>NZ_BMSY01000001.1 GCF_014649395.1 Streptomyces aureoverticillatus
CCGCCTCGGCACCCCCGACGACTTCAAGTACCTCGTCGACGCCCTGCACCAGGCCGGCATCGGTGTCCTCATGGACTGGGTGCCCGCGCACTTCCCGCGCGACGACTGGGCGCTCGCCGAGTTCGACGGGAAGCCGCTGTACGAGCACGAGGACCCGGCGCGGGCGGCGCACCCCGACTGGGGCACCCTGGAGTTCGACTACGGCCGCAAGGAGGTGCGCAACTTCCTTGTGGCCAACGCCAGTTACTGGTGCGAGGAGTTCCACATCGACGGACTGCGCGTGGACGCCGTCGCCTCGATGCTCTACCTCGACTACTCGCGCGAGGACGGCCAGTGGACGCCGAACGAGCACGGCGGCCGGGAGAACCTGGACGCGGTGTCCTTCCTCCAGGAGATGAACGCCACGGTCTACCGGCGTGCCCCTGGGGTCGTCACCATCGCCGAGGAGTCCACCGCCTGGGACGGCGTCACGCGGGCCACCCACCACATCGGGCCGGGCGGCTTCGGCGGGCTCGGCTTCGGCCTGAAGTGGAACATGGGCTGGATGCACGACTCGCTCGGCTACGTGTCCAAGGAGCCGGTGCACCGCAAGTACCACCACCACGAGATGACGTTCTCCATGGTGTACGCCTACAGCGAGAACTACGTCCTGCCGATCTCGCACGACGAGGTGGTGCACGGCAAGGGCGCGCTGGTGTCGAAGATGCCCGGCGACTGGTGGCAGCGGCGCGCCACCCACCGGGCGTATCTCGGCTTCATGTGGGCCCACCCCGGCAAGCAACTCCTCTTCATGGGCCAGGAGTTCGCCCAGGGCGCGGAGTGGTCGGAGGGGCACGGGCCCGACTGGTGGCTGCTCGACCCCGCGTACGGGGCCGAGGCCGACCACCGTGGTGTCCGTGACCTCGTCCGCGACCTCAACGCCACCTACCGCTCGGTGCCCGCGCTCTGGCAGCGGGACACCGATCCCGGCGGGTTCGCCTGGGTCGACGGGGACGCCGCCGAGGACAACGTGTTCGCCTTCCTGCGGTACGACGCCGAGGGGGCACCGCTGCTCGCCGTGTCCCACTTCTCGCCCGTGGTGCGGCCGGAGTACGTGGTGGGAGTGCCGGACGAGTACGCCGCCTGGCAGGAGGTCCTCAACACGGACGCCGCCCGGTACGGCGGCAGCGACGTCCGCAACCCCGGCGTCCTCAAGCCGGACGTCGTTCCCGCGCACGGGCGCGGGGCCTCGCTGCGGCTGACCTTGCCGCCGCTCGCCACGGTGTGGCTGCGCCCGGCTTAGCCCCCCTCCAGGGCCCGGCCGGTGGGTGGTGCCGCGCCCCGAAGGGGCGCGGGGAACTGCGCGACCAGCCCCCACCGGCCCGCAGGATCAGCACCGCACGTCCAGCGAAGCGCTCAGCGCCGGGGGCAGGGCACCGGCGTAGATCACGCCCAGGCGTTGCGTGGCCCGCGTCAGGGCCACGTACAAGTCGCTCGTGCCGTACAGCGCGGGCTCCACCACCAGGACCGTGTCGAACTCCAGGCCCTTCGCCTGGCGCGGGTCGATGAGGACGACGGGGCGCGTCAGGTCGGGCGAGGCGCCGGGCGTGACGTCCGGCAGCTTCCCGGCCAGGGACTCGTGCAGCTCGCGCGGGGCGATGACGGCGAGCCGCCCCGCGTGGGGCATGTCGTCGGCCACCGCGTCCGCCACCGCCGCGGCGAGATCGTCGACGCGCCGCGCCCACGGCCGCACCCCAGTGGACCGGACGGAGGACGGCGGCTGAAAGCCGACCACCCCCGCTGCCCGCGGCACCTCCGCCGCGACGTCCATGATCTCGGCGGGCGTACGGTAGTTGACGCCGAGGCGCGCGTACTCCCAGCGGTCCTCGACGTACGGCCCGAGGATCTCCTGCCACGAGCCGACCCCGCCCGCCTCGGCGGTCTGCGCCGGATCCCCGACGAGCGTCATGGAGCGGGTCGGGCAGCGGCGCATCAGCAGCCGCCAGGCCATCGCCGACAGCTCCTGCGCCTCGTCCACGATGATGTGCCCGAACGCCCAGGTCCGGTCGGCCGCGGCCCGCTCGGCGGCGCTGCGGTGATCGGCCTCCTCCTGGCGCTCGGCCATCCGCTCGGCGTCGATGATGTCGTGCGCGAGGAGCACCTCGGCGTCCTCGTCGTCCTTGTCCTCGAACTCGTACGTACGAGACGCGTACGAGACGTCGAGCACCCCCTGCGCGTACGCCACGGCCCGCTGCCGCTCCGCCTCCGCGCGCGCCCGCTCGGCGCTGTCGTCCTGGCCGAGCAGTTCCGCGGCCTCGTCGAGGAGCGGGATGTCGGCCGGCGTCCACGCGGCGCCCGGGGCGCGGCGGACCAGGGCGGCGTCCGCGTCCGACAGGTGCACGGGCTCGGCGAGGTAGTCCGTGACGAACCGCTCCGGCGTGAGCGTGGGCCACAGCTCCTCAAGAGCGGCGTGCACCTCGGCGCTGACCGCGACGCCCTTGCCGAGCTGGGCGATGTCGTCGGGCCCGAGGAAGTTGGGCCCGCCGTACGGATCGTGGCCGATGCGCTCGGCCAGCTGCCGGGTGAGCGCGTCGATGACGTGGAAGGCGAACGTGGGCCGCGCCAGGTTGTGCGGCAGCTCCGTCTCGCGCGCGGCCGCCCGCGCCTCGTACGCGATCTCCCAGTCCAGGATCAGGTCGCCGTCGTCGTGCTCGATGATCAGCGGCGCGCCGGGCTCCGGCAGCAGCTGCCGGTCCCGCAGCGCCATCGCGAGCACGTCGGCCATCTCGGCGCGGCCCTTCACCTCGGCCGCGGCGGCCGAGTCCGAGCCCGTCGCGGTCACGCCGGGGAACAGCTCGCCGAGCGTGGCGAGCAGCACCCCGGTCTCGCCGAGCGCGGGCAGCACCTCGCCGATGTAGCCGAGGAAGGCCGGGTTGGGGCCCACGACCAGGACGGCCCGCTTGGCGAGCAGCTCCCGGTGCGCGTACAGCAGGAACGCGGCGCGGTGCAGCGCCACGACCGTCTTGCCGGTGCCCGGACCGCCCTCGACAACCAGCACGCCCTGGTGCGGGGCGCGGATGATGCGGTCCTGCTCGGCCTGGATGGTCTGCACGATGTCGTGCATGCGGCCGGTGCGCGCGGAGTCGAGCGCCGCGAGCAGCACCTCGTCGGCGTCCGCGGCCTCGTGGCCGGTGCGGGTGGTGTCGGTGAGGTCCAGGATCTCGTCGTGCAGGGCCGTGACCTCGCGGCCCTCGGTGGTGATGTGCCGGCGCCTGCGCAGCCCCATCGGGGTGTGGCCGGTCGCGAGATAGAAGGGCCGCGCCACCTCCGCCCGCCAGTCGATCACCAAAGGGGTGCGCTCGACATCGGACGCGCGGATTCCGATCCGCCCGATGTGGTGATCCCGCCCGTCCTGGAATTCCAGCCGCCCAAAGCAGAGGCCGTTCTCGCCGGCGTCCAGGGCCGCGAGCACCCCGGACTGCTCGGCCACCATGACATCGCGCTCCAGGCGCGCCTGCAGCCCGTTGCCCACCTGCGCCAACGACGCCTGCACGGCGGACTCGGCCTCCTCGCGCAGCGCGTCGAGGCGCGCGTACAGCCCGGAGACGAATTGCTGCTCTTCCCGCAATTCCTCGGTTGACAATTCAGCCCCTCGCCAGTTACAGTGCTCTTATACCGATTCTCGCAGAACCCGTATGCCCAAATAGGCAGGGCTTTGCGAAAGGATCCACTATACGCAGAGAAAAGCCCCGGACGTCAATGCGTCCGGGGCTTTTCTCTTTTCACACGCCCGTTTTCACGCGCCCTCCGCGCTCAGAGCACGCCCGCACCCGCCAGGTCCGCGAGCAGCCGCCGCTTCGCCCGCGCGCCGACGCACTGCCACACCGGCTCGCCGTCGCGGAACACCATCAGCGTCGGCGTCGACAAGACCCCGTACGCCACCGTCGTCTCCGGGTTCCGGTCCACATCGAGCCGCACCACCTTCAGGCGATCCACCTCCTCCCGGGCGATGTCACCGAGGACGGGCGCCAGTTGGCGACAGGGCCCGCACCACTCCGCCGTGAACTGCACCAGGACCGGCCGGTCCACCCCCAGGACCTCGAACCCGAAATCCGCGTCGGTCACCTCGCCGAGCCCGTCCGCCTTCACCACACTCATCCAGCACCCCTCAGTTCGCACCGCGGCTCCGGACCACCCGGAGCCGCCCCCGCGTCGGCGGCGAGCCCCGCCATCGCCTCCTCGGCCCGCGCCAACTGCGCGCCGACCTGCGCCCGCACGGCACTCAACTCACCGATCAGCGCGTCGAGTTCACCGAGCTTGCGGCGGTAGACGGCGACGGACGCCGGGCACGAGTCGCCGGCCGGATGCCCGGACCGCAGACACTCCACGAACGGCCGCGTCTCCTCCAGCTCGAACCCGAAGTCCTGCAAGGTCCTGATCTGCTCCAGGAGCCGCACGTCGTCCTCGCCGTACGTGCGATGGCCGTTGCCGTCGCGCCGCGCGGGCAGCAGCCCGCGCGACTCGTAGTAACGCAGCGTCCGCGTGGTCGTCCCCACGCGCCGCGCGAGCTCGCCGATACGCATACCGCGACGGTAATCCTTGACGTCGGCGTCAAGGCCAGGGGCCGAGTCCAGATCGGCCCCCGTCCGGGTCAGGCGGGCTTGCGGACCCCTTCCACCGTGGCCGACCAGCTGTCCGCCCCGTGCCCGAGGTCCACCGCCCGCTGGGCCACGTCCCGCACGCTCCGCAGCACGGAGACGTCCAGACCGCGCCGCTCCGCGGCGTGCAGGATGTGGTCGATGCCCTCCACCTCCATGGCGAGGTTCGCCTCCGCGCCCGGGTACTCGCCCTCGTCCAGGTTCTTGGCCGTCTCCTCGACGAGCAGGGAAAGGAGCGAGATGTGGGACTTGAGGAACGGGGCGAGCGACGCGGCGGGAACGCCGTCCTTGGCCGCGAGCGCGTACCCGTGCACGAGGCCGGACATCGACGTCCAGAAGAAGTCGAGCATGGACAGGTCGTAGACGGCGGCGAGGCCATGGTCCGCCCCGACGTACGCGGACTGGCCGCCCAGCGCCTTGAGCAGTTCCTCGTGCTTCTCGTACGCGGCCTTGTCGCCGGAGTAGAAGAGCAGCGCCTCCGGGGTGCCGACCATGACGGTCGGGATCATGACCGCGCCGTCGAGATAGGCGATGCCGTGCCCGGCCGCCCACTCGGCCGCCTGCCGGGCGCGCTCCGGGGAGTCCGAGGTGACGTTCACCAGCACGCGCCCGGTGAGGTCGGCGGCGATCGGCTCCAGGACCGACTGGGAGGCGTCGTAGTCGACGACGCACACCACCACGACCTCACCGGCGCGCACCGCCTCCGCCGGGGTCGCGGCGCGCGTGGCGCCCCGGGCGACCAGGTCCTCGCCCTTGCCCGCGGAACGGTTCCAAATGGTCGTCGGATGACCGGCCTTGAGGAAGGCTCCGGCGAGGGCCTGGCCCATGGCACCGAGGCCGATGACGGTGACGGGGGTGAGGGTGGAGGCGGTCGTGGGGTCCGTGGGGTTGGTGGAATTCGTAGTGGTTGCCATGCGCCCATCGTTGATCGGCGCACCCCTTGCCACAAGTACGGACTATTTGGTGAGGTACTCACCAAAAGGTAAGTGGCGCCGTCCCGGACGCCGCCGCCTCAGCCCCCGGCCGCCGCGCGCAACGCGTCCGCGCGGTCCGTGCGTTCCCACTCGATGGTCACCTGGTCTTGCCGTCCGGGCGCAGATACAGCACGGAGCCGTTCTTGCCCGCCAGACGCACGAGACCGTGGTGATCAGGGTCTCCCACGGCCACGCGCGCCGTGGGGTCGACGCGCAGCAGGGCATCGAACACCGGTGGGTCAGTGGGTGGTTCACAGCCACGCGGCCGCCGCCCCGAGCAGCAGCAGGTTGCAGACGCCCTGCGCGGCCGCGCAGGCGAGGGCGGAGCCGGTGACGGCGCGGCAGATGCCGAGGGCGAGGCCCATGAGGAACACCGAGGGCAGCAGCCCGCAGAGCACCTTCAGGTTGAAGGGGTTGAGGCCGTAGTCGCCGACGTGCACCGCGGCCCAGCCGGCGGCCGTGGTCACCACGGCGGCGTAGCCGCCCCAGCGGACTTCGACGGCCCGGTACAGGACGCCCCGGTAGCAGACCTCCTCGACCAGCGGCACCAGCACGCCGAGGGCGAGGACCATGGCCACCACGTCGGCCCAGGGCGCGCCCGGCACCATGCCTTCGAAGAGCTTGGGCATCCACGTGGTCCAGTTGTCGTCGCCGTCGCCGAAGGTGTCGCGGGTGGCGAGGAACGTGTGGCCGTACACGACGGCCACCAGGGCCGTGCCGAGGACGGCGGGCAGCAGCGCGCACCGGCGCACCCCGGCCCCCGCCCAGTCGGCGCGCGGCAGGACCAGGAGCACGGCCGCGCTCAGCGCCACCGACAGGACCATCACCGGGAAGGTGAAGGCCCCGGCCACGCGGACCGCCGCGAGCACCGCGAACAGCGCGGCCGCCGACGTCACCGGGAACGCGGCGTGGTGCGCCCGCAGCCGGTCCAGGGCGCGCGGCCGGGGCGCGGGCGCGTCGGCCCGGTCGTGCGGGTGCAGTGTCATGCGCGTCACCCCGCGGCCGCCTTGTCGAGGCGGCGCCGGCGCACGCCGAGGCTGGGCAGCCACCAGTTGTACTTGCGCAGGAGCAGCAGGGTGGCCGGGACGAACAGCATGCGGATGACGGTCGCGTCGAGCAGCACGGCGAGGCCGAGCCCGGCGCCGTACTCCTGGAGCATCAGCGTGGACGACAGCGCCATCGTGCCGAGGCTGCCCGCCATCACCAGGCCCGCCGCGTTGATGACGCGCCCGGTGTCGACGACGGCCCGCATGGTGGCCTCCTGCTGGCTCAGCCCACTGCGCAGCAGGTCGCGGACGCGGGTGACGAGGAAGATCTCGTAGTCCATGCCGAGCCCCATCATCAGGACGGTGAGGAAGATCGGCAGGTCGTCGATGATCGCCTCGCCGCGCCAGTGGTGGAAGATCAGCACGGTGAGGCCGACGGCCCAGACGTTGCTGAGCATGATGGTGGCGATCAGCCGCAGCGGTACGAGCAGCGAGCGCAGCGTGAACATCAGCATCACGAAGACGCCGACGCTGACGAGGGCGACCATCTGCCAGAAGCTGGAGCTGAGCGCGTCGCCGTACTGCCGGTCGACCTGGGTGGTGCCGCCGATATCCAACTCGGCCACGTCGCCGCCCTGTTGACCGGCGACGCGTTCGAGGCGGGTGACCGTGGCGGCGGCCTCCTTCGCGTACGGGTCGTCGTCGAGGGCGACGACGAAGCGCAGGGTGCCGTCACGGGAGACGTAGTCGTCGAGGAGGGGGCGGCCCGCGTCCGCGAGCTGCCGGTCGGACCAGGGCTTGCCGAAGGGGTGGGTGGCGGAGTCCACGGACGCGACGCCCGGGACGGCGTCGAGGCGCTCGGTCAGCCGGGACACCGCCTGCCGCCCTTCGGCGGTCAGCTCGCCGTCGCGTACGACGCCGGGTTCCGCGCGGCCGACGGCGATCGTCGGCATGACGGCCGCGTCGCCCCACACTCCGGCGACGGTCTCGAATCCTTCGCGGGAGTCGGTGGCCGGGCTCAGCGCGACCGGGTCGGACGTCGGGCGGTTGCCCGCGACGAGCAGCGCGAACGGGATGGTCGCGGCGAGGAACGCCACCACGATCCACCCCTTGCGGCGGCGCGCGAACTCCGCCGTGCGGCGCAGATGCTTGCCCATGGCGCCGGTGTGTTCCAGGTCGGACAGGGGCGCGCGCCCCACCGCGAAGAAGCGGTCGCCGAGCAGCACCAGGAGGCAGGGCGTGAGGGTGAGCGCGGCGGCCAGCACGATGGGGATGCCGATGAGCCCGCCGTAGCCGAGCGGCGGGATCCAGTCCACGGGCGAGAGCAGCGTCGCGCCGAAGGCGAGGGCCACCGCGCCCGCGGCGAGCAGCATGCTCTCGCCCGCGTGCACGGTGGCGTGCACCGCCGCTTCCCTCGGGCCGCGCCCGGCGAGGCGTTCCTGCCGGTAGCGCGAGGACAGCAGCATGCTGTAGTCGACGCCCGCGCCCAGCATCACGAACGTCATGATGGTGACCGTGAACTGAGTGAGCGTCACCTGCTCGCCCAGCGCGTGCAGGGCGGCCTGGCTGACGTTCATGGACAGGCCGATGACGGCCAGCGTGAGGATCGCGGGGACCAGGGCGCGGAAGAACACCAGCAGGATGACGAAGATGATGACGTACGCCACCGACTCCATCAGCGAGTTGTCCGCCTCCGCCTTCTCGTACGTGTCGTGGATGAGCGCGAGCTCGCCGGTGACGTGCACCTGGGCGCCCTTGGCGGCGCCGCTGTCGGCGAGCAGCTCGCGGGCGGTGTCGCGCAGCCACTCCACGTCGGGGTCGGCACCGGCCTTGTCCGTGTAACTCACCGAAGCGAGGGCGGACTTGCCGTCCCGGGAGATCAGCCGCGCCACCGCGTCGCCCGGCACGGGCAGCGGGAAGCGGCGCCAGTCGGCGGCCGCCGCGAACGTACCCGCCGTGCGGCGCACGGCCGCCGCGTCGGGTGCGGTGGCGGCCTCGCGGGCGGGCGCGGCGAGCGCGGCGGGGACGCGGCCGGCGTCCACCTCACGGTCGACGAAGGCGCGCCGCCCGGCGGGATCGTCCGCCGCGGCCCGGGCGCGGTCGCGCACGCCGGTGAGGAAGGCGGCGGTCGCGTCGCGGTAGAGCGTGTACGCGGACGAGGTGCGCTCGACCTCGCCGGTGCCGCGCAGCTTCGCGAGGCGGGCGTCCAACTGGGCGAACAGGGACCGCACTTCGCCGCCGCGCACGTCGGGCGCCTCGACGACCACGGTCACCTCCCGCTCGGAGCGGTGCGGGAAGGACTTCTTCGTCAGCTCGTCGGCGCGGGCGCTGCTGGTGCCGGGGACGACCTTGGAGGCGCCCTGGTCGGTGAGGACGTCGTCGAGGCCCATGGCGTACGGCGTGCACACCGCGATGAGCACGGCCCACACCAGGATCACGGTCTTGGGCCGCTTCGCGAGCCGCTCCGCGAAACGGTGCAGCGCGCGCTGGACGGCGCCACGTGCCGCGCCGGGCGGCACCCGGGAGCCGTCCCCCGGCGGCGGCGTCGGCGCGGGCGGGTCGGCGGCCCTGGTCGGGTTCGTCATGCGACGCCGGCCTCCTCGCCGGTCCGGGCCCCGTGCCGGGCGCGGGGCGCGACGGGCTTGGCGCCGGTGACCACGACGAAGGTGTGCTGGATCTCCAACGTGCCCTTCTTCCGCAGGAGTTCGGCGAGGCCCGCCTCGACGCGGTCCAGGACGAGCTGCTCCCGGCCGTTGTCCACGGCCGTCTTGAAGCCCGCGGCCGCGCCGGAGCGCTGCACCCACTCCAGGACGGCCGCCGGGGTGTGGGCCGGGATGACCTGGGCGCCGTCCCGCTGCCCGGTGACGGTCAGGCCCGCCTTGGTGAACCAGCGCGCCACGGTCGCCGCGTTCTTCGGCAGCGACACCCTGATGAGGCTGGTGAGCAGCGAGGGGTCGTCGGCGAAGACCTTCTCCAGGCCCTCGGTGAGCGCCTGGTGGGCATCGGCCCGGGTCTCGATGACCATGACGCGGCCACCGGGCCGCAGCACCCGCCCGATCTCCGCGAGCAGCCGCGCCGGCTTGGTGTAGCAGATGGCCCAGCCGACGACGACCAGATCGGCGCTCCGGTCGGGCAGTCCCCGGATGAAGGAGTCCATGTCCCCCACGGACAGCTCCACGCCGAGCCCCGAGGTGCCCGCGGTGAGCGCGCGCACCTTCTCCCTGGCCACGTCCAGCATCCCGGGCGACTTGTCGACGGCCCGCACGGTGCCCCGGCCGTCGAGGCGCCGGATGATCTCCGCCGTCAAGTGCCCGGTGCCGCAGGCGAGTTCGACGACGCTGTCACCGGGCGCGATGGGCACCTCGGCGAGCGCGGCGGTGGAGTGCCCTCCCATGACGGGGCTGAAGAACGTGTCGTAGTCGGAACTGGCCGCGTCGTAGTCCGCCGTCGGATCGGCGTGCGCCCGGTTGAGCGCGAGACGCAGGGCACGGGCGGCAAGGCGTAGACGGGACATGTGCGGCTCCTTGGGTAATCGCGGGTCAGGGGTCGGTGTTCGGTGTGACGCGCGCGCCGGGCTGCGTGCGGGGTATCAGCCCGTCCGGCGTTTGAGGACGAGCCGCGAAGCGGCGATGAGGGGGGCAAGGGGGCGAAGCCCCCGTGAGAACTCACCCGACCGGCGGGGCCGTACGTACCGTGCGGGCCAGGCACAACAGCCCCGCCGCACAGGCGAACGCCCCCGCCGCACCGCGGGCCTGCGGAAGCCAGCAGGCGGCGGCGAGGCCGCCCGCCGCGAGGGAGGCCACGGCCAGGGCGACCAAGGGCAGGCCGACGCCGACCGAGGCGGCGTACACACCCCGGACCACCGTGAACCCGGTCGCCCCCGCGCACCCGCTAAGCACCACCACGCCCCCCGCAGGCGCGCCCCCGGCGCCACTGCACAGCAGTGCCGTACCGAGAACGAGCAGCGCGGCGGCAACCTCGGGGCGAGGGCCCCCGCCGCGCCGCCCGCGGACGCCGCGCCGCCCGCGGACGCCGCGCCGCCCGAGAACCGCGCCCGCGGCGAGCGCGAGGGCCCACGCGAGCAGCGTGAGCCGGGGCACGTCGGGCCCGCCCGCCGGGGCGAAGCAGGCGGCGGCGGACACCCCGGCCGCGCCCGCCGCCGCGACGAGGGCGAGTGCGGGACTCGCGGTGTCGGCGTCCACGGCCCGGGCGGAGTCGGCGGGCCCCGAGCCGTCGGCCGAACGGCCCCCCGCGGCCAAGAGGTTCACGCCGCGCTCGCCGACGAACCGACCCGCTCCGCGGCGCGCCGCAACTCCGGTTCCGAGCCGAGCACTTCGACGACGCGGTCGAGCTGGTCGAGCGTGTGGGTGGCCATGTAGCTGGTACGCAGCCTGGGCGTGGCGGCGGGCGGGAGGACCGGGTTGACGTAGACGCCCGCGCGGATCAGGCGTTCCCAGATGGCGAGGGTGCCCTGGGCGTCGGGCACCGGGACGGGGATGATCGGCGTGGTGCTCTCGCCGGTGCCGACGCCGGCCTCGACGAGCCCGCGCCGCACATGGTCGGCCTTGGCGCGCACGTCCGTGGTGAGGTGGGGTTCGGCGCGCAGGATGCGCAGGGCGGTGAGCGCCGCGGCGGTGCTCGCCGGGGTCATCGAGGCGCTGAACATCAGGCTGCGGGCCTTGTGCTTGAGGTAGTGGACGGCCTCTTCGCTGCCGGCGACCGCGCCGCCGAGCGAGGCGAGGGACTTGCTGAAGGTGACGGTGATCAGGTCGACCTGGTCGGTGAGGCCGAAGTGGGCGGCGGTGCCGCGCCCGCCCGCGAGGACGCCGAGGCCGTGCGCGTCGTCGACGAGGAGCCGGGCGCCGTACCGGGCGCAGACCGCGGTGATGGCCGGCAGGTCGCAGACGTCTCCCTCCATCGAGTAGACGCCGTCGACGATCACGAGCCGGGCGGCGTCGTCGGGCAGTTGCTCCAGGGTCTGCCGCAGGCCCTCGGCGTCGTTGTGCGGGAATCGGCGCAGCTTGGCGCCGCTGAGCCGGACGCCGTCGACGAGGGAGGCGTGCGCGTCCCGGTCGACGACCGCGTAGTCGCGGGGGGTGAGGAGTCCGGCGAGGGCGCCGAGGTTGGCCTGGTAGCCGGTGGACAGGACCACGGCGGCGGGCTTGCCGAGGAAGTCGGCGAGCTCGGCCTCCAGTTCCTCGTGCAGATCGGTGTTGCCGTTCAGGAAGCGGGAGCCGGTGCTGGAGCTGCCGTACCGCTCCAGTGCGCCGCGGGCGGCGGCGTGGACGCGCGGGTCCGCGGTGAGGCCCAGGTAATTGTTCGAGCCGCACATGATCAGTTCCCGTCCGCTCCTGCGTACGGTGGCGCCCTCCTGCCCGGCCAGCGGCAGGAAGTAGGGGTAGAGACCGGCCTTCATCAGGTCGGATGCCGCGGTATAGCCCGCGAACCGGGAAAAGAGGTCGGGCGGTTCCGATGCATTGAACATGTATTTCCCTCTGTGAATTCAGGCGCTTCCCGTGAAGAAATGGGCAACGTTCGAGCAGCCCATGATTCAGGGATGCGCGCAGGACTTTGCATGCCGCCGGGGCCCCTGGTGACGGGCAGGCGCGAGCGCCACCAGAGAGCGCGTACGGAGCATGGGAGCGAAACCGGTGCAGAGTCCGCGACGGCCGCCGCAGAGCAGAAAAGGTCGCCTTTGACCTGGGCAGATACCGGGCCCTGCGGGCAGCGTGAGACCCGCGGGCAGCGGGCGCGCAGGGCCCCGCCGACCGGTGAACACAGAGAGTTAATACGCAGATGACTCGAACATGCAGCCCCCGATTGATGATCAGTTCTGGCTGTGGATTCGTCGACCGAATCAGCCAGGCAGCGACTTTAGACAACTTTCGACGAAAGCGTCAACCAATCTCTTGACGTAACCGGTACGGCGAAATGCAGAATTAACCATTCCGCATCGTCGGCACCCCCCGTGAATGCGCGTCGCACCTCGTCACGGGCCATGTTAGCCTGCATTCGACCGTCCAGACGGTCGGAAACTCCGAAAGCTCCGTGCCGTAAAGATCAGAACGTAAAGATCAGAATGTAAAGATCAAAACACAGAGATCCCCTGTCGGCGACGACCGAAAGACGGTGTGAAGCGTGCGCAACCGGCTCCTGAACGCGGCGGAGAGACTCCTGGTCAAGCAGGGCGTCGACGCCATCCGCCTGGACGCGGTCGCGGCCGAGGCCGGCGTGAGCAAGGGCGGCCTGCTGTACCACTTCCCGACCAAACAGGCCCTCGTGCAGGGCGTGGTCGAGCGCCTGGTGGAGCGCTTCGAGGCGGTGCTGCCCGGCCCGGACGCGCCACCGGGCGCCTATGCCCGTGCCTGGCTCGACGCCTCGATCCCGCCCGAGGCCCCCGAGAGCGAGGCCACGCCCTCCGACTCGGTCCCGGTCGCCCTCCTCGCGGCGGCCAACGGCCCGGAGGTGCTCGACATCCTCCAGGAGCGCTATCGCGGCTGGCAGGAACGCCTGGAGCGGGACGGCCTGCCGCCCGGCGTCGCCACCCTCGTGCGCATGGCCGTCGACGGCTGGTGGACCGCCCGCCTCCTCGGCCTCGCCGACCCCAAGGGCGAACAGCACCGCCAACTGCGGCGCCTGATCAGCGACTTGACCGAGAGACACGCGGACGGGCAGACGAACGAACGGCACGCTGACGACCAGTCGAAGGAGTCGGCCTGATGGGCTTCGTTCTGGTGGCCGGGGCCATCGTCTCCGAGATCGCGGCCACGCTCTCGCTGCGTGCGTCGCACGGCCTGACCCGCCTCGGCCCGAGCATCCTGGTGGTCGTGGGCTACGCCGCCGCGTTCGTGCTGCTCGCGCAGGCCCTCAAGACCCTGCACGTCGGGCCCGTGTACGCGGTGTGGTCCGGGCTCGGCACGGTCGGCGCGCTGGCCGGCGGCGTGCTCCTGTTCGACGAGCACGTCCGGATCGCGACGGTCGCGGGCGCGCTGCTCATCGTCGCGGGCGTGGCGGTCATGTACGTCGGCGGGGGCCTGGAGCACTGATGGTCCAGGCATCGCCGGGGCCCCGCACCGCCCGCCCTGCCGCCCCCGGGCTCACCTCCGTCAAGGTCGCCATGCTGGTCACCGACCTCGGCTTCCTCGCGTACTGGAGCGCCGCGCTGCTCGGCCTGATCCCCGCCGAGTACGCGTACAAGGACTACGACGACCCGGTGATGAGCGACTGGAACTACTCGTTCCTGCCGCTGGACGTCGCCGCGAGCGCGACCGGACTCACGTCCCTGTACCTGTGCCGTCGGGAGCGGCGCGACGCCCCCGACGCCCGCCCGCACCGGATCGCCTGGCGCCCCCTCATGCTCGTCTCCCTCACCTTCACGAGCACCGCCGGGCTGCAGGCGGTCGTCTTCTGGGCGCTGCGCGGCGACTGGTCCCCGACGTGGTGGATCCCGAACCTGGCGCTGCTCCTGTTCCCCGTTCCGGCGATCGCGCGCCTGCTCCGGCACGACACCCCGGCGGCCGCGGCGCGGTGAGCCGAGGCTCCCGGGCCGCCCGCGACCGTCACCTCACCGCAGCGGGCGGTACGACGCCGTCGTGAAGAACCCGCCGCCGTTCTCACCTAGGCGCCCCGGGCCCGGGCGACGGGGTCGGCCGCCTCGGCCGCCACCGCCGCCGTCGTCGTCGTCATCCCCGTCGCCGTCGCCGTCGTCATCCTCGTCGCCGAACTCGCCCCCCAGCTCGTCGGGGTCCTCGTCCTCCTCCTGCACCCCGAGCAGCCGCCGCGTCAACTGGTCGCGGTCCGAGAGGATTTCGTCGACCGCCTCGCGGATGTCCTGGGCGGCGGTGGCCGCGTCGCGTTCGGCGGCGATGAGGACGGCGCGCCGCACCAGCTCCTTCGCGAACGACGCCGTCGTCCCCTCCGTGCGCTCGACGATCTCCTCGATCACCTCCTCGCCGAGGCCGAGCCCGCCGCCGTACAGACCGAGGAGGCGGCGCCGTCCCGCCGCGTCGGGCAGCGGGATCTCGACGGCGAGGTCGACGCGGCCGGGGCGCTGGGCGAGGGCGGGCTCCAGGAGGTCGGCGCGGTTGGTGGTGAGCAGGAACGCCACGTCGGCGTCGTCGCCGAGGCCGTCCATCTCGTTCAACACCTGGAAGAGCAGGGGCTGTTCGCCGCCGCCGAAGTCCCGGGACTCCGCGATGAGGTCGCAGTCCTCCAGGACCACGAGGGCGGGCTGGAGCATCCGCGCGAGGGCGCAGGCCGGGCCGATGGCGTCGATGGTCGTGCCGGACAGCAGGACGACGGTGAAGTCCGGCAGGTCCGAGAGGAGGTAGCGGATCGTGTGCGTCTTGCCGGTGCCGGGCGGGCCGTACAGGAGCAGTCCGCGGCGCAGGTGCTGACCCGCCGCGCGCAGCCGCTCGCGCTGCCGGGCGACGCCGACGACCTGCCGCTCCACCCGGTCCAGCAGGCCGTCGGGGAGCACGATGCCGTCGCGGGTCAGGCCCGGGCGGCGGTGGAAGCGGAACGGGCCGAGCCCTTCACCGAAGGCGTCGCCCTCGAAGGACAGGACCTGGCCGCGGTAGATGTTGTGCTCGCGCGTGAACGCGTCGATGCCGGCGAGCAGCCGCCGGGCGGTGTCGCGGGACTCGGCGAGCACCTCCAGCTGGATCTTCTCGCGGCCGAAGTCCTCGCTGGTGCCGCGCAGCAGGGCGACGCAGCGCTCCTCGCCGCCGTCGGCGGTGCGCTCCGTGCCGAGGTAGAACCCGAAGGACACGCAGGCGAGTTCGGCGTCGGGCGAGATCGGCAGGTTGGTGTAGTCGACGGCGCCGATCACGAACTTGTCGTAGCGGTCGGCGGATTCGATGATCTCCGACAGCGCGTAGTGGTTGCGGTGGTCGGAGCCCGTCATGCCGATCAGTTCGTACGAGCGGGACTCGGCGGTGAACCAGCGCTCCAGGGCGAGGTGGACGTTCGGGTGGTCGTACGCCGCGTACGTGGCCTTGACCACGGGGGCGTCGCCGGGCTCCGTGCCGAGGTGGTCGCGCAGGCGCGCGGTGAGGTCACGGCCGGGGCCGTCGCTGCGGGGCGGGCGGGCGACCGCCTCCAGGAACTCCTCGAAGAGCCGGCCCACGCGCTCCAGTTCGGCGCCCTCGCCGTCGGACGCGGGCCCCGCCGCGATCTTCGTCACCTTGTCCCCCTGGTCCATGGTCGTCCACTCCCCGCTCAGGGTTGCCGCTGGTCGGGCGGCTCCGGCAGTTCCGGCCTCTCAGCGTGGGTGGCGGTGGGGGTGGCGTGCAACCGGATTGCCGGGGCCTCGGAGTGCCCGCCGCCAACTCCCGGTCTGCTTCGGGAAGTTGACGGCGCACAGCCATTGACGGCGCTCCCGCCCACAACTACAAAACTCTGAGAGCGCTCTCAAGAACTTTCGACAACCCGTGAAGCCGAGCAGCACCCCCACCCGCCTCACCCCCACTCCCTCCCGGAGGTGCCCCATGGGCACGAGCCGCACGAGACGCACCCTCCTCCCCCTGCGCACGAGACGCGCCACCCCGCTCCTCGCCGGACTGGCGGCCGTCGGCCTGATGGCCGCCCTGATGACCCCGGGCGAGGCCCGGGGCGACGTGCCCCCGGCGCCCGGCTGGACGCTGCAGTGGAGCGACGACTTCAACGGCCCCGCCCGCTCGCTGCCCTCCGCCGCGAACTGGCAGATCGACACCGGCCACAACTACCCCGGCGGGCCCGCGAACTGGGGCACCGGCGAGATCCAGAACTACACGTCGTCGCCCGACAACGTGAGCCTGGACGGCAACGGCAACCTGCGCATCACGCCGCTGCGGGACGGCTCCGGGAACTGGACCTCGGGCCGCATCGAGACCAGGCGCGCCGACTTCAAGGCCCCGGCCGGCGGCACCCTCGCCATCGAGGGCCGGATCCAGATGCCGAACGTCACCGGCGAGCAGGCGCTCGGCTACTGGCCCGCCTTCTGGGCGCTCGGCGCGCCCTACCGCGGCAACTACTGGAACTGGCCGGGCATCGGCGAGTTCGACGTCATGGAGAACGTCAACGGCATCAACTCCGTGTGGGGCGTGCTGCATTGCGGCGTGAACCCGGGTGGGCCGTGCAACGAGACCAACGGCATCGGCGCGAGCCGCGCCTGCCCGGGCGCCTCGTGCCAGTCCGCGTTCCACACGTACCGCTTCGAGTGGGACCGGGCGGCGAGCCCCAATGTCCTGCGCTGGTACGTCGACGGGCAGCTGTACCACAGCGTCGACCAGAACCGGGTGGGCGCCGAGGCGTGGAACAACATGACGAGCCACGCGGGCTACTTCATCCTCCTGAACGTGGCGATGGGCGGCGCGTTCCCGGACGGGGTCGCCGGGCGGAGCACCCCGGTCCCGGCCACCGTGCCCGGGCGGGCGATGGCCGTCGACTACGTCGCGGTGTGGACGCGGGGCGGCGGGGGCGGCGACCCCGGGCCCGGCACGCCGTCGTCGCTGCACCTGCGCGAGGGCGGCACGCTCGGCCCGGCCGCGGGCTCCGCGGCGGCCACCACGCTCGCCTCGGCGGGCGGCGCCAACCACGACGGCACCCCGCACAGCCCGCAGACCTTCACGGCGACCGGGGTCAACGGCACGTACAACGGCGGCGCGACGGAGTTCGACCTGCTCGTCGACGCGGGCACGTCGGTCGCCAACGGGCAGCAGGTACGGGTGAGTTACGACCGCACGGGCGACGGCTCGTGGGAGCGCACGGAGACGTACCAGTACTTCGCCACCGACCCCGTGCCGGGCTACGAGCACTACACACAGGCCAAGGGCCTGAAGTCGGCGACCGGGTCGCACGGCACGATGGCCGGGGGCACGGTGCGGGTGGAGGTGTGGAACGCGATCGGGAACGCGTCCAGCACGGTCGGCACCGGGAACCAGTCGGTCGTACGCATCCCGTACGGGGCGGGCGCCGCGCGGTAGGGGTATCCGGCGGTCGCGCCCGGACCGCGGATACGTCGGAGCGGGTTACGTCGGAGCGCGGTTACGTTGGACCGGTGACCGACACCGATCGCACTCACGCCGAACTGATCGCCGTCGCCGAGGCCTGGGCGGCGGCGATCGTGGCGAACGACTCCGACCGGATCGCCGGATTCATGGCCGAGGAATGGGTGATGGTGTCCGAGTCGGGTGTCTCCCCCAAGGCCGACTTCCTGTCGTTGGTGGCGTCCGGCGACCTCACCCACTCGGCCATGGACCGGGTGGGTCCGGCCCGCGTCCGCGCCTACGGCGACACCGCCCTGTTCACCGCCCGGGTGACGAACACCGCCCACCACCAGGGGCGGCGCTTCGACGCGGACGAGTGGACGACGGACGTGTTCGTGCGCCGGTCCGGCCGCTGGGAGTGCGTGCTGACCCACATCACACCGGCGGCTCCCGAAGCATCCGAACGGGGTGTTTGACGCCGAACTCCTGTCTGGAACGGCCGCGCCCCGGGGAGCATGGCACGCGGTCATGACGTCGGGGGACGCTCATGGCTCGGACCACACAGGGGGACCCCATGACATCTCCACACACACGACCACGCACACGACCAGGCACACGACCACGCACACGACCGGCGCCACTCGTGGCCCTGGTGGCCCTCGTGGCCCTGGCGGCGGCAGCGCTGCCCGCGTCGTCGGCAGCGGCGGCACCGGGCACGGAGGCCACGCGGCCGCAGGCACCGGGAGCACAGAAGACACCGCCGCCGGCGCTCGCCGCGCCGCCCGCGGCACCGGCGGTCGGCCCCTTCCAGGTCAGGAACCACGGCGTGGGCCGCTGCCTGGGCATGCCGCCCGATGCCGACCGGATGCGGGTGTGGGACTGCACCACGGAGCCGTATCAGCTCTGGGACCTCATCGCGGACGGCCGCGGCAGGTACCACATGGTGACCCGCAGGGACGGCCGCTGCCTCGCGGGCCACGCGCGGGGCCCGGCCGGCTGGGCGACCTGGCTGTCGAACTGCGACCGCGACTTCACCAACGTGGACCAGCTCTGGTACGTCGACCCGGCCCATTCGTCCGACCCCGACCGGATCGCGAACCTCTTCGGCCGTGCCCTGGAGCCCGACCGCGGCTGGGGCGGAGCCCACGGGTCCCCCGTCGTGACCAACGACTACGACGGGCGGCCGAACCAGCGCTGGACGCTGATCTACGACCCGTGAGGCCCCGGCGCCCCACCCCTCCCGAGCTCCCGCCGCATCCGCCCACAGACCTCGTCCACCGCGGCCGGGTCCGGCCCCGTGCCCTCGGCGAACATCGCCACCTGGAGTGCGGGGCCGTGCGCGGCGTGCCGGTCCAGGTCACCGGTGCGGGCGGGCTGGACCACGAAGTGGATGTGTCCGGGCACCCGTCCCGCGTGCGACCACAGGCAGACGTACACCTGCTCGCAGTCGTCGACGACGGCGCGCACGGCCTCCGCCAACCGCGCGAGCAGCGGCCCGAGCCCGGCCGCCTCGGCGGCGGACAGGTCGTGCACGCCGGTCAGGTGCCGCAGCGGCTTGACGACGAACGTGCCGACGCCCAGCGGGCCCACGCAGTGCTCCACGACCCAGTGCGCGGTCCGCAGCACGGCGCCGCCCGGCAGCGGCACGGAGCCGTCCGTGAGCCCGCAGGCCGTGCACGGCGGCGTGTCCGCCGCCGTGCTCGTCACGGGTCCGCCCGGTACGGCCTCGGCTCACTGTCCACCAGCAGATAGACGCGCTTCACACACAGGTGGACGCAGCCGTGGCGTCTGCGGATCAGGCCCGCGGCCCACTTGTCGGCCGCGGGCCGAATAAGGCCGAACAAGACGGCCCTCGCCCTAGGGGAGGCGTTCAGGGTGTCCGGCCCGTGGGGCGCGCTCGCCCTAACCGACCGGCGCCGTCGGCTCCTTCGCCGGAGCGGGGGCGGAGGACGGGGAAGCGTCCGGGCTCGGGGTCGTGTGGTTCTTGCGCGGCAGCAGCAGGGCCACCGCCACCGTCCCCACGCCGAGGATCACCGCGCCGACCAGGCTCGTGTGGGCCACCGCGTCCGAGAAGGACGAGCTGACGGCGTGCTTCATCTGCTCGGCGCCGTGGGCGAGTTCGTTCGCCTGGGCCTTCAGTTCGGCCGCCTTCTGCGGAGAGGTGCCGGGGGCGGCGGCGCGTTCGGCGAGCTGGCGGGCCTGGCCGGCGATCGCCTGGGCCACGCCGCCGCCCGCGCCGACGGAGTCCTGGGCCTGCTCCAGGGCGGAGGCCGGGAGCTTGCTGCCCGCCGTCTCGTCCGCGAGGCCGGAGGAGTACGAGCTCGCCAGGATCGAGCCGAGCACCGCGATGCCGAGGGAGCCGCCGAGTTCCAGGGAGGTGTCGTTGACGGCGCCGCCGACGCCCAGCTCCGACTCGGGGAACGCCCCCATGATCGCGTCCGTGCACGGCGAGACCGCGAAGCCGAGCGACAGGCCGAGGATGGCCAGCGGCGCGACGAAGTCCGAGTAGGTGGAGGTGGCGGACGTCTGCGTGAGCAGCGCGAGCGCCGTCGTGCCGCCCACCATGCCCGCCGTCACCATGACCTTCGCGCCGAGCCGCGGCGTGAGCACACCGGTCAGCGCCGAGCCGACGAACACGGCCCCGGCCAGCGGCAGCATCCGCACGCCCGTCTCCAGCGGGTCGTAGTCGAGGACGAACTGGAGGTGCTGGGTCAGGTAGTAGAAGGCTCCGAAGACGGCCACGAAGAACAGGGCCACGGCGAGGTTCGAGCCCGAGAAGCCGCGCTGGGCGAACTTCCGTACGTCCAGGACGGGACGCGGGTGCCGCAGCTCCCACACGACGAACAGCACGAGGCCCACCCCGGCGATCACCGCCGCGGTCACCGCGCTCGCGCCCCAGCCGAAGCCGGGCCCCTCGATGATCATGTAGATCAGCGCGCCGACCCAGACGACGGACAGCAGCCCGCCGACGTAGTCGATCCGGCCCGGGTCGGCCGCCTTCGACGGCGGCACCAGGACGAAGGCGCCGACGATCGCGAGCACCGCCACGGGGATGTCGATGAGGAACGTCGACGCCCAGCCGTAGTCCTCCAGGAGCGCGCCCGCGATCAGCGGCCCCGCCGCGATCGCGATGCCGGACGTCGCCGCCCACAGGGTGATCGCCTTGGCCCGCTCCTCGCGCGGGAAGGTCGAGGCGAGCAGCGAGAGCGTCGCGGGCATGATCATGGCCGCGCCCACGCCCATCACCGCGCGCGAGACGATGACGGCCGTCGAACTGTCCGACAGCGCGCCGGCCCCCGCGCCCACGCTGAGCACGACGAGCCCGAGCACGAGCGCCCCACGACGGCTGTACTTGTCGCCGATCGCGCCGAGCAGCAGCATCAGCGCGGCGTACGGAACGGTGTACGCGTCGATGACCCACTGCAGGTCGGAGCTGGAGAGGTCGAGGTCGCGGGTCATGTCGGGGGCCGCCACCGTGAGCGCGGTGTTCGCCATGACGGCGATCAGCAGGCTCAGGCACAGGACGGCCAGCGCCCACCAGCGGCGGGCGTAGGGCCGGTCCATCCGCTCGACCGGTTCCCTGATCAGCAAAGGCATCGGGTCCACCCCTCGGAATCCGCCCCGTACGGGACGTACGCGATCTTGCACAGCCGCGTGCAACTTGCACAGCACTGTGCAATGTACGCGATGACCGGCCTCGTTGCACATCGGTGTGCAAGTACGGGTGCGCGCGGCAGAATGCCCTCATGAGCCGTACGAAGCCGACGTCGCCGCCCGCGGCCGCCGCGCCCCCGCCCTCCGCCTCCGGCGCCCCCGCACCCGCGACCGCCGCGACCGCCGCGACGACCCGCGCCGACGCCAACCGCCGCCGCATCCTCGACGTCGCCTTCACCGAGCTGACCCGGGACCCGGACGCGTCCATGGACCAGATCGCGCGCGCCGCGGGTGTCGTACGCCGCACCGTGTACGGCCACTTCCCGAGCCGTGAGGCGCTGGTGGGCGCGATCCTCGACGAGGCCGTCGCGGCGGTGACGGCCGCGCACTCCGCGGCCTACGCGAGCACCGAGGACCCGCCGCGGGCCGTCGCCGCCGCGATGCTCGGCGTCTGGCACGTCACCGACCGCTACCGCCTGCTGCTCTCCCTCGCGCAGCGCGCCGTCGCGATGGAGGGCATCCGAGAACGCCTTGCGCCCGTGCACGCGCGGGGCATCGAGATGCTCCAACGGGGCCTGGACGAGGGAAAGTTCACCTCAGCGCTGCCCGCTCCCGCGCTCGTCTACGTCCTGGAGAACATCATGTTCGGCCTGATGGAGGCCGTGAACGAGGGCGTCCTGGAGCCGGAGGAAGGGGGCAGGTCGGCGGCGATCACGTTCCTGTGCGCGGCGGGGATGCCTCCGCCGGAGGCGACTGCCTTGGTCGCCGAGGTCGTTGCGGCACGGAACGCCTGAGAGGTCCCTCCCCGACTTTCGGGCACGCCCGGAACACCTGGTCCACCCACCCGCCCGGCTCAGCGACCTTGGCGTTCACGCCGGCCTGCGGCACTCCGCCCATTCACGCCCGGCACTCCGCCCGCTCACGCCCGGCTACTCCGCCCGCTCACCCCCGGTACTCCACGAGCACCGGCGTCTCCCCGTACTCCACCCGCTCCCCCGGCCGCACCCGCTCACTGCTGCCGTCCATCCGGCGCAGCAGATACGCACCCCTGCCCAACCGGCCGTCCGGCCCGCCGTGTTGGGTCCACCGAACCGCCGACCAGGGGCCCTCGCCGTCCTGGCCGCGCCGGAAGACGCACTCGAAGACGCCGTCCGGCAGGCCCACGCCCCGCCCCTTCCCGCAGGAGGCGACCCGCCGGTCCGCGAGCCAGCCGTGCAGCCGCCCGATGCGGCGGCCCGCCTCCGTGGGCTCGCCGCCCACGGGCTGGACGATCAGCGGCACACCCCGGCTGCCCCAGGAGTAGAAGTACATCCGGTCGACGTTCGACTTCCGGAGGTAGAGGCCGACCAGATAGAAGCGCACGGCATAGTCGTTGGCGCGCCGGTCGGACAGCCGGGCGCCGTCGTCGATCTCCGCACCCGGGCCGGTGTTCCACACGCGGTGGGCCACGTTGTGATCGCGGAAGACGTCCTCGACCTTCGCCGCGAGTTCGATGATGTCCTCGGGCGGGCCGTCGGCCCGGCGCGGGTGGAGTTTGAGCGCTGCGGCATCGCAGTACTCGTATCCACCGGAACGTACGAACTCCTCGAGCAGCGCCCTGCCTTCGGGCTCCCACAGCTTGCCGAAGGAGGGGCACGCCACCTTCGCGTCCGGGTCGGCACGCTCGATGACGCGATCGGCCCTGCGCACCATCTCGACCAGGGTCGACATCTTCCCGTCGTAGTGAGAGGTGGCCCCCACGCTGTCCCAGAGTTCGTACGCCCCGATCCGGGAGCGGTAGCGGGTGGCGACCGCCTTGACGAAGCGGTCCCAGTCGGCCAGGTCGTCGGGGGGTGCGGCGCGCGAGTCGTCCGGGTACGGCGTCTTCGGGCCGCCGGGAGCCGCCCAGCCGGGAGTGCCGCCGAAGACGAACACGACGGGCAGGCGCTTGCGTTCGGCGCCCCGCACCGAACGTTCGAGGATCTCCCAGTCGAACTTGCCCCGCTCCGGCTCGACTTGGGCCCAGCGGGTCTCGCTCTCCCAGAAGCGGACGCCACCGACGTCGAAGCCCGGCATGAGGCCGGTGTCGGTGTTCATCGTGACGCCGAAGAACTCGCGGTCGAGCCGCTTGGGCGCCAGGGCCCAGTACGGGCCGTCGATCTGCTGGCCGGAGCGCCGGTCGGCGGTGCCGCCACTCGCCGTACCACCACTCGCCGTACCGCCACTGCCCGTGCCGCCCGCGCCGCCCGGGTCCGACCGCCGGTCGAGGGTCACGGTGCTCACGACGGCAGCGGCGACGATGACGGCGATCAGGAGCGTACGCAGGCGCGGCCGGGGCCACGGCCACAACCTGGTGAACCGTGCTGCGGAGTCGGCCTGTTGAGGCTCGACCTCTTCCGGATCCGCCCCGGCCGCGCCCTCCGCACTCTCCCGCGCCTCAGCACCTGCCGACGCCTCCGCCCGCGTCCAGGCCAGGTACAGCCTGTCCAGCTCCCCCTGCCCCGCCCCGCACACCCGCGCGATCCGCTCGACCGTGCCGAAGCTGGCGGGCACGGTCAGGCCCTGGCAGTAGCGGTGCACCGAGGAGCGACTCAGGCCCGTGCGGCTCGCGAGAGCGGTGTAGCTGCGGCCGCTGCGTTCCTTCAACTCCTGGAGAAGATCGGCGAGTTCACGAGTCTCACTCATGGGCTTGCCCCCGTGTCCGTCCCACAGCGGCAGAACATAGCAGGCAGGGCGGATTCGGGCGTCCCACCGTCCCAGCGGGACGCGTCCTGCTTGCCAGGGACACGCCGCGTCGAGATCGTCGTCCGTGCCGCCGTTCGGGGGATCGGCGACCGCTCGAGATCATCGGGGGAGTCACAACGTGCTGCGTGTCCATTTCACCGCCGCGGACCTCGTCCGCACCCGGGTCTCGGACGGAGCCGACCCGCTCTGGGAGACCGTCCTGAGTCTGCACCGCCTGCGGGACGAGGGCTCCGATCCGGCCCTGGCCGCCTGGCGCCGTTCGGGGGACGGCGCCAGGCAGGGGCCGCTCGGGATGCTCCTGCCGCTCGTACCGCGGCGCGGGTACTTCCCGGACTTCCTCACGCCGCCGGCGGGGGCGGCCGGAGTGGAGCACGGCCTGGAGGCGCTCATGTGTACGCCGCGCACCCGGCTGCGCGCCGAGCTCACCGTCCTGAGCGGCCGCAACCGACTGCCGTCCTGGACCCGTTCCCTGGCGGACGGCGAACCCGCGGCGCTGCGCCGGCTGGCCCGCGCCGTGCGGACGTACCACGACAGGACGCTCGGCCCCCACTGGCCCCGCATCAGCCGCCGTACGAACAGCGACCGCGCCCTGCGCCTGCACGCGCTGTGGCAGGGCGGCGCGGAGGCGATGCTGCGGACGTACGGCCCCGCGATGCGGTGGCGGTCGCCGGTGCTGGAAGTGGCGTACCCGGTCGACCGTGACCTGCACCTGGACGGGCGCGGGCTGCTCCTGGTGCCGTCCTGCTTCGCCCGCAGCCCGGTCGCCCTCGCGGACCCCGCACTGCCGCCGACGCTCGTCTACCCGGCCCGACCGCGCAGAGCCGACGACACTCCCTGTCCGCACAAGAGCCTGGCCCCCCTGCTCGGCCACACCCGGGCCGCGGTGCTCCAGGCCCTCGGGGACGACCCCACCACCACCGAACTGGCGCACCGGGCCGGGGTCTCCCTCTCCTCGGCGAGCGAACACGCCGCCGTCCTGCGCGGCGCGGGCCTGGTCGCCAGCGTCCGGCAGAGCAACGCCGTGCGGCATGTGTTGACGCCGCTCGGCGCGGCGCTCCTGCGGGCGGACACGGCGTAGGGCGTGTCCGCCCTAGCCGACAAGCTCGGCCAGGTGGTGCAGCGAGTTGGTGAGGTGCTCGGGGCCGAACGGCGGGAAGTGGAGGTACTCCCGGATGGACTGCGGCACCGCCGACCAGTCGTAGGTGAGCGTGACCCTGGTCTCGGACGGGCCGAGGGACGCGAGGTCGTAACGCCAGCTCCAGCCGCCGAACTCCAGGTGACCGTCCTCCTTCTCCTCCCCCGTCAGCCAGCCGACGGCGCGCGGCGGGTCGATCACGTCGACCTTGTTGGCCACCTGGTACCGACCGTCCGGATGGTTGGGGTGATACATGCCCATCCGGAAAATCTGTCCCGCCTCGGTCAGCGGCGCCCGGTCGACAGCCTCCGAGACCCAGCCGGTGCCGTCGATCGCGGCGTGGGTGGTCGGGTCCGCCAACACCGCGAACACCCTCTCGGCGGGCCCACCGACAATCAGGGTGGCGCTCACGTTCTCCTGGTCCACGTTCTCCTGATCCACGGTGTGCACGCTCCTCGTCGTCTGATCTCGGACCACCCTCAAGCATCCGCCCGGGGGATCCGGGCGCGGACCGTCTTGCCCTGCTCCGGACGCAGGAACCATCCCACTTCGTGAGCGAGTTCGCGTACGACCAGCAGCCCCCGCCCATCCTCCCCGAGCGACGCCCCGGCCGCCGCGGCCCGGGACCCGAACCCGGGAAACGCGGGATTCGGGTCCGAGACGTCGACGATGAGACCGCCGTCCTCTGCGACGGCGAGCCGCAGCCACAGGTGGTGGCCCGCCACCTTGCCGTGCCGCGCGGCGTTGGCGACGAGCTCGGAGACGACGAGTACGGCGTCGTCGATGTCGCCCTGCCACTGCCAGGAGGTCAGCCTGCGGCGCGTGTGCAGGCGCGCCAGGCGCGCGGCCGCGCGGGTCATTGGGTAACTGGAGGACCAGTCGCGGGTGGGGAGGGCTGGGGAGGGGGCAGCGGTTGGGTTGGTCATGCAACTACGGTTGCGGGCCTGCCCGTTCGGTTGCAATCGAAAGGCCACTGAATATCCAACGGGGGAACATTGGACTATGCCGGAATATGCGCAAGTGGCTGCACGGTCTCAGGTGGGGATGCCACGCTCGACGCTCAGCAACCACTAACGCACACTGCGCAATGAGAGCGGGCGGCATGGCAGCAAAGCGCGGGCGCACCAGTCAGCGCCTGGAACTGGGTCTACAGCTGAGGCAGTTGCGCGAGACCTGTGGACAGGGCGAGACCGGAGGCGGCCTTACTCGGAAACAGGCAGTCCAAGGGCTGAAGATCTCCGAGACCTCGCTGCAACGGATCGAGACCGGCGCCCTCAACTTCCGGAACGTGGGCGACTTGCGCAAGCTGCTGAGCAAGTACGGCGTCACGGACGAGGCCGTGATCGAGTCCTTCATCAACCTCAACCGCGAGTCGTCGACGCAGGATTGGCTGACGCAGTACCGGGGCCCAATGCCGCCCGAACTGCCTGCGTTCGTCGGCCTTGAGCCCGAGGCCCGCAGCATGAAGGCGTACCACCCGACGCTGGTGCACGGGCTCCTCCAGACCGAGGACTACGCCACCGCACTGCACGAGGTGCAGAAGCCGGTCGAGGAGACGCCGTCGGATCTCGTCCGAAGTAGCGTGGAACTACGCATGAAACGCCAGGAGATCCTCACCCGCGAGGACCCGGTCAAGCTGCACGTCATCCTCGGCGAGGCCGCGCTGCGATATCCGGTCGGAGGCGCCGCGTCGATGCGCGAGCAGTACGCGAAACTGGAGGAGGTGTCGACTCTTGAGCACGTCACGCTCCAAGTACTGCCGTTCCGTTGGGGGTACCGCACCACCAACGACTTCGCGATCCTCGACCTGGGAGACCGGATTCCGCCCCGAGTCCAGATCGACAGCGCATGGAACGCCGTTTCCACCTCGGACAAGCCGCGTGAAGTCGCCCGCTTCACCCGCCGGTTCGACGCTCTGGTCGCGTCGGCTCTGCCGCCCGAGGACACCGCCAAGTTTCTGCACCGACTAGACCGAGAGCTGTGAACCCATGAACGCTCGCTTCAACGCGCCCGACCTCGCCCCCGACTGGGCGTGGCGCAAATCGTCGTACAGCGACGGCACGCCCAGCAGTTGCGTCGAGGTCGCCGACCTCACCCGCCACCCCACGGGAAGCATCGGCATACGCGACTCCAAGACCCCCCAAGGCCCCGCCCTGGTCCTCGGCCTCCCGGCCTGGAACGCGTTCCTGACGTCAGTCGTCAAGTAGCCGCCCACGGTGACTGAAACGGGCCGACCACGCCGGAGAGGACCCGTACCGTACATGATGATCACCGCAACGTTGCGATGGCACATGAACGGGGAGGGGCACGCATGGCGTGGGAGGAGTGGGAGCGGCTCAAAACCGAGGCTGCCGCTCAGCACAGCGAACAGACGCAACTGAACCAGGTGCCGACCGGCCCCGGAGACAGCTCCGGCGACTTGGTGTCGGACAAGGCGGCTTGGTCCAAGGGCGGCCACGACGTCGGCTCGCTCCGGGAAGGCATCGGCAAGGCGCTGGGGAAGCTCGCCGAGGGCCAGAGCGGCCTCGGAGCAGACACTGGCTGCCGAACCGCGGCCGCACAGAAGGAAGTTCATGACTCCTGGGAGCGCTACGTCAAGAAGGTGAGCCGCCGGTGCGGAAAGCTCGCGGATCTGCTGGAGAAGGCCGGCAACGATCAGTTGAAGACCGACGAAGCGATCATGGCCGAGATCGGCAACTTGAAGGTGGCGTACGGCGATACTCCCGCGATCGGCGGCCAGGGCAAGGGTCGGTAGTCGGACGTCATGGATCTCACAACCCTCAAGGCCCTCAAGCCGTCCGAGTACGCGGAAGCGGCCGACGGCTACCGCCGCACCTCCGACATGGCGAACGCGGCCCATGACCGCGTCACGACTCAGATCGCCGTAGCCATGCGGAAGTCGTTGAAGGGCGAGACCGCGGCGGCGGCGATCAAGCAGCTGACGGAGCTGGGGAAGAACTTCCACTACATCCAGACCGAGTGCGGTCTCGTCGGTTCGGCCCTCGACGCGTTCTCGTACGAGATGGAAGCGGCCAAGAAGAAGCTCGACGCGGCCCTGGCGGACGCCAAGGTCGCCGGCCTCACCGTGCACGCCGACGGTTCCGTCAGCTATCCGCCGGGCGGCGAGAAGAGCAAGGACGGCAAGACCCCGGAGGGCGGCACGGCCACCGGCCTGACGGACGACACCGCCTCCGCCGTCGGCCGCCAGGCCGCCGACTTCAACCCCAACCCCAAGGCCCGACTCGCCCAGGACTGCGCGGACGCGATCGCCGCGGCCCTCAAGGAAGCGACTGAGGCCGACACGAAGTGGGCGCCGAAGCTGCGAGCGCTGAAGGCCGACGACGACCTGACCGTCAGCGCCCGGGACTGGAGCGACGTCTCGTCGGACACCAAGGGTGTGAAGGCGGCGGGCAAGGAGTACCTCGACTCGATGCCGCAGCCGCCCAGCAAGGGCGACCCGAAGGCCAACGCCGAGTGGTGGAAGGGCCTCGACGCCGACGAGAAGGCGGCCTGGATCGCCATGCGACCGGATTCCGTCGGCAACTTGGACGGCCTGCCGTCCACGGTCCGGGACGAGGCGAACCGGATGGTCCTCGCCGAGGCCCGCGGCAACGCGCAGGTCGAGTACGAGACATGGCTGAAGAAGAATCCGGAGCCGGCTCGGTACACGGACTACATCAACCCCATGACGGGGACCATCATGAAGGGCGTCAAAGTCGACAACCCCGCATGGGAGAAGTGGGAGGAGGCACGGAAGAACGCTCACAAATCCATCGACGGTATGGACGCGATCCAGCGGCGCTTCGACGCGTCCGGCTTCAAAAGCGCGCCCGACAGCACCAAAAGCCTGCCCGAGGCTTACTTGCTGGGATTCAGCACCGAGGGGGACGGCCGCGCGATCGTCGCCAACGGAAATCCGGACACCGCAGACCATCAGGCGGTCTACGTGCCGGGGACGTCTGCGGAGCTCGGAAAGGCCGAAGGGGACATAAACCGCGCGGTCAAGGTATGGAACTCGGCAGACGGCCTGGCCGGAGGGAAGTCCGTTTCCACCATCACTTGGATCGGATACGACGCACCTGACACCGTCGAAAAGGACGCACCCTTCGAGCACTACGCGTACGACGGCGCACCGGCGTTCAACCGCTTCTTGGACGGCCTGGGGGCATCACACACCGGCGAAACGGAACCGCACCGCACCGTGATCGGTCATTCGTACGGGTCGACCCTCATCGGTGCAGCGGCCGAGACAGGGCGCCTCAACGCCGATGATGTCGTCTTCGCGGGCAGCCCCGGCGTGAAGGTTTCGGGTGCCGATGAGATGGATGTCCCCAAGGGACATGTGTGGAACGAGGAGGCCAAGGGCGACGTGGTTCCGGACATGGGCCGCTTTGGGCATGGCGGGGGCATCTTCATCGTCCCCAGCGATCCGATATTTGGCGCCAACCAAATGCTCACGGACACCGAAGGCCACAGTGGCTACTGGGACGAGAAGTCGATGAGCCTGCTGAATCAAGCCCGGGTAGTGGCGGGGCAAGGTGGTGAAGTGGAGTTGGAGCCTCCGCCCAACAACCCATTGACGAGTGACGAAGTGAAGCGCGCAAAGTAGGAGAACCCAGACGTGAAAACCAGGACGCGCGCCTCCGTGCTCGCCGTACCCCTTGTACTCATGACCCTGACTGGATGCGGAATGAACGAAGATAAAAGCGACGGCGCCCCGTTCGCGGGTACGAGCACCTCACGCGAAGCGTCCGACAGGATGAAAAAGATCTCCAGCGGCGTATACGACCTGATCGGCGTGAAGGGAAAGGCGTCAGAAAACCTTCCGAGTGTCACGGAATGCTCAGGAAAGGACACCAAGACGCACTTCAGCATCTTCCACCCGTGGAGCTTCACCCCCGCCTCGGCGGGCGACCTCGACGAAGCGATGGCACGACTGAAGCGGGAATTGCCGAAGCACGGCTGGAAGATCGTCGAGTATGGGCCGAACACCAGCAAGAACAAGAGTCTTACCCTGGTCGCCGACAACGACAACAAGAAGGTCAGCATAAGGGTCATCAAAATGTCGAAGAGTGACCGTCCCATGCTCAGCCTCAACCTCGTCTCCGGCTGCTACAAGGTCCCGGACGGTGAAGAGGTCGACCTCTACCCCTCGTGAGGCATCGGCCGGCGAGTACGCCGCCGACAGGCCCCGGCCCTCCGGACCGGGGCCGGGCACCTACACCTTCGCCGCTTCCTTCTCCAGCACCACCGGCTCCCGGCCGGGCTCCGGAACAGCCCCCGCCCCCGCCGGAGAGTCCTCGTCCAGCAACGTCCGCTCGTCGAAGGGAAGCTTGCCGTCCAGGACGGCAGCGACCCGCTCCCGATCGACCTCCTTGGTCCACGTACCGATCAGCAGCGTCGCCACCGCGTTGCCCGCGAAGTTGGTCAGCGCCCGCGCCTCGCTCATGAAGCGGTCGACGCCGATGATCAGGCCGACGCCGTCGACCAGGGCGGGCTTGTGGGACTGGAGGCCGCTGGCGAGGACGGCGATGCCCGAACCGGAGACGCCCGCCGCGCCCTTGGACGCGATCATCATGAAGAGGAGCAGGGAGATCTGCTCGCCGATGCCCAGCGGCTGGTCCATCGCGTCGGCGATGAACAGGGACGCCATGGTCAGGTAGATCATCGTGCCGTCGAGGTTGAAGGAGTAGCCGGTCGGCACGGTGATGCCGACGACGGGACGGCTCACGCCCAGGTGCTCCATCTTCGCGATGAGGCGCGGCAGCGCCGACTCCGAGGAGGAGGTGGAGAGGATCAGGAGGAACTCGCGGCCCAGGTACCTGAGCAGCTTGAACAGGTTCACGCCGGTCGCGAGGCGCAGCAGCGTGCCCAGCACCACCAGGATGAACAGGGCACAGGTGACGTAGAAGCCGATCATGATGGTGGCGAGCGCCTTCAGGGCGTCCGTGCCGGTCTCGCCGATCACGGCGGCCATCGCGCCGAACGCGCCGAGCGGCGCCGCCCACATGATCATGCCGAGCACGCGGAAGACCAGCCTCTGGATGTGCTGCACCCCGCGGAGCACCGGCTCGCCCGTGCGGCCCATGGCCTGCAGGGCGAAGCCGACGAGGAGGGCGACGAGCAGGGTCTGGAGCACCTCGCCCTCGGTGAAGGCGGAGACCATCGTCTTGGGGATGATGCCGAGCGCGAAGTCGACCAGGCCCTTGTCCGCCTCGTCGGCGGCGGTGTGGCCCGCCTTCTTGTCCGACGAGGTCAGGTCCATGCCGTCGCCGGGGTGCAGGATGTTGCCGACGATCAGGCCGATGGCGAGGGCGACCACCGACATCGCCATGAAGTAGGCGAGCGCGAGCCCGCCGACCTTGCCGACCTTGGCCGCCTGCCGCACCGAACCGACCCCGAGCACGATCGTGCAGAAGATGATCGGCGAGATCATCATCTTGATCAGGTTCACGAAGCCGGTGCCGATCGGCTTGAGCTCCTTGGCGAAGTCCGGCGCGATGAAGCCGACGGCGATGCCGAGCAGTACGGCGGCGATGACGGCGATGTAGAGGTAGTGGGTCCGGTCCCGCTTCGCGGGCGGTCCGCCCGTACCGGCGGCGTCGGCCGCCGTCTGTCCCTGTGCCACGGGTGCCTCCTTGGGCTACGTACCTGCGTACGACCGGCGTCTGCGTCCTCGCTGGTCGTCGTCGCTAGTCGTGCGGCTCACGTCCTGGCGATTCCGGGTGACTATCTCCTGGCCTGTGACGGCGGTCACGGTTACGTTCATTTAGTTCGTACACAGCCGCCACGGCAGACTGGCACCATGCCCCAGGCCCCCCGCCCGCCCCGCCGACCCCGCGGCCCCCGCAGCCTCGCCGGTCAGCTCTTCGCGATGCAGGTGGTCCTGGTGGCGGTCGTGGTCGCGGGCTGTGCCCTGTTCACGTACCTGAGCGACCGGCACCAGGCGGAGGAGGCCGCGCGCCGCCAGGCCACGGCGGCGGCCCGCGCGGTGGCGGACGCGCCCTCGGTGCGGGAGGCGATCCGCGGTGACGATCCGTCCCGCAGTCTTCAGCCGTACGCATCCGACGTGCAGCGGCACACCGGCGTCGCGTTCGTGACGATCATGGATCCGCGCGGTATCCGCTGGACCCACCCCGACCCGGACCGCATCGGCGAGCGCTTCCTCGGGCACACCGCGGAGGCGCTGCGCGGCCAGACGTTCACCGAGATCTACACCGGCACCCTCGGCCCGTCCGTGCGCGTGGTCACGCCCGTTCTCGACGGCGGGGACGACCGGCGCGGCGACAGCGGCCGCATCGTCGGCCTGGTCAGCGCGGGCATCACCATCGACGAGATCAGCGAGAAGGCGCGCGGCCAGCTCGTGGCGCTGCTCGGCGTCGCGGCCGGCGCGCTCGTGCTCGGCGCCGTGGGTACGTACGTGATCAACGCCCGGCTCCGCCGCAGCACCCACGGCATGAACGCCGCCGAGCTGAGCCGCATGCACGACTACCACGAGGCCACGCTGCACGCCGTGCGCGAGGGGCTGCTGATGCTGGACGGGCGGCGGCGCGTCGCGCTCATCAACGACGGCGCGCGCGAGCTGCTCGGGGTGCCCGAGGGCGTCGTCGGCCGGTACGTCACCGACCTCGGCCTTCCCGCGCCGCTCACCGGCGCGCTGCTCGACGCCGAGCCGCGCGTGGACGAGGTGCACCTGACGGCCGACCGGGTGCTGGTCGTGAACACCTCGCCGGTGTCCGGCGGCGACCGCGAGGGCACCGTGGTGACCCTGCGCGACCACACCGAACTCCAGGCCCTGGCAGGCGAGTTGAACTCCGAGCGCGGCTTCACCCGGGCGCTGCGCTCGCAGGCCCACGAGGCCGCGAACCGGCTGCACACCGTCGTCTCGCTGATCGAGCTCGGCCGCGCGGACGAGGCGGTGGAGTTCGCCACCGCCGAGCTGGAGCTGGCGCAGGCCCTCACCGACCGGGTCGTCGACGCCGTCAACGAACCCGTCCTCGCCGCCCTGCTGCTCGGCAAGGCCGCCCAGGCCAACGAGCACGGCGTGGAGCTGGTCGTCTCCGCCGACACCAGCATCGACGACGGCATGCTCCCGCCCGGACTGCCGCCGCGCGACCTGGTGACCATCCTCGGCAACCTCATCGACAACGCCGTGGACGCGGCCCAGGGCTCCCCCGCGGCCCGCGTCACGGTGACGGCCCGCACGGCCGGTGGAGCGTCCGGCGGCCTGCTCCTCCGGGTCACGGACACGGGCCCCGGCGTGGACCCCTCCCAGCGCGAGGCGGTCTTCCGGCACGGCTGGAGCACGAAGGCCCCCTCGGGCCGGGGCCTCGGCCTCTCCCTGGTCCACCAGACGGTGACCCGGCACGGGGGGACACTGACACTGACGGAACCGGAGGGCGGCGGGGCGGAGTTCACGGCGAGCCTGCCGCTGGAGGCCGTACCGGCCGTGGGCGGCGTGCGTACAGACGGAAAGGCCGACAGATGACCGAGCCAAACATCCGGGTCCTGGTCGTCGAAGACGACCCCGTCGCGGCGGACGCCCACGTCCTCTACGTCAACAGAGTCCCCGGCTTCGAGGCGACAGCCACGGCCCACACCGCCGCGGAAGCCCGCCGCGCCCTGGACAGAACGCCCGTCGACCTGATCCTCCTGGACCTGAACCTCCCCGACGGCCACGGCCTGGCCCTCGCCCGCACCCTGCGCGCCGCGGGCCACCGCGCGGACGTCATCGCGGTGACGTCGGCCCGCGACCTGGCGGTGGTCCGCGAGGGCGTCTCCCTCGGCGTGGTCCAGTACGTACTGAAGCCCTTCACCTTCGCGACCCTGCGCGACCGCCTCACCCGCTACGCGGAATTCCGCACCGCCGCGGGCGAGGCGACGGGCCAGGACGAGGTCGACCGCGCCCTGGCCACCCTCCGCTCCCCCGCCCCCGCCGCCCTGCCCAAAGGGCTCAGCGGCCCCACCCTGGAGAAGGTGACCCGTACGCTCCAGGACGCCGCCCCCGAGGGCCGCACCGCCGCGGCGACGGCGGACTCCACGGGCCTGTCCCGCATCACGGCCCGCCGCTACCTGGAGCACCTGGTGTCCACGGGCCGCGCCGCCCGCAGCCCCCAGTACGGCCACGTGGGCCGCCCGGAACTGATCTACCGCTGGCTGCCGCCGGCCTGATCCACACGACGGGACCCGGGCAACGCAAGCCCGTTGCAAGGGCATTGACCTTGGTCCGAGCCCGCGCTTACGTTCACCGCACCGGCAGCCGCCGCGTGCGGCGGCGCAGCCGCGTCGGACCGTAGGAGGTCGTGCCCGTGCGCCCCACCGCTCCCGCCCCACTGCTCCTGGCAGCCGTGCTCGCCGCCTCCACCCTCACCGCGTGCGGTGGTGGCTCCGGTGACGACCCGGACACCGTGAAGGTGTCGTACAAGCAGTCCATGGACAACCAGATCCGGGTGATGGACACCTACCTGGAGTCGATGAAGAAGCAGTTCGAGAAGGCGAACCCCGGCAAGAAGGTCAAGCTGGTGCCGATCAAGGCACCGGACGCGGAGTACTACACGAAGGTGCAGCAGATGCTGCGCTCCCCCAAGACCGCGCCGGACCTGGTCTACGAGGACACGTTCCTCATCAACTCCGACATCACCAGCGGGTACTTGAAGCCGCTCGACCCCTATCTGAACAAGTGGAAGGAGTGGCCGAACTTCATCGGCACGGCCAAGGCGGCGGCGAAGGCGGAGGACGGCAAGACGTACGGCGTGCCGGACGGCACGGACACGCGCGGGCTGTGGTTCGACCGGGACATCTTCAAGAAGGCGGGCCTGCCGCAGGACTGGCAGCCGAAGAACTGGGACGACCTGCTGGAGGCGGCCCGCACCATCAAGAAGAAGGTGCCGGGCGTCGTCCCGCTGAACGTCTACACGGGCAAGCCCGGCGGCGAGACCTCGGCCATGCAGGGCCTGGAGATGCTGCTCTACGGCACGGGCGAGAACCCGCTGTACGACCCGAAGGCGAAGAAGTGGGTCGTGGGCGGCCAGGGCTTCAAGGACTCCCTGAAGTTCGTGGAGACCGTCTACAAGGAGAGGCTCGGCCCGGACGTCGAGGACGCCCTCGACCCGAACATGGCCACGCGGGTGCGCGGCGAGTTCCTGCCCAAGGGCAAGCTCGGCATCAACCTGGACGGCTCCTGGCTGCCGCAGGACTGGCTGCCGGGCTCCGGTCACGAATGGCCGGAGTGGTCCAAGGAGTTGGGGCTCGCAGCCATGCCCACGCAGCACGGCCAGGCGCCCGGCAAGGTGAGCATGTCGGGCGGCTGGACCTGGGCCATCCCGTCGAAGGCGGGCAACCCCGACCTGGCGTTCAAGTTCATCGAGACGATGCAGACGAAGGAGAACGCGAAGAAGTGGTACGTCGCCAACTCCGGCATCTCGGTGCGTACGGACGTCGCCAAGGATCCCGAGTACGTGAAGGCACAGCCCGGCATCAAGTTCTTCACCGACCTGGTTGCCTCGACGCACTACCGCCCCGCCTTCCCCGCGTACCCGAAGGTCTCCACGGCGATGCAGGAGGCGATGGAGCGGGTGACGACGGGGGACGGCTCGGTGGACGAGGCGGCGAGCGGCTATGACGACGAGGTCAAGTCGGCCACCGACGGCAAGGTGATCGAGAAGTGACGGCGCCGCCGCCGGGCCACCGGCGGCTCGCCCGCTCCCTGGGCCGGGCCCTGCCCGTGTCCCCCGCCGTCGTCCTGATGCTCCTGTTCCTCGCGGGCCCGATCGGCTACTGCGCGTACATCGCCTTCACCGACCTCCAACTCACCGGCCAGGCGCACGAGTCGTTCGTCGGCTTCGAGAACTTCCGCACGGCCTTCGACGACGAGGACTTCATCAACGCGGTCTGGCTGACGCTGGTCTTCACGTTCCTGTCGTCGATCGTCGGGCAGAACACGCTGGGCCTGGCCCTGGCGAGCCTGATGCAGCGCGCGTCGAAGCCGGTCCGTACGATCACGGGCGCCGTGGTGATCACGGCGTGGGTGCTGCCCGAGGTGGTGGCGGGGTTTTTGCTGTACGCCTTCTTCCGCCGCGACGGCACTCTCAACGAGGTCCTGGACCTCCTCCATCTGCCGTCCCAGAACTGGCTGTACACGCTGCCGATCCTCGCGGTGTCGTTCGCGAACGTCTGGCGCGGCACGGCCTTCTCGATGCTGGTGTACTCCGCCGCGCTGAACGAGATCCCCAAGGAGATCACCGAGGCCGCGGAGGTGGACGGGGCGAGCGGCTGGCGCCGCATGTGGCACATCACGCTCCCGATGATCCGCCGCTCCATCGGCACCAACCTGATGCTCAACACGCTCCAGACCCTGTCGGTCTTCGGGCTGATCTGGGTGATGACGCGCGGCGGCCCCGGAAACCGCAGCCAGACCCTCCCGCTCTTCATGTACGAACAGGCCTTCCAGAAAAGCATGATCGGCTACGGCACGGCGGTGGCCCTGCTGCTGCTTCTGGTGGGGTCCTTGTTCTCGCTCGTCTACATGCGTCTGCTGCGCACGGAGGTCTGAGTGTCCGCTCGCCGTACGAGAAGCCGCAGGCTGGCCGCGGACATCGGGCTGCTCGCGGTCGCCGCGGCCTTCGCGGTGCCGCTCGCCTGGGTGCTGCTCTCCGCGCTGGATCCCAAGGCCGACGTGGGCGTGAAGGCCCCGGACGGCATCACGCTCGACAACTTCGACGCGGTCCTGACCGACGAGATCACCTTCACGCCGATGCTCAACAGCCTGCTGCTGTGCGGCGGCGGCACCCTGCTGACCGTGGTGAGCGCGGCCCTCGCGGCGTATCCGCTGTCCCGCTACAGGTCGCGCCTGAACCGCCCGTTCATGCTCACGATCCTGTTCGCGACCAGCCTGCCCATCACCGCGATCATGGTGCCGGTGTACGCGCTGTTCGTCCGGGTCGACCTCATCGACACGATGCAGGGCACGATCTTCTTCTTCGCCGCCTCCCAACTCCCGTTCGCCATCTGGCTGATGAAGAACTTCATGGACGGCGTCCCCAAGGAGCTGGAGGAGGCCGCCTGGACGGACGGAGCCTCGTCCTTCCAGTCCCTGATCCGCATCGTCCTGCCCCTGATGGGCCCGGGCGTGGCCGTCGTGACGGTCTTCTCCTTCGTCATGATGTGGGGCAACTTCTTCGTCCCCTTCATGCTGCTCCTGTCGCCCGACCAGATGCCGGCGGCGGTGAGCATCAACGACTTCTTCGGCAGCAAGGGCGCCATCGTGTACGGGCAGTTGGCGGCGTTCTCGATGATCTACTCGACGCCGGTGATCCTCCTCTACGTGCTGGTCGCGCGCCGCCTCGGCGGCGGGTTCGCGCTGGGCGGGGCCGTCAAGGGCTGATCCGCGGGACTGTCAAAGGCTGATCCGCGCGGGGCGGTGCGGGGTGCCTGGGCGCGGTGTGCCACCGTCGGATCAGATCCGACGAGATCGGATCGGACGAGGTCCGATCGGCTGAGGCCCGATCGGAATGAGCACCGACACGGGGGTTCACCACATGCTCGGCGAGACGCTGCTGCGTACCGACGTCGTGCCCGCGCACGACCGCTTCGACCTCTGGCGCGACCACCTCCACCGGACGTACGCGCCCACCGACCTGACGTGCGACGACACCGCCGACTTCCCGGCGACGCAGCGGCTGCTCCGGTTCGGCGCCGTCCAGCTGTGGACGATCGCGCACCCGCCGCTGACGCTGCGCCGCACCCCGGCCCTGATCAGGCGGTCCGACCCGGCGCTGTGTCATGTGTCGCTGCCGCGCAGCGGCACGATGGAGGTGGCGGCGCGGCACGGCTCGTTCCGCCACCGGCCCGGCGACATCGTGCTCCAGGACACCTCGCGCCCGACCCTGATGCGGGCGACCACCGACCCCGGGTGCCGGCGGGTCGCGGGCACCGGCGTGTTCGTCCCCAAGGAGCTCCTTCCACTGCCCGCGGGCGGCGTCGACGGGCCGCTCGCCGGGGGGAGCCTGACCGCCCGCTGCGGGCCCGGCGCCCTGCTCGCCACCGTCCTGGCCCAACTGATCGCGGACACCCGCTCGTTCGGCCCGGCCGACGGACCGCGCCTGCAGCAGGTCGTCGTCGACCTGATCACGTCGCTGATCTGTCACACCCTCGACGCCGACACCGGTGCGGCCCGCGACGCCCGGCACCGCACCCTGGTGCTCAGGGTCAAGGACCACGCCCGGCGCCGGCTGGGCGACCCGGAGCTGAGCCCGCGCGGCATCGCCGCCGCCCACCACATCTCGGTCGGCCATCTGCACCGCCTCTTCCAGGGCGAGGAGACCACCCTCGCCGCCTGGATCAGGACCCAGCGCCTGGAACGGATCCGTCGCGACCTGGCCGACCCCGCGCTGCGCGCGCTGCCCATCCACTCCGTCGCCGCCCGCTGGGGACTGGTGCGGGCGGCCGACTTCAGCCGCGCCTTCCGCGCCGCGTACGGGATGACGCCCCGGGACTTCCGGGCACGCAGCGCGCAGGAAGCGGCCACCGATCACCAACGACACGGCGTCGCGCGGGCGGCAGAGTGAGAGCCCAGGAACGAAGCCCCGGACGCACGGTGCCGGGGCCCGGGCAAGGGGGAACTGCATGCTGCGCGACAAGAAGAGCTGGGCGGTCATGGCCGGGGTCGTCCTCGGAGTGAGCACGCTGACCGGCGTGGGCACCGCCTCTGCGGACGACTACACCTGCGACAAGCGGGAGTTCTGCCTCTGGGAGAACCCCTACTTCAACCGGGGCAGCCAGTGGGACACCTACGGCTTCGCCCAGTGGAACGCGCGGGAGGACGGCAACTACAACAACAACAAGTGGCGGGACAAGAAGGTGCCCGCCCACGACGAGGTGGACGTCCTCGACAACGAGGCCAGCTCCGCTCGCAACAGGACGTACTGCGGAGTCATCCTGTGGCAGCACGTGGGTCACGGAGGCGCGCGCACCACCCTCTACATCGACCGCGAGAAGGCGTTCCTGGAGGACGAGAACGTCGGCGACAACCGCGCCAGCTCGCACTCGTTCGTCTGCTGAGGTCCCTCCCCGTGAAGCGACACGTCCTTCCCGTGTCGGCGCTGCGGGGAGTCGCCCTGCTGTCCCTGTTCCTGTCTCTGGCCGCGTGCACTGCCCGCACCGCGGACGACGACGGGGACGGCGGGGCCCGGGGGAACGCGGCGGGCGGGATGCCGGGGACTCGCCCGCCGCTGCCCCTCGACCCCTACTCCGACCAGCACGACGGGCTGTTCCACAAGACGCGTCTGGCCGACGACCGGCTGGTCCGCGCCTGCATGAAGCAGCGCGGCGTCCCGTGGAACCCGCCGCCGGTCTCCCGCGCGGACGCCGATCCCCCGTCGCGCCGCTACGGCGTCACCGAGGGGGCCGACGCCCAGAAGTCCGGCTACCACCCGCCCGTCGACCCCGCCCGCGAGCGCCGCAATCGCTACTTCCTGCACGAGCTGACGGCCCGCCAGAAAGCGGCCCTGGACGGCGACAAACGCCACCCCGGCTGCCGCGCCCGGGCAACGGCCGCCATCCACCGGGGCGTTCCCAAGAAGCAGACCTTCCTGGTCTTCCAACTGGAGGCCGAAGCCCTCAAGAAGTCGGCGCGGACCCCCGGCGTACGCGCCGCCAAGAAGGCCTGGAGCGACTGCATGCGCGAGCGGGGCCACCACTACCCGACCCCCGAGGCCGCCGCGCTGAACAAGAAGTGGGACCTCGATTCCCCCAGGATCTCGGGCCGCGAGCGAGCGGTAGCCCTGGCGGACGCGGCCTGCAAGCAGAAGACGTCCCTGGTACGGACCTGGTCCCGCGCGGAGGCGGACGTCCAACGCCAACTGATCCGCCGCTACGCCACCGAACTGGCAGCGGCCCGCCAGGCCAACGAAACCCGCCGGGCCAACGTCGACCGGATCCTGACAGATGACCACGGACAGCCATGAATAGCCCGCCCGGCACCATAAATAGCCCGTCCGGCGCTTGAGGACGAGCGCGAAGCGCGATCGACGCCAACCCAGGCAGAGGGCACCCCAACGACAGGGCGCACGGAGGCACGCAGAGGGCGCCCCGCCAGCCGTAGCTTCGTACGAGCTGCAACCCTGTGTGAACAAACCGTAGTCGCCACCCCCGCGCACCCATAGCGTGTGCCCGTGCAACCGAGCCAGCCCACGCCTCCGTTCAACTTCCCTGCCGCGCGCCGCCTCCGTGAAGCACTGGGAATGGCGCCGGGCCACGTCGCGTACGGCATGCGGGCGAGCTACGGCCTCGCCCACATCACTCCGGACCACGTCATGGCGTGGGAGCGCGGTCTCGCGTCGCCGACGGCCGCCGAACTGGCCGCGCTCGCGGCGACGCTGTGGTGCTCGCCGGGCGAGCTCATGGGCGCCGCGACGACGCTGCGCGAGCACCGGCTGGCCCGCGGCCTCGCCCCGGAGGACGTGGCGCGCGGCGCGGGCGTGGAGATCCAGGCGTATCTGCGCATGGAGGAGACCAACGAGTGGCGCGGCTCCGACCGCCAGTCCGCGGCCCTGGCGCGCACGCTCCGCCTGCCCCTGCCGGACTTCGTCACGGTGACGGGCCGCGCGGACGCCCTCGCCGAGCTGCTGCGCAGCGCGGTGACGACCCGCTGGCAGGGCTACGTACGCCCGGTCAGCAAGCTGCTCGCCGTGGAGAAGCGGGACATCGAGGGCCCGCTGCGCAAGCTGCACGACGAGTACCAGGCGCGCATGGTGCGCACCCTCAGCTGGGGCGGCGGGGCGGGCGCGGACGCGTCGGGGCACGCGGGCCGCGACTTCCTGGACCGCATCCTGGACCACTTCTGGCCGCTGGTGCCGACGTCTTGAGCCCCTCCGGGCAGCTCAAGGACGAGCGGGAAGCCATTTCAGCCCGTCGAGGGGGTCCCCCCTGCTCCTTGAGAGCTTGGGGGAGATTGAGGACGAGCCCGAAGGGCGACAACCACCCACCGACCGGCACGGTCGGACGCACAGACCCCCTAGAAGACCGACTCCGCCTCGTCCATCCGGTCCTTCGGGACCGTCTTGAGCTCGGTGACCGCCTCCGCCAGCGGCACCATCACGACGTCCGTACCGCGCAGCGCCGTCATGTTGCCGAAGTCCCCGCGGTGCACGGCCTCCACGGCGTGCCAGCCGAAGCGGGTGGCGAGGACCCGGTCGTACGCCGTCGGCGTGCCCCCGCGCTGGACGTGGCCGAGGATGACCGGCTTGGCCTCCTTGCCGAGGCGGCTCTCCAACTCGAAGGCGAGGGCCGTGCCGATGCCCTGGAAGCGCTCGTGGCCGAACTGGTCGATGGCGCCCTTGCCGTAGTTCATGGTGCCGTCGGCGGGGTGCGCGCCCTCGGCGACGCAGATCACCGCGAACTTCTTGCCGCGCGCGAACCGCTCCTCGACCAGCTTGACCAGGTCGGCCGGGTCGAAGGGCCGCTCGGGCAGGCAGATGGCGTGGGCGCCGCCCGCCATGCCGGACTCCAGGGCGATCCAGCCCGCGTGCCGGCCCATGACCTCGACGACCATGACGCGCTGGTGCGACTCGGCGGTGGTCTTCAGGCGGTCCATCGCCTCGGTGGCGACGCCGACGGCGGTGTCGAAGCCGAAGGTGCGGTCCGTGGACGAGATGTCGTTGTCGATGGTCTTGGGGACGCCGACGACCGGGACACCCGCCTCCGACAGCATCTTCGCCGCCGTCAGGGTGCCCTCGCCGCCGATCGGGATGAGCGCGTCGAAGCCGCTCTTCTCGATCAGTTCCTTGGCGTTGTCGCAGGCCGCGCGGAAGCGGCCGCGCTCCAGGCGCGACGAGCCGAGGATCGTTCCGCCGCGGGCCAGGATGCCGCTGACCGCGTTCAGGTCCAGGGTGCGGTAGCGGCCGTCCAGCAGGCCCGCGTACCCGTCCTCGAAGCCGATGACCTCGTCGCCGTAGTTCGTGACCGCTCGGTGCACGACCGACCGGATCACTGCGTTGAGGCCGGGGCAGTCGCCGCCCGCGGTGAGAATTCCGATACGCATCGCGCTGAGTCTCCTGCTCGCTGCTGTTCCTTGTGAGCCGATCCGATTGTTCCACGGCCGCGGAGGGACCGCCGTCTGTCGTCCGGCCTGCGACCTAGCCAGCCGCAGAGGTATTGTCAAGAGGGCACAGCCAACAATATCGGGTGTTTTTCCGGCCCTGCCGGTGCCGTCACCTGCGGCGATGCCCTGCCCCGCGGGCAGCCACCTTCAGCGACGTAGAAACGGAGAGCACGCGTGACGCGCAGCGTGTACGTGACCGGGATCGACCGGGGCGACGGCCGGCAGGTCGTCGAGCTGGGGGTCATGGAGCTCCTGACCCGTCAGGTCGACCGCGTGGGCGTCTTCCGCCCGCTCGTCCACGACGGGCCCGATCGCCTCTTCGAGCTGCTGCGCGCCCGCTACCGGCTCGTGCAGGACCCCGCGTCCGTGTACGGCATGGACTACCACGAGGCGTCCGCGCTGCAGGCCGAGAAGGGCACCGACGAGCTGGTCTCCCAGCTCGTCGACCGTTTTCACGCCGTCGCCCGTGAGTACGACGTGGTCCTGGTCCTCGGCACCGACTTCGCCGCCACCCAGCTCCCCGACGAGCTGTCGCTGAACGCCCGCCTTGCGAACGAGTTCGGCGCCTCGGTGCTTCCCGTGGTCGGCGGCAAGAACCAGACCGCCGAGTCGGTGCGCGCCGAGACCCGCAACGCCTATCGCGCGTACGAGTCCCTCGGCTGCGACGTCCTCGCGATGGTCACCAACCGCGTGGCCCCCGCCGACCGCGACGAGATACACGAGCGCCTTCAGGCCCGCCTCCCGGTGCCCTGCTACGTGCTCCCCGACGAGGCCGCCCTGTCGGCGCCGACCGTCGCGCAGATCACCCACGCCCTCGGCGGCAAGGTGCTGCTCGGCGACGACTCGGGCCTGGCCCGCGACGCCCTCGACTTCGTCTTCGGCGGCGCCATGCTGCCGAACTTCCTGAACGCCCTGACCCCGGGCTGCATGGTCGTGACCCCCGGCGACCGCGCCGACCTGGTGGTGGGCGCGCTGGCCGCGCACAGCGCCGGCACCCCGCCCATCGCGGGCGTCCTGCTGACCCTGAACGAGCAGCCGGGGCCGGAGATCCTGCGCCTGGCCGACCGGCTCGCGCCCGGCACGCCCGTGGTCGCGGTGACCGGCGGCTCCTTCCCGACGGCCCAGGAGCTCTTCGCCCTGGAGGGCAAGCTGAACGCGGCGACGCCCCGCAAGGCGGAGACCGCGCTCGGCCTCTTCGAGCGGTACACGGACACCACCGACCTGCTCAAGCGCCTCTCGGTGCTCGCGAGCGACCGCCTCACGCCCATGATGTTCGAGCACAAGCTGCTGGAGCGGGCCCGCGCCGACCGGCGCCGGGTCGTGCTGCCCGAGGGCACCGAGGAGCGGGTGCTGCGCGCCGCCGAAGTGCTGCTGCGCCGCGGCGTGTGCGACCTGACGCTGCTCGGCCCGGTGGAGACCATCCGCAAGAAGGCCGCGGACCTCGGCATCGACCTCGCGGACGCCCAGCTCACCGACCCGGCGACGTCCGAGCTGCGCCAGGGCTTCGCCGAGGAGTACGCCCGCCTGCGCGCCCACAAGGGCGTGACGGTGGAGCTGGCGTACGACGTGGTGGCGGACGTGAACTACTTCGGCACGCTGATGGTGCAGGGCGGCCTGGCCGACGGCATGGTGTCCGGCTCGGTGCACTCGACCGCCGCCACCATCCGCCCCGCCTTCGAGATCATCAAGACGAAGCCGGACGCGTCGATCGTGTCGTCCGTCTTCTTCATGTGCCTGGCGGACAAGGTCCTCGTGTACGGCGACTGCGCGGTCAACCCGGACCCGAACGCCGAGCAGCTCGCGGACATCGCCGTCCAGTCGGCCGCCACGGCCGCGCAGTTCGGCGTCGAGCCGCGCATCGCGATGCTGTCGTACTCCACCGGCACCTCCGGCTCGGGCGCCGACGTCGACAAGGTGCGCGAGGCCACCGAGCTGGTGCGGGCGCAGCGCCCGGACCTGAAGATCGAGGGCCCGATCCAGTACGACGCCGCCGTCGAGCCGTCCGTCGCGGCCACCAAGCTGCCGGGCTCCGACGTCGCGGGCCAGGCCAGCGTGCTGATCTTCCCGGACCTGAACACCGGCAACAACACCTACAAGGCCGTGCAGCGCTCGGCCGGCGCGATCGCCGTGGGCCCGGTCCTGCAGGGCCTGCGCAAGCCCGTGAACGACCTGTCCCGCGGCGCGCTCGTCCAGGACATCGTGAACACCGTCGCCATCACGGCGATCCAGTCCCAGTCCCCCGTCCAGTCCCCGAACGAGAAGGCAACCCCCCAGTGAGCTCGACCCCCTCCACGCGAGTCCTCGTCCTCAACTCCGGCTCCTCGTCGGTGAAGTACCAGCTGCTGGACATGGCGGACAGCAGCCGCCTCGCGATGGGCCTCGTCGAGCGCATCGGCGAGGAGACCTCGCGGCTCAAGCACACCCCGCTGACGGGCGGCGGCGCCGAGCGCGAGCGCACCGGCCCGATCGCCGACCACGAGGCCGCGCTGAAGGCCGTCGCCGAGGAGCTGGCCGCCGACGGGCTCGGCCTTGACTCGCCGGAGCTGGCCGCGATCGGCCACCGGGTCGTGCACGGCGGCCTGAAGTTCACCGAGCCCACGGTCATCGACGACGCGGTGCTCGCCGAGATCGAGCGCCTGGTGCCGGTGGCCCCGCTGCACAACCCCGCCAACATCACCGGCATCCGCACGGCGCAGGCACTGCGGCCCGACCTGCCCCAGGTCGCCGTCTTCGACACCGCCTTCCACACGACGATGCCGGAGTCGGCCGCCCGCTACGCGATCGACGTGGCCACCGCCGACGAGCACCGCGTGCGCCGGTACGGCTTCCACGGCACCTCGCACGCGTACGTGTCGCGGGCCACCGCGAAGCTGCTCGGCAAGGCTCCCGAGGACGTGAACGTCATCGTGCTGCACCTCGGCAACGGGGCGTCCGCCTCCGCCGTGCGCGGCGGCAGGTGCGTGGACACTTCCATGGGTCTGACGCCTTTGGAGGGGCTCGTGATGGGTACGCGCTCAGGAGACCTGGACCCGGCCGTCATTTTCCATTTGGCACGCGTCGGCGGTCTGTCCATCGACGAGATCGACACTCTTCTCAACAAGAAGAGCGGTCTGATCGGTCTGTGCGGCGACAACGACATGCGGGAGATCCGGCGCCGGATCGACGAAGGCGACGAACAGGCACGACTGGCCTTCGACATCTATATCCACCGTCTGAAGAAGTACATCGGCGGTTACTACGCGGTACTCGGCCGCGTGGACGCCATCGCGTTCACGGCGGGCGTCGGTGAGAACGCGGCGCCGGTGCGGGAGGCCGCCGTCGCGGGTCTGGAGGAGCTGGGCCTCGCGGTGGACGGGGACCTCAACGGCGTCCGGAGCGACGAGCCGCGGCTGATCTCGCCGGAGTACGCGCGGGTCAAGGTCGCCGTCGTGCCGACCGACGAAGAACTGGAAATCGCGACGCAGACTTATGCACTGGCTGCACTGGCCGGAAAGAACAGCTGAGCACCTACTCGCCCATTTGTAGATTCCACCAGACGGAATATTCCGTAGCGAAACAAACCGATAGGATCGCCCCATGCGCCGTTCCAAAATCGTCTGCACACTGGGCCCCGCCGTCGACACCGAAGAGCAGCTCGTCTCGCTGATCGAGGCCGGCATGAACGTGGCCCGCTTCAACTTCAGCCACGGCACGCACGCCGAGCACCAGGGCCGGTACGACCGCGTCCGTGCCGCGGCCGAGCGGACGGGCCGCGCGGTCGGCGTCCTCGCCGACCTTCAGGGCCCGAAGATCCGTCTGGAGACCTTCGCCGAGGGACCCGTCGAGCTGGTGCGCGGTGACGAGTTCACCATCACCACCGAGGACGTCCCCGGCGACAAGTCGATCTGCGGCACCACCTACAAGGGCCTGCCCGGCGACGTGACCAAGGGCGACCCGGTCCTCATCAACGACGGCAACGTCGAGCTGAAGGTCACCGGGATCGAGGGCCCGCGCGTCAAGACGATCGTCATCGAGGGCGGCGTCATCTCGGACCACAAGGGCATCAACCTGCCCGGCGCGGCCGTGAACGTCCCCGCCCTGTCCGAGAAGGACATCGAGGACCTGCGCTTCGCGCTGAAGATGGGCTGCGACCTGGTGGCGCTGTCCTTCGTGCGGGACGCGAACGACGTCAAGGACGTCCACAAGGTGATGGACGAGGAGGGCCGCCGGGTCCCCGTCATCGCCAAGGTGGAGAAGCCGCAGGCGGTGGCGAACATGGAGGCCGTCGTGGCGGCCTTCGACGGCGTGATGGTCGCCCGCGGCGACCTGGCCGTCGAGTACCCCCTCGAGAAGGTCCCGATGGTGCAGAAGCGCCTCGTGGAGATGTGCCGCCGCAACGCCAAGCCGGTGATCGTCGCGACCCAGATGATGGAGTCGATGATCACCAACTCCCGCCCCACGCGCGCCGAGGCGTCCGACGTCGCCAACGCGATCCTGGACGGCGCGGACGCGGTGATGCTGTCGGCCGAGTCGAGCGTCGGCGCGTACCCGATCGAGACGGTCAAGACCATGTCGAAGATCGTCACCGCCGCCGAGGGCGAGCTGCTCTCCAAGGGCCTGCAGCCGCTCGTGCCCGGCAAGAAGCCGCGCACGCAGGGCGGTTCGGTGGCCCGCGCGGCCTGCGAGATCGCCGACTTCCTCGACGGCAAGGCGCTGGTCGCCTTCACCAAGTCCGGTGACACGGCCCGCCGTCTGTCCCGCTACCGCGCGGCGCAGCCGATCCTGGCCTTCACCACGGACGCCAGCACCCGCAACCAGCTCGCCCTGAGCTGGGGCGTGGAGGCCTACGTCGTGCCGCACGTGGACAACACGGACGCCATGGTCGAACTGGTCGACGCCGAGGTCCTCAAGCTCCAGCGCTACAACGACGGCGACACCATGGTCATCACGGCCGGCTCGCCCCCCGGCATCCCCGGCACCACCAACATGGTCCGGGTCCACCACCTGGGCGGCGGCGACCGGGACTGATTCGGTACGGCTGTTCCGTACGACACTTCCGTACGACACTGAGGGCGCCCCCTGCGACAGGGGGCGCCCTCAGCGCTCTGCGGCTCCCGGAACGGGTCTTCGGGTGTGCGGTCCTCGGGTCTCCGTGCTCAGTCGGTGATCGACTGGTGCAGGCCGGGGACGGTGAGTTCGCCGCCGAACTGGCCCGCCTGCTGGACCTTCACGTTCGTGAAGTAGATCAGTGGCAGGTTGAGCGGCGGCGGGTGCTCCGGGTCGAAGGTGATCGGGATCAGACCGAAGAGGTTGCCGGAGATCCGCTCCGTGTACATCGTCGTGTCGCCGTTGCGGATCGTGGACGTGGAGCCCTTGGCGGCCTGGACGTGGTACTTCTTGCCGCCCGGGCCTTCGACGATCTGGTGCAGGTCGCCGATGTCCGTACCGCCGCTGATGATGTACTTCAGCGCCTGCTTGGTCTGGCCGTTGGGCATCTTCAGGTTCACGACGCCCTTGTAGTCCGCGCCCTTGAGGAGCAGCGAGCTGGCCTCCAGGTGCCACGGCTGGTTCGGGATCGGCGCGGGCGCCTGCTCGTCGTCGCCGTCGACCTTCTTCTCCACCACGCAGGGGAACGGCTTCTTGCCGTTCTCGTCCGGTGCCATCGGGTCCTTGGCCCCGTCGGACTCGGGGTCGGCCTTGTCCTTGGCCTTCTCCGCCGCCTTCTCGGCCTTCTCCGCGGCTTCCTCGGCCTTCTCGACGGTGTCGTCGACACCGTCCTTCGCCTTGTCCGCGGTGTCCTTCAGGCCGTCCTTGAGACCGTCCTCCGCCTTGCCGACGGTGTCCTCGACGGGCTTGGTGGGCTGGTCGGAGTCCTCGTCGGCCTTGGCGTCGGAGTCCGTGTCGTCCTCGGCGTCCGCGGAGTCCGGCGGCTTCGGGTCGGCCTGCTCCTTCTCGGCCGCCTCCTTCTCGTCGGGCGTGAGGATGTCCTTGAGGGCGTCGCCGACACCCAGCGGGTCCAGCGGGTTCTTGGGCTCGGCGGGCTCCTCAGCCGAGCCCTCGTCGCCGCCGGAGTCGTTGTTGTCCGCGTCGCCGGACGGAGTGGACTCGGACGTGCCGTCGTCGGCTCCGTCCTTGCCGTCGGTGCCGTCGGTGCCATCGGCGGCGTCGTCACCGGCGGACCCGGACGGGGTGGACCCGGACCCGGACCCGGACTTGCCGTCCTTGTCCCCGTCCTTGTCCCCGTCCTCGGCCTCGGCCTTCTTCTTGGCCTCGTCGGCCTTCTTGCGCGCGGCCTCGGCCTTCTCCTCGGCCTCCTTCGCGGCCTTGTCGTCGGCCTTCTGCTCCGCCTCCGCGGACTGCTCGTCCGGCGCGGTGACACACGGGCCGTCCCGGAAGGGGTTCTTGGGGACGCCCGGCTTCGCCTGCGCGAGCTGGGGGGTGAGGCCCATGCCCATGAGCACGGCGGTGGGCATGGCCGCGATGGCTATCGCCTTGCCCGCGGGCATCTGCAGCCGGGTCAGCAGCGGCTTCTTCGGGGCCGCGTGCCGCGGCCCCGTTCTCGCGCGGGACGTGGCCGCATCAGTTCCGCGGCGCGCCTCGTCAGCCGGCACGGTGCCTCCCGTTCGTCCCGTTCGTCGGGCTCGATCCTGACAAGTCATCGGTCGCACCGCCCGCCGCCGGCGTGCCCCCGTTCGCGGCCGACGCGGCCGCGGGCTCCGGGGCCCCGTCGTCGAGGTCTCCGGCGTCCGGCGCCGGCTCACGGCGCTTCGACCGCCTCTCGGGCCTCGTCGGCATCCAGGAGACGCCGAGCGCACCGCCGACGAGGGCGAGCAGGAAGCCCATGACGAAACCGCCGAAGTTGGACACCACCAGGGAGACCAGGGCGAGCAGAATCGCCGCGACGCCCGCGAACACGCGGGACTGCGGCTGGAACCACATGGTCAGGCCGAGCACGACAAGCAGCACGCCGATGATCAGCGATCCGGCGCCGGCGGTGGTCGCCATCCGGATGGTCATCGTGCCGAGCGTGAGGTTCGCGTACGGGAAGTACATGATCGGGATGCCGCCGAGCAGTGTCAGCAGGCCACCCCAGAACGGGCGCTGACCGCGCCACCCTCGGAAACGAAGGCGCACCCGGCCCAGCTTGTGACCCAGGCCCACTTGCGCTTCGGCGCTCATGTCGTACAGCTCCTCGGGTATGGCGTTTGGTTCTCTGTGTGCGGATTCGGGCACGGGGACGGCTGGTCGAAGATGTGTGGCGCCCCCGCGCCCGGCCGTTCAGCGCAACAAGTGCGGCTCAGGGCAGCAAGGACAACTCCTGCCTCAGTAGCACTCGTGCTTGCCCTTCTTGACCGACATACCGAGGCCGGAGAGCTTGAAGGTGCCGGCCGTGGTCGCCCACGCACGCTGCTTGACGTCGGTGAAGCGGACCTTGTCGGCCTGCTGCGCGAACGAGTCCGGGACGTACTTGTCGCCCTTGGCCGGACCCGGGCCCTTCGTCGTGCGGTCGACCGAGACGCCGATGTCGACGTTGGTGAACGTCGCGTTGGCGCGCAGGTCGTCGGCGTCGATGTAGAGCTTTCTCGCCTCGACCCTCGGGCTGCCCTTGCCACCGGCCTTGAGCACCATCGAGATGTCGCCGAAGACCGGGACCGGAACGACCACGGACTGACACAGGTTGGTGATCTTCGCCGAATCCATGCCGACCACGGCGACCGGGTGGTTACCCGACTTGCCGCTGTCCATAGCCCCGTACTGGACGAATCCCGTACCGTCGAGCTGCTTCGCGGTCACCTTGAACTGCTGACCGGACACACTGAACGATGCCGCGAGCGCACCCTGCGAGAGGGCCACGCCTATCGCGGCAGTCGCCGCGACGCTCGGCACCATGACCACGGCGAACCGCTTCCATCTGGTTCCGCCACGAGCCACGGACTCCATGACTTTCCTCCTTCTCGGACGTACATCTCCGACCCTTGCTGCGCCCTCTCGGGCGGCTCAGCCGGGCGGGGATGGGAGAAGTGCTACGTCCTCGGCAAGGAGAGCGCCTGTGCGGACAGACGCGTCGTGCGCCTCGATCACCGGCGATCACCCCCGAGCGACAACCACTGGTCGCGCCTGACGCATCACGCACAACCTTGCTGGACAGGCCCTGCCGGGACCGGCAGAGACCCCCCTGTCCCAGACCGGCGACGGTGCCGCCGGCCTGCCCGGTGGGGACCCAGAAATCCCGTCTCCCGAATGGCTGTCGGGCTGCGGGCAATGGACCGAGCGTGGCCGATCGTGGTGCATTCTCGGCGCCCGCACAAGGGGGTTCGTTACTCGCTGGTAACGGCCGGATAACCGACCCGGCACCGCCCGGCATCGGCCAACGACGGACGGTGTTGTCAACAGATGGACAAGAACGGTTGATTGAGGAACAGAGCCGGACAGATCGACGCTCTCGCCTTACTCCAAGTAACAGTGGCCGTGTTTACCAAGATTTGGTAAAGCACGGCCACTGTGGCGCTGCCTCGACAGACTTTTCACTTGAGCCCCACGACTGGGGACGCTTAACGACTGGTCAGCGAACGGCGCGGGGCAAATCCGACAGAACGCCGGGGCCGGGGCGACGCGCCCCGACGGTACGTCAGAAGAGCACGCGTGCCAGTGCCGTGCGCGCCGAGGTCACCCGCGGATCGTCCCCGCCGACCACCTCGAAGAGCTCGAGAAGCCGCACGCGGGCGGCGTCCCGGTCGTCGCCGGCGGTCCGCTTGACCGTGTCGATGAGGCGGGCGAAGGCGTCCTCGACATGGCCGCCGACCAGGTCGAGATCGGCGGCGGCGATCTGCGCGCGCACGTCGCCGGGCTTCTCGGCGGCGTCCTTGCGTACGGCGGCGGGGTCCAGGTTCTGCACCCGCTGGAGCAGTTCGGCCTGGGCGAGGCCGAGCTTGGCCTCGGTGTTGCCGGGGTCGTCGCTCAGCACGTTCCTGTACGCCTGGACGGCGCCGCCCAAGTCGCCCGCGTCCAGGGCCTGGACGGCCGCTTCGAGCAGGGCGTCGTACGGACCGGCCGGGGCGGTGGGCGCCTGCGGCTGCTCCTCGCCCTGCGCGTCCGCGTCGACGACGAGGCCCGTGAGGCCGAAGCGCTCCTCGCCGACCTGGATGAGCTGGTCCAGGGTCTGGCGGATCTGGGCCTCGGGGGCCGCGCCCTGGAAGAGCGGCAGGGCCTGGCCCGCCACCACCGCGAAGACCGCCGGGATGCCCTGCACCCCGAACTGCTGCATCAGCATCTGGTTCGCGTCGACGTCGATCTTCGCGAGCACGAAGCGGCCGTTGTACTCGCGGGTCAGGCGCTCCAGGAGCGGGCTGAGCTGCTTGCACGGCTCGCACCACTCGGCCCAGAAGTCGATGACGACGGGCACTTCGGTGGACCGCTGCAGGACCTCACGCTCGAAGCCCGCCTCGTCGACGTCGATGACGAGACTCGCGGGAGACACCGCGGAGCCGGCACCCCCGCCGCCCTGCCTGGCCGCTTCGGCGCGCGCCTGCTCGGCCTTCGCCTTGGCCTCCTGCGCCGCCTTCACCGCGGCAAGGTCGACGACTCCGCTCATGGACATGTTCCGTGGCTGCATGAGTACATCCTCCCCCAAGCCGCACGGGAACCGCGCCCGTCCGTGACCCCCCGCCGGATTGCGGGGCCACCGGACGGGCCGGCTCCCTCGTTACTACAGGCCCCGAGGAGGACCGTGCGTCGCGCGGGGTCCCCACCCCGCGCCGTGGTTGCCGCCCCTGGGGCGGTGTCTTGCTCGTACGTCCGTACGCAGCTTTCGCTACGGCTCGTAGCGTAACTGGCGGGCGCGGGGCGCGGCACCGGGCGTCGCGTGATCTGCCTCACTCGGCGCTGGTCAGGGCGCCCATACTGGCCGGTATGGTCACGGGATGCAGAGCCGCAGCACACCGCCGACGCGCGCGGGAGGACGACCGCGCAGCGCCGAGGCGGACACCGCCATCCTCGAAGCGACCAGGCAGGCGCTGGTCGATCTCGGCTGGACCAAGCTGACCCTGGGCGACGTCGCCACCCGGGCGGGGGTGGCCAAGACCACCCTCTACCGGCGCTGGGCGGGCAAGAGCGAGCTGGTGGTGGACGCCGTGGCCGAGCTCTTCGACGAGCTCGAACTGCCGGACAGCGGCAGCCTGGCCGCGGACATCGAGGGCGTGGTGCTGCAGTTCGCCGCGCTGCTCGGGCGGCCCGAGACGAAGACCGCGCTGATGGCGGTGGTCGCCGAGTCCACGACGGACGAGCCGCTGCGCGAACGCATCCGCGCGTCCATCGTCGACCGCCAGAAGCGGCTCGTCCTCACCGGCCGGGCGCGCGCCCAGGCCCGCGGCGAACTTCCCGTCGAGCCCGACGCGGCCTCCGCCGCGGCGACCGCGGACCTCATCTTCGACGTGATCGCCGGGGCGGTGGTGCATCGCGCTTTGGTCAGCGCGGAACCGGTGGACGGGGAGTGGGCTCGCCGGTTCACGTTGCTGATCCTGGGGGGCCTGTCCGCGGTTTCTGGCCGGGGGCCTGACGGATGATCCCCGGTGACCGCCGACAATCCTCTGCCGCGAACGGCCTTTTTTCTCCCACCCGCCCACCCGTTGCGGTGGCTGCACGGGTGCGGGTTCATGCCTGAACCGGCACCCGCGCAACGAACCGCAACGGGCGGGCGGGTGGGAGCAATCCGCCGCGAAGCGGCGGGCCTGAACCCGCAGCCGCGCACCGGACCGCAACGGGCGGGCGGGTGGGAGACAACCGCCGCGAAGCGGCGGGCTCGAAGCGACGAACCGTCAGACCTGATAGGTGTGCGCAGCGAAGAGGGACAGGTTCTCGGCGACCCACGCCGAGGTGCGGGCGAGCCCCTCGCGGAGCGGCACGACCGGCTCCCAGCCGGACAACTCCCGGGCAAGGGAGTTGTCCGACACGAGCCGCTCCACCTCGCTCCCAGCAGGCCGCATCCGCGCAGGATCGGCCACCACCACAGCGTCCCGCCCACTCGCGGCGATCAACTCCCGCGCCAGCTCCCCGATCGAGATCTCCCGGCCCACGCCGAGATTCACCACCTGGCCGACAGCGGCATCGCACTCGGCCACTGCGAGGAACCCGCGCGCCGTGTCCGTGACGTACGTGAAGTCCCGCGTGGGCGTCAGGGCGCCCAGCCTGATCTCCCGCGCCCCGGCGTGCAGTTGGGCGAGAATGGTGGGGATCACGGCACGCGCGGACTGCCGCGGGCCGTAGGTGTTGAAGGGCCGCACCACGGCCACCGGCAGCTCGAAGGCGTGCCAGTGCGAGAGCACGGTCATGTCGGCGCCGATCTTCGAGGCGGAGTACGGCGACTGCGGCTGGAGCGGGTGCCGCTCGCTGATGGGAACGGTCAGCGCCGTCCCGTACACCTCACTGGTCGAGGTGTGGACAAGTCGACGTACGGAGTGCCGGCGGCAGGCCTCGGCGACGTTCTCCGTACCGACGACGTTGGTCTGCACGTACGCGCCGGGAGAGTCGTACGAGTACGGGATCCCGATGAGCGCGGCGAGGTGGAAGACGGTGTCGCACCCGGCGACGGCGTCCATCACGCGCCCGGCGTCACGGACGTCACCGGCGAGGAACTCCACCCGCGGGTCCCCGGCGAGATGCGCCAGGTGCCCCTTGTCGCCATACGGCTTGTAGTGCACGAAGGCACGGACCTTCGCGCCCCGCTCAAGGAGCAGGTCGACGAGGGTCGAACCGATGAAGCCCTCGGCGCCGGTGACGAGGACGGTGCGGTCGCGCCAAGAAAAAGGGGAAAAGGGCGCAGAGTCGTTCATGGGGTCGTTCATGCCGCGTACTCCAGGTGATCGGTGTGCTGGGTGAGGTGCAGGACCCGCTCGGCGAGCAGGTCGGCGGCCCGGGCGTGCGGCCCGGGATCCGCGGCGCCGCTCATGGCGGCGAGCCGCGCGGGGTCGTCGAGCAGCGGTCCGACGAGCCCCGCGAGCCGGTCGGCGGTGGTCTCGGCGTCGGGAAGGAGCAGCCCGGCGCCGGCGTCGGAGAGGACCCGCGCGTTGTGGGTCTGGTGGTCGCCGGGGGCGTGCGGGTAGGGCACGAGGACGGCCGGGACGCCGGTCGCGGCGAGTTCGGCGACGGTGGCCGAGCCCGCGCGGCAGACGACGAGGTCGGCAGCGGCGTAGGCGAGGTCCATCCGGTCCAGGTAGGGCACGGCCCGCGCGACCGCGCCCGCTCCCTCGTGCCCTTCCTGCGCGAGCCGCCGCCGCGTCTCGTCGAGCGCCGCCGGACCGGTCTTGATCAGCAGCGATACGTCGCCACGCCACCGCCAGCGGGCGGCGAGCCCGAGCGCGGCCTCGGTGAGGCGGGCCGCGCCCAGGCTGCCGCCGTTGAAGAGCAGCAGCCGCGCCCCGTCGGGCACACCGAGGGCGCGCCGGGCCTCGGCGCGCAGCGCGGCCCGGTCCAGGGACGCGAGGGCGGCGGCGATGGGCATGCCGGTGGTGGTGGCGCGGTCGCCGCCCGGCAGGTGGGCCCGGCTGCGGTCGAAGGCGACGGCGATGTGCGGGGTGAGCCGGGCGGCGAACCGGTTGGCGCGGCCGGGCACGGCGTTGGACTCGTGGATGAGGCTGGGCAGTCCGGCCATGCGCGCGCCGACGATCACGGGCGCGCTCGGGTAGCCGCCCATGCCGACGGCGACCTGTGCGCCCTGCGCCCGCAGGATGGCCCGGCACTGGGCGCCGGACTTCAGCAGGGCCGCGGGCAGCAGATAGCGGCGGGCGCCGAGCGACGGGTCGAAGGGGATCATGTCGACGGTGTGCAGCCGGTAGCCGGCCTCGGGGATGAGCCGGGTCTCCAGGCCGCGCTCGGTGCCCACGAAGGAGATCACCGCGTCCGGCACGGCCCGGCGCAGGGCGTCGGCGAGGGCGAGGCCCGGATAGATGTGGCCGCCGGTGCCGCCCGCGCCGATCACGACGGACAGCGGCCTGTTCGTGTGGGTCGCCGCGGGACGGGCCGTGGCGGAGGTGACGGGAGTTCTCATGGCACCGGAGCCTCGCGACCCGTCCTAAGAGGGTTTTAAGAGCCGCATTTGGCACCTTTGGTTCATGAGCTGGTTCAGGAGCGGTACGAGATGCACGAGCCGCACGCGGCGTACGAGCCATACGCGGCGTACGAGCCATACGCGGCGTACGAGGTGTACGAGGCGTACGAGGCGTACGAGGTCCGGGGGCCCCGGCACGAGCGCGGGCACGAGCGCGGGCGGCACCGCATGACGGCCGCCGCCGCCAAGATCCTCGTCGTCGACGACGACCCGGAGGTGCGCGCCGCGGTGGAGGACGCGCTGACCGTCGAGGGGCATCATGTGCGCGGGGCCGCGGACGGCCACCGGGCGCTGACCGCGGTGGCCCGGTGGGAGCCGGACCTGCTGGTCCTGGACGTGATGATGCCCGTCATGGACGGCCTGGCGGTGTGCCGCAGGCTGCGCGCGGCGGGCGACCGCACACCGGTGCTCGTGCTGACGGCCCTGGACTCGGTGAGCGACCGCGTCGACGGGCTCGACGCGGGCGCCGACGACTATCTCGTCAAGCCGTTCGCCCTGGACGAGTTGGTGGCCCGGGTCCGCGCGCTGCTGCGCCGCGCCGCGCCGGATGCGGCCGACCCCGGCCGCGACGGCGACGAGCTCGGGTACGGCGATCTGACCCTCGACGTACGCACCCGGACCGGGGTGCGCGGCGGGCGGCGCGTCGAGTTCAGCCGCACCGAGGCCACCCTCCTCGAACTGCTGCTGCGCAACGCGGGCCAGGTGCTTCCGCGCGAGCTGATCCACGAGTCGGTGTGGGGGCGGGACTTCGGCCCGGACTCCAACTCCCTCGCGGTGTACGTCGGTTATCTGCGCCGCAAGCTGGAGTCCGGCGGCGAGGCCCGGCTCGTGCACACGGTGCACGGCGTCGGCTACCGGCTCGGCTCGCCGTGAGCGCCCGCCGCGCCCACCGCCGTCTCGGGGCGCGCTGGCGGCGGCGCCGTCCGCTGCGTACGCGGCTCGCGGTGGCCGCGTCCGCGGCGGTCGCGCTCGTCGCGGTCTGCGTCTGCGTCGCGTCGTTCTTCGTGATCCGGTACAAGCTCTACCAGCAGCTCGACCAGAACCTCGCCCAGACCGCGACCCTGATCGCCCAGCAGCACGACTACGACAAGGACTACGGCGTACTCACCGGCGAGTGCCGCTTCCTCGGCGCCCCCGCCTGCGCGCAGATCGTCCCCAAGGCCGCGTCCGACGACCCGAAGAAGCCGTACCTGCTGCCCGTCACCCGGGCGACCCGGCAGGTCGCCGCCGGTGAACTGGCGCCGTACAACACGAGTTTCACCCTCCCCGACGGCAAGCCCGCGCGGATGCTCACCACCCACTACGGCAAGGGCGCCGCCGTGCAGGTCGCCATGCGGGCCGACATCGCCGAGCGCGGGGTGCGGCAGACCGCCGCGATCCTGGCCGTGGTGGGCGGGGCGGGCGTGCTGCTCTCCGCGGTCGGCGGGTACTGGGTGTCCCGGACCGGGCTCGCGCCGGTCGCGCGGCTCACCGCGACGGCGGAGCGGATCGCGGCGACGCGGGACGCCCGGCACCGGATCGAGCTGCCGCCGGGGCCGCCGGAAGGGTCCGGGCGGGCCCGGAGGCCCGGGCGCTTCGGTCGATTCAAGCGCTTCGCGGGATTCGGGCGGGACGGTGGTGAGGACGAGGTGACGCGGCTCGCCACCGCCTTCAACACCATGCTCGGCGAGCTGGAGGAGTCCGTCGCCGCGCGCCGGCGGCTCGTCGCCGACGCCTCGCACGAGCTGCGTACGCCGCTGACGGCGCTGCGGACGAACGCCGAACTCCTCGCCCGCGCCGACCTGTTGAACAAGGCTCAGCGGGACCGCGCCTCCGGGGCGCTCGCCCGGCAGTTGCGGGAGGTCACCGGCCTGGTGAACGACCTCATCGAGCTCGCGCGGGACGAGGAGCCGCAGCCGCTCGTCGAGGACGTGGCGCTGGCGCCGCTGGTCGGGCATGTCGTGGACGCGGCGCGGGAGCACTGGCCCGGCGTCGTCTTCGTACTCGACGTCTCACCGGACGCCGCCGGGCTCACCCTCCCCGGCGTGCCCGCCCGGCTCGCCCGCCTCCTCACCAACCTCCTCGACAACGCCGCGAAGTTCAGCCCGCCGGGCGGGGTGGTCGAAGTCGGCCTGTCCTCCGCCTACCTGACGGTCCGTGACCACGGCCCCGGCATCTCCCCCGAAGACCTCCCGCACGTCTTCGACCGCTTCTACCGCGCGGAAAAGGCCCGCTCCCTGCCCGGCTCCGGGCTCGGCCTCGCCATGGCCCGCCAGATCGCGCGGGCGCACGGCGCCGAACTGTCGGCGGAGCGGGCACCGGGCGGGGGCGCCTTGTTCAGGCTGACGCTGCGCTGAGCGTTCCCCGACCCCGCCCCTTCCCGAAACCGGGGGGCTCCGCCCCCGGACCCCCGTATCGGCCTGAACGGCCTCGTCCTCAAACGCCGGACGGGCTGACAACGTGCCGCAAGAATCCAGCCCCTCCGGCGTTTGAGGAGCGGGGGTCTGGGGGCAGAGCCCCCAGTTTCGGGAAGGGGCGGGATTGGGGAAGCCCCCGGCAGGGCCTAGAACCCCGCCGGCTCCGTGTACACCCCCCACTCGTCCCGCAGCACCCCACAGATCTCCCCGAGCGTCGCCTCCGCACGGACCGCCTCCAGCATGGGGGCGATCATGTTGGACCCGTCGCGCGCGGCGGCGAGCATCGCGTCCAGAGAGGCCCGCACCCGCGCGTCGTCCCGCCCGGCCTTACGCCCCCCGAGCACAGCCACCTGCTCCCGCTCGACCTCATGGCTCACCCGTAGGATCTCCAGGTCACCGGTCACGGAGCCATGGTGGACGTTGACGCCGACGACCCGCTTGTCGCCCTTCTCCAGGGCCCGCTGGTACTGGAAGGCGGACTCGGCGATCTCGCCGGTGAACCAGCCGTCCTCGATGCCGCGCAGGATGCCGGAGGTGATGGGCCCGATGGGGTGGAGCCCGTCGGGGTGCGCCCGCCGCCCGCGCTCCTTGATCTGCTCGAAGATCTTCTCGGCGTCCGCCTCGATGCGGTCGGTGAGCTGCTCTACGTACCAGGAACCGCCCAGCGGGTCGGCGACGTTGGCGACGCCGGTCTCCTCCATGAGCACCTGCTGCGTACGCAGCGCGATCTCGGCAGCCTGCTCGCTCGGCAGCGCGAGGGTCTCGTCGAGGGCGTTGGTGTGGAGGGAGTTGGTGCCGCCGAGGACGGCCGCGAGGGCCTCCACGGCCGTGCGGACCACGTTGTTGTACGGCTGCTGGGCGGTCAGCGAGACGCCGGCGGTCTGGGTGTGGAAGCGCAGCCACTGGGCCTTGTCGGTCTTCGCGCCGTACTCGTCGCGCAGCCAGCGGGCCCAGATGCGCCGGGCGGCGCGGAACTTGGCGATCTCTTCGAAGAAGTCGACATGGGCGTCGAAGAAGAAGGACAGGCCCGGGGCGAAGACGTCCACGTCGAGGCCGCGGCTGAGGCCCAGCTCCACGTACCCGAACCCGTCCGCGAGCGTGTACGCCAGTTCCTGCGCGGCCGTCGCCCCGGCCTCGCGGATGTGGTAGCCGGACACCGAGAGCGGTTTGTACGCGGGGATCTCGCGCGCGCAGTGCTCCATCAGGTCGCCGATGAGCCGCAGATGCGGCTCGGGCTCGAAGAGCCACTCCTTCTGCGCGATGTACTCCTTGAAGATGTCGGTCTGGAGCGTGCCGTTCAGGACGGCCGGGTCGACGCCCTGCCGCTCGGCCGCGACCAGGTACATGCAGAAGACCGGGACGGCGGGCCCGCTGATCGTCATCGACGTCGTGACGTCGCCGAGCGGGATGTCCTGGAACAGGACCTCCATGTCGGCGGCGGAGTCGATGGCGACCCCGCAGTGGCCGACCTCGCCGAGCGAGCGCGGGTCGTCGGAGTCGCGGCCCATCAGCGTCGGCATGTCGAAGGCGACGGAGAGGCCGCCGCCGCCGTTGGCCAGGATCATCTTGTACCGCTCGTTCGTCTGCTCGGCGTTGCCGAAGCCCGCGAACTGGCGGATCGTCCACGTACGCCCTCGATAGCCCGTGGCATAGAGGCCGCGCGTATAGGGATATTCGCCGGGCCACCCGATCCGCTCGAACCCCTCGTAGGTGTCCCCGGGCCGGGGGCCGTAGACAGGCTCGACCGGGTCGCCGGAGAGCGTCGTGAAATCCGCGTCGCGCTTCTTCGCGGCGTCGTACCGGGCCTGCCAGCGACGGCGGCCCTCCTCGATGGCGTCAGCGTCCATGACGCCAATTTACTTGGACGTCCTAGCAAATGTCGATGGCTGACCGCCACGGGCAGTCCGCGGCGGGGGAAGCCGGGGTCGGCGCTACGCCTTCGCCGTGACCGCGGACGCGTCCGTGATCATCGGCTCGACCTCGCGCACGACCTTGCGCTCGACGAAGAACGCGGCCGTGGGGATGGTGCCGGAGACCAGCACCCACAGGAGCTTGCCGAACGGCCACTTCGCCTTGGAGCCGAGGTCGAAGGCGAAGACGAGGTAGATGATGAAGAGGACGCCGTGGATCTGGGAGACCGCGAGCGTCAGGCCCTCACCCTTGTCGAAGCCGTACTTGACCACCATGCAGGCGCACAGGATCAACAACATGACGGCCGTGACGTAGGCCATTACCCGGTAGCGGGTCAGCACGCTGCGTTTCATGGCCACGAGCGTAGCCCGCTCCCTTTTGCGATCTTTCGGCACCCCTTTTCTCCCCGCCCACCCGCCCTCACTACCTACCGGAACAGGCCCCACCGCCGTCCGCCTCGTTGCTTGCTGGCGCTGCCCCCCGCCCGGAGGGCGAGGAAGGGCGGGTGGGTGGGAAAAAGCCCGTCCGGCGTTTGAGGACGAGGCGCGGAGCGCCGAAAGGGCGGGGGAAAGGGGGCGCAGCCCCCATAGGGCTTAGGGCTACTCCTCGAAGTCGCCGGCGGCCACCCGCAGGGGCCTGAGCAACGCGAAAATGTCCCCGCACCCCTCCGCGTCGTAGACGCCGAGCCCGAAGTCCATGGCCATCAGCTCCCGCGTCGCCTCCTCCACGACCTCACGCCCCTTCTCCGTGATGGAGGCAAGCGTGCCCCGCCCGTCGTTCGGGTTCGGCCGCTTGTCGACCAGCCCGGACCTGACCAGGCGATCCACCGTGTTCGTGACGGACGTCGGATGCACCATCAGCCGCTCGCCGATCTTGGACATCGGCAGCTCCCCCGCCTTGGAGAAGGACAGCAGCACCAGCGCCTCGTACCGCGCGAAGGTCAGCCCGTACGGCTTGACGACCGCGTCGACCTCCGCGAGCAGGATCTGGTGCGCGCGCATGATCGAGGTGATGGCGCCCATGGCGGGCACGGATCCCCAGCGCTGCTTCCAGAGTTCGTCGGCGCGGGCGATGGGATCGAAGGGGAGACTGAGCGGCTTCGGCACAGCGTCGACCTTAGTCCCCGGTCACATACCGGTCAGCCCCAGTCTCAGAATCCGGCCGCGCGTCTGTCGCCGTGATCGCGGCCGCCGTCCCGACCGGCGCCCCGGGCCGTCATCCCAGCCGGCGCCCGACCGTCATCCCAGCCGCCGCCCGGCCGTCATCGCGCCCCGTCGCCCGGACCTCCCGGGCCAGGACCAGGCAGCACACCGTGCCGAGCACCGCGGCGGCCGCCACGACCGTGCTCACCGCGAAGAACTCCGCCGCCAAGCCGGCGAGCGCCATGCCCACCCCTTGGAGCGTCATCAGGCCCGCCGTGTGCACCGTCATGGCACGGCCGCGCAGCTCCGGCGGCACGGCGTCGACGAACCAGCGGTCGAGGCCCAGGGTGTACGCCGATCCGGCACCGGCGAGCAGCAGCGCGGGCAGCGCCCAGGCCAGGCCGGGCGTGAAGGCGTACGCGACCAGGGGGAGCAGGGTGGTCGCGGCCAGCGGGAGCACGATGCGGGAGCGGGCCGCGGCGGTGAGCGCGGACCCGGCGTACACCTCTCCCGTGATGGTGCCGACGGGCATCGCGCACATCAGCAGGCCGACCCCGGCGGTGCCGGCGCCGATCTGCTCGGCGTACGGGGCGGCCAGTGCCTCCGGGGCGACGGCGAACATCGGGGGCGCCCAGAGCAGGAGCAGCAGCGCGCGGATCCGGCGGTGGCCGAGGACTTCGCGGGCGCCCGCGAGCGAGTACCGCATGAGCGCGGCCCCCTCGCCGCTTCCCTCCTCGCCGCTTCCCTCCCCGCCCCCTGGGCCGCTCCCCCGCCGCGCGGGCCGCCGCTTCGTACCGCAGCGCAGCAGCAGCGCGGAGGCCGCGAACGTCACGACCGTGATGACCAGCGCCCCGCGCGGGGAGACGACGGTGAGCAGTACGCCGCCGAGGCCGAAGCCGACGAGGACGGCGCTCTGCGACACCATCCGCAGCAGGGAGCGCCCGAGCACGAACAGGTCACCGTCGCCCAGGACGTCGGTGAGGGTCGCCATCCGCGTGCCGTTGAAGACCGGTGAGACGGCGGCGATCAGGCAGCGCAGCGCGAGCAGCCCGGCGACCGGTGTCGCGGGCAGCGCCATCAGCAGCGCGCACCCGGCGCACAGCAGGTCGCAGGTGACCAGGACCCGGCGCGGCGGACACCGGTCGGCGATCCCGGCGAACAGCGTCCCGCCGACGAGGTACGGCAGCATCCCCAGCGCGAAGGCCAGCGCGCCGAGCAGCGGCGACCCGGTGAGGTCGTACACGAGCACGGTCAGCGCGATCTCACTGACGATCACCCCGAGCAACGACATCGCGTGCGCGACGAACACCACCCGGAACTCCGCCACCCCGAAAACCCGCCGATACCCGGCGCGCGCCTCTTCCGCACCCGCCGCGGGCGCACCCGCCCCGCCCACCCCGTCCACGGCGGCGACCATCCCCGATGTCCCGGCCGACGCCTCGACGCCAATCGATGCCGACGGTGCCTCTCCCGCCCCCACCACCTCCACGCCCACCGACGCCCGCCCGGCACCCGACGCCGTCGCGACAACTGCCGCCCGCCCCCGGCCCAGCGCCGCCGCCCCGGCCGACGGCACCCCCGGTGTCCCCGCCGACGCCCCCACACTCATCGATTCCGGCGGAGCCCCTCCCCCGCCCGGCGCCGCCGCCCCAGCCGACGGCACCCCCGTCGCAGCCGCACCCCGCGCCCCCGGCGCGCCCTCCGCCCCAGCCCCGCTGCTTCGCCCCTCAGTCATGCCGACACCCTGGCGGCGCCCCGCGGCGGCTCCTAAAGTTTCGGCTGCAGCCGAATCCACGGCGCAGGGCGGCGGGACGGAGCGTGGCGGGATGCCCTTTCAGCTGCACTTCGGGGAAGACGATCTGTTGCGGTGCCGGTTCGCGGTGTCTCCGTTGTGGGAGACGCAGGAGGCGGTGCGGACGCTGAAGCGGCCCGAGCGGCACGGGTATCACCCGCGGTGGCTGCGCGGGATCCGGGAGGCGGGGGCGCGACTCGACCTGGCGGCCGTCTGGCTGCTGATGCCGTCGCGCGGGCACAGCCCGGACTTCCTGGGGCCGCCGCCGCTGGGGCCCGCCGCGAGCTTCGAGGAGGAGATCGCGGCGGTGCGCGCGGCCGACCCGGAGGCCGCGCGGGACGACATGGCGCGGGCCCTCGCCGAGACGCCGGGCGCCGCCGAGAGCGCGACCGGACGCCGGCTGCTCGCCGAACCGGCGCGCGCGGTGGGCGAGTTGGCCGACGTCGTGGAAGCCGCCTGGCACGCCCTGGTCGAGCCGTACTGGCCCCGCCTGCGCGCGCTGCTCGAAGCCGATGTGACGTACCACTCGCGGCGGCTCGCCGAGGTCGGCCTCGGCGCCCTGCTGCCGGAGCTGGACCGCCGCCTCGCCTGGGACTCCGGGACGCTGACGGCGCGGTGGCGGGGGCGGCACGTGCGGCACCTGGACGGGCGCGGCCTGGTCCTCATGCCCAGCGTCTTCAGCTGGCCCGATGTGATCAGCGGCTTCGACCCGCCCTGGCAGCCGACCCTGGTCTACCCGGCCCGCGGCCTCGCCGGCCTGTGGTCCGCCCCCGCGGACCGCGCCCCCGAGGCCCTCGCCCGGCTCCTCGGCCGCAACCGCGCCGCCGTCCTGACCGCCCTGGCCGAGCCCGCCGGCACCTCGGCGCTCGCCGACCGCCTGGCCCTGGCCCCGTCCTCGGTCTCGGCCCATCTGGCGGCGCTGCGCGACGCGGGCCTGCTCACCTCGCGCCGCTACGGGCACCAGGTCCTGTACGAGCGCACCCCCCTGGGCGTCGCCCTCGCCACGGGCGACTGACCCGGCCGTCCAGGCATCGAGACGGCCGCCCCGCCACTGACCCCTGCCGTCCCGGCATCGACACCGCCATCCCGGCACCGAGGACCGGCCCCGGCGGTGTCGCACACGAGGGCGATAGATCCCTTATGTCACGATTACGCACGACTCGTCCGCCCGTCTGCCCGTCACCGTCGTCCAAGGGGTCTGGATGCACCGGCTGCTCCGTACGTTCACGGCACTCACGGCCGCCGCGGCCCTCGGCCTTACGGCGGGCTGCTCGTCCGGGTCCGACTCGGGGCCGGGCGAGGAGAAGAAGAAGGGCGAGGCGTCGGCCGCCGCGAGCCCGAAGGCCGCGCGGTCGGCACCGCACCGCTTCTGGGTGGACCCGCAGAGCGAGGCGGCACGCCAGGTCAGGGAGTGGCAGCAGGAGGGCCGCACCCGGGACGCCGAGGCGCTCAAGAGCATCGCCGACCAGCCGATGGCGGTGTGGCCGGCCGGTGACGACCCGGCACCGGACATCAAGAAGGCCACCGCGGGCGCGACGGACGAGGACCGCACGGCGGTGCTCGTCGCCTACAACATCCCGCACCGCGACTGCGGCCAGCACTCCGCGGGCGGCGCGCACGACGCGGCGTACTACCGCCAGTGGCTCGGCACGTTCGCCGAGACCATCGGGAACAGCAAGGCCCTGGTGATCCTGGAGCCGGACGCGATCCCGCACATCGTGGACGGCTGCACCCCCGCCCAATACCACGAGGAGCGCTACGAGCTCCTGTCGGAGGCGATCGAGCGGCTCAAGCGGCAGCCGAACGTCAGGGTCTATCTGGACGCGGGCAACCCCGGCTGGATCAACGACCCGTACCAGCTCACCCTGCCGCTGCAGCGGGCGGGCGTCGCACGGGCCGACGGCTTCTCGCTCAACGTCTCCAACTTCCAGGACGACGACACCGTCAAGGCGTACGGCCGCAAGGTCTCCGCCACCGTCGGCGGCAAGCACTTCGTGATGGACAGCAGCCGCAACGGCAAGGGCCCGCTCGCCGGCGACCGGCAGGACGCCTGGTGCAACCCGCCGGGACGGGGCCTCGGCACCCCGCCCACGGACCGCACCGGCGACCCGCTGCTCGACGCCTACCTGTGGATCAAGCGGCCCGGCGACTCGGACGGCCCGTGCCGCGGCGGACCGGCCGCGGGGCAGTGGTGGCCGGACTACGCGCTCGGACTCGTGCGCAACGCGAAGGCGTAGCCGATCTGATGGTCGGGTGGACGGTGTGTGCAGGTCAACTCGCCCGTGTGGAAAGCGCCTTGGCCGAGCTGGCCAAAGGCCCGCGGTTGCTGGCAGCCTGAGGGCGCATGGGGCGCGAAGACTTCTCACAGGCGGGCTACGGCGTGCGGTTCGAATGGGGCACGTCCGGAGCGAAACGCCTGGCGCCCGCCGTGTCCAGCCTGGTGATCGTCGACGTGCTCTCGTTCTCCACGTCGGTGTCCGTCGCCGTGGAGTCCGGCTCCCGGGTCTTCCCCTACCCGTGGCGCGACGAGAGCGCCACAGCGTTCGCCCGCCAGATGGACGCCCGGCTCGCGGTGGGACGCCGCGCCGTCACCGCGACCAGCCCCTGGTCGCTGTCCCCGGCCGCGCTGCGGCGCGCGCCGCTCGCGCCGCGCCTGGTGCTGCCCTCGCCCAACGGCTCGACGATCGCCGCGTCGGCGGGCGGCGTGGCCGTCGCGGTCGGGTCGCTGCGCAACGCCACCGCCGTGGGCAAGTGGCTCACCGGCCTGGGGCACGGCACCCCCGAGCACCCCGTGGGCGTGATCGCGGCGGGCGAGCGCTGGCCCGACGGCACCCTGCGGCCCGCCCTTGAGGACCTGCTCGGCGCCGGGGCCGTGATCGCCGCGCTGCGCGCCCGCGGCGGCACGGAGCTGTCCCCGGAGGCCGACGCGGCCGCTTCGGCCTTCGTCGCCGCCGTGGACGTCGGGGAGGCCGTCGCGTCCTGCTCCTCGGGCCGCGAGCTGGCCGACGGCGGCTACGCGGAGGACGTGGAGATCGCCACCGAGACGGACACGTGCGTGGTGGTGCCGGTGCTGACGCACGGGGCGTTCGTCGCGGCCGAGTGACCGGCCCGCGCCGCACGAGGCGTAACCCCACGCCCACGTCACCCCACGTGACGTAGAACCACGTCACCTCACTTGACGTGCACCCACTTCGCCTCCGACGAGGCCCCGTCCGCGTCCGTCACGAACAGCATGTACCAGCCGGGCGGCACCAGCGCCGTGTCCTCGCGCGGCACCTCCACGGTCACCGAGCCCTGCCCCTTGGTGAGCCCGAGCGCGATGGACCGCTGCTCCACGTCGGTGGTGTGCGTGACGGCGCTCGGCCGCATCAGGCGGGCCGAGACGAGCTTCTCCGGGTGTTCGGTGCGGAACGTCGCGCGGCCGTCGGCGGGCAGGTCCTCGGGGCCGACACCGAGCACGGGCCGGTCCTTGCCCGCCTTGTGCAGCGAGGGCGGGGTGTAGATCTCCATGCGCTGCTCGAAGTGGCCGAGCTTGGTGTTCTGCTCGTTGTCGAAGAGCGGGTCGGAGCCGAAGGTGGCGACGCGCCCGTCGGGCAGGAGCAGCGCCTCGGAGTGGTAGTTGCGGCCGACCCGGGGCGAGGCGGCGTCGCGGAAGGCGCCCTGGCCGGCGTTGGCCCGCGGGTCGTAGAACTGGGCCTTGAGGATGTTGCTGCCGCTGCGCCCCCGGTAGTCGGAGGAGCCGTTGGTGGTGAACACCGAGTCGTCCGGCATGATGACGCTGTTCAAGTACCGGGTCCCCTGCGGCAGTTCGGGGCCGTTCTTGAAGGCGGGATTGTCCTGCCGCAGGTCGATCACGGCGGTGCGCCGGGTGGCCTTCTTGGACTCGCCGACCCCGCCCCCGCCGAGAATCATGATCTTCTGGTCCTGGGCGGGCGGCAGCAGGACGGACGCGGACGTCTCGGTCTGGTCGAGGTCGGTGAGCCCGGGGACCTTCTCGAACTTGTTGGTCTTCGGGTCCCACAGGCCCGGCTCACGGCCCTTGGTCGCGGGTCCGTAACCGGCGTTGGACGCCGGGTAGAAGAGCTTGCCGCCCTTGGTGAGGAAGAGCGCCGGGTAGGTGGGGAAGTACCGCTTGGGGCCGTCGGTCCACCGCTTGGTCTTCGGGTCGTAGATCTCGTTGTCGCCGGGGTCGACGACACCGACGTCGTCGAGTCCGGACACGGCGAGCACCCGGCCGTCCTCCAGGCCGACCAGCGTCGGGTACCAGCGGGCCTTCTTCATCGGCTCCACGGCGACGTACTTCTCGGCCGTCGGGTCGAATTCGTACGCCGCCTTGATGCCCTGGAAGTCCTGCTTGTCCATGGTGAGCTTCTCGGCGATGCCGTACGTGTTGTCGGCCTCCTTGCCCTTCAGGCCCTCGATCTCGTACTGCGCGGACTCCTCCGTCACCGACTGCTCGCCGTCCTCCAGCGCCTCCACGAAGACGCGTGCCTCGCTCGCGACGACCTTCGTCTTCCAGGGCTGCATCGCACCGTTCTTGGTGTACGAGATCTCGTAGTCCCGCTGGGCCTTGGGGACCTTCACGTCGAACTTGCTGACGTACTCGATGCCGGAGGGCGAGCGGAACTTGGTGCCCTTCTTCAGGACGACGGGCGCGTCGGGGTTCTCGTTCTTCACCCGCATGCCGCCGCCGGCCCGCTCCACCTCGCCGTCGAGGAGTTCGTAGCGGGCGGTGCCGCCGGCCACCAGGAGGCGGCCGTCGGGGAGCTGGGCGTGGCCGGAGCAGAAGAAGTCCTCGGGGGTGGGGATCTTCTTGAAGGTGTTGTTCTTCGGGTCCCACAGCACGGTGTCGAAGGAACCGGCGTCGAATTTCTTCTGCTCGTTCCCGGACCCGGCGACGATCAGCACCTTCCCGGTGTGCAGCAGGGCCGCGTGGATGGCGTTGGTGCGGTACTCCTTCGGGATGTCGACCTGCTGCCACGAGCCGTACTTCTTCTTGTAGCCGGGCTGCGCGATCTTGTACTCGTAGTACTTCTCCTCCGCGAAGGAGACGGCGGCGGGGGCGTTGAGGCCGATCAGCACCGCGCCCGCGCCCACACCGAAGGCGATCTTCTTGGAGCGCTTGGAGAGTTCGGGGAACCGGTAGGGCATGGCGTCAGTTACCTCCAGTCGTCGTGCCGGTGGCGAAGGCGGGCTCCGGCTCGGCGTCGGCGGCCGCGGCCCGTGCCTTGAGCCGCTGCCGGGCGGCGGCGCGGACCTTGCGGGCGCGGCGCTCCTTCACCTCGGTGAAGCCCCACACCGCGACCGGCGCCAGCGAGATGGCCATGGCGAGCGCCGCCCAGGTGCGCATCGCCACATGCGTGTGGCCGAGCACGAACGACGCGACGAGCGAACTGGCGAGCACCACCGCCCAGAACAGATGGATGCGGAAGGTCAGCAGCCGGTCGGCGGTGACACCGCCGCCCTTGGGCGTGACGACGAAGCGGCTCGGGCGGCGCAGCACGGCCGAGCCCAGCGACTTGGCGTAGATCGGCGCGGACAGCGCGGACATCGCCATCCCGGCGAGCCCGCCGGAGCCCTCTGGTTCGTGCGGCGAGACGTTGTGGCGCCGGTTCCACAGGTACAGGCCGATCTGCAGGGCGGCGGCGTCGCTGTAGAGCATCAGCCACACGGAGGCCGCGACCTGCGTGCCGGACGCGCCGAACCACAGGAAGAGGACGCAACTCAGAATGCCGAGCAGCCAGTTGACGGCCGTCATGGGGTAGTAGACGAGCATCAGCGTGTACGAGAACAGGCGCCCGGGCGGCATGCTGAAGGGTGCCCTCCAGTACTGCTTGAAGAGCGTCTCGTAGGTGCCGCGCGACCAGCGCATCTGCTGGGTGAAGAAGTCCGTCCAGGAGGCCGGGCCCTCGCCGACGGCCAGCACGTCCGGGGTGTACACGGACCGCCAGTGCCGGCCGGTGCGCGGGTTCCTGTGCCGGTGCAGCTCGAAGCCGGTGGCCATGTCCTCGGTGATGGAGTCGTGCAGGCCGCCGATCTGGCGCAGGGCCTCGATGCGTACGACGTTGTTGGTGCCGACGAACATGGGCGCGCGGTAGCGGTTGCCGGCCCGCTGGATCAGCGCGTGGAAGAGGAACTGCTGGGACTCGGCGGCCTTGGTGACCGGTGAGGTGTAGTTGCCGTACACCTGCGGGCCGACGACGAAGGCGACGTCCGGGTCCCGGAAGAACCCCATCATCCGCTCCAGGAACGCGGGCAGCGGCACGTGGTCGGTGTCCACGGAGGCGAAGAAGTCGTAGTCGCCGCCGTGCATGGCGAGCCAGGCGTTGTAGTTGCCGTGCTTGGTGCGGGCCTTGTGCGGGCCCTTCTTGCGGTTCCACTCCGGGATGCCGAGCCGGGTGAAGTGGCGTACGCCGAGTTCCTCGCAGAGCGCCTTGGCCTCGTCGTCGTCTCCCTCGTCGAGCAGCCAGACGTCGAGGGGGCCGGTGTGGTGTATCCGTACGGCGCCCTCCAGGGTGGCGCGGACCATGGCCAGGGGTTCCTTGCCGGGGACGTACGTCGTCAGGAAGGCCACGCGGGTGCCGGGCTCGGGCACGACCGGGACGGGGTCGCGGGCGACCATCGTGGCGTGCGCGATGGACACCACGTTGACCAGCATGAACAGCTCGATCAGGCCGATCGCCAGGAGCATCGTGACGTCGAGGCCGATCAGCCAGCGGTCGCCGCCCTCACGTTCCGTCCAGTGGGAGGGCCAGACGAGGTACACGAGGAGCGCGCCGGTCAGGACGGGGGCCAGCGTCATCAGCAGGACGGCGCGTATTCGGTGGGGCTCGCGGGCGAGGAGTGGTCGGTACTGCACCCGGTAGCCACCGTGGGCGGCGCCGGTGCCGCCGGTGCCGCCGCCCGTGCCCTCCGGCTCGGTGAGCGGTCCGGCGAGCCGGCTGTGGGTGTCGTAGTCGTAGCCCTCCGGCCGCACAGCGCCCTCCAGGTGATCGAACAAGCCGATATGTCCACAAAAGTGGAGTTATCCCGGCGTGTCGAACCGGACGCGTCCGTGCGAGCGGTTTTATCCTGCGGATCGCTGTGCGGGGTGGGGTGACCGCGGCCCCCCGGGCGCCCGGGGGCGGGCGTGCTGGCCCCCGGCTTACCGGGCACCCGGGGGGAGGTGTGCTGGCCCCCGGCTTACCGGGCACCCGGGAGTGGGTGTGCTGGCCCCCGGCTTACCGGGCACCCGGGAGCGGGCGGGGCGACCCTGGCCTACCAGGCACCCGGGGCGAGCGTTCCGGCCCCGCCCTACCAGGCACCCGGGGGCAGGCGGGGCTCCCCCTTCCGTGGCCTCCTGCCACGCCGGGGGCACGTTCCTCTCCGCCGCTCCGCGGCGGGTCTCCCACCCGCCCACCCGTTCACCGTGGGCCTTCCGGTCGGGCGGGAGCGGACGTGGCGGCCCACACCCGTGGGGGAGCCGGTGCCTGCGTGGCCCTCGGTGGTGCGGACCGGTTGGCGTCTGCGGGCACAGCGCGGTGCAGGCGGCGGCAGGCGCGCCCTCCCGTTCCCGCTCCCCACTGCGGGCAGCCACCCCAACCAGCCACTCACCGCCGCGGACAACCACCCCAACCAGCCGCTTCCCGCTGCGGACAGCCGGGCTGCCAGCCACCCCCGCTCCCTCTGTGGCCAGTTGACCCACCCGCCGCTCATGCTGTGACCAGCCGACCAACCGCTCCCGCTCCCGCTCCCACCATGGGCAACTGACCCGCCCACCACTCCCGCTACCGCCGTGGGCGACCACCCCGCCCACCACTGCCGCTCCCGTTCCCACCGTGGGCAACCGCCCCGCCCAGCCACCCCCCGCTGCGGGCAGCCCGGCGCCCACCACTCATGCTGTCGCCAGCCGACCCCACCACTCCCACTCCCACCGTGGGCAACTCCCCCGCCCAGCCACCCCCCCGCTGTGGGCAGCCCGGCGCCCACCACTCATGCTGTCGCCAGCCGACCCCACCACTCCCGCTTCCACTCCCGCAGTGGCCAGTTGGCCCGCCCACTGCGCAGGGCGTGCCAGCCGACCCACCGCTCCCGCTCCCGCCGTAGGCAACTCCCCCACCCAGCCACCCCCCGCTGTGGGCAGCCCGGCCGCCCACCACTCATGCTGTCGCCGTAGGCAACTCCCCCACCCAGCCGCTCCCCGCTGTGGGCAACTGAGCCGCCAGGGGCGGCTCCCGACCCTAAAGGCAGCCCAGGTCGACGGTGCCCGTATGTGAGGGGAGGGGTGCAGCCCAGGCCGACGGTGTCATTACGGCGCGGGGAGGGGCGCAGCCCAGGTCGGCGGTGGCGGTACGGCGCGGGGAGGGGCGCAGCCCCCGGGGGCGGCGCGCCCGGGGCGGGGTCAACCCCGCGTCGCGCGGCGCAGGCGGTGGCGGACGGCGCGTTGGGCGACGGGGCCCAGTTCGTCGAGGGCGGCGGCCACGGTGGCCAGTTGCTCCAGGGCGTCCAACGCCCGCCCCGCCCCGTCCCGGTCCACCCCTTCGTACAGCTCGATCCCGACGAAGGACGCGGCGACGGCCCGGGCGAGCCCGACCGGGTCGGCGAACTCGCCGAGGGGCGACGCGGCAAGCACCCGCACCAGGACCTTCTCGACCTCCGCGACCCACAGGGAGAGCCCCGCGGCCGTCGCGTCGGCGAGCCGCGGCTGCGTCTGCGCGCCCGCGAGGAGTTGGGCGAGCACCGCGACATGCCCGGCCTCGCGCTCCTCCTCGTGCATCTCCCGCCCGAAGGCGAGCAGTTCGCCGAGGGAGGAGATCCCGGCGAGGCGCTCCCGGTAGCGGGCGACCCGCTGCTCCGTCGCGTACCGGCACGCCTCGGAGAGGAGTTCGTCGACCGACCCGAAGTGGTAGAAGACGAGCGCCTGGTTCACCCCGGCGGCCGCCGCCACGCTCCGCGCCGACGTCTTGGCGATCCCCTGCTCGGTGAGCGTACGGATGGCCCCGTCGAGCAGCTTCTCGCGCGTCTGGGCCCGCGCCTGCGGGCTCACGCCCGCACCTCCTCGCGCACGGGCCGCAGCCCGTCCCGCACCCCGCACTCGCGCACGTCGCGGTACGCCGCCGTGAACGACCCCTCGTACCCGAAGAGCGGCCCGAAGTACCGGTTCGTGACCCGCACTTGGATGCGGAAGCACCCCGCCCGGTCGTCGTACGACTCGCGCACCTCGGCGTCGCCGCCGATGACGTCCGGCACCCGCACGTCCACCGGCCCCTCCCGGAACCGGTGCTCCCCGGAGCGGATGACCAGCGACCCGTCGGGCCGCGCGGAGAAGTGCAGGTCGCTCGCGAGGTGCTGATGGGTGCCCAGGTAGTCGAGCACGCGGTCGCCCCGGGGGCCGAGGATCATCTGGGCGTCGAAGCGCCGGGCCCGGCCGGGCAGGTGGAAGGTACGCACGAAGGTCACGGTCTCACGGCCGAACGAGTCGGCGTACGGCACGTTCTCGATGGTGAAGGGAATGTTCCGGCCCGCGCGCGGGACGAGGATGTTGCGGGTCGCGCCGACGGCGAGGAACGGCTTCACGAAGCTGCGCCCGTGCCAGATCCGGTCCATCACGCCCCGCCCGAAGCACGCCTCGCCGCTGTCGAGCCCGACGGAGAAGCGCCGCTGGAGCGCCGGGTGCAGCCGCTCGAAGTCGGCGCCGAGGACGGTGCGGAAGATCGAGGACGAGGGCGCGGGTGCGGGCGCGGTCATGCGTGCTGCTCCTTGGGGGTGGCCGGGTGGGCGGCGGGCCCCTCGGGGGCGGTCAGCGTTGCCAGGAGGCGCGGCGCACGCGCCCGCTCCGGGGGCGTGCGCAGACAGCGCCGCGCCGCCGGAGTCGTCGGCAGCGGCGGCAGGGCGAGCGCGAGCACGGCGACGACGAGGGCGGCCACCGGCCCGGCGAGCGCCCACGCGGCGGCGACGCCCAGGGCGCGCGCCACGACCTCGCCGAGGCCGTGGACAAGCCCCCGCTCGGGGGTGATCCCGCGCTCCAGCCACAGCCGAAGGCGGTCGAAGGACCACGCCGTCGCCCAGCCCATCAGCGGCCGCAGCACGGCCCGGTCGGCGAGCGCCCCGAAGCGCCCCCAGCGCGGCCGGTAGTCGTACCCGGTGAGGAAGCGGACGCCGTCGCCCGTCGGTACGTAGCGCCAGTAGCCGCTGCCCTCGGCGAGCAGCGAGAGCGGGTGCGGCGAGGCGAACCGGAGCGCCGAGGTGCGGGTGCCGTCGGGGCGGCGCTTCTCGCCCGCGCTGATCCCGGTCCCGGCGATGGCCAGGAAGGGCAGGACGCGCGTCGCGTACCGGAAGCTCTGCGGCTCCCCGGGGACGGCCGGCAGATAGTCGATCTCCGTGAAGCGCAGGTCCCAGCGCTGGTGGAGCCCGGGCTCCTGCGTGCGCGCCCACAGCTCGTCGATGTCGGCGCGGATCAGCGCCTCGATGTACAGGCTCACCAGGAAACCCCCACGTCAGCAAGTTTTTGAGCGACTGCTCAACTGCCCGATGGTCGAAACGTAGCAGGAGTTTAAGCACTCGCTCAAGAGCACTCGCTCAACCCCGCCCCGCGTCCCCCGAGCAGCTCGCCCGCGGACACCAGGAAGCACCAAAAAGCCCCCGCCGGACACCTCGGCGGAGGCTGGTCGGCGGGGGCTCGGGGGAAGCGGCGTCAGCCCTGGGACAGGTACCGCTCCACGGTTTCGACCTTGGAGGTCATGCCGTCCGTCACGCCGGGGCGGACGTCGGCCTTGAGGACGAGGGAGACCCGGGGCGCACGGGCTTCGACGGCGGCGACGGCACGCTTGACGACGTCCATCACCTCGTCCCACTCGCCCTCGACGGAGGTGAACATCGCGTCGGTCCGGTGGGGCAGACCCGACTCGCGGACGACACGGACGGCGTCGGCGACGTACTCCCCCACGTCCTCACCGACGCCGAGCGGCGTCACGGAGAAGGCGACGATCATACGTTCACGACTCCCTCGCGGCGGGCCCGCGACGCGATGACCGCGGCCTCGGCCTCACGCTTCAGCTTGCGGTCGGCGAAGAAGCCGCCGGTGGGCAGCACGGAGAGCACGAAGTAGAGGATGCCCGTCTTGGCGTCCCACTTGGTGCGGTTCCAGGCGTCGAGCCAGAACAGGACGTACAGGACGAAGAGCAGGCCGTGGATCATGCCCATCACCGGCACGGCGTTGAAGTCCGTGGTCCGCTTCAGCACCGAGCAGACGATGAGCAGCAGGAAGGACACGGCCTCGGGAACCGAGACCAGACGGAGGCGGCGGAGTGCGGAAGCGGTCTTGATGTCCACGGGTCACCTTCGGGGGCGGAGTCGACGTCGATCTTGTGAACGGATGCACAAGCGCCCCCCATTGTGGCATCAGGGAGTTTCCAGGGTTCGCTCAGGGTCCGGTGCCCTGTCCTCCGCCACCGCGCTGCGGCTACCTTCGCTCTCGTGGCTACGTTCCGATTGCAGGGCAGCAGAATGCTCGCCGTCGACATGACGGGAGACGCGGTCAAGGCGAAGAACGGCTCCATGGTCGCCTACGACGGCACGATGAACTTCAAGAAGCTGACCGGGGGCGGCGAAGGCATCCGCGGCATGGTCACGCGCCGGCTCACCAACGAGCAGATGACGGTGATGGAGGTGAAGGGGCACGGCACCTGCTGGTTCGCCGACCGCGCGACGGAGATCAGCCTGGTCGGCCTCCAGGGCGAGAAGCTCCACGTGGAGGCGGACAACCTCCTGTGCACGGAGGGCAGTTTGCGCACGGGCACGACGTTCACAGGCCTGCGCGGCGCGGCGCAGGGCAACGGCATCTTCACCACCACCGTCGAGGGCACGGGCCAGGCGGCGCTGATATCGGACGGCCCGGCGGTGATCCTGCGCGTGACGAAGCAGTATCCCCTCCACGTCGACCCGGGGGCGTACGTCGCGCATCAGGGCAATCTCAAGCAGAGCTTCCAGTCCGGCGTCACCTTCCGCACGTTCATGGGCGAGGGCGGCGGCGAGGCCTTCCAGATCCGCTTCGAGGGCGAGGGCCTCGTCTATGTCCAGGCCAGTGAGCGCAACACGATCGCGGGAGACGTGTGACATGCCGTTCCGTGAGGTCAACGCGAAGATGGTCGAGGCGATCGTCCAGCCGGGCGTCAAGATGTTCAGCCAGCGCGGCGCCATGCTGGCCTACAAGGGGGACGTCTCCTTCACCCCCAACATCAGCGGCGGCCAGGGCGGCCTGATGTCCATGATCGGGCGCCGGGTCGCCGACGAGCAGGTCCCGCTGATGACGGTGGAGGGCGACGGCACGGTCCTGTTCGGGCACGGCGGTCACCACGTGCATGTGATCAGCCTGACCGGCGACACCATGTACGTGGAGGCGGACCGCCTGCTCGCCTTCGACGGCACCCTCCAGCAGGGCACGATGTTCCTCGGCTCGCAGGGCGGCGTGATGGGCATGGTGCGCGGCCAGGTGTCGGGCCAGGGCCTGTTCACGACGACGCTCAAGGGCCATGGCGCGGTCGCCGTGATGGCGCACGGCGGCGTCATCGAGCTGCCGATCACCCCCCAGCGCCCGGTGCACGTGGACCCCCAGTCGTACGTGGCGCACCACGGGGACGTACGCAACAAGCTGTCCACGGCGCTCGGCTGGCGCGACATGGTGGGCCGCGGCTCGGGCGAGGCGTTCCAGCTCGAGTTCAGCGGCAACGGCGTGGTGTACGTCCAGGCATCGGAGGAGAAGCTGTGAGCACGCCCGTGATCTTCGACCCGACGACACTGCCGAGCGACGACAACGTCAACGCGTACACCTTCTGCGTGGAACTGACCGGCGGCCAGTGGTTCCTGCAGAAGGGCAAGATGATCGCCTACTACGGGCGCATCGACTTCAACGGCATCGGACACGGCCGCCTCGACCGCCTCGTCCGCACGTCGTTCCACTCCCCGTTGCACGCGAGCGACTGGGTGGTGGCCGAGGGCCAGGGCAAGATGCTGCTCGCCGACCGCGCCTTCGACGTGAACTCGTACGACCTCGAGGACGGCAACCTCACCATCCGCGCGGGCAACCTCCTCGCTTTTCAGCCAACTCTCGCGCTGAAGCAATCCATCGTGCCGGGTTTCCTCACCCTGATCGGGACCGGCAAGTTCGTGGCGGTGTCGAGCGGTCCGGTGGTCTTCATGGAGCCGCCGATCCGGGTGGACCCGCAGGCCCTCGTCGGCTGGGCGGACTGCCCCTCGCCCTGCCATCACTATGACCACCAGTACATGACAGGGGTGATCGGCGGCCTCCGCGCGCTCACCGGGATCGGCGGCACGTCCGGCGAGGAGCACCAGTTCGAGTTCGTGGGCGCGGGCACGGTGCTGCTGCAGTCCTCGGAGGCGCTGATGGCGGAGACGGCGACGGGCGCGGTGCCGCACCAGCCCGGAGTGCCGGGAGGACACGGCGGTCAGGGCGCTCCGGGCCCACCGGGACAGCGGGGGCAACATGGCCAACGTGGACAGCAGCCGCAGGGACCGCGCCTTCCCGGACAACTAGGAGACCTCCAGCGTCGCTTCGGCCTGTGAGCGGTAGTCTGCGGAGTGTGACGGCGAACGCCTGTACCCCTCGAAATCCGAGGGGTGCGAGGCGTGTCACACCCCGACACTCGTTCACCATTCAACTTCTTAGGTAGAATCGATTCCATGGAGACCGAGACGGCCCCGCAGTGGCTGACCGACGAGGAACAGTGCGCCTGGCGTACCCACGTAGAGGTCAACAGGATGCTGACGTATCAGCTCGAGAAGGATCTCCAACCGTTCAACCTCACCATGAACGACTACGACATCCTCGTGCATCTCTCAGAGTCCGACGACCACCGGATGCGTATGAGCGATCTCGCGGCCGCGACCCTGCAGTCCAAGAGCCGACTCTCCCACCAGATCACCCGCATGGAGAACGCGGGCCTGGTCCGCAGGGAGAACTGCGAGTCCGACCGGCGCGGACTGTTCACCGTACTGACCGACGAGGGCATGGAGACGATGAAGCGGGTCGCGCCGCACCATGTGGCGTCCGTGCGGCAGCACTTCGTCGACCTGATCTCGCCGGAGGCGCTCAGTGATCTGCACAAGGCGCTCACGCCGATCGCGGAGCACCTGCGCGGACTGCGCGGCAAGCCCTGACGCTGGCGCTGTGCCGTAGCGGGTCCGGGGGTCGGGGGCCCCGGGGCCCCAGCGCCCCCCCGGGGGGTGGCCCGGTCCAGCAGGTCCGTGGCTTACCTGCGGGTCGTCGGGGGCTGGGCGCGCAGTTCCCCGCGCCCCTTCAGGGCGCTTCCGTACCGTGCGCCTTCGGGGCGTCCGGCGCTCGCGGTAGGCGTAGGGCGAACAGGGCTCCACCGTCCGGGGGCTCTGTGACCATGAGGGTGCCGCCGTGGCGGGTGGCCACGTCGCGGGCGATGGCGAGGCCGAGACCCGCGCCTCCCTCGTCGCGGCTGCGGGCGTCGTCGAGTCGTACGAACCGCTCGAAGATCCGCTCCCGCTCCTCCGGCGGCACCCCGTCGCCGTCGTCGGCCACCTCGAGGACCGCCCACGCCCCGTCGGCGCGGGTGGTGACCGTGACCCGGGACCGGGTGTGCCGCTGCGCGTTGGTCACCAGATTGCCGAGCACCCGCGCCAACTGACCGCGAGAACCGGCCACTTCGACGCTGCCCAGGTTCGTGGTGACGGCCACCCTGTCCCCCACCCGCTGGGACAGCTCCTCCCGGGCCAGGGCCGCGAGATCCACGCGTCCCTGGCCCGGCTTCTCCCCGGCGTCCAGGCGGGCGAGCAGCAGCAGATCGGCGGCCAGCTCCTGGAGGCGCACGGTGTCCTCGACGGCGCCGGGCACGTCCAGCAACTCCGGGTGGGCGGCGCCCACTTCGAGCTGGGTGCGCAGGGACGCGATGGGACTGCGCAGTTCGTGCGAGGCGTCGGCGACGAACCGGCGCTGGCGGTCCACGGACGTCTGCAGGGCGGCCAGGGTCTCGTTCGTGGTCCGGGCCAGGCGCGCGATCTCGTCGTGCGTGTCCGGCTCGGGCACCCGGCGGGCCAGATCCTCCGAAGCGGTGATCGCGGCCATCTCGGCGCGGATCGCGTCGACGGGCCGCAGCGCGCGGCGCGTCACCAGCCAGGTGACGCCCGCGATCACGGCGAGCAGCAGCGGGAAGCCGATCAGCATCGCGGTCAACGCCGTGGTGACGGCGCTCTGTTCGGCGGTCAGCGGGGCGCCCGCGTGGACGGTCAGCTCACCCTTCGACCCGGTGTCCACGCGCACCGCGGCGAACCGGTAGTCCTGGGTTTCGCCGTCGACCCGCGCCGAGCCCTCGCTGGTGCGGGTCTTGTCGGAGATGTCGCCGGGTTCGAGAGAGGAGTCGTCGTCTCCGGCTGCGTCCTCCGCCGCGTCCTCGGCGGCCTCCTTCCGGTCCTCGGCGGCCTCCTGCTTGTCGCTCTTCTCGCTCTCGTCGTCCTTGTCGTCGCTGTCGTCGGCGTCGTCGCCCGTGTCCGTGGGGGCGGGCTTCTCCGTCGGGCTGCCCGTGGGCTTCCCGGTCGGCTTCGCGCTGGGCGCGGGGGCCCGCGGGCCCGGATCGGGGCGTACGGCGCCGACTCCCGTGCCCGTCACCCGCTCCAGGTCGTCGCCGGCCGCGACAAGGCGGCCCTTCTCGTTCACGACCTGGACGGGGTTGTCCTCGCCGTCGGGGAGGTCCAGATCGGCGTACGCGACGTCGGCGGCGAGCTGCGCCGCCACCTTGCGGGCGGCCGACTCGGCCTGGGTGTCGGCCTGGTCGACCAGGCTGGAGCGCAGCGAGAGCAGCACGGCCGCGCCCGCGGCGACCAGGGCGAGCGCCACGACGAGGGTCGCGCCCACCGTGGCGCGGGCGCGGACGGAGCCGAACAGCCGCCTCATCGGGGGGCCTCCAGGCGGTAACCGGCGCCGCGGACCGTCTTGATGAGCGGGGCACCGAGCTTGCGGCGCAGCGCGCTCACGTACACCTCGACGATGTTGGGGTCGCCCTCGTACGCGAAGTCCCAGACGTGCTCCAGGATGTCGGCCTTGGACACCACCTGGCCCACCCGCACGACCAGCTGCTCCAGGACCGCGAACTCCTTCGCGGTGAGGGTGATCTCGGTGCCGCCCTCGCCGTCCGGGTCCCGGAAGACGCGGCGGGCGGCGGTGTCGATCTTCAGGTCGCCCAGCCTGTGGACGGGCGACGGGGACGCGGCGCGGCGGCGCAGCAGGGCCTTCACGCGGGCGACGAGGACGACGTACGAGAAGGGCTTGGTGAGGTAGTCGTCGGCGCCGGTGTCCAGGCCTTCGGCCTCGTCGTACTCGCCGTCCTTGGCGGTGAGCATCAGGATCGGTACGTCGTGGCCGGCGGCGCGCAGCGTCGAGCAGACGCGGTAGCCGTTCATGCCCGGGAGCATGATGTCCAGGATGACCAGGTCGTACGTGCCCTCGGTGGCGCGGTGCAGACCGTCCACGCCGTCGTGGACGACGTCGACGGCGTAGCCCTCGGCGGTCAGGCCCTTCGCGAGGGACAGGGCGAGACGCTTCTCGTCTTCCACGATCAACAGGCGCATGCGCCCAGGATGCCGGAGCGAACCTGAAGAGTTCTTCAGGCTCCTTCAGGAGGGCTTCAGGAACGCTGAGGCAACTTGGTTCTCGTCGGAACGGACGGCCCCGCAACCGGGGCCAACCACTCGGGAGGAACCCTCATGAAGCGCAACATCGTCATCGCCACCATCGCCGCCGCGGCGCTCGTCTCGGGCGGAACGGCGACGGCCTTCGCGCTGGGCGACGACGAGCCGTCCGCCGCCGGCAAGTCCAGCGTGCAGCTGAAGGACGACGACGGCCGTGGCGACCGCTACGACGACCGCGACGACCGCGATGGCGCGGACGACACGGACGACGACGGCAAGGACGACGCCCGCGACGACCGGGACGACGCCCGCGAGGACGCCCGCGAGGCCCAGCGCGACAAGGCGGAGAACGCCGCCGAGGTGAAGGGCGCCAAGGTGAGCGCCGCCGAGGCGATCGCCGCCGCCCTGAAGTCCACACCCGGGACCGCGGTCTCCGCCGACCTCGACGACGAGGACGGCGGCCTGATCTGGGACGTCGACGTCGTCGGCAAGGACGGGCGCACCTGGCACAGCGTCGAGATCGACCCGGGTACGGGCAAGGTGCTCGGCTCGCACGTCGAGCGCGACGACGACGGTGAGGATGCGCGGGGCGCGGCTGCGGTGAAGGATGCCTCTGTCTCCGCCGGGGACGCGGCCAAGGCTGCCTCCGGCAAGGGTGCGGTGACCTCCGTGGACGTGGACGACGACGCTGCCCGGGTGGGCTCCTGGGAGGTCGAGACCACGTCGGCCGCTGGCGCCGAGTCCCACTGGAACGTCGACCTGGCTTCCGGCAAGGTCACCGTCGACCGCACGGACGACTGACCCGCCCACCCGTTTACTGCACACCAACAGGTGCGGCGGGGGCGGGCCGGGGCAAGCCCCGAACATAAACCCAAGCCAAGCCCTCGCCACCCTCGGTGGCGGGGGCCGCTTGGCGTCTGCGGCCAGTGGGCCACGCCCCGTTGACGCGGAGGGCACCGTCGGCCTGGGCTGTGCCCACCCGTACCGCCCCTGGCGGCCCAGCTGCCCACAGCGGAACCGAACACGGGCCCGGCCCACAACGGAAGCGAGCCTGGCCCGCCCGGGACACCTAAGCCGACGTCAACCCCTCCACCAGCGAGTCCGCCGCCGCGTAAGGATCCAGCTCCCCCGCGACGATGCGCTCCGCAAGGGCGCCCAACCGCACGTCCCCGTGCAGGTCGGCGATCCGTGCCCGGAGGGCGGTGACCGCGATGGCCTCGACCTCGCCCGCAGCCCGGGAGACCCGCCGCGAGGCGAGGACCCCCCGCTCCTCCATCCACGCCCGGTGCTTCTCCAGCGCCTCGACGAGTTCGTCGGTGCCCTCGCCCCGGGCCGCGACGGTCTTGACGATGGGCGGCCGCCAGTCCCCGGCGGACCGGGACTCCCCGAGGCCGAGCATGTGGTTCAGCTCGCGGGCGGTCGCGTCGGCCCCGTCCCGGTCGGCCTTGTTGACCACGTACACATCACCGATCTCCAGGATTCCGGCCTTCGCCGCCTGGATGCCGTCGCCCATGCCGGGCGCGAGCAGCACCACGGACGTGTCGGCCTGCGAGGCGATCTCCACCTCGGACTGGCCGACGCCCACGGTCTCCACGATGATCACGTCGCAGCCCGCGGCGTCGAGCACGCGGATGGCCTGCGGCGCGGCCCAGGCGAGCCCGCCGAGGTGCCCGCGGGTCGCCATGGAGCGGATGTAGACGCCGGGGTCGGACGCGTGGTCCGACATCCGCACGCGGTCGCCGAGCAGCGCGCCGCCGGAGAACGGCGAGGACGGGTCGACGGCGAGCACGCCGACCCGCTTCCCGGCCCGCCGGTACGCGCTCACCAGCGCCGACGTCGACGTGGACTTGCCGACACCCGGCGACCCGGTGAGCCCGACGACGTACGCGTTCCCGGCCAGCGGCGCGAGCGCCGCCATCACCTCGCGGAGCTGCGGCGACGCCCCCTCGACCAGGGAGATGAGCCGGGCCACGGCCCGCGGCCTGCCCTCGCGGGCCTGCGCGACCAGGGAGGGGACGTCCTGCATTGCGGCTCCGTTCCGTACGTACGTATACGAGCAAGCGTCAGCGGCACCAGGAGGCCGACGTCAGCCCTTGGCCACCTTCAGGATGAGCGCGTCACCCTGACCACCGCCGCCGCACAGCGCCGCCGCGCCCACACCGCCGCCGCGCCGCTTCAGCTCCAGGGCCAGGTGCAGCACGAGGCGCGCGCCGGACATCCCGATCGGGTGACCCAGGGCGATGGCTCCGCCGTTGACGTTCACCTTTTCCGTGGACACCCCGAGGTCCTTCATTGACTGGACCGCGACGGCGGCGAAGGCCTCGTTGATCTCGATGAGGTCGAGGTCCTCGACGCCGAGGCCCTCCTTCTTCAGGGCGTGCCGGATCGCGTTCGACGGCTGCGACTGGAGGGAGTTGTCGGGGCCCGCGACGTTGCCGTGCGCGCCGATCTCGGCGATCCAGGCGAGGCCGAGCTCCTCGGCCTTGGCCTTGCTCATCACGACCACCGCGGCCGCGCCGTCGGAGATCTGCGAGGCCGTGCCCGCCGTGATCGTGCCGTCCTTGGCGAAGGCGGGGCGCAGCTTACCGAGGGACTCGGCGGTCGTCTCGGCGCGGATGCCCTCGTCGCGGGAGACGAGCACCGGGTCGCCCTTGCGCTGCGGGACCTCGACGGGCGTGATCTCGGCGTCGAAGACGCCGTTCTTCTGGGCGGCGGCCGCGCGCTGGTGGGACAGGGCGCCGATCTCGTCCTGCTCGGGGCGGGCGATGCCGAGGCGGGTGTTGTGCTTCTCCGTGGACTCGCCCATGGCGATGTTCTCGAAGGGGTCGGTGAGGCCGTCGTGCGCCATCGCGTCGAGCATCTCGATCGCACCGTACTTGTAGCCCTCGCGGGACTTGGGGAGCAGGTGCGGGGCGTTGGTCATGGACTCCTGGCCGCCCGCGACCACGATGTCGAACTCGCCCGCGCGGATGAGCTGGTCGGCGAGCGCGATCGCGTCGAGGCCGGAGAGGCACACCTTGTTGACGGTGAGCGCGGGGACGTTCATGGGGATGCCCGCCTTGACCGCGGCCTGGCGCGCCGGGATCTGCCCCGCCCCGGCCTGAAGGACCTGGCCCATGATCACGTACTGCACCTGGTCGCCGCCGATGCCGGCCCGGTCGAGCGCGGCCTTGATCGCGAAGCCGCCGAGGTCCGCGCCGGAGAAGGACTTGAGCGAGCCGAGCAGACGCCCCATGGGCGTGCGCGCGCCCGCGACGATCACTGAGGTGGTTCCGGTCGTTCCAGACATGTGGCACGGCCCCTTCCAGCTGGGAAGCTGAGGAGAGTGAACGAGGGTTTACTCGAATGTACTGAGCGGTACGGCGCCCGTCACCGGCCAGCCGGTGTGATCGCGCGCACGTTGCGTAATCACGGTCGGGGGCGCTGCACTTGAGGCATGCTGACGCGAATCGATCACATTGGGATCGCCTGCCGAAACCTCGACGAGACCGTCGAGTTCTATCGTGCTACATACGGCTTCGAGGTGTTCCACATCGAGGTCAACGAAGAGCAGGGCGTACGTGAGGCCATGCTGAAGATCAACGAGACGTCCGACGGCGGCGCCTCCTACCTCCAGCTCCTCGAGCCCACCCGGGAGGACTCCACCGTGGGCAAGTGGCTGGCCAAGAACGGGGAGGGAGTGCACCACATCGCCTTCGGCACGGCGGACGTCGACGGTGACGCCGCGGCCATCAAGGACAAGGGCATCCGGGTGCTGTACGAGCAGCCGCGCATCGGGTCCATGGGGTCCCGGATCACCTTCCTGCACCCCAAGGACTGTCACGGAGTCCTCACCGAACTCGTCACTTCCGCGCCCGCCGAACAGCCGGAGCACTGACCCCCACATATCCGGGCCGGTAGGGTTGGGGGCGGCCGTCCGATCCTTGGGCGGTCGCTTGCCGGAGTCCAGGGTTTCGGGGGACGAGCATCGGGGCAGCAGCCCGAGCTCCGCTGTTGATCTGACACCATTCCCCGGGGGCCCCGTTCGTCGGCTGGGCGGGGCTCGTACGTCAGGGACATGAGACCAGGAGTGGGGTCTCCCCTGCTCGAGCGAAGCCGAGAGCTTGGAGTGGGGCCTCCCCTGCTCGAGCGGAGTCGAGAGGTTGGGGAAGGATGGGACCGCGCAGTGCGGGGCTACGAGAGCCAGGACAGCCGGCGACCGGCTGAGGCCGACCATCTCTCACGGTTCGAGGCCGAGATGGACCGGCTGAAGACCGAGCGGGAGAAGGCCGTCCAGCACGCCGAGGACCTCGGCTACCAGGTCGAGGTGTTGCGCGCCAAGCTGCACGAGGCGCGCCGCAACCTCGCGAACCGCCCTGCCTACGACAGCGCGGACATCGGCTATCAGGCCGAGCAGTTGCTGCGCAACGCCCAGATCCAGGCCGAGCAGCTGCGCGCCGACGCCGAGCGGGAGCTGCGCGAGGCGCGCGCCCAGACCCAGCGCATCCTCCAGGAGCACGCCGAGCAGCAGGCCCGCCTGCAGTCCGAGCTGCACGCGGAGGCCGTGTCCCGGCGCCAGCAGCTCGACCAGGAGCTGAACGAGCGCCGCCAGACCGTCGAGTCGCACGTCAACGAGAACGTCGCGTGGGCGGAGCAACTGCGCGCCCGCACCGAGCAGCAGGCCCGCCGGCTCCTCGATGAGTCGCGCGCCGAGGCCGACCAGGCCCTCGCCGCCGCCCGCGCCGAGGCCGAGCGCGTCGCCGAGCAGGCCCGCCAGCGGCTGACCGCCGACGCCGAGAGCGCCCGTGCCGAAGCCGAAGCGATCCTGCGCCGCGCCCGCACCGACGCCGAGCGCCTCCTCAACGCCGCCTCCACCCAGGCCCAGGAGGCCACCGACCACGCCGAGGCGCTGCGCTCGTCCACCGCGACGGAGTCCGACCAGGCCCGCCGCCAGGCCGCCGAGCTGAGCCGCACCGCCGAGCAGCGCATGGCCGAGGCCGAGGCCGCGCTCCGCGAGGCGCGCGCCGAGGCCGACAAGGTGGTCGCCGAGGCGAAGGAGGCCGCGGCCAAGCAGCTCGCGTCCGCGGAGGCCGCGGGCGAGCAGCGCACCCGTACGGCCAAGGAGCAGGTGGCCCGGCTCGTCGGCGAGGCCACCAAGGAGGCCGAGGCCGCGAAGGAGGCGGCCGAGCAGAAGCTCCAGGACGCCCGCGACGAGGCCGAGAAGCTGATCGCGGAGGCCGCCGAGAAGGCCCGCTCGATCACCGCCGAGGAGACCGCCTCGGAGATCGCGAAGGCCGCGCGGACCGCCGAGGAGGTCCTGGACAAGGCGTCCGAGGAGGCGAAGGCGACCACGCGCGCCGCCGCCGAGGAGGCCGAGCGGGTCCGCGCCGAGGCGGAGGCCGAGGCGGACCGGCTGCGCAGCGAGGCGCACGACATCGCCGAGCAGCTCAAGGGCGCGGCGAAGGACGACACCAAGGAGTACCGCGCCAAGACGGTCGAGCTGCAGGAGGAGGCGCGCCGGCTGCGCGGCGAGGCCGAGCAGCTGCGGGCCGACGCGGTCGCCGAGGGCGAGAAGATCCGCGGCGAGGCGCGGCGCGAGGCCGTCCAGCAGATCGAGGAGGCGGCGCGCTCCGCCGAGGAGCTGCTCGGCAAGGCGAAGGCCGACGCGGAGGAGGCCCGGCAGGCCGCGACCACCGAGGCCGAGCGGGTCCGTACGGAAGCCATAGAGCGGGCCACGTCCCTGCGCAAGCAGGCCGAGGAGACCCTGGAGCGCACCCGCGAGGAGGCCGAGCGGCACCGCGCGGAGGCCACCGAGCAGGCCGAGACGGTCAAGTCCGAGGCCGAGGCCGCCGCGCAGGCGCTGCGCGAGGAGACCGAGCGTGCCGTCGCGGCCCGCAAGGCCGAGGCCGACGCCGAGCTGACCCGGCTGCACACGGAGGCCGAGGAGCGTCTCGCGGCGGCCGAGCAGGCGCTGACCGACGCCCGCGCCGAGGCCGAGCGGCTGCGCCGTGAGGCCGCCGAGGAGACGGAGCGGCTGCGCACGGAGGCCGCCGAGCGGATCCGGGCGCTCCAGTCGCAGGCGGAGACGGAGGCCGAGCGGCTGCGCACCGAGGCCGCCGCGGACGCCTCGCAGTCGCGCGCCGAGGGCGAGGCCGTCGCGGTGCGGCTGCGTTCGGAGGCCGCCGCCGAGGCGGAGCGGCTGAAGACCGAGGCGCAGGAGTCCGCGGACCGGGTGCGCGCGGAGGCCGCCGCGGCCGCCGAGCGGGTCGCCGCGGAGGCCGCCGAGGCCCTGTCGGCCGCGCAGGAGGAGGCCACCCGCCGCCGCCGCGAGGCCGAGGAGACCCTCGGCGCGGCCCGCACGGAGGCCGACCAGGAGCGGGAGCGGGCGCGCGAGCAGAGCGAGGAGCTGCTGGCCTCGGCGCGCAAGCGCGTGGAGGAGGCGCAGGCCGAGGCGGTCCGGCTGGTCGAGGAGGCCGAGGCGCGGGCCACGGAGATGGTCTCGGCGGCCGAGCAGAAGGCCCAGTCGGTCCGGGACTCGGTGGCGGGTCTGCAGGAGCAGGCGCAGGAGGAGATCGCGGGCCTGCGGTCGGCGGCCGAGCACGCCGCGGAGCGCACCCGGCAGGAGGCGCAGGAGGAGGCGGACCGCGTCCGCGCCGACGCGTACGCCGAGCGGGAGCGCGCGAGCGAGGACGCGAGCCGCACCCGCAGTGAGGCCGCGCAGGAGGCGGAGGCCGCCAAGTCCCTCGCGGAGCGCACGGTCGCGGACGCCATCGCGGAGTCCGAGCGGCTGCGTTCGGACGCGTCCGAGCACGCCCAGCGGGTGCGCACGGAGGCGTCGGACACCATCGCGTCGGCCGAGCAGGACGCCGCGCGCACCCGCGCCGACGCCCGCGAGGACGCCAACCGCATCCGCAACGACGCGGCGGCGCAGGCCGACACCCTGATCGGCGAGGCCCGCAGCGAGGCCGAGCGGCTCACCACGGAGACGATCGCCGAGACCGACCGGCTCAAGGCCGAGACCGCCGCCGAGGCCGAGCGGCTGCGCGCCGAGTCGGTCGCGAAGGCCGAGAAGCTGATCTCGGACGCGACGGGCGACGCCGAACGGCTGCGCGCGGAGGCCGCGGAGAACGTCGGCTCGGCGCAGCAGCACGCCGAGCGCATCCGCGCCGAGTCCGCGCGCGTCAAGGAGGAGGCCGACGCCGAGGCGGAGCGGGTCAGGGCGCAGGCGCGCGAGGAGGCCGAGCGCACCCTCGACGAGGCCCGCAAGGAGGCCAACAAGCGCCGCACGGAGGCCGCGGAGCAGGTCGACAAGCTCATCACGGAGGCCGCGGCCGAGGCGGAGAAGCTCACCGCGGACGCCCAGGAGAAGGCGCTCAAGGCGACGACGGACGCGGAGGCACAGGCCGACACGATGGTCGGCGCGGCCCGCAAGGAGGCCGAGCGCCTGGTCGCGGAGGCCACCGTCGAGGGCAACTCGCTGGTGGAGAAGGCGCGTACGGACGCGGACGAACTGCTCGTCGGCGCGCGCCGGGACGCCACCGCGATAAGGGAGCGGTCCGAGGAGCACCGCGAGCGCATCACCACCGAGATCGAGGAACTGCACGAGCGGGCCCGGCGCGAGTCGGCGGAGGCGATGAAGACCGCGGGCGAGCGCTGCGACGCGTTGGTGAAGGCCGCCGAGGAGCAGCTGGCCGAGGCCGAGGCGAAGGCCAAGGAGCTGCGCGCGGAGGCCGATTCGGAGGCCAGTTCGGTGCGGATCTCCGCGGTGAAGAAGGCCGAGGGCCTGCTCAAGGAGGCCGAGACGAAGAAGGCCGAGCTGGTGCGCGAGGCCGAGCGGATCAGGAGCGAGGCACAGGCCGAGGCCGAGCGCGTGGTGGACGAGGGCAAGCGGGAGCTGGAGGTCCTCGTCCGGCGCCGCGCGGACATCAATGCGGAGATTTCCCGTGTCCAGGACGTGCTCGAGGCGTTGGAATCGTTTGAGGCCCCGCAGAGCGGCGGCAAGGACGGCGGCGTCAAGGCGGGGGCAGCGGCCGGCGCGACCCGTTCGGGTGGCAAGCCGTCAGAAGGCTAGCCAGGGGGCCAGTTCCGTGCTGGGCAGGGACCTTCGGCCCTGTCGCTGGCAAGCAGTCTGCCGGTTAGCCACTCAAAAGGGGTGTCATTCTCCAGATCAAACGGGCATACGCTCGATGACACGCCGCAACGCCCCCTAGGATTCCCTCTATCACCTCACCCGGTCTCATTCGACAGGAACCCCATGAGCGACACTTCCCCCTACGGCTTCGAGCTTGTGCGGCGTGGGTACGACCGCGCTCAGGTGGACGAACGTATCTCCAAGCTCGTCTCCGACCGAGACTCCGCTCTCACCCGAATCACTGCTCTGGAAAAGCGCATCGAGGAGCTCCACCTCGAGACGCAGAACGCCCAGGCCCAGGTCGCCGACGCCGAGCCGTCGTACGCCGGGCTCGGGGCCCGCGTCGAGAAGATCCTCCGCCTCGCCGAGGAGGAGGCGAAGGACCTGCGCGAGGAGGCGCGGCGCGCGGCCGAGCAGCACCGTGAGCTCGCCGAGTCCGCCGCCCAGCAGGTGCGCAACGACGCCGAGTCGTTCGCCGCCGAGCGCAAGTCCAAGGCCGAGGACGAGGGCGTCCGCATCGTCGAGAAGGCCAAGGGCGAGGCGAACGCGCTGCGTGCCGAGGCGCAGAAGGACGCGCAGTCCAAGCGCGAGGAGGCGGACGCCCTCTTCGAGGAGACCCGCGCCAAGGCCGCCCAGGCCGCCGCCGACTTCGAGACGAACCTCGCCAAGCGCCGCGAGCAGTCCGAGCGCGACCTGGCGTCCCGTCAGGCCAAGGCCGAGAAGCGCCTCGCGGAGATCGAGCACCGCGCGGAGCAGCTGCGCCTGGAGGCGGAGAAGCTGCGCACGGACGCCGAGCGCCGCGCCCGCCAGACCGTCGAGACCGCACAGCGCCAGGCCGAGGACATCGTCGCGGACGCGAACGCCAAGGCGGACCGCATCCGCAGCGAATCCGAGCGCGAGCTCGCGGCCCTCACCAACCGCCGCGACTCGATCAACGCCCAGCTCACGAACGTCCGCGAGATGCTCGCGACGCTCACCGGCGCGGCCGTCGCCGCCGCGGGCACGCCCGCGGAGGACGAGCCGATCTCTCGGGGGGTCCCGGCACAGCAGAGCCGCTGACGCGGAGCACATCAGCACGGGGTGAACGCGACCAAGCCCCCTGTCACGCCAAGTGGCAGGGGGCTTCGTCACGTCTTAGCGTGTGCGCATGATCGAGCTCGAGGGGCTGACCAAGCGGTACGGCGAGAAGGTCGCCGTCAACAACCTCACCTTCACCGTCCGCCCGGGCATCGTCACGGGCTTCCTCGGGCCGAACGGCGCCGGCAAGTCGACGACGATGCGCATGCTGCTCGGGCTCGACAATCCGACGGCGGGCGATGTCCGCATCGACGGCAAGCACTACGCCCAGCTCAAGGATCCCCTGAAGTACATCGGCGCGCTCCTCGACGCCAAGGCCATGCACGGCGGCCGCAGCGCCTTCAACCACCTCCTCTGTCTCGCGCAGTCCAACGGCATCCCACGCGCGCGGGTGCACGAGGTCCTGGACACCGTGGGTCTGACGGCCGTGGCCAAGAAGAAGGCGAAGGGCTTCTCGCTCGGCATGGGCCAGCGCCTGGGCATCGCGGGCGCGCTGCTCGGCGATCCCGAGATCCTGATGTTCGACGAGCCCGTCAACGGACTCGACCCCGAGGGCATCCACTGGATCCGGAACCTGATGAAGTCCCTTGCCGCACAGGGGCGTACGGTCTTCGTCTCCTCGCACCTGATGAGCGAGATGGCCCTCACCGCCGACCATCTCGTCGTCATCGGCCAGGGCCGGCTCCTCGCCGACACCTCCATGGCGGACTTCATCCGGCAGAACTCGCGGTCGTACGTCCGGCTGCGCTCCCCGCAGCGCGAGCGGCTGCTCGACGTGCTGCACCAGTCCGGGATCACCGCCGTCGAGGCGGGCGGCGGCACGCTCGAAGTCGACGGCACCGGGCCGGAGCGGATCGGTGAGCTCGCCGCGCAGCACCGGCTCGTCCTGCATGAACTCAGCCCGCAGCAGGCCTCGTTGGAGGAAGCGTTCATGCAACTCACGGCGGAGTCGGTGGAGTACCACGCGCACGCGGACCATCAGGGTCCCGGCGACGCGGCGGCCGGTCGGGCACCCTCCGGCGGGCCGCCCCCGGGACAGGCGCCCGGACAGGCACCGGGGCAGGCGCCCGGGCAGGGCTGGGGCTCCGGCTGGCAGCAGCCGCGGAAGGGGAACTGAGCCATGGCCGCGACGCAGGTGCTCAAGTCGGAGTGGACCAAGATCCGCTCGGTCTCCTCCACGGTGTGGACGCTCGGCCTCGCCGTCGTCGTCACCATCGCCCTCGGCACGCTGATCAGCATCCTGTCGAAGAACGACTACGACAACCTCAGCCGCGAGGACAAGATCACCTTCGACCCGACGTTCATCAGCTTCGCCGGTATGTCCCTCGGCCAGCTCGCGATGATCGTCTTCGGTGTCCTGGTGGTCTCGAACGAGTACAGCACCGGCATGATCCGCACCTCGCTCGCGGCGGTCCCGCAGCGCGCCACGTTCCTGTTCAGCAAGGTCGCGGTCGCCACGGCGCTCGCGTTCGTGGTCGGCCTCGCCACCAGCTTCGCCTCGTTCTTCCTCGGCCAGGCGATGCTCGGCGAGTACAGGGCGCAGATCGGCGACCCGGGCGTGCTGCGGGCGGTCATCGGCGGCGGGCTCTACATGACGCTCATCGCGATGTTCTCGATGGGCGTGGCAGCGATGCTGCGCAGCCCGATGCTCTCGCTCGGCATCCTGATGCCGTTCTTCTTCCTGATCTCCAACATCCTGGGCAACGTCGGAGCCACCAAGAAGGTCGGCCGCTACCTCCCCGACCAGGCCGGCAGCAAGATCATGCAGGTCAAGACACCGTTCGACGACAGCACCCCGTACGGCCCGTGGGGCGGCCTCGGCATCATGGTGGCGTGGACGGCGGCGGCCCTCATCGGCGGTTATCTACTACTAAAGAAGCGGGACGCCTAGACGAAGGGCGAGGTTTTACCCGCTCTTGGCTGGAACCGTCAGTTCACAGATATCCTCCTAACCCTTACGGGGGCGTGTGCCCCGACGTCCTGAACCATTCGATGGGTGCGGAGAATGATCGAGGCAGTCGGCCTGACGAAGCGCTACGGCGCCAAGACAGCCGTGTACAACCTTTCCTTCCAGGTGCGGCCCGGCACCGTGACCGGCTTCCTCGGCCCCAACGGGTCCGGCAAGTCGACAACCATGCGGATGATCCTCGGGCTCGACGCGCCCTCGCAGGGGCAGGTGACGATCGGCGGCTACCCGTACCGCAAGCTGCCGAACGCGCCCCGCCAGGTCGGCGCGCTGCTCGACGCCAAGGCGGTGCACGGCGGCCGGCACGCCCGCAACCACCTGTTGTGCCTCGCGCAGCTCTCCGGCATCCCGGCCCGGCGCGTGGACGAGGTGCTCGGCGTCGTCGGCCTCCAGGAGGTCGCGAAGAAGCGCTCCAAGGGCTTCTCCCTCGGCATGGGCCAGCGGCTCGGCATCGCCGCGGCGCTGCTCGGCGACCCCCAGGTGCTGCTCTTCGACGAGCCGGTCAACGGCCTCGACCCCGAGGGCATCCTGTGGGTGCGCAACCTGATGAAGTCCCTCGCGGCGGAGGGACGTACCGTCTTCGTCTCCTCGCACCTGATGAGCGAGATGGCGCTGACCGCCGAACACCTCATCGTCATCGGCCGCGGCCAGCTGCTCGCCGACATGAGCGTCACGGACTTCATCTCGGCGAACTCCGCCGACTTCGCGCGGGTGCGCACCCCGGACACCGACCCGCAGCAGCGCGAGAAGCTGACCGCCGCGCTCACCGAGGCCGGCGGCCAGGTGCTGCCCGAGCAGGACGGGGCGCTGCGCGTCACCGGCCTGCCGCTGCCCCGCATCAGCGACCTCGCGCACGACGCGGACGTCCGCCTGTGGGAGCTCTCGCCGCACCAGGCCTCGCTGGAAGAGGCGTACATGCGCATGACGCAGGGCGCCGTCGACTACCGCTCGACGATCGACCAGCGCGCCGGTCTCCAGGAGCAGCTTCCGCCCGGAGCCGTGCCGCAGCCGCAGCTTCCCGTGCCCGGCCAGGGCCAGCACGGCTGGTACGCCCCGCCGCCGCCCCAGCAGGGCGGCCAGCCCTTCGCGATGCCGCAGGGCGCGCCCGCCCCGGGCGACGCGAACCCGTACGCCGCGGCCCCGCAGCCCCCGGCCGGGGCCCCCGCCCCCGAGATGACCAAGCGCGCCACCGACAACGAGGATGCAGCCCGATGACCACGCCTCCGACTCCGCAGCAGCCGCAGGCGCAGCCCCAGCAGCCCCAGGCCCCCGCCCCGCAGGCGGCCCCCCAGCCCCAGCAGGCCTACGCGGGCGCCATGGCCGCCCCGCAGGGCCCGCCGGCCATGGTGCCCGCCCCGCCGCCCGCGCCCGCGGCCCCGGCCCCGCCGTCGGCCTGGCAGCAGGCGATGAACAACGCCTACACCTCACCGATCCCGATCAAGAAGACCAACCTCGGCCACGCCCTCGCCTCCGAGTGGACGAAGATCAAGTCGGTCCGCTCCACGGTGTGGACGCTGAGCATCTTCCTGCTCCTGGTCATCGGCATCGGCCTGCTCGCGGTCGCGAACACACAGGCCGACGACTACCGGGACGTGCCGTTCACGGTCCCGGCGTTCTTCGGCCTGATGCTCGGCCAGATCTGCCTGATCACGCTCGGCGTCCTGGTGACCTCGTCCGAGTACGGCACCGGCATGATCCGCACCACCTTCACCGCCTCGCCGCAGCGCCACCGGGTGCTGGCGGCGAAGGCCCTGATCTTCTTCGCGGTCGCGTTCGTGGCGTCCGCCGGTTCGATCCTGCTCGTGGGCCTGATGGCGTCGGGCGCGCACAGCGGCCCCGAGGCGGGCGACGTCCCGTGGGCCGGCACGGTCCTCAAGGGCGGCCTGTACGTCTCGCTGCTCGGCGTGCTCGCCCTCGCCGTCGGCTCCATGCTGCGCCACTCCGCCGGTGCGATCACGACGATGCTCGGCGTGGTCCTCGTCCCCGCGATCCTGCCGGGGTTCCTGGGCATCTGGGAGAGCACCCAGAAGCTCGGCGAGAAGATGGCCGACTACAACGCCATCAACTCGCTCGCCAAGATCTTCCGGATCGACGGCATCGACAGCAGCACGGGGACGTCGCAGCTGGTGCTGCTCATCGTCATCACGGCCGTCGCCGTCGTCAGCGCCTTCGCCCTGCTGGAGAAGCGCGACGTCTGAGCGCGCGCGACGTCTGAGCGCGCGACGTCTGAGCGCGTAAGGCCGACCGGGGGCTAGTACCTCGGCGCATTACGGGACCGCTGCACCCGCGTGGTGCGGCGGTCCTTCGCGTTCCAGCACGCCGTGTGCCAGTGTCTGCGCTCGTCCACGCCCGAGTGCTCGGGCCAGGCGACCACGTGCGCGAACCGGGAGGGGATCTCCTGGTCGCAGCCCGGGCAGCGGTAGGACTTCCCGGCCGCGCTCGCGCCCGCCACGTGACGCACGCTCCACTCCTCGCCCTGCCAGCTCTCGGCGCGCTGGAAGCCGCCGTAGCGGCCGGGCGGCTCCGCGTCCCGGGCGTCCTGGGGCCCCCGGCCCGGCTTGGGATCTCCGGCGCCCTTGGGGCGGTTACGACGCGGCGACACAGGACACCTCACGAGGCTGGTGGCGGGCGGGCTGAGGAACAGCGGGCAGACGTGTGCCCAGCCTACGCACCGTACAGAGGGGTAGACGTCCTTCACCAACCCCCACAGATCCTCCCTGCACCGCGCAGAAAATCCGCCAATCTGCATGCCAAGCCGTGCCCTTGGCACTTGTCACGCGTTGTTGCCGGTAGGGGAGTGCCTGCGTCGGCGCCAAGGAGGCAGGAAGTTCGATGCGCTTAGGAAGTTTTGTGCTGGCCGCCCAGTTCCCGGGCCAGGGCCATGGGGAAGCACTGCACCGCGCGGTGCGGTCCGTCGAAGTCGCCGAGGAAGCGGGGCTCGACTCCGCCTGGCTCGCCGAACACCACTTCGTGCCGTACGGCACCTGTCCCTCCGCGATCACCCTCGCGGCCCTGCTGCTCGGGCGCACCCGTCGCATCCGCGTCGGCACCGCCGTGAGCGTGCTGCCCACCGCCCACCCGGTGGCGCTCGGCGAGCAGGCCGCGCTGCTGCACCTCACCTCGGGCGGGCGCTTCTCGCTGGGCGTGGGGCGCGGCGGCCCCTGGGTGGACCTGGAGGTCTTCGGCTCGGGTATCGAGGCGTACGAGAAGGGGTTCCCGGAATCGCTCGACCTGCTGCTCCGCTGGCTCAGCGGGGCGCCGCGGGTGGCCGGTTCCGGGGGCCGGTTCGCCTTCCGCGACGTGGCGGTCGTGCCGCGCCCGCAGGAGGCGCTGACGTCGCCGCCGGAGCGGGCCGCGCCGTCCGCCGGTCCCGAGGTGGTCGTGGCCTGCACGTCGCCGTCGAGCGTCCGGCTCGCCGCCGCCCGCGGCCTGCCGATGCTGCTCGGCATGCACGTGGGCGACGAGGAGAAGGCCGAAATGGTGGCGTTGTGGGGCAGGCACGCGCGCGCCGCCGGGCGCACGCCGGACGAGGTCGCGCGGGCCGCGCACGTCTCGGCCGGCGTCGTGCAGATCGCCGACCGCCGCGTGGAGGCTGCCGAAACACTCACCAAGGCCATGCCGGGCTGGCTGCGGTACGGCCTGGACGCACACGTCACGGTCGACGGCCGCGTCCGCGCCATGCGCGACCCGCTGGGCTACACGGAACTGCTCTGCGGCATCCACCCCGTGGGCACACCGCAGGTGTGCGTGGACCGCCTGTCGGCAACATCGGAACGCACAGGCATCACACGCTTCGCCCTGCTGGTCGAGGGCTCAGGCGACCTGGCAACAACAGAGGACAACGTCCGCCGCCTGGGCGCAGAGGTCCTGCCCCAGCTGACCTGAGCGAGGCCCGAGCAGGCGCCCCGAACAGCCGCCCCGAAGGGGCGCGCTGTGAAGGGGCGCGGGGAACTGCGCGCCCAGCCACAAACAACCCGCTGCCCCAAAAGAGGAGGCACCCCCACCCCGGAGGGGACCCGCACAAGGCCCCCGGCCAGCTGCCGCTCCGGTACTGAAACACCTCCCGCGTACGGAGCGGCAGCAACTGGCGTCAGCAGTCCCGTAGTTCAGGCGACTGATTCAGCAACTGGCCGCGGATCGAAGTGAACTTGGCCAGCCTGTCGTCCGCCGAGCCGTCCAACGGGAACACCGCCACACGATGGCAGTTCTGGAACGCCAGGCGGACCCCGAAGTGGCGCTGCAGGGCGCCGCGAATCGCGTCACTCGCGAGCGCGCGCAGCAACTGACCGCGCGCCTGCTCGTCCGGCGGCGGCGTCTGGTTGTCGGCGAACTCGCCACCGTCGACCTTCAACTGGGCCACCAGGGAGCTGACCATCTCCCACGCGTAAGGCAGGGAGGTCCGGACGCAGTCGACGAAAGCTGCTTCGTCGACCTCGCCTCGCTCGGCCTGTTCCAACAGTGCCGGTGAGACGTCGAGCGACATGGGTTCTCCTCTCGCACCCCCAGGGAACAGGGGCCTACGGACAGGGAAGGAGCTCGCATACGCAGCGTGCACACGCGACGACCTCCTGCTTCTACGGTAGGCAACGGCCCGTGAGGGCACCAGGAGATTGGGCGGATAACCGGCCAGGATCGAACGGGTTCATCGCTGGACAAGTGGTGCGGCCCACAAAGCCTCGGAGCCGTGCGCGGCACACGGAATTCGCTGGACCACCCCGCGTCGAGTAGCGTTGCCGACCATGCGTCTCGTCATCGCCCGCTGCTCCGTGGACTACGCGGGCAGGCTCACCGCCCATCTCCCGTCGGCCCCCCGCCTGATCCTCGTCAAGGCGGACGGAAGCGTCTCCATTCACGCTGACGACCGGGCCTACAAGCCCCTCAACTGGATGTCGCCGCCGTGCACCCTGAAGGAGGGCAGCGGCGACGACGCCGGAGTGTGGACCGTCATCAACAAGGCGGGCGAGAAGCTCATCATCACCATGGAGGAAGTCCTCCACGACTCCTCGCACGAGCTGGGGGTGGATCCGGGACTCATCAAGGACGGCGTGGAAGCACACCTTCAGGAGCTGCTCGCCGACCGGATCGAGACCCTCGGCGAGGGCTACTCACTGATCCGCCGCGAGTACATGACGGCGATCGGGCCGGTCGACATCCTCTGCCGCGACGCCGACGGGCAGACGGTCGCCGTCGAGATCAAGCGGCGCGGCGAGATCGACGGCGTCGAGCAACTGACCCGCTACCTGGAGCTGTTGAACCGCGACCCGCACCTGGCGCCGGTCAAGGGAATCTTCGCCGCCCAGGAGATCAAGCCGCAGGCGCGCGTGCTCGCCACGGACCGCGGCATCGGCTGCGCCGTCCTCGACTACGACGCGCTGCGCGGCATCGAGGACGACAAGCTCCGCCTGTTCTGAGCGGACCGTCCCACCGGACGTATCCCACCGTGCGTAAGGGAAAGGGGCCGGATTCCCCCAGGAATCCGGCCCCTTTCGCGTAAGCGCTTCTCCTCTGCGGCGTACGTCGGGGCAGAGCGCCTGCGTACGTCGCGTCAGATCACCGTGGACGGGCCCGAGCCGCTCGGCGAGCCGGGCCCGTCGCTCGTCGCCGAGGCGCTGCTCGCCGGGCCCGACGCCGACGGGCCCCCGGCCGAGTTGGACGTGTCCGGCGAGGACGGCGTCGTCGACGGGGTGGTCGGCGGCGTCGTGGGCGGAGTGGTGGGCGGCTTCGTCGGCGGAGTCGTGGGCGGCTTCGTCGGCGGCTTCGTGGGCTTGGTGGGCTTGTCCGTCGGCTTGGTGGGCCCGTCCGTGGGCTTCGTCGGCTTGTCGCTCGGCTTGTCCGACGGCTTGCCGCTGGGCTTGTCCGACGGGTCCTTCGGGTCGTCGCTCCGCGAAGGCGTGCCGCCGGTGCTCGGCGTCGGGTCGTCGGCGGTGCCGGGCATGCCGTCCTTGCCCGGGTCGGCCGGGCGGGCCGTGGAGTCCTCGCGCGGCTTGTCGGCGCCGAGGCCGCCGCCGCCGTCGTCGTCGGCGCTCGCCGACTGGTCGGTGCGCACCCGGTCGGGCGGGCCCTCGTCCTTGTCGGAGGTCGCGCCGAGCGTCACCACGGTGCCGAGCACCGCGACGAGCAGCGCGCCCGCCCCGGCGGCGGCCAGATTGCGCCGCGTGCCCCGCACGATCGAGCGGCGGGTGGGCGCGGAACCGGAAGCACCGGAACCCGCTCCGGCGCCGTGCCCGGCGGGCCCCGCCTGCCGGGTCACCACGGTGTCGGGCTCGGGCGGCGGCGCGACCCCCGCGAACGCCGCGGGTATCCCGCCCGGCGGCGACTCCGACTCCTCGTAGCGGGCGTCGGGCACCTCTTCGCCGGCGGCCGCCTGGCCGCTGCCCGGCAGCACACCGCCGGAGCGGTCGGCGACCAGGGCGAGCGCCCTGCGCCCGGCGATCATGCCGCGCTTGTCGGCGAGCGCGCCGCGCAGCCCGATGGACGCCTCCAGTTCGGCGCGGGCCCGGTCGAGGCGTCCGACGCAGAGCGCGAGGATGCCCAACTCGTGGTGGAAGTAGGCCTCTTCGCCGACCTCGCCGGAGGTGCGCGAGGCTTCCTGGCCGGACCGCAGGGCCCGCTCCCAGGCACCCCAGTGCAGCCCGCCGGCGAAGGCGGGTGCGACGGTGCGGGCGAGCAGCACCGCGGCGGGCGGCTCGGTGCCGCCGCTGTCGGCCGCTCCCCCGGCGCCCGGCCCGTTGATCAGCGCGGCGAGCGCCGCGAGGACGGCGTCGGCCTCGGCGGCGACCCGTTCGGGACCCACCGAGGGGTGCCCGGACCACCAGGCGTAGTGCTGGGCGGCGGACTGGGCGTTCGCGGCGGCGGCGTCGGCGTACCCGGCGCTCTCCAACTGCGTCCGCACCCCGGCCGCGAGCCGGTAGTGGCCGCCGACCGGGGTGACCAGGGCGCAGTCGACGAGCTCCCCGAGCGCCGCGTCGGCGTGCGTGTCGCCGACGAGGGCGGGCAGGTGGGCCGGGTGCGGCAGTTCGCCGCCGAGTGCCACGGCGAAGCGCAGCGCGGCGCGCGCGGACGCGCTCAGCCGGGAGGCGAGCAGGGCCGCGGGCGCGGCGCCGTCGGCGAGGGACGGCAGCGGTACGTCGTGCCCGTCGGCGTCGAAGGGCGCGTCGTGGGGCGTGGCGCCGGAGGCGGGCGAGCCCGCGTACGAGTCGTACTCGTCGAAGGCCGTCGGGTCGGCCAGCAGCCGGTCGCGCTGCCGCAGCAGGGCGCCGGCCTGGACGAAGCGCAGCGGCAGGCCCTCGGACTCGAACCACAGGTCGCCGGCCCAGTTGGCCTCGTCGTCGGTGAGGACGCGGCCGACGACGCGCTCCAGGAGTTCCAGTCCGCCGCCGCGGCCGAGCCCGCCGAGGAAGACCTCTTCGAGGTGGGACTCGGGCGACGGGGCTGCGATGTCGGGCGTCGCGGCCACCAGGAACGCGCACTCGGGGGTGGCGTCGAGGAGCTCTTCGAGGGCGGCGCCGCCGAACTCCAGGTCGTCGAGGACGACGACGGCGCCGACGTCGGCGAGCAGTTCGCGCAGCAGGGTCCCGTCGGGGCGGTGCAGCGGCGCGTCGTAGACGGTGACGAAGAGGTCGTACAGCAGGTCGTTGACCGTGCGGTGGTAGCCGCTGAGGCGGACCACGCCGTCGGGGGCGAGGTCCGCGCAGTCCTCGGCGACGGCGGCGAGCAGTGCGGTGCGGCCGGATCCGGCGGGTCCGGTGAGGCGCACGGAGCGCCCGCGCGCGAGCAGCCGCACCAGGCGTTCGCGTTCCTCCTGCCGTTCGAGCAGGGGCAGGCGGGGCAGTGCGGGCCCCGGCGGCACGGGCGGCAGCGCGGCGCGGCGGCGTTCGGCGCGCTCGGCGGCGGAACGCTTGCGGGGGCGTCCGGGCCGCTCTCCCGGCGGGCAGGGTTCTATCTCGCTGCCGTCGACGGGGTTGACGGTGAGCAGGAGGTCGCCGGACACCACTTGGACGGTGCGGGCGACCTGGGGCGGCCCGAAGTCGGTCGTGGCGGGTGTGCTCGGGCCCGGCGGGCCCTGGGGACCCGGCGGGGCGTCCTGCGGCGGGCGAGGCTCATACGCCTCACCGGATCCGCGCGCCGCGCCGTCGTCGGTGACTTCGCGGCCGAGGCTCGCGTCTTCGCGGCCGTCACCGTCGTGGCCGTACTCTTCCGGTCCCGTGTTCGTCGGGTCCATGGTCCTAGCCCCCCAGATGCGTCGTGTGCGAAGCCCCCTCCGGCCTTGGGCACACCGCGCTGTCGCTTCTGGTCCGGTGCCCCCCGTGCGGGTTCGTCCATCGGCAGGCGACCGAACCCTAAACCGTCCTCAGTATCTATGCGGAGGGCGGGGTACCGCCCGGCCCGAGACGTCACAGTCTCGTGAGGATTGTGCGCGTTGCACGCGCGGGAGCGGATCGCTCCCGGTTCACACGCGCGGGAGCGATTCGACCCCGATGCCGCCTTCGATGGCGAGGATGCGGTGCAGCCGGGTGGCGACGAGGAGGCGCTGCATCTGCGGGGGCACGTCGCGCAGCACGAGCCGGCGCCCGCAGCGTCCGGCGCGCCGGTGCGCGCCCATGATGACGCCGAGTCCCGTGGCGTCCCACGAGTCGAGTTCGGACAGGTCGAGCACCAGGTCGCCGGCGCCGTCGTCGACGGCCGAGTGCAGGACCGTACGGGCGTCCGCCGCGCTGCGTACGTCGAGGCGTCCCCCGACGACCAGCTGGGCCTGGTCGCCCCTGATGTGCATATGCGCTCCCCAAGAGTGCGGTGTCGTATGTGACGCCTGTGCCGCGAGGCGTCTGTGTATGTCACAGCAACTGACGGCCGCTCGGGTAAGGAAGTTGCCGTCTGTAAGCGAACCGATACCGAATTCACCCCGAGGGGTGATCCCGGGAGCGCACAGGTGTCGGTATGCGGCGTCAGTGCTTGTAGAAGCCCTGCCCGCTCTTGCGTCCGATGTCACCGGCGTCAACCATCCGGCGCATCAGCTCCGGCGGGGCGAACTTCTCGTCCTGGGACTCGGTGTAGATGTTCTCGGTGGCGTGCAGCAGGATGTCGACGCCGGTGAGGTCGGCGGTCGCGAGCGGGCCCATGGCGTGGCCGAAGCCGAGCTTGCAGGCGATGTCGATGTCCTCGGCGGTCGCGACGCCCGACTCGTACAGCTTGGCCGCCTCGACGACGAGCGCCGAGATGAGGCGGGTGGTCACGAAGCCCGCGACGTCGCGGTTGACGACGATGCAGGTCTTGCCGACGGACTCGGCGAACTCACGGGTGGCGGCGAGGGTTTCGTCGCTCGTCTTGTACCCCCGGACCAGCTCGCAGAGCTGCATCATCGGGACCGGCGAGAAGAAGTGCGCGCCGACGACGCGCTCCGGGCGCTCCGTCACGGCCGCGATCTTGGTGATCGGGATGGCGGAGGTGTTGGAGGCGAGCACGGTGTCGTCCCGCACGAGCTTGTCGAGCGCCCGGAAGATCTCGTGCTTGACCTCGAGCTTCTCGAAGACGGCCTCGACGACGACGTCCGCGTCGGCCGCGGCGTCCAGGTCGGTGGTGGTGGTGATGCGGCCGAGCGCCGACTCGGCGGCTTCGGCGTCGAGCTTGCCCTTGCTGACGAACTTCTCGTACGAGGCCTTGATGCCGTCGGTGCCGCGGGTCAGCGCCTCGTCGGTGACGTCGCGCAGGACGACGTCCCAGCCCGCCTGGGCGGAGACCTGGGCGATGCCGGACCCCATGAGTCCGGCTCCGATGACCGCAAGCTTCCGTGCCACGTTACGACTCCCCTTACCTACGTACGACCGAGCTCTTACACGCTGTTTACGTTTCGCTCTCCAGCGGACATTAGCGTCCGTGAGCGGCCGTGTGGCGGCGAAGAGACGCACGCCACGTCCCCTTTGACGGACATCACACGGGCAGGGGCGCGGCAGGGGCGCGACGGGGGCCGTCAGGGCGTCATGTGGCCGTGCGGATCCCGTAGTTGAGGACCTTCTCGCCGAGCAGGTCCTCCGTCTCGTCGATGAGGTCGAGGGCTTCGCGGGAGACCTCGTCGACGGGGCGGCGCTTGCTCATCTCCTCGCCGATGAAGCCGAACACCGTGGCGTTCACCCAGTTGAGCTGTCCGGCGACGAGTTCGGGGAGGCGGCCGGGGACGGGGCCCGCCTCCGCGCGCAGGGTGGTCTCCAGGTCCTTGAGGCTCTCCTGCTGGATGGCCCACAGGCGGGAGCGCAGGGCGGGCGACTCGGTGATGACCTTCATGAAGTCGGCGTACCCGTCGAAGAGCCCGACGGCCGGAGAGACGCCCTCGACCTGGGCGCGCAGCTCGCGCAGCACCGCGTCGGCGCACGACTCCCCCGCCGGCCGCCCGCGCACCCACCGGGAGAGCCGGTCGACGACCTCCGCACCACGGTCGAGGAACAGGTCCTCCTTGGCCGGAAAGTAGTTGTAGACCGTGTTCACGGAGACGTCGGCGGCGTCCGCGATCTCCGCGATGGTCACCGTGACGAACCCGTGTTCCAGGAACAGACCCGTCGCGATGTCCGAGATCCGCTGCCTGGTCTGCCGCTTCTTGCGCTCCCTCAGTCCCTCAGCCATGACCTCATCGTAACTTCGCTGGGCTCGATGAAAAATTGGGCACATTGCAAAATTTAAGATCCTCTGTTTTTGTGGTCTCCATGGCAATCATCAGCACGGCCGGACTGGCCAAGACCTTCACCACGAAAGCGGGCCCCGTCGAAGCCGTGCGGGGCATCGACCTGACCGTCGCCCCCGGCGAGATCCTCGGCTTCCTCGGCCCCAACGGCGCCGGCAAGACCACCACCCTGCGGATGCTCACCACGCTGCTCGCACCCACCGGCGGCGCCGCCACCGTCGCGGGCGTCGACCTGCGCGAGAACCCCGCGGCCGTACGGAAGAAGATCGGGTACGTCGCCCAGTCGGGCGGCGTCGACCCGCAGGAGACCGTGCGCGACGAACTCGTCATCCAGGGGCGGCTCTACGGCCTGACGAAGGCCGAGGCACCCGCCCGCGCCACCGAGCTCGCGGCGGACCTCAACCTCACCGAGCTGCTCGACCGCAGGACCGCGGCCCTCTCCGGCGGCCAGCGGCGCAGGCTCGACATCGCCCTCGGCCTCACCCACCGCCCCGACGTGCTCTTCCTGGACGAGCCGACGACCGGGCTCGACCCGGGCAGCCGTGCCGACCTGTGGCGCCTGGTGCGGGAGCTGCGCGACAAACACGGCACGACCGTCTTCCTCACCACCCACTACCTGGACGAGGCCGACGCGCTCGCGGACCGGATCGTCGTCGTCGACAAGGGCGTGGTCGCCGCCGAAGGCACCCCGGCCGCGCTCAAGGAGCGGTACGCCGGATCGCCCGACGCCTCGCTCCAGGACGCCTTCCTCGCCATCACCGGGCGCGCCCCGGCCCCCGCCGACGCCACCCCCGTGGCCGTCTGACGACCAGCCCTCCAAGACAAAGAAACAGACACCAGGACACCGTCATGCTGCTCCACGACACCGCGCTGCTGTTCCAGCGCTACGCCCGCCAGACCCTGCGCTCGAAGTTCCAGATGCTCTTCGGCGCGCTGATGCCGCTCCTCTACCTGCTCTTCTTCGGGCCGCTGCTCACCGACATGCCGCTGGGCTCGCGCGGCGACTCCTGGCAGGTCCTGGTGCCGGGCCTGCTGCTCCAACTCAGCCTGTTCGGCGCCTCGTTCAGCGGCTTCGCCCTCATCATGGAGAAGAACTGGGGCGTGGTGGAGCGGCTGCGCGTGACCCCGGTGAGCCGGCTCGCGCTGCTGCTCGGGCGGCTGCTCCGGGACGCCGCGCTGTTCGTCTTCCAGTCGGTGCTGCTCGTGCTCGCCGCGCTGGTGATGGGCCTGCGCGCGCCGCTCGCCGGAGTCCTCCTCGGCTTCGCCTTCGTGGCCCTGCTGACCTGCGCGCTCGCCTCGCTGTCGTACGCGCTCGCGCTGAAGCTCAGCACCCCGCAGTCGTTCGGCCCGACGGTCAACGCGCTCGCCATGCCGTCGATGCTGCTGTCCGGCCTGATGCTGCCGATGGCGCTCGCACCCGGCTGGCTCGACGTGCTCTCGCACTTCATGCCGTTCCGCTATCTCGTGGACGCGGTGCGCGACGCGTACGTCGGTGAGTATGCGACTGCGTCGATGCTGTACGGGACCTTGGTGGCCGTGGGCTTCGCGGTGCTCGCCGTGGCCGTCGGCACCCGGGCCTACGGAGACGGCGGGACCTGACGATCCCGGTACCCCCGCAAGGGGCGCGGCGGCCCCGGCAGGGAAGCCCAAGAGTGCCTTCGCGGGCGCCCGGGCCGCTCACTACGCTGGCCGCATGGTCAATCTGACGCGCATCTACACACGGACCGGCGACCAGGGCACCACGGCCCTCGGCGACATGAGCCGGACCGCCAAGACCGACCTCAGGATCTCCGCGTACGCGGACGCCAACGAGGCCAACGCCGTCATCGGCACGGCCATCGCGCTCGGCGGCCTCGACGCGGAGGTCGTGAAGGTCCTCACCCGGGTCCAGAACGACCTGTTCGACGTGGGCGCGGACCTGTCGACGCCGGTCGTCGAGGACCCGAAGTACCCGCCGCTGCGCGTCGAGCAGTTCTACATCGACAAGCTGGAGGCGGACTGCGACCTCTTCAACGAGCGCCTGGAGAAGCTGCGCAGCTTCATCCTGCCGGGCGGTACGCCGGGCGCGGCGCTGCTGCACCAGGCCTGCACGGTGGTGCGGCGGGCCGAGCGGTCGACGTGGGCGGCCCTCGACGTGCACGGCGAGACGATGAACCCGCTCACCGCGACCTACCTCAACCGCCTCTCCGACCTCCTGTTCATTCTCGCCCGTACGGCGAACAAGGAGGTCGGAGACGTGCTGTGGGTACCCGGCGGAGAACGGTAGCGCTTCGCTGGACGGTGCAGCGCCGAACCTGCGGGTCGTCTGTGGCTGGTCGCGCAGTTCCCCGCGCCCCTTCGGGGCGCCTTCGCTCAGCGTTCACACCTTGGTGAGGGGGCGATCTTCATCCCGCTCCCCGGGCCCCGGCGCCGGGATGCGCTTCGGGAACAGCGTGTAGCTCGCGGCGATGATCACGTTGATGCCGATGACGAAGAGCATCTTCTGCTGCCACATCCGCAGCGACCCGGTCTCGCCGTCGGGGCCGACGTACCAGATGGCGCCCTGGAGCAGCGCCATGGCGATCACCGCGGCGAGCACCCAGCGGGCGGCGAGCTTCCACTCGTGGGCCGCGCGGGCCCTGCCGTACTTCGGCGTGACGGGCTTCGGGCCGCCGGCGAAGCGGTGGGCGACGCGCGCGTCCACCCACTTGATCGTGTAGTGGCCGAGGGCGATGGAGTAGCCGATGTAGACGGCGGCGAGGCCGTGCTTCCAGTCCGGTTCGGCGCCGTTCTTCAGGTCGATCGCGGTGACGACGAACAGCACGACTTCGAGGAGCGGCTCACACAGCAGCACGGCGACGCTGGTGCGGGGCATCTTCGCCCAGTAGCGCAGGGCGAGGCCCGCGGCCAGGAGCACCCAGAAGCCCACCTCGCAGATGATGATCAGCGTGACGATCACGGCTCGTTCCTCCTGGCCTCGCTGGTTGTCCCGGTCACTCCTCCAGACTCCCGGCCCGGGGCGGGCGGATCATCGTCGTCAGTGACGAAGTGCGGCTGCATCCTTCGATGTACCGGGGCTTCACCCCGCATAGGGAGGCCGGGGTCCGCCGGGCCGTGTTGGATGGAGCCATGCCCCTGCCGCTCGCCCGCCGCCCGGACGTCGTCGACGTACGCATCTGTGTGGCCAGCCTGCTCAGCGGGATCGTGCTGTGGGGGCTCGGCCTTTCCATGCAGCAGGACCGGCCGCTCGGCCACGGCTGGTCGCTGCTGCCGCTGTTCGTCATGGCGGGCCTGGAGCTGACCCGCCGCACGGCCCCGCAGTTCGCGCTGGTCGCGGGCACCTTCACGCTGGTCGCCGACCAGTTCACGACGGGCAATCTGGCGACGGTCGTGATGTTCACGGACCTCGTGTACGCCGCCGTGGTGTACGGCACGCCCGCCGCGGCCCGGCGCATTCCGGTCACCACCGGGCTGATCACGGTGGCGGTGACCGTCGGTTTCCTGGCCTGGTTCCGGGAGCCGGAGGCGATCCTCGTCGGTGCCGTCACCGCCCTCGTGTCGTTCACGCCCGCGACCACGGGCGTCCTCGTCCGCAACCACCGGGAGGCCGCCGACCTGGCCCGGCTGCGCGCCGAGCAGACCGCGCTGCTCGCCGAGATGGACCGCGCCCAGGCCGTCACCGCCGAGCGCGCGCGGATGGCCCGCGAGCTGCACGACATGGTCGCCAACCACCTGTCGGCGATCGCCATCCACTCCACGGCCGCGCTGTCCCTGGACGACCCGCGGACGACGAAGGACGCGCTCACCGTCATCCGCGAGAACAGCGTCGAGGGACTGGCCGAAATGCGCCGCCTCATCGGCATCCTGCGCGACTCCAGCGGCGACCTGGAACCGGCCGCCGCCCCCACCCTCGACGGCCTCGGCTCGCTCGTCGAGAACGCCCGGACCAACGGCCTGGACGTCCGCCTCGACGACACCCGCACCCCGGACGACACCGCCCTGCCTGCACCGGTCGAGCTGGCCGCGTACCGCATCGTCCAGGAGTCCCTCACCAACGCCCTCAAGCACGCGTCGCCCGGTGCTGTCACGGTGTTCCTCGCCCACGAGCCGGGCGCGTTGCGCGTGCGCGTGACCAGCCCGTACGGAGAGGCGCGCGGGCCGCGGGCGCCGGGTTCCGGGGCCGGGCTCGTCGGCATGGAGGAGCGGGCCGGGCTCCTCGGCGGCAGCTTCGAGTCCGGCCCCGAGGCGCATCCGGACGTGCCCGGCGCCAAAGTCTGGCGGGTCGAGGCCCGCCTGCCCGTCGACCCCAAGGACCAAGGAGTTCCCGAATGATCCGCGTGCTCGTCGCCGAGGACCAGTCCGCCGTGCGGGCGGGCCTGGTCCTGATCCTGCGCAGCGCGCCCGACATGGAGGTCGTCGGGGAGGCCGCCGACGGCGAGCAGGCGGTGGCGCTCGCCCGGGAGCTGCGGCCCGACCTGATCCTCATGGACGTACAGATGCCGCGCCTCGACGGCGTCTCGGCCACCCGCCAAGTGGTGGCCGAGCACCTCGCCGACGTGCTCGTACTGACCACGTTCGACCTGGACGAGTACGTCTTCGGGGCGCTGCGCGCGGGCGCGTCCGGGTTCCTGCTGAAGAACACGGAGGCGCGGGATCTGCTGGAGGCGGTGCGCACCGTCGCGCGCGGCGAGGGGCTGATCGCGCCGGCCGTGACGCGCCGGCTGATCGCGGAGTTCGCCGCTCCTCGGCGCATCCCGCGCGAGGGCAGCACCGTGGATCCCGCGGTGCTCGACGCTCTCACTCGGCGTGAGCGCGAAGTCCTCTCCTGCCTGGGGGAAGGGCTCTCCAACGCGGAGATCGCGGGACGGCTGGACATGGCGGAAGCCACGGTGAAGACCCATGTGAGCCGCCTGCTGGGCAAGTTGGAGCTGCGGAGCAGGGTGCAGGCGGCCGTGCTCGCCCAGGAGCTGGGGGTCTGAAGGGCCGGCCCTTACACGCCGGGGCGGCAGGGAATCAGCCCGTCCGGCGTTTGAGGACGAGCCGCGAAGCGGCGATCAACGGCGCCCCACGCTGGGGCACTTCACTGCTCAGGGCCCAGGGGCCAGCATTGGTTGAGACCCTTGACCGTTGGTCCAGACCTTTCTATTCTCGCCGCACTGCGGTGGGCACATGACAGGCACAGAACAGTTACACCGTGCTCACGGGCGTCGCAGGGTTTCACCCCCACCCCCGGAACTCACCCGAGGAGCACCCCTTGCGCGTCGGACTCAGGTCAAGACATCGGCTGACAGCCGGCCTCACCACTCTGCTGCTCCCCTTCGCCACGCTCGTCGCCCTCGGCGGCTCCGCCGAGGCCGCCCCCGACACCGCACCGCAGGCCCCGAAGGCCGAGGCCGCCGCCACGGCCACCGCCACCTACGCCAAGACCCAGGACTGGGGCACCGGCTTCGAGGGCAAGTGGACGATCAAGAACACCGGCACCACCGCACTCAGCTCCTGGACCGTCGTGTGGGACTTCCCCGCCGGCACCAAGGTGACGTCGGCCTGGGACGCGACCGTCACCAACTCGGGCGACAAGTGGACCGCGAAGAACCTCGGCTGGAACGGCTCGCTCGCCCCCGGGGCCACCGTCTCCTTCGGCTTCAACGGCTCGGGCCCCGGCTCCCCGTCCAACTGCCTGCTGAACGGCGAGAGTTGTGACGGCGGCGGCCAGCCCGGCGACAGCGCGCCCTCCGCGCCCGGCACCCCGACCGCGTCCGGCATCACCGACACCTCGGTGAAGCTGGACTGGAAGGCGGCCACGGACGACAAGGGCATCAAGAACTACGACGTGCTGCGCGACGGCGCCAAGGTGGCGACGGTGACCGGCACTTCGTACGCAGACTCCGGGCTCACCAAGGGCACCGACTACTCGTACAGCGTCCAGGCCCGTGACACCGCCGACCAGACCGGGCCCGCCAGCGGCTCGGTGAAGGTGCGCACCACGGGCGGCGACCCGGGTCCCGGCCCCGGCGACAAGGTGAAGCTCGGGTACTTCACCAACTGGGGTGTCTACCAGCGCAATTACCACGTGAAGAACATCGTGTCCTCCGGCTCCGCCGAGAAGATCACGCACATCAACTACGCGTTCGGCAACGTCCAGGGCGGCAAGTGCACCATCGGTGACGCCTACGCCGACTACGACAAGGCGTACACCGCCGACCAGTCCGTCGACGGCGTCGCCGACACCTGGGACCAGCCGCTGCGCGGCAACTTCAACCAGCTCCGCAAGCTGAAGGCCAAGTACCCGCACATCAAGGTCCTCTGGTCGTTCGGCGGCTGGACCTGGTCCGGCGGCTTCACCGACGCCATGAAGAACCCCGAGGCGTTCGCGGACTCCTGCTACAAGCTGGTCGAGGACCCGCGCTGGGCCGACGTCTTCGACGGCATCGACCTGGACTGGGAGTACCCCAACGCCTGCGGCCTGACCTGTGACACCAGCGGCCCGGCCGTGATGAAGACGATGATGCAGGCGTTCCGGAACAAGTTCGGCGCCAACAACCTCGTCACCGCCGCCATCACCGCCGACGGCTCCCCCGGCGGCAAGATCGACTCCGCCGACTACGGCGGCGCCGCGCAGTACACCGACTGGTACAACGTGATGACGTACGACTTCTTCGGCGCCTGGGACGCCAAGGGCCCGACGGCCCCGCACTCGCCGCTCACCGACTACCCGGGCATCCCCAAGGGCGGCTTCAACTCCGCGGCGGCCATCAACAAGCTGAAGGCCAAGGGCGTACCGGCCAAGAAGCTGCTGCTCGGCATCGGTTTCTACGGCCGCGGCTGGACGGGCGTCACGCAGAAGGAACCGGGCGGCACGGCCACCGGGGCCGCGCCGGGCACGTACGAGGCGGGCATCGAGGACTACAAGGTCCTGAAGAACTCCTGCCCGTCCAACGGCACGGTCGCGGGCACGGCGTACGCGCACTGCGGCAGCAACTGGTGGTCGTACGACACCCCCGCGACCATCCGCGCCAAGATGGCCTGGGCCAAGGAGCAGGCGCTGGGCGGCGCCTTCTTCTGGGAGTTCAGCGGCGACACCGCGAACGGTGAGCTGGTGAGCGCCATCAACGACGGTCTGAAGTAGCCGCCGGCCACACCTCCTGCCGCACTTCCCCCGGAACGGAGTCGGGGGGACAGGAACGCCCCCTGTCCCCCCGGCTTCCTCGTCGGGGCGCCCGGCCCGACTTCGACGGCCACCAGGTCGCCCGGCCGAGCATCGCCACCACCGCGGGCACCAGCACGATCGAGAGGACCAGCGAGGACAGGCCGATGCCGAGGGCGGTGACGAGGCCGATCTCCTGGGTTCCCGGCGACGGGTTGACGGCGAGGCTCGCGAAGGAACCCGCGAGCACGATCCCGGCCGTCACGATGGCCGGCGCCGTGTGCCGCACCGCGGCGGCCACCGCCTGGCGGGCCGGTCCCGGGCGCCCCATCTCCTCCCGGATGCGGTCGCTGATCAGGATGTTGTAGTCGGTGCCCAGCGCGACGACGAACAGGAACAGCACGAGCGGCAGCGTGAACGACACCCCCGGCCGGTCGAGGATGTGCTGGAACACGAGCACCCCGGACCCGAGCGTCGCCGTGAAGCCGAGGCCGATGGCGAGCATGAGGACCATCGGCGCGAGCAGGCTGCGCAGCAGGGCCACCAGGATCAGGGCGATCAGCGCGGCCGCCACGGGGAAGACCACCTTGAGGTCCTTCGACACCGCCTCGGACACATCCGAGAAGATCGCGGCCTGCCCGGACACATGGGCCTCGGTCCCGGGCGGCGCCTGCTTCTCGACGACGGGGCGCACCTCGTCGGACACCAGGTCACGGGCCCGCTGCGAATTCACGTCGACGTCCAGGTAGAAGTCCACCTTGGCGGCCGTGCGTTGGTCGTTGAGCACGGGCTGCGCGACCCGGCCGATCCCCTCGACCGCCTTCAGCTCCTTGGTCAGCCTCTTGAGGCCCGACGGGTCGAGGCGTACGTCTCGGCGGGCGCCCTGGTCGGCGCCCGCGCCCTTGCCGTCGGTGGCCGCCGCGACGTACACAGTGTGCGGGCTCGCCACCCCGCCGGGCAGCGCGCGGGATATCTCCTTCGCCGTCACCGCCGCGGGCGTGTCGTCGGGCCCCGAGTCCGTGCCGTAGTCCATCCGCATGCCGAGGGCACCGGCGCTCAGCGCGCACAGCAGCCCCACGGCGGCCGCCACGAACAGGAACGGACGGCGCGCGACGCGCTCCCCGAGCCGCGCGCTCAGCCCGGCGCGCGGTTCCCGGCGCAGCGACCGGGACGGCCAGAACATGCCGCGCCCGGACACCGCGAGCAGCGCCGGCATGAACGTGAGGCTGGCGACGAGCATCACCAGGACGCACACCGCGATGGCCGGGCCGAGCACCTTGAACTGCCCGAAGCTCGCGATCCCCAGGGTGGCGAAGGCGGCCACGATGGTGAGCGCGGCCGAGGTGATGGCGGCCCCGACGCGGCCCGCGCACTCCGCCGCGATGCCGCGGGCGTGCTTGCGCCGGTTCGCGCGCGAGTTCCGGCCCGGGCTCGGTTCGGCGCGCAGCAGTTCACGGAACCGGAACAGCATGAACAGGAAGTAGTCGATGCCGATGCCGAGCAGCACCACGGTGATCAGGGACGGCGTCGACGGGTCGAGCTTGAAGTCGAAGAGGAGTGCCGTGCCGACCACCGCGCCGGTCGCGGCGCCGCCGACGAGGGCGACGGCAAGGAGTGGCAGGATCGCGGCGAGGAAGCTGCGGAAGGCCAGGACGTTGAGCAGCACGATGAGCCCGAAGGTCAGGATCGCGACCAGCTTCTCGGTGTCCTCCTGGGCCTCCGTGGTGTCGGCGATGTCCGCGAGGCCGCCGGTGAAGCCGGTGCGCAGGTCCGCCCGGCCGAACGCGTCCTCGGCGTGGTCGCGGAAGTCCCGGTAGAGGTCCTGGAGCGCGGGGTCGTTCTTGTTGCCGTCGAGCGAGACGGAGAGGAGGCGGAACGTGCCGTCGGGCGCGGCGGCACCGGACGTCACGGCCGGGGTCTGGGAGTGGTCCGTCAGCAGGAACGAGGGCAAGTCGTCGGGGTTGGCCATCTTCAGGCGCCGCTCCCCCAGGCCGGCGGCGATCCTGTCGATCCGCAGCCGGTCGCCGCCGGTGAGCTTCTTCCCGTCCTCACGGGCCACGAGCACGGTGACGGCGTTGTCGTCGGGCTTCGCGCCGAACTGGTCCTCGGCGATCTCCATGGCGGCCGCCGAGTCGTACGACTTCGGCAGGAAGCTGCCCACGTCGGGCTGGGTGACGCTGTGCATCTTGGCCTGGCCGACCATGGACAGGCCGGCGGCGAGCAGCGTCCAGAGCAGGATGAACTTCCAGGCATGACGGGTGGTCAGGGCAGTGAGGGATCTGATCACGGTTCCTCCGGCAGGGGGGGGTGGAGCCCGGTCCTGCCGGGCCCTTCCAGAAGATCACCGGCACCCCTGCCGACTCGTCGCCCGCGACGACGAAACCGCCCCGGGACCAGGGCCGTGACACCCGCCACGAATAGGACCCAGCTCCTGGACGCGAATTCCACCCCGGGGAGGACGCCGATGACCCACCCCCGGCCTTGAATGGATCACGGACCCGCGCGGAAGGAGAACGACGGCATGCTCGCGCGCAGCCGACCGCCCCGAACCGAGGGCAGCCGACCGCCCCGGACCGAAGACCATGGGCCGCATCGGCCCGAAGACCATGGGCCGAGCCGGACCGAAGACCCTGGCTCGCCCCCGACCGAAGACCATGGGGCGAGCCGGGCCGAAGGCCATGAACCGCCCCGGGCCGAAGGCCATGGGCCAAGCCGTACCGATGACCACGGGCCGAGCCGCCCCGAGGGCCGTCGACCGAGTCAGGACGTCGGTCGACCCCACGGAGCCGCAGGCCGCAGACCACTCCGGCGGCCCGGAGGTCTCCGTCCGCACCGCCAGGACGTCCTCGTGGCCCTCGGCGCCCTGGTGGTCGAGGTCACCAGCTACGCCCTGAGCATCGAGCCCGGCGGCAGGTCCCTGAGCCCGGGCGTCCTCGCCCTGCACCTGCTGCCCACCGCTCCGCTGCTCTGGCACCGGCGCTTCCCCGTCGGCGTCCTCCTCGCCGTCCTCGCCGCGCAGGCCGTGCTCACGCCGTTCACGCAGGTCCCCTACAGCCTGCCCATCTCGCTGGTGGTCGCCCTGTACTCCGTGGCTCGGCTGCGGAACGCCCGCGTCACCGCCGTCGCGGCGGTGGTGGCCCTCGTCGGCCTCCAGATACCCGGCCTCAGCGAGCACGAGGAGCTGGCACGGGCGATCTTCGCGGACGTGGTGGGCGTCTGCATCGCGCTCGCCGTCGGCCGCGCGGCCCGCCGGTGGCAGCGGCAGGACGCGGCCCACCGCAAGCTGCTCGCCGACCACGCGGTGGCCGCCGAGCGCCGCCGCATCGCCCGCGAACTGCACGACGTCGTGGCCCACCACATCACCGCCATGCAGCTGATGGCGGGCGGCGCCCGACGGGTGCTCCACCACGACGCGGACCTGGCCCGGGACGCCCTGAAGTCCCTGGAGGACTCCGGCCGCCTCGCGCTCGGCGAGATGCGGCAGCTCCTCGACGTCCTGCGCGCGGACGACGACACCGAGGGCGGCCCGGCCGCGCCCCAGCCGGGCGTGGACGACCTGCCGCGGGTGGTCGCGGACTCGTGCCGGGCGGGCGTCGACACGGAACTGCTGGTCGAGGGCGTGCCCCGGGAACTGGCGCCCACCCTGGGTCTCACCGTGTTCCGGATCGTCCAGGAGGCCCTCACCAACGTCCGCAAGCACGCGGGCGGCGCCCACGCGACCGTACGGCTCGACTACGGCCCCGGCCCGCTCACCGTCGAGGTGCGCGACGACGGCTCCGGCAGCGGCGGCACCGCGCGCAAGGGCGGGCCCGGACACGGCCTGGTCGGCATGCGCGAACGCGTGGCCCTGCACGGCGGCACGCTCCAGGCGGAGCCCGTCCCCGACGGCGGATTCCGGGTCCTCGCGACCCTGCCACTGCCCGCCGACGCACCCCGCTCCGTCGACCCCACGCCCCACGGGAAGGCGACACCCCAGTGACCACGCCCCACACGCCCCACGCGTCCCACACTCCCCTGACCGTCCTGATCGCCGACGATCAGCCCTTGGTGCGCCGGGGCCTCGCGCTCATCTTCCACGCCGACCCGGGCGTGACGGTCGTCGGCGAGGCCGGCGACGGCCAGGAGGCCGTCGAACTCGCCCGGAAGCTGCGCCCCGACGTGGTCCTCATGGACATCCGCATGCCACGCCTGGACGGCGTCGGCGCGACGGCGGAACTCACCGCCGAACTGCCAGAGTGCCGGGTCCTGGCGCTGAGCACGTTCGACATGGACGAGTACGTCGTGGGGGCGCTGCGCGCGGGCGCCGCGGGCTTCCTGCCCAAGGACGTCTCACCGGAGGAACTGGTGGCTGCGGTGCACACCGTCAACGCGGGCGAGGCAGCGGTGGCCCCCCGCCTCCTCACCCGCCTGATCTCCGCCTTCGTCACCGCCCCGACGCCCCGCCCGCACAGCGCACCACCGGGCACCCGCCCGGACCTCACCGCCCGCGAGACGGACGTCTGGACCCTCATGGCCAAGGGCCTGGACAACAACGAGATAGCCGAGGCCCTCCGGATCAGCCACTCCACGGTGAAGAACCACGTCACCGCGGTCTTCGCCAAACTGGGAGTACGAGACCGCGCCCAGGCGGTAATCGCGGCGTACGAGTCAGGCCTGGTCAAGGCAGCAATTTGAGCCCGCCTCGGCGACGTCTCAGCCCGTCCGGCGCTTGAGGACGAGGCCCGAAGGGCCGAAAAGCGGGGCAAGGGGCGCAGCCCCCTAAGAGCACCTACGCGACATTGACCCGCTGCCCAGGAGGCGCAGCCTCCAGCCAAGCCAGGAACCCGGTGAGCGCATCCTCGCTCATGGCGAGTTCCAACCGCACCCCCCGGTGCGAACACCCCAGCACAACGGCGTCGGAAAGAAGCGCGAGCTCCTCCTCGCCGTCGGGCGCCCGCCGGTCGACGACCTCGATCGCCGACCGCTCCAGGATCCGCCGGGGCCGGGGAGCGTAGGAGAAGACACGGAACCACTCGACCCGGTCCCCGTTGTAGCGGGCGACGCCGTACCCCCATCCCTTGCCGGAGGTGTCGGACGCCTCCGCGGGATCGGGCGCGTTCCACCGCAGGCTGCAGTCGAAGGTGCCGCCGGAGCGCTGGATCAGCCGGCGGCGCAGTCCGAAGACGAAGAGCCCCAGCAACACCAGCGCGATCAACACAAGTCCGCACACGAGCAGAACGAGGATCATCGGCACCGACCTCCTCGCCTCACTACAGTCTCGACAAGACTTCCGACACGGACCAAACAACCGCTCCCGAAAAAGCACCCGCATTGCCGCAGCCGCGACCCGGTCCGGAGAACTCCGGACCTGGCCGCGGCTGAGTCACGTTACGCCGCGCGCTGGGATCAGCGCGCCGCCACCGCGCGCAGTCGGACATCGGCGCGCCGCTCCGCGGAGGCGTCGGCCTCCGACTTGGCACGCTCGAGCGCCCGCTCCGCACGCTGGACGTCGATCTCGTCGGAGAGCTCGGCGATCTCGGCGAGCAGCGACAGCTTGTTGTCGGCGAACGAGATGAATCCGCCGTGCACCGCGGCGACGACGGTCCCGCCGTCGCTCGTGCGGATGGTCACCGGGCCCGACTCCAGCACACCGAGCAGCGGCTGGTGACCGGGCATGACGCCGATGTCGCCGGACGTGGTGCGCGCGACGACCAGGGTGGCCTCGCCGGACCAGACGCTGCGGTCCGCGGCGACCAGCTCGACATGCAGCTCAGCAGCCAAGGGTGGCTCCTCGGGTCACCACCCGGCGGTTCAGCCGGGTGTTGGGTCATAAGTCTAGTAGGGCTCCGAGCACCAAGGTGCTGGGGCCCACCCGGCCATCGGCCGGGGGTCCGGGGGTTGCCCCCGGAAGATGCAGCAGTGGGCGTAGGGAGAGGGGCGGGACACGGTCCCCGCGAAGGGGTGCACCCGCCCCTCTCCGGGAGTCAGGAGACTCAGGAAACGCCGAGTTCCTTCGCGTTGGCCTTGAGGTCCTCCAGGCCACCGCACATGAAGAACGCCTGCTCGGGGAAGTGGTCGTACTCGCCGTCGCAGATCGCGTTGAAGGCCGCGATCGACTCGTCCAGCGGGACGTCCGAACCGTCGACGCCGGTGAACTGCTTGGCGACGTGCGTGTTCTGCGACAGGAAGCGCTCCACGCGACGGGCGCGGGAGACGACCAGCTTGTCCTCTTCGCCGAGCTCGTCGATGCCGAGGATGGCGATGATGTCCTGGAGGTCCTTGTACTTCTGCAGGATGTTCTTGACCCGCATGGCGGTGTCGTAGTGGTCCTGCGCGATGTACCGCGGGTCCAGGATGCGGGACGTGGAGTCCAGCGGGTCCACGGCCGGGTAGATGCCCTTCTCGGAGATCGGACGGGAGAGCACCGTCGTCGCGTCGAGGTGGGCGAACGTGGTCGCCGGGGCCGGGTCGGTCAGGTCGTCCGCGGGGACGTAGATCGCCTGCATCGAGGTGATCGAGTGACCACGGGTCGACGTGATGCGCTCCTGGAGGAGACCCATCTCGTCGGCCAGGTTCGGCTGGTAACCCACGGCCGAGGGCATGCGACCCAGCAGGGTCGAGACCTCGGAACCGGCCTGCGTGAAGCGGAAGATGTTGTCGATGAAGAACAGCACGTCCTGCTTCTGCACATCGCGGAAGTACTCCGCCATGGTCAGACCGGCCAGGGCCACGCGCAGACGGGTGCCCGGGGGCTCGTCCATCTGGCCGAAGACAAGCGCCGTCTTGTCGATGACGCCGGAGTCCGACATCTCCTCGATGAGGTCGTTGCCCTCACGGGTGCGCTCGCCGACACCGGCGAACACGGAGACACCGTCGTGGTTGTTGGCGACGCGGTAGATCATCTCCTGGATGAGCACCGTCTTGCCGACGCCGGCACCGCCGAACAGGCCGATCTTTCCACCCTTGACGTACGGGGTGAGAAGGTCGATGACCTTGACGCCGGTCTCGAACATCTCGGTCTTCGACTCGAGCTCGTCGAAGTTCGGGGCCTTGCGGTGGATGGACCAGCGCTCGCCCTCGTACTTCTCGTCGACGTTCAGCACCTCACCGAGGGTGTTGAACACCTTGCCCTTGGTGAAGTCGCCGACCGGGACGGTGATGCCGTCGCCGGTGTCGGTGACCGGGGCCTGGCGGACCAGGCCGTCGGTGGGCTGCATCGAGATCGCGCGGACCAGGCCGTCACCGAGGTGCTGGGCGACCTCGAGCGTCAGGGTCTTCTTCTCGCCGTCCTGTGCCGGGTCCGCGACCTCGACGTGCAGGGCGTTGTAGATCTCCGGCATCGCGTCGACGGGGAACTCCACGTCGACGACCGGGCCGATGACCCGGGCGACGCGGCCCGTGGCAACGGCCGTCTCAACAGTGGTCGTCATTACTTGTCACTCCCCGCGGTCGCGTCGGCAAGGGCGCTCGCGCCACCGACGATCTCGCTGATTTCCTGGGTGATTTCGGCCTGGCGGGCCGCGTTGGCAAGCCGGGACAGATTGTTGATCAGGTCCCCGGCGTTGTCGGTCGCCGACTTCATCGCGCGGCGCGTGGCGGCGTGCTTGGAGGCAGCCGACTGGAGCAGCGCGTTGTAGATACGGCTCTCGACGTAGCGCGGCAGCAGGGCGTCGAGGACGTCCTCCGCCGACGGCTCGAAGTCGTACAGCGGAAGGATCTCGTCCTTCTTCGCCGACTCCTCGGCCACCGCTTCGAGGCTGAGCGGCAGCAGCCGGCCGTCGATGGCCGTCTGCGTCATCATCGAGACGAACTCGGTGTAGACGATGTGGAGTTCATCCACGCCGCCCTCGGCCGTGTCCTTCTCGATGGCCTCGATCAGCGGACCCGCGACGGTCTTGGCGTCCGCGTACTCGGGCTGGTCGGTGAAGCCGCTCCACTGCTTCGCGATCTTGCGCTCGCGGAAGTTGTAGTGCGCGACACCACGGCGGCCGACGATGTACGTGTCGACCTCCTTGCCCTCGGCCTCAAGGCGCGCGGTGAGCTGCTCCGCGGCCTTGATGGCGTTGGAGTTGAAGGCGCCGGCCAGACCGCGGTCGCTGGTGAGGAGCAGGACGGCGGCTCGCGTCGCCGTCTCCGCCTCCGTCGTCAGCGGGTGCTGGGTGTTCGAGCCGGTGCCCACCGCCGTGACCGCGCGGGTGAGCTCGGTCGCGTACGGCGTGGAGGCCGCCACCTTGCGCTGCGCCTTGACGACGCGCGAGGCGGCGATCATCTCCATCGCCTTGGTGATCTTCTTGGTCGCCGTGACGGATTTGATGCGACGCTTGTAGACCCGGAGCTGGGCTCCCATGAGTCAGGTCCCTTCCGTCGTCACTTGCCGGCAGCGGCAGGAGCGTCCTCGCCGAGAAGCTTCCCGTCCGAGGTCTCGAACTGCTTCTTGAAGTCCGCGACGGCGTCGCCGATGGCCGTGATCGTGTCGTCCGACATCTTGGCGCCCTCCTTGATGGAGGTCATCAGGCCCTGCTCCTTGCGGTGCAGGTAGTCGAGCAGCTCGCGCTCGAAGCGGCGGACGTCGGCGACCGGAACGTCGTCCATCTTGCCGGTGGTGCCGGCCCAGATGGAGACGACCTGGTCCTCGGTGGCCATCGGCTGGTACTGCGGCTGCTTCAGCAGCTCGACCATCCGCTGACCGCGCTCCAGCTGCGCCTTGGACGCGGCGTCCAGGTCGGAACCGAAGGCGGCGAACGCCTCCAGCTCACGGAACTGGGCGAGGTCCACGCGCAGTCGGCCGGAGACCTGACGCATCGCCTTGTGCTGAGCGGAACCACCGACTCGGGACACGGAGATACCGACGTTCAGCGCGGGGCGCTGACCGGCGTTGAACAGGTCCGACTCCAGGAAGCACTGGCCGTCGGTGATGGAGATGACGTTGGTCGGGATGAACGCCGAGACGTCGTTGGCCTTCGTCTCGACGATCGGCAGACCGGTCATGGAGCCCGCGCCCATCTCGTCGGAGAGCTTGGCGCAGCGCTCCAGGAGGCGGGAGTGCAGGTAGAACACGTCGCCGGGGTAGGCCTCGCGCCCCGGCGGGCGGCGGAGCAGCAGGGACACGGCGCGGTAGGCGTCGGCCTGCTTCGAGAGGTCGTCGAAGATGATGAGGACGTGCTTGCCCTCGTACATCCACTGCTGGCCGATGGCCGAGCCGGTGTACGGCGCCAGGTACTTGAAGCCGGCCGGGTCGGACGCCGGGGCGGCGACGATGGTCGTGTACTCCAGGGCGCCGGCCTCTTCGAGGGCACCACGCACGGAGGCGATGGTCGAGCCCTTCTGACCGATGGCGACGTAGACGCAGCGGACCTGCTTCTTCGGGTCGCCGGTGCGCCAGTTGTCGCGCTGGTTGATGATCGTGTCGACGGCCAGGGCGGTCTTGCCGGTCTGGCGGTCACCAATGATCAGCTGACGCTGGCCACGGCCGATCGGGGTCATGGCGTCGACGGCCTTGTAGCCCGTCTCCATCGGCTCGTGCACCGACTTACGGGCCATGACGCCCGGGGCCTGCAGCTCGAGGGCGCGGCGGCCGGACGTCTCGATCTCGCCGAGGCCGTCGATCGGGTTGCCGAGCGGGTCGACGACGCGGCCGAGGTAGCCCTCGCCCACCGCGACCGACAGGACCTCGCCGGTGCGCTGCACCGACTGACCCTCCTCGATGCCGCTGAACTCACCGAGGATGATCGAACCGATCTCGCGCTCTTCCAGGTTCAGCGCGAGACCAAGGGTCCCGTCCTCGAACTTCAGCAGTTCGTTGGCCATGGCCGAGGGCAGGCCCTCGACCTTCGCGATGCCATCGCCGGCCAGGGTGACCGTACCGACCTCCTCGCGCGAGGCCGCGTCCGGCTTGTACGCCTGGACAAAGTTCTCCAGCGCGTCCCGGATCTCCTCCGGCCGGATCGTGAGCTCCGCCATCTGGGTTCCCTGCTCTCCTTGTTGGGCCCGAAGTTTCTTTGGGGGATCTGGGGGCTCCCCCCAGAAACTTTGCATCCTCTGCACGGCCCAACTCGGGCCGTTGGTCTTGCTTGTTGAGTTAACTGCCCGCCATGCGGCGGTGCGCGTCCTCGATACGGTCCGCGATGGAGCCGTTGATGACCTCGTCGCCCACCTGCACCCGGATCCCGCCGAGGACCTCGGGGTCCACGTCGAGGTTCAGGTGCATCTGGCGCCCGTAGATCTTCGCGAGCGCCGTGCCGAGCCGCTGCTTCTGCTGGTCCGACAGCGGAACAGCCGAGGTGACGACGGCGACCATGCGCTCCCGGCGGTCCGCGGCCAGCTTGGAGAGGGACTCGAGTCCCGCTTCCAGGCTACGTCCACGGGGCGCGGTCACAAGACGCGCGACCAGGCGCTCCGTGGCGGCGTCCGCACGCCCGCCGAGCAGGCTGCTCAGCAGCTCGCTCTTGGCCGTGTCCGTCGCGGCGCGGTCGGTGAGCGCCGCCCGCAGCTCCGTGCTGGAGGAGACGATCCGGCCGAACCGGAAGAGCTCGTCCTCGACGGTGTCCAGCGCGCCCGACTTCTGCGCGGCGGTCAGGTCGGCGAGGTCGGTCAGCTCCTCCAGGGCGTCCACCAGGTCGCGGGACTGCGACCAGCGGGAGCGCACCATGCCGGCGACCAGGTCCGCGGTCTCGCCGCCGACCTTGCCGCCGAGCAGCCGTCCGGCCAGCTCGGCCTTGGCCTCTCCGGGCTGCGCCGGGTCGGTCAGGACCCGACGCAGCGAGACCTCGCGGTGCAGCAGCGCGGTGACCGAGGCCAGCTCGTCGGCCAGCTGCTTCGCGTCGACCGCGGTGTTGTCGGTCAGCGCGTCGAGACGCTCACGCGCGGCGGCCAGGGCCTCGCGGCTGGCTCCATGCGCTGTCATCGAGTCGCCTCGGCCTTCGCGTCGAGCTCGTCGAGGAAGCGGTCGATCGTGCGGCTCTGGCGGGCGTGCTCCTCGAGCGACTCGCCGACGAGCTTGCCGGCCAGTTCGGTGGCCAGCTGGCCCACGTCCTGGCGCAGCGCCTGCGCGGCGGCCTTGCGGTCGGCCTCGATCTGGGCGTGACCGGCGGCGACGATCTCCTCGCGCTGCCGCTGGCCCTCGGCCCGCATCTCGGCGATGAGCTGGGCGCCCTGCTCCTGCGCCTCCTGGCGCAGCCGCGCGGCCTCGTGCCGGGCCTCGGCGAGCTGAGCCTTGTACTGCTCAAGAACGCTCTGGGCCTCGGTCTGAGCGGCCTCGGCCTTCTCGATACCGCCCTCGATCGCCTCCCGGCGCTCTTCCAGAACCTTGTTGATGTTCGGGATGAGCTTCTTCCAGAAGAAGAAGAACACGATGGCGAAGGCGATGGTGCCGACGAGCAGCTCGGGGCCCGGAGGAATGAGCGGGTTCTGCTCCTCCTCGGCCGCCAGCTGAACCAGGTTGGCGATCACATCAGTGCCTTTCGTCGAACGGGACTATTCGTCTGCGGCGATCAGGAGCCGTAGACGAACGGCATCACGATGCCGATGAGGGCGAGCGCCTCACAGAAGGCGAAGCCGAGGATCTGGTTGGCACGGATCAGACCGGCGGCTTCGGGCTGACGGGCGAGAGCCTCGGTGCCCTTGCCGAAGACGATGCCGACGCCGATGCCGGGGCCGATGGCCGCGAGGCCGTAGCCGATGGAGCCGAGGGCCTTGATGTTGCCTTCGAGGGCGGCGAGCTCGAGAGTCGCGGACATGCCGTTACTTCCTTCTCTTTCTTGGACCGGTGGGGGTTGGCCACCGGGCGCTTAGGGGGTTGCGGAGGGTGCTCAGTGATGCTCGGCGAGAGCGCCCTGGATGTACGAACAGGCGAGGAGCACGAAGACGTACGCCTGGACGGCCTGCACGAAGAGTTCGAAGCCGATCATCGCGATGGTCATCACGAAGGAGACACCGGCTGCCGGGATCAACCAGCTGTTCAGCAGGTACCAGGAGGCGACGGTGAACATCACCAGCATCAGGTGACCGGCGAACATGTTGGCGAAGAGTCGCACCGCGTGCGTGAACGGGCGCACCAGCAGGTTCGAGAAGAACTCGATGAACGCGACGAGCCACTTGATCGGGCCGAGCGAGTTGTCGTAGCCGGTGATGTTCTTCCAGCCGCCGACGAAACCGTGGCGCTTGAACGTCAGGGGCACCCAGACGAAGTAGACGATGCCCGCGAGCACGAACGGGTAGGCGATGACCGACGAGACCGGGAACTGGGCCAGCGGGATCACGGACCAGATGTTCATGATCCAGATGAAGAAGAACAGCGAGACCATCAAGGGGACGTACTTCTCGCCCTCCTTCTTGCCCATGGTCTCGTAGACGATCCCGCGGCGTACGAAGTCGTAGCCGGCCTCGCCGATCATCTGGACCTTGCCGGGGACCATCTTCGCCTTGCCGAAAGCGGCGTAGAAGAAGGTCACCACGACGGCCGTCGCGATCAGGGCGAGCAGCATCACCTTGTTGAACTCGAACCCACCGACCTCGAAGATCGGCTTGAAGAGGAACGAGTGCAGGCCCGGAGCCGGGAAGCCACAGCCGTTGTCGGACATGATCCGACAGCTCCAGTCAAAGGCGAGCTCAGTTTGGTCAGCACTCACCGCGGGCTCCTTCGGCGTGACGCATGGGTACGGCAACCTCGTTGTCGTGTCGGCGCGGCGCGCAGCCGCGGAACGGCACCGGACTGGTGTATCGGAAGTGTGAGCGGCGTTCAGGCATCGAGTCTCGCGATGGAGCAGGCGTCAGCTCAGATGCCCGCGCCTGCAATGCCGCAGTTGGCACCGGACGATAGCAGCATCTCGAACGTGCATTTATCCCGGCCCTACCTCTCACGTCGAGGACCCCGACTTCTCCGCCTTCTCACTCTTCTCGGAGGAGCGGGCGGAGGAAGGTTCGGGTTCCGGGTCGACGTAGAAGATCTTGGCCTTCATATGTGCGCGAGCCTGCGAAGCCATCCACACGACGGTGGTCACGGCGAGCGCGAGCGCGAAAACCTTCGGGTTGAACAGGGTGGTGTCCTTGAACAGACCCATGAAGAGAAGAAGCAGCAGCAACTGGGCGACGTAGAGCATCATGCCCATCGCCTGGAACAGCTGCGGAAGCGATTTTGCCGTCCGCTGCAGGACGTACACACCGAGCCCCATGAAGGCGACGACCACCACGGTGCCGACGACAGCGCCGAGTGCCCCCTTGCCGCCCGAGACCACGCCGCTGACTACGGCGATGATCGCGCCGACGGCAGCAGTGGGCACGGCGCACTGCAGGAGATTCCGGGTGTCTTGAGACGGCATGGCGGCAGCTCCGCTTACAGATGGGGGCAGGGTGTCGTCATGGACGAGCGTAGACCCGGGCCGAGTGGGGTCCTCGGGCCAAGAGACCGTCGCACTACGGTCCTTCGGCTCTGTTGCCGGGTTTCGTGAACGGTATCACAAACTATTTGATGAGGTCTTTACCTGCCTGGTGTGCTCGCCGTCACACATGAGAGTTAACGCGCGCGTCTGTGCACGCGGGCGGGCGACTTGTCTGGTAATGGAGCGTTTTGGTCTCGCGGGTCACCGCGTCGAGCCCGCCTTGCGACGGTCCAGAAAGCGCGGCCGGGTACCCAGCGCTGTCGCACCGTTGACGCCGACGCCCACGGGCCGACGGGCCTGCCCGTCCTCGCCCGCCTCCGCAGTCCCGGCGGTCTCGGCGGCCTCAGTGGTTTCGGAGGCCCCGGCGCCGGTCTCCCCCGCCCCGTACGCGGCCCCGGCGGCCGCCGTCTCCCCCGCGAGCGCCGTCCGCCTGCCGCGCCGGTACCGCGGCGGCACGAAGCTCTCCGCCCAGCCGGGCGTGCGCGGGGTGAAGCGCGGCAGCAGGAGCAGGCCCAGGCCGACCGCGCTGAGGGCGACGATCAGGAGCAGGATCCACATGTTCGTGGAGTGCACCGAGTACGCGACGGTGCCGAAGGCGATGAGGGCCGACCAGAAGTACATGATCAGGACGGCGCGGCTGTGCGAGTGGCCGACCTCCAGGAGCCGGTGGTGCAGGTGGCCGCGGTCGGCGGCGAACGGCGACTGGCCCTTCCAGGTGCGGCGCACGATGGCGAGCACCAGGTCCGCGAACGGGATCGCGATGATCGTCAGCGGCATCAGCAGCGGGATGAACACCGGGAGCATCGCGTGCGTGGCATCGCGGGTGCCGCCGAGGTTCAGCTTCATCGCGTCCGGGTCGACCTGGCCGGTGATGGAGATGGCGCCGGCGGCGAGCACGAGGCCGATCAGCATCGACCCCGAGTCGCCCATGAAGATCCTGGCCGGATGCATGTTGTGCGGCAGGAAGCCCAGGCACATGCCCATCAGGATGGCGGCGAAGAGCGTGGCGGGGGCGGCGGCCTCGATCCCGTACCCGTACCAGATCCGGTAGGCGTACATGAAGAACGCCGCGGCGGCGATGCACACCATGCCCGCGGCCAGACCGTCGAGACCGTCGACGAAGTTCACCGCGTTGATGGTGATGACCACGAGCGCGACCGTGAGCAGCGTGCCCTGCCACTGGGTCAGGGACACCGTCCCCGCGCCCGGGATGGGCAGCCACAGGATCGTCAGACCCTGCATGACCATGACGCCCGCGGCGATCATCTGGCCGCCGAGCTTGATCAGCGCGTCGATCTCGAACTTGTCGTCGAGGACGCCGATGAGCCAGATCAGCGCGGCGCCGGAGAGCAGCGCGCGCGGCTCGTTCGACTTCGTGAAGACCTCATTGAGGTTCGGCAGGTGGTCGGCGACCAGCAGGCCCGCACAGAGGCCGAAAAACATCGCGATACCGCCGAGCCGGGGCGTCGGCTCCCGGTGCACGTCGCGCGCGCGGATCTCCGGCATGGCGCCGGCCACGATCGCGAACTTCCGCACCGGGCCGGTCAGCAGATAGGTCACCGCGGCCGTGATGCAGAGCGTCAGGAGATATTCACGCACGGGCTTCCCCACAGGTATCGCTGGCCATCTCAGCACCACACCCTAGCTTCGCGCGCATAAGGTTGGGGACGCATGGGTAGCGAGGATCGTTGCACACGCGCCCTAGTGCGGCCCCGCGACCGGCGTTCCCACGCCCGGATATGGCGGAAACCGACCGGCCAGCTCCCGCACCTCGTCCCTGACGCCGTCCTCCTCACGCACCGCCCCCGCGAACAGCGCGGCGACCCGCGCCATTTCACCCTCACCCATGCCCTGCGTGGTGACGGCGGCCGTGCCGAGCCTCAGCCCGCGGCCGTCGCCGTGCGGCAGCGCGCAGGTGTCGAGCACCAGACCGGCCGCGGCGAGCCGGCCGCGGGCCACACGGGCCTCCACGCCGTGCGGGGCGGGGTCGGCGAGGATGAGGTGGGTGTCCGTGCCGCCGGTGCTCACGTCGAAGCCCTCGGCGGCCAGCGCGGCCGCCAACACCCTCGCGTTCGCGACGACTTGATGGGCGTACGCGGTGAAGGCCGGCGTCGCCGCCTCACCGAACGCCACCGCCTTGGCGGCGATCGTGTGCATCTGGGCGCCGCCCTGGGTGAACGGGAACACCGCCCGGTCGACCCGCTCCGCCAGGTCGCCCCGGCACAGGATCATGCCGCCGCGCGGGCCGCGCAGCACCTTGTGGGTGGTGGCGCACACGACGTCCGCGTACGGCACCGGGCTGGGCGCCGCGCCGCCCGCGACCAGGCCCATGGGATGGGCGGCGTCCGCGATGAGGCAGGCCCCCACGTCGTCCGCCACGTCGCGGAACGCCGCGTAGTCGATGTGCCGGGGGTAGGCGATGGAGCCGCAGACGATGGCCTTGGGGCGGTGTGTACGGGCCAGGGCGCGGACCTGGTCGTAGTCGATCAAGCCACTTTCCGGGTCGAGCCCGTACCCCACGAAGTCGAACCAGCGCCCCGAGAAGTTCGCGGGTGAGCCGTGCGTGAGGTGGCCGCCGTGGGGCAGGCCCATCGCCAGGACGGTGTCTCCCGGGCGCAGCAGGGCCGCGTACGCCGCCAGGACCGCCGAGGAACCCGAGTGCGACTGTACGTTCGCGTGGTCGGCGCCGAAGAGGGCCTTGGCGCGGTCCGTGGCGATGCGTTCCGCGACGTCGACGAGTTCGCAGCCGCCGTGGTGGCGGGCCCCGGGATAGCCCTCCGCGTACTTGTTCGCCAGCGGGGAGCCGAGGGCCGTCAGGACGGCCCTGGACGTGAAGTTCTCCGCGGCGATCAGTTGCAGCGTCGTCGACTGGCGGTCGAGTTCGCCGAGGAGTACGTCGGTGAGCTCCGGGTCCTGGCGGCGCAGCGCGGCGTACGCCGCCGCAGCGGCGGGCTCCACACCGGCCGTCGTCATTCTCCCAATGTAGGCCGGGGGGCGGGTGACTGCGCGGTGGGCGCTACCGCGAGGTCCCCAACCCCGCCCCTTCCCGAAACTGGGGCTCCGCCCCAGACCCCGCTCCTCAAACGCCGGAGGGGCTGGATTTCAGCCCGTCCGGCGTTTGAGGACGAGGCCGTTCAGGCCGATAGCGGGGGTCCAGGGGGCGGCAGCCCCCTGGTTTCGGAGAAGGGGCGGGACTGGGGCGCCCCGCGAGGGCACCTACGCCCGCGCCGCCGGTACCCCCGTCAAAGCCGTCACCACCGGCTCCAGCGCCTGCTGGATCTCGCCGCCGACGGAGCGGAAGAACGGGAGGGGCGCGCCATAGGGGTCGTAGACCTCGTCGGCCTCGGCGGAGGGGGCGAGGAGCCAGCCGCGGAGGGCGGCGGCGGCCCGGACCAGGGCACGGGCCCGCTCGACGATGCCGTCGGCGCCGTCGGGGTCGGGCAGGGTGGCCGGATCTATGGCCCGCACGAGCCGGGTGAACTCCTTCAGGGTGAAGGTGCGCAGACCGGCGGAGTGCCCCATGGAGATGACCTGCGCCCGGTGGTCGCGGGTGGCGGTGAGGACGAGGTCGGCCCGGATGACGTGGTCGTCGAGGAGCTCGCGGCCGACGAAGCCGGAGGCGTCCGCGCCGAAGTCCGCGAGGACGGTCTCGGCGTTGGTCTCCATGGGCGCGCCCTCGTGCCCCCAGGTACCGGCGCTCTCCACGATGAGCCCCCCGGTGAGGGGATCGCCGAGCCGGTCGGCCAGGGCATGCCGGGTCAGCCGCTCGGTGATCGGCGAGCGGCACACGTTGCCGGTGCTGACGTGGAGGATGCGGAAGCCGCCGGGTGTGCCCGCGGCCCCGAGGGAGCCGAAGCCCACCGAGTGCTCGGTGCGGCCCGCTATGCCACGCCCCGTCTCAGGGGCCCTCAATTGGCCACCTCGAGGTCGGGTACGACCTTGCGGAGCTCGTCCGCGTCGAGCGCCCCCGCGCGCAGCAGCACGGGCACCTTGCCGGTCACGTCGACGATGGAGGAGGGCACGATGCCGGGCGTGGGGCCGCCGTCCAGGTACACGGAGACGGAGTCACCGAGCATCTCCTGGGCGGCGTCGCAGTCCTCCGGAGCCGGGTGCCCGGTGAGGTTGGCGGAGGACACGGCCATCGGGCCGACCTCGGTGAGCAGCTCGATCGCGACGGGGTGCAGCGGCATCCGGATGGCGACCGTGCCGCGGGTGTCGCCGAGGTCCCACTGGAGCGACGGCTGCTGCCGGGCGACCAGCGTGAGGGCGCCCGGCCAGAAGGCGTCGACGAGCTCCCAGGCTGACTCGGAGAAGTCCGTGACGAGGCCGTGCAGGGTGTTCGGGGAGCCGATGAGGACGGGCGTCGGCATGCTGCGGCCGCGGCCCTTGGCGTCGAGGAGGTCGGCGACCGCCTCCGGGCTGAACGCGTCGGCGCCGATCCCGTACACGGTGTCGGTGGGCAGCACGACCAGTTCGCCACGGCGGACGGCGGACGCGGCCTCGCGCAGACCGGTCGTACGGTCGGTCGCGTCGTTGGTGTCGTATCGCCGTGCCATCTAGCGGGCCTCCTCGTACACGTACGTCGCGTGGACGTACATCACGTACAGCGTCTTGTGCGTATTCTGCGTCGCCGCCGTCGTCACGGCAGCGCCTTGCGGGCGGTCGCGAACCGCGGCCGGTTGTTCAGGTCGGGGTGGTCGGCGGCGTCCGCCCAGCCCCGCTCCTCGGTGAAGATCCACGGCACTTGGCCGCCCTGCGTGTCCGCGTGCTCCACGACGACGACACCGCCCGGCCGCAGCAGCCGGTGCGCGGTGCGCTCGATGCCGCGGATCAGGTCGAGGCCGTCCTCGCCGGAGAACAGGGCGAGTTCGGGATCGTAGTCGCGGGCCTCCGGCGCAACGTACTCCCATTCCGTCAAAGGGATGTACGGGGGGTTGGAGATGACGAGGTCGACCTGGCCGTCCAGATCGGGGAACGCGTCGCGCGCGTCACCCTGACGCAGGTCCACCCTCGACCCCTCGACGTTCTTGCGCGTCCACTTCAGGGCGTCGGCGGACAGCTCCACGGCGTGCACGCGGCTGCGCGGCACCTCCTGCGCCATGGCGAGCGCGATGGCGCCCGAACCGGTGCACAGATCGACGATCAGCGGCTCGACGACGTCCATCGCGCGGACCGCGTCTATGGCCCAGCCGACGACCGACTCGGTCTCCGGGCGCGGCACGAAGACGCCGGGGCCGACCTGGAGCTCCAGGTAGCGGAAGAAGGCGCGCCCGGTGATGTGCTGGAGCGGCTCGCGGGCCTCACGGCGCGCGATCGCCTCCCAGTAGCGGGCGTCGAAGTCCGCGTCCTTGACGGAGTGCAGCTCGCCCCGCTTCACGCCGTGCACGAAGGCGGCGAGCTCCTCCGCGTCGTTGCGCGGCGAGGGCACGCCGGCGTCGGCCAGCCGCTGGGTGGCCTGGGCCACTTCCGCGAGCAGCAGGTTCACGCTGGTCCTCCGGGGGGCATGTGAGCGGGGCGGGCGACGACGTACGCGGGCGGGCTCGGGTCGGGCCTACGCGGCGGCGAGCTTCGCGGCGGAGTCCGCGTCGACGCAGGCCTGGATGACGGCGTCGAGATCGCCGTCGAGCACCTGGTCCAAGTTGTACGCCTTGAAGCCCACGCGGTGGTCGGAGATGCGGTTTTCCGGGAAGTTGTACGTACGGATCTTCTCGGAGCGGTCGACGGTGCGGACCTGGCTGCGCCGGGCGTCCGCCGCCTCCTTCTCCGCCTCCTCCTGCGCCGCGGCGAGCAGCCTGGAGCGCAGGATACGCATCGCCTGCTCCTTGTTCTGGAGCTGGCTCTTCTCGTTCTGGCAGGAGGCGACGACGCCGGTGGGGATGTGCGTGATGCGCACGGCCGAGTCGGTGGTGTTGACGGACTGGCCGCCGGGCCCGGAGGAGCGGTAGACGTCGATCCGCAGGTCGTTCGCGTGGATCTCGACGTCGACCTCCTCGGCCTCGGGCGTCACGAGCACACCGGCCGCGGAGGTGTGGATGCGGCCCTGCGACTCGGTCGAGGGCACGCGCTGCACGCGGTGCACACCGCCCTCGTACTTCAGCCGCGCCCACACGCCCTGGCCGGGCTCGGTGGCGCCCTGGCCGCCCTTGGTCTTCACGGCGACCTGGACGTCCTTGTAGCCGCCCAGCTCGGACTCGGTGGCGTCGATGATCTCGGTCTTCCAGCCGACGCGCTCGGCGTACCGCAGGTACATGCGCAGCAGGTCGCCGGCGAACAGCGCCGACTCGTCGCCGCCCGCGCCGGCCTTGACCTCGAGGATGACGTCCTTGTCGTCGCTCGGGTCGCGCGGCACGAGCAGCAGGCGCAGCTTCTCGGTGACCTCGTCGCGCTCCTTGTCCAGCTCCTTGACCTCGGCGGCGAAGTCCGGGTCGTCGGCGGCGAACTCGCGCGCGGTCTCGATGTCGTCGCCGAGCTGCTTCCAGGTGCGGTACGTCGCGACGATCGGGGTCAGCTCGGCGTAGCGCTTGTTGAGCTTGCGCGCGTTGGCCTGGTCGGCGTGCACCGAAGGGTCGGCGAGCTTCTTCTCGAGATCGGCGTGCTCACCGATCAGTTCCTCGACCGCCTCGAACATCTCGGGCTCCTGGTTCTTCGTGAGAGGGCTGCGGGACGGCAAACGCCGGTCCCGGCCGCCCGGTGCGGGGCGGCCGGAGACCGGCGCAGGTGGCTCGCTACTTGTTGGCGGAGCCGGCAGCCTTGCCGAAGCGGGCCTCGAAGCGGGCCACACGGCCACCGGTGTCGAGGATCTTCTGCTTGCCCGTGTAGAACGGGTGGCACTCGGAGCAGACCTCGGCGCGGATGGAGCCGCTCTGGATCGTGCTACGGGTGGTGAACGACGCGCCACAGGTGCAGCTGACCTGCGTCTCGACGTACTCGGGGTGGATGTCGCGCTTCAAGGTGTCTCCTAGTTTCGGGAGGGCGCCGGGTCGCACGCGCGGGATGCGGGTGCGTGAACCGGGGCCGACGTACCAGTCTGCCAGGACCGGCCGCATCTGCCCAAACCGGGGTCGGGCCGGAAGTATTCCCGGCCCGGCCCGGAGGGGTCGGCGGGTCCGTCCCCGGAGGGGTCAGTCGCTGGTGACGACCTTGCCCGCGTCGCTCTTGTCGCCCGCGGACTTGTCGGTGGCGGACTTCGGGATGGGCTTGTCGGCCCTGAGGGCGTCCCAGACCTGCCGATCGGCCTCTTCGAGGGGAATGACGCGGTTGCGGTCGGCCGGGTCGTACTGGACGGGCATCGTGACCATCTTCATGTCGCCGGAGCCGATGCCCTTGAGGCCGTTGGCGAAGCCGGCCAGGTCCTTGACCGTGTCCAGGTCGGAGTCCGTCGTGATGGCGCTGGTGGCGGAGTCCGCGAGGTCGTAGAGCTTCTTCGGGTTGCCGAAGAGGTTGATGTCCTTGACCTGGTTCATCAGGGCCTTGATGAAGGCCTGCTGAAGCTGGATGCGGCCGAGGTCGCTGCCGTCGCCGACTCCGTGCCGGGTGCGGACCAGGCCGAGGGCCTGCTCGCCGTTGAGGCTGTGGGAGCCCGCGGGCAGGTCGAGGTGGCTGTCCTTGTCCTTGATCGGCTGCTTGGTGGTGATGTCCACGCCGCCGAGGGTGTCGATGAGCTTCTTGAAGCCCGTGAAGTCGACCTCGATGTAGTGGTCCATGCGGATGCCAGACATCTTCTCGACGGTCTTCACGGCGCAGGCGGGGCCGCCGACCTCGTACGCCGTGTTGAACATCTGGCGCTGTCCGCCCGGGTCGGTCCCGCCGCCGTCCTTGGCCTGGCACTCGGGCCGGGTGATGAGGGTGTCCCTGGGTATGGAGACGACGCTCGCCTTCTTGTGGCCCTTGTACACGTGCACGATCATCGCCGTGTCGGAGCGGGCGGCGCCCTCGTCCTTGCCGTACTTGGCGTTCTTGCCGGACCGCGAGTCGGAGCCGAGGACCAGGATGTCCTGCGAGCCGTTGTCGATGTTGTCCGGGCGGTCCGTGCCGAGCGCGGCGTTGATGTCGACGCCGTGGATGTTGCCGTTGAGCTTGAAGTACACGTAGCCGAGGCCGGTGCCCCCGAGGACGGCCACACCCGCGGCGGTCCAGGCCGTGATGACGAGCGCCTTCTTGCGCTTGCTGCGCGGCTTGCGACGACGGCCGCGCTTGCCGCGGTGCTTCGGCTTCGCGCCGGCGGGGCTGCTCTCGTCGGTCATGCGCTCCTCAGTCCTCGTCGGTCGGTTACCCCCTGCTTTCAGGGTCAGGCTCGGCTTTCGTCAATTGTCAGACGTGAAAACCGAAAGAAGGGTTGCATAGCAGGCTGTGTGCGCCCTGGGGTCCGACGTTTACGCAGCGTGCGCATCGCCTAGTACTTTCGGCCCCCCACCTGCACTTTCGCACGGGGCAGCGCTACCCCCAGTGACCGTAAGAATCTCTTATGCGTGTGGGCAAGGTCATTCCCGGCCGGACCCGGCGCCCAGGGCCCAGGGCCCAACCCGGCGCCTCGGGTGCCGACCCGCATCCCACGGCATGCGGAAGGGGCCGGTCCCGTCGTGTGACGGGACCGGCCCCTTCCGTTCACCCTGCAAGAGGCGCAGGCGCCAGGTCAGTCGTTGCCGTTGCCCGGCGTCGGCGTCGTCTTCTGGATCTGGAGCAGGAACTCGGCGTTCGACTTCGTCTGCTTCATCTTGTCCAGGAGCAGCTCGATGGCCTGCTGCTGGTCGAGCGCGTGCAGCACGCGACGCAGCTTCCAGGTGATGGCGAGCTCGTCGCTGCCGAGCAGGATCTCTTCCTTGCGGGTGCTGGACGAGTCCACGTCCACCGCCGGGAAGATCCGCTTGTCGGAGAGCTTGCGGTCCAGCTTGAGCTCGAGGTTGCCGGTGCCCTTGAACTCCTCGAAGATCACCTCGTCCATGCGCGAGCCGGTGTCGACGAGCGCGGTGGCCATGATGGTCAGCGAGCCGCCGTCCTCGATGTTGCGCGCGGCGCCGAAGAAGCGCTTCGGCGGGTACAGCGCGGTCGAGTCGACACCACCGGAGAGGATGCGGCCGGAGGCCGGCGCCGCCAGGTTGTAGGCGCGGCCCAGACGCGTGATGGAGTCGAGCAGGACGACCACGTCGTGGCCCAGCTCCACCAGGCGCTTGGCGCGCTCGATGGCGAGCTCGGCGACCGTGGTGTGGTCCTCGGCGGGACGGTCGAAGGTCGAGGAGATGACCTCGCCCTTCACCGACCGCTGCATGTCGGTGACCTCTTCCGGACGCTCGTCGACCAGGACGACCATCAGGTGGCACTCGGGGTTGTTGTGCGTGATCGCGTTGGCGATCGCCTGCATGATCATGGTCTTGCCGGTCTTCGGCGGGGCCACGATCAGACCGCGCTGGCCCTTGCCGATGGGCGCGACGAGGTCGATGATGCGGGTCGTCAGGACGCCCGGGTCGGTCTCCAGGCGGAGCCGGTCCTGCGGGTAAAGGGGCGTCAGCTTGTTGAACTCCGGCCGCCCGCGCCCGGATTCGGGCGCCATGCCGTTCACGGAGTCCAGGCGCACGAGCGCGTTGAACTTCTCGCGGCGCTCGCCGTCCTTGGGCTGGCGCACCGCGCCGGTGACGTGGTCACCCTTGCGCAGGCCGTTCTTGCGGACCTGGGCCAGCGAGACGTACACGTCGTTCGGGCCGGGGAGGTAGCCCGACGTACGGATGAACGCGTAGTTGTCGAGGATGTCCAGGATGCCCGCGACCGGGATCAGGACGTCGTCCTCGGAGACCTGCGGCTCGCCCGCGAAGTCGTCGCGGCCACGACGGCCACGGCGGTCGCGGTAGCGGCCACGGCGGCCGCGGCGGCCGCCGCCCTCGTCGTCGAAGTCGTCCTGCGGGCCGTTGTCGCGGTTGTCCCGCTGCTGCCGGTCCTGGCGGCCGCCCTGCTCCTTGCGGTCCTGACGGTCCTGGCGGTCCTGACGGCCGCCCTGCTGGTCGTCGCCCTTGTTGCCGCGGCGGTCACGGTCCCGGCCGCGGCCCTGGCGGTCGCGGCGGCCCTGCCGGCCGTCGCCGTCGTCGCCCCGGTCGCCCCGGTCGGCGCGGTCGGCGCGGTCGGTCTTCGTCTCGGTCTCCGTCTTGACGGCACCGGCCTCGGCCTTCGGCTCGCCCTGGCCCTTGGCCTCGGCCGTCACGGTCTCGGGGCTGCCGGCCTCGGCGGTGACGCGGCGGCGGCCGCGGCCGCCCGCGGTCTTGTCGTCGCTCGCGGGCTGGCCGGGGATGTCGATCTGCTGCTGGGCGGCCTTCGGCTGCTCCGCGGCGGCCTCGTCGGACTTGGCGGGCTTGGCCGCGGCGGCCTTGTCGGCCGCCTCGCCGGTGCGCGCCTTGGAGGTGGCGCGGCGCTTCGGCTTGGTCTCGGCCTCCCCGGAGGCGGCGGCCGGGGCGCTCTTCGCCGGGGCTCCGCCCGCGGCCTGCGCCTCCTTGATGACCTCGATCAGCTGGCTCTTGCGCATCCGCGCGGTGCCCTTGATTCCGAGGCCCGATGCGACCTGCTGCAGTTCCGCCAGCACCATGCCCTCAAGGCCGGTGCCGCGGCGCCGCCGGGACCCGGCCGAAGCACCGGTGGCAGGCGCCGCAGAGGCGTCCGTGGCGGGCGTGTCGGCAGTCACGCCCATCAGATCGGTGGTGTCGCTCACGAAGGGTCCTTCCCTGGAGCGGACGTCGGCCTGTCTGGCTCGGCGACCGGTTGTGCTGTCCGGCGGTCCTTGGTGTGTGGACCAAGCCGGGGCGGTGGTCCGCCAACGCGGCGGAAGAGTTCACAGATGTGGCGTTTCCCTGTGCCCGGCCACTGAGGTGCGGTGGTCACTCGGCTGGGTCACGCCGGTTCCGGAGCGTGCTCGATACCGCTCAGTGCGGGGCACAGAGCAGTTTTGGAGGCTCCCGGAAGGATGGATGTCCCGGACGGGGACACAGAGCACCTCGCCATGGTGAGGTCGGGTGCAGACTTGAGGTTAACACTACCGGATCCAACAAACATTCCCCCTCTCCAAATCCGGACACCGCGTGTGTGCCGCTCCCGCGTCAGGGCGCAAGCGGCAGCACGCTCGCTCCGGTGGCGTCGAGCGCCAGGCGATTGGCCGCCCAGCCCTCCCCCGCCAGTCGTGCGACCTTGTCGGCCGCACTGTCTTCGGCCAGCGCGAGGACCGTGGGCCCCGCGCCGGAGATCACCGCGGGCACGCCGTCGGCGCGCAGCCGCTCCACCAGGGCGGCGCTCTCCGGCATCGCCGGGGCGCGGTAGTCCTGGTGCAGGCGGTCCTCGGTGGCGGGCAGCAGCAGCTCGGGGCGCCTGGTCAGGGCCTCGACGAGCAGGGCCGCCCGGCCCGCGTTGGCGGCCGCGTCCACGTGCGGGACGGTGCGCGGGAGCAGCCCGCGGGCGGTTTCGGTGAGCACGGGCTTTCCGGGGACGAAAACCACCGGAACGATGGAATCAGCCGGTTCCATCCTGATGGCGCGGGCCGCGGAGCCGTCCATCCAGGACAGCGTGAAGCCGCCGAGCAGGCAGGCCGCGACGTTGTCGGGGTGACCCTCGATCTCGGTGGCGAGCTCCAGCAGGGCGGCGTCGTCGAGCTTGCTGTCGCCGCCTATGGTCACGGCGCGGGCGGCGACGATGCCGGCGCAGATGGCGGCGGAGGAGGAGCCGAGGCCGCGGCCGTGCGGGATGCGGTTGGCGCACACGATTTCCAGGCCGCGCGGCTGGCCGCCGAGCAGGTCGAAGGCGGTCCGCAGCGAGCGGACGAGCAGGTGCGACTCGTCGCGCGGCAGGGTCTCGCTGCCCTCGCCCGCGATGTCGATGCCCAGGCCGGAGTCGGCGACGCGGACCACCACGTCGTCGTAGAGCCCCAGCGACAGACCCAGGGCGTCGAAGCCCGGGCCGAGGTTTGCGCTGGTGGCGGGCACGCGCACCCTGACGGCGGCGGCGCGGAACGCGGGACCGGCCATCGCTCGATGACTCTCCTTGAGCTCTGATTTGTGGAGGACTTGCCGCCTCGACCAGCACTCGGCCGACGAGAAACAGCTGCACCCGAGGGCCGCTTCTGCGAGCGGCGCCACGGCATATGCGGCGGCATATGCGGGGTGGGTTGGTTACAGCCTATCGAAGGAAGGTTCTGCGGCGACATAGGGCGCACAGGAGGCGCACGATGCGTGTCGCGAGCCCCCTGTGCCCCCCTGTGGGGAGTTGCGAGGTTTGGGCGTTACGCCAGGCCGAGGCGCTCCGCCGCGGCGGCCGCGTCGACCGGGACCGTGACCGGCTGCGGGGCGCCCGCGACGGCCCAGTCCGGGTCCTTGAGGCCGTTGCCGGTGACCGTGCACACGATCCGCTGACCCCTGTCGACCTTGCCCTGCTCGGCGGCCTTCAGCAGACCGGCCACCGACGCGGCGGACGCGGGCTCGACGAAGACACCCTCCTGGGACGCCAACAGCTTGTAGGCGCGCAGGATCTCACGGTCCGTCACCTCGTCGATGAAGCCGCCCGACTCGTCGCGCGCGGCGAGCGCGTGCTGCCACGACGCGGGGTTGCCGATGCGAATCGCGGTGGCGATCGTCGAGGGGTCCTTGACGATCTCGCCGCGCACGATCGGCGCCGAACCGGAGGCCTGGAAGCCCCACATGCGCGGAGCGCGCGTCGACACCGAGTCGGCCGCGTACTCCTTGTAGCCCTTCCAGTAGGCCGTGATGTTGCCCGCGTTGCCGACCGGCAGGACGTGGATGTCGGGCGCGTCGCCGAGGGCGTCCACGATCTCGAAGGACGCCGTCTTCTGGCCCTCGATGCGGAACGGGTTGACCGAATTGACCAGCGCCACCGGGTAGTTCTCGGAGAGGGCGCGCGCGAGGTTCAGGCAGTCGTCGAAGTTCCCGTCCACCTGGAGGATCTTCGAGCCGTAGACGAGGGCCTGGCCCATCTTGCCGAGGGCGATCTTGCCCTGCGGGACGAGCACGGCACAGACCATGCCCGCGCGTACGGCATAGGCGGCCGCGGACGCCGACGTGTTGCCGGTGGAGGCGCAGATGACGGCCTTCGCGCCCTCCTCCTTGGCCTTGGTGATCGCCATGGTCATGCCGCGGTCCTTGAAGGACCCCGTCGGGTTGGCGCCCTCGACCTTGAGGTGGACCTCGCAGCCGGTGCGCTCGGAGAGCACCTGCGCGGGCACGAGCGGCGTGCCGCCCTCGCGGAGCGTCACGACCGGCGTGGTGGCGGAGACCGGGAGGCGGTCCCGGTACTCCTCGATGATTCCGCGCCACTGGTGGGTCATTGCTGCTTACTCCCCTTCAACCCGCATGATGCTGGCGACACCGCGCACGGTGTCGAGTCGGCGCAACGCCTCGACGGTGCCGCTGAGGGCGGCGTCGGGCGCGCGGTGGGTGACGACGACGAGGGATGCCTCGCCGTCCTTGCCCGTCTGACGGACCGTATCGATCGATACGCCGTGCTCGGCGAAGACCGTCGCGACCTGGGCGAGCACGCCCGGCTTGTCGGCCACGTCGAGGCTGATGTGGTAGCGCGTGACGACCTCGCCCATGGGGCTCACGGGCAGCTGGGTGTACGCGGAGTCGCCGGGCCCGGTGGCCTCGCCCAGCTTGTTGCGGCAGACCGCGACGAGGTCGCCGAGGACGGCGGACGCGGTGGGCGCGCCGCCCGCGCCGGGGCCGTAGAACATGAGCTGTCCCGCGGCCTCGGCCTCCACGAAGACGGCGTTGTACGCCTCGCGGACGCTCGCCAGCGGGTGGCTGAGCGGAATCATCGCGGGGTGCACGCGGGCGGTGACGGAGCCGCCGTGGGCGGCCCGCTCGCAGATGGCGAGGAGCTTGATGGTGCAGCCCATGCGCTTAGCGGACGCGAAGTCGGCGGCGGTGACCTCGGTCATGCCCTCGCGGTAGACGTCGTCGAGGCGCACCCGCGTGTGGAAGGCGATGCCGGCCAGGATCGCGGCCTTGGCGGCGGCGTCGAAGCCCTCGACGTCGGCGGTCGGGTCCGCCTCCGCGTACCCGAGGGCGGTGGCCTCGTCGAGGGCCTCCTGATAGCCGGCGCCCGTCGAGTCCATCTTGTCCAGGATGAAGTTCGTCGTGCCGTTCACGATGCCGAGCACGCGGTTGACCTTGTCGCCGGCGAGGGACTCGCGCAGCGGCCTGATCAGCGGAATCGCGCCGGCTACCGCGGCCTCGTAATAAAGATCACGTCCGTGCTGCTCGGCCGCGGCGTGCAGTGCCGCGCCGTCCTGGGCGATCAGCGCCTTGTTGGCGGAGACCACGGACGCGCCGTGCTCGAAGGCGGTGGTGATGAGGGCGCGGGCGGGCTCGATGCCGCCGATGACCTCGACGACCACGTCGATGTCACCGCGTTTGACCAGGGCCGTCGCGTCCGTGGTGACCAGCGCCGGGTCGATGCCCTCGCGCACCTTGGAGGGGCGGCGGACGGCCACCCCGGCGAGCTCCACCGGGGCGCCGATCCTCGCTGTGAGGTCGTCGGCGTGCGTCGTCATGATGCGCGCCACCTCTGAGCCGACAACCCCACAGCCCAGCAGCGCCACCTTCAGCGGACGCGTACGCATCATCCGACCTCGTTTCCTTCTCCAACTACGGTGGGACCAGTCTCACCCACCCATACGGTGTTTCTGACCAAAGTCCGGATCGTGAGACGTGTATTTCACGAGCCGGGTACTACCGGGGTGGTGTCACCCCACGTCCAGACGGAGCAGATCCTCCTCCGTCTCGCGCCGCACGATGACGCGGCCCGCGCCGTCCTTCACCGCCACGACCGGCGGCCGCAGCGCGTGGTTGTAGTTGCTCGCCATGGAGCGGCAGTACGCGCCGGTCGCGGGCACGGCGATCAGGTCGCCGGGCGCGAGGTCGGCGGGCAGGAAGGCGTCGCGCACGACGATGTCGCCGCTCTCGCAGTGCTTGCCGACCACGCGGACCAGCATCGGCTCCGCGTCGGAGGACCGGGACACGAGGGCGACGCTGTACTCGGCGTCGTACAGCGCCGTACGGATGTTGTCCGACATGCCGCCGTCCACGGAGACGTACGTACGCAGCCCCTCCAGCGGCTTGATGGTGCCGACCTCGTACAGCGTGAAGGCGGTCGGGCCGACGATGGCGCGGCCCGGCTCGACGGAGATGCGGGGCGTGCGCAGCTTCGCGGCCGCGCACTCGCGGGTGACGATCTCGCGCAGCGACTTGGCGATGTCGTGCGGCTCGGCGGGGTCGTCGTCCGAGGTGTACGCGATGCCGAGGCCGCCGCCGAGGTCGATCTCGGGCAGCTCGACGCCGTGCTCGTCGCGGATCTCGGCGAGCAGCGACACCACGCGCCGGGCCGCCACCTCGAACCCGGCGGTGTCGAAGATCTGCGACCCGATGTGGCTGTGGATGCCGACGAGCTCAAGGCCGTCGAGCTTCAGCGCGCGCCGCACGGCCTCGGCGGCCTCTCCCCCGGCGAGCGCGATGCCGAACTTCTGGTCCTCGTGGGCGGTGGCGATGAACTCGTGGGTGTGCGCCTCGACGCCGACGGTCACGCGGATCTGTACGCGCTGGCGCTTGCCGAGCCGGTCGGCGATGTGGGCGACGCGCACGATCTCCTGGAAGGAGTCGAGCACGATGTGGCCGACGCCGGCGGCGACGGCCCGCTCGATCTCCTCGGGCGTCTTGTTGTTGCCGTGGAAGGCGATGCGCTCGGCGGGCATGCCGGCGTCGAGCGCGGTGGTCAGCTCGCCGCCGGAGCACACGTCGAGGTTGAGCCCCTCTTCGTGCAGCCACCGCACGACGGCGCGCGACAGGAAGGCCTTGCCCGCGTAGAACACGTCGGCGTCCGGCCCGAAGGCGTCGCGCCAGGCCTGGCAGCGGGCGCGGAAGTCGGCCTCGTCGAGGAAGTAGGCGGGCGTGCCGAACTCCTCGGCGAGCCGGGTCACCTCGATGCCGCCGACGGTGACCTGGCCGTCGGCCGTGCGCGTGACGGTCTGGGACCAGACCTTCGGGTCGAGGGCGTTGAGGTCGGCGGGCGGTGCGGAGTAGTGGCCCTCGGACAGGACGTCTGCGTGGCGGGGGCCTGCGGGGTGGGCGGAACGGCTCATGGCTCTTCTGACTCTTCTCGTCTCACAAGTATTCGGGCGCGCTGATGCCGAGCAGGGACAGGCCGCCGGCGAGCACCGTCCCGGCGGCTTCGGCGAGCGCGAGCCGGGCGCGATGGGCGGCCGAGGGTTTCTCGTCGCCGAGCGGCAGCACGGTGCCCGCCTGCGCGAGGAAGGCGTCGGCGGTCCGGACGAGGTGCCGGGTCAGGCGGTCCGGGGCGTGGTGGCGGGCGGCGGCCGCCAGGACGGTGGGGTGGTCGCCCAGGGCGGTCAGGAGGCTGTGCGCCGCCGTGTCCGCGAGGTCGTGCGCCGCCGCGTCGGCGGGGCCGGGTGCGTGGGCGTTGCCGGGCGCCGCGGTGAAGCCCAGATCGGCCGCGTTGCGGGTGAGCGCGCGGGTCCTGGCGTGGGCGTACCGGACCCGGAACAGGGGGTTCGACTCGCGCTGGGCGAGGTGGTCGTCGTCGGTGCGGGGGCGGTCGTGGGGCGCCGGGTGGAGCAGCGCCCAGCGGGCGGCGTCGCGGCCGAGGCGGAGGGGGTCGGGGGTGCGGGGGGCCGGGGCGGGGCGGAGGGTGGTGAGGTGACTGAGGGGGGCAGCCGGATGCCCGTGCCCGTCGATACGTACGCCCATGACCTCCACCCACTCCGGATCCGGCGCCTCGTCGCTGGTCACGCGGACGAGGACGCCCTGGGAGCGGAGGATGCGGCGGGCCGCGTCGGCGACGACGACGGCGCGCAGGTCGTGCGGGGTGTGCAGCTGGGCGAGGGCGCCGGTGTCCGGGGTGATGTGGCCGTAGCGCCCGCCCTCCTCCAGGATCTTCTGTACGAGGCGGGGGGCGCTGTCGTCGTCGAGCGTGATGTTGAGGAAGCCCGGCCCGGTGACGTCGGCGCGGGCGATGCCGGGTTCCGCGGCGAGGCGGGCGGAGAGGGTCTCGGCGACACGGCGCGGGGGTGCGGCGGCCTCGCGGGCGATGCGGAGGGCGAGGTTCGTGGCGTAGTCGCCCGTGCCGCCCGGGCCGGGGCGCTCGACGTGGGCGCGCTCCGGGACGGTGGCGGTGAGCTCCCCGGCGTCCACCGCGCGCCGCATGGCACGCAGGACGGTACGGGAGAGCTCTTCGGGGGTCACGGGTCAAGGGTATGGGAGGCGGGGGGTGGGGTGCTCGGGGGTTTCCGACGGTGTCCGGCGGGGGCGGCCTGGACGGTTCGGCGTGCGGCGCGTGGCCGCGGCGCGTGCGGCGAGCGGCGAGCGGCTGCGAACCGGGAGCAGCCCGGGATCCCGTACGAAACCGGGGCTAAGACCGGGGCTACGAGCAGCCCGGGACCGTGGACGGGTCCGGGGTGCGGTCCAGGGGCCCGGGGCCGTCCCGGTCGACCAACTGGCGGACGATGCCGAGGAGTTCGGCGGGCTCGAACGGCTTCGCCAGGAACGCGTCGACGCCGACCTCGATGCCCGCCTCCACCTCGTACTGCGTACAGGCGCTGACGACCACGAGCGGCAGACCGCGGGTCCGCGGATCGGCGCGGAGCCGGGCGGCGGTGCGGAGCCCGTCGAGCCGGGGCATCACGACGTCGAGCGTCACGACGTCGGGCCGCACCTGATGGACGACATCCAGACACTCGGCACCATCGGCCGCGGTCACGACCTCGAAGCCCTCCAGCTCGAGATTGACCCTGATCAGTTGCCGGATGACCTTGTTGTCGTCCACAACAAGCACACGGCCGGACACGCCTGGCACAACTCGAGAGTAGGTCGGCAGCCGCCATCGCGTCCGGGTTTTGCCTACTTCCGCCACTTGCGAGGGAGCCACGACGGGCCACTCCGGCGGGGTAGGCTCCGCCTCCCCAGGCAAGGAGAAGGCCGTCATGACGACCTTTGTTGTTTTCGACCTTGAGTTCACGACCTGGCCGGACGCTCTGGAGCAGAACTGGTCGGCACCGGGTCAGTTCCGCGAGATCGTCCAGATCGGGGCGCTGCGGTTGCGGGCCGACGGGGTGGATGGGGCGGATGGGTCCGCGGAGACTGCTGGGGCCGCCGAGGCCGCCGGGACCGCCTACTCGGTCGTCGAGGAGTACGAGGCGCTGGTGCGCCCGGTGATGAACCCGCGCCTGTCGGCCTATTTCACCGAACTCACGGGCATCGACCAGGAGTCGGTGGACCGCGACGGGCTCCCGCCGGCCGAGGCGCTCGGCGACTTCCTGGCGTTCTGCGAGGGGCAGTCCGTGCTCTCCTACGGCAACGACATGGTCGTACTCGGAGAGAACCTGGGCTGGGCACGCGCGCGCGGAGAGGAAATCAAGGGCAGCTTCCTGACCGCGGGCTTCCTCAATGTCCGCCCGTGGCTGAACACGGTCGCGCCCGCCACGGCGACGGCCAACGTGGGCCGCCTGTGGCAGGTCCTCGGCCTGCCCAAGCCGGTCACGGGGGCGGTGTCCGGAGCGGCGTCGGGGACGGCGCGGGGCGAGGAGCATTCGGCACTCTTCGACTGCCATTCGTTCGCGGCGGCGCTGCGGCACTTGCGGGCGAGCGGGGCGAGCTTGCCCGCAGCCTGGCTCTGACCCGGCCGCGCCGGCCATACAGCCGCACCGCCGCACGACCGCACGACCGCACGACCGCACGACCGCACCCTGCATAGCCGCCGACGCTCGAACCCCGGCCTCAGTGTTTCGCGAGGCCGGGGCCGTGTCACGCGGACGAGAGACGACTGCTCGGCAGGCGGACCGTCACGCGGGATCGATCCGATGGACGCTGCCGCCGAGGTCGAAGACGTACAGCTCACCATCCCCGTCCTGCGCGAACGAGACGACCTCGCCGCCGTTGACCCCGAGGTCACCCTTCTCGGTCACCTTGCCGTTCTCGATCTTCAGGGTCCGGAGGGTGCCGTCGCAGTAGTCGCTGAACACGTACCGCCCCTTGAGGGCCGGGACAGCGGCGCCGCGGTAGACGTATCCGCCGGTCACCGAGCAGCCGAGGCCGTTGCGGTCGTACTCGTGGACGGGCCGCACATGGTTCGCGGGCTCGGTGCCGCCCCGGAAGGGATGGTTGCCCTCCATCTGGGACCACCCGTAGTTCTCACCGCCCTTGCTGTTCGCGGGGGCCCAGTCGATCTCCTCCCAGGCGTTCTGGCCGACGTCGCCGATGAGCAGGTCGCCCGTGCCCGAGTCGAAGGAGAACCGCCACGGGTTGCGCAGCCCGTACGACCAGATCTCGTCCTTGGCCTTCGGGTCGGTCACGAACGGGTTGCCGGGCGGAATGGCGTAGGGCTTGCCACCGCTCGGCTTGCTCGGGTCGATCCGCAGCAGCTTGCCGAGCAGGGTGTCGAGCTTCTGCCCGTTGCCGTGCGGGTCGCCACTGGCGCCGCCGTCGCCGAACGCGATGTAGAGGTAGCCGTCGGGGCCGAAGGTGAGGTCGCCGCCGTTGTGGTTCGAGTACGGCTGGGTCTGGGTGAGGACGGTGCGCCGGGTCTGCGGCTGGAGCTTGCCGCCCTTCACGGCGAACTCGTCCACGGTGCTGGTGCCTTGGCGGTTGGTGAACGAGATGTAGAAGCGCGAGAACCTCTTGTCGAACGCGATGCCCAGCAGGCCGCGTTCACCGTCGGTGGTGGTCTCGCGGGAGATGTCGAGCACGGGCGCGCCGAGTCCCTTGTCGCTCAGGACCCGTACGGTGCCCGCGCGTTCGGCTATCCAGACGGTGCCACCGGGCCCGGCGGCGCCGGCGGTGGGGTTCTTGGCGGTGGCCACTTTGGTGAGCGCGACCTTGGCGGCCTTGGCTGCCTGCGGTGGGGCGCCGCCGGACTCGTCGGCGGACGCCGTACCCAAGGCGAGGGACGCAACGAGACAGATGCTGCCGACAGTGCCGATGATCGCCGAGCTTCTGGTGCGAACTTTCACCGTGATCCTCCTGGAGGCGGCGAATGGGGGAAGTCACCCAGCTGCTTGGGGCAGTGTTGAGTTGTGTTGTGGTGCGAGGGCCTTGCCGTTGCCCGTGCCAGCACGCGACCTGGGTGGGGGGAGGGTGTGCCGCTGGCCACGGATGAGAATACTGGGGTGGGGGGACTTGGCGTAGACCAAGAGGGCACTCTTCTGCTGCCCGCGCACACGCGAAGACCCCGACTTCAGCGTCTCCGCTGATGACGGGGTCTTTGGGCACCTTGTGAGGGGTGCCCCCGGCGGGGGACACAGAACATGGGAACTAGGGAAATCGCCGGTCGGGGGCGGGCACCTGGTGATCCAGATGGTCGTCCAGTTGAATCGGTAGACCGATGGCGCTTGGCCACAGGTTCGAGCCCTTGGCGGGAGCCATAAAACTTAGCTGGTCATGTCCGGTGCGCTGACCTGTGCATTCATGTCACGGTGAGGGTTGAGGAACGGTCGCGTCTGGTGCCGCTCGCGCCGCGAGCCTCGGCGGCTGCTGAACCCTCGCGCATGGTGACGAAGACGACCGTCCCGGGCTGAAGCCTTCGATGAGCCGGCATGGAGTCACGGCAAGAAGCGCTGTTCCAGGGCACACGGCCCAGCACAGCTCTGGGGCTAAGAGGTGTGGAAACAGAAGATTCTGAGGATGTGTCACCCCGGCTGCTAGCGTCTGTCGCGCAGCCACATCAGCAGACTCCAGCTCCTCATCTTCGCCGAGGGGGCGGTGGGCGGCAACGCCGGCGGTCGGCGCCGGTACGTCTCGGAAGTGCGGTCGAGCGTGCTAATGCCGTCTCGGACACATCGGGTCCTGCCCAGGGGAGAACGGGAAACAGCGCGACCGATCTCTCTGGACGACCACGGCGTCCGGGTACATGCCTGGACGGACACCGGGACGAAGTTCGGAGACCACCTAATGGAGTCATCTTCTGCCGCGGGCGAGACTGTGCTGCCTCGCCCCGTCGAGGCACTGCCAATGCCTGCGTTGGCGGCCGCTACACGGAAGCTCGCCGACAATCTCATCGAACAATTCGCCATGGGCGAGCCTGCAGCACTGGCCCTAGCGGTCCCTGATCAGGAATCTGGGTCCGTAGATGGCGTCCTCAAGGTCCAGTGCGCCCTAGTAGGTAGGGTCGCCAGCTCCGTATCCGGTGGCTCCTCCCGCGAGTTGGATGCGGTTGAGCAGCTCGCGGGAGCGCACCGCGGAAGGATGTTCCAGAGGAAGTTCACTCACAAGGCTTCGTAGCAAGTCGGCCGCCTCGCCCGCGCGATGCAGCGCCAACAGAAGGTCGGCGATCTTCTGCCGAAGCATGATGGTCTCGGCTTCCGAGGCTTCTGGCAGCAGAGAGCGGTACTCCTCCAGTGCCTGCTCGTGCTCGCCGAGAGTGGCCAGGCACAGCGCGATGTGCTGGCGGTATTCACGGAGGTCTCTGCCGTTCTTCGCTTCGGCTGCCAAATGCTTAAACGCGCCGAGAGCGCGGCGGAAATCCTCCCCTGCGAGCAGGACGCCCGCGTGGATGCGCCGGGTCTCTGCCAAACGCGGGTCGAGCGGGTCGGCTTGGTCGAGCAACTCCTCCAGTACATGAGCCGCCTGCGTGAAGCGCCCCTCCTCGAACAGCCGCACCGCTTCCTCCTCCCCCTCCTGAACGAGCGCGTCGGACAGAAGGGGCGGTGCGGGACGCGCCGGTACAGGCTCGGTGCGTAGGCCTGGGCGGCTCTTGGGAGCGAGAGGCGCGCGATAGGGGAGAGTCGGATCCGCCAGGCCAGACGGGCCTCTCGGTGCGGTGCCGGGTGACGGGAGGTGTGGGACCAGTCGGTCGTGGACGGCATGCGCATCAGCAGGGCGGTCGTCGGGGTTCTTCTCCAGGAGGTCCAGGACGAGCCGTTCCAGCTCAACGGGGACGTCGGGCCGCAGGGAGCGCAGTGGTTCGGGGCTGTCGTGGACGTGCCGCAGTGCGGCATCGCCGGTTCCGCACAACACTTTGCGCCCGGCGAGCATCTCGTGTAGGACGCAGCCCAGAGCGTAGAGGTCACTGCGGGGGCTGACGCCGACGCCAAGGAACTGCTCGGGGGCCATGTAGTCGCGGGTGCCGACCGGGCGACCGGTTTCGGTCAGCTGGGCTGTGTCGGCCCCGAAGACAGAGGCCACACCAAAGTCGAGGACCTTCACGGCCCCACTGCCGTCGATCATGATGTTGCTCGGCTTCAGATCCCGATGAACGACGGGTACGGCGTGCGCGTACGACAGCACGGAGCAGATCTGCGCGGCTACGGCGACCGCCCACTCGACAGGCAGAGGGCCATGCTCGGCGACGAGGTCCCGCAAGTCCACGCCCCGGATCAGCTGCATCACTACATACAGTTCGGCGGCCTCATCGGGCGAGTCGGCGCTCTCGTCGATGGCCGCGTCGTACACCGCGGGCACGCCCGGGTGCTCAATCCGTGCCGTTACACGGGCCTCCCGCCGGAACCGGCCCACCAGCACGGCGAGTTCGGCGGGTGTGCGGGCCTTCTCGACGCGGATTTGCTTAATGGCGACGGGCCGGTCGAGGACGATGTCATATCCCTCCCAGACCAGACCCATGCCGCCGGGCATCGGCAGCGCGCTCAGCTCGTAGCGATCGGCGATACGTCTGGTCCGGCCGATGGTCATGTGGTGGCGACCTCCCGATGTATGGGGCATCCCGGTCTTCGAATGAGCGTACGTCAGGTCCACACGGACACGGACTCCTGCCCATGGTGAGCGAAAGTGCCGGGCTACGCTGGCCCGGCGTGCACAAGCGGGGTGGCAACGAGGAGCCGAGGAGAAGCGTGAGCGGTACGGGGCGGGGACCGTCGAGGACGACGCGTCAGGAGTTGCACCAGATCGAGGAAGGGCTCAAGCGGGGCTATCAGGGACTCATCGACGAGAGTGGTCTTGAACAGAAGTCGGGCCGCGACAGGGAACGCGCATGGCTGTCGCGGGCAGTGGCAGCGACGGCGCTGCGCCGCAAGACCGGCCTGAACCACGAGACCTGTGCGAAGGCTGTCATCGACGGTTACGACGACGGCGGGCTCGACGCGGTCGCGGTCACCGACGGAGCCCAGGTGTGGCTCGTCCAGGCCAAGTGGAACGACAAGGGGAACGCGGGCTTCAACCAGAATGCGGCCCTCGCTCTGGTCGACGGGCTCAGCCTGTTGGAACAGCGTAGGTTCGAGGTGTTCAACGACAAGCTGCAGCCGTTCACCGCGCAACTGAACTCCGCGCTGGCGGACGCTCGCCTGAAGATCCACCTCGTTATAGCGCTCGTCGGGGACGACCCGCTCAGCAAGCACGCCACGGACGTCCTGGACCGCGCTGTCGAGGACCATCGTGGCCACGGCCCCATGCTCGGCTATGAACTCCTGGGCGCGGGTGAGCTGTTGGAGCAGCTCAAGGATGACCGGTCGCCCGCCCCGGTGGACGTCACCGTGCGGATGCAGAAGTGGATCAAGCGCGATACGCCGTTCACCGCCTTCCAGGGCACGGTAGCGGCTGGTGAAGTGGCCGGGTGGTATGACGGGCACGGTCCGCGCCTGTTTTCCCAGAACATCCGGAACTCCCTTGGCCTGACCACGATCAACTCCGGCATCCAGAAGACACTGGTGGAAGAGCCCGACAACTTCTGGTACTTCAACAACGGCATTACGGTGCTGTGCGACAGCATCGAAGAGCGCTGGATCGGCCGCCGTCGCCCCGACGAGCCGGTAGAGCTCATCTTGGGCAACGTGAGCGTCGTCAACGGCGCCCAGACCGTCACCTCGATACACGAGGCGCGGAGCCTGACACCGCACACCGTCGAAGATGCGGATGTCAGCGTCCGAGTGATCGCCCTGGGCGACCTCGGCGACGAGCGGGTCACCTATGCGAAACGCATCACGCAGACCACCAACACCCAGAACGACGTATCGCTACGGGACTTCATCGCCCTGGATGACACCCAGGCGCGCATTCGCGAGGACTTCGACCTGTCCCTCAGCAAGCAGTATGTGTACAAGCGTGGCGAGGCCGATCCGGCGCCGGAGGCAGGCTGCTCGGTGGCGCATGCCGCCGTCGCGCTGGCCTGCGCGCACCGCACGCCGGAACTGGCGGTTCGCGCCAAGAGGTCGACAGACCTGCTCTGGGAGAGTGGCCGGCTGGGCAACTACGCGCGGCTGTTCGGCGAGGAGCCGAGCGCTCTGCGTATCTGGCGCTGTGTCCTGCTCCACCGTGAGGTCGGCGAGGCGCTGGAGCGGCTGCACGAGAAGGTGCGCGGCCGGGCAGCCGACACGACGCTCCGCGGTGATCTGCTCGTCGGCCACCTGGTCTTCCAGCTCCTCGCCCCCGACATGGAGGACGTCGACGACCCACAGTTCGATCTCGCGCCCCTCCTCGCTCGCGTCCCGGACCTGGTCAGACCAGTCGTGGAGTGGCTCATCCACCAGATCGACACGGTCTACGGACCGCAGTCCTTCCTCACCAGCACCTTCACTAACGAGGACCGCTGCAAGGAACTCGTCGGCCTTGTCCTACCGATGGTGCGGGCCGGGCAGTCCGTCCCGGAGGTCCCCGACACCTACCAGCCGCCCACCCCGCAGCCCCGCCGCCCACGCCGACCGAACGCGGTGCCAACCCTGGTGACCGCCCGGCTCCTGGCAGAGGGCACTCCCGTCCGGTACGTCCCGATGAACACCACGGAAGAGAAGGCGGTACGGGACTGGCTGACCGCCGATCCCCGCAGGGAGCAGGCGAGTTGGACGAACGACCGCTCCAAGCCGCTGGTGTGGGCCTACGACGGCACCCCCTACTCGGCGAGCGGCCTCGTCAACCGCATCTGGGAGCTGGCCGGCTGGGATCAGGCGCCGACCGCTGTGCAGGGACCGGCACGCTGGATCGTCGGTGACAAGAAGTCCCTGTACGACATGGCCATGGAGTGGCTGGCCACCGAGGAGGAGACGGAGGGCTGACAGCCACCCTCGTCCTGGGAGCGCCTGGCATACATCGAGCTCCGCCCACCGTCTCGCGGACGGAACGGCGGGGCTCGATCTACAACCGGTCGGTCGGCGCTTCGACGACGAGGAGCCCCGGCCCGAATCGTCGTACTGACTGGCCGACCAGCTCGCAGCTCGCTGTGGACCTGGCGTCCTGGAAGATGTTCGCCGACTACATGGCCCCGGTTGGGCACCGGAAGGCACGGTCGGTACGCGTGGAAGGGGCGGCTACTGGTGGGCGTCATCTGGTAGCCGCCCCTTCGCCATACGCCCGCAGTGGGCTCAGCGAGTGTCGGGGAGGTTGTGGCGACGCCGGATCAGACGGTACGCGGCCGTACGGGCCTCCTGGAGGAGCTGCCCCTGAAATTCGACATCGGAGAAGTAGCGTTCGGTGAACTTGGTGTCCGCCTCGGCCCGTTCGATCATGATGTCACGGAACCTCTTGTTGAAGGGGTGCTCGAAGTCTCCCTCGTTGCGGGCGGCGACGGCGGCATCCTCCAGGTCCGGATCTTCCGCGGCGGCGACGATGCGCTCCTCGTACATCACACGGTCGGCTTCGCTCAGCCCGAGGCCGTAGCGGACGTTGAACTCCTCGATGAGCTCGGAAAGGAGGACCTTGTCCGGGTCTCGGTGGCCGCCCACGCCTTCGGCACCGTAAGGGGCGAGGTCCTCGACGTCGTCGTCGGTGAGGCTGACGTCGTAGTCGCCGACCTTGGTAACCCGCATGTGCGTGAGGTCCATCTCCCCTATGTCGAGGGCGGGGTCGTACGGGGGCGGGGGCAGGATGTTGGCGAGGTGTTTGCCGTAGAGGTAGAGGCGTTCGAGGCTGATGTCGACGCGCGGCATGAGCTGGGACAGGAAGCCGTACTGGCGCAGGAAGCCGCGCAGGTCGGCGCGGAACTCCTCGGCGGCGTCCCGGTCCTGTTCCTGGCGCTCCACAAAGCGAGCGCGGGCGGCGTCGGTGTGGCGGTAGAGGGCTGCGTGGGCCTTCTCCCAGCGGCGGGCGCCGGGCTCACCGATGGTGGCGGACCCGTCGGCGGACTGCGCGGTGGCCAGAGCCCGGACGAAAGCGTTCATCTCGTCCTCGTACAGCAACTGGTGGTCCATCACCTTGCGCTGGGAAGCGTAGAGGAGGTTGACGTCAGCGGGTTCGGTGCGGGCCTCCTTGAAGTAGGGGGCGTACTCCTTCTTGATGTCCGCGGGATCGTTGACGAAGTCCAGGACGAACAGATCCTCCTGGCTCTTGCGCGGGTGGGTGCGGTTGAGGCGGGAGAGGGTCTGGACGGCGGCGACGTCGGTCAGCGGCTTCTCGATGTACATGTGGGTGAGGAGCGGCTGGTCGAAGCCAGTCTGGTACTTCTCCGCGACGACGAGGATGCGGTACTCGGTGCGCAAGGGCGCGCCGCCCGGTTTTCCGGTGCGCAGGGCGGCGTAGCGGTCATCGGCGCGGGTGTAGGCGAAGGCGTCGGGGAGTTCCTTCTCGGAGACACCGTTAAGCTCGGACTCAGTGACCTTGACCCTGGTGACGACTCCGTCGATCTCTTTCTCCACCTCCAGCTCACCGGAGAACGCGACGAGGACGCCAAGGTCCGCGCAGTCCAGGTCCTTGGTGGCCTGCACTAGATGCTCGTACATCTTGTATGCAGCCTGCCGGGACCGGGTGACGACCATCGCCTTGGCCCGCCCGCCGAGCCTGCGGCGCCCGTGCACGGCGAAGTGCTCGACGATGATCTCGGCATGCTGGGCGAGGGTGGTCGGGTTGAGATAGACGAACTTGGCGAGCTCACCCTTTGCCTTGTCCTCGTCCACCTCGATCTGCTCGGCACCGTCCTTGGCGACCCGCCAATGGGTCGTGTAACGGGTGTAGTTGCGCAGGGGGTCGAGGATGAAGCCCTCCTCGATGGCCTGCTTCATGGAATAGATGTGGAACCCGCGCTTGAGCTTGGTGTCCGGGTCGGTGACACCGAAGAGGTTGAGAGTCTTCTTCTTGGGCGTCGCGGTGAAGGCGAAGTACGACAGCATCGGGTGCATCTGGCGTGCGGCAGCGGAGGAGGTCAGAAACTCCTCCTCGTCCTTACCGGCCTTCTCCTCCGCTCCGAGTCCGCGCAGCACCTTGCGCATCTTGGGCACCGAGCTGCCGGTCTGGCCGGAGTGGGCCTCGTCCACGATGATCGCGATCCGCTTGTCCTGCAGGCCAGTGACGCCTTCGAGGATGTGAGGGAAGGTCTGCGCCGTGACGATTATGATCTTCGTGCCGGTGTCGCCGAGGGCTTGGGCGACCTGCTGGGACTTGGCGCCTTCGGTCCCTTTTACCCGGCGGACCACGCCCGGCGTGTGGTCGAACTGGTAGATGGTGTCCTGGAGCTGGTCGTCCAGGACGGTCCGGTCCGTGACAACCACGATCTTGTGGAAGACAGGCTTGTCGGCCTCGATACGCCCTTCGGCGACCGCCTCCGGATCGAGCGCGCCCGGCTCGGCGGAGCCGTGCAGCACGGAGAGGTGGTGAGCGAGCCAGCCGATGGTGTTGGACTTGCCGGAACCGGCGGAGTGCTCGACGAGGTAGTTCTGGCCCGAGCCGTGGTACGCGGCGTGAATGGTGAGGCGGCGGACGGCGTCCCACTGATGGTAGCGGGGGAAGATCAGGGTCCGGTTGTGCACGGACACGCGACGCGGCCGCCCGCTCTTCGCAGCGCCCTTCTTGTTCCTTGGGTCCTCGACGTGCAGGAACCGCTTGACGATCGCCATCCAGTTGTCCGGCTGCCAGACCTCCTCCCAGAGGTAGGCGGTGCGGTAGGCCGGTCCGTTCTCACTGTCGGGAAGGGGCGGGTTGCCTGCGCCTCCAGGATTACCGGGTCCCTTCGACCCCTGGTTGAAGGGGAGGAAGAGCGTCTTCTCGCCCTGAAGGCGGGTGGTGAGGAAGACGAGCATCTCGTCGACCGCGAAGTGCACAAGGGCCCGCTTGGCGAAGATCAGGTCTTTCGGGTCACGAGTGGTGCGGTACTGGCGCTTCGCATCCTCGACGTTCTGGGGGTTTTGGGACGCTGAGCTCTTAAGTTCGGCCGTCGCGAGGGGAAGCCCGTTGAGGAACAGGACTAGGTCGAGTTCCCGGGTGTGGTCGGGCGCGTAGCGCAGGCGGGGGGTCACCGTCAGGCGGTTGCTCCGGTAGTTACGGAACGCGTCCTCGGCGATGGCGTGCGCGGGCCGGAAGTAGGCGAGTTCGATGTGCAGGCCGCGGTCCTTGACGCCGTTGCGCAGCACGTCGAGCGTGCCGCGCGCGTCGATTTCGCGGGCGATCAGCTTGCCGAACTCACGCATGGCGATGCCGACGGCTTCGGGGCTCCCCGCCTCGGCGGTGAACTCCTTGAGTCGCTCCAGGACGGCGGGTTGCGTGGCGCCAAGGAAGGTCCACAACTGGGCCGTGTCGAGACCGAGCTCGGGGTTGTAGGCGCCCTCCCCCCGCTCGCCTTCGTGCCAATCGGAGGCAGTGAGGGCTTCGACGATGGTCCGTTCGAAGGCGTACTCGGAGTCGGGGCGACGTTGCACGGGGGCGGGGGCGTTGGTGCGAGTCACGGGGCCTCCACTCCTCGGGCGGTGGTGACGTCGAGTCGGCCGGTTACTGCTGCGGTGATCAGGGCCTGGCGGCGTTCGGCGAGCAGCGCAGATTGGCGGGTGAGGATCTGGCGCGCCTCTCGCACGGTCTCCTGTTGCTTCTGCACCTGTCTGACGAGCTCCTGCTGCCTCTGGAGATCGGGTAGCGGGATGGGAAAGCTGAGGATCTTGCCGCTGTTCGTGGAGGCCAGGTTGGTCGTCTTGGTTCCGGTGCTTTCGAAGTAACACCGTCCGTGGACCGTCTGGGTCATCAGCGCCAGGTATTCCGGATCCAGCTTGTCCAGCTCGGGACGCAGAGCGAAGACATGGTTCTGATGAAGGCAGTTGGCCAACTCGCCGCGCCAGACCGTGCCACGGCCCAGCTTGTCGAGGTCACCGCCTTCGGTCATCAGCACATCGCCAGCACGTAGGGTGCTTCGCTTCGCCACATATTTGGGAACGGTGATTTCCGTGACGGAATCAAGCGCCACGTGTCCGGCCTGAACATTCGCTACACGGAGATACGGCCGGGTGACGTCACTATCGGTGCGAGCACGTCCCTCGTCAACGGTGACACCGTTCTGCAGGCGACAGACGTAGCCGAGGCGCGTAAGTCGGGTGTTTGCGGGCATTGCGGGAAGCCAGGGGTACGGGTACTTGCGGAGTGGTCGTGTGAGCGTGCCCGGGATCAGGCTCTCGCTAACGGCCGCGAAGGAGCGCTCGGTCAGAGCATCCAGCTGGTCATTGCGTGCTTGCGTCAAGTGATCCAGCCGGGTTGTCTCAGCGTCAAGAAAGTTGGCGATGCGGCGCTGCTCGTCAAGTGACGGGACCGGAATAGGTGCATTGCCTAGCTGTTCGCGATTGAGCTCAATCTGATTGGTTGCCCCCACCGCAAGAGCCGCATACACATACTGCTGAAATGGCGCTGAAGACAACCAGTAATAAGCAAAGCGAGGATCGAGCTCATCAGGATCGGCGCGGAAGACCGTCACATGACTGTCGGCCATCGCCGTACGGCTTTCAGGTGCAGCTGCATAATAGCCAACTCGACCAAGGGTACCTGTGCCCGTGGAGTTGATTAGGGAATCTCCTGACTGAAGCAACCCCTTGAGCCTCTTGGTGTTCCCGCTGAAGGCGTGGAAGCGGGCACGCGTCCAGTCCAAGCCCTCCACCTGGTTCACAGCCTGACTGACAGCGAAGATCTCACCGTCGTCGGCATAGACAGGCGCAGTTCCTCGCCCCAGGAAGGAGGCAAGATATTTCAAGGACGAAGCCGACCATTTCTGGGGCAAGTCAATGCCAAAGACCGAGCTCATTCCGTGACCTCCCCCAACAACCCCTGAATCCGCTCCTCCAGCCCATTCAGCTCTGCGTCGATCTCCGCCAGCGGGCGCGGCGGTTCATACACATAGAAGTGGCGGGTGAACGGGATCTCGTAGCCGATCTTCGTCTTCTCGTGGTCGATCCACGCGTCGGGCACGTGCGGGAGCACCTCGTGCTTGAGGTATTGATCCACGTCCTGGTCCAGCGGCACGTTCTCGTAGTCGCGCAGCTCAGGGTCCGGTTCCGGTTCGCCCCTCTTCATCTGCACCTCGCCCTCCGGGTCGCGCACGCCGATGACCTCGCGTAGCGCCTTCTGGAAGGAGGTGTTGCGGCTCCACGGGATGCGGGCCTCGGCGAGTGCCGCGTTGACCGCGGCCCAGGCAGCCTTCTTCCAGGGCCACGTCTTCCCGAGAAGCGGCTTCAGGGCATCCGCGAAGTGCTCGACCCCGGCCTCCCCGAAGTGCTTGATCATGCCCTTTGACTCGCGGGCTTCCGCCAGCGTCTCCTCGGTCACCTCGAAGCGCAGCTTCAGCGGGCGCTCGACGGTGATGCGCTGGTAGCCGAAGTCGTCGTTGTGGAAGACCTTGACCTTGCCGTGGAACGTGTGGGACTCGTTCTCGGCGATCTCCAGGCCCTCGGCGTAGAGTTTCATCACATGTGTGATCTGCTCCTCGCTGATCGCCTTCCGCTTGTCCCCGAGGGACTTGCGCATCTTGACCCACTGGTCGCGGGCGTCAACCAACATGACCTTGCCTTCGCGGGCTGGGGCCTTGCGGTTGCTGAGGATCCAGAAGTACGTGGAAATACCGGTGTTGTAGAAGAGCTGGTCAGGGAGTGCGACCACAGCCTCCAGCCAGTCCTTCGTGAGGATCCAGCGGCGAATCTCGGACTCGCCGGACCCCGCCGCTCCGCTGAAGAGCGGCGAGCCGTTGAAGACGATGCCGATGCGACTGCCGCCCTCCTCCACAGGCCGCATCTTGGAGATCATGTGCTGGAGGAACAGCAGCGAGCCGTCGCTGATGCGTGGGGTGCCCGCGCCGAAGCGGCCTCGGTGGCCCAGGTTGTCCCGCTCACCCTCGACCTCCTTCTGGACCTTCTTCCAGGCCACACCGAACGGCGGGTTGGAGAGCATGTAGTCGAAGCGGAGGTCCTCGAACTTGTCGTCGCTGAGGGTGTTGCCCAGCTGAATGCGCTCGATGTCCTGGTTCTTGATCATCATGTCGGAGCGACAGATCGCCCAGGACTCGGGATTGAGTTCCTGCCCGAACACATACACGTCGGCCTTTGTGTTGTGCTCGTGGATCACGTCCTGACCCGCGTTGAGCATGCCGCCCGTGCCGGCCGTCGGGTCGTAGATGGTACGCGTGGGCCTGCCGACCTTGAGTTCCCCGAGGTCCGGGGTGATGAGAAGGCGGGTGATCAGCTGAATGACCTCACGCGGTGTGAAGTGCTCACCAGCCGTCTCGTTGGACTCCTCAGAGAATTTCCGGATGAGCTCCTCAAAGGCGTATCCCATGGTGTGGTTGGAGACTGTCTTGGGGTGAAGGTTGTACCCCGCGAAAGCCGACACGACCTTGTGGAGAAGCTTCGTGTCCAACAGGTGCTGGATCTGCTCCTCGAAGCGGAACTTCTGGAACACGTCGTAGGCATCCGGGGAGAATCCCTGGACGTACTTCGGCAGATCGGCCTTCTCGTCCTCGTGGGCGCCTGCGATAGAGGCGAGCGTGTGGAGCGTCGTGTTGTAGAAGGAGTGACCGGACTTGGCCGGCAGGAACGGGTGAGGGTTTCTCCCCTTGTCCGTGAGGCACTTGAACTCGGCGACCACCTCCTTCCGCGTCGGCGCCAGCACGCATTCAAGGCGCCGCAGCACAGTGAACGGCAGGATCACCTTGCCGTAGTCCGAGCGCTTGTACTCGCCCCGCAACAAGTCCGCCACCTCCCAGATGAGGTTCGCGAGCTTCGTCGCCTGTGCGTACTCCGCGGCTGCTTGGGCCTTCGGATCGGTCACCACGTCCGTACGTCCTTACACTTCTTGAGAGTTGGGGTCAGGGGAACTCGGGGGACACCGGGAAAGCCGGGAGGCCCGGTGGCGGCAAGAGCGGGGATTCACCGAGCAACGTCGGCCCGTGCACCCGCCGGCGCATCGTGGGCCTCCGCACCGCCCCGGCCGCGCAGTGCCCCCGCCACCGCCTCCGTGGCATCCCTGGCCAGATCCTGCCCCATGTCGTGCGCCGTGCGCAGGAGGCGGCTGAAGTCGGCCACGGCGCGGAACGCCGCACCGTACGCGCGCTGCCGGTCAATGGGGAACAGTGGGACACGGACACGGCGCGGGTCCAGGCGGGTGTGGGAGCCGAGACTGCTGGCGGTGGAGGCGGCCTGGTGCGCGCCTTCCACGCTGGAGAGGAAGCCGGCCAGGTACCAGGGATCCAGGATGTCGGTGTTGGCCACGCGGATGTGGTGCAGGGTGGCCGCCGGGTAGGCGTCCGCATCATCGGCGGTGGCGACGCGGGCTACGACGCTGCGGGCGGTTACGGGCAGCAAGACGTCACCGACGCGCACCGGCTGGTGCTGGACGATGTCGTCGGGGGCTGGACCGACCTCGGACGGCCGCCGGCCGGTCACAACGTCTCGCGCGGTGAGAAAGAGAGCCTCCCCGGGGCCAGGGAGGGGGAGCGGAGCGGAGCCGGTCTGCCCACGGTGGGCATCGGCGGCCGGACGTTGGCGCTCCGTGTGGGCGGGGCGGCGCAGCACCACGACGCCGCTCTTGGCCAGCTCGGCGAGGGTGGCGATGCGGACGCCCGCGCGCGCCGCCTCGGTCAGGTCCGGCAGGTCAGGGAGCGCGCCGACGGTGGGCAGCGCGGACCTGAGCGCGCGCAGGGTCTCGTCCACGGCGGTGCGGCCCGCGTCCAGAGTTTCGGCACTCACGCCGAGTGTGGCGGACTGGGGCAGATGGCGGCGAGGGGTCAGGTCGACGTCGTCGTCGAGGAGATCCATCACGGGGACCAGTCGAGCCACGCCGGGGTGTTCCGGGAACGAGGAGGCATCGTCATCGGCCGCCACCACGTACCGAGCCCAGAGATCCTGGATCAGCATGCGCGGGTCCTGCTCCTCACCGCTGTCTGCCAACAGGACGCGGGCAGGCGGAAGTTCACCCTGTTCAGGGCGGCGCAGAACCCAGATCTGCAGGGCGAGTGCGTAATGGGCCGCGTACCCGGCAGGAAGGGAAATCACCGCGCGTAGCGCTCCACGGCGCAGCAGTTCCTGGCGGATGCGGCGACCGGACGTACGGAAGGCGACCGCCGGGGGCAAGAGGAGGACCACGGGCGCACCCGGAGCGGCATGGGCCAGGGTCTGCTGGATCCAGGCCAGTTCCGACTCGCCGCGCGGGGGGATGCCGTACTCCCAGCCCACATGGTCGACGAGTTCTTCGTGGCCCCAGTTGCGGTCGGCGAACGGTGGGTGACCGACGACGGCCGCCGCGCGCCCGGGGCGGAACGCGGGGCGGCGCAGAAAATCGCCGGTGTGCACGTCGAAGGAGACGGCCGTCGCTGCCGGATCGGTGTTGCGGAAGGCCAGTCGGAGGGCGGCGAGGAGAGCGAGGGAGTGGCTGAGCTCCTGGCCCTGAACGGGGGTTGCACCCAGTTCGGCGGCGGCGAGGAGGAACGTTCCGCTACCGCAGGAGGCGTCGAGAACCGCGCCCTCGGTGGGCGGCCCGGCGAGGGTAACCATCAGGTCGGCGAGCCCACGGGGGGTGGCGGCGAGGCCGGAGCGTGGGCCCTGGTGCAGGAAGCGGGCGCACAGGTCGTCGAAAGTGGCGCGCGCGCCGTCGGCTGCCGCGGCCTCGGCGGCGATGGCCAGGAGGGACAGCAGCCGAGTGCCGAGCTCGTACTGGAGGGAGCTGAGGAGTTCACCGAGACTGCCGACCGTGCCGCCGGGAGCCTCGGCGAAAGTGTGCTCGGCGCGCTCCATCAGCCGGACCAGGTCCGCCTTGTCCCGCGGGCTCTGCACACCGGGGTGGCGGTGGAGGTGGAACAAGAGCAGGCCGGTGAGGGCCAGCGCGTCCTCGGCAGCGCTGCCGGCCCTTGCGGACTCGAAGCTCTGCCACAGCCGCTCGGCCACCGCGATACGCCGGGCCTTGCCCTGGCGCCCGAGCCACTCCTCGACCTCGGCGAGGTCGAATCGGGGGCTGCGGTCGGTGCCGCCCACGGGCTGGGGGAAGTCGTCGTGCCGCTTGCGCCAGTTGCTGACGGCAGTCGGTTTCACCTCGGCGATCCGGGCGATGTCCGCCGCGGTCACCTCCACTCGGCCTGTCGTCATGCTCCTCGGCTCCTCGCCTTCCGGCAGCTCGGGGGGGGGGTGGTGCGCGGTCGACCCTACGTGAATTCGAGTGCGATGGCCAGGATCACAGCAGCGGGGAATCTAGATCACAAACATTGGTTGGCTATATTCACGCTCTCGGATGGTACGGTCTCACCACGGTCGCCTCAGGGGGCCATAGCGACGGGTGGGGTGTGCCGTAGGCACCGCAGTTGCCAAAGGAGACGGGCCGTGCAGGACAGTGGCAGGGGCGGGGCGGCGGTGCCGGAGTGGCCGCCCCCGGAGGGGATGACCGGCAGCGGCGCGCTGATTCGGGTGCAGGCTTCGCACGCGACGGACGAGCAGTACACCTGCCTGCGCTTCGCGGAGGGCAAGACGCGACCGAACGCCTGGCCTGGCCGCCGCATCGAGCGGCCAAAGCCGTATCTGGAGAACTTCGTCCTCGGCCTCGTCCTGGCCGCTGTGCGACTCGTCGAGTGCGAGGGCATGGCCCCACAGGACGCCGTACGGCAGGCCGAAGACTCTGCCGGGCGTTCCCTCCACCGGGCCCAGCGCCGCTTCCTGCGGCACGCCGTAGAGCGGTGGCTCGAACGCGACCGGCCCAAGGAGGCGCCGCCTGTGATTCCCGCTGCCGGCCCGTGGGTGCGGATGCGGGAGGTAGACGGGCGGACGTGGGAGCTGACCGGCTGGGGGGCCTGCCACCACAACCCGGGACGGCGGCTTCGCGAGTTCTCCTTCCTCTGCTACGGCAGCGCCGACCCCCGATCCGTCCCGAAGGACCGCATCGCGATCGCCGCCCTCGCCGCCGCCCTCGGGGAACCCGCACGGCAGGGCGCCAAGCCCTGGCACCCGTATCGGCTCCTCGGTGCCGAGCCCGTCGACCACGTGCGTGTGGCCCTCACCGGGCTGCACGACGGCTCGTACCGGCTCCTCTTCGAGGGCGGGCCCGACCAGGTCCGCGCCTACTACGAACAGCATGCCGAAGCGCGCGTCAAGGAGATCGTGGGCGGCGGCCCCGCAACGCCCGGCGGCAGCTGCGCGGGCTGCCGCCGACTGGAGACCTGTGACGCTCCGGTCCGTTTGCCCGGCCTGCTCGGCATCCCCGCCGGCCGAGGCCCCTTCCCGCTGCGGGAGCTGTCCGCCAGCCACCTGCGCTACTACCGCAAGTGTCCGCAGATGTACTTCTCCTACGCCCAGCACCTCCCCCGCACCCGCGAGTACTCCGCGGAGAACCAGCTCGGCAAGGCCGTCCACGCCCATCTGGAGGCCAACCACAGCAGTGGTCTTCTGACGCCGTGTGGGGGCGCGGACATGCCCTGGGGCGACACCGCCTGGGGTGACGGGGAGCTGCGCATGACCGATGAGTGGTCGCGCATCGGGTCCCGCATGCTCGCCCAACACATCGACATGTGCCCGTTCCTCAACGACGGCGTCACGACCGTGCTACCCGAGCCCCGCCGCGCCTTCTACGATCCGTACGCCCATGCCGTCCTGATCGTGAAACCGGACCTGCTCTACCTGGAGCATGGCTCATGGGTGTGGCGCGAGACCAAGACGACTCAGAGCGCGGATGCCTGGATGGGCCGGGACCCCTTCACCACCGACCCGCAACTCGCCCTCGCCGTCGTCCTTCTTGCCGAAGGGGCCTTCGGCGGCGACCCGGCGGGCTCGCGGGTCGAGCTGGAGGTGCTGCGGCCGGACAGTGGCGACCCCTCGTACATCGAGCCGTGCAACGAGCCCGAGCGCGTCGAAGCTGCCCGTCGGCTTGTGCGGGAGTACGTCGATGCGTGGCGCGGCGACGAGGTCTTCACGCCCAGGCCCGGCGCCCACTGCCGCACCTGCCCCGTTACCGAGTGGTGCGCGAGCGCCCCCGAGGAGGTACGTCGTGGCCGCCGTTGAACCCCCGGATGTCGCAGGTGCCGAGTCCGAGCGACTACTGAGGCTGGTCGCCACCGCCTTGGTACGCCTGTCCCGGCTGCGCACGCCCGGCGATCCCGTCTACCCCGATGTCGTGCAGGCCGCCTACAACCATCTCGTCCTCGTCTGCCTGCGCACCGGGCGTCCGGCCCCCGGCAGTGTGCCGCAGCTCGCCCGGTGGGCGGCCGCGCGCCCACTGGCAGACTGGTGGCCGTACCTCCTCGAAGACCAGCACATCGGTGACCTGCGGCTGGTCGACGCGGACACCGGCGCCCCCGCCCAGGAGTGCCTGGAGTGGGCCGTCTTCGCACCCGATCCGGCTGCCGAGCAGATCGAGAACGCACTGCTCAAGGAGGCACTCACCCTGTGCCGGGCGGCCAAAGCCCCCGACTCCTACACCGCCTTCCGCAGGCTGCTCATCGAGCGCCCCGTCCTGACCGGTGTCGAACTCGCCCTGCTCAGCGCTGACTTGGACCTGTCGCCGCTGCTCGACACCGTGAAGCGGTGCTACGAGCCGGTCACCGCCGCCTATGTCAGCCATGGGCAGTGCACGCTGTGCGCCGGTTGCGGATGTCTGCTGGTGCCCTTGCGAGACGACGGATACGTCTGCACGCTCGACCGCTGCCGCATGAGGCCCGTAGCCGTCGGAGAACGCCTCAAACCCGGGGCTGACGGCGGTCTGTACCTTCTGACCAGACCGCTTCGCGCCTTCATCACCGGTCCCGGACTGGCCGAGACCGACCTGGAACGACGGCTTGTGGCAATCGGCCTTGACGTCGCGATGTGGCCCAACTTCGACGCGTACGACCTCCGTGTCGTCTTTCCCGACGGCCGGGCATGGGGCATCGACGTCAAGGACCGAGCCAACCCCGCGCTGCTGGGCGGGACCACCACCGCCCTGCGCGGCGAACCGCCCTACGACTGGGGACTGCTCGTCGTGCCCTCCTACAGGTTCAACGAGAGGGACGGCTACCGCGAAGTCTTCCACCACCATCTGCCCGAGGGAGTCGAAGGCCACGTCAGCCTGCTCACGGACGAGGAGGTCGTGCGACAGGCGAAAAGCACCCTGGCCCGCACCGTGCGGCGCACCGAGCCCGAAACCGCCCGGCCGGCGCCCCGGGCAGCGCGGAGGGTACAGCGAACGACACCGAAACCCCAGGAAGGAGAGCTCGATGCGTGACCGCAGCGGTTGGCACCGCGGGCTGACCGCCCCCTTGAAGGACGCGTGGAAGGACGGACTCCGCTCCTTCAACCCCGGCGATCTCCTCGATGTGGAACTCGGCCTGTACCTCCTGGAGTCGGTCATGCCGGGCCGGGCCGCCGTCGACACGTGGACACTCGTCAGTGGCTACCCGTTCGGGGAGGCGTTCGGCGACATCACCACCGACGCGCAGCGACTGCGCGTCCGGCGAGCCCGGCACTACCTGCTGCCCCTACGCAGGCGCAGGGAATGGCTGCTCGCTCTCGAGTCCTACCTCGGCGTTCCCCAGGAACTGCGCGGATACGATCTCGCATCCGCGGAGTCCGTGCCCGTGCGTCGCTCGCCCGCGCGGGCCGCACGCCGCTTCGAGCGCTACGAGAAGGTGCTCGGCGAGCCGCCCCCATACGCGCGCCACCAACTGCCGCACGCTCAGGCCGGAGACTACGTCTTCCCCGTCCGCGACCGCCGGTACGCCGTCACCTTCACCGAGGACCTGCTTCCGGACGGACCGACGGCCGCATATGACCTCGATGCGCCGCTGACCGGCAAGGGTGAGCCGATCACCGTCGAGTGGCGTGAGCTGGAGGCCGCCGCACGCCGCATGGACGCGATCGAGTCACAGGCCCCGGACACCGCGCGTGGCCACTGGCTGCAGCGCCTGAAGCGCGTCGAGCTGTTCGTACGCGACGAAGGACAGGGCAAGTTCGAGCAGAGCGACACCCTGCGTATCGACCGGCTTCTCCACCTCGTCGGCATGGTCGGCGCCGGCAAGAGCACCCTGCGCGACATCCTCACCTTCTGGGCCGTCACCGAACGCGGGCTGCGGATCACTGTCGTCGTCGGCGATGTCGCCGAAGCCCTGTCCGTCACCGGACTCCTGGACCGCCTGGGCGTGCCGACCGCACCCGTACTCGGCCACTCCACACGCGAGCGCCACATCCAGCGACTCCACCGACGCATCGCGTCGAGCGGCGCCCCAAGCCTGCTCACCCACTGGCACGACGGCTTCGACCACGTCAACAGCGCCTGCCCGCTCGACGCCCTGCGCGGCATGGAGGCGGAGCGACCGCTGCGCGTCGGCGAAGCGCCGTGCGGAAACCTCTATGAGGTGCGCCGGACACCCACGGAGGCGGTGGACCCGCGAGAAGCGCTGTTCGTCGGGGAGGGTTCCGAGACAGACCCTGAGGACGGTGGTGAGGCTCTCGACGGGGCAGCGGCCGCCGAACCCGCTGCGAGTGCCGCGTCCACGGACGACGAACGCCCGCGACGTCACGGCTGCCCCCTGTGGTCCCGCTGCCCTCGCCATCACTCGGCCCGTCAACTCGTCGACGCCCGGGTGTGGGTGGCCACTCCCGCGAGTCTCGTCCACACTGCCGTGCCCGAACAGCTTCAGCAGCAGCGGCTACGTTACCTTGAACTCGCCTGCCGGATGAACGACTTGGTCATCGTGGACGAGGCGGACCGGGTACAGATGCAGCTCGACACGGCGTTCGCCCCCGCCACCACTCTCGCCGGACGCGCCCCGAACTCGTGGATCGACGAGGTCGCTGCCCACGCTCTTGCCGAACTCGCCGGTCAAGCGCGACTCCAGCTCTCGGCACGGGACATCGATGACTGGACGAACGCTACTCACACCGTGCGCCACGCCACCGACCGCCTGTACTCGCGCCTCATCCAGAACCGCGCGCTGCGCCACTGGATCACCCAGGACTACTTCAGCGCGGTCACCCTCCACCAGTGGCTCATCAACGCCTGGTTCCCCGACCTCAAGGACGTGGACGAGAGCACCGTGTCCGAGGGGATGCCCGAGGCCCGGCGCCTTGCGCAGCGCGAGCGGATCGACGGCGTACTCAACCGTTTCCGTGACGACCCGCTCCAGCCCCGTACCGCCGGTACCGAACCCGAGACGGACCCGGCGGAGACCGCGCTCGTCAACGAGCTCGTCCATCTCACCCTCGGTCTGCTGCACGCCCCTCACGGCTCCGACACCCGCACCCAGGTGCGGCCCGTGCTGGAGCGGCTCCTCAACGGTGCCATACGACTCGACGACGGACCCGACCCCCACGTGCCCCGGTTCGAACTCACCTTGGTGCTCGCCGCCCTGCACCACCGGCTCAACTTCATGACCGGGCTCTGGCAACGCGTCGAGGCGGCCCTCAACCTGGAGTCCACCTCCAACGTGCTCTCCCGTCGCCCGCCCCGCGACTACGAGCCCGTGATGCCCGAGTCCCCCATGGGCAACGTCCTCGGCTTCCAGTTCCAGCTGGACGAGAGGAGAAAAGAGGGCGAGCAGAGCGGCGAATTGCGCTTCTTCCGCTGCAACGGTGTGGGACGCGAACTCCTGCTCGGCCTGCCCGACCTGCCGACCGTTGACGGCCGGCCTGGCCCGCACCTGATGCTGATGTCCGCCACCAGCTGGGCCGGCACCTCCAGCCGCTACCACGTGCACGCCGACGTCGGCGCGGTGCTTCGCCCGCACAAGGAGGAGGTGCGCGCCATCCTCAACACAGAGTTCCGTAAGGAGTTCCTGTACTGGCCCGGAAGTACAAGACCGCTGCGGCTGTCCGGCTGTGACCCGGAGGAACGTCCGGCCGCCCTCGTCCAGATGCTGCACCAGCTCGCTGAGCCCGACCGCGGCCTCACCGGCTCGGTCAGTGCCCTCCAGCAGGAACTCGATGATATCGAAGACCCCGAGAGGCGCCGCTTGCTGCTCCTCGTCGGCAGCTACGAGGAGGCCCGCAGGGCCGCCGCGTACCTCAACTCGATCCCCGAATGGGCCGGTCGGGTCTCCCGGCTCGTCTCCGACGACGCCGACCTCGACACGGCCTGGAGCGCCTTGCCGCGTACCGCCGAGGCGAAGGCTCTGCGACGCGGCGACGTGGCGGGCTGGGCGCGCGGTGGCCAGGCCGACGGGGAACTCCTCGTCGCCCCGCTCCTCGCCGTCGAACGCGGCCACAACATTGTCGTTCCCGGAGGCAAGGCAGCCATCGGCACCGTCTACTTCCTGGCTCGCCCCCACCCCCGTCCCGACGACATTGCGCTCGCTGTGCAGGCCGTCAACGACTGGGCGGTACGGCAGATCCGTGGCCCGGGCGAGGGCCTGCGGCGCCTCGCCCGCCGGGAAGGCACCCCCGACCGGGCGGGGCTCGCCTTCCGACGCGACGCCCGCCGTGCCTGGAACCGCTTCCTGACTCGCCGACTGTCGTGGACCAGCCTCCCCAAGGCCGAGAAGGAGGCGTTCACCTGGGACCAGCTGGTCGTGATGTGGCAGGTCATCGGCCGCCTCGTGCGGGGCGGAGTGCCCGCTCGCGTCGTATTCGTCGACGCCGCCTTCTCACCGCGCGAGGCGGGCCTCGCGGCCACCGACACCCCCGCCACCAGCCTGCTGGCGAGCATGCGCGCACTCCTCGCCCCCTACTTCAGTGCCGAATCCGCCGTGCCCACGATCGACAAGTCCCTGGTCGAGGCCTTGTACGAGCCGCTGTACAAGGCACTGGCGGACATGGACTGACGCCCCCGCCAGCACTCCCGCGCCGGCGCATCGACGCACTTTCGCGCATCGGATTGACGCTCACTGACGCTTTTCCCCGATTCGAACGGAGACCCACCCCGCCATGGCCTACGACCACATCCAGCCCGCCGCCTTCGTCCCCACGCCGGGCGGCGATCCCTTCCTCATGCCCCACTACGCACTCGCCTTCCCCCGTGCCTGGCGGGACCCTCTCAAGGACCACTGGCAGCACGGCAAGCCCGAGCGGCGCGACCGCGGCAAGGTGTCGGTGCCCATCAAGCGGCTCAACCAGGTGATCGCCGCCGTCGCCCCCGACTTGGTGTCCGTGGCCAAGAGGGCCCCACTCGACGACGGCCGACCCTGGCTGTATGCGAACGCCCCCTATCCCAAGGCGGTGATGAGCACCTTCATCCACGCCTGGCTGCGCGACCTGCAGCCGGGCCCTGAGGGACACGCCAAAGTCAAGGAGACCGCCTCTCTGCTGGACATCGACGGCCTGGAGTGGGATCTCCTCAGCGTCGACATGCTGGAGCAGACCGTCGGTGACGGCGGCACCGCCGTGCCCGCCGACCACCTGTGGAGGCTTCTGCCCGAGGTCCTCGCCGCCCGCATCGCACGCCAGGAACCGGCCTACGAGCACTTCGGCGAGCGGCTCTCGTTCCGGCAAGTTGCGATGGACGCAGGAGCTCCCGGGGCCGAGCTCGTCTCCTGGCCGCCGCTGGAGCACCCCACCGGACGTGGTGCGAAGGCCAAGGTGTGGATCTACTCCGCGTACATCCGGATCTGTCTGCGCACCGCTCCCTTCGACCCGACTCCCCGCATCCACCTTTCCACCGGTGTACGCCGATGGGTACGTGGTCCCGTCTGGCTGCCGCAGCGGGGAAGCGCCTCCGTCTACCTGCTGGCAGACCAGAGCTTTGTGCCCGACGGACCCGTCTCGGAACGGTTCGCGGTCGGCGGCCTGCGCTGGGTGCCCCAGACCGGGGGCTACGCGTGGGTTCAGGGCGGGCCGGAGGGGATGCTGAACCAGATCTCTGCCGTTCCCCGCTTTCCCTCACCCGATCTCATGGCCAAGGAGCCGGAGACCTGGCTCACCGGCCGGGACGGCGTCACCGCCGCAGTGGTGCACCACACGATGATGGGACGACACGGGGTACAGGCCGGAATCGCGCCGCAGGAGCGACGGCGCCTGACGGAGTGGGCCACGGCGGCACTGTCCCCCGAGTTCATGCGCGTCAGCACATCCCGGCGCAGCGGGATCCGGCGCCAGACCCCGCACAACGTGCTCGAGTCCACCGCCTCCGTGCCGAAGAAGGCCACCGACGAGGACAAGGCGAGGATCGACCGGGAGAATGCCGAGCGGCAGGCGCGCAATGCCGCCCGACGGCGCCCCCTTCTCGCGCGCGCAGTCGGCCCTGCGGGGCTCACCGCCGTACTACTGCACCAGACCGACACCATGCGCGACCACCTGGTCGCGGCTGCCGAGGAGAACCTCGGCCTCGCGCAGCACCGCACGGTCGGTGGCCCCGACCTGTGGCAGTGGGACCATCCCGACTTGACTGTGCGTCTCCACGTCCGCCAGGCCGGGGAACTCGTCGGCCCGCTGGGTGAGGGCAGCACTCTGCGGCGCGGCGACGAATGGGACGCCGCCATGGATGCGCGACGGCGTGCGGTGCGTGACGCAATGCGCGCGTGGACGGCCGATCTGGGCACGCATTCTCAGCTGGCGTTCGTCGAGTTGGAGGGCAAGGACGGCTTCCGGCGCCGCACCAGCGACCCCAAGTCCGCGCTACGTGTGGGGCTTGCTGACGTCGGCCTGGTCAGCCAGTTCTTGGATCTCCCGGACCCGGACGGCACCAAGCCGGAGGCTGTTTCGGACCCGCACCGGGCCAAGGCTGCCTGGAGTGATGGCCTGCGACAGCTCGGCTCGCGGTTCCTGCCCGAGCATTCGCTCGGTGCGGCCATCCCGGAGGACCTGAACCAGCTCGCCTTCTGGCTCGTCAAGCGCAACGTCAGCCGCGACAACAAGTACCCGCAGTTCACCCCGATCGCCGTACTCATCCGTCCTGGCCAGGACTGTGTGCTCGGCCGTACGGCGGAAACGTCGGACTGGGTGCCGTACCCCGAGCTGCTGCGCAGCCTCACCGGAAAGATCCGCAGCACAGATCTCAGGACGCGGAAGCAGCAGGAGGACGCAACCGCCCTGTTCGTCAGGCAGACGCTGTACAAGTTGCGTGGCGAGCCGACCCTCGTCCTCACCCACGCACAGAACACCCGCCAGCGGTGGCCGTGGCTGACCAACCCGGGGTTGGCCGTCGACCGCCTGAGCCTGGGCGCCGGACCACTTCAGCGGCTCGCCGCGCACGGCCGCCGCCTGCGGGTAGTCCGCATCGCTAGCCACGACCGGGAGGAGACACCGCAGTGGTGGGCACCCGACGGGGACGTGGGCGCCGGGGTTGCCAAGGGCCTGTGGGTGCCCGCTGACGCGCAACCGGACAATCGTCTCTTCCAAAGCACCTCAGACAAGGCCAGCCAGCACGGACACCCCCGTGACATCAGCAAGTTCACCGAGCACCGGAACGCAGCCGGACGGTCCCTACGCATGCCAGGTAAGCCGGCGTGGAATCCCGAAATCCTGGACCTCTGCATGGCAGCACTCCAACCGGGCGACGATCCGGAGCAGTGGGCAATGTACGTCCACCAGCAGCGCTTCCCGGACGACTATGCCAACGCGCTCCAGCTTCCACTGGCCCTGCACCTCGCCCGGCTCGCCGCGAAGTACGCCGAGCCCATGGAGGACACGGAGCAGGCCGATCCGGGGACAGCCTCGATCGGGGCCACGCCCGAGCACGGCGACGAGGACGGGTCTGAGGGCGAGGCGTAAGCAGTGGCCGACAGCTTGCCCAGTGCGGCTGGCGCCCGCTGAGTCAGTCCTCCTCAGCGGTGTCGCCGTCCGGTTCCGCGACCGGAGGAGGCGTGGGAGGGGCATGTGTCGGCTCGGGTCTCCTGCCGATGGGCCTGTAGCCCCGTTTCCGTCGGGGTCGAACTGTCGTCGGGTATTAGAGGGCGTCTGAAAGCCCGTCAGCGGGCTGGTCTTGCGAGGCGGCGTACGAGGAGCATGGCCATGGTGAGGTAGATGGCGTTCTCCGAGCAGACGCGCAGGTACTCGTAGGCCTTCGACAGGCGGTGGCACCGTCCCAGCCACGCAAACGTCCGCTCTACGACCCAACACTGCGGGATCACCGCGAAGAGGGGCACTGCTGGGGGCGGTTCTCCCACCCGGGCCCAGATCGAGCTGGATCCGCCGTCGCGGTGCTGCACGATCTCCACGGTGATGCCGGTGGTCTCCCAGGCCCTGGGCGTGGGAGTCGGCGCCGCGGTAACCCTGGTCCGCCCACACGTGCCGTAAGCGCGGAAAGGGCACGGTCGGCGATGCACGCGCACTTTCCACACAAGGCGGAAGACTCCTGCACCCTACTCCCTGGTCATTCCTTCACTTCCGCAGCAACACCTGGCTGCGGCCGGGTCCGCATGCCCCAGCGGGCAAGAGGTGGGCCGGCAGCACCCAGCGCCGCGAAGAACAACGCCAGCAGCAGCCAGCCCGCCGTGCCGAGGCCCAGCACCACCGTGGTGAGGATCGCGGGGGCAAAAGCCTGGCCCGCGCTGAAGCCGAGGCCGAGGAGACCTTGGTACTGGCCCTGGGCATGGTCGGGGGCAAGACCGAAGCCCAGGGCGAAGCCCGCCGAGGACTCCCAGACCTCCCCCAGGCTATGGACGAAGATCGCCGCGACGACCAGTCCCACTGCCGCCCAGAGGGGGGTGCGTGCCGCCAGCGCCATCATCGGGCAGCTGACGAGGAAGAGCAGTCCCGCGGTGCGAAACGCCCTGCCGCCGTCATGCGGGGTTTCGATACGGGAGCCGATCCTGGTCTGCATCAGTACGTAGAAGGCGGCATTGACGGCGGACAGTGCGGCCACCGTCCAGCGCGGCGCTTCGGTGTGTTCGGAGATCCAGATCGGCAGCAGCAGGGATACCACCGGGTACTGCAGCCCCATGGCCCCGAGGAGGGCGGTGAACGTCAGGAACGGGCGGTCCGCGAAAGCGAGCCAGCGACGCTGCTGGGACGGTGCTGCCAGCACCGGATAGCGGGAAAGCAGCAGAAGCACCGCGCACAGGGCGAAGCTCGCCGCGTTGCCGAGGATCAGCGCGACGTAGGCGCCACGGGTGTCCGCGGCCAGCGCCAGCCCGGCACCCACCGTTCCGAGAACGACGCCCAGGTTGACGAAGGTGCGCAACTTCGCCCGGAACAGGGCCGGGCGATCACCCCCGACCCGGACCACCAGAGCGCCCCAGGCCGCCCCACCGGCCGCCGCGGCGATCTGGTCGACCGTCGCGATGATCGTGAGCGCGGCCCAGCTCTCGACGAGGACGAGGCCGCCATCGACATCGCCTGGACCGTAAGGGCCAGCATCATGACCGTGCGCGCTCCGCGTCGGTCGGCGAGATGCCCTCCGGGTATCCCCGCGCACAAGCCGATCACACCGGCGATGGTGAGCGCGGCGCCGACCTGCACAGCGGGCAGCCCCACGACCAAGGTGAAATAGAGCGCCGACGCCGCGTTGAACAGACCGTTGCCGACCCGGTTGACGAAACTGGCGGCGATCAGCACGCGCTCCGGCCTGCTGTCCCCCGCTATGCGGGCCTGCCAGGCCCCCTTGATATCGGACGGCAGGCTAGCAGCGGTCGCAGAACCCGCCGCGACTGTACCAAGATCGTGTGCCCAAATTGCGACGCGGGCGCCGACGACGAGTGCTCCGTCCCCCGAAGGCCATGTCGGCAAACGAAGGCGGGCTCAAGTGATCAGCGCATCACCACTGTTCAGGAGCCAGCGTAGACCTCTGCGGGAGTGCGGTAGCCATGGGTCTTGCGCGGGCGATGGTTGAGCTCATGAGCGATGACGTCCAGGTCGGCCTGGCCGAACGTGCGGAGGTCTGCGCCCGTGGGGAGGTACTGCCCAAGACCCGGGCGCCCCGGACCCAGGACTGCCGGTCGCGCTCGACGTGCCGGGCAAGGTCGCCGACCTCCTCCGCACCACCTGGAGCTCGCCGGGCGCGCCACGCTCGACCAGGGCGTGACCGTACGACGCGGCCAGGGCTACGCCCTGCGTGTCACCGCCGTGCCCGCGACCCACCGCCGGCTCCTCGACCTCTGCCAGTCTCTCGACGGCGCCCTGGGAACCACGGCGGTCCCAGCACAGCGCAAGGCCCGCCGCGAGTACGCGAATCGCATCAACGCCCTCGCGGGCGACACCCCCGTAGCGAGCCATCCGGGCTCAAGATCATCCCGTGACGGGTTGCTGGCGTATCTGTCATGCCCCAACCTGTCGGCGCCCGTGGAGCTCGCCCCGGCGCCGGCACCCGCTTCGACCCGAATCCGGCGTCCTGCCAGTTGAGCAGACATTGCAAATCAGTTGTTTGCCGGAGTGGTCGGTGGGTTGAACTACTGAGTCTATGGCTGCCGTCTGAGTCGCGCTCTGGGTTGGTGCTGCCGCGAAGGGCACAGAATTGGCCATTCCCCTTGGTGCGGGAATACTGAACTCCCCTTCCATTTATACGAGTAGCCCACGTTCTCCACAGAATCTTCATGATGCTGGCTGCGAGGTTGAGGCTTCCGAAGGTGCGCGTTTCCAAGCCACCCGAGAGGAACGGTGTTGTCCTAGCCGGATCGAGCCTGCCTACGGTTGCGTCCGCGTCCGAAGGTTCATACCAGTGGCACATGTGAACCAAAGCGGCGGAACGGGGGCTGGGGTGGCTGCGGTATGAGCAGTGGCCTGCGCAACTGTCCCCGACTGGCCGAAGGGCGTTTGTTGCCAAGCGAGAAGCGGGTGTGGCGAGCCGGTGCGCGCCAGGCCGGACTCAGCGTGCTCCGTACCGGAGGCTGTCGTCTAGGGGGAACCACGCGCCCCCTACCAGTGGTCTCTGCCTTTCTCCTTGGCGTTCACATAGAGTCCAGGAATGGGGAGGGTTTGTGCGTAGGTACACAGGCAAGGCCCGCAGTGGTGTTGTCGCGGCGGTAGTCGCAGCATCCCTGGTGGGGGGTGTGCAGGCAGTATCCGCTGAGGAACTTCCTGAGGACGGCACCACTCCGTCCGCGCCAGTCGTCGTGGACGAGAATGACACCGCCCCGGCAACGCCTGCCGAGGATGCGGCCGTACTACCGGTGGACGACCCGTCGGCGGCGCCCATCGAGGCGGCGAACTTCCGCAGCAACATCAGCGGGGCCAAGGCGGGCTTCCAGTCGCGCAGATGGAGGGACGAGTCGTACTCGCAGGTGCTGTTCACCGGCTGCTGGGCCGGCACGGGCAGTCCTGGAGGCCGTCACTACTCCACCCTCGTCGACCTGCGCCACGACATCTCGGGCCAGCCGGACAGGTCCTGGGGGTTGAAGAAGTACTCGAACTGCTTCAAGGGCGACAACAAGACGAGCAACGGCCAGTGGCACAACCTGTCCAACGGAAAGCACTTCTTCCAGATCAAGGAGATCGGCGGTTTCGACGACAGCCCCTACATCGAGCTGGACGTGAGAAAGGTGTACGTGGACACCTCGAAGGCCGACTGACCGCCGACCACTGACCATGTGTCATCGCCACGCCACCCCTTGTGCGGGGTGGCGTGGCCTGTTCACCTCCGGAGCCGGATTCGTGAGACCTCTCGCCCGATTGCGTACCAGCGGTGCCCTGTGGCTGGCACCGGTGTGCCTGGCCATCGTCCTTCTGTACTTCAAGAACATGCATGAGGACCCCGGTTACACGGACCTGCTGGACGGCCCGAGCTGGGCGCCCTCTGTCGTGGCCCGCGCGCTGGACGCCTACTACTGGTTCGCCTACGCCGTCGCCGCCGCGCTGGGAGCCTGGGAGGCGGGGCGGCTCAAGAAGGACCAGGTGTGGCTACTTGCCCCGGCCAGGTCCCGGTACCGGGTGGCAGCCGAGACCCTGCTGCCGGGCCTGCTGGTCGGCTGGGTGATGCTTCTGCTGCCCGTTGTCATGGCTCTGGTGGAGGCGGGTACTTGGCCGACGTTGAACGCGCTCCCGCTGCTGGGTATGGGTCTGTTCCTGGTCTGTGCGCACACCACGATCGGCTTCGCCGTCGGCCTGCGGGTGCACCGCGCGATCTCTGCTCCTCTGCTGGGCGCGGCGGTGCTCTATCTCGTCGGCTGGTCGGCCTCCGACGGCGCGCGGCTGTGGCCGCGCCACATCTCCGGCCAGTACACCGAGGGGCTGTTGTTCGGGGAACTCGTACCCTTCACCAGCTTGTGGCCGCATCTGCTGTTCGCCGGGTCCCTCGCGGCTCTCTGTGTCCTCATGTGGGTTCCGCTGGCGACCCGAGCAGCCCGCATCGCGCTGCGCTGTGCGGCGTGCGGTGCGGCGCTGGCGGTCATGGCCGTGTGTGTCGTCCACGTTCACTCCTGGGGCGCCGTCAGCCCGCTGTCGGTGAACAACGCGCCGCTGGACTGTACGGGCAGCCGCCCGAAGGTCTGCGTGCCCAAGGCTGTCCAAGCCGACGTGGTGGGCCTGCGGCGGGACGTCACCGGTACCATCACGGCACTGCGGGACGCCGGGGTCGCGGCCCCCATGCCGGATACGGTCAACGACACTCTGGCGGCCGGCCGATCCAACACGCGCCCCACAAGCCGGGAGTGGTGGCTTCCCTTGTCCAAAGCGGCTCACTCCGAGACGGTGCGCCTCAGCGTCGTGCTGAAGTCCGTCCGGTTTCCGTGTTCGCGCGTCGATCAGGTCAACTCTCGTTCGGCCACGCTGTGGGCAGCCACGGTCGCCGGGGCGGACAAGCGTTACCTGGCCTGGCAACAGCAGGAACTGCAGCAGTTCCAGAATCCGGACGAGGTGATGACGGTCATGAAGCGCCGTGTCTCCGCGGCGCGCACCCTGACGCCGGAGGGGCAGGCCGCCTGGTACAAGGGGGAATTGGCCAAGGCGTGCAAGAACGCGGGCAAGGACACTCGGCCGTGATCTGGTGGTTCAAGGCCCGACGGGTCTGGGCTGTGCTGGTGCCGTGCATGGCACTCTTCGCCGCTGTTGTCGCCGGTTTCAACGGTGTCGCGGTGGAGTTCCCCTCACTGCTGGTCGGAGGGTCCAATGACTTCCTGGTCATGCTGCTCGCCCCGGTACCGGTCACGTCAGGCCTGCTGCTGAGCCTCTCCTCCCGCTTGGAGGAAGGCGAGGCGGCCGCGTGGCGGCCCGTGTCCCGCTACGACACCGTGCTCGTCCTGGTCACCGGTGCGTTCGCCATCGTGGTGGGCGGTGTGGCCGGTCAGGCCTCCGGCAGTGATGACGCCTGGTCGACGGGCCGCAACACCCTGTTCCTGATCGGGCTGATGCTCCTGGTCCACGCCGTTGCACCCCAAGGCGCGGTGGCGGTCCCGGTCGGCTGGATCTTCATGGTCGTCCTCATCGGCTTCGACCGCTTCCATCACCCGTACCCCTGGACGGTCCTGCCCCAGCCCCCCACCGACCCGCCGGCCTTCGCCGCCGCACTCGTGACCTTCGCCGCCGGCCTGGCCACGCACGCCCGCCAGCGGCCTCGTCTGTAAGGAAGACCCTGCCATGCCGATCCAGCTTCAAGAGTGCGCCTTCACCTATGGGCGCAGGAAGCCCGCGGTATTCAGCGAGCTGACCTACACCGCCCCGGACGGCTTCACCGTCCTCCTGGGCCCCAACGGCGCCGGAAAGTCGACGCTGCTCAAACTGGCCGCCGGGGTATCCCGACCCGCAGTCGGCCACGTGCGTCTGGGCCACCTGGCCTCACACACGCGGGAGTACCGGCAGCGCGTCGCATGGATGCCCCAGACCATCACCGCCATGACCGGCCTCACCGCCCGCGAACAGGTCGCCTACACCGGCTGGCTCAAAGGCATGAACCGCACCGACGCCTGGACAGCCGCCCACAGGGCCCTCACCCGCGTCGAACTCGCCGACCGCGCCGACGTGAAGACCAAACACCTCTCCGGCGGCCAGCTCCGCCGCGTCGGAGTCGCCTCCGCCCTCGTCCACGATGCCACCGTGCTCCTCCTGGACGAGCCCACCGCCGGAATGGACCCCACCCAACGCCGCGTCTTCCGCGACCTGATCCTCAACCTGGCCACCGCGGACGTGCAGGTGCTGATGTCCACGCATGACGTCGGTGACCTCGCCGAAGAGGCCACGCACGTCACCGTCCTCACCGACGGGCGCATCACGTTCACCGGCACGACCAGTGATTTCCTCGCCCACGCTCCGGCCGACGCCTCGCAGGCACACAGGGCTGAAGTTGCGTACACCCTGGTCGCCGCACCACCTCCGCTGCCCGCGCAGCACACGCTCGGCACTGAATGACCGAGTGGTCGGTCCTTTCACTCGCGTTTGACCCCGGGTCGCGTTCCGACGAGTTCGGAGTGGCTCTGCTGGCGACGTGGCGGACCATGGTTGCCCCGTCGACAGCAGATAGTCGGGCTCTGCGGGGAGCGCGGCGGACGCAGCCCCCACGTCCGGTTTGGATCGATCAAACGAAGCCGACCTCCTGGAAGCCATCGGCGCCTTCTCCGCCGACCGGGTCCTTCGGACCGGAGTGCCATGCCCTCCTCGCCGCCGATCTGCGGGACGCGGACGTACGCGCGGTCCAGGAGCGGGACACCGAGCGAGAACGTCACCAGCGCACGCTCGGCAACCTCGCGCGCCGCCAGAGCAACCTGCTCCGCCAGGCCCAGGACGCAGACCCCGACGATCCCTTCACACGCGGCCTGCACCAGACGTACAACGACCTGGAAACCCGGCGGAAGGCCACCCTCGCCGTCCTAGCGGACCTGGACGCAGCCGACGCCCCCGAACCCGAGCGGCCGACCGAGCAGAACTCCGTACTCCTCGGCACCCTCCCCCACCCACGCCTCAACCTCACCCGCGTCCCCGAACCCCTCCAGCGACGCCTCTACGAGATCACCCACCTCACCGCCCGCCTCCACAAGGACAGCGACGACGTCACCTTCGCCATCCAGCTCCCCGCGCCCCCCCGAGATCAGCCACGCGGCAGAAGCGATCACCGACAACGCCCACCGGCCGCAGCACGCACAAGGGCCCGTGATCGTGAGATCACCGGCCCTTGGCCTACTGCTGATGCGTCCGGCACGGATGCTGTCCGTGCCCCCCGGTGGGGCGGCGAGTCTTCACACGCGAACTAACTTCCGCCGGGGGCTCTCGCCTTACGGCGGGAACCGGCCGGTCCGCTGGCCCTCCTCCCTGCTCAACGCGGCAGGTAGCGCCCTGATCCGGTCCGCTTCAGCCAGCTGCGGTCGGCGAGCTTGGTCAGCTGGCCGCGGACCGGCCGACCTTGCGCGGCGTGAGTTCCCAGCCCAGCGGCCTCGCGACGTCCTTGGCCATCACCGGACCGTCTGCCCCGGTCACGATCTCCATGATCCGCTGGTACTCCGCGGTCGGGGCCTCCGGAACCAGCCCCTCGACACGGTCCGGCACCAGCCGCATCCCGCCCGCACACGGCCCAGCAGCGACGCGTTCCGGCTCCGGCTCCGGCTCCGGCTCCGGCTCCGGCTCCGGCTCCGGCTCCGGCTCCACGATGCCCGACTATCGGTGTCCACCGTCAGTCGCCTCAGCCCACTGCCGGAACACCACCTCGGCGGCCTCCAGACGGGTCAGATCCATCTCGGTACCGGCCAGCTCCTTGCGCAACAGCTCAGCACGTTCCGTGAGCTGGAGTCGCCGTTCGAGTCCACGTCAGCACGTCCACCATGCGTATCCCTCCCGCGGCAGAAGCTACGAGGCGCCAGGCCCCGATCGTCCGGGAACGCCGGAATCGCCTATGACAGACGATTACCCGCTAATGATCACATGCGAGACCAGCACGAGTACCACAACCTCGACCCACACCACCATCTTGACCTGCAAGTTCAGAATGAAATTCGATCATTGATGTGGGCAGGCCTGGCAGCAAGAGGGCGCACTAGCCATGGGTGTCATGGTCATCGACGAGTCCGTTCTGCACATCCTTGTCGGCGCGTTCGACCGACGGCTGCTGGCCCGGTTTGCCTCCTTCCGGGCCCTCGCTGGCGTCGATGCCGCGCAGGTCGTGGTCGTGGGCGCCATGCCCTGGTTGTGGGACTCCCTTGGGCTTGTCGACATGCTCGCGGTCATCCGGCGGTCCCCGTGCTTGGACTTCGAGCCTCAGTCAACCGGCTCAACGTGGACCGAGAACCAATTAATCGCCGTCTGCGCGTTCTCCAGTGCCTCCTCGGCGTTGTGGCCTGTAGCGACCGCGAGGACCAGCGCGATCATCACGATCGCCAGGATCAGCAAGTACAACTTCAGACCCGGGGCGCCGAACAGGGCGAAGGGCAGGACGCGTTCGACCATGCCCTGCCCGGCGTCCGACATGTCGGTGGCCATGATCGCGTGGGCGAGGGCGTTGGAGAGGCTGATCGCCTTACCCATCACGGTGAGCGAGGTGGCCGCGGCGACCATGCCGAGCAGCAGGCGCGGGGCGATCTGCTGGAGCGCGTAGCGGGTCTGCACGGTCTCGTAGCCCATGACCGTGATGCCGCCCGCTGTCACGAACAGCACGTAGATCCCGGCAGTGGTCCCCAACATCGAGGTCCACAGCTTCTTGATGTCCGCGTGCTGGGTGACGTCGGGGGTGGCCAGCAAGGTGTCGGCGAGGAACTCGCGGACCGGCTTCATGATCTGCTCGATCAGCATGCCGAGGAACGAGGTGATCGCGTTCACGATCAGGCCGGGGATGTCGAAGAGCCCACCGAAGCCGAAGCCGCTGCTTCCCTTGTCGCAGTCACTCGGATCACCGTCCGCCTCGCACGCCGCGGGTGTCGGCCCCGGCGTCGGCTCCGGTGGTGAGGGCCGCTCTGGTCCGGGGGTGGGGCGGTCCGGCGCGGGGGTTGGCCCGGGCGCGGGCTCGGGTGTCGGCTCGGGCCCGGAATCCGGGGAGGGGGCGGCGGGGCCGGGCGCGGGCTGTGGTTCCGGCTGCGGCGGCTCGGGGCCGCGGGCGCTTGAGCCGCCGCGTATGCCGTGTTCGGGGAGGCGGACGTGGCGGTCAGCGGTACCGGGGCCAGGACGGCCAGGGCGAAGAACAAGGGCAAGAGGCGGACGAGACGCTTTGTGCGGGTCACTGCCCGCCCCCGCCCGCACCGACGATGCCCTTCAACACCGTCACGATGACGGGGGCGAGGATCGCCAGGCCGTAGCCGATGGCCGCGGCCCTCAACGCCCTTTTGGCGGCTTCGACTTCGCCGGGATCGCCGCCTGCCATCAGGTAGCGCAGCCCACCGAAGGTAAGGAACAGGGTGGCTAGCCCGGCGAGGAGGCCGACGATCCAGTTCCGCAGATTCGTGATGACGGACGGGATGTCCTCGACCGCCCACACGTACGGCGTGTCCGCCAGCAGCACGAACGCGGTGCAGGCCGTGACGAACCCGAGCCGGAAGAACCAGCGGCCGAGCGGCCGGATCCCCGGCCGGCCGGGTCGACGGAGCCTCGCGAGCATGGCAGCACACCTCCATCGGACACACAGCAGGACAGAACGGAAGAGAGGGGAGCAGGAGACGGGGCCGCCCCGAGGAGCGCGGTAGAAGCAGGCGCGGGGTGAGCAGAACCCTGGGCCCGGGGCCGACCTCCTCGCGGGGATGCGGCAGACGGGTTTCTCGGGTGTCAGCACGAGACGGTCGTACTCACCCCGCACCATGCGGCGCCCGGTCCGGGGTAGCGGCCGCCACCCCGGGCCAGAACGGGCGGCCCGGTCCGAAGCCGGGCAGGGCCTCCGTCATCGTGAGTAGAGACTCCGGTGACAGGAATTGACATCCCGTCACCGAACATCCTCCGACCGGACGCCTACAGCGCCTGCAGCTGGCGGCGCAGGTGGGCGATCAGATGCTGCTCTGCGGCACTGCGGTGCCGGTAGAGCTGACGCACACTCACCCCCCGCTCCTCAGCCAGGCGGTGCATCGGCTCGCCGTCGAGGCGGGTACGGGCGATCAGCCGCGCCTCGGCCACGTCCACCACACGGGACTACACGGCGCGGGCGAGCACCGTCAGCTCGTCCACCGGCTCACCGTGATCCGCCCCCGACGGAGCGGACCATTGGTCCAGGTGCGCTGCCGCCTGGTCGGTCTCACAGGTGGCGCGGCGGCGTGCGGCATACGCCAGCCGGTGCACGGCCCGGTCGGCCGCACTGAACAGCTCCCGGTCCAGCCGCTCCGCCCCTGGGTCCACGGTGAGCAGGGCCATGGTGACGGCGGCCAGGGCCTCCTGCTCGACCTCGGCGCGCTCCAGATGAGCGGGGCGGGCCAGCCGGGCAAGCATCCGGCGCAGCACCGGAACGGTCATGGCCACGGCGACCACGCCCCACGGCTCGCCCAGTTCGCGGGCGCGTCGTACCACCTCACGCCAGGTCTGCTCGCGCAGTTCGGCCCGGGTGGACGGGTGGGCGAGATGGGTGCGGACCCGGTCGACCGGCCACGCTGCACGGTCCGGGGCATCGCACACCAGGCGCGCGGGGAAGGTGAGCGGCTCAGCGCCGTGGGCGAGGGCGAGGAACGCTTGCTCCAGCTCCCCGAGCGGGGAACGAAGACTGCTCTGCGGATGAGCGGAGGGGCGGTGGGGCGGTGGGGCGGTGGGCGTGGTGACGGTGGTGCATGGTGCATCTCCCGTGACGGCGTGGACAACTTCCGCCGCCACCCCTCCCAAGGCCCCGTGTCACCGCCGGCCCCTCCGCAGGCCAGTACCGCGTCACCGCCGGTCGAATGGTCCGGCATGTGCGATGGCCCGCCCGCAGACCGCCCTCAACGGGCGCCCCGGCGGCACCGTGGTCGTCACCACCCGCCCGTGGCGTGAGCGCGGCGAACTCATCGACCTGCCCTCCGCCGTCCTCGCCGCCGGCCAGGCAGCCGGTCTCACTCCCGCTGAGCGCTGCGTCGCCCTCCTCGCCGGTATCCGCGACAGCCGCCTGATCAACCGCCCGTCGTTCTTCCAGATGAAGAACGTCCGCGACGCCCGCCACCAGGGCATCCCCCTCGCGGTGATCCAGCACGAAGACGTCCTGGTCTTCACCCGGCCGGAACACCACACCAAACAACCCGCGACAACACAGCGACGTCCCGGCGCACCGGCGCGCGGCCAGGACCGCCTGCCCGCACACATCCGCAGCCGCCCTCCGATCCCGCACCTGCTCCCACAAGGCCCGCCGTGGCGGCCACTGACCTGCTCATCGGCAGCCTGTTCTCCGGGATCGGCGGCCTGGACCTCGCCATCCAGGCCGTACTCGGCGGCCGCGTTGCCTGGCACGCGGAAAGCGACCCGCACGCGGCCCGCCACTGGCCCGATACCCCCAACCTGGGCGACGTCGAGGCCATCGACTGGCACAACGCTGCCCCCGTGTGCGTCCTCACCGCTGGATTCCCCTGCCAGGACCTCTCCGTCGCCGGCCCTCGTACCGGACTCACCTCCGGTACCCGCTCCGGTCTGTGGCACTACGCCGTAGATGCCATCGAAGCGCTCAACCCCTGCCTGGTGGTGATCGAAAATGTCCGAGGCCTGCTCTCCACCCGCGCCGGAACCCACACCCTTCGCCACCTGGAACCCTGCCCGCGGTGTGTGGGAAACCCCTCCGGTCAACCCCGCATGCGGGCACTGGGCGTGCTACTCGCAGACCTGGCCGACCTCGGGTACGACGCGAACTGGACGTGCGTACGCGCCTCTGACATCGGCGCACCGCACCGCCGGGAGCGCGTCTTCCTCACCGCCTGGCCCACAACACCAACAGAACGAGCCATTGTTGAAGACGCCCACGGCGAACCTGGGCAGCAACGGCGGCACCCAGCACCCGGCCAAACGGAAGGCCGGTGGCCACGGACCCACGCTGGCCGACGAGATCGAGCACCTGCTGCCCACCCCGAAAGCCAGCGACGGTGCCAAGGGCTCACCGAACCAGCGGCACGGCGACGGCAGCCTCACCCTTGCCTCCACCGCGGCAGTGCTCGCCGCACAGACCACACCGCCTGCGACCGCCGCAGAGGGGAAGCACTCCGCCGTCCGGAAGACGCCGGACCACGGTTCTGCCCCGGCCGATGGGGTCGAGTACCTCCTCCCCACCCCGACATCCTCGGACGGGAACGGCGGCGCGGGCACCACCCCGAAACGCAAGGGCGGCATGAACCTGAGAACCGCCGTCACTCGCCTGCCCACTGGTGGGGCGCCTACTTGCCCGCCATCCGCCGATGGGAGCACGTGACCCAACACGCCGCGCCCAGGCCCACGGCGCCCGGCACGCGCCGGCTGTCCGCCGCGTTCGTCGAGTGGATGATGGGCCTCGACGGCCATGTCACCGGTACCCCGGCCTCTCCCGTGCGGTTCAACTCCGGCTCCTCGGCAACAGCGTCGTCCCCCACCAAGCCGCACACGCCATGAATCTCCTGCTCCCCGCAGGCATCCCACCGTGCGGCTGTCCACTGCATTGCGACACGCAAGCGGGAGCTGAGTGCTGAACACCCCGCCACGGCCCCGCGTCAACGTACAAGATCGCGGTCTTGACGACGGGGTCGAGATGGAGCGTCCATGGACGCCGACCACCCACAGACCCGAGGAACCCACCAGCTCAGCCAGCGGTTTGCGCGTGGTCGTCGAGTACGTCGTCGTCGACGGCGAGGATGCCCAGGCTCTGGCCCAGCGCCAAGCGGTCGCCATCCGCGAGGTGCTGGAATGGCTGTACGCCCACCACGGCGACACCGCTCCCACCGCAGAGCGTGAGCTCCCGCCCGACCTGCGGGAGAGGGACAGCACATGCCGGAAGCCGAGACTGGCGCCCCACCCTGGGCACCCGAAGTGCCGGACCGGCCCTGGTCCACGAGCAGCATCCCGGACGCGGCAGCCATCCTCGTCAGCGTGCCCGTGGCCTGGCTCGGCCGTACCTCCACCGAGGACGCCCAGGACCCCACGCTGTCCCTCCCCCGGCAGCTCCGCAACGCCAGAGCCGCGCTGCCGCCTGGCTGGGTCATCGTCGCCCACTTTTACGACGTCGAATCCGGCCGGAAAGAGCTGGACAAACGTGGCCGATCTCTCGCGCACCAGCAGTTCGCCATCCCCATTCCGCGCGACGGCAGCATCTCGGATCTCCTCGAAGAGGCCCAACGCCCGGACCGTCGCTTCGCCGCCGTCATCTGCGAATCCATTGAGCGCGTTGCGAGACGCACGTACTTCGGCACCAAGATCGAGTATGAGCTGGAGCAGGCCGGCGTCGCTCTGTGCGCCGCCGACGAGCCGATCGTCACTGGACGTGGCGCCAAGCGCGCCACCCCGACCCTCACTCGGCGCGTCAAGCAGGCCGTCTCCGAGTGGTACGTCCTGCAGATGCTGGAGCTGTCCTGGGACGGCTTCGTCGAGCACACCAAGCAGGGCTGGAACACCGGCAAGCCGCCGTACGGCTATCTGGCCAAGAAGGTCCCGCACCCGGTCCCGGCCCGCCGTGCCGAAGGCCGCACCAAACACAGGCTGGTCCCCGACCTCGCCCGCTCCCCGGCCGTCACCCACATCTTCCAGCTCCGCGGACTGGACAAGCTCGGCTATGACGCCATCGCCGACCGCCTCAACCTCGACCGGGCCGCCTACCCGCCCCGGAGCCGACCCGAGCCGACGCCGCGCTCGGCCGCTGGAGCGGCTCCGCCGTACGCGAGATCCTCAGGAACCCGAAATACACCGGCTACCAAGTATGGAACCGCCGCGCGACGAAGAAAGGCGGCCGCGACAACGCCCCGAAGGACTGGGTCTGGTCGCCCCGGCCCACCCACGAACCGCTCGTCACCCGGGAACTCTTCGACACGGTCTCCACCATGTCCAAGAAGCGGCAGGGCTCACGCACCACCCCCGGCAAGAACAACCATCCCGCTACACAGCGTTCCTACATCTTGCGGTCCTACGTCATGTGCGACCTCTGCAACCGCCGCATGTTCGGCAAAAGCCGCCACCAGATCTCGTACTACGCCTGCGAGCCGGACCCGAACGAGCACCGCAGCCAACCTTGGTTCCCCACCCACCCCAAGAGCCTGTGGATCCGCGAAGAGGACTTGCTCACATCCGTCTCGTACTTCTTCGCCACCTGCGTCTTCGGCCCCGACCGCCGTACGCATCTCAACACGGCCCTCGAAGCCGCACGCCACGCCGTCGACGGTCCCGCGGAACGCGTCGCCCGCGAACGCGACGCCCTGGGGCAGGCCATCGCGGCCATCGAACAACGTCAGAACCGCCTCATCCAGGCGCTCGCGGAGGGCATGGGCGGCATTGCACAGGATGAGGGACCCGATCCGGACGACGAGCGGGCGTTCCGTGACGGAATCCGCAAAGAGCACACAACCCTGGGTGCACAGCGCAAGGCCCTGTCCGAACAGATGGCGCGGCTCGAAACCCCAGGTCCCGTGGCCAAGCCCGACAACGCCGCCCTGCTCGACGCACTCCCGTACCTCAAGGTGGACCTCACCCGTGTCCCCGAAGAGAAGCAACGTCAGCTCTACGACGCCTTCGGCTTGGAAGTCCGCTACAGCCGCCCCCGCGAAGAACTCGCCCTGCGGGTCACCATCCCGGGCCACATGGTTGACGCACTGGCGCGCATCACCCGTGGGCTGGACATGGGGAACAAAAAATCGGGTGCCCGCACCGAAGTGCTGACACCCGATCATGGCACCCGGGCTCGTAAATCGAGACATACTGCCCGATCCCGTTCCCATGTTGTGGGTGCCCCCGGCAGGATTCGAACCTGCGCACACGGCTCCGGAGGCCGTTGCTCTATCCCCTGAGCTACGGGGGCGTGTCGGTCGCTGTGTGGCGGCGACGGGTAGAACACTACCAGCTTCGTGGGGGTCGTCAGGAACCGGTATTCGTGCAGCGTCCGGGGGCCTCGCGGGGTGCCCCGGACGCGTGCGCGAGGGTGGGCGTCACGGCTTGCGGGCGACGCCCGCGTAGGCGTCCACCGCGATCGACGTGTCCGTCGTGGAGGCGGGGCGCCAGTGGGTGACCGGGGTCACGCCGGGGTCGGTGAGGGTGAGGCCGGTGAAGAAGCCGGTGATCTCCTCGACGCTGCGGACGTGGTACGGGATCGCGCCGCTCTTGTTGTACGCCGCCGACGCCGCGATCATGCCCTCGCTCGTGGAGGTGGAGTCACTGATCACCAGGGCGCTGCCGGACGGCAGGCCCGCCATCAGGCGGTCGACCAGGTCCCTGGCCTGCTCGTACGAGGACACGTGGCCCAGGGTGTTGAGGATCATGAGGGCCACGGGGCGGGAGAGGTCCAGGGTCTCGCCCGCCTTCGCCAGGATCGCCTCCGGCTCGTACATGTCCGCGTCGATGTACGACGTGACGCCCTCGGGCGTGCTCGTCAGGAGGGCGCGGGCGTGCGCCAGGACCAGCGGGTCGTTGTCCACGTACACGATGCGGGAATCGGGTGCGACGCGCTGCGCGACCTCGTGGGTGTTGTCGGCCGTCGGCAGGCCCGTGCCGATGTCCAGGAACTGGCGGATGCCCTGTTCCCCCGCCAGGTGGCGGACCGCGCGGCCGAGGAAGTGCCGGCTCGTGCGGGCGACGTCGACCAGGCCCGGGAAGATCTCCTTGATCTGGTCGCCGAGCTCGCGGTCCTTCTCGTAGTTGTCCTTGCCACCCACGAAGTAGTTCCAGAAGCGCGCCGAGTGCGGCTTGCTCGTGTCGATCCGTGCGCGTATCTCGGCGGACGAGTCGAGTCTGGGGTCGGCGTCGGAACCTGACACGGGGGCCTCCTGCGGGGCGGGGCGGGGCATGCGTGAGCTGAGCCGTTCGATCACTCACTCAGTCGGTCAGTCAGTGATCTGGCAATCGGCAACCTAGCAAGTCTCCGGCAGGTCAGGAGGGTTGCGGGGGGGGAGAGCCTCGCCCGGTGGCTTCCCCCGCAGGTTCGAGCTACGGCTTCAGCAGGTTCGAGCTACGGCTTCGGCTCCTGCATCGTCGCGCAGTGGATACCGCCACCGCCCGCCATCAGGCGGTCCACGTCCAGTTGGATCACCTCTCGGTCCGGGAAGGCCGCGGCCAGTGCCCTGCGGGCGCCCTCGTCCGTCCTCCTGTCGCCGAACCGGGCCGTGATCACCGCCCCGTTCACCACATGGAAGTTGAGGTACGAGTCGAGGAAGGTCGGCGCCGTCGAGCGGATCTCGGTCGGGCCCTCGACCTTGATGACGCGCAGACGGCGGCCGCGCGCGTCCGTCGCGCGGGACAGGATCGCCAGCTGCTCGCGGGCGTCCCGCGCCCAGATGTCCGTACGGTCCGACGACGGCACCTGGACCATCACCACGCCGGGGCGCACGAAGCGCGACGTGGCGTCGATGTGGTCGTCGGTGATGTCCTTGCCCTTGATGCCGGGGGCCCAGATCATCTTCCGTGCGCCGTACGCCCGCAGCACCTCCGCCTCGATCCGGTCCCGGGACTTTCCGGGGTTGCGGTTGGCGTTGACCAGGCTGCTCTCCGTCGCCATGACGGTGCCGGCGCCGTCCGTCTCGATGCCGCCGCCTTCCCCCACGAAGCCCGCCCGCGTGAAGTCTCGCTTCGTGAACTCGGCCACCCCGCGCGCCACTTGGGCATCCCTGCGGTGCCGCTGCTTGCCGCCCCAGCCGTTGAAGCCCAGGCCGACCGCGTCCATCCCGCCCGCCCCGTCGCACCGGAACACCGCGCAGGTGTCCCGCATCCACAGGTCGTCCGTGGGAATGGAGTCGAGCACCGTCACCTTCCGGCCGCACTGGGCCCGGGCCCGCGCCGCCTCCCGCCGGTCCGGTGCGCACATGATCACGGGTTCGTGCGCCGCCACGGTGCGGGCGAGCAGCGCGATGTCGCGTTGCACGCCCGCCAGGTTGTCGCCCCAGACCGCGTCGCTGGTCGGCCAGGACATCCAGGTGCGCCGGTGCGGGGCCTCGTCGGCCGGGACCGTCCAGCGTCGGCGGGCGCTCCGCGTCGGGTTTCCCGGCGTCCCCGCCTCCGCCTGGCACGCCGTGGCGGTCAGGGCGAGGGCAGCCGTGCCCGCGCCGGTGATCTTGAGGACTCCTCGGCGGGTGGGGTGCGGCTCGTTCACTCGTACCTCCGGGCAGCGGGCATAAGGGTGCGCCGTCCCACTCTGACCTTGACTGAAAATTCAGTCAAGTTTTCGCGCGGTGCGGTGCCCGGATCCACTTCGTACGGGGTACACCGGTGGGTCGTACAGAGGCGCCCGGAGACCGGGACAGCCCCTAGCGCTCCCCCAGCTCCAGCGCGAACGCCTCCCCCAGCAGGGCCCGCGCCCGGGCCAGCTCCATCGAGCCCGCGAGCCAGCGGCCGCTCAGGCCCTCCACCAGGGACGTCAGGCGCTCCGCCGCGGCGGGGGCGGCCACGTCGTCGCGTACCGTGCCCGCGTCCTGCGCCGCACGGATCAGGTCGGCGGCGTACTCCACCCACTCGGCCGTCGCCCGGCTCAACTGCTCCCGCAGCTCCGGGTCGAACTTGGCGCTCGCCTGGAACTCGCCCCACGCCGTGCTGTTCTCCACCACCTCGGGGTCGTCCCGCAGCTCCAGGAGCAGCATCTGCTCCAGGTGGTCGCGGGGGTCGGCGGCGGGGCTCGCGGCGGGTTCCGTGTAGCGCTCGGCGCGGTCGCTGATGAAGGCGAGGGTGCGGCGCATGAGGCCGGCGCGGTCGCCGAAGTGGTAGTAGATGAGGCCGGTCGAGACGGACGCCTCGGCCGCCAGCTCCTCCACGCGCAGGCCGCGCACCCCGCTGCGGGCGATGAGGCGGGTGGCGGCTTCGAGGATCTGGGTCTGGCGCTTGGACACGCGGCAACGATAACCGCGGGTCGGCGGGGTGCCGCCCCCTGTCCGCGGGTCCGTGATGGCGCGGCGTGTGTGCCCGCGATCGCGCCGCGCCTGGGCTCGTGATGGCGCCGCACATAGGCCCGTGATCGCGCCGCACGTAGGTCAGCGGCCACCCCGTACTCAGCCCCGCCACCCACCCCGCCCGAGTATCCGTACGGATGCCGCCCTCCCCCGCCCGCGGCCACGCTTGCGTACATGACGAAACCCCTGAACAACCTCAAGTGGGCAGTGATGCGGGGCCTGTTGGGCACGGTCGGGCGGGCCTCGCGGGGCATCCGGATCGGCTACCGGTACGGCTTCGACAGCGGCACGATGCTCGACTACGTGTACGTGAACCGCGCGCACGGTGCCCTCGGCGTCGGCCGCGTCATCGACCGCGTCTACCTGGACGCCGTCGGCTGGCGCGCCATCCGCGCCCGGCGCGAGCTCCTCCAGGACGTCCTGCGCGAGCAGATCGGACGGCGGGCCGGCCGCGAGGTCACCGTGCTCGACGTCGCCGCCGGGCCCGGCCGCTACCTCCAGGACCTGGCCGCCGAGTACGGACCCCGCCGGGTGCGGGTGCTCTGCCGGGACCTGGCGGAGGCCGGGCTGCGGCAGGGCGAGCGGCTGGCGCGGACGCGCGGGATCACCAACATCTCGTACGAGACCGGGGACGCCCTCGACCCCAAGGCGCCGGAGGCCGGCGCGCCGGACGTCATCGTGGTGTCCGGGCTCTACGAGCTGCTGCTCGACGACGACACGATCCGGACCTCGATCGAGCGGCTGCGCGGGCTGCTCGCGCCGGGCGGCACCCTCGTCTTCACCACCCAGACCCGCCATCCGCAGCTCGACTTCATCGCCAACGTACTGCCCAACAGGGACGGGCAGTTGTGGGTGATGAAGTGCCGGGACGTCGCCGAGACGGAGGGGTGGGCGCGGGCGGCCGGGTTCGGGGAGGTGGCCAGCCGGCGTGAGGAGGTCGGGCTGTTCACGGTGACGGTGTGCGGCGAGCGGTGAGCGGTCACGGTTCGGGGCGCGGCGCCCGTGCATGCCGCGTTACGCCGATGTCCTCTTCCGCGCCGTCGTCTTCTTGGCCGTCGTCTTCTTCTTCGCAGTCGTGGTCTTCTTCGCCGTCGTCTTCTTCTTCGCCGTCGTGGCCTTCTTCGCCGCCGTCGACTTCTTCGCGGTGCTCTTCTTCGCGGTGGTCTTCTTCGGGGCCGCCGAAGTGGACTTCGCGGCGCCGGAGCGGCGGGGCCGGAGCGGCGTGACCTCGGCGCCCTTGCCCTCCGCCGCCTTCGCACCGGACTTCGCACCGGACGTCCCGCCGCGCTCCGAACGGGCCGCGCGGACGCTGCTCTCCAGCGCGGCCATCAGGTCGATGACCTTGCCGCCGCCCTCATCGGCCGCGGGGGCCGGGGCGGTGGTCTCGCCGCCCTCCAGCTTCGCGGTGATCATCTCCTCGACCGCCTCGCGGTAGTCGTCGTGCAGGGAATCCAGGTCGACCTCGCCGAGGGTGTCCATCAGGGCGTCCGCCAGATCCAGTTCGGCGTCGCGGATCTTCACGTCGGTGTCCGGCGCGACGATGTCGGTGGCGCGGATCTCGTCCGGCCACAGCAGGCCGTGCATGGCGATCACGTCGTCGACGACCCGCAGCATGCCGAGCCGTTCGCGGCCGCGCAGTGCGAACTTGGCGACGGCCACCTTCTGGCTGCGCTTCAGCGCCTCACGCAGCAGGGTGTACGGCTTGGCGGCCGGTACTCCATTGGCGGTCAGGTAGTACGCGGTGTCCATCTGGAGGGGGTCGATGGTGTCGGCCGGGACGAACGCGACGATCTCGATGGTCTTCGCGGTCGGGATCGGCAGCGAGGCCAGGTCGTCGTCCGTGATCGGGATGATCGAGCCGTCCGCGTCCTCGTACCCCTTGCCGACCTCCCCGGTCGGGACCTCGTGGTCCTCCAGCTCGCACACCTTGCGGTAGCGGATGCGGCCGCCGTCCTCCACATGGATCTGGCGGAAGGAGATCGCGTGGTTCTCCGTGGCGTTCATGAGCTTGATCGGGATGCTGACCAGGCCGAAGGAGATGGCGCCGTTCCATATGGACCGCATGTGGAGCACCTTTCGGCACGTTTCCGTGGGCGTTTCATGCCATTTTCGTGGGATTCTCATCGTATGTCGCCGATCACCGAGGTGGAGGGGCGAAGGCTCTCGCTCAGCAACCTGGACAAGGTGCTGTATCCGGCGAGCGGCTTCACGAAGGGCGAGGTGCTGCACTACTACGCCACCGCCGCCGAGGTGCTGCTCCCCCATTTGCGCGACCGTCCTGTGTCCTTCCTCCGCTTCCCGGACGGGCCCGAGGGGGAGCGCTTCTTCGCCAAGAACGTGCCGCCGGGTACGCCCACGTGGGTGCGGACGGCCGAGGTGCGGCGGTCGGACGGGGTCTCGCGGCAGGTCCTCGTGCAGGACCTGCCCACGCTGATGTGGGCGGCGAACCTGGTCACGGAGTTCCACACCCCGCAGTGGCGGGCGGACGCGCCCGGGCTCGCCGACCGGCTCGTGCTCGATCTCGACCCCGGGCCGCCCGCGGGCGTCGTGGAGGCGTGCGAGGCGGCTCTGTGGCTGCGGGAGCGGTTGGTGGGCGACGGGTTCGAGACGTACGTCAAGACGTCCGGCAGCAAGGGGCTGCACATCCTGGTGCCGTTGCGGCCGGCTCCCAGCTCGGACGTCACCGCGTACGCGAAGGGGCTCGCCGTGGCCGCGGAGCGGGCGCTTCCGCGGCTGGTGGTGCATCGGATGACGCGGAGTCTGCGGCCCGGCAAGGTGTTCGTCGACTTCAGCCAGAACGCTGCCGCGAAGACGACGGCCACGCCCTATACGTTGCGGGCGCGGGCCGAGCCCACGGTGTCCGCGCCGGTGACGTGGGACGAGGTGTCCGCGTGCGCGGAGCGTCGGGAGGCGGGGTTGTTGGTGTTCCTCGCCCCTGACGTGGGGGGTCGGGTGGAGCGGTACGGGGATTTGCTGGGGCCGTTGCTGGAGCCGGGGCGGGGTGGGGTGCTGCCCCCTTAGGGGTGACTGCCGACTTGGCAGTCACCGGCGGACGCCGACGGTGGGCGGCCCCCACGTGAGACGTCAACCCCGCAGCCGACTGGAAACGGGGAGGGGGTCCCCCTGCTCTTGAAGAGCTTGGGGGAGGGTGGGAGAAACCGCCGCGGAGCGGCGGGGTCAGATGCGGTGCCAGGTGTGGCGGTCGCGGGCCAGCGCGTGCAGTGCCTCGACGTCCGCGGGCTTGAGGACACCGCCCGCCCGGGCCAGGGCGGACAGATCGTGCTCGAGCAGCACGCGAACCTCCCGCGGCGGCGCCACGACATCGACGTCCACCGCCCCCACGGGCACAAGCACCGCCCGCACCTCCGCCGTCAGCGCGAACGACGCCCGCCCGGCGTCCGCCCGCAGCTCCCGGAGCAGCGGCACGGCCCGCCCCCGCCCCACCGCCACCATCGGGTCGGCCACCCGCACCCGCTGCCTGCGCGCCGGCACGGAACGTACGCAGAACAGCCCGCCGGGCCCGATCAGGAGATGGTGGATGCGCGCGCCGCCGGGGAGGCCGATCGAGTGCAGGGTGTGCCAGCCGCCCGCGTCGAGGCCGTCCAGGGCGTCGCCGACGGCGGTCTCCGCCGCGAGCGCCCGGTGCCGCGGATCGGACCGCAGCCTGCGCGGGAGCGGCGGATCGCGGTCGATGGCTATGCGCAGCGCCTCGCCGGGCCGGTTCGGCGCGAGGTCGTCGTCCGGGTGCAGCGTGAGCCGGGCCAGCTCGGCCGGGGTCGGCACGGGCGGCGGCCCCACCGTGACGTTCCCCGTCAGGAACGGGGCCAGGACGTGCAGCACGTCGGCCTCACGGTCGGCGTTCAGCAGGTTCACCCGGGCGGTGTCCCTGTCGTACCAGGCCACGTTTCTGCCGTCCGGTCGGCAGACGTACAGCCGCTCCTGACCGTGCCTCCATGCCGGTACGACGCGCAGTCCGCTCATGCCCCATCACCCCATGACCATGGGAGCAGTCCGGACGCCGCTCCGGCAAGAACCTGACGGCGCCGCACGGAAGTTGATGCCAATTCGCCCTGTGTTCGCCACCCCGGGCGAGGTCTGTACGCCATGTCACCAGCCGTCCCGTAACGGCACCGCCCGCACAGTCATGGCACCCCGTTACAAACTCGCCGAATTGCCGCGATGGCGGACACCTGGCTTCGTACGCGGCGGTCACCCCCGTCGGGGGCAGCACCCCACCCCGCGCGCCACGCGCACGTCGCCTCGCCCCAAGGAGCCCCCGTGCCCGCCCCCACCACCCCGGAAGCCGAGCAGCAGCCCTCCTCCGTCAAGAACGCCACGGCCGAGCAGGCCAGGCAGGCGCCGCTGCCGCTGAAGGAGTCCAGGCCGACCGGGCTGCGGATCCCGGCGGCGGGCGTGGACGCCGAGAAGATGCTGGACCTCGGCATCGGCGCCGACGGCGAGTTGGAGGTGCCGCCCGCCTCCCAGGGTGAGGTGCCCGGCTGGTGGACCGGCGGTGTCACGCCGGGCCAGAAGGGCGCGGCCGTCCTGGTCGCGCACTACGACACGGCGAACGGCCCCGCGCTGATGCGGAACGTCGCGAAGGTCGAGGTCGGCGACAAGATCATGGTGCCGCGTGCCGACGGCTCCACGGCGACGTTCGCGGTCCGCGAGATCCAGCAGGTCGGCAAGGAAGACTTTCCAACCCATAAGGTGTACGGGGCGACCGAACGGCCGGAGCTGCGCCTGCTCACCTGCGGCGGCCCGATCAAGGACGGTCACCGGACCGACAACATCATTCTCTACGCCGACCTCGTACGGTGAGGACGCCCCCGGGGCGGCCGCAGCACCGTGCCGACGCCCCGTACAGCGCCGTGACGACGCCTCGTACGGGGCACCCGCAAGCAGGAGTGCCAGTTGAACCGCAGCCGCCGTCCGGGCAGCAGTCCGGGCAGCCGCAGGCCCGCCCGCCGTCGCGTGCTCGCCGCGGCCGCCGTCGCGCTGTCCGCGGCCGCGCTCACGGCCGGCTGCGGCGACCCCGGCGACCTGCGCGGCGCGGGCGCCACCCCCACGGCCGTGGGCCCCACCCGGCTCTGGCCCGACCTGCCGCCCGCGTCCTCGCCGGTCGCCGACTACGGCGAGGCGGACACCGAGGAGATCAAGGGCGTCAAGGTGCCCGGCGGCGACCTGCGCAAGGTGAACCCCGTCGCCGTCGTCCGGGCGGAGGTGCGCGCCAACCCCGACGTCTACAGCGGCCCCGACGCGCTCTACAAGGACACCGTCGAGGCCCTCAAGAACTGCGGCAGCAGGCCCAAGGACTGCCCGGTCCTCAAGGCGTACCACCGCGACTTCACCGGTGACGGGAAGGACGATCTGGTCGTCGGCATCCGGATGCCCGAGGAGCAGCTCGCCGTCCGCGTCTACGCGATGGAGAAGGGGCACCTCACCCAGATCATGGGCACCTCCGACGCGGTGCTCGGCGTCGAGCTGGCCGGGCACGACCTGGTGGTCCGCGCGGTCTCCGGCATCCCCGGCTACGAATACCGCACGGCCTGGTCCTGGGACCGGCACCAGCGCGCGATGCTGCCCACCCGCGACGAGATCCTGCGCTCCTCCGACGCGCCCCGGCCCAAGGGCGCCCGCAGCCAGGCGCCCGCCCTGACCGAGGGGACCGACCCGGACGCGGCGCCGGGCCCCGGCGAGACGTCCGGCCCCGGCGAGGCCCCCGGGCCGACGGCGGGACCCGACCCCGGCGCGAGCGCCGACGAGCGCCCCGGCGAGGGCCCGTGACCGGCCGCGCCGAGGACGGCACCCCGCCGCGCGCCCGCGGAGCCCGCCTGCCCCGCCTGCCCTTCCGGCTGCCCGCCTGGACCGCGACGCTGACCTGGAAGGCCGCGGTGTTCATCACCGTGATGTGCTGCGCGCTCGCGGCGCTGCTCGGCATACTCGTGCACGTCGCGGTGACCAACCAGACCGTGGGCCAGGCCCGCGACCGCGCCCTGACCCGGCTCGACGACGCCACCAAGCAGTACGAGGCGGGCGGCAGGCTGGACCCCGGCGCGGGCATCGACCCGCCCGGCCTGCCCCGGGCGCTGCGTGACCTCGCCGTCGGCGGGGAGCGCGGCACCATGGTCGGCGACCACGACGAGCGGCCCACGGTGTGGGCGGCTGGTCCCGCGGACGGCGGGCGCGCCATCGCCGTCCAGGTCGACTACGCGCAGGGCGCCCGCACCATCGACGGGCTCGACCGCGCGATCCTCGGCTCGTCGGTGCTCGCCATCGGGGCGACGCTGCTCGTCGGTTCGTTCGCGGTGACGCGCGTGACGCGGCGGCTGCACCAGACGGCACGGGTGGCGCGGCGCATCAGCGTCGGCGACCTCGACGCCCGCGTGAACGACCCGCGCACACGGGACGCCGACCGCCACCAGGACGAGGTGGCCACGGTGGCCGGCGCCCTGGACACCATGGCCTCGTCCCTGCAGAGCAAGCTCCTGAGCGAGCAGCGGTTCACCGCCGACGTCGCCCACGAGCTGCGGACGCCGCTGACCGGCCTGCACGCGGCCGCCGAACTGCTGCCGCCGGGCCGCCCCACCGAGCTGGTCCAGGACCGGGTCGCCACGCTGCGCACGCTCACCGAGGACCTCCTGGAGATCTCCCGGCTCGACTCGCGCAGCGAACGCGTCGACGTCGACGCCGTCCGCCTCGCTCCACTGGCCGAGCGGGTCGTGCGGGCCTCGGGGGCCGACGTGGAGCTGCGGATCGTACGGGACATCGTGGTGGACACGGACGGGCGGCGCCTGGAGCGGGTGCTCCAGAATCTCGTCGGGAACGCCCTCAAGCACGGGGCTCCGCCGGTGTCCCTGACGGTGGACGGGCCCGTGATCACCGTGCGGGACCACGGTCCCGGTTTCCCCGACTACCTGGTGGAGCACGGGCCGCAGCGGTTCCGTACGGAGGGGACGACCAAGGGGCACGGGCTCGGGCTCACCATCGCGCTGGGGCAGGCCCAGGTGGTGGGGGCGCGGCTTGAGTTCACCAACGCGGCCGACGGAAGCGGGGCGGTGGCTGTCCTCACGCTTCCGTACGAGGACGCCGCGGGCGCCGAGGACGAGGCTTGCTGACCGGAGCAATCCGGTGCCGTTCGATCGCGGCCTGCGGCCTGACTCGTCCTCAAACTCCCCCGAGCTCTTAAGGAGCAGGGGGTACCCCTCGACGGGCTGATTCATCCGGCCGAGGCTCGTTTCCGGCGAACGGGCGGCACACCTTTTGCGGGCGCAGCGTGTCGATGGCTGCGGAACTCACCGACGCGGGGCAGCAAGGTCATCCGGAGCGAGCCGTACGGCAAGGTCGTGCACATCTTCTGCAAGGCGCGCGGCCAGTCCGTGCACCGCAACGACCGCTGGTATCTGCTCACCGACGGCACCTGGGCGTGGGGCGCCGCGCACTACATCCACCACATCGGTCCCGCGCCGCGCTGGTGCTGACCGCCAGGACACCGGCGACATAACCGGACATTAGGCTCGCCGCTTGCTACGTTCCGGGCATGACCGGAACAGCAACGGAGCCGACCCCCGTCCCCGCTGTCCGTGTCCCCCGGCGCCGTGGCACCGAGCTCGCGCTGCTCGTCGTCGCCGTCCTGCTCCCGGTGTACGGCTACTGCGACGTGGGCCTGGCGCGCGACGGCTCCGTCCCGCCCGGCGCCGCCGGTTACGGCGCCGGGCTCGGGGTGCTCGCGCTCGTCGCCCATCTGGCGGTGCGGCTGCGCGCCCCGTACGCCGATCCGCTGCTCCTGCCGATCGCCGTGCTGCTCAACGGCCTCGGCCTGGTGCTGATCTACCGGCTCGACCTGGAGACGCCCGGCGACCACGCGGCGCCCACCCAGCTCGTCTGGTCGACGGTCGGCGTCGCCCTGTTCATCGCCGTCGTGCTCTTCCTGCGCGACCACCGCGTGCTCCAGCGGTACGCGTATCTGTCCGTGGTCACGGCGCTCGTCCTGATGATCGTGCCGATCTTCTTCCCCGCGGTGAACGGTGCCCGCATCTGGATCCGGATCGGCGGATTCTCCATCCAGCCCGGCGAGTTCGCGAAGATCCTGCTCGCCGTCTTCTTCGCCAGCTACCTCGCGGCCAACCGCACCGCGCTCGCGTACACGGGCCGCACGGTGTGGAGGTTCAAGCGGCTGCAACTGCCCACCGGGCGCGTGCTCGGGCCGATCGTGGCGATCTGGCTGCTGAGCGTCGGCGTGCTGGTCCTGGAGCGCGACCTGGGTACCTCGCTGCTGTTCTTCGGGCTCTTCGTGATCCTGCTGTACGTCGCCACCGGCCGCACCGGCTGGATCGCCGTCGGGCTGCTGCTCGCGGCGGTCGGGGCGTTCGCGGTCGGTTCGCTGGAGCCGCACGTGCACAGCCGGGTGCAGGACTGGCTGCACCCGTTCGCGTCCATCGACGCGGGCGAGGGGCCGAACCAGCTCGCCCAGTCGCTCTTCGCGTTCGCGGCCGGCGGGCTGCTCGGCACCGGGCTCGGGGACGGGCACTCCATCCTCATCGGCTTCGCCGCCAAGTCGGACTTCATCCTGGCGACGGCCGGCGAGGAGCTGGGGCTCACCGGTCTCACCGCGATCTTCCTGCTGTACGCGCTTCTGGTGGAGCGCGGCTACCGGGCCGGGCTCGCCCTGCGCGACCCGTTCGGGCGGCTGCTCGCGATCGGGCTCGCGTCGATCGTGGCACTCCAGGTGTTCGTGATCGCGGGCGGGGTGACGGGGCTGATCCCGCTGACCGGGATGGCCATGCCGTTCCTGGCGCAGGGCGGTTCGTCCGTCGTGACCAACTGGATCATCGTGGCGCTGCTCATCCGGGTCAGCGATTCGGCGCGCGCCCAGCCGGTGCCCGGCGCCGGGAGCGAGGAGGGGCGGGCGTGACCAAGTACATCCGCCGGGCCGCCGCGTTCTGCGCGCTGCTCCTGGTGGCGCTGCTGGTCAACGCCACCCGCGTCCAGGTCGTCGACTCCGGGACGTACGACGACAATCCCGCCAACCGCCGCAAGGCCATCACCCGCTTCGACCAGCCGCGCGGCGACATCCTGGTGGACGGCCGCCCCGTCACCGGCTCCCGGGACACCGGCGAACAGCTCCGCCACGAACGGACGTACCGCAACGGCCCGTTGTACGCCCCCGTCACCGGCTTCGCCTCGCAGGTGTACGGCACCACGTTCCTGGAGCACGCCGAGGACGACGTCCTCTCCGGCACCGACCCCATGCTCGCCCCCCTGCCCCTGTGGAACGACATCACCCGCACCCAGAACCCGGGCGGCGAGGTCGTCACCACCATCAAGGCGGCCGTGCAGCAGGCCGCCTACGCCGGGCTCGGCGGCAAGAAGGGCGCGGTGGCCGCCCTCGACCCGGCCACCGGCAAGATCCTGGCGCTGGTCTCCACGCCCTCGTACGACCCCGAACGCCTCTCCGGCACCGGCACCGCCGTCACCGACGCCTGGGCCGAGCTGAACGCCGACCCCGACAAGCCGATGCTCAACCGCGCGCTCAGCCAGACCTATCCGCCGGGGTCCACGTTCAAGGTGGTGACGGCGGCCGCCGCGCTCGACGCGGGCCAGATCGACGACCTGGACGCGCCGACGGACTCCCCCGACCCGTACACCCTGCCCGGCACCTCGACGAGCCTGGCCAACGAGGTCGAAGGGTGCGCGGACGCCGGCCTGCGGTACGCCTTCCAGTGGTCCTGCAACACCGTCTTCGCCAAGCTGGGCGTCGACACCGGCCGGGACGCCCTGGCCGGCACCGCGAAGAAGTTCGGCTTCGACACGTCGGGCCTGAAGATCCCCTCGCCGGTGGCGCCCAGCACCTTCGACACCTCCACGGACGACGCCCAGCTCGCCCTGTCCGCCATCGGCCAGTACGACACGCGTGCCACGCCGCTGCAGATGGCGATGGTCTCGGCGGCCGTGGCGGGCGGCGGCTCGGTCAAGGCGCCGCACCTGGTGGACCGGACGACGACCGACGACGGCGACACCGTCCGGTCGAGCGGCACCGAGACCCTCCGGCAGGCGATGAACCCGGGCACGGCGGTGCGGTTGCGGGAGCTGATGACGGACGTCGTCGAGAAGGGCACCGGCACCAACGCGGCGATCGACGGCGTGACCGTCGGCGGCAAGACCGGCACCGCCCAGCACGGCATCGGCAACACGGGCACCCCGTACGCCTGGTTCATCGCCTGGGCCCAGAAGCCGGGGGACGCGGAGCCGTCCGTGGCGGTCGCCGTGGTCGTCGAGGACGCGGCGGCGGACCGCTCGGACATCAGCGGCGGGGGCAGCGCGGCCCCGATCGCGAAGGCGGTGATGGAGGCGGCGCTGCGCTGAGGAGCCTTGCTGAAGTCCGGTGCGGTACCGCGCCCCGTAAGGGGCGCGGGGAACTGCGCGACCAGCCCCCACCGACCCGCAGGGATCTTCACCGCACATCCAGCGAGGCGTTCAGCGTGGCCGCATGGGCACTCAGGCGTCGGCGCCGCCCGAGGCGATCGCCTCGGAGACCTCCGCGACCCGCTCCCGCTCCTCCGCGGCGAAGCGCTCGGCGTCCAGCTTCTCCGCGATCTCCTCGTCCTGCGCCATCAGCTGGTCGAGGTTGGAGTCGCCCATCTCGAACACGCCCATGTCGACGTATGCCTGCTGGAGCCGCTTGCCCCACAGGCCGATGTCCTTGACGCACGGCACGATGCGGCTGAACAGCAACTGCCGGAAGAGCTGGAGGTATTCGGAGCGCTCGCTGCACTCCTCGGCCTCCTTCAGCGGGATGCCGAAGTTCGTCAGGACCTCGACGCCGCGCAGCCGGTCGCGCATCAAGTAGCAGCCCTCGATGACGAATTCCTCGCGCTCGCGCAGCTCGGCGTCCGTGAGCTGCTTGTAGTAGTCGCGCAGCGCCATCCGCCCGAAGGCCACGTGCCGGGCCTCGTCCTGCATGACGTACGCGAGGATCTGCTTGGGCAGCGGCTTGTCGGTGGTGTCGCGGATCATGCCGAAGGCGGCCAGGGCGAGGCCCTCGATGAGGACCTGCATGCCCAGGTAGGGCATGTCCCAGCGGGAGTCGCGCAGGGTGTCGCCGAGCAGCGCCTGGAGGTTGTCGTTGACCGGATAGAGCATGCCGATCTTCTCGTGCAGGAAGCGGCCGTAGATCTCCGCGTGCCGGGCCTCGTCCATGGTCTGGGTGGCGGAGTAGAACTTCGCGTCCAGGTCGGGCACGGACTCCACGATGCGCGCAGCGCACACCATCGCGCCCTGCTCGCCGTGCAGGAACTGGCTGAACTGCCAGGAGGCGTAGTGCTTGCGCAGCTCACCGCGCTCGGCCGCGGACATCCGGTCCCAGTGCCGGGTGCCGTAGATCGACATGGCCTCGTCGGGGGTGCCGAGCGGGTCGAGCGGATCGACCTCCAGGTGCCAGTCGATGCGCCTGGAGCCGTCCCACTGCTTGTCCTTGCCCTTTTGGTAGAGGTTCAGGAGGCGCTCACGGCCCGAGCCGTTCTTTTGCCCAACAAACATGGCCTCCCAGCTGAAACGGGCCGCGCCGGTGGCGGGCACCTGCCAGGCGAGGGGGTCCCGGTCGGGGGCGCCCTGGTCGTGACCGGCCTTGACGTACAGATCGCGCGTAGACACTGACGGCTCCTCGCGAGTCTCGGCGGCCCCCGCTGCCGCGCAACCGCCGCACAGGGGTGGCTCCTTGGCAGGCTCACACGGTGGTAGATGCCGGGTCAACAAGTCGTGCGCAAGGGATTGACGGCCTTGCTGACAAGCAGTCTCATAAGGGGTGACCACCGGTAACCCGCTCAGAAGCCAGGAGACACGATGACGACCGTGACCGAAGACACCGAGCTCTCAGGTCTCCGGGACGCGCTCGGCCTGCTCAAGGACCGGGAACAGGTGGCTCTGCGACTGCTCGAGTCCTCCGCCAGGCACTCCTTCGACCCGGACAAGGAGCTCGACTGGGACGCGCCCGTCGAGGACGGCAAGTGGTTCTGGCCGCCGGAGCTCGTCTCGCTCTACGACACCCCGCTGTGGAAGCGGATGTCCGAGGAACAGCGCATGGACCTCGCCCGGCACGAGGCGGCCTCGCTCGCCTCGCTCGGCATCTGGTTCGAGATCATCCTCATGCAGCTCCTCGTGCGGCACATCTACGACAAGTCCGTGACCAGCGCGCATGTGCGGTACGCGCTCACGGAGATCGCCGACGAGTGCCGCCACTCGATGATGTTCGCCCGCATGATCCAGAAGGGCGGGGCGCCCACGTACCCCGTCACGAAGCTCAACCACAACCTCGCCCGCGTCCTCAAGACCGTCTCCACCACCCCCGGCTCCTTCGCCTGCACCCTGCTGGGCGAGGAGATCCTCGACTGGATGCAGCGGCTGACGTTCCCCGACGAGCGCGTGCAGACCATCGTGCGCGGCGTCACCCGCATCCACGTCGTGGAGGAGGCCCGCCATGTGCGGTACGCCCGCGAGGAGTTGCGGCGCCAGATGGTGACCGCGCCGCGCTGGGAGCGGGAGTTGACCCGGCTCAGCTGCGGCGAGGCGGCCCGCGTCTTCTCCATCGCCTTCGTCAACCCGCAGGTCTACACGGACGTCGGCCTCGACCGCCGCGAGGCCGTGGCCCAGGTCAAGGCGAGCGGCCACCGCCGCGAGGTCATGCAGACCGGCGCCAAGCGCCTCACGGACTTCCTGGACGACATCGGCGTCATGCGGGGGGTCGGGCGGCGGCTGTGGAAGTCGTCGGGCCTGCTGGCGTAGGCGGGGCAGTCGTCGCGGGCGCGGGTCCCCCGACGGACTCCTCGACCGGCTCCTCGACCGACTCTTCGTACGAAAACACGGTTACGCTGCGGGACATGACCTCAGCCGTCGGCCCCACCCGCGCGTACCGGCGCCTCAGCGTCGAGGAGCGCAAGAGCCAGCTCCTCGACGCCGCCCTGAACCTCTTCGCGCACCGCGCGCCCGAGGAGGTCTCGCTCGACGACGTCGCGGAGGCCGCCGGGGTGTCGCGACCCCTGGTGTACCGCTACTTCCCCGGCGGCAAGCAGCAGTTGTACGAAGCCGCGCTGCGCACCGCGGCCACCGAACTGGAACAGTGCTTCGCCGAACCGCAGGACGGCCCGCTGACCCGGCGCCTCGGCCGCGCCATCGACCGCTATCTCGCCTTCGTCGACCAGCACGACGCCGGGTTCAGCGCGCTGCTCCAGGGCGGCAGCGTGGTCGAGACCTCGCGCACCACCGCCATCGTCGACGGGGTGCGCCGCTCGGCCGCCGCGCACATCCTCGCCCACATGGAACTGCCCGAGCCGCCGGGGCCGCGGCTGCGGATGACCGTCCGGATGTGGATCACCGCGGTCGAGGCCGCCTCCCTGATCTGGCTCGACGAGGACAAGCAGCCGCCGCTGGACGAGCTGCGCGACTGGCTGGTCGAGCAGTTCGTGGCCCAGATCGCGGCCACCGCGGGCCGCGACCCGCAGACCGCCGCCGTGGTCCGCCGCGCCCTGGCCCTGGAGAGCGCGGACGGCCCCGTGGGGCAGCTGGCCCGGCGGGTGCTTCCGGTGGTGGCGGGGGCGGGGCATCTCCTGTGAGGGGGTGACACCGGCGCCGGGCGAGCAGGGAGACACTTGTGCCGGGCGAGCGGGGTGACACTGGTGCCGTGAAGAGTGAAGACACCCCCTTCGTGGGCGGGCCCCTCGACGGCCGCGTGCTCCCGGTCCTGCTCGGCCCGACCGGCCACCCGCCGAAGGTGTACCGCGTCCCGGTCCCGGACGACGCGGGCGGCGAGCCCACGGTCCTCGTGTACCGGCGGGTGCCGGCGGGCCCGGCGCGCCGCTTCGGGCTGCACCCCGGCTGGAAGTACGAGTACGACGCCGGTGGCCGCGGGGACGAGGGCGGCTTCCGGAACCTGAAGTGGCCGTGGTCGAAACCGAGCGGCGGGCGCAACCTGCCGCGCCGGGGAGACCTGGACGAGTGACCTCATTGCGCCGGGCGCCCGCCCCCGGCGGGCGGCCCGCGCGCGGGCGGTCGAAGCTCGCGGTGCGCGGCGGATGGACCGCCCCGCACCGGGAGGTGATGACGTGTCAGGAAGGTTGCCGCGCTGGGTGTGCACCGGATCGGCGCTCTCCGCGCTGGTCACGGCCGCGCCCCTGGCTCCCCTGCCACTGTTGCCCGCACCCGCGGCGCACGCGGTGCCCGGCCCCGGAGAACGCTCCGTGGCCCGGCTCCTGACGGACCTTCAGCGTCTCTACCGGCAGGCCGAGGAGTCCACGGAGACGTACAACGCCACCGAGGAGAAGCTGAAGGCCCAGCGCCGCCAGGTCGACGGCCTCAACCGGGGACTGGCGAAGGCCCGGGCCTCGGCCCGCGACGGCAAGGGCGCCGCCGGCCGCCTCGCCCGCCAGCAGTACCAGTCCGGCACCATGGAGATCTCCTCGTACGTACGTCTCCTCCTCGCCCGCGACCCGCAGGGCGCCCTCGACCAGGGCCACGTCATCGGCCGCGCCGCCGCCGAGCGGGCCGCGGCCGTCACCCGGCTCGTCGAGGGCGAGCGGAAGGCCGACGGCCTCGCCAGGGCGGCGCGGCGCGCCCTCGCCACGCAGACGTCCCTCGCCCAGCGGCAGAAGAAGGCGCGGGACACCGTGCGTGCGCGGCTGCGGGAGGTCGAGGAGCTGCTCGCCTCGCTCTCCGCCGAGCAGGTGGCCGCGCTGGAGCGGGAGGAGGAGTCCGGCGCCGAGCGCGCCCAGCGCCGGTTCGTCGCCTCCGGTGCGCTCGGGGCGCCCGCCGGGCCGGGGCGGGCGCCGTCCGCCCGCGGGGAGCGGGCTCTGCGGTACGCCGTCGCGCAGATCGGGAAGCCGTACGCGTGGGGGGCCGAGGGGCCCTCCGCCTTCGACTGTTCCGGGCTCACCCAGCGGGCCTGGGGCGCGGCCGGGCGGGGGATTCCCCGGACCAGTCAGCAGCAGTGGGCCCGGTTGCCGCGGGTTCCGCTGCGGAAGCTGCGGCCGGGTGACCTGGTCGTGTACTTCCCCAAGGCCACGCATGTCGCGATCTACCTCGGCCGCGGCAAGGTCGTCCACGCGCCTCGGCCCGGGTCCCGGATCAAGGTCTCCCCGCTCGCCTCGAACCCCGTCCTCGGCGCGGTCCGGCCCGATCCTCGGGCCACGCCGCTCTCCGACTACCGTCCGCCGAAGCTGCCGTCGGGGGCGACGAAGGGGGCGGACCGGGGGTGGGCGGGCTGACCCTGCCGGTGGCTTCCCCAACCCCGCCCCTTCCCGAAACCGGGGGCTCCGCCCCCGGACCCCCGTATCGCCGCTCCGCGGCTCGTCCTCAATCGCCGGACGGGCTAGAACCTTGGCGGGATTGGGGGCTACGCAGCCGCGACCGACGCCACGTACCCATCCGCCAGCTCCGCGTCGTAGAAGTAGTTCTCGAAGTCCGCCGGATCGTTGAACCCGTTCGCGAAGCGGTCGGCGACGGGCTGGAGGCCACCCGCGGCGCCGAGCAGATTGAGGACGTGCTCGGGCGGCGGCGACAGCATCGCGTTGGTCCACTTCGTGACGTGCCGAGCAGTCGCCCAGTACCGGTCGAAGGCCGCCTGCATCCAGGCCTCGTCGAAGGGCCGGTCCCCGTGGCCGACGATCGAGGAGAGGTACGAGGCCGCGCACTTGGAGGCGGAGTTGGACCCCTGCCCGGTGATGGGGTCGTTGGCGACGACGACGTCGCCGACGCCGAGGACGAGCCCCCCGCCGGGCAGCCGCCCCACCGGCTTGCGCACGGTCGGCGCGTACCGTCCGGCCAACGTGCCGCCGGCGTCGGTGAGTTCGACCTTGGTGGCGCGGGCGTACTCCCAGGGCAGGAACTTCTCCAGGAGTTCCAGGGTGAGCGCGAGGTGCTCGCCGGGGTCCTTCACGCCCTTGAAGACATCGAGCGGCCCGCCCGGGATGCCCTCCCAGAAGAGGATGTCGGCACGGCCGGACGTGGTGAACGTCGGCATGACGAAGAGCTCGCCGACACCGGGCACCAAGTTGCAGCGCACCGCGTCGAATTCGGGGTGCTCCGGCCGCGGCCCGAGCCCGTGGACGTACGCCACGGCGAGCGCCCGCTGCGGCGCGTCGAACGGCGAACGCGCCGCGTCCCGCTCGAACATCGACACCAGCTCACCCTTGCCCGCGGCCACCAGGACGAGGTCGTACGTACGGGAGAAGTAGTCGAGGTCGGAGACCGCCGCGCCGTGGATGACGAGCTGCCCGCCGCGCTGCGCGAACGTCTCCATCCAGCCGGCCATCTTCACCCGCTGGTCGACGGACTGCGCGTACCCGTCGAGCTTGCCGACCCAGTCGATGACCCGGGCGCCCTCTTTCGCGTCGGACGCGGTCGGTCCCGCGACCGAGACGCCCACGCCCTCGATCCTCGGGGCCTGCGACTCCCAGAAGTTCAGGCCCAGGTCGCGCTCGTGCTGGAGTGCCGTGTGGAACATGCACTGCGTCGACATGACCCGGCCGGACCGGATCTCGTCCGCCGTCCGGTTGGACATCAGCGTGACCTCGTACCCCTGCGACTGGAGTCCGAGGGCGATCTGGAGGCCGGACTGACCGGCTCCGACGATGAGTATCTTGCGCATGGGCTCAGAAATCCTTCTGTTCAGGGCTACTCGGGGGCGACGTCCAGCGCGTGTCCCACCAGCGCGAGCAGCGACTCGATCGCCGAGATCCGCTGCCGCGCGTCCATGATCAGGACGGGGATGTGCGCGGGCACCGTCAGCGCCTCGCGGACGTCCTCCGCCTCGTACCGCTCGGTGCCCTCGAAGTGGTTGACGGCCACGACGTACGGAATTCCGCAGCTCTCGAAGTAGTCGAGCGCCGGGAAGCAGTCGGTGAGGCGGCGGGTGTCGGCGAGCACCACCGCGCCGATGGCGCCGCGCACGAGGTCGTCCCACATGAACCAGAAGCGCTGCTGGCCCGGCGTGCCGAAGAGGTACAGGACCAGGTCGTCGTCCAGCGTGATGCGGCCGAAGTCCATGGCGACCGTGGTGGTGGTCTTGTCCGGGGTCGCGCTCAGATCGTCGGTGTCCGCGCCGGCCTGCGTCATCAGCGCCTCCGTCTGGAGGGGCGTGATCTCGGAGACGGCGGTGACGAGGGTCGTCTTGCCCACGCCGAAGCCGCCCGCGACGACGATCTTCGTGGCGATGGGCGCGCGCGTGCGGTCGGTCTGCCAGGCCCGCAACTGCCCCTCGTCCTCCGGGAGTTCGAATGGACCGGCGGTCGTGGCGTCAGGACCGGCGGTCGCGAAGCCGGGACCGGAAGTTACGGAGTCAGAGACGGCGGAGTCCACTCAGCACCCTTTCGAGCAGTGCGCGGTTCGGCTGCCCGGGGCCGTGGCCCGTTCCGTACACGCGGATCTTTCCCTGGTCGGCGAGGTCGCTGAGCAGCACGCGGACCACGCCGAGCGGCATCTTCAGGAGCGCGGAGATCTCGGCGACCGTACGCATCCGGCGGCAGATCTCGACGATGGCCCGCATCTCCGGCATCACCCGGGAGGTCAGCGGGTCGCCCTGCGCGAGCTCGCGCCGCTCCTCGGGGGCGTCCAGGGCCGGGTTCGCGGCCACGAACGTCTCGACGAGCAGGACATGGCCGAAGCGGGTGCGGCCGCCGGTCAGCGAGTACGGACGTACGCGCGCGGGCTTCCTGTCGGCGCCGCGCACGGGCAGCTTGGGCGCGGCGGCCCGGGACGCGGCCCCCTCGGACACGCCGCTCATCACGCGTCCTCCATCGACTGGCGCAGCTCGCTGCGGAGTTCGGGGGTCAGTACGTGTCCGGCGCGGCCGACGAAGAGCGCCATGTGGTACGCGACCACCGTCATGTCGCAGTCGGGCGTCGCGTGCACGCCGAGCAGCGAGCCGTCGCTGATCGCCATGACGAAGAGGCTGCCCTCCGCCATGGCGACGACGGTCTGCTTGACCGCCCCGCCGTCCATCAGCCGGGCCGCGCCGACGGTCAGGCTGCCGAGCCCGGACACGATCGTGGCCAGGTCGGCGCTCGACCCCCTGGGCCCGGTGGGGCTCGTGGCGGGGCGGCGCTCGGCGTTGCGGGCCGGGTCGGAGGAGAGCAGCAGGAGTCCGTCGGACGAGACGACGGCGACCGAGAGGATTCCGGGGACCTCGTCCACCAGGTTCGTCAGCAGCCAGTGGAGGTTGCGGGCCTCGCTGCTGAGTCCGTACGCGAGGGGCTCGTCGGACTCCGTCGGCGACGGGGGCCCGGGCACGGTGTCCGCGTCGGGCTCCGCCGCGGCGGGTTTCGCGGGCTTGGCGGAAGAACCGGGTGTGCGCATGGGCGCAGTCAACTGCTTGCCTCCTCGACTGGGTCCCCCGGAACATCTGCGGCACGGTGGCCTTCGGCACTAGCTTGGGTGGTTTGTTTGGCTTGCGCGGCCTGTGTGGTCTGTGTGGCCCGCGTGGGCTCGGCCGCCTCGGCCAGTTCCGCCGCCACGTCGCGGCGGCCGCTGTTGGCCCCCTGCTGGAACCCGCCGAGCCTGCGGCGCAGTTCCTCGGCGTCCACCGGGGCCCGCGGCTTCGGCGCGGCGCTCCCGGCGGCCGCGCTGATCTTCGGGGTCCGCTTGGGGAGCCCCTTGGCCGTGAACACGGGGGCGTCGGAGACGTCGGGGGCGCCGGGAGCCTCGGGGGCGCCGGGGACCTCGGTGTCCCGCAGCGGCTCCGCGCCCTCCGGCATTTCCTCGGCCGCGAGCGCCGCGTCGGGCTCCGACGGGGACTGCGCGTCCGGCTTCGGACGCGCCTGATGCTCCGGCCGGACCGCGTCGTCCGGCCGCGCGTGCGGCTCCGCCTCGTCACGGTGGTCGGCCGGGACGGGCGGCGCCAGGAGTTCGAGTGTCGTCTCCGCGGCGGCGATCAGTGGGTCCCGCTCGCCCGAACGCGGCGGCAGGACGTTGGAGTTGGCCTCGGCCTCCGAGCCGGGCAGGTGCACCAGCGGGGCCTCGGTACGCGCGGCGGGCACCGTCCCGGGTGCCCCCGGGGCGGGCGGGTCGGCGAGGATGCCGCCGGGCAGCACGACGACGGCCGCGACACCGCCCTGCTTCTGCTCCCGCAGCCGCACCCGCGCCCCGTGCCGCGCGGCGAGCCGGGCCACCACGTACAGGCCGAGCCCGAGTCCGTCGCCGCTCTCCTGGTCGTACACGTCGTCCGCGTCGAAGTCCGCGAGCCGCGCGTTGAGTTCCTCAAGGCGCTCCGCGCCGACGCCGATGCCCTCGTCCCGCACGGAGAGCATGACCTCGCCGTTCTCCAGAAGCCAGCCGGACACCTCGACGGCGGCGTCGGGCGGCGAGAACGAGGTGGCGTTCTCCAGGAGTTCGGCCACCAGGTGGCTGATGTCGTCGGCCGCGAACCCGGCGACGTGCGCGTGCGGCGGCAGCGCGGCGATGGTGACCCGCTCGTACCGCTCGATCTCGCTGACGGCGGCGCGTACGACGTCGACGAGCGGCACCGGGCCCGCGTGCTGGTGGCCGTGCTCGGCGCCCGCGAGGACCAGGAGGTTCTCGCTGTGGCGGCGGGTGACGGTGGCCAGGTGGTCGAGCTTGAAGAGGGTGGCGAGCCGGTCGGGGTCCTGCTCGCGCTCCTCCAGGCCCTCGATGACGGCGAGCTGGCGCTCGACGAGGCCGAGCGTGCGCAGCGCGAGGTTCACGAAGGTGCCGTGGATGCCGCTGCGCACCCGCTCCAGGTGCACGGACGCCTCGGCCAGCTCGGCGCGCAGCGCGTCGCGCTCGTCGGCCATGGCCTGGCGGGCGTCGGCCATCGTCTGCCGCTTGCCGATCAGGTGCTTGCGGTCGGCCTCCAGCGTGGTGAGGCGTTCCTGGAGGGCGACGGCGTGGCCGTGCAGCGCGTTGACGGACCGTACGACCGCGGCGAACTCGTCGTCGCGTCCGGTGAAGCGCACCGGCTCCTCGGTGCCGGGCGCGGCCGCGACCCGCGCCGAGCCCAGGCGCAGCGCGGCGAGCGGCCGGGTCAGCGAGCGGGCCGTGCCCATGCACACGCCGACCGCGACGAGCAGCAGCACGCCGACGAGCGCGATGCGGATCTCCAGGGCGGTGACGTCGTCGTCGCGCAGTTCGCCGAGGCTCTTGGTGCGCTCGACGGCGAGCGCGTTCTCGGCGCCGCGCATCGCCTCGACACGGGCGGAGAGGGCGCTGTCGAGCTTCTTCTCGTCCAGGCGCCGGTCGGCGGCGGAGAGCTTGGGCTCGTCGGTGAGGCGGGACAGGTACTGCTCGGCGGTCGTCACGCCGTTGCCGGTGACGGCGGATTCGTACGTGGCGCGGGCCTTGGCGGGCGCGGCGTCCAGGAAGTCGGCGAGCGCGGCCAGCTCCCGCACGTGGGCCTGCTGGGCGGCGGCGCTGAGGCCGTCGCGGCGGCCGTCCTCCTCGCTGTCGCCGGTGCCGGAGGAGCCGACGGAGCCCGGGGCGGTCGGCAGGCCGGTGACGGGGTCGACGGTGGTGCCGGTCGGCGCGGGGCGGGGCACGGCGAGCGCGGCGAGCAACAGGCCGCGCGCGGCGCCGGCCTGGTCGACGGCGTGGTCGAGGTCGGCCAGGGCGTGGGCCCCGGAGCCCGCGCGCGGCGGGAGTCTCTCGGCCAGCTCGCGGGTCAGGGCGTGCAGCTCGGCGATGGCTTTCGCGTACGTCTTGTGGGCGTCGAGCGCGCCGGTCCTGCTGGTGAGGGCGGCCCTGCGGACGGCCGGGAGGCGGGCGAGGTCGCGGCGCAGCTCCTTGGTGACGGAGGTGTTGGTGCCGGCGTCGGCCGCGGCCTCGCGCAGTTCCTCGATGCGCCGGTCGACGCGGGCGCTGCGGCTCTCCGAGAGGCCCTTGCCGTCGGGGCGTCCGGCGGCGATGTACGCGGTGACCTCGTCGCGTTCGTCGGCCAGGGAGTGACTGAGCGTGATGGCCTGCTGGGTGAGCTCGGAGAGCGTCACCAGGCTCTGCGAGTCGTTGAGTTGCCCCGACGCGCCGACGATGACGGGCGCCCCGGCCCCGGCGACGGCCGCGGCGACGACCGCGACGGCCCCTATGAGGCGGTTGCGGACGCGGGCCTTGGGGGGCTTGGGGGGTGTGGGGGCGGGCAGGGGGGTGGCCGGGGAGGGGGTGCCTGCGGGGGCGGGTGTGCCTGCCGTGGCGGCCGAAGTGTCCGTCGGGGCGGCCGGGGAGGTGGCTGTGGAGGCCGAGGCGGCCGGGGACGTGGCTGTGGAGGCCGAGGGGCCCGGCGCGGTGACCGCCTGCCCGTCCGTGCCGGTCTCGGGCGTACCCTCCGCGGCGGCGGACCCCCGCTCGGCGGGAGTGGTCGCGCCCGGCGGGTCCCCTTCCGGGGCCTTCTGCCTGCCTTCGCGCCGAGGCCGCATCTCTTGCACCGGTGCTCGCATTCCTGTTTTCGTCTGGCCTGGGGCCCGGGTGACGATCCGTCAACGCGAGCGCTCCCGGCCCGGATCACGACGTTCGCAGACGATTCCAGTGCCGGTACGCGGCAGTCGCGCATCGCCTGCCTGGCCACCTGAAGGAGTGAACATCGACAGGGAGTTGGTGAGCAAGTCACCCTGCGTGTCGTGAGGGGCGCACGCGGTGTGCCGGTTGGACGTCTGTGGGCCGCTTTGGCAGGATGCGCCGCCACACCCCCGCCGGAGTCGATCATTCCGGCCGAAATCCGACGCCCGACCTGGGACGGCTTCCCCGCACCCGGGGTTGGCCGGGGCTTCGGGGGAACCCGTGAAGACCTCGTGCAGACTGACCGGATGCGCATCGAACTGGCCACCGAGCCCGGCGACCCGGACCGCCCCAACGAGGACTACGCGTCGGTGTCGCTCCCCGCGTCCGGACAGGGCGGATCACTGGTGCTCCTGGACGGTGTGACACCCCCGTCCGGCGACGTCGGGTGTCTGCATTCCGTCCCCTGGTTCACCGCCCGCCTCGGCGGCGCACTGGGTGAACTGTCCGTTTCACGGCGGGATATGACGCTCCCTGAGATCCTCGCGACGGCCATCTCGCGCACCGCGGACACCCACCGTGACTCCTGTGACCTTTCTCACCCGCGTACTCCGCAGGCAACGGTGGTGCTCGCGCGCTGGGACGCGGAGCGCGTCGAGCATCTCGTCCTGTCGGACTCGGCACTGCTCGTGGCGGGCCCCGACGGCGAGGTGGAGGCGATCCTCGACCGGCGCCTGGACCAGCTCCCGCCCGCGATCGGCGAGCTGCGCGACGCCGTAAGGGCACTGCCGCGCGGCTCGGCGGAGCGGCAGGCGGAGGGCCGCCGGTACGCGGCCGCGGTCGAGGCGCTGCGGAACGCCGAGGGCGGCTTCTTCACGGCCGCGGCGGACCCCGCGGCGGCCGCCCTCGCGGTCACCGGCGCGCACCCGCGCTCCGCCGTCACCGCGCTGGCGGCGCTGTCGGACGGCGTCGGCCGCTGGGTCGAGACGTTCCGTGAGGGCGACTGGGCGGAGTGCTTCGCGCTGCTGCGCAAGAGCGGCCCGCAGGGACTGGTGGACCGCGTACGGGAGTTGGAGCGGGCGGACCCGGACGGCACGTCGTTCCCGCGCGGCAAGCGGCACGACGACGCGGCGGTCGTGTACGCGGAGCTGTAGCGCCGAAGGCGTTTCAGCACCCGAAGCCCGGGACAGAAAGAAAGCAATTCAATTCAATCAACTCCCGCAATCACAGCGAACTGATCTCCGGAACATTTCAACTGAAGTAGCGATCAGGAATTGCCTGTTGAAATTCCGTTCGGCGACAGGGAAGGATCAGCGAGCGAGGGGAACGCATGACCACATCCGGTCATGTGCCCGCGCACGAAGGAGAATTGAATGTCCCAGCGCATGGCGGTCATCGCGGGTTCGGTACTCGCGGCCGCGCTGGTGCTCAGCGGCTGTGGTTCGGACGGCGACGACGGTGGCGGCGACAACGGAGGCGGTTCGGAGTCGACTGCGGCCGAGGCGAAGGTGCTCGCCGAGGTGGCGCAGCCGAAGGTCGGCGAGATGGCCGGCGCCATGGGCATGTGGACGACGGACAAGAATTTCGTCAAGGCCGGGCTCAAGAAGATATCCGGCTATCCGCCGGCCGGCGGAAAGGCCGAGTGGGAGGTCCCGCTGACCGGCGAGGTCTGCTGGTCGTCCCAGACGCCCACCAAGGACGGAAAGGTCGCGGTCGTCTTCCAGAACGACAAGAAGGACCCGTCGGTCTGCACCGAGGTCGGCGTCGTCGACATCAACAAGGGAAAGCTGGACTGGCACAAGCAGGCCGTGGACGAATACGGCAGCGCCCAGATGTTCGACGAGATCACCGTGGGCGGCGGCACGGTCGCCGCCGCGGGCACCAGCGCCAGCGCGGGCTGGAAGCTCGACGGCACGCCCCTGTGGAAGCCGTCCGACGAGACCTGTGACACCGTCGGCTACGCGGGCGACGAGACGAAGCTGGTCGCCGTCCGCGACTGCGGTGACACCGACAACCCCAAGCTCCAGGTCGAGACGGTCGACCCGAAGACGCGCGCGGCGAAGTCGACGTACAAGCTGCCGCAGGGCACCGAGTACGTCCACGTCGCCGCCGTCGACCCGCTGGTGCTCGCCGCCGACGACGGCAAGTCGCAGGGCGGCTCCGGGATCTCCCGGTTCATCACCGTCGACGACAGCGCCGCACAGGGCAAGGAGCTCAGCACGATCCCCGTGGGCGGCGGCAAGCACGGCAAGTACGAGGCCGACTGCCCGGCCACCGAGGTCACGGGCTGTGCGCAGCTCGCGGTCAGCAAGGAGAAGAACGCGCTGTACCTGGGCACGTCGGACCCGGCGAGCAGCTCGTCCGAGGCCAGGAACGACCTGGTCTCCTTCGACCTGAAGACCGGCAAGCAGCTGCGCCGCGCCCCCGGTTCGGACTCGGGCCGCCTTGTGCCGATCGGCCTGGACGACTCCGGCAAGGTCATCGCGTACGAGGAGGCGAACATCGCCCGTGAGCAGGGCGGCGCGGTCTACGAGGTCGACCCCGCCACCCTCAAGCAGACGAAGGTCCTCCAGCACCCGGCCGACAGCTACGAGATGGAGGCCCGCTTCGAGTCGGACCGCCGCACCCTGTACGCCGGCAACCGCTTCTACCTGGGCGCGGACCACGTGACGGAACCGTCGACGGTCTACAAGACACCGCAGCCGCTGGCGGTGGTGTACGGCGAGAAGTAACTCCCCGGGGCGGCCGGCAGCGCAGGGAACCGAGCGCCTCCGACGCACGGGGCGCAACCTCGACCTCACTGTGTGCTGGAAACGGGTGGAGCGGGCGGGAGATTTCCCGCCGCGAAGCGGCGGGGCTAGGACTCAGCCCCCGCATTGAGCTTCCCCAGCAGCCGAGCCAGCTCGGCAACCTCCCCCCGGTCCCACCCGGAGAGCTGCCGAACATACCGCCCACGCCGCGCGCGGCGAACCGTACGAAACCGCTCCCGGCCCTCGGCCGTAAGCCGCACGAGCCAGGCCCTGCCATCCGCGGGGTCTGGCTCACGCGTGACAAGCCCCAGCTCCTCCAGAGCCCGCAGCTGCCGACTCATCGTGGCCTTGCCGACCCCGATGAACGCGGCGAGGTCGGTGGCCCGCCGAGGCCCCGACTCGTCGAGAAACGCGAGCAGCCCGTAAGCGGCAGGTTCCAGCTCCGGGTGCACCTGCCGGGCCATCTCCCCGGAGGAGGCCCGCGCCCGGCGCAGGAGCAGCGTCAGCTCCCGCTCCAGGGCGAGGAATTCCTGGTCCACCCCACCGCCGCCCCCCGCCTGGCCGGAGGCCCCGGCGCCCTCGCCGTGGGCCACGTCCTCGCGCATGTCAGCACCCATGCCACACTTTCCCGATCCTGAAAGTTTCCGCCGACCGCGGCCATCGCCGCAGCTCGCCCAGTATTTCGCAGGCGTAGACCAACGGCAGGCACCAGCACCCCTTCCCCTGCGCGGGTCTACGTGCGTAGCGTCATGAATGACATGTCCACTCCATCAGCACGCGTCACCGACATGTCGACAGGTCCCCCCACCGAGTCCCGTACGCACCGCGCCTGCCCCGCGACGTGGGAACCGTGAGCCACACGTGCGGCACCGCGCACCGGCGTACGGACTCCACGAGGCCTTTCGGAGGCACGCATGCCCGTGCACAGACCCGGTACGGCCCGTCGCGGACACCCCGCGGCCGGAATTCTCCTCGCCGTCCTCGCCGTCCTCTCCCTGCTGATCACCCTGCCCGGCGCCGCACAGGCGGCCGACGGTGGCAGTGACGTACCGCCGCGCGGCTCCGCCCGCATGGGCATGGGCGTCGTCGAGCACGACGGCGAGGGCGGCCTGCCCAGCGGCGGCAGCGCCGTCCAGACCGAGGGCGTCGACGTCAGCAGCCACCAGGGCAACGTCAACTGGTCGGCGCTGTGGAGCAGCGGCGTGAAGTGGTCCTACGTCAAGGCGACGGAGTCCACCTCGTACAAGAACCCCTACTTCGCGCAGCAGTACAACGGCTCGTACAACATCGGCATGATCCGCGGCGCCTACCACTTCGCCACCCCGGACACCTCCAGCGGCGCAGCCCAGGCCACCTACTTCGCGAGCAACGGCGGCGGCTGGTCGCGCGACGGCAAGACCCTGCCGGGCGCCCTCGACATCGAGTGGAACCCGTACGGCGCCGCCTGCTACGGCAAGTCGCAGAGCGCGATGGTCACCTGGATCCGCGACTTCCTGAACACCTACAAGGCGCGCACCGGGCGCGACGCGGTGATCTACACGGCCACCAGCTGGTGGAAGCAGTGCACGGGCAACTACGGCGGTTTCGGGGCCACCAACCCCCTGTGGATCGCGCGCTACAACACCAGCCCCGGTGAACTCCCGGCCGGCTGGGGCTTCTACACCATGTGGCAGTACACGTCGTCCGGCCCGATCGTCGGGGACCACAACAAGTTCAACGGCGCCTACGACCGGCTGCAGGCCCTGGCCAACGGCTGAGCGCCGGGCCCACGGGCCGCTTGAGGCGGGCCGTGGGCCGTCGGCCCACCGGCCGCCGCTTGAGCACGGCAAGGCCCGGGATCCCTGCGGATCCCGGGCCTTCACTTCCCCGCCGCGCCCGTCACGCCGCGGCGGGAACCTTCGTCACGCCGCCGCCGGAACCTTCACCTCGGCCGCCGCCGACGCCGGCGCGAGCGCCAGCTCCAGGACCTGCCGGACGTCCGTCACCGCGTGCACGTCCAGCTTCTCCAGGACCTCGGCCGGGACGTCGTCCAGGTCCGGCTCGTTCCGCTTGGGGATCACCACAGTGGTGATGCCCGCGCGGTGGGCGGCGAGCAGCTTCTGCTTCACGCCGCCGATGGGCAGCACCCGCCCGGTCAGCGACACCTCACCGGTCATCGCCACGTCCGTGCGCACCAGTCGGCCGCTGAGCAGCGACGCGAGCGCCGTCGTCATCGTCACGCCCGCACTCGGACCGTCCTTGGGCACCGCGCCCGCCGGGAAGTGGATGTGCGTACCCCGGTCCTTCAAGTCGCCGACCGGCAGCTCCAGTTCGGCGCCGTGCGAGCGCAGGAAGGAGAGCGCGATCTGCGCGGACTCCTTCATGACGTCACCGAGCTGCCCGGTGAGCGTCAGGCCCGACGCACCCGTCTCCGGGTCGGCCAGCGAGGCCTCGACGAACAGCACGTCGCCGCCCGCTCCGGTGACCGCGAGCCCCGTGGCCACACCGGGCACCGCGGTGCGCCGCTCGGCCGGGTCCTGCGCGGACTCCGGGACGTGGTGCGGCCGCCCGATCAGTCCGCGCAGATCGTCCGCGCCGACCGTGAACGGCAGCTCGCGCTCGCCCAGTTCGTGCTGGGCCGCGATCTTGCGCAACAGCCGGGCGACGGACCGCTCCAGGTTGCGCACGCCCGCCTCACGGGTGTACTCCCCCGCCAGCTTGCGCAGCGCGCCCTCGTCGATCGTCACCTCGCCGTCGCCGAGCCCGGCCCGCTCCAACTGGCGCGGCAGCAGGTGGTCACGGGCGATGACGATCTTCTCGTCCTCCGTGTACCCGTCGAGCCTGACCAGCTCCATGCGGTCGAGCAGCGCCTCCGGAATGGCTTCGAGCACGTTGGCCGTGGCCAGGAACACGACGTCGCTCAGGTCGAGTTCGACTTCCAGGTAGTGGTCGCGGAAGGTGTGGTTCTGCGCCGGGTCGAGCACTTCGAGCAGCGCGGCCGCCGGGTCGCCCCGGAAGTCCGAGCCCACCTTGTCGATCTCGTCGAGCAGGACGACGGGGTTCAGGGAACCCGCCTCCTTGATCGCCCGCACGATGCGCCCGGGCAGGGCGCCCACGTACGTACGCCGGTGTCCGCGGATCTCCGCCTCGTCCCGCACACCGCCGAGCGCGACCCGCACGAACTTGCGCCCCATGGCGTGCGCCACGGACTCCCCGAGCGAGGTCTTGCCGACGCCGGGCGGCCCGACCAGGGCGAGCACCGCGCCGCCGCGCCGTCCGCCCACGACACCCATGCCGCGATCGGTGCGCCGCTTGCGCACCGCCAGATACTCGGTGATGCGCTCCTTCACGTCCTGCAGGCCCGCGTGCTCGGCGTCGAGGATCTCCTGGGCGCCCTTGATGTCGTACGCGTCCTCGGTCCGCTCGTTCCACGGCAGTTCGAGCACCGTGTCGAGCCAGGTGCGGATCCAGGACCCCTCGGGCGACTGGTCGCTGGCGCGCTCCAGCTTCTCGACTTCCTTCAGCGCCGCTTCCCGCACCTTCTCCGGCAGGTCGGCGGCCTCCACCCGGGCGCGGTAGTCGTCGGACTCCTCCTCGCCGTCCTGGCCGTTGAGCTCGCGCAGTTCCTTGCGCACCGCGTCCAGCTGGCGCCGCAGCAGGAACTCGCGCTGCTGCTTGTCGACGCCCTCCTGCACGTCCTTGGCGATGGACTCGGCCACGTCCTGCTCGGCCAGGTGCTCCCGGAGCTGCTCGGTGGCCAGCTTCAGGCGCGCCGTCGGGTCCTCGGTCTCCAGGAGCCGGATCTTCTGCTGGGTGGTGAGGAACGGCGAGTATCCGGAGTTGTCCGCGAGCGCGGAGACGTCGTCGATCTGCTGCACGCGGTCGACGACCTGCCACGCGCCGCGCTTCTTCAGCCAGCTCGTGGCCAGCGCCTTGTACTCCTTGACCAGCTCGGCGGTGGCGCCGGGCAGCGGCTCGGGCACGGTCTCCTCGACCTGGGTGCCCTCCACCCACAGGGCCGCACCGGGCCCGGTCGTGCCCGCGCCGATGCGCACCCGGCCACGAGCGCGGATCAGCGCGCCCGGGTCTCCGTCCGCCAGCCGGCCGACCTGCTCGACGGTGCCGAGCACGCCCATGGCCGCATACGTCCCGTCGATCCGCGGAACAAGCAGCACCTTTGGCTTGCTACTGCTTCCACTGGACCGGGCAGCGGCCTGGGCGGCCTCCACCGCGGCGCGCACATCGGCATCGGACAGGTCGAACGGCACCACCATGCCGGGCAGCACGACCTCGTCGTCGAGCGGCAGCACGGGCAGAGCGAGCGGTGTGTACGCCGTGGACTCAGCAGCCATGATCTCCCCTTCGGCATTCAAGTTGAGCTATACGGACTCAATGCTTATGAGCCTCCGAATGTTCCCTCGAGCTTGTTCGCTGTCAGCGATCACCTCTGTTGCCTCAAAAACGCACCTGCGTAAGGTTCTCGCGTAAGGCTCACTTGCCAGAAGCAGTCATTACACATTGGTTTTGTGCAGGTCTCCATCCGCATCGGAAGGGTTGCTCCATGCATGGCACAGAGGGGGCCCCGATAGGGGGCAGCGAGACCGTACGGGCCTGGATCGACGGCTGGGTCGTCTCGCGCGGCGCCGCCCCGCCGGTGGTGGAGCCCTGGGGCTTCACCATCGACGTCGGCCAGGCCAAGCACGCTACGAGGCACGTCCTCGGCACCACGGGCGCGGACGTCCGGGAGGCGGACGTACGCAAGGTCGCCGCGTCGGTGACCGGAGCAGATGTCTGGCTGAAGGTCTTCGACCACCCGGACCGCCTCGCACCCTGGCTGGGCCCCGAGTGGTGGCTGGACCCGGAGCCCGGCTACCTGATGACCGTGCCCCTCACGCCCGTCGCCCCGCACCGGCTGACCGCCCCCGACGGCTACCGGCTGCGCACCTGGGCGCGCGGCGGCGTCATCCACACGATGGTCGCCGCCGACGACGGCTCCTGGGCGGCCCGCGGCCAGATCGCGCCGACCGGCCGCACGGCGGTCGCCGACCAGATCGAGACCTCCCCGGAGCATCGCCGCAGGGGCCTGGGGAGCCTCGTCATGCGCACGCTGACCGCCGCGGCCCTCGAACAGGGCGCGGAGATCGGCGTGCTGGCCGGGACGCCGGCCGGACGGGCCCTGTACGAGTCGCTGGGGTGGCGGGTCGTGGCAGAGCTGACTAGCGCGCGGTGGAAGTCGGGAGTGGAGTTGGAGGAGCTGGAGGAGAGCCGGAGGAGCTGAAGGAACTGGCCTGAGCCGCCTTGATCCGGCCCGATCCGGCGGGCCGCCGGTCGCGCTGGCGGCCCGCTGGGCGCGTTGGCCCTGACGGCCCGCAAGGCGCGTTGGCCTCACGCCCCTCGCGGCCCGCTGGGCGCGCACATCCCGGAGCTCATGCCCCGCCTCGCCCGCCGCCGATCCGGCCCGCGCGACCTGCGGGCTCGGGGGCCGCCGACCCGCCGGCCGCCGGCCTACTCGGCGGCCGCGGCCGCCATCTTTCTCGCGCGGGTGTCCACGTAGGCGTACGGCAGTCCGGGCAGCATCAGGAGCAGCGTCCCCCAGAGCGGCAGCCGGAAGAGCGTGTCGTCGCCCGTGAGCCAGGTGGTGAGCTGGGCGGAGGCCACTGCTGCCAGTCCGACGAGCAGCCAGCCTTTGAAGCCGAGGGATCCGCGCCTGATCTCCAGGGCGACCGTGCCCGCGAGTATCACCGCGTAGAAGGCTATGCGCGACGTCTCGACGGACAGCGTGAGCGTCCAGTCGAGGAGGTGCGTGAGGAGCAGCAGCGAGCCCAGGACGAACGGGGTCAGCGCCGCCATCCGCAGCGCCCGCTGATGCAGGGGCGTGCGCGCCCGGGCCCAGGCCGCGGCGAACGCCTTCACGTCCGCGCCGACCACGTCCCGCGCCGAGCGGCCCGCTGCGGCGGCCTCGTCCAGGTGCGCGGAGAGCTCGGCCAGCATCTCGTGTGTGGAGGCGTCGTCGATGCCTCTGTACTCCCAGTTGCTCCGGCAGACCGCCAGGACGCGGGCGCGTTCCGCCGCGTCGGCCGCCTTGCCGTTGATCGCCTCGCCGTCGACCGCCGTCTTGCCGTCCCCCGCCGTCGCGTCGACCTCGCTATCGCGAGCCGCAGCCTCGCTGATGGTCTCGCTGGTCGTGGTCTCACTCGTCGTCTGGTGTGCCATGTCGCGCGTCCCCCGTGTCGCCGTCTCGTGCGTCCTTCTCGTCCTCGTCCCGCTCGCCCCGCCCGTCCCCCTCCCCCTGCAAGGTCCTGGAGACCGCCACCGTGAAGGTGCTCCAGGTGGCGCGGCCCGCGGTCAGCTCGGCCGTGCCCGCTTCGGTGAGGCGGTAGTACTTGCGCGGTGCTCCGCCCGCAGCGGACGGAGCACGGTAGGAATCGACCAGCCCGGCTCGCTCCATGCGTGCGAGCAGGGGATAGATGCTGCCCTCGCTCACCAGGTCGAGGCCGCTGTCGGTGAGGGCCTCCACGAACTCGTAGCCATAACGAGGCCGTTCGCCGATGAGCGCGAGCAGGCACAGGTCGAGCACCCCGCGCAGCAACTGACTGCGCCGCTGGTCGTGCGTCGCGGCCAGTTCCTTTGTCATGCGGTACAAGATAGTCGCGAAGTACCTTGCGCCGCAAGGGTTTTATTCGGAGCCGTAGGTTCCGCCGATCTCACGGCAGAACGGGGCCTCATGGCAGGGCAGAAGGGCCGCCGTACGGCCGCCTCAGGAACCCCGGCCGAACGACCTGATCAGGAAGCCCGGCCGCACGGCCACTCAGGCAGCCCGGGCGTACGCCCTACGCGGACGCGCCCGCCCCCCGCCGCCCCAGCAGCGGCCACGTCGCGACGCCGACGGCGAGCGCGAGCAGATGACCCCAGTTGGTCATCGGGTCGGTGAAGGCGACGAGATCCGTGACGAGCATCCAGCCGAACCCCGCGAGGACGGCCCAGCGCAGCCAGGGCGTGAGCAGCCCGGCGAGCGCGCCGACGCTCGCGGCGACGCCGAAGCTGATGCCGTAGTCGAGCCGGTGCAGGGAACTCCCGGGCAGATGCCCTGCCAGCACCGAGAGTCCGACCGGCACCTCGGTGGCCAGCGTGGCGACGATGTGTCCGAGCAGGAAGACACCCGCCGTACGCAGTGCGCCGATGCGACGTTCCAGGGCGGTGAGGACCAGCAGGAACCCGATGGCGTACGGCGACGTGACGCCGCCCGCGATCCACAGCGCGCTGGCGACGAGGACGAACGCGGGGCGGTCCGCGAGGTGCGCCACGTCCGTGCTCGAACCCTGGTGCAGCGAGGAGATGAGGGAGGGGTCCGCGTACTCGGTGAAGAGCGAGGTGACGAGAAGGACGAGGGCGTACCCGAAGGTGAAGGGCGTTCCAGCCGGCGAGGGCAGCAGCCGCCAGGGCCGCAGCCCGCGCAGTCGCGCCCACGCCCGCATCCGCGCACCGCGGGCACCGGCCCCGCCCACCGCAGCCCCGCCGCCACCGACGGCCCCACCCGCGACAGACCCAACGCAAGCGGGCACACTCGCCGCAGACCCGCCGCAGGCAGCGCCACCCGCGAACGAATCCTCGGCGACGAGCGCCGACTCGACGGCACCCCCACACCCTGCGGGCACGCCCAGCGCCCGCCTCCCCGCCTGACTGGGCACCGCGTCCAACGTCGCGACCCCCGACTCGCCGACCCCGGCGTCGTACCCCATGGGCCCAGGAGCGCCGACCACGGCATCACGCACCACAAGGGCGTCACGCACCACAAGACCGGGCACAAGCCCGGCCCCACCGGCCACCGCACCCACAGTCTCGGGCGAACCCTCCACCCCCGCGGCGGCGCCCCCGTCAGAACCCGCGACCCCGCCAGAAACCCGCCCAGACCGGTTCACGCTGAGGCGCTCCCTCCATCACGGCTTCACAGATCTTCCATCACGGAGAGATCACGGATCACGCTTCACCGATCTTTCCCGCGCTGTCTATGACCGACGCCACGTGAGGCGCGATTCACAGGAACTCACAGCAACCCCACACCATTCCCCGGCGTCCCGCGGAGCCGCGTCCCTACCGCGTCTTCCCGCGCCCCACCCGCGCTCCCCACACCCACCCCGTTCGGCGGGAAGATGGGCGGATGCACACCCCGTACCGACCTGATCCCCCCGTGGTTCTCGACCGGCGCGAAGGCCCCTACGGCGAAGTCGTGCTGCGGCGCCACGGAGACCTGCTGCAGATCATTGCCAACGGCATGTTCCTCATGGACACCTCCGACGGCCGCTCGGAGCGGCTCCTGATCGACGCGGCGTACGACGCCCTGGACGGACGGCCGCGGCCGAGCGTCCTCATCGGCGGCCTGGGCGTCGGCTTCTCCCTCGCCCACGCGGCCGCCGACCCCCGCTGGGGCCGCATCACCGTGGTCGAGCGCGAGCGGGCCATCATCGACTGGCACCGCGACGGGCCGCTCTCGGAACTCTCCCGGCAGGCGCTCGCGGACCCGCGCACGGAGATCCTGCACACCGATCTGGTCGCATATGTCAACGGCTCATTCGCAGGCGCCAACGCCTCACCCGCCAAATACGACGCCCTGTGTCTCGACATCGACAACGGCCCCGACTGGACCGTCACAGAGGACAACGAGAGCCTCTACTCCCCCGCCGGCCTCGCCGCCTGCCAGGCCCGTCTGAACCCCGGCGGCGTTCTCGCCGTGTGGTCGGCGCAGCCCTCACCCGCTTTCGACTCCGCTCTACGGAATGCCGGGTTCCAACAGGTACGTACGGAAGAGATCCCCGTTGCCCGGGGCGTACCGGACGTGGTTCATCTCGCGGCAAGGGCTGCGTAGCCGAGGGGCCTTCACGCCCCGTACTCTGCTGACCGGACACCAAGCGATCACGTCAGGGGCGGGGCGATGGAGCAGACACACACCTCCCACAACAGCGCCACGGCAGCGATGCCGGGCGCCCAGCGCCGGGTTCTGGTGGTCGAGGACGACCCGACGATCGTCGACGCCATCGCCGCCCGGTTGCGCGCCGAGGGTTTCGTCGTGCAAACAGCGGCGGACGGGCCGGCGGCAGTGGACACCGCACAGGCATGGCAGCCGGATCTACTGATCCTCGACATCATGCTGCCGGGTTTCGACGGCCTGGAGGTCTGCCGTCGCGTGCAGGCCCAGCGGCCGGTGCCGGTGCTGATGCTCACCGCGCGGGACGACGAGACCGACATGCTGGTCGGGCTCGGCGTCGGCGCCGACGACTACATGACCAAGCCGTTCTCGATGCGCGAGCTGGCCGCGCGCGTGCACGTGCTGCTGCGCCGGGTCGAGCGGGCGGCGCTCGCGGCCACGACACCGCGCAGCGGCATCCTGCGCCTGGGCGAGCTGGAGATCGACCACGCCCAGCGGCGTGTGCGGGTGCGCAGCGAGGACGTACACCTGACACCCACGGAGTTCGACCTCCTGGTGTGCCTGGCGAACACCCCGCGCGCGGTGCTGTCGCGCGAGCAGCTGCTCGCCGAGGTGTGGGACTGGGCCGACGCGTCCGGCACCCGCACCGTCGACAGCCACATCAAGGCGCTGCGCCGCAAGATCGGAGCGGAGCGCATCCGTACGGTCCACGGGGTCGGGTACGCCCTGGAGACCCCGACGCCATGACGGCGGACCCCGGCGCCGCCGACGGCACGGCTCGCGGCGCCCTGAGCGGTACGCCGGGCAGTGCCCACGGCACGCCGGGCGGCACGACGGAGCCCTCCCTGGACCGGGCCCGGCAGTGGCGCTGCGACCGGGGCGGGGGCATCGGCCTCAACGGGCCCTTCGCGGGCCTCAGGCCGTTCTCCATCAAGACGAAGCTGGGCACCCTGGTCGTCGTCTCGGTCTTCATCACCACGGGGCTGCTGATGGTGGCCATGGAGACGGAGACCGAGCTCCGCTTCATCACCGTCTTCTCCGTGATCGCCACCCTGCTGATCACTCAGTTCGTGGCCCACAGCCTCACGGCGCCGCTGGACGAGATGAACTCGGTGGCCCGCGCGGTCTCGCACGGCGACTACACGCGCCGCGTGCGCGGGGCCGACCGCCGCGACGAGCTCGGCGACGTGGCCATGACGATCAACCGCATGGCCGACGACCTGGAGGCGCAGGACCAGCAGCGCAAGGAGCTGGTCGCCAACGTCTCGCACGAGCTGCGCACCCCCATCGCCGCGCTGCGCGCCGTCCTGGAGAACGTCGTCGACGGCGTCTCGGCGGCCGACCCGGAGACGATGCGTACGGCCCTGAAGCAGACCGAGCGCCTGGGCCGTCTGGTGGAGACCCTGCTCGACCTGTCCCGCCTGGACAACGGAGTCGTCCCCCTCAAAGCGCGCCGCTTCGAAGTGTGGCCCTATCTGTCGGGTGTCCTGAAGGAGGCCAACATGGTGGCTTCCGCGCGCAAGGGGATGACGTCGGGCTCCGGCAGTCACACGCGTACGGACGTCCATCTGCACCTGGACGTGTCCCCTCCGGAGCTGACGGCGCACGCGGACGCCGAGCGCCTGCACCAGGTCGTCGCCAACCTCATCGACAACGCGGTCAAGCACAGCCCGCCGCACGGCCGCGTCACGGTGCGTGCCCGGCGCGGCCTCTACCCCGAGTCCCTGGACCTGGAGGTCCTCGACGAGGGCCCCGGCATTCCGGAGTCGGAGTGGCACCGGGTCTTCGAGCGCTTCAACCGCGGCGCGCACGCCGGCGCCCCACCCGGCAGCGACGGCGGTACGGGACTCGGGCTCGCGATCGCGCGCTGGGCCGTCGATCTGCACGGCGGGCACATCGGTGTGGCCGAATCGACGCGGGGGTGCCGAATTCAGGTCACCCTTCCGGGCCTGCCCGAGGCCTGAAGTTGACGTAAGGTTCGAAGTGGAAGCGCTCTCCGGGCGTGCTCATCGCGCGCGGGACGGGCCGCAGCCGCGTGTCGACGCACCCAGGGCGTACGCAGGACGTGCACAGACGTCCCCACCAGGGCACCACGTGCTGCACTGCTGTAGGCAAACTTCGCTTGTTTCCCGCCATTTACAGCGCCGAAACCAGCTTTCCAGTGTGACTTACGCGACGGATGACCGGCCCGGTCTGCACTGTGCGTCGATGGAGGCGTAGCCTTTATTTCCGCTGTCCATCACCTTGTGAAGCGGAAGAGGGCGGTTGCCGCCGTGTCGCCACAGTCCCCCAGTAACTCGAGCACCACGACCGACCAAGAAGCGCAGGGCAAGAACCCTGCTGCCGCGTTCGGTCCCAATGAGTGGCTCGTCGACGAGATCTATCAGCAGTACCTCCAGGACCCGAATTCGGTCGACCGTGCCTGGTGGGACTTCTTCGCCGACTACAAGCCGGGAGTAGGCGCAGGCGTTGCCTCCGCCCCGGCCATGCCGGCGGGTGACGCGGCCGCGGGGGCCGCGTCCACCACGTCCCCCGCCCCGGCCGCCGCACAGCCCGCTCCGGCGAAGCCCGCGGCAGCCGCCGCGCCCGCCGCGCAGGCCCCGGCCCCCGCCGCCAAGCCCGCCACCGCGAAGCCCGCCGCCGCCAAGGCCGCGCCCGCGAAGGCGGAGCCCGCCAAGGCGTCCAAGGACGCCAAGGAGACCGCGGGTCCCGAGTACGTGCCGCTGCGCGGCCCGTCGGCGGCCGTGGCGAAGAACATGAACGCCTCCCTGGAGCTGCCCACGGCCACGTCCGTGCGCGCCGTCCCGGTGAAGCTGCTGTTCGACAACCGCATCGTCATCAACAACCACCTCAAGCGCGCCCGCGGCGGGAAGATCTCCTTCACGCACCTCATCGGGTACGCGATGGTGCAGGCCATCAAGGCCATGCCGTCGATGAACCACTCCTACGCGGAGAAGGACGGCAAGCCCACCCTCGTCAAGCCGGAGCACATCAACTTCGGCCTGGCCATCGACCTGGTGAAGCCCAACGGCGACCGCCAGCTCGTGGTGGCGGGCATCAAGAAGGCCGAGACGCTGAACTTCTTCGAGTTCTGGCAGGCCTACGAGGACATCGTCCGCCGTGCCCGTGACAACAAGCTCACGATGGACGACTTCACCGGCGTCACGGTCTCCCTGACCAACCCCGGCGGCCTCGGCACGGTCCACTCCGTCCCGCGCCTGATGCCCGGCCAGTCGGTCATCATGGGCGTCGGCTCGATGGACTACCCGGCGGAGTTCCAGGGCACCTCCCAGGACACCCTGAACAAGCTGGGCATCTCCAAGGTCATGACGCTGACCTCGACGTACGACCACCGCGTGATCCAGGGTGCGGCGTCCGGCGAGTTCCTGCGCATCGTCGCGAACCTCCTCCTCGGGGAGAACGGCTTCTTCGACGAGATCTTCGAGGCCCTGCGCATCCCCTACGAGCCGGTCCGCTGGCTCAAGGACATCGACGCCAGCCACGACGACGACGTCACCAAGGCCGCCCGCGTCTTCGAGCTGATCCACTCCTACCGCGTCCGCGGCCACGTCATGGCCGACACGGACCCGCTGGAGTACAAGCAGCGCAAGCACCCGGACCTGGACATCACCGAGCACGGCCTGACGCTCTGGGACCTGGAGCGCGAGTTCGCCGTCGGCGGCTTCGCGGGCAAGTCGATGATGAAGCTGCGCGACGTCCTCGGCGTCCTGCGCGACTCGTACTGCCGCACCACCGGCGTCGAGTTCATGCACATCCAGGACCCGAAGCAGCGCAAGTGGCTGCAGGACCGCATCGAGCGCCAGCACGCCTCCAAGCCGGAGCGCGAGGAGCAGCTGCGCATCCTGCGCCGGCTGAACGCCGCCGAGGCCTTCGAGACCTTCCTGCAGACGAAGTACGTCGGCCAGAAGCGCTTCTCCCTGGAGGGCGGCGAGTCCGTCATCCCGCTGCTCGACGCGGTCATCGACAGCGCGGCCGAGTCCCGCCTGGACGAGGTCGTCATCGGCATGGCCCACCGCGGCCGCCTGAACGTCCTCGCGAACATCGTGGGCAAGTCGTACGCGCAGATCTTCCGCGAGTTCGAGGGCAACCTCGACCCGAAGTCGATGCACGGCTCCGGAGACGTCAAGTACCACCTGGGCGCCGAGGGCACCTTCACCGGCCTGGACGGCGAGCAGATCAAGGTCTCGCTCACCGCCAACCCCTCGCACCTGGAGGCGGTGGACCCGGTCCTGGAGGGCGTCGTCCGCGCCAAGCAGGACATCATCAACAAGGGCGGCACGGACTTCACGGTCCTGCCGGTCGCCCTGCACGGTGACGCGGCCTTCGCGGGCCAGGGCGTGGTGGCCGAGACGCTCAACATGTCGCAGCTGCGCGGCTACCGCACGGGCGGCACGGTCCACATCGTCATCAACAACCAGGTCGGCTTCACGGCCGCTCCGGAGTCCTCGCGTTCGTCGATGTACTCCACGGACGTGGCCCGGATGATCGAGGCGCCGATCTTCCACGTGAACGGCGACGACCCCGAGGCCGTCGTCCGCGTCGCGCGGCTCGCCTTCGAGTTCCGTCAGGCGTTCAACAAGGACGTCGTCATCGACCTGATCTGCTACCGCCGCCGCGGACACAACGAGTCCGACAACCCGGCGTTCACGCAGCCGCTGATGTACGACCTGATCGACAAGAAGCGCTCGGTCCGCAAGCTCTACACCGAGTCCCTGATCGGTCGCGGCGACATCACCCTGGAAGAGGCCGAGCAGGCCCTCCAGGACTACCAGGGCCAGCTCGAGAAGGTCTTCACGGAGGTCCGCGAGGCCACCTCCCAGCCCGCCCCGGCGGAGGTTCCCGAGCCGCAGGCCGAGTTCCCGGTGACCGTCAACACGGCGATCAGCCAGGAAGTCGTCAAGCGGATCGCCGAGTCCCAGGTCAACATCCCCGACCACGTCACCGTGCACCCGCGGCTGCTGCCGCAGCTGCAGCGCCGCGCGGCCATGGTCGAGGACGGCACGATCGACTGGGGCATGGGCGAGACCCTCGCCATCGGCTCCCTCCTCCTGGAGGGCACCCCGGTGCGCCTGGCGGGCCAGGACTCCCGCCGCGGCACGTTCGGCCAGCGCCACGCGGTCCTCATCGACCGCAACACGGGCGACGACTACACGCCGCTGCTGTACCTCTCCGAGGACCAGGCCCGCTTCAACGCCTACGACTCGCTGCTCTCCGAGTACGCGGCCATGGGCTTCGAGTACGGCTACTCCCTGGCGCGTCCCGAGTCCCTCGTGATGTGGGAGGCGCAGTTCGGCGACTTCGTCAACGGCGCGCAGACGGTCGTGGACGAGTTCATCTCGTCGGCCGAGCAGAAGTGGGGCCAGACGTCCGGCGTCACCCTGCTGCTGCCGCACGGCTACGAGGGCCAGGGCCCCGACCACTCGTCGGCCCGCCCGGAGCGCTTCCTGCAGCTCTGCGCGCAGAACAACATGACGGTCGCGATGCCGACCCTCCCGTCGAACTACTTCCACCTCCTGCGGTGGCAGGTGCACAACCCGCACCACAAGCCGCTGGTGGTCTTCACGCCGAAGTGGATGCTGCGCCTGAAGGCGGCCGCCTCCAAGACGGAGGAGTTCACCTCGGGCGGCTTCCGTCCCGTCATCGGCGACGAGTCGGTGGACCCGAACGCGGTCCGCAAGGTCGTCTTCTGCGCCGGCAAGCTCTACTACGAGCTGGAGGCCGAGCGGCAGAAGCGCGGTGTCAAGGACACGGCGATCATCCGCATCGAGCGGCTGTACCCGCTGCCGGGTGCCGAGCTCCAGGCGGAGATCGCCAAGTTCCCGAACGCCGAGAAGTACCTGTGGGCCCAGGAGGAGCCGGCGAACCAGGGCGCGTGGCCCTTCATCGCCCTCAACCTGATCGACCACCTGGACCTGGCGGTCGGCGCCGACATCCCGCACGGCGAGCGGCTGCGGCGCATCTCGCGCCCGCACGGCTCGTCCCCGGCGGTCGGCTCCAAGAAGCGCCACGAGCAGGAGCAGGAGCAGCTGCTGCGCGAGGTCTTCGAGGCCTAGTCCGCGGCGGTTCACGCAGTTCGGTACGTCGGGTGGGCCCGGCCCCGAGTCCTGGTACGGGACCTGGGGCCGGGCCCACCGGCGTACGGCCGCACCGGGCCGACCGGCGTACGCCCGTACGATGAAACGGAACGAAATCGACCCCGGCCGCAGGTCCGGGTCCCGCCCGCATCAGGAGCAAGAGTTGTACTTCACCGACCGTGGCATCGAGGAGCTGGAGAAGCGGCGCGGCGAGGAGGAGGTCACCTTCGAGTGGCTCGCCGAGCAGCTCCGCACCTTCGTGGACCTCAACCCGGACTTCGAGGTCCCGGTCGAGCGCCTCGCCACGTGGCTGGCGAGGCTGGACGATGAGGACGAGGACGAGTAATCGGCTTCTCCGGGGATGTCGGTTCCCCCCGGGGCATGCCGGTTCCCCTGGGGCATGCCCCGGGGGGAACTCCGGTTCCTGGGCTCGGGTGGGAGCCTGGACGCCCGGATGCCGGGATGCCCCAGAAAAATCACTTGCCACGGAGACCCGGCCGCCACGTACGCTGCCTCGCATGTGTGCCTTCGCAGCCGCCGCTGTCACGAGGATCCGCCGCGCCTAGCGGCGGGCCGACCTCACTTCATTCGGGAACGCCCCGCCGCTTCAACGCGTAAGCGCCGAGCGGCACTTCGTGCTGCCCGGCTTACCTCGAAGCCGCGGAGACCCTGTGCGCACGCAAGCCCCTGGCCGTCATGAGTTCGGCCAGAACTTCCTCACCGACCGCAGCACCATCAGCACCTTCGTCGACCTCGTGGGCCGCACCCACGGCCCGATCGTCGAGATCGGCACCGGAGACGGCGCGCTCACCCTCCCCCTGGAGAAGCTCGGCCGACGCCTGACGGGCATCGAGATCGACCACCGCCGGGCCGAACGGCTGCGGCGGCGCACCAGCCCCTCGACAACGATCGTCACCGCCGACTTCCTGCGGTTCCGGGCGCCCACCGCACCGCACGTCCTGGTCGGCAACCTGCCCTTCCACGAGACCACCCCGATGCTGCGCCGCATCCTGCGCTCACCGGCCTGGACCGATGCCGTCCTGCTCGTGCAGTGGGAGGTCGCGCGCCGCCGTGCCGGGGTCGGCGGGGCGACGCTGATGACGGCCCAGTGGTGGCCCTGGTACGAGTTCGGCCTCGAAGGCCGCGTTCCCGCCGCGGCGTTCCGGCCACGCCCGAACGTCGACGGCGGCCTGCTGACGATCACCCGCCGGGAGCGGCCGCTGGTGGCGGGCGAGCGACGGGAGGAGTACCAGGAGTTCGTCCGCCGGGTGTTCACCGGCCGGGGCCGAGGGCTCCCCCAGATCGTCGCCGCGGCGGCCCCCGACCTGCCCCGGCGCCGGATCCAGGAGTGGGCACGGCGGCGCGGGGACGGCGGCGCGCGGCTGCCCAAGGACCTCGGTGCCGGGGAGTGGGCGGAGCTGTTCGGGATGCGAGGGGAGCGGCGAGGGCGGAGGTAGGCGGTGGGGGTGGCTCACGGGGCGCGGGGCCACCCTTGACGGGTGCGGGGCCCTCGGGGTGGGGCGCCGGTCAGGCGGTGAGTGCCGGCGCCAGCTCACGCCACTGCCGCATCGGCAGCTCGCCGGGGTCCGCCGTCAGCACCTGTACACAGACGTGGTCCGCTCCGGCCGCGAGGTGCTCCGCCACGCGCGCGTGGAGCACGTCGACGCCTCCGTAGGCGACGATCGCGTCCACGAGGCGGCTGCTGGGCGCCCCGGCCGTGTCCTCCTCGCCGAAGCCGAGCCGACGCAGGCTCGCGACCTGGTGCGGTGCCCGCAGGTACCCGGCGACATGCTCCGTGGCCACCTCACGTGCCCGCGCGCGGTCCCGGTCGAGTACGACGGCCTGCTCGACCCCCAGGAACGCGCCCGGCCCCAGAATGTCCCGCGCCCGCGCGGTGTGCTCCACCGGGACGAAGTAGGGATGCGCGCCCCAGGTGCGCTCGGCGGCGAGACCGAGCATCTTCGGCCCGAGGGCGGCGAGGACCCGGCGCGGCGCGGGGTCCGGCACCGGGCCGTGCGCGGGAGCCGCGTCCATGGCGTCCAGATAGCCCCGCATGGTCGCGACCGCCCGCCCACGCGCGGGCACCGGATAGCCGTCCACCTCCATGACGGTGTCGTCGACGCGGTGTCCGCCGAGCCCCAGGACGTAGCGCCCGGGGAACGCCTCGCCCAAGGTCCGCTCGGCGTTGGCCATGGCGAGCGGCTCGCGGTAGGCGATGTTGGCTATGCCGGACGCGACGACGAGCCGCCGCGTGGCGGACAGCAGCAGCCACGCCTGCCCGAACGTGTCCCGCCCGAACGCCTCTCCGTGCCAGATGGCCCCGTACCCCAACTCCTCGATCTCCGCGGCGGCTTCGCGCACCCGGCCCGCGGGCTGCCCCTCGAAGGCGAAGGTCCAGACCCCGGCTCGCCCGAGCCCACTGTCGCGCCCGAGCCCACCGGCTCGCTGAAGGTCGCTCATGCTCCCCACCCTTCATCGTTTTCCGGAGAACCTCTCCGGATACTTGCGGCGTACGATACGGAGAACTTCTCCGCACAGCCAGCCCGCCCCCGACCCGAACCGACCTCGCCCGGCCCCTCGGGAACCCCACGACTCCGGGAACGCAGAGATGAACGACCCGCAAACCGAGCCGCAGCCACAACCGAAGCCGCAAGGGCGGACAGCGGCCGTCGGCCGTCCCGCGCGGGCCGACGCCGTCCGGAACCGCGAACGCATCGTCGCCGCCGCCCGTGAAGCCTTCGCGGAGGCGGGCCCCGAGGCGTCGTTGAACGAGATCGCCCGCCGAGCGGGAGTGGGCCCGGGCACGCTCTACCGGAACTTCTCAGGCCGCCCGGAACTGCTCGCCGCCGTTCTGAAGGACCGCGTCGACACGCTGTGCGCCCGCGCGCGGGACCTGCTGTCGGCGGATTCGGCGGGCGACGGCCTGGCGGAGTGGCTGCGCGCCTTCCTCGACCACGCGCGCGTGAACCAGGGACTTGGGGGCGCGCTGATGCTGGAGCAGCTGGAGGCGACGGGAGCCCTCGGCACCGACTGCCACCAACGCATCCTCGACGCGGTGACAGCGCTGCTCGCCCGGGCCCAGGACGCCGGTGCCGCCCGCCGCGACCTCGCCCCCGCCGACCTGCTCCAACTGGTCGTCGGGATCGCCCTGTCCACGACGCACAAGCAGGCGTCACCGGACGACCCGGAGCAGGCGAAGCGGCTGCTCGGGCTGGTACTGGACGCCACGAAGGCCCGCTGAGCCCTTCAGTCGCGGGCGGGTCGGCCACCCTGCGCGACGGAGCGGCTCACGTGCGGCCGACCGTCTTCCCCGTTCCGTTCAGCCGACCGCCCCTCCCGCGCGACCGAGCGTCCGTCCCGCGCGGCCGACCGGCCCTCCCGCGCGGCCTGACGTCCACTCCGCGCGGCAGGCCGGGCGCGCATCCCGGTCTCACGCCTCGCCGCGCGCTCACACCTCACCCCTCGCCCTTCCGCGCTCGCGCGTCAGCCCCAGCGCCCCGTGCACCACCAGTACGGCTCCCGCCACCGCCCAGCCGCGACCGCGTCGGCGCAGGGACCAGAACAGGAGCGGGATCCCGGCCGCGAGCTGAGCGCCGGACAGGGCCCGGGCCAGGGGGCCGTGCTCCACGGCGTCGAGCTCGGCACGGACCGCGTCCCGCCAGCCGGGCCACTCGACCTGGCGCACGCCGTCCCACACGTGGGCCGCCTCCCGCAGCCGGTCGGCCGGTTCGCCGGGCCGCAGGCCGGGAGGCAGGTCGACGCCCGCCCGGGTGAGCACCGCGAGGAGCCCCCGCATACGGGCCCGCGCGTCGGCTCCCGGGTCGGGCCGGGTCAGCGCGTCCAGGGCCTGCATGTCGAACACCGGGTCCAGGCCGAGGCGGGCGGCGAACGTCCGCATCGCCTCGTCCTCGCCGACCGGGGTTCCGTTCGCCAGCCACACGTACCCGACCGTCCGCCGGAAGCCCGCCGCGAGCGTGTAGCCGCAGCGGTCGGCGTCCCACCACAGCGCGAGCACGGGCCACGACGAGCCGACGGCGAGGGCGGTGGCCCAGCCGTTGAGCACGCGGTCGACCGGCTCGCCGCCGTGCAGCCAGGGCTTGCCCTCGGGCACGAGCACGCTCCACTCGTCACCCGCGGGCGCGAGCAGCATCCGCTCGCGCAGGAGTTGCGCGACCGTCTCGACGGAGTCCGCCCCGGCCCGGCAGAGCAGCAGCGCGCCAACGGGAGGTCCGGCCGGGTCGGCGGGTTCGGAGGGCCGGGAAGGAGGCCACGGCTCGGATGACATGGCTCCCACGCTAGGACAATTCATGCCCTTTGGCTCAGAAGTGGCCAAGAAGCGACCGCGGACGGCCGCGGGTGACCGCAGGTGACTTGGGTCGGATGCGAGCGAACGCGGAGAAGAGATAGGTCTTGACTTTCCGTATCCGCGATATATCGTGTATAGCGCAGACGCGATATGGCGCGTCGTGTCCGCCCCGCTCAAGGAGGTCCGCCACCATGCCCGAGTGGTCCGTCGCCGAGCCCAGGAAGCTGACGTTCGACGAGCCCGTGAGGACACTGCGCGTGCGCGTGGTGAACGGCACGGTGAATGTCGTAGGCACAGATGAGGACTCGGCCAGGCTGGAGGTCTCCGAGATTTCGGGCCCTCCGCTCACCGTGACACAGCACGACGGCACCCTGTCCGTCGCGTACGACGACCTGCCGTGGCGGAGCCTCCTGGAGTGGCTCGACCCCATGGGCACCCGCCGCGACGCGGTGGTCTCGCTGGCCGTGCCGGCCGGCACCCGCGTGGAGGTGGGCGTCATCGGGGCGGGCGCCGTGGTCTCCGGGATCGAGGGCCGCGCAGAGGTCCGGGGCATCACGGGCGACGCCACACTCGTCGGCCTCACCGGCCCGGTCCGCGCCAAGACCGTCTCGGGCAACGTCGAGGCCCAAGGTGTCACCGGCGACCTGCGGTTCGATTCCATCTCCGGCGACCTGACGGTCTTCGAGGGCTCCGGGTCCTCCGTTCAGGCCGAATCGGTGAGCGGCTCGATGATCGTGGACCTGGACCCGGTCGCCGGCCCGGCGGACGTCGGGCTCACGAGCATCTCGGGCGAGATCGCGGTCCGTCTCCCCCACCCGACCCACGCGGAGGTCTCGGCGAACTCCACGAGCGGCTCGGTCTCCAGCGAGTTCGACGACCTCCGGGTCACCGGCCAGTGGGGCGCGAAGAAGATCACCGGCAGGCTCGGCTCGGGCGGCGGCCGGCTGCGGGCGAAGACACTCTCCGGCTCGATCGCGCTCCTGCGCAAACCCTCGGTGGACGAAGAGGTGGAGGAAGATCTGTACGGGGCGGACGAGCCCGTGCGGGACGCACCGCCCGCGGACTCCCCGCCCCCGACCCCGACCTCTCCGGCCGTCGCCGCACCCGGCACCCCGGACGCGGACGCCCCCACCGACGCCCCGAAGGCGGACACCGCCGACGGCCCGACCGACAAGAAGGTGCTCTGAGATGCCTCCCGTGTTCGCCCACGGCCGCCTGCGCCTGTATCTGCTGAAGCTCCTGGACGAGGCCCCGCGCCACGGCTATGAGGTGATCCGCCTCCTCGAGGAGCGCTTCCAGGGTCTGTACGCCCCCTCGGCCGGCACCGTGTATCCGCGCCTGGCCAAGCTGGAGGCGGAGGGCCTGGTCACCCACACCACCGAAGGCGGCCGGAAGGTGTACGCCATCACCGACGCCGGCCGCGCCGAACTGGCCGACCGCAGCGGCGAGCTGGCCGACCTGGAGCTGGAGATCCGCGAGTCGGTGGCGGGGCTCGCCGCCGAGATCCGCGACGGCGTGCAGGGCGCCGCGGGCGAGCTGCGCCGGGAGATGCGGGCGGCCGCGCAGGAGGCCCGCGCCGGCAGCAGGTCCGGCAGCGCGGGCACGAGCTTCCCGAACCCGTCGGACTTCTTCGACAGCTCCTGGACCGACGGCGACGCGTGGCGCCAGGCGAAGGAGGAGTTCCGGCGCGCCCGGCAGGAGTGGAAGGAGCAGGCGCGGCGGGCGAAGGACGAAAGCCGCCGGGCCCGCGAGGAGGCACAGCGGGCACGCAGGCAGGCGAAGGACGCGCAGGAGCAGGTGCGGGCACAGGCTCAGGAGGAGTTGCAGCGCATGGCCAAGCGGGTGCAGGAGCAGGTGCAGGACCACTTCGCGCGGGGCGACTGGCCGACGGGAGTCCGCGAGGGCCTGAGCGAGCTGGCGAAGGAGTTCGGCGACTTCGGGAAGGAGTTCGGCAAGGACTTCGCGGTGGACTTCGGTTTCGGCACATCGGACAAGACGTCAAAGACGCCGAAGGACGACACGTCCGGGCCGGGGCCCCTGTTCACAGTCGAGCGGGACGATGTGCCCGTGGAGTACGTCCCGGACTGGGCGCACGAGGAGCCGACCGGCGAGCCCGCGCGCGACCTGGACCGGCTCCTGGACCGCTTCCGCGACGACATCCGCGACGCGGCCCGCGACCACGGGGTGTCCGAGGACCAACTCCGCGACGTCCGCCGTCACCTCTCGGAGGCGGCTGCCCACATCGGTGTGACGCTGCGGTCCCCCAAGGCACCGGAGACGGCCGGAGCCTCTGAGGAGCCCCCCAAGCCCTGACGCCCCTGGCGCGGCGGCGGCGCACACGGACGCGGTGGCACACATGCCACAGCCACCGCCGCGCCCCCCGCTCCCGCCTCCGTGGACCGCTTGGCCGACCCGGGCGGCGGGACTGAGCCTCCGCCCGCCGCCCGAACCGGCACCATCGCCCGCCGCCCGAACCGGCACCATCGGCCGCCGCCCGAACCGACACCGCCGCCCCGGCCGAACCGGCACCGCCGCCCTCCGCCCGAACCGGTCTCAGGGCTGGTACAGGACGCGTTCGACCGTCATCCGTGTCACGCCGTGGTCCGCCAGGACCTCCGCGGTCACTCCGGGGCGGGTCGTCAGGGCCAGGAGGATGTGTTCGTCGCCGATGCTGCGGTCGCGGCGGGCCGTGGCGATGCGCAGGGCGCGCTCCAAGGTGTCCTTGGCGTCCCGGGTGAAGCTGCGGTGCCCGATCCAGGCAGCGATGCCCTTGCGTTCGCGCCGGGCGCCCACACCCGCCAGCGCACCGGCGCCATGGGTCTGTTCGACGCGGGACACGATTTCCTCGAGGTCGATGCCGAGCCCGGCGAGGGCCTCGGTCTCCGCCTGGGTGAGTCCACCCCGGCGCTGGGCCTCGGCAAGCGCCCGCGTGATGTCCTCACGGCGGCGGTCGGCGCCGAGGGCGGCGAAGGCGAAGGAGGCGCGGGTACCCTCGCGGTCGAGGAGCGCGAGCAGGAGGTGCCCGTCGTCGATGGCGTCGGCGCCCGCCCGTTCGGACTGCTCGACGGCGCCCGTGACGACGTCCCGGGCACCCCTGGTGAACCGTTCGAACATCACTGCCTCCCGTACTTCTTGTGCACGGCCTGCCTGCTCACGCCGAGTTCCGCGGCGATCTCCTGCCACGACCAGCCCTGCTGGCGCGCGCTGCGCACCTGCACGGCCTCGAGCTGCTCCGCCAGGCGCCGCAGCGCGGTGACGGCTCGCAGCCCGACTCGTGGATCACGATCGCCCGCGCGCTCGGCGAGATCCGTTGCTTTGGTCATGCGCGTCAACGTACGTTGACACCCCCCGCGCCGTCAACCCTAGTTGACAGCGCGGGGGTCAAAAACAGCGGCGGGAAGCCCTGAGCAGGCCGGAAGGCGGGAAGGAGGCCGGACAGCCGGGTCAGACCGTCAGCACGATCTTGCCGAACTGACCGCCGGCCTCCAGGCGCTCGAAGCCCTCGCGGGCGCGGTCCAGGGGAAGCACTTCGTCGATGACGGGCCGTACGCCGGTGGCGGCGCAGAACGACAACAGGTCCTCCAGTTCGTCCTTGGAGCCCATGGTGGAGCCGACGATCTTCAGTTCCAGGAAGTAGACGCGGGTCAGCTCGGCGTGGGAGGGACGGTCGCCGCTGGTGGCCCCGGAGATGACGAGGGTGCCGCCGGGGCGGAGCGACTTGATCGAGTGGGACCAGGTGGCGGCGCCGACGGTCTCGATGACGGCGTCGACCCGGTGGGGCAGCCGTGCTCCGGACGGCAGGGCCTCCACCGCACCGAGTTCGAGGGCCCGCTTGCGCTTGGCCTCGTCGCGGCTGGTGGCGAAGACCTTCAGGCCCGCGGCCTTGCCGAGCACGATCGCGGCGGTGGCGACACCGCCTCCGGCGCCCTGGACGAGGACGGAGTCTCCGGGGCGTACGCCGGCGTTGGTGAAGAGCATGCGGTACGCGGTGAGCCAGGCCGTGGGGAGGCAGGCGGCCTCGGCGAACGACAGCTCCCGGGGCTTGGGGAGGATGTTCCAGGTGGGGACGGCGACCTGCTCGGCGAAGGTGCCCTGGTACTTCTCGGTGAGGATGGAGCGGCGCTCACGCGGGCCGACGCCGTGGCCGGTCTGGCCGATGACAGAGTGCAGGACGACTTCGTTGCCGTCCTCGTCGACACCGGCCGCGTCGCAGCCGAGGATCATCGGGAGCTTGTCCTCGTCGAGGCCGACTCCGCGCAGGGACCAGAGGTCGTGATGGTTGAGGGAGGCGGCCTTGACGTTCACGGTCGACCAGCCCGGGCGGGATTCCGGGGCGGGGCGGTCGCCCAGCTCCAGGCCGGTGAGGGGTTGGTCGGGGTCGATTCGGGCGGCGTAGGCAGCGAACATGGCGCCGACGATATGCCTGGCCCCTGGGCCTTCGGAACGCCCCACGCATGTGACCCGCACCGCGCCCCGGCCCGGCGCCACGCCCCCGCAACCCAATCGCCGTCGGCACCGGCACCGGCACCGGCAGCAGAGCAGCAGAGCAGCAGAGCAGCAGACGCCAACGGCGCCGCACCCCCGCCGGAGACGGTCACCCTCCGGGCAACCAGAAACGGGCGGGCGGGTGGGAAAGAAACATCCGCCCACCGCCCCGCAGACGCCGACGGCGGGCCACCCACGCCGGGAAAGAGCAAGGGCCCCGCCGCCCCAAAGCAGGCGGGGCCCCACCGCTAGCGGCGGGCGACGCCTTCCGCCCGCGCGGCCGCCGCAACAGCGGCTGTGACGGCCGGCGCCACCCGCTCGTCGAACGGCGACGGAATGACGTAGTCGGCGGACAACTCGTCCCCGACGACATCGGCCAACGCGTCGGCCGCGGCGATCTTCATGCCCTCGGTGATCCGAGAGGCCCGCACCTGCAGCGCCCCCGCGAAGATCCCGGGGAAGGCGAGCACGTTGTTGATCTGGTTCGGGTAGTCCGAGCGCCCGGTCGCCACCACGGAGGCGTACTTGTGGGCGATGTCGGGGTGCACCTCGGGGTTCGGGTTGGCCATGGCGAACACGAACGAGTTCGGCGCCATCGAGGCGACCGCGGGCTCGGGCACCGTACCGCCGGAGACGCCGATGAAGACGTCCGCGCCGGCCAGGGCGGATTCGAGCGAGCCGCTGAGCCCGGCCTTGTTGGTGAGCTCGGCGAGCTCCCGCTTGACCGGGGTGAGGTCGTCCCGGTCCCGGGACACCACGCCCTTGCGGTCCGCGACCGCGACATCGCCGAGCCCCGCCTCGAGCAGGAACTTCGCGATGGCCACGCCCGCCGCGCCCGCGCCGGAGATGACGGCCCGCAGGTCGCCGAGGGTGCGCCCGGTCAGCCTCGCGGCGTTGCGCAGGGCGGCCAGCGTCACCACGGCCGTGCCGTGCTGGTCGTCGTGGAAGACCGGGATGTCGAGCCGCTCCTGGAGCCGCCGCTCGATCTCGAAGCAGCGCGGCGCGGAGATGTCCTCGAGGTTCACGCCACCGAACGACGGCGCGAGCCGCACCACGGTGTCGATGATCTCGTCGACATCGGTCGTGGCGAGCGCGATGGGCACCGCGTCGACCCCGCCGAACTGCTTGAAGAGGATGGCCTTGCCCTCCATGACGGGGAGCGAGGCCTCCGGGCCGATGTCACCGAGGCCGAGCACGGCGGTGCCGTCGGTGACGACGGCGACCACGCTGGACTTCCACGTGTAGTCGTGGACGAGCTCGGGCTGCTCGGCGATGGCGCTGCACACCTTCGCGACGCCGGGCGTGTACGCCAGGGACAGGTCGTCCTTGTCGCGCACGGGAACGGTCGCCTGGACGGCCATCTTGCCGCCGCGATGCAGCGCGAAGGCCGGATCGAAGGGCTCCTCCGTGCCTTCGTGACCGGCTGTGCTGCCGCTCGCACCACGGCTGGCGCTGCTGTCGCTGCGAGGATTGACGATCTCCGCTGCCACTGTGTCTGACCCCTTAAGTCTTCATGGTTGAGGGTGAACCACTTCCTGGTGCAGAAGTGGGGCGGGCACCGCGTCCGTGCTGAAGCCGCGGGCCTGTCGGCCGTTGGCTCTCCGCCTGTCGGCGAAGCGGTACGGGAGGTACGTACGAACGCGCGGGCACGCCGCACACGTGCCCTGGGCCCCGGATGAGGGGTGTAACCGTCTTTTCTACCGGATGCTTCCGACCGCCGACGAGCCCTATCTGTGTCAGACCGATGTGAACAGCAAGTATCTAGTGGACCTCAAGGGCAAAATGTCCGTATTATTGGGAAAACTCCATTCGGTCGGTCCGCATAGCGAGATTGGGTGGTTATCGAACGGTTGGAGATTGTTCGCCCCGGTGCGCCAATGACCGGCACGCACCGGCCTGTTGGGTTTTGCGGATCGCCCGTTATCCGATTTTGACATCTCCAGCCCCCAGAATCGGGCCGTCCGAATGGCAAGATGCCTCATCACACGAGGTCGCGACACCCGAAGGTGTGTGCACGACCGCATGGCTACTCCCCCATCCGCCGGAGGACTCCTATGACCGCAGGCTCCATTTGTCGCACGACCGCCGCGAAGTCCGCGAAGTCCCGGATCGTCGCTGTCGGCGCGATCGCGGTCGCCGGCACGCTGCTGCTCACCGGCTGCGGCGACCAGACGGACAAGAAGGAGGGCGGCGGCGACAAGGTCGTCAGCGCTCCGCTCTCCGACGAGCTGCCCGCGAACATCCGCAACAAGGGCGTGATCAAGGTCGGCTCGGACATCGCCTATCCGCCGGTCGAATTCAAGGACAAGGAAGGCAAGACGGTCGGCATCGACCCGGACATCGCCGACGCGCTCGGCAAGCAGCTCGGCGTCCGGTTCGAGTTCGACAACGGCACCTTCGACACCCTTCTCGGCGGTCTGCGCTCCAAGCGCTACGACATCGCCATGTCGGCCATGACGGACACCAAGAACCGTCAGGAGGGCATCGACGAGGAGACCGGCAAGAAGGTCGGCAGCGGCGTCGACTTCGTCGACTACTTCACTGCGGGCGTCTCGATCTACACCAAGAAGGGCGACGACCAGGGCATCAAGACCTGGGCCGACCTCTGCGGCAAGAAGATCGTGGTGCAGCGCGGCACCGTCTCGCACGACCTCGCCAAGGCCGAGTCGAAGAAGTGCAAGGGCGGCAAGAAGATCGCGATCGAGTCCTTCGACAACGACCAGCAGGCCCAGACCCGGCTGCGCTCCGGCGGTGCGGACGCGGGCTCCTCGGACTTCCCGGTCGCCGCGTTCGCGGTGAAGACCTCGGGCGGCGGCAAGGACTTCCAGCTCGTGGGCGAGCAGGTCGAGGCCGCTCCGTACGGCATCGCCATCGCCAAGAACAACCCGAAGCTCCGTGACGCGATCAAGATGGCGCTGGACGCGATCATCGCGAACGGCCAGTACGAGAAGATCATCAAGGAGTGGGGCGTCGACGCCGGCGCAGTCAAGGAAGCCAAGATCAACGGCGGCAAGTGACCGCGTCTCGTCATCTCGTCGCTGAAAGGCCACACCCGTGACAACGGACATCAGCAAGTCGGGCGGCTCCGCGCCCAAGGATGAGCCGCCGCGCTCCGCCCCCGAGGCGATCAGAGCGATCCCGGTGCGCCACTTCGGCCGGTATATCGCGGCCGTGCTCGCCATCGGCGTGCTCGTCGCGATCGTCATCGCGTTCGCCAACGGCGACATCAACTGGAACGCGATCCCGGACAACTTCTTCGACGACCGCATCATGAAGGGCGTCCGCGAGACGCTCATCCTGACGTTCCTGTCGATGCTCATCGGCGTGGTCGGCGGCATCACGCTGTCAGTGATGCGCCTGTCGAAGAACCCGGTGACCTCGTCGATCGCGTGGTTCTACATCTGGTTCTTCCGCGGTACGCCGGTCCTGGTCCAGCTCTTCATCTGGTTCAACCTCGGCTTCGTCTTCGAGTACATCAACCTCGGTCCGATCTACAAGGACGAGTGGTCGGACTTCATGACGCCGTTCCTGACGGCGCTCCTGGGGCTCGGCCTGAACGAGGCCGCGTACATGGCGGAGATCTGCCGCGCGGGCCTGCTCTCGGTCGACGAGGGCCAGACGGAGGCGTCGCAGGCGCTCGGCATGAGCCACAACAAGACGCTGCGCCGCGTCGTCATCCCGCAGGCGATGCGCGTGATCGTGCCGCCTACGGGCAACGAAGTCATCAACATGCTCAAGACGACGTCGCTGGTCGCGGCGGTGCAGTACTACGAGCTCCTGAAGTACGCCCAGGACATCGGCAACTCGTCCGGCGCGACGGTGGAGACGCTGCTCCTGGCCGCCACCTGGTACCTGATCATGACCTCGGTCCTCAGCATCGGTCAGTTCTACCTGGAGCGCTACTACGCGCGCGGCTCCTCGCGCGCCCTGCCGGACACACCCTGGCAGAAGATCAAGGCCAACATGCTGTCGCTCAGCAACCGTGGGGGAGGCATCCGATGACCGCCATGGTGAAGGCCGAGGGCGTCCACAAGTCGTTCGGACACGTCGAGGTCCTGAAGGGCATCGACCTGGAGGTCGCGTCCGGCGAGGTGTTCTGCCTCATCGGCCCGTCCGGCTCCGGCAAGTCGACGTTCCTGCGCTGCATCAACCACCTGGAGAAGATCAACGCCGGGCGGTTGTACGTCGACGGGGAGCTGGTGGGCTACCGGCAGAAGGGCGACAAGCTGTACGAGCTGAAGGACAGCGAAGTCGCCATGAAGCGCCGGGACATCGGCATGGTCTTCCAGCGCTTCAACCTCTTCCCGCACATGACGGCCCTGGAGAACGTCATGGAGGCGCCGGTCCAGGTCAAGGGCCAGGCCAAGGCGGAGGCGCGGGAGCGCGCGGGCCAGCTCCTGGAGCGGGTGGGCCTCGCCGACAAGGCGAAGAACTACCCCTCGCAGCTCTCCGGCGGCCAGCAGCAGCGCGTGGCGATCGCCCGCGCGCTCGCGATGGACCCGAAGCTGATGCTGTTCGACGAGCCGACGTCCGCGCTCGACCCGGAGCTGGTCGGCGACGTGCTCGACGTCATGCGCGACCTCGCCGAGTCCGGCATGACGATGATCGTCGTCACGCACGAGATGGGCTTCGCGCGCGAGGTCGGCGACAGCCTGGTGTTCATGGACGAAGGAGTGGTGGTCGAATCCGGCCACCCGCGTGACGTACTCACGAACCCGTCGCACGACCGGACGAAGTCGTTCCTGTCGAAGGTCCTGTAAGGCGGAGGTCCCGCACGTCGTGGGGACCGTAAATCGACGCCTGCACAACCGTAAAACGATGCCTACGTAGAGGGGCGGTACGGATCGGTGATCCGTACCGCCCCTCTACGTAGGAAACCAGAAGTACCTACTTCAGGCCTAGGACCAAAGCGTCCGACGGGGACGCCCACACCGTGCGCGCCTCGGCGAAGCCCGCCTCGCGCAGGGTGCGGACGTGCCACTCGGCGGGCGGGGTGTCGCCGTCCGCGTGCTCTCCGTAGATCTCGAACCGCTTGGCTGTGGGCTCGGCGAGCACGGGGTCATTGGCGGCGAGCGCCCACCACTCGGCCCAGTCCAGGGCGCCGGACTTCTTGGCGGCCTCCTGGCGGGCGTGCCGCTGCTCGCGGTCGGCCGCGTTGATGCGCGGGGTGGCCGGATCCGGCATGTGATCGGCGTTCATGAAGACACCGCCGTCGGTCACGATCCCGGCGAGCTGGTCGTAGAGCGCGGCCAGGGGCTCGCTGAACAGCCAGTGCAGGGCGGTCGCGGTGAGGACGGCGTCGTACGAGTCGTGGGGCAGCTGGGAGACCCAGCCCGGGTCCTTCAGGTCCGCGGTCACGAAGGTGACGCGGTCGTCCCCGGCGAAGGTGCCCTCGGCGATGGCGAGCAGCGCCGGGTCGAGGTCGACGCCGACGCTGACGGCCTTCGGGAACCTTTTGAGGAGTCTGTCCGTAATACTTCCCGTACCGCACGCGAGGTCGAGGACGCGCGGCTCGGGGCCGACGAGGGCCTCGACCATGTCGAGCATGACGCGGAACCGCTCCTCGCGGTCCGGCAGGTACCACTCCTGCTGCCGGTCCCAACTCTCCTGCCAGGCGCGCCAGTCGGTTCCGAACCCCGTACCGCTAGCCGTTTCCGTCACCGGAAGACCTCCGTCCCGTACTACGCTCGACTAATCTCGGCGAGGTAACACCCACGAAGGAAAAGCGACTGTTACCTCGCACGCAGACGAAGATAGCCCGCCCGCGTAAGGACTACAAGTGGAACTGGCCTATTACTCGGACTACGCCGTACGCCTGGTCAACACCGAGGAGCCGGCTCGCAACAAGGACTCGCTGACCTCCGTCGACGCGGTCCGTGAGCTGTTCGGTGCGAACCAGCAGGCCGCCCGGCGCGCCACGGACTCGGACGTGACGCGCTTCCGCTCGGTGCGGGGCCGGCTGCGGGCGGTCTTCGAGGCGGCCGACGGCGGCGACGAGACCCTGGCCGTGGACCTGCTGAACTCCCTGCTCCTGGAGTTCCCGGTGAGCCCGCAGATCTCCGGCCACGACTATCGGGACGACGACGGCCGCCCCCTGTGGCACATGCACCTGGCGGACCACCCGTCGAACGCCACCGCGGGGTACGCGGCGATCGCCGCGATGGGCCTCGCCTTCCACCTCACCGAGTTCGGCGTGGACCGGCTCGGCCTGTGCGAGGCGGCGCCGTGCCGCAACGCCTATCTGGACACCTCGACCAACCGCTCCCGGCGCTACTGCTCGGACCGCTGCGCGACCCGCGCCAACGTCGCGGCCTACCGCGCGCGCAAGCGCCTGGAGAGCGAGCGGTCGGCGAGCACCGGGCGCACGGCCAAGAAGGTCCAGGAGACCAGCGCGGCGAGCGAGAGCTGACGCCGCCCCTGCGCCTCACGCTCCTGGCGGAACCTGCCCAGCGGCCGGAACCGCGCGCGCACCCGCGCCAGGACCAGCTCCTCCGGGACGACCCCGTACACCGTGCTGTCGCCCCCCGCGTTGTACGGGTTGTCGCCGAGCACCCACCAGCCGCCCTCGCGCCGTTCGACGGCGCGCTTGACCACCAGCAGGTCCTGCTGCAGCGGGTGACGCAGGATCACCACGTCACCCGGACGCACCCGGGCGCCGTGCCGCACCAGCATCCAGTCCCCCGGATTCAGCGTCGGCACCATGGACGGCCCGTCGACCTCGATCAACTGGAACGGCACGCGTGTCTCCCGCCCGTCTGCCGTCGTCTCCGGCATCAGACAACCTCCCGGACCAATCCTCCACCGGCCTCCCGGTCCATCCTCCACCGTCTTCAGTGTGACCCTGGACTTTTGTCCTAAGCCCATGGGGGCACTCGCGAAATCACGTCTCTCACGGAGTAATGTCCCACCTGAGAAGACGATCACGAGGAAGGACAGCTCAATGCTCTCCCGCCTGTTTGCCCCCAAGGTGAAGGCCAGCGCGCACTGCGACCTGCCGTGCGGCGTGTACGACCCGGCCCAGGCCCGCATCGAGGCGGAGTCGGTCAAGGCCGTCCAGGAGAAGATGGCCGCGAACGACGACGCGCACTACCAGGCCCGCGCCACCGTCATCAAGGAGCAGCGCGCCGAGCTCGCCAAGCACCACGTCTCGGTGCTCTGGAGCGACTACTTCAAGCCCCCGCACTTCGAGAAGTACCCGGAGCTGCACACCCTGGTCAACGACACCCTCAAGGCCCTCTCGGCCGCGAAGGGTTCGACGGACCCGAAGACCGGTGAGAAGGCGCTCGAGCTGATCGCCGAGATCGACCGCATCTTCTGGGAGACCAAGAAGGCTTGATCCGGCCCCGGGCCCCGGCCCGGAGCCGCGTCCACCTGACCGCACCCGGTCCCCGGGTCCGCCGTTCGCGGCGGGCCCGGCGGGCCGGGTGCGGTCGTTCGGCGTGCCTACGTCGAACCCGTCGCCCGCAAAATCGGTTGCCCCCGCCCCGCCGCCCCTGCTGCAGTGGGCGCGCCACCAAACCCACCGATCGACGGAACCAGGAGCCCCCAGATGCGGCAGACGTCCATGTCCCCCCAGGAAGGAATCGCCCCCCGATACGAGGACATGACGCCTAGTGCAAGCGCACCCGCATCAGCACACCCACAAGCACGAGAAGCACCAACACACCCTTAACCTAGGCATCCTGGCGCACATCGACGCCGGCAAGACCAGCCTGACCGAGCGGCTGCTGCACGCCGCCGGTGTCATCGACGAGATCGGCAGCGTCGACGACGGCAGCACCCAGACCGACTCCCTCGCGCTCGAGCGGCAGCGCGGCATCACCATCAAGTCCGCGGTCGTGTCCTTCGCGATCGACGACGTGACCGTCAACCTCATCGACACCCCCGGCCACCCCGATTTCATCGCCGAGGTGGAGCGGGTCCTGAGCGTGCTCGACGGTGCCGTGCTCGTCGTGTCCGCCGTCGAGGGCGTCCAGGCGCAGACCCGCGTCCTGATGCGTACGCTGCGCAGGCTCGCCATCCCCACGCTCGTGTTCGTCAACAAGGTGGACCGCAGGGGCGCGGACCCCGAGCGCGTGCTCGCCGAGCTGGCCGGGAGGCTGACGCCCGCCGTCGCCCCCATGGGCACCGTGCGCGCCCCCGGCACCCGCGCGGCGCGCTACGTCCCGTACGCCGCCGACGACCCCCGCTTCACCGCCCGCCTGACCGAGCTCCTCGCCGAGCACGACGACGCGCTGCTGTCCGCGTACGTCGAGGAGGACGCCGCAGCCCTGGCCTTCGGCGGACTGCGCGACGTACTGACGCGGCAGACTCAGCAGGCCCTGGTCCACCCGGTGTTCTTCGGCTCCGCGATGACCGGGACCGGCCTGGACGCGCTGACCGGCGCCGTCAAGGAGCTGCTGCCCGCGGCGGCCGGTGCCGCGGACGGGCCCGTCGCGGGCACCGTCTTCAAGGTCGAGCGCGGCCCGGCTGGCGAGAAGGTGGCGTACGCGCGGATGTTCTCCGGCACCGTGCGGGTACGCGACCGGGTGCCGCTCGCCGGGCACGCGGAGGACGGCAAGGTCACCGCCGTCAGCGTCTTCGAGCGCGGCACGGCCGCCCGGCGCGACGCCGTCGCGGCCGGGCAGATCGCGAAGCTGTGGGGTCTTGGCGGCGTACGGATCGGGGACGTGCTCGGCGACCCGCGCGACGTACCCGAACGGCACGCGGTGGCGCACCACTTCGCGCCGCCGACCCTCGAAACCGTCGTCGTGCCCCGGCGCGCCGCCGACCGGGCCGCCCTGCACGCCGCGCTGACCCAGCTCGCGGAGCAGGACCCGCTGATCGACCTGCGCCAGGACACGCTCCGGCAGGAGATCTCCGTGTCCCTGTACGGCGAGGTCCAGAAGGAGGTCATCGAGGCCACGCTCGCGGACGAGTTCGGCGTCGGCGTGGAGTTCCGCGAGACCACGACGATCTGCGTGGAGCGGGTCGTCGGGACCGGCGCGCAGGTGGAGATCATCGACACCGACCCCAACCCGTTCCTCGCCACGGTGGGGCTGCGCGTGGAGCCCGCGCCGGTCGGGGCCGGTGTGGAGTTCCGGCTCGGTGTGGAGCTCGGATCGATGCCGTACGCGTTCTTCAAGGCCGTCGAGGAGACGGTCAAGGAGACGCTGCTGCAGGGGCTGTACGGGTGGGAGGTGCCCGACTGCCTCGTCACGATGACGCACTCCGGGTACTGGCCGCGGCAGAGCCACGCGCACGCCGTCTTCGACAAGAGCATGTCGAGCACGGCCGGGGACTTCCGGCAGCTCACGCCGCTCGTCCTGATGGACGCGCTGCGGCGGGCGGGCACGCGGGTGCACGAGCCGATGCACCGGTTCCGGCTCACGGTGCCCGCCGACGTGTTCGGCACGCTGCTGACCGCGCTCGGGCGGCTGCGCGCGGTGCCGCACACGCCGGTGGCCCACGGGTCCGCGTACGTCGTCGACGGGGTGATCCCCGCCGCGCGCGTGCACGACCTGGAGCAGGCGCTGCCCGGACTCACGCGCGGCGAGGGCGAGTTGGAGTCCGCCTTCGACCACTACGCGCCGGTGACCGGGACGCCGCCGGCGCGCCCGCGCACGGACCACAATCCGCTCGACCGGAAGGAGTACGTGCAGCGGGTCACGCGGCGGACGCGAGTGGGGTGAGGCGGTCATGCCGGCGAGGAGGCCGCCGATCAGCCGGCGTCGGCGGTCAGCTCCGCGAGCGTGCGCGCGTCCAGCAGCGCGCCGAGCCGCTCCCGGTCGGCCAGGATGTTGATCTCGACGATCCGGCCGTCCCGGACGGTGAACTCCGCGACGGAGAACGCCTTTCCGTTGTGGACGGAGATCTGGCCCACCCGGCCGTTGACCATGGCCAGACGCGTGGCACCGGCCAGCGTGGCGAAGGAGCGGGCTCCGGCGACCACGGCCGTCGCGCCGCGCACCAGCCGGGACAGCTCGGCGATCTCGCCGCCGTCGGCCCGCAGCACCACGTCCGGGTCGAGCAGTTCGAGCAGCGCGTCGAAGTCGCCCCCACGGGCCGCCGCGAGGAACGCCTTGACGACCTCGCGGTGGCGCCTGCGGTCCGGCTCCGGCTCGGGGGCCGAGTCGCGCACCCGGCGGCGGGCGCGGCTGGCGAGCTGCCGGGTCGCGGCCGGGGCCCGCTCGACGATGGGCGCGATGTCCTCGAACGGCACGGCGAACATGTCGTGCAGGACGAACGCGAGGCGTTCGGCGGGGCTCAGGGTGTCGAGGACGACGAGGAGCGCGAGGCCCACCGAGTCCGTGAGCAGGGCCTCCTGTTCGGGGTCGGTGGCTTCCCGGCCGCCCGGCAGCGCGCTGACCTGCGGGTCGGGCACGTGGGTTCCGGGCGCGTGCGGGTCGGCGCCCTGGACGTCCAGGGGCTGCTCGCCGCGCTGCTTGCGCGCCCGCAGCAGGTCGAGGCAGACGCGGCCCACGACCGTCGTGAGCCAGCCGCCCAGGTTCTCCACCCGCTCGCTGTCGGAGCGGCTGAGCTTCAGCCAGGTCTCCTGGACGGCGTCCTCGGCCTCGCTCAGGGAGCCCAGCATGCGGTAGGCGACGGCCTTCAGACGGGGCCTGTGCTCCTCGAACCGCTCCGCCAGAAGTTCTCTTCCGTCCACGTCACATTCCTTCGTCGCGATCCGTCATAGCTGTGACGTACCGCGATGTGGTGCGCCGCGGGCCGACACGGCTGGTGCCGCCCAGCAGATCATGAAGCGCCACGCCCGTGCCGTGAATATCGATGTGATCGACGCGACATGACGCGACATGGAGGAAAACGTCGTGAACACAGAGCAAGGTGCGCGCGGGGCTGCCGCCTCCCGGTGCTCGGCGCGGGCCGGGGACACGGGGTGGGGCGTGGCGCCGGTGCCGCCCGGGCCGCCCGTCCCTGGCATGCGACCCTCCCGGGGCGTGCGGGCCATCTCGGGACTTGCGACCGCCCCTGCTGCGACCGACCCGTTCACGCACCGCCCTCAAGCACACCCCGCACCGTCGCCCGCACCCGTTCCAGGTCGGCGCGGACGGCCTCGTACGTGGACCGGTGGCGGGCTATGTCGCGCCGCTGGTGCTCGGCCGCGACGGTCCACCACACCCCCGCGGTGTTGTGCTCGCGTTTGCACTCGACGTCGGCGACGGCTGTGTCCCGCTCACGCCGCGTGCGCCGGGTGTCGCCCTCGTTGCCCCGCTCCCACGCCTTGTCGCGGAAGGCGGCCTCCGGGCTCGCGTACCGCTTGAAGCCCTTGTCGACGACGCAGTCCGCCCACTCGTCCAGGGCACGCCGCATCCGCGGGTCCTTGGCGACGGCCTTGTCGAGCGCCGTACGGCGGTCCGCGACGTACCGCATCAGCAGGTTCTCGTCCTTGACGTCCGCCCTCACCCGCTGGGCCCCGGCCTGGGCGCAGCCGCCCTCGGGCATCTTGCGCCCGGCGCCTTCGCCGCGCAGCACCTTGTACTCGTCCGGGGTGACCAGGCGCCCCTTGCGCGCGTGCTTCTTCTCGTACTTCTCCAAAGCGTCCCGTTCGACGCCGTAGCCGCTGCGGCGGGCTCCGTCGAGGTCCAGCGAGCCGTACAGAGTCGTCGAGATGGCCACCGCTATCAGGCGGTTGGACATGGTGGTGTCCTGCTCGCGCCACTGCCGGGGGAAGTCGGGGAAGCCGTGGGACTTCATGCACCGCTGGGTGAAGCGGTCGGCCGCCTGCTGCTCGCGCTCACTGTCACGCGTGCTGAAGTCATAGCGGTCCAAGGGCAGTTCGGGCAGGTCCTTCTCTTCGTCGACCTCGGGCACGCCTGAGCCGTGCGCCGCGCCCCCGCTCCGCCCGGACTCGCCCTGTTCGGCCCCGCAGCCCGCGAGCGTCACGACGGCAACCACCACTGCGGCAGCCCAACGCACGCCGCGCGTCCCCCACTTCAGCTCCATGCACGCGAGCCTAGCCGCGCCCACTGACAGTCGGCTGCCCGCGCCTGTCGGCGCCGACGCGGCTCACGCCGCGCCGGGCGTGGCTCACGCGCTGTTGTCCCCGGGCTTGGACCCGGCCTTCGGGTCCGCATCGGCTCCGGACGGCAGGTCGATCCTGGGCCCGGCCTCGGGGGCACCCTTGAGGTCGCCTGGGACCACCTTGGGGTCGTCGGGGGCGACCGTGGGCCCGGGCTTCGGGTCGCGCCTCGACAGGTGGCCGCGCTTGTACTTGCTCTTGTGGCCGCGGCCCAGCCGCGACTTCTCGTCCGGCTCGTCGACCGCGCACGCGTCGCACTCCGGATTGCGGCAAGGAGCGGGGCCCCACACGGGGACGTACGCCCCGAGCACCTTGCGCCGCTTGATGGCCGTGCCGACTGGCCGCCCGCAGTGCTCGCACACTGGTTCGCTCTGCGGACGGGGGCCGGACCGGCGTCCGTCGCTGCCCATGACCTCAGGATATGGCCATTCCCGGAGGTCGGACAGTCCAGCGGTCACTCCTTCTCGCGCTTGCGGGCGTACGTACGGACGACGACTCCGTTGCCGAAGACCCGGGACGAGGTCAGCTCGAACTCGCTGACCGCGGACTCCACGCCCTCGAACATGGGCATGCCCGAGCCGAGCAGCACCGGATAGGTCTTGAGAACGAGCTCGTCGACCTCGTCGATGAGCTGCCCGGCGATCCGCGCGCCGCCGCACAGCCAGATGCCGAGGTCGCTCTCCTCGGCCTTGAGTTCACGGACCTTGCCGAGCAGGTCGTCGGCGATGATCTCGACGTTCGGGTCGGGGGACGTGCCGAGGCTGCGCGAGGCGACGTACTCCCGCATGTGCCCGTACGGACTAGGCATGTTCTCGTCCAGGCCGAGCTGATAGCTGCCCATGCCCTGGATGACGGTGTCGAACTTCTCGTTCGGTACGTCGTCGAAGCCGAGGGCGCGGCGGCCGGCGGCGGAGACGGTCTCCGGATACTCGGTCTTGAGGAACTCCAGGAACTCCTCGTTCACGAACGACATGAAGGAGTTGGCGTCGCCGCTCGGGTCACCGATGAACCCGTCGATCGACACGGCGACGAAGTAGGTGAGCTTGCGCAAGCTGGTCTCTTTTCGCAGAAGACATTCGCAGAGGACAGACAGGGATCGAGGGCCGGGCGACCGGGATCCGGCCACCCCGCTCTCGAAGTACTGCATTTATAGTGCTGCACCCACAGTGGTTTCAACCCCTTGCCGCACCCTTTTTCGAGCAGACCCAAAAAAATCGGCCCCGGGCCGGGTCATCCGGTCCGACGCCGATCTCATGCCGCCCCTCACGAGCCCGAGGCTGCCCCTCACAAGCCCTGTGGCTCCCCCTCACGAGCCCTGGGCCACCCCTCACAAGCCCTGCGGCTCCCGCCACATCGGCCACATCCGCGGCCCGTCCGGCAGATCGAACGCGTTGCCCATGTCGACGAAGCCGAGCCGTAGGTACAGCTCCCGGCTGCGTTCGTTGCTCGCCTCCAGGTAGGCGTGCAGTCCGTCGCGGTCGCACCGCTCGAGCACCGAGCCGACGAGCGCCGTGCCGATGCCCGCCCCCTGCCGCTCGGGCTTCACGGCGATCATGTGCAGATACTGGTGCGGCCGGTCGGTCGGGTGGATCTCGGACGTCAGCCGACCGATCGCCTCGACCCGTTCGTTGTCCGGGTCGACGGTCCGCCGCAGCTGCGCGGGCCCGTCGGCAGCGTCCTCGTGGGCCGGCCCCGCGGGCACCGACCACCACAGGGCGACGGCCGAGCCGTCCTCGGCGATGTCCACGTGCCCCTCGGCGAAGGCGAGGTCCAGGAAGACGCCCATCAGCACGCTGTGCCTGCTCCGGCGCCGCTCCTCGTCCGGGAACAGCCAACTGCTCACCGGGTCCCGCATGAACGCCTCGTCGAGCAGCCCGACCGCGTCCGCCCGGTCGCCCTCGTCGGCCCTCCGGATCGCCACACCCACGGCTTCTCCCCCTCCGCTTCGTCGGGCCCCCAACACCCGCCCGGGCCCTGCCGCTTGCAGCCTAAGTGATCATTTCGCGCACGACGACGGGCCCCGCCCCACCGGTTTCCCGGTGGGGCGGGGCCGCGCGTCGGGACGCTCCGCGCAGTCACAAGACCCTGGCTCCACCCAGTCACCAGGTCCCGGCACAGAGCGGCCGTGGCCCGTCCGCCCCCACCCCTCTGATCCACGGGTTCCCCAACCCGTCCACCCCCCCCGGATCACGGACTCTCGACCACGGTCGCGTCCCTCAACCGGAACAGCCCCTCCGGCCGCCACCTCCTCCCCTGGTCAATGCCGCCCCCGCCCGGTCAATGCGCTCGCCGCGTGACGAACTCCGCGAGCGCCAGCAGGCCCCCCGCCCGCTCCGGGTCGGGCACCGCGCGGGCGAGCTCCCCGAGCGCCCGGGACATCCGGTCCGCGGCGTGGAGCTGCGCCCAGTCCCGCCCCCCGGCCCGCTCCACGACCCGGGCCATCCGCTCCAGATCCCTCTCGGCCCCCTCGGCCGTCTCCCGCCCGTACAGCCGGGCCAGCTCCACCCCCTCGGGCGTGCCGGAGGCCAGCGCGGCGACCACCGGCAGGGACTTCTTGCGGGCGGCGAGGTCCGCGCGCGCGGGCTTGCCCGTCCGCGCGGGATCCCCCCAGATACCGATCACGTCGTCGATGAGCTGGAAGGCGAGCCCGGCCTGCCGGCCGAACCCGTCCAGCGCCTCCGCCGTGTCGGCCCCCGCTCCCGCGTACACCGCCCCGATCGCGCAGGCGCACCCGAGCAGCGCACCCGTCTTGGCCTCGGCCATGGCGAGGCACTCCGCCAGCGAGACCTCGTCCGGCGCCCGGTCCTCCAGGGCGCAGTCCGCGTGCTGGCCCGCACAGAGCTCGACGACACAGGTGGCCAGCCGTGCTGCCGCCGCCGGGGCCCCCGGGTGGGGGTCCTCGGCGAGCAGCCGCTGCGCCAGGGCCTGCAGCGTGTCACCGGCGAGGATCGCGTCGGCGTCGCCGAACACGGTCCAGGCGGTGGGCCGGTGCCTGCGCGTCGCGTCACGGTCCATGACGTCGTCGTGCAGCAGCGTGAAGTTGTGCGTCAGCTCCACGGCCGCCGCCGCCCTGACCGCGCTCAGCGGGTCCCCGCCGAGGGCTCGCACCGCGGCCAGGACGAGGGCGGGCCTGATGGCCTTGCCCGCGTTCCCGGCGGCGGGCGTGCCGTCGGCGTGCTCCCATCCGAAGTGGTACAGCGCGATCCGGCGCATCGAACCGGGCAGCGACTCGATCGCCGCGCGCAGCTCCGGGTCGACGCACAGCCGCGCCGACGCCAGGATCTCCGCGGCCTCGTACCCCTCACCGGAGGGGAGCCCTCCGAGGTCCCCGGGGCCGTGCCCCGGGGGTCGCGGCGCGCGTTCCGTCATGTCCGTGGTGTCCGTCATGGACTCACTCCGGCGGAGAGTCGGACGGTGGCGGATCCTGGGCCTGCGGGCGCGTACGCCGGGGGTCTACCCGCCGTCGCTCCCACCGACACGGACAGCGGCCGCCCGCCCGCCGGCACGGAGGCTCGCCTCACCTCCACCGGCCGATCTCGACGTTCTCCAGGATGCCGAGGGCGTCCGGCACCAGGACAGCCGCGGAGTAGTACGTCGAGACCAGGTACGAGATGATCGCCTGCTCGCTGATGCCCATGAAGCGCACGGACAGGCTGGGCTCGATCTCGTCGGGGATGCCCGCCTGGTGCAGTCCGATGACGCCCTGCTCGTCCTCGCCCGTACGCATGCAGATGATCGAGGTGGTGCGCTCCTCGGTCACCGGGATCTTGTTGCACGGGAAGATCGGCACGCCGCGCCAGGTGGGAATGCGGTTCCCGGACACGTCGATGGACTCCGGGACGAGCCCGCGCTTGTTGCACTCCCGGCCGAACGCGGAGATCGCGCGCGGGTGGGCCAGGAACAGCTTCGACCCGCGCCGGCGGCTGAGCAGTTCGTCCATGTCGTCCGGGCTGGGCACGCCGTCGTGGGGCTGCAGGCGCTGGTCGTACTCGCAGTTGTTGAGGAGTCCGAACTCGCGGTTGTTGATGAGCTCGTGCTCCTGGCGCTCCTTCAGCGCCTCGACCGTGAGCCGCAGTTGCTGCTCGGTCTGGTTCATCGGCTGGTTGTAGAGGTCGGCCACGCGCGTGTGGATGCGCAGTACGGTCTGGGCGACGCTCAGTTCGTACTCACGCGGCCGCGATTCGTAGTCCACGTACGTACCGGGGAGGACGGCTTCCCCGACGTGGCCCGCGGAGAGGTCGATGGCCGCCTCTCCGTAGTTGTTGGTGCGCTGGGCGGGGATGGAGCGCAGCTGGTCCAGGTGGGCGCGCAGGGACTCGGAGCGCTCCGCGATCTGTTCCAGGTCCTGACGGGGGAGGGTGAGGACCGTACAGGCCGTCACCGCGCGCACCGTGTACTCCCAGATGGTCTCCGGGTCGATGAGGGCCTGTTCGCCGAAGTACGCCCCGTCGGCGAGCGTCCCGAGGACGGTGTCGTCGCCGTACGGCCCGGTGCCGATCTTCTCGGCCCTGCCGTGGGCGAGCAGGAACACCTCGTCCGCCTGACTGCCGAACGACGTGAGGACCGCGCCGGCCTCGAACTCCCGCTGCTGGCAGCGACGGGCCAGCTCGGTGAGCACCTCCTGGTCCTCGAAGTCCCGCAGGACCGGCAGTTCGCCCAGTTCCGCCGGGATCACCTCGACGCGGTCCCCGGTCTTGACGAACGTGACCCGGCCGTCACCGACCGAATAGCTCGTCCTGCGGTTCACGCGATACGTGCCGCCCTGCACCTGCACCCAGGGCAGCATCCGCAGCAGCCAGCGGGAGCTGATCTCCTGCATCTGCGGCGCGGACTTGGTGGTGGTGGCCAGATTCCGCGCGGCGGATGTGCCGAGACTCTGCTGCGGCGTGTCCTGCTCCGAACGGATCTCTTCGCCTACCGACATTGAAGTGCCTCCCGATCATGCGCTGACCTGCGGCTCGCAAGCCTTCCAGCACGGTGAGTGCGGGCGCCATTACACATATGAGCGGGAATGGATCTCGGTGGACGGGGCAGGTTGCCGTTTACCAGGCCGGATCCTTCGTACGTTCGTCCAAGGGAGCCGCGCAGGGCGGGCCGCGTGGAGCGGAACGCGGAATACCGGCCGCCGAGCCGAATGGTTTCGGCCAACCAGTGGGTGCGGGCCGACCGGCTGACGGGGGCGCGGGCCGGGTACGGCGGCTGCCACGAGGGGAACTCCAAGTTCCGGGCACTCGTTCAAGACGACGAGCGCAGCGCAAGCACCATCCGCACCACATTCATCAGGAGAAGCGACATGGCAGGCTTCCTGGACCGCGCCAGAGAACAGGTGCAGCAGGGTCTCACCCAGGGCAAGCAGAAGCTGGACGACGTGCAGGCGCAGCGGGCGGGCAACGACCTGCTCAAGCAGCTCGGCGCGGCATACTACGCGGAGCGGCGCGGCAGCGGCACTCCGGACGCCACCCAGCAGGCACTCTCCGCCCTCGAGGCGCACATCGCGACGCACGGCGACGGCTTCCTGCGCGGCTGAGTCCCCGCGCCGCGCGGCCCGCGCCACCGCGCTGACCAGCCCTTCGGCTGACCGGATCGGCTCGCACGGTGCCCGAACAGATGGTTCGGGCACCGGCGGATCCGGTACAAGCTGCGTACGAGGCGGTCCGCGACCGGCGGCCGTCGCGCCCGCAAAGGAGGCGGCCATGGCCTCACCCATGTCCGCGAACAGATTCCTGGACGCGCTGCAGGACGAAGGCGTCACGATCGTCGAGGTCGGCGACTGGCGTGAGCACAACCGCAATCACGTGGGCCCGTGGGGCCCGGTCCACGGCGTGATGATCCACCACACGGTCACCTCCGGCACCGAGGAGACGGTCCGTCTGTGCCGCGACGGCCACCCCACGCTTCCCGGACCGCTCTGCCACGGTGTCATCACCAAGGACGGCCGTGTCCACCTCGTCGGCTACGGCCGCGCCAACCACGCGGGGCTCGGCGACGACGACGTCCTGCGGGCCGTCATCGCGGAGAAGGCCCTCCCCCCGGACAACGAGCTGAACACCGACGGCAACCGCCACTTCTACGGCTTCGAGTGCGAGAACCTGGGCGACGGCGAGGACCCCTGGCCCGAGGCCCAGCTGGAGGCCATCGAGAAGGTCTCGGCCGCCGTCTGCCGCCACCACGGCTGGACGGCACGCTCGGTCATCGGCCACCTGGAGTGGCAGCCCGGCAAGATCGACCCCAAGGGGTTCACGATGAACTGGATGCGGGACCGCATCGAGGAGCGCCTGAAGTAGCCCACCACCTCTCCCCCTACGCCGACAAGAGGGAGAATGGCGGGGTGCCCGCCACCCCGCCCGCCTCCACGCTCCACCCCCGGCTCCCCACCCCGCTGCAGCCGGTCGCGGACCCCCGTTTCGAGGCCCGCGGCGTCCGGCTGCTCCTCAAGCGCGACGACCGGATACACCCGGACCTGCCCGGCAACAAATACCGCAAGCTCGTCCTCAACCTGGACGAGGCGAAGGCGGCGGGCCGCACCACCCTGCTGACGTTCGGCGGCGCCTACTCCAACCATCTGCGGGCCACGGCGGCCGCGGGCCGTCTCCTCGGCTTCGCCACCGTCGGTGTCGTGCGCGGCGACGAGTTGGCCGGCCGCCCCCTGAACCCGTGCCTGGCGCAGTGCGCGGCCGACGGCATGCGGCTGCACTTCGTCGACAGATCGACGTACCGGCAGAAGCGGGACCCGGCCGTCCTAGCGCGGCTCCGGCGCGCGACGGCCACGCGGGACGCGTACGTCATTCCCGAAGGCGGCAGCAACGCCCTCGCCGTCCGGGGCTGCACGGCGCTCGGTGAGGAACTGTGCGGCCGCACGGACGTCGCCGCCGTCGCCTGCGGCACCGGGGGCACCCTCGCGGGCCTGGCGGCGGGCCTCTCCCCCGGCCAGCGCGCGCTCGGCATACCCGTCCTCAAGGGCGGCTTCCTCGGCCCCGAGATACGGGATCTCCAGCGCGCCGCGTTCGGCACCCCCGGCGCCAACTGGACCCTCGACGAGCGCTTCCACTGCGGCGGCTACGCCCGCACCACCGGCGAACTCACCGCCTTCGCCGACGACTTCGAGGACCGGCACGGCCTCCCCGTGGAGCGCGTCTACGTGGCCAAGCTCCTGTTCGCGCTGACCGCACTCTCCGAAGAGGGCGCGTTCGCTCCGGGGACGACGGTCACGGCGGTCGTCACCGGCACGCCGTCCACTTGAGCCGGCGCTCCCGGGACGGGTCCGCGCCTCACTCCTCGACCTCCCGGTAGGCCGCGGCCTCCTCCAGGTCCAGCTTCCGCAGCAGCGTCCGCAACAGTTCGTCGTCGATGCGCCGCTCGTCCCGCATGCGCACGAACACCTCGCGCTCCGCGGCGATCGCCTCGCGCGCGAGCCTGCGGTAGGTGTCGTCCGCGGACTCACCCGTGACGGGGTTGGACTGGCCGAGCCGCTCCCACACGGAGTTGCGGCGCCGCTCGAGAACGGTGCGCAGACGGTCCTGGAGCGGCCCTGGCAGGCTGTTGCGCTCGTCCTCCATCAGCTCCCCCAACCGGGCCTCCGCGGCCTGCGAGGCGGCGTTCTGCGCCTGCGCCTCCGCCAGCGTCTGCGCCTGCGCGTCCCGCCCGGGCAGCTTCAGGACGCGGATCAGCCACGGCAGCGAGAGCCCCTGCACCACCAGCGTCCCGATGACCGTCGTGAAGGTCAGGAAGAGCACGAGGTTGCGGGCCGGGAACGGCTCGTCGTGGTCGGTCACCAGCGGGATGGAGAACGCGATCGCCAGGGACACCACACCCCGCATCCCGGCCCAGCTCACGATGAGCGGACGCCGCCAGTCCATGTCGCTCTCGCGCTCCCGGATGCGCGCCGACAGCACACGCGGCAGATACGTCGCCGGGTACGACCACACGAACCGCACCGCCACGACGCACACGAAGACCGCGACGGCGTACCAGACGGCCTGCCCCACGCTGTACTCGCCGAGCTCCCCGAGGACGACCGGAAGCTGCAGACCGATGAGGGCGAACACCGCCGACTCCAGGAGGAAGCCGACGACCTTCCACACCGCGGCCTCCTGGAGCCGCGTCTCGAAGTCGACCTGCCAGGAACGGTGCCCCAAGTAGAGGGCCACCACGACCACGGCGAGCACTCCGGAGGCGTGCACCTGCTCGGCGGCGGAGTACGCGACGAAGGGGATGAGCAGCGACAGCGTGTTCTGGAGCAGCGATTCCTTCAGGTGGGTGCGCAGCCAGTGGATCGGCACCATCAGGAGCAGCCCCACACCGACGCCGCCGACCGCCGCCACCAGGAACTCCTGGATGCCGCCCGCCCAGCTCGCGCCCTCGCCGACGGCCGCCGCGAGCGCCACCTTGTAGGCGGTGATCGCGGTCGCGTCGTTCACCAGGGACTCGCCCTGGAGGATCGTGGTGATGCGCGAGGGCAGTCCCACGCGGCGCGCGATGGCGGTGGCCGCGACGGCGTCCGGCGGCGCGATCACCGCCCCGAGGACGAGCGCGGCGGTCAGCGGGAGGTCGGGGATCAGCAGATACGCGAGCCAGCCGACGACGAGCGTTGCGAACAGAACGTAACCGACCGACAGGAGAGCGACAGGCCGGACATTGGCCCGCAGGTCCAGATACGAGCTCTCCAGAGCGGCCGTGTGCAGCAGCGGCGGCAGGATCAGCGGCAGCACCACATGCGGGTCCAGGTGGTACTCCGGGACCCCGGGGACGTACGCGGCGATCAAGCCCACGCCGACCAGGAGCAGCGGTGCGGGCACCGGCGTACGGCGCGCGGCTCCGGCGATCGCGGCACTCGCGGCGATCAGTGCCACCAGGGGCAGTACGTCCATCGGCCAGGCCCTCCGCCGTCCGCTCTCCCGTCGTAACCTGGCCATCATGAACGAGTGCTCGCACGTCAGCGCGCTGCCCCACCCGGAGCCCGCACCTCTGAGCGACACCTGTCTTGAGTGTCTCGCCGCCGGCAGCCACCCCGTGCAACTGCGGCTGTGCCTGGTCTGCGGGCACGTGGGCTGCTGCGACTCCTCGCCCTTCCAGCACGCGACGGCACACTTCAAGGAGACCGGCCACCCGGTGATGCGGACCTTCGAGCCGGGCGAGAAATGGCGTTGGTGCTTTGTCGACGGTTCGATCGTCTGAGGCCTGGGTACGTCAACCCGACGCTCGTTCTTTCCAATTGGGCCCGCGAAACCCCTAGCCACTGTCCGTACCCGTAGGCTTACTATGAGTGACAGCAACGGGATGGGGTCCCCGGGACACGGAACTGAGCAGCGCGGTAGCGTCACCGCTGAAAACGTGGTGCGTCACCCGTGTGACGCAGTCCGGACCGCCGCGGTGCGACGGCCGGAGCCCCGAAAGTGCTTGTACCACCTTGGAGGTGAGGGTGTCCCAGATCGCAGGCGAGCCCGGGAATCAGGACTTCGTGGAGGTCCGCCTTCCGGCTGCGGGTGCCTACCTGTCGGTGCTGCGTACGGCCACGGCCGGCCTCGCGGCGCGCTTGGACTTCACCCTGGACGAGATCGAGGACCTCCGCATCGCTGTCGACGAGGCCTGCGCGATCCTGCTCCAGCAGGCCGTGCCCGGCTCCGTGCTCAGCTGCGTCTTCCGGCTCGTCGACGACTCCTTGGAGGTGACCGTCTCGGCACCCACCACCGACGGCCGAGCCCCGGAGCGTGACACCTTCGCCTGGACTGTGCTGTCGGCCCTCGCGGGCAAGGTCGACTCCTCGGTCGCAGACGACAAAACCGTTTCGATCAGCCTCTACAAACAGCGCGGCGCGGGACCCGGGCCGGCGTGAGGAACGGGGACGGGCCCGTGCGGGACGAAGAGCGCGGAACACGTGGCACACACGGTCTGCCCGCCCGCGGCAGGGGCGGCACGCGTCCGGCCACGGGACGCGGTCCGGTGGAGCCGGGGTCTGCCCCCGGAGGCATCCCCGAACAGCAGGCCAGGCCACACCCACAGGATCCGGAACAGCCGGGTGTGCCGGCGGTGACCGACACGGCCGCAGTGCCGGAGCAGGCAGAGCCGACCGCCGGGGACGGGATCGACGAGCCGTCCGGCCCGGGCGGGCGACAGGACCAAGTAGGCGCCGCACGCAGGGGGTCCCCCCGGGCGTCCAGCACTGGGGGCGGGTCCCCAGAAGGGCGGCGGCTGGTGACGGGCGGGACGATGAGCGAGCACGAGCAGCACAGCCGGCACGATCCACAGGACCGCAGCGGCGCGCGAGCGATGTTCGTCGAGCTGCGCTCGCTGAAGGACGGCAGCCCCGAGTACGCGGAGTTGCGCAATCAGCTCGTCCGCATGCACCTGCCGCTCGTGGAGCACCTGGCCCGCCGCTTCCGCAACCGCGGCGAGCCGCTGGACGACCTGACCCAGGTCGCCACGATCGGTCTGATCAAGTCGGTGGACCGCTTCGACCCGGACCGCGGCGTGGAGTTCTCCACGTACGCGACCCCGACCGTCGTCGGCGAGATCAAGCGCCACTTCCGCGACAAGGGCTGGGCGGTGCGCGTGCCGCGGCGCCTTCAGGAGCTACGCCTCGCGCTGACGACGGCGACGGCCGAGCTCTCCCAGCTGCACGGCCGTTCCCCGACGGTGCACGAGCTGGCGCAGAAACTGGCGATCTCCGAAGAGGAGGTCCTGGAGGGCCTGGAGTCGGCGAACGCCTACTCCACGCTGTCCCTGGACGTCCCGGACACGGACGACGAGTCACCGGCCGTCGCGGACACCCTCGGCGCCGAGGACGAGGCCCTGGAGGGCGTGGAGTACCGCGAATCCCTCAAGCCCCTCCTGGAGGACCTGCCGCCGCGCGAGAAGCGCATCCTGCTGCTGCGGTTCTTCGGGAACATGACGCAGTCGCAGATCGCCCAGGAGGTCGGCATCTCCCAGATGCACGTCTCCCGGCTCCTCGCGCGCACGCTGGCGCAACTGCGCGAGAAGCTCCTCGTGGAGGAGTGAGCTGATCTCCCTGAAGGGAGAAACCCTGACCGGCCGGAAGGGAACCCGACAGCCTGAGCCCCGACCCCCCGCCGGGGGGCGACAGCACGAAGGGCGGCGAGCACAGCGCTCGCCGCCCTTCGTGCTGCCCTGCGCCACTGCGCCGCTACTTGCCGCTCTCTTGTACGTTGCCCGGGCCGCCGATGCCAAGGGCCTCGGTGGCGGCGGGGTTGACCAGGAGGACCAGCGTCGCGACCGCGACCGCGGCGAGCGCGATGCCTCCGGGGATCATGGCGCTGTCCGCCTGCAGCAGCTGCCAGGCCACGGGCAGCGCCATGATCTGCGTGATGATCGCGGGGCCGCGGGCCCAGCGGCGCAGCCGGAGCAGACCGCGCGCGGCGAGCAGCGGCAGCAGCGCGAGGACGATCAGCGTGATGCCGCCGGTCGTCGCCTGCCGGGGGTTGTCGGGGTCGCCCGCGAGCCCCATCACGAGCATGTAGGCACCGCCGACGACGAGGGCCAGGCCCTCAAGACCGGCGAGCGCCGCGGCGGCCGTCAGGCGCCCGGGGCGGGGGCCCGGGGCGGGGGCTTCTGGGGTGGTCTTCGGCTCAGTGCTCACGCATCGAGGGTAGCTCCGGGCGCCCGGAGCCCGGCACGTCGGTGCGGTCCGGGCGCGACCTCGGTCGGGTCCAGGTCGTGACCTCGGTCTGGGCCAGGTAAAGACCGCTAGGTAGTCTGCTGCGCATGCGTGCACTCCTCGTGGTCAATCCGGCGGCTACTACCACCAGTGCGCGCACACGTGACGTACTGATCCACGCCCTCGCGAGCGAGATGAAGCTGGAAGCGGTCACTACGGAGTACCGCGGTCACGCCCGCGACCTCGGCCGGCAGGCCGCGGAGAGCGAGGACATCGAGCTGGTCGTGGCCCTCGGCGGCGACGGCACCGTCAACGAAGTCGTCAACGGTCTGCTGCACAACGGGCCCTCTCCGGAGAAGCTGCCCCGCCTCGCCGTCGTCCCCGGAGGCTCGACGAATGTCTTCGCGCGCGCCCTGGGGCTGCCGAACGACGCCGTGGAGGCGACCGGCGCGCTCCTCGACGCGTTGCGTGAGGGAAGCGGACGCACAGTGAGCCTCGGCCGGGTCTCGGGCACACCGGGGACCGACGACGAGGCGGTGCCGCCGCGCTGGTTCACGTTCGCGGCCGGGCTCGGTTTCGACGCGGGTGTGGTCGGCCGGGTCGAACAACACCGGGAACGCGGCAAGCGGTCGACGCACGCTCTTTACGTGCGCCAGGTGGTACGCCAGTTCCTCGGCGAGGGCGACCGGCGGCACGGGTCGATCACGCTGGAGCGGGCCGGCGAGGAGCCGGTGACCGACCTCGTGATGTCCATAGTGTGCAACACCTCCCCCTGGTCCTACCTGGGGAATCGCCCTCTGTACGCGTCTCCGAAGGCGTCCTTCGAGACGGGTCTCGACGTGCTCGGACTCAAGCGTCTGTCGACCGCTTCGGTGGCCCGTTACGGCACCCAGCTGCTGCGGTCGACGCCCGAGCGCGGACCCCACGGGAAGAACGCCGTCTCGCTGCACGACCTGACGGACTTCACCTTGCATTCGAAGGTGCCCCTGCCCCTCCAGATGGACGGTGACCACCTGGGGCTGCGGACGAGCGTGACGTTCACAGGCGTACGCCGTGCACTGCGTGTGATTGTGTGAGTGGAAGGGCCTAAAGTCCTTTCACTCGAACGTTTAGGCCAGGCTCCACCCCATGGAAGTACGGCTGTGACTCAGTCGACACCGAGGAATCAAAAAAAACTTTCCGGAAGGGGTTGTATCCGCCGCCGAGGTTTGCGAATCTCTACATGGCGATCGGGACGGCCCGCAACATCGGCCTCCACAGGTCGCCAGAACCCCTCCTCATCACAAGGTCCACACCAGGCAACTGGGAGTCGGCCCTTCCCGCGCGGGGGGATTCGTGAAAGCGTTCACATTCACAAGCAATCTTCATGTAAGACCAAGGAGAGGTAGCAGCCATGGACTGGCGTCACAACGCCGTTTGCCGCGAGGAAGACCCCGAGCTGTTCTTCCCCATCGGCAACACCGGTCCTGCGCTGCTGCAGATCGAGGAAGCCAAGGCCGTCTGCCGTCGCTGCCCCGTCATGGAGCAGTGCCTGCAGTGGGCGCTCGAGTCCGGCCAGGACTCCGGCGTCTGGGGTGGCCTCAGCGAGGACGAGCGCCGCGCGATGAAGCGCCGCGCCGCCCGCAACCGGGCGCGCCAGGCCAGCGCCTGACGCCCACGCCCCTTACGAGCCTGAGCCCGGCGGCGCGTGTGCCTGACGGCATCACTCCGTAGACAGCGCGTACGCAACCCCCGCCCCCGAGCCGCAGCCGCGCAGTACCCCCGGTGCGCATCGCAACGTGAGCAAGAAGCCCCGGACCGACCAGGTCCGGGGCTTCTTGCTGTGCGCGCCGTCCGGCGTCGGGCGGGAGGATGGCGCTGCGTGTCACCACGTCCTGCGATCGCGCTACTTGCCGTCGCGTCTTGGGATCCCGCTACTTGCCGTCGCGCTCTGTGATCGCGCTACTTGTCGCCGCGCACCGGAATGTCGAGGACCACGCGTGTCCCCCGCTCCGGGGCCCTGACCATGTCGAACGTGCCGCCCAGCTCACCCTCGACGAGGGTGCGCACGATCTGCAGGCCCAGATTGCCCGAGCGGTGCGGGTCGAAGTCGGCGGGCAGCCCGACACCGTCGTCCTGGACGGTGATCAGGAGCCGCGACTCCTTGGCGGTGCCGCCGCGGACGGCGGAGACCTCGACACTGCCCGTGTCCCCCTGGGCGAAGCCGTGCTCAAGGGCGTTCTGCAGGATCTCCGTGAGGACCATCGACAGCGGCGTCGCGACCTCCGCGTCGAGGATGCCGAAGCGCCCGGTGCGCCGGCCCGTCACCGTACCGGGCGAGATCTCCGCGACCATGGCGAGGACGCGGTCGGCGATCTCGTCGAACTCCACTCGCTCGTCCAGGTTCTGGGAGAGCGTCTCGTGGACGATCGCGATGGAGCCCACCCGGCGCACCGCCTCCTCCAGGGCCTCACGGCCGGAGACGGAGTCGATGCGGCGCGCCTGCAGCCGCAGCAGTGCCGCGACCGTCTGCAAGTTGTTCTTCACCCGGTGGTGGATCTCCCGGATGGTGGCGTCCTTGGTGATCAACTCCCGCTCGCGGCGACGCAGTTCGGTGACGTCGCGCAGCAGGACGAGCGAACCGATGCGCGGGCCCTTGGGTTTGAGCGGGATGGCGCGCAGCTGGATCACGCCGTCACCGCCCTCGATCTCGAACTCGCGGGGCGCCCAGCCGCTGGCGAGCTTGGTCAGCGCCTCGTCCACCGGCCCCCGGGACGGGGCCAGTTCGGCGGTGGCCTTGCCCAGGTGGTGCCCCACCAGGTCGGCCGCGAGCCCGAGGCGGTGGTACGCGGACAGGGCGTTCGGCGAGGCGTACTGGACGATGCCGTCGGCGTCCAGGCGCAGCAGCCCGTCGCCCACGCGCGGGGAGGCGTCCATGTCGACCTGCTGCCCCTCGAAGGGGAACGAGCCCGCCGCGATCATCTGCGCCAGGTCGGACGCCGACTGCAGATAAGTGAGTTCGAGGCGCGAAGGGGTGCGCACCGTCAGGAGGTTGGTGTTGCGGGCGATGACTCCGAGGACGCGGCCCTCCCTGCGTACGGGAATGGACTCGACGCGCACCGGGACCTCCTCGCGCCACTCCGGATCGCCCTCGCGCACGATGCGCCCCTCGTCGAGGGCCGCGTCGAGCAGCGGACGGCGGCCGCGCGGGACGAGGTGGCCGACCATGTCGTCCTGGTAGGAGGTCGGTCCCGTGTTGGGGCGCATCTGCGCCACCGAGACGTACCGGGTGCCGTCGCGCGTGGGCACCCACAGCACGAGGTCGGCGAAGGAGAGGTCGGAGAGGAGCTGCCACTCCGAGACCAGCAGATGCAGCCACTCGAGGTCGGAGTCACCGAGGGCGGTGTGCTGGCGTACGAGGTCGTTCATGGAGGGCACGTGTGCGAGCGTACCTGGCGCTCTTCCGGACGGGCCGCGGCGCCGGGGCGGGACCCTCAACCCGGCCCCAACACCGCAGCCCTTCAGGTGCATCGGCAGCCGGAATGTGCGGTACCGGCGGCCGATTCCGGGAAGGTCCGACGCGGTCAGGGCAGAGAGCGTCGGCTCCTCGGTCCGCTCTTCTGTGCGGGAAGAGCGGGGCTTTACTCCCGCATTGTGGACTAGACCATTCTCCGATGTCTATGCGCGGGGAGGGGTTTGTTGTCGGATCTTCCTCCAGTGCGGGCCCTTGCGCCAGTGGGGCCTTTCGGCCGGGGCGGGCTCTTCCGCCGGGGCGGGCCTTTGCGTCGGTACGAGCCTTTGCGTCGGTACGGGGCCCTTGCGCCCGTGCGGGCCTCTCCGCTGGTGCGTGCCTTCCCGCCACTGCGGGCCCTTCCGCCCGCGCCGGGGGCCGGGAGACTCAGCCGGACGCCGCCCGAGCGGCCTGGCCCGCGCCGGCGGACGCCTCCGGCCAGGCCCGCATCGCCAGGTCGACCACGGCTTCCAGATCCTCCCTGGTGGCGCCGTCGCGGGACTGCTGCGACAGGCCCTGGAAGACGGCTCCGACATAGCGGGCGAGGTCCGCGGCATCCGTGCCCTCGGGCAGCTCCCCGGCGGCGATGCCCTGCTGGATCCGGGACGCGAAGGTCGCGATGTTCGCGTTGCGCTGCTTGCGCAGGCTCTGCTCGATCTCCGGGGTGGTGCAGTTGGTCGCGGCATGGATGACGAGGCAGCCGTGCGGGTGGCCCGGCTCGGTGAAGACGGCGGCCGCCTCGCGCAGGACGCGCTCCATCGCGGCGCGCGCCGTCGGCTCCTCGGCCAGCGCACGGCCGCCGAAGGCTCCGTACGAACCCGCGTAGCGCACCAGGACCTCGTCGAAGAGCGTCCGCTTGTCGCCGAAGGCCGCGTACAGGCTCGGGGCGCCGATGCCCATCTCGCGGGTGAGGTCGGAGACGGTCGTCGCCTCGTACCCGTGCTCCCAGAACTGGCGCAGGGCCTTCTCCAGGGCCGTCTCGCGGTCGAAGGAGCGGGGCCTGCCTCGCTGTTTCGTCGCCATGAGGAAATTCTATAGCGGGCGCTAGAAAAGCGAGGCGCGGTGCGGTACGGTTTTTTGTGTAGCGACCGCTAGAGAAAGTTTTGGGGGACGTCTGATCATGGGTGCACTGACGGGGAAGACGGAGAAGACGGCCGAGCCGGCGACGGGCACGGCCTCGTGGACCGGGACGTCGGGCGGACGGCTGACCGGCAGGACCGCGCTGGTCACGGGCGGCAGCCGGGGCATCGGGCGCGGCATCGCCGAGCGGCTGGCCCGGGACGGCGCACGGGTCGCCGTGCACTACGGCAGCAATGAGGCGGCCGCGAAGGAGACGGTGGCGGCGATCGAGGGCGCGGGCGGCTCCGCGTTCGCCATCGGCGCGGAGCTGGGCGTGCCCGGGGACGCGGCGGCGCTGTGGGAGGCGTTCGACGCGCACGCGGACGGCCTGGACATCCTGGTGAACAACGCGGGGATCGGCACGTCGCGCCCCTTCGCGGACACGGACGAGGCGGAGTACGACAGGCTGTTCGCGGTGAACGCCAAGGCGCCGTTCTTCGTGACCCGGCTCGGCGCCGGGCGACTGCGGGACGGCGGCCGCGTCATCAACATCTCGTCGGGCGTCTCGCACGCGGCGGTGCTGCCGGACATCATGACGTACGCCATGACGAAGGGCGCCCTGGACGTCTTCACGCGGAACCTGTCGAAGGTGCTCGGCCCCCGTGGCATCACGGTCAACGCGGTGGCCCCGGGCATCGTGGACACCGACGTCAACGCGGCCTGGCTGCGCGGCGAGGAGAACAAGGACGCCTGGGCCGGCGCGGCGGCGATGTCGGCGCTCGGCAGGGTCGGGACGGCGCAGGACATAGCCGACGTGGTCGCGTTCCTCGCCTCGCCGGACGGACGGTGGGTGACGGGACAGTGGATCGACGCGACGGGGGGTTCGCTGGCCTGAGGTCGGGGAGCGCCGACGTCTCCTGAGATCGGGGAGCGCCGAGATGAGGGCAGGGGTTCGCCGACCCGTCGCCGAGCGCGCGGGCTCGAGACGGGGCGCGGGCTCGGCGCACCGGCGGACTCACCTCGTCTCGGTCACCTTGGCCAGTGCCCTCGGTGCGTCCGGGTCCTGGCCCCGGGCGATCGTGACCTCGTAGGCGAGGAGTTGGAGGGGGATGATCTCCAGGATGGGCTGGACCTCCTCGGGGACGCCCTCCGTCGGCAGCACGAACCCGGCGGAGGCCCGCTCGACCTGGGCCTTGGGGCCGATGACCACCAGGTCGGCGCCGCGGCCGCGCAGCCGGTCGAGGACGGGCTGGAGCGCCTCCCCTCCCCTGCCGTCCGGCACGACGGCGATGACCGGGGAGATGTTGTCGACCATGGCCAGCGGGCCGTGCAGCAAGTCGGCGCCGGAGTAGGCGAGGGCCGGGATGTAGCTGGTCTCCATCAGCTTCAGGGCGGCTTCCTTGGCGGTGGGGTAGCCGTAGCCGCGAGAGGTGATCACCATGCGTTCGGCGAAGCGGTAACGGGCGGCGAGCGTCCGGACCTCCGGCTGCCGGGCCAGGAGGTCGGCGGCGAGGTCGGGCAGCGGGGCCGCGGCGGTGCTGTCGCCGTCGCGCAGCCCCTCGACGAAGAGATGGAGGGCGAGCAGGGACGCCGTGTACGTCTTCGTGGCCGGCAGCGCCTTCTCCGGGCCCGCGAGGATGTCGATGTGGTGCTCGGAGACGGCGGCCAGCGGGGAGTCGGGGTTGTTGGTGACGGCGAGCGTGATGGCGCCGGCCTCGCGGGCGGCCTGGGTGGAGGCGACGAGGTCCGGTGAGCCGCCGGACTGGCTCACGGTGATGACAAGGACGTCCCTGAGATCGGGCCGGGCGCCGTAGGCCGTGGTCGTGGACATGGAGGTCAGGCCGCAGGGCAGGCCGAGACGGACTTCGAGGAGGTACTTGGCGTAGAGCGCGGCGTGGTCGGAGGTGCCGCGGGCGGTGAGGAGGACGAAGCGGGGGCGTTGCGCGGCGACCAGGCCTGCGGTTTCGCGGATCTTCGGGGCACCGGTGTCGAGGATCCGACGCAGTACCTCGGGCTGTTCGGACATCTCGCGGGACATGATGCGGCCGGGCTGCTCGCTGTACATGGAGGACGACGTCACAGTCATGCCTCCCACTCTGCTTGCTACCGGCCGGGAGCGCTTGCCGTTCGGGGCGGGAGGGCTTGAGCGGGGGGGCTTGCAGAGGGCTTGAGCAGGGGGCTTGAGCGGGGCGGCGTGAGGTTGGGCCGACCCCTGCGCTCGGGCGGTGGGGCTCTGCTAGATTGGTCTATACCACACCTGTAGCCGAGCGTCCTTCCGCTCCTCCCCTACTCAGCCCACTCAACGCACTCAGCCCAACTCAAGCCCTACTTCAGATCGGCAGGCCCAGCGTGGAAGTTGTCATCGTCCCGGACGCCAAGGCAGGCGGCGAACTCATCGCGGAGGCCATGGCCGCCCTGGTGCGCCGCAAGCCCGACGCCCTGCTCGGTGTCGCCACCGGCTCGACCCCGCTGCCCATCTACGAGGCACTGGCGGCGAAGGTCCGCGCGGGTGAGGTCGACGCGGCGCGGGCGCGGATCTGCCAGCTCGACGAGTATGTGGGGCTGCCGGCCGGGCACCCGGAGTCGTACCGCTCGGTGGTGCTGCGGGAGGTCGTGGAGCCGCTCGGGCTGAACGAGTCGGCGTTCATGGGTCCGGACGGCAGCGCGGAGGACGTGCAGGGCGCGTGCGAGGCGTACGACCGGGCGCTGGCGGAGGCGGGCGGTGTCGACCTGCAGCTGCTGGGGATCGGCACGGACGGGCACATCGGGTTCAACGAGCCCTGCTCGTCGCTGGCGTCGCGGACGCGGATCAAGACGCTGACGGAGCAGACGCGGGTGGACAACGCGCGGTTCTTCGAGGGTGACATCGAGCAGGTCCCGCACCACGTCATCACGCAAGGCATCGGCACCATCCTGGAGGCGCGGCACCTGGTGCTGCTCGCGACGGGCGAGGGCAAGGCGGACGCCGTGGCGGCGACGGTCGAGGGGCCGGTGGCCTCCGTGGTGCCCGCGTCGGCGCTGCAGTTGCATCCGCACGCGACGGTGGTGGTGGACGAGGCGGCCGCGTCCAAGCTGAAGCTCGCGGAGTACTTCCGGCACACCTACGCCAACAAGCCCGCTTGGCAGGGGCTTTAGGCCTCCGGCCGGGTGCGCCGGACGGCGCCGGGCCCCCACGGTGGGGGCCCGGCGCCGTTTGCGTGCTGGTGCCGCCCGGCTCTTCGGGTGCGGGCCGGTGGGTGGTTTGTGCCCACCCGTTCCGCACTGCGGAACGACTGCCCACAAACCACCGGCGGACGTCGAACCACCACCCGCAAACCACCGGCGGGCAATGGACCAACCGCCACCACCCGTCGGCGGGCTGCTCACGCCCCCGTCAAGGCCTCCGCCGCTGCCTGGCCGCAGACGCGGGCCGCGCCGTGGGTGGCGATGTGCAGGGCGCCGGATGGTTTGGACTGGGGTACGCCCATTTCGAGCACGATGGTGTCGGGGCGGGTGGTGGTGAGGTGGTCGACGGCGGCTGTCATCCACGGGTGGCGGTGGGCGTCGCGGACCACGGCGACGATGCGGCGGTTGCCCGCGGCGGCCAGGGCCTCGGCGCCCGCGCGGTCGCCGCTGAAGGAGCCGGTCTCCGTGCCGGGCAGCCGGCGGGTCAGCTCGTCGGCGACGCCCCACGGGGTCTCGTCGCCGACGGCGATGTTGGCCTCGGGGGTGAAGGTGGCGACGTAGGCGGCGTCCGTGAGCGGGCCCGCGTAGGTCTCCGTGTGGGTGACCGTCAGGGCGCGGCGGGCCGCGCGCAGGCCGATCTCGGGGTCGGGCGCTCCGGGGGCGCCGGCCGCACGCGTGGCCGAGGCCCAGTTGGCGAGCGCGCGCACCCGGGCGGCGGCCTCGGCGAGCCGCTCCTCCGGGAGTTCGCCCGCCCGCACCGCGGCGACGAGTGCGTCCCGCAGCCGCAGCACGGTCAACTCGTCGTGCGGCCCGCCGCCCACACAGATCGCGTCGCAGCCCGCGGCGACGGCGAGGACGGTGCCGCGCTCCATGCCGTACGTACCGGCGATCGCGCGCATGTCGATGCCGTCGGTGACGATCAGACCGTCGAAGCCGAGTTCGCCGCGGAGCAGCTCGGTGAGGATGCGGCGGGACAGGGTGCCCGGGTGGTCCGGGTCGAGGGCCGGGACGTTGATGTGGGCGCTCATCACCGCGCGGGTGCCGGCGGCGATGGCGGCCCGGAAGGGGACGAGTTCGCGGGCGTTCAGGACGTCCCCGTCGACGCCGATGCGCGGCACGGCGTGGTGCGAGTCGACCGCGGTGTCCCCGTGGCCGGGGAAGTGCTTGGCGCAGGCGGCGACCCCGGCGGACTGCAGGCCCTCGATGTAGGCGGCGGTGTGCCGGGCCACCAGGTCCGGGTCGGCGCCGAAGGAGCGTACGCCGATGACCGGGTTGCCGGGGTCGGAGTTGACGTCGGCGGACGGCGCCCAGTTGAAGGTCACGCCGCACTCCGCGAGGCGGCGGCCGAGCTCGGTGGCGACGCCGCGGGTCAGGTCGGTGTCGTCCACGGCGCCGAGCGCGTGGTTGCCGGGGAAGGACGAGCCGGTGCGCACCTCGAGGCGGGTGACGTCGCCGCTCTCCTCGTCGATGGCGACGACGATGTCCTCGCGCTCCGCCCGCAACTGAGCGGTGAGCGCGGCGACTTGCTCGGGCGTCCGGATGTTGCGTCCGAACAGGCCCACGGAGGCGAGCCCTTCGCCGATGCGGCGCAGCAGCCAGTCGGGGGCGGTGGTTCCGCCGAAGCCGGGCTGCAGGACGGTCAGGGCGTCGCGCGTGAGCGTGTCCCGCGTACCAGAAGCACTGAAAGCACCGAAAGCACCAGAAGTACTGGAGGCGCCAGAAGCACCGGGAGCACCGGGAGCACCAGAGGCACTGGAAGCGCCGGGAGCACCAGAGGCACTGGAAGCACCGGAAGCACCAGAAGAGGCACCGGAGCCGGAGAGGGAGGTCATGGCGCGTTATCCCTTCACAGCACCGTCGGTCAGGCCGGCGACGGCCCTGCGCTGGAGGAAGACGAAGAGGAGCAGGATCGGAATGGCGAAGATCGTGGAGGCGGCCATGGTGGCCCCCCAGTCGTCGCCGTAGACGGTCTGGAAGCTGGGCAGCCAGGCCGGGAGCGTCTTGGCCTCCCCGTCCTTGTTGAGCAGCAGCGCGATCGGGAACTCGTTCCACGCCGTGATGAAGCCGAAGAGCGAGGTGGACATCAGGCCGGGTGCGAGCAGCGGCAGGATGACGCGGCGGAACGCCTGCATGCGGGTGCAGCCGTCGACCATCGCGGACTCCTCCAGCTCCTTGGGCACCGCGGCGACGAAGCCCCGCAGCGTCAGCAGCGTGAAGGGAAGGATCATGACCATGTAGAACAGCGTCAGCGGGACCAGGCTGTTCAGCATGTCGGCGTCCCGCACGATCATGTAGATCGCGATGACCATGACCTCCCAGGGCGCCATCTGGGCCAGCATGAAGCCGATGATGAAGCCGCGGCGGCCCTTGAAGCGCATGCGGGCGAGCGCGAAGGCCGACAGGAGGCCGATGACGAGGGCGAAGACGACCGCGAGAACCGTGACGGTGATGGAGTTGATGACCATCCGCCCGAAGTGGTCCGCGTCGACTGCTGTCTTGAAGTGCTCGAAGGTGACGTCGAAGGGGATCCAGACGGGATCCTCGCTGATGATGTCGCCGGTCGGCTTGAACGCCGTGGCGATCATCCAGTAGACGGGGAAGACGAGGCCGATGAAGAGGATGACGGCGACGACGTTGGGCCAGACGCGGCCGATCAGGGAACGCTTCACAGCTCGTCCTCCTCTTGCTTGAGCACGATGCGCAGGTGGTAGGCGGTCAGAAGCAGCAGGATCACGATGGTGAGCATGGCGATGGCGGAGCCCATGCCGTAGTGCTGGTTGCCCGCGCCTTCGATGTAGGCGTAGACGGGCAGGATCTCCGTGAGCCGATCGGGCCCGCCCTGGTTGATCGTGTAGACCTGCACGAAGGCCTTGAAGACCCAGATGACCTCGAGGAACGTGGTGGCGTAGAGGAAGGGCCGCATGAACGGCAGGGTCACCGAGGTGAACTGCTTCCAGGCGTTGGCGCCGTCCAGCGAGGCCGCTTCGTAGAGTTCCTTGGGGATGGTCGTCGTGGCGGCGTACAGGTTGATCGCCACGAAGGGGATCGACTGCCAGACGATCAGAGTGATGATGACGAAGAACGTGGAGTACTGGCCGCCCATCCAGTCGTAGTCCGCCATCGAGCTCCAGCCGGCCTTGGCCAGGACCCAGTTGACGACGCCGTACCGCTGCGCGAACAGCCACTGGTAGACGGTCGTCGACGCGACCACGGGCATGGCCCAGGCGAGGACGAGCCCGAAGAGAAGCAGCACTCGCATCTTGCTGCCGAGCCGTGCGAGCAGGAGCCCGATCAGGGTGCCGAGCACCATGATGAGGACGACGTTGATGGCGGTGAAGGCAATGGACCGCCCGGTGACCCGCCAGAAGTCCTCGCTGGAGAGGACTTCCTTGTAGTTGTCGAAGCCGTTCCACTCGGTGAGGTGCAGGATGACCTGCCTCATGTTGAGGTTCTGGAACGACAGGATCCCGTTGTTCACCAGCGGCCAACCGAGGAACACCACGGTCGCCGCGACAGCGGGAAGCAACAGCAGATAGGGCGCGAGGGCCCCGGCCCGGGCGCGGGGCCTGCGCGGGCCCTGTGAGTTCCCGCCGTCCGACTTGGCCACGTCCGTCGGGCCGGAGGGCGGCCGTTCGGTCTGTACGGTCATGCCTGCCATCTCTCTCATCGGCTCACGTCACGCAGGGATGCGCCGGGGACGGCGTGCGCGGGCCGCCCCCGCGACCCGGTCACGCCGTCCCCGGCGGGGCGCGCTCTTACTGCTTCTGCGCCAGGCGCTTGTTGAACTCGCCCTCGACCTTCTTGGCAGCGTCGGCCGGCGACTCGCCGTTCATGACCGCGGTCAGGTAGTTCTTGATCGGGTTGGGCTCGTTCTCCACCGCGCCCCACTCCGGAATCAGCGGCGTGGTGCCACCGCCCGCGGCGGCCGGTGCCATGGCCTCGGCGGCGGCGTTGCCCTTGAGGTTGGCCTCCAGGGCCGTCTTGTTCGGGATCACACCGCCTTCCTTGGCGAGCTGGCCCTCGAACTTGTCGGACAGCGCGATCTTCAGGAACTCCTTGGCCAGCTCCTGCTTCGGGCTGGTCGCGGCGACGGCGAGGTTGGAGCCGCCGAGGAACACGCCCTCCGGCTTGGCGGCCGTGGCACCCGGGATGGTGAAGTAGCCGATGTCCTTCTCGATCTTCCCGCCCTTGCTGGCCTTGACGGCGGTGGCCGCTTCCCAGCTCATGCCGATGAAGGCGCCGGTCTTGCCCTTGGCGAAGACCTCGGCCTGCTGCGGGGTGGCCTCATCCTTGTTCTTCGGAGCCTCGGAGAGGGCCTGGAACTTCTTGTACGTCTCGACAGCCTTGGCGACCTTCGGGTCGTCCAGGTTGGAGACGTACTTGTCGCCGTCCTTCTTGACCAGCTCGGCGCCTTCACCGATGGCGAGGCCCACGAAGTGGTACCAGTTCTGGCCCGGCAGGTAGATCGGCTCGGCGTCCGTCTTCTGGCCGATCTTCTTCAGGGCGGCGTAGAAGTCGTCGCGGGTCTTGGGCAGTTCCTTGATGCCGGCGTCGGCCCAGATCTTCTTGTTGTAGATCACGACGCGGTTGAGCACGAACCACGGGGCGGCGTACTGCTTGCCGTCGACGACCGAGGACTTGTTGATCGACTCGGTCCAGTCGGCGCCGATGGACTCCTTGAGGTCGCTCAGGTCGGCGAGGCCGCCGGTCTTGGCGTACGCGGGAGTCTGGGTGTTGCCGATCTCGAAGACGTCCGGGGGGTTCTCCTCCGAGAGGGCGGCCGTCAGCTTCTGCTGGATGCCGTTCCACTGCTGGACTTCGAGCTTCAGCTTGGCGCCGGTCTTCTTCTCGAAGGCCGCCTTGACGTCCTTGGTCCAGGCGTCCGGCGTCGAGCCGTCCATCGCCCAGAGCGTCAGCGTCTCGCCCTTGAAGCCGTCCGCCCCGGACTTCTTGCCGTCCTTGTCGTCGCCGCCGCAGGCCGCGACGGAGACCAACATGCCCGCGACACCGATAGCCGCTATGAGCTTGCGCTTCACAGTCATCCTCCTTTGGATGCCAGCCAACCCCCCACCCGCAGCGACCAAGAGGACCGAAAGTACTGCCCGTGGGACTGGACCTGGTCTTTAATGGTGTAGACCAGTACGGGGAGCTTGGCCTAGACCTTTAGGGGTGTCAAGGGTGTATAAGAAGGGCAGTCGGGTCCGTTATCGGACCGACACCTGAGGGGGTACGGGCCTCCACCGGGCCCTCGGATTCCCCCGGGATCGCGGCCTCGACGGCGGCCGCACGCGAGGACGCGCATGAGCTGCTCGCGTGACCTTCGCGTGAGCAGGGGGGCGCCCCTCGCCCCGGACCGTGCCACGATGTGAGCCGCGACAGACGGAGGACCCGGTGACCACAGCACAGGAGCCGGTGACAACAGCAGCACAGGAGCCGGGAAGGCGGAGCATGGGCACAGAGGCGGGCAGTACCCAGGCCGGGACGGCCACGTCCGCGACGGCGGCGGCGGCGGGGACGTCCGCGACGGCGTCCGCGGACACCGCCGCGACGGCGCCCACCACCACCGCGGCCACCACGGCGGACGGCTCGGGCCCCGGCAAGTCGGTCCGCCCGGCACGCGTGCCCAAGTACTACCGCCTGAAGCGGCACTTGCTCGACATGACCGAGACCCTGCCGCCGGGCACCCCGGTCCCGCCCGAGCGCACGCTCGCCGCCGAGTTCGACACCTCCCGCACGACGGTCCGCCAGGCCCTTCAGGAACTGGTCGTCGAGGGCCGCCTGGAGCGGATCCAGGGCAAGGGCACGTTCGTGGCCAAGCCGAAGGTCTCCCAGGCCCTGCAACTCACCTCGTACACCGAGGACATGAAGGCCCAGGGCCTGGAGCCGACATCGCAGCTCCTGGACATCGGCTACATCACCGCCGACGACACCCTCGCGGGCCTCCTCGACATCGCCACCGGCGGCCGCGTCCTGCGCATCGAGCGGCTGCGGCTGGCCAGCGGCGAGCCGATGGCCATCGAGACCACGCACCTGTCGGCCAAGCGCTTCCCGGCGCTCAGACGCTCCCTGGTCAAGTACACCTCGCTCTACACCGCCCTCGCGGAGGTGTACGACGTGCACCTCGCGGAGGCCGAGGAGACCATCGAGACCTCCCTCGCCACCCCGCGCGAGGCCGGACTCCTCGGCACCGACGTCGGCCTGCCCATGCTGATGCTGTCCCGCCACTCACTGGACGGCTCGGGCCGGCCGGTGGAGTGGGTGCGGTCGGTGTACCGGGGCGACCGGTACAAGTTCGTGGCCCGGCTCAAGCGCCCCGTCGAGTAGTTACGTAAGTAAAGCAAGAGACGTAACAGAAGACTGCTCCACAAGTGCAGCGTCGAGGGAAGACGACGCGATAAACCGGCGCACGACCATGCCGTGCGCCGGTTGGCCGGAGGGCGGCCGGTCAGCTCTGGCGCTTACTCAACTCGACCTCGAGCCGCCCCGTGAGCTTGCCGCTCCCCGAGCACTTCGCCACCGAGCTACCCGTTCGCTTCCAGGCCCCGCGGAGTGCCCATTTACGGCTACCAGCCTTGCACGTGCCCCGGGCGCGGTACTTTCTGTTCTGATTCACGCTGGTGCAGTTGGCATGGATCTTCTTGGCCGAGTCCTTGTAAATGGCGCAGGACGTGTTACGGCCGTACTGCTGCTTGATCGCGACCCGTATGGCCACGACACGCGAGCCACAGCTGGCGACGGAATTGGGTATTCCGATCGTCTCCCACGGCCCCTTCCTGGTGAACGTCCCCGTCCCGTCCCCCCTGAGGCAGGTTGCTACCGTCTGGTAGTAATTCCTGGCGGTTCCACGACAGCTTCCATGCGCCTTGCCGCCGCCCGATTTCCAGGTCTGACATGCGATGTGCGGCATACTCTCGGCTTGTGCGGGCGCCGAGTAAGTCACGCCGCCGACAAGCAGCGACGCCGTGGCTCCCATTACTGCGAGAGCCCTTCGCCTGGCCATGCAGATACCTCCGTCAATGGAAGTGGCGGCCGGTCAAGCCGCCGTTTGCACAAGCTACTTGCTCGACCGAGATCCCAACAAGGCCTGGACCAATCTTCTTTAATGAACTCCTCCACTGCGAGATGCGCATTCCGAGTCGGAGCCACCCGATCCAGGGTGGCCAAAGGCCCGCCCGACCCAGGGCGGCCAAGGACCCGCCCGCCCCGTACGGACGCAGTGCCGTCCGCCCCGTAGCGCAGATCACTTTCCTGCCCTACCGTCCTCCCGTCACCGCAGATCCGTGAACGGGAGGACGGCCCCGTGCGCACAGCGAACCCCAAGAGCATCGCCCTGTGGTCAGTCGTGGCTCTGGTGGGCGCCGCGGGCTGGACCGTGTTGGCGCTCTCCCGGGACGAGGAGGTGTCCGCCGCCTGGATGGTGGCCGCCGCCCTCGGCTCGTACGCCATCGCCTACCGCTTCTACGCGAAGTTCATCGCGTACAAGGTCCTGAAGGTCGACAAGCGCCGGGCCACCCCCGCCGAGCGCCTCGACAACGGCATCGACTACCACCCGACCGACCGGCGCGTGCTGCTCGGTCACCACTTCGCGGCCATCGCGGGCGCCGGGCCGCTCGTCGGACCCGTGCTCGCCGCCCAGATGGGCTATCTGCCCGGCACGATCTGGATCATCGCGGGCGTGATCTTCGCGGGTGCCGTGCAGGACATGGTGGTCCTGTTCTTCTCCACCCGCCGCGACGGCCGGTCGCTCGGACAGATGGCGCGGGACGAGATCGGGCCGTTCGGCGGCGCCGCGGCACTGCTCGCCGCCTTCGCCATCATGATCATCCTGCTCGGCGTGCTCGCCCTGGTGATCGTGAACGCGCTCGCCGAGTCGCCGTGGGGCACCTTCTCGATCGCGATGACGATCCCGATCGCGCTGTTCATGGGGTTCTATCTGCGGATCCTGCGACCGGGCCGGGTCAGCGAGGTCTCGCTCATCGGTGTCGCGCTGCTGCTGTTCGCGCTGATCGCGGGCCGCTGGGTGGCGGAGTCGTCGTGGGCGGAGGCGTTCACGCTCGCGCCGTCGACGCTGGTGATCTGGCTGGTGGCGTACGGCTTCATCGCCTCGATCCTGCCGGTGTGGATGCTGCTCGCACCGCGCGACTACCTGTCGACCTTCATGAAGATCGGCACGATCGTGCTGCTCGCGCTCGGCGTCCTCATCGCGCTGCCGACGCTGAAGATGGACCCGGTCACCGACTTCGCCTCGCGCGGCGACGGGCCGGTCTTCGCGGGCTCCCTCTTCCCCTTCGTGTTCATCACCATCGCGTGCGGCGCGCTCTCCGGCTTCCACTCGCTGATCTCATCCGGTACGACGCCGAAGATGATCCAGAAGGAGACGCAGGTCCGGATGATCGGCTACGGCTCCATGCTGATGGAGTCGGCCGTGGCGATCATGGCCCTGGTGGCGGCGTCCATCATCGACCCGGGGCTCTACTTCGCGATGAACGCGCCCGCGGGCGTCGTCGGCGACACCGTCCAGGAGGCATCGAAGGCCGTCGCGGGCTTCGGATACACCATCTCCCCCGAGGACTTGGCGCAGGCCGCCAAGAACGTGGAGGAGAGTTCGCTGCTCTCGCGCACGGGCGGCGCGCCCACCCTCGCGATCGGCGTCTCGGAGATCTTCTCCAAGGTCACCGGCGGATCGCTGCGCGCCTTCTGGTACCACTTCGCGATCATGTTCGAGGCGCTGTTCATCCTCACCGCGCTCGACGCGGGCACCCGCGTGGGCCGGTTCATGCTCCAGGACATGCTGGGCAACGTCCACAAGCCCTTCAAGAACATCAGCTGGAAGCCCGGCCTCGTCCTCACCAGCGCCGCCGTGACCGGCCTGTGGGGCTACTTCCTGTGGGTCGGCGTGCACGAGCCGCTCGGCGGCATCAACCAGCTCTTCCCGATCTTCGGCATCGCCAACCAGCTCCTCGCGGCCGTCGCGCTCGCCGTCTGCACGACGCTGCTCGTGAAGTCCGGACGCCTCAAGTGGGCCTGGATCACCGGGATTCCGCTCGTCTGGGACGCCACGGTCACCCTCACGGCGAGCTGGCAGAAGGTGTTCTCCAGCGACCCGCGCGTCGGCTTCTTCAAGCAGCGCTCGATCTACCAGGACGCCATCGACGACGGCAAGGTGCTTCCGCCCGCCAAGTCGATGGACGACATGCACACCGTCGTCACCAACTCCACGGTGGACGGCGTCCTTTCGGCGGCCCTCGCCCTCCTCATCGTCATCGTCGTCGTGGACGCGCTGCGCATCTGCGTACGCCATGTCCGCGACCCGCTGTCGTCGAAGCTGAGCGAGGCGCCGTTCGTGGAGTCCAGGACGGTGGCTCCCGCCGGGCTGTTCGCCACGAAGGAGGAGAAGGCGGAACTGGCCGCCGCGTCGGCCGCCCCCGCCGCCCCCGACGCTCCTCGGGGCTCGTCGTGATCGCGGCGCTGCGGCGTGGGGCGCGCTGGATGCGTTGGTACGTAAGGGAGTTGACGGACGAGTCGGCGTACGAGCGGTACGTGGCGCACGTCCGCAAGGACCATCCGGCCGCCACCGTGCCGAGCCGCCGCGAGTTCGAGCGCACGCGGACAGACCGGCAGGAGTCGGACCCGCGGCAGGGGTTCCGCTGCTGCTGAGCAGGCACGTTCATCCGTCCGTTATACGGACAGGGGTTCCGTACCGCGAGACCGTCGCTTAGATTTCCCGCACGTTAAGCACGGGATAAGTGAGGGAACGGAGCCGCGGTATGTCAGATGCGCCTGAAGTGCCAGTTGCGCCTGAAGTGAGTCAACCGGTGGTCACACCGGTCCGCGTGGTCATCGCCCTCTGCCTCGTGGCGCCCTTCGTGGCGATGCTCTGGGTGAGTTCCTACGCCAAGGTCGACCCGGCCTTCATCGGCATCCCGTTCTTCTACTGGTACCAGATGCTGTGGGTGCTGATATCCACCGTGCTCACGATGATCGCGTACCAGCTGTGGCAGCGTGACCAGCGCGCCCGCAAGGCCCTCAGGGAAGGTGCGTCCCGGTGAACGACGGCGTCAACGGCGTCGCGCTCGCCGTCTTCATCTTCTTCTTCCTCGCGGTCACCGTCATGGGCTTCCTGGCGTCCCGCTGGCGCCGGGCCGAGAACGAGAACAGCCTCGACGAGTGGGGCCTGGGCGGGCGGTCGTTCGGGACCTGGGTGACCTGGTTCCTGCTCGGCGGCGACCTCTACACCGCGTACACCTTCGTGGCCGTCCCCGCGGCGATCTACGCGGCGGGCGCGGCCGGCTTCTTCGCCGTCCCGTACACCATCCTCGTCTATCCGCTGATCTTCACCTTCCTGCCCCGCCTGTGGTCCGTCTCGCACAAGCACGGGTACGTGACCACCTCCGACTTCGTCCGGGGCCGCTTCGGCTCCAAGGGCCTGTCCCTCGCGGTGGCCGTCACCGGCATCCTCGCGACCATGCCGTACATCGCGCTCCAACTGGTCGGCATCCAGGCCGTGTTGGACGTGATGGGCGTCGGCGGCGGCGAGGACACCAACTGGTTCATCAAGGACCTGCCGCTGCTGATCGCCTTCGGCGTGCTCGCCGCGTACACGTACTCGTCCGGACTGCGGGCCCCCGCGCTGATCGCGTTCGTGAAGGACACCCTGATCTACATCGTGATCGCGGTGGCCATCATCTACATCCCGATCAAGCTGGGCGGCTTCGACGAGATCTTCCACGCGGCGAACGAGAAGTTCTCCGCGACGAACGAGGCCACCGGCAAACCCGTCGGCGCGCTCGTGCCCGGCGACGCGGGCACCTGGACCTACGCGACCCTGGCGCTCGGCTCCGCGCTCGCGCTGTTCATGTACCCGCACTCGATCACCGCGACGCTGTCCTCGCGCAGCCGCGACGTGATCCGCCGCAACACCACCATCCTGCCGCTGTACTCGCTGATGCTCGGCCTGCTCGCGCTGCTCGGGTTCATGGCGATCGCGGCCGGAGTCAAGGTCGAGAACGGGCAGTTGGCGATCCCGCAGCTCTTCGAGGACATGTTCCCCGACTGGTTCACGGGCGTCGCGTTCGCGGCGATCGGCATCGGCGCGCTCGTGCCCGCCGCCATCATGTCCATCGCGGCCGCGAACCTCTTCACGCGCAACATCTACAAGGACTTCCTCAAGCCGGACGCGACACCCGAGCAGGAGACCAAGGTCTCCAAGCTGGTCTCGCTCCTGGTGAAGGTGGGCGCCCTCGCCTTCGTGCTCACCATGGACAAGACGGTCGCCATCAACTTCCAGCTCCTGGGCGGCATCTGGATCCTGCAGACCATGCCCGCGCTTGTCGGCGGCCTGTTCACGCGCTGGTTCCACCGGTGGGCGCTGCTCACCGGCTGGGCGGTCGGCATGGTCTACGGCACGGTCGCCGCGTACGGAGTCGCCTCGCCGACGCAGAAGCACTTCGGCGGCTCGTCCAAGGAGATCCCGGGCATCGGCGAGATCGGCTACATCGGCCTGACGGCCTTCGTCCTGAACGTCGTCGTGACCGTCGTCCTCACCTTCGTCCTGAAGGCCCTCAAGGCCCCCGACGGCATCGACGAGACGTCCCCGGAGGACTACACCGCCGACGCCGGCGACAAGGGCGTGGCGGTCGAACTGCCCAAGGTGGGGGCGGGTCACTGAGAGTCCGAGGGCGACCGGGCCGGGTGCGGGCCGGGCGGCGGGCGTGCGCCAGGATGGGCACATGAGACCCCGCCGCCTCCTGCTCCCGGCCCTGCTCGTCCTCCCTCTCGTCCTGACGGGCTGCGGCTCCGAGAAGGCCGGCGGCGCGGCGGGTGGTGCGGCCGGTGGCGCGGCGGCCGGTGGCGCGCCGCCGCCCGATCGCGCCGACCTGGAAGCGCGCGCCCTGGCCGCGCAGACCCGCGTGGAGCACGTGTACGTGACGGAGGCCGACGGGTTCACGGCGGCGAAGCAGTCCGCGGGGGTGCTCGGCGACGACGGCTTCCAGGTCACCTATGTGAAGGGCCGTGCGCAGTTCACGCTGTACGTCGACCGGGGCACCGTCGACGCCGAGAACTGCCGCACCGCCCCGCCCGCGGCCAAGAGCTGCGAGAAGGACGGCAAGGGCTGGTACCGCGTGACCGACGGGCGGCACGAGTACGCCCGCACGGAGAACGGCCTGCGCATCCAGCTGGCCGCCGACCCCGAGGCGGTCGGCCGCGACGTGCTGCGCGCCGCCGCCGAGAACGTCCACCGCGCCGACGAGGACGAGCTCGACGCGATCCTGCCCGAGCGCACCGAGCGCACCGGGCGCGCCGAACCCACCGCGCCCGTCGAACGCGGCGACCTGCCCACGCACGGCGACGGGGCGCCGCAGGATCCGCCGGGGGCGGGCGGCTGACGGGGACGTCGCCGGCCGTGCGCGGCGCCCCTTACGCACCGCGACGGCCCTGCCGGGCCACGGCGACCTCGCCCCGCCCGGCCGCGAGTTGAGCCCTCGGGCGCGTTTTTCTTGTGAGGTCTGCGTCACCCTCCGACACAACATCTAGGGGTGCCATCAGAACCCAGCACAAGATGTATGCTCGACCTCGCTGTCGCCGCAGGGGAATCCGGTGCAAGTCCGGAACTGTCCCGCAACGGTGTACTGGTACGGATTTGGGCGCTCGCGCCACACCCTGTGCCAGTGAGTCCGACGACCTGCCGACGGCGTACCCGGATCGTCCGGTCCGGGTGCCGAGACGTCCGGGCCTCGCGGAATGGGTTGGTGGACGCGGAGTCGCCCCTGCGCGGGCGCGGCCGCGCCGTGCCGCTCTCCGAAGGCCCAGAGCCGAGCGAGGGAGAGCACCACGTGACCATCGCGCCCGCCGAACCCGCGTCAGCGCAGGCCAAGCAGCAGCCGGCGCGGGCCGGCCAGCAGGCAGAGGCCGAGCAGGCCGCGCCGACCACCGACGGTCCAGGGGCCGCGCTGCTGCGCACCCTGACCGACCTCACCGCCGACCTCCCCGACGCCGACCCCGGCCGGGTCGCCGCCGCCGCCCTTCGCGGCCGCTCGGCGAAGGAGGCCTCCGAGGTCGCAGCCGAGCTGCGGGAGCTGGCGACGGAGGCGGCCGCCGGCCTCATCTCCGAGGACCCCGCCTACTCCCGGCTCGCCGCCCGGCTGCTGACCATCGGCATTCGTGAGGAAGCCGCCTCACAGGGCGTCACGTCGTTCTCCGAGTCGGTCGCCGTCGGGCACCGCGAGGGCCTGATCGCGGACCGCACCGCCGAGTTCGTCCGGCTGCACGCGGAGCGCCTCGACGGTCTCGTGGACGCCGCGCTCGCCGACGGCGCCGACCGCCGCTTCGGCTACTTCGGCCTGCGCACGCTGTACAGCCGCTACCTGCTGCGGCACCCCATCACCCGCAAGGTCGTCGAGACGCCGCAGCACTTCATGCTGCGCGTGGCCGCCGGTCTCGCCGAGGACCACAGCGAGCGGGCGCTCGACGAGGTGGCCGCGCTCTACCGCCTGATGAGCCGCCTGGACTACCTGCCGTCCTCGCCGACGCTCTTCAACTCCGGCACCCGGCACCCGCAGATGTCCTCCTGCTACCTCCTGGACTCGCCGCTGGACGAGCTGGACTCCATCTACGACCGGTACCACCAGGTCGCCCGGCTCTCCAAGCACGCCGGCGGCATCGGGCTCTCGTACTCCCGCATCCGCTCCCGCGGCTCGCTGATCCGCGGCACCAACGGGCACTCCAACGGCATCGTGCCGTTCCTGAAGACGCTCGACGCCTCCGTCGCCGCCGTGAACCAGGGCGGCCGCCGCAAGGGCGCCGCCGCCGTCTACCTGGAGACCTGGCACTCCGACATCGAGGAGTTCCTGGAGCTTCGGGACAACACGGGCGAGGACGCCCGGCGCACCCACAACCTGAACCTGGCGCACTGGATCCCGGACGAGTTCATGCGCCGCGTGGCCGCCGACCAGCCGTGGTCGCTGTTCTCCCCCGCCGACGTGCCCGAGCTCGTCGACCTGTGGGGCGAGGAGTTCGACGCCGCGTACAAGAAGGCGGAGGCGGCCGGTCTCGCGCAGAAGACGATTCCCGCCCGTGAGCTGTACGGCCGCATGATGCGCACCCTCGCGCAGACCGGCAACGGCTGGATGACCTTCAAGGACACCGCCAACCGCACCGCCAACCAGACCGCCGAGCCGGGCCACACCGTCCACTCCTCCAACCTCTGCACGGAGATCCTGGAGGTCACGGACGACGGCGAGACGGCCGTGTGCAACCTGGGCTCGGTGAACCTGGGCGCGTTCGTCGACACCGCGAGCGGCGACATCGACTGGGAGCGCCTGGACGCGACCGTCCGCACGGCCGTGACGTTCCTCGACCGCGTCGTGGACATCAACTTCTACCCGACCGAGCAGGCCGAGCGGTCGAACAGCAAGTGGCGGCCGGTGGGCCTGGGCGCGATGGGCCTCCAGGACGTCTTCTTCCAGCTCAAGCTGCCCTTCGACGCGCCCGAGGCGCGCGCCCTCTCCACCCGCATCGCCGAGCGCGTCATGCTCGCCGCGTACGAGGCGTCCGCCGACCTCGCCGAGCGCAACGGCCCGCTCCCCGCCTGGGAGAAGACCCGCACCGCACGCGGCGTGCTGCACCCCGACCACTACGGCGTCGAGCTGGCCTGGCCCGAGCGGTGGGCGGCACTGCGGGCGCGTATCGCGAAGACGGGCATGCGCAACTCATTGCTGCTCGCCATCGCGCCGACCGCCACCATCGCGTCCATCGCGGGGGTGTACGAGTGCATCGAGCCGCAGGTCTCCAACCTCTTCAAGCGCGAGACGCTGTCCGGCGAGTTCCTCCAGGTCAACTCCTACCTGGTGGACGAGCTGAAGCGGCTCGGCGTGTGGGACGCGCAGACCCGTGAGGCGCTGCGCGAGTCCAACGGCTCGGTGCAGGGCTTCACCTGGGTCCCCCAGGACGTACGCGATCTGTACCGCACGGCCTGGGAGATCCCGCAGCGCGGGCTCATCGACATGGCCGCCGACCGCACGCCGTTCCTGGACCAGGCGCAGTCCCTGAACCTGTTCCTGGAGACGCCGACCATCGGCAAGCTCTCCTCGATGTACGCCTACGCGTGGCAGCGCGGCCTGAAGACCACGTACTACCTGCGCTCGCGCCCGGCGACGCGCATCGCCCGCGCGGCCGGCGGTTCGAGTGCCGGTGCCGCCGCCCCCGTACCCCAGCAGGTGAGCGACCCCGACGCGATCGCCTGCTCCCTGGAAAACCCCGAGTCCTGCGAGGCCTGCCAGTAATGTCCCAGTCCGCCGCCCACACCGTCACCACCACGGGTGAGAAGAACCTGCTCGACCCGGGCTTCGAGCTGACGCTGCGCCCCATGCGCTATCCGGACTTCTACGAGCGCTACCGCGACGCGATCAAGAACACCTGGACCGTCGAGGAGGTCGACCTCCACTCGGACGTCACCGACCTGGCCAAGCTCTCGCCCGAGGAGCAGCACCTGATCGGCCGCCTGGTCGCGTTCTTCGCGACCGGCGACTCGATCGTGGCGAACAACCTGGTCCTCACGCTGTACAAGCACATCAACTCCCCCGAGGCGCGGCTCTACTTGAGCCGGCAGCTCTTCGAGGAGGCTGTGCACGTCCAGTTCTATCTGACGCTGCTCGACACCTATCTGCCCGACCCGGAGGACCGCAACGCGGCCTTCGCGGCGGTGGAGAACATCCCGTCCATCCGGGAGAAGGCCGAGTTCTGCTTCCGGTGGATGGACTCGGTGGAGAAGCTGGACCGCCTGGAGACCCAGGCCGACCGGCGCCGCTTCCTGCTGAACCTGATCTGCTTCGCGGCGTGCATCGAGGGCCTGTTCTTCTACGGCGCCTTCGCGTACGTCTACTGGTTCCGCAGCCGCGGCCTGCTGCACGGCCTGGCGACCGGCACGAACTGGGTGTTCCGCGACGAGACGATGCACATGAGCTTCGCCTTCGACGTCGTGGACACCGTGCGCAAGGAGGAGCCGGAGCTCTTCGACGACCAGCTTCAGCAGCAGGTCACCGACATGCTGAAGGAGGCGGTCGACGCCGAGCTGCAGTTCGCGCGCGACCTGTGCGGTGACGGTCTGCCCGGCATGAACACCGAGTCGATGCGCGAGTACCTGCAGTGCGTCGCCGACCAGCGCCTCCAGCGTCTTGGCTTCGCGCCGGTCTACGGCTCCGAGAACCCCTTCTCGTTCATGGAGCTTCAGGGTGTTCAGGAGCTGACCAACTTCTTCGAGCGGCGCCCCTCGGCGTACCAGGTCGCCGTGGAGGGGTCGGTCTCCTTCGACGACGAGTTCTGAGCCGCGGGGGCCCGCCGCGGCTGCGGGCCCTGCCGCCGCTCCGGGCCCTGCCGTGGCTCCGGGTCCTGCCCTCGCTCGGCCGCGCGCAGCTGGCGGTCGATCCGCCGGTCGTGCGCGTGGCCGATGAGCGAGGGCAGCGCCATGAGCAGGAAGACTCCGAGGACGGCCAGCGTGTTGAGTGCGTCGTGTGTGTTCATGACGACCACTCTCGCGCCGGCCGTCCTCCGCCGTGAGTGGCAGGACTGTCGTACACCCTCGATTTCCTGCCAGTGCTGCGGCACACTGGCCGCATGCTGACAAACGTGGCCGCCGTCGTGCTCGACGGTGTGCACCCCTTCGAACTCGGCGTCGTGTCCGAGGTGTTCGGCCTCGACCGCAGCGACGAGGGGCTGCCGGTGTACGACTTCGCGGTCGCCTCGGCCGAGGGCCCGGTGCTCTCCACCCACGCCGGGTACTCGATCACCACCTCGCACGGTCTCGACCGGCTCGAAGAGGCCGACCTCATCACCGTCCCGGCCGGCGACTCGTACGTGACCAGGGAGTTTCCGCCCGCGCTGCTCGACGCCCTGCGCCGCGCCGCCGACCGGGGCACCCGTGTGCTCAGCGTCTGCACCGGCGCCTTCGTGCTCGCCGCGGCCGGACTGCTCGACGGGCGGCGGTGCGCCGTGCACTGGCGGCACGCCGAGGAGCTGATGCGGCGCTACCCGCGAGCGATCGTCGAGCCGGACGTGCTGTACGTCGACGAGGACCCGGTGATCACTTCCGCGGGCACCGCCGCGGGCATCGACGCCTGCCTGCACCTCGTTCGCAGGGAGAACGGCATGGAGGTCGCCAACGCCATCGCGCGCCGGATGATCGTGCCGCCGCACCGCGACGGCGGCCAGGCCCAGTACATCGAGCGGCCGCTGCCCCGCACCCGCTGCGACACCGTCGGTGACGTCCTCGCGTGGATGGAGCGCCACCTCGACCAGGAGCAGGCCGTCGACCAGCTCGCCGCCCGCGCCCATATGTCGCCGCGCACCTTCGCCCGCCGCTTCCAGCAGGAGACGGGCACCACGCCCTACCGCTGGCTGCTGCGCCAACGCCTGCTCCGCGCCCAGGAGTTGCTGGAGGCGACGGACGAGACGGTGGACGCGATCGCGGGCCGGGCCGGCTTCGGGAACGCGGCCGCGCTGCGTCACCATTTCGTCCGCGCCCTCGGGACCACGCCGAACGCCTATAGGCGCACGTTCCGCGGGCCGGGGGCCGACTCGGCCGCCTGACGCCCGGTGCCGACTCGGCTGCCTGACGCCCGGCGCCGACTGGGCCGCCCCACGCCCGGCGCCGACGCGGCCGCCCGAGAAGGCGGGAGCCGGCACCGGGCGCGCGAGGTCAGCGCCGCTCGGCCCGCAGCACCAGCTTCTTCGGGTGCAGCGTGATGCCGACCTTGGTGCCCGTGTCGGTCCGCTCGACCGGGGACAGGCGCCACTTCGGCAGGACCGTGGCCAGGATGATGGTGAGTTCGGCCAGGCTGAAGTGATCGCCGGGGCACTTACGGTTGCCGACACTGAACGGCATCATCGCGAACTCCGGTACGCTCGCGGCGCGTTCCGGATTCCACCGGTCCGGGTCGAACTCCAGATGCCGGTCGAACGAACGCGGATCGCGTTGCATCGCGTACACGCTGTACACGATGTCCGCGTCGGCCGGAATGCGATAGCCGCCGAGACTGGTCTCGGCCACCGAGCGGCGTGTGAAAATCCACGCGGCCGGGCGTATACGCATCGCCTCCGTGACGACATTGCGCGTGTGCCGCAGCTCCATGAGATCGGCGAAGGCCACCGGGCGCCCTCGCGTCACGGAATTTACCTCTTCAACCAACCGCCTTTCCTGGTCGGGGTGTTCGGTGAGCAGATGGAACGCCCAAGCCAGCGTGGACGCCACATTCTCCGCGCCCGCGACCACCAGCGAGACGACGTGGTCGTGGATCTCCTGGTCCGTCAGCGGCTGCCCCGATTCGTCGCGCGCGCGGAGCAATACGGCCAGCAGGTCCTGTTCCTGGCCGTTCCCGTGGGCCCGGCGTTCGGCGATGATCTCGTCGACGAGCGCGTGCAGATCGGCCAGCGCGCGTTCGAAGCGCCGGTTGGCGGGGGTCGGCACGCGGTAGAGCGGGCCGACGGAGAGCACCATCCTGCGGTAGAGGCCTTCGAAGACGGTGTGCAGCGAATCGCTGATGCGGTCCGCCTTCTCCCCGATCGACTCGACTTCCAGGAGTGAGCGGGACACGATCCGCACCGCCGTGCGGAACATCTCCGCGCTGACGTCCACGGTGCTGCCGTGGTCCCAGCGGGCCGCGGTCGCCTGTGCCTCCTCCTCCATCACACGGGCGTAGTCGGCGATGCGCTCGGGCCGGAAGGCCGGCTGCATCATCCGGCGCTGGCGCCGGTGCAGCGGGCCGTTGCTGGTCGCGACGCCCTTGCCGAGCAGGACCTCCAGCGTGTCCCAGAGCGGCCCGCCGACGATGTAGTCGGTGCTCTTCAGCATCGCGCCGACCAGTTGCGGGTCGCACACCGCGTACGCGGTCTTGGGCCCGAGCCTGATCCGGACGAGATCGCCGTGGTCGCGCAGGGCGGCCAGGAAACCGAGTGGATCACGCACGAGGTTCCAGGCGTGGCCGAGAAGTGGTGCTCCGCCCCGGACCACGGGCGGAATGCGGAGCCGTTCGGGAGCTGCCGGAGCGGATATCGCGGACGCGGCTGATTCGACGGTCATTCTTCACCACCAGAGGGATTGTTTTCTGCCAGCTCGGTGCCGGGGAATTCGGGTGCCGCGGCGTCGGACACATACGGGGGAAGGGTCCGGTCGTCCCAACTGTCGACGCGATACCTGCCGGATTCGTGATGGAACCAGTACACGGAACTGAACCAGTTCCGCATATTGAAGACACAGGAACGCAGCGCGGCGCCCACTTTCCTTCCCTCCGCGCTTCCTTCCGCCCACGAGTCGGCCAATCGGAGAACATCCGGCTCCACCGCCAGAAAATCGCCGACGCAATCACTCACACGCCGATGGACTTCCGCCACCGCCTGTTCGAGCGAGAGTCCCTCGTGCTGAATGAGAGATATCCCGAGGTTGTGCACCTCGTCACCGGCAAGCTCCTTCGGAAGTGAGCAGAGGTCGTTGTACCAGGCGGAGAAATCCTGTGTCGCGAGCGCCGCGGCACGATAGGCCGGGTGTTTCCGCGCGGCGTCCGGCAATTCGTACCGCGCGGTGGGTTCGAGCAGATCGATCCAGATCCAGTGGGCGAAAGTGAGGCGGCGCAGTTCCACGTACGCCGCGACGCCCGGGACGGTCCCGGTGCGCCGGTTGCCGAACTCGCGGTCGTACGCGTCGATCACCGGGTGGAAGTGCCGGGCGAAGCGCGCGTTCCACCGTGGCCCTAGGTGCGCGTAGAGCCTGACGACACAGTCCGCGAAGCCCGCGACCAGTGGGTCCGGATGGCGCAGTTGCTGCCGGGGGTGCTCCAGGGTCGTGTGCAGCCCCTGGCACAGCCGCCGCCACTGCTCCGTCCTGCCGTGCACCGCGTCGCGGTCGTGCCGGTCGTCCCAGCCGAAGAACCAGGAGCTCAAGTCCGCGATGGCGGCGAGCAGTTCATCCGGGGCGCCGATGTAGTAGCCGGCGACCAGGTCGGTGTAGCAAAGGCTGTCGGCATATGCCGCGACCTTGTCGGGGGGCATGAGACGCTTTTCCAGGAGCCATGCCCGTGAGTTCTCCTGAAGCTTTGGCCAATACGGATGCAGATGCCGGGGAAACTCCGACTCCACCACCGGAAGGGCCAGTGCGGGTGGCACGGATACCACTCGCGTTCGAACGGGCGGACGCATCGGCCCGGTCGGCTTCCGCCGTTGCCGCGGGACGCGTTCCGCCGCATATGCCGGAAGCCCTGTCGGTACCGCTGCCGTCCGGTCCGACTGTGAAGTGCTGTGTGAGGAAGCAGGCACGAACAAACCCCTCTCGACCACCTGAGGACCCACGCCCCTCCCGCCGTGCCGGGCGCGCGCCGTTGCGTATCCCCGCGCTTTCTATTCAGCACCACAACTGACCGTTCAGGGAACACATTTGCGCCATTCACTACCCCAGCGTGCCGAGAACATCCCCTTACGTGACCGAATATGGATCACCGGCGGCTGATCGTGGGCTAGGCCTGTCCTGTTCTGAGCGGGTATACCAACGGCCCCTGGTCAGTGGGGGTGTTCCCCGACCAGGGGCCGCTGCTGTCACGCGCTTCCCGCGCGCCTCATCCGTGGCGCAGATCAGTCATTCGGCACCACGGGATAGCGCGGGGTGCCCTCTTCCATCTGCCGCAGCGCGTCCTTGCGCTCCCGCTTGGAGAGACGGTCGATGTACAGGTACCCGTACAGGTGGTCCGTCTCGTGCTGGAGGCAGCGGGCGAAGTAGCCCTTGCCGCGCACCTTGATGGGGTTGCCCTTCTCGTCCTGGCCGGTGACGACCGCGTAGTCGGGGCGGGCCAGCTCCGCGTAGGCGGTGGGCACGGACAGGCAGCCCTCGCCGGAGTCGTCCAGGCGGCGCTGGTCGGCGGGCAGCTCCTGGAGCACGGGGTTGCAGACCACGCCGACGTGCCGGACGCCGTCGTCGTCCATGCAGTCGTAGACGAAGACCTTCAGGTCCACGCCCACCTGGTTGGCGGCCACGCCCACGCCCTGCGCGGTGCGCTGGCTGGCGAACATGTCGTCGATCAGCTTCGCGAGGTCGTCGTCGAAGGCGGTGACGTCCTTGCACTCCTTGTGCAGGACCGGGTTGCCGACGACCGTGATCGGCCGGGACGTGCCGCGCTCGCGGTAGGCCGTCTCGCGCTCCTCGCAGTCCTCCGTGTCGATGACGAAGCCCTCGTCGTCGACCGGAAGCACTCCGCCCGGCCGCTGCTGCTCAGTGTCCTGCGCCATGTCCGCCGTATGCCTTCTTCCTGGGAACCTCTGCATGTGGTGCCCGTACAGGGTACGGGCACCAGGGCGCAGGAAAGAGCCCGTCCGGCGATTGAGGACGAGCCGCGAAGCGGCGATGACCCGCACACAGCCCAGGGGCTAGCAGACCTCCTCCAGGTCCCGCCAGTCCCTGGAGTCCGGACTGTCGGCCACCCACCCGTCCAAGAGGCCACGCACCAGCCCCTCAGGGGCGGCGATCCCGCACTCCCGCTCGGGAACCCACAGGGCACCGGGGCTGCGGTGCCCCAGCGGCCCGGGGTGCCCCGGCTCACTGTGGTCGTGGGGGTCCAGGTGCTCCCCGTCCCCCTCGTCGCTCGGCATCCGCGACTCCGAGCACATCCGGCAGAGCAGCCGCACGGACGACGACCAGTCCTCGGCGGCGAACCCCGCGTCGGCGGCGAGCCGCTCCAGCGCGTCCCTGTCCTCCTCGGTGGCGGCCTCCAGGAGCACCACCCAGGTGGGCACCGGCGAGGGCGCCCACAGCTCGATCTCGTCGAAGACGGGGTACGCGTGCCCGGCGGCCGTGGTCCGCTCGCCGTGCGGCACCCCGTCGTGCAGGACGACCTCGCCCCAGCGCCGCCCGGAGGACGGCAGCGGGATGGAGAGCACCTCTATCCGGGCCGGGTCGAGCCTGCGGCCCCACACGACCTCGGCCTCGCCCTCCGGCGACAGCCGCACGGCCGCGCTGCCCAGCTCCATGCCCATGGGCTCACCGGTGGCGGCGACCCCACCGGGCACCTTCAGGCCGTACGCCTGCCAGGCGCGGCGGGCCAGCGGCCAGTCCTGGAGAGCGGTGGCCGCGATGCCCACGTTCCACCAGTCCGGCGCCCCCTGGGAGCGGTCGAGCAGCGCCACGGCCCTCAGGCCCGCGGCCCGCGCCTGCTCCCAGTCGTGCCGGAACTTGTGCAGGAGCGCGAGGTTGAACCAGGACTCGGACAGCCAGGGCTCGAGATCGGCGGCGCGTGTCAGGAGCGCGCCCGCGTCCTCGTAGCGGCCGTCGCCGATGAGCGTGAACGCCCTGTCGGTGGCCTGCCGCCAGGAGGCGGAGGGCCGGTGCCGTCCCTTGCCGAAGATCCTCACGATTCCCGCCTGCCAGCTCTTGTCGGGGTTTCCCCGCTGCCGTGCTGCCGCGCTTTCGCGCTTCCTTCGCATCCAACCACGGACCGTCGGACGACCGCTCATTACCCATGGGTTACCCAGGTGGGCGCAGGGTCAGACGGCTTTCCGCCGACGCCTCGGCGCGCACCTCGGCGCGGTCACCCGCGCTCCCCCGCGGGACCTTTGCGAACGGCCTCGGAGGGGCCCGTGGCGGGGCCCTCGGAAGGTCCCCCGGCCCCCCGCCGGTCCGCGGGCCGCCCCCTGCCCCGCGCGAGCACCCGCGCGAGTGCCTCCACGACCTCCGGCTGGTAGTCGCGGCCGGTGGCCAGGCGCAGCCGCTCCAGGGCGGTGAGGGGCCCTTGTGGCCCGTGTTCCCGGGCCATCTCGTCGTATGCGTTGGCGACGCGCACGATGCGCGCGGTGAGCGGCTGGTCGCGGTACGGATCGGCCTGGCGCTCCACGACGACGGCGACGTCCGCGGCGACGCCTGTCTGGCGTACGACGGCCCCGCCGAGCAGGGCGATGCGGCGCTGCTCGGCCTCCGGCAGGGCGGCGGTGGCGCCCGCGGGGACGGGGTCGACGAGGGAGAGCTGGCCGATGTCGTGCATGAGGGCGGCGTACTCCAGGACGCCCAGGTCGGGCCCGGAGAGGCCGAGGTCGCGGCCCACGGCGCGGCTGAGGTCGGCGACGCGGCGGGCGTGGCCGTGCGGGGTGTAGCCGGCGATCTCGGTGGCGCGGGCCAAAGAGGCGATGGTCTGCCGGTAGGTGGTCCTCACGGCGGCGTACCGGCGGAAGGCCAGTTGGGTGAGGAGCAGCGGGAAGCTGAAGACGGGCAGCGCCCACAGCCCGGCCACGGCGACCGCGAGCGCCATCACGGCCCCCGTCGCGCACACGGCGGACCCGATGCCGGACATCCCCCGCAGTTCCTCGCGCAGCAGCGGCCCGAACGGCCACCCCGACCGGGCGTGCGCCATGGCGGCGGCGAGCACGGCGTCGCACAGCGCGGTGAGCGCGAGGAGCGTCACGATGACGACGGCGTACGTGGGCCCGTGCCCGGTGAGCGCCGCCAACTGCCCGGAGTTGTAGAGGGGTTGGAAGCACAGCGCGGCGAAGCCCACGGCGAGCACCCGGCGGGCCAGGTGGTCGAGGCAGGGGCCGCGGCCGACCGCCACGTGCGGCACGGCCCCGACCAGGCCCGCCGCGACGACGACGGCGACGACCTGGAGGACCCCGTGGTGCGTGGGCTGCCCGCCGCACTCCCCGAGCAGGGCGTACGCGAGGGCGCCCGCGGAGCCCAGGGGCGCGGGTTCGCGCTCCCGGCCGCTCCCCCAGCGCGCCAGCTCCCCCACGGCTATGAGCACCCCGAAGGCCAGCGCGACCCCCGGCTCCTCGGCCCCCCGCCACAGGGTCGCGCCGAGCGCGCCGGCCGCGAGGAGGGTGGCGGCGACGCGGACCAGGACCGGCACGGCCGCGGACGGCGGCGCGCCGGGGCGCGGGGTCACCGCCGGGCGGGGCGGTGCGCCGCAGGGACGTCGGCCACAGCCCCGGGGGCCTGCTCCGGCATGGCCGCGAGCGCCTCGTCGGCGCCGGTTCCGCCGCCGGCCGTGACCTCCGAGTCCCACCCGTGCCGTTCGAGCGCCCGCACCAGCGCCCCCACCATCGCCGCGTCGAACTGGACCCCGGCGCAGCGCTCCAGTTCGGCCACGGCGGCCGGGACGGGCCGGGCGCGGCGGTAGGAGCGGGTGGACGTCATGGCGTCGAAGGCGTCGGCGACGGCCACCACCCGTGCGGACTCCGGGATTTGGGCGCCCGCCAGGCCGTAGGGGTAGCCGCTGCCGTCGATGCGTTCGTGGTGGTGCAGGATCGCCGCCCGCGCCTCGCCGAGGAAGCCGATGCCGCGGACCATCTCGTGTCCGTACTCGGGGTGCAGCTCGATCACCCGGCGCTCCTGTGCGGTCAGCGGGCCGTCCTTGCGCAACAGCCGGGTGGGGACGCCGAGTTTGCCGACGTCGTGCAGGATCCCGGCGAAGCGCAGCACTTCCACGCGCTCGTCGTCCATGCCGAGTTCGCGCGCGATCAGCACGGAGGCGCGGCCGACCCGCTCGCTGTGGCCGCGGGTGTAGCGGTCCTTGAGGTCGACGGCCTGCACGAGCGCGCGGATGGTGGCCTGGTGGGCGGACCGCTCCCGGTGGTACTGCGCGAACACCCAGCAGGAGGCGCCCATCGGGAGCAGGACGAGGAGCGCGGCGGGCGGGCCGTAGGGGCTGGACCAGAGCACGGCCATCATCAGCCCGGCGAGCCCGTGCACGGCGACGGGCGCGAGCGACCGGAGCAGCAGCCCGCGCCAGGCCGTCCGCGCGGGCACCCGTTCCGCCGTCACGAGGATCCCGCCGTCGAGGACGGTCAGCGCCCCGGCGAAGGCGAGCACGGCGGCCGCGGCGGGCAGCAGCACGTACGGAAAGTCGGGCGCCGAGGCCGCGACGGGCCCGCCGAACGCGGCGTACGCGTGTCCGGAGGCCCAGGCGGCCAGGGCGAGCTGCGCGGCGCGCCAGATCCGGCGCAGCAGCCGCGGCTGCCGCTCGACGGGGGCGCACAGCGCGCCGGGGACGGCGACGAGCGCGGCCGCGGCGGGCGGCAGCAGGAAGATCCCCGCGAGCAGCACGGGGAAGAAGGTGCGGGCGGCGACGTCCCGGCGCACGGCGCGCTCGCCCCCTGCGTACAGGGCGGCGAGCAGCGCGAGGACGGTCCAGCGGCTGTCGGGGCGGAGCGCGGGCGCGACACAGGCGGCGCCGCCGAGGGCGGCGCACAGGACGTACCCCCGGGCCCGTGCGGGCACCGAGCGCCAAGAAGAAATGGCCTCCACCTCCCCGATCCAGGTCCGGAGACTAGAACGGGGGTCGGGCATGCCACGGCTCGCAGCCGCGAATTAGCACCTTCGAGTGAGAAACGACGAAAGAAACAAGAGAAACGAACGACGGCCGACCGAATCCGGCCGCACGGCTCAGACCACGGGGGCCGGAGGGGCTCCGTGGGCCGGGTCAGGCCTCCGTGGCGCGCGCCGTCGTCCCGTCCACGGGCGCCGCGGTCAGGTCCTGGTCGGGCACGGCCTGGCCGGAGCGGATCAGGTCGATCCGGCCCATCACCTTGGCGCGCAGGTCACCGGGCACGTCGTCGTGGCCGCAGCAGCGCTTCACCAGCTTCTTGACCGCCTGCTCGAGGCCGTACTTCTCCAGGCACGGGGAGCACTCCTCGAAGTGCGACCTGAACTTGTTGCACTCGCCGTCCGGCATCTCGTTGTCCAGGAACTCATAGAGATGGTCCAGGACTTCACTGCAGTCAGTCTCGTGCGGCTCTCCGCAGCTCATGAGCCCGAGCCTTTCGCTTCGTTCGTCGACTCTCCGGCACCGGCCGGGACCAGGCCGCGGTCGCGCGCGTAGTCCTCGAGCATGCCGCGGAGTTGGCGGCGGCCGCGGTGAAGACGGGACATCACCGTACCGATGGGTGTACCCATGATGTCCGCGATCTCCTTGTACGCAAAGCCCTCTACGTCCGCGAGATAGACCGCGATGCGGAATTCCTCGGGGATCGCCTGCAGCGCGTTCTTCACGTCGGAGTCCGGCAGGTGGTCGAGCGCCTGCGACTCGGCCGAGCGCAGTCCGGTGGACATGTGCGACTCGGCGCGCGCGAGCTGCCAGTCCTCGATCTCCTCGGCGGCGCTGCGCTGGGGCTCGCGCTGCTTCTTGCGGTACGAGTTGATGAACGTGTTCGTGAGGATGCGGTACAGCCACGCCTTGAGGTTGGTGCCCTCGCGGAACTGGTGGAACGACGCGTACGCCTTGGCGTAGGTCTCCTGCACCAGGTCCTCGGCGTCCGCCGGGTTGCGCGTCATGCGCAGCGCCGCCGAGTACATCTGGTCGAGGAACGTCAGCGCGTCCCGCTCGAAGCGGGCCGTCCGCTGCGCGGCCGTCTCCTCGGACCCCTCGGGCTGCCCGGACTGCTCGGCCTGGCCGTGCTCGGTCCCTGCGTCGGTCCCAGCGACCGGACCCACCTCCTCCGACAACGACGTGGTGGAACCGATGCCGACTCCACTCGAATCGGAGGATAGACGACGACCCGCACCGCGCGCCGCCCGAATAGGGGCGGCCTTGGGCGCGCTCAGCACGGTCCACTCCAGGTCAGAGGCGCTGGAGCGGTTCGGGCAGATGGTCGAACCCATGCGGCGGACTTCCTCTCGTACGAACAGCGTGTGTGATCTCACCCGCACGGCAAGCGTGTGTGGTCTGTTCCGCACAACAGCGGTCACGGCCGCGCCATTCCCGCCGTCCAGGCGACGACGGCGTCCGTGATGAGCTTCACCGCGTCGTCCTGTGAGATATCCGCTTTCTTCGGTACGGCGAAGCCGTGATCGGCGAACGGGATCTCGACGAGTTCGTACGCATTTCCCTTCGGGAATTCCGCGGGCTTGCCGAAGGGGTCGTTGCCGCCCTGTACGACGAGGGTGGGCACGCCGGTGCCGAGCAGTTCGTCCGCGCGGGACTTCTCCGGCTTGCCGGGCGGGTGCAGTGGGAAGCAGAGCGCGAGCACGGCCGCCGCGCCGAGCTCGGTCGCGGTGCGGCAGGCGACCCGGGCCCCGGCGCTGCGGCCGCCCGCGATCACCGGGAGGCCGGGCTTCGTGAGCGCGGGCCACAGCCCGCGCCAGCCGACGTCGAGGGTCTTGGGCGCGGGCGCCACCTTCTTGCCCGCCACGCGCCAGGGCTGCTCGACGAGGGCGACGGTCACGCCGTGCGCGGGCAGCGCGGCGGCGAGGGCCTGGAGGTCCCTGGCCTCGATCCCGCCGCCGGCACCGTGGCTGACGGCGAGGACGAGCCGGGCGTCCTTGGCCGTGTGCCAGGTGATCCGCGCCTCACCGGCGGCCGTCTCGACGGTCTCGCTCTTGCTCTTGGCCACGACAGAAGACTTGCTGTTGGTCACGTCAGAAGAGTGTGCCCTCTTCCGGACCCTCCAGCTCCTTCAGCAGCTCCGGCCCGTTGTTCCGTACGTTGCTCACGGCCGTGGTCACGGGGTAGGCGCGCAGGAGCCCGGCCGGGGGCGGCTCCAGGAGGGACCGCAGGTCGTCCACGTCCGTGCGGGCGGGGTCGAGCCAGGCGTCCCAGCGGTCGGGCGTCAGCATCAGCGGCATGCGCGGGTGGATGTCCGCGAGTGCCTTCGGACCCTCATCGGGCGCCTCGGCCAGCGGGGTCGTCTCCGCCTCCGTGGTGATCACGGAGCACGTCACCCACCAGGCCAGGGGGTGCTCGTCGGGCAGCGTCCTGTCCCGCCAGAACTCGTAGAGCCCGGCCATGGCGAACACCGACCCGTCGGCCGGCGTCACGAAGTACGGCTGCTTGCGGGGCCGCTTCTTCTTGCCCTCGACCTCCAGGTCCCGCTCGGCCTGCCCGGTCACCCACTCGTAATAGCCGTCGGCGGGGATGACGCAGCGCCGGGCGGCGAAGGCCCGTCGGTACGAGGGCTTCTCGTGCACCGTCTCGGCGCGCGCGTTGATCATCCGCGCGCCGCCCTCGGGCGTCTTCGCCCAGGACGGCACGAGTCCCCACTTCAGCTTGCGGAGCTGGCGAACCGGACGGCGCTCCTCGGCGTCTTTAAGGGGGCGGTCGAGGACGGCGTAGACCTCTTTCGTGGGAGCGACGTTGTAGTCGGGCTCCAGGGCCTCTTCCGGCTCCCACTTCTCGATCTCGAAGATGCCCGCGAGATCCTCTGGTCCACGACTCGATGCATACCGTCCGCACATACGTGCAACACTGCCACGCCGCGGCCTACGACAGGGAGCCAACGAAGCAATGCACACGACCGCTTCCGCCAGCCTGGGCGACCTCTGGGACCGCCTGACGGGTACGCAGTCCGCGCCCGAGCAGTGGCTGGTGATCGCCACCGGGGTCGTCGCGCTCGCGGTCGTCGTCCCCCACGGCGTCTGGCGCGTCGCCCGCAACGCCGTCACCATCGCCCACGAGGGCGGCCACGGCCTGGTGGCCCTGCTCACCGGGCGCCGCCTCGACGGGATCCGGCTGCACTCCGACACCAGCGGCCTGACCGTCAGCCGCGGCAAGCCCACCGGCCTCGGCATGGTCCTCACCGCCGCCGCGGGCTACACCGCGCCCCCGCTGCTCGGCCTCGGCGGCGCCGCGCTGCTCGGCGAGGGCCGCATCACGGCGCTGCTGTGGATCGCCACCGCCCTGCTCGTCGCGATGCTGGTGATGATCCGCAACGCGTACGGCGCGCTCACCGTGATCGTCGCGGGCGGGCTGTTCCTGGGCGTCTCCTGGCTCGCGAACACCGACGTGCAGGCGGCCTTCGCGTACACCGCGGTGTGGTTCCTGCTGCTCGGCGGCGTACGTCCCGCCTTCGAGCTGCAGGCCAAGCGCAGGCACGGCGGGGCCGGGGATTCCGACGCGGACCAGCTGTCGCGGCTGACGCACGTCCCGGCCGGGATGTGGCTGTTCCTCTTCCACGCCGTTTCGCTGTGCTCGCTGATAGGCGGCGGCCGCTGGCTGCTCGCGGCATAGGGCGTGTCCGGGGTCAGGGGCGCCGGTTCTCTGTTTCGTCTGAGTTTCACCACATTTGATCAAGATCTGCGCTCGGCGCCAGCCACTAAAGTGTGGGCATGACCGTGAACCCGACACACACCGCCCTCTGGCCAGCCCCGCACGCGAGCGGAGCCGTCGCCGCGACGGTCCACGTACCGGGCTCGAAGTCGGTCACCAACCGTGGCCTCGTGCTCGCGGCGCTCGCCCATGAGCCGGGCTGGCTGCGCCGCCCGCTGCGCTCGCGCGACACCCTCCTGATGGCGGCCGCGCTGCGCGCCATGGGCGTCGGCATCGAGGAGACCGTGTCGTCCAGCTCCGCCGTCGCGGGCGGCCAGGACGGCTCCGGCGAGGCCTGGCGCGTGATCCCCTCCGGTCTGCGGGGCCCGGCCACGGTCGACGTCGGCAACGCGGGCACGGTCATGCGCTTCCTGCCGCCGGTCGCCGCGCTGGCCGACGGCCCCATCCGCTTCGACGGCGACCCCCGTTCGTACGAACGACCGCTGCACGGCGTGATCGACGCGCTGCGCGCCCTCGGCGCCCGCATCGACGACACCTCGAAGGGGAGCCCCGGCGCGCTGCCCCTGACCGTGCACGGCGGCGGCGCCCTGGACGGCGGGCGGGTCGAGATCGACGCCTCCTCGTCGTCCCAGTTCGTGAGCGCCCTGCTGCTGTCGGGCCCGCGCTTCAACCAGGGCGTGGAGGTACGGCACGTGGGCAGCGCCCTGCCCTCCATGCCGCACATCCGCATGACCGTCGACATGCTGCGCGCGGCCGGCGCGCAGGTCGACACCCCCGAGGCGGGCGGCGAGCCGAACGTCTGGCGGGTCACCCCCGGCGCCCTGCTCGGCCGCGACCTGACGGTCGAGCCGGACCTGTCCAACGCCCAGCCGTTCCTCGCGGCCGCCCTGATCACCGGCGGCCGCGTCACCATCCCCGACTGGCCCGCGCGCACCACGCAGCCCGGCGACGCGCTGCGCCAGATCTTCACCGAGATGGGCGGTTCCTGCGAGCTGACCGAGCAGGGGCTCACGTTCACCGGCTCCGGCTCGGTGCACGGCATCGACGTCGACCTCGGCGAGGTCGGCGAGCTCACCCCGGGCATCGCCGCCGTCGCGGCCCTCGCCGACTCGCCCTCCACCCTGCGCGGCGTCGCCCACCTGCGGCTGCACGAGACGGACCGGCTCGCCGCGCTCACCAAGGAGATCAACGAACTCGGCGGCGACGTCACCGAGACCGCCGACGGTCTGCACATCCGCCCGCGCCCGCTGCACGGCGGCGTCTTCCACACGTACGACGACCACCGCATGGCCACCGCGGGCGCCATCATCGGCCTTGCCGTGCCCGGCGTGCGGATCGAGAACGTCGCGACGACCGCCAAGACACTGCCCGACTTCCCCGAACTGTGGGCCGGGATGCTCGGGAACTGACGGGCGATCACGACCATGCGCCGCTACGGCAAGAACCCGGACGAGGACGACATCCGCGTCCGCCCCAACCGCAAGGGCAACCGCCCGCGCACGCACATCCGCCCCAAGCACGAGGACGCCGCCGAGGGCATGGTCCTCACCGTCGACCGCGGCCGGCTGACCTGCCTGGTCGAGGACCGCGTCATCATGGCGATGAAGGCCCGTGAGCTGGGCCGCAAGGCCGCCGTCGTCGGCGACCGCGTCGCCATCGTCGGCGATCTGACCGGCAAGAAGGACACCCTCGCGCGCATCGTGCGCATCGAGGAGCGCACGTCGGTGCTGCGCCGCACCGCCGACGACGACGATCCGTACGAGCGCGTGGTCGTCGCCAACGCCGACCAGCTCGCCATCGTCACTGCCCTCGCCGACCCCGAGCCGCGCCCCCGCATGATCGACCGCTGTCTGGTCGCCGCGTTCGACGGCGGGCTCACCCCGCTGCTCGTCCTGACCAAGTCGGACCTGGCCCCGCCGGACAAACTCCTGGAGCTGTACGGCGACTTGGACATCCCCTACGTCGTCACCAGCCGCGACGAGCTGGAGAACGGCGACGCGGCCGACCGCGTACGCGCCGAACTCGCCGGGAAGATCACGGCGTTCGTCGGCCACTCCGGCGTCGGCAAGACGACCCTGGTGAACGCCCTGGTCCCGCCGGAGCGGCGGCGCAGCACCGGCCATGTGAACGCCGTGACCGGCCGCGGCCGGCACACCACCACCTCCGCGCTCGCGCTGCCGCTGCCCGACGACGAGGGCTGGGTGGTCGACACCCCCGGCGTGCGCTCCTTCGGCCTGCACCACGTCGACCCGTCGCGCGTCATCCACGCCTTCCCGGACCTGGAGCCCGGCACCGAGAACTGCCCGCGCTCGTGCAGCCACGACGAGCCGGACTGCGCGCTCGACGCGTGGGTGGCCGAGGGGCACGCGGATCCGGCGCGGCTGTATTCGCTGCGGCGACTCCTCGCGACGCGGGAGCGGCACGAAGGCGACTGACCCCCGTCAACTCCGCGTTGTTTACGCCCCCGCCGCGCCGGTAAGGGCATAATCGCACCAAGATTGAATCAAGCTTTGGTGAAGCGGTCACGGAACGTACGGACGTGGGAGGCACAACCATGGCGTGGCTGCTGGTCATCGTCGCCGGGATCCTCGAGACGGGCTTCGCGGTCTGCCTGAAGTTGTCCCACGGGTTCACCCGGCTCTGGCCGACCATCGCGTTCGCGTCCTTCGCCCTGGGCAGCTTCGGCCTGTTGACGCTTGCCCTGAAGAAGCTCGACGTGGGGCCCGCGTACGCGGTCTGGACCGGCATCGGGGCCGCGGGCACGGCGATCTACGGCATGATCTTCCTCGGTGACCTGGTGTCCACGCTGAAGATCGTCTCGATCACGCTGGTGATCGTCGGCGTCATCGGCCTCCAGCTCTCGGGCTCGGCGCACTGACGGCTCCCGGCCCGGCGCACCGACGGCTTTCGGGCTCGGCGCGCCGACGGCTCTCGGACCCAGCGCGCCAACGGCTCTCGGGCCCGGCGCGCCAACGGCTCTCGGGCCCGGCGCGCCGACGCCGTCCGGTCACCGCCCCACCGCCCCCGCGATCACCCGCCGCACCAGCCGTGCCGGGTCCTCCTCCCGCCCCGCCGGGGCCACCACGTACGACAGTGCGACGCGCACCGCGCTCTCGCAGGCCCGCGCCAGGTCCTCCGTCTCGGACGGGCGGCCCCGCTCCACCAGGGCGGCCATCGCGCGGTCCCTGACCTGGGCGAGGAGTTCGGCGGGCGTGGGCACACCCGCGTCCGCGCGGCGCTGGGCGGGGACCGGGGAGCTGGACACGGCCGCCCGGCTCGGCGCCGGCAGGCGTTCGGTCCAGAAGCCGGTGAGCACTGCGCGCACCAGCACGTTGTCGCGGGCGGCGCCGATCGTCCACGCGCTCACCGCGGCGAGCCGGTCGACGGGGTCGCGGGCCTGCGCGAGCGCCCGCTCGACACCGCGCAGATAGGTGTCGGTCTCGCGCCGGAGCAGCGCCCGCGCGAGACCGTCCTTGCTGCCGAACTCGTTGTAGAGCGTCTGCCGGGACACCCCGGCGACGGCCGCCACGTCGACCATCCGCACCCCGGCCCACGGCCGGCGGGCCAGCGCGGTGTAGGCCGCGTCGAGCAGTGACTCCCGCGCTGCAGGCATCGTCGCCTCCCGCTGCCCAGGGCCCGGTCGGCCCGTGCGGTCCTGCTCGTCAGAGTTGACGCGCCCACGGGCACTGTCAAGGGTTCCGGCGGGCACCGCCCGATACGCGCTGTGGCCCGTGCGAAACGAGATCGATACTGTTCACCCATGCCCGACTACCACGATGATCTGCGCCTCGCCCACGTCCTCGCGGACGCCGCCGACGCCGCGACCATGGACCGGTTCAAGGCCCTCGATCTCAAGGTCGAGACCAAGCCGGACATGACTCCGGTGAGCGAGGCCGACAAGGCCGCCGAGGAGCTGATCCGCGGCCAGCTGCAGCGGGCACGGCCGCGCGACGCGATCCTCGGCGAGGAGTACGGCATCGAGGGCACGGGCCCGCGCCGCTGGGTCGTCGACCCGATCGACGGCACCAAGAACTACGTACGCGGCGTGCCCGTCTGGGCCACGCTGATCTCCCTCATGGAGGCGGGCGAGGGCGGCTATCAGCCGGTCGTCGGCGTCGTCTCCGCGCCCGCGCTCGGCCGCCGCTGGTGGGCCGCCAAGGGCGGCGGCGCGTACACGGGCCGCAGCCTGACGTCCGCGACGCGGCTGCGCGTCTCGAAGGTCTCGCGGCTGCAGGACGCCTCGTTCTCGTACTCCTCGCTGAGCGGCTGGGAGGACCAGGGTCGCCTGGACGGATTCATGGACCTCACCCGCGCGGTCTGGCGCACCCGCGCCTACGGCGACTTCTGGCCGTACATGATGGTCGCCGAGGGGTCCGTCGACATCTGCGCGGAGCCGGAGCTCTCGCTGTGGGACATGGCGGCGACCGCGATCGTCGTGACCGAGGCGGGCGGCAGCTTCACCGGCCTCGACGGCACCCCGGGCCCGCACAGCGGCAACGCGGCGGCCTCGAACGGCCTGCTCCACCACGAGCTGCTCGGCTACCTGAACCAGCGTTACTGAGGCGAAGCAGCGCTTCCAGCGCTTCCGTCGCATTCGGTGCTTCCGATGCTTTCGGCGCGCGTCGAACTGACCGCGTACGCCCCCTTGTTGACGCCCCCCGGGCCTGCGACTCTGAGAATCCCCCCACTTGTGAACTTGTGAAACCGTTCTCTAACCGGTGCCGGAGATCCCCTGCCTCCGCAATGAAGCGGAGGCAATCCTTCGGCATCGCGCGGACCACGGATTCACCAAGGAGGTGGCTTCAGCCCATGCTCGTCCGCGACGCCATGAGCACTGTGGTCCTCACCATCGGCCCCGCCCACACCCTCCGGCAGGCGGCCCGCCTCATGGCGGCCCGCCGCGTCGGCGCGGCCGTCGTCCTCGACCCCGACACCTACGGCCTCGGCATCCTGACCGAGCGTGACATCCTCGACTCCCTCGGCCTCGGCCAGGACCCGGACCTCGAGACCGCGGGCACGCACACGACGACGGACGTCGTCTTCGCGGCGCCGACCTGGACCCTGGAGGACGCCGCGGACGCGATGTCGCACGGCGGCTTCCGGCACCTCATCGTGCTCGACGGCGACGAGCCGGTGGGCATCGTCTCCGTACGCGACATCATCCGCTGCTGGGCGCCGGTGCGGCGGCAGGCGGCGACGGTGGCCTGAGCACGCACAACGGCGCCTGCGCGGACAACATCCGCACAGGCGCCGTACGAAACAGGAACCATCAATTGAGCAACCCCCACGCCGAGCAACCAGGTCCGCGAGAGCGGCGCCGGTTTAGGCGCAAAGGGGGCGCAGGGCCTGGAGCGCGGCCTCCAGTCGCTTGCCGAAGTCGCCGTCCGCCTGGCGGAAGTTGTCGATGGCGCGCTCGGCGATGTCGTCACGGGAGACGCCCGCGATGCTGCCCGCGAGGTTCTCGATCAGACGCGCCTTCTCGTCCTCGGACATCAGGCGGTAGAGGTTGCCCGCCTGCACGAAGTCGTTGTCCTCGGGGTGGTTCGGGGCCGCGTGGTTGCCGGTGCCGCCGGTGACCGCGGTCGAGACCCACAGCGGCCGGTCCGTCTGGAACGGGCCGCCGAAGGAGTTCGGCTCGTAGTTCTTCGCGCCCTTGTGGCGGCCGTCGTACATCACGCCGTCACGGCCGTGGGAGCGCGCCTCCGTGGCGCGCGGGCGGTTCACCGGGAGGTGGTCGGCGTTGATGCCGACGCGATACCGGTGGGCGTCGCCGTACGCGAAGAGGCGGCCCTGGAGCATCTTGTCCGGGGACGGGCCGATGCCCGGCACGAAGTGCGCGGGGCTGAAGATGGCCTGCTCGACCTCCGCGAAGATGTTCTCCGGGTTGCGGTTGAGCTCCAGCTTGCCGATCTCGATCGGCGGGTAGTCCTCGTGCGGCCACACCTTGGTGAGGTCGAAGGGGTTGAAGCGGTACTCCGCCGCCTCGGCCGCCGGCATGATCTGCACCTGCACGGTCCAGGACGGGAACTCGCCGCGCTCGATGGCCTCGCGCAGGTCGCGCTGGTGGGAGTCGGGGTCCTTGCCCGCGAGGATCTCCGCCTCCTGCGCGGTCAGGTTCTTGATCCCCTGGTCGGTCTTGAAGTGGTACTTGACCCAGAAGACCTCGCCCGCCTCGTTGTTCCACTGGAACGTGTGCGAGCCGAAGCCGTCCATGTGCCGGTACGAAGCCGGGATGCCGCGGTCGCCGAAGAGCCAGGTCACCTGGTGCGTGGTCTCCGGGCTCAGGCCCCAGAAGTCCCATACGTTGTCGGCCTCCTGGGAGCCCGTGTACGGGTCGCGCTTCTGGGTGTGGATGAAGTCCGGGAACTTGATGGCGTCCTTGATGAAGAAGACCGGGGTGTTGTTCCCGACGAGGTCGTAATTGCCCTCTTCGGTGTAGAACTTCAGCGAGAAGCCGCGCGGGTCACGGACCGCGTCGGCCGCGCCGAGGTTGCCGGCCACCGTGGAGAAGCGGAGGAACGTCTCCGTCTGCTTGCCGACCTCGGAGAGGAACTTGGCCCGCGTGTACTTGGTGACGTCGGCCGTCACCGTGAACGTGCCGTAGGCGCCGGCGCCGCGCGCGTGCACGATGCGCTCCGGGATGCGCTCCCGGTTGAAGTGAGCGAGCTTCTCCAGGAGCAGCTGGTCCTGGATCAGCATGGGACCGCCGACGCCCGCGGTCTCGCTGTTCTGGTTGTCCGCGACCGGCGCGCCGGCCTCCGTGGTGAGCGGTCCCTGCGTCACGTGCGCCTCCTGCGTCATTTCGTGCAAGTCCTGTCCCTTGGCGTATGCCGAACTCGATCCTACGATAGACTTTGTCTAAGTCAAGCAAGCATCCAAAGTCACACCCGTTCGGGACCTGGGTCCCTCGCCTGTTAGGCTGGCCATATGAGTGACCTGTTGGAACGACTGCGCGGACGCGGCTGGCGCATGACCGCGCAGCGGCGCGTCGTGGCCGAGGTCCTCGACGGAGAGCACGTGCATCTGACGGCGGACGAGGTCCACGCCCGCGCCGTCGCGAAGCTGCCGGAGATCTCCCGGGCGACCGTCTACAACACCCTGGGCGAGCTGGTGACACTCGGCGAGGTGCTCGAGGTCTCGACGGACCGCAGAGCCAAGCGGTACGACCCGAACGCGCACCGTCCGCACCAGCACCTGGTGTGCGCCCGCTGCGGCGCCATCCGCGACGTGCACCCCACCGGCAACCCGCTGTCCGCGCTCCCCGACTCCGAGCGCTTCGGCTTCACGATCTCGGACGTGGAGGTCACGTACCGAGGATTGTGTCCGAACTGCTCCGCGAGCGCGTAGCGATGCCCTGACGCTTTGTACGTACGGGGGGCCCGGCACCGTGAAGTGCCGGGCCCCTCGTACGTTCCGTGACCGGCGGCGGGCCGGTGGCGCACACGACTCCGGCGGCGCACACGATTGAGGGCCGGATCCTCATGGATCCGGCCCTCAGTCTTTTCAGTAGCGGGGACAGGATTTGAACCTGCGACCTCTGGGTTATGAGCCCAGCGAGCTACCGAGCTGCTCCACCCCGCGTCGATGAACCCAACAGTACGTCAAGCCCACGACCAGCGCAAATCCCGTCCGAGCCGCCGCCGCTACGCCGTCAGCTCCTGCCGCAGCGCCTCGCGCAACCGCGCCGCCCGCTCCGCGACCTCCGCGGGACCGAGCTCGACCGCACGGGACGCCCACCGCTGCCCCTCGGCCAGCTGCCCCCGCCGCGCGTAGAGCAGCGCGAGCCGCAGCGCGGCCCGCCCGTGTCCCGCGTCGGCGGCCCGGGTCCACCACAGCGCCGCCTCGGGCTCGCTGCCCTCCCGGGCCAGGAGCAGCCCCAGGTTGAACGCCCCGTTCCGGCTCCCGGCCTCCGCCGCGAGCCGGTACCAGCGCGCGGCCTCGACCACGTCCCCGCGCCCCGCGGCGAGCATCCCGACGCGGACCTGGGCGCGCCGGTGCCCCTGCTCGGCGGCGCGCTCGTACCACTCCTCGCACTCGGTCTTCTGCGCCGCGGGCTCCCCCAGCGCGGGCGGCCCGGCGGGCGGCCGCCGCGCGTCGAGCACGGTCCCGAGGCGGTACGCCGCCTCCGCGCTGCCGCCGCCCGCCGCGCACCGCAGGTGCCGCTCGGCGTCCCGCTCGTCGCCGTCACGCAGCCGTGCCGTGCCGACCTGGAGGGCGGCCTCGGTGTGCCCGGCCGCGGCGGCCCGCTCGTACCACTTGAGGGCCGCGGCGTCGTCACCCCGGCTCGCGTACAGAATCCCGAGGTTGAACGCCGCGTCCACGCTGCCCGCCTCCGCGGCCTTGGAGAACCACGGCTCGGCGCCGGCCGCGTCGCCGCCCTGGAGCAGCAGCACGGCGAGCGCGTTGGCGGCCTCGCGGTGTCCGGCGTACGCGGCGCGGCGGTACCACTGGTCGGCCTGCGCGGTGCGCTTCTGCTCGGCGCAGAGCAGGCCGAGGTTGTACGCCCCGTTGTTGTCGCCCGCGTCCATCGCCGCGCGGTACCAGCGCTCGGCGGTCTGGGTCTCGCCGCGCTCGGCGTGCAGCGCGCCCAGGGCGTTCGCGGCGTTCCCGTCGCCGTCCTGGGCGGCCTTGAGCCACCACACGGCGGCGTTGTCCTCGTCGCCCGCGTCGCGCAGCAGGAAGCCGAGCGCGCACGCGGCCCGGGCCTCGCCGTCCTTGGCGGACGTCAGGTACCAGCGGCCGGCCTCCTTCAGCTCGCCGCGCCGCTCCAGGATCGCGCCGAGGTGCAGGGCCGCACGGCGGTGACCGCGCGCGGCCGCCTGGCGGTACCACTGCTCGGCCTCGTCGGTGAGTGAGAGGCCGCCGTCGGCGCGCTTGGCGTCGGCGCCGCCCGGTCGCGCACCTTCCCCGCGTCCGTTGTCGGAGCGCGCGTCACCGGAGCGCACGTCGCTCCCGGGGCGCGCGGCGTTGCGGCGCGCCCCTTCACCAGGGCGTACGACACCGGTCTTCGCCGCGTCGAACCGCGCCCCCGCGCCGGGGCGCCCGGGGCCGCCGGTGCGCACACCCGCGCCGGGCCGCGCGCCGTCCTCCCCCGGACCCTCCCGCTCCGCACGCTTGTCCAGCGCCCGCGCCAGGCGGTACGCCGCCTCCCGGTGGCCGCGCTCGGCCGCCGTCCGCATCCAGCGCTCCGCGCCGACGTCGCCGCGGTGCTCCAGGAGGTCGGCGAGGGCGTACGCCCCCAGGGTGTGGCCCTGCTCGGCGGACTGGCGGAGCCAGTACTCGGCGGCGGGCTCGTCGCCGCGCTCGCGGTGGTGCCGCCCGAGCGCGTGCGCGGCCGCGGCCGATCCGGCGACGGCGGCGATGCGCCACCATCCTGCCGCTTCATCGACATATCCACGCTGGTGCAGGAGGACGCCGAGGTTGTTGGCGGCGGCGCGGTCACCGGCCGCGGTCGCGCCGCGCAGCAAGGACTCGGCACCGTCGAGATCGCCGCGGCGCAGCAGCAGACTGCCGAGAACGCTCATCGCGTCCACGTCTCCGGCCTCGGCCGCAAGCCGGTGCCGCATCTCCTCAGCGGCCGCCCCGGGATCCTCCCGGTCGGCCGGCTGCGCAAACCGCCCTGTCTCCAACAGAGTTGCCTTGTCCCCCATAACGTCCATCGTCGCACCACCTGCAACCTGGGTACACCTGGTATACCGCAGCCAGTGAGGTCACTTCAGCGTTTTGTCGACATGCCCACAGAGAGATAAGTGAAACACAGCTTTGCTCAACTCCCCCCGCTCGGACCACTCTTCGCACGAACCCCACACCAATGGCATGGGCCATCGGTATAGACCCGGCGGCCGGGGCGGCCCGGAACATGACGAAGGCCCGGATCCTCTGGAGGATCCGGGCCTTCGTCGTGCAGTAGCGGGGACAGGATTTGAACCTGCGACCTCTGGGTTATGAGCCCAGCGAGCTACCGAGCTGCTCCACCCCGCGCCGTTGTGTTGCAACCGTACCACGGCGCGGGGTGGTGCCCGTGCGCTGTCCGCGCACTACGGGCGGGCCTGCGGCGGACTAGCCGCCGTCACCGCCGCCCTTGTCCGGATCCTTGTCCGGGTCCTTCTCGTCCTTCTCGTCCTTCTCCGGGCTCTTGTCCGACCCCTTCCCGTCGCCGCCGCCTCCCGACGGCTTGGGCTGGGCGTCCTCCGCCCGCTGCAAGGCGTCCTGGAGCTTCTCCTGGGCCTTGCCGTAGGCCTCCCAGTCGTCCCGCTTGAGCGCCTCCTTGCCTTCGTCGATCGCCGCCTGGGCGTCGTCGATGGCCTTCTGGAGCTCGGGATTGTCGGGGTCACCCGTGGCCGGCGGTTTCTCCTTGTCGGGCTTCTCGCCTTCGTCCGGTGGCTTGACGGGCGAATCGCCCTCTGTCCCGAAGACCCGGTTGAGCGCCTTGTCCAAGGTGTCCTCGAAGGCGATCTTGTTGCCGTAGGTGACGAGGACCTTCTTCAGGAGCGGATACTTCAGCCCGCCGCCCTTCACGTAGACGGGCTCCACATAGAGCAGGCCTCCGTCCAACGGCACCGTCAGCAGATTTCCGTAGTCGACTTCGGAGTCGCCGCCCTTGAGAAGTCTGATCTGTTCGGCGATCGCTTCGTTGGAGTTGAACTTGCTCTGGACCTGTTTGGGTCCGTCGACCGTCGTACTCGACGGCATCTTCAGGATTCTGATCTTGCCGTAGTCATCGGTCCCCGCCTCGGCGTTGACCGACATGAAGGCACTCAGGTTGTCCCGGCCGTTGGGATTGAAGGACGTCGTCAGCGAGAAGTCCTGCTGTTTCTGGCCGGGCATCTTCATGCTCAGGTAGTACGGCGGGACGGCGCTCGACGTCTGGTTCGTCGGGTCGTCGGGCACCTGCCACACCTCGCTGCCGCTGAGGAACGTCTCGGCGTCCTTCACGTGGTAGCGGGTGAGCAGTTCGCGCTGCACCTTGAACAGGTCCTGCGGATAGCGCAGGTGGTCCATCAGGTCCGACGAGATCTCGCTCTTGGCCTTGACGGTGCCCGGGAACGCCTTGCGCCACGTCTTCAGGACGGGGTCCTTGGTGTCCCACTCGTACAGCTTGACTTCGCCGGTGTACGCGTCGACGGTCGCCTTCACCGAGTTGCGGATGTAGTTGACCTGGTTCTGCTGGGCCACCACCGCGCGCTGGTTGTTCCGCGCGGTCAGCGAGTCGGCCGTGGTGTCGCCGAGCGTGGTCCGCGAGGCGTACGGATAGCCGTTCGTCGTGGTGTACGCGTCGACGATCCACTGGATCTTCTTGCCGACGACCGCCGGATAGGCGTCGCCGTCGATGGTCAGCCAGGGGGCGACCGCTTCGACGCGCTCCTTCGGCGTGCGGTTGTACAGGATCCGCGAGCCCTCGCCGATCGCTCCGGAGTAGAGCATCTGCGGCTCGCCGAACGACACCGCGTACGCCGCTCTGTTCAGCGGATTGGAGAGGTTGACGCCGCTCTTGCCCTTGTAGCTGGTCGTCTTCTCGCCGTCGTCGTCGGAGTAGTCGATCTCCTTCTGGGGACCGCCGACGATGGAGTACTGCGTGGTCTTCTCGCCGTAGTAGATCCGCTGCTGGTACTGGCCCAGGCTGCCCTTGGACGGCAGGTCGGACTCGGTGAATTTCGGCCGGCCCTGTTCGTCGGCCTCGGTGCCCTTGGCCGCGACCACGCCGTACCCGTGGGTGTAGCGGAAGTGGTCGTTGATCCAGTTGTTCTTCGGGATGCCGTCCAGGTTCAGCTCGCGCAGGCCGATGACGGTGTCCTGCTCCTTGCCGTCCTTGGTCTTGTACCGGTCGACGTCCAGGTTCGACGGGAAGCCGTAGTAGTTCTTCATCTGCTGCAGCTGCTGGAACGTCGGCGAGACGATGTTCGGGTCGAGCAGACGCAGGCTCGCGGCACCCGCCACGTCGTCGCGCAGCTTCGACTTGTCGTCGGTCTTGCTGACGCCGGGGTACTCCCTGACGTTCGTGCCGCCGATGCCGTACGCCTTGCGGGTCGCCTCGAGGTTCTTCTCGACGTACGGAGACTCCTTGGCCTGCTCGTTCGGCTGGACCTGGAACTTCTGCACGATGGCCGGGTACAGCCCGCCGATGAGGATCGCGGAGAGCACCATCAGGCCGAAGCCGATGACCGGCAGCTGCCAGGTGCGCCGCCAGAGCGTCGCGAAGAACAGCAGCGCGCAGATGACCGCGATGCAGAACAGGATGGTCTTCGCCGGCAGATAGGCGTTCGCGTCCACATAGCGCAGGCCCGTCCAGTTGCCCGTGGCCTTGAAGTCACTGGACTTCACCGCGAGGCCGTACCGGTCGAGCCAGTACGCGACGGCCTTGAGGGCGACGAAGATGCCGATGAGCACCGAGAGGTGGCCGGTGGCCGCGGCCGTGGCCCGCCCGCCGGGGCTGGTGATGCGCAGGCCGCCGTACAGATAGTGGGTCAGGGCGGCGGCGATCACCGAGAGCACCGTGGCGGCGAAGCCGAAGCCCAGCAGGAAGCGGTACCAGGGCAGGTCGAAGGCGTAGAAGGACACGTCCAGATGGAACTGGGGGTCCTTCTGGTTGAAGGGGACGCCGTTGACCCACATCAGCCAGGTGCGCCACTGGCCCGAGGCGGAGGCGCCCGCGATCAGGCCGACGAGGGCCGTGATGCCGATCAGCAGCCACTTCTTGTAGGGCGCGATCGCCATGCGGTACCGGTCGAGGCTCTGTTGCTCCATCGACATGGCGCTCAGCGGCGAGCGCAGCCGGTGCGCCAGCCAGATGTTCACGCCGACCGCGGCCGCCATGAGCAGGCCGAAGGCGAAGAACAGGCCGATCTTGGTCCACAAGGTCGTCGTGAAGACCGATGAGTAGCCGACCGAGCGGTACCAGAGCCAGTCCGTCCAGAATCCCGCGAACATGACGAACGCCATGGCCAGAACGGCCAGGACGCCGAGCGTCATGAGCAGGGTCCGGACGCGACGGGACGGTCGGCCCACTCTGATCCGTGGCCCCGTCGGGCCTCCGCCGCGGTCCGGCATCTGGAAAGCCAAGGTGCGCACCTCGAAGTTCGCTGTAGCTGTGGCTGTGGCTGTTGGCTGTGGTCGTGCTGCTGGCTGAAACAGGCCCCGCGATCGTAGAGCCCACTCATGCAACTTACCGATGCTTTACTCAGTTCCCGTTCCCGGGTCTGAACGAGGCAGGATATTGGGCATGCCCAACGTTTCCTCCTCCGGCCCACCGATGGCCGCGAGCCCCCTCACCCGCGCAGTGCTCGAAATCGACGAGTATGTCGCGTCGCTCGGCTGGGATCAGCCGGCTCGCCTCTTCGCTCTCGTCGACACCGCCCAACTACGCGCACAGGAGCCGACCCTGGCCGACCGCCTAGGTCTGTCCGACGACCCGTCCGCCGGGCCGCTCACCCCCATCGAGCAGGACGAGCTGCCCGCGGGCGCTCCGCTCGACGAGTTCCTCGGCACCATCGCCTGGCCCGACTCGGTCGCCGGCTGCGCCCTGAGCGTGGAGCGGCTGATGCTTCCGCCGTCGGCCGAGGCGTCCGTTCCGGAAGGCATGAGCGAGAAGCAGCTCGCGAAGTGGGTGGCCAAGCACCCGGACCGCCAGGAGGTCCGCATGACGGTCGCGGTGCTGCGCGACGGCGCCCGCGACTCCGCGCTGCGGCTGCGCGAGAAGGACTCCGCCACGGACGTCCTCACCGGCTCGGACCTGGTGCCGGGGCTCGCGGAGGCGCTGGCGGCGACCTTCGCGGAGTAGGTTCTCGTGTCCTGCGTGGCCGGGGCCGGCGTCGTCCGCCGCCCCGGCCACCGTCGTTCCGTCAGCCCTTGGTGGTGCACTTCGGCAGGTCGGCGGTGTCGCCCTTGCTGATGGCCTTGAGGGACTTCACGGCGTCGTCGATGGTGTTCACCTTGACCAGGGTGAGCCCGTCGGGGACGTCGCTCGCGGCGGACGCGCAGTTGTCCTTCGGCGTCAGGAAGTACTCGGCGCCCTTCTCGCGCGCGCCGACCGTCTTCATCTCGATGCCGCCGATCGCCCCGACCTTGCCGGTGTCGTCGATGGTGCCGGTGCCGGCGACGAACTTGCCGCCGGTGAGGTCGCCCGGCGTGAGCTTGTCGACGATGCCGAGGGCGAACATCAGCCCCGCGCTGGGCCCGCCCACGTCAGCGAGCTTGATGTCGATGGTGAACGGGAAGGTGTGGTCGGTCCCGGCCTTGATGCCGACGACCGCGCGGCCGTCGTCCTCGGCCTTCTCCGTGGTGATCTTCACGTCCTCGGTCGCGGTCGGCTCCTTGCCCGCCTTCTCGGCGGCGGCCGCCTCCTTGACGGGGACGATGCCGAACACGACCGGCTCACCCGCCTTGTGCTTCGTGACCAGCTTGGCGACGTCCGTGAACTGATTCACGGCCGTGCCGTCGACGCTCTTGATGACGTCGCCCGCGTGCAGCCGGCCCTCTGCCGGGCTGTCCTTGAAGACGGTGGAGACGACCACCTGGGACTGCACGGGGATCTTCAGTTCCTTGAGGGCGGCGACCTTCGCGCTCTCCTGGGACTGGCTGAACTCCTCGGCGTTCTCCTGCGTGGACTGCTGCTCGGTCTTGCCGTCCGGGTACAGGGTGTCGTGCGGGACGACGATGTTGTCGTGCGCCATCCAGCCGTACACGGCCTCCGCCAGGTTCATCTTGTAGTCGGCGCTGGTCACCCTGACCGTCGTCATGTTCAGGTGGCCGCTCGTGGCGTACGTCTTGCGGCCCGAGATCTGCAGCACCGGCTCGCCGTCGTGGTCCCCCAGAGTGTTCACCGTCGGTCCCGGGGACATCTCCGAGTACGGCACTTTGATGAGCACTCCGGCGCAGAGCAGCGCGATCAGCATCAGGGTGGAGGCGAGCATCGTCGCAGTGCGGCGTGGCATGGAACGACAGTACGGGACGGCCCTGTGGGTGCATCCCTGGGGCGTCCGTACGGGATCCGTACGGGATCAGGCGGGGGTGTCGGAGCCCGAGTGGGACTTCTCCATCGCCTCGCGGAACGCGGCATAGCCGTTCAGCTCGGTGTTGTCACCGGTCCTGCCGCTCTTGCGGTTCCGGTTGGCCCAGCCCGCCCACAGACCGGCACCGATCGCCGCCAGAAGCGGAATCAGCAACCAGGCAAGTGACGCCACGTCGACCTCCCGACCCCATGAGCGACCACAACTGACTGATCAGCAGATTAACCCGCTGCTCCGTCAACGCTCACGGCAGGGGGCGGGTTACGCAACCTGAGCCCCGTGGAGCAACGGGATCCTGACGAGGGCGCTACGCCCCCACCCGCCCTCCCGTCACCCGACCACCGCCCCTCAACGACGGCGCTATGCGCCGACCCGCCCTCCCGTCACCCGACCACCGCCCCTCAACGACGGCGCTATGCGCCGACCCGCCCTCCCGTCACCCGACCACCGCCCCTCAACGACGGCGCTATGCGCCGACCCATTCCTGCTGGCCATCGGAAAAGCGCTGGTGCTTCCAGATCGGCACCTCGTGCTTGAGGTCGTCGATCAGCTTGCGGCAGGCCGCGAAGGCCTCGGCCCGGTGCGGGCAGGACACCGCGACCACGACCGCGAGGTCGCCCACGGAGAGATCCCCGACCCGGTGCACCGCGGCCAGGGCACGCACCGGGAACTCGGCGACGACCTTCTCCGCCACGCGCCGCAGCTCGGCCTCGGCGCTGGGATGGCTCGAGTACCCGAGCTCGTCGACGTCCGCGCCGCCGTCGTGATCGCGCACCGTCCCGACGAACAGCGCCGTACCCCCCGCGGAGTCGTCGCCGACGGCCTTGAAGACCTCGTCGAGCGAGAGCGGGGTGTCACGGATCGCGAGCAGCCGAATCGGCTCGGCAGCGGCCTGCTCACCGGGGTGGTCCATCGGATTACGTGCCATGGAGCCATCGTGCCGCACACCACTGACATCCAGGAATAGCGTTTTCCCCCGGCACGGACGCGACGCGCTTGGACCTCCCTACAGCAGGGGTCCCGTTCCCGTTCCGGCTGTGGGCAGTCGTTCCGCAGGGCGGAACGGGTGAGCACAGCTCCCCCCGGGGACTACAACCGCCGGGACTACAACCGCCGCCGAGCCTTGCGCGCCCGCCGTACCAAGGCAGCCGTACCCAACAGAGCCACCGTCGCCCCCGCGGCCCCCGCCGCCGTCGCGTCCTTGCGCCCGAGCCGCCGCCCGGCGACAGTGCGCCGCCCGGCGACCTCCTCCAGCAGCTCCGCGAGGACCTCCTCGTTGGTCCACTGCGGCCGCCACCCCGCGTCGTGCAGCCGGCTGACGCTGACGACCCAGGGGTACATCGTGTACGCGAGGTCCCCCGCCGGGGACGGCGTGAGCCCGATGCGGTGGAGGCGCGCCGCCGCGCCGAGAGCGACCGTGGACGGCAGCTCCATGCGCCGGATCCCGCTCAGCTCCTCGACCTCCTCCTGCTCCAGCCACCCGTCGCAGCCGACGGCCAGCTCCCCCTCGACCTTCTCCACGACCGCGTACTCCAGCGCGCTGCACAGATCGTCGACGTGGCAGAACTGCCACACGGGCCGCGACCCCGCCACCACAAGGAGCCGCGGAGACTCGAAATACCTGGTCAGCGCGGTGTCGGTGCCACCCACCAGGATCGCGGGCCGCACCACGGTGACGTTCAGACCGGGATGCGCGCGCGGGGCGCGCCGGGCAAGGCGCTCGATCTCCAGGAGGTCGCCGACGCCGGTCGCCTCCGCCGTCGCCCGCAATTCGGCGTCTTCGGAGAGGGGCAGTTCGTTGTCGGACAGCGCTCCGTAGACCATCGCCGACGTGCACAGCACGACTCGGTGCACGCCCGCGGCGGCGGCCGCCGTCAGGACGGTCTGGGTGCCGCGCACGTTGTACGCCGTACGGGCCGCGGCGTCGGTCTCCAGGTCGAGGTCGAGCGCGAGGTGCACCACGACGTCCACGCCGCGCAGCTTCTCCGCGATCGCCGGGTCCCGGACATCCAGGATGTGCCACTGCGCCTGCGCGCAGTCGCCGCGCCGTTCGTCGATGGCCACGACCTGCTTGATCTCCTCCGAGGCCGCCAGGCGCTCGGTGAGCTGCGCGCCCACGCCCGCCGCCGCACCGGTGACGGCGACGACGGGGCCGCGCGAGCCCGCGGACGGGGAGCCGTCGCGCAGGGGCACCACTGAGGGGGGCGTTTCCGCCGCCCGGACGGAGTCCGGCTCTCCGGCGGGCTCTGCCGGGTTCGGGTCTGAGGGGTTTCGCGCTGCGCGAACCTGTGGATCTGGGGAACTCACCGGGCGTCTCCAGCGGTTGTCTTCAGTACATGCGCGAACTGACGCGTACGTACGAGGTGGCATCCATCCTGCCGCAGCCCCCGAGGCGGCGAAGCACCGAGGCCCGAACCGGCCGCGGTGTCTACGCTGGGTGGTGTTGTCGGGCAATCGCCACCGGACCCAAGATCCGGTGGCCCAACGAGCCGAGGAATCCCGTGAGTGACACCCCATTCGGATTCGGCCTTCCGCCGGAGGAGCCGGAGAACGGCGACGAGGGCAAGAAGAAGGACACCCCCGGAGGGGGACAGGGTTCCGGTGGCCCTGCCAACCCGTTCGGTTTCGGGCCCCTGGGAGCGGGGGGCGCCGGGGGCGACAATCCCTTCGCCGCGATGTTCGGGTCGATGAACCCGAACGACCTGGGAGCCGCCTTCCAGCAGCTCGGCCAGATGCTGTCGTACGAGGGCGGCCCGGTGAACTGGGACATGGCCAAGGACATCGCCCGCCAGACCGTCTCCCAGGGCACTGCCGACGGCAGCAAGGACGCGAGCGTCGGCCCCGCCGAGCGCACGTCGGTCGAGGAGGCCGTGCGCCTCGCGGACCTGTGGTTGGACGACGCGACGTCCCTGCCGTCCGGTGCGGGCAGCGCGGTCGCCTGGAGCCGCGCGGAGTGGGTCGAGGCCACCCTCCCGGCCTGGAAGGAACTGGTCGACCCGGTCGCCGAGCGCGTCGGTCTGGCCATGGGCGACGTCCTGCCCGAGGAGATGCAGGCCATGGCGGGCCCGCTGATCGGCATGATGCGCTCCATGGGCGGCGCGATGTTCGGCCAGCAGATCGGCCAGGCCGTCGGCGTCCTCGCGGGCGAGGTCGTCGGTTCCACGGACATCGGCCTGCCCCTCGGTCCCGCCGGCAAGGCCGCGCTCCTCCCGGTGAACATGGAGGCCTTCGGCAAGGACCTGAGCGTCCCCATGGAGGAGGTGCGCCTGTATCTGGCGCTGCGCGAGGCCGCCCACCAGCGGCTCTTCGCCCACGTGCCGTGGCTGCGCTCGCATCTGTTCGGCGCCGTCGAGGGGTACGCGCGCGGGATCAAGGTCGACACCTCCAAGCTGGAGGACGTCGTCGGCCAGTTCGACCCGCAGAACCCGGAGCAGCTTCAGGAAGCACTCCAGCAGGGCATGTTCCAGCCGGAGGACACGGCCGAGCAGAAGGCCGCCCTCGCCCGCCTGGAGACCGCTCTGGCGCTCGTCGAGGGCTGGGTGGACGCGGTCGTGCACGCTGCGGCCAAGCCGCGCCTGTCGTCCGCCGACGCGCTGCGCGAGACGCTGCGCAGGCGCCGCGCCACCGGCGGCCCCGCCGAGCAGACCTTCGCGACGCTGATCGGCCTCGAGCTGCGTCCGCGCCGGCTGCGGGACGCCTCGCGCCTGTGGGCCTCGCTCACGGACGCGCGCGGCGTGGACGGCCGGGACGGCCTGTGGGCCCACCCGGACATGCTCCCGACGGCGTCCGACCTGGACGACCCGGACGGCTTCGTGCACCGTGAGCAGCTGGACTTTTCCGAGCTGGACAAGATGCTCGGCGAGGCCGCGGGCGGCGGCACGACGGGCAAGCCGAACCTGTCCAAGGACGACAGCGACGCCGTCGAGGACAGCAAGGACGACAGCAAGGACGACGACGGCAAGTGAGCCTGCACGATGACGCCGTTCTCGTACTGAAGGCCTACGAGGACCAGGAAGAGTTGCGCCAGTACTACCTGGACCACCTCTCCGCGCACCCCGACGACGGCATGTGGAAGGCCTGCACGGACGGGCACCTGACCGCCAGCGCCCTGGTCGTCGACCCGTCGCGCGGGCGCGTGCTGCTCACGCTCCACAAGAAGCTGCGGATGTGGCTCCAGATGGGCGGCCACTGCGAGCCGGGCGACGCCTCCCTGGCCGCGGCCGCGCTGCGTGAGGCCACCGAGGAGTCGGGCGTCCCGGGCCTGGCGCTGCTGCCCGGCGGCCCGGTCCGCCTGGACCGGCACCCGATCCCGGGCCCGTGCACCCAGCACCTGGACGTGCAGTACGCCGCGCTCGCCCCGGCCGACGCGGTCGAGTCGATCAGCGAAGAATCGTTGGACCTGCGCTGGTTCGCGTACGACGAGGTGGCGGACGTCGCCGACGAGTCGGTGGTGCGCCTCGTGGAGGCGACCAGGGGGCGCCTCTAGGCGCGCCCTGAAAGGGGGCGCGGGTTGCTGCGCGACCGGCCACAGCCAGCCCGCAGCAACCCGCGCTCCTGTTCCGAGTCCCCGCCCAGCTCCGCTGTTCCGAGTCCCCGCGCTGCTCCGCGCAGCTCAGTTCCAGACGTTGCCCTGGTTCTGCCCCCGGGCCCCCTGCTGCCCCATGCCGAACTGGGCGCGCGCTCCCTGGCCGATGTTGGCGTGCTGCGGCGGCAGCATCTCGCTGGGCTGGACGAGGGCGTACCCCTGTCCCATGAAGCTGAGCTCCCAGCCCTCGCCGGTGTTGCCGCGGCGGCGCCACACGCCCGAGGAGTGCGTCTGGGCCTGCATCTGCACCCGCAGCCCGTTGGACCAGGCGACGATCGCGTCGGCGTCGGCGTTGACGTACCGGTCCGGGGTGACCTGGAGCATCAGCGGCTGGCCCGACGTCATCAGGGCGACCTTGCCGCGGCCCGTGATGTTGAGCTGGTACTTGCCGGAGCCGGAGATGCCGTACTGGCTGTCCACGGCGATGACCTGGTGGGTCAGGGACGAGTCCATGGCGAGAACGTATGAACTGTCCACCGTCAGGCCGTCCTGGTCCACATCCACCAGGTGGATGTACTGCGCGAGGTTCGCGAAGTAGACGGTGCCCTGCCCGTGGCAGCGCATCAGGTCGAGGCCCTCGCCGGTGTGCGCGCGGGCGCGCTGCTGGTTCCGGCTCTGGTACTCGGCGTCGAACTCCACGAGGCCCTGGTAGGCGACCATGGCGCCCTTGCGGGCGAGCACGTCGTCGTGGCCTTCGAGGGCGACGCGCAGGAGCTGCGGGTTCTGGACGGTGTAGCGCTCCTGGCTCTGTTGCTCGGTGTGCGCGAAAAGCGGGCTCTGCATGGTGTGTTGCTCCCCCTCAGCTCCGGATCCGGAGGCGGTCGGTGCTGTCCTCACTGGGCTGTACGACGACGATGCCCTCTCCGGAGAAGCCCATCTGGTAGGCCTCGCCGCTGCCGCGCCCGATCAGGGAACCGGCCCTGAAGCTGCGCTTGCCCTTGACCTTCAGGTTCGGCGACCAGGCGATCAGGGCGTCCGGGTCCACGTATGTCTCGTCGTCTCCGCGGCCGCAGTCGACGACGATCGGCGTCCCGCGCGAGGTGAGCGCCACCCAGCCCTGGCCGGAGACCTTGATGTTCCACAGGCCCTGCCCGGCGAACTTCGCCAGGCCCTTGACCCGCTCGACGCCCCACTGGAGGCTCGCGTCGAAGGCCAGCAGGTTGGTGCCGTTCACGGAGAGCGAGTCGCCCGCCAGGTTGATGACGACGACATCCGCCCCGTAGTCCGCGAGATAGAGCAGGCCGTCTCCGGAGCACTTCATCAAGGGGGCGCCCTCGCCGGTGATCCAGTCGCGGGCGATCTGGCGGACGGCGGGCGGGTTCGGCTCGTACTGCACGAAGCCTTCGTAGGCGACCATCGATCCCACGCGCGCGAGGAGGTCGTTTCCGGTCTGCATGGCGACCTTGACCATGTGGTGGCCGTGGTTCTCCATGCGGGCGGCGACGGGTGCCGGGGCAAAGCCCGCGAGCTGCTGGTTCATGACGGGCTCCCTCAGACCTCGAACGGCTGGACGACGATGAAATTGCCGGGCGCGCCACGGAACTGGAGGTTCACGCTCTCCCCCGTGGAGCCCGCGGAGGCGTTGCCGCGCAGCCTGACCTGGCTGGAGACGATCGCCTGTGCGGCCGCCGACCAGGCCACCACGGCGTGGCAGTCGGCGAAGGTCGTCGGCGTGACCGGCAGCACGACGGGCATGCCGTGCGTCTTCACGACGACCGTGCCGATCCCCTGGAACTGCATGACGAACAGCGCGCCACCGGGAATCCCGTGGCCTTCGATGCGGCGCACCTCGTGCTGGAGGGACTCGTCGAAGGCGAGGACGTTCTCCGCGGAGACGCAGATCGCGTCCCCCTGGAGCTCGATGGGGTGCAGATGCGTGCCTTCCTCGGCGAGGAAGACCTGGCCGCGTCCGGAGCAGCGCATGAGCTGCATCTCCTGGCCGGTCGCGTTGCCCACGATGCGGCCCTGGAAGCCCGCGCCCTTGTAGCCGAATTCGACCTTGCCCTGGTAGAGGACCATGCTGCCCTGGCGGGCGAGCACCGGCTGGTCGCCGACGCCCAGGTCGACGCGGACCAGCTTCTCGTTCTGCTGCGTCCAGCGCTGGCCCGTGGCCGCCTCGCGGTACTTCTGGAGCGCGGCGGCGACGCCGGCGCCCTGCGGGACTCCGCCCGCGGCACCCGCGAACGGGGCCGGTGCCTGGCCGGGGATCTGCCCGGGGGCGGGGGCCTGCGGCTGCTGGCCGTAGCCGGGGGGCAGGGGCGCCGAGGGCTGCTGCTGGCCGTAGCCGGGCGGCGGCGGTGCGGAGGGCTGGCCGTAGCCGGGCGGCAGGGGCGCGGACGGCTGCTGGCCGTAGCCCGGCGGCGGGGGCGGCGACTGGCCGAACTGCGGCTGCTGCGGGGGCTGCTGGCCGGGCTGGCCGTGGGGCTGGCCCTGCGGCTGCGCGCCCGGCTGGCCGGGCGGCGTCGGGGCCGACGGCGGCGGCACGGTGCCGCCCGGCGGGTTCATCGGCGCGACGATGGTCTGGGCGGCGTGCACCGAGGGGTCGGCGGGGGCCGGGGCGGGCGGCGGAGTGCCACCCCCAGGGGGCGCGAACTGCTGCGCGGGCACGGGGTCCGGGGCGGGCGCCGGGGACGGCACGGGAGCCGGGGACGGCGTCGCGGGGGCCGCGGGCGCGCCGAACGCGGGCGGGGCCCCGGCAGCGGCGGGCGGCGGCGCGAAGCCGGGTGCCGCCTGCGGCTCCGGAGCAGCGGGCTCCTCCTCGGCGACCTCTCCGCCGAAGTTCCTGATCAGCGCGTCGAGCCCGCCGTCGAAGCCCTGCCCGACGGCGGCGAAGCGCCACACGTCTTTCAGGTAGAAGTCGCCCAGCATCAGGGCGCGCTCGGTGGAGAACTCCGTACCGGAGAACGAGTACCGGGCCACTTCCTCGCCGCCGGCCACGATCCGGATGTAGCCGGAGGCGATCTGCGACATCTGTCCGGCGCCGTCGATCGCGGCGGTGAACGACAGCTTCTGGATCTGCGGCGGAATGCGGTCCAGCGTGACGCGGAAGGACTCGTTGTCGCCGGCCTGGGCGCCCAGGAGCTGCAGCGACTCCTCCGGGGACTTCGGCTGGTTGAAGAAGATGAAGTAACGGTCGTCCGAGAGCCGCTCGCTCGCGTCGAGGCCGAAGCAGCCGATGTCGAAGCTCACCCCGGGGGCAGCGATGTGCACGCCTACGTACAGATCGGTACCCGCGGTGAGGTCACTGATCCTGGCCTTGTGGCCGCGTTGGAATTCCCTGGCCATACGTAACGACCGTCCCCCATCCCGAATGTGAATGCGTCGCGCCAGGCTAACCGCTCAGTCCGACAACGAACCAAGTCGGTACAGAGCCGGTACACAACGCGCGCACCGGGCGCCTGTCATTCCTCCCGGGCGGCCGGGAGATGCGGCAGCCGGTCCGCCGCGACCACCCCTTCGAGGTAGCCACGAGCCCGCTCGGTACGCGGATACGCCTCGAGCAGGCGCCAGAAGCGCGGCCCGTGACCGGGCACGAGGAGGTGCGCGAGTTCATGGAGCAGGACGTAGTCCACCACGTACTCGGGCATGCCCTGCAGCCGGTGCGAGAGCCGGATGCTGCCCTCCGAGGGTGTGCACGAGCCCCACCGGGTGTTCTGGTTCGTAACCCAGCGAACGGACGTGGGTCGTGCCCGGCCGTCGAAGAACTGCTCGGACAACCGCTGGGCCCGCTCGGACAGTTCGCTGTCGCCCAGCACGCGTTTGCTTTCCTGGGCCGCCAGCTTGTCCAGCATGACGTTCACCCAGCGCTGTTCCTCCGCCTCGGACATGCGGGCCGGGATGAGGACGACGGTGCGGTCACCCTCCCGGTACGCCGAGACCGTTCTGCGGCGGCGGGCGCTCCTTCGCACCTCGACCGCGCTCACCGCCGAGCCGGGTGACGGCGGGCTGGTCGCGCTGCGCTGGGGGCCTGTGGCGCGGTGCAGTGGGTCGGCGGGCACGCCTCGACGTTACCCGCTTGGCGTGGGGGAAGTCCCGCCTCCGGGACGGTTCGGTCCCGATCCACTCCCCATGCGATCGATTAGTACGACAAGTATCCGCCGCCTGTGGACAACTCTGCGCACGCCTCCGAACGGCCGGGCATTCTGGCAGCGCTGACACGAAACGGGGGCCGACCATGCATCCGATCCTGAAGCCGGCGCTGCGCCGGGGCTGGCGCGATCTGAACACCGTCCAATTCGGGGTGACGCGGGCCCACGCCCGCGTCCTCGGCCCGGTCGACACGGCGACGGGCAGCTTCCTCACACTCCTCGACGGCACCCGCGGGCTGCCGCTGCTGCGCGAGGAAGGAAAGCGCATGGGCCTGCCCGACGGCCATGTGGACCGGCTCCTGCACCGGCTGGCCCGGGCGGGACTTCTCGACGACACGACGGGCGGGGGCACGGCGGCCGACGCCCTGCGGTGCCGCCCGGAGGTCATGGACCGGCTGCGCCCGGACCTCGCCGCCTTGTCGGCCGTCACCCCGGAGCCGAGCCAAGGCATCCGGAAGCTGGCCGCGCGGAGGGCCGCCCGCGTGCGCGTCCAGGGCACGGGCAGGGTGGGGGCGGTCGTCGCCTCGGTCCTGTCCGGTGCCGGCGTCGGCCAGGTCGAGGTGATGGACGGCGGCTGCGTCGAGCCGTGGGACGTCGCTCCGGGCGGGCTGCCGCCCGAGTCGGTCGGGCAGCGCAGGGACGCCGCCGCGAGAACGGCCGTGCGGCGCGCGGCACCGGGCCGCCCGCCGCGGCATCCCGAGGACCGGGGCGACGGCGAGCGCCCGCTGTCCCTGATCGTCCTCGCCCCGCGCGACGGCCTGGACGCCTTCGCCCCCGACCCGACCGCCGCCGAACCCCTGATCGCGGCCGGGACCCCGCATCTGTACGCGGGTGTGATCGAAGGCACAGGGGTGGTCGGGCCGCTGGTCCTGCCCGGCGCGACCGCCTGCGCCGGGTGCCTCGCCCTGGACCGAGCGGACGCGGACGCGGCCTGGCCGCGCATGCTGGCCCAGTGGCGCTCGGGCGGTCGGCGCCAGGTTCCGGCCTGTGACCTGGCTCTGGCGACCACGGTCGCCGGGCTTGCCGCGGCGCACACCCTGGCCTTTCTGGACGGGGCGGAGCCGACTCTCGCGGGGGTGCGGTGGGAGGTCCCGGCCCCGGGGTTGACCTGGCACCGGCGCCGCGAGCGGGCGCACGCCTCCTGCCCCTGTGGGGCAAGTGAGCAAGTTAAAGGGGAGCGCACCTCCGTGGATCGAGAGCCGCACGACACAATGGCCGGGTAACCGCCTGAAAGGGCGCGGCTGTCTGGGATTTGGAGGGGCGCATGTCTGATCTTCCCCGGAAGGCGGTAACCCGTACCGCCAAACTGGCCGCGCTGCCACTCGGCTTCGCGGGCCGCGCGACCTGGGGGCTCGGCAAACGCATCGGCGGGAAGTCGGCGGAGATCGTCGGCCGAGAGCTGCAACAGCGCACGGCGGAGCAGCTGTTCAAGGTGCTCGGCGAGCTGAAGGGCGGCGCCATGAAGTTCGGGCAGGCCCTCTCGGTCTTCGAGTCGGCCCTGCCGGAAGAGGTCGCCGGGCCCTACCGCGCGGCGTTGACGAAGCTTCAGGAGGCGGCGCCGCCGATGCCGACCCGCACCGTGCACGCGGTGCTCGAGGAGCGGCTGGGCACGGACTGGCGCGAGCTGTTCCTGGAGTTCGAGGACAAGCCCGCGGCCGCGGCCTCGATCGGCCAGGTGCACCGCGCGGTGTGGGAGGACGGGCGCGACGTCGCGGTGAAGGTGCAGTATCCGGGCGCGGGCGAGGCGCTGCTCTCGGACCTGAATCAACTGAGCCGCTTCGCCCGGGTCCTCGGGCCGCTGATCCCGGGCATGGACGTCAAGCCGCTCATCGCCGAGCTGCGCGACCGCGTCTCCGAGGAGCTGGACTACGCGCTTGAGGCGCAGGCCCAGCGCGCCCACGCCGAGGAGTTCGCGAACGACCCGGATGTCGTGGTGCCGGCCGTGGTCCACCAGAGCGAGCAGATCCTGGTGACGGAGTGGATGGACGGGGTGCCGCTGTCGGAGGTGATCGCGGAGGGGACGCAGGAGCAGCGGGACCGTGCGGGACAGCTCCTGACCCGCTTCCTCTTCTCAGGCCCGGCGCGCACGGGCCTGCTGCACGCCGACCCCCATCCGGGCAACTTCCGCCTGCTGCCCGGCGACAAGGACGAATGGCGCCTCGGCGTCCTGGACTTCGGCACGGTGGACCGGCTGCCCGGCGGGCTGCCCCCGACGATCGGCGACTCGCTGCGCCTGACCGTGGAGGGCGAAGCGGACGCGGTCTACGACATGTTGTGCGAGGAGGGCTTCGTCAAGGAGACGGTCGACCTGGAGCCGGAGGCCGTCCTCGACTATCTGCTGCCGATCATCGAGCCCGCCGTGGCCGACGAGTTCACCTTCACCCGCGGCTGGATGCGCAGCCAGGCGGCGCGCGTGGCCGACCCGCGCTCTCCCGCCTACCAGTTGGGCAAGCGTCTGAACCTCCCGCCGTCGTATCTCCTGATCCACCGCGTCACTCTGAGCACCATCGGCGTCCTGTGCCAGCTGGGTGCGACGGTGCGCATGCGCGAGGAACTGGAGGAGTGGCTGCCGGGGTTCGTTGCGGAGGACGCCGAGGACGCGATCGAGGAAGAGGGCGACCTGGAAGAAGCGGCAGTCGAGGCGTGACGGTGCGCCTGCCCGGTGGCAGGGCCGGTCACCACCAGGAGGAGTCGAGGCGGCCTTCGATCGCTCGGATGTTGTCCCGGGCGCAGGCTTCGCAGAAGTAGTGCCGGACGCCGTTCTCGACGGAGCAGGTCCAGGTCGGGGGCCGGCCTTCGGCGACCGTGCCGCAGCGGGAGCACACGAGGCTCTTGGCGTCCGCAGGTTCAGGAGGCTGCTGGTCCACCCGGCGACCTTATCGCCGCCGCCGGAGTATCGGTGGGCACAACGCACCGCGGGGGCCGGTCCGTTCGGACCGGCCCCCGCGGGGTACTGCCAGTGAAGCTCGTGGGAGCTTCCGTGAGGTGCGTGTGCCCTGTGTCTCGCGAGTGCCGCGTGACTACTGCATGACCGCCATGGCGAGCGCGCGCCGGGCACGCAGGGACGCGCGCTCGGCGCGGCGCTGCATGCGGCGGGCCGCGATCAGGCGGGCGGCCGGACGGTGCTCGTCGGCCTCACGCATGCGTTCGTGCATATGCGCACGAGCCAGGGCTTCTGGGATGAGTTGCATTTCGCGGGTCCTGTTCTGGCGCGAGCCGGTCGCGCCGGTGGTGAAGAAGTCTGGGGTCGCGGAGCCGCTGGGCTCGCTGGTGGGTGCCTTCATCGGGGCCTGCTTCTTGGGGTCGTGCGTCAGGGGGCGATCGATCGTGCCGACGGTGCTCATGCCACTACCGGGTTCTTCCGCGGGCGGCCACGCGGCCGCTTGCGGGCCACGACCACGCCCTGGACGAACAGCTCGCCGCCCCAGACGCCCCACGGCTCACGCCGCTCCTTGGCGCCGGCCAGGCAGGCCTCCATCAGCGGGCAGGTACGGCAGAGGGACTTGGCGTACTCGACGTCCGCCGGCGACTCGGCGAAGAAGACCTCCGGGTCGTAGGCGCGGCAGGGGACGGGTACACCCAGGTTCTCGATGGCGTCGTCGAGCGCGGTGAGCGCGGTCAGGGGAGTCAAGGTCGGGTCCTCCGTGGGAACGGGCGGGGGGAGCGTGTCTGAAGGCGGTACGGACGGGGCGTGCGCTTCGAGTTGCACGGTGGTGTTTTCCTCGTCTGGTCGTTCCGGCCTGGTCGGCCGGCTGGCGGCTGGTACCGGGTCTTGCTCGGCCCCTTCGCTCCGTCTCCCCGTTTTGGGGAAAACAGAAGGGCCGCGGATCCCGGGTGGGGTTCCGCGGCCCTGAAGGCGCCGGCCTGATCGAAGATCAGGCTGGATCACTCCAGGGTTCGAGCCCACGGAAGGCCCACATCGTGTGGTGCTGCGTCGTCTGCTTCCGGAATCCGGCACCGGCTGCCGCGAGGGCATAGGCCTGCGCCTGTGCCGTCACTACCGCTTCCGGTGCCTTGGTCGGTCGCTCATTGCCCTCGCGGATCTCAAGACCCGAGAGAGGCAGGGAGGAGGCGGCCGGACGCACGGCGGCATTGCCGACGGACAGACCGGTGCCCAGGTTCGAGAAGCCGAGCAGGCAGGAAGCGACGACCGAGCGATCGGTCATTTTGGCGGTGCTGACGAAGCTCTTCTTGATGCTGATCACTGGAATTCGCCTCCTCTCGGCGTCTAGGGGACCGGCCGGAACCGATCCTGCGGACTGACAAGTACAGCACGGGACCAGGGCTTCGGTGAAGCCGCCGTTCCCGTGCTTAAGAACCTATGGGGATTGCTGGCGCATGCGCAAACTATTTTTTCGACGAGTTTGAATCAGTTCGCCTCATCACCTGCCTCAAGCTCCTGACCTGCGCAGATGGCGAGGACGTCGGCGCCGAATCGGTTGAGCTTGCGCATGCCGACCCCCGGGATGCGAGCCAGATCGCCCTCTTCCTCCGGCGCCGCCTCGGCGATGGCGATCAAGGTCTTGTCCGTGAAGACGCAGAACGCGGGCTGCCCGAGGCGCTGTGCCTGGGCGGCGCGCCAGTCCCGCAGCCGTTCGTAGAGCCCTTCGTCCATGTCCGACGGGCAGTCCTCGCAGCGCATGAGCTTCATCTCACCGGCCTCGGTGAGGGTACGGCCGCAGACGCGGCAGCGGGCCGGGCTGCGGCTGCCGCGGCGCCGGCTGCGGGGGGCGCCGGGCTCGGCGGCGCCGCCGGTGCCGCGCTCGATGCCGCCGGGCCCGCCCGCCGCGCGCGTCCCGGAGGCCGTGCCCGAGCCGGGGCGCAGGCCGTCCAGGAACCGGCTGGGGCGGCGGTTGGCGCGGCCGCCCGGGGACCGGGAGAGGGCCCAGGACAGGGACAGGTGGACACGGGCGCGGGTCACGCCCACATAGAGGAGCCTGCGCTCCTCCTCGACCTGTTCGTCGGTCTTGGCGTAGGTGATCGGCATCATGCCCTCGGCCAGGCCGACCAGGAAGACGGCGTCCCACTCCAGGCCCTTCGCCGCGTGCAGGGAGGCGAGGGTGACGCCCTGGACGGTGGGCGCGTGCTGGACGGCGGCGCGCTCGTCGAGCTCGGCCACCAGGTCGGCGAGCGTGGCCTCGGGCCTGGCGGCGGCGAAGTCCTCGGCGAGGCGCACCAGGGCGGCCAGCGACTCCCAGCGGTCGCGCACCGCACCGGAGCCCGCGGGAGGCTGTGTGGTCCAGCCCTTGGTGGACAGCACGGCCCGCACCTGCGAGGGCAGGTCGACCACGTCGTCCAGGAGGGCGTCGTTGCCGCCGAAGCGGGCGGCGCCGCGCAGGGCGGCGCCGGCCTCGCGGACCTCGGTGCGCTCGAAGAAGCGCTCGGCGCCGAGGAGCTGGTAGGGGATGCCCGCGTCGGCGAGGGCCTGTTCGTAGATCTCCGACTGCGAGTTCGTGCGGAACAGGACCGCGATCTCGCCGGCGGGGACGCCGTCGGCCATCAGGGCGCGGATGCGGCTGGCGGCGCCCTCGGCCTCGGCGGGCTCGTCCGCGTACTCCGTATAGACGGGGTCCGTGCCGCGGTCGCGCTGGGAGACCAGTTCGAGGCGGTGGTCGGCGGCGCGGCCGCTGGCCTGGGCGAGCAGGCCGTTGGCGAGGTGGACGACCTGGGGGGTCGAGCGATAGTCCCGGACGAGCTTGACGACCGTCGCGCCCGGGTGGCGGGTGCGGAAGTTCAGCAGGTGGTCGGGGGTGGCGCCGGTGAAGGAGTAGATGGTCTGGCTGGCGTCGCCGACGACGCAGAGGTTGTCGCGCTCCCCCAGCCAGAGCTCCAGGAGACGCTGCTGGAGGGGGCTCACGTCCTGATACTCGTCGACCACGAAGTGCTGGTACTGGGAGCGGACCTGGTCGGCGATGTCGTGGCGGTCCTGGAGGATGCCGACGGCCAGGAGCAGGACGTCTTCGAAGTCGATGACGGTGCGGTCGCGTTTGATGTCCTCGTACGCCGCGTAGAGCTGGGAGATCTCGGCGGGGGCGCGGGGGGTGTCGCGGCCGGTCTTGGCGGCCGCCGCGGCGTAGTCCGCGGGGACGGTCTGGGTGACCTTGGACCACTCGATCTCGCCGGTGACGTCCCGCAGCTCGTTGCGGTCCAGGCGGATGCGGCAGGCCGCCGCTGCCTCGGCGACGAGCTGGACCTTGCGCTCGACGAGGCGCGGCAGCGGGCCGCCGACGGCCTTCGGCCAGAAGTACTGGAGCTGGCGCAGGGCGGCGGAGTGGAACGTGCGCGCCTGGACGCCGGTGGCGCCGAGCTGGCGCAGGCGGCCGCGCATCTCCCCGGCCGCGCGGTTGGTGAACGTGACGGCGAGCACGCTGGTGGGCTGGAGGATCCCGGCGCGCACCCCATAGGCGATGCGGTGGGTGATGGCGCGGGTCTTGCCCGTGCCGGCGCCCGCGAGCACGCACACCGGCCCGTGCAGGGCGGTGGCGACCTCGCGCTGCTCCGGGTCGAGCCCTTCGAGCACCGCGTCGGCCCCGCTCGGCGGGGCCGAGCACTGTGAGCCGCCGGAGTCCTGCGGGAAGAGGGTGGAGTGCGTTGCTGCTGTCACCCCGCCATGCTGCCAGGTCCCGAGGGGCCACAGCGCCGGTTGTCCACAGGGAGGCGCCCGCAGTCGTACTAATGCGGGAATGGTGACCGGGTCACGTACGTTCGAGACAGTGCGACGACGCACCCGAAGTGCGATGACGCAACCCGAGCCTTAAGGAGCGCGAGAGACATGCCGGGCACTGTGACGATGTACAGCACCACGTGGTGCGGCTACTGCCGCAGGCTGAAGAGCCAGATGGACCGCGAGGGCATCGCGTACAACGAGATCAACATCGAGCACGACCCGGACTCCGCGGCCTTCGTGGAGAAGGCGAACGGCGGCAACCAGACGGTTCCCACGCTCCTCGTGGTGTCCGACGCCGGCACCGAGTCCGTGATGACGAACCCGTCGCTGGCCCAGGTCAAGCAGGCCCTGGCGGTCTGACCGGCTAGCCGACCGTGCCGGGCTTCGGCAGGGGCTTGCCGTACCAGAGCTCGATCAAGCGGGCCGCAATCGAGATGCCATAGGGAGGCAGGACCTCCCCGGACTCGAAGGCGGCCCGCAGGTCGTCGCGGGAGAACCAGCGCGCCTCGTGGATCTCCTCGCCGTCGACGTCGATCTCCGAAGAGGTGGCCTGGGCCATGAAGCCCAGCATCAGGCTGGAGGGGAACGGCCAGGGCTGGCTCGCGACGTACTCGACGTCGCCGACCGTGACGCCCGCCTCCTCGAAGACCTCGCGGCGCACGGACTGCTCGATCGACTCGCCCGGCTCCACGAAGCCCGCGAGCGTCGAGAAGCGGCCTTCGGGCCAGTGGACCTGGCGGCCGAGGAGCGCGCGGTCCTGGTCGTCCGTCACCAGCATGATCACGGCCGGGTCGGTGCGCGGGTAGTGCTCGGCGCCGCAGGCCTGGCAGCGGCGGATGTGGCCCGCGGCCGCGATGACGGTGCGCTCGCCGCAGCGCGAGCAGAAGCGGTGCATCCGCTGCCAGTTCTCCAGCGCCACCGCGTGCACCATCAGGCCCGCGTCGCGCGGGGACAGCAGCAGGCCCGCCTCGCGCAGACCGGCCGCGCGCGCGGAGGCGTCCATGCGGCCGGGCAGCGCGTCCTTCTGGAGCGCGAAGTAGCTCACGCCGTCCTCGTCGGTCCCCAGGAAGTAGCGGTGGGCCTCGGTGAGGGGCGCCTCGAACGACGGGGTCATCACGAGTTCGGTGCGGCCGTCGGGGGTCTCGTCGATGAGCACCTGGCCGCCCGAGACCACGAAGACCCGTGTCGACGGGTGGCTCCACGCGGCGGCGAGCCAGGCCTCGTCGAGACGGTGGTGGGCCGCGCGGTCGATGCCGCTCGGCGCGGTGAGCGAGATCGGACGGTCAGCGGCGCGGTCGGTCCAGGTGGTCACTGGTGCTTCCAACTCCCCCGGTGGAATGGGTGGTTCAGCAAGCGGATCTGTGCGGATCTGTTCAGTGTGCATCGCGACGGCCGCGCGGTTCGCCTGCTCAGGAGGCGCCGCGCCAGTGCTCCGCGAGGTCGCCCCACAGGTAGGCGCTGGTTTCGACGCCCTTGAGGAGCAGGTCGAGCTCGACCTTCTCGTTCGGCGCGTGCCAGCCGTCCGAGGGAATGGAGATGCCGAGGAAGAGCACCGGTGCCTCCAGGACGTCCTGGAGGTCGGCGGCCGGTCCGGAGCCGCCCTCGCGCGTGAAGCGGACGTCCTGCTCGAAGGCGCGGCCCATGGCGCGGGCGACGGACTGCAGGGCCGGGTGGTCCAGCGGCGTCAGACAGGGGCGCGTCGCGCCGCTGAAGGTGATCGTGTGCCGGATCCCAGCGGGCAGCTGATCGGCCACCCACGCGGTGACGGCCTTCTCGACATGCTGCGGATCCTGTCCGGCGACCAGCCGGAACGACAGCTTCAGGAACGCGCTCGACGGGATGATCGTCTTGCCGCCGGGGCCCTGATAGCCGCCGCCGATGCCGTTGACCTCGGCGGTCGGACGGGCCCAGAGGCGCTCCAGGGTGGTGTGTCCGGCCTCTCCGTAGGGCGCGTGCGACTTCGCCGTACGCAGCCACTCGGCTTCGTCGAAGGGCAGCTCGGCGAAGAGCTCGCGCTCGCGGTCGGTGAGCTCGACGATGCCTTCGTAGAAGCCCGGTACCGCTACGCGCGCGTGCTCGTCGTGCAGCGCGGCGACCAGCCGGGCGGCGGCCGTCGCCGGGTTGGGCACGGCGCCGCCGAAGGAGCCGGAGTGGATGTCCTGGTCCGGGCCGTACAGCTCGATCTCGCACTCGACGAGGCCGCGCATGCCCGTGCACACCGTGGGGGTGTCCCTGGACCACATGCCGGTGTCGGAGACGATCACGGCGTCGGCGGCGATGCGCTCGCGGCGCTCCTCGATCAGGGCGCGGAAGTTCGGGGAACCGGACTCCTCCTCGCCCTCGATGAGCAGCTTCAGGTTCACGGCGGGGGCTCTGCGGCCGGTGGCGGCGAGGTGGGCGCGGACGCCGAGCGTGTGGAAGAGGACCTGGCCCTTGTCGTCGGCGGCCCCGCGCGCGTAGAGCCGGTTGTCGCGGACGACCGGCTCGAAGGGGTCGGTGTCCCAGCCGTCCTCGAGGGCGGCGGGCTGCACGTCGTGGTGGCCGTAGACGAGGACGGTGGGCGCGTCCGGGTCGCCGGAGGGCCACTCGGCGAAGACGGCGGGGGCGCCGGCCGTCTCCCACACCTCGGCCGTCGGGAAGCCGGTGGCCGTGAGCCGTGCGGCGAGCCAGTCGGCGCTGCGGCGCACGTCGGCGGCGTGGTCGGGCTGCACCGACACGGACGGGATGCGCAGCCACTCGGCGAGGTCGTCGAGGAAGGCGGCGCGGTGGTCGTCGATGTACGCGCGCACGGCGCCGACTGCACTGGCAGCGCTGCTGGCGCTGACGGCACTGGCAGCGCTACGGACGGGCTTGCTCATGGTCACGAGCCTATCGGCCCACAGGAGTGGTCCGGTCGGGCGGCCTGTCGGCCCGCTGCCCGTCCGCAGCCTCGTGCCCCGCACCGCCCGCGTCGGCGGCGTCCGCGGCCTCCTGTCCGTCCTCTCCCAGCAGAATCCGCTCGAGCTCGGCCCGGCCCGGCAGGTCCGTGGGGCGGACGGTCTCGCCACTGCGTACGTAGAGGAAGGCGGCCCGCACCGACTCCGGCGGCACGCCGTGCTGATCGGCCCAGGCGAGGCGGTAGACGGCGAGCTGGAGGGGGTCGGCGTTCTGGGTGCGGTTGGTCTTCCAGTCGACGATTTCGTACGTGGTGTCGTCGCCGTCGCCGTACTTGTAGACGGCGTCCATGCGGCCGCGGATGACGCGGCCCGCGATGGCGAGCTGGAAGGGGGCCTCGACGCGGTAGGGCGTGCGGTGGGCGTACTCGGTGCGCTCGAAGGCCTCCTTGAGGGCTTCGAGGTCGCGTTCGTCGGCGATCTCCGCCTCGCCCGGTCCGCCGCCCGGCAGTTCGTCCGGGCCGAGCATGGGCAGCCGCAGCTCTTCGAAGCGCGCCTCGACCCAGGCGTGGAAGCGGGTGCCGCGGCGGGCCGCGGGCTGCGGCGGCTGGGGCATGGGCCGCGCCAGCTCCTGCGCGAGCCCGTCCGGGTCGTCGGCCAGGCGCAGCACCTGGGAGGCGGTGAGCGTGGCCGGCAGCGGGACGTCGCGGACGCTTTCGCGGGCGCGCAGCAGCTCGCCGGTGAGGGCGTCCAGGTCGCGGTCCCAGGAGGCGAGTGTGCGGGTCTCCTCCGGGGTGAGGTGCGGCCTCGCGTGCGGCACGCGCGCGTGCGGTGGGCGTGCCCGGGTCCAGGAATCCCACGCTGTGGGGTCGGCGTCCTCCGGGGGCTCGGCGTCGCCGTACGCAAGCTCGGCGTCGTCGTAAGCGTCTTCTCCGGAGACGTCGTCTTCGTGTTCTCCGTAGACGTCGTCTACGTAGGCACCCTCTTCGGCGTCTTCGTAGGCACCCTCTTGAGCCAGGGCCTCGTCGTCCGGCGGTGGCGGCCAGTCCGGGGCCGCGGCGGGGTGGGCCTCTTCGTGGGAGCGGGCGTCGTCCGCCGTCAGGCGGTCCAGGTGGGCGAGGACGGTGTCCGCGGCGGCGCGGCGGCGGGCCAGGGACGCGGCGTCGAGCGGGAGCGGCCAGACCTGGTCGGCCGTCTTCTCGTGCAGCGCCGGGTTCTCCTCGTCCTCCGCGGGCTCGTCCGCCCAGGCCTCGATCTCGCCGTGGCCGGCCGCGCAGTGGTCGTACAGGGCCTTCAGGAAGTCGGACGGGCCGCGCGGCTTCTTCTGGGTGGGGCCCCACCAGTGGCCCGAGCCGAGCAGGAGGCTGCGGGGGCGGGTGAACGTGACGTACCCGAGGCGGAGTTCCTCGGTGTGCTGGTGGTCCTTCATGTCCGCGTGGAAGGCCTTCATGCCCTTGGCGTCCCACGCGTCGATGTCGGGCAGGGTGTCGGCGTCGCCGCGCAGGGCGTGCGGCACGACCTTGGCCTGGGCCGTCCACTTCTCGCGTCCCTGGGCGCTCGGGAAGGTGCCGGTGACCAGGCCGGGCACGGCGACGACGTCCCACTCCAGGCCCTTGGACTTGTGGGCCGTGAGCACCTTGACGGTGTTCTCGCCGCCGGGCAGGGCGTTGTCGAGGCCCTTCTCGTACTGCGCGGCGGTGCGCAGGAAGCCGAGGAAGGCGAGCAGCGAGGCCGAGGGGTCGTTGGCGGCGAAGGAGGCGGCGACGTCGAGGAAGTTCGACAGGGTCTCGCGGCGGCGGGCGGCCAGGGCGTGCGGGGACGCGGAGAGCTCGACCTCCAGGCCGGTGACGGCGAGCACGCGGTGCAGGACGTCCATCAGCGGGTCGGCCAGCGAGCGCCGCAGGTCGCGCAGTTCGGTGGCGAGGCGCGCGAACCGCACTCGCGCCTCGGCGGAGAACGGCAGACCGTCGTCTCCGGAGGCGTCTGCGGGCGCCTCCAGGAACGTGTCGAGCGCGTCCGCGAGCGATATCACCTCGGACGGGTCGACGCCCTCGACGGCCTCGGCGAGCCGCCGGTCGGGGTCGTCGGGCGCGCTGTGCCCGTGCCGCACGAGGAGGCGGGCGCGGCGGCCCAGGAGGGCGAGGTCGCGTGGCCCGATGCGCCAGCGCGGGCCGGTGAGCAGGCGCACCAGGGAGGCGTTGGCGCCCGGGTCCTGAAGGACTTCGCAGACGGCCACGAGGTCGGCGACCTCCGGCAGGTGCAGCAGGCCGGACAGGCCGACGACCTCCACGGGCACGTCGCGGGCGACGAGCGCGCCCTGGATCTCGGCGAAGTCGGTGGCCGTGCGGCACAGGACCGCGATCTCGCCGGGGGCCTTGCCGGTGGCCACGAGGTGGGCGATGGAGTCGGCGATCCAGGCGATCTCCTCGCCGTGCGTGCGCAGCAGCGCGCAGCGCACGCTGCCGTCGCGCTCGGCGCCCGGGGCGGGCCGCAGGGCCTCCACGCCCGCGTGCAGGGCGCGCAGGGGCTCGGCGAGGCCGTTGGCGAGGTCGAGGAGGCGGCCGCCGCTGCGGCGGTTCTCACTGAGGGCGTGGCGCTTGGCGGGGCGGCCGTCGGCGTGCGCGAAGTGCTCGGGGAAGTCGTCGAGGTTGGCCACGGAGGCGCCGCGCCAGCCGTAGATGGCCTGGCAGGGGTCGCCGACGGCGGTCACGGGGTGGCCGGTTCCGCCGCCGAACAGGCCCGCGAGGAGGACGCGTTGGGCCACCGACGTGTCCTGGTACTCATCGAGGAGGACGACGCGGAACTCCTCGCGCAGGATGGCGCCGACCTCCGCGCGGGTGCGGGCGAGGGTCGCGGAGTGGGCGATCTGGTCGCCGAAGTCGAGGAGGTCGCGGGCGCGCTTGGCGTCTCTGTACCGCTCGACGAGGCCGGTGAGCTCGGTGCGGGCGGCCGCCGTCTCGGGGACCTTGCGGAGGTCCGCGTTGGTGAGCTTGGCGCCCGCCAGGGTGCGCAGGAGTTCGGTGTCGTACGCCCGGAGTCTGCCGGGGTCCACGAGGTGCTCGGCGAGCTCGCTGTCGAGGGCCAGCAGGTCGCTGACGAGGTCCGGGAAGGAGCGGGTCAGCGCGGGATACGGGCCGGGGGCCTCGCGCAGCACGCGGGCGGCGAGCTGGAAGCGGGTGGCGTCGGCCAGCAGCCGGGCGGTCGGCTCCAGGCCGATGCGCAGGCCGTGGTCGGTGAGGAGGCGGCCCGCGAAGGCGTGGTACGTGGAGATGACCGGCTCGCCCGGAGGGTTGTCGGGGTCCACCGCGTCCGGGTCGGTGACGCCCGCCTTGATCAGCGCCTTGCGCACCCGCTCGGCGAGCTCGCCCGCCGCCTTGTTCGTGAACGTCAGGCCGAGCACCTGCTCGGGGGCGACCTGGCCGGTGCCGACCAGCCACACCACGCGCGCGGCCATCACCGTCGTCTTCCCCGACCCGGCTCCGGCCACGATCACCTGCGGGGCGGGCGGCGCGGTGATGCAGGCCGTCTGCTCCGGGGTGAACGGGATGCCGAGGAGCTCTTTGAGCTGCTCGGGGTCGGTGAGGCGAGGAGACACGTGAGAGAGGCTAGCGGCGGCCACTGACAACCGGGGCGGGACGGGTTCGTCCGTCGCCGCCGCCCGCGTCCGTGGCCGCCGTCGCGGGAACGGGGCGGATCAGAGGCCCGCCAGCTCCTTCTGGTCGACGACCTCGCCGGACGCCGGGGCCTTGACGTCGACGGGCTCGCCGTAGCCGCTGAAGGTCGCCGTGCCCTTCTCATCACCGTCGTTGGTGACCTTCAGGAAGTAGGGCTTGCCCTCCATGGCGACGTAGAACGTGGTGGTCTCGTCGCCCTTCTTCTTGACGAGGACGGCGGCCTTCTTGCCGTCGACCTCGGCGTCCTTCCCCCGCTTGAGGCCCTTGAGCTTCTTGCTCTGGAACATGTCGCCGAACGCGCAGGAGCTCTGCCCCTGGGAGGGCTGCTTCACCCAACGCCCCTTGACGCGTCCGGCGACGGTGGAGCCGACCCGCGCCTTCCAGAACTTCTCCTCGGCCTTCACGTACGAGGACTTGCCGACGGTGAGAAGCTCGGTGTGGCCGTTCTTGGGCGAGTCGATCGTGGCCTTGCAGTCGCCTCCCTTGACGGAGGAGAACACGCCGACGGCCTTCCCGCTGCCCTCCTTGACCTCGCTCTTCATCGTGAAGGAGCCCGAGTTCTTGGAGGCCTTGGAAGCCTTGTTGGCGATCTTGTCGGCCTTCATGCCCTCGAAGGGGTCCTTGGCGCCGTCGTCGTCGCTGCTGCAGCCCGTGATGCCGATGACGGCGGCGACGCAGGCGGCTGCCGCTGCCAGGAGCTTCCGGTTGGCTGCCATGTGTGTTTCTCCTCGGAAAGACGTCAGGTTCACCGCGACCATAGATGGCCTGTGAGAGTGCTATGAGCGCGGGTGAGGAGACGTGACGTTGGACACCGGTGGGTGGCGGTGCGGCGCGGGTCACTCCACGATCTGGCGCCCCTCCGGGCGGGCGCTGCACGACGCGCGGAAGGCGCAGTGCGTGCAGTGCTGGCCCGTCGTGGGTGTGAAGCGCTCGTCGAGGACCTTGCCCGCCGCGGTGGCGAGGAGGTCGCCGATCCAGTCGCCCTCGCCTTGCGGCAGGGGCTCCTGGGCCTGGATCTTCGGCAGCGCGTCGCCGCCGTCCTTCTTGGCGGCGCCCTGGCGCAGCTGGACCAGTTCCGCGCCGCCCACGTCGGGGCGTACGCCTTCGAAGACGTCGTCGGCCGCGCCCTCGCGCACCGCGAGCTGGTAGACGGCGAGTTGCGGGTGGCGGGCGACATCGGCGGCGGTCGGGGCCTGCTTGCCGGTCTTGAAGTCCACTACGTAGGCGCGGCCTTCGCCGTCGCGCTCGACGCGGTCCATGGAGCCGCGTACGCGCACTTCGTAGGGTCCCGCTTCGAGCGTCACGTCGAAGGCGTGCTCGCTGGCGACCGGGGTGCGGCCCGAACCGACGTGCCACTGGAGGAAGCGTTCGAGCGCCACGCGCGCGTGCTCCTTCTCCTGAGCCGACTTCCAGGGCGCGTCGAAGGCGAGGGCGTCCCAGACGGAGTCGAGGCGTTCCATGAGGACGTCGAGGTCGGCGGGCGTACGTCCGGAGGCGACCTCGTCGGCCAGGACGTGCACGACGTTGCCGAAGCCCTGGGCCGCGGTCGCGGGGGCGTCGGCCTTCACCTCGCGGCCCAGGAACCACTGCAGGGCGCAGGTGTTGGCGAGCTGGTCGAGCGCGCTTCCGGAGAGGACGACCGGCTTGTCGCGGTCCCTCAGGGGCACCGCGCTCGCCGTCGGCTCGAACATGCCCCACCAGCGATGCGGGTGCGCGGACGGGACCAGCGGGCGCCCGTCGGCGTCGGCGAGCGCGGCGAGGCGGGCCAGACGCCGAGCCGCGGCCTCGCGCAGGGCGTCGGAGGCGCCCGGGTCCACGGTGGTGGCGCGCAGCTCCGCGACGAGCGCGGCCACCGACAGCGGGCGGCGTGGGCGGCCGGTCACGTCCTTGGGCTCGACGCCGAGTTCGGTGAGGAAACGCGAGGGCTGGTCGCCGTCGTCGGCGGGCGCCTTGACGGCGGTCACGACGAGGCGTTCTCGCGCGCGCGTGGCGGCGACGTAGAACAAACGGCGCTCTTCGGAGAGGAGTGCTCCCGGGGTCAGGGGCTCGGCGATGCCGTCACGTCCGATGCGGTCGGCCTCCAGCAGGGAGCCGCGGCGGCGCAGGTCGGGCCAGAGGCCCTCCTGGACGCCGGCGACCACCACGAGCCGCCATTCGAGGCCCTTGGAGCGGTGTGCCGTCATCAGGCGTACGGCGTCGGGGCGCACGGCGCGGCGCGTGAGCGTGTCCGCGGCGATGTCCTGTGCCTCGATCTCGTCGAGGAAGTTGAGGGCGCCGCGGCCGCCGGTGCGTTCCTCGGCGCGGGCCGCGGTGGCGAACAGGGCGCAGACCGCGTCGAGGTCGCGGTCGGCGTTGCGGCCCGCCGCGCCGCCGCGCCGCGCGGTGCGCTCCAGGCGGCGCGGCCAGGGCGTGCCGTCCCACAGGTCCCACAGCGCCTGCTCGGCGGTGCCGCCGTCCGCGAGCCGCTTCCTGGCCCGGCTCAGCAGTTCGCCGAGGCGCTGGGCGCCCTTCGCGTACGAGGGGTCGTGCGCGGTCAGCCGCTCCGGCTCGGCGAGCGCGCGGGCCAGCAACTCGTCGGAGGGCGGCGGCAGGTGGTTGCCCCCGGCCCGCTCCTCCTCCCGCAGGGCCCGGCCGAGGCGCCGCAGGTCGGCGGCGTCCATGCTCGCGAGGGGCGAGGTGAGGAGGGTGAGGGCGGTCTCGGTGTCGAGCCAGGCGGGGGTGGTGGGCGTGGCGTCGCCCGAGTCGTCGGACGACGACTCCTGGGGCGACGGTTCGCTGGAAGCCGCCTCCTTGGACGCCGCCTCCGTAGACGACGATTCCGCGGACTCCGGCTCGTCCGGCTCGTCCGGCTCGTCTGACGCCGCAGACTCCGGCTCGTCTGGCGCCGCCGACTCGTCCCGCTCCCCCAGGTCGTCCGGGCCCTCCGGGCCGTCCGGGACCCCCCGCTCCCCCACGCCCTCCCCCGACTCCGCCCGCGCCACCGCCCGCAGTGCCGTCAGCAGGGCCGTCACCGCGGGCTCGTGGCGCAGGGGGATGTCGTCGCCGTCTATGTCCAGCGGGACGCCCGCCGCGGTGAGGCTGCGGCGGACGGACGGGATGGTGCGGGCGCCGGCGCGGACGAGGACGGCCATCTCGCTCCAGGGGATGCCGTCCTCCAGGTGTGCGCGGCGCAGGATGTCCGCGATGTTGTCGAGCTCCGTGCCGGCCGTCGGGTACGTACGGACGTCGACGCGGCCGCCGTCCCTGGCGGCCGTCAGCTCCCGGTGGGCGCGCACCTTCTCCGCGGGCAGCCGGGTGAGCGGCATGCGCGCGGTGAGCAGGCGGGTGGCCGCCAGGAGCCGCGCCCCCGACCTCCGGGACGTCGTCAGGACCTCGACCGGCGCGGGCGTGCCGTCCGCGCGCGGGAAGTCCGCCGGGAACTGGAGGATGCCGTTCACGTCGGCGCCCCGGAAGGCGTAGATCGACTGATCGGGGTCTCCGAAGGCGACGAGGTCGCGGCCGCCGCCCGCAAGGGCGTGCAGGAGGCGCACCTGGGAGGGGTCGGTGTCCTGGTACTCGTCGACGAACACCGTGTCGTACTGGGCCGCCAGCGCGCGGGCGACCTCGGGGCGGCGGGCGAGCAGCACCGCGCGGTGCACCAGCTCCGCGTAGTCGAGCACGCCCTGCATGTCGAGCACGTCCAGGTACTCGGCGAGGAACGCCGCCGCCGCACGCCAGTCGGGGCGCCCGCCGCGCCGGGCGAAGGCGTCCAGGGCGGCCGGGCCGAGGCCCAGTTCGCGGCTGCGCGCGAGCACGGCGCGCACCTCGTCGGCGAAGCCGCGCGTGGTGAGGCAGGCGCGCAGCTCGTCCGGCCAGCGCACCCGCGCGAGGCCCTCCCGCGCGAGGTCGGTCTGGCCGGCGAGGAGTTCACGTACCGCCACGTCCTGCTCGGGTCCCGACAGCAGCCGCAGGGGTTCGACGAAGAGGTCGGCGTCCTGGTGGGCGCGGACGAGGGCGTAGCAGAACGAGTGGAACGTGGTCGCCTGCGGGGCGTCGGCGGCGCCTATGCGATGCGCCATCCGGTCGCGCAGCTCGACGGCGGCCCTGCGGCTGAACGTGAGCACCAGGACGCGCTCGGGATCCGTCCCCTTGGCCACCCGCGCGGCCACCGCCTCCACCAGGGTGGTGGTCTTGCCGGTGCCCGGACCTGCGAGAACGAGCATCGGACCGCCCGCATGGTCAACCACGGCGCGCTGCTGTGCGTCCAGGTGAGGGGGATCCGCAGGGACCGGCGGGGTACGCACCAGTCGATAGGCACCCGGGTTCCCCTGTCGTACCTGCGGGTGCGACGGGTGCCGGGCGTGCCGAACGGATGAAGTGGAGCTCACGTGGATCGCCGGTCCTGGTGGGTGTACTGGTCGAGGTGCGGCTGTGCGACAGCTGCGGGATGAGTGTGAATGCGTGCTGTCGACGCTACGCCAGCGGATGCGCGGGGTGCGTGGCTTCCCCCGTACGGGCCACCGGTCCGCCGCCGGTCCTGTGCGTGGCGGAAGCTGTCAGGTGTGAGCCTCCGGAGCCACGTCCGCCGTGCCGCCGTCCCAGCGCGCCCTGCGCATGTCCAGCCGGGGCATGCTCCGCTCGGCAGCGCGGCCCACCTCGCGCAGGGGGGTGCCCTCCGCGCGGTAGGCCTCCAGGGCGCGCAGTTCGTGGCCCGGCAGCAGCACGCCGTCCGAGCGCACCACGCGCCACCACGGCACCGCGCCTCCGTAGAGCGCCATCACGCGGCCGACCTGGCGCGGGCCGCCCTCCTCCAGCCACTCCGCGATGTCCCCGTACGTCATCACGCGTCCCGGAGGGATTTGTTCCGCCACATCCAGGACCCGCTCCGCGTACTCCGGCAGCTCCGCTTCGTACCCCGACGGCTCCGCTTCCGATCGGCTCTCCTCGCTCATCCGGCCCATCCTGCCGCATGGCACCGACACGGTGACGGCCCCGCGACGGAGCGTGCGACAGCGCAGGCAACAGCGGCCGAAGTGGCAAATCGTGACCGTTTCGCGCCCCCGGATTGCCCCCTGATGCCCCCCGTTGTCAGCAGGGCATGCCACCATCATGCGGGCGGTGACTGGTGATACGAGATCAAGAAGAGGCGACGGAGCAGCAGGGCGTGCATTCCGACAAGACGGCAGGCACCCCTGCGGACACGGCACGCCCCGACACCGGTGAGCACGTCCTGAAGTCCGACGAGCCCGGCGGCGGGTCCCACGACGGGTCTCACGACACGTCTCACGGCGACCGGCCGCAGCGATCGGAAATGGCCGGAAACCGCCGCCTCCCGGACGAGGACCCCTCGGTTCCGGAAAAGGGCCGCCCGGACGCGGACCCCTCGGTTCCTGAGGAGGGCCTCTCGGATCCTGGAGGGGGTCTCTCGAATCCGGAAAAGGACCTCTCGGTTCCGGAAAAGGACCTCTCGGATCCGGCAAAGGAACGCCTCGATCCGGATCGGGACCGTCCCGATGCGGACGGGCAACACCCCGGCTCGGACGCCGACCACCCCGCCCCGCACGACCCTGCCCCGCGCGACCCCGACCACCTCCCCGACTGCGCCGACGAAGACGCGCACTCCGAGCGCGTGGAGGGCGACGAACCCCTCCTCCCCGCGCGCGTGCACCGCCCCTCCGACCTCATGCGGCTGCTCGTCGGCATCCTGGCGATCGCCGTGCTGCTCGCGATCTCCGCGTTCGCGCACGGCACGACGTCGGGCCTGGAGCAGGACATCAACGCGGGCACGGGCGAGCCCCCGGACCTGCTGATGAAGCTGGCCGGGCTGACCGCGAGCATCGGCGTGCTGCTCGTTCCCGTGGCGTTCGCGATCGAGCGCCTCATCAAGCGGGACGGGCTGCGCATCGCCGACGGCGTCCTCGCGGCCGTCCTCGCGCACGGCGTGACCCTGGCCACCGACCTGTGGGTGGCCAAGGCCGCCCCGGAGTCCATCCAGGACGCGCTCACCCAGCCCTCCCCGGGCGACATCAGCTCCCTCACGGACCCGGTGCACGGCTACCTCGCCCCGGTCATCGCGTACATGACCGCCGTGGGCATGTCCCGCAGGCCCCGCTGGCGCGTCGTCCTGCTGGTGGTGCTGCTGCTCGAAGCCTTCACGATGCTGGTCTCGGGCAACACGACACCGTTCTCGATCATCCTGACGGTGCTCATCGGCTGGACCGTCGCGTACGGCACGCTGTACGCGGTCGGCTCGCCGAATGTGCAGCCCACCGGCCAGACGCTGCTCGCGGGCCTCAGGCACGTCGGCTTCCGCCCGGTGGGCGCGGCCCGCGAGGACTCCGGCGACGCCTCCGACCAGGACAACCGCGGCCGGCGCTACTTCGTGACGCTGGAGGACGGACCGCCCCTCGACGTCACGGTCATCGACCGCGAACAGCAGGCGCAGGGCTTCTTCTACCGCGTGTGGCGCCGCCTCACGCTGCGCGGCATCACCCAGCGCCGCAGCCTCCAGTCGCTGCGCCAGGCCCTGGAGCAGGAGGCCCTGCTCGCGTACGCGGCGATCGCGGCCGGCGCCAACGCGCCCAAGCTGATCGCCACCTCCGAGCTCGGCCCGGACGCCGTGATCCTCGTGTACGAGCACACCGGCGGCCGGTCCCTGGACTCGCTGCCGGACACGGCCCTCACCGACGACCTGCTGCGCGACACCTGGCGCCAGGTCAAGGCGCTGCAGTCGCGCCGCATCGCGCATCGCAGGCTGGCCGGCGACGCGATTCTGGTGGATCGTTCCGGCACGGTCATCCTGACCGATCTGCGCGGCGGCGAGATCGCGGCCGGCGACCTCGTCCTGCGCATGGACATCGCCCAGCTCCTGACGGCTTTCGGGCTGCGCGTCGGCGCCGAGCGGGCGGTCGCCACGGCCGTCGACGTCCTCGGCCCGGACGCGGTGGCGGACTGTCTGCCGCTGCTCCAGCCGATCGCGCTGACCCGCTCCACGCGCGGGACGCTGCGCAAGCGGGCCCGTGAGCGCGCCGAGCGGGAGCGCGAGGCCGTCCTGGAGGCGTCCCGCAAGGCCAAGCTCTCGCGCGGAGAGGGCGACAGCGCCTCCGCAGAGACGGACACTGCCGCCGCCCGCAAGGCCCCGCGCGTGGAGAAGGCGCAGAAGCAGGCCGAGAAGCAGGCCATAGACGAAGCCCTGGAGCAGGCCCGCGAGGAGGACCTGCTCACCCAGATCCGCCACCAGGTGCTGCTGATCCGGCCGACGGCCCCCGTGGAACCGGCACAGCTGGAACGCATCAGGCCACGCACGCTGATCAGCTTCATCGCCGGCGCCTTCGGCGCGTACTTCCTGCTGTCGCAGCTCACGCACGTCGACTTCGGCACCATCTTCGGAGAGGCCGAATGGGGCTGGGTCGCCGCGGCCGTGGCGTTCTCGGCGCTGAGCTACTTCGCCGCCGCGATGAGCCTGCTGGGCTTCGTGCCGGAGCGGGTGCCGTTCCTGCGGGCGGTGTCGGCGCAGGTCGCCGGGTCGTTCGTGAAGATCGTGGCGCCCGCCGCGGTGGGCGGCGTGGCGCTGAACACGCGGTTCCTCCAGCGCTCGGGGGTGCGCTCGGGGCTCGCGGTGGCGAGCGTCGGCGCCTCCCAGCTCTTCGGTCTCGGCTCGCACATCCTGCTGCTGCTGATCTTCGGGTACGTCACCGGCACGCAGAAGACGCCGACACTGACGCCGTCCCGTACGGTCATCGCGGGCCTGCTGACCGTCGCGGTCCTGGTCCTGGTGGTGACCGCCATCCCGTTCCTGCGGAAGTTCGTCGTCACGCGCGTGCGGTCGCTGTTCGCCGGTGTCGTGCCGCGCATGCTCGACGTCCTGCAGCGCCCGCAGAAGCTGCTCACCGGCATCGGCGGCATGCTGCTCCTGACGTTCCTGTTCGTGCTGTGCCTGGACGCCTCGGTGCGGGCCTTCGCGAGCGAGGAGATGGGCACGCTGAGCCTCGCCAGCGTCGCGGTGGTCTTCCTCGCGGGCAACGCGCTGGGCTCGGCTGCGCCCACGCCGGGCGGCGTCGGCGCGGTCGAGGCGACGCTGACGTTCGGCCTGATCGCCGTGGGCGTACCGAAGGACGTGGCGGCGCCGGCGGTGCTGCTCTACCGGCTGCTCACGCTGTGGCTGCCGGTGCTCCCCGGATGGCTGTTCTTCAACCACCTCACCCGTAAGGGGCTGTTGTAGGGGCGCGTTGACGGACTCCGCCGCAGGATGGAGCCATGCCCAAGCTCCCGCCGCGCGTCAAGGCCCTGTCCGCCACCGCCCTCCTGCTGGCCGCCGCGCTCACGGCGTGCGGGGACTCCGGCTCCGACTCCTCGGACGAGGCATCGCCGGACCAGAAGCTGAGCTGGAAGGACTGCCCGGCCCCGTCGGCGGCGGAGGGCGGCGGCCAGGCACCCTCACCGCTGCCCGGCGGCGCCGAGTGGCAGTGCGCCACCATGAAGGCGCCGCTCGACTGGGACGAGCCCAAGGGCGACACCGTGGACATCGCGCTGATCCGCGCGAAGGCGAGCGGCGACGAGAACAAGCGCATCGGCTCCCTCATCTTCAACTTCGGCGGCCCCGGCGGCTCCGGCATCACCACGCTGCCCGCCTTCGGCTCGGACTACGCGAAGCTGCGCACCCGCTACGACCTGGTGAGCTTCGACCCGCGCGGCGTCGGCCGCAGCGCGGGCGTCACGTGCGAGGACGCCGAGCAGCTCGACGCGTACTTCCAGCAGGACGCGACGCCCGACGACGCCGCCGAGCGGACGAAGCTCATCGACAACGTCACGAAGTTCAACGGAGAGTGCGAGAAGAACTCCAAGAAGGTGCTCCCCCACCTGCGCACCACGGACGCGGCCCGCGACATGGACCTGATGCGGCAGGTCCTCGGCGACGACAAGCTGCACTACTTCGGCATCTCGTACGGCACCGAACTCGGCGGCGTGTACGCCCACTTGTTCCCCAAGAACGTGGGCCGCGCGGTCTTCGACGCGGTCGTCGACCCCACCCAGACGCCCGAGCAGGGCTCGCTCGGGCAGGCCGAGGGCTTCCAGCTCGCGCTCGACAACTTCGCCAAGGACTGCACCTCGCAGGTCGACGACTGCCCCGTCGGGAGCAGCGAGCAGGACGTCAAGGACCGCATCGCGAAGCTCCTGAAGGACCTCGACAGCAAGCCGCTGCCCGCCCTGCCGCCGCGCGAGCTGACGCAGACGGCGGCGACGAACGGCATCGCGCAGGCCCTGTACTCCAAGGACTTCTGGCCCTACCTCACCCAGGGCCTCGAAGACGCCTACGACGGCGACGGCAAGATCCTCATGGTCCTGTCCGACTCGATGAACGGACGCAACGAGGACGGCGAGTACAGCAACATCCAGGCGGCCAACGTCGCCATCAACTGCGCCGACGACAAGCCGCGTTACACGCCCGACGACGTCGAGTCGAAGCTGTCCGAGTTCCGTGCGGCCTCGCCGCTGTTCGGCGACTATCTGGCGTGGGGCATGGTCAACTGCACCGACTGGGCGGTCGAGGGGGCCGCCGACCATCCGGACGTGAGCGCTCCGGGCGCCGCGCCCGTCCTCGTCATCGGCAACACCGGCGACCCGGCCACGCCGTACGAGGGCGCGCGCAAGATGGTGCACGCCCTCGGCGAGGGCGTCGGCGTCGAGCTGACGTACAAGGGCCAGGGGCACGGGGCGTACGACAGCAAGAACAAGTGCGTGCGGGGTGCCGTGGACGGCTATCTGCTGGAGGGGACCGTGCCGAAAGCGGGCACCATCTGCGCGTAGGCTGGCCGGCGGCCTTGAACGGTGACGTGGTCGCCCCCAACGCCTGGGGGCTGCGCCCCCAGACCCCCGCCTTCGGCCTCAATCGCCGGACGGGCTCAATGGTCCTCGGGCAGGCTCCCCGGAGGTGGTGTCAGAGGCGCCGCCTACTATGGCCTGACTGTCTTCCGAGGGGGGAAGCGTCATGCCGCGATTCGTACGGTCAGCAGCTCTGGCCGCCGCAGGGGTTCTGGTGGCCGGGCTCGCCGTGGGATGCGGTGGCTCGTCCGACGACAAGGGGGACGAGGCAGACGGGAAGCGGCCCGCGCCCACGGGGGCCGATCCGGCACCGAGGCCCGACCCCACCTCCACCCTGCCCGCGTCCGTCACGTCGCAGAAGCTCGACTGGGGCCGTTGCAAGGCCTCCGGCAGCGACCCGGCGCCGGGCGACGAGTGGCAGTGCACGACGCTGAAGGTCCCCCTCGACTACGAGAAGCCGGACGGCGAGACGATCGGCATCGCCCTGATCCGCGCCAGGTCCACCGGCAAGGGCGACCGCATCGGCTCGCTCCTGTTCAACTTCGGCGGCCCGGGCGGCTCCGGCGTCTCCATGCTGCCGTCCTTCGGGGACTCGTACGGCAAGCTGCGCGAGCGGTACGACCTGGTGAGCTTCGACCCGCGCGGGGTCGCCGCCAGCGAGGGCGTGCGCTGCCGCAGCGACAAGGAGACCCAGGCCGCGGAGCACACCGACCTCACCCCGGACACCCCGGCCGAGGAGAAGGCGTACTTCAAGGACGCCGCGGACTTCGGCGCCGGCTGCGCGCGCGCCGCCAAGAAGCTGCTCCCGCACGTCTCGACGGCCGAGGCCGCCCGCGACATGGACGTGATGCGCCAGGTCCTCGGCGACAAGAAGCTGCACTACTTCGGCATCTCGTACGGCACCGAACTCGGCGGTACGTACGCCCACTTGTTCCCCAAGAAGGTCGGCCGCCTCACCCTCGACGCGGTGGTGGACCCGACGTCGGGCACGGTGGGCCACGCCGAGAACCAGGCCCGAGGCTTCCAGCGCGCCCTCGACAACTACCTGAAGGCCAACGGCCAGGACCCGAAGGCGGGCACGCGGAAGATCATCGACCTGCTGCGCCGCATCGACGCCAAGCCGCTGCGCACGGACACGCCCGGCCGCAAGCTCAGCGAGTCCCTGGCGACGACCGGCATAACGGTCACGCTGTACAGCAAGCAGACCTGGCCCGCCCTGACCAACGCCCTGGAAGACGCCGAGAAGGGCGACGGCACGGCCCTGCTGCAGCTGGCCGACGCGTACAACGAACGGGACGCGTCCGGGCGTTACAGCACCCAGAGCCACTCGCAGCGCGCGATCTCCTGCCGTGACGGCAAGGAGCGGCCGACGCCGGAGCAGGCCAAGGCGCGGCTCGACCGGTTCCGCGAGATATCCCCGCTGTTCGGCACGTTCATGGGCTGGGACACGGCGGGCTGGTGCCACGAATGGCCGGTGGCCGGGCTGCACGACAGCCCCGAGGTGAGCGCCCCCGGCGCCGCCCCCGTCCTCGTCGTCGGCAACACCGGCGACCCGGCGACGCCCTACGAGGGCGCCCGGAAGATGGCGGACGAGCTGGGCAAGGGCGTCGGCGTGCACCTGACGTGGAAGGGCGAGGGCCACGGGGCGTACGGCAACGGCAGCGACTGCGTCGACGGCACGATCAACGACTACATGCTGGACGGCAAGGTCCCGGACGACGGCAAGGTCTGCGAGTCCTGAGACAGCCGGCATGCGAAAGGGCCCGCACCTGACAGGTGCGGGCCCTTCCCACCAACAGTGGTCACGGCCCGGGCCCGGGTGACACCCACCCGAGCCCCGTCCAGGCCCTACGCCTAGTAGATCCGCCTAGTAGACCGGCTTCTCGGGCTCGACCTGGTGGACCCACCCGATCACGCCGCCGCCCACGTGCACCGCGTCCGCGAAGCCCGCGGACTTGAGCACGGCGAGGACTTCCGCACTGCGGACACCCGTCTTGCAGTGCAGGACGATCTTCTTGTCCTGCGGGAGCGTCTCCAGGGCGGTGCCCATGAGGAACTCGTTCTTCGGGATCAGCTTGGCGCCCGGGATGGAGACGATCTCGTACTCGTTCGGCTCGCGGACGTCGATGATCTCGATCTTCTCGTCGCCGTCGATCCACTCCTTGAGCTGCTTGGGAGTGATCGTCGAACCGGCCGCCGCCTCCTGGGCCTCTTCGGAGACGACGCCGCAGAAGGCCTCGTAGTCGATGAGCTCGGTGACGGTGGGGTTCTCGCCGCAGACCGCGCAGTTCGGGTCCTTGCGGACCTTGACCTGGCGGTACTGCATCTCCAGGGCGTCGTAGATCATCAGGCGGCCGACGAGCGGCTCGCCGATGCCCGCGAGGAGCTTGATGGCCTCGTTGACCTGGATGGAGCCGATCGACGCGCAGAGGACGCCGAGGACGCCGCCCTCGGCGCAGGACGGGACCATGCCGGGCGGCGGGGGCTCCGGGTACAGGCAGCGGTAGCACGGCCCGTGCTCGGACCAGAACACCGACGCCTGGCCGTCGAAGCGGTAGATCGAGCCCCACACGTAGGGCTTGTTCAGGAGCACGCACGCGTCGTTGACCAGGTAACGCGTGGCGAAGTTGTCGGTGCCGTCGACGATCAGGTCGTACTGGGCGAAGATGTCCATCACGTTCTCGGCCTCGAGCCGCTCTTCGTGCAGGACCACGTTCACGTACGGATTGATGCCGAGGACCGAGTCCTTCGCGGACTCCGCCTTGGAGCGGCCGATGTCGGCCTGGCTGTGGATGATCTGCCGCTGCAGGTTCGACTCGTCGACCTCGTCGAACTCCACGATGCCGAGGGTGCCGACGCCCGCCGCCGCGAGGTACATCAGCGCCGGTGACCCGAGGCCGCCGGCGCCCACACAGAGCACCTTGGCGTTCTTCAGCCGCTTCTGCCCGTCCATCCCGACGTCGGGAATGATCAGGTGGCGGGAGTACCTGCGAACCTCGTCGACGGTGAGCTCAGATGCTGGCTCGACCAGGGGTGGCAGCGACACGGGGACTCCGTTGGTCGAAAGTGCGATCGGTGTCCCCCGGGCCGGGCGCGGCCGGCGAGGGGGACGCTTGTTCTCTTCGTAACACTGCCATGGCCATCTTCATTCCGAGACACCTGGTCCGATACGCGAGACGATCTCGTCCCAGTAACCGGGCAGGGCCTCCCAGGGGTCGGCGGCCCGGCCCGCGTCGCTGCGGTCGGTGAAGTAGATCGTCGAGGCGCCTTGCCAGCGGGCGACGCGCAGGGCCTCGTCGAGGTGGCCGAGCGGCATGCCGTGCACGAGGTGGCAGAAGCGTTCGGGCGGGTGCTCGGCGGTCCACTCGGCGACCTGCGACCAGCGGTAGTCGCTCCAGGGCCCGGAGAAGGTCACCAACTGGTCGGCGGCCTCGGCGTATCCGGGGTACGGGTGCGTGCCGTGGCCGAACACGATGTGCCCGTCGTCGGCCCCGTCCCGGAGCAGGGCGCGCAGGGTGGTCGCCGTGCGCGCGACCTCCGGGAGCGCCGCGCGTTCGGTCGGGCAGCGGCCGAGGAAGAAGCCGTCCACCAGATACCAGTCGAGGTAGCGGTGGGCGTCCGAGACCAGCTCGCCGAAGCCGCGGGCGCCGTACATCACGTCGAGCTGCCCGAGGACGCGGACGCCGGCGTTCCGCAGCCGTCCGGCGGCGTCGAGGCAGTGCGGGTCGGGCCGATCACCCGGGCCATTGTCGACATTCAGGACAACCCAGTGCAAAGGGGTGCCCGGTCGGGTGAGTTCGGTCCATTCGGTGGGGGCGAGCAGGGGGTGGGCGAAGCCGGGGACGCCGAATCCGACGCGTACGTCGGTCTGGGCGACGCCCGTGGCCGTGCTGCTCAGATGCGGCATGCCGCCTCCATCCAGATGTCGGCCAGGGACTCTTCGAGGTTGATGCGGGGCCGCCAGCCGAGCCGGTCGCGCGCGGTGCGCACATCGGCCTGCTGCCAGCTTCCGCAGCCGTCGGGGTAGGGGTACGCGGTCGGTCCCACGTGGTCCGGGTCGGCGCGGGGGTGGCCGATGGCGGACCGGACCGGCGGCTGGTCGAGCTCGTGCAGCGCGCCGCCGTAGCCCGCGACGCGCGCGAGCACGGCGGCCGCGTCCCGCAGCCGCACGGCGCGCCCGGAGCCGATGTTGACGATGCCCTGGGCCGCGGAGAGCGACGCGGCGTGCACGGCGCGGGCGATGTCGCGTACGTCGATGAAGTCCCGCTGGACGCCGAGTCCGCCGAGCTTGAGCTCGCCGTCGCCGGACTGCATGGCGCGCCGCATGGCCTCGGCGAGGCGGCCGAGGGGCGAGCCGGCGGGGGTGCCGGGGCCCGCGGGCGAGAACACCCGCAGGACGACCGCGTCGAGGCCGGAGCCGAGGACGAGTTCGGTGGCGGCGAGCTTGCTGACGCCGTACGGACCGCCGGGGCGGGGCACGGCGTCCTCGGCCGTCGACGATCCTGGCTGGCTCGGTCCGTATTCGGCGCCGCAGCCGAGCTGCACCAGGCGGGCGCCGCAGCCGCTGCGGCGCAGGGCCTCGCAGACGGTGGCGACGGCGACGGTGTTGTGCCGCGTCAGTTCGCGGGCGCCGCCGCGGGTGGCGCCCGCGCAGTTGATGACGACGCCCGGGTGCACGGCGTCCAGGAACCGGGTGAGCGCGCCGGGGCTGCCGTTCGCGAGGTCGAACCGCACGTCCGAGTCGTCGCCCCGGCCGAGCGCGGTGAGCTGCACGGCCGGGTCGGCGAGCAGCCGGTCGGCCACGAAGCGGCCGAGGTATCCGTTGGCTCCGATCAGCAGCACCCTCATCGGGCGCCTCCCGGGACGGACGCTCGGAGGCTGGGGGTGGTCATCTGGGCTTCTCCTTCAAGGTGTTGCCGATTCACGGTGTTGCCGAGTGATTCACGGTGTTGCCGAGTTCAGGGCACTGGTGGTCTGGGGGCGGGGCGTGGGGCCCCGGGGCGGGCCGGTGCTGCGGCCGCGCGTGGCGCCCCTGTGCGGGCAGGGGCGCGGGACGGTGTCAGGGGGCGCGCCGGGTTGGCGGCGCGCTTCTCCCGGGCGGCGGTGCGCTCCGGGGTGGTGGAGCGCACCGGGGCGCCGGGGCGGGGGTAACGCGCTCACCGCGCACCACCCGCGGTCGCGTGTGCGGTGGCCCGAACCGGGGTGTGGGCGGCGGCGCGGCCCAGGACGTGGGCGGAGGCGCGGCCCAGGACCCGGATCGCGCGGGCGAGGAGCACCGCGGCTCCGGCGGCGCAGGTGAGGGTGGCCACCGCGCCGGTGCCGCCGGCCGCGACCAGGCGTTCGACGGGTGCCGCGAGGATTTCGCAGCCCGGCAGGCGGCCCGCGAACACCAGGGTCACCGCGGCCGCCTGGGTCGCGCCGACCGTCGCGTAGACGAGGGCGGGGGCCCGGCGGGAGCCGTGGATGCGGAGCATCCGGCCGAGCCACAGGAGCGCGGCGAGCGCCCCGGAGCCGGTCAGCGTGAGTGCCGCGGCCGGGCCGGGCACCGGCAGGGCGGCCACCCCGGTGAGCAGGACGCCCACCGCGCACAGGAACAGCGCGAACACGGCGATCAGCAACGGCCGTACGGAAGCCGCGAATTCGGCGAGTCCCCGGCTGGCGCCCAGCCTGCCGCCCGCCCGCACCGCGAAGAGCCGGGCGCACCACATCCCGGGCGCGACGGCGCCCGCGAGGACGAGGGCGGCCGCGGTCGACGGCACCCAGGGCTCGTCCGGCGGCCCACCGCCCGGGACGGCGGACCGCAGCAGCGCGTCGCCGAGCAGGGCGTACGCGAGCAGCCAGCACGCCCACGCGCGCGTGGCGGGGCCGGCCGGGCGTGCGGCGCGCAGAGGGCCGTACCGCAGGGCGACCCATCCGGCCGCCGCCACGGCGAGCGCGCCGCCGAGGCCCACGGCGAGGCGCGCGGGGCCGTCGGCCGGGCCGAGCCCCGCGACGGCGAGGGCGCAGACGGCGCCGGGAAGCAGCGCCCATACCGCCCAGCCGGACGGGACTTGTGTCACGGCGGCGTCGCCGCTCGTGTCACCGGCAGCGTCGGCCGGGGCGTCCCACTCCGCGCTGTCCTGCGGCACGCGCGCGTACATCTCCTCGGCGAGCGCGAACACGTCGCGATGCCGGAACCGCGCGGCGGTCCGGTCGGTCACTCCGTGCGCTTCGAGGCCCGCCGCGATCTCCAGCGGATCGACGGCACGCTCGCACAGGGCGCGGTGCCGGTGCATGAGCGCCTTCACGGGGTCGGCGGGGCCTCGGCGGGGGGTGGTGGGGGCAGTGGGGGTGGTGGGGGCAGTGGGGTTGGTGAGGTCGCTGGGGGGAGCCACCAACTCCTCCGACCGCGCGTCCCAGCCCCCCGCTCCCCCGGGCGCTCGCGGCACGTCCACTGATCGTTCCGGCCACCCCGTCATGACAGCGCCTCCCTGAGCCCGAGCCCCAACGCCGGTCGCCCGCCGCTCTGTTGGCGCGCGGCGGCCCAGCTCGGCGCAGGCGCGGGGGCGGGCGCGCCGGACGCTCGGCCCGTAGCGCACTCCCCGCCCGCTCCGGGCACCCCGCCCGCTCCGGGCACCCCGCCCGTGCCGAACGCCCCGGACGCCCCGGACGCCCCGACCCCCGTCCCACCCCGCGCCGCCCACCGCCCCGGCACATACGCCTCGGCTGGGTGGGCGAACGGGACCGGCTCGCCCGCCTCGTTCACGGCCTCCCGGCGGACCGGGCAGTGCGAGACGATCTCCAGGTAAATGCCGTTAAATGCTGCGATGTTCTGCTCGACCGTGAAGAGTTCGAGCGCTCGCGCCCGCGCCGCCGCCCCCAGGCGCGCGCGGCGCTCGGGGTCGCGCAGCAGCGCCACGCACGCCTGCGCGAGCGCCCGCGGATTGCGCGGCGGGACCACGAGGCCGGTGCCGCCGATGACCTCCACCACCGCGCCGACGTCCGTCGAGACGGTGGCGCGGCCGCAGAGCATCGCCTCGATCAGGCTGATCGGAAAGCCCTCGACGACGCTGGACAGGACGACCACGCCGCCCGCCGCGTACGCGTCCGGGAGATCGGGCACCTCCGGGCCGCCGACCTCCTCGAAGGACACCGGGTTGGCGCCGACGGCGTGCGCGCCGTCGGCCTCGTCGGGGAAGAGCTGGGCGGCGAGCGCACGGCAGTGGTCGAGGTACGCCGCCTCCTCCGGGCCGTCCGCGAGCGCGCCGACGATGCGCAGGCGCGCCTTGGGCTCCTCCTTGCGGACCTCGGCGAAGGCGTGGAGGAGCGAGATCAGGTCCTTCGCGGGCTCGACCCGGCCGACCCAGATCAGGGTCAGGGGCTCCCCCGCGTCCTCCCGCTCGCCGACCTCGCCGAAGCGGCCCGCGGGCAGGCCCGGGTAGACCGTGCGCAGCTTCGCACGGTCGGCGCCGCACCGTTCCTGCCAGCGGCGCGCGTGCGCGTTGCCGGGGGTGATGACGGTGGCCCTGCGGTACACCTCGGCGGCGAGCCGTCCGTGGAAGGAGGCGAGCAGCGCCCGCGCGGGCGCGCCGAGCCCCGGCTCGGCGCCGCCCCCGGTCCCCGCGGCTTCCGCCCCCGCCGGATGGTGCGCCCGATAGTGCGCCCGCAACTGCACCCCGTACTCGGTGACCAGCAGCGGCACCCCCGCGAAGTGCCGGGCGAGCAGCCCCGGCAGCGCGGCCGCGCCGCCCGCCGTGGCGTGGCAGAGGTCGGCCGCGCCCAGCTCGTCGTCCCCATACCAGTCAAGGGACAGCGGGCGCAGCACGCGCTCCAACTCGCCCGCGACGGCGAGCAGATCGGGCACCCGGGCGGCGCGCGCGGCACGTGGTGCGCCCGGCGCGCGGCAGGCGGACTCCAGGGCGCGCACGGCGGACTCGGAGCGCAGGGCGCCGGTCAGGCCACCCGACCCGCCCGGCCCACCCGACTCGCGGGCAAGATCGGCGAGTCCGTACAGAGCGCTGCCGAAACGGTCCGCCAACTGGCCGGAATCGTCCGCTCCGGCACAGACGACCCTCGCCAGTTCACCGAAACTCTCGGCGAACCCGCGCCGCATCCGCCGGCCGAGACCGAACCGGCCGCCGCCCCCCGTTCCCCACAGTGGAGCGCTCCGCACCCGCCGCACCTGCGGCGGCAGCTCGACCCAGCCCCGCGCCTCCTGCTGCTCGCTCCGGCTCAGCGCGTACACGTCGAACTCGTGCTGCCCGAGCCCGCGCACGAGCCGGTCGCACCAGAGCCTGGCCTCACCGCCCACATACGGATAACCACCCTCCGTAAGCAGTCCAATGCGCACGCGTGCACCCCCGATCTCCCATATGGGGAGCCGCCGTTGGACCGACGGCTCGCAGCGGGACGAACGTATGCGGACATGACCGTGGCGCGACGGACGGTTGTCCATCGCGCCACCGGAAGGGGTGAAGAGCCGTAACTTTCTCGCGCCGGTCGCGTTCCGTCGCGCTATAGCGGCCTCGGATCAGGCCGATAGCCCCATGAATGCCGTGTCCACGCCGAAGAGGCCCCGTACGCCGTAACGCAGAGTCACACCGTGGCTCAGGGGCATGCCGCGACTCAGGGGCATGCCATGACTCAGGATCATGCCGTGATGCACGGTCACGCTGCGGCCAGCTCCTTGCCCACCGCGCCCGCGGAAGACACCCGCCGCGCCGCGCGCCGGCTCGCCGCGGCCACCGGGTCCAGCGCGGGCACGGCCGCGAGCAACTGCCGGGTGTAAGGGTCCTGGGGCGATCCGTACACCTCGTCCACGGTTCCGTACTCGACGATCCGCCCGCGCCGCATCACCGCGACCCGGTCGCTGACCTGGCGTACCACCGCCAGATCGTGCGCCACGAAGACGAGCGCGAGCCCCAGCTCCCGCTGCAGCTCGGCCAGCAGGGCCGTGACCTGCGCCTGCGTGGTGACGTCCAGGGCGGAGACCGGTTCGTCGCAGACGATGAGGCGGGGCTCGGCGGCAAGCGCCCGCGCGATGCCCACGCGCTGGCGCTGGCCGCCGCTGAACTCGTGCGGGTAGCGGCCGTAGTGCGCCGGGTCGAGGCCGACGCGCTCCATGAGGTCCCGTACGCGGGCGCGGATCGCGTCCTCGTCGCGGTCGCCCCGCGCGCGCAGCGGATCGGCGACCGACTCGCCCACCGAACGCCGCGGATTGAGCGACGAGACGGGGTCCTGGAACACCATCTGCACCCCCGGCACGACCCCCTTGCCGGACTTCTCCGCACCCCCGTGGCGGAGTTGCCCGGCCGTCGGCTCCAGGAGCCCGACGAGCATCCGGCCGAGGGTGGTCTTGCCGCTGCCGCTCTCGCCGACGATGCCGAGCGTCTCGCCGCGCCGCACGCTCAGCGAGACACCGTCGACGGCGGCGAAGGCCCGCCTGCCGCGCCCGAACTCGCGCCGCAGCCCTTCGGCCTCGACCACCACGTCGCCCTCGGCGGCGGTGCCCGCGGGGCGGTGGTCACGGGCCGCGTCCACCCGCGGCACCGCGCTCAGCAGGTCCTTCGTGTACGTCTCCTGGGGCGCCCCGAGCACCTGGGCCACGGCGCCGCGCTCCACCACGCGCCCGCCACGCATGACGAGCACGTCGTCCACGCTCTCGGCGGCCACGCCCACGTCGTGGGTGACCAGGAGCAGGCCCATGCCGGTCTCCTCGCGCAGCGCGTGCAGCAGGTCGAGGATCTGCGCCTGCACCGTCACGTCCAGGGCGGTCGTGGGCTCGTCGGCGACGATCAGCTCGGGCTCGCAGGCGAGGGCCATGGCGATCAGGGCGCGCTGCCGCATGCCGCCGCTGAACTCGTGCGGCCGGGACCGCGCGCGCCGCGCGGCGTCCGCGATGCCGACCCGGTCGAGCACGTCGACGGCACGCGCGCGTGCCGCACGCCGCGAGGCCCCGGAGTGCGCGCGGTACACCTCGGCGATCTGGTCGCCCACGGCGTAGTACGGGTCGAGCGAGGACAGCGGGTCCTGGAAGACCATCGCGGCGACCGGGCCGCGCAGCCGCCGCAGCTCGGCGTCCGTGGCCGCGCCCACGTCGGTGCCGCCGACCCGTACGGAGCCGGTCACCCGCGCGCCCGTGCCCCGGTGGAGCCCGAGCAGCGCGGACGCGACGGTCGACTTGCCGGATCCCGACTCGCCGACGAGGCCGAGGGCCCCGCCGCGCTCCAGCGTGAAGGTGACCGAGTCCACGGCGCGCACGTCGCCGAACTCGACGCCGAGGTCCTCGACCTGTACGAGGGCTTCGGGGCCCGGAAGGGTTTCGGGACTCATGACAGCACCACCCGTCGGTCGGCCACCGCGTACAGCACATCCGCGACGGCGTTGGCGAGGACCACGAAGAAGCCGGTGACGAGGACCATGCCGACGACCACCGGCAGGTCGACGACCCGGACCGCCTGCACGAGTTCGCGCCCGAGCCCGGGCAGGCCGAACAGCGTCTCGGTGAGCAGCGCGCCGCCGAACATTGACCCGAAGTCGTTGGCGCTGAGCGCGATCACCGGGGCGAGCGCGCCGCGCAGGGCGTGCTTGCCGACGATGGACCGCTCGCCGATGCCGTACGCGCGGAAGGTGCGCACATGGTCCTCGGCGAGGGTCTCCAGCATCGAGGAGCGGGTCAGGCGGGCGTACTTGGCGGCTTCGATGAGCGCGAGGGACACCCAGGGAAGCAGCAGGTTCCACGCCCACTGCTGCGGGTCCTCCGTGAACGGCACGTACTGCGGGAACGGCAGCCACTGCAGCCGGCCGCAGATGAGGATCATCAGGAGCAGGCCGATGACGAACACGGGCGTGGCCGTGCCCGCCAGGGTGACGGCGGTCAGGATCCGCTCGGTGGCGCGGCCGCGGCGCCAGGCGGAGAGCACGCCGGTGCCGACGCCGAGGATCAGCCACAGCACCATCGCGCCGATCGCGAGCGACCCGGTGACCGGCACCTTGTTCAGGATCAGCTCGGTGACCTGCTGGTCGGTCTGGTACGACAGGCCGAGGCAGGGGGCGTCGCAGTGCAGCACGCTCGTGCCGGTCGAGTAGTCCTGGCCGGCGAAGATGCCGCGCAGGAAGTCCAGGTAGCGCGTGTACAGCGGGTCGTCGAGCCGCAACTGCTCGGAGACCTGCTGCACTTGGGCGGGCGAGCAGCGCGGGCCGCAGGTGATCTGGGCGACGTCGCCGGGCGCCACGTAGAAGACGGCGTAGATGACGACGGACAGCACGAAGAGCGTGATGACGGCGCCGAGGGCGCGGCGTACGACGAACCCGGTGAAGCCGCCGCCGAGCAGGCCGCCGAGCCCGGCGGTGAGCCCGTCGGTGAGCCCGCGGGACTTGGTGGCCACAGGGGTGGACGCGGTCATGAGCCGCCCTCCCGCTTCCGACCGGCACCGGCACGCTTCCGGCCGGTGTCGACGCTCTTCCGGCCGCTTCCGACACGCTTCCGGCCGGTACCGACGCGCAGCCGCGAGGCCGCGCGCGGGTCGAGCGCCGTACGCACCCCGTCGCCTAGGACGGTCAGCGCGAGCACGGTCACGAACAGCGCGGCGGCGGGCAGCAGCAGGTACTGCGGCGCCGCCTGGTACCAGACGTCCGCCGACGTGAGCATCTGGCCCCAGGACGCGGTGGGCGGTTTGACGCCGACGCCGAGGAAGGACAGAGCCGCCTCGACGGTGATGTTCGTGGGGACGAGCAGCGCGGCGTACGTGATGACGGGCGCGGCGAGCGCGGGCAGCAGTTCGCGGCGCGCGATCCGCACCCCGCCCCAGCCGCTGAGCCGGGCCGCCGCCACATGGTCGAGCGACTTCAGGGAGATGGTCCCGGCGCGCACGACCTTGGCCACGCCGCCCCAGCCCACGAAGCCGACGACCAGCGCGACGAGCACCGGCCGCGGGAAGCCGCCGGGCACGACGGCGAGCAGCGCGAGGGCGAGCACCATCAGGGGCAGCGCCACCATGACGTCGGTGGCGCGGCTGAGCGTCTGGTCGAGCAGGCGCCCGCCGAGCCCACTGGCGAGCCCGACGGCGACGCCGATCACGATCTGCATCAGCGTGGCCGCGAGGGCGACACCCAGGGAAACGCGCGCTCCGTAGACGAGCCGCGCGAACAGGTCGCGGCCGGTCTGCGGTTCGACGCCGAGCCAGTGCTCGGCGCTCATGCCGCCGAGCGGCCCGACGGGCACGCCGCCGCGGGCGGAGTCGACGAGGCCGGGGTGGTACGAGGTGGGGTCCTGGCCCTCCAGGGCGGTGAGCAGGGGCGCGGCGAGCGCGACCAGGACGAGCAGGGCGACGACCGCCGCCGCGACGAGGGCGGCGCGCTGCGTGCGCAGCCGCCGCCAGAACTGACGGGCTCCGGAGGCGGGGACGGGTGCCGTGGTGGCACCCGCCCCCGGGATCTCCGAGGCCAACAGGGCCTCACTCATGACAGGTTGACCTGACCTTGACCTGACCGGCCCTACTTGACCGCGACCTGGGAGACGTCGAGGACGCCCGTCCAGTCACTGATCACGACGTTCTTGACGTCCTTGCCGTACAGGCGCTTGTAGACCGGGTGGAACAGCGGCACGTTCAGGGCCTCGGCGCCGATCTTCTTGTCAAGAGCGCCCCACCTCTTGGCGGCCTCGTCGTGATCGGTCAACTTGTTGATCGCGTCAATCTCCGCATTGACCGACTTGTCATTGTGGAAGCTGGAGTTGAAGTTGTATCCATCGTTGACAATCTGGCGGCCATCGAAGATCGGCGACAGGAACGGACCGCCGGAGGGCCAGTCGGCGCCCCAGTGGGCGAGGAACAGACCCGGCTCGTCCTTGGCGTCGTGGACCTTGTCCTCGTAGTCGTTGTCCTCCAGGCCCTGGAGCTTGACGGTGATGCCGGCCTTCTTCAGGGCGTCCTGGAGGGCGGTGGCGATCTCGGGGCTGGTCTCGAAGTTCTTGGCGTTGGAGTGCGTGAGGGTGATGGTCAGGCCGTCCTTGTGGCCGGCCTCCTTCAGCAGTTCCTTGGCCTTCTTCGGGTTGCCGGACGCGCCCGCCGGGAAGTGGTCGAACTTCGTGTGGCCGAAGGACTTCTGGTTCGGCAGGAAGGTGGTGGCGGGCTCGGCGAGCGAGGAGCCGCCCGCGGCGTTGACGACGGAGGTGCGGTCGACGGCGTAGGCGATGGCCTGCCGGACCTTCGGGTCGTCGAACGGCTTCACCTTCGGGTTGAAGGCGAGGTAGTTGGTGTAGCCGAAGTGGCCGGTGCCGACCTGCGCGGCGAGCTTCTTGTCGCCGCTGACCTTGGCGAGTTCGGCGGGCCCGAGGTTGGTGTCGGTGGTGACGGCGGCGGCGTCGGCGCCCTGGCTCGCGGAGAGCCGCTGGTTGATGACGGACGAGTTGAGGCCGGAGCGTACGTCGATCCTGTCGGGGTAGGCCTTGCGCTCGGCGTCGGTCTCGGCGGACCAGTGCGGGTTGCGTTCCAGCTGCAGCCGCTCGCCGTCACCCGCGTTCTTGACGACCTTGTACGGGCCGGTCGAGACCGGATGCTCCTCGTACTTGGTGCCCTTGTCCTTGGCCTTCGGGACGGGTGCGAACGACGTCTGCGTGGCCACGTAGTCGAAGTCGCCGACGGGCTTGTTCAGCCGGAAGACGATCGTCCGGTCGTCCGGCGTCTCGACGGACTTCAGGCCCTTCTTGTCCTTGTAGGGGCCCTGGTAGGTGTCGCCGCCGATGAGCCAGTCCCGCAGGAAGGGCGCGCCGCCGGACAGTTCGGCGGCGAAGGAGCGCTCGATGCCGTACTTGATGTCCTTGGTCGTGACCGGCGAGCCGTCCTCGAACTTGAGACCCTTCTTGATCTTGTACGTCCACACCGTGGCGTTCTTGCTCGGCTTGCCGAGGCTCTCGGCGAGGTCAGGGACGACCTTCGCGCCCTCGGCGCCGTCCTCGCGGTTGCGGGTGGTCAGGGTGCGGAAGACGAGGCTCGGTATGTTGCCGCCGCCGGAGGTGTACAGGCGCGCCGGGTCGAAGTCGTTCTGCGGGTCGCTGTTGAGCACGGTGAGGGTGCCGCCCTGCCGCGGTTTGCCGCCGCCGCCCGCGTCGTTCTTGTCCTCGGGGCCCGCGCAGGCGGCGGCGCCCGAGGCCAGGACGACCAGGCTGGCGGATGCCGCTGCCACGCGGCGGGACATGACGGACTTCTGGCGACGCAGACGCATCGGAGTGCCTCTCGGAAAGCGAATCGGAAAGCGAAGGAGAGAAGGAATCAGGGATTCGCGAGAGCCCACCCAGGGCGACGCACACCGAGTGCGGTTTCAGACCTGCCGCGCCGTGCCGCGCGCACCACGCGAAGGCGGTTCAGGCACACGGCAGGGAGGAATACGGCAGAGCAGAAAGAAAACGAAACAAACGCGACGCACTCGCCGGGGCGGGCGTCAGCGACAGTGAATGTCGGCCACGCAGAGCGCGGTCACGCCGAACAGCGCCAGCTCAAGGGCGGCGCTCGCGGAGGCGTGACGGTTCGACATGCGGAGAAATATGGACGATGCCGCGCGCAATGTCAACGCGAGGCCCGGTTCGTCCCCCGTCCCGGTGCCGGGACCGGCGGCCGGGACGCTCAACTCTCCGGGAACGCCCAGGGGTTGGCCTTGCAGCGGATGCCGTCGTGGTCGAGGAACTTGGTCTGCTGCTGCATGACGGGCGCGAGTTCGCCGTCGCGGCGGCAGTCGACGTGGCCGTAGCCGAGCCGGTGGCCGACCTCGTGGTTGATCAGCATCTGCCGGTACGGGTGGATGCGGTCGCCGTAGGTCTTGGCGCCCTGCGCCCACCGGTAGGCGTTGATCATCACACGGCTCGTGGCGGCCGAATCGCACGACACATTCTGTTCCCAGGTGTCGAGGCCGGATTTGGCGCACCATTTCGCGGTGGTTCCCGGACTGGCCAGCGTAATGACGAAGTCGGGCTTTCCGGAGGAGATCCGTTCGAAGGTCCGGGCGCCGCCGTGCGCCCAACTCCGGTCGTCGTTCAGGGTTTTCTGCACGGCCTGCGCGAACAGTCCACCGTCCAGGCCCATGCCCTTTTCCACGTCGACGCGGTAACGGAACTTCTGCCCCTTGCCGGGCGCCTTGTCGAATCCGCGGATCACGTCGAAGCCCCCGTCCGCGGTGAGTTTCGCGTCCAGCGGATACTTCTTGCCCATTTTCTCGTCGTACGTCGCCGGGCGGGCGGGCGCCGGGTCGGACGGCGTGGGGCGGTTGTCCGAGCGGGACGCCTCGGAGTCCTGGTCGTCGCGGCTGTCGCCCTTCTCCGCGGCCCGGGGGGCCGGGCCGTCGCCCTTGGCGCCGTCGGCGACCTGACCGGCCACGACGACGGCGAGGACAGTGGTGACGGCGGCCGCGGCGATGCCGGTGACGGTGCGCCCGCGCTTCTTCTCACGAACCTGGGCCGCGCGGGCGTCGGGGGGGCCGTCGTCTCCGTACGACCAGTCCTCCTCGCCGTCGTCGCCGTCGTCCCCGCCGTCGCCGGGCCCGTCGGTGTCCCAGGTGGTCACGGACTCGTACGGATCGCGCGGCGGGGTGCGCCGGGCGGCGGCCGCGCCGGCCGCGAACACGTCCGTGTCACCGGCGTCGTCGATGCCGGAGGTGCCGGCGGTGCCGTCGAACACGTCCGCGTCGTCGACGTCGGCGCCGAACGCGTCGACGTAATCCCGCCGGGGTCCGGGCGGTCCGGGCGCCATGGCCCCCGGCTGCTGCGGCGGCACGACGCCGTAGCCGGCGCCCATCCGGGGCCCGGCCGCGTCCCCTCCGACCTCGCCCCAGCCGCCCCCTGGTTCACGCTGCTCGGGGTGACCACCGCGGACGTGCAGGGCGGGCCGGGGGACGCCGTGGGGCGGGGTGTGCTGGGGGATGCCGTGCGGGGGCGTGCGCGGCGGGACGCCACCGCGCGGGGGTGTCTGCTGGGGCATGCCGTGCGGAGGGGTGTGCTGAGGCGCCCCGTGCGGCGGCGTCTGCTGAGGCACCCCGTGCGGAGGAGTGTGCTGCGGAACGCCATGGGGCGGCGTCTGCTGCGGGACCCCGCCCGGCGGGGTCACCTGCGGGACGCCGTGCGCGGGCGTGCCGTCCGGCGCGTCCGCACCGCGCCTGCGGCGGCCGGGGCCGGGTGCGGCGCCCTTGGGCTGCCCCTTCCCGGCACCGGCCTGCCGTATGCCGGAGGTACTGCTGTTGTCCGAGGTGTCGTCCGGGCCCCGGCGGCTATGACGTCCCACGCGGCGCCTCAGCTCCTCGAACCCGAATCGTGGCGGTCACTCACACCGCCACGATCGCGCACCGCACGCGGATCACTCAACTCATCCGCGCCGGCCACCTCATCCGTATCAGCCACGGCACCGGTCACGACATCGGCCACGGCATCGGTCACGGCCAACTCGCCCGTCTCGGCGAGCAGTTCACGGATCGCAGTGGCCACCGTCTCCGGATACTCCATCATCGCGACGTGCCCCGCGTCCGTGAGCATGAGCAGCCGCGAGTCGCGGAAGGCCGCCGCCGCCTTGCGCGCCATGCGGTACGACACGAGCTGGTCCCGGCCGCCGTACACCAGCAGGGTCGGCGCGAGCACCCGCTCCGCCTGCCGCCACAGACCGTGCTGACCACCCAGCGTGTACGCGTTCACGATGCCGCGCGCGGAGCGTGTCATCGCGTCCCAGAAGTACGGCAGCGCGAGCCGCCGCTCCATCTCGCGCACCGCGGCGCTGAAGCCCTCGGGCGTGACCCGCGCCGGATCGCCGTAACAGAGACCGAGCACGCCGCGGACCCGCTGCTCGGCCGACCACTCCCTGGTGAGCCGGGTGAACAGGGTCGTGACGCCGGGCACCGCGAGCAGCCCCGTGGGCACCGCCGCCCGCTGCACCCGCAGCTCGGGCAGCGCGGGCGAGATCAGCGTGAGCGTGCGCACCAGGTCCGGCCGCACCGCGGCGACCCGCGTCGACACGGCGCCGCCCAGCGAATTGGCCACCAGATGCACGGGGCCGCGCCCGGCGGCGTCCAGATAACGGATGACCGCGCGCGCGTGCCCGGTCACCGAATAGTCGCCGTCGTCCGGCGGCGGCGAGTCGCCGAAGCCCGGCAGGTCGATCGCCGCGCAGTCCACGACGTCCTCGAGCAGCGGCATCAGCGCCGACCAGTTCTGCGAGGACCCGCCGAGCCCGTGCACGTACAGCGCGGGCGGCAGGCCGGGGCGCACCGAGGGGCGCGAGCGCACGTTCAGAGTGAGCCCGGGAAGGGCGACCGAGTCGAGCCGCTCGCCCTCGGCGACGGCGACGGCGCCCGGCTTGGGGGCGGGGACGGCGGCCAGCACGTCCGGCAACTCGGTCGAAGACATGCGGGCAATGTTACGAGACGATCACGCGTGGGATCGCGTGTTCGGCATCACAGATCCGGGACAGATCGCGTAGCGGCCCGTGCGGGTCTTCCCTAGGCTCAGAGGGAAGAGGACCGAGAGGCTCGCAAGGCATGAAGGCAGGTCCCAGGGAAACCCCCAGGGAGAACCCGGGAAACCCGGGAAACAGAGACAGAGCAAGCCCTCAGGGAAGAGAGCCGAGGAGTCCACATGACCGTCGATCCCAGCGACCCCGACACCTTCGCGGCCGAGCAGGCCGAGGAGGAAGAGAGCAGCCCGGAGACCCCGGAGGCCGACTCCGCGGAACAGCACACCGACCTCGCGCCGGAGCAGGACGACTCCCTCAAGGACGCCGATCCGAACGCCGCCAACGAGGCCGACCTGGCCGAACAGGCCCGCGTGGTGTCGATCGACGAGGACGACTACCGCTCATGACGGGGGAGCTGCCCGTGTTTGCCCTGCTACGCACGGCTGCCGGGGACTGTTGAGGGCGTCCGGTCCGTGAAATTCTGCGCTCGCACCGCGCACATCACAGTTACCGAAAAGTACGATGGCGTCGCGGCGCACACCGCAGCACAAGGACGACTTTGGGAGGCGGCGTGACAGCCATCGAGCAGACAGAGGCGGCACGCCCGCGGGGCACACGCCTGCCGCGCCGTGCCCGACGCAATCAACTTCTGGGCGCGGCCCAGGAGGTCTTCGTCGCCCAGGGGTACCACGCGGCGGCCATGGACGACATCGCCGAGCGGGCGGGCGTCAGCAAGCCGGTGCTGTACCAGCACTTCCCCGGCAAGCTCGACCTCTATCTCGCGCTGCTCGACCAGCACTGCGAGAACCTCCTGCTGGCGGTCCGCGCGGCGCTCGCGTCCACCACGGACAACAAGCAGCGCGTCGCGGCGACGATGGACGCCTATTTCGGGTACGTCGAGGACGACGGCGGCGCGTTCCGGCTGGTCTTCGAGTCGGACCTGACGAACGAGCCCGCGGTCCGCGAGCGCGTGGACAAGGTCACCCTGGAGTGCGCGGAGGCGATCTGCGAGGTCATCGCGGAGGACACCGGCCTGTCCAAGTCCGAGTCGATGCTGCTCGCCTCCGGCCTCGGCGGCCTCGCCCAGGTCGTCGCGCGCTACTGGCTGCACAGCGACGGCGGCGTACCGCGCGAGAAGGCGGTGCAGTTGCTCACGTCCCTGGCCTGGCGCGGCATCGCCGGCTTCCCGCTGCACGGCGCCGAGGGTCACTGACCGCGCGCCGAAGGCCACCGGCCGCACGCCGAGGGTCACTGACCGCGCGTTTGTTCCCGCCGTCCGCCGTCGGCGTGTTCGCTCCTGGCTGCACGGCCGGAGCCGTTCACGTCCCCTCTCCGGGCTAATCTGTGCTGGGTACGGCGCGGGCGGCCGCGCACATCACTGACCGTCGGAGGGACAAAGCGTGGAGGTCAAGATCGGCGTGCAGCACGCGCCTCGCGAGATCGTTCTGGAGAGCGGTCAGAGCGTCGAGGAGGTCGAGAGCGCGGTGTCCGAGGCCCTGTCGGGCAAGGCCCAGCTGCTGACCCTGGCGGACGACAAGGGCCGCAAGGTCCTGGTGCCGGCCGACCGCCTCGCGTATGTGGAGATCGGCGAGCCGACCGTGCGCAAGGTGGGCTTCGGCGCCCTGTAGGACAGCGCGCGCTCAGCACGAAGGAACGGCCCGGTGGCAGTCGCCACCGGGCCGTTCGTCTTCCTTCGTGCTGCCGATTCCTTTGTGCCGAGCCGCGCCGTGTCCTGAACTCGCTTCGGGGCGCCGGTGTATGGAGGATTGCGTTCCGACACCTAGGGGTAAGACCGGCTACGACCGTTTTGCACCTGGCCACGAGGGAGGGAACACACCGTGATCCTCGAAGCGCTCGGCTCCGCACTCATCGGCCTTGCCCTGGCCTGGGCGACGGCCCGCCGTCTGCCCCACCGGCTGCCCGCGCGGACGCTGGTGCTTGCGACCGGCGTGGGCGGAGCGCTGATCGGAGCGTTCATCACGCACATGGCGCTGGGCTCGGGCCACACGCCCGCGACCCTCGTCGGCGCCCTCGCCGTCTCGGCCGCGCTGCTGTCCCTGCTGGTGCGCCCCACCCGCCGCCTGCACCGCCGCCAGGCACCTGCCTAGGGCCTGGCGGCCGGTGAACGCAGGCCAGAGGAAAGACAGCCCGTCCGGCGTTTGAGGACGAGCCCGGAGCTCGTCCGGCGTTTGAGGACGAGCCCGGAGGGCGACCGACGGCCACCCGCCCGGGGCCGCGGAGAACGTGGGCGGCGCGCCAGGACAGCTCGGCTAGGCCGCCAGGCCAAGTGCGGCCATCCGCTTGGTGTGCGCCTCGGTGATGCGGGAGAACATCCGCCCGACCTCCGCGAGGTCGAAACCGTCCGCGACGCCCCCGACCAGCATGGTCGACAGCGCGTCCCGGTCGGCGACCACCCGCTGCGACTGGGAGAGGGCCTCGCCCATGAGCCGCCGGGCCCACAGCGCGAGCCGTCCGCCGACCCGCGGATCGGCGTCGATCGCGGCCCGTACCTTCTCGACGGCGAAGCTGGCGTGCCCGGTGTCGTCGAGGACACCGAGGACGAGGCGGCGCGTGTCCACGTCGAGCCGCGCCGCGACCTCGCGGTAGAAGTCGCTGGCGATCGAGTCGCCGACGTACGCCTTGACCAGGCCCTCCAGCCAGTCGGACGGCGCCGTCTGCTTGTGGAAGCCGTCGAGCGCCTCGACGAACGGCTCCATGGCCGCCGTCGGCTCCTGCCCGACCGCCGCGAGCCGGTCCCGCAACTGCTCGAAGTGGTGGAACTCGGCGGACGCCATCTTCGCCAGCTCCGCCTTGTCGGCGAGCGTCGGCGCCAGCTTCGCGTCCTCCGCGAGCCGCTCGAACGCCGCCAGCTCGCCGTACGCGAGCGCGCCCAGCAGATCCACGACGGCGGCGCGGTACTGCGGGTCGGCGGAAGCTTTCGCCCAGTCCTGGGCGGCGACCCCGGTGGGGGCCGCGGCGTCCGCGGCGGATTCGGGAGATTTGGCGGAGTCAGCGGATTCGGGGGATTCGGGGGGCTGTGCGGCGGTGTCAGGCGTCTCCATGAAGCGCACAATAGCCCGCCTGCACTGGGGCGTAAGGGCCTGGTCAGCCAGTGTGACGACCACGACGTGGTCAATCAGCGGGCCCGCGGGGCCCTCGATTGAGGGTGGTGGTGGGAGACGGGCGGGACAAATCGCCGGACACGTATGCGAGATTCCGGGGTACAGTGGTAATGCGCCCGCCGAATATTCGACGGGCCGCATGAATGAGGATGCCCGGTCGGTGGCCCGATCGGCTCCGACCAGACAGCCCTCCAGGGCGGTACGCATCGTGCGTACGGCATGCGGAGGGACCCCCTCAGCGGTGTGAGCGCTCGAGCGTCGGCAGTGGTCCCGTGCCACCCGGCTCGCCCGGCTCGTTCCCCATAGGCGGCCGGCAGTCCCCGGCACGGTCACGACCCCCAGCGTTCGCCTCGCGCCGCGTCTCACAGAAGAGGCATTGCCCTGACTACGACTTTCCGAGAGCTCGGGATCCTTCCCGAGACGGCCGAGGCCCTTGAGGCCGTCGGCATCATCAGTCCCTTCCCCATCCAGGAGATGACGCTCCCCGTAGCGCTCTCCGGCACCGACGTCATCGGCCAGGCGAAGACCGGCACCGGCAAGACGCTGGGCTTCGGTCTCCCGCTCCTCGAGCGCGTGGTCGTCCCCGCGGACGTCGAGGCGGGCCGCGCCGAGCCCGAGCAGCTGACCGAGGCGCCGCAGGCCCTCATCGTCGTCCCCACCCGCGAGCTGTGCCAGCAGGTCACCAACGACCTGCTCACCGCCGGCAAGGCGCGCAACGTCCGCGTCCTCGCCATATACGGCGGCCGTGCCTACGAGCCGCAGGTCGAGGCCCTCAAGAAGGGCGTCGACGTGATCGTCGGCACCCCGGGCCGACTGCTCGACCTGGCCGGCCAGCGCAAGCTGAACCTGAAGCACGTCAAGTGCCTCGTCCTCGACGAGGCCGACGAGATGCTCGACCTGGGCTTCCTGCCCGACGTCGAGAAGATCATCAACATGCTTCCGGTGAAGCGCCAGACGATGCTCTTCTCCGCGACGATGCCGGGCGCCGTCATCGGCCTCGCCCGCCGCTACATGTCGCAGCCCACGCACATCCGCGCCACGGCGCCGGACGGCGAGGGCCAGACCGTCGCGAACACCGCGCAGTTCGTCTACCGCGCGCACTCCATGGACAAGCCGGAGATGGTCTCCCGCATCCTGCAGGCCGAGGGCCGCGGACTCGCGATGATCTTCTGCCGTACGAAGCGGACGGCCGCCGACATCGCCGAGCAGCTGGAGCGCCGGGGCTTCGCCTCCGGCGCCGTGCACGGCGACCTGGGCCAGGGCGCGCGCGAGCAGGCCCTGCGGGCGTTCCGCAACGGCAAGGTCGACGTGCTGGTGTGCACCGACGTCGCCGCGCGCGGCATCGACGTCGAGGGCGTCACGCACGTCATCAACTACCAGTCGCCGGAGGACGAGAAGACGTACCTCCACCGCATCGGCCGCACCGGCCGCGCGGGCGCCAAGGGCATCGCGATCACGCTCGTCGACTGGGACGACATCCCGCGCTGGCAGCTCATCAACAAGGCGCTGGAGCTGGACTTCAACGACCCGGTCGAGACGTACTCCAGCTCCCCGCACCTGTACGAGGAGCTGAACATCCCCGCCGGTACGAAGGGTGTCCTGCCGCGTACGGAGCGCACCCGGGCCGGGCTCGACGCCGAAGAGGTCGAGGACCTGGGCGAGACCGGTGGCCGCGGCTCCCGTGGCTCCGCCGGCCGCGGTGGCTCGCGGCGCGGTGAGCGTTCCGGTGAGCGTTCTGGTGGTCGGGCCCAGGCGGAGGAAGCCGAGGCCGAGCGGCCCGCGCGTACGCCGCGGCGTCGGCGTCGCACGCGTGCGGGTGCGCCGCTGGACGGCGCGGCCGCGTCGGCGGTGGCACAGGACGCCGCGTCGGCCGAGGCCGTGGCCGCGTCCGACACCGCGTCCGTCGTGGCCGAGGCCGCGCCTGCCGCCGCGGAGGAGGCCGCGCCGCGTACGCCGCGTCGGCGCCGCCGCACGCGTGCGGGCGGCGAGGCCGCCGGTTCCGCGGTGAGCGCTGCCGCGCAGGTGGACGTGGCGGAGGCCGCGAAGGCTGCGAAGTCCACTGAGGGCGTGGCGGCCGCGGAGGACGCTCCCGTGGCCAAGCCGCGGCGCCGTCGCACCCGGAAGGTCGCCGACTCCGCGGACAGCTAGTCCCACCCACCGTCCACCCACCCGTGCCCGGGGCCATCGGCCCTGGCCGCGGGTGGGTGTCGTTGTACCCCGTGCCGGGGTGGGCCGGGGGGCGGGTGCCCTCGCCCCGGGTGCCCTCGCCCCGCACGGCCGTGTGACCGCCCCTCTCCGCCGCCCCGCGGCGGACCTCCCACCCGCCCACCCGTCTACTGCGGCCCAGAAGTGCCCCGGGGGGCGTCCGACCCAACCGTCACCCACGGCCCACCCGGCACCTGCGTCGCCTCGGTACCGCCGCTTCGTCGGCGTCTGCGACTCGGTGACACGACCTCGCGGGCGCCTGCGCCGCGGAGGCGCGACTTCGTTGGGCATCTGCGGCCCGGACGTTCCTGCCGACCCGCTGTGGGCAGCTGGGCCGCCCAGGGGGCGGCACGGGTGGGCACAGCCCAGGCCGACGGTGCGACTGACGCATGGGGAAGGGCACCCGCCCAGGCCGACGGCGTCGCCGACGCGTGGGGCGAGGCACCCGCCCACGCCGACGGTGCCGTTACGGCCGACCAGAGGCGCCCCCCTGCCCAAGGCCCCCGGCCAGTACCCTCGCGGCATGAGTAGGCCCCCCACCTTCATCCCGCCCGAAGGCACCCTCGCGTACCCCCTGCGTACCGCTCGCGGCGACTTCGCCGTGCTGGACACCCGGCCGAGCGGCGCGGTCAAGGGCACCGCCCTGCTCCTGCCGGGGTTCACCGGGAGCAAGGAGGACTTCATCGCCCTGCTCCGGCCGCTCGCCGCCGCCGGCTACCGCACCGTGTCCATCGACGGCCGCGGCCAGTACGAGTCCCCCGGCCCGGACGACGAATCGGCGTACGCCCAGGACGAGTTGGCGCGTGACGTGCTGGCCCAGGCGGCCGTCGTCCGCGGGCCCGAGGAGGGGCCCCCGCACCTGCTCGGCCACTCCCTCGGCGGCCTCGTCGCCCGTGCCGCCGTCCTGCTCGCACCCCCCGGCACCTTCGCCTCGCTCACCCTCATGGCGTCAGGACCGGCCCACGTGGCCCCGCCCCAGCAGGCCCGCGCCAAGCTCCTCACGGACACCCTCGCCGTCCATCCCATGGACGTGGTGTGGGACGCGATGCGGGCCATGGACACGCCGGAGGACGCCGACATCGACGGCGTCGACCTGCGCGCCCGCTGGCTCCGCAACAATCCGGCCCAACTCATCGCCACCGGCAAGCAGTTGTGCACCGAGCCGGACCGCGTCGACGAACTCGCCGGCACCCCCCTGCCCAAGCACGTCGTCTCCGGCGTACGCGACGACACCTGGCCCGTACCACTCCTCGACGACATGGCGCGCCGCCTCGACGCCCGCCGCACCGTGATCACCGGCGCGGAGCACTCCCCCAACACCGACCGCCCGCAGGAGACGGCCGCCGCCCTCACCGCCTTCTGGGACGAGGTCGGCTCCCGGCCGTGACCCGGCACTCGCGCCTCAGCAGCACTGCCGCAACGTCAGCAGCGCTGCCGCAACCTCAGTAGCACTGCTGCAAGTGGTCCCAGAACCCGTCCCGCAGCACCCGCCGCAGGTCCGACTGGCCCCGCAGCGAGTAGTCCAGCAGCCGCTCCGCCTCCACGAGGAGTTCCTGGTCGACCGAGCCCGGCAGATAGGGGTGGCCGGGCAGCAGGCCCACCAGCGCCTCCCGGCCCCGCGCCGCGAGCCACTTCGCGGAGATCTGGGCGCCGACGAAGCGCACGTCCTCCCGTGAGGGCCGGGCCGCCGTCGACAGGCCCTCGTACGGCACGGCGGGGCGGCGCGTGACGAACGGCTTGAAGAAGTCCGCGTCGAAGGTGCGCTGGCTGTCGACCTCCCAGAGGAGCGGCTCGGCCTGGTTGCGGCCGTCGGGTGCCTCGATGCCCCACAGGTGGACGCGCGCGCCGTACCCCTGCGCCGCCTCGACCGCCGACACCAGATCCTCGTCGCCGCCGATCAGCGCCGCATCGCTGATGGCGCGGTGCCTCGCCAGGGACTCCAGGTCGGAGCGGATCAGCGAGTCGACGCCCTTCTGCTGGTTGTTGGCGTTGAGGTTGCCCAGGCGCACCTTGACGTCCGGGAGTTCCGCGATCGTCTGCTGCTCCGAGGTGTGGATGCGACGTCTCGCGCCGTCGTACCAGTACACGCGCAGCAGGCGGCTGTCCGCGAAGATCGTGCGCGCCTTGTCGATCAGCGCTTCGATCAGCCCTTCGGCGTCGAGCTCGAAGGCGCGCCGGTCCTCGGTGCCCGCTGCGAGGCGCCCGGCGGCCGCGTACAGATAGCCGGCGTCCACGAAGATCGCGTGCGTGGACGGGGTCTTCGCCACCTCGGCGAGCATGCGCTCGAGCAGCCCGTTGGTGCGCTCGAGGCGAGCGTTGATCCCGCCGGTCTCGTCAATGGTCCCGCCGGACTCGTCAATGGTCTCGTCCATGTCCATACGGAACGCATTGTCCCGTCCGTCACTCGGCAGGCACAACCGGTAGCCGTTACTCAGCGAACACAACCAGCCGCGATACAGTCACGAAACAGGGTGTTCATTAGCCTCGCGAAAATTTTCCTTAGCGTAGGGAATGTTTGAACGGGTCAAGCCGTTGGACCCTGTGTAGACAGCGGTCATGTAGACAGCAGTCACAGGACAGCAGTTCTCCTTCAGGAGGATCACCAGACGAAGGGAGAAGCCCATGCGCTTCGAAATCATGCGACTCGACGACGTCGACGGCACCGCCGTGGACACGACCGTCGTGGACGCCGCCTCCGTCAACCGGATCGTGCAGCAAGCCGCCGCCATAGGGCAGCGCCTCTACATCCGTCCGGCCGACGCCTCGGCCTCATAACGGCGCCGATCGGCCTCATCACACACTCCAGAGCCCTGTACGCCACCGGAACGTCCGGTGCCGTACAGGGCTCTGTGCGTGGTACGGCCGCCGCCGGGGTCACTCGATCGGCTCAACCGCCGCGGATCACCTGCGTCACGCCGTTGATGATCTGCTGCACCGCGATCGCCGACAGCATCATCCCGGCGAGCCGCGTCACGAGCACGACACCGCCGTCCTTGATGACGCGGATGATCAGCAGTGAGAAGCGCATCGCCAGGAACAGCACCACGTGAATGGCGAGAATCGCCGCCCACACCGAGACCTGCTCCATGCCGTCGGCGTGCTGCACGGCCAGGATCACCTGCACGATCGCGCCCGGTCCGGCGAGCAGCGGCATGCCGAGCGGCACCAGGGCGACGTTCACGTCCTTGGTCTGCTGCGGCTCGTCGTTCTTGCCGGTGAGCAGGTCGAGGGCGACCAGGAGCAGCAGCAGGCCACCCGCGATCATCAGTGCCTGCGTGGAGACGTGCAGATAGTCGAGGATCTGCTGGCCGACGATGCCGAAGAGGGTGATGACCCCGAGGGCCACGCACACGGCCTGGAAGGCCATCTTCTTCTGGACCTTGGCGGGGCGGCCCGCGGTGAGCCCGAGGAAGATCGGCGTGACCCCAGGGGGGTCCATGATGACAAAAAGGGTGAGAAAGAGGGATCCGAAGACGGCGACGTCGAACACAGTGAGGGCCTTGCGGGAGAGGGTCGTACGGACGGGACGGTGGCGTGTTACGCGGCCGGGGCTCCGCCCGCGCCCGGCACCGGGAAGGCTCCCGTGGCCCGGCGGGTGATCTCGCCGTAGATCTCGGGGTCGGTGGTGTACTCACCGAGCACGCAGGTCTTGCGGGTGCCGTGGTAGTCGCTCGACCCGGTGACGAGCAGGCCCAGGTCGGCGGCGAGGCCGCGCAGTCGGGGGCCCGACTCGGGCGCGTACGCCAGTTGTTCCGGGTGGTCGACCTCGATGCCGTCGAGGCCCGCGGCGGCCAGTTCGGCTATCGCCGACTCGGGGACGACCTTGCCGCGCTGGGCGGCGGCCGGGTGCGCGAAGACGGTGACGCCGCCCGCGGCCTTGACCAGGCGGATCGCGTCGAAGGGGTCGAGCTCGTGCTTCTCGGCGTAGGCCCGGCCGCCGTCGGCGAGCCAGTCGGGCGTGAAGGCGTCCGACACGGTCGGTACGACGCCGAGCTCGACCAGCGCCTCCGCGACGTGCGGGCGGCCCACGGAGCCGTCGCCCGCGATGCGCGCCACCTGTTCCCAGGTGACGGGGACGCCGAGTTCCTGAAGCTTGCGGACCATCGTCTGCGCGCGCGGCACGCGGTCGTCGCGGACGAGTTCGCGCTCGCGGGCCAGCTCCGGCTCTTCGGGGTCGAAGAGGTACGCCAGCATGTGCATCCCGATGCCGTCGAGGCGGCAGGACAGCTCGGCGCCGGTGACGAGGGTGAGGCCGGGCGGCAGCGCGGCGATCGCCTCGGCGTGGCCGCGGGTCGTGTCGTGGTCGGTCAGCGCGACCACGTCCAGACCGGCGGCGGCCGCGTTCCGGACCAGCTCGGCCGGGGTGTCCGTGCCGTCGGAGGCGGTGGAGTGGCTGTGCAGGTCTACGCGCACGTAAGGGCTCCACGCTTTTCGGGACTGACGGGGGACGCTCAAGGATAACGGGACCGCAGCCCGGGCCCCGCCCTCGCCTGGGGCTTCGCCCCTCTCCCCCTTGTCGGCGCTCCGCGCCTCGCCCTCAAACGCCGGGCGGGCTGAATACCCACCCGCACATTTTCAGCCCGTCCGGCGATTGAGGACGAGGCCGTTCAGGCCGATAGCGGGGGGTCCAGGGGGGCGGCAGCCCCCCTGGTTACGGCGTCAGCAGCCGCGGTGACAGCGCGCCGCACGGCAGGAGGTCCACCTCCGCGCCCGCGTCCCGCAAGTCCGTGAGCACCAGCTCGTCGTACATCAGCAGCCCCGACTGCTCGGGCCAGGCGATCGCCCAGAGCCACAGGCCGCGCGCCTCGCCGGCGAAGACGGCGCGGTCGTCGGGCGTGCCGGGCACGTGCCACATGGCCGTGGGCCGTCCGGCCGCGAGGACCTTGGCCTGGGCGGGCTTGCCGACGCTCATGGAGGGGCCGGGGTCGGGGCCGTCGATGCCGGCGTAGCGCGCGCCGAGGCCGACGCCCAACTCCTCGGCGACCAGGACCAGTTCACCGACGCCGCCGAGCGGGGCGGGCCCGGAGCAGGCCACGGCGGTGGCGCGGCCGCCGCTGCGGTCGTCACCCGCGCAGGCCACGCCCGTGAAGAGCCAGCCGACGGGCAGCGGCCACGGCATCCACACGGGCACCTGGGCGCGGTGCACCACGACCTGGAGTGCCTCGACGCTGGGCGGGATCACGGGCTGCAGCGGGTGCACCGTCCCGTGCACATCGCACTGCCAGGAGTCGGCGAAGAGACCGGGAGCCCTGACCCGGCCACCACACTTCGGGCAACTGGGTTCGCCCCTCATAGCGCCCAACGGTCCTCCCCACTCGGCGCCCCGTCAAGGACGATCACCCGTCCGGAGGCGGCCCCCTCTCCCCTCCCCCTCTCCTTTCCCCGGGCCCATCACCAGGGAAAACTAGATGTAGCTTGCATTAATTAGATCATCTAACTTATTGTGTGTATACGTCAACGATCTAGGTCCGGAAGCATCCGGAAGCACACGAAGGAGCGGCGGATGACCCCGCACACACAAGGAGAGACGGCAGAGCCCGCCGAAGGCGACCCATTCGACGCGGGGGCGGGCGGCCTGCTGCGTCAGCCGAAGGCGGTGTGGGCCACGGCGGGCGCGTCCGTCGTGGCGTTCATGGGCATCGGCCTGGTCGACCCGATCCTGCCGTCCATCGCCCAGGGGCTCCAGGCCACGCCGAGCCAGGTCTCGCTCCTGTTCACCTCGTACTTCCTGATCACCGCCGTCGCCATGCTGGTGACCGGCTTCGTCTCCAGCCGCATCGGCGGCAAGAAGACGCTGCTGGCCGGGCTCGCGCTGGTGATCGTGTTCGCCGCGCTCGCGGGTACGTCGGGGTCGGTCGGCGAACTCGTGGGGTTCCGGGCCGGCTGGGGGCTCGGCAACGCCCTGTTCGTGTCGACCGCGCTCGCCGTCATCGTGGGCGCCGCCGCCGGGGGCAGCGCGGCGGCGATCCTGCTGTACGAGTCCGCGCTCGGGCTCGGCATGGCCTGCGGGCCGCTGCTCGGCGCCCTGCTCGGCGACGCGAGCTGGCGCTACCCGTTCTTCGGCACCGCGGCCCTGATGGCCGTCGGGTTCCTGTGCATCACGGCGTTCCTGAAGGAGCAGCCGAAGCCCGCGCGGAAGACCTCGCTGCTCGACCCGCTCAAGGCGCTCGGCCACGGCGGCCTCGCCTCGGCGGCCGCGTCCGCGTTCTTCTACAACTACACGTTCTTCACGGTCCTGGCCTTCACGCCGTTCGTCCTCGACATGACGCCGTACAAGTCAGGCGCGGTCTTCTTCGCCTGGGGTGTGCTGCTCGCGGTGTTCTCGGTGCTCGTCGCGCCCCGGCTCCAGGAGCGGTTCGGCTCCCTGAAGGTGCTCGGCGGTTCGCTGGTGCTGCTGGCCGCGGACGTGCTGGTGCTCGGCTACGGCAGCCACACCGCCGCCGTCGTCTGCACCATCCTGTCCGGCGCCTTCATCGGCGTGAACAACACCGTCTACACCGAACTCGCGCTCGGCGTCTCGGACGCCCCGCGCCCCGTGGCCAGCGCCGGCTACAACTTCGTACGCTGGTTCGCCGCCGCGGCGGCCCCCTACTTCGCGCCGAAGATCGAGGAGTGGAGCAATATCCACATCCCGTTCGTGGTCGCGGCCGTCACGGCCGTGCTCGGCGCGGCGGTGGTGTGGGTGCGCCGCGGCGCGCTCACGCACGAAGCCGAGGAGCTGGAGACCCGGCACGCCACCGAGGACGGCGTGGCCGTCTTCGCCAACTGACGCCAACCGGCCCCGCCGGAGCGGACGTTCAGTCCAGCGGCACGGACTTGCGCAGCGGATCGCGCAGGTCCGTGCCGGCGCTCAGCCAGCGCTCCTGGAGCGCCGCCGCGCCGTGCACCCGCTTCCACGCCGCCTCGTTGGGCGTCATCGGGAGCAGCGGCAGGAACCGTACGGGATCCATCGGCTCGTCCAGCTCCAGGTCCGCCACCAGGCCGCCGGACTCCGCGACCAGGACCGAGGTGAAGGGGGCGGCCGGCCACAGCGGTTCGCCCACGTCCAGGGAAGCGCCCGGCGCGACCACGAGCCCCTCCACCTGCGGCGAGGCGGCGAGCACGGCCAGCGGGCGCAGCACCTTGTCGGTGTCGACGAGGCCGCCGCGTACGGACAGGACCAGCTCCGCGCGCGGCCCCTGCACCGGGTCGGCGAGCACGGCGGTGGGGTCGGCCATCGGCTGGGCGGACATGCCGAGCGTGGCGTACCGCACGACGTCCCCGTCCGTGAACCGCAGCACTTCGATGCGGTCGGTTCCGAGGAACGTCACCGCCGCGCGCGCGTCCGGTTCCCCCAGGCCACTACGGAGCCGGGCCTCGACCAGAGCAAGAACATCAGCCATGACGCGAGCATAGAACTCGTCAGTGATGGGTAAAGGTGGGGGTTTGCCGCACCAGTCGGCTGATACTGTTGGGCGCTGGCCCGGGCAGCACGCAGAAGCGTCGCCTTCAAGCCCGGACGCAGGACACGGCGCCTTGTCGCGCCTGGGACTTCCCCCACGGGGGACCGGCCGGAGGAGGTGGGGCTGCAGTGGATCGAAGTCGACCGTGCAGTACCACTCGCTCTTCCGCCCGCTGAGCATTCCGCAGCAGCGTAGCTGCGGGCCTTCGTACGGCATCCGGGGACAGCGCCTTCGTACCCGGTGTGGGCCGTGCGAGACGGAAGAGCACCGCGTTTCACCTGATCTGCATCAGTAGCGTTGCTGCCACCGCGACGGTGCGGTGCTCCCCGCTTTGTGGACGTGCCAGAAACCCGCAGCAGGACGTCCCCATTCCGGGTAGTTCCACCCGTCGCAGGCGGCCCTTTCGTCGAAGGAGCCTGCCCATGTCGATGATCCGCGACCTGCGTGACGCCGTCCGCCCCTCCCTGCGCAAGGACAGCGCCTCCTACAGCTCGTACGACACCACCCGCGACCCCAGCGCCGTCTCCGCCGTCGTCGACTGCGCCGTCTACCGCGACGGCCGCCGCGTCGCCTGCGACAGGACCGACGAGACGCTGACGCCGCACGAGGCGATGCTGCAGGTGCGCCGCGACGGCGGCTTCGCGTGGATCGGCCTGCACGAGCCCACGGAGGCCGAGTTCGCCGGGATCGCCGCCGAGTTCGGGCTGCACCCGCTGGCCGTGGAGGACGCCGTCCACGCCCACCAGCGGCCCAAGCTGGAGCGCTACGACGACACGCTGTTCACGGTCTTCAAGACCATCCACTACGTCGAGCACGCCGAACTCACCGCCACCAGCGAGATCGTCGAGACCGGCGAGGTCATGTGCTTCACCGGGCGGGACTTCTTCATCACCGTGCGGCACGGCGGCCACGGCTCGCTGCGTGCCCTGCGGCGCCGCCTCCAGGACGAGCCCGAACTGCTCGCCAAGGGTCCCTCGTCGGTCCTGCACACCATCGCCGACCACGTCGTCGACGGCTATCTCGCCGTCGCCGACGCCATGCAGGTCGACATCGACGACGTCGAGAACGAGGTGTTCGCGGCCACCGGCAAGGGCGTCTCGCGGGGCGTCGACGCCGGGCGGATCTACCAGCTCAAGCGCGAGGTCCTGGAGTTCAAGCGCGCCGTGCAGCCGCTGCTGCGGCCCATGCAGCTGCTCAGCGAGCGGCCCATGCGCCTGGTCGACCCCGACATCCAGAAGTACTTCCGCGACGTCGCCGACCACCTCGCCCGCGTCCAGGAGCAGGTCCTCGGCTTCGACGAACTGCTCAACTCCATCCTCCAGGCCAATCTCGCCCAGGCCGCCGTCGCGCAGAACGAGGACATGCGCAAGATCACGTCCTGGGCGGCGATCATCGCCGTACCGACGGCCGTGTGCGGCGTCTACGGCATGAACTTCGACCACATGCCGGAGCTGCACTGGCGCTTCGGCTACCCGATGGTGCTCGGCCTCATCGGCGTGGTCTGCTACTCGATCCACCGCACGCTGAAGCGCAACGGCTGGCTCTGAGTCCCTGTCACCGGGGCCTCGCTAAGCTGCGTTGCATGACTGCTGCCGCTGACGCGCTGTTCGACCGCGCCCTCGTCGAGGAGGCCACGAAGAAGTCGGGGCTCATCTGGGTCCGTGGCGCCGGCCCCGACGGCCCCGACGGCCCGGTCAGGGCACTGTGGCACGCCTGGGTCGACGGCGCCGCCCACCTCGTCGGGGACGGCCCCGGCGAGCAGCCGCTGCCGGACCTCGTCGACGGGGCGCGCGCCGAAGTGACCGTGCGCAGCAAGGACAAGGGCGGCCGCGTCGTCGCCTGGACGGCGGCGGTGGCGGAGCTCGCGCCGCGCTCCGAGGCCTGGGAGGCGGCGGTCGCCGAGCTCAAGGGCAAGCGCCTGAACGCGCCCGACGGCGAGCGGATGGTGGACCGCTGGGCCGCGGAGTGCCGTGTGTTGCGGCTGGCGCCGTGCGAGGTGAGTACGGTCCTGCCGGACGGTTCGCTGGCGGCGCCGCCGCTGCCGACGCAGGCGACGACTCGCCAGCCGATTCCTGCGGCGTTGCCGCGGCTGTTGGCCCGGCGGGCCAAGAAGCGGTAGCGCTCCGCTGGGGCCCGCGGTTTTCCCCTCTGCGGGCCGGTGGGGGCTGGTCGCGCCCCGCGGCGGAGCCGCATATCGATACAGTCCCGCGCCCCTTACGGGGCCCGGCTACGAATTCGGCAGCTGCTTGCCGTAGTCCACCGTCTCGTCCTTGCTCGGCTCCTCCAGTGGGAAGTCCTTGCCCCACTCGGTGAGCCGGAGTGTGCCCGCGTCGCCCGCGCGCTGGAGGCGCAGGGGGTAGGGCTTGCCGTCCAGGGACACCTCGAGGGTGCCGCCCGCGCCCCGGTCCCCGGCGATCTTGATGACGCGCCCGGCGGCGGACTCGGCGCGGTCGCCCTTGGACAGCACGCCGTGCAGCGTGAGCGTGCCGTCGAGCAGCACGTCCTTGTCGGTGAAGCCGCTGAGCTGCTGGTACGCGGGGTCGCCCGTGGGCACCTTCACGTACTTGCCGTCGAGCTTCGCCGCCGCCGACTCGTCCGCCGCCGAGCCGTCGCCCTGCCCGCCGGACTCGTCCTGGTGCGTCCAGAAGCGCGAGTCGGCCTTCAGGTACAGGTGCTCGCCGACGCGCAGCAGCCAGAACGTCCCGCCCTTGGACGTGACCTCGCCCGTGCCGCCGGAGCCCTTGAGGCGCATGTCGAGCTTGTACGTCTGGCCCTTGCTGACGACGGTGCCGGACAGCCGGACCGCGGTGGCGCCCTTGGCCGCCTGCCGCGTCTTGGCCTGGATCTTCGTCGCGGACAGCTTGCCCATGCCGTTCGTGCCCGCGTCCGGGTCCTCGCCCCCTCCGCCGCCGCATCCCGTCAGGCCCGCGCCGCCCACCACGATCCCCGCGCAGACCGTGGTCACCAGCGCGGCCCTTCGGGTACGGCGGGCCTGTCGCATCGCAGTCACAGGTGGCGCTGCCTCTCGTGCGGACGTCCTCTACGGCTTGCTCTACGGCCCGGGCCGTGGCGCGCCACGGCCTGGCGTACCGCAGCGTACCGGTGCCGCCGACGCGTCTCGGAGCCAGTCCGTCCGGACGTCCCACCAGGCCGGATGCGTCCGGTTCGGGCTAGCCTGAAGCCCGTACGAAAGATCGTACAAATGCCTGCAAACAGCGACACGGATCAGCACAGCGACACACGGATCAGCGGACCGAAGCGGAACGAGTAGCGCACAGCGGCAGGGAGGCGCGGCGCATGGCCAAGAGCGCGCCCCGGATCTTCGTCTCGCACCTGGCCGGCACCGCCGTCTTCGACCCGAACGGCGACGAGGTGGGCCGGGTGCGCGACCTCGTCGCGATGCTCCGCGTCGGCCGCAGGCCGCCCCGGCTGCTCGGCCTCGTCGTGGAGCTCGCCACCCGCCGGCACATCTTCCTGCCCATCACCCGGGTGACCGGCATCGAGTCGGGCCAGGTCATCACCACCGGCGTGCTGAACGTGCGGCGCTTCGAGCAGCGCCCCACCGAGCGGCTGGTCCTCGGCGAGATGCTCGACCGCCGGGTGCATCTGGTGGAGACCGGCGAGGAAGTGACCGTCCTCGACGTCTCCGTGCAGCAGCTCCCGGCCCGCCGGGACTGGGAGGTGGACCGGGTCTTCGTCCGCAGGGGCAGGGGCCGGGCCTTCCGGCGCAAGGGCGAGACGCTGACCGTCGACTGGTCGGCCGTGGACGGCTTCTCGCTGGAGGAGCACGGGCAGGGCGCCGAGAGCCTGCTCGCCACCTTCGAGGAGCTGCGCCCCGCGGACCTCGCCAACGTGCTGCACCATCTGACGCCGAAGCGGCGCGCGGAGGTCGCCGCGGCGCTCGACGACAACCGGCTCGCGGACGTCCTCGAGGAGCTCCCGGAGGACGACCAGATCGAGATCCTCGGCAAGCTCAAGGAGGAGCGCGCCGCCGACGTCCTGGAGGCGATGGACCCCGACGACGCCGCCGACCTGCTCGCCGAGCTCCCCGAGGACGACAAGGAGCGCCTGCTGACCCTGATGCGTCCGGACGAGGCGGCCGACGTGCGCCGTCTCATGGCGTACGAGGAGCGCACCGCGGGCGGCCTGATGACGACCGAGCCGATCGTGCTGCGCCCGGACGCGACGGTCGCCGACGCGCTGGCGCGGGTGCGGCAGCAGGACCTCTCCCCCGCGCTCGCCGCGCAGGTGTACGTGTGCCGCCCGCCGGACGAGACCCCCACCGGCAAGTACCTGGGCACCGTGCACTTCCAGCGGCTGCTCCGCGACCCGCCGTACACGCTGGTCGGCTCGATCATCGACGACGACCTGCGGCCGCTGCGGCCGGAGGCCGAGCTGCCGCTCGTGGCGGGCTTCTTCGCGGCGTACGACATGGTCGCGGCGCCGGTGGTCGACGAGGGCGGCTCCCTGCTCGGCGCGGTCACCGTCGACGACGTACTCGACCACATGCTGCCCGACGACTGGCGCGAGACGGAGCTCCACCTCCAGGAGGGGGCCGGTCATGGCGGCGGCTGAGCGGGAGCGGGAGCGCGACAAGGACCGGGAGGGGCGCGGGCGGAGCCGGTTCCGGCTCGACCAGCCGCGGGCGCCGCGCCGCAAACTCCTTCCGGACTACGACCCGGAGGCGTTCGGGCGGCTCTCGGAGCGCATCGCGCGGTTCCTCGGCACGGGCCGGTTCATCGTCTGGATGACGGTCGTCATCATCCTGTGGGTCGTCTGGAACGTCTCCGCCCCCGTCGACCTGCGCTTCGACCGCTATCCGTTCATCTTCCTGACCCTGATGCTCTCCCTCCAGGCCTCGTACGCGGCCCCGCTGATCCTGCTCGCGCAGAACCGCCAGGACGACCGCGACCGCGTCACCCACGAACAGGACCGCAAGCAGAACGAGCGTTCCATCGCCGACACCGAGTACCTCACCCGGGAGATCGCCTCGCTGCGCATGGGCCTCGGCGAGGTCGCCACCCGCGACTGGATCCGCTCCGAACTCCAGGACCTGGTCAAGGAGCTGGAGGACCAGCAGACCGTATTCCCGTCCGAGGACGCTCGGGTACGTGACGTAGGCGACCGCTGACAGCCCTTTCCTGCCCTGGGTTACCGCGCCGTACTATCGGGTGTATGGCTACGGAAGACGCGGTGCGTGAAGCACTGGCGACGGTGAACGACCCCGAGATCCAGCGACCCATCACCGAGTTGGGGATGGTCAAATCCGTGGAGATCGGCGCGGACGGCGCGGTCGCCGTCACCGTGTATCTGACGGTCTCCGGCTGCCCGATGCGCGAGACGATCACGAAGAACGTGACGGACGCGGTCGCCGCCGTCGAGGGCGTCACGCGCGTCGACGTGACCCTGGACGTGATGAGCGACGAGCAGCGCAAGGAGCTGGCCACCGCGCTGCGCGGCGGCACCGCCGAGCGCGAGGTCCCCTTCGCCAAGCCCGGCTCCCTGACCCGGGTCTACGCGGTCGCCTCCGGCAAGGGCGGCGTCGGCAAGTCGTCCGTGACGGTGAACCTGGCGGCGGCGATGGCCGCCGACGGCCTCAAGGTCGGCGTCGTGGACGCGGACATCTACGGCCACAGCGTGCCGCGCATGCTCGGCGCCGACGGGCGTCCCACCCAGGTCGAAAACATGATCATGCCGCCGTCGGCGCACGGCGTGAAGGTCATCTCGATCGGCATGTTCACCCCGGGCAACGCACCCGTCGTGTGGCGCGGCCCGATGCTGCACCGCGCGCTCCAGCAGTTCCTCGCGGACGTCTTCTGGGGCGACCTGGACGTGCTGCTCCTGGACCTGCCGCCGGGCACGGGCGACATCGCGATCTCCGTCGCGCAGCTCGTCCCGAACGCGGAGATCCTGGTCGTCACCACCCCGCAGCAGGCCGCGGCCGAGGTCGCCGAGCGCGCGGGCTCCATCGCCGTGCAGACCCACCAGAAGATCGTCGGCGTGGTCGAGAACATGTCGGGGCTGCCCTGCCCGCACTGCGACGAGATGGTCGACGTGTTCGGCACGGGCGGCGGCCAGAAGGTGGCGGAGGGCCTGACGAAGACCACGGGCGCGACGGTGCCGGTGCTCGGCTCCATCCCGATCGACGTCCGCCTGCGCGAGGGCGGCGACGAGGGCAAGCCGGTCGTCCTCTCCGACCCGGAGTCCCCGGCGGGCAGCGCCCTGCGCACGATCGCGGGCAAGCTGGGGGGCCGCCAGCGTGGGCTGTCGGGTCTCTCCTTGGGCATCACGCCGCGCAACAAGTTCTGACCGCGGGCGTCGCGCGCCCCGCATCGCGCCCCGCGCTCGTCCTCAATCGCCGGACGGGCTGTTTCTAACGCGCCGAACGGGCAGGAAATAGCCCGTCCGGCGATTGAGGACGAGGCGCGAAGCGCCGATCAACGGCCACGCAAGTGGGGGCGCCGTCAAGACGACGGCGCCCCCACCTGCGTACCCGTCCGGAGGACTACTTCGCGTAGGCCCCGATGTCCTGCACGACGGAGAAGCCGAGGCCGTACGCGCTCATCCCGCGTCCGTACGCCCCCAGATGCACCCCCTCCTTCGTGGATCCGGCGAGCACCCAGCCGTACTCGGACTCCCGGTAGTGGAACGAGGTCGGGGACCCGTCCACCGGCAGGGAGAGGGTCGACCAGTCGGACCCGTGCAGATCGTCCGCGAGGACCCACGCGGTCTCGGTCTGCTGGTCGAGCCAGTCGTCCCGCAGGCTGTGGTCCATCTGGCCGGGCCAGGTGAAGGACAGCAGGCCCACGCCGGCCAGCCACGCCGCGGAGGACACCGAGGTGGCCTCCAGGACGCCGGTGCCGTCGGCGCTGCGCCGCACCGGATTGGCGGCGACGGTCACCACGACCGCGAAGCGCTCCTTGTCGCCGTTGCCGGACCCTTCGGCCCGCACCGACGGCTCGTCACCGTGACCGATGGAGCCGTGCTCCACCGCTCCGTCCGCGGCGGTCCCGACCTGCATCAGCCAGCGCGGTCCCGTGAAGGCCTCGTCCAGGCCGTACCAGGGGAAGGGCGCCAGCAGGTAGCCGTCGACCGTGCGCCGGGCGGAGGGCACCGCTTGCGCGGCACCGTCCGCTGCTGGCGCCTGCGCGCCCACCCGACTTGTCGTCTCCATGTACCCGGCCGCCTCCTCGCTCTCGTCGGTCCGGAGCGGCCCGCCCCCCTCGGGCGTCCTCACGCCGGACAACAAGGCAGGATAGCCACACCCATTCCGGATGCTGGTCAACCAGTCGGCGGACGGGTGTAATCCACGCCTCCGACCAGGCCCGTCACGGGCGCCGGGCGGCGCGCCCCGGACGTCAAGAGGCGCACGCGGGCACCGGGGTGGCGCGGTGCCGTCGGGCGGGTTCAGGCGGGGTCCGGACGGGGGCTCGGGTGGGGTCGAGCCGCGGGCTCGGGTGGCGTCCTGGGCCGTGGGCTCAGGTGGCGTCCGCGTCGAAGGGCGGCGGGTCGCCGGCCGCCGGCTTGCCCGGCTCGGGGCGCTTCTCCATGTCGAGACGGCCGCCGCCGGAGCCGTTGGCCGAGGCGGTCGCGGCCCCCGCGGCGGAACGGCCGCCGGAGTCGTCGGCGGAATCGCCGTCGCGGCCGTGCACGGCGTCCGCGACTTCGGCCATTTCCTTCTTCAGGTCGAAGCCGTTGCGGATTTCCTTCAGACCGAGATCGTCGTTCTCCATCTGCTTCCGGATGAACTTCTTCGGGTTCAGGTCTTCGAACTCGAAGTCCTTGAATTCCGGGCCCAGTTCATTCCGTATGTCCTGCTTCGCGCTGTCGGAGAATTGGCGGATCTTGCGAATGGTCCGCGACACGTCCTGAATGAGCTTCGGCAGCTTGTCCGGTCCGAAGATGAGCACGGCGAGGATGACCAGCGTCACTATCTCGAGTGCGCCAATGTCGTTGAACACCTTGAAAGCTCCTTGCCGTCCGGACCCGCTCTACGGTACCCGCCGTCGCTGTCCGTCCGGTAGCCGCACGGCGACAACGCGGCCAACGCGGGCGCCGTGAGCACCGCGGTCCGGCGCCGTGGGACCGGCGCCGCGCGACGGCACGGCCCGGGGGCTCCGCCGGGCCGTGGGTGACCTCACTCACCGCCCGCCGTGCCGAGGACCAGCGTCACCTTCCGCTCGTCCCCGTCGCGCTCGACGGTCAGCTCCAGGCGGTCCTTCGGACGGTGCGCGCGGACCTTGACGATCAGCTCGTCGCCGGAGTGCACGCGCCGGCCGTCCACCGCCGTGATCACGTCGCCCGGCTTCAGGCCCGCCTTGGCGCCGGGGCCGCCGCGGTTGACCGCCGGGCCGCCGCTCTGGCTCTTCCGCGCGATGCGGGCGCCGTCGCCGTTGAACTGCTTGTCGATGGTGACGCCGATGACCGGGTGGGTGGCCCGGCCGGTGTTGATGAGTTCTTCGGCGACGCGCTTTCCCTGGTTGATGGGTATGGCGAAGCCGAGCCCGATGGAGCCGGACTGGCCGCCTTCGGGGGCGGAGTCGTTGCCGGCGGAGCGGATGGCGCTGTTGATGCCGATGACGCGGGCCTTGGCGTCGACGAGGGGGCCGCCGGAGTTGCCGGGGTTTATCGGCGCGTCCGTCTGCAGCGCGTTGACGTACGAGACGTCACTGCCGTCGCCCTTCTCGCCGCCCGCCGTGATGGGGCGCTCCTTGGCGCTGATGATCCCGGAGGTGACGGTGTTGGCGAGGTCGAAGGGGGCGCCGATGGCCACGACAGGGTCGCCGACCTGCACGTTCTCGGAGTTTCCGAGGGGCAGGGGCTTGAGGCCGCGGACGCCGGAGACCTTGACGACGGCGAGGTCGTAGCCCGCGTCCCGGCCGATGACCTTGGCGCTCGCGGTCTCGCCGCCGCTGAAGGTCACCTCTATCTCGCCACCCGTCCCTGCGGGTTCGACCACGTGGTTGTTGGTGAGGATGTGGCCCTTGCCGTCGAGGACGAAGCCGGTGCCGGTGCCCGCGCCGTCGTCGCCCCGGACGTGCAGCGTCACGACGCCCGGCAGCGCGCTCGCCGCGATCCCGGCCACGCTGTCCTTGGGCCGCTTCTCGGACTCCGAACCGGCCTGCGGCAGCTCCACATCGGACCCGATGCCACCCTCCCGCTCCAGATACGCCCCGACGACCCCGCCGATCCCCCCGGCCACCAGCGCGATGACGGCGGCCCCGACGACGATCGCCCGCCGCCCACGCCGCCGCCGCTGCCCCGAAGTCTCGACGGCGGCCCCGGTCTGCTGCAGCGGCGCACTCCAGGGGTCGTAGCGCTGCCAGGGGTCGGTGGGGGTGCCGGGGGCGGGGGCGCCTTGGGCAGGGGCGCCGTGGGCGGGAGCTTGGTGGGCGGGAGCTTGGTGGGCGAGGGCGGCCTGGGCGTGGGTGCCCTGGGCGGGGGCGGCCGCCGGGGTGCTGTGCGGGTGGGAGGCTCCGGGCGCGGGCGCACCGGGCGCGGGCGCGCCGGGCATGGCTGTTCCGGTTGCCGGTGCGGGTTGCGCGGGCACCGCGTGCGCGCCCGAGTGGGCGTGGGGGGCGGGGGCTTGGGGGCCTGCGGCGGGGGCGCCGGGGGCCTGGTGGCCGTGGGACGGGGCGCCTTGGTGCGGGCCGTGCCCTTGAGGGCCGGGGGGCTGGACGCCGGGCGGGGGCGTGCCTTGCGCGGCGGCGGCCGGGGCGCCGGGGACTTGGTGGCCGTGGGACGGGGCGCCTTGGTACGAGCCGTGCCCCTGGGAGCCGGAGGGCTGGACGCCGTGCGGGGGCGTGCCCTGCGCGGCGGCGGCCGGGGCGGGCATGCCCTGGGCCGGGGCGCCGGGGTGCTGGCCTCCCCCCGAGGGGGCGCCGTGCGCAGAGGCCCCGGCAGCCTGGGCGGCCGGTCCCGGAGCACCGTGATGCGAGGCGCCGTGCGGAGGCGTGCCGGGGGCGGGGGTGCCGGGGGCCGGGGCGCCGGGTACGGGCGTGCCGTGTCCCGGGGTCCCGTAGGCGGGGGTGCCCTGCGCGGGCGTCGCCATGGGGTGCTGCACGGGCGGCGCGGGGGCCCAGGGGCCGGGCTCCCCGTACGGCGGCGTGCTGTACGGGTCGGGGTCGTGCAACGGCCGGGGACGCTCAGCGGGGGCCCCGGCGGCGGGCACGTCGGTCGTGGACGACGCGTCAACGCCGGCCGGAGGCGCACCGACGGCGCCACCGTGGGCGGCGTCCGCACCACTGGCTCCAGCCGCACCCCCGGCACCACCAACCGCAGCACCGGGCACCGCGTCCTGAGGCCCCGCATCCCGCGTCACCCCAACCGAAGGCACGACATCCTCCGCCACCGCACCCTGAGGCACTCCCCCCACAGGCACGCCCTGAGGCGCTCCACCCGCAGGCGTCACATCCTGAGGCGCTCCACCCGCAGGCACCGCCCCCTGAGGCATCGCACCCCCAGGCACCGCGTCCTCAGGCCCCGCAAGACCACCGGGCACCGCGTCCTGAGGCACTCCCCCCGCAGGCACACCCTGAGGCGCTCCACCCGCAGGCGTCACATCCTGAGGCGCTCCACCCGCAGGCACCGCCCCCTGAGGCATCGCACCCCCAGGCACCGCACCGTGAGGCCCCGCCCCCCGAGGTTCCCCACCGGGGGCCGCCGCCCCCCGCCCGTCTCCGTCCCGGGGCGTCCCGCCCCGGGAAGCCTCGTCGGGGGTCACCCCGGAATCCCGCTCAGGCCCAGTGCCAACGTTCATGCTCTCCCCACAACTGGCCCGCGGCGGACGCCGATTACGTGTTGCGTTCCGTGTCCGCCCGGTTCCCGGCGGGCACGGTCCACCGAGGATTCAACCAGGTCCCCGGGCCGACGCGCAGGGTGCGTCAGTGGATCTGGGACGTGCCGTGCAGCGGGCCGGTGCCGGGCTTCGGTGAGGCCGTGGGGGTGGGGTCGGCGGCGGCGTTGAGCGTGAGGCCCTGGGGCGCGGTGCCCGGGGTGTCGTCGGCCACGGCCCGCACCAGCGGGGACATCACGCCCGCCCCGGCAAGGAGCGAGGCGGTCAGCTGATGCCCCGTGGGTGGATGGCCGGGCCGCAGGGGCGCCCCGGAGAGCAGCGGTGTCGCGGCCGTCGTGGACGAGAGCGCCTGGGGCTGCCGCGGGCCCTGCACGGAGAGCGGGTTGCCGCCGCGGCGCCGCACGGAGTCGGGCAGGGCGGCGTTGGGCGTGGTCGGGGAACGCAGCGGGGACGCGTTGCTGTTGGCCGCTCCGGCGCCGCCGGCACGCTGCTCGCCGGCGGTGAGGGGCGTGCCCATGGTGACCCCGCCGAGGGCTATCGCGGCCAGCGACACCGCCCCGGCCGCGGCGAACGCGAACCGCCGGCCGAGCCAGACGGACCGGTCGGACTCGGGCCTGCCGACGTCATGGATGCGGAAGCCGCGCTCCTCACTGGGCAGCACCGCGGCGTGGGCGCCCGAGGGGACATACCCGACGAAGGGCTCGGGTCTTCCCCCGCGGGTGCTGAAGACACCGCCGTTGGGCAGGCCGGTGGCGTCCGACGAGCCGGTGGCGAAGCCGTCGTCGACGGGCGTGCGCGGGCCCCCGGAGCGGCCGATGTCGTCGATGTCGGCGCCGGGAAGGTTCTGCAGGCGGGCGAGGAAGCTCTCGCTGGGAGGCGGCGGGGCCGTCTGCGCGAAGACGTTCTTGAGCCGGCGCTGCGCGTCGGCTTCGGTCTTGCACTTCGGACAGGTCGCAAGGTGCGCGAGCACTCGCTCGCGTGCGTCATGACCGAGCTCACCGTCGACCAGCGCGGCGAGCCGGTCCCCCAGGTGCTGCTCGGCGAGATGCCGCTCGGCAGGATTGGACCGTGATCCACTCACGCGGTCGCGCCCCCTCCTCCCAGCGCCACGGCCCCGCTCACTGCGAGCGAGCGACGCTCGGCGCGGGCCTCGGGAGAACGGTGCTGGAGAGCCTTGCGGAGCTGGGAGCGACCGCGGTGGATACGGCTGCGGACCGTACCGAGCTTGACGCCCAGGGTGGCGGCGATCTCCTCGTACGAAAGGCCTTCGATGTCGCAGAGGACGACCGCGGCACGGAACTCGGGCGCGAGGGTGTCGAGCGCCTGCTGGACGTCCGCGTCGAAGTGGGTGTCGTTGAAGACCTGCTGGGGCGAGGGCTCGCGGCTGGGCAGCCGCTCCGCCGCGTCGTCCCCGAGGGCGTCGAAGCGGATGCGCTGCTTGCGCCGGACCATGTCCAGGAAGAGGTTCGTGGTGATGCGGTGGAGCCAGCCCTCGAACGTCCCCGGCGTATACGTCGACAGGGAGCGGAAGACGCGGACGAAGACCTCCTGCGTGAGGTCCTCGGCGTCGTGCTGGTTGCCCGTCAGGCGGTAGGCGAGACGATAGACCCGGCCGCTGTGCGTGCTGACGATCTCCTCCCACGTGGGAGGAGTCCACGCCTGCGATTCCGCGTCAGCGGCAAAGGTCGCGGTCTGAGCGGAGTCGGTGGCGCGGGAACGGTCAGCGGTGTAGGTCACGGATTTCGGCTTACCCGCCAATCCGAGAAAGCGCCGCAGCGCTCCTCCCCGATCCGCGGACGCGGCCGCACCTCCCCTGTCGGCTCTGGTGGTGTCCAGTGGAGCCCCTACCATAACCACCTCGCCCGTTAGCTCCGGATAAGCGTTTTTACGTGAATTTGGTACTTGCCTCTTGATGTGGCGGGCTCGCTCCGTCCGCGTACCACGGACTTCGCTGCCCGACTTCAGATCCAGATCCATGACTATGCCCCCGCTGTCCTCACACCCCTTCTAAACGCACGGTCCCATCTGCGGGTTCCCGGCCCCAACGGATACAGTCACGGCCAGGCAACCACGGGGACAGGAGAGGGCCATTACCGGCAACCGGCAGACGAGCTGGGCGTTCGCCGACGCCTTTGTCGCCGAGGACGAGGCGCTGCGCTGGGCCCGGGACCGGGCGCGGGAAGCGGGGCTTCGCTCGGTGTCGCCCGGCACCGGCGCCGCGCTCGGGATGCTGGCCGCCACCGTGGACGCCAAGGCGGTCGCCGAGATCGGTACGGGCACGGGAGTGTCGGGCATCCACCTGCTGCACGGAATGCGCCCCGACGGCGTCCTGACCACGGTCGATCCGGACCCGGAGCGCCAGCAGTTCGCCCGCACGGCGTTCCGCGCCGCGGGCTTCGCCGGCAACCGCGCCCGTTTCATCCCGGGCCGCGCCCTCGACGTCCTGCCCCGCCTCGCCGACGGCGGCTACGACCTGGTGTTCTGCGACGGCGACCGCACCGAGTGCATCGACTATCTCGCTGAATCGTTGCGCCTGCTCCGTCCGGGCGGGCTGGTCTGCTTCGAGGGCGTCTTCGCCGACGGCCGCACCGTGGACTCCGGGCCGCAGCCCGTGGAGGTGCTGCGGCTGCGCGAGCTGCTGCGCGCGGTGCGCGAGAGCCAGGATCTGGTGCCCTCGCTGCTCCCGGTGGGCGACGGCCTCCTCTGCGCCGTCAAGCGGTAGCGCTTCGCTGGATGTGCGGTTCTGATCTGCGGGCCTGTGGGGGCTGAGCGCGCAGTTCCCCGCGCCCCTTACGGGGCCCGTCAAGATCACGTATGCCCGCGGCCCCCGGACACAGCACTGCCCCGGCTCGTCGTACGATGCCGGGGCAGCTCAAAACCTTGGTGAAAAGTGTGGCCGCTTGCGCGTCAGCCGACAACCTTCTTCAGGGCGTCGCCGAGGGCGTCGGCCTCGTCCGGGGTCAGTTCGACGACAAGTCGACCGCCGCCTTCGAGCGGAACGCGCATGACGATGCCCCGCCCCTCCTTGGTCACCTCGAGCGGGCCGTCGCCCGTCCGCGGCTTCATGGCCGCCATGCTCGTTCCCCTTCCTGAAACCAGCTTGTCGCAGCCGACAACCCAGGTGTCACCGGCATCGAACACATTGCTTCCAGGTCATTATCCCGCATCGCGGGACCCGATGACCAACATCAGTCGGCATCGCTTGCGCAACGCGCGCCCGCAAAACCACTCAATTCGGCGATGTGGCTGCAATACTGCGCCGCCCCACACGGTTCACCCGTCACAAATACTTTGACGCAGGTCACATCGGCGACCGCATACCGGCGGCCGATGATCTAGGTCATGCTGGCCCCGAGGCCCACACGACCGGTCGCACGACCAGTCACACGACGTCACAGGACCAGCGGAGGGGACCACCATGGCCGACACCGTGCTCTACGAGGTGAGCGACGGGCTCGCGACGATCACGCTGAACCGCCCCGACGCGATGAACGCGATGAACGTCGAGGCCAAGGTCGCCCTGCGGGAGGCGGCCCGCTCGGCCGCGACGGACCCCGCGGTGCGCGCCGTGCTGCTCACCGCGACCGGGCGCGCCTTCTGTGTGGGCCAGGACCTCAAGGAACACGTCGGGCTGCTCGCCGCCGACCGCGAGTCGGGATCCGGAGGCACCATGAGCACGGTGCGTGAGCACTACAACCCCATCGTGCGGGCCCTGACCGGCATGCCCAAGCCGGTCGTGGCCGGGGTGAACGGCGTGGCGGCCGGCGCGGGCTTCGGCTTCGCGCTCGCCGCCGACTACCGGATCGTCGCGGACACGGCCGCGTTCAACACCTCGTTCGCGGGTGTCGCGCTGACCTCCGACTCCGGGGTCTCCTGGACCCTCTCGCGCCTGATCGGCCCGGGCCGCGCCGCCGACCTGCTGCTTTTCCCGCGCAACATCAAGGCCCAGGAGGCGTACGACCTGGGGATCGCGAACAAGGTCGTGCCCGCGGCCGAGCTCGCGGACGAGGCGCGCGCGGTGGCCCGGGCGCTCGCCGAGGGGCCGACGCTCGCGTACGCGGCGCTCAAGGAGTCGCTCGCGTACGCCGCCGACCACTCCCTGGACGAGACCTTGGACAAGGAGGACGAACTGCAGACGAAGGCGGGGGCCTCCGAGGACCACGCCATCGCCGTGCAGGCCTTCCTCGACAAGGCCAAGCCCCGGTACCTGGGCCGCTAGCCGGAGACCGGGGCGCCGCCGCTCGCCTCGCGGGCCACGCAGTCCGCGAGGTGGTCGTTCACCAGGCCGCAGGCCTGCATCAGGGCATAGGCCGTGGTGGGGCCGACGAAGCGGAGGCCGCGCTTCTTGAGGGTCTTGGACAGGGCCGTCGACTCGTCCGTGACCGCGGGCACGTCGGCGAGCGTCGCCGGCACCGGACGGGCGGCCGCGTCGGGGGCGAACGACCAGATCAGCTCGTCCAGTTCACCGGCGGGCCAATCGGCGAGCACGCGCGCGTTGGCGAGCGTCGCGTCCACCTTCGCGCGGTTGCGGATGATGCCCGCGTCGGCGAGCAGCCGCTCGCGGTCCTCGGCACCGAACTCCGCGACGGCGGCGATCTTGAACCCGGAGAAGGCGGCGCGGAAGCCCTCGCGCCGCCGCAGGATCGTGATCCAGGACAGGCCCGACTGGAAGGCCTCCAGGGAGAGGCGCTCGAACAGCGCGTCGTCGCCGTGGACCGGACGGCCCCATTCCGCGTCGTGGTACGCCACATAGTCCTCGGTCGACAGGCCCCACGGGCAGCGCAGGCCGCCGTCCGGGCCGGGGATCGCGCCGCCGCTCACTTGCCGTCCTCCGGTCGCTCGTCGGCCGGTTCCGGGGCGCCGGGGTGTGTCTGGGCGCCCGCCGCGCCGTACCCCTTCAGCAGGCCGGGGCCGCCGACCGCCGTGGCCTGGGCGCCGGCGAGGGCGGCCTCCAGCTCGGCGATGCGGGCGTCCCGCTCGGCGAGCTCGGCGGCGATGCGGTCCAGGGCCTCGTCCACGTCGACCATGCGATAGCCGCGGACCGTCATGGGGAAGCGCACCGCCTCCACGTCGGCGCGGCGCAGCGGGCGGTCCGGTGGCAGCGGGTCGGTGAACCGCTCCGGCGCCGCTTCGGGCAGCGCGCCGCTCTCCCCGCCGCCGAGGACCGCCAGCGTCACCGCCCCGACCACGACGACGAGGGCGATGACCAAGAACAGGAACATGACCATCTCTGCGGTCCCCACGCTCGGATGCCGGACCGCTGGGCGGCCGGCACGAAAACTGTCTGGCTACTGTCTGGCTCCGATCGTGCCATGCGGCTCTGACAGTTAAGGTCGCAGGCGGCGAGGCCGCGAGGCCGGCCAAGGGAACGACAAGGAGGCTCACAGGGGATGCTCAGGCTGGGCAGGCGCGAGTTCGACGCGCACGAACCGGTGATCATGGCGATCGTGAACCGGACCCCGGACTCCTTCTACGACCAGGGCGCCACCTTCCGCGACGAGCCCGCCCTCGCGCGCGTGGAGCAGGCGGTGGCCGAGGGCGCGGCGATCATCGACATCGGCGGGGTGAAGGCGGGGCCCGGCGAGGAGGTCACCGCCGAGGAGGAGGCGCGGCGGACCGTCGGGTTCGTCGCGGAGGTGCGGCGGCGCTTTCCCGACGTCGTCATCAGCGTCGACACCTGGCGGCACGAGGTCGGCGAGGCCGTCTGCGACGCCGGGGCCGATGTGCTCAACGACGCGTGGGGCGGGGTCGATCCGAAGCTCGCGGAGGTCGCCGCGCGGTACGGGGTCGGGCTCGTGTGCACGCACGCGGGCGGCGCCGAGCCGCGTACGCGGCCTCATCGCGTCGAGTACGACGACGTCGTCGCCGACATCCTGCGGGTGACCGTGGGGCTCGCCGAGCGGGCCGTGCAGCTCGGAGTGGCTCGGGAGTCCGTCCTCATCGATCCCGGGCACGACTTCGGGAAGAACACGCGGCATTCGCTGGAGGCGACGCGGCGGTTGCCGGAGCTGGTGTCCACGGGGTGGCCCGTGCTGGTTTCCCTCTCCAACAAGGACTTTGTCGGGGAGACGCTGGATCGGCCGCTCAAGGAGCGGGTGATCGGGACGTTGGCCACGACCGCGGTGTCCGCGTGGCTCGGGGCGCAGGTGTACCGCGTCCACGAGGTCGCCGAGACGCGGCAGGTGCTCGACATGGTCGCCACGATCGCTGGCCGCAGGCCTCCGGCGGTGGCCCGGAGGGGGCTGGCGTAGGGCCCTGCCGGGGGCTTCCCCAATCCCGCCCCTTCCCGTAACCAGGGGGCTCCGCCCCCTGGACCCCCGTTATCGCCGCTTCGCGGCTCGTCCTCAAACGCCGGACGGGCTAGAACTCACCGGCACAATTTCAGCCCCTCCGGCGATTGAGGAGCGGGGTCTGGGGCGGAGCCCCAGTTTCGGGAAGGGGCGGGATTGGGGAGCCTCCCGGCAGGGCCAGGCCTCAACGGCCCACTTCCTTCGTCACCATCGCCACCGCCTCCTCCACCTCGTCCGTGACGTGGAACAGCATCAGGTCCTTGTGGGAGGCCTTGCCCTGGGCCACCACGGTGTCGCGGAGCCAGTCGACGAGGCCGCCCCAGTAGGCCGTACCGAAGAGGACGATGGGGAAGCGGGTGACCTTGCGGGTCTGGACGAGGGTGAGCGCTTCGAAGAGCTCGTCGAGGGTGCCGAGCCCGCCGGGCAGGACGACGAACCCCTGCGCGTACTTCACGAACATGGTCTTGCGCACGAAGAAGTAGCGGAAGTTGACGCCGATGTCGACGTGCGGATTGAGCCCCTGCTCGAAGGGCAGCTCGATGCCGAGCCCGACGGAGATGCCCTTGGCCTCACGGGCCCCCCGGTTGGCGGCCTCCATGGCCCCGGGCCCGCCCCCGGTGATCACCGCGAAGCCCGCGTCGACCAGCGCCTTGCCGATCCGCACCCCGGCCTCGTACTCCGCGGAGCCGGGCAGGGTGCGGGCGGAGCCGAAGACGCTGATGGCGCTGGGGAGTTCGGCGAGGGCGCCGAAGCCCTCGACGAACTCGGACTGGATGCGCATGACCCGCCAGGGATCGGTGTGCACCCACTCGGCGTCGCCCTCGGTGTCGAGGAGTCGCTGGTCCGTGGTGCCGGGCGTGATCTGATCGCGCCGCCGCACCACGGGCCCCAGGCGCTGCTCCTCCGGCGGACCCTGCGCTTCCGGATTGCCCATGAACGTCCCCTTCCACTGCCGGTCGACCCCGGCCCATCCGCACGGCCGCGCTCAACTCGCTCGTTGTGCCACTTCAGCGTAGGTCTACGGGCGTTACGCGGGGCGTAACTCCAGAAGTCGGAGATCGGGTCAGGCGGGCAGCCGGGAGATCAGGTGGCCGGCCAGAAGCTCAGGCGCTCAGGCGGTCAGCCAGGCGCGCAGCCGGGCCTCCGCCTCCGGGATCAGCGACGCCTGCACCCGCTCGTCGATCTTGTGGGCGAGGATCGGGGCACCGGGGCTGTAGTTGACCGCGGGCACACCGAGCGCGCTGAAGCGGGAGACGTCCGTCCAGCCGTACTTCGGCCGGGCCTCGCCGCCGACCGCCGCCATGAAGGCCGCCGCCGCGGGGTGCGTGAGGCCGGGCCGGGCGCCCGGGGAGTGGTCGTCGACGACGAACTCGTCGACCCCGCAGTCCGCGAAGTACTCGCGCACGAAGGCCTCCGCCTCCTCTGGCGTACGGTCCGGCGCGTAGCGGAAGTTGACGGTGACCGTGCACACGTCGGGGATGACGTTGGTGGCGACGCCGCCCTCGACGCGCACGGCGTTGAGGCCCTCGTGGTACTGGAGGCCGTCGACGAACGGCGTGCGCGGTTCGTACGCCGCCAGCTTCGCCAGGATCGGGGAGGCGGCGTGGATCGCGTTGGAGCCCATCCACGCGCGCGCGGAGTGCGCCCTCTCGCCCTTGGTCCGCAGCAGGACCCGCAGGGTGCCCTGGCAGCCGCCCTCGACCTGCCCGTCGGTGGGCTCCAGGAGGACCGCGAAGTCGCCCTCCAGCCAGTCCGGGTGGGCCTCGGCCACCTTCCCCAGGCCGTTCAGGTGCGCGGCGACCTCTTCGTTGTCGTAGAAGACGAAGGTGAGGTCGCGGTTGGGCTCGGTGACCGTCTGCGCGATGCGCAACTGCACGGCGACGCCCGACTTCATGTCGCAGGTGCCGCAGCCCCACAGCACGCCGTCCTCGTCCAGGCGCGAAGGGACGTTGGGAGGGTTCTCCGCGATCGGCACCGTGTCGATGTGTCCTGCCAGGATCACGCGCTCGCTCCGGCCCAGGCGGGTGCGGGCCACCACGTTGTTGCCGTACCGGTCGACCGTGAGGTGCGGCAGGGCCCGCAGGGCCGTCTCGATGGCGTCCGCGAGGGCCTTCTCCTCGCCGCTCGGCGACGGGAAGTCGACGAGCGCGGCGGTCAGCGCGGCGGCGTCGAGGGTGAGGTCGAGCGGGGCCGCGCCGGCCGGCGCGGGGGCGACGGCGGGCTCGGCGGTCGCGCCGGTGTCGGCGGGCTGAGCTGCGGAGTGAGCTGGCGTCCGGTCCATGACTCCGACCCTAACCCGCCGCCTTCGGGCCCAACTGGCCGCGCCCGCCCCTTCACCGCCAGGCCGAAGTCCGGGCCCAGGTCCGCGCCGAAGTCCGGGCCCAAGTCCGGGCCCAAGTCCGAATCGTCACTGGGCAGTAGTGCGGCCCCTCACCCGAAGGGGGCACGGCGATCACCGCGCGCTGACGCGGAAGCGTACATTCCGGAGCTCCGCCGGGCACGCCCCGCAACCCTTGCGAACAAAGGGCCTTGGGCGGGCGGGGCCCTTTCGGCGCGAACGCCGTTTGCCCGATTTTATCCGTAGCCGATAATGCGACGCATTACCAACTCTTTACGTTGGCGCACCGCAACCTTCGGGGGCTTCGAGCGGTAGTCACTGCGTCCGAGCGCCGGAATCCGCACCGCGTCCGCACCGTGGAACGGCCGGACACCTCACACGTTCTCTCCGTCTGAAGGAGCATCATGTCCCTCCCCCTGACCCGTCGGATCGCCCAAGCCGCACTGCTCGTCGCGGCGGGAGCGGCACCCGTGGTCGGTGCGGCCGGCTCCGCCAGCGCCGCCGAGCTGTCCCCCACCACCGACCTCCGCGGGATCACCGCGCTGGACGGTGCCAACGTGGGTGAAACGGTCGACGACACGACCCAGAAGGTCACCGACCTCGCGGGCGAGACCGGAAGCAAGGCCGTGAAGAAGGGCGCTCCGGCCGTCGGTCAGACCCTGGGCAAGAGCGTCAGGACCACCGCCCCCGCCGCGCAGCAGGTCGGCAGTGACGTCACCGAGACCGCCGGTGACGTGGTCGGCGACACCGCGGACACCGCCACCAAGAACGGGCTGTCCGACGACACGCTCGGCAAGGGCGCGCCGACGGCCGGGCTCCCGCAGCTGCCGCTCGGCTGATCCGGCCGCGCACACACCGAAGACGCACACACCGAAGGGGTGCGGGAAGCTCACTGCTTCCCCCACCCCTTCGCGCTGTCTGGCCGCCGTGGCCTCCTGGCCGTCCCGGCTGTCCTGGCCTGTCCTGTCGTCCGGGACGGGACGGCCAGGACAGGCAGGACAGGCCAGGACGGCCAGGACCCGACCTCACCGCAGGCGCGCCACCGCCGCCGCCACCCGCTCGTCCGTCGCCGTCATCGCCACCCGGACGAAGTCGCGCCCCGCCTCGCCGTAGAAGTCGCCGGGCGCCACCAGGATGCCGAGGGACGCGAGGTGGGCGACGGTGTCCCAGCAGGACTCGTCGCGGGTGGCCCACAGGTACAGGCTCGCCTCGCTGTGCTCGATGCGGAACCCGTGACCGAGGAGCGCGTCGCGCAGGGCGGTGCGCCGGGCCGCGTACCGCTCGCGCTGCTCGTGCACGTGCTGGTCGTCGCCGAGTGCCGCCACGACGGCGGCCTGGGTCGGCGCGGAGGTCATCATCCCGCCGTGCTTGCGGATCTGCAGCAGGTCGCCGAGCACGGCGGCGTCACCGGCCAGGAACGCCGCCCGGTAACCGGCGAGGTTCGAGCGCTTGGAGAGGGAGTGCACCGCGACGATGCCCTCGTACGAACCGCCGCACACGTCCGGGTGCAGGACCGACGTCGGGTCCGCCTCCCAGCCGAGTTCCAGGTAGCACTCGTCGCTGACCAGGAGCACGCCGTGCTCGCGCGCCCAGGCCACGACGCGCGTCAGCTCGTCCTTCGACAGCACACGGCCGGTCGGGTTGGAGGGCGAGTTGAGCCACAGGAGCTTCAGGCCCGTCGGGTCGAGGGCGGTCCCCGCGGCGGCGTCCGCGATGGTCTCCGTGTCGTACGTGACGTGCTCGGCACGGGCCAGGCGCGCCCCGACCTCGTACGTCGGATAGGCCAGACGCGGGTAGGCCACGGTGTCGCCGGGGCCGAGGCCGAGCTGGGTGGGGAGCCAGGCGACCAGTTCCTTGGAGCCGACGATCGGCAGCACGTTGTGGTGGGTGAGGCCGCGCGCGCCGAGGCGGCGGGCGCACCAGCCCGTGATCGCGTCCCGCAGTTCCGGGGTGCCCCACACCGTCGGATAGCCCGGCGAGTCGGCGGCCGCGATCAGCGCCTTCTGGATCAGCTCGGGCACCGGGTCGACCGGGGTGCCCACCGACAGGTCGACGATGCCGTCGGGGTGGGCGGCGGCCGTGGCCTTGTACGGCTCGAGCTTGTCCCAGGGGAAGGCGGGGAGGCGGTCGGAGACTGCTGACACGGACGGCTCCAGGGGTGCGTGATTCAGTACGAGACTCTGTACGAACGCGTGTGCAAGCGCTGTACAAACGCCCCGGTCCCGTACAGCGCGAAACGCCGTACGGGACCGGGGCGGCGCTCGGGCGGCCGCTACTGGTTCTGCGGCGGCAGCGCGGCGATGAAGGCGTGGTCGCGCTCGATCAGGCCGAGCTTGCTGGCGCCACCGGGCGAGCCGAGTTCGTCGAAGAACTCGACGTTCGCCTTGTAGTAGTCCTTCCACTCCTCCGGAGTGTCGTCCTCATAGAAGATCGCCTCGACCGGGCAGACCGGTTCGCAGGCTCCGCAGTCGACGCATTCGTCCGGGTGGATGTACAAGGACCGGTTGCCCTCGTAAATGCAGTCGACCGGGCACTCCTCGATGCACGCCTTGTCCTTGACGTCGACACAAGGCTGCGCGATGACGTAGGTCACGCTGTCGTTCCTCCTCGATACGGGCGTTGGCGGGCCGTCCTCAGGCTCCGCTCGCCTGGCGCGCGGGAGCGCGGCGTCGTCGATGCCCGCACCTAGTATCTCCGTTCCCGGGCATGATCCGAACAGGAGGGGCGTACAGAGCTGTGGAATTCACTGCGGGTGGCCGACTCGAAGTCCGAATTACCCCTTCTGACGTGGGCAAACGTGTCTCTGTCCGACGCGTGGACGAAGGTGGTGCTTCCGGCGGCGGGTTCACCGACACGGTGGGTGTTCTCGCATCGTGGAACGACGGTGTGTTGGTGATCACACGACGGGACGGAGAAGTCGTCCGGATCGCGGAGCGGACGCTGGTCGCCGGGAAGACCGTGCCCGCCGCTCCGGCCCGGCGGCGCGGCCCCGCGGCGACGTACGAGGAGCTGGCGCGGGTCACGGCGCGCGCCTGGCAGCCGGTGGAGAGCGAGCGGCTCGGCGGGTGGGAGCTGCGGGCTTCCTCGGGGTTCACGCGGCGGGCCAACTCCGTGCTGCCGCTTGCGGATCCGGACCGTCCGCTTGACGACGCGCTGGCGTTCGCGCGGCGCTGGTACGCCGACCGGGGGCTGCCCGCCTACGTACAGACCGCGACCGGCGCCGCGGGCACGCAGGAGCTGCTCTGCGCCGCGTTGGCGGACCGCGGCTGGGAGCGTGAGGTCAGCGCCGAGGTGTGGGTCGGCGGGCTCGCGCCGGTCGGGGACCTCGACGCGGACGCGGACCGCGTGGTCCTCTCGCGGACCGTGGACGAGGCGTGGCTCGGCCGCTACCAGCGGTCCGGGGAGCCGGGGCCGCACGTGCTGGAGGTGCTGACGAGCGGGCCGTCGGTGTGGTTCGCCGCCGTGCCCGGCGCGGACGGGCCGCCCGCGGCGATCGGGCGGTGCGTGGTCGACGGGCGCTGGGCGGGCTTCATGGCGGTCGAGGTGGATCCGGCGCGGCGGCGCGCGGGCCTGGCCACGGCCGTGATGACGGCGCTGGCACGGCGTGCGCTCGACGAGGGCGCGTCGGCCGCGTGGCTCCAGGTGGAGGAGGACAACGGCGGCGCGCGGGCGCTGTACGAGGGAATGGGCTTCGCGGCGCACCACAGCTACCACCACTACCGGGAGCCTGGTAGCACGGCGTGACACGCGGGGTGGCACGGCGTGACGGAAATGGCCAAAAACGCCAAGACGCGGATGGTCCGGGCAGCGAAGAGTGCGGGCGGCGAGCGCGGGCATGAGCGGTGCGATATGGCCAGTCAACGGTGGTACCCGCGCTTACGGCTAAGGTCCCACGGGAATTTGCCTCTCCGGCAACGAGACCGGCGGCACCCACGACCGCACCCGCACGACCGCACGGACGAACCCCCACCGGCCAATCCACCGGTGCCAGACAGACCAGACAGAAACGACAGAGGCACGGATGCGCGCACAGCCCGCGAAGTCCAGTGAATGGCGGCGCAGGTTCGCCGACGAGGCCAGGTCCGAGCGGCCCGACCTGTCCTTGCTGTGCCTGCTGCTGAGCGGGGAGGCGGACCCGGAGCTGGACGAGGCGGGCATCGACGCGGCGCAGATCCAGCTCGACACGCTCGCCGGAGAGCTGCCCTTTCGGCCGGGCGGACCGCGCGAGTGGGCGTCGGCGGTCGCCGAACTCCTGGGCGGGCGGCACGGGTTCCACGGCACCGTGGCCGACTACCAGCGCCTGGAGTCGTCGCTGCTGCACCAGGTCCTGCGGCGCGGGCGCGGCCTGCCGATCCTGCTCTCCGTCGTCTGGATCGAGGTGGCGCGCCGCGCCGGCGCCCCGGTGTACGGCGTCGCGCTGCCCGGCCACTTCGTCGTCGGCTTCGGCGCCCCCGACGCGTACGGCAAGCCGGAGCAGGTGCTCGCCGACCCGTTCAACGGCGGGCGGCTGCTGTCCACCGACGACGCCGAGCAGCTGGTCGCGCAGACGTCGGGCGGCAGGCTGAACCCCTCGCTCCTGACGGCGGCCGACCCGCTGAACATCATGCTGCGCATCCTCAACAACATCCGCGCCTGGGCCGCGGCCCGCTCCGAGCGCTCGCACGTGGCGCTCTGGGCCCTCGAACTGTCCCTGCTGCTGCCCGCGCACCCGGCGCGGCTGCGCTACGAACGCGCCCAGTTGCTCGTCGAGCGCGGCGACTTCCTCGCGGGGGCGCGGGGCCTCGACGAGTACGCCGAGGTGGTGGCGTCGATCGAGCCGACCACGGCGGAGCGGGTGCGGCTGGAAGCGCGGGCGGCACGGGCGAAGCTCAACTGAGGCGGTGCGTCTCCTGCGGGGGGCGCCTCCTGCCCGGGGCCCCCACGGGTGCACCTCCTACGGGTGCATCTCCTACGTACGAGGTGGACGGCTCGCCCCCGCAGCCCGGCGGCACCCGGTGGCGTACCGCTTGGGCGTCGCAACGACCGGTAGCGATCGGTCCGGCCGGGCACGAGGGACGTATGCACCCCCGACCTGCCCCCGCCACTCGGTGGCGCCGGGCCTTCGCCGCCGAGGCCAGGGCCGAGCGGCCCGATCTCGCGCGGCTGTGCCTGCTGATCGGCGCGGAGGCGGATCCGGCGCTCGACGACCCGGGCATGGCGGCGGCACGGCGAACCCTCGACCGGCTCGCGGCCCTGCTGCCCGCCGGGCCGGGATGCCCGCGCGCGTGGGCGGCCGCGGTCGCCGAACTGCTCGGCGCGCGCTGCGGGTTCAGGGGCCGTCCCGGGGACTACCAGCGCCTGGAGTCGTCGCTGCTGCACCAGGTCCTGCGGCGCGGGCGCGGCCTGCCGATCCTGCTCTCCGTCGTCTGGATCGAGGTGGCACGGCGCGCCGGCGCCCCGGTGTACGGCGTCGCGCTGCCCGGCCACTTCGTCGTCGGCTTCGGCACACGGGGCGTCTGCGCCCAGGGGGCATGCGGCGCGTACGGCGGCTGCGGTACCGGCGGTGTCCAGGGCGCCCGGGGCGCGTACGAGGAGCGGGTGCTGGCCGATCCGTTCGGCGGAGGGCGGGTACTGAGCCGTACGGACACGCAGTTGCTGGTGGCGGGGGCCACGGGGGCGCCGCTGGACGCCGCGATGCTGCGGCCCGTCGGTGTGCTGGACATCGTGCGGCGCGTCCTCAACAACATCCGCGTGTGGGCCGCCACCCGCCCCGAGCGCTCCGACGTCGCCCTGTGGGCCGTCGAGCTGTCCCTGCTGCTTCCCGCGCCCGCGGACCGGCTGCGCTACGACCGCGCCCAGCTCCTCGTCCAGCGCGGCGACTTCCGCACGGGTGCCGCCGAACTCGACACGTACGCCGAGGCGCTGGCCGCCACGGACGAGGCGGCGGCGGACGGGGTGCGTCGGCAGGCGCGGGCCGCGCGGGCGCGGATGAATTAGGCGCTCCGCAGCAGGTGCCGCGATGGGCCGTCTTTGCTCTGCGGGCGCATCTTGGCTGGTCGCGCCCGCGCGGCGGAGCCGCATGTGTCAGGGCCCCGCGCCCCTTCAGGGCGCGGGTCCCCCTGCGACCGGCTCAGAGCCAGCCCTTCTCGCGTGCGATGCCGACCGCCTCCGCGCGGTTGCGGGCCGCCAGCTTCTGGATGGCCGTCGACAGGTAGTTGCGGACCGTGCCCTGGGAGAGGTGCAGGGCGGCGGCGAGCTCGGCGTTCGTGGCGCCGTCGGCGGCGGCGCGCAGGATCTCGCGCTCGCGGTCCGTCAGCGGGTTGGCGCCCTCGGCCAGGGCGGCGGCCGCCAGCGTGGGATCGATGACGCGCTCCCCCGCGAGCACCCGGCGCACCGCGTCGGCGAGCTGGGCCGCGGGCGCGTCCTTGACCAGGAAGGCGACCGCCCCGGCCTCCATGGCGCTGCGCAGATAGCCGGGCCGCCCGAACGTGGTGAGCACGACGACCTTCAGCTCCGGCAGCGCGGCCCGCAGCTCCGCGGCCGCCTCGATGCCGGTCCGCCCCGGCATCTCGATGTCCAGGAGCGCCACGTCCACGGCGTGCGCGCGGGCGGCCGCCAGGACCTCGTCGCCCCGGGCCGCCTGCGCGACGACCTCGATGTCCGGCTCCAGGCCGAGCAGCGCCGCGAGCGCCTCGCGGACCATCGACTGGTCCTCGGCGAGGAGCACCCGGATGGGGCGCCCACCGGTGGCGGTGGGGCCGTCGGGCGCGGGCCCGGTGTCCTCCGCGGGGCTGTGCGTGCCGGTCATGCGGACGATCCTAAGGCGGTGGGGGTGGCCCGCTCCGCCGGGTCCGGCCCCGCCGGTACGCGCGCGACGAGCCGGAATCCCGGCCGGTCGGCGCCCTGCCGCCGCGCGCCGCGGCCGCCCCCTGTACCGGTGCCCGACGTGACGTCGAGGGCGCCGCCGACCGCCTCAAGGCGCTCCGTGAGCCCCGTCAGGCCGTTCCCGTGGCCGCTGCCGGGCGCGAGGCCCACGCCGTCGTCCTCGACCACCAGCTCCAGGACGGGGCCGGCGAGGGTCTGGCGGCGGGTGAGGGTGACCGCGCAGCGACGGGCGGAGCTGTGCCGTACGACGTTGGTGACGGCCTCACGCAGCGCCCAGGCGAGGGCGGCCTCACGCTCCTCCTGAGGCAGTCGCTCCCCGCCGGACACGCGCTCCTCGTCGGCCTCATGCCTCCCCTCTTCCCCGTCTTCCCCAGCCCCGGGCACCTCCAGCGGAACGTCCGCCTCGATCCCCGCCGCGGTGAGGGCCGTCCGGGCCGCGGCCAGCTGGCCGGACAGGGTGAGCCTGCGGTAGCCGGTGACGGCCTCGCGCACGTCCACCAGGGCCTGGCGGCTGACCTGTTCGATGTCCGCCACCTGCTGGGCGGCCCGGTCCGGGTGGGCGGGGAGCATCCGCCCGGCCAGCTCGCTCTTCAGCGTGATCAGCGACAGGGAGTGGCCCAGCAGGTCGTGCAGATCGCGGGCCAGGCGCAACCGCTCCTCGTTGGCGGCCAGCTGGGCGACCGTCGCCCGTGCCTGGCGCAGCTCGACCGTCGTACGGATCAGATGGCGTACGCCGCTCATCGCGAACCCGACGAGGAAGGTCGTCACGCCGAGTCCGGTGACCATGTCGGCCACCCCCACCCCTTGGGCGTACACGCCGATGACCAGCATCAGCGCGGTGACGGACGGGATCACCCACAGCGCCTGCCGCATCGGCAGGACCGCGCCCGCCGACACCGCGACGTACACCCACAGGCCGAGCCAGGCGGCGTCCATGCCGGTCGACAGGGCGGCCGCGAGGGCCACGAGCGCCCCGTACGTGACGTACACCCAGCGCCAGACGAGCACCCTCGTCGTGTAGCGGAAGACCAGGACGAGGTAGCAGGCGATGAACGCGGCGAGGCCGAGCGAGCCGAGCACGGTCGCCGCCGCGGAGCGGCCGCCGTCCGCCAGGTCCTTCACCGGCGCCGCCATGAAGACCAGCCAGATGCCGATCCAGGCGAGCTTCGCGCGGGCCGCGCGGCGGTCCGTGGGCGCGCGGCCGAAGCTGTGCATGGGGTGGTGGCGCTCGAGGTGCGGTCGCTCTGTCACGCCTTCAGTGTGTCCTTCCGGTACAGCCACGCGGCGCCCGCCGCGAACGCCGCGAAGTACGCCACGAGCAGCGCGACGTCGCCCGCGTGCGGCGCGTCGCCCAGCTCGATGGCCCGGCCGAGCGCGGCGTACGCGTGCGTCGGCGTCCAGTCCGCCAGGCCCTGCAGCCAGCCCGGGAACGTCGCCGTCGGCATCCACAGCCCGCCGAGCATCGAGAGCCCGAAGTAAAGGATCATCGTGACCGGCCGCACCGCGTCGCCCGTCGCGAGATAGCCGACGGCCACGCCGAGCGCGGCGAAACAGAGGCTGCCCGCCCAGATGGCCCCGGTGAGCGCGAGCCACTGCCAGGCGTCCAGGCGGACGTCCTTGACCAGGGCGGCGACCACGAACACGACCACGATCGACGGCAGGCTGACCACGGCCGCGCTCGCCGTCTTGGCGAGCACATAGCCGCGGCCCGGCAGGCTCGTCAGCCTGAGCTGGCGCACCCAGCCGCTCTGCCGCTCCTTCGCGATGCGCTCGCTGTTGCCCATCAGGACGGCCGTGAGCGCGCCGAACGACGCCATCGAGACCATCATGAACGCGGGCATCCCGAGACCGCTGTCGCCGACCTTCGTGGTGGCGTCCGTGCCGCCCGCGATGATCAAGAAGAGCATCGCCGGATAGAGCACGGAGAAGAACAGGAACTTCTTGTTCCGCAGGGAGCGGATCAGCTCCAGCTTGACGAGGGCCGCTGAGGTGAGGCTTGAGTTGAGGCCCGGGTTGGGGTTCGTCATGCCGCCTTCGCCTCCTCCGCCGCCGTGATCGCGACGAACGCCTGCTCCAGGCCGAGGCCCGCGACCTCCAGGTTGCGGGGGTAGACGCCGAGGCCGTACAGCGCGTGCACGGTCGCGTCGGCGTCCGTCGACTGGAGCCGGACCGTGTGCCCGGACACGTCGACCGTCGACAGGAACGGCAGCTCCCGCAACCGCTGTTCGAGGCCCGGGTCGCCCGCGCGCAGCTCTTCCAGGTCGAAGCTGACCTTGCGGGCTCCCGCCCTCGCCTTGATCTCGGCCGCCGTGCCGTCCGCGAGGAGCCGGCCGCGGTGCAGCACCAGGACCCGGTCCGCGATCGCGTCGGCCTCCTCCAGGTAGTGGGTGGCGAACAGGACCGCGCGGCCCTGGTCCGCCTGCTCCCGCATGGTCGCCCAGAAGGCCTGGCGCGCCGTCACGTCCATGCCGGTCGTCGGCTCGTCCAGGACGACCAGGTCGTTGGCGCCCGCCGTGGCCAGCGCGAACCGCACGCGCTGCTGCTGGCCCCCGGAGAGCTTGTCGACCTTGCGGTCGGCCAGCTGGGTGATGCCCGCGTGGGCCAGCACCTCGTCCACCCGGTACGGCCGCGGATGCAGGGCGCAGGCGAGGCGGACGAGTTCGCGGACGGTGACCTCGTCCATGAGTCCGCCGCTCTGCAGCATCGCGCCGACCCGCCCCGCGGTGATGGCCTCCCGCGGGCTGGTGCCGAACACGCTCACCGTGCCGCTGTCCGGGCGGCGCAGGCCGAGCAGCAGGTCGAGCGTGGACGACTTGCCCGCGCCGTTCGGCCCGAGCAGCGCCACCGTCTCGCCGGGATACAGGTCGAGGCTGAGACCGTCGACGGCCCGCACCTCGCCGTAGGCCTTGGTCACCCGCTGGAAGCTCACCGCGCTCACCGCGCTCGCGGCCGGGCCGGTCGCCCGGCCCGCCGCGTTCCTTGTCACTGTCGTCGTCATGCCCACCATCGTTGCTGGCCAGAGCGGTGCGGCGGCAGTGTCGGGTGTGGTGACATCCGCATGACAGATGTCATGCGGACGGGGTGACAGGGAGCGCCCGAAGGGGGGGCGTCAGCTGGGATTCGTCTCGATGACGCCCGTCCGCTCCGCGGTCGTCTTGCCCCGCAGCGCCTTGCCCATCGCCTGGGCCACGTCCGTCGGCTGGACGGGCGTCTTCTTGCCGTTGCCGCGCTGGATCAGGACGCCGTCGAAGGTGTTGCCGTAGAGCTGCTTGAGCGCTTCGAGGTCGTACGTCTCCACGAGCTTGCCGTTCACGACCTTCGCGCCGAGCACCTGCGGCAGCGACTTCGCCGGGCCGAGCGGGATCGACTTGCCGCCCGCCGTGATCGTGACGTTGGCGGACATGGCGGGCTTGGCGAACCGCTTCATGAACCGGTCGACCTCGGTGTTCGAGACGGTCGGCTTCCGGTTGGTGACGGGCACCGCGACGGTGCCCGCGCTGCCGGTCTCCACCTGCTTCTTGTACGCCTCGGCGACCGCGGACGACGACTTCTCGGCGTCGATGCCCTTGCCCGCCCTGCCGTAGACGGGGACGGCCTTGCCGGGCTCGAACTTGACCGTGCCCTCCTTGGCCGATCCCGAGCCGCCCGCGGCCCGCTCCAGGGCGGCCGTCAGCTTCTCCTCGTCGACGGGCATGACGGGCTCGACGACGCGCTCGCCGCCGAACAGGCCGCCGATCACCGACACCGGGTTGTAGTCGCTGCTCGCGGCTTCGCGCACGGTGGCCTGGCTGTCGAGGGTGAGTCCCGCCTGGTCCGGCTTCAGGGTGACCTGGTCGCCGCCCACCGTCAGCTTCAGCGGCTTGTTGACGCGCTCGCCGAGCGCCGCGTCGAGCTTCTTCACGGCCTCGTCGCGAGTGCCGCCGCCGACGTCGACGCCGAGGACGGTGGTCCCCTTCGGTACGTCGGCGTGGTTCATCAGCAGGCCCGCGCCGTACGCCCCGCAGCCGAGGACGACGACCAGACCGCCCAGGAGGACCAGCTTGTTGCGGCCCTTCTTCTTGGGCGCGGGCGCGGCCGGCACGTTCGGCTTGACCGGTTCAGGCAGCTTCGGCGGGGTGTGCGGGCCGGGCTCGTCCAGGTGCGCGCCGGGCGCGAACGGCGAGTTCTGCGCGGGCGGGACGACCGGGATGCCGCTGTTCAGCGTGTCGCCGGAGACGTTGCCGCCGGGGGTGCCCGATCCGGGGACGCCGGGGGCGGGCGGGCGCTGGCCGCCGGGGCTTGCGGGGCCGCCGGGACCGCCGGGCACGGGCTTCTGCGGGGTGAGGATGGCGGTGTCGTCGCTCATGCGGCCGGGGCCACCGGGACCGGCGGGGCCGTCGCCGTAGGCCCCGGCGCCGTCGCCGTACGCCGCACCGCTGTCGTCGTAGCCACCGCTGCCGTCGCCGTACGCCCCGCTGTCGCCGTAGGCGTCGGAGCCGTCGGGGTATCCGCCGTGCTCGGCCTGCGGTGTGGGCGGCAGCAGCGGACCGTCGCCGCTCACCGGCCCCCCGGTCGGCCCGGCGGGGCCGTAGTCGCCCTCGTCGCCGGAGAAGTACGGCAGGTCACCGCGCTGCGGCTCCCCGCCCCGCGGCCCGCCCGACCCCAGCGGCCCGGCCGCGACGGCGCCGGACACGTCGTACGAACCGGTACCGGACCCGGACGAACCAGAAGAACCGGAAGGGCCAGAGGAACCGGAAGCACCGGAGGAACCGGAAGAACCGGAGGAAGCCGCCCCGCCCTTCGGTGAACTCTTGCGCGGCGCGAACCAGTCGCTCGTCTTCTCGTCGCCGTCGTCACCACCGGCGGACGCCTGCGGCGACGCCCCGGAGGGCGAACCGGCGGCGGAGGCCGGGGACGTGGAGGCAGACGTGGCGGACCCGGCGGACGCGGCCGCGGAGGAGGCCCCCGTGGCCGAAGGACCGGAGAGCCCCGTCGCGCCCGCGCCACTGAGGGCGCCCGCACCCGAGCCCGTGCTCCTGGCGCCGTCCGCACGCGTGGGGTCCGCGCCTCTCTCGCCGTCGGCGTCGCCGACCGGCGTGCGCATGACGACGGGCGGGATCGGCCGCGAGCCCGGGATGTTGATCCGGATGCGGGTGGTCAGCGTGGTCTCGGTCTTGGGTTCGTCGGTCCGCTCGTCGCCGGCCCCCGGGCCGACGCCGTCCGGGCCGCCGTCGGGCGTGGCGCCCTGTGCGGGCGAGCCGTACGGCGGCGTCCCCGAGGGGTACGCAGCTCCTGTGCGCCCCTGGGGACCGGAGGACGAACTGTCAGTTTCACGACTCAAGGCAGGTTCTCCTGGTTGGCTCCGCCGCCCGTCTCGACCACTCGGGCGGCTCGGCGGCGCGCACCACCATACTGGCCGCCGCCCACGGGCATCCCGTGACCGGCCTCAAACCCGTGCGGGACACGGGTTCAAGTGGTACGTCACTTGCCAAGTCGGGCGTCGGACGAGCCCGGTTGCGGTGACTGCCCGAGGGTGGCACACATCACAGCCACGCCCATACCGCCCAGCAGGAAGGCGTACGAGCCGACACCGGCGCCGAACACGAAGTCGCCCTCCGGACGCGTGGCCGTGAGCAGCATGACGGCGGCGAGCCAGCCCGCGGCGGGCGCGACGGCGCCGCCCCGGGTGCCCGTGGCGCGCGAGCCGCCGTAGAAGGCACCGGCGGATCCGACGAGCGCGAGCAGCAACCCGCCCGGGAACCACCCCTGTTGGGCGAGCGCGCCCGCGATCCCGACGACCGCGCCGAGCACGAAGAGCCCGGCGTACGCGGCCAGGCGGGCGACGTTGAGCGGCTGCGCCAGGAAGCTGCCCGGCGCCGCGGCCGCGCCGGAACCGGCCGCCCCCCGCGCGGGGGCCGCCGCACCGCCACGTCCGGCAGCCGCCCCGGAAGCACCTCTTCCGCTTCCTCCGGACGCGGCGCCCGCACGGGCAGGCTTGGCCGACTTGCCCGCGCCGGCCTTGTCCGCCGAAGCCGAAGCCTTGGCAGCCGAAGCCTTGACCGAAGGGCCCTTGCCTGCCGACGACGATGAAGCCCTGGACCGCGCGCTCACTTCTCACCCTCCGTCGCCGTCGCGTCGAGCCCCGTGGACTCCGCCTCATCGAGCCCTGCGGAATCGAGCCCCGCGAACAGATCCGTCTCGCGCACTCCGCGCACCGTGCCCGCCCCGCCTCTCACCAGTTCGTAGTACTCCACGTCGAAGATCGGCTGCGCCAGGCCGTTGGACAGCGCGAACAGCGGCTCGCGGACCTCGATCTGGGTCGCGTGGGCGCGCATAGCCGCCGCCTTCGCCACCCCGAAGTCCCGGCCGTCGATCTCCGCCGTGACGCGCTCGTCGTCGGTCACGCCCGGCACGTCGGCCACCGTGGCGGCGGCCGTGAACGGCGATGCGCCGAGGACGCCCGCCAGCCACCGGAAGCGTTCCTCGACGACGGAGCGGGGCGCGCGGTTCCAGTAGACCTTGGCGACGGTGTGCGCCTCGCCCAGGTCGGCGCGGAAGGCGGGCTCGGCCGCGAGGTCCACGGCGCGCATGGCGACGCGGTGGGCCTGGATGTGGTCGGGGTGGCCGTAGCCGCCGTCCGGGTCGTACGTGACGAGCACCTGGGGCCGCACCTCGCGGATCACCTCGACGAGATGCGCGGCGGCCTCGTCGACGTCGGCGGACCAGAAGGCGCCGGGGCGGTGGTTCTGCTCGGTGCCCATCATCCCGGAGTCGCGGTACCGGCCGGTGCCGCCGAGGAAGCGGTGGTCGGCGACGCCGAGCTCCTTCATCGCGGCGGCGAGCTCACCGATGCGGTGCGCGCCGAGCACGTCCTCACGGTCAGCGGCCAGATGTGCGAGCGACGGCGGGATGACCTCGCCCTCCTCGCCGAGCGTGCAGGTCACCACCGTGACTCGGGCGCCCTCGGCCGCGTACTTGGCCATGGTCGCGCCATTGTTGATCGACTCGTCATCGGGGTGCGCGTGCACGAGCAGCAGGCGCCGGGCGGGCTGTTCCGTCATGGGAACAGCCTACGAGCCCGCGGCGCACCGCCGCGGGCCCGAGCCCCCCGCCCCCCCTGCCCTCTCCGGTGGGAACCGTCAGAACTTGATGTCCTCGATGACCCCCGCGAGATTCGTCGACAACTCATCGATGGTCGGCGCGAGCGACGAACTGGCGAGATAGAAGCCGAGCAGCGCGCACACGATCGCGTGGATCGTCTTGAGCCCCTGTTTCCGCACCAGCATGACCACGATGATCGCCAGCAGCAGCACCACCGATACCGAGAGTGCCACGGCGGTTCACCTCCCATTCCCGTGTCCCGACAAAGTTCCCGACCCACTGCCCCGAGCTGCCCCGGACCGCCCCCCGCGTCCGGCCGACGGGACCCAACTCGCCGTGCCAGCAAGGTCATACCCACCAAGCGCTACGGATCATAACTATGTGTCGGGCCACATGAGTCGGAGCACCGCAGCACGAGGGGCGCATCAGCCATAGGCTCGGGGAATGACCACCGAGACCCCCGAAACCGACGGGCCCCAGGAAGGTTCCGCGCAGCGGCTTTCCTTCCCTCGGCAGCACGCCCGAACGCAGCGCTTCTCCCTCGGCGCGCCCCGAGCCTTCACCGTGGCTCCCGACGGTTCCCGCGTCGTCTTCGTACGCTCCGCCTCCGGCACCGACCGGACCGGCCGCCTGTGGGTCCTCGACCTCGCGGACGGGGACGCGACCGAACGCCTGGCGGCCGATCCGCAGACGCTCCTCGACGGCTCGGCGGAGCGTCTTTCGGCGGCGGAGCGGGCGCGGCGCGAGCGCAGCCGCGAGGGCGGCGCGGGCATCGTCGGGTACGCCACGGACGCCGCCGTGGAACTGGCCGCCTTCGCGCTGTCCGGCAAGCTGTTCGCCGCGGAGCTGCGGGCGGGCACGGCACGCGAACTGCCCGTGCCGGGACCGGTGATCGACCCGCGCCCCTCGCCCGACGGCCGGCACATCGCGTACGTCGCCGGGGGCGCCCTGCGCGTCACGGGCGCCGACGGCGGGGACGACAGGGCGCTCGCGGCACCGGACGCCGTGGAGGCGGACACGGTGACGTACGGCCTCGCGGAGTTCATCGCCGCCGAGGAGATGCAGCGCTTCCGCGGCTTCTGGTGGTCGCCCGAGTCCGACCGGCTCCTGGTCGCGCGGGTCGACGAAGCGCCCGTACAGCGCTGGTGGATCGCGGATCCGGCGCATCCGGACCGGGAGCCGACGGCGGTGCGCTATCCGGCGGCGGGCACCGCCAACGCGGACGTACGCCTCTTCGTGGTCGGTCTGGACGGGGTGCGCACGGAAGTCGTGTGGGACCGCGCCCGCTATCCCTACCTGGCCCGGGTGCACTGGTCGACGGACGGCGCGCCGCTGCTCCTGGTGCAGGCCCGCGACCAGCGCAGCGCCCTCTACCTCGCGGTGGACCCGGACAACGGCTCGACGCGGATGGTGCACGCGGACGAGGACGACGACTGGCTCGAACTCTTCCCCGGTTCGCCCTGCTGGTCGCCGAGCGGGCGGCTCGTGCGGATCGCGGACGAGGGCGGCGCGCGGGTCCTCGCCTGGGGCGAGCGGCCGCTGACGGGTGCTCAGCTCCATGTGCGCGCGGTGCTCGACGTGACCGAGGACTCCGCGCTGATCTCGGCTTCCGCGGGTCCGGGGGCCGCCGATCCGGAGCTCGGCGAGGTACACGTCTACCGCGTCAACGAGCTGGGCGTGGAGCGGGTCTCGCAGGAGGCCGGGGTGCACTCGGCGGTGCGGGCGGGCGACGTCACCGTGCTGGTTTCGGCCACTTTGGACCGTCCCGGCTCACGCGTGTCCGTGCTGCGCGACGGCAAGCAGGTGGCCACTGTCGCCTCGCACGCCCAGCGGCCGGGGCTCACCCCGCGCGTGACGCTCACCGAAGGGGGCGCGCGGCGGATTCCGTGCGCCGTACTGCTCCCCACGGGGTACGACCCGGCGGACGGGCCGCTTCCCGTACTCATGGATCCGTACGGCGGTCCGCACGCGCAGCGCGTCCTCAAGGCGCAGAACGTCTACCTCACCTCCCAGTGGTTCGCCGACCAGGGCTTCGCCGTGGTGGTCGCGGACGGGCGGGGCACCCCCGGCCGCTCCCCCGCCTGGGAGAAGGCCGTCGCGGGGGACTTGACCCGGACGTTGGACGACCAGGTCGAAGCCCTGCACGCCCTCGCGGAGCGCTTCCCTCTCGACCTCTCCCGCGTCGCCATGCGCGGCTGGTCCTTCGGCGGCTACCTCTCCGCCATGGCCGTCCTGCGCCGCCCGGACGTCTTCCACGCGGCGGTGGCCGGCGCGCCCGTGACGGACCTCCGCCTCTACGACACCCACTACCAGGAGCGCTACCTGGGCGACCCCTCCACCTCCCCCGAGGCCTACCGCAACAGCTCCCTCGTCTCCGACGACGGGCTCGTCGACCCCGGGGAACCGCACCGGCCGATGCTGATCATCCACGGCCTCGCCGACGACAACGTGGTCGTCGCGCACGCCCTGCGCCTGTCCTCGGCGCTGCTAGCCGCGGGCCGCCCCCACGAAGTGCTCCCCTTGTCCGGGGTCACGCACATGACCCCCCAGGAACAGGTCGCGGAAAACCTGCTCCTCCTCCAGGTCGACTTCCTCAACCGCGCGTTGCGGCTCGCCTAGCGGCGGGCTCGTGCGGCTCGCCTGGCCGCGGGCTCGTGCGGCACGCCTGGCCGCGGGCTCGTGCGGCACGCCTGGCCGCGGGCTCGTGCGGCGCGACCGGCCGGGGTGACATGGCGCACCCCGGCCGGTCCAACGGCACCCGCACGGCCGTACGCCACCAGGATGGCGCGCCCTCATATCGGCCACGGGTCGGCCGGGTTGCCGCCCTGTTTCCTGGCCGCCCCCGTGCGCACCGCAGATCGGCGCTGCGCGCCTCGTCCTCAAACTCCCCCAAGCTCTTAAGGAGCAGGGGGGACCCCCTCGACGGGCTTTCCCCACCCGCCCGCCCTCTCCTGGGGCTCCGCCCCAGACCCCGCTCCTCAAACGCCGGAGGGGCTATATTTCCCCGCCCACCCACCCCACTCCACCAAAGGACAAGGCCCCACCCACCCCACCAGGCCCGAAGCGCGAAGCCCCCCCACCACACCCGAGGCGCGAAAACCCACCCCTCCCCCACACCCGAAGAGCAAAGCCCCACCCGCGCCACCAAGCCCGAAGGGCAAAGCCCCGCCCTCCCGCCCAGGGGCGATAGCCCACCCTTCGCCAGGCCCGAAGAGCGAAGCCCTCGCCCACACAACCAAGCCCGAGGGGCGAAGCTCCAGCCTCCCGCCCACGAGCGAAAGCCCCCCTCCCCCACGCACGAAGAGCGAAGCCCCACCCGCGCCACCAGCCCCGGAGAGCGAGACCTGCCCCCACACCACACCCCACGAGCGAAAGCCCCCCCTCCCTCACGCACGAAGAGCGAAGCCCCACCCGCGCCACCAGCCCCGGAGGGCGAGACCTGCCCCCACACCACGCCCCATGGGCGATAGCCCCCCGTCCTCACGCACGAAGAGCGAAGCCCCACCCGCCCGCCCGAAGGGCGCAGCCTCACCCTCCCGCCCACGGGCGAAAGCCCCCTCCCCCACGCCCGAAGGACGGAAGCCCCGCCCCTGCCACCAAGCCCGAAGGGCGAGACCTGCCTGCCCCCACCACACCCCGCGGGCGAAACCCCACCCCTCCCTCACGCCCGAAGGGCGAAAACCCACCCGCTCTCGCGCCCGAAGGGCGAAAGCCCCGCCCTGCTCGCGTGCCCGAAGGCAAAAGCCCGCCCCCCTCCCCTCCCGCCCGGAGGGCGAAAAAGGGCGGGTGGGTGGGAAAAAGCCCGTCGAGGGGTCCCCCCTGCTCCTTAAGAGCTTGGGGGAGATTGAGGACGAGCCGCGGAGCGGCGATCGGCGGAGGCCCGTCCCACCCGAGCGGGACAATCGGCCTCGCCAGGGGCCCATCCCACCCGCCCGGGACACCCCCCCAGCGGGGGTCCAGGGGGCGCAGCCCCATGGTTTAGGGAAAAGGGCGGGACTGGGGCGCCCCGCGAGGGACCTACGGCACGACGTGCTTCTCCTCCGCGAAATGGCAAGCCGAATCATGCGCCGCAGGCCCACTGAGACCCCGGAACTCCGCCGGAACGGCGAGTTCCGGGACCTCGAGGGCACACCGCTCGCGCGCCTTCCAGCACCGAGTCCGAAACCGACACCCCGAGGGCGGATTCGCCGGCGAGGGCACATCCCCGCTCAGAATGATCCGCTCACGATGCTCCCGCGCCCCGGGATCGGGCACAGGCACGGCCGACAGCAACGCCTGCGTGTACGGATGCGTCGGATGCTCGTAGATCTCCGCGTCGGAGCCGACCTCGACGATCCGCCCGAGATACATCACCCCCACCCGGTCGGAGATGTGCCGGACGATCGACAGGTCGTGCGCGATGAACACGTACGAAAGCCGGAACTCGCTCTGCAGCCGCTCCAGCAGATTCACGACCTGCGCCTGCACCGACACATCGAGCGCGGACACCGGCTCGTCCGCGACGATGACCTCGGGCCGCAGCGCGAGCCCCCGCGCGATGCCGATGCGCTGCCGCTGACCGCCGGAGAACTGGTGGGGATAGCGGTTGATGTATTCGGGGTTGAGGCCGACGACGTCGAGCAGGTCCTGGACCTTCTGGCGGCGCGAGCCCTTCGGGGCCACCTCGGGATGGATCTCGTACGGCTCCCCGATGATGTCGCCGACCGTCATACGGGGGTTGAGCGAGGTGTACGGGTCCTGGAACACCATCTGGATGTTCCGGCGCACAGCCTTCAGCGCCCGCCCGGACAGCCTGGTGATGTCCTCGCCCTTGTAGCGGATCTCCCCGGCGGTCGGCCGCTCCAGGTTGACCAGCATCTTCGCGACCGTGGACTTCCCGCACCCGGACTCACCGACGATGCCGAGCGTCTCCCCGCTGCCGAGGTCGAAGTCCACGCCGTCGACGGCCTTCACCGCGCCGATCTGACGCTTGATCACAATCCCCTGCGTGAGCGGGTAGTGCTTCACGAGCCCCCGCACTTCCAGGATGGGCTCAGCGGTGGGCTCAGCCACGGAGGGTCTCCTTCCAGAAGTGGCAGGCGCTGCGGCGCTCGGCCGTCAGACCTTCGTAGGTGACCTTGGCCAGTGGCGGGACGTCGGTGCGGCAGATGTCCTGGGCCATCGGGCAGCGCGGGTTGAAGGCGCAGCCGGGCGGGATGTTGAGGAGGTTGGGCGGCAGGCCCTTGATGGCGTAGAGGTCCTGGCCCTTCTGGTCGAGGCGCGGGATCGATTCGAGCAGGCCCTTGGTGTAGGGGTGGGCGGGGGCCTTGTAGATCTCGTGGACGGGGGCCTTCTCGACGATGCGGCCCGCGTACATGACGGCGATGGTGTCGGCCACGTCGGCGACGACGCCCAGGTCGTGGGTGATGAGGATGAGGCCCATGTTGAGCTCGCGCTGAAGCTCGGCGAGCAGGTCCATGACCTGGGCCTGGACGGTGACGTCCAGGGCCGTCGTCGGCTCGTCGGCGATGATCAGGGACGGTTCGAGGGCCATTGCCATGGCGATCATGATGCGCTGGCGCATGCCGCCGCTGAACTGGTGCGGGTACTGGGTGACCCGCTCCCTGGCGGCCGGGATGCGCACCCGGTCCATCAGCTCGACGGCCTTGGCCCGCGCGTCCTTGCGGGACATCCCCCGGTGCACGGTGAACATCTCGCCGAGCTGGTCGCCGACGCTGAGCACCGGGTTGAGGGAGCTCAGCGCGTCCTGGAAGATCATGGCCATGCCGGACCCGCGGATCCTGCGCCGCTCCTCCTCCTTGAGCTTCAGCAGGTCCTGGCCGTGAAAGAGGATCTCGCCGGAGGTGATGCGGCCGGGCGGCACGTCGAGGATGCCCATGATCGCCTGGGCGGTGACGGACTTGCCCGACCCGGACTCGCCGAGCACGGCCAGCGTCTCGCCCGCCCGCACGCCGTAGTCGACGCCGTTGACGGCCTTGGCGATGCCGTCGCGGGTCCTGAACTCCACGTGCAGATCGCGCACTTCGAGCAGCAGGGGGGCCGGTGGCGCCGTGGGTTCCTTGGACAGCGGTGATGCCGTGGATGCCATGGCGCCTACCTCAGCTTCGGGTCGAGGGCGTCGCGCACCGCGTCGCCGAGCATGATGAACGCGAGCACGGTGATCGCCAGGGCGCCGGCGGGCCAGAGCAGCATGTGCGGGGCGTTGCGGATGTACTGGGACGCGGCCGAGATGTCGATGCCCCAGCTCACGGTGGGTGGCTTCAGGCCGACGCCGAGGTACGACAGGGTCGCTTCGAGCGCGATGTACGTACCGAGCGCGATGGTCGCCACGACGATGACCGGGGCGACGGCGTTGGGCGCGATGTGCCGGAGCAGCATCCGCGAGTTGGAGGCGCCGAGGGCGCGGGCGGCCTGCACGTAGTCGTTCTGTTTCGCGGTGATCACCGAGCCGCGGGCGATGCGGGAGATCTGCGGCCAGCCGAGCAGCACCATGAAGCCGATCACCGGCCAGACGGTGTTGCTGGTGACGACGGACAGCAGCACCAGACCGCCGAGGACGACCGGGATGGCGAAGAAGACGTCGGTGATGCGGGAGAGGATCGCGTCCCACGCGCCGCCGAAGAACCCGGCGAGCCCGCCGAGGACGCTGCCGAGGAGCGCGACGCCGAGCGTGGCGCACACCCCGACGGTGACGGAGGCGCGGGCGCCGTACACCGTCCTCGTATAGACGTCGCAGCCCTGGCCGTCGAAGCCGAAGGGGTGGCCCGGCGAGGAGCCCTTCTGGGCGTTGGCGAGGTCGCAGTCCAGCGGGTCGCCGGAGGCGATCGCGGAGGGCCACAGCGAGATGAACACCAAGAAGACGATGATCAGGCCCGAGATGATGAAGACCGGGTTGCGGCGCAGGTCGCGCCAGGCGTCGGACCACAGGCTGCGGGCGGGGGCCCCGGCTCCGGTGCCGCCCGGGCCGCCCGGCTCGCCCTGCTGCCCCGGCGCCAGCGTCGTCGCCTCGCTCGCGGCGAGGTCCATCGCGCCGCCCGCGCCGGTCCCGGCGATGGCCCCCTCGGCGGGGTCATGGGGTTCAGGCATAGCGGATCCTCGGGTCGAGTACGGCGTACAGCAGGTCGACGATCAGGTTCGCCACCAGGAAGACCAGGACGAGCACCGTCACGAACCCGACCACGGTCTGGGTGCTCTGCCGCAGAATCCCCTGGTAGAGCTGGAAGCCGACGCCGTGGATGTTGAAGATCCGCTCGGTGACGATGGCGCCGCCCATCAGCGCGCCGACGTCGGTGCCGATGAAGGTGACCACCGGGATGAGTGAATTCCGCAGCAGGTGCCTGGTGATCACGCGCCGCCGCGGCAGCCCCTTGGCCACGGCGGTGCGTACGTAGTCGGCGCGCCGGTTCTCGGCGATGGAGGTCCGCGTGAGGCGGGTGACGTACGCGAGCGAGACGGAGGCGAGGACGAGCCCCGGCACGATCAGCTCGTCGACGGTCGCCTCGGACGACACCGACGGTTTGATGACGCCCCACTCCACGCCGAGCAGCAGCTGGAGCAGCAGGCCGGTCACGAACGTCGGTACGGAGATGACGATCAGGGTGAGGAGCAGCACCGCCGTGTCGATGGGCTTGCCGCGCCGCAGTCCCGTGACGACGCCGAGCGTGATGCCGATGACGATCTCGAAGACGATGGCGACGAGGGTGAGCCGGATCGTCACCGGAAACGCCGTCGACATCAGCTCGGTGACCTTCTGTCCGTTGAAGGCGGTGCCGAAGTCCCCCGTGAAGACATTGCCCATGTACGTCGCGTATTGGTGCCACACGGGCTTGTCGAGGCCGAACTCCTTCTTGAGCTGGGCGGCGGTCGCGGGATCGCACTTGCGGTCGCCGCACAGGCCCGCGATGGGGTCGCCCATCACGTTCACCATCAGGAAGATCAGCAGCGTGGCGCCGAAGAAGACCGGGATCATCTGCAGCAGACGCCGGATCACATAACGACCCATGGGGGCTCGCTCCGGAGGTAGCGGGAGGGGGCTGGCGGGGGCGGCCGGAGCGGCCGCCCCGGCGCCGGGGTCAGTTGACCTTGATCGCCTCGTACACCGGCACGCTGAACTGGTTCAGTGAGACGTCCGAGACCCGGTCGGAGTAGCCGGCGCTGCCGTTCTGGTACCAGAGCGGGATGGCGGGCATGTCCTTGGCGAGGACCTTCTCGGCGTCCTGGAACTTGGTGACGGCCTTGGCGGTGTCCGTCTCGCCGTTGGCCTCGTTGATGAGCTTGTCGAACTCCTTGTCGGAGTACTTGCCGTCGTTGGACGGGGCGTCCGTGAAGTAGTTCGGCTCCAGGAAGTTCTGGATCAGCGGGTAGTCCATCTGCCAGCCCGCGCGCCAGGCGCCGTCCAGCTTCTGCTGCGAGGCCTGGCTCCTGAAGTCGGCGAAGGTGCCGATCGGGTTCCCGACACACGCGTTGCCCTTGCCGAGCGCCTTGTTGATGGAGTTGCAGACGGCGTCCACCCATTCCTTGTGCGAGCCGGTGTCCGCGTTGTACGAGATCTTCAGGGTGCCGCCGGGGATGCCGCCGCCCTCCTCGACCAGCTTCTTGGCCTCGCCGGCGTCGTACTCGCACCAGTCGCCGCACAGGCTGTCGCTGTAGCCGCCGTCCTCGCCGAGCACCGGCGAGGTCCAGTCCTTGGCGGGCGTACGCGTCTTCTGGAAGATCGTCTCGGTGATCTGCTCCCGGTTGATGGCCCGGGAGAGCCCCTGCCGGACCTTCTCCGTCCCCGCCTTGTCCCACTTCTTGTCGTAGAAGGGAAAGGCAAGAGTCTGGATGATCCCGGCGGGAGTGTTGATGTACCGGTCCCCGAGATCGCTCTTCACGTTCTTGAGCTGGGAAGCCGGAACATCATCGACGAGATCCAGATTCCCCGCCATGAGGTCCGTGTACGCGGTGTTGTTGTCGGTGTAGACCTTCAGGTCGACGCCGCCGTTCTGCGCCTTGTCGTCCCCGCTGTAGCCGTCCCACTTCCTGAGCTCCATCTTGGAGCCCTTCTGGTACGACTTCACGGTGTACGGGCCGTTGCCGATCGGCTTGGACAGCCAGGCCGCGCGGTCGTCGAAGAACGCCTTGGGCAGCGGGGCGAAGGCCGGGTAGCCGAGGGTGTCGGGCCAGGTGGAGAACTTCTGCGTGAGCTTCACGGTGAAGGTCCGGTCGTCGACGACCTTCAGCCCCGACAACGTCTCCGCACTCGCGTCCCCCTTCTCCGGGTGCACCTTGTCGTACCCCTCGATGTACCCGAAGAAGTAGGCGTTCTTCTGGTTGTTCTTGAGATGCGCCCCGTAGTTCCACGCGTCGACGAACGACTTGGCGGTGACCGCCTCCCCGTTGCTGAACTTCCACCCGCTCTTGATCTTGACGGTGAAGTTCTGCGAGTCCTTGGTGTCGATCGACTCGGCGATCATGTCCCGCGCCTCGCCGGTCTTCGGGTCGTACCGCTTCAGCCCCCGCACGATCATGTCGAGGACCTTGCCGCCCTGCACCTCGTTCGTGTTCGCCGGCTCCAGCGGGTTCTGCGGATCCCCCCAGGAGGACCCCACGACCCCGGAGCCGTCGCCGCCACCGCCGCCCCCACCCCCACAGGCCGTCGCCGCGACCGCGACGGCCACCGCACAAGCGGCCCACTTGGCCTGCGTGGCTCCACGCATGGCTTGCCTCCTCGAGTGCTCTGCGCGCCTGCGTGCACGCGTTATCGCCAAATATCGCGGCATAGGGAACGAACCGCATATTCAGCCCGGCCGTATGAGGAGGAGGCCATCCGGATGCCACATTCCGGCCGCCCGACCTCGCCGGCCCGGGCGTAGGGACTACGCCGCGCTACGGTCGATCGTCGGGCGGCTTGACGCCGGCTCTCCGCTGTGCGAGGCCGGGGCGAGGCAGCGGCTGATCGTACGGCTTCTTCGGCTATCCGTCCTCCGGGTCGGCCACGACCTCCACCACCGAGATCCACCTGCCACTCCGCTCGGCGGTCACGTGCAGCTTCGAGCCGTCGTTCTTGGCGCTGCCGGACCAGTGGGGGTGCTTGCCGGCGTAGAAGTGGAGGCCGCAGGAGAGGAGTTCGTCCTGGTACGCCGCCAGCTCGCGGCGGGCCGTGGTGGCGCTGGGGTATTCGACGACGCGGTGGCTGGCGGACGCGTCCCGGTCCGGGGCTTCGGAGTAGTAGACGCCGGAGAACTGGGTGTGCTCCGGAGTCTTCCGCGCGCGGTACGACTCGGGGCAGACGCCAGGGCCGCCCGCCCGGGGCAAGGGCTCGTCGTTCTCACCGTCTTCGAGCGTGTGCCAGTTCCAACGCGCGTTGTCCGGGACCTGGTCGGAGGGCAGGATGCGCGGCATCCCGCTGACGACGAACGCCGGGCCCTCCGGGGTCCGCGCCGGGCGCACGTCCTGCTCGTCGCCCCCGTGCGGCAGGGCCGCCCACGTCACGGCACCGGCCGCGAGCACCGCCACGACCGCCGCCACCGCCGCACCGCGCCGCCGGGTGCTCCGGCGGCCGCTCCGGGCCCGTACCTCGGCCGCGCTCGGCAGTCGTACCGGCACCTCGTCCAGCAGCGCGTCGACCTTGGCGTTGCCGTCGAACTGCACGTCAGCCATGGTTGGCCACCTCTTCCGTGGTGAACGTGGGCCGGTTCCGGCCGACGCCCTCACCGCCCGTCAAGCTCGTGCCGAGCACCTTGCGCGCCCGGCTCAACCGCGTGCGGACGGCCCCGTTGGACGCGCCGGTCTCCCGCGCCACCTGCTCCACGGGCAAATCGAGCAGGTGATGCAGGACGACGACCTGCCGTTGCTGCGGCGGCAGTTCGCGCAGTGCCTCCACCAGCGCCACTCGGTCCGCCGACAGCTCCGGCACGTCCGTCTGCGGGCCGTGCCGGAAGTGGGCGCGTACGCGGTTGCGCGTGCGGCGCCATGTGCTGATCGCCAGGCGCGTGGCGACCGTACGTACCCAAGGCAGTGGATCGGCGTCGTCCCGGGTGATCCGCTCCCACCGCTGCCAGGCGCGTACGTATGCTTCCTGAACCGCGTCCTCCGCCTCCGCCAGGTCCCCGGTCATCGCGTAGACCGTGGCGACGAGCCTCTTGGCCGTAGCGGCGTAGAACGCGTCGAACTCCGCGGTGGCGTCCACTGCGCCGTCCGCCGAGCCGTCCGACTGCGTCACCATCGTCCCCCGTCCCGGACCCTTGCTCCGGCCCGCTCGCGTGCAGGGCTCGTTGCCTGCCTCTGACTGGAACACGCCTGGGGGGCGATGGATGTTACCGGCGACTTCGCGACGACACGCCCGCCACTCGTCCCCCACGACTGCCGGCCGGACCAGGGCAGGCCCGCATGGCCAGACTTCGCCGGTCCCCGCGGCCGACGCCGTGACAGGTTCAACCCCGCGCTGCGACCCTGACGGCATCTCCAAGCCAAGGACGGGAGTCGTACGTTGACCAGTTCGTCCAGCCCCACTGATCCGGCCGGTTCGGCCGGTTCGTCCGCCGACGCCGCCGCCCCCACCCCCGAGGACACCATCGGTCTGATGGGGCTCGTCTTCGGCTCGGTCTTCTCCGCCGCGCTGCGCACCGTCGCGGTGCACCGCGTGGCCGACCACCTCGCGCAGGGCCCGCTGCCCGTGGACGAGCTCGGCCGGCGGGCCGAGGTGCACGCCGACTCGCTGCGGCGTGTGCTGCGGCTGCTGGCGAGCCGGGGGGTCTTCCGGGAGCGGGAGCCCGGCGTGTTCGAGCTGACGCCCTCGGCGCAGGCCCTGCGCGAGGGGCCCGGTTCCCTGCGGGACGGGGTCCTCTTCGGTACGGGGGAGGCCATGACGCGTTCGTTCGGCGCGCTCGAAGACGCCGTCCGCACCGGGAAACCCGGCTTCGAGCTCGCCTACGGAGCACCGTTCTTCGACCACCTGGCGAGCCACCCCGAGGCGCAGGAGAGCTTCGACAAGGGCATGTCGGCCTTGTCCGGCCCGCTCAACGACATGATCGCCACGGCCTACCCGTTCCCCGACAGCGGCACCGTCGTCGACGTGGCCGGCGGCCAGGGCGGGCTCCTGCGGGCCGTGCTCCGGCAGCACCCGGGGCTCTCCGGCGTCCTCTTCGACCAGGAGCAGACCGTCGCCGGGCACCTGCTCGACGTCAAGGAACTCGCGGGCCGCTGGCGCGTGGAGAGCGGCGACTTCTTCCGCGCGGTCCCCGAGGGCGGTGACCTCTACGTCCTCAAGAACATCCTGCACGACTGGAGCGACGAGCACAGCCTGCGCATCCTCGCCTCCGTCCGCGCCGTCATCCCGCCCTCCGGCCGCCTCCTGGTCGTCGACACCGTCATGCCCGAGGGCAACGACCCCGACCTCAGCAAGGTCGTGGACCTCATCATGCTGAGCGTGGCCAGCGGCCGCGAACGCACCGAGGACGAGTTCAACTCCCTGTTCCAGCAAGTCGGTTTCACCCTGACCCGCATCATCGAGACAGGGGCGTTCCCCGCGCTCATCGAGGCCGTACCCGTCTGACGCGCGAGTGGGTACGTCAGCGGGGGCGCCCCTGGCCTGCAGGTCCAGCTCCGCGGCCACGAGCGCACGGAGAGGGAGCTCACCCGGCTCTTCGACGAGGCGGGGTTCCGGGTGACCCGGACCATCGGGACGCCGTCGCTCCTGTCGCTGGTGGTGGCGGAGACTGTGACTCGCGCGGGCGCCCGAGGCCTGACTCCGGCCCGGGGCGCCCCCGTTGACGTACGCGAACGCGCTGTCCTACGAGCGGAAGTCACCCCATGAGGGTGCAGACGTCCAAGCCTGCGCCTGCGGGGGCACCCTCCGCATACAGCTCCAGGGCGAGTGCGATTCCAGTCGCTCCTTCCAGCAGGCCGCTGCTGTCCACTCCCATCGGAACGTTCAGCATGGACCCCCGGAAGGCGAAGGGCGCATCTTCGTCGAACAATTCGACTACACGCCTCGCAAGGGCATGAGTATATTTTTCGAGTCGCTCGTCCGCATACTCCTGGTTACACATCCGAACGATGTGAAGAAGGCCGGCCCAGCCGTGACAGAAAGACGCGTCATCGAATCCGAGGTCGTCCAGCGGGATGGCTGTCAAGGAAATCAAGGATTTCTTGGCGACCGCACGCCACTCAGCTCGGCCCAGGGCATGGGCTGCGAGTTGCAAGGAGCGCGAGATGCCGGCGACCCCGTAACACCACGACGGGCGAGTTCTGGCCCGTTTCCCGGTCATGTCGGTGTCGGCACGGGCCCGCCAGTCGTCAAGGCTCACGACGTTGGGCCAGTACATGCCCCACTCGTCAGTGAGTGCCTGATCAAGAATCGTCCGCACGATGTACTCGATGGCCGCCTCGTGTCCCTCCACCGTGATGCCCGCCCGGTGGGCAAGGGACAGCAGTGCGAGGGGACCACAGATTCCATGTGCGAGGCCCAGATTCAGATGCCCGGACTGGAACTCGTCAGGAGCCGGGCCAAGTATGGGCCCGCCGGAGGCCCACCAGCCGGGAACCTGAACACCGTCGATCTCCCTGTCTTTGGAGAGCTCAACGAAGTATGAGAGAACAGTCCGCAGATCGTCCGTACGGTACCGCGCCAGGAGATACCTTCCCATGCCGCTGAGTCCGCGCGTGATGTCGATGTCGGCCAGCGAAATCATCGGCGAGGCGGATATGCTCTCAGCTATTCTCCGGGCCTCCCGCGCAACCGCATTATCCAGAGACTCGAGGGCCTTCGCGTAGCCGCCGCCCGCCTGATGGGCAGCGAGCGTCGCGAACGCCAGTGCCCCAGAGCCCATATACATCCCCGCAGCGGTCGCCCTGCCAGACCGCGCCTGCTCATTCACCGCTGTAGCGGCGGTGGCCAGATACGCGTGCGCCTGCATCAAGCGTCGTCGGTCCACAGCTGCACCGCCGACATACGCCAGCGATACACCCGGATATCCGGAACTCAGCGAAAGATCGTCCCAGACAGGTTCATCCGTCCCGTTCAGAGATTTCTCGGCCGGTACACGAGTGTTCTGCTTCGTGAACTCCACATCGCTGAGCCGCTGCCGAACAAACTCGACTATGTGCGTGATCCGGTCCATGGACGTATCACTCACGTACGGGCACCCCTTTCATCGCTCCCATACTGTTGTGACGCATCTTGGATGAAAGGGTGGCCGCAACGCCACGGAGAACAGCGAAGCTCCTCATTTCATGCGCCGGATCTATCCCTGATATTCGATTGTGCTGCATGTGCAACACGGAATGGATCGCTTCTTCATTCACAGCTGGGAGCGTCGACTCGCGTGAGCTGATACCGATGGATGCCCCATAGTCTCGACACTCATTCGCCTCGCTCCACAGGCGAGCCATCTCTGGGATTCCTGACACGCGAGCCAGGGCGTCGGCCGCCTGGCCAGGAAGGATGATCTGGTCGGCCTGCTTACGCAGTTTTTGGTAGGTGCGGTGATCTTCCCCCCTGAGGACACTGGATTCCACCCAGGACACCCAGTCCCAAGGTCCAATTGCGTCAAGCAGCACCGCATAGTTCAAGGCAGCGATCAGTTCGCTCTGCAGCTGGAATCTACCCGACTGAAGAGCCCTCATCTGCGCCACAGCTGAAACGCTGTCGACAGCGAATACCTTTTCGGCGAGCCGCGTGGACTCGCTTCCTCCGTAGCGAATTTCTTCAGGCTCATACTGCCCGAGAGTCATGGCTGAAATGACCCCCGATTCGCGCCAACGGGAAGCCTGACGCTCCAGGATGGGAAGTGCGTTCCTGTGGAGTTGCTCGGGGCTGCCTCGGAAACGGACACGGAGATGAGCTGCCGGGTCCCGGTACCGGATGTAGAACCATGATTGGATGTGCGGTGATATTTCGCGCAGCAGCTCGGGAAGTCGATGCGCAATGAAGGAATCTTGCCGGTGACCGCGCAGGTAGAAACTGGAGAACAGCCATTCGCCGCCGGGCAGATGTATCTTCCGATGCTTGTCATTCACGGTGATCGGAGGGAGCTGGGCCATCTGGCTTTTTGGCTTCGCCGAGGAGGAATCCGAGTGCATGGGGAAGACGACTTCATTCGTGTGCCCGCCGCACCACCCCAAGAACCGCCCGTTCTCGGTGAGATCCTCGGTGATGTGTATGTCTCCACGCTTCAACTCGTCGCGCAGGATCTCCTGATGCCATGTGTCGTCGAGATGCACAGGGAGAGAATGGTCACCGCGGGACAGCTGGACGTTGTCGGGCACGGAGTAGCGGCTTCGCCAGGCACTGAGAGCGCGTTGCCAACTCGACCATTCCAGAGTGGTGTCACGAACGTGACGGTCGGGTACCCATCGCATGGGGCTCACGACGATGCGCCCATACACCACGCGCGGCAGGATGGGGAGATATTCGAAACCTGACCAGTCCCAGGTAGTCCAAGGACGGGTCATGGAAAAGCCGATCTCGTTCAGGAAGCGAGCGAGGTTCGGTGCCCCAGTGGACATGTCCAGGACGTGTGGAACGACTGGAACGACCCGCTGACCCGTCTTGGACCATGTGAGCTCCAGCCCTCGGGAAGCCGAACTGACCAGGAGGTCCCGCCAATCGATGGTCTGCGGGTCTCGCGTGTCACAGAAAGTACCGACCGGCAGCCGATAGTGCAGGAGATTCGGCGGTGCCTGCATCACGTTCAAAGCGCGTGGAGAACTCGGAGCAAACGTCAACTGGGCATTGATGGTGTCGGGTTGAGCGCCCAATGACATGCCTCGCGATATTTCTTCCTCATTTTCCAAGAGCCGCGCGAAACGTCCCGAGGATGCCCCGGATCGCCACGTCCCCATGAAGCTGGGAGTCGCCAGGCGGAAGTTTCCCGAGTCAATCTCTTGTTGGCTCTCTGCCAAAATTTGCAGGCAAAGTTCCATAGATTCTGGAACGCGGGAGGATTCCTTACGAGGGAAACACCGGAGAACTTCATCCGTAAGACGGACTTCTCTGTCCTCGGCCAGAAGCGCATCTTGGACGAGTTCTGCAATCAGCTGGCGCGTCTTGTTGTTCTGCCTGCCGTGACTTGCCGAAAAGCCCGATTCAGTCGATTCCGTCGTGGGGTTCACGTACCCTACAGGGTAGCCAAGGCCGCGATGCGGATCGATCAGGTCCGGAAGTGGGACTGCAGCGAATCGCCCGTATTTGTCATGGAATAGATCACGATACGCGGAGAGATGGCTGAGAGGTGAGACCTCGGGGGCTAGGGATGTCATTACGGTCGCATAATTGGCGGCCTCCTTCCCCACTGAATGGGGCAATTGAAAAGCACCCTCGAGGCGCATGTCCACTTGAATCGCCGGCGCAATGTGCGGCGACAGTGATCGCATCTCAGAAAGCGCTTTGCCCCAGCTGGGCCGCCCCTCTCCGATCTTGGTCTCCTGGTATCCCTCAAGGGCTTCGAGGAAATCAGTGGTCTGGCCGGCCACAGACAGGATCTCGGCGAGTCTGGCAACATATGATTCGTCCAGAGTCTCTGGCGTTACGGATGTCAAGAGAAATCCGTGAGAAATCAACTGTGCCAAGGTTAGATCGATTCGACCCGCATCAAGTTGCGGAAATTCAGTAGAAGAATCCTCAAGCAGCAGAGTGTACGGAACTGGATTCCGCGTTGCATGGAGAACCCACTCAATGTATGGGGTATACCGTATCGAAGTTCTCTGGAGACTATGATTGAGTGAAGCCTGCACTCCGGCGCCGGGCACCACCCAAGGCATGTGGATACGGCTGTCCCACACACTGCAGAGGCTGTTCGCTGTGACCGACAAGTTCCGGCGGAACATAGGGTTCTTCAGCCACTCCATCAGGGAATCGTGGAGCCACTCGCCATCTATGCGCGCCTGTTTCCTGTGCCCCTCACCAAGTCTGAACGAAGTGCGTTCGGCCAGTCTCATCGGAGCCACTCCGGCGAAAAGGCCGAACGGTGTCGCTCGCCCCTCCATGCGGAGCGCGTATCGGGTGAGGGAGAGGGCAATGCTAGCTAGCCTCTTCGGACTGAAGTTCTTCCCTTTCTCCATTTCAGTCAAGGCATGATCAAGATTCGCGCTCGCCGTCACAACGGCCTCACGGAATACCGGATCACTGGACAGGCCAAGGATGTAGGACGTCAACTCGCTTGAAGGTAGGCCTTCACCGTTTCCGCTCCCGGGAGCTTTCCGATCAGATGTCCCGCGCGGGGCTGCGGACAGCCGCAATGTCAACGGCTCGTGTGCCTGAAGTTGAATATTTCCCAAGCCTCTGCCTAGCTCTGAAGTGCAACGGGTGGGAGCACCGCCAGGGACGCCCCCACCCACCCCTTGTTTTCCCTGCCTATTCGGAAACGCAGAGGAAGCACATGGACGTGTGGCCCGCAGTGCTCGGCGACCCCCCAGGCCCAGTGCACGAGGCGGAAAGCCAGCAGATGGGACTCGTGGAGGCAGCCTCTACGAGAGGAAAGTCGGACTCTCCCGCGGGAGCGAGCTGAAGATCAAGGTCAAGGTCGTCAAGGTTCTCAAACACAGGAACTTCGAGGAGGGCTGAGGTACTCATACACATCTCCCAAGCTTGAGGATTCTCGAATTCCACCGGTGTAGGTTGAAATTACTTACAGACTAAGTTGGCACCTACAGGGATGCAAGGGGGTTTCGTGAAGATCACTTTTGTGATCTGGATCACTCGGCTTAACTGTGTCAGAGCATCGCAGTCGCCACAGAGAGGCCCCGGGAAATCTGGATTCTGGCTCAGGGTCCTGGCCGCGTGCCCACTTCTGCCTCAAGCCCAGGCGGTTCCCGCGCCATGAAAAACTTTCGCCCCGCCGAACTACTCGTTCAGCGGGGCGAAGTCATGCACGTGCGGACATCACGCCACGCGCACCACGTTCTTCTCCTCCGCGAAGTGGCACGCCGACTCGTGCGCGGCCGGCGTGTCCTGGCCCGCGAAGCGCTCCGGGATGGCGAGCAGCGGGACCTCCTCCGCGCACTTGTCCTGCGCCTTCCAGCAGCGGGTGCGGAAGCGGCAGCCGGACGGCGGGTTCGCCGGGGACGGGACGTCGCCGGTGAGGATGATGCGCTCACGGCCCTCGCGGGCCTCCGGGTCCGGCACGGGCACCGCGGAGAGCAGCGCCTGCGTGTACGGGTGCGTCGGGTGGTCGTAGATCTGCTCGTCGGAGCCGATCTCGGCCATCTTGCCCAGGTACATCACGCCCACGCGGTCCGAGATGTGCCGGACGATCGACAGGTCGTGCGCGATGAAGAGGTAGGACAGGTTGAACTCGTCCTGGAGCTTCTCCATCAGGTTGATGACCTGGGCCTGGACGGACACGTCCAGGGCCGAGACCGGCTCGTCGCAGATGATGATCTCGGGGTTCAGGGCCAGGCCGCGGGCGATGCCGATGCGCTGGCGCTGGCCGCCCGAGAACTGGTGCGGGTAGCGGTTGATGTACTCGGGGTTGAGGCCGACCACGTCCAGGAGGTCCTGGACCTTCTGGCGGCGCGAGCCCTTCGGGGCCACCTCGGGATGGATCTCGAACGGCTCCCCGATGATGTCGCCGACCGTCATACGGGGGTTGAGCGAGGTGTACGGGTCCTGGAACACCATCTGGATGTTCCGGCGCACAGCCTTCAGCGCACGGCCGGACAGCTTGGTGATGTCCTGGCCCTTGTAGAAGACCTCGCCCGCCGTGGCCCGCTCCAGGGTCATGAGCAGCTTCGCGACCGTCGACTTGCCGCAGCCCGACTCGCCCACGATGCCCAGCGTCTCGCCCTGGTAGAGGTCGAACGAGATGCCGTCGACCGCCTTCACCGCGCCGATCTGGCGCTTGACGATGATGCCCTGCGTGAGCGGGAAGTGCTTCACCAGGTTGCGCACCTGGAGGATCGGCTCGCCGCGCTCGACGGGGGCCTCGATCGCGGCCACCGCCTCCTCCGGCGTCGCCGCGTCCACCGTCTCGACCTCGGAGACGTTCGGGGTGGCATCCGACGGCTCGGCACCCTCGGGCTCGGCACCCTTCTTGAGCTCAGCCATGGATCGTCTCCTTCCAGAAGTGGCACGCGCTGCCGCGGCCCGCGAGCTCCGCGCCGTCCTGCTCCGTCACCGGAACCAGCGGCGGGACCTCCGTCCGGCAGATGTCCGTCGCCTTGGGGCAGCGCGGGTTGAACGCGCAACCCGACGGGATCTTCAGGAGGTTGGGCGGCAGCCCCTTGATCGCGTAGAGCTCGTGGCCCTTCTGGTCAAGGCGCGGGATCGAGTCGAGCAGGCCACGCGTGTACGGGTGCGCCGGGCGCTTGTAGAGCTCGTGCACCGGGGCCGTCTCCACGATCCGGCCCGCGTACATGACGGCGATCTTGTCCGCCACGTCCGCGACCACACCGAGGTCGTGGGTGATGAGGATGAGCCCCATGTTGTACTCGCGCTGCAGCTCCGCGAGCAGGTCCATGACCTGGGCCTGGACCGTCACGTCGAGGGCCGTGGTCGGCTCGTCGGCGATGATGAGGTCCGGCTCCAGGGCGAGCGCCATCGCGATCATGATGCGCTGGCGCATACCGCCGGAGAACTGGTGCGGGTAGTCGTTCACCCGCTCCTTGGCGGCCGGGATCTTCACCCGCTCCATCAGCTCGATGGCCTTGGCCTTCGCCTGCTTGCGGCTCATGCCGTCGTGCACGCGGAACATCTCGCCAAGCTGGTAGCCCACGCTCAGCACCGGGTTCAGGGAGGACAGCGCGTCCTGGAAGATCATGGCGATCTTGCGGCCGCGGATCTTCCTGCGCTCCTCGTTGGACATCTTCAGCATGTCCTGGCCCCGGAAGAGGATCTCGCCCTGCGGGATCTTTCCGGGCGGCATGTCGAGGATGCCCATGACGGCCTGCGCGGTCACGGACTTGCCGGAGCCGGACTCGCCGAGCACGGCGAGCGTCTCGCCCGCGTCCACGCTGTAGTTGACACCGTTCACGGCCTTGATCACACCGTCGCGGGTGTGGAACTCGACGTGCAGGTCCTTCACGTCGAGCAGCCGGCCGCTCTTTTCCTCGCCCGAGCGGGGGGCGGGAACGTCCGCGGTCTTCTCAGTGATCGTCACGTACGCCTCCCTCAGCGCAGCTTCGGGTCGAGGGCTTCGCGTACGGCGTCACCCATCATGATGAACGCCAGCACGGTGATGCTGAGCATTCCGGCCGGGAAGATCAGCGTGTGCGGGTTGTTCCGGATGTCGTTCAGGGCGTCGGAGATGTCACTGCCCCAGGAGAACGAGTCGTTGCCGAAGCCGAGGCCCAGGAACGAGAGGGTCGACTCGGCGACGATGTACGTGCCGAGCGAGATGGTCGCGACAACGATCACCGGAGCGAGGGCGTTGGGCAGGATGTGTCGGAACAGGATCCGCCCGGTACCCGCGCCGAGCGCCTTCGCCGCCATCACATAGTCCGCGTGCTTGGTCGTGATGACCGCGCCGCGCATCACCCGGGCGATCTGTGTCCAGCCCAGGAAGGCGAGGGCACCGATGATCACCAAGGCGGTGCGGTTGGTGAAGGCGTTCAGGACGACCATCGCGCCGAGCAGGAACGGGATGCCGAAGAACACGTCGACGAGCCGGGACAGCAGGCTGTCCCAGAAGCCGCCGAAGTATCCGGCGAGCATGCCAACCAGGCCGCCGAAAACGGTCACCAGGATCGTGACACCGAGGCCGACCATGATGGAGTTGCGCGCGCCGAAGATGACACGGGCGTAGATGCTGCGGCCCTGTCGGTCGTAGCCGAACCAGTCGGCCTGGAAGAAGTGGCCGAGGCTGGGCTTCTCCAGGAAGTGCTTCTGCAGATCGCCCGATTCGGGGTTGGCGTCCGTGAACAGGCCGGGGAACGCGGCCACCAGGACGAGGAGCACGATCAGCGCCGCGGAGATCACGAACAGTGGCCGACGCCGCAGATCCCGCCAAGCGTCGCCCCACAGGCTGCGCGGCTTGCCGGTCGCCTCGCCGCCCTCGGGGGCCTTGGTGGCGACCAGTGTCTCGGCCACGGCTTCCACGGCCGAGGTCTTGGTGACGTCAGGCATAACGAATCCTCGGGTCCAGGACCGCGTAGAGCAGGTCGACGATCAGGCTGGCGAGGAGGTACACGAGCACCAGGACGGTCACGATGCCGACGATGACGGCGCCCTCACGATCGCCCAGGGCGTCGAAGAGAAGGTTGCCGACACCGGTCACGTTGAAGATGCCCTCGGTGATGACCGCGCCGCCCATCAGGGTTCCGATGTCCGTACCGAGGTAAGTGACCACCGGGATCAGGGAGTTGCGCAGCAGGTGTCGGCTGATGATGCGCTTTCGAGGCAGGCCTTTGGCGACAGCTGTGCGCATGTAGTCCGCCTGCCGGTTCTCAGCGATGGCCGTGCGCGTCAGGCGCGCCACATAGGCCAGACCGACGAGTCCGAGCACCAGTGCGGGCAGCATGAGCTCTCCGAAGTTCTCGGAGTCCTGAACCGTCGGCGTGACCCAGCCGAGTTCGTTGCCGAAGACCATCTGGAGCGCCAGGCCGAAGACAAAGATCGGGACGGAGATCACGAGAAGCGTGAAGAGCGTCACCGTGTTGTCGATGATGCGGCCGCGCTTGACACCCGCCAGCACGCCCAGGGAGATGCCGACGACGAGCTCGAACGTCCACGCCATGAGGGCGAGCCGCATCGAGACCGGGAAGGCTTGCTTGATCTCGTCGATGATGGGTCGGTTGCCGGCGATGGTCTTGCCGAAGTCGCCCTGCAGCAGGCCCTTCATGTAGTGCAGGTACTGCTCCCACAGCGGCAGATCGAGCCCTCGATCGTGCTTGATCTGCGCCACCTGCGCGGGGTCCGGCGGCTTGTCTCCCCAAAGGGCCCTTACCGGGTCACCCGGGAGGACATTGACCATCAGGAAGATCAGCAGGGTTGTCCCGATGAAGACCGGGATCATCTGGAGCAGTCGCCTCGCGACGTAGCGCCCCATGGTGGTGCCTCCGTCCATTGCGGAGCCGCCCGTGAAGCGACGCCCGGGATCGCCGGGCGTCGCTTCACGGGAACGGAACTCCGGCGACTGCTACTTCTCGAAGACCTCGACCTCGGAGAGGATCGGGTCACCGGCCTGGTCGAACTCGACGTTCTTCACGTTGTTGGAGTACGCGGAGAGCGTCTTGTTGTACCAGAGCGGGATGCCCGGGAAGCTGTTCTGCAGCTCCTTCTCGGCCTGCGCGTAGAGCCTGGCGGACTCATCGATGGTCTTGGCCTTGTCGGCCTGCGCGGTCAGCTTGTCGAACTTCTTGTCCGAGAAGCCGCCCTTGTTGCCGTCGACGCCGGTGCCGTAGAGGTCGGCGAGGAAGTTGCCGTTGAACGGGTAGTCGAGCACCCAGCCGGAGCGGTAGATCGACTTGACCTTCTTCTGGTCGCGGATCTCGGTGTCGGCCGCGAAGTCCGTCACCGGGTCGCCGACACACTTCACGCCGGTGGCCTTGGTGATGGAGTTGCAGACCGCGACGACCCAGTCCTTGTGCGGCTGGTCGGCGTTGTACTGGATGGAGATCTTGTTGCCCGGGACGCCGCCGCCGTCCTTGATGAGCTGCTTGGCCTTGCCCGGGTTGAACTTGCAGTACTCACCGCAGGCGCCCGGCTCGTAACCCTTCACGCCCTTGGCGACCCAGCCAGTGGCCGACTCGCGGGTGCCGCTGAACACCGTCTTGGCGATGGTGTCGCGGTCGATGGCCATCGACAGGCCCTGGATGACCTTGACGTCGATGTCCTTCCACTGCTTGGTGTAGAAGGCGGGGTTGATCGTGTTGATCGCCGAGAAGTCCATCTCGATCGCACGGTCACCGAAGTCGTTCTTGAAGTTGGCGATCTCGCTGTTGGGGACGAGCGGCATCGTGTCGACCTTGTCGGACCGCAGGTCGGCGTAGGCGCCGGTGTCCTTGTTGTAGGCCTTGAAGTCGATGCCGCCGTTCTTCGGCTTGTCCGCGCCCTTGTAGCCGGGCCAGGTGCGGACCGAGATCATCTTCTTGCGGTCCCACTTCGCGAACTTGTACGGGCCGTTGCCGACCGGCGCCTCGCCGTACTTCTTCGGGTCCTTCAGCGCGGCCGCGGGCAGCGGGAAGAAGGGCTTGTAGACCAGCTTGTACGCGTAGTACGGGATGCCGTTCTTGAGCGTGATGGTGAAGGTGTTCTCGTCGACGACCTTGAGGCCGGACATCGCCTTCTTCTTGGCCTTGCCCTTGGCCGGGTGGACGTCGTCGTAGCCGACGATGTCGCGGTACCACGAGCTGTTCTGCTGGCCGTTGGCCGGGTCGGCGGCCCAGTTCCAGGCATCCACGTACGACTTGGCCGTGACCGGCGTGTTGTCGTGGAACTTCCAGCCCGGCTTCAGCTTGACCGTCCAGACCTTGTTGCCCTGGGACGGCTTCACCGACTCGGCGTTCTCGTAGGTGATGTTGCCCTGCTTGTCATAGTGAACAAGCCCCGTGAAGAGCGCATCGATGACGACGCTGCCGTACGCCTCCATGGTGTTCGAAGGCTGCAGCAGGTTCTGCGGCTCACCGTTGGCGTAGCTGACGATCCCCTTCGGGTCGACCTTGCCGCTGCCCTTGTCGTCGTCGCCGCCACCACAGGCGGTAGCGGTCAACGCCACAACACCGGCTATCGCGACCCACTTGGCGCTCTTGGCACCACGCATGGGGTTCCTCCTCATGAGTCCACTTGTTCACAACGAGAGGGGGTACGAGAGACCGCGCCGTCACCCCTGACGGCGTTGATCGAATACCCCAGTGTGCTCGTGAGTCGGCGCTCCCCACAGCGCGTGACCCATTGACCCGAGCTATACGCGGTCAACTATTAGCCATGAGGTACGGCCCGACCACACCCTTTTGGTCTCGGTTCAATCACACCTGGCCCGTACAACTTCCAAAATCCGGACAAACCGATCCTAGATAGATGGTTGCGAAACGGACGTGTTACACATCTAACGGTCAGGTGAGTCCGTATACCGGACAGATCGACGCCGAAAACCGGTTGCCGCGCAGGCGTTGAGAGTGCCCGGGGGCCTACGTCGTGGCGTCACCGTATCGTCCCGCGCAACGCGAGAGGCCGGTTTCGCCCACTCCGGAGAGTGGGCGAAACCGGCCTCTGGACGTTACCGGACGCGCGTCGGCGCGCGGGCGTCAGCCGTGCTCGGCGGTGGTTCAGCCGTGCTTGGCGCGCGACGCGGCGCGGCCGCGCTCCTTCTGGTCCAGGACGACCTTGCGGATGCGCACGGCCTCCGGGGTCACCTCGACGCACTCGTCGTCGCGGCAGAACTCCAGGGACTGCTCCAGGGAGAGCTTGCGCGGCGGCACGATCGACTCGGCCACGTCAGCGGTCGACGACCGCATGTTCGTGAGCTTCTTCTCCTTGGTGATGTTCACGTCCATGTCGTCGGCGCGCGAGTTCTCGCCGACGATCATGCCCTCGTACACCTCGGTGCCGGGCTCGGTGAACAGCACGCCGCGCTCCTGGAGGTTCGTCATCGCGAACGCGGTGACGGCGCCGGAGCGGTCGGCGACGAGCGAGCCGTTGTTACGGGTCGTCAGCGTGCCGAACCACGGCTCGTGGCCCTCGTGGATGGAGTGCGCGATGCCCGTACCGCGGGTGTTCGTCAGGAACTCCGTACGGAAGCCGATGAGGCCGCGGGACGGGACGACGAACTCCATGCGCACCCAGCCGGAGCCGTGGTTGGACATGTTGTCCATGCGGCCCTTGCGGACGCCCATGAGCTGCGTGACGGCGCCCATGTGCTCCTCGGGCACGTCGATGGTCATGCGCTCGACGGGCTCGTACGTCTTGCCGTCGACCTCCTTGGTGACCACCTGCGGCTTGCCGATGGTCATCTCGAAGCCTTCGCGGCGCATGGTCTCGACGAGGATCGCGAGGGCCAGCTCGCCGCGGCCCTGCACCTCCCAGGCGTCCGGGCGCTCCGTGTCCAGGACGCGGAGGCTGACGTTACCGATCAGCTCGCGGTCCAGGCGGTCCTTGACCTGGCGGGCGGTGACCTTGCGGTCCTTGACGGCCGCCTTGGCGTCCGCGCCCTTGCCGGTGCCACCGCGGCCGACGAGCGGCGAGGTGTTCGTACCGATGGTCATCGAGATGGCGGGCTCGTCGACCGTGATCAGCGGCAGCGCGATCGGGTTCTCCGGGTCGGCCAGCGTCTCGCCGATCATGATGTCGGGGATACCGGCGACCGCGCAGATGTCACCGGGGCCCGCCTTCTCGGCCGGCTTGCGGGTGAGGGCCTCGGTCATCATCAGCTCGGTGATGCGGACGTTGGAGATCGAGCCGTCACGCTTGATCCACGCGACCGTCTGGCCCTTGCGCAGCTCGCCCTGCTCGACGCGGAGCAGCGCGATGCGGCCGAGGAAGTTGTCGGCGTCCAGGTTGGTGACGTGGGCCTGGAGGGGCGCGCTCTCGTCGTACTCGGGGGCCGGGACGTGCTGCAGGAGCGTCGTGAAGAACGGCTCCAGGTTGTCGCTGTCCGGCGGGACGGTGCCGTCCTCCGGCTTGGTCAGCGAGGCCACGCCGTCACGGCCGCAGGCGTAGACGATCGGGAACTCGATCTGGTCCTCGTCGGCGTCCAGGTCGAGGAAGAGGTCGTACGTCTCGTTGACGACCTCGTCGATCCGGGAGTCCGGGCGGTCCGTCTTGTTGATGCACAGGATGACGGGCAGGCGCTGCTGGAGGGCCTTGCGCAGCACGAAGCGCGTCTGCGGGAGCGGGCCCTCGGAGGCGTCGACGAGGAGGACGACCGCGTCCACCATCGACAGACCGCGCTCGACCTCGCCGCCGAAGTCGGCGTGGCCGGGGGTGTCGATGATGTTGATCGTGATCGGGTCGCCACCGTCCTTCGGGTGGTACTTGACCGCGGTGTTCTTGGCCAGGATCGTGATGCCCTTCTCACGCTCCAGGTCGTTGCTGTCCATCATGCGGTCGTCGAGGGACTCGGCGGCGTGCGCGGCAAAGGCGCCCGCCTGCTTGAGCATGGCGTCGACGATGGTCGTCTTGCCGTGGTCGACGTGGGCGACGATGGCGACGTTACGAATGTCGTGGCGCGTGGGCATGCGAGGTGCGCTTCTCCCGGGAGGCTTGGACGGCGGCGCGTACGTCCATTTCGTACGCGTGCACTGCCGGGCAGACGTGCCACGGCCTTACCCCATCCTACGGGTCCTCGCCGGGGGCGCACTGCGGGGCCTCCGGCGAGGCTGCTTCCGGCGGCCGGGGTGGCCGTGGATCGCGGCCTGCGGCCTGCTCGTCCTCAAGCGCCGGACGGGCTTCTTTCCGCCCGCCCTTTCAGGACTTCGGCTGCTTGCCTGCTTTCGCTCCCGGCTTCAGGAAGCCCATGTCCTGGTAGATCGGGGTCTCGAAGCCGAAGGCGCCCGCGTTGGCGAGGTTGGTGCGGGTCGCCACCAGCTGGGGGCGCTGGTAGAGGGGGATGGAGCCCGCCGCCGCCCAGATGCGGGCGTCGGCCTTCTTCACCAGGGAGCGGTTCTCGGACTCGTCCAGTTCGGCGAGCGCCTGGTCGAAGAGCTGGTCGATGTGGTCGGTGCCGACCCGGGTGTAGTTCTGCTCGACGTTCAGGGAGCCGTCCGCCGCGGGCACCGGCTTGGCGAAGATCGGGCGGGCGTCGGTGGCGGGGAAGGCGGACGCGGGCCAGGAGTAGAGCGCCAGGTCGTACTGGCCGGACGCGACGTGGTCCTTGAAGTAGCTCTCGTCGGCGACCTTCGCGATCTCCGTACGGACGCCGATGCGCTGCAGCATCCGCGAGATCCGGTCGGCGACCGCGCGCAGCGACTCCGAGCCCGCCCCGGAGGGGAGCACGAAGCGGAGGGTGAGCGCCTTGCCGTCCTTGGCGAGCGGGACCGCGGCGGCGCCCTTGGCGGCAGCACCCTTCGGGGCGGCGGTGCCCTTGGGGGCGTACGCGCCGGGGGCGCCGCCCTGGGCCTGCTTCTTGGCCTTCCCGCCGGGGTCCTTCTTCCGCTCCTTGTCGGCCTCGCGGCGCGAGCCGAGCGCGTCGGCCTGGTGGAGCAGGACGGACTGCTGGTAGGCGGCGGCCGGTGCGGGGGCGAGGACGGAGATGCCGCCCTCGGCGGGCTTGTGGTCGTCGGCGCCCGGCTTCTGGTCCTCCTCGCCGACGATGTAGGTGCCGTCGTCGGAGCCGGAGCCCGAGCCGGAGCCGGAGCCGCTGTCCGACCCCGAGCCGGAGTCGGAGTCAGAACCGGAGCCGGAGCCCGAGTCCGAGTCGGAGCCCGAGTCCGAGCTGGAGTCCGAGTCCGAGCCGTCCTGGGAGTCTTGCGCGCCCGCCTCGCCTCCCGCCGTCTCCTCGTCCTCCCCGTCCCGGTCCTTCTCCTTCTGCTCCTTCTGCTCCTTGTCCTTCTTCTCCGTGAGCGCGCCGGGCGTCCAGCCCGCGTCGGCGAGCAGGCCGCGCGCCTCCGCCGTGTCCTGGTCACCGAGGGCGCCGCTGTTGTCGGCGTACGCTTCCTGCCCGGCGAGCGCGAGATGACTGCCGACCGGCTCGGCGGGCAGCCCCAGCGGCTTCAGAACCGTCTCGGCGAGCTTCTCGCGGTCCAGGGCGCGGGCCACGGCGCGGCGGACGCGGTCGTCGGCGAGGGGGCCGGTGGCGCCGTTGAGGGCGAGCTGGGTGTAGGCGGGTTCGAGGGACTTGCGGACCACGTAGCCGCGCAGGCCCTGCTGCTGCTCGGCGTACCGCTTGACGGCCTTGCGGGTCTTCGCGCGGGCCAGTTGCTCGGTCTCCGCGGCCTCCTCGTCGGAGCCGTGCGCGAGCGCCCACGAGCGCAGCGCTCCGGCGGGCGTGAGCCGCGCGCCGGGGCCGTGCGCGAGCGGACCCTGGCCGCCCTTGTCGCGGGCGGCGAGCGCGATGCGGCCGGCCTCGTCGGCGTCGACGTCGGCCACGTCGACCTTGCCCTCGGCGAGCGCGGCGGTGCGCTGGTCGCGCGGTACGGCGCGCAGCACCAGCTTGTCCGCCTTGGCGGGGCTGCCCCACCAGCGCGGGCTCCGCTGGAGCGTGACCTCGCCGGCGCCGCGGTCGACGTCCTTCAGGGCGAAGGGGCCCGCGGTGACCTTGAGCTTGGTGCGCGCGCCGTCGTTGAAGGAGTCCGGGGTGCCCATGACGTCCTTCGGGTACAGCGGCGAGAACAGGGAGCGCCAGTCCGCGTACGGCTTGTCGAAGGTGACCCGCACCTCCAGGTTGTTGGCGCCGCGTTCGATCTTGCCGATGCGGTCGTAGCCGGCGTTGCGGGCCGTCCAGTACGCGCTGTCCTTGCCGGACAGGGCGCGCCACTGGGCGGCGAAGTCGTCGGCGCCGATCTCGCGGCCGTCGCTCCAGACCGCCTGCTGGTTCAGCTTGTAGAGCACCACCTGCTGCGGCTCGCGCTCGACGATCTTCGCGGACTCCAGGAAGTCGGCGTTGCGCTCGGGCCTGCCCCGTTCGTCGAGGCGGAACATCGACGGCAGTACGGCGCCGGCGACGCGGTTGGTCGCCGCGTCGGCGTCGGACTGGAAGGAGTTGAAGGTCTCGGGCAGCTCGTCGACCGCCCACTTCACCGTGCCCCCGTCGGCGACCAGGTCACGGGCGGCGGGCGCGATGTCCTGCGCGGCCGTGGCGGTGCCCGACTCGTCGCCCGAGCCGCACCCGGCGAGGGCGGGCAGCGCGAGGACTCCGGCCGCGAGGAACACGGCGGATCGGGCCGTGGCCGCCGGGCGGACCGGTCGCGGCCTGGCGCGGTCGTGGGGCATGACGGGTACCTCCGGGGGTCGCCCGGGCGCGGTGCCCTGCCGGGCGGCGGGGCGGAGGGCGGCCGGGTCTGGTGGCGTTTGCGCTCTGTACGTGTTGGTGCACGTATGGCGGCATTTCGGGTGAAATATGGAGTTGATCACATCTATCGCATCCACTGAAGGCGACGGGGCGCTGCGCTGGGCGGCGACACGGCGGGGTGGGCGCCGCAAGCCACCCGTGCGGCCCAACGTTCCCTCCGGCGCCGTCGGCCCCGCCGCACCGCCGATCGCGGCCTGCGGCCTGCTCGTCCTCAAACGCCGGACGGGCTTTCTCCCACCCGCCCGGCGATATGGAGCCCGCCCGGCGATTGAGGGCGAGCGCGCAAGCGCGATCGGCGGCAACCCCGGGGTCGACAGTCACGGGCGGGCGGGAAAGAAAAGCGCATCCGCACAGCAAGCAAGAACCCCCCGGAGGGGGTCAATCCGCGCAGATGGCTTCCCAACGCGGGATGTGAGGCGCGACACTCGCAGGCGCATGAGCGTTGCCACCGCACCCGTGAAGTGAGGGCAAGTCATGGCTCTGCAAGATGATCTGACGGCCATTCAGCGCTGCGTGGACGATCTGGTCCGCACCGTGGACCAGGTCGAGCGGCGGGCCGGCGCGGAACTGGCGGGCGTCGACTTCCGCCGGGTCCGCATGGACACCGAGCACCTGCGCGAGAGCGTCGCACTGCTGCGCGCCGCGGCCACCGGCACCCCACCGGCCCCGGCCCCGCCCGCTCCCCCGCAGGCCCGCCCCGAGCTGGTCACCATCCCCGACGCGCCGTACGACCGGTCCCTGTGGACGGACTCGGACGACGAGGGCCTGGGCGCACGCGACCGCCGCGCCCCCTAGCAGCACGCCCCGAGCAGGCCGAAACCTCGCCACACCCCCGGCACCCCCGGCACCACCGGCACCGGCACCCCCGCCTACGAAGGAGTGGAGCCTCGTTGGCCACTGGCACGGAACCCCATCTGAAGAAGGGCACGGCCCCCGGCGGCGTACGGCACGGCACGCGCGCCGCCATCACCGCTGCCCATTTGCGGACGGACCGCTGGTGGCTCCAGCCGGCCGCGACCGCCGCGGGACTGTTCGCCTTCGTCGTGTACTCGACGTGGCGGGCGTTCGCGAACGCCGACTACTACGAGGCGCCCTACGTCTCGCCGTTCTACTCGCCGTGCATCGCGGAAAACTGCGAGCCGATGAAGAACGGCCCCAACTGGGAGATCTTCGGGAGCTGGTGGGGCCTCTCCCCCGCGCTGCTCATCCTCATCTTCCCGCTGGGCTTCCGGCTCACCTGCTACTACTACCGCAAGGCCTACTACCGCGGATTCTGGGCGTCCCCGCCCGCCTGCGCGGTCGCGGAGCCGCACGCGACGTACACCGGCGAAACGCGTTTCCCGCTGATCCTGCAGAACATCCACCGGTACTTCTTCTACGCGGCGGTGCCGGTCGCGGGCATTCTCACGTACGACACCGTGCTCGCCTTCCGTGACGAGCACTACGCGTGGGGACACATGGGGCTCGGCACCCTGGTGTTCCTCGTGAACATCGTCCTCATCTGGGCCTACACGCTGTCCTGCCATTCCTGCCGGCACATCGTCGGCGGCAAGCTCAAGCATTTCTCCAAGCATCCGGTGCGCTATCGGATGTGGCGCTGGGTCGGCTGGCTGAACGGTCGTCACATGCTGCTCGCCTGGGCGTCGTTGATCAGCGTCGCGCTGGCTGACTTCTACGTGTACCTCATTGCTTCCGGCGCCTTTGACGATCCGAGGTTGTTCTGATGGCTCAAGTGGAACGGCAGCAGTGGGACGTCGTCGTGGTGGGGGCCGGCGGTGCCGGGCTGCGGGCCGCCATCGAGGCGCGTGAGCAGGGCGCGCGTACGGCGGTGATCTGCAAGTCACTGTTCGGCAAGGCCCATACGGTGATGGCCGAGGGCGGCATCGCGGCGTCCATGGGCAATGTGAACTCCGGCGACAACTGGCAGGTGCACTTCCGCGACACCCTGCGCGGCGGGAAATTCCTCAACCAGTGGCGGATGGCGGAGCTGCACGCGCGCGAGGCGCCCGACCGGGTGTGGGAACTGGAGACCTGGGGCGCGCTCTTCGACCGGACGAAGGACGGGCGGATCTCGCAGCGGAACTTCGGCGGGCACGAATATCCCCGGCTCGCGCACGTCGGCGACCGTACGGGACTCGAACTGATCCGTACGCTCCAGCAGAAGATCGTCGCACTGCAGCAGGAGGACGAGCGCGAATTCGGTGACCACGAAGCCCGGTTGAAGGTATTCCAGGAGTGCACGGTAACTCGGGTCCTCAAGGACGGCGAGCGGGTCAGCGGCGCTTTCTGTTACGAGCGCGAGAGCGGGCGGTTCTTCGTCGTCGAGGCACCGAGCGTGGTGCTCGCCACCGGTGGCATCGGCAAGTCCTTCAAGGTGACGTCGAATTCGTGGGAGTACACGGGCGACGGGCACGCGCTCGCGCTGCTCGCCGGGGCGCCGCTGCTGAACATGGAGTTCGTGCAGTTCCACCCCACGGGAATGGTGTGGCCACCCTCGGTGAAAGGCATCCTCGTCACCGAATCCGTGCGCGGCGACGGCGGCGTACTGCGCAATTCCGACGGCAAGCGCTTCATGTTCGACTACATCCCGGACGTCTTCAAGGAGAAGTACGCGGAGTCCGAGCAGGAGGGCGACCGCTGGTACGAGGACCCCGACAACAACCGCCGCCCGCCCGAGCTGTTGCCCCGCGACGAGGTGGCGCGGGCCATCAACGCCGAGGTGAAGGCGGGCCGCGGCTCGCCGCACGGCGGGGTGTTCCTCGACGTGTCGACGCGCATGCCCGCCGACGTCATCCGGCGCCGGCTGCCGTCGATGTACCACCAGTTCAAGGAGCTCGCGGACGTCGACATCACCGCCGAGGCGATGGAGGTCGGGCCGACCTGCCACTACGTGATGGGCGGCATCGCGGTCGAGTCGGACACGGCGGCGGCGCGCGGTGTGCCCGGTCTGTTCGCGGCCGGTGAGGTCGCGGGCGGCATGCACGGCTCGAACCGGCTCGGCGGCAACTCGCTGTCCGACCTGCTGGTGTTCGGGCGGCGGGCCGGTCTGTACGCGGCGCGGTACGCGGCCGAGTCGGCCACCGCGCCCGTGGTGGACGAGGCGCTGGTGGACGCGGCGGCCGCGGAGGCGCTGCGGCCGTTCAGCGCCGAAGGACCGGAGGCCGGGGCGGCGCCCGAGAACCCGTACACCCTGCACCAGGAACTCCAGCAGACGATGAACGACCTGGTGGGCATCATCCGCCGCGAGGGCGAGATGGCCGAGGCCCTGGACAAGCTCGCGGAGCTGCGGCAGCGGGCCCGCCGGGCCGGGGTGGAGGGCCACCGCCAGTTCAACCCGGGCTGGCACCTGGCGCTCGACCTGCGCAACATGCTGCTGGTCAGCGAGTGCGTGGCACGGGCCGCCCTGGAGCGGACGGAGAGCCGCGGCGGGCACACCCGCGAGGACCACCCCGGCATGAGCCGCGACTGGCGCCGCGTGAACCTGCTGTGCGCGCTCGCCGATCCCACCGGTGGTCTCGCGGCGACCGACCCGGCCCGCGGCCAGATCGCCCTCACCCGGGTCACCACCGACCCCATCCGCCCCGACCTGCTCGCCCTCTTCGACAAGGAGGAGCTGGTCAAGTACCTCGCCGAAGAGGAGCTCTACGAGTGAGTACGAGTACGACTTCCGGCACGGATTCGGATTCCGGCACGGGCGGCGGCGGGAGCGCCTACGACGCGCGCTTCCGGGTCTGGCGCGGCGACGTCGAAGGCGGCGACCTGAAGGACTTCACCGTCCGCGTCAACGAGGGCGAGGTGGTCCTCGACATCATCCACCGCCTCCAGGCCACCCAGGCCCCCGACCTCGCGGTGCGGTGGAACTGCAAGGCGGGCAAGTGCGGTTCGTGCTCCGCCGAGATCAACGGCCGCCCCCGCCTGATGTGCATGACCCGCATGTCGGTCTTCGCCCGCGAGGACGTCATCACGGTGACGCCGCTGCGCGCGTTCCCGGTGGTGCGGGACCTGGTGACCGACGTCGGCTTCAACTACACCAAGGCGCGGGAGGTGCCCGCCTTCGTACCGCCGAAGGACCTCGGCCCCGGCGAGTACCGCATGATGCAGGAGGACGTGGACCGCTCCCAGGAGTTCCGCAAGTGCATCGAGTGCTTCCTGTGCCAGGACACCTGCCATGTGGTGCGTGACCACGAGGAGAACAAGACGGCCTTCGCGGGCCCCCGCTTCCTGATGCGGGTGGCCGAACTCGACATGCACCCGCTGGACGCCGCCGCCGACACCGGCCTGGACCGCAAGGCCACCGCCCAGGAGGAACACGGCCTCGGCTACTGCAACATCACCAAGTGCTGCACGGAGGTGTGCCCCGAGGGCATCCACATCACCGACAACGCGCTGATTCCCTTGAAGGAGCGCGCCGTCGACCGGAAGTACGATCCGCTGGTCTGGCTGGGGAACAAGATCCGGCGGCGGCCGACGTAGCGGCGGTCCGGGGGCTGGGTGGGGGTAATCCCCCGCCCAGGATTCTCCTGATTGCCTCCATGGTCACGGGCGTCCCGCGAGATCAGCATGGAGGCATGAACCTTCGCGATCTTCGTTCCTCCCGTTCCTGTTCCCGTTCCCGCAGGGGCGCGCTCGCCCTGGGGCTGGCCGTTGCCACCGTGCTCGCCGCCGGGGCGGCCGCGCCGGTGTCCGCGCAGTCCGCACAGGACACGGGCGGCGCCCCGGGGGCGCACGGGGTGCGGGCCGAGCTGCCCGCGCCGACCGGGCCGCACGCCATCGGTACGTTCTCGACCCGCCTGGTCGACCGCTCCCGGCACGACCCGTGGGTCACCTCGCAGCCGTACCGGGAGCTGATGGTGAACGTCTGGTACCCGGCACGGGCCTCCGGCGGGCACGGTGTCGCGCCATACATGGCCGAGGGCGCCGCCGCGCGCTGGGACGCGACGGGGCCGCACGGCATCCCCAAGGGCGCCGTCGACTGGGCGGGCATGCGGACGCACGCACGCGAGGGGGCGCCCCTCGACAAGGCGGCGGGCGGCGGGCGGCTGCCCGTGCTCGTGTACAGCGCGGGCGCCGGCGACCCCCGCAGCTGGGGCACGGCGCTCGTCGAGGACATGGCCAGTCGCGGCTACGTGGTCGTCACCGTCGACCACACCTACGAGTCGCCGGGCGTGCAGTTCCCCGACGGCTCGGTGAAGGACAACAAGCCGCTGCTGGACGCGCTCGCCCAGACCCCGCCGGAGAAGATGTCGCCGCTCCTGAAGAAGGTGCTCGACATCCGCGTCGCCGACGACAAGTTCGTGCTCGACCGGCTGGGGGCGCTGCCGCACGGCCTGGGCAAGGCTGTGGACCGGAACCGCATCGGCATGTTCGGGCACTCCGCGGGCGGCATCGCCGCCGCCGAGACGATGTACGAGGACAAGCGCGTGAAGGCGGGCCTCAACATGGACGGCACGCTGGAGAACAACCCGGAGCCCAACGGCACCAACCTCACGCCCGTCGCCGAGCACGGCCTGGACCACCGGCCGTTCCTGCTGATGGGGCGGGACGGCAGCGACCACACCACCGAGCCCTCCTGGCGCTCCTTCTGGAAGCACAGCCCCGGCTGGAAGCGGGACCTGAACCTGCGCGGCTCGAAGCACCAGACGTTCACCGACCTGGCCGCGATCCTGCCGCAGGCGGGCGTGGGCCGCGACGTGATCGAGAAGAACATCGGCACCGTCGACCCGGCACGCGCCACGGCCGCCCAGCGCGCCTATGTGGCCTCGTTCTTCGACCGCCGGCTCGGCGGCCGGGACGACCACCTGCTGGACGGTCCTTCGGACCGCTTCCCGGAGGTCCGGTTCGTGCGGCCGTGACGGCGGGCCCGGCGGTGACCTCGGCGCCTCGCCCCGGTCACCGACGCCGTCACCGCCCTCGTCACCGCCCTCGTCACCGCCCCCGTCACCGCCCCGGTCGCGGGACCCCAAAGACAGCCATACGCTGCCAAATGTGACGCCGTCCTCCCGCGCCCCGTCGCACATAGCCGCGCGGGCGGCGGCCGCCGTGCTGCTCCTCTGGTGCTGGCTCCCGCTGTCGGCGCCCTCGATGCCCACGGCGTCCGCGCTGCCCGCCGCGCCCACCGCGCCCGCCAGGCGTGCCGCGCCCGCCGCCGACCCGGTGCCGCTCGACCGCGACGGCCAGATCACCGACCGGACCGGCGCGCTCGGAGACCGGCGCCAAGCCGTCACCACCGCGCTCGACCGGCTCTACGACGAGCAGCGGATCCAGTTGTTCGTCGTGTACGTACGCGACTTCTCCGGCCGGTCCGCGCAAGGCTGGGCCGACGCCACGGCCGAGCGCAACGGGCTCGGGCTCGACGACGTGCTGCTCGCCGTGGCCACCCGCGACCGGCAGTACGCGTACTCCGTGGACGACGACGCGCGGCTCACCGACGCCCAGCTGCGGGAGGTCGCCGCCGACGCCGTCGAGCCCGCCCTGCGGCAGAGCGACTGGGCGGGGGCCGCGGTGGGTGCCGCGGACGGGTACGCGGCGGTCCTTGACGGGCGGGCCGTGCCGACGCCGGCCATCACGCCCGGCGAGGCCGATCCGGGGGGCGGGAGCGGGGGCGGCGGTGACGACGGGGTGGCGGGCGACCTGGTGCTTCCGGTGCTCGCCGTGGGCATCGCGGGCGCCTTCGGCCTGGCCGCGTACCGGCGCCGCAAGCGGCGCTTCACGTCCCGTACGACACCGGCCTCCGGCGCCGGACCCGGACTCACGCCGCTGCCCGACCTCGACGCCCGGGCCAAGGCGCTGCTCGTGGAGACCGACGACGCCGTGCGCACCAGCACCGAGGAACTCGGCTTCGCCACCGCGCAGTTCGGCGATGAGGCCGTGCGGCCCTTCACGGACGCCCTCGCCTCCGCGCGCGACGAACTGACGGCGGCCTTCCGGCTGCGACAGCGGCTCGACGACGCCTACCCCGAGGACGACGCGACGCGACGCCGCATGCTCGACGAGATCGTCGCGCGCTGCACGGAGGCGGGCCGCCGCCTGGACGCCGAGGCCGCCGCCTTCGACCAGTTGCGCGCCCTCGAACGGGACGCACCGGCCGCGCTCGACCACGCCGAGACGGCGTTCCGGCAGGTCAGCGCCCGCACCATCGACGCCGAGAGCACGCTCAAGGAGCTGCGCGCCAGATACGCGCCCGGCGCGAGCGAGGCGGTCGTCGGCCATGTCGAGCAGGCCAAGGACCGGCTCGTGTTCGCCACCACCCACCTGCACCAGGCCCGCGAAGCCGTCGGAAGCGCCGACCACGGCCGTGCCGCCGTCCACCTGCGCGCGGCCGAGGGAGCCGTCGACCAGGCCGGTACGTTCCTGTCGGCCGTGGAGCGCCTGGCCGGTGAACTCGCCCAGGCCGCACAGCGGTTGCCCGGCGCCCTCAGCGAGGCGGAGGCCGACCTCGCGGAGGCGCGCGGGCTGCTCGAAGGCACCGGCGCGGGCGTGCCGACGGCCGAGCTGCACGGGCGCGTGGCCCGGGTGGAGGCCGTCACCGGGGAGGTCCGGCGGGCGCTGGCCGCGGGCCCGTACGACCCGATCGACGCCCTGCGCCGGGTGGAGGAGGCGGACGCGGCGCTGGACGCGGCGCTGTCCGGCGCGCGCGAACGCGAGAGCGCGGAGGAGCGCGCCCGCTCCCTGCTCGGCCAGGCCCTGTTCACCGCCCGCAGCGCCGTCGCGGCGGCCACGGACCACGTCACGACGCACCGCGGGGCCGTGGGCAGCGAGTCCCGGACCCGGCTCGCGGAGGCGCAGCGGCACTTGGCAAGGGCGGAGCAGCTCGCCGGGGCCGGAGCGAACGGGGCGACTGGTGCCGGTGGTGCGGGCGAGGCGGACCGGCCCTCCGCCGCCCTCGCCGAGGCCCAGCGCGCCGACTCGCTCGCCCGCGAGGCCCAGGCGCTCGCCGAGCGGGACGTGCGTGCCTACGGCAATCCGGGCGGCGGCCGGGGCGGCGGGACGGGCGGTGCCGTTCTCGGCGGGATCGTCCTCGGGCAGATCCTCGGCGGGGTGGGGCGCGGGGGCTTCGGCGGCGGGTCCGGTGGTGGGGGCCTCGGCGGGGGCGGTGGGCCCGGGAGTTTCGGCGGGGGCGGGACGCGGGGGCGCAGGGGCGGAGGCGGCCGGTTCTGACCCTCGTACGCACGCACACCCCCGGTGCGGACACCCGCACGCATACCCGCACGCAAACCCGTACGCAGAACTCGTACGCAGAACTCGTACGCAAGGAGAAAGCCCCATGGCCAAGCAGACCGTCCTCGGGCGCGTGGCGCAGTTGGCGAAGGCCAACATCAACGCCCTCCTCGACCAGGCCGAGGATCCGCAGAAGATGCTGGACCAGCTCGTCCGCGACTACGCGGAGAACATCCGGGAGGCCGAGCAGGCCGTGGCGACGACGATCGGCAATCTGCGGCTCCTGGAGCAGGACCACAAGGAGGACCTGGAGGCCGCCGCCGAGTGGGGTGCCAAGGCGCTCGCGGCCAGCAAGAAGGCGGACGCGCTGCGGGCGGACGGGAACGCGGCGGAGGCCGACCGGTTCGACGGTCTGGCCAAGGTGGCGCTGGGCCGGCAGCTGCGGTCCGAGAAGGAGGCCAAGGACGCCGAGCCGTCGATCGCCGCGCAGTCCGACGTGGTCGCCAGGCTCAAGGACGGCCTGGACTCGATGAAGATCAAGCTGACGGAACTGCACTCCAAACGGGACCAGTTGGTGGCCCGGTCGAAGACCGCGCAGGCCCAGAACCAGATGCTGGACGCGGCACGGAGCATCGACGTCCTCGATCCGACCAGTGAGCTGAACCGGTTCGAGGAAAAGGTGCGGCGGGAGGAGGCGCGGGCCCTCGGCCGGGAGGAGCTCGCCGCCTCCTCGCTGGACGCGCAGTTCGAGCAGCTGGACAGCCTGAGCGACACGGCGGAGGTGGAGGCCCGCCTCGCGGCGCTCAAGGCAACGACTTAAGGCGGGGGTTACGAGGACGGCACCCTCAGAACAGGCTCATCAGCGCCTCCGCCGCGTCCATCGGCGCCGAGTCCCCGTCCGGCAGCGCCAGTTCGAACCACACCGTCTTGCCGCGCGGCGTGCGGCGTGAGCCCCAGGCCGCGCTCAGCAGGCCGACGAGCTGGAGCCCGCGCCCGCCCTCGTCGGTGTCGCGGGCGCGGCGGCGGCGCGGCTGGACGAGGCCCGCGTCCCAGACCTCGCAGACCAGCGTGCGGTCGAGCAGGAGCCGCAGCCGGATCTCGCCCTCGCCGTACCGCAGGGCGTTGGTGACGAGTTCGCTGACCAGGAGCTCCGCGGTGTCGACGAGTGCTTCGAGGTCCCACTCGCGCAGCCGCTCGCAGGCCAGTTCGCGGGCCCGGCCCACGGACTGCGGCTCGCGCGGCAGCGTCCAGTCGCCGACGTGCTCGGCGGGCAGGCCCTGCACCCGCGCCATGAGCAGCGCGATGTCGTCCTCGCCGTGGTGGGTGTCGAGCGTGTTCAGTACGTGGTCGCAGATGTCCTCGAGCGCCTGCGCGGGCTCGGTGAGCGCGCCGACGAACGCGTTCAGGCCCTCGTCGAGGGGGTGGTCGCGGGATTCGACGAGGCCGTCGGTGTACAGCGCGAGCAGCGCGCCGTCGGGCAGGTCGACGTCGACCTCCTCGAAGGGCTCGCCGCCGACGCCGAGCGGCATGCCCGGGGGTACGTCGAGCATCAGCGCGGACTCGCCGGGCTCGACGAGGACCGGCGGGAGGTGGCCGGCGTTGGCGAAGGTGACGCGGCGGGTGACGGCGTCGTACACCGCGTACACGCAGGTCGCGAGGTAGACCTCGGTGAGGTCGTCGGCGGCGCGGCCGGAGGTGCGGGCGGCCGGGGTGCGGCGGGCGCGCCGCGGGCCCGGGAGGTCGCCGAGGCCGCGGGCGATCTCGTCGAGCGCGGACAGCACCTCGGCGGGCTCCAGGTCGAGCAGTGCGAGGGTGCGCACGGCGGAGCGCAGTTCGCCCATGGCGACGGCGGCGCGCAGGCCGCGGCCCATGACGTCGCCGACGACGAGGGCCGTGCGGTGGCCGGGCAGTTCGATGACGTCGAACCAGTCGCCGCCGACCTCGGTGGCGGCGTTGCCGGGCAGATAGCGGCAGGCGATGTCGAGCCCGGCGGCCTCGGGGTCGCCGGGCGGGAGCAGGGACCGCTGCAGGATCAGGGCGCGTTCGTGCTCGCGGCGGTAGAGCCGGGCGTTGTCGATGCAGACGGCGGCGCGCGCGGCGAGTTCGACGGCGAGCGCGCGGTCGCGTTCGCCGAACGGCTCGCTGCCCTTCGTACGGGAGAACTGCGCGAGGCCGACGACGGTGTCGTGCGCGACCATCGGCACGGCGAGCGTCGACTGGATGAGGCCGCTGGTGAGGCGGCGGGCCGGGCCGCAGTCGTCGCCGGCGGCGATCAGGCGGGGGCGGGCGGTGCGCAGGGCGTCCGCGCAGGGCGAGTTGAAGGCGAAGCGGTGCACGGAGCCGACCTCGACGGGGCCGGTGCCCTCGGGGAAGGGCACGTCGGAGACCGCGCTGGCGAAGGCGACCCGGCGCAGCTCGGCGCTGCCGTCGGCCAGCCCCGGCGGGGTCTCGTCGCCGTCCAGGAGGCCTTGGTAGAGGTCTACGGAGGCGAGGTCGCAGAAGCCGGGGACGGTGACGTCGAGGAGTTCGCGGGCGGTGGTCTCCAGGTCGAGGGAGTTGCCGATGCGGGCGCCCGCCTCGTTCAGGAGGGCGAGGTTGCGGCGGGCGTGGGCGGCCTCGCGGGCGGCGGCGTGGCGGCTGGTGACGTCGTTGCCGAGGCCGGCGACGCCGATGGGGCGGCCGGAACCGCTGTGCACGCGGTAGAGGTTGATCGACCAGTGGCGGCGCTCGTTGCTGCCCGGGGCGGGGCCGATGATCTGCATGTCCGTGACGGCCTCGCCGGTCTCCAGGACGCGGCGCAGCGCGGCCTGCATGCGGTCGGCCTCGTGGCGGGGCAGATAGTCGTGGACGGTGCGGCCGCGGTGGTCGTCGACGGCGCCGCCGAAGACGGCGGCGAAGCGGCGGTTGGCGCGCTGCACCCTGAGGTCCGTGCCGAACAGCAGGAATCCGAAAGGAGATTGACCGAAAATCGCCTGCGAGGCGGCGAGGTCGGTCTCGATCCGCCGGAGCGCGCGGACGTCGACGACGATACAGACGGCGGAACGCTCGCCGTCGGCCGTCCTGGCCGGCATGACATAGACCTCGGCGATGCCTTCGAGGCCCGGGGCGGGGTCGGAGACAGGGCCGGCGGCGGAGTCATCGGCGGAATCGGCGACGGAACCGGCGACGGAACCGGCGGCAGAGTCGCCGGTTGTCGGCACCCGGAACGGGACCGACCCCGTCCACTCCCGTCCGTCCAGGATCTCGGCCATCTTGCGGTGACCCCTGCGGCGCAGCTCGGGCGCGACGAACGCCTCGATCGGGTCCTTGCCGACGGCGTCCCGCGCGGCCACGCCGAACAGCCGCTCGGCGCGGGCGCTCCACTGGTCGACCAGGCCGTCAGGACCGATCGAGAAGGACGCCACCTTGATGTAGTCGTAGATGGACCCCGGGGAGCTGCTCTGCCAGACGACGTCGTCCGAGGTGAGGGGCGCGTCTTCGACGCCGGGGGGCTGTGCTCCCGTCGGCTGGTGACGCGCGTCGACGCCGTCGGCCGGCCCGGCTACGCCGCGCGGCCCACCGGTGCCTGCCGTCGCGGGCGCGCCCGCGCCTACGTCAGCCGTGCCGCCGTCGTGGCCGGCGGGGCCGGGCCCGTCCTCGCCCGCGGGCTCGCCCGGGTCCTGGCCCGGTCCGTCGCCCGCCGCCGCCCGCGCGCCGCCACCCGCCGCGCCCGCCGTGGCGGCCCCGACGTCGGCGTTCCCCGCCGGCTCCGGCGAGAGAGGTCCGCCCCCGGCTCCCGGCACCGGTCGGGTGGGCAGCGCCCCGCCCGCTCGCGCCACAGGCCGCGTCGCACCCGTCGCCTTCGCTGGTATCTCGCTCACGCGAACCGTCCCCTCCAGCTCACCGCGTCCGGCACCGGTCACCGAATGTGGCTGCCCGCAGTATCCAGCACTACGGTGCCGGGCCACACGCCGTTCACGATCACAGCACGGACTCGACGCTTTTTGGCCCGTGTCCGCCTTGCGCTCGCTCCGTGCACTCCTACGTACCGGCGCTCCCTGTCTTCTATCCGGGCAGCGCCAGCTCGAACCACACCGTCTTCCCCGTCGTGCCCGTGCGTCCCGGCCGCGTGCCCCAGCGCCGCGACGACCGCGCGACGAGCTGGATGCCCCGGCCGCCTTCGTCGTCGGGGGCGGCGGTGCGCTCCCGGGGCGGGTCCGGGACCGGGTCGGAGACCTCGACGAGCAGGATGCCCAGCGGACCGGCCTGCCGCACCAGGCGTACGACGATGGGGCCCGTGGCGTACCGCAGGGAATTGGTCACCAGTTCGCTGACGAGCAGCACGGTGACGTCGCCGAGGGCGGCGAGGCCCCATTCGCCGAGCTGTCTGCGGACGACCGCGCGGGCGGTGCGCACGGCCCCCGGGTGCGCGGGAAAGTCCCACTCGGCGCAGTCGCCTTCGGTGTCGATCACGCCGATCACTTCCCAGCCCAGCTGCGGATCTCTGTCCGGTTTCATGGGGTTAATGGGCACATACCCGATATCCCGACGGAAGTACCGCGTTCAAGGGGACACAGTGGCACGAACGGCGTAGAGGGGCGCCCGACCTGTCCCGCCATCACCTCGCGCGCCCCGCCTCACCGGGGGTGATGGGTTTGAGCCTCCGTCGCCGCCAAGGCGTGGATCGCCGGGACGTCGCCGGGGAGCCAGTCGACCGTCCACAGTTCGTCGGGGTGGAGCCAGCGCAGCTCGTCGTGGTCCTCCAGGGGCCGCGGCTCGCCCGTGAGCAGCCGGGCCCGCCACACCCGCATCACATAGCCGCGGCCGAGCTCGAACTCGCCCGGCACCCGCGTCAGCGGCTCCGCCTCCACGCCCAGCTCCTCGCGGAGCTCGCGCACCAGCGCGTCCTCGCCCCGCTCGCCGGGCTCCACCTTGCCGCCGGGCAGCTCCCAGCGCCCGGCCAGCTCCGCGGGCGCGCTGCGCCGGGCGGCGAGCAGCCGCCCGTCGTCGTACAGAGCCGCGCCCACCACCACGATCCGATCGGTCATGCGCCGGAGCCTAAGGCCTTCACCGCGCACCGTTCTGGTTGAGCCGCTCGACCCAGTAGAGCTTCTCCTTGCCGCGGTCGTCGAGGCGGTCCGCGATCTTCTGGGCCTCGGCCTTCGTCGCATACCTGCCGACGCGGTAGCGGTTGCCGTTGTCGTCCTGACGTATCACGAGCCAGGGCAGTATGACCGTGCCGTCGTTCATGCCGTCCCTCCGCTCCCCGCCCCGGGCGCACCCCACGCCTCGATCAGTAAGGAAACCGCATTCCGCATATGCCCGAGCTTACGCCCGACCTTTACGGAGCGGATACGACTTTGCACAAAGAGGTACGCAATCGGCCAGCGCGGAGGGGGCGCGTCCTCCCGGACGCGCCCCCTCGGTCGGCCGTCGACGAGCACGGCAAGCCCGAACTCGGCCCCCTTTACGGCGTGTTGACGAATGTCGGGTCGCCGACGCGCGCCCTGCTCACGCCGATGGCACCGTCGGCACCGGCATGAGGACGGGCTCGCCCGCGGGCGACGTACGGCAGACGTCCCCGCACTCCGCGTCCAGGGAGCAGCACAGCGAGCAGACCGGCCCCGACCGGACGGGGCAGTCGGCGATGTCGGGGAGTTCGTACGCGGTCTCGCAGGCGCCGCAGGTGTGGGTGGCCGTGACGTCGGAGACCTCGACGCCCGGGCCGTTCACCGGGTTCGGCCGGGCCAGGTAGTACCTGCCCCCAGTCGCCCAGGCGATCAACGGGCACAGGAGCAGGGCGAGTCCGGCGGCGATGAAGGTGGAGAACGCCTCCGCGTACCGGCCGAACAGGCCGAAGAACGCCAGGATCGAGACCGTCGAGGCGATCACCATGGCCCCGAAACCGGCCGGGTTCACCGCGTACAGATAGGCCCGCTTGAACTCGATGTACGGCGGACTCCAGCCCGCTCGCTTGTTGATGACGAGGTCGGCGGCCACCGCCACGATCCACGCGATGCCCACGTTGGAGTAGAAGCCGAGCAGCTTGTTGAGGGCCGCGAACATGTTCATCTCCATCAGCGTGAGCGCGATGGCGAGGTTGAGGAAGATGTACCAGACCCGGCCCGGGTGGCGGTGGGTGAGGCGGGAGAAGAAGTTCGACCAGGACAGCGAGCCGCTGTAGGCGTTGGTCACGTTGATCTTGATTTGCGAGACGATCACGAAGACCGCGGCGGCGGGCAGCGCGAAGGAGCCGAGCCAGGGGCGCAGCGCCTCGATCTGCGGAGCGATCGGCTCCAGGGCGTGCGTCCTGCCGACCGCCTCCAGGGCGACGAACGCCAGGAACGCGCCACCGAGTTGCTTGGCGGCGCCGATGACCACCCAGCCGGGTCCGGCCGCGAGAACGGCCAGATTCCATCGCCTCTTGTTCGCCTCCGTCTTGGCGGGCATGAAGCGCAAGTAGTCCGCCTGTTCACCGATCTGCGCGATGAGGGAGAGCGCGACGCCGGTGCCGAGCCCGAAGCCGATCCAGGAGAAGCCGGGGCCCGCGCCCTCCGTGCCCTCGAACGACCCGAAGGCGCCCCAGGCGTCCGGCGCCTCGAACGCGAGCACCAGGAAGGGAAGCACCAGGCCGACGAGCCAGATCGGCTGCGTCCACGCCTGCACCTTGGCGAGGGCGCCCATGCCCCGGAAGACGATCGGGATGACGATCAGCGTCGTCACCAGGTAGCCGATCTCGACCGGGAGTCCGACGGCCTGGTGCATGGCCTGCGCCATGATCGAGCCTTCGAGGGCGAAGAAGATGAAGGTGAACGAGGCGTAGATGAGGGACGTGAGGGTGGAACCGAAGTAGCCGAAGCCCGCGCCGCGCGTGACCAGGTCCATGTCCAGGCCGTACGTGGCGCAGGCGCGGGCGATCGGGATGCCGGTGACGAAGATGATCGTCGCGGCGCACAGGATGGACGCGAGGCCGCTGGTGAAGCCGTACGTGAAGACGATGGACGCGCCGATCGCGAAGTCGGCGAGGTAGGCGATGCCGCCGAGGGCCGTGGACGCGACCATGGTCGGCGACCAGCGGCGGAAGGAGTGCGGGGCGTAGCGCAGCGAGTAGTCCTCGCGGCTCTCGTCGGCGGCGAGCTTGGCGTAGCTGCGCTGCGGCGGCGCGTGCGCGGGGCCGGGGCCGGTCCCGGCCCCCACGGGGCTCGCGCCGTCCGCCGGGCTCGCGCCGTCCGCCGGGCTCGCCCCGTCTCGCGTGGCCGTATCCGTCATGAGGGCTCCTGCTCTTCCGATCCGACCGGACTGCGGGTACGGAGGGGGAAGTTAGGAGCGGGGGATGACGCCGCGGGGCCGGGCGCCGTTGCCCGGGCGTTACGGAACCCGGGCGGGCGTTAACTCGCGATCACGTGGGCCGCACGCGCGGGGAGGGCGATCAGCGCACCGGCAGGTGGTACGAGACTCGATAGCGGTCAGCGGGCACGACGATGTCGGCCGTCTCCACGGGGCGGCCCGAGGCGTAATACGTCCGCTGGAGGACGAGGACGACGTGGCCGGGGACGCCGCCGAGGGCGAGCAGCTCCTCGGCGAGGCCGGGGCGGGCGCCGACCTCCTCCGCGACGTTGTCCACGATCACGTCGATGGCGGCCATGCGGTCCACGACGCCGCAGCCGCCGAGGGGGCCCTCCTCGGGGAGCATCACGGGGGTGCGGCCGGTGACGGCCAGGGGCTCCCAGGAGGTGGAGAGCATCATGGTCTCGCCGGCGTCCCGGAAGACGTACTTCGTGCACATCACGCGGTCTCCCGCGCGGATGGCGAGCCGCTCGGCGACCGCGGCGCTCGCGTCCGCCTGCTCGCTGTGGGACTCCCAGGTGCCGCGGGCGCTCTCGGCGGCCTGCTCCTGACGGAAGGGGGTGGAGGTGCCGGGGCCGCGGAATCCCGTGCGCGCGATGCGCCGGGGGTCGGGGCGCTCGCGCACATAGGTGCCGGAGCCGGAGCGCCCCTCGACCAGACCTTCGGCCATGAGCACCTTGCGGGCCTCCAGAGCGACCGTGTCCGAAACCCCGTACTCCTCGCGGATCCTGGCTTGCGAGGGGAGGCGGGTGTGCGGAGGCAGCGAACCGTCGGTGATCTTCTTACGGAGATCACCCGCGACGCGCAGATACGCCGGCTGCTCACCGAAAGTCACTGGCCACTCCCATCAGGTTGACAGACAGCAACAGCCTGGCAACCGTGGGTTGTTGGCCGCAACCCTAGGCCAAGGAATCACTCGAAGTGATGATTTCCCGGCTCACGGGGCTTCACGCAGGGCGTTTCAGACGTTATAGCGATCAACTAACCAGCCAGTCATGCCAGTTGACGCACGGACACATGAAGGGTGCCCCCGCCCGGGGAGCTGCCGGGCCGCGGGGTTACGTTGCTGCGATGCGAGTGGCGGAGACGACGGTGCGGGCGGTGAACGGGCTCACCTCGCGGTGGGCGGCGGACGTGGCGGGCGGCACCGTGTTCTCCGCGGCCGGAGTCTGGCCGCTCCTGGCATTCCTCGCGGACGGAGCGGGCGGCCCGGCGCGCGCGGAGCTGGCCGGGGCGGTCGGCCTGCCGCCGGACCGGGCGGCGGAGGCGGCGCGGGAACTGCTCGCCACCCTCGACGCGATCCCGGGCGTCGGCTCCGCCGTCGGGCTGTGGACGAAGCGCACCCTGACGCTGCGCGAGACGTGGTCCGAGGGGCTGCCCCCGGGCGCCCGAGGGGTCCTCACCGGGGATGTCACCCACGACCAGGCCGCGCTCGACACCTGGGCCGCCAAGCACACCGACGGACAGATCGAGCGGATGCCGGCCAAGGTGGCCGAGAGCACCGAACTCGTCCTGGCCGGCGCTCTCGCGCTGCGCACGACGTGGCTGGCGCCCTTCGCCGAGCACCGCATGGAGCCCGAGTCCGGCCCGTGGCAAGGGCGTGACCTGGCCGAGCTGCACCGGACGAGCAGCCTGCCCGACCGCGTGGGCGTCGCCGACACACCCGCGGGGACGGTCACCGAGCTGCGCGTACTCGGCGACACCGGCGTCGACGTCCACCTGCTGCTCGGCGAGGAGCGGATGAGCCCGGGGCAGGTGCTCGCCGGGGGCGTGGGCATCCTCGGCCGCGCCTGGCCGAGAGTCCCGGGCACCCACCTGCCGTACGGAGCGGCGGGCCCCGGCCTGACCGTCCGCAAGGAGCGGTCGGCGACCCCGCTGCCCCCGCAGCTCCACGTCACGACCGTGCCGTTCACCGTCACCGCCGAGCACGACCTGCTCGCGCGGCCCGGCCTGTTCGGCCTGACCACCGCCGCGGACGACCGCTCCGGCCACTTCCCGGGCATCGCCGTCGAACCCGTCGCGGTGGACCAGGCGTCCCAGGCGGCCACCGCGACCTTCGGGGCGCTCGGCTTCCGGGCGGCGGCGGTCACCGCCCTCTGCGCGGCCGGAGGCGGGGACCCGAAACTGCGCTTCACCACCACGGAGGTGTCGGCCACCTTCGACCGGCCCTTCGGGTTCCTGGCCGTCCACCGCCGCACACGCCTCGTCCTCGCGGCCGGCTGGGTCTCGGACCCGGAGCCGTTCCGCGAGGACGAGGGTGACGAAGACGTAGAGCGATGAAGCCGGTCAGTCAGCGCTGACGGGCGTCAGAACTGCAGACCCCAGGAGTCGATCAGGCCCACGTCCTGGGCCGCGTTGTCGGTGACACGCAGCTTCCAGGTGCCGTTGGCCGTCTCCGAGGAGGCGTTCACGGTGTACGAGGTGTTGATGTCGTCCGAGCTGCCGCCCGCGCCGAAGTCCTTGAGGACGTAGGCGGAACCGTCGGGGGCGACGAGTTCGACCTTCAGGTCACCGATGTACGTGTGCTTGATGGCGACCGGGACGCCGAGCGCGGAGGGGGCGTTGCCGGGGACGCCGGTGACGGTCACCGACGACTCGGAGGTGGCGTTGTCCCTGATCGCGACGTCCGCGCCGTTCTCGAACTTCGGTCCGGGCGGGTTGGTGCCGCCGGTGCCGACGTAGAGGAGACGGTTGGGCGAGCCGGTGCCGGGGCTGCCGACGACGTTCGGCGTGGCGGCGGTGGTCAGGGCCGTGGAGACCTGCGCCGGGGTGGCCGACGGGTTCTCGGCGACGTACAGGGCCGCGGCGCCCGCGACGTGCGGGGACGCCATCGACGTACCGGAGATCGTGTTGGTCGCCGTGTCGTTGGTGTTCCACGCCGACGTGATGCCCGAGCCCGGGGCGAACAGGTCGAGGACGGTGCCGAAGTTGGAGTAGCTCGCCTTGGCGTCGGTGTTGGTGGTGGCGCCGACGGTGATGGCCTCGGTGACGCGCGCGGGTGAGCGCGTCGAGGCGTTGGTGGACTCGTTGCCGGCGGCGACGGCGTAGGTGATGCCGGCGGCTATGGAGTTGCGTACGGCGGTGTCGAGCGCGCTGTCGGCCGGGCCGCCGAGGCTCATGTTGGCGACGGCCGGCTTGACCGCGTTCCTGGTCACCCAGTCGATGCCCGCGACGACCTGGGCCGTCGTGCCGGAGCCCGAGTTGTTGAGCACGCGCACGCCGACGATCTTCGCCTTCTTGGCGACGCCGTGCGCGATGCCGCCGACCGTGCCCGCGACGTGCGTGCCGTGGCCGTGGCCGTCCTGCGCGGTGTTGTCGTTGTCGATGGCGTCGTAGCCGTCGACGGCGCGGCCGCCGAAGTCCTGGTGGCTCTTGCGTACGCCGGTGTCGATGACGTAGACGGTGGCGCCCTCCCCGGCCTTGTCGGGGTAGGTGTACTTCTGGTCCAGCGGGAGGTTGCGCTGGTCGATGCGGTCCAGGCCCCACGACGGCGGGTTGGGCTGGGTGGCGGCGACCGTGTACGTGCGGTTCTGCACGACGGAGGCGACGGCCGGGTCGGCGGCGAACTTCTTCGCCTCGGACTCGGAGGCCTCGACCTCGTAGCCGTTGAGCACCTTCTTGTACGTGCGCTCGATGTCGGCGCCGTGCTTCTTCGCCAGGGCCCGGCCCTCGGCCGAGTCCGCCTTCGCGGCGTCCTTGTGCAGCGTGACGATGTAGCTGTTCGCGACCGCGCCAGGGGCGCCCGCGTACTGAATCCGGCCTTCCGCGGCCTGCGGCTGCGCGCCCGCGGGAAGCGCGGACACGACGCCGAGGACGACGGCGGTGGCGGCGGTCAGGGCAACCGTGCCCAGGCCGGCCAGTCTTCGGCGGGAGTGACGCATCACTGCCATCTGAGGGGTCCTCCTCAATAGGTGGTGCGCTGGTGGGGGATGCGACAGGGGCATGACAGGCATGACAACGCAGTGGCGCCATGGCCACGCCGAGTTGATCAATGTTCAACTCTCTGTCGCCGACGAAAGATTGACGGATCCATAGGAATCCCACAAGGGCGTTGTTCGGACGTAACACGACTGCCATGCACCCGCCATGACATGGCATCAATAATCCGTCCATTCCGCCCGCGGGAATGCCGAGCGGCCGCGGGACTGGGCGAGTTGCCGGGCTTTGCCGGACCGCGACCACCACGGGGCGGAGGCCGCCGGGGGCACGGCGATGGCGGGATTTCAGCCACCACGGATCTCGCGCGGGCGGGCGGGAGGGCGCAGGGTCACGTGATCGACGTGTCGCCGTGCAGCTCCAGGAGCTTGCGGAGCAGGTCGGCGGCGCGCTCGATCTCCTCGCGGTCGAGGCCGTCGAGGAGGCGGGCGTAGTTGCTCAGGTGGTTGACCATGAGCGTGTCCGTGAGCTCCTTGCCGCGCTCGGTGAGCCTGATCTTCACGGTCCGCCGGTCCGCGCCGTCCCTGACCCGCTCGACCAGGCCCTTGGCCTCCATGCGGTCGATCCGGTTGGTGATGGCGCCGGAGGTCACCATGGCCGCCTTGAGGAAGGCGCCGGCGGTCAGGGCGTACGGCGGGCCCGAGCGGCGCAGGGTCGTCAGCACGTCGAACTCGCCCGACTCCACGCCGTGCTCGGCACAGAAGGCCTTCAGCTCCCGGTCCACGAACCGGTGCGCGCGCTGCACCCTCGCGATGAGCTGAACCGGCCAGAGGTCCTCCGTCAGCTCGGGCCGCTCCTTCTCCCACTGCTCGACGATCGCGTCCACGGCGTCACTCACGACGGTCACTCCCTCTCTCCTTCTTCAGCACTGACCTTCTCAATGTTAAGACACTTGACGCTGAAAGAACCCTCATGCTTTTATCTCAACGTTGAAACTTTCAGCCTTCAGAAAACGAAGGCAGAGACAACGAAGGAGCCCGTCATGTCCCCGCTCGCCCTCGCCCCCGCCGCCCAGGACCTCCTCTTCCGCGAGGCCCGCACCGCGAACACCTTCACCGACGAGCCCGTCACCGACGAGCAGGTGCAGGCCATCTACGACCTGGTCAAGTACGGCCCCACCGCCTTCAACCAGTCACCCCTGCGCGTGACACTCGTCCGCTCCCCCGAAGCCCGCGAACGCCTGGTCCAGCACATGGCCGAGGGCAACCGCGCCAAGACGGCGACGGCGCCGCTGGTCGCGATCCTCGCCACGGACCACGAGTTCCACGAGGAGCTGCCGCGACTGGTGCCGCACGCTCCCGGCATCGGTGACACGTACTTCTCCGAGCGCACGGTCCGCGAGGAGTCCGCCCTGCTCAACGGGGCGCTGCAGGCCGCGTACTTCGTCGTCGGCGTCCGCGCGGCGGGGCTCGCCGCCGGGCCGATGACGGGGTACGACCCCGAGGGCCTGCGCAAGGAGTTCCTGGACGCGGACCACGAGCCGCTGATGGTCGTCAACATCGGGCGCCCGGGCGAGGACGCGTGGTTCCCGCGGTCGCCGCGGCTGCCGTACGAGGACGTCGTGACGACGGTCTGAGCACACGGCCGTCCGTCCTGCGCCTGTCCGCTCGCCGCACCACCCGCGCCGGCCGCGCGGGCCACCTCACTCACCGAGCCCGCTCCGCCGCTTCCGCTTCATTTCAGGGGGACCCATGTCCAGCACCGCCGCACCCGCCCGCACCGCCGAGCCGACCCCCGGCCCCCGCCTCCACCCTCGAAGCCGAACCGGAACCCGCCCCCGAACCGGCCAAGTCCCCATCTTCTGGCTGGCGTTGCTCGCCGCGCCGGTGGCCGCCGGGGCCAACGCGCCCGTACTGATCCTGCCGGACATGGCGCGCTCGTTCGGGGTGGCGACGGCGACGGCGACATGGATGGTGACCGCCTTCGCGTGGGCCATGGCGGCGGGCACGCCGCTGCTCGCGGCCCTGCTGCGGCGCCGCGGGCTGAAGCCGCTGCTGCGCCTGAGCACGGCCTTCGTGCTCGGCGGCACCGCGCTGGTCGCGGTCGCGCCCTGGCTGCCGGTCGCCCTCGCGGGCCGCGTGGCGCAGTCGCTCGGCGGTGCGGGCCTGGTCGCGGCGGCGATGAACCTGGCGGGCAGCGCGCGCCGGATGGGCGTGATCAGCTCCGGCTTCGGCGTGCTCGGCGCGGCGGGTCCGCTGCTCGGGGCGACGCTCACGGACGCGGTGTCGTGGCGGCTGGCGTTCGCGGTGTCGGCGGTGGCGGTGCTCGCCGTACCGGCGGTGGCACGGTACGCGCGGCGGACGCCGCCGGGCGAGGGGCGCTTCGACGCCCGCGGTGCCGCCCTGCTCATCGCGCTGGCCACGTCCCTGATCCTGTTGCCGAGCACCCCGCTCCCGGCGGCGGCCGCAGCCCTGGTCACGGGCCTGCTGCTGGCCCTGCACATCCGCCGCCGCCCGGAGGGCTTCGTACCGGTGGGCCTGCTGCGCTCGCCGCTCTTCCTCATCTCCGCGGCGCTCGGCGTGACGCTCTCGACCACGTACTTCACGCTTCTGTTCACGGTGCCGAGCCTGCTGCAGGACCGGGCGGGCTGGTCGAAGGGCGCGATCGGCACCGGGCAGCTCGTGACCCTGCTCGTCGCGTCGGCGCTGTCGTGGCTGCTGGCCGCGGGCTCGGCGCGGCTCGGCCGGACGGCGGTCCGCGCGACGCTGGTCGCGGTGGGCGCGGCGGCGGTGACGCTGGCGGTCCTCGCCGACTCCGGACCCCTGCTCCTGCTCGCGGCGGGCGCGGCGGCCTTCACGGCGACGGGCGCCAACGCCACCCTCTCGGTCCACGCGGCCTCGGCCGGCCCCGACTCCCACCGCCCCACCGCCATCGGCCTCTTCGCCCTCAGCTACCAACTGGGCGGCGCCTTCGGCCCGGGCATCACCACGCTGCTCGTCCTCGGCTAGCCGGGGCCGACGAGGAATCAGAAGAGGGCGGGCTCGCTGAGCCCGCCCTCTTCCGCTGTGCCGTCGCCCGAGCCACCGGCCGTCACACGCCCGAGCCACCGTCCGTCACACACCCGGGCCACGGGCCATCACACACCCGGGCCACCGTCCGTCACACCCCCGTGCCACCGTCCGTCACACACCCCGGCCGCCGAACGTACAAGCCCGGCAGGCGATCTTCTCCAGCCACTCGGCGGGGGTACACCCGCCGATCGCCGGATGCCCGAAGAGACGTCCGGTCTTCCAGGCTGGCGGAATGACGCACCGTGCGCACGAGCAGGAGCCCGCCACCTCGCACCGGTCACCGGCCGGTGCGGCGGCCCGTCGTGGCGCCGGGCGACGCGGCAGCGAGCTCCGGGAGTTCCTCGGCATGGCGCTGGTGGCGAGCGGCCTCTGTCTGGCCGTCATCCGTCCTGGGTTCTGCGATGCCGTTGTGCACGCGCTCGCCACGCTCGCCACGAGGGCTGTCGAACTGGCCCGTTGAGCCGAATCCGCTCGCCGCGTCGAGCTCCGAGGGGTCGTACGGACCCGCCACCGCCGAGGCGGTGCGCGCCCTGCCACAGCGGCAGACCACACAGGAAAGGAATCTTGTGAACACCGCATCCGCCCCGGAGGCGACGGGTGCCGGCTCCCCCCGCGCCCGCGAGACGCTCAAGGCGCTGTACGGGTATGTCCGCCCGCACCGGTGGGCCGTCGCACTCGGCCTGCTGCTGGCGCTGGCGGGGGCCGCCGGCGGGCTGCTGCAGCCGCTGGCCACGAAGGCACTGGTGGACCGGCTCTCGTCCGGCGACACGATCACCGCCCTCCTGCTGGCGCTGACCGTGCTGGTGCTGCTGAGCACGGTGGCCGAGGCGTTCGGTGCCTATGTGCTGGAGCGGACGGCGGAGTCGGTGGTCCTGGCCGCCCGCCGGGGCCTCATCGGCCGGCTGCTGCGGCTGCGGCTCGCGGAGGTGGACCGGATACAGCCGGGCGACCTGATGTCCCGGGTGACCTCCGACACCACGCTGCTGCGGGCGGTCAGCACTCAGGCGGTGGTCTCCGCCGCGACAGGGACGATCACGCTCGTCGCGGCGATCGTGGTGATGGCGTTCCTCGATGCCGTCCTGCTCGGCGTCACCCTCGTCGTGGTCGCGGTCGTCGGCGCGGGCGTCGCCCTGGTGATGCCGAAGATCGGGCGGGCCACCGAGCAGTCGCAGGCCGCGGTCGCGGAGATGTCCACCGGCCTGGAGCGGGTCTTCGGCGCGTTCCGTACGGTGAAGGCGTCCGGCGCCGAGGAGCGGGAGGCCGCTCGCGTCGAGGCGTCGGCCCGGCGGGCGTGGCGCCACGGCGTGCGGAGCGCGAAGTGGGAGGCCGTGGCGGGATCGGCGGACAACCTCGCGGTCCAGCTGGCGTTCCTCGCGGTGCTCGGGGTCGGCGGGGCGCGGGTGGCGTCCGGGGCGATCCCCGTCTCCACGCTCATCGCCTTCCTGCTCTACCTCTTCTACCTCATGGAGCCGGTGTACAGGCTGGTCGAGGCCGTCGCCAACTACCAGGAGGGCGCGGCCGCGATCTCCCGGATCACGGAGGTGGACAGCCTGCCGACAGAGCCGCCGATGGAGCCGCCGCCCCCGCACCAGCCGACAGGAAGTCGGAGCTGGGCCGTCGTGCAGTACCCGGCGTCGGTCCGCTTCGAGGACGTGTCCTTCCGGTACGGGCCCGGGCTGCCGTACATCCACCAGCAGGTGGACTTCGAGATACCGGCCGCCGGGATGACGGCTTTCGTCGGCCCCTCGGGAGCGGGCAAGTCGACGCTCTTCACGCTCGTCGAGCGGTTCTACGAGGCGACCGGCGGCCGGATCCTGGTGGACGGCAAGGACGTACGCGAGTGGCCGCTGCCCGAGTTGCGGTCCGCCATCGGGTACGTCGAGCAGGACGCGCCGGTGCTTGCCGGCACGCTGCGGGAGAACCTGGTCCTCGCCGCGCCCGGCGCGACGGACGACGACGTCCGCGCCGTCCTCGCCCGGACCAGGCTCGACACCCTCGTCGACCGTCTCCCGCACGGCCTGGACACCCTGGTCGGCCACCGCGGCTCGAAGCTGTCCGGCGGCGAGCGCCAGCGCGTCGCGATCGCCCGCGCCCTGCTGCGCGGGCCCCGGCTGCTGCTCCTGGACGAGGCGACCTCGCAGCTCGACGCCGTCAACGAGCTGGCGCTACGGGACGCCATCGCGGAGACGGCACGCGAGACCACCGTCCTTGTGGTGGCCCACCGCCTGTCGACGGTGACGGACGCCGACCGCATCGTCGTCATGGACGCGGGCAGGGTCCGCGCGGTCGGCACCCACGAGGAGCTGGTGACCAAGGACGAGCTGTACGCCCAGCTCGCCGCGACCCAGCTGCTGACTCCGGCGGGGCGGGGCGGCGGGTGAGGCGGGGCGCGCCGGCCTTGCGGGGTAGCCGTTGTGTACACATGAGACACTCGGTACTCTTGGGCGCATGACGCAGCCGCTGCCCATAGAGTCCATCCGCGATGTCCGGGCACACCTGGCCGAGGTCGTGGAAAGGGCTGACCGCGACGACCTGCCCACGGTGATCACGCGCCGAGGCAAGCAGGTGGCTGCCGTGGTGTCCATCGAAGTGCTCCGGAAGTACCAAGAGTGGGAAGAGCGCGAGATCAACCGAATCATCGACGAGCGCATGGCCAACCCGGCTCCCGGCACCCCGATCGAGGACGTCATGAGGGAGACGCTGGCGCGCAGTGAGTGAGTACCGCACGGTCTTCCGACCCGAGGCTCAGGCCGAGCTCCGCAAGGTCCCACGAGACATGGCCCTCCGCATTCTGGCCAAGCTGACCGAGCTGGAGAGCGACCCGCTGGGGTTCAACACCACGGCCCTCGTCTCCCAGCCCGACCGGCGCCGCCTACGGGTGGGCGACTACCGCGTGATCTACACGATCGACAACGGTGAGTTGGTGGTGTGGGTCGTGCACGTCGGGCATCGCTCCACCGTCTACGACACCTGAGCACTCCCGACATCAGCTCAGAAAGTCCAGCACCGATCCAACACGGGATCGACGAAGGCACCGGGCTCCCACCAGCCCGGCCCCTTCTGACCTGCATGTTCACCACGTCAGCGACGTGGTGTTGTTTCATCCGCTCACACGTTGAAGCGGAACTCCACCACGTCCCCGTCCTGCATCACATAGTCCTTGCCCTCCATGCGGGCCTTGCCGGCCGCGCGGGCGTCGGCGACCGAGCCCGTTTCGACCAGGTCGGCGAAGGAGATGACCTCGGCCTTGATGAAGCCCTTCTGGAAGTCGGTGTGGATGACACCGGCCGCCTCGGGGGCCGTCGCGCCCTTCTTGATCGTCCAGGCGCGGGACTCCTTGGGGCCTGCCGTGAGGTAGGTCTGGAGGCCGAGGGTGCGGAAGCCTACGTGGGCCAGGGTGGCGAGGCCGGGCTCCTCCTGGCCGACGGACTGGAGGAGTTCGAGGGCCTCCTCGTCGTCCAGCTCGGCGAGGTCCGCCTCCAGCTTGGCGTTGAGGAAGATCGCCTCGGCCGGGGCGACCAGGGCGCGCTGCTCGGCCTTGAAGTCGTCGTCCGTCAGCTCGTCCTCGTCGACGTTGAAGACGTAGAGGAAGGGCTTGGTGGTCAGGAGGTGGAGGTCGTGCAGGAGTTCCTCGTTGCCGGAGCCCTGGACGATGCCCGCCGAGAAGAGGGTGTCGCCCTTCTCCAGGATCTCCTTGGCCGCCTCGACCGCCGCCACCTTCGGGGCGATGTCCTTCTTGATGCGCGACTCCTTCTGGAGGCGCGGCAGGACCTTCTCGATCGTCTGGAGGTCGGCGAGGATCAGCTCGGTGTTGATCGTCTCGATGTCGTCCTTGGGCGAGACCTTGCCGTCGACGTGTACGACGTTCTCGTCCTTGAAGGCCCGGATGACCTGGCAGATCGCGTCGGACTCGCGGATGTTCGCGAGGAACTTGTTGCCCAGGCCCTCGCCCTCGCTGGCGCCGCGCACGATGCCCGCGATGTCGACGAAGTCGACGGTGGCGGGGAGGATCTTCTGCGAGCTGAAGATCTCGGCGAGCTTGGTGAGGCGGGGGTCCGGGACGCCGACCACGCCGACGTTCGGCTCGATCGTCGCGAACGGGTAGTTGGCCGCAAGGACGTCGTTCTTGGTCAGGGCGTTGAACAGGGTCGACTTGCCGACGTTGGGCAGACCGACGATTCCGATCGTGAGCGACACGTTGCGACTTCCCGTACGTGAGGACTGGCGTGAGGGCTGGCTGGGCGCGGCCCGGGGAGGTCGGCGGCTGCGGCGCCGCCCTCGTCGTCCGGGGCGATCCCCCAGTCTACGGCGTGCCGGACACCGCGTTCGGCCCCCGTCGGCCCCGTCCCGTACCGCCGCCCTGTCGAACGCTCGGCCAAGCTCGGCCAAAACGCGTGTCCCAAACCGGATTAACCGCCCGGTCGGACCTAGGTTGGTCCGGTGGAGCAACACAGGACTCGTCCGCCGGGCGCCAGGCCGCGCCGCACCGCGCCGCTGCCCGAACAAGGCAGCCCCGCGGAGCCCCCCGTCCCCCGTACCCCGCCGCGTCCCCGCGGGCCCGCCTCGCCGCTCGCCCGCGCCCTGCGCAGAACCCCGCTGTACCGCAGGGTCAGCCGGATGCCCCTCTACCGCGCGCTGCGCCGGATGCCGAACCCGCGCCTGACCGGGCTCGGCAGCGGGCTCTTCGCCGTGGCCGTGATGTTCCTCTTCGCGTGCCTGCTGCGGCTGCTCTTCGGCGGCTCGATCGTCGCGTACGGCGTGCTGTTCCTGCCGGTGAGCGCGCTCACGGCGCTGTGGGTGCGGCCCGCCGACCTGGTGAGCGCGCCCGTCTCGGTGCCGATCGCGTTCGCCGCCGGGGTGCTGCCGATCTCCGAGGGCACCGGCGGCTTCGGCGGGCAGTTCATGGGGCTGCTCACGGCGCTGGCGCTGCACGCGGGCTGGTTGTACGGCGGCACGCTGGTCGCCGGGGTCATCGTGACCGTACGCAAGGTCAGGCTCATGGCCCGCCGGCGGCAGCAGCGGCAGTGGCAGCAACAGCAGCGGCGCGGGCAGGTGCGGCCGCCGGGGCATCCGCCACAGCGGCGCGTGCCCGCCTCCTAGGCCGCGTTCCGGTACCTTCTGGCTCCGGCCGCGCCGTCCAGCTCCGGTCGGCTCCTCGATTCGGTCCGGGCATGCCAGGGGCGTGAGCGGCTCCTCAATTCGGTCCGGCCCCGCCAGCGCGTGAGCGCCTCCTCGATTCCGTCCGGCCCCGCCAGCGCGTGAGCGCCTTGGGCCGCTGCCCGCCCGGCCGGCCCGCCAGTTCCGGCCGGGTCCTCCCCCGTCCCGGACCCGGCCGGCCCCTCCGCGCCCTGGGGCCTACGCGCCTGGGGCCACTCGCCAAGAACGCCCACGCGCCGGGGGCACACGCGCCTGGCGCCTACTCCCCTCGCTCCGCCGCCCGCGCGGCCATCGCCGCGCCCACGATGCCCGCGTTGTTCTGCAGCTCCGCCGGGACGATCTCGGCCTCGACGCCCTTGATCAGGGGCAGGAACTTGTGGGCCTTGCGGCTCACGCCGCCGCCGATGATGAACAGCTCGGGCGAGAACAGCATCTCCACGTGCGCCAGATACTTCTGGACGCGGTGCGCCCAGTGCTCCCAGGTCAGGTCCTCGTCCTCGCGGGCCTTGGAGGAGGCTCGCTTCTCCGCGTCGTGGCCGTGCAGCTCCAGGTGGCCGAGCTCGGTGTTCGGCACGAGGTGGCCGCCGGTGAAGAGGGCGCTGCCGATGCCCGTGCCGAGGGTCAGCATGATGACCGTGCCCGTGCGGCCGCGGCCCGCGCCGAAGTGCATCTCGGCGACGCCCGCCGCGTCCGCGTCGTTCAGGACGGTCACCGGCGCGCCGCCGATGCGCTCGGAGACCAGGCGCCGGATGTCCGTGCCGATCCAGCTCTTGTCGACGTTCGCCGCCGAACGCGCGACGCCGTCCGTGATCACGCCCGGGAACGTCGCCCCGACCGGGCCCGTCCAGCCGAAGTGCTCGACGACCTCGCGCACGCACTCGACCACGCCGTCGGGCGTGGCCGGGTGCGGCGTGAGCACCTTGTGCCGCTCCTGCGCCAGGTCTCCGCGCTCCAGGTCAACGGGTGCCCCCTTGATCCCGGATCCGCCGATGTCCACACCGAAGATCTGCATGGACTCAACGTTACGACGCCGGACTGACGGTCACGCCCCGGGCTACTGCTTCGCGGACAGCTCCGCCGCCTCCGCGCGCAGATCGCGGCGCAGCTCCTTGGGCAGCGAGAACGTGATCGACTCGTCGGCCGTCTTGACCGTCTCCACGTCCGCGTACCCGCGCTCGGCCAGCCACTCGATGACGCCGTCCACCAGGACGTCCGGGACGGAGGCACCCGAGGTCAGGCCGACGGTGGTGACGCCCTCCAGCCAGGCCTCGTCGATCTCGTCGGCGTTGTCCACCAGGTACGAGGCGGGCACGCCCGCCTCCAGGGCGACCTCGACCATGCGGATCGAGTTCGAGGAGTTCTTGGAGCCGACGACGATGACCAGCTCGGCGTCCTCCGCGAGCTTCTTCACCGCGGTCTGGCGGTTCTGCGTGGCGTAGCAGATGTCGTCGCTCGGCGGCGAGATCAGGCCCGGGAACTTCGTCTTCAGGGCGTCGACGGTCTCCATGGTCTCGTCCACGGAGAGGGTGGTCTGGGACAGCCAGACGACGCGGTCCGGGTCGCGCACCTCGACGTTGGCGACGTCCTCGGGGCCGTCGACGAGCGTGATGTGGTCGGGGGCCTCACCGGACGTGCCGATGACCTCCTCGTGCCCCTCGTGCCCGATCAGGAGGATGTCGAAGTCCTCCTTGGCGAACCGCACGGCTTCCTTGTGCACCTTGGTGACCAGCGGGCACGTCGCGTCGATCGTCGCGAGCTTGCGCTCGGCGGCCTCCGCGTGGACGGTCGGCGCCACGCCGTGCGCGGAGAACATCACGATGGAGCCCTCCGGCACCTCCTCCACCTGGTCGACGAAGATGGCGCCCTTCTTCTCCAGGGTCTGCACGACGTACTTGTTGTGGACGATCTCGTGGCGGACATAGATCGGGGCCCCGTACTGCTCAAGGGCCTTCTCGACGGCGATCACGGCACGGTCCACGCCCGCGCAGTAGCCACGGGGAGCGGCGAGCAGGACACGGCGGGAGCCAGGCGTTGCAGTCATAAGGACCATCGTAAGGCCGCGTACGACAGGTCAAAGATCGCCTCAATGGGGAGACTGGGAGCCAGTCCGTGACCAGCGGAGGCACCCGGAGGTCCGATGTCCGCCCACACGCCGAACGCGCCCCTGCCCCCAGGGGGGGAGGCGCCCCCGCCCGCGGCCGAGGGTGAGGGGCTGCGACGGAGCCTCGGGTTCCGGGATCTCGTCGTCTACGGGCTGCTGTTCATCGCCCCGATGGCCCCGGTCGGCGTCTTCGGGACGCTCGACGCGAAGTCGCACGGCGCGGTGGCACTGGTGTACATCATCGCCACGATCGCCATGGCGTTCACCGCTTTCAGCTACGCGCAGATGGTGAAGGTGGTCCCCCAGGCGGGCTCGGTGTTCGCCTACGCGCGCGTAGGGCTCGGAAACGGGCCGGGTTTCATCGCGGGCTGGATGGCGATGCTGGACTACCTGCTCATCCCGGCCGTCGCGTACCTCTTCTCCGGCATCGCCATGCACGAGCTGGTGCCGTCGGTGTCCCGGTGGGTGTGGACGGCGATCGCGGTGGCCCTGACGACGGCGCTGAACCTGTGGGGGGTACGGCCCGCGGCGCGGGTCGGCTTCGCGGTGCTCGCGCTGGAGATCGTGGTGCTTCTGGTGTTCGTGGTGGCGGCCGTCGTGGTGCTCGCGCGGGACGGCGCCGAGCGGGGGTGGCTCTCGCCGCTGACGGGGGACGGCACGCAGGGGGCGTTCGCGCTGTCGGCGGTGGTCGGCGCGGTGTCGGTGGCGGTCCTGTCGTACCTCGGCTTCGACGCGATCGCGTCGTTCGCGGAGGAGGTCACGGGAGGCTCCGCGAAGGTGGCGCGGGCGGTGCTGTTCTGCCTCGCCCTCACCGGTGTGCTGTTCGTGGCCCAGACCTATCTGGTCGCGCTCATGACCCCGATGTCGTCCTCCGAGCTCGCCGCCAACCCCGGCGACCAGGGGTCCGCGTTCTACACGGCCGTGGACAGCGCGGTCGGGGACTGGCTGCACGACCTGGTGGCCGTCAGCAAGGCGATCGGGGCGGCGTTCGCGGCGCTCGCGGGGCAGGCGGCGGCGGGGCGGCTGCTCTTCGCGATGGGGCGTGATCGGCGGTTGCCGCGCCTGCTGTCGAAGACCGAGTCGGGCACGCCCCGGATCGCCCTGCTGTGCGCGGCCGTCGTCACGCTGGTCGCGGCCGTGTGGGCGGCTCGTCGGGACGACGGCATGGACCACCTGGTGTCGGTGGTCGACATCGGGGCGCTGACGGCCTTCTTCCTGCTGCACGCGAGTGTGGTGGGGTGGTTCGCGGTACGTCGCCAAGAAAAAGGGCCCGAAGGGCTTCCGCAGGAGGGCGGTGGTGGGAGACGGGCGGGCGAGGTGAGCTGGTGGCGGCACATCCTGGTCCCTGTGCTCGGTGCCGCGATCGTGGTCGCCGTCATCGTCGAGGCGTCCGGCTCCGCGCAGGTGGTGGGGGCGATTTGGCTGGGGGTGGGGTTGGTGGTGCTGGTTGCGCAAAGGCGGCGGCGCGGGGCGGCGGCCTAGGCACCGTCGGGTGAGGCTTGCCCGGCACCGGGGTCGCCGCAGGGAGAGTGCGTTGCCCGGCGCCGCGGAGCCGCCCGGGCAGCGGCAGACGAAGGCACTGTCAGCGCCGGGGGCTAGTCTCGCGGCATGGGTCTCAATACGTCCGCGGACGCCCCGCTGCCCGTCGGGGAGGTGTCCCGTCTCATCGGGGGCTGGATCGACCGGCTCGGCGCAGTGTGGGTCGAGGGGCAGATCACGCAGCTCTCCCGCCGCCCGGGCGCGGGCGTGGTGTTCATGACGCTGCGCGACCCGTCGCACGACATCTCCGTGAGCGTCACCTGCTACCGCCAGGTGTTCGACGCCGTCGCGGACGTCGTCTCGGAAGGCGCCCGCGTGGTCGTGCACGCGAAGCCGGAGTGGTATGCCCCGCGGGGCCAGCTCTCCCTGCGCGCCGCGCAGATAAAGCCCGTCGGCGTCGGCGAACTGCTCGCCCGCCTGGAGCAGTTGAAGAAGTCCCTCGCCGCGGAGGGCCTGTTCGCGCCGGAGCGCAAGAAGCCGCTGCCGTTCCTGCCGCAGCTCATCGGCCTGGTCTGCGGCCGCGCCTCGGCCGCCGAGCGGGACGTCCTGGAGAACGCCCGGCACCGCTGGCCGGCCGTCCGCTTCGAGGTGCGCAACGTGGCCGTGCAGGGCGTGCACGCCGTCCCCCAGGTGACGCAGGCCGTGAAGGAGCTCGACGCCCGCCCCGAGGTCGACGTGATCATCGTCGCGCGCGGCGGCGGCAGCGTGGAGGACCTGCTGCCGTTCTCCGACGAGCAGTTGGTGCGGGCCGTGGCCTCGTGCCGTACGCCCGTGGTGTCCGCGATCGGGCACGAGCCGGACAACCCGCTGCTCGACCACGTGGCCGACCTGCGCGCCTCGACGCCCACGGACGCCGCGAAGAAGGTCGTGCCGGACGTCGGCGAGGAGTACGAACGCGTGGCGTTCCTGCGGGACCGCGCGCGCCGCAGCGTCGAGGCCTTCCTGGACCGCGAGGAGCGCGGCCTCGCGCACGCCCTGGCCCGCCCCTCCATGGAGCACCCGCACCGCATGGTCGAGGAGCGCGAGGAGCAGATCACGGCGTACGTGGACCGCGCGCGCCGCACCCTCGGCCACCTCCTGGACCGCGCCCAGTCGGAGCTGACCCACACCCACGCGCGCGTGGTGGCCCTCTCCCCCGCCGCCACCCTCCAGCGGGGGTACGCGGTGCTGCAGAAGAAGCAGGACGGCGGCGCGGTGGTCCGCGCCGCGGACGAGGTGGCACCCGGCGAGGAACTGCGGGCACGGGTCGCCGAGGGCGAATTCACCGTACGAGTCGACATCTAGGGTGGGCGCATGACCAGCAGGACTGACGTGGAGACGGAAGACGTGGCGGAAGCGGCGGCGCTCGGCTACGAGCAGGCCCGGGACGAGCTCATCGAGGTGGTCCGCCGCCTGGAGGCCGGGGGGACGACCCTGGAGGAGTCCCTGGCCCTCTGGGAGCGCGGGGAGGAACTGGCCGCCGCCTGCCGCCGCTGGCTGGACGGCGCCCGCGCCCGCCTCGACGCGGCCCTGGCGGAGCCGGACACCGAGGACGACTCGGACGCCGAAGACGACTAGGACGACCAGGACGCCCGGGCCCACCGCCTGGACCCCCAGACCACCCGAGCCATCCCCGGCCGATCCCCCCTCGCCCCTGTGAAGAGGATCACCACGCCCCCGTTTTAGTTGAACATTGAACCTCACTGTCGTACTGTCGATCTCACCGGCCGACGCCGGGACGCCCCACCCCGGGCCCCCGAAGCGCCACCCGCCGGAGCCCTCAGCTACGTATCGAGAAGGTTGAAAGAGATGTCCCTCGTTCTTGACCCCGCCGCCCAGGACCTCCTCTTCCGCGAGGCCCGCACCGCGAACACCTTCACCGACGAGCCCGTCACCGACGAGCAGGTGCAGGCCATCTACGACCTGGTCAAGTACGGCCCCACCGCCTTCAACCAGTCACCCCTGCGCGTGACACTCGTCCGCTCCCCCGAAGCCCGCGAACGCCTGGTCCAGCACATGGCCGAGGGCAACCGCCCGAAGACCTCGACGGCGCCGCTCGTCGCGATCCTGTCGGCGGACAACGAGTTCCACGAGGAGCTGCCGGCGCTCTTCCCGCACTTCCCGCAGGCCAAGGACGTCTTCTTCGCCGAGCGCCCGGCCCGCGAGCAGGCCGCGGGCCTGAACGCCGCGCTGCAGGCCGCCTACTTCATCGTCGGCGTCCGCGCCGCGGGCCTCGCCGCGGGCCCGATGACCGGGTTCGACCCCGCGGGCGTGCAGAAGGAGTTCCTGGACGACGACCACACCCCGCTGATGGTCGTCAACATCGGCAAGCCGGGCGAGGACGCCTGGTTCCCGCGCTCCCCGCGCCTGGCGTACGAAGACGTCATCACGACCGTCTGAGCCACCGCACCACAACGCGGCACAGCGCACCGCCACGCGTGAGGCCCCCGGCAACCGCCGGGGGCCTCACGCGTCATGCGGTTCAGGCGTCCGCCCGCACCGGCGTCCGCTTCATCTCCAGCGACTCCACCATCGCCGTGAGCTGGGTGAACCCCGCGGTCCCGGCGACCACCGTCGTGGCGCCCTTGTCCCGCAGGACGAGCGCGTCGTAGCGGGTTCCCTGGTAGCGCTGCCAGGTCCGGCCCGCGATCTTGTCGGCGCGGTCCGTCTTCCTGGCCCGCTGCGTGGCCGTGTCGATGAACTCGGCGGGCTTGGCCGTGGACTGCTTGATCGCGACGTACTCACCGGACGGGTCGAGGAAGCCCAGGTGCCAGCTGTCGTGGGCGGCGCCGTCGAACCGCACCGACGTCGGCTTCCACGACTTGGGCAGGCCCTGGGGTGCCGCCACCGGGTAGGGCGCGGCCCGCCGGGCCGTCAGGAGCTCGACGCGGTAGTCGACCCGCTTGACGGGGTCCTTGGAGTCGTCGTGCGGGATGAAGACGTAGATCACCGCTACGACGAGGCCGATGACGGCCATCGAGAGCAGCATGTTCCGCACGGTCTGCTTGCCATTTCTGCCTGCCACGCCCCCAATCGTCGCAGGTCTCCACGGCGCCCCGGTCCGCACCCCCACCCGCGCTCACGTGTAGGGCCCTCTGCTCATTCTTTCGACCTGCGGATAGAGTCAACGGCATCACCCTCATCCGGCCGTCGTCGTATCAGAAAGGTGCGCCTCGATGACCGAGCATCACGCGCTTCCGTCCGAACTGGAGGTCTCCCCGGAGGCCCCCGACCGCAACCTCGCCCTGGAGCTCGTCCGGGTCACCGAAGCCGCCGCCATGGCCGCGGGCCGCTGGGTCGGCCGCGGCGACAAGATCGGCGCGGACGGTGCCGCCGTCAGGGCCATGCGGACCCTCGTCCACACCGTCTCGATGAACGGCGTCGTCGTCATCGGCGAGGGCGAGAAGGACGAGGCGCCGATGCTCTTCAACGGCGAGCGCATCGGCGACGGCACCGGCGCCGAGGTCGACATCGCCGTCGACCCGATCGACGGCACCACCCTCACCGCCAAGGGCATGCCCAACGCGATCGCGGTGCTCGCCGCCGCCGACCGCGGCACCATGTTCGACCCGTCCGCCGTGTTCTACATGGACAAGCTGGTCACCGGCCCCGAAGCCGCCGACTACGTGGACATCAACGCGCCCGCCGCGGTGAACATCCGCCGCGTGGCCAAGGCCAAGAAGTCCGCGCCCGAGGACGTCACGGTGATGATCCTGGACCGCCCCCGGCACGAGGGCATCGTCAAGGAGATCCGCGAGACCGGCGCCCGCATCAAGTTCATCTCCGACGGCGACGTGGCCGGCTCGATCATGGCCGTGCGCGAGGGCACCGGCGTCGACCTGCTCATGGGCATCGGCGGCACCCCCGAGGGCATCATCAGCGCCTGCGCGATCAAGTGCCTGGGCGGCGTCATCCAGGGCAAGCTGTGGCCCAAGGACGACGAGGAGAAGCAGCGCGCGCTGGACGCCGGGCACGACCTGGACCGCACGCTCTCCACCCACGACCTGGTCAGCGGCGACAACGTGTTCTTCGTCGCGACCGGCATCACCGACGGCGAACTGCTCCAGGGCGTGCGCTACCGCGCGGAGTCCGCGTCGACCTCCTCGCTGGTGATGCGCTCCAAGTCGGGCACCATCCGGAAGATCGACTCCGACCACCGCCTGTCGAAGCTGCGCGCCTACAGCGCCATCGACTTCGACCGCGCGAAGTAGCGGGCGGCGGACGGCGACGCGGCGGACGGCGACGGGGGCGCTCTGTGCGGGAGCGCCCCCGTCGCCGTACGAAAGTCGCCGTACGAACGTCGCCGTACGAAAGTCCGCTAGCCGGCGGCCGCGATCGGGCCGGCCGCCGCGCGGGTGGCCTTCTTCAGCTCCAGGTCGCGCCGGCGGCGCCGGGCGAGGACCACGCGGCGCTCGGCGGCGGTCAGGCCGCCCCAGACGCCGTACGGCTCGGGCTGGAGCAGGGCGTGCTCACGGCACTCGACCATGACGGGGCAGCGGGCGCAGACGCGCTTCGCCGCTTCCTCGCGGGAGAGCCGGGCGGCGGTGGGCTCCTTGGACGGGGCGAAGAACAGTCCGGCCTCGTCGCGGCGGCACACGGCGTCGGAGTGCCATGGGTTGTCCTGGTCCCGCTCTCGCACTGGCACCCTGCCCCAGCCACTCGGCTGCGCTCGTGCAGGGGAGGCCCCATCGGCCGGGACGGCGACCTGCAGGGACTGATGCGTCGGTTGCAGCACGGTCTACTCCTGACGACGGCTTCGCGAGCGAGAGACGATGCCCGAAGCTCTACCCGCTGTGTGCGGGCCTATGCACTGAGTTCCGTTGTACGGAAGCTCAGGTTCCTGCCGGACGGCGGGCTTGGCCGGATCGTGTCGTCGTCACCTTGTCGCCACCACGCGCGGGTGCCGGGCGCGGTGGTCAGCCCTGCAACTTCTTGCGGAGGTATCCGCGCAGGTCATGGATGAGTTTGCCGCGTTTGGCGCGGGCCTTGAGGTCGCCGAAGACGGCGAAGCCCTCCACATAGACCGCCGGGGCGTCCTTGTCCTCGGCGACGAGCGTGTCCACTTCGACCGAGCCGAAGACACCCGTGCCGCGGCCGTGCAGCGAGATGTTCTCCGGGACGCGGATCTTCACGGAACCGAACACCGCGAAGCCCTTGATCATGATCTTCCGGTGCTCGAAGACGGCCTCGCTGAGGTCGATCTCCACGTCACCGAAGACGGCGTACACGTGCGTGCGGCGGCCCACGTGCCAGCGGCCCTTGCGGACCGCGTCGCCGAAGACCGCGTACACCTTCTCGTCGGCGGTCTCGGGGACCTCGCCGGGCCCGGGGCGGGCGGCGGCCTCGTCGATCGACGGGCCGCCGCCGGGGGCGGGCAAGTCCGCGACGAACGGCTCCAGTTCGGCGACGGTCTTGGCGTTGTAGACCCCGTCGATCCGCTCTCCGTGCTCCTCCGGGTCGAGCCGACCCGAGGCGAGCGCTTCGCTGAGGATGTCGGCGGCGCGGTCTCGGTCGGCGTCCGAGGCGCGGAGGCGCCCGGAGGCCTTGGCGGAAGGTGTCTGGGAACGCTTCTCTAGGTCCACGCCCGTCAGCGTACCCAAACGCGATAGATCGCGACTAGCCCCTGAGAGGGACGGTCGCGACCCCGCGGCGGCTCGGGGCGCGGCCAACTGAGCCTTACCTCACAAGAAGGGCGCCCCGGTCGCGTTCTACGCTGGTCGGGCGCTGCCAATGGAGGCCGCGCCGCTGTCTGCCGAGTGAGGAATTGGGCGTCATGCCAGAGTTTGCGTACTCCGATCTGCTCCCGCTGGGAGAGGACACCACCCCGTACCGGCTGGTGACCTCGGAGGGTGTGTCCACCTTCGAGGCCGACGGGCGCACGTTCCTCAAGGTCGAGCCGGAGGCGCTGCGCAAGCTCGCCGCCGAGGCGATCCACGACATCCAGCACTATCTGCGCCCGGCCCACCTGGCCCAGCTGCGGCGCATCGTCGACGACCCGGAGGCCTCCGGCAACGACAAGTTCGTCGCCCTTGACCTGCTGAAGAACGCGAACATCGCGGCGGCCGGCGTGCTCCCCATGTGCCAGGACACCGGCACGGCCATCGTCATGGGCAAGCGCGGCCAGAACGTGCTCACGGCGGGCGGCGACGAGGAGGCCCTGTCGCGCGGCATCTACGACGCGTACACGAAGCTGAACCTGCGCTACTCCCAGATGGCCCCGCTCACCATGTGGGAGGAGAAGAACACCGGCTCCAACCTCCCGGCCCAGATCGAGCTGTACGCGACCGACGGCGGCGCCTACAAGTTCCTCTTCATGGCCAAGGGCGGCGGCAGCGCCAACAAGTCGTTCCTCTACCAGGAGACCAAGGCCGTCCTGAACGAGGCCTCCATGATGAAGTTCCTGGAGGAGAAGATCCGCTCGCTGGGTACGGCCGCCTGTCCGCCGTACCACCTGGCGATCGTGGTGGGTGGTACGAGCGCCGAGTTCGCGCTGAAGACCGCGAAGTACGCCTCCGCGCACTACCTGGACGAGCTGCCGTCCGAAGGCTCGCCGACCGGGCACGGCTTCCGGGACAAGGAGCTGGAGGAGAAGGTCTTCGAGCTGACGCAGAAGATCGGCATCGGCGCGCAGTTCGGCGGCAAGTACTTCTGCCACGACGTACGCGTGGTGCGCCTGCCCCGGCACGGCGCCTCGCTGCCCGTCGCGATCGCCGTGTCCTGCTCGGCCGACCGCCAGGCGACCGCGAAGATCACCGCGGAGGGCGTGTTCCTGGAGCAGCTGGAGACGGACCCGGCGCGGTTCCTGCCGGACACGACGGACGAGCACCTGGACGAGGCCTCGGACGTCGTGAAGATCGACCTCAACCAGCCCATGGACGCCATCCTCGCCGAGCTCACCAAGCACCCGGTGAAGACCCGGCTCTCGCTCACCGGACCGCTCGTCGTCGCCCGCGACATCGCGCACGCCAAGATCAAGGAGCGGCTCGACGCGGGCGAGGAGATGCCGCAGTACCTGAAGGACCACCCGGTGTACTACGCGGGCCCGGCCAAGACCCCCGAGGGCTACGCCTCCGGTTCCTTCGGGCCGACGACGGCCGGGCGCATGGACTCCTACGTGGAGCAGTTCCAGGCGGCCGGCGGCTCCAAGGTGATGCTGGCCAAGGGCAACCGGAGCAAGCAGGTCACGGACGCGTGCGGCGCGCACGGCGGCTTCTACCTGGGCTCGATCGGCGGTCCGGCCGCGCGGCTCGCGCAGGACTGCATCAAGAAGGTCGAGGTCGTCGAGTACGAGGAGCTCGGCATGGAGGCCGTCTGGAAGATCGAGGTCGAGGACTTCCCCGCGTTCGTCGTCGTCGACGACAAGGGCAACGACTTCTTCCAGGCCCCCGCGGAACCGCCGACCATCATGAACATCCCGGTACGGGCACCCGGCCAGGCGTGACGCCCGCGGTCCTCCGATCCCTGGCCCTCGGCCCCTACTGACAGGTAGGGATCTTGGGAATACTCCGCGCACGACGAGGGCTCACCTCTGTGAGGCCGTTACGGGCCAGGCGACGAACCGCCCGTAACGGCCTGTTGCGGGGACCACGGATCGGAAGGACAGTCGGAACATGAGCGGCGGCGCGGACAGCGACAAGGACCGGGGCGAGTACCGGATCGAGCACGACTCCATGGGCGAGGTGCGGGTGCCGGCCGACGCCAAGTGGCGGGCCCAGACCCAGCGTGCCGTCGAGAACTTCCCCATCTCCGGACAGCGCCTGGAGCGCGCCCACATCGCGGCCCTCGCCGAGATCAAGGCGGCGGCCGCGAAGGTCAACGCCGAGCTCGGCGTGCTCGACAAGGACGTGGCCGGGGCGATCGCGGACGCCGCGCGCGAGGTGGCGGACGGCCGCTGGGACGACCACTTCCCGGTGGACGTCTTCCAGACCGGCTCCGGCACGTCGTCCAACATGAACACGAACGAGGTCCTCGCCACGCTCGCCACCGAGCGGCTCGGACGTGACGTCCACCCGAACGACCACGTCAACGCCTCGCAGTCGTCCAACGACGTCTTCCCGTCGTCGATCCACATCGCGGCGACGGCGGCCGTGACCGGCGATCTGATCCCGGCGCTCGACCACCTGGCCGGGGCCCTCGAGCGCAAGGCCGAGGAGTTCGCGGACGTCGTCAAGTCCGGGCGTACGCATCTGATGGACGCGACGCCCGTCACTCTTGGGCAGGAATTCGGCGGGTACGCGGCGCAGGTGCGGCACGGCGTCGAGCGGCTGCGGGCGTCGCTGCCGCGCCTCGCCGAACTGCCGCTCGGCGGTACGGCCGTGGGCACCGGCATCAACACCCCGCCCGGCTTCTCCGCCGCCGTCATCGCCGAGGTGGCCCGGGCCACGGGGCTGCCGCTCACCGAGGCCCGCGACCACTTCGAGGCCCAGGGGGCCCGGGACGGGATCGTGGAGACCTCCGGCCAGCTGCGCACCATCGCCGTGAGCCTCACGAAGATCTCCAACGACCTGCGCTGGATGGCCTCCGGGCCGCGGACCGGGCTGGCCGAGATCAGCCTGCCCGACCTCCAGCCCGGGTCCTCGATCATGCCCGGCAAGGTCAACCCGGTGATTCCCGAGGCCGTCCTGATGGTGGCCGCGCAGGTCACCGGCAACGACACGACCGTCGCGGTGGCGGGGGCCGCGGGCAACTTCGAGCTGAACGTGATGCTTCCCGTCATCGCGAAGAACGTCCTGGAGTCCGTGCGGCTGCTCGCCAACGCGTCGCGGCTGCTCGCCGACCGGACGGTCGACGGGATCGTCGCCCACCGGGAGCGGGCCCTGGAGTACGCCGAGTCCTCTCCCTCCGTCGTCACTCCGCTCAACAAGTACATCGGGTACGAGGAGGCGGCGAAGGTCGCCAAGCGGGCGCTGGCGGAGCGCCGGACGATTCGCGAGGTGGTCCTCGACGCGGGGTACGTCGACCGCGGCGCCCTCACCCTCGCCCAGCTGGACGAGGCGCTGGACGTACTGCGGATGACGCGGCCGTAGGGCCTCGCGGGTGCGCCCCAGTCCCGCCCCTTCCCGTAACCAGGGGGCTGCCGCCCCCTGGACCCCCGCTATCGCCGCTCCGCGGCTCGTCCTCAAACGCCGGACGGGCTGAGAATGTGCAGCTGAGTTCCAGCCCCTCCGGCGTTTGAGGAGCGGGATCTGGGGCGGAGCCCCAGTTACGGGAAAGGGCGGGATTGGGGAGCCCCCGGCAGGGACAAGGCCCGCAGACCCTAATATCTGTGCATGACAGACGGCGGCGCGGGCGGCGCGGTGAAGGTGGCGCGGTGGGCGTCGGGGGCGCAGGTTTTGTGGCGGTACCGGGAGAACGCCGGTGACCGGTTCCACATCTGTCGGCCCGTCACCGTCGTGCGGGACGAGGAGGACCTGCTCGCCGTCTGGATGGCCCCGGGCACGGAGTGCGTGAAGCCGGTCCTGGCGGACGGCACCCCGGTCCACCGGGAGCCCCTGGCCACGCGCTACACCAAGCCCCGTACGACGCGCAGGGACCGCTGGTCCGGCACGGGCGTCCTGAAGCTGGCCCGCCCGGGCGAACCGTGGTCGGTGTGGCTGTTCTGGGAGCCGGGCTGGCGGTTCAAGAACTGGTATGTGAATTTGGAGGAGCCGCGCACCCGCTGGCACGGCGGTGTGGACTCCGAGGACCACTTCCTGGACATCTCCGTGAGCCCGGACAGAAGTTGGCGCTGGCACGACGAGGACGAGTTCGCGCAGGCCCAGCGGGCGGGCCTGATGAGCGCGGAGAAGGCGGAGCGGGTGCGCGCGGCGGGCCTGCGGGCGGTGGAGGTGATCCGCGCGTGGGGACCCCCCTTCGAGGACGACTGGCCGCACTGGCGGCCCGACCCGTCCTGGCGGATTCCCGCCCTGCCCGGTGACTGGGACCGTACGCCCGCGCACGTGTCCTCATGAGACCCTTGATGCGCCCCCAGGGTTCAAACGTAGGATCGTCCTCCGCAAGGGCGCACAGCAGCAACTCCTCGTGCCCCCGCAGCGCCTGACAGGATGTCATCAAGGAGCGGCAGAAGTGAGCGAGGGATACAGCGCGCCCGGCGGCCACGACCGCACGGGCCAGGCCGAGGCGTTCGACGCCATCGGCACGGCCTATGACGTCGCGTTTCCCCACAAGGAGGGCCAGGTTTCGGCCGGAGAGCGGCTGATCGCCGAACTGCCCGCGGGCTCCCGCGTGCTGGACGTGGGCTGTGGCACCGGCCTGCCCACGGCCCGGCAGCTCACCGACGCGGGGCATCGCGTGCTCGGCGTCGACCTGTCGTCCGGAATGCTGGAACTCGCCCGCAAGAACGTACCGCCGCCGGCGGCGGAGTTCCGTCAGGTGGACCTGGCGGACCTGCGGGCGACGGGCGAAGGGCCCGGCGCCGTGGGGCAGTTCGACGGGATCGCCTGCTTCTTCGCGCTGTTGATGCTGCCCCGGAAGGAGATACCGTCTGCTCTTCGGCTGCTGCGGACCCTGCTCAGGCCCGGCGGCCTGCTCGGTCTCTCCATGGTCGAGGCCGATCTGGACGACGCGGCAATTCCGTTCCTGGGGAACACAATCCGGGTATCCGGATACCTGCGGGACGAACTGCGGCAGGTCGTGCGGGACGCCGGTTTCGACATCGCCCACGAGGAGTCGTACTCGTACGCCCCGGCGAGCAGCGACGTACCACCCGAGCACCAGTTATTCCTGCACTGCCGACGCGGCTGAGCAACGCTTGGACGGCGCGCGGCGCGCAGCCCCGGACGGACGGATTCGAAACGCGTGACGGAGCACCTCAGCCCCTACGAGGGCCGCAAGGCACCAGTTGCCCGGCCACCCGCCCCCGCGGATCCCCGCGGGGCGCTGCTGCGTGCCCCGGACACGGACGCGCACGGCTCCAGGGGTCCGGGGGCCGGGGGCCCAGGGGGAATCGACGGCATGCCCGCACAGGCCCGCACGGGCGAACAGGACGCGGGCACGGGCAGCGAACACGCCCAGTCGTCCACGCCGGCCGCGGACGGGCCGGGCGGCCACCGCCCCCGCCCGGTCCCCGAAGGGGTTCCTTCCCAGCCACATCCCGGCCCCGACGCGGCCCGCCCCGGCGCCGAGGGCCCCGCGGCCCTGCCCGGCGTGAGCGGCGTGCCGGGCGCCCCCGGCGGCGCCGACCGCCGCACCGGGCGCCCCCGCCCGCCGGGGCCCGCCGCGATGCGGCGTGACGGCGACCGGCTGCGGTTCGTGGGCGCCGCGACCCGGCGCATCGCCCGCGGCATCGACCTCGACGAGATCGTGATGGGCCTGTGCCGGGCCACGGTGCCGACGTTCTCGGACGCGATCCTCGTCTATCTGCGCGACCCGCTGCCGGTCGGCGACGAGCGCCCCGCGGGACCGCTGCTCCTGCGGCTGCGCCGCACCGACCGCATCCCCGAGGACCAGGACACCGACGGCGGCACGCTGCCCGCCCTCCAGGTGCAGTCCGACCTGTCGTCGGCGGCCGAGATGTGCGAGGTGCGCGTCGGCAGCGCGCTCGCCGAGGTGCTGCGCGGCGTGCGCCCCGTCTTCGCGGACGCCACGGCGGCGCTCGGCGCGCTGCCCGAGCTGCTCGGCGAGGGGCGCACGGTGCCCGGCGGGCAGCGGGCGATCCTGGCGCCGCTGCGCGGCCGCCGCCGGGTGATCGGCGCCGCGGTCTTCCTGCGCCGCCCCGACCGGCACGCCTTCGAGGCCGACGACCTGCTCGTGGCCGCCCAGCTCGCCACGCACAGCGCCCTCGGCATCGACAAGGCCGTCCTGTACGGCCGCGAGGCGTACATCGCGGACGAGTTGCAGCGCACGATGCTGCCCGAGACCCTGCCGCGCGCCACCGGCGTGCGCCTCGCCTCGCGCTACCTCCCGGCCGCCGAGACCGCCCGCGTCGGCGGCGACTGGTACGACGCGATCCCGCTGCCGGGCAGCCGGGTCGCGCTCGTCGTCGGCGACGTCATGGGGCACTCGATGACGTCCGCCGCGATCATGGGCCAGCTCCGCACCACCGCGCAGACCCTCGCCGGGCTCGACCTGCCGCCCCAGGAGGTCCTGCACCACCTCGACGAGCAGGCCCAGCGCCTCGGCTCGGACCGCATGGCCACCTGCCTGTACGCCGTGTACGACCCGGTGTCGCACCGCATCACCATCGCCAACGCCGGCCACCCGCCGCCGGTCCTGCTGCACCTGGGCGGCCGCGCCGAGGTGCTGCGGGTGCCACCGGACGCGCCCATCGGCGTCGGCGGCGTCGACTTCGAGGCCGTCGAGCTGGACGCCCCGGCCGGCGCCACGCTGCTCCTCTATACGGACGGCCTGGTGGAGTCCCGGCTGCGCGACGTCTGGACCGGCATAGAGCAGCTGCGCGAGCGGCTCGCCGCCACCGCCCAGCTCACCGGGCCCGACCACCCGCCGCCGCTGGAAGCCCTGTGCGACGAGGTCCTCGACATGCTCGGCCCCGGCGACCGCGACGACGACATCGCGCTGCTCGCCGCCCGCTTCGACGGGATCGCGCCGAGCGACGTGGCGTACTGGTTCCTGGAGCCGGAGGACGCCACCCCGGCGCGGGCCCGCAGGCTCGCCCGCAGCGCCCTGGAGCGCTGGGGCCTGACCGACCTGAACGACGCGGTCGAACTCCTTGTCAGCGAGGTCGTCACCAACGCCGTGCGGTACGCGACGCGGCCCATCACGCTGCGGCTGCTGCGTACGGACGTACTGCGCTGCGAGGTCGGCGACGACGTGCCGCAGCTGCCGCGGCTGCGCCAGGCGCGCGCCACGGACGAGGGCGGACGCGGGCTCTACCTGGTCAACAGGCTGGCACGGCGGTGGGGCGCCACCCGGCTGAGCACGGGGAAGGTGGTCTGGTTCGAGCTGAATCAGAACGGCTGACCGGGATCTCCCAGAGGCCCCGGCCGGATCCTGGACGGACCCTGCCCGGAACTGAGCTGAAATTGGACCCCGTCCAAATGTTGCCGACAACTCGTCGGCGGAGTTGACTGGCGTGGTGAACGAAGCGACCTGACACAACCCTCATGCATGACGGGAGGACGCTCGTGACCGACGCATCCCGACAGGTGCCGCAGACCACGAACAACGCAGGCGTACCGGTGGAGAGCGATGAGCACTCGCTGACCGTCGGCTCCAACGGTCCCATCCTGCTCCAGGACCACTATCTGATCGAGAAGATGGCCCAGTTCAACCGTGAACGGGTCCCGGAGCGGGTCGTGCACGCCAAGGGCAGTGGCGCGTACGGCATCTTCGAGGTCACCAACGACGTCAGCCAGTTCACCAAGGCCGATCTGTTCCAGCCCGGCAGGCGCACGGAGATGCTGGCCCGCTTCTCCACCGTCGCCGGTGAGCAGGGCTCGCCCGACACCTGGCGCGACCCGCGCGGGTTCGCGCTGAAGTTCTACACGGAACACGGCAACTACGACATGGTGGGCAACAACACCCCCATCTTCTTCGTCCGTGACCCGATCAAGTTCCAGGACTTCATCCGCTCCCAGAAGCGCACCCTGGACAGCGCGGTGCGCGACCACGACATGCAGTGGGACTTCTGGACGCTGTCCCCGGAGTCCGCGCACATGGTGACGTGGCTGATGGGCGACCGCGGCATCCCGAAGACGTACCGCCACATGAACGGGTACTCGTCCCACACCTATATGTGGATCAACGCCGGCGGCGAGAAGTTCTGGGTGAAGTACCACTTCAAGACCGACCAGGGCATCGACTTCCTGACCCAGGACGAGGCGGACGAGCTGGCCGGGTCGGACGGCGACCTGCACCGCAGGGACCTGTTCGAGTCGATCAAGCGCGGCGACCACCCGAGCTGGACGCTCAAGGTCCAGGTCATGCCGTTCGACGACGCCCCGGACTACCGCTTCAACCCGTTCGACCTGACGAAGGTGTGGCCGCACGGCGACTACCCGCTCATCGACGTCGGCCGGATGACGCTGAACAAGAACCCCGAGGATTTCTTCGTCCACATCGAACAGGCCGCGTTCGAGCCCTCCAACATGGTGCCCGGCATCGGCCCGTCCCCGGACAAGATGCTGCTCGGGCGGCTGTTCTCGTACCCCGACACGCACCGCTACCGGATCGGCCCCAACTACGCCCAGCTGCCGCCGAACCGCGCGCACTCGGCCGTCAACTCGTACGCGAAGGACGGCCCGATGCGGTACGAGCCGGCCAACATCGCCCGCCCGTACGCGCCCAACTCGTACGGCGGCCCGTCCGCCCCCGTCCAGGAGTCCGTCGACCCGGCGGGCTGGCAGACGGCCGGCGAGATGGTGCGCGAGGCGTACAAACCGCACCGCGAGGACGACGACTTCGGCCAGGCCGGCACGCAGGTGCGGCAGGTGCTCGACGACGCGGCGCGCGAGCGCCTGGTGTCGAACATCAGCGGCCACCTCCTCGACGGCGTCTCCCGCCCGGTCCTCGACCGCGCGCTCCAGTACTGGCGCAACGTCGACAAGGAGCTTGGCGACAAGGTCGCGGCCCGGGTCAACGGCGCCGGGAAGTAGGCCCGTACGCTCGGAAGGCGCCCGGAACCTCGCGGTTCCGGGCGCCTTCGTCGCGCTGAGCGGGCGCGGTACGCGCCCTGAAGGGGCGCGGGGAACTGCGCGACCAGCCCCCACCGGCCCGCAGGGGCGCATCACCGCACATCCAGCGCGAAGCGCTCAGCGGTCGTCCGACCTGTCCCGGTCCGAGCGGTCCGCCCGCTCGTCGTCGTCCGGAGGATCCGGGATCCCCCATGTCGGCGGCGGCGACGTCGGCGTCGTCGGCGGAGGCGTCGTCGGCGGCTTGGTGGACGGCGGCTTCGTCGACGGGGTCGTCGGCGGCGTCGTCGTCGGCGGCTTGGTGGACGGCGGCTTCGTCGACGGCTCATCGTCGTCGTCCGGCGTGGTGGGCGGCGCCGACGGCGTCTCGGGCGCCTGCGTCGTCGGGTCGGGCGGCGGGGCGACACCGACACCCATGTCCGTGTCGAGGCTGAACTTGCTGCGCGAGCCCGTCGCGTTGAACGTGTACGCCGCCCAGATCTCGGCCGGGAAGCTGCCGCCGTCGACCCGCGGCATGCCGCCCGCGCCCTTCATGGACACCTGCGCGCCGCGCTTCAGCTTCCCCTCGTCCTTCGGCAGCTCGCCGAACAGGCCGACGGACGTGACCAGCTTCGGCGTATAGCCCACGAACCAGGCGGACTTGTTGTCGTCGGACGTACCGGTCTTGCCCGCGACCTGCTGGCCCTTGCGGTTGGACGCGTCGCGCACCGACCGCTTGGCCGTGCCGTCGTCGACCACGCCGGTCAGCACGGAGGTGACGGAGTCGGCGGCGCCCCGGCTGATGACCCGGTCGCCGATCGCGTCCGGCAGGTCGATGGAGCGGTCCTTGTGCTCGACGGACTTCACCAGCTGCGGCGTGACCTTCTTGCCGTGGTTGTCGAGCGTCGCGTACACGCCCGCCATCTCCAGCGGGCTCGCGCCCATCGAGCCCAGGGTCTGCGCGGGCACGGCGGGCAGGCCCTTGGTGTCCATGCCCAGCTTGCCCGCGGTCTCCAGGACCTTGTCCATCTTCACGTCCACGCCCATCTGCGCGAAGACGGAGTTGATGGACTTGTTCATCGCGGTCTGCACGGTGACCTGGCCGTAGGAGTGGCCGTCCTCGTTCGGCGGCGCGAAGCCGATGTCGCTGCCGACGACCGGGCGCTTGCTGCGGCCGCTGTAGATCGTGTTCGCGGTGATCGGCTTGCCGCTCTGCGTCGTGGCGCGCTCCTCCAGGGCGGCGGCGAGGATCAGCGGCTTGAAGGTGGAGGCCGGCTGGTAGTCGGTGCGGGTCGCGTTGTTCGTGTAGTGCTCGGTGTAGCCGCGGCCGCCGTACATGGCGACGATCCCGCCGGTCTTCGGGTCGACGGACACCGCGCCGGCCTGCACCCGCGCGTCCGCCTTGCGCTTGCCCGGCTCCAGCCTGTCGTTGAGCTTCTTGTCGACCGACTTCTCCAGCTCGCGCTGCTTCTTGCGGTCGATGTTCAGCGTGACGGTGTAACCGCCGGCCCTGACCTGCGCCTCCGCCTCGGACTTGGTGTAGCCCTGCTTGACCAGGCGCTGCTGGAGGATCGCGTTGGCGGCCTCCACCAGATAGCCGGTCTGGCCCTTCATCTCGGGCCGCGGCTTCGGCGCTTGCGGCACCGGGAACTTCAGGCCGTCGCGCTCGGCGGCGGGCAGCCAGCCCTCCTCGACCATGTTGTTCAGTACGTAGTTCCAGCGCTCCTTGACCAGCTTCCGGCCGGTGGGCGTGGCGTTCGTCCAGTCGTACGAACTCGGGGCCTGGAGCAGGGCGGCGAGGTAGGCGCCCTGCGCGACGTCCAGCTTCTCGGCGTCCACGCCGTAGTAGGCCTGGGCGGCGGCCTGGATGCCGTAGGCGTCGCGGCCGTAGTAGCTGGTGTTGATGTAGCCCGCGAGGATGTCGTCCTTGCTCTTCTCGCGGTCCACCTTCAGCGAGATGACCAGTTCCTTCAGCTTGCGCGAGACGGTCTGGTCCTGCGTCAGGTAGTAGTTCTTGACGTACTGCTGGGTGATCGTGGAGCCGCCCTGCTTGCCCTTGCCCGCCAGGGTGTTGAGGACACCGCGGGCGGTGCCCTTCAGGTCCACGCCCGAGTCCTTGTAGAAGGACTTGTTCTCCGCGGCGACGAAGGTGCGCTGGACCGTCTTCGGCACCTTGTCGAGGTCGATGATCTCGCGGTTCATCTTGCCCTGGCGGGCCAGGAGCGAGCCGTCGCTGTACTTGTAGACGTTGCTCTGCAGCCTCGCCGCGGCGTTGCCCTTGGGGATGTCCACGACCAGGTAGAGGACGACGAAGCCGAGCATGCCGAGCAGGATGAAGCCGAAGAAGTAGCCGATCAGCTTCTTCCAGGTGAAGAAGCGGCGGATGCCGGTGCGCTTGGGCTTGGCGGCGCGGCCGCGGCGGGACGCGCGGCCTCCTGAGCCCTCACCGGCGGGGCCTATGCCGACCGGTTCGCCGCCCGCGGTGCCCTCCGCGGATCCCTCGGCGGAAGGGCCCCCGACCGACGGACTGCCGGTGGCCGGGGCGCCGCCGGACGGGCGGCCGCGCGCTGCCCGGCGCGCACCGCGCTGCCGCGCTTTTCGCTCTTCCGCTCGGCCCATGACTGTGACTGCTCCGCTTCGTCTCGTCGTCGTACTTCTCGGTACCGGTGGGTCCGCGGACGTCCCCGTACCCGTACCCGTGGCAACTCAGGTCAGCTCATGAAGCTAACACCGCGCCAGAGGACAAACTCCCCACGATCCGGCCTTTTCCGGACGTGACAATCAGCACCCATCACTGGGGAACCAGTGCTGTCCCACCCAAATCGACTCCCCAGAGCCACGGACGGTTGCCCGCGCCCCGAACACACGACCCACAAACCGCCTGCGGCCGACCTACACACTGCACGTATACATGCGGCGTATACGTGGTGTGTATAGTGCTCCGCATGTCCATCGGTCACACCCTTCTCGGGCTCCTCGAATCCGGGCCCCGCCACGGCTACGACCTCAAGCGCGCCTTCGACGAGAAGTTCGGGCACGACAAGCCGCTGCACTACGGCCAGGTCTACTCGACCATGTCCCGGCTCCTGAAGAACGGCCTCGTCGAGGTCGACGGCATAGAGGCGGGCGGCGGCCCCGAGCGCAAGCGGTACGCCATCACCGAGGCGGGCATCACCGATGTCCAGCGGTGGCTGGCGACCCCGGAGAAGCCGGAGCCCTACCTCCAGTCGACGCTCTACACCAAGGTCGTCCTCGCGCTGCTCACCCACCGCGACGCCGCCGACATCCTCGACACCCAGCGCGCCGAACACCTGCGCCTGATGCGGATCCTCACCGACCGCAAGCGGAAGGGCGATCTCGCCGATCAGCTCATCTGCGACCACGCCCTGTTCCATCTCGAAGCCGACCTGCGCTGGCTGGAGCTCACCTCCGCCCGTCTGGGCAAGCTCGCCAAGGAGGTGCTCCCCGGATGACCCCCGCGGGTTCCCTGCTGACCGCCGACGGACTGCGCAAGACGTACGGCCCGACCACCGCGCTCGACGACGCCGAGTTCTCCATACACCCCGGCGAGATCGTCGCCGTGATGGGCCCCTCCGGCTCCGGCAAGTCCACGCTCCTGCACTGCCTCGCCGGCATCGTGCGCCCCGACGCGGGCGAGATCACGTACAACGGGCAGCTCCTGACGGGCATGAGCGACACCGCTCTGAGCGCCCTGCGCCGCAGCGAGTTCGGGTTCGTGTTCCAGTTCGGGCAGCTGGTCCCGGAGTTGACCTGCCTGGAGAACGTGGCGCTGCCGCTGCGGCTCAACGGCACCAAGCGCAAGGACGCCGAGCGGACCGCCCTGACCTGGATGGAGCGCCTGGAGGTCGACGACGTGCGCGACAAGCGTCCCGGCCAGGCCTCCGGCGGCCAGGGCCAGCGCGTCGCGGTGGCCCGCGCCCTGGTCACCAACCCGCGCGTGCTGTTCGCGGACGAGCCCACCGGCGCCCTCGACTCCCTCAACGGCGAGCGGGTGATGGAGCTGTTGACCGACGCCGCCCGCTCCACCCACGCCGCCGTCGTCCTCGTCACCCACGAGACCCGGGTCGCCGCCTACTCCGACCGCGAGATCGTCGTACGCGACGGCAAGTCACGGGACATGGAGCGGCTGGTATGAGCACGACCCGTACGAAGCCGGCGGCGCCGCCCGCCGGCACCGCGCGGGACGCCGGGCCCACCGGCGCCCGCGCCTGGCTCCGTGACCTCGCCATGGGCATCCGCTTCGCGGTCGGCGGCGGCCGCGAGGGCTGGGTCCGCACCGTGCTCACCGCGGTCGGCGTGGGCCTCGGCGTCGCGCTGCTGCTCGGCGCCGCGTCCGTGCCGGACCTGATCGCGAACCGCGACGCCCGCGCGACGGCGCGCCATCCCGCCGACACCATGGCCGCCAAGAAGATCGACCGCAGCGACTCGACGCTCCTGATCGTCAACGCGGGCACCGACTTCCGCGACTCGGAGATCGGCGGCCGCTCGGTGCGCGCCGACGGCGACCACCCGGTGCTTCCGCCCGGAGTGCGCGAGCTGCCGAAGGGCGGCGAGATGGTGGTCTCGCCCGCCCTGCGCGACCTGATGAACAGCTCCGAGGGCAAGCTCCTCAAGCAGCGCTTCGACGGCTATCGCATCATCGGCACCATCGGTGACGCGGGCCTGATGAGCCCCAAGGAGCTCTACTACTACACGGGTTCCGACACCCTCACCAAGGCGCAGGGCGCCCACCGGATCAAGGCCTTCGGGTACTCGGATCCGGCCGAGCCCCTCGACCCCCTCCTGGTCGTGCTCGTCGTCCTGATCTGCGTCGTGCTGCTCACTCCGGTGCTCATCTTCATCGGCACCGCGGTGCGCTTCGGCGGCGAGCGCCGCGACCAGCGCCTCGCGGCGCTGCGCCTGGTCGGCGCGGACCGGCGGGCGGTGCGCCGGATCGCGGCGGGCGAGGCACTGTTCGGCGCCCTCCTCGGGCTCGCGCTCGGCGCCGTGTTCTTCCTGGGCGTACGGCAGTTGGTCGGCGTCGTCGACATCTGGAAGGTCAGCGCCTTCCCCTCCGACATGGTGCCGCTGCCCGGGCTCGCCGCGCTGATCATGGTGGCCGTGCCGGTCTCGTCCGTCCTCGTCACCCTGGTCTCGCTGCGCGCCGTCGCCATCGAGCCGCTCGGTGTCGTACGCAGCACGACGGCACGCAAGCGGCGGCTGTGGTGGCGGCTGCTGCTGCCCGTGGCCGGCCTGCTGATCCTGCTCAACCAGGACCAGGTGAGCCGCGGCGGCGACGAGAACGTGCAGGTGTACACCATCGCGACGGGCGCGACCCTCACCCTGGTGGGCCTCGCGACCCTGCTGCCGTGGCTGGTCGAGTTCGCCGTGGCCCGGCTGCGCGGCGGCCCGGTGCCCTGGCAACTCGCGACCCGGCGGCTGCAGTTGAGCAGCGGCACGGCGGCCCGCGCGGTCAGCGGCATCACGGTCGCGGTGGCGGGCGCGGTCGCCCTGCAGATGCTCTTCGCGTCCATGCACGACGACTTCAACACCACCACCGACCAGAACCCGCGTCGCGCCCAGCTGTACGTGACCTCGCCGGAGGCCAGCGGCGCGCTCGCGCAGCGGATGATCGACGACTTCCGTGACACGAAGGGCGTCAGGGGCGTCATCGGCCGGGTCTCGTCGTACGTGGTCAAGCCGGGCAAGATCAAGAACGCCGACGACATGCGGCCCACCACGGAGCTCTCCGTCGGCACCTGCGCGACGCTGCGCGAGCTGGCCCGCGTCGGCTCCTGCGAGGACGGCGACACCTTCGTCGTGCACTCCGGGGACCGCGATCAGGACGAGTGGGTGGACCAGGTGGCGCGCCCCGGCAAGCCGGTCGACCTCAACAGCGAGAGCTGGGGCGACTACACGGGCACGCCGCGCGGTGAGCACGCGCCGTGGACGCTGCCGAAGTCGACCCGCACGATCACCTCGCGACCCGACCCCGTGGGCGACGAGTACACCGGCATCTTCGTGACGCCGGGCGCGATCGACGTGCGGAAGCTGTCCGACGCGAGCACCCAGGCCCTGGTGCAGATCGACCCGAAGCTGCCGGACGCCGAGGAGTACGTACGCAACTCGGCGACGCACATCGATCCGCTGATCCGGGTGAACACCATCCGCATGATCGAGCGCGACAAGCAGTACGCCTCCGTGCAGAAGGGCCTCCAGGCCGGCGCCATCGCCACCATGATGCTGATCGCGGCGTCCATGCTGGTCTCGACGCTGGAGCAACTGCGCGAGCGCAAGCGCCTGCTGGCGGCCCTGACCGCCTTCGGCACCCGGCGCTCGTCGATGGCCTGGTCGGTGCTGTGGCAGACGGCCGTCCCGGTGGTGCTCGGCATGGGCCTCGCCGTCTCGGGCGGCCTGGCGCTGGGGGTCGTGATGTGCCGGATGGTGGAGAAGTCCGTCACCGACTGGCTGGTGTTCCTGCCGCTGTGCGCCGCGGGTGCCGCGCTGGTCGCGGCGGTGACGCTGCTGAGCCTGCCGGCGCTGTGGCGGATGATGCGGCCGGAGGGGCTCCGTACGGAGTGATGCGGCAGTGTGCCGCGGGGCGGCCGCTGTTCGCCGCCGCTGCGCGGCGGCTGTTCCCACCCTCCCGCCCGCTACTGTCGGCCCCGGCGCGCCCCCGGCGGGTGCGGGGGCGCGCCGGGCGGGTGCGTGGGCCTTCGGTCACAGCACCCGCACCGGCAACGGCCGCAACGCCTCCCGCAGGGCGCCCGCCAGCTCCTCGTACTCCGCCGCCCGCGCGGCCCCCGTACGCATCGCGAGCCCGACCCGTCGCGTCGGCGCCGGATCGGCGAAGTACCCGGTCAGCAGCTGGCTGCTGCGGCTCGTCTCGACCCGGACCGCCGTGCGTGGCAGCAGGGTCACGCCGAGGCCGCCCGCGACGAGCTGCACGAGCGTGGACAGCCCGGCGGCCGTCGTGGTGACGGGCGCGTCACCACGACCCGCCTCCCGGCAGATGTCCAGCGCCTGGTCCCGCAGGCAGTGCCCCTCGTCGAGCAGCAGCAGATTCAGCTCGCGCAGAGCCTCGCGCGGAATGCCCTCCCGCCCGCCCAGCCAGTGGTCCAGCGGCGTGACGAGCACGAAGTCCTCGTCGAACAGCGGCAGTTCGGTGACGCCGGGCACCCCGAGTGGCACAGCAAGAAGCAACAGATCGAGCCGCCCCGCCGCCAGCCCTTCGAGCAGCGAGGACGTCTGCTCCTCGTGCACCTGAAGATCCAGATCCGGATACTTCTCGTGGACGAGGGCGAGCACCGTCGGCAGCAGATACGGCGCCACCGTCGGGATCACACCGAGCCGCAGCGCGCCGGTGAACGGCGCCTTCACCGCGTCGGCCTCCTCCAGGAGGGCCTCGACCTCGTCGAGCACCGCCTTCGCGCGCACCGCGAGCCGCTCCCCGGCCGGCGAGAGCAGCACCTTGCGCGTCGTACGCTCCAGGAGCTGGACACCCAGTGCCTCCTCCAGGGCCGAGACGGCGCCGGACAGCGCGGGCTGACTCATCCCGATTGCTGCCGCCGCGTCCCGGAAGTGCAGATGCTCGGCCACGGCCGCGAAGGCGCGGAGCTGCGCCAGACTGGGTTGCTTGCCCCTATTTATGGCTGGCACTGATAGCCACCTCCGATCAACACGACCGAGTGTAGCTATTTCCCTAATCAATGCACTCTGTGCCACGATCGACAGCAGTCCAACCCCTTGGAGCCCCTTACCGGGCTTCATCGCTGCAAGGAGTTCGTGTGCTCACTGTCGGTGACAAGTTCCCCGAGTTCGACCTGACTGCCTGTGTCTCGCTGGAGAAGGGCAAGGAGTTCGAGCAGATCAACCACAAGACGTACGAAGGCAAGTGGAAGATCGTCTTCGCGTGGCCCAAGGACTTCACCTTCGTGTGCCCGACCGAGATCGCCGCCTTCGGCAAGCTGAACGACGAGTTCGCCGACCGTGACGCCCAGGTCCTCGGCTTCTCCGGCGACTCCGAGTTCGTGCACCACGCCTGGCGCAAGGACCACCCGGACCTGACCGACCTGCCCTTCCCGATGCTCGCCGACTCGAAGCACGAGCTCATGCGTGACCTCGGCATCGAGGGCGAGGACGGCTTCGCGCAGCGCGCCGTCTTCATCGTGGACCAGAACAACGAGATCCAGTTCACGATGGTGACCGCCGGTTCCGTCGGCCGTAACCCCAAGGAGGTCCTGCGGGTCCTCGACGCCCTCCAGACGGACGAGCTCTGCCCGTGCAACTGGAGCAAGGGCGACGAGACCCTGGACCCGGTCGCGCTGCTCTCCGGCGAGTGAACGGAGCGCTCTGACATGGCTCTCGACGAACTGAAGTCCGCCGTACCGGACTACGCCAAGGACCTGAAGCTGAACCTCGGCTCGGTCATCGGCAACAGCGACCTGCCGCAGCAGCAGCTGTGGGGCACCGTGCTCGCCTGCGCGATCGCCTCGCGCTCGCCGCACGTGCTGCGTGAGCTGGAGCCCGAGGCGAAGGCGAACCTCTCCCCCGAGGCGTACACCGCCGCCAAGTCGGCTGCCGCCGTCATGGCGATGAACAACGTCTTCTACCGCACGCGTCACCTGCTCTCCGACCCGGAGTACGGCACGCTGCGGGCCGGTCTGCGGATGAACGTCATCGGCAACCCGGGCGTGGAGAAGGTCGACTTCGAGCTCTGGTCCCTCGCGGTCTCCGCGATCAACGGCTGCGGCCAGTGCCTCGACTCGCACGAGCAGGTGCTGCGCAAGGCGGGCGTCGACCGCGAGACCATCCAGGAGGCGTTCAAGATCGCCGCCGTCATCCAGGCGGTCGGCGTCACCCTGGACTCCGAGGCGCATCTCGCCGGTTAACCGGCGCGCTTCCTCTTACGCAATGCAGGGCCCCGCTCGATGCGAGCGGGGCCCTACGCGTGCGTGGCCGCAGATCGCCGCTCCGCGGCTCGTCCTCAATCGCCGGACGGGCTTTTCCCCCACCCGCCCGCCCTTCCTGGGGCTCCGCCCCAGACCCCGCTCCTCAAACGCCGGAGGGGCTGAGATTGTGCCGGTGAGTTCCAGCCCGTCCGGCGTTTGAGGACGAGGCCGTCAGGCCGATCGGCCCGAAGTCAGGACTGCGGGGAGCCGGGCGTCGGGGCTGAGGAGACTTCGGAAGCCGTCGCACCGCGAGGCTGGGGCGCCGTCTTGAGGGCCGCTTCGCGGGAGTACGCGCGGAGGTAGCCGACGACCGTGTTGGTCACGGCGACCAGGGGGACGGCGACGACGGCGCCGCCGATCCCGGCGACCATCCCGCCCGCGGCCACCGACAGCACGACGGCCAGCGGATGCACGGCCACCGCCCGCCCGAGGATGAACGGCTGCAGGATGTGCCCCTCGATCTGCTGCACCGCGAGCACCACGATCAGCGCCATCACCGCCGTGAACACGCCCTGCGTGACCAGCGCGACGACCACGGCGAGCGCACCCGAGACCACGGCACCGACGAGCGGGATGAACGCGAACAGGAAGATGAAGACGGCGAGCGGCACGGCCATGGGCACGCCGAGGAAGTAGATGCCGACGCCGATGAAGACGGCGTCGATGAGCGCCACTATCACCGTGCCCCGCACATACGCGGTGAGCGTCCGCCACGCCCGCGGCCCCGCCCCCGCGACCCCCGGCCGCGCCGCGGCGGGCACCAGCTTCAGGCACCACTGCCAGATGCGCGGCCCGTCGTACAGCAGGAAGAGCGTGGAGAACATCGCGAGCAGTATCCCGGTCAGCGACTCCACGATGACGGTGACGCCTTCGAGCCCGGCGGAGGTGATCTCCTCGGAGTTGGCGCCCACCGCCTCGCGCAGCGACTTCGCGATGTCGTTGATCTGGTCCTCGGTGACGTGGAAGGGGCTGTTGAGCAGCCACTTGCGCAGGTCCTCGATGCCGTCCTGGACTTGGTTGGAGAGCGTGTCCACGTTCTCCATGACCTGCCAGACCACGAACCAGCCCACGAGCCCCATGATCACGAAGCCGAGCACGGCGGTGGCGACGGTGGCGAGCCCCCGTGGCAGCCCGAGCCGCTTGAGCCGGGCCACGGTCGGCTGCAGCAGCGCGGTGACGAGGAGGGCGGCGACGAACGCGAACACGACGAGCTGCACCGCGCTGATGACCTTCATCAGGACCCAGACGGTTCCGGCCAGGACGAGCAGCCGCCAGCCGGCCTCGGCGGCGACGCGTACGCCCCAGGGCACGGCGGCGACGGGGTCGGGCCTGGCCCCTATGGCGGGCGCGTAGGTGGGCGGGGCGGGCACCTGGTCGGTGGCGGCGGACGCCTCGGTCGCGTCGGACAGGTCGTCCTCGGCGGCAGCGGCGTCGGCGACGGCCCGCACCCGGTCCGCGTACCGCTTGCGCAGCGACAGCTTCACGGTGCCCGGCGCGTCGGCGGCGTCCGTGGGCGCACCCGCGTCGGCGGCCGCCTTGTCGGACGGCACGTCCCGCCCGGCACCGGAGCCACCGGCCACGTCGGCGCCCGGAGCGCCCGGAGCGCCCGGAGCGCCCGGAGCACCCGGAGCACCCGGAGCACCCGGAGCACCCGGAGCACCCGAAGTATCTGAAGCGTCCGAAGCCGTCCGCTTCTCGGGCCCGTCCGCGCCCAGGCGTTCACCCAGCCTGGTCAGCGCTCCGCCCACGCGGCCGCGCCACCCCGGAACTCGCGCCATGATCCGTCCTCTACCCCCGTCATTCCCCACCGAGTCCCCCGGGTCCCGGGAAGCTGTTCGGGTCGACCGTACACGGACGGGACCCCTCACCGTAGGACGGTGAGGGGTCCCTGAAGGTTGAGAGCGGCCGCGGCGCCGTCATCGCTGCTCGGCGCCCGCCGCACACCTCAGTACCAGTTGTTCGCCTGCCAGAAGTCCCAGGCGCCGCACGGGCTGCCGTAGCGGTCGTTCATGTAGTTCAGGCCCCACTTGATCTGGGTGGCCGGGTTGGTGCGCCAGTCGGCACCGGCGGAGGCCATCTTGGAGCCGGGGAGCGCCTGGACCAGGCCGTAGGCGCCGGAAGAGGCGTTGGTGGCCTTGTAGTTCCAGGTCGACTCGTGGTTCACGATGTTGCTGAAGCACTGGAACTGACCGGCGGGAACCATCTGCCGGGCCATCGCCTGGACCTGCGAGACCGAGTAGGAGCCCTGCGGCGCGAAGCTGGACGCGTCGCGGCCGGAGGAGCGGCTGGCCTTGTTCTCGGCAGCCTCCTCGCGCTTCTTCTTGTCCGCGGCCTTCTTCGCGGCGGCGGCTTCCTTCTCGGCCTTCTCAGCCTTCTCGGCAGCCTGCTGCTTGGCGACGGCGTCCTTGGCCGCCTGCTTGCGCGCGGCCTCGGCCGCGGACTTCTTCGCGGCCGTGTCGGCGGCCATCGCCTGGGCGTCGGCCTGCTGCGCCACGGACGTGGTCTGCACCTGGGCGTGCTGACCCGCGGGAATGTCTGCGAGGAGAGTCGCGTCGCTTGCCGTTGCCTCGAGGTCGTTGGAGTTCGAGGACTGGGTGTTGCCCGAGGCAACGCCCACGACGGCGCCGACGGTGGTGACCGCGGTGGCCGACGCCACTGCGAATCCCCGGACCGAAATCCGGCTCACACGGTTTCCTTCCAGCATCGCCCGCATAGGTGACCTCGCGGACGCAATCGTGCCCCTGACGCTGGCCTCCGCTTGTACATCGGTCACGGGAGGCACGGGCCCGGTGGACAACTCCTGGGACAGGAGCGCCGCTTGGTGCTCGGGCGGCATACGGCGGTCACTATGAAGTTCTGTTGTTCCGTACCGCTGGGGGTACAGGAGTGCCGTATGCGGGGCCTGACAGGACCCAGACTCTGCCGTAGCGAGACGCCGCGAGGCAATTCCGCGTTGCGTGTGAAAGCTCACACCCCGTTTGCCTCAGGAGTTTTGCGGAAACACCCGCACACCACGACGCCGCCCGGCTAGGCTCTCCTGCTTCGCCGGGCGGCGCCAACTACGGTGCAACCAGGGCCCTTTGGGTCGACCCCGGGTCAGAGCGCCCACATCGGGCACTCCCCTCAGATCGGATCAGATCTGTCCGTCCTCCAGCATTTCGGTCACGAGTGCCGCGATCTGCGACCGCTCGGAGCGGGTGAGGGTGACGTGCGCGAAGAGCGGATGCCCCTTCAGCTTCTCGATGACGGCGACCACTCCGTCGTACCGCCCGACCCGGAGGTTGTCGCGCTGGGCGACGTCATGGGTCAGCACGACACGGGAATTCGCCCCGATCCTGGACAGCACGGTCAACAGAACGTTTCGCTCCAGGGATTGGGCCTCGTCCACGATCACGAACGCGTCGTGCAGCGAGCGGCCCCGGATGTGGGTGAGCGGCAGCACCTCCAGCATGCCGCGCGCCGAGACCTCCTCGATGACCTCCTTGCCGGCCACCGACCCGAGGGTGTCGAAGACGGCCTGCGCCCAGGGCCCCATCTTCTCGGCCTCGGTGCCCGGCAGATAGCCGAGCTCCTGCCCGCCCACCGCGTACAGCGGCCGGAACACCATCACCTTCTGGTGCTGGCGCCGCTCCAGCACCGCCTCCAGGCCCGCGCACAGCGCGAGCGCCGACTTGCCGGTGCCCGCGCGCCCGCCCATCGACATGATGCCGACGTCCGGGTCGAGGAGCATGTCGAGCGCGATGCGCTGCTCGGCGCTGCGGCCCTTGATGCCGAACGCCTCGCGATCGCCGCGTACGAGACGGACGTTGCCCTCGGGTGTGATGCGGCCGAGCGCCTTCCCCCGCTCGGACTGGATGGTCAGGCCCGTGTGCACGGGCAGGTCCGCCACTTCGGGGACGTACAGCGTCTCCGTCTCGAAGAGGAGGTCGACCTGCTCGCCCGAAAGGGTCAGCTCGGACATCCCGGTCCAGCCGGAGGCTTCCGTGATGGCGAGCTCCGCGCGGTACTCCTCGGCGAGGAGGCCGACGGACGACGCCTTGATCCGCAGCGGCAGGTCCTTGGAGACGACCGTGACGTCATACCCCTCCGCCTGGAGGTTGCGCGCCACCGCGAGGATGCGTGAGTCGTTGTCGCCCAGGCGGTAACCGGCAGGGAGCACGCCGGGGTCGGAGTGGTTGAGCTCGACGCGGAGCGTGCCGCCCAGGTCGCCGATCGGGATCGGCGCGTCCAGGCGCCCGAAGCGGATCCGGCAGTCGTCGAGCAGGCGCAGCGCCTGCCGGGCGAAGTAGCCGAGCTCGGGGTGGTGCCGCTTGGCCTCAAGCTCCGTCACCACGACGATCGGCAGCACGACTTCGTGCTCGTCGAAGCGGGACAGGGCGTTCGGGTCGGCGAGCAGAACGCTGGTGTCGAGAACATAGGTGCGCCGGCCTTGCCGGCGCTTTGTGCTGGTCACCACGGAAGGACGTACCCCCTCGGATGAGGTCGGGGAGCGACGGAGGGAACTGGGCCGGTGACTGGCCACCCTGCGTGGGCCGAGCACCGGCCCTCCCTGTCGTCCGCGCTCGGCGCGCGGCCGTCCTGGTGCAAAGGGCCTCCCGGGCGGACGGCCCCGAGCCGTCCGCTGAGATGCGGCGTCCGTGGATCGGACGCCGACCTGCATGGGGTATTCCCTCGAACAAGCGCGGCCATGCCATGGCATATGACGGCGCGTTGGTTAACTCCTGGTTACCGCGACCTCATCGGGGCTGTTGTGTCATCCGCCGTAACGGCGGTGGCGCGCGGCGTAATCGCGCAGCGCACGCAGGAAGTCCACCTTGCGGAAGGCCGGCCAGAAGACTTCGCAGAAGTAGTACTCGGAGTGAGCGGACTGCCAGAGCATGAAGCCCGACAGGCGCTGTTCACCACTCGTCCGGATCACCAGATCGGGGTCGGGCTGGCCACTCGTATAGAGGTGCTTGGAGATCTGGTCGATGTCGACGCTCTCGGCGATGTCCTCGATCGCGGTGCCGCGCTCGGCGTGGTCGAGCAGCAGGGAGCGGACGGCGTCGGCGATCTCCTGGCGGCCGCCGTAGCCCACCGCGACGTTGACGAGTATGCCGGTGCGGGTGTGGGTCGCCTGCTCCGCTTCCTTCAGTACGCCCTGGGTGCGCGAGGGCAGCAGGTCGAGCGCGCCGACGTGGTGGACGCGCCAGCGGCCGTCGTCGACGAGGCTGCGGACGGTGTCCTCGATGATGCCGAGGAGCGGGACCAGTTCCTCCTCGGGGCGGTCGAAGTTGTCCGTGGACAGCATCCACAGGGTGACGACCTCGACGTCGGTCTCGGCGCACCAGCCGAGGAATTCCTCGATCTTGTACGCGCCCGCCTGGTGACCCTCGGCGGTGGTGCCGCCCGATGCCTTCGCCCAGCGGCGGTTGCCGTCGAGGATGACGCCGATGTGCTTGGGCACCTGGTCGTGGTCGAGGCGGCCTTCCACCCGGCGTGCGTAAAGTCCGTACACCAGGTCGCGCAAGCTCACGGAATTCCACCTCTCACGAATGTCTGCCGCTGCGTCGGGGGCCTGACCGGCCGGGGGACGGGGGTTGGCCCCCGAGAGACACAGCACGTGGGTCGGCCCCGCCGTGCGGACGGCAGTCCCCGAAGGCGAAAGCGTACCGCTGCGCGGGCGCCTTCCGATCCCGGGTGCGGCGCGCGTTCCGTTTCCCGCGCGGCCCTCGTGTGTACACGCACGCGGGCCGCGTCCCGGTTCCCTGAAGTAGCTTCGTGCCCATGAACGACATGTCTGAGTACCGACCCGCAGCGGACCGCTACGACGCGATGGAGTACCGGCGCAGCGGCCACAGCGGCCTGAAGCTGCCCGCCGTCTCCCTCGGCCTGTGGCACAACTTCGGCGACGACCGCACCCTGGACTCGCAGCGCGCGATCCTGCGCCGCGCCTTCGACCTGGGCGTCACGCACTTCGACCTGGCGAACAACTACGGTCCGCCGCCCGGCAGCGCGGAGCTCAACTTCGGCAAGCTCTTCGCGCAGGACTTCGCCCCGTACCGGGACGAGCTGGTCGTCTCGACCAAGGCGGGCTACCTCATGCACCCCGGCCCGTACGGCGAGTGGGGCTCCCGCAAGTACCTGCTGTCCTCGCTCGACGCGTCCCTGGCGCGCATGGGCCTGGACTACGTCGACATCTTCTACTCGCACCGCTTCGACCCGGACACCCCGCTGGAGGAGACGATGGGCGCGCTCGCGTCCGCGGTCCAGCAGGGCAAGGCGCTGTACGTGGGTGTCTCCTCGTACACCAGCGAGCAGACCGCGGAGGCGGCCCGGCTGCTGACCGAGATGGGCGTACGTCCCCTCATCCACCAGCCCTCGTACTCGATGATCAACCGCTGGACCGAGGAGGACGGTCTGCTCGACACGCTCGAGGAGGCGGGCATGGGCTGCATCTCGTTCGTCCCGCTCGCGCAGGGTCTGCTGACGAACAAGTACCTGAAGGGCATCCCCGAGGGCTCGCGCGCGACCCAGGGCAAGTCCCTCGACCCGGACCTGCTGAGCGACGAGGTCGTACGCCGCCTCAATGGCCTGAACGACATCGCCGCCCGCCGGGGCCAGTCGCTCGCGCAACTGGCCCTGAACTGGGTCCTGCGTGACGAGCGCATGACGTCCGCCCTGATCGGCGCCTCCAGCGTGAAGCAGCTGGAGGAGAACGTGGCGGCGCTGTCGGGCCCGAAGCTCACGGACGCGGAGCTCGCGGAGATCGACACGTTTGCCGTGTCCACGGCGGGGACGAACATCTGGGCCGGGCGGGGCTGAGGGTCCCCTCCGGGGCGGGACTGATGGGCCGACCTGCGCCCCGTAAGGGGCGCGGGGAACCGCGCGACAAGCCACGACGGACCCGCGGACGCGTCTGCCGAGTGCCGAGCAGACGCGTCTGCGGCTTTTCTCGCGCTGGTCGCGCCCACGCGGCGGAGCCGCGAATGTCAGATCCCCGCGCCCCTGACGGGGCGCCTCACTCCGGGCACAAAAAACGGGCCGGTCCGTGGGGGGGGGAGACGGACCGGCCCGAGGGGGGGTTTCCACCATAACCCTTCGTAAGTGGTTCGCGGTGCATCGGCGTGCCACAACTACGCTCCGGAATCGCCCGACGACTGCCTGAGCCTGTTCTCCCCCCGGATTTCGGCCCTGGCGGCGGGATCCGGCCGCGGGTGGCGATACTCCCGAAGGGTGACGCGGGCGGGGGGCGCGGCCTTGACGGCGGCGGGGCTCGGGCGGGTGTGGAGGGGCGCCGAGGACGGGGCCGAGGGGCGGCCGACCGGTGCGCGAGGCCGCGCAGCCCCCTCCACTGCGCGGCACCGCCCGCGCATCTTTGCTCACGCGAATTAGCGTTGGTCTGAACTTACGCGAGTGGCGGGGCGGAATCGAGCCAGTCCCGATAACAATGCGGAATCAACTGCCGCGGCTGCCACGGGAATGTCCGAATTACCGCGTTCCGGGGGGTGATTCGGCCGACTAGGCCGCGCCCGCCGAGGCGGCCTTCTCCGCACCCGCGGCCTGCTCGGCCTGCTCGGCCTGCTCGGCCTTCTCAGCCTGCTCGACTTTGCAGGCCACCAACCGCGCCATGTGCTTGTCCCCCCAGATCCCCAGGGGCTCCAGGGCCTTGTTCAGGCTCTGTCCGAGCTCGGTGAGCGAGTACTCCACCTTGGGCGGCACCTCGCGGTAGACCTCGCGGTGCACGATGCCGTCCGCCTCCATCTCGCGGAGCTGCTGAATCAGCATCTTCTCGCTGACGCCGGGCACGTGCCGCCGCAGCTCCCCGAAGCGGAGCGTCCGGCCGGCGTACAGCGCCCACAGGATGAGGGGCTTCCACTTGCCGCCGACGACGTCGACGGCCGCGTCCAGCCCGCAGAGATACGGTCCCTTGCCCTTGCCCATGTCCAACTCCCGGTCCGCGTAAGGCCACACACTTACCGAACCGACAGTACCGCCGTTCACGACCGCCGCGCGGGCTACCGCTTCCGGGCGTCGAACAGATGCCGCGTGCTGTGGGCGACGAACGGGCCCTCCTCCTGGATCCGCTCGTGCAGCTCGCGCAGGCGCGGCCGGTAGGCGTCGACGGTGAACCCCGGAACCATCCACACCACCTTGCGCAGGAAGTGAACGACGGCGCCGACGTCGTGGAACTCCATCCGCAGCCGCTCGGCACGCAGCGAGACGACGTCGAGCCCCGCGGCCTCGGCCGCCCGCCGCTCCCCTTCCGGGTCCCGCGCGCCCCGGACGTCCGACGGCTGCTCCCCCAGGAAGTACTCGACGACCTCGAAGACGCTGGCGGGCCCCACGTGCTGGGCGAAGTACGTGCCGCCGGTCCGCAGCACGCGGGCGATCTCGTCGAAGTGCGGGGTCACCGGATGCCGACTGGTGACGAGGTCGAACACCCCGTCCGCGAACGGCAACGGCGCGTCCTCGGGCGAGGCCACGACGACGACACCGCGCGGGTGCAGCAGCGCGGCGGCCTTGGCGACGTTCGGCGCCCACCCTTCGGTGGCCACGGCGATCGGGGGCAGCACGGGCGCGGAGGCGAGCACCTCCCCACCCCCGGTCTGCACATCGAGCGCCGCCCCGACCCGCCCGAGCCGCTCCCCCATGGCCCGCGCGTACCCCCACGAGGGCCGCTCCTCGGTGGCCCGCCCCTCGAACCAGGAGAAGTCCCAGCCTTCCACGGGGGCGGCTTCGGCTTCGGCAACCAGCTGGTCGAACGTGGATGATGCGGGCGATGTGGACATGGGGTGATCTTAGGCACCAGGTGCCGGACGGGCTACGTGTTTCTGAGGTGCCCGGTGAGCGTCTCGAGGTCGTTCCAGGCACCCGGGCTCACGCCCGGCGAGGAGCGCCATGGTGTCGGGCATGCGGGGGGGGGGTGAGGGCGATGACGTCCCTGGTCACGGGCGCTTGGTCGCTCCCGGTGTGTCGGGGGCCCCGGTGTCGTGGGCGAGGGCGGTCTGGATGAGCTGGTGGGGGCGGCCGCGGCGGACGAGGGTGCCTCGGCCCGGGGGTTGCGCGGAGGCGTACAGGCCGGGGAAGAGCTGGCCTTCGGAGCGGTCGCCGCTCATGAGGAGGGTGGTGGTGCCGGTCTCGCGGAGGGTGGTGAGGAAGGGCTCGTACAGGGCGCGGGCGGAGCCCGCGGTGCGGCGGGCGACGACGAAGTGCAGGCCGATGTCCTGGGCGGAGGAGATGTAGGGGAGGAAGGCGGCGAGGGGCTGTTGGCCCGCGGTGGTGAGGATGTCGTAGTCGTCGATGAGGATGACGATGCGCGGGCCGGTGAAGGCCGGTTCAAGGCTGGTTGCGTCGGGGTCCGCGGTGTCCGGGAGGCGTTTGTCGAGTTCGCCCGCGATGCCGGTGGCGAGGGCCGCGGCGAGCTTCGCGTTGTGGGCGTAGCCGCCGCGGTACGGCTCGGGGACGACGCCGCGCAGGCCGCGGCGCGGGTCGAAGACGCCGAAGACGAGTTCGTCGTCGCCGTGGCGGGCGGTGAGCTGGTCGGCGATCAGGGTCAGCAGATTGGTCTTGCCGCATTCGTTGTCGCCGAGGATCAGCAGGTGCTGGTCCTGCCCGAACAGGTCGAGCAGCACCGGGCCGAGGGTGTCCTGGTCGACGCCGAGCGGCACCCGGTGGGGTTCCGCGTGGGCGGCGGGCAGGCCGGTGGCGGGCAGCCGGGTGGGCAGGACGCGTACGGGCGCGGCGACGTCGCCGTGCCAGGTGGCGGCGACGGTGCGTGCCGCGTCGTCGAGGGCGGCGCCCAGGTCGTCGGTGCTCGGCAGGCCGTCGGTGCGCGGCAGGGCGGTCTGCGCGAACAGCCTGCCGTCGGTGAGGACGCGTCCCGGGGTGTCCGCGGTGAACGTCTCGGCGAGCTTGCGGTCGACCGTGGAGTCGGACGGGTCGTTCAGGCGCAGCTCGACCCGCGTGCCGAACATGGACTGGGTGGCGATGCGCACGTCGTTCCAGCGCAGCATTCCGGCGACGACGTGGATGCCGTATCCGCCGCCCCGCTTGAGGAGTTCGGCGATCCGCTCGTCCAGCTCGTCGAACTCCTCGCGCAGCGCGCCGAAGCCGTCGACGAGCAGCACGATGTCGGTGGAGCCGAGTTCGGGCAGGCCGCCCTCGGCCCGCAGCTGCCGCAGCTGGTCGAGGGAGTCGATGCCGTGCTCGCGGAACAGTTCCTCGCGCAGGGCGAGCTGCGCGCTCACCTCGGCGACCGTACGGGCGAGCCGTTCGTGGTCGGCGCGGGAGGCGACCCCGCCCACGTGCGGCAGCCGGGCCAGCGCCGACAGGCCGCCGCCGACGAGGTCGATGCCGTACACGGCGACCTCGTCGGGGGTGTGGGTGAGCGCCAGGGACAGCGTGAGCGTGCGCAGCAGCGTCGTCTTGCCGGACTGCGGGCCGCCGATGACGGCCACGTGCCCGCCGGCGACGTTCAGGTCGAGCGTCCAGGACCCCTGCCACTGCTGTGCCGGGTCGTCCAGGACGCCGAGGGGCACACGGAGGCGCCCGGGCGCTCGGGTGAGGTGCAGGCCGCGCTCGGAGACCCGCAGGGGTCCCGCCACCGTGTCCAGGGCGACCGCGTCCGGCAGCGGCGGCAGCCAGATGCGGCGCACCGGCGGGGCGGCGCCCGCGAGTTGGGCGACCACCGTGGACATCACGGTCGGCCCGGTCTCGCGCTCGCGCGGCGCCGGTGCGGTGTCCTGGGGCGGGCGGCCGTCGCTCTTTGTGTCCGGCCCGGGGTTGTACGCCGGGTACGTCCAGGCGAGCGGCCCGCTGTCGTCGGACCGGTCGGCCGCCGGTCCCCGATGGGCCCCGGAGACGTACCCCGCCTTGAAGCGCGTGTACGTGGACGTGTCCACCTTCAGATAGCCGAAGCCGGGCAGCGGCGGCAGCTGGAAGGCGTCGACGGTGTCGAGGACGGTGCGGGACTCGTCGGCGGAGAAGGTGCGAAGCCCGAGCCGGTACGACAGGTACGTCTCCAGGCCCTTCAGCTTGCCGGACTCGATGCGCTGGCTGGCGAGCAGCAGGTGCACGCCGATCGAGCGGCCGATCCGGCCGATGGACAGGAACAGGTCGATGAAGTCCGGCTTGGCGGTGATGAGTTCGCCGAACTCGTCGATGACGACGAACAGGTGGGGCAGCGGCTCCAGGCCGCGGCCGGGCTCCCGGGCGCGCAGGGCGCCGTAGTGCCCGATGTCGGCGACGTTCCCCGCGTCCTTCAGGACCTGCTGGCGGCGTTTGATCTCGCCGGCGAGGCTGGTGTGGACGCGCTCGACGAGGTCGGCCTGGTTCTCCAGGTTGGTGATGACACCGGCCACGTGCGGCAGGCCCGTGAAGGGGGCGAAGGTCGCGCCGCCCTTGTAGTCGACGAGGACCATCGCCAGGTCCTCGGGCGAGTGCGTGGCCGTGAGCGCGAGCACGAGCGTGCGAAGGAGTTCGCTCTTGCCGGAGCCGGTCGCGCCCACGCACAGCCCGTGCGGACCCATGCCCAGCTCGGCCGACTCCTTCAGGTCGAGCAGCACCGGCTCGTGCCGGTCGTCGAGGCCGATCGGTACGCGCAGGAAGTCCCGCTCGGTGCGCGGCGCCCACAGCCGTTCCAGGTCCAGCACGGCCGGGTCGTCGATGCCGAGCAGGGCCGGGAAGTCGACGGGGCCGGACACCGGGGTGCCTTCGGCGGCGGACTCCGCCGACAGCCGCAGTGACGCCAGCATCCGGGCCAGTCCCTCGGCGCCCGCGACGCTCACGGCGTCCGCGAGGCCGTGCGCGACGGCTCCCCCGACGGCCGGTGGCGTGCCGTCGGCCCTCGGAGCACGCAGGTCCTCGACGGAGACGTGCTCACCGTCGACGGTGATCCGCACGCTCACCTCGTCCGGCTCGTGGATCTGCCGCTCAAGCAGGTGCAGCACGGTCACACCCATGTCGGCGAGCCCGACCGCCGTGTCCGGGCGGGGCAGTTCGACGGCCGTCTCCCCGTGGGTGTCACTGACCACGAGCAGCCGGTCGGTGAGCTTGAGCGCGTCCTTGCCGGACAGCCCCCGGCGCACCTCCGCCGCGTACGAGGAACGACGGCGCAGGTCGGCGCCGCACAGCCGGGCGAGCTGCGCGACGTCGGGTGCGATGCGCCGGGCGGGCACCGGCCCGTCGTGCGCTTCCGGGTCGGCCGTCGGATCCTGCACGTGCGGCAGCCACTTCGCCCACTCCCACTCCGCGAGCCGCTCCCCCGGCACGCCGAGCGCGAGGGCCAGGTCGTCCGGGGCGTGCGTCACGGCGGCCTGGACGAGCAGCGCGCGGGCGACGCGCAGCACGCCTTCGCGGTCGTCGCCGACGACGCTCACGTTGCCCGCCCGGTCGAGCGGCACGGCCAGCGGGAAGTCCGGCGCCACGGCGAACCGCGCCTGCAAGGCGCGCGCCTCGTTGAGCATGAACGGATCGGGCGGCGTCAGCACCCCGCTCCCGCTGTGCTGCCCGATCACCACTTCCTGTACGGGTACGTCGCCACAGCCCACCCGCACGGCGAGGAAGTCCGCGTCGGCGCGGCGCCGTTCCCAGAGCCGGGCGGGGTCGCGTACGAGGTCGTACAGCGCCTGCGGCGGCGGATTCAGCAGCCGCGCCTGCTGCCGCAACTCCCGCTCGGTGGCGCCGAGTTCGTCGCGCTGCTCCTCCACGTACTCCAGATACCGCTCGCGCTGCGTACGCCGCGTGCGCTGCGCCTTGCCGCGCTGCGACCAGAACAGGGCGACGCCGCCGAGCAGCGCGAAGACCAGCACGATGGCGCCGAGGGCGGCGAACTGACTGTTGCGGATGACGGTCATCATCACGACCGAGCCCATGACGCCGGCCATCGGGAGCAGCGCGGTGGCGGCGTTGCCCATCTTGCCCTCGGGGAGGTTCGGGGGCGGCTCGATGGTGCGCCGGGCGGTGGCGGCCGGGGGGCGGGTGGAGCGGGCCGGGCGGTGTACGAGGCGGTGGGTCATCGGGTGCTCACTGTGTCCTCACTGCGCCGGTTCACCGCACCCGTACGGCACGCCGCATCGCCTCGGCGGCGAGGTGGACGGCGGCGTCGCGGGCGGCCTTGCCGAGGTGGGGGCCGCGGATGGGGCCGCCCTGGGCGAGATGGCGGTCGTACGCGACGGGCACGACGGCCACGCCGGTCTCCCGCAGGTGTGCGGCGGCGGTCTTCAAGTCGAGGGTCATGTCCGGTGAGGTGGCGGTGAGGGCGACGACGGTGGTGGCGAGGGCGGAGTGCGGCAACTGGGCCAGCCAGTCCAGGACCAGGCGGGTGCCGTTCACGCCCTCCACGGTCATGGGGGCGACGACGACGCGGGCGTGGGCGGTGTCCATCGCGGTCCGCGCCACCTCGCCGGGCAGCGTCTCGCAGTCGACCACGGTGACCGCGAAGTAGCGGCGCAGGGCGAGGGTCACGGTGCGGTACGTGGGTACGTCGAGCGGGGCGCCGACGCGGCCCTGGCTGGCGGGCAGGAGCCAGCCGCCGTCCGGCACGGGCACCAAGTAGCCCGTGATGTCGGTCAGTTGCATGGCCGGGGTCAGGATCCGCGCGAGGTCGGCGCAGGACCAGCGCACCGACTCGGCGCCGAGCCGCACCGGCAGCGTGCCCAGCGCCGCGTCCGCCTCCAGGGCGAGGACCGGGTCGTGCCGGTAGTGGTGGAACGTGCGGCTCAGCAGCGCGGAGACGGTGGTCTTGCCGACGCCTCCCCGGATCGACGTCACCGCGACGACCCGGCCGGTGGTGACCGGCTGCTGCACCTCGCGGGCCATCCGGCTCTCCTCGGCGACGTCCTGCGACGCGGAGGAGACGAGCTTGCGGAGGGAGCGGGTGGTGCGGCGGGGGAGGGAGTCGCCGTGGTGCGGGCGGCCGAGGGCGAGGGCCAGGCGGGGGTCGGTTGTGGGGGTGGATTCGGGGGTGGGGGGTGCTTTGCGTCGGGGGGTGGGTGGGGTGGTCGTGGGCGGGGCGGCCGGTGGCGTCGGCGCGGTGGCGGGGGTCGACGTGACCGCCGGGGTGGAGGCCGACGGCGAGGCCGAGCCCCCGCCCGCTCCGGAACCAGCACCAGCACCAGCACCCAACTCCCGCAGCAGGTCCCGCTGCCAGTCCCTCGCCTCAGTCATGTCGTCCCGCGCCCTCACGCGAACGTGTCGAGCAGTCGCCCGTACACACCGAACACCCCGAGCGCCAGCGGAATCAGGGCGATGACGCCCAGCGACTCCAGCGCGTCCCCGACCCTGCGGAGCCGCACCCGCACGTGCTCGGCGGGCCGCACGGCGAGGACGAGAAGCGGGGCGAGCGCGAGCACGACGAGCAGCGCCAGTGGCCCGCCCGCCGCCCCGGACTCGCCGAGCCACACCCACGCGAGCCGCCCCACGACGGCCGCCGCGGCCGCGAGCAGGGCGACGACCTCGGCAGTGAGCGGAAACGCCCGCGCGCGCAGGGCGAGCACCAAGGCGGCCGCCCCCGCGAGCAGCACCGACCACACGGACACGTCACGCAGCGCGAGCACACCGGCCGCACCTGCGGACACGGCAAGCACCACAGTCGCGAGGGCAAGTCCACGGTGGGTGGCCGCAAGCGCACTCCCCACGTCGTACCGACTGACGGAGGCGCCACCCGACCGCCGGTCGTCGAGCCCGGAAAGCCCCGAGGCCATGAGAGCCAGCCGCGGCAGCACACCAAGACCGACGACGGACACGACCGCGAGCACGGCACCGACACGATCGACGTGCCCGCCGCCCTGAATCCCGAGAACGGCTTCCCACACGACGGCGCACCCGCCAAGAGCGCCACCGCCAACAACCGCACCCCGCCCCAGGGGCGTGAACCACCCGAGCAACAACAGAGCACCGACGAGAACCCCCGCGCTCCCCGCCAACTGCGCGGTCCCGGACCAATCGTTCGCGCCCCCGAGCGTCCAGGCGCCGAAGACGCCGAGCGCACCCGCGACCCCGATGAGCGTGGCGGCGAGGCTGGGCCGCCGAGCCCGCCCGAGCAGCGCACCGCCGAGCGCGGCGAAGGCACTCACACCCAGCAACCCGGCCCCCACCCGGGAGTCGTCGAACTCCCCCCGGGCCAGCACCCCGGCCACCAGAGCCCACGCCCCGACGGCCACCCCACAGACCACGCTCCGGGCCCGCGCGCTCCACCGCCAGGCCCGCACATCCAAATCCCCGGCGGCCTCATCGGTGACGTCGTGCACCACGGGCGCGGAGGGCGCGTCCTCAGCCCGAACGAGCCGCAACACAGCCCCATCAGCAACCCCGGCCGACTCCAGCGTGCTGTCCTGCGCCAGCGCGGACCCATCGGCGGCTACGAGATACCGCAACTCGGGCCGCGCGCCCACCCGATCATCAAGCAGCCGCATCACCTCGGGCAGCAACAGCCCGACGGGCTCCTGAGAAGGCAGTACGAGATCCACTCGCCGCCGCTCCCCCACCAAGGTCACCCGGCTCAACGCCACTCGTCCCTGGCTACGGCTCATTGCCCCCGCAGATATCACAAGTTCGAACCTATCACCGAGAAGAAGCGGACACAGAGGGCGATTCACGCACGTCAGACGGCGAAGAAGTCCGCGTGACGGAACTCGCCCCACCCGGCTTCTCCTTCATCACCCGATGCGAAATGAACGACCACCCCACGCACCCGGCACACAACACAGCAGCGATCACCACCCCGCCGACCAACTTCCCCACCCGCTCGTCCCACCCACGCCGCTGCCGCTCCCCACCGAACACCACGGCATCCCGAAGCCGCCGCCGCCGAACGGAGACGGACTCCAACAACTGACTGTCGTAGTCCTGGGCCGCCACAACCACTCACTCCCCTCACGTACCTAAATGCCCTCTGGAACGCGCCAGGTCTTCTGGTCCGCCCCAGGCACCTCGGACTCGGCCGCGACGGTGATGGGCTTGTCCCCCTTGGGAAGCAGATGAACGGTGCACTTGGTGACGGCACCCTTCGGGCGCAGCATGGTGTCCGGAACGGTCTCCGGGCATTGCTCGACCCCAGTCCCGCCGATGTGCAGCAGCATCATCTGAGGCACTGACTGGCCGCTGGCGCCGTGGAGTGTGACGGTGTTCTGCATCGAGGGGAGCACACTATGGCGGCCCACGTTGCGATACTCGAAGGTGACGTAATACGGGACTTGCTTCTTCTCGTCCGCGTCCAGCGAGAAGCGGCTCAGATCCGACACAGCCCCCGCACGGACGCTTTTGAGGGTGGCGCGTACCGGTACTTCACGGTCGTCGCTGTCGGTCCACACGGATTGAGCGGATGCGTGCGGCTCCAGGACGTCACTGGAACCCCGCCCCTTGTCCGCGCCTTTTCCGGGCTTGACCTTCCACGAATAGGCCCTGGTCTCACCGCTGAGATACGAAATGGCGGCGGGCGTGGCCTTCTTGGGCAGCATGAGCGTCACGCACGCCTCGGCGGTGCCTCCCGGCGGCATGGTCCCCGAGGGGGTGCTCTCACAGTGCGAGGGCATTTCAGAGCCGCTGGACAAGCCCCTGTTCATGAACGCGATCCGCTCACCCTTGTCACCGTCGGCACTCGTCAGCGAGAAGTCCTCAATGAGGTCCGGCTGAGAGATCGGCTCCTTGCTGACGTTGGTGTACGCCACGGTGAGGTAATACGGGATCGACCCCGCGAGGTCACCGGACAGCTGCACGTCAGCGAAATCGGCCTCGGACCCCCGCTTGAGGGAGGATATTTCGAGCTTCACCGGATGTCGGCCGTCGTCGCCGTCCCAGGTGATCCGGTGGGACGCGGTCTGCACGGGGACAGGGCGGGGGGCGGGCGGTTTCGACGCCGCATTGCCGGGAGTTGCTGCCCCGCCGTTGGCTTCAGAGTCCGAGCCTCCGCACCCCGCCAACAGAAGAGTGAGAGCGCCCACGCACGCACTCGCTGCTATCGCCGCTCTCTTTCTGCGGAACCGCACAAAACCTCCTGTGATGTGAAGTGCACGGATAATGCCGGTCTGCATCGCTCTGTCGGCTCACGACTCCAGGGGAGCGGTCAGGCCGCGGCGGGCAACGCGCGTGCACGTGAGCAGAGGGGGACCAAGCCGCGTTCGGCGGCCAGGGTTTCGACGCCTCGGCAGGGTGCCGCGTACCGATCGAGAAGATCAGCTGACGCTCGCCCGCGTCGGCGTCAGGAGATCGAGGGCGGGCGGTGTCGCTTCGGTCGAGGCCAGACGTCCGGCGAAGGAGCCGACGAGTTGCCCGGCTTCCTCCACGGCGGTGGAAGCGCGGGCCCCCGTCCACCCATACGAGGCCTCAGGCCCGCCGACGTAGAGCCCGGCGAGTACGGCCCTGGTGTCAAGCAAGCTCGGAGTCAGAGCAATAACATCTTTGGTTACGTGTGGTTCATTTCATCCAGTTCACCTGAAACGGCAACTCCGGGCAGCGAGAACCAGATTCGAGTTCCCAGCTCACGAGCCCTCGGTGCGAATCAGTCCGGCGGCGCTGGCTGCCCAGCCCTACCCTCAAAGAGGTACTCATAAATTCCCTGCAAATAGACGTAGAGAGAATCTTCGTCAGGAAACTCGACATCCGTCAGTCGCTCATATTCAGCAAGGCTTACCGACCGATCCCGCAACGTTTCCGAAAGTCCTTCACGCACACCACGAATGAAGGGCTCTCCAAACGCCATGAGTGTCGGGCGCAAAGCACCACTCGCCTCGTGCGCTTGCTCGAAGTTGAGGTAGATCCTGACGAACCTTTCAAGCTCAGCGTTCACACAACAGCCTTCCTATGGATGACGACCAGGGGCCGGGTTAGCATACATCGTGGTCAGCTGCCAGCTCCCGCCACGGAAGTGGTACACGGCAAAGACGGTTCCTCCAGTGAAGTCAACAGGGAGGAATTCACTGGGATTTGCCGGATTCCGGTAGAAACCAGTGAACCGCTCATGCCCTTTGGGGCCCAATATCTGTTCAATCGGCACCTCGTCCGGAGGCAGGCCCTGCGCGAGTCGGCTTCGGAAGTAACCATCCGCGATGACCATGTCCTCCGCGTCGTCGAACCGTGTGGCGTACGGCCCCACTCGGTGGGGCCGACCGCTCACGCCATCCACGGTGGTCCCCGTCAACGGATCAATATTGTTCTCGGACTTCAACAGTCCGGGATAGTTCGAACTGGGGCCGTAGACCTTGGGCACACCATTGGCGTCAGTCTTCACTGTGCCAAGACGGTCAATAAGTGCCTGGTCGACGGGGTGGAGATGCCGCCCAGGAGCATGACCTTCGCCGCCCTGCCGGTCATCCAGTTCCTTGATGCGGTCGCCAACCGCCTGCGGATCGAGTAGCGAGTGCTGACCGGATGGGATGCCGTGCTGCGCACCGCCACCGCCATCGTTCGGCCCTCCATGGCCCGCTGCCGCACCCGAGTTCTGAGAGGTTCCGGCAGTGGGATCCGGCCCGCTGCCTGACGCGTGCGCGCCGTGCTCATGAGACGCAGAGCCTCCCCCTGCCTGTTGCTGCGAGGATCCATGACGCGCCTCGGGAGTGTGGGAGTCATGGACACCGCCGCCAGGCATGTGCCGCCCGGCATCACCGGAGCCTCCGGGAGCCGCACTGCCGCCCGGCAGATCGTCACCGACGCGACCGACAGCACCGGTCCCGCCTTCGCCTGCCGTCGCACCAACCAACACAGGCTGACGATCCGGCGTCGCGTCCGGCGCTACGCGCTCGGTCGCCGCAGGTTCCCGGCGCGGCATGTCGGTGATCGGGTTGTTGTCGCTGTCTACGCGGATGAACTTGCCGTCTTCGATACGGACTCCGTTCCCGTTCGGCAGCTCCCACATCGTGTAAGTGCCACGCGGTGCCTCGGACCCGCCCTGCGCCCCCGCGCGCATATCGGCAGCGATGTCCGCCACCTTGGGCAGCGTCCTACTCGTGGTCTTCGCCGCCGCGGTGATCGGGTCCATGGCCTCGCCGGCCTTCGCCACCGTGTTGGCCGCCTTGGCCATCGCCCCCGCCCGCCCCGCCGTGCCCGCCTTCACCGGCCCGGCAGCAAGGGTGCCGAAGTTGAAGATCGTCGTGCCCGCGGCCCGGCCGGGGTTTTCCTTCCACTGGTCCCACGCCACCAGCCCCTTGGCGAACTCCTTGGCATACGGCTTGCTGCCCTGCACGAAGTCGCTGTTCCAGAAGCTGCCGCCAGGCTTGCTTCCGCCCATCTCCGTCGCGTAGACGGACCCACCGACCAGCGTGCGGGTCAGCCCGTCCCAGGCAGCACGCGCCTCATCAGGACCCCGCAGCCCCGCCAGCGCGGCAACGCCCTTGAGCGAGCCGACGATGCCGTCCATGACAAGGCCGTCCCACAGCAATTGCTTGCCGTGGTAGCCGAGGTCCCACGAGTGGTGCGTCCGCTCTTCGGGTGTACCCCAGGGAAGCTTCTCGGCGTTCTCCAGCGCATCGGCGGTGAAGCCGTACGTCGTCACGCCCTGCGGGATGAACATGGTGCCGCCGGTGTCCGCCATGTACTGGCTGCCGCCGTCCACCAACGCCGTGATCCTATTGTTGGCGGTGATCTCCGCCTCGTAGAAATCGGCTCTGGCCTGGGCGATCTCACCCCACAGCGCGTCGTGCTGGTCGACCTTGTCCTGGTCCTTGGTCCAGTCCGTGCCGAACGCGCCCCCGTCGGTGTCCAGGCCCGCGATGAACGTGCGCGCCTTGGCCTTCAGGTGTTTGAGCCGCTCGGCGATCGGCCCGACCGCCTGGGCGTAGTCCTCCAGCGCGTTGGCGACCGTCTCCACCTTCTCCGCGAATGCATCCGCCTTGTCGCGCACCGGCATGGTGGAGGCGAACAGGTCTTCCGCCTCGGGGGCCTTGTAGAACGCCGACATCGCCTGGAACCGGGTGTGCGCGGCACCCCCGGCCTGCCGGATGCCGTCGGCGTCCCGGCGCAGCCCGGTGATGTACCGCTGCAGCGCGTCCAGGTCGCCGGTGAACTGGGGTATTTTCTCCGGGTCGATCACAGGCTGCCCCGCCTCCAGCCGTTCGGCATGTCCGGCTCGTCCACGGCGGCCGCGTTGCGCTGGGCCTCCGTGGCCATGTGCACGTCCCCGGCCTCATAGGCAGCCGTCGCCAGCAGCGCCCCGTCCACCGACTTGACCGCCCGCGCCGAAATGGACTGCACCTCAGCGGCGGTCCCCTGCGCGAACTGCGCCAGCGCCGCCGCGACCAGCCCGCCGCTCGACCCGCCCTTGCCGCCTGCCCCGCCCTCCGCGACGGTGCCGGACGACATCGCCGCCCCGCCCATGTCCTCGCCGTACGCGGTGACAATTTTACTCAAGGTGCCCAGCACCTCGCCCACCTGTGAGGCGACCAGCCCCACTCCGGCCGGAGTGACGTCCCACCTCGGCATGCCCAGCCCCCCTGCAATCCCCGTCTACGTACACACGCCCCCGTGGCCGGACCGTTCAGCCGATGTTGTTGACCGCGGCCCGCGCCCGGGCGAGCGTCGTCTGCGCCGTCCCGTCGTTCTCCTCCAGCGTGGAACGCACCAGCCGGATGATCTCCCGCACCTCGTTCGCCGCCTTGTTCCAGCGCACTTCCTTGCCGTGGTACTCGTCCGACACCCCGTCGGCCTGGTAGTCGGCCATCGCCGCCTTCACCGCACGGTCCCGGTCACCGAGCACCCGCTCCAGATTCCCGATGATGATGTGCAGGCTGCTCTGTACGTCGGCGGAGGCGCCGGTGTCGTACGAGCGCCGGTCCTGATTGCCGGCCATGACGAAACTCCCCATGTAGATGTGAACGTTGGTGAGCTGAGCGGATGGACAACTCGGCCGCTGCCGGTCAGCCCCGCTGGCCAGCCCGGCCGGTCAGCCGGAGAACCGCGCCGCCTGGAAGTTGGCCGCGCCCATGTTCCGGTGGGCGTTGTCCGACTGCTCCTGCGTACCCGTACCGAACGCCTCGTCCATCCCCGCCTGGCCACCCAGAATCGACGCCAGCGAACCGTTCAGCGCCGCCGTGATCTCGTCCGCCCGCAACTTGAACGAGTCGAACGTCGCCTTGCCCGCACCGTTGAACTTCCCCTCCAACGGCTCCGCCGACTGCACCAACGCCCGGATCAACGACCCCAGATCATCACTCGACCCCGCCGTGTTCTTCCCCAACACGGCAAGCGTCGTCTCACCCATGTCGAACTTCACAAGCCACCCCCGCTGCTGAAACCCCCGCCGACCAACCGGTAGTTGACCGGCACACCGACATCACTGCATACGCACCAGACACTCACGCCACGTAGCGCATCGAACATACTCTCCCACACGGCATTGCAGGCGCAACGCAGTTGGGGACAGGAGGCCTGAACCCGCCACCGCAGGCCGCGATCAAGACAGCCCGAGAGGCGCGCCTGCGCCAGCAGGCTCTATGACCTGTGGACCCGGCATCACAACACCCAAGCGACGTACCACTCCTCTCGACCACGGCATGTCGGCCGTGACCGAAACTGTGCTACCGGGACGAGCAGGCTCACTGCAGGCTGTCGATGCGCTGCCGCTCTGACTCGCTCGGCACTGCCCCTCTTGCTCACGCGGCCTTGAGATGGTCCATGAGTTCCCGCAGACGCTCCCAGCCGACGGAGTCGCTGCCGTTGCCGAGCGGATAGTGCAGGGCTGGATCGGCGGCGGACCCGAACCGCAGGGGGGCGGCGTCCAGCGGCGGGCATGCGGCGTGGGCGAGGCCGATGCCGCGCACGGCGTCCGGCCCGAGGGTGAAGGCCAAGGGCACGGGCGGGGCTTCGAAGCGCGGGGGAACGGTGAGGTCGCGGCGCGCGACACGGAGCGAGGTGAGCATCGACGTGAGCCCGTGTTCGGCGGCCAATGCCTCGGCGAGGGGCTGGACGGCGTCCATGGGCACGGCCTCGTCGGGGCCGTAGCCGAGAGCGAGGGTGATGTCTTCCTCGACACCGGAGGTGGTGCGGGTGACGCTGACGGTCGCCAAAGCCGGGCGGCCGGGATCGCCGACGGCCACCAGCCAGGTGGGCTGCGGCGCGCGGCTGCGGGCGAGGCCGGTCAGCTGGCGGAGGGACCACGGGAGACTGACCGGCTCGGCGGTGCTCCAGCCTGCCGGCGGCGCGCCGGTCAGCCGACGGAAGGCAGCTTCGAGGGCACCACCGAGGACGAGGTGTTCGTCGGCATCGTGCCTGGTGCGGATGTTGAGGATGAGCTGACGCTCTCCGTCGTCCGGGGCGGGCCGGAAGGACTCGGCGACCCGGGTGGTGCCGTCCGCGTCCCGCGTGGGCGTGAAAGCCCCGCCCTGCCAGTGGAGTTCGGCTCCGGAAAGGCCGTCGTAGTAGCCGGAGCTGCCGGGGCGTCCGGAGTCAGGGAGTTGGACGACCCAGCGGTTGGGATGACCGTGCAGGGCGATGCGAGTGGGCAGGGTGAGTGTGGCGTGAGGCGGGGTGACGATCGTCAGGCCCCGGTCGCCGATCGTGGCTTCGCGCAGGGCGTCGGACAGCCAGCTGGTCATGGCGATGACGGGCCGGTCCTGGATGACGACGGCGGCCTCGTCCGTGAGGGCGTCGACGGCCGGAGGTGTCGCCGCCGGGGCGCCGCCGGATTCGTCGGGGGCCACGGGCACGACGTCGGTGTGCGCGGCCTCCGGGGGCCAGACGGTGCCGCCCAGGACGGTGGTGAGCCGCCCGGCGAAGGAACCGGCGAGCCGTTCGGCCTCCTCGACGGCGGTGGAGGCTCGGGCTTCGGTCCACCAGAACGGGACGTCGGGGGCCACCACTTCAGGGCCGAGCAGCCGCTGGGCCTCGCCCTGAGTGTGCACCAGCATCGGTGCCTCGACGGAGACCAGGGTTCGCCCGTCGGGCGCGCAGAGCTGGACGACCGCGCCGTCGGCCAGCGTACGGACCTCCAGGTCGGGGCCGCCCGCGAACAGCCCGGCCAACACCGTCTTGGCGTCGGGCATCGTCCGGGTGAGGGCTATGACGTCTCTGGTCACGCGAAGTTCGATTTCCTAGTGCTCGTCGGATGCACCAGAGCGTGCCGCCGCACGCTCCGTGCTTGCTGCTCAGGTGGGGAACTCGCCGAGCCAGCCGTGCTGAAGGAGGTGCTTGGGGACGTAGTCCGACTCGACCTCGATCGGGAACTTCGCGTCGTAGGCCAAGCAGGCGATGGCCAACGGGCCCAGCGCGATGCTGCCGTCAATGTCAGCTTCCCGGTCCTCGCTCAGGGTCCAGTACGCCCGGTGCAGCTTCAGGGCCTCTTCCAGCGCCGGACTGAAGCCTGCCTCGTCCCCGGTCACGAAGTGGTAGAAGAGATTGATCGGCGGATAGAGCAGGCCCTGCAACAGGTCCGGTGGCGCGACCTGCGCGACCGCGGGATCGGACATCCGCAGCGCGTCGGTGAGCTTTTCCACCAGTCCCGGCCGCCTCAGCCAGTACGTCTGCAGGGTGTCCACCCAGTGGTAGATGTACTCGTCGTACTCCCCCTCCGGCGCGCGCAGCCGTTCCAGCGGGATCTCACACAGCTGTGTCATGCGCTGCTGCTCGCGGCAGATGACGGCCAGCCAGAATGCATTCAGCCAAGTCCCCGCATCGGCAGTCGACAGCGGGCCGACAGCCGGAAGGGTCCGCATCTTCCGATTGATACGGCACTCAACGGTCCCCTCGCTCACCCCCGTCACGGCGAACAGCGCCGAGCCCAGCTGCATCGCATTGACCGCGGCGTACCACGTCTCGACCGCGGCTGCTCGTGGATCGATGACGCACTGGGCTCGCAGCGCCATGACAGCGGTGCCGAATGTCGAGTCGATGACGGCCGCCGACTCCTCGAGGTCGTCGATCTCCTCGGTCAGGTGCTGGGTCACCTGCTCCGCGAACTGCTGGGCCTCAGGCCCTGTCGACAGTCCATGCCGGGCAATATGTTCGGTCACGGAAGGGTCCCCTTACTGATGTCGAACCGGCGATACTGGTAGCCAGTGTACGCGCCGGTATTGTTCTCACCCTTGACCACGACATATTCCAACTTGCCCTCTTTGAGTGCCTTTTGAAGATCCTTTACGCGGCCAAATTCACCGCGCTTCTTCATGGCTTCTATTATATCGAAGAAGTACTCCCTGCTTCCCTGGGAAACCTGCCTACCGCCGGGGAGGGTGCGTCTGCCGAGACCGGTACCAGGGCTGCTCTTGGCCTCGACGACTACTATTCGTCCGTCCTCGTGCTTCCACATCTGATCGAACTGGTCATTGCCGTTCTTCGGGCCAAGAAGTGTCTGCTCTACGAAGTCCGGGTACCGCTCGGCGATGTAGTGGTGCCTGGCCGCCGACTCGCCGAATTCCTCTGCCGCGTTGCCCATCACGGTGTGGGATTCCTTGTAGGCGCCCTTAGCCTCACCCCAGAGCCCACCTGATTCGAGGGTGCCCTGGGCTTCGTGGGCCCTTCCTGTTTCCGCCTTCAATTTCTCGATGAGATGGTCCCACTGGATGGCGAAGTGACGGTTCTGCGCGGCCTCGTTCAAAATCTTGAGCCTGGCAGCGCTCGTGACGGTGTCCGCTCTCACACTCATGTAATCAGCGTCGATGAAATGGGGTTTGGGGGGCTCAGGAACATCCTTGGCGCGAATCAACGGCCCGTTGTCCGACAGCCGGGTCAGCTGAGGCGGAGTGAACCCGCTTTCGTCCGTGAGGTCCAGGCGCTTGCGGTCGCCGAGGTGCTCGCCGCCCTTGTAGTACTCGTTGAAGTACCCGGGTTCGTGGTTAGCGCGGTAGACCTGGATCTCCTCGATCTGCTCCCGGGTGAGTGAGCCACGGGGGCCGTAAGGGTTGTCGCCCTCGCGCATGAAACTGGGGCGCTCGGCTCGCCCGGGCCGGCCTGGAGTGTCACTGCCCGAGCCGGTTGACGTGTCCGGACCTGTTCCGGCCCCGTCGCCACCCGCACCACCGCTGGACCGACCACCGCCAGGAGCGGAGTCGACGGTCCCGTTCTGGCCGGCACTGTCGGCGCCCCGGGCTCCGGCCGCGCCACCGGTCTGGTCATGTCCCTGGCCGTGCGGGGACTGGGCTGCGCTGTGTCCGGCCGACGGGTCATGGCTGGCACTGGCATGCGGTGCCAGGCTCTCGCCCCGGCCAACGCCCCCTTCGGGCGTCCGCGAGCCGACTCCGGCCAATCCGTACTCCCGGGCATGCTCCGCCGAAACGGCACGTGCGGCCGCGGAGGGCTCGTGCGGGACGGTACCGGTTTCATCGACGCCGTTCCTGCTGGGGGTGAACTCACCGTCTCCAACCCGGACTTTGGAGCCGTCGTCGAGTTCGATGACGCTGTGCACGGGCGGCGTGTCGACCGCCGCGCCGGCGCCGGCGCCGCCGCGGATGCGGGCGGTGAGGTCGGAGACCTTGGGAAGCTGCGGGACCTTCGGCATCTTGCTGACGGCCTTGCCGCCCACCGTCAGTCCCGCCGACACCGGGTCGGCGTACGTGCCGATCTTCGCCCCGGCCCCCGCGGCCTTGGCCCCGACACTGCCGCCCTTGGAGAGGGTGCCCAGCACACCGGCTCCCAGAGTGACGACATTGAAGGTGGCCGTCCCCGCGGCACGGGCCGGATTCACCTTCCACTGGTCCCAGGCGACCACGCCCTTGGCGAACTCACGAGCGGCGTCCTTCTGCCGCTTCTCCCCCGCGCTCTCCTCGTCCGGCCCGATCGTGTGGTCGAGAACCCAGTCGTACGGCTTCACCGTGTACTGGCCGATACCACCGAGGACGTCACCCAAATTGCCCCAGGCTTCCTTGGCCGATCCCCCGACACCGACCAGGTGGCCCAGCCCCTGGATCGCCCCACCCACGCCGTCGACGACGAAGCCGTCCCAGACGTAGTGCTTGAGGTGCCGGTGGACCTCCCACACATGGATGGACTCGCTGACCGGGGTGCCCCAGGGAAGTTCCTTGGCCTTCTTGAGGAGTTCGGCGTCATAGCCGTACGGAATGACCTTCTTGGTCGGCTTGCGGCCGCTGCCGTCGTCCTCTACGAACTTCGGCCCGTTCACGAGGGCGGAGATCTTGGTGGCAGCCCGACGCTCCGCCGCCCTGAAGGCGCTCTCCGCCTCGGACACTTGGTCGCGGAGTTCGTTGCTCCGGTCGGTCTTCTCGCCGTCGTACGTCCAGTCGTCGTCGCCCTCGACACGCTTCACGAAGGCGGAGGCCTTCTCCTGCAGCGTTTCCAGGCGCTTGGCGAGCGGCCGAGCCTCGGCGGCGAAGGTCTCCAACGCATCAGCGACCGACTCCAGGGCAGTGGCGAACGAGTCGGCCCCGTCCATCACCGGCTGAGTGCTGGCAAACAGGTCGTGGGCCTCCGGCGCCACGTAATAGGCCCCCAGCATCTGGAAACGAGAATGCACATCGGATCCGCCGTTACGGATTCCGATGGCGTCGCTGCGCAGTGCCGAGATGTCCTTGTCCAGCTGCTCGAAGTTGCCGGTGAACTGCGGTATGCCCCCAGGTTCGATCATTTCTCCCCCTGACCGCCCTTCTTACGAGCGGCTTCCAGCAGCTCTTTCACGTCCGGTGCCTTTGCCGCCTTCCGCTGGGCGTTCGCCGCATCTTGCAGGTCCCCGTTGATGTAATGGTTCGTCGCCTCGATCGCCCCGTTGACCGAATTGGCGGACCGTGCCCCGAGCGACAGCACCTCGCCCATTTTCCCGTCCACGAACAGGGCTAGCGCCATGCCGACCGGCCCGGTGGGCGCGGCCCCGCAGTAGCCCCCGCTGATCGTGCCGGCCGAGGACGCCGCGCTCTTCATGTCCTTGCCGTACGCCTTGACGTCCTTGGCCATGTCGTCCATGGCCAACCCCACCAGCGATGCCACCGAATCCACCCCGGACGGCGTGATGTCCCACGCGGGCATGCCGAACCCCCCTGCGATTCCCCGTTAGTTCGCCCTACTGCGTTGCGATGCCGTCGACGCTCAGCCGATGTTGTTGACCGCGGCCCGCGCCCGGGCGAGCGTCGTCTGCGCCGTCCCGTCGTTCTCCTCCAGCGTGGAACGCACCAGCCGGATGATCTCCCGCACCTCGTTCGCCGCCTTGTTCCAGCGCACTTCCTTGCCGTGGTACTCGTCCGACACCCCGTCGGCCTGGTAGTCGGCCATCGCCGCCTTCACCGCACGGTCCCGGTCACCGAGCACCCGCTCCAGATTCCCGATGATGATGTGCAGGCTGCTCTGTACGTCGGCGGAGGCGCCGGTGTCGTACGAGCGCCGGTCCTGATTACCAGCCATGACAAAGAACTCCCCGTCGAGTCGAAGCGAATTGATGGACGGGGCCACCCCCGCTGCTGAAACCCCCGCCGACCAACCAGTAGTTGAACGGCACAATGACATCACCGCATACGCATCAGGCACTCACGCCACGTAGCGTATCGAACATACTGTCTTACAGAACATTGCACGCGCAACGCAGTTGGAGGGCGCGGATTCGTGAATCCCGCCACCCACGCGGGCGCTCACCCGTTCCAGCCACAGACTCTGGAACCATTCCCTCGGGTGTCCCGCGTGGTCAGCCGATACGCCCAGACATGGCACGGAACGGCCGACCCAGCACTTGCGCCACGGACCGCCCGGCCCCGCTTCCCGCCACAGGACTCCACAATGGCCGGAACTGTGCGATTGGGACGACCTGTCACGTGGCCCGGCCTCCTTGCCGTCACCCTGCAGGGAACCCTCGCCGCCCTCTGGGTTCGAGTACGCGGACACGCGCACCGCGGGCGCTGAGCCACTGTTCGAGATCGCCGCCCGCGAGCTCTCGCCTCCCGCCGTCGTACGCGACGACCGCCGACCCGAAGAGAGTGCCTGCCATTCCCCGCACCACCGTGCGCGCGTCCAGTACCGCGGCGCGCAGCGAGGTCTCCCGGACGGAGGCGTCGGTCAGGTCGGCTCCCTGAAGTTGCACCTCGCACAGGGAGGCGCCGTTGAGCCGCGCGGACGTGAAGTCGGCCGATCGCGCGTCCACGGAGAACAGTTCCGCGCTGCCCAGGTTCGCCCCGCGCAGGACCGTGCCCCGCATCGACCCCTCGTCCAGCACGGCCTTCACCAGGCACGCGTCCGTCAGGTCCGCCTCGTCAAGGACGGCTCCCTCCAAGTGAGCCCGGTACAGGTCCGCGCCGATGAGCTTCGTCCGCCGCAGCACTGCCTCGCACAGGAGGCCCATGGCGAAGTCGGCGCCGGAGAGGTCTGCTTCTGACAGGTCGAGGCGGACGACGTCCAGGTAGGCGTCGCTACCGTCGGCCCAGGACCGGAGGGCTGCGGCGGCCCGGGGGTCGGCGGGCAGCGCGTGGATCGTCCTCACCGGTCCGGGTACCTCCGAGTCGTCGTCGGCAGAGCTATCAGAGCATGCCGTACGCCCGCGCCCCCTCCCTGGGCAGCACCGCCCACATCCTCGTCCCGCCGCCCGGCTGCCGCGCGTCGTCGAACCCCCAGTCCCCCACGCACGCGCGGACCACGCACGCCATCAGGTTCAGGGACGCGCGGCGGCGCTCGTCGCAGATCGCGGCCAGCCGGGGGTTCGTGTGGCGCGGGTGGCCGTCGTGGAGGATGACGCGCAGGGCGCCGGCGCGGTAGCGGAGGTACACGTACACCTCGTCCTCGGGCGTGAACCTGCGGGCGCAGGCGGCGAGTTCCGTCACCACCTGTTCGGCGGCGTCCGTCACGTCCAGCAGGCCGTGGGACCTGAGGACGATTCCCACCATGCGGCGGGCGACAGCGGGGCTCGTGGGGACTGCAGGGAGCGTGAGGCTGTACGCGAGGTCGTCGGGGGCGGGGTCGAGGCCCCGCCCCGGTGCGGACAGGTCCTCGTCGACCAGGCGGTCGGGGCAGGCGTGCGCTACGGCCATGGGCATGGCCAACCTCCATAGGGGTGCGAATGGGGGGCGGCGCCGTCGGTGGCCTGTCTCCCTGGCGCGGGCCCGCCCACCTCCCAGGGCAGGAGGGGGCTCGTTGCTTTTCGGGCAGGCCCGCGCGATGCGCTTCCGACTGCGTCGTGCAGTAAGCGATGCGTTACTCACTGTAGAGCATGCGGAGTACGTGTACTACCTTCTCTCGAAGTCTGAGTGACACGGGCAAACTGATCCCATCGCAGGACGGGCAGGAGGGGCGTATGCCACCGAGGAGTGCACCAACTGAGCGTCAGCGGCGCCTCGGTGCGGAGTTGCGCAAGATGCGGACCGCAGCCGGGATGACGACCGAGCACGCCGCCGGGCTGCTCGGCGTACCGAGGACGAACGTGCCCAACATGGAGTCCGGCCGCTCAGGCATCAGCCCGGACCGCGTGCGGACGCTCGCGTGCAACTACGGCTGTGTCGACGAGGAGCTCGTCGAGGCACTGGCCGCGATGGCCGCCGAGCGCGGCAAAGGCTGGTGGGAGGCGTACCGCGACACGGGCCAACTGCCAGCGAGTTTCCTGGACATCGCCGAGATGGAGTGGCACGCGCGGCGGCTGCGCGTCGCGGTGACCGTGCACCTGCCGGGTCTGCTCCAGACCGAGGAGCGCGCGCGAGCCGTGTTCGAGGCGGTCATCCCGCGGCTGCCCGCCGCCGACGTGGACGTACGCGTCGCTCATCGCATGGACCGGCAGCAGGTGCTTACCAGGCCCGAGCCCCCAGCCCTCGACGTGATCGTGCACGAGGCCGCGCTGCGTATGGAATTCGGCGGACCGGCTGTCGCGCGGCGGCAGTTGGAGCACATCCTGTACGTGTCCGAGTGGCCGGACATGACCGTGCGGGTCATCCCCTTCAAGGCGGGCGGATTTCCGGGTGCCGGGCAGTCCGTCGTGTACGTAGAGTCGGCTGTTCCTCAGCTCGACACCGTGGAGCTGGACAGTACGCACGGGCCCGAGTTCATCGACTCCGAGTTGCAGCTCCGCAAGTACCGCGCCCAGCTCGACGCGGCGGCGTCCGTGGCGCTCACGCCGGACGCCTCCCGCGATTTCATCCGCAGCCTCGCCCACGACCTCTAGGAGACGCCACGATGCCCACCATCAACTGGGAAGATCCCTTCTGCGGCGAAGGAGCCAACTGCTTCCGCATAGGCACCGACCCCGAAGGCAACGCCTACATCTCCGTCGCCGGCGCAGAGCACACGTACCTCACGGACAGCCACGAAGCGCTCCGCGCCCTCATCCGGGACATCAAGGCCGGCAAGGCCGACCACCTGCTCTGAGCGACACGTCCGGACCTCGGCGCGCGGGGGCGGCGGCTTGCCGCACTCGATACGGCATGGCACCGGCCCCTCGGATCCCGAGGGACATCGCGTCAGCCACGTTGTGTGGCCGGAAGTCATGACGGGGATGCGCAGAGATCTGACTCGCCGGAGGAATCACCAATCGCGATGGCGATGGCGATCCCCGCGTCAAGCCCTTCGACTCGGTAGACGTTGTAGGAGGTCGCTTTCCGTGTGGCCGATTTTCCGCTGCCGGGTTGATCCGCTCCTCCTAGATCAACCCCTCCCACATCGTCACAAGGCAGGGAGCTGGCCGTGCCTAGCTTGCCCCCGGTCGTGAACTCGATGCGGCCGACATCCCAGTAGGGGCGCCCCTTGAAGATCACTACTCGTGCGCAAGAACCCGCCGCCTTCCCGCCCTGGTGACGTCCCGGTCCGCTGTCGCTCTGGCTTCGTGACGGCGCGCTGTCGCCCTGGTTCGACGACGCCCCACACCCAGTCACGAGGATGGCACCGGCGGCAGCCACTGTGGTCCGGATTGTTGCCATGCCGTGCGGTCGGCAGGCTCGTACTACGCCTCTTCAACGTGGAGACGCGACTGTGTCGATCGCCTTCACAGGCTCCGCATCCGGCCGCTCGGGCCTGGTCATCCTGCGGGTGGAGGACCCCAACATCTCGGGCAACCCCTGGAACCACAACACCGCGACCGACCCGATCTATTACTTCCGCGTCCTTCAGGGGTGAGCCCTGCCTCGCAGAACGTTCCCTCCAAGCCCACGGGGGTGGCTCTGGCCCCCATCGGCCTGCCGCCGTCGACCTTGTCCATCATCACCCAAGCCGCGGCCAGACCGTCCAGCTCCGCATGTACGCGAAGGGCAACGCAGGCCAGGCCGGTCGGCTGGTCACCGGCGCCCGGGCGAACTTCACCGTCGACCCGGAGTTCCTGGAGGCCCCAGCGCCTGGTGCTGAGCAGCCGGGTCATGGGCTCCCGTGCGACACGAAGGCGACGCTGCGTGATCTCGGAGGAGATACGCTGAAACCGTCACCGAACGATCCCCGCCAGACCCCCAAGGTGGCTCACCGTGACCGAGCAGCACATCAGCCGTAACCTTCCCCATCTGCTCGCGCTCGCCAAGAGCGTCGAAGAGCACGTGGAAGGCGCAGACGTCAATATTGTCGATGGCGTCGTGATGATGTCACCCGTCGCTCCCGCCCATTACCGCACCCAGCAGCAGATCGACCGCCAGCTGAGGGATCAGGCTGGTGACGCGGTCCTGGGGGAGATCGAGTTCGCGCATCCCGAGTGGGAGCGCACCCGCAGCCCCGACGTCATGGTGTGGCACGGCGACGAGGAAGACGAGGCTCCCTACGACGCGGAAGCCATCGACCTCGCCGTGGAAATCGTCTCTCCGTCCTCGGTGGAGAACGACTACGTGATCAAGCCCCACGCGTACGCCGTAGCGGGTATCCCCGCGTGCCTGGTCCTGGACCCGTACACATTGTCCTGGACGCTCTTCACCGACCCTGCTCCCCGCGGCTACCGCGAGCGTGCCACCGGCCCCTACGGGAAGACGGTCGCCATCGAGGCCGGCGAACGGACGCTGAGCGTGGATACCGCTCCCCTGCCCGCCGCCAAGGAGTGGCAACTGCGGGACGCCTGGCCCGCGCACCGCACTTCTCCGGGCGGCTGAGGCCGGGCGGTCAGCGACCGCCCTCCGCCGAGGGGGCGCCGGCGGCGCCGCGCGGGAACGACACCTCCACCCGGCGGTTCTTCTTGCGGCCCTCCTCCGAGCCGTTGTCCGCGATCGGATAGTCCTCGCTGTAGCCGCGTACGGCGTACGTGACCTCCGGGCCCAGGTGGTTCGCCAGCTCGTCGTGGACCGCCTCGGCGCGGTCCTTCGACAGCTTCTTGCCGTGGGCGTACGTACCCAGGTTGTCCGTGAAGCCGAAGACGCGTACGTCCGTCGCCTTCTGGTTCTTCGCCTCGTCGGCGATCGCCCTGATGCGGGCGCTCGCCTCCGGGTTCAGCTTGGCGCTGTCCTTCGGGAAGAGGACCTCGGCCTGGAGCGCGAACTTCACGTCCGTGTTGGTGTCCTCGCGGCGCTCCTCGCCGCCCATGTCCTCGACGACGGACTTGATGTCGAGGACCTTGGCGGGCGCGAGGGTGGCACCGTCGGCGAGCTTCAGGCCGGGGCTGTTGGAGTCGACCTTGGGGGGTGGGGAGGTGGTGGTGGAGCCGGGGGGCGTGGAGGGATCCTCGTCGGCCCAAGCTTCAGGGGCGACGAGGGTGAGGACGGCTGCAACGAGGGTGGCAGTGGCCGCAGCGGACTTCCGGGAGCGGGAGGTCGAGTTCATGGGCGGGTCACCCGCCGTCGGAGATCTCGATGGGAGCCGGAGGCATCGTCCCGACTTGGAAGTTGACCTTGTTGGTCGATGCGGGCGGAGCGGGGAACTGAGCGAACCACTCGACCGTCTGCCCCCGACTCACAGCACCTTCGAATGTGGTGCAGAGGCAACGTCCGCTGGTGTCGCGCAGAACGAGGTACTTCTTCTTGCCCTTGCTGTCCACGAGGCTCGCGCCGGCCATGGACCCGCCGTTGTCCTTCAGCTCCCTTTCATCACCACGCCACGCCAGGCCCGTCCAGATGGTGTCCGACGTGTTGGTCACCTTTCCTGTGACGGTAACGAAGCCGCCTTCATCACGTCGCGCCGCGTCGATCACAGCGCTGACTTTGTCGTCCTTCATCTCTGCCAAGGGTTGATCGGCGGCGGGCTCTTGCGGGTCCCCGTCCCGCCTTTCACCCTTGCCCGCCGACGGCGCCGATGACTTGCTCTCGTCCGACTTCTTGTCCCCGTCGTCACCGCCACCGCAGCCGGCCACCGTAAGGACCAGCCCAGTCGTGATCGCCACGGCGGTCATTGCCCTGCGGGTCCTCATGGTCCGCCGGAGCTTCATGTCAACGGCCTCCCTTCTTGTCAGTCACTCGTCACTTGGCCAAGTTCACGGAGAACAGCACAGAGGCGTCGGGCAGGTCGTCGGGGTTGAAGTCCTCCGGATCGATCTCGATCGGTTCGTCCTCGCCCTCGCAGCTGAACTCCAATACATCGTCCGGGCCATCCGACGGGGCGACCTCGCATCGTGGCTTGATGACCGCGGTCGCCTCCGCCTTGGCATGCCGGGACTCCGTGCCGGGAACGACCGAGTCACCGACGGTGTAGTTCGTCGTGACCTCGGCCCACCACCCCGGATACCCCTCCACTTCGGCCGCGTCGAAGCCAGTCACCTTTGAGTCGTTCTCAGCCGCGAGCGCCTCCGCGGCGCCCCGTGCCCCAGTCCCCGGGAACAGGTCATCGCCATTCAACCAGTCCAGCCAGTTGTCGTCCTCGCCACTCTCGATGGCCACCACGAGCCCCTCGAGCAGCTCGTCCCTGGAGTCCTGAGCAGCGGCCAAGGCAGCGGCATCCGCGGCGGTTTGGGCCCCGTTCCGCGCCAACGCCGCTTGGCCGAACGCGAAGAAGGCGAGTGCCGCGAAGAGGATGACGGCGGTCACCCAGATGTACAGAGGCAACGCCGCCCCTCGGTCTCCACACGCCGAGTCGCGGCTCAGCCCGTAACGCGTGCCACGGCATCTCCGATGCCCGTACTGATCTTGTCGTCCAGAGCGAGCTTGTCGAGCGCCACGAAGATTCCGGCGACGAGGATGATCAGGCCCATGTACTCCACGAACCCCGCCCCTCGGTCCGCGGATTTCCCGGACATCCGGTTCAGCCGGGAGGACACCATCAGCGTCCACGACACCCACGCCCCCAGTACGCGATCCTTCAACACGACGGACGCCCCTTCTCCTCCAACGGGTATCCACTGGGACACCTCTGATCTTGTCGATCCCGACGCCACTACCACCAGGGGCAACGTACGCGACAACACGTATCTCGGCAGCAACTCTGCGCGACCAATGCGGCTCCAGGACCGCCTGGTAGGCAAGTTGGCGAGTTCCTTTCCCTCTGAAGGGGATCACCATGCCCTCCTAAGGAGTGGACCTACTCAGGCCCACGACGTGCCTGTCCCTATGAACTCGCCTGCTCGGCAACCCGATTGGCTTACCCCGCCAACTTTGGCACAGCCAGCCGCAGCCACTGAGGGCTTTCCCCCACCTCGTACGGGAGCCGTCGCGTTGTCGCAGCCTGGTGTCCTTCAGGCCACCTTCGCGTCACCCACCGGCATGTGCTGGTGGAGAACCAGGCCAGGGTCAACCCTCGCGGTCAAATAGAGTGGGCACGACTGAGGGCCACTACTGGGGGCACGTTGATCTGGTGGCGTCGGGTAGCGGAGGAGAACTACGGGCTCCTGTCGGTGTGGCTCGCGCAGCCGCACGTCGCGCGGTGGTGGAACCACGACGCGTCCCTGGAGAGGATCGCGCGGGACTTTGGCCCTGCGGCGCGCGGCGAGGAGTCGTCAGAGGCCCTGCTGGTCATGCTGGAAGCCATACCGGTCGGCCTGGTCCGGCGGCGCCGGTTCACCGACCACCCGAGGCATGTGGCAGAGCTGGAAGGTCAGATCGAGGTGCCCGACGGGGCGGTGACCATCGACTACCTGATCGGCGATCCCGCGCGGATCGGCCAGGGCCTCGGCCCTCTCGTCATCCGGGAGACCGTGGCGTCCACCTGGACCGTCCACGAGGACACACCCGCCATCATCGTCCCCGTCCTCATCGCCAACCGCGCGTACTGGCGGGCCCTGGAGAAGGCGGGGCTTTATCGCGTCGGCAGCGCCGACCTGACCCCGGACAACCCGGACGACGGCCGCGCCCATTACGTCTATCGCGTGGACCGGCCGAGGAAGGTTCAGGCGACGGCTGGCACAACGGGGAAGCAGTACGACGCTACTGAACATCATGACGTGAGAGTCCACGATGGCCCGGCAGTTCGCTCCGACTCGGCAAAGCGCCAGGACGCGGTAGCGGGCGACTCCGCCGAAGAACACGACAGGCCTGGTCGCCCCGGAGGGCTGGCCATCGTGCTCTGGCTCGCTCTGCCTCTGGCGTTGTTGTGGTGGGGAATCGTGGCTGCCAGCACTGACGGGTACGACGGTGAGGCTTGCGGCGAGGTCGGAGCCTTCGCTGACCGCTGCGTCGCGGCGCTCGCCCAGGGAGAGGAGTGGGGAGGACGCCACCTGCTCTACGCCGCGCTGCTCGGCCTGGTGCTTCTCGTGCTCCCTCCGGGCGACGGATACGCCGCAGCCGCGCGTCGACCGGTGTTCGCCCTCGCGATGGTGTGCCTGCTCGCCAGTGTGGTGATCAACGCCAATGCCACGCGCTACCACAGCAAAGGCAACGAGCTGAACAATCCCGCCATGCGGGCGCCCCACTCCGCGCCGACGTTGCTTCCCGCGTCGTCAGCTTCCGGAACAGCCCCGTCCGATCTGCGGCCCTGAGCCGACAAACCTCGCCCCACCAGGATCGCGGCCGTGAGCGCCATTCGTTTCCCCTAGCGGGCTTTCGCGCAGCCGTGGCAGCGGCACAGCCAGGTGCTCACGCAGTTCTCGCTCGGTCCGCCCGCCGCCCCGCCGGCACGAGAAATCCCTCTAGTCCCCCAGAATCGACCCGAAGTCCGATCCCGACCCGAGGAACATCCCCGCCGCGACCAGAATCATGGTCGCGGGCAGCATGAAGATTAGCGTCGCCATCGTCGCCTTGGGTATGGACTTCGCCGCGCGGCGCCGAGCGATCTGGGCATCGGTGCGGCGCATGTCAGTGGCCAACTGGATCAAGGTCTCGGCGATGGGCGAGCCCAGCTCCTCACCCTGCTGGAGGGCGGAGACAAACTGGGCCACCTGCTCGGATGAGTTTCGCTTCCGCAGTTCGTCGAAGGCCTGTCGACGGCTCACGCCCATGTCCATCTGGCGGAGACTGATCCGGAGTTCGTCCGCCCAAGGGCCCTCGTACTTCTCGGCCACGCGGTCCAGCGCCTGCCGGAAGCTCAAGCCTGCGGAGACGACGACCGCCAGGACATCCAGGAAGTCCGGGAGCGTGCGGTCAATGACTTCGCGGCGTTCACGGATGGCCTGCCAAATCAGGGCGTCGGCAGCGCCTGCACCGAAGGCCACCGTGACCGCGGTGAAGAAATACTGGCCGTCGGTGAGGAAGACCAGACCAAGGACCGCGCCGAAGACCCCGTACACCGCCCGCCGAGCCGCGTAGCGGTCGATCGTGAGGCCGCCCGGGTTGCCCGCCATGTCGATGCGGCGGCGTTTGGCGGACACCCGCTTCGGGCCCATGAGGCGCAGCACGAGTGGCGCGAAACGCATGCCCAGGCGGTCCACCGCCCCGCCCGCGACCGAGACTCGTGACGCGCCCACCTCCAGGGCCACGGCCAGGTCGGCCGGGAGCTTCGCCTCCGCGCGGTACATGCGGATGCCCTGCGCGGCGCCGGCCACGGCCAGGCCCATCAGCGCGGCGAGCAGCAGTGCGGTCACCGGCCTTCAGCTCCCCTCGATCACGTACACGTGCACGTACGCGCTCACCGTCACACCTCGATCTTTCCCAGGCGCCTGATCACGAAGAAGCCCACCGCGTACAGGCCGAGCGAGATCAGGATCAGGGTCTGGCCGAGGGGGGAGCCCGTCACGCGCTCCAGCGCGCCCTCGTTGGAGGAGTTGATCAGGAGGAGCGAGCCCAGGCCCAGGAGCGGGACCGTGAACGCCGTCGCGTGGACCTCCGACAGCATCGTGCGGACCTCGCGCCTCGTCTCCTTGCGGTCCTCCAGGGTCTGCGTCAGGTTGCGCAGGGAGTTGACGACCGATCCGCCCGCCTTGTTGGACAGGACCAACGTCGTGACCAGCACTATCAGTTCGCGGGACGGGAGGCGTTGGGCCAGTTCCTCCAGGGTGTCGTCGATGGAACGGCCGAGGGTCAGTTGGTGGGCCACGTGGGAGAGTTCCTCGCCTGCGGGCGCCTCCAGTTCCTCCGCCGCCATCGCGAGCGACGTACGCAGGGCCAGGCCCGCCGCCGTCGCGTTCGCGAGGATGCGGGCCACGTCGGGGAGCTGGTTGATGAACGCCTCGATGCGCTTCTGCCGCTGCCAGTTGAGAAAGATGACGGAACTCCAGACGGCCACGACCGCGGCGATGGGTCCGAAGAAGGGGGCCAGGGACGCCGCCGCTATCAGCCAGAGGGCCGCGACCACCGCCATGACGTACGTGAAGAACTCGCCGGGAGTGAGGTCCAGGCCGGTCGCGGACAGGCGCAGTTGGAGTTCGCGGCCCAGGCGTGTGCGGCGCAGGCGGCGGTCGACGGCCGTGAAGCGGCGGGTGCGGCCGCCGCTTTCCAGGGCCGGCCGGGCGCCCTCGCCCGCCAGGCGGTCCTCCAGCGCCCGGCGCTGGGCGCGTCCGGACGCGTACGTCTGGAGCCCGGCGACGGCCAGCGTGCCGGTGAGGAGCGTGGCACCGAGGGCCAGCGCGGTGGGGTGGTCCATCAGCCGGTCGCTTTCCTCGTATCCGTATCCGTGTTCATCAGCCGATCGCTTCCCTGGTGTTCAGTACGTCGATCGCCTCCGCCACGCCGTACGCCGGCGGCACCGGCTCCCCCGCGACGTACAGCCTCTCCGCGACCGGGCGCGGCAGCGGCAGGTGCTCGAAGTAGCCGTGGACGACGCGGTCGGGGCCCACCGGGCGCGGTACGAATCGGGTCACGGGCGCGATGCGGAACTGCTGGCGGCCGTGGCTGACCAGGAGCACGATCTCGGCGACCTTGCGGGAGCCGTCGGCGTGCCGGGCGAGCTGGACGACCACGTCCACGGCCGAGTTGATCTGGTCGCGGAGGGCCTCGAAGGGGACCTGGACCTCCGACATGGAGCCGAGGGTCTGGAGCCTCGTCAGCGCGTCCTCGGCCGTGTTCGCGTGGACGGTGGCGAGGGAGCCGTCGTGGCCCGTGGACATGGCCTGCAGCATGTCCAGGGTCTCGCCGCCGCGGACCTCGCCGACGATGATGCGGTCGGGGCGCATGCGGAGCGAGTTCCGGACCAGGTCTCGGATGGTTATTTGGCCCTTGCCCTCGACGTTGGGTGGCCGGGATTCGAGGCGGATCACGTGGTCCTGCTGGAGCTGGAGTTCCGCGGAGTCCTCGATGGTGATGATGCGTTCGTGGGCGGGGAGCAGGCCTGAGAGGGCGTTCAGGAGCGTGGTCTTGCCCGAGCCCGTGCCTCCGCTCACGATGATGTTGAAGCGGGCGCGTACGAACGCGGCCATCAGCATCAGCATGTGCTCGTCGAGCGAGCCGAGGCCGATGAGTTCGGGCAGCGTGTACGCGCGCGGGAAGCGGCGGATGGTGAGCGTCGCGCCGGTGAGGGCCAGCGGCGGGATGATGACGTTGACGCGTTCGCCGGTGGGCAGGCGGGCGTCGACCATGGGGTTCGACTCGTCGACGCGGCGGTTCACGGTGGAGACGATGCGTTCGATCGTCTGCATGAGCTGGTCTTCGGAGGCGAAGCGCAGGGGGAGCTGTTCGACCCGGCCCGCCCGCTCCACGAAGATCGATTCGGGGCCGTTGACCATGATCTCCGTGATGGAGGCGTCGGCGAGCAGCGGTTCGAGCACGCCGAGGCCGAGCGCCTCGTCGACGACGCGGCGCACCAGGTGGGCGCGCTCGGAGGAGGAGAGGACCGGGCCCTCGCGGCTGATGATGTGGTTGAGGACGCGTTCCAGGCGGACGCGGCGGTCGGACGCCGTCAGGGACGACATCTCGGCGAGGTCGATCTCTTCGAGCAGCTTCGCGCGGTACGTCGCCACGAGGCTGTCGTCGCGGTTGGGGGCGGCGGCGTCGGCGGGCGCGGCGATGCGGGCTCGCAGGCTCATGCGGGTCAGCCTCCTGCGTCGGGGTCGTCGTTGGGCATCGTCGCGGACTTGGTGACGGTCCAGTCGGTGTCGACGAAGGGGAGGAGGGTGGGGACCTGGACCTTGACGGTGGCGGTCGACGTCTCGCCGCTCCCGGTGGGGGCATCGACGTCGGCGTCGAGCCCGCTGTCCATCGCCGCGTGCCCCGCCGCCTCGCCGCCGCCCTCCCCCTGCGAGGCCACCCGGGCCGCCGCCCGCGCCCCGGAACCGGCCTGGTTCGCGGCGTAGCCGACGAGGCCGAGCTGGATCGCGGCGAGGCCGATGATGAGGAGGAGGGGGAGGAAGCCGGCGAACTCGAGCATGGAGACGCCTGCGTCGTCGAAGCGGCGGCGGCGCCTTGCCGTACGAAGCCGCGCGGCTCGCCGCAGCCCGCCCCTCACGGCGAGTCCTCCCCCTCGCGCGCCGCCCCCGCCTCCGCGTCGACGGACCACCCCGTCTCCACGCCGGGGAAGAACAGCGGCACGTCGACGTCGACGCTGGCCTTCCACACGTCGCCCTCCTGCGCGCAGGAGATCGAGGCGCTCTGCCAGGCGTCGGGCAGGTGCTCCCGCCCGGCGGCGTCGCAGGCACCCGCCGCAGCACCGTCCCCGTGCACCGCCGCCGCAGCCGTAGCCGCCCGAGCCGCCTCGTCCGCCGCGTTCCCGGCCAACGAGTACGTGTATCCGTACAACGCGCACTGCCACAGAATCCCGATGACGGTGAGCAGCAGCGGGAACATCCCGGCGAATTCGAGAGTGACCGCACCGCGGTCGCCGCGATCGCCCCGGTCGCCCCGCTCGGACTTCCCGAGCCGCCGCGTCCCGCGGCCCCCCTTGCGCGCGTGCCCCGCGGACTCCGGCTCCACAAGACCCAGCTCCCCTGCGAGCCCCCACAGCGCCTGCTTGACCGTCGACTTGCTGTCGAGGTCCTGGAGGCGGCCCGCGTCGACGGGGGCCTGGAGTTCCTTGGGGACGTCCGGGACCGTGGCTCGGGCCGCCCGCGTGCCGGTGACGCGGGCGACGAGCGACGGCTGGATCTCGGTGCCGCGCGCCGCCCGGTTGACGACCGTCACCGTCTCCTCCGCCTTGCGGATCTGGAGCCGGTCCCACAGCCGCACCATGCGCTTGGCGGCGCGCACGGCCACCACGTCGGGGGTTACCAGGAGGACGGCCTGGTCGGCCATCTCTATGGCGGTGGCGGTGGCGGATGTGACGTACGTACCGCAGTCGACGACCACGACGTCGTACCGCCCGCGCAGCGCGTTGACCGTCTGCCGGGCGACGCGGTCGGTGATCTCCTCGCCGCGCTCGCCGTCGGCGGGCGCGAGCAGCAGGCCGACGCCGGACTCGTGGGCGTACACCGCGTCCTGGACGACGCGCGGCGAGATGTCGCTGATGGAAGCGAGGTCGGCGACGGAGCGGCGGAACTGCACGTCCAGGTAGGAGGCGACGTCGCCGGACTGGAGGTCCAGGTCGAGCAGGGCGGTGCTGCGGCCGGACGCCTGCGCGGCGAGGGCGAGTTGGACGGCGGTGAGGGTGGTGCCGACGCCGCCCTTGGCGCCGGTGACGGCCACGACCTGCCCGCCGCCTGGCACCGCGGCGCCCGGCCCGCCGCCGTACAGCTCCACGGCCGTGCTGCCCAGGTGCCGCCGCATCCCCGCCGACCAGGCGGACGCGGCCTGCACCCGCTCGGCGAGGGCGTCGTAGGCGAGCGGGAACGTGACGATGCCGCGGGCGCCGCTGTCCATCGCGGCGGTCAGCAGCGCGGGGCTGGTGTCGGCGGTGACGAGCACGACGCCCACCGCGGGGAACCGCAGCACCAGGTCGCGGATCAGGTCGAGGGCGGGCACGGGCGCGATGCGTTCGTGTACGAGGACGACCTCGGGCAGCTCGTCGAGGGACTCGGCGGCGAGGCGGGCCAGGGTGTCCAGGAGCACGGTGGAGTCCGGTACGGGCGCGGCGGGTTCGGCGTCCGGCAGCTGCGCGGCGAGGCCGGTGAGGGTGCGCGCCGCGTCCAGGTCGCCGACGGCGGGCAGGATTCGGGTGGTCACGCGCGGCCTCCCTCGGCCCGGGGAACGTACATGAGTGGCCCCCTACTCGTGCTCACTTGTCTTCGTCCAAGGTGTACGTGCGGTCGCCGCGCGGCACGTCGGCCTCGCCTCCGCGGCCGACGAGGGCGAGCCGCACGTGTGAGGCGAACGACTCGGCGTACGCGACGCGTTGGGCGTCCTTGGTGTCGAGGGCGAACGTGATCGGCACGGCCTCGCTCTCGCGGCGCCGGGAGCGGTCGTCGTCGGGGTCGGCGTCGAGCGACGTCAGCTTGCCCACGTCGATGACCTTCGCGCTCTCGACGATGACCTTCGACTGGTCGGTGCCCTTCTCGTCCTCGGCCTTGAAGGTGGCGTAGATGTTGACGGTCGAGCCCGGCGTGATCTTTCCGGCGACGCCCGTCGCGGCGTCGATCATGATCGCGATCTCCTGCTGTCCGGGCTCCAGTTGGGGCCGCTTCACGATCATGTCGGTCTGCAGCAGCGAGCCCTTGCGCAGCTGGGTGACCGCGATCTTGCCCCGGATCTCCCTCAGGTTGGTCACGGCGTTGTCGGACAGCCACCGCTCGGGCATCTCGACCTTCTTGAACTGGTCGGGCTCCAGCTCCTTGTAGGGCGCGACGTCCGTCTTGAGTTCGTACGCCTCGACCTCGGGCCCGACCTTGGAGTTCACGTCACGGATCACCGAGAGCACGCCGGCGAACGCGCCGAGCGCGCACAGGACCGACAGGACCAGCAGGATGACACCGCGGCGCTGGCGTGAATTCATGGGCCGGACTACCTACCTCGATCGATCGTGCAGCGAGTGCGTGTGGCTACGGACAGTGAGCGGGGTGGTGCGTGGGACGTCGGATGCGTGGTACGTACGCAAGGGGGGCGGCCTGTTATGTCGCGCCGCGGGGCAAGGCGCGTACTCGTGGTTCGGCGGCCGCCGTGTTCACGGGCTGCATCGGCGCGGCGCAGAAGGCGCAGCGGTCACCGATGAGTTCGAGACCGCACCAGTGGCAGTCCTCCCTCCGCACGGACGACACCAGTTGGTAGAGCACGGAGATGTCCGGGATGGCGGCGGCGAACTCGACGAGCTTGCCGGTGGCCCACCACCGGGCCGACTCGCCGGGCAGCGGCACGTCCGCGGAGCCCTGCACGTTCCACGCGGGCGCCAGCTCGCCGACCACCCAGTCGGGCGCCAGCTGCCCGGCGGCGTAGAGCAGCTTCGTACTGAACCCGGGGCCCTGCAGCAGCGCGTCGCCGCCGCCGCTCACCTTGACCAGCTCGGGCCGCGGCGTCGCGAGGACCGCGAACTGGGCGCCCGGCACCCAGGACTTGGCGTGCGACCGGAGCGTGACGGGCACGCGGTCGAGCCTGGCGACGGAGCCGAGGAGCGCGCCCGCGTAGATGTAGTGGCTGAGCAGCCGGGCGGCGCAGGCGAGCACGCCCGGGCTGAAGTCGCAGATCGACAACTGCCGTAACTGGAGGGCGAGGACGGAGAGCCCGAGCGGCGGCAGGTCACTGCGCACGAGCGCGATCCGGTCGCTCTCAAGGACCGACCGGATGGCGTGCAGCCGATGCCGTACGGAGTCCGGGGCGGAGGCCGGGCACAGCACGATCACGTACCCGTGGTACTCGATGAGCGTGTGCATCTCGGTGAGCGCGTCGTCCAGCGAGTGCGCCATTGCGTGCGCCTTCGGCGACCGGGCGGCGCTCTGCAGGACGGTGGCGGTGGGGGTGTGGCGGTCGGGCGAGGGCAGCACCAGCTCGGGGCTGGTGACGGCTATCGCGGTCGGCATCCGCACACCCCCGGCTCCAAGTCCTCGCGCCCACGTGGTCGCCCTACCGGCCGACCTGGGCCTCCTGCCTGAGCACCATATCCAGGCAGGGGCCACCTCAACACCCAACTTCCCACTGTTCACCTATGGGTTCGCCTCGGAGAACCCTCCGCGCGGATCGCCCGAAGGGTACTGACCGGCCGGCGCCCTCCGCGGGCGCGACTCCCCTGCGAGGACATGCGGGAACCCGAACCGGACACACGTGCAGGAATGCTCCGCCTCCCCCTCACCGCACACATCACGCCACCTTCCGGGCGCCTAGAAGGAGCCGAAGAACCGGTCCCACCAACCAGGGGGCCCCGAACCGTGGAAGCGCAGGCGTGCGACTCCGTCGTAGCGTCTGGTGAGAAGCTCTTCCGGCACCGCCACGAACCCCAGCTCCGCGAGAGCGCGCTCCACCTTCTCAAGGTCACCGGCGTCGAGTTCGCCCTCAGCTCTCGCTTCCTCAGTGCCGAGGAAAGCACCGGGATTGTCCGCGGCGACCATGGCCAACGGCTTGAACTTGCTCACCAGGACAACGATCCTCGTCCCGCAAACCGTTGATTCCGCAGGCACCTCGAGACGTCCGTACTGAGCAGAGTCCTGGACATCCTGATCGACTTCGCAATGGCTCGAGAATTCAGAACCGATCCGGGCAGCCAGACGATCGAAGGCATCCGCGGCTTCCGCCCTGTTGTAGTCGGCTGGAAATTCGAGCCACTCGGCACTGTCCAGCCGCTGCAGGATCTTCAGCAGATTCTCCACGTCTTCACCCATCGCTTCGTTCCGGGCCACGCATTGCGCAGATCCACGCTTCACTGCGGGAAGGCAGTGAGCACCTTGCCGGTGAGAGGTTCGTAACGCACCAGAATTCTCACTCCTCTCACTGTTCCGATCACGTTCTGCACAGCCGGGTCTCCTGCTCTGGTCCTCAGAGTTCTCTCGGCATGCCGAGCAGATCCCTTGTACCAGACCCTTTGGCTGCTCGGGCTCGTCGTTACGTCAGCCACGGCGTCAGGGATCTGGTCATCGGACCAACCTTTCGGGAAGGCATCCTTCCCAGGCGCCCCCGGGTACCTGTGGCCGTCAAGAATGTGATCCGACCTCTCGTCACCGATCAGTGATCGGCCTATGCCATCGCAATTGGAATTGTGAACCAGCAGTGGCACCGGACCCGCCAGCACATAGTACGTGTGGAGAGCCTCAACGGTCAGGTTGTAGGTTCGCGCGTGCTTCGTGAAGGAGCGGTTCTTCGTGACTACCACGGTGCCGCCGTCGTCAGTCCGGAGCGTCATGCCCGGGGCAAGGCTTCGGGCCTCGACCCAGCGGCGTTCCGACGGAGACCAGAACGGATGCTCATGAGTCGCCGTGAGCGTCTCGATCCCGTCGCCCGTGGCGATGGAGAGCTTGTTGAAGTGCTTGTCGCTCTCCGTGACGATGAGGCGCGTTATCTTTTTCGGCTCTGTTCTGCCGGTCTTCGGGTCCGTGGCAAGCACCTTGTCGCCGAGCTTGACGGCTTCGATGTCCTTGGTCTTGCCGTCGGCTATGAGGACGTCGGTGCCCGCGAGGAAGCACTTGCAGTTCGCTGGAACCTTCCCCTTCTTGACTGCGTCCGATCCTCCCTCTGACCCCTTGGCCAGTTTGCGGACGCCCTTGCCGAACTTCAGGGGCTTGGCGAACGGCAGGTCCAGCAGTGCGTTGCCGCAGTTTCCGTTGAGGCCGATGTCCGATCCGCAGCCCTTCCATGCCGCGATATCTGGCAGAACCGTCGCCGCGACCACCCCGATGGCGGCGGTGAACCAATTCCCGTTGTCGCTCGGCCCCTTCTTGGGCAGGGCATAGTTCCTGTCCACGCGCGGCCCGTATCCCGTGGCCCCCGTGTTCCCGCACGAGTAGCCGCACTGATAGGTGTTCCGTGCGGCCGTGTAGCCCGAGTTGTTCGTGGGTGCGGTGCCCCCGTAACCGGGGCCCATGCTGCCGGGGTTCGGGTTGCCCTTGTGGAAGACGCCGTCCCTGTCGACCCGGCCGGACCCCGGGCTGCAATGGTCGTCGCCGCAGAAGTCCAGGCCCGTGGGGTCGCTGAAGGTGACCGGGCTGTTGTTGGCGTAGGCGTATCCGTTCAAGGACTGGTGCTTTTCCGGCACCAGGAGCGGGTCCACGCTGATGAAGGCTCCGAGCAGCGGGTCGTACTCCCGTGCGCCGACGTGCGTGAGTCCGCTGACCTTGTCGACCGGCTTCCCCAAGAACCCCTTGTCGTCCGGCCAGTTGGCCGGCTTCTCCCCGCGCGGTGCCCCGAAGGGCGACGTGTACCGCTTCGTCACCGCGTACGTCGTCGCGTCCAGGGCGACGCTCGACGACCCCGGGAGCGCACACGATCACTCTTCGCGTTCGGGCCACGACCCTGTCCCGCTCTGTTCAAACTCTTGACAACTTTATTGGTCTGGACCAGCTTGTACGACCAAGCAAGCAGCGGTGGCCACCGTTTCCTCCCGGTCCTCACCGGGTTCCTCCCGGCCCTCAGTGGGCCGCTCCCCCACACTCCCCCCACGGAGGCAGAAGTGGACCGCGCACACATACGCCCGCGCCGCAGGGTCGGTGCCCTCGCCGGGGCCCTGGCCGCTCTCGGGCTCGCGCTGACCGGGCTGTTCACCGCCGGTGCGCCGACGGCGGACGCCGACGAGCCGGGGCCCGCGCAGGGCCCCGCGCAGAGCCGGGCCGTGCCCAAGCACGCCCTCACCGGCTACTGGCAGAACTTCAACAACGGCGCGACCGTGCAGAAGTTGAGCCAGGTACAGAACCAGTACGACATCATCGCCGTGGCCTTCGCGGACGCCACCGGCACGCCGGGGCAGGTCGCCTTCAAGCTCGACTCGGCCGGGCTCGGCGGCTACACCGTCGAGCAGTTCAAGGCCGACATCAAGGCGAAGCAGGCGGCGGGCAAGTCCGTCATCATCTCGGTCGGCGGCGAACGCGGCGCCGTGGCGGTCAACAGCGCGGCCGCCGCCACCAACTTCGCGAACTCCGTCCACGCCCTCATGCGGGAGTACGGCTTCGACGGCGTCGACATCGACCTGGAGAACGGGCTCAACTCCACGTACATGACGCAGGCACTGAGGTCGCTGTCCCAGAAGGCGGGTCCGGGCCTGGTCCTCACCATGGCGCCGCAGACCATCGACATGCAGTCGACGAGGAACGAGTACTTCAAGACCGCGCTGAACGTGAAGGACATCCTCACGGTCGTCAACATGCAGTACTACAACAGCGGTTCGATGCTCGGCTGCGACGGCAAGGTCTACAGCCAGGGCTCCGTCGACTTCCTGACCGCCCTCGCCTGTATCCAGCTGGAGGGCGGGCTCGCGCCGTCGCAGGTCGGCATCGGTACGCCGGCGTCGACGCGGGGCGCCGGTTCCGGGTACGTCGCGCCGTCCGTAGTCAACAAGGCCCTCGACTGCCTGGCCAAGGGCACCAACTGCGGCTCCTTCAAGCCGTCGAAGACGTACCCGGGCATCCGTGGCGCCATGACCTGGTCCACCAACTGGGACGCGGCCAACGGCAACGCGTGGTCCAACACCGTGGGCCCGCACGTACACGGTCTCCCCTAGCGCCAACGGCCGCCCGTAGCGCTAGAAGAAGCTGCCCCAGTCCTGGTCCGTGATCTGCTTGACGCACAGGATCAGGAACAGCAGCCCCGCGACCGCCAGCATGCCGTTGCTCAGCCAGCCGTTGCGCCACTCGGCCGGAGTGCGGGAGGAGTTGAGCAGCCAGATCAGCGTCAGGGCGAGGAACGGCATGAAGGCGGCGCCCAGCACTCCGTAAATGATGATCAGGCGGAACGGCTGGCCCTCGAAGAGCAGGATCATGGGCGGGAACGTGAGCCACAGCAGGTACGCGCGGAACGGCACCGACTTCTCGCGGGCGCCGGAGGCCACCTCCGCGCCGGTGAGGGCGGTGCTGTCGGCGCCGGCCTTCGCCTTCCGGTAGCGCTCCACGAAGTCCGCGAACATCAGGCTCACGCCGTGCCAGACGCCGATCAGGGACGTGAAGGACGTGGCGAAGAAGCCGATCAGGAACAGCTTGGACGTGGCCGTGCCGTACTCCTTCTCCAGGATGTCGCCGAGTTGGACGAGGCCCTTGTCGCCGCTGGCGATCGCGACGTTCGAGGAGTGCAGCATCTCGGCGCCGACGAAGAGCATCGCCACGACGAACACGCCGGTCGTGATGTACGCGACGCGGTTGTCGAGGCGCATCACCTTCATCCAGCCCGCGTTCGTCCAGCCCTTGGCGTTGACCCAGTAGCCGTACGCGGCGAGGGTGATGGTGCCGCCGACGCCGCCGATCAGGCCGAGGGTGTTGAGGATCGAATCCTTCTCGTCCGGTACGACGGGCAGCAGGCCCGCGAAGGCGTCGGCGAGGTTCGGGGTGACGCGGATCGCCAGATAGACGGTGACCACGAACATGACGCCGACCAGGACCGTCATGACCTTCTCGAAGACCGAGTACTTGTTGAACCAGACGAAGACCAGGCCGACGAGTCCGGTGAGGATCGCCCACCACTTGAGGTCCATGACGTCCGGGAACAGCGCCTGGAGCGGCAGCCCCGACGACGACATCGCCGCCGCGCCGTACACGAAGCCCCACACCACGACGTACACGACGAAGAACCACGTCGTCCAGCGGCCGAGGCTCGACCAGCCGTCGAAGAGGGTGCGGCCCGTCGACAGATGCCAGCGACCGGCCGCCTCCGCGAGGGAGATCTTCACGACGCAGCCGATGACGGCGGCCCACAGCAGCGTGTAGCCGAAGTTGCTGCCCGCGATGAGCGTGGCGACGAGGTCGCCCGCACCGACGCCGGTCGCGGCGACGACGATGCCGGGACCGATGTACTTCCAACTGGACTTGCGGGGCGCAGCGGCGTCGTCCCCGGCTGTGCTGGGTCCACCCTTGGTTTCGGCCATGCGATCAAGAAAGCGCAAAGACTCCTGGTGCACAAGGGGTGCGTAGGGACGTGCGTAGGGGCGTGTCCAGGGACGTGCGCAGGGACGTGCCTAGGGATGCGCGGATGAGGCGCTAGGTACGGCTCAAAGGAGCCATTGACCGGAGCATGCCAGGCCGCGACCATGGGGCCGCACGGCTCTGCCCACCCGGCAGCCGCACGGCCCTGCCCACCCGGCACCCGTGCATCCGTGCACCCGAGTCACCCGCACCTCACATGCGTCGCAGTGCACCACCCCCCACCCCCACAGGAGCATTCATGCGACTTCGCATACGCGGAAAGAGATCAGCGGCCCTCGCGGCCGTGCTCGCCCTCGCGGTCGCGGCGCCCATCAGCGCCACCGCGTCCGACTCCTCGTCGCCCTCGGCCAAGAAGGCCGCGGAGAGGGCGGCGGCCGCCACCGCGGCCGACGAGAACGTCCGTCAGTACTCCATCCCGGGTCCCTCGACCCCCGCCGCGCGCACGGCGGTCGCCGCCACCGGTGTGTCCATCGACGAGGCCGGTGACCACGCGGTCGTCGTCACCGCGGACGCCGCCCAGGCCAAGAAGCTGCGCGCGCTCGGCTACACGCTGAAGGCGCTGCCCGCGCCGCCGGCCCGCACCGACGGCAAGCGCGCCGAGGTACGGGACTTCCCGCCCGCCGACTCCCGCTACCACAACTACGCGGAGATGACCGCGGAGATCGACCAGCGGCTCCAGCAGTACCCGAGCCTCATGTCCAAGCGCGTGATCGGCAAGTCGTACCAGGGCCGCGACATCGTCGCCATCAAGATCAGCGACAACGTCGGCACGGACGAGAACGAGCCCGAGGTCCTCTTCACCCACCACCAGCACGCCCGTGAGCACCTGACGGTGGAGATGGCCCTGTATCTGCTGCGCGAACTGGGCTCCGGCTACTCGACCGACGCCCGCGTCAAGAAGATGCTCGACTCGCGCGAGATCTGGATCGTGCCCGACATGAACCCCGACGGCGGCGAGTACGACATCGCCACCGGCTCCTACCGGAGCTGGCGCAAGAACCGCCAGCCCAACTCCGGCTCGGCCAACGTCGGCACCGACATGAACCGCAACTGGGCCTACAAGTGGGGCTGCTGCGGCGGTTCCTCCGGCTCCACGGGCTCCGAGACCTACCGCGGCCCGCGCGCCGAGTCCGCCCCCGAGGTCAAGGTCGTCGCGGACTTCGTACGCAGCCGGGTCGTCGGCGGCAAGCAGCAGATCAGGACCGCGATCGACTTCCACACGTACAGCGAGCTGATCCTGTGGCCGTACGGCTACACCTACGCCGACACCGCCCCCGGCCTCACCCAGGACGACCGCGACGCCCACGCCGCCGTCGGCCGGAAGATGGCCGCGAGCAACGGCTACACCCCCGAGCAGGCCAGCGACCTCTACATCACCGACGGCTCCATCGACGACTGGCTGTGGGGCGACCAGAAGATCTTCAGCTACACCTTCGAGATGTACCCGCGCTCGGGCGGCGGCGGCTTCTACCCGCCCGACGAGGTCATCGAGCGCGAGACGTCCCGGAACCGGGACGCGGTGCTGCAGCTCCTCGAGAACTCGGACTGCATGTATCGGTCCATTGGGAAGGAGCAGCAGTACTGCTCGGGTAGTTGACCGTAGCCAGGGCTATACGGGCACGGCGAGGGGTGCCTGCTGCTTGGGCGCCTCTCGCCGTGCGCCTGCTGTCACTCGGCCTGTCACTCGGCTCGTGGCTGGCCGAGGGTCGGCGAGCCGGTCGGGAGGGCGGAGCTGCCGCGGCACTTGTATACGTCTCGGGCGGCGAGGCGGAGGGTTTCTGCGGTGAGCTCGGCGAAGGCTTTGGGGTCCGAACTGTCTGACGGGAAATCGTCCTTGTCGTAAACCCTCGCCGTGATAGTTCCTGGGTAGCCCTGCATTGGGCAGTTCAGGAGCAGTATGGCAGCACGCTTCGAGGTGTACCCCCGGGCCTCACCGAGTCGCAGCGGGGCACTGCCTGGGTTGCTGGCGACGCGCTCGACTTGCTCTTCCGCCTCGTGACGAGTCTTGTACCTGTCTGTATCCAGGAACTTGCCGTAATCCACCGTCACTCGCCGGTCACCAGCGACGAACGTGCAAATCGGAGGCGGCCCAGCGTAAGGAGAACCAAATTCCTCCAGGTGATTGCCGTACTCTTGATACCGCTCTCCTCTTTTCGGCAGAAGGTTGGCCGCGGGCTTTCCAGACAGCTTTTTGGCGCATACTCTCTCCGGTACCGAGACGGCGGGCTTGCTGGCGGGCCAAAGTAGCCATGCAGCTACACCACTAGAAGTCACCACGGCCACGGCGACGACCATCCAGAGATTCCTCTTGCGCCTCGGCGCTACGGCCCCGGTCATCAACCTGCCCCACCTTCTTTCGGGCCCGAAATCTCATATTGCACTATCGTGCTTCGACGAGCGGTCTCCGCTACGACCGCTGCCTCAGCAGGACTCTGCCCCTGCTGCCGCGCAGCGCTGTGCACGGCGTCGTACGTGGCATCGGCGGAACTTTCGCGCTGCCCATCCAGGAATGTCTGCCTCTCCTGCGCCGCATCCTTGCTGGAATCTCTGCTGTACTTGTCGACAACACTCTCACGCGCATCCTCGGCGATCCAGCCAACGGCGTCGTTGACATAGGGAACATTACTCACCCCAATCGTGATGGCGCGTTCCGCCCACTTGCCCGCCGTATCGATGCCGCTGTTGAATTCCTCGTCAGCCGCGATTCGGTCGTCGTAGATGGCCTGGGTGCGCGCTTCAGCCATGATCCCGGCGATCCCAGCGCCCGGCGCAACCTTGTTGCTCACATCGCTTTTGACCGTCTCCTCAGAAAGGCCATCGGGGTTCTGGAACGTCTCGTGAACGAGCTGGGTCGTGGTGGACTGCTGGGCGTTGAGGATGGCGCCGTAGGCTCCGGGGTCCGTACCCACCGCTCCCAAGAAATCCCGCACGGTGGACATGCCGAGGTTGCGGATGTTCGCGTTACTGCCGTGCGTCTTGATCTCCCGCTCCCCGTTCATCCCGTCCTGGAAGTCCCGCATATACTCCGCAGTGATGTTCCCCATGCTGCCCCGCAGCTTCGAATCCTCCAGGATTTCCGGATTCCTGCCGTAGTAGTCCACGAGACGGTTGACGAAGGACGCGCTGGCGTCCGAGTGCGCCTTCGGTGGTTCATCGGCGTCGTAGGGGGTGCGGATGGCCGCCGATTCCAGGGCATGGCCGAGGCTGGTCTCGTACTGGTCGCGGCCGGCACCGCCCATGCCCACGAGGCCCATCGCCGTGAACGCCTGGTTGCGGGAGCCTTCCCCGTGGCCGACGAGGTAGTTCCAGTTGCTCTCGGCGCCGGGGCCGGTGTGGAAGAACTCCAGGGAAGCTTCTGGGTTGTGGCTGAGGGATTCCATGAGGCCGGATACAGGGTCGCTGGAGGCTTCACCTGGGGGATAGTTCAGGTTTTGGGAACTCCAGGATGCGAAGGGCGGAAGCCCTCTCTCGTGCTCCAGCAGTCTGCCGCCGTAGTCCTGAAGGAACTTGGTATCGAACTTCCCCTTGTGCATCAGGCTCGTCATGACCTCGAAGCCGTACGGTGGGGTGCCCCCGCCCATGCCCGGACCGGCGGGAAGCCGTTTCCCGCCGGCCTCGATCATGTCCTTCTTCCACGCGTCCATCTCCGGGCTGTCGACCCGCGTGGCCCCGGCGAGTGTCAGGCTCAGATTTTCCTGCACATCACCGAGGATTTCGGCACGTTCGGGCCCCACCACGCCCAACGTGTCGGCCGGGTGGGCGAGGTCGCGCCAGAAGCGGAGGGTGCCCTCGGCGCCCAGTTTGGTGGCGAAGCGCTCCCCGAAGGCGGGGGTGTCACGGTAGCGGTCGAGGTCGTCGTTGAAGCGCTTGAGCTTCTCGTCGCTCCACCCGGCGACGTCGCCCTTGGCGACCTCCTTGGCCCAGCGGTCCGCGTCCGCCCGGCCCTGAAGGTCCTTCGCGTGATCGAGGCTGTTCACACGGACGTCGGAGAAGTCGTGCTTGCCGCGTGCCAGTGCCCGCAGGGCCCGTTCGGCAACCCTGTCCGTCTCGTCCGCCTCCTGGAGGACACGCGTCGCATCCCGCATGGTCGCGACCAGTTCCATCTGCGTGGGCACGCCGTCCTTGGCAGCGTCCTGAGGAGAGCGAGCCTCCGCCCCGCCCGCGGGTGTGATACGGATGTTGCGCTTCGCGGCGCTGTCCGCCACCCGCTCCATCTCGTCCTTGTGCCGGGCGAACGCCTTGAGCGCACCCTGAAGGACCGCGAGGACGCTCTGCGCCGACGTGACGGCGTCGTCGAACTCGGATGCCGTCTTGACCACGAACGCCTTGCCCACCGTGGCGTTGACGCCCTTCCAGTTGGCCAGTTCCGCCTTGCGTTTGAGCAGGGCCGCGCTGTCGCCGCCGCCCCCGCCGGTGGCCAGCTCACTCAGGCGCCGCGCCATCACCTCCCAGTCATCCACGGCGGATGCCAGTTTGCCCAGCCTCAACCCAAGAAGGTCCTGAACGGTCAGCACGCCCTCGCCCCCGCCTCCAACTCCGGCTCCGTCACTTCATGTACCTGTCGATGACCGACACGGAGACGGACGTGGCGACCTTGTCGTCGTCCTTCTTGTGCTGTGCGCGGGTGAAGTCGAGGTGGTTGGAGATGTGACCGCACGCGTCCACGAGCGTCCTCGACTTGGAGTTCCAGGCGTCGTGCAGCTCAGTGAGAGCCGCGCCCATGTCGAGTCCTTCATTGGACAGTTCGACAGCGGCCCCGAATGTGCTCTCCCGCGCGTGGTCGGAGTCCTTCCGGAGGCGATCGCGCAGCCGGTAGGCGATGCCGCCGAGCGCGCCCAACTCGTCGTCGTGGACGACGAGGTCCGCAGCCGCGCTCGGCCCCGTCACACTGTTGAGCTGGGTGCGGTCCGCATGCCTCTGTGCGGCTGTCTCCTTCAGCTGCTCCCACTCGTCCCATGTCATCTCAGGGCCTCCCTGTGAGGTGCGCGTGCGCCGCGGCCCTGCGCTTACGGACGGCCATGGCGGCAGCCGCCCCGCCCATCAGCGCTGCTGCGCCAACGCCGGTCACGATCCACGTAGTTGTGCTTGAGCCGCCGTCACCGCCCCCGGTGGTCACGGGGGCCGCGGCTGAGTTCTGTTCGTTGTCGGATGTCGCCGCTTCGGATGGCGAAGGGGCGGGCGACGTGGACGTGGCCTGCTTCAGATCCGGCAAGGGGTAGACGTCGGCCGGGCCCGGGTCGCCCGGCTTCTCCAGGGCCACCCGGGGACGCACGATGCCGTAGCCGATGGAGTCGTTGCGCTTGGCGCCGTCCGTGGGGGCGCCGATGGTGTTGAGCATGACCCGGAGGACCTGGTTGTTGGTCCAGTCCGGGTGCTTGGACCAGATGAGGGCGGCGCTGGCGGAGGCGAGGGCGGTGGCGGCGCTCGTGCCGTGGCTCTTGCACACGCCCTTGCCGGTGGGGCAAGTGATGTAAATCTCGTCGCCGGGGGCGGCGATGTCCACTTGGGGGCCGAATTCGGACTCCTGGGTCTTGTGGAGGTTCCTCCCGACTGCTCCGACTGCCACTACCCCTGGAACCTTTGCAGGGTACGCGACGTCCGAGTTTCCTCCGTTACCTGTTCCGGCAAAGATCAACGATCCTTTATCGAGGGCATACTTGACCGCTTTGGTCAGTTCCGAGGAGTTCATTCCGCTGTCTAGCGAGATGTTGATGACGCGAGCCTCGGAGTCAGCTGCGAAGCGGATGGCCTTACTGAGCCTCGCGGGCAATGAGAATGGATTGACGTAAGGATCGGGCGTCCGGATGGGAAGGATCTTGGCGCCCGGTGCGAGTCCCCAAGTGCCCTTGCCTCCATTTCCCCTGCCGGTGCCCGCGATGAGCATGGCCATCGTGCTTCCATGACCGTCGTAGTCCGTGTGCTCGTCACCAGGTGGCTCCGGAGCTTCATCCTTACCGGGCAGTACCTGTCCCTGGAGATCGGCCAGTTCGTCATTCACACCCGAATCGATGACGGCGACGGTGACGCCCTTACCTGTACTGGTCCGCCACATCTTCTCGGCCTGCATGACGTTGAGATGCCACTGCTTCTCTCGTACGGACTCCGCGTGAGCGGGCGTGGCCGCGACACCTGCCAGCAGGAGGCCCACGGCACCCGAGACGACGCCCCGCCACCGTCCGTTGTGCTGCTTCCTGGCAGCCATCTGCTCTCTCATGACCTCGTGGTTTCTGAGTGGGGGATCACTGTGATTCAGTCGACGACGGGCGGGACGACCCGGCGACCGTCCGGGCGCCAGGTCTCCTGGTCCTCGGTGAGGTAGTCCGGTCTGCCGTCTCGTTCCTCGTCGCGTCGTGAGCGTGAGGGTTGAGTCGTGTTCGGCGGCACGGCGCCCCGCATCGACGCCTGCCGCCGGGGCTGCCCTCCTGCGATGCCGTTGGGTGCGCCCATCGGCCGCTGTCCCGCTGCCGCCCCTCGTCCGGCGCCCGATCCTCCCGGGCCCGTCCCCGCAGGAGACCCACCAGCGACCGCCCCTCGGGGCATGCCTCCGATCGGCCCGCCGGGGACCGACGGCGTGGGACAACCCCCGACGATGCCGGGGCCGCCCGGCATACGTCCAGCAGGCGGGCTCGCGGGTGGAACCCTGGGGGTGCCCCCGACCACCGGTTGTGCCGGGCCCGTCGGGCGCGGGGGCAGGGACTGTCCCCCGCTGGGCGTGCGCCCGGGAGCCGGTCCTACCGGTCCACTACCTGCCCGTCCGGGAGGAGGTCCCACCGGCCCGCCCCTGGGCGACAGGAGCGTACGACCACCCTGCCCAACGGGCCCTGGCCCCGGCGGAATCGTGGGGTTCGCCGGCGGACTCGGTTGCTGCTGGCCCGAAGGTGGCGGAAAAAGACCTATGGGTTGTGCCGTTCCGTCGGGCCTGACCGGGGTCGACGTGCCGCCGGGAGGGGAGGACGGCGGCGCCGATGAGACGTCAGGGAGCGTTGTCGTGCCGTCGACCTGGACGCCTACAGGGTCCGGGGCTTGAGGCGCAAGTCGCGGCGCTGCGCCAGGCAGCAGATCAGGTCCTGACCCCGATCCGCTGGGGCCGAGGACGGCAGTCGGCGGCTTGGGCGCGCCTGAGGACGGCGCACCCAGCACTGCTCCTCCACGCTCCCCACCCGATGGTTCGGGCCAGCCGCCTCCACTGGGTGGCGACGCACTGCGAGCCACCTGCGACGGCGGTGGCGCCACCTCCGCCGGAAGCGGCGGAAACCGCGGCCGCTCCAACCCCTCCAACTGCTGCGCCGACAACTGATACGCCTGCCCCAGCTTGCGCATCTCCGCCGCGGCCTCCTGCCGCACTTGCTCCTTGGCCGCCTCGAGCTTCGCCAGCTCGCCCGCGGACTTGGCGCCCACCGCCCGCGCGTCCGGGTCGTTGGGCGCGGCCTGTGCCGCCTTCAGGTTGGCCTGCGCGGCGCCCTTGTCGCGGGGGATCGACGCCTGGGCGGTGGCGATCGCCTCCGACGCGCGGGCGAGCCACTTCGCGGATTGCTCGCTGAAGTCGCCCAGGCGGTGCGTGGAGTTGGCCAGGTCCCCGCTCCAGGTGCGGAAGGCGGTCGCGCCCTCGCCCTTCCACCGCACCCACTGCGGACGCACCTTCAACTCGTCCGCGATCTTACGGATCTCCGTGGCCGCCGCGACGAGGCGGTCGGCGGCCGCCTGGACGACGCCGCTGTTCGCCTGGTCCAGCCACTCCAGCATCTGCTCGTGGCTCATGGACTCGAAGGAGGTACCGCCGCCCCCGCTGTCGCCCATCAGATGGTCCCTCCCGCGTCGCCCGCGCGATCCGACGGACCCCGATCCGACGGACCCCGCCCCGTCGGCCCCCGGCCCGCCCGGCCCGGCTGCTCCCTGCCACCGGAGCCGTCAGCCTCGGACCGCTCAGCGATCCCCGCACTGATCTCCGCCATGCGATCGCGAATGTCGTCGTCGACGTTCCGATAGCCCTTGTGCGCGGCGAGGACCGCGATGCCCATGCCCTCTATGGAGTCGGACAGCAGCTTGGACAGGCTCTCCAGCTCGGTGATCACCGTCTCGTACGCGCCGAAGAGGCCGGCCGCCTCGGCCCAGGCTCCGTCCCCGCCGCCGAACTGGGTGCGTACGAGCTGCTCTTGCCCCACCTTGCCCGGACCGGCCGGGGATCCCTTGAGGTCACGGATCAGCTCGTCGACGCGCTGCTGGAACCTGACGAAGGACGTGAACTCCGTGGCCACATCGGCGGCTGCGTCCCACGCGCCGTCGAGCACGTGCGACATCCACGACGACTCTCCCGATCTCCCTCTCCCTGACGGCGCCACGCCGCCGGAGCCTGACAGCACCAGTCCCACCCCCCGGAACGACCACAGCCAGAACGCATCACTATCGCGAACTACTCCGCAACTCTAGCCACGGGGGGTGACAGCTTGTAGCCGGTTGATCGCTCACACAGACAGGTTCAGGCCAGCGGAAAGCCTCATGAACGCGCCGCGCCCGTTCAAGTCGTGCCGTCTTGTCCCAGTCGGGCCCAGTGTGTACACACGCACGCGCCCACGACCGATCCGTATCGGTCAAAGCGCACACCGCCGCCGCTCGCGCGTGGCTCCGACGGATCGGGCGACCTGCGGGCAGCGGCAGAGCGGGGGGCACCCTCGCAGGCCCGCGCCACGCACCCCAGCGCGTCGCCCTGCCACCCGCGGCGTCCCGTGACTTCGTCCGTGGCATCGCCCGCGCCCTGTGAGGAGAAACCCTCGGTCCGACAGCACGCCGACGCCCGCGAAGCGCTCCGCGCTCTCATCCGGGACATCGAAGCGGGCAAGGCGGACCACCTTCTCCAGTCGGTGGCACGCCTTGCCCGAAGGGCTAGCCCTTCCAGGTCGACTTGTCGGTGTACGACACCCGGCCGCCCTGCTCGAGGTAGACCGTGAAGACGTACTTGCGGCCTTCCTTGAGGTTGGTGTCGTTCGCGTCGTGGGTCACGCACTTTCCGGCGGTGCCGACGGCGAAGTCGTCCACGTGCGCGCGGAGGACCGTGTCGTACACGTGTACGCCCGCACGGTGGCCGTCGGCCTCTATGTCGCAGACCTGGACGCGGTCGCCGTTCGGCTGGTACCGCACCCGGCCGCCGGGGTCGCCGTCGTCGGTGTGCATCTGGTACGACCACCACTGCGCGGCGGCGGCCGGGGGTGCCGTGACCAACGGGGTCACGACCGCTGCGGCGGCGAGGCCGAGGGCGGTTGCGAGTGCCTTACGCGTGCGCACGATGCTCCTTTGGATTCGACTCGTGGGGGCGCGAGTTTAGGCCATCACTCGCGGCCGTTGACGCGGGCACGTAATGGTCCAGGGAGGGCGCCCGCGCCATGACGGAAGCCGATCCACGGCTGCGGGCTCCGGCGTGCGCGCGCGGCGGGCGTGGGACCGGTGCGGCCGAGGGGGGCGCGCAGCACGGTGGGGGCACCGCCGAGCGGGGCACCGCCGAGCGGAGCCCCGCCGGGCGTCCCGACGTCGTACGAGGACAAGTCCCGCTACACGAACAGACTCACCACCGCCGCCACAGCGAACCCCGCCACCGAGAGGACCGACTCCAGGACCGTCCAGGTCTTGAGGGTGTCGCGTTCCGAGATGCCGAAGTACTTCGCGACCATCCAGAAGCCGCCGTCGTTGACGTGGGAGGCGAAGATGGAGCCCGCGGAGATGGCCATGATGACCAGGGCCGTGAAGGCGTTGGAGTAGTCGCCCTCGGCCAGGAGGGGGGCGACGATGCCCGCGGTCGTGACGATCGCGACCGTCGCCGAGCCCTGGGCCACGCGCAGGACGACGGAGATCAGGTAGGCCAGGACGATGATCGGCAGGCCGACGTCGTGGAAGGTGTCGGAGAGGGCCTGGGCGACGCCGCTGCCCTTGAGGACGGCGCCGAAGATGCCGCCGGCGCCGACGACCAGGAGGATGTTGCCGACCGGCTTCAGGGATGAAGTCGACACCGTCTCCAGGGACTTGCGGGACCAGCCGCGGCGGATGCCGAGCAGGTAGTACGCCATCATCAGGGCGATCGTCAGGGCCACGAAGGGGTTGCCGAAGAACTCGATGACCGAGCGGGCGGTGGAGGGGTCGAAGGCGATGGAGGAGAACGTCGCCAGGAGGATCAGGACCAGGGGCGTGCCGATGATCAGGAAGACCGTGGCGAGCGGTACCGGCTTCTCCTGGGGCTCGCGGCCCGCCGCCCGCTGCTCCGCGGCCACCGCGGCCTTCGCCTCCTCCGCCGCCTCGACCATGTCCTGCGGCACGGCCACGAAGATGCGCTTGCCGATCCACGCCGAGAAGACCCACGCCGCGAGGACCGCGGGGACGCCGCAGACGATGCCCATCAGGATGACCCAGCCCAGGTCGACCTTGAGCAGCCCTGCCGCGGCCACCGGGCCGGGGTGCGGGGGCAGGAACGCGTGCGTCATCGACAGGCCGGCGAGCAGCGGCAGGCAGTAGAGCAGGATCGACTTGCCGCTGCGCTTGGCGGCGGCGTACACGATGGGCGCGAGGACGAAGATGCCCACGTCGAAGAAGACCGGGATGCCGAAGATCAGGCCGGTGAGGCCCATCGCCAGGGGGGCGCGCTTCTCGCCGAAGAGGCCCAGGAGGCGGGAGGCCAGGACTTCCGCGCCGCCGGACACCTCGAGGATCGCGCCGAGCATCGTGCCGAGGCCGATGATGATCGCCACATGGCCGAGGATGCCGCCCATGCCGCTCTCGATGAGCGAGACCGCGTCCGACTTCTGGACGGTGCCGAAGAGTTCGGTGACGGAGAGGCCCGCCGCCAGGCCGACGGCTATGGAGACCGCCAGGAGGGCGACGAACGGCTGGAGCCTGACCTTGATGATCAGGAAGAGGAGAAGGAGGATGCCGAGGGCCGCCACGGTCAGCAGGCCCGCCGTGCCGTCGATCAGGGCCATCAGGCCGCCGGTGTGGGGCGGGTGCTCTGGTGGCGGGGCGGTGGCCGCGAGCGTCGCGGAGGGGGACGGGGACATCTTTGACCTCGTACTCGTACTCGTACTTGTGCTTGTAAGCGCATGGGCTTTCTGGACAGGGGGGATCGCGGCGCGGCGGCCCGGGGGGTGTCGGGCGCCGCGCCGTGACGACGTGCGGCTTGCGTGTGGGGAGGGGCGGCGAGCAGCCGAGTGCGGCGATCAGCCGCGTGCGGTCCTCTGCCGCGGGCGACCGTCAGCCGAGTACGGCCAGCGCGTCGATCTCGATGAGCAGGCCCTTGGGCAGGCCGACGTACACCGTGGTGCGGGCGGACGCCGGGGCCTTGAGGCCCTGCTCCTCGAAGTACTGGTTGTAGATCTCGTTCATCTCCGCGAAGTGGTCCACGTCCGTGAGGTAGACGCGCATCATCATCACGTCGTCCCAGGTGGCGCCGCCCTCTTCGAGGATCGCCTTGACGTTGGCGAAGGTCTGCAGGGTCTGCTCGCGCAGGGTGGGCCCGGCCGGGGTCGGCGCCTTGCCCTCCTCGGCGGGCAGGAAGCCGACCTGGCCCGCGACCTGGAGGATGTTGCCCTTCTTGACGCCGTGCGAGAACTTCGCGGGCGGGGCGGTGTGCGTGGCGGGGGTGATGGCGGTCTTCTCGCTCATGGACTTGCCTTCTTCGTAGGGGTGTTACGTGGCGGTCGGGGGGTTAAGTAGCGGGGTTACGTCGAGTTGTTACGTCGAGTTGTTGCTCGGGAGTACTACTTCTCCGGGGCGTGGCCCGAGTACTCCCTGCTGATGGCCTCCGCCGTGCGTCGCACCAGCGGAAGGAGCTTGAGGAGTTCCTCGGCCGTGACGACGACGTTCGGCGCGGACACCGACATGGCCGCGACGACCCGGCCGTCCGCGCCCCGGATGGGCGCGCCGACGCAGTTGATGGACTCCTCGTGGCCGCCGAGGTCGGTGGCCCAGCCCTGTTCGCGCACCAGCGCCAGCTCCTTGAGGAAGGCGGCGGCGTTGGGCGTCGAACGGGACGTGTACGAGGGATAGTCGAGCTTCTCCGCCAGGGCGCGCCGCTCGGCCTCGGGGAAGTCGGCGAGGAGGAGTTTCGCGACGGCGGCGACGGTGATCGCGACCGGTTTGCCGATGCGCGAGTACATCCGCACCGGGTAGCGGCTCTCGACCTTGTCGATGTAGAGGACCTCCTGCTCCTCGTACACCGCGAGGTGGACGGTGTGCCCGCACTTCTCGTTGAGCGCGAGGAGATGGGGGTGCGCGATCTCGCGTACGTCGAGGTTCTCGACGGCTTCCTGCGCGAGCGCGAAGAGCCGGGCGCCGAGGCGGTAGCGCTGGTCGGACTGGCGGAAGACCAGGCCGTGTTCGTGCAGGGTGCGCAGGAGGCGCAGGGCCGTGGACTTGTGGACGCCGAGGCGGTCGGCGACCTGGCCGAGGTCGGCGGGGCCCTCGGCGAGCAGCGGCAGGATGGACAGGGCGCGGTCGACGGTCTGGCTCATGACGTGGGTACCTCCTCGGAGGCCGCGGCTGTGGTCCGGGCGGTGTCAGTGGTCCAGCCGGGGCGAAGACGCAGTCTCTCCCAGGCGGGGGCGTCCAGGGCGGCGAGCGCGTCGGCGTGGTCGCGGGACGGCGGGGCGGCGAGGTCGCCGGGGACGGTGAGGGCGGCGGCGGCCATGAGGTGACCGTGCCGAAGGCGGCGCTCGGCGGACAGGCCGCGCAGGGTCGCGGAGAGGAACCCGGCGGCGAAGGCGTCGCCGGCCCCGACGGGCGCGACGACGTCGACGCGCAGGGCCGGCACGAAGGTGATGGTGTCGCGTCCGGTCGCGTGGTCGGCGGCGAAGGCCGTGGCGCCGTACGCGCCCTGCTTGACGACGAGCACGGCGGGCTCGGGCAGCGCCGCGCGGATGGCGGCCGGGCCGCCGGTGACGCCCCAGGCGGTCGCGGCCTCGGACTCGCCTACGAAGACCAGGTCGGCGCCGCGGGCGAGGTCGAGGAGCACCTCGGCACCGTCTCCCTCCCCCGCCCCTTCGCCCTCGCCGTCCCGCCACAGCCGCGGCCGGTGGTTGACGTCGAAGGAGACCAGCGAGCGGCGGCCGGGCTTGCGGTCGCACAGGTCGCGGACGAGGGCGAGGCAGTCGGCGGAGAGGGCGGGCGTGATGCCGGAGAGGTGCAGCACCCGGCCCGACCACAGGGCGTCGTACGGCATGGTCGCGGGCGACATCGCGGAGGCGGCCGAGCCCGCGCGGTAGTAGACGACCTCGTGGGCGTCGGTCTCGCGGTCGTCGGCGGTGCGGAAGTAGATGCCGGTGGGGCGGTGCGGGTCGCGGCCGACGGCGGAGGTGTCCACGCCGTACCGCCCGATCGCCTCGACCAGGTGGTCGCCGAACCCGTCGGCGCCGACGCGGCTGACCCAGCGGGTGCGGTGGCCGGCGGCGGCCAGGGCGCAGGCGACATTGGACTCGGCGCCGCCGATGCCGCGCTCGAAGGACGGCACGTCGGCGAGCCGCCCCGGGCGCGACGGCAGGAAGGTCACCATGGACTCGCCGAGCGCCACCACGTCGGTGTCCAGGGAGTTCGCGTCTCCGCCGCCGCCTGCTCGGGTCACGTCGGTGTCAGCCTCTCGCTCGCTTCACTCACTCTCCGGATCCGTTGACCCGGCGTTGGCTCGGATGTTAGACAGCAGTAAGCGACATACGCAATGAACGTTGCACATTCTGCAACGCACGCAGAGGAGGCGCTCCATGGCCGCCGACACGCCCGCCAAGCCCGCTCCCGCCGACCGCCGTGCGAGCGCCCTCGCGCGGCTGCGTCAGGAGCGGATCGACCACCGCTTCAAGGCGCTCCCGCCGGACGCCGACGGCCTGACGGTCGGCGAGCTGGCCGCCGAGCGCCGCAACCTCTTCACCGGCGGCTTCACCACGCCCGTCCTCGCCCTGTCCGCCGAGCGCCTGGAGCACAACCTCGCGCTCATGGAGGAGTACACGACCCGGCACTCCCTCGCCTTCGCGCCGCACGGCAAGGCGTCGATGGCGCCCCAGCTCTTCGCGCGGCAGCTGGAGCGCGGCGCGTGGGGCATCACGCTCGCGGTCCCCCACCAGGTGCGCGTGGCCCGCGAGTTCGGCATCGAGCGGATCTTCCTCGCCAATGAGCTCGTCGACGCGGCGGCGCTGCGCTGGCTCGCCGCCGAGCTCGACTCCGACCCCGGGTTCCGCTTCATCTGCTACGTCGACTCGGTGCGCGGCGTGGAACTGATGGACGCGGCCCTCCGCTCGGCGGGCGCGCGCCGTCCCGTCGACGTCGTCGTCGAACTCGCCGCCGGTGACGGCGCCCGCACCGGCGCGCGCACCGAGGCCGACTGCGCGGCCGTCGCCGACGCGGTCGCCGCCGCGGGGACGCTGCGGCTCGTCGGGGTCGCGGGGTACGAGGGCGAGGTGCCGGACGCCACGCCCGAGCGGGTGCGGGCGTGGCTGCGGCGGCTCACCGCGCTGGCCGCGGCGTTCGACGCGGCGGGGCGGTTCAAGGCCGGGGGTGTTTCGGGTGCGGGTGCTGATTCCGGTGACGGTGCTGATTCCGGTGTGGGTACCGTTTCCGGTGCCGTCGACGAGATCGTGGTCAGCGCCGGAGGGTCCGCGTGGTTCGACGCGGTGGCCGAGGAGTTCGCCGCCCTCCCCCAACTGTCGCTTCCCGTACTGAAGTTGCTCCGTTCCGGTGCGTACGTCTCGCACGACGACGGGCACTACAAGCACCTCACCCCCTTCAACCGCGTGCCCGATGAGGGGGCCCTGCGTCCCGCCTTCCGGCTGTGGGCTCAGGTCGTGTCCCGGCCCACCCCCGAGCAGGCCTTCATCAACGCGGGGAAGCGGGACGCCGCGTACGACCTCGATCTGCCCGCGGCGCAGGTCGTCCGTCGTTCCGACGGGACGGAGGTGGCTGCCGACGGGGTCGCCGTGACCGGGCTTTCCGATCAGCACGGGTGGTTGCGGACCGCCGCGGGTGCCGGTCTTGAGGTCGGGGACTGGGTGGGGCTCGGGCTCTCCCACCCCTGTACGTCCTTCGACAAGTGGCAGCTGATCCCTCTCGTCGAGGGGGACGGGACGGTTACGGACTACATCCGCACGTACTTCTGACCGCCGGCGGGGGGCTCCCCGATCCCGCCCCTTCCCGAACCAGGGGGCTCCGCCCCCTGGACCCCCGTATCGGCCCTCCGGGCCTCGTCCTCAATCGCCGGACGGGCTGATTACTCACCCGCACATTCTCAGCCCGTCCGGCGATTGAGGAAGGGGCGGGACTGGGGAAAGCCCCGCAGGGCCCACCCACCCCCGAGAGGAACCCACCCCATGGACCTGGTCATCCGCGACGCGCGCCTCATCGACGGCAGCGGCGACGCCTCGTACAGAGCCGACGTCGGCATAGCCGACGGCCACATCGCCGAGATCCGCCGCGAGGGCGAGGGCCCCCGGCCGACGGGCGCGAGGACGATCGAGGCGGACGGCCTCGCCCTGGCGCCGGGATTCATCGACATGCACGCCCACAGCGACCTGGCCCTCCTCCGCGACCCGGACCACAGCGCGAAGGCGGCCCAGGGCGTCACCCTGGAAGTCATCGGCCAGGACGGCCTGTCGTACGCCCCGGTCGACGACCGCACCCTCGCCCAGGTCCGGCAGGCCATCACGGGCTGGAACGGGGACGGCAGCGACATCGACTTCGACTGGCGGACGGTCGGCGAGTACCTGGACCGCCTGGACCGGGCGCACGGCGGCCGCGGCATCCCGGTGAACGCGGCGTACCTGATCCCGCAGGGCACGGTCCGGATGTACGCGGTGGGCTGGGACGACCGCGAGGCGACGCCCGCCGAGCTGGAGCGGATGAAGCGGCTCGTGGCCGAGGGCATGGAGCAGGGCGCCGTCGGCATGTCGTCGGGGCTGACGTACACGCCGGGCATGTACGCCAAGGACGCCGAACTCACCGAGCTGTGCCGGGTGGTGGCGGCGTACGACGGCTACTACTGCCCGCACCACCGCAGTTACGGCGCCGGCGCGCTGGCGGCGTACGAGGAGATGGTGGAGCTGACGCGCTCCGCGAACTGTCCCCTCCATCTCGCCCACGCCACCATGAACTTCGGCGTGAACAAGGGCAAGGCACCGGACCTGCTCGCGCTGCTCGACGACGCGCTGGCCGCCGGGGCCGACATCACCCTCGACACGTACCCGTACACGCCCGGCTGCACGACGCTCGTGGCGATGCTGCCGAGTTGGGCGAGCGAGGGCGGCCCCGACGCGATCCTGGCGCGCCTCCAGGACGACGGGACGGCCGCGCGGATCCGGCACCACATGGAGGTCGTCGGCGCGGACGGATGCCACGGCGTGCCCATCGAGTGGGACACCATCGAGGTCTCCGGCGTCTCCGACCCGGGGCTCGCCTCCTGCGTGGGCAAGACCATCCAGCAGGCGGCCGACATGCGCGGCGAGGAACCGTGGGTGACGGCGCGGCGGCTGCTCATCAACGACCGGCTCGGCTCGACGATCCTCCAGCACGTCGGCCACGAGGAGAACGTGCGGGCGATCATGCGGCACCGCGTCCACACCGGCGGCAGCGACGGCATCCTCCAGGGCTTCAAGCCGCATCCGCGGGCGTACGGCACGTTCCCGCAGTATCTGGGCAAGTACGTACGGGAGTTGGGGGTCCTCTCGCTGGAGGAGTGCGTCGCCCACCTCACCTCGCGGCCCGCGGCCCGGCTGCGGCTGCCCGACCGCGGTCTCGTCCGCGAGGGCTACCGCGCCGACCTCGTCCTCTTCGACCCGGACACGGTCGCGGCGGGCTCCACCTTCGAGGCGCCGCGTACGCTGCCCGTCGGCATCCCGCACGTCCTCATCGACGGGAAGCCGGTGATCGAGGACGGCCGACGCACGGACGTCCTCGCGGGACGCGCCGTGCGCCGGACTTCGCATTGAGGGATACGCTGTATCGACTACGGCGTGTGTATCGTTGCGTCGCATTTACTCGGCGACGAAGGACGAGGCGTAATGGCGGCGCGACGCGGCGGTGGCAGTGAAGACGGTCCCGGGCTGGTCTGGGAGCGGCCCGAGCCGCCGGACCGGCCGGCACCGAGCGCGCTGAGCCGGGACCGGATCGTCGCCGCCGCCATCAGGATCGCCGACGAGGACGGCCTGGCCGCGGTCTCCATCCGCAAGGTCGCCGCCGAGCTCAACGCGGGCCCGATGCGCATGTACACGTATCTGTCCACGAAGGAAGAGCTCCTCGACCTGATGGCGGACGCGGTGTACGGAGAGATTCCGCTGCCCAGCGCCACCGGAGCGGACTGGCGCGCGGCGCTGCGGACCCTCGCACACCGCACGCGGCGCGCCGCCCGCCGCCACGAGTGGTTCGCGGACCTGCTCGGCGGGCGCCCGCTGCTCGGGCCGAACGCACTGGCCCACCTGGAGGCCTCGCTCACGGCGCTCGCCGGGGCACCCGGATTCGAGGACATCGACACCGTCGTACGGGTGCGGGACGCCGTCAACGCGTACGTGATCGGGGCGATCCGGAACGAGATCACCGAGCGGCGCGCCGAGCGGGACACCGGCCTGGACAAGGAACAGTGGCAGCAGGCCTCAAGCGCCTACCTCAACCGGGTCATCGCCGGCGGCCGCCACCCCATGCTGGCGAAGGTGGTGCGGGACGCCACGGACCGGGACGCGGACACCAAGTTCGACGCCGGGCTCGAGTACCTGTTCGACGGGGTCGCGGCGAGGCTGGTCGGCTGAGTGACGGCCCAGGGCTGACTGGCACAAACGGAAGCCGGTGCGGGGGGAGCGCCCCCCGCACCGGCTTCCGTTTTCGACTCCCCGTATCTGTCGATACAGCGTATCGACAGATACGTCGTGCGCCCTGGAGAACGGGGACAAGTACCACTGGTCGCGGATCACCGACAGCCTGAGCGTGTTCGGGCTGCACATCGGCATTCCGGTCTCCGTGTACGGGGTTCTCGGCATCGGTGTGCTCTGCGCGGCCCTGTTCGTGGCCTGGGAGGCGAAGAACAAGCACGAGCCGCTGGTGCCGCTCGGCATCGTCAAGGTCAGGACGTTCTCCGCGGCGAACATCGCCATCGTGGCCGCGGGTTTCGCCATCACCGCCGCGAGCTTCCCCGGCACGCTGTACTTCCAGGTCGGCCGCGGGATGACGCCCGCGCAGGCCGCGCTGATGATGCTCCCCTCCGCCCTGGTCTCGGTTCCGCTCGCGCCGCAGATCGGCAAGGACATGAACCTCGCGGTGCTGCTCGCGCACGCCGCCTGGATGGGCGCGAGCAGCTCGCTGATGATGAGCCCGCTCGCCGTCGCCGCCATGCAGAGCCTGCCGCCGAAGTACATCGGCGCCGGGTCCGGCCTGTTCGACACCGCCGCCCCTGGCGCTGGCGCTGACGAGCGCGCGGGAACCGGATGTCGCCGCGGCCCCACCGGTGCCGGACCGGTGGGGCGGTGTCCTGCCCAGGCGCACAACAGAAGGGCAGCAGAAGGCAGAACAAGGCAGAACAGGGAGGGTCAGGGCTTGGGCAGCGTGCAGCCCGGGCGGTTCAGGTCGATCTTGTTGCCCGCGCCGACGCACGGGACGATGGTGTAGGTCTGCTGGCCGTAGTTGATGCCCTGGCGGACGGTCACCTTGCCGTTCTCGTCCACCTCGCACGGGTTGTTGTCGGTGCAGCGCCCGCCGTCCTCATTGCCGGTGTTGTTGACGGCGACGACCTTGCCGGTCGCGTCGTCGACCACCGGCGAGCCGGACGTGCCGCCGATCGTCTGGCACGCGGAGGTGTAGCGGACCGAGTCCTTCCAGGTCCAGCGGCCTTCCTTCAGCCGGTACGCGAAGCCGTCGATGTTGCACTTGTACATCCGCTTCCAGTAGCCGGACACGACCGTGATGGCCTTGCCCTGCGCCGGGCGCGCGGAGTCGAGTTCGAGGGCCTTGATGCCGTACCGGCTCTCTATGTCCTTGTACGTGCTGGTGAGCTGGTAGAGCGAGACGTCCGTGTCGGTCATCGTGCCGTACGCGATCTTGCTGGCACGGACGGTGCCCGCGTTGCCGCCGCTCGCGTTCAGGAGCGTGAAGCTGCGGGTCGACGCGCGGTCGACTATGACCTGGCCGGGCGCCGGGAAGCCGGTCTCCAGGCAGTGGCCGTTGGACATCACGAGCGCGGGGTCGGTCGGCTGCGAGGACGGTACGCGGACGACGGAGCCGGAACAGTTGCTGAGCGCCACGGCGCCGGCGAAGGACACGGCTTTGGCCTTGACCTTCGCCTCGGCGGCCGGCTGCGCGGCGGCCGTCCGGTTGTCGGACGCCGGTGCGTCATTGCTGACGGCCGCCGCGGGTGCCGCCATCGCTCCCAGGAGCAGGGTCGCGAACGCGGCACCGGCGAGAGGCTTCTTCATGTGGGGGTCCCCTCTGATGACTCAGTGACCGAAGGCTGTTGAGCCTCCAGTTTTGTCATGCGCATTGTTGGGCCATCCCGGCGCCGGGACAAGACCACGTACAGCCAAGTCCAACCCGAGGGACGCCCGCCCAAGGGGCGCGGGGAACTGCGCGAGCAACCCCCACCAACCCGCACCCGCCGAACGACAGAAGTGACCGAGCTCTCCCCGCGCAAGGCGCCCCCGCCCGAGTACCCTCGGGGGATGCAGGTGATCCAGTCGACGAAGCTCGCCAACGTCTGTTACGAGATCCGGGGCCCGGTCCTCGAGGAAGCGATGCGGCTGGAAGCGGCAGGTCACCGCATCCTCAAGCTCAACACCGGCAACCCCGCGGCCTTCGGCTTCGAGTGCCCGCCGGAGATCCTGGAGGACATCCTCCGCAACGTCGGCGAAGCGCACGGCTACGGCGACGCGAAGGGCCTGCTCGCGGCGCGCCGCGCGGTCGTGATGCACAACCAGACGCTCGGCATCGAGACCGACGTCGAGCACGTCTTCATCGGCAACGGCGTCTCCGAGCTGATCGTGATGGCCATGCAGGGCCTGCTCGACGACGGCGACGAGGTCCTGGTCCCGGCGCCCGACTACCCCCTGTGGACCGCGGCGGTCTCCCTCTCCGGCGGCACCGCCGTGCACTACCGCTGCGACGAGCAGGCGGACTGGATGCCGGACCTCGCCGACATCGAGCGCAAGGTCACCGACCGCACCAAGGCGCTCGTGATCATCAACCCGAACAACCCGACCGGCGCGGTGTACGACGAGGCGATGATCCGCGGCCTGACCGACATCGCCCGCCGCCACAACCTGCTGATCTGCTCGGACGAGATCTACGACAAGATCCTGTACGACGGCGCGACGCACACGCCGACCGCCGCCGTCGCCCCGGACCTGCTCACGCTCACCTTCAACGGCATGTCGAAGGCGTATCGCGTGGCCGGTTACCGCGTCGGCTGGATGTCGGTCTCCGGGCCGAAGGCGCACGCCTCCTCGTACATCGAGGGCCTGACGATCCTGGCGAACATGCGCCTGTGCGCGAACATGCCGGGGCAGCACGGCGTCGTCGCCGCGCTCAGCGGGCGGCAGACCATCGGCGACCTGGTCCTGCCCGGCGGCCGGTTGCTCGAACAGCGCGACGCGGCGTACGACCTGCTGACCCAGATCCCCGGCGTGACCTGCGTCAAGCCCAAGGGTTCGCTGTATCTCTTCCCGCGCCTGGACCCGAAGGTCTTCAAGGTCAAGGACGACCGGCAGCTGGTCCTGGACCTGCTCCGCGCCGAGAAGATCATGGTGGTCCACGGGACGGGCTTCAACTGGCCGGAGCCCGACCACTTCCGGATCGTGACGCTGCCGACGGCGTCGGATCTGACGGAGGCCGTCACCCGGATCGGCACGTTCCTGGACGGCTACAGCCAGCCGTAGGTCTCCGCCGAGGCTCCAATCAACTTTAGACAGAATCTAATGTAGGATGGCTTTCAAGCAACCCGCTTGGAGGCCATCCCATGTACGAGCCGATCCGCACCAAGTCGGTCCATGCCGTGGCCGACCCGGGCGACTTCCCGCACCGCTCCCGCGAGGAGGAGCTGGACATCCAGCTCGCCGGTCACCTCGCCGCGCTGCTCGCCGTCACCGACGAGTTGCGTGCCCTGTCCGCCGACCCCGGTCTGGACGCGGCCGCCGAGCAGATCGCCGCGCAGGTGGCGCGGCTGCGCGGAGGGCTGCCGCCGGTCCGGGCCGCGGTCGCCACCGCCATCCACGAGCCGCACGTGTCCGCGCTGCATCAGCGCGCGCATGCCCTTGCCGGGCGGGCGTTGGTGGTGGCCGCGTCCCGCGCCGACACGGGGGTGGCCATTCTGGCGGCGCGCCGCATGGAGGCCCATGCGGCGGCCGCCCACTTGGTTCCCGCCGCCTAGCCCTATGGGGGCTGCGCCCCCTCTCCCCTGCCTTTTCGGCCCTCCGGGCCTCGTCCTCAAACGCCGGACGGGCTTGGTTCCGCCGGACTGTTCCGGCAGGTAGTAAGGGCGGGCGGGTGGGGGGGGCACCGCGCCGCAGGCGCGGTGCCCCCCCACCGCGCCGCAGCGAAAAGCGAAGACTCAGCCCAGGCGCTCGACCAGGGCGCGGTATTCGTCCCACAGCTCCTTCGGGGTGTGATCCCCGAAGGTATTGAGGTGCTCGGGCACGAGCGCAGCCTCCTCGCGCCAGACCTCCTTGTCGACCGTGAGCAGGAACTCCAGGTCGGCGGCGGGCAGTTCGAGGCCGTCGGTGTCGAGGGACTCCGGGGTCGGGAGGATGCCGATGGGGGTCTCGACGCCGTCCGCGCGCCCGTCGAGCCGGTCCACGATCCACTTCAGGACGCGGCTGTTCTCGCCGAAGCCGGGCCAGACGAACTTCCCGGCCTCGTTCTTCCGGAACCAGTTCACGTAGTAGATCTTCGGCAGCTTGGACTGGTCCTTGTCCTTGGCCACGTCCACCCAGTGGGCCATGTAGTCGCCCATGTTGTAGCCACAGAAGGGCAGCATCGCGAACGGGTCGCGGCGCAGCTCGCCGACCTTGCCCTCGGCCGCGGCGGTCTTCTCGGAGGCGACGTTCGCGCCGAGGAAGACGCCGTGGTTCCAGTCGAAGGACTCGGTGACCAGCGGCACGGCGGAGGCGCGGCGGCCGCCGAAGAGGATCGCCGAGATCGGCACGCCCTTGGGGTCCTCCCACTCGGGCGCGATGATCGGGCACTGGGAGGCGGGGACCGTGAAGCGGGCGTTGGGGTGGGCGGCCGGGGTCTGCGAGTCCGGCGTCCAGTCGTTGCCCTTCCAGTCCGTGAGGTGCTTGGGCTGCTCCTCGGTCATGCCCTCCCACCAGACGTCGTTGTCGTCGGTGAGGGCTACGTTGGTGAAGACCGAGTTGCCCCAGAGCGTCTTCATCGCGTTGGCGTTGGTGTGCTCGCCGGTGCCGGGCGCGACGCCGAAGAAGCCCGCCTCGGGGTTGATCGCGTAGAGGCGGCCGTCCTCGCCGAACCGCATCCAGGCGATGTCGTCGCCGATGGTCTCGACGGTCCAGCCGGAGATCGTGGGCTCCAGCATGGCGAGGTTCGTCTTGCCGCAGGCCGACGGGAAGGCGGCGGCGACGTACTTGGACTCTCCCTCCCGTCGCCCACCACCACCCTCAAACGAGGCCCTTCGGGCCGCAGGATCATTCTGCGGCGGGGTCAGCTTCAGGATCAGCATGTGCTCGGCCAGCCAGCCCTCGTCGCGCGCCATGACGGACGCGATGCGCAGGGCGTAGCACTTCTTGCCGAGCAGGGCGTTGCCGCCGTAGCCCGAGCCGTACGACCAGATCTCGCGGGACTCCGGGAAGTGCGAGATGTACTTCGTGGAGTTGCAGGGCCAGGGGACGTCCGCCTGGCCGGGCTCCAGCGGGGCGCCCAGGGTGTGCACGGCCTTCACGAAGAAGCCGTCGGAGCCGAGCTCGTCCAGGACCGGCCGGCCCATGCGGGTCATGGTGCGCATGGACACGGCGACGTACGCGGAGTCGGTGATCTCGACGCCGATCGCGGACAGCGGCGAGCCGAGCGGGCCCATGCAGAACGGCACGACGTACATGGTCCGGCCGCGCATCGAGCCACGGAAGATACCGCCCCGACCGTCTTCACCGCCCTCGCCGGTGAAGATCTCCCGCATCTCCGCGGGGGCCTTCCAGTGGTTGGTGGGCCCGGCGTCCGCCTCCTTCTCGGAGCAGATGAACGTGCGGTCCTCGACGCGCGCGACGTCGGTCGGGTCGGAGGCCGCGTAGTAGGAGTTGGGCCGCTTGATCGGGTCCAGCTTCTTGAAGGTGCCCTTGGCCACGAGCTCCTCGCACAGGCGCTCGTACTCGGCCTCGGAGCCGTCACACCAGACCACACTGTCCGGCTGTGTCAGTTCGGCGATCTCGTTCACCCAGGAGACGAGCTCCTGGTGGTCGGTGGGGGCGGTGCCCAAGGACGTCACTGACAGGGGAGCCGCGATATCGCGCGCCACGATTGCTCCTATACGAGGGTTTTTGTGGTTGGGGCCCCGTGGGGGCTGCGACCCGGACGCTTCACTGCTTCGAACTCTTTGGCGCTCATCCGGTGCCGACCGCACTCATTTGATCATCCGACGCGTTTGCGCATCTGTCCAGAGTGCCTCACACCTGAGCGGCGTGAGCATTGCCACTCGCGGTTCCCCCCATCCGGGCACGCTCACACCCGTGACCGTGACCCTCGCCACTAGTAGCCTTCTGGTGCGTCGGCTTTGATACCTAACTTACGGTTGCGTAGGTACGATGCCAGTCATGACCGCACCCGTCCCCGACGCGATCGTGAACTCCCCCGCAGGCGACCCGGATCCGGGCGCGGCCGGCGCCGCCCTGTCCGCGCCCGCGCTTCCCGCGAAGCCCAAGCTGCGCGGCTGGCTGCACGCCGGCATGTTCCCCGCGGTGCTGATCTCGGGCGTGTTCCTCACCGCCCTCGCGGACTCCACGCGCGGCCGCATAGCCTGCGGGATCTACGTTCTGACGGCCTGCCTGCTGTTCGGCGTGAGCGCGCTCTACCACCGCGGCGACTGGAGTCCGCGCGCGGACGGGGTGCTGCGCAGACTCGACCACGCCAACATCTTCCTCATCATCGCGGGGACGTATACGCCCCTGACCCTGCTGCTCCTCCCCGGCGCCAAGGGCCAGTGGCTGATGTGGGGCATCTGGGCGGCGGCCGCCGCGGGCATCGTCTTCCGCGTCTTCTGGGTCGGCGCCCCCCGCTGGCTCTACACCCCCTGCTATCTCGCCATGGGCTGGGCGGCCGTCTTCTTCCTGCCCGACTTCCTGCGCACGGGCGGCATCGCCGTCCTCGTCCTGGTCATCGTCGGCGGCCTCCTCTACAGCGCGGGCGGCGTGGTGTACGGCTTCAAGCGCCCCAACCCCTCCCCCCGCTGGTTCGGCTTCCACGAGGTCTTCCACTCCTTCACGCTCGCGGCGTTCGCCGTGCATTACGTGGGGATCTCGCTGGTCGCGTACCAACACGGCTGACGCCCCCAGGGGGGGGCGGTTTCACTCACGGTTTCCTCAGGGGCCGCGGCTTACGCCGCGGCCCCCTTTTTGTTGGCGGCGGAACGCGCCCTGGAGGGCCGGAGGGGGAACGACATATTGACAGTGAGCACCTTTTGAGAGTTACTCTCAATTCATGCCCACTGTCACCTCGCCGGACGGCGCACCGCAGGACCCCCGCCGCTGGCTGGCGCTCGGCGCCCTCGTCGCGAGCATGCTGGTGCTCGGCTTCGACATGACGATCCTCAACGTGGCGCTGCCGACCATGGCCGACCAGCTGGACGCGAGCACGGGTGAGCAGCAGTGGATGGCGGACGCGTACGTGGTGGTGTTCGCGGCGCTGATGCTGCCCGCCGGGCTGCTCGGGGACCGGTTCGGGCGGCGCCGGATGCTGATCGTGGGGCTCGGGATCTTCCTCGTCGGGTCGGTGGTCGGCACGCTCGTCGGCTCGGTGGCGCTGGTCGTCGTGGCGCGTGCCGTCATGGGGCTCGGCGCGGCGCTGGTGATGCCGCTCGCGATGGCGGTGCTGCCCGCGCTGTTCGGACCGGGCGAACGTACGAAGGCGATCGGCATCGTCTCCGCGGCCTCGGCGCTCGGACTGCCGCTCGGGCCGATCGTCGGCGGCTTCCTGCTCGACCACTTCTGGTGGGGCTCGATCTTCCTCATCAACGTGCCGATGGTCGCCCTCGGCATCACCGCCTGCGCCCTGCTGCTCCCCGAGACCCGCGACCCGTCCGCGCCGAAGGTCGACGCCCTCTCCACCGCGCTCACCGCGACCGGCCTCGCCGCGCTCGTCTACGGGATCATCGAGGCCCCCGGCCGCGGCTGGTCCGACCCGCTGGTGGCCGGTGCCCTCGCCGCCGCCGTGGCCCTGATCGGGGCGCTCGTGCTGCGCGAGCGCCGCGTCGCACGGCCCATGCTCGACCTGACGCTCCTCGCGCACCGCGGCTTCCTGCTCAACACGCTCGCGGCGACGCTCGTGATGTTCGTGCTCGCGGGCCTGATGTTCGTGCTGCCGCCCTACCTCCAGGCCGTGCTCGGCAACGACGCCCTCGGCACCGGGCTGCGGATGCTGCCGATGATGGGCGGGCTCGTGGTCGCGGCCAAGGGCACCGAGCCGCTCGTACGCCGCTTCGGCGCGCCGGCCCTGATCAGCGCGGGCCTGACGGTCCTCGCCTTCGCCGCGATCCTCGGCAGCCGTACGACGGCCGACTCGGGCTACGGCTTCACCGCGCTGTGGCTCTCGATCGCCGGGCTCGGCTTCGGCTTCGCGGTCGTGCCGGCCATGGACGCGGCGCTGGGCACGCTGCCGGTGGACCGGGCCGGGTCGGGCTCGGGGCTGCTGATGACGGTACGTCAGGTGGGCAGCGCCGTCGGCATCGCGCTGCTCGGCTCGCTCCTGTCAGGCGTGTACGCGGACCGGCTCGACACCGACGGCCTGCCGGGCCCCGCGGCCGACGCGGCGGGCGATTCGGTGGTGGCCGCGCACATGGTGGCCGAGCGGGCCGACGCACCCGGCCTCGCCGAGTCCGCGAACTCCGCGTACGTCCACGGCATGGACGTCGTCCTGCTGGTCAGCGGAGTCGCGGCGCTGGTGGCGGCGCTGCTGGTGGCCGCGTTCCTGCCGCGGCCGGGGCGCGACGCGGGATCCGGAGCCGACATGGCCGGCGCGCCCGCGGATGTCCGACAATGACGCCATGACGGCCGCACGCACCAGCACCCCCCAGCCCCTCGCCGACCCCCTCTCCGGGGCCGCGTCCCCAGGGGCCGGGATGGGGCTGCGGGAGCGCAAGAAGCTGAAGACGCGGATCGCGATCCGGGACGCGACATACCGGCTGATCCGCGAGCGGGGGTACGAGGCGACGACGGTCGAGCAGATCGCGGAGGCGGCGGAGGTCTCGCCGTCCACCGTGTTCCGGTACTTCCCGACCAAGGAGGACATCGTCCTCACCGACGAGTACGACCCGCTCCTGGAGGAGGACCTGCGCGCGCGGCCGGCCGACGAGCCGATCGTGGAGTCCCTGCGGCACGTGCTGCGCCGGGCCGTGGGCCTCGGCTTCACGGAGGAGCCGGAGATCTCGCGGCTGCGCACCAAGCTGATGGTCGAGGTGCCCGCGGTGCGCTCACGGATGCTGGAGAGCATGTCCGTGACCGGCCACATGCTGTGCCGCGTCATCGCCGACCGCACCGGCCGCGACGCCGACGACCTGGAGGTCAGGACGTTCTCCATGGGCCTGATCGGCGCCCTCACGGAAACAGCGGCGTACTGGGCCGAGCACGATCACCAGGACGACCTGGGCGACTTGGTGGACCGCACGTTGGGCATGCTCTCGGCGGGCTTCGCGGGCCCAGAGGTTGCAAGCCCGTCCGGCGGCAGGTTGTAGCCGTCCGACGGCAGGTTTCAGCCCGTCCGGCGTTTGAGGACGAGGCCCGGAGGGCCGAAAAAGGGGGAGCGAGGGGCGCAGCCCCCATGAGGTCAGCCGGCCTGGAGGCGGGCGAAGAAGCCGGAGTCGGACGTGCTGGCGGCCAGCCACAGCGAGCCGTCCGGCCCGGAGGCCAGCGCGGCCGAGGTCAGCGGCGCGGACGAGGGAGCCGGCGCGGCGGACCACGACGCACCGGTCCAGCGCTGCAGCGCCGTACGCCTGCCCGCGGCCCACACCTCCGTGCCGTACACCGCCAACTGCGTGACCTCGGAGGCATCCTGACCGGCCGGCGACCGGAGCGACCAGGCGCTGCCGTTCCAGGCGGCCACGGCCGCGCGGTCGCCGACCGAGCCGCCGATCCCACGCCCGGTGAACCCCCCGGCCCAGAGCGCGCCGTCGCGCACCAGGAGCGAGGACACCTGCCCCATGGCCGTCCCGAACGGGTTGGGCAGCACCTTCCAGGACGTTCCGTTCCAGTGCATCACCAGGGGCGTCCGGTCACCCCCGAAGACCTCGGCGGCCTTGTAGCCCCCGACCCAGACGTCGTCGGCGGCCACGACCCGCACGGTGAGCAGCCGCGCTCCGGCGCCGAGCCCGGACGGCAGGCCCACCGACGTCCAGCCCGAGCCGTTCCGGCGCAGCGCCACCGCCCCGGTGGCCGGGTGCTTCGCACCGCCGACCACCCAGACACCGCTCCCGGTCCCGTCGACCTCATGGGGCTCGCCAATGGGGGCCCCGGCGGTCCGGTCGGTCCACGTGCTGCCGTCCCAGTACAGGATCTGGCCGTCGTCATTCATCGTCTGCCTGTTCCACCTCAGGCCCACGCCCCAGGCCCCGCCCGCTTCGACCGCCAGGCCGTTCAGCGGTCTGGTGCCGTCGGGGAAGCGGCTGTGCCGGTAAGACTCCCAGTCCGTACCGTCGAAGCCGAAGGCGGCCGGGTCCTCCTTGACCACCCCGTCGTAGTAGACGTACGTGCCGAGGGCGGTGGCGCCGCCGCCCGGGGCGATGCCGAGCCGGTTGAACGCGTAGCCGCCGCCCGACGCGCCGACCGGGAAGACCTGCCACTGCGCCTGGGCTGCCGCCGTGGCCGCGCCCGGCAGGGCACCGCCGATGGCCAGCGCCGGTACGACGGCGGCGGCGGAGCGCAGCAGGTTGCGCCGACTGACTGCCATGAGACCTCCAGGGAAGGTGTGCTGATGGCAGGCGAGACCGGCTCGTGTGCCGTCCGGCATCGCCCTCGTGACGAGGACGATGCTGTCGGCACCCCGCTGACGGGCCGCTGACGGCTCCGGCAGGACCGGCCCGTACGGACGGGCTCAGCGGGGCGTGCCCAGCGTCTCCGCCAGTTCCTCCGCGTCCGTCGTCGGGCGGTCGCAGACGAAGCCGCGGCAGACGTACGCCGTCTCCCGGCCGTCGACCAGGGAACGGCCCGCGAGCAGCGGGAGTTCGCCGTCCGGGGGGCCCGCGGCGACGACCGCGCCGGGCGCGGTGCCCAGGAGCGCCGCCCGGTGCAGCGCGCCGCCGACCTCCCCGGCGACCGCCACCTCCCGCGGCCCGTCCACCGCCGCCTCGGCCACGGCGAGCCCGTGCCCGATGAACCGCGGCACCCGCGGCCCCAGCGCCTTGACGACGCCGAGCGCCCGCTCGGCCGCCTCGCGGTGCGGCGCGGCCCCGGTGTGCGCCGCGTACGAGAGCAGCGCGCCCGCGGCGGCCGTCCACCCGGAGGGGGCCGCGTTGTCCGTGGGGTCCTGCGGGCGCCGGATGAGGCGCTCCCCGTCGGACGCCGTGTCGTACAGCGCCCCGGACTCGGGGTCCACGAACTGCGCGAGCACATGGTCGAGCAGGAACCCGGCGAACTCCAGCCACACGCCCTCCCCCGTCACGGAGGCCAGCGCGAGGAAGCCCTCGGCGACGTCGGCGTAGTCCTCCAGGACCCCGGCGTTGGCGCCCACGTGGCCGTCCTTGGACGTGCGGGCGAGCCGCGCGCGGTCGTCCATGTGGAGACGTACGAGAAGATCCGCCGCCCCCACGGCCGCCGCGACCAGGTCGGGCCGGTCGAAGAGGGCGCCCGTCTCGGCGAGCGCGGCGATCGCGAGGCCGTTCCACGCGGCGACCACCTTGTCGTCGCGGCCGGGCGCGGGCCTCTCGGCGCGGGCGGCGAGCAGCCGCTCGCGGACGGCGGCGATCCGCGAGGCGTCGGCGACCACGCCGCCGTCGCCCTGCGGGAGCTGGAGGACGGACGCACCCTCCTCGAAGGTGCCCTCCTCGGTCACGCCGAAGTACACCGCCGCGAGATCGCCGTCGGCCTCGCCCAGGACCTCGCGCAACTGGGCGGGCGTCCATACGTAGTACGCGCCCTCGACGAGCCTGCCCGTCGCGTCCTCGCTGTCCGCGTCCAGGGCGGAGGCGAACCCGCCCTCGTTGGTGCGCAGTTCGCGCACCATGAAGTCGGCCGTCTCCAGGGCGACCCGGCGCGCCAGGTCCGAGCCGGTGGCCCGCCACAGGTGGGCGTACACGCGGCACAGCAGCGCGTTGTCGTACAGCATCTTCTCGAAGTGCGGCACGACCCACTCGCGGTCCACGGAGTAGCGGGCGAAGCCGCCGCCGAGCTGGTCGTGGATGCCGCCGCGCGCCATCCGCTCGCAGGTGTCGGCGGCCATCTGCAGGGCACCCTCGGAGCCGGTGCGGGCGTGGTGGCGCAGCAGGAACTCGATCACCATGGACGGCGGGAACTTGGGGGCGCCGCCGAAGCCGCCGTGTGTCGCGTCGTAGTCGCGGGTCAGCCCGAGGAGCGCCTTGGACAGCTCCTCCTCGCCGGGGCACCGCCCGTCCCCGACGGCCAGTTGACGCTCCGACAGATCGCGCACGATCTTCCCCGCGACCTCGCCGACCTCGTCGCGCCGATCCGTCCACGCCCGCCGCACCCCGTCGAGGACCTGCGGGAAGGACGGCATGCCGTGGCGCGGCTCGGGCGGGAAGTAGGTGCCGAAGTAGAAGGGCTCGGCGTCGGCGGTGAGGAAGACCGTCATGGGCCAGCCGCCCTGGCCGGTCGCGGCCTGCACGGCCTCCATGTACACGGCGTCGACGTCGGGGCGCTCCTCGCGGTCGACCTTGATGTTCACGAAGTGCTCGTTCATCAGCGCGGCCGTGGCCTCGTCCTCGAACGACTCGTGGGCCATGACGTGACACCAGTGACAGCTCGAATAGCCGACGGAGAGCAGGACGGGCACGCCGCGCTCGCGGGCGGCGGCGAACGCCTCGGCCGACCACGGCCACCAGTCGACCGGGTTGTCGGCGTGCTGGAGGAGGTAGGGGGACGTCTCATGGGCCAGTCGGTTCGGCATGGTCCCATCCTCGCGCACCCCGGCCCCTGATCCGCCGACTCGCTCGCGCCGGCGCCTCGTACGCAGGACACTGACACGTACATGTAGAGGTACGGGGCAGACGTATGCCCGGATGGCCCAGTACCCGTGTACCGGGCAGCCGTACATGGGTACGAGGCCACGCACGGACACGTGTCGTCGGCACGTGCCGCTCTCGGAGGGGGACCACATGCGGGACAGCCATCGGGCCGAAGCCGAGCGGCTGTTGGCACGGACGGTCGAGGAGGAGGTCCGGCGCACGGGCGGGCGCACGGACGGCGGGGTGCTGCTCTCGCGGGCGCGCGGCGCGCTCGACGCCATGGCGCAGACGGCGGCCGAGGAGTACGAGGCGTACACCCGGGCGCTGGACGAGGCGGCGGCCGGACAGCAGACGTTCGCGCAGCGGTACGCCAAGGAGGGCGCCGGAACTCCCTTGCTGGTCGCGGGTGTCGCCGCCGTCGCGGCCACCGCGGCCGACCTCGCGCTCGGCACCGGCGGCGGCACGGCGCTCGGCGCGGGCGCGGCGGTCGCGGTGGCGGGCGCCGCGGCGACGGTGGTGAAGGTGACGGCGTCGCACGTGCCGGCGGCGCAGCGGCACGCGGGCGCGGTGAGCCAGCCGGGTGGCCCCGAGCAGTTGCGGCTGCAGTGGCTGACCGCCTTGGAGGTGCGCGGGATCCGGCCGTTCCTGGACCAGCAGCGGGTCCTTACGGCCGCGGCGGGCGGCGGCGTTTCGGGCGGGTCCGGCGGGATCGGCGGACAGAAGAAGGCGGCGCCGCAGCTGCGCCGCACCGACAAGAGCGCGGCCGCGCGTCGGCGTACCGTACTGGAGCAGTCGTTCGCTCAACTGCCGCAGTCGGAACACGAGTTCGTGGGTCGGCGGGCCGAGCTGGGGCGGATCGCGCAGTGGGTGCACGCGGCGCGCGCCAGCACCCAGACCAAGCCGACCGTCGTCGTGCTGCACGGTGCGCCCGGGGCGGGCCGGTCGTCGCTCGCGGTGCGGGCGGCGCATGACCTGAAGGACCAGTTCCGCGGGGCGTGCCTGGTGGACCTGCGCGGCGAGAGCCCCGACACCCCGCCCCTGTCGACCCGCGACGCCCTGCTGCACCTCCTCAACCGCCTGGGCGCGCCCCGCGAGCAGCTCCTCTTCCGTGAGCGCTCCAGCCCGGACCAGCAGGTCAAGCGGCTCAGCGAGCTGTACCACCAGCATCTGACGGGCCTTGAGGTGGTCGTCGTGCTCGACGACGCCGGCGACCCGGAGCAGGTGCGCACGCTGATCCCCGAGCGCTCCGACAGCCTCGTCCTGGTCACCGCCCGCAAGCCGCTCGACCTGCCGGAGGATCTGCCCGCGTGGGTGCACGAGCTCCCGGTGGAGTCGCTGGACGCGGCGGGCGCCGAGCAGTTGCTGCGCGAGTCGGCCGAGGAGCTCACGGGTCCTTACGACGCGGCGTCGCTGGAGTCCGTGGGGGAGCTGTGCGGCGGGCTGCCGCTGGCGCTGCGCGTGGCCGGGTCCTCGCTCGGGCCGCGCACGCCCCTGCAACTCGTCGCCGATCTGTCCGCGTACGGCCCGCGGGAGGCCGTGGCCCCGGTGGAGCGCGCCCTCTCGCTGCGCTACGCCGACCAGGCGGAGCCCGCGCGGCGCCTCCTTCGGCGGCTCGCGCTCGCCGGGCGGGCCTCGCTGGGTGCGGCGGCCGCCGCCGCGCTGCTCGCCACGGACGAGGCCGAGGCGGGCCGGCAGCTCACCGCGCTGTCCCGGGCGGGCCTCGTCGACCAGGTCCGGGGCAGCCGCTACCGCCTGCACGACCTCGTCCGTACGTTCGCCCAGGCCCGGCTCGCCGACGAGGAGGAGCCCGCCGAGCGCACCGCCGCGCAGGAACGTCTCATCGTCAGCTACGGCGAGCTCGCCGACTCCGTGATCCGCCTGGTCGACGGCAAGACGTCGACGCGTGCCGACCACTTCGGCCAGCACGGCTTCACGTCCCTGGACTCCGCGCTGCGCTGGCTGGACGACGAGTCGAGCTTCATCACGGCGGCGCTGCGGCACGCGGAGGGCGTGGACCAGCAGGCGGTGCTGAATCTCCTGGGCGCCCTGTGCGACTACTGCCTGCTGCGCGGCGACCTCTACCGCCTGGGCGAGATCAGCGAGTTCGCGCAGTCCCTGGAGAAGGCCGGGGCCACCGCGTCGGGCCCGGCCGGGCGGGGCCGGATGGAGCGCAGCGTGCAGTGGCGCACCGGCATCGCCGCCCGCCAGATCGGCGACCTGGACCAGGCCCGCACCACGCTGTCCTCCGTCGTGGACCTCTACTTCGAGGCCCACCAGGACGCGGGCGCGGCCCGTGCGCTCGGTTCGCTCGGCATCACCCTGCACCACCAGGGCCAGCTGTCCGAGGCCGCGGCCCGGCTTCGCGAGGCGCTCGACCTCCAGGTGTCCGACGAGCTCGCGGGCGACCGCGCCTGGACCCTGCACGCCCTGGCCGCCGTCGAACGCGACCGCTCCCGCCTCGGTGAGGCCCAGGAGATGCTGCGCACCGCCCTGGTCCTGCACCGCGACAGCGAGTCCGTGCACGGCGAGGCCTGGGCGCACTTCCAGCTCGGGCAGGTGTGCCTGCGCATGGGCGAGGTGCCGCGCGCCGAGGAGGAGCTGCGGCGCGCCCTCGACCTGTACGGCAGCACGCGTGACGCCCGCGGCGAGGCCTGGGCGCTCACCCAGCTCGCCCGGGCCCGGCTCGTCGCGGGCGACCCGGCACCCGCCGTCGACGGCCTGCGCCAGGCCGTCTCCCGCCACCGCGACAACGAGGACGCCCGCGGGGAGGCCTGGTCGCTGTACTACCTGGGCCAGGCCCTGGAGGAGACCGGCAACCTCGAACAGGCCGTGCGCGACCTGGAGCGGGCCCGCACGATGTTCTCCCGCATGCGGGACGTCTACGGCCTCGCCTGCGCCCGCCACCACTCGGCCCGCGTCACCCGCGACCAGCGCGCCGCGCAGACCGGCTCGCTGCGCAACTCCGGCTTCGCCCGCCAGCTCCTGATGGACGCCCGCGCCGACTTCCAGCGCATCGGGGTGGCCCACGGCGAGGCGTGGACGTGCCTGGAGCTGGCCGTCGTCGACGCGGGGAACGCCCGCACGCAGGCGGCTCTCTCCCTGTGCGACGAGGCCATCGCCCTCTTCGCCTCCTACGGCGACCGCCGCGGCGAGGACTGGGCCCACTTCCTGCGCGCCACGCTCCTGCCCTACGCCTCCCCCGGCGGCTGGGAGATCGGCACGGCGGTCGCCCAGGAGGAACTCGTCCAGCTCGCCCGCGCGGGACATCCCTTGCGGGACGGGAAGCTCGACGAGTACGTGGAGGCGTATCTGCTGCTCCTGGAGCGCGGCGCCGAACTGGACGCGGGATGGCAGGCGTGGCGCCTCGGGATGACGCCCAATCGGCATGCCCGGGAGGTCATGGGGGTTTCGGTGGCGGCGCCCCAATAGGGCCGCCATAGTGGGGAGTTGGCGCACTGCGTTCGGCGGGGGGTGGGGCTGTGGACGGCAACTGGCTGCCGGACGACCCGGACCCGTCCGCCGGGCCGCGCGCGGCGGCGGACCTGCCGCCGGAGCTGCGCGCGTTCATCCGGCCCGATGACACGAGCCCCGCGATCCTTGAGCTGTACGGCCCCTCGGACGCCGATACGTACGCGCTGGCGGTTCGGTTGGCGCGGCTGGCCCGGGACGCGCCGGGGTCGCGGGCGCGCTTCCAGGTGTGCTGGGTGCCGGTCGGGGCGGCGGACGTGGTGCCGGACGTGGTCCTGTTGCGGGTGTTCGAACGGCTGTGGGCCGGTCTCCCGTCGCAGGCCGTGTACGACATGCTCCTGGCCGAACCCGGCGGCCTGACCGAGACATTGATCCGCGAGTGCCGCCTGGCCCCCACGGAGGGGCCCTTCCTGGTGGTCCTCGACGGGGAGGCCGACGTCGAGCTGCTGCGGGTCGCCGCGCGGCTCGTCGAAGGGACGCGGTGCCGGGTCCTCGCGATGTCCGGGGTGCGGCGCTCGGCTACGGGGGTGGCGCTGGCTGGGTACGAGGTGTCGGGAGGCGGGGGCGCGGTCGGCCCGGAGCTCAGCAAGCCCGCCACCCGGCTGATGCACCGCCTCGCGTCCTGGGCGGGCGACGAGGCCGACGCGGGTGTGGCGGCGGGACTGATGCCGCCACGGAGCCGGACCCTGGCGGCGTTCCGGGAGCTGCGTTTGCGTGGGCTGCTCCGGGAGACGCGGCCCGGCTGGTACCGGCTGCCCCCGTCCCACCGTCGGGCGCCCGCAACGACAGCCCTGGACCGAACCTTGCTGGCCGCCGCCCTCGACGGCTCGGCGGACCTCCAGGAGGGAGCCGACGCGTACGCCGACCTGCTCGTACGGCTCCTGCGCTCCGGCAACCCCGACGGCGAGACCCTCCTCGACCGGATAGAACCCCAACTGCTCGGCCACCAGAGCGTGTTCCGGCTGCTGCGGATGAAGCAGTCGCTCTGGCAGCACACGGGCGGCTGGGAACCCCTGCGGACCGTCGCCGCGGTCGCGGTCCGCGAGATCGGCCGACCGCTGCCCGCCGCGGACGCCCTGGCAGCCATCGGCTCCCCGCACGCCACGCTCCACAAAGCCGTCGCGGAGCGCTGCGCGGGCCTGCTGCGCGAGGCCACGGCAACCCTCGACGGCATCCCCGACGAGACTTCCCCCAACGGCTGGGTCCTGCACACCCGCGCCGCCCTCCAGTGCGACATGGGCGTGCTCCGGGGAGCGGAGAAGCTGCTGCGCAGCGCCGTCGAGGCCCATCAGGTCCGCGGGGACACCCGGGGGGAGGCGTGGGCCATCCACCACTACGGGCGGCTGCGGCTGGCGCGCGGTGACCTGGAGGAGGCGCAGAAGCGCCTGGAGGCCGCCCGGCACATGTTCATCGGCCTCGGCGACCGCCAGGGCCGCGCCTGGACCGAGACCGAACTCGGCCGGGTGCAGTTGCTGTACGGCAGCCATCCGGAGGCACTGCACGGGCTGCGCAAGGCGCTCGCGCTGCACCTGTCGAACGGGGACGCGCGGGGCAAGGGGTGGACGTACCTGTATCTCACCCTGACCCACGAGGGATCGGGCGACCCCGAGCAGGCCGTCAGGATGGTCCGCATGGCGGAGCTGGTCCTGCGCGAGGTGCCCGACCACCTGGGGGCGGCCTGGGCACAGCACTACCGCGCCCTCCTGCCGTTCGCGGACCGCGCCACCTCGCCGACCGCGACGGCCTGGCTCCACTCGGCCATGGACCGCTTCAGCCGGGCGGGGTGCCTGCACGGCCTCGCCTGGAACACCCTGGAACTGGCCGACCTGTGGCGGCGGGAGGCGTGGAGCCCGGCGGCGGTCGCGGGCGGCCTCTACCTCGACGCGCAACGCCGGTTCGAGGACATCGGGGACCTGTGGGGACTGCGGTGGACCCACTCGCTCCGCGCACACCTCGCCGACCCCGCCGCCCGCGCGGAGCGGGCCCCCTTGACCGCCCGTCACCTCGTCACCGAACCGGGCGCGGAGTTCACCGGTGGCCCGCTGTTCCCCGGCACCCGCTCCCGCGTCCGCCTCACCCTCCACGACGACCGCTCCACCACCGGCACGGCCTCCCGCATCGCGCTGCGCATCACCCCCGGTCTCGACCACCCCTGGTCCGGGACCACCGCCGACCTCCCCCGGCTCACCGCCCGGGCCACCCCCCTGACCGCCGCCGACGTCGAACCGGCCCACGCCGTCACCCTCACACCCTCGCCCCGCGACCCCGACGGCGCCGAGTTCCTCTTCACCCCCCGCCGGGCGGGCCGCCACCGCCTCCTGTTCACCATCGAGCACGCCGCGACGGCGACCGTCCTCCAGCAGGTCGAGACGTACATCGACGTCATCGACGGCGAGGGCGGCACCCCGGACACCGCCCTCTCACCAGAAGCGCTGCGGAGGGCCTAGGACACATGGCCCACGAGCTCCCCACCCACATCACCCACGACCCCAGCCTCGGCTTCACCCGGCTCCCCCGGCGCGTGATCCGCCATCCCGACCTGGTCGTCGGCCTCGACGCGCGCCGGGAGGACGAGAACGTGCGGGCGCGGATGTACGGCCCCGCCGTGCCGTCGCTCAGCGGCTCCGAGCACACCGTCACCCTCAACGTCCGCCCCCGCGAGGTACGTTCGGTCGCCGCGCGGCTGCGGCAGGTGTGGAAGGACGAGTTCGTGGCCCTCCAGCCGCTGGACGCGGCGGGCAGGCCGCGCCCCGGCCGCACCCCGCTCCCGTACGCGAGCCTCGTCGACCTCAGCGCCGAGCCCGAGGCCGAGCTCCGCGCGGCGCTTGCCCGACTCACCCTCAACGGCGCCCAGTTGCTCTTCGACGTACTCCTCGGCGGCGAGACCGAGGAACTCAAGCTCTTCCGCGGCTTCCTCACGGACGTACTGAGCCAGGACCGGCCCCTGCGCGTCCGCTTCCACTCCGACCTGTTCCTGCCCTGGCCGATGCTGTGCCTGCCGGCCGCCCCGGACGAGCCGGCCGAGGGGAGCCTGGACGCGGTGTTCGCGCGCTTCCTCGGCTACCGCCACCAGGTGGAACACACCGGCGGCGACGCCTACGCCCGCCTCGCCGACGACCGCGATCCCCCGCCCCGCGGGGCCCCGGTGGTCAGCCTCAACCACGACACCGGGGTGGACGCGGAGGGCCGGACCAGGGCCGCGGAGGTCGCCACCGCGCTCGCCGACGGCAACGCGTTCGTGGAGCGCACCACCCGCGCCGAACTGGAGCACGCCCTGAGCGACCGCCTCCTCGACGAGCAGCTCATGTACTTCTGGTGCCACGGCCACTTCGCCTGCAACGGCGACGAACCCCCGTACCTCGTCCTGAAGTTGACCGACCAGCAGGCCATCGACGCGTACACGCTGCGCGCCCACCGCCCGCCCCCGCACTCCTGCGTGCCGTTCCGGCCCTTCGTGCTGCTGAACGCCTGCTACGCGGGCCTCCCGGGCAACGCCGACCTGGCCTACCTCGGCCGGGCCCTCTTCGACGCGGGCGCCTGCGGGATCCTCGGGCCACAGATCGAGATGCCGCAGCGCTTCGCCGCCGAGTACGCGCTCGCCTTCGTCACCCGCTACCTGGCGGGGCGGCGGACGGCGGGCGACATCGCCCACGGCCTCGCGCGACACTTCGCGGGCACCTGCCGCAACCCCCTCGGCTTCGCGTACGCCCTGCACAGCGGCATGGACAGCCGTCTGGAGCGCACCGCGTGACGCCCGCGGGCGGGTTCGAAGGTGAGCTCAGGGGTGCGCCCGCCGTCGTCGACCTCGACGAGGGCGGGTGGCCGCTGCGGCCCACCCGGTCCGGGCCGCGCCCCGTGCCCGCGCCGGGGCTCCTCGACCACTTCGCCGCGCGGCTCACCCCGCCGCCGTGGGCGACGGACATCGTCGTGTACGTGCACGGGTGGCAGACGTCGCGGACGTCGTCCCGCCAGGCCATGGGTGAGCTACTGGGGCTTGTGGAGCGGCAGTTCGCGGGGCGGCGGGAGCTGTATCCGCGGCTCGGCGGGGGCTTCGCCCCCTGGCCGGTGCTCGTCCGCTGGCCGTCCCGCTCGCTGCCCTCGCTCGGCGGGTACCGCCGCATCCGCGACCGCGCCCACGCCATGGGCACCCACGGGCACGCCGCCCGCGTCATCGCGCAGCTCCTCGGCTATCTGGACGCCCACCGGGCCGACCCGCGCGCCGCGCCCGTCCTGGCCAACCGCGGCGGGCAGTACCTGCACCTCGTGGGGCACTCGTTCGGCTGTCGGTTCCTGTGCGAGGCGGTGCAGTGGGCCGCCTCGCCGCCGGGCGGGACGCTGAGGGCGGGCGGGACGCTCGGGTGGAGCACGCCCGCGCCGCCGGGGCGGCCGTTCACCGTCGACTCGATGCTGCTGTTGCAGATGGCGGCGCCGCGCGACGCCTTCGCGGAGACGTTCACCGCGCTCGCGGGTGCGCCGCTGCGCGGCCCCGTCGTGGCGACGTACTCACAACACGACCGCGCGACCGGCTTCTGGCATCTGCGGGCCGAGCGGCGGGCGGGCGTCGGACACGCGGGGATCGGTACGGCGCCCGCGCCCGTGTCGGCGATCCGGATGCGGGACCCCGGCGAGCCGTACCCGCACGACGCCCTCGACCACCGCTTCGTCAGCGTCGACGCGGGCGCCGTCTTCGTCCGCGGCCACGGCCCCGCGGGCGCCCACTCCGACCACCTGCGCCCGGAGTCGGCACACCTACTGCTGTCACTGGCAGACCACTCACGGTGACCACTTCAGCCCGTCCGGCGTTTGAGGACGAGGCCGTCCAGGCCGATACGGGGGTCCGGGGGCGGAGCCCCCGAGAGGGGGGCGCGCCGACCATGGCTGCCCAGGGCGCCCCCGCCAGAACCCTCAGGCTCCCTTGGAACCCTTGTCGCCCGACGCACCCGACGCACCCGCCGCACCGGAGGCGCGAGCCGCGCCTGAGGCCGCGGGCTCGGCGCCCTCAGGGGCACCCGAGGAGCCGGAGGAGTCCGGGGAGTCCGAGGAGTCCGGGGACTCCTTGAAGTCCACCTTCCCCATGTGCCGGTTCATGGACTTCATCAGTCGCCACACCGCGAGCGCCATCACCGCGAACACGATGAACCCCAGAACACCGGGGGTCACCTTGTTCTCGTCCACCTCCTTGGCGAGGGGGACGAGGTGCGTCATTGCCAGGCTTGCGCTTCCGCTCATGTCAGGCATTGTCGCGGATGCCCGCGAAGAGGTCGTCCTCGGGGAGGGAGGTATCGACGAGGGACTTCGCCAGCTCGTACTCCTCCGTGGGCCAGACCTCCTTCTGGATCTCCATCGGGACCCGGAACCAGCCGCCGTCGGGGTCGATCTGCGTGGCGTGCGCGATCAGGGCCTTGTCGCGGATCTCGTAGAAGTCGGCGCACGGCACGTGGGTCGTGAGCGTGCGCTCCACGCGCTCGAACTCGTCCCAGCGCTTGAGCCACTCCCCGTACGGCGACTCCAGGCCGCGGTCCAGCATGGCCTGGTGCAGCGCCTCGGTGCGGGGGCGGTTGAAGCCCTGGTTGTAGTAGAGCTTCTGCGGCTGGTAGACCGGGCCGAACTCGCTCTCCGGGTACTTCTCCGCGTCCGCCGCGCCGTCGAAGGCCACCATCGAGATCTTGTGGGTCATGATGTGGTCGGGGTGCGGATAGCCCCCGTTCTCGTCGTACGTCGTGATCACCTGCGGGCGGAACGCGCGGATCTGCCGCACCAGCTCACCGGCCGCCTTGTCGACGTCCTCCAGCGCGAAGCAGCCCTCGGGCAGCGGGGGCAGCGGGTCGCCCTCGGGCAGGCCCGAGTCGACGAAGCCCAGCCACTCCTGCTTGACGCCGAGAATCTCACGCGCCTCGTCCATCTCCTTCTTGCGCACCTCGTGGATGTGCTCCTGGATGTAGGTGTCGCCCTGGAGCTTGGGGTTGAGGATGTCGCCGCGCTCCCCGCCCGTGCAGGTCACGACGAGCACGTCCACCCCCTCGGACACGTACTTGGCCATGGTGGCCGCGCCCTTGCTCGACTCGTCGTCGGGGTGGGCGTGAACGGCCATCAGTCGAAGCTGCTCAGTCAAGACTCGATCCTCAGGTGTCCGGCGCCGGTGTGTGCTGCGGCGCCCTCGGTCATCCGGCGTTGTGCGGGGCTTCTATAGTGACGGAACCGGGGGGCGGAAAATTCCGGCGGACCGTACTGTCCCGCGATCGACTCGCGGCTTGCTCGGCCGCCGGAGCCGGCATCCCTGTCCATCTGGAGGACGATCATGACCGCGGTGAGCGGCGGCGACAGCGGCGTGGCGCCCCTGCGGGCCCCCGAGGGCCGCTACGGCCGGTCGGCGGACGAGCGCGCCGACCGCAAGCTCAAGATCGTGGGCGCCGTCCTCGGTGTGCTGCTGCTCGGGATCGTCGGCTGGTTCGGCTACGACTCCATCGCCGGGGCCAAGATCAGCGGTGAGATCATCAAGCGCGACGTGGTCTCGGACAAGGCCGTCGAGGTGCACCTGGAGGTGCGCAAGGACGCGGACGCGAACGGCTACTGCACGCTCCGCTCGCAGGCCGAGGACGGCTCCGAGGTGGGCCGCGCGGACTTCCGCTTCGACGAGGACAAGGGACGCGTCGACAAGGTCGTCACGCTGCGCACGACCGAGCGCGCCACCAGCGCGGAGCTCGTGGGCTGCCACGAGGACTGAGCGCCGCCACCTCGTGGGCCGCCACGAACACTGACGGCCTGACGGCCTGACGTCGTGCGCGCCGCCCACGCCCGGCGCACCCGCGCTCACCTGCGCTAACGCCTTTCTGATGACATACGTCCTCCCCCTTCGGCACCGGAATTGTTAGGCTCGTGGTTTCGCCCACCCGTGAGGGAACATCCTTCTGGGTAGGGCGATGCTTTGTATTCCCAGTACCTACGAGGAGCACCTGTGACCCAGACCAGCGACAACGTCACCTGGCTGACCCAGGAGGCGTACGACAAGCTCAAGGAAGAGCTTGAGTACCTGTCTGGTCCCGCGCGCACCGAGATCGCAGCCAAGATCGCGGCGGCGCGCGAGGAGGGCGACCTGCGCGAGAACGGCGGGTACCACGCGGCCAAGGAGGAGCAGGGCAAGCAGGAGCTCCGTGTCCGCCAGCTGACCCAGCTCCTGGAGCATGCGAAGGTCGGTGAGGCTCCCGCCGCGGACGGCGTGGTCGCCCCTGGCATGGTCGTCACCATCGCCTTCGACGGCGACCCGGACGACACGGTGACCTTCCTGCTCGCCTCCCGGGAGTACGCCAGCGACGACATCGAGACGTACTCGCCGCAGTCCCCGCTCGGCAGCGGCGTCAACGGCAAGAAGATCGGCGAGAACGCGGAGTACGAGCTGCCGAACGGCAAGCTGGCCTCCGTCAAGATCCTCGAGGCCAAGCCGTACCAGGGCTGAGTCCGCCCAGGCCACGCGGAGACCCCCCGGCGCCGTCGCGCCGGGGGGTCTCGTACGTAAAGGGCGACGGGCGCGCCGTCGTCAGCGGCACTCGAGGTAGATGCCGCCGGACTGCTTCACGTCCACCTTGTTGTTGGTCCTGGTGCCCGACAGGAAGGTCTTGAACGCGCCGCGGGTGGGGCACTTCACGGACGTGTTGATGCTCCCCAGCGAGCTGGGCGACACGTTCTGGCACTTGTTGGTGAGCTGCACCCAGCCCGACAGCGTCTGGCCGAGCAGCGAGACGCAGACCTTCTTGTAGCCCTCGTAGAACCCGTTGCCCCAGACCTTGCCGTTCTGGACCTTCGGGGTGTACGCGACCAGCTCGAGCTCCTGGGCCGCCGCCGACGACTGCGGCACCGCGGCCACCAGCATCCCCGTCGCCAGCACCGCGGCGGCCGCACCCATTCGCACCTTGGACATGGTCTTCCCCTCGTTTCGGCTGTACCTCGGTCGGCCGGATCCGGCCGGGGCGCACTGCCCGCCGGCCGTTCTCGACGCCTGTAGCTTCCAGCCCCACGCGCCCCGGGAGTACCCCCCGCCCAGGGGGTCTTTCACGCCACACCGAGCGCACTATTCATGTCCATGCCACTCAGAATTCACCTTCCGCGTCGCACCATCGTGGGCGTACGCGGCCTGATCACGTAGTCACTGCCGTGATGGACCACGGCCGCGCACGCTCACCACGGGGAAGCAGTGAGTCACGGGGGACAACTGTGATATCGGTCGGTGTCATCGCACGCGGCGGACCGGAACGGGCGGAGCTGCGCGCCGCTTTGGAGGCGGAGGGGCGCCATCGCGTCGCCGACGAGGACGAGCCGGGCCGGGAGGTGGCGCTGGTGCGCCGCGCCCTGCCCCGCGTGCTGGTGGTCAGCCAGGGGGACGAGGGCGCGGCGCTCAGCGCGCTGCACCGGCTCACCGCGGCGACCGCGCCGTCCGCGCCGGTGGCCGTCCTGCTGCTCGCCCACCGGTTCACCTGCGGCGGGCTGCGCCGGATCCTGGCCTGCCGGCCGGCCGGCGTGCTGCACCGGGCCACGGCCGCCGCGCACCTGCCGTGGGCGGTCCCCGCGGCGGCCGCGGGCGGCCCGGTCCTCGGCCCCGAACTGGTCGGCGTGGTGGCCGGATCCTGCCCCGGCCCCGGCTGCGCCCCGGCGGCGCGGGACGAGGCGCGGGCGCTCCTCGCCGCCCTGTCCACGCGCGAGCTCGAAGTGCTCGAACTCGTCGGCGAGGGCCTCTCCAACCCGCAGATCGCCGCGGCCCTCACCATCAGCTCCGACACCGCCAAGGACCACCTGCGCAGCATCTACGGCAAGCTCGGCATCCGGGGCCGGATGCAGGCGGCGCGCATCGCCTGGCAGGCGGGGCTCAGACGGCCGCCGAGCGGTACTTGCGGACCGCGAGGGTGCGGAAGACCACCAGGATCACCACCGACCAGAGCACCGAGGCGAGCACCGGGTGCTGCATGGGCCAGGCGTCCGGGGTCTTGAAGCCGGGCGGCAGATTGCCGAACAGCTCGCGGCACGCCTGCACGGTGGTGCTGAACGGGTTCCACTCGGCGATGTGCCGGAAGAACGTCGGCAGGTTGTTGGAGTCCACGAAGGCGTTCGAGATGAACGTCAGCGGGAAGAGCCAGATCAGCCCGCCCGAGGTCGCGGCCTCCGGCGTGCGCACCGACAGGCCGATCAGGGCGCCGATCCACGAGAAGGCATAGCCGAGCAGGAGCAGCAGGCCGAAGCCCGCGAGGATCTTGCCGAAGTTCTCGTGGGCGCGCCAGCCGATGAGGAGCGCGACCAGGGCGAGCACGACCAGGGTCAGCGCGGTCTGCACCAGGTCGGCCACGGTGCGGCCGGTGAGGACCGCCCCGCGCGCCATGGGCAGGGAGCGGAATCGGTCGATGAGGCCCTTGTGCATGTCGTCCGCGATACCGGCGCCCGCACCGGCCGTGGCGAAGGTGACGGTCTGCGCGAAGATGCCCGCCATCAGGAACTCGCGGTAGTCCTGCGAGGAGAGGGAGCCGCCGACCTGGATGGACCCGCCGAAGACGTACGTGAACAGGACCACGAACATCACCGGTTGGATGAGCCCGAAGAGGATCATCTCGGGAATCCGGGACATGCGGATCAGATTGCGGCGGGCGATGACCAGGGAGTCGCGGACGGACTTGCCGATGCCGCTGGCCGGGGTGGGGGCGGGCACGGTGCGGGTGACGGCGCTCACGGGGTGGCCTCCTTTTCCTCGTCCGTGTCCGTGGCCTCGGCCATGTGCCCCGTCAGGGAGATGAAGACGTCGTCGAGGGTGGGGCGGCGCAGGCCGATGTCGTCGATCTCGATGCCGCGGGCGTCGAGCTCGCGGATGACTTCCGCGAGCAGCTTGGCGCCGCCCGTGACGGGGACCGTCAGCTTGCGCGTGTGCCGGTCGACGGTGGCCTCGCCCTTGCCGAAGCCGGCCAGGATCTCGCCGGCGGCCGCGATGTGGGCCGGCTCGTGCACCACGACCTCGACGCGCTCGCCGCCGGTCTGGGCCTTGAGCTGGTCGGCGGTGCCGCGGGCGATGACGCGGCCGTGGTCGACGACGCAGATGTCGTGCGCCAGGTGGTCGGCCTCTTCCAGATACTGCGTGGTGAGCAGCAGGGTGGTGCCGCCGGCGACGAGCTCCTGGATGACCTCCCACAGGCCCTGGCGGTTGCGCGGGTCGAGGCCGGTCGTCGGCTCGTCCATGAACATCACCGGCGGCGAGACGACCAGCGCCGCGGCGAGGTCCAGGCGGCGGCGCATGCCGCCCGAATACGTCTTGGAGGGGCGGTCCGCGGCGTCCGCGAGGTGGAAGCGCTCAAGCAGCTCACCCGCCCTGATCTTGGCTTCCTTCGCCCGCATCTCATAGAGCTGGCCGACCATCTGGAGATTCTCACGGCCTGTCAGATACTCGTCCACGGCGGCGAATTGGCCGGACAGGCCGATCGAGCGCCGCACTTCGTTCGGATGCTTCAGGACATCGATCCCGGCGACGAACGCCCGGCCGCTGTCGGGGGTCAGCAGCGTGGTCAGACAACGGACCGCCGTCGTCTTTCCCGCGCCGTTCGGCCCGAGGAGGCCGAGGACGGTGCCTTCCGGGACATCGAGATCGACGCCGTCCAGAGCCCTTACGTCACCGAAGGTCTTGACCAGACCTTCGGCGTAGATGGCGCCTGGCATAGGGGGTCTCCCATGTTTTGGGTGGTTTCCTAGCGATGAGCTTAGGTTTGCCGGGTTCCCATCGCCCGACTCTCAGTGGCGTGAATCACACTCTAACGCGATACATCGCGTCTTCTCAATGGATTTGTGCGGCTGTGGAAAACCGGCGGCGTGCGCGGCTTCGTCGTACGCCCCCTGACCGACCAAGGCCGACCAAGGCCGACCGGTCCCGGTCAGCCGATGACCGTGTACCCCGCGTCCCGCAGCGCCGTGCCGACGTCCGCGCAGTGCTCGGGGCCCTTCGTCTCCAGGTGCAGTTCCACCTCCGCCTCCGTGAGCCCGAGCCGGGGATCGGTCCGTACATGACTCACGTCGAGGACATTGGCGTCGACCTCCGAGAGCACCCCGAGGAGTGTGGCCAGGGCGCCCGGCCGGTCCGTCAGGCGCAGCCGCAGCGACAGATAGCGGCCCGCCGCCGCCATGCCGTGGCGCAGGATGCGCTGCATCAGGAGCGGGTCCACGTTGCCGCCGGAGAGGAGCGCGACGACCGGCCCCTCGAAGGCGCCGGGATCGCTCAGGAGCGCCGCCACCGGGCTCGCGCCCGCGGGTTCGACGACCATCTTGGCCCGCTCCAGGCACAGCAGCAAGGCACTTGACAGATCGTCCTCGGAGACCGTGACGATCTCGTCCACCAGTTCCTCGACGATCCGGAACGGTACGTCGCCGGGGCGCCCCACCTTGATGCCGTCCGCCATCGTCACCGGGTTGTCGATCGACACCGGCCGGCCCGCGGCCAGCGAGGGCGGGTACGCGGCCGAGCCCGCCGCCTGCACCCCGACCAGGCGTACGTCCGGGCGCAGCGACTTGACCGCGACGGCGATGCCCGCGGCCAGGCCGCCGCCGCCCACGCCGATGGCGAGCGTGCGCACCTCCGGGCACTGCTCCAGGATCTCCAGGCCGACGGTGCCCTGTCCGGCGACGATGTCCGGGTGGTCGAAGGGGTGGATGAAGACCGCGCCCGTCTCGCGCGCGTAGTCCTGCGCGGCCGCCAGCGTCTCGTCGACGACGTGGCCCCGCAGCCGGACCTCCGCCCCGTAGTCCCGGGTCGCCGCGACCTTCGGCAGCGGGGCGCCGACCGGCATGAACACCGTCGAGCGGACGCCGAGCAGCGAGGACGCGAGCGCGACGCCCTGCGCGTGGTTCCCGGCGCTGGCCGCGACGACGCCGGCGGCGCGCTCTTCGGGGAGCAGGCCGGCGATGCGTACGTAGGCGCCGCGGAGCTTGAAGGAGCCGGTCCGCTGGAGGTTCTCGCACTTGAAGTGCACCGGCGCGCCCACCAGCCGCGACAGATGCCTGCTGCCCTCCATGGCGGTGACCCGGGAGACCCCCAGGAGCATCTTCTGCGCGCCGCGTACGTCGTCGAGCGTCACCGTCGGAAAGGAGCGAGTCGTGCGGTAGCTCATGACTGCAGTCTCGCAGTTCACGCGCGTCTCCTCCTGGTGTGACCAAGCGGCGAGACGGGTTTGCGCAGCGCCGGTACGGGTAGCGCCCGGGCCGCGTACCCTGTCCCCCAACCCACCACCCTTCCCATGAAGTGAGCCCCCGGCCATGCCCACAACTCCGGACATGACGACCGCCAGCGATCCCGGCCTCCTCGACACGTTGCAGCACCAGGTTGCGGTGTTCGCACGGCGTGCCGAGCAGACCCGCCTCGGCGGCGTCGGACAGGTCCGCAACTCCATGGACCGCGCCGCGTATCTGCTGCTCAACCGCCTCGACAAGGAAGGTCCGATGGGCGTCAAGGCGCTCGCGGCGAGCATGGGCATCGACTCGTCGACCGTCACCCGGCAGGTCGCGCCCCTGGTCGACACCGGCCTGGTCAAGCGCACCTCCCACCCCGAGGACGGCCGTGCGGTCGTGCTCCAGCTCTCGCCGCGCGGGCAGGCCCGCCTGGACGAGGTCCGCTCCTCGCGGCGCGAGCTGATGGCCGAGCTCACGCACGACTGGGCCCCGGCCGAACGCGAGAGCTTCACCGCGCTCCTCACCCGCTTCAACTCCGCGCTCTCGGCGCGGCAGTCCGCCCAGGGGGTCCCGGACTCCGTCGCCCCGGCAGACTCCTGAGCACCCGGCCGCGGTCCGCCGACTGCCGCGGCCGGGCGCCGAGCGGGCCCTGAGGAAGGGGCCCGCTCGCGCAGGGCTCTTGACCTGGGCGCCGTGCCTGGCCTCAGATGAAACCGGGTCCTTCTATGCCGTACGGCGGGAGGCGCGGTGCGAGAGCGGCAGGCCGCCCAACAGGCCCGCCGCGCCCGGGAGTTCCAGGCGTTCGTCGCGGGCGCGGCAGGGCGTCTTCTGCATGCCGCCACGCTGCTGACCGGTGAGCCTCCCGGTGCCAATCCGCGCGCGCGGGCGCTGCTCACGGCTGCCCTCGCATCCACGTACGCCTCGTGGGACCGGTTGCGCGGCGAGGACCCCTACGACCGCACCCGTACCGCCCTCGTCGTCCGCTACGCGCGCGGGGCGCGGCCGTGGCCCCGTCGGCCCTGCCGACGCCGTGGGGACGGGGGGCCGCTCTCGCGGCTGTCCCCGCAGGAGCGGCTCGTGCTGGTGCTGCGGTTGTACGAGGGTGTGGCCGAGGAGCAGACCGCGGCGCTGCTCGGGTTGCCCCCCGAGCGGGTCCGCACTCTGTGTGCGCGGGCCGTCTCGGTCGTACTCCATCCCCCTCGGGGGCCGGCTCCCCTTTCTGCGGCACCCCCGGTGCCGCCGGTTCCGCCCGGTGCGCTCGGGAAGGCGGCGTCGTGAGTCAGCAGGAGCGGCGTGAGGCCGTCGTGCGGGAGCTGCTCGATGCCGGGGGGCCGGCTGTCGTGCCGCCCGGGCTGCATGAGGACGCCGTGCGGCGGGGGGCCCGCATGCTGCGGCGGCGTACCGTGGCGCGGCGGCTGCTGTGGTTGCTCCTGCTCGCGGCGGTGGTGGCTTTCGCCGTCTGGGCCGCGGAGGTCCAGCCCTGGGTGGAGCCGCCGTCCCGGACGACGCCGCCGCTCACTCGCTGGTAGCGGGCTGCTGGTCTCCTGCGGGCCGGTGGGGGTGCTCCTGTCCCGCCGCTCCGCGGCGGATTTTTCCCACCCGCCCGCCCGTTTCCACCACACATGCGGCTTCGCGCCGAAGGCGTGGGTACCCCCGACCCGCCGCCCGCGCAAGCCGGGCTTCCGGTGCCGGGGAAGGTCGTTCGGCGTCGATCCCGGCGTTCCGGTACCTGCTGTGGGCAGCTGGGCCGCCAGGGGCGGCTCCCGACCCTGAACGCAGCCCCAGGCCGACGGCGCCGGTACGGACGGCGGCACCCCGTCCGCGGGGTGGAGTGCGCCGCACCCCACCCCGCCCCCGGCCCGGGCAGGGCGCGCCCGAGCCAAACGCCGGGGGCACCCCGGACCGTTCAGCGCCCGCGCGCCTAGCCCAGCGCCTGCTGCAAGTCCGCCAGCAAGTCGTCCGCCGACTCGATGCCTACGGAGAGGCGGACCAGGTCGGCCGGGACCTCCAGGGCGGAGCCCGCGGTGGAGGCGTGGGTCATGCGGCCGGGGTGTTCGATGAGGGACTCGACGCCGCCGAGGGACTCGCCCAGGGTGAACAGCTTGGCGCGGTCGCAGACCGCGACGGCCGCCGCCTCGCCGCCCTCGACCTGGAAGGACACCATGCCGCCGAACGCCTTCATCTGCTTGGCGGCGATCTCGTGACCGGGGTGGGTGTCGAGGCCGGGGTAGAGCACCTTCGTCACGCGCGGGTGCCGCGTCAGCATGTCGGCGATGCGGGCGGCGTTCTCGCTGTGGCGGTCCATGCGCACGGCGAGCGTCTTCACCCCGCGCAGCACCAACCAGGAGTCGAACGGCCCGGCCACGGCCCCCATGGCGTTCTGGTGGTACGCCAACTCCTCGCCGAGATCGGCGTCGTCGACCACGAGCGCGCCGCCGACCACGTCCGAGTGGCCGCCCATGTACTTCGTGAGGGAGTGCACGACGACGTCCGCGCCGAGGGCCAGCGGCTGCTGGAGGTAGGGGCTGGCGAAGGTGTTGTCGACGACGAGCTTCGCGCCCGCCTCGCGGGCGATCTGGGCGGTGGCCTCGATGTCGGTGATGCCGAGCAGCGGGTTGGACGGCGTCTCCACCCACACGGCCTTCGTACGCGGCGTGATCGCGGCCCGCACGGACGCCGGGTCGGAGGTGTCGGCGACCGACCACTCCACGCCCCACCGCGAGACGACCTTGTCGAAGAGGCGGAACGTGCCGCCGTACGCGTCATTGGGGATGACGACATGGTCGCCGGGACCGAGCAGCGTACGCAGGAGGCAGTCCTCGGCGGCGAGCCCGGAGGCGAAGGCGAGGCCGCGGCGGCCGCCTTCGAGGGCGGCGAGGTTCTCCTCCAGGGCGGTGCGCGTGGGGTTGGCGCTGCGGCTGTATTCGTAGCCGCCGCGCAGTCCGCCGACTCCGTCCTGCTTGTACGTGGACACCTGGTAGATGGGCGGGACGACGGCGCCGGTGAGCGGGTCGGCGGTGTTGCCCGCGTGGATGGCGACGGTCTCGAAGCTCTGGCTGCTGTGCGAGTCACTCATGCGGCCTGAGCGTAATGGGGGACGGCGGCCGGGGCCGGGCGGGGAGCGACGGGCGGGGGCCGCCGCGGGCAGGTTGACCGGGCGAGGCGGCCAGGTTGGCCAATTGTCACAGGCGTCTGGTTCGCTTGTACGTATGGAGATTCTCTGGGTCCTGATGGCAGTGGTGATGATCGGGGCGGTCCTCGGGCCGTTCCTGCTGCGCAGGCGCGCCGGAATCCGGCAGGTGCACCCGGGCGCCCCGGACGCGGCGGACCCGGCGAACTACGGCTTCGCGCGCCAGGAGGAGCTGGACATCCGCATGCCGGGCCCGGACGCCGACCTCCTGGAGGTCCTGGACCTGGTGCAGCGCACGCAGGACTGGCGCGGCGCGTCGCAGCTGCTCGCCGGGACGGAGGTGCACGGCGAGCAGCGCTGGCAACGCGTGCAGGCCTTCGCGGGCGCGGCTTCGCTGGAGTTGCAGCAGCGGCCGGGCGGCGTGAGCGATGCGCCGGGCGGGCAGTGGCTGCGCGTGTGGCGCGCGGAGGCCCCGAAGGACGCGGGCGGCGCGGCGGTGCACGCGGAGTTCCTGGTGCAGCAGGCATGGCGCACGGCGACGGCCGGGACGGACGAGTTCCGGATCATCCTGGAGGAGGCCAAGGAGGCCTGCTCGCAGGCCGCGCTCCTGTCCCCCGGCGACCCGATTCCGTACATCATCGAGCTGTCCATCGCCCGCGGACTCGCCTATCCGCGCGCGGAGTTCGAGCAGCTGTGGCTGAAGATCCTGGACCGCGCGCCCGCCCACATGGGCGCCCACCTGGCGGCGCTGCACTACTGGTGCGAGAAGTGGCACGGCACCCGCGAAGAGGCGTATGCGTTCGCGGAGGCCGCGGCCGCCCGCGCCCCCAGGGGCTCGCTGCTGTCGGCGCTGCCGCTGTTCGCGGTGTACGAGCACCTGCCCGAGGTGAACCTGGTGCGCGGGTTCTACCAGAGCGAGGTCGTGACCAAGGCGATCGAGGGCGCCCAGTTCGCGGTGCACTCCGCCCGCCCGGACGACCCGATGCTGGCCCACGTCCGCCATCTCCTGGTCTTCTTCCTGGTCCGCTGCGAGCGCTGGGGCGAGGCGATGCACCAGATCGTGCACGTCGACGGCCACGTCGGCGCCCTCCCCTGGACCCTGTCCCACGACCCCGCCGCGGACTACGCGGTCTACCGCGCCCTGGCGGTCGCGGGCTATGAGGCGAACGGCGGCAGCCCGGCGACGCTGCCGCACTGAGCGGAGCTCCTCAGTCCGGGGCGGAGCCCCACAGTCCGGCCCGCGCCGGGCGGGGCCCACCTGACCGGCAGGAATGTCCCCGGCCACCCCGTCGTTGTACGTACTCGCCGCCCCCGCCACGAGGAGAGAAGCACATGATCTTCGGTCGCACGCCCGTCCTCCCCACCCCCGAGGAGGCCCTCAAGGGCCGCGAGACACCCGAGTTCGAGGTCCCCTCGCGGCACACGGTGCTCGGCAACGCGCTGCTCGGCCCCTACCCCGAGGGCCTGGAGGTCGCGGACTTCGCCCTGGGCTGCTTCTGGGGCGCGGAGCGCAAGTTCTGGGGGACCGACGGCGTCTGGACGACCCTCGTGGGCTACCAGGGCGGGTATACGCAGAACCCCTCCTACGAAGAGGTCTGCTCCGGCCTGACCGGCCACACGGAGGCCGTGCGCGTCGTCTTCGACCCCGCGAAGGTCACGTACGCGGAGCTGTTGAAGCTCTTCTGGGAGTCCCACGACCCGACCCAGGGCTTCCGCCAGGGCAACGACGTCGGCACCCAGTACCGCTCCGCGATCTACACCCACTCCCCCGCCCAGGAGGCCGCCGCCACCGCCTCCCGCGACGCCTACCAGCAGGTCCTCACCGCCTCCGGCCACGGCACCATCACCACGACCGTCCTCCCGGCCGCCGACCGCACGTTCTGGCCGGCCGAGCCCTACCACCAGCAGTACCTGGACAAGAACCCGGACGGCTACTGCGGCATCGGCGGCACGGGCGTGAGCTGCCCCATCGGCATCGCCAAGGCCTGATCGTGCCCCACGCCCAGGCCCCCGACGGCACCCTCCTCCACTACGAGCTGCGCGGCTCCGGTGAGCCGCTGGTGCTGCTGAGCGGGCAGTCCAACAGCCGGCACTGGTGGGACCCCGTCGTCGGGGACTTCGCCGCCGCGTACACGGCCGTGACGGTCGACTGGCGCGGCACCGGCGAGAGCGGGCGGCCCGACACGGACACGTACAGCACGCGCGGGTTCGCCGCCGACGTCGTGGCCGTGCTCGACCACGCCGGGATCGGGCGCGCCCGGGTGTACGGCACGTCGATGGGCGGGCGCGTCGCGCAGTGGCTGGCCGCCGAGTACCCGGAGCGGGTCGAGCGGCTGGTCCTCGGGTGTACGTCGCCGGGGGCGCCGCACGGCGTCGAGCGCGGGCCCGACGTGCGGCGGGCGCTCGCCCAGGCCGACGAGGCCGCGGCGCGGCGGACGCTGCTCGAGCTGATGTACACGCCCGGGTGGATCGCCGCCCAGGAGGCGGCCGGGCGCACGGAGTTCGGCACGCTCGGGGATCCCGCCATGCCCGCGTACGCCCGCGGCCGTCATCTGCGGGCCAGCGCCCGGCACGACGCGTGGGACGCGCTGCCCCGGATCGAGGCGCCGACGCTCGTGGTGCACGGAAGCGACGACGTCTTCAACCCGACCGCCAACGCCGCGCTCCTGGCCGACCGCATCCCGGACGCCCGCGCACGGCTGATCCCGGGTGCCCGGCACGCGTACTTCGAGGAGTTCGCGGAGGTCGCGACGCCGCTGGTGCTCGGGTTCCTGGGCGGCGAGGACGGCCTCCCGCACGAGGACGGCTCCCACCACCAGGAACACCGCGAGCCCGACGCCATCCGCCCCTGACCCGCACAACGCACAAGGCCGCTGCCCCCGCACGAGGCCTTGCCCCCGGCGGGGGCAAGGCACCTCACTCCTCGCCCTCACCCGACTTCCGCGACCGGCCCCGCCCCCGGCCGTGGCCCCCGCCCCGGGGATGCCACAGCCGCAGCCAGAGGTCACGCGCGTGGCGCCCCTCCTCCGTGCGGCTGCGCGCCACGATCTCGCGGGCCTCGTCCTCCGTCTCGACCATCGGACCCGAGCCGCGCAGCGGGCGGCCCGCCGTCTCGTGCAGGAAGAACGTCGACACCAGGCCGATCACGCCCGCCACCATCAAGTAGAAGGCCGGGACCAGGGTGTTGCCGGTCCGGTCGACCAGGAACGAGGCCAGCAGCGGAGTGGTGCCGCCGAACAGGGAGACGGAGATGTTGTAGGCGATCGACAGGGCGCCGTAACGCAACCGGGTGGGGAACAGGGCGGGCAGCGTGGCCGCCGCCGTACCGGCGAAGCAGACCAGGAGCAGGGCGAGGATCGCGCAGCCGAACGCGGGGAAGAGGATGCCGCCCTCCCTGATCAGCAGGAACGCGGGCACGGAGAGCGCGATCAAGGCGATGCTGCCGCCCATGAACATGGGGCGCCTGCCCCACCGGTCGGAGCTGCGGCCCACGGTGGTGATCGCGAGCACCACGAGCAGCATGGTGCCGAGCACCAGGAGCTGCGCGGTGGTGTCGCTCTCGCCCAGCGTCACCGTCATGAACGTCGGCAGGTAGGACGTCACCATGTAGTTCGTGACGTTGTAGAGCAGCACCAGGCCCATGCAGATGAGGACCGCCTGCCAGTGGCGGGTGAAGATCTCCTTGAGGCGGCCCTTGCCGGACTGGCGGGCCTGCTCGACGGGGTCCTCGTCCTCGCCCCGCTCGCGGCCCTCCTCGCGCTCGGCCGCCGCGTAGGCGGCCTCCTGCTTGAACGCGGGCGTCTCCTCCAGCTTCAGGCGCATGTAGAGGCCGATGAGCCCGAGCGGACCCGCGATGAAGAAGGGGATGCGCCACCCCCAGCTCTCCATGCCGTCCGACCCGAGCGTCAGCGTGAGCACCGTGACCAGGCCGGAGCCCAGCGAGTAGCCCACGAAGGTGCCGAAGTCGAGCCAGCTGCCGAGGAAGCCGCGCCGCTGGTCGGGGGCGTACTCGGCGATGTAGGTGGTGGCACCGGCGTACTCGCCGCCGGTGGAGAAGCCCTGGACGAGGCGGCAGACGAGGAGCAGCAGCGGCGCGGCGAAGCCGATCGAGGCGTACGTCGGCAGCAGGCCGACCGCGAAGGTGCTGGCCGCCATCATGATCATGGTCGCGGCGAGGACCCGCTGCCGGCCGATGCGGTCGCCAAGGGGTCCGAAGACCAGGCCGCCGAGCGGGCGGACGAGGAAGGCCGCGGCGAAGGTGGCGAAGGTGGCGACGACCTGGGCGCCGGGCGAGCTGGAGGGGAAGAAGACCTTTCCGATCGTGCCCGCCAAATAGGCGTAGACGCCGAAGTCGAACCACTCCATGGTGTTGCCGAGCGCGGCGGCCGTCACCGCGCGCCGCACCATCGGCCGGTCCGAGACCGTGACGTCCTCGGGACTGAGCGCCTTCTTGCGGCGGCGCAGCAGCGTACGCGCCATCCGGTCGGTCGCCGCCGAACGTGCGGTGCGCGCCGGCTCCGTCTCCGGCCCGCGGGGCCGTCGGGGCGTTCGGCGCGCGGAGCCCTTCGCCATGAGGCTGTTCTCCTCCTGCCGGCCGGGGAATGCTGTGCCGCCGCAAAATTAAGCCGCCGGGGCGAAGGCGGCAAACGGGACGCGGCGTACGGCGGTGCGGCGCGCCGAGGGCCCGGCGGGTGATCCCGCCGGGCCCTCCTGTGCCTGCTCCTGAGCCGCTGCTCCGGGCCGCTGCCGCCCGGCCGGGCCGCTGCTGCCGCGGACCTCAGTCCTCGGCCCCGTACGGCTTGGTGATGATCTCCAGCTTGTGGCCGTCCGGGTCGTCCCAGTACACGCCGCGGCCGCCGTCGTTCGTGTTGATCTGGTTCTCCAGCTTGTGGTACGGGTCCGCCCAGTAGGTGAGACCCCGCTCCTTGATCCGGCCGAAGATCGCGTCGAACTCCTCGTCGGAGACGAGGAAGGCGTAGTGCTGCGGCACGAACGGGCCTCCGTCGCCCTCGTAGTAGTCGAGGGTGACGCCGTTGGGAATGGTCACCGGAATGAACGGGCCGTACTGCGGGCCGACTTCGAGCCCCAGGATGTCGGCGAGGAACTGCGCGGACGCCTTCTTGTCCGTGGCTGTGACGATCGTGTGGTTCAGCTCGATGGTCATCGTGCGGACCTCCTCGGTGTCTGGCCTGACGTGTCCGGCCGGGTGCTGTCCGGCCGGGGGTGTCCGGCCGCTCTGTCCGACACCGAGAACGTTAGGTCCGCGCGCCCCGCGCCCACATCGGTCACTGGGTCCTGCGGCGGTGCGCTCTGCGCCCTAGGCCGCTGGTCCGAGGCGATTTCCGGTCACCGGACGGCGCAGGAAGCCGGCTCACGACTCACGACTCACGACTCACGACTCACGCAGCGATCGTCGACGCGTCGATCACGAACCGGTACCGCACGTCGCTCGCCAGCACCCGCTCGTACGCCTCGTTGATCTGCTCGGCCCGGATCAGCTCGATCTCCGCGCCCAGGCCGTGCTCGGCGCAGAAGTCCAGCATCTCCTGGGTCTCCCGGATGCCGCCGATGCCGGAGCCCGCGAGGGTCCTGCGCTGGAGCATGAGGGAGAAGACGTTCAGCGAGACCGGCTCCTCGGGGGCGCCCACGTTCACCAGCGCGCCGTCCGTCTTCAGCAGGCTCAGGTACTTGTCGAAGGGCAGCGGCGCCGAGACCGTGGAGACGATCAGGTCGAGGCTGCCGGCGAGCTCCTCGAAGGTGGCGTCGTCGCTGGTGGCGTAGTAGTGGTCGGCGCCCAGCTTCAGGCCGTCGTCCTTCTTGCGCAGGGACTGCGACAGGACGGTCACCTCGGCGCCCATGGCGTGCGCGATCTTGACGGCCATGTGGCCGAGGCCGCCGAGCCCGACGACGGCGACCTTCTTGCCGGGGCCCGCGTTCCAGTGGGCGAGCGGGGAGTACGTGGTGATGCCCGCGCACAGCAGCGGCGCGGCCACGTCGAGGGGGAGGCCGTCGGGGATGCGGAGCGTGAAGGCCTCGTCGACGACGATCTGCCGCGAGTAGCCGCCGTAGGTGGGCTCGCCGTTCTTGTCGAGGGCGTTGTACGTCTGGATGTTGCCCTTGACGCAGTACTGCTCCAGGCCCGCCTTGCAGTTCTCGCACTCCCGGCAGGAGTCGACCATGCAGCCGACGCCGACGCGGTCGCCGACCTTGAACTTGGTGACGTCGGCGCCGACCTCCGCCACGACTCCGGCGATCTCGTGGCCGGGCACCATCGGGAAGATGCCCTCGCCCCAGCCGTCGCGGGCCTGGTGGATGTCGGAGTGGCAGATGCCCGCGTACTTGATGTCGATCAGTACGTCGGAGGCGCCGACCGGGCGGCGCTCGATGGTGGTGCGCTCCAGCGGGGCCTTGGCCGACGCGGCGGCGTACGCGGGGACGGTCAGGGTCTGGGCGGTCGTGGCTGCGGTCATCTCTGCGGTCATGCCTTCGAGGCTGTCACCTGCGGAAAGGGCCACCCAGCCCTCCGTTGTGCCTACGTCCGGCGGTCCTACCACCAGGGGTATCAGGCTCAGCGGCGTAGGACCCTGAATACTGGAACGCATGGACGAGAACGCCCCGCAGGGCACACAGCCCCCGGTGCCGCCCGCGGAGGGCCTGGACCGCCGTGCCGAGCTGAGCGAGTTCCTGCGCACCCGCAGGGCCCGCCTCCAGCCGCACGACGTGGGACTGCCCAGCTACGGCAGGCACCGCAGGGTGCCGGGCCTGCGCCGCGAGGAGCTGGCGCAGCTCGCGGGGGTGTCCGTGGCGTACTACACGCGCCTCGAGCAGGGCAACGGCCGCAATGTGTCGGGCGAGGTCCTGGACGCGATCGCGCGCGCCCTGCGCCTGACCGACGCCGAGCACGCGCACCTCACGCACCTGGCGAAGCCGGCCACGCACAAGAAGAAGCGGGTCCCGCGCGCCCAGCAGCTGCGGCCCGCGGTGCGGCAGCTGATGGACGCGATGGACGGCGTGCCCGCGTACGTGGTGGGGCGGCGGTCCGACATCCTCGGCTGGAACCGGATGGCGGCCGCGTTGTTCGGCGACTGGGGGCGGCTGCCGGCCGAGGAGCGGAACTGGGCGCGGCTCGTCTTCCTCGACGAGCACATGCGGGAGCTGTTCGCCGACACCTGGGCCCAGAAGGCGTCGGACATCGTCAGCTTCCTGCGCATGGACGCGGGCTGCTACCCGAACGACCCGCTCCTGTCCGCCCTGGTCGGCGAACTCTCCGTGAAGAGCGAGGAGTTCAGACGCCTGTGGGCCACCCACGACGTCCGCGAGAAGGGCCACGGCGTGAAGCAGCTGCGCCACCCCCTGGTCGGCGAACTGACCCTCTCCTTCGAGACGATGCGCCTCCAGGACAACTCGGAACAGTCCCTGGTGACGTACCACGCGGAACCGGACTCCGCCTCGGCGGAGGGCCTGCGACTGCTGGCGAGCTGGGGCGTCGAGGCCGCGGATCCGGAGCGCCGGAGGGTGTCCTAGGGGCTGTCCGACGGGTCAGGAGCGGTACCGGGGGAACTTGGCCGTGTCGATGGTCCACGTGCCCATGGGGACGGCGTCGCCGAACTTGTACCGGCGCGGCGTGTCCGCGTACCGGGGCTCGCCACTGGCCGTGTCCGGCCCGGAGTGCACGGTGACCGTGCCGTCCCGCGGGTCGATGATCACGTAGACGGGGACGCCCATGCGGGGGTAGTCGCGGAGTTTGGTGATGTAGTCGTTGCCGGGGTTGGAGGGGGAGACGATTTCGATGGCTACGGATACCTCAGGGGCGAAGACAGCGGGCTCCTCGGACTGCTGATCCCACGCGTCCTGCGTCATGACCAGGAGGTCAGCGGTACGGCACACGCCAAGTGCGGGGTGATCGACCCAGGTCTCGGCCATCGCCACCGCGCCCTGTTCCTCGAACTGGCCGGCGAGCATGACGACGATGCGGCCATGCCACCTGGACGGACCCATCATGTGGACGGTGATCCCTTGCTCGCTGATGTCCGCCCGTACACGATGGCCAAGCCGATCCGCCTCACCCACTATGCCGTCAGCGAGGTCACGCAACTCGTCGTACGTGGCTGTCGACCTGTACGGCTCGACCGGCTGCGCACTCATGCTGCGGCTCCCTTGCGTGTGTGGTGCCCGGCCGCGCGGCCGGGTCCCGTCTTCACGGTACCCGGCGCGCAGCCGACGTCGCCTGCCTCTTCCCCGAACGAGGGATCAGGGCTGGTACGGCGGCGCCGCCCCCCAGTTCCACAGCGGTACCGGCTGGTCGGCGGGGCGGGCGGCGTCGGGGCCGGAGAAGTAGACCGCGAGGCGGGTGCCCCACTCGACGTAGGCCACGAACGCGGAGCGGAACTCGGCGTCCGTCGGCAGGCCCGCCTCGTCCGCCGCGTCCTGGATCAGGTTCACCCAGCGGCGGCGCTGCGGCTCGGTGATGCCCCTGCCGAAGTGCTTGGCGACCATGTGGGCGTGCGCCCCTGAGCCGTCGGGCCCGCCGTGCTCGCGCGAGTACGCCGACGGGCCGCCGAAGACCTCCCCGAGCCACTGCGCGACGTGCGCCGCGTGCTCGGGCGCGAGGCCGGCGAAGACCGGGGCGAGGAGGTCGTCCGCGAGGACCTTCTCGTAGAAGACCTCCGTCAGACGCCCGAAGGCCTCCTCGCCGCCCGCCCACGCGTACAGCGTCGGCGTGGCCGCCCCGGAGCCGCGCACCGACGTGGGCGTGTAGTGCCGCATCTCCTCGATGTTCTCGACGTACGGGCGGATGTGCGCGAAGAAGTCCGTGAAGTGCTCCGACGATCTGAAGCCCTCCAGGTGGTCCTTCGTGGACGTCCAGGTGATGCGCAGGACGAAGTGCTCGAAGTCCTCCTCGCAGCGGGTGAGTTCGTAGTCGACGCACTGCGGCGCCGCTGCCAGCGGCACGGCGGCGCGGGTGTACGCGGCGAGGAACTCCGCGGCGCGGTCGGCGGGGACGCGGTAGCGGATGTACTCCACTGTGTGGGTGCTCATGGGGCGTCTCGTTCCTCTTTCATGGGTTCCCTGCGCCGGGCCACCCGGCATCGACCAGCTGTGCGAGCCGCTCGGTGAGCACCTTGTCCGACAACCCGGGGAGCGCGGCGGCCAGTTCGCTGTACGCGTACACGCCACCGGCCGGCAGCCCGCGCACCACGAGCGTCGTCCACCGGCCGCGCAGCACCGCGAGGGTGACCTCGACGGTGCACGCGGGGTGGGTGCCGGGAAGACCAGGAGGGCGCTCTCCTCAGTCGTACGCGTCCTACTTCCCGTAGTACGCGTCGTAGATCGCCACCGTCGCCTTGTTCCCCTTCTTGTCCTCGACCGCGGCACGGAAGGAGACCGACTTGCCCTTCGCCGGGTTCTTCACGGAGATCTTTCCGGCGCGCACCGTGGTCTTCCTCCAGGTGCGGCCCTGGTCGTAGGAGACGTACACGGAAAGGGACTTGAGGTGGTCGCCCGCGGCGGAGCCCTGCACCGTCACCGGCACGGCCTGGGTCGCCCCCGCGGCTGCCCGGCTGTCCAGGCCCACCTTCGGTGTGAAGCGGACCGTCGACGCGGGCAGCCGGGCCTCGCGCACCTTCTTGGAGCGGAACGTCCAGCTCGCGTCGACGCGGGAGGAGGCGGTCGCCACGCGCGGATCACGCCGCACCGACGTGGCCAGGCGGTATTCGGCGTCCGCCGCCGACGCCTCGAAGGACACGTCGCCGGACAGCGGGTCCTTGTTCTCGCCGATCCTGCGGCCGTCGCGGTGCAGGGTCGTCCGCACCGAGGAGAAGGCCGAGTCGCCCTCGTGCCCCTCGCCGTCGGAAACCACCGGCACGAAGCCGGTGATCTTGTTGCCCTCACGGGAGATCCCGTAGTCGTTCCCGAGGCGCGGCCCGAACACGGCCGTGTTGAACGTCTTCGGGTAGGTCCTGCCCGCCTTGAACGTCTCCGACGGGAAGACCGAGTAGGTCGCTTCGGAGATCAGCCCGCCGTTCTCGTCCTCCGCCAGCTGGTCGAAGACCGTGTCCCACTCCACCTTGTCCGCCGTGGACACGTGGAACGTCCGCGTGGTGCGGGCGTTCTGCGGAGCCATCCAGCCGGAGCCGAGGCCACTGCCCCCGGGCAGCCACCCCGTGACCCTGGCCACGCCCCTCTTGCCCTTGGCCGACGCCCCGAGGCGGACCTTCAGCGTGGCCAGTTCGCCGTCCTTGAAGTGCTTGGTGCAGCCGGTCGCGAGCCGCTTGACCTTGCCGCCGAAGACGACGTCGTACTGCTCGTCGTCGCCCTTGACCCAGCTCCCGGCCCACTGCTGGAACAGCGAGCCGTCCGTGACCTCGGGGCCGAGGTGCGCGGTGCGCAGCCGGGCGTAGGAGTCGACGCTCACTCCCGCGCCCATGTCGTCCGGCAGCTCGTACTGGGGAAAGGCGGACACCTGCTTGGCGTCCTTGTCGGGCACCGTGATGTCCACCGGCTTCGCCACCCGCGCGTCCACCGTCAGCGTCATGTCCTTGGTGACGTTCAGCTTCGGCCGGGCGAGCCAGTCGACGCCCTTCGCGGAGTCCTCCGGGTCCTCGTAGATCTTCGCGTCGAGGAGGTAACCGCCCCTCGGCACCCGGACCTTGACCGTGCCGGACACGTCGTTGAAGTGGAAGTCGTACTCGGCGGCGGGCCCGCTCAGGCCGAGGAGGCCGGACGAGTAGTACCGCGCGGGCCTGCCGTCCCGGCCGACGTACTGCAGCGTCACCTCGTGCGTCTCCCCCTCACGCTGCACCACGGCGGCCGTGCGCACGGACTGGCCGCCGCCCTTCGCCACGACGTACGCGGAGTACGTGCCGCGCCCCGTGCCGCCGAGCTCGGTGTGCGCCGTCAGCTTCACCGAGGCGGTGCCGCCCGCCGGGACCGTCACCTTCTTCGCGCCGAGCGTGTAGAAGCCGTCCGGAGCCGGGCGGCCCTTCGGGTCGGTGGCCGTCACCGAGAGGTCGAGGGTGACGTCCTTCGTGCCGTGGTTCCTGTACGTCACCTTCTTGGTCACCGGCTTGTCGTCGGCGTGCGGCCACTTCGGGGCGCCGAAGTTCAGCGACACCGGCTCCGCGACCACCGACTGGTCGATGGCCTCGTCCACGGCGACACGTCCCGAACCCTGCTGGTACGGCGTGTGCTTGCCGCCCTTCGTGGACGACGTGAGGGCCCGCTTGAGCTCGGCCGCCTTCCAGTCGGGGTGGCGCTGCTTGAGCAGGGCGGCGGCGCCCGCGACGTGCGGGGTCGCCATCGACGTACCGGAGATCGTCAGATAGCCCTCGGGCTTCTGCCCGAGCTCCTTCTCGATCTCACTGCCGGGAGCCGCGGCGGCCGTGATGTCCACGCCGGGCGCCGTCACGTCCGGCTTGACGGCGTGGTCGCCGACGCGCGGGCCCTCGCTGGAGAAGTCCGCGAGCTTGTCCTTGCCATTGACCGCGCCCACGGTCAGGGCGGCGTCCGCGCTGCCCGGTGAGTCGACGGAGCCGCGGTAGCCCTGGTTGCCCGCCGCGACGGCGAACAGGACACCCTTGTCGGCGGAGAGCCTGTTGACGGCCTCCTCCAGCGGGTCGACGCCGATGTCGTCGGTGCCGCCGAGGCTGAGGTTGACGACGTCGGCGCCCTGCGCGGCCGCCCACTCCATGCCCGCGATGACCCCGGAGTCGCTGCCCCTGCCGTCGTCGCCGAGGACCTTGCCGTTGAGCACCTTCGCGCCCGGCGCGACGCCCTTGAACCGGCCGTTCGACTTCGCGCCCGTACCCGCCGCGATCGACGCGACATGCGTGCCGTGCCCGACGCGGTCCTTGGCGTCCGGCGACGACGTGAAGTTCTTCTCGCCGGTCACCTGGCCCTTCAGGTCCGGGTGGGTGGCGTCGACGCCCGTGTCCAGGACGGCGATCTTCACGCCCTTGCCGTCGAGCCCGGCCTGCCACGCCTTCGGCGCCCCGATCTGCCGGACGCTCTTGTCCAGGCTCGCCTTCCGTGTGCCGTCGAGCCAGACGCGGCGGATGCCGGACGCGGTGCCGCGCTTGCCCGTGAGCGTCTTCCAGAGAACGGCCGCATCCTGTCCCGGAGTGGTCACGGCGTCCGCGTTCAGGGACGTCAGGGTCCGGCGGACCGCCGTGTCACCGGCCGCGCGGACACCGGCCTTGGCGCCGCGCGCGGCGCCCCGGTAGCCGACGATCAGCTTCAGGCCCTTCCGCTGGGCCTTCCGGTTCGCCTCCCTGGACAACTCCGTCACGTCGAAGAGCCGTCGGTCGACCTTGCCCGCGTCGATGAGCCGCTGGGCGTCGTAGGGCAGGACCAGCGAGTGCCCGCGCACCGTCCGAGTGCTCACCGGCATGCGCTCGCGCCCCTTGGCCGGCGTGAAGCCGAGCAGGCGGCCCTTGGCGTCGACGGCGACGCGGTCGCCGGTGACGAGGGTGAGGCGGTGCGCGGGGCTGATCTGCGCACGGTGCGCGGGCCCTGCCTGCGCGGGCGCCTGCCCGGGGCTCCGGGAGTCCGCCCCGCCGTCCGCCCCCGCCGACGCGGGCCCGACCGCCCCCGCCCCCAGCGCCACGGCGACCACCACCGCGTACGCCCTCTTCCTGTGCTGACGCAAGATTCCCCCTGCCGTCGAAGTGTGTGCGGTCCGAAGACCGTCCGAAGACAAGAAGTGGCTCCCGGAGCCCATCGGCCCCGGGAGCCACCCCTCACACTCCTTCAACTGTCCTCAGGGAGAAGGTCAGTTCCCGTAATACGCGTTGTAGATCGAGATCGTGGACTTGTTGCCCTTCTTGTCCGTGATCTTGGCGTGGAACGAGATCGCCTTGCCCTTGTCCGGGTTGGTGACCTCGACCTTGCCGTTCTTCACCGGCAGCGGGTCCCACTTTCGGCCGTAGTCGTAACTGACGTAGATGTGGAGGGACTTCAGGTTGGCGCCGGCGGCCGCGCCCTGCACCGTCACCGGTACGGACTGCTTCTTGCCCGCGGGGGCCCGGCTGTCGAGGCCGACCGCCGCGTTGATGCGCACGCCGGCGACCGGGAGCTGCGTGGCGGTGGTCGTCTTCTTGGAGCGGAACGTCCAGTTCGCGTCGATGCGCGTGGAGGCCGCGGACACGGCGACGCTGCGCTTCACGGACGTCGACAGCTTGTACTCGGCGTCACCGGCGGGCACCGTGAAGGGCTTCTCGCCCGTCAGCGGGTCGTCGTTCTCGCCGATCTGGGTGCCGTTGCGGGCCAGCGTCGTCTTCACCGAGGTGTACGTCGAACCGCCCGCGTGCGTCTTGCCGTCGGCGAAGAGCGGCAGGTAGCCCGCGATCTTGTTGCCGTCGCGCAGCACGCCGTAGGTGCCACCGACGCGCGGCCCGAAGACGGCCGTGTTGAACGTCTTCGTGTACGTCTTGCCGGCGGCGAACGCCTGCGCCTTGCCGAGCGTGTACGAGGCGTCGACGATCGGCCAGCCGTCCTCGCCGATGCCGGCGTGCTGCTCGAACCTCAGGCTCCAGGTGACCTTGTCGGCCGTGGACACGTACAGGGTGCGGGTGCTCGGCGCCTTCTGGGGCGCGATGATGCCGGAGGAGCTGAAGCTGCCCGGCAGCCTGCCGAGCGCGAGGAGCGCGGCGGTCTTGCCGCTGGAGGACGCGCCGAGGCCCGCCTTCACGGTGGCGAGGTCGGCTTCCTTGTAGTCCTTGGTGTACCCGGTCGCGAGCCGCTTGACGACGCCGCCGGCGACGGTGCTGTACTCCGTCTTCTCGCCCCGCGTCCAGTGGCCCTCCCACTTCTGCAGCAACGAGCCGTCGGTGACCTGCGGACCGAGGTGCGCGCTGCGCAGCCCGTCGTACCGGTCCAGCCACCAGCCGAAGCTGTAGCCGCTCTCGCCCGCGGTGATCTCGTACGAGGGCGCGGCGAACTCGGACTTGGCGGCGGAGGACGGCACGGTGATGTCGACCGGCTTGGCGGTGCGCGCGTCCACCGTGACCGTCGCCGCCTTGGTGACGTTCAGCTTCGGCTGCGCGATCCAGTCGGCGCCCTTGGTGACGTCCCGCGGGTCGACGTAGATGCCGGCGTCAAGGACGTAACCGCCCTTGGGCACCCGGACCTTGGCGGTGCCGGACTCGTCGTACACCGGGATGTACTGGTCCTCGCCGAGCCCGGAGACGCCGACGAGGGACGTGCTGTGGTGCTTCGCCGGCTGCCCGTCGCGACCGATGTGCTTGACGGTCAGGTCGTACGACTCGACCTCGCGGTCGACCGCGGCGGCGGTGCGGACGCTCTGGCCGCCGCCGCTCGCCACGACGTACGCGGAGTAGGCGCCGTCGACCGTGCCGCCGAGGCGGGTGTCGGCCGTGATGTCGACGGCGGCGGTGCCGCCGGCGGGGACGGTCACCTTCTTGGCGCCGAGGGTGAATAAGCCCTCGGGAGCGGGCTTGCCCGCCGGATCGGTGCTCTCGGCGGTGAGGTCGAGGGTGACGTCTTCCTTGCCGAGGTTCTTGTAGGTGACCTTCTTGGTGACGGGCTTGTCGTCGGTGTGCGGCCACAGCTGCGTGCCGAAGCTGACCGACACCGGGTCGGCGATCACGGTCTGCTTGAGCGCCCGGTCGACGGCGATGCGGCCCGAACCCTGCTGGAACGCCGTGTACTTGCCCGCCTTCGTGGACGCGGTGAGCGCGCCCTTCAGCTCGGGCTGCTTCCAGTCCGGGTGCTGCTGCTTGAGCAGGGCGGCGGCGCCCGCGGCGTGCGGGGTCGCCATCGACGTACCGGAGATCGTCAGATAGCCGTCGGGCTTCTGGCCGACCTCCTTCTCGATCTCGCTGCCGGGCGCGGCGGCCGCCGTGATGTCGACGCCGGGCGCCGTCACGTCGGGCTTGACCGCGCCGTCGGCGACGCGCGGGCCCTCGCTGGAGAATTCCGCGAGCTTGTCGTTGTCGTCGACCGCGCCGACGGTGAGGGCCGCGTCCGCGCTGCCGGGCGAGCCGATGGAGCGGGGCGAGCCGTCGTTGCCCGCGGCGATGGCGAAGAGGATGCCCTTCTCCGCCGAGACCTTGTCGACGGCGGCCTCCAGCGGATCGACGCCGGGGGTGTCGGTGCCACCGAGGCTCAGGTTCATCACGTCGGCGCCCTGCGCGGCGGCCCAGTCGATGCCCGCGATGATCCCGGAGTCGTCACCGGAGCCGGTGTCGCCGAGGACCTTGCCGTTGAGGATCTTGGCGCCCGGTGCGACGCCCTTGTACGCGCCGTTCTTGGCGCCGGTGCCCGCGGCCGTCGAGGCGACGTGCGTGCCGTGTCCGACGCGGTCCTTGGTGTCGGGCGAGGGCGTGAAGTCCTCGGCCGCGACGACCTGGTCCTTGAGGTCGGGGTGGGTGGCGTCGACGCCGGTGTCGAGGATCGCGATCTTCACGCCCTTGCCGTCGTACCCGGCTTCCCAGGCCTTCGGCGCGCCGATCTGCGCGACGCTCTTGTCCAGGGTGGCCTTGCGCACCCCGTCCAGCCAGACGCGGCTGATGCCGGAGGCGGTGGTGCGGGCGCCGTCCCGCTCGGCGGTCAGGGCCTGCCACAGCTTGGCGGCGTCCTGCTTGGGGGTGACCACCGCGTCCGCGTTGAGGGTCTTGAGGGTGCGGCGGACGTCGGTGCCGCCCGCGTCGCGCACCTCGGCCTTCGCGCCGGCGGCCGCGCCCTTGTAGGCGACGATCACCTTCAGGCCCTGCTTCTGCGCGGTGCGGTTGTCCTTCTTGCTCAGTTCCGTGACGTCGAAGAGGCGCTGGTCGAGGGTGCCGTCGGCGATCAGGCGCTGGGCGTCGGCGGGGACGACGAGCGTGTGCCCGTCCCGGTTGCTGGTCCGCACGGGTATGCGTTCACGGCCCTTGGCGGGGTCGAACGCGGTGACCCGCCCCTTGGCGTCGACGGTGACGCGGTCGCCGGTGAGGAGCGTGATGTGGTGGCGCACCGGCACCTTGACCTCGTCCACCGAGGCGTCGGCCGGGCGGGCGGGGTCGGGGGCCGCCTGCGCCGGGCTGGTCATGCCCGCCGCGAGCGCCACGGCCGCGGCGGTGGCGACGCCGGCCGCGGCCGCGCGACGCGCGGCGACGGGTCTCTTCGCTTTCTGCACTTGTCTGAGCAAGTTTCCCCCTCGGGTGAAAGCTTTGGGTCACGCATGCTGACGAGGGGGACGATATCTGCTCAACTATGCGGCGTAGAGGGATAGTTGGTGTTGTTGGCCGGTTCACCATGGCGCCGCAACACAGTGGACACGGAAGTGGCCCGCACCCCGGCGGGGTGCGGGCCACTGCACGCAGGTCAGAGGCGTTCGCCGGTCAGACGGCGGAGCCCGCCTTCCACTCGGCCCAGCTCATGTTCCAGCCGTTGAGGCCGTTGTCCGGGGCGATGGTCTTGTCGCCGGTGTTGCGGACGTCCACGACGTCACCGGTGATCGTGTTCTCGAAGAACCAGGAGCCCGGCGTCGACTTGTCGTTCGCGCCCTTGGCGTCCCGCAGGCCGATGCAGCCGTGGCTGGTGTTCGCGTTGCCGAAGATCGACGGCGCGCCCCAGTAGTTGCCGTGGATGAAGGTGCCGGAGCTGGACAGGCGCATGGCGTGCGGCACGTCCTTGATGTCGTACTCCCCCTTGCCGTCGCTGTCCGTGAAGCCGACGGTGGCGCCGTTCATCCGGGTCTCCTTGAACTTCTCGGAGATCACCATCTTGCCGTTGTACGTCTTGTTGTCCGGCGCGCCCGCGGAGATCGGGATGGTCTTGACGACCTTCCCGTCCCGCATGATCTTCATCTGCTTGGTCTTCGCGTCGACGACGGAGACCTGATTGCGGCCGATCTTGAACTGGACGGTCTTCTGCTGGACGCCGTAGACCCCGTCGGCGCCCTCGACGCCGTCCAGGTTCAGCTTCAGCGTGACCGTGGAGTTGCCCTTCCAGTAGTCCTGGGGCCGGAAGTCGAGCCGGTTGGCACCGAACCAGTGCCCGACGACTTCCTGACCGCTGGTGGAGGACACCTTGATGTGCGACTGCACATCCTTCTTGTTGCTGATCGCCTTGTCGAAGTTGATCGACACCGGCATGCCCACGCCGACCGTGGAACCGTCCTCGGGCGTGAAGCTGCCGATGAAGCTGTTGGCCTTCGAGACGGTGGTGAACGAGGAGTTCTCGTGCGCCTTGCGGCCCTCGGAGTCCTTGGCCGTCACGGCGATCCTGTACGTGGTGGCGCGCTCCAGCTGGGCGCTGGGCTTCCAGGTCTTCTTGTCCGCGGATATCTCGCCCGCGACCGCCGCGCCGCCCTCCGCCTTCATGACCACCTTCGTGAGCGTGCCCTCGCTCACGGTGACCTTGGCGTCCTTGTTGATGCCCGCGTTGTCGGAGCCGTTCTTCGGTGCGATAGCGATCTTGGCCTCGGACGTCTTCTCCGCCGCCGCCTCGTCGACCTGGTTCTGCGACTTCTTGCCGCTCCCCGAGCCGCTCTCGCCGCCACCGTCGTCGCTACAGGCAGAGAGCACCAGCACCCCGCCGACCAGGGCGGACACGGCCATGAGACCCCTGCGCCGCTTACTGTCCGTCATTACACGCTTCTCCATCGTCGCCGAATCCCCAAGACCCCGCGGGTCCCCCCGTAACCCCGCCTAACGCCTTGCCAGGCCCATCCCGTTCCATTTCTGCCGAAGATGTGGGCAACGCCACGTCTGCGGTACGGCCGGGACGACCGTGCAACCAGGAGACGACTGAGCCCCGGGCGGCGGTTGCCGCCCGGGGCTCCCCATGTTCGGAAACGCTTCCCGGGGCGCCGTGCGCCACCGTGACTAGGGCCTGACGCCGACCTCGGCGTCTGCGGCGTCCTCGTCGACGGCCTCGTAGTCGTCCTCGGCGTCATCATCCTCGTCCGGGTCCCAATCCGGCGAATCGGGATCGTAATCGATCACTTCGCTGCTCCATGAGGCCTGAGTGAGCTCCACTCCGGGCACGTCTCCGATCAGGTCGACGGGGTCGACGAGGTAGGCGAGCGCCTCCGCGTCGTCCTCCTTCACGGCGGTCTGGGCGTGCGCGCGCTCGTCGTCGGGCATGAAGGCGTCGTCCGCGATGCGGCTCAGGGCGGTGCCGCGCAGCTCCTCGGAGCCGTCGACCTCGACCACCAATTCGACGCGGAGCCGCACAAAGCGTGATGTCTCGTCTGCACTCATAAGCCGGAGCGTACGGCCCTCTCCCCCTGCGACTTTCCCGCGACCCGCGCCTTTCACTAGCATCGCCCCAACGGCCAATTCGCCAGCTCCACAAGGGGGATCCGTATCCCGTGACCGCACGTCGCACGCTGTTGACCGCAGCCACAGCCGGGGCCCTGCTCGGCGCCCTGTGGTTCGTCCCCTCCGCGAAGGCAACAGCATCGCCGGCCCCGGCCGGCACGCTCCCCCGGCACACGGCCGCCCCGGCCCCCCAGACGGCCACCGACGCCCATCTGGCCGACACCGGCACCGGCCCCGACACGACTCCGTACGTGGCCGGGGGCACCGCGTTCCTGGGGCTCGGGGCGGGGTTCGTCCTGTACTCCGTACGACGGGAGCCGACGGAGACGGCCTGACGGCGGCTACTGGGCGGTCGCCGTCCCGGCAGCCGGGGTGAGGAAGCCGGACGTGTCCAGCTCGAAGCCGAACGGCTCGGGGACGTGCAGCGCCTTTCCGAACGGGACTGTGGTGCGGGACTGGTAGCCCTTCGGTGACGGGTCCCAGAAGGCCGTGATCTCTTCCGCCTGCATGTCGAGTACGAGGTAGACGGGCACCACACGCCCGTACGTATCAAGCTTGTCCAGCCAGTCGCCGTCCTTGGTGGAGACGGAAGTCAGCTCGGCGACGAGGGAGAGGGCGGTGCCGTCGGCATGGCGGCCGTCGGCAGCTGTAGCCGTCAGGTGTGTCCAGTTCCTCGACGAGGCGAAGCATGTCCTCGAAGGCTTCGCCCGGAGGGGCCTCTATGGCCGCCGTCGGCAGCTCGGTCATGATGGTCACCGCGGTCCCCCATCGACTACAGAACGTGTCGCTGCCTCCACGTTAGCCCCGGCGGAGGCCGGAGGCCTCCCGTTCTGGGCCGGCCGAGGCCCGGCCGCCGTGAAAGCCAGGCCCGGGCGGGCGGGGCGGCGGCCCGCACCCCGCCGCCCCCACCGACTCGGCCAACTCCGCGCCGGGCAGCCCCGTGTTACGCGCCGGTATCCCCGCAGCGCAGCACGCCGCGCGGACGCTGAGCCCCCGTGCACGGGCCCGCGGGCGCGTGGCGGAATCTCCGCCCGTGTTCTCCCCACCGCCACCGCGGCGTGTCTACGGTGGCGGAGTCGGGCCGACCCCCTCGTACCCGAGGGGTCAACACGCGTGTGCCTCCCACCACTTGGGCAACGAGAGGACTTCGCGTATGCCACCGCGCACGGCCGCCCTCGGCGGGCGGCTGCCCGAGCGCCTCGTCCGGCACCTCATCACCCCGCTCCTGCGCGCGGCCGCCCCGCTGACCAGCCCGCTGACCCCGGACGACTATCTCGGCCTGCTCGACCCCCTGCTCGACGCCCGCCACCCGGCGGGCCGCGTGACGGCGCTCCGGGCGGAGACCGACGACGCCACGACGCTGCTCATCCGGCCCGGGCGCGGCTGGGCGGGGCACCGGGCGGGGCAGTACCTGCCCGTCGGCGCCCAGCTCGACGGCTCCTGGCACTGGCGTACGTACTCCCTCACCTCGCCGCCCGAGCGACGCGACGGGCTCCTGACGATCACCGTCAAGGCCGTTCCCGGCGGCCGGGTCTCCCCGTACCTGGCGCACCGCGTACGGCCGGGCACGGTGCTCCGCCTCGGCCCGGCCCAGGGCGAGTTCACCCTGCCGCCGGCCCCGCGCCCACGGATGCTGATGATCACGGCGGGCAGCGGCCTCACCCCGGTGATGGGACTGCTGCGGACGCTGCTGGACCGCGGCGACGCCTGCGGCCACCCCGACGTGGTGCTGCTGCACAGCGCGCCCGACGCCGCCGCCTCGATCTTCCGTACCGAACTGCGGCTCGCGCGGGAGCGGTTGGCGTGGCTGCGCTACCACGAACACCACACGCGGGCCACCGGCCGCCGCCTCGCTCCGGGGGATTTCGAGAGGCTCTGTCCGGACTGGCGCGAGCGCGAGACCTGGGCCTGCGGTCCGGCGTCCCTCCTCGACGCCATCGAGGAACACTGGGGGAGGGCGGGGCTCACGGACCGGCTGCACGTCGAGCGCTTCCGCCTCACCCCCCTCGCACCGGCCGCCGCCACCGCCGTCGGCGGCCCCGTCCGCTTCACCCGCTCCGGCGTCGAGACCACGACCGACGGCTCCGAACCGCTCCTGGAGGCCGGCGAGCGCGCGGGAGTGGCGATGCCGTACGGATGCCGACGCGGCATCTGCTTCGGCTGCCTCGCCCCGCTGACGTACGGCCGGATCCGTGATCTGCGGACCGGCGACATCCACGACGAGCCCGGCCGACTGCTCCAGACTTGTGTGACGGCGGCGGTCGGCCCGACGGCACTCGACCTCTGAGCAGCACCGCATTCGTACTCCGTCCAAGGAGAACCATGGTGACCACGACGCCCACGGCACCCCAGCTGTCCCCGTCCCGGATCGAGGACCTCGGCAAGGAACTCGACGAACTGCGCGCCGAGATCACCGCCGCGCGCGGCCACGAGGACGCCCGCTACATCCGGACGGTGATCGCCACCCAGCGCGGCCTGGAGATCGGCGGGCGCCTGGCCCTCGCCGTGTCGATCCTGCCGCCCGCCTGGCTGGCGGGCACGGCCATGCTCACCACCGCCAAGATCCTGGAGAACATGGAGCTCGGCCACAACATCCTGCACGGCCAGTGGGACTGGCTGGGCGACCCGGCCATTCACTCGACCACCTGGGAGTGGGACGCCATCGGTCCCGTGGACGCCTGGAAGCACTCCCACAACCTGCTGCACCACACCTGGACCAACGTCCTCGGCCGCGACCGCGACTTCGGGTACACGGTCTCGCGCCTGAGCCCCGACCAGCGCTGGTACCCCTTCCACCTCCTGCAGCCGGTCTACAACGCCCTGGGCATCCCGTTCTTCGACTTCGGCGTCGCGGTGTACGACATGGAGCCGGACGGGGTCATCACCGGCCGCAAGAGCCCGCGCGACTTCCTGCGCGACGCCGCCGCCCTGACGCGGAAGGCGACCCGCCAGCTCGCCAAGGACTACGTGTTCTTCCCGCTGCTCGCCGGACCCTCCGCGCTGCCCTGCCTCCTCGGCAACCTCACCGCGAACACCGCGCGCAACATCTGGACGCACACCGTCATCTTCTGCGGCCACTTCCCCGACGGAGTGCGGACCTTCACCGAGGAGGAGGTGGCGGACGAGACGCGGGGCCAGTGGTATCTGCGGCAGATCCAGGGGTCGGCCAACATCGAGGGCAGTCCCCTCTTCCACGTGCTCAGCGGCAATCTCAGCCACCAGATCGAGCACCATGTCTTCCCCGACCTGCCCAGCAACCGCTACGCGCAGATCGCTCCCCGCGTGCGGGACCTGTGCGAGCGCCACGGCATTCCCTACGTGACCGGGCCACTGACCCGGCAGTACGCCTCCATGTGGGCCCGCATCCTGCGCCACGCGCTCCCGAACAGGGCATGACGGCCCCCCGGCGCCCGGCCGCCACCGAAGCCGGCTTCGTCCGCCGGGTCGGCCCCTTCCAGGCCACGGCCATCAACATGAGCCAGATGTGCGGCATCGGCCCGTTCGTGACGATCCCGCTGATGGTGGCGGCGTTCGGCGGGCCACAGGCCGTCATCGGCTTCATCGCGGGCGCGCTCCTCGCGCTGGCGGACGGCCTCGTGTGGGCCGAACTGAGCGCCGCGATGCCGGGCTCCGGCGGCAGTTACGTGTACCTGCGCCAGGCGTTCCAGTACCGCACGGGCCGCCTGATGCCGTTCCTCTTCGTGTGGACGGCGATGCTCTTCATCCCCATCGGCATGTCCACGGGCATCGTCGGCTTCGTGCAGTACCTGGGCTATCTGGCCCCCGACATGGGCCAGACGACCGGCGACCTCATCGGACTCGGCGTCATCGCCCTGGTCGTCGCGCTGCTGTGGCGGGGCATCGAGCACATCGCGCGCATCACGGCGGTGATGTGGGTCGTCATGATCGTCTCGGTCGGCCTGGTCGTCCTCGCCTCGCTCACGCACTTCGACGCGGACATGGCCTTCACGTACCCCTCGCACGCCTTCGAGGTGACGAGCAATCACTTCTGGATCGGCTTCGCGGGCGGCCTGACCATCGGCATCTACGACTACCTCGGCTACAACACGGCCGCGTACCTGGGCGCCGAGATCAGGGACCCCGGCCGCACGCTCCCGCGCGCGATCGTCCTCTCGATCCTCGGCATCATGACGATCTATCTGCTGCTCCAGATCGGCACGCTGGGCGTCATCGACTGGCACCGCATGACGGATCCCGGCGACATCGCCTCGACGTCCGTGGCCTCGGCGGTCCTGGAGGAGACCTGGGGCAGGGGCCCGGCGAACGTGGTCACGGTGCTCATCCTGATCACCGCGTTCGCGTCGGTCTTCGCCGGCCTGCTCGGCGGCTCCCGCGTGCCCTACGACGCGGCACGCGACCGCGTCTTCTTCCGCCCGTACGCCCGGCTGCACCCCCGCCACCGCTTCCCCACGCTGGGCCTCGCCACGATGGGCGTGGTGACGTCGGCGGGCTTCCTGCTCGGCCGCCACACGGATCTGACGACCCTGATCCAGCTCCTCACGGCGGTGATGGTCCTGGTCCAGGCGCTGGCCCAGATCCTCGCCCTGACCGTCCTGCGCCGCCGCCAGCCGACGCTGCGCCGCCCCTACCGCATGTGGCTCTACCCGCTGCCGAGCCTGATCGCCCTGACGGGCTGGCTGGTCATCTACGGGTACGCGGACAAGAACTCCCCCGGCCGCCACCCCATCGAATGGTCCCTGGCCTGGGTCGCACTCGGCTGCGCGGCGTTCGTGGTGTGGGCCCGCCGGGAGAAGGTGTGGCCGTTCGGGCCGCGGGAGATCAGTGAGGAGTACCTGGCGGCGGGCGACCGGGCGGGCGGCGGCCCGGACCGGGGCGACCGGGCGGACCCGGACGACCCGGCTCCGGAGGGCCCGGAGCCGGAGCCGGTGCCGCGGGGGTGAGGGTCGCGGTCGTACGCGGACGCTAGGCCAGCGGCCCGGTCACGGGCTCCACTGCCGCGACGAGGCGACCCTCGCGTACGAAGGTGTCGGCGGCCGCGAGGTCGGGGGCGAGGTAGCGGTCGGGGCCGGGGCCCTCGACGCCGGCCTTGCGGACCGCCTCGATGACGGCGCGGCTCGCGGGGGCCGGGGTCAGGCCCTCACGGAGCTCGATCGCGCGCGTGGCGGCGTACAGCTCGACGGCGATGATCCGACCGAGGTTGGCCACGGCTGTACGCAGCTTGCGCGCGGCCGACCACCCCATGGACACATGATCCTCCTGCATCGCCGAGGAGGGGATCGAGTCGGCGGAGGCGGGCACGGCGAGCCGCTTCATCTCGCTGACCAGCGCCGCCTGCGTGTACTGGGCGATCATCAGGCCCGAGTCGACGCCCGCGTCGTCCGCGAGGAACGGCGGCAGGCCGTGCGACCGGTTCTTGTCGAGCAGCCGGTCGGTGCGGCGCTCGGCGATCGAGCCGAGGTCGGCGGCGGCGATGGCCAGGAAGTCCAGTACGTACGCCACGGGGGCGCCGTGGAAGTTGCCGTTCGACTCGACGCGGCCGTCGGGCAGCACGACCGGGTTGTCGACGGCGGAGGCGAGTTCGCGCTCGGCGACGGTACGGGCGTGCGCGAGCGTGTCCCGGCCCGCCCCCGCGACCTGCGGGGCGCAGCGCACCGAGTACGCGTCCTGCACGCGCGGCGCGTCGTCCTGGTGATGGCCCGTCAGGCCCGAACCGGCGAGCACGGCCAGCATGTTGGCGGCGGAGGCGGCCTGGCCCGGGTGCGGGCGGATGGCGTGCAGCTCCGGGGCGAGCACCTTGGCGGTGCCGAGCAGCGCCTCCAGGCTGAGCGCGGCCGTGACGTCGGCGGACTTGTAGAGCGTTTCGAGGTCGGCGAGGGCCATGACCAGCATGCCGAGCATGCCGTCGGTGCCGTTGAGGAGGGCGAGGCCCTCCTTCTCGCGGAGCTCGACGGGGGTGATGCCGTGCTCGGCGAGCAGTTCACCGGCGGGGCGGGTGACGCCGTCGGGCCCCTCGGCGTCCCCCTCGCCCATCAGCGTCAGCGCGCAGTGGCTGAGCGGGGCGAGGTCGCCGGAGCAGCCGAGGGAGCCGTACTCGTGGACGACCGGGGTGATGCCCGCGTTCAGTACGTCCGCCATGGTCTGCGCGACCTCGGGGCGTACGCCGGTGTGGCCCGAGCAGACCGTCTTCAGGCGCAGGAACATCAGCGCGCGCACGACCTCGCGCTCCACGCGCGGGCCCATGCCGGCCGCGTGCGACCGCACGATGTTCCGCTGCAGCGCGGCGCGGAGGTCCTGGCCGATGTGCCGGGTGGCGAGGGCGCCGAAGCCGGTGCTGACGCCGTAGACGGGGTCCGGCTTGGCCGCGAGCGCGTCCACGATCTCGCGGGCCGCGGCGAGGGCGGTGACGGCCTCCTCGCCGAGTTCGACGCGTGCGTTGTGGCGTGCGACGGCTACGACGTCCTCTGCGGTTGTGCCGGTGGTTCCCAGCACCACGGTCTGCATATCCATATTCAGGGAGCGTACGCACTGAATCGCCTCGTGTCACGAGTCCGTCTGCTCTCTGGTTTCCCCGCCGCTCCGCGGGGGTCTTCTTTCCCACCCGCCCACCCGCCCACCCGTTTCCAGCAGCCCGACGGCTCCGGGCCGGAAGCGCGGGCACCGCCCACCTGCCGCCCGGGCAGACCGGGCTTCCGGTGCCGGGAAGGGCCGTCTGGCGGCTACCTGCTGTGGGCAGCTGGGCCGCCAGGGGCGGCTCCCGACCCTGGCGGCCCAGTCCGACGGTGCCGGTATGTGGGGGCACCGCCCACGCCAAGGGAGCCGTTAGCGGCCGCGGAAGCGGCGGCGTTCCCCCGGTCCCGTCGGGCGGGCCGAGTCGGCGAGGCGGACCACCGGGTCGTCGACGCCCTCGCGCCCGGCCACCACCGGCACCAGCGCCCGCGCGGCCTTCGCCCGGTACTGCGCGGCATCGGCGAGCCGGAACAACCGCCGCGCCGTCCGCACCGCACCGATCGGATCGCCGGTGGACGCGACACCGCAGGCGACCCCGTCACCGAGCTCCAACTCCCCTGCCCGCAGGCACAGTTCATCGGCGACCCGCACCACCTCGTCCGACGAGGGCCCCACCGAAAGCAGACAGAACTCGTCGCCGCCGAGCCGCGCCGCCAGCGCCCCCGGCAGCATCGCCCCGCACAGCGAGAGCACCGACCCGAAGCGTTCGAGGAGCCGGTCGCCGACCGCGTGCCCGCGGCTGTCGTTGACCCGCTTGAGCCCGTTCAGGTCGCACACGACGAGGCTCACCACCACCCCCTCGGCCCGGTGCCGCTCCACGGCCTCGTCGAGCCGCAGATCGACCGCGCGCCGGTTGGCGAGCCCGGTCAGGGAGTCGGTGAAGGCGAGCCGCCGCGCCTCCTCGAGCCGCTCGGTCTGGGCGAGCCCCGCGGCGACCACGGCGACCAGCACGGAGGCGAAGTCGGCGTCCCCCCGCTCGAAGGCGGGCTCCCCCACCGACCGCGCCACATACAGCTCGCCCCACGCCCGCCCGTGCAGCACGATCGGCGCGACCACACAGCACCCGCGCCCGCGCCGCCGCAGCGCGGCCACCCGCTGATGGCAGTAGCCCGCACGGTCCCCGTCGCCGGGCCCGGGCCCGCCCGCCGTCTCGACCCAGGCGTGCGGCTCCCCGCCCCCGGCCCACCGCTCGTGCAGAAACTCGGTGATCTCCGGGAACTGGTGCACGGGGTAGGCCTCGTTGTCGGGGAACTCCTCCTCCCCGGCGGTGCGTTCACCGACGTTCGCCAGCACGCGCAGCCGCCCGCGCTCGCGCTCCCACACGGACAGCGCGGCGAAGCTCCCGCCCAGGGCGATCATCGCGCCCTGGGCGGCGGCCCGCCAGCACTCGCGCGGAGTGTGCGCGGCGGCCATGCCCTGCGCCAGGGCCACGACAGCACGCAGCCGGACATCCTCACCCATTGCTCCAGGTTACGGACATTTCACGCAATGCGAGATCCAGCGCCCCAAAAACCCCATGGTCACGGCCCTCCCGCACCCGCCCCCGAACCGCCACCCGGGCCCCCGCCCACGAGCCACCGCGCCCGCCCCCACCCGACTACTCCCCGGGCCACTCCGGCTTCCGCTTCTCGTTGAACGCGGCGACGCCCTCCGCCCGGTCCCCGGAGAAGGCCACGGACCGCCAGGCCGCGTCCTCGACCTCGAGGCCCGCGCGGAGGTCGAGCCCGTGCCCGAGCCGCAGCGCGCGCTTGGCGGCGCGCAGTCCGACGGGCGAGTTGCCCGCCATGCGCGCGGCGAGCGCGAGGGCCTCGTCCCGGTCCTCACCGACCCCCGCCACCACGTCCACGAGGCCCAACTCCTTGGCCTCGGCGGCCTCCACGCGCCGCGCGGAGAAGATCAGCTCGGCGGCCCGCGCGGCCCCGACCCGCCGAGGCAGCAACTGCGTACCGCCCCCACCGGGAATGACCCCGACCGAAACCTCGGGCAGCCCGACCACGGCGGTCGGGTCCGCCACGATGACGTCACACGACAGGGCCAACTCGAAACCACCCCCCAACGCGAAGCCGTGCACGGCGGCGATGGTGGGCATCGGCAGGTCGAGCACACCGGTGTACGCGGCCCGCGCGACGGGCCGCTGTCGCACCAACTCGGCGTCCGTGAAGGAGTTCCGCTCCTTGAGGTCGGCGCCCACGCAGAAGGCGCGTTCGTGCGTGGAGCTGAGCACGACCACGCGTACGTCACGGTCCTCGGCGAGCGCGGCGCAGGCCTCGCCGATGGACCGGGCCATGGCGCTGGACACGGCGTTCATGGCCTTGGGCCGGTCCAGCGCGAGCTCGGCCACGTACCCGTGCCGCCGCACCCCCACGAAGTCCCCGAACCGACGCTCGCCCATGACCCCTCCATCTCCGGTTAACGACCGTTACCCGGCGATCATGTCAGCCGCGCGACCCGATGGGTACCCGTGGTTCAGCCGCGGCGGGCGAGCAGCCAGGGTTCGACGATGCCGAGCCCGCGGACGGGCCGCTGCCACATGGGCTGCAGGGCGAAGCGGTACGCGGGCGGCTCCTCGCCCTCCTTCTCGGCCCTCTCGGCCTGGGCGGCGGCCTCGGTCTCGGAGGCGGGCGCGTCACCGGTCCTGACGAGCTCCTCCGCGAGCGCCCCGTCCACGAGCACGGCGTCACGAGGCGCTATCGAGGTGAGCCGAGACGCCAAATTCACCGTCGTACCGAAGACATCGCCCATCCGCGTGGTGACGGTCCCGAAGGCGATGCCGACGCGCAGCTCGGGCATGGTCTCGTCGTTGGCCATGGTCTCGATGAGGCGCAGGGCGATCTCCGCGGCGGTGCCGGCGTCGTCGGCGGCGTACAGCACTTCGTCACCGAGCGTCTTGATGAGCCGCCCACCATGCGCCGCGACCAGATCCGCGGCGGTGGTCTCAAAGGCCTCGACGAGCTCGCCGAGTTCCTCTTCCTCCATTCGTCGCGTGAGCCGCGTGAACCCCACGAGATCGGCGAACCCGACAGCGAGCCGCCGATCCACCATCTCCTCGTCATCCGCAGCCTGGACGACCCGCCCCGTGGCGGCGGCGAGCTGCCGCCGCCACACGTACACGAGAAACTCCTCGAGCTCCGGCAGCAACAGCTCGACCAGCGGATACGTCACTTCCGTACGGGTCATGCCCGGCTCCGGGGGCTCGGTCAGCCCCTCCAGGAAGGAGTCGATCTGCCATTCGGCCAGGCGGGCGGTGGTCTGCCCGGTCGACCGGGCCACCTGCACCGCCATGGCCTCGCTGAGCAGCCCCGCCTCGACGAGACCGGCGAGCCGCCGCAGAGCCAGGACGTCCGCCTCCGTGAGGGCCTTGGCCTGGCCGATGTCCGGGAAGCCCATGGCGCGCCAGAAGCGCGAGGCGAGTTCCATGGAGACGCCGGCGCTGCGGGCCGCCTGGAACGGGGTGTAGCGCCGGTCCGCCCCGAGGATCAACTGCTCGAGCCGGAGGGCGAGCGGATTGCTGTCCTCCCCGAGCTCGGGGTCGTCCGGCTTCTCGGATCCGCTTTCCACGGAGTCGGCGGGCCGGGGGTTACCCCCTTCTTCGGTGCGGGGGTCACCCGCTTCCGCGGGTCGGGGGTCACCGTCGGGGGCGGGGTGTGCGCCCTGGCCGGAGCCGGTGTCGTCGACGGTCACGCCTGCTGCCCTTCCGATCTGCCGCGGTCAGATATCGACCGGCGCCAACTTTACGGCAGGTGTGCCCCAGCTCACTCCCGACGTGCCCCTCACCCCGGGCGGCCCTCCTCCCAATGCCCCCGGTGGGGGTTGCGGATCCGGGGAGGGGCACAGCCCCAAGTTCGGCGGTGCCGGGATGTAGGGGGATGGGCGCCGCCCAAGGTACGGCGCCGCTACGGCACCCTCACCCCCCGGCGGCCGGCCGCAAATGCACCACATCCCCCGCCCCCACCGGCTCCCGGACCCCGTCCTCCGTCGCGAGGACCAACCGGCCGTCCCCGTCCACGGCCACCGCCTCGCCCGTGACGGCCCGCCCCCCGGGCAACTCCGCCCGCACGACCCGCCCCAACGTCGCACACCCCGCCGCGTAGGCCTCCTGGAGCCGCGCCGCCCCCGGGTCACCCCCGGCGGCCCGCCACTCCCCGTACCACCGCTCCAGCTCCCGCAGCACGGCCCGCAGCACCGGATCCCGGTCCGTGCTCACGGCCCCGGCCAGCGCCAGCGACCCCGCGCCGGGCACCGGCAGCTCGTCCGCGCGCAGCGTGACGTTGACGCCGATGCCGATGACGACACCGCCCCCGCCGACGGACCCGGCCCGCTCGGCGAGGATGCCGCCGGCCTTGCGCTCCTCGTCGCCGACGGTGACCAGCAGGTCGTTGGGCCACTTCAGGGCGGTGTCGACACCGGCCGAGCGGGAGATGCCGGCGGCGACGGCGACGCCGGTGAGCAGCGGCAGCCACCCCCACCGCTCGACGGGCACGTCGTCCGGCTTGAGCAGGACGGAGAAGAAGAGCCCGGAGCGCGCGGGCGCGCTCCAGCGCCGGTCGAGCCGCCCGCGCCCGGCGCTCTGCCGCTCGGCGACGAGGACGGCCCCCTCGGGCAGCTCGTCCGCGCGGGCGGCGAGGTCGGTGTTGGTGGAGCCGGTGTCGGCGACGACGTCGAGGGAGGTCCACAGGGACCCCTCGCGGACGAGGGCGCGCCGCAGGGCGCCGGCGTCGAGGGGCGGCCGGTCGAGGTCGGACCACCGGCTGGGAACGTCGCTGGAGCCCGAAGCCGGGTCCTTGGGTACGTCGGGCGATGAGTCGGATGAGTCATGGGACGGCGTCATGCAAGCCACCCTAGGTGTGGTAAACGCCGCACTGCACAGGCGTATCCGCGCCGATACGCTACGAGTCAGTAGCCAGCAGCCGTGAGCCGTCACCGTCCCCTCTGAGCAGGCAGGGAGCCGCGCCCCGATGTCCGAGCCGCAAGTGCCCAACAAGCAGTCAGCGCAGCCCGAGCCGACACAGGAGCAGCCGGAACCGCAATCCGCCGCGATCGACATCCACACGACGGCGGGAAAGCTGGCGGACCTGCGCCGCCGCATCGACGAGGCGAAGCACGCGGGCAGTGAGCGGGCGGTCGAGAAGCAGCACGCGAAGGGCAAGCTGACGGCGCGCGAGCGCGTCGAACTGCTCCTGGACGAGGGTTCGTTCGTGGAGCTGGACGAGTTCGCGAGGCACCGGTCGACGAACTTCGGCCTGGAGCAGAACCGCCCGTACGGGGACGGTGTGGTCACCGGCTACGGCACGGTGGACGGCCGCCCGGTGGCGGTGTTCTCGCAGGACTTCACCGTGTTCGGCGGCGCCCTCGGCGAGGTCTTCGGCCAGAAGATCGTGAAGGTGATGGACTTCGCGCTGCGGACGGGCTGTCCGGTGGTCGGCATCAACGACTCGGGCGGCGCGCGCATCCAGGAGGGCGTCATGGCCCTGGGGATGTACGGGGAGATCTTCCGCCGCAACACCCACGCGTCCGGCGTGATCCCCCAGATCAGCCTGGTCGTGGGCCCGTGCGCGGGAGGAGCGGTCTACTCCCCGGCGATCACGGACTTCACGGTGATGGTGGACCAGACGTCGCACATGTTCATCACGGGCCCGGACGTCATCAAGACGGTCACGGGCGAGGACGTGGGCTTCGAGGAGCTCGGCGGCGCCCGCACGCACAACTCCACGTCGGGCGTGGCGCACCACATGGCGGGCGACGAGAAGGACGCGATCGAGTACGTCAAGTCGCTGCTCTCGTACCTCCCGTCGAACAACCTGAGCGAGCCCCCGGCGTTCCCGGAGGAGGCGGACCTCGAACCGACCGCCGAGGACCTCGAGCTGGACACGCTCGTGCCGGACAGCGCGAACCAGCCGTACGACATGCACACGGTGATCGAGCACGTCCTGGACGACGCGGAGTTCTTCGAGACGCAGCCGCTGTTCGCGCCGAACATCATCACCGGCTTCGGCCGGGTCGAGGGCCACCCCGTGGGCATCGTGGCGAACCAGCCGATGCAGTTCGCGGGCTGCCTGGACATCGACGCGTCCGAGAAGGCGGCGCGCTTCGTGCGCACCTGCGACGCGTTCAACGTGCCGGTGATCACGTTCGTGGACGTGCCGGGCTTCCTGCCGGGCGTGGACCAGGAGCACACGGGCATCATCCGCCGCGGCGCGAAGCTGATCTACGCGTACGCGGAGGCCACCGTCCCGCTGATCACGGTCATCACCCGCAAGGCCTTCGGCGGGGCGTACGACGTGATGGGCTCCAAGCACCTGGGCGCCGACCTCAACCTGGCCTGGCCGACGGCGCAGATCGCGGTGATGGGCGCGCAGGGCGCGGTGAACATCCTGCACCGCCGCACGATCGCCGCGGCCGGCGAGCCGGAGGCCCAGGAGGCCACCCGCGCCCGGCTGATCCAGGAGTACGAGGACACGCTCCTGAACCCGTACACGGCGGCGGAGCGCGGCTACATCGACGCGGTGATCCTGCCGTCGGAGACCCGCTCGCACCTCGTGCGCGGGCTGCGTCAGCTCCGTACGAAGCGGGAATCCCTGCCTCCGAAGAAGCACGGCAACATCCCGCTGTAGGACAGCGCACGCCCACTCCGCCCCCGAGGAGCCACTTCGTGATCAAGGTCGTACGAGGCAATCCGACCCCCGAGGAGCTGGCCGCCGCCCTCGCGGTGGTCCAGGCGCGCGCCGCGGCGGTCGCGAACGCGCCGTCCGGCGCGCCCCGGATCCAGGACGCCTGGGCGGACCCGGCACGGGTGGCCCGCGAGCGGCTGCCGGCGCCGGGCCCGGCGGCATGGAGCCGCACGTACTGGCCGGGCTGAGCCGCGCCGGAAGTTGAGTACGCGTACTCAGGCGCGCGCTCCGGCGCGACCGCACCATCGAAGGCATGCTGTGGTCCGATCCGGAGAACGACCCGCCCAAGGACATGCGGGACATGCAGGCGAAGATGCGCCGTGCGGGAGTCCTGCTGGCCCTGGCGATGGTGGTCGCGATGCTGGTCCTGGGCGTGACCTGAGACGCGACGGCCACTTACCAGCCCGTCCGGCATTTGAGGACGAGGCCCGGAGGGCCGAAAAGGGGGAGAGGGGCGAAGCCCCATGTAGGGAAGAAGCAGCCCAGGGCGCCCCCGCCAGGACCCGCCGCTACCCTGACCGCATGAGTGATCAGCGCCGCCTCGTCCTGGCCTCCCAGTCCCCCGCCCGCCTGGGCCTGCTGCGTCAGGCGGGCCTCGCCCCCGACGTGATCGTCAGCGGCGTGGACGAGGACGCGGTGACCGCGCCGACCCCCGCCGAACTGGCCAAGGCCCTCGCGGAGGCGAAGGCGTCGGTGGTGGCGGCCCGCCCGGACGTCAAGGGTGCCCTGGTCGTCGGCTGCGACTCGGTCCTGGAGCTGGACGGCCGGGCGCTCGGCAAGCCCGCGGACGCGGAGGAAGCGACGGCCCGCTGGAAGGACATGCGGGGCCGCGCGGGCATCCTGCAGACCGGCCATTGCGTGTACGACACGCTGTCCGGCCGGCACACGGCGGCGACGGCGTCCACGGTGGTGCGCTTCGGCGAACCGTCCGACGCGGAGATCGCCGCGTACGTGGCGAGCGGCGAACCGCTGCACGTGGCGGGCGCGTTCACCCTGGACGGCCGCTCGGCGCCGTTCATCGAGGGCATCGACGGCGACCACGGCAACGTCATCGGCCTGTCACTGCCGATGCTGCGCCGCCTGCTCGCGGAACTGGGCGTCGGGATCACGGAGTTGTGGGCGAAGTAGAGACACCCCGCACGGCGCCCCCGGCGGCCCCGGCGTCCTCGGACTCCTGCTTGTCGTACGCCATCAGCGTCAGCACGATGAGCCCGAGCACCACCATCATGAAGAAGAACGCGGTCCAGCCCACCAGGCCGACCGCGAACGCGCCGAGCAGGGCGTGCACGACGGCGGCGCTGATCAGCAGGATCTTCCCGAAGCGGCCGGGCGCGCGGTCGCGCGCGCCGGTACGGGCGAGGGTCAGGCCGCACAGCGCGAGGTAGAGCCCGAAGAGGCCGCCCGCGATCCACGCGCCGATGCTCATCGCGTGCGGATCGAGCCCGCCCATCGACATGTCCTGCTTGTCGACGACGAGGCCGAGGAACCAGTTGAGCAGCGCGATGCCGACCGCCTCCGCCCAGAGCACCACGGCACCCGTCCACGCCACCGGCCTGCGCGCCACGGCGTCCACCCACTCTCCACCCGCTGCTGTTACCCCTAGTACGTACGAGACATCGGGACACTACTAACGGGTAAACCCAGGGACAAGGGCCGGGCCGACGGCAAAGAATCGTTGGGCCATTCGTAGGGACTCCACAAAGAATGGCCGCGTGCCGCAGCGCGGCCTCACAGAGACCTTGACCACACCGGAGGGCTAGGCTGCCGGGGAGGAACCCTGCGTACCACGGTGCGACAAGGGATTTCGGGGAACGAGTCGACCTCGGATCACGCTCCGTGTGGGCAAGCTCACCATTGGGGACGGGTCGTAAGCCCGTGTCGGCAGTCCCTAAACTCGGCTTGTTTCAAGGAGGGAGCCATCGTGCGCAAGGTGCTCATCGCCAACCGTGGCGAAATCGCTGTCCGGGTCGCCCGGGCGTGCCGGGATGCCGGGATCGCGAGCGTTGCCGTTTACGCGGACCCCGACCGGGACGCACTGCATGTGCGGGCCGCAGACGAGGCGTTCGCCCTTGGCGGTGACACTCCGGCCACCAGCTACCTGGACATGGCGAAGGTCCTCGCCGCGGCCAAGGACTCCGGGGCGGACGCGGTCCATCCGGGCTACGGCTTCCTCTCCGAGAACGCGGAGTTCGCGCAGGCGGTCCTGGACGCGGGCCTGATCTGGATCGGCCCGCCGCCGCAGGCGATCCGGGACCTGGGCGACAAGGTCGCCGCCCGGCACATCGCGCAGCGCGCGGGCGCGCCGCTGGTCGCGGGCACGCCGGACCCGGTGAGCGGCGCGGACGAGGTCGTCGCCTTCGCCGAGGAGCACGGCCTGCCCATCGCCATCAAGGCGGCGTTCGGCGGTGGCGGCCGCGGTCTGAAGGTGGCCCGCACCCTCGAAGAGGTGCCGGAGCTGTACGACTCCGCGGTGCGCGAGGCCGTCGCGGCCTTCGGCCGCGGCGAGTGCTTCGTGGAGCGCTACCTGGACAAGCCGCGGCACGTGGAGACCCAGTGCCTGGCCGACAAGCACGGCAACGTGGTCGTCGTCTCCACCCGTGACTGCTCGCTGCAGCGCCGCCACCAGAAGCTCGTCGAGGAGGCCCCGGCGCCGTTCCTGTCCGAGGAGCAGAACGCCGAGCTGTACCGCGCGTCCAAGGCGATCCTGCGCGAGGCGGGCTACGTCGGCGCGGGCACCGTGGAGTTCCTGGTCGGCGTGGACGGCACGATCTCCTTCCTGGAGGTCAACACCCGCCTCCAGGTGGAGCACCCGGTCACCGAGGAGGTCTCCGGGATCGACCTGGTCCGGGAGATGTTCCGGATCGCCGACGGCGAGGAACTGGGGTACGACGACCCGCAGTTGCGCGGTCACTCCTTCGAGTTCCGCATCAACGGCGAGGACCCGGGCCGCAACTTCCTGCCCGCCCCCGGCACGGTGACGTCGTTCGCGCCGCCGTCTGGCCCGGGTGTGCGGCTCGACGCGGGCGTGGAGACCGGCTCGGTCATCGGCCCGGCCTGGGACTCGCTGCTCGCCAAGCTGATCGTCACCGGTGCGACGCGTGAGCAGGCGCTCCAGCGTGCCGCGCGCGCCCTGGCCGAGTTCGACGTCGAGGGCATGGCCACCGCCATCCCCTTCCACCGCAAGGTCGTCGCCGACCCGGCGTTCGCTCCCGAACTCACCGGCTCCGCCGAGCCGTTCACGGTCCACACCCGCTGGATCGAGACCGAGTTCGTCAACGACATCCCCGCCTTCGCGGCGGTGGCGGACGCCGAGGCCGAGGACGAGCCGGGCCGCGAGACGGTCGTCGTCGAGGTCGGCGGCAAGCGCCTCGAGGTCTCCCTGCCCTCCTCCCTCGGCATGTCCCTCGCCCGTACCGGCCTGGCGGCCGGGGCCAAGCCGAAGCGCCGGGCGGCGAAGAAGTCCGGGCCCGCGGCGTCCGGGGACACGCTCGCCTCGCCCATGCAGGGCACGATCGTCAAGGTCGCGGTGGAGGAGGGCCAGGAGGTCAAGGAGGGCGACCTCATCGTGGTCCTGGAGGCCATGAAGATGGAGCAGCCCCTGAACGCCCACCGTTCCGGCACGGTCAAGGGCCTCCTCACGGAGGTGGGGGCGTCGCTGACGTCCGGGGCGGTCATCTGCGAGATCAAGGACTGAACATTCCCCAACCCCGCCCCTTCCCGTAACCAGGGGGCTGCCGCCCCCTGGACCCCCGCCATCGCCGCTTCGCGGCTCGTCCTCAAACGCCGGACGGGCTGGATATGGCCCACGTATAGCCCCTCCGGCGATTGAGGAGCGGGGGTCTGGGGGCAGAGCCCCCAGTTTCGGGAAAGGGGCGGGACTGGGGCGCCCCCGCGAGGAGACGACATGCGTGCCGACGCCCGCCGCAACCACCAGCGGCTCCTGAGCGAGGCCCGTGCCGCGTTCGCGGAGCACGGCACGGACACCTCCCTGGAGGACGTCGCCCGCCGGGCGGGCGTGGGCATCGGCACGCTGTACCGCCACTTCCCCACCCGCCACGCCCTCCTGAGCGCCGTCTTCGAGGACGCGGTGAGCGACCTGCTCACCCGCTCCCACGCCCTCCTGGACGCCCCGCAGCCGTGCACCGCCCTGGTGGAGTGGCTGCGGGCGATCATCACGCACGCGGGTGAGTACCGGGGCCTGGCCCGGGCCCTCATGTCGGCCTCGCGGGACGACAGTTCGGCACTGGCCAGGTGCAGCCGCCCGATGCGGGAGGCCGGCACCCGGCTCCTGGCCCGCGCCCAGGAGGCGGGCGCGGTACGCCAGGGCGTGTCGATCGAGGACCTCATGCAGCTCACGAACGCGATCGCGCTGGCGGCCGAGGAGTCCCCGGACGACCCGGAACTGGCGGACCGCCTCCTGACCTTGACACTGCGCGGCCTGAAGGCGGACCCGTCGTCGGCCCCGTACGGAGACCGCTAGGGCCGACGCACCCGCTCCGCCGCTTCGACCGCTCAGCGCCGGCGCAGGTCCGCCACCCGAGCCGCCCGCTCCCCGGCCGGCTGCTCGCCGAGAACGGAGGCGCTGCGGAGCTGCGGTCCGGCGCCGGGCCCCGCGCCATGGCCCCCGTGCCCCCGACGCTGGCCGGGCAGCGGCACGTCCCGGCGTGGCTGTCGGCCCGCTGGGACGGAGTCAACTCCGGGGGCCTGGCCGGGGCCCGCCGACGCTCCGGCGACCGCGATCTGCACGCCCTGATCCGCCAGGGCCTGCAGTTCGGTCGCCGCGCGGTCGTCGTGCGCGGGTGGTTCGTCCGTGACCAGACGGGTGATGACGTCCGTCGGCACCGTCTGGAACATCGTGTCGGTGCCGAGTTTGGTGTGGTCGGCGAGGACCACCACCTCCGCGGCGGCCTGCACGAGCGCGCGGTCCACGCTCGCGGACAGCATGTTGGAGGTGGACAGGCCGCGCTCGGCGGTCAGGCCGCTGCCCGACAGGAACGCCCGCGACACCCTCAGCCCCTGTAGGGACTGCTCGGCGCCGCTGCCCACGAGCGCGTAGTTGGAGCCGCGCAGAGTGCCGCCGGTCATGACGACTTCCACCCGGTTGGCGTGTGCCAGGGCCTGTGCCACCAGCAGGGAGTTGGTGACGACGGTCAGGCCGGGCACCCGCGCGAGCCGGCGGGCCAGCTCCTGCGTGGTCGTACCCGCCCCGACGACGATGGCTTCGCCCTCTTCGACGAGACCCGCCGCGAGATCGGCGATGGCCGTCTTCTCGGCGGACGCGAGATGTGATTTCTGCGGAAAGCCGGACTCCCGCGTGAATCCGCCCGGCAATACCGCACCGCCATGCCGGCGGTCGAGGAGTCCTTCTGCCTCCAGCGCGCGCACGTCCCGCCGTACGGTCACTTCGGAGGTCTGGACGACGCGGGCGAGCTCACGGAGCGACACCGCTCCGTTGGCCCGCACCATTTCGAGGATCAATTGGCGACGTTCTGCAGCGAACACGAAACTGACAGTAACCCCAACGACCGTCTGCTTTCAGCAGTTTGCGCCGAATTACAGAAGTTGTTCGCACGGCAGGGGTGAAAGTGGTATAGGGGGTACTCTCCCCGACTATGCCGCGCGAATGGGCAGCAACAGGCTGTGACCTGCGATGAGTTGATTCCGGCCGCTCCAACCGACGCGGGGATCACATCGGCCGGCCGGCGTCCGCGCGGCGGACCGCAGGGATCAAGCCTCGCCGTTGACCTTACGGGTGTGCAGCTGGCGTGCCACTTCGGCGATCGAGCCCGAAAGCGATGGGTACACGGTGAAGGCGTTAGCGATCTGTTCCACCGTCAGATTGTTGTCGACCGCGATCGAGATGGGGTGGATCAGTTCCGAGGCGCGCGGCGCCACGACGACACCGCCGACCACGATGCCCGTACCGGGACGGCAGAAGATCTTGACGAAGCCGTCGCGGATGCCCTGCATCTTCGCGCGCGGGTTGCGGAGCAGCGGCAGCTTGACGACGCGGGCGTCGATCTTGCCGGCGTCGACGTCGGCCTGGCTGTAGCCGACGGTCGCGATCTCCGGGTCGGTGAAGACGTTCGACGAGACGGTCTTCAGGTTCAGCGGGGTCACCGCGTCGCCCAGGAAGTGGTACATCGCGATGCGGCCCTGCATGGCGGCGACCGACGCGAGGGCGAAGATGCCGGTGACGTCACCGGCGGCGTACACGCCCGGGGCGGAGGTCCTGGACACCCGGTCGGTCCAGATGTGCCCGGAGTCCTTGAGCCTGACCCCGGCCTCCTCCAGGCCCATCCCGCTGCTGTTCGGGATGGCGCCGACGGCCATCAGGCAGTGCGAGCCGGAGATGACGCGGCCGTCGGCGAGGGTGACCTCGACGCGGTCGCCCACGCGCTTGGCGGACGCGGCGCGGGTTCGGCCCATCACGTTCATGCCGCGGCGGCGGAAGACGTCCTCCAGGACGGCGGCGGCGTCCGGGTCCTCGCCGGGCAGCACCCGGTCGCGCGAGGAGACCAGGGTGACCCGCGAGCCGAGTGCCTGATAGGCACCGGCGAACTCGGCGCCCGTCACACCCGAACCGACCACGATGAGCTCCTCGGGCAGCTCGTCGAGGTCGTACACCTGCGTCCAGTTGAGGATGCGCTCGCCGTCGGGCTGGGCGTCGGGCAGCTCGCGCGGGTGGCCGCCGGTCGCGATCAGGACGGCGTCGGCGACGAGGGTCTCCTCGGAGCCGTCGGCGGCGCGCACGACGACCTTGCGGGAGCCGTCCATGGCCTGCTGGCCCTCCAGGCGGCCGCGGCCGCGCATCACGCGCGCCCCCGCGCGCGTCACGGAGGCGGTGATGTCGTGCGACTGGGCGAGCGCGAGCCGCTTCACACGCCGGTTGACCTTGCCCAGGTCGACGCCCACGACCCGGGCGGCCTGGTCGATGTGCGGCGTGTCGTCCTCGACGATGATCCCCAGCTCCTCGTACGAGGAGTCGAAGGTGGTCATCACCTCGGCCGTCGCGATCAGGGTCTTCGACGGCACGCAGTCGGTGAGCACCGACGCCCCGCCCAGACCGTCGCAGTCGACGACGGTCACCTCCGCGCCGAGCTGGGCGGCCACCAGGGCCGCCTCATATCCGCCGGGTCCGCCGCCAATGATCACGATCCGAGTCACGTATGCCATTGTCCCGCACCGCCGCGAGCCGTGTGTTCCGGGGGGCCTCCAGTGCGACGGGAGCGCGCCGTGCGACTGCCGTACCCTCGACCCCATGTCGCTCTACGCCGCGTACGCCGGCAATCTCGACGCGCGGCTGATGACGCGCCGCGCACCGCACTCGCCGCTGCGCGCGACCGGCTGGCTCAACGACTGGCGGCTGACGTTCGGGGGCGAGCACCTGGGCTGGGAGGGGGCGCTCGCGACGATCGTCGAGGCGCCGCGTTCCCAGGTGTTCGTCGCGCTGTACGACATCGCTCCGATGGACGAGGAGTCCATGGACCGGTGGGAGGGGGTCGGGCTCGACATCTACCGGCGGATGCGGGTTCGTGTGCACACGCTGGAGGGGGAGGAGGCGGCCTGGGTGTATGTCCTCAACGGGTACGAGGGTGGGTTGCCGTCCGCCCGCTATCTCGGGGAGATCGCGGACGCCGCGGAGTCTGGCGGGGCGCCTCACGACTACGTGATGGGCCTGCGCAAGCGCCCCTGCTGACGGCCGCCCCTCGTCTGGGGCTCCGCCCCTCTCCCCCTTTTCGGCCCTCCGGGCCTCGTCCTCAAACGCCGGGCGGGTTATCCCCCACCCCACCCGCCCTCACTGTCTGCCGGAACAGCACGCGCGGCAAAATTTCAGCCCGTCCGGCGTTTGAGGACGAGCCGCGGAGCGGCGATAAGGCGGGGTCCAGGGGCAGCCGCCCCTGGTTTCGGAGAAGGGGCGGGACTGGGGCGCACCCCGCGAGGGCCCACCCACCCCAGTTGTCGGAAACGACAAGACAACGATCCGGATCCCGTGAGCATCGTCATCTACGCGCGTAGGGCGGAAGCGGCTACCCTCGTCGGCGTGAACGCTTCAGTTATTCCGGACGACATCCAGGGCGACCCGTACGCCGCCGCCGACGCCGCCGCCGCGCGCCTGCGCGAGCTGACGGGCGCCGAGACCCACGACGTCGCCCTCGTGATGGGCTCCGGCTGGGCGCCGGCCGTCGAGGCGCTCGGGGCCCCCGAGGCCGAGTTCCCGGTCACCGAGCTGCCGGGCTTCCCGCCGCCGGCCGTCGCGGGCCACGGCGGACGGATCCGCTCCTTCAAGGTCGGCGCCAAGCGCGCCCTGGTCTTCCTGGGCCGCACGCACTACTACGAGGGCCGCGGTGTGGCCGCCGTCGCGCACGGCGTGCGGACCGCCGTCGCCGCCGGGTGCAAGACGATCGTGCTGACCAACGGCTGCGGCGGCCTGCGCGAGGGCATGCGCCCGGGCCAGCCCGTGCTGATCAGCGACCACCTGAACCTGACCGCGACGTCGCCGATCGTCGGCGCGAACTTCGTGGACCTCACCGATCTGTACTCGCCGCGGCTGCGCGCGCTGTGCAAGGAGATCGACCCGTCCCTCGAAGAGGGTGTGTACGCGCAGTTCCCCGGCCCGCACTACGAGACGCCCGCCGAGATCCGCATGGCCCGCACCATCGGGGCGGACCTCGTCGGCATGTCGACCGTGCTCGAGGCCATCGCGGCCCGCGAGGCGGGTGCGGAGGTGCTCGGCATCTCGCTGGTGACGAACCTCGCCGCGGGCATGACGGGTGAGCCCCTCAACCACGAAGAGGTCCTCCAGGCCGGCCGCGACTCCGCCACACGGATGGGCGAGCTGCTCGGCCAGGTGCTGGGCCGCATCTGACCTGCCCCGGCGGGAAAGCCTGAGAAGCCGGAACAGCGAGACACCTCACGGAGAGGCTGACCACACGTGCAGGATCACGGAGAACTCATCACGCGGGCCCAGGCCTGGCTCGACGAGGACCCGGACCAGGAGACCCGCGAGGAGCTGGCCAAGCTGGTCGCCGCGGCGCCGGGCGACCCGGCGGCCGCCGCCGACCTGGCGGGGCGCTTCGCGGGCACCCTCCAGTTCGGCACCGCCGGCCTCCGCGGCGAGCTGGGCGCGGGCCCCATGCGGATGAACCGCTCCGTGGTCATCCGCGCGGCCGCGGGCCTGGCGGCGTACCTGAAGGGCCAGGGCCACACGGACGGCCTCGTGGTGATCGGCTACGACGCGCGGTACAAGTCGGCGGACTTCGCGCGGGACACCGCCGCCGTGATGACCGGCGCGGGCCTGCGCGCCGCCGTCCTGCCGCGCCCGCTGCCCACCCCCGTCCTGGCCTTCGCGATAAGGCACCTGGGCGCGGTCGCGGGCGTGGAGGTCACGGCCAGCCACAACCCGCCGCGCGACAACGGCTACAAGGTCTACCTGGGCGACGGCTCGCAGATCGTGCCGCCGGCCGACGGCGAGATCGCCGCCGAGATCGACGCGGTGCGCAGCCTGCACGACGTACCGCGGGCGGACCGCGGCTGGCAGACCCTCGGTGAGGACGTCCTGGAGGCCTACCTGGCGCGCACGGACGCCGTCCTGGCCGCCGGGTCCCCCCGGACCGCCCGCACCGTCTACACGGCGATGCACGGCGTCGGCAAGGACACGCTGCTCGCCGCGTTCGCGCGGGCCGGCTTCCCCGAGCCGGTGCTCGTCGCGGAGCAGGCGGAGCCCGACCCGGACTTCCCGACGGTCGCCTTCCCGAACCCGGAGGAGCCGGGCGCGATGGACCTGGCGTTCGCCACGGCCCGCGAGGCCCGCCCCGACCTGGTGATCGCCAACGACCCGGACGCGGACCGCTGCGCGGTGGCGGTCCCCGTGGGTGACGGGGACTGGCGGATGCTGCGCGGCGACGAGGTGGGCGCGCTCCTTGCCGCGCACCTGGTCCGCAGGGGGGTGTCTCCGGATGGGCCACGTGCCTTCGCCGAGTCCATCGTGTCGTCGTCGCTGCTCGGCCGGATCGCCGAGGCGGCGGGCCTGCCGTACGAGGAGACGCTCACCGGCTTCAAGTGGATCGCCCGCGTCGAGGGCCTGCGGTACGGCTACGAGGAGGCGCTGGGCTACTGCGTCGACCCCGAGGGCGTACGCGACAAGGACGGCATCACGGCGGCGCTGCTGATCACGGAGCTGGCCTCGGCGCTGAAGGCGGACGGGCGCACCCTGCTCGACCTGCTCGACGACCTCGCCCTGGAGCACGGGCTGCACGCCACGGACCAGTTGTCGGTGCGCGTGGAGGACCTGTCGCTGATCGCGGCCGCGATGCGCCGCCTGCGCGAGCGGCAGCCGGAGCGCCTCGCGGGCCTGGCCGTGACCCGTGCCGAGGACCTCACCAAGGGCACGGACACGCTGCCGCCCACGGACGGCCTGCGGTACACGCTCGACGGCGCGCGCGTCATCGTGCGCCCCAGCGGCACCGAGCCGAAGCTCAAGTGCTACCTGGAGGTCGTGGTGCCGGTGGCGGACCGGTCCGGGCTGCCCGGGGCCCACGAGAAGGCGGCGGAACTGCTCGCGGCCCTGAAGCGGGATCTCGCGGCGGCCGCGGGCATCTGACCTCTGGCCCGACGACCGCGGGCCGATCCACCCGAACGGGTGGTTCCCGTACGACAACTGACGCAGCTCCACGGTGCGCTGCCGGTCCCTCAGGAAGGTTCGACCGGTAGCGCACCTTCACGTACCGGGAGCCGCAGTGCCGTACGGACCCCTCTCTCCCCTCTCCGGCCCCTCCGGCCCCTCTGGCCCCTCCGGCCCTCCGACGGCCGCACCGTCCCGGGTACCCGCGTCGCGCCGCGCCCGCTCGGCGGCGCCCCGCTCGGCCGCGCGCCGGCGCGCGCTCTCCGCGCTGCGGCACGCGGCGCCCGCGCTCCTCGTGTTCGCGGCAGTGCGCGTCCTGGGCGTCCTCGTGCTCGCCGTCTGGGCGCACCGCGAGCACCGCGGGCTGTGGCATCTGCTGGCCGAATCCTGGGACTGCGACTGGTACTTGAAGATCGCCGCGCACGGGTACGCGGACACCCTCGGGCACGCCTTCGACACCAACAACCTGGCCTTCTTCCCGCTGCTCCCGCTGCTGATCCGGGCGGGCGACGCGCTCCTTCCGGCGCCGCGCGGCGGGGTGGGTCTGGCGATCGCCGTGGGCTGTTCGTTCCTCGCGGCATGGGGGATCTTCAAGATCGGTGACCGGCTGCACGGGCGGCGCGCGGGCGTGCTCCTGGTGGCGCTGTGGGCGTGCCTGCCGGTCTCGCTGGTGCAGTGGATGGGCTACACGGAGTCGCTGTTCACGGCGCTCGCGGCGTGGTCGCTGTACGCGGTGCTCACCGGCCGCTGGGTGTGGGCGGGCGCGCTCGCCGCGCTCGCGGGCCTGACGCGCCCGACGGGCATCGCCGTCGCCGCCGCCGTGTCGGTCACCGCGCTGCTCGCGCTGCGGGGCCGCTTCGACGCCCGCGTCCTGACCGGCGCGCTGCTCGCCCCGCTCGGCTGGCTCGCGTACGTCGGCTGGGTGGGGGCACGACTCGGCCGCTGGGACGGCTACTTCGCCGTACAGAAGCTGTGGCACAACGAGTGGGACGGCGGCATCGGCACCCTGCGCTGGATGAAGAAGCTGTTCCTGGTGGAGCGCCCGCAACTGTTCCTGGTGGTGGTGACGATCGTTCTCCTCAGCGCGCTGGTGTTGTACGCGATGTCGCTGACCGGGGGCGGGCAGCCGCTGCCGCTCCTGGTGTACGCGGGGCTGCTGGTCGCGATCGTGCTCGGCTCCAGCGGCGTCTACTTCCCGCGCGCCCGCTTCCTGCTGCCCGGCTTCCCGCTGCTGCTTCCGCCGGCGCTCGCGCTCGCACGGGTGCGTACGCCGGTGATGGTCGCGGTGCTGTCGGGGGCGGCGCTGATCTCGGCGGCGTTCGGCGGCCATATGCTCCTGGTCTGGCTCGGCCCGCCGTGACCTGACGGGAACGGCTCGTTCCGCGACACGCCAACGAGGGCCTGCCCTGAGGGAGTTGGGGCGTCTCATGCCCCCCGGCCGTCACACTCGAACCCCTGTACGTCACTATGGACGCGCTGCATGCCGCTCCCCTCGCCCCCCTTGGGGAGCGCGTCGGCACCTTGGCGCTCCGCCGACCCCCCTCGCGCGGGCGCCGCACGGGCCGGACACGGCCGACGCGCCCCGCATGAGGCAGCGGAAGCCGGTGTCCGGCCCGACGCACGACCGGGACTGACTTCGTGGGCGCCCTCGGAAATCTCGGGTGCGCGGAGTGGAACCCGAGGGCGGCGAGCGGTGTATCAGGAGTAGTTGCCGGTCGTCGCGGGGTGGGGGGACTCATGGATGTGCGGATGTTGAGGGGTGTTCGGGGGCTCCGGGGATTCCCATGGCTCCCGGGGCTTCGGGGGCCATGGGGGCTCGCGGGACTCCGGGGACTCTCATGGCTCCCACGGCAGCCGCGGCTGCGGGGGCTCCGGGCCGGGGTGGCCCTCGTGGGGGCCTTGGTGCTGGTGGCCTGTGCGGGCGGCGGGGACGCGGGGGCGCCGGCGGGTGGGGCGGCCTCTCGGGCCGGGGAGAGCGCGGGGGTGCGGGTGCCGTCGGCGCCGGGGCTGCCGGGCACGGCGTACGACATCGGGTTCGCGGCGGACGGCTCGGGGTTCACGCTGCTCGCGGAGTGCTCACGGCGGCGGTGCCGCCAGCATGTGGGGGTGCTGGACGGGGGCGCGAAGGCGTGGCGCCGGGGCCGTTCGCCGCTGCCGGACGTGACGGGTGACCGGGGCCTTTCGGCGGGCCTGGCGGTGCTGGGGCCGGGGCGGGCGCTGATCAGGGAGGGTGCGGAGCGCGCGGAGGTGCCGGACCGCACGTGGTTCACGCGCGACGGCGGCCGGACGTGGCGGCGCGGCTCGGCCCGGGCGGTGGGCACGACGGCGGGGGTGGCGCCGGGCGGCACGCTCGTCCAGGAGTGCCTGGAGCGCGACCGTTCCGACCCCAACGACTGCGTGCGGGAGCGGCTGCTCGCGGTGTCGCCGAGGACCGGGCGGCATCACGTCCTGGCCCACCAGCCGCCTCTGAAGGGCCCGTTGGGGCAGGCCGGTGACATACCGGGGAGCGGCCTGTTCGTCTCCGGCGCCGACCCGCGCACGGGCGTGCCCGCGCTGGCCAGGAGCGCGGACGGGGGCCGCACCTGGCAGCGGGCCCGGCTGTCCGGCCCGGGGAAGGACGGCCCGGTGTTCCGGGTGGTCGCGGGCCGGCGCGGGCTGTACGCGACACAGCGCGGAGAGGTGTCACCGCCCGCGAAGAACGGCCTGGTCACGATCCACGTCAGCACGGACGAGGGGCTGACGTGGACCAGGATCTGGCGGTACCGCGAGGGGCGTGAGCGCACGGAACCCCGCACCCTCGTAGGCGACCTCCTGGTGGCCGACGACTCCAGCCTGACGGTGCACGGCGAGGACGGATCATGGCGCAGCACGGACGGCGCGCGCACCTTCGGCCGCGTCACGGCCCGGGAGCCGTCGGGAGCGGCGACCCACACGCCCGCGGGCTGGCTGTGGCGCGACAGCTTCGGGAAGGGCCGGTTCCGCATATCGGCGGACGGGGTGCGGTGGGCGGAATTCCGGGTGGGGGCTGCGTGAACGGCCCCACCCGCCCCTTCCTGGGGCTCCGCCCCAGACCCCGCTCCTCAACCGCCGGAGGGGCTCTATTCCGCGCCCACCCACCCCACCACGCCCGAAGGGCGAAGGCCCCCCCGACGCCCGAAGGGCTAAAACCCACCCCCTGGTGCCCGAAGGGCGAAGGCCCACCCCCTGGTGCCCGAAGGGCGAAAGCCCACCCACCCTTGATGCCCGAAGGGCGAAAGCGCGCTCCCCTTGGCGACCGAAGGACAAAAGCCCCCCGCCGCCGCCCGAAGGGCAAAAAGGGCGGGCGGGTGGGAAATAGCCCGTCCGGCGCTTGAGGACGAGCCGCGAAGCGGCGACAGGCGGGAGCCAGAGGACGGCACCCCCCTGCTGCGACCAGGACGGACGCGTCAGCCCATCCCCAGCAGCACCGCAAGCAGCACCGCTCCCGCGGCGCACGGCGCCAGAACCTCGTAGGCCCACCGCACCACCGGCTCACCCTGCGCCGACTCGGCGCCCTCGCGCCGCTCGGCGATCTCACGCAGGTCGTCCATGGCCTGGTCACCGGCGTCGCGCGCGTGCGGCTGCGTCGCGCCGGGGGCGCCGGGCCGGAGCCGGCTGGCGACCGGGTCGTCCGAGGCGACCTGCTGGGCGTGCCGCCGCGCGGCCTTCTTGCGGCCGCGCAGCGAGACGGGGATGGCCCAGAGCTGGAACTTGGCGCCGTCCTGCGTGAACACCTCGTTCGAGTAGCCGGACCGCAGGCCCGAGACCGCTCCCCAGGGAAGGGCGATGGTGCGGAAGGGGTTGCGGATGCGCAGCCGGTCGTCGTTGGCGTACACCGCGGGCCGCACGGTGTAGGCGACGACGAGCGGCACCGCGAAGAGCAGCCCCGCCAGGGCCACCCACGGGGTGCGCCCCTCGCCCCGGACCAGCGCGTCGACGCCGAGCCAGGCGCCGATCGCGAGGAGCAGGACGCCGCCGGCGATGGCCGCGTGAGACCGGTAGACGCGGTCCTTGTAGGCCGGGTCCCCGGACTTCGCCCGGTCGGCCGGGTCCCCGGAGTCCGCCCGGTCGGCCGGGTCCCCGGACTTCGCCCGGTCGGCCGGAGCCGCGGAGTCGCCCCGGCCCGCCGGAGCCGCGGACTTCGCCCGGTCTGCGGACTTCACCCGGTCCGCGGACTTCGCAAGGTCGGCGGACTTCGCCGGGTCCGCCTGGGCCGCCCGTTCCGTCTGGGCGGCCGGGTCCGCGGAGTCGGCCGGCTTCGCCGGGTCCTGCTCCGCCGGAGTGGGCTGCGGGTCGCTCGTCATGGGGCCGATTCTGCCTGACGCCCGGGAGTGACGGGAAAGCACCGCTCCCCACCCCTCCGCATTGGTCCAGACCTTGCGTGATCAAGGGTTGTCATGTACGCCGAATTCTCAAGGGAACAAAGGGAAACCGGCTGCACCGCACCCTCCGAGGAGAGCCATGAGACCAGCCAGCCCCCCACGCAGGGCCGCCGCCCTGCTGACCGCGTTACTCCTGCCCCTCTCGCTCCTGACCGCACTCACCGCCGCCCCGGCACACGCCGCGGGCACCCTGACCGCGACCTTCACGACGGAGGGCAGCGGCTCGTCCTGGCAGGGCAAGTACGTCATCCGCAACAGCGGCTCCACCGCCTCGACCGACTGGACGCTGGAGTTCGACCTGCCGGCCGGCGTCACCGTCAGCGGGCACACCCACGGTGAGGCGACCGTCTCCGGCAGCCACGTCACGGTGAAGAACGCGTACTACAACGGCAGGGTCCCGGCGGGCGGCTCGACCGAGCCGTACAGCTACCAGTTCACGGCCCGCGGACCGATCGGCACGCCGACGGGCTGCACGGTCAACGGCGACAAGTGCGACGGCACCCCCGACAAGCCGCCCACGGCCCCCGGCACCCCGACGGTCACCACCGCCACGGCCCGCACGATCTCGCTGAGCTGGCCCCCGGCCGGGGCGGGCGACTACCCCGTCACGACGTACGAGGTCCTGAACGGCACCGCCGTGGTCGCGACGACCTCGACGACGACCGCGACCGTCAAGGACCTCACGCCGGCCACGCGTTACACCTTCACCGTCCGGGCCAAGGACCGCCGCGGCAACACGGGCCCGCCCAGCGCCCCGGTCACGGCCGCCACGGTCGACCCGGCCACCGACCCCACCCCGCCCACGGCCCCCGGCGACCTGCGCGCCACCGGCACGACGTCCTCCTCCGTGGCGCTGGCCTGGAGCAAGTCGACGGACAACGTCGCCGTGGCCGCGTACGACGTCTATCGGGGCCAGACGCTGGCGAAGACGGTTCCGGCGGACACGGCGGCAACGACGGTCGAGGGCCTGTCCCCCGCCACGGCCTACACCTTCACGGTCAAGGCCCGCGACACCGCCGACAACGCCTCCCCCGCGTCGAACGCCCTGTCCGTCACCACGGACGACGTGGCAGGCCCCGGCAACCACCTCAAGGTCGGCTACTTCGCGCAGTGGGGCATCTACGGCCGCCAGTACTTCGTGAAGAACCTGGACACGTCGGGCGCCGCAGCGAAGCTCGACGTCATCAACTACGCCTTCGAGAACGTCGATCCGGTGAACCACACCTGCCTGGCCGGGGTGGTCAAGGGCGTCTCGGGCAATCCGCAGGACCCGGACGAGGGCACCGGCGCGGGGGACGCGGAGGCGGACTACGGCCGCGCGTTCCCGGCGTCGCAGTCGGTGGACGGCGTGGCGGACGACGGCTGGGGCAAGCTCCGGGGCAACTTCAACCAGCTCAAGAAGCTCAAGGCCAAGCACCCGCACCTCAAGGTCGTCGTCTCCCTCGGCGGCTGGACGTTCTCGAAGTTCTTCGCGGACGCGGCGGCGACACCCGCCTCGCGGGAGAAGTTCGTGAAGTCCTGCGTGGACGTGTGGATCAAGGGGAATCTGCCGGTCTACAACGGCGCGGGCGGCCCCGGTTCCGGCGCGGGCGTGTTCGACGGCATCGACATCGACTGGGAGTGGCCGGGCTCCGAGGGCCACCCGGGCAACCACTGGGGCCCCGCCGACAAGGACAACCTCACCGCGCTCCTGGCGGAGTTCCGCAAGCAGCTCGACGCGCTCGGCGGCGAGCACAAGCTGCTGACCGCGTTCACCCCCGCAGACCCGGCGAAGATCGAGGCGGGCTGGGACCTGAAGAAGATCTTCGACTCCCTCGACTACGCCAACGTCCAGGGCTACGACTTCCACGGCGCCGGTAGCGACAACTCCTGGGAGCCCAAGCGGACCGGCCACCAGGCCAACCTGCACCGCGACGCCCAGGACCCCTACCCCTTCGACTTCAGCGTCGAGCGGGCCGTCCAGACGTACCTCGACGCCGGCGTGCACCCGCGCAAGCTCACGATCGGCTTCCCCTTCTACGGCCGCGGCTGGAAGGAGGTCGCCGACGGCGGCGCCAAGGGCGAATGGCAGTCGGCCAACGGCGCGGCACCGGGCCAGTTCCCCGAGGAGGCGGGCACCAAGGGCTACCACAACCTCCTCACCACCGTCCCCAACCTCACCGTCCACCACGACGAACAGTCCATCTCCACGTACGGCTACACCGGCAACAACGGCCAGTGGTGGAGCTTCGACGACCCCTGGTCGATCACCAAGAAGACGGCCTGGCTGAAGTCGAAGGGCCTGCTGGGCGGAATGGTGTGGGAGATGTCGGGAGACACTCCCACGGGCACCTTGATGACAGCGCTGGACAACGGCCTGCGGTGACCTTCAAGCGCCGGAGGGCTGAATCTTGGTCGGAGGGGCTGAATCTTGGCCGCTGCGGCAAGGTTTTAGCCCGTCCGGCGATTGAGGACGAGCCGCGAAGCGGCGATCAGCGGGGGTCCAGGGGGCGGCAGCCCCCTGGACGGCCACCCCGCCCGGGGTCACCCCACCCCCGGTCCAGCCGGGCGCCGTAGCCCCCTGTACAGGCCGCTACGCGCGTAGATATGCTCCCCTCGTGACTATGCCGACGACGACACCACCCCCGGGGAAAGCCGCGCTCACCGGCACCCCCCTCGCCGACGTCACGGCGTCGGCGGCCACACTCCGCCGCTTCCTGCACGGCCTCCCCGGCGTCGACGCCGTCGGCCTGGAGGCCCGCGCCGCCTCGCTCGGGACGCGTTCGATCAAGACCACGGCGAAGGCGTACGCCATCGACCTGGCCATCTCCATGATCGACCTGACGACCCTGGAGGGCGCGGACACCGCCGGCAAGGTCCGGGCCCTGGGCGCGAAGGCGGTCCACCCGGACCCGACCGACCGCACCACCCCGAGGACCGCCGCCGTCTGCGTGTATCCGGACATGGTGGCGACGGCCAAGGAGGCCGTGGCCGGCAGCGACGTCAAGGTCGCCTCGGTCGCGACCGCCTTCCCGGCCGGCCGCGCCGCCCTCGGCGTGAAGCTCGCCGACGTCCGTGACGCGGTCGCGGCGGGCGCGGACGAGATCGACATGGTCATCGACCGCGGCGCCTTCCTCGCGGGCGACTACATGAAGGTGTACGAGGAGATCGTCGCCGTGAAGGAGGCCTCCGCGCAGGCCCGCCTGAAGGTCATCTTCGAGACCGGCGAACTCTCGACGTACGACAACATCCGCCGCGCGAGCTGGATCGGCATGCTCGCCGGCGCGGACTTCATCAAGACGTCGACCGGCAAGGTCGGGGTGAACGCGACCCCCGCGAACACCCTCCTCATGCTGGAGGCCGTCCGCGACTTCCGCGCGCAGACCGGCGTCCAGGTGGGCGTGAAGCCCGCGGGCGGCATCCGCACCACCAAGGACGCCGTCAAGTTCCTGGTCCTGGTCAACGAGACCGCGGGCGCGGACTGGCTGGACAACCACTGGTTCCGCTTCGGCGCGTCCAGCCTGCTCAACGACCTGCTGATGCAGCGCCAGAAGCTGGCCACCGGACGCTACTCCGGCCCTGACTACGTGACGGTGGACTGAGACCCATGGAAAACCTGGCATCGACTTTCGAGTACGCACCGGCACCCGAGTCCCGCTCGGTCGTCGACATCGCGCCGTCCTACGGCCTGTTCATCGACGGCGAGTTCGCCGAGGCCGCGGACGGCAAGGTCTTCAAGTCCGTCAGCCCGGCCACCGAGGAGGTCCTCGCCGAGGTCGCGCAGGCCGGCCAGGCCGACGTCGACCGCGCCGTGAAGGCGGCCCGCAAGGCCTTCGAGAAGTGGTCCGCGTTGCCGGGCGCCGAGCGGGCGAAGTACCTGTTCCGCATCGCCCGCATCATCCAGGAGCGCAGCCGCGAGCTGGCCGTCCTGGAGACCCTCGACAACGGCAAGCCGATCAAGGAGACCCGCGACGCGGACCTCCCCCTGGTCGCCGCGCACTTCTTCTACTACGCGGGCTGGGCCGACAAGCTCGGCCACGCCGGGTTCGGCCCGAACCCGCAGCCCCTGGGCGTCGCGGGCCAGGTCATCCCCTGGAACTTCCCGCTCCTGATGCTCGCCTGGAAGATCGCCCCGGCCCTCGCGACGGGCAACACGGTGGTCCTCAAGCCCGCCGAGACGACCCCTCTCTCCGCCCTGTTCTTCGCGGACATCTGCCGCCAGGCGGGCCTCCCGAAGGGCGTCGTCAACATCCTTCCCGGATACGGCGACACGGGCGCGGCCCTGACCGCCCACCCGGACGTGAACAAGGTCGCCTTCACCGGCTCCACGGCCGTCGGCAAGGAGATCGCCCGGACGCTCGCGGGCACGGACAAGAAGCTCACCCTCGAACTGGGCGGCAAGGGCGCCAACATCGTCTTCGACGACGCCCCGATCGACCAGGCCGTCGAGGGCATCGTCACGGGCATCTTCTTCAACCAGGGCCAGGTCTGCTGCGCCGGGTCGCGTCTCCTCGTACAGGAGTCGATCCAGGAGGAGCTGCTCGACAGCCTCAAGCGCAGGCTCTCGACCCTCCGCCTGGGCGACCCGCTCGACAAGAACACCGACATCGGCGCGATCAACTCCGCCGAGCAGCTCGCCCGCATCACCGCCCTCGCCGAGACCGGCGAGGCGGAGGGCGCCGAGCGCTGGTCGGCCCCCTGCGAGCTGCCGACGTCCGGCTACTGGTTCGCGCCGACGCTCTTCACGAACGTCACGCAGGCGCACACCGTCGCCCGCGACGAGATCTTCGGCCCGGTGCTCTCGGTCCTCACCTTCCGCACCCCCGAAGAGGCCGTCGCCAAGGCGAACAACACGCAGTACGGCCTGTCGGCGGGCATCTGGACGGAGAAGGGCTCGCGCATCCTCGCGGTCGCGAACAAGCTCCGCGCCGGGGTCGTCTGGGCCAACACGTTCAACAAGTTCGACCCGACCTCGCCCTTCGGCGGCTACAAGGAATCGGGCTTCGGCCGCGAGGGCGGCCGCCACGGCCTGGAGGCGTACCTCGATGTCTAAGGAATCACTGGGCGGCTCCGCCGCGGGCGCAACGCGGCTGAGCGTCTTCAAGACCTACAAGCTGTACGTGGGCGGCAAGTTCCCGCGTTCCGAGAGCGGCCGGGTGTACGAGGTGACGGACCCGAAGGGCAAGTGGCTGGCCAACGCGCCGCAGTCGTCCCGCAAGGACGCCCGTGACGCGGTCGTGGCCGCGCGCAAGGCGTTCGGCGGCTGGTCGGGGGCGACCGCGTACAACCGCGGTCAGGTCCTCTACCGCGTCGCGGAGATGCTGGAGGGCCGCCGGGAGCAGTTCGTCCGCGAGGTCGCGGACGCGGAGGGCCTGTCCAAGTCCAAGGCCGCCGCGGTCGTGGACGCGACGGTCGACCGCTGGGTCTGGTACGCGGGCTGGACGGACAAGATCGCCCAGGTCGTGGGCGGGGCGAACCCGGTCGCGGGCCCGTTCTTCAACCTCTCCACCCCCGAGCCGACAGGCGTCGTGACGGTCGTCGCCCCCCAGGAGTCGTCCTTCCTGGGCCTGGTGTCGGTCGTCGCCCCCGTGATCGCGGCCGGCAACACGGCCGTCGTCATCGCCTCCGAGAAGGCGCCGCTCCCGGCCCTCTCCCTGGGCGAGGTCCTGGCCACGTCCGACGTGCCCGGCGGCGTCGTCAACGTACTGAGCGGCAACACCAGGGAGATCGCCCTCCCGCTGGCCGCCCACCAGGACGTGAACGGCATCGACCTGGCCGGCGCGGACGCCGAGCTGGCGAAGGAACTGGAGATCGCCGCGGCGGACAACCTGAAGCGCGTGCTCCGTCCACAGGCTGTGGACACGGACGCGGACTTCACCGTCTCGCCCGGCACTCACCGTCTGACCGCCTTCCTCGAGACGAAGACGGTCTGGCACCCCACGGGGTCGCTGGGCGCGTCGGGCGCGGCCTACTGAGCCCCGCCGCGCGGGGCTCTTCCCCACCCGCCCGCCCTTACTGCCTGCCGGAACAGTCCGCCCCAGGCACATCGGGGCGGGCTTGGGGAAGCCCCGCAGGGTCACCCCGGCAACGCCCCCGCCACCACGCCCACCCCCGGCATCTCCGACAGCGACCCCTGAGTGAACGGCCCCGTCACCATCCCGGTGGACACCGGCTTGAAGTCGGCGACCTGCGTGCCCACGGCGTTGTCGAGCGGGTCCACTCCGGTCCCGGCCAGGGGGTTGAGCTTCAGGTTCTTGACGGGGTGCAGCGAGCCGCCCGCGGCCCGCTGCACCCCGTCAAGGAGCGCGTTCCCCGCGGGGGCCGGATCGACGTCTCCGAGCGGCGTGGCGACCCCCGGCGCGGGCACCTCCGCGGGCGCGGCACTCGCGGCCGCACCGCCGAGCCCCAGCGCCGCCCCCGCCACGGAGACGGTGAGCCCCGCACGCAGCAGCGCACGGGACGCGGAGGAAGTCCTCGGCGCCGCGTGTCGCGCCGAGTGCCGTTCAGGGTGTCGAGCCATCGGGACCGCCTCCACACAACATACGTAAGTAATCGAGCGTGCACGAAGAGTAGTTGAAGCACGCCGCCCGTATCAAAGACCGCGCCCCCTCCCGAGGCCCCACGGAACGGTCACCGCCCCCGTCCCCCTAGGGGCGCACCCCGGCCTCCCCCTGAAGAGCTACGCCCCGAAACCGTTCCCCAGCGGGACGCGCACCACGCCGGTGGTCGCATAGCGTCACGACGGTGTCCGACCACACACCACCCCTCAAGAGGGTGCGCACGGCCCTGCGCAGGGGCCACCCCCTCCCACCCCTGGCCTGGCCCCGCCCCCTGCGCCGCCTCCCGCACACCCTGGTGGTCCTCACCGCCGTGGCGCTCGCCGCGACCGGCGCCGACCCGACGGCCAGGCTCCTGGCGGTCGCCCACGCGGCCACGCTGGTCCTCGCGCTGCGCAACCCCGTCCAGGCCTGCTGGCTCTCCCTCGCCTGCTTCGCCGGCATCACCGTCGGCCACCCGCCCTCGCAGGCCAACGACATCTGGGCGTGGGTGGTGCACGCGTGCGTCCTGTTCCTCCTGTCCCTGCGGGTCCCGCTCCCCTCGGCGGCCGTGGCGGCAGCCGCGAGCGCCGCCGTGGGCGCGGTCCTGAAGGCGGCCGGAGCGGGCGTCGGCTCCTGGTCGACGGTCGCGGCCGGCACCGTCCTCTTCGGCGCCGCCCTCCTCGCGGGCGCCGTCCGCCGCGGCCGCCGCGAGGACCGGGCCCGGCTCGCCGAGCAGACCGCGGCGGCGGCGCACGAGCGGGCGCGGCGCACCGTACTGGAGGAACGCGCCCGCATCGCCCGCGAGCTGCACGACGTGGTGGCCCACCACATGTCCCTCATCTCCATCCAGGCCGACGCCGCGCCCTACCGCGTACCGGACCCGCCGCACGAACTGGTCACCGAGCTGGCGGCGATCCGCGCGAACGCCCTCGAAGGGCTCGCCGAACTGCGCCGGATGCTCGGCCTGCTGCGCGCCGGCGCCCCCGGCGACGCCCCGGCCGACACCACCCCGCAGCCCTCCCTCGCCCAGCTCGACGCCCTGCTGTCCCACGTGCGGGCCGCCGGGCTGCCGGTGACCGCCCGGGTCGAGGGGCCCCGGCGTCCGCTGCCGCCGGGCGTGGAGCTGTCGGCGTACCGGATGGTCCAGGAGGCGCTGAGCAACACCCTGCGACACGCCCCCGGCGCCGACACGTCCGTCGAACTCGCCTACGGCCACGCGGCGTTGGCCCTCCGCGTCACGAACGGCCCGGCCACCCGGTCCGGCCCGCCCTCGCCCGGCGCGGGCCACGGCGTCACCGGCATGCGGGAGCGCGCCGCCATGCTCGGCGGCGACTTCGCCGCGGGTCCCACGCCGGAGGGCGGGTATGAAGTCACCGCGACCCTCCCGACCACCCCCGCCGCGGCCGCCTCCCTCACCGACAAGGACACCCCCGCATGACGATCCGCGTGGTGATCGCCGACGACCAGGCGATGGTCCGCGACGCCTTCTCGGTGCTGCTCGGCGCCCAGCCCGGCATCGAGGTCGTCGGCACGGCCCGGGACGGCGCGGAGGCCGTCGCGCTCGCGGCGGAGCTGCGGCCGGACGTGGTCGTGATGGACATCCGCATGCCCGGCGTCGACGGCCTCGACGCCACCCGCCGGATCACGGCCCACCCCGACGTCCACCCGAAGGTCCTGGTCCTGACCACCTTCAACCTCGACGAGTACGTGTACGAGGCGCTGCGCGCGGGAGCCGCCGGGTTCCTGCTCAAGGACGCGTCGGGCGTCGAACTCGCCGAAGCGGTACGCGTGGTGGCGGGCGGTGACGCGCTGCTCTCCCCCGACCTCACCCGGCGCCTCATCGCGGAGTTCGCCCGCCTGAGCACCGGGTCCGGGCCCGGGTCCGAGTCCGGTCCCGCCCGACAGCGGTCCGAGGTGCGGATCGACGCCCTCACCGGCCGGGAGACCGAGGTGCTGGCCCGGATCGCGCAGGGCCTGTCCAACGCGGAGATCGCCGCCGCGCTGACCGTCGCCGAGGAGACGGTCAAGACGCACGTGGGCCGCATCCTGCACAAACTCCGGCTGCGCGACCGCACTCAGGCGGCGGTCTTCGCGTACGAGAGCGGGCTCGTCGTGCCGGGCGGCACGGCGCCGTAGGGCCGCGTGGCCCTGTGGCCGCGTGGCTCTGTGGCCGCGTGGCTCTGTGGCCGCGTGGCTCTGTGGAGCCACCCTCGGGGTTGGCTCCGCGGCGGGATTCGCCGACCCGGCCCGGCTCCTACTTTCGAAGGGCCGAGGCCGCCGCGGCACGGCGTGCGGCCACGAGAGAAGGAACTCCCGCCCATGAACACGAGCAAGCGCCGCCGTCGCGGAGCCGTGGCCGCCCTCCTCACCTTCACCCTCGCCGGTGGAACGAGCGTTCTGTCCAGCGGCACGGACAAGGTCCCGGACCACCCGTCCACCGCCTCCGGACCCGGCACCCTGGAGGCCGCGGCCACCGCAGCCCGGCACAAGACCCTGCCCCGCCTGAAACTGCCGGCCCCGACCGGCCCGCACGCCGTGGGCCGCACCTCCCTGCACCTCGTCGACCACGGCCGCCGCGACCCGTGGGTGCCGAAGGCCGGCGCGCGGGAGCTGATGGTGTCGCTGTACTACCCGGCGCGGAAGGGCACCGGCACCCCGGCCCCGTACATGACCACCAAGGGCGCCCGGCTCCTCCTCGACGACCGCGGGATCGACGACGTCCCGCCGGAGGTCCTGAGCGGCACCCGCACCCACACCCGCGCCGGCGCGCTCCCCGCCCGCGGAACGTATCCACTGGTGCTCCTCTCGCCCGGCTTCGAGGTCCCCGGCACCACGCTCACGGGCCTGGCCGAGGAACTGACGAGCCGGGGGCACGTCGTCGCGGTGACGGACCACGCGTACGAAGCCGTGGGCGTCGAGTTCCCGGGCAAGGGAACCCTGCCGTGCGCGGCCTGCGGCCGGGTCGACGAGGACACCGTCGAGGCCGCCGCCAAGGGCCGCGGCGACGACCTCTCGTACGTCATCGACGCACTGACCGGAAAGCCGGGCGGACCGACGAGCGGCGGCAAGCGGCCCGTGTGGCGGCACGCGAGCATGATCGACAGGCGGCGCGTCGGCATGGCCGGGCACTCGCTCGGCGGCGCGGGCACCGCCGCCGCCATGGCGAAGGACGGCCGGATCCGCGCCGGGGCGAACCTCGACGGCCCCTTCCCCGGCCTCGGGCCCGCGGCGGACCTGTCCGGCCGCCCGTTCCTGCTCCTTGGCACCGCGGCCGACCACGGGCCGGGAGGCAGGGACCGGACCTGGGACACGGCGTGGGACCGGCTGAGCGGCTGGAAGCGCTGGGCGACGGTGTCCGGCGCGGACCACTTCGCCTTCACCGACCTGGCCACCCTGGCCGGTCAGTTGGGCGGGGACGACCCCGAGGGGCTGCCGGGCGGGCGCGCCGCGGCGATCACCGGCGCGTACACCGGGGCCTTCTTCGACCTGCACCTGCGCGGCAGGCACAGCCCGCTCCTGGACGGCCCGAGCGCGGACCACCCGGAGGTCGTCCTGCACCATCGCTGACGCACTTCCGGTGCACCGGGTCTGGGCGCACCCGCGGCTGCGGTTGATAATGGCTCGGACCAATGCCGGTAAGCCTGCCGCCGGCAAGACCACTGGTGAGAAGGTTCACAGACATTGGGTTCCCATCCCCCGATACCCACCCGAGTCGTGCTGCTCGCCGGCCCCTCCGGCTCGGGCAAGTCGTCGTTCGCCGCCCGCTCGGGGCTGCCCGTGCTGTGCCTCGACGACTTCTACAAGGAAGGCACCGACCCGTCGCTGCCTCAGGTCGCCGGCACGTCGGACATCGACTGGGACTCCCCGCTGTCCTGGGACGCGGACGTCGCGCTCGCCGCGATCGCCGAGCTGTGCCGCACCGGCCGCACCCGGGTGCCGGTGTACGACATCGCGACGAGCGCGCGGGTCGGCGAGGAGTCGCTGGACATCGAGCGCACGCCGCTGTTCATCGCGGAGGGCATCTTCGCCGCCGACATCGTGGAGCGCTGCCGTGAACTGGGCGTCCTGGCGGACGCGATCTGCCTGCGCGGGCGGCCCGCCACGACGTTCCGGCGGCGCCTGCTGCGCGATCTGCGCGAGGGCCGCAAGTCCGTGCCGTTCCTGCTGCGCCGGGGCTGGCGCCTGATGCGCGCGGAGCGCTCCATCGTGGCCCGCCAGACCGCGCTCGGCGCGCACCCCTGCGGCAAGGAGGAGGCCCTCGGCCGGCTCGCGGCCGCGGCGGCGGGCCGCTGCGTCAAGGCCCGCGCGGCGGCCTGAGCGGGCCACGCGCCAGGCCTGAGCGACGCGCCCCAAGCACACCGCCCAACGCCAACGCCAGCGCCAGCGCCAGCGCGCCCACGCCAAACAGCGGGCCCGGAAAGACCCCCCGGCCCTCCGGTCCCGCTGTCTGTTTCCCCCGTTGGTCCCCCGTGGACCCCCGTTTCCCCCGTGGGTCCCCACCACCCCCCCAGTTCCCCCGGGTGGGTCCCCCATCAACCGCTTCCGCCGCTTCCCCCGAAGCGACGGCCCCGCGTCCCCCCGTCCTCAGGCGACCAGTTCGCCGAAGGACTCCTCCTGGTCACGGCCGAAGCTGAGGACCTCGTCCTCGCGCAGCCGGCGGAGCGACCGCCAGATGCTGGACTTCACCGTGCCCACGCTGATGTCGAGGATGTCCGCGATCTCCGGGTCCGTACGGCCCTCGTAGTAACGCAGGACCAGCATGGTGCGCTGGAGCTCGGGCAGCCGGGCGAGGGCCTGCCAGAGCACGGCGCGCAGCTCGGTGCCGCGCATCGCGTCCGTGTCGCCCACCGTCTCCGGCAGTTCCTCGGTCGGGTACTCGTTGAGCTTGCGGCGGCGCCAGGCGCTGATGTGCAGGTTCGTCATGGTGCGCCGCAGGTAGCCGCCGACGGCGGCCTTGTCGCTGATCCGGTCCCAGGCCCGGTACGTCGAGAACAGCGCGCTCTGCAGCAGGTCCTCGGCCTCGAACCGGTCACCGGTCAGGTGGTAGGCGGTGGCGTACAGGGAGGCGCGGCGCTCCTGGACGTAGGCGGTGAACGCCGCTTCGGCGTCCTCGCTCTCCGCCCGGGACCGCGTCCGCTCCCCCGAGTCCTCCCTGTACGCGGCTCCCCCGTGGGCTCCCCCGTCACCGCCGCCCTTGAGTGCGTCAACCACCGTCATGTACGTGGTGTGCTGACGCCCGGTGCCGCGAGCGCACCCCCGCCCGCTCACGGCACCGGACTTCTCGTGCTTCTCAGAACTCCGGCCGAGGTCGTGCAGACGCGTGACAACTGCGCTTGAGCTGGTGCTGTGCAGCGTGTTCATCTCGCGCCCCCCGTCGTGGAGTCTGGGATTTCCGTGTGACCAAAACTCTGCCGGAGCCACTTCATGGCGGTGTCCCCCGACTGTCACAGGCCTGCAACAGGCCTCGTGGCACCGAAAGGACACCGCTTACTCGTGTGGGTGAGGTGTGAGACCCCCACCAACAGTCGAACTGGGCCCGCACCATGGGACAGAATGACGTTTGTGCCTTCCCTGTTGCTGATCGAGGACGACGACGCCATCCGGACGGCCCTGGAGCTTTCGCTGACGCGCCAGGGCCACCGGGTGGCCACTGCTGCCACCGGCGAGGACGGTCTGAAGCTGCTGAGCGAACAGCGGCCGGACCTGATCGTGCTGGATGTGATGCTGCCGGGCATCGACGGCTTCGAGGTGTGCCGCCGCATCCGGCGCACCGACCAGTTGCCGATCATCCTGCTGACCGCGCGCAACGACGACATCGACGTGGTCGTGGGCCTGGAGTCGGGCGCCGACGACTATGTGGTCAAGCCGGTGCAGGGGCGGGTGCTCGACGCTCGTATCCGCGCGGTCCTGCGCCGCGGCGAACGCGAGGCCAATGACGCGGCGACGTTCGGCTCGCTGGTGATCGACCGCGCGGCGATGACGGTGACGAAGAACGGCGAGGACCTGCAGCTCACGCCGACCGAGCTGCGGCTGCTCCTGGAGCTGAGCCGGCGGCCGGGGCAGGCCCTGTCGCGCCAGCAGTTGCTGCGCCTGGTGTGGGAGCACGACTATCTCGGCGACTCCCGGCTCGTGGACGCCTGTGTGCAGCGGCTGCGGGCCAAGGTCGAGGACGTGCCGTCCTCGCCGACGCTGATCCGTACGGTGCGTGGCGTGGGATACCGGCTGGACACGCCTCAGTGACCAAACCGCACGACAAGCTCCGCGGTCTGCCCGCGGCCCGCAAGGCGATCCTGTCCGGCCTGCGCTTCACCAGCCTGCGGCTGCGTCTCGTCGTGGTCTTCGCCCTGGTGGCGCTGACCGCCGCGGTCTCCGCGTCCGGCATCGCGTACTGGCTGAACCGCGAGGCCGTCCTCACGCGCGCGCAGGACGCCGCCCTGAAGGACTTCCGGCAGCAGTTGCAGACCCGCGCGGGCGCGCTGCCGCCGAACCCCACGCAGGACGAACTGCAGGCCGCCGCCGGCCAGATGGCGAACAGCAGCCAGCGCTACAGCGTGCTGCTGATCAGCGAGAACTCCAAGGGCGACCAGGTCTACGGCTACTCCGACCTGGACGCCTTCACGCTCGCCAAGGTGCCGAAGGCGCTGCGCGAGGCGGTCAAGAAGGAGCAGCCGGTCTCGTCCGGCAACAAGAGCCCGTACCACCTGTACTGGCAGCGGACCATGGACCACGGCACGCCCTATCTGGTGGGCGGGGCGCAGGTGATCGGCGGCGGGCCGACGGGCTACATGCTCAAGTCCCTGGAGCCGGAGGCCAAGGACCTCAGCTCGCTCGGCTGGTCCCTGGCGATCGCCACGGCGCTCGCGCTGGTCGGCTCGGCGCTGCTCGCGCAGGCGGCCGCGACGACCGTACTGAAACCGGTGCACCGCCTGGGCGTCGCCGCGCGCCGGCTCGGCGAGGGGAAGCTGGACACGCGGCTGCGCGTTTCGGGCACGGACGAACTGGCGGATCTGTCGCGTACGTTCAACCGCACCGCGGAAAACCTGGAGAAGAAGGTCGCGGACATGAGCGCCCGCGACGAGGCGAGCCGCCGCTTCGTGGCGGACATGTCGCACGAGCTGCGCACCCCGCTGACCGCGATCACCGCCGTGACGGAGGTGCTCGAGGAGGAGCTGGACGCCGAGACCGGCTCCGTCGACCCCATGATCGAGCCCGCGGTCCGGCTCGTCGTCAGCGAGACCCGGCGCCTGAACGACCTGGTCGAGAACCTGATGGAGGTCACCCGCTTCGACGCGGGCACCGCCCGCCTCGTCCTCGACGACGTGGACATCGCCGACCAGATCACCGCGTGCATCGACGCCCGCGCCTGGCTGGACGCCGTCGACCTGGACGCCGAGCGCGGCATCACCGCCCGCCTGGACCCGCGCCGCCTCGACGTCATCCTGGCCAACCTCATCGGCAACGCCCTCAAGCACGGCGGCTCCCCGGTGAAGGTCTCGGTGCGCCTCGACGGCGACAGCCTGGTCATCTCCGTACGCGACGGGGGCCCGGGCATCCCGGAGGACGTGCTGCCGCACGTCTTCGACCGGTTCTACAAGGCCAGCGCGTCCCGGCCGCGGTCGGAGGGCAGCGGGCTCGGGCTCTCCATCGCCCTGGAGAACGCGCACATCCACGGCGGCGAGATCACCGCGGCCAATTCGCCCGCCGGGGGCGCGGTGTTCACGCTGCGGCTGCCGCGCGACGCCTCGCCGCTGACGGCGGAGCCCGGCCCGGACTCCGAGGACGGGCCGGACGGGGACGGCGAACGCTCCGAGGAAGGCAAGGACAAGTCATGACCGGGCGACGGCTGAAGGCCGCGCTTGCCACCGCCGCGCTCACCGCCACGCTGGCAGGCTGCGGCATCCGCTCCACGGAGGTGCCGACCGACTTCGGGGCCGCGCCCTCGCGGGTGCCGTGCGTGGCGTCGGACTCGGGCATCTCGCCGCAGGACGAGGCCGCCGGCGTGCCCGTGCAGATCTTTCTGGTGTGCTCGTCCCAGCTGGTGGCCGTGGACCGGACGGTGCGGATCCCCACCGAGAAGGCGTCCACGGACCGGGTCCGGATCGCGCAGGCGCTCCTGGCCGAGCTGTCCACGCCGCCCTCCCAGGCCGCGAAGCAGGCGGGGTACGCGACGGACGTGCGCCGCGGCATGACGGTCACGGGACCGCGGCGGGGCGACCCGGACGAGGCGCTGCGGCTGAACCGCCCCCCGCGGGACCTGTCGGCGTACGCCCTCGCCCAGATCGTGTGCACCTACGCGGACAGCGCGGCCTCCGACGGCGGCTCGGTCGTGCTGGGCGGCCCGAACGGCTCCCCGCTGCGCCGGTACGAGTGCACTCCGGACGTACGCGCCCGGCCGGGGACCGTCGAGCCTCCGTCGCGGGCCGTGGGGGGCTGATCCCGCAAGGCGGCGCGCCGCGCCCGCCAGAGCGCCCCGCCAAAGCGGACGCTCACACGCGGAACCGATCCCGCCGCCCCCCGCGTCTTGGGTGGCGTGCGTCAAGGCTCGGGCGGGCGCGGTGCCGCCATTCGCTTTCGCGCGGCGGGAGTGGTCCTCCTCGTCGCGCATCTCCTGGTCGTCGCGTGGATCACGCTGCGCCCGCTGGACGTGCCCTGGGTGAGCGCCGCGAATCTGGAGCCGCTGGCCGGCATCAAGGCCGATCTGGAGCGCGGCCCCGAGCAGGCGGCCCGGCAGATCGGCGGGGCGCTGCTGCTGCTCGCGCCGCTCGGGGTGCTGCTGCCGCTGGCCGGGGGGCGGCTCGACGTGTCGCCGCTTGCCTCGCTCGCGCGTACGGTCGCGGCGGGGGCGCTGCTCTCCCTGGGCATCGAGCTGCTGCAGACCGGGGTGCCGGGGCAGGTCGTGGACGTGGACTCGCTTCTCCTGAACACCCTGGGCGTGGCGCTCGCGCATCTCGCCGTGGTGCCCGCCGCGCGGGCCCGGCTGCGGCGCCGCCGCTCCTCCGCGCGGCCCCGTGCGGCCCGCCTCAGGGAGGAGGCCCCTGCGGGGCCGACCCCGAAGATTCCCAGGGTCGGCATCGCCCCCTAGCCTGACGCTTTGCCCGTTTCGCGGACCTACTTTGGGTATACGAGGCGACGACAAGCCGCCGTCTCCCACCCAGACCGACCCGACCCGACTCGACCCGGCAACGGTCCACGAAGGAGCCCCCATGTCCGCCCTCGCCCGCCCCACCGACGGCCGCATGATCGGCGGCGTGTGCGCCGCCATCGCCCGCCGCTACGGCTGGAAGACCACGACCGTGCGCGTGCTGTTCGTCCTGTCCTGCCTGCTGCCCGGCCCCCAGTTCCTGCTCTACATCGCGCTGTGGATCGCGCTCCCCAGCGAGAACAGGGCGAAGACGGCCTGGTGACGGCGGCGAGGGCCCGGTACGACGACGGGCACGGCACGGCATCGCGACACGACTGCGGGGCGCACCCTGAGGGTGCGCCCCGTACTCGCGTGTGCGGTGGGTATCAGCCGAACGGCGTGGCCTCGACCGGCAGGCCCTGGCCCATCAGGCCCTGGGTGGGCAGGCCCTTGCCGAGCAGGCCCTGCGTGGGGAGCGCGCCGAGAACCTTGGTGGGCCCGCTCGTGGGAAGGGAGTTGGTGGCCAGGCCGTTCGCGACCGGCAGGCCGCCGAGCAGGCCGGCGACCGGGTCGGTGGGCTTCGCGGGGGCGGGCTTGGTGCTCTTCGCGGCCTTGTCGGCCTTGCCGCCGTCCTCGCCCTCGTCGTCGCCGGACGGCACCGCCTTGTCGAGCGTGGGCTGAGCGGCGGTCAGGCCGCTCTGCAGCGCGCTCTGGCCGGCGGACAGCGACTCGGGCGCGCCTTCGGGCATCACCTGGGAGAGCTCACCGGCCGGCAGCGCCGAGGTGACCGTACCGACGGTGCCCGCGGCATCCGGCACGGCCGAGGCCGCGTTCGCCGCACCGGCGCCCGTGGCAGCGAAGGCGGCACCGAGGGCGGCGACACCGAGGGTCTTGGCAGCAGAGTGCTTCATCTTCAATGCGTCCTTGATGACGGGGGCGTTGAGCGGTCCTCGACCGTAAACACCCTCAAGGTCGCCCCGCAAACATCCGAAAACGGCCGGGGAGTCGTGTCCCCGGCCGCTTTTTCGGCTCAGTCGCGCCGCTCAGACCTTGGAAGATCCGCTGGTGGAGGCGGTCTGACGGAACAGCCACTCGGACTTCAGTTCGGCATAACCGGGCTTGATGACGTCATTGATCATGGCCAGTCTTTCATCGAAAGGAATGAACGCCGACTTCATCGCATTGACGGTGAACCACTGCATGTCGTCGAGCGAATAACCGAATGTTTCGACGAGGTGCTCGAATTCGCGGCTCATGCTGGTGCCGGACATCAGCCGGTTGTCGGTGTTCACGGTGGCCCGGAAGTGCAGCTTGCGGAGCAGGCCGATGGGGTGTTCGGCGTACGAGGCCGCCGCGCCGGTCTGCAGGTTGGAGCTCGGGCAGAGCTCCAGCGGGATGCGCTTGTCGCGGACGTACGAGGCGAGCCTGCCGAGCTGCACCGTGCCGTCGTCGGCGATCTTGATGTCGTCGATGATGCGCACGCCGTGGCCGAGCCGGTCGGCGCCGCACCACTGCAGGGCCTGCCAGATGGACGGCAGGCCGAAGGCCTCGCCGGCGTGGATGGTGAAGTGGTTGTTCTCCCGCTTCAGGTACTCGAACGCGTCGAGGTGGCGGGTGGGAGGGAAGCCGGCCTCGGCGCCCGCGATGTCGAAGCCGACCACTCCGCTCTGGGGGCCGGGGCCGCGGTAGCGGTTGGCGAGTTCGGCGATCTCCAGGGCGCGGGCGGCGTGCCGCATGGCGGTGAGCAGCGCGCCCACGCGGATGCGGTGACCGTTGGCCTTGGCGCGGCGCTCGCCCTCGCGGAAGCCGTCGTTCACGGCCTCGACGACCTCTTCGAGGGTCAGGCCGGCCTCCAGGTGCTGCTCGGGGGCGTACCGGATCTCGGCGTACACGACGCCGTCCTCGGCCAGGTCCTCGGCGCACTCGGCGGCGACGCGGAAGAGGGCGTCGCGGGTCTGCATGACGGCGCAGGTGTGCGCGAAGGTCTCCAAGTACCGCTCCAGGGAGCCGGAGTCGGCCGCCTCGCGGAACCAGACGCCGAGCTTGTCGGGGTCGGTCTCGGGCAGGCCCTCGTAGCCGTTCTCCCGGGCCAGGTCGACGATGGTGCCGGGGCGCAGGCCGCCGTCGAGGTGGTCGTGGAGGAGGACCTTCGGGGCGCGGCGGATCTGCTCGGAGTCGGGGGTGCCGGGGTGGCTCGCGCGGCCCGGGGAACCGCTCGCTGCGCTGATCTTGCTGGTCTGGCTCGTCATTTCCGCACTCTAACGCCTACGCGCGTAGATCTCATCGGTCGATACGTAACAGTGACCCTGCGGACGGGTGGCAGACACCATGACTTCTGACACTGTTCTGCCATGGCACAGCAAGCGACGTCCCGTCCCGTGCGTACGGCCAGGCTCGGGCGCGTGATCGGCACGCGCCCCTCGACGGTGAGCGCGGTGGCGCTGCTGTTGCCCGGCGGCCACGAGGCGTCCGCCCGCAGGCCCTCCCCGCTCGCCGCCGCGGCGGTACGTTCCCTGGGGCGCAGCCTGGCCCGCGCCGGACAGGCGGACGGGCTCGCCGCGCATGTCGTGCACTATCGCGTCAGCGGCTGGAACGGCGCGGAGGCGCAGCTCGCGCGCGACGCCGACTGGGCGGCCGACGAGGTCGTACGCCGCTACGGCGACGTGCCCGTGTGCCTCGCCGGGGTCGACATGGGCGGGCGCGCGGCCCTGCGGGCCGCCGGTCATGCCGCCGTCAACTCCGTTCTGGCGCTGGCCCCTTGGCTGCCCGAGGACGACATGGCCGCGCCGCCCGAGCCGGTGAAGCAGCTCGCGGGGCGGCAGGTGCTGATCGTGCACGGCACGAACGACGAACGGACCGATCCCGAGTTGTCGTTCCGGCTTGCGGCTCGGGCGAAGAAGGCGAACCGGGACGTGTGCCGGTTCGAGGTCCACTCCGACGGGCATCGGCTTCACCAGCACCATGCCGAGGTGCACGCGCTCGCCGCGAACTTCGTTCAGGGGGCGCTGTTCGGGCACCCCTATGCCCGCCCCCTGGAGGACGCGTTGGCCGCGCCGCCGCCTCTTGGGTTACGGATGCCGCTGGCTTCCGGCTTCGGGCGTACGCTGCGCTGAGCGTTGCACTGGGCTGAGCCGGTTTCGGGGGCGGGTGGGACTACCCGCCGTTGATCGGCCTTCGGCCTCGTCCTCAAACGCCGGACGGGCTAGGTCTGGCCCAGGTACAGCCCCTCCGGCGATTGAGGAGCGGGGGTCTGGGGGCAGAGCCCCCAGTTTCGGGAAGGGGCGCCCGCGCGCGGAGCGCGCTAATGGATGCAGTGGGGAGCCCCCGGCAGGGCCCCCACCCCCGGGCTAATTCGGGGGGATCCGGCCCCGCCCGGCCCGGGCGGCGCACCAGCATGGGTGGGTGACCGATTCCCCGCAGCAAGTCGGACTCCGGAGTGACCCACGCTTCGAGGACATCGCCGACGCCACCTGGTGGCGAATGGCCTCCCGGCTGCCGCGGACGCTCGGGGCCGCGGCCCGGCTCGGATGGGCCGCCGACCGGCCGGCGATGCTCTGGCTGGCCGGATGCCAGCTGGCCGTCGTGGCGGCCTCCGCCGTGGGGCTCGCCGCGTTGCCGGGGGCGCTGGCGCAGTTGTTCCACGGGGGTCCTGTGGCCGAGCGGGTGTCGGCGGCCGCCCCCGCGCTGATCGTGGTCGCGGTCGCCGCCGGGGTGCGTGCGGGGGCCGACGCGTTCGCCGTCTACGCCTCCGCGCGGCTCGCCCCGGAGGTCGCGTCCGAGGCGGATCTGCAGATCCTGGCGGCCGCGCCGCGGGTGGAGCTGGAGGCGTACGACCGGCCCGGTTTCGGCGACCGGCTGCAGGCCGCGGGCCGGGGCGCGGAGGCGACCGAGCACCTGATCGCCGACGCCCAGGCACTCGTCTCCGCGCTCGGCCAACTCGTCGCCGCCGCCTCGGTGCTCACGGTGCTGCACCCCGTACTGCTGCCGCTGCTCCTGCTCGCCGTGGTGCCCAAGGGCGCCGCGGCCGTCACCACCGCGCGCATCCAGCACCGTGCCGACCACCAGAACATCGCGGACAGCCATCTGCGGTATCTGCTGCGGCACTACGCCACGCACCAGCGCACCGCCGCCGAGGTCCGCGCCACCACCATGGCCGCGTTCCTGGCGGGCTGGTACGAGGAGATCACCGGCCGGATCAAGGCCACCCACCGCCGCGCCGCCCCGCGCGTCCTGCGCGTCACCCTGCTCGGGGCGGGCGTCAGCGGCCTCATGCTCGCCGCGACCTGGGCCACGCTCGGCTGGCTCGCCGCCGACGGGCGGATGGACCTCGCGCTCGCGGCCACCGCCGTCGTCGCCGTGCGCACCTCCACCGGCGCGCTGACGTCCCTGGTCCTGGCCGCCGCCCGGCTCTTCCGCACCAGCCTGTATCTGGAGGACTGGCAGGCGTTCCTGCGGCGCGCGGAGGAGCTGCGCGCGGTCCGCGGGGCCAGGGCCGTTCCGGACGGCGGCCCGGCCGAGATCCGCGCGGAGAAGGTCAGTTACACCTATCCGGGCGCCGCCGCCCCAGCGGTCGACGGCGTCAGCCTCACCCTGCGGCGCGGTGAACTCATCGCCCTGGTGGGCGAGAACGGGTCCGGCAAGACCACGCTGTCCGCGCTGCTCACCGGGCTCCGCATCGCCTCCACCGGCACCGTGACCTGGGACGGCACCGACCTGGCCGATGCCGATCCGGACAGCGTGTGGGCGAAGGTCGGCTTGGTGCCGCAGGACTTCACCCGCTGGCCGATGGACCTGCGCGCCAACATCCATCTCGGCCAGCCCCGTTCCGAGAACGACGCCCCGCTCCTGGACGCCGCCCGCGCGGCCGGCGCGGACAGCGTCATCGCGCACGTCCCGCACGGCCTGGACACGCTGGTCGCGGGCTCCCACTGGGGCGGTACCGACCTGTCCGGCGGGCAGTGGCAACGTATCGCCGTCGCGCGGGCCTTCTACCGCGACGCCGCCATGCTCATGCTGGACGAACCGACCTCGGCGATGGACCCGCGCGCGGAGTACCTGGTGATCCGGCGCTTCAAGGAGCTGGCGGCGGGCAAGACCGCCGTCTTCGTCACCCAGGGCCTGGAGAACGCCCGGATCGCGGACCGCATCGTCGTCCTCGACCGGGGGCGGGTGCGCGAAGAGGGGGATTTCCAGAGCCTGTTGGCGCGGGACGGGCTGTTCGCCGAGCTGTATCGGCTCGCTCAGGACCGGTGACCCTCAGCTGCATCGGCTCGCCCAGGGCCCGGGACGGTCAGCTGCATCGGCTCGCTCAGGACCCGGGACGGTCGGGGGCCTCGCGGGCGCTCACCACCATCATGCGGTGGTACGCCGCCGAGCGGTGCGGTTCGCCCACCGGGAGGCCGTCGACCTCCACCCAGGCGTGGGCGCGGAACGGCGCGGTGCGCACGCCGGTGCACCAGTCCGGCCAGACCCCGCGCATCCGGCACAGCAGCGCCGTGGCCACGGAACGCTGCAGACAGCCCTCCCCGGCGCAGCGCGCGCTCACCGCGACGACCGCCTGGCGTGCGGCGAGGGCCTCGTCCGCGGTGGCGGGGGCGGCCCCGCGCCGGACCACGGACAGGACGCGGCGGATGCGGTGCGGCTTGAGGGTGACGATCAGCCGGGCGGCGGCCGTCGCCAGGAGCACCGGGGGGCGGCGGCGCAGGGGCAGTCGGCTGCGGGCGGCGGGCACCATGGGCTGGCTCATCGGGGCACCACCAGGCGGGCCGCGAGCAGCTCGTTCGTGATCGCGGCCGTGTCGGCTCCGGCGCGTTCGGCGGTCAGCCGGGGGTGCGCCTCGCGGAGCGCGCGGGCCGCGTCGGGCGGTTCGGCGCCGTCGAGCAGGCTGCGCAGGACGAGCGCGGCCGTGCCGTTCAACTGCCAGTACCGGCCGGTGACTTCGTCGAGGAGCACCATGCCGTCCGCTGTGTCCGTCGCGCAGACGTCGGGTCGCAGGGTGAGGCTCACGGTGCTCCTTCGGTGATCGCAGTGCTGGTCGGGCGGGTGCGGCCGGGGCGGGAGCGGAGCCAGATCTCGGCGCCCAGGCTGGAGTTGAGGGAGCGCAGCGCCTCCGGGGTGGGGTGCACCCCGAGCAGCGACGCGCGGAACGCCGCCTCGTCGACGAGCCCGGCGCGGGCGAGCCGCGAGCCGTCGAACAGCGCCACCAGCGCGGCACGGTTCTGGCGCAGGCTGACGTGGAAGTCCGTGCTGTACTCGCCCTTGGTGCTCCGGTGCAGTACGGCGTCGGGCACGGTGCCGCGCATCGCCTCGACGAGCACCGGCTTGTACCGGCCGGGGGTGCTGCGCTCGGCGACGCGGATGGCCAGGGCCGCCTCGATGACGGTGTCGTCGAAGAAGGGCGCGGCGTACTCGAGGCCCAGCGGCGACGTCACCTGGTCGAGGAGCCGGAGGCCGCGCCCGCCGGTCCGTACGCACGCGAGCGCGGCGTGCTGGCCGCGTTGGGTGGCGAGGGGCTGGACGGCCGCGGCGGCTTCAGCGGTGGGGGCGGCGTCCGCGGCTTCGGCGGATGGGTCGGCTTCAACGGCTTCGGCGGCTTCGTGGAGCAGGCTCTGTACCGCCCGGACCGCGTCCGGGGTCGCCCACGGGGGCATGCGCAGGTCCACGCCCCAGGCCGTGGAGGGGGCGGTGCGGGCCAGGGCGGCCGCGGCGGGCCGCGGGGCGGTGAGGCCGTCCGCCCACGCGGTCAGCCACTGCCCGAACGTCCTGCGGTCCGCGAGCTGCCGCAGCAGTTGCCCGAGCGGCCAGTGCTGGGAGGCGCGTTGCGTACGGATCCGGGTGAACGCCGCCAGCGGACGGCTTCGTACGTAGTCGTGCAGGTGCGGGGGCAGCGTGGAGAACAGCTCGTCCCCGCCCGCGCCCATCATGTGCAGCCGCGAGCCCCGGCCGGTCATCAGCCGGGCGAGCGTCGCCATCCTGGCGCTGTCGCGCACCCAGGGGCCCGGCTCGTCGGTGGGCACGCCGGCGTCGACGAGGGACGTCAAGTCGCTGTACCAGAGGGGCCATTCGGCGCGGGTGGGCGTGACGTGCTCGATGCCGGGGAGGGCGGCGGTGGCGCGGGCCGCCCACGGGGCGTCGTCGTTCTCCGGGTCGAGACTCTGCCAGCGCAGGGTCACGAGCTTCGTTCCGGCCGACCGCCGGGACGGGGCTTGGGCGTGGGCGGTCGGATCCCCGGCGGCCCTGGCGGACTCGGCGGCCCCGGCGGCCCCGGCGGCCAGGAAGCACAGGCTCGTGGAGTCCAGCCCTCCGGACAGGTCCGCGCTCACCGTGCCGCCGCCCGCCGTGCGGGCCCCCACCGCGGCGGTCAGCGCCGCGCGCACGGCGGGCACGCCCTCGCGCCACCCGAGCTCCGGCTCCGGCGGCGTCCACCACCGCCAGGTGCGGGCCCGCCCGTCCGCGTCGAGCAGCAGGCAGTCGTACGACCGCAGGGCCCGCACGCCCCGCCACACGCACAGGTCGTCGAGCGGATACGGAAGCGGGGAGGTCAGCAGGTGAGCGGCGAGCAGCCGTTCGTCGGGGCTCGCGCCGATCGCCGCGGCGAGCCGGTCCGACCTGTCGGCGGCCACCGTCGCCCCGCCCAGGCGGGCGTGGAAGAGCCGCCGCACACCGGAGGCGCTCCCCCGGGCCCGGACCGAGCCGCCGGCCGACGCGATGAGGTGGAAGCTGCCGGTCAGTCCGCGGGCGAGCCGCTCCATTTCCTCGACGGCCCCGATGGCCCCGCCGGCCCGGATGTTGTCGACGGCCCCGGCGTCCCGCAGCCGTGCCGCCCGCGCGGACAGCGCGTCGGCGGTGACGGGGCAGCGCCCGATCACCGCGACTCGCCGCGCCCCTGCCGCGCCCACCGTCACATGGCCGTCCGGCCAGCTGCCGAGCAGCCAGGGCCGACCGGAGGCGTGGGCGATGGTCTCGGTGGCCCAGGGGCGCAGGAGCCGTGCCGCGGCCACGCCGGATGCACCGTCCGGGAGGACCGTGAACCACACGTCACCGCTCATGGCATGTCACCCGTCATGAAGCTGTCGGCCTCGGATCGATGTCGGTCAGCTCGGGCCGAGATACCACTCGTAAGGCGGGAACCCGCCCTCGTAGAACGCCCCCAGCGCCTCGCCGCGTGTCAGCTCGGCGAAGTCACCGACTTCCACCATGGCCGGTGGTTCGTACGTCTCTTCCTGCCCCATGAAGAACCTCCCTTTCTGTTACCGGTCGCTCCGGAGACGGTGCGGATGCCGCGCTCGGCTTCCGCACCCGGGCGGAAAGTGCCCACGGCATCCGGCACTACGCCCTATGGGTGCCGTGCCCCACTCGAAGGAGTGAATTGAGCGGATTTCGCCGTCTAAGTGAGGCATGGGGTCCTGCCATGTGCGCCGTGTACGCCGCGTATGACGGCAGCCGGAAGGGACCGGCGGCACCGGCGCCCCCCCCCGACAGGTCGGCAGGGGCGGCCGAGGGCGGACGGGGAAAGAGCCGTCGGCTACCGATGAGTTCCGGCCGTCCCGGCGGTCCCCCTAACGTGGCTGTCTCCGAAGTGCATGCGCCGAATCTCGTCGTCGTGGCCGGGCCCGTCCGCCAGGACGACATACCCCGCCTCTGCGCCGACCTGCGGGCCGCCGTGCTCGCGTCCGGTGCCGACGACGTGATCTGTGACGTCGGCGCCGTGACCACCGCCGACCTGGCCACCGTGGAGGCCGTGGCGCGGCTGAGACTCACCGCCCGCAGGTCCGGGACGGGGCTGCGGTTGCGCGACCCCTCCCCGGCCCTGTGGGCGCTGCTCCGCCTCGTCGGTCTCGCGGAGCTGTGCGTCGAGACGGAGCTAGGCGTCGAGGTGGAGCGGGACCCCGAACAGCGGGAACCACCGCTCGGTGTCGAGGAAGCAGTGGAATCCGGCGACCCGGCCCTCTGAGATCTCGATGACCTGGATCGCCCAGGGCATGAAGCCGCCCTTGTCCGGGTCCGGCTTGTACTGCGCGAAGCCGGGGGTGCCGTTGACCTCGACGGGCAGCAGCCGAGAGCCCGCGCAGGGCGCGCCCATGGTCGACATGAAGCCCGTGATGTCCTGCGGGCCGCGCAGCCACAGGTCGAACGGGGGCATCGTCATGACGGCGTCCTCGGCGAGGAGGGCGGTGAGGGCCGCCATGTCATATCCCTCGAAGGCCGTGACGTAGCGGTCGAGGAGCTTGCGCTGCTCGTCGTCCAGCGGGTCGGACGTCGCCGTGTCGTCGGCCGGGCGCTCGGCGAGGGTGGCGCGGGCGCGCTGCAGGGCGCTGTTCACCGAGGCGACCGTCGTGCCGAGGAGCTCGGCGACCTCGCTGGCCTTCCACGCCAGGACCTCGCGCAGGATCAGCACCGCCCGCTGCTTGGCGGGGAGTTGCTGCAGGGCGGCGATGAAGGCGAGGCGCACGGACTCCTTGGCGACGGCGGCCTCGGCGGGGTCGGCGACGGTGGGCAGGACGCGGCCGTCCGGTATCGGCTCCAGCCAGACGTTGTCCGCTCGGGGGGTCAGGGCCGCCTGGGCGAGGGGGGTGGAGGCGGTGAGGTCCATGGGGCGGGCGCGGCGGTTGCCGGCGTTGAGCATGTCCAGGCAGACGTTCGTCGCGATGCGGTACAGCCAGGAGCGGAGGCTGGAGCGGCCCTCGAACTTGTCGAAGCTCCGCCAGGCCCGGACCATCGTGTCCTGCACGGCGTCCTCGGCCTCGAAGGCCGAGCCCAGCATCCGATAGCAGTACCCGGTCAGCTCGACGCGGTGCTTTTCGAGGCCCGCGTCCAGCTCTGTGGTCGCCCCTGCGCTGTTGCTCATCCCAACCCACCCCTGTGCCTCTGCGTGCCTCATGGTGCCTGCGCCGGGCCGGCATTCTGCCTGTGCCTCGCCGGCTCGGAATTCCCAGCACCTCGGAAGCTACCGCAGCCCACTGACAATGGCCTCCGGAGCGGCGAAAACGGCAGATCACAGGGGTTGTTTACGGTATGGGCGCACCACCGGCCGACCGGTGGTGCGCCCATGTACGTGCCGGGGCGGGCCGGGCGTCAGGCGGTCCGTGCCGCCGTCACCCGCTCCACGCGCGCCACCCGGCTCCCGTACAGCGTGATCGACACGACGCCGAGGACGGCGAGGATGCCGAGGGCGACGGTGCCGCCCCAGCCGCCCGCGTGGAAGGCCATGGCGCCGAGGGTGCCGCCCGCGCTGGAGCCCACGTAGTACGCGGACTGGTAGAGCGCGGAGGCCTGGGCGCGGCCCGTGGTGGCCGTGCGGCTCACCGACGAGGACGCGACCGCGTGGCCCGCGAAGAACCCGGCCGTGATCAGGACGAGCCCGAGCAGCACCATCGCCAGGGAGGCCGAAAGGGACAGCAGCAGGCCGCCCGCGGTCGTGCTCACGGCGAGGTAGAGGGCGCCGCGCCGGCCGAGCCGGGCCACCAGCTTCCCGGCCGCCGCCGACGACACCGTACCGACGAGGTAGACGAGGAAGACCGAGCCGATGACGCCCTGCGGGAGCGAGAACGGGGCCTCGGTGAGGCGGTAGCCGATCACCGTGTAGACCGCGCCGAAGACGGTCATGAACAGCGCGCCGATCGCGTACAGGCGGCACAGGAGCGGGTTCGACAGGTGCGAACGGACGGTGCGCCCGAGCGACTTGGGGTTGAGCGTGCCCGGCGTGAAGTGGCGCGGGGCGGGAAGCAGCGCGCGGAAGGCGACCGCGGCGAGGACCGCGAGCAGGCCGACCACGGCGAGCGCCCAGCGCCAGCCCCCGGCCTGCGCGACCCAGCCGGTGACGATGCGGCCGCTCATGCCGCCGATGCTGTTGCCCGCGACGAACATGCCGATCGCGGCGACGAGCGCCTTGGGGCGCACCTCTTCGGCGAGGTACGCCATCGCGGACGCCGGGAGCCCGGCGAGGGCGGCGCCCTGGACGGCACGCAGCGCGATCAACGTACCGACGGTGGGCGCGAACGGGATCAACAGCCCCACGGCGACGGCGACCGTCAGCGACACCGTCATCAGGGTCCGTCGCCCGAAGCGCTCGGACAGGGCGCTCAGGGGCAACACGAACAGGGCCAGCGCGCCGGTCGCCGCGGACACCGTCCAGCTCGCCGTGGAGGCGCTCACGCCGAGGTCGGCGGAGATCAGCGGGAGCAGGGCCTGCGTGGAGTAGAGGAGCGCGAAGGTGGCGACGCCCGCCAGGAAGAGGGCGAAGCTCATGCGGCGAAAGCCGGGGCCTCCCGGTGCCATGCGCGCGTCGCGAGTGGCGTGGGATTCGGTGGACTTGGGGTTCGGGGACGACGGGGTGAGGGCGGCCGCGTGGGTGGCGGACGCCCCGCTACTGGCAGGAGGCATGCCACGAACGTACGACCACGATTCTCATGCGTCCAATGCATGGAATCGTCATAATCGTTCCCATGCAGCATCAGCCAAGGTCACGCGCTCGCCTGTCGCAGAACAGTGACACAGAGGACACAGATCACATCGTGCGGCTGCTCGCGCCGCGGCTCGCGTACTTCGCCGGCGTGGCCCGCACCGAGCACGTCACGCGGGCCGCGCAGGAGTTGGAGGTGCCGCAGTCGACCCTGTCGCGCGCCCTGGTGCGGCTCGAACGGGACCTGGGCGTCGACCTGTTCGCCCGGCACGGTCGTACGGTGTCGCTGACGCCCGCCGGGCGTACGTTCCTCTCCTCCGCCGAGCGGGCCCTCGCGGAGGTGGGGCGGGCCGTCGAGTCGGTCCGCGCGGACGCCGACCCGGCGACGGGCAAGGTGGCGTTCGGCTTTCTGCACACGATGGGGTCCGAGACGGTCCCCGGCCTGATCCGCGCCTTCCGCGCGGACCATCCCCGCGTGCGTTTCTCCCTCGTCCAGAACTACGGCGAGGCCATGCTCGACCGCCTGCGCGCCGGGGAACTCGACCTGTGCCTGACGTCCCCCGTCCCGGACGCCCCCGATCTCGTCGCCCGCCGCCTCGACGAACAGCGCCTCCGCCTCGTCGTCCCCGACGACCACCGCCTCGCCGGCCGCAAACGCGTCCGCCTCTCCGAGGCCGCCGACGAGGCCTTCGTGACCCTCGAACCCGGCTACGGCCTGCGCCGCATCACCGACGACCTGTGCACCGAGGCCGGGTTCCGCCCTCGCATCGCCTTCGAGGGCGAGGAGGCGGAAACCCTGCGCGGCCTGGTCGCCGCGGGCCTCGGCGTGGCCCTCCTCCCGCCACCCGCCGTGCCCCGCCCCGGCGTCGTCGAACTCACCGTCACCGGCCAGCGGGCCGTCCGGGAGATCGGCGTTGCGTGGCTGGAGGGGCACCCGGACACGGCTCCGGTGGCGGCGTTCAAGAAGTTTCTGCTGGGGAGGCGGGGGCGGTTGCTGCCGGAGTGAGTTCTCCCCCACCCCGCCCCTTCCCGAAAACCATGGGGCTGCCGCCCCTGGCCCCCCGCCGGGGTGGGTGTTCCGTGCGGGTGGGACAGCCCCCGCCGATCGCCGCTTCGCGGCTCGTCCTCAAACGCCGGACGGGCTGAGATGTGCCGGGCGGCCTGAAACTCCGCGCGCGGGCTGCTCCGGCAGGTAGTAGCGGGCTGCTCCGGCAGGTAGTAAGGGCGAGTGGGTGGGGGGAAAGGACGCGGTCGTCAGGCCGAGACCCGCTCCAGCACGATCGGCCGCGCCGAGAACTCCGTGCCCGACGGCGCCACGTCGTACGCCCCCTCCAGGGACTGGAGCGCGTACTCGAAGCGCTCCGGGGTGTCCGTGTGGAGGGTGAGGAGGGGGGCGCCCGCCTCGACGGAGTCGCCCCGCTTGGCGTGGAGTTCGATGCCCGCGCCCGCCTGGACGGAGTCCTCCTTGCGGGCGCGGCCCGCGCCCAGGCGCCACGCGGCGACGCCGATGTCGTACGCGTCGAGGCGGGTGAGGACGCCGGACGCCGGGGCCGTGACCACGTGGGTCTCGCGGGCGACGGGGAGGGGCGCGTCCGGGTCGCCGCCCTGGGCCGTGATCATGCGGCGCCAGACGTCCATCGCGGAGCCGTCGGCCAGGGCCTTCGCCGGGTCGGCGTCCGGCAGACCGGCCGCCGCGAGCATCTCGCGGGCCAGGGCGAGGGTCAGGTCGACGACGTCGGAGGGGCCGCCCCCGGCGAGTACTTCGACCGACTCGCGGACTTCGAGGGCGTTGCCCGCGGTCAGGCCGAGCGGGGTCGACATGTCGGTGAGGAGGGCCACCGTGCGGACGCCGTGGTCGGTGCCCAACCCGACCATCGTGGAGGCCAGTTCGCGGGCGTCGTCCAGGTTCTTCATGAAGGCGCCGGTGCCGACCTTCACGTCCAGGACCAGCGAACCCGTGCCCTCGGCGATCTTCTTGGACATGATGGAGGACGCGATGAGGGGGATCGCCTCCACCGTTCCCGTCACGTCGCGCAGCGCGTACAGCTTCTTGTCCGCGGGCGCCAGGCCGTCGCCCGCCGCGCAGATCACCGAGCCCGCGTCGTTCAGGACGTCCAGCATCTCCTCGTTGGAGAGCAGGGCCCGCCAGCCGGGGATGGCCTCCAGCTTGTCGAGGGTGCCGCCGGTGTGGCCGAGGCCGCGGCCGGAGAGCTGCGGTACGGCGGCACCGCACGCGGCGACCAGCGGGGCGAGCGGGAGCGTGATCTTGTCGCCCACGCCGCCCGTGGAGTGCTTGTCGGCCGTGGGGCGGGAGAGGGAGGAGAAGTCCATGCGCTCGCCGGACGCGATCATCGCCGCCGTCCAGCGGGCGATCTCCCGGCGGTTCATGCCGTTCAGGAGAATCGCCATCGCCAGGGCCGACATCTGCTCGTCGGCCACGGCACCGCGCGTGTACGCGTCGATGACCCAGTCGATCTGCTCGTCGCTCAGCTCGCCCCGGTCCCGCTTCGTACGAATGACGGAGATGACGTCCATGGCAGCAAATCCCTTCCGGCGGTGACGGTCCTCAGTGACAGTCGTGCGTTGAGCGTGACTCTACGCGCATAGAGCGAGGAAGCGGCAAGGCCCCCGCCAACTCGGCGGGGGCCTTGCCCAGTTCGGGTCGCCGCGCGCTTCAGTTCAGGTGCTCGGGCCCGAACGCGTCCGGCAGCATGTCGCCGAGCGACCGCACCCCGGTCGACGTCTCCAGCAGCAACCCCGCGCCGCCGAACTCGTACAGAAGCTGCCTGCAGCGCCCGCACGGCATCAGGATGTCGCCCTTGCCGTCCACGCAGGTGAAGTGCGTCAGGCGGCCGCCGCCGGTGAGCTGGAGCTGGGAGACCAGGCCGCACTCGGCGCACAGGCCGAGGCCGTAGGAGGCGTTCTCGACGTTGCAGCCGGTGACGACCCGGCCGTCGTCGACCAGGGCCGCGGCGCCGACCGGGAAGCCCGAGTAGGGCGCGTACGCATGGGACATCGCGTCCCGTGCCGCCTCCCGCAGCTCGTCCCAGTCGGCCTCCGCGGCGGCGGTCACTTTCCTCGCCCCTGGGCAGAGTCGGTCATTTCCCTTGTCCCTTCCGGTACGGCATCCCGTCCGCCTTCGGCATCCGAAGGCGTTGGGCGGACAGCGAGAGCACCAGCAGGGTGACGACGTACGGCGTGGCCGTCACGACCTGGTTCGGCACCTCGTCGGTGAGGCCGTACCAGAGGAACATCAGCGCCGAGACCGCCGCGGTGATCACCGCGGGGACGTAGCGCTTGCGCCAGATCAGGTAGGCCGCGCCGATGAGGAGAAGGATGGCGATCAGCAGCAGCAGGGCGTGGACATTCGTGCCGCCGCCCCGCAGCTTCAGGCTGTCGGTGTAACCGAACAGGCCGGCGCCGAGCGCGAGTCCGCCCGGCATCCAGTTGCCGAAGATCATGGCGGCGAGGCCGATGTAGCCGCGGCCGCCGGTCTGGCCCTCCAGGTAGATGTTGGAGGCCACCAGGGACAGGAACGCGCCGCCGAGGCCCGCGAGGCCGCCGGAGATCACGACCGCCAGGTACTTGTACTTGTAGACGTTGACGCCGAGGGACTCCGCCGCGACCGGGTTCTCGCCGCAGGAGCGCAGGCGCAGGCCGAAGGACGTACGCCACAGGATGAACCAGCTCAGCGGCACCATCGCGACGGCGATGACGGTGAGCGGCGAGACGTCGGTGAGCAGGCCGCCGAGCAGGCCCGCGAGGTCGGAGACCAGGAACCAGTGCTTCTGGTTGAGGTCCTGGAGCCAGTCGGACAGGCCCGGGACCGAGAACTTGCCCAGCGACTCCACGCCCGGCGACTGCTTGGACGTGCCGCCCTCCTCGCCGTCGAAGGCGAAGGTGGACAGGTAGCGGGTCGTGCCCAGGGCGAGGATGTTGAGGGCCACACCGGAGACGATGTGGTTCACGTTGAACGTGACCGTGACGATCGCGTGCAGCAGGCCGCCGAGCGCCCCGCCGAGGATGCCGAAGACGATGCCGACCCACGGGCCCCACTGGAAGCCCGCCCAGGCGCCGAACCAGGTGCCGAGGATCAGCATGCCTTCAAGACCGATGTTGACCACGCCCGCGCGCTCGGCCCACAGGCCGCCGAGGCCCGCGAGGCCGATCGGCACGGCCAGGCGCAGCGCGCCGGACATCTGGCCGGTGGAGGTGATGCCGTGGGCGTCGGTGATCAGCCGGACCACGGAGGTCAGGACGAGGACGCCCGCGATGATCAGGAGCAGGACGGGGAGCGAGACGCGGCGGCGGCCCGGCGCGGGTGCCGCGGGCGCGGCCTTGGTGACGGTTGCCGTGCTCATCGGGCAGCCACCTCCTTCACGGAGTCGTTGTTGCCGTTGTTGCCGTTGTCGGCACCCGCCGCGCGCGCCGCGGCGGCCAGTTCCTCGCCGACCCGCTGCTGCTGGCGGCGCAGGCCCCAGCGGCGTACCGCCTCGTACGAGACGACGACCGCGATCACGATCAGGCCCTGCATGATGACCGCGATCTCCTTGTCGTACCCCTTGTAGTCGAGCGCCGGGGACGCCTTGGCGAGGAACGCGATCAGGAGGGCCGCGAAGGCGATGCCGACCGGGCTGTTGCGGCCGAGCAGCGCGATCGTGATGCCGGTGAAGCCGAGTCCGGTCGGGAAGCTCAGGCTGTACGTGTGTACGTCGCCGAGCAGGATCGGCATGCCCGCGAGGCCCGCGACCGCTCCGGAGATCAGCATGGCGGTGAGCACCATGCGCTTGGCGTTCACACCGGACGCGGCGGCCGCGGACTGCGAGGCGCCGGTGGCGCGCAGGTCGAAGCCGAAGCGGGTGCGGTTGAGGATCAGCCAGTACAGGACGCCCGCGAGGACGGCGATGACCACGAAGCCGTAGATCTCGCCGGACGCGCCCATGTCGATGCCGGGGAACCAGCCGGAGGAGTGCATGACGCCGGTGGTCTGGTTGTTGCCGACCGGGACGCCGAAGTTCTCGTCGAGCGTGAGGTAGCCGATGACGCTCGTCGCGATGGCGTTCAGCATGATCGTCGAGACGACCTCGCTGACGCCCCGGGTGGTCTTCAGGATGCCCGCGATGCCCGACCAGAAGGCGCCGGTGAGCATGGCGACCAGGATGAGGAGCGGGATCTGGAGCCCCGCGGGCAGCGACACGTGCGCGCCGACGACCGCGGTGACCATCGCGGCGAGGCGGTACTGGCCGTCCACACCGATGTTGAACAGGTTCATCCGGAAGCCGATGGCGACGGCGAGCGCCGCCAGGTAGTACATCCCGGCCTCGTTGATGATGAGCACCTGGATGTCGGAGAACGTGGCCTGCTCGAACATCAGGCTGTACGGCTCGATCGGGCTCTTGCCCGAGGCGACCAGGACGACCGAGGTCAGCACCATGGCCGCGACGAGCGCGATGACCGGTCCGGCCACCGCGAGGAGCACCCGCTCCTTGTCGAACTTCTTCATCGGGCCTCGTCCTCCGGGGCGGCTTCTTCTTGTACGTCGCCGGAGTCCCCGGCTCGTGCGTCACCGGAGTCCCCGGCCCCGCCGGTGTCCTCCTCGACGTGTTCCAGGTGACCGGAGGCCGCGCCCGTCATCGCCGAGCCCAGCTCCTCCGGCGTCACCGACGCGGGATCGGCGTCGGCGACGAGGCGGCCGCGGTAGATCACGCGGAGGGTGTCGGACAGGCCGATCAGCTCGTCCAGGTCGGCGGAGATCAGGAGCACCGCGAGGCCCTCGCGGCGTGCCTCGCGGATCTGGTCCCAGATCTGCGCCTGCGCGCCGACGTCCACGCCGCGCGTGGGGTGGGCGGCGATGAGGAAGCGCGGCTTGTGGCTCATCTCGCGGCCGACGATCAGCTTCTGCTGGTTGCCGCCGGACAGCGAGGCCGCGGTGACGTCGATGCCGGGCGTACGGACGTCGTACTCCTCGACGATGCGCCGGGTGTCGGCCTGCGCGCCCTTGATGTCCAGCCAGAAGCCGCCCTTGCCGCGGGTGTTGGGCTGCTCGGTGACGTGGCCGAGGATGCGGTTCTCCCAGAGCGGGGACTCCAGGAGCAGGCCGTGGCGGTGCCGGTCCTCGGGGATGTAGCCGACGCCGCCCTCGCGGCGCCTGCGGGTGGCCCAGTCGGTGATGTCCTCGCCGGCCATGCGGATGACGCCGGAGTCGGCGTGCTTGAGGCCGATGAGGGCGTCGATCAGCTCGGTCTGGCCGTTGCCCTCGACGCCCGCGAGGCCGAGGACCTCGCCCTCGTGGATGGTGAAGGAGATGTCGTCGAGCAGCGGCAGGTCCGAGCCCTCGGCGAGCAGCTTCAGGCCCTCGACCTCGATCATCGGCCGGTCGGTGACCGTCGACTCCGCGGTCTCCGGGGTCGGCAGCTCGCTGCCCACCATCAGCTCGGCGAGCTGGCGCGGGGTGGTCTCGGACGGGATCGCCGTGCCCACCGTCGTACCGCGCCGGATGACGGTGATGTCGTCGGCCACGGACAGGACCTCGCCGAGCTTGTGCGAGATGAAGATGACGGACAGGCCCTCGGACTTGAGTTCGCGCAGGTTGTCGAAGAGCGCGTCGACCTCCTGCGGCACGAGGACGGCGGTCGGCTCGTCGAGGATGAGGGTGGTGGCGCCGCGGTAGAGGACCTTGAGGATCTCCACGCGCTGCCGGTCGGCGACGCCGAGGTCCTCGACGTACGCGTCGGGGCGCACCCCGAGCCCGTACCGGTCGGAGATCTCGGCGATCTTGCGGCGGGCCCCGGCGCCGATGCCGTACAGCTTCTCGCTGCCGAGCACGATGTTCTCCAGGACCGTCAGCTGGTCGGCCAGCATGAAGTGCTGGTGGACCATGCCGATGCCGCGCGCGATGGCGTCGGCGGGGCTGGTGAAGGCGACCTGGGTCCCGTCGACGGCGATGGTGCCCTCGTCCGGCTTCTGCATGCCGTAGAGGATCTTCATCAGGGTCGACTTGCCGGCGCCGTTCTCGCCGACGAGGGCGTGGACGGTGCCCTTGCGGACGCTCAGGTGGATGTCGTGGTTGGCCACGACGCCCGGGAACCGCTTGGTGATGCCGTTGAGTTCCACCGCGCACGCGGTGGTGGCGGTGGGCGGAGGGCTGGTGGACGCGTCGATGGCGCACTCTCCTCGGGGACTAAGGAAAGGGGCCTGCGCCGCACGCGCGGTGTGGCCCTGTCTTCTCGGCTGGGGATCCGGGGGTCCGGAGGTCCCCGGGGGGTCCGGAGATCCGGGAGGGTCCGGGGGCCCGGGGCCCGGGGGTCAAACCCCGGGACGGGCAAGGCAGTTGGAGACTCGGCCGCGCGAACGGGGCGCGAGGAAGCATCCTCCCCACACCCCGTCGCGCGACCGTCACGCCGCCATTACAGCGCCGTCTTGACCTTGATCTTGCCGCTGATGATGCCCTGCTCGGCCGTCTTCAGCTCGGCCTGCAGGTCCTTCATCTTCTTGAACTCGGGGTTCGAGTCGGCGAGGCCGACACCGCCGGACTTGAGGTCCGCGCGGACGACGCCGCCCTCGGCCTTGTCATCCTTCACCGACTTCACCAGGTTGTACACCGCGCCGGCGACGTCCTTGGTGGCCGAGGTCAGGATGTACTTCTTGTACTTGGCGAGGGCCTTCTGCTTGTACTGGTCGGAGTCGACGCCGATCGCCCACACCTTCTTGGCGGCGGCGGCCTCGATGACGCCCTGACCGGAGAGGCCGGACGCGTGGTAGACCACGTCGGCGCCGTCCTCGATCTGGCCGCCGGCCGCCTCCTTGCCCTTGTCCGGGCTGGAGAAGCCGCCGTCCTCGGCCTTCTCGGTGAGGAACTGGCGCTTGATCTTGACCGACTTGTCGGTGGCCTGGACGCCCTGGACGAAGCCCGCCTCGAACTTGCGGATCAGCGGGTTGTCGACGCCGCCGATGAAGCCGACGGTCTTGGACTTGGTGGCCTTGGCGGCGGCGACACCGGCCAGGTACGAGGCCTGCTCCTCGCTGAAGACCAGGTCGGCGACGTTGTCGGCCTTGATGGTGGCGTCGTCGACGATGCCGAAGGTGACGTCGGGGTGCTTGGCCGCGACCTCCTTGACGGCGGGCGCGTAGGCGAAGCCGACACCGATCACGGGGTTGTAGCCCTGCTTGGCCAGCTCGGTGAGGCGCTGGATCTTGTCGGCGTCGGACTCGCCGTCGTTCGGCTCGACCGCCTTCTTGCCGACCTTGAGGTCCTTGGCGGCCTTGTTCATGCCGGCGGTCGCGGCGTCGTTGAAGGACTGGTCGCCCTCGCCGCCGATGTCGTACGCGATGGCGACGCCCTTGCTCTTGCCGTCCTCGCTCTTGGCGGCGTCGCTGGAGGTACCGCCACAGGCGGTGGCGGAAACGGCGAGAGCGGCGGTCGCGGCAGACGCGAGCGCGATTCGGGACACCCGGCGCATAGAGACGAACTCCTTATGTACAAGGACGTGAGACACGTACGTGACGTGGGGACCTGAGAGACCTGCGTGTCACGTACGACCTGTCACGTACGTGCAGTGCGCCTCACCCGGCGCTGATTTCGCCGCAGCGTAACGCGCGTAGACCTGCCGTAAGAACCCTTCTGTCCGGTCCGTTATCGAGCTGTGGCCAGCAGGCGTCGGGCGGATGACGGCCGGGTGCGTCCGCCCACGGGCGCCTGAACTGCGGCGGATTCGCGGGGGCGCAACGGGTTATACGTACGACGCCCGGGCGGGAATCCGACGCCGTTATACGTACGACGTCGGACACACCACACAAAACCCGGATCAAGGCCGGGTCTTGACCTTCACCTTGCCGCTGATGATGTCCTTCTTGGCCTGCTCGACGGCGGCCACGACGTCCTTCATGTCCTTGTAGGCCGGATTCGAGTCCGAGAACCCCACCCGCCCCGACTTGAGGTCGTACCGCTGGGTGCCGGTCATCGGCTTGCCGTCGACGACGGACTTGGTGAGGTCGTAGACCGCGCCGCCGACGTCCTTGAAGGCCGAGCCGAGGATGTACTTCTTGTACTTGGCGAGGGCCTTCTGCCTGTACTGGTCGGAGTCGACGCCGATCGCCCACTTCTGCTGCGAGCCGGCTTCCTGGATCACGCCCTGGCCGGAGAGCCCGGCCGCGTGGTAGAGCACGTCGGCCCCGGCTTCGAGCTGGCCGCTCGCGGCGTCCTGGCCCTTGTCGGGGCTGGCGAAACCGCCCTCCTCGGGCTTCTCCGTCAAATACCGCTTCTCGATTTTGATCTTCGGGTCGACCGACTTCACGCCCTGCACGAAACCGGCCTCGAATTTGTGAATGATCGGAATGTCCACGCCGCCGATGAATCCGACGTGTTTGACCTTGGTCGTCTTCGCGGCGGCGACCCCGGCGAGATAGGACCCCTGTTCCTCGTGGAATACGAGATCGGCGACGTTCTCGGCCTTGACGGTGTTGTCGTCGACGATCCCGAAGGTGGTGTCGGGGTACTTCTTCGCCACTTCCTGAATGGCGGGCGCGTAGATGAAGCCGACACCGATCACGGGGTCGTAGCCCTGCCGGGCGAGTTGCTCGATGCGCTGGGTCTTGTCGGCGCTGGACTCGCCGTCGCCGGGCTCCATGTCCACGCCGCCGATCTTGAAGTCCTTGCGGGCGCGCTCGTAGCCGGTGTACGCGGCGTCGTTGAAGGACTGGTCGCCCTGGCCGCCGATGTCGTACGCGAGGCCTATGCCCTTGCCGTCGTACTTCCCCGAAGCGCCTTTGCCCTTGTCGCCGTTGTCGTCCTTGGCGGCGTCGCTGCTGGTCTCACCGCACGCGGAGGCCACGAGGGCGAACGCCGCCACTGCCACGGCCACGCGCATGCGCCGTGCGCCGCACTTTCGGCGCGCTGAAATGTCTGGACGTACTGGAAGCACTGGACGCACCCCTTACGTTCCCCAACGCACCGTCGTGGGCGCTGATTTCGGCGCACATTAACGCGCGTAGAAGGTGAGGGGAACGGGTTCGACGGTGGCTGCCGGTGGCCGTTATCGATTCGTGGCGGGGCGGGTTACGCCCGCGTAAAGGGTGGTTACACGGGCGTTGATCGTGGCGTGCCGTCGCGGGGTGTGGGGACGGCGGTACCGGATGCGGCGGAAAGGGTGCCCGGGGTCAGGCGGGACGCGCGGCGGCGTCGATGAGGGCGGCGGCGGTGAAGAGTTCCACGCCGACGGTGATCGCGTGCTCGTCGGCGTCGAAGTCGCCCTGGTGCAGATCGCGTACGCCGCGTTCGCCGGGGGTGCGGACGCCGAGCCGGGCCATGGCGCCCGGCACGTGCTCCAGGTACCAGGAGAAGTCCTCGCCGCCCAGGCTCTGCTCGGTGTCCTCGATGGAGGCGGCGCCGCGCCGGGTCGCCATGGCGTCCCTGAGCAGGTCGGTGACGGCCGGTTCGTTGACGACGGGCGGGACGCCCCGGACGTAGTTGATCTCGGACTTGGCGCGGTAGAGGTCGGCGATCTCCTGGATGGCGCCGTGCACGACGTCGGGTGCCTGCCGCCAGGTGTCGATGTCGAGGCAGCGGATGGTGCCGGACAGCTCGGCGTGCTGCGGGATCACGTTGCAGGCGTGGCCGGACTCGATGCGGCCCCAGGTGACGGAGAGGCCGGAGCGGGCGTCGACGCGGCGGGCCACGAGGGCGGGCACCTCGGTGACGACCTTGGCGGCGGCCGAGACGAGGTCGGTCGTCAGGTGCGGCCGCGCGGTGTGGCCGCCGGGGCCGTCGAGGGAGACCTCCAGGCGGTCGCAGGCGGAGGTGATGGGCCCGTGCCGCAGGCCGATGCGGCCGGCGTCCACGCGGGGGTCGCAGTGCACGGCGACGATGCGGCCCACGCCGTCCAGGACGCCGTGCTCGATGGCGTCCGCGGCGCCGCCCGGCAGGACCTCCTCGGCGGGCTGGAAGATCAGCCGCACGGGGTGCGGGAGCAGGCCGCCCGCGGCCAGCTCGGCGAGGACGAGCCCGGCGCCGAGGACGACGGCGGTGTGCACGTCGTGGCCGCAGGCGTGGGCGCGGTCGGGGACGGTGGAGCGGTACGGCACGCCCGTCTTGGTGTCCGGGATGGGCAGCGCGTCGATGTCGGCGCGCAGCGCGAGAACGGGGCGGCCGGGGCCCGGCTCGCCCCCGATGTCACAGACGAGTCCGGTCCCGTGGCCGAGGACGCGGGGGGTGAGCCCGGCGCGCTCCAGGCGGGCCTTGAGCGCCGCTGTGGTGCGGAACTCCTGGTTCCCGAGCTCGGGGTGCATGTGCAAGTCGCGACGGAAGGCGATGAGTTCGGCGCGCAGCGCGTCAGGCAGCGCGCCGGGCAGCTCGCCGGGCGCGGACTCGGCTTCGGAATCGGCTTCGGACTCGGCTTCGGACTCGCGGGACATCAATTGGTTCACCCTGTGAAGGGTAGGGCGATGGACGGGTCAACTAACCCTCGATCAACAAAAGTTCAGCCAGATTGAGGTAAGAAAGCTGGCCCGCGTGCGCATGTCTGACTGGTACGGCGGGTATGAAGGTGGGTTACCTTCCGCATGCGGAGGGGCATCTCCCCTGGTCAGGCGGGGGCACCCAGAGGAGGATGCTCATCCTCACGGTGGAGGGCGGCGGCGGTGGCCTGGGCGCGTCCGGGTGGACGGGACAGGGCCGCGGTGGAGCAGGGGCTGAGCACTCGCCCGTTCTGGTGGGCGACAAACTCTACGATAGCCCCTTATGGCGGGATTTCCGACAGCGCCGGGGGCTGGCCCCTGACCCTCCTCGGAACCGCCCTGCCCCTCCCTGCCCCCGGCACCGGCCTCCGGACGTCGGCCCGCGCCGCCGATCCGACCGAATTGCCCCTGTTCGTCTCTCCCGTTGACACCCCATCACCCCATATGAACTAAATGCGGCCCCGCTTCACGGAACCTGTCTTGGGGGTCGACAAAGGTGAAGGTCGCTTTCCTTCTGCACAACGCGTACGGCATCGGCGGCACCATCCGGTCCACGGCGAATCTCTCGGCGGCGCTGGCCGGGCGCCACGACGTGGAAGTGATGAGCGTGCACCAGGTAGCGGAGGAGACGTCGTTACCCTTCGGCCCCCGGGTGCGCCTGCGGTCCCTCATCGACATGCGCGAGGACAGCCCTTCGTACGAAGGCGCGCACGAGCTGATGGCCACGGGGAACAGCATGTTCCCCGAGAAGGGCGTGGACTACGGGCGGCTGCGCTACACCGCGCTGCACGACCGGCGCATCGCGGCGTACCTGGAACGGACCGACGCCGACGTGGTGATAGCGACGCGCCCGATCCTGAACGGGTATCTGGCGCGCCACGGCCGCCGAAGACACGACGACGGCTCGTCACACGGCGGATATCTGCGCATCGGCCAGGAACACCTTTCGTACGACGCGCACAGCGAGCAGCTGCGTACCGACCAGAACCACGCGATCACGAGCGGCCTCGACGCCTTCGTGACGGTCTCCGAGGCGGACGCGCGGCTCTACCGGGCGGCGCTTCCGGACGCGAAGGCCCGGCTCCTGTGCATACCCAACGGCGTGACCGCGCCCGCCGTGGCGCCGTCGCCGCTGGACTCCAAGCTCGTCGTCGCGGCGGGCCGGCTGGTGGCCGTCAAGCGCTACGACCGCCTGATCTCGGCGTTCGCCAAGGTGTCCGCCGAGTACCCGGACTGGACGCTGCGCATCTACGGCCGCGGCCCGGAGGCGTCCCGGCTGCGCCGCCGGATCGACGAACTCGGCCTCTACAACCAGGTGTTCCTGATGGGCCCGGCCGCCCCGATCGAGACCGAGTGGGCCAAGGGCGCCGTCGCGGCGGTCTCGTCCGACATGGAGTCGTTCGGCATGACGATCGTCGAGGCGATGCACTGCGGCGTCCCGGTCGTCGCGACGGACTGCCCGCACGGCCCGGCCGAGATCATCACGCACGGCGAGGACGGCGTGCTGGTGCCGCTGGACGGCGGCGTGGACGCGTACGCGGGGGCGCTGTCGTCGCTGATCGCGGACGCGGGGCTGCGGGCGCGCCTCGGGGCGGCGGCACGGGTGAAGGCGGCGGCGTACGCTCCGGCGGAGATCGCGGGGCGGTACGAGGCGTTGTTCGGGGAGCTGTGGGCGGGTGCGCTTGAGGGCGTCGCCGCCGAGCCCGGAGGGGGCCGTGAGCCCCGTGGTGGCCGTGAGCCACGTGGCGGCCGTGGGCGCCGCATCGCCGCCCGCCTGCGCGCGGCCCTGGGCGGCCCCCGGCCCACCGCCCCCGCGAGCCCCACTGGCCCCGGAGCCCCCGCCACGCCGACGTCCCGCGACGGAACCGGAACCCCGCCGCGCCCCGCCCCCGCCCCCGCCGCCCGCGCCCGGGTGACCCCCGACGGCGGCGTGGCCGTCCGCCTGACCCCCGGCACGCTCCCGGAGAGCCCCCTGGACCTGGTGCTCCGCCGCCGCAAGGACTCCAGGGACCCGACCCGCCACGAGATCACCCTCCCCGTACCGCCGCCCATCCCCGTGGCACCCCGGGTCGTGGAAACAATCACCACTCTCGACCGCACAGCGGGCCACGCCCTCGCGGAGGGCCGCTGGGACTGCTACGTCGTCCCGCGCGGCACGACGAACCGCCACCGCCTGCGTGCCGAACTGGTGGAGACGGCAGCCCTCTTGGCCCTACCCCCCGTGACCGACGAGCACGGCGTATCCGCGTGGATCCCCTACACCACAGCCGACGGCTACCTGGCCCTGCGCGCCTGGCTGCGCCCCGCGCACGCGGAGGTGGACCACATCCTGATCAGCGAGACCTCAGCCACGGTGACGGCGACGCTCCTGGGCGACGCCCACCTCCCGCGCGAGGGCGCGACGGTCACGGCGACCTTGCGCACGACGAACCCCGCCCCGACGCCCACCTTCCCGATGCCGGTACGCCCCGTATCAGCCACCCAATTCCAGTTCACGATCCCGTACGAGGAGGCCCTGGACCACCGGGACACCGCCCCGGACCCCGACTTCTGGGACCTGCGCCTGCTCCCCACCCCGACCTCGTCCCCGATCACCATCGGCCGCATCACCGGAGACCTGGTCGAACGCAAGAAGTCGAACGCGTACCCGGCGGTCGACCTCCCCCACCCCCAAAGCGACACCATCCGCCTCAGGCCCTATTACACGGCCACCAACGCCCTGTCCCTCAGCGTCCGCCGCGTCCCACGTCAGGACTGACCGACCCTCGGCGCCGTCGAAGCCGCTGCCGCACTTCGCCACCGCGGTCCGCAGTCTCGCCAGGACCTCCTTGGCACCGGCTTCGTCGTGCGCCGCGAGACCCACGACGAGCCGTGCACCCTTCAGGTCGTTGCCGGCACCGCACCGGATCGGCTATGGATCCGCGCCGCTCGCCCACGTCCCCGTCCGTGAGCGCCCTCGAGAACTGCACCTCGCCGTTCTCGTACTTGTACGTGCCGTTCGGCTGGCCCTTGGCGATGTGGTCGTAGGTCGCCGCCCTTTCCCCACGGCAAAGGCGGAGAAAATCAGCCACGCCCCGGCCGGACGCGGCACGGGGCGTGACGTAGAGCGAGGGAATATTTTGCCAAGCAGGCGGGGGTTTGTGGTCTCTTCGAGAGTCGGTGCCCGTGCAAAGTCGGGGAGAAATCGGATGTTCCGGGTCCGGCCCGGCGGGGCGTCCTACGCCGGAGCCACCTGCTCCAGTGACGACGCCGTCCCCGCTGCCGGTACCGAGCCCTGGGCGGGCCCCGCGTGCGCGGAGGGTGTGGGCGGAGGAGGGGGCGGAGCGGCCTCCGATGCCAGGCGCTGTACGTCCCGAGCCGTCCCCGTGACCCCCGAAAGGAACCCCTGCGCCCTCGGCGACGCCGAGTCCGTGAGCCAGGTGGGGTCGATGTCCATGACCGCGACCTTGACGTCGGTGCCGGCCAGGGCGAGGGGGAGGGTGTGGACGACGGTGGAGGGGAAGCTGAGGATGGTGCGGCCGATGGGGCCCCGGCGGGCGATGAGTTCCAGGGGGAGGTCGGGGCGTACGACCTGGAGGCCGGTGTCGACGGCCAGGCGGTGGAGTTTCTCGGAGCTTTCGCGGCGGTGCGCGAAGTAGCGGGTCGCGCCGTGCGCGCGGGCCAGCGTCCGTACCGCCTCGACGTAGCGGTCCAGGTCCACCACGCCCGTCTCCACCAGGGACGTGCCGACCAGGTCCGCGCCCTTGGTGATGCGGGGCGGGCCGAAGCGGGCCCGCGTCCAGGAGAAGGAGTTGACCGTCACGGTCACGCCGTCCGGGGGCGCCTCGATCGGCATGGAGGAGAAGACCTCCACGCGGCGGTCGTCGCTCGGGCTCGGTGTCAGCCTGCGGCGTGCCTTCGACGACACCGGCATGAAGACGACGTCGCGCGGGCCGGGGCGGCCGCCGCGCCGGTGCCAGCGCACCAGGCGTTCGCCGCGCGCCAGTTGGGAGATGAACTCCATCGTGGCCGTGCCGTCGTCCACGACCACCAGGTCGCGGGCGCGCGTGATGGTCAGGAGCAGCTGTACGTAGCGGGAGAACGGGTCGCCGATCACTATCCGGCGGGCCCTGCGCAGCGGTCCGGCGAGGCCGCCGATCGTGTGGAAGGGCGCGGCGGCGCCCCCGCGCGCCTCCTCCCAGCGCACATGGAAGCCCTCCCCGCGCGCCAGTTCGGCCATGCGGCGGAGCTGACCGCGCGTCATGGGGTCGGTGGGCGAGAGGACCACGAGGGTCAGTTCCTCCGCCGGGACGTCACCCCCGGCCCCGGTCCCGGCGGCATCCACCGTCCCGGAGCCCGCCCCGGGCACCGCCCCCGCCCCGGCCACGGTCCCCGCGTCCACGCCCCGCCCCGTCGTGTGCGCCCACTCCAGGACATTGAGCAACTGCACCGGCGACTCCACGAACGCCAGCGTCCCGCGCCGGGTCGTGGCGGCGCGCCTACCGCTTCGTACTGACATGAGTCCTCCCGTGCACAGCGGTGCGGCGGCCACCCATGAAGCCGCCGAAGCTCCGGCCACCGGGGCCGGAGCCGACGAAGCCGCGGTCTCCGGCAGTGGAGACCGCGGGGCGCGCCGCCCGGGACTGCGGGGCGCGGAAGCCGGCGCCCCGGTGGTCCCGGGGGCGCCGGCGAGCCGGCGGGTGCTGCCCGCCGACGTACGGTCGGACGCGTCGAACAGGGCGAACGGGGCGGATGCCGTGTCCGGCGCCCGGTGACGGGTCCGTGTCCGTGTCCGTGTCCGACGGAGCGTCAGACCGTGACCGGCTCACGGTCGTCGGCCCCCGAGGTCTCGGTCTCGGCGACGACGCCCGCGACGCGGCGGAGCTTCTTCATCGGGCCGAGCTCGGACTCGTACACCTTCTTGACGCCGTCACCGAGCGACGCCTCGATGGTGCGGATGTCGCGGACGAGGCGGGACAGGCCCTGCGGCTCGACGGAGGCGGCCTGGTCGGAGCCCCACATCGCGCGGTCCAGGGTGATGTGGCGCTCGACGAAGGTGGCGCCCAGGGCGACCGCGGCGAGGGTGGTCTGCAGGCCCGTCTCGTGGCCGGAGTAGCCGATCGGGACGTTCGGGTACTCGGCCTGGAGGGTGTTGATGACGCGGAGGTTCAGCTCCTCGGCCTTCGCCGGGTACGTCGACGTGGCGTGGCAGAGGAGGATGTTGTCCGAGCCGAGGACCTCCACGGCGTGGCGGATCTGCTTCGGGGTCGACATGCCCGTGGACAGGATGATCGTGCGGCCCGTCGCGCGCAGGGCGCGGAGCAGCTCGTCGTCCGTCAGGGACGCGGAGGCGACCTTGTGGGCGGGGACGTCGAACTTCTCCAGGAAGGCGACGGCCTCGGTGTCCCACGGGGAGGCGAACCAGTCGATGCCGCGCTTGGCGCAGTGCTCGCTGATGGCCTGGTACTCGGACTCGCCGAACTCCACGCGGTGGCGGTAGTCGATGTACGTCATGCGGCCCCAGGGGGTGTCGCGCTCGATGTCCCACTGGTCGCGCGGCGTGCAGATCTCCGGGGTGCGCTTCTGGAACTTCACCGCGTCGCAGCCGGCGTCGGCGGCCACGTCGATGAGCGCGAAGGCGTTCTCCAGGTCGCCGTTGTGGTTGATGCCGATCTCGCCGGTGATGTAGACGGGGTGGCCGGGGCCGGCGGTCTTCGAACCGAGGGTGCGCAGGCGGTTGTTGGAGGCCGTGTTGCTCATGGCAGGAACTGTCCTTAACTGTTGAGGGAGGGGCCGAGGATCCAGGCGGCGATCTCTCGGATCGCGCCGTCACCGCCGGGGACGGAGGTGACCGCGCGTGCGGCGCCGCGCACGACGTCGTGGGCGCTCGCGACCGCCACGGGCCAGCCGACAAGGCCGAAGCACGGGAGGTCATTGACGTCGTTGCCGACGTAGAGCACGCGCTCGGGAGCGATGCCCTGCTCCTCGCACCACTGCTTCAGTGCGAGGTCTTTGCGGTCGATGCCGTGCAGGACGGGGATGTTCAGCTTCCGTCCGCGCGCGGCGACGACCGGGTTCTTTTCCGTGGACAGGATCAGCATCGTCAGGCCCGACCTGCGCAGGGCCGCGATGCCGAGCCCGTCACCGCGGTGCACGGTGACGAACTCCCGTCCGTCGGAGTCGATCAGCACCCGGTCGTCCGTCTGGGTGCCGTCGAAGTCGAGTACGACCGCGTCGATGTCGTCGCGGGTCGGGAGGGCGGCCTCGTCGCCGGGGCGGGCCGCGTCGAAGAGCGGGGCGAGGGCGCGGGCGCGGGCGAGATCGTGCGGGTCGTCGATCTCCAGCACGCGCGCCGGGTCGGTGCGTACGAGTTCGGTGTGGCCGAAGAAGCGGTGCTTGTGCTCGCGGAAGCCGGTCGCGGCCATGCCGTACACCGCGCCGGTCTCCAGGAGGTCCTGGGGGCGGTCCTGGCGGCGCGGGCGGAACGACTTGTCGTGGTTCACGCCGTAGCCGCCGGAGGTGACGGTGCCGGTGACGACCTTGGTCGCGCCGCCCTCGGCGGCGGTGGCCGCCTCCGCCGCGTCGTCGATGGCGGGCGGCTCGTCACCGGCGTCGCGCCAGATGAAGCCGTGGAAGGGCGCGACCGTGTGCGCGGTGTCCGCGCCGCCCCCGGTGATCGCCCCGACCACGCCGTCGACGTCCTCGCGGGTGATGAAGGGGCTGGTGCACTGGACGAGCAGGACCACGTCGACCGTGACGCCGTGCCGCTCCTCGTACCCGTCCAGCGCGTGCAGCACCGCGGCCTCGCTGGTCGCCGTGTCACCGGCGATGGCGGCGGGGCGGAGCACCACCTCGGCGCCGGCGGCGCGGGCGGTCTCGGCGATCACCGTGTCGTCCGTGGACACGACCACGTCGGTGACCTGCGGTGATGCCACGCAGGCGCGCACCGCGCGGGCCACCAGCGGGATGCCGCCGACCGGCGCGAGGTTCTTGGCGGGGACCCCCTTGGACCCGCCGCGCGCGGGGATGACGGCGAGGACGCGGCGTACCGGTTCGCCCTCTGGGTGGGGCTTGGACATGGAGGCTCCTTCAGGGGTGCCTGGGGGTGGGGGGTTCTTCGAGGGGAGGTTCTGCCGGTCCGCCCCGGGCGCGGCCTGCGGCGGGATCGCGGGGTGCCCGACTGCACTCTGCGGCGGGATCGCGGGGCGCCCGTCCGCGCCGTACGGCGGCGTCACAGCTCGCCCATCCGTCGGATGACCGGCGCGACGCGCTGCACGCCGTGGCGGTAGGCGCCGCGGGCGGCGGTGCGGACGGCCTGGCGGACGGGGCCCGGCTCACGGTCCGCGGCGGGGGCGCCGGGCAGCGGGTTGGCGTCCGGGCCCAGGTGGTGGCGGGCGAGTATGCCGGGCAGATAGCCGGGGGCGGTGACCAGCGTGTAGTACGGCCGGATCGGCTCAAGGGAGCCGTCGCGGGACCGCTCGGTCAGCTCGGCGACGCGCTTGCGGGCCGCGTCGAACGCCGTCTCGTACGCCCCGTCGGCGGCGACGCCCTGCCGCGCGACCCACTCGGGGTCGGGCGTCGGGCTGTGCCCGGCGTCGAGCTGGTCCCAGGAGGCGAGGCAGCCGGAGCCGATGAAGGCGTGGTTGCCGAGCGCCTCGCGCACCCCGAGGTCGGTGAGGACGGCCGTGGGGATGCGCCGGTGCAGCGCTTCGAGCGCGGCGGTGGAGCTGACCGTGACGAGCAGGTCGGTGCGGTCGAGCACCTCGCCCATGTGCCCGTAGACGAGGCGGAAGTTGGGCGGCACCTCCTGGCTGCGCACCAGCTTCTGGTACGGCAGCTCCTCGATGTGCGTGGTGTGCTCGCCGGGCTTGCTGCGCAGCTTCAGCAGGACCTCGCGCTCGGGGTGCCGCTTGGCGTGCTGGACCAGGCGGGACAGCAGGTAGCTGCGGTCGGCGCGCTTCTCCGGCACGGAGGGCTGGGCGGCGAAGACGACCGTGTGCGGCTCGCGCGGGGCGTACGGCGCGCCGCCGAGGAACGGCAGCGCGGCCTCCACGACACCGGACGCGTCGGCGCCCACGCCCTCGTACACATCGCGGAAACGCTCAGCGTCCTGGCGGGAGTTGGCGAGGACGACGTCCGCGCCGTGCCGGAGCAGCAGTCCGTCGGCGAGCTTCTCGTAGACCACGCCGACGTAGCCGGTGACGACGACCGGGCGGCGGGCGCGGCCGTTCCAGACGCGGGCGAGGCCGTGCAGGACGGCCTGGACGGCGCCGCCGACGAGGGCGAGGACGATGATGTCGTACGCGGCATCGTCGCCGCTGTCGCCGCCGCCGCGGCCGTTCGACTCCCCGGCCTCGATCGCCTTCAGGAACTCGATGGCGGTGACCTCGCGCAGGCTGTCCGCGCGCACGCCCACCTCTTCGAGCTGGCGGGGCGTGGGGGTGGCCCGGCCGCGCAGCAGGTATCCGTCGAGGCGGAGTTCCGCCCGGCCCTGCTCGCCCGCTGCCCGCTCCGTGTTCTCGGCGGCCTCCGCCGCCACCGCGGCCCCCGCGAGGCGGCTCGCGGTGAGCGAGCCCCATTTCCATCGGGTGTCGGAGTCGGCGAGCACGGCGACCCGTGTCGTCTTGTTGCTTACTGGCACATCGCAGACGCTAGGAAGGCATTCCGATTGATGGCCCAACTCAGGTGCAACAAACGGTTAACAGCATGCCGACGAATGGCGAAGCGGCAAGCCAAATGGGTGACGGGGCGCCCGGTTAACCATTCCGCCACGCTTCGTTCACCTGACATCCCACCGCGGGTCAAGACGAATGCCGGGCCGACACCTAACGTCTCGCACGTGGTTAAGCTCTCCGTCATCGTGCCGTTCTACAACGTGCAGCAATACGCGCCCGACACCTTGAAGTCCCTGCACGCGAACGCGCGTGACGACTTCGAATTCATTCTCGTCGACGACTGTTCGAAGGACGAGACGCCGGACATCCTGGAGCGTGCCGCACGCGAGCTCCCGGGCGCCGTGCATCTCAGACATGAACAGAACGGGGGCCTGGCCACGGCCCGCAACACGGGTCTGGACGCGGCCCGCGGCGAGTACATCACCTTCCTCGACGGCGACGACTGGCTCGCACCCGGGTACTACGAGCAACTCGTCGCGTCCATCGAGGAGTTGGGCTGCGACTTCGTCCGCACGGACCATGTGCAGTGCACGGCGCGCGCCCGCAGCGTGCACCGGGTGCCGCACGGCCTGCGCGGCGTGGTGCTGTCCCCGCGCGACGTGATACTGCCCGCCGACCGCTCCACGTCCGTGGACTACGCCTTCGCCTGGGCCGGCATGTACCACCGCCGCCTGCTCGACCAGGGCATTCTGCATTTCACGCACGGGCTGCGCACGGCCGAGGACCGGCCGTGGATCTGGCGGCTGCACCGCGAGGCGAAGTCGTTCGCGGCCCTGGGGCTGTTGGGGGTGTTCTACCGGCGCGGCGTCTCGTCGTCCCTGACGCAGATCGGCGACGTCCGCCAGCTCGACTTCATCAAGGCGTTCGACCAGGTGGTGCGGGAGACGGCGGAGGACCGCGACGCGGACATCCTGCTCCCGAAGGCCGTCCGCACGTACTGCGCAATCATTTCCCACCATCTGGGATCCATCGAAAGGTTCGAGCCGGCCGTGGCCCGGAAACTGAAGTCGCTGAGCGCCGCCGCGCTCAAGCGCATGCCGCAGGGCGTCCTCGACGAGGCCCTGGACTCCATGGACATGCAGCGCGCGACGCGGCTGCGCCGGCTGCGCCGGCGTCCCGTCGCCGCCGGGGAGGTGGCCGCGTGAGCCCCGCAGGCCAGGCCGCGCCCGACCGCGCCGACAAGCCCGTGCGCGACCCGCACGCCGCCGCCCTCCGCGCCGCGCGCCCGGACGCCCGCCGCCGCACCACGCAGATCTTCTTCGCGTCCACGCTGTACGGCGTCGCCACGCTGGCCGCCGCCCTGGACGCCGACCGCTTCGGCCCGGCCGACCGGCGCGTCCTGCTGATCGCCAACAACGCGGCGACCCCCGAGACCACGCCGTCCGTCGACACGATGCCGGGCTTCGAGCAGTTGCGCGGCCGCTTCGACGACGTGCTGTCCTGGAACGAGGCGATCTCGCCGTTCCACCCCGGCGCCTGGTCGCCCCGCGGCGACGACCTGCCGCTCTGGCAGCGCTATCTGCGGCTCGCCTGGGACCTCGGCGACGACAACGTCGAGCTGGCCGTGGAGTCGATCCAGGTCCACCCGGCGCTGGCGCTCGCGCAGATCTTCACCGGCGCCCCCGTGGACGTCTACGCCGACGGCCTGATGAGCTACGGCCCCACCCGCAACAAGATCGACCCGCTGGTCGGCACCCGGGTGCGCCGGCTGCTCCACCTCGACCTGGTGCCCGGCCTCAAGCCGATGCTGCTCACCGAGTTCGGCGTCGAGCCCGAGATCGTACCGACCGACATCTTCCTGAAGGTCCTCGGCGAACTCGCCGACAGCGAAGGCGAGTCGGGCTCGCTGGACGCGCTGCCGCAGGTCGACGGTCCCGCGCTGCTGCTCGGCCAGTACCTCTCCGCGCTCAACATCCTCACCGCCGAGGAGGAAGAGGACCTGCACGCGCGGATGCTGCGCGGCGCGGCCGCGCTCGGGCACACCCGGGTGGTGTTCAAGCCGCACCCGACGGCCCCGGCGCGCTGGTCGCGGCAGCTGGAGCAGGAGGCCGAGCGGCTCGGCGTCGAGCTGACCGTCCTGGACTCGCCGGTCCTCGCCGAGGTGCTCTACCAGCGGATGCGGCCCGCGCTCGTCGTCGGCTGCTTCTCCACGGCGCTGCTCACCGCCTCCGCGTTCTACGACCTGCCGGTGGCGCGCATCGGCACGGAGACGCTGCTCGAGCGCCTGAAGCCGTACGAGAACAGCAACCGCATCCCGGTCACCCTGGTCGACGCGCTGCTGCCCGAGCTCGGCGACCGCGCGGCCGTCACCGGCGGCCGCCGCGAGCCGGACCTGGCGGCGCTGTCCGCCCTGGTGCGGGCCGTGGGCTTCGCCATGCAACCCAAGATCTACCCGAGCCTGCGCCCGGCCACGGAGCGCTATCTCGCGGCCCACCTGAACGACCGCACCTTCCGCTACTTCAAGAAGCGCCGGCTGACCGCGCTCGCGCTGCCCGGCGGGATCCCGGTGCAGCTCGCGTTCATCCCGCGGAACGCGGCGGTACGGAAGGTCGCGCGCCGGGCCCGGTCGATCAAGCGGGCGGCCCTGGGCTGACCCGGCCTTCGGGGCCGCGGGCCGGGCGTTCCGGGCCGTGGCCCGGGGCGGACGTGGGGTGCGGGGCACGGAAATGCCCCGCACCACGGCTGCGGGTAAGGTGAAAATCCGCTCGCGTTCACGGGGAATTCACCTCCCCGGGACTTCTCGGCCGTCCCGCGGATGTCCAAAAGCAGCATTGCGGCACGCGCCTTGACCGTGCCCGGGGTATCTCCTAGCGTCCTCGGGAACTTGCGTCCGCAACAAGAGAGTGGTTATCCCTCATGCCTGCTGCGCACGACACTTCCGCACTTCCCCAGGAGCTCGGCGACGTTCCCGGCTGGTTTCCGAATCTTGATCAGGTCCTTTTCGACTGGTTCCTGACCAGACAGGAGAGCCGCGGAGTGCGCGGCGATCTTCTGGAGATCGGCGTCTATATGGGCAAGAGTGCGATATTCCTCGGCCAGCACCTGCGGGACGGCGAGAACTACACGGTCTGTGATCTTTTCGAGGACGAGGCGCCGGACGGCGCCAACAAGGCGGAGTCCAACAAGTCCTATCCGACGCTGACGAAGCAGGCCTTCGAGCGGAACTACCTGTCGTTCCACGACGAGTTGCCGCGCGTGCTGCGCGGGCCGAGCTCCCTGGTGGCGGACGAAGTGCCGCCGAAGTCCTGCCGGTTCGTGCACGTCGACGCCTCGCATCTGTACCAGCACGTGCACGGGGACATCGGCGCGGCCAGGGACATCCTGCTGCCCGGGGGCGTGGTGGTGCTCGACGACTTCCGCTCCGAGCACACGCCGGGCGTCTCCATCGCGGCCTGGGAGGCGGTGCTCAACCGGGGCCTGCGGCCGATCTGCCTGAGCACGCAGAAGCTGTACGGCACCTGGGACGACCCGGGCCCCGTGCAGGAGGAGCTGCTCGCCATGGTGCGCGGGCGGGACGACTGCCACCTGAGCGTGCAGGAGGCCGCCGGGCACCGGATCGTCCGGGTCAAGTCCAAGAAGGGCATGCAGGCCCCCGCGTTCCCGCCGTCGCGGCACCACCGCGCCCCGGAACGCGCCGCCCGCACCGCCCCGCAGTCCGCCGCGGCCGGCTCCCGCAGGCCTCCCGCCGCCTCCGCCCGCGCCCGCCGGATCGCCGCCGACCTGCTGCCGCCGGTCGTCACACGGGCCGTGCGCCGGAGCCGGGCGAAGTAGCCCCGAGCCCGGGCGAACGCCAAGCACCGCCCGGGCCCAGCAGAGTGGCCCCGATCCCGGCGACGACCGCCGCGAGGCCCGCCTCGAAGCCGCTCTCGTACTCCCGGAACATCTCCTCGCCCGCGGCGGCCGCCAGCGGGTAGTCCTTGAGCCGCTCGGCCCGCGCGGCGAGGTCGTAGCCGCCCTCGCCCGCGTCCGGGCCGGGGCCCGTGGCCTGTTCCTCGATCACGTGGCCGATCGTGTAGTTGTACGCGGTCAGCCAGGCCCGGGCCGCCGCGCCCGGCGTGAAGCCCGCCTCCGTGAGCCTGCGCAGCTGCGCCTCCATCGGCGCGGCGTACGACGTGTCGGTGAAGTGCGTGCCGCTGTAGACCTTCGCGCCGTCGCGGTAACGCAGCAGGTGGCGGCGGAGGGCGCGCATGGCCGCCGCGATCGACGCCTGCCAGTCGGCGCCGGGGTCGCCCGCGCCACCCGCGCCGCCCGCGCCGCCCGCGCCTCCCGCGCCACCCTCCAAGTCTGCCGCCATCCGGCGCAGCATCTCCGTCGCCATCTCGTCGAGCAGCGCCTGCTTGTCCTTGAAGTGCCAGTACAGAGCCGGTGCCTTGACGTCCAGCTCCTTGGCGATGGCGCGCAGGGTCAGGCCGTCGAGGCCGGTCTCGTTCAGCAGGTCGAGGGCGACGCGCGCCACCCGCCGCCGGTCCAGTCGTGTCGTAGCCACCTTGACAACTTAACACCGTTAAGCGCAGGCTCGGGGCATGGGACTTAACGACGTTAAGGAAATGCACACGAACACCACCATGACGGACTCCCCGGTGGTGACCGACGTCCTCGTCGTGGGCGCCGGGCCCACCGGCCTGACCCTCGCCTGCGATCTGGCGCGCCGAGGCGTGCGCGCCCTCGTCGCCGAGCGGGCGGCGGGCCTCTTCCCGGGTTCGCGGGGCAAGGGGATACAGCCGCGCACGCTGGAGATCTTCGACGACCTCGGGGTGATCGGGGCCGCCCTGGAGTCGGGCGGCCCGGCGCCGGTCGGCATGCTGTGGCGGGACGGCGTCCGGCAGGGCGAGTACCGCATGTTCGACGAGGCGGAGCCGTCGGATTCGGCGCCGTACGCGGGGCCGTTGCTGCTGCCGCAGTGGCGCACGCAGGAGATCCTGTACGCGCGCCTGACGGACCTCGGCGGCGCGGTGGCCTTCGGCGTCGAGGTGACCGGGCTCGACCAGGACGCGGACGGGGTCACGGCGCGCCTGGCGGGCGGCGGCACGGTGCGCGCCGCGTACGCCGTCGCCGCCGACGGCGGCCGCTCCGCCGTGCGGCAGGCGCTCGGCATCGGCATGACGGGGGAGACAGTGGACCCGCAGCCGATGCTCGTCGCGGACATCCGGATCGCCGAGGGGGCGCTGGACCGGGACAACTGGCACGTGTTCCCGGCGGACGGCACCGACGCGACCGGGGGCGCGGCCCGCGCGGGCGGGTTCGCGGCGATCTGCCCGCTGCCGGGCACGCCGGACTTCCAGCTCGTCGCCCGGTTCACGGACTCCGCCGGGCCCGACCTGTCCCCCGACGGCGTACGCAAGGCGGTCGCGGCCCGCACCCATCTGTCCGTCGACGACGTCACCGAGGTGCGCTGGGCCTCCGACTTCCGGCCGCGCGCCGCGCTCGCGGACGCGTTCCGCGCGGGCCGGGTCTTCCTGGCGGGCGACGCGGCGCACGTGCACTCGCCGGCGGGCGGCCAGGGCCTCAACACCAGCGTGCAGGACGCCTACAACCTGGGCTGGAAGCTCGGCGCGGTGCTGCGGCACGGCGCGGACGCGGCACTGCTCGACACGTACGAGGAGGAGCGGCGGCCGATCGCGGCGCGGATGCTGGACCTGTCGACGCGCATCCACCACGGCGCCGCCCGGCGGGGCACCGCCACCCGCCAACTCGGCCTGGAGTACCGGGACTCGCCCCTCTCCGCCGACGCGCGCACCGCCGCCGCGCGCGCCGCCCTGCCGGACGGCTCCCCGCAGGCGGGCGACCGCGCCCCGGACGGCCCGCTCGGCGCGGGTCGCCTCTTCGACGCCCTCCGCGGGCCGCACTTCACGCTGCTCGCGGTGGCGGCAGCTGACCTCGAACTGCCGTCGCTGCACGAGGAGTTGGTCCACGTACGGCACACCGGCGCCTGCGCGCCTTACGAGCCGGGGCTGTATCTGATCCGTCCGGACGGGTACGTCGCGTGGGCGGGCCCTGACGGAAGGGGCCTCGCGGACCATTTGACCTCAACCAAGCTTGAGGTCCTACGTTCGTGCGCATGACGAACACGAACGCGAACACGAACGCGAAGAAGGCCCCCTTCAGCCCCTCCCACAGCGACGCCGACCTGGTCAACCAGCCGATCGGTTACTGGAGTTCGGCGGCCGGCAAGGCCGTCGTCCACCACATCCGCACGATGCTCGCCGAGAACGGGCTCACCCAGCCCCAGTGGTGGGTCCTGAACCAGGTCGTCGGCCACGAGGCGGGCCGCGACCGCAAGGAGGTCGTCGAAGTCCTGCGCGGCTACCTGGAGTTCGGCGAGGGGCCGCTGCACCACGACATCGACGCCCTGATCGGCCGCGGGCTGCTCTCCCAGGAGGAGAGCGGCACGCTGCACATCACCGAGACGGGCACCGCGTTGCAGCAGCGGGTCGCGGCGTCGCAGGGGCAGACGCGGGGGCAGATCCACGAGGGCATCGACGACGCCGAGTACGTACGGGCCCTGAAGGTGCTCCAGCGCATGATCTACAACGTGGACGGCCGTGCCTGGCACCACTGACGGGCCCGGCGCGGCAGCGCCCGGGCAGGCTTCCCAAGCATTCGCTCATGGGAAACACTTCGGGGAGTGATGTCCAGTGGAGTGACGTGGGGGATGCGATGAGCAGGGGCGCGATAGCCAGAGGGCGCGCGGCGGCGGGTGCCGTCGCGGCCCTGACCCTGGCGTGCGGGTGCACGGCGCAGGCCGTCGGCGCGGGCGGGAAGGACGAGAAGTCGCCACCCACCCGCACCACTTCGGACAGATCCGCGGACTCGGCGCCCGCCCCGCGGAGTTCCCGCACTCCCGACACTTCCGACACTTCCGAGCTGCCGAAGATGAAGTCGCCCGTGTCCCGGGCGGAGTTGCCCTCGTCGAAGGCGCCGAGCGCGCCGCCGCCCCGGCCGCGGGTCAGCACGCCACCGCCCCCGCCCGAGCCGGGACCGGTGCTCCTGGCGCGCGGTCAGGACGGGAAGAAGGTGCGCGAACTCCAGGCGCGGCTGCGGCAGATCGGCTGGTTCGGGCAGCACCCGACGGGGACGTACGGGCCCGTCACGGCGACCGCCGTCGAGGGCTTCCAGGGCAAGCGGGGGCTGCTCCGCACCGGCGCGACCGACACCCGCACCTGGGACCGGCTGCTCGCGATGACGCGCGAGCCGACGCGGCACGAGCTGTACCCCGACGGCGGCATGCCGCCCGCCAAGCCGGACCGGCGCTGTCTGACCGGCCGGGTCATGTGCATCAGCAAGGAGAGCCGCACGCTGACCTGGATGATCGACGGCAAGGCCGTGACGACGGTCGACGTGCGCTTCGGCTCGGAGTACACGCCGACGCGCGAGGGTGAGTTCCAGGTGTTCTGGAAGAACCGCGACCACGTGTCGACGCTGTACGACACCCCGATGCCGTACGCCATGTTCTTCAGCGGGGGCCAGGCCGTGCACTACTCGTCGGACTTCGCCGCGAGGGGCTACAACGGCGCGTCGCACGGCTGCGTGAACGTCCGCGACAAGAAGGCGATCGCGGGCCTGTTCAAGCAGGTCAAGACGGGTGACAGGGTCGTCATCTACAAGTGACACGACGCACCGCAACCATCAATTGAGCAACCCCCGCGGCGAGCATTTGGTCCGCGAGAGCGGCGCCGGTTCAGGCGCAGAATGGGGCGCGGGCGGAATCGGGGGAACGTATTCCGCCCGCGCCAGTGGCACGGAGCCGTAGGTACGGGGGGAACCCCGGCTCGTGCGCAGCCGATGACCAGTCGGCTCACTTATTACTGCGTCACCGTTTCGGAAAACGTCACACCCTGGCGGTGCGGCCTGGGTCACACTTCCGTGGCCGGTGCCCCGGGGCGCGGTCAGCGGGTCGGCAGCGCGCTGTACGAGGCGGACGGCCGGGGGAGCGGGGCGGGCAGCTTGACGGGCGGGGCGTGGCCGCCGGAGCCGCCACCGCTCTGTCCGTCGCCGGGGCCGTGGTCCCCGCCGCCGTTGTCGTCGTCCCCGCCGTCGCCACCGCCGCCGTGGTCGTTGCCGCCGTCGTTCCCGCCGCCCTTGCCGTCGTCGCCGGCGCCGAGGACGCGCTCGCAGAACTTGTCCACGCGCGCGGGGCCGCGGGCGAGCTCCTCCAGCTTGCGGCGCTTGTCGCCCTGGAGCTCACCGCTGCGGTAGGCCTGGCAGTGCGCGACCATGCGCTGGTACCACTTCTTCTGGGCCTCGCCGCGGTTGTGGCCCTCGTCCGTGCCGGGGCCTGTGCCCGGGTCGGTGCCCGGCTTGTCGGCGGGGTCCTCGCCGCCGCCGGTGCCGCCGCCCCCGCCGGGGGTCTCGGTGTCCTCGGGCGGGGCGCTGGTCTCGGGGGCCTCGGTGGTGTCGTCGTCGAGGACGGAGCTGTCGTCGTCGGGCAGCTCGTCCGGCGGGGCGGCGGTGTCGTCCGAGGGTGTGCCGAGCGGCTCCTCCGGTGTCGCCACCGGGGACGCGCTGGTCGCGGGCCCCTGCTCGTTCCGCTGGAACGGCGAGGGGATCACGCCGGTCCCGGCGGCGACGGCGACCCCGCCGACCATGCACGCGGCCAGCGCGGCGGCCACGCCGAGCCGCACGGGGCGCGCCCAGCGGGCGGGACGGGCCGCGGAAGCGGACGCGGTGCGGGAGGCCGAGGCGGCGCGACCGATGCGCACGCTCCGGCCCGCCAGATCGGTCCCGGGGGCGACGCCGGCGTCGGGGGCCGCGGAGACCTCGGCGGCCGCAGCGAGGGCCGGACGGGGCTCGGCATCGGCGGCCCCGTGGGTCCCGGCGGCACCGGCAGTCCCGGCGGCCGCGTGAGTCCCGGGAGCACCGGCAGTTCCGGCAGCCCCAGCAGACCCCGCGGCACCGACAAGCCCGGTGGCCCCAGCAGGGCCCGTACCACCGGCAGACCCGGCAGACCCAGCAGCCCCGGAGCCACCAGCACCCCTGTCCGTCCCCGGCGTCACCCCCGCGGCGCGGTCCGCAGGCAGCCCAGGCGCAGCCGGAGTCACCGGCCGCCCAGGCGCAGCCGCGTCGGACGCGTCAGGCGCCACCGATGCGGCCGACACGGCAGACGAACCCCGCGCGTCCGACGAACCCCGCGCAGCCCGGAACGCCGCCAACGCCCCCGCCTCGCCGGGAAGTTCGAGTTCCGGGGCGGGAGGAGAGGGGGCGGGCGCACGGAGTGCGACAAGCGCCGCGGTGAGGCGTTCTGCCTGTTCGCGCTCGTGATCACCGATGCCTTCGAGCCGTTCGCCGCGGAGCAGTCTCTCCGCCGCGTCACGGTCCAGCCACTTGTACTGCTCGTCGGCCATCACATGTCCTTCTGCGTCCGCGTACGCGAATGCGTCACACACGGGGACGGCGGCACGGCGCGTCCGTGCGGGTCCGGCTGCGGGGGAACGGCGCCCAGACCGTGCCCCTGTGCCGGCCCGTCGGCGCCCATCAGTTCGGCGAGGCGCTTGAGACCACGGTGGGCGGCGGTGCGTACCGCGCCGGGGCGTTTGCCCAGCGTGTCGGCGGCGCTCTTGGCGTCGAGACCGACCACGACCCGCAGCACGACGGCCTCCGCCTGGTCCTGCGGGAGCTGGGCTATGAGGGCGAGCGCGGCGTCGGTGGAGAGGGACTCGATCGCCTCGCCGGCGGTGTCGGCCTCGGCGGGCCTGCCGGTCAGCTCCGTCTCGTCGCCGCCGATCGCGGGGCGGCGGCCGCGCATCCGGATGTGGTCGAGGGCGCGGTTGCGGGCGATGCGCGCGGCCCAGCCGCGGAAGCGGTCCGCGTCGCCGCTGAACCGGTCCAGGTCGCGGGCGATCTGCAGCCACGCCTCGGACGCGACGTCCTCCGCGTCGCCGTCGCCGACGAGCGTTCGTACGTAACCGAGCAGCCGCGGGTGCACGGCGCGGTACACAGTCCGGAACGCGGTCTCGTCCCCGTCCTGTGCCGCAAGCACGGCGGCGGTCAGCTCGGCGTCGTCCTCCCCCTGCACTGGGTGCCCCTCTGCGCCTGGCCAGGCGCCGCTCTCACGGGTCTGCCTTCTCGCGGTCGTGCGCCGCTGTACCGCTCGCGGTGGTTCCGGTCGGCGGTCGCGGTGGTGGGTCCCAACGCGGCGCGAAACTGCACGCTACGGCGTGAAACCGGTGCACGTCCATGTTTGTACAACATGCAACTAGCGGGTGACGCAGTGCGGTGTGACAGAAAACGCACCGGGGACGCAGAAGGGAGTACGGACCGCCACGCGGTTCGTGCCGTGTGACGGCCGGGGCCTCTCCTGTGGGGGGTGGCGGCCCCGGCCGTCTCCCGTAATCGGCACCCTGCCCCGGGGTGACGCGAGGCGTGGACCACCGCCGTGGGCAACGCATGACGGCGAGACCGAAGCCCCGCGCGTACGGCTCCGACGCGTGGTGGAGGGGTCGTGATGCCGGTGCTGCCCGATGAAGCGGCTGGACGAATACGAGCGCCTGCTGCGTGAACAGCTCGTCGTGGCCGCAGCCGCTACCGTGAAGCCATGACCGCACTTCCCGACTGGATGCGCCCGCCCCGCGCGGAAGGCTGGTTCGCGGAGGACCTTGATCACCTCCCCGAGGCCCCGCGCCACACGGAGCTGATCGACGGAGCCCTCGTATTCATGATGTCGCCCCAGCGGTCCTGGCACGGCCGTCTCGTCACCGCCCTGACCACCACGCTCATGGCGCAGGCGCCGACCGGCGTGGAGGTCGAGCGGGAAATGACGATCCGCCTCGATGCCCGCAACCGACCCGAGCCGGACCTCTTGGTGACAGATCTGCCCTACGACCCCGACCGCACTTGGTACGCCCCCGATGACGTGAAGCTCGTCGTGGAAGTCGTCTCCCCCGAGTCCGCCCACCGCGACCGCACGGTCAAGCTCCGCAAATACGCGGAGGCCGGCATCCCGCACTACTGGTGCATCGAGGACGAGGACGGCACGCCCGCCGTCCATGTGTACGAGCTCGACAAGCCAACGGGCGCCTACGCGCCCGCAGGCATCTTCCGGGGCGCCCTTCAGCGCCCGCTCCCCTTCGAGATCAGCCTCGACCTCGACAAGCTGACACCTTCCCGGAGCAGCTGAACCTGGCGGCGGCGGGACCGCGTGGGTCAGACCTCGAAGAGGTCCGCCCCCGCCGGTCCGCCGCCGAGCTCGCTCGCGTCGACGGTCTGGGCCGCCGGCGGGGCGTGGGCCTCCACGGGCCTGCCGTAGTCGGACATCCGCATCGTCATCCGCTTGCCGTCCTCCTCCATGGCGAAGGCGGTGATGTAGGGCTTGCCCTCGGCCGCGACGTACATGGCGTTGGTCTCCAGGGCGCCGTCGGCCTTCGGCTCGACGAGCGGTATGACGTGCTTGCCGTAGCGGTACGTCGCGGGGCGGGCCTGTATCTGCCCGTCGAAGCCGTCGTCCCCGGCGTCGTCCAGCTTGCCGAGCAGCTCGTCGAGGTCGCACCGCGCGCCCGGCATCACCGGCCGGCCCGAGCTGCCGTCGCCCGCCGGGACCTTCAGGTACTTGCCCTTGACGAGCGCGATCCGCTCCTCGACCCTCGCCAGCACCGCCGGACCGCGCGCCTCGGCCATGTCCCGGATCGTCGCCAGCGACTCGTCCGTGAACCGTACGTACGCGGCGCCGCCCGCGATCATGATCAGGTCGCCGCGCTGACCCGGACCCGAGTCGAACGTGCCCGTGCAGTTGCTGCGCCGGTCCAGGTGGAGGGTGACCTCCTGGTGCCGGTCGGAGCCGGTCGCCGCGGATCCGGCGCTCATCTCGACGTTGATGCGCAGCGAGTCCGCCGACCTGAGCAGGTCCATGCCCTCGGTCGCGAGCTGCTCGCCGCGCGCCCGGTCCGCGGGCAGCCGCTCGGTGAAGGTCCCGCCGCTGAGCCGCACCGGCTTGTCCTCGCTGCCGCAGGCCGTCAGCGCGGACGCCAGCGAACCGGCCGCCAGCAGGGCGGCCGCGCCCCGCAGCCACCCGCGGCGCGCGCCGCCCCGAGTCCCGAGTGCCGCCCTCAGCCCCACAGTCCCCACCCGTCTCCGCCGACCTTCCCGGTCCACGCGCCCTCGCACCCGCCCTGGGGCGCGCCCGCGTACGCGTTCTCATGCGTTTCTCATGAACCTCTTCCTTGAACCCTGCGCGGCGGCGCGCCCCGATGTCACATCCGCGCGATGCGGGAAACGTCACGCGACGAATCACCCGGCTCCGTACAACCTTTCGACCTCGTCGGCCGTCGTACGAAACCGTTGATTCACCAGAGGTTCGAGCTCGTTGATTGCCCGGAAGTTCACGGATGTTCAATGGGTTCACGGAACTCACCGTTCGACCAGAGGGGTTGGGGCATTGAGCCTGCGAAAGGCGCACCGCGGGGCGTGGCTCGCCGTCGGGGCCGTCGTGCTCGGCGGCACGGGGGCCGTGGCGCTTCCGGTCACCACGGCGGCGTACGCGGCCGACGGCGACCCGGCGGCGCCCACCGCCGACTTCGACCGCGACGGCACCGCGGACCTCGTCGCGGCCACGCCGCGCGCGTCCGGGTCCAAGGGGTCCGTGACCGTCGTGCCGGGCGGCGCGGGCGGACCGGCCGCCACCAGGAAGAAGACGCTCACGCAGTCCAGTACGGGTGTCCCGGGCATCAACGAGTCCGGCGACCGCTGGGGCGCGGCCACGGCGTGGGGCGACATCGACGGCGACGGCAACGCGGACCTCGTGATCGGCGCGCCCGGCGAGGACGACACGTCGGGCCACAAGGACCGCGGCGCGGTGACGATGCTGTACGGCCCGAAGTTCACGTCCGGCACGGACATGCAGCTCTCCGAGGACTTCGCCTACGGCGGCGCGCAGTTCGGCTCGGCGGTCGCCGTCGGCGACTTCAACGCCGACGGCAAGGCGGACGTGTTCGCCGCCGCCACGGGCACGGGCGGCAGCTGGGCGGCCCGCTTCTCGGCGGGACACGAGACGGCGGGCACGGTCACGTCCGGCGACGCGGCCATCGCGTACGCGGACGCCGCGGCCGGAGACTTCAACGGCGACAAGTACGCCGACGTGGCCCTCACGTACCGGGACGCGGCCGGGAAGGGCAAGGTCGTCTGGTTCAAGGGCACCCGCTCGGGCCTGAGCCGGGTGGGCACGCTGTCCGTCAAGGGCGGCCGGTCGGTCGCCGCGGGCGACGTGACCGGCGACGGCCGGGCCGACCTCGTCGTCGGCCAGCCGTACACCTCCGAGTCGGGCGCGCACGCGGGCGGCCAGGTGACGGTCGTGCCCGGGTCGGCCTCGGGCCTGACCTCCGCCGGCGCGACGACCGTCCACCAGGCGAGCCCCGGGGTGCCGGGGGCGGCCGAGGCGGGCGACGCGCTCGGCTGGTCGGTGGCGGTGGGCGACGTCGACAAGGACGGGCACGCGGACGTCCTGGCCGGCGCGCCCGGCGAGGACATCACGCGCGCGGGCACGTCCCGTACGGACGCGGGCACTTCGCTGCTCTTCAAGGGCACCCGGTCGGGGCTCACGGGCGCGGGCGCGCTCGCCGTCAGCCAGGACGAGCCGGACGTCCCCGGCTCCACGGAGTCCGGCGACCGCCTCGGCTCGGCGGTCGCCCTGGCCGACTTCACCGGCGACGGGCGGGCCGACCTCGCGGTCGGCGCGGACGGGGAGGACGCGGGTGCCGGGACCGTGCTGCAGCTGGACACCGACGGGGCGGGGGGTGTCTCGCTCAGGAGCGGGGTGTACTACGGGCGGGCGCAATTGGGGACGCCTGAGAAGGCTCACCTGGGTGAGGCGTTGACGCGGTAGCGCTTCGCTGGATGTGCGGTAGCGCTTCGCTGGATGTGCGGGGTCCCTGCGGGCCGGGGTGCGGTGTTTATTCTGGGGGCCGGGTGTGGTGCCTTCCCTGCGGGCCGGTGGGGGCTTGTCGCGCAGTTCCCCGCGCCCCTTACGGGGCGCTCCTTACCGCGGCCGACTCTTCGCGCCCGCTCAGGCCGGAGCCGTCCCCGAGCCTTGCGCTCGCTCAGCCCGGCGCCGCCCCCGAGCGGCGCGAGCGTGACACCACCGCGCGCAGCACCCTGCGCCCCTCCGTCGACACGTCGAGGACCTGGCGCAGGCCGCCGCCGGTGCCGCTCGTGCCGCCGAGTAGTTCCAGGACCCTTACCTGGCGCCGGAGTTCGGCGGACACCAGGGGTGACACGCCCTCGTTCCCGGCGTCCATGAGCCGGTGGATCTGGAGCGCGGCGGCCGAGCAGCCGTCGGCCCAGGGGCGCAGGGAGTCGGCCGAGCGGGCGGCGGGGACGGCGTCGAGCATGCGCCGGGCGAGGGCGACGGCCGCGGCGGTGTCCGGGGCCGCGTCGGGCCCCCCGGAGTCCGAGCCCCGCGCCCCGAACCCCCCGCCCTCCGGCCCGGCGCCGAGAGCCGCCCGTACCTCCGCCAGCGCCCCCTCCCACGCCGTGCCGTCCGCGAGGCTCATCCACAGGGGCCGCAGGACCTGGTCGGCGCCGTCGAGCAGCGGCAGGCAGCGGTCGAGGCAGCCGAGGCCGCTCGCGGCGAGCGCGGCCCCGTCGGCGCGGGCGATCAGGTCGACCAGGCTCGGGCGGCCGGAATCCGACTGCGTGGCGCCCAGGGGCGCGCTGTCCGGCCACGCGACGGGTGTCTCGCCGCCCGCCCGCGCCCGCGGGTCAGAACTGGACAAAGGGCTCGTACTCATGGCGTACGCCGTCTCCCGTCGCGGACTGGGCACCTCCGCATGCCCACTTGCCCTTACAGCGTCCGGAGCCCCGGGAACGTCACAGTCGCGCCACGGCGGCCGGAATTCGACGCTACGTTCCCACGTACTCCCGCACGCCCCCGGCTACTGCGGCAGCACCCCGAGCCGGTCGAGGAAGCGGAAGAAGAGTTCCTCCGCGGAGGGTTCGGGGTCGGCGGTCAGGACGTCGAGGAGCGCGGCGGACCGTGCCGTCCTGCCGGACTCGGCGGCCCAGGCGACGGCGCGCTCGGCGGCGTCGCGCGGTTCCAGGAAGTAGTCCTCCACCGTCAGTTCGGCGTCGCCGAGGTAGTCGGCCATCGCGTCGCGGGCCAGACACGTGGCCCACGCGCCGCTCTCCGGCGCCGCCGCCTCGACGACCACGCAGTCGCTGTCCAGGACGTAGCCGAAGAGCGCGGGCGCCTCGGTCTCGCGGGCGAGCGTGTTCATGTTGCCGACGTCGACGGTGCCGTCGGACGGGCACTCCCAGACCTGCCATCCGTCCGGCCGCCGCTCGAGGAGCGTGAGTTGGTCCCGTACGCCCGCCACCGCCGCGAACTCACCGAGCGGCCGCTCGCTCCGGCCCACGACGTAGTACCCCCAGTAGCCCATCTCCGTGCCCCCGTTGTGCTCGAACCGTGCTTTCGTACTTTCCGACGTGTGGCCGAATACACCACAGGGCGGATGCGTGCGCCACCGAAAGCACGCCGAAAGCACGGTTCGGACACAGCACTCGCGGACGATCCACTCGTGCGGGCGGGGCGGGGTTACGTGTACGGGCCGCTCACGTGACCGGCGGCGGCCGTCGGACCCGCCGGGACCACGGGGCCGCTCCGCGCCTTCGCGTCCTGCATCGCGGTGAGGCGGCGTACGAAGAGGATCGCGACGACGGCCGCGGCGATGTTCAGGGCGTCGGAGGCCATCAGCGACACGACGGCCCGCTTGATCGCCTCGGGCTCCTCGGCGTTCGCGTACTGGCGCGACGCGACCTGCCCGATGATCCCGGTGCAGAGCCACAGCGTCCACCAGGCGTTGAGCAGCGTGCGCTTCGGCTGCACCTCCCAACCCGCGGGCTGCGGAGGCCCGGCGAGCGGGGCGGCCGGCGTCGCGGGCGCGCTCGCGTCCCAGATGTCCGCGGCGATCCGGCGCGGGAACCAGAGGTTCACGACCGGCACGAACCAGCCGCCCACGGCCCAGCCGCGCGCCTTGGCGTGCCCGTCGGGGGCGAACACCTCGGCGTTGACCCGCACCCGGCGGAACCAGCAGATGAAGACGGTGGCGGTGGCCAGCAGCGCCACCCCTTGCAGCACGCCGGACAGGCCGTACAGCGTGTCGGCGCGGTCGGCCCGGTCCTCCGCGTCGGCGCTCCAGCCGTTGTCGATCAGGTCGCTGACGACGTCGAAGACGCCGACGCCCGCCACCAGCGAGAACACGTCGAAGGCCATGCCGACGCCGAGCAGGACCATGGTGGCGCGGGCCAGGCCGACCGGCGACTTCAGCCAGGCTCCGGGCCCGGCGGCGGGTGGCGGGGGCGGCGGCGCGACGGGCATGGTCGGCGGCGTGTACGACATGACGGAGTGACCCCCACGGGTTCGGACGCGTATCGGAACAGAAGACAGCGCCGCCCTCTCCCCTCCCCGGGTACAGGTACGGCGCGACCTGCGAACTTACCCGATTCGTCCCGCGAGCCCGACGAACTCCTGCCACGACCGCGTCGGCTCCCGCTCGTCCCACAGCTTCTGTGCCGTCGCCCGCAGCGGCATCCGGATGCCGCGTGCCACCTCCTCCTGCGTCTGCGACCCGGCGAGGTCGCACCAGACGGCGAAGGTGGCGCCGAGGATCTGGCGGTCGTACGAGGCCGGGACCGGCCGGGTGCCGCGCAGCACCAGCGGGGTCCACTGCTCGTAGATGCGCTGCCCGGTGGGGTAGCGGAAGTCGTTGGGCTGGCCGAGGACGTAGTAGAGGTACTCGTCGTTGTAGTTGACGACCTCGCGCCCGTCGCGCAGGTACTCGACGGGGTCGCGCGCGCCGATCTCCTTGCCGGTCCAGTACGCGACCTCGACGCGGTCGTCGACGCTCGTGACGCCGCCCCGGAAGAACCCGTCGTTCCAGGCCCGCACCTCCCGGCCGGGCCCGACGGTCTTCGCGCGGTCGTTCAGCCACGCCGTCGCCAGGTCCTGGACGCGGGCCCCGGAGCCGAGGCGGTCCCGGGCGGCGGCCGCGAGCTGCGGGAAGGCGGCCTCGGGGTCGCCGCGTGTCAGTGCCTGGTACTCGTCGGCGCCCAGGTGCCAGCGCGCGCCGGGGAACAGCTCGTCGTACTCGCGCAGCAGGTCGTCGACGATCTCGGCGGCCTTCGGCTTCGAGATGTCGACGGCGCCGCGCGTGGCCGCCCCGCCGCTGTCGCGCAGTTGCAGGTCGGGGTGGGCGGCGATGACGGCGCCGAGATGCCCGGGCGAGTCGATCTCCGGTACGACGGTGATGTGCCGGTCGGCCGCGAGGTCGACGATGCGGCGGACCTGGTCCTTGGTGAGGTGGTCGGCGGAGACGACCTCGGGGTGCGAGTCGGAGGCGATGCGGAAGGCCTGGTCGTCGGAGAAGTGCAGGCCCATCTCGTTGTACTTGAGGTCGCCGAGCTCGCGTATCCGGTCCTCGATCCAGTCGGCGGAGAAGTGCTTGCGGGCTATGTCGATCATGAAGCCGCGGCGCGGCTTGGCGGGCTCGTCCCGCACGACGCCCTCCGGGGCGGTCCGGCCGTCGGCGACCTCCTGCTTGAGGGTGCGGGTGCCGTAGAAGACCCCGGCCTCGGCGGGCGCGGCGACACGGACGACGCGGTCCTTCACGGTGAGGGTGTACGACTCGGCGCCACCGCCCTGCGTGCCCTTGGCCCTGCCCTTCGACAGCTCCAGGCGTACGTCGCCCTCGCGCGCCTTGGCCTCGCCCCCGTACTTCAGCCGCAGCTCCCCGGCGAGCAGCCGGGCCTCGTCGGCGAGGCGGCCGTCGCCCACGACGACGCGCCCGCCGTCGCCGGGCCGCCAGCCCGGCCCGCGCGCGGGTTCGTGCGCGCGCACGGCGGGAATGGTGGCGGGCGCCTCGGACAGGGCGTACGACTTCGTGGGCTCGGGCGCGGGCTCGCGCGCCGCGGCCCCCCTGCCCTCGGCCCGCCCGGCTCCGCCGGAACCGTCACCCCCGCCGGGCCACAGCAGCACGGTCAGCGCCACGGCACCCGCGGTGACCACGGCTCCCGCGGCCACCGCCGTCCGCCGCCGACGACGGCCCGGCGGCCGGTCTCCCCCAGTCGTCCCCGTACCGGACAACGGCACCCGGACCACCTCCCATACCTCCACGCTAAGCCCCGGCGGTCACCCCCCGCGCGTCCACCCAACGCGCTCAAACTCTCCCATCCGGGTGAATTCCGGGTACCCCACGGGCACCTCCGCCCCCACCCCGCTAGCGTTGCCCCAGACCTCGATCCGGGATCCCACGCCCCGCGCAGGGGTCCGCCCCGTCGCCCGCTGCTCTCCGCCGAGGAGCCCCCCTGCCGCCGCACCGCGCCATACCGGACGCCCTGGACCCGATGAACTCAAGCCCAGCGGACATCGCCGAGCGCGCCCTGATGACCTGCTGCGGAAGCCGTCACTGGGCGCACCGCGTCGCCGCCCACCGGCCCTACCCCGACCTGGACGCCCTGCTCGCCGCCGCCGACGAGGCGTCCTACGACCTGGCCCCCGACGACCTCACCGAGGCCCTGGCCGCCGAGCCCCTGGAGCCCGCGCTCCCCCCGGGCGGCGCCTACGAGGCCGCGGCCACCGCCCTGCGCGCCGCCACCGCCGCCTACGAGAGCCGCTTCGGCCACGCCTTCGTGATCTGCCTGGACGACGTCCCCCGCAGCGAGGCCCTGGACCATCTGCTCGCCTCCATCCGCGGCCGGCTCGGCAACGACCCGGAGGAGGAGCGCGCCGTGGCCGCCGAGGAACTGCGCCGCCTGGCCCGGGGCCGCCTCACCCGACTCCTCCGCGACCAGGCGCAACACGCGGCGGACGGCACCCCGGAGCAGCCCGTTCCGCCTGCGGCGCCGCGCGCCGAGCCCCACCGCGATAGCCCGTACGTACCAGTTTGATTGCCTGTTTGATCACACCAGAGGACCCGGGGCGGGGAAGCCGACAACTCGTCGATACGATGACGAGCGGCCGGTGGACCGTACCCGGCCGGGCTCGTCCGACAGACTGTGTCTAATCGGCAAAAAGATGGCGGCCGGCCCCAATCCCCGCTCCCGGAGGGTTCTTCCGTGCCGGCTGGAACGCTGTACCGCGGCCGGGAAGGCATGTGGTCATGGGTGGCTCACCGAGTCACCGGTGTCCTCATTTTCTTCTTCCTGTTCGTGCACGTCCTCGACACCGCTCTCGTCCGCGTCTCCCCCGAGGCGTACGACGATGTCGTGGCCACCTACAAGACACCGCTCGTCGCGCTGCTGGAGTACGGCCTCGTCGCCGCGATCCTCTTCCACGCGCTCAACGGCCTGCGTGTCATCGCCGTCGACTTCTGGTCGAAGGGACCGCGCTACCAGAAGCAGATGCTCTGGACCGTCATGGCCGTCTGGATCGTGCTGATGGTCGGCGCGCTGTACCCGGTCCTCGGCCACGCCGTCCGCGAAGTATTCGGGAGCTGAGGCCAGACATGTCCACCGACACGACCGTAGACAAGACCGGCGGGTCCAGCGTCGGCCCCGTCGAGGGCGTCTCGCTCTACGACGTCGACCACCCGGCCCCCGTCATCGAGGCCCCGCGCAAGCGCACGTCGAAGACCCCGCGCTCGACCCGCGGCAACTTCGAGATGGCCGCGTGGCTGTTCATGCGCCTGTCCGGCGTCGTCCTCGTCGTCCTGGTCCTCGGCCACCTGCTGATCCAGCTGGTCCTCGACGGCGGCGTATCCAAGATCGGCTTCGCGTTCGTCGCGGGCCGCTGGGCGTCCCCGTTCTGGCAGGTCTGGGACCTGCTGATGCTGTGGCTCGCGATGCTGCACGGCGCGAACGGCCTGCGTACGGTCATCAACGACTACGCGGAGCGCCCGAACACGCGGCTGTGGCTGAAGGGCCTGCTGTACACCGCCACGGTGTTCACCATCCTGCTGGGCACGCTGGTGATCTTCACCTTCGACCCGAACATCCGCTAGGCACGGGGCTGAGGTAATCCACGTCATGAAGATCCACAAGTACGACACCGTCATCGTCGGCGCGGGCGGCGCCGGCATGCGCGCCGCCATCGAGGCGACGAAGCGCAGCCGCACCGCCGTGCTCACCAAGCTCTACCCCACGCGTTCCCACACGGGCGCCGCGCAGGGCGGCATGGCCGCCGCGCTCGCCAACGTGGAGGAGGACAACTGGGAGTGGCACACCTTCGACACGATCAAGGGCGGTGACTACCTGGTCGACCAGGACGCCGCGGAGATCCTCGCGAAGGAGGCCATCGACGCGGTCCTGGACCTGGAGAAGATGGGCCTGCCGTTCAACCGCACCCCGGACGGCACCATCGACCAGCGCCGCTTCGGCGGCCACTCCCGCAACCACGGCGAGGCGCCGGTGCGCCGCTCCTGCTACGCCGCGGACCGCACGGGCCACATGATCCTCCAGACCCTCTACCAGAACTGCGTCAAGGAGGGGGTGGAGTTCTTCAACGAGTTCTACGTCCTCGACCAGCTCATCGTGGAGGAGGACGGCGTCAAGAAGTCGGCGGGCGTCGTCGCGTACGAGCTGGCCACCGGCGAGATCCACGTCTTCCAGGCGAAGTCGGTCGTGTACGCCTCCGGCGGCACCGGCAAGTTCTTCAAGGTGACCTCGAACGCGCACACCCTGACCGGTGACGGCCAGGCGGCCTGCTACCGCCGCGGGCTGCCGCTGGAGGACATGGAGTTCTTCCAGTTCCACCCGACCGGCATCTGGCGCATGGGCATCCTGCTCACGGAGGGCGCCCGCGGTGAGGGCGGCATCCTGCGCAACAAGGACGGCGAGCGCTTCATGGAGAAGTACGCGCCGGTCATGAAGGACCTCGCGTCCCGTGACGTCGTCTCCCGCTCCATCTACACGGAGATCCGCGAGGGCCGCGGCTGCGGTCCCGAGGGCGACCACGTCTACCTGGACCTCACGCACCTCCCGCCGGAGCAGCTCGACGCCAAGCTCCCGGACATCACGGAGTTCGCGCGCACCTACCTGGGCATCGAGCCGTACACGGACCCGATCCCGATCCAGCCCACCGCGCACTACGCCATGGGCGGCATCCCGACGAACGTCGAGGGCGAGGTCCTCGCGGACAACACGACGGTCGTCCCGGGCCTGTACGCGGCCGGCGAGGTCGCCTGCGTGTCCGTGCACGGCGCCAACCGCCTGGGCACCAACTCGCTCCTGGACATCAACGTCTTCGGCCGCCGCGCGGGCATCGCCGCCGCGGAGTACTCGGCGAAGAACGACTTCGTCGAGCTGCCCGAGGACCCGGCGGGCCTGGTGGTCTCCCTCGTCGAGCAGCTGCGCGACTCCCAGGGCACCGAGCGGGTCGCGGACATCCGCAGGGAGCTCCAGGAGACGATGGACGCCAACGTGATGGTCTTCCGTACGGAGCAGACCATCAAGACGGCCGTCGAGAAGATCGGCGAGCTGCGGGCGCGCTACAAGAACGTCTCGGTCCAGGACAAGGGCAAGCGGTTCAACACCGACCTGCTGGAGGCCATCGAGCTGGGCAACCTGCTCGACCTCGCGGAGGTCATGGCGGTGTCGGCGCTGGCCCGCAAGGAGTCCCGCGGCGGTCACTACCGCGAGGACTACCCCAACCGCGACGACGTCAACTTCATGCGCCACACCATGGCGTACCGCGAGGTCGCCGACGACGGCAAGGACTCGATCCGCCTCGACTACAAGCCGGTCGTCCAGACCCGCTACCAGCCGATGGAGCGTAAGTACTGATGGCTACCCCGACCCTCGACAAGGAAGACGCCAAGCCCGAGGCGGGCTTCGCCGACTCCCCGTACATCACGGTCACCTTCCGGATCCGCCGCTTCAACCCGGAGATCTCGGCGGACGCGACGTGGGAAGACTTCCAGCTGGAGATCGACCCCAAGGAGCGCGTCCTCGACGGTCTGCACAAGATCAAGTGGGACCTGGACGGCAGCCTGACGTTCCGCCGCTCCTGCGCCCACGGCATCTGCGGCTCGGACGCCATGCGCATCAACGGCAAGAACCGCCTGGCCTGCAAGACCCTCATCAAGGACATCAACCCGGCCAAGCCGATCACGGTCGAGCCCATCAAGGGCCTCACGGTCCTGAAGGACCTCGTGGTCGACATGGACCCGTTCTTCCAGGCCTACCGCGACGTGATGCCCTTCCTGGTCACCACGGGCAACGAGCCGACCCGCGAGCGCCTGCAGTCCGCCGAGGACCGCGAGCGCTTCGACGACACCACGAAGTGCATCCTGTGCGCCGCGTGCACGTCGTCCTGCCCGGTGTTCTGGAACGACGGCCAGTACTTCGGCCCGGCGGCGATCGTCAACGCGCACCGCTTCATCTTCGACTCGCGTGACGAGGCGGGCGAGCAGCGCCTGGAGATCCTGAACGACAAGGACGGCGTGTGGCGCTGCCGCACCACGTTCAACTGCACCGACGCGTGCCCGCGCGGCATCGAGGTGACGAAGGCGATCCAGGAGGTGAAGCGGGCGCTGATCACGCGCCGCTTCTGACGTCCGGCTCTTCTGACGTCCAGCTTTTCTGACGTCCGGCGCTTCTGACGTCGTACGCACAGGTGGGCCCCGTTCCCGGGTGGGAGCGGGGCCCACCTGTGCGTGTTCGGAGAGTTACGAGTCCACCTTCTCCCAGCCCCGCTTCTCCCGTCGCGACCCCAACTCCCCCGCCGCCCGGCTCCGGTAGACCACATACGGCCGGAACAGGTACTGCACCGGCGCGCTGAACATGTGGATGAGGCGGGTGAAGGGGACCAGCGCGATCAGGAGCAGGCCGATGACCGCGTGGAGCCGGAAGGTGAGGGGGACGCCCGCCATCGCCGACACGTCCGGCTGGAGGGTGAAGACGCTCCGGGCCCACGGGGCGATCGTCTCGCGGTAGTCGTAGCCCTCGCTCACCGAGGAGTTCGTCAGCTTGGCCCACATGCCCATGACGACGGCGGCGAGCAGCACCGCGTACATGAGCTTGTCGTTGCGGGTGGTGGCGCGGAAGACGGGGGCGTTGGTGCGGCGGCGGTAGAGGAGCAGGGCGATGCCCGCGACCGCCAGGACGCCCGCGGCCGTGCCGCCGAACAGGGAGAGCAGGTGGTACGCGCGCTCCTTCAGGCCGACCGCGTTCGTCCAGGACTCCGGGATGAACAGGCCCATGAGGTGGCCGACGAGGACGAAGAGGATGCCGTAGTGGAAGGCGGGGGACGCCAGGTTGAGGAGGCGGGACTCGTAGATCTGGGAGGAGCGGGTCGTCCAGCCGAACTTGTCGTAGCGGTAGCGCCAGATGGTGCCCGCGACCAGCAGGACCAGGGCGACATACGGCAGTACTCCCCACAGGAAGGTGTCCATCAGTCGAGTCCCACGCTTTCCGTGGGCGGGCCCGAGCGGGCCAGGGCGCGGGCCTCCACCCTGTCCTTGGGCGAGGGGCCCGGGAGTGTCGCGCAGACCGCGTCCAGGATCAGGGCGTAGGGCGTGCCGTCGTCGGTGAGGGCCAGGCGCACGAGTTCCAGGGCGGCGCGGTGGGCGGTCAGGAGGTCCCGGTTGCCGGTGCGGGCCGTGAACTCCAGGACGGCCGGGAGGTAGTCCGGCAGCTCCTCGCCGGTGACGGAGAGGCCGTAGGCGCGGTACGTCTCCTTGAACGCGACGAGGGACGCGCCCCGGCGGCGGGTGTCGCCGTCCAGCCACCAGCTCAGGTACAGGCTGTGGCGGTTCTTGAAGTCGAAGACGCGCACATAGTGCTCGGCCGCCGCGGTCGCGGACCAGCACTCCAACTCGTCCAGGAACGGGCGCAGTTCGGGAACCGCGGCCCGCACCAGGGGCAGTCGCTCGCGGACCTGGGAGTCGGGGTAGCACAGGCAGTGCGCGGCGCCTTGGTAGAGCACGGCGAGGTCCGTCACAGGTCCTCCTCCGGTTTGGCGGGCACGTCGTCGGCCGTCTGGCGGCGGCGCGACGCGTGGAAGTTCTCGATCGTGACGAGGGGCAGTCCCTCGTACGTGCCCGAGTCGTCCCCGAACGGGCCCCCTCCGGGCAGCGGTCCCGGCGGGAGCATGCCGGGGCCGCCCGGCGCGTCCAGGCCGCAGCCGTCGGGCACCGCGGCCTCCTCCAGGCGCCGCGCGTCCCCGAGCGCCGCCGTCGGGATCACATAGCGCTCCTCGTACTTGGCGAGGGCCAGCAGCCGGTACATGTCCTCGACCTCCGCTTCCGTCATGCCGACGCGCTCCGGGACCGACGGGTCGGCCGGGTCGCCGAGGTTGACGCCCCGCATGTACGACCGCATGGCCGCGAGGCGTTCCAGGGCGGCCCGCACCGGCCCCACGTCCCCGGCCGTGAACAGCTCGGCCAGGTACTCCAGGGGGATCCGCAGGGTGTCGATGGCGCCGAAGAGGTTGCCCGCGTCCTCGCCGTCGTGCCCGGTCCCGGTGAGCGCCTCGACGACCGGGGACAGCGGCGGGACGTACCAGACCATCGGCAGGGTGCGGTACTCCGGGTGCAGGGGCAGGGCCACCCGGTAGGTGCTGATCAGCGCGTGGGCGGGCGAGCGGCGGGCGGCCTCGATCCAGTCGTGCGGGACGCCGTCGCGCTCGGCGGCCCGTCGCACGTCGGGGTCGGCGGGGTCCAGGAAGACACTCAGCTGGGCTTCGTACAGCGCCTGTTCGTCAGGGGTGGACGCGGCCTGCGTGACCTTGTCGGCGTCGTACAGCACCACGCCCAAGTACCTCAGCCGCCCCACGCACGTCTCGGAGCAGACCGTCGGCAGGCCCACCTCCAGGCGGGGGTAGCAGAGCGTGCACTTCTCGGCCTTGCCGGTGCGGTGGTTGAAGTAGACCTTCTTGTACGGGCAGCCCGTCACGCACTTGCGCCAGCCGCGGCAGCGGTCCTGGTCGACGAGGACGATGCCGTCCTCCGTCCGCTTGTACATCGCCCCGGACGGGCAGGACGCCACGCACGCCGGGTTGAGACAGTGCTCGCAGATGCGCGGCAGATAGAACATGAAGGTCTGCTCGAAGGCGTCCCTGACCTGCGCCGCGGCCCGGTCGGCGGTCTCCCGGGCGCGCTCCTGCGCCTGGCCGACCATCGGGTCGGCGGCGACGCTCTCCGGTCCGCCGCCCAGGTTGTCGTCCCAGTTGGAGCCCCACTCGATCTTCATGGGCTTGCCGGTGAGCAGGGAACGCGGCTCCGCGACCGGGTAGTCGTCGCCGAGGGGGGCGTCGGTGAGGTTCTTGTAGTCGTACGTCCAGGGCTCGTAGTAGTCCTTGATCCCGGGCAGGACGGGGTTGGAGAAGATCGTCGCGAGGCTGCGGAAGCGGCCGCCGGACCTCAGCCGCAGCGCGCCGCGCCGGTTCAGCTCCCAGCCGCCGCGCCACCTGCCCTGGTCCTCGTAGCGGCGCGGATAGCCCTGTCCCGGCCGGGTCTCGACGTTGTTGAACCAGACGTACTCCATGCCGGAGCGGTTGGTCCAGGTCTGCTTGCAGGTGACCGAGCAGGTGTGGCAGCCGATGCACTTGTCGAGGTTCATGACCATCGCGATCTGTGCGAGTACCCGCATGGCTAGTACGTCACCTCCTGCTCGGTCCTGCGCCGGATCACGGTGACCTCGTCGCGCTGGCTGCCCGTGGGGCCCAGGTAGTTGAAGGCCCAGGAGAGCTGGGCGTAGCCGCCGATGAGGTGGGACGGCTTGAGCAGGAGGCGGGTCAGGGAGTTGTGGATGCCGCCGCGTCTGCCGGTCGTCTCCGCCTTGGGGACGTTCACGGTGCGTTCCTGCGCGTGGTGCAGGTAGACCGTGCCGGACGGCATGCGGTGCGAGACGACGGCGCGCGCCGCGACCACGCCGTTGCGGTTGACGGCCTCGATCCAGTCGTTGTCCCGTACGCCGATGGCCGCCGCGTCGTCCGGGGACATCCAGACGACCTGGCCGCCGCGGGACAGGGACAGCATGAAGAGGTTGTCCTGGTACTCGGAGTGGATGGACCACTTGTTGTGCGGGGTGAGGTATCGGACCGTCACTTCCCGTTCCCCGTCGGCCCCGATGCCCGGTTCGCCGAACAGGCGGCGCATGTCCAGCGGCGGCCGGTACACGGGCAGCGCCTCGCCCAGCTCGTGGATCCAGTCGTGGTCGAGGAAGAAGTGCTGGCGCCCGGTGAGGGTGTGCCAGGGCTTGAGGTGCTCGGTGTTGAGGGTGAAGGCGGTGTAGCGGCGGCCGCCGGACTCGCTGCCGGACCACTCCGGCGAGGTGATCACGGGGACGGGCGCGGCCTGCGTGTCCGCGTAGCTGACGCGCTTGCCCTCGTGCTCGGCCGCGAGGTGCGCCATCTCCTGGCCGGTGCGGACCTCCAAGGTGCGGAAGCCCTGGGTGGCGAGGCGTCCGTTGGTGGTTCCCGACAGGGCGAGGATGGTGTTGGCGGCCTTCACGGCGGTGTCCAGGCGCGGACGGCCGGCGGCGGGGCCTTCGCGTACGACGCCGTTGAGCGCGCGCAGGGCCTCGACCTCCTCGTCGGGGCGCAGCGCGATGCCCTTCGCGGGCAGGCCGAGCTTCTCCACCAGCGGGCCGAGGGCCGCGAACTTGGCGCCGATCGCGGTGTAGTCGCGCTCGACGACGGTCAGGGCGGGCATGGTCTTCCCGGGCACGGGCTCGCACTCGCCGCGCCGCCAGTCCAGGGCGAGGCCGCCGGGCTGCGCGGTCTCGCCGGGGGTGTCGTGCTGGAGCGCCGTCGCCACCAGGTCCCGTCGGGTGCCGAGGTGTTCGACGGCGAGTTCGCTCAAGCGGTCCGCGATCGCGCGGAACGCGTCGAAGTCGGTGCGCGCCTGCCAGGGCGGGTCGACGGCCGGGCTGAAGGCGTGCACGAAGGGGTGCATGTCGGTGGTCGACAGGTCGTGCTTCTCGTACCAGGTGGCGGCGGGCAGGGTGATGTCGGACAGCAGGGTCGAGGACGTCATCCGGAAGTCCAGCGAAAGGAGCAGGTCCACCTTCCCTTCCGGGGCCCGCTCGTGCCACGTGACGTCACGCGGGCGCACTTCGGGCGGCGCCTCGTCGGCGCGCAGGGAGGAGTGGGTGCCCAGCAGATGCTTGGTGAAGTACTCGGCGCCCTTCGCGGACGAGCCGAGCAGATTGGCGCGCCACAGGGTCAGGACGCGCGGCCAGTTCTCTGGCGCGTCGGGGTCCTCGCAGGCGAACTTGAGCTCGCCGGAGCGCAGTTGGTCCACCGTCGACCCGACGGGGTCCTCCCCCTCCCCCAGCTCCAGCGGGTTGCGGTCGAAGGTCGGGTACGACGGCATCCAGCCCGCCCGGGTCGCCTGCGCCAGGCAGTCCGCGGCCGTCATGCCCGCGAACCGCCCCTCGCCCAGCGGTGAGGCGAGCACGTCGGCGCCGAAGGTGTCGTACCGCCACTGGTCGGTGTTCAGGAACCAGTACGCGGCGCCGATCATCTGCCGCGGCGGCCGCGACCAGTCGCCCGCGCCCGCGAGCGTGGCCCAGCCGGTGACCGGGCGGCACTTCTCCTGGCCGACGTAGTGCGCCCAGCCGCCGCCGTTGCGGCCCTGGCAGCCGGTGAGCTGGAGCAGGGCGAGGAAGGACCGGTAGATGGTCTCGGAGTGGAACCAGTGGTTGGTGCCCGCGCCCATCAGGATCATGCAGCGGCCCCTGGACTTCTCGGCGGTCGCCGCGAACTCCCGGGCGATCCTTGCGCACTTGGCGGCCGGGACCGAGGTGTGCGCCTCCTGCCAGGCGGGCGTGCCGGGCGCGGACGCGTCGTCGTACGAGGACGGCCAGTCGCCGACGAGCCCCTCGCGCCCGACGCCGTACTGCGCGAGCAGCAGATCGAAGACGGTGGTGACCAGCGGACTCCCGGGCCCGGCGAGGCGGATCGCGGGCACCCCGCGGCGCAGCACCTCGCCGCGCCCCTGCCCGTGCGCGCCGCCCTCGGTGTCGAACCGCGGCAGCAGCACCTCCACGCCGCGCGCGTCCTCCTCGTACAGCGAGAGCCGGGGCCGTACGTCCCCCAGGTCCAGGTTCCACTTCCCCTTGCCGGACTCGGTCCAGCGGAAGCCGAGCGACCCGCCGGGAACGACCGGCCGCCCGTCGGCCTCGTCGAGGACGACGGTCTTCCACTCGGCGCCCTCCCCGGTGTCGCCGAGGTCAGAGGCGCGCAGGAACTTCGCCGGGACGTACGCGCCGTCGCGCTCGGTCAGGGTGACCAGGAACGGCAGATCGGTGAAGCGGCGTACGTAGTCGTCGAAGAACGGCACCCGCCGCTCCACGAAGCACTCCTTGAGGATCACATGGCCCATGCCGAGGGCGAGGGCGCCGTCCGTGCCGGGGTGCGGGTGCAGCCACTCGTCGGCGAACTTGGCGTTGTCGGCGTAGTCGGGGGCGACGACCACGACCTTCTGGCCCCGGTAGCGGGCCTCCGCCATCCAGTGCGCGTCGGGCGTCCGCGTCACCGGAACGTTCGACCCCCACATGATCAGATAGGCCGCGTCCCACCAGTCCCCCGACTCCGGCACGTCCGTCTGGTCGCCGAACACCTGCGGCGAGGCGACCGGCAGGTCCGCGTACCAGTCGTAGAAGGACAGCATGGGCGCGCCGATCAGCGACATGAAGCGGGCGCCGGCCGCGTGCGACACCATCGACATGGCGGGGATGGGCGAGAAGCCCGCGACCCGGTCCGGTCCGTACGTCTTGATGGTGTGGACGTGCGCCGCCGCGATGATCTCCACGGCCTCGTCCCAACCGGCCCGCACCAGACCGCCCTTGCCGCGCGCCTGCTGATAGGTACGCCGCCGCTCGGGATCGCCCTGGAGGTCGGCCCAGGCGAGGACGGGGTCTTTGAGCCGCTGCTTGGCCTCCCGATAGAGATCGAGCAGCACGCCGCGCACATACGGATACCGGACGCGGGTCGGCGAGTACGTGTACCAGGAGAAGGCGGCGCCGCGCGGGCAGCCGCGGGGCTCGTACTCGGGGCGGTCGGGGCCCGTCGACGGGTAGTCGGTGGCCTGCGTCTCCCAGGTGATGATGCCGTCCTTGACGTACACCTTCCAGCGGCAGGAGCCGGTGCAGTTCACGCCGTGCGTGGAGTGCACGACCTTGTCGTGGCTCCACCTGTCCCGGTAGAACGCGTCGCCCTCGCGGCCGCCCTCGATCCGCACGCTGTGCAGATCGGGCGCGGCCTCGCCGCGGCGCAGGAAGCGGCCGGTGCGCAGGAGCAGGGCGTCCGGTTCGGCGGGGGCGTCCTGCGGGGCGGCGGTGTCCTGCGGGGCGGCTCCCCGCGCGGCGGGGGCGTCCGGTTCGGTGGAAGCGGTCACACGCCCCATCCCAAGCCGGGGCGGGCGGGTCCGCAGCTCGGCCTAGACCAAGTGGTGGCGGGCGCGCCCCCGGGATGTCATGGCCGTGTGACTCCCCTTCCCCAGTGGCGCGAGCGGCTCCGTGCGACCCCCCAGTGGCGCGCGTGGCGCGAAGAGGTGACCCCGGCGGCCGGGGCCTGCGTGATGGCTACCGGCATCCTCTCCATCGGCCTGTTCCTGACCGGCCACGACGTCCTCTCGGAGATCCTGCTGGCGATCGCCGCCCTGCTGTGGGTGCTGCTCGCGGCGGACTTCACCGACCTGCTGGCCCGGGACCGGGCGCGCTGGACGGCCGCGGCGATCACGCCGCCCGCGCTGACGGCGGTGGCGGCGACGACGGTCCTCGGCACCCGCTTCTCGCTCCTCGGCTGGCAGTGGCTCGCGATCGTCCTCCTGGTGATCGCGACCGTGGTCTGGCCGGGTCTGTTGGTCGCCGTCGTACGGCACTGGGAGCGGGGCATGCCCGGCGGCGTGTTCCTGGTGTGCGTGGCGACGCAGGGACTCTCCCTCCTCACGGCCACGCTGTACTTCGCGGGCAAGGGCGAGTGGCTCGGCGACGCGGGGCTCGCCCTGTTCGCGCTGGGGCTGCTGCTGTACGCCGACGCGCTGCTGCGCTTCGACTTCCGGCAGGTGTGGACGGGGGCCGGGGACCAGTGGGTGGCCGGCGGCGCCCTCGCCATCTCCGCCCTGGCCGCCTCCAAACTGACCGCCTCACCACTGTGGACGGGCACCGGCCACGAATTCCTCCGCAACCTCACCTACGTCCTGCTCGCCCTCGCCCTCGCCTGGTACGCGGCCCTCGCCGCCGCGGAGGCGGCACGGCCGCGGTTCCACTACGACGTACGGCGGTGGGCCACCGTGTTCCCCCTCGGCATGACAGCCGTGGCCGCACTGTCGACGGGCATCGTGACGGACGTCCCGTGGCTGCGGACGCTGGGGCGCGTGCTGCTGTGGGTGGCGGTGGCGGTGTGGGGGTTGGTGTGGGTGGGGTTCGCTTGGGCGCGGTCGCAGGCCGGGGGCCCTCGCGGGGGCGCCCCTGGCCCACCCCTTCCCGAAACCGGGGGCTCCGCCCCCGGACCCCCGTCATCGGCCTGAACGGCCTCGTCCTCAATCGCCGGACGGGCTATCCATAGCCCCTCAACCCGTCGCCGTCACCGCCGTCAGGAGGACCACCGAGTCCTCCAGGCCCAGCAGCCCATGCCGCTCCTGCGGCACCGCGCACAGCTGCCCCCCGGCAAGCACGCGATCACCACCGGACTCGGTGGTCAGCCGCACCTTCCCCCGCAGCACCTGCAGACTCGCCGCAGGCGGCGTGTTGTGCTCGTCGAGCGCGGAACCCCCGGCCAGCACGATCACACTCTGCCGCAGCGCGCCCTCGTGGACGATGAGATGCGCGCTGCGCCCATGGGCGGCGACACGAGCCTGGTTCAGATGCTCTTCGGCGAGAGCGGTGAGGTCCTGGGTGTCCTGCATCGGGGGGTCCTCCGTACGTCGGTGGGGCCGGTCGGGCCGGTCGAGTACCAGGGTTCACGGCGGGAAACGCGCCGTACGGCATTGACGCGGCGGCAATGCGGGGCCTGCCCCGTATTCTGACGTTATGTCAGACAATCAGTCGTTCCGCACCGCCGACCGACCCGGCACCACCGAGTCCGCCGAGTCCACCGCACCCTCCGAAACCGAACTGCTCGGCATCGACAACGCCCTGTTCCCGGTCGGCGACCTGGACGAGGCCGTCGGCTTCTACGAGCGCGCCGGGTTCCCGGTCACGTACCGCCTCGACGAGGCCGGACTCGCCATCCTGAAGGCGGGCTCCGAGACCCCCGGCGTGCTCCTGCGCGTCGAGGACGGCATCGGCCGGCGGACGCCGCCATGGCCCGCCCCGCGCTTCTGGCTGGAGGTGCGGGACGCCCGCGCCAAGGCCCGCGCCCTCGCGGCGGCCGGCATCCCCGCCCTCACGGAGCCGTTCTCAGGGGCGACCGGCTGGACGGTGGAGATCACCGACCCGTGGGGGAACGTCGTCGGCTTCACGGACTACTCCAAGCGGCCGGAGCTGGCCCGGGGCTGAGCCCCCGGGCCGTCCGCCGCTGTCGCCGTCGCCGGCACCCCCGTCCCCGCACATTCCGCGGACGACGAAGGCCGCGCAGATCACCAGCAGCACGGCCCCCGTCACCACCACCCGGCGGTCCGGAACCTCCCCCACCAGTTGCGCCTTCTCCTCCTCGGTCAGCTCGACCACGGGCTCCGAAAGCTCGGGATCCCCCACCCCTCGATCACCCCTCACACACGTCCAAGACCGGCATGAATCCGGTGAGCGCGGCGGTTATACAACAGGCTGACGGCCCGTCACCACGCTCGGTGGAAACCGGGCATATCGCGACCGGACGGCGGGCGCCCCGCGGCCTTTCGCGGACCGACGATCAGCGCGAAAGGTTGTACGGGCAGGGCGAGTTGAGCGTGTGAGAAGGGACACCGGCGGCAGCCGTGACGGTTGGGGTCCTGGTTGCGCTTGTTAAGCGGAGAGTGCGTTCGGTGCTCTCGCACAGGGTGAGGCGGAGCCGAAGGGGTGGGGAAACCATGGAAGACCTGGCCGGTGAGGGGACGAGAGCACCGAGAGCGGACGAGGTGCGGGGGTACGCGCGAAGATTCGTCGCGCGTGTGACGGAGCGCAATCGGTTGCCGCTGGATTTCTCCGTACGGAGCCTGCGCGTCGTGGACTTCGTGATCGACGGGCTGCGCAAGAGCGGCCGGGAGCGCGCCGAGGTCGCGGAGGCGCTGTTCGGGTTCGGGGTGTACGTCGGGGAGGTGCTCGTCCGCCGGGCCGGGGCCGCCTGGATCGACTTCGACGCCAGCCAGCGGGAGTTCTTCGGGCAGGCCGTCGGGGTGCGGATGCCGGACGGGCGGGTGTGGAGCCCGCTGGGGAAGGTCGTCAACCGGTACGAGGTCGGCGCCGCGGAGTCGCTGCAGACCTTCTATCTGACGCTGCCGGGGCGGCACGCGGCCGCGGTGCCCGACGCGGAGCCGGAACCCGCCCGCCGTTAGGACCTGTCCGGCGAGTCGGGGCACGGGGGCACGGGCACGGTGCGCAGTGTCAGCGGGGATTAAGAGGAGCGCGTGGGCGCGGGTGGGGACCAGCAGCGTGGGGGCCAGGGGCATGAGGGCCAGGGGCATGGGGGCCAGGGGCATGGGGGCCGGGGCCGTGCGGACCATGGACGTGGACGCGGAGATTCCGGGGACCGGGGAGGACGGAGCAGGATCGGCGACGCGGCACTGACGCGCGCGCTCGCCGACGCCGGGGAGGGGGACGAGGCCGCCTTCGCCCTGGTGTACCGGTGGGTGCACCCGGGGCTGCTCGGCTACGTACGCTCCATCGTCGGGGACGAGGCGGAGGACGTGGCCTCCGAGGCCTGGCTGCAGATCGCCCGGGACCTGGGGCGGTTCACCGGCGACGGGGGCGACTTCCGCCGCTGGGCCGCCACCGTCGCCCGCAACCGCGCCCGCGACCACCTCCGCCGCCGTATGAGCCGCCCCCGGCTGAGCCTGACCGACGGCGACGCGCTCGACGTGCCGACCGCCCGCGACACCGCCGACGAGGTCCTGGAGGCGATCGCGACCGACGACACCCTGGAGCTGGTCGCCGCGCTGCCGCCGGACCAGGGCCGGGCCGTCTTCCTCGGTGTGCTGGTCGGCATGGACAGCCGGTCCGCCGCGGGCGTCCTCGGCAAGCGGCCCGGCGCCGTCCGGATGGCCCTGCACCGTGGGCTGCGGCGGCTGCGGGCGCAGCTGACCGGGGAGGCGCAGCGGGAGCGGCGGGAGGACGGTGATGGGCCCGACCCGGGCAGGCGGCACTGCCCGAGCAGCGGTGGCCGCCCCTGTGGAAGGGCGGCCACCGCTGTGCCGGTCGTCTCGCTCGCCGTCCCGTGGGCTCGGGTGGTCGCCGGCGTGCGGGTGTCCCGGCCGTGAGGCCGGCGGGCGGGTGCAGCTCCGCCCGCGGCCAGGTCGTGTTCCGGGTCAGGTCACGGCGCCCACCCCGCCGCCCACCGCCTCCACCAGCTCCAGGTCGTACGTCAACGGCCCGTCGCCGAGCATGATGTGGCGGGCCTTGGAGGCGTAGCCGGGGGCGGTCGCCGCGAGCAGGTACACGCCCGGGGCGGGGGCTTCGAGGACGTAGGAGCCGTCGGCCAGGGACGAGACGCGGTCCAGTTGGCGGCCGCCCTTGGACAACAGCGTCAGGCTCACGCTGTGGATGGGGGCGCCGTCCGGCGTGACGATGAAGCCGTGCACCACCGGGGTCCGCGGTCCGGAGCCCTCCGGCCCTTCGGCGCCGGAGTCCGCGTCCGGTCCGGAGGCGCAGGGTCCGTACGGGGTCGCCGGCTCGTACGTGAAGCGCACCTCGTGGGTCACGTACGCCTCGTGCGTGCCGTACAGGTCGTAGGTGTCGTGCGCGTCGTACAGGTCGTAGGCGTCGTGCGCGTCGTACAGATCGTAGGCGTCGTGCGCGTCGTACGCGGGCAGCGCCTTGGCTCGCTCCCCGGCGGTGTCGCGGGGGGCGTCCCCCGTCTCGTACGCGTGCGCGGCCTCGTACGGATTGACCGCGCCGCAGGCCTCAGGCGGCGCGGTGCACCCGCCCGCCGAGCCGGGGGGGATCGGCGGGCGGGGGGTTCCCAGGGCGGCCGCGACCAGGACTTCGAGCTCCTCCGGGGCCGGCGGCTCGGCCTCCTTCGGCTCGACGGCCAGGTGCGGCAGGCGCCGCTCCAGGCAGGCCGGGAGCCACCAGTTGGCGCGGCCGAGGAGGTGCATCACGGCCGGGACGAGGGCCGTGCGCAGGATGAAGGCGTCGAGGGCGACGGCCGCGGCCAGGCCGATGCCCGCCATCGCGCCCTCCAGGTCGCCGCTGAGCACGAACGCCGCGAACACGCAGATCATGATGAGCGCGGCGCAGTTGATGACGCGGCCGGTCTCGGCGAGGCCGACGCGGACGGCGCGGGCGTTGTCGCCGGTGTGCACCCACTCCTCGTGCATGCGGCTCACCAGGAACACCTGGTAGTCCATCGACAGGCCGAAGAGCAGCGACAGCATGATGACGGGCAGGAAGGCCGCGATGGGCCCCTCCTTGCCGAGGCCGAGGATGTCCATGCCCCAGCCCCACTGGAACACCGCGACCAGCACCCCGAACGACGCGGCCGCCGCGACCAGGTTCATCAGGGCCGCCACGACCGGCACCAGGAGCGAGCGGAAGGCGACCAGGAGCAGCAGGAAGCCGAGGGCGACGATGGCGCCCACGAAGTACGGGAGCCGGTCCGAGGTGACCGCCGCGAAGTCCTTGAAGACGGCCGTCACTCCGCCCACATGGGCGTCCGCGCCCGCCTCCGGCAGGACGTCGCCGCGCAGCCGGTCGATGAGCCGGTCCGTCTCCTGGGACTGCGGCGAGGTGGTGGGCACGACCTCGATGACGGTGGTGCCGGTGGTGTCCGTCGTGGCCGACGGCGGGGCCGCCGCGACATGGGCGACGCCCTCGGTGTCCCGGATCCGCTCCACCAGTCCTTCGGTGTCCGCCGGGCCCGGCTTGTCGACGACGACCTGGAGGGGCCCGTTGAAGCCGGGGCCGAAGCCCTCCGCGAGCAGGTCGTAGGCCTGCCGGGTCGTCGTCGACTCCTGGTGGTTGCCCTGGTCGGTGGCGCCGAGGCGCAGCGAGAGCAGCGGGATGGCGAGTGCGGCCATGACGGCGACGGCGAGGACCGCGACGGCGCGCGGGCGCCGCTCGACGAACCCGGACCAGCGCGCCGCCGGCCCGCCCGCCTCCTCCGGTTCGGGCCCGGACTCGGCGAGCCTGCGGCGCTGGCGGCGGCTGAGCACCCGGGTGCCGAGGAAGCCGAGGAGGGCGGGCAGCAGCGTGATCGCGGCGAGGACGCTGAGCACCACCGTCAGGGACGCCGCGATCACCACGCCGTCGAGGAAGCGCATGTCCATCACGAGCATCCCGGCGAGCGCGACGCACACCGTGCCGCCCGCGAACAGCACCGCGCGCCCGGCGGTGTCGAGGGCCCGCGCCACCGACTCTCCCGGCTCCAGGCCGCGCAGGATGCCCCGCCGGTGCCGGGTGACGATGAACAGCGCGTAGTCGATGCCGACGCCGAGGCCGATCAACGAGCCGAGCAGCGGCGCCACTTCGGGCACGTCCGTGACGTGGCTGAGCAGCATCGTGGCGAGCATGCCGGTGCCGACCGCGAACACCGCGGTGACGATGGGCAGGAGCGTCGCGAACAGCGAGCCGAAGGCGACGAACAGCACGACGGCGGCGGCCGCGATGCCGACGGTCTCGGCCAGGCCCGCCGGCGGCTGCTGTGCGCGGACGATCGCCTGGCCGCCCAACTCGACCTGGAGTCCGTCCCGTTCGGCGGCGCGGGCGGTGTCGACGACCTTCTCGATCAGGCCCTGGGGGATGTCGGCCGCCTGGCGTACGAAGGTGACCTGCGCGTAGGCGATCCGCCCGTCCGCGCTGACCTGCGCGGCGGCGGCCCGGCCCGGCGCGTACGGGCTCGTCACGTCGCCGACGCCGTCCAGGGCGGCGATCTTCTCGAGCGCGGGCTCGATCCGGTCGCGTACGGAGGCGTCGCGGACCGAGGAGCCCGCGCCGGTCCGCCACACCACGGTGTCGGTGTCGCCGCCGCGCTCCGGGAACGCCTCGGTCAGCAGGTCGTGGGCGCGCGTGGAGTCGGTGCCGGGCAGCGAGAAGACGTTGGAGTAGGCGGTGCCCGCGCTGCCGCCGGCGGCACCCAGGCCGACGAGCGCGCCCAGCCAGAGCACGAGGACCACAACACGGTGCCGACAGCACCACCGCGCCCATGCCTCCACGTCGCACGCTCCTTCATGCCGAATGCCGCCGAAACCGGGTCCCCGGGGCCCGGACCCGGGGGGATGTGGTCCGGACCCCGGGAGATTCACGGGTTTCCGCGCCCCAGCATCAGGGATCGGGCACATCAACGGCGCGTGCCGGAAGTGATTCTCAAGGAACTCCAAAGGGCGGACCCGTCCGCCGTTCACCGGGCGTGCGGATACTGGGGTCATGAGCCACGCCGAAGGCAACCGGGGAACACCCGTCGCGGAGGCCGGCCCGGCCGGTCCCGGCGACCCGGCGCGGGGCGGCGCGACCGTCCTGGTCGTGGAGGACGAGCCGAGCATCGCCGACGTCCTCACCATCGCCCTGCGCTTCCATCGCTTCGACGTGATGACGGCGGGCACGGTCCGCGAGGCGCTCGCGGCGGTCGAGCACACCCGGCCGGACTGCGCGCTGCTCGACGTGATGCTGCCGGACGGCGACGGGCGCGCGCTCGGGCGTGAACTGCGGGCGCGTCGGCCCGAGTTGGGGCTGGTCTTCCTCACCGCCCGGGACGCGCCCGCGGAGATAGTGGGCGCGCTCGGCTTCGGCGACGACTACATCACCAAGCCGTTCAACATCGACGAGGTGATCGCCCGCGTCGGCGCGGTGCTGCGCCGGGTGCGCCCGCTCGACGTGCTGCCGCAGCGCCCGCCGCTGCGGTACGGCGATCTGGAGCTGGACGAGACGACGTACGCGGTGCGGCGCGGCGGCGCCTCGGTGCAGCTCACCCCGACCGAGTACGCGCTGCTGCGCTTCCTGGTCCGCAACGGCGGCCGGGTGGTGCCCAAGGAACAACTGCTGCGCCACGTGTGGAACATCGAGCACACGGCGGAGTCGACCGTCGTCGAGACCTACATCAGCTATCTGCGGCGCAAGCTCGACCAGGTGGGGCCGCCGCTGATCACGACGCGGCGCGGCGTCGGGTACGGGCTGGCATGAGGCTCCGCGTCCCCGGCCCGCGCGCCGTGCCCCGCCCGCGCGCCGCCGGCCGCGCCCGCACCGTGCTCGGCACGCCCGCGCGCCCCGGCCGCGGGCAGCGCGGGCGGCTCGGCATGAACTCGCTGCGCGCCAAGCTCACGCTGGTGAACGTGGCGCTGCTCGCCCTCGGCATAGTGGCCGCGATCGCCGTGAGCCTGATGGGCATGCGGCACTACCTGCTCGACAGCGTCGACTCCGGGCTGACCGAGTCGCGCTCCACGATCCAGCGCAGCGGCCTCACCCTCGACCACCTGCGGTACCTCACCGGGCTCAGCTCGCTCGACGGCCTCTCGCCCAACTCCGAGCGGCCCGAAGGGCTGCCGCCCTCGGAGTCGACGTTCGTCGTGATCGACCGCGAGGGCAGCCCGGCCGACATCGGCCCGCTGCCGCCCACGGCGCTCCAGCACGCGCTCACGAAGGCCGCGGGCGACCCGGTGGAGCTCGCGCGCCACGCCTCGCCGCGGGAGATGACGCTGGACGGCGGCGCCTACCGCGTCATCGGGGCCAAGCTCGAAGACGACTCGGTGATGCTCATGGCGGTGTCCACGGAGAACATCCAGTCGGGCGTCGCCAAGGCCCTCAAGCTCGACCTGGCCTTCGGCGCCGTGCTGCTCGGGCTGCTCGCGGTCCTCACGATGATCGCCGCGCACCAGCGGCTGCGGCCCCTGGAGGACATGGTGGAGACCGCGTCCGCGATCGCCGACGGCGACCTGAAGCGGCGCGTGCCGGCCCACCCCGGCGCGGTCCTGGAGACCGAGCAGCTCCGGCTCGCCCTCAACTCCATGCTCCAGCAGGTCGAGACGGCCTTCGCCACCCGGGAGCGCAGCGAGGCACAGCTCCGCCAGTTCGTCGCGGACGCCTCGCACGAGCTGCGCACCCCGCTGTCGGCGATCCGCGGCTATCTCCAGCTGTACGACAAGGGCATGCTCACCGATCCGGAGGACCGCACGCGCGCCTGGGACCGCGTCAACTCCGAGACCGACCGCATGAACCACCTGGTGGCGGAGCTGCTCACGCTGGCCCGCCTGGACCAGCAGCCCGAGCTGCGGTTCCGCTCGGTCGACCTGAGCCGGGTGGTGCGGGACGCCGCGGACGACCTGCGCGCGCAGGAGCCGGACCGGCCGCTCACGGTGCGGGCGGACGGTTCGATCCTCGTCCAGGCGGACGAGCAGGGGCTGCGCAAGGTGCTCGCGAACCTGCTGGCCAACGTCCGTACGCACACGCCCCCCGACACGCCGGTCCGGCTCGGCCTCGACCGGTGCGAGGGCGTGGTGCACCTGACCGTGGCGGACCAGGGCCCGGGGATGGCGTCCGAGGACGCGGCGCGGGTGTTCGACCGGTTCTTCCGGGCGGGCCGGGGCGCGGGCAGCGGCCTCGGGATGGCGATCGTGCAGGGGGTGGTGGCGGCCCACGGCGGTGAGGTCGCGGTCCGTACGGCCCCCGGCAAGGGCCTGACGGTCCTGGTCACCCTGCCCCGGACGCCCGCCCCGCCGCGCCCGGCCGCCCCGCCCCGGCCCGTGGAGCCGCCCCGCCGGGCCCCGTCGCCACCGGAGCCGGCGGTGCTCACGCGTGCCGCGACGCCAGTTCCACCACCGTGATGTCGGACGGGGCACCGACGCGTACGGGCGGCCCCCAGGCGCCGGCGCCGCGCGTCACGTACAACTGCGTGTCGCCGTAGCGCTCCAGGCCGGCGAGGGTCGGGTTGGCGAGGTCCGCGACGAGGTTGTTGGGCCAGAGCTGGCCGCCGTGGGTGTGGCCGGAGAGTTGCAGGTCCACGCCGTGCTCGACCGCGTCGTGGATCACCACGGGCTGGTGGGCCAGCAGCACCGACGCGCGGGTCCGGTCGCGGTCGCCGAGCGCCTTGCCGAAGTCCGGGCCCTCCCCTTCGCCCTCGCCCTGGACGTCGTTGACCCCGGCGAGGTCGAAGTACGGCAGTTCGGCGCGGGCGTTCTCCAGGGGGTGCAGGCCGAGGTCGCGCACGTGCTCGACCCATTGGTCGGCGCCGGAGAAATATTCGTGGTTTCCGGTGACGAAGTACGCGCCGTGGCGTGCCCGCAGGTCCGCGAGCGGGCGGGCCGCGGGGGCGAGGTCCTCCACGTCGCCGTCCACGAGATCGCCCACGACCGCGATCAGGTCGGGCTGCGTGGAGTTGATCGTGTCCACCACGCGGCGGGCGAAGTCCTCGCCGAGGACGGGGCCCAGGTGGATGTCGCTGACCACCGCGATGCGGAGGCCGTGCGCTGCGCGCGGGAGTTTCGCCAGGGGGACGGTGACTCGCTTCACGCGGGGGCCGCGTAGGACGCCGTACGTGCCGTAGCCCACTGTCGCTGCGGCGACCGTGGCTGCGCCCGCGGCCACTGTTCTGGCTACGAACACGCGCCGCGTGACTTCGGTGCTCTTCTGGGGCTGCGCCCCTTTCCCCGCTTCATCGGCCCTTCGGGCCTCGTCCTCAATCTCCCCCAAGCTCTCAAGGAGCAGGGAGGGGCCCCCTCGACGGGCTTGAAGTGGGCTCTCTTCGTCGGTCGGCTGACGGGCTCGAAAACTTCTCAGCACCGCAAGCCGTACAAGTTCCCCTACCAGCAACGCCAACAGCAAATACAGGGCGAACGCCATCCACAAGAAGCCCGGCCAGGCCAGGATCTGCTGGAGGAGGAAAGGGGCTCCGCCTCGCTCGGCCGCCAGGGCGGCGAACATCAGGACCGGGCCGGTGCAGAAGGCGACCGTACCCACCCGCCGCCAACGTGAGCCGCGCTCCGTCGTGTCGCGGACCGTGCGGCGCCACACGTACCAGAGCAGGCCGCCGAACGCGGCGAGCACTCCGGCGCCGATGAGGATGCCCAGGAGGACGGCCACCGCTATGACGTTCGGCGCAGAGCGCGCACGCCACGGAACCCGATGGTGCCAACCACCGTCCCCAAGACAAAGGAGACAACGGCGAGCGTCAGGTGCACCCAGAAGTACCCGGTCGGATCGCCCGCGTCGTCGAAGGCGAGCCCGCTGCCGTCCTTCCACAGGTTCTTGACGAAAGTGATCCAGATGAACCAGCTCCACACGCCGAAGGCGAGCAGGAACCAGGAGACGGGGCGGCTGAGCTTCATGCGCTCAGTATCGCCAGCCGGCCTGACACGCGGCCTTCGGGGTGGGGAGTCGGGCGCAGGAGACGGGTCGCCGGAGCCGACCTCGGCTGCGGGGCTCCGGAACCGGCCCCGTACGCTCGCGTCCGTGCCCGCCTCGAAGAAGACCGCCGTGCTGCTCGCCACGGCGACCCTGCTCTCCCTGTCCACCGCCGCTCCCGCGCTCGCCGACGACAAGCCCGGCGCCCCCGGAGACAAGGACAAGGTGAAGCCGCCCGCGTCCATGTCGACGGTCGGCGGCGCGCGGCTCGGCAAGCCGGGCACGCAGGTGGACCTGAAGGGGGGTGCGCCGGTGCTGCCGAAGAAGCTGTCGGCCCGCTCCTGGATGGTGTCGGACGCGGAGTCCGGCGAGGTGCTCGCCGCGCACAACGCGCACTGGCGGCTCGCCCCGGCCTCCACCCTGAAGATGCTGTTCGCGGACACGGTGCTGCCGAAGTTCCCCAAGACCGCCAAGCACCGGGTCGAGCTGAAGGACCTGGAGGGCGTCGGCGCGGGCAGCAGCATGGTCGGCGTCAAGGAGAACGAGACGTACTCCGTCCACGACCTGTGGCTCGGCGTCTTCCTGCGCTCCGGCAACGACGCGGTGCACGTCCTGTCGTCGATGAACGGCGGCGTCGACCAGACCGTCAAGGACATGCAGGCGCACGCCGAGGAGCTCCAGGCCCTCGACACGCACGTGGTCACGCCCGACGGATACGACGAGAAGGGCCAGGTGTCGTCCGCGTACGACCTGACCCTGTTCGCCCGCTCCGGCCTGCAGAAGAAGGACTTCCGCGAGTACTGCTCGACGGCGACCGCGAAGTTCCCCGGCGAGACGAAGAAGGTCAAGAAGGGCAAGGACAAGGGCAAGACGAAGCGCGGGGCCTTCGAGATCCAGAACACCAACCGGCTGCTCACGGGCGCCCTGGGCCTGGACCCGTACAAGGGCATCGCGGGCGTCAAGAACGGCTCGACGACCAACGCGGGCACGACGTTCACGGGCGTCGCCGAGCGCGACGGCAAAGTGCTGCTCGTCACGGTCATGAACCCGGACTCGGGCGAGGAGCACGCCGTCTACAAGGAGACGGCCCGCCTGCTCGACTGGGGCTTCGCGGCCGAGGGCAAGGTCGAGCCGGTCGGTGAGCTGGTCGCCCCGAAGGGCGCGAGCACGGGCACCGGCAAGGGCGCGCCCGGCAAGGGCCAGGCGGGCGGCACCGAGAGCGCGGCCAAGGCGTCCGACGCGGGGTCGGGCGGCGGCATGGGCGTGGCGCTCGGCGTCACCGGCGGGGTGCTCGCGCTGATCGCGGGCGGCCTGTTCCTGCTCAACCGCCGCTGGCCGCTGCCCGACCTGGTGCGTCGCCGCCGCCCGTGACGGCTTTCGCGGGCTCCTTCGCCGTGCTGGAGGGGCCCGCCCGGTCCGCCGGGGTGGCGGGGCCCGGTTCGTCGGCCGTCGTGGCGGGGTCCGGTTCGTCGTCGGTACGTTCCGTCTCCGCCGTGTCCCCGCCCCGGCGCGTGGCCGTCCACGCCGCGCAGAACAGCAGCAGCTTCGCGGTGAAGTTGATCCACAGCAGCAGGGCCACCGGCACGCCGAAGGCGCCGTACATGCTCTTCGCGGCGACGCCCTTCATATAGCTGCCGAGCAGCACCTTCAGGAGTTCGAACCCGGCCGCGCCGATCAGCGCGGCGACCATGAGCGCGCGCCGGGGCGGCTGCACGCCCGGCAGCAGCGTCAGGACGTACAGCAGGAGCAGGAAGTCCGCGAGGACGGCGATGGCGAACGCGGCGAGCTGGAGCAGGACGCCGCCCGCGCCGTCCTTGTCCACGCCGAGCTGGTCGGCGGTCCAGCCGACGGCCGTGGAGGCGACGGCGGAGGCGATCAACGAGGCGAGCCCGGCGCCGCCGAGCCCGGCGAGCACCCCGAGGTCCTTGAGCTTGCGCAGGACCGGGTTCTCCTCGATGTCCTCCAGCTCCCACACCGCACGCAGGCACTCGCGCATCGAGCCGACCCAGCCGACGCCGGTGAACAGCAGCAGCGCGCCCGCGACGACGCCGACCGTGCCCGCGTTGGCGATCAGCGCGTCCAGGTCCAGCTGGTCGGAGATCCCCGGCACCTGCTCGGAGAGCTTGTCCTGGACGCGCTTCACCTGGCTGTCGCTGAGTGCCGCCGCGGCGATCGCGGCGGCCACGGTGATCAGCGGGAACAGCGCGATGAAGCTGATGAAGGTCATCGCGGCCGCGAGCCGGGTCCAGTGGACGCGGTCGAGCCGTTCGTAGGAGTGCCACGCGTGTGTCCGCGTCAGCCGCTCGACGAGCGGCCCGATGCCGGGAAGCTTCTTCAACCAGTCCATGTCACCTGTCTCGCCTGCCTCACCTGTCCGCCCGGTGCACTCCGAGAACGGAACACCAGGGTCCGGGTACCCCAGAATCGCAGGACAGTGGCCAGTGCCATGCCGATTCCCGCTCCCGAAATCGTGTCCGCGCGCCGCGAGGTGAACCCCAGGCCGTAGTGCGAGACCACCAGGCACAGCAGTTGGACGAGGGCGCCCGCGACGTTGACGGCGAAGAAGATCCCGTACTGCCGCAGCCGCGACACGCCCTCGGAGGCACCACCGCGGTAGGTGCCGAGCGCGTTTCCGGTGTACGCCACCGTGCAGCCGGCCACGAAGGAGAGGGCCTTGGCGGAGAGCGGGTCCAGGCCCACGGGCCCGCGCAGCCAGACGAAGAGCCCGAGGTCGGCGGCGTACGCGCACAGCCCGACCACCGCGAAGCCGGTCAGCTCGGGTCCGAGGGCCCGCAACCGCCGGACTGCGGATCCTCTCACCAGTCCGCGACCGCGAACCCGTACATGGCGAGCCACACCACGCCGATCAGCGCGAGCGCCCGGTCGCGCAGCACGACGTCCTCGGGCTCGCCCGCCGTGCCGCGGTCGGCGAAGACGGCGTACCGCAGGATCGCGAGGATGAAGGCCACCACCGAGAGCTGCCGCCAGGGCAGCAGGCTGGTGCCCGCGATGCCGCCGCTCTCCATGGCCCACAGGCAGTACGCGAGGACGGCGACCCCGGCCGCGAGCTGCCACACGAAGCGCAGATAGCCGGTCGTGTACGAGGTGAGCAACGCCCGGGTGGCGCCGAGCCGTTCGGACCGCCCGTCGGCCGCCGCGTCCGCCGCGGCCTGCGTCATCTGCACGGCCTCCGAGTACCGCTTGGCCGACACCATGAACAGCGCCCCGAACCCGGTGGTGATCAGGAACCAGCGCGACAGCGGGATGCCGAGCGCGATCCCGCCGATCATCGCCCGCATCAGGAATCCGGTGGTGACGACGGCGAGGTCGACGACGAGGACGTGCTTGAGGCTGACGCAGTACGCGAGCTGCATCACGACGTACGCGGCGAGCAGCGCCGCCGTCAGCGGGGTGCACAGGACCGCGGCGGCCGCGGGCGCGAGGGCGGCGAGCAGCCCGCCCGCGGCGTACGCGACGGGCACCGGGACCTGTCCGGCGGCGACGGGGCGGCGGCACTTGGTGGGGTGGGCGCGGTCGGCGTCGGCGTCGCGGGCGTCGTTGATGAGGTAGACGGCGGCCGCGGCGGCGGTGAACAGGGCGAAGACCAGGGCGACTTGGGTCAGGGCGTGCCGGGAGAAGAGTTCACCGGCGGCCGCGGGGGCGGCGATGACCAGGACGTTCTTGACCCATTGGCGGGGGCGGGCGGTCTTCAGGAGGCCCAGCGGGATGCCGCCGGGGCGGGGTTTCGGGGAGCCGGGGCCGGCGGGGCCCTGCCGCTCGGGGGCGGCGGTGCGTGCGGCGGCCGTGGCGGCTCGTTCGGCTGTGGCGGCTCGTTCAGCCATCGGTGGGGCCTCCCATCCAGGTTCTGCCCGCCCGCGCGGCGAACGCGCCGAGGGCCGCGCCCGCCGCGATGTCCGAGGGGTAGTGGACGCCGACGACCATGCGGGACACGCACATCGCGGCGGCGAGCGGCGGCACGAGGCGGGCGCCGACGGGGCGCAGCGCGCCGTACGCGAGCGCGGCGGCGACCGCCGACGAGGCGTGCGAGCTGGGGAACGAGTGGCGTCCCGCGGTGCGCACCAGCGGCTCGACGTGGCCCGGCCGCGGGCGCCGCACGATCCGCTTCACGCCCATGCTGGCCAGGTGCGCGGCCGCGGTGAGCGCGGTGCCGCGGAGCCAGCCGGAGCGCCGCTCGCGGTCGAGCGCCGCCCCGGCGAGGCCCGCGGCGAGCCAGAGCGCGCCGTGCTCGCCGCTCCGCGACAGCGCGCGGGCGGTCGCGGCCACCCGGGGGTCGGCGCCGCAGTCGCGCAGCGCGGACAGCAGCCGGTGGTCGGCGTCGCGGAGGGCATCTCTCCTCCCGCTCCTCCCGGGCGGGCGTCCACTCCCGAAAAACTTCGCGTTCTTCGTGTTCATCACATAACGACTCTTCTAGGTAAAGCCTCAATAATTACGGCAATCTTTGATGACACTCCCTCAATCACCCATTTCGGTGAGAACGGGAATAGTGGTGAGCAATGCGCATGCACAAGGGCGATACGGTCACTGTCATGTCAGCCACCCCCGCGCCCGAGTCCGTGTCCGTCTCCGGCTGGGGCCGCACCGCCCCCAGCACCGCCCGCGTGGTGCGGCCGCGTTCGCAGGAGGAGGCTGTCGCCGCGCTGCGGTCCTGTGCGGAGCGCGGCGGCATCGCGCGCGGGCTCGGGCGGGCGTACGGGGACGCCGCGCAGAACGCGGGCGGCGCCGTCCTCGACATGACGGGCCTGGACCGCGTGCACACCATCGACGCCACGGGTGCATCAGCCGCTTCCGCGGCGGGGGGCACCGTCGTGTGCGACGCGGGCGTGTCGCTGCACCACCTGATGGAAGTCCTGCTGCCGCTCGGCTTGTTCGTACCGGTGACGCCCGGCACCCGCTACGTCACCGTGGGCGGCGCGATCGCCGCCGACATCCACGGCAAGAACCACCACGTCTCGGGCTCCTTCGCCCACCACGTGCTGGCCCTAGACCTGCTCACCGCCGACGGCACCGTGCGCACCGTCGAGCCGGGCACCCCGCTCTTCGACGCGACCGCGGGCGGGATGGGCCTGACCGGCGTGATCCTGTCCGCCACGCTGCGGCTGCACCCCGTCGAGACGTCCCTGATGGCCGTCGACACCGAACGCGCCGCCGACCTCGACGACTTGATGGCCCGCCTCACCGCGACCGACCACCGCTACCGCTACTCCGTCGCGTGGATCGACCTCCTCGCGCGCGGGGCGGCGACCGGCCGCGCCGTCCTCACCCGCGGCGACCACGCGCCCCTCGCCGCGCTGCCCGACCGCGCCCGCACCGCCCCGCTGGCCTTCCGGCCGCGCCGACTGCCGCCCGCGCCCCGCTTCGTACCCGAAGGGCTGCTCGGGCGCCGGTCGGTCGGCCTCTTCAACGAGCTCTGGTACCGCAAGGCGCCCCGCTCCCGCACCGGCGAGCTGCAGAAGCTCTCGGCCTTCTTCCACCCGCTCGACGGGGTGCCGCACTGGAACCGCGTGTACGGCCGCGGCGGGTTCGTGCAGTACCAATTCGTCGTCGGGTACGGGCAGGAGGAGACCCTGCGCCGCATCGTGCGGCGCATCTCCGCGCACCGCTGCCCGTCCTTCCTCGCCGTCCTCAAGCGCTTCGGCGAAGCGGGGGCCGGCTGGCTGTCCTTTCCCGTGCCCGGGTGGACCCTCGCCCTGGACATCCCGGCGGGCCTGCCCGGGCTCGGGCCCTTCCTCGACGAGCTCGACGAGGAGGTCGCCGGCGCGGGCGGCCGCGTCTACCTCGCCAAGGACTCCCGCCTGCGCCCCGGCGCGCTCGCTTCCATGTACCCCCGCCTCCCCGACTTCCGCGCCCTCCGCCGCGAACTGGACCCGAACTCCCTGTTCCGCTCGGACCTCTCCCGCCGCCTCGGCCTGTGACACCCCCTGGGGGCTCCGCCCCCAGACCCCCATTTCCCACCCACCCGCCCTGACTTGCCTCACCGGCCGTAGTCGGCACTTTCAGCCCGTCGAGGGGGCCCTCCCTGCTCCTTGAGAGCTTGGGGGAGTTTGAGGACGAGGCCGAAGGCCGATCGGCGGGGGCCTGTCCCACCCGCCCGGGACCCCCACCCCGGGGCCCGGGGCGGAGCCCCGGTTTCGGGAAGGGGCGGGACTGGGGAAAGCCCCGCAGGGCCCCACCACCCACCCACCGAAACCGGAACGGACCCCCATGAAAGACGCCTTCGGCACCCCCCAGTCCCTGCTGATCCTCGGCGGCACCTCCGAGATCGCGCTGGCGACGGCCCGCCGCCTGGTCGCCCGCCGCACCCGCAAGGTCTGGCTGGCAGGCCGCCCCTCCCCCGCCCTGGAGCAAGCGGCGGAACACCTCCGCGACATGGGCGCCGACGCCAGGACCGTCCCCTTCGACGCCCTGGACGCGGAGTCCCACGGCGACACCCTCGGCGCCCTCTTCGCCGACAACGACATCGACATGGTCCTGCTGGCCTTCGGCATCCTCGGCGACCAGGCCCGCGACGAGGACGACCCGCTCGCCGCGGTCCGCGTAGCGCAGACGAACTACACGGGAGCGGTCTCGGCGGGCCTGATCTGCGCCCGCGCCCTGCAGACCCAGGGCCACGGCTCCCTGGTCGTCCTCTCCTCCGTCGCCGGCGAACGCGCCCGCCGCTCCAACTTCATCTACGGCTCCAGCAAGGCGGGCCTCGACGCCTTCGCGCAGGGCCTGGGCGACGCCCTGCACGGCACCGGCGTGCACGTCATGGTCGTACGCCCCGGCTTCGTACGCTCGAAGATGACGGCGGGCCTGGACGAGGCCCCGATGGCGACGACGCCGGAGGCGGTGGCGGAGGCCATCGAGACGGGCCTGCGCCGCCGCTCGGAGACGGTCTGGGTGCCGGGCGCGCTGCGCGTGGTGATGTCGGCGCTGCGCCACGTGCCGCGCCCGGTGTTCCGCCGCCTCCCCGTCTGACGCGCGGCACCGGCCCGCCTGCCCCGGCCTGAAAGACAGGCTCTCAGGGCTCGTACACCGCCACGACGGGCATCGTCAGCGGGTTCCCGCTCTGCATCACGTACACCTTCCCGGCCCCCACGAACCGCTTCGTCCCGGGCACCCGCCCCACCTGCTCGAACCAGAGCTGCTGCTTGCCGCCCGCGGTGATCTCGCCGGTGGCGGGCAGCCGCTGCCAGGAGACCTTGGCGCAGGAGCCGTCGGCGGCGCGGAACCGGTGGCGCTCGAAGAGCATGCCGCCCGCGCCGTTGTGCGCGACGAGGGGCCGGGACAGGCAGGGGTCGGTGTCGGCGCCGGGCTGCCGGCTCCAGCGCGTGCCGTCCCAGCGGAGCAGGATGTGCTCGATGGACGGCTCCGGCCCGCCCTCGCCATGGTTGAACGTGTGCGAGCCGTACGCCCACACCTCGTCCCGGTCCACGGCGAGCAGCCCGGCGAGCGAGGCGCCGGGCTCCGGCGGGACGGGGTCGCGGAAGCGGTAGACGGGCGTCGGCGTGAGCTTCCAGACGCGGGCGCGGGCGTCCCAGCGCATGGCGGCGGGCTGCGCCGTCTCGCCCCCGGCGCCGCCCACGCCGGGCCCGCTGTCGCGGTGTCCGACGGCCCACACGTCGTCGCCGGACGTCCCGTCGAGCGCGTTGGCGACGGCGGGCAGCGGGGTGACGGTCCAGCGGGTGCCGTCCCAGTGCGCGGCCTGCTCGCCGCCGAGCGCCCAGACGTCGTCCTCCGCGAAGGTCTTGAGGTCGGCGACGGTGCCCTGGAGGGGCGGCCGCGGGACGGCGTGCCAGCGGGTGCCGTCCCAGCGGGCGAGGCGGGAGCCCTGCGCGGACGCCGTGCCGTAGAGCCACACGTCGTCGGGCCCCGACGCCTCCAGCCGGGGCTGGGTGACCTGCCCGCCGAGCTCGGCGGGCAGCGCGCTGCGGCGCCACGCACGGCCGTCGTAGCGCAGCAGATAGCCGTCGGACCGGTCCGCGCTGTCGCCCTGGTCGGTGCCGGTGGCCCAGATGTCGTCGGCGGCGACGGCCGCGACGCCCTCCACCGTGCCCTTGGCGCGCCTGTCGATGTGCACGATCTTCCAGGAGCCGCCCTTGGCGGAGGCCGCGCCGCCCGGTGCGGACGAGCGTCCCGCTGTGCCCGGGCCCGGGGAGTCAGGGCCGTCGTCGCCGCAGCCGGCCAGGAGCAGCGCCCCTGCGACCGCGCTCACCACGGCTCTGTACGTCCTCGCCGAAGCCACCGTCCGCCACCTCCCGGGTCCCGCCGACTCGTCCGGCCGGGCGGGCTCGCTCCGGGATCCGGTCAGCGGGCGGGCAGCGTACCCCGTGCGGCCGGGGCGGACGCCTGCGGGGGCACCGTGGAACCGCCGAAGACGAATTCGCGCAGTTTGCGCCAGACGCTGTCGGCCCCCTGCTCGTACAGCGCGAAGCCGGTGCAGGGCCACTCGGCCTCGTACTCCGAAAGCTCCTCGTACGCGCGGTCCATGGCGTCTTCCGCGATGCCGTGCGCGACGGTGACGTGCGGGTGGTACGGGAACTGCAGTTCGCGTACGAGGGGTCCCGAGGTGTCGCGGATCCGCTCCTGGAGCCAGGAGCAGGCCGAGCCGCCCTCGACGACCTGGACGAAGACGACGGGCGACAGCGGCCGGAACGTACCGGTCCCGGAGAGCCGCATGGGGAACGGGCGCCCGGCGGCGGCGACGGCGGACAGGTGCTGCTCGATCGCGGGGAGCGCCCCCGACTCCACCTCGGTCGGCGGCAGCAGCGTGACGTGCGTGGGGATGCCGTGTGCGGCGGGGTCCCCGAAGCCGGCGCGCAGCTCCTGGAGCAGGCTGCCGTGTGGCTCCGGGACCGCGATCGACACACCGATCGTTACGGTCCCCACGTCGTACTCCTGTCGTCGTGTTGGTGGGCAGGGGGCTCCGCCGGGGCGCCCGGCGGGGTGGTGCTCGGTCGGGCGGGCCCGGGGTCGGACTCGGCCGGGCGGCCCGGGGTGCGGCTCAGTGCTTGGCGGGCAGGAAGCCCACCTTGTCGTACGCCTGGGCCAGGGTCTCCGCCGCGACGGCGCGCGCCTTCTCCGCGCCCTTGGCCAGGATCGAGTCGAGCGTCTCCGGGTCGTCCAGATATTCCTGGGTGCGGTCCCGGAAGGGGGTCACGAACTCGACCATGACCTCGGCGAGGTCGGTCTTCAGCGCACCGTAGCCCTTGCCGGCGTACTTCTGCTCCAGTTCCGCGATACCCGTTCCGGTGAGGGTCGAGTAGATGGTGAGCAGGTTGCTGACGCCCGGCTTGTTCACGGTGTCGTACTTGATCACCGTGTCGGTGTCGGTGACGGCGCTCTTCACCTTCTTGGCGGTGGCCTTGGGCTCGTCGAGGAGGTTGATGAGGCCCTTCGGCGTGGACGCCGACTTGCTCATCTTGATCGCCGGGTCCTGGAGGTCGTAGATCTTCGCGACCTCCTTGAGGATGTGCGGCGCCGGCACGGTGAACGTTTCGCCGAAGCGGCCGTTGAAGCGCTCGGCCAGGTCGCGGGTGAGCTCGATGTGCTGGCGCTGGTCCTCGCCGACCGGCACCTCGTTGGCCTGGTAGAGCAGGATGTCCGCGACCTGGAGCACGGGGTACGTGAACAGGCCGACGGAGGCGCGGTCGGCGCCCTGCTTGGCCGACTTGTCCTTGAACTGCGTCATGCGGGAGGCCTCGCCGAAGCCCGTCAGGCAGTTCATGACCCAGGCGAGCTGGGCGTGCTCGGGGACGTGGCTCTGGACGAACAGCGTGCACCGCTCCGGGTCCAGGCCCGCGGCGAGGAGCTGGGCGGCCGCGAGACGGGTGTTCGCGCGCAGCTCGGCCGGGTCCTGCGGGACCGTGATCGCGTGCAGGTCCACGACCATGTAGAAGGCGTCGTGGGACTCCTGGAGGGCCACCCACTGGCGGACGGCGCCCAGGTAGTTGCCGAGGTGGAACGAGCCTGCGGTGGGCTGGATCCCGGAGAGGACGCGGGGCCGGTCACCGGGGAGCGGGCGGGGACGTTCAGAAGCCATGCTCAGCATTCTCTCAGGTGCCGCCCGTTGGTCGGGAACTGGTGCGTGACGGGTGGGAACCGATTCGGTCCGGGCGGTGTACCAAGAGTGTGAGTGCACGGGGGGAAGCTCTGGAAGGGGCTCCGGGACGGGCGCTGGAGGGGGTTCCGGGGCGGGCGCTGGAGGGGGACGGTATCGGCGTCGACGAGGCGGCGGTGATCGCGCGCGTGCGCGCCGGCGAGGCGGAGGCGTACGCCGAGCTGGTGCGCGCCTTCACCGGCGTGGCACTGCGCGCCGCGGCGGCGCTGGGCGCGGGACCGGACACGGAGGACGTGGTGCAGCAGTCCTTCTTCAAGGCGTACTGCGCGCTCGGCCGCTTCCGGGACGGCTCGTCGTTCAAGCCGTGGCTGCTGTCGATCGTCGCCAATGAGACGAGGAACACAGTGCGTTCGGCGGCGCGGCACCGTTCGGCGGTCGGCCGCGAGGCCGCGCTCACCGAGCCGGAGCCGCTGATACCGGCCTCGGCGGACCCGGCCGTGGCAGCAATGGAACGCGAACGCCGCGCCGCGCTCCTCGCCGCCCTGGACCACCTGGGCGAGGACCACCGCCGTGTCGTGACGTACCGCTATCTCCTGGAACTGGACGAGGCGGAGACGGCGGAGGCCCTCGGCTGGCCGCGGGGCACGGTGAAGTCCCGGTTGAACCGGGCCCTGCGGAAGCTGGAACGACTGCTTCCGGAGGAAGGACGACTCCCGGAGGGAGGTGGGGGGAGGTGAGCGGGATCGGGGACGAGGATGAGCGGGGCGAGGTGGGGCGCGCGGGGCGCGCGGGGCGCGCGGGGCGCGCGGAGGACTCGGGGCACGCGGAAGGCGCGTTGGGCGCGGAGGACTCGGGGCAGCCGGCGAGGGCCGGTCGGCCTGGCGACGACGGTCGCGCGGAGGACGCGGGGCACGCGGAAGGGGCGTTGGGCGCGAAGGACTCGGGGCAGCCGACGGGGGCCGGTCAGCCTGGCGACGACGGTCGCGCGGGCGACATGGGCGACACGGGTGATCGGGGCGGCCCGGCGGGTGGTGTGGGGAACCCGGGCGGCCGGGGCGGCGGAGCCGGACGGGACGAACGGCTGGCTGAGGAGTTGCGGGCGTTGGGGCGGGCCCTGGATCGGCCCGGGCGCGGCGAGACGATGGTGGAGCGGGTGCTCGCGCAGATAGTGGCCGAGGGGGGCGCGGCCCCGGTGGCGGAGCCCGCCGGTCCGGGCGAGCGGACGCGGCGGGCGCTGCGGCGCGTGCGGCATGGCCTGCGGGCCCGGTGGCGTGCCCTCGTCGCGTCCCTGTGCGGCCTGCTGACCGTCCTCGCGCTGACACCTCCCGTGCGGGCCGCGGTCTTCGAGTGGTTCGACTTCGGCGGGGTCGAGGTGCGGTACGACCCGTCGCCGGCCCCGTCCGGTGCGCGCACGCCCGGGTGCGGCGAGCACCAGGTGTCGCTCGCGCGGGCCGCGCGGGAGGCCGGGTTCCGGCCCGTCGTGCCGACGGCGCTCGGCGAGCCGGACGCGGTGGCCGTGACCCGTGAGCCGTCCGGGCGCTTCCTGGTCACGCTGTGCTGGCGCGAGGGCGGCCGGACGGTGCGGCTCGACGAGTTCCCGGCCCCGCTCGACCCGGGCTACACCAAGCTGGTGCCGGGCATGCCCGAGCGGCTCGACCTCGGCGGGGGCACGGCCCTGTGGTTCGCCCGCCCCCACCGCCTCGAACTGTGGATGCGGGACGCCTCCGGCGGCGACAGCTGGAAGCGCACGGTGCGCCCCGCGGGCCCGACGCTGCTGTGGACGGACGAACAGGAGCTGACGCTGCGGCTGGAGGGCGTGGGGTCGAAGGCACGCGCGACGACCATCGCGAAGTCGGTGCCCGCGCCGACGCCGGTGCCGGGCTCGTCGGCCGGAGTGGAGCGGCCGTCCGCGGATTAGCCCGGATCGGGCGGCCACGGAGTGGAACCTGCGGGGCTCGACCGGTGTACCAGAAGTGAACCGGCACGGAGGGGCCGTGCCGGCGGCAGCGGCAGGGGGCCGATGTGCGAGGGACCAGGCGAAGGGCAAGGCACAGGCCAGGGCACGGGATCGGGCGAGGGGCAGGACGGGCGGCGGTGGGCACGCCGGGGCGGGCGGCGGGGCGCACGGCGGAGGGGGTGACGCGGGGACTCCGGCTGAGGGCGGGCGATATCCGGCGCGGCCGTGGGTGCGGCGGCAGGAGCGGGTGCCCTGCACTGGTTCCGCCGCCGCCCCCAGGACGAGCCACCCGGCCAGGAGCTGGTCGACGCCCTGCCGAGGTGACCGTCGGCCTGCGGAGGTGGTTGCCCGGCCCACGTGACCGTCGCCCTGCCCCGGTGACCGTCGCCCGGCCGAGGTGACCGTCGCCCCGCGGAGGTGACCATCGCCCTGCCCCGGTGACCGTCGCCCCGGGGAGGTGACCGTCGTCCGGCCGAGGGTGGCCGTCGCCCGGCCGAGGGTGGCCGCCCCGCCGGTCAAACCGTGGGCAGCCCCGGTGCCGGGAACGCGGCCATCAGTTCGGCCACCTCGCCGCGGATCTTCAGGAGCGCGTCCTCGTCGCCGGCCCCGGCGGCGCGGACGCCGCGGTCGATCCAGTCGGCGACGGTTTCCATGTGCGCGGTGCCGAGGCCGCGGGAGGTGAGGGAGGGGGTGCCGATGCGGACGCCGGAGGGGTCGAACGGCTTCCTGGGGTCGTAGGGGACGGTGTTGTAGTTGACGACGATCCCGGCCCGGTCGAGGGCCTTCGCGGCGACCTTGCCGGGGACGTCCTTGGGGGTGAGGTCCATCAGGATCAGGTGGTTGTCGGTGCCGCCGGAGACGAGGTCGAAGCCGCGGGCGAGCAGGGCGTCGGCAAGGGCCTTGGCGTTGGCGACGACGGCGTGGGCGTAGTCACGGAAGGAGGGCTGGGCGGCCTCGTGGAGGGCGACGGCGATGGCGGCGGTGGTCTGGTTGTGGGGCCCGCCCTGGAGGCCGGGGAAGACGGCCTTGTCGATGGCCTTGGCGTGCTCCTCGCGGGCGAGCAGCATCGCGCCGCGCGGGCCGCGCAGGGTCTTGTGGGTGGTCGTGGAGATCACGTCGGCATGCGGCACGGGCGAGGGATGGGCGCCGCCGGCGACGAGCCCCGCGATGTGGGCGATGTCGGCGACGAGCACGGCCCCTGCCTCGCGGGCGATCTCGGCGAAGGAGGCGAAGTCGATGGTGCGGGGCAGCGCGGTGCCCCCGCAGAAGATCAGCTTCGGCCGTTCCTTCAGGGCGAGTTCGCGTACGGCGTCGAAGTCGACGAGGCCGGTGTCCTCACGTACGCCGTACTGCACGCCGCGGAACCACTTGCCGGTGGCCGAGACGCCCCAGCCGTGGGTGAGGTGGCCGCCCATCGGCAGGGCCATGCCCATGACGGTGTCGCCGGGCTCGGCGAAGGCGAGGTAGACGGCGAGGTTGGCCGGGGAGCCGGAGTAGGGCTGGACGTTGGCGTGGTCGGTGCCGAAGAGGGCCTTGGCGCGGGCGGCGGCGAGCCGCTCGACCTGGTCGATGTTCTGCTGGCCCTCGTAGTAGCGGCGGCCGGGATAGCCCTCGCTGTACTTGTTCTGCAGGACCGTGCCGGAGGCCTCGAGGACGGCGGCGGAGACGTAGTTCTCGCTGGGGATCAGGCGGAGCGTGTCGGCCTGGAGACGTTCCTCGGCGCCGACGAGGGCGGCGAGTTCGGGGTCGGCGGCGGCGAGAGCCGGGTGCTGAGGGGCAGGGGGCTGCGTCATGGCGTCCTCCGGGGCGAGCGGTGAGTGTGTCCGGTCGTGGTCCCGGGGTGCCCAGGCGGGCGGCACCTCGAAGGCATTGCCTCGCACGGCTTCCTCAGGGTCGATTCCCTGTGCGCCAGTCGCCGTGCTGTGAAAAACCAGCCTATCGGGCGCTCCACCGTGTCGTGGTCCTTCGCCCACGCCCTTCGCCCAGGATGCGAGCGACGATAGAAAGCAACGACAGAAAGCGACGACAGGAACGGGCCATGTGCCCGTCCCGACCCGCCCTGTCCCGGAAGAACGCGCATCGCGCCGTGAACAGCCGGAAAAAGTGCGCACAACGACGTGCGCCCGCGAGAAACGGAGCCCCCGTGACTGCTACGGAAGACCTCATCGCCTCGGCCGAAGCGCACAGCGCGCACAACTACCACCCGCTCCCCCTCGTCGTCGCCTCGGCGGAGGGCGCCTGGATGACGGACGTGGAGGGCCGCCGCTACCTCGACATGCTCGCCGGGTACTCGGCGCTGAACTTCGGCCACGGCAACCGCCGCCTGATCGAGGCGGCCAAGCAGCAGCTGGAGCGCGTGACGCTGACGTCGCGCGCCTTCCACCACGACCGGTTCGCGGAGTTCTGTACGCGCCTCGCCGAGCTGTGCGGCAAGGACATGGTGCTGCCGATGAACACCGGCGCGGAGGCCGTGGAGACGGCCGTGAAGACGGCGCGGAAGTGGGGGTACCGCGTCAAGGGCGTGCCGGACGGCAAGGCGCGGATCGTGGTGGCGCGGGACAACTTCCACGGCCGTACGACGACGATCGTCAGCTTCTCCACGGATCCCGAGGCGCGGGCGGACTACGGCCCGTACACGCCGGGCTTCGACATCGTGCCGTTCGGCGATCTGGACGCGCTGCGCGAGGCGGTCACGGACGACACGGTGGCGGTGCTGATCGAGCCGATCCAGGGCGAGGCGGGCGTCCTGGTCCCGCCGCCCGGCTACCTCCCCGGCGTCCGGGAGCTGACCAGCGACTACAACATGCTGTTCATCGCGGACGAGATCCAGTCGGGGCTCGGCCGCACGGGCCGGACGTTCGCGTGCGAGCACGAGGGCGTGGTGCCGGACGTGTATCTGCTGGGCAAGGCGCTCGGCGGGGGTGTGGTGCCGGTGTCGGCGGTGGTGGCGGACGCGGACGTGCTCGGGGTGTTCCGGCCGGGCGAGCACGGATCGACGTTCGGCGGCAATCCGCTGGCGTGCGCGGTGGCCCTGGAGGTCGTCGCCATGCTGAACACCGGGGAGTTCCAGCAGCGGGCCACGGAGCTCGGCGAGCACCTGCACGCGGAGCTGGGCCTGCTTGTGGGCTCCGGCAAGGTCACCGAGGTGCGCGGGCGGGGCCTGTGGGCGGGCGTCGACATCGACCCGGCGCACGGCACGGGCCGCGAGATCTCCGAGAAGCTGATGGACCGCGGGGTCCTGGTGAAGGACACCCACGGCTCGACGATCCGGATCGCGCCGCCGCTGGTGATCAGCAAGGAGGACTTGGACTGGGGTCTCGACCAGCTGCGATCGGTTCTGGGCTAGCTCGCGGCCGCGTTCTCGTACGAGGCCTCGTACGCCACTTTGTACGCGTCCTCGAACGCGTCCTCGAACGCGTCCTCGAACGCGGCGGCGCCGAGGGCCGCCCGGGAGCGGGTGGTGGCGCGGTCGACGTCGGCGCGTTCCGCCGGGGGCAGCGGGGCGCCCTCGGCCGCGCGCAGGGCGGCGGCCTCGCCGAGGAGGGCGGCGGCGCCCGGGTGGTCGCCGGCCAGGGAGCGGGCGCCCGCCAGGCCTTCGAGGGCCAGGGCCACGGCCCGGTTGTCGCCGGTGCCGCGGGCCACGGCCAGGCCCTCGCGGTGCAGGGCCTCGGCACGCGGGGCGTCGCCGCGCTGCTCGGCGACGTACCCGAGCTGGGCGAGGAGCAGCGCGGTGCCCGAGTCGACGCCGAAGCGGCGGTTGAAGTCGAGCCAGGGCAGCAGGTGCCGCTCGGCGGTGTCGAGGTCGCCGCGGCGGCGGGCGCCGAGGGCCAGGCCGGTCTCGGCGAACTGCTGCGCGGGCCGGTGGGACTGCTGGGCGGCGAGCCGCGCGGCGCGTTCGTGGTACTCGTCGGCGCGGGCGTCGTCGCCGGTGAGGAGGGCGAGGCGGCCGAGCCGGGAGAGGCGGAAGGAGACGTCGGTCCACAGTTCCAGTTCCTCGGCGCCTGCCATGCCCTCGCGTTGCAGCCGCGCCGCCTCGTCGTAGTCGGCGGCGATCTCGGCGAGGATGCCGAGCTGTTCGGAGGACTGCAACTGCCCCCAGCGGTCGCCGAGTTCGGCGAACAGGGCGGCGCCGCGGGTGGCGTCGGCGCGCAGGGCGGACAGGTCGCCGCGGTAGAGGGCGCGGGTGGCGCGGACGCTGAGCGTGGCCGCCTCGCCCCAGCGGTCGCCCGCGGCGCGGAACTCGTGGAGAAGCGCGGCGACGCGGGCCGACTCGGCCTCGGTGCGATCGAAGCCGCAGCGCGCGAAGGCGAGCAGCCAGCGGGCGCGGCGGTCGGCGAGACGGTCGGCGCGACCGTCCTCGGTCACGCCGTCCGCGCCGTACGCGCCGTACGCGCCGTACGCGTCGCCGCTCTCGCCGGTGAGGAGGCCGAGGGCGGCGAGGGAGGTGGCGGCGGTGGCGCGGGCGGAGTCGGGGTCGCCGTTCGGTCGCGAAGTCCCGCACGTCTTCAGTTCGAGGGCGAGCCGGAGCCAGCGCAGTGCCTCGCTGAGGCGGCCGCGCAGGAACCAGTACCAGGTGAGGGAGTTGACCAGGCGGAGGGTCAGGTCGGCGTCGGCCCGGCTGGTGGCCCAGTCCAGGGCGGCGCGCAGGTTGACCGTCTCGGCGTCGAGACACCGCAGCAGGCGGCGCTGGTCGGGGCCGTGCAGGGCCGGGGCGGCGCGTTCGGCGAGGTCCGCGTAGTGCAGGGCGTGGCGGTGGCGCAGGGCCTCCGCCTCGCCCGCCTCACCGAGGCGTTCGAGGCTGTAGGCGGCGACGGATTCCAGCATGCGGTGGCGGACGGCGCCGTCGGGGGTGGGGGGTGCGGGGGTGAGGAGGGAGCGGTCGGTCAGGCGGGTCACCAAGTCCAGGACGGACTCGGCGCTCTCCGGTACGGACTCCGCGCCCGCCAGCACGGACTCCACGCTCCCCGGTACGGCTTCCCCGCCCACCAGCACGGACTCGCCGCCCTCCAGCACGGAGTCCGCGCCCGTCAGCACGGCTTCCGTGCCCTCCAGCACGGCTTCCGCGCTCTCCAGCGTGAATCCGCCCGCGAACACCGCGAGTCGGCGCAGGGCCTGTTGTTCCGGGGGCGTGAGGAGCTCCCAGCTCCAGTCGATCATCGCGCGCAGGGTGCGCTGGCGGGCCGGGGCGTCACGGCGCGCCTGGTTCAGGAGGCGGAAGCGGTCGTGCAGGCGGTCGGCGAGGGCGTGTACGCCGAGGGTGCGGACGCGGGTGGCGGCCAGTTCCACGGCGAGGGGGATGCCGTCCAGGCGGCGGCAGATCAGGGCCGCGGCCTCGCGATTGTCGTCGTTCAGGGTGAACCCGGGGGCCGTGGCCGTCGCGCGTTCCGTGAAGAGGCGCAGGGCCTCCGGCTCGGCCAAGGGAGCGACCGTTTCCAGGGTTTCGGCGGTCAGGGCGAGGGGTTCCTGGCTGGTGGCGAGGATGTGGAGGTTCGGCGCGGTGCGGAGGAGGTGGGCGACCAGGTCGGCCACGGGGTCGAGGAGGTGTTCGCAGTTGTCCAGGACGAGGAGGGCGTGGCGTGGCGCCAGCGCTTGGGCCAGGGGTTCTTTCCCCAAACCCGCCCCTTCCCGAGACCGGGGGCGCTGCCCCCGCGCCCCCGGGTGGGTGTCCCCTTCGGGCGGGACAGCTTCCGTTGGTCGGCCTTCGGCCTCGTCCTCAACCTCCCCCGAGCTCTCAAGGAGCAGGGAGGGGCCCCCTCGACGGGCTGAAACGTCCTCCCGCACGCCCAGGGCGGCGGCCACCACCTCCGCCACCCCGTCCCTCGTGCCCGCCAGCTCCACCAGCCAGGCGCCGTCCGGGAATTCATCCGCGTACTCGTCTACGAGGCCCCGGGCCGCCTCCAGGGCGAGGCGGGTCTTGCCCACGCCGCCGGGGCCCGTCAGGGTCACCAGGCGGGTCGAGCGGACCAGGTCGCGTACGCGGGTGATCTCGGCGGTGCGGCCGATGAGGCCGGTGATGTGGGCGGGCAGGTTGGTGCGGGGTTCGGCCGGTGCGGGCACCGGGGACGGTGGCGGAGGCGTGAGGGACGGGTCCTGGCGCAGGATCGCCGTGTGCAGGGCGGTGACTTCGGGGCCCGGGTCGATACCCAGGTCGTCGGCGAGGCGGCGGCGCAGGTCCTGGTACGCGTCCAGGGCATCGGACGAGCGTCCGGCCCGGTAGAGGGCGCGCATGTGGGCCGCGCGGAGGCGTTCGCGGAGCGGCTCGCGGGCGACGAGGCCGGCCAACTCGTCGGCGAGCAGGGCGTGTTCGCCGAGCTCCAGGCGCAGCTCGGCCAGCGTCTCCTCGGCGGTGAGCCGCTGTTCCTCCAGGCGTGCGGCGGCCGCCCGCGTGAACTCCGCGTCGCGGAAGTCGGCGTAGGCGGGTCCGCGCCACAGGGCGAGGGCGTCGGTCAGGAGGGCGGCTCGCGTACGGGGGTCGGCGGCGCCGTCGTACGCGGCCGCGCTCAGCGCGGTGAAGCGGCCCGCGTCGGTGGCGTCGTCGGCGATCCGCAGCGCGTAGCCCGCCGGGCCGTACGTCACCAGCTCCCGCCCGCCCGGCTCGGCGGCGAGGGCGCGGCGCAGCTGGGAGACCTTGGTCTGGAGGGAGTTGGCGGGGTTGGCGGGGATCCTGCCCTCGCCCCAGAGGTCCTCGACCAGGGCGTCCACCGGGGCGGGGGTGCCTGCTCGGACGAGCAGGGCCGTGAGCAGGGTGCGCACCTTTGCCTCCGGCACGGGGAGGGGGGTGCCGTCGTCCTTGCGTACCGTCAGGGGGCCCAGCACCTCGAATCGCATGCGGCCACCGTAGACGTGGGGGTCTCATGGGGCTGCGCCCCTCTCCCCCCTTGTCGCGCTTCGCGCTCGTCCTCAAACGCCGGACAGGCTTCATCGTGCCGGACAGGCTGGCTCGTCGTGCGTGGGCCGTCAGTGGTTCGTGCGCGGCCCCGGGCACCGTGTTCCTCGTCGCCGGAAACGGCTTCCGAACCACCACCCAAGGAGCCCGACATGCCCGCCTCCCGCGAAATCCGCCTCGCCGCCCGCCCCACCGGCGAGCCCACCCTCACCGACTTCGAACTGGTCGCCACTCAGGTCCCGGACACCGTGGCCGACGGCCAAGTCCTCGTCCGGAACACCTGGATGTCCGTCGACCCGTACATGCGCGGCCGCATGGACGACGTGCCCTCGTACATCCCGCCGTTCGAGCTGGGCGCGCCCCTGGAGGGGAGTGCGGTCGGCGAGGTCGTGGCCTCGGGCAGCGCGGACGTGCCGGTCGGCGCGACCGTCACGCACTTCGCCGGCTGGCGCGAGTACGCCGTCCTGGACGCCGCCGCCGTGACGGTCGTCGACACCTCGCTCGCCCCGGCGTCCGCCTTTCTCGGGCCGCTGGGCACGACGGGCCTGACGGCGTACGCGGCGCTGACCCGTACCGCGCCCGTCAAGGAGGGCGACGTCGTGTTCGTGTCGGCGGCGGCGGGCGCGGTCGGCAGTGTCGCGGGGCAGGTGGCCCGCGCGCTCGGCGCGTCCCGGGTGATCGGCTCGGCGGGCGGCCCGGCGAAGACGAAGAAGCTGCTCGACACCTTCGGCTACGACGCCGCGATCGACTACCGGCAGGGCGGCCTGCCGGAGCAGCTCGCCGAGGCGGCGCCCGACGGCATCGACGTGTACGTCGACCACGTGGGCGGCGACCACCTCCAGGCCGCGATCGGCGCGATCCGCCCGCAGGGCCGCATCGCCCTGGTCGGCGCCATCAGCACGTACAACGCCACGACGCCCGCCCCCGGCCCCGACAACCTCTTCCAGGCGGCGAAGCAGGAGGCGACGCTGCGCGGCATGCTCGTGAGCAGCCACTTCGATCTCTTCCCGGAGTGGATCGGGAAGGCCGCCGGGATGTTCGCCGACGGCACGTTGCGTACGGAGGAGACGGTCGTCGACGGCATCGAGCGGGCGCCGGAGGCCTTCCTCGGCGTCCTGCGCGGCGCCAACACCGGCAAGATGCTGGTCCGCCTGGACGGCCAGGCCACGTGACGGCCAAGGCGCAGGCCGCTTGACCATCACACCAGTGTGAATGTTTCACCATGGTCGCCAGGCGCCGACGGCCAGTTGGCGCCGGCGGACCCTTCCGAGGTGAATGTGATGGACAACCAGCTCTACGACTACAGCCCCATCGTCGGCCGCGAGCCGATCCAGTGGCCGGGCGGCGCCAAGGTCGCCTTCTATGTCGGGCTCAACATCGAGCACTACGAGGTCGACAAGCCGTCGACCTCCACGTTCCCGGGCACCGCGCACCTCGCGCCGGACCCGCTCAACTACGGGTGGCGGGACTACGGTCCGCGGGTCGGCTTCTGGCGCATGCTGGAGACCCTCGACCGCCACCGGGTCCGGGCGAGCGTGCTGCTCAACTCCGATGTGGGCGACCGCTATCCGCAGATGGTCCAGGCGGGCCGCGAGCGCGACTGGGCGTGGCTCGCGCACGGCAAGAACAACTCGATCTTCCAGGCGGACATGACCGAGGACGAGGAGCGGGCGTATCTGAAGGACGTCGTCGGGACCATCGAGCGGACCACGGGCACGCGCCCGCGCGGCTGGATGGGCCCCGCCCTGACGGAGACCTTCCGCACCCCGCACCTGCTCAAGGAGCTGGGCCTCGACTACGTGCTCGACTGGACGAACGACGACCAGCCGTACGCCCTGAACGTCCCCGGGATGTTCAGCGTTCCGTACTCCGTCGAACTGAACGACATCGGCCTGTTCGTGGGCAAGGGCACGACCGGGCCCGACTTCGTGCAGATCGTCAAGGACCAGCTCGACCAGCTGCACGCCGACGCGGAGGCGGCGGACAGCGGGCGGGTGATGGCCCTGGCCCTGCACCCGTTCGTGATCGGCCAGGCGTTCCGCGCGAAGTATCTGGACCAGGCTCTTGAGTACGTGGTGAACCACCCCGGCGTGTGGGTGACCACCTCGGACGAGATCGCCGGGCACTACCGGTCGACCCGGCCCGCGCAGTCCTGAGGGCGCCGACCGGGGGCGCGCGGGACCGTGGGTCACCTCCGCCGGTCGGCCGATGCTGGCCGCGCCTTCTTGTCGCTTCCGCCCCGGTTCGGGACTGTTGCGTTCATGATGAAGCGAACGAAGCTGGCGGTGGCGGGAGCCGCCCTGCTCCTCACCCCGCTCACCGCCGGGTACGCGAGCGCGGCCCCCGCCCCAGCACCCTCCGCCCCCACCACGGCGCCCGCGGCCCCCGCCCCCGCCGCCTGCGAGATCGGCGGACCCCACACCGACTTCAAGGGCACCACGATCCACATGCGCAACCGCCCCGGCGGCGACCACGTCGGCTGGGCCGCCCAGGGCGACTGCGCGTACTGGTACCAGACCGACTCGGGCCCGACCGTGCAGTGCCCGGACGGCAGCAGGACCGCGGCCTGGCAGCTGGTGCAGAACAAGCGCACGGGCGTGGTGGGTTACGTCTCGGCCTGCTACTTGGGCTGAGCCCGGGCCCGCTGCTCGGGCTGAGCCCGGGGAAGCCCGCTCCTTGGGCTGAGCACGGGGGTACCTGCCCCACCTACCGCGCCGACCGCGGCCGGTACGCGTCGTGCGTGTCCACCGGCGCGCCCCCGTGCACCGTGCCCCCGCCCGGAATGTGGATCGTCCCGGACACGGCGGCGGCCGCGGTGCCGTGCCGGGGCACCGGCATGGGCGCGAGGACGTACCAGCGGTCGCGGACGGTGTCGTACGCCTCGGTCTCGCCGAAGACGCCGTGCGAGCCCTCGGCCGGATTGCCCTCGCCGCCGAAGGTGTGGACGCGCGTGCCCACGGCCGCGGCGGCGATGCCACCCCGGGGCGTCGGCATCGGGGCGCGTTCGCCCCAGCGGCGCGGACGCGCCAGGTCGAGTGCGTAGACCTGGCCGCGGACGTTCTCCTGCCCCCCGTCCCGGCCGCCGAGCACGTACAGGGACCCGCCGACGACCGCACCCCCGACGTGGTCGCGGGCCTCGGGCAGGCGCGGCAAGGAGTCCCACGCCCCGGTCTTCACGTCGTACGACGACACAGTGTCGACGGTGTCCTGGAGGCCGCCCGGAACCGGCGCGAGGCTGCGCATGCCGCCCGCGAGGTAGACCTTCGTGCGGCTGCTGTGGCTCACCGCCGCGCCCGGCTCGACGGCGGCGTCCAAGCTGGAACTGCTGACGGTGGGCGGGATCGCGGCCCTGGGGTGAGCCGCGGACGGCGGCTCACCGCGCCCACGTCGGCCGCCACGTCTCCGCGCCCCCGCGGTCCGGCCGATTCGCCAGCAGGTGGTCGCGCAGCGCGGCGAGCCCGGGATGCGGATTGTCGGTGCGCCAGAGCAGGCAGTGCGGGTAGACGGGCGTCGGGTCGCGCAGCGGGACGAGCCGCAGGTCGTGGCCCGCGGGCCAGACGAGCGGGGTCTGCTCGCTCAGGAAGGTCGCCACGGTCGTGGAGTCCGCGATCGTGTCGAGCAGCGACTCGATGCCGAAGTCCGGGCCGAGCACGTCGATGGTGAACCCGAAGGTGGCGGCGAGTTCGTCGTAGTACGCGGCCCACTCGGTCCCGGAGGCGTTGCCGGGCATCCAGATCCGCCGCCCGGCGAGCCGCGCCGGGGTGACGGAGCGGGCGCCCGCGAACTCGTGGCCGGGCCCGGTGAACAGCATCAGCGGCTCGTCGAACACGGGGACGGCCTCGATGTCTTCGGGGAGCCGCCGCCCCGGCATGGTGACCGCGCGGAACGTCGCGTCGATCGTGCCGTCCTTGAGCGCGGCGATCGCCGCGTCGGCGCCGTAGAGGGTCACGACGTCGAGGGCGGTCCCCGGCTGCGCGCGGTGGAAGTCCCGCAGCAGACCGGCCGGCGCCACCCGGCGGCCGACCACGTCGACGCGCAGCGCCCGGCTGCCGGGCCGCACCGACGCCGCCGCCCGCTCCTCGGCCTGGAGCAGCGCGCGGGCGTGCGGCAGGAACGCCTGCCCGTCGATGGTGAGCCGCGCGCCGCGCGGGGTGCGCGTGAACAGCCGCACGCCGAGGTCCGCCTCCAGCGCGGCGACCCGCTTGGAAACTGCCTGCTGGGTGATCTCCAGCTCGGCGGCGGCCTCCTGGAACTGGCCGGTGTCGGCGGCGGCGACGAAGGTGCGTACGGCGTTGAGATCCACGCCGCCACTTTACGCGGTACGCGCACAACTCCTGGTTGTACGGAATCTCTCTCTGGTTGTTTGCGGGGGCAGGTGGCGCCTGGCTTTGATGCCCCGGGTCAACGTGTGGTTGTCCTGGAAGGGGGATGCCGGGGATGGGAAGGCCGGGGGCGGCGGGTGAGCGGCGGCGGTTGCCGCGGCGGGAGCGACGGCCACTGAGGCGGGAGCAGCGGCCACTGAGGCGGGAGCGGCGGTCGCTGGGCCGGGACTTCGGGTGACTGTGGGCCGCGTACGGAGTCAGCGCGTTCGGCTCGCGCTTCGCGTTCGACGCGTTCGCGCTGATCGCGCTCCTGGCGCTGCACGGGGCCTCCTGGCCGCCCTCACCACGCCCCGTACCGCGATCGCCACCGCCGGACTGCTCCTCCTGGCGACCCCGTTCCTGCTCCGGCTTCCCGGGCCCCCGGGCGGCCTTCCCGACCGCAAGGGGCCGTAACCCCTGGGCGCCCGCACCACCCTCCGGAAGCCTTGCCGCCATGACCACCACACACGTCACGGCGACGCGGCTCGGCCGGGCGGCGCTGGCCGCCGGGGCCGCCCTCGCCCTCTTCGCCGCGCTGCCCACCAGCAGCGCCCACGCCGCCAACGGCACGTTCTTCTACCGCTCGCCGGAGGCCGGGGACCTCCAGATGGACAACCCGGCCAACGGCGAGTGCCGACTCCTCGTCCAGGGCGGCGCGACCCGCGTCTCGAACCAGACCGACACCCGCGTCACGCTCTACTTCGACCACGGCTGCGAGGAGCCCTGGCACAGCCTGCAGTCCGGCCAGTCCGCCGAGTTCGCCGGCACGCTCCCGCACAGCGTGATGTTCGGCTGACGTCCCACCAGGAGCGCCTTCCCACAAGGAGCCATTCCGTGCGCCTGCTCTCCACCGCGTGCGCCGCCCTCGGCGCGCTCGCGCTCATCGTCGCCCTGCCCACCTCGGCCTCGGCCGCGGACGGCCACTTCCTCTACCGATACACCGGACTCGACGGCTCCCCGCGGGTCGGCGTCCTCACCGACCCGCGGAGCTACGAGTGCCTGACGCTGCCGGAGGTCGGCGACCCGGCGTCGTCGAGCCCGGCGCACTCGCCGCTCAACCACACCAGCGAGTACGCCACCGTCTTCACCGGCCCGCACTGCGACGGCGCCTCCTACGTCCTGGACCCCAACGGCGGCCAGGCGTCCGAGCGCCTGAAGCTGCGCTCGGTACGCTTCAGGTAGCCGCCGCGCCCTCGCTCAGGCGTCCGCCCGCTCCACCGGAATCCACAGCTCCGCGTCCGCCCGCGCCGCGTCCTCGGACAGCCGGGTGCGCAGGATCTCCGGTCCGGGCCTGCTCTGGTACGGGTTGGACGGGAACCACTGCGTGAACACGTCCCGCCACAGGTGCTGGAGCGCCTGGGGGAACGGGCCGGAGCTCTCGAAGACGGCCCAGGTCCCGGCGGGGACGGTGAGCGCGTCCAGGTCGTCCGGCACCTCATCGGCACCGATGCCGGTCACGACGCCGTGGTAGTAGTCGAGTTCGGTGCCTTCGGCCCGGCTCGGGTCGAGGTCGTCGCTGACTCCCACGATCCCTTCCGGCTGCTGGTCGGAGAGTGCGGCGAAGCGCCGCATCGTCTCCTTGTCGATGCTCCGGATGAAGTCGGCGATGGCAGGGTTCATCCCCTCGTGCACGAGCGGGACCCGGGCCTTCTTGCCGACCACACGGAACTGCTCCCTCTCCACGACGCGGTATCGCATGCTGCTGCTCCCTTCGACGGTGAGACGGAAGGACATCCGAGGGTGGGAGCTGAGCGTCGCCCCGGTCCGCCGGGCCTCGCCCGGACCCACCCCGTGCACGCTCCGGAACGCCCGCGCGAACGCCTCCCCGGAGCCGTAGCCGTACCGCACGGCGATCTCCAGGAGCGACCGCTCACCGGCGAGCACCTCGGCGCCCGCGAGGGTGAGCCGCCTGCGCCGGATGTACTCGGACAGCGGGATTCCGGCCAGCGCGGAGAACATCCGGCGGAAGTGGTACTCCGACGTGACCGCGATTCGCGCCAGCTCGGCCACCTCGACGCGATCGCCGAGATGCGCCTCGATGTGGTCCAGGGCCTGGTTCAGCCGCTCCAGCACCTCGGTCTCCTTCCTTCTGTACGTCCCTCACGCTAGGAAGTCGGCCCCCTCCCGCACCCGACATCCTGTGCCCGCTCCGATCGGTTCGGGCCACGGTGTCCCGGTGGCCGACCCGGCACTGTTGATCTTCTCTCGCGGCCGCACCCACGCTGGGGAAGCCGCCAGGCAGGCGGCAAGGACGACGACGAGCGAGGGAAGCGCGCATGAGCGAGGACAAGGCCGCCAGGACCACCGCACTGGGCAGCAACGAGGACGCGACCCGCGGCTACTACGACTCCAGCGACGTGGACGCTTTCTACGATGCCGTCTGGGGCGGCGAGGACATCCACACGGGCATCTACGCCCACGCGGCGGAGTCGGTGGCCGACGCCTCCCGCCGCACCGTCGAGCGCCTGGCCGACCGCCTCGCGGACCGTCTCGCCCCCGGCCGGACCGTCCTGGACCTGGGCTCCGGCTACGGCGGCACGGCCCGCTACCTGGCCGACCGCTTCGGCTGCCGCGTCGTCGCGCTCAACCTCAGCGCCGCCCAGAACGAACGCCACCGCGCGGCCAACGCCAAGCGCGGCCTCGACGGCCTGATCGAGGTCGTCACCGGTTCCTTCCACGAAGTGCCGTACGCAGCCGGCCACTTCGACGCGGTGTGCTCGCTGGAAGCGCTCTGCCACAGCGACGACCGGTCACGCGCGCTGAGCGAGGCCGTGCGCGTCCTCAAGCCCGGCGGGACCCTGGCCTTCACCGACATCATGGCCGCCGAGGACACGCCCGCCGAGGCGCTGCACCCGGTCGTCTCCCGCCTGGGCGTGCGGGCGCTGGCCACCCCCGCGTTCTACCTGCGCCTCCTCGCCGACCTGGGCCTGGACCCCGTCGACTTCGACGACCACAGCGACCAGCTCGCCCGCCACTACGTCCGACTGAACGACGACACCCGCGCCCGCGAGGCCGAGCTGCGCACCGTCATCAGCCCCGCCTACGTCGACGGCCTGCTCGCCAACCTCCCCCGCTGGGTCGACGCCACCCGCGCGGGACGCCTGCGCTGGGGCATCTTCAGCGCGGGCGCCGGGCACACGGTCGCCTGAGCCGACCATCTGGCAAGGAGGTGCGGCGACAACCCCGACACGCACCCCAGGCGCAGGGAGGGGGCGCGTGCCGGGGCTTCCCGCTCCGCCCTCCCGGTCGCCCAGGGGCGTACTCCCTGGCCCGCCCGCCCCGCACACGGGGACCGTTGCCCCATGACCACCACACGCAATGAGACACCGCGCCGCCTGGGCCGTCTCGCCCTGGTCTCGGGCGCCGCGCTCGCACTGTTCGCCGCGCTGCCCATGAGCAGCGCCCACGCCGCCGTCGGCCACTTCTACTACGGGTCGGTCACGGGGGAAACCCTCCAGATCGACGACCCCATCCTCGGCAAGTGCTACAGCCTCTACAAGGCGACCGGCGCTTCCAACCAGACCAACGCCACCGCCACGATCTTCTACGACGGCAACTGCGAGCGGGAGTGGAGCAAGCTCCAGCCCGGCCAGTACGACAACGACTTCGGCGTCACGCTGTACAGCGTGAGGTTCGGCAGCTAGCCCCGCGTGGGGCGACTTCCTCCCCCCACGCGTGCAGGTGAACGTGGCCGCCCGGAGGTCGGCAGAATGGCGCCTCCGGGACGGAAGCCAAGGGCGCCCTCCGGGCGTCGGTCACGCCGTGGCCTCCGGTGGTACGGGGGCGGGGAGCCGCTGCTAAACGGTATCGCCATTCAACCGGTGTCTCCGTCGCCCTCCAGGTCCAGTCGGCGGGCCAGCACGTCACGGGCGACGTCCAGGAGGGGCCGGCCCTCGCTGAAGGCGTGGCCGCGCAGCCGGATCAGGGCGTGGTCGCAGTCGGTCTCCAGTTGGGCGGCGAGCATACCGGTGGCCTGGTGGACCTCGGCGAAGTGCAGGCCGGGGTCGTCCAGCAGGGAGGTGCCGGGCAGCTCGGCGTGCGCGGCGGTCGCGATGACGATCTGGGCGATGGTGTCGGCCAGGCCGAAGGCGTCGGTCAGCTGGTCGGTGGACATCGGCCCCGGCCGGACGCGATGGCCGGTGAGCGCGCCGAGCGCGACGACGCCGATGCGCAGGGGGAACGAGAACACCGCGCGTACGCCGAGCGCCTCGATGGCGCCCGGCAGTCCGGGCCAGCGGTCGCCCGCGAACGTGGCGGTGTCGGCCACGTCGGGCAGCAGCATCAGGGTCCCGTGGCGGGCGGCGGCGAGGGTCGGCCCGTGGCCCTGGACCTGCTGCAGGTCCTCCAGCGCGAGGGTGTGCTCGCCGAAGGACTGCACCAGTTCGCCCGGGCTCTCGCCGGGGGCGAGGAGCAGGCCGAGCCCGTCCAGGCCCAGCATGTCGGCGCAGGCCCCCAGGGGCAGCGGTGCCAGGCCGGGGCCCGTGTGGGAGCTGAGCGTGCGCAGGTAGTCGGCCAGCACCGGATGGGTCACCGAAGCCGCCTCCTTCCAAGCCCAGTGCGGGCCGGCCGGTCGTCGGCCCACCAGTCAGCACCGATGGGCGGACACTTCACCGATCGCGCCGCTTGAGGAGCGAGGCGTCGGCCGTGCCCTGCAAGACCTGGCGCGCGACCTCGGTGAGCCGCGTCTGGTGATCGCGGGCGTAGCGGCGCATGACGGTGAACGCCTCCTCGACGCCGGTGCCGCGGCGGTGCGCCAGATAGCCCTTGGCCTGCTCGATGATGACGCGGCTGTCCAGGGCGGCCTGCAGTTGCGCGGTAAACGTCATCTGTTCACTCACCGCCCGCTGCTGCAGCACACCGATGGTCGCGGTGTCGGCCAGCGCCTGCCCCAGCCGCAGCTGGGTGTCGTCCAGAGGTCCGGGCCGGTCCCGGAACAGGTTCAGGGCCCCGATCACGTGGTCGTGCAACCGGAGCGGCGCCGCCACGACCGAGGTGAAGCCGACTTCCACGGCCCGCGGAGCGAACCGCGGCCAGCGCATCTCGGCCGCTCGCGTCGCCAGCGCCACGTTCGGAACCGGACTCTTGGTCCGGAAGCAGTCCCGGCAGGGGCCCTCGTCCCACTCGATACTGGCCAGTTCCAGCTGGCGGGTGCGCTCGTCCGAGGCGGCGGCGTCCACCAGCTGGCCGCTGGGAGTGGCGAGCAGCACCCCGGCCGCCGCCACGTCCAAGAGAGCCACGCAGTGCTCGGCGAGGGCATGCAGGAACCCGATGACGTCGAAGTCCTGCACCAAAGTGTCGGCGAGATCGACGAACGCGGCCGCCAACTGCTGTTCACGCGGAAGCTCAGGCACGCCCCCTCACCTCCAAGAGTGATCCGGGGACACCTTCCCACAGGCTGAGGTCTTCTGCTGTACCCCAGTCTCGTCCTCTTGGCGCCCGCGGGCGAGCCTTAGCGGAGGTCCAGTTCCGCCCACACCGTCTTGAGCGGCTCCGGGCCCAGCTCTACGCCCCACCGGTCCGCGAGGGCCGCCACGATCAGCAGGCCGCGACCCGTCTCGTCCTCGCCGTCCGGCTGCCGCACCTCCGGCAGCCGGTCACCCCGCGTGTCCATCACTTCGATACGCAGCGCCTCGTCGCTCGCGGTCAGCGCGAGCCGGAAGTCCCGTGCGGGCACCCGGCCGTACACGGCGGCGTTGCTCGCCAGCTCCGCGACGATCTGGCCTGCGGCCTCCAACGGGAGCTCCCACGACCGCAGTTGCTCGGTCGCGAGCAGCCTCGCCAGGCGGGCCCCCTGCGGGTGGCGGACAGCTGCACGCTGAAGCGGCGGACGGGGGCGGGCACTTGGGCCTTGGTGCGGGTGATTTCTCGGTTCACATAACTCAGCGTGGCCGCTGGCGCTTAGCCTGAACAGTGATGATGCCTGTACGTACGGTGAGTGTCCGACCCTGTCCCGGCTCGTACCGACCGTACCCGTGACCTGGGGAGGTCCGCCTTGAGTATGGACGAGGACGACGTCGGCTGGGAGGTGGACTCCGACGACGAGTCCAGCGCGATCGCCGAGCTCATCGGGCGCCAGATCAAGTTCTGGCGGGAGGCGGCGGGGTTGCGGGCCGTTCAGTTCGGTGAGCGCATGGGGTACGGGGAGAACCTGATCCACAAGGTGGAGCGCGGGGCGCGGATTCCCCGGCCGGAGTTCCTGGACCGGGCGGACCAGGTCCTGAACGCCAACGGTCACCTCCAGGGGCTGAAGGTCGACGCCGAGAGGGCTCGGTACCCCCGACGAGTTCGGGACCTGGCCAAGCTGGAAGCCAAGTCTGTGGAGGTGTGCGCGTACAACAACTCCGTGATCGAGGGGCTGTTGCAGACTCCCGACTACGCAGCTGCGGTGTTTGGCTGCCGACGTCCGCCCTTCGACCACGAGGAACTGGAGCAGCGACTATCGGCACGCTTGGCCCGCCGAGCGATCATCGACGAATCGGCAGCCACGCCCATGTTCAGCTTCGTGCAGTGCGAGTCGACGCTACGCCGCCCCCTCGGGGGCACAATGGTGCTACAGGCCCAACTCGAACACCTGTTGGAGGTAGGCCAGTTGCGCAACGTGAACCTTCAAGTCCTACCTCTGGACGTTGAGGAGAACGCCGGCCTTGGCGGGCCATTCAGGCTGTTCAAGCTCAAGGACGGCAGCGCAGTCGCCCACAACGAAGTCCAGCTCGTCAGCCGGGTGATCTCCAGTCCGAAAGAGGTCCAGACCCTCGACGTGCGCTATGGGATCATCCGGGCACAGGCGCTTACGCCACGTGAGTCGTTGGCCTTCATCGAGAAAGTACGGGAAGAGACATGACGCTGGAGTGGTTCAAAAGCAGCCACAGCACGGATGATGGCCCCGCCTGCGTCGAGGTGGCCGCCACCCCCGACACCATCCACATACGCGACACCAAGAACCCCGACGGCCCCCGCCTCGCCGTCACCCCCGCCGCGTGGAGCGACTTCCTCCCCTACGCGCAGAGGTGAACGTGGCCGCCCGGAGGTCGGCAGAATGGCGCTTCCGGGACGGAAGTCAAGGGCGCCCTTCGGGCGTCGGCTGCGCCGATTCCGCTGCGCTCCACCCTTGACTGCCGTCCCTCCAGCGCGAGTTGCAGTTGTCCGGGCGGCCCGGGGAGGGGCGGCGGGCAGCCTCCGGTGGCGGCGGACCGGTTTCGTTGCCGGGTGCGGTCCGGATCTTCTTGCGTGACCCCGCGCGGTCGGGGCAACGTACGGGCCCGGTGGCAGGGCGGCCACCCTTCACTGCCGACTGCGGCCAGTCCCCACCCCCTTCTTCCTTCTCCGTCGGCTTCCCCGTCGGCTTCGCCGCCGGGTGCGGGCAGCCTCACCCCGCCCCTCTCCGTCACCTACTTCGGAAAAGTTGTGAGCGGCGCACGGCAGTAGCGCGCACCGAGCAATTCACGCCCCCTCTCCACGTGCACCGACAGGGGGGCGCGCGGCTTCCCCTCCTCACCACCCCGCGCGCCTCGCACAACTTTTCCGAAGTAGGTACCGGGGCCGGGCCCGACGCCGCCCGACGCCCCAACGACCCGCCGCCCGCCACCTGCCAGCCGCCAGCCGGCGAATCAAGCGAACCGCCCACCCCGCGCCTCCGTTGGGCCACAGGCAGGCGCTGCTGTGGACGTCTGTGCCGGGCGGCACCCGGCAGCGAAACCGATCCGCCACCACCGGAGGCTCCCCGCCGCCCCACCCCGGGCCGCCCGGCCAACAGCAACTCGCGCTGGAGGGGCGGGCGTCAAGGGTGAAGCGCAGCGGAATCGGCGAAGCCGACGCCCGAAGGGCGCCCTTGACGCCCGCCCCGGAAGCGCCACACTCCCAACCCCGGGCGGCCACGCTCACCCCTCGTCACGGGCCCACCAAGCCGGGCTACCGCACCGCCCACTTGAGGGGCTCCTTGTAGAACCCCTGCGAGTACGTCACTGCCTTGACCTTCTCGGTGGCGGGAATCAGGTACGGCTCGCACACCGTGCGCTCCTCGCCCTTCTTCCAGATGTCCTCCCCGCCGAGCTCCTTCTTGCCGTTGTTGCCGAGGCAGTCGGCGGGCTGGCTGGAAAGGCTGCCGATGAGGATGAACTTGGTGGCGGGGGCACCGGCGGTGGTCTCGGCGCTGACGTCGCCCATGACCATGGCGCTCTTGATCGCGGGGGCCCCGCCGACGTGCTTGGCCTTCACGTAGATCCAGGCGACCTTCTTGCCCTTGTACTTCTTGTCGTCGCCGAGTTCCTTGAGGTCCGCCGGCTTGCCCTCGGTGACCTTGGTCGGCGTGATGGAGAACTTCGCGGTCTTCTTGTAGCTGGTGATCTCCTGCTCGGGGCCCGCCTGCCCGAGCTTGAGGTTCTTGGGGGCCTCGCTCGACTCCGAGGATCCGCCCGGCCCGCCGGACCTGCCGCTCTTCTTGCCGGAACCGCCGCCGCACGCGGCGAGGGAGACGGTGGTGATCACGGCGACGGCCACGAGGCCGAGCCGCCGACGGTACTGCGTTGCTCGCTGAGTGGTCATGTGCTTCCTGTCGTACTGATCGATGCGACCGCCTATGGTGCCTTGTTCGGTTCCGCGCCCCTGCGGTGGGTGAATTTCGCGCACGGGATATGGGCAGCCCCCGCAACCGGTGCCATCCTTCGCTCACGCACTGTGAGGACATTCCGGTGTGAGGGGGAGCAGATGCGCGTACGCCAAGGAGTCATGGCCGGAGGCGGCAGAGCCGTCTCGGCGGCCGTCTCGGTCGTTGTCATGGTGGTTGTTCTGGGCCTCGGAGCCGTCGCGTGCGGCCAGTCGGGCGGGCCCGGCGGAGGGACGCCGGGGCGGCCGGGCGGGTCCTCGGAGCCCGGCGCGGGCTCGTCGCAGGGAGCCGGCCCGAGCGGGTCGGCCACCGCCCCCGGCGCGTCCGCCGCCGGTCCCGGCGCGTCCCGAGGCGGTGACCCCGGCATTCCGCCGGTGCAGGCGCCGCCGGTCGACACGGGGCCGATCGGCGCTCCCGGGGCGGGCGTCAGCGGCTCGACGCCCGCCGCGCCGCCGGAGACCTGGTGCTCGTCATACCCGGGCAACGGGACGGACTCGGAGCCTCCGTGCCTGCGTACGCCGGAGACGGTCCCGCCGGAGACGCCACCGCCCGGGACGTCACCACCGGGGGCGGCCGCCGGGCCGGACGGCGGCGGCCCCTCGTCCGACGGGAACTGACCGGGTGGGCGGCGAACCACCGGGCGGCGGCGGTACGGATCCCGGTGCCGCGCCGGGCGCGGCCGGTGCGGCGCGCCCACCTCGCGTGCGGCCCGCCGTGCCCCGGGCGCGGCGCCCACCCCGGGTGCGGCGGACGTCCATCCCGGGCACCCGCGCCCCGGAGCCGCGCCCGACGGCACCCACCGCCGTCGCCGACGGCAACGGCGGCGATCGTGGTCTCGGCGTCGGCGGCCCCGTCGACCTCATCAACTCCGTCGTCGGAGCGACCTCGTTCGTCGGCGCCCTGATGCTGTACGCGGGCTACATCTACACCAACGCCTACTACGGCTACTTCCACCTCGACAGCTTCGCCGTCGGCTTCGACACCTTCGAACTGGTCATCCGCAGCCTGAACCTCGCTGCCCTGCCCGCCCTGGAAGTACTGGTCCTGGCCCTCCTCGTCCCGTACCTGCCGCAGCTCCTGACCGCCCTGCGCGTCCCCGCGCGCCATGTGGACCGACTGCGCAGGACCGGGCGGGCGGTGGCGCGGGCCCACGTCGGGTTCGTCGCCACCGGAGCCGTCCTGCTCCTCGTGTGGCGGTGGATCCAGCCGTACGCCTGGGCGGCCCCGCTGCTCGTGGCGGCGGGGCTCCTTCTCGGCCGGACCCGCGCCGCCACCCCCACGGGCACCCCGTCCCCGCCGGCCTGGCGGCGCGCCGCCTCACTGCTGGCCGCGGGGCTGTTCCTGATCTGGGTGGTGGCCCTGGTGGCCGGGGAGCGCGGCCGTCAGGACGCGCGCCACGACACCGGCCACCTGGTGCGCCGGGTCGCCGTGGTCGTCCTCAGCACCGACCGCCTCAGCTTCGCCCCGCCCGGCCCACGGGTGGAGGACCTCGGCCGCAACACCCACTACCGCTACCGCTACAGCGGCCTGCGCCTGCTCCTCGAACGCGACCAGCGCTACTACGTACTCCCGCTGGGCTGGCACAAGGACACCGACCCGACCTACGTCATCAAGGACGACGACTCCGTCCGCATCGAACTCCACCCCGGCACCCGGCCGCGGCACGGCTAGCCCCGCGCCCGGGGCTTCAGAGGATCACGTGCGGCAGGAACCGCGCGTACTCGTCCGTGACCAGCCCCGCCGACTCCCGTATGCCCAGCCCCGCCGCCTCGCCCTCGACGACCCACGCGCCGAGGACGACGCGGTTGCCGTCGAAGTCCGGCAGCGGCGCCAACTCCTGGTAGCAGCAGGGCTCTTGGCGCGGCACGGGTGGCGTCGGGGCGGGGTCCGGGTCGTGGATGGTCACGCCCGAGCCCTCCCGGCCGAGGAGGGGCTTGGCGACGTATCCGGTCGTGGTGGCCAGCTCACGCGGGCCGTCCAGGTAGGCGGGGAGGAGGTTCGGGTGGCCGGGATACAGCTCCCAGAGGACGGCGAGCAGCGCCTTGTTGGAGAGCAGCATCTTCCAGGCGGGCTCGATCCACAGGGTCGTACCCGTACCGCCCCCGTTGTCGAGCGTCTCCAGGACGTGCGGGGCGAAGCGGTCCGTGGTCAGCCACTCCCACGGGTAGAGCTTGAAGCAGGAGCGGATGAAGCGGAGCTTCTTGTCGACGAAGCGGCGCGAGAGGCGGTCCCAGCCGATGTCCTCCATGGAGATGGAGTCCGTGGCGAGCCCGGCCTGATCGGCGGTCTCGCGCAGATACGCGACGGTCATCAGGTCCTCGCCGAGCTCGTCGCCCGCGGAGTGCGCGAAGTAGAGCGGGCCGCCGGGCGGAAGCAGCCGCGCCTGCTTCTTCCAGGCGTCGACGAGCCGCTCGTGGAGGGAGTTCCACTGGTCGGCGCCCGGGAAGCGCTCCTCCATCCAGAACCACTGCGGGCTCGCCGCCTCCACGAGGGAGGTGGGGGTGTCGGCGTTGTATTCCAGGAGTTTGGCGGGTCCGTCCCCCGCGTACCGCAGGTCGAACCTCCCGTACAGGGACGGGAGTTCGTCCCGCCGCCGCCACGCCTCCGTCACCAGGGCCGCGAGGCGCGGCTCTGTGATGCCGAGGTCGGCGAGGCGGTCCTGCTGGACGATGTGGTCGGCCGCCGCGAGGCACATGGCGTGCAGCTCCTCGACGACCTCTTCCAGTGCCTCGACCTCCGGGAGGCTGAAGACGTAGTACGCCGACTCGTCCCAGTAGGGGCGCAGGGTCCCGTCCGGGTGGCGGGTGAGCGGATAGATGAGCCCCTGCTCCTCGACGGTCTGCTGCCAGCCGGGGCGGGGGGTGATGGTGCGGCGTTCCATGGCGTACGTCGGTCCCCGCGGCTCAGCCGCCGCCGGATCCCGAACAGCCGAAGCCGTCGCGGTCGACGGCCTCGCTGCGGCTGAAGGTGCCGTCGTCGGCGTAGCGGCCGTCGACGTCGGGGTCGTAGTACCAGGCGGCGTCGGCGCGGGTGCCGGTGCCTGTGCCTGTGCCGTAGCCGCCCTTGCGGTCGGCCTTGCCGCCGGACGCGGTGCCGCCGGTCTTGCACAGCTGGTCGCTGACGATCTTGTAACCGGTGAGGAAGTCGTAACTGTCCCGGTCCACGCAGCGCTTGTCCGGCTCGGAGCCGCAGGAGGTGAGGGCGGCGGCGAGGACGCCCATGGAACCGAGGGCCACGGTGCTGGAGCGCAGCCGGCGCCGTCGTCGTATCTCTTCGGCCATGTCCTTGCCGCTCCCCCATGAGTTCTTCGCCGTACCGAGCCCGTACCGAGCCGTACCGAGCCGCATCGAGCCGCATCGAGCCTTACCGACGACGCAGGGTAGATGACCGTCGGCACCGCCCCGCCGACGGGGCCCGTACCGCCCCCTGATCTACTGTCCTTTCGTGTCTCTTGGGATGATTTGCGCGCTCGGTTCGGCGGTCTGCTTCGGTACGGCGTCGGTGTTGCAGGCGGTCGCGGCGCGCTCGACCGCGCCGGGTACGGGGTCCGGGGTGGACCCGGCGCTGCTGTGGCGGGCGGTGCGGCAGTGGCGGTACGTGGCCGGGCTCGCCCTGGACGGCCTGGGCTTCCTGCTCCAGATCGTGGCCCTGCGCTCCATCCCCATCTACGCGGTGGGCGCCGCCCTGGCAGCCTCCCTCGCCGTGACGGCGGTGGTGGCGGCGCGGCTGCTACGGGTGCGGTTGAGCGGGGTGGAGTGGGGGGCCGTGGGGGTGGTGTGCGCGGGGCTCGCGATGCTCGGGCTCGCCTCCGGCGCGGAGGGCGACGAGACCGGGTCGACGGCGCTGCGCTGGGTGATGCTGGGGGTGGCCGTGGCCGTCCTGGTCCTCGGGGCCGTGGCCGGTCGACTGCCGGACGGGGGGCGGGCGTTGGCCCTCGGCCTGGGCGCAGGCTGCGGCTTCGGCGTCGTGGAGGTCACGGTCCGCCTCATCGACGGCGTGTCGCCGGGGGCACTGGCCGCCAACCCGGCGGCGTACGCCCTGCTGGTGGGCGGAGGCGCGGCGTTCCTGCTCCTCACCTCCGCCCTCCAGCGCGGCTCGGTCACCACGGCCACGGCGGGCATGGTCATCGGCGAGACGATCGGCCCCGCCCTGGTGGGCGTCATCTGGCTGGGCGACCGCACCCGAGAGGGCCTGGGCTGGCTGGCGATCCTGGGGTTCGGGGTGGCGGTGGCGGGGGCACTGGCACTTGCACGGTTCGGGGAGGCTCCGGCGGACTGAGCCCCCTGCCGGGGCCTCGACCCCGTACCGATCAAACCGCGCGACGCCCGTCACGGACACCGGTCGGTGTCCGTGACGGGCGCGGAGGCGTTACTGCGGCTCGACCCCGACCACTTCGGGACGGTCACTCGGGAAGGAGCCCGGCAATCCCGGCAGGGCGATGCTCTTGCTCAGCGCAGCCACCAGGAATTCGACCGCCCCTCCTTCGAAGGTCCACCAGTCGTCGTTCCTGCCGCTCACCACGACGTGCCAGGCAGCCGGATCCTTGGAGGTCACCTGCCAGGAGAACTGGTCGCCCGACAGGGAGGAGCCCCAGCCCAGCAGTCCGCCCTCCTCGGGAAAGAGGACGTAGCCGTGGCTCTCGTCCACCTCGCTCAAATCCCGGAGGGTTTCCGCGGTCTCGCGGACACCGGAGACGAACGCTCCTTCCTTCCCCGGGCTCGGCACCGTCACCCAGAGGAAGTCGTCGAAGACGAGGACCGGGTAGGCGTCCCCCAGCGCGCGATAGTCGGGCGGCAGCGCCGTGCCCAACTCGTCCTCGATGACCGGCCAGTCCACTCCTCGCTGTCCTTCGGCACGCCACCGCCTCAATGACGGCACCGTCCGCTCCAGTTCAGAAATGATCAACGCGTCGTCTGCCACCCCGGCTCGTTCCTCACGGTCTCCTGGAACAACAGGCCCTGACGGGTGCGCGCCGTCATGGTGATGCTGTCCGGTATCCCGTTCTCGTTCGAGTAGTTCAGTCGGCCCGAGTGCTGTACCCAGCCACCACTCTTGAGCCGCTTCACCATCTTGTTCTCACAGCGCTGGCGTACGAGTGGGCGTCAACTGCCCGCAGATATCAGGTAGTTGGCATCTATGGCGAACAGATGCGGAGGTCTCGACGGCTTCCTCCCCCGGGCGGCCACGTTCACTCGTTGCGTGGCTCGCCGAGCAAGGCCGGTCCGGAGGAATCAGGGGAGGAGTCAGGGCAACACCCGGCACAGCGCCTCCAAGGCCCCCGGCCAGCCCCGTTCCGTGGGCGTCCCATAGCCCACGACCAGGGCGTCCACGCGGGGCCCCACCGCCTCGGGGTGCCGGAACCACCCGAGGCCCTGCACACCCAGCCGCTGCCAGTTCGCCGCCTGGATGACCGACTGCTCGGTGCCGGGCGGCAGCCGGAGGACGGCGTGCAGGCCGGCCGCGATGCCGGTGGGGCGGACGTCGGGGGCGCGCTCGGCCAGGGCGGCGACGAGCTGGTCCCGGCGGCGGCGGTACCGCAGCCGGGAGGCACGGACGTGCCGGTCGTACGCGCCGGAGGTGAGGAATTCGGCGAGGGTGAGCTGGTCCAGGGCGCCCACGGCCCAGCCGCCGCCGTCCGTGTGCGCGGCGACCTCCGCGGCCAGGTCCGGCGGCAGCACCATCCAGGCGAGCCGCAGCCCGGGGGCGAGGGACTTGCTGGCCGTGCCGAGGTAGACCACCCGGTCCGGGTCCAGGCCCTGGAGCGCGCCCACGGGCTGGCGGTCGTAGCGGAACTCGCCGTCGTAGTCGTCCTCCAGGATCAGCCCGCCCGCGCGCCGCGCCCAGTCGACGACGTCCGCACGCCGGGAGGGGCTGAGCGGTACGCCCGTCGGGAACTGGTGGGAGGGGGTGAGCAGCACGGCCTGCACGGAGCCGCCGGCGCCGGAGCTCACCGTGCCGCCGACGTCGGCGCCCTCGGCGCTCACGGGGCCGCCGGCGTCGGCATCGGCACCGGCCCCCGACGCCGAAGCCGGCGCCCACAACTCCTCCGTACGCGTGCCGAGTTCGTCCACCCCCAGCGGCCTCGTCCGCAACCCCGCCTCGCCCATGATCCCCCAGTGGAAACCCAGCCCGTACGAGTCGACCGCCACGTCCCGCACGCCGAGGCGGTCGTGCAGCACCCCGGACAGCAGCCGCAGCGCGCCCACGAAGCCCGCGCAGACGACGATGCGGTCGGGGTCGGCGTGCACGCCGCGGGCGCGGGCGAGGTAGGCGGCGAGGGCGGTGCGCAGCTCGATCCGGCCCCGGCGGTCGCTGTAGCCGAACGCCTCGTTCGGAGCGTGCGCGAAGGCGCGGCGCGCGGCCTTCAGCCACTCCGCGCGCGGAAACGCCGACAGGTCGGGGCTGCCGGGCTTCAGGTCGTGGGTCAGGCCGCCCGGGACGCGCTGCGGGCGGGCGGGGCCCGTCGGACGGGGTACGTCGCGCTCGGCGACCCGCGTGCCCGAGCCCTGGCGCGCGGTGAGCCAGCCCTCCGCGACCAGGTCCGCGTACGCGTCGGCGACCGTGTTGCGGGCGATGCCCAGGTCGGCGGCCAGGGAGCGGGAGGAGGGCAGCCGGGTGCCGGGGGCGAGACGGCCGCCGCGGACCGCCTCGCGCAGGGCGTCGGTGAGGCCCCTGCGGACGCCGGAGCGAGGGGCGCCGGGCGCGTCGGGAGCGGCCCCGCCCCGGGTCTCCACGTGCAGGTCCACACCCAAAGTGGCCCAGGAATCTTCCATGGAAATGGACCATACCCCTGGGCTAATCGAACCGTAGCGTCGTAGCCATGACGAACAACGCAACGGACACCCAGACGAACACGGCCACCGCGACGGACACCGGCACGGCGACAGCCGACTCCGCGCACAGCCACTCCCACGACCGGCTGCCCGAGCACACCCCCCGCCTCAACATGGCCGAGCACGCCCCGGAGGCGTACAAGGCCATGATCCGGTTCGCCGCGGCCGCCCGGAGGGGCGTGGACCCGGTGATCTTCGAGCTCGTACAGATCCGCGCCTCGCAGATCAACCACTGCGCGTTCTGCGTCGACATGCACACCAAGGACGCGCTCGCCGCGGGCGAGAGCGTCGAGCGGATCGTGCAGCTGTCCGCCTGGGAGGAGTCCAAGCACTTCTACACCGCGCGGGAGATCGCCGCCATCGAGCTGACCGAGGCCGTCACCGTCCTGACGGACGGCTTCGTGCCGGACGAGGTGTGGGCGAAGGCCGCCGAGCAGTTCGACGAGAAGGAGCTGGCCCACCTCGTCGCCTCGATCACGCTGATCAACAGCTGGAACCGGTTCGCGGTGACCACGCGGATGGTCCCGGGCCACTACACGCCGGGGTCCACGGCGCACCGCCCCGCCAGCTGATCCGACCGACCGACACAGCCAACTCACCCCACCCGGAAGGGATTTGCCATGGGAAGCAAGCGTGGCGCCAAAGTGAGCCCCGACGTCAGGCAGGCGTTCCTCCAGGCCACCCAGGCCGCTCACAAGGGCTTGGACGTACACCTCAAGCACCTGGTGGAGATCCGCGCCTCGCAGATCAACCACTGCGCGTACTGCATCGACATGCACATCAAGGAGGCGAAGCTCGCGGGCGAGACCGACGAGCGGATCTACCTCCTCAACGCCTGGGAGGAGGCCACCGAGCACTACTCGGAGAAGGAGCAGGCCGCCCTCGCCCTCACCGAGGCGATCACCGTCCTCACCGACGGCTTCGTGCCGGACGAGGTGTACGAGCGGGCGGCGAAGCACTTCGACGACCGCGAGCTCGGGCAGCTCATCTCGACGATCACCATCATCAACGCCTGGAACCGCCTCAACGTCAGCGTCCGCAACCCACCCACCTACAAGCCCGGGGAGCACGGATGACGAGCGGCACGGCGGCGGCGTTCCGCGCCCTGCACCACGGGCGGGCGGCGGGCGATCCGCTGATCCTGCCCGGCCCCTGGGACGTCGCGAGCGCGCGGGTCCTCGAGGAGGCCGGGTTCCCCGCGCTCGCCACGCCCAGCGCGGGGATCGCGGCCTCGCTCGGGTACGCGGACGGGTCGGTGCCGCCGCAGGAGATGTTCGCGGCGGTGGCGCGGATCGCGCGGGGCGTGTCGGTGCCCGTCAGCGCGGACGTCGAGGACGGCTACGGGCTTCCGGCCCGCAAGCTGGTCGACCGGCTGCTCGACGCCGGGGTCGTCGGGTGCAACCTGGAGGACTCCTGGGGCAGCAAGACCGACCGCAGCGGGACCCTCAAGGAGGCCTCGCGGCAGGCGGACTACCTCGCGGAGGTGCGGGCCGTCGCCGGGGCGGAGCTGTTCGTCAACGCGCGCGTCGACACGTACGTACGCGGGGTCGCGGACCTGGACGAGACGCTCGCGCGGGCGCGCCTGTACGTCGAGGCCGGGGCGGACTGCGTGTACGTCATCCTCGCCCCGACCGACGCACTCCCCGCCCTGCGGGCCGGCATCGACGGCCCCCTGAACGCCATCGCCGTGCCCGATGGGCCATCCCCCAAGGAACTGGGTGAACTGGGCGCCACCCGCGTCACGTTCGGGCCGGGGCTGCTGCGGCGCACGATGAGCGCGTTGCGCGGCATTTCGGCGGAGCTGGGGTAGGGGCCCTGCCGGGGGCTCCCCAATCCCGCCCCTTCCCGTAACCAGGGGGCTGCCGCCCCCTGGACCCCCTTATCGCCGCTTCGCGGCTCGTCCTCAATCGCCGGACGGGCTAAAACCGTGCCGCACCGGCGAAGTATTCAGCCCCTCCGGCGTTTGAGGAGCGGGGTCTGGGGCGGAGCCCCAGTTTCGGGAAGCCCCGATGCTCGCTAGTAGGAGTTCTGAGGGTAGTGCCTGGTCAGAGCATGGAGAAGCCCCGTCCGGACCTTGGCCGAACGGGGCTGATCTCTGTCCTGATCAGCTACAGAACGACGAGCGCACGGCGGTCACGATCTGCCCCGCTTGCTCGTCCGTGAGGCTCGGCACAGTGCCCCCCTCGTACCGGTACTTCGCGTTGGCGCGCAGCGTTGCCGCGCCCTTGCCGCCCTTGATGTCCGAGCACACGTTGCGGGCCCGGGACACGGCGCGGTCTTCCTTGGCGACCAGACCGGGCTCAACGGCCGATAGGGCACGTATCAGCCTCGCTGTCTGCGCGGGGTCCGGCGAGGGGATGCCGCTGCCCGCAGCGGGCTTGGACGGCTTCTCGTCGGGCTTGCTCTCCTTCTTCACGGACTCCGTGACGGACGGCTTGGGCTTGGCTTCCGCCTCGCTACTGTCGTCGTCCTGGAACAGCGAGCCCACAGCGCCGATAGCGAAGAGTGCTACGCCGCCGATCAACCAGTTGCGCGTCTTTCGTTTCATTGGTCCCTCCCCTGATCCTCTGCAAGATCACTCATGCCTATCACGGCATCTACACACCGTGAGCGCACTTCAGACACAAGATGGGCCCCGCCCGACATGGCAGCCGAGCGGGGCCGAGTCCTGCGTCTACGGGCACTTAGCGCCGAGTGGTCCAGTGCATGCCGGGCAGCTCGTCCCACTGCGCGAGCGGGCCGTACAGGTGCACACAGTCAGGGCACACGAAGTGCGTGAACCAGGCGCCACCGCTCTGCTTCTGCACTTCGCCTACGGGTACGGGTGCTGTCGTCTGGTGGCCGCAGATGCCGAGCACGGGGTCGCGTGGGGGTGGTGGGCTCGCTGGTGACTCCGTCGGGGGTCATGCGGACACCTTCCGGCGCACGGCGGTGATGTTGATGGTGTCGAAGTCGTACTCGACTCCGATTTCGCTGAAGGCTGCCGCACGCCACCGCTCGCGCTGGTCCGGGGTCAGGTCTTGGGCTTCCTTGGCGTGGAAGATCTCGCGAACCGTCTCGGCGCTCGGTGTCCGCCACGGCTTGAACCATGCGGGGGCGGGGTCGGGCTCCGGTTCGGGCTGCCACATGGGGTCAGGGGTCGGCTGCAACGGTGGTGTGGACTGCTCCGCGGAGGCTCGTCGGTCGACAAGGAACCTGGCGGTGTGCCGTCCGGGCTTGGCGCGGCGGGCTCGGGGCAGTAAGGCGAGCACCCAGAAGAGTGCTCTGGCGATAGCATCACGCATGGTCGTTTCAGCTCCTGGTGTAGCTGTCTCGGCAAGCCCCGGTGGACCGGTCCTACGCGGTCTGTCGGGGCGCTTCTGTTTTCGTGATCGAAGCTAAGGCAACTCGTCTAACACGTCTACCTGTCTAACTGGTCTACCCGTCTAAGTCGCCCAAGTTTGGCCCGGTGTCTACGCTCTCCCCATGCCTGAAAGCCCGAGCGATTCCCACGCGCCGTACGCCCCGTACATGCGGGTGCTCGACGCCCTGAGCGCGGACATTCGGGCAGGGCGGATCAAGCCCGGTGAGCGCATTCCGTCAGAGTCTGAGTTGTGCGAGCGGCACAAGGTGGCGCGCGAGACAGCACGCCGAGCGGTGCGCGTCCTGCGGGAACGCGGGGTCGTCCGGACCGAGTGGGGCAAGGGGACGTTTGTGGTTGATCCTGCGGAGCCCGCCCGTGAGGACGGGCACCAGGACAGCGAGTAGTGAGCCCTACTCGCTGGTTTCCTCCAGGGCCTTGCATACCTCGCCCATGGTTGGCCGGTCGCGCGGTTCGGGACGCAGCATGTCGTTGACGAGCCACCCCAGCATGCCCGCGATGTTCACCGGGCGGTGCGTCCTCTCCACGATGAGCCGCCGCTGTTCTGCGCGGGAGGCGTCGTCGGGGTACTCGACGTGACGCCACCCCGTTGCCGCCATGAGCAGTGAGGCACCGAATCCGTACACATCCGCTTCCTGCGTCGGTACCGCCTCGCCGCTTTCCAGCACGCTGCGGGAGATCTCCGGCGCCTCGTAGTGGACGAGACACCCGCGATACGGAAAGTCGAAGCGCTGCGGCACGGTGGCCCCGTGCACCAGGGCCAAGTCAATGAGAGCGACGCTCGCCGGCTCCGCGCCAAGGATGAAATGCATGGGCTGCACGTCGCCGTGCGCACATCCCCTGTCGTGCAGCTCAGCGAGGGAGCGCGCGCAGGCGAGTGCGTCACGCACCGGGGGGCGCGAAATACTGTGCCGGGTACGGTGCGGCTTCCACAGCGCGTGCAAGTCGCTGCCTGCATGCCATGGCTGCACGTTCCACGTGCCTTGCTCCCACGCTCCGTAGTGTGCCGCTGCGCTTCCGAGGTGTTGTAGCACCGCGCCTTCTCGGGCGGGGGCGCGAGCTGTCCATTCCGCAGCAGCCCATTCGCTGGTGGCCTCGATGGGGTAGCCAACCTTCACGGCGTACTCGGCGTCCTTCGAGCGGACGTGCCACACGGTAGAGCCGCGCCGGTCCAGAACGACCCGTGTGTCTGCGGGGTGCAGCATGGCGGTGACAAGAGCAGGGATCTGGCGGGGTTCAGGGTCTGACATTGGTGTCCTTTCAACAGGGCAGAGCCGACCCGCGGAATCCCCCCGGATCGGCTCTGCCACATGTGATGGGCCGGACGCTACTCCGGCGGTCTGATTACTTGCCGTACGGGCGCCCGCAGTCCGCGTCACACTGCGCGGCGCTCGCGCCGTTCACGGTCCACAGTTCATCCACGACCAGGAATCCGGCCGCTTTGATGGCGTGGGCGGTCGCGGTGACCGCTTCGAGGGTTCGGCAGCCCCCGCCGGGGGCGGGGTTGTGGTGCAGGAACCGCCCCGCGTGCTCCTTGCAGAACTCGGCGTACGCCTTGGTGTGCAGGATGAACGCATGCACGCCGAGGTCTACGTCATCGGACGGGACCATGGGCACGCTCGCCGTTGCGGCGGCCGCGATGAACGCGAACGCCTGGTCGGCTATGCGTTGCGCCCGCTCCATGGGCTGTCCGCTGTGGACGTGGACGAAGTGCGCGACGCTGCCGAACAGTTCGTCGTCTACAAGCGCACGGCCCATCTTGAGTTCGGTCGCTGTTGCGGTCATTGCATGTCCCTCCTGATTGGAGTGGTGCGCTGCCTGTGCTGACCCGTCCGGCTGTGACTTCGTGACGACACAGTCGAACGGGGACCGAGGGCCCCGGTTAGCGGCCCGCACGAGTCCACTAACCGGGGCGTGCCCGCTCCTGCCGATCGCTGAAGGCAGGGCGGACGGACGCCTCGCTCTCCCCCGCCCTGGTCATGGGCGGAATCCCGTGGGAGCGCGGAGCGAGTTTTGCTGGCTCCGCCCCCTGCAACAGCCCCGGCGCGGGGTCTGGGCAGAAGGAGCTAGCTACCGAGGGCGGAGCCGGACCGCCCGGGTACACCGCACCGACACGGCGCACCGAACGGAGCCTCATGCCTAGGCGGGCGCAGTCTCGCCGAGTCGGAACAGCGGCAGCCTCATTCCGTATTCGCTGGCACGCACGGCGTTGCGGACACGGGCCGCCTGGTAGGGGAACGTCAGCTCGTCAAGATCAGTGAGGGAGGTCCACCGCATCTCAGACAGTTCCGCCCGCGCGCTCTCCGGCGGGGGCACCGATGTGGCTTGCTCGTGCGACACCGTGCCCCCGTCGCATACCAGGTTGATCTCCTCGGGGCTCGCGCCGTCCTCGCTTGCGGGAACCTGGTCGATACAGACCGCGTGAGAGATCTTGACCGTGAGTCCGGTCTCTTCCTTCACTTCGCGCACCGCAGCGGCTGCGATGTCCTCGCCCTGGTGCGCGCCCCCGCCCGGGAGCTGCCACCCCCGCTCGCTGTCCGCGTGCTTGACCATGAGCACGTCTCCCCGCCAGTTCCGGATCAACGCCACGCATCCGATGCGCCGTGCGGGCGAGTTGGCCTGGTCAACGTCAGCGTGTGCCATGGGAGGTTTCCTCTCGTATGCGATGGGGGTCCGTCACCGATCGGGGGCCCTTCCCGGCTCGACTCCGATCGCTGGTGATCTCTCCTTTCCCTACGCAACCGCACGGCCACGCTCAGCGGTACCGTGGAAGGGAAGCGGAAGTATGAAAGCCATGAACGCCGCACTGTCTGTCAGGAGTTGAGGGCATGGCGAGGCGCACACGTACGCCTAACTTGGACTTGGAAAGACTGCTTGATCAGGCGAAATGGAGCCGCTCTCAGTTCGCGATCATCGTGAACCGACTTGGCGAGGAAGCCGGTTTGGCTCTCCACTACGACCAATCGGCCGTCTCCCACTGGGTTAGCGGTACGGTGCCAAACCCGCCGGTCAGACGAGTGATCGTTGAAGCGTTCTCCCGGAAGTTGCAACGCCCCGTGACACACGCAGAAGCGGGGCTTCCGGTCGCGTCATCCGACCAAGCCCCGCAAGGTATCGACACTGTGGAACAACTTGTCGACCTAGGGAGGGCCGATATGGACCCCACGCGCCGCGGTGTCATTGCCGCAGGCGGACTGTTCTCCGCAGCGTTAGCGGTTCCACTGTTCGCCGACGTGACGCAGGCTGCGGAAGCTGCCCCGGTGAGGCTAGGCAAGGCAACGGTTCGGATTGGCTCAGGCCAGGTCGAGTCAGTCCGCAAGATGACGGACAAGATCGCGGACATTCTCGACGAGCTTGGAGGAGCCCACGCACGCCCCATGGCAGGGGCCTTCCTGGTCAACACAGTGGGCCCATGGCTCCGGGCTGAGGCTTCCGAGACTGTCAGAAAGGACATGTACGCGGCAGCCTCCGACCTGACCTACCTAACCGGGTGGATGGCGATGTACGAGCGAGACCACCTCACCGCTCAGGACTACTACACCAGGGCGCTGGAACTCGCCGGTTACGCGGATGATCACGTGACCTATTGCCGGACCCTACGGGGGATGAGCCTTCAGGCAACCAACCTTGGGTACGGGGCCCGAGCACTGCGGCTTGCCGATTCAGCGGCAGAGGCTGCGCCGAAGGCTGGTCCGCGACTCCGAGCGTTTCTCACCGGGCAGCAAGCTCACGCCGCGTCGATGGTTGGTGATCACAGGCGCGCGCGCCGCCTGCTGACGGAGACCGAAACGTCCCTGATGCGGGCGGACAATCGCCGCGAGTCGATCGGGGGCTATGACCAGTCCGCGTACGCATTCCACGTGTCCCACGTGCTGTACGAAGGAAAGGATCTACCCGGCTCCATTGGAGCGCTTCAACAGGCCCTGAAGGTGCAGCCCAAGAACGAGCGTCAAGGTCGCGTGCACTTCAATGCCGTTCTTGCCCAACGTCAGTTACAACGCGGCCACTTGGACGCGGCATGCGAGTCATGGGGGCGGTTCCTCGACGACTACGAACACATCTCCTCCGCACGAGGGGACGAGCACTTTGAGACCATGCGACTTCGCCTGAAGCCCCATGGGCGTGCACGGTCAGTCAGGGCACTGTCCCCCCGGATCACTGAAGTGGCAGCACTGAAGGGTTAACCGCCCGCCAGACGCCCCGCCGCTCCCTTGGGGAAGTGGCGGGGCTCTCTGCTGTCAGGCAGCAACCCCAAACGCAAGGACCACGCCTCGCGCCCACTCGTCCGGCGGCCCCAACTCGGGTGTGCGGTCTGTGAGGTACACGCCCCACGAGCTTGAGCCAGGGACTCGGTGCACGCTAACCCCGTAGCGGCTCGCCATGCCCGAGCGGCGGATTACCGCGGCAAGGCGGTGCAGATCGGCGGACGCCGCGTCTTTGTCCTCGCGGCCGAGGACGAACGTGCGGGCGCTCATGCGGCGAGGACGGTAGCGGGGCAGTGCTGCCCGTAGGCGCACATGGTCACGGGCTCGTCCCACTGGACCCAGAGTCCGGAGTCTCCGCGGACCCACTCGACGGAGCCGGCGAGGGTGTGCGACTTGTGGTCACGCGCGAGCAGCCGGAACCCGGTGTGCTTGCCGATGGTGCGGAACAGGCGCGCGACGATGCCGCCTTGACTTTCAACGATCCTGTGCAGGTCGGCACATGACCGAACTGACTCCTCACTCAGCACGTCGGGCAGCTCGTGGCAAGCCCCCCATGCGCCGTCTGTGCCGCCACGCATTGGCACGATGACGGTTGTTTGAACTCGGAACTCCTCGCTGTGCGTAACCATGTCGCTACGCTAGTACAGGTATTCGATTTGCGGAAGCATCTTTCTTGGCCATTCAACATAACACTTCGATAACGCCATGCCAGCCCTCGCATCCCCACTGACCAGCCAACACCCGATATGTCTACCGCTAGTTGTGTCTGTGACGTGAAGGTAGGGGTTGACGACTCAGCGTCAATCTCCTTGCCCAAGTGCAAATTGCAATGACTCTTCGTAAGCGTGCTCCGCGTACGGGCGGTGTCTGATTCCGCCCTGTCAGCCCTCGCGCTCCGACTGTTGAACGCGCCCGAAGCGCGAGGGTCTGTGACATCAACTCCCGCACGGTCGGCGGCTGTTACTGCCACAGGAAGGGGCGGAGTCGCGCTCTGCGGTCATCACGACAAGCCGGCCCACTCGGCGAGCGTCTTCCGTCCCTTACTGGAGTTGCAGCGCGCACAGGCAGGGACCACGTTCGCTTCAACGTCATGCCCGCCGAAACCGAGCGGGGCCACGTGATCGAGCGTCGTCGCCTCGCCGTCGCAGTAACAGCAGCGCGAGCCCCAACGCTCGAACACTGCCGCGCGGCTGTACGGCGCGTGCTCGGCGCCGTACCGGCGAGCACGGTCCTTGGATCGGTGGCGCGCTACCGCGTCAGGGTTTTCCCGCTTCCATCGAGCCTTCTTTTCCGGGTTGGCTCGGGCCCAACTCCGTTCCCATTCACGATGCTTGTCGCGGTTCTGCTCTCTGTAGTTCCGGGCCGCAGCGCGTCCGCGGTCGCTCGCGCGATACTCCTGCCGCTGGGCTCGAACGCACGACTTGCACGCGCATTTCAATCCGTCCCGCTTGCCGGGGTCCGCGTAGAACTCGCTGCGAGGTTTGGCCTCGCCGCACTTCGTGCACGTCTTCATCACGCCCGCGCCCCTGCCTGGTACAGCTCGCGGAAACGTTTCTGCCCCTTGGCGCGCGCCTCGTGGACCTGCTTCGCGGTGGCGCCCATGTCCGCAGCGAGTTCCGCGTCTGTGCTCTCGCTGTAGTCGGACGCGGGGGCTATGCCGTGGCTCGCCTTGAGGACGTGACGCTGACGCTCACCCAACAGCCCCAACGTGTGGTGGACTTGCTCGCGGATGATCGTGCGCCTGGTGGTCTCGTAGTCGCGCGAGTCGAGCAGTTCGACGGGGACCGCGGCAACGGCTGCAACTACGTCCCCGAGCGTTAGTTCCGTGGCGTGCCCATCAGAATCGCTTGCCGGACGATCCAACGAGTCAGTCCCGAGCCATGCAAGCAAAGCAGCATGGGCATGCCCCGGACTCATCTTGCGAGCACCCATTTCGTCGGTGGACGCGATGCGCGCTGCCGCATAGGGGTCCCCGCCTGCCAGCGTTAGGGCAATCTCAAAGTCTTTTGCCGCTGCCCCGGTTACTCCGGGACGCTTAATTTCGTGGCGGTGCTCGGTCATGGCCGAGTGCAGCGCCTTGTCTATGTAAATCATGAACTTCCGCGGAGAGTCGCCCTCAAACTTAGCCAGGCATTCCCACAGTCGTATGCGGCCTGCTTGCGCGAGATCATCGGCCAGGTCACGGTCAACCGATCCGCCTGCTCGCTTCGCATAGTCGTGCGCCCGCTGCAAGATAAGAGTCTCGGTTTCATCAATAATTGCGGTCACAGCTTGGAGGTCATTTCGCTTTGCAGCCGAGATCATCTCTGCGGTGAAGTGTGTCATTGAGCATCGCTCCGTTACGTCGGGCTTTGCTCTCTTGTGGAGAGCAGGACTTGCCCGGAACGGAGCGCGCAGGGCCCACAAAGGCCCTGTCGCCTTAATGCAATGCGCTTTAAAAGGGCATAGAAATGCCCCGTCCCGGGTTAGCAGGACGGGGCTTGCGCATTGCCGTATCGCTGCGTGGTCGATGAATTTAGGTTCGGACCACGAAGCCAGCAATGCTGATATTCAGTTCATGCAGGACCAAACAGGTTGATGTCGCTTAGAACGGGACTTAGTCGAGACCTCGACTACTACGCTTGCTGTAGATCGACCCTGGTCGGGGCCTGCCTTGTCCTTCATGGGTAGGAGAGGCGCGGGGCGGTTGTGCCCTCCTTGTGATCAAAAGTGCGCAACTTGTAAAGGGGGGGTGCGCGTCTATTTCAAAGGCCCAATTCACGACCACTGGGTGTGACTAGCGCCCCGGAGTGGTCACCGGTGAGTGATCAGTAGTCCGCGCCGTACAGCGAGCCCCACGAGCGCCCGCCTATCTCCGCCTCGGCGACAATGGGCACTCCGTACAGGCTCATGGTCATGCAGCGCTCGAACTCGCGGGCTACGTCCTTCGCGTCTTCCTCGGGCGCTGAGGCGAGGATTTCGTCATGGATCGGGAGCCGCATATATTCGAGCAACCCCGCGCTTTCCATTTCGATCATGGCTTGCCCGAGGACATCCCTCGCTGCACTCTGGCACGCATAATTGGTAACGGCGTATGTGCGGTCCCTGTCGAGCGGCAGCCTCCGACCTGTAGCCGAGACGAACACCATGCCGTTTTGGAATGCCTGACGCTGCCACCGCTTGCCCGCACGTTTGATCTCGGGAAAGACTCGGTCGTAGGCGTTAACCGCTTGGGAAATCTCTGCCTCGCTCGCCCCGGTCTGCCTCGCAAGCGTGGTAATTCCTCCGCCGTAGACCTTTCCGAAACCGGCACCTTTGAAGAGCTTCCGGTCCCGCTTCGTGGCTGCCTCGCCGCGGATAAGCCTCGCGGTGTACATGTGGATGTCGAATGTGTCGCCACCCTCAATGAATCCGGCTTTCATGCGCTTCACGTCGGCGAGGGCTGCCAAGACTCGCATTTCGATCGCTTGAAAGTCCGTCGAGATCTTGACGTGTCCGGGCTCGGCGAGGATCGCGCGGCGTACGACATGGTCAGAGCTTGGGAGCTGGTGCAGTCCGTCCGTGACGGACATGCGGCCCGTCCGCGCGGCGAGGGGCGTCACTGTGGGGTGGATGCGGCCCGCGGTACTCAGCTTGACCATGAACCCGTCGGCGTAGTCCTCGCCCCACTTCTTCGCGCGCTTCGCCCTCAACACTGCGTCGGCGAGAACGTTGGGTTCGCGGGCCCCGATTCTCTGCCAGTCACGGTCAAGGTCCGCGAGGGGCAGCAACACGGCCTTGTCCGTCTTGAGGGCGCCCGCGTTGGTGCGCTCGGTCAGCGTCTCGCCCATGCCCACGAGCGCCGCCGCCACCTGGTCCCCGGACCCGACTTTGGTCACGCCGTACCGGGCTGCCACCGCGCGGTACCGGCGGGCTTCCGCCGCGAGCCGGCGAGCGAGGGGCGCCGCATAGTCCTGGTCCACGAGCAACCCGCGGCGCTGCATCACAGCGCAGATGCGCGCTAGCTCGTGCTCGTACGCCACCAGCTCGTCACGCACGCCGAGCCGGGACAGTTCGCGTCGGAGCGCGGGGTGAAGGCGGGCGGTCAGGATGACGTCGAGTCCCGCGTACAGGAGGTACGTCGGGTGGTCGAGCGGGATGCCTGCCCACCCGGTTTCCTTCGTGAGCCCGAGCGAGCGGAAGACGCTCGTAAGCCCCGCCTGAGTGTCCGGGGCTGTGGGGTCCACCCAACGGGCCGATAGTGGTTTGAGGGCGGTTCCTATGCCGCCCTCGGACGGTTGGCGCGGGTCGCAGAGTGCCGCGAGGATGCGCGTATCGGTGGTCCACGGCGCGAGGTCTTCCAATGGAATGCCCGCGCACGTGTCGAGTACGAGCCAGTCATAGGCAGCGTTGTGAATGAGGACGCGGCGCGTGCGCTGGATTGCCTCGCGTGCGTAGGACTCGAAGTATCCGCCCCGTTCGTACTGGATTACCCATGCGTCGCGCTCGTCGCCGAACTGAACCGTCCGGAGCCGGAACGCGGGGCTGAAGATGTCCAACCCCGTGGTCTCGGTATCGAGCGCGATTGGCCCTCGCTCACGAGCCGTATAGAGCCACTGCCAGAACTCGTTAAGGTCTTCCGCGGTCTCCGGTACGTGTACCGTAACCAGGTCACCGGCTATGTCGTGCCGGAAGATTTTCACTGTCTCCCCCTATAGCAAAAGCGGGCCGCCTGCCCCGAGTTGGGGAGGGCGGCCCGCTTATGTGGTCTGCTAGTTGCCGAAGATTCCGGGCCCGACCGCTTCGGGGTTCTCGTCGGCTAGGCGGAGCCCCGCGAGGGAAATCCCCTTGTTGGTCTTCTTGCGGACGGCTCCGCGCTCCTCCATGGCGTCATAGAACGCGCGACGAGTCCACCGTTCCTTTGAGGGAAGGTTCTCAGCCTCGCACCACTCCAGGTACGAATTGAAAGCGTCATTCCCGTTGATCACAACGGACTCGTCCGCGTAGTCGAGTACGCCCGGCAGGAAGCCGGCGAGTGGGTCTGAGGTCTCCCGGTACTCCTGGCTTGCGCCTGTGATGAACTGCGGGTCTTGGAGTCCGCCCCGGTACCACTCAACGGCTCCGCGCACGGCCCATGCGGCGATGCCCTCGGACTCGGCGAGTAGCTTCCGGTCTAGGTCCGGGTCCCTCTCCTCGGGCGCGAACCACCGCTTGAAAGGCAGCAACTTGACCCGCCGCCAAAGCCCTTCATCCTGGCTTCTGAACTTAGGCTTGTGGTTGGTTGCCAACAGAAGCAGAAAAGACGGCTTGAACTCGAAGAACTCTTGACGCAAGAACCGTGCCGAGATCATGTCCTTGCCGGTTACCCGCTTGAGAATGGATTCCGACATGGACTTGCCGGACTCGCCCTCGGACGCCATGACCAGGCGAGCACCCCTCAGAGCTGCGATGTCATTCGGAATGCCGCCGCTCTTACGCTCCTCGAACGTGGCGAAGGGAGTGGTCCGGGCAATGGCACGGAACACCGTTGTCAGCGTGTCCACGAGTACCGATTTGCCGTTCGCTCCCTTGCCCCACAGCACACCGAATGACTGCTCTGTGGTGTGCCCGGTGATGCCGTAGCCGACCAGTCGTTGAATGTAGGCGGGCATGTCTGGCATGTCGGGGAAGATCTCGGTGAGGAAGGATTCCCATCGGGGGCAGTGCTTATCGGGGTTGTAGTCGATATCGAGCGTGTACGTCAGTAGGTCCGCCTGGTCGTGCGGGCGCAGACGTCCCGAACGCAAATCGACCGTGCCGTTGCGGAAGTTGAGCAAGTCCGGTCGGTCGTCAAAGTCCGTCGCGGCAATGCTGACGTTGGGCACGGAACACAACTCGGTCAGCAACGCGTCAATGCGGCTGGTCATCGTGAAGCCCCGGGCCAACTGGTTCTGTCCGGCGAGGACGAGCGCGGCGCCCATGCGGTGGATTTCCTGCCGTACCCGCATGTCCGACCGGACCCACGTGCGGCCGTTCCAGGTGTAGAAGCCGAGCCCCGCCGCGTAGCGGATGCGACCCCCGCTCCACGCGACCAGGGCATGCGCGTTCATCGCGTCGGACTCGCCGTACTGCGATACGAGCTTGGCGAGGATGTCCGCCGCTTCGGCGCCCTGGTCCCGGCTGACCGTGTCGGCTCCGGTGCGCTCGGCAAGCTCGGCGGTGCGGGCTGCCGCTTCCCGCTCGGCGGTGTCGCGGACTGGTCGGGCCGCCTTGACCGCGCGGTGTAGGTCATCGGCGAAGCACTCGGGGCCCGACGCGCGCCAATCCGTCAAGTCCCAGTCGCGCACTGGAATGTGGAGCGCATGCGCATCTATGCCGTGCTCGGCGAGCCCCGCGGCGAGGCGGGCGGTAAAGCCGTTGCCCGCCTGGTCGTTGTCCCCGGCGAGGATCACGAGCGAGCCGCGTAGTCCCTCGGCGAGTTCGCGCACCAGCTCGGGCGAGCCGGCGAGGCTCGCGCCTCGGATTGCCACCGCGTCATAGCCGCACGCAACCGCTGTGAGCGCGTCTCCGGGCCCCTCGGTGATCAAGACCGTGCCGTATCCGCCGCCGCCCCGGAATACGCCGTACGGGGCCCACCGGAGCCCCTTGGGGTTGGCTAGTGACAGCCACCGTGCGGGGCACTGCCCGCCGAGATCTCTGCCTTGCAGTCCTCGGGCTACCCCGTCGAACCCCAGCAACGGCACGGTCAGCCGAGGATGTTCGCGGTACAGGCGAGAGAGGTAGGGGAACCCCTCGCCCTGGTCTCCCTGGTCCACGCCGAGCGACAGTTCCGCGGCGGTCTCCAGGTCGAGCCCGAACCGCTCGGCGAGGTAGTCCCGGGCCCTGCCCGCCCCCTCGGCCCCGTAGTCGCCGAGGGCGAGCGAGGTCCGGTCCACGTACGCCGCGAGTGCGGCAGTCTGCGCGACGGGCACCAGCTCGGGGCGCTCGGCGGACACCGTGGCACCCGGGCCGCTCACGTCGAACAGGTCCGACCAGCCGAGCCGTGCCGCTGCGATCACGTCCGCGGTGTCACAGCCTGTGCGGCACGTGATCCGTACTTTCAGGTCCTCGCCCCGCCAGATACGGAGCGACGGGCGCGAGTCCGGGTGTGCGGGGCACGCGGCGAGGTATCCGCCGTCCGCCTGGTCCGTCACGTGGTCGAACCGGGCGAGCAGATCAGACAGCAGCACGCGCGCTCACCCCCGGCACGTTGCGGCGGTAGTCGGCGAGCAGGTGCCCGAGATCCCACAGAGTGGTGGTCATGTACCAGCGGGACGTGTCGAGCCCCCGCAACGAGGGAGTCCAGCCGTACAGCGCGGCGAACTCGGGGGCGTGCATGCCGAGGGCGAGCCGTACCCGTGTCCACGTCCGCACGGACATGTGCACGCGCCCGTGCCGCACGTGAGCCCGCCGCGTCTTGTGCGCGACCACACCGAACGGGAAGCCCGCGTGCGATGCCTCGATGTCTGCTTGCCGTAGCCAGGTTGGAACGGCGGGGCGCGCTACGTCCTTTGCCTCGATGATGAACGGGGCCGCGTGGATATCGCCCACATCGCGGGCACCCTCTTGTGCGGCGCGACGGACGTTCTCACCCGAGAGCGGATCACGGAACGCTCCCGTCTCGTCGACCAGGCCGAGGAATCGATTCAGGTGGTCGCGTATGGCGCTTTCCCACGCTGTCCCGCGTGCCTTGTTGGGGTTAGCCATCGGCTTCCCCTTGCCGGATCACGCAGCCTCGCCCCATGGCGTGTGCCGCTGCGGCGAGATAGCGCAGCCAGTCCGGGCGGGACTTCCACCCCGGGAGTAGCCACAGCTCATCACCCGCGGTCATCTCTCGTACGTCCCCAATGGGTGGCGCGTAGTCGGCGCTCACTTCGTAAATCACAGTCCCCCCAATGCGAAAGGACCGGACTCCCAACTTGGGGTGTCCGGTCCTTTCTGGTCGTGCTGTTACTGGTCTCGCTCGCCCGTCACGTCCGGGATGATCAGCCGCACGTGTTCCGACGTGATCCACTCCTTTCGGAGCGAGCGGCGCTTAGCGAAACCCGATTCAGTGCCGGTCGGTCGGATGCGCAGCATGGGCCTAAGTCGCCCGTCAACTAGGCGAGTTGTCACCCGGTCCACGATTGCGTCAGCCATGCGGACACGGTTCCCCTGCCGTGCCGCGTACGCGACTAGATCCCCCCGATACAGTTCCTCGCCGCCGTAGTCAGTGACGACCCCCCGCTTACCCATCAGTCTTCTCCTCTTTGTAGTTGAGCAAGTGCAGATACGCCGTGAAAGCCTGTTGGCTCACCACGCCGTTTCCGGCTGCCTTGAGCTGCCGCGCCCGGTTGAGCCCCGGAATATGGGTGATCCAGCCTCGCGGCAGACCCATAAGCCACTCGGCGAACACCGACGCGAGGCGGCGCCCACCACGGGGCCCGAACTCCACCGGGACCGGAGCCGGCGAGCCCATGAGGGTTTCCCAACGGTGCACAGCAGGCCCGAACTCCGCCCACCATTCCGGCGGAGAGTGGAACGCGCCCGGTGTTTCCTCGGCGGTGTCCGGGTCGACGGGCAACAGGAACGAAACCTCGTCGTCGAGCGTCGGCCCGTGACCGCCTGCACGCCGTTTCTCCGGATGCTGCGGGGCCCCGTTCGTGCCCAGATTCGCGGTCGGGGTCTTGAACAGCTTGTGGGCCCGTTCCTTGTCGAAAAGGCGTGCCACCGCGGTAACGAGATCCTGCCCGCCGCTTCCTTGCCGGTCTGCGCGTGCGAAATCTGGCCCCTTAGCCGCGTCGGACGCGAGTGGTGTTGGCAGTAGGGGCGGCGATGCAGAACCATCTATCTCTGTGGTGGGCGGCTCCAACTGCGGACGCGCGGAAGCAACACCATCGTGCGTCATACCCGCTCTCGGCCAGTCCCGCGAGTACGTGCGCGAGGCCCCGGTTTCTGATGGCGGATACGTTCTCCAGGAAAACGAACCGTGGTCGAAGAACGCGAACGGCCCCGAGGACGCTTTCCCAAATACCCGACCTCTCGCCATGAATCCCCGCCCGCTTCCCGGCATTTGAAATGTCCTGGCAGGGGAAACCCGCCGTAATGATGTCCACCTCTCCCGCGAGGGTGGACCAGTCGAACTGTGTAATGTCTCCGATGTTGCGCGCATGCGGATAGCGGGTAGCGAGGATCAGCGACGCGTACGGATCGATCTCCGCCACGATCTTGATCCTGTCCCCGGTCAGAGCCTCAACGGCCCGCCCGATGCCCCCATATCCCGCGCACAGCTCAAGAATTGGGATGTGATTACCCCCGTGAGAGAGGGGTCCCGGAGAACCATGCCCGGGACCCCCTCGGCTGGCTAGAACGTCGGCTCAGCTACCGCGTCATTCCACGACTTGAGGACGCGAATAACGGGCTTGCGGTACGACACGTCCCGCCCCTTCTTCGTGGTGTACTCGACCAGCTCTAGCGAAAGCTCGGCGAGGGCTTCCCCGTTCACCTTGTCGAGCGCGTTACCGATCTCGTGCAGCGTCTCGGCAAGCTTCCAAGAACCCGTCTGGAACCGGAAAAGGCCAAGGTCGTAGTCCTCGGCGAGCCGGAACGTTACTGCAATGCTCGGCGCGGGACCGCGCTTGGACTTCGCGGCAGCCTTACGGTCCTCCATAAGGGCCGGGCAGCCGCACGACTTGCCCCGGTCCTCGTCCGGCGACAGGTATTCGACACCATCGCAGTGATGAATGAGGTTCGAACCGTTCCACAGCTTCATATCCGACGTAACCGCGTCCGCGCCGGAAAGAACAATCTTGACCTTGCTCTGAGAGGTCAGAACCTCAATGAAATTCTCCGACGTGCTATCGGTCTCTTCGGGCTGTCCGCCCATGAGCTGAGCGACAGCCGCGGCAACCTCCGGGTCCCCAGTCGTCACCTTCCACTCGCTGAGCTGTTCCGGAACACCGTTCACCAGTCGGCCCGCGTGGAAGCGGCCAACGGTGTCATCGCTGAACGTGTTCTTCGGCATCGCGTCCGGGTCGGTCTCGAAAATACGAAGGCCCATACTGTGAATCCCCCTGATTTTGGGCATGAAAAAAGGGACAGCGCTCGTGCGCGTCCCTGGTCTGTGATGGTGCAGAGTTCTATGCCGCTCGGCGCTGCGTTCCGGTGATGAGCCGACGAACGCTCTCAGCGATCGGGCGGCCAAACACCGTCTTGGAGATCTCGCGGTCCCACTGGAAAACATGGCGCAACGTCAGAAACACGTTGAAGATCTCTTCATCAATCCGAACGGGCTTGAACACCCAGCCTTCCGGAGTGATGTGCAGGACTGCCGCGCCGTCCACCTTCGGCATGGGCTCGGACGTGCCATCAGGCGCAATGATCCGGTCGGCATGGGCGTACGCCGAGAGCTGTAGCGCCACGTCCGGATAGGCGGACTTGGAAGTCTTCCAGTCCACCAACAGCGTGTGCCACTCGCCGTTTTCGTGGTCGGGCTTTCCGTCCTCGCCGAGCCGCACACGCACGAGTGCGTCAAACGAGCCCGCGTACCCGTGCTCGTCGGACCAACACACGTCCTCAGCGCGGACGAGCTGCGGGCGCACAGCGGTAAGGAACTCGGCGAACCCGAGCCGGTACGGCTCCAAGTCCGGGTGCACGCGCCCGATTTCCTCAAGGCGAATCATGCGTTCAAACAGGTCGTGGGCATCGCTGCCCACCTTTGCGCGCAGCTTGGTGTACCGGGTGTGTGCGTTCCGCAGGAAGTCCACGGCGCCCGCGGGGTCGCGCTCGGCGATTGCCCGCACCGCGTCCATGTTCTCGACTGCCGTTTCCGCGGTCATGCGGGCTGCCCAGAAGGTCAGGAACGGCTTAGGCAACATCGAGACGATGGAGGTAACACCCGGGACCTTTTCCGCGGTCTCAGGGCTGATGTAGAAGCGCGAGCCACCGCGCTTGATAGTCCGGATGGCTCCGGGCATGGCTGTCCCCCTCGGGGTTGCTGGGGTGAGGTTGAGGGGTGGCGGAGTGACGGTTCTAGCTGTCTTTTTTGAAGAACAAGAAAAAACAAGAAAGAAGGAGAGTGGGGGTCACTTCCGCCACCGCGTCACGCTGTCGTCAGCGCGGTACCGCGAGCCCGTCCGCCGCCTGGTACAGCTCGGCGAGACTGCCCGCGTTGGTCAGCACCGCGTCCGCGGGGTACTCGTCCAGCGCGGTTTCGCTGACGTGCTCGCGCTCGGCTCGGCTTGCGGGCCCGTGGCCACCGGGACGGACCACGCGGACGAGTGCGAACCCCCGTGCGCGGAGCGCATCCGCTTCGTTGGTGTGCCGTACGTCCGTGATCACTACGGGGATGGTCCAGCGGTCTGCGGTGTCCACCTTGGCGAGGGCGAGGCGTAGCCAGTGCTCGGGGTCGTGCTCGCGCACTGCCTCGCCGAGCCGCTGCAACGTACGCCGTACCTCGGGAAAGATCTTCGCCGCGTCCCACCCGTGTCGGCGCACCACATCAGACAGACGGATGGGCAGCGCCCCGAGCCCGGTCGGCTCGGTGCCCACGATGGGGTCAAGGTCGAGGGCTGTTGTACGCAGCGGGTCCGCGAACGCGACCCGTACGAACTGGTGCCGCAGGACGAGCCGGGACGCTGCGGTGTCCTTGCCACTGCGAGCCCGACCCATCAACGCGACATGCCGAAACGTCACGCGAGCCCGCCGTCCGCCTGGCCCTGGTGCTCGTCCTCGCGGGGCTCGCCGGCTGCCGTGGTCGAGGCGGTCTTACGGTCCTCGGCACGCTGCACCGCCTCGCCGGTACCGAGCACCGCGGCGACCAGGCCGAGGACGAGCGCGCTCGGCAGCTCGGGCACGTAGTGCGCCACCAGGGCGAGAGCGGCCACGGCTACGGCGTAGATGCGGGCCGGGTGGGTGCGGATGAAAGTGATCAAGGGTCCCTCTTTTCGTAACGGTGCGTAGATCGAATGAGCAGCTGCACGACCGGGCGATACGCGGACATGGCGGACGCCCGGTCAGCACGCTGTGTGATGGATGCGGGGCGCGTCGGCCCCGAGCTGGTCCCGGCAATTCGGGCACCGGTGACGGGCCGTGGTCAGACCGCCGGAACCCGCAGCGCGTCCCACGTCTTGCGACCGGGCCACCCATCCGCATCGGCCCCGGAGAATCCGCGCTTGCGCTGCCATGCGGCGTACGAGCGCCGGTCCGCGTCGCTCCACTGCGGCCCCGGGCCCTCGGCGTACCGGCCGCACCCCTCGGCGACCAGGCGCCGCCCCATGGCTGTGATGAGCGGGGAGCGGGGCGAGGACTTGAAGAACTCGGCACCGGGGAACGGGGCGAGCTTCGGGGACGGCTTGGGTGGCTTGCCCCCGGCCGCCTTGACGATGCCGGGGAACACCAGCTCTCGGAACTGTCGCTGTCGAGCATCACCGGGGCACGCGGTCCCGCCGGGACTCCACTGCGAGAACATGCGGTGCGTGCCAAAACCGGGGTCGGAGTGTGAGCGGCAGATGCGCAGCGGGACCCCGTGGGTCTTGTGCATCCACGCGCCGAGCTTGATCAGGGCAGCAATCTGCGAACTCGTCCATGCGTCGGTGTGCTTGAGGTTGCTCGCCGTTTCGACGGACACCGCGCCGGTACCGTCGCCGCGCTTGTTGGCGTACATGTTCGCGTCGGCTCGGGTCTGCGTGCCGATGTACTGGAACGCGTCCCCGCCGAACTCCACGTAAAAGTGACTCTCAAGGTTGGTGCTGTCCCGCCAGTACTCGTACGTTCGACGACCGGTCCACGGCGCGGCGAGACTGTGAAAGATCATCTGAGTCGGTCGGATGGCGGGCTGTGCGTTCCCCTCGGGCTGCACTTCCATCCGCTTGGCATTCGGATACCAGGCCATGAATTCCCCCTGTGTTTGGGCATGAAAAGGCCCCGTCCGGTAGAGCCCGGACGGGGCTGGTATGTGATGTGTGGTGGCTACTCGGCGCAGGTCATCCGGCTACTTTCGCCACAGTGAGACCCGCGGCAACGACGGTCGCCACAGCAGTGATCAGGGCGACAGGCAACACGAACTTGCCTCGCTCACCCTCAAGGCTGCGGATACGCGTCTCATGGTCTTCTAGCGTCTCGTCCACGCTTTCCCCTTGCTGCCCGAGTGACCGCACGTCCTCGCGGAGCCCCACCACTTCGTCATAGATCTCTCGGGCCCCGATCCGCACGCCTAGCGTCTCGTCCTGGTCGTGCATTCCCTCGCCCTCGCTCACCATGGCGTCAGCGTCGGATCGGTAGGCCGATCCGGGGTGAGTCCCGCGTCTTTCGGGGGGCCGTTGGCGGTCGTTCCGCGGAGTGTGAGGGTCTGCCGGATCGTTCCGCCGTCCGCTGACAGTTTGATGCCGATTACCCATGCGAGCGTGTCCAGTTGGGCGCCCGTCGTGTCGACCACGCGCACCACGTCGCCGAGTTCAATGCGCGGGTCCGGCAGAATCTCGACATGCCCCAACAGTGGAATGGGGTAGGCACCCGCAGTCTTCAGGATCTCGGCCAGACGCTGTGCGGGCTCTTCCTGCTGAATCCACCCCTGCGGATCGTGCTCGTACTCCTGCACCCCGTAGTAGCGCTGACTCGTCGGATCCTGCGAGACCTCCCAATGGTCAGTCGGCGAGGCGCCGCTATCCATGGTCGGTGTCACCAGAGACAGCGACAGGCTGTTCAGCGCATTGCCCCGCAGCCACACCGTTTCGCTACTGCGGTTGCGCATGGACAGGACCAGCTTTCCGTCCTCGCGGCGCGTGCCCACCTCAACCGCCCCGTGCACGACGGGAGTTCTGCCGATCTGAGCGGAGCCGAACCGGATGGTGTCGGGTACTACCGTCTCCGCTGTCGCCGGGGGCGTGGTGTCGAGTTCATCGTTCCCGATGTTCCACGCAATGTTCCTCGTCTGCCCCGGATTGATCTGAATGACGTTAATGGCTTCCTTGACATTGGACATGTTCGCCTTGACCCGATACCAGCTCGCCCACCGAACAGAGCAGTGATTCCGGCAGGCGTCAATCTCCTCCGTCAGCGAGAGCGACGCTAGCTCTCGCTCAGACGTCACGGTCAGGTCGGGCCTTTCCGGGGGTGTCTGCCACCTCTCAGGGCCGCGCCACCGAAACACACCGGCACTGTCAAACTCGGCGATCGAAAGAGTGGCCCGTGCTATCTGCGTAATCGCATCCCACGCACTCCCCGAGACCGCTGGAAGCATACGCACGGGGACCTTTGGCTCATCAAGCGTCGCCGACTTGTCCCACATGCCTTGCTGCGTCCGGGCAGCTACGGAACTCGGCTTAGCGGAAAGCTGCGAGAGTTGTAGCCCCTCCACCTGAATTGCGCTGATATCGAGGGTCAGATCCGCCATAGCGCCGGGAGGAATGTCCATCGTCGGTATCGTCTTGCGACTGATCTCGATGAGCGGATCACGCGGGGACACCAAATGCCCTGTAATGGCTGCGGTTCCTCCCGAGGAGACCGTGAGCCAGAATCCAAGATGCCAACGGCCAAAATCGCTTTGGAGAGCGTCGATGCGCGTCTCAACAGGACCGTAATCCTGCGGAGGATTAAGCTGTCGCCCCGAGTAGGTGACGACCCCTTCCCGGAAGTCAACCTTAATGTCCACGGTGTGGATCACGCTCTTGCCCGCGTCCCAAGACAATGAGAACTTGATTGCCGAATCGGTCGTGGCCGGAACCCGGGAAGTATTCTTCGCCCATATTTCGAGCCAGAGTCCATCCGAGTGGTTCCGGTTGACCGGGCGTATCTGGGGGATGTACTTGGCCCACGTGCCACCCGTGCGGTTCCCGCTCGCCGAGCACTCCCACGGAGCATCCTTCTTGGACCACTTTTCCCAGTTACCGCTAAGCGTCTTGAGGTAGCCCACGTTGGCGGCAGCCCCGCCGTGCATGGACGCGTACAGGATGCAGCCGGCCCGCGGAGGCGGCGCGGTGTGCACCCCGCTGCTCATCAACAGGTGGTCCACGCACCACACGTCTGACGCAACCCAATTGGTGGCGTCCCCGTAGGGAGTTGCGGGGTCGATCCCGCCCGCAGAGCGGGGGAGCTGTGCGGGCATCCGCAGACGCTCGGAGCCATCGAGGGCGGACAGCTTGACTGTGTCGTCTCCCGACTGTGCCGAGCGAGACCGCACGGTCCCTCTGAACGTGGGCAGCACGCCGAGTTCGTTGGTGCCCAGTCCCCAGGAATGGGTGACTGACTGACGCGGCCGAGCTACGTCCCCGCTCACGCGAGGGGCCCACGGCCCGTACAGCGCCGGGGCCGACACGCCCCCCTTCCCGCTCAGTGCGATGTCTGCTTGGGCGCTGGCCGAGCCGCTGAAGGCCCGCATGGCGTCCGGTAGGTCAGTGCTGTACGCGCGGTCCAGCGCCCACGACTGCACCTGAGCGGACAGGTCCTGTCCCCCGAGCCGAATCTTGTGCGCAGCTATTCGCTCGCGTGCGGCGAGAGCTTCGGCCAGCGTGGCGTTGCCGGGTTTCATCAGGTCACCTCCACGAGTTCCAGCCCGACATCCCGGAAAGAGCCGTCCCCGGACGTCGCTGCGTGGCTGTAGTTCGTGATGCTGTACGCGGGGGTGCCCTCGCCGTACGGGCGCGCCCCAGCGGTCAGGGCTGCGGACATGTCGCCTAGACAGAGCATGGATTCCCCCATCGGCCATTCGCCGAGCCTGGTTCCGTCAAACCGAATAGCAGGGCGCACGTATGCCGCCTTCTCGGGCGCCGTGCGCACAATCGGGGATGCCACATTCGGCGTTGACGACGTGAAGAACAACTTTCCTGTCGCGTCGTACCATTCCATACGCCATTGAATGATCGGCGCCCCCGACGTCAACAGTCCGGGGGCCCACCAGGTGAGTTCCATTCCAGCAGTAGCCGGATAACCCACCCAGGTGGGGTGTTGCCAATAGAGTTCGGCGGGCTTCTCGCTGGAATTAATGATGCCCACCCGGTTTTCAGCGTAAGGGTCCCAAATGCCGTTGAAGAGTGTGACTACATCCTTGGTGTAAGTCCATTTATCCGGGGCGCCGAGCCCGAGCCCCTGAGACGACGACAAGACGTTCCGTGCCAGAGGGTCAATGACCGCTACCGGTCCGGCCCCATCAATGCGCCGGGCGAGCCGGTCCAAGTGCACCACGTCGTCTCGCTCCATGGCCGACCACTCGAACTTGAGTCGGCGAGGGCGGACCGGGGGTATCCACGTGGTGACACCCCCACTGAGTGCCCGGAACTCCGTCACGCCGAGATCGGGCGAGCGGTCGAACTTCGCGGCGCCATCCGTGATTTCGCGGAGTGCCCCGGGCCGTCCGATCCATAGCCCCATGCCGTCACCTCCTCGCTAGTTGCCGCTGTCCGTACGCGACAGCCCGCGCAATCTCTGTCTCTCCGATGCGCACCACGATGTCCCGCGCACGATCGCTCTCCAGCGCCCGCAAAAGCGCTTCAACTGCACCGTCTTGTCCGGCAGGTGAGTGCGGTACCCCCACGGGAACGGGAGCCCGAAGGGCCCCGATTTCAGGGACAGTGACCATAGCCCGTAGACGTGCATCCAACGTCCGCTGTTCGGCGTCGATACCGTCCACGACACCCGCGGGAATCCATCGGCCGATCTCATCTCGCATGAGCCGTGATGGGGAGCCGATTCTAAGAGCCTTCCTGATCGGCCCCGGAATTGCGGACTTGGCCCATCCGGTGAGCTTGTCCTTAAGCCACCCGCCTAGCTCTCGCACGCCATCCCACAGCCCGCGGACTAGGTCACGTCCCTTGTCGACCAAGAGGCTTCGGAAGTCGCCGAGGGCCCGTCGAATGCTGCGGGGAAGTCCGCGCATCCAATCCGTGAAGTCGCCTACCTTGCGCTTGGAAGCGCTCGCGAAATCAGCGACACCACGAATCGCGCCGACGAAAGCCTGAGCGAGCTTGCCGACAATCCAGATCACGTCACCGATTCCGGAGAGGACGACCCCGAGGGCCCAGACGAGCCCGGAGAACACAGGTCCGGCCAGCCGCACTATGACGGGTATGGCAGTGCCTAGGATCTCCGCTGCAAGCCGTCCGATCCATCCCGCGACGGTCGACACAGCCTGAATCAGAGGTTGCGCATCCTGGACGAGTTTTTGGAATTTCGCACCGATTGCCCGTAGGGCGGGGGAAAAGTGTGTGGATATAAAGTCCGCCACGGATGACAGGATCGGCCGCACATTCTCGTACAGGGCCGTGTATACCGAGATTGCCGCAGGTGCCACGGTCCCGGTGAATATCTGTGCCAAGTTCGTAAAGGCTGGACCTACCGCCCCGGATACTGCCGCGAAGAGCCCGCGCACCGAAGGGGCAAGCTGCGTGGATATAACCGACCAGACACCACGAGCCGCAGGAAGCAAGCTCGTGTTGAACCGCTCAGACAGCGCACTGACACTGGGACTGAGAGCGTCACGTGTCGAACTTGCGAGCCCGCGAACTTCCTGCCCGATGCCTGAGAGCGCTTCACGAGCCGAGCCCGAGGAGAAAGAGCCGAAGAAACTCCCTACGACCCCTTTAGCCTGACTGAGAGCGGGCGCAACTACGTCCCGCGCAGTGTTCCCCAGTGAGACCAACGGCGGGATGACGTAGTTCCCGATAAACTTCGTCAGCGCTACTTCGGCGGTGCGCTTGAATTGCTCGATACGGGCTGACGCATTGTTGTGCAACGCGTCGCCCATCTTGTTTGCGGCTCCCGCGGTGTCGCCGAGTGCCTTAACAGCAGTCCTCGGGTCCATGGCAAGCAGCGCTTGACCAAGATCCTCGGCTTTCGTACCGAAAAGACCCACGGCGACTTGTGAGCGCTTCGCCGGGTCCTTAATGGCTTTGATGCCGTCAAGGACCTGTTGCAGCCCCTCGCGGGCGCCAGGACCGCCCGCCGCAATCTTGCGGGTCATTTCCTCGGCATTCAGACCGATAGCCTGGTATGCCTCGGTACTCGCTTTGGACCCGTCCGTTGCCCGGATCTGAAATTCCTTGAGAGCGTCCGCCATGGTGTCCGTGTCACGGGCACCCGCGGCCATTCCCTGAGCCATCAGGCCCATTGCGTCCGCGCCACTCAGGCCAAGGTCGCGGAATTTCGTGCTGTACTCGTTGAAGGTGTCCGCCATGTCATCGGCGCGCGGACCCATTTTTTGCATGCCGACCGTCAGTAGGTCGAGCGCTTCCGTCCCGTTCTTCGCAAGACCCGTTTTGAGGATCTGACCGACTGCATTAGCAGTCTGGCCAAGGTCAAGCTCAAAGGTCTTGCTCAGATTAGTGATGCCACCGGCTATTTCCTCAATCTGCGCGTTGGTGGCGTCGGGTGGGAGGATGCCCGAGCGCATGACACCGGTTATCGCTCCCGCAGCTTCCTCTACGGAATCTGTGATCCCGTGCGCGTAGAGCTGTCCGGCAGCCTCGCCGTAGCGCTTGGCGTCCTCCGGTGTGCTGCCTAGCTGTGCCTGGATCTTGCCATTTATTCGGGACTGGTCCAGTGCATTGGTGAAGCCTTTGAGTAGCACCGCTCCAGCGGCTACACCGATTCCGGCGAGTCCGGCTTTGAGGACTCCGCCCATCTTGGATTTGAAGCCCTCGCCGGCTGTCCCGCCCGCATTCTGTCCCGCCGCATCTGCGGGCCCAGTTACCTCACTCTCAAGGCGCCGTCCAAAGCCCTGCAATTCAGGAACGACCGACACATAGCCAACACCGACTTCAACGCCCATCGGGCACCCCCTCGCGGGTCGGCTGGAATCGTGCGAGGTAGGCGGCAACTTGCTCGGGCGTCCGGTCGGTACTGCCGATCCGGTCGGCCCGGAACCCCGGGCGGGGAATCGGCGAGGGGCGTCGACTCGGCGTCTTTGAACCCGCGTTACCGCGCTGCCAATTCGCCTCGCTGAGACGGTCATGCAGTGCGGCGAGTAGTTGCGTCTCCAGGGTCCAAATGGAGTCCTCTCCGCCCATGGCCCGGTGTAGCGCGGATTCCGCGGGCAACCCCATGACCAGCGCCCGCAAACGACGCCAAGTCAGCCCCGAACCAGGGCGGAAGAGGTCTCGAATATCGAGCCCGTAATAGCGCTGTAGGTCAGCCTCTATGGCCTCCCCGTGCTCACTCAGGAGACGGAAGAGGCCCCGGATTCCCCCACCGGAGCACCCTCGTGCTTCTGCCACTGCCGGAAAAGCTCACCGAGGGCAGCGAGGGGAACAGGTATCTGATCAAAAAGGGCCCACTGGTCACCGAGACCGGACCTAAGCAACGCTTCAATGTCCCGCGCGCTCGGGTTGTCGACGTTGACCGCGTTAAGAACCGACTTGTCCAGCTCACCAGCAGCGGGCATCGTGAAAATGTTTCCTGCAAGCGTGAACTTGAAAGGCTCCTGCCGGGCTTCCTTAACCCACACGTCAAGATCAAAGGGTGCACTCATCAAAATACCTCAATCAATAGAGGAACGTTTCTGCAAAAGGATCAAGCGGCGGGCGAGGCTGCCCACGCGGGATCGTCGCTGTACTTGTAGGCAACCGTTCCGTCAACCCCGGGATAGGCGGTCACCGTCAGTTCGTAGGCGATAGCCTCATCGCCCTTGTACGTGATATCGCCGGTCTCGGTAACCTCTCCGTCCGGAACCACAATCCGGATGTGCGAATTGCCGTCGATAACGTCGAACCCGAAAGTGCGACGATCCGGCCCCGGAGCCTTGATGGCGAGAACGCTCTTACCGCTGGTCGTGGTGACCTTGGAACCCTTGTGGTACAGCTCTAGAACTGTCTTGTTGGTCTCAATGGCTGTGAACTGGAACGTCATTTCGGACGAGCTGATGACCTTCCGGACGGTCTGCCCGCCCTGCCAGCCCTTGATTTCACTCGCGTCCGTCGAGTTGGCTTCGGTAATCCCGTCGTCCGAGATCCACCCGATGTCGACGAAAGCCGGATCCCAATCACCAGTTGCAGCGGTCGGCACCTTGGACTTGGGCGGCGCAACGTACGCGGCGCCGGTAATAGCGACGCGTACGGCGTTTGCATTTAGGGGCATGATTAGGTCTCCATCTATGGGTAGCTTCTGCGCACCTTGACGCGATTAGAGATGAGCTGGACAATGCGGCCTATGGATGCAGGAACTGCGGCGATACTCGGTGCTTTGGTCGGTTCCGTGACGACAATCGGTGCGGCGCTCGCTACCGGCTGGTTTCAGCGAGAAAGTGCACGGATTTCAGCAAAGGCAGAGCATCAGCGGCAACTTTTGGAGTCCCGAACGCAAGCATATTCGTCCCTTAAGGCGGCAGCTGAAAAGTTGCCAAGCCACGTCCGAGTTTTAACATGGGAAGAGCACGGCGTTCCTCGGCCATTAGTTACGGATGACTATGTTGCACGCGTCGAAGAGGCACACAAGGAACTTTCAAGTGCAGTTACGCGCATTGCTTTCACGGGACCGAAGCCGGTCCGTAACGCAGCCGTAAAAATTCAGGAAGTCGCAGATCTGATATGTTTTCATGTTCGGGTGCTGTGGTTCATAGACCGACAAACGGTGCCCCTTCCAGAGCAAATAGAAGAAAGCACCCGAGTCATCGCATCAGCTATCACTGCCTTAAGGGCAGGGATGCTTGACTTTATGAGCTGTGCACACGATGCCCTACAGGACGCCATGGGCGCGTAGCGGCAGCGTCAGCCCTATTTCGTTAATGCCCGTCCGCGCAAGTGAACTTCGGCCGCGAATGCGTACCGGGGGTGTCCGGACTCGTCGTCAGGTAGCCACTGCGGGCCCGCTACCTCGGTCACGCTGTAGACCGTGACCCCGCCGCGGACTCCGGGAATCGCACCGAGCAGACCGCGCACCAGGGCGCACAAGTCCGCGGCCTGGTCCTCGCGGCTCGCCCACGCGTGGAAGTCGAGTCGGGCCCGGTCCGTGACCGGAGTCGGCGAGAACCCCCCAACCCGTTCCAGCTGAACGAACCGCTGTGGGCGTGAAGTTGGGACGCGCGAGACGACCGGGACGCGTTCGCCGGCTGCCGCGAGGGCGGACCGCAGATAGTCCGCCACCACGGCCACCGCATCCGGCATGACGATTACGGGACGGTCCCTCAATCGGCACCGTCCAGACCGCCAAGGAGTGCCCGCCGTGTGCCCTCGGCGTCCCCGTGCTTCTTGTAGTTGCCGATCACTGCGGCACGCCAACGGCGCGCACCCAACGCTGAATCGGTGCGAAAGTCGCCCTCGGCCCCCGCGGCAGCCGACGCGATGCGCTCGGCAATGCGGCGAACCTCGGCGCCCGTAGCGGGGGTCTTCATCAGGCTGTTGATCCCTTGCCTGTTGGGCCGGAACCTCACCCGCTCACCTCCTTCAAGCGGGCCTCCGTGTGGTGGTGTCGGCCCCCGAGCGTCCAGCGGGCAACGTCGCCGTCCACGTCGAGCACGCGCCCGAGGGCTTCCACACGGTCCCCGGGGGCTAGGTCGATATCCGCCCCGGTCCGCGTGATCAGGCGCCACCCCGTGACGACAACCGGGCGGTCCCCGGTCGCTTCGGTGGACGTGTCGGGCTGCACGGACACACGGCGGACCGTGGTCCTGGTGGCCCGGTCCCAATCCCGGTCCGAGCTGGTGTTGCCGTACCGGTCTGTGATGAACGGGGCCCGCAGGATCACGACCGTCTGTGTGTAGTGGAGCGTCACCGCAGACCCACCACCGCAACGCGTCGCCGGTACCGGGCGAGTAGGTCCCGGTCCGCGGGGGCAAGGCTCGCCCCGATCGTCTCCGCGGAGTAGGTGACGGACACGGAGCCGACCGACTCTTGCCGAAGATCGGACGGGTTCGAGAGCACGCGGGACGCGAGGGTGAGCACCACGGCGAGCACGTCCGCGGGCACGGACGCGTACCCATGGGTGTACGTGACGGTCACGGCCTGGTCGCCGCCGAGGACGTGCACCCGGTCCCGGACGAGCTGCCACCGGTCCGCGGGGACCAGCTGCCCGCCGCGTCGCCGCACCTCGGCCACGGAGACCACGGGACGCTGCGGAAGCACCGCCCACCCGTCGTAGGCGTAGAGCGTCGCCGAGCTGGTGCCCCGCGTGAAGTTCTGCCGAGCCTCGCGGCGAACGATGGTGGATGCCACATCGAGGACCAGGGCGGCGCCCTCGGGCAGCTCGGCGGGCTCCCGCTGCATCCACATGGCGAGCTGGTCTGTGGTGGCCAATGCGGGAAGAGCCATTGCGCGCCCCCCGTTACTTCACTGTCTGAGCGCCGCACGCCAGACACCGCGTCACCGTGCGCGCGGTCCCGTCCGAGTCGAGAACCGGGAAGCTCTCGACTCGGGACGGCGAATCACACGCGTCGGTGTGCGGCACCTTCGGGGCGGACGCTGCGCGCTTACGCGGCGGCAATTCCGAACCCCTTCCGGCTACTTGGCGAGGACGCCGTTAAGGCGCGCGGCAGCCTTGCCGCCGAACACGGCGAGACCGGTGTAGAACTCAATCCGCGTGCGGTAAGCGGGCTTGGTCTCCAGCTCGCCGAGGTCATACGCCTGGATGCCGCCGTTGGTCAGACCCGTTACGGCTCGGTCGTCCTCGGACTGACCGAACTTCACGGCGTAGACGGAACTCGCGTCCGTGGCCGTTCCCTGAGTCTCCGTCTGCGGCAGAATGTCAGCGCCCGCAGCATTCTGCCCCGGGTCCAGCAGAGGAACGCCGTTGTACGTCGAAACCAGCTTGCCGGTAATGGCTTCGCGGACCATTTCAAAACCACCGATCCGACGGGCAGCGCTGCGAATCTTCGCGATCACCTGCCGGTTTGCATAGATAGCACCGTTCGTGCTGTTCAGCCCCGGGACCTGCGCAACGAGCTGGTCCAACAGGTCAAAGAACCTGTGCGAGTCCTCGGCACCAGCGCCCACGATCGGAGCCCCGTCCTTGCCCGCACTGATGACCTGGCCACCAGTCAGACGCTTCCGCAGACCATCAAAGGACTTCGGGTCCGTGGCAACGTCCCCGTTAAAGAATGTCTCCGCGAACTTGTACGACGCAGCCTTGACCTTCATGCGCGTCTGGATTGCCCGCTGATCGTTCAGGTTGCCGCGCGTCTGGACGATGAACCGGTCAACGTCCGCGTCACCACCAAGAATCGTCAGCGTCTCGGACTTCTGGTTCACGGTACCGGTGGACTCCGGGTACGCCTCATTCACGGAACGGAAGGAGACGCCCGGCAGCGTGGCTTCCTCGTTGTAGGCGTACGAGTTGCCCTCAATCGTCAGCAGCGGAATCCGGTCCAGAATGCTGGACTCCTGAACGAACGTCTCCACCACGCCCCGCTGAAGCTCGGTCGTGGAAAGCTTTGCCGCCTCCGGCAGAGTAAGAGCCATTTAGGAAATCCCCTCAATTTGAGCATGAAAAAAGGGACGGCCCTTGGCGGGTGCGTCCCTCGGAAAGGAAAGAAGCGTTTTCTGCGAATGGTGGCTAGCTCGTGCCGAACGCGCGCCGCAGCCGCTCGTGCGGGTTGGCGGGCTCGGGCTCGCCCGGCTCCTCGCGCTGCCCGCTCCCCACGTCGCCCCACGGGGCCGGGGGCGTACTCGTGCTCGTCTCTGCGGCCAGGTACGGCTTTGCCTTCAGCAACTCGTCCACAGCCTTGTTGATGGCCGCGGTGTCCACGTCGCCCCCGGAGCCGGCGAGCGCTGCCACATCCACCAGGGCGAGCGCGTCCGCAGGATCGCGGAGCCGACCAGCGGCAGCCGCTCGAACTTCGGCACGTACGAGCTGGTGCGTGAACTCGGCTCGGATCTCGTCCCGCAGCGCGTCAAGGTCGGTGCCCTTGACCGCAGCGTTCGCGCGGCGGAGCCGAGCCGCTTCCTTCTCGGCCGCCTCACGCGCCGCGCGCTCCTCGGACAGCTCGTCCGTCTGGTCCTGTGCGTGCTCGCCCTGGTCCTGGTCGCCGTTGTTGCCCGCGGGCTCGGGGCTGTCTCCCTGGTCCTGGTGCTCGTCCTTGACTGCGCCCTGGTCGCCCTCGGGCTCTGTGCCCGGCGCGTTCTGCGGGTCGTCTGCCATGTGTCCCCTTAAACGATGTATCCGTGCTTTCGCAGCATGGCTATTTGGTGCTCGCGGTTGTTGCCCGCGAGTTTGAAAATGGTCTCTGGCATGAGGCGCGACTCTTTCGCACGCTCGTACCGGCCGCCGGGGCTCTTCTGGAAACCGGAGTTCAGTGCCTTGCCGCCGATTCCGCGTTTGGTCGTGCCCTCGGTCGTAACCTTGACCGGTCCCCGCCCCGTGGCCGCCGTAGCCAGTCCACGGCGGGCATTGACGAGCTGCCCCAAGTCGGCGCCGGACTCAAGGGCTTTGAGTGCTGCGGGTCCGAGACGTTTCCGCTGTTCCTCCGGGCTCATGCGTCGGAACAAGTCCTCGGGGGTGTCGGTCTGCTTCCACTCGGCATCGGTCATCGGCTGCATGCCGCAGTCACAGCGCGGGTGCCTCTTGAACCCCGTTGAGTAGCTGTACTGACGCCCGGACAGGATGATGCAGCGGGCACACGCGGGCAGCCGCACCACCCGCACGTACGAGACACAGTGAGGCTCGGCAGCCATTGCGACCGCCGTAGCCGCACGAGCCGTATCCGTAATCTGCGTGCCCACCAGCATGGACAGTTGGTTAAGCCCCACGAGCGAGGCAGCTTCCGCGGACTGCCCCACCGCGAGGGCTTGCGCGGTGCGAATCGCCGGAAGGTACAGTAGCGAGGCAAGCGGACGAGCATCCGAAGCGAGCCCCACGAAAGCCGCAGCGTCCACCATGCCGAGCGGCCCAACCCCCGCCCCCGCGGCGAGGATTGAGGCCGACACGAATGCCTGAGCCCCCGCAGCGGCAGACATCTGCCCCGCCATGACAGCAGCGAGGATCTGCCGCCCGGTCTCGCCCTGCATCGCAGACAGAATCCGATCCGGTGTCACGTCCCGCCAAAGGAGCTGCACCGCCTCAACGACGCTCCGTGAAACGCTCTGTACGTCCGCGTACCGGGCTTGTGCGAGGGTCCCGGCATCGGCCATCAGGCAGCCTCGGGAAGCTCGTCTGCGGGCTCGTCGGGCTCGTCCTCGGGCTTGGGTCCGAACAGCGAGGCGACGTTCCCGCCGAGGATCGCGCTTGCCTGGTCATCCCGCATGGACTTCCATCGGGCTATCTCGTCCGGAGTCACCCCGGGAATCCGCTCCCACAGTGCTTCGTCCGGTACGCCGATGCTCTTCAACTTCACGAGCGCATCCGAGTACTGCGAGTCCGAGCGGAACTGAGGATCGCGCCACACCACGGAGCCGAGGGCGAGGGAATCCGCCCGAGCACCCTCGCCGGCTGCCAATGCCTCAAGGCGCATGACTTCCCGCAGAGCGGCCCCGAAGTGCCGCTGCCGCTCGGTCACCTTGGCCACTAGCCCCGCCTCACTCGCGGCAAGTGCATCGGCGCTGACATTGACCAACTGCCCAATTAGATAATGCGGCGGAGTGCGAGTCTGCGCGGCGATGTGCTGCACGGCAGACTCAATGACCTTGAGGTAGTTCCCGAGGTCCCCGGCGGAGAACTCAGCAATGCGAGCCGTGTCCTTCTCCAGCCACAGCAGACGGTCCGAGCGGAAGCGGTCTAGGGGCAAGTCCTCTTCGCCCACGACTTCGCCGGAATCGGGGTCCACGATTTCTCGTACGGGCCGGTCCATGCCGAGCACCGCACGCGCCGGAAGCGCGAGATAGTCCGAACCCGTCATTAGGTGCGCCCACAGCGTGTTCACCGCATCCTGTAGCGGCAGCACCGTTGCAAGCTCACTGCGCGGACTGCCATGCAGACGCGACCGGTTGGGAAGCTCCACCAGCGGCACCGTGCCGAGCGGGTTCGGCACGTGGCTCGGCTCGCCACGGGAAAGCCCCGCCGTACGCCCGGTCCACGCCCCACCATTCCGGGTCGGACGCTGCCACCGGTACACCATGTCCGGGGTAAACAGCGTGGCGAACTCCAACCCGCTGTCTCGCCACACCATGAGCCCCGCCTTACGGAGTCGACGACGACCAGGCACGTACTCCACCACGGCATTGGACGCGTGCTGAAATGTGATCTCCGTGTTCACGCCGTCGGGCTTCCACACCAGCGCATACGAGCGCCCGGTGATCAGAGCCTCTAGCAGAGCGAGGCCGATTTCTACGTCGCACTCGCTCTTGCGCCACGCCCTACCGGCCGCCTGGTCAATGCTCCCGTCCTCAAGACGGAACCCGATCGGCATAAGCCGTTCAACCGTCGCGTCCGGGACCGTGGCACACCAGTTGTCCGAGAAATCGGCGAACAAGTCGCCGGTCTGCGTGCTGAACTCCGGGCTCGCGAACATCAGGGGCCGTTCCCCCTCGTACGCGTCAGACCAGCGCTTAGCCCGCGCCTTGCGTCGTTCGATCTTGGCCCGTAGACGGACCGTCATCTGTAGCGGAGTCTCCGCCATGCTCCCCCCTTCAGGCATGAAAGAGCCCCGATCGGCAGAAACCCGAACGGGGCGGTCTAAGCGCTCGCGGCGCGGGAACGTTTCAGCGGGCGGCGCACGTACCCATCTAGCGCCATGACCGCAGCGGCTATCCCGTCGATACGGGCAGACGACTTGTCCCTATCCGGTTTCACGGGGCGCATGTTGTCGTTGCCGTCCCGATAGACCTCCACCACGGACGCATGCCAACGCAACACCGGATTGCCGCCGTGCCGTATCCGGCCCTCGCGCAAGAGACGTTCAAGTTCCTTGCTACCGGGGCTCATGCCTAGGTACGTCTGTGCGACCGGAACCACATCAACCCCGCGCGTCTTGGCGTCGATTCGCTGAACGAGCTGCCCCGCAAACATCCGGTCATACGAAATCCGTTGCACGTCCAGTCGGCGACAGTCCGCCACTATCTGACGCTCGATGGCGTCATAGTCGATGGCGTCGCCCTCGGTCAGCGTCAGCAGACCGTCCCGGGCCCACTGCCTAAGCGGGACCTGTAGCTGTTGCTCCAACTCGTCCACGCGCTCTTCCGGCAGCCAAAACCGCGAGATCAATTCCAACTCGACACCAGGCGCGCGAGATTCCACAGCGAGAACCCACGCGCTCAAGTCAGAAACCGCGGACAGGTCCACCCCGCCCCACGCCCGCCGGTACCGGAACCGCTTCTCGTCCACAGCGCCCGAGTTCTCGTCCCACAGCGGGAGCGGAAGCCACCGCGAGGACGAGCGCATACGGCGGTTGAGCGACAGTCGACAAAAGGTCGGGAAGTAGCTCGGCGTGGACCTTGCCTTTGCCGCCTCGCGCCGCATGTACGCAAGCGAGGGCGACACCCCGAGCCCCGGATTCGCCTTACGCCACGTGGTCTCGTGGAAAGGGTCGTCACCTTCCTCGGCCGCCCAAATCACGCCGTAGTGTCCGGGGTCATCAACGATCCCGTCCGCACAGCGGCGCGTGTACGTGTGCTTCTCGTCGTAGATGCTGCCCTCTTGCCCCTCGTCGGCAGTCGTGATGAAAACGACTAGGGGTTGATCCCGGGCGCCCGTACCTGTCTCGATGGCGTCAATGAGGTCACGCCGCTTGTGCACGTGGACTTCATCCACGATCGCACCCGAGACATTCAACCCATGGGCAGTCTCGGCAATCTTGGACAACGCACGGAACACACCACCGGTCCGCGGGACCCTGATTAGCCCCCGCAGAACCTCCACACGGCCGCGTACGGCGCGGGAAGTCAGCGCCATGCGCTTAGCGTCATCAAAGACGCGTTCGGCCTGTGGGAGAGAGCCAGCAGCCGCGTACACCTCAGCACCAATCTCGCGGTCCGCGAGCAACAGCACCAGACCGATACCGCTGGACAACGTCGACTTGCCCGCCTTACGCGGAACCTCAATCCACACCGTACGCGCCACACGGACCGCCCGACCCAACTCCGGGTCATGCCACAGCCACCCGAAGATGGGCGCGATGATCCACACCTTTTGCCACGGCGCGAGTTTGAGCGGGGTACCGCCCCAACGCCCCTTCGTGTGCCGCATGGACTCGATAGCCGCAATGGCTCGGCGAGCGGCGGGCACATCGAAATAGGCACCCTCGCGCTTCGGGGCCTGGTGGGCGAGGACGAGGGGGCGGGACTCGGCCGCTTCCGCTATCTCGTCCTCGGTAAGCCCGAGTTCGTACAGCGCGTCGAGCGGTACGGGCAGATCGTCAGTCGAAAATGTCTCCATCATCGTCCCCGCTCTCAGGCGGGGTGATCCGGGTTGCAGACGCGGGGCTAAGCCCCAACTCGCCGACCAGCGAGCGGAAGTGACTCCGGTACTGGTGGGCAATCGTCACCCATGGACTCTTGACGTTCCCGCGCTCCGTCTCGACAACCAGACCGGTCCGAGATAGCTCCCGCTCTGCCTGCCAAAGGCGAGCGACTGTCACGCAATACTCAATGGCGGTTTCCCGCTGCGGGTTGGTCAAGCCGGCTGACGCCACCAGGGCGGGAATTGTCTGCGCCCACACAGCGGCAGCCTTGTCCCGCACGTCCTCGGCGGAGTCGCCCGGCAGTAGCTCGGACCAATCCGGCTCGGCGGGTGTCTCAGGGGCGAACCGCGCGCCCTCGGAATTCCGGTCGGGACGGAAAGTTCCCTCGCGGACAGCTTGAATGTGCGGTTTCGGTTTCTGGCCCGGAACGGCCACTGCTCATTACCTCCACGGGAACGCTCAAATGAGCCATGCGAGTTTTTCGCCTCCCTGCCGATCCATCTCGGCGGGGCGAGGGAGTACCCCCCTGGTTGCCGACTCAGAAGCGGCGAGGACGGACGCGCTCGGCAGCCCAACCGCCCGGCTGGTGCTTCGCGGTCTCGCGGTTGTGGCACCTCGTGCACAGCGGACGCAGGCGAGAGGACGCGTCCGGATCGGACACGCCCCGAGCCACCAGCGAGCGGCGCGACTCCGGGAAGTGATCGGCAACCGTCGCGATGCGCGAGCACAGCACGCACCACGGATGCGCGTACAGGTAGCGGCGCCGGATGCGCTGCCACCGTGTGTCATAGCCACGCTCGGCGCTGGTGCCTCGCTGCTGCTGTGCCTCGCGCTCGTGCGTCGGGCAGCGTCCCCCGCTCGTCAGCTCGGGGCACCCGGGGATCGTGCAGGGGGTACGGGGCTTACGGGGCATGGGGCGATCACCTCCAACGCGCCGGGACTGCCGCGTTTACGGTGTCGGCGTAACTCGAATGGTGGAGCGTGCAATCGCGCGCAACATGGGCCGACTCCGCATCCGCGCGCCCCGTGATCACCACGGCGCGCCGGAACGATTCTTCATACAGGCCCATGGCTTGAGGGCATGCTTTGGTCCGGATCGTTGGCCGCCGGTCGACGTCCACCGAGCTAAGGGAGTCCCCTGTCATGCGACCCTTTCGCTACGCAATCGGCGCAGCCCTCGGCGCTCTCGCGCTGGTGGTGACCATTCCGACCTCCGCCAACGCGGCCGTCGGCGAGTTCACCTACCAGTACGGCGACGTGGTCCGTGGTCTCACCAACCCGGCCAACGACGTGTGTCACAAGATCGCAAACGACGACCAGGCCCCCGGCACCGAACCCCTCCTGAACGCGACCAACATGTATGCCCACCTCTACACGGACGACGAGTGCCTCGACTATCAGGCGGTCATCCCGCCGGTCCGCGGCACCATTGACTACGCCCTGTTCCACTCCGTCAAGTTCACGAATTTCCCCAACGAACCCTAAACGCGGGCGCATCCCCGCCCGGCTGCCGCTCTGCCACAGCGCAGACGATCCGTACCCGCGCTCCCGTTGACACTTCGGCCCGGGCCCAGCGGAGATGAGAGAGAGCCCCCACCCAGTGGGGGCTCTTTCGCCTGCCCGGGCGCAGACTTGAACCAGCCCTACCCCCGGCGCGAGCACGGCCAATGCCCGGACGGCGCAATGTTCCTACGCAGCACGAACAGCCCCGAACTCCGTCGCCGTCTTCAACCCGTGACATCCGGTGCACAGCACCTGAACGTTGCCCGCCGTGTCCGTCCCGCCCATGGCGAGGGGCCGCACATGGTCCACGTCCACCGCATCCGCGGGGAAGTCGCCCAAGCACCAGTCACACCAGGCGTGACCGCGTTCCTGTATCCGTCTGCGGAGCCTCGCCGCCGCATCATGTCGCTTCGCTCGGCGCCTACCGCGTGAACGACGGACGCGAACCGAGGGACGGTCCTGATACGCACGGTCGTGAACGTCGCAGCGTCCGCGGCGAGTTGCCTTGTCGCTGCACTCAACACATGGGGTCATGAGTCACCGCCTGGTCGTCGTTGTTGTGGAGTGCCCGCCCCCGGACTCGAACCGGGGAACTCTGCGGCCGATACCCCGCGGGGCCGGTACCGCGCACCTCTACCTGTTGGGTCAGCGGGCATGCGATGCCCCGAGCCGGCGAAGGCCGGTCCGGGACGCTGTGGGGGCCGTACGGGCTTCCAACCCTGTTCGGCGCACTCGCCGGGCGAGTGGGTTACTGATGGGCGGTACGGCCCCCGCGCGCTGCCTCACGACCCCTGCGGCCACCCTCGCGGGTGCGTGGTGCACGGACAGCGCTACTACCGAGAGCGGACACTCAGACCGCCGTGTGTCCCCCTGTAGGACGGGTGCGCGGTAATCCCGCTCTCAGTTGTTAGTGGAGAACAAGCCTTGCCCGCCCCTCTCGGGCGAGCGAGCTTCCCTCTACTCCATAGTGGAGAGCAGACCTTGCCCGCCGTTGTTGGTAGGCGAGGAAAGCTCCTCCTACTTCTACGTGGAGAGCAAGCCTTGCCCGCAGGGCCCGACCGGTGGCGGAGTGCCGTTTGAGGTACTAGGCCCCTCTTCTTTGTATTTTTTCTATGCGTTCTAAAAAAGTGGTGTAAACCGTCACTCCACCACCCCTCGCCCCGCTGTCGGGCCGCCCCGAGCCGAGGGAGGGCGGGCAGCAGAAAGCCCCGGCAGTCACGGGGACCGACCGGGGCTCTCACGGCTAGTTGTACTGCACCGCATACAACCGGATACCTAACCGCTCAGGGAGCGTACCGGGGCAGCCGAGAGCCCCGGCGGGCGACGGGTGCCCACCGGGACTGTCTCGGCTCTACGGCGCCGCTACGCGGCCACCAGTTCCCGCACGGGCTCGGCAGGGGTCGGCTCGGCGAGCCGGGCGGCGCTGCCCGGGGCCGGGGGCGCGTCCTTGCGGGCTTCGGCTTCCATGTCTCCCGTGGTGGCCGCAAGCTCGGCAATGGCAGGGTCCAACTCCCCGGTGATGGCGAACTCCACCCGGCGCACGTCGAGCCGTCGCCATCCGCCCTTGCCGCCCGGCTTGACCATGAGGCGTGCTCCCGCGGCTATGAGCATGGCGCGGCGCTCTGCGGTGTCGCCCTCGGTCCAGTCGTCGGCGTACGTGCGTCCGGTGGGGACGACCTCTCGGCGGGGCTCGCGCTTCTCGCGGGTTTCCAGCTCTGCCAGACGTGTGTCAAGGGCATCCGCGCGGCGCTGCCACGCTGCCTGAGCGCTCTTGGACTTCTGGCGCCCCTTCTCCTGCTGGTGCTCCTCGAACTCGGCGAGGGTGGCATCTATCTCGGGCTGCGGGTCGTAGCCGGGTATCTCGATGACGCGGTTGATCTGGATCTTGCCCGCCGCCTTCAGGAACTCGTCGCTCACGTACTCGTCGACCCACTCGGCGCGCACGGTGCACGGGGCGGGGCAGTAGGTCCCGTACTTGTACGACGAGCACCGGTAGGTACCCGAGGACCGGTTGAGGTACATGCGCTCGTCGCATCCGTTGCAGTGGATGACCCGCAGCAACAACGCGGTGGAGTCCTTGCGCTCGGGCGCCTTCTCCGTGATCGGCTTCGGGGTGAGGAGTGCGGCGACCTGGTCGAACTCTTCGCGGGTGAGGATCGGCTCCGTGGTGGCCATGACGGGGCTGCCCGCATCGTCGCGCACGGGCTTGCCGCGGTGCATCTTCCAGCCCATGAGAGCTTCGTTGGTCAGCATCTTCTCGATGGTCTGCGCCCGCCACTGCGCGGGCTTCTTCACGGGCTCGTCCGTGACCGCAGCGGTCTTCTTCTTGGTGCGCGCCTGGTGGGCCGTCCAGTGCGCCGAGGGCGAGAGCACGCCGTCCGCGTTGAGCCCGCGCGCGATGGTGTGCAGCCCGCGCCCGTCGACCAGCTCGGCAATGATCCGCTCAATGATCGTGACCGCGTACGGGTCCGGGACCAGCGTCCAGCCAACCCCGCCGTGCTCGGCGGGCATGGGGGCGGGAAGGTAGCCGTACGCGGGCTTGCCGCCACCCCGCCACCGCAACGGCATCTTCCGCATGGCCGCCTGCGCCCCACTGACGCGGTCCTTGATGCTCTGCGACTCGACCTGAGCGGCAAACGCCAACATGAGCATCATCAGCTCGCTCATGGGGTCCATCGGGTTGCGGAAGTCGAACGTCAGACGACCCCCGCCGATGCCCTCGGCGAACACGATGAGCTTGCGGTGCTCGCGGGCCCACTTGGCAAGCTCGTGCATGTCGCCCATGTCCCGGATGGCCCGGTCAAACCGCCAGAACACCAGGGCATCAAACGCATCCGGGCGCTTCAGCCATCCGCCGAGCTGTGGGCGGTCGAAGGGGCCGACCAGGGACGCGGATACGTCCAGGTCGACCGCTTCCCGCAGGGCAGCGCCCTCGCCGAAGGTGATGCCGAGGGCTGCCGCCGCTGCGTCGTCGGCCTCGCGCTGCCGCTCCGGGCTGGTGGTCTCGTCGGTGCGGACGGACAGGCGGATGCAGCGGACGCCCCGCAGGGTCTCGGTAGGCAGATCCTTTACAGGTGTGGTGGGGTTCTCCATGCTCTCTGTGGAGAGCGAACCTTGCCGCGCGTCCCTGACCTGCGTGGATACCGCCATGACCCGATCACTCCAGAAGTGTCACTCTGGAACATCGGGAAGGGGCGGGACTGGGGCGCCCCCGCGAGGCCACCGCCTACTTCGGCAGCCACGCCTTCCACTTCGACTCGTGAGAGTCGATCCACTTCTTCGCCGCGTCCTCCGGGGACATCTTCTTGTCGGCGATCAGGAGGGAGACCTCGTTCTGGTCGGCCTCGGACCACTTGAAGTTCTTGAGGAACTCCGCGGCCTTGCCGCCGTTCTTGGCGAAGTCGGCGTTGAGGTACTTCTGGAGCGGCGTGTGCGGGTAGGCGCACTTGATCTTGGCGGGGTCGGCGTCGCAGCCCTCCTTGTACTCGGGCAGCTTCACCTCCGTCATGGGCACCTTCTTGAACAGCCACTGCGGCTTGTACCAGTAGGTCAGGAACGGCTTCTGCTGCTTGGCGAACTGCTCGATCTGGGTGATCTGCGCCGCCTCGGAGCCCGCGAAGACGACCTTGTAGTCCAGGCCGAGGTTCTCGACGAGGGCCTTGTCGTTCGTCACGTACGACGGGGAGCCGTCCATGAGCTGGCCCTTGCCGCCGCTCTCCGGCGTCCGGAAGTCCTTCGCGTACTTGTTGAGGTTCTTCCAGTTGGTGACGTCGGGGTGCTTCTTGGCGAAGTACGTGGGGACGAACCAGCCGATGTGGCCGATCACGCCGACATCGCCGCCGGGGACGATCGTCTTCTTGTCCTTGATGTAGCGCTGTTCCTGGTCCGGGTGACCCCAGTCCTCCATGATCGCGTCGACGCGGCCCTGGCTGAGCGCGTCCCAGGCCGGGATCTCGTCGATCTGGACCTTGTCGACGCGGTAGCCCAGCTTCTCCTTGAGGATGTACTCGGCCACGGCGACATCGGCCTGCGCGCCCACCCAGGACTGCACGGACAGCGTCACCGTCTTGGCGCCCGCCGCGTTCGCGTACGGGGACGACTGCTTGGACATGTCGGCGGCGCCGCAGCCGGAGAGGACGACCAGGGCGCCCACGCCCGCGACAGCGGCGGTCATGCGCGTACGTACTCGCATGGTCACGCTCCCTTCTTCGCGCGGCGTTCCGTCGGCTGCGTCACCCGGTCGAGGACCAGGCCGAGGCAGACGATGGCGACACCGCCCACCAGACCGGTCGCCAGGTCGCCCCGGGCGATACCGGTGAGGACGTCGTAGCCGAGCCCGCCACCGCCGACCAGACCGCCGATGACGACGACGGCGAGGACCAGGACGACGCCCTGGTTGAGGGCGAGCATCAGCGCGGGGCGGGCCAGCGGGAGCTGGACCTGGCGCAACTGCTGCCAGCTGGTGGCGCCGAGGGACTTCGCGGACTCCATCGCGCTGGGGTTGACCTGGCGCAGGCCCTGCGTGGTGATGCGGATGACGGCGGGCAGCGCGTACACGACGGCCGCGGCGACGGCGGGGGCACGGCCCACGCCGAACAGGGCGACCACCGGGATCAGGTACACGAACTGCGGCATCGTCTGGAAGACGTCCAGGACGGGGCGCAGGAGGCGTTCGAGCCGCTGGCTGCGCGAGGCCGCGATGCCGATCGCGAAGCCCAGGACGAGGGTCACGGCGACACCCGCGAGAACCTGGGACAGCGTGTCCAGGGACGCGTTCCACACACCCATGACGCCGATCGCCGCCATCGCGAGGACCGCGGTGAGCGCGGTCTCCCACGTGCCGATCACCCAGGCGAGCGCCGCCACGATGAGCAGCACCGACCACCAGGGCAGGCCCTGCAGGCCGTCGCGCACCGGGTCGAGGACGTACGTGGTGAAGTGCGCCGCCCAGTCCGCCGTGCCGCCGACCACGGGCACGTCCGTGTACAGGTGGTCGACCATCCAGTCCTTGGCGGTGTTCACCGGCTCGGCGATCCCCACGACCCAGCTCGTCGGCCACTCCAGGCGGTCCGCGAACCTGGCCGCGAGGGCGCAGGCCAGGGTCACGGCGGCGGCGATCGACCAGCCGCGCCAGCCGCGCAGCGGCGAGTTGTCCTGCGTGTGCGCGCCGAGGCGTTCGCCCGCCGCGCCGGTGACGCGGTCCAGGACGACCGCGAGCAGCACGATGGGGATGCCGCCGGCGAGGGCCTGGCCGACGTCGACCGAGGCGAGCGCCTGGTAGACGCGGTCACCGAGGCCGCCCGCGCCGATCACGGACGCGATGACGGCCATGGAGAGGGCCATCATGATCGTCTGGTTCAGGCCGAGCAGAAGCTCCTTGCGGGCCAGCGGCAGGCGCGCGGACAGCAGGCGCTGGCGGGCGGTCGCGCCCAGCGAGGCCACCGCCTCCATCACGCCGCCGTCGGCGCCGCGCAGGCCGAGGGCCGTCAGGCGGGCCATCGGCGGGGCCGAGTACACGACCGTCGCGAGGACGGCGCCGGGCACGCCGATGCCGAAGATGAGCACGACGGGCAGCAGATACGCGAAGGCCGGGAGCACCTGCATGGTGTCCAGGACGGGGCGCATCATGCGGAAGATCCGGTCGTTCAGTCCGGCGGCGAGGCCGAGCAGCATGCCGAGGATCACCGACGCGAGCACCGCGACGACCATCAGCGCGAGCGTCTGCATCGTCGGCACCCACATGCCGAGGAGGCCGCAGATCCCGAAGGCCGCGACGGCCATCGTGGCGAGCTTCAGGCCCGCGACGCGCCAGGCGATCGCACCGGCGGCGACGGTCACGCCCGCCCAGCCCGCGGCGAGCAGCACCAGGTAGACGCCGCGCACGGACAGCACGACGGCGTTGGAGATGTGCCCCAGGAAGTAGGTGAACAGCCAGTGGTTGTCGCGGTTGTCGATGATCCAGTCGTTGGCCTTGCCGAGCGGCTCGGACACGTCGACGGTGAGCGCGTCCGGCCAGGCGCCGGAGGCCCACTTGGCGTTGAGGATCGGTACGGCGACGGCCGCGACGACGGCGAGCAGCAGGAGCTTGACGACGGCGCGGCGCCGCAGCAGGGCGCCGATCCCGGTGCCCTCCACCGGTCCGGAAGCGGTGGCAGTGGCCATCAGGAAGCCACCTCGCCGGTTACCTCTTTACGTATGTCCGGACGTGCCGTGCCGGGGTTCTGGCCCTTGGGCGGCATGCCCGCGACCACGCTGATCAGCTGCTCGTGGTCGACGACGCCCAGGCACCGCCCGGCGTCCATCACGCGCGCCGGGTACCCGGTGCGGGCCACGGCCTCGATGGCCTCGGACACCGTCGCGTCGGGCGCGAGCGCCGGGCCCTTGGTGTCCTCGTCGGACCCCGCGGCGGCGGGCCGCATGGCGCTGCGGCAGGTCATGACCTGCTCGCGCGGCACGTCCCGGACGAAGTCGCGTACGTATTCGTCGGCGGGCGAGCCCACGATCTCCTCGGGCGTGCCGAGCTGGACGACGCGGCCGTCGCGCATCAGCGCGATGCGGTCGCCGAGCTTCAGGGCCTCGCTGAGGTCGTGCGTGATGAAGACCATGGTGCGGCCCTCTTCGCGGTGCAGGCGGACGACCTCCTCCTGCATGTCGCGGCGGATCAGCGGGTCGAGGGCGCTGAACGGCTCGTCGAAGAGCAGGACCTCGGGGTCGACGGCGAGCGCGCGGGCGAGGCCGACGCGCTGCTGCTGGCCGCCGGAGAGCTGACCGGGCTTGCGCAGCTCCAGGCCCTCCAGGCCGACCTTCTCGATGACCTTCATCGCCTTCTCGCGCCGCTCGGCGCGCGCGACGCCCTGGATCTCCAGGCCGTACGCGACGTTGTCGAGGACGGTGCGGTGCGGGAGCAGCCCGAAGTGCTGGAAGACCATGGACGCGCGGTGCCGGCGCAGTTCGCGCAGCCGGTTCTTGTCCATGGCGAGGACGTCCTCGCCGTCGATCTCGATCGCGCCGGACGTCGGCTCGATGAGGCGGGTCAGACAGCGCACGAGCGTGGACTTGCCGGAGCCCGACAGGCCCATGACGACGAAGACCTCGCCCTTCTTCACCTCGAAGGACACATCGCGCACGGCGGCGGTGCAGCCGGTGCGCTCGCGCAGCTCGGCGGGGTCCAGGGAGGTCAGCTCGGCATCGCCCGGGACGCGTTCGGCCTTGGGGCCGAACACCTTCCACAGGTTGTTGACGGCGAAGACGGCGTCCGTGGACGCGTCGGCCGCGGTGGCGGTGTCAGTAGTGGCGGCCTCGCTCATCGGCCGTCACCCCCCTGGGTCGCGGCTTCCAGGATCTCGGCACATTTCTCCCCGACCATGAGCACTCCGATCATCGGGTTCACGGCGGGCATCGTCGGGAAGACGGATGCGTCCGCGATACGGATTCCTTGCAGGCCCCGGATCTTCAACTCCGGGTCGACCACGGCGAGTTCATCACCGGAGGCACCCATTCGGCAGGTACCGGCCGGGTGGTAGACGGTGTGCGCGGCCTTGCGCACGAGCTCGCTGATCTCGGCGTCGTCGGTGACGTGCGGGCCGGGGAAGACCTCGCGCTTGAGCCACTTCTTGAACGGCTCGGCCTCGGCGACCTTGCGGGCGAGCTTGATGCCGTCGACGAGGGTCTGGCCGTCGTAGTCGACGCCGTTCTCGTCGTACTCGAAGTACTTGAAGTCCAGGGCGGGCTTCACCTCGGGGTCCGCGGAGGTGAGGTAAAGGCGGCCGCGGGCGCGGGACTTGGGGATGTTCGGGGTCATCGACACACCGTGCTCGGGGCGTTCGTAGCCGAGCCGCTCCGGGTTGTCGGTGAACGGGATCTGGTAGAAGTGGAACATCAGGTCCGGGCCCTTGTGGTCCGGGTCCCGCTTCACGAACAGGCCCGCGTCGGAGTCCATCGCGGAGTTGCCGGGGATGGGCCCGTTGGTCTCCCAGACGATGACCGACTCCGGGTGGTCGATGAGGTTCTCGCCGACGCCCGGCAGGTCGTGCACGACCGGGATGCCGAGGGCTTCGAGGTCCTTCTTCGGGCCGATGCCCGAGTGCATGAGCAGCCGGGGCGTGTCCACGGCGCCCGCGCACACCAGGACCTCGCGGCGGGCGGTCAGCAGCTTCTCGGCGCCGTCCTTGGTGCGCACGTGCACACCGCGGGCGGTCTTGCCGTCGAGTTCCAGCTTGTACGCCCACGTCTCCAGGAAGAGGTGGAGGTTCGGGCGGTCGCCGGCCTCCATGTGGGGGTGCAGGTAGGCGACGGACGCCGACGAGCGCTTGTTGTTCTCCGGGTGGTACGCGAGGTCGAAGAAGCCGACGCCCTCCTCGAAGGGCTTGTCGTTGAAGCCGACGACCTCGGGGACGCCGAGCGCCGACTTGGCCGCCTCGACCCAGTCGGTGGCGATCTGGTTCTGGTCCTTCTTGGCGACGCGCACGATGTTGTTGCGCAGCTTGCCGTAGAAGGGGTCCATCGTCTTGGCGTTCCAGCCGGTGGCGCCCGCCTCCTCCCACTCGTCCCAGTCGGACGGCAGCGGCTTGAAGGAGATCAGGGTGTTGTGCGAGGAGCAGCCGCCCAGGACCTTGGCGCGGCTGTGCAGGATGTGCGAGTTGCCGCGCGGCTGCTCGGTCGTGGTGTAGCCGTAGTCGAGCTCGCCGCCGAGCAGGCCGAGCCAGCGGCGCAGCGTCAGGACGTCGTCCCGGTCGATGTCGCTGGGTCCGCCCTCGATGACGGCGACGGTGACGTCCGGGTTCTCGGTGAGCCGCGATGCGATCACCGAGCCGGCGGTGCCGCCGCCGACGATGACGTAGTCGTACTCGTTCGTTTCAGCCATGGGGGAACTGCTCCTCTTCCTGCGAGGTCTGCAAGGTGCTTTCGCGTAAGGGGGACGGGCGGCTCAGCCCGCGAACCACCGCACCGGCCGCGGCGCGAGGTTCTCGTAGACGTGCTTGGCCTCGCGGTACTCGGCGAGTCCCGCGGGGCCCAGCTCGCGGCCGACGCCGCTCTTGCCGAAGCCGCCCCACTCGGCCTGCGGCAGGTAGGGGTGGAAGTCGTTGATCCAGATGGTGCCGTGGCGCATCCGGCGGGCCATGCGGCGGGCGCGGCCCGAGTCGGTGGTCCACACGGCGCCCGCGAGTCCGTACTCGGTGTCGTTGGCGAGCGCGACGGCCTCGTCCTCGGTACGGAACGTCTCGACCGAGAGCACCGGCCCGAAGACCTCCTCGCGGACGACCTTCATGCCGCGGTGGCACTGGTCGAGGACGGTCGGCTCGTAGAAGTAGCCGGTGGCCGGGCGCACGTCGCTCGGCTCGGGGCGCTTGCCGCCGCAGCGCAGCACGGCGCCCTCCTCCAGCGCGGAGGCGACGTACATCTCCGTCTTCTCGCGCTGCTGCTGCGAGACGAGCGGGCCGCACTCGACGCCGTCCTCGGTGCCGCGGCCCAGCTTGATCTTCTCGGCGCGGCGGGCGAGTTCGGCGACGAAGCGCTCGCGCACCGACTCCTCGATGATGAGGCGGCCGCCGGCCGAGCAGACCTGCCCGCTGTGGATGAAGGCGGCGTTCAGCGCCTGGTCGACGGCGGTGTCGAAGCCCTCGTCGGTGGCGCAGGCGTCCGCGAAGACGACGTTGGGGTTCTTGCCGCCGAGCTCCAGGGCGACCTTCTTCACGCCGACCGCGGCGGCCTGGGCGACCTTGGTGCCGGAGACGAGGCCGCCGGTGAAGGAGACCAGGTCGACGTCGGGGTGGTCGGCGAGGCGGGCGCCGACGGTGTGGCCGGGGCCGGTGACGATGTTGGCGACACCGGCGGGCAGGCCCGCCTCCACGAGCAGCTCGATCAGCGCGACCGTGGTCAGCGGCGTGATCTCGCTCGGCTTGATGACGAAGGTGTTGCCGGCCGCCAGCGCGGGGGCGATCTTCCAGCTGGCCTGGAGGAGCGGGTAGTTCCAGGGGGTGATCATCGAGCAGACGCCGATGGGCTCGTGCACGACGACGCTGTGGATGTCGTCGGATCCGGCGTCGACGACGCGTCCGGCACCCTCGCCGATCACCAGATCGGCGAAGTAGCGGAAGGCGTCGGCCACGCAGTCGACGTCGACGCGGCCCTCTTCGAGGGTCTTGCCCGCGTCGCGGCTCTCCAGGAGCCCGATCTCCTCCCGGTCGCGGACGAGGAGGTCGGCGACCTTGCGCAGCAGCGCGGCGCGCTCGGCGACCGGCGTGCTCGGCCAGGGGCCCTCGTCGAAGGCCTTCCGGGCCGCGGCGATGGCGGCGTCCGCGTCCTCGGTGCCGCCCTCGGCGATGATCGCGAACGGCTTGGCATCCGCGGGGTCGATGATCTCGCGGGTGGCGCCGGATGCGGCGCTCAGCCACTCTCCCGCCACGTGGATGGTCTGTTGTGCGGACACGTCCCTGTTGCCTTCCGTTCCTGGCATTTTCTGCATATTGCCCCACCTGATCACCCGTGGTAGCCGGGAGCACCTGCCCCCGGCCCGGAAAAGCATGCCTATTCGATGGCCGAAAGTGCGCTGTGTCACTGCGTATGCGGGTACGCGAGGTGAAACGTACGCTCGAAACACGTTCTGTCACCGGAGGTGACGTTATGAGCACATTGTCCCGTATGCGACTGCGGAGCGCAGGCGCGGTCTGCGGTGCCGCCGCGCTGGCGCTGCTCGTCCCCGCATGCTCGGACGACGACGACGGCGGCGGCGGCGGCAACAAAAAGGACGGCACGGCGGACCTGAGCGCCCAGGAGATCTCCGACAAGGCGAAACAGGAACTGCTCGACGCCAAGTCTGTCCATCTCACGCTGTCGGACAAGGGCAAGGGCGTCGACAAGGACGATCCGGCGGCCATGGACCTGGCGCTCGACCGCGACGGCAACTGCGCCGGAACCCTGAAATTCGGCGGCACCGGCGGCTCGGCGGAGCTGGTCAAGCAGGGCGACAAGGTGTGGATGAAGCCGGACGAGGCGTTCTGGAAGAACCAGGTGCCCGGCGGCCAGGGCGCGGCGGCGGCCGAGCTCTTCAAGGGCCGCTACATCCACGGCAGCACGAACGACGACATGCTCAAGGGGCTCGCGGAGGTCTGCGACCTCAAGGAGCTCCAGAAGGACGTGAGCGACGACTCCGACGGCGGCGGCGACACGAAGGACCTGAAGAAGGGCAAGGTCACCACCGTCGACGACACCCGCGTGGTCCCCCTGACCGGCAAGGACGACGACGGCAACGACACCACGCTGTACGTCGCCGCCGAGGGCAAGCCGTACCTGATCCGCGCCACGGAGAAGGGCACGGGCACCGACAAGACGACGACGCTCACCGACTACGACAAACCGGTGCCGACGAAGACGCCGTCGGCGAAGGAGTCGGTGGACGTCGCCAAGCTCCAGGAGGAGTTGCAGCAGACGTGACGTGATGGGACTGGGGCGGGGCACGGGCCGACCCATGCCCCGCCCCAGTCCCCCGGGCTGCTCGTGGTGCCCCCGGACTACTCCTCGTCGGGGCCGTCGGGCTCGTCCCGCGCGGTGAGGCCCGCCACCCACATCGGCATCAGCCAGTGGACGACGAAGACGCTGAGCGTCACCTGGAACACCAGCGCCTTCACGTCCACGCCCGACAGCTGGGCGACGCCCGTGCCCACGACCGTCGCGAGCAGCAGCCAGGTCATGATCCGGTGGGCGAGGGCCTTCACCCGGTCCCGCTCGGCGCGCTGCCGCTCGTCCAGGGCGCGGGAGCGCAGCTCCAGGAGGCCGCGGGTGGCGCCGTTGATGATCCCGGTCGCCACGCACCACGGCACGAGCAGCGCGACCATCACCCAGGCGGCCCAGCCCTGCTGGCCCACGACCGTGCCGAGCCAGGCCGCGACGGAGGCGACGGTCAGCACGACGTGCGCGGCGACCACCGCGCGGCGCCGGGCCGCGGTGCGGTACAGCGGCGCGCCTTCGTTCCGGTTCATCAGGGCGTACATCCGCTGGTCGTACGCGCTCAACTGCTCCTGCTGCGCCATGACTTAACTGTCCCTCCCGTGCCCGTACACCTGATCCGTGAGCGGCTGGAACGGCTCCAGCGAGAACAGCGCCTCGACGGGCAGCCCGAAGAACTTCGCGATCTTCAACGCGAGGTCGAGGCTCGGGTTGTACTGCCCCCGCTCGATGTAGCCGATGGTCTGGTAATGCACGCCCACGGCCGCGGCGAGGCTCTGCCGCGACACCTTCCGCTCGGCGCGCACCATCGCCAGTCTGTTGTGGACTTGCTCGCTCATGTATAAGAAGTACTACATTCGAGAGTGGTTCAGCAACAGGCCGGGCAACGGGCCGGGACGGCCTGGTGCCCGTGGGGGTCAGTCCGGGAGCCAGTCCTGGGCGGGGTCGTGTTCCAGCCAGCGATGGCCGGCCGCCACGGTGGCGCAGGTGCGCAGGAGTTCGGCCAGTCGGGGGGCGGCGTCCGGCGTGGCCTTCGGGGGGACGTTCAGGTGGACGAGGGACCACGCGTACAGGGGGGTCGGCTCGTGGAGGGGGATGCTGCGCAGGCCCGGTACGTCGGGGAGCGGGGCGTCCGCCGGGAACAGGGAGAAGTGGGTGGGGTCCGCGCGCAGCCGGGTGAGGAAGGGGTCCAGGCCCAGGTTCGGGCCGCCGACCCGGTTCGCGATGCCGAAGTGGTCCGCGAAGCGGGTCAGGAAGTCCAGGCGGGCCGGTTCCCCGGGGTAGCGCAGGACGCTGTCCCGGAGGTCGGCCGGGCGCAGCGCCGGTGCGCCGGCCAAGGGGTGCGCGGCGCCGAGGAGCACGTCGACCGGCTCGACGCGGACCAGGTGCGCGGACAGGTCGGCGGGGAGCAGGCCCGGCGGGACCCGGCCGAACCCCGCCTCCGCCTCGCCCCGCCGCAGCGCCCGCGCCACCGACGGCAGGTCCCGGCCCGCCCCCGGCTCCAGCCCCAGGTGCGGCGCCACCTCGATGACCGTCGCGAGCGTGCGCATCGGACCGTACAGATGGCCCCACGCGTCCACCCGCAGCCCGCGCCGCCCCGGGCGCACCGCCGCGACGGCCGCCCGGCCCGCCGCGAGGGCCCTGCGGGCGGGCTCCAGGAAGCGGCGGCCCTCGTCCGTCAGGTCCACGCCGCGCCCGGTGCGCTCGAAGAGCCGGGCGCCCAGGGCGACTTCGAGGCGGGCGACGCGCTTGGACAGCGCCTGCTGGGTGATGCCGAGCCGGGCGGCGGCGCGGCCGAAGTGCAGCAGGTCGGCGGCGAGGACGAAGGCCCGCGCCTGCGCGAGATCGAGATCGGTTCCGGTGCCGGTTCCGGCCACCCCGGCACCACCACGGGCCCCAGGCGCCCCTCCCCCGCCCGTACGCCCCACCGCTTCCGCTTCGTCCCCATGCGTCGCGCCCACCCCCTCACCGTAGGGAACAACCACCAGTTGTCGCTTGCGAACGGAGTTGTCGGTCGGCGGGCCGACTCGCCCACCGAGACCGGCTCACCCGGGCGCCGCCACCAGCTCCCGCACGCACCCCCGCAGCCACGCGTGTGCCGGATCCGCGTCGTGCCGGGGGTGCCAGGCCATGCCGATCCTGAGCGGCGGCAGCTCCAGCGGGACGGGGAAGGTGACCAGGCCGAGGGGGTCCGTCAGCGGGCGGGCCCAGGCCATGGTCAGACCGACCAGGTCGGTCCGCAGGAGGATGAAGAGGCCCGAGGGGTACGTCCCCACGTTGCCCACGACCCGGCGGCGCAGGCCGAGTTCGGCCAGGGCGGCGTCGACCGGACCGGCCATCCGCCCCTTCCGCGACACCGTCAGATGGTCGGCGGCCGCGAACCGCTCCGGCGTCAACTCCCCCTGCAACAGCGGATGTCCGGGGCGTACGACGCCGACCATCGCGTCGTCGAAGAGGTGCTCGACCCGCACCTCGGGCGCGACCGTGTCGATCACGCCGACCTCCAGGTCGGCGACGCCCTCGCGCAGCACCGGCGCGTCCAGATGACTCTCGGACAGGAAGCGCAGCCGGATCCCCGGGGCCTCCGCCGCCACCCGGGCGAACAGCGCGGGCGCGTACGCGGCGGCGAGCGCGTCGTTGCCGACGAGCGTGAGCGTGCGCGAGAGGGCCCGCAGATCCTGGGCGCCGGGACCGGCGAACACCGCCCGCGCCCGCTCCACCACCGCGCTCACCTCCGCCTGCACCGCGAGCGCGTACGGCGTCGGCACCATGTGGCGGCCCGCCCGCACCAGGACCGGGTCGCCGAGCGCCTTGCGGACCCGGCCGAGGGTGCGGCTCATCGCGGGCTCGGACAGGTGCAGGCGGCGGGCGGCGCCGCGCACGCTGCGCTCGTCGAGCAGGACGTCGAGCGCGAGGAGCAGATTCAGGTCGAGGCCGGCTCCGTCACCCGGACTCTCCACTTGCGTCACACGCAATCATCCCTTGCAGAACTTGCACTGGAAAGCAGACACCGGCCGAGCCTACGGTGGCGGTACATCCCACGCCACACCGCTCCCGAGGAGGAGCCTTGCCTTCGCCTGCCCAGTCACCGGTCCCCGCCCCGCCGACCGCACCCGACCCGTCGGCGCCGTCCGAGCCCCCGACCGTCCTGAAACGGTCGACCCTCGTCGTCCTGTGCGCCTGCGTGATGGTCGCGCAGAGCATGGTCGCCGCCATCAACCTCCTGATCCCGCAGCTCGGTTCGTCCGGCCTGCACCCGTCCGCGAGCGAGATCCTGTGGACGGTCGACGCGTACGTCATCGTGTTCGCGGGCCTGCTCATCCCGGCGGGCGCCCTCGGTGACCGGTACGGCCGCAAGGGCGCGCTGCTCACCGGGCTCGGCCTGTTCGCCGCGGGCGCCACAGTGAGCGCGCTGGCCGGCTCCCCCGCCCTGCTCATCGCGGGCCGCGGTGTCTCCGGTGCCGGGGCCGCCCTGATCATGCCCGCGACCATGTCGATCCTGATGCGCGTGGCACCGCCCGAACAGCGGCCCCGCGCGCTCGCCTCCTGGACCCTCGCGATGGGCCTCGGCGGCCTCGCCGGGAACGTCGGCGGCGGCCTCGTCGGCGAATACCTGTCCTGGCGCGCGCTGTTCTGGGTCATGGTGCCGCTCGGCGCGCTCCTCGCCCTGGCCGTGGCACGCACAACTCCGCGTACGGACACGGCAGTTGGAGCCGCCACACCCTCCCTCGACCCGTTCGGCACCCTCCTGCTCACCGCGGGTCTCGTCGCCGTCCTCTTCGGCATCATCGAGAGCCCCATGTACGGCTGGGGCGCCCCGCGCATCCTGTGCGCCTTCGCGGCCGGGGCCGTCCTGCTCGCGGCCTTCAGCGCACACGCGCTGCGTGCGCGCGCCCCGCTGTTCGACCCGCGCGTCTTCCGCTCCGCCCGGCTGCGCGCCGCGGCCCTCGGCTCGGCGACCGCCTTCTTCGGCCTGTTCGCGCTCTTCTACGTCAACTCTCAGTACCTGCAGTACGTGAAGGGGTACGGGGCCGCGCGCGCCGGGTTCGCCATCGTGCCGCTGACGGTCGGCATGGCGCTCGTGCCGCGGCTCGCGGCACGCTGGTCCGGCTCGCCGCGGCCGGTGGTGGGCGGCGGGCTGCTGCTCATCGGCGCGGGGCTGCTCGGCGCGTCCACGGCGGACGCGGGCACGCCCTACGCGGTGTACGTCTGCTGGCTGCTCGTCATCTCGGCGGGCACCGGACTGTGCATGCCCGCCCTGACCATGGGCGTGGTCTCCTCGCTGCCCCCGCACCAGGCGGGCCTCGGCTCCGGCCTCGGCACCTCCGCCCGCGAGATCGGCGCCGCGCTCGGCGTGGCCGTCACCGGCACGGTCCTCGCCGCCCACACGGGCACCGGCCACGCGGGCGGCACCGCGGACTTCACGTCCGGGATGGCGGTGGCGCTGCGGGTGGTGGGGGTCGTGGTGGTGGTCGCGGCGGGGGCGGTGGCGGCGGGTCTCGGCCCGGCACGTTCCTCCAGCTCTTCCGGCAGTTGAGGCACATTCCAGCCCCTCCGGCGTTTGAGGAGCGGGGGTATCTGGGGGCAGAGCCCCCAGTTTCGGGAAGGGGTGGGCTTGGGGAGCCCCCGGCAGGGCTCAGCCCCCATCCGGCGCCGGGCAGTGCGTGAACGCCGGGCAGAACCACGTCAAGGCGGTCGCGACAAGCTCCCGCTCGTCCTGCCTCCCGTCCGCCTCCGGCCCATACGCCGCAAGGGCGTACAGCTTGCCGTCGCCCGCCTCGAAGCGGTGGTCGACGACATGCCAGGTACCGACGTCCGGCGCGTCACCAGCTCCGCCGGCGAGGTCGGTGAGGTAGGCGAGGCGGGCGGCGGGGCGCGGGCCGTCGTCGAGGCGGGTCAGCGAGAGTTTCCGGAAGCCGGCGGACTTGGGGACCTGGGCGTCGTCCAGGAACGTCCGCAGCGAGTCGTACGGCGACGGCTCGCTCACCTCGTACACCTGAAGCCGCCGAGTGCCGTCGAAACTGTGGTAGTTGACGATGGTGATGCCGTTGACGCCGCCCTCGTCGGTGCGGGTCCAGCCGCGCGGCACGGCGAGCCGGAACCCCTCGTCGTCGGTGACCGACTCGTAGCCGGGCGGCGGCCCGCCCTCCGGGGAGGGCGGCGCGGCGTCCTCCGTGCCGGACGCCCCCACGTCCGTGCCGGGGCTCCGCACGGGCTGCCGCTCCGTCAGGTACGCCGTCGGCTTCGGCTCGTCCTTCCAGCCGAGCGCCCAGGTGCCGAAGGCGAGCCCGCACACCGCGAGCACCGCGACGGCGGCCCGCCGGGCCGTGCGCTGGCGCGCGGCGTCCCGGTCGTGCAGCGCCGCGATCTCCCGCTCGCGCTCCCGCCCGACCCACTCCTGCCGGTCCCTGTCGTAGATCCGCACCACCGACCGCCGCTCCTTCCTGCCCTGCCCGGCTCGTCCGCCCTCAAGCCAGGACCTCGGCGATGGCCTGGACGACCGTCGCCACCGCGGCGCCCGTCGCGGTGGCGGGCGCGTTCTCCGCGAGCCGGTCGCGCACCCGGACCAGGAGGCCGCGGCTGCTGCGGCCGGTGCGGGTGATCTCGCCCTCGATCTCGCCCAGTTGGGCCACGACCTCGTCGTCCGCGGACGGAAGCGCACCCGTACGCGCGCCCTCGTTCCCGCCCTCGCCCAGCTCGCGGCGCAGGGCGCGGACGGCGGTCAGCAGGTCGCCGTGGGCCCGGTCGGCGACCACCGTCGTGACGTTGGTGGACTCGGCCTTGCCGTGGTCGCCGAAGGCGAGGGAACCGCCGTGGACCGCGTTGATCTGTACGTGTGCTCCGCCGCCGCTCGGGGGCCGGTCGTCGCTGCTCATGGGTGTTCCTTCCGTCCGTTGTCGTTGTCCGTGCCGGGGTCGGGGTGAGGGTCGGTGTCGGGGGTCGGGTCGGGGTCGCTCACGCGAGGGTCTTCTCCGTGTGCGTGGCCCGGCCGTGCGTGCCGGTGGCGAGGGCGCCGCCGGACATCTCCTTGATGTAGACCCCGCTGTTGTTGATCTGCGTGATGTGCTGCTCGAAGCGGTCGGTGCGGTAGCCGCCCGCCGCCAGCGCGTCGCGCACGCCCTCGCCGATGCGGTCCTGGAGCGTGCGCGTGTAGCGGGCGACGTCCATCTCCTGGAAGAGGGAGAGGTTCTCGGTGGCGGCGAGTTGGCGCAGGGAGACGAGCGGGGCGTCGGGGGCGCTCCCCGGCTCCGGGACGAGGCGGGAGCCGACGGCGCGGAGCGCGCGGGTGACGTGCCGCAGGACGGGGGCGGCACCGGTCCTGCCCGTGGCCCGCCCCGCGTCCGTGTCCGTGTCCGCATCCGCGTCCGTGGCGGGCATGGTCAGCCACAGGCGCAGCGCCGTGCCGAGGGAGGGGAGCCAGCGCAGGGCGGTGATGCCGACGGCCACGGACACGGCCGGGGCGGCGACGCAGGCGCGGACGGCGTCGCGCAGGGGGCCCGCCGGTTCACTCGCGACGAGCGCGTCGACGTGGCGGAACTCCGGCCTGATGGGCCCGAGTACGTGCGGGACGACCTCCAGGACCAGCATGCCGCCCTGGGTGTGCACCCGGACCAGGAGCGAGACGACGACCTGTTCGTTCCAGGCGCCGACGCGGATGCGCAGGAAGTGCCGCCGCGCCTCGCCGCCTTCGCCGGCCGCCTCGTCGAGATGGCGCTCGGCCTGCTCGTCGTCGTACACGACCGCCGTCCGCGTGCCCTGCCCGGTGGCGAGCAACTCGTCGCGGCCCGCGCCCGCGGGGAGATACACGAACTCCTCGATCTCCAGCTGCCGCAGCCGGTCCCGGCTGGTGGCGGCGGCCGCGGTGCGCAGGTCCTCCAGGCGGGGCTCGATCATCCTGATCACGTCGCGCGCGGTGAGCGGGACGGGGGTGCCGGTGCCGATGCCTCCCTGGCGGGGCACGGCGCCGTTCGGGTCGGCGTCGTGCGAAGCCGCGTCGTAGGGACCGGAGCCGTTCGGAGCGGCGCCGTTCGGACCTGAGCCGTTCGGGGCGGCGCCGTTCGGACCTGAGCCGTTCGGGGCGGCGCCGTTCGGACCTGTCGTCTCGTCGGCTCGGCCCGTGCTGGCGCGCTTCAACTCCAGGACGACCGACCAGGGTTCGCGGGGCGTGCCGGCGCCGACGAAGGGGCGGTTCACGTCGTACAGGGTGAGAGACGCGCGCTGCTCCCGGCGCACGCACCGCTCGATGCGGCCGTACCAGGCGGGCAGGCGCGGCTGAGCGGCCCCGGCGAAGGTCCGCGGGGCGAGCCTGGCGCGCAGCATCCGCGTGCGCAGGAACTGGTGGCGCCAGACCACGGACGCGATGAGCAGCGGGAAGATCACCGGGTAGGGCGTGTCGGCGATTCCGGCGAGCGCCGCGATCCCGTACGCGACCGCGGTCGACCAGGCCGTGTACGTCAGGAGCCAGCCGAAGCGGCGCCGCAGCCACGCCAGCGGCGCGGGCAGCGGCACCGGCCGCAGCGGCGCCCCGACGCCCGTGTCCCGGCCCCCGACGACGCGCGCGCACCACAGCAGCAGCACGACGACCGCGTACGCCAGTGCCCAGCCGCCCGGCACCAGGCCGCCCAACTCGCCGCCGGGCTCCGGGCCTTCGGCGGCGGCCGCGTCCGTGCCGAACGGGAGCAGGGCGATCTCGGCGCCGGTCAGTCCCGCGTCGCCGCCGGAGCGGTCCTCCAGGCCGTCCCAGATCATCAGGGCGTCCGTGGCCAGGAAGCCGGCCCAGACGGTGAGCAGCAGCAGCGCGGTCACCAGCTCGTCGCGCCGGGCGCGCAGCGCGTGCGCGAGGACGGGCAGCACGTCGGCGCCGAGCGGCGGCGCCACGGGGCGCTCGGCGTGGCCGACCAGTTCGTCGACGACGCGTCTGCGGAACGCGGCGCTGACGTGGGCGCCCGCGCAGAGCAGCCGGGTGGCGTCGGTGCCCGCGTACTCGTGCCGGGGCTTGTTCGGGCGGGGCCGCCGCTGGGGTGGATCGGCTCGCATGCGGCGCAAGTTATGCGGAGCGGGCGGTGGGCGTCCTGGGAATGCGGTGGCTGTCCCCCGAAAGAAAATGCCGGAGGGAACTTGCCCGGGACACAAACCGCCCTCCGGTGACCGCGGTACGCGGCCGCCGGAGGGCGGTTGGCTGCCGTCAGGCGTACGCCTGGACGACGGTGCCTTAGATGAGGCCGAGGCCGCGGACCGCCTCGCGCTCCTCCTCGAGCTCCTTGACGGAGGCGTCGATGCGGGCGCGGGAGAACTCGTTGATCTCCAGGCCCTGGACGATCTCGTACTTGCCGTCCTTGGCGGTGACGGGGAAGGAGGAGATGAGGCCCTCCGGGACGCCGTACGAACCGTCGGACGGGATGCCCATGGAGGTCCAGTCGCCGGCGGCCGTGCCGTTGACCCACGTGTGCACGTGGTCGATGGCGGCGTTGGCGGCGGAGGCGGCCGAGGACGCGCCACGGGCCTCGATGATCGCGGCGCCGCGCTTGGCGACGGTCGGGATGAAGGTGTCGGCGAGCCACTGCTCGTCGTTCACGACCTCGGCGGCGTTCTTGCCGGCGATCTCCGCGTGGAAGACGTCCGGGTACTGCGTCGCCGAGTGGTTGCCCCAGATGGTGAGGCGCTTGATGTCGGAGACCGAGGTGCCGGTCTTCTTCGCGAGCTGCGACAGCGCGCGGTTGTGGTCGAGGCGGGTCATCGCGGTGAAGCGCTCCGCCGGTACGTCCGGGGCGGCGGCCTGGGCGATCAGGGCGTTGGTGTTGGCCGGGTTGCCGACGACGAGGACCTTGATGTCGTCCGCGGCGTGGTCGTTGATGGCCTTGCCCTGCGGCTTGAAGATGCCGCCGTTGGCCTCCAGGAGGTCGCCGCGCTCCATGCCCTTGGTGCGGGGGCGGGCGCCGACGAGGAGGGCGACGTTCGCGCCGTCGAAGGCGACGTTCGGGTCGTCGCTGATCTCGATGCCGCTGAGCAGCGGGAAGGCGCAGTCGTCGAGCTCCATCGCGGTGCCCTCGGCGGCCTTCAGGGCGGGCGTGATCTCCAGGAGGCGCAGGTTGACCGGCACGTCCGGGCCGAGCAGGTGGCCGGAGGCGATGCGGAACAGCAGCGCGTAGCCGATCTGGCCGGCCGCGCCGGTGACGGTGACATTCACGGGAGTGCGGGTCATGGCGATCTCCGTAAGACAGCTGGCGGTGGGGGTCCCTGCCCCATGTGCTGGATCCCCTGCCGACGCCTCTTCGATCGCCTCTCGATGATCGATCTCTTGGCATCAAGAGAGATCCGCGGTCAGGCTATCGCGCCGGTTCTCGCCGGGGGCGTCAGGGCGGTGTGGCTCGCCCCACACGGCGGGTGGAGGTGGCGGCCGCCACCTCGGGAGAGGAGACGTGGCGGCCGCCGGGGGGTGTGACCACTCCCGTGGGGGTACGGTGCGCCTGCCCGGCGGGGGGCTTGGCATTCCTCCCCGCGGCACGCAGATTTCGTCCCCGCCGCTACCGCGGCGGATACCTCCCACCCTCCCCCAAGCTCTTAAAGAGCAGGGGGGACCCCCTTCCCGTTCACCGGAACAAACACCCTCGGGCCGCAGCCCACGCGCACCCACGCCACCCGGCGAGGCGGTCCTGCACCTCCGGTGCCACTGCGCCCGGTCGGGCGTCGACGAGCTGAGTGGGGGGCACGCCCCCCCCGGCCGCTCCCCCTGCTGTGGGCAGCTGGGCCGCCAGGGGCGGCTCCCGACCCTTAAGACAGCCCAGGCCGACGGTGCCGAAATGTAGAGGCAAGGGCACGACCCACGTCGGCGGTCACTGTCAGGTGAAGGGAGGGGCACCCCTAGCCGCACGCCCGCCCGTCGGCCCACGGTGGGCCGACCCCCCGCAGCCGACGGCAGTCACTTCGTGCAGCCCGTCTGGCCGGACTTCAGCGTCGCGCACGCCTTCGCGGCCGCCGCGTTCTTCACGGCGACCATCGGCGTGTACGCGTCGAGGTCGGCGTCCACGGTCCCGTTCTGCCGGGCGGCCGAACCGGACCCGGTGATCTGGACCTTGTCCCCGGGCGCCGCCTGGGTGATCCGCGCCCACGCGGCCCCGCACGTCTTGCTGTACCGCACCTCGACGAGCGTCTTCGTCCCCACGGTCACCCGGGACGTGGTCCTGGCGAACTCGCCCCCGCACCCCATGTTCTCGGGATCCTTGCCGGCGCAGCCGGCCCCGCTGCACTCCACCCCCGCGGGCAGATCCGCGGTGGACGTCGTCGGCGAGGCCGACGGCTTCGCCTTGTCGCGGCCGCCGTCGTCGTCCTTGCCGAGGTCCGTGAGGAAGACGGCCGCGGCGATCACGACGAGCGCCCCGACGATCCCGGCGAGGAACATCGTCAGCTTCCGCTTGCGCCGCTGCCCGTCGGGCGACTTCCCGTCGCCCCCCGCGCCGGGCCCGGGCCCGTACGCCGGCGGCACCGACGCCGTGGCCGCCGAGGCGGCGGGCGGCGCCGACGCCTCGTACGAACGGGAGGAGGGAGTCGACGGCGCCTGGGCCGAGGCCGGGGCGGGAGCCGAAGCCGGGGCCGACGCCGAAGCGGCGGCGGGCCCGGCCGCTCCGGACACCCCGGACGCCGCCCCGTACCGCACCCCCTCCGGCTCCCGCGCCACCGGCGGCATCGTCGGCGACACCCCGGCAGGACCGGCGATCCCGGTCACCGCACCGACCCCGCCGCCCCGCGCCTTCTCCGAACCGCCGCTCCCCTTGGGAGCCTTGGACGACCTCGCGCCCTTGGAGTCCTTGGCGTCCTTGGAGCCGCCGGGCGGGTTCGCCGCGAGCTCGCCGAGCGCGGCCCGCGCCTGGGAGATGCGTATGGCCTGCATCGTCATGTCGTGCCGCATCTCGGAGCGGCTCCAGGCCCGCTCCGCCAGCTCCCACATGGTGATGAGGTGCACCGGCGGCGTGCCGGTGACTTCGGCGAGCGCGACGATCGCGCCCTTGGGGGCGAGCAGCCGCCCGTTCAGATAGCGCTCCCACGACGTCTTGCTGTAGCCGGTCCGGTCCGACACGGCCGCGATGCTGAGACCGCTGCGGTCGACCAGCCTGCGCAACTGGCTCGCGAACTCCCTGACCTGCGGGTCGAGCTCATCCGGTAGCGCCTTCCAACGAGGCATTGCTCCCCCTATTCCCCCCGTACGTGCCTGACTGCCCCCGCGCGTCGTGCCCTCTGCCCCGGTGCTCCCGGCGCCCCGCGCGAGCCCCCGGCGCTCCGGTGCGGAACCACCCCGGGCCGGATCACGACCCGGCGTCATCCAGCCTGAACTACCCAGAGGGATGCGCCGAGCCGGGATGTCAGTTCCCGGAATGGGAGCGCACAGGAGCATTTGGGACAGAGTGTGCCCCGTCGCACGCCCCGCGGTCCACGGCCCAGTGTCCCATCGACGTCCCACTCCACAATGCGGAACCCCAGCTCCCGGACCGGGACGTCCCAGAACCGTCCCGAATGCGGCGGTTGACCCTTTTCCGTCCGGCCCCGGTGCCGAAGCATCGAACACGACACCGCCGCACGTCAGCCCGGCGTACGGCAGTCACGCGGCACCTGTGTGCCGTGACCGAACCACCAGGGGGGAACCACCATGCACCACCGCACCACCACCGGCACCCGCCGCCCGCGCCGGCTCCTCGCCGCCGCCGTCGCCGTGACCGCGGGCACCGGCCTCGCGCTCGCCGGCACCGCGCCGCTGGCCCAGGCCGCCGGGCCGCACGTCATCGACGGCGGCGGCGACGCCTTCAACGACTGGGGCGACGAGGGCACGCTCTCCCGCCACCGCCACGCGCACTCCAACGCCACCTGGCTGTGGCAGAGCGTCCTGTACGCGGACGGCGCCAAGTGGCGCGACGGCAACGGCGCCCTGCACACCTTCAAGAAGGCCGACGTCGACGGCCACTTCGGCTGGAAGACGGCGTCCGCCACGAAGTGGTGGCAGGCCCACGAGGACCTGGAGGACGTCGACGGCGTCGTCGGCAAGGAGACGTTCGGCGCCGCCGACAACTTCCTCAGCGGCCCGCACTCCGGCGGCCAGGTCGACTACACGGGCTTCGTGCGCCAGGTCGGCTTCAAGCGGCTCGCCGGCACGTACTACGTGAAGATCGACGGCCACTGGAAGAAGGCCTCGTACAACCGCCTGGGCTGACAGCCGCTCCGGCCGGGCGCACCCCGGCTCCCGCCCCAGGGGCCGTCACTCCGTGGCGGTCCCCGGGGCCCGGCGCGTGCCGAGCTGCTCGGAGACGCTCGCGCCGGGAGCCGGCGGCTGCCCGCCGGTGCCGCCGCGCTCCGCCACCACCTGCGCGAGGATCCACAGCAGGCCCGCGAGCAGCAGCGCGATCACCGCGAGCGCCGAGCAGGCGACGAGCCGCCAGGACGGCGCGCGGCGCCGGACGGGGGCGGACCGGCGCGGGGCGGGCGCGGGGGCCACGGCCATCGGGCCCGTCGGGTGCGTCGGACCCATCGGGGATCGGCCCACCGGGACCGCGAGGCCCCCCGCGTCCACCGGTCCCACCGGCCGCACCGGCCCCACCTGCGCCGTGGCCGACGTGTCGGCCGCCGCCCCCGGCTCGCCCGCACGCGGCCACACCTTCACCGCCAGCTCCCACCCCGCCGCGAGCCGCGCGCCGTCCGCCCCCGCGATCCGGCCCAGCGCGAGCACGGCGTCGCGGGGCGGGGGCTGTTGGGCGTTGAGGTAGCGCTGCCAGGAGGACTTGCTGTACGCGGTTCTGGCGCCGAGTGCGACGAGGCTCAGGCCCGTGTGGTCCTTGAGCCGTCGCAACTGCTCGACGAGATGGCGTACCTCCGGCGGCAGTCGGTCCGGAAGCGGTTGCCAGGCGCCCGCGCGCGTCCTCATGGTGCACCCCCTGCGCGACCCGGTCGCCGACGGACGGTCGCGTCGACCGACTGACGGTCACGGGACCCGGTTCGGTTCCGTCCGGATCTTCCGTTTCGCCCGCTCCGGCCAGGTCGTCTCGCACCCGTAGCGGGCCCAGAACACCGCTGCGGAATGGTCACTTCCGTGCCACAGGGACCTGGCCCGACTTGCTGCCGGGATGGCGCGTCCATGACGCTTGAGGCACGCGGCGAGCAGGCGGCTCGCTCCCGCGAACCGACGGCGCCCGTCCTCCCACGGGGGAGAGGACGGGCGCCGTCTTGCGTGCGTCACCAGCGGATACAGCGGATACGGGGTCCGCACCCGGACCGTCAGAGGCCGGCTCCCGAGCCGCCCGGAGTCACCAGACCGGTCTCGTAGGCGATCACCACGGCCTGGGCCCTGGTGTCCAGATCGAGCTTGTTCATGGTGCGGTTGAGATGCGTCTTGACGGTCGCCTCGCTGATGTAGAGGCGGTCGGCTATCTCCGCGTTGGACAGGCCGCGCGCGATCAGCTTCAGGACCTCGAGCTCGCGCCCGGTGAGCGCGGCGAGGTCGGGCGGGACGCCCGCGTCGGCCACGGCCCCGGAACGTACCGCGAAGGCCTCCACCAGGCGGCGCGTGACGCTCGGCGCGAACAGCGCGTCGCCGCTGTCGACCGCGGCCACCGCGGCGAGCAGCCGCTCCGGCCCCGAGTCCTTGAGCAGGAAGCCCGCGGCGCCCGCGCGGAGCGCCCCGTACACGTACTCGTCGAGGTCGAAGGTGGTGAGGACCAGGATGCGCGGCGGCGGGTCGGCGGCCTCGGCGAGGATGCGCTCGGTGGCCGTGATGCCGTTCATGCCGGGCATGCGGATGTCCATGAGGATCACGTCGGGGCGCGCGGACGCGGCCAGTTCCACGGCCTCCGCGCCGTCCCCCGCCTCGCCGACGACCTCGATGCCGGGCGCGGCCCTGAGCACACCGACGAGCCCGGCGCGGATGAGGAACTGGTCGTCCACGACAAGCACTTTGATGTGCGCAGAGGTCATTCGGTGGCGTCGTCTTCCCGCGGTGCGGCCCGCGCCGACGTCGGCAGGGTGAGCCTGACGGCGAACCCTCCCGCGCTGCGCGGCCCGATGCTGATCGTTCCGCCGTAGAGCTTGGCCCGTTCTCGCATACCGATCAACCCATGTCCACCACTACTCCTCACTCTGTCCGGAATCACCCCCTCCCCGTCATTGGTCACGGACACCTCGATGTGGTCGCGGCGGTAGTGCAACTCCACGCTCGCGCTGGCCTGCCGGGCGTGCTTGAGGACGTTGGTGAGGGCCTCCTGCACGATGCGGTACGCGCACAGCTCGACGCCGGGCGCGATCGGCCGCGGCGTTCCCGTGACCCTGAACTCGACGGGCACACCGCCCGCCCTGACTCGGTCCGTCATGTCCCTGATGCGGTCGAGCCCCGGCATCGGCGCGTCCGGCACCTCGCCGTCGCCCTCCTGGGCCCGCAGCACGCGCAGCATGCGCCGCATCTCCTCCAGGGCCTCCGCGCTGGTGCCGGAGATGGTGCCGAGCGCGGCGCGCGCCGTCTTGGCGTCGGAGTCGAAGACGAACGTGGCGAGCCCCGCCTGCACGGAGATCACCGACATGTGGTGGGCGACGACGTCGTGCATCTCCCGCGCTATCCGGCCGCGTTCCTCCACGACCGCGTCCTGGGCCCGCTGCTGCTGTTCGGCGCGGGTCCTGCGGGCGAGTTCGGCGGAGCGGCGGGCCAGGTATCCCATGCGCCACACCAGGGCGTTGACGCAGATGGCCTGGGTGGCGATCGTCGGGATCGAGTCCGGGTAGTCACTCACCAGGCCGCTGAAGATCCAGGTGGCGGCGAGCAGGCCCGCGCAGTAGCCGGACGTCCGGGTGGGAAGCTGGAGCGCGACGGTGTAGAGGCACAGCATCGGACCGACCGATGTCACCACGGGCCAGTAGCCGAAGGACAGGTACACGGCCCAGATGCCGTACGTCAGCAGGCAGACGGCGAGCGGGGCCTTCGAGCGGAACAGGGTCGGCAGGATGACCACGAGCGCGAGGACATAGGCCCGGGCGTCCATCGCGGGCCAGCCGAGGTTCTCCGCCTGCGGACCGGTCAACACCACGTTCGCCGCTTGCCCCAGGGCGAGCAGCGCATCGACGGTGAACGGGCGGAGACGCATCGCCGCAGCGTAGCCCGCGTACCCGCCAGTATTCGTCCATCGTCCGCCGTACCGCGGAAGTTGTAGCCGGGGTAGTTGTACGACCCTGGCGGTATCCGAACGTCAACCCGGCACGGGACGACGGGTGACGCCCGCCCCGCGTAGGTTCTTGCTCAGCACCACCCACCGCGCCGCCTTGACGAAACGGTGCGCCGGGGGAAGGGAGCGCGGGCCTGTAAACGGGGGTTTGCACGGGGGACCGGGCCTGCGCTCCACAGTCTTCAGCACCGGCACGACGGCTTGACCGCGTCGTGAGGTGTGACAACGCATCGTGAGGTGCGACAACTACAGACCACTGAGGTTGCGGCTCCGTGCAGGGGCGCACGGAGGAACGGGCCCGCGACCGCCGCACCACCCCCTGCCCCCACGGCCAACGGCCCGTACTCACCTGGCGAGTACGGGCCGTTGGCATGTGCTGTCCGGCGCGTCGGCCCCCTCCCGGAGGGGGCCGACGGCTCCCGGCCAAGCGGTCCCGGTGACGTCAGCTGCGGTTCGGTGGCGCCCTGAAGGGGCGCGGGGCCCTGACACATGCGGCTCCGCCGCGCGGGCGCGACCAGCCACGACGCAACTGCGGGCTCGCGACGGCATGGTGTGGCACATCCAGCGGAGCGCTCAGCTGCTGATCGTGAAGTGCAGCGTGTCGTCGAGGAACGGGATCTCCAGCCACGGGTCCGGCTGCGCCATCATCGCGAGCAGCACGATCACCAGGCCGAGACTGCCGTACGTCACCATGTCCGTGAACCGCGAGCGCACCGCCAGCATGCCGACGCCCGGCAGCCACCAGCGCATCACGGCGCCCGCGAGCAGCGCGAGCCCGATCAGCAGCGTGCCGACGCGGAACACGTCGAAGGCCGTCAGGAGCAGGCCGACCCCCACCAGGGACACCACGCCGAGCAGCGGCCACTGCCGCGCCGGGGCCGGCGCGTCCCCCGACGCCGCGCGTCCCCCGCCCTCGGGCCGTGCGGTGTCCCGCGTGAACAGCGGGAACCGCCGGGACACCTTGCGGGGTTCGCCGTCGGGACCGGGGGCGCTGACGGCACCCTTGGCGAAGCCGTCGTCGATGCCGGTGCCGGGCTCGGCGTCGGCATCGGGCTCGGCGCCGGACCGGGCGTCGGCATCGGGCTCGGCGCCGGACCGGGCGTCGGCATCGGGCTCGGCGCCGGGCCCGGCGTCGGCTTCGGGCTCGGCGCCGGGCCCGGCGTCAGCTTCGGCCCCGGCCTCGCGCCCACGCCCGCCTGCGGACGCGGCGTCGGCCTCGCTCCCGGTTTCGGGCTCGGCGTGGGCCCTGGTCGGGGCCCCGGCTTCGGCCTCGGCGTGAGCCTCGGTGGGGGCCCCGCCTTCGGGCTCGGCGTCGGCCCCGGCCGCCGCCCCCGCGGCGGAAGCGCCCTCCCCGGCAGGGGAGGCCCCCGCCGCGGCCGGGCCGCCGCCCTTCGCCTCCACGTTCATCCCGTCACCCTTCCCCCGCTCAGCCCGCGGCAGCGACACGTTCCGCGGCCTCGACGACGTTGACGAGGAGCTGGGCGCGCGTCATCGGGCCCACGCCGCCCGGGTTGGGCGAGATCCACCCGGCGACCTCGGCGACGCCCGGCTCGACATCGCCGACGATCCTGCCGTTGTCGTCCCGCGAGACGCCGACGTCGAGCACGGCGGCGCCGGGCTTCACGTCCTCGGCCTTGATGAGGTGCGGCACCCCGGCCGCGGCCACGATGATGTCGGCCCGCTTCAGGTGGGAGGAGAGGTCACGGGTGCCGGTGTGGCACTGGGTGACCGTCGCGTTCTCCGACTTGCGGGTGAGCAGCAGCGGCATCGGCCGCCCGATGGTCACGCCGCGTCCGACCACGACGACCTCGGCGCCCTTGATCTCCACGTTGTGCTGCCGCAGCAGCCGGATGATCCCGTAGGGGGTGCACGGCAGCGGACCGGGCTCGTTCAGGACGAGGCGCCCCAGGTTGGTGGGGTGCAGACCGTCCGCGTCCTTGGCCGGGTCCATCAGCTCCAGGATGCGGTTCTCGTCGATGCCCTTGGGCAGGGGCAGTTGCACGATGTAGCCGGTGCACGCGGGGTCGTCGTTGAGCTCGCGCACGACGGCCTCGATCTCCTCCTGGGAGGCGGTCGCGGGCAGTTCGCGCTGGATGGAGGCGATGCCGACCTGGGCGCAGTCGCGGTGCTTGCCCGCGACGTACTTGTGGCTGCCGGGGTCGTCGCCGACCAGGACGGTACCGAGGCCGGGCGTCACGCCCTTCTCCTTCAGGGCCGCCACGCGGGCGGTCAGTTCGGACTTGATCGCTGCTGCGGTGGCCTTGCCATCGAGAATCTGGGCGGTCATACCCCCATCCTCGCGGATGAGCCCGCCCGCGTACCAATCCGGGGGCGCTCCCGGGCCCTTCGCCGCACCCCCGGATTGCACTCGCACAACGTCTGGGGGCCCGGCTGGACAAACGCGGCGGCGCTACAGAACCATGAGGCCACAGTGCCGCGGCCGGTGTCGGGGGGACCGACGCTTCTGTGAACGTTTTCCTCCGTGCGTGTCGCGACGTCCCCGCACTTCCCGACGGAGGAATCCCCAGCATGAGCAACCCCTACGGGCCGCCGCCCCAGGACCCCAACCAGCCGCCACCGGGCTTCGGCCCCGGATACGGCTACCCCCAGCAGGCTCCCCAGGGCGTCCCGCCGCAGCAGGGCGGCTACCCGGGCCAGGGCTACGCCGCCTACCCGCAGCAGGCCCAGCCGTACGGCGCCTACCCCCAGCAGCCCGGCGGTTACGGCTACCCGGGCGGCCCCGGCCCGACGGTGGCGTCCATGGGCCGCCGCTTCGGAGCCCGCGTCATCGACGGGGTGGCGTTCGGCGTCATCATCGCGATCCTCACCGCCGCCGGTGTCGTCAGCGCGTTCAACGAGGCGAAGGACTGCGACCCCGGCTCCGTCAACTACGACAGCTGCATGAACGACGCCGGCTCCGACATCGCCGCCCAGATGGGTGCCGTCATCGCCGTCATCGGCATCTTCGGCCTGGTCTACGAGTGGCTGATGACCACTCTGGTCGGCGGCACGCTCGGCAAGCTCGCCGTCGGCATCCGCGTCGTGGACGCGGAGACGGGCCGGAATCCGGGGGTCGGCGCCGCGTTCGTCCGCTACATCATCCCGGTCGTGGGCTCCCTGGCCTGCGGCATCGGCCAGCTCCTCGTCTATCTGTCCCCGTTCTGGGACAAGACGGGCCGCCAGCAGGGCTGGCACGACAAGGCCGCCAAGACCATGGTCATCCAGCGGTCCAACAACTGACCGCGCCCCGTAGAGACGCCCACGGGCGCCGCATCCCCGGAGGGTGCGGCGCCCGCGTCGTACGTATACGAGGTCAGTTCGTACGTATACGAGGTCAGTCGTACGCACACGAGGTCAGTGGAAGAAGTGCCGCGTCCCCGTGAAGTACATCGTCACGCCCGCCTTCTTCGCGGCCTCGACGACGAGTTCGTCGCGGACCGAACCGCCGGGCTGGACAACGGCCTTGACGCCCGCGGCGGTGAGGACCTCCAGGCCGTCGGGGAAGGGGAAGAACGCGTCGGACGCGGCGAACGCGCCGCGGGCGCGGTCCTCGCCCGCCCGCTCGACCGCGAGCTTCGCGGAGTCGACGCGGTTGACCTGCCCCATGCCGACGCCGACGGACGCGCCGTCCTTGGCGAGCAGGATCGCGTTGGACTTCACGGCGCGGCAGGCCCGCCAGGCGAAGGCCAGTTCGGCGAGCTCGCCCTTGGAGAGGGCGTCCCCCGTCGCGAGGGTCCAGTTGGCCGGGTTGTCGCCGTCGGCCTGGAGCCGGTCGGTGACCTGGAGCAGCGCGCCGCCGTCGATGGGCTTGACCTCGACGGGTGCGGCGGGCGCCTGCGGGGCGCGCAGGACGCGGATGTTCTTCTTCTTGGTGAGGGCCTCCAGCGCGCCGTCCTCGTAATCGGGCGCGACGATGACCTCGGTGAAGATGTCGGCGACCTGCTCCGCCATCTCCTTGGTCACCGGCCGGTTCACGGCGATGACGCCGCCGAACGCGGACAGCGGGTCGCAGGCGTGCGCCTTGCGGTGCGCCTCGGCGACATTGCCGCCGATCGCGATGCCGCACGGGTTGGCGTGCTTGATGATGGCCACGCACGGGTCGTCGTGGTCGTACGCGGCACGGCGCGCGGCGTCCGTGTCCGTGTAGTTGTTGTACGACATCTCCTTGCCGTGCAGCTGCTCGGCCTCGGCGAGGCCACCGCGGCCGTCCGTGTACAGGGCGGCCTGCTGGTGCGGGTTCTCGCCGTAGCGGAGCTGGTTCTTCAGGTCGAAGGCGGCGCCGATGAAGTCGGGGAAGCCGGCCTTGCCGGACTGCTCGGTCTCCAGGAACCAGTTCGCGACGGCGATGTCGTACGCGGCGGTGTGCTGGAACGCTTCTGCCGCGAGCTCCCGGCGGGCCTCGAAGTCGAAGCCGCCGGTGCGGACGGCGGCGAGCGTGTCGGCGTACCGGGCCGGGCTCGTGACGACCGCGACCGACGGGTGGTTCTTTGCGGCGGCGCGGACCATCGACGGGCCGCCGATGTCGATCTGCTCCACGCACTCGTCGTAGCTCGCGCCGGACGCGACGGTCTCGCGGAACGGGTAGAGGTTCACGACGACGAGGCCGAACGGCTCGACGCCGAGCTCCTGGAGCTGCCTGCGGTGCGCCTCCAGGCGCAGGTCGGCGAGGATGCCGGCGTGCACGCGCGGGTGCAGCGTCTTCACCCGGCCGTCCAGGCACTCGGGGAAGCCGGTGAGCTCCTCGACCTTGGTGACCGGCACCCCGGCCGCGGCGATCCGGGCGGCGGTGGAGCCGGTCGACACGAGCTCGACGCCCGACTCGTGGAGCCCGCGCGCGAGGTCTTCCAGGCCGGTCTTGTCGTAGACGCTGATGAGTGCGCGCCTGATCGGGGCTTTCGTACCTTCGGCGGTGGCCGTACCTTCGGCGGTCACGGGATAACTACCTTTCGTCCCTCAATCGAGAAGCCGTCGCGGGCCAGGCGCCCCACGACTTCGACGAGCAGCCTTCGCTCGACTTCCTTGATGCGCTCGTGCAGCGCGCTCTCGTCGTCCTCGTCCCGTACCTCCACCACGCCCTGCGCGATGATCGGGCCGCTGTCGACGCCGTCGTCGACGAAGTGGACGGTGCAGCCGGTGACCTTCGCGCCGTACGCGAGCGCGTCGCGGACGCCGTGGGCCCCCGGAAAACTGGGCAGCAGCGCCGGGTGCGTGTTCACCGTGCGGCCGCCGAACCGCGCCAGGAATTCCTTCCCGACGATCTTCATGAACCCGGCGGAGACGACCAGGTCGGGCTCGTACGCCGCGGTGGCCTCGGCGAGCGCGCGGTCCCATTCGTCCCGGCTCGGGTAGTCCTTCACCCGGCACACGAACGTCGGCAGGCCCGCCCGCTCGGCGCGCTCCAGGCCCGCGATGCCGGTCCGGTCGGCGCCGACGGCCACGACCTCGGCGCCATAGGCGTCCGCGCCGCGCTCCGCGATGGCGTCGAGGAGTGCCTGCAGATTCGTACCTGATCCGGAGACCAGCACGACGAGGCGCTTGGCCTTGGCCACGGCGGGGCCCTTTCTCGGGAGTGCTCTTTGTATGGTCGTACGAAGGCTTCGTGTCCCCCGATACGGGGAACCCTACGAAGCGGCCGACCGTCAGCAACGATACCGGCACACCGGACGGCCCCTCACGGGACGGGGGCGCGGCCGGAAGGTAGCGTCTGTGGGGGCAGACTCCTGAACACCGAGTTGCCAAGCTCCACCTCCGAGTTGCCCGATCCGCCGAACCGGGCCGCCGAGCTCTATCAAGGGGAAGACGCACACCTGATGCCGGACCGTAGCCTCCGCCTCCCGCTGCCCTTCGCGTACGACCCGTCCCGCACGCAGGGCTCGACACGCGACGGGGTGGGGTCTCCCCTGCTCGAGCGGAGCCGAGAGCTCGGGGGAGGCTCGCCGCTGCTGCGGGACGCGGGCGGGCAGCCTTCCTCGCCGCCGCGGGACTCCGGCGGGGCCGGGGGGTCCGGAAGGTCCGGGGATTCTTCCGGGTCCGGCGGATCCTCCGGATCCAGTGGCTCTTCCGGAACCAGTGGCTCTTCCGGAAGCAGTGGCTCTTCCGAGGACAATCCCTTCGCGCCGCCGCCCGAGGGAGCGCCGGAGCAGCCCTGGCAGCCGCGGCGGCCCGCGGGCGGGCAGGGGTCCGGCGACAACGGTGGCAACGGCAACGGTGACGAAGGCGGCCGGGGCGAGTCGCCCTGGGGCAGCCAGTGGAGCGACCGGCAGCCCGGCCGCTCCTCGGGCGGCGGCTTCGGCGAGCGGCCCCGCGGCCAGGGCCCCGACGGCTCGGGGTCCGGCTCCGGCGGGCAGGGCGGCGGGATGCGCTGGGACCCCACGGACCCGGCCCAGCGCCGCGCCCGCTACGCGCTGCTCTCCGGCATGTGGGCGTTCTTCTTCGCGCTCTTCGGCTGGCGGTACGTGGCGTTGCTGCTCGGCGCGCTCGGCCTGTACTGGGCGATCAGCGCGCTGCGGGCCAAGCCGCGCGCGGCGGACCCGACGGCTCCGGTGCCGGCGGCCGCGCAGGGGGCGTCCGGTGGTGCGACCGCTTCCGGAGGCGGCGCGGGCTCCGGGGCGTCCGGCGGCTCCGGCGGCGGTTCGCGGCCGCAGACGACGGCGGCGATCAGCGGTCTGGTCACGGCTTCGCTGGCGCTGGTGATGGTGCTCGCGACGTTCGCCGCGCAGCTCATCTACCGGGACTACTACACGTGCCGTGACGACGCCCTCACCACCGAGTCCCGCCAGTCCTGCGACGACCTGCTCCCGAAGGAGCTGCGCCCGCTCCTGACGGACCGCGACTGACGCGTACGTCCACACCGCTTCCCTTGCCGGGGGGGGCGGTGTGGACGTACTCCACTCCCCCTCCGCACGCACAACGACGAAGGTCCCCTCACTTCACCCGTGAGGGGACCTTCGTCAGTGGAGCGCCCGGCAGGCCTTGCACCTGCATCTCCCATCGGATGATGGACGTCTTTCCTTGGACCACAGACGCGCGACTCCCGTGCTGTGCACCGAAGTTACGTCATGATCATACACAACACCGACGGGCTTCCGGTACATGCTGTGGGCAGGCGTTCCGCACGGCAGAACGCATGGGCACAGCCCAGTCCGACGGCCACTGTCACGACAAGGGGTCACGCGGCTCGGGCCCCGGCAGGCAGTCGTGCGGGACAGCGGGCGGAGCCGAGGGCAAGGGCGGCACCGGAATCACAGCCTCACCGCAGCCGGCCACGCCCCGCTTCCGCCACCACAAGATCCACCCCCAACGCCCCCGCACAACCTCCCTCTTAGGCGCCCCCGCCCGAACAGGCGCCCCCGCCCGGACCCGCCACCACCGAGCCCCCAAAGCCACCGGCACCCCCACGACCCCCGTCCACCCCACAGCCGCAAGCCCCGTGAGCCACCACACCGGCCCGAACTCGGCCAGCACCCGCACCCCCATCGGCCCCCCGGCCATCCCCGCGAGCCAGGCGCAAGCCACCCCACAGAGCAGCGCGGCCACCGCGGCCCCCACTGCCGTACGCCCCAAGGACCAGGCCGCCGCCCCGGCCGTCGCCGCCCGAGCCGTGAACCACCCGAGCACGCCCCCGGCCAGCACCGGCACCACCCCCACCGCCCAGGTGAACGGCGACCCGCCCCCGGCCTCCGGCACCGCCGCGAGCAGCGGGAACGCAGGCAGCAGCGGAGCGGCGTCGGCCCCGAGCGGCCCCACCACCGTCCCGGCCCCCAGCACGAACCCCGGCCCGAGCGCGTACGCGGCCCCCCACACCGCCGCGTTCGGCACCAGCGCGAGGGCGAGGAACAGCACCGCGAACCGCCCCGACCACACCGTGGTGACGTCCAGGAACGAATCCCGCACCAGCCCTCCGTGCAGCACCACCGACACCCCGACGAGCAGCGCTCCCCCGCCCACCAGCACCGCCGTCCCCGCGGCGGCGGCCCGTCCCACGGCGGCCCCCCGTTCCCGTACGAAGCGACGTACCGCGTCCGGCACCCGCAGCCCGTCCGCCGCGCGCCGCACCACCCCCGGCAGCGGGCCGGGCGGCCGCCCGTGCGCGGTCCACACGCCGAACCCCGCGGCCGCCACCGCGAGCAGCGGCACGTGCGCCATCGCGCTCAGCCACGAGGGGCCCAGCTCACCGCCCGCCGCGTACACCGTGGCCGCCGTCGCCACCAGCAGATAGCCGCCGACCACGCCCGCCCACGCGGTCCGCACCCCCATCGCCCGCTCGTCCGGGTCCGCCGCGTCCCGGGCGGCACGGTGCACCAGCCAGGCCGGCAGGGCGAGCAGCAGCAGGGGGGTGACGCCCACCGGCGCGGGTCCGCCGGACAGCGTCTCGGCGCGGACCAGCTCCGTGCCGTGCGCGAGCAGCCACAGCGCGGCCGCCACGTGCAGCGCGCCGCCCGGCCCGCTGTCCGGATACGGCGAGCTGATCCACAGCCCCATCACGAGCACCGCGAACGCGCCGAGCCCGAGCCCCGCGGCGATCGCCCCGCCGAGCAGGCAGGTACCGAGGCCCGGCGCCGTCTGCTTCCGGTAGAGCGTCAGAGAACCAGAGTCGGTCATGTGGGTCACGCGGCCATGGTCCCAACGACACGCGCTTTCTCCATGTAACGGAGGAATGCCCGATGTGTCGCTAAAAATATGTTTATGTACTTTCTCGGACGACGGATCGGCTAGCCATGTCACAGAGCCCTGCCATGCCGCTGCCGACCCCCAAGGAACGCCGCAGGCTGCGCGAGGCGAAGTCGCTGAGCCAGGCCGAGGTCGCCGCGAAGGTGGGCGTCTCCCGGGCGACCGTCCGGGCCTGGGAGTCGGGCCACAAGCACCCCCGCGGCCACAGCCGCGTCGCGTACGCCCACCTCCTGGCCGGGCTCGCCGACGGCCACTCCCCCGCGGCCCCCGGCACCGGCCCCGACGAGGCGGGCCCGCCGAAGTCCGCGTCCGCGCGGAAGGCGGTGGCGACGGTGGCCTACGACCAGGAGGAGACCTCGGCCCCGCCCGTCGGCCCGGACCCGGCTGCCGGCCCGGTCCCGGAAGCCTCGCCGGACTCGGCGTCCGCCCCGGACTCGGACCCGGAGGCGACGGCCCCCGCCCCCACCGCCTTCGAAGACCCGGACGCGCCCCCGGACCCCATGGCCGGCCCCGACCCCTACGCCAAGCGACCCATCCCCTCCCCGCACACCCCCGAAGCCGCCTTCGACGCGCTGTGCACGCGCACCGCGCCCTCCCTCGTCCGGCAGGCGTACGCCCTGACCGGCCGCCCGGGCCTGGCCGAGGAATCCGTCGAGCGGGCCTTCCAACTGGCCTGGCAGCGCTGGCCGGAGGTCGCCATGGACCGCGACCCGGCGAGCTGGGTGCGGGCCGCGGCGCACGAGTACGCGCTGTCCCCCTGGCACCGCTTCCGCCGCGCCCACCGCACCCCCGGCACCCCGCCCGCGGAGGCCGCGCACCGGGCGGTCCTCACCGTGCTCCTGAGCCTGCCGCCCGCCCGGCGCCGTACGCTGCTGCTCTACGACGGCATCGGCCTCGACCTGCCCGAGACCGCCGCCGAGACGGAGGCCACCACGCCCACCGCGGCGTACCGCCTCATGCACGCGCGCCGCGCCGTCGCCGAGGCGCTGCCCGACGTCGACGGGCAGCCGGAACTCCTGCACCGGCACCTGGACGCCCTCGGCCGCACCGAGCGGCTGCGGCAGCCGCGGCCGGAGCGCGTCCGGCTCGGCAGCGAGCGCCGGGCCCGCCTCTGGACCCGCGCGGCCATCGCGTTCACGGCCCTGATCATCGGCGCCACCGCCCTCACGGTGCGCACCGCCCCCACCCGCTACGAGCCCGTCCCGTCCCCCGGCAGGGCCATCAGCGGCGTACCCCCGCGGATGGGCCCGGGGCCCCTGTCGTACGAGGACGAGGCCCTCCGCGAGAAACTGCGCGCGGAACCGCACCGCGGCCCGGGACGTCTGCTGCCGGTGGCCAGGTAGCGCGCCCCGTAAGGGGCGCGGGGCCGTATCGACATGCGGCTCCGCCGCGAAGGGGGTCCCCCCTGTTCGAGCGAAGCCGAGAACTTGGGGGAGCGCCCAGCCCCCCACCGGCCCGCAGGGATCATCACCGCCCATCCAGCGAAGCGATTGCTCGGCCGGGACAACGAAAGTGGGCCCGCACCCCAAGGTGCGGGCCCACTTTCGATGGCGGACGGTGTCAGCCGGCGAGGATCGCGCGCGCCAGCTTCGCCGTCTCGGTCGGCGTCTTGCCGACCTTGACGCCGGCGGCCTCGAGGGCCTCCTTCTTCGCGGCGGCCGTGCCGGAGGAGCCGGAGACGATGGCGCCGGCGTGGCCCATCGTCTTGCCCTCGGGCGCCGTGAAGCCCGCGACGTAACCGACGACCGGCTTCGACACGTTCTCCTTGATGAAGTCCGCGGCCCGCTCCTCGGCGTCGCCGCCGATCTCACCGATCATCACGATCAGGTCGGTGTCGGGGTCGGCCTCGAACGCGGCGAGCGCGTCGATGTGCGTCGTACCGATGATGGGGTCGCCACCGATGCCGACGGCCGACGAGAAGCCGATGTCACGGAGCTCGTACATCATCTGGTACGTCAGCGTGCCGGACTTCGAGACCAGGCCGATGCGGCCCGGCTTCGTGATGTCGCCCGGGATGATGCCGGCGTTCGACTGACCGGGGGTGATCAGACCCGGGCAGTTCGGGCCGATGATCCGCGTCTTGTTGCCCTTCGTCTTCGCGTACGCCCAGAAGGCGGCGGAGTCGTGGACGGCGATGCCCTCGGTGATGACGACCGCGAGCGGGATCTCGGCGTCGATGGCCTCGACGACGGCGGCCTTGGCGAAGGCCGGCGGCACGAAGAGGACGGAGACGTTGGCGCCCGTCTTCTCCATGGCCTCGGCGACGGAGCCGAAGACCGGGATCTCGGTGCCGTCGATGTCGACGTTGGTGCCCGCCTTGCGCGGGTTCACGCCGCCGACGATGTTCGTGCCGTCACCCAGCATGAGCTTGGTGTGCTTCATGCCCGTGGCACCGGTCATGCCCTGGACGATGACCTTGGAGTCCTTGTTGAGGAAGATAGCCATGGTGGTGTCTGACCTCGTCCCTTACTTCGCAGCCGCGGCGAGCTCGGCGGCCTTGTCGGCCGCGCCGTCCATGGTGTCCACGCGCTGCACCAGCGGGTGGTTGGCGTCGCTCAGGATCTTGCGACCCAGCTCCGCGTTGTTGCCGTCGAGGCGCACGACCAGCGGCTTGGTGACCTCTTCGCCCTTGGACTTGAGGAGCTCCAGGGCCTGGACGATGCCGTTGGCGACCTCGTCGCAGGCGGTGATGCCGCCGAAGACGTTGACGAAGACGGACTTGACGTCCGGGTCGCCGAGGATGATCTCGAGGCCGTTCGCCATGACCTCGGCGGAGGCGCCGCCACCGATGTCCAGGAAGTTGGCGGGCTTCACGTTGCCGTGGTTCTCACCGGCGTACGCGACGACGTCGAGGGTCGACATGACCAGACCCGCGCCGTTGCCGATGATGCCGACCTCGCCGTCGAGCTTGACGTAGTTGAGGTTCTTGGCCTTGGCAGCAGCCTCGAGCGGGTTGGCTGCGTCCTTGTCCTCGAGCGCCTCGTGCTCGGGCTGGCGGAAGTCGGCGTTCTCGTCGAGCGAGACCTTGCCGTCGAGGGCGATGACCTTGCCGCTCTTGACCTTCGCGAGCGGGTTGACCTCGACCAGGAGGGCGTCCTCCTTGACGAAGGTCTCCCACAGGGTCACGAGGATGTCGGCGACCTGGTCGGCGACCTCGGCCGGGAACTTCGCCGCCTTGGCGATCTCCTGGGCCTTCTCCTTGGTCACACCCTCATTGGCGTCGATCGGGGTCTTGGCGACGGCCTCCGGGCGGGTGGCCGCCACCTCCTCGATCTCCACGCCGCCCTCGACGGAGGCGATGGAGAGGAAGGTGCGGTTGGTGCGGTCCAGGAGGAAGGAGACGTAGTACTCCTCCACGATCTCCGGGGCCGTCTCGGCGATCATCACCTTGTGGACCGTGTGGCCCTTGATGTCCATGCCGAGGATGTCCGTCGCGCGAGCGACGGCCTCGTCCGGGGTCGCGGCCAGCTTCACGCCGCCGGCCTTGCCGCGGCCACCGACCTTCACCTGTGCCTTGACGACCGACTTGCCACCAAGCCGCTCGGTGGCCTCGCGCGCCGCCTCAGGCGTGTCGATGACTTCACCGGCCAGCACCGGTACACCGTGCTTGGCGAAGAGGTCCCTCGCCTGGTACTCGAACAGGTCCACGCGCGTCCGTCCCTTTTCAGTGATCTCGCGGTTCGTTTTCTGCGTGGGCGTGCCGCGAAGGGCAACGTGACTGCGCTGTCACAAGGGAGGCGTACACGGTGGCCGTGGACGCGGCATGTCCGTCTCGCAGGTTATCGCCGTGGGACGTGGGTCCCTAAATCGCAGATCACATTTGCGCGGTGATGACGGTCACAGATCGTGCGCCCGGCCGCACGCCGGTGACTTCGGGGCCGCCCGGCGGTGTCCCGTCCGCAGGCGGGCCGGGCACCGCGGGCAGGCACGAGCGGGCCCGCCGCGGGGGAGGGCGACGGGCCCGCTCGTTTGCTTGCGTGATCAGCCGTTGTACGTCGGGTCGTACGCGGGTCGCGTGATCATCCGGCGTCCGTGGGCCGGGTACGTCGGCGCGTGATCAGCCGTTGTACGTCGCCTGGTACGCGGCGTCGTACAGCGGGAGGCCGGTCGCGCCGCCGCCCGGCAGGTAGTCCGGGGTGACCGACTCCGTCACGCCCTCGGCGCCTGCGACGGCGTTCCCGGTGAGCGACCGGGCGTCGGCACCGACCGTGCCCGTCAGGTCCTGCGCGAACGGCTGCACGTCGGCGACCACACCGCCCGCGAACGGCGACACATCGCCGACGGCGCCCTGGGCCAGGCCCTCGGCGCTGCCGCCGATGCCGTCCACGACCGGCCGGACCTGGTCCGTCACCGACTCGACGAGCGGCTGCACCGAGCCGGCCACGCCACCGGCGAACGGCCGCACGTCCTCGTCCACGACCGTCTGCGCGAACGGCGGCACGTCCGCGACGACGCCGCCCGCGAACGGCTGCACGTCGCCGAGCACGCCCTGCGCCAGATAGCTCGCGTCCCCGACCGCCCGCAGCGCCACCGGGACCGTGCCGTCGACGGCGGTCCGGGCCACCGGCGGGAGCACGGACTCCGAGGCGCCGTCCACGACCGGGTCCGCGCTGGTGAGGGCGGAGCCGGCCAGGGTCTGGACGTGCTGCGTGGCGCCGGTGGCGGTGCCGACCGTGCGGTCGACGTCGGCGAGGTTGCCGAGGCCGTCGACGTCGGCGAGGTCCGGGGCGAAGGCGGAGAGGGGACCGAAGAGGTAGTCGATCTCGACGGCGTCCTCGACACCCTCGGCTCCCTTGATGTCCTTGACGTCGACGTCCTTGACCTCCCTGGCGTCCTTGACACGCTGGACGTCCTTGGCGCCGGACACCCGGGACTCGGCCTCGGACACCTTCCCCTGGACGTCCCGCGCGCCGGAGAGGTCGACCTTGTCCTCGACACCGGAGACGGTGCCCCGCACGTCCTTCACCGAGGACGCCTTCTCCCGCACGTCCTGCGCGTCCGGGACACCCGGCACGGACTTCTGGACGTCGCCGACCGCACCCTTCACGTCCTCCACGCCCGCAACGTCCTTGACGTCGTCGATGGCGCCGACGGCGTCGGGCGCCTGATCGGGCACGGCGACGGAGTGCGCGGGCAGTTCGTCCGCGCTGGCGACGGCCGAGCCGAGCGCCCACGCACCGGTGACGCCGGCGGCTATGACGATGGAACGGCGAATGTTCTTGTTCATGTGTACGTCGGATCCTTCGAACTCGTACTGGCTGTGAACCGGCCCAAAAGACCGGCGGGCAGACCTGTGCCGCCCCCGCGCGCGGCAGGTCGAGCAGGGGAAAACGCCTGCCCTAGCCAGGGAATTCGAGGATGTCCCGGTGCCTCTCACGTATCGGATCGGCGCCGTCGGACGCAGACGCTCCGGCCACCAGCCGCACCTCACCGCGACTGCCGGAGCCGACCGCACACTGATCGGCGTGACGCTGCGAACTCCCGTCACCCGCCGACTGACCACTCACGCAACCGCCCGGCCGACCGGGCAGCGGCACCTGCCCCTGCCCTCCGGCCCCGTCCTCAGCGAACGCGGCATCGCCCCGGACACCGCCCGACGCCGAACCTCCGTACGTGTACGAGGAGTCGAGGCCCGGCCCGAAAGCCGCACGGTCACCGCGACTGCCTTCTTCGGCACCACGGCCCCCGCGCCCGTCCCGGTCGCCCTTGCCACCCTTGCCGTTCTCGGCCTCCTTGCCGTCTCCAGCGGCGGGCGGTGCGGGCTGCGTTGTCCCGACCGCGCCGTCGTCGCCGGGCTCCGGCGGCCGGGAGGGCTCGGGCAACAGTTCCTGAGGCTCGGGCAGTACGCGACCGGGCTCGGGCAGTACACGGCCGGGCTCAGGCAGCACCCGACGTGCGTCGGGCAGCGTCCCGGACCGCACGTCGTCCACGGCCTGCGCCGCCCCGTCGACGACGTCACGCACGGGACGTACGACACGCTCCACGGCGGGCCGCGCCGCGGACTTGGCGACGGGCTCGACGACGTCGGGCTCGGCGGCATCCGGCGCATCCGACGCATCGGGCACATCCCGCGCCACCGACCGCACCAGATCCGTCGCCCCGGCGCCCGCTGCCCCGCCGTCCGCCGCCTGCGCCCGCTCTCCGCACAGGAGGCCGATGACGACCAGCCCCGCGAGCAGCATGAGCACCTGCAGCGCACGCCGCCCGACGGCCGCACGCACGAAGCGCACCGCCGAACCGGACCGAACGGCTGCGGAAACCAAGGCGGGACGACCTTCCCTACGGAACACGGAACACGGAACAGACAGACGGACGGACGGACGGGAGGGCTACGGGGACGGCACAGCACGCGGAACCTCTCGCTCCGCGCGGGCGAAGGCGTCGATACTCGCACGAGGGTGCGGCCGTCGCGCAAGCCCCCTGCTACTGATGCGTATGCATGTCCGGTATGGGCAGCGGCCTTCGCTCGATCGCCGCGGCCATCACGTCCGGGAAGAGGTCGGGCGTGCAGGCGAAGGCCGGCGCGTCCAGGGCGGCGAGCGCCGCCGCGTGCTCGCGGTCGTACGCGGGCGCCCCTTCGTCGGACAGCGCGAGCAGCGTCACGAACTGCACCCCGGACACCTTCATCGCCGCGACCCGCTTCAGCATCTCGTTGCGGATGCCGCCTTCGTAGAGGTCGGAGATGAGCACGACCACGGTGTCCGCGGGCCGGGTGATCTGCGACTGGCAGTACGCCAGCGCCCTGTTGATGTCGGTGCCGCCGCCGAGCTGCGTACCGAACAGCACGTCCACCGGGTCGTCCAGCTGGTCCGTCAGGTCCACGATGTTCGTGTCGAACACGACGAGCCGGGTGCTGATGGACCGCATCGAGGCGAGCACCGCGCCGAAGACGGAGGCGTACACGACGGACGCCGCCATCGAACCGGACTGGTCGATGCAGAGGATGACGTCCTTCTTCACGGACTGCGCGGCCCGTCCGTAGCCGATGAGGCGTTCGGGGACGATCGTCTTGTACTCGGGCAGATAGTTCTTGAGGTTGGCCGCGACCGTGCGGTTCCAGTCGATGTCGTGGTGGCGCGGCCTGCTGACGCGGGCGCTGCGGTCCAGGGCGCCGGTGAGGGTGGCCCGGGTGCGGGTCGCGAGCCGCTTCTCCAGGTCGTCGACCACCTTGCGCACGACGGCCCGCGCGGTCTCCTTCGTGGTCTCGGGCATCGCCTTGTTGAGGGAGAGCAGGGTGCCGACGAGGTGTACGTCCGCCTCGACGGCCTCCAGCATCTCGGGCTCCAGGAGCAGCGCGGACAGGCCGAGCCGGTCGATGGCGTCGCGCTGCATGACCTGCACTACGGACGAGGGGAAGTACGTCCGGATGTCCCCGAGCCACCGCGCGACCGACGGCGCGGACGCCCCGAGCCCCGCCGAACGCTCCCGTCCGCGCGCCTTCTTCTCGTCGCCTCCGTAGAGCGACGCCAGCGCCCCGTCCATCGCGGCGTCCCGCCCGGCCAGCGCACACCCGGTCCCGTCCGCGGCGTCACCCCCGAGCACGAGCCGCCACCGCCGCATCCGCTCCCCCACCCCGTCGCCGCCATCCAGTCCTGCCTCGACGTCCACGCCCATGTCAGCGACCACGACCACCCCACGGTCCACGTCCACCACGCCACCCTCCGGTCCCACGCCCGCGTCCCTCACGCCCACGCTGCCTTCCGGACCCACGCCCGCCCCACCGTCCACGTCCACCCCTCCGTTCGAGACCACGGCCATGCCACCGTCCGAGACCACGGCCACGCCACCGTCCGAGGCCGCGCCCGCCCCGACGCCCGGGCCCGCCTCCCCGTTCACCATCACGCCACCCCCACAAGCCGGTTCCCGCTCCGCCCGGCACGGCCACCGGCAGTGCTGACCTGCCCTGCACCGCCCCGTATCTCCCCGTCGCCGAGCCCCAACAGCAGCCCCACCACCGGAAGCACCGAGTCCGCCCGCTCCTGGTCCAGTTCCGCGGCGAACCCGGGCGCGCCCTCGGTCAGGAGCGCCGCCCCCGACTGCCCCGGCCCTCGGCGCACCAGCTCGCCCAGGGTGCGCCGCACCCCTGGCTCGTACGCGGCGAACGTCCGCCGCAGCAACGGCAGTACGTCGACGAAGGCATCCCCCGAGACCCCCGTCAGCCACGCGTCGACGAGCCCCAACAGCCGTTCGTCGTGCACGAGCAGCATCCCGCCCCCGGCTCCGCCCCCGACGAAGCCCTCGATCCACGCGGCGGCCTCCCCCGGCTCGGTCCCGGGCGACAACGCGAGCCCCATGAACCGCGCGGCCTCCCCCTCGGCCAGCACCCCGTCGTCCATCAGCAGCCGAGCACACCGCCCCCGCACCACCCCGGCGACCCGCTCCCCACCGACAAGCCCCCGCAGCACCCGCTGCCAACGCCCCCGCACTCCCCCGGCATCCCCGCCTCCCTCAGCGTCAGCCAGCTCCCCCAACAGCCCGACGGCAACATGCACCCCGTCCACATGCCCCCGCATGGCCGCCGCAGCGTCCGCGTCGAGCCCCGCACACGCAGGGGGCAGACCGACGAACACCCGCTCCGCCAGCCCCAGCGCCACCTCCCCCACAGCACCGGTGGACGTCCCCCGCACATCCCCGTACCGCAACGACCGCACCAACGCGGGCAGCGCCTGCGCGAGATGCCCGACGTCCGCGTCGAGCGCGGCCCGGTCGGCGAGCACCCGCATCACCACCGGCAACGCGTCCGGCAGGTCGGCCAGCAGGCACCGCTCGGCCAGCGCGGTCACGTCGGCCAGCGCCGCCGCCCCCACCGCGTCCGCCTCGGCCTTGGCGGTGGCGGCAGCGAGCACCGTCGTCCCCCACACCCCGGCCTCCGCGACCCGCACGGACAGCTCGGGCTCCCACCGCAGCCGCCAGGTCTCCCGGAACGTACCCGTACTCCCGCGCGACTCCGCCGGCTCCCCCCAGCCGACCCCGAGCAGCCGCAGCCGGTGCAGCAGGCGGCTGCGCGCCGCGTCCGTCTCCTTGCGCAGGTCCAGCTCCAACTCCCGCTCCAGTGCCTCCGGTTTGAGCCGGAGCCTGCGCTGCAGCCGGGTGAGGTCGCGCTGCAGCGGCACGGCCGGCGCCGACTCCGGCACCTCGCCCAGCACGTCCCCGACCACGAGCCGGTCGTGCACCAGCGCGAGCGGCACGTCCGACCCCTCGCACATGACGGCCCGCACCGCGTCCATCGTCTCGGTGAGCCCCGGCAGCGGCCGCCCGCGCATCACTGCGAGCGTGTCGGCGAGCCGCACCGCCTCGATGACGTGCGCGGACGACACGAGCCGGTCCTCGTCCCTGAGCAGTCCCGCGACTTTCGTGAGCCAGCGTTCGACGGGCCGGTCGGGCGCGCCGAAGAGGTGGCCGTACCACCCCGGTGAGTCGATGCCCGCCCCGTACCCGCTGTGCCGCGACAGCCGCCGGTGCGTCCACGGCACCCACGTCATGTCGACCTTGACCTTCGGCAGCCCCTTGAGCACCGCCCGGTCGGCGGCCACGGAGACCTTCTCCCGCAGCGCGGGCACATGCCAGGCCCCGCACACCACGGCGACGTCCTCGCCCCCGAACTCCCGCTGGGCCGCCCGCAGCTGGAGCCGCATGTGCGCCTCGCGCACCAGGTCCCGGTCGTGCCCGCCGCTGCCGTACGTCTCGCGCAGCGCCCCCATCGCCTCGCCGAGCGCGTCGAACGGCGCGAACACGTCCCCGCCGGCCGCCCGGTGCTCGACGACGTCCTCCCACCAGCGCTCCGGGTCGTCGTACCCCGCGGCGTCGGCGAGCGCCCCCAGCGGGTCGATCAGCACGGCCTCCTCCGGCGACACCGCGGACTCGGGCCCGGCGGCGGCCTCCCCCTCGCCGCCCGGCGAGCCCGCAGGTTCCGCCTCGCCGTCCGCGGGCGCAGCCGGCTCGCCGCGCGCCAGCGCATGCGCGGCCGGCAGGTCCATGAAGCGCACCGGGACCCCGCGGCGTACCGCCCACTGGATCGCCACCCACTCCGGCGAGAACTCGGCGAGCGGCCAGAACGCCGAGCGGCCGGGCTCGTCCACGACGTGCGCGAGCAGCGCGACCGGCGGCCGCATGTCCGGCTCGGCGGCCAGGCCGACGAGGCCGTCCGCCTCCGGCGGCCCCTCGACCAGCAGCACCCGGGGCTCCGCCGCGTCGAGCGCGGCCCGCACCGCCCGCGCGGAACCGGGCCCGTGGTGCCGCACCCCGAGCAACAGCGGCCCGCCCGCCCCGACCCGGGAGTCCCCGGCGGCACCGGCGCGCGCGGCCTCCCCGCGCCCGTGCTCCTCCGGGGCCGTCACGCGCTCACCTCCCGGCAGGCGCGGTAGAAGTCCTTCCACCCGTCGCGCTCGCGCACGACCGCTTCCAGATACTCCTGCCAGATCACGCGGTCCGCCGCGGGGTCCCGCACGACCGCGCCGAGGATGCCCGCGGCCACGTCCCCGGGGCGCAGCACGCCGTCTCCGAAGTGCGCGGCCAGGGCGAGGCCGTTGGTGACCACAGAGATCGCCTCGGCCGTGGACAGGGTGCCGCTGGGGGACTTCACCTTCGTACGACCGTCCGTCGTGACGCCGTCGCGCAGCTCGCGGAAGACCGTGACGACGCGGCGGATCTCGTCGATGCCCTCGGGTCCGGCGGGCAGGTCGAGGGAGCGGCCGATCTGGTCGACGCGGCGCGAGACGATGTCGACCTCGGCGTCGGCGCTCTCGGGCAGCGGCAGGACGACGGTGTTGAAGCGGCGGCGGAGCGCGCTGGAGAGGTCGTTGACGCCGCGGTCGCGGTCGTTGGCCGTGGCGATCAGGTTGAAGCCGCGGACGGCCTGCACCTCCTGGCCCAACTCCGGTATGGGCAGCGTCTTCTCCGACAGAATCGTGATCAGCGAGTCCTGCACGTCCGCCGGGATGCGGGTCAGTTCCTCGACGCGCGCCGTCATGCCCTCGGACATGGCCCGCATCACGGGGCTCGGCACGAGCGCGTCACGGCTCGGGCCGTGGGCGAGCAACTGCGCGTAGTTCCATCCGTACCGGATGGCCTCCTCGGGGGTGCCCGCCGTGCCTTGCACGAGCAGCGTCGAGTCGCCGCTGACCGCCGCCGCGAGGTGCTCGGACACCCACGTCTTCGCGGTGCCGGGGACGCCCAGAAGGAGCAGGGCGCGGTCGGTGGCGAGGGTGGTGACGGCGACCTCGACGATGCGGCGCGGCCCCACGTACTTCGGCGTGATCACGGTGCCGTCGGGCAGCGTGCCGCCCAGCAGATACGTCGCCACCGCCCACGGCGAGAGCAGCCAGCGGGCGGGGCGCGGCCGGTCGTCCTGCTCGGCCAGCGCGGCGAGTTCGGCGGCGAAGGCGTCCTCGGCGTGCGGCCGCAGCGCCTGCCCGGCCTCCTCGGCCACGTCCGGCGCGGCCCCCGCGGACGTGGTGGCCTGCCCGGCCGGCTCCACGGAAACAGACATGGTGATCCCCCTCCAGCTCATGCATGCGAAAGCGACGCGGCGCGACGCATGCGGCAGCAACAACGCGGTCTCGCCGACGGCTCGGCCGCGATGTGTTCCACCGTGCACCACGCCACTGACAATCGACCTCGGCACGGTCTGACCTGCACGAATGAGCGGAGCGTGACCGATTGTCAGTGCCGGGACCTACCTTCGACTCATGACTCAGCAGGGGGTTCGCTGGACGGCGGACCAGGTGCTGGCACTGGCACCTGACGCGCCGTCACAGAAGGCGGGAAGCAAGCTCGGCATCGCCGGGCCGTGGTCGCGAGCGGGCAGTTCGGTCGAGGGGGCCGTGTGGGGGCTGTGCAAGGGCAGCGGCAGCAAGCCGTATCAGACGGTGATAGACACCGCCGACGCGACGGGACCGGCGTACAAGTGCAGTTGCCCGAGCCGCAAGTTCCCGTGCAAGCACGCGCTCGGCCTGCTGCTGCTCTGGTCCGGCGAGGAGGACGGCCGGGCGGCCGTGCCGGACGGGGAGGCGCCGCCGGACTGGGCACGGGAGTGGCTGGACGCGCGCCGCGACAAGGCGGAGGCGAAGCGGAGCGCACCCGCGGCCGGGGCGGGGACCACCGTGTCCGCTGATCCGGACGCGGCGCGCAAGCGGGCGGAGCGCAGGGCGGAGCGCGTCACGGCGGGCGCGACGGAGCTGGAGCGGCGCCTGTCCGACCTGCTGCGCGGCGGCACGGCCGCGGCCGAGCAGGCGGGGTACGGCCTGTGGGAGGAGACGGCGGCCCGCATGGTCGACGCCCAGGCACCCGGCCTGGCCGCGCGGGTGAGGGAGTTGGGTGCCATTCCCGGCTCGGGTCCGGGCTGGCCCGCCCGGCTCCTGGAGGAGTGCGCGCTGCTGCATCTGCTCACCTCGGGCTGGCTGCGCCGCGACGAGTTGCCCGACGCCCTGGCGGCGACGGTCCGTTCCCGCACGGGCCTGCCCGCCCCGGCGCAGGGCCGGCCGCTCCGGGACACCTGGCAGGTCCTCGCTCAGTACGACACGGCGGACAGCAAGCTGACCACGCGCCGGATATGGGTGCACGGCGAGCACTCCGGACACACGGCCCTGCTCCTGTCGTACGGGGCGGCGGGCCGCGCCCCCGCCCTGGCCCTGCCGGTCGGCCTGGCCCTGGACGCCGAGCTGGTTCCGTACGCGGCCGACCCGGCGTCCCGGCAGCTCCGCGCGGAGCTGGGTGAGCAGTTCACCGCGCCGGGCCCCACCGCGGGCCATCCGCCGGGGATACCACCGGCCGAGGCCGCCGTCCGGTACGGCGAGGCGCTGCGCGACGACCCCTGGCTCGAGTCGTGGCCGGTCACCCTCGGCGGGGTCGTCCCGGTCCCGGACGGCGACACGGGCTGGCAACTGGCGGAGCCGGCCAGCGGATTGGCCCTGCCCATCGACCGGTCCGCCGCGTCCCGCTCCGGTCTGTGGCGCCTGGTGGCCCTCTCCGGAGGCGCGCCGCTCACGGTCTTCGGAGAGTGCGGCCACCGGGGCTTCACACCCCTGGCGGCCTGGCCGCACGACAGGGCGGAGACGGTACGGCTGTGACGGACGCGGCACACCGGACCACACACCGCGCACGTGAAGCCGCAGCACATCGAACCACCCGCCGCGCACGTGAAGCCGCAGCACACCGAACCACCCACCGCGCACGGGAAAAGGAAGGAAAGGAAGGAGGGGAGATGACCGCACCCACCACCGCACACGCGGAAGCAGCCGGGCGTCACGCCCGCACCCCCTGGGAGGAGCTGGTCACGGCGGCACTCCTGGGCACGGACCGGCGCACCCCGCCGGTCGCCGCCCCCGGCAGGGACGCCCCGACGGCCCTCCTGGACGCCGCCGCCGTACAGACCGTGCGGCGCCGCGCGGGCCTGCGTGCCGCCCCCGCGGCGGAGCGCCCCGAGCCCGCGCCCATGGATGGCCGCCCGGTCGTCCCGGCGGCGGCCCGGCGCAGGCTCACGACGCTGCTCGCCGACCACACGGGCGCGGGCGGGGGCCGCCGCGGCACCGCGCCCGACCTGATGGAGCTGCTGCCCCAGTGGCTGTCCCTGGCCAACGACCGGGGCTTCGCCGCACCACCGGAGCTCCTGCCCGCTCTCCTCAACGCCGCGCGGGGACGCACCGACCTGCGCCCCCAGGCCCTGGTCTTCGCGGGCCCCCGCGCCCAGTGGCTGGCCCGCCTCAACCCGGACTGGAAGTTCGCCCTGCGCGCGGCCCCCGGCCGCGTTCCCGGGCCGGGGCCGCAGGGGGAAGGAGAGATCCAACGCCGCTGGCAGGAGGGCCTGTTCGCGGAACGCGTCGCGCTCCTCGCCTCCCTCCGGAGCCACGACCCGGACGCCGCCCGGGAGCTGCTCGCCGGTACGTGGACGACGGAGCGCGCCGAGGACCGCCTGATGTTCCTGGACTCGCTGCGCGCGGGGCTGCGCCCGGCCGACGAGCCGTTCCTGGAGCAGGCGCTGGGCGACCGCAGCCGCAATGTCCGGGCCACCGCCGCCGAGCTGCTCTCCTCGCTGCCGGACTCGGCGCTCGCCGCCCGCATGGCGGACCGCGCCGCGTCCTGCGTGGCCCTGGACCGCACCGCGGGCACCCCCGCGCTCACCGTGGAGGCGCCGCACGAGTGCGACGCGGGCATGGAGCGGGACGGCGTCGCGCCGAAACCGCCCGCCGGGCGGGGCGAACGCTCCTGGTGGCTGGGGCAGTTGGTGGAGGCCGCTCCCCTGACGTCCTGGCAGCGTCGGCTCGGCGGCCGCTCCCCGGCCGACATCGTGGCGCTGCCCGTGGCCGACGGCTGGCGGGGCGAGCTGCACGCCGCGTGGTGCCGTGCCGCCGTCCGGCAGCGGGACGCGAACTGGTCGAGGGCGCTGCTCGGCTCCCCGTCGTCGCCCGACGCCGCGGGCCCGGGCGCGGTGTCCCTCGCGGAGCGCGCCAAGCTCCTCACCACCCTGTCCGCGTCCGAACGGGCCGAGTGGGTCGCGGGGTTCATCGACTCGCACGGCCTGTCGGAGGCGTTCCAACTGCTCGGGGTGTGCGCGGTGCCGTGGGCTCCCGCGCTCGGCCGCGCGGTGGTGGACGCGCTGAACATCGCCCGTGACGCGGGCAGCTATCCGTGGAGCTTCAGCGGGGTGATGGGCCTGGCGGAGCGCTGCCTGGACCCGGCGGAGGCGGTGCGCCTGGAAGCCCTGACGGCCGTCCCGGACGAGCCCGAGGACGCCTCCCCCGGAGCCGGCGGCTACTGGTCGGAGGCGTTCCAGCGCCTGGTCAGCACGTTGCGCCTGCGCGCGGCGATGCGCGCGGAACTGGACGGGTGAGCCGTGAGGCCGGGCGAGGGCCACGTGGCGCGGGGGAGCGCACGGCACAGCCACCCCGGCCCCACAGCCGCACCAGCCGCACCAGCCGCACCAGCCGCACCAGCCGCACCAGCCGCACCAGCCGCACCAGCCGCACCAGCCGCACCAGCCGCACCAGCCGCACCAGCATCAACGCCCTTGCGGCGCCCGAAGTCCCGTCCCCGGGACAGACAACGCTCCGGCCCCTGGGAGCACGAGGGACCGGGCGCGGCGCCCAGGGGGCCGGGGCCCGCCCCGCCCCTGAAGAACCGCGGAGGCCTACGCCTCGGTCGGATGCCGCACGTTCTCCCGCACCCACTCCACGATGGCCGTGGTCGTCGCCCCGGGGGTGAAGATCTCGGCGACGCCCTTCTCCTTCAGGAGCGGAATGTCCTCCTCGGGGATGATCCCGCCGCCGAAGACCTTGATGTCCTCCGCGTCGCGCTCCTTGAGGAGCTCGATGACCCGGGCGAAGAGAGTGTTGTGCGCGCCGGACAGGATGGAGAGACCGATCGCGTCGGCGTCCTCCTGGATCGCCGTGTCGACGACCTGCTCGGGCGTCTGGTGCAGGCCGGTGTAGATGACCTCCATGCCGGCGTCGCGCAGCGCCCGCGCGATCACCTTGGCCCCGCGATCGTGGCCGTCGAGCCCAGGCTTCGCGACCACCACGCGGATCGGACCGGCTGCCACACCCATCACTGCCTCCATGTACAGAAAGCCGTCTGCGGAATCCCAGGAGCTCCGGGAATGCCGCCCGTGCAAGGAAAACCCGCTGTCCCGGCACGGTCACCCCGCCCCGCACCGGCCGGGCAGGTGAACGAACGTTATCTCCAGCATCGCGCAGCCCGCAGTTTCGTGGTGGAGAGCGAGGGGGAAATCACACGGTGGGACACGTTCGCTGCGCGCCGCTCCCGTTTCAGCCGGCACAGGGGCCGGATCCGCCCGGCCACTCGGGCCGCATCCCGCCCGCCGCCGGGCCGCGTCGGGGGTCGCGCGAGGGGAGCCGCTTGCGAGGTCGCCGCACCACCGCGCCGTCAGCCGCACGGCGCGGTGGTGTCGGCGCGTCGCCCAGGAGCACGCCACCGATGGCGCGCCGCACTGCGGGAGGGGCACGCCTCACCTCCGGCTTCCCATGAGAGGCACACGGGGGACAGAGGTGTCTTCCGCGTGCCGACCGGGAGGTCGACATGACGATCACGAGGGTCCAGCCCTTTCGCCGCTGCAGCTCCTTGCTCCCCGCCACGCTGGCGGGGCTGCCGCTCGCACTGCTGAAGGCGACCGCGCTCGAGCTCGCGATCCTCGCCGGGCACCTCCTGCTCTATCCATCGGGCATCACACAGGAGCGCAGGACCGCTCCCCCACCACCCCCGCCGGACGCCCCGCGCCTGCCCACGCGGGACAAGCCCCCGGTGCTGCTCCTGCACGGCTTCATCGACAACCGCTCGGTGTTCGTGCTGCTGCGCCGCAACCTCGCACAGCACGGCAGGCAGCACCTGGAATCCCTCAACTACTCACCGCTGACCTGCGACATCCGCAAGGCGGCCGAGCTGCTCGGCCGCCACATAGAAGAGATATGCGAGCGCACGGGCCACGCCCGCGTCGACATCGTCGGCCACAGCCTCGGCGGACTCATCGCCCGCTATTACGCGCAACGCCTCGGCGGCGACGTACGCGTACGCACCCTCGTCACCCTGGGCACGCCGCACGCAGGCACCCGCGTGGCGCCGCTCGCGGACGCGCACCCGATCGTGCGCCAGATGCGGCCGGGTTCGGACGTGGTGGAGGAACTGCGCGAGCCCGCCCCTGGCTGTCGTACGCAGTTCGTGGGCTTTTGGAGCGAGTTGGACCAGATCATGGACCCGGTGGAGACGGCCTGTGTCGACCACCCCGACCTGGTCGCGCAGAACGTGCGCGTGTCCGGCATCGGCCATCTCGCCCTGCCCGTGCACCCCGCGGTCGCGGCCGCCATCCGCCAGGCCCTGGACCTCGCCGAGCCTGCCGTGGACACCCCCGCGCCCGCCGACGGCCTGACGGTCGCCTGACGGCCGGCGAGCCGCCGTGACAGCCGGGCGCGCGTGACCCACGCCTTCCGGAACGCGTTCCGCGCCCCGCCGAGCGGGATTTCGTACCCGCCGACGCGTGATTCCGCTTCCCGAACTCGAACGAATCTCGAACACAGAGCCAAAGCTGTGCCCGGGGACCGCCGAAAGGCGGCCGAATGCCCGTTTCCTACGAGGAGGAAACCTGGGGAAGATTGTCGCGCCCGCATACCGCCGGGTACAGTCGCGGCACTGCTCTGCCAGCCCATGCTGTCGAGGCGAAAGAGAAGTTGGTGAACGACCGTCCCCCGCCGGGGCCCCCCACTCCGGCCCCGGCACCCGACGCCGACTACGCGCCCTATGCGTCTTACGACCAGCAGAACGCGCAGCACGTCGGCCACACCGGGTACGACGGTTACGACGGATATTCCACCGGCACTTTCTCCGCCACCGGTTTCAACGCCCCGGGCGGCTATGACGCAACGGGCGGTTACGACACTTCCGGTTCCGGTTTCGCCGTGCCCGCCACGGGCTTTGCCGCCGATCCGCTCTTCGGCGACATGCCGGGCGGCGGCCACGACACCGGCCAGTGGTCCACGACCGGCCCGCAGCAGACCCTCACGTACGACGCGTACGCAGCGCAGCCCGGACACGACACGGGCAGCCCCGACACCACGGGCGCCTGGGGCGGCGGGTACCAGCCGCTCGCGGACATCCCCTCCCAGCCGGGCCCCGACTCCACCGCCACGTGGGACGCCACCGCCTGGAACGAGGCGCCGACGACCGGCCAGTGGACCCCCCAGGTCTTCGACACCGGCGCCTACGACGCCACCGCGTGGAACTCCGGCGGCCACGAGATGTACGGCGGCCGGCAGCACGACCCGTACGAGGCGCCCCAGCGGCACGACGGCTACGACGCCGCGCAGCAGCACGACGCGTACGAGCGGGACACCACGTACGACAACACGCAGGACGGGTACGACACCGGCGCGTACGAAACCGCCGACGCCACGCACGTGTTCGCGCCCGACGAGGTGCCCACCGACACGCTCGGCGGCGTCGAACCGGGCACCGGCCTCGCCGAACACGGCGAACACGGCGAACACGGCGACCCCGCCGGACACCCGGAGGTCGCCCCCGCCGACCGTCCGGAGCGCTCCCGCTCCTCCCGGTCGGCCGCGGCCCGCGGCCGCTCCCGCTCCCGCCGCTCCCCCGCCAAGCGTTCGGCGCTGCTCACCGTCGCCGTGCCCTCGGCGTGTGTGATGGGCGTCGCCGGTGTGGCCGCGGCGTCCGTGGGCAATTTCGGCGGCGGGGACGAGGACAAGGAAGCGCGGGCGTCGGCGCCGGACCCGGCGACGGTGAAACCGTCCACCGCCAACAACAAGCTCGACACCCAGTTGGCCAACCTGTCCGCGGACGCGGGCGACTTCGCGGACCGCGCGAGCCGCACCCAGGAGCGCATCGACCTCAAGGCGCAGAAGGAGGCGGCGCACAAGAAGGCCGTCGCCGAGGCCGCGCGCAAGGAACGGCTGCGGCCCAAGTTCGCACTGCCGGTCGCGCAGCGCGGCCTGAGCGCCTACTACGGCCAGGCGGGCATCAACTGGATGTCCGCGCACTCCGGGATCGACTTCCCGGTGTCGTACGGCACGGAGGTCAAGGCCGCGACCGACGGCACGGTCTCCACGAAGTACAACAGTGCCTACGGGAACATGGCGATAGTGACCGCCAAGGACGGCACGGAGACGTGGTACTGCCACCTCTCCACCCACAAGATCGCCAGTGGTCCCGTGAAGGCGGGCGACACCATCGCCTACTCCGGGAACTCCGGCAACTCCACCGGCCCGCATCTGCACTTCGAGGTCCGCCCGGGCGGCGGCTCGGCGATCGACCCGCTGCCGTGGCTGCGCAGCCACGGGCTCGACCCGACGTAGGACACCCCCGAAGGGTGCAACTCCGGGAAGGGTGCAACTCCAGCCCCCGTCGCTGGAGTTGCACCGTGAAGAGTGTCTCCCGTGGCCCCGGGTGAGGGCCACGGCTTTTCTGTCCCAGGGGCGCTACAGCCCTGTGCCTGGGCGGCGGGCTACAACTTCTCCACCGGCGCGTACCGCAGCAGCAGCCGCTTCGGCTTCTCCTCGCCGAAGTCCACCGTCGCCTCGGCGTTCGCCCCCGTGCCCTTCACGCCGACCACCGTGCCGAGGCCGAACTGGTCGTGTGTGACACGGTCACCGACCGCCAGCGAGACCACCGGCTTCTCCGACGCGCGGCGCGTGGCGAATCCCTGGGCGCCGCCCGCGCGGGAGCGCGACGACGACAGCGAGGACGCGATCGAGGCGGCGGGCCCGGACGACGCGGGCGCGCCGACGGAGCCCTTCCGCTTCCAGTCCAGGTGGGCTTCCGGGATCTCCTCCAGGAAGCGCGACGGCGGGTTGTACGACGGCTGGCCCCAGGCGCTGCGCATGGAGGACCGCGTCAGATACAGCCGCTCCCGCGCGCGCGTGATGCCGACGTACGCCAGGCGGCGCTCCTCCTCCAGCTCCTTGACCTGGCCGAGGGCGCGCATGTGCGGGAACACGCCGTCCTCCATGCCGGTGAGGAACACGACGGGGAATTCGAGGCCCTTGGCGGTGTGCAGCGTCATGAGCGTGATGACTCCGGAGCCGTCGTCCTCTTCGTCCGGGATCTGGTCGGAGTCGGCGACGAGGGCGACACGCTCCAGGAAGTCGGAGAGTGATCCGGCCGGAGCGGCACCCTCCGGGGTCTCCGGGGTCTCCGCGCCCTCGGCGGCGGTGTCCGCACCCCCGGCGGCGCTGTTGTCCTGCTCGAACTCCAGGGCCACGGCGGCCAGCTCCTGGAGGTTCTCGATGCGCGTCTCGTCCTGCGGGTCGGTGGACGACTGCAGCTCGGCGAGATAGCCGGTCCGCTCCAGGACGGCCTCCAGGACGACGGCCGGGCCCGCGCCGGACTCGACGACGGTGCGCAGCTCCTCCATGAGCGTGTTGAACCGCTTCACGGCGTTCGCCGAGCGGGCCGCCATGCCGTACGCCTCGTCGACGCGGCGCAGCGCCTGCGGGAAGGAGATCTTCTCGCGCTGCGCGAGCGCGTCGATCATCGCCTCCGCGCGGTCGCCGATGCCCCGCTTCGGTACGTTCAGGATGCGGCGCAGCGGGACGGAGTCCTCGGGGTTGGCGAGGACCCGCAAGTACGCGAGGACGTCGCGGACTTCCTTGCGCTCGTAGAAGCGGACGCCGCCGACGACCTTGTAGGGCAGGCCGACGCGGATGAAGATCTCTTCGAAGACACGGGACTGCGCGTTCGTGCGGTAGAAGATCGCCACGTCGCCGGCCTTGGCGTCGCCCGCGTCGGTGAGGCGGTCGATCTCGTCGGCGACGAACTGGGCCTCGTCGTGCTCGGTGTCCGCCACGTACCCGGTGATGCGGGCGCCCGCGCCGGCGTTGGTCCACAGGTTCTTGGGGCGGCGGCTCTCGTTGCGCTCGATGACCGCGTTGGCGGCGGTGAGGATCGTCTGCGTGGAGCGGTAGTTCTGCTCCAGGAGGATCGTCGTCGCGTCCGGATAGTCCTCCTCGAACTGGAGGATGTTGCGGATCGTGGCGCCGCGGAACGCGTAGATGGACTGGTCGGCGTCACCGACGACGCACAGCTCGGCGGGCTCCTGGCCCTCTCCGGAGGGGCCCACCAGCTCGCGCACCAGGGCGTACTGCGCGTGGTTCGTGTCCTGGTACTCGTCGACCATGACGTGCCGGAAGCGGCGGCGGTAGTGCTCGGCGACGTCCGGGAAGGCGCGCAGGAGGTGGACCGTCGTCATGATCAGGTCGTCGAAGTCGAGGGCGCTGGCCTCGCGCAGCCGCGACTGGTACATCGCGTACGCCTCGGCGAGGGTCTTCTCGAAGCCATCGGCTGCCTGGGCGGCGAAGTCCTCCTCGTCGATCAGCTCGTTCTTCAGGTTGGAGATCTTGGCGCTGAAGGACTTCGGCGGGAACTTCTTCGGGTCCAGGTCGAGGTCGCGGCAGACCAGGGCCATCAGGCGCTTGGAGTCGGCGGCGTCGTAGATCGAGAAGGAGGACGTGAAGCCCAGCTTCTTGTACTCACGGCGGAGGATGCGTACGCACGCGCTGTGGAACGTCGACACCCACATCGCGCCCGCGCGCGGGCCGACGAGCTGCTCGACGCGCTCCTTCATCTCGCCCGCGGCCTTGTTGGTGAACGTGATCGCGAGGATCTGGCCGGGGTGCACACCGCGCTCCGCGAGGAGGTACGCGATGCGGTGGGTGAGCACGCGCGTCTTGCCGGAGCCGGCGCCCGCGACGATGAGCAGGGGGGAGCCGGCGTGCACGACGGCCGCGCGCTGGTTCTCGTTCAGGCCGTCGAGCAGCGCCGCCGGGTCGATCGCGGGGCGGGGGGCGCCGTCCCTGTAGTACCCGTCCCGGGGTGCGGGCGCGTCGAACTTCCCTTGGAACAGGTCGTCCGGAATGGGCTCCGGAGCGCTGTCCTCGGGCGGCGGCGGGGGTTCCTCGTCGTGGCCCTGCGAGGGCTTGAGGTCCGCCAGGAAGCTGTCGTCAAAGAGGCTGCTCATCGCCTCCCGAGTCTAGGCGGCCCCACTGACAACCCGCCCCGGGTTCCGGGAGGCCGCCCCGTTCCCGGCCAGGTTCCGGCCACCCCCTGCGCTGTGCGCCCGGGCCGTCACGGTGTGCCACGGCCGGACGGGCCCGTGTCAGGGCGGCGCCAAGGGCTTCGTAAAGTCACGAAAATGTATCGGGCATATCGAACATCAACCTTCCCTCGCGCCGCACCAGTTGGCTAGCGTGCTGCGCGGGCCGCACGTCCCCCCACCGGCGAACCCCGCCGGGCACGCGCGGCCTCCGCCGAGTCCGACGCGTTCGGAGCCGGGGACCCACCATGTTCCTGGGGTGAATCGGTCCCGTACCGCGTACGGGACGGTAGGGCAGCCTTCCGACATACCCGCCCGAACCCGACAGCTAACCCGGTAGGCGGTCCACGGAAGGAGTCGCCAGCTTTGGCGTCGCACCGCAAGCCGCGCAGCCGCTCAGCCCTGATACGCACGACCCCGGCCCTCGGCATCACGACCGCCGCCCTGACCTCGGTGGCCGTGCTCTCGCAGAGCGCGAACGCCGCGCCGTCCGCCCCCGCCGAGCCCGGGAAGCCCAGTCTCGAAGAGGTCCAGAAGAAGGTCGACGACCTCTACCACCAGGCCGGAGTGGCCACCCAGAAGTACAACTCCGCCAAGGAGCGCACCGACAAGCAGCGCAAGAAGGTCGACCGGCTCCTGGACGACGTGGCCAAGCGCACGGACAGCCTGAACGAGGCCCGGCGGGAGCTCGGCTCCTTCGCCGCCGCGCAGTACCGCACCGGGGGCGTCTCCGAGACCGCCACGATGATGCTCGCCGACGACCCGCAGGGCTTCTTCGACCAGAACCACCTCGCCGACCGGCTCACCAGCCGGCAGAAGAAGGCCGTCGACGACTACCAGACGCAGCAGGCCGCCGCGACCAAGCAGCGCGCGAAGGCCGCGAAGAGCCTGAAGACGCTCGGTGACTCGCGGGACGACCTGAAGGCGAGCAAGCAGACGGTCCAGACGAAGCTGACCGAGGCGCGCTCGCTCCTGTCGAAGCTGACCGCCGAGGAGAAGGCGCGCCTCGCCGCGATCGAGAAGCGGAAGGAAGAGGCAGCCAAGCGCAAGGCCGCCGAGCTGGCGCGCAAGCAGGCCGAGGCGGAGCGCAAGCGGAAGGCGGAGGAGGCCGCGGAGCGGCGCGAGCGGGAACGGGAGCAGGGGCAGGACCAGGGGTCCGGGTCCGGCTCGGGTTCGGGTTCCGGGTCGGACACCGGCTCAGGGTCGGGGTCGGGCTCTGGGTCCGACACGGGTTCCGGCTCGGGGAGCACGGACGGCAGCTACGCCGCCAAGGCCGAGAAGGTGATCGCCTTCGCCGAGAAGCAGATGGGCAAGCCCTACGTGTGGGGCGCCACCGGGCCGGACTCCTTCGACTGCTCGGGGCTCACTCAGGCCGCCTGGAAGACCGCCGGCATCTCGCTTCCGCGCACCACCTGGGACCAGGTGAAGGTCGGCACGACCGTCTCGACGTCCAGCGCCAAGCCGGGCGACCTGGTCTTCTTCTACGACGACATCAGCCACGTCGGCATCTACATAGGCAACGGCAAGATGATCCACGCCCCGAAGCCGGGCGCGAACGTCCGGGTCGAGTCGATCTACTACATGCCGATCCACAGCGTGGTGCGGCCGGCGTAAATCACCGCGGCGTAAATCGCTGTCTACGTAGAAGCAATCGCTGTCTACGTAGAAGCGCGAAAACGTCTCACGTGCGTGTGGGCCCGCCCCTGAGCAGGGGCGGGCCCACACGCACGTGGTGAGGACGGTCTACGTCCAGAGGACCGCGATGAAGATGTTCGCCGTCGTGAGCGCGCCGACCGCCCCGAACATCCCCTTGTCGACCTTCTCCTCGTCCCGCTTCACGTACACGAGCGCGAGGATCACGATCAGCAGCGCGAGCTTGATGCCGATCTTGAGGTTGTTGACCGTGTTGTCGTCGGCCTGGTTGAGGCCGACCAGCACCACACCGGTGACCAGCATGGTCAGCGCGCCGTGCAGCATCGCGGGGCTGAACCGGGCCGTGCCGTCGCCCATCGCCTTCATCTGGGTGAGGAAGCCGCCCAGGAGCGAGGCGATGCCGATGATGTGCAGGCCGACGAAGAAATGGATGAGTACGTCCATGGGGCGGAGCCTAATTCGCGGGCCTCGGCGCCGGTCGGGCGGGGCGGGACGGGTGGGCCGGGGCTGCGAGTCGGGCAGGACCGTCCGGGGAGCCTTGTCACCGCCCAGAGGGCGCTACCACCCCTCACCAGACAGGCGGGCCACAAACGCCACATCGGTCACCCGGGCCGCGAAACCGGTCACCGACGCCGGGTCGGGTCGCTCGCATTCGTTCAGTCCTCGCCCCGCATGCGCCGTTAGCGAACATCAGGTCACGAACCGGTGACGGTGAGGTTTAGCGTCCTCGTCAGGTGACCGGCTCCCCACCGTCGTCCGGACCAGGGACGGCAGTCGGCCACCTCCGCCGAGAAAGTCCGGCGGCGTCCCGCTCCCCCTGTGCGAGGCGCCGCCGGACCGGTGCCGCACCAGTCGTACGACGCGTACGGCGCGTCCCACCCGCACGACCTGAACGCCGCGTACGTCCCGGGCGGCACCGGCGACGGACCCGGCCACAAGGAAGGACGTGGAGCCTCCGTGGCAGCGCACCGCAAGCCCAAGCAGCGCTCGCTCAGCGGCCATACGGCCCGTACGGCCGCCACCCTCGCCCTCGCGTCGGCCGCCACGGCGACGGCCTTCGAAGGCACCGGCCACGCGGACCCCCGGGTCAGCCCCGGCGAGGTGAAGGCCAAGGTCGACGAGCTCTACCGCGAGGCCGAGGTCGCCACCGAGAAGTACAACGGCGCCAAGGAGAAGGCCGACAAGGCCGAGAAGTCCCTGACCGACCTGCGCGACGAGGCCGCACGCAGGACCGAGAAGCTCAACTCCGCCCGCCGGGGCCTGGGTTCACTGGCCACCGCGCAGTACCGCTCCGGCGCCATCGACCCGTCCGTCCAGCTCGCCCTCTCCTCCGACCCGGACGAGTTCCTCGACCGGGCCAGTCGCGCCGACCGCGCGGGCCACCGCCAGGCGGCCGCCGTCAGCGACGTACGCAAGCAACTCCGCGAGCTCGACCAGCTCCACACCGAAGCCGACGAGAGCCTCGCGGACCTCAAGTCCCGCCAGGCGGACCTGCGCAAACACAAGAAAACCGTGACCGGCAAGCTCGGCGAGGCCAGGCGGCTGCTCGCCCGGCTGACCGCCGAGGAGCGCGCCCGCGTGGCCGCGGCCGCCGACGACGGCGGGCAGGGCGGCGGGGCGCCCGACGCCCCCGACAGGGCCTCACGGACCGCCTCCCGCGCCCCCGCGCCCGGCGGGGCGAAGGCACCCAACTCCCGCGCCGCGGCGGCCGTCTCATACGCCTACAAGGCGCTCGGCAGCCCCTACGTGTGGGGCGCCACGGGCCCCAACGCCTTCGACTGCTCCGGCCTCACCCAGGCCGCGTACCGCGCCGCCGGCGTCTCCCTGCCGCGCACCACCTACGCCCAGATCGACACCGGCCGACGCGTCTCGCGCGCCGAGCTCCAGCCGGGCGACCTGGTGTTCTTCTACTCGGGCATCAGCCACGTCGGCCTCTACGTCGGCGACGGCCAGATGATCCACGCCCCCAACCCGAGCGCACCGGTGCGACTCGCCCCGATCAGCCAGATGCCGTTCGCGGGGGCGGCGCGGGTGGCGTGACGCGCGGGGCGGTGACCTGCGGTCTCAGACCGGCCGCCGCGCGGTCACCCACCCGCGTCGGACCGGCACCGTGCGGTCGCCCACCGTGTCGGACCGGCCGTCGCGCCATCGCCCACCCGTCTCGGGGCCAGACGCCGGGCCGTCGCCCACCGCGTCAGACCAGACGCCGTGCCGTCGCCCACCGCGTCAGCTCGTGCCGGTTCGACAGCTGGAGCTTTCTCAGGACCGCCGAGACATGGGACTCGACCGTCTTCACGGAGATGTAGAGCTGCTTGGCGATCTCCTTGTACGCGTACCCGCGCGCGATGAGTCGCAGCACCTCGCGCTCGCGCTGCGTCAGGCGGTCAAGATCCTCGTCGACCGGCGCCGCGTCCGTGGAGGCGAAGGCGTCAAGGACGAAACCGGCGAGCCGCGGCGAGAACACCGCGTCGCCCTCCTGGACCCGGAAGATCGAATCGACCAGGTCGGTGCCGGTGATCGTCTTGGTGACATAGCCGCGGGCGCCGCCCCGGATGACCCCGATGACGTCCTCCGCCGCGTCCGACACGGACAGCGCGAGAAACCGCACCGGGTTCTCCGTGTCCGCCATCAACGGCGCGCACCGGCGCAGGACTTCGACCCCGCCGCCGCCCGGCAGATGCACGTCGAGCAGCACCACCTCGGGGCGCGTCGCCGTGATGACCGTGACCGCCTGGTCTACGTCCGCGGCCTCGCCGACCACCTCGACGCCCGTGCGCTCCGTCTGGCCGATCTCCGCCTGCACGCCGGTGCGGAACATCCGGTGGTCGTCGACGAGGACGACGCGCACATGGCGCCCGGCCGGGGCACCGCCCACCGGATCGCCCGGCTCGGCGTCGGCCCCCTCGGCCCCCTCGGCCCCGCCCACCCCGGCGGTCCCTGCTGTCACGCTCGCCCCACTGGCCCCGGCAGCCTCGCTCGCCCCGGCGGCCGCACCGGTCCCGACGGCCGGGCTCGCGGGCCCCGTCGTCCCGGTCGGCTCCGCGGGCCCGCCCGCCTCGGTCGCGTCGCTCATGTCGCCGCCGTCCTCTCCATCTCCAGCTCGACTTCCGTGCCGCCGCCCGGCACCGCGCGCAGCCGCGCCGTACCGCCGTTGCGCTGCATGCGGCCGATGATCGATTCTCGTACGCCCATGCGGTCGTCGGGCACGGAGTCCAGATCGAAGCCCGGGCCGCGGTCCCGCACGGACACGAAGACCGTCTCCCCCTCGACCTCGGCGAAGACCTGCACCGCGCCGCCCTCGCCACCGTACTTGGCGGCGTTGACCATCGCTTCCCTCGCGGCCTGCATCTGTGCCGTCAGTCCCTCGTCGAGCGGGCAGTCGCCGACGACGACCACCTCGATCGGGACGCCGTGCTTGTCCTCGACCTCCGCGGCGTTGTGCCGGACGGCCTCGGCGAGGGTGTCGGGCTCCTCCGCCTCGTCCTTGCCGGTGCCCTCGGGTTTGTAGAGCCAAGCGCGCAGGTCGCGCTCCTGGGCGCGGGCGAGGCGGCGCACCTCGCTCGCGCTGTCCGCGTTGCGCTGGATCAGGGTGAGGGTGTGCAGCACCGAGTCGTGGACGTGCGCGGCGACCTCGGCGCGCTCCTGGGCGCGGATGCGCATCAGCCGCTCCTCGGAGAGGTCCTGCGTCATGCGCACGAGATAGGGGCCGGCGAGCAGCGCGATGCCGACCAGGACGGCGAGCGCCGCCTGCAGCGCCGCCCCGAGGTCGGCGGCGGAGCCGCGCAGGACGAAGATGCCGGAGACGCCGACCCCGACGAGGAGCACGCCGGCCCCGGTGCGGGCGAGCGTCAGCGTGCGCCGCCTGCGGCCCACCTCCATCCAGCGGGCCCTGCGGGCGTTGTCCGCCTGGCGCCAGACCAGGGCGACACCGGCGGCGACGAACAGGGTCGGCCAGAGATACGCCTGTGTCGTGGCGCCCAGGTCCACGCTGCCGACGAAGACCACGGCGACGACGACCATCGCGAGGAGCGCGACGATCTGGCCCTTGTCCGGCTTGCGGGCGACGAGCTTGCGGCGGCCGTCCGGAGCCGTCTCCGTGGTCACCACGGCCGACCGCTGGGCCTGGGCGCCGACGCCGCCGACGCCCAGCGGGACGAAGAACCAGAACGCCGCGTACAACAGCGCGCCGAGGCCGTTCGCCAGGAACAGGCCGATGAAGATGATCCGCACCCAGATGACGGGCAGCCCGAGATGCCCCGCGAGGCCGCGCGCGACCCCGCCGAGCAGGCGGCCCTCACCGCTGCGATATAGCTTCCGCAGCGGCCGCTCGTCTTCGATGGGTACGGCTGCGGCTTCCGGCATGTGTCCGATGTTCACACGCGGGCGCGGGCCGGGGCATCAGGGTCGATCCCCGAGACTCCCCTGATCTCTGCCCCTGCTCCCGGGCGGCCGGGCACGGGGCGCCCGGTCCGGGTCCGGGCGCCCCGCAGTCGGGTCAGGGATGGAGGCTCCGGGGCCATCAGGGGCGATTTCAGGGTCGGGCCAGGGTTGTCCCGGCTGCCGCGGCCCGCCCGCGGCCGTCACCATGGAGTCATGACAGATCAGCAGCCCGCGCCGGCCCCGCCGCGCGACCGCCTGTCCGCCCCGGCCGAGGAGCCGGGCGGGCCGGAGGCCGTGCGCGAGCGCAAGTTCCGCCGTGACCGGCGGCATCGCAAGCTCGGCGGCGTGTGCGCGGGTCTGGGCCGGCAGTGCGACATGGACCCGGTGATCTTCCGCGTCGGCCTCGCGGTCCTGGCGATCACGAGCGGCCTCGGCCTGGTGTTCTACGGCTTCGCGTGGCTGTTCATCCCGTATGACGACGAGGAGGAGAACGAGGCGCGCCGTCTGCTGACCGGCCGCGTGGACGGCCACGCGCTGACGGCCGTGCTGTTCGCGCTGGTGGGCTGCGGCGTGTTCCTGACCCTGCTGAACAACAGCGGCGCGCTGACCTTCGCCGCCGTCCTGGCCCTGCTGCTCGCGGGCGCGGGGTATTGGTCGCATCAGCGCGGCGACCCGGACCCCGCCCCGGCGGCGGCCCAGGCCGTGGCGGACGCGCCGCCGGAGGCCATGGCCCCGCCCGTGGCCGGCGGCCCGTCCTGGTGGCGCGACCCCCTCACGAAGGGCGGTCCGCCCGAAGGAGTGCCGCAGTACTTCTGGGGGCCGGACCCGGTCACGGTGAGATATCAGCCGGACGCCCCGCACTCCCCCGCGGGACACGCGGCGCCGCCCGCAGGGCCGCCCGGCCCACGCGGACCGCGCTGGATCGGCGGCTGGGTGTTCTTCGCGGCGGTGCTCGCGGGCTGCCTCGGATCGGCCCTGACCTGGGAGGACCAGCCGCTCGGCACGAGCTTGCAGACCGGTTTCGCCTGCGCGCTCGGCGTGCTCGGCCTCGGCATCGCGGTCAGTTCCTTTCTCGGGCGCACAGGCGCGGGATCGATCGTGCTCGCGGTGATCCTCGCGGCCCTCGTCGCATGCTCCGCCGCGCTGCCGAAGACGATCACCACGGACTGGATACGCACGGACTGGCGCCCGGCAACGACGGCGGACATCCGCCCGGCGTACGAGCTGGGGACGGGCGTGGGCACGCTCGACCTGAGCCGGATCGACCTGCGCAAGGACCAGACGGTGACCACACACGCGGAAGTGGGCGCGGGCCGCCTGAAGGTGATCGTGCCGAGGGACGCCGAGGTGACGCTGCGGGCCGAAGTGGGCCTCGGCGACATCCAGTTGCCGAGCGACAACAGCCAGGACGTGGACATCGCCCCGGACAAGACGAAGAAGACGACGCTCGCCCCGCCCCGGGGCAGCAAGGACGGCGGCACGGTCGACCTGCGGCTGGAAGTCGGCGTCGGACAGGTGGAGGTGGCCCGTGCTGCGTCATGAGTTCCAGCCCGGAAGGCTGGTGGCGGGCTTCTTCCTGGCCCTGGCCGGCCTCGTGTATGCGGGCGACGCGGGCGGCCTGTGGGACACCCCTTGGTTCGCGATCATCCCGATGATGATGGCGGGCCTGTGCCTCGCGGGCGCCACGGCGACCGTGGCCCACGGCATACGCAAGGCCCGCGGGCCGCGCCCCGGACACGGCCGGCAGGACCCGTCGGACACGCCCTAGCCCAGGCCAAGACCGCCGGCTCTGCGCCGTTCCGCGAGCCACGCGTCGACGGACAGGTAGGACGCGCCCGCGAGGATCAGGGGCAGCCAGGCCATCAGGTAGGGGAGGTCGTTGCCGTAGTAGTAGGGCTCTTCGTGCCAGCTCATGGTCAGCCAGAGACTGAGAGAGATGAGGACACCGCCGAGTGCGGCGATGCGGGCGAACAGGCCGATCAAGGTGCCGATGCCGACGGCCAGTTCACCGAGGGCGATGGCGTAGCCGAAGCCGACGGGGTTCTTCAGGGCCAGGTCGACCAGGTCGGGGAAGGCCGCGAGGTCGCGCACGCCGCGCATCGTCTCGCCGATCGAACCGGTGCCGCTCTCCTTCATGAAGGCGCTGTCGGTGATCTTGTCGAGGCCCGCGTAGATGAAGGTGACGCCGAGGAAGATCCTCAGCGGGAGCAGGGCGTGGCGAGTGGCGTTGTCGCGCCAGTCGTTCCGTCTGCCATAGCTGGTGTGGCTGTCCGAGCGCATGCCGTGAGCCATCGCTGTCCGCCGCCTCTCCCGCGCCTCGGCCGTTGACCCGTCAACTGACGATACGTACGGGAGGGGGCCGCTGCTCAGTGGCGTGCGGCGGGTTATTCGGGATCTTCCCGGGGACATCACGAGGTTCCCGGGGGCCGGGACACACGGGAGGGGGATGTCCATGCGTCCGTTCGGAGCGGTGCGGGCGGCCGCGCGCCGGGCGTCGGCGGCCGTATGGCGCGCGTCGGCGGCTGTGCGGCGGGCCGGTCAGTCGGTGACGTCGATCGTGCAGCGGTTGGTCTCGACGCCCGCCGCGGTGATCACTTGGACTTCGACGCGGCCGGGCTCGACGTCGACGGGCACGGGGACGGTGAGGACGGCGTCCGTCGGGTTGGTGAAGCCGCCGGGCACGGGCACGAGCGGCACGTGGACGTGGACGGTGCCGATGCGGACGGCCATCCTGGCCAGCCGGTCGGCGGTGCCGGCGCCGGGCGGGACGAAGCCGACGCCGCGGATCTCGATGTCGTCGCCGGTGCGGATCGGCGCGTCCAGGTCGCCCGCCTCACGGGAGCGGACGACGGAGAGGATGACGGGCCGGCCGCCTTCGGCGTACTTGCCCGCCAGGTACGTGGCGGCCGACACGAGCACCAGCACGGCGAGGCCCCACGGCAGGTCGGGAAGCTGCTCGGGGCGGCGGGCGAGCCGGACGGCGACGAAGACCACGGCGACGGCGCTGACCAGGACGTACTGGACGTCGGCGAAGTGGCCGCGGCCCGCGTCGTCGGTGAGCAGGTCGGCGGCGCGCGGCCGGTCGGCGCGCACCTTCTGCAGCCGCTGGGCGAGGACGCGCAGGCCGATGACACGGCGCACGAGCACGGCCATGCCGCAGACGACGGCGAGGACGGTCACCAGGCCCGCGGCCCGGGAGAGCCGGAGGCCGTCGATGAGGTCCTCGCGCGCGTCGTGGCCGGGGGCCGCGGCGAGTTCGCCCGCGAGGACGAGCACGGCGAAGACGACGAACAGCACCCAGCAGGCGGCCACGGCGCGCGAGGTGGAGAGCCGGTTGTCCTCGCCGATGACCGGGGCGAGGACGCCGCCGCGGGCGCGGTGGAGGTATGCGGCGCCGCTCAGGATCACGCCCACGACGCAGGCGGCGAGCAGCCCGACCGTGCGCGCGGCGGTCCAGCCCGTGCCGATGGCGGTGAGCGCCTGGACGAGGAGCAGGACGACGACGGCGGCCCAGACGGCGGCGAGGGTGCGCGGCCAGAGCCGGCCGAGCCAGGCCTCGCCCTCGGCGCGACTGCGGTCGGCGACGGCCCGCGCGGACTGGGTCAGCTCGTCCGACACCCACTGCCGGGAGGCGCTCGCCGAGTGGACGACGGCCGCGGGCACGCCGTGCCCGGCCGCGAACTCATCGCGTTTGGCGACGAACTCGGCCACGGCGCGCCGGTGCCCCTCGCGCGCCCCGTGCGGGCAGTCGCCGCAGGTGCAGCCGCCTCCGTGCGCCCCGTGCCTGGCTTCCTGGACCGCCACCGCGTACGCCGCCTTCCCCACCCTTGACCGAAGCCACCGCGGGACGCGCGTCCGGATCTGCGTTCGATCGCGCGGCCCTGAACTTCCCTGCGGTGTCTGGGAATTGTGCCGCACGGACGCCTGTGCGTGCTCCACGGTTCAGGTCAGCACGGGTGGTGTGGCGGCACGCGGGTTGACGCGGCGCGTGCGTGGGCACATGTGTGCGGCGAGTGGGGCGGGCGCGGCGGATGGGGAAAGCACGGCAGGCGGTGAGGCGTCAGGTCAGGAGGTCGGGTTCGCTGCGGCTGATGTCCTGCCACAGCGACTGGTAGTTGATCCAGGCGACGAGGTCGCTGCCGAGCTGTTCGCGGGTCCCGACGGCTTCCTTGTGCCCGATGAGCACGGGGCGGCCGGCGGCGCGGGCGGCGAGCTGGACCTGGCAGGAGCGTTCCATGGAGATGAACCACCAGGCGGCGGCGTCGACGGAGCCGCCGAGGGTGAGCAGCCCGTGGTTGCGCAGGATGAGGGCCTTGTGGTCGCCGAGCCCGGCGGCGATGAGGCGCCCTTCCTCGGCGTCGACGGTGACGCCGGTGTAGCCGTCGTACAGGGCGTGACTCTCGTAGAAGGCGCAGGACTCCTGGGTGATGGGGTCGAGGAGTTCGCCGAGCGCGGCCAGGGCGCGGCCGTGCGTGGAGTGGCAGTGGGCGACGGCGACGGCGTCGGGGCGGGCCCGGTGGATCTGGGCGTGGACGGTGAAGGCGGCCTGGTTGACGTGGTGGCGGCCCTCGACGACCTGGCCGTCCCCGTTGGCGAGGACGAGGTCGCCGACGGTGATGTGCTTGAAGGGCATGCCGAAGGGATTCACCCAGAAGCAGTCGTCGTACTCGGGGTCGCGCGCGGTGATGTGCCCCGAGACACCGTCCTCGTAGCCGAGGCGCCCGAAGATCCGCAGGGCACCGGCGAGCCGCTCCTTGCGGTGGCGCCGTTCGTCCTCCGGCGTCTCGTGCACCGGCGGCATCGCGAACTGCAACCGTTCGACGGGTATCGGTGTGGGCGCCTGCATGTGTCCTCCATCCCTGGTCGTACGGAGCGGAAGTTACCGCCGGTCAGCGCAGGACGACAGGGGTCTCCTGTGAAGGGAGTCTGGAGCCGGGGCGAGGGGGCGGTACGGGAGGCCATGCGGAAAGCGGTTCGGCGAGCGAGGCGGAAGGAGGTTCGGGGACGGCTCGAAAAAGGCGACAGTACCTGTCGGGTTTTGGCGACATACTCGGCGCATGACGTTCAACTGGGCGGCCTTCACGGCCGCGGAACCCGAGCTGGCGCGCACGGTCGAGAACCGCTTCGGTCAGTTCACGCACCACACCCTGGCGACGCTCCGCAAGGACGGGTCGCCGCGCACCACGGGGCTCGAAGTGCGCTTCCTGAACGGGGAGTTGTGGCTCGGGATGATGCCGAACTCGCTGAAGGCGCTGGACCTGCGGCGCGATCCGCGGTTCGCGCTGCAGGCGAATCCGGGGCCGGGCACGGAGATGGCGGGCGGCGACGTACGGATCGCGGGGCGGGCGGTCGAGGTGCGGGACCCGGAGACGATCGCGCTGTACGCGGACGAGGTGAAGCCACCGGACCCGACGGCGTTCCACCTGTTCCGTACGGAGCTGACGGAGGTCGTACGGACGTACATCGAGGAGGAGACGTATATGGCGGTGCAGCTCTGGAAGCCGGGGCAGCCGGTGAAGAAGACCCGGCGGACCTGAGCCTCGCCGGGGGCCATGCGGACCTGAGCCCCGGCCGGTGCGGGCGGGAGCGCTGGGCGGGCACCGGCCGCGCACACGCGGCACACGCGCGAACGCCGGTGCCGCCGCCCGGATCAGGGGCGGCGGCACCGGCGTTCAGGTCCGGGACCAGGCCAGGGGGCGGGCCGGGCAACAGACCGGAGAGGACGTGGGGACTACTCCCACTCGATGGTGCCCGGCGGCTTGCTCGTGACGTCGAGGACGACGCGGTTGACGTCGGCGACCTCGTTGGTGATGCGGGTGGAAATGCGGGCGAGCACGTCGTACGGCAGGCGGGACCAGTCGGCCGTCATGGCGTCCTCGGAGGAGACCGGGCGCAGCACGATCGGGTGGCCGTAGGTGCGGCCGTCGCCCTGGACGCCGACGGAGCGGACGTCCGCGAGCAGCACGACGGGGCACTGCCAGATGTCGCGGTCGAGGCCGGCCGCGGTCAGCTCCTCGCGGGCGATGGCGTCGGCCTCGCGCAGCAGGTCGAGGCGGTCGCGGGTGACCTCACCGACGATGCGGATGCCCAGGCCGGGGCCCGGGAAGGGCTGGCGCTGGACGATCTCGTCGGGCAGGCCGAGCTCCTGGCCGACCATGCGCACCTCGTCCTTGAAGAGCTTGCGCAGCGGCTCGATGAGCTGGAACTCGAGGTCCTCGGGGAGGCCGCCCACGTTGTGGTGCGACTTGATGTTGGCGGTGCCGGTGCCGCCACCGGACTCGACCACGTCCGGGTAGAGGGTGCCCTGGACGAGGAACTCGACGGGCTGGTCCCCGGGGGCCTCCGCGACGATCTCGGCCTGGGCCTGCTCGAAGACGCGGATGAACTCGCGGCCGATGATCTTCCGCTTCTCCTCGGGGTCGGACACCCCGGCGAGCGCGGCCAGGAACCGCTCCTGAGCGTCGACGACCTTGAGCTGCACGCCGGTCGCGGCCACGAAGTCCTTCTCGACCTGCTCGGTCTCGCCCTTGCGCATCAGGCCGTGATCCACGTACACGCAGGTGAGCTGGGAGCCGATGGCCTTCTGGACGAGGGCCGCGGCGACCGCGGAGTCCACACCGCCGGACAGGCCGCAGATGGCGCGCTTGGTGCCGACCTGCGCCTGGATCGCGGCGACCTGCTCGTCGATGACGTTGCCGGTGGTCCAGGACGGGGTCAGGCCCGCGCCCCGGTACAGGAAGTGCTCCAGGACCTGCTGGCCGTGCGTGGAGTGCATGACCTCGGGGTGGTACTGGACGCCGTACAGCTTCTTCTCGTCGTTCTCGAAGGCGGCGACCGGGACGACGTCCGTGGAGGCCGTGACGGCGAAGCCCTCGGGGGCGGCGCTGCACGCGTCGCCGTGCGACATCCACACGGACTGCTCGTCCGGGGTGCCCTCGAAGAGGGTGGAGCCGGACTTCGACACGTGCAGAGGCGTGCGGCCGTACTCCCGGGCGCCGGTGTTGTCGACCGTGCCGCCGAGGGTCGTCGCCATCAGCTGGAAGCCGTAGCACATGCCGAAGACGGGGACGCCGGCCTCGAAGAGGGCGCGGTCCACCGACGGAGCGTGCTCGGCGTACACCGAGGACGGGCCGCCCGAGAGGATGATCGCCGCGGGGTTCTTGGCGAGCATCTCGGAGACCGGCATGGTGCTGGGCACGATCTCGCTGTAGACCCGGGCCTCGCGGACGCGGCGGGCGATGAGCTGGGCGTACTGCGCTCCGAAGTCGACGACCAGGACGGTGTCGGGGGCGGCGGGCGGCGCTACTGGCACGGTTTGCCTTCCGGCGGTGAGCAAGGGGTGTTTGCTGCCGATTCTAACGGGGGGTGGGGTGGGGGTGCCCGCGGTGGTTTTTCGCCCCCTCCGCCCCTGCCCTTCCCTTGCTTCTGGGGGCTGCGCCCCCTTGCCCCCGCTTTTCGGCCCTCCGGGCCTCGTCCTCAAGCTCCCCCAAGCTCTCAAGGAGCAGGGGACCCCCTCGACGGGCTGAATCGCACAGCGCCGGAGCGGCCGGACGGGCTGGTGCGGCGCTGGCGTACACTCGCCCCATGCTCTCGCACTCGACCTTCGTCTTTACCTATGGCATCCGGCTCGCCGGCTGCCATGGTCGAGCTGCTTGACGTAACGCCAAGCGACTTCCCAGGCGCCCCGGGCCGACAAGGCCCGGGGCGTTCTGTCGTTTCCGGGCCACCTCGCCCCGGGGCACCGCCACCCGATCAAGGAGCCCCACCATGAGCGCCACCACGACGACCGCCACTCCGACCTCTCCGACCTCCCGCACCGCCCCGGCTTCCCCCACGGAGAAGACCGGCGCCCGCACCCCCGAGGCCGCCGAATTGATCGGTGGTGCCCGTGAGCGCATCGACGCGCTCGACGACCGGATCATCGGCCTCGTCCAGGAACGGATGGCAGTCTCCGCCGTCATCCAGGAAGCGCGCATCGGCTCCGGCGGGCGGCGAGTGAACCTCTCCCGTGAGATGGAGGTTCTCGGCCACTACAGGGACGCCCTCGGCAAGCCCGGCACGCAGCTCGCCATGACGCTCCTCGAGCTGTGCCGGGGGCGCGTCTGAGCCCCGCCCGGCAGCACCTGCCCAGCACCTGCCCGAGCCCTGGGAAAGCTCCGGGAGCTCTCCCAGGAAAGCCCCGGAGAAGCTCCCGGAAATGCGGAATCACTGCGCCACGGACCTGAGTTCGGATCTTCCCTCACCCGTACGGCGCGTGACCGGTTCCGGACGGGCTTCGTTGGTCCCGGTGTCCGTGCCAGCCAGGGGCGGGCCGCAAGAACCACGCGTGGCTCCGCTGGAGCGATGAGGTGTACGCATCGCGTGTGCGCCGTGGGACCTCGCTCCAGAGAAGTGACCGGACGGCAGGGGACAGCAGCCCGGTCACCCAGGGAACGGTCGGCTCCGGGGACGCCCGGAGCCGACCGGCCCCCGTCCCGTCGCTCCCCCGAGTCCCTCCCGGAATCCCTCGCGTTTCCCCCGCAGTTTCCCCGCCCCTTCTCCCCCGCTTCCCTCTCCGTTCCAAGATGTCGTCGAAACGGTTGCGCGGAGAACCGGCCATCCTCCACGATGCGTAGAGGAGACGGGCTTCGGGCCCCGCTCTCCACAACTTGATTGCCATTGGTCTACACCAGTCGCGCGCCCCTTGCGCGCCGGGTCGGCCACCGGCTCCCCCGACCAGCGGCGCACTCCCCCCGGCGCCGCCCCGCGGCACCGACGCTGCCCTGACGTCGGTGCTGACAGCCAAGGGCCCCGCGGATCCGTCCCGCGGGGCCCTTCGCTCTGCCGACGACGCTGCCTCGCCCTCGCCTTGTCGCCCGCGGCGCTACGTCGCCTCGTCGCCCGCGGGGCTACTTCACCTTGTCGAGCTGCGCGTCGATGATCTCGGGCGCGACCTTGGGCTCGTCGTCCGCCTTGTCCGGCCCGGGGAGGTCGGGGCCGCCGGACTGCCGGCCTTCCTTGTCGGCCGCGACGCCCGCCGGGTCGTAGAAGTTCGTCGCGGCGAAGGAGACGAGGGTCGAGCCGTCGCGCACGACGACGACGGTGCGCCGCTTCACGTACTCGCCCTGATGGCTGCCCAGCTTGTACGACACCGCCTCGTCGCCCTTGTCGGGCGCGGACAGGGACTCGACGCCGCTGTAGCGCATGGCGCCCGCGCGGAACGTCGCGCACCGCTTCGACTCCGTCGCCGCGCGCAGTTCCTCGAGCGCCTTGCGTGCCGCGTCGGCGTCGCCGTACGCGAACAGCTCGATGTCCGTCGAGGAGCCACGGCCACCCTTGGCCGACGCGGTGCGGCCGAGATGGGCTTCCGCCTTCGGCGGGGTGGCGGAGGCCAGCATGTCCGAGAGCGGGCGGCAGGCGGAGGGGTTCGCCGGGGCGCCGTCCGACGCGGCCTCGAACTTCGACTGCTCCTTGGCCAGCACGTCGTAGTCGTAACGGTCGAGGTCGCCCTTGGCCAGGGCCGACACCGTCAGCTTCCGCGCGGCCGGGGACTGGCCTCCGGAGCCGCCGGACCCGGAGCCCTCACCGCCGGCCTCACCGGACCCGCCGGACCCCTCAGCCCCGCCGTCGGCCCCGGAGTCTCCCGCCCCGCCGTCCGGCCCCTTCGGCTTCGCCTGCGAGGTCGACGACTTGTCGCCGTCGCGGCCGTCGCCTCCGTCACCGTCGCCACCGCTGCACGCGGCGGTCAGGCCCAGAGCGGCCGCGACCGAGACGGCCACCACGACACGCGACAAAGACTTCACGTTCCCCCTCTTTCCCCGTGTGCCGCGCACCGATCACGCCGCGCACACGCCTCGCACGTCCATGCGGAGTCACCCGCACCCCTTCTACGACTGAAGATCGCCTTCCGCGGTTCCCTTCGGTCGGGTACAGAACGTGCGGACAGCCGCAATCGCCCGCACAGCCGCGGCCCAGCCCCTCAGCCCCGCCCCGACCTCACTGCCACGGCCAGAACCGGTAAGGGCTCAGGAGCGCGATCGCGAGGATCATGCAGCCCCCGACGATCACCACGCTGCGCACCTGGCGCCACCGTTCGGACCGTTCCGACCGCCGCGCCCCCGTGGGCGCCGCGCGCCACTCGTCGGGGCGCCAGGGCTGCGCGGACTCCTCCCTGCGCTTGCGCCGCTTGCGGCCGACGACGCCCTCGGCCTGCTGCCTGGCCGCCTCCTCGTCCAGGCGGCGCAGCCGCTCGGCGACCATGCGCGCCCGCGCGGACGGTTCCTTCGGCGCGGACGACCGGATGTCCCGCTCGCTGTCCTCCTCGAACTTGCGCCACACCTCGTCGGGTATCGACACCCCGTCGGGCAGCGGCGCCCCATCGGACGTCTCGGATATCGACGCCTCGTCGTCAGGTTCCCGCTCGGGCTCCCGCGGCGACTGCACGGACATGCTTTCCCCCACATCCACTCCCGGCCGCCCCTCGGCCGCCCCCGGCCCGGCCCGCCTCACCCGCGCACCGGCTTCATCTCGCTTGCAAACGGGGGAAGTTCTACGACACCCCGCGGCGGCCGCACAAGCCAAGTCCCCGCACGACCTCCGAACATGTGACCCAAACCACATAAAAATTCTGTGAGTTCAAGGGCAACCATTCACAGACGACACAGGTCATCCATGCGTGACAACGGCCACTTCCGCGCCCGCCGCGGAGGCCTCCACCTCCGTACCGCGCGGCGCGCGGTGCGCCGGACTCTCTGAGGTCTTATGAAGCTTCGCCGTGCTCTGGCCACCGCGGCCGCGACGGCAGCGATCGCCCCGCTCGCGCTGCTCTCGGCCCCGGCCGCGTTCGCAACTGAGGATGCGAACACCACGCCGTCCGCGAGCACGAGCGAGACTCCGCCGGCGGACCCGCCCGGTCCGGAGGACCCCGCGAAGCCGGGCGACGACACCAGGCCCGAGGACCCCACCAAGCCCGGCGACGACACCAAGCCCGGCGAAAAGCCCGGTGACGACGGCACCAAGCCTGAGGACCCCGCCAAGCCCGGCGACGACACGAAGCCCGGTGACGACGGCACCAAGCCCGGTGGCGACACCAAGCCGGGCGACAAGCCCGGCGACAAGCCGGGTGACGACGGCGCCAAGCCCGGCGACGACGAGGACACCAAGCCCGAGGACCACGCCACCCCCACGGACGAGCCCACCGAGTGCCCGGCCGACGAGGACACCGGCGAGGACGCCGGGAACAAGCTGGAGCTCGAACTCTCCGGCCTGCCCGGCAAGATCGTCGCGGGCAGCGGCTGGCACGAGTTCACGCTGACCGCGGCCAACCCGAGCGACGAGGACCTCGGCGAGGTCGAGTGGCTCGCCGCCGTGGACAACTTCTCGCCGAGCGAGGACGAGAAGGACTGGCTGAGCACCTATGCGCGGATCCAGTTCTACGACCCCGAGGCCAAGGGCTGGAAGTCGATCATCGACGAGGTCGAGAGCGGCGTCTCCTTCGGCAAGACCACGCTCGGCGCCCAGGAGCAGGTCGAGATCAAGCTGCGCCTGAACATCAACGCGAAGGCCCCGGCGGGCGACGGCTACGCGCTCGGCCTCGGCGGCTACCTCGACTCCGAGCTGAACTGCGTACACAACGCGTTCGCGTTCTTCGACTTCACCGTCCTGAAGGCCGGCAGCCAGAACGAGAACCCCGGTGAGGCCGATCCCAGGCCGGGCGTGGTCAAGCCGCCCGTCCTCGCCGAGAAGAAGCCGCAGGGCGGCGCCAAGGAGATCAAGCAGGTCAAGACGGTCCCGGAGGCCGCGGAGATCCCGCCGACCGGCAACCTCGCCGAAACCGGCTCCAGCTCCGTGCTGCCGACCATCGGCATCGTCGGCGGCATCGCCGTCGTCGCGGGCGCGGGCGCGGTGTACGTCGTGCGCCGCCGCTCCGACTCGGACGCCACCGCGTAGCCGACCGACCGGTACGCCGCCGCGTGGGCGACGTACCCCCAAGACGCGAAGGACCTGCACTCGGAGGGGGGTGCAGGTCCTTTCGCGTACGTACGCCGCGTACCCGTACGCCGCCTACCTTTTCGGCGGCACCTCCGGCACCCCCAGGAACGGCAGGCGCAGCGCCCCGAACGCGTGGTCCGGCACCGCCGGGGACTTCGGCTCGACGGGCGCGATCCGCGCGTACGCGGCGCCCTGGGCCGGACGCGGGTCCGCCTCGCCCTTGTTCGGCCAGAACGACATGGCGCGCTCGGCCTGCGCGGTGATCGTGAGTGACGGGTTCACGCCCAGGTTCGCGGAGATCGCGGCGCCGTCGACGACGGAGATGCCGGGGTGGCCGTAGAGGCGGTGGTAGGGGTCGATGACGCCGGTGTCGGCACTGTCGCCGATGGGGCAGCCGCCGAGGAAGTGCGCGGTCAGCGGGGTGCCCATCAGCTCGCCGACGTTCGAGCCGGGGAAGCCGTTGATCTCCTCGGCGATGAGGGTCGCGGCCCGGGTGGCCTCGGGGATCTGGTCCGGGTTGGGCGCGCCGTGGCCCTGCCGGGCGGTGAGCAGGCCCTTGCCGATGCCCTTCTCCTTGCGGTACGTGGTCAGCGAGTTGTCCAGGCTCTGCATGACCAGGCCGATGATGGTGCGCTCCGACCAGCGGTAGTTGGACAGCGAGCGGACGGTGAGGAGCGGATGCCGGGCGGTGTTGGCGAGCCAGCCGGCGACGCGGGCCTTGCCGCCCTTCATCGTGTACGGGACCTGGAGCAGCGTCATGCCGCCCATCGCGTTGGACTTCTTGCCGTAGCGGACGGGCTCGATGTGGGTCGTGCCGTTCGGGTGGATGGACGAGGTGATGGCCACGCCCTTGGTGAAGTCGACCTTGCCGCCGCTGCCCAGGAGGGCGCCGCCGTGCCGCTTGCGGTAGCGGCGGTCGGTCGTCTGGGCGCCCACCAGGGCCTCGGAGTTGGTGCGGGTCAGCTCGCCGAGGCGCCCGGATATGCGGGGCAGCAGGTGGCTGTCCTTCATGCGGTGCAGCAGCGTCTGGGTGCCGTAGGTGCCGGCGGCGAGGACGACGCGCCGGGCCCGGAACGTGCGGCCCTTGCCCCTGCGCTTGTTGTCGGTGGGCAGCGTGCCCACCGCGTAGCCGCCGCGCGAGTCCTCGGTGAGGGTGACGACGGACGTCATCGGGTGGACGACGGCCCCGGCCTTCTCCGCGAGGTAGAGGTAGTTCTCGTTGAGCGTGTTCTTCGCGCCGTGGCGGCAGCCCGTCATGCACTCGCCGCACTCGGTGCAGGCGCGGCGCGAAGGCCCGGCGCCGCCGAAATAGGGGTCGGGAACTTCCCCGCCGGGCCCGGCCGTTGACTCACCGGTGGCGTCCCGTCCGTCACCGAAGAAGACGCCGACCGGCGCCATGTGGAAGCTGTCGCCCACCCCCATGGCCTGCGCGGCGGCCTTGAGATGCACGTCGGAGGGGGTGGTCGTGGGGTTGAGCCGCACGCCGAGCATGCGCTTGGCCTGCTCGTAGTAGGGACGCAGCTCGTCCTGCCAGTCCGTGATGTCCTTCCACTGCGGATCGTTGAAGAACGCCGCAGGCGGTACGTAGAGCGTGTTCGCGTAGTTCAGCGATCCGCCGCCCACGCCCGCGCCCGCCAGGACCATCACATTGCCGAGCAGATGGATGCGCTGGATGCCGTAGAGGCCGAGCGCCGGGGCCCAGAGGTAGTTCTTCAGGTCCCAGGAGTTCTTCGGCAGTTGCTCGCGCGTGAAGCGGCGGCCCGCCTCCAGGACGCCGACGCGGTAGCCCTTCTCCGTGAGCCGCAGCGCCGATACGGAGCCGCCGAAGCCGGATCCTACGACGAGGACGTCGTAGTCGTACCCTTCGTTGTCCGCGCTCCGGACAGAGTTCTCCTGTGGCATTGGGTCTCCTCGGTGCGAGTTGATCTGCGGGCCGTCTGTGGCTGAGCGCGCCCACGCGGCGGAGCCGCATATGGACACAGCCCCGCGCCCCTGCGGGGCGCGGGACACCACGCCCGCTCAGCGCAAGCGCAACGCCTTCATGACCTTCAGGCTCGTCGTCATGAACGCCGCGTACTTCTCGTCGTCCATGCCGAAGGACGGCGCCAGCGGGATGAGCCGCTGGTGGGCCACCGTCTGCGCCTCGGTGTACTTGAGGATGCCCTCGGAGCCGTGGCGGCGGCCGAGGCCCGAGTCCTTCATGCCGCCCATCGGCGACTGCACGCTGCCGTAGGCGGGCGCGTAGCCCTCGTTGACGTTGACGGTGCCGGTGCGGAGGCGGGCGGCGAGGGCGCGGCCGCGCCTGCCGTCCCTCGTCCAGACCGAGGAATTCAGGCCGTAGGAGGTGGAGTTGGCGAGTTCGACGGCTTCGTTCTCGTCGGTGAAGCGGTAGATCGAGACGACCGGGCCGAAGGTCTCCTCGGTGCACACCGCCATCGGCGACTCGACACCGTCCAGGATGGTGGGCTCGTAGAAGTAGGGGCCGATGTCGGGCCGGGCCGTGCCGCCCGCCACCAGCGTGGCGCCCTTGGCGACGGCCTCGTCGACGTGCCGCTTGGTGGCCTCGAACTGCCGCTCGCCGACGAGCGAGCCCATCTCGGCGCCGTAGGCGAGCGAGCGCCCGAGCCGCATGGCCCTGGTCTTCGCGGCGAACCGCTCGACGAAGGCGTCCGCGACGGCCTCGTGGACGTACAACCGCTCGATGGAGATGCACAGTTGACCGGCGGACGAGAAGCAGGCGCGGACCGCGCCGGCGGCGGCCTTCTCCACGTCGGCGTCGTGCAGCACCAGCATGGCGTTCTTGCCGCCGAGCTCCAGCGAGACGCCGACGAGGCGGGCGGCGGCGCCCGTCGCGACCTCGCGGCCGGTGCGGGTGGAGCCGGTGAAGGAGACGTAGTCGGCGTGCTTGACGATCTCGGGGCCGATGACGGGGCCGTCGCCGAGCACGACCTGGAAGGCCTCGGCGGGCAGGCCCGCCTCGATGATCAGGTCCCGGGCCCAGAGCGCCGTCAGGGCGGTCTCGGTGTCGGGCTTCATCACGAGGGCGTTGCCCGCGACGAGGGCGGGCAGGGCGTCGCCGATGGACAGCTCGAGGGGGTAGTTCCAGGGCGCTATCTGGCCCACGACGCCGCGCGGCTGGCGCAGTTCGGTGACCTTGGTGAGGGTCGGTACGACGCCGGTGTGGCGCTTGGGGTTCAGGTATGCGCCCGCGCGGCGGCCGTAGTGCCGGGCCGCGACGGCGACGGCCTGGATCTCCTCGTGCGCGTGCAGGCGCGCCTTGCCGGTCTCCAGCTGGATGAGGTCGAGGACCTCGGCCTGGCGCTGGAGCACCAGGTCGTGGAAGCGCAGCAGCACGGCGGCGCGTTGGCGCACCGGCGTGCGCGCCCACGCCACCTGCGCCGCGCGCGCCCGCCCGAAGGCGGCCGCCACGTCCTCGGGTGTGGACTCCGGCAGGTCGGCCAGCTTCTCGCCGGTGAACGGCGTGTGGTTGGCCGTCCGGCCCGAGCCGATCACGTCACGGGTGAGCTGGGCGATCAGCTCCGGCGTGACCACGTCCGCGGCGGTCCGTGCGCCGCTGGGGGCCGGGGCGACCGGGTTCGTACCGAGGGGCTTGGCGGGGGCCTGCGAGTCCGTCATGGACGTGAGCGTATGCCTGAGCGGACGCTTTGGGTACCCATGGGTAACGAGGTTTCACCGGGCATGCACACGCCGCCGCGGGCCATCGCCGACCTTGCCAGTGCCCGCTGGCGTCAAAGGTGCTGATCAGGGCGTTCCTGGGGCCGTGGCGGCGGGCGAGGAGGGGGCGCGGTGACATCTCGCGCCCCGGCCGGCTCACGGCTTGGCGATCTCCAGGTTGTCGATCGCCGTCTTCGCGACCTCACGCCCGCGCTCGGTGAAGTCGCTCTTGGCGGGGTAGTCGATCCACAGCTTGTACATGTCGCCGGACTTGGTCTTGTAGTAGAAGACCTTGGCCTCGCGCGGATAGTCGACTTCGGCTTCCTTGTTGGTGTACGGGATCAAGTTCTCGGCCGACTGCCTGCCCTTGTACTCGTCTTGCGTCGTCTTCTTGCCCGCGCCGATCTCGTCCGGGCTGAACGAGCCCACCGAGCCGCCGCCCTCCAGCGTCTTGACGTCCTCGTACGCCTCGGCCATCGACGTGCCCGCGATGTAGTTCAGGTCGTCCTCGGACTTCTTGGAGAGCTCCAGGGTGATGGAGATACCGCCACTCCTGTCCGAGTACGTGACCCAGTGCTCCTTGGGCGTTTGGTCATTCGTGGTCCTGCGGTACCCCTCCGGCACCGAGACCGTCGCCCCCAGCGCCTTCTCCTCGCGCTCCTTCCAGCCCTCCGTGTCCGACGAACCGCCGAACGGGTCCACGGCGAGCACCACGCCCGCGGCCACCGCCGCGACGAGCACGCCGCCGACGGCGGCCAGCGCCTTGGCGCCGAGGAAGACGCCCTTGCCGCGGTCCGGCGCCGAAGCCGGCCCGCCCGCCGCGAACCCGGTCACGACCTGGGTGGCGGGCAACTGCGGGGGCGCCGGCGGCTTGACGGCGTCCTCGAGCAGGGCGCGGACCCGGGCCGCGTTCGGCCGGTGGGCGGGGTCCTTGTGCAGCAGGCCGTTGATCGCGTCGGCGAGCGGGCCCTGCGCGGACGCGGGCGCCGCGGGCGTCGCGTTGAGGACGGACTGGAGCGTCGCGGGCGTGTTGTTGCGGCGGAACGGGGACACGCCCTCCGTCGCCGCGTACAGCACGACGCCGAGCGACCACAGGTCGGAGGCCGGACCGGGCCGCTGCCCCAACACCCGCTCCGGGGCGATGAACTCCGGCGAGCCGACGAAGCCCCCGGTGTCCGTCAGGTTCGTCTCGCCCTCGATCTGGGCGATGCCGAAGTCGGTGAGGACCACGCGGTCGTGCCGGCCGAGCATCACGTTGTCCGGCTTCACGTCGCGGTGCAGGATGCCCGCCGCGTGCGCGGCCTCCAGGGCGCCGAGCACCTCCAGGCCCACCCGGGCCGCGTCCCGCGCGCCGAGCGTGCCCTCGTCCCGCAGCGCCGCGCCGAGCGAGCGGCCCTGCACGAACTCCATCACGATCCACGGCTGGCCGTCCTCGACGACGACGTCGTGGACGTTGACCACGGCCGGGTGGTCGAGCCGGGCGGCGGCGCGCGCCTCGCGGCGCATCCGCTCGAAGGCGTTGGCGCGTTCGCGCTCCGGCAGATGGTCCGGGACGCGCGGCTCCTTGACGGCGACCTCGCGGTCCACCGTCTCGTCCTTGGCGCGCCACACCGTGCCCATGCCGCCGTGGCCGAGCTTCGACAGGAGCCGGTAGCGCCCGCCGATCAGCCGGCCCGAGCCGGGCTCGGCCTGCGTGACCTGGGTGGGCTGAGATGGCTGATTCGGTACGGCAGGCGCGGGCTGCGCGTACGGATTGGGGTACGGGCCGTCACCACCCTGCTGTGGGGGCTGCGGTGGCTGCAGGCCGTAGCTGGTGGTCTCGTTCGGACCGTAGGAGGATCCCCCGTCGTTACTCATGCCCCCATGACTACCCTGCGCGGCCCCCCTGGTTCCAGCCAGGGCCTCCACTTGTGACCGGGGTGATGCACGAACCGGGAACTTCGGCGACGTACGCCCCGCGGAAGTCAGCGACGTACGAACGTGTCCACCGCCGTGTCGAAGTACCGCCGCGCCTCCCGCGTGAGCCCCACCGGCGACGACACCCACACGTCGTACATCCGGCCGCCCTCCTGCCAGCACAGGTCGAAGGTGTGCCGGGGGCCCTCGTCGGTGCTGAAGCCGTCCCAGGTGAACTGCCACAGCGCGGCGGGGCGGCCGTTGCGGGTGGTCTCGGTGACCTCGGCGTCGCGGTAGCCGGGGTTGTTGCGCGGGCCCGCGGCGTCCGCGCGGCGCTGCGCGGCGAGCGGGCCGCCCGGCTCGGCGGCGCTCTCCTTGATGCCGATGCGGAAGGTGCCGCCCGGTGAGGTGTAGAAGGTGCGCGGGCCGTCCGTCTCGCGGTCGTAGCCCTTGGGCACGGCGAGGGCGAAGCCGCGCGGGTCCTTGGCGATGCGGTAGCCCTTGGGGGCCTCGGGCGTGGAAGGGCGGGCGGTGTCCGGGGTCTTGGTGACCGTCGAGGTCGCCGTGGGCCGCGGGTCGCCGGACTCGGTGGGCGTGTCCCGGGACGCCGAACTGGGCGACGCCGTCCGGCCGCCGTCCCCGTCGCCGTCCTGCCCGAGCAGCAGCGCCGCCGCCGACACCGCGCCGCCCGCGACGGCCGCGACCAGCGCGGCGGCGATCAGCATGGTGCGGCCCTGGCGACGGCGCGCGGACGCGCCGGGGGGCGCGGTGGACGGCGGCCGCGCGGGCGGGAGTCCGGGCTGCTCGCGCCCGTCGGGCGGATGGCGGCCGGGAAGCCCGGGAATCAGCGACAGCGTGGGGCGGCGGCCCGGTGCCGGGGACGTCGCGGGCCCGGCCGCCGAGCCGGGCAGCGGTGGCATCACGCCGGTCTCGATGTACGCGCGCAGCAACCGCTCCGCGCCCGCCGCGTCCAGGCGGCGCCGCGGGTCGCGTTCGAGGAGACCGAAGACGACCGGAGCGAGCGGCTCCGCGGCCGGTGGCGGGCGGATCTCGTCGAAGACGACGGCGTGCAGCACCCCGCCGATCGAGTCGCGGCGGAACGGCGACTCCCCGCTGACCGCCGTCACGAGCAGCGCGCCGAGGGACCACAGGTCGGACTCCGGCCCGGTGCGCTCGCCGGACATCCGCTCAGGCGCCGTGTACTCCGGCGAACCGACGAACGAGCCGACCTCCGTGAGCGTCGTCGCGCCCGACACCTGGGCGATGCCGAAGTCCGTGAGCACCACCCGGCCGGTGGCCTCTTCCAGGAGTACGTTGCCGGGCTTGAGGTCGCGGTGCAGGATCCCGGCGGCGTGCGCGGTGCTGAGCGCGCCGAGCAGGTCGAGGCCGACGCGGGCGGCGGCCCCCGGGCCGAGCGGCCCCGACCTGCTGATCCGCCCGGCCAGCGAACCGCCCTCGATCAACTCCATGACGATGCAGGGGCGTTCGTCGTGCACCACGACGTCGTGCACGACGACGATGTGCGGATGGCGCAACTGCGCGACCGCGCGCGCCTCGCGCAGGGTGCGCTCGCGCTGCTGCGCCGCCTCCTCCTCGGAGAGCGTCTCGTCCAGGGGCAGTTCCTTGACGGCGACGCGGCGGCCGAGAAGCTGGTCGGTCGCGCGCCACACGACACCCATGCCGCCCCGGCCCAGCCGCGCCTCCAGGCGGTAACGGCCGGCGATCACACGGGCGTTGTCACCCAGGCTCCCCATGCGGCCATCATGCCCCACAGGTGTGGCCACGGATCCTCTCGGATCGGGAAAGGGGCCAGTTCAGGCCCGTGTACGCCGGCGGGCGCCCCCCTTTCCCGTGGCCGTGCCGCCGGGCCCGCCGGTGTCAGTCGCGCCAGCCGCGCAGCACCGCGTCGAACTGTTTCCGCGTCTTGTCCCAGCTCTCCTCGGGCGCCGACATGTAGATGGCGTACTCGACGTTCCCCCGGGTGATGTAGGTCTGCTCGATGGCGTGCCGCGGGCCCTTGGTGGTGTCGCTGGAGCCCGCCTTCCAGCTGAACTCCCAGAGGGCGCCGGGCTGGTCGCGGAAGGTGTTGGAGTTCAGGTGCAGGCGCCGGTACCCGGGCAGTCTGAGCTGCTTCTCCAGGTCGAGCTGGTGCGCGTACGGGCTGTCGAAGTCGGGGCTGCGGTCGACACCGATGCGTACGAAGTGACGGCCGCCGTCCGGGGTGTAGTCGATCTGGCTGCCGTCCACGCGCCGCTCCCAGCCCTTGGGCAGCATGAGGCTGAAGCCCTCCACGTCGTGCACGCGCACCCAGTCCTTGGGAATCCCACCGACAACGTTGCCCTTGCCGTCCTTGTCCTGACCGCTGCCGGACTCCGCGCGGGTGCCCCCGTCGTCACGGAGTTGCAGATAGCCGAACACCGCGCCCCCGCCGAGCAGCGCGGCCGCGGCGCACAGGGCGACGACCCGGGACCAGCGGCGGCGCCCGGTGTGCGCGCCGGTGTGCGTGGCCGTGGTGCCCGAGTGGTGCGGGGCGGGTGTGGCGTACGGGGCTGAAGCGCCGTACGAAGGGGAGGAGCTGTACGGGGTGGCCGGTGTGGCGTGGCCGGGATGGCCGGGGGTCGGGCCCGGCGCGCCGTCGGAGGCGTGGCCGGGTATCCCGCCCTGGCCATGGCCGGAAAGCGACGTGGGCGACGTCCGGGTCGGCCCTTCGTGCAGCGTCGTCGGCACATACGCCTGGGCCCCACCGGGCCGCCGCCCCTCCGCGGCCTCCGCCAGCATCCGCTCCGCCTCGGCCGCCGCCGGCCGGGCCTCCGGATCCTTGCGCAGGAGCGCCGAGATGACGGGCCCGAGGGCGCCCGCGTGCGCGGCCGGAGCGGGCTCCTCCGTCACCACGGCCTGCATCGTGCCGAGCGGGGACGTGCGCCGGAACGGCGACGTGCCCTCGACCGCCGTGTACAGCGTGGCGCCGAGCGCCCACAGGTCGGCGGCGGGGCCGGGGTTCGCGCCGCTGACCCGCTCGGGCGCCAAGTAGTCGACCGAGCCCACCACTTCCCCGGTGCGGGTGATCGTCGAGTCGCCCTCGATCGAGGCGATGCCGAAGTCGGTGAGCAACACCCGGCCGTCGTCGGAGAGGAGGACGTTGCCCGGCTTGATGTCGCGGTGCAGCACCCCGGCGTCGTGCGCGGCGCGCAGCGCCCGCAGCACCCACAGGCCGATGCGGGCGACCTCGCGCGGGTCGATGCGCCCCTGGTCGCGGACGGCGTCCGCGAGCGAGTGGCCCTCGACGAGCTCCATCACGATCCACGGCCGGTCGTCGTACTCGAGTACGTCGTGGACCGTGACGACGGCGGAGTGGTTGATCTGGGCCTGGGCGCGCGCCTCCGTCTGCGTGCGGGTGAGCAGCACCTCGCGGTCGGCCTCCTGCACCCACTGTGCCGCCGTCAGTTCCTTGACGGCGACGACGCGGTGCAGCACCTCGTCCCGCGCGCGCCACACCCGGCCCATGCCGCCGCTGCCGATCGTCTCACCGAGTCGGTAACGGCCGGCGAGGAGCAGGCCCTGCATCTGATTCACGTTCCCCCGCAGTTGGTCTTGACAGGGCCAGGTTCTTGGGATTTGTCAGAGCCAGGTTAAGGAGGCGGGCGCGCGCAGGGAACGGGAGGGGGTGATCGGAGACCGCACTGTGACGCGCGGGACGGCGCATCGGCGGGTGCCGAGGGAGCCCTGACGGGCGCCGAGGGGGCCTCGACGGGTGCCGAGGAGGTGTGGGCGGGGTCAGCAGCCCGCCCGGTTCCGGGTCAGCCACCCGCCCAGTAACCGGCTCAGCCGCCCGCCCGGTACGACGCCGACGCCTGCTCGAACAGCCGCGTCACCTCGTCCCGTTCGGCCTCGGGGCCGCGCACCTGCACCACGTGGTACTTCCCGTCCACGACCATCGCGAGATTGCGTACGAAGACCTCGGCGCCGTCGGTGCCCTGCCAGGTGAACTGCCCCTCGGCCATGGACCGCCCGCCCACGTCGACGCGGCGCAGCCCGCTGGACGTGGCCCAGGAGGAGTCGCGGAACGGCTGGAGTTCGCGCTCGTCCTCCTTCTGGTACCTCATCGGGTCCGTGCCGTACTCGCCGGTGCTGTCACGGCCCGGGACGACCAGCAGTTCGAAGCTGCCGTGGGTGTAGAGGACCTGGCCGCGGCCGTTCTTGGGCTGCCGGTCCCAGCCGTTGGCCACCGCGACGCGGAAGCCCTCGGCGTCCTTGCGCACGGTGAATCCGGCCGCGACGTCGGGGTCGGCGGTCTGCGGCTGCTGCGAACCGGGCGTGTTCTCCGCGTCCGGTGACGCGCCGTCGTCTCCGTCGTCCTCGCCCGAGCCGCCGCTGCCGCCGGGCTTGCCGTCCTGGCTCGGGCGGTTGCCGTCGTCCGGCGCCCGGCTGACCTCACCGGCGTTGCCGGTGCGGCCGGTGCCCGCCTTCTCCTCGGACTTGGGCATGAACAGCATCGCGTACGCGACGGCCGCCACGAGCCCGGCGAGGATCACGACGAGCAGGACCCGGCCCAGCGAACGCGGCGCCCCCGCCGGCCGTGCGGCCCGCTCGGGGCGCGGCGCCTTCACCGGCCTGGTGTCCGGGCCGCGGTCCCGGCCGCGCTTGTGCTTGTGCCGGCCGTGGCCGTTGCCGGTGGGGACCGGCGCGGGCGGGCGGCGCTTGCGGACGACCTCGCCACGGCGGCGTACGACGGGCAGCTTGCCGCCGTCGTACGGCGGCGCGGGCACCACGTGCGTGCCCGCGTCCGGCTCCGGCGCCGACCGCACCAGCGAGCGCAGCCAGCCGCTCAGTTCCTCGAAGTCGATCCGCTCGGTGGGGTCCTGACGCAGCAACGACTCGACGACGGGCCGCAGCGGCCCGCACTCCTCCGCGAACGCGGGCGGCTCCGCGCACACCAACTGCACCAGCTCGGCGGTGCTGTCCTCCGGGTACGGAGCGTGGCCCTGGACCGCGCGGAACAGCAGGGCGCCGAGGCCCCACAGGTCGGTGGCGGGCCCGATGGGCGCGGCGAGCTGCCAGTTCTCGTGCACAGGACCGGCCTGCTCCGGCGCCCACCGCTCGGTGACCGCGCCGACGACGGTCATCCGCGCGTGCCGGGCCCGCTCGGCGGCGAGCGCGGTGGTGGGCCCGCGCCGCGCCCTGGGCTCCCCGGCGGGGTCGCCCCAGCCGCCTTCGCGGGGGCGGGCGTCGGCGTCGGGGGCGGCGTCGTGCCCGGGGCCCGTCTCCTTGGCGAGGTCGTGCGCGGGGCGGCCGCCGGGGGCGGGGGCGGGCTGCGTCCGGGTGGGCGGGGCCTGCTTGGCGAGGGTGTTCGGGGGCACGCCGCGGTCGCCGCGCGCACTCGACGGAGCCTGGGTGCTCGGCGCGGCCTGGGTGACCGGAGCGCTCTCCGCACCCTGCGCGGGCACACCCCCGGCCCTCGGCACGGCCCCGTGCCACGGCTTCTTCTGCCGCTCCCGGACGCCATAGGGATCCGAGATGTGCCCTACGGGACCGCCCGGGCCACCGTGCCCGCCAGGGCCACCGGGACCGCCATAAGCCCCGCCGTCCGCGGCCTCGGCAGGCCCTGCCTCCGCACCGCGCTCGGCCTCGCTCACCCGGGCCGCGGCACGCGCGGCCCCCGCCCGGTACGCGGCGATGGCCCCGGCCCGCGCCGCCCGCAGGTCCCGCTCGGCGGCCGTGCCGTACGCGTCGTACTCGTCGTACGCGGACGTCTCGTCGTACGCGGACGTCTCGTCGTACGCGGACGTCTCACCCCGCGCCGAAGACTCCCCGCGCTCCACACCGCCGTACGCGGAATCCCCGTACTCGGAAGCCCCGTACGCAGAGTCCCCGTACTCGGAACCCCCATATGCGGAGTCCCCGTACTCAACACCATCGGTCGCCCGGGACGCCCCGGGCCCCAAGGCCCCCGCGACGCCCGTCTGTTCCACCTGTTCAACAGGGTCGGCCCGGCCGACCGGGTCGGCCCCGGGCTCCGTGAAGCCCGCGAAGTCGTCCTCCTCGGGCCGCGGGTCGTACCCGCACAACGCCTCTTCCGCGGCGCCCGCCGCGAGCCCCGTGAGCATCACGCGCCCGTCGTCGCAGACGAGCACCGTGCGCGCGGTGATGTTCCGGTGCACCCAGCCGTGCGCGTGCAGCACCCGCAGGGCCGTGACGACGTCCGCCGCGACCTCCGCCGCGCGGAACGGGTTCAGCGGCCGGTCGGCGAGTAACGCCGCGAGCGGCCGGGCCGCCACCAGTTCGCTCACTATCCACAGCGAGCCGTCTTCCGCGAACACGTCGAAGACCTGGTCGAGCCGCGGGTGGTCGGGGATGCGCGCGGCGGCCTGCGCGGCCTCGATGGCGCGCAGGACGGCCGGGTCGCTCGGCCTGCGCGTGGCGCGCGACCCCACGCGCCGGGCGCCGCCACGGCCCGCGCTCCCGCGCGCGCTCCGGAACCCCTCGGGCAGCCCGCCGGGCAGCACATCGCTCAGATCGCCGTCGCCGTACGCCTCGTCGCCGAGCACCTCCGCCTCGACGGTCTCCGGCAGCGGCACCTGCCGGACCAGGACTTCCTGTCCGGAGTAGGTGTCGAAGGCGCGGGTCTCCGCGAATTCGTACTCGTCGGCCGGGGGCAGGGGCAGGCGGTAGCGGTCGGCGAGTACCCGTCCGGCATAGTCGTCCACGATGCCTCCCCCATCCGCCCGGCGGTCAATTCCGTTCGTCTTATGGCTCGTTGCGGCTGCTTACCCTCCGCAAGCACTCACGATACGTGCCACAACCGAACCGTATTGAGGGGATGCGAGATCTCGCCGGTCGTCGCCCGGCCATCTCACCGACCCCGCCCCACCGTCGCTTCTTCCGTCACTTCTTCGGCTCGAAGGTCCGTGTGAACGTCCGCCAGGCCGTACGACGCTGATCGCTGTCCCAGTCGTCCGCTTTCGCGGTGTACATCATTCCGTAGCCCAGGCCGCCGTTGACGACGAAGCCCCGGTCCACCGAGCGGTACTTGGTGCCGCCGTCCACGTAGGTGAATTCCCAGTCCGCCGTGTTCCAGCCGCGGAAGCCCACCTTCTCGATGCGGATCCGGTCGTACTGCGCCCGGCGCATGCCGAGCTCCTGGTTCTTCCAGTCGGCCACCGGGTTGTCCTTGGGCGTGGTCGTCCAGCCGATGAGCAGCTTCTGCCCGTTCGGCCCGGTGAAGCGGGCGCCCGCGCGGTCGGTCGTGCTGAACTTCCAGCCCTTGGGCAGGCCGATCGAGAAGCCCTGGGCGTGCTTGTACGTCTCCTCGGCGCCGTCGTCCTTGCCCTTGCCGCCGCCGAGGGACGAGCCCTGCCCCGCGTCGTCGTCCTTGCCGGGGTCCGAACCGGAGCTGTCGTCCTGCTCCTTGCCCTTGCCGTCACCGGAGCCGGAGCCGGAGTTGTCGTCCTTGCCGGAGCCCTTCTCCTTCCCGGCGTCCTTCTCCTTGCCGTCGCCGCCCGCGGTCGCACCGCTGGACGAGGACGTGTCGCCACCGCTCTTGCCGCCCTTGTCGCCCTCGTCGCCGTTGAGCGCGAACGCGAGCACCGTGCCGAGCACGGCGAGTACGACGACCACCGCGATGATCACCAGCGTGCGCCGCGGCACCACATCCGTGAGCGGTGCCCGCGCGGGCGGTCTCGGCGCCGGGGGCGGCCCGTCGGGCCGCGCGGGGATCCGCGCCCCGCCGTGCGAACCCGCGCCCGCGGCGCCGGAGTTCATCCCGGCTCCGGCGCCCGCTCCGGCACCGGCGGCCGTCCCGGCGCCCACGCTGCCGGAAGCCGCGCCCACACCCGAGGCAGAACCCGTCCCCGCACCTGCGCCTGCGCCTGCGCCTGCGCCCGTACCCGAGCCGGACCCAGCGGCCCGCCCCGCGACACCAGCACCAGCACCAGCACCAGCACCAGCCGCACGCTCACCCGCGCCCGCGCCCGTAGTGCGGTCACCCGCGCCGACCGCACCGGACGCAGCCGTACCAGAAGCAGCCGTACCAGAAGCAGCCGTGCCAGAAGCGACAGCTCCGCTCGCCGCCCCGGAAGCAGCGCCCCCGGAGCCACCGGCTCCACCAGCTCCACCGGCACCGCGGTCACTCGCCCCGGTCCCTGCCCCTGTCCCTGTCCCTGCCGAAGCCCCCTGCGCGGCCCCGCCGTTCCCAGCGCCGTCACCCGCGGACGAACCGCCGACCGCGGTGGCGCCCCCGGCCGCGGCACCGCCGGCCGCACCCGCGCCCGCGCCCCGCGCCGTCGTCGCCGCGGCCGCAGCCTTCTTGCGGACCGAGCGGAACGCGCCCTTCAGCCGCTCCGCGGCCTCCTCGCCCTTGCGGCTCCCGGTGGAACCGGAACCGGACGGCGGCGGTGTCTGCGGCGGGATCGGAGGCAGCGGCACGACCTTCGTCGCGTCCACCGGATCCACCGCGTGCTTGTCCTCGGAGAAGTCCGGCGCGTTGATCACGTCCTGGAGCATCGCCCGCGCGCCCGCGTCGTCGAGCCGCTGCTCGGGGTCCTTGGCGAGCAGGCCGTAGATGACCTTCTCCAGCAACGGGCCCGCGTTCTGCGGCGGTTCGACGGCCTCGGTCATCACGGCGGTGAGGGTCGCTATGGCCGAGCCCTTGTCGTACGGAGGCACGCCCTCCACGGCCGCGTAGATCAGACCGCCGAGCGACCACATGTCGGCCGCGGGGCCGGGCTTGTGGCCGCGCGCCCGCTCCGGCGAGATGTACGAGGGGGCGCCGACGAGCATGCCCGTCGACGTGATGGAGGGGTCGCCCTCGACCTGGGCGATGCCGAAGTCCGTCAGGACGACACGGCCGTCCTCGGCGATCAGCACGTTGGACGGCTTCACGTCGCGGTGCAGGATGCCCTCGCGGTGCGCCGAGCGCAGCACGTCGAGCACGGCGAGGCCGACCTCGGCCGCGCGCCTCGGCGTGAGCATCCCGTCCTCGCGGACGGCCTCGGCGAGGGACTTGCCCTCGACGAGCTCCATCACGATCCACGGCCGGTCGTCCTCGTCGACCACGTCATAGACCGTCACGGCACCGGTGTTGCGGATTCGGGCGATCGCCTTGGCCTCGCGCAGCGTGCGCGTGATGAGCCGGCGCTTCTCGTCCTCGTCGATGCTCGACGGGAAGCGCAGCTCCTTCACCGCGACCGTGCGGCCCAGCGTCTCGTCCTTGGCGCGCCAGACGGTGCCCATGCCGCCGCGGCCGAGCACGTCACCGAGCCGGTACCGGCCCGCGAGGAGACGTGCGCTCTGATCCTGACGAGCCTCGCCCGTCTGCTCCGCCTCCGACATGCGTCCCCTCAACTACCCGCACAACCCGCCCTGACAGAGCCTTCATTGTCCCTCACCCGGGGACCGGTCAACGCCGCGGGTCCGGCGTCCCACATCATGGACATTCCCCCCGGGTGAACCCCGGCGCACCACCCCAAACCTCCCTGTCCATACCCCCCTTGGCCACCCTCCTCGGGTCAAACCGCCCAGAACCCCCCGGTCGACGGACTACAGCGGCACGATGTCCGGTGCGCCGAGGCGCGCCGCGTCCGCCGTCAGGTCGTCCGGCTGGCGCTGCGACTCGCGCTCGGCCTCCACCCGCTTCTCGTAGTGCTGCACCTCCCGCTCGATCTGGTCCTTGTCCCAGCCGAGCACCGGCGCCATCAGCTCCGCGCACTCCCGGGCGCAGCGGGTGCCGCGGTCGAAGGTCTCGATGGAGATGCGCGTGCGCCGCGTGAGCACGTCGTCCAGGTGGCGGGCGCCCTCGTGGGACGCGGCGTAGACGACTTCGGCGCGCAGATAGTCCTCGGCGCCGCCCAGCGGCTCGCCCAGGCCGGGGTCGGCGGTGACGAGTTCGAGCACTTCCTCCGCCAGGGCGCCGAACCGGTTCAACAGGTGCTCCACGCGCACCACATGGAGTCCCGTGCGCGCCGCGATGCCCGCGCGGGCGTTCCACAGCGCGCGATAGCCCTCGGCGCCGACCAGCGGGATGTCCTCGGTGACGCAGTCCGCGACGCGCTGGTCCAGGCCGTGCACGGCCTCGTCCACGGCGTCCTTGGCCATGACCCGGTACGTCGTGTACTTGCCGCCCGCGACGACGACCAGGCCGGGCGCGGGGTGGGCGACCGTGTGCTCGCGGGAGAGCTTGCTGGTGGCGTCCGACTCGCCGGCGAGCAGGGGCCGCAGGCCCGCGTACACCCCCTGCACGTCGTCGCGCGAGAGCGGGACCGCGAGCACCGAGTTCACATGCTCCAGGAGATAGTCGATGTCCGCGCTGGACGCGGCCGGGTGGGCCTTGTCCAGGTCCCAGTCGGTGTCCGTGGTCCCGATGATCCAGTGCCGGCCCCAGGGGATGACGAAGAGGACGCTCTTCTCCGTGCGCAGGATGAGCCCGGTGGAGGAGTTGATCCGGTCCTTGGGCACGACCAGATGGATGCCCTTGGACGCCCGGACGTGGAACTGGCCGCGCTCGCCGACCATCGCCTGGGTGTCGTCGGTCCACACGCCCGTGGCGTTCACGATCTGTTTGGCGCGGATCTCGTACTCCCCGCCGGCCTCGACGTCCTGGACGCGGGCGCCGACGACGCGCTCGCCCTCGCGCAGGAAGCCCGTGACCCGGGCGCGGTTGGCGGCCTTGGCGCCATAGGCCGCGGCGGTGCGCACGAGGGTGGCGACATAGCGGGCGTCGTCCATCTGCGCGTCGTAGTACTGCAACGCGCCGACGAGGGCTTCCTTCTTCAGGCACGGGGCGACGCGCAGGGCGTGACGGCGGGTCAGGTGACGGTGCATGGGCAGGCCGCGGCCGTGGCCGCGCGCCATCGACATGGCGTCGTACAACGCGACTCCGGAGCCCGCGTACACCCGCTCCCAGGCCTGGTGCTGGAGTGGATACAGGAACGCGACGGGCTTCACCAGGTGCGGCGCGAGCCGCTCGAGGAGCAGGCCGCGCTCCTTGAGGGCCTCGCGGACCAACGCGAAGTCCAGCATCTCCAGATAGCGCAGACCGCCGTGGATCAGCTTGCTGGACCGGCTGGACGTGCCCGACGCCCAGTCTCTCGCCTCGACGATGCCCGTGCTCAGGCCGCGGGTGACGGCGTCGAGCGCCGTGCCCGCGCCGACCACGCCCGCGCCCACGACGAGAATGTCCAGCTCGTGCTCGGCCATGCCCGCGAGTGCCCCGGCACGCTCCGCCGGGCCCAGAGTCGCTGTCCTCACCGCTGCCTCCCGTGATTTTCGGGTGTGGTCGCGCTCACATCATGCCCAGATTCTTGTCGCGCCCGCCGAGTTCGGCCACGCGGCCTGTGGAAAACGGGCGGAAGACACCGCCAACACTCCGGCGCCGCAAGGAGTCCAATCCCGCAAATCGGTCATATTTACTCCTAGTCTGACATTGCACTCGCCCATCTTGTCCACAGGGCTTGCGCGATCGTCCCGCTTTGGCTATATCCGCCCGGCTATTGGGAAGGACGGCTCACCGCCATGCCAGCAGACCTCGCCGTCATCGGTCTCGGCCACCTCGGCCTGCCTCTCGCCCAGGCCGCCGCCGCAGGCGGCATCGCCACCATCGGCTACGACCCCGTCCGGGCGCCGGACCTGGCCGGAGGCCGTCTGCCGGGCGACGGCACCGAAGGCACCCTCACCGCGGCGGACGTCCGCCGGATGCTCTCGGGGGGCTTCCGGCCGACCACCGACCCCGCCGAACTCGGCCGTGTCCGCACCGCCGTCATCTGCGCCCCCACGCCCCCGGCCGCGGACCGCTCGCTCGACCTCGGCCAGGTGGCCGAGGCCACCCGCGCCCTCGCCGGGCGCCTGCGCCCGCACACGACCGTCATCCTGGAGTCACCCGCATACCCGGGAACCACCGAGGAATTCCTGCGCCCCCTCCTCGAAGAGGGCTCGGGCCTGCGCGCCGGCCGGGACTTCCACCTCGCCTACTCCCCCGCCCGCCTCGACCCCGGCAACCGCACCCACGGCTACGCCGGCACCCCCAAGGTCATCGGCGGCCTCACCCCCGCCTGCACCGAGTCCGCCGCCGCCTTCTACGGCCGCCTCACCGACAAGGTCGTCCGCGCGCGGGGCCCCCGGGAGGCCGAGACCGTGCACCTCCTGGAGACCAACTACCGGCACGTGAACATGGCGCTGGTCAACGAGATGGCCGTGCTCTGCCACGACCTCGGCATCGACCTGTGGGACGTCATCCGCTGCGCCGAGACCAAGCCCTTCGGCTTCCAGGCCTTCCGCCCCGGCCCCGGCGTCGGCGGTCACGGCGTGCCCCTGGACGTGCCGGGCCCCTCGCGCGGCGCCCGCCCGCTGCGCATCGTCGAGCTCGCCCAGCAGGTCAACGACCGCATGCCGGGCTATGTGATCCAGCGCGCCGCGACCCTGCTCAACGAGCACGGCAAGTCCGCGCGCGGGGCCCGCGTGCTGCTCCTCGGCGTCACGTACAAGCCCGACGTCGCCGACCAGGAGGCCGCGCCCGCCCAGGAGATCGCGGTCCGCCTCATGGAGCTGGGCGCCGCCGTCAGCTACCACGACCCGTATGTCGCGCACTGGAGCGTTCTCGGCCACCCGGTCCCCCGCGCGGACACGCTCTACGAAGCCGCCGCCGACGCCGACCTCACGATCCTGCTCCAGCACCACCGCACTTACGACCTCCAGGGCCTGGCCGTGAAGGCCCAGCTCCTGCTGGACACCAGGGGCGCGACCCCGGCGGGCGCCGCGCACCGCCTCTGATCCCACACACAACCCCCTGGGGCCCTTCGCGCCCTGCTGCTACCGTGCGGATCCAGTCACTTACCGCACACCAGTGCACTCACGTCCCAGGGGGAAACCAGATGACGCAGCCCACGCCTCCAGGCCAGGGCGGACAGCCGTACGGCCAGCAGCCCTACGGCCAACAGCCGTACGGCCAGCAGCCGGGCGCCGGCCAGCCCGGATACGGCTACCCGCAGCAGGCGCAGCAGCCCTACGGCCAGCAGCAGCCGCAGCAGCCGTACAACGCCTTCCCGCAGCAGCCGCAGCCCGGCGGCTTCCCGCCGCCGCCTCCGGCCGCCCGGGGGAACATCGGCCTCGGCGTGGCGGTCGCCTTCGTGGCCGCCCTGGTCGCCGCGGGCGTCTACGGGGCGATCATCGGCGCCACCGAGCACGAGATCGGCTGGGCGGCGGTCGGCGTCGGCTTCGTCGTGGGCCTGGTCGCGGGCAAGGTCGGCGGGCCCAACCCGGCCCTCGGGGCGGTCGCCGGGGTCTTCTCGCTCGGCGCGGTGTACCTCGGCCAGCTGGTCGGCGCCGCCATGGTCATCGCCGACAAGGCGAACATCGACTTCACCGAGGTGTTCTTCGACAACTTCGACATCTTGCAGGAGGCCTGGAAGAACGAGGCCGACGCGATGACGTACGTGTTCTTCGCGATAGCCGCCGTCGCGGCCTTCGGCAGCGCCAAGCGCGCCGCGCAGTAGCAGGCGCGGCAGCAGCAGCCGCGCGAAACGGCCTGGGGCCGGCCACCTTCGGGTGGCCGGCCCCAGGCCGTTTCAACCGTCCCAGACGCCTCAGAGGCGTCTCAGGAGGCGTACGACGTCAGCGGCGGTGCTGCGAGTCCGCCACCGTCACCTCGACGCGCTGGAACTCCTTGAGCTCGCTGTAGCCCGTCGTGGCCATGGCCCGGCGCAGCGCTCCGAAGAAGTTCATCGAGCCGTCCGGGATGTGCGAGGGACCGGTGAGGATCTCCTCGGTGGTGCCGACGCTGCCGAGGTCGACCTTCTTGCCGCGCGGCACGTCCTCGTGGACGGCCTCCATGCCCCAGTGGTGGCCCTTGCCGGGCGCGTCCGTGGCGCGCGCGAGGGGCGAGCCCATCATCACGGCGTCGGCGCCGCACGCGATGGCCTTGGGCAGGTCGCCGGACCAGCCCACGCCGCCGTCGGCGATGACGTGGACGTAGCGCCCGCCGGACTCGTCCATGTAGTCGCGCCGGGCGGCGGCCACGTCGGCCACGGCCGTCGCCATCGGCACCTGGATGCCCAGCACGTTGCGCGTGGTGTGCGCGGCGCCGCCGCCGAAGCCGACAAGGACACCGGCCGCGCCGGTGCGCATCAGGTGCAGCGCGGCGGTGTACGTGGCGCAGCCGCCGACGATCACCGGCACGTCGAGTTCGTAGATGAACTGCTTCAGGTTCAGCGGCTCGGCGGCACCGGAGACGTGCTCGGCCGACACCGTCGTACCGCGGATCACGAAGATGTCCACGCCCGCGTCCACGACGGCCTTGGAGAACTGGGCGGTGCGCTGCGGCGACAGGGCGGCGGCGGTGACGACTCCGGAGTCGCGCACCTCCTTGATGCGCTGCCCGATCAGCTCTTCCTTGATGGGCGCCTCGTAGATCTCCTGGAGGCGCCGGGTGGCCGTCTCGGCGGGCAGCTCGGCGATCTCGTCGAGCAGCGGCTGCGGGTCCTCGTAGCGCGTCCAGAGGCCTTCGAGGTTCAGCACGCCGAGGCCGCCGAGCTCACCGATGCGGATGGCCGTGGCCGGCGAGACCACGGAGTCCATGGGGGCCGCGAGGAAGGGCAGCTCGAAGCGGTAGGCGTCGATCTGCCAGGCGATCGAGACCTCCTTGGGGTCCCGGGTGCGCCGGCTCGGTACGACGGCGATGTCGTCGAAGGCGTACGCCCGGCGGCCGCGCTTGCCGCGCCCGATCTCGATCTCAGTCACGTGTGTGGCCCTTCAGCTTTCCTACGACACTCCGTATATGCCGTTCCAGTATCCCCGACACGCGCGCGTGGGGGCGGCCCGGGGAATCCGGGCCGCCCCCACGCGCGCGTACCGCCGCGCACTGCCGCGTACGGCTGCTACTTGCTGCGGCTGTAGTTCGGCGCCTCGACCGTCATCTGGATGTCGTGCGGGTGGCTCTCCTTGAGGCCCGCGGACGTGATCCGGACGAAGCGGCCGTTCGCCTGAAGCTCGGGCACCGTGCGCCCGCCCACGTAGAACATCGACTGGCGCAGACCGCCCACCAGCTGGTGCACGACCGCCGACAGCGGGCCGCGGTAGGGCACCTGGCCCTCGATGCCCTCGGGGACGAGCTTCTCGTCGGAGGCGACGCCCTCCTGGAAGTACCGGTCCTTGGAGAAGGACCGCTGCTCGCCGCGCGACTGCATGGCGCCCAGGGAGCCCATGCCGCGATACGACTTGAACTGCTTGCCGTTGATGAACATCAGCTCGCCCGGGGACTCCTCGCAGCCGGCGAGCAGCGAGCCCAGCATGACCGTGTCCGCGCCGGCGACGAGCGCCTTGGCGATGTCTCCGGAGTACTGCAGGCCGCCGTCGCCGATCACCGGGACACCGGCTTCCTTGGCGGCGAGCGACGCTTCGTAGATGGCCGTTACCTGCGGTACGCCGATGCCGGCGACGACGCGGGTGGTGCAGATGGAGCCCGGGCCGACGCCCACCTTGATGCCGTCGACACCGGCGTCGATGAGCGCCTGGGCGCCCTCGCGGGTGGCGATGTTGCCGCCGATGACGTCCACGCCGCCGGAGTTCGACTTGATCTTGGCGACCATGTCGCCGACGAGGCGGGAGTGGCCGTGGGCGGTGTCGACGACGATGAAGTCGACGCCTGCCTCGATGAGCGCCTGGGCGCGGTCGAAGGCGTCACCGGCGACGCCGACGGCGGCGCCGACGAGCAGCCGGCCCTCGGAGTCCTTGGCGGCGTTCGGGTACTTCTCGGCCTTCACGAAGTCCTTGACCGTGATGAGGCCCTTGAGGACACCGGCGTCGTCGACGAGAGGCAGCTTCTCGATCTTGTGACGGCGCAGCAGCTCCATCGCGTCCACGCCGCTGATCCCGACCTTGCCGGTGACGAGCGGCATCGGGGTCATGACCTCGCGCACCTGGCGCGTGCGGTCGGCCTCGAAGGCCATGTCGCGGTTGGTGACGATGCCGAGCAGCTTGCCCGCGCCGTCGGTCACCGGGACGCCGCTGATGCGGAACTTGGCGCAGATCGCGTCGGCCTCGCCGAGCGTGGCGTCCGGGTGGACGGTGATCGGGTCCGTGACCATGCCGGACTCCGACCGCTTCACCAGGTCGACCTGGTTGGCCTGGTCGGCGATCGACAGGTTCCGGTGCAGCACGCCGACGCCGCCCTGGCGGGCCATGGCGATGGCCATCCGGGACTCGGTGACCTTGTCCATCGCCGCGGACAGCAGCGGGACGTTCACCCTGACGTTCTTCGAGATGGACGAGGCGGTGTCGATGTCACCCGGCGCCATGTCGGACGCGCCCGGGAGCAGCAGCACGTCGTCGTAGGTCAGCCCGAGTGTCGCGAATTTCTCGGGCACTCCGTCGACGTTTGCAGTCATGACACCTTCCCCAAATGGCCTTGATCGGTGCGGATGTCCATGCTAACGGGAAGCATGGCTCTCTCATTCCACGGTGCCCGTGGGGCTGCGGGTTCGTAGGTTTCTACAGCTGCGCTGGGGGTGCGGTGTGCCCTGCCGGGCGAGGGCCCTCGCGGGCGGGGGTTTGCTTGGCACCGCCGGGATGCGCCGCCGTGGTTGCTCACCGCTGCGGCGGCAAGAAGCGTCCGGCTCCGCCGGCCGCCCAGCTTCCGCACCCCTGCGGGGTGGCGAAAGTCTCCACCACTACGGGCGACACGACCCAGCCCACCCGACCCCCATCCAGCCCGCCGGGCACCTTCTCGCCCCGCCCGCCACCTATCCAGCCCGCCCGGCACCGATAAAGCCCGTCCGGCGCTTGAGGACGAGCGCGCCAGCGCGACACCCCCCACCGCCCCGCAGCCATCCAGCCCGCCCGTGCACCCACTCGGCCCGCCCGGGCAACTATCCAGCCCGCCCGGCACCAATTCAGCCCGTCCGGCGCTTGAGGACGAGCGCGCCAGCGCGACACACCCCCACCACCCCGCACCGAACCAACCCGCCCCGGCACCCACCAGGCCCGTCCGGCGTTTGAGGACGAGCGCGGCAGCGCGATGGAAGGGCGGGTGGGTGGGGGAAAAAAGCTACTGCTCGGCCAGCGCGCGCAGGCGGCTCAGGGCCCGGTGCTGGGCCACCCGGACCGCCCCGGGGGACATGCCGAGCATCTGCCCGGTCTCCTCGGCCGTGAGGCCGACAGCCACACGCAGCAGCAACAGCTCCCGCTGATTCTCCGGCAAGTTGGCCAGCAGCTTCTTGGCCCACTCGGCGTCACTGCTGAGCAGCGCCCGCTCCTCGGGCCCGAGCGAGTCGTCCGGCCGCTCGGGCATCTCGTCCGAGGGCACGGCGGTCGACCCGGGATGCCGCATCGCGGCCCGCTGCAGGTCGGCGACCTTGTGCGCGGCGATCGCGAAGACGAAGGCTTCGAAGGGCCGCCCCGTGTCCCGATAGCGCGGCAGCGCGAGCAGCACGGCGACGCAGACTTCCTGCGCGAGGTCCTCGACGAAGTGCCGCGCGTCACCGGGAAGTCGGGAGAGCCGGGTGCGGCAGTACCGCAGCGCGAGCGGGTGGACGTGGGCCAACAGGTCGTGTGTGGCCTGCTCGTCCCCCTCCACGGCGCGTAGGACGAGGGCACCGATCACCGTCGTCTTGTCATCGCGCATCGGTCCATGGTGCCTTGGCGCCGACTGATCCGTGGCACCGCGTCCATAGTTGTGCACCGAAGCGTTATGAGCGGGTGCGCCGGAACTCATCTCCCGCACCCTCCCCTCCCGCTCGGCCGACTCGTGCCCAAGGAACTCCACACCTCAAGGATGCGGCATCGGCGGCGAAGCGCCACCAACCGCTCCCGAGGAGGGCACTGACGGACCTCCATGGCCCCGCCCGCCGCACGGCGGGCGGGAAACACCATGCCCCCGCCAGGACCCGCTCAGCGAACCAGACCCCAGCGGAAGCCGAGTGCCACCGCGTGCGCCCGGTCCGAGGCGCCGAGCTTCTTGAACAGGCGCCTGGCGTGCGTCTTCACCGTGTCCTCGGAGAGGAAGAGCTCGCGGCCGATCTCGGCGTTCGACCGGCCGTGGCTCATGCCTTCGAGGACCTGGATCTCACGCGCGGTGAGCGTGGGCGCGGCGCCCATCTCGGCCGAGCGCAGCCGGCGCGGGGCCAGCCGCCAGGTCGGGTCGGCGAGGGCCTGCGTGACGGTCGCGCGCAGCTCGGCGCGCGAGGCGTCCTTGTGCAGATAGCCGCGGGCCCCGGCGGCGACCGCGAGGGCCACCCCGTCCAGGTCCTCGGCGACCGTGAGCATGATGATGCGCGCTCCGGGGTCGGCGGAGAGCAGCCGCCGCACGGTCTCCACGCCGCCCAGTCCGGGCATGCGTACGTCCATCAGAATCAGGTCCGAGCGGTCGGCGCCCCAGCGGCGGAGGACTTCCTCGCCGTTGGCCGCTGTCGTCACGCGCTCGACGCCGGGCACGGTCGCGACCGCGCGGCGCAGCGCCTCTCGGGCGAGCGGGGAGTCGTCGCAGACGAGGACGGATGTCATGGCCGTCCTCCGCAGCTGATGCGCGTCACCTTGAGCCTCCAGGCTGGTACAAGTCGTCACCTGTGCGGTTGACGCACTCGGACATCTGCCCGAGCGCTTGTTCTTTCAACCGCCTCCGCACTCTCAACGACGGTCACTCGAAAGAGTTACGGGGTCAGACAGCCACCTTCGGCACTCTACGTGAGGGCACGGACACGGCACAGAAGGCGCGTGCGGATGCGTGCGCCCACCGGACTCCGACCGGTTCCCGACCGACTCCCGACCGGCGTAACTAAGAGCTACGCCCCATTTGGCGGCTTTTCTTCCCTTTTCCTGGTGTCTGTGGCTAGATTCGCAATGAGTCATATTTTCATCTCCTTAGACAGTAGATGTACGGTCATGGGCACCGTATCCGCGTCTGAACGGCAACCAGGAGACACGCAATGGCAGATTTCTCCCGCCTTCCCGGACCGAACGCAGATCTGTGGGACTGGCAGCTCCTCGCGGCCTGCCGCGGGGTGGACAGCTCGCTCTTCTTCCACCCGGAGGGCGAGCGCGGCGCGGCGCGGAGCGCGCGTGAGAACTCGGCCAAGGAGGTCTGCATGCGGTGCCCGGTGCGCGCGGAGTGCGCCGCGCACGCGCTCGCCGTACGCGAGCCGTACGGCGTGTGGGGCGGACTGACCGAGGACGAACGCGAGGAACTGATGGGCCGGGCCCGCAACCGCCTGGTCACCGCGGCGGGCGGCGGCAACGCCCCCTGAAGGAACGTTTCTGCACAGCCGGCTCCGCACAGCCACGCACCGCCACACCCTGCACAGGCACCCACAGCCCCGCACAGCCGCGCTCCGCACAGGCCGCACAGCCGCGCCCGGCCCCGCGCGGACGCATCGGCCCGCTCAGGCGTGCCCGGACACGTCGGCCGCGCTCAGCGCTCCGCGGCCCGCGCCAGCTCGTCCAGCGTGGCCGCGACCGCCGGCACCTGCGCCAGGTCCGGCAGGGTGAGCGCGACGATCTCCCGCCGCACGGCCGGCTCCACCGTCACCGCGCGGGCCCCCTTCGGACGCACCGACTCGATCGCGAGCTCGGGCAGCACCGCCACCCCGAGCCCCGCCCCGACCAGGCCGACCACGGCCGGATAGTCGTCCGTGGCGAAGTCGATGCGGGGGACGAAGCCCGCGCTCTCGCAGACCTCCACCAGCTGACGCCGGCAGCGCGGACAGCCCGCGATCCACGACTCGTCGGCCAGCTCACCGATCGTCACGCTCCGCGCCTTCGCCAGGCGGTGCTCCTCCGGTACGAGGCCGACGAGCCGGTCGGCGAGCAGGGGCCGCACGACCAGGTCCTCCCACTCCTCCGCCCCCGCCGCCCCCGCGTACCGAAAGGCGAGCGCCACGTCGCAGTCGCCCTCGCGGAGCATCTCCACCGAGCGCGGCGGCTCGGCCTCCTCCAGGGAGACGCGGGTGCCGGGGTGCGCGGCGCGCAGGGCGGCGAGCGCGCCCGGCACGAGGCTGGACGAACCGCTCGGGAAGGAGACCAGGCGCACGCGGCCCGCGCGCAGGCCCGCGATGGCGGCGACCTCCTCCTCGGCCGCGGTGAGCCCGGCGAGGATGCCCGCGGCGTGCCGGACCAGGGCCTCGCCCGCCTGTGTGAGGCGCATCTCGCGGCCGGTGCGGATCAGCAGCGGCGTGCCCGCCGACGCTTCGAGGGCCTTCATCTGCTGGCTGACGGCGGGCTGGGTGCAGCCGAGCTCGCGGGCCGCCGCCGAGAAGGAGCCGGTGGCGGCCACGGCGCGCAGGACACGGAGATGACGGGCCTCGATCATGAGTCGAGCATAAGCGAAACTTGGGCCTGTCGCCCAATAATGCGTGGCAGCTTTGAGGAGCGCTCGCTTAGCCTGGCCGCATGAAGCTTCTCTCCGTGAACGTGGGCCGCGCCAAGTCCGTCGACTACACCGATGCCCCGGGCGGCAGCACGGGGATCGACAAGGAACCCGTCGACGGGACCGTCCGGGTGACGGCGCCCGGTCCGAAGGGCACCGGCGGCAGCGGCCTCAGCGGCGACACCATCTGCGACCTGCGCCACCACGGCGGCAACGACCAGGCGGTGTACGCCTTCGCGCGCGAGGACCTCGACGAGTGGGAGCGGCTGCTCGGCAAGGCGCTGCGCAACGGCGCCTTCGGCGAGAACCTCACGACGTCCGGCGTGGACGTGAACGGCGCGCTGATAGGCGAGCGTTGGCGCGTCGGCCCCGACCTGCTCCTCGAAGTGACCTCCTCGCGCATCCCTTGTCGTACGTTCCAGGGCCACGTGGGCGAGAAGGGCTGGGTGCGGCGGTTCACCCAGACCGTGCTGCCGGGCGCCTATCTGCGGGTCCTCGAGCCCGGCGAGATCCGGGCGGGCGACCAGGTCGAGATCGTGCACCGCCCGGACCACGACATCACCGTCGCCCTGCAGTTCCGGGCCGTGACGACGGAGCGGGCGCTGCTGCCGCGACTCCTTGACGCCGGGGACGCGCTGCACCCCGAGACGACGGCGAAGGCACACAAGTACCTCAAGGGCGCCGAGCAGCAAGGAAGCTGACGGCGGGTCGGCTCCGCGCCCGGTGCGCGGGGCCGGACCAGTGGCGCGCGGACGCCCCGGCCCTCACTAGCCTTGGTCCATGACTACGGCTCTCATCACGGGTTCGACCGCGGGCATCGGCGCGGCCTTCGCGCGGCGCCTGGCCGCCGACGGCCACAATCTCGTCCTGGTGGCGCGCGACACGAAACGGCTGCGGGAGCAGGCGACCGAACTGCACGACCGGCACGGCATCGAGGCGGAGGTGCTGACCGCCGACCTCGCCACGGAGGACGGCATCACGGCCGTCGAGGAACGGCTCGGCCGCCGTCGCGACGGGGTCGACCTCCTGGTCAACAACGCCGGCTTCGCCAACAAGGGCCGCTATCTGGAGGTCCCGCTCGCCGACGAGCTGACGATGCTGAAGGTGCACTGCGAGGCGGTGCTCCGGCTGACGTCGGCGGCGACGGACGCCATGCGCGAGCGGGGCCGCGGCGGTGTGGTCAACGTCGCCTCGGTCGCGGCGTTCGTGCCGCGCGGGACGTACGGCGCGTCCAAGGCGTGGGTCGTGCAGTTCACACAGGGCGCGGCGCGGGACCTGGAGGGCTCCGGGGTGCGGCTGATGGCGCTGTGCCCGGGCCTGGTCCGTACGGAGTTCCACGAGCGGGCAGGCATGGGCACCGACAACATCCCCAAGTGGATGTGGCTCGACGCGGACAAGCTGGTCAAGGCGGCCCTGGCCGACCTGGCCCGCGGCAAGTCCCTGTCCATTCCGGACCCGAGGTACAAGGCCATGATGGGCTTGGTGAAGGTGACGCCGAGGGCGCTGATCGGTGGGGTCACGTCGCGGACGGGCCGGAAGTACGGCCCGAAGTAGGCGTGGGGGCGCGCCCCGAAGGGGCGCGGGGCTGTGCTCATATGCGGCTCCGCCGCGCGGGCGCGAGGACGGACACGACCCGCAGTCGGCGACAGGAAGCAACCCGGCGGACGAGAAGCCGAAACGCGAAGGCCCGGCACCCCGCGACGGGGTGCCGGGCCTTCGGCCGAGCTCAGGTCAGCGCAGGTCAGCCGCTCAGTGAGCGTGACCGTGGCCGCCGTGACCGGCGTCAGCCTCTTCCTCGGCGGGCTTCTCGACGACCAGCGTCTCGGTCGTGAGCAGCAGCGAAGCGATCGACGCGGCGTTCTCCAGGGCGGAGCGCGTCACCTTGACCGGGTCGATGACGCCGGCCTTGACCAGGTCGACGTACTCGCCGGTCGCGGCGTTGAAGCCGAAGCCCTTGTCCAGCTCCGCCACCTTGGTGGTGATGACGTAGCCCTCGAGGCCGGCGTTCTCGGCGATCCAGCGCAGCGGCTCGACGACGGCGCGGCGGACGACGGCCACACCGGTGGCCTCGTCGCCGGTCAGGCCGAGGTTGCTGTCGAGCACCTTCGCGGCGTGCACCAGCGCGGAGCCGCCACCGGAGACGATGCCCTCCTCGACCGCGGCGCGGGTCGCGGAGATGGCGTCCTCCAGACGGTGCTTCTTCTCCTTCAGCTCCACCTCGGTGGCGGCGCCGACCTTGATGACGCACACGCCGCCGGCCAGCTTCGCGAGGCGCTCCTGGAGCTTCTCACGGTCCCAGTCGGAGTCCGTGGCCTCGATCTCGGCCTTGATCTGCGCGACGCGGCCCTCGACGTCGCCGGAGTTGCCCCCGCCGTCGACGATGGTCGTGTCGTCCTTGGTGATCGTCACGCGGCGGGCGGTGCCGAGCACGTCCAGGCCGACCTGGTCGAGCTTGAGGCCGACCTCCTCGGCGACGACGGTGGCACCGGTGAGGGTGGCCATGTCGCCGAGCATCGCCTTGCGGCGGTCGCCGAAGCCGGGGGCCTTGACGGCCACCGCGTTGAAGGTGCCGCGGATCTTGTTCACGACCAGGGTCGACAGGGCCTCGCCCTCGACGTCCTCGGCGATGATCAGCAGCGGCTTGGAGGAGCCGGCCTGGATGACCTTCTCCAGGAGCGGCAGCAGGTCCTGGATGGAGGAGATCTTGCCCTGGTGGATCAGGATGTACGGGTCGTCGAGGACGGCCTCCATACGCTCCTGGTCGGACACCATGTACGGCGACAGGTAGCCCTTGTCGAAGGCCATGCCCTCGGTGAAGTCCAGCTCGAGACCGAAGGTGTTGGACTCCTCGACGGTGATGACACCGTCCTTGCCGACCTTGTCCATCGCCTCGGCGATGAGCTCGCCGACCTGCTGGTCCTGGGCGGAGAGCCCGGCCACGGCGGCGATGTCGGACTTGTCGTCGATCGGACGGGCGGTGGCGAGCAGGTCCTCGGAGACCGCCTTGACCGCGGCGTCGATGCCCTTCTTCAGGGCGGCCGGGGAAGCACCGGCGGCGACGTTGCGCAGGCCCTCCTTGACCAGGGCCTGGGCGAGCACGGTGGCGGTGGTGGTGCCGTCACCCGCGATGTCGTTGGTCTTGGTCGCCACCTCCTTCACCAGCTGGGCGCCGAGGTTCTCGTACGGGTCCTCGACCTCGACCTCGCGGGCGATGGTGACGCCGTCGTTGGTGATGGTCGGGGCGCCGAACTTCTTGTCGATGACGACGTTGCGGCCCTTGGGGCCGATCGTCACCTTGACCGTGTCGGCAAGCTTGTTGACGCCGCGCTCAAGGGCGCGACGGGCGTCCTCGTCGAACTTCAGGATCTTCGCCATGGGAGCGATTCAGCCCTCTCGGAAAACTCGGGTGAACGAACTGCGCCCCTCGCCGCCCGGCAATCAGCGGGGTGACCAGGGGCGCAGCGCAAAGCAAATCTGCAGATGAGGCAGATGAAGCCGGTACGGCTGACTACTTCTCGATGATCGCGAGCACGTCGCGGGCCGAGAGGACGAGGTACTCGTCGCCGTTGTACTTCACCTCGGTGCCGCCGTACTTGCTGTAGAGCACGACGTCGCCGACCTTCACGTCGAGCGGCAGGCGCTCGCCGTTCTCGAAGCGGCCCGGGCCCACGGCGAGGACAGCGCCCTCCTGGGGCTTCTCCTTCGCGGTGTCCGGGATGACCAGGCCAGAGGCCGTGGTCTGCTCGGCGTCGAGCGGCTGGACCACGATGCGGTCCTCAAGCGGCTTGATGGCAACCTTGGAGCTGGCGGTCGTCACGATCCGACCTCCCCCTTCGGAGATCTCGCGGGGTTAACTGATCTGAGGTGGCGACCAGGTGGATCCGTCGTCGCGGGTGCCGGACCTGCCCGTCGCTGTTGGCACTCTCCAGTGGGGAGTGCCAGGCCTGAGACTAGGACGACGATTAGCACTCGGTCAAGCGGAGTGCCAATGGACTGCCGTCGGCCCGGCGGAACCGGCCGCCGGCGGCTCAGCGGGATTCGGCGCGGGGCACCGGCGATCCGCCCTGTCGTGGGCAACGTTTCCCGTCCGGAGACGGTTCCGCGCTGGGCGTGGCGGCACCGGGACTCCGCTCGCCCAGCGGTTGCCCGGCGGCGGGGGCCGTGCCCAGCGGGCGCCGACAGTCAGGTGACATCTTCTCCGCGGCCTTGCGCCCCAGCCTCTCGATCGGGTCCACCGACTGGGCGCACCCGGTGAGCAGCGCCAGGAGCACCACCGAGGCCGCGGCGCGCCTCACAGGTAGTCCTCCAGGCGCGCCACCGCGTACCCCTTGGCCGTGACCGTCTTCAGGACCGTGCGGACCATGTCCGGCATGGTGCCCTTCCAGTCCTCACGGCCGCGGAAGTGCGTGAGGATGATGTCGCCCGGGTGCAGGTCCTTGTCCCATTCGCGCCACTCCATGTGGTCGGCGAAGCCCTCGGACGCCCACAGCGGCACCGCCTTGATGCCACAGGTCTTCGCGGCCCGCAGGGTGTCGCGGTTGTAGTTCCCGTACGGCGGCCGGAACAGCTCGGGCCGCTTCCCGTACCGCTCCTTGATCAGGTCCTGCATCCCGCAGATCTCCCGCCGCTGCCCCTCGTAGGAGAGCCCCGGCAGATAGCGGTGGTTGAGCGTGTGGTTGTTCAGTACGACGCCACGCCTCTGCATCCGCTTGAAGTAGCCGTAGTCCTCCTTGACCAGGTAGTCGCTGAGGAAGGCGGTGTACGGGATCTTCAGGTCGGTCATCATCCGCAGGAACGCCGGGTCCTTCTCGGCGCCGTCGTCGACCGTCAGGAAGACGACCTTGTCCTTGGTGGGGATGGTGGTGAACACCGGGGGCAGCTGCGCCTGCCCCTCGACCTCGAAGCCCTTGCGGGTGGTGAGGCGCGGCTTGACGGCGGGCGCGGGCGGCGCGGCCAGCGGGGTCTGCGCGAGCCCCCATCGCTTGGCCGCGGCGGCCCGCGCGGCCTGCTTCGCCCGGAGGCCGTCGACGTACTGCCGCATCATCTCGGCGGGCGGGCCGAGCTTCCGCTGCTGGCCGTGCGCACCGGCGCGGCCGTCGGTGTCGGAGGCACAGCCGGAGGCGATCGCGGTGGCGACGACGGCGGCGCTGAGGGCACCGGCGGCGAGCTTGCCCTTCCCCGGCCGCCGCGATCTCCGCACTCTCCGCGCGGATTGTTCGTTTTGTCGTACTAGTCGCATGGCGCCGGATCCTCGCAGTCCGGGCGCCCGGCGCCGGGCCGACACCGCCGCCGTACGCGCACCTTCCACCGACTGGCCCACAATGGGCGGCGTGAACGATCCGCTTGCCTCCTTCGCCGCGCTCCGCACCGACGAGGGCCGCTCCCTCCTCGACGCCGTACGGGACGTCGAACCGAGCCAGGAGCTGGCGGCCGCCACCCGGCTGCGCCGCGACCACCCCGCCGACCTCGTCTCCGCCGCGCTCGCCCAGGCGCGGCTGCGGCAGCGGGCGGTCGCGAAGTTCGGCGCCGCGGACGCCGCCCGCATGTTCTTCACCCCGAACGGCGTCGAGCAGTCCACGCGCACGTCCGTGGCGACGTACCGCGCGCGGCGCTTCGCTGACCCCGGCGAGCTCGGCGTACGCTCCGTCGCCGACCTGTGCTGCGGCATCGGCGGCGACGCGATCGCGCTCGCGCGCGCCGGTATCGCCGTCCTCGCCGTCGACCGCGACCCGCTGACCTGCGCGGTCGCCCGCGCCAACGCCGAAGCCCTGGGCCTGGCCGACCTCATCGAAGTCCGCGAGGCGGATGTGACGGACGTCGACACGTCCGCGTACGACGCCGTGTTCGTGGATCCCGCCCGGCGCGGCGGCAGACCAGGAGGGGCCGCGCGCAGCGCGTCGGTGAGGGGTGGTGGCCGGGCGACGGGCGGGCGGATCTTCGACCCCGAGGCGTACTCGCCGCCCCTCTCCTGGGCCGTCGAGGCCGCCCGCAAGGCGCCGCGTGCCGCCCTGAAGATCGCCCCCGGCATTCCGCACGACGCCGTGCCCGAGGAGGCGGAGGCCGAGTGGATCTCGGACGGCGGCGACGTGAAGGAGGCCGTCCTCTGGTTCGGCACCGACGCGCCCGCCTCGCACCGGGCCACGCTGCTGCCCGCCGGGGACACCCTGGTCTCCCCGCGCGCCACGATGCTCCCCGACCCCGAGGTCCGGCCCGTCGGCCGCTTCCTGTACGAACCCGACGGCGCCGTCATCCGCGCCCACCTCGTCGCCGAGGTCGCCGCCCGCGTCGAGGGCGGGCTCCTCGACGAGACCATCGCGTACGTCACGTCCGACACGGCCGTCGCCACGCCCTACGCCACCGCCTACGAGATCACCGACCAACTCCCCTTCAACGTCAAGAAGTTGAAGGCGTTGCTGCGGGAGCGGGGCGTAGGCATCCTCACCGTCAAGAAGCGCGGCTCGGCGGTGGAGCCGGAGGAACTCCGCCGCAAGGTCAAGCCCCAGGGGCCTGGGTCCGCCACGGTGTTCCTCACCCGGGTCCGGGGCGCCCCCACCATGCTGGTGGGCCACCCGGCCGCGTAACCGCCGCAATCTCGTGCTCTCCACGATCGACGGGCCCGAGCCCGAGCTGTGCACGCAACTTCTGGACACCGACCGCGAATTCGGATGGGGGCCCAGCCAGTGGGCCAGGTACTCCCACGAGTTGGTGGAGTCGACCCGGGCCGCGCGCAAAGCAGGTGGGAGGCGGCGTGCAGGGAGCAGGCCACGGTCATCGGCTCCTCGCGGTGATCGGCGCGGGCAGCCACCGCCGGCTTGGCGATCAGCTCCAGGCTCGGCACCGCCCCCCGATGCCCGATCCCGAGGGCTTCCGCGGTGCGCAGCACGATCAGTGTCCTGCCGGTGCCGCACGCGGAGAGCTCGTGCCCGCGCGTGCGGGGGCCTTGCTTGAGGTGGCGGGTGGCGCTCGCGGTGCTGCCGCCACCCGTAGTGGCCACACGCCCTAGGAACGTCTCCGCGTGGCCAGCGCAATGCCTGTCCCGATCCCCGCGAACAACAGCCCGATCCCACCGAAGCTCAGTGGTAGCAGCCACAGCGAGAGGAACCCCTTGATCCGCGCGTCCTCGGGGGAATCCGCGCGGTAGAGCACCTCGACCCGTTCGCCCTCCTCGTACGCCGGCGGATTGGAACCCGCGGAGTCCCGGAACCGCCTCGGCGTGCCGTCCGCCGACGTGAACTCGACCACGGGGTACGCCGCGGGCTCATCGTTCCCCCGCATCTTGCGAGATGCGCCGCTGTCATCGTCGTTCCGCCACTGCAGGGCCACCACAGTGCCCTGGGCACGCTCGGCATCCGCCAGGAAGGAGACCGAAATCCCCGCAAGGATCAGCCCGATGACCAAGAACACCGCACCGAACGCGATCATCCCGAACGTGATCCACCGGCGGGCCCCCTGCCCACGCACCTGAATGTGCACGGCGGCCCCCTCCGCTCGCCCAAAGTGAGAGGGACGTTATCCCAGCGGTCGCCGTGCTCCCGCCGCGGGTGCTTAGGGTGGCGCGCCGACTCGACGCCGCAGACAGTCAGGGAAGCCCGGCGCCAGTCAGCATGCCCGCTGCTGGAGCCAGTACATGCCCCACGACGGGGCCGTCGAGGTCCGGGAGATCGGGTGGGCGGGGTGACCGGATTCGAACCGGCGTCTTCCCACACGAAGCGAAGGCGCGTCGACCACTGCGCTACACCCCGCCCCGGGCCACTCTATCGCCGGTCCTGCATGCCTTCGGGCCCCGCCCTCGCCGGCGTCTAGGGCAGCGTGCGGGCAGGCGTCTCACCGACTCCCGAGCCAGGGGCCCGCCCGATGAAGCCCGCCAGACGACACTTCAGCTCTGCCATCGGTCTCCTCCTTGAACGCATGGCGCCGCGGCATGTGTGCTGCTCTTCGTCGGCTCCGGAAAGGCCGCGCTGAGGTACGCCGCCGCCCTGCTCTTCGGGGCCATGCTGATCTACATGCGGGCGGCCCCCACGAAGGCCGTATGTCTCCTGGCCCGGCTGGGCTATCGGCACGGTCATCGCGCTGCTGCCGGCCTGGGCACTCCCCGGTGGATCAGGGTTCCGCGCTCCGGCGTGCCGGAGACGGGCTGATCCTCGGCTTCCTGTGGTTCTTCGCTCGCGGCCGGCAAGCCGTGGGCAGCACGAAGGGGCGGGTCTGAGTAGTCCCGCGCAGCGAGGCTGAGTACCCGCACCGGTGTGCCGCGCGGTGCCGTCGGCGTTGGATCGGAGCATGAACGAAACTGTTCCGCAGCCGCCCGTGAACGATGCCGTCAGCGTGCCGGACCGCACCCGATGCTGGTCCGTCCTGTCCGCCGTCCTCTTCCTGCCCGCGGCCGCCGTCGCCGTATGGCTGGCGCTCGCCTCCGAGCAGGCCTCCGCCTGTATGACGTACGGGGAGCCGTGCGGCTCCTCGTTACCGGGGTGGTTGTTCATGTGGGGTGTCGGCGTGGGCGGCATGGGGTGCCTCGTCGCCCTGGCGGCACCCAGGGTGCGGGTGCGCCGGGCCGCGGTGACCGTGCAGCTCCTGGCGGAGTGCGCGGCGCTGCTGGTGATCCTCAGCCACGCGTGATGCTCGGGCATCAACCCGCTCGGGGCGCTGTCACATTGACGGTGGCGGTCACGCGGGCGCGCGGATACTGACGGCCGGAGCCGCTCGACCGTGGCGAGCCCGTGCGTGTCGGTCGCGGCGCGGCCGCCTCTCCGGCCATCCCGCCATGGTGACTGGGCCCGGCACTTCCCCGATGGCCCGTGCCCGCTGCCCCGCGGGCGCGGCCGGTGTGCCGCGACGGTCCCCGAGGCGGCCGCGGCGCACCGAACTTCGCTGGCTCCCCCCGCCCTCCGTTACCGGCGGGCAAGGGCGAGGGCGATGGTCACGAGGAGGGTGACGCCGGCCAGCGCCACTCCCAGTGGTGCTCCCAGGCCGGGGTGACGCCACGTCAGGTAGGCCAGAGCGGTCCCGGCGAGCAGCACCACGAGCGCGAGGACGAAGAGCAGCAGCGGCCAGAGCGCGCCGACTGGCACCGCAGGCCCCCAGGGCTGCGGGTCGTCGTCGCCGGGAGGGTGAGGTGTGGGCATGACACTTCCTTGGATGTGGGCGTGACGGAGCCACGCGTGGGATGGACGGTCGAACCATGCGGGCCGACGGAGTTACCCCCGCAAGCCCTCCGCCCGGGGGCGCCTCCCGGACAGACATGGACGAGAGTGAACGGCCGTGCGTGCCGATGCGAGATCTCGCGAATTTCGGCAGCGGCCCGATGACGTACTCTCAGCATCCCGCACCCCACAGGCGGATTCACGCGTGCTGACCTGCGACTTCACGGCCGGGGCGCGGGAACCGGCCGCACCGGCCCGCGCGGGACCGTCCTTCTCGCGGCCGCTTGAAGCGCTCCTCCAGCCCTGCTGGGCGAGGAGGGCCGCGCGGCCGTACACCCCCCCAGGGCCTAGCGGCGCAAGGGGGGGTTGAGCTGCGTCTTCGTCAACGGCCTCCGCCAGGCCGCGCGGCCGCCGATTCAGCCGGGGCAGGACGTGTGAGCTTGAGCGCGGCTAGGGCTCGATCCCCATCTCACGCAGTACCTCGCGGGCGGCCTCGGTCTGCTGCCGGGCTGTCTCCAGCTCGGTGACGAGAGCCCGCAGGCGATCGCGTGCCGCACGGGCAGCCTCGTCCAGGGACTGGGACCCGTCCGGTGGTTCCACCGCGAAGCTCAGCGCTGCCTCCGCAGCTGCTCCTGGTCCAGGCGGTCGGCACCGGCCGCCGAGGCTCTTCCACCCACAGCAGCAACACCCCCAGCGCCGCGGCCCGAGGCATCACTTCCGGCTCCCGCATCGCCAGGGCCCGCTGCCGAGTGCATCCAGGACTCCGACGAACGTGATTGCGTCCTCGAAGTCGATGGGTTCCTTCGGAACGAGCAGCTCAAGGGCGGGGGTCCGGGGGCGGAGCCCCCTGCCCGCGGCGGAGCCGCTGATCGATGCAGCGGGAAGGGGTGGGACTGGGGCGCACCCCGCGAGGGCTACCCCCCGCACGCCCCCGCGCGCCCCAACAACAGCTCCCGCTCCCGCGCGTTCCCCGTGAGGGCAGCCGCGCGCTCGAACTCCGCGCGGGCCTCCGCGTGGCGGCCGAGGCGGGCGAGGAGGTCGCCCCGGACGCTGGGGAGCAAGTGGTAGGAGCGCAGGGCGGGTTCCGCGGCGAGGGCGTCGACGAGGGCGAGCGCGGGCTCGGGCCCGTCGGCCATGGACACGGCGACGGCCCGGTTCAGCTCGACGACGGGAGACGGCGTCCGGGCGGCGAGCAGGTCGTAGAGGGCGGCGATCCGGGCCCAGTCGGTGTCGTCGTACGAGCGCGCGTGCGCGTGACACGCGGCGATGGCGGCCTGCAGGACGTAGGGCCCGCGCGGCCCCCGAGCCACCTCCTCGGCCCGCTCGAGCGCGGCGAACCCCCGCCGGATCATCAGCCGGTTCCACCGCCCCCGGTTCTGGTCCTTGAGCAGCACGGGCTCCCCGCCCGCCCCGGTCCGCGCGGCGGTACGCGACGCCTGGAGCTCCAACAGCGCGGCGAGCCCGTGCACTTCGGCCTCCTTGGGCATGAGGGAGGCGAGCTGCCGGGCCAGCCGCAAGGCGTCCTCGCACAGGCCGGGCCGCACATGGTCGTCGCCGGCCGTGGCCGCGTACCCCTCGTTGAAGATGAGGTAGATGACGTCGAGGACCGAGCCGAGCCGGGCCTCGCGGTCGGGGCCGTAGGGCACTTCGAAGGGGACGTTCCTCGCGGCGAGGGTGCGCTTGGCGCGCACGACGCGCTGGGCGACGGTCGGTTCGGGGGCGAGCACCGCGCGGGCGATCTCGGCGGTCGTCAGGCCGCCGAGCAGCCGGAGCGTCAGGGCGACCCGGGCCTCGGCGGAGAGCACCGGGTGGCAGGCGGTGAAGACGAGGCGCAGCAGGTCGTCGTCGATGGCGTCCGGGTCCTCGACGAGGTCCGGGATCTCGTCCAGGTGCGGCGGCGCGGCCTCCAGGTCCCGGCCCATCTCCGCGAGTTTGCGCGCGTAGCGCTCACGGCGGCGGACGAGGTCGATGGCGCGGTGCTTGGCGGTGGCCATGAGCCAGGCGCCGGGGTTGTCCGGGACGCCGGACGCCGGCCACCGCTCCAGGGCGGCCACCAGCGCGTCCTGCGCGAGCTCCTCGGCGATGCCGACGTCTCGTACGATCCGCGCGACACCGGCGATGACGCGCGGGGCCTCCATGCGGAAGACGGTCTCTACGTCGCGCTCGACGGCGCGGCGGGGGTGCTCGGGCGCGTGGTCCACGGCCACACATCAGAGCACCCCCACGACGTCTCCGCAAAGGGACAGGGCAAGGGGCCTGGCCATCGCACTGCCCAAGGCACTGGCCAAGGGGCAGCGACAACGGCAGGCCCGGGGTCAGGCCTGCGGGCCGACCCCCGGGATGTCGGGCTCGGCGATCTCCCTGACCTCCACCGTGACCGTCCAGTAGTCCTCGTGGACCTTCAGGAACCGCTTGGTCCACTCGATCGCCTCGGCCTTGTCCTTGGCCTGGACGATGGAGTAGCCGCCGACGACCTCCTTGGCCTCGGTGAACGGCCCGTCCGTGACGGACAGCCGTCCCTTCTCCCAGTGCACCCGGGTGCCCTCCGACGTCGGCGCGAGGCCCGCGGTGTCGAGCAGCACGCCCGCCTTGGTCATCTCCGCGAGCAGCTCGCCCATGCGCCGCTCCAGCTCGGGGCTGGGGCCGCCGCCCTCCGGCAGGTCGTTCTCGTCGATGCGGATCATCGTCAGGTAGCGCGGCATGGCGTGTCTCCGTTCAGTCGGTGGGCGGGGGCTCGCCCCGCCGCTGTTCTCTTCTCACTGATGCGTCGAACGGGAGACGCCCGGATCGACACCCTCGCCGAGATTCTTCGAACTTTTCTCGGACGTGTACGTTTCCGCAGGTCGCGGGGGTGTCGGTGATCCCGGCGCGCGGACGGACGGGCGTCGGCCGTGCAGCACCGCCGTGGCCAGCGCCGCCGCCGCCAGCAGCGCCGCCGCCACGCCGAACGCCGCCGCGTACCCGTCCGCGAGCGCCCCGGGCCCACCGCCCGCCCCGGTGGCGCTCGACGCGACCGTCACCAGGACCGCGAGGCCGATCGAACCGCCCAGCTGGCGCGAGCTGTTGAGCAGCCCCGACGCCATGCCGGTCTCCTCCGCCGCCACCCCCGAGGTCGCCGCCGTGCCGAGCGGCACGAAGCACATGCCGATGCCCACGCTCGCCACCAGCGACGGCCCGAGGATCGACCCCGCGAACGTGCCGTCCGCCCCGACCGCCAGCGCGAACCACCCGAACCCGGCCGCCCCCAGCAGCCCGCCCGCCACAAGGAGCGCCCGCTCCCCGACCCGGCCCACCGTCCGGGTCGCGACCACCGTCCCCGCGACGATGCCCGCGCAGAACGGCAGGAACGCCGCTCCGGCGCGCGTGGGCCCGTACGCCATGACCTCCTGGAGGTAGAGCGAGGTGAAGTAGAACGCGGCGAACTGGCCGGAGGACATCAGGAGCGAGAAGACGTTCGCGGACAGGACCGGGCGATGGGTGAGCAGGCCGAGGCGGAGGAGGGGCCCGCGGGCGCGCCGTTCGCCGCGTATCTCGACGGCGCAGAAGGCCCCGAGCAGCACGGCCGCCGCCGCGAGCGTGCCCACGGTCGCCGCCGAGCCCCAGCCCACGGTCTCGGTGCGGACCAGGCCGAGCACGAGCACGCTCGTCCCCGCCGTGACCAGGAGCGCGCCCGCCACGTCCAGGCGCGGGGCGTCCGCCCCGCGGCGGTCGGCGGGGATGCCGGGCCGGACGGCGGCGAGCGCGGCGAGCACGACCGGCACGTTGATCAGCATCACCGAGCGCCAGCCCGCCCAGTCCGTGAGCAGTCCGCCCGCCATGATCCCGACGGCGCCGCCGAGCGCGCCCGAGGCGCCCCACAGGCCGAGCGCCCGTGCCCGCGCCCTGCCTGCCGTGTAGTGGACGGTGATCAGCGCGAGCGCCACCGGCGCGAGGGCGGCGGCGCCCGCGCCCTGCACCGCACGCGCCGCGACCAGCTGCCCCGGGCTCTGCGCGAGCCCGCCCGCGAGGCTCGCCGCGCCGAACAGCACGAATCCGGCGACGAGCGTGCGCCGCCGGCCCATCAGGTCGGCGAGCCGCCCGCCGAGCATCAGCAGCCCGCCGAACGCGAGCGCGTACGCGTTGACGACCCAGGTCAGCGACTCGGGCGCGAAGCCGAGGTCGGCGCCCATGTCGGGCAGGGCGATGTTGACGACGGACATGTCGAGGGAGACGAGGAACTGGACGGTCAGTAGGACGGGAAGCAGCAGCGGGCCGCGCGCGGGCGCGCCGGGCGGCGAGTGCGTCGGCGAGTTCGTCATGCGCCGCAGATTATTATACGCGTATAGAAATTGGCTATACGCGTAGAGAAATTAGCGGAGCCGGTGCCTCGGGCAAGGGTCCGGCCCGCGCACGACCGGAACCGGACCGGACGGGACAATGAGCACGTGGCAGCGCGAGCGAAGGACGAGGACCCCGGCACGGCCGGGCAGCGGAAGCGGCGCGTCGGGCGGCCCCGGCGGATCGAGCAGGAAGCGATCGTCGACGTGGCGCGGCGCATCCTTCAGGAGGAGGGCGTCGCGGCGCTCAGCATGCGGCGCGTCGCCAAGGAGGTGGGCGCCACCCCCATGGCGCTGTACCACCATGTGCGCGACAAGGACGAGCTGTTGATGCTCACCCTGGCCGGGACGGCCGCGACGCTGCCGCGCCCCGAGCTGCCCGACGACCCCCGCGACCGGCTGCTCGCCGTGTCCCTGCACATGCACGGCATCCTGCTCCGGTTGCCCTGGGTGGTGGAGGTGCTGAGCCTCGGCGACCTCACCGACAAGGGCGCGCTGTGGATGGTCGACGAGATCATCGGCGCGGGCACCGCCTGCGGCCTCACCCCCGAGCAGGCCGCGCACGCCTATCGCACCATCTGGCACTGCGCGTACGGTGACCTCGCCTTCCGGCACGCGATGGCGCGCCGCGCCGAGGAGCCCGACCGCAAGCGGTACTTCCCCGACCTGCTCACGGACGCCGACACCGCCGAACTGCCCCACATCGCCCCGCTGACCTCCCGCTGGGCGGAGCTCAGGGAGACGTACGACTTCGCCGACCAGCTGAGCGCGGTGGTGGACGGACTGCTCGCCCGGGCCACCGGCCCCGGCCGCCCCGCACCGTCGCACCCGCAAGCGGATACGCCGTAGACAGCAGGGATACGCCGTAGACAACGCGGTGCCCACCGACTACACAGAGCCCTGGGCGTCACGCACAGCACACCGGCCGTGCACAGACGGAAAACAGAAAACGGAAAACAGAAAACGGGGGGCACGCATGGCCGCATGGGGCCAGGGCGGAACAGGGGCAGGGGCAGGGGCAGGACACGGCATACGGGGGCGCGTCGCACCGCGCGACGCGCCCGCGCTCCAGTGGGCGGGCGCCGCCGTCCTGCTGTACGCGCTCGTGGCCGTGGTCTGGATCGGGTACGAGGCCCAGGAGGCCACCGGCGGCTCGTCCTCCGGCTACAGCTACACCACCTACTCCGGATACTCCTTCAAGGCCCTGTACGACCCGCGGGAATCCCTCACGCTGGTGGCGCAGACCCACTACGACTGGGCGTTCCTCGTGGCCGCCCTCGTCGTCGGCGCCCTCGCGCTCGGGCGGCGCCGGGTGGCGCGCGGGGGCCTCGCGCTGCTCGCCGCGCTCCTGATCTGCCTGTGCCTGCGCGAGGTGGTCGGCCTGATGGCCTCGGACGAGTACGGCGACCGCCTCACCGAAATCGGCTACGGCAAGGCCCTGCTCACGTTCCGGTTCACGGGCCTCGTCCTCGGCTGCGTGCTGTGGGCGGTCGTCGCGCGCACCCGCGGCACGGCGAGCGGCACCCCGACCCCGCCGCTCCAGACCGCACCGGCGTACCCGGCGGCCCCGCCCCACCCCGCGTACAACGACGCCCCGCCGCCGCCCGCGTACGCCCCTTACAACGTCCCCTACGCCCCGCCGCCGGGCACCGGCCGCCGGGTGCGGCCGGGCTTCGTGGCGGCCGGCGTCGCGCTGCTGCTGTGCGGCGGGATCGCGCTGGGCTGGCTGATCTACATCCTCAGCCAGGACAACGTCTACTTCATGGGCGGTGCGCCGGACGACGGCGCGGGCGAATTCTTCCGGGCCGTCGCCGACGCCTCACGGGGCTTCCCGCTCCCGCACGCCTTCTACAACCTGTTCATGGTGGTCGCGCCGCTGCTCGTCGCCGTCCTGCTGCTCGCCGGGCGCCCGGCGGCCCGCGGCGCCGCGCTCGCCCTGGCGTGCGTCTCGACCTACTTCGACGTGCGCGCCCTGGTCCCGGCCTTCGACGACGGCTTCGACCAGTACTGGGACTCGACGGTCGGGACGCTCGGCATCCTGACGCCGTTCGTGACGATCCCGCTCCAGGTCGTGGTGGTCATCGTGCTCCTCACGGCGTCGGCGGACCGGCCGGTCCCGGGACCGTACGGAGCTCAGCCCTCACCCAGCGACTGGAACCGCCACCGGTGAGGCGCCCGGGACGCCAACTCCCCCGGCGGATCGGCCAGTTCCGGCAGGTCCGCGTCGTATGCCGCGTCCCACCACGTGATCACGAGGACCCGGTCCTGGGGGGCGTGGAACGTCTCCCGGCGCGGCGGCGCGGGCGCCAGGGCCTGCGCCCGCGCCCACGCGAGCAGCTCGGGTCCCCGGCCTTCGACGGCCCGCGCCTCCCACATCAACGCGACGCTCATGAGTAGAGGTTGTCCTTGCTGACCTCGTGCACGTGATCGTGGTCGTGCGCGTGCGCCCCCGGCACGTGCGGCTCCGTCACCGGCAGCGACGAGTCCGCCGAAAGCCCCAGGTCCGACGCCGCCCGGTTGCGGGCCACCATCTCCGCGCCGAGCGCGGCCACCATCGCCCCGTTGTCCGTGCACAGCTTGGGCCGGGGGACGCGCAGCCGGATCCCGGCCGCGTCGCACCGCTCCTGCGCCAGCGCCCGCAGCCGCGTGTTGGCTGCCACGCCGCCACCGATCATCAGGTGGTCCACGCCCTCGTCCTTGCAGGCCCGCACCGCCTTGCGGGTCAGCACGTCCACGACTGCCTCCTGGAACGACGCCGCCACGTCCCGCACCGGCACCTCCTCGCCCGCGGCCCGCTTCGCCTCGATCCAGCGCGCCACCGACGTCTTGAGCCCGGAGAAGGAGAAGTCGTACGCCGCGTCCCGCGGGCCCGTCAGGCCGCGCGGGAAGGCGATGGCGTCCGGATCGCCCTCGCGCGCGTAGCGGTCGATGACCGGGCCCCCGGGGAAGCCCAGGTTCAGCACGCGGGCGATCTTGTCGAACGCCTCCCCCGCCGCGTCGTCGATCGTCGACCCCAGGGGACGTACGTCCGAGGTGATGTCGGTGGACAACAGCAGCGAGGAGTGGCCGCCGGACACCAGCAGGGCCATCGTCGGCTCCGGCAGCGCCCCGTGCTCCAGCTGGTCCACGCAGATGTGCGACGCCAGGTGGTTCACGCCGTACAGCGGCTTGCCGAGCGCGTACGCGTACGCCTTCGCCGCCGAGACCCCGACGAGCAGCGCGCCCGCGAGGCCGGGGCCCGCCGTGACGGCGATGCCGTCCAGGTCGGAGGCCGTGACGCCGGCGTCCTTCAGGGCGCGCTGGATGGTGGGGACCATCGCCTCCAGGTGGGCGCGGGACGCCACCTCCGGCACCACGCCGCCGAAGCGCGCGTGCTCGTCGACGCTGGACGCGACCGCGTCCGCGAGCAGCGTCGTGCCGCGGACGACGCCCACGCCGGTCTCGTCGCAGGAGGTCTCGATGCCGAGGACGAGGGGTTCGTCACGGGTTTCAGCCATGGATCTCGGTTCCTTGTACGCCGTTCAGCGGGCCAGGGGCCTGGCCGTCGGTGGGGCCGCCGGACGAGCCGTCGGCCGCGGAGTCGGGGGCGGGGTCGGGGCCGCCGTTCACGGAGTGGGCCGGGGCGGCGGAGGGGTCGGACAGGCGCATCACCAGCGCGTCCACGTTCCCGGGCTGGTAGTAGCCGCGGCGGAAGCCGATCGGCTCGAAGCCGAAGCGCTCGTACAGCTTCTGGGCCCGTTCGTTGTCCACGCGCACCTCGAGCATCACCTCGGTGGCCTCGAAGGCCGTGGCGTGCCGCAGCAGCTCCGTGAGCAGCCGGGCGCCGAGGCCGGTGCCCCAGTGGTCGCGGGCGACCGCGATGGTCTGCACGTCGGCGGCCACCGCCGCGCCGCCGTCCGAGTCGGTGCCGGCGACCGCGAGACCGCCGTAGCCGACGAGCCGGTCGTCTTCGTACGCCACCAGATAGCGGCGCGTGGAGCCGGGCCCGCGCGCGTGCGCCAGCTCGGACCAGAACATGCCGCGCGACCAGGCGTCGTCCGGGAAGAGTTCCTTCTCCAGGGCGAGCACCGGGTCGATGTCCCACCAGCGCATCTCGCGCAGCTCGGCGGCGTGGGACGGCGTCGCGGAGGGCTCGGGGGGCAGGGTGGTCACTGGGGCGTGACCACCTTGTAGTTCTTGGGGACCTGCGCGTCCGGGCGGCGCAGGTACAGCGGGCGGGGTTCGAGGAGTTCCTTGCCCGCGGCCAGCTTCTCCGCGGCCAGCGACGCGAGCGCGGCGGCCGGGACGTGCTCGGGGCCGCGCACGTCCGTGAACGTCTCCGGGTACAGCGCCGCGCCCGCGCCGACGGCCGGGAGCCCCGCGACCTGCTCCGCGATGTCCGCGGGCCGGTCCACGGCGGGGCCGCTCACGCGCGTGCGCGCGTCGTCGTAACGCGCCCAGTAGACCTCCTTGCGGCGCGCGTCCGTCGCCACGACGAACGGGCCGCCCTCGATGCCCGACGCGTACGCGAGGCCGTCCAGCGTGCACATCCCGTGCACCGGGACGCCGAGGGCCAGGCCGAAGGTGTCGGCGGTCATCAGGCCGACGCGCAGCCCGGTGTACGGACCGGGGCCGACGCCGGCGACGACGGCCGTGACCGCGTCGAGTCTCAGGCCCGCGTCGGCGAGGACGCGGTGCACGGCCGGGAGCAGCAGCTCACCGTGGCGGCGCGCGTCGACCTGACTCGATTCGGCGATGACGGACGTGCCGTCGTGCAGGGCGACGGTCACGGCGGGGGTGGCGGTATCCAGAGCGAGCAAGAGCACGCAAACAGCCTACGGCTCCGACGCCCGGCGCACGGCCGACCCGGGCAGGGGCACGCCTGCTGCTACCGTCACCCCATAGCCGTACGTGGGAGAGGTGGCGCAGTGTCCAGGAGCAGCTCGGGATTCGTGGCCGGGCTCACCGCGGCGGCGCTCGCGGTGGTCGGCTTCCTCGCCTACCAGGCCTCCGCGAACGCCCCGGACGACCTCAACGCCCGCCCGGACAAGTCCCCGACGGCCCCGTCGAACTCCCCCAAGGACAAGGACCCGCTGAAGCTGCCGGCCGCGTCCGGCACCGGCAAGCGCGTCGTGTACTCCCTGGGCGGCGACCGGGTGTGGCTGGTCGGCGACTCCGGCAAGGTGAAGCGCACGTACCGGGTGACGCCGAGCACGGTCGACCCGGCGACGGGCTCGTACGCCGTCTCCTCGCGCACGGGGCAGGTCATAGGGTCGGACGGGGTGCAGATCGAGCACGTCGTGCGGTTCACGGACGTCGACGGCATAGCGGTCGGGTTCAGCGCGGCGCTCAACGGCTCGACGCAGAAGCCGGACCCGGCGAAGAAGACGGGCGGCATCCGCTCGTCCCGCGCCGACGGCAACGCGATGTGGGACTTCGCGCTGATGGACACGAAGGTCGTCGTCGTCAAGTAGACGACCGAGTAGTCGCCGGACCGTGCTCGGCGGCCGACCGGACCCTGCCCGCCGCCCTGCCGTCCGGGCCCGCCTGCGCGGCGTCGCCCGTCCGATCCTGCCTACGCGGCGTCGCGCCGCCGCTCCTCGCCCCGCGCGACAGCGGGGTGCTCCGGCGCCGCGGGCGGCGTGGAGACCGCGCTCGCGGCGGCGCAGGACGCCAGCAGGTCGCTCATCGAGCAGCCGGACGAGACGGGCGAGCCGGGCGGGACGGGCGAGACGGATGACTGCGCCGGCCGCGCCGAAAGCCCGTGCGGCTGAGACTGCGCATCACGTTCTGAAGCCGGCATGGACGCCTCCTGGGGCTCCGCGAGCAGACGTGGTTAGGTAGACCTAACCAGGACCTGGTATCCATGTGACCACGGGCGACGCTTGCCGCGCAACATCTTGCCGACGGCTTGTCGGAAAGTTCGGGCGAACCGACGAGAACGCGCCGCGCCGGGCGGCTCCGGGACCGGACATCTCAGGCCGAGAGGACCGTCAGGTCCGCCCCCGCCCAGCGCTCGCCGAGCCCGCGCAGCGTCACTTCGCGTACCTCGTCCGCGGTGTCTCCGACGGCACGGTGGATGACGACGTGCAGGCGGTCCTCCGAGAGGTCCTCGACCTTGCCGTCGCCCCACTCGACGACGACCACGGAGTCCGGCAGGGACACGTCGAGGTCCAGGTCCTCCATCTCGTCGAGCCCGCCGCCCAGGCGGTACGCGTCCACGTGCACCAGGGGCGGACCGTCGCCGAGGGGCGGGTGCACGCGGGCGATGACGAAGGTCGGCGAGGTGACGGCGCCGCGCACGCCGAGGCCCTCACCGAGGCCGCGGGTCAGCGTCGTCTTGCCCGCGCCGAGCTCGCCGGTGAGCATGACGAGGTCTCCGGGGCGCAGGATCTTCGCGAGGCGGCGGCCCAACTCGCCCATCTGTTCCGGGGAATTGACGGTGATCTTCAGGGTGGTGGCGGGGGCCGGGTTGTGCGGTGCTTCCATGACGGCCACGTTAGCCGCTCTGCGTGCGCGCTCCGTCCGCCTCCGGCATGGCGCCCGCGCGGACGAGCAGGTCCGCGATCCGGTCGGTGACCACCTCCGGGTGCTCCAGCATCACCAGGTGCCCGGCGTCGGGGACGAGGACCAGCTCGGCGTCCGGCAGCAGAGCCGCGATGGCTTCGCTGTGCTCACTCGGAGTGACGAGGTCCTTGTCACCCGCGAGGACCAGTACCGGCAACCCCGCGAAGTGCACCAGGGCCTCGGCCTTGTCGTGCTCGGCGAACGCCGGGTAGAACTCCGCGACCACGTCGATCGGCGTGGACTCGATCAGCCGCTCGGCGAACCGGGCGATCGCCGGGTCGACGTCCTTGGAGGCGAACGAGTAGCGCTTGATGATGCCCGCGAACAGGTCGGCCGTGGCCCGCCGCCCCTTCTCCACCAGCTCGGCCTGCGAACCGAGCGCCTTCAGGACGCCGGGCAGGACGCGCCGGATGGCGTTCACGCCCGCCACCGGAAGCCCGAAGCTGACCTCCCCGAGCTTCCCGGAGGAGGTGCCGACGAGAACGACCCCGACGACCCGCTCGCGGATCAGCTCGGGAAACTGATCGGCGAGAGCCATGGTCGTCATCCCGCCCATGGAGTGGCCGACGAGCACCAGCGGGCCCTCGGGCGCGGCGGCGTCGATGACGGCCTTCAGGTCACGGCCGAGCTGGTCGATGGAGACGGGCTTGCCGTCGTGGAGCTGGGCCTCGCCGCGGGCCGAACGGCCGTGGCTGCGCTGGTCCCAGTACACGCACCGCACGACGCCCCGCAGCGCGGCGCGCTGGAAGTGCCAGGAGTCCTGGCCGAGGCAGTAGCCGTGGCTGAAGACGACGGTGACGGGGGCAGGGGCCTTGCGCCCGAAGAGGCGGCGCCTGCGCGGGGCCTGGGCGCCCTCGGCCGCGCCCGGTTCCACCTCGTCGACCTCGTACGCCAGCTCGGTGCCGTCGTCCGCGTACGCCTTGCCGGGCATGCCGCGCAGCGAGCCGTAGGGCCCCGAGGCGTCGAGGGCGAGGCGGGCCTTCTTGCGCATGCCGCGTCCGACGGTCATGCGCTCGATGGCGACGCCCGCCGCGGCGCCGGCGGCGATGACCCCTATGGCGGCGCCCGCGAGACCGGCCCGCCGCCAGGTCGTGCCCGCCGACCCGGCCGCCTCGGCCACCGCGCCCACGGCGGCCGCCCCCGTGCTGCCCTCGCTCACGTGCCCGCTCCTCAGCTAGTCGTCGCTCCGCCCGGCCTCAGCCGCCGTTGCCGGTCGGCCCCTCGTTCACATAGACGCGCGGAACGCGTGAACCGATGCGGGTCACGATCTCGTACGCGATGGTGCCGGCCGCGCGCGCCCAGTCCTCGGCGGTCGGCTCGCCGTGGTCGCCGGGGCCGAAGAGCACGGCCTCCGTGCCGGCGGCGGGCTCGTCGCCGCCCAGGTCGACGACGAACTGGTCCATCGCGATCCGCCCGGCGACCGTGCGCCACTTTCCGTCCACGAGGACCGGTCCGGAGCCGGAGGCGTGCCGCGGGATGCCGTCGCCGTACCCGGCGGGGACCAGGCCCAGCGTCGTGGCGCCGGGGGTCGTGTAGTGATGCCCGTAGCTCACGCCGTGTCCCGCCGGGGCGTGCTTCACGGAGGCCAGGGCGGCGGCGACCGTCATGACGGGGCGCAGGCCGAAGTCCTGCGGGGTGCCGATCTCGGGGCTCGGCGAGACGCCGTACATGGCGATGCCGGGGCGGACGAGGTCGAAGTGGGTGTCCGGGAGGGTGAGGGTGGCCGGGGAGTTGGCGATGTGCCGCACCTCGGGGCGTATCCCGCGCTTCTCGGCGTACGCCACCAGCTCGCGGAAGACGTCGAGCTGGCGCTGGACGGACGGATGTCCCGGCTCGTCGGCACAGGCGAAGTGGGACCACAGTCCGGTGACTTTCACGAGCCCGCCGGCCTCGGCGGCCAACGCCTCTCGGACCAGCTCGGGCCAGTCCTCCGGCATGCAGCCGTTGCGGCCGAGGCCGGTGTCCGCCTTGAGCTGGACGCGGGCGGTGCGGCCGGCGGCCCGGGCCGCCTCGGTGACCTCGCGCAGGTCCCACATGCCGCTCACCGACACGTCCAGGTCGGCCTCGACGGCTTCGCGCCAGGGGCCGCCCGGGGTCCACAGCCAGCACATCACGCGGCCGCCGATGCCTGCCGCGCGCAGCGCGAGTGCCTCTTCCGGGGTGGCGGTGCCCACCCAGGTCGCGCCCGCGTCCCGGGCGGCGCGGGCGCACGGGATCATTCCGTGGCCGTAGCCGTCCGCCTTCACCACGGCCATGAAGGCCGCGTGGGGGGCGCGGGCGCGCAGGGCGCGCACGTTCGCCCGCAGGGCGGCGAGGTCGATCTCCGCGCGCACGCGCGGCAGCACAGTCTCGTTCATCGCGCCCAAGTCTCTCAGAGCCACACCCGACCCCCCACACGTCACGCCCCTGTGGGCCTGGTGCCCCCTCTCCCCACACCCCCACACCCCCGACTTGGGCCGCCCCCTCCCCTTCCCATCCCGGCCCATCCCGGCACCGCCGACGTGGGCTGTGCCCACCCTTCCCCTCCCCAAGCTCTCGGCTTCGCTCGAGCAGGGGAGACCCCACTCGCCCTGCGGCACGACTGCCCACAGCGGGGAACCGGCACGGCCGGACGGAGCGGACCACCCACCCACGCCCACAGCGGGCAGCGGGCAGCGGGCAGCGGGCAGCGGGCAGCGGGCAGCGGGCAGCGGGCAGCCGGCGACCGTACCGCGCGCCGGAAGCCGGACGCGTAACCCCCACCGGAGGGGAAAGCCGCCAACGGACCGGAGGGGACGTGGCGGTATGTCCGCGCGCAGCTCGGGTGCCCACGCCGTACATACAAGCAACGCATCCGACGCCACACGCGCGAGCACGGACATACCGCCGCGGCCCCGCCCCACAACCGAACAAGAGGCGGCGGCAGCGCCACCGAGGGAAAGCCGCCGAACAGCCTCACCCCACAACCGAACAGACGGCGAACCACCCACCGGGGAAAGCCGCCCACCGCCCCACCCCACAACCGAACAAAAGGCGGCGCAACCCCCACCGAGAGGAAAGCCGCCGAACGACCTCACCCCACAACCGAACAGACGGCGAACCACCCACCGGGGAAAGCCGCCCACCGCCCCGCCCCACAACCGGGCAACCGGCGAACCACCCACCGGAGGGAAAACCACCGAACCGAACAGACGCCCCCTGGGGGGCTACCCCCGCACGTCCCGCCAAGCCAACGGCACCGCGTCCGCCACATCCTGCGCCCCGACCGGCGCCCCCTCCGCCGCCAGCCGCGCAGCGAGGCCGTGCAGAAACGCCCCCACCGCCCCCGCGTCCCGCGCCCCGAGCCCCGCGGCGAGCAACGACCCGGCGAGCCCCGAGAGCACATCCCCGCTCCCGGCCGTGGCCAGCCACGAGGTCCCCGTCGGATTGACCCGCACCGCGCCACCCCCGCCCGCCCCCGCGACCAACGTGGTGGACCCCTTGAGCAGCACCGTCGCCTCGTACCGCGCGGCCAACTCCCGCACGGCGTCGAGCCGCGCGGCCTCGACCTCGGACCGGGATGTCCCGAGCAACGCGGCAGCCTCCCCGGCATGGGGTGTGAGCAGCGTCGGCGCGGTCCGCGCGCGCACGGCGTCGCGGCCGACGAGCCGCAGCCCGTCGGCGTCGATGAGCACGGGCACGTCGGCGTCCACGACGTCCCGCAGCCGGGCCTCGTCGTCGCCGAGCCCCGGCCCGGCGACCCAGGCCTGCACGCGCCCGGCCTTGGCGGGCGGCCCGTCGGAGACCAGGGCCTCCGGGAAGCGGGCGATGACGGCGTCGGCGGCGGGCCCCACGTACCGGACGGCCCCGGCGCCCCCGCGCAGCGCACCGGCGACGCAGAGCACGGCGGCGCCGGGGTAGCGGGCGGACCCGGCGACGACCCCGACGACACCGCGCCGGTACTTGTCGCTCTCGGCGCCGGGCACGGGCAGCAGCCGCTCCACGTCGGCGTACTGAAGGGCCTCCGACTCGCTTGCGTACGCGGCGAGTTCACCGTCGAGGCCGATGTCGACGAGCCGCACGGCCCCGGCGTGCTCACGGGCGGGGTCAATGAGCAGGCCGGGCTTGTACGTACCGAAGGTCACGGTGGCGTCGGCGCGCACGGCGTCGCCGGGCACCTGCCCGGTGTCGGCGTCCACACCGCTGGGCAGGTCGACGGAGACGATCAGGGCACCGGAGTCCTCGGCGGCGCGCACGAGCCGGGCGGCGAGGGGCCGCAGCCCGCCCTTGCCGCCGATGCCGACGATCCCGTCGACGACGAGCCGGGCCCGCGCCACGGCGGCGAGCGCGCCCTCGGCAGGTTCACCCGCCCCGCCGGAACCCGCACCGCCCCCGCCGCCGGAACCGGCCTCATCCGCCACAGCGTCAACAACCCGCCCCCCAGCCCCCCGCAACGCGGCGAGCCCACCCGCGTGCACCCGCTCCGGGGCGAGCAGCACGGCCGTCACCCCGGCCCCGCGCCGCGCGAGCCGGGCCCCGGCGTACAGGGCGTCACCCCCGTTGTCCCCGCTCCCGACGAGGAGCACGACCCGCGCCCCGTACACCTTCCCGAGCAACTGCCCGCAGGCCACGGCGAGCCCGGCGGCGGCCCGCTGCATCAGGGCCCCCTCCGGCAGGCGGGCCATCAGCGCGCGCTCGGCGGCACGGACACTCTCCACGCAGTACGCAGTACGCATCCCCCAAGTCTCCCGTACCGCCTACCCCTCCGCGATGACCACCGCCGAAGCGACGCCCGCGTCATGGCTCAACGACACGTGCCACCCCCGCACCCCCAGCGCCTCGGCGCGCGCGGCCACGGTGCCCGAGACCCGCACGCGGGGCTGCCCGCTCTCCTCGACGTACACCTCCGCGTCGATCCAGCGCAGCCCCGCGGGGGCGCCGAGCGCCTTGGCGAGGGCCTCCTTGGCGGCGAACCGCGCGGCGAGGGAGGCGATCCCGCGCCGCTCCCCGCTGGGCAGGAACAACTCCCGCTCGACGAAGATGCGTTCGCGCATGCCGGGCCTCCGCTCCAGCGACAGCGCGAACCGATCGATCTCGGCCACGTCGATACCCACCCCAATGATCACAAGCTCACTCCACCATCACTGTCACCGGCACCGACAACTCACCAGTACCGCAACCAAGAACCCACCGGCACCGCACGAGCGCCGCCGCAACGCCCTCATTCCACGGTCACCGACTTGGCCAGATTCCGCGGCTGATCCACCTCGTTGCCCCGCGCCACGGCCAGTTCGCAGGCGAAGACCTGCAACGGCACCGTGGTCACCAGCGGCTGAAGCAGCGTAGGCGTCACCGGAACCCACACCACATGATCGGCGCAAGGGACCACCGCCTCGTCGCCCTCCTCGGCGATCACGATGGTGCGGGCGCCGCGGGCCCGGATCTCCTGGATATTGGAGACGATCTTGTCGTGGAGGACGGACCGCCCGCGAGGCGAGGGAACCACCACAACCACAGGCAGCCCCTCCTCCACCAGCGCGATGGGCCCGTGCTTCAACTCCCCCGCGGCGAACCCCTCCGCGTGCATGTACGCGAGTTCCTTCAGCTTCAGCGCGCCCTCCAGGGCGACGGGGTACCCCACGTGCCGCCCGAGGAACAGCACGGTCCCGGCCCCGGCCAGGGACCGGGCGAGCGCACGCACGGGCTCCATGTCCGCGAGGACCCGCTCCACCGCCCCGGCGATGTCGGCCAGGTCCCGCACCACGCCCAGGACCTCGTCGCCCCACTTGGTCCCGCGCGCCTGGCCCAGGTACAGGGCCACGAGATAGCAGGCCACCAGCTGCGTCAGGAACGCCTTGGTGGAGGCGACGGCGACCTCGGGCCCGGCGTGCGTGTACAGCACGGCGTCCGACTCGCGGGGAATCGTGGAGCCGTTGGTGTTGCAGATGGCAAGGACGCGGGAGCCCTGCTCGCGGGCGTGCCGCAGCGCCATCAGGGTGTCCATGGTCTCGCCGGACTGGGAGACGGCGACGACCAGGGAGCGGGCGTCCAGGATCGGATCGCGGTAGCGGAACTCGCTGGCCAGCTCCACCTCGCAGGGGATGCGCGTCCAGTGCTCGATGGCGTACTTGGCGATGAGCCCGGCGTGGAACGCGGTGCCGCACGCGACCACGACGACCTTGTCGACCTCGCGCAGCTCGGCGGCGGGGATGCGCAGTTCGTCGAGGATCAGCTCGCCGTCCGCGCCGATCCGGCCGAGCAGCGTGTCCGCGACGGCCCGCGGCTGCTCGGCGATCTCCTTGTGCATGAAGGAGGCGTGACCGCCCTTCTCGGCGGCGGCCGCGTCCCAGTCGACGCGGAAGTGCCGTACGTCGGCGGGCCGCCCGTCGAAGTCCGTCACCGCGACCCCCACGCCCCCCGCGGCGCCGTCCCGGCGCACCTCGACGACCTGGTCCTGGCCGAGCTCCACGGCCGAGCGGGTGTGCGCGATGAACGCCGCCACGTCGGAGGCGAGGAACGCCTCGCCCTCCCCCACGCCCACCACGAGCGGCGAGTTGCGGCGCGCGCCCACGACCACGTCCGGCGCGTCGGCGTGCACCGCGACCAGCGTGAACGCCCCCTTCAGGCGCCGGCACACCAGCCGCATGGCCGCGGCGAGGTCGGCGCGGCCGGAGAACTCCTCGGCGAGCAGATGCGCGACGACCTCGGTGTCCGTCTCGGAGGTCAGCGCGTGCCCGCGCGCGGCCAGCTCCGCCCGCAGCTCCGCGAAGTTCTCGATGATGCCGTTGTGGACGACGGCGACGCGCCCCGCGTTGTCGAGGTGCGGGTGGGCGTTGGCGTCCGTGGGCCCGCCGTGGGTGGCCCAGCGGGTGTGCCCGATGCCGGTCGCGCCCGCCGGGAGCGGCCGGTCGACCAGGGCCTTCTCCAGGTTGACGAGCTTGCCGGACTTCTTGGCCGCGGCGATCCCGCCGTCCGCGAGGACGGCCACTCCGGCCGAGTCGTAGCCGCGGTACTCCAGGCGTCGCAGCCCGGCGAGGACCACTTCGAGCGCCGACTGCGAGCCGACGTATCCGACGATTCCACACATGTCGGGAAGCGTACGTCTCTGTGCGTCCCGGGACGCGTACGTCGCGTACGACGCGTGCGCCCAAGGTGACGCACCCCACCCGCCGCCCCGTTCAAACAGCCGTAACAATGGACTGTGATCTCTTCGGTCTCCGCGCCCGCGAAGGCGCCACGGGGCGCCCACCGGCACAAGCCGGAGGCGACCCCCTATGTCGACCTCACCCGATCCGAGTGGAGCGCGCTGCGCAACAAGACGCCGCTCCCCCTCACCGCCGCCGAGGTCGAGCAGCTGCGCGGCCTCGGCGACGTCATCGACCTCGACGAGGTCCGCGACATCTATCTGCCGCTGTCCCGGCTGCTCAACCTGTACGTCGGCGCGACCGACGGCCTGCGCGGCGCCCTCAACACGTTCCTCGGCGACACCGTCGAGAAGGCGGCGCAGTCCGGCACGCCCTTCGTCATAGGGGTCGCGGGCTCGGTGGCCGTCGGCAAGTCGACGGTCGCCCGCCTCCTCCAGGCCCTGCTCTCCCGCTGGCCCGAACACCCGCGCGTGGAGCTGGTCACCACCGACGGCTTCCTGCTGCCCACCAAGGAGCTGCAGGCCCGCGGCCTGATGTCGCGCAAGGGCTTCCCGGAGTCGTACGACCGGCGGGCCCTGACCCGCTTCGTCGCCGACATCAAGGCCGGCAAGGACGAGGTGACGGCGCCCGTCTACTCCCACCTGATCTACGACATCGTGCCCGGCGAACGCCTCACGGTCCGCCGCCCGGACATCCTCATCGTCGAGGGCCTGAACGTCCTGCAGCCCGCCCTGCCCGGCAAGGACGGCCGCACCCGCGTGGGCCTCGCCGACTACTTCGACTTCAGCGTGTACGTGGACGCCCGGCCGGAGGACATCGAGCGCTGGTACCTGAACCGCTTCCGCAAGCTGCGGGCCACGGCCTTCCAGAACCCGTCCTCGTACTTCCGCAAGTACACCCAGGTCTCCGAGGAGGAGGCCCTGGACTACGCCCGCACGACCTGGCGGACCATCAACAAGGTGAACCTGCTGGAGAACGTGGCCCCCACCCGCGGCCGCGCCACCCTCGTCGTCCGCAAGGGCCCCGACCACAAGGTGCAGCGGCTGAGCCTGCGCAAGCTGTGAGCGGCCGCCGGGCCCCGTCGGCCCGTCAGGCCCGCGTTAAGGTGCGGACATGCTGCATCTGCGCCTGATCACCCCGGCGGACAGGACCGACGCCGTGGTGCGCCTGATCGAGAAGACACCGGGCACCACGCATCTGGCCGTCGTCTCCGGCGCGGCCCGCAATCCCTCGGGCGACATCGTCATGTGCGACGTCGCCCGGGAGGCGGGCGACGAGCTGATCGAGGGCCTGCGCGCCCTGGAGGTCCACAAGCACGGCTCGATCGCCCTGGAGAACATCGACCTGTCGCTGTCGCTCCGGGCCGACAAGGCCGAGGACGAGGCACCGGGTGAGGGCGCGGACGCGGTCCTGTGGGAGCACCTGACGGACGCCACGCACGAGGAGTCCACCCTCTCCGTCACGTACGTCGCCTTCATCACGCTCGCCACGATGATCGCCGCGTGCGGCGTGGTCCTCGACAACGCCATCCTGATCGTGGGCGCGATGGCGGTGGGCCCGGAGTTCGGCCCGCTCGCGGGCTTCTGCACGGCGCTCGTCCAGCGCGCTCCGCGGCTCGCGCTGCGCTCGTTGATCGCGCTGCTCGTGGGCTTCGCGGTGGCGATACTGGTGACCGTCGGCTTCAGCTACTTCATGGACGCGGTCGACCTCTTCGACGGCGCCGCCCTGGACGCCGCGCGCCCCAACACCAACTTCATCTACCGGCCCGACTGGTTCTCCTTCGTCGTGGCCGTCCTCGCGGGCGCGGCGGGCACCCTCTCGCTGACGTCCTCGAAATCGGGGGCGCTGGTGGGCGTCGCGATCTCGGTGACGACGGTCCCGGCGGCGGCGAACGCGGCGGTCGCCTTCAGCTACGGCAAGTACAACCAGGCCTGGGGCTCCACCGAGCAGCTGCTCCTGAACCTGCTCGGCATCGTCCTCGCCGGTACGGTCACGCTGCTCACCCAGAAGCTGCTCTGGGCGTGGCAGCGCGAACGTACCGCGAGGAAGGGCGAGCGGGCCTAGCCCACCCGCGCCTCAACTGCCTTATCCCAGGGCCGACTTCACGACGTCCGCGAGGCGTCCGGCGACCGAGCGGGCCTGCTCGATGTCGGCGGCCTCGACCATGACCCGCACCAGCGGCTCGGTGCCGGAGGGGCGCAGCAGCACCCGGCCGGTGGCGCCCAGCTCGCGCTCGGCGTCGGCGACGGCGGCGGCCAGCTCGGCCGAGGTCTTCACCCGCGCCTTGTCGACGTCGGGGACGTTGATGAGGACCTGCGGCAGCCGCTCCATGACGGCGGCGAGCTCGGCGAGGCTCCGGCCCGTCTCGGCGACGCGGGCGGCGAGCAGCAGGCCGGTGAGGGTGCCGTCGCCGGTGGTGGCGTGGTCCAGGACGATGACGTGGCCGGACTGCTCGCCGCCGAGGGCGTAGCCGTGCTCCTTCATCGACTCCAGGACGTACCGGTCGCCGACGGCCGTCTGGACGAGGGACAGGCCCTCGCGCTCCATGGCGAGCTTGAAGCCCAGGTTGGACATGACCGTCGCGACCACGGTGTCCTGGCGCAGCGCGCCGCGCTCCCGCATCGCGAGGGCGAGGACGGCGAGGATCTGGTCGCCGTCGACCTCGGCGCCGGTGTGGTCCACGGCCAGGCAGCGGTCGGCGTCGCCGTCGTGCGCGATGCCGAGGTCGGCGCCGTGCTCGACGACGGCGGCCTTCAGCAGGTCGAGGTGGGTGGAGCCGCAGCCGTCGTTGATGTTGAGCCCGTCGGGCTTGGCGCCGATCGTGATGATCTCGGCACCGGCCCGCGCGAACGCCTCCGGCGAGACGCGGGCGGCCGCACCGTGCGCCTCGTCCAGGACGACCTTGAGGCCGTCGAGACGGTTGGGGAGCACGCCGATGAGGTGCGCGACGTACTGGTCGAAGCCCTCGTCGTACGTCGTGACGCGGCCGACGCCCGCACCCGTGGGGCGCTGCCAGGGAGCGTCGGTGCGGTGCACGAACTGGTTGTCGTACTCGGCCTCGATCCGGTCCTCGAGATCGTCGGCGAGCTTGTGGCCGCCGCGGGCGAAGAACTTGATGCCGTTGTCGGGCATCGCGTTGTGGCTGGCGGAGAGCATCACGCCGAGGTCGGCGCCCAGCGCACCGGTGAGATGGGCCACCGCGGGGGTGGGCAGCACACCGACGCGCAGGACGTCCACGCCCGCGCTGGCGAGGCCCGCGACGACCGCGGCCTCGAGGAACTCCCCGGACGCCCGCGGGTCACGCCCGACCACCGCCGTCGGGCGATGGCCCTCGAAGGTGCCCGCTTCGGCGAGCACATGCGCCGCGGCGACCGAGAGACCGAGCGCGAGCTCGGCCGTCAGATCCGCGTTGGCGACACCGCGCACACCGTCCGTGCCGAAGAGTCGTCCCACTGCTGTCCTCCGAACATTGAGTGTCGGCTGGTTCTCGCGGACGCGGTGATCTCAGCGGCTCCGCCGCACGGCCTCGGCCGCCGCCCAGCCTGTCGAACTTCTACCCCAGATCATGGGGTGCCGATAAACGAACGCCCCGACAGCACACAGGGTGCCGCCGGGGCGTTCGGGAAGTACTAGCAGGCAGCGGTGTTTAGCGCTTGCTGTACTGCGGGGCCTTGCGGGCCTTCTTGAGACCGGCCTTCTTGCGCTCGACCGCACGGTCGTCGCGCTTGAGGAAGCCGGCCTTCTTGAGGGCGCCGCGGTTGTTGTCCACGTCGGCCTCGTTCAGGGCGCGGGCCACGCCGAGGCGCAGGGCGCCGGCCTGACCGGAGACGCCGCCACCCGCGATGCGGGCGATGACGTCGTAGCGGTCGTCCAGCTCGAGCACCTTGAAGGGCTCGTTGACTTCCTGCTGGTGGACCTTGTTCGGGAAGTAGTCCTCGAGCGTGCGCCCGTTGATCTTCCACTTGCCGGTGCCCGGGACGATCCGGACGCGGGCGATGGCGTTCTTGCGACGGCCCAGGCCGGCGGCCGGCTGCGGGTCGCCGAAGCGCGCGGCGTTGGACTCCGAGGTGTACTCGCCCTCGACGGGCGCGTCCGACTCGGTGGTGTAGTGCTCGATGTCGACGGTCTCGTCGACAGGCTGCTCAGCGGTGGTCTCGGCCACGATGCTCCTCAGATTCTCTTCGTCTTAGGGGGTGGCCGGAACTACTGCGCGACCTGGGTGATCTCGAACGGCTGCGGCTGCTGCGCGCCGTGCGGGTGCTGGTCACCCGCGTAGACCTTCAGCTTCGAGAGCATCTGACGGCCCAGGGTGTTCTTCGGGAGCATGCCCTTGACGGCCTTCTCGACGGCCTTCTCGGGGTTCTTCTCCAGCAGCTCGTCGTAGCGCACCGAGCGGAGGCCGCCCGGGTAGCCGGAGTGGCGGTAGGCCATCTTCTGGGTCCGCTTGTTGCCGGACAGGTGCACCTTGTCGGCGTTGATGATGATGACGAAGTCACCAGCGTCAACGTGCGGCGCGTAGATCGGCTTGTGCTTGCCCCGCAGGAGGGTGGCGGCAGTGGTCGCCAGGCGTCCCAGGACAACGTCCTGGGCGTCGATGACGTGCCACTGGCGGGTCACATCGCCGGGCTTGGGGCTGTACGTACGCACGGTTCGTAGCCTTCGCTTCTTCAGAGGTGGGGTTTCCCGCGGTCCAGCTCGAACCTCGGGAAAGGGTCCTGACAAGGCCACCTCGGACGATGGACGACAGCCTTGGCGGACCTCGGTGACGCAACCGAGTCCTGCCGCTGGTCATCGGCCCGGTGGGCCGGTGTAAGGGCCCCTCACGTGAGAATGAGAAAGCCAATACACATAACGAACAGGCAGAATACCCGCCGTGCCCCGTACGGGTCAAAACGGTGCCGCCACCCTCGCGGGCGGGCGCCGTATCCTGCCTCGGCCACGCCCCGTACGCCGGGGCGGGCGCCCTCCTTCCCCGCCGCTCCGCGGCGGGTTCTTTCCCACCCACCCACCCTTACTACCTGCCGGAACAGCCCGTGGGCCCCTGCCGGAACAGCCGGTGAGCGACCCTTCAGCCCGCTCGGCGAAATCTCAGCCCGTCCGGCGCTTGAGGACGAGCCACGCAGCGGCGATAGCGGGAGCCGCCCCACCCACCCGGGACACCCACCCCACTCCCCCACTCAGCCCCACCCCCCTCCAGCCCGCCCGACGCCTGAGGACAAGCCGCAAAGCGGCGACAGCGGGAGCTGCCCCACCCACCCGGGACACCCACCCCACTCCCCCACTCAGCCCCACCCCCCTCCAGCCCGTCCGGCGCCTGAGGACGAGCCGCGCAGCGGCGATCAGCGGGGGTCCAGGGGGCGCAGCCCCCTGGTTACGGGAAGGGGCGGGATTGGGGAAAGCCCCGCAGGGCCCGCCCACCCGTCACGGAACCGGCGCCGCCCCACAGCAGCACACCGCCAGAACACCACCCCGGCCAACAGACACAACGTGAACGCGTCCTTGAAGGCCCGCTGAGGCAGCGCCTCCACCCCCACCCACACAAACCCCGGCACCTGCGGCACCAGCGCCACCCAGAACCACACCCCCCGCACCACGGACCCCGCCCCCAGCCCCCCGGCCAGCAGCAGCGGCAGCACGACCAGCAGATAGTGGTCGTACGAAGGCCGGGACACCAGAAACGCGGCCAGCATCAACGCGGCCGCGCTCTCCACGACCCGCCCCGCCTCGCTCCCCCGACCCCCCGCCCAAGGCCCCGGGGCCAGCCACCGCCGCCACGCACACCACACCCCCACCCCGGCCCCCACCCCGGAAACCAGCGACGCCGCCACGGCAGGCACCCCCAGCCGCGGCAGCACAGCCGCAGGCGACGCCTCGTACAGCCGCACGAACCGATCCTCCCCGCGCAGCAGAAACGGCAGCGTCCGCGTGAAGAAGGCGCCGGGATCCGGCAGCACCAGCGCGGCGAGCACCGACACCACCACCGGCACCAGCACCGCCACCCCCAGCGCCCGCCACTTCCGCGCGAACACGAACAGCAGCAGCACCGGCACGAGCAGCGGCTTGACCGCGACCGCCGCCCCGATCACCGCCCCGGCGGCCACCCACCGCCCCCGGCACACGCACAGCAGAGCCACCGGCAGCGCCACCGCCGAGGCCACCGTCCAGTTGCCCAGCTCCACGAGGTGGACGAAGGGCGCGAACCCGAGGACGAGCCCCAGCAGCCCGAGCACCGCGAACCGGCTCCGCCCGGCCACGCCGTGGATCCGCAGCGCACACGCCCACCCACAGGCCAGCGCAGCCACCACCCCCACCGGCACGAGCACCCGCGCCGTCTCCGGGAACACCGCCTGCGGAACCGCCGCGAGCACGGCCCCCGGCAGATAGAGGAAGTGCCGGTCGGCGTACGGAGACCGGCCCTCAAGCCACGCGTCGGCCGCCCGCACCACGATCGCGTTGTCCATCCCGCCGTCCGGCACCCGGTACGCGATCCGCAGCGCCGCCGCCCCAAGGACGACCCCGAGGACCACCCACGCCTGCCACCCCGCGGGCCGCACCAGCCACCCGGCGAGACCGGAATCACCCGCACCGGCCCCGGCGCCGGAGCCGCCCCCCGGACCAGCATCACCAGAAACGGAAGAAACGCCCTCTTTGCCCGAATCCATGCGCGTCAGGCTAGGCCGAGATCGCCCCACAACCCCGGCTCAACATCCCCACGGCCCCGTCTAAGATGCGCCCCATGAGCTTTGGGCAAGGGGGACCCCAGTGGGGTCCGGGGGGCCCGCAGACCCCCGACTGGGCGGCGCTCGCCGAAGCGTCCGAGGCACGTGCCCGCCGCCGCAGGTGGATGCTGATCGGCGGCGGCGCGCTCGCCACCATCGGCGTCGCGGCGGCCGTGGCCATCGGCGTCGTCTCCGCGAACAGCGACGACGCCTCGGCCTCCAACAAGCCCGCGAGCGAGCTGCCCACCAGCGCCGACATCCCGGGCGCGAGCACGCCCGCCGAGCCGTCCTTCGAGGCGACCACTCCCCCGCCCCCGCCGGACCCGAAGGACTACATCTCCAGCGCCAAGAAGGACAAGGCCCCGCTCGGCCCGGAGTCCTTCTTCCCGGGCACGAAGCTGACCTCCGGAGAGCGCGTCTACAAGAAGGGCGCGACGGACAGCAGCAAGAAGTGCGCCTCCGTCGCCCAGCCGGCTCTGGCCGCCATCCTGACGAAGAACAAGTGCACCGAGGTGCTGCGCGCCACCTACGCCCGCAAGGGCATCGCGGTCACCGTCGGCGTCGCCGTCTTCGACACCGAGGCCCAGGCCACCCGGGCCAAGAACCAGGCCGACGAGGGCCTGGTCACGTCCCTGCCCGGCAAGGGCGTCGCCCCGTTCTGCCGTACGACGGTCTGCCGCGGCACGTACAACGCGTACGGCCGCTACGCGTACTTCACGACGACCGGCTTCCTCAACGGCAAGGACGTCACGAAGAAGGACCGCAACGCGTACGAGGTCGGCGACGACCTGGCCCGCTTCACCTTCCACCAGATCAACCGCCGGGGCGAGGCCCAGGCGTCGGCGGCGGCGAACAACCCCGAGTAGGCCCCGCCGCCCGCGCCCGGCCCCGAGGCCCACGGCGAAAACCCGCCGCAGGCCCTCAGCAGCACCCCGCCGAGCCCGCGCCCCCGGGCAGCGTCCGCTTGTTGCGCGCCTCCACGCTCCGCGCGGCGAGCAGCTCGTCGGCCGGATAGCCGACCTCCTCCAGCGTCAGCCCGTGCGGCCGCACCACATGCACGGCCGAGTCCCGCACACCGGCGGCGAGGACCTTGCCCGGCCAGTCCGGCGGCCGGTGCCCGTCCCCGACGAACAGCATCGCCCCGACCAGCGACCGCACCATGTTGTGGCAGAACGCGTCCGCCTTCACGGTCGCCTCGAGAATCCCGTCGGGAAGCCGCTCCCAGCGCAGTTCCTGAAGCGTACGAATGGTCGTGGCGCCCTCGCGCCGCTTGCAGTACGCGGCGAAGTCGTGCTCCCCGATCAGCGCCTCGGCGGCGGTGTTCATGGCGTCGACGTCCAGCGTCCAGTCGTGCCACAGCACGTGCCCGCGCAGCAGCGGGTCGACGCCTCCGGGGTGATCGGTCACGCGGTACGCGTACCGCCGCCAGATCGCCGAGAACCGCGCGTTGAACCCGGCGGGCGCCTCCTCGGCCTTCCACACCCGCACGTCGTGCGGCAGCCGCCCGGCGAGCCGCCGCAGCAGCTTCTCCTCGTGCTCGGCCCACACGCTCTCCGGCAGATCGACGTGGGCGACCTGCCCGCGCGCGTGCACCCCGCTGTCGGTCCGCCCGGCCACGGTCAGCTCGTACGTCTCCCGCGACCGCGTCACCGTACGCAGCGCGTCCTCGATCTCGCCCTGGACGGTCCGCTGCCCCTCCCGCTGCTTGGCCCAGCCGGAGAAGTCCTTGCCGTCGTAGCTCAGGTCGAGCCGCACCCGGACGAAACCGGGCTCCACTTCCTCACTCACACACAGATCCTCTCAGGAACGCGAAAGCGGGCCCGCCCCGAAGGGCGGACCCGCTCACAGCAAGGCAGAGCCTCAGGCGTCCTTGGACTCCTCGGCGGAAGCCTCGTCGGACTTGGCCTCGGTCTCGACCGGAGCCTCGTCCTTCTTCAGGGCGTCTTCCTTGACGGCACGCTTCGTGGCCGCCTCGGCCTCACCGGTGGCCTGCTGGGCCACGGTCAGGGCCTCCACCAGCTCGATGACGGCCATGGGCGCGTTGTCGCCACGGCGGTTACCGATCTTGGTGATGCGGGTGTAGCCACCCGGGCGGTTCTCGTAGCGCGGGCCGATCTCGGTGAAGAGCGTGTGGACGACGCTCTTGTCCGTGATGACCTGGAGGACCTGGCGGCGGTTGTGAAGGTCGCCCTTCTTCGCCTTGGTGACCAGACGCTCCGCGTAGGGACGCAGACGACGGGCCTTGGCCTCCGTGGTGGTGATGCGGCCGTGCTCGAAGAGATCCTTGGCGAGGTTCGCCAGCATCAGCTTCTCGTGCGCGGCACTGCCACCCATACGGGCACCCTTGGTGGGCTTCGGCATGGTGTTTCTCCTAGTGATCTGCCCCGGCCGTATCAGGTACCGGGGTCAGCGGTACCCGCGCCCCGTAAGGGGCGCGGGGAACTGCGCGACCAGCCGAAGCCGGTCCGCAGCCACAATCGAACCGCGAGGCCCGAGCTCTCAGTACTGCTCGGTCTCGACGAACCCGGCGTCCGCGTCATCGTCGGCGCCGAAGGCGTCAGCGGCGGCGGTCGGGTCGAAGCCGGGAGGCGAGTCCTTCAGCGCCAGACCCATCCCGTTCAGCTTCATCTTGACCTCGTCGATGGACTTCGCACCGAAGTTGCGAATGTCGAGGAGGTCCGCCTCGGAGCGGGCGACGAGCTCACCCACGGAGTGGATGCCCTCACGCTTGAGGCAGTTGTACGACCGAACGGTGAGCTCGAGCTCCTCGATCGGCAGCGCCAGATCGGCGGCGAGCGCGGCGTCCGTCGGGGACGGACCCATGTCGATGCCCTCGGCGTCGATGTTCAGCTCACGGGCGAGACCGAACAGCTCGACCAGGGTCTTGCCGGCGGACGCCATGGCGTCACGCGGGCGCATGGCCTGCTTGGTCTCGACGTCGACGATCAGCTTGTCGAAGTCGGTGCGCTGCTCGACACGCGTGGCCTCGACCTTGTACGTGACCTTCAGCACCGGCGAGTAGATGGAGTCGACCGGGATACGGCCGATCTCCTGGCCGACCTGCTTGTTCTGCACGGCGGAGACGTAGCCGCGACCGCGCTCGACGGTCAGCTCCATCTCCAGCTTGCCCTTGCCGTTGAGCGTGGCGAGGACGAGGTCGGGGTTGTGCACCTCGACACCGGCCGGGGGCGCGATGTCGGCGGCGGTGACCAGACCCGGGCCCTGCTTGCGCAGGTACATCACGACCGGCTCGTCGTGCTCCGAGGAGACGACCAGCTGCTTGATGTTGAGGATCAGGTCGGTGACGTCCTCCTTGACGCCCGGCACGGTGGTGAACTCGTGCAGGACACCGTCGATGCGAATGCTGGTAACGGCAGCACCCGGGATCGACGACAGGAGGGTCCGGCGCAGGGAGTTGCCGAGGGTGTAGCCGAAGCCCGGCTCCAGCGGCTCGATGACGAACCGGGAGCGGAACTCGTCGACGACCTCTTCGGTCAACGAGGGACGCTGAGCAATCAGCATGTTGCGATCCTTCAGTCATGGGCGCCCGCTATTTGACGCCCTACTGCAATGACAAGGGTACGGGCGGTACGGCCCCCTAGGGGTACGTACCGCCCGAATCCTCAAGGCAACCGCGCGCGGCGGCACCAGGTCCGACGTAGAAAGACGTCAGACGCGGCGGCGCTTCGGCGGACGGCAGCCGTTGTGCGGGGTGGGGGTGACGTCCTGGATCGAACCGACCTCGAGGCCCGTGGCCTGGAGGGAGCGGATCGCGGTCTCACGGCCGGAGCCGGGACCCTTGACGAAGACGTCGACCTTGCGCATGCCGTGCTCCTGCGCGCGACGCGCGGCCGACTCGGCGGCCATCTGCGCGGCGAACGGGGTGGACTTGCGCGAGCCCTTGAAGCCGACGTGGCCGGCAGAGGCCCAGGAGATCACGTTGCCCGTGGGGTCCGTGATCGAGACGATCGTGTTGTTGAACGTGCTCTTGATGTGCGCGTGGCCGTGAGCGACGTTCTTCTTTTCCTTGCGGCGCACCTTCTTGGCAGCGCCCTGACGACCCTTGGGGGGCATCTATAACTCCTACGGGAGGTGGTCGGTCCTGCAGCAACAGCTGTCGATAGACCGCTGAGCGAGGACTACTTCTTGCCCGGCTTCTTCTTACCGGCGATGGCGCGACGCGGGCCCTTGCGGGTGCGGGCGTTGGTGCTGGTGCGCTGACCGCGGACGGGCAGGCCACGGCGGTGGCGCAGGCCCTGGTAGCAGCCGATCTCGACCTTGCGGCGGATGTCGGCCTGAATCTCGCGACGGAGGTCACCCTCGGTCTTGATGTTCTGGTCCACGTACTCGCGGATCTTGACCAGGTCCTCTTCGGACAGGTCGCGAACGCGGGTGTTGCGGTCGACACCAGTGGCGTCCAGGGTCTCCTGGGACAGCGTCCGGCCGATGCCGAACACATAGGTGAGGGCGACCTCAATGCGCTTGTCGCGCGGGAGGTCGACGCCTTCAACGCGTGCCATTCATGGCTCCTGTTGATACTCGGAGGTCTTCAGCAGAACCGCTCCCGACCGCCGTTCCCTTTCCGCCTCGGCCGCTGGGGCCTGCACCGAAAAGAGTTGGTACGAACCGGGTCCCCGGCCTCCGACCGGGGGTGTCGCCCTCCATTACCTGCGAATGGATCTGAAGAGGGACGGGTCCTGCATATGTGCTGTTACGTGCGTCGCGCGAAAATCTGCGAGTGCAGTACGTGCGTCAGCCCTGGCGCTGCTTGTGGCGCGGGTTGTCGCAAATGATCATGACCCGGCCGTGACGGCGGATCACCCTGCACTTGTCGCAGATCTTCTTGACGCTCGGCTTGACCTTCATTGGTGAGGTTCTCCGGGTCAGTGCCATCACCCCGCCGGAGCGGGGCGCGGGCAAGATCTACTTGTACCGGTAGACGATCCGGCCACGCGTCAGGTCGTACGGAGACAGCTCCACCACGACCCGGTCGTCAGGGAGGATGCGGATGTAGTGCATACGCATCTTGCCGCTGATGTGTGCCAGGACCTGGTGGCCGTTCTGGAGCTCCACCTTGAACATGGCGTTCGGAAGAGACTCGACGACAGTGCCTTCGATCTCGATGGCACCTTGCTTCTTGGCCACGCTTCGCCCTTCGAATCGACTACCTTGATCGACTCCGTAAGCGATACGCAGACATGCGAATGCACGAGAGCCGACGCGTCAGTCTACGTCAGTGCCCTCGGAAAGACGAATCGGGTATGACTGCCCCGCTACGAAGATCCTTAAGCAAGCCGCTGGCCGAGGCCCCGCGCCCGTCAGCCCAGCGGATCCGGCGCCGCCGTGATGCCGTACTCGGCAAGCTTCGCCTTGCCGCCGTCCGGGGCGGTCAACACCAGCGGACCCTCCTCCGTCAGTGCGACGGAGTGCTCCCAGTGCGAGGACCAGGTGCCGTCGGTCGTGATGACCGTCCAGTCGTCCTCGAGGACCTCGGTCTTCGCGGTGCCGAGGGACACCATCGGCTCGATGGCCAGGCAGAAGCCGGGGACCAGCTTGGGGCCGCGGCCGCGGCGGCGCTCCACGTAGTTCAGCAGGTGCGGGTCCATGTGCATCTCGGTGCCGATGCCGTGGCCGCCGTAGTCCTCGATGATCCCGTACTTGCCGCGGGCCGGGCGGGGCTGGCGGCGGATGTAGGTCTCGATGGCGCGGGAGATGTCGACGAGCCGGTTCCCCTGCTTCATGGCCGCGATCCCGGCCCACATCGACTCCTCGGTCACCCGGGAGAGCTCGATCAGCTCCGGAGCGTGACCACTGCCCACGAAGGCCGTGTACGCCGCGTCGCCGTGCCAGCCGTCGATGATCGCGCCGGCGTCGATGGAGATGATGTCGCCGTCCTGGAGGACCACGTCCTCGCTCGGGATGCCGTGGACGACGACCTCGTTCTTGGAGGTGCAGATGGTCGCGGGGAAGCCGCCGTACCCGAGGAAATTGGGCTTGGCGTCGTGCTCGGCCAGCACCTTGCGGGCCACGTCGTCCAGGTCCTTCGTGGTCGCACCCGGCACGGCCGCCTCACGCGTCGCCTTGTGCATGGCGGCGACGACAAGCCCCGCCGCACGCATCTTGGCGATCTGCTCGGGAGTCTTGATCTGCACCATGTCTGGGCCTGAGCCTTTCTGAACCTACGAATACGACCTACGGGGCACCCACAACGATACGGCCGGGGCCAAAGCCCCCGCGCCCCGTCCACAGCTGAGCCGCGGCACCCACCCGGGGTGCCGCGGCCCAGTCACAGCCAACCTCTGTCAGGCGTCCTCGCCCGAGAGCGCCGACATCGCGCGCTTCGTGACCTCGTCCACCTTGCCGAGCGCCGAGATCGTGACCACCAGGCCCTGGGCCTTGTAGTAGTCGATGATCGGCTCGGTCTGCGTGTGGTAGACCTCCAGTCGCTTGCGGACGGTGTCCTCCGAGTCGTCCTCGCGCTGGTAGAGCTCGCCGCCGCAGGCGTCACAGACGCCGTCCGCCTTGGGCGGGCTGTACGTCACGTGGAAGACGTGGCTGGAGTCCTTGCGGCAGATGCGCCGGCCCGCGATGCGCTTGACGACCTCGTCCTCGGGGACCTCCAGGTCCAGGACGGCGTCCAGCTTCATGCCCTCGGACTTCAGCATCTCGTCGAGCGCCTCGGCCTGCGACACGTTCCGCGGGAAGCCGTCGAGCAGGAAGCCGTTCTCCGCGTCGGGCTGCTCCATGCGGTCCTTGGCCATCCCGATGGTCACCTCGTCGGGGACCAGGTTCCCGGCGTCCATGTAGGACTTGGCCAGCTTGCCGAGCTCGGTCTGCCGGCTGATGTTGGCCCTGAAGAGGTCGCCCGTGGAGATGTGCGGGATCGACAGGTTCTTGGCAAGGAACGCGGCCTGCGTTCCCTTGCCGGCACCGGGCGGCCCGACGAGGACGATTCGCATCAGCGGAGGAACCCTTCGTAATTGCGCTGCTGGAGCTGGCTCTCGATCTGCTTCACGGTCTCCAGACCCACACCCACGATGATCAGGATGCTCGTCCCGCCGAACGGGAAGTTCTGGTTGGCCCCGAAGCCCACCAACGCCATCGTTGGCACAAGAGCGATCAGACCCAGATACAGCGAGCCCGGCCACGTGATCCGGTTGAGTACGTAGCTCAAGTACTCAGCGGTCGGGCGGCCAGCCCGGATGCCCGGGATGAAGCCACCATACTTCTTCATGTTGTCCGCGACTTCCTCCGGGTTGAACGAGATCGCCACATAGAAGAAGGCGAAGAACACGATCAACACGAAGTAGGTGACGATGTAAATCGGGTGGTCACCCTTGGTCAGGTTCTGCTCGATCCAGGTCTTCCACCCGGACTGACCACCCGCGAACTGGGCGACCAGCGCGGGAATGTAGAGCAGCGACGAGGCGAAGATCACAGGGATGATGCCCGCCTGATTGACCTTCAGCGGGATGTACGTCGACGTCCCGCCGTAGGACCGGCGGCCGATCATCCGCTTCGCGTACTGCACCGGAATGCGGCGCTGCGCCTGCTCGACGAAGACGACCAGGCCGACCATGAACAGGCCGACCAGGATGACGGTGCCGAACTCGATCCAGCCGCCCGCCAGGTCACCCTGCTTCTTGATGCCCCACAGGGCGGCGGGGAAGGTGGCGGCGATCGAGATGAACATCAGGATCGACATGCCGTTGCCGATGCCGCGGTCGGTGATGAGCTCGCCGAGCCACATCACACAGGCCGTGCCGGCGGTCATGGTGACCACCATGGTGATGGTGACGAAGATCGACTGGTCGGGGACGATCTCCGAGGCCACCGAGCAGCCCTGGAACAGGGTGCCGGTGCGGGCGGTGGCGACCAGGCCCGTGCCCTGCAGGATCGCCAGGGCGATGGTCAGGTAGCGCGTGTACTGCGTGATCTTCGCCGTGCCGGCCTGGCCCTCCTTCTTCAGGGCCTCCAGGCGCGGGATCACCACAGTCAGCAGCTGCAGAATGATGCTCGCCGTGATGTACGGCATGATGCCGAGCGCGAAGATCGTGATCTGCAGCAGTGCGCCACCACTGAACATGTTGACCAGACCGAACAGCCCCTGGTTGGCGTTCGCCTGATCAATGCACTGCTGGACATTCGTGTAGTCCACTCCGGGGATCGGGACATGCGTCCCGAGCCGGTAGATCACGATGATGCCGAGCGTGAAGAGCAGCTTCTTGCGCAGGTCGGGCGTCTTGAACGCCCGGGCGAACGCGGTGAGCACGGTGCCTCCTGCGACCCCCGCGCTACTGCGTCAGAGGTGACGGTGGTGAGTCCGACGGATAAGTACGTAACAGGCAAGACCGCACGACCTGTCGCGAGGACAGACCGCGCGGAAAGTTAACAGTGCACGCCACCTTACCGGCGACCGTGCCCCCCTTGGAACGACCAACCGGGGATGCCCCTTTTGTGGGGCATCCCCGGTCGGGATCGCTCAAGTCATCGAGACGCCTGGGAAATTCAGACGAGCTCGGTGACGGTACCGCCGGCGGCGGTGATCTTCTCCTTGGCGGAGCCGGAGACGGCGTCAACCGTCACCTGCAGCGCCACGGTGACCTCACCCTGGCCGAGGACCTTGACAAGGCTGTTCTTGCGAACGGCGCCCTTGGCGACCAGGTCGGCCACCGTGACCTCGCCACCCTCGGGGTAGAGGGCGGTGAGCTTGTCCAGGTTGACGACCTGGTACTCGGTCTTGAACGGGTTCTTGAAGCCCTTCAGCTTCGGGAGGCGCATGTGGAGGGGCATCTGCCCGCCCTCGAAGCGCTCCGGAACCTGGTAACGGGCCTTGGTGCCCTTGGTACCACGACCGGCCGTCTTACCCTTCGACGCCTCACCACGACCGACACGGGTCTTCGCGGTCTTGGCACCGGGGGCGGGACGGAGGTTGTGGATCTTGAGCGGGTTGTTCTCCGCCATGATCAGTCGACCTCCTCGACCGTCACGAGGTGGCGGACGGTGTGCACCATGCCGCGGAACTCGGGACGATCCTCCTTGACGACCTGCGTGTTGATGCCCTTGAGACCAAGGGAGCGCAGGGTGTCGCGGTGGTTCTGCTTACTGCCGATGTACGACTTCGTCTGCGTGATCTTGAGCTGAGCCATGATTACGCACCCGCTCCCGCACGCGCACGCAGCAGAGCCGCGGGGGCGACGTCCTCGAGCGGCAGACCGCGGCGGGCCGCGATCTCCTCGGGACGCTGCAGGCCCTTGAGGGCCGCCACGGTCGCGTGCACGATGTTGATCGCGTTGGACGAGCCGAGCGACTTCGACAGGATGTCGTGAACGCCGGCGCACTCGAGCACGGCACGCACCGGGCCACCGGCGATAACGCCGGTACCGGGGGAAGCCGGCTTGAGCATGACGACGCCCGCAGCCTTCTCACCCTGGATGGGGTGCGGGATGGTGCCCTGGATACGGGGGACCTTGAAGAAGTGCTTCTTGGCCTCCTCAACACCCTTGGCGATGGCGGCCGGCACCTCCTTGGCCTTGCCGTAACCGACACCCACGGTGCCGTCACCGTCGCCCACCACGACCAGCGCGGTGAAGCTGAAGCGACGACCACCCTTCACAACCTTGGCGACGCGGTTGATCGCGACAACGCGCTCAACGTACGCGGTCTTCTCGGCGGCGGCGTTGCCACCGTCGCGACCCTTCCGGTCCCGCCGCTCGCCGCCACCGGCACCGCCACCGCGGCGCTGGGGTCCAGCCATTGGAATTACCTCTCTCTGTTTCCGCTAGCTACGGAACCGACTCAGAACTTGAGTCCGGCTTCGCGGGCGGCGTCCGCCAGGGCGGCGATGCGCCCGGCGTACTGGTTACCACCACGGTCGAACACGACAGTCTCGACACCGGCGGCCTTGGCGCGCTCGGCGACCAGGGCGCCGACCTGCTTGGCCTGCGCGGACTTGTCGCCCTCGCCACCGCGGATCGAGCTGTCCAGGGTGGACGCCGACGCCAGGGTGTGACCCTTCACGTCGTCGATCACCTGGGCGACGATGTTGCGGTTGGAGCGCGTCACGACCAGGCGCGGACGCTCGGCCGTACCGGAAATGTGCTTCCGGATACGAATGTGACGGCGCTTGATGGCAGCACGCTTGTAAGCGTCGCCCTTAGCAATCTTGACACCGTATGCCATGGCTTACTTACCCGCCTTTCCGACCTTGCGGCGGATGACTTCGCCTTCGTACTTGACGCCCTTGGCCTTGTACGGGTCAGGCTTGCGCAGCTTGCGGATGTTGGCCGCAACCTCGCCGACCTTCTGCTTGTCGATGCCCTCGACCGAGAACTTGGTCGGCGACTCGACCTTGAACGAGATGCCCTCGGGCGCCTCGACCAGGATCGGGTGGCTGTAGCCGAGCGAGAACTCCAGGTTGGAGCCCTTCGCCAGGACGCGGTAACCGACACCGCTGATCTCGAGCTTCTTCACGTAACCCTGGGTCACACCGGTGATCATGTTCGCCACCAGCGTGCGGGACAGGCCGTGCAGGGCCTTGTTCTGACGCTCGTCGTTGGGGCGGGTGACGCTGAGCACGCCGTCCTCACCCTTAGCGATCTCGATCGGCGCGACAACGGTGTGGCTCAGGGTGCCCTTGGGGCCCTTCACCGAGACCGTCTGGCCATCGATGGTGACGTCCACGCCGGCGGGAACCGTGATGGGGAGCTTGCCAATACGCGACATAGCTGTTTCCTCCGTTCCCTTCCGCTACCAGACGTAGGCGAGGACTTCCCCACCCACGCCCTTCTTGCCCGCCTGCTGGCCGGTGAGCAGACCGTGCGACGTGGAGATGATGGCCACGCCCAGGCCGCCGAGCACCTTCGGCAGGTTGGTGGACTTCGCGTACACGCGCAGACCAGGCTTCGAGATCCGCTTGATGCCCGCGATGGAGCGCTCACGGTTCGGCCCGAACTTGAGCTCGAGAACGAGGTTCTTGCCGACCTCGGCGTCCTCGACCTTCCAGCCCGTGATGAAACCCTCCTGCTGGAGGATCTCCGCGATGTGCGACTTGATCTTGCTGTGCGGCATCGCCACGGTGTCGTGGTAAGCCGAGTTCGCGTTCCGCAGACGCGTAAGCATGTCTGCGATCGGATCAGTCATGGTCATGAATTGGCCTTCGGCCTCTCTCGCCGGGGTTTCCTGTATGCGCCATCCCTCTCCCCACTCAGAGGCGGGACGGGTGCGGCGCGGGGACCTACGGCGTAGTAAGTCGTACGAGGGCGGCAGGCGCCCAACCACACAAGCCTAAGCCATGTGCGGTGGGCCACCCACCAACCTCATTGCTTACCGAGAGCCTCTGGAATCCCTAACGTCCTATGGACAGAAGGGAATTACCAGGAGCTCTTGGTCACGCCCGGCAGCTCGCCACGGTGAGCCATCTCACGAAGGCACACGCGGCACAGGCCGAACTTGCGGTACACGGAGTGCGGACGGCCGCAGCGCTGGCAGCGGGTGTACGCACGCACACCGAACTTGGGCTTACGAGCAGCCTTGGCAATCAGAGCCTTCTTCGCCATCTCGCTCACGCCTCCTTGAACGGGAAGCCGAGGTGACGAAGGAGCGCCCGGCCCTCAGCGTCGTTGGTCGCCGTGGTGACCACGGTGATGTCCATACCCCGGACACGGTCGATCTTGTCCTGGTCGATCTCGTGGAACATGACCTGCTCCGTGAGACCGAAGGTGTAGTTGCCACGGCCGTCGAACTGCTTGGGGGACAGACCACGGAAGTCGCGGATGCGCGGCAGCGCGAGCGACAGGGTGCGGTCCAGGAACTCCCACATGCGGTCGCCACGGAGCGTGACGTGGGCACCGATCGGCTGACCCTCACGCAGCTTGAACTGCGCGATGGACTTCCGGGCCTTGGTGATGGCCGGCTTCTGACCGGTGATCGTGGTCAGGTCACGGACGGCACCGTCCATGAGCTTGGAGTCACGGGCGGCGTCGCCGACACCCATGTTCACCACGATCTTGACGAGACCGGGGATCTGCATGACGTTCTCGTACGAGAACTCCTCCTGCAGCTTGCCCTGGATCTCCTCGCGGTACTTCGTCTTGAGGCGCGGAGTGGTGGTGGTCGTCATCAGATGTCCTCACCCGTCCGCTTGGCAACGCGGATCTTGTTGCCCTCGTCGTCGAAGCGGTAACCGACGCGCGTGACGACCTTCTTGCCGTCCTTCTCCACGACGAGCTGAACGTTGCTCACGTGAACAGGGGCTTCGGTGGTCACGATGCCGCCGGCCTGCGAGCCGCTGGCCGTCGGGCCGGCCTTCGTGTGCTTCTTGACCCGGTTGACACCCTCGACCAGGACGCGCTCGTCGCGCGGGTAAGCGGCAATGACCTTGCCCTGCTTGCCCTTGTCCTTACCGGTGATGACCTGGACCAGGTCGCCCTTCTTGATCTTCATGCTTACAGCACCTCCGGCGCGAGCGAGATGATCTTCATGAACTTCTTCTCGCGCAGCTCACGGCCGACCGGGCCGAAGATACGGGTGCCGCGAGGGTCGCCGTCGTTCTTCAGAATGACGGCGGCGTTCTCGTCGAAGCGGATGTACGAGCCGTCCGGACGGCGGCGCTCCTTGACGGTGCGAACGATGACCGCCTTGACGACGTCACCCTTCTTCACGTTGCCACCGGGGATCGCGTCCTTGACGGTGGCGACGATGACGTCACCGATGCCCGCGTAGCGGCGACCCGAGCCACCGAGAACACGGATGGTGAGGATTTCCTTCGCACCCGTGTTGTCGGCGACCCGAAGTCGCGACTCCTGCTGGATCACGTCTATCTCCTGATTGTCTGCCGGTTCCCCCGGGGCAGTTCGGTGAACTGCCCCGGGAGCCTGGCGGAACGAACTCCGAGGGGGGTGCCCCTCGGAGAATTACTTGGCCTTCTCGAGGATCTCGACGACGCGCCAGCGCTTCGTCGCGGACAGCGGCCGGGTCTCCATCAGGAGGACACGGTCGCCGACGCCCGCGGCGTTCTGCTCGTCGTGCGCCTTGAGCTTGTTGGTACGGCGGATGACCTTGCCGTACAGCGCGTGCTTGACGCGGTCCTCGACGGCGACGACGACGGTCTTGTCCATCTTGTCGCTGACGACCAGACCCTCACGGGTCTTCCGGAAGCCGCGCGCGGCCTTCGTCTCTTCAGTCACGTTGCTCTCGCTCATCAGGCGCTCTCCACCGTCTCGATGCCCAGCTCGCGCTCACGCATCAGGGTGTAGATCCGCGCGATGTCCTTACGGACGGCCTTCAGCCGACCGTGGTTCTCGAGCTGACCCGTCGCCGCCTGGAAGCGGAGGTTGAACAGCTCTTCCTTGGCCTCGCGGAGCTTGTTGAGAAGCTCCTCGTTGCCCAGCTCGCGCAGCTCGGACGCCTTGGTACCGGCCGACATCACGCTTCACCTGCCTCGCGCTTGACGATCCGGCACTTCATCGGCAGCTTGTGGGCTGCGCGAGTCAGGGCCTCACGGGCGATCTTCTCGTTGGGGTAGGACAGCTCGAACATGACCCGGCCCGGGTGCACGTTCGCGACCCACCACTCGGGCGAACCCTTACCGGAACCCATGCGGGTCTCGGCAGGCTTCTTCGTCAGCGGGCGGTCCGGGTAGATGTTGATCCAGACCTTGCCGCCACGCTTGATGTGGCGGGTCATCGCGATACGGGCCGCCTCGATCTGGCGGTTGGTCACGTACGCCGGGGTCATGGCCTGGATGCCGTACTCGCCGAACGCAACCGTCGTACCACCCTTGGCCATACCGCGGCGCTTGGGGTGGTGCTGCTTGCGGTGCTTGACCCTACGGGGGATCAGCATTTCGGTCAGGCCTCCGTTCCGGTGCTCTCAGCCGGAGCGGCAGCGGCGGCGGGAGCTTCGGCCTTGGGGGCCTCGGCAGCCGGCGCGGACTGCTGCTGCGGCTTGCGACCGCGACCGCCACGCTCGCCACCGCGGCCACCACGGGCCGGGCGGTCGTTGCCACCACGGGCCGGGCGGTTGCCGGCGCGGGCAGCGGCGTTCTCGGCGCGGACCTCGGCGATGTTCTTCACGTCGCCCTTGTAGATCCAGACCTTCACGCCGATGCGGCCGAAGGTCGTCTTGGCCTCGAAGAAGCCGTAGTCCACGTTGGCGCGGAGCGTGTGCAGGGGCACACGGCCCTCGCGGTAGAACTCCGAACGGGACATCTCGGCACCACCGAGACGACCGCCACACTGGATCTTGATGCCCTTGGCGCCGGCCTTCATGGCGGACTGCATGCTCTTGCGCATGGCCCGACGGAAGGAGACGCGGGAGGACAGCTGCTCGGCGACGGCCTGAGCGACCAGCTGAGCGTCCGTCTCGGGGTTCTTGACCTCGAGGATGTTCAGCTGGACCTGCTTGCCCGTGAGCTTCTCGAGGTCACCGCGGATGCGGTCGGCCTCGGCGCCACGGCGGCCGATGACGATGCCGGGACGCGCGGTGTGGATGTCCACCCGCACGCGGTCACGGGTGCGCTCGATCTCAACCTTCGAGATGCCGGCGCGCTCCATGCCGGACGTCATCATCCGACGGATGGCGACGTCTTCCTTGACGTAGTCCTTGTACAGCTTGTCGGCGTACCAACGCGACTTGAAGTCGGTCGTGACACCGAGCCGGAACCCGTGCGGGTTTACCTTCTGGCCCATTACCGGGTTCCTTCCTTGCTGCTGACGACCACGGTGATGTGGCTGGTCCGCTTACGGATCCGGTAGGCACGGCCCTGGGCACGCGGACGGAACCGCTTCAGGGTCGGGCCCTCGTCCACGTACGCCTCGCTGATGACCAGCGAAGAGGCGTCGGTGTGGTCGTAGTTGTGCGCGGCGTTGGCAATGGCGCTGTCCAGCACCTTGCCGACCGGCACGCTCGCGGCCTGCGGGGCGAAACGCAGGACCGCCTGAGCCTCCGTGGCATCCATGCCACGGATGAGGTCCACCACGCGGCGGGCCTTCATGGGCGTGACGCGGATGTACCGCGCCTGGGCCCTGGCTTCCATGGTTGTCCCTTCGGTGTTAGTCATAGTCGTTCCACCCCGCTTAGCGGCGCTTCGACTTCCGGTCGTCCTTGACGTGGCCGCGGAAGGTGCGAGTCGGCGAGAACTCGCCGAGCTTGTGGCCGACCATCGACTCGGTGACGAACACCGGGATGTGGGTCTTGCCGTTGTGCACCGCGATCGTGTGGCCCAGCATGGCCGGGACGATCATCGAGCGACGGGACCAGGTCTTGATGACGTTCTTGGTGCCTGCTTCGTTCTGTACGTCCACCTTCTTGATCAGGTGGTCGTCGACGAAGGGCCCCTTCTTCAGACTGCGCGGCATCTAAACCCGCTCCTAGCGCTTCTTGTTCGTCTTGCGGCGGCGGACGATGTACTTGTTGCTCGCCTTGTTGCGATCACGAGTACGCATTTCCTTCTTGCCCCAGGGCGAGACCGGGTGGCGACCACCGGAGGTCTTGCCCTCGCCACCACCGTGCGGGTGGTCGACCGGGTTCATCACGACACCACGCACGGTCGGGCGGACGCCCTTCCAGCGCATGCGGCCGGCCTTGCCCCAGTTGATGTTCGACTGCTCGGCGTTGCCGACCTCGCCGACGGTGGCGCGGCAGCGCACGTCGACCAGGCGGATCTCACCGGACGGCATACGAAGGTGGGCCATCGAGCCCTCCTTCGCCAGCAGCTGCACGGAGGCACCCGCGGAACGGGCGAACTTGGCGCCACCACCCGGACGGAGCTCGATCGCGTGGATCGTGGTACCGACCGGGATGTTGCGGAGCGCGAGGTTGTTGCCGGGCTTGATGTCGGCGCCGGGGCCGTTCTCAATCCGGTCACCCTGCGACAGGCCGCGCGGAGCGATGATGTAGCGCTTCTCGCCGTCTGCGTAGTGCAGCAGCGCGATGCGCGCGGTGCGGTTGGGGTCGTACTCGATGTGCGCGACCTTCGCCGGCACGCCGTCCTTGTCGTGACGACGGAAGTCGATCACGCGGTAGGCGCGCTTGTGTCCGCCACCCTGGTGGCGAACGGTCACACGACCGGCGTTGTTACGGCCGCCCTTGCTGTGCAGCGGGCGGACCAGCGACTTCTCCGGCGTGGACCGCGTGACCTCGACGAAGTCGGCGACGGAGGAGCCACGGCGGCCCGGCGTCGTCGGCTTGTACTTGCGGATTCCCATTTCTCAGTCCTCGTCCGATATTCGGACCAGGGCGCTCCGTTAGGAGGCCTGGCCGAAGATGTCGATACGGTCGCCCTCAGCGAGGGTCACGATCGCGCGCTTGGAGTCGGCACGCTTGCCGAAGCCCGTGCGGGTGCGCTTGCGCTTGCCCTGGCGGTTGAGCGTGTTGACGCCGGTGACCTTGACCGAGAAGACCGCCTCGACGGCCTGCTTGATCTGGGTCTTGTTGGCGCCGGGCGCGACGACGAAGGTGTACTTGCCCTCGTCGAGCAGCGCGTAGCTCTTCTCGGAGACGACCGGCTTGAGGAGGACGTCACGGGGGTCCGTGAAGCTCTTGCTCAGCGGCGTCTCGACGGTGTTCTTGCCCTCGGTGGCGTGACGCTTCGCCTTGGCGACGCGCGCGACCTTGGCGGCCTTGGCCGCCTTCGAGGCGATAGCGGGGTGACGGATAGCCATCAGGCCTCGCTCCCTTCGGTGTCAGTGGCCTTCGGGCCGGACACGAAGGACTCGAGCGCGGCCTGGGTGAAGACCACGTCGTCCGAGACGAGAACGTCGTACGTGTTGAGCTGGCCCGGCTCCAGGATGTGGACCTGGGGCAGGTTGCGCGCGGACAGCAGCGCGGCCTCGTCCGAGCGCTCGATGACCAGGAGCACGTTCTTGCGCTCGCTGATCTTGCCGAGCAGGCTCTTCGCGGCCTTGGTCGACGGGGTCTCGCCCTCGATCACGCCGGAGACGACGTGGATGCGAGCGTTGCGGGCCCGGTCGGTGAGGGCGTGGCGCAGGGCCGCGGCCTTCATCTTCTTCGGGGTCCGCTGCGAGTAGTCACGCGGCACGGGACCGTGCACGACGCCACCACCGGCGAACTGCGGCGCGCGGGTCGAGCCCTGACGGGCGCGACCGGTGCCCTTCTGGCGGTACGGCTTCTTGCCACCGCCGCGGACCTCGCCACGGGTCTTCGTCTTGTGCGTGCCCTGACGGGCAGCGGCCAGCTGTGCGACAACGACCTGGTGGATCAGCGGGATGCTGACCTTTTCGACGTCGAAGATCTCCGCGGGGAGCTCGACGGTCCCGGCCTTGTCGCCTGCCGGCGAAAGGATGTCAATGGTGCTCATCGGTTCCTCAAGCCCCCTTGGCCGCGGTACGGACCAGGACGAGGCCGCCGTTCGGACCGGGCACCGCTCCCTTGATGAGGAGCAGACCCTTCTCCGCGTCAACGGCGTGAACGGTCAGGTTCTGGGTGGTGACCCGCTCGTTGCCCATGCGACCCGCCATGCGGAGGCCCTTGAACACACGGCCAGGGGTGGCGCAGCCACCGATGGAACCGGGCGAGCGGTGCTTGCGCTGGGTGCCGTGGCTGGAGCCGAGGCCACCGAAGTTGTGGCGCTTCATGACACCGGCGAAGCCCTTGCCCTTGCTCTTGCCGGTCACGTCGACCTTGACGCCGGACTCGAAGGTCTCGGCGGTCAGCTCCTGGCCGAGGGTGTACTCGCTGGCGTCAGCGGTACGGATCTCGACGAGGTGGCGACGGGGGGTCACGTCGGCCTTGGCGAAGTGGCCCTTGAGGGGCTTGTTCACCTTGCGCGGGTCGATCTCGCCGAAGGCGATCTGGACCGACTCGTAGCCGTCGATGTCATTCTTACGGACCTGGGTAACGACGCAGGGCCCGGCCTTGACCACGGTCACCGGGACGACACGGTTGTTCTCGTCCCAGACCTGGGTCATGCCGAGCTTCTCGCCCAGGATGCCCTTGATCTGCTTGGTCATCTCTTCCGTGCCTCTCAGAGCTTGATCTCGATGTCGACGCCGGCCGGAAGGTCCAGGCGCATCAGCGAGTCAACGGTCTTGGGCGTCGGGTCGAGGATGTCGATCAGGCGCTTGTGCGTGCGCATCTCGAAGTGCTCGCGCGAGTCCTTGTACTTGTGCGGCGACTTGATGACGCAGTACACGTTCTTCTCAGTGGGCAGCGGCACCGGGCCCGCGACCGACGCACCAGTACGCGTCACCGTCTCGACGATCTTCTTCGCCGAGGAGTCGATGACCTCGTGGTCGTAGGCCTTGAGCCGGATGCGGATCTTCTGTCCCGCCATGGCTACTTAGTAGTCCTTTGTCTCGAACGCTCTGGCACCTCAGGAGGCCCTGTTTTCTACTTCCATCCGACCCACGCGGTCGGGCGTGTCGCAGTCCCGCTCACACAGATCTCCCGAAGGATTTCCCTGCTAGGGGCTGCGGCCCTGAATGACCGCGGGTCCGGGGGAAGAAACCCACCGGGCGCCTGGTCGAGCCACCTTGCCGCACTTCCCGGAAGATTCCCGTACGTCCGCTCCAGCGCTGCCTTTCGGCAGTTGGGGCGACGAGTACCGTGGGACTCGCTTCCAGTCCTCCCGGCGGGAGGCGCGCAGCATCGGCACTCAACCGAGCAACCTGAACAGTGTGCCACACGTAGGACGACGAAGGCCAATCGAGCCGCTTGTCAAGCGGCGCGGCCGCCCCGGAGCCCTCCGGACACGACAAGAGGCCCCACCCGCCGTAGTGGCGTGTGGGGCCTCTCGCTGCGCTCAGTTCAGAGCAGCCGGGTCTCCCCGACCAGCAAGCAAGGGAACCTTACTTGTTGATCTTGGTGACCTGGCCGGCGCCGACGGTCCGGCCACCCTCACGGATGGCGAACTTCAGGCCCTCCTCCATGGCGACGGGCTGGATGAGCTCCACCTTCATCTCGGTGTTGTCACCCGGCATGACCATCTCGGTGCCCTCGGGGAGGGTCACGACGCCGGTCACGTCCGTCGTACGGAAGTAGAACTGCGGGCGGTAGTTGTTGAAGAACGGGGTGTGACGGCCACCCTCGTCCTTCGACAGGATGTACGCCTGCGCCTCGAACTCGGTGTGCGGGGTGACCGAGCCCGGCTTGATGATGACCTGGCCGCGCTCGACGTCCTCGCGCTTGATGCCACGGAGGAGCAGACCGACGTTCTCACCGGCCTGGCCCTCGTCGAGCAGCTTGCGGAACATCTCGATGCCGGTGACCGTGGTGGTGGTCTTCTCGGTCTTGATGCCGATGATGTCGACGGTCTCGTTGACCTTGAGGACACCACGCTCGATACGACCGGTGACGACCGTGCCACGACCGGTGATCGTGAAGACGTCCTCGATCGGCATCAGGAACGGCTTGTCGACGTCACGCTCGGGCTGCGGGATGGACTCGTCGACGGCCTTCATCAGGTCGAGGACGGTGTTGCCCCACTCCTTGTCGCCCTCGAGCGCCTTCAGAGCCGAGACCTTGACGACCGGAACGTCGTCGCCCGGGAACTCGTACTCGGAGAGGAGCTCACGGACCTCGAGCTCGACGAGCTCCAGGATCTCCTCGTCGTCCACCATGTCGGCCTTGTTCAGGGCGACGACGATGTACGGAACGCCGACCTGGCGGGCCAGGAGCACGTGCTCCTTGGTCTGCGGCATCGGGCCGTCGGTGGCGGCGACCACGAGGATGGCGCCGTCCATCTGCGCGGCACCCGTGATCATGTTCTTGATGTAGTCCGCGTGACCGGGGCAGTCGACGTGGGCGTAGTGGCGCGCCTCCGTCTGGTACTCGACGTGCGCGATGGAGATGGTGATACCGCGCTGGCGCTCCTCGGGAGCCTTGTCGATCTGGTCGAAGGCCGAGGCCTCGTTCAGGTCCGGGTACGCGTCGTGCAGCACCTTGGTAATGGCGGCCGTGAGGGTCGTCTTACCGTGGTCGATGTGACCGATGGTGCCGATGTTGACGTGCGGCTTAGTCCGCTCGAACTTCGCCTTCGCCACTGGGTCCTCCTGTGGAGTGGTTCTGTACGCCTTGCTTCATCGGCGCCAGGTGATCTTTGCTGGGAAGCCAGCCGCCGGGGTTCTCGCCCTGCGGGGTCGAACCCCGGCGGATGGTGTCAAGCCTAAAGCGTGAACTCGGGTGAGTTACTCGCCCTTGGCCTTCGCGATGATCTCCTCGGCGACGTTCCGCGGAACCTCGGCGTAGGAGTCGAACTGCATTGAGTAGCTTGCGCGACCCGACGTCTTGCTGCGGAGGTCTCCGACGTAGCCGAACATCTCCGAGAGGGGCACGAGGCCCTTCACGACGCGAGCGCCGCTGCGCTCCTCCATGGCCTGGATCTGGCCACGGCGAGAGTTGATGTCACCGATGACATCGCCCATGTAGTCCTCGGGCGTGGTGACCTCGACGGCCATCATCGGCTCGAGGAGCACGGGGCTGGCCTTGCGCGCGGCCTCCTTGAAGGCCTGCGAGCCGGCGATCTTGAAGGCGAGCTCGGAGGAGTCGACCTCGTGGTACGCACCGTCGAGCAGCGTGACGCGCACGCCGGTCATCTCGTAACCGGCGAGGATGCCGAACTGCATGGCCTCCTGGCAGCCGGCGTCGACCGAAGGGATGTACTCCTTCGGGATGCGACCACCGGTCACCTTGTTCACGAACTCGTACGAGGCGTCGCCGCCCTCGATCGGCTCGATCGCGATCTGCACCTTGGCGAACTGACCGGTACCACCGGTCTGCTTCTTGTGGGTGTAGTCCACGCGCTCGACCGTCTTGCGGATGGTCTCGCGGTACGCGACCTGCGGCTTGCCGACGTTGGCCTCGACCTTGAACTCACGGCGCATGCGGTCGACGAGCACCTCGAGGTGCAGCTCGCCCATGCCGCCGATGATGGTCTGGCCGGTCTCCTCGTCCGAGTGAACCTGGAAGGAGGGGTCCTCCTCCGCGAGACGCTGGATGGCGACACCCAGCTTCTCCTGGTCACCCTTGGACTTGGGCTCGATGGCGACCTGAATGACCGGCGCCGGGAAGTCCATGGACTCCAGGATCACCGGGTTCTTGTCGTCGCACAGGGTCTCGCCGGTCGTGGTCTGCTTCAGACCCATGACGGCGATGATGTCGCCCGCGCCCACCGACTCGATCTCCTCACGCTTGTTCGCGTGCATGCGGTAGATCTTGCCGATGCGCTCCTTCTTGCCCTTGACGGAGTTCAGCACCGCGGTGCCGGACTGCAGGCGACCGGAGTAGATCCGGACGAAGGTGAGCTTGCCCAGGTGCGGGTCGCTCGCGATCTTGAACGCCAGCGCGGCCAGCGGCTCCTCGTCGGACGGCTTGCGCTTGACGACCTCCTCCGGGTCCTTCACGCCGTGGCCCTCGATGGCCTCGACGTCAAGGGGGGAAGGCAGGTAGCGCACGACGGCGTCGAGCAGGGGCTGGACGCCCTTGTTCTTGAACGCGGTACCGCAGAACACCGGGGTGACGGTGGTCTCGTCGGTCGTACGGCCCGAAGCGATCGTGATGCGGCGGATCGCCGCGTACAGCTGCTCCTCGGAAGGCTCCTGGCCCTCCAGGTACAGCTCCATGATCTCTTCGTCGTTCTCGGCGACGGCCTCGAGCAGCTTGCCGCGCCACTCGTCGGCCGCCTCGGTGTGCGTGGCCGGGATGTCCACGACGTCGTAGGCCTCGCCGAGCTTGGTGTCGGCGGACCACACGAAGGCCTTCATGCGGACCAGGTCGACAACGCCCTGGAAGTTGGCCTCGGCACCGATCGGGAGCTGCATGACCAGCGGCTGCGCACCAAGGCGGTCCGTGATCATGTCGACGCAGCGGTGGAACTCGGCACCGGTCCGGTCCAGCTTGTTGACGAAGCAGATACGCGGGACGCCGTAGCGGTCGGCCTGACGCCACACGGTCTCGGACTGCGGCTCGACGCCAGCGACGCCGTCGAACACCGTCACGGCACCGTCGAGCACGCGCAGGGAGCGCTCCACCTCAACGGTGAAGTCGACGTGCCCCGGGGTGTCGATGATGTTGATCGTGTGGTCGACGTCGTTCAGCGGCCAGTGACAGGTGGTGGCAGCAGAGGTGATCGTGATGCCACGCTCCTGCTCCTGCTCCATCCAGTCCATGGTGGCAGCACCGTCGTGGACCTCACCGATCTTGTACGAAACACCGGTGTAGTACAGGATCCGCTCGGTGGTCGTCGTCTTGCCCGCGTCGATGTGAGCCATGATGCCGATGTTGCGCACCTTGGCCAGGTCAAGCGAAGTGGTAGCCATATCGGCTCAGTCTTCTCTCGGTCTCGATGTGGGTTGCGACTACCAGCGGTAGTGCGCGAAGGCCTTGTTGGACTCGGCCATCTTGTGGGTGTCCTCGCGCTTCTTCACAGCGGCACCGAGGCCGTTGGAGGCGTCGAGGAGCTCGTTCAGCAGACGCTCGGTCATCGTCTTCTCGCGCCGGGCGCGGGAGTAGCCGACCAGCCAGCGCAGGGCCAGCGTGTTGGCGCGACCGGGCTTGACCTCGATCGGCACCTGGTAGGTCGCACCACCGACGCGGCGGGACTTGACCTCGAGAGTCGGCTTGATGTTCTCGAGCGCGCGCTTCAGCGTGATGACCGGGTCGTTGCCCGTCTTCTCACGCAGACCCTCCATGGCGCCGTAGACGATGCGCTCGGCGGTGGAGCGCTTGCCGTTCAGCAGCACCTTGTTGATGAGGGAGGTCACCAGAGGAGAGCCGTAGACCGGGTCGATGATGACCGGGCGCTTCGGGGCGGGGCCCTTACGAGGCATTCTTACTTCTCCTTCTTGGCGCCGTAGCGGCTGCGGGCCTGCTTGCGGTTCTTGACACCCTGGGTGTCGAGCGAACCCCGGATGATCTTGTAGCGAACACCGGGCAGGTCCTTCACACGGCCGCCGCGCACGAGCACGATGGAGTGCTCCTGCAGGTTGTGTCCCTCACCCGGAATGTAAGCAGTGACCTCGATGCCGCTGGTCAGACGCACACGCGCGACCTTACGCAGGGCCGAGTTCGGCTTCTTCGGGGTGGTCGTGAACACACGCGTGCAGACGCCACGGCGCTGAGGGGAACCCTCGAGTGCGGGCGTCTTGTTCTTCTCGACCTTGTCCTGCCGGCCCTTGCGGACCAGCTGCTGGATCGTAGGCACTACTTCTCCGGTTTCTGTGTGCCGAATAGTAAAGCTAACCTGGAACGTTGCCGACCCACGCGGTCGGGTGTGTCGAATGCTGCAGACCCCCGCTCAAGGCGGAGAGGGCGCAGATTACGGTGGCCGGTATCGAGCCCGCCGTGCGGTTGAAGACACGCACGCGAGCCCGGGCACACCCCAGGCACAAGGTCTGAGCGTACCTACCTCATTGGCTGCGGTCAAAACAAATACCCCGGGCCCCGAAAAAGCGGGGCGCCCCGGGCGGCCTCAGCCCGAAGCCGCCACGATCAGCAGCAGGAGCAGGGCCCAGCCCGCGACGGACAGCCAGCCGAGGACCAGGCCCGCGACCGCCATGCCGTCCCCGCCCTCGCGCGTCTCGCGGATCTCCGCGCGGGCCATGTGGCCCAGGACGACCGCGGGCACGGCCGTCAGGCCCAGGGTGAAGAAGGTGCCGATGCCGCAGGCGAGCGCCGCGCCCGCCTTGCCGTTGGTGGGCGGCGCCACCGGCATGAAGGTCGGCGGCACATGCTGGGCCACGGGCTGCTGGAAGCCGAGCGGGCCCTGCGGCAGATCCGCGACCAGCAGGCTCAACTCCCCCACCGTGCGGGCCTGGTAGGCCCGGCCCACCCGCCGCTCGTACTCGTCCTGCTGGAGGCGGCCCTCGGCGAAGCCCGCCCGCAGCACGTCGACCGCGCGCTCACGGTCGGAGTGCCCGGCCAGCATCGGCGGCTGCCCCGGCTGCGCGGCCGGCAGCCCCTGCTTGGGCGGCCACGGCCCCGGCTGCCACGACGGATTCGTCACGCGCGCCTCCCCCGGAAGTTGTTCTGCCCCCCCCATGATGCGCCAACGCGCCACAGGGCGGCCACCCGACCTCGCCGGGTGACCGCCCTGTGGTGTGTGCTAGGCGCGCTTACTGGTTGTACGGACCGTAATCGTAGTCCTCCAGCGGCACGGCCTGACCCGAACCCGTCCCGAAGGGCGAGTAGTCGATGTCGTCGTAGCCGACGGCCGAGTACATCGCGGCCTTGGCCTCCTCGGTCGGCTCGACCCGGATGTTGCGGTAGCGGGACAGGCCCGTACCGGCCGGGATGAGCTTACCGATGATGACGTTCTCCTTGAGGCCGATGAGGCTGTCGGACTTGGCGTTGATCGCCGCGTCCGTCAGCACTCGGGTCGTCTCCTGGAAGGAGGCGGCCGACAGCCAGGACTCCGTCGCCAGCGAGGCCTTGGTGATACCCATCAGCTGCGGACGGCCGGAGGCGGGGTGACCGCCCTCGGTGACCACACGACGGTTCTCGGTCTCGAACTTCGAGCGCTCCACGAGCTCGCCCGGCAGCAGCTCCGCGTCGCCGGACTCGATGATCGTCACGCGGCGCAGCATCTGCCGGATGATGATCTCGATGTGCTTGTCGTGGATCGACACACCCTGCGAGTTGTAGACCTTCTGGACCTCGCCGACCAGGTGCACCTGGACGGCGCGCTGGCCGAGGATGCGCAGCACGTCGTGCGGGTTGGTGGCACCCACGGTGAGCTTCTGGCCCACCTCGACGTGGTCGCCCTCGCCCACCAGGAGACGGGCGCGCTTCGAGATCGGGAACGCCGTCTCGTCGCTGCCGTCGTCCGGGGTGACGACGAGCTTCTTGGTCTTCTCGGTCTCCTCGATGCGGACGCGGCCCGCGGCCTCGGAGATCGGGGCGACACCCTTCGGCGTACGGGCTTCGAAGAGCTCGACGACTCGGGGCAGACCCTGGGTGATGTCGTCACCGGCCACACCACCGGTGTGGAAGGTACGCATCGTCAGCTGCGTGCCGGGCTCACCGATGGACTGGGCGGCGATGATGCCGACCGCCTCACCGATGTCGACCAGCTTGCCGGTGGCCAGCGAACGGCCGTAGCAGAAGGCGCAGGTGCCGACCGCCGACTCACAGGTCAGGACCGAGCGGGTCTTGACCTCCTCGACGCCGTTGGCGACCAGGGCGTCGATGAGCACGTCACCGAGGTCGACGTTGGCCGGCGCGATGACCTTGCCGTCGATGACGACGTCCTCGGCCAGCATGCGGGCGTACACCGAGGTCTCGACGTTCTCCGTCTTGCGGAGCACGCCGTCCTCGCCCTTGACCGCGATCTTCAGCTTCAGACCGCGCTCGGTGCCACAGTCCTCCTCGCGAATGATGACGTCCTGGGAGACGTCGACCAGACGACGGGTGAGGTAACCGGAGTCGGCGGTACGAAGGGCGGTGTCCGCCAGACCCTTACGGGCACCGTGCGTGGAGATGAAGTACTCAAGGACGGAGAGGCCCTCACGGAAGGAGGCCTTGATCGGACGCGGGATGGTCTCGTTCTTCGCGTTCGACACCAGACCACGCATACCGGCGATCTGCCGCATCTGCATCATGTTTCCTCGGGCACCCGAGTCAACCATCATGAAGATGGGGTTGGTCTTGGGGAAGTTCGCGTTCATCGCCTCGGCGACCTCGTTGGTCGCCTTGGTCCAGATCGCGATGAGCTCCTGCGTGCGCTCTTCCTTGGTGATCAGACCGCGCTCGTACTGCTTCTGGACCTTCTCGTCCTGTGCCTCGTAGCCCGCGACGATCGCCTTCTTGGCCTCGGGGACCACGACGTCGGAGATGGCCACGGTGACACCGGAACGGGTCGCCCAGTAGAAGCCGGCCGCCTTCAGGTTGTCGAGCGTCGCCGCCACGATGACCTTGGGGTAGCGCTCGGCCAGGTCGTTGACGATCTCGGAGAGCTGCTTCTTGCCCACCGAGTAGTCGACGAACGGGTAGTCCTCGGGCAGCAGCTCGTTGAAGAGCGCGCGGCCCAGGGTCGTACGCAGCCGGAAGCTGTCGCCCTGCTGGAACTCCCTGCCACCGATGGAGTCGTCGCCGTCCTCGTCGACCGGCGGGGTCCAGCCGCGCGGCGGGATGGTGCCCACCGGGAAGCGGATGTCGACCTTCGCCTGCAGCGAGAGCTCCTTGGCGTCGAACGCCATGATCGCCTCGGCCGTGGAGCCGAAGGACCGGCCCTCACCGATGACCTCGCGCTCCTCCTCGTCCGTGGTGAGGAAGAACAGACCCAGGACCATGTCCTGCGTCGGCATCGTCACCGGACGGCCGTCGGCGGGCTTGAGGATGTTGTTCGAGGACAGCATCAGGATGCGGGCCTCGGCCTGCGCCTCCGCGGACAGCGGCAGGTGCACGGCCATCTGGTCACCGTCGAAGTCCGCGTTGAACGCGGTGCAGACGAGCGGGTGGATCTGGATGGCCTTGCCCTCGACCAGCTGCGGCTCGAAGGCCTGGATGCCGAGGCGGTGCAGCGTGGGCGCACGGTTCAGCAGAACCGGGTGCTCCGCGATGACCTCTTCGAGCACGTCGTACACGACCGTGCGGCCGCGCTCGACCATGCGCTTCGCCGACTTGATGTTCTGCGCGTGGTTCAGGTCGACCAGGCGCTTCATCACGAACGGCTTGAAGAGCTCCAGCGCCATCGCCTTCGGCAGACCGCACTGGTGCAGCTTCAGCTGCGGACCGACGACGATCACGGAACGCGCGGAGTAGTCCACACGCTTACCGAGCAGGTTCTGGCGGAAGCGACCCTGCTTACCCTTCAGCATGTCGCTGAGGGACTTCAGCGGACGGTTGCCGGGGCCCGTCACCGGGCGACCACGACGGCCGTTGTCGAAGAGGGCGTCGACCGCCTCCTGGAGCATGCGCTTCTCGTTGTTCACGATGATCTCGGGCGCGCCGAGGTCGAGAAGCCGCTTCAGGCGGTTGTTGCGGTTGATCACGCGGCGGTACAGGTCGTTCAGGTCGGAGGTCGCGAAGCGGCCACCGTCCAGCTGCACCATCGGACGCAGGTCCGGCGGGATGACCGGCACGCAGTCCAGCACCATGCCCTTGGGGCTGTTGCTGGTCTGCAGGAACGCGGAGACGACCTTGAGGCGCTTGAGCGCACGGGTCTTCTTCTGGCCCTTGCCGGTACGGATGATCTCGCGGAGGCGCTCGGCCTCCTCGTCGAGGTCGAAGGACTCCAGACGCTTCTGCAGGGCAGCGGCACCCATGGAGCCGTCGAAGTACGTGCCGAAGCGGTCACGCAGCTCGCGGTAGAGCAGCTCGTCGCCCTCGAGGTCCTGGACCTTGAGGTTCTTGAAGCGGTTCCACACCTCGTCGAGACGGTCGATCTCGCGCTGCGCACGGTCGCGCAGCTGCTTCATCTCCCGCTCGGCACCTTCGCGCACCTTGCGGCGTACGTCGGCCTTGGCGCCCTCGGCCTCGAGCTCGGCCAGGTCGGTCTCGAGCTTCTTGGCGCGGGCCTCGAGGTCGGCGTCGCGGCGGTTCTCGATCTGCTGGCGCTCCACGGAGACGTGCGCCTCCAGGGAGGGCAGGTCGCGGGTGCGGCGCTCCTCGTCCACGAACGTGATCATGTACGCGGCGAAGTAGATGACCTTCTCGAGGTCCTTCGGCGCGAGATCGAGGAGGTAGCCGAGGCGCGACGGGACGCCCTTGAAGTACCAGATGTGCGTGACGGGCGCGGCCAGCTCGATGTGGCCCATCCGCTCACGGCGCACCTTGGCGCGAGTGACCTCGACGCCGCAGCGCTCACAGATGATGCCCTTGAAGCGGACGCGCTTGTACTTGCCGCAGTAGCACTCCCAGTCCCGGGTCGGACCGAAGATCTTCTCGCAGAAGAGTCCGTCCTTTTCGGGCTTGAGGGTGCGGTAGTTGATGGTCTCGGGCTTCTTGACCTCGCCGTGGCTCCACTGACGGATGTCGTCAGCGGTGGCCAGACCGATCCGGAGCTCATCGAAGAAGTTGACGTCGAGCACTATGCGTCAATCCCTCTCAGGGTTGTAAGTCTTAGGGGTCTGAAACGGGGGTCCTGGGGCCGGCGGGCTCATCGCTGAGCCCGCCGGACTCCCGTCAGACCTCTTCGACGCTGCTCGGCTCGCGCCGGGACAGGTCGATGCCGAGCTCCTCCGCAGCGCGGAAGACGTCCTCGTCCGTGTCGCGCATCTCGATGGACATGCCGTCCGAGGACAGCACCTCCACGTTGAGGCAGAGCGACTGCATTTCCTTGATGAGCACCTTGAAGGACTCGGGAATGCCGGGCTCGGGGATGTTCTCGCCCTTGACGATGGCCTCGTAGACCTTCACGCGGCCGGTCACGTCGTCGGACTTGATCGTCAGCAGCTCTTGGAGGGCGTAGGCGGCGCCGTATGCCTCAAGGGCCCACACCTCCATCTCGCCGAAGCGCTGGCCACCGAACTGAGCCTTACCACCCAGCGGCTGCTGGGTGATCATCGAGTACGGACCGGTCGAGCGGGCGTGCAGCTTGTCGTCGACCAGGTGGTGCAGCTTGAGGATGTACATGTACCCGACCGAGATCGGGTCCGGGAACGGCTCGCCGGAGCGGCCGTCGAACAGACGCGCCTTGCCGGAGGGGAGCACCATGCGCTCGCCGTCGCGGTTCGGGATCGTGTGCTGGAGCAGACCGGCCAGCTCGTCCTCGCGGGCACCGTCGAAGACGGGCGTCGCGACGTTCGTGCCGGGCTGGACCGCGTCGGCGCCGATGGCCTGCAGACGCTGGGCCCACTCGTCGCCGAGGCCGGAGACGTCCCAGCCGCGGCTGGCGAGCCAGCCGAGGTGGATCTCCAGGACCTGTCCCGGGTTCATTCGGGACGGGACACCCAGCGGGTTGAGGATGATGTCGACCGGCGTGCCGTCCTCGAGGAAGGGCATGTCCTCGATCGGAAGGATCTTGGAGATGACGCCCTTGTTGCCGTGCCGGCCGGCGAGCTTGTCACCGTCCGTGATCTTGCGCTTCTGCGCCACGTAGACACGAACCAGCTGGTTCACGCCCGGCGGCAGCTCGTCGCCCTCTTCACGGTCGAAGACGCGTACGCCGATGACCTTGCCGATCTCGCCGTGCGGGACCTTCAGGGAGGTGTCACGGACCTCGCGGGCCTTCTCACCGAAGATCGCGCGGAGCAGGCGCTCCTCCGGCGTCAGCTCGGTCTCACCCTTGGGCGTGACCTTGCCGACGAGGATGTCGCCGGCGACGACCTCGGCACCGATCCGGATGATGCCGCGCTCGTCGAGGTCGGCGAGGACCTCCTCGGAGACGTTCGGGATGTCCCGGGTGATCTCCTCGGGGCCGAGCTTGGTGTCACGGGCGTCGACCTCGTGCTCCTCGATGTGGATCGAGGAGAGGACGTCGTCCTGCACGAGGCGCTGCGACAGGATGATCGCGTCCTCGTAGTTGTGACCCTCCCACGGCATGAACGCGACCAGCAGGTTCTTGCCGAGCGCCATCTCGCCGTTCTCGGTGGCCGGGCCGTCGGCGAGGACCTGGCCCTCGATGACCCGAGCGCCCTCCTCCACGACGACCTTCTGGTTCACCGAGGTGCCCTGGTTGGAGCGGGAGAACTTGGCGACGCGGTACGTGGTGTACGTGCCGTCGTCGTTGGTGACGGTGACGTAGTCCGCGGAGACCTCCTGGACCACACCCGCCTTCTCGGCCTTGATCACGTCACCGGCGTCGACCGCGCAGCGGTACTCCATGCCGGTGCCGACGAGGGGGGCCTCGGCGGTGATCAGCGGCACGGCCTGACGCATCATGTTCGCGCCCATGAGGGCACGGTTGGCGTCGTCGTGCTCGAGGAAGGGGATCATGGCGGTCGCGACCGACACCATCTGGCGCGGCGAGACGTCCATGTAGTCCACGTCGGAACCGGCGACGTAGTCGACCTCGCCACCACGGCGGCGGACCAGGACGCGGTTCTCGGCGAACCGGAGGTCATCGGTCAGCGGCGCGTTGGCCTGGGCGATGACGAACCGGTCCTCCTCGTCGGCGGTCAGGTAGTCCACCTCGTCGGTGACCTGGTCGTCGACGACCTTGCGGTACGGCGTCTCGACGAAGCCGAACGCGTTGACGCGGCCGTACGAGGCGAGCGAACCGATCAGACCGATGTTCGGGCCTTCGGGCGTCTCAATGGGGCACATGCGGCCGTAGTGAGACGGGTGCACGTCACGGACCTCGAAGCCGGCCCGCTCACGGGAGAGACCACCCGGGCCAAGCGCCGACAGACGGCGCTTGTGGGTGAGACCCGACAGCGGGTTGTTCTGGTCCATGAACTGCGACAGCTGGCTGGTGCCGAAGAACTCCTTGATGGAGGCGACGACCGGCCGGATGTTGATCAGCGTCTGCGGCGTGATCGCCTCGACGTCCTGCGTCGTCATGCGCTCACGCACGACGCGCTCCATACGAGCCAGACCCGTGCGGACCTGGTTCTGGATGAGCTCGCCGACGTTGCGCAGGCGGCGGTTGCCGAAGTGGTCGATGTCGTCGGTCTCGACGACGATGCCCACACCGCTGTCACCGACGGTCTCGGTCTCACCGGCGTGCAGCTTCACCAGGTACTTGATCGAGGCGATGATGTCCTCGACCGTCAGGATGCCCGCGTCGAGCGGAGCGTCCGCACCCAGCTTCTTGTTGACCTTGTAGCGGCCGACCTTCGCGAGGTCGTAGCGCTTCGGGTTGAAGTAGAGGTTCTCGAGCAGCGTCTGAGCGGCCTCACGGGTGGGCGGCTCGCCCGGACGCAGCTTGCGGTAGATGTCGAGCAGCGCGTCGTCCTGGCCCTGGGTGTGGTCCTTCTCCAGGGTGGCGCGCATGGACTCGTACTCGCCGAACTCCTCGAGGATCTGCTCGGTGGTCCAGCCGAGAGCCTTCAGGAGCACGGTGACCGACTGCTTGCGCTTGCGGTCGATGCGGACACCGACCATGTCGCGCTTGTCGATCTCCATCTCCAGCCAGGCACCCCGGGACGGGATGATCTTGGCGGAGAAGATGTCCTTGTCGGACGTCTTGTCGATGGAGGAGTCGAAGTAGACACCGGGCGAACGGACGAGCTGCGACACCACGACACGCTCGGTGCCGTTGATGACGAAGGTGCCCTTGTTCGTCATGAGCGGGAAGTCGCCCATGAAGACCGTCTGAGACTTGATCTCACCGGTCTCGTTGTTGGTGAACTCGGCGGTGACGAAGAGCGGGGCGGCGAACGTGAAGTCGCGCTCCTTGCACTCGTCGATCGAGTTCTTCGGAGGCTCGAAACGGTGGTCGCGGAAGGTCAGCGACATCGACCCGGAGAAGTCCTCGATCGGAGAGATCTCCTCGAAGATCTCCTCCAGACCGGACTTGGTGGGGACGTCCTGTCCGCTTTCCAGAGCCGCCTCGACACGAGCCTTCCACGCGTCGTTGCCGAGCAGCCAGTCAAAGCTCTCGGTCTGCAGCGCAAGAAGGTTCGGAACCTCGAGGGGCTCCTTGATCTTTGCAAAGGAGATGCGCAGCGGGGCGGTGCTGGCGCCGTTGTTCGTATTCGCGGTCGAGGCAGTGCGCGAGGCGGCCAAGAGGGGGTCCTTCCGAGGGCTCGGACTCACTACGCGCGTACCGGTCCCAAGCTGGACACAGAGAGAGGCGTTTCCTGATTTACCCACGGAGGGCCAGGTCAGGGCGTTTCAATCCACGGTGCTCAAGCGAGGGCATGCCCCTGGTGACGGGCAGGAGGCAGCTAACAGGCAGCGCAAAGGGTCAGTGTAGCCACCTGGCCCACTGATGTCCAGTCCCGGTTTACGGGGACCCTGTTTGTTCTCAACACCTGCGGCAAGCCACGTCCTCAACGCACATCGATACTGCCCTCTTCGTCGCCGATCCATGCCTCGGATGCGGATCGTTGTAACGACGCGTCCTGAGAATTGCGCGCTGCGTGCGGTTCGTCAAGGCCCCCCTTGCCCGGACGAGGCCTGGCGTCGTCGCCGTCACGGCCCGTCGCCAGGCACAACGAAGATCACCATACTCGCCGCGACCGACAGTGCAAGGCAGCCGCCGCACGCAGCCCGGGAACGCCGAAAGGCGACCACCCACATGGGTGATCGCCGTTCGGTGTGTGTGCGTTACAGCCCTGGGCCGCGACCACACGGAAGAGTCAGCAGACTCGTGCCACGCGCCGTGGCGCGTGGCGAGGTGTTACTTGACCTCGACGGAGGCGCCGGCGCCCTCGAGGGCCTCCTTGGCCTTGTCCGCGGCGTCCTTGGCGACCTTCTCGAGGACCGGCTTCGGGGTGCCGTCGACGAGGTCCTTGGCCTCCTTCAGACCCAGGGAGGTCAGCTCACGCACGACCTTGATGACCTGGATCTTCTTGTCACCGGCGCCGGTGAGGATGACGTCGAACTCGTCCTGCTCCTCGGCAGCGGCGGCGTCGCCACCGGCGGCAGCGCCACCGGCCATGACGACCGGCGCGGCAGCGGCGGCGGTGACGTCGAACTTCTCCTCGAAGGCCTTCACGAACTCGGAGAGCTCGATGAGGGTCATCTCTTCGAACTGGGCGAGCAGGTCGTCCTGGCTGAGCTTCGCCATGATGGCGGTCCTTCCACTAATTCGGCTGGTGCCGGATGTACATGAGAGGCGGGCGTACAAGTGGCCCGCTACGACCGTCGCCTCGGGCGGCGGTCACTGCGCGAGCCGAATTACTCGGCACCGCCCTGCTCGCCCTGCTTGGCACGAAGCGCGTCCACGGTGCGGACGAGCTTCGACGGGAGCGCCTGGAAGACCTGAGCAGCCTGAGTCTGCTTGCCCTTCATGGCGCCCGCCAGCTTGGCGAGCAGAACCTCGCGGGACTCGAGGTCCGCAAGCTTCTTGATTTCGTCGGCGGACAGCGCCTTGCCATCAAGGACACCGCCCTTGATGACGAGAGCCGGGTTGTCCTTGGCGAAGTCACGCAGACCCTTCGCCGCCACGACCGGGTCACCGGTCACGAAGGCGACAGCGGTCGAGCCCTTGAGGTGCTCGTCCAGCTGAATCCCGGCCTCGTTGGCCGCGATCTTGGTCAGCGTGTTCTTCACCACACGGTACTGAGCGTTCTCGCCGAGAGAACGACGCAGCTCCTTGAGCTGCGCCACGGACAGTCCGGTGTAAGAAGTCACAACAGCAGCGTTGGAGTCGCGCAGCTTCTGCGTGATCTCCTCGACGGCTGCGACCTTGTCGGACGTCGCCATGAGCCTCGGCCTCCTTCCGGGGTGATGATCCTCGACTGACCTTTCGATCAGCCGCGTGTCGCCGGACCGCCTGAATCAGGCACGCGAGGAAGGGGGTCTGCACAAAACAAAACGCCCCGGCGCAGGCGCACGGGGCATGAGCTCGACCCGACGGCAGGGCCGTCCGGGAGCACTTCCACAGTCACCTACGCGGGTCGTCCGCAGCTTCAGCGGATCCTTCGGCCGTCGCACTCTCTTGCGAGCGCACGACAACGACCAGCGGTCTTTGGCTTCTGTGGAAGGCTACGCGAACAAGGTCGCCCCAGGCAAATCGGGTCAGCCGGTCAGCCCTCGAGGCCCTTCATGTCCTTGGCGAGGTCCATGACCTCGCTCTTCGGCGGGGCCTTGATGGTCACCGGCTTGTTGTAGTCGAGGAACGTGATGGTCATGTCGAGGGGGCCCTTGTCGGCCTTGCCGCGGGCGCGGAACTGCTTGGTGTGGTCCTCGCCGTCGATCCAGATGTCCATCGTGAGCTTGTCGACGCCCATGTCCTCGTACTGCTTGAGGCTCTTCTCGCGGCGCTTCTTGGTGGCCGCGTCCTCGTCCTTCATGAGTTCGCGCATCCGGTCCATCGTGACCGTGCCCGTGTAGTGGGTGGTCTCGACGCCCTCCACCTTCGCGCTGCCGACCTTCTTCAGGTCGTCGGAGCCGGTCAGGAGCGTGGACTGGTCGGCCGGATTGTTGTCCGCCTGGGCGGAGACCGAGGTGCCGGCCGGCTTCTCCTTGCCCATGCCCGAGGCGGGGAACTTGATCCAGCGCTTGCCGTCCATCTCCTTGGCGGCGTCCTTGCCTCCGCCGAGGTAGAGACCGCCGCCGACGAGCCGCAGCTCCATCTTCTCCGGACCCTGCTGGGGGGCGGACATCTCCATCTGCATGGCGAGCGGCTTGGTGCTCATGGCCGCCGTGGCCTGCACGCGCCCGTCCCCCGGGACGCTGCCCTTCATCCGGAAGTTGAACGAGGTGAGGTTCTCGCTCTTCTCCGCGGCCTTCTTCACGGCCGCCGCGGGCGCCATGTCGCCCCCCGCCTTGTCGGCCTTCTCCGACCCGCAGCTGACCGCGCCGCCGGCGAGCAGCACGGCCGCCAGGGCGGCACCCGCGGTTCTCTTGCGTCCGTTACGTACAGAAATGCTCATGACCCCACCCCTAGGAACGTTTGATCCACTTATTGCGGTGGGCTGAGATTACCCGAAGGAGAGCGGAACTCTCCTTCGGGTATCGCGCTGAGCAGGGATCCCTTGGGGACCGTGGCCCCCGGGAGCACGTGCCGCAGGAAGTCGCGCGGCCGGCGCCTACACGCCGGGCTGCCGGTTCATCAGGTCCTTGAAGTCCGCGGTGTCGTCGGCGGGCGGCTCCTCGGCGGAGACCTCGGTGCCGTAGTCGCTGTAGTAGGCGGTGGCGGAGAGCGTGCCGGTCTTCATCTGGCCGCGCTCGGTCTTCTTCACGGGCAGGTTCTCGTCGTTGACCCAGATGTCGACGGTCTCCGTGGTGATGCCGGCCTGCTCCAACTGGCTCTTCATGTCGGCGAGTTGGGACTCGCTGAGGCCGGAGCTCTTCTCCGCGAGCTCGGCGACGTCGACGGTGCCGGAGTAGTGCGTGGTGTTCACCCCGCGCACCTTCTCCTCGCCGACCCTCTTCACGTCTCCGGAGGCGAGCAGCATCTTCACCGACTGCTGCGGCGTGCTGTTCTGCATCGCGTCCTTCATGTACGCGCCCGAGCCGCCGCCGATCTTCTCCAGGTCGTCGTACGCGTACTTCACCCAGTGCTTGCCACCGGCCTGGGCGGCGAACTGCTCGCCCATCTTCGCGTAGTAGGCCTCGGGCAGATAGCGGGCCTCCATGGACGTGCTGCCGGCCTGGCGCATCGTCTCGGCCATCTGGCCACCGGTGTACGTGATGGTCATGTTGCCGGTGAGGCCGTCGGCCCAGCCGAGGGCGCCCTTGGCCTCCATGGACATCACGGAGCCCATGGTCGTCTCGGACTCGACCTTGGCGGAGTCCGCCTTGTCGGTGGTGTTCTGGATGGTGCGCAGCGCGGATATCGGGCTGGCGCTCAGCCCGCCCTTGCCCTCGTCGGAACCCTTGGAGCCCTTGTTGGAGCCGCCCGAGTCGTCCGACGAGCCGCAGGCCGTGACCCCGGTCAGTGCCGCCGCGGCCGCGATCGCCAGAGCCACGCGTCGCACAGTCGTGCCGTTCATGTCGTCCCACCCCTTGCGTCGATGGAGAGCCGGCACGGTAGCGCAGCCCGCTCGTCCGCGTATCTCGTACGTATCCGATGTATCCCGTACGTATGCGATCTCGTACGTGTCCGAAAGCACCAGCGGGCACAGCCCGTCCACGAGCATGTACCCGGAAAACGGGACGGGCCCCGCACCCTGAATGGTTGCGGGACCCGTCACGAACGCGCCAGACGCGCGGCTGCCGTCAGTGTCAGACGGCGGCCGGGTCCTCCTCGGTGAGGAGGTTGCGGGTGCGGTTGGGGTCGACCGGAATGCCGGGGCCCATCGTGGTGGTGATGGAGGCCTTCTTGATGTAGCGACCCTTGGCGGCGGACGGCTTCAGACGGAGGATCTCCTCCAGCGCGGCGCCGTAGTTCTCCACCAGCTTGGTGTCGTCGAAGGACGCCTTGCCGATGATGAAGTGCAGGTTCGAGTGCTTGTCGACGCGGAACTCGATCTTGCCGCCCTTGATGTCGTTGACAGCCTTCACGACGTCGGGGGTGACGGTGCCGGTCTTCGGGTTCGGCATCAGACCACGCGGACCGAGCACGCGGCCGAGGCGGCCGACCTTGCCCATGAGGTCCGGGGTGGCGACGACGGCGTCGAAGTCCAGGCGGCCCTTCGCGACCTCGTCGATGAGCTCGTCGGCGCCGACGATGTCGGCCCCAGCGGCTTCCGCGGCCGCAGCACGGTCACCGGTCGCGAAGACCAGGACCCGGGCGGTCTTGCCGGTGCCGTGCGGGAGGTTCACGGTGCCACGGACCATCTGGTCGGCCTTGCGCGGGTCGACACCCAGGCGGAAGGCGACCTCGACGGTGCCGTCGAACTTGGTCGCGGAGGTCTCCTTGGCGAGACGGACGGCCTCGAGCGGGGCGTACAGCTTGTCCCGGTCGATCTTGGCGTCCGCAGCGCGGAGAGTCTTGCTGCGCTTCACTTCTACTCCTGAGTTCAGGTTTGGAGTTCGTGGTCCGGGCCGCGCAGGCCCTGCCACTCAGGTCACGGTGTCGGCTGTGCGACTCCGTCGGGGGCTGGGATCAGCCCTCGACCGTGATGCCCATGGAACGGGCGGTGCCGGCGATGATCTTCGACGCGGCGTCCAGGTCGTTCGCGTTGAGGTCGGGCATCTTGGTGGTGGCGATCTCGCGGACCTGCGCCTCGGTGATCTTGGCGACCTTGGTCTTGTGCGGCTCGCCGGAGCCCTTCTCCACGCCCGCGGCCTTGAGGATCATCTTGGCGGCCGGCGGCGTCTTGGTGATGAAGGTGAAGGAACGGTCCTCGTAGACCGTGATCTCCACCGGGATCACCCAGCCACGCTGCGACTCGGTCGCGGCGTTGTACGCCTTGCAGAACTCCATGATGTTCACGCCGTGCTGGCCCAGCGCGGGGCCGACCGGCGGAGCCGGGTTGGCGGCACCGGCCTGGATCTGGAGCTTGATCAGCCCCGTGACCTTCTTCTTCTTGGGAGGCATTGCTCTCTCCGGGTCCTAGTGAGAGTGTTGAGCCGCATCCGTGGCGATGATCATCGATAGTCGCGATCATCCGGATGGAGGCATACCGCCCTACGATAACGGGTAACTCGGCGGGGCCCAAACCGATACCTGAACAGGCCCGCGGGCCCCGACCTCCCAAGGGTCGGGGCCCGCGGCCTCGTGACACCCGGCGGCGAGCGCCGCCGGGCGGCGCGATCAGCAGCGCTTGGACGTCATGGCCTGGCCAGGCAGCGCGTCGCCGGGCGCGCGCAGCTGTCCGATCGCCGCCGTGCACTCGGCCGCCGTGTCGGCGGGCAGCGACCAGAACTCCTGCAGGTTGGTCCTGTTCCACCAGTCCTGGCCGACGATCTCGTCGCGTGCATAGCTGTACACGCCGGTGCTGACGTCGTAGTCCTTGACCTTGTCGCGGAAGCTCTTCCACACCCAGACGTAGCCGTAGTTCTTCTTGCACGTGGGCGAGTAGAACTGCTTCACCGAGGCGGCGTGCGCGCCTCCCCGGTCGATGTACGCGGTGGTGCCGATCTGGTAGGCGTCGGAGCAGACCCCGGCCGCCTGGGCCTTGGCGCTCCTCGGGTTGCCGTCCGCCGTGGGCGCGGTCGACTGGGGAGCGGCCTTTCTGGCGTCGGGCGAGGGCGCGGGGCCGGTTCCGGCCAGCGCCGAGCCGGCGCCGAACAGGACGAAGGCGCAGGCGGAGGCAGCAATCGCAGTCTTGCGGGCACGCATCAGGTGGTCCCCCTTGCTCGTCGGTGAAGAGCCCGGCGCCACATACCGCTACAGAGCACCACAAATCGCCGCTCATGGTGACAGCTGCCCCCATAAGCGTGCTGAGGTGACGTGGAGGAAGGGACCGGGTGTTTCCGTCTACAAGTGAGACAGCCCGGGGCGCCGGATGGTTGTGGCGCAGAACACACTTACTTGTCAGGCGCCCACGACAAAGCCCCTGAGCTGCGGTTTCCCGCTGCTCAGGGGCTCTGCTGGAAGATCGTCGAGCTGGTGCTGCGAGCTCAGTTCTTCTGGATCTGGTCGAAGCTCAGCTCGACCGGGGTCTCGCGGCCGAAGATCTCGACAAGGCCCTTGACCTTCTTCGAGTCGGCGTTGATCTCGTTGATCGTGGCCTGCAGCGTGGCGAACGGGCCGTCGGTGACGGTGACCGAGTCGCCGACCTCGAAGTCCAGGACCTGGACCTCGACCTTGCGCTGCGGGGCGGGCTTGCCCTCGGCCTCGGCGGCCTCGCGGGCGGCCTTCTCCTCGGCCTCCGGGGCGAGCATCTTGACGATCTCGTCCAGGGTCAGCGGGTACGGGTCGTAGGCGTTGCCGACGAAGCCGGTGACGCCGGGGGTGTTGCGGACGACGCCCCAGGACTCGTTCGTCAGGTCCATGCGCACCAGCACGTAGCCGGGGAGCTTGTTCTGCCGGATGGTCTTGCGCTCGCCGTTCTTGATCTGCGCGACCTCTTCCTGCGGCACCTCGGCCTGGAAGATGAAGTCCTCGACGTTCAGCGAGACGGCGCGCTGCTCGAGGTTGGTCTTCACGCGGTTCTCGTAACCGGCGTAGGTGTGGATGACGTACCACTCGCCGGGCAGGCCGCGCAGTTCCTCGCGCAGGGCGGCGATCGGGTCGACCGGCTCGGCCTCCTCCTCGGGGGCCTCGTCCTCGACGGCCTCCGCGGCTTCGGCGTCCTCGTCGGTCTCGGCGACGGCGATGCCGCCGGCGGCCGCTTCGTCGTCGGACTCCACGTGCAGGGCCGCCTCCTCGGCGGGCTCGCCCGCGGCGGCGTCGGCAGCTTCGGCCTGGTCCGGGTCCTCGGCGTCCGCCGCCTCGACGATGTCGAGCTGGTCCTCCACGGACTCCGCCGACTCGATGGCGTCGTTCAGGTTCGGGTCAGACACGGTGGCTGCTTCTTCCTGGATACATGGGGGTGGAACACGCGAAAGGGGCGCCTGGTGCGGCGCCCTTCGCTTTCGGCTCAGCCGAAGACGTACTTGATGAGGTTGCTGAAGCCATAGTCAATCACGGTCACGAGACCGATCATGATGACGACGAAGATGATCACGACCGTGGTGTACGTCGTGAGCTGATTGCGCGTCGGCCAGACGACCTTGCGAAGCTCGGCGACGATCTGACGGTAGAACAGCGCCAGCCGGCCCAGGGGGCCCTTCTTGCCGCGCTTGCCGCCCTTGCGCGCCTTCTTCTTGTCGGGCGCCTCGTCCTGGGCATCAGGCATGTCGATGGAGCCCACGGCGTCCGTCACTCGTCTCACCTGATTCCGGGTCGTGGCCGTGCCGCGCCCGGTTGAGCCGCACGGCGGTGCATTGCAGTACGTACATGCGCACACATCCTGGCGAAGGTGTGTGTAGCAGGGCCGGAGGGACTTGAACCCCCAACCGCTGGTTTTGGAGACCAGTGCTCTACCAATTGAGCTACGACCCTTTGATTTCCCCCAACCTACAGCATCCGACCGTGTGCACCGAGTGCGTTGGGAAGGTGCTGCCGGTGAGGGCCAACGACGAGTGAGTGTACGTGGTCCGGGGCGCCCCGTCGAACAGGATGGGATCCGCCGGCGGATCCTCTCGCCGTCCGGCACCCGGCGCGGCCGCCGATCCGCCGGTCCCGGAAACCCGTGTGTCCGGGGCATCGCCGGTCTGGAACGATGGGCCCATGAGCGCTGTCACTCCTCCCACCGAGCGCCGGGTCTCCGCCCGAGTCGGCGCGATCTCCGAGTCCGCGACCCTCGCTGTCGACGCCAAGGCCAAGGCCCTCAAGGCCGCCGGGCGTCCGGTGATCGGTTTCGGCGCGGGCGAGCCGGACTTCCCGACCCCGGACTACATCGTCGAGGCGGCCGTCGAGGCCTGCAAGAACCCGAAGTACCACCGCTACACGCCCGCGGGCGGCCTGCCCGAGCTGAAGGCCGCGATCGCCGCGAAGACGCTGCGCGACTCCGGGTACGAGCCCGAGGTCTCCGAGATCCTGGTGACCAACGGCGGCAAGCAGGCCATCTACGAGGCGTTCGCCGCGATCCTCGACCCGGGCGACGAGGTCATCGTCCCGGCGCCGTACTGGACGACGTACCCCGAGTCGATCCGCCTCGCCGGCGGCGTCCCGGTCGAGGTCGTCGCCGACGAGACCACCGGCTACCGCGTCTCCGTGGAGCAGCTGGAGGCCGCGCGCACGGAGAAGACGAAGGTCGTCCTCTTCGTGTCGCCGTCCAACCCGACGGGCGCCGTCTACAGCCGCGAGGACGCGGAGGCCATCGGCCGCTGGGCCCTGGAGCACGGCCTGTGGGTCATGACGGACGAGATCTACGAACACCTCGTCTACGGAGACGCGCAGTTCACGTCCCTGCCCGCGCTCCTGCCCGAGCTGCGCGACAAGTGCGTCGTGGTCAACGGCGTCGCGAAGACGTACGCCATGACCGGCTGGCGCGTGGGGTGGATCGTCGGCCCGAAGGATGTCGTGAAGGCCGCGACGAACCTCCAGTCGCACGCCACGTCCAACGTCTCCAACGTCGCGCAGGCCGCCGCCATCGCCGCCGTCTCCGGTGACCTGACGGCCGTCGACAAGATGCGCGAGGCCTTCGACCGGCGCCGCCGGACGATCGTGCGGATGCTGAACGAGATCGACGGCGTGCTGTGCCCCGAGCCCGAGGGCGCCTTCTACGCGTACCCCTCGGTGAAGGCGCTCATCGGCAAGGAGATCCGCGGCAAGCGCCCGCAGGACACCGTAGAGCTGGCCGCGCTCATCCTGGAGGAGGCCGAGGTCGCGGTGGTCCCGGGCGAGGCCTTCGGGACGCCGGGCTATCTGCGGCTCTCGTACGCCCTGGGCGACGAGGACCTGGTCGAGGGCGTCTCGCGGCTCCAGAAGCTGCTGGCGGAGGCGCGGGACTGACGGCCACGCGGTTTTTCGCGCTCCACGCGCGCGGGACGGGCACCTACGAGTTTTCGTAGGTGCCCGTTCTTCGTGGGGCCCGCTTGTCCGTTCGGAGAAGTACCTCTTGGGGAAAAGCGGCTACCGGGACCCCGTGCTCGTACGGCAAGATCCTGGAATGGAGCGCGTACGAGACGTAAGAGAGCTGCCCAAGGCCCACCTGCATCTGCACTTCACCGGGTCGATGCGGCCCTCGACGCTGCTTGAGCTCGCCGACAAGTACGGCGTCCGGCTGCCGGACGCGCTGACCGGCGGTCACCCCCCGAATCTGCGGGCCACCGACGAGCGGGGCTGGTTCCGCTTCCAGCGGCTGTACGACATGGCGCGGTCCTGTCTGCGCGAGCCGGAGGACATCCAGCGGCTGGTGCGGGAGGCGGCACAGGAGGACATCAGGGACGGGTCGGGGTGGCTGGAGATCCAGGTCGACCCGACGTCGTACGCGCCCCGGCTCGGCGGGCTCATCCCGGCCCTGGAGATCATCCTGGACGCCGTCGAGAGCGCCTCGCGGGAGACCGGCCTCGGGATGCGCGTGCTGGTCGCCGCGAACCGCATGAAGCACCCCCTGGACGCGCGCACGCTGGCGCGGCTCGCGGTGCGGTACGCCGACCGGGGCGTGGTCGGCTTCGGGCTCTCCAACGACGAACGGCGGGGCATGGCGCGGGACTTCGACCGCGCCTTCGCCATCGCCCGTGACGGCGGCCTGCTCGCGGCGCCGCACGGCGGCGAGCTGACCGGGCCCGCGTCGGTGCGCGACTGCCTGGACGACCTGCACGCGCGGCGCATCGGCCACGGCGTGCGGGCGGCCGAGGACCCGCGGCTGCTCAAACGGCTCGCGGAGCGGGGCGTGACGTGCGAGGTGTGCCCGGCGTCCAACGTGGCGCTCGGGGTCTACGAGAAGCCCGAGGACGTGCCCCTGCGGACGCTGTACGACGCCGGGGTGCCGATGGCGCTGGGTGCCGACGACCCGCTGCTCTTCGGCTCGCGGCTGGCCGCGCAGTACGAGATCGCGCGGCAGCACCACGGCTTCGACGACGCCGAGCTGGCCGAGCTGGCGCGGCAGTCGGTGCGGGGGTCGGCGGCGCCCGCCGAAGTGCAGGAGAAGCTGCTCGCGGGAGTGGACGAGTGGCTGGCCGCGGGCTGATGCCGCGCCGACGCGGTCGGCCCAGAGGCTGCGGTCGGCCCAGAGGCTCTAGAGGCTGACGCCCACCGTCACCGGCTCGTTGACCAGCGTGATGCCGAAGGCGTCCCGCACGCCCGCGACGACCTCGCGGGCCAGGGCGAGCAGGTCCTCCGTGGTGGCGTCGCCGCGGTTGGTGAGGGCCAGGGTGTGCTTGCTGGAGATGCGGGCGGGGCCCTGGCCGTAGCCCTTGGTGAAGCCCGCCTTGTCGATGAGCCAGGCCGCCGAGGTCTTCACGCGGCCGTCGCCGGCCGGGAACGCGGGCGGGGCGGTGTCCGGGCCGAGCCGCTCCGCCACGCGCGCGTGGAAGACGGCGAACTGCTCGTCCGTGAGGATCGGGTTGGTGAAGAACGACCCGGCCGACCAGCTGTCGTGGTCCTCGGGGTCGAGCACCATGCCCTTGCCCGCGCGCAGCTTCAGGACGGTCTCGCGGGCCGCGGCGGCGGGCACGCGCTCGCCGGCTTCGACGCCGAGCGCCCGGGCGGTCTCCGGGTAGGCGATCGGGGCGCTCATCCCGCCCGCGTCCTCCAGGGCGAACCGCACCCGCAGGACCACGAAGCGGTCGGGGTCGGCCTTGAAACGGCTGTGGCGGTACGAGAAATCGCACTCCGCGTTCGGAATGGTGACCGTCTCCTGGGCCCGCCGGTCGTACGCGATCACTTCGGTGATCGTCGAGGAGACCTCCTGGCCGTACGCGCCCACGTTCTGGATGGGCGTCGCGCCCGCGGAGCCGGGGATGCCGGCCAGGCACTCGATGCCCGCGAGACCGGCCTCGACGGTCCGCGCCACGGCGTCCGTCCAGATCTCACCGGCCGCGAGCTCCAGCCGCGTGCCGTCGAGCTCGAAGCCGGTGGTGGCGATGCGCAGGGCGGTGCCGTCGAATCCCTTGTCACCGATGACCAGGTTCGACCCGCCGCCGATGATCAGCAACGGGGTCCCGGCGTCATCGGCCTCACGGACGGCGGCGATCACCTCGGCGTCGGTCGTAGCGGTGATGAGACGGGCCGCGGGCCCACCGAGCCGAAAGGTGGTCAGCGGGGCGAGGGGGGCGTCATGAAGTACCTGCACGCCCCCAAGGGTACGGGCCGAGCCGACGGCGCCTGGGCCGGCCAGCACATCAAGCGCCGGACGAGCGGGATTCAGCCCGTCCGGCGCTTGAGGACGAGGCCCGAAGGGCCGAAAGAGCGGGGGAAAGGGGGCGCAGCCCCCATAGGGCCCCGTCACACAGAGACCGGCACCCGCTCCTCGGCCGGGGCTCCAACGCCCCTCGCAGCGGCGCCGCGCCCAGGCAGAAGCGCGGCGGCAACGGCCGCCAGGCCGACGCCCCCCGCGCCCACCCACAGCGCGGGCTCAAGCCCGTCCACGAACGCCACCGGCGAGCCATAGCCCCCCTGCGCGGAGAAGACCGCAGCCAGCACCGCGATGCCAAGCGCACCACCCACCTCACGCAACGCGTTGTTGGCCCCGGAGGCGATGCCCTGCTCGGACGGCCGGACGCTGGCCATGACCAGGCTGGCGGCCGGGGCGAAGTACAGCGCCATGCCGACCCCGCTGATGATCAGGGCGGGCAGCTGCGCGGCGTACGACACGTCGGGCGACAGGACGAGCGCGAACCAGCCGAGCCCCACGGCCTGCAGGGCGAGCCCCGCGGTGACGACAGGACGGCCGCCCACGCGGTCGGAGAGGTAACCGGCGATGGGCGCGACGATCATCGGCATCCCGGTCCACGGGAGCATGCGCAGCCCCGCCTCGGTCGGCGAGTAGCCCAGCACGCCCTGCAGGAACTGGCTGAGCAGGAAGATCGAGCCGAACATCCCGACGAACATCAGCAAGCTGGCCGCGTTGATCGCGGAGAACGCCCGGTTCCGGAAGAGCCGCATCGGCAGCATCGGGTTCTTGCCGCGGATACCGTGGCGCACGAAGCCGCCGAGCAGCGCGGCGCCCGCGATCAGGCTGGTCAGGACGGGCGCGCTGGTCCAGCCGTCGATGTTGCCGCGGATCAGGGCGTAGACGATGCCGAAGAGGCCGCCGCTGGCGAGCAGGGTGCCGACGATGTCGAGCGGGGCGCCGGTGCCGTACGACTCCGCGAGACGCATCCGGGCCAGCGGCAGCAGGGCTATGCCCAGCGGGACGTTCAGCCAGAAGATCCACTGCCAGGAGACGTGCTCGGTGAGCGCGCCCCCGATGAGCGGCCCGCTGGCGACCGCGAGTCCGTTGACGGCGCCCCAGATTCCGTACGCCATACCGCGCTTGGCGGCCGGCACGGCGGCCGTGAGCAGCGTCAGGGTGAGCGGCATCATGATCGCGGCGCCGACGCCCTGCACCGCGCGGGCGGCGATCAGCTCGTTGATGCCGGGCGCGAGGGCCGCCGCGGCGGAGGCGCCGGTGAAGACCGCGAGGCCGATGCCGAAGAGCTTGCGGCGCCCGAACCTGTCCCCCAGGGCCGCGCCGAACATCAGCAGCACGGCGAAGGTGAGGGTGTAGGCGCTCACCGTCCATTCGAGGTCTTCAAGGGCGCCGCCCAGGTCCTCGCGGATGGAGGGCAGCGCGGTGGTGACGACGAGGTTGTCGAGCGCCGCCATGAACCCGGCGACGCTGGTGATGACGAGGGCCCAGACGGCTCCCCCGCGGTGTGCTTCCTGCTGTGACATCGCTCCCCCGTACGGTGAGTGTCAGATTAGTAATTGATGACTAACTTTCGCGCCCATGAAGAGCCCGCGCCCCGGGCCGAACGCCCAGGAGCCGACCGCCCCTCATGACGCGGTACGCCTTCGGACTGCACCTGCGACTGCGACTTACTCGGACCCGCCCTGCGGCTGGGACGACTGATAGAGCCCCTCCCAGACGCGGTGTTCGGCGGAGAACCCCATGGCCGACAGGATGTTGATCAGCATTCCGTACGCCATGAACGTCGTCGTCTCGCTCACATCGGCCCCGAGCGGCAGATGCGCGGCCTCCCAGATCTCCATCCAGCCGGCGCGCACCATCTCGCCGAACTCGTGGTCCCCGGCGGCCTCGGCGGCCGCCACGGCGACGTACGTCTGGAGCTGCATCTGGAGCTTGTCGGGGTCGCTCGCGATGAGCCGCATGTACGCGGCGGCCATGGCGTGCAGGGCCTCATCGCCCCGCAGCCCCTCGCTCGCCTCCGCGAAGACCTTGCGGGTCTCCTCCAGGCAGCGCGCCGACGCCGCGAGGAAGATCGCCTTCTTGCCCGGGAAGAGCCGGAAGAGATACGGCTGCGAGACTCCGACGCGCTTGGCGATCGCCTCGGTCGACGTCCCGTGGTACCCACCGCGGGCGAACTCGCTCATCGCCGCGCGGATGACGCTCTCGCGCCGCTCCTCTGCGCTCATCCTGACCATGCGATTAAGTTAGTGGCCAATCACTAAGTAGGTCAAGTGGCTTCCTTGGGCCGCCTTGGGACTGCCTCCGGAGAGGTGCGAGTGAGATACGAGTAAGGGGCGCCCGCAATGGCGGACGCCCCTTACTCGTGGCCACCGGTGACCGTCGGCCGGGCCGCTCAGGCCAGCCGTACGACCGCCCGGGACATGCCGAGCACCTTCTGGTCGTCGCTCTTGGCGAGCAGGTCGACCCGGACCTGCTTGTCGTCGAGCTTCGCGGCGACCTTGGCGCTGACCTCGATCGTGGCGCCCTTGTCGTCGTTCGGGACGACGACGGGCTTGGTGAAGCGCACGCCGTACTCGACGACGGCGGCCGGGTCGACCGTCCAGTCCGTCACCACGCGGATCGCCTCGGCCATGGTGAACATGCCGTGCGCGATGACGTCCGGCAGCCCGACCTCCAGGGCGAACTTCTCGTTCCAGTGGATCGGGTTGAAGTCTCCGGAGGCGCCCGCGTACTGCACGAGCGTGGCGCGCGTCACCGGGAAGGACTGGGCCGGCAGTTCGGTGCCGACCTCGACGTCGTCGTATGCGATCTTCGCCGTCATCGTCAGGCCCCCTCTGCGGCGGTGTCGGCCGCCCGCGCGACGAGCTTGGTCCAGGCGGTCACGACGTGCTCGCCCGCCGCGTCGTGGACCTCGCCGCGGATGTCCAGGATGTCGTTGCCCGCCAGGGACTTGATGTTCTCGATGGTCGACGTCACCGTGAGCCGGTCGCCCGCGTACACGGGACGCGTGTACGCGAACTTCTGGTCGCCGTGCACGACGCGGCTGTAGTCGAGGCCCAGCTGCGGGTCCTCGATGACCTGGCCCGCGGCCTTGAACGTGATCGCGAACACGAAGGTCGGCGGGGCCAGCACGTCGGGGTGGCCGAGGGCCTTGGCGGCCTGCGGGTCGGCGTACGCGGGATTGGCGTCGCCCACCGCGACCGCGAATTCGCGGATCTTCTCGCGGCCGACCTCATAGGGGTCGGTGGGCGGGTAGGACCGCCCCACGAAGGACTGGTCGAGCGCCATGGCTCGGCACCTCCTGGCAGCTTGTTTTATCCGGCGACGCGGACGGACCGCGTGCCCCAACGACGACGCGGACGAAACCGCGTACGCAAACGCCTCGAGGCCGCCCCCAATGTGCGGGGGCGGCCTCGAGTACTAGCCTGTTTTATCGCGTTTCGCGGTGTGCGGTGTGCGAGTTGCAACGCGGGCAGTGCTTCTTCATCTCAAGACGGTCCGGGTTGTTACGCCGGTTCTTCTTGGTGATGTAGTTCCGCTCCTTGCACTCCACGCAGGCCAGCGTGATCTTCGGGCGGACGTCGGTGGCAGCCACGTGAGTGCTCCTTGACGGACGGATGGACGGATGAACGCATAAAAGAGTAGCCGATCGAAGGACCGACCCCACAATCGGCTACTGAGGGTAGCGGTGACCGGACTTGAACCGGTGACACAGCGATTATGAGCCGCTTGCTCTACCGACTGAGCTACACCGCTGCGATGCGCTTCGGCCCCTCGCCCGAAAGCGAGGAACCTCACACATCAGAGCCCCAATGCGGAATCGAACCGCAGACCTTCTCCTTACCATGGAGACGCTCTACCGACTGAGCTATTGGGGCGAGCGATGAAGACATTACACGCTCGGCCGCCGATCGCCCAAATCCGTTTCGCCAGGGCCGTCCGGGGGCATGGCAGGCGGCCCGAGCAGGCCGTCCCACCCGCCCCACCAGGTCTCACCAGGCCCTCGCACCACATCAGTACGACTATTGCGTTCCTCCGCGAAGCGGGCCCGCCGCCGTCCTAGGCTCGACTCACGCTGCGTGATCACGCGTGCCTCGACGCCGCGTTGTCGCGTGCCTCCAGGCCGTGTCCCCGCACGCGTCGAGCCGCCCGCAGCCGCCCCCGAGCCCCAGGAGCGCGATGCCCGACAGCCAGCCGCAGCAGCCCTCTTCGTCGGACTCCCCCGGCTCCCCCGGCTCCCCGGCCTCCCCTGGCTCCCCGGCCCCCTCCGGCTCTCCAGGCCCCTCCAGCTCCCCGGGCACAACGGGCACACCGGACGCCTCCGGAGCGCTGCTGCTCTGCGGGGCACGCCTGACGGACGGCAGGACCGTGGACGTACGGCTCGGGGACGGCCGCATCGAGGCCGTCGGCACGGCGGGCAGCCTCACCGCGCACGCCGGCCGCGTGGACCTCGGCGGCTACCTCCTGCTGCCCGCGACCGCGGACCCGCACGGGCACGGCGACACGGCGCTGACCGCGCTCACCCAGGGCCCGGTCTCGTACGGCGTCCAGGACGTCCAGCGGCGTGCCACCGAGGCCGCCCTGCTGCACCTCGGGCACGGCGCGACGGCGCTGCGCTCGCATGTGCGGACCGGTGACGTGCAGGGCCTGGACTCGCTGCAGGCGGTGCTGCAGGCGCGGCGGTCGCTGCGCGGGCTCGTCGACCTGTCCGTGGTGGCGGTGCCGCGGCTGCTGACCGGTGTGGCGGGCGCCGACGGGATCGCGATGCTGCGGGACGCGGTGAAAATGGGCGCCTCCGTAGTGGGCGGTTGTCCGGATCTGGACCCCGATCCGACGGGGTACGCGGAGGCGGTCCTCGACCTGGCCGCCGAGCACGGCTGCGCGGTCGACCTGCACACGGACGGCGGGGACCCGGCGCGCCTCGCGCGGCTCGCGGCGATGGCGGGCGGGCTGCGGCAGGGGGTGGCGATCGGTCCGTGCGGCGGGCTCGGGACGCTGCCGGCCGACGTGGTGGGACGGACCGCGGAGCGCCTCGCGGCGGCCGGCGTGACGGTGGTGTGCCTGCCGCAGGGCGGCTGCGGGGGCACCGACCACCGCGGGACCGCGCCGGTGCGGCTGCTGCGGAGCGTGGGGGTGCGGGTCGCGGCGGGCAGCGGGGCGCTGCGGGACGTGGCGAATCCGGTGGGCCGCGGGGATCCGCTGGAGGCGGCGTACCTGCTGGCGTCCCGGCACGGGCTGCGCCCCGAAGAGGCCTACGGGACGGTGAGTTCGGCGGCGCGGGCGGCCCTGGGGCTGCCCGAGGTCAGGGTGGAGGCGGGCTTCCCGGCCGAGCTCCTCGCGGTACGCGGCGACAGCCTGGCCGGCGCGCTGTCCCTGGCGTACAGCCGTGTCGTCGTACACCGGGGGCGCGTGGTGGCGCGGACCAGCGCGGTGCGGGAGTACTGCGACTCGGCGGCCGCGGTGGCGCTCGACCTGCCTCGGCAGGGGCGGGGGGCGTGACCTGTGCTGCTGCCTCCGGGCCGGCACACCCACCCCCGCCCCAAGGCCGAGCAGCCACATCTGCCGTACCGTCGAAGACATGCGCATTGTCATCGCTGGAGGTCATGGTCAGATCGCGCTGCGGCTGGAGCGACTGCTCGCCGCGCGTGGTGACGAAGTCGCCGGGATCATCCGCAATTCCGCGCACGAGGCCGATCTGCGGGACGCCGGTGCCGAACCCGTGCTGTGCGACCTGGAGTCGGCGTCCGTGGAGGAGGTCGCCCGGCACCTGGAGGGCGCGGACGCGGCGGTGTTCGCGGCGGGCGCGGGTCCCGGCAGCGGGGTCGACCGCAAGAACACCGTGGACCGGGGCGCCGCGGTGCTGTTCGCGGACGCCGCGGAGCGGGCCGGGGTCCGCCGGTACATCGTGGTGTCGTCGATGGGCGCGGATCCGCAGCACCCCGGCGACGAGGTCTTCGACGCCTACCTGCGGGCCAAGGGCGAGGCCGACGCGTACGTACGCGGCCGCACCGCGCTCGACTGGACGATCCTGCGCCCCGGCATGCTGACGGACGACGCCGGCACGGGCCTCGTACGCCTGGAGGCGTCGACGGGCCGCGGCCCGATCCCGCGCGACGACGTGGCCGCGGCGCTGGCCGAACTCCTGGAGACCCCGGCGACGGCGGGGCTCACCCTGGAGCTGATCAGCGGGTCCACGCCGGTGTCGGTGGCGGTGAAGTCGGTCGCGGGGAACTGAGGGGAACCAACGCGTCCGCGCTGCGCTGCCGCCGTCGTTCCGGCCGACGGCGGCACCCGTAGGCCGGAGCGGCCGAGGCGCTCAGAACAGCGGGAGCTGTCCCGGGAACTCCGGCACCACGTAGCCGTCGAGCGCGGGCTGCGCGGCGCCGAGCTGGGCGTGCCGGCGGGAGCCGGGGCAGGAGACGAGGTCACCGCCACCGCGCGGCCCCGGCGGGTCGTGGCGGGCGAACCGCCCGCCCACGACCGCGATTTCACGACGGCACACCGGGCAGTGTCTGCGACGGGACGAGCTGGACGACGACATGCGTCCCAGTGTGCCCACGCGCACCCGCGCGAGCGAGGTCACGGGGCCGGGCCGGTCCCGTGACAGTGGCGGGGCGGTGCCGACGTGACAGTGGCGGACCGGTGCCAGGCCAGTGCCGGGCCGGTGCCGGGAAGGTCCCAGGCCGTGCTGGGCGTGGCGAAACGAAAAGACCCCCTCCGCTTGCGTTTCCGCAAGACGGAGAGGGTCTCCTTCATGTGGCGGCGCCAGGATTCGAACCTGGGAAGGCTGAGCCACACCGCCGGGGTTGCTGCCCGGAACCGCTGTTCGCGGTGGTCCGTGGCAACGACGTAAACGATACCTGATGCCCGGGGGTGCTTCGCCACCCGATTGATCGGCACCCGGGACCCGGGACCGGCGGGCGGGCAGTGGCTAGGCTTTGCGGATGCGGTCGGCGACGAAGGCCGTGTATCCGCTGAGTACGCAGACACCGATACAAGGAGCCACAGGACATGGCCGACTCCAGTTTCGACATCGTCTCGAAGGTCGAGCGGCAGGAGGTCGACAACGCCCTCAACCAGACGGCCAAGGAGATCTCGCAGCGCTACGACTTCAAGAACGTCGGTGCCTCGATCTCCTGGTCCGGCGAGAAGATCTTGATGGAGGCCAACTCGGAGGACCGGGTCAACGCGATCCTCGACGTCTTCCAGTCCAAGCTGATCAAGCGCGGCATCTCCCTGAAGGCGCTGGACGCCGGTGAGCCGCAGCTCTCCGGCAAGGAGTACAAGATCTTCGCCTCGATCCAGGAAGGCATCTCCCAGGAGAACGCCAAGAAGGTGGCGAAGATCATCCGCGACGAAGGCCCGAAGGGTGTCAAGGCGCAGGTGCAGGGCGAGGAGCTGCGCGTCACCTCGAAGAGCCGCGACGACCTCCAGGCCGTCCAGGCGCTTCTGAAGGGGCAGGACTTCGACTTCGCGCTGCAGTTCGTGAACTACCGGTAATCAACCGGTCTGACCTGCACGAACGCCGCTAGGCGGACTTCACAGGGCACAACGGGGGCACATCGCCGAGGACAGCCTCGACGGCGGCCCGCGTTGTGTCCTCGTCGTCTGGCCACAGGTGCGTGTACGTGTCGAGCGTGATCGACGGCTTGGAGTGGCCGAGGCGCTTCTGGACCGTCTTGACGTTCTCGCGGTGCTTGATCAGCAGCGAGGCGTAGAAGTGGCGGAGGTCGTGCAGGCTCGCGCCCTTCGGGACGTCCACTCGGGCGGGTTCGCCGCCCTCGGGCTTGCCGCCGCGGACCCATGCCGCGTGCGCGGTGTCGTACGCCTCGGCCAGAGCCTTGTTCGCGTCGCGGTGCGCCCTCCCCCAGACCTGCGACCAGGCTCCGCGACGGACGACCTCGCGGTACTGGTTCACGAACATCAGCCGCGCCGTGCGCTCGCGCGGCTTGCGGGGGTCGGTCCGGTCCTCGATCTTCACCTCGGGTGCGGGGAACCGCTCAAGGTGCGCGGCGAGCGCGTCCACCGCCGCTTTGGTGAGCGGCACCGTGCGGTAGCTCTCGTGGGTCTTGGGCTCGCCGAGGTAGGGCACGCCGTCGTCCGGGTCGATGAGCTGCTGACGCACCTTCACTTCGCGGCGCAGGAAGTCGACGCAGTCGACCTCTAGGCCGAACAGCTCACCTTGGCGGAGCCCGGAGGACGCGGCAAGCAAGTACAGGGCGCGGAACCTCGGCGCCGCCGCGTCTATGAGCGCCCGCACCGCTCGCTCGTGCAGCGGCAGCACCTCGGGCTTCCGCTGGCGCGGTAACCGGATGCCGTCGCAGGGGTTGCTCGCGATGATCCGGTCCCGGACCGCCGTCCTCAGCGGCGTGATCAGGTAGGCGTACGTGACTTCCAGGGTCGACGGCGCGAGTACCTGCGCGCGGTCCTTGATCCACGCCTGTACGTCCGACGCGCGGATGCTCGCCACGGGGCGGTCCCCGAAGGTCGGGTAGACGTGGTTGCGCAGGCCGCGCTCGACGCGTGACGCCGTGGTGGAGCGGTGTACGGCCGATGTGCGCCACCGCTCGGCGACGGCCCGGAAGCTCTCCTTGCCCGCTGCGGGGTCGACGTACAACCCGCGGTCGAGGTCTGCCTTCACGGTGGCCGCGCGGGTCTCGGCGTCGGCCTTCTTGTCGAAGTTCTCCTTGCGCTGCTTCCCGCTCGCGTCACGCCAGCGAACCTGCCACCGCTTCCCCTGGCCGTGCTCGCCGCTCGGAATGAGCTTGCGCGTCTTACTGGTGTGCTCGGCGCAGGGCTTGTCGTCCTTGCCCGCGCGGGACTTGTGCCATCTGTCGTAGACCTCAGCCATCCGTTTCCCTCCCGTTTCTGGTCACCTTCAAGGGCCCCATGTCGGCGGGGTCGGGTCGGTCGGGCTGCCCGCGCCGCTCTTCGTGCGCCTTCACGACGGGTTCCAACTCGGCCAAGAGCGCCCGGGTGATGTGGCCGCGCGCGGACTGGAGGGCCCGCTTCTCTTCTGGCAGTTCGCCGCGCTCGCGCAGGCGGGCCTCGCGCTCTGCGGCGAGGCCGTGTCCCCAGGTCTCGCGTGCGGCGTACGCGACGTAGTGCGGGGTGGTGCCGAGGCGCTTGGCTGCTTTGGTCTCGGCCTCATCCGGCTTGCCCTGGACGACGTGGCTGCCGGTGGCGCCTGTCGGCCAGGGGTCGCGCTCGGCCCGAGCCGCCGACCACTGGGCCACGCTCCGTACGACCTCGTCCCCGTCCAGGTCACTCCATCCCTTGAGGTGCCAGCCGCCCGGCGCACGCAGCGCGCGCGGGTGCGGGATGTAGTCGCCGCCGAGCACGCGGCGCAGCTCCCGCCCGTAGACGCGGACCTTGGGCGTGAGCCAGACGGTCTCCTCTTCCCGGATCACGTCGGCCAGCCGGACCCGGTAGACGAGGGGAAGCATCATCAACTCGGCAGCGGAGAGTGCCCGCTTGCCCTGCTCGATCTGCCGCACCGTGGGCCGGTGCCACGACAGGCCGTAGTGCCGCGCGTCCTGCGCGACGTCTTCCGCCGTGCGCTTCTGCTCCTCTCGCACCTCCTGCAACCGCTGCCCAAGCACCTCCCCGAACGGGCGTGCTTCCTCCAACTCCCGCGCCCAACGCTTCTGCGCGTCGTCGCCATCGGCCTCGGAGCCCTTGGTGAGGTCTCGCTCGTTGCCATCGCTTGCCGTCATGGAGCGCAACGATACCTTTCGCTGGACAGCAGTGCCAGGGATCACTAAATTTCGAGGGAACGAAATTCGTCCGCTTGAAATCGAAGGAGTGCCCTTGTCCAGCGCCCGCCTCCCCCAGCACCCCCAACCGGCTCGCCGGAAGCTCGCCACCGCCCGCGAACTCGCCGAGTACTGCGGCGTGCCGCTCGCCACCGTCTACCAGTGGAGCCACCGAGGGGGCGGCCCCCGCATGATCAAGGTCGGCCGCCACCTGCGCGCCAGATGGGAAGACGTCGAGCGGTGGCTCGACGAGCAGACCATCGACGGCGCCGCATGAGGGGCGGTGAACACGTGTCTCCGACCCCCAACCCGCTGGACGTCGCCCTGTGGCTGGCCTCGCAGGGCTACGCCGTGCACCCGCTCGCCCCAGGCGGGAAGAAGCCCGTACGCGGCTGCGACCGCTGCTCACGCGGCGACTCCGACCGCCCCAACCCCGCCTACGTGGAGCACGACAAGCACGCCTGCCCCTGCCACACCGAGGGCCGCCCCTGCCACGGGGTACTCGCCGCGACCACCGACGCCGACCGCATCGCCGGGTGGTGGGTGCAGACGCCCGCTGCCGGGGTTGGCGTGGCCGCCGGGCCGTCGGGCCTGGTGATCCTCGACGTCGACTGTCACGGCAACGACGTGCCCACCGACCCCGAGCAGTTACTGCCCGGCGTCGAGCTGCCCGCCGACATCGCTCCGGGCAGCGTCTGCGACGGCCGCGACGTCCTCGCCCTGCTCGTCGAGGCGCGCCGCGCCACGCTGCCCGGATGCGCCCCGGAAACGCTGACTGTGCGCACGCCCTCGGGCGGACTGCACTACTGGTTCCGCGCGCCCGCCGGGACGCGGTGGCGCCCGCAGGCGGGGGCGCTCGGCTGGCAGCTCGACGTGCGCGCCGGATCGTCGTACGCCGTCGCCCCCGGCACTGTCACTCGCGATGGCGCCTACACCGTGCTCGGCGACTGCCGCACGGTCGCCGAGCTGCCCCTGTGGCTCGCCCGCGACCTCGACCGCACCGGGCACCGCGTACGCCCCCAGCGGCCCCGCGTCGCCCTGCCTTGGCGCCCGCGTCGCACGGGCTGCGGGTACGTGGCCGCCGCCGTCGAGGAAGAGCTGCGTGCCGTCGCCGAGGCGCAGCCCGGCACCCGCAACAGCACCCTGAACCGCGCCGCGTTCGCCCTCGGCACCCTGTGCGGGGCGGGCCGCCTCGACCCCGACCGGGTCGCCGACGCCCTCGCCGACGCCGCCCGGCACGCCGGACTGCCCGAGCGTGAGTCCGCCGCCGCGATCCGCTCGGGACTGACCGCAGGCGAACGTCACCCGCGCACGCCTACCGGAGCCGCCGCGTGACCGAAGCCCTCCCCTTCGACCCGGGCGCCGCCGCCCGCAACCTCGTCCCCTTCCCCCGGCAGGAAGCAGGCGCGGAGCCGCAGCGCGCCCCGAAGCAGGAACGCCAGCCCCCGCAAGCGGAGGCCCTGCGCGTGCTCGGGCAGAACCGCTTCCGCTACCTCCACCACAACGGCGCCCCCTACGCCGTGCCCTACGACGGCCCGCCCGTCGCCGTGCCGCTGCGCGCCACCGCGCACAGCGGCACGGGCAGCCTGCGCCAACACCTCATCCGGGCCTACGTGTCCGACTGCGACCGCACCCCCTCGCAGTCCGCGCTCGCCGACGCCCTCGCGGCCCTCGACGCGCTCGCCGCCCATGCCCCCGAGACCGAGCTGCCCCTGCGCGTCGCCGCCGACCCCGAGAACCCGGCCGCGACGTGGCTCGACCTCGGGCGCCCCGACGGCGAGTCGGTGTGCCTCACCCCGGACGGATGGGCGCTCGCTCACCCCGACCCCGAGACCGGGCCGGTATGGCGGCGCACCAAGCTCGTGCGCCCGCTGCCGCGCCCGGACCGAGCCCCCGGCGGCTGGCGAGCGGGCATCGAGGAGTTCGCCGCGCTGCTGCCGTTCACCGCCGAGACGCTGCCGCTGGCCGTCGGCTGGCTGCTCGCCGCCCTGCGCCCGAGCATCCCGCGCCCCGTCGCCTACCTCACCGGCGAGCAGGGCACCGGCAAGAGCACGTCGGGGCAGATGCTCGCCGGGGTCATCGAGGGCGCCCGCGCCCCGCTGCGCCAAGCCCCCGACAACCTGCGCGACCTCGGGCCGACCACCGCCGCCGGGTGGGTCCTCGCCCTCGACAACCTCTCGGGCATGCCCGCGTGGCTGTCGGACGCACTGTGCCGCATCGTCACGGGCGACGCGCAGGTGACCCGCGCCCTGTACACGGACGACGACGTGAACGTCCTGACATACCAGCGGCCCGTGCTGCTGACTGGCATCGACCTCGGCGCGCTCCGCAACGACCTCGCCGAGCGCATGCTGCCACTCGAACTCCAACCCATCCCCCGCCACAAGCGGCGCACGGCAGCCGCGCTGTGGGCCGCGTACGAGCAGGCGCACCCGCGCATCCTCGGCGCCCTGCTCGACCTCGCCGCCGCCGTCTGGGCCGACCTCCCCCACGCCGCGGCCGAGTTGACCGAACGCCCCCGCCTCGCCGACTTCGCCGAACTGCTGCACGCCCTCGACCGCGTCACCGGCTGGCGCAGCCTCGACGCCTTCAACGGCTCACAGGACGCCCTCAACGACGCCGTCCTCGACAGCCATCCGGTCGCCACCGCCTTGCGCGAGTGGACCGCTTCGTACTCGTTCCCGTCCCAGGGGTGGCAAGGAACCATGGCCGAACTGCACCGCACCCTCAGCCGCGACGGGCGCGGCCTGGTCGACGGCTGGCCCAAGACCCCCGGCGTCCTCAGCGCCCGCATCCGCCAGGTCGCCCCGGCACTGCGCGCCCGCGGCATCCACGTGGCCCGCATCTCGGCCAGCAACAAGCACGGCAAGGTCTGGGCCGTCACCTGCGCCCCGCCGCCATGACCCTCTACCCGCCCCCCAACGCGTCCCGGAACGGCACCCGCCGACCGGGGCGCCCCTGTGTCGGGGGGACGCACAGGGGACGCCCCGTGGACGGCAGGGGACGCACCCCGTCGCCTGCGGCGTCCCCCGCAGCGGCCCGCTTCGCCGCAGGCACGCGCACCCCCACGCGCCACGGGGACGCAGGGGACGCTTCCCAACCTCTTCCCCTCTGTCCAAGGCAAAGGGGAAGGAGAGGGGCAGAGGGGAAGCCGGGAACAGCGTCCCCCGCGTCCCCGCCGTCCCCCGCCCGCGAGCAGGAAGTGGCGCGCCGCGACCGGTCGCCCCTCGCGCGCGGGCGCGCGAGCACTGCGGCCCGCCGACAGCGGAACCGGTTCCGCCCCTCCCCGCGCGCGTGAAGGACGAACCAGCGCCGCTTGACCGGTCGCAGCCCGTCCCACGCGCGCGCGAGACGCCACCGACTCAGCGCAAGGCGAGCACCATCACGTCATGGAGGTCCGCGCCCTGCCAGGGGCGAGCCTCGCCGACCTTGCGGTACCCCCATGCGCGGTAGGCGGCCGAGGCTGCCTCGCTGTCCGGGTGGACGTTGAGCAGCACCCGCTCGGCCTCGACGCCGTCGAGCAGCGTCTCGTGCAGGCGACGCGCGATGCCCTGGCCGCGCCACGGCGGGCGCACGGCGAGTTCCATGAGGCCGAAGGTGCGGTGTCCGTCCTCGCGTCGCAGGTCGTCGGGGACGGGCTCGGTCAGTTGGTCCCACCAGCCGGTGTGGGAGCTGAGCGGGTAGCCGTACGCCATGCCGACCGGCTCGCCGTTCTCGGTACACGCCAGGGTCGCGCGGAACGTGGCCTTGCGAGTCTGCGAACGGAAGCGCCGGAAGGTGGCCGCGACCTCGTCAGCCTTCTCGTTGTACGGAGGTTCCGCGAACGCGTCGGCATAGACCGAGCGGAACGCGTCCTCGGCCTGCGCGGCAGCCGCGCCGTCCATGCGGTCTACCGTCACGATCTCTTGCTGCTTCATGGGGTGTCCCCTCGAACGCTGTCGCGGATGCGCTCGCAGCATTCCAGTGCTGCGGCACTGTCGACTCCGGCAGCGGCCCTCTGGAACCCCAGGATCTTGCCCGCCAACCGCGGGGAAGAGATGCCGCCGCATGCGTCGAGAACGGCGCTCATCTCGCCGCACGCTTCATCGACTTCCCCTGCGTCGAGAAGTACACCCGCGAGCTTCACCCGGTACGAAGCACTGTTGCGGGCGAGGTCACCACCGATGCCGCGTACGGCAGCACGCAGGAACGGCACGGCGCGTCTGGGCTGCTCGGCCCGCACGTACATGTCCGCCGTGGCGTAGTCGACCTCGAACGGGCCCACGAATCGCGCCCAGTGGGGCACCTCTGCGTCCGTGTCCGCACGCCCCTGGTGGCTGACGGCCCGACTCAAAGCACGGCGTGCCCCCGACAGGTCTCCCGTGTACGTGGCCACGTTGGCGTCCCGCAGCGCGATCACCAGCCGCACGGTGTGGCCCGCGCCCGCGCGGGTGGCGAGTTGGTACGCCTTCTCGACCGCGCTCGCGGCCTCCCATGCCCTGTTCGCTTTGATCGCGAGCAACACGAACGTCTCCAGTACCGAGACCTGGAGCAGCGAGTTGTCGACGAGCTGCGCGGCCGCCAAGGCTTCCATGCAGGCGGCGCGCCCGTGATCGATGCGTCCGCCGTCGTAGCCGTACCAGGCCCTGTGGCCGTGCAGCTCGGCGAGCATGGTCTGTAGCTCGCGGCCGACGCGGCTGGTGTAAGCAGCGCCTCCGAGGGCGCCCGTGATCTCGTTCTCGATACGGCTCGCCTGCGTCATGGCGGGCACGCTGCCCGCTGTGTGGTCCGTCTTGTACAGACCGTCGAGCCGAGCACGCAGTCGGGCGATATCGGCCGCGCCGACCCGTGGCCCGGGGCTGGAAGGAACAAGAGCCGCTGCGGCCAGCGCCCCGGCGTCGGCGACGAACGTCCTCCGCTTCACCCCTCCAGGGTCGCTGATCGGCTCCGAGACCGTCACCCGACGACGAGGGACGTCGAACCCCATCTCGGTGAGCGGTACGCCGAAGATTGCTTCCAACACGGTCTGCTGACCGGGATGTGGAAGCGGTGGGGGCATCTCACGCTCCCACCGGCGAAGCTGCCGCACGCTCACCGAAGCGTCAACGCCGAGGCTGGCGGCCTCGCGGGCGAACGCGGCCACGAAGGACCCCTGTGTGAATCCGGCAGCCTGCCGTAACCGCGCGAGTCTGCCCGCACCCTTGCCCGCCATGCGCTTCTCCTCGCCACCGCGGATCGCCCTCTCACGGTAGTGACTCGACCTCTGCACCGACGGCGGAAACGTCCGCCCAAACGTCCGGTGGTTCAGTGCCCGCTGCGTCGCCCGAGCCGCTGCACTGGTCCTACGCCGCTTCAACACCCGCCCTGAGCTACGGAGAGGACGTACCCATGGGCATGACGATTCGCGTGTACGACGTTGACAGCAAGACAGGCACGGTCGTGCGCGAGCGCACCAGCGTCACCACACGCTCCGGAAAGGTCGGCGACGTCCCGCCGATGTTTTCGAGCGCGTATCCGCTGTGCCAGTGCTCCAGATGCCGCGTCCGGAGCAGCAACCGATAGGCAGCCTCTCGCGGCGCCGCTGCGTACGTGTCCGCCCTTGCCGCCACTCCCCGAGGGCACACCCAGGGCACAAGGCCGAGAAAGGGCCCGGAAAGCGGCGGCAACTACTGGAGGTAGTTTCCGCAGCTCACGGGCCCTTTGGGGGCAAGCTCGCAGGTCAGACGATCACCCGGGAAGTTCGTGAACTACCGGTAGGCAGCAGGCGCCGTCCGCCGGCGGCGGGCTCTGTGGGTGGTGGCGGGAGCTGCCGCCCCGCCTCGTACGACGTAGGGCGGGCACCCGGACCGGGTGCCCGCCCTTGCTGCTGGCCGCAGTCCGTGTCGTCGCCGTCAGCGGCGTGAGTGGCCGAAGAGGATGCGGTAGGCGATCAGGAGGACGAGGGAGCCGCCGATGGCCGCGGCCCAGGTCGCGCCGTCGTAGAAGTGGTCGGCTATCGGGCGGTCCAGGAAGCGTGCCGAGATCCAGCCGCCGACGAAGGCTCCGGCGATGCCGATCAGCGTCGTGCCGATGAAGCCGCCCGGGTCGCGGCCCGGAAGCAGCAGCTTGGCGGTGGCACCGGCGAGCAGCCCGAGAACGATCCAGCTGATGATGCCCATGGTGACCTGCCTTTTTCGTGCGTGTGTCTCTTCGTACCTTTTCGTGCGCTGTTGTCCTGAAGGACGTCGTGCGAGCGGCACGCGGTTCCCGGGCGCCGGTGGGGTGCGGCGCATGCCACAGCCGGTGGGCAGGCAGCAGGGTGTTGCCGGGACGCTGGGCGGCGGTGAGCTGGCTCCTGCGGCGGTGCGCCGGCTCCTGAGGGGCGGCTACCAGCCACGCCCCTGGGACGGGGGCTGCCCGCCGGGTGCGGGAGCCTGGCCGCCGAACGGGCCTGCCGTGATGAACGGCTCGTCCGTACGCACGATTTCGCGGCCCAGCGGCAGCAACGAGATGGGGATCATCTTGAAGTTGGCGAGGCCGAGCGGAATGCCGATGATCGTGACGCACAGCAGCAGGCCGGTGAAGACGTGGCCGAGAGCGAGCCACCAGCCCGCGAGGATCACCCAGAGGACGTTGCCGATCAGCGAGGGCGCGCCCGCGTCCCGGCGCTCGATCGCCTTGCGCCCGAAGGGCCACAGCGCGAACAGGCCGATACGGAACGACGCGAGGCCGAACGGGATGCCGATGATGGTGACGCACAGCAGCACGCCCGCGAACAGGTAGAACAGGCACATCCACAGGCCGCACAGGATGAGCCAGATGACGTTCAGAACTGTCTTCACTGCTGACGACCTGCCATCTGCTCGAGCCGGGCGATGCGCTCCGCCATCGGCGGGTGGGTGGAGAACAGCTTCGACATACCCTGGCCGGGCCGGAAGGGATTCGCAATCATCATGTGGCTCGCCGTTTCCAGCCGCGGCTCGGGCGGAAGCGGCAACTGCTTCGTTCCCGCGTCGAGTTTGCGCAGGGCGCTGGCGAGGGCCAGTGGGTCGCCGGTGAGTTGCGAGCCGGACGCGTCGGCCTCGTACTCCCTGGAGCGGCTGATGGCGAGCTGGATGACGGACGCGGCGAGCGGGCCGAGCAGCATGATCAGGAGCATGCCGAAGATGCCCGGGCCTTCGTTGTCGTTCGAGCGGCCGACCGGGATCAGCCAGGCGAAGTTGACCAGAAACATGATGACGGAGGCGAGGGCGCCGGCCACCGACGAGATCAGGATGTCGCGGTTGTAGACGTGGCTCAGCTCGTGGCCGATGACTCCGCGCAGCTCGCGCGGGGTGAGGATGCGCAGGATGCCGTCCGTGCAGCAGACGGCGGCGTTGCGCGGATTGCGGCCGGTCGCGAAGGCGTTCGGCGCCTCGGTCGGTGAGATGTAGAGGCGGGGCATGGGCTGGCGAGCCTGCGTGGAGAGCTCACGCACCATGCGATACAGCTCGGGGGCCTCGAACTCGCTCACCGGGCGGGCCCGCATCGCGCGCAGGGCCAGCTTGTCGCTGTTCCAGTACGCGTACGCGTTCGTGCCCACCGCCACGAAGAGCGCGACGATCAAGCCCGTACGCCCGAAGAAGCTGCCGATGACGAGGATGAGTGCCGACAGTCCCCCGAGGAGTACGGCGGTCTTCAGCCCGTTGGTCCGGCGGTGCACGGTACGCCCTCCTGGTGGTGCGCGGGGGAACCCTCTGCTTGCAGGTGCTTCCACTGTTCAGTGGACCCTCCCTTACTGGTCAACGCCAGGCGGAGGGTGCTAGTTCCCTTGTGCGCTCAGGAGCGGTGTGGGCCGGGTGGGTGATGGGCCCGGCCGGCGCCCGGGAGGGGCGCGCTCAGCGCACGCCCTGCTCCGCGAACTGCAGGACGAGCTGGGGCGCCCCGGAGAGGGCGACGCCGAGCACGGCCGTGACCGCGATGGCCACCGTCAGCGGGGCCGGGACGCGGTGCTTGACCGGCTCCCCCTGGGGCGCGCGGAACAGCAGCGCCGTCCACTGGAGGTAGTAGTAGAGCGCGATCACCACGTTGGCCGCCATGACGACGGCGAGCCAGCCGAGGCCCGCGTCGACCGCCGCCGAGAAGACGGTGACCTTCGCGAAGAGGCCGATGATGCCCGGCGGCAGGCCGGCCAGGCAGAGCAGGAAGAACGCGAGGACCAGGGCAGACAGCGGGCTCCGCGCGTACAGGCCGCGGTAGTCGCTGACGCGGTTCAGGGCCTGGGTGCGGCCGACGAGGGCGGCGACGGCGAACGCTCCCAGGTTCACGGCGGCGTACATCAGGGCGTACGCGACCGTGGCGCCGGTGGCCTCCAGGACGTCGGAGCGCTGGTCGGCGTATCCGGCCGCGGCGATCGGCACCAGGAGGTAGCCCGCCTGGCCGACCGAGGACCAGGCGAGCAGCCGGACCGCGCTGTACGCGCGCGTGGCCCGCTGGCGCAGGGCGGCGACGTTCCCGGCGGTCATGGTGAGGGCGGCGAGCGCGGCGAGCGCCGGGCCCCAGACGTCCGCGTACTCCGGGAAGGCGACGACCGTGACGAGGATCAGGCCGGTGAAACCGACGGCCTTGCCGACGACCGAGAGGTACGCGGCGACGGGCAGGGGCGCGCCTACGTAGGTGTCGGGTACCCAGAAGTGGAAGGGGACGGCCGCCACCTTGAAGGCGAAGCCGACGAGAGTGAGGACGACGCCGGTCTGCGCGAGCGTGTCCAGCTGCCCGTCGACGTTCCCGAGCTTCTCGCCGAGCTCCGTGAGGTGCATGGTGCCCGTCGCCGCGTACACGAAGCTGACACCCAGGAGGGTCACGGCTGTCGCCGTCACCGAGGAGAGGAAGAACTTCAGGGCCGCTTCGGAGGAGCGCTTGTCGCCGCGCCTGAGGCCCACGAGCGCGAAGGCCGGCAGGGACGCGACCTCCAGGGCGACGACGAGCGTCGCCAGGTCGCGGGAGGCGGGCAGCAGGGCGGCGCCCGCGGCGGAGGAGAGCAGCAGGAACCAGAACTCCCCTTCGGGGAGTTCCTTGTCGGTGCTGCGCGCGTCCTTCAGGGCGGTCATCGAAAGCAGGGCGGTGAGCAGCGCGCCGCCGATGACCAGGAGCTGGATGACGAGCGTGAACTCGTCCACGGTGTAGCTGCAGGCGGTGGCGCGCGGACCGCTCAGGCAGAACGTGGAACGGTGCGAGTCGGTGAGGGGCAGCAGGAACAGGCCCGCCGCGGTGAGGCCCGCCAGGGAGATCCAGCCGAGCAGGTGCTTGTTGCGCTCGCTCAGGAAGAGGTCGGTGACGAGGACGGCGAGGCCCACCACGGCCACGATCGTCGGCGGCGCGACCGCGACCCAGTCGACGGACTGGATGACGCTCGCGGAGCTTTCGACGGCTCCGGAGACGGCACTCGCGGTGCTTGCGGCGGCGGTCACGACTTGCCTCCTGCGAGGAGCTGCTGGACGGCCGGGTCGGTGAGGCCGAGGAGGGCCGCGGGCCAGAGGCCGGCGAGGACGGTGAGGGCGACGAGGGGCGTCCAGGCGGCGAACTCGTAGCCGTGGACGTCGGCGAGCTTCGGCGCGCCCGAGGGCTCGGCGGTCGGGCCCATGCAGACGCGGCGTACGACGACGAGCATGTACGCGGCCGTGAGCAGGGTGCCGAACGCGGCGATCGCCATGAACGTGAGGAACGCCGGGCGGCTCAGCTCGTCGGCGGGCTTGAACGCGCCGAATAGGGCGAGCATCTCGCCCCAGAATCCGGCGAGTCCGGGAAGGCCGAGCGAGGCGACGGCACCGAAGGCGAGCAGGCCGCCGAGGCGCGGGGCCCTGCCGTAGAGGGCGGCGCCGGACTCCTTGGCCAGGGTGTCGAGGTCGCTGCTGCCGGTGCGGTCCTTGAGCGCTCCGACGAGGAAGAACAGCAGGCCGGTGATGAGGCCGTGGGCGATGTTGGCGAACAGCGCGCCGTTCACGCCGGTGGGCGTCATGGTCGAGATGCCGAGGAGTACGAAGCCCATGTGGCCGACGGAGGAGTACGCGATGAGGCGCTTGAGGTCGCCCTTCGCGCCGGGCCTGGCGAGGGCGAGGCAGGCGAGCGATCCGTAGATGATCCCGACGACGGCGAACGCGGCGAGATAGGGCGCGAACGTCTCCATCCCGTCGGGCGCGATCGGCAGCAGGATCCGGACGAACCCGTACGTTCCCATCTTCAGCAGGACACCGGCCAGCAGGACCGATCCGACGGTGGGCGCGGCGGTGTGGGCGTCCGGCAGCCAGCTGTGCAGCGGCCACATCGGCGTCTTGACCGCGAGCCCGATCCCGATCGCCAGAACGGCGATGACCTGCACGGATGTGCTCAGCTCGCGGTCGTTGTCAGTGGCGAGTGCCACCATGTCGAATGTGCCCGCCCTCAGCCCGATGAGGAGCAGGCCGAGCAGCATGACGACGGAACCGAGCAGCGTGTAGAGGATGAACTTCCAGGCGGCCTGCGTGCGTTGGGCGCCGCCCCAGCGGGCGATGAGGAAGTACATCGGGATGAGGACCATCTCGAAGGCGAGGAAGAACAGCAGCAGATCGAGGACGGCGAAGGTGGCGAGGGTGCCGGACTCGAGTACGAGCAGCAGGGCCACAAATGCCTTGGGGGACGGGCCCGATGGCATTTTGAAGTAGCTGTACAGCGCGCAGAGGAAGGTCAGCAGCGCGGTCAGGACCAGGAGGGGGAGCGAGATGCCGTCGATGCCGAGGTGGATGCGCACGTCGAGTGCGGGGATCCAGCTGATGTCCGTCGTGGCCTGGATCTTCGACGGGTGGTCGTGGTCGAAGCCGAGGGCGAGGACGATCGCGGCGGCGAGGATCACGCCGGTCACGGTCACGCCGTGGCGCAGCACGGCCTGGTCCGGGGACTTCCCCTTCAGCCCGGGCGGGGCCGGCAGGAGAGCGGCGACGGCGCCGATGAGCGGGCCGACGACGATCAACGCGAGAAGGAACTGCATCACTGACTCACTGATACCGATCACGGCTGCTCACGCTCCGGCGGTGGCGACGAGGACGGCGGCGACCGCCAGGACGACGGTGCCCGCGAGCAGCGCGCTCAGATAGGTCTGCACGTTGCCGGTCTGCGCGCGGCGGACGGCCGCGCCGAGCCAGCGGGGTGCGGTGCCCGCGCCGCGTACGTAGGTGTCCACGACCTCGCGGTCGAGGAAGCGGACGAGGCGGGCGCCGGCCTGGACGGGGCGGACGAACAGGGCCGCGTATACGGCGTCGAGGTGGAAGCCGACGGCGGCGTGGCGGTGCAGCGGGCCGAGCAGGAGGCGGCCCGGGTCCGCCGGGTCGGGGGCACTCGCGACATCTCCGTACGCGGGCGCGTGCGTGGCGATGGCCTCCGCCTCGACCTGGCCCGCGTCGGCGTCCGGGTGGGCGGCGACCGCGCCGATCGGGACGCGGGCGGCGAGCGCGGTGGTGTGCCGCCACGCGCCGTACGTGACCAGGGCGCCGACGAGGGCGAGGCCCGTGCCGAGGACGGAGGTGGTGAGCGTCGGGGCGAGCTTGTGGCCGTCGAACCAGTCCGGGAGGACGCCGACGGTCACGCCGAAGGCGAGCGACGGGACGGCGAGCACCCAGAGCACGGCTGTCATGGCCACGGGCTGCTTTCCGTGGTCGGGTGCGTCGGCTCCCCTGCCGTAGAAGGCGAGTAGCCACAGACGGGCCGCGTAGGCGGCGGTGAGCAGGGCCGTGACCAGGCCGGCGACGAGGACGATCCAGCCCGCCGACTCCGGGGCGGACTCGGCGTGGCCGGTGGCCGTGTGCTCGGCGGCGCCGAGGACGGCCTCCTTGGAGAAGAAGCCGCTGAACGGCGGGATCGCGGCGAGCGCGAGGAGCGCCACGGTCATCGTCCAGTAGGCGTCGGGGACGCGGGCGCGCAGGTCCTTCATGCGGGACATCGCGGCCAGCGAGTTGGTGCCGGCGGCGTGGATGATCACGCCGGCGGCGAGGAACAGCAGCGCCTTGAAGGCGCCGTGGGACAGGAGGTGGAAGACGGCCGCGCCGCGGTCGCCGACGGCGAGGGCGCCGGTCATGTAGCCGAGCTGGCCGATCGTCGAGTACGCGAGGACGCGCTTGATGTCGTCCTGCGCGAGCGCGGCGAGCGCCGAACCGGCCATCGTGACGGCGGCCATGACGGCGAGGACGACCAGGGCCGCCGCCGAGGCGGCGAACACCGGGAGGAGCCGGGCGATGAAGTAGACACCGGCGGCGACCATCGTCGCGGCGTGGATGAGCGCGGAGACGGGGGTCGGGCCCGCCATCGCGTCGGGCAGCCAGGTGTGCAGCGGGAACTGCGCGGACTTGCCCGCGACGCCCGCGAGGAGCAGCAGCGCGACGAGAGTGGGGTGGTCGAGGCCGCCGTCCGCGACGGTGGCCAGGATCTCCGTGATCCGGAACGAGTCGGCGTCCACGGCGAGGGCGAACAGACCGATCAGGAAGGGGACGTCGCCGAGCTTGGTGACCAGGAAGGCCTTCAGGGAGGCGGCGCGCGCCTCGGGCGTCTCCCAGTAGTGGCCGACGAGGAAGTACGAGCAGATGCCCATGATCTCCCAGCCGACCAGGAGCACCATCAGGTCGCCGGAGTAGACGACGAGCAGCATCGCGGAGGTGAAGAGCGAGACCAGGGCGGCGTACGAGGGGTAGCGCGGGTCGTCGCGCAGGTAGGCCGTCGAGTAGATCTGCACGCAGGAGGCGACGACGCCGACGAGGACGGCGACGAGGGCGGCGAAGCCGTCGATGTGCAGGGCGAGTTCGACGGGCACCGAACCCGTGGGGGTGAGCTGGGTGGCCGCGTCCACCGCGTGGTCGCCGCCCTGGCGGGCGGCCACGACAGCGGCGAGCACGAGGGAGGTGAGCGCGGGAAGGACGGCCAGCGGACGGGCGAGGCCGGGGACCGTGCGGCCGAGCAGTAGTCCGGCGACGGCGCCGAGGAACGGCAGCAGGGGGACGAGGACGGCGAGGGTGGTCGTGGTCACGCGGGGGCCTCAGCCTTCTGCGACGCCTTGCCCTCCGCGGGCTGGTCGGGCTCGTCGGGCTCGTCGGCGGCGGCGCCTTCGGAGTCGCGGCCGCCGCCGTCACCGCCGTCGTCGGGGCGTTCGGCGGTGTCGCGGAGGTCGTCGACGGCGGAGGTGCCGCGGTTGCGGTAGACCGCCAGGACGATCGCGAGGCCGATGCCGATCTCGGCGGCGGCGATGGCGATGGTGAACAGGGTCAGGGCCTGGCCGGCGTGCAGGGCGTCGCGCAGCCAGACGTCGAAGGCGACGAGGTTGAGGTTGACGGCGTTGAGCATGAGCTCGACGGACATCAGGACCAGGATCGCGTTGCGCCGGGCGAGCACGCCGTACAGGCCGACGCAGAAGAGGAGGACGGCGAGGACCGCGGGATAGGCGAGGTGCATCAGCGCTGCTCCTTGTCGCCGGCTCTGTCGCTGGGGGCGCCGGCCGGGCCGGGGCGGGACGTGCCGGGGTCTTCGGAGCGGGCGGCGTTCCTGCGGGACAGGACGATCGCGCCGACGAGCGCGGCGAGCAGCAGGACCGAGAGCGCCTCGAAGGGCAGGACCCAGTGCCGGAAGAGGATCGAGCCGGTCACCTCGGTGGTGCCCTGCGGCTTGTCGAGGTCGATCCACTGCGTACGGAAGGCGTCGACGACGACCCAGACCAGGGCGGCGGCCGCGGCGAGCGCCACGGCCAGCGCGGCGGGCCGGTTGCCCGAGTCGGCGTCCGGGGAGCGGCCGATGGGCGCCCTGGTGAGCATCAGGCCGAAGAGGAGGAGGACGACGACGGAGCCCACATAGATGAGGACCTGGACCCAGGCGATGAACTCGGCGGTCAGGAGCAGGTACTCGACGGCGAGCCCGCCGAGCGCCACCACCAGCCACAGCGCGGCGTGCACGAGCTGCCGGGTGGTGACGGTGACGACGGCCGCGCCGAGGGTGACGAGACCGACGAGGACGAAGGCGATCTCGACGCCGGTCGGGGAGAGGAAGCCCTGGGGGGCGGCGGCTGCGAGGGTGCCGTGGCCGGTTGCTGCGAAGGTCATGCCTGGCCCTCCCCCGGCTCGGCCTGCTCGGACGCTTCGGCCTGCTCGGCCTGCTGCTGTGCGGCGAGCTTCTCGGCGGCCTTGCGGGCCGCGGCGAGTTCCTTGGGTTCCTCGGCGGCCGGGTCCAGGGCGGGCGGGGCGGGGACGGTCCACATCCACTCGCGGAGCTTGTCGCGTTCGTGGGTGAGTTCGCGGATGTCGGTCTCGGCGTACTCGAACTCCGGGGACCAGAACAGCGCGTCGAAAGGACAGACCTCGATGCAGATGCCGCAGTACATGCAGAGGGAGAAGTCGATGGCGAAGCGGTCGAGGACGTTGCGGCTGCGCTCGCGGCCGCCGGGTGCGGCGGGCGGGACCGTCTCCTTGTGGGAGTCGATGTAGATGCACCAGTCGGGGCACTCGCGGGCGCACAGCATGCAGACCGTGCAGTTCTCCTCGAACAGGCCGATGACGCCGCGGGTGCGGGGCGGCAGGTCGGGCTGGACGTCGGGGTACTGCTCGGTGACGGTCTTCTTCGTCATCGTGCGGAGGGTGACGGCGAGGCCCTTGGCCAGGCCGCTTCCTGGGATCGGGGGCACTAGTTGATCGCCACCTTCACGATTCCGGTGAGCGCGATCTGCGCCAGGGCGAGCGGGACGAGGAGGGTCCAGGAGAGCTTCTGGAGCTGGTCCTCGCGGAGACGGGGGTAACTGACGCGCAGCCAGATGACGACGAAGGCGAGGACGGCGGTCTTCAGCAGGGTCCACACCCAGCCGAGGCCGTCGGCACCCCACGGGCCGTGCCAGCCGCCCAGGAACAGGACGGTGGTCAGGCCGCACAGGACGACGATCCCGGCGTACTCGGCGAGCAGGAAGAGGGCGAAGCGCAGGCCCGTGTACTCGGTGTACGCGCCGAAGATGATCTCGGAGTCGGCGACGGGCATGTCGAAGGGCGGGCGCTGGAGTTCGGCGAGGCCGGCGACGAAGAAGACGATCGCGCCGACGATCTGCCACGGCAGCCACCACCACTCGAAGGCGTGCACGATGCCGGGCAGCGAGACGGTGCCCGCGGCCATCGCCACGGAGGCGGCGGCGAGCAGCATCGGCAGCTCGTACGCGAGGAGTTGGGCCGCGGTGCGCAGGCCGCCGAGGAGGGAGAACTTGTTGGCCGACGCCCAGCCCGCCATCAGCGAGCCGAGCACGCCGACGCCCATGACGGCGAGGACGAAGAACACGCCCGCGTCGATGACCTGCCCGACGGCGCCCTCGCTGGGGCCGATCGGGATGGCGAGGAGGACGAGCAGGTAGGGCAGCAGCGCGACGGCCGGGGCGAGCTGGAAGACACGGCGGTCGGCCTCGGCCGGGACGATGTCTTCCTTCTGCGCGAACTTGACGCCGTCCGCGACGAGCTGGGCCCAGCCGTGGAAACCGCCGGCGTACATGGGGCCGAGGCGGCCCTGCATGTGCGCCATGACCTTGTGCTCGGTCTGCCCGATGACCAGGGGCAGCGCGAGGAAGGCGACGAAGACGACGAGGAGTCGCAGGGCGACGTCGAGGGCGTCGTTCACTGCGGGCCTCCTGGGCGGTTTTCGGCGTCTTCGGGGGCTTCGGGTTCAGGGGTTTCCGGGGCTGGGGTTGCCGGTTCCGGGGGCTTCGGGGCCTGCGGGGCCTCCGGTTCGGGAGCTTGCGGTTCGGGAGCTTCCGGTTCGGGAGCTTCCGGTTCCGGGACCTCCGGCTTGGCCTCGGCGTCGTCGAAGGCCGGACGGGCGTGGTGCCACGGGGCGTCGGCGCTGCGGGGCCCCGGTTGGGGCTTGCCCTGGGGCTCGGGCCGCGCCTCGGCCTGAGCCTCCTCCGGGGTGGCCGTGGGCTCGGACGCCGGAGGAGTCGGAGGAGTCGGAGCAGCCGGAGCCGTCGCCGCCGGCTCCGTACGTTGCGAGGCCGAGCCCTGCGACGCGCTACGCGCGCGGCGTGCGGGGGCGGCGGCCTCCGTCGGACCGGCGGGACGCGCGGCGGCCTCCGCCGGCCCGGCGGACTGGCTGGCCGACCCCTCGCCCGCGGTACGCGTCCGCCGAGCAGGCCGCTCCCCCGCGCCCGCGGCGCCCGCCGCGCGTCCCGCGCCCGCCGCCCGCCCCGCACCCCGCGCGGGGCGGGCCGGAGCGGCCGGAAGCTGGCCCTTCAGCGGACCCCACTCGTTGGGGTCGGGCACGCCCGGCGGCAGCATCTGACGCCGCTTCGGGCCGCCGTGCGCAGCCCCCGCCGCAGGCTCCCCCGGCTCCTTCGCACCGGGCCACGCCTTGGCGACCCGCGCCGCCAGCACGAAGTCCTTGCGCAGCGGGTGGCCTTCGAAGTTCTCGGGCAACAGCAGCGGTACGAGGTGGGGGTGGCCGTCGAAGCGGACGCCGAACATCTCGTGGGTCTCGCGCTCGTGCCAGGCCGCGCCCGCGTAGACGTCGACGGCGGTCGGGAGCACCGGGGCCTCGTGCGGCACGGTCGTGCGGACGAGCAGGCGTCGTACCGGGGCGAGGGCCACGACGTGCGCGGACACGCGGAAGCCCGTGCCCGGTTCGTCGACGGCGCTGAGCCAGTCGAAGTAGGTGCAGCCGAGTTCGTCGCGGGCGGTGCGCAGGGCGTCGGTCCAGGACGCGACGGGGACGTCCACCGTCAGGACCTCGTACGACTCCTCGGCCGTCGCGTCCGTACCGAAGAGCTCCTCGACGGGAGACGGAAGCCAGCCGGTCATCCCGCATCCACCGCCGAGGCGCCGGGCGCGGGCGGCGTGACGAGGCCGCTGCGCAGCGCGGCCGTGGACGGCCGGGAGGCGTCCGCCCCGTACCGCTCGCCGAGCGACTCGCGCGCGATCTTCTCCTGGAGCTTGAGGATGCCCTGGAGCAGCGCCTCCGGGCGCGGCGGACACCCGGGGACGTACACGTCGACGGGGATGATCTGGTCGACGCCCTTGGTGACGGAGTACGAGTCCCAGTAGGGGCCGCCGCAGTTGGAGCAGGCGCCGAACGAGATGACGTACTTGGGCTCGGGCATCTGCTCGTACAGCCGCTTCACGGCGGGCGCCATCTTGTCGGTGACCGTGCCGGAGACGACCATCAGGTCGGCCTGGCGCGGCCCCGGCGCGAACGGGATCACGCCGAGGCGGATGAAGTCGTGCCGGGCCATGGAGGCCGCGATGAACTCGATGGCGCAGCAGGCGAGACCGAAGTTGAAGACCCACAGGCTGTAGCGGCGGCCCCAGTTGAGGACCACCTTCATCGGCTCGGGGGCGAGGCGGGAGAGGATGCCGAGCCGCTTCGGCTCGGGGAGGAGCACGGGTTCCGACGGCGCCGACGCCGCAGCGGACCCCGCCGCTTCCGTGGGCTCCTGGTTCACGCCCATGTGAGGACGCCCTTCTTGTATGCGTACAGCAGACCCACGGCCAGGAAGCCGAGGAAGATGAACATCTCGACGAGGGTCGCGGCGCCGTAGCCGGGCGCGGCGAAGACCGTCGCCCACGGGAAGAGGAAGATCGAGTCGACCGCGAAGATGACGTAGAGGAACGCGTAGACGTAGTAGCGGACCTGGGTGTGGGCCCAGCCCTCGCCGACCGGGTCGACGCCGCACTCGTACGTGAGCAACTTCTCCGGAGTCGGTACGACGGGGCGCAGGAGTCGGCTCGCGCCGAAGGCCACGGCGACGAACAGCACGCCCACGACGGCGAGCAGTCCGACGACGGAGTACGACTCGAAGTAGCTCGCCGCGACGTCCGTGTGGTGCGTCGTCACTGGCACGTCAGCCCCTCACTCCCGAAACACTCCTGACATTCCCGAACTCCGGCACTCACCGTCTCGCCCGTCGCTCCGGCACTCACCGTCTCGCCCGTTCGACGATCTGTACGCACGGGAGTCTAGGGCCTGCTAAAGGCGAGGTAAGCAGACCGTCATGGACAAGCTGGGGTGGGCTGGGGTTATCCACAGGGGGATCGTGGGGTGCCCCTCATGGCGCGAGCGCGGCGCGCCGGGCACCCTTTGGCGTATGACCGCAAGCACCACGCCTTCGCACAACGAGCCACAGGGCCCGCCGCCTGCCCGTTTCGCCTTCGGCGTGCACACGTGGAAGGAGATCGCGCACCTGCTGGTGAACCTGCCGATCAGCATCGTCGGGTTCGTCTACGTGGTGTCGGCCCTGTCCATCGGCGGCGCCCTGACGGTGACGGTGGTCGGGCTGCCGCTGCTCGCGCTCGCGCTGTTCGGCGCGCGGCTGATCGGCAAGTTCGAGCGGGGGCGGGCCAGGCTGCTGCTCGGCGTGCGGATCGACGAGCCGAGCCCGATGCCGGCGCCGTCGAAGCGCTCCGGCAGCTTCCTCAACTGGCTGTGGTCCAGCCTCAAGGACCCGGTGGGCTGGCGGACGATGCTGTACGGCTTCATCCGGCTGCCGTGGGGCATCGCGACGTTCACCATCATGGCCGTCGGGCTGTTCGTGCTGTGGCCGGTGCTGCCGTTCGTCGCGCGGGTGCTGGCCAACGCCGACCGGGCGATGGTGCGCGGCCTGCTGTCGCGCTCCGACGAACTGGAGCGGCGCATCGCCGAACTGGAGTCGGACCGGGGCGTCGTCGTGGACACCGCCGCCGCCGACCTGCGGCGCATCGAGCGCGATCTGCACGACGGCGCGCAGGCCCGCCTGGTGGCCCTCGCCATGGGGCTCGGCCTCGCCAAGGAGAAGCTCCTGGAGGACCCGGACACGGCGGCGGCGATGGTCGACGAGGCGCACGGCGAGGTGAAGCTGGCACTCCAGGAGCTGCGGGACCTCGCGCGCGGCATCCACCCGGCGGTCCTCACCGACCGCGGGCTCGACGCGGCCCTCTCGTCGGTCGCCTCGCGGTGCACGGTGCCGGTGAAGGTGACCGCCGACCTGCCCGAGCGCCCGGCGGCCGCGATCGAGGGCATCGCGTACTTCACGGTGTCCGAGCTGCTGCAGAACGTGAGCAAGCACAGCGGTGCGCGGACGGCGAGCGTCGAGGTGTGGCGCTCCGACCAGCGCCTGCTCATACAGGTGTGGGACGACGGCCACGGCGGCGCCAGCCTGGACGGCGGCACGGGCATGGCGGGCCTCGCGGACCGGCTCGGCGCGGTGGACGGCCTGTTCGTCATCGACTCGCCGAGCGGCGGCCCGACGACGATCACGGCGGAACTGCCGTGGCGGGACCGCGCGGAGGCGTGAGGCCCCGCCCCACCCCCGGAGGGTCCAGCCCACCCCCGGAGGGTCCAGCCCACCCCCGGAGGGTCCAGCCCACCCCCGGAGGGTAGGGAAAACCCCCGTTCCAAGAGGCCGACCCACTCCATGGTCCGCCCGGCCGCCGCCCCGCAGTCTGGACGTACGACAAGAGGAGCTCTCGCGGAGCGGGCACGGACCGCGCGGGGCCGAGCAGAAACGGACGACACCGATGGCCACGGACTACGGACAGGGGTACGGACACCTCATGGGAGCCGACGTCGAGGACCGCTGGGGCCACGGGGACCACGGCGGCCATGGCAGCCACCCGGGCGGCGGGCGCGACGAGGGCCGCCTCGGCCGTCTGCCCGCCGCGCTGCGCGCCCCGCTGGAGGGACGCACATGGCGTGAGTTCCTGTACGTGCTGCTGTCGTTCCCGATCAGCATCATCGGCTTCGTCTTCGCGGTGACGATGCTGTCGGTCGGCGCGGGCCTGTTGATCACGTTCGTCGGCATTCCGGTGCTCGCCCTGGGCCTGGCGTCCCTCCGCGGCTTCGGCGCGCTGGAGCGGATGCGGGCGCGGACGCTGCTCGGCGTGGACGTCCAGGACCCGCATCCGCTGCGGACGAAGGGCGGCGGCTTCATGGCGTGGATGGGGGCCGTCCTCAAGAGCGGCGTCTCCTGGCGGCACGTCGTGTACGCGGTGATCCACATGCCGTGGGCGATCTTCTCGTTCGTCGTGACGGCGGTCTTCTGGACGTACGGCTGGGCGATGCTGACGTACCCGCTGTGGTTCTGGCTGTTCCCGATGTACGGCGGACAGGACGGGATCCAGCTCTACGGCGACGACGGTCACCGGATATACCTGGACAACCCCTTTGAAATAGGTGTCACCGCGGCCACCGGCCTGCTCGTCACGCTGGCCACCCCCTGGATCATCCGCGCCCTGACGACCGTCGACCGGGTCATGGTCTTCGGGCTGCTCGGCCCCTCGCGGCTGGTGTCACGTGTCGTCGAGCTGGAGTCCGACCGGGGCGTCGTCGTGGACACCGCCGCCGCCGACCTGCGGCGCATCGAGCGCGATCTGCACGACGGCGCGCAGGCCCGGCTCGTGGCCCTCGCCATGGATCTCGGTCTCGCCAAGGAGAAGCTCACCGAGGACCCGGAGGCGGCGGCGCGGATGGTGGACGAGGCGCACGGCGAGGTGAAGGTGGCCCTCCAGGAGCTGCGGGATCTGGCGCGCGGCATCCATCCGGCCGTGCTCACCGACCGGGGGCTCGACGCCGCGCTGTCCGCGCTGGCCGCGCGGTGCACCGTGCCCGTGGACGTCGAGGTGGATCTGCCGGCGCGGCCGGCCGCGGCCATCGAGGGGATCGCCTACTTCACCGTGTCCGAGCTGCTGCAGAACATCAGCAAGCACAGTGGGGCCGGGCGGGCCTCTGTGGACGTGTGGAAGGTCGAGAACCGGCTGATGCTGCAGGTCAGTGATGACGGGCGGGGTGGGGCCGATGTCTCTTCCGGGTCCGGGCTCGCGGGGCTCGCGGAGCGGCTCGACGCGGTCGACGGGATTCTGGTGGTCGAGTCGCCCGTGGGCGGGCCGACTGTGATCACTGCGGAGTTGCCGTGGCGGGGGTAGGGCCCTGCCGGGAGGCTCCCCGAGCCCGCCCCTTCCCGTAACCAGGGGCTGCCGCCCCTGGACCCCGCTATCGCCGCTTCGCGGCTCGTCCTCAATCGCCGGACGGGCTGGAAGGTGCCCGACCCGCTGGATGGTGCCGGTGGGTGGTGCCGGACTAATTGAATGAGCGTGACGCCCGGGCGCCCGAATGCTGGGATGCTTGTTCCTGTTAGTGGGGCGGGGACAGGGCATGGGGGCCGGAACATCGTGGAGGACAAAGTGCGGGTGGTCATCGCCGAGGATTCAGTGCTGCTCAGGGAGGGCCTGACCCGGTTGCTGACCGACCGTGGGCATGACGTCGTCGCGGGGGTGGGCGACGCGGAGGCGCTGATCAAGACGGTCACCGACCTCGCGGCGCAGGACCTCCTGCCGGATGTGGTGGTCGCGGACGTGCGGATGCCGCCGACACACACGGACGAGGGGGTGCGGGCGGCCGTCAAGTTGCGTGCGCGACATCCGGGGCTCGGCGTGCTCGTGCTCTCCCAGTACGTGGAGGAGCAGTACGCGACGGAGCTGCTCGCCGGGTCGAGCCGGGGCGTGGGTTACCTGCTCAAGGACCGCGTCGCCGAGGTGCGCGAGTTCGTGGACGCGGTCGTGCGTGTCGCGCAGGGCGGCACCGCGCTGGACCCGGAGGTCGTGGCGCAGTTGCTCGGGCGCAGCCGCAAACAGGACGTCCTCGCGGGCCTCACCCCGCGCGAGCGGGAAGTCCTGGGCCTGATGGCCGAGGGGCGGACGAACTCGGCGATCGCGCGCCAGCTCGTCGTGAGCGACGGAGCCGTCGAGAAGCACGTCAGCAACATCTTCCTGAAGCTGGGGCTCTCCCCCAGCGACGGGGACCACCGCCGGGTGCTCGCCGTGCTGACGTACCTCAATTCCTGAATTCCCGAGGGGTTCGGCGGCCGCCCCGGAGGTACTCCGACCGAGTCCGACGGCCGCCACCCGCCGTCCCGCCACCAGGACACGATTACGGATCGACCGCACAGCGCCACCGTGGCACCACTCGCACGGACCGCACGACACTGCACCGCAGCACGGCCCTGGGACCACAGATGGTCCTAGAACCAAAGGATGAGCGGAGAGCGTCTTCATGAAAGGCCGGGGGGCGAGTCACAGCATGACAAATCGGGGCATTCAGCTGTCTCAAAGGTGCGTCCAGCATGCGAGCGGCCCTAAGAAGGCGACCCTTACAGACGTAGGGTGGGCCATGGGAGCGCAGGGCGGCCTGCCGCTTCCGCAGAGCCGCCTCAAGGGAGGTCCAGTTCAGTGACCAGCCAGGTCAGTAGCCCGGCCGAGCAGGCCGACGAAGCCGTCGTAGGAGAGCAGCGCAAGCCCGCAGCGGGCGAGAAGGACGTGCGCCGCCTCGACCGGGTGATCATTCGGTTCGCGGGCGACTCCGGTGACGGCATGCAGCTCACCGGCGACCGGTTCACTTCGGAGACGGCGTCCTTCGGAAACGACCTGTCGACGCTGCCGAACTTCCCCGCCGAGATCCGCGCGCCCGCCGGCACCCTGCCGGGCGTCTCCTCGTTCCAGCTGCACTTCGCCGACCACGACATCCTGACCCCGGGCGACGCGCCGAACGTGCTGGTCGCGATGAACCCGGCGGCCCTGAAGGCCAACATCGGCGACGTGCCGCGCGGCGCCGAGGTGATCGTGAACACGGACGAGTTCACCAAGCGCGCGATGCAGAAGGTGGGGTACGAGACCTCGCCGCTCGAGGACGGCTCCCTGGACGGCTTCCAGGTGCACCCGGTGCCGCTGACCACGCTGACGGTGGAGGCGCTGAAGGAGTTCGACCTGTCCCGGAAGGACGCGGGACGGTCGAAGAACATGTTCGCGCTCGGCCTGCTCTCGTGGATGTACCACCGGCCGACCGAGGGCACCGAGCGGTTCCTCAAGACGAAGTTCGCCAAGAAGCCGGACATCGCGGCGGCGAACATCGCGGCGTTCCGCGCGGGCTGGAACTTCGGCGAGACCACCGAGGACTTCGCGGTCAGCTACGAGGTGGCGCCCGCGGCCAAGGCGTTCCCCACGGGCACGTACCGCAACATCTCCGGCAACCTCGCCCTGTCGTACGGCCTGATCGCGGCATCGCGCCAGGCGGACCTGCCGCTGTACCTGGGCTCGTACCCGATCACCCCGGCCTCGGACATCCTGCACGAGCTGTCCAAGCACAAGAACTTCGGCGTGCGCACCTTCCAGGCCGAGGACGAGATCGCCGGCATCGGCGCGGCCCTCGGCGCCGCCTTCGGCGGCTCGCTGGCCGTCACGACCACCTCCGGCCCCGGTGTGGCGCTGAAGTCGGAGACCATCGGGCTCGCGGTCTCCCTCGAACTGCCGCTGCTGATCGTCGACATCCAGCGCGGCGGCCCGTCCACCGGCCTGCCGACCAAGACCGAGCAGGCGGACCTGCTCCAGGCCATGTACGGCCGCAACGGCGAGGCCCCGGTGCCGGTCGTCGCGCCGCGCACCCCGGCGGACTGCTTCGACGCGGCTCTGGAGGCGGCCCGCATCGCCGTCACGTACCGCACGCCGGTCTTCCTGCTCTCCGACGGCTATCTGGCCAACGGCTCCGAGCCGTGGCGCATCCCGGAGGTCGACCAACTCCCCGACCTGCGCGTGCAGTTCGCCTCCGGCACGAACCACACCCTGGACGACGGCACCGAGGTGTTCTGGCCCTTCAAGCGCGACCCCGGGACGCTCGCCCGGCCGTGGGCGATCCCGGGCACGCCCGGCCTGGAGCACCGCATCGGCGGCATCGAGAAGCAGGACGGCACGGGCAACATCTCCTACGACCCGGCCAACCACGACTTCATGGTCCGCACCCGCCAGGCCAAGGTCGACGGCATCGACGTCCCCGACCTGGAGGTCGACGACGCGGACGGCGACGCCGGGCTCCTGGTGCTCGGCTGGGGTTCGACGTACGGGCCGATCACCGCCGCGGTACGCCGGTTGCGCGCCGCCGGGCAGAGCGTCGCGCAGGCGCATCTGCGCCACCTCAACCCGTTCCCGCGGAACCTGGGCGAGGTCCTGAAGCGTTACGACAAGGTGGTGATCCCCGAGATGAACCTCGGCCAGCTCGCCACGCTGATCCGCGCCAAGTACCTCGTGGACGCGGTCTCGTACAACCAGGTCAACGGCATGCCGTTCAAGGCCGAGCAGCTCGCCACGGCTTTCAAGGAGGCCATCGATGGCTGACACCACGCTCGCGGGGCCCACAGGTTCCGAGACGCTTCTGAAGCTCGTGCCCAAGGCCGAGGGCAAGCAGTCCATGAAGGACTTCAAGTCCGACCAGGAAGTGCGCTGGTGCCCCGGCTGCGGTGACTACGCGGTCCTGGCCGCCGTGCAGGGCTTCATGCCCGAGCTCGGCCTGGCCAAGGAGAACATCGTCTTCGTCTCCGGCATCGGCTGCTCGTCCCGCTTCCCGTACTACATGAACACGTACGGGATGCACTCCATCCACGGCCGCGCCCCCGCGATCGCCACCGGACTCGCGTCCTCCCGGCGGGACTTGAGCGTCTGGGTGGTCACCGGCGACGGCGACGCGCTCTCCATCGGCGGCAACCACCTCATCCACGCGCTGCGCCGCAACGTGAACCTGAAGATCCTGCTGTTCAACAACCGGATCTACGGCCTCACCAAGGGCCAGTACTCCCCGACCTCCGAGGTCGGCAAGATCACCAAGTCGACGCCGATGGGCTCGCTGGACGCGCCTTTCAACCCGGTGTCGCTCGCGATCGGCGCGGAGGCGTCCTTCGTGGCCCGCACGGTGGACTCGGACAGGAAGCACCTGACGGAGGTCCTGCGCCAGGCCGCCGACCACCCGGGCACCGCCCTGGTGGAGATCTACCAGAACTGCAACATCTTCAACGACGGCGCCTTCGAGGTCCTCAAGGACAAGCAGCAGGCCGAGGAGGCCGTGATCCGCCTGGAGCACGGCGCGCCGATCCGCTTCGGCACCGACGGCTCCAAGGGCGTCGTCCGCGACCCGGCCACCGGCGACCTGAAGGTGGTCGCGGTGACCGCGGAGAACGAGTCGCAGATCCTGGTCCACGACGCGCACTCCGCGTCGCCGACCACGGCCTTCGCGCTCTCCCGCCTCGCCGACCCGGACACGCTGCACCACACCCCCATCGGCGTCTTCCGCAGCACCGAACGACCGGTGTACGACACGCTGATGGCCGACCAGCTCGACACCGCCATCGAGCAGCACGGCAAGGGTGATCTTGCTGCGCTGCTCGCCGGCGGGGACACCTGGACGGTCGTCGGCTAAGCGCTTCGTACCGCTCCGGAGCCCGGTCCTGATCCGTCAGGGCCGGGCTTCGTCGTGCTTCGCCCGGGCTTCGTCGTACGCCGCCCGCGCCGCCAGCACGTCGTCCATGCGCCGGTCCGTCCACGCGCCGAGGGCGCGGACCAGCTCGGCGGCCTCGCGGCCCAGGTCGGTGAGGGAGTAGTCGACGCGGGGCGGGATGACGGGCTTGGCGTCGCGGTGCACCATGCCGTCGCGCTCCAGGGTCTGGAGCGTCTGCGTGAGCATCTTCTCGCTGACGCGGCCGATCTCGCGGCGCAGCTCGCTGAAGCGGTACGAACGCTCGGCCAGCGCGATCAGGACGAGGACGCCCCAGCGGCTGGTGACGTGCTCCAGGACGAGGCGGTGCGGGCACATCGCCTCCGCGTCGGTGTTCCAGGGGGTCCTGGGTGTGCTTGGGGTCCTTACGGCCATACCAGTACCTTACTTCAAAGTGGGTACTTACGGATAGTTAGCGCCCGCCGTAGGGTGAGTGTCATACCCCCTCGCAACGCGCACACCAGGAGTTTTCCCATGAGCATCGTCGTCACCGGAGCCACCGGACACCTCGGCCGCCTCGTCGTGGAGGGCCTGCTGGCCGCGGGCGTGCCCGCCGGGCAGGTCGCGGCCGTCGTACGGAACAAGGAGAAGGCCGCGGACCTCGCGGACCGCGGCGTGGAGCTGCGCGTCGCCGACTACAACGCGCCGGAGACGCTCACCGGGGTGTTCGCCGCGGGCGACAAGGTGCTGCTGGTCTCCGGCAGCGAGGTGGGGCGGCGGGTGCCGCAGCACCGGGCCGTGATCGACGCGGCACGGGCCGCCGGGGTCGCGCACCTCGTGTACACGGGCGTGCTCGGCGGCCCCGACGCCGACTTCGACCTCGCGGCCGAGCACAAGGTCACCGAGCAGGCGGTGCTCGACTCCGGGCTGCCGTACACGTTCCTGCGGAACGGCTGGTACCACGAGAACTACACGGAGCACCTGGCTCCGGTCCTGACGCACGGCGCCGTCGTCGGCAGCGCGGGGGCGGCGGGCCGGGTCGGGTCCGCGGCGCGCGCCGACTACGCCGCGGCGGCCGTCGCGGTGCTGACCGGCGAGGGCCACGAGGGCGTCGCGTACGAGCTGAGCGGCGACGTGGCGTGGAGCTTCCCCGAGTACGCGGCTGAGGTCGCCGCGCAGTCCGGCAAGCCCGTCACGTACCGGCAGGTCTCCCCCGCCGAGCACCTCGCCGTGCTGACCGGCGCCGGGATTCCGGAGCCGGTGGCCGCGATCCTCGTGGACGTGGACGCCGCCATCGACCGCGGGCTGCTCGCCGGGGGCAGCGGTGACCTGAGCCGCCTCATCGGGCGGCCGACGACGCCGCTGGCCGACGCGGTGGCGGCGGCGCTCAAGGGCTGAGCCCATGTTGAGCCCGTTCAAGGGCTGAGCCCGCGTTGAGCCCGTTCAAGGGCTGAACCGTTCAGGGGCTGAACCGCGCCGTCGCGGGGCTGTCATGACCGTATGGCGATACGGGCATGACAGCCCCCTGGTGCGGGCGCTACCTTCGTGCTCGGCAGCGGGTGGCTGCCGGGGCCCGGCGTCCGGGCCACGAGCACGAAGGAGGAGCCGTGACCCCAGCGCAGGCCAAGGCCGAGGCACGCATAGGCCTGCTGAACGGCTTCGCGGCGTACGGCATGTGGGGCCTCGTGCCCCTGTTCTGGCCGCTCCTCAAGCCCGCCGGCGCGGGCGAGATCCTGGCCCACCGCATGGCCTGGTCGCTCGTGGTCGTCGGCATCGCGCTGCTCGTCGTACGCCGCTGGGCGTGGGCCGGCGAACTGCTGCGCCAGCCACGCAAGCTGGGCCTGGTGACGGTGGCCGCCTCCGTGATCACCCTCAACTGGGGCGTCTACATCTGGGCCGTGAACTCCGGCCACGTCGTCGAGGCGTCCCTCGGCTACTTCATCAACCCCCTGGTCACCATCGCCATCGGCGTGCTGCTGCTCGGCGAGCGGCTGCGCCCCGTGCAGTGGACGGCCGTCGGCGTCGGCCTCGCCGCCGTCCTGGTCCTCGCCTTCGGCTACGGCCGCCCGCCGTGGATCTCGCTCGTGCTCGCCTTCTCCTTCGCCGCGTACGGCCTGGTCAAGAAGAAGGTCAACATCGGCGGCCTGGAGTCGCTCGCCGCCGAGACCGCCGTGCAGTTCCTGCCCGCGCTCGCCTTCGTGCTGTGGCTCGGCTCGCGCGGCGAGGCCACGTTCGCCACCGAGGGGTTCGGGCACGCCGCGCTGCTCGCCGCGACCGGTGTGGTCACGGCCGCGCCGCTGGTGTGCTTCGGCGCGGCCGCGATCCGGGTGCCGCTGTCCACGCTGGGACTGCTCCAGTACCTGGCGCCCGTGTTCCAGTTCCTGCTCGGCATCCTGTACTTCCACGAGGCGATGCCGGCCGAGCGGTGGGCCGGGTTCGCGCTGGTGTGGCTGGCGCTGGCACTGCTCACCTTCGATGGGCTCCGCACCGCGCGGCGCAACGCGGTGCGGGCGTCCGCCCTCGCCGCCGCGACCACCGACTCGGCCGCGGCCGCTAGCGCCAGGCTCCCGCTGCCGCAGCCGCCTTCACGTACTCCGTGAAGTCCCGGGCCTCGCGGCCCAGTACCTCGCGCACGCCGGTCGCCACCGGTGAGAGGTGGCCCTCCTCGACGAACACGAAGAGCGCGGTGAGCTCCTCGGCGAAGGCGTCAGGCACGTCCGCGGCGGTCAGCTCGGCGCGGAACTGCTCCGGCGTGATGGGCTCGTAGCGCATCGGGCGGCCCGACGCCGCCGCGATCTCCGCGACCGCCTCGGCGTAGGTGAGGGCGCGCGGGCCCGACAGTTCGTACACGCGGCGCGTGTGGCCGTCCTGGGTGAGCAGCGCGACCGCGACGTCCGCGATGTCCTCCACGTCGACGAACGGCTCCGGCGTGTCGCCGACCGGCAGGGCGAGGCGGCCCGCGAGGAGCGGCGCGTGGAAGAAGTCCTCGGAGAAGTTCTGCGCGAAGTTGTTGGCGCGGATCACCGTCCAGTCGACGCCTGCCTCCTCGACGGCCCGCTCGGCCCGCGCCATGCCCGGCAGGAACGCCTCGCCGGACACGTGGGTGCCCCGCCCGGACAGGACCACGAAGCGGCGTACGCCCGCCGCCGCGGCCTGCGCCACGAAGTCGACGACGGGGTCCGGGTCTTCCGGCGCGACGAGGTAGAGGGCCCGGACGCCGGACAGGACCGGGGCCCAAGTAGAGCGTTCGTTCCAGTCGAAACGGGTCTCGCCGGAGCGGGAGGCGGCCCGCACGGTGTGGCCCGCCGCCCGCAGCCGGGGCACGATCCGACGCCCGGTCTTGCCGGTGGCGCCGAGGACGAGGACGGGGGCGTCCGTCGCGGACTGCCGGCTTTCGGGCGCGTTCTTCCGGTCTTCGGCCGTGTTCTTCTGGGTTTCGGTCATGGCACCAGCCAATCCGCTCGGCCGCGCCGGTGACATGGGCGTCCGTCTCACGGCCATACGAGTACGTCCACGGCGGCCCGTCGGGCGGCGGCTACCGTTGGCCGCATGGACGCTCTGGGGGATCTGCTGCGCGGCGTACGCGCGGACGGCGCTCGTTTCCATCGTGAGGTGCTCACGGACAGCTGGGAGCTGAGCTGCCCGCAGGGCGCCGCGCTCGAACTGTTCCTGGTGGTGCGCGGCACGGCCCGGGTCACGGCCGCCGGATGCGAGCCGCGCATCCTGCGCCGGGGAGACGCCGCGCTCGCCTGCACCACGGCCCCGTTCGCGCTGGCCTCGGCGGGCGCCGACGCCGAGGAGACCGAACTCATCTCCGGTGCCTACGAGTTGGAGGGCTCCGTCGGCCGCCGCCTCACCAGCGCGCTGCCGCCGTTCCTGGTCGTGCCGGCCGAGGACGAGTGCCTGCCGATCGTGGAGCTCATCGCCGCCGAGATCGCCGCGGACCGGCCCGGGCGGCAGTACGTGATGGACCGGATGCTGGACTGGCTGCTCGCCTGCACCCTGCGCGAGTGGTTCGAACTGCCCGAGTCCTGCCCGCCCGCCTGGTACCGCGCGCTCGGCGACGACGTGGTCGGCCCGGCGCTGCGCGCCCTGCACGAGGAACCGGCCCGGCCCTGGACCGTGGCGTCCCTGGCGGCGCGCGCCCAGGTCTCGCGCGCCGCCTTCGCCCGGCGGTTCGCCGACCTTGTGGGGCGGCCCCCGATGGCGTACCTCACCGACTGGCGCATGACCCTCGCCGCCGAACTCCTCACGGAGCCGGGCGCGACGGTCGCCTCCGTGGCCGCGCGGGTCGGGTACGCGGACGGGTTCGGCTTCAGCGACGCGTTCAAGCGGATCCGGGGGGTCACGCCGAGCGGCTATCGCGCGTCGCGGGCCACGGACGCGGAGGCTGCGGCTTCGGAGAAGGTGGACCCCGACTCGTGGCTGCGGGCCGCGGGCTGAGCCTCCCGCCCGCCCCCGCGCACCCCGGCCAGCGCGACCACGACCCCGAGGACCGCGAGCACCACCGGCACGGTGAGCGCCGCCCGGAACGCGTCGAGGGAACCCTCGGGGTCCTCGCTGCCTGCCGGACCGCCTGCCGACGTGAGCCCGTACACCGCCGTCACCGCCGAGATCCCGATCGCCGCCCCGAACTGCGTGGCCGTCTGCAACAGACCGCCCGCCAGGCCCTGTTCCTCCTCGGCCACGCAGTCGGTCGCCGCGATCATGAGCGGGCCGTAGGCCAGCGCGAAGGCGGTGCCTGCGAGGATCAGCGTCGGGAACATCGCCGCGTACGTCCAGTCCATGCCGACCGGCAGAAACAGCGCGTACGCCGTCGCCGCGAGCAGGAAGCCCGCGAGGATCACGCGGGCGTGGCCGTGGCGGTTCACCAGGCGCGGGGTGAGCGTCGGCGCGAGCACGACGTCGCAGCCCATCACGACCAGGGCGATCGCCGTCTGCCAGGACGACCAGCCGCGCAGCTCCTGGAGGTAGAGCGTCAGGACGAACTGGAAGCCCATGAACGCGCCGAGGAAGAGCAGCGCCCCGAGCCCGGCCCGTACCACCGTCCCCGTACGGAAGATCCCCAGGCGTACCAGCGGCACGGCGGTGCGGCGCTCGACGGCCACGAAGACCGCGACGAGGAGCAGCCCCGCGACCAGGGAGGCGGCCGTCACCGGCCAGTCGGCCAGGCCGTGTTCCAGGCTGACGACGCCGTACGCGAGGAGCAGCATCGCCCCGGCCGCGGCGGCCGCGCCCGGCAGGTCGAAGCCGCCGGTGCGGGGGCGTGCCGGGGCCCCGGCGGCGTACCCCGGACCGGGCGCCGACGCGGAGACCGGCACCGGCACGGAGACCGGCGCCGGCGCCGGAATCAGCCGCACCGCCGCCACCAGGATCACCGCGGCGAACAGCACCGGCGCGAAGAACACCCACTGCCAGCCGAGCTCCGTGAGCAGCCCGCCGATGACCAGTCCGAGCGAGAAGCCGCCCGCGGAGGTGCCCGCGAAGACGAGCAGGGCCTTGTTGCGGGCCGGGCCCTCCGCGTACGACGTGGTGATGATCGACATCGCGGCGGGCGTCATGAACGCCGCGGCCACGCCGGTCACGAACCGCGCCACGATCAGCATCCAGCCCTCGGTCGCGAACCCGCCGAGCCCGGAGAAGACCAGGAAGACGCCGAGCCAGATGAGGAACATCCGGCGTCGGCCGAGCAGGTCGGCGGCGCGGCCACCGAGCAGCGTGAATCCGGCGTAGCCGAGGACGTACGCGCTGATCACCCAGGCCGCCGTGCCGGTCGACAGGCCCAGGTCGGCCCGGATGCTGGGGATCGCCACGGCGAGCATCGCGATGTCGGCGCCCTCCAGAAAGATCGTTCCACACAGGACGAGCAGCAGTGCCCAGGCGCGGGCGCCCATGGTGCCTCCTTCGGTTACCCCGATGAGGGCCGGTTCCTTCTTGTAACCAAAGGAATCCTGCGGCAGCATCTACAGGTGCGGAAGAAGGCACTTTGAAGTCACCGAGGCACTGCGAGGGCACCGTGGAGACGGAGGGCACCGTGGAGACCGCCGACCCTTACGGGGACACCGATCCGTTCCAGTGGGACACCCGGGAGGACTGCCAGGTGCGGCAGATCCTGGACCGGGTGGCCGACAAGTGGTCCCTGCTGGTGATCGCGCTCCTGGACCGCCGCTGTCTGCGCTTCACCGAGCTGCGGCGCGAGATCGACGGCATCAGCCAGCGCATGCTGACGGTCACGCTGCGCCAGCTGGAACGGGACGGCCTGGTGAAGCGAACCGTGCACCCGGTGGTGCCGCCGCGCGTGGAGTACGAACTCACGCCGCTCGGCGGCACGTTGCACCACACCATCCGGACCCTGGTGACCTGGACGGAGGAGCACCAGAACGAGATCGCGGCGGCGCGGTCGGCGTACGACGCGCGGGTGGCGGCGGAAGCGGCGGCGGACGCATGATCAAGGCATGACCCTGCACTGGAAACTCGTGATCGACGCCCAGGACCCGCACGCCCAGGCCGCCTTCTGGGGCGAGGCCCTGGGGTACGAGGTCGAGGACAACAGCGCCCTGATCGAGGGGCTGCTCGGCGCCGGCGCCGTCCCGGAGGCGATGACCGTCGAGTTCCGCGGGCGCCGCGCCTGGCGCGACCTCATCGCCGTCCGGCACCCGGACGATCCGTACGACGAGGAGAGCGGCACGGGGCTCGGCCGGCGGCTGCTCTTCCAGCGGGTGCCGGAGGCGAAGTCCGGCAAGAACCGGCTGCACGTGGACGTGCACTCCGCGCCCGGCACCCGCCAGGAGGAACTGGCCCGCCTGGAGGCGCTGGGCGCGGGTGTGCTGCGGCACGTGAAGGAACCCGGGGGCGAGTGGGTGGTGATGGCGGACCCGGAGGGGAACGAGTTCTGCCTCCACTAGGGGCGGGGCCGCCACCAAGGGCGCAGGCCCCCTAGGGGCGCAACGCGTGACCCGTCGTCGCGTCCACATGGTCCGGCACGGCCTCGTGACTGTCCCCGACGGTGAGCGTGCCGGTGGGCTCGAACAGCAGGATCGAGGCGCCGGTGCGGGCGATCGGCTTGTGCTCGGTGCCCCGGGGCACCGTGAAGACGGCTCCCTTGGTGAGCGTGACCGTGCGCTCCCCGGCGGGCCCCCGCAGGGCGATGTCCAGCTCGCCGTCGAGGACGAGGAAGAACTCGTCGGTGTCGTCGTGGACGTGCCAGATGTACTCGCCCTCGACCTTGGTGACGCGTACGTCGTAGTCGTTGACGTGGGTGACGATGCGGGGGCTCCACAGGGCGTCGAAGGAGGCCAGGGCGTCGTGCAGGGCGATGGGTTCCCGCCGGTGGACGGGGGTTTCGTTGGTCATGGACTCATCGTGGGACTCGCCCGCGCCCTGTACGAGTGCTAGAAATCGCACATGGCGCATGAAAACTCTCAAGGAAGCTCTCAAGGAAGCTCTCAAGGCTCCGCACGGCGCGGCAGCCGCCCGCACCGCGTCGTCGTCATCGTCGACGAGAACTCCAACCCCTTCGAGCTCGGCTGCGTCACCGAGATCTTCGGCCTCCGCAGGCCCGAACTGGGCCGGGACCTCTACGAGTTCACGCTCTGCTCGCCCGAGCCGCGCACCCTGATGCGGGACGGGTTCTTCACGCTCTCCGGGGTCGCCGCGCTCGACGCCGCCGACGCGGCGGACACCCTGATCGTGCCGAACCGCCCCGACACGGAGGTGCCGCGCCGCCCGGCCGTCCTGGACGCCGTCCGCCGGGCCCGGGCGCGCGGCGCCCGGCTCGTCGGCTTCTGCAGCGGGGCGTTCACGCTCGCCGAGGCCGGGGTGCTCGACGGGCGCCGGGCCACCGCGCACTGGCAGTGGGCCGACGACTTCCGGCGGCGCTTCCCCGCCGTACGCCTCGAACCGGACGTCCTCTTCGTCGACGACGGCGACATCCTCACCGCCGCGGGCAGCGCCGCCGCGCTCGACCTCGGGCTGCACATCGTGCGCCGCGACTTCGGCGCGGAGGTCGCCAACTCCGTGTCGCGGCGCCTGGTCTTCGCCGCCCACCGGGACGGCGGACAGCGGCAGTTCGTGGAGCGGCCCGTGCCCGACGTACCCGACGAGTCGCTCGCGCCGCTGCTCGCCTGGGCCCAGGAGCGGCTCGGCGAACCGCTCACCGTGGCCGGGCTCGCCGCGCGTGCCGCCGTCAGCCCGGCCACGCTGCACCGCCGCTTCCGCGCCCAGCTCGGCACGACGCCGCTGGCGTGGCTGAACGGGGAGCGCACCGCGTACGCCTGCCGCCTCATCGAGCGCGGCGAGGAGCGGCTCGACGTGGTCGCCCACCGCAGCGGCCTCGGCACGGCGGCGAACCTGCGGGCCCGGCTGCGCCGCGAGACGGGCCTGACCCCGTCGGCCTACCGCCGCCGCTTCGGCCCCTGACGTCCGCCCGCGGGACGCACGCCCGGCCACCGCGGGGCGCACACCCGGCCATCGCCGGGCGCACACCCGGCCACAGCGCGACGCCACGCCCGGCCACATAGGTACTGCCGGACCCGACTCCCCGTTTCTTACCGTGGTCACGTGGCCGTCGCCGAGAAGTGGAAACCGCAGAGCAGCCGACCCGAGCATCGCGACCGCGAACGGTCGGCCCACCGGCTGCTCGTCGCCGCCTGCGCCCTCTTCGCACTCGCCTCGCTGGCCCTGGTCCCGCTGGACCTGCGGCTCGGCTGGGACGAGCTCGTCTACGCCAGCCGCTTCGGCCCCTACGCCCCCGACCAGGCCCCCGGCGTGCCGTTCAGCGCGCCCCGCACCCGCGGCGTGCCCGTGCTGCTCGCGCCCGTCGCCTCCTGGAGCGACTCGGTCGTGCTGCTCCGGATCTGGCTGACGGCGCTCTCGACCGCCGCCCTCTTCCTGGGGTTCCGGCCCTGGCTGCGGGCCGTGCCCCGGCTCCCGGAGGTCGCGGGGGTCGCCGCGGCGCTGTACGGCAGCCTCTGGTTCGCGCTGTTCTACGCCAACGCGGCGATGCCCAACCACTACACCGCGATGGGCGCGGTGGGCGCCGTCGGCCTCTTCCTGCACCGGCGCCCCGAGCCGCGTACGTACGCGGGAATCGCCGCGGGACTCCTGCTCGCCACCCTGATGCGGCCCAACGACGGCGCCGCCGTGGCGGCCCCGCTGCTGGCCGCCGCCGCGCTGGTGCCGCTGTGGCGCTCGCGCGGGCGGGCGCTCGCCGTGCTCGGCGGGCTGGGGGCGGGCCTGCTGCCGTGGGTGATCGAGGCGTACGTTCGCTTCGGTGGCGTACGCGAACGGCTCGGCGACGCGAGCGAAGTGCAGGGCGGGCTGCGGTTCACGGACTCCGCGCTGCATCAGCTCACCGCGATCGACGGGCCCCTGCTGTGCCGTCCGTGCGCCGGTGACGGTGTGCGGCCGCCCGCGCTGGGCTGGTGGGTGCTGCTCGCGGTGTTCGTGCCGGTCGGGCTGTGGTCGGTGCGGCGGGCCCGGCGGACGGCGGCGGGGGGCTGGCTGGCCCTGGCCGTGGGGGTGTGCGCGGCGCTGCCGTACGTCGTCGTGGTGCCGTACACCGCGCCGCGGTTCCTGCTGCCCACGCACGCGCTGCTGGCGGTGCCGGCGGGGCTGGGGGTGCTGGCCGCGGTGCGGTGGGCCCGGGGGGCGCGGGTGCCGGTGCTCGCCGGGGGCGCGCTCGTGGCGTTGCTGGTGGGGCATCTCGCCGCGCAGTTGACGCTCGTGTCCTCCAACTCCCGGATCCAGTCGGCCGCGAGGGAGGACTGGGAGCGGGTGGCGCGGGTGGTGCACCGGGAGGGGGTGCGGGCGCCCTGCCTGCTGGACGGCAATACGTCGGTGATTCCGCTGGCGTACGTGGCGGGGTGTGAGCCCGCGCCGCGGGCCCGCGAACGGCGGGAGGACGACGAGCGGCGGCCGTCCGTCCTGGTGCTGCGGCGGCACGCCGTGCCCGGGTGGGCTCGGGACTGGCACGCGGTGCGGGTGCCGGACACCTACTCGCCGGGCTGGCGGGTGCTCGTGCCGCCGACTCCGTGAGCTCCCGGACCCGCGCACAGCGCCCGGCGACTCCCCGTTATGCGGAACAAGCCGTCCGGATCCCGCTCTTGACGTGAACTCAACAGGGCTCCACCATCGGGCACTCCAGGCTCATTCGGAATTCAACTCAACTCAAGACTGACCTCACGGAAAGCCGGAGCCCCCCACATGAGACTCTCCGTATCCGGACGCGGCGCGGCGGCCGCCGTCATAGCCGCGACCGCCCTCCTGACGACCAGTGCGATATCCACCGCGGCCGCCGGGCCCTCGGGCACCACCGCTCCCCCGCGCGCGGCCGCCCCGGACATCCCCGTGGCCAACGTCAAGGCACACCTCTCGCAGTTCCAGTCCATCGCCTCCGCCAACGGCGGCACCCGCTCGCACGGCAGCGCGGGCTACAAGGCCTCGCTCGACTACATCAAGGGCAAGCTGGACGCCGCCGGATTCACCACCACCGTCCAGCAGTTCACCACCAGCGGCCGCGTCGGCTACAACCTCATCGCCGACTGGCCCGGCGGTGACGCCAACCAGGTCCTCATGGCCGGCGCGCACCTCGACAGCGTGAGCCGCGGCGCGGGCATCAACGACAACGCGTCGGGCTCGGCCGCCGTCCTGGAGACCGCGCTCGCCGTGTCCCGCGAGCAGTACAAGCCCACCAAGCACCTGCGGTTCGCCTGGTGGGGCGCGGAGGAGCTGGGCCTGATCGGCTCCTCGAACTACGTCCGCGGCCTGCCCGCCGCCGAACGCACGAAGATCAAGGGCTACCTCAACTTCGACATGGTCGGCTCGCCGAACCCGGGCTACTTCGTGTACGACGACAACCCCACCATCGAGAAGACGTTCAAGGACTACTACGCGGGCCTGAACGTGAGCACCGAACCGGACCGCGAGGGCGACGGCCGCTCCGACCACGCGCCGTTCAAGAACGCGGGCGTCCCCGTCGGCGGCGTCTTCGCCGGGGCGAGCACCGCCAAGTCCTCGGCCCAGGCCCAGAAGTGGGGCGGCACGGCCGGCCAGGCCTTCGACCGCTGCTACCACTCGTCGTGCGACACCACGGCGAACATCAACAACACGGCGCTCGACCGCAACAGTGACGCGGTCGCGTACGCGGTGTGGGGGCTGTCCGGCTGAGGCCGCGACCGATCGAGGGCCGCCACCCCTGAGGCCGTGACGGCCCTCAACCCCTGAGGCCGCCCCGGCACCCCTGGACGCGAATGCTTGCGTGTGCATATAGTGCGCACGCAAGCATTCCTCGTACGCAAGCGTACGCACTCAGGGGGCATTCCATGACTCGCTCGTTCCTCTTCGTCCACGGCAGCGCCCGCCCGCGGGGCAACACCGAGATCCTGGCCCGCAAGGCGGCCGAGCAACTGCCGCCGGACGTCGAGCAGCGCTGGATCGACCTCGCCGACCACCCGCTCCCGGACTTCGAGGACCTGCGCCACGACGACACCCGCCCGCGCGCCCGGCCCCGCCCGGAGGGCGACACCGAGGCACTGCTTCTGGACGCCACCCTCGCCGCCACGGACATCGTCATCGCGTCGCCGCTGTACTGGTACTCGGTGTCGGCCACCGTCAAGCGCTACCTGGACTACTGGGACGCCTGGCTGGAGGTCCCCGGGCTCGACTTCAAGGACACCCTGGCGGGCCGGACCCTGTGGGGCGTCACGGCGCTCGCCGACCGCAACGAGGCGGCGGCGGACCCGCTGGTCGGCACGCTGCGCAACACGGCCGCGTTCTTCCCGATGCGCTTCGGCGGCGTGCTGCTCGGCAACGGCACCCGGCCGGGGCACGTCCTGAACGACACCGAGGCCCTGGCCCGCGCCAAGACGTTCTTCGCCCAGGAGGACATCCCGCTGGCCCGCTTCCCGTTCGGCGACTCCTCGTACGAGGAGGAGTAGGACCGTACGAGGAGGAATAGGCCTACGAGGCGATGTCCTTCGCCCCGAACCGCGCCCACGCCGCCGACCCGAACACCCCGGCGTACAGCGCCTGCAGGCCGAGGTTCTTGACCAGGTCGTCCCAGTAGACGGGGTCACGCATCAGGTCGGCGAAGGACAGCCAGTAGTGCGAGAACAGATACGGGTGGACCGCGTGCAGCTGGGGGATCTGGTCGACGATCTGGACGGTGATGAGCAGCCCGACGGTCGTCGCCATCGCGGCGATGCCGCTGCTCGTCAGCGTCGAGACGAACAGGCCGAGCGCGGCCACGCCGATCAGTGAGGCGGCGACGACCAGCGCGATCAGCAGGGCGCGCAGCAGCCCGTCCCCGAAGCCGATCCGCGTCCCGGAGATCGTCGTGACCTCGCCGAGCGGGAACAGCAACGCCCCCACGGCCAGCGCGGACGCCGCCACCACCAGCGTCGCGACGAGGCAGAACGTCAGCGCGGTGACGTACTTGGCGAGCAGCAGCCGGGTCCGGCCCGCGGGCGCCACCAGCAGATAGCGCAGCGTCCCCGCGCTGGCCTCGCCCGCTATCGAGTCACCCGCGACGACCCCGATCGCCATCGGCAGGAAGAACGGGAGCGTCGCGGCCAGCGCCGTGAAGACGAGGAACAGACCGTTGTTGGTGACCTGCGCGATGAACGCGGGCCCGCCGCCCCCGTCCGGTCCCCCGCCGCCGATCGACCCGCCGTCGCTCGTCTCGATCTTGACGGCGATGCCCACGAGCACCGGCACGGCGGCGAGCACCGCGAGCAGCGCGAGGGTGCGCCAGCGGCGGAAGGTGACCGACAGCTCGCTGCGGAACAGGCCGAGCGTCCAGGCGAGCCGCACCGCCCGCGGCGCGCCCGCCTGCCCGCCGTCCTTCCCGGCGGCGTCCACCGCCGCGCCCGGGTCCGTCTGGCCCGTCTGGCCCGTCTGGCCCGTCTGGACGGTCGCCTCAGCCCGCGACATCGAATCCCTCTCCCGTCAGCGCGACGAACGCGTCCTCCAGGGAGGCCCGTTCGACGCCGAATCCACGGACGCGCACGCCCGCTCCGACCAGCGCGGCGTTGACGTCGGCGAGGTCCGTGCCGGGCGGCTCGCCCGTGACCCGGTCCTCGGTGACAACCAGGTCGGCCACGCCGAGTTCCTTCAGTACGCGGGCCGCGTCGCCGGTGTCCGGTGTGGTCACGGTCAGCCGGCCGCGCGCGCCCGCGGCGAGTTCGGCGACCGGCCCCTGGGTGATCAGGCGGCCCCGGGTCATCACCGCCGCGTGCGTACAGACCTGCTCGATCTCGTCGAGGAGGTGCGAGGAGAGGAAGACGGTGGTGCCTTCGGACGCCAGCTCCCGCACCAGGGAACGGATCTCGCGCATGCCCTGCGGGTCGAGTCCGTTCGTCGGCTCGTCGAGTACGAGGAGCGCGCGCGGTTGCAGCAGGGCCGCCGCCAGGCCGAGTCGCTGCTTCATGCCCAGCGAGTACGCCTTCGCCTTCTTGCCCGCGGCGGCGGTCAGGCCGACCCGGTCGAGGGCCGCCTCGGCGCGGGCCCGGCGGGTGCGGGGGTCGGCGGTCGGGTCGGCGGAGTCGTACCGCAGGAGGTTCTCGCGGCCCGACAGGAAGCCGTACAGCGCCGGGCCCTCGATGAGCGCGCCCACCTGGGGCAGGACCCTGCGGCTCTCGTGCGGCATGGGGCGGCCGAGGACCTTGGCGCGGCCGGAAGTCGGCTCGATCAGGCCCATCAGCATGCGGATCGTCGTGGTCTTGCCGGAGCCGTTGGGGCCGAGGAAGCCGAAGACGCTGCCGCGCGGCACGCTGAGGTCGAGCCCGTCCACGGCGAGATGCCCGCCGTACCGCTTGGTCAGCCCGAACGTCTCGATCACGCTGCCGCTGCCCGTCGCCCCGCCGCCCTTGGTGCTCGGCACCGTCTTCCTCCCGTTGCCCGACTGAACGATGGGGCGGCGGTGGGGAGGTACCGGACCGGTACCTCCCCACCGCCGCCCGCCGTCACGTACCCACGGCTCACACGTAGCCACGACTCACACGTGCGCGCGGCCGCACCCGCGGTGCGTCGCGCCGACCACTAGTGGGCCGCGTTCGCCGCCTTGACGAGCGCGTCCTTCGTGACCGCGCCGACGTACACCTTGCCGTCGTCGGTGACGAGGGCGTTGATCAGGCGGGTCTTGAAGACCGTGCCGGAGCCGAAGTCGCCCTTCACCTGGTCGCCGAGGGAGTTCAGGAACTTCTCGGCCTCCGGCGGTACGTCGCCGGAGTCGGAGCCCGAGCCCGACGTGGGCAGGCCCCGGCCGCCCGGCGTCTTCAGCTCGGCGATGGACGTCCAGCCGTCGCCGATGACGTTCAGGCCGTTCAGGCCGTCGCCCGGCTCCATGCCCTTGAAGTCGCCGCCGTCCTTGCCCCTGTGCCCGGTCGCGTCGCCCTCCTCGGTGACCTTCGTGCCCTTCGGGGGCTTGAAGTCGAAGGTGGACGCGGCCGGCTTGCCGAAGTCGACCTTCGTGAAGCCCGCGTCGACGACCGCGGAACCGCCGCCCGCCGGGGACAGCGTGAACTTCAGCGGCGTACCCGTCTTGGCGTCCACCGCGATGGTGATCTGGCCGACCGTCGAACCGGACTCCTTCGGCTTGAGCACCAGGCGGTAGGCGTCACGGCCCGCGACCTGCGCGCTGCCGTCGACCTTCACGGACGTCGACGACTTGTCGGCCGCCTTCAGGGCCTGCTCGGCGAACTCCTTGGGCGTGGAGGGAACTTCCTCGCCCAGGTCCTTCGCGCCCTCACGGTCGTGCTGCTTGCCGTGCTTGCCCGCGTCCTTGGAGTGGTACGCCTCGTTCGACGCGCTGTCGTACGCCCATACGTCGTCGCCGTTGTGGATCAGGCTGTACTCGGCGGCGTCGTCGAGCACCGACAGCTTCTGCTTGTCGGGGCCGTCGGCGGCGACGCGCAGCGTGTGCGTGCCGGTGGCCAGTTCCATCAGCTTGGCGCTCGGGTCGGCCGAGCCCTTGCCGCCCGCGTCCCCGTCCTCCCCCGCGCCGCCGGCGCCGCCCGCGCCCGGGGCGAAGCCGCCGGTCATGCCGGAGCCGAACGACGGCAGGCCCAGGTCGGTGCTGATCTTCACCGTGCCGGACAGCTGCTCGGTGTCCGACGCGGCGATCTTCTCGATGAGTTCCTGCGCGGTGATGTCCGGCAGGTCCGGGTCGCCCGAGGTGGCGAGCGCCGGGACAAGACCGATGGTCGCCGCGGCCACCCCCGCCACCGCGAGCGGGACGACATAGCGGGCGGCCTTGCGGCGGCCTGCGCTCAGCTCGTCCGCCTCGTTGGTGTCCTGCTCCGGTTCGTACGGTGCCATTGTGTGCCCTACCTCCGTCGTCGGCGGCGGCGTTCCGTCCCCGCGTGCACGCGTCCACCCCGCGCCGCCATTCTCACCCGAATTGGTCAGGAGTGGTTGTCCGTGTTGTCTTCCAACTGTCTCCATCCGACCAAATCGGCCAGCCAGAAGCGTCAGACCGCGGGAGCAACTCCGCGTACTGCTCAGGGATGACACAGAGAGGCGGCGCCTCCCCCGTCCCGTAGGGGGAGGCGCCGCCCGGGATGGTGACGATCAGTGCGTCACGGGGGAGTTCCGCACGTACGTCACGTGGTCTGAGCGCTGGGGCGTGGCGCTGAGGCTCAGCGCTTTACGAACACGTAGTCCGCGCCGTACGGCACCGACGTGATGCTGCCGGACTTGCAGCTGCCGGACGGCTGGACGCCGCCGACGGTGTTGAGGCGCAGGATCTCGGTCGTGCCCGCGAGCAGCCCGCGCTTCTTGCCGACCTGCTTGGCCTTCAGGTCGAGTTCGGCGATGTTCTTCTCGCCGTTGGCGGTCTTGGAGATCAACTTGCCGGTGACGCCGCTGCGGTCGGGGGCGACCCAGCGCGGGGTGCCGGAGTTCGGGGCGACGAAGTCGTGGGCGATGTGGCCGCCGAGGGTCGCGCGCACGTCGCGCTGCTGGAAGGTGAAGCCGCTCCCGCCGCCTTCGGCCTTCTTGCACTGGTAGATCTGCTTGCCCTTGACCACGGACGCCTGGAAGCTGCGCGCGGCCGCGTCCAGGGAGACGTTCGCGGTGACCTTGTGGAGCTGACCGCGGACGGCTCCGCCGGGGAACTCGGCGGTGTGCAGGTTGGCGTAGAAGCCGTTCGGGTTCGCCTTGAGCTGCTTCAGCAGGGCGGCATCCGTGACCTTGACCGTGCCGGTCACGCGCTGGTGCTTGGCCTTGGCCAGCAGCTTGGTGAAGTCGACCTTGATGCCTCCGTTGGTTCCCCTGGCGCCCTGGTGGATGTGCAGGGCGGACGGCTTGGCGGTGCCGCGCCACTTCACGGTGACGCTGACCTTGTCGCCCTTGACCTTCACGAACTGCAGGGCCGCGCCGTCCTTGTCGCCGACGGCGGGACCGCCCTGGACGGGCACCTCGTTGGCGCCGTTCATGCTCGCCACGAAGAGGGTGCCGCCGACGGCCTTGCCGCTCTGCGCCACTACGGTCCCGTCGCCGCCCGCTCCGGCGCCGTGGCCGAGTCCGTGCGCGCCGCTCCGGCTCTCCTCGGCTCCGCGTGTCCCGCTCGTCCCGCTGCCGCTGTCCGCCGTGGCGGGCAGTACGGCGGCGGCCACACCGGCGGCCGCGGCGACCGCGACACCGGTGACGACCAGGGTGCGCCGACGCTTCTTGGCATACGTGATGACAGTGCCCATGACCCGAATCTCCCCGTTCCGTGTCCGACGCCCCCTGCGCCGGCTCTTGTGCATGAGTACGGAACGAATCCGACCCTGGACTCAATCCAGACTCGACACATTCATGTGACGTGCGTCACGCGAACCGCTCCCGCTGCGCCAAGGCCGACGGCGCCGACATGTGGGCGGCGGGGAAACCCTCAGCCCGCCCGGTGAACGACCAGGTCACACAGCTCGACCAACGACGCCTTGGCGTCACACTCAGGCAGCGGAGCCAGCGCAGCCCGCGCCTCCTCCGCATACCGCACCGCATCCCGCCGAGCCTGCTCAAGAGCCGGATGCACCCGCAGCCGAGCCAGCGCCTCCGCATGCCGCGCATCATCCGTGAGGTCGGAGTCCAGCAGCTCACACAGCGCGACATCCTCCGCGAGCCCGAGCCGAGCGACCCGCTCCCGCAGCCGCAGCACCGGCAGCGTGGGAATCCCCTCCCGCAGATCCGTACCCGGCGTCTTCCCGGACTCCGTCGACTCGGACGCGATGTCCAGCACGTCGTCCGCGAGCTGGAAGGCGACCCCCAACCGCTCCCCGTACTGCGTGAGAACATCCACCACGGTCTCGTCCGCGCCCGACATCATCGCCCCGAACCGACAGGCGACGGCGACCAGCGAGCCGGTCTTCCCGGCCAGCACCTCGAGGTAGTGGTCGACCGGGTCACGCCCGTCGGACGGCCCCGCCGTCTCCAGGATCTGCCCGGTGACCAGCCGCTCGAACGCCTCGGCCTGGATGCGGACGGCCTCAGGACCGAGGTCGGCCAGCGTGTGGGACGCGCGCGCGAACAGGAAGTCGCCGGTGAGGACCGCCACGGAGTTGCCCCAGCGCTGGTTGGCGCTCGGCACGCCCCGGCGCACATCGGCCTCGTCCATCACGTCGTCGTGGTACAGCGTCGCGAGGTGCGTCAGCTCCACGACCACGGCCGACGGCACCACTCCGGGCGCGTACGGGTCGCCGAACTGCGCCGTGAGCATCACCAGCAGTGGCCGAAAACGTTTGCCGCCGGCCCGCACGAGGTGCTGCGCTGCCTCGGTGATGAAGGGGACCTCGCTCTTGGTGGCCTCGAGCAGGCCTTCCTCGACAGCCGCCAACCCGGCCTGGACATCGGCTTCGAGAGCCTGGTCCCGCACGCTCAGCCCGAAGGGCCCGACGACGGTCACGAGGGGTTCTCCTGTCTGCTGACGATCACAAGTCGATCACTCGGTCGATCATTCGTCGATGACACGGTTTGTCGATGTGTCGCTGCCATCACTCAAGTCAGCGTATCCGGTCGCCTTTCGATCACAGCCAGCGCCTGCCCGAGCAGAGGAGACCAGCCTGCCCGATAGACATGGAATGACCGAAATACTCCACAGGCAACGATGTGCCCCACATGGAGCGAGTGATGCCTCCCCTTCCACGGTCGGCCACCCACCGGCACGAGCCCTCGGGCCGGACATCGGGCAGCACGCCAGCCCGGCCCCGCCACACCAGCCGGGCCCCGCCAGCCGTGTACGCCCCGCCCGGCACGGCCCGCCCACCGAACCGGAGCCCCCGCCTCCGCCACCTGACGTCATCCGGCCAGACATCCACCCCACATACGTTTCCGGCCACCCGCCACCCCCGCCACCCCCAGCACCCCCGGCACCCGGCCCACACACGCCGACCGCGCCCCACGCACCACACCACCCGCCCTCACCCCGCCCGGCTCCGAACAACCGGCACCGTTCACCCGCTCCGGATCATCCGGCGCCGCCCCACCAGGCACAGCCCCGCCCAGGCGCCGGACCCCACACCCGCCGGGTGCCCGACACATGCCCGCCCCCTCCCGGGCACGCGGCGCTCCTCCTCACCCCATCAGCCGCTCCAGCACCACCGCGATCCCGTCCTCCTCGTTGGACGCCGTCAACTCGTCGGCGACCGCCTTGAGTTCAACGTGGGCGTTGGCCATCGCCACGCCGTGCGCGGCCCACGCGAACATCGGGATGTCGTTCGGCATGTCACCGAACGCGATGGTGTCGGCGGCCCGCAGCCCCATCCACTCCGCCGCCAGCGCGAGCCCCGTCGCCTTCGTCACCCCGCACGGCTGGAGCTCCACCGTGCCGGGCCCGGACATCGTGACGGTCGCGAGCGACCCCACCGCGCCCCGGGCCACCTCCGCCAACTCGTCGTCCGCCAGCGCGGGGTGCCGCAGCAGCACCTTGCTGATCGGCTCCTCCCACAGCACGTCACGCCGCGGCACCCGCACAGCGGGCAGCGTCGGGTGCGGCATCTCGTACCCGGGCTCGATCAGCGTCAGACCATCGACCCCGTCCTGGTCGACCGCGGCGAAGACCTGCCCGACCTCGGCCTCGATCTTCCCCAACGCGGCCTCCGCGAGCTCGCGGTCCAGCGTCACCGACCACACCATGCGGCCGTTGCCCGCGTCGTAGAGCTGCGCGCCCTGCCCGCACACCGCGAGGCCGCCGCACCCGAGTTCCTCCAGGAGCGGGCGCACGCGGGGCGCGGGGCGCCCGGTGACGACAAGGTGCCGCGCTCCGCCCTCGTTCGCGGCGGCCAGCGCCCTGCGCGACCGGTCGGAAACCGTGTCGTCGCAGCGCAGCAAGGTTCCGTCCAGGTCAGTGGCGATGAGGGCATATGCGAGGGGAGCGGCCATGATCCGAAGAATACGGATCTGACGGCGGGCGGTAAGCCGTGTGGCAGGAGCTGTGACGGTTCCGGTGCGCCCGGCGCACTCCCGGCAGACACCGGGTCGCGGGCCCGGCCACGCCCGGTGATGCGCGCCCGGGGCGCACAGGCGCGCAGGGCTTGACGGCCCGCTCCTGGTTCATCAGAACGAGGAGCCCTCGGGGAACCAGGCCCCGGACCAGGCCCGAACTTCCTTGCCCGGGCCGCCGGTTGCCCGCCCCAGAAGTCACCCGAAAGCCCGACACCACGGAAGAGCGCGCGCTGCGGGTGCGGAGCCGTATCGGACGCGCGACGGTGGGCGGAGGCAGTGACGGAGGCGCGACGGTGGGCGGCGGTGAAGGCAGGGACAGCAGGGACAGAGGCGTAACGCTGGGCGGAGGCGGTGGCGAGCGCAGAGGCGGTCGGCTCGGGCTCGCTGAGCCCGAGCCTTGCCCAAAGCCGCCTCACTTCCTCCTGAGCGGCCTCACTTCCACGGGTCGGTGAACGACCGGCCGGGCACCGGCTTGGCTATGAGCGCCACGGCGATGAAGAAGTTGACCTGACCTATCGCGAACATCAGGGTGGCCAGCGCCTTGGGCTCATAGTGCTCGGCCGCCTGGGCATACAGCTCGTCCGACACCCGCTCGCCGTGCACGGACGGCTGCAGCACCGCCTCCGCCAGCGCGAGCGCGGCACGCTCGGCACCGGTGAAGTACGGCGAGTCCTGCCAGGACGCCACCGACGTGATCCGCTCCTCCGACTCCCCCGCCTTGCGCAGGAACCCGGTGTGCAGAACGGTCAGGTAGGTGTTGGCCACGATCTGCCCCGCACGCAACTGCACCAGGCTGATCGTCGAGCGCGGCACCGAACCGTTGCCGGTTACCTTGAACAGCGCCGCCGACACCGCCGCAAGATCGGGGACCAGCTCCGCGGGGTCCTCCGACATCCGCGGAACCATCGGGACCTCAGCTGTGATCGAACGCGTTTCCATAGCCATCTCCTTAGGGGCTTTCACGTTGCTGTCACTGCCCTGACGGATGGGGCCGGAGAAATGTGACCGCCGGACGAAAGTTGTTCCTGCGCACCGCCCGTGAGGTGTTCCTGTGCATCGCGCGTGAGGTGTTCCTGTGCATCGCACGTGCCCTAGTCGGTCGCCCCCGCGGCGACCACTCCCACGCCCCCGCCCGCGTCCAGGCGCGGGATGCGCCGTATCGCCGCGTACGCCGCCGCCGGATAGCGGGGGTCGGGCCGCAGCGCGTACTCCCGCAGGCATGCCTCGGTGAACTTGATGACGTGCTCGTCGCCGTGCTCGACGGCCCGCGCGCCGAGCTCGTCGAGCGGGGGCAGGTCCGCGGCCTCGGCCCGCCAGGCCGTCGTGCCCTCGTCCCGCCGGTCCGTGGTGAAGGCGAGGAGGAAGGCCGACTGGACCTGCCACAACTGGGCGAGCGTCGGCTCGTACAACTCCTGGGGCAGGTGCGGCAGGACGAGGCGTGCTGCCGCGGGCGCGGTGACGCCGTGGACGAGCGGCACCGGGAAGACCTCGGGGTGGCCCAGATAGACATCGGCGAACTGGAGGGTCATGTCGCTGAGCAGGCGGGACGCCGGGTGCGGGGCGAGTCGCCCCAACGACTCGGCATAGCCGGGGAGTTGTCCGAGGGTGTCGAGGCGCCCCTGGGCGACGGCCGGGCCGCGCGGCCCGTCGAGCGGCACGCGGGGCAGCGCGGCGACGGCTTCCGCCACGCTGTCGGTGCCGCGGAGGGCCGGGCTGCCGGGCAGCGTGCGGTGCCGCGCGGCCCAGTAGGCCAGGCCCCTGGCCAGCTCGTCGAGCTGGAGTCCCGTGGGTGCGTCCCCGGCCGCGGCCAGCCCTCGCACCGCGTGCGCCGTCCGGATCAAGCCGTGCGTCAGGCCGGCGAAGAGACCGGGGATGAGGCGCGGCCACCAGCGGGCGAGGACGTCGCGCCAGGGCGCGGTGGCGAGTTCGCGCGCGAACAGCCGCTCCCAGTCGCCGGCTCGGCCGAAATCGCCCAGCGCGGGGCGCCAGGACGCCTCTTCGGCGGGATCGAGGACGAAGCGCGCGGCAGGCGGCTCGTGGTGGTCGAGCGCGCGGCGGTAGCGACCGGTCCAGTGCGCGACCTCGTCCCCGTGCCCGAGCACCGCGATGGCCTCGGCGGCCATGGGCCCGTGGTTGGCGAGGTCGACGCCGACACCTCGCTCGTAGCCAAGATCCGCGAGTCGTTCCAACGCGTCGTTGACTGCGTCGCTGTAGCTCATGGACGGCATGTCGTGATCCCCCTTGAAGTGAGTGTGCGGAGCCTCCACACTTTGGATACCCCAACACTTCAGCTATCCAAACACTTCGACTTGCCGAATACTCAAAGTTTCCGAACAAACTACACTCACGGCATGCGACGCGCGTCAGATCCCGGGAAGCCCACGGCCGTCGAGGCCCAGATCGTGGGCCTCGTCCCCCTGCTGGAGCCCTACTTCCGCGGCGCGGTGGTGAGCGAGCTGATGCCGGAGCGGCTGCGTGAGGCGATGGACAGCCACGGCCTGACGCCGCGCCACGGCGCCGTGCTCCCCCAACTCCTGGCGGCCGCCGAGCCGTTGACGGTGAGCGGGATCGCCCACCGGCTTCAGGTGTCCCTGCCCACGGCGAGCGAGCTGGTCGGCGGCCTGGCCCGCGCCGGGATCGTCACGCGCGCCCCGGACGAGTCGAACCGCCGCCGGGTTCTGGTGTCTCTGGCCGAGGACTACCGCCCGCTGCTCGAATCGTTCGTCGTACGCCGCGGGGAGCCGCTGCTCCGCGCCCTCGCCGGGCTCTCCCCCGAGCAGCGGGAAGGGTTCACGGCGGGGCTGCGGGCCTGGGTGCGGGAGGTGCAGGGCGGCCTGGAGGGGCCGGGGGCCGGGACGTGAGGGATGTGAGAGGCGCGAGGGAACAGCGGGACGGAACCTCCTGGCGGCGGGGCGCGTCACAGAGGTGACGTACCCCGGACGAAGAACCCGACCGGCCGGCTCCACCCGGCCCATCCGGTCCATCCGGCCGACCCGGCCCACCAGATGACAAGGAACGCCATGGCACTGCCCCGGACCCGCAAACTCGCCCTCGCCACCGCGAGCGCCCTCGCGCTGCTCACCGCGGGGCTCGCCTGGCAGGCGTCGGCGGCGGACTCGGACGGCACCGGCCGCACGTCGTCACCGGGCGCGAAGCCGGACACCGTGAGCAGCAAGGAGGTCTCGCACGACGCCTCTTCGGCCGCGGAGTACTGGACGCCGGAGCGCATGCGCGCGGTCGAACCGGCGCCGATGCCGGTGCTCCCGGACAACGCGGTCGCGGGCCGCTGAGCCGGACGGCCGCCCCCACCCCGCCGGACGGCCCCGGGAATCCGCGCCCTCAGCCCCGATACACCCCCGCCAAGTGCCGTGCCAGCCGCGGTGAGGCGAACTCCGTGCCGCACACGAACCGCATCACCGGGCCGTACGACGAGCCGGCCAACATGCCCGTGAAGTACAGGCCGGGCACGGACGAGGCATAGCCCGGGCCCAGTTTGGGGGTGCCGCGGCTGACGGCGAGGCGGGCGCGCAGGCCGTGGCCGAGGAAGCTGAGGGCGGCGAGGTTCACGCGGTATCCCGTCGCGGCGATGACGTGGTCGGCGGTGAGTTCCTTGGAGCGGCCGCCGAGGGTCTCCACGGTGAGGACGGGGCGGCCCTCGCGCGTACCGGCCGTCGCGATGCGCCGCACCTCGCTCGCCGCGACCTTCCCCTCGAACCGCTCCCGCAGCCACCACGCGCCGAGCGGGCCGAGGACGCGGCGGGTGAGGAAGTGCCGGGTGGCGGCGGGGAGATGGCGGTACGCCTGGGCGTAGTTGCTGATCGCGTACAGCGACCAGGCGCGGCCGAACGGCGACTCCGGGCGCAGCTTGGGCTGCTCCCACGGCGGTCCGCCGAACGCCACCGAGCGCCGACCGCGCGCCACCACCCGCACGCGCGCGCCCGCCTCCGCCGCGAGCACCGCCGTCTCCAGGGCGGACTGTCCTGCTCCGACGACGAGCAGCTCCTGGCCCGCGTACCGCGTGAGGTCGTGGTGCTGGGCGCTGTGCGAGACGGGGCCCGCGGGCGAAGGTCCGTCCGGCACGGCCGCGGCGAGCTCGCGGGGCAGCCGCGCGAGGCCGGACAGGCCGGTGGCGACGACGACCGCGCGGGCCGCGAACTGCTCCCCGGAGTCCAGCTTCACCTCGAAGCCCCCGGCCGGCCGCTGGTCGACGGACACCACCCGCACCCGCTCCAAGCCGGGCACGAGCTTCTGCTGGAACCACTGTCCGTACCCGACGAACGTCTCTACGGGGATGATGTCCTCGTCGGTGATCAGGCGGGGCAGGCCCGCCGCGTCGCAGTAGTCGACGAGGGTGTGGCCGCGCTGCGGCGCGTCGATGTTCGACGCCACGGGTGTCGACTTCAGGAGCATGCCCGCGGGCATGTGCGCGTCCCAGCTCACCATGGGTTCGCCGAACACACGCACTGATACGCCGCGGGCCCGCAGGTGCGCCGCGGTGGACAGGCCGTAGGGCCCCGCCCCGATGACGATGACTGGTCGAACCGGCTGGGCCGGTCGGGCTGGTTGATTCACGAAGTCCCTCCCCAGGACGTCGTGTGCGCCGTGCCGTCGCACGGGCGCACCGTCACTTCGTGGTCGTGCTGCCGCGGCGATTCGTCCGCCACAGTTGGTACAGATGCTTCGCCCCAGGCCGTACGAAACGCGCGAGCATGGTGAAAAACGGCAACATGTCGTCCGCCGCGAGCCACGCGAGCTCCGTGCCGCTGGCGCGGGCAGGCGCGTGCGGCGTCACATAGCCGCTGCGGCGGTAGGCGACGTAGGCGGGCAGGTCGATGTTCTCCACGACATAGCGGTGTCCCGCGCGCTGCTCCCCGTCGGGGACGGCGCGGCCGGTGAGATGCAGGTGCATCGCCCGGACGACGTCGATCCCGGCCTCGTTCTCGAAGAGGCGGAACTGGGCGCCCATGCGTGGGTTGAAGTCGAGCAGTTTGTACTGACCGTCGCGGCGGTCGAAGCGGAGGTCCAGGTCGATGATGCCGGTGAAGCCGATCTGTTTGATGAAACGTGCGACGAGGTCGGTGAGTTCCGGGTTGTCGACGACGTACGCGTTCGCCGTCATGCCCGCGTGCGGCGGCCAGGAGCGGACCTTCACGCCGGTGAAGATGGCGAGCGGCGTCGAGTCCGCGTCGAAGCAGGCGTGCACGACCCAGTCCTCGGCCTGCTCACGCGGCAGGTACTCCTGCAGGATCACGCCGGGCCGCTCTCCCCAGCCGCCCGCCAGCCGCAGCAGGCCCTCGGGGGTGTTGATGCGTGTGGTGCCGTTCACCGCGGGCCGTTCGAGGCGCTGGAACGCCTCCCGGTTCTTGGCGACGACCGGGAACCGGGCCGTCGCGGCGAATTTCTCCAGGTCGTCCTGGTTCTGCGGGCACACCGAGGGGGGTGAGGAGAGGCCGTGCTCCACGCACAGCTCGTGCAGGCCCTGCTTGCTGGCGAGCCGGCGGGGCAGCCCGGGCTCCACCCGCGGGAACAGGAATCCGCCGAAGTCCGTGTCGCCCAACTCCCGCTGGTGCTCGGCGATCAGCACCGCGGCTTCCTCGTCCGTCGGGATCAGGACCGTCGGTCTGCCGATCCGCCGCCCGATCCGCAGCAGCCCCTCCACCAGGAACGCGGGGTCCTCGGTGCCGGTGGTCGGCCACGGAAACGCCCGCGTGAGGTAGCGCGACACCGCGGCGGGCGTGTGCCGGTCCTCCGTGATCGCGAACATGGGGATGCCGAGGCGCCCGAGACTGCGGATCGCCCCCACCCCGCCGTGGTGCAGCGGGTAGTCGCCGAACTTCACGACGAGCCCGGGCACTTCACGGTCCGGTCGCAAGGCCGCACGGCCGCTGGAATTGGTCACGGGTCCCCCCACGCGTCCCCTCCGCACCGAACCCGGACCCACCCCTGTCCGCGTCCCCCCAAAGGAAGCTAAGCAGGAACTGACCATTCCATCGCCGGTTTATCCGGACATTGCGAACTCTTTAGACACTGCCCCAACCCGTGCTTCCCACGTAACGTGTGGGGCACCCAGATTGGAAAGCGAGGCAGGCACGCATGTCCGAGCAGAACCCGCTCGACCTCCCCGAGGGCGACCCCTTCGGCCCGCACAATCTTCCGTACGGAGTCTTCTCCCCGGCCGGGTCCGCCACGGACTCCGCGCCCGGATCAGCGCCTGGTTCTGCCCCCGCCGACGGGCACGTCGCCGCCCGGGACGGGCGGCGGGTCGGTGTCCGGCTCGGCTCCTACGTCCTCGACGCGGGCGCGGCCGCCGCCGCCCTCGGCTCGCCCTATGTCTCGCTGCTCGCCCAGCCCACGCTGGGGCCGCTGCTCGCCGCGGGCCGCCGCACGTGGAGCGACGTCCGCCGCGCCCTCACCGCCTGGGTGACGGTCCCGGCCCACCGCGACATCGTCCGCCCGCTGCTCCACCCCCTCTCCGACGTCACCCTGCACCTCCCCTTCGAGGTCGCGGACTACGTCGACTTCTACGCCTCCGAGCACCACGCCTCGAATCTGGGCCGCATGTTCCGCCCGGACGCGCCCACCCCGCTCACCCCCAACTGGAAGCACCTGCCCATCGGTTACCACGGCCGGTCCGGCACCGTCGTGGTCTCCGGGACGGACGTGGTACGCCCCGCCGGCCAGCGCAAGACGCCCGCCGACACGGCGCCTGTCTTCGGCCCGTCCACCAAGCTCGACATCGAGGCCGAGGTCGGCTTCGTCGTCGGCGCGCCCTCCACGCTCGGGACTCCCGTGCCCCTCGCCGACTTCCGCGAGCACGTCTTCGGGCTCTGCCTCCTCAACGACTGGTCGGCCCGCGACCTGCAGGCCTGGGAGTACGTCCCGCTCGGCCCCTTCCTCGGCAAGTCCTTCGCCACGTCCGTCTCGGCGTGGGTCACGCCGCTGGAAGCCCTGGACGCGGCACGGGTCGTGCCCCCGGCGCGTACCGAACCGCTGCTCCCCTACCTCGACGACTCCGCCGAGTCCGTCGCGGACGAGCCCGGCGGCTACGACCTCCGCATCACCGTCTCCCTCAACGGGCACGTCATCTCCGAACCTCCCTTCTCCACCGTCTACTGGACCGCCGCCCAGCAACTCGCCCACATGACCGTCAACGGCGCCTCCCTGCGGACCGGTGACCTCTACGGCTCCGGCACCGTGAGCGGGCCCTCGCCCGAGCAGTTCGGCTCCCTCATCGAGCTGACCTGGAACGGTCGGGATCCGCTCGAACTCCCTGACGGGAAGCGGACGTTCCTCGAGGACGGGGACGTCGTCACGATGACCGCGTGGGCCCCCGGCCCCGACGGCACCCGGGTGGGCCTCGGCGAGGTCACTGGCCGCATCGCCCCGAGCGGGGGCTGATGCCAGGGGGCTCTGCCCCCTGGACCCCCGGATCGCCGCTTCGCGGCTAGTCCTCAAACGCCGGACGGGCTGCATCTGGCCCAGGTATAGCCCCTCCGGCGATTGAGGAGCGGGGGTCTGGGGGCAGAGCCCCCAGTTTCGGGAAGGGGCGGGGTTGGGGAAGCCCCCGGCAGGGCCTACGCCCCCACCCCCGCCAACACCTCCAGCACACCCTCCCCATACGTCGCCAACTTCTTCTCACCGACCCCGCCGATACCACCCAGCTCCGCCACGGAAGTGGGCCGCGCCGTCGCGATCTCCCGCAGCGTCGCGTCATGGAAGATGACGTAGGCCGGAACCCCCTGCTCCCGAGCCTGCGCGGCGCGCCACGCCCGCAGCGCCTCGAAGACGGCCACGGCCTCCTCGGGCAGCTCCGCCACCGCGGCGGCGGCCCGGGCCTTCCGCTCCCCCTTCGCACCCGAACGCGCCGCACCGGCGGGCTTCTTGGGCTCCTTGCGCAGCGGCACCTCCCGCTGCCGGCCGAGGACGGCGCCGCTCGTCTCGGTCAGCACCAGCGTCCCGTACTCCCCCTCGACGGCGAGCAGGCCCTGGGCCAGCAACTGCCGGACCACGCCCCGCCATTCGCCCTCGCCCAGCTCCTCGCCGATGCCGAAGACGGAGAGCTGGTCGTGGTCGAACTGGATGACCTTGGCCGTCTTGCGGCCGAGCAGGATGTCGATGATCTGGCCGGCGCCGAACTTCTGGCCGCGCTCGCGCTGCAGCCGCACGACCGTCGACAGGAGCTTCTGCGCGGCCACCGTGCCGTCCCAGGTCTCCGGCGGGGTCAGACATGTGTCGCAGTTGCCGCACGTCGGTGCCGTGGGCTCCTGGCCGAAGTAGGTCAGGAGCTGGGCGCGGCGGCACTGGACCGTCTCGCACAGGGCCAGCATGGCGTCCAGATGGGCGGCGGCGCGGCGCCGGAACGCCTCGTCGCCCTCGCTGCCCTGGATCAGCTTCCGCTGCTGGACGACGTCCTGGAGGCCGTACGCCATCCAGGCCGTCGAGGGCAGTCCGTCGCGGCCCGCGCGGCCCGTCTCCTGGTAGTACCCCTCGACGGACTTGGGCAGGTCCAGGTGGGCCACGAAGCGGACGTCCGGCTTGTCGATGCCCATGCCGAAGGCGATCGTGGCGACGACCACCAGGCCGTCCTCGCGCAGGAAGCGGGACTGATGCCGCGCGCGCGTGGCGCCGTCCAGGCCCGCGTGGTACGGCACCGCCTCGACCCCGTGGGCGCGCAGGAAGTCCGCGGTGCGGTCCACGCCGTTGCGCGAGAGGCAGTAGACGATGCCCGCGTCGCCGTCGTGCTCCTCCTTCAGGAACGTCAGGAGCTGCTTCTTCGGGTCCGCCTTCGGCACGATCCGGTACTGGATGTTCGGCCGGTCGAAGCTCGCCACGAAGTGCTTGGCGTCGGGCATGGCCAGGCGCTGGGTGATCTCCCGGTGGGTGGCGTCCGTCGCCGTCGCCGTGAGGGCGATGCGCGGCACGTCCGGCCAGCGCTCGCCGAGGACGGACAGGGCCAGATAGTCGGGGCGGAAGTCGTGGCCCCACTGCGCGACGCAGTGCGCCTCGTCGATGGCGAAGACGGAGATCGTGGCCCGGGAGAGCAGGTCGAGGGTGGTGTCCAGGCGCAGCCGCTCGGGGGCCAGATACAGCACGTCCAGCTCGCCCGCGAGGAGCTCGGCCTCCACCACACGGCGCTCGTCGAAGTCCTGCGTCGAGTTCATGAACCCGGCCCGCACGCCGAGCGCCCGCAGCGCGTCCACCTGGTCCTGCATCAGCGCGATGAGCGGGGAGACCACGACACCCGTGCCCGGCCTGACCAGCGCCGGGATCTGGTAGCACAGGGACTTGCCGGCGCCGGTGGGCATGAGGACGACCGCGTCGCCGCCCGCGACCACGTGGTCGATGATCGGTTCCTGCTCGCCGCGGAACGAGTCGTACCCGAAGACGCGGTGCAGCGTCTCCAGCGCCGTGCCGCTGCTCGCCGCGGCACCGCCTGCGCCCCCGCGCCCGCCCGGGCCCGCTCCCGAGGACCCCTGCCCGCTCATGAACGGGTCCTCGCCCGCGAACGGATCCTCGTCCTCGAAGGGGTCCTCAAACGGGTCCGCGAACGGACGCGCGCCCTCGTCCATCTCTGTCATGCCACCGATCCCATGCTTCGCCCAGCCCCCGTACGTCACGCCTCGACCACCGCGTGCTTCCACCACTGCGTCCACGATAGGGGTCCGCGCCGACACGTCTCGAAGTTATCCACAGGCTCACCCCCGCGGTGTGACGAATGCGCCATCGCCCGGGCACCCCCGCACACGCCACCGCCCGGCACCCCACGGAACGGGGTGCCGGGCGGCACCGTACGCGAACAGGCCCGGCGGAGCCGAAGCCCCGGCCCGAGGCCCTGCCTACCGGACGAAGACTCCCGCCTGACCGGCCAGATCGAGGAAGTACTGCGGCGCCACACCGAGCACCAGCGTGACCGCCACCCCGACCCCGATCGTCGTCATCGTCAGCGGCGAGGGCACGGCGACCGTCGGGCCGTCCGCCTTCGGCTCGCTGAAGAACATCAGCACGATCACGCGGATGTAGAAGAACGCCGCGATCGCGGACGAGATCACACCGACCACGACCAGCGCGCCCGCGCCGCCCTCCGCCGCCGCCTTGAACACCGCGAACTTCCCGGAGAACCCGGAGGTCAGCGGGATGCCCGCGAAGGCGAGCAGGAAGACCGCGAACACCGCGGCGACCAGGGGTGAGCGGCGGCCGAGCCCCGCCCACTTCGACAGGTGCGTCGCCTCACCGCCCGCGTCCCGCACCAGCGTGACCACCGCGAACGCGCCGATCGTCACGAACGAGTACGCGCCCAGGTAGAACAGCACCGACGACACGCCCTCCTCCGTCGTCGCGATGACACCGGCGAGGATGAAGCCGGCGTGCGCGATCGAGGAGTACGCGAGGAGGCGCTTGATGTCGGTCTGGGTGATCGCGACGATCGCGCCGCCCAGCATCGTGATCACGGCGACGCCCCACATCACCGGCCGCCAGTCCCAGCGCAGGCCCGGAAGGACGACGTACAGCAGGCGGAGGAGGGCGCCGAACGCGGCCACCTTCGTCGCCGCCGCCATGAAGCCCGTGACCGGCGTGGGCGCGCCCTGATAGACGTCGGGCGTCCACATGTGGAACGGCACCGCGCCGACCTTGAACAGCAGGCCCATCACGATCATGGCGGCGCCGATGAGGAGCAGCGCGTCGTTGCCCATGGTGCCCGCGAGGGCGGGGTCGACCGTCGTGAGCGTGCCGTCGACGACCTTCGCGATCGTGCCGTACGACACCGAGCCCGCGTAGCCGTAGATCAGCGCGATGCCGAACAGCGTGAACGCGGAGGCGAAGGCTCCCAGGAGGAAGTACTTCACGGCCGCTTCCTGCGACATGAGCCGCTTGCGGCGCGCCAGGGCGCACAGCAGGTACAGCGGGAGCGAGAAGACTTCCAGGGCGATGAAAAGGGTCAGCAGGTCGTTCGCCGCCGGGAAGACGAGCATGCCGCCGATGGCGAAGAGCGCCAGCGGGAACACCTCGGTGGTGGTGAACCCGGCCTTGGTGGCGGCCTGTTCGCCCGCGCTGCCGGGCACGGCTCCGGCCTGCGCCACGAAGGAGTCGATCCGGTTGCCGTGCGTCACCGGGTCGAGCCTGCGCTCCGCGAACGTGAAGATGGCGACGAGGCCCGCGAGCAGGATGGTGCCTTGCAGGAAGAGCGCGGGGCCGTCGACCGCGATCGCGCCCATGGCCGCGATCCGGGCCTTCGTGGTGCCGTACCCCCCGGAGGCGAGGGCGACGACCGCCGCGAACGCGGCGGCCAGCGCGACGACGGACACGAAGAGCTGGGCGTAGTAACGGGACTTGCGCGGTACGAAGGCTTCGATGAGCACTCCGATGACGGCGGCACCGATGACGATCAGGGTCGGCGCCAGCTGGCCGTACTCGATCTTCGGCGCGTCGATCTTGTCGATCGGATCGGCCGCCGCCATTGTCCACAGGTTGTGGACGGCTGTCGCACTCACTTGGCCGCCTCCACCTCGGGCTTGGGGTCCTTCTTCTGTACGTCGGACATGGTGTGCTTGACCGCCGGGTTCACCAGCTCGCTGAGCGGCTTCGGATAGACACCGAGGCCGATCAGGAGCGCGATCAGCGGGGCGACGACGACGAGTTCACGCACCCGTAGGTCCGGCATCGCCGACACCTCCGGCTTCACCGGGCCCGTCATCGTCCGCTGGTAGAGGACGAGGGTGTAGAGCGCGGCGAGCACGATGCCGAGGGTCGCGATGATGCCGACCGCCGGATAGCGCGCGAACGCGCCCACCAGGACCAGGAACTCACTGACGAAGGGCGCGAGCCCCGGCAGCGAGAGCGTGGCGAGACCACCGACCAGGAAGGTGCCCGCCAGCACCGGCGCCACCTTCTGCACTCCTCCGTAGTCCGCGATCAGACGCGAGCCGCGGCGCGAGATGAGGAAGCCGGCGACCAGCATCAGGGCGGCCGTGGAGAGGCCGTGGTTGACCATGTAGAGCGTCGCGCCGGACTGCCCCTGGGACGTCATCGCGAAGATGCCGAGGATGATGAACCCGAAGTGCGAGATCGACGCGTACGCCACCAGGCGTTTGATGTCGCGCTGGCCCACGGCGAGCAGCGCTCCGTAGATGATGCTGATCAGCGCGAGTACGAGGATGACGGGTGTCGCCCACTTGCTCGCCTCCGGGAAGAGCTGGAGGCAGAAGCGCAGCATCGCGAACGTGCCGACCTTGTCGACCACCGCCGTGATCAGCACGGCGACCGGGGCGGTGGCCTCACCCATCGCGTTCGGCAGCCAGGTGTGCAGCGGCCACAGCGGGGCCTTCACCGCGAAGGCGAAGAAGAAGCCGAGGAACAGCAGCCGTTCGGTGTTGGTCGCCATGTCGAGCGAGCCGTTGGCCCGCGCTTCGGCGATCTCCTGGAGGGAGAAGTTTCCCGCGACCACGTAGAGCCCGATGACGGCGGCCAGCATGATGAGGCCGCCGACCAGGTTGTAGAGCAGGAACTTCACGGCCGCGTACGACCGCTGGGCCGAGGCCTTCTCGTCGCTGCCCGCGTGGGCGCGGTCTCCGAAGCCGCCGATGAGGAAGTACATCGGGATGAGCATGGCTTCGAAGAAGATGTAGAAGAGGAAGACGTCGGTGGCCTCGAAGGAGATGATCACCATCGCCTCGACGGCCAGGATCAGGGCGAAGAAGCCCTGGGTCGGCCGCCAGCGCGACGACTTCGTTTCCAGGGGGTCGGCGTCGTGCCAGCCCGCCAGGATGATGAAGGGGATCAGGAGGGCGGTGAGCGCGATCAGGGCGACGCCGATGCCGTCGACGCCGAGTTCGTACCGCACCCCGAAGTCCGAGATCCAGGCGCGCGATTCGGTCAGTTGATAGCGGTCGCCGTCCGGGTCGAAGCGGACGAGGACCACGACGGCCAGGACGAGTGTGGCCAGCGAGAAGAACAGCGCGAGCCACTTGGCGGCGGTCCGCCGCGCGGCCGGTACGGCCGCCGTGGCGATCGCGCCCACCGCGGGGAGCGCGGCCGTCGCTGTCAGCAGAGGAAAGGACATCGGTATCAGACCGCCCTCATCAGCAGCGTCGCGACGATGAGGACCGCCGCGCCGCCGAACATCGAGACCGCGTAACTGCGTGCGTAGCCGTTCTGCAGCTTGCGCAGCCGCCCGGAGAGGCCGCCGACCGAGGCCGCCGTGCCGTTGACCACGCCGTCGACCAGGGTGTGGTCGACGTACACCAGGGAGCGCGTGAGGTGCTCGCCGCCGCGCACCAGGACCACGTGGTTGAAGTCGTCCTGGAGCAGATCGCGGCGGGCCGCGCGGGTGACGAGCGAGCCGCGCGGTGCGACGGACGGCACCGGACGGCGGCCGTACTGCGCCCAGGCCAGGCTCACGCCGATGACCAGGACCACCATGGTGGCGCCGGTGACCGTGGCGGCGCTCAGCGGGGAGTCGCCGTGGTCGTGGTGCGTGACCGGCTCCAGCCAGTGCATGAAGCGGTCGCCGATGCTGAAGAAGCCACCGGCGAACACCGATCCGACGGCGAGCAGGATCATCGGGATCGTCATGGACTTCGGCGACTCGTGCGGATGCGGCGCGTTGCCCTGTGCGTCGGGCTCCCAGCGCTTCTCTCCGAAGAAGGTCAGGAGCATCACGCGCGTCATGTAGTACGCCGTGATGGCCGCGCCGAGCAGCGCCACCGAGCCGAGGATCCAGCCCTCCGTGCCGCCCTTGGCGAACGCCGCCTCGATGATCTTGTCCTTGGAGAAGAAGCCGGACAGGCCCGGGAATCCGATGATGGCGAGATAGCCGAGACCGAAGGTCACGAACGTCACCGGCATGTACTTCCGCAGGCCGCCGTACTTCCGCATGTCCACCTCGTCGTTCATGCCGTGCATGACCGATCCGGCGCCGAGGAAGAGCCCGGCCTTGAAGAAGCCGTGCGTCACCAGGTGCATGATCGCGAAGACGTAGCCGATGGGGCCGAGGCCCGCGGCCAGGATCATGTAGCCGATCTGGGACATCGTCGAACCGGCGAGGGCCTTCTTGATGTCGTCCTTCGCGCAACCGACGATCGCACCGAAGAGGAGCGTCACGGCGCCCACCACGGTGACGGCCAACTGCGCGTCCGGGGCGCCGTTGAAGATCGCCCCGGAGCGGACGATCAAGTACACCCCGGCGGTCACCATCGTCGCCGCGTGGATGAGGGCCGAGACCGGGGTCGGGCCCTCCATCGCGTCCCCGAGCCAGGACTGCAGCGGCACCTGGGCGGACTTGCCGCAGGCCGCGAGCAGCAGCATCAGGCCGATTGCCGTCAGCTTGCCCTCGCTCGTCTCAGCGGTGGCCTCCAGGACGGGCTTGAAGGCGAACGTCCCGAAGGTGGTGAACATCAGCATGATGGCGATCGACAGGCCCATGTCGCCGACGCGGTTGACCAGGAAGGCCTTCTTGGCCGCGGTGGCCGCGCTGGGCTTGTGCTGCCAGAAGCCGATCAGGAGGTACGAGGCGAGGCCGACGCCCTCCCAGCCGACGTACAGAAGCAGGTAGTTGTCGGCGAGGACCAGCAGGAGCATCGCCGCGAGGAACAGGTTCAGGTAGCCGAAGAAGCGGCGGCGGCGCTCGTCGTGCTCCATGTACCCGATCGAGTACAGGTGGATCAGCGTGCCCACACCGGAGATCAGCAGGACGAACGTCATCGACAACTGGTCGAGCTGGAAGGCGACGTCCGCCTGGAAGCCCTCGACGGGGATCCAGCTGAACAGGTGCTGGTGCAGGGACCGCTCCTCGGTGCCCTTGCCGAGCATGTCGGTGAAGAGCACCAGGCCGATCACGAAGGAGACGGCCGCGAGCAGCGTGCCGAGCCAGTGGCCCACCCGGTCCAGCCGGCGCCCGCCGCACAGCAGTACGGCCGCTCCGAGCAGAGGCGCCGCCACCAGCAGCGCAATCAAGTTCTCTGTGTTCACGGTTCTAGCGACCCCTTACAGCTTCATCAGGCTGGCGTCGTCGACCGAGGCCGAGTGGCGGGAGCGGAACAGCGACACGATGATCGCGAGCCCGACCACGACTTCGGCGGCGGCGACGACCATCGTGAAGAAGGCGATGATCTGGCCGTCCAGGTTGCCGTGCAGCCGGGAGAAGGCGACGAACGCGAGGTTGCAGGCGTTCAGCATCAGTTCGATGCACATGAAGACGACGATGGCGTTGCGCCTGATCAGTACGCCGGTGGCGCCGATGGCGAACAGCAGCGCCGCCAGATACAGGTAGTTGACCGGATTCACTTCGACGCCTCCTCGGTCTCCTCGGCGCGATCGCCGTCGCCGTTCCGGCCGGTGTCCGTCCGGCGCAGGTCCGGCCGCTCCAGGCGGTCGGTGGAGCGCTGCTCCAGGGCACGCAGGTCGTCGAGCGCCTCACTGGAGACGTCCCGGATCTGGCCGCGCTCGCGCAGCGTCTTGTTGACCGTGAGCTCCGACGGCGTGCCGTCCGGGAGCAGGCCCGCGATGTCCACCGCGTTGTGCCGGGCGTACACCCCGGGCGCCGGCAGCGGCGGCAGGTGCTTGCCCTCGCGCACGCGCTCCTCGGCGCGCTCGCGCTGGGTCTTGGCACGCTCCGTGCGCTCGCGGTGGGTGAGGACCATCGCGCCGACCGTCGCGGTGATCAGCAGGGCGCCGGTGATCTCGAAGGCGAAGACGTACTTCGTGAAGATGAGGGACGCGAGGCCCTCCACGTTGCCGCCCTCGTTGGCCTTGGCCAGGCCGTTGAAGTCCTTCAGGGAGGCGTTGCCGATGCCCGCGAACAGCAGGATCGCGAAGCCGAGACCGCACGCCGCGGCCAGCCAGCGCTGGCCCTTGATGGTCTCCTTCAGGGAGTCGGCGGCGGTGACGCCGACGAGCATGACCACGAAGAGGAACAGCATCATGATCGCGCCCGTGTAGACCACGATCTGGACGATGCCCAGGAAATACGCGCCGTTGGCGAGGTAGAAGACCGCCAGGATGATCATGGTTCCGGCCAGGCACAGCGCGCTGTGCACCGCCTTCTTCATGAGGATCGTGCACAGCGCGCCGATCACGGCGACCGTGCCGAGCACCCAGAACTGGAAGGCCTCGCCGGTGGAGGTGGTGTAGGCCGCGAGGGCGGTCATGCGCCCACCCCCCGCGAGGCCCCGGCCCCTTCGCCGGAGGCGGCCTTCCCGACGGCGGACCCCGCCGGCTCCTCGGAGGCGGGCTGCTCGCCCTTGGAGACGGCCACCTGGGGCTCCGTGCCCGGCGCGGCCTGCGTGACCAGACCGCGGTAGTAGTCGCCCTCGTCCATGCCGGGGTAGATCGCGTGCGGCGAGTCCACCATGCCCTCTTCGAGGCCGGCGAGGAGCTGCTCCTTGGTGTAGATGAGGTTCTCGCGGCTGCTGTCGGCCAGCTCGAATTCGTTCGTCATCGTCAACGCGCGCGTGGGGCACGCCTCGATGCACAGGCCGCAGAGGATGCAGCGGGCGTAGTTGATCTGGTAGACGCGGCCGTACCGCTCGCCCGGGGAGTAGCGCTCCTCTTCGGTGTTGTCCGCGCCCTCCACATAGATGGCGTCCGCGGGACAGGCCCAGGCACACAGCTCGCAGCCGATGCACTTCTCCAGGCCGTCCGGATGGCGGTTGAGCTGGTGCCGGCCGTGGAACCGGGGAGCGGTGGTCTTCTGCTGCTCCGGATACTGCTCGGTCAGCCGCTTCTTGAACATGGCCTTGAAGGTCACGCCGAAGCCCGCGACGGGGTTCTGGAACCCCTGGTTGGACTGATTCGACTGCTGCGGGTCGGCCGCCTGCTGCTGCTCGGGCAGCTGCGAGCTCGGCCGGTCCGGCATGTTCGACTGCTCAGCCATCGGACGCCTCCTTTCCGTCACTTTGAGTATCGGGCCCACCACTGACAATCAACTCCCGCTCGTGGCGCGGGCGTCGCCGCGGCACCGGCGGCAGGCTCTGTCCGGGCAGCGGAGGCACCGGGAATCCCCCGGCCATCGGATCGAAGGCCTCGGATTCCGCGGGCGGCCCGGCCGCCGCCTCCTGCTTCTCACGCTTGTCGCGGAAGATGTCGACGAGCACGGAGAGCAACAACAGGGCGAGCACACCGCCGCCTACGTAGAGCGCGACCTCGCTGAAGTCGTAGTCCTCGTTGCGCAGCGCCCGGACGGTGGCGACGAGCATCAGCCAGACCACCGAGACGGGGATGAGGACCTTCCAGCCCAGCTTCATCAGCTGGTCGTAGCGGACCCGGGGCAGCGTGCCGCGCAGCCAGATGAAGAAGAACAGCAGCAGCTGCACCTTGAGCACGAACCAGGCCATCGGCCACCAGCCGTGGTTCGCGCCCTCCCAGAAGGTGCTCACCGGCCACGGGGCCCGCCAGCCGCCCAGGAAGAGGGTCACGGACACGGCCGAGACGGTGACCATGTTGACGTACTCGGCGAGCATGAACATCGCGAACTTGATCGACGAGTACTCGGTGTTGAAGCCGCCGACCAGGTCGCCCTCGGACTCCGGCATGTCGAACGGCGCGCGGTTGGTCTCGCCGATCATCGTCACGATGTAGATCAGGAACGACACCGGAAGCAGCAGGACGTACCAGCGACCCTCCTGCGCCTCGACGATCCGCGACGTCGACATCGAACCGGAGTACAGGAACACCGAGGCGAACGCGGCGCCCATCGCGATCTCGTACGAGATCATCTGCGCGCACGAACGCAGGCCGCCGAGCAGCGGGTAGGTGGATCCGGAACTCCAACCCGCGAGCACGATGCCGTAGATGCCGACCGAGGCGACCGCGAGGATGTAGAGCATCGCGATCGGCAGGTCGGTGAGCTGCATCGTGGTGCGGTGCCCGAAGATCGAGACCTCGTTGCCCGCGGGCCCGAAGGGGATCACCGCGATCGCCATGAAGGCGGGGATGGCGGCGACGATCGGCGCGAGGACGTAGACCACCTTGTCCGCGCGCTTGACGATCAGGTCCTCCTTGAGCATCAGCTTGATGCCGTCCGCGAGGGACTGGAGCATGCCCCAGGGGCCGTGCCGGTTGGGGCCGATGCGCAGCTGCATCCAGGCGACGACCTTGCGCTCCCACACGATGGAGAACAGCACGGTGATCATCAGGAAGGCGAAGCAGAAGACGGCCTTGATGACGACGAGCCACCAGGGGTCCCGGCCGAACATCGACAGGTCTTCGGCCGCCAGGGGCACCGCTGTCTGCGCGGTGTGCACTGCCTGAAGCATCACGACGTCACCTCCGTGGCCTCCGCGGGCGCCGGCAGGACGGCCGGGCCGATGCGGACGAGTTCGCCCGGCCGGGCGCCGGTGTCCGAAGTGACGCCTCCCCCGGTCGAGTTCAGCGGGAGCCAGACCACGCGGTCGGGCATCTGGGTGACGAGCAGCGGCAGCGTGGTCACGCCCGCGGGGCCGGTGACGGCGAGCGTGTCGCCGTCCTTGACGCCCGCCTCGGCCGCGGTGGCCGCCGAGAGCCGGGCCACCGCCGCGTGCCGCGTCCCGGCGAGCGCGTCGTCGCCCTCCTGGAGGCGGCCCTGGTCGAGCAGCAGCCGGTGGCCCGCGAGGACGGCTTCCCCGGCGGCGGGCCGGGGCGGCTGGACCGCCGTCTCCAGGGGCCCCGTGGCGTAATAGGAAGGTGCGGCGCTCGGCGCCTCGTTGGAAGGGTGGTGGTGGGAGACGGGCGGGACGTCCCAGCCGCCGAGCCGGTCCAGCTCGCGCCGGATGGTCAGCAGGTCGGGCAGGCCCAGGTGGACGTCGCCCGCGTCGGCCAGCATGTGCAGCACGCGCGCGTCGGTCGGGGCGAGGCGACGGGTCATCTGGTCCGGCTTCAGCGCGGCCTCGAAAAGCCGGGCCCTGCCTTCCCAGTTGAGGAAGGTGCCCGGCTTCTCGGCGACGGCGGCCACGGGAAGCACCACGTCGGCGCGTTCCGTCACCTCGCTCGGCCGCAGCTCCAGCGAGACCAGGAAGCCGACCGCGTCGAGTGCCTCACGCGCGCGTGCCGGGTCCGGCAGGTCGGCGACCTCCACGCCCGCGACGAGCAGGGCGCTCAGCTCGCCGGTGGCGGCGGCCTCGACGATCTGGCCGGTGTCGCGGCCGTAGCGGTGCGGGAGTTCGGCGACGCCCCAGGCACCGGCGACCTCGTCCCGCGCGCGCGGGTCGGTGGCCGGACGGCCGCCCGGAAGCAGCGACGGCACCGCGCCGGCCTCGATGGCCCCGCGCTCGCCCGCGCGGCGCGGGATCCACACCAGCTGGGCGCCGGTCGCCGAAGCCGTCCGTACGGCGGCGGTGAGGGCGCCCGGCACGGCCGCGAGCCGCTCCCCGACGACGATGACGGCGCCTTCGGAGCGGAGCGCCTCGGCGGCCTTCGCGCCGTCCTCGTCCAGGCCGACACCGGCCGCGAGCGCGTCCAGCCACTCGGTCTCGGTGCCCGGCGCGGCGGGCAGCAGCGTGCCGCCGGCCTTCTCCAGGCCGCGGGTGGCATACGTGGCGAGCGAGTAGGTGCGCTGCCCGTGCTTGCGCCAGGCCTTGCGCAGCCGCAGGAAGACGCCGGGCGCCTCCTCCTCGGACTCCAGGCCGACGAGCAGGACGGTGGGTGCCTTCTCCAGGGCGGTGTACGTGACTCCGCCGCCGTCGAGGTCACGGCCGCGCCCGGCGACGCGTGCCGCGAGGAAGTCGGCCTCCTCGCTGGAGTGCACCCGCGCGCGGAAGTCGATGTCGTTCGTGTCGAGCGCCACGCGCGCGTACTTGCTGTACGCGTAGGCGTCCTCCAGGGTGAGCCGCCCCCCGGTCAGCACCCCGGCACGCCCGCGCGCGGCCGCCAGCCCCTTGGCGGCGACCTCCAGCGCCTCGGGCCAGGAAGCCGGTTCGAGCTCTCCGGAGTCGGCGTCGCGCACCAAGGGCGTGGTCAGACGGTCCGGCTTCTGCGCGTACCGGAAGCCGAAGCGGCCCTTGTCGCAGATCCACTCCTCGTTGACCTCGGGGTCGTCCTGCGCGAGCCGCCGCATGACCTTGCCGCGCCGGTGGTCCGTACGCGTCGCGCAGCCGCCCGCGCAGTGCTCGCACACCGAGGGCGACGACACCAGGTCGAAGGGGCGCGACCGGAAGCGGTACGCCGCCGACGTGAGCGCGCCCACCGGGCAGATCTGGATGGTGTTCCCGGAGAAGTACGACTCGAAGGGGTCGCCCTCGCCCGTGCCCACCTGCTGGAGGGCCCCGCGCTCCAGGAGCTCGATCATCGGGTCGCCCGCGATCTGGTTGGAGAAGCGGGTGCAGCGCGCGCACAGCACGCACCGCTCGCGGTCCAGCAGGACCTGCGTGGAGATCGGCACGGGCTTCTCGAAGGTGCGCTTCTTGCCCTCGAAACGGGTGTCCGGGTCACCGACCTGCATGGCCTGGTTCTGCAGCGGGCACTCGCCGCCCTTGTCGCAGACCGGGCAGTCCAGCGGGTGGTTGATGAGCAGCAGCTCCATCACACCGCGCTGCGCCTTCTCCGCGACCGGGGAGGTCAGCTGCGACTTCACCACCATGCCGTCGGTGCACGTGATGGTGCAGGAGGCCATCGGCTTGCGCTGGCCCTCCACCTCGACGATGCACTGGCGGCAGGCGCCGGCCGGGTCGAGCAGCGGGTGGTCGCAGAAGCGCGGGATCTCGATGCCGAGGAGCTCGGCGGCGCGGATCACCAGCGTGCCCTTGGGGACGCTGATCTCGATGCCGTCGATCGTGAGCGAGACCAGGTCCTCCGCCGGAACCACCGGCTCTCCGCCCCCGGAGGGACGCTGTTGGCCCGCGGCGGAGCCGCTCGATGGCTGGAGTACTGTCATGCGTTCACCTCCGTGTGCGTGTCGGACCGGCCGCTCCGGTCGGCCCAGAGCGTCGACTTGGCGGGGTCGAAGGGGCAGCCCCTGCCGGTGATGTGCTGCTCGTACTCCTCGCGGAAGTACTTGAGCGAGGAGAAGATGGGCGAGGCGGCGCCGTCGCCGAGGGCGCAGAAGGACTTGCCGTTGATGTTGTCGGCGATGTCGTTCAGCTTGTCGAGGTCGGACATGACGCCCTTGCCGGCCTCGATGTCGCGCAGCAACTGCACGAGCCAGTACGTCCCTTCGCGGCAGGGCGTGCACTTGCCGCAGGACTCGTGGGCGTAGAACTCGGTCCAGCGCGTCACGGCCCGCACCACGCAGGTCGTCTCGTCGAAGCACTGCAGGGCCTTGGTGCCCAGCATGGAACCGGCGGCGCCCACGCCCTCGTAGTCGAGCGGCACGTCGAGGTGCTCGTCGGTGAACATCGGCGTCGAAGAGCCGCCGGGCGTCCAGAACTTGAGGCGGTGGCCGGGCCGCATGCCGCCGCTCATGTCGAGGAGCTGGCGCAGCGTGATGCCGAGCGGCGCCTCGTACTGGCCGGGCGAGGCGACGTGCCCGCTGAGCGAATACAGCGTGAAGCCGGGCGACTTCTCGCTGCCCATCGATTTGAACCAGTCTTTTCCGCGATGCAGGATCGCGGGAACCGACGCGATGGACTCCACGTTATTGACAACAGTGGGGCACGCGTAGAGGCCCGCGACCGCAGGGAAAGGGGGACGGAGTCGCGGCTGGCCACGGCGGCCTTCGAGCGAGTCGAGCAGCGCGGTCTCCTCACCGCAGATGTACGCGCCCGCGCCCGCGTGCACGGTGAGTTCCAGATCGAGTCCGCTGCCCAGGATGTTCTTGCCGAGATAGCCCGCCGCGTAGGCCTCACGCACGGCCTCGTGCAGCCGCCGCAGCACGGGGACGACTTCACCACGCAGGTAGATGAACGCATGCGAAGACCGGATCGCGTAACAGGCGATCACGATGCCCTCGATGAGGCTGTGCGGGTTCGCGAAGAGGAGCGGGATGTCCTTGCAGGTCCCGGGCTCCGACTCGTCGGCGTTGACAACTAGATAGTGCGGTTTGCCGTCGCCCTGCGGAATGAACTGCCACTTCATTCCGGTGGGGAAGCCCGCGCCGCCACGGCCGCGCAGGCCGGAGTCCTTCACGTAGGCGATCAGGTCGTCCGGCGCCATGGCGAGGGCCTTGCGGAGCCCCTCGTAGCCGTCGTGGCGGCGGTAGGTGTCCAGCGTCCAGGACTTGTCCTCGTCCCAGAAGGCCGAAAGCACCGGCGCCAGCAGCTTCTCCGGGCTGGTCTCGTTGTCGATCTCGGCGGCCAACGTCATCACTCCCCCTCCTCGGCGGTCGGTCCGGCCGGGTGGGCCGGGTCGGAGGCCGAGGTCTTCTGCGGCGCGTCGTGCGAGCTGAGGTGCTCGCTGGGAGACGGCTCGTGCGGCTGGGTGCCCTCCGGTCCGCCCGCTCGCGGGTGGACCACGCGCGCGGGGGGTGCCTCGCCCTTGGCCAGACGCAGTCCGATCAGGGAGGCGGGGCCCGCGCCCCCGCTCGCCTCGACGGCGCCCGCGCGCTCGTCCGGGAAGCCCGCGAGGATCCGCGCCGTCTCCTTGAAGGTGCACAGCGGGGCGCCGCGGGTCGGTTCGACCTGGGCGCCGGAGCGCAGGTCGTCGACGAGGCGCTTGGCGCTGCCCGGGGTCTGATTGTCGAAGAACTCCCAGTTGACCATCACCACGGGCGCGAAATCGCAGGCGGCGTTGCACTCGATGTGCTCCAGCGTCACCTTGCCGTCGTCGGTGGTCTCGCCGTTGCCGACGCCCAGGTGCTCCTGGAGGGCCTCGAAGATGGCGTCGCCGCCCATGACCGCGCAGAGCGTGTTGGTGCAGACACCGACCTGGTAGTCACCGGACGGCTTGCGGCGGTACATGGAGTAGAAGGTCGCGACCGCCGTCACCTCCGCGGTGGTCAGGTCCAGCATGTCCGCGCAGAACCGCATGCCGGTGCGCGTCACGTGCCCCTCCTCCGACTGCACCAGGTGCAGCAGCGGCAGGAGCGCCGAGCGGGAGTCCGGATAGCGGGAGATGACCTCGCGCGCGTCGGCCTCGAGGCGGGCGCGGACGTCGTCCGGGTAGGGCGGCGGGGGCAGTTGGGGCATGCCCAGGCCGACGCCCTCGGGGGAACTGGTGGTCACCGGTCGACGCCTCCCATCACGGGGTCGATGGACGCGACGGCGACGATGACGTCGGCGACCTGGCCGCCCTCGCACATCGCCGCCATGGCCTGCAGATTGGTGAAGGACGGGTCCCGGAAGTGGACCCGGTAGGGGCGGGTGCCGCCGTCGGAGACGACGTGCACGCCGAGTTCGCCCTTGGGCGACTCCACGGCGGCGTAGGCCTGGCCGGGCGGCACCCGGAAGCCCTCCGTCACCAGCTTGAAGTGGTGGATCAGGGCCTCCATGGAGGTGCCCATGATCTTCTTGATGTGGTCGAGCGAGTTGCCGAGGCCGTCCGGGCCGAGGGCCAGTTGGGCGGGCCAGGCGATCTTCTTGTCGGCGACCATGACCGGGCCGGGCTCGAGCCGGTCCAGGCACTGCTCGATGATGCGCAGGGACTGCCGCATCTCCTCCAGGCGGATCAGGAAGCGCCCGTAGGAGTCGCAGGTGTCGGCGGTGGGGACGTCGAAGTCGTACGTCTCGTAGCCGCAGTAGGGCTGGGCCTTGCGCAGGTCGTGCGGGAGGCCGGCCGAGCGCAGGATCGGGCCGGTGGCGCCGAGGGCCATGCAGCCGGCCAGGTCGAGATAGCCGACGTCCTGCATGCGGGCCTTGAAGATGGGGTTTCCGGTGGCGAGCTTGTCGTACTCCGGAAGGTTCTTGTGCATCTTCTTCACGAACTCGCGGATCTGGTCCACCGCGCCGGGCGGCAGGTCCTGGGCGAGCCCGCCGGGCCGGATGTACGCGTGGTTCATGCGCAGGCCGGTGATCAGCTCGTAGATGTCGAGAATGAGTTCACGATCACGGAAGCCGTAAATCATGATCGTCGTCGCGCCGAGTTCCATGCCGCCGGTGGCGATGCACACCAGGTGCGAGGACATCCGGTTCAGCTCCATCAGGAGCACCCGCAGGATGGTCGCGCGATCGGGGATCTGGTCCTCGATGCCGAGCAGCTTCTCGACGCCCAGGCAGTAGGCCGTCTCGTTGTAGAAGGACGTCAGGTAGTCCATCCGCGTGACGAACGTGGTGCCCTGGGTCCAGGTGCGGTACTCGAGGTTCTTCTCGATGCCCGTGTGCAGATAGCCGATGCCGCAGCGGGCCTCGGAGACCGTCTCGCCCTCGATCTCCAGGATGAGCCGGAGCACGCCGTGCGTGGAGGGGTGCTGGGGGCCCATGTTGACGACGATGCGCTCGTCGTCGGCCCTCGCCGCGGACTGGACGACCTCGTCCCAGTCGCCGCCGGTGACCGTGTAGACGGTGCCTTCCGTCGTGGCGCGGGGGGTTGCGTGGGGAGTTGTCACGAGTACGACCTCCGCTGGTCCGGAGCCGGGATCTGGGCGCCCTTGTACTCGACGGGGATGCCGCCGAGGGGGTAGTCCTTGCGCTGCGGGAAGCCCTGCCAGTCGTCCGGCATCATGATCCGCGTGAGGGCCGGGTGGCCGTCGAAGATCAGGCCGAAGAAGTCGTACGTCTCGCGCTCGTGCCAGTCGTTGGTCGGATAGACCGCGACCAGCGAGGGGACGTGCGGATCGGCGTCCGGGGCACTGACTTCGAGGCGGATCAGGCGGTTGTGGGTGATCGAGCGCAGGTGGTAGACGGCGTGCAGCTCGCGGCCCTTGTCGCCGGGGAAGTGCACTCCGGAGACGCCGGTGCACAGCTCGAAGCGCAGGGCCGGGTCGTCGCGCAGGGTGCGGGCCACCCGGACGAGGTACTCGCGCGAGATGTGGAAGGTGAGCTCGCCGCGGTCGACGACGGTCTTCTCGATGGCGTTCTCGGGGACGAGGCCCTGTTCCTCCAGGGCGCCTTCGAGTTCGTCGGCGACTTCGTCGAACCAGCCGCCGTAGGGGCGCGAGGTGGCGCCGGGCAGCGTGATGGTGCGGACGAGGCCGCCGTATCCGGAGGTGTCGCCGCCGTTCTCGGCGCCGAACATGCCCCTGCGTACGCCGATGACCTCGGGGGAGGTGTCGCGCGGGGCCGGGACGCCGTTGCCGTTCAGGGGCTCGCCGCCGGGCGCGCCCTCGCTGTTCGGGTGCTTCTCGCTCACCGCAGCAGCCCCTTCATCTCAATGGTGGGGAGTGCCTTGAGGGCCGCCTCCTCCGCCTCGCGGGCCGCTTCCTCGGCGTTCACGCCGAGCTTGGAGGTCTGGATCTTCTGGTGCAGCTTGAGAATGGCGTCCATCAACATCTCGGGCCGGGGCGGGCAGCCGGGCAAATAGATATCAACCGGGACGACGTGGTCAACGCCCTGCACAATCGCGTAATTGTTGAACATTCCGCCCGAGGATGCGCAGACCCCCATGGAGATGACCCACTTGGGGTTCGGCATCTGGTCGTAGACCTGGCGCAGGACGGGCGCCATCTTCTGGCTCACCCGGCCGGCCACGATCATCAGGTCCGCCTGGCGCGGTGAGCCGCGGAAGACCTCCATGCCGAAGCGCGCCAGGTCGTACCGCCCGGCGCCGGTCGTCATCATCTCGATGGCGCAGCACGCGAGTCCGAACGTGGCGGGAAAGACGGATGACTTGCGCACCCACCCTGCGGCCTGCTCGACGGTGGTCAGCAGGAATCCGCTCGGCAGTTTCTCTTCGAGTCCCATGCTCAGTGGCTCCTCAGTCCCATTCCAGGCCGCCGCGCCGCCATACGTACGCGTAGGCGACGAAGACGGTGAGCACGAAGAGCAGCATCTCCACGAGCCCGAAAATCCCCAGGGCGTCGAAGGTGACGGCCCAGGGGTAGAGAAAGACGATCTCGATGTCGAAGACGATGAAGAGCATCGCCGTCAGGTAGTACTTGATGGGGAAGCGCCCGCCGCCGGCCGGCGTGGGGGTCGGCTCGATACCGCATTCATAGGCCTCGAGCTTCGCGCGGTTGTACCGCTTTGGACCGATAAGCGTGGCCATGACCACGGAGAAGATCGCAAAGCCTGCCCCGAGGGCTCCCAGTACGAGGATGGGCGCATAGGCGTTCACCGCTCCTCGCTCCTCTCAGTCGGCACTGACTGCTGGCGGTTGCGTCGGGCCCGCGAAGATCGCTTACATGTGAAGCAGGTCACAAGCCCAACTGCCCCGCATCTTATGCCTGCCGGTCTGTGATCTGCGACACGGGGTGCGACAACGGCTTTGTGATCTCCACCACCTGACGAAGGATCATGAAGTCGGATGAGCGGTGATCTTCGTACGCGAAGCACCTGAGTGATCACCAGAGGTGACATCTCGGCGCGTCGGTGCTGGTCGGGGCGGGGTTGCACTATCAAGCGGTGTCCACTACAGGCAAATTGGCGCTGGACGTGATCGCTTGATAGAGGAGCGCGTTCACACTTTGGCGGCAGAGATGTGGACGGGTGTGGACGTCTGGGGACGTGTGCACCGATTCACGAGTCGACCGCCACGGCGCCACCGGAAAGGCCACGGGAAAGTTCTCGAGAAGGTTCTCGGGAAAGATCTCGGTGCGGTCTCGGCGAGGTCTCGGGGAGATGCAACAAGCCTCCGGAGGTGACCTGTGCCACACCCGAACTGGTGGGCAAACAACCGGGCTTGGCCAACCGGCTCACCGGGTGGTAGTCCACGGGCAATTCGGGCGTAACACAGAAAACCCATGATCACAGGCGTGATCACGACTGTCCGCATTGCCCGTTACGGCGTCAATAAGAAGCGACACGCCCGGGATTCAGCCGCTCGCCGGGCAACTGTGGCGCAGCACACGTTTCTTGAAGGGAACCGTGTGTCCCTGATAGCGGTTGTTCTCATGTCCCACACCGCTCACATACCCAGCCACCGGAAGCCCCGCCGCAGCGCGTCGAAGATGGCTCTGCGCGCCGGAGTTGCCGGTGGCGTCCTCAGCACCCTGGCAGTGGCCGGCGCCGCTGGTACGGCGAACGCCGCCGAGCCGGTGACCGAGACCATCGAACTGCCCACCCTGACGGCCGATCTGTCCGCGCAGATCGCCCAGTCGGCGGACGCCACCGCGCAGACCGCCGACAGCTACGAGGCCCGCGCCCAGCAGGACGCCGCGGCCGTGAAGGCCGCCAAGCAGGCCGCCAAGGACCAGGCCGAGGCCAAGAAGAAGGCGGCGGAGGCCAAGAAGAAGGCCGAGGCCGAGGCCAAGCGCAAGGCCGCGCAGGAGCGCGCCGCGCGGGACTCCGAGCGCACGCAGCTCAGCACCGCCTCCGCGCCCTCCTCCTCCGGCGGCGGCTCGTCCGCCTCCGCCCCGTCCTCCGACGCCCCCGCGCCCGCCAGTGGCAGCGTCGGGACGGTCATCAGCTTCCTGAAGGCGCAGCTCGGCGACGCGTACGTCATGGGCGCCTCGGGCCCCAACGCGTGGGACTGCTCCAGCCTCGTGCAGGCCGCGTTCAAGCAGGCGGGCGTGGACCTGCCGCGCGTCTCGCAGAGCCAGTCGACCGTCGGCACCGAGGTCGGCACGTCCAACCTGCAGGTCGGCGACATCCTGTACTGGGGCGGCAAGGGCTCCGCGTACCACGTCGGCGTGTACATCGGCGGCGGCCAGTACCTCGACGCCGCGAACCCGAGCAAGGGCGTCGTCATCCAGGACCTGTCGGGCTACCCCGCCTCCGGCGCGGTACGAGTGCTCTGAGCTGAACAGGGAAAGGGCTGTTGCTCCCGCGGGAGCAACAGCCCTTTCGTGTGTCCGCTGACGCGATGTCGCGGCCGGTTCGGCACCGCCGAGCAGCGCCATCGTGGCTGATGACCGTTGCGGCGGGGTGGAAACCCCCGCCGCAACGGCGCCTAAGCCTTTGGCGCCACCTTGCTCAGGCCGTTGATGATGCGGTCCATCGCGTCGCCGCCCGTCGGGTCCGTGAGGTTCGCCAGCATCTTGAGGGTGAACTTCATCAGGACCGGGTGGGTGAGGCCCCGCTGGGTGGCGATCTTCATGACCTTCGGGTTGCCGATGAGCTTCACGAAGGCGCGGCCGAGCGTGTAGTAGCCGCCGTAGACCTCCTTGAGCGTCTTCGGGTAGTTCTGCAGGGCCAGTTCGCGCTGGGCGGGCGTGGCGCGGGCGTGCGCCTGCACGATGACGTCGGCCGCGATCTGGCCGGACTCCATGGCGTACGCGATGCCCTCGCCGTTGAACGGGTTGACCAGGCCGCCCGCGTCACCGACGAGCAGCAGCCCGCGGGTGTAGTGCGGCTGGCGGTTGAAGGCCATCGGCAGGGCGGCGCCGCGGATGGGCATCGTCATGTTCTCGGGCGTGTAGCCCCAGTCCTCGGGCATCGAGGCGCACCAGGCCTTGAGGATCTCGCGCCAGTCGAGCTCCTTGAAGGCGGCGGAGGTGTTCAGGACACCGAGGCCGACGTTCGACGTGCCGTCGCCCATGCCGAAGATCCAGCCGTAGCCGGGCAGGAGCCGGTCCTCGGTGCCGCGCCGGTCCCACAGTTCCAGCCAGGACTCCAGGTAGTCGTCGTCGTGGCGCGGCGACGTGAAGTACGTACGCACCGCGACGCCCATCGGGCGGTCCTCGCGACGGTGCAGGCCCATCGCGAGCGACAGCCGCGTGGAGTTGCCGTCCGCGGCCACGACCAGCGGCGCGTGGAAGGTGACCGGCGTCTTGTCCTCGCCGAGCTTGGCGTGCACGCCGGTGATGCGGCCGGTGCGGTCGTCGATGATCGGGGCGCCCACGTTGCAGCGCTCGTGCAGCCGCGCGCCCGCCTTCTGCGCCTGCCGGGCCAGCTGCTCGTCGAAGTCGTCGCGCTTCCGTACGAGTCCGTAGTCGGGGTAAGAGGCGAGTTCCGGCCAATCCAGCTGCAGCCGGGAGCCGCCTCCGATGATGCGGAGCCCCTTGTTCCGCAGCCAGCCCGCCTCTTCGGAGATGTCGATTCCCATCGACACGAGCTGCTTGGTGGCGCGGGGCGTGAGGCCGTCGCCGCAGACCTTCTCCCGTGGGAACGCGGTCTTTTCGAGGAGCAGTACGTCGAGTCCCGCCTTCGCCAGGTAGTAGGCGGTGGTCGAACCGGCTGGCCCGGCCCCGACGACGATGACGTCAGCGGTGTGTTCGGAGAGGGGCTCGGTCACGGCGGGTTCTCCCCAAGGCTCGAAATCTGTGTGCCGACGGGCACGGGATATGGGCAGTCTATGAGGCGGTACCGATCAACCTGGCGAAGGGCCACTTGTGAGCGATGTGAGCGACGTGAGCGACGTAAGCCCCGTGAACGGAGCGGGCGCCGTGAGTGACGCGGACGCCGCGAACGGCACGGGCACCGCGGGCGTCGCGGCCCCGGCCGTCCGGCTGCGCGTCCCGACCGACGAGGACGCCTTCGTCTGGCACCGTCTTTTCGACGACCCGGAGGTCATGGAGTTCGTCGGCGGCTGGAGTCGGGAGCGCTCGACGTACGAGGAGCTGACCGCGCGGCAGCGCAGACACGACGCCGAACTCGGCTTCTGCCTGTGGACCCTGCTCGCCCCCGAGGGCGAGCCGGTCGGCTTCGCCGGCGCGATGCCGTGGCCGCGGGAGTGGGGGCCGACGGGCGAGATCGAGATCGGCTGGCGCCTCGCGCGCGCGGCGTGGGGACGCGGGTACGCGACCGCGGCCGCGCGGGCGACGCTGGAGCGGGTGCGGGCGGCGGGCGTGCGGTCGGTGGTCGCGATGATCGACATACGCAACGAACGGTCGATGGCGGTCGCGCGGCGCCTGGGCATGGAGCGCGCGGAGACGTACACGTCGCCCGGCACGGGCGTGACGGCGTACTGCTACCGGCTCACGTTGTAGGGACTCCCCCGGTCGGGTACGCGGTCGCCCCCGGTCGGCTACGCGGTCGTGTCCCGGCCGGGGTTGTGGTCGTGCGTGGCGGAGCTACCCTGCCCCATACCGCTGGGGGTGACGCCTGTGCCGAATACACCCGGGCCCGTCGGGCCTCCGGAAGTGCGCGTACCGCGCTTCGTCGGGCTGATGGCGATGGACGCGCGCGAGACGGCCGCCCTGCACGGCGTCCGGCTCACGGCGCCCGACCGGCCCGACTTCCACGACCTGGTGCTCGACCACGTCGTACGCCAATATCCCCCGCCAGACGTGGAGATCCCGCGCGGCGCCGCCGTGACCGTGTGGTTCGACGTGGGCCCGCAGGAGGGCGGGGGCGGCACGGGCGTACGCGAGCCGCGGCGCCCGGCGCCTCCCGGCGGCGGGCTCCGGCGTGAGCTGGACGAGCCGGGGCAGCCGGAGGTGGGGGTCGTCGGCGGGACGTGACGGAGGCGGCGCGCGCCTGGGGCGTGCGCCGCCTCGAAGTGCCGTACGCCGGAGGGGTGTCCGGGCTGGCCGGGCTAGCCGGTGAGATGCCAGGTGTCGAGCGCCGTCTGATGCGTCCGCGCGCCGTGTCCGGCCGGCCAGAAGTCCTCGCGCCAGGAGAGCTGGAGCGCGTACTCCGTGCCGTTGTCGGCGATGTAGCTGTGGTTGATCGCGTGGATGGTGCGGTCCGCGCGGTCCTTGTACGTGTACTCCCAGACCGCGGCCGGGCGCCCCCGGAAGGTGGTGTCCTCCAGGCGGACGCGCCGGTAGTCGGACTTGTCCGGGTCCTTCTTGGCGTGCACCTCCATGTTCTTGAGGTTTCCGTACGAGGTGTAGTCGGCGTTGTCGATGACGCCGATCTGGAAGTTCTCCGGGCCGGTCACGCCCGCGTACGTGATCTGCGTCGGGTTGTCGCCCCGCTCCCGGCTCCAGCCGTCGGGGACGGCGAACGAGAAGCCCATGGTGTCGGTCACGCGCTTCGAACCGGAGGGCACGGGGGCGACGTCGGCGCTGTCGGTGGCACCGTCGTCCGTGCCGCCGTCCGTGCTGCCGTCGGTGCCGCCGTTGTCCGTCGACGGGTCGGACGGCGTGGGCTGCGCGGCGTCCTCGGTCGGGGCGTCCGACGTCGGCCCCTGGGACGACTCCTCGGTTCGGCTGACGGCCGGCCGATCGTCCTTGCCCTTGGCGTCCGACTTGTCGTCGCCGTTGTCCTGCCAGAGCAGGATGCCCGCCGCCGCGCCGCCGCCGACGACGAAGGCTCCGGCGAGCGTGGCCACCCAGACGCCCGCGCGACCGCGCGGCCTGCGCGCAGCGGGCTGCGGGGCCTGCGGATGGCCGAGTTGGAAGGTGTGGGCGGCGTCGTACGAGGCGGAGGCGGGGTGTTGGGGCGGGGTGCCGTGGGACGGGGTGCCCGGAGTGCCTGGGGTGGCCGGGGGCGGCGGGCCTGGAGCCGGGACCCCGGCTCCGTGGAGCGGCAGAGCGCTCTGGGTGGGCGCGGCGTGCGTGTCAGGACGCGCGCCGGGGCCAGAGACGGGGCCCGCGCCGGAGCCAGGGCCCGAGCCAGAGCCCGAGTCGGGACCCGCTCCGCCCGCCGCGCCAGCGCCCATGCCGAGGCCCACGCCGGAACCGGCCGCACCACCAGCCACACCGCCGACCTCGGGCACCCCAGGCACGCCACCGACCCCAGGCGCCCCGCCAAACCCCGGCGGCCCAGGCGGCACGGGCGGTCCGCCCACCCCGCTCCCCTGTCCCGCCATCCGCGCCAGGAGCGGCCCGACGACCACCGCGCCCGCCACCCACAGCAGCCCGAACAGCAGCGCGTCCGGCAGGCTCACGCCGCCCTCGATGGTGGCCTTGGCCGAGTCACCGCCGAAGCCCACCTCGCGCGCCGAGGTCTCGACGCTGAACCCGCCGACCGCCGCGAGCAGCAGGAAGAGACCGAAGAACAGTCCGGCGGACAGGATCTGCTCGCCCCGGCCCGCGCACCGGCGCGCCGCGAGGACGCCGATCGTCAGCGCGCACGCCAGGCCGAGCGCCAACGCGCCGACGACGGCACCGGAGTTGAACAGGTCACCGAGTTCGGAGAGCCCGAACGAATGGCTCTCCTGGTCGCCGCCGTACGTCGAGCGCCGCCCGGTCGCCTCCGCCTCCAGGGGCGCGCCCCAGCCGACGCCGAGTGCCGCGAGACCCAGGTTCGGCAGGATCAACAGCGCGGCGACGTACGGCGAGACGCCGGCGTCCTCCGCGTCGGCCGCGTCGGAGAGGTCGTCGATCTGGGTGAGGGCGAGATAGCCGACCGCGGAGGCGAGCACCAGGACGATCGCGAGGGCGCGCAGGGCCACGCCCGCGGCGCGCACGAACGCCTGCGCGCCGGGGCGCGCGGCCAGCCAGTGCACGAGGTCGTCGCCGTGCAGCACGGCACCGGACACGACGAGCGCCAGCCCGAGCGCGCCGAGCATCGCGAGGAACGGCGCCGATGACAGCTCGACGCCCTCGATCTCGGGCTGCGCGAACAGCGCGAGCACCAGCACGCCGACGGCGGTCAACACCCCGACGCGCAGGGCCGCTTCGAGCCCCGCCGTCGTGCCCGTGTGGCTCACGCCGTACGCGGCGGCGCGGGCGCGCAGCCGGTTCCTGAGGATGCGTACGCCGACGAACAGCGCCAGGACGAACAGTGCCGTCACCGTGAGCGGGACCAGATGCACCGACATGGTGCCGTCGATCGCGGCGTCGGACGACGAGGTGGAGCCGTCGAACGGCGAGGAACCGTCGACGCCCCGCTCCTCGCGGCCGGTGAGCGTGACGTCGCCGCCGACCGCCTGGAGCACCGTCGCGAGCGCGATCCGCATCCGGTCGCCGAACCCGACGACGTCCTCGCCGTCCTGACCGTACGAAGGGATGGCACACCCCGCGGCCGTGATCAGGAGCAACGCCAGTGGCCACAGCGCGGCTTGGGCGGCCCCGGCCCAGTCGCCGCGCAGCGCCCGCCCGAGGTAGGCGCCCACGGGCGAGGGCCCCGCGGGGGCGGGCGTGTAGCCGGGGGGCGGGGGTGGCGGCGCGAGCGGGGGTGCGCCGGGGGCGGCCGCGGCCGCCGGGGCGGGGACGCCCGCCGGGGGCGGAGGCGTGGTGGGGGGCGCCGGAGTGGCGGTGGGAGGCGCCGGAGTGGCGGTGGGAGGCGCCGGGGTGGCTGCGGGCGGAGCGGGCGGAGCGGGGGTCGCCGGTGACTCCGGGGCTGGGGGAACCACCAGGGTCGCGGGGTGGGACGAGGCTTCGGGGTCCTCGGGAGCTTCCGGGGCCTTGGGGGCTGTGGGGGCCTTGGGGGCTGCGGGGGCTGTGGGGGCCTCGGAGTTTTCGGCGGAGTTCTCGGGGCCATCGTCGGCCTCGGCCTCGGACCCGGCCTCTTCGGAATCCTTGGGCGTCGCAGGCGAGTTCGACGCCTCCGAATTCCGCGGCTTCGCCGAGGAGGCGGCGGGCGGCACCGCGTCCTCCGGCTCGGCCGCCGGAACCGGATCGCGTTCGCGCCCGCATCTCATGCAGAACCGGGCCTCGTCGGGAGCTGGAGCCCCACAGTGCGGGCAGGATGACGCCATCGGAAAGCTCCGTTATGGGGAGAAACATCAGGGGACGTGATCGGCGTGCGCCGACCGTCACACCCCGACCACAGCAAGTGGCCAGGACATATCAACTGACACATCTTCTCCGGCAAACGGTTCCCGTCAACTCCCTTGCGCGGAAGCTGTTCCCGGGAAGCTGCGGAAGCTGTTCCCGGGAGGCTGGGGCGCGCTGGGGACGGGCCCTAGTCCCGCTTGAATCCGCGGTGCAGCGCGACGACCCCGCCGGTGAGGTTTCGGTAGGCCACCTTCGACCAGCCCGCCTCCTGAAGCAGGGCGGCGAGCTCGGGCTGGTTGGGCCACGAACGGATGGACTCGGCGAGATAGACGTACGCGTCCGGGTTGGAGCAGACCGTACGCGCGACGGGCGGCAGCGCACGCATCAAGTACTCGATGTAGACCGTGCGGAACGGCCCCCACGTCGGCTCCGAGAACTCACAGATGACGACGCGTCCGCCGGGCCGGGTCACCCGGTACATCTCGCGCAGCGCGGCGACCGTGTCCTGGACGTTGCGCAGGCCGAAGGAGATCGTGACGGCGTCGAACGTGTCGTCCTTGAACGGCAGCTTCATCGCGTCGCCCGCGGTGAACGGCATCCACGGGTGCCGCTGCTTGCCGACGCTCAGCATGCCGAGCGAGAAGTCGCACGGCACGACGTACGCGCCTGCCCGCGCGAACGGCTGCGACGACGTGGCCGTGCCCGCCGCCAGGTCCAGGACCTTCTGCGCCGGCCTCGCGTCCACCGCCTGCGCGACCGCCTTGCGCCAGAGGCGGGCCTGGCCGAGCGAGATCACGTCGTTGGTCAGGTCGTACCGTTCCGCCACGTCGTCGAACATGGAGGCGACTTCGTGCGGCTGCTTGTCCAAGGAGGCTCGGGTCACCCGGCCTATTGTGTCAGGCCGGTCTTCTTCCTCGGCGGTGGCCTTCTTCGCCTGCGGCGGGCTCTTCGCCTGCGGCGGGCTGGGCGCGGGAGCGTCTGCCGTGTTCCGGGCTTTGGCGGGTGCGGGTTGTTTTTTGGTTGCTCGCGCAGTTCCCCGCGCCCCCATTCCTGTCCCGTCGCCGTCAGCGGCGCCGGTACACCAGGCGGCCGCCGATCGCCGTCGCCATGCAGGTGCCGTCGGGGGCCAGTACCGCGAAGTCCGCGTCTGCCCCGGGCTCGGGTGGGCCGACCGGACGGTCGCGGAGGCCGGAGCGGGTCACGGCCGTGCGGACCGCGGGGTGGGTGAACGGGCCCCTCAAGGCGGTCGTGCCCGTCGCGAGCAGGCGTTGGATTCCCCGTCTCGCGCTCGCGCCCCAGCGGGTGTCCGGCATGTCCAGGGCGGCGAGGGCGGCGCCGGTCAGCGGCTCGGTGCCTAGGGCGTCGGCCTCGCGGGGGTCGGGCCAGTACGTGGACTCCAGGAGGGCGACCGCGTTCGGCTCGTACCGGCCGGGGGTCAGGATCCCGTCGTCCCATTCGCGGACGCGAGCCCGCTCTCCGTACGCCGCCAGCAGGTCCTCGTACGGACCCACGGCGGCGAACCGCGCGCCGTCGACGACCACGGCGTGGCCGAGGGCGATCGCGCCCTCGTGCGCCCCGACCCCGCGCACCCGGTGAATGGTCAGCAAGGCGGCGTCGGCCCGCTAGTTCGCGGAGAGGAGCTTGAGCTCCGGGTGCGCCGTGCCGCCCTCGATCGCCGTGGAGGAGATGTGCGAGGCGACGCGCTCGTCGACCGGGTCGTTCGCCGGGTCGTCGTGCACGACGAGGTGCTCGTACGTCGTGGCGCGCTGGGCCGGGACCCGGTCCGCCGTACGGATCATGTCGATCATCTCGGCCAGGTTGGAGCGGTGCTTGGCGCCCGCCGAGGAGACCACGTTCTCCTCCAGCATCACCGAGCCGAGGTCGTCCGCGCCGTAGTGCAGGGTGAGCTGGCCGGCCTCCTTGCCGGTGGTCAGCCAGGAGCCCTGGATGTGCGCGACGTTGTCGAGGAAGATCCGGGCGATCGCGATCATGCGCAGATACTCGAAGACCGAGGCCTGCGTGCGGCCCTTGAGGTGGTTGTTCTCGGGCTGGTACGTGTACGGGATGAAGGCCCGGAAGCCACCCGTCCGGTCCTGTACGTCGCGGATCATGCGCAGGTGCTCGATGCGCTCGGCGTTCGTCTCGCCGGTGCCCATGAGCATCGTGGACGTGGATTCCACGCCCAGGTTGTGCGCCGTCTCCATGATCTCCAGCCAGCGCTCGCCGGACTCCTTGAGCGGGGCGATCGCCTTGCGCGGCCGCTCCGGCAGCAGCTCCGCGCCCGCGCCCGCGAAGGAGTCGAGCCCGGCGGCGTTGATCCGCTGGATGGCCTCCTCGACGGAGACCTTGGAGATCCGGGCCATGTGCTCGACCTCGGACGCGCCGAGGGAGTGGATGACCAGCTGCGGGAACGCCTTCTTGATGGCGCTGAAGTGCTTCTCGTAGTACTCGACGCCGAAGTCCGGGTGGTGCCCGCCCTGGAACATGATCTGCGTGCCGCCGAGCTCGACCGTCTCCGCGCAGCGGCGCAGGATGTCGTCGAGGTCGCGCGTCCAGCCCTTCTTGGTGTCCTTCGGGGCCGCGTAGAACGCGCAGAACTTGCACGCCGTCACACAGACGTTCGTGTAGTTGATGTTCCGCTCGATGATGTACGTCGCGATGTGCTCGGTGCCCGCGTAGCGACGGCGGCGGACGGCGTCGGCGGCGGCGCCGAGCGCGTGCAGCGGGGCGTCCCGGTACAGGTCGAGCGCCTCTTCGGCGCTGATCCGTCCGCCGGCGGCGGCACGGTCGAGGACGGACTGGAGGTCGGCCTTCTCGGTCACCGGGGCGTCCCTTTCGTCAGGACCATCGGGGCCATAGGGCTTCGTCGGGTCCATATGGGCCGTATGGGGGCGGACAGATCTTCTTCAGCGTACGCCAGCCCTCCCGGCCGCCGGTGGCGGGGCGTCCGCGTCAGGCGGCGTACGCCCCGAGGAGCAGCGCGGCGAACGCGCCGCCCAGCAGGAACGGGCCGAACGCGATCGCCGTCCTGCGGCCCGCCTTGCGCACGGCGACGAGCCAGCCCCCGTAGACCGCCGCGCACACGAAGCCCGCGAACGTGCCGAGCAGCAGCACGCCCCAGCCGTACCAGCCGAGCGCGGCGCCGAGCGCCAGCGCGAGCTTCACGTCACCGAACGCCATGCCGTTGGGGTTGATCAGGAACAGCACGAAGTAGCCGCCGCTGAGTATGAGCGTGCCGAGCACAGCCGTCGTCCAGGAGCCGCCCTGCCCCGGCAGGACCGCGGCCACACCGAGCAGCGCCAGGGCCGTGGCCGCCATCGGCAGGGTCAGGACGTCCGGCAGGCGCATCACGGCGAAGTCGACGACCGCGAGGACGACGGCGGGCGGGGTCAGGAGCAGCCACACCACGAGCTCCGGCCGGGCGCCCGTGGCGGCCGCGAGCACCGCGCACACCACCGCCGTGACCGGGGCGAGGATCGCCGCCCGAGGGCCGTACCGACTGCCGTCCGGGCAGACGTTGCGACCACCGAGCCAGCCCTTGACCTCGTGCTCCCCGTCCGGGCAGCGGGAGTGCCAGGGCTCTCCGGCGGGGGCGGAGAAGCGGTACGCGGCGCGGGGCAGCAGCAGGCCCGCGGCGGCGCCCCAGAGGGCTGCCCCGATGACGATCAGGGTCTGCTGCACGGTGCGCTCCGGTTCGGGTTCGTTTGTCCAAAGGGCGGCGGGAAGGCCGGGGTCACCCCGCCGACGCGGCCCCCGCCCGCCAGGCGGGCAGCAACTCGTCGAGGAGCGCCTCCGTCCGCGGAGGCAGCCCGCGCGCACCGCTGCGGGCGACCAGATCCGCGGCGAGCGACCGCAGCCGCGCGGGGTCCCCCACCGCGTGCGTCGCGCGCAGCAGCTCGTTCCAGAGCCGCTCGTCGCCCGGCGCGGAGCCGAGCGCCGCGTTCAGCGCCTCGATCGCCTTCTCGGCGCGGTCCTTCTCCAGGTGGAACTCGGACAGCGCGAGCCCGATGTCCGCGACAAGGAGCGGCAGTTGGGCGTCGATGATCTCGTGCGTGAGCCAGCCGTACCGCCCCTGCGGCCGGTCCGCGAGCAGCGGCCCCCGCACCAGCACCAGGGCGTCCGTGAGCATCCGCCCCCGCACGGCGCGGTTGCCGGACCCGCGGCCCTGCGTCGCCTCGTGGTACAGCGACCGCAGCACGTCCAGGTCGGACACCACGGACTTGGCGAGTTTGAGCCGGCCGGTCTCGTCGGACCGCAGCCGCGGCGAACCGTCGGGGTCGCTGCCGAGCCAGTCCCGCAGCCGGTCCACGAGGGCGTCGCGCACGTCGTCGGTGACCCCGCGCGGCCACAGCGCGGAGGCGAGCACCCGCGGGTGCACCCCTTCGCGGTGGAGCAGCAGCAGCGCCAGCGCCTCGTGCAGCAGCGCGCTGCGCTCGCCGTCCGGAGTCTCCAGGCCGATGATCTCGTACGAGCCGACGAGGCGGGCGTACACCGCGGGTCGCCCCTGCTCGCTGACGTCCACGAGGAACGGCGGGGCCACCGCCGCGCCGCCGTCCGAGCCGTCGCCGCCGCCCCCGGGGCGGGGGTCGGCGTCGACGAACAGCTCGACCACCGCGCGCCGCAGCGCGTCCGGCAGCCGCTGCGCCTCGAGTTCGAGGCCGAGCAGCGGGGCGACCAGCTTGCCCTCGCCGGTGATCCGCATCTCCCAGGCGGCGCCGGGCAGGTCGCCGGAGTCGGAACCGACCAGGTAGCCGATGCCGAGGCGGCTCGCGTCGGCGGCCAGTTCGGCGAGCTTGACGGCGTCCTCGGCGCTCGGGCCGTCCGCGAGCAGCACCAGGTGCGGGGCCCAGCGGGTGTGCTGGGCCGGGCCGGTGCGGCCGGTGAGCACCGAGTCGTGGCCGGCCGCGCCGAGCGCGCCGCGCCGCTGCCGGGTCTCGGCCTCCATCGTCTCGATGAGCGCCTCGACGTCCTCCAGGTGGCGCAGCCGGTTCGGCGCGAGCGGCGTGAGGTCGTCGCCGAAGCCGACGAGCGTGATCGTCATGCGGTCCGACCAGCCGTTGGTGGCCAGTTCGGCGGCGACGGACGCGAACACGGCCGCGCGGTCCGCCGCGGTGCCGGCGAGCGACACGATGCCGGGCACGGCCTCCAGGTTGAGCAGCAGGCGCGAGTCGTCCATGGTGCCGAGGCAGACCAGGCCGGGGTAGGGCGCGGCGGTGTCCACGTCCCCGAACCGCCCGGCGTCCGTGCGGGCGAGCGTCCAGAACGTCTCGTCCTGCCCCAACTGCCAGGGCGCGGGCGGGCGTCCGGACGGCTGGGCGAGCTGGAGGTGCAGGTCGCCGTTGCTGAGCCAGGCCGCGTACACCGTCGGCAGCGGGCGGGATTCCTCCGCGAGCGCGGCGGCGAGGCCGCGCAGGGAGCGGTCCAGGAGGCGCACGCCCTCGGGGTCGGCGCCCACGAGCAGCGCGTCCTGCGCGTCGGCCGCGCTGCCGGTCGGTGTCGGCGGCTCCATGCCGCGGCGCAGGCCCACGGTGCCCATCGCGGACTGCCACAGGGCGTGCCGGCGGCGCCGGCCGAGGGCGCCGAGCAGTCCGGCGGCGAGCAGCGGCGCCCCGATGAGCGCCTCGGGCAGCCCGAAGGAGGAGTCCGACGAGCCCGAAGCGTCCGCCGACTCCTCGGCTCCGGCGGGCGTCTCCTTGCCGCCGCCCTGGCCGGTCTCCTTGCCGTCCCCGCGCCCGGCGCCGTCAGGACGCTGCTCGGGAATGGTGATGTGCGTCGTGTCCCGGTCGACGGAACCGCCGCCGCCCTGCCGGTCGCCGCCCTCCTGGGCGCCGCCGCCCTGGCGCTGGTCCCCGGACTTGGCGTAGTCGGAGATCTGCTCGCGGACTTCCTCGGACACCTTGGGGGCGTCGTCGGGCATCTCCACCAGTTCGCCGCCGTGCGCGTCGGCGGGCATCTCCATGATCCAGCCGGGTCGGATCAGGCTGGCCTCGGAGAGCCGTGAACCGTCGGGCTGCTCGCGGTCCTTGTTGAGCTGGTAGATCTCCTTGTACCGCCGGCCGTCGCCGAGGTGGCGCTCCGCTATCTCCCAGAGCGAGTCGTGGTGGCGTCCCTCGGGGGGCTGGATGCGGTAGAACTTCGTGTCCCCGTCCTGCCCGGTGCCCGCCTTGGCGGCGGCGTGGCCCGCCTGCTCCGCGAGCGCGCCCGCGGCGCTCGCCGCCGCGGACTGCTGGTCCTGGCCGAACACCCCCGGCGTCTGCTGCGCGGCCGCCGCGGCCGGCTTCTGGTTGCCCTCCAGGGACTGCCCGAACTGCGAGAGCCCCGGCGCGAAGCTCGCCGCCGTGGCGCCGACGAGCAGCAGCGCCGCGACGAGCTGGCGCGCGAGCACCTGGCTCGGCCCGGCCCCCGGCACCCGCCCCGGCATGCCGACGCCGGACAGCGCCGCCTTCACCTCCACGAGCACGCACGCGGTGAACTGGGCCCAGGCGAGCCAGACCACCACGGTCAGCACGTTGATGAACGTGCCGACGGTGATCTCCTGCTGCAGCCAGTCCAACGACGGCGCCCCGCCGGGCAGCGGCCACCCCACGAAATACGCGAGCGCACCGGGCACGCCGACGACCAGCGCGGCGAGCGCCACGAAGGCGAGGAACGCCTTGACGAAGTCCCCTGCCGAGCGCCGACGCCCCGGCAGGGGCTGAGGCGTCCGGTTCCGCGGACCCGTCGAGCTTGGGGTGGTACGTCGCGCCATGGCGGGTGTCCTGGTCCTGATCCTTGTGTGGGCTCGTATGTGTGTGGGGTGCGTGTGTACGTACTCGGCGATGTTACGGAAGGTGCCGACGCCCTGGCAGGGCCTGTGGACAACCTCGGAGTTGTGGACAACTCCGAGGCCACATGCCCGGTCCGGGCCGCCTGCCTACCCCACCTCGTTCTCCGCCGCCGCCCGCCCGCGCACCGTCACGTCGCCGCCGAAGAACATCCCGGTGAACACCGGGCTGTACGTCATCTGGACCTCGACCTCGACCTGCTCGGGGGTGGCGGTGACGCAGTGGGTGGCCGCCACGTCCGGGCCGTTCAGGCCCATTTCGCGGGCGAACTTCTTGACCCGGGCGCCGCAGTTCTCGTAGTTGATGGGGGCACCCTCCGCGCCTTCGTACAGGCCCTCCGTGTCGAGGTCCTGCGCGGCGTAGCGGGCGGCCTGTTCGGCGATGTCGGCGGCGCGTTCGCGCTTGGAGATGGACAGGCCGCCGTCGATCACGAACGCGGTCAGGGTGAGGAAGACCAGCGCGAAGACGATGACGGCGCCCGCGCCCGAGCCCCGGTCGTCGAGGCGGGCCCGACGGGCGTCGGCCCACTCGCGCGCCCGTGTCACTGCCGCTCTCACGCCGACCTCCGATACGGATCCAGCGGGGAGCTGAAGCTCGCCTCCAGCGTCGTCGGGATGTCGAGGCCGAGCATCGCGAGGCCCCGCACCTCGCAGCTCACCTCGACCGTGAAGAGCGTGTCCGGCTCGAAGCCCGCGCTCTTCTGGACGACATGGACCGGGCCCGAGCAGACGTCCTCCAGGTCGGCCTTGGCGGCCTTGCGCGCCTCGGCCATCGCCGTGCCCTGGTCCTTCTGGATGGAGCCCGCGCGGGCGGCGTCGCGGGCCGCGCCGTCGATGGCCCCCCGGCCGTCGACGAGCTGCCCGAAGGCCACCAGGACCAGGATGAAGAGGATCATCACCGGTGCCAGGATGACGACTTCGACGGTCGAGAGTCCTCGATCATCAGCCGCCGTACGCCGTACCCCCCGCATCAGCCGTCCTCCTCGACGAACCGTTCCACCGGCCCCGACGACTGCGCGTGCACCGTCATGTCGAGACCGGGAAACACCGTGGGCACCTTGGCCGTGATCTCCACGCCGACCGTGTTCTGCTCCGGCTGGATGGTCTTCACGTCGGGGCCGAGCACCAGCTTCGGCCCGAGCTGACGGATGTAGGCGTCGGCGACGTCGGTCGCCTCGCCCCGCCAGCCGCCCGGGTTCTCGTCGGCCGTGGCGCGGGCCTTGCGCGCGCCCGCCTGGGCCGCCGCCTGGGCGACGTGGTCCGCGAAGAAGTACAGCGCGAACTGCACCGTCGCGAAGATCAGGAAGAAGAGCACCGGGGTGAGCAGCACGAACTCGATCGCGGTCATGCCGGATTCGCCGCGGGCGGAGGCGGCCTCCACCCTTCGGCGTACGAATCCCGGCATCCGGTCACGATTCACGGTTCAGCAGGTCTTGCTGGCGTCGGCGCCCTCGATGCAGTCGCTGACCTTGTCGGCGCCGCCCTTGAGCGCGTTGTTGATGATCGCGGCGACCACGCCGACGATCGCCACGACGACCGCGGAGATGATCACCCACTCGACCGCGGACGCGCCGCGGTCGAGCTCGCCGGAGCGGGCGCGCCGCACGCGACCCTGAAGGAAGGTCACGAGGAAGTCGACCGCCGGGATGCCGGTGCTGAAGTTCCGTCCGTTCATGGTGAGTTGTCCTCTCGAAACAATGTGTGTGGGGGGATGTACGGGTCGGGTCTGTGGGCGGGGTTCGACGGTCCCCGTCGGAGGGTTCAGGGGTTCAGGCCTGGAACACGCGCATCGCCGCCGGAAAGATGAGGAACACCAGGAATCCCGCACACAGCAACAGCTGTGCCACCAGCATCGACTGTGACTTCTCGCCCGCGCTGCCCTCGATCTCGGCGAGCTCGCGGTGCCGCATGGTCTCCGCGCGGGAGGCGAGCGACTCGCGCACCTTCGCGCCGTCGTCCGCGACGAGGGCCAGCGACGCGGAGAGGTCCTTGAGCTCTTCGACGCCCAGCTCCTCGCCGAGCGCGCCGAGCGCCTGCCACTGGCTGATGCCGGTGATCCGGGCGTCGGCCAGGGCGTTGCGGATACGTTGCGCCGCCCAGCCGTCGGACACCTCGGCCGCCGCCATCAGCGCCTCGGGCAGGCCGCGGCCGCCCGCGAGGCTCATGGAGACCAGGTCCAGATAGGCGCCGATGACGCGCCGCAGGTCGCGCCGCTTGTCCTGCGCGTCCCGCCGCACTTCGAGGTCCGGCAGGAAGAAGAACAGCACCCCGAACATCAGGGCCAGCCACACCGGGATGATGGGGCTGCGGCCGAAGTTGAGCGTGTAGATGACCACGAAGAGGAACGGGCCGAAGAAGACGCCGGTGGCCGCGAGCAGCACCTTCGTCGCCAGGAACTTCTCCCAGCTCCGGTCGAGCACGGCCAGGTCCGCCCGCAGCGACCGCATCTCCCAGCCCTGCTGGACGTAGAACTCGGCCACCCGCATCCCGACCCGGCCGCGCAGCGTGCCGAGCCGCCCGGTGTCCTCGGCGTCCGCCGCCCGGTGCGAGGACTCGTACGCGGCGCCGCGCGCCCGCATCGCGTCGATGCGCGCGACCGTGGCGACCGCGCTGCGCTTGGCCGGGATCAGCGCCCGGACGAGGGCGAAGACGCCGAGGCCCAGGGTGGCGCCGATGACGATCGGCATGGTCAGGTTCATCGGCGTACCCCCTCATTGGCGCCCGGGTGGGGCGGGTGCGGGGTGTTCGCGTGCGGCGGCAGCGTCTGCCGGCCCGCCGCGCCCGCTTCGGCGCCGGGCACCGGAGCGCCGCCCGGCCCCCGGGGACGTACGAACTGGACTCCCGGCTCGTCCCGGACCAGGAAGCGGTCCGGCGTCTCGACCGTCGACAGCTTGCGCAGCCACCAGAAGCCGAGCGCGAACAGGCCGCACACGCAGGCGAGCACGAGCTGCCCGACGGGCGTGCCGTACGGCGACACGAACTCGCGGTTGAAGATCGAGAGTCCGAGTACGAAGGCGATGGAGACCGCGACCACGATCTGCACCGAACGCCGGGTCGAGGCGCGCTGCGCCATCACGCGCTGGCGCATGTCGACCTCCTCGCGCGCGGACTTGGCGAGCGCGCCGAGGACCTGGCGCAGGCCGGGCCCGCGCAGCTTCGAGTTGAGGATCAGCGCCGCGACGATGATGTCGGCCGAGGCGTCGTCGATCTCGTCGGCGAGGATCTGGAGGGCCTCGGGCAGCGGCGTACGCGCCCGCAACCGGTCGACGAGGGCGTCGAGATGGGGCCTCAGGACGGGTGCCGCGGCCCGCGCGGACGCCGGGATGGCCTGCTCCAGGCCGACCGCGCCCGCGATGGTGTCGCGCAGCGACTCGGTCCAGGCCGCGAGGGCCTCGACCCGCTTCATCTGCTGGCGCTCCTCGGCGGCACCGCCGAACAGCTTGTCCCAGAAGAAGACGAGGACGCCGGCCGCGATGCCGGCCACCGCCCACCGCGACAGCAGCAGGACGACCAGGCCGACGCCGGCGGCGAGCGAGCCGCGCTGCCCGGCGAACCGGACGAGTTCGCTCATCCGCTCGCTGGCGCGCTGCTTCTCGTGGGCCGGCTTGGCGGGCAGGCCGCGGATCGCGACGGCGAGCAGCGCGAGGCCGCCGCCGACGGCGACGCCGCAGGCCAGCCCGTACAGCACGGGCAGCGAGAACAGACCCCCCATGGAGCCGAGTGAGTTCATGTCGTGCTCACCCCCATTGCCCGGCGGGCCGGTAGCCGAATGCGGCGAGGTCGTCCATGCAGGCGATCGGCGCGTGCGGCACGACGCGGCCGTCCGGTGCCTCCGCGAACACCTCGCTGGACAGCACGCGTCCGTCGACGCCGTTGACCTCGCGGACGGAGGTCACCATCCGCTGGAGTTTGCCGCCGGTCTGGTAGTTGTTGCGCCGCTGGATGAAGACGACGAAGTTCACGGCGCCGGCGACGAGCATCTGGCTGGCCTCGATGGGCAGCCGCTCGGAGGCCTGGAGCGCGTACGTCGAGATCCTGTTGAAGACCTCGCTGGAGCTGTTGGCGTGGATCGTGGACAGCGAGCCGTCGTTGCCCTGCGACATGGCGTTGAGCATGGTCACGATCTCGTCGCCGAGGACCTCGCCGACGATGACGCGGGAGGGGTTCATGCGCAGCGAACGCCGCACCAGCTCGGCCATGGATATCGCGCCCTGGCCCTCGGAGTTGGGCAGCCGCTCCTCGAACGCCACCACGTTGGGGTGCAGGTCGGCGAAGGTGTCCAGGCCGAGCTCCAGGGCGCGCTCGACGGTGATGAGGCGCTCGTGCGGCGGGATCTCGTTGGCGAGGGCCCGAAGCAGTGTGGTCTTTCCGGCGTTGGTGGCGCCCGCGATCATGATGTTCTTGCGGGCGCGCACGGCGCAGGCGAGGAAGTGCGCGACGTCCGGCGTGAGCGTCCCGTTGCCGACCAGGTCGGACATGAACACCTTGCCCATGCGCGCGCGGCGGATGGACAGGGCGGGCCGCCGGGCCACGTCCATCACCGCGGAGAGCCGGGAGCCGTCCGGAAGCCGCAGGTCGAGCTGGGGGTTGGCGGTGTCGAAGGGCCGGGACGACAGTCCCGAGTAGGCGCCGAGGACCTGGATGAGCTCGATCAGCTCTTCATCCGTCTCGGCGACGGGCTCGCCCTTGACCTCACGTCCGTCGGCGTACCCGACGAAGACCTGGTCGCACCCGTTGATGTCGATGTTCTCGACCTCGGGGTCGTCCAGGAGGGGCTGGAGGCGGCCGACGCCGAAGAGCGCGGCGTGCACGGCGGCCGCGTACTGCTCCTCGGTCTCGGCGTCCAGCGGGGTGCGCCCGGCGTTGATCTCGCCCCGGGCGTACTCCTCCAGGATCTGCGCGATGACGGCGCGGGCGTACTGCCGCTCGTCCTCGCTGGACATCGGCGTGACGCCGGAGACCTGGTCGAGGCGGCGCTGCTCTGCGATGCGGTCACCGGCGTCCTGCCGGAACCGCTTCACCAGCTGGTGGTCGACGGCACTCATCGCCCGGCACCCGCCGTCGGGCCCGTGGCCGGATTCGCCCAGGCGGCGCCGTACTGCTGGTACAGGTCGACGGTCACCTTGCGCGCGGACCGAATGAGCATCGACTTGTCGAGCCGCCCGCGCTTGCGCCCCGCGAGCTGGTCGGCGCCGACCGGGTCGTCGGCGAGGGTGCCGACGACGCGGGCGCCGGTCTGCGCGGCCACGAGCATGTCGTTGACCTGGTGTATCAGCTTGCCGGAGTTGGCCGGTTCGGCGATGAGGACGACGCCGATGAGGGGCGTCGCGAGCGATGCGGCGCCGCGGGAGCCGCCGTGCAGCTTGGCGGCGAGGGCGGCGGCGCGGTCGCGTACCCGGGCGATGGCCTCCGGCTCCGTACGCGAGATCAGCAGGACGAGCGCGGCGTGCGGGAACAGCTCGATCGCCGGGCTGTCGCCCGCGATCCGCCCGCAGTCGGCGATGACGTCGGCGGGCGCGTGCGGGGAGTCGGCGAGCTGGGCGAAGGCGCGCCCGAGCGTCGGCCAGATCCCGGCGAGCCCGGCGGCCTGCTCGGAGATGCCGAGGCCGACGAGGACTTCGAGGCCGCCGGACAACGGCTGGGTGTGGTCCCAGAGTTGGTCGGGGACGAGCCCGCGGCGCGCCGTCGCGGCGATGGACAGCATGCCGGTGTTCGGGTTGAGCGGGCCGCCGTGCGCGGCGGCGCTGCGGTAGACGAGGTCGCCGCCCGCGGGGTCGGTCTCCGCGACGAGCACGCGCCGCGGCCACACCGCCGCGAGCGCGACGGCCGCGGTGGTGACGCCGGGGGAGCCTTTGTCGGCGGCGAGAGCGATGAGGGCCATGTGTCGTGTGCCCGCCCTCTAGTCGGCGGTCGTGGGGACGACCGCCACGGCGACTTCACCGAGCGACGCGGCACTGGTGACCGCGGCGACGTCGTCGTTGTCGACGAGCACGGTGATGCTCAGGTTGCCGGTGCTGATGGTCGAGTCCTTGTTGCTGTTGACCAGGCCGACCCGGGCGTCGGCGACGAGGGGCGTGCGGGCGGCCGAGCTGCCCCCGGTGCCCTTGTCGCCGCTGGAGCTGGAGGAGCCGTTGGCGGCGACGCGGTAGAGGGCGACCGTGTCGCCCTGCTTCAGGGTGGAGGGGTACTGCCCCTCCTTCAGGGCGAGGCCCACGGATGCCTTGCCGGTGGGCAGGCCGCCCTTGTCGTCGAACATCTCGCCGACGACGACCGTGCCCGGGTAGATGGCGGTCTTGGCCTTGAGCTTCGCGAGCGCGCCGCGCTGGGACGCCTTGATGTAGTGGATCGAGGTGTCCTCGGCGACCATCACGGTGGTGCTGTTGTCCTTGTTGACCGATTCACCCGGTGCGACCTTCTCCGTCACCTTCACGACCTCGATACGGTCCCCCGCGCGCAGCACGAGCACCGTGGCGCCGAGCGCGCCGACCAGGATGAGCAGAACGGCCAGTGCGGCCAGCGCGGGTTTGCGCTCGCGAGGCGCTGTGGGAAGACGCTCACCGACCCCGGCCGGAGCCGGTACGCCGGAACGGTTGTTGCCCGCCCCCGTACGCTCTTGGATCTTCACGCAACCGCTCCCCGTACGACCAAGAAAAATCCGTCATTTGCGACACCTGCATCCGCCTCGGCCGGGGTTCCATTGGCCCGTCAGCCCCAGGCGCGGTGTCAAGCCATCGCACCGTATCAGCAGCACATAAGCCCCTCAAGGCGCGTTATGAATCGCGAAGCTCAGGCGATCCATCGTTATTCACGCGCAACGTGAGGTGGTTGGTTCCACGATTGCCGGAGTTGTGCTCCGACAAGTCGGCGTGTGCGGGCGCGAACCAAATTGCTTTGCAGAGTCGAGGGGTGTACGGCGACTTCCCGCCACCCGGACCTCCGTGATCTGCGTCGCGCGATGAACCCGCCCCCGTCATGGGTCATCTCACCATCCGGCATACGCCGTTCCAGGTATCGGTCCATACCAAGTCCCGTACCTGCAAAGCTCCGTACCGAAAGAGAAATTCAACCCCCATGAGACTTTCCTTTCCTTCCCGCACCGCCCGCGCGACCGGCGACTCGGCCGACGTCGCGGTCGGCGTGACCCGCGCAACCCGCGTCACCCGCACGGCCGTTGGCGCCGCGACGGCCGCGACCGCCCTCGCGCTGGTGGCCACGAGCGCCCCCGCCGCCAACGCGATCATCGGCGGCACCGAAGTCTCCAACGACGCCTACCCGTTCATGGTGGCCGTCCTGGAGAAGGGCTCGGGCAGCGCCTTCGACCGCCAGTTCTGCGGCGGCAGCCTCATCGCGCCGGACGTCGTCATGACGGCCGCGCACTGCCTCGTCGACGACGCGGGCAAGAAGGTCAAGGCGAAGACCGTGCAGGTCGCCGTCGGCCGCACCGTCCTGTCGAACGGCAGGCAGGGCCAGATACGCAACGCGAAGACGACGGGCACCGGCAGCCGCGACAGCATCGTCGTGCACCCCCGCTACCTCAAGGGCCAGGACGCGTACGACATCGGCTTCATCCAGCTGAACAAGCCGGTGCGCGGCATCAGCCCGGTCAAGCTCCCCACCCAGGGCACCGACTCCCTCCTGCGCCCGGGCCAGAAGGCCACGGTCGCCGGCTGGGGCAACACGGACACGGCCCTGACCCACACCCCCGACCGCCTCCGCCAGGTCAAGGTGCCGATCCTGTCCCACAACGAGTGCAAGGTCAGCTACGACGGCTACAGCTCCAAGGTCAACTTCTGCGCCGGGGTCGAGGGCAAGGACTCCTGCCAGGGCGACAGCGGCGGCCCCATCTTCCGCACCGTGCCCGGCCGCCAGGACCCGATCCAGATCGGCGTCGTCAGCTACGGCGACGGCTGCGGCGACCAGGGGGCGCCCGGCGTCTATACGTCCACGAGCTCGGCGAGGCTGTGGAAGACGCTGGACGAGTCGGTGGAGGGGAAGCGGGTGAAGCGGACGCTGGGCCGACGGTGAACAGGGGCTGCCGCCGCCTCGGCCGGGCGGCGGCAGCCCGTCCCGGCCAGTGGCTCGACCCATCGGACACGCCCTAGTAGCTCGACTCCTCGGGACGCGGGTCCAGCACCTTGTTGATCAGCCCGGTCACCCGCTCCGAAGCCGTGAGTTCTCGGGTCTCGATGTGCTCGAAGACGATGGCCAGCGCCAGGTCCACGGCGTCCGCGTCCCCCGTCACCGTGCCGAAACTCGCCTGCCCCTTGCCCCGCGAACTCTTGCCCTGGGTCATGGTGATCTCGACCCCGGGGCGGCTCAGCGTCGCCCCCCGCTCGAAGCGCGCCACGGCATACACGTACGGGCGCCCCTGACACGTCATCCGCAGCGCCCGTGCGCTGTTCCGCAGCGCCTTCGCATTGAAGTCGAGACGTACGCGTTCGCCGCCCACGTCGAAGCGCGCATTCTTCAGACAGGGCCGAGGGGGCCCCACCGTCCGGTACACGACGTCGGGCATCTGCTCCCCGAAAAGCCTTACCTCGTACTGCCGGTGGCCGCCCTTGAGGCCGGGCTTGCGCCATTCGACCTCCACGGTGACATCACCGAACGAACCCACCGTCCCGGCCAGCCCGTGCACCTTCTTGCCGTGGCCGGGCAGCTTCTTGCCCCGGTACCACTCGAGCTCGAACTGGAATTCCGCCATGACTCCTCTTTGTGAAGCGAATTCACCGGGGCAGTACGTCCGCGCTCAGCAGAGCGGCAGGCCGTCGAACTGCGCCGCGAGACCACGCTTCGTCTTGAACTTCTGTCCCGGCTTGAGGGTGTTGCAGCCTGAGTCGGGCGCGAAGGACCACCTGACCTTGACTCGCTTGGTCGTTGAGCACCGGTTCGTCACGTAGGCGGTCTGCGAGATGATGCCCCTGTCGACCTTGACCTTGACGCACGACGGCGCTGCGGCGCGGGCCTGGACGCCCCCCTGGGACGGCGCCGCGTGCGCCGTGCCGGTCATGGCGAGCACGGCGAGGCCGGTGACCCCGACGGCTATGGATCGCTTCACGAGCGAGAACGTACGCAACTCGATGTCTCCCATCAGTGAGGGCTGGCACCGGCCGACTCTACTGTCGTGCCGCCCACGTGTTTCAGGAGCCTCCCCCGGCTACCAGTTCATGGGATTCAGCTTGGACTTCGCGATGCCCTTCCCGAGGTCCTTGGCCTTGTCCCCGGCCCAGTCCTTCGCCGCCCCCGCGCCCTTCTTGATGTCGTCCCAGTGCTCGACCACCTTGGCTCCGCCGTAGACGGCACCGGTGACGACGGTAGCGCCGATGGTGAACGGGTTGGGGGCGACCATCGCGGACGTCAAGGAGGCGTTGAAACCGACCTCTGCCACATCCGCGACGTATCCGGCGCCCTTCTTCTTGAACGCTTCGACGGGATTGCCCTGCGCCCAGACATTGGCCGCGCTGACCCCCGTGGCCACGGCGCTCGTACCGACACCGGCAACGCGCAGGAAGCCGCCCGTCTTGCTCGCCGCGCCAAGGCCCTTGAGGAACGGGGAGGCCGTTTTGCCCGCGGCGATGACACTCGGCCGGGCGTTGTTCAGCTTCTGGAAGTACGCGGCCGAGCGGCCCACGCGCCACAGGCTGGCCTGACCGGCGCGGCTCACCAGGGCGCCCGAGTGGGTCAACCCGCCGTAACGGGCCGCGAGCGCGTCGGAACCGACGAAGAGGTTGACGCCCCTGGTGACGATCGGCGAGCGCACCCCGGGCAGCGCGCGGAACCCGTCCCAGCCCCGCGACAGCAGGTCCGCCCGGAAGCCCGCCGTGAACGGCACCCGGCTGGCCTGCTGGTAGAGCCTGCTGCGGGCGAAGTGGTTGCCCAACTGGCCCGGCAGCCAGCTCCCGGGGGCCGCCAGCGAACGCAGCTCACCGGCGGGGAGGCGGAGCAGGCCGCGCTGCACGAGGGCTCGGTACCGGCCGCCCCTCATCCAGGAGGACTCCACCGCCGCCCGCAGCAGGCCCTGCTTCCAGGAGTTCTTGAGGAAGACATTTCCCATGGCGGTGCCCGCGACGAGCGTCACGCCGCCGACCTTCATCATGGTCAGCGCGTCGCTGGCGTTGTTCAGGAACGCCTCGATGTCCTTCTCGCCGATCTCCTTGAAACCGGGCACCTTCGCCAGATAGTGCGCCTCGATCCGAGCCAGCCAATCGCTGTACGTCTCCCGGTCACCGCGCTCGAAGAGTTGCTCGCCGCGTACGAGCGTCGCGCGCTTGCGCAGGTCGGGCGGGGTTTTCGTGACCCAGGTGCGCATGGGCTTGATGGCGGCCAGCTTGTCGGTGACGCCCAGGGTCGAGGCGCGTGTGAAGGCCTCGTCGAGCTTGTCCGACAGGCCGCCCTTGCCGTCGAGGAGCTTGGCGAGCTGGTCCAGGTCGTCCGGATTGACGTTCCGCATTTCGTTCCCCCTGACTGCGGGCGTTACGCCGTCGCGCCGGCGGCGATCAGTTCGTCCTTGTCGGGCAGCAGGTCCGCGAGCTTGTCCCACACCTCACCGGCGCTGGACCGGACGAGCCGCAGCGTGCTCCCGGGGCCGACCTGGCCCTCCTCGATGGGCTCCTCCGGCTGCACCCGCAGCCAGTGGCCGTGCGGACCGCAGTCCCACACCGCGATGCTCCGCACCGACTGGCGGCCCTCGGCGCCCCAGGCCGTCGTCATGCGCCAGGTGGCGTCCAGGGACAGCGTCAGGTCGACGAGCGCGGTGAGCTCGGGCTCGGCGAGGTCGCTCGCGGCGGAGAGGGCGGCGACGGCCACGGCCCGAAGGTCCGCCGCCTCGTCGGAGACGCCCTCCAAGGCGGCGAACACCGCGTCCAGGGCGCCCATCGTCGTCGTGATCTCGGAGACCCCCGCGGTCTCCGGCTCCACGCGCTCGCCCCGCCGCAGCTTGACCTTGCGGGCCATCTCCCACACCAGGGTGTTCGGCTCGATCGGAACGTACTCCGCCTCCTCCTCGCCGGGCCACGCGTCGTGGGAGAACACGGCGTCCTCCCCCACGACCACGCCATGGGCGAGGGGGCCGTGCTGACCGGTCACCTCGGCCTGGATCATCACCACAGGGCGTGCCAGGGCGGTAAGGAATTCCCGGAGCAGCGGGGAGAGTTCGCCCTCCGGGCCCACCAGGCCGATGTGCTGGAGTTCGCCGAGCGAGTGGTGCAGTTCGGCGGGCGGGGTCTCCTTGTCCAGGAGGTGGGCGAAGACGGCGAGATGGCGGTCGGCCAGCTTGAACCGGCCGCGCGAGCTGTCGAAGGAAGGCATGTGGATCAGTGTTGCTTACACAGATCCATCGGCAGGGGGCGGGGTGGCCTCTCCTCCGTACCGAGGGGTGGCGTCCCTCCCGTACTCATTCAGGATCCGACGCGGGAGAAGATTCTGCCGGGGGCGGAGATCATCGCGCCCCGCAGGGACAGATTGCGGGTGTAGACGCCCTCGAAGAGGATCGCCAGGCTGAGATCCACCGAATCCGTGGCTCCGGCGGTGCTGCCGGTGATGGTCTTCGGGTTCTTCCAGCTCGAGCGCGCCATCACGACTCTGGCTCCGTCGCGTTCCAGCGTGTGGTGGCGCTTGTTCTGCTCCTCTAGGTACGTGTACTCCCGCCCGAGGGCCCAGATCCGGAGGCCCCGGGCCCGCTTGTCGACGCTCCACGCGTTCCGCGAGAACGACGCGGTCTGGCCCGCGACCGTCAACAGCCCCCTGGCCAGGCGCGGTTGCACGGTGTAGCCGAGGCCCCGGAAGGTGGCGGGCGGAATGCTGTCGCCGCGTACGGCGGTTCCGACGTATTGCCCCTGGTCGGCGGCGGGCACGACTTCGCGGGCCGGGTAGGCGAGCTCCACGGCTCCCAGGTTGCCGACCTCACCGGTCCACCAGTAGACCCGGTCACGCGTCCTGACCTGGGCGCTGGGTTCAGCGCGCCGCAACTCGAAGGAAAACCCGCTGCTCACCATTCCGCGATCTTCTCCACTTCTGAAACCGACGCCGCCGGGCCGGCCCGCGCGTCCGGGCCGGCCGCCGGGCTAGTCGAACGGGTTGAGCGACTTCACCAGATTCTTGCCGCCTTCTTTGAGCTTGTTCACGCCCTCGCCGACCTTCTCCCCCGCCCAGCGCCCGGCGTCGGCGACCTTGCCCGGGAACTGTTTCACCTTGTCCCAGTTGTCGACGATGGAAGAAACGCCGTACACGACGCCGGTCACCGCGGCGGCGCCGATGGTCACCGGGTTGGGCGCGATCATCGCCGCCGTCAGCGAGGCGTTGAAGGCGACGCCGGAGACGTCCGAGATGTAGCCGGCCTTGTCCTTCTTGAACGCCTCGATGGGGTTGCCCTGCTGGACGAGGTCGAACGCGCCGATGCCGGTGGCCGCGATGCTGCCTCCGATACCGGCGGCACGCCACCATCCGGCGGTCTTCGCCGCCGCGCCCGCCCCGGAGGCGAAGGCCGCGAGCCTGCTGCCGCCCGTGGCCGTCTTGAGCGCGGCCGCGCCCTTGCCGACCTTGAGCAGGCTGGCCTCCCACGCGAACTGCTTGCCCGCGAGGGCCGCGTACTTGTCCGCTCCCGTGAGGACGTTGAGGATCGGGGCCGGCGTCCTGGCGCCGATGGAGGCACCGAGCCTGGCGATCCTGGCCGGGATGTAGCTCGGCGCCTTGCCCTTCAGGATCTGGGCGAGCGTCGTGCCGGGCGCCTTGAGGGCGTCACCCTTCTTGAAGTACTTGTACAGGCCGAGCGTTCCCGCCGCCGCCATCTTGAAGGCGCCCGGGACCGTGGAGGCGAGGGCTGTCAGGTCGATGTAGTCCGCGACCACCTCGCCCAGGTTCTCGTTGTTCGTGACCTTGGCGACGCCCTCGCTCTTGATGCGGTTGATCCAGTCGCTGAGGGTCTCGCCGTCCTTCTTCTTCAGCCAACTGGGGTCGAACTTGCTGCCGTTGGCCACGGAGGCGTTCGCGATCAGCATGATGTCCGGCGGCAGGTTGGCGTCCTTCAGCTGCTCCGGCGTGAAGCCCGCGTAGAGCGCCGCGGCCAGCGGATCGCCCTCACCCGCCCTGACGATGGCGGCCCGCCTGCGCAGGTCGGGAGCCGTCTTCGTCACCCATGACGTCATCGGGTTGATGGGGGCGAGCTTGTCCCGGACGCCCAGGTTCGAGGCCCGGGTGAAGGCCTCGTCCAGGCGGTCCTGCAAGTTGCCCTTGCCCTCGAGCAGCTTGGCGAGCTGCTCGAGGTCTCCTGGCTTGACCAGGCGCATGGAGCTGTCGGTCACTTGTCCCCCTGAGTCCGACCTGACGGAATCGCGTTTGCTGGTTCGACTTCCACTCGGATGACCGCCGGGATCCTACGGAGCCGACTCGACGAGGAGCTGGTCCTGGTCCGGCAGGAGGTCCGTGATCCGCTCCCAGAGGTCCTTGGCCGTGACGCGGCGCACCTTCAGCTCGCTGCTCGCCTTCACCTGCCCCTCGCGGACCGGTTCGGCCGGTGACTCGCGGACCCAGTAGCCCTCCAGGCCGCAGTCCCAGACGGCCAGCGCGGACACGCCGAGGCCGTCCGGGGCACCCGCGCCGCCGGGCCACGCCACCGTCATCCGCCACATGCAGTTGAGCTGCGCCAGCACTTCCGCCAGCCGGGCCGGGGCACCCACGGCCTCCGCGATGGCCGCGGGCTCGTCGGGGCCCTCGGACTCCATCCGGTCGAGGACCGCGTCGAGCACGCCCATCGTCGAGGCGATCTCCTCGCCGACGTCATCGGCGTCGGCGTTGTCCTGGTGCAGGTCCACCATCCGGGAGAGCGCGAAGACCAGCATCTCGGGCTGTACGGGGGCGTACTCCGACTCCTCCTCCCCGGGCCAGCCCTCGTGCGTGAAGACGAAGTCGTTGCCGACCACCGCACCATGGTTCGTGACGCCCTGGGGGCCCGTCGTCTCCACGCGGGCGATGACGTGCGGCTCCATCAAGGTGGACACGAGCGGGAAGAGCTCCGCCGAGATCTTGCCGTCCTCGTCGATGATTCCCGCGGCCCGCAGTTCGGAGTGCGCCCCCGACAGTTCGTCCGGCAGCTCCTCTTCTTCTACGAGCAGCCCCAGCACGCTGATGTGCGCGTCCGACAGTCGCAACCGTCGCCGAGCCGGATCCATGGCAGGCATGTTCTTCTCCCTCAGACCTGTACGAGCTTGCCGCACAGTGTGTGGCGTGTGGGGCGGGCGGGGCCACCCTAAAGCTGATGATGCGGGGCGGCGGTCGCGTGGGACAGGGCGGCGAGGAAGGCCGCCCGGTCGCGGGTGGCGATGGTGAGCCGCTCGCCCTGCCGGGTGCCGATCACGACGCTGTCCATGCCCATCGGTACGCCCCAGGCGCCGCCGACGAGCCGCGGGTTGCCCTGGTCCGCGGCGCGGAACCCGGGCAGCGGGGCGTCGACCGTGTTCAGGGAGGTGGCGTACCGCTGTGCGGCGCCGGGAAGTGCCTCGTTCGCGGCCGCCCGCACGGAGCCGGGATCGATGGCCGCGAGCGGGATGCGCTCACGGCCCACCCGCAGCGTCCGCGCGTCCACCTCGATGCGGTGGTAGACGAGCTTCGACAGCGGGACGAGCAGGCAGACCAGCAAGGGCAGGAGAAACAGCGCGCACAGGCCCAGCCAGATACCCAGGTCCTCGGGCAGCGACTGCACGCCCAGGTATGCGATGCCGACCAGGTAGACCGCTATGCATATGACGGACCACGTTTTTGTGGGTTTCTCGACGTAATGCATGCTTCCTCACTGCTGGTTTTGGGCTGGCTTTGGAACGCGTCCTCCTGGTGGACGCTATCGACGGCTTCCGCAGTTCCGCCAATGGTGATTCCAGGTCAAGTTGCCCCATAGCAGGCAACTCGCTGTCCCGAAGGGCGTGACAATGGCAACGGATTACCGGCGCCGCAAGGCGCCTGAGTACTCTCGTCGCAGGCCTCACTGCGATCCTGGGCGACCCGGGGCAGCCCCCGCCTCGCCCGGCAGGCCTGTATTGCCGGTTCAACGGGGAGGTAAGCCGCGATGGCGGATCCAGAGCTGCAGGAACAGACCAGGAGGGCTACGCAGTTGCGCAGCCTCGCCGACCACATCGAGGGTCTCCCGAAGGCCGCGCACACCTTCTCGACCACGCAGATGAAGCAGTGGGCCGGCCCGCACGCGGACGATGTGCGCGGCGACCTGAAGAGCTGGAAGACCAAATGCGAGAACGTCGCGGAGGCGCTGCGCACCGTGGCCCGCGACTGTGATCAAGCCGTCAAGGACGCAAAGAAGGACAAGTCCTGAACTCCCTGTTGTGGTCCGGTTCCTGAACTCCCTGTTGCGGCTCCCCGCTACAGGCGGGCGAAGTACGTCGTCAGGCTTTGCGCCGAGGGATACGCATAACGCGTAGATTTGCTCTCCGCGCGAGAACCAGGCGGGAACGAGCGCGAACACGCGGGAACGAGCGCGAACAGCAGTGGCCCTCGCAAAGGCCGAGAGGAATAGCCGGTATGCAGGTGATGGTGACCGTCGTACGCGAGGGTGCGGGGCCGCAGGACGTCCTGCTGACCGTGGAGGACGACGCGACGGTCGCCGACGCCGCGGCCTGCCTCACCGTCGCGGCCGACTCCAGCAACGTGGTCACGGGACGCTTCCCCGCCTCCCTCGACGTCCCCGGCGCCGGAAGCGGCGCCGCCAAGGCCGCCGGCCCGGGGCGCACCCCCGGCCTCTGGGTCGACGGAACCCTGCACGATCCGGCGGCCCCCGCGTCCGGCGCGCTGCGCGACGGCGTCCGCGTCACCACGGACGACTCCATCGGGCCCTTCCTGCGTGCGGGCGAGCCGGTGGGGCGGTTCGAGCTGCGGGTGTGCGGCGGCCCGGACACCGGCCGCGTCACCCGCGTACAGGCGGGCACCGCGAGCGTCGGGTCCGCCGCCGCCTGCACCCTGCCCGTCGCCGACCCCACCGTCCCCGACCTGGCGTTCAGGCTCTCCGTCGGCCTGGACGGGAGCGTCACGCTGCATCCGCAGGACGGCGTACCCCTGATCCTGGACGACTCCCCCGTGACCGCGGAGTGCCCCTGGCCCACCGGTCTGCTCGTCCGGGTCGGGGACACGCGCCTGGTCCTCGTGGAGACCGAGGCCCCGGACGCGCACCTGGCCCCCACGGACGACGGCGGCTACGCCTACAACCGGCCGCCCCGCTTCTCCCCGCTGCGGCAGCGCCCGCGGATGACCGTGCCCGCCGAGCCCGTGAAGGGCGAGGGCCCGCGGCTGCAGCTGATCACTTCGTTCATACCCGCCCTGTTCGGCCTGAGCATGTACTTCATGACGCGGCAGGTCTACACGCTGCTCTTCTGCGCCATGAGCCCCCTGATGATGCTCGGGTACTGGTTCAGCGAGGCGCGCCACACGCGCAAGAAGTACAAGCAGGAACTGAAGGAGTACAAGAAGGCGCTCGTCGAGTTCGACGCGCAGCTCGTCGAGCTCGGCAAGGCCGACCAGCGGGCCCGGCGCGCCGCCCACCCCGACCCGGCGGAGCTCCTGCTGTACGCGACCGGCCCGCGCCGTCGCCTCTGGGAGCGCCGGCTCGTCGACCCCGACGTCCTCCAACTGCGGGTGGGGCTCGCCGAACTGCCCGCCGACATCGAGCTGCGGGCCGCCAAGGGCAGCAGCTTCGACGAGCCGCCGGAGCCGCCCCTCATCGCCGACGTCCCCGTGGTGCTGCCCCTGCCCGAACTCGGCGTGATCGGCGTGGCCGGCCACCGCCCCCTCGGCCTGGCCGTCTCCCGCTGGCTGCTCGCCCAGGCCACCGGCCTGCACAGCCCGCGCGACCTCTCCCTGGTCGTGCTCTCCGCGGCCGCCGACGCCCGGGACGCCTGGGACTGGGCGCACTGGCTGCCGCACACCGGCCCCCAACTGGGCCAGGACTGCCTGTCGCTGGTCGGCTCCGAACCCGAGGTGGTCGGCCGCCGCGTCCAGGAGCTCCTGGCCGAGCTGGAGCGCCGGAAGGCGAGCTCGAACGACTTCGGGGCCGCCAACCGGCTGCGCCCGGACCCCTTCACCCTGGTCGTCCTGGACGGCGCGCGGCTGCTGCGCCGGATGCCCGGTGTGCCCCAACTCCTCCAGGAAGGCCCGCAGCACGGCATCTTCGCCGTGTGCGTCGACGAGGACGACCGGCTCCTGCCGGAGGAGTGCAAGGCGGCCGTCATCGGGCTGCCGGACCGGCCGAACCACGTACGGATCAGCGGCGGTGGCCTGGAGGGCGTCGGCGACGTCCTCGCCGACCAGGTGTCCCACGCCTGGTGCGAACTCCTCACCCGGTCCCTCGCCCCGGTGCGCGACGTCAGCCAGGACGACGCGGACGCCGCCCTGCCGACCGCGGCCCGGCTGCTCTCGCTGCTCGGCATGCCGGACCCCACGGGCGCCGACGTCGCCAAGATCTGGCACCAGGGCGGATCCACCACGGCCGCGCCCATCGGCGTCGCCGCCGACGGCCCCTTCGTCCTGGACATCCGCAAGGACGGGCCGCACGCCCTCGTCGCGGGCACCACCGGCGCGGGCAAGTCCGAGCTGCTCCAGACGATCATCGCCTCGCTCGCCCTCGCCAACCGCCCGGACGCCCTGAACTTCGTCCTCATCGACTACAAGGGCGGCAGCGCCTTCCAGGACTGCGCCAAGCTGCCGCACACCGTCGGCATGGTCAGCGACCTCGACGCCCACCTCACCGAGCGGGCCCTGGCCTCGCTGGCCGCCGAGCTGAAGCGGCGCGAGGAGATCCTCTTCGACACGGGCACGAAGGACCTCGAGGACTACAACGACACCCGGAAGATCCGCCCCGAGCTCGAGCCGATGCCCCGACTCGTCCTGATCATCGACGAGTTCGCGTCGCTCGTCGCGGAACTGCCCGACTTCATCGCGGGGCTCGTGGACATCGCCCGCCGAGGGCGGTCCCTGGGCGTCCACCTCATCCTGGCCACCCAGCGGCCCGCCGGTGTCGTGAGCGCCGACATCCGGGCCAACACGAACCTGCGCATCGCGCTGCGGGTGACCGACGGCGCCGAGTCCTCCGACGTGATCGACGCGCCGGACGCCGGTGCCATCGCCAAGTCCACCCCCGGACGCGCCTACGTCCGCTCCGGCGCCCAGTCGCTCGTGGCCGTGCAGTCGGCGCGCATCGGTGGCCGCAGGCCCAGCAACGACTCCGACCGGGCGAAGGCGACCGCGTTCCCCGTGGACTGGGCCGCGTTCGGCCGCCCGGCCCCGCGCGTCGCGGCGAGCGACGACGACGGGACGCTGGTCACGGACCTGAGCGTGCTCGTCGGCGCCATCCGCGAGGGCGCCGAGCTGATGGGCTTCGGCGAGCAGCGCAGCCCCTGGCTGCCGCCGCTGCCCGACATGCTGTGGCTGGGCGAGCTCCCCGACGTACAGGAAGTGGAGCCACGCGCGGGGGGCGAGGTCCCGCCCATCCGCCTGGGCCTCACCGACCTGCCCGCGCAGCAGCGGCGGGCGCCGCTGGCCCTCGACCTGGTGCACGGCGAGCACATCATGCTGGCCGGCGGCGCCCGCTCGGGCCGCTCCACCGCCCTGCGCAGCCTGGCCGGTTCCCTCGCGGCCAACACCTCGCCCGCCGACGTGCATCTGTACGGCATCGACTGCGGCGCGAACGCCCTGCTGCCGCTGGCCAACCTGCCGCACTGCGGTGCCATCGTCACGCGCGACCAGCCCGACCGCGTGCGCCGGCTGCTCGACCGGCTCTCCGGCGAGATCGCCCGCCGCCAGCAGTACCTGGCCATGGAGGGCCTCTCCAGCGCGGCCGAGCAGCGGGCCATCGCCGCGCCCGAGGACCGGCTGCCGTGGATGGTCCTCCTCCTCGACAACTGGGAGGGCTATGTCGCGGCCCTGGAGAACATCGACTACGGGCGGCTCGTCGACATGGTCACCAAGATCTTCCGGGAGGGTGCCGCGGTCGGCGTCAAGGTCGTCATGACCGCCGACCGCAGCGGCTTCAGCGGCCAGGTCTCCCCCTCGTTCGCGGACAAGCTGATCCTGCGGCTCACGGACGCCAACGAGTACTCCCTCGCGGGCCTGTCCGCCCGGGAGGTGCCCAAGGACATGCCGTCCGGGCGTGCGCTGCGGCTGACGGATCAGGGGGTCCAGGAGAGTCAGATCGCTCTCCTGGCGCCGGATCCGTCGGGTCAGGCCCAGGTCGCCGCGCTGCGCGAGATCGCGCGGGAGGCGCAGCGCGTCCATTCCGTGCCGCCGAGGAGCCGTCGGCCCCTGCGCGTGGACGAACTGCCCATGCGGATCACGCTGGACCAGGTGCGCGCGCTCGACCCGTCGTTCGTCCCGCCGTCGCCGCTCTGGTCCCTGTTCTGTGTCGGCGGTGACGAACTGGAGCCGATCGGCATCGACTTGGAGGAGTCGGGTCCGGGCTTCGTGATCGCGGGGCCGCCCAAGTCGGGGCGCTCGACCGCCTTGCTGGTGGCGGCGCGGAGCCTGCTCGCGAACCAGGTGCCGCTGATCCTGGTCACCCCCCGGCGTTCGCCGTTGCGATCACTGGAGGACGAGGCCGGCGTACTCGGCGTCCTCACGGCGGACAGCTCGGAACGCGACCTGAAGGATCTCGTCGAGCGTGCGGACGGCAAGTTCGCCGTCGTGGCCGACGACGCGGACATGCTCTACGACGGTTCCCTGGACCGGCCGTTGGAGGAAGTCGCGCAGAACGGCCGGGACGGCGGCATCGCGGTGATCGCGGCGGGCGCCACGGACACGCTGAGCTCGCAGTACCGCGGCTTCGTGGTCGAGGCACGGCGCTCGCGGCAGGGAATGATCCTCTCGCCGCAGAGCGCGTCGGACGGCGAGATCTTCAACGTCCGGGTGCCCACCGGCTCCGGCGGCGGGCCCGTCGGCCGCGGCATTCTCGTACGCAGCGGGCAGATGATGCCGGTCCAGGCCATCCTCGACGCATGACGACACGCGTGCGGGGGGCCACCGTTCCCGGTGGCCCCCCGCACGCGTGTACCGCTGTGGGCCGCGGAGTTCGGGACCCCGCGTCACGTCACGTCAGACCGAGGTCGCCTGCTCGATCCGGTCGTGGCTGTTCTTGGCCGACTTGTAGGCGTCGCCGAGCGAGTCCGCGAGACGGTTCAGCTGCGGCTTGAACTCGCGCCAGTCGTCGCGGAACCGGTCGGCGCCCGGGCCCTTCCAGAAGCCGTGGCTGTCGTTGGCCTGGCCGTCCAGGAGGTGGATCAGGTCGCGGACCTCAGTCTCCTTCTTCTGGAACGCCTCGTACAGCTTCTGCAGCTTCTCGAGTTTTGCACCGCGGTCGATGTCAGACATCGATACCTCCCCGTGTCGCTAAAGTAAATCTTCTCAACTGCCACGTGGGACGCTACCGCACCTGTCAACGCCTGGTTTACCGCCCGCCGCATCCTGCGACGGTCCTGCGACATTGCCGCGACACAACGGTGCTCGACGAATCCCCCATACGTTTCACAACGGCTCGCTCCGGGCGTCAGCCGGCCTTCTTCAGCCGCGCCTCCGGGTCCCCGGCCTTCGGATCCTTCGACGTGTACTGGAGTTCCGCGCCGACCGGGCGGAGCCATACCGTGTGGGAAGCCTGGGAGCACTGGTCGTCGTTGGACTTGTCGCCCACGCCCGTGGCCACGAGTTCCTTCTCCGTGGCCGACTTGAGGGTGAGGATGTCGACGCAGGTGTTGCCGATGGGGTCCGTCTGCGTCACCGTGCCGATGCGCCGGCCGGGGGCGGGGACCTGGTTGACGGTCACGTCGAACGTGCCGAGCGGTACGAGCCCCTTCTGCGCGGACGCCTTGCCCGTCCACTTCCCGAGGTAACGGGCCGGTACGGCACCGTCCTTCGGCGTCTGCGCGTCGCCCGTCGCGCTCGGCGGGCGCGCCGCCGACCCGCCCTTGTCGTCGTCCTCCGGCAGCAGGCCGAACATGAATACCGACCCCACCGTGACCGCCGCGAGCGCCCCGGCCACCGCCAGGACCACCGTGCAACTCAGCTTCCGGCCCCGGCCGTCGGGCCGCGCGGGCGCCGCCGTCGCCGCCACGGACAGGGAGAGCTTTCCGGGCCGCGCCGTGTCGGCCGTCCCGCTGTCCGCCACGGGTGCCGCCGGGCTCTCTCCGTACGACGCGTCCGGCGGCCCGAACACCCCGACCACCGGCTCGCTGAACGGCACCGGCCCCGAGACCGGCACCGGAGCACCGCCCGCGGCGGCCCCACCGCCCACCGCGCCGGAAGCACCCCCGGCCCCGGGCGGCGGCCCCGCCGCCCCCGTGTCCAGGTCGAGGAGCCGCACCGCGCTCCGGCTCACCCGCTCCACCAGCGGCCCCGGCAGCCAGCCCGCCGAGACCAGGGCGGCCGCGCCGGCGGGGGCGAGGCGGTGGGCCAGGGCGGCGGGAGTGGGGCGCGCGTCGGGGGACTTGGTCAGGCAGGACGCCGCGAGGTCGCGCAAGTCGCCGGTCAGCGAGCCCAGTTCGGGCTCCTCGTGGACGACCTTGTAGAGGAGCGCGGCGGAGGAGTCGCCGGAGAAGGGGGAGCCGCCCGTCGCCGCGTAGACCAGGACGGCGCCCAGGGAGAAGACGTCCGCCGCGCCCGTGACGCCCTTGCCGAGGATCTGTTCCGGGGACATGTAGCCGGGCGAGCCGATGGAGACGCCCGTCGAGGTGAGGGACGCCGTGCCGTCCGTCGCCCGTGCGATGCCGAAGTCGATCAGGCGCGGGCCGTCCAGGGTCAGCAGCACGTTGGACGGCTTCACGTCGCGGTGCACCAGGCCCAGGCCGTGGACGTGCGCGAGGGCCTCCGCCAGGCCCGCGCCGAGGACGCGCACCGAGTGCTCGGGCAGCGGGCCCGCGTCCCGCACCGCCTCCGTCAGCGACGGGCCCGCCGCGTACCCCGTCGCCACCCACGGCACCGGCGCCTCCGGGTCCGCGTCCAGGACCGGGGCCGTCCAGTCCCCGCCGACCCGCCGCGCCGCCTCGACCTCGCGGCGGAAGCGGGCGCGGAACTCCTCGTCGAGGGCGAAGTGCGGGTGCACGATCTTCACGGCCACCGTGCGGCCGCCCGTGCTGCGGCCCAGATAGACCCGGCCCATGCCGCCGGAGCCCAGCCGCCCGAGCAGGCGGTAGGGCCCGATCGTGGTGGGTTCGTCCGGTTCGAGCGCGTGCATGGCGAAGGCCTCCCCCAGATGCGCTGACCGCATGCCCCATACGGTGATCCGCCGGCTCCCCCGGCGTCCGCCGCATGCCGGTGCCGACGGCCAGCCTATGCGAGGACGCGGGCGGCGGTGCGCGCGGTTCGCGGGGAACAAGGCGTTCCGCGCAGACGGCCCGAAAGGCCCTGCCGTCCGTGGCCGCCACAGCCGCCATTGCCATTCCGGCCGTTCTGGCGGTTCCGGCGGTTCTGGCCGTTCATTGCCGTGACGCCTGTCCGCAATCCTGACGACAAGGACTCTTTACGACAGCGGTGACATATCGGGGCAGCCGGAAAGGGCAGCTGAGTGACGGACGCCGGGCCCGCTTTCGTAAGCGCGCAATTCCGCACCGGCGAATGGCGCGGGCCGACCGGTCGGGCGGATTACGGCCGGAGACGTACGGCTGGAGCAGTTCACAGGAGACCTACGGCTGGAGCAGCTCCACCCGTACGTCCGCCGCGAACCCCGTCGTCGGCCCGACCCGCCGCGCGAACTCCGTCACGCCCTCGAGCTGCGCGGCGCCGAAGCGGAAGTCGAGCGTCGTGAAGTACCGCTCCAGGACACTCGCGTCGAACGCCTCCCAGCGCGCCGCCTGCTCCGAGACCTTCGTGACCTCGTCCAGGGACAGGTCCCGCGAGGCGAGGAACGCCTTGTGCACCTCGCGTACGACCTCGGGCTCACGCGCGAGGTAGTCGCGCCGCGCCGCCCACACCGCGAAGACGAACGGAAGGCCCGTCCAGTCCTTCCACATCTGGCCGAGGTCGTGGACCTCCAGGCCGAGCCGCGGGCCGTCGATGAGGTTCGCGCGCAGCGCCGCGTCGCCGATGAGGACGGCCGCGTCCGCCTCCTGCATCATCAGGCCGAGGTCGGGCGGACACGTGTAGTAGTCGGGCCGTACGCCGATCTTCTCGGCCAGCAGGAGCTGCGCCAGGCGTACGGAGGTGCGCGAGGTCGAGCCGAGCGCCACGCGTGCCCCGTCCAGGCGGTCCAGCGGCACCTGCGACACGATCACGCAGGACATGACCGGGCCGTCACAGCCCACGGCGAGGTCCGGGAAGGCCACGAGCTCGTCGGCGTTCTTCAGGAACTCGACCAGCGTGACCGGCGCGACGTCCAGCTCGCCGCGCACGAGCTGCTCGCTGAGCTTCTCCGGGGTGTCCTTCGTGAGCTCGAAGTCGAGGAGGGTGCCGGTCCTGGCCAGGCCCCAGTAGAGGGGCAGGCAGTTCAGGAACTGGATGTGGCCGACGCGCGGCCGTGCGGTGCGGGCGGAGCCGGGGCCGCCCGCGGTGCCGGCGTCCGAGGTGTCAGCGGGAGAATTGTCCACATCGGTGAGGCTAGCCCCGTCGCGGTACGGTGCGGGCGCCGGGGGCCCCGAGGCACCCCCGTCAACCCTTCTTGAGATCGCATCAAACCTCCGGGTGACGTGATCTTGATCCCTATTGCTTCCGGGTGCCTGCGTGCTAAGCTCGCCGCAAGTTGCAGTTTGGTTTCCCTTGCAGTACAGAGCCTGCGGAGCATGTGACCCGCAGGCTCTCGTCGTTTTCAGACTTTTGCAGTTGTTTCAACAATCGCAGGTTCTGGAGCAGGGCAACCCTTTGGCCCAAGGAGGGCTTATGGCTACCGGAACCGTGAAGTGGTTCAACGCCGAAAAGGGCTTTGGATTCATTGCCCAGGAAGGCGGAGGCCCCGACGTCTTCGTGCACTACTCCGCGATCAACGCCAGCGGTTTCCGCTCCCTTGAGGAGAACCAGGCCGTGACCTTCGACGTCACGCAGGGTCCGAAGGGCCCGCAGGCGGAGAACGTCACCCCCCAGTAGTGGTGGGTTGATCCGGAACGGAAGCAGTACCCAAGGAGCCCCGCACCCTCGCATCCGCGAGGGCAGCGGGGCTCCTGCCTTTTTCTGGCGTGGGCGCCTTGTGCCGTTCAGGTCGCTTTCGGTGGTTCTTTGGCTTTCCGTCTCTGGTGGGTTGTCGGCCTTCGGCCTCGTCCTCAATCGCCGGACGGGCTCAAAGATGCCGCCCGATCGGCCTTCGGCCTCGTCCTCAAACGCCGGACGGGCTCAAAGATGCCGCTCGTCGGACTCGGGCAGCCGGGCGCCCGGCTCAGACTGCCTCTCTTGCGCGGGCCGCTTCCGCCGGGTCCCAGCCGTCCGCTGTGGGTACGGATGCCAGGAGCAGGCGGGTGTACGGGGTCTCCGGTGCCGTCAGGACTCGGCGCGTCGGGCCCCGCTCCACCACCCTGCCGGAGCGCATCACCAGGACCTCCTCCGTGACGTGCTGGACCACCGCCAGGTCGTGGCTCACGAACACCAGCGCCACGGCCGTCTCCCTTCTGATCTCCGCCAGGAGCCGCAGGATCTGCGCCTGGATCGATACGTCCAGGGCGGCGACCGCCTCGTCCAGGACCAGCACCCTCGGGTCCACCGCCAGGGCCCGCGCTATCGCAAGGCGCTGGCGCTGGCCGCCGGACAGGTCCCTCGGGCGGGCCTCGGCCTCCCTCGCGCCCAGGCCCACGCGGTCCAGGAGGTCCCTGGCCGCGGACTCCTGTTTTCCGTGCAGGCGCAGGGCCGTGTGCAGGCACTGGGTCGCGGTGAGGCGGGGGTCCAGGGAGACGTAGGGGTCCTGGAAGACCATTTGGATCTCCCTTGCCCTGGTGAGGCGGGCCGCTCTGCCCCTTGGGGGGCGGGGCTCGCGTTCCCTGCCCGCGACCGCGATCCTTCCGCGGTCCGGGTGGGCCAGGCCCACGAGCATTCTGGCCACCGTCGTCTTGCCCGAGCCGGACTCGCCGACTATGCCCAGGGCTCCGCCCTCGGGGACCGTGAAGCTCACGTCCTCGGCGGCGGTGTGGGAGCCGCCTCCTGGCAGGGGGTAGGTCTTGCTGAGGTGCTCTGCTTGCAGCAGGTGCGTGGTCATTCGTGGGTCGCCCCGTTCTTGACGGTGCCGTCGGCCTGGGGCTGCGCCCACCCGTGCCGCCCTGCGGCACGACTGCCCACAGCGGTGACTGCGACGCATGCGGCTGTGCCGCCGTCCGGCAAGCGGACCGGTTCTGGGTGCCATGTCTCGCAGGTTGGCTGAGCCTGGTCGCAGCGGGTTGTGAACGGGCAGCCCGTGAAGGTGTCCGTCAGGGACGGGGGGCGGCCCGGGATGGGGTGGAGGGGGGTGTGGGTGTCGAGGGTCGGGGAGCAGGACAGGAGGCCGCGGGTGTAGGGGTGGGCGGGGGTCGTGAAGAGGGCCTTGGCCGTGCGGGACTCGACCACTCGGCCCGCGTACATCACGTACACGCGATCGCAGTACGCCGCCGCCAGGTGCAGGTCGTGGGTGATGAAGAGGAGGCCGAGGCCGTGCTCGGCGCGCAGGCCGCGGAGCAGGGCGAGGATGTCGGCCTGGGTGGTGACGTCCAGGGCGCTGGTCGCCTCGTCGGCGAGGAGCAGGCGCGGGCGGGCCGCGAGGGCGCCCGCGATGACGACCCGCTGGAGCATGCCGCCGGACAACTCGTGCGGCCGCTGCCGTACGCGGCGTTCCGGGTCGGGCAGGCCGACGGAGGCGAGGAGTTCGACGGCGGATGAACGGGTCGCGCCGCGTTCCACCAGGAAGTCGCCGACGCGGCGCACCGGGTTGAGGGCCGCCCGCGGGTCCTGGTGGATCAGGGCGACCGAGCGCGCGCGGTGGGCGCGCAGGCGTTCGCCGGTGAGGCCGAGGACTTCGGTGCCGTCGAACCGTACGGAGCCGGAGGCCGTCGAGCCGGGCGGGAACAGGCCGAGTGCCGCCTTCGCCGTCGTCGACTTGCCCGAGCCCGACTCCCCCACCAGGGCGACGACTTCACCGGGGGCCACGCTCAGCGACACCGAGTCGAGGAGCGGGCGGGCGGCGCCGGGCACCCGCAGGGTCAGGTCCGCGATGTCGAGCAGGGCCCCGGTCTCCGGGGCCGCCTCGGTCTCCAGGAGCGCTTCGGTCATCACTGCCTCCCCAGGCGGTCGGCGGCCCGGACGCCGACGACGTTGAAGCACACGACCACCAGGGCGATGGCCGTACCGGGCACGAGGGCGGGCAGCATCGCGCCCTGGACGATCGCCGCCTGGCCCTCCTGCACCATCAGCCCCCAGTCGGACGACGGGGGTTGGGCGCCGAATCCCAGGTACGAGAGGGTCGCGAGGGACATCAGGGCCTCGCCGAAGAGGACCACCAGGTAGCCGAGGACGGCGCGGGCCAGGTTCGGGACGACGTGCCGGGCGCAGATGCGCAGGCCGCCCATGCCCTGGACGCGGTAGGCGTCGACGTACGGCTTGCGCGCCTCCGAAAGGGCAAGGGAGCGCGTGTACTTGGCGATGGTCGGGGTGAAGGCGAGGCCGAGGGCGAGCACGGACGTCGTCATGCCCGCGCCGAACACCGCGATGATCAGGACGGTGAACAGCAGCCCCGGGAACGCGTACATCACGTCCGTGAGGCGGGACACGAGGGCGTCCACCCAGCCGCCGCGCCAGGCCGCGAGCACGCCGAGCGTCACGCCGAGGACGGCGGCCACGGCGAGCAGGGCGAGGGGCGCGATGAGGCTGCTGCGGGCGCCGTAAAGGGCGCGCGAGAGCAGGTCCTGTCCGGAGGAGTCGGTGCCGAGGAGGTGGTCGCGGCCCGTGCCGACGAGGGAGGACGACAGGTCGATGGTGTCGGGGGCGTACGGCGCGAGCAGGGGCGCGCACACGGCCGCGATGACCACCAGGGCGAGGACGGTGCCCGCCAGCACGACGCCTATGGGGCGTCGTCCTCGTACAGAAGGCACAAGGGGAGGTGCGATCGCGGTCATCCGGCCGCTCCCTTCACGCGCGGGTCGAGGAGTGGGTGGACGGCGTCCACCAGCGTCGTGACCACGATGTATCCGGTGACCATCAGCAGCAGGACGGCCTGGGCGACGGGGAAGTCATGGGTGTTGATGGCGCCGACGAGCAGCGAGCCGATGCCGCTGAGGCCGAAGGCGGTCTCCACGACCACGGTGCCGGCGAGCATGCCCGCCATGACCAGGCCGCACATGGTCACGATCGGGCCGAGCGCGTTGCGCAGGACGTGGCGGCGGACGATGTCCCGCTCGGGCACGCCCGAGGCCCGCGCCGCCTCCACGTGGTCGGAGGCCGCCGCGTCCGCCATGGCCTGGCGGGTGACCCGGCTGACGATCGCGAGCGCGCCGAGCGCCAACGACAGGGCGGGCAGCGTGAGATGGCGCACCGTGTCCAGGAAACCGGACCCGCCGCCCGTCACCGGGAACCAGCCGAGCCGCACCCCGAAGAGCGACACGAGCGCGATCGCCGCGACGAACGACGGCACCGACGCGGCCAGCGTCGTCGCGCCCACCACCGCCGAGTCCACCCACGTGGACCGCTTCACGGCGGCCAGGACGCCCGCGCCGACGCCGAGGACGACGAACAGGACCGTGGCGTACAGGACGAGTTGGAGCGTGGTGGGGAAGCGGGCGGCCACCAGGTCGGCCACCTGGTCGCTGTACTTGAAGGACCGGCCGAGGTCCAGGTGGAGGCAGTCCCACAGCCAGCGGCCGTACTGGACGAACAGGGGCTCGTCCAGGTGGTACTCGGCCCGCACCTGCGCGAGCCGTTCGGGTGTCAGCTTGTCGCGGCCGCCCGCGAGGAACACGGCGGGGTCGCCCGGCGCCGCGTACACGGCGGCGAAGATGACGAACGACGCGGCGAGGAGCGTGGCGAGCACGCCGGTGAGACGGCGCAGAAGACGGAGTGGCATGGTGCCTCACCCGGCCTTTCGCGGGCCGAGCTCGGCGGCCCACGGGTAGTAGAGGTACGCCTGGGAGGCGGGCGGTCCGGTGAGCTTGTCGCTGAGGACGAGTGCCGTCGGCACCTGTGCCACCGGGATCCAGACGGCGGCGTTCACGAACCGCCGCTGGACGTCGGTCGCGAGCCGGGCGCGGCGCCTGTCGTCGAGCGTGGCGAGGGCGCGGCCCACCAGGCGGTCGTACGTCGCGTCCTTGAAGCCGACCCAGTTGTTGGAGGAGTCGGAGAGGCCGTTGTCGTAGAAGCCCATGGGGTCGGACTTGGAGATGTACCAGTCGCCGACCAGGGCGTCGATGTCGGCGCGGGCGCCGGGGTCGCTGTAGAACTCCTCGAACTGGGCGGGCGGGACGGTCTTGATCTGCGCCTTCAGTCCGATGCGCTGGAGGGCCGCGCGAGTGGCGTTGGCGACGACCGTGCGGCCCTGGCTGCTGTCGGTGCCGATGACGATCGGGTCGTCCGGGGCGCCCGCCTCCTTCACCAGTTTCTTGGCCTCGGCGAGGCCGTCGGCGGTGGGCGAGACGGGCGCCACCGCCGTCAACTTCCGCTGGGCGGCGGCGAAGTGCCGCTTCTCGTATCCCCACGCGCCCGCGCCGACCGGCGCGGCCCACGGCTGCACGAGCCCGCCGTAACCGGAGTTCGCGATGCCCTTGCGGTCCAGGGCGAGGGACAGCGCGCGCCGGATCGCCGGGTCCTTCAGGCCGCCGCGGGCGGTCGGGATGAGGACGAGGGAGGCGGTGGAGGGGCCGTAGTACTGCTTGAGGCCCTTGGCGGTGCGCAGGGCGGCGGCGGTGTTGGGCGATTCGGCGTACGCGCCGTCGGCGGCCCCCGTCTTCAGGGCGTTGACGAGGGCGCTGTCGGAGGCCCACCGGAAGTCGACGCGCCGTGTCAGCGGCTTCCTGCCCCAATACCCTTCGTACGCCTCGATGCCGATCGAGTCGCCGGACTTCCAGCTCTTCAGGCGGTACGGACCCGAGCAGGCGTCGTCCTGCCCGGGCGTGCCGAACTCCTTACCCGCGGCCTTCACCCGGCGCGGATTCCAGACGATGCCCGCGTCCCCGGCGAGCGCCTTGGTGAACAGGGCGTCGGGCCGCTTGAAGCGGACGGTGATCTCGCGCGGTCCGGTCTGCTCCATCTTCGTGACGTTGCCGAACTCGTCGGCCTGTTCCATGTCCGGGTCGGCGTGCCGCTTCAGGCTCCACAGCACGTCGGCGGCGGTGAGCTTCGAGCCGTCGTGGAAGGTGACGCCGTCGCGGACGGTCAGGACGAGGGTGCGGCTGTCGGGCGTCCGGGCCTTCTCGGCGAGGAAGGGCTTGACGCTCATGTCGGGCTTGAGCTGGTAGAGCCGCTCGCAGACGTTGGTGAGGACGACGCGGCCCGCGCTGGTGCCCTGGGTGTCGAGGTCGAGCGAGTCGGGCTCGTCCTCCAGGAGCCAGTCGGCGCGGTCGAGTGGGCCGCGCGCGGGCGGCGTGGTCGGGGACAGCTTGAGCTTGGCGGCGTCGGCGGGCTTGCCGCCGAGGGCGGTGGTGTCGGCTCCGGCGCAGCCGGCGGCGGCGAGGAGGGCGGTGGCGGTGAGGGCGGCGCCGACGGCGCGGCGGTGCCGGTGTCGCGTGGTCGTCCGGCGTATCCGTGTCATCTGGCGTCTCCGTACGGGCCGTCGTAGAGGTTCCACGGGAGGTGCTGGTAGTCGCGGTCGCAGGGGGTGCCGGCGGTGACGCGGTAGTCGCCGGTCGTCAGGTCGACGCAGGAGGAGACGAGGGTGGCCCAGTGCTCGATGTCGGGGCGGCGCGGGTCGGGGTGCGTGCACAGGGACTCGGGGTGGCCCAGGTGGTCGGACATGGCCTGCTTGATGATCTTCAGGGACTCGTCGGGGCCGGTGGCGGAGCGCAGGGCGCGCAGGCCCTGTTCGGCGCGCGGGACGCGGACGAGGGAGTCCGGGGAGAGCGGGCGGTAGTCGGGGGCGAGGGCGGCGGGGACGCCCGCCTGGTAGTGGTTGCCGTGTACGAGGAGGCCGTCGGTCGGATACATCCAGCCGTGCCCGGCGGGCGTCGTCTCCAGGTCGAGCGCGAAGCCTTCGCGGCAGGTCAGCAGGGCGTTGGAGGCGATGTGGGCGCGGGTGCGGCAGAGCACGTCCACGGCGTCGGTGATGACGTGCTGGTCCAGGACGCCCCGGCGTACGACGGTCTGCGGCAGGCCGACCGCGTCGCTGAAGCGGCCGCCGAGGCCGTTCGCGTTGAGCGCGATCCCGGCGGAGTTGGCGCCCTGGCGGCCGATCTGGCCCGCCTCGACCTGCATGATCAGGGTGGGCTTCGGGGGCTGGACGATGCGGAGCATCACGACGGTGTCGGCGACGCCCGCGCGCCAGTCCCAGTTCTGTCCGGCGTAGACGTGACCGTCGCCGCTGGCCTCGCCGTAGGCGGCGAAGGAGGTGCAGCCGTCGGGGGGCTCTTCTCCCCCGGGGCGGGTTCCGGAGGCGGCCATCTCCTTGAACGAGCGGTCATAGATGACCTCGCCGCGCGCGTTCAGGGCGAGGACGTCGAGCAGGCCGACGCCCGCGCCCTCGGCGATGCCGGACATTTCCTCGGCGAGGTGCGGCGCGTGGTCTTCGACCGGCTTGAGCCAGCGGGCGGCGCGGGCGGTCACCTGGTCCCAGGTCAGCCCGGCCGACCGGCCGAAGGCGGCCTCGTAGTAGCCGAGCGCGGCGTGCAGTTGGGGGCGGACGGCCTCGCCGTACTGACGGCCGCGGGTGGTGGGGGTGCCGGATATCTCGACGACCGGGAGGGTTCTGGACGGGTCGTCCGGGAGCGGCTCGGTCGGGCCTGCGGAGGTGGTGCGCGGTGCCATGCTTCTCCTCGCGACGGAGAGGTCCCCGCGACCGCCGTCCTGTAACGTCGGTTACGGAACTCTCTCTCCTTGGAATGCGTTGCCCAGGAGAGTAACGGTCATCACACGGGAGTCAATAGCTGTAATGAAGATTTCAGGGCCGCCGGAGGGCGGGGCGGACGGCGCGGACGACGCCGCGGGGGGTCTGGCTCGGCTGCGGGCCGCCGTGCGGGATCAGTGGGAGACGCTGTCCGCGTCCGAGCGCGCGGTGGCGCAGTATCTGGCGGGCGCCCCCGCCGAGTCCCTGCTGTTCGCGTCCGCGCAGGAGCTGGGTTCGGCCAGCGGGACGAGCAACGCCACGGTCGTCCGCGCGCTGCAGCGCCTGGGGTACGCGGGCCTGCCCGCGCTCAAGCGCGACCTGACGGCCGACTTCACCTCCACGGTCGCCCCCGAGGTGCGCCTCGCCCAGCGCATCGCGCACGTCGGACGGGACCTCGGCGGCATCTGGGACGAGGTCTTCGACGAGGCGCAGGAGCGCATCGAGCACGCCCGTCGGCTCACCCCGGACGACGCGCTGCGCACGGCGGTCGGCGTGCTCGCCGAGGCCGACGGGATCCACTGCTTCGGGGTCGCCGCGTCCGAACTGGCCGCGCGGCACCTGGCGTTGGCGCTCGGCCGCATCGGGCGGCGGGCCCGGCACGTGGGCGCGACCGGGTTCGCGCTCGCCGACGACCTGCTCGCGCTGCGGCGGGGTGACGCGGTGGTGATCTTCCAGCCGGGGCGGGCGCTGCCGGAGCTGGCGGTGCTCATCGACCGGGCTCGGGCGGTGGGGGCGCGGGTTGTGCTGGTCACGGACGAGTTGGCGGAGGTGTACGGGGGGCGGGTCGACGCCGTCCTCACGGCGCCGCATACGCCCACCGGGATAACCACGGAGGCGCTTACGGCTCTTGTGGTCGCGGACGCGCTTTTGCTGGCGCTGACCACGCTGGACGAGGCGCAGGCCGTGGACACGTCGCATCAACTCACCGTCTTGCGGGAGCAGTTGCTGGGGGCGAGGTCGCGTAAGGGGTGAGGCGGGGCCCTGCCGGGGGCTCCCCAATCCCGCCCCTTCCCGTAACCAGAGGGCTGCCGCCCCCTGGACCCCCACTGGGTGGGTGTTCCGCGCGGGTGGGACGGGCCGCCGCCGATCGCCGCTTCGCGGCTCGTCCTCAAACGCCGGACGGGCTGGGAGGGTGGGCGGGCGGGCGGGCGGGGGATTACACGTGCTGCATCACCAGCACGAACGTCGTACCCGGCGCCAACGCCTCGTACGAGTGCGGGACATCGCCCCGATACGACATGTAGTCGCCGGGGCCCAGCTCCACCAGTTCGCCGCGCGGGCCCGCGAGCAGGCGGCCCGTGCTGACGACCAGGTGTTCCACCGAGCCGGGGATGTGCGGCTCGGACTCGCGTACCGAACCCGGCTCCATCGCGCCGTGGTAGATGTCGCGCCGCACGCCCGACGGGCCCGGTGACAGCAGCGTGCCCGCGTACGAAGCCTGCTCGGCGTGCATCGTCGGGCCCTCGCCCGCGCGGATCACGGTCACTGCGGGGCCGGGCGACTCCGCGAGCACGCTGAACGGCACGCCGAGCGCCACCGCCAGCGCCCACACCGTCTCGATGCCCGGGTTACCGGACGCCGACTCCAGCTGGGACAGCGTGGACTTGGCGATGCCGGCGCGTTTGGCCAGCTCGGAGAGGGAGAGGCCGGCCCGGGCGCGCTCGCGGCGCAGGGCGGCCGCGATCCACTCGCGGGGCAGCCGCGAGGGCGTGGCTTTGATGCCTTTGGCGTCGTCGGCATCTTCGGTCATGCGGGGCGCCTCCGCTTCCTGCGTTGTCCTGAGCTGTCTTGAGCTGGCTTGCGCTGTCCTGAGCTTTCCTGAGCTCACGAACCATTTCGTTCGCTACAGGGTACCAATCGTTCGGCTTGACGAACGCGAGCCGACCTGTCCATGCTACGGCCATGCGTTCGCCACACCGAACGGACGGCCCCGCAGACCGAACGACGGGGTTTGTCCGCCTCTCCGACCTGCCCTCCGGCGTCCTGCGCGACATCGCGCTCGTCTGGGCCGCCGACCTCGTCGTCGGCGTCTCGTTCGGCGCGATCGCCGTCGCGGGCGGCCTGCCGCTCTGGGTGCCGATCACCATGTCGCTGTTCGTGTACGCGGGCTCCGCCCAGTTCAGCGCGGCCGCCGTGCTCACCGGGGGCGGCGGTGCCGTGGCCGCGGCGGCCACCGGGCTGCTGCTCAACTCCCGTACGGCGGCGTTCAGTCTGGCCGTCGCCGACAGCCTGGGCCGGTCCTGGGCGGCGCGGCTGATCGGGGCGCACCTGATCACCGACGAGACCGCCGCGTTCGTTCTCGCCCAGCCCGACCGGAAGAGCCGGAAGGCCGCGTTCTGGATATCCGGGATCGGGCTGTTCGCCGTCTGGAACGTGAGTGTGCTCGCGGGGGCGCTCGCCGGTTCGGCGCTCGGCGACACCGGGCGGTTCGGGCTCGACGCCGCGTTCCCCGCGGTGCTGCTCGCGCTGGTGCTGCCCGCGGTGCGGGGCGACGGGAACGCGCGCCGCGCCGGTGCCCTCGGCGCCGTGATCGCGGTGGCGGCCACGCCGGTGCTTCCGGCGGGGGCGCCGGTGCTGCTCGCGCTGCTCGGCCTGGTGGCGATGCGGCGCAGGCCGGCGGGCACGGCCACCACGGCCACCACGGCCGCCACTGCCACCACGGCCGCCGAAGCCCCCGAGCCCACCGAAGACCCTGAGTCGACCGAAGGCCCCGAGCCCACCAAGAGCCCCGCCTCCCCCGGGAACCCCTCATGAACGCCTACCTCGCCTGCGTCCTGGCCCTCGCCGCCGGCACCTACGCCTTCCGCCTGGCCGGGCCCCTCCTGCACGGCCGCGTCGAACTTCCCGTACGCGTACAGGAGTTGCTGACCGTCGCCGCGACCGTCCTGCTCGTCGCGCTGCTCGCCACCGGCGCGCTCATGGAGGGGCACGACTTCGCGGGCTGGTCCCGCCCGGCGGGCGTGCTGGTCGGCGGGGTGCTCGCGTGGCGCCGGGCACCGTTCGTGGTGATCGTGGTGGGGGCGGCGGGCGCGACGGCCTTGCTGCGGCTCGCGGGCCTTCCGTAGGTGAGAGGCTCCAACCGGCGTGACACAGACGTCGGTGAGAGGCTATAACCGGCGTGACACAGGCGTCGGCGGCAACAGGGCCTAACTCGCGTATCACTCACCCGAGTTACGACCTCTCACCCCCGCGAGCCCCCCTCGTACAGCTTCTCCACCACCCCCGCGTACCGCTCCGTCACCGCCCGTCGCCGCACCTTCAGGCTCGGTGTCAGGAGTCCGTCCTCCACCGTGAAGTCCTCGTCCAGGACGGCGAAGGCGCGGATCCGGGCCGGCCGCGACACCTGCGCGTTCGCCGCGTCCACGGCCTCCTGGACGAGGGCGCGGACCCGCGGGTCGGCCGACGCCGGCTCGGTGAGGGCGAGGCCGGACCGGGCCGCCCACCCCGCCACCTCCTCCGCGTCGAGCGTGATGAGCGCGACGGGGTGCGGCCGCCGGTCGCCCACCATCACCGCGCGGGACACGAACCGCGAGGCCTGGAGGGCGAGTTCGGTCAGGGACGGGGTGAGGTTCTTGCCCGCCGAGGTGATGATGAGGTCCTTCTTGCGGCCGGTGATCCGCAGGAACCCGTCCTCGTCGAACGAGCCCAGGTCGCCGGTGTGCAGCCAGCCGTCGTCGTCGAGGGCGGCGCGGGTCGCGGCTTCGTCGGCGTGGTAGCCGGGGAAGACGTTGGCGCCGCGCGCGAGGACCTCGCCGTCGTCCGCGACGCGCACCTCGCAGCCCGCGATGGGCCGCCCCACGGTCCCGTACTTCACGGCCCCGGGGTGGTTGAGGCTGATGACGCCGCCGGACTCGGTCATCCCGTACCCCTCGTAGACCTGGATCCCGCACGCCCGCAGGAAGTCCACGACGTGCGGGGCGATCGGCGCGCCGCCGGTGAGCGCCCACCGCACGCGCCCGCCGAGCGCCTGCCTGACCGGCCCGTACAGCGTCTTGTCGGCCGCCTCGTACGCGTCCCGCAGCTCGTCCGGCAGCTCCCCGTCGGCCGCGAGCACGCCGATCCGTACCGCCTCCTCGAAGCGGTCGCGCCCGCCCTCCTGCGACTCCGCGAGGGAGAGCACCACCGAGTGCACCTTCTCGAAGAGGCGGGGCACGGACGGCAGGTGGGTGGGGCGCGCCTCCGCCAGCTCGGTGACGACGTTCTCGATCCGGCCGCCGAAGTACACGAGCGTGCCGCCCTCGATGAGGGTGGTGAACTCGATGAGCTGCGCGAGCAGATGAGCGAGCGGCAGATAGAGGTACGTGGCGTCGCCCGGGCCGCCCTCGATCAGCGGCAGCGAGGCGTCCTGCACGGCCCCGATGTTGCCGTGGGTGAGCACGCAGCCCTTGGGCGGTCCTGTGGTGCCGGAGGTGTAGATGATGGTCGCGGAGTCGTCGGAGACGCGCGCGTCGGCTCGCGCCAACAGCACGTCCACCGGGCCGGGTTCGGCCCCCGCGTACGCCCCCGCCCCCGTCATCACCACCACCCGCCGCACCCCCGGCAGCTTCCCCCGCAGCCGCTCCACCTTGGCCGCCTGCGCCGCGTCCTCGCAGAGCACGACCGAGGCGCCCGAGTTGCCGAGGACCCAGGTCACTTCGTCGTCCCCGGCCGTCGGATACACCGGCACCACGACCGCGCCCGCCGCGAAGGCCCCGAAGTGCGCGTACGTCCACTCCACCCGGGTCTCGGCGAGGATCGCCACCCGGTCGCCCGGCTGCACGCCGAGCCCGACGAGGGCGCACCCCACGTCCCGTACCGCCGCGCGCAGCCCTGCGTACGACACCTCCTGCCAGGCGTCGGCTCGCTTGAACCGCAGAGCGGGCAGCTCACCGTGGCGGTCGGCCGCCCACTCCGCGAGGACGGACAGGGTCCGCGGCCGTACGGCCGACGGCTGCGCAGGGGACTGAGTCATGCGTACGACGCTAGGGAGCGGCCCCGGCCGGGCGGGATGACGCGAAACGTCACCACCGCTGACCGCCGCGCTCAACGGCCCGCTCGGCGTCCGCGCGCGGGCGCCCCCGTCACGGGGCGATCCGGCCAACCATCCGGGCTCCCCCACCGCGCTCCCGTCGCACCCTTCTTGAGCGCGCTCCCGGCGGCTAACGTCATGGTCATGGCCAGGCGGACGATCACCGTGCACCATGTGCGGGCCGTGTTGCGCGGTGCCGAGCGCGGGGGCATCGACACCGTGCCGCTGCTGCAGGCCGCGCAGATACCGCCGCTGCTGCTCGGGGACGACCGGGCCCGGATCACGGCGGCGCAGTTCGCCCGCCTGTTCCGGCAGTTGTACCGCGCGACGGACGACGAGTTCCTCGGCCTCGGCTCGTCGCCGAGCAGGCCGGGCACGTTCGCGATGATGTGCTACGCCGCGCTGGGCTGCCGCGATCTGGGGGCGGCGATGGAGCGCGGGGTGACGTTCTACGGCCTCTTCCCCGACGGCCCGGACCTCGCCCTGACGCACACGGACGACGGCGTCGTCTTCACCGTACGCAACGACCTCGACCAGGATTTCTTCCTCGCCGAGTGCCTGGTCATCATCTGGCACCGGCTGTGCAGTTGGCTGATCGGCCGCCGCATCACGCTGCGCTGGGCCGACTTCGGGCATCCGCCGCCCCCGCACAAGGACGAGTACGAGCTGCTCTTCGGCTGCCCGGTGCGGTTCGGCGCGGAGCGCACCGGCGCCGGGCTCGACCCGCACTGGCTGCGGGCGCCGCTGGTGCGGGACGAGGACGCGCTGGCGGCGATGCTGCGCCGGGCGCCGTTCGACCTGCTGTCGCGGCGGGACTACGGGACGACGGTCGCCGAACAGGTGCGGCGGGCGCTGGCCGTGGCGCTGCGGTCCTCGCCGCGGCTTCCTTCGCTCGGGGAGGTCGCGGCGCGGCTCGCGATGAGCCCGGCGACGCTGCGCCGGCGGCTGGCGCAGGAGTCCACGTCGTACCAGGAGCTGAAGGACGCGGTGCGCCGGGACGCGGCGATAGCGGGGCTCGCGGAGGGGCGCGAGCCGATCGCTCAGCTCGCGGCGCGGCTCGGGTTCTCCGAGGACACGGCGTTCCACCGGGCGTTCCGGAGGTGGACCGGGACGACGCCGGGGGCGTACCGGGCCGACGCGCCGTGGGCCGACGGCGCCGGTGCGCCGGCGGGCCCGGCCGGCGCTGGTACACCAGGTCAACAAAGCTGAGCGTTCCCGTCAGCACGATCCTTACTCGCGAGTCACTACGGTCGACGCCTGCACGTCCCCCCGGTCGCCCGGGCACCCCCCGCCCGGACTTCCCGTCCCCCACGAACCGTTGGGAGAGCCGCATGCACGTACGCACCAGCTTCAGAGCCCTCGCCCTGGCGGCCGCGGCAGGCCTCTCGGCCGCGACCCTCACGACCGCGGCGCACGCCGAGACCACCGCGGAGGACCGGGCGCCGACCGCCGCCGCGCCCGGTGACGTCGTCAGCTCCGAGCCGAGCGCCTTCCACCCGCTGCCCGGCCAGCCCACGAACACCAAGGCCTGGAAGATCCACTACCGGTCGACCACGGCGAAGGGCACCCCGAACACGGTCTCCGGCACCGTGATCGTCCCGCAGGACGGCCGCACCGGCCCGCGTCCGCTGATCACCTACGCCGTCGGGACGGTCGGCGTCGGCGACCACTGCGCGCCGAGCGCCGGCTTCCCCCGGGGCACGACCCTGGAGGCCAACCTCATCCAGCAACTCACCCTGCGCGGCTGGGCGGTGGCGGTCACCGACTACGAGGGCCTCGGCACGCCCGGCGACCACACGTACACGGTGGGCCGGGCGGAGGGCCACGCGGTCCTGGACGCGGCGCGCGCCGCGATCCGGCTGCCCGAGGCGGGCCTGTCCAAGGACTCGCCGGTGGGCATCATGGGCTACTCGCAGGGCGGCCAGGCCACGTCCTGGGCGGCGGAGCTGCACGGTTCGTACGCCCCCGACCTCAAGGTCAAGGGCACGGCGACGGGCGGTGTCCCCGGCGACCTGATGAAGGTGGCCGCCTTCAACGACGGCTCGTACGGCTCGGGCCTGATCTTCATGGCGGCGATCGGCCAGAACGCCGCGTTCCCCGAGCTGAACCTGGAGTCGTACCTGAACCCGACGGGCAAGGCCCTGATCGGCAAGCTGCGCGACAGCTGCGTGGCGGACGGCGCGGTCCTCGGCTCCTTCAAGCGGATCAAGGACATGACGACCCGGAACCCCCTGGAACAGCCGGACTGGCAGCAGCGCCTGCGCGAGTCCCAGGTCGGCACCCGCGCCCCGGACGCGCCGGTGTACCTCTACCACGCCCTTGCCGACGAGCTCATCCCCTACGGGGTCGGCAAGCAGGTCCGGGCGGACTGGTGCGCGAAGGGGGCGAATGTGGAGTGGCACACGATCCCGCTCGGCGAGCATGTGAGCGGCGTCATCACGCAGTCGCCGCTGGCGGCGCAGTGGCTGGCGGATCGGTTTGCGGGGAAGCCGGCGAAGGGCAACTGCTGAGGGTGCCTCGCTGACGGTACGGCCCACGCCGGTGCCGCGAGCACACCGACCGGGCGGGCGCCCGCAACGGCGCCCGCCCGGCCTTCCGCGTCCACCAACCGGACGCGGCGGCACCGGGTCCGGCGCCGACCGGCGTCGTCAGGTGTCTTCCGCGTAGGGGAAGCGCAGCACGCGGGCGGGGCCGGCCGGTTCGGCGCCCGGCACGCCCCGGGCCCTTTCGCCCGGGGTCCTGGCCGCCCCCGGAACCCCGGGCACGCGGACGGGCGGCCCGGACAGCCCCTCCGTATCGGGGTGTCCCGCACCCCTCGCGGACTCGTGCCCGCCGCCCCCGACGGGATCGCCCGCCTCGTGGCGGACGGGCCCCGCGGCCCCGGCGTGCTGCCGCCAGCCCTCGCGGAACCAGCGTGCGCGCTCGCGCTCGATCTCCCCGTCGGTGACGACGCGCACGTGCTCCGCACCCACCTCGGCCACCTTGCTGCTCAGCTCAGCCAGCAGTTCGGCCACGAGCCGCCGACCGGGCTCCGCCGCGCCGCCCGGCCCGTCCCCCGCCTTGCCCATCTCCCCCTCCTCGGTGCCCCCTCGGACCGTCCGGTCCTACGTACCGCCGTCGTCCGGCAGGAACTGCCGTACGACTCTCACGAACAACTCCCGTTGCTCCACGGGCACTTCCATTCTCCTGGCCGCCTCCTCGGGACTCATCCGGGATTCAGCCGCCGTGCCGTCGTACCGCCGGTTTCCGGACAGCGGAAGGTCGTCCTCCGTGAGCCGCCCCGACCGGATCAGCATGTCGCGCAGCGACACGTCCAGGACGACGGCCAGGCGGCGCATCGTCTCCAGGTCCGGCATGCTCTGCCGCTGCAACAGGCGGCTGACGCCCGCGCGGTGCACGCCCGCGTCGTCGGCCAGTTTGGACTTGCCGCCGCCCCGCGGACTGTCGATGTCGTAGCCGCGGCGGCGCATCAGCTCCTCGACCCACGCGGCGAACTCGTCAAGTCCGTCGCCGCGGCCGCGGCCCGCGCCCTCCCCCACGCTCGAACGCATGTGATCGCTCTCCCCTCGTAGCGAGGGCAGCGTACCGAGCGCGCACGCATCCTCGTGTGTGCGTGCTCGCACGCATTCGTGGAGATCCTGTCAACAATCCTGCTGCGCAGGGCAGTTGGTACGACACCGCACCCCTCCACTCCGATCGGCGGCCGCTTGCGTGCGCACACGCACCATGCAACGCTGAGAGCTCGTTCGCCACACTCGAACGATTGTTCCCACCTCTTGGGAGGGCTTACACATGCCTGCTCGGACAACGTCGCAGCCACCCGCCCTGACCTGGAACGAATCCCCCAACTTCGCCCCCGCGGGCGAGCGGCTCGACTGGCGCAGGTCCGCCGCCTGCGCCCAACTTCCGCAACACTCCGTATTCACACGCGTCCCCTCCGAAGCGGCCGAGGTATTGCGCGCCTGCAATCAGTGCCCCATCCGTAAGGAGTGCGAAGCCGTGGTGAACCCCGCGCGCACGTGGTTCGACGGGGTCAGCGGCGGCCGGTTATGGCGCAACGGGCGTGAGGTGGCTGCCGCGTGAGCCGCCGTACGTCTCCGTCCGGGGCTGCCGTTGGGTCGGCGCCGTCCACAGCGCCGGTGCCATCGGTGCCGTCGAAGCCGTCCGTGTCGGCCAGTGACGGCCCGGCGGTGTGGCTCGGCGCGCTGGCCCGCCGTTTCCCCGACCTCCTCGGCGAACTCGTGCCGAGCCCCGGCAGCGCCCTGCGCGAACGCCCCGGCGCCGCCCGCGTCGGCGGCACCTCCGCCCCCGTACGGCTCTGCGTCTCGGACGCGATCCGCGATGTCACCGACGGGGTCGTGGAGCTGGAGGAAGCGGTACGGGACCGGCTCGGCCTGCGCCCGGTGGCGCCCGCGCCCGTACCCGTACGCCTGCGTCGCATCGCGGGGCTCCTCGACCGCGTCACCGACCACCCGGACCTCACCGCGCACGTCACCGACGAGGCCCGCCGCATGGCCCACCGCTGCTCCCGCGTCCTCGGCGACCCCGAGCAACTGGTCCGCGTCGCGGGCCGCTGCCCCGCCTGCGATTCGGTGTCCCTGCGGGCCCTCCCGGAGCGGGCGTTGGTGATGTGCGTGAACCCCGCGTGCCGGCACGTACTCGAGGGCCTCGAGGGCGAGGCGGAGGCGGGCGGATGAGCGGACAGGGAGGCGCCCTGGTCACGGGCGAGCTGGCGGCGGCCGAGGTGCAGGTGGCGGCCGCGACCATCCGGAAGTGGGTGCAGCTCGGGCATCTGGCGGCGGCGGGGCGGCAGGGGCGGCGGCATCTGTACCGCCTGGAGGATGTGTTCGCGGCGGAGCGGGTGGTTCGGGGGCGGGGGGTGTAGCTCGCCGCTCTTCGGCTGGAGGCGGGGTCACCGGTGCGGACCGGTGGCCCCGCCTCCGTGTGCGTACGCGCGTCTCGCATCTCGCATCCCAAATGCCCTTGCTCTACGGCGAGTTGCGGCGGATGCCCGCTCCCCTCACACTTGAAGCAGCGGCAGAGCTGCGCCCCGACCCGGGGCGGCGGACCTGCCGCTTTCTGCTGCCCCCGCACCCTTGAGAAGGGAGCATCCATGTGAGCGTCCTGACCTTCCCCGACGCGGAACGCCTGATCGTCGACTTCCTCAAGATCCGGCCGGAGCTGGCCGGTGCGACCGTCGACAACCGTCCGCCCGCGGGCTTCGACGGCACCCAGAAGGCCGTCCTCGTCTCCCGCGTCGGCGGCGCCTGGCTCGACGACCAGCACCTGGACCAGCCGCTGCTCGACCTGGAGACGTACGGCCCGGACAAGACGACGGCGCACGCGGTGGCCCTCGCGGCCCGCGCCTGCGTCCTCGAACTGTCCGGCACGACGTACGGCACCGCGGTCGTCACCGACGTCGCCGAGTCCGACGGTCCGCGCTGGCTGCCGGACTTCAACCGCCCCAAGGGCAACCGCTATCTGGCCACCGTCCAGCTCCGGCTGCGACTGGCCTGACCCTCCACTCCTTCCCTCACCCACGGGCCCCGTCGATGCCCGGCGGGGCCTTCGTCATGCCCGAAACCCACCCACACCCCGAGGAGTTCACATGCCCAGCACTTCCGGAAACGGCGGTCAGATCCGCGTCGCGGGTACCGGCCGCGTCCTGGTCGCCCCGGTCACCCTCCCGCCCGCCGGGGCCGGTGAGCCCGCTCCGGTCCCGACCCCCCGTACGACCACCGACGACTGGCCGGCGGCGCACTGGCAGGACCTGGGATTCACCACGACCGACGGGATCAAGTTCAACAAGAAGGAGAAGATCGACCCGGTCGACACCTGGCAGTCGGCGACTCCGGCGCGGTTCATCTACTCCGACCGCGACCTCACCGTGAAGTTCCAGCTCCTGCAGATGAACAAGCAGACGCTGGCGTTCTTCATGGGCATCCCGGCGACGGAGATCAAGAAGACCACGACCCCCGACCAGAGCACCCCGCCGAAGGACGTCCCCGTCCCGGACACCTACGAGTTCCTGCTGCCGAGCAACCCGCAGAAGGACGAGCGGGCCCTGGGCATCGAGTTCAAGGACGGCTCGGACATCACGTACCGCTTCATCATCCCGCGAGGTCAGGTCACCGAGACCGAGGAGCTGGGCCTGACCCGGACCGGGGCGCTGAAGCTGGGCGTGACGTTCACGGCCCTGGACGGCCCGAACGGCGAGCTGGCCAAGTGGATCATGAAGGACAAGGCGTACGCCTAGACGGCGCCCGCGGCCGGGGCGGCGGCCGTGTGCCGCTGCCCCGGCCGCCTTCTCCCCTCCCCCCACACAACGCGCTTCCCCCTCCCCCCTTCACCAACTCACCTTTTGGGAGCCTCCTTTGACCGCCTTCAACGTCAACGCCGCCCGCGCCCAGCGCCTCGAAGCCGTCGGCCGCGCCTGGTCCTTCGAGCTCGACGGCGACGCCTTCGAACTCCCCACGGAGCTGACCCGCGCGGTGGCGCGCCAGCTCCGCGCCCTCGACGACAACGACGTCGACGGCCTGCTCGAACTCCTCCTCGGCGAGGCCCAGTTCGCTCGCTTCGCCCGGCACGAGACGACGATGCAGGACATCGCCGCGATTCTCGACGCCTACGGCAAGGAGACGGGGCTCGGCCTGGGGGAAGACTGAGCCTCGGCGAGCTCGTCGACGAACACGCCGAGGCCCTCGAGACCGACCTGCTCCGCCACTACGGCATCGACCTCCTGGACTGGCACCGCGGCCGGCTCACCTCCCGCCGCCTGGCCGTCCTGGTCCGCCACCTGCCCCGCGACAGCGCCCTCCACCGCGAGCTGCACGGGGAGGCGGCGGAGTGGTCGGTGACCGACTACTTGCTGGCCCACGCGGTGGACCAACTGGCCGAGGCCAATTGGATGTTCGCGATGGTCAACCGGGATGAGGACGCCGAGCCGCCGGAGTATCCGACGCCCCTGCGGCGACCCGGCGACGATCATCGGGAGGAAGCCGGGGTCCAGCACCTCACCACGGCGGGCGAGGTGGCGGAATTCTTCGCGCCGTGACAGGCCGCAGGAGACGGTGACAGCCCTCCGGGAAGGCCTAGCGCGGGCGGAGCTTGATGCGCCAGCGGCACATGCTGCCCCAGCCCAAGGAATCACTCGTCGCACTGACGACGAGGAGCCCCGGCTTCTTCGGCAGATTGATCGTTCCGCTGAATTTGTCTTCGTGGGAAATCAAATTCTGCCCGCCACTGCCGTCAATCGAATGCATGGCGACACACCCTCTGCCGCCGAACTCGACGTCGGCCTGCCACTTCCCTCCCGGGTACGAGAAGATGCGCGATGCCGTCGCCGAGCGGGCGTCACCCAACTCGTCGGCTTGGGACACGTCCCGCAACACGACATTCCACGCTCCGACGCTGTGCACGCCACCGCTAATGGTGAGACGTGAGTACTTCGCCGGGATGAACATGTTGGTTCTTTCTCTACCCCACGCGGAATTCCCTATCTTCTCCCGCTTCCGCGAGTTACGGGAAACGCCTTCGCCGTTGACGAAGAATCCCTTGCCGAGTAACCCTCCCCACGTCTCGGCAAGGAGTGCCCTGCCGACCAAATGATCAGGGATCTCAAATTCGGACTCACCGCGTCCGGAAAACTCGACCGCCGACTTCTCGGACATTTCACTGCCTCACAATCCAGAAAGGGAGGATGAATGGGCGACGAATTGGCATCACTCAAGAAGAGGATCGCAGATCTTGAGAATGACTTCCAGCCCTTCAAGAAGAAATTGGAGGCCGGCTACTTCAAAGGGGATGCCGCAGCGGCCACAGGCACGGCCACCGGCGTCTCCGGTGAAGCCTCCCTCATCACCGGCAGCGTGAAGCTGGCCGGTTTCGACTTCGATCTGCGTCAGCACCTCAAGGACAAGAAGCTTCAACGCGACGGAAAGGACCCGGATTCGCTTCACGACCGCATCGTCGAAGTGGACCGCAGAGCCGACCGCCGTCTCCGGGACATGAACCGCGACCTCAACCAGAAGATCCGCCGCAAGGCCGACCGGTCCGCCGTCGGGCATGCCAACACCCGGCAGAACAACGAGATCCGGGACCTCCAGCGGACCGCGAGCCGGGCGATCGACGAGGTACGGCGGCTGTACGGCGAGGTGGCCCGTCTGGACAGCCACTTCTGACGTCGCAGCCAGGTCCCGAGAGGAGCATTCATGGCACTCAACACATCCCTCAGAACGACCGTCACCCAACTCAACCGCATGCGGACATCCGTGGGGCAGACGGCGACGGGCCTCACCCGCCTCCGTACGTCAACGGGCGATGCCTCCAAGGCAGTCGACGGGATCAAGAAGTCGGCCGGGTCGGCCGGTACCTCCGTCGGCAAGCTCCGTACCACCGCGAGGAACGGGAGCGAGGCCCTCAACAAACTCCGCACCAGCGCCCGGAACGGAAGCGAATCCCTCGGCAAGCTCCGCACCACGGCGGGCCGCGGCGATGACGCCGTCCGCAAGCTCCGTTCCGGCGTGCGCAGCGCCGACAGCGCGTTCGACAAGGCCAAGGGCGGTTCCGACAAGCTCAAGTCGTCGCTCGACCGGATGCGCCGGTCCGCCGACCGGGCCAAGAGCGCGTTGCAGGGCGTGAAGCGGCAGGCCGACGCCGTGGAGAAGTCGGTGGGCAAGGCCGGGCGGAACGCCGATCGGGGCGGGAAGTCCATGGGGCAGCTGGGAAAGGGGGCCAGAGGGGCCTCCGCCGCGCAGCGCGGGCTGAACCTCGCCATGGCGGCGAACCCGTTCGGCCTCGTGATGGCGCTGCTCGCCCCGCTCATCACGAAGTTCGTCGACATGGACAAGGTGGCCAAGCTCGTCCGCCGGGGCGTCTCCGCCGCCTGGAACGGGATCCGCAGCGCGTCCTCGTCCGCCTCGCGGTTCCTGAAGCCGCTGTTCACAGGCGTCGTCAACGCCTTCCGCTCCCCCGTCGTGCAGCTCGTGCGCGGGCTCAACGTCCTCATCGGCGCCATGAACCGGATCAAGTTCAAGGTGCCGGGGTGGGTGCCGGGGCTCGGCGGGAAGGGGTTCGGGTTCGATCTGCCGCGGATTCCGGTGCCCCATCTCGCCGACGGCGGTGTCGTGCGGGCCCGGCCGGGCGGCACGCTCGCGCTCGTCGCGGAGCGCGGCGAGAGCGAGGCGGTGATCCCGCTCAGCAGGCTGGAGCGGATGCTCGGCAACCAGAACAGCGGCGCCACGCTGCGCCGGCTCGCGGAGGCCGTGGAACGGCTCGCCGAGCGCCCCGTGCACGTGGACGTCGACACCCAGACCATCGCCCGCGCCGTCTTCAGCGGGCAGCGCAAGCTCGCACGGAGGTGAGCCGCATGGCCAGGAATCTATGGGTCGGCACCCCGGGCCTGCTCCGGGAGATCCCCCAGGCCGCCAAGAGCTGGGACCGCAGCGCCGAACTGAACGTCAGCGAATTCAGGGCACTCGAGGGCCAGGTCACGACCTTCGCGCCCTTTCACACCGCGCGCAGGCTGAAGTTCTCCTTCGAGGGCCTGGAGCCCGTCGACGCACAGCACTTGGCGCGGCTCGCGCGCCGCGCCCCCGACGCCCGGACCGGCCGGGCGGCGGGCCCCGTGGCCGTGCTCGACCCGGTGTCCGTCAACCTGCTCGGCCCCGCGCAGGCGGCCGGGCAGAGCGGCCGGGAGGACGGCCTGGACCACTGGTTCGCGGTGAGCGGCAAGCCGGCCTTCAAGCGGTTCGTCCGCGAGGGGTGGGCGGTGGGCGGAACGGTGCCCTCGGTCGTCGGCTGGGTGCACGGCACCTGGCCCGGCTGGCCGGTGGCGCCGGGAATGACCGTGTCCTGGCTGCTTCCGCCGGGCTGGGGCCAGGACGCCGTCGCGCGCCTGGCCTGGAAGGACGCCGACGGGGCGCCGCTGCGCGAGACCGACGGCTCCCCCGCCTCGGTCACCGGCGTCGCTCCCGCGGACGCGGCCTTCGTGACCCCGCAGGGCGTCCTGAAGACCACCGGCGTCATCCCGCTCGGCGGCGCCTGTCTGTCCATCGGCGAGGCCGCCGAGGCCTTCGCCGTCGGCGACGGCTGCCCGGCGATGTCCGTCACCGGCTATTCCGACGTACCGGCCGCCCGCCTGCCGTACCGCAATGTCGGCATCGACCTCGTGGAGGTGACCCGTGCAACCCTCTGACCCGGTCCTCGACGCCGCACTCGCGGCCCCCGAGCGCCGCCCGGCCCACGCCACCCGCCTCGGCGGCCGTGACATCGGCCCGGACGTGCAGGCCTGGACGGTGGAGCGGGCGTACGCCACCGACCTGCCGGAGGCCGTGCGGGCGTTCTCCGGGAGCGCGTCCGCGCAGCTGGAACTCCAGCTCGGCGGGCACGACGGGGTGCCGGCGCCACGGCTGTACTCGGCGTGGGCGGACCGTGCCACCGGCGACATCGCCCGGCCCGGCCAGTCCGTCGTCCACGCCGTGGGCGCGGCGGACCGCACCCTGCCCGCCTTCCGCGGCACCGTCCGCTCCCGCTCGGCCGCGTCCGGTGGCGACACCGTCACCGTGCAGGCCCTGGACGGCGCGGAGCGGCTGCGCGGACCCGCCGCGCTGCCGCGCCCGTACCACGGCTACCTCTGGGGCAAGCCCGTCGCCACCGCCACCTGGTGCGTCGACGAACTCCTGCGCCAGGGCGGCATCCACAGCTGCCCACCACCGCGTGCCCCCGTCGCGGACGACGACGACAAGGCCCCCTTGTCGATCATCTACGCCTCCTTGCACGGCGGCTTCAACTCCACGTACGGCCAGCCCGAAGCCCTGCCTGCCACCACCACGCACACCTGGGAGCGCGAGGGCGCGCCGTTCGAGATGGCCCTGATGCCGAACGAGCCGGGGCTCAAGCTGTCGTGGATGCCGCGCTCGCGGATGGTCATGCCGGGCAGCGTGTTCCTGATGGAATGCTGGGTCAACACGGCCTTGACCCGGGGAGACTTGATCACCCTGTCGGCGCTGTTCGACCGCAGCGCGGGGAAGTTCGGGGTGATCTCCGTCGTGTTCGACGCCAAGACGTCGTACGTGACCATGCGGTCGGGAACGCTGGGCGGCACGTCGGAGAGTCACGCCTTCATCCCCACGAAGTTCGGGGCGCTGAAGGGCCGCTGGCATCTGGGGCTGCTGGTCCAGACGAAGCCCTCCAGTCCGCGCCCCACGATGCAGGTACGTATGACGGCGCCGGACGGTCAGTACATCGACAGCGACGCCATCGAGTTCACGGATGCGGCCGCGGCTCAGCAGCCGTCCGAGTTGCGACAGATCGACGTGACGACCGACATGGCCGTCGAGTGCTTCCAGGCCACCGACCGCGTGGCGGCGACGGCGAGTGCCTTCACCCAGGCGGCGTGGGAGCAGCGCGGCGACTGGACCAAGGGCGCGGAGCTGGACACACCCGAACTGCCGCTGTTCGACGTGCCGAGGGTCTCGGGGTCGCAGTGGGACGTCATCTCGGAGATCGCCCGCGTGAGCATGTCGACGGCGGAGTTCGACGAACGCGGGATCTTCCGGTGGCGCGGCCCCGGCCGGTTCACGAAGGCGCCGACGAAGCCCCAGCTGACGGTGACCACCCGCAGGGACATCGCCGCGCTCACGGTCACCGAGGAGATCGACGCCTGCCGCAACTACTGCGTGCAGCCCTACGAGGACTGGAAGAAGTCCGGCTACAAGGACGCCGAGCCCGTGGTGGACACCTCCGTGCGCAAGCTGATGCCCGGGGTCCCCGTCGAGGTCAGCTACGCGATGGTCGAGGAGGAGAACGACATCGGCCCGCTGCAGGTCGTGGACGACGCCGACCCGAAGTCGGGACACGTGGTCCGGTTCGGCGATGCCGAGGACGGCGGGCGCTCGGTCAAGGGCAAGGTCACCGTCAGCAGCTGGCGCGAGGGCCCGTCGTACGTCGTCCGGTTCACCAACCGCGGTACGGCACCGCTGTGGACCGTCACCAAGGACGGCAAGCCTTCCGTGTCCATCGTTCCGATCCAGCGGCTTGTCGACCCCAAGAAGCGCAAGTGGGCCCGCTGGAGCACACCGAGCCACGGTCACTACGGCAAGCAGCAGTACCTCGCCCCGGAGTCCCCGTGGGTGCAGAGCGCCACGGTCGCGCGGGCTCTTGCCTCGACCGTGCTGGACGCCGGGCGCTATCCGGTGCCCGTGCTCGACGCGGTCGAGGTCCTGCACGATCCACGGATCCAGCTCGGTGACGTCGTCCGCGTCGTCGACGGGGCGGGCGCCGAACTGAACACGCTGGCCTGGGTCGTGGGCCTGCGCACCACGTACACGGCCGGCGGTGTCCCGCAGCAGACCCTCACCTTGCGCGGCACCTCCTACAACGGAGTCCCCGTCGATGCCGGTCTCACGCCGGACGGTCCTGTCGACACCGGCACGCCCCCGGGCGCCGCCGCACCGCGCGCCGTCCGGGCGCTCACCGCAGCAGCACCCGAGCCCGAGCCGCGCCCCGTCACCCCCGTACCGATCGACGACCCGGACGCGCGCGCCGGGGACGACGGAATGGACCTCGATCACATGTTGCCGCCGCCCTGGGAGCAGTGATCACCTACCACGCCGCGCGGCCACCCACACCGACGTGAGCCAAGGAGGCACCCCATGGCCACCCCTCTCACCTCCACCGCCCTCCTCACCGCCCTCCACCAGGAAGGCACCCCCACCCAGCAACACCCCAACTGGCGTACCCACAACCGCGACCACAAAGGGCCCTGGGGCCCCGTCCACGGCGTGATGCTGCACCACACCGCCGGGACCAACAGCCTCTCCGCCTGCCGCCACGGCCTGCCCGACCTGCCGGGGCCGCTCTGCCTCGGCCTGGTCACCAAGGACGGGACCGTCCACCTGCTCGGCCTCGGCCGGACGAACCACGCGGGGAACGGCTCGGCCGCCGCGCTCGCGGCCGTGCGGGCCGAGCAGGCGCCGCCCGGCCGGCCGGGGCCGGACGCCATCGACGGCAACGCACGGTTCTACGGCTTCGAGATCGAGAACCTGGGCAACGGGCGGGATCCGTACCCGGCCGCGCAGCTCGACGCCGTGGAGCGGCTCGCGGCGGCGCTGTGCCGGGCGCACGGGTGGTCCGAGGCGAGCGTGATCGGCCACAAGGAGTGGACCCGGCGCAAGATCGACCCGTCGTTCTCGATGGCGGCGATGCGGGCGCGCGTCGGGCGCCGCCTCGGGACGCGCCCTCCGGGGCGGCCGGACGAGCCCGGCACCGCTCATGCCCCGTTCCCCGGCGCCGCCTTCTTCGTCCCCGGCCGCCGCAGCGCGCTGTGCACGGCCGTAGGTCGTCGTCTCGTCGCCGAAGGCTGCGGGCGGTACGCCGTGGGGCCGGGGCCCGTGTGGAGCGAGGCCGACGTGCGGTCGTACGCCGCCTGGCAGCGCAAGCTCGGCTACGCGGGCGGCGACGCCGACGGCATACCCGGGCGTGCCAGCTGGGACCGGCTGCGCGTGCCGCGTACGTGAGGAGGGCCGCCATGTCCGACGCCGGCCGTCGCGCCCTGCGCACCCTGGCAGGGCCGAGTGCGGAGGCCACATATGACCAGTCCTGACTCCGACGGCATCGCCCTGGAACTGGAGCGACTGCACCGCTCCGTCGACGTGGGATTCGCCACCACCCGGGGCGACTTGGCGCTCCTGCTCCAGCGCGCCGACCAGACCGACAAGGCACTCGGAGACCATGAGGAGCGACTCGATGCCTTGGAACGCACGCGCTGGCCGCTGCCGTCGCTGGCCGCGGTGACGTCCTGCACCGCGCTGGCCATCGCACTGTGGCAGAACAGCGGCCGCTGAGGCGGGCAATGAGGCGCGGGGGCGGGCCACCACCCCCGCGCCGTCCCGCCTCACCGTCCCATCCCCGCTCACGAAGCCGCAGACCGCCCCCGCGGCAGCAGCCACCCCGAAACCCCAGCCGTGACCACCAGCGTCGCCCCCACCACCACAAGCCCGTCCCGCATCCCGTCCACCGCGAACCCGGCCGCGCCCGCGCCTTCCGTGCCGCCGCCGATCAGCGCGCCGAACAGCGCCACCGACAGCGCCCCGCCCGTCTGGCGCAGGGAGTTGAGGAGGCCGGAGGCCGTGCCGGCGCGGTGGGCGGGGACGGTGTCCATCAGGAGGGCCGTCAGGGCGGGGACGGCGAGCGCGCCGCCGATGCCCGTCGGGACGAGGAGGAGCAGGACCAGCCACAGCGGCGTGTGCGCGCCGAGCGGCAGCAGGGCGAACATCGCGACGGCCAGGATGAGTTGGCCGGTCACGATCACCGGGCGGCGGCCGACGCGCTCGGCGAGGCGCGGCGAGACGAGGTTCGTCGACGTGATGAGGACCGCGAGCGGCACGAACATCAGGCCCGTCGTGATCCCCGACATGCCGAGCAACTGCTGGCAGTACAGGCCGAGCAGGAACACCACCCCGTAGAAGCCCGCGTTCACCGCGAAGCCGACCGCGAGCGAGACGCCGACCTCGCGCTGCCGCAGCATCGGCAGCGGCACCATGGGCGCGCGGTGGCGCTTCTCGGCGGCGTGGAAGGCGAAACCGGCGAGGACCGCGACCGCCACGGCGGACAGCACGGCCGGGTCGGTCCAGCCCGCGTGGCCGCCCTCGATGACGGCGTACGCGAGTCCGGCGAGCGCGGTGACGGCGGTGAGCTGGCCGGGGACGTCCAGCGGGGCCGGGCGGCGCGGGGACGGGGCGGTGCGGGCGAGGAGGATCAGGATCAGGGCGCCGACGGGGAGGTTCAGGAGGAAGACCGCCCGCCAGCCCACGGTCTCCGACAGCACCCCGCCGAGCACCGGGCCCGCCGCCATCGCGACCGAGCCGCCCACCGTCCACAGCGCGATGGCGCGGGCCCGGCGCCGCGCGTCGTCGTACGCCTGCCGGATCAGGGCGAGCGAGGCGGGCATGACCACCGCGGCGGCCGCGCCCTGCGCCACCCGGGCCGCGATCAGCGTCCCGATGTCCGGCGCGAGCGCGCAGGCGAGGGAGGCGAGCGCGAACAGGCCGATGCCCCAGGCGTACGCGCGCCGCGCACCCGCCCGGTCCGCCAGCGCCCCCGCCGAGATCATCAGCGCGGCGAACATCAGCGTGTACGCGTCCACGACCCACTGCAGGCCCGTCATGCCGCCGCGCAGGTCCTCCCGGATCCCGGGCAGGGCGATGTTCACGGCCGACACGTCGACGGTGATGACGGTGAAGCCGAGCAGCGCGGCGACCAGGGCGACGGAGGCCCGCGCGGGTCTCCGGGGCGGGCTCGGCTCGGGCTTCGGGGGCGCGACGGCCTGCTCCGGGGGCGCGACGGTCCGCTCCGGGGGCGCGACGGTCCGCTCTGTGCGCGGGACGGTGGACGGCATGCGGAACTCCTGGGTACGAAGGTCGTACGCGGGTGGTACGAGGGTGGTGGTACGAGGTGAGCGGCCGGGTGGGCCGTACTCACACTCCGTCGCCCACCCGCCCCGCGGCAGACCGCGCTGTTCCTGGCCCTGACACGGCCCCCCACAAACCCGGCCGACCACGGACAATGGACGGATGAACAGCGATGGCAGCGGGACAGCCGGCCGCGGCACCGAGCTGGGCCGCTACCTGCGCGCCCGGCGCGCCCTGATCAGCCCCGCCCAAGCGGGCCTCCCCGTCGGCACGGGCCTGCGCCGCACCCCGGGGCTGCGCCGCGAGGAGCTGGCGGCGCTCGCCGGGGTGAGCGTCGACTACTACACGCGCCTGGAGCGCGGCCGCGAGACCAACCCCTCACCGGCCGTGATCGACGCCCTGGCCAGGACCCTGCGCCTGTGCGGCGACGCCCACGAGCGGCTGCACGAGCTCGCCGAGCTGGCCTCGGGCCGGCTCACCGAGCCGCACCCCACCACGGAGTTCACGGTGCGCGACTCGGTCGTACGGATGCTGGAGGCCCTGCGCCCGCTGCCCGCGTACGTGGTGAGCCCGCACAGCTACATGCTGGCCGCGAACGTGCCGGGTCGCCGCCTCATGCCGGGCCTGTGGGACTGGCCCGCCGAGCAGCGCAACGTGACCCGCTATCTGTTCCTGCACCCCATCGGCCGTGAGCTGTACGTGCCGTGGGAGGAGACCGTCGCGAAGTCCGTGGCCCACCTGCGGGCGGTGGGCGGCCGCGACCCGGACTCGCCCCAACTGGCCGCCCTCGTCGGCGAGCTGTGCCTGAAGTCCCCGGAGTTCGTGCGCATGTGGAACCGGTACGAGGTGCGCGAGCGCGGCGGCGGCGTCAAGCGGTTCGCGCACCCCAAGGCGGGCCCGATGACACTCACGTACGAGGTGATGACGCTGGCGCGTACGGGCGGCCAGCGCCTGGTCACGTACCAGGCGGAGCCGGGCAGCGCCGACGAGGAGGCGATGCTGGGCCTGGACACGGCGGCCCGGGCGCCCGCCGGGCGGACCTAGCCGCCGTCACTCCGCCGCGCACGAACTCCCGTTCGCCGGAACCTCCTTGTACAGCAGGAACGCGTCCACCTTGTCCTTCACGCACTTCGAGCCGAAGTAACCGGTGTGCCCGTCGCCCTTGTTGTCGAGGACGACGGCGGAGGAGCCGAGCCGCTCGGCGGTCTCCTCCGTCCAGCGGTACGGCGTGGCGGGGTCGCCGCGCGTGCCGACGAGCACGAACTTCGGGGTGTCGACGTCACGTACGTCGTCCCGGATGTAGTCCGTGCCCGCGGGCCGCCCGAAGCACAGCAGCACGGGCAGCAGCATCGACTTGCCGAAGACGGGCGACGCCTCCTCGAACTCGCTCTGGAGGCGGCCGATCTCCTTCTCCACGCTCTTCGCGTCCGGCCGGTCCGGGTCGTCGGCGCAGTTCACGGCCATGAGGGCGGCGTCGGAGTTGTCCTCGGGCACCTCGGTGCGCTCCCCGGGCCCGTGTCCCATCGCGCCGCCCATCCGCAGCAGCGCCCGCGGGTCGCCGTCCGCGAGCAGCGCGCCGAGCGCCTGGGACAGCGCGGGCCACGCCTGCCTGCTGTAGAGCGCGGTACCGAGCACACTCACCACGTCCTGGCCGGTGAACTCCTCGCCGTCCATGGACTTGAGCGGATACGCGTCGAGGTCGTCGATGAGTTTGACCATGGCCTGCCGGGCCGTCCGCGAGTCCTCGCCGAAGACACAGCCGGCGTTCTTGGTGCACCACAGCAGGAAGTTGTCGAGGGCGGTCTGCCGCCCCTCCGCGCCGGTCAGGCCCTGCTCCTCCACGTTCTCCGTCAGGGTGTCCACGCCGTCGAGCACCATCCGGCCGACCTTCTCGGGGAACTGCGCCGTGTACACCGCCCCGAGCCGCGTCCCGTACGAGAATCCCAGGTAGTTGAGCTTCTTGTCGCCCAGCGCCTGGCGCATCACGTCCAGGTCCCTGGACACGTTGACGGTGCCTATGTGCGGCAGCACGGGGCCGGATTCCTTCGCGCACTTCGCGGCCGTCTCGCGCAGGTGCCGCAGCACCACCGCGGCGTCGTCGGCGTCCGCCTCCGGGTCCTCCTCCGGCTGCCCGCCGCAGCTCACCGGCGCGCTCAGGCCCACACCGCGCGGGTCGAAGCCCACGACGTCGTAGCCCTTGCCCACGTATCCGAAGTCCTTCTTGGCGCCCGCGAGCCCGGCGACGCCGGCGCCGCCGGGACCGCCGAAGTTCACCAGGAGCGACCCCCGCTTGTCGCCGCTCGCCTTGACCTTCATCAGGGCCAGGCCGATGGTGCCGCGGCCGGGGCGCGCGTAGTCCAGCGGGACGGTGACCTTGCCGCAGCTCACGTCCTTGTCCTTGGTGACGTCCTCCGGCAGGTTCTGCACGTCCGGCTTGCAGGCGGCCCACTTGATCTTCTGGGTGTAGAAGCGCCTGAGGTCCGGCTTCGCGGGCCCGGTCGGGTCCGCCGGGTCCGCCGCCGCGGGCAGGGCCGTGAGGGCGAGTGCCAGGGCTGTGACGGCGGTCAGCGCGGGTGTGCTGCGCACGGCGACCTCCAAGAGGTGCGGTTCCCCTCCGGTCACCCTAGGCGGCCCCGGGCCACCTCGCCCGTTCAGCTCAGTCACACTGCGTGACGACCGACGGCTTCCGCAGGGGCGAACGCGCCGGTACGAGCGCTCTCACGCCTCGATCCTTCTCCGGCCGCCCCCTCGACCGGCCAACTGACTCCCAAGTAACCTTACTCCGGAGTAAATTCAGGGCTTCAAGACCTCAGAGCCGAGCACGACCGAGCCGGGAGCTGGACCCATGGCCGACCGCTACGTGACGTTCACCCGCACCGCCCCCGGCCGCTTCCTCACCCGCAGACTCGGCCTGCCCCAGCCCGCCCCGCTGCACCGCTGGTCGCCCCGGCGGCCGCGCCTCGGCGGGCCGCTGCTGCTCCTCACCGCGGGCGACATCCCCCTCGCCGGCCTGCACGAGACGCTGACCCGCACCGGCCTGCCCCCGCACGCCGGACCGCTGGGCGGCCGCCGCCCCGCCGCTGTCGTTCTGGACGCGACGGGCGTGTCCACGGTTGCCGCGCTCCGCGACGTGCACGCCACGCTGCACCCCGTCGTACGGTCCATAGCCCCGAGCGGGCGCGTCGTCGTCCTGGGCGCCCCGCTCTCCCCCGACGACCATCACCAGGCCGCCGCCCAGCAGGCCCTGGAGGGCTTCGTCCGCTCCCTCGGCAAGGAGATAGGCCGGGGCAGGACGGTCCAGCTCGTCCGTACGCCGTCGGCACTCGCCGCCGAGGCGACCCTGCGCTTCCTGCTCTCGCCGAAGTCGGCGTACGTCAGCGGGCAGGTCATCGAAGCGGCGGACGAGGTGGCGACGGGGGCGGAGGGGTGGACCGACGGGGAGGTCTGGGCCGACGGGGGGTTCGAACTCCCCCATCCCGGCCGCCCGTTGGCGGACCGCACCGCTCTTGTCACCGGTGCCGCGCGCGGCATCGGCGCGGCCGTGGCCGAGGTGCTCGCCCGGGACGGCGCGCACGTCGTCGTGCTCGACGTGCCGTCGGCCGAGCCGGAGCTCGCCCGGGTCGCCGAGCGCGTCGGCGGCACCGCGCTGGCCCTCGACATCACCGCGGAGGACGCGGGCGAGCGGATCGCCGCCGCGCTGCCGGGCGGCCTCGGCGTCCTCGTGCACAACGCGGGCATCACCCGTGACCGCAGGCTCGCCAACATGGCGGCGGACCGCTGGAGTTCGGTCGTCGACGTCAACCTGGCGAGCGTGCTGCGCACCACGGACTTCCTGCTGAAGTCCGGCACGGTCCGGCGGGGCGGGCGGATCGTGGCCACCGCGTCCATCGCGGGCCTCGCCGGGAACGCCGGGCAGACCAACTACGCGGCGAGCAAGGCCGGCATCGTCGGTTTCGTACGTTCCCTCGCGCCGCGCGCTCTCGCGGAGTACGGCGTGACGGTGAACGCGGTTGCCCCTGGCTTCATCGAGACGCGCATGACGGCGGCCGTCCCGCTGCTCATCCGCGAGGCGGGCCGCCGCATGAACTCCCTCGGGCAGGGCGGGCTTCCCGTCGACGTCGCGGAGACGGTGGCCTGGCTCGCCACGGGGGCCGTGAACGGGCAGACCATCCGGGTCTGCGGCCAAAGCGCTCTTGGGGCGTAGCCCACTGCGGAGGGGCGGTACCGGCACATTCGCCTGCGTACGTGCCTCCGCCGCTCCGCGGCGGAGTCTCCCACCCGCCCACCCGTTTGCTGGCACATTGGCTTGCCGTTTACGCGTCCGGAAGGGTCCCCTATGGCCTCGCTCGCGCTCACTCTCGTTCGGGGAGCAATCTCGTCGCCCTTCAAGCGGCCCCGGCCGGACGCCCCGCTGCCAGGGGTCCGTACCGCCCGGGTGCGGGTCGATGTCGAGCGGCTCGTCGCGTACGAGCGGCTCTGTGGGTTCGCCGCCGAGCGCGGGGGCGGCGGGCACGCGGGCGACGGCGACCCGCTGCCCGTCACGTATCCGCACGTTCTCGCGTTTCCGCAGACCATGCGGCTGATGGCCGCCCGCGACTTCCCGCTGCCGCTGCTGGGGCTCGTGCACACGTCCGTCGAGATCGTCCAGCACCGTGCGCCGCGACCCGACGAAGAGCTCGAACTCACCACGTACGCCGAGTCGTTGGCACCCCACCGGCGCGGCACCGAGGTCACGGTCGTCACGCGGGCGGGGGTCGACGGCACGCCGGTGTGGGAGTCCCGCAGCACCTATCTGTCTCGTCACCGCAGGCCCACCGACCCCACAAGCGTTCCCGCTCCCCCGGCGGAACCCCTCCCCGCCCGCGCGGACTGGCGGCTCCCCGAGGACCTGGGGCGCCGCTACGCCGCCGTGTCCGGCGATCGCAACCCCATCCATCTGCACCCGCTCACGGCCCGCCTCTTCGGCTTCCCGCGCGCCATCGCGCACGGCATGTGGACGTTCGCGCGCTGCGTGGCCGAGCACCGGCGCACGGCGGGGACCAGAACCTCTTCGCTGGATGGAGCGCTGTACTTGGCCGCCGAGTTCAAGGCCCCCGTACTGCTGCCCGGCGTGGTGACGTACGCCGCCGACGGCGAGGCGTTCGAGCTGCGCGGGCCCTCGGGCCGGGTGCACCTGACGGCGACGACGAAGGCGCCGCACCCGCTCCGGCTACCGCACCGGTGACCAGCGCCGACCCTCCATCAGGTTCCCGAGCCCCGCCCAGGCGAAGTTCATCAGCGTCGCCGCGGACTGGTTCGCGGAGACCGACGGGTCCGCGTTGGCCCAGCCGGCCAGCGACTCGGCCGCGCCGACCAGCGCGTGGGCGAGGCCCGCGACCTCCCGGTCGGGCAGCGACGGGTCGTGGTGCGCCTCGCGCGCGGCGTCCGCGATGAGCGCGGTCACGAAGGCGACGATCTCCGCGCGCAACACGTTGACCTCGGCGGCGAACGGCTCGCCGACGGTGCGGGCCTGGCTGTGCAGGACGGCCCAGGCGTCGGGGTGTTCGGCGGTGTGCGTGAAGAACGCCCGCAGTCCGTCCCACAGTTGCCGGTCGGCGGGCGCGCCGGGGGTCACGCCGTCCCGCACGGCCTCGGTGAGCGCGGCCGCCTCGCGCCGGATGCAGGCGGTGAACAGCTCTTCCTTGGAGTTCAGGTACAGATACACGAGCGGCTTGGAGACCCCGGCGAGTTCGGCGATCTCGTCCATGGACGCGGCCCGGTAGCCCCGCTGGCCGAACGTGCGCACGGCCGCGTCGAGCATCTGCCGCTCCCGCACGGCCCGCGGCATCCGTTTCTGCCGCACACCCTTGCCCCCGCCTCCGGCGGCTCTGCTCCCGCTCTTCGCGGCCTTGGCCGCCTTCGCGGCGGGCGCCGCCTTGGCCCCCTTGGCCGCCTTCCTGGCAGGGGGCGCCGCCTTCCCGGCGGATGCCCCCTTCGCCGCTTTCGCAGCCTTCATGGCACTCACGGCCTTCACATCCGCCACCCCGGCCCCCGCCTTCCGCACCAACCGTCCACCGGTCAGCGTACGGCGGCCCCGGGCCCGCCCGAAGGTCACCCGGACATCATCCGGGGATCAACCAGCGGTCAGCTGTCGTGCGACGACCGTGCCCCGCACCGGAATCCCGGTACGGGGCACGATCTCGGCCGACGACCGAGGGCCAACGGCCGCGCGGTCAGGCGATCACCACGATCACGCGATCACGCCGTGGCGGGCAGCGGCTCGTCCAGCGGCGACGACGAGGCGCTCTCGTACGCCTCCTTGTCGAGGATGTTCTCGCGGGCCGCGACCACGACCGGGACCAGCGCCTGACCGGCGACGTTCGTGGCCGTGCGCATCATGTCCAGGACCGGGTCGATGGCGAGGAGCAGGCCCACGCCCTCCATGGGCAGGCCGAGGGTGGAGAGGGTCAGGGTCAGCATGACCGTCGCCCCCGTCAGACCGGCCGTCGCGGCCGAGCCGACCACCGACACGAACGCGATGAGCAGGTACTCCTTGATGCCCATGTTGACGTCGAAGATCTGCGCGACGAAGATCGCGGCGATCGCCGGGTAGATCGCGGCGCAACCGTCCATCTTGGTCGTGGCGCCGAAGGGCACCGCGAAGGACGTGTACTCCTTCGGTACGCCGAGCCGCTCGGTGACCCGCTGGGTGACCGGCATGGTGCCGACCGAGGAGCGCGAGACGAAGGCGAGCTGGATCGCGGGCCAGGCACCCTTGAAGAACTGCAGCGGGTTGACCTTGGCGACCGTGGAGAGCAGCAGCGGGTAGACGCCGAACATCACCAGGGCGCAGCCGATGTAGATGTCGGCGGTGAACGTCGCGTACTTGCTGATGAGGTTCCAGCCGTAGTCCGCGATGGCGAAGCCGATGAGGCCGATGGTGCCGATCGGGGAGAGCTTGATGACCCACCACAGGGCCTTCTGGAGCAGCGCGAGGACGGACTCGCTGAGGTCCAGGATGGGCTTGGCCTTCTCGTCGCCGATCTTGAGGATGGCGACGCCCGCGACGGCGGCCATGAAGACGATCTGCAGGACGTTCAGCTCGGTGAAGGGCGTGATGACGTCGGTCGGGATGATCCCGGTGAGGAAGTCGATCCAGGAGCCGGTGTCCTCGGGCTTGGCGCCGTCCTTCGGGGTGAGGCCGGTGCCGGCGCCGGGGTTGGTGACCAGGCCGATGACGAGGCCGATGGCGACCGCGATCAGCGAGGTGATCATGAACCAGAGCAGCGTGCGGGTCGCGAGCCGGGCGGCGTTGTTGACCTTGCGCAGGTTGGTGATCGAGATGAGGATCGCGAAGAACACCAGCGGGGCGACGGCCAGCTTCAGCAGCCCGATGAAGGTGTCACCGACCTTCGACAGGGTCGTGACCAGCCAGCTGATGTCCTGGCTGCGGGCGAGCCAGCCGAGCAGGACGCCCAGGACCAGACCGCCGAGGATCTGGGCCCAGAAGGGGATCTTGAGGAACTTGGGTATCCGGAACCCGGACTTGGGCTCCTCGGCGGGGGACGCGGAATTCGCGGACACGGACACACTCCGGGTAAAGACGGGGGACATGAAGGAGCGGCGACCGCGAAGGGCCGGCGGGCACCGCTGCAGTGGGTCTGTTCGGTGGTTCAGACGCGGCAACAGGCCGCGGACATGCAGCGGCAGAGATCGACGTGCAGCCGCGCCACGAGCGGGACGCTCATGGCGATGCGGGGTGCGGCTGCTGTCTTCATGTCGAACACGTTAACACTTGAACTTTGAGTTCATCAAAGGACTTGTTTGAGGTAGGAGGGGCCTCAAGGGTCCCAGAAACGGCGAAACCCCGGTACCGGAGCGACAAGCTCCGGTACCGGGGTTCGATGCGTGTGACGAACCTTACGACTGCGTGCGCGCCGCGTCGTCGGCGACATCCTCCTGCGTACGGTTGCGCTCCAGGCTGGCCTTCACGTTGTCGACCTTCGCCACGACCTTCTCCGAGGCGCGGTCGCGCTCCTTGCGCAGCAGGACGAAGCTGATCGGGGCCGAGATCACCAGGGAGAGCAGGGCCACCCACAGCAGGTTGGACCCGCCGAGACCGCGGGGCACGATGCCGGAGTAGACGAGGCCCCAGACGACCAGGAAGCAGCCCGCGAAGACCCCGAGTCGCATCAGCGTGTAGCGGAGCATGTCAATCCACTCTTCCGTTCCGAAATAGCCCGAGAGTGCCCGAGCGGGACGAGCCCTTCCAGTGAAGCACGGGGCCCGCGCCGGGCAAGAGGGGGGTCAGAACCGCATCGGCTGCGGCGACTCCCGGAGTTCGCGGTCGGGGCCCGGGTACTCCCGGATGACCTCGTAGCGGGTGTTCCGCTCGACCGGGCGGAACCCGGCCTCGCGGATGAGGTCGAGGAGGTCGTCGCGGCCGAGCTTGTTGGGCGTGCCGAAGTTGTCCGCGTCATGCGTGATCTTGTACTCGACGACGGACCCGTCCATGTCGTCGGCGCCGTGCTGCAGGGCGAGCTGCGCGGTCGCGACGCCGTGCATGACCCAGAAGACCTTGACGTGCGGCACGTTGTCGAAGAGCAGCCGGGAGACGGCGAAGGTCTTCAGGGCCTCGGCGCCGGACGCCATCTTCGTCCGCGCCTGGAGCCTGTTGCGGACCTTGCCGTCCTTCATGTCGACGAAGTCGTGCTGGTAGCGCAGCGGGATGAAGACCTGGAAGCCGCCGGTCTCGTCCTGGAGTTCGCGCAGCCGCAGCACGTGGTCGACGCGGTGCCGCCGCTCCTCGATGTGGCCGTACAGCATCGTGGCCGGAGTCTTCAGGCCCTTCTCGTGGGCGAGCCGGTGGATCCGGGACCAGTCCTCCCAGTGGGTGCGGTGGTCCACGATGTGCTGCCGGACCTCCCAGTCGAAGATCTCCGCGCCGCCGCCGGTCAGCGACTCCAGGCCGGCGTCGATCAGCTCGTCCAGGATCTCGCTCGCGCTCATCCCGGAGATCGTCTCGAAGTGGTGGATCTCGGTGGCGGTGAAGGCCTTCAGCGAGACGTCCGGCAGCGCGGCCTTCAGCTCGCGCAGGGAGCGCGGGTAGTAGCGCCACGGCAGGTTCGGGTGCAGGCCGTTGACGATGTGCAGCTCGGTGAGGTTCTCGCCCTCCATCGCCTTGGCGAGCCGGACCGCCTCCTCGATGCGCATCGTGTACGCGTCCTTCTCCCCCGGCTTGCGCTGGAAGGAGCAGTACGCGCAGGAAGCGGTGCACACGTTCGTCATGTTCAGGTGACGGTTCACGTTGAAGTGCACGACGTCGCCGTTCAGCTTCGTACGCACCTCGTGCGCGAGTCCGCCGAGCCAGGCCAGGTCGTCGGACTCGTACAGGGCGATTCCGTCCTCGCGGGACAGCCGCTCACCGGCGCGAACCTTCTCCTCAAGATCGCGCTTGAGCCCTGCGTCCATTGCCCGTACCTCTATCTCTCCGACGACCTGCGACAGACCCGACCAACCGTACGCCTACGCCTCTTCCGGCAGTTCCCCGACCCGGTTCTCCCACTTCGTGGAGAGCACGATCGTCGTGCGGGTCCGCGAGACGCCCTTCGTGCCGCTGAGCCTGCGGATGGTCTTCTCCAGGCCGTCCACGTCGGACACCCGCACCTTGAGCATGTACGAGTCGTCGCCCGCGATGAACCAGCAGTCCTCGATCTCGTGCAGGTCCCGCAGCCGCTGCGCCACGTCCTCGTGGTCGGCGGCGTCGGACAGCGAGATGCCGATCAGCGCGGTGACGCCGAGGCCGAGGGACGCGGAGTCGACCGTCGCGCGGTAGCCGGTGATGACGCCGGCCGCCTCCAGGCGGTTGATGCGGTCGGTGACGCTGGGGCCGGAGAGGCCGACGAGGCGCCCGAGCTCGGCGTAGGAGGCGCGGCCGTTCTCGCGCAGAGCCTGGATGAGCTGCCTGTCCACGGCGTCCATAGGTCTGAGCCTTTCATTATTTAGCGTTTTCCTGAGTCTACGTGTAGAATCTAAGGCGTTGCAGGGTTCAAACCCTGTGAATCTTTCGGAATCTCAGCCGATCAACGACGATCCTTCGATTTCTTCAGGAGTGTTCCCCGTGTACACGATCGAGATGGCCTACGCCCGCATGCGCGAGCTGCAGGATCTGGCCAACCGCTCGCGTGTCCATCAGTCCGCCTCCGCCGCGCGCAAGGGCAAGCAGCCGCGCGCCGCGAAGAAGCGCTAACCCTCGCGGGAGCTTCCGAGCTCCCCCTTCCAACGGCGGTACAGCTCGTGCGGCACACCCGCCGCGTCCAGCACCCGCCCCGCGACGAAGTCCACCAGATCCTGGATGTGCGTCGCCCCCGCGTAGAACGCCGGAGAGGCGGGCAGCACGATCGCGCCCGCCTCGTCCAGGCTCACCAGGTGCTTGAGCGTCGGCCCGTTCAGCGGTGTCTCCCGTACACAGACGACGAGACGCCGGCCCTCCTTGAGCGTCACGCTCGCCGAGCGCTGCAGCAGGTCCTTCGAGAGCCCGAGCGCCACCCCGGCCACGCACGCCGTGGACGCGGGCACGATCAGCATTCCCTTGGTCGCGTACGACCCCGACGAGGGCCCCGCCGCCAGATCCCCGGCGGCCCAGTACCGCACGTCGTCCACCGGCACCTCGAAGGTCCCCGGCTTCCCGTCGGCGCCGCGGGCCAGCCACTCCCGCAGGTCCTCCTGCCAGTGCGCGTCCCGGAAGGCGATGCCCGTCTCGTCGAGGATCGTCAGCCGCGAGGCCCGCGAGACCACCAGGTCCACGCTCTCCCCGGCCGCGAGCAGCGCACGCAGCACCGCTGCGGCATACGGGGTCCCCGAGGCGCCGGACACCCCCACGATCCAAGGCTTACGCTGCGTATCTCCTGGCTTCACGCTGTGAGCCTAGACGGTCAGTCCGCGCACCAGCAGATCGAGCAGCGCGCAGACGAACAGCGCGATGCCGATGAAGCCGTTGACCTGGAAGAAGGCCCGGTTGAGCCGCGAGAGGTCGTGCGGCTTCACCAGGGAGTGCTCGTAGACGAAAGCGCCGGCCACGATCGCCAGGCCGATCCAGAGGAACGCGCCCGCGCCGGTGTCCGCGGCGTACCAGACGAACAGTGCCGTGGTCACCAGGTGGCAGCCGCGCGCGCCCCAGATGGCGGCCGGAATGCCGAACCGCGCCGGCACCGACATCACGCCGACCTCCCGGTCGGTCTCCACGTCCTGGCAGGCGTAGATCAGGTCGAAGCCGCCGATCCACACGCCGACCGCGAGGCCCAGGACGACGGCCGTCCACGACCACTCGCCGGTGATCGCGAGCCAGGCGCCGATCGGCCCCATGGCCTGCGCGAGGCCCAGGATCGCCTGCGGGAAGTTGGTGAACCGCTTGCCGTACGGATAGACCACCATCGGGATCACCGCGACCGGCGCGAGCGCCAGGCACAGCGGGTTGAGCAGCGCGGCGGAGCCCAGGAACACGGCGACCGCGATCAGCGCGCCGGTCCAGGCGGACTTCACGCTGACGGCACCCGTGACCAGTTCGCGGTGCGCGGTCCTGGGGTTACGGGCGTCGATCTCGCGGTCGATGATCCGGTTCGCGGCCATGGCGAACGTACGAAGACCGACCATGCAGACGGTGACGAGCAGCAGCCGGCCCCAGTGGATGTTCTTGTCCCACTGGAACATCGCGGTCAGGGCGGCGATGTAGGCGAAGGGCAGCGCGAAGACCGAGTGCTCGATCATGACCAGGCGCAGGAACGCCCTGGTGCGGCCGGGCTGCTGCGGCAGTGCGGCGGACGCGGAACTCACAGGCCGTACTCCCTCCAGCGGCGGTCGACTTTCGCCGCCGTGTCCGGGTCGGACTCGACCATGTCGGGCCAGCCCCCGTCCCGGGTGTAGCCCTCCTCGGGCAGCTTCTTCGTCGCGTCGATGCCCGCCTTGCCGCCCCAGAACTGCTGGTACGAGGCGTGGTCGAGGTGGTCGACGGGCCCCTCGACGACGGTCAGGTCACGGGCGTAGTCGGTGTTGCCGAGTGCACGCCACGCGACCTCGTGCAGATCATGGACATCGCAGTCGGAGTCGACCACGACGATCAGCTTGGTCAGGGACATCATGTGCGCGCCCCAGATGGCGTGCATGACCTTCTGCGCGTGTTTCGGGTACTTCTTGTCGATCGCGACGATCGCGCAGTTGTGGAAGCCGCCCGCCTCGGGCAGGTGGTAGTCCACGATGTCCGGCACGATGATCTTCAGCAGCGGCAGGAAGAACCGCTCGGTGGCGCGGCCGAGCGGACCGTCCTCCGTCGGCGGCCGCCCCACCACGATCGACTGGAGCAGCGGCCGCCTGCGCATCGTCACGCAGTCGATGGTCAGGGCCGGGAACGGCTCCTGCGGCGTGTAGAAACCGGTGTGGTCGCCGAAGGGCCCCTCGGGCAGCATCTCGCCCGGCTCCAGCCACCCCTCGATGACGACCTCGGCCTGGGCCGGGACCTGCAACGGCACCGTCTTGCAGTCGACCATCTCGATCCGCTTGCCCTGGAGGAAGCCCGCGAACAGGTACTCGTCGATGTCGCCGGGCAGCGGCGCGGTGGACGCGTACGTGACGGCCGGCGGACACCCGAAGGCGATCGCGACCGGCAGCCGCTCACCGCGCCGCGCCGCCACCTGGTAGTGGTTCCGGCTGTCCTTGTGGATCTGCCAGTGCATGCCGATGGTGCGCTTGTCGTGGCGCTGGAGGCGGTAGAGCCCGAGATTGCGGACCCCGCTCTCCGGGTCCTTGGTGTGCGTGAGCCCCAGGTTGAAGAAGGACCCGCCGTCCTTGGGCCAGGTGAACAGCGCGGGCAGCCGGTCCAGGTCCACGTCGTCGCCGGTGAGCACGACCTCCTGCACGGGGGCGTCCTTCACCTTCTTCGGCGGTACGTGCGCCATCGCGCCGAGCTTGCCGAATGCCTCGCGCACGCCGACGAACCCGTGCGGCAGCTCGGGCTTGAGCAGCCCGCCGATCTTCTCGCTGATCTCGCCGTACGACTTCAGGCCGAGGGCCTTGAGCAGCCGCCGGTCGGTGCCGAAGACGTTCATCGCGAGCGGCATGTCGCTGCCCTTGACGTTCTCGAACAGCAGCGCCGGGCCACCGGCCTTCTGTACGCGGTCGACGATCTCGCCGACCTCCAGATACGGGTCGACCTCGGCCTTGATGCGCTTGAGATCGCCCTCGCGCTCCAGGGCCCGGAGCAGAGAGCGGAGATCGTCATAAGCCATGCAGTCAAGTATCGGGCACCGGCTACCCTGGCCCCGTCACCGGGTGCGCCCGGCGCCCGCACTCCGCTTACTGGGGGATCTCCGACACATGCTCAGGTATCTGCCGTTCCTGCTGGTCCTGGCCGTGTGGATCTACGCCTTCATCGATGTCCTGAACACACCGGAGAAGGAAGTACGGCACCTGCCGAAGGTGGTGTGGGTCATCATCGTGCTCCTCTTCGGCGAGGTGCTGCTCGGACCGATCGCGTGGTTCGTCACCGGCAAGAAGCGGCCTGCGGCCGGCGGGGCGGGTGGGGGTGGGCGCCGTCGGGGTGGCTGGGTCGCCCCCGACGACAACCCCGACTTCCTGAAGGGCCTGGAGAAGGACCGCGACCAGCGCGACGAGTCCTGACCCGGGGCCCCCTATGGGGGCTGCGCGTGAGCCAGTAATACGCGAAGACGCGGCCCCGAACCAGCCGTACCCGGGGCCCGAGGGCGTGAACTACTCGTACTGCCGCCGCAGTTCGTCCCAGCGGTCCAGGCTCCACGTCGACCAGTCCTTGGGCCGGCCGTCGAGCGCGTCCACCAGGAACTCGAAGTGGTTGTGCCACCCGGCGAGGCAGTCGCGCCGGAACGAGTCGTCGCCGACCAGCTCGTTGGTGAAGCGCAGCGTGGACCCTCCGGTGCCGGCCGGCTCCAGGTGGAAGCGGCACCGCCCGTGCAGGTCGATGGTGTACTCGGCGACGACGTCCGGGTCCCAGGCGGTGACGCGGCCGGAGTGCGTGGCCGCGGCCGGGTCCTCGTGGTTGAGCCAGCGCAGCGTCACGGCTCCGCCGAGACGCGGTTCCAGCACGTCGGCGGCGGCGAGCCACCCCGGCAGCCCCTCCGGAGTGGCCACCGCCGCCCACACCTCCGCCACCGGGTGCGGCAGCCGCAGCACCCAGTGGAGCGTGTGCGTGTCCCCCTCGGTCCGGCTCGTACCCCACTCGATGGTGTCCCTGGCATCGCTCATGGGCCAAGCCTCACGCACACGGTCCCCCAGGTCACGTACCCGGAAGGGATCCGCTACGGGCGTTCGCCCGCCTCGTCGACCACCTTCCGCTCCAGGACGGCGGTCTTCTCGGTGACCTCGCCCTTCTTGGCGTACGGCCTGTCCTCGGTCATGACGGTGCGCTCGCCCAGGTACTGCTTGGTCTTCTTGTCGAAGATCAACTCCTGGCGCGCGCCGTCGTCCTCCCAGGCGATGGCGACGCCGTGCCGCCCCGCCGCGTCCGCCGCGTCGTCCACCAGCTCCACGCCGGGGATCTTCGCCGCGGCGAGGTAGAGGGCGGCGGCCTGCTCCGGTGGCATCAGGGCCTCGCGGGTGAGGTCGCCGACGGCCACGAAGGGCTTGCCGTTGTTCTCCTCGTCGGCGACCTTGTGCAGCCAGTCGAGCATGTTGACCGGGTCGGTCGGCAGCTTCTCCAGGTTGCGGTAGTTGCTGTCGGTCACGAACAGGGGCAGCTCCGGCTTCAGGCGCTCGTTCTTGTGGCCGTTCGCGGGCTCGTGCAGCAGGCTCGTGTGCTTGCCGTCCACGGAGAGCCAGATCTCCCGCTGGTGCAGGGGCTCCTGCCCTTCGTCGGAGCTGTAGCTCACCTTGCTCTTGATGTACGTGAACTGGTCGTCCCGCACGCTCTTGGGCGCGGGCGAGCGCTTCGCGGCCTCCGCGATCTCCTTCAGCATGGCCACCGTCTCCTTCGACGGCGCGGCCTGAGCGGAGTCGCCGCCGAACGGCGAGGCGACGAACAGCCCCGCCGCGACGGACGCGGCCACCGCCCCCGCGACGAGCGCGGGCCGCAGCCACGGCTTCCGCCGCCGCGCCGCGGCGGGGGCCCCGGGGGTCTCGGCCCGGGTCTGGTCCTGGGACTGCCGGATCTCGGTCATCAGGTGCTCCTTGAGCAGAAGGTGACGGCCCGGCGGGAGGTCCCGCTCGCTCGGGGACGGGAAGTCGGAGTCGGCTTCGGACGTCATCGGTTTCCCTCCTGGATGGGCCTGACCGCTGTCGTGCGGTCACCTCTCACCTGTCCGCGCCCCAGGGGCGGTTCCAACGCTTTCGCGAGTTTTGTACGGGCCCGGGAGAGCCGCGAACGCACCGTCCCCACCGGGATCCCCAGCGCCGCGGCCGCGGCCTCATAGCCGAGCCCCGACCAGACGCACAGCGCGAGCACCTCCCGCTCCGGGCGCCGCAGCTTCGCCAACGCGGCCCGGACGAGCGCGAGCTGCTCCGCGTCGTCGACGCGCCCGGCGACCTCCTCGGCGAAGTCGGCGACGGCCTCGCCGCGCGGCAGCCGGGCGACGGCGGCCGTGTGTCTGCGCGCGGCGCGGCGCTGGTTGCGCGTCACGTTGGTGGCGATCCCGAGCAGCCACGGCCGCACCGAACCCCCGGCCACTTCAAGGCGCTTCCGCAGCCGCCACGCCTCCAGGAAGGTCAGCGAGACGACCTCCTCGGCCGTCGACCAGTCCCCCGTCAGGCGGTAGGCGTGGTTGTAGACGGAGCGCGCATAGGCGTCGAAGACCTCGCCGAAGGCGTCGGCGTCCCCGTCCCTGATCCGGACGCGCAAGGCCTGCAAGCGCTCACGGCGCTCCTGTAGTTCCCCCTGATTCGTCTCCACGCCCCCTTGTCTGTCCCCATGACAGAGGCCGGTTCCCGTGACCTGGGTCACGGGAACCGGCCTCTGTCACGACCGCCGGGTCAGACACCGGCGTACGAGTGCTTGCCGCTCACGAAGATGTTGACGCCGTAGTAGTTGAACAGCCAGCAGCCGAAGGCGATCAGGGCCAGGTAGGCGGCCTTGCGGCCCTTCCAGCCGGCCGTGGCGCGGGCGTGCAGGTAGCAGGCGTACGCCACCCACGTGATGAACGACCAGACCTCCTTGGGGTCCCAGCCCCAGTAGCGGCCCCAGGCGTCGCCCGCCCAGATCGCGCCCGCGATGATCGTGAACGTCCACAGCGGGAAGATCGCGGCGTTCATGCGGTACGTGAACTTGTCCAGCGAGGCCGCGGCGGGCAGCCGCTCCATGACGGAGGTCGCGAAGCGGCCGGGCGTGCCGCCGCTCTGCAGCTTGGCCTCGTAGCTGTCCTTGAAGAGGTACGTGATCGTGGAGACCGCGCCGACGTAGAACGCGGCGCCGCAGAAGATCGCCGTGGAGACGTGGATCCACAGCCAGTACGAGTGCAGCGCCGGGACCAGCTGGTCGGACTCGGTGTACAGGACGGTGACGGCGAGGCCGAGGTCGAGCAGGACCGAGGTGATCAGCGGCAGGCCGATCCAGCGCACGTTCTTCTTCAGGGCGAGCAGCGCCAGGAAGACGCCGACGGCCACCGAGGAGAAGGTGATGTTGAACTCGTACATGTTGCCCCACGGCGCGCGCTGCACCGACAGGGCGCGGGTGACGACACCGCCCGCCTCGATGAGGAAGCCGAGCCCGATGAGGGAGATGGCGATGCGGCCGTAGAGGTCGCCCTGCTCGTCGCCCGCGGCGGCGCCGGGGCCGTCCGGCACGTCGCGGCTGCCCGCGGCGGCGCGCGTGACGACCTTCGGCGCCCCGGAGCCGGCCGCCTTGGCCGCCTCCTTCGGGCGCTCCAGGGTGGCCGTGCCGCCCTTGGCCCGGACGGTGACGGCGGGGCCGGCGGCACCGGCCGCCTTGGCGGCGGGCTCGGCTTCGTCGGCGGCGGCCTGCGCGGTGAGCGCGGCGGCGGTGCGGGCGACCTTGCTGCGGCTGCCGAACAGCCACTCCGCCATGAGCGCGAAGAAGGCCAGCAGATAGACGGCCATCGCGGAGTAGATCAGCACATTGCTGATGTGCGCGAGGTTCTCGTTCGGCTCGGCGGCGAGGGTGGTGGCGAGAGTCACTGCTCAGCCCCTTCGGCAGGAACAACATCGGGGGTGGGGTCGGAGTCGGACGGGGTCTTGGCGTCGGCGTCCGCGTCGGACGGCTCGGCGGCCGTGTCGGCGTCGGCCTCAGCTTCCGGATCCGAGTCAGGGTCCGGGTCCGGCGCGCTCGGCGCGGTGTCGTGCAGGGCGGCGGCCAGCACCGCGAGCTCCTCGGGGACCTTCGCGGACTCGCTGCGGCCGAGGCCCGCCATCTCCACGACGGTGACGCCGTCGGCGCCCGCCGTGGCCCGGACCCACACGCGGCGGCGCTGGATGAACAGCGATCCGGCGAGGCCCGCGATGGCGGCGATCGCGCCGCCGAGCGCCCACTTGCTGCCGGGCTCCTGCGAGATCTGGAAGCTCGCCCACTGCTTGAGCTCCTTCTCGAAGGTGATCGAGCCGGCGCCGTTCGGCAGCTTCATGGTCTCGCCGATCTTCAGCCGCTTCTTCAGCAGCTCGCCCTTGGCGTCCTTGAACTTCTGCATCTTCCGCGTGTCCAGCTGGTACACGTTCTGCGGAACGCCGGAGTCCACGCCGAGGCTGCCGTGGTACGCCGACAGCGCGAGCCGCGGATTGAAGGGCGCGGGGAACTGGGAGAACATCTGGCCGTTGCCCTCACCGGCGAACGTCGGCACGAAGAAGGCGTTGAAGCCGAGCTGCTCCTTCTTGCCGTCCTTGTTCCGGTAGCCGTCGAGGATCTTGATGGCGCCGGTGGCCGTGCCCATGGAGTCGATGGGAAGGAGCGGCACGGAGACCCGCTGGACGACCTTGCCCTTGCCGTCGCGGACGGTGACGGTGGGCGCGTAGCCGTGGCCGATCAGGTAGACCTTCGAGCCGTCGACCTCCAGCGGCTTGTTGACCTCGATGGCCTTCTTCTTGTCGGGCCCGTCCGCGCCTTCGTTGTAGGTGACGTGCGCCTTGTAGGTGCGGGCGGTGCCGCGCTCGGGACCCGACATCTCGTACGAACCCTCGAAGCGGTCCAGCTTGAAGCTGAACGGCGCGAGGTTCTCGGTGTCGAAGAGGCTGCCGGACTTGAAGTCGTCGTACTGCGTGAGGGTGTTGGAGAAGCCGTCACCCTCCATGATCAGCTTGCCGCCCTCGGACTTGAAGAGCTGTCCGGCGGCGAAGGCGATCAGCATCACGATCAGCGCGACATGGAAGATCAGGTTCCCGGCCTCGCGCAGATAGCCCTTCTCCGCGGCGACGGAGCCGCCCACCAGGTGCGAGCGGAAGCGGCGCTGCTTCAGCAGCCGCCGGGCGGTCTCGTGGACCTCGTCGGGCGTGGCCTCGGTGCGCCACGTGGTGTACGCGGGCAGCCGGGTGAGCCGCTTGGGCGCGGCCGGCGGGCGGCCGCGGAGCTGGCCGACGAACTGCCAGGTGCGCGGCACGATGCAGCCGATGAGCGAGACGAACAGCAGGATGTAGATCGCGGAGAACCACACCGAGCTGTAGACGTGGAAGAGCCCGAGCTTGTCGTAGAGCGGCCCGAGCGTGCTGTGGGTGTCCTTGAAGTCCTGGACCTTCAGCTCGTCGGTGCCCTCCTGAGGGATCAGCGAGCCGGGGATCGCGCCGAGGGAGAGCAGCAGGAGCAGCAGGAGCGCGACCCGCATCGAGGTGAGCTGCCGCCAGAACCAGCGGATCCAGCCGATGACGCCGAGCGCGGGCATGTTCGGCCCGGAGGCGGGGCCCGCGGCGTCGTCGAGGGGGGCGGTGGAGAGCTGCGCGCCCGCGGCGCCGAGTTCGTCCTGGGCGCCGGCGGCGTCCTTGGCGTCGGGCGCGTCGGCCGCGGCGGCCGCGTCGTTCTTCGCGCCGGTCTTGGTCTTGCTCATGGATCAGATCCCCACCGTGAAGCCCCTGGACCAGACTTGCATCTCCTGCACGATGCCGTCCCACACGCCGGTCAGCATCAGCAGGCCGGTCGCGATCATCATCACGCCGCCGACGCGCATCACCCAGACGTAGTGGCGCTTGACCCAGCTGAAGGCGCCGAGCGCCTTGCGGAAGGCGATCGCGGCGACGATGAACGGCAGTCCGAGTCCCAGACAGTACGCGACGTTCAGTATGGCCCCGCGTCCGGCGGTCGCCTGGTCGAGCGCGAGCAGGTTCACCGACGCCAGCGTCGGCCCGACGCACGGCGCCCAGCCGACGGCGAAGAGCGCGCCGATCAGCGGCGCCCCGACGAGCCCGGCGGCGGGCTTCTTGTGGAACCGGAACTCACGCTGCGACAGCCACGGCATCAGGCCCATGAAAAAGAGGCCGAGCCCGACCATCAGGACGCCGAGGACCCTGTTGATGACGCTCTGGTGGTCCTGGAGGTTCTGGCCGAAGTAGCCGAAGAGGGCGCCGGAGGAGACGAAGACCACGGTGAAGCCGAGCACGAAGAGCCCGGCGCCCGCCGCCATCCGCCCGCGCCTGGCGTCGGCGAGGTCGGTGCCGCTGACGCCGGTCACGTAACTCAGGTAGCCGGGCACGAGCGGCAGCACGCACGGGGAGAAGAACGAGATGAGGCCGCCGAGCAGCGCGATCGGCAGGGCGAGCGCGAGGGTGCCGCTGTAGACCGTCTGGTTCATCTCGCCGGGCTGGGCGGCGAGGGTGGTCATGAGGCTGGCGGAGGCGGACAAGGCGCTCACTTCTCCGCGATCAGGGGCTCGACCATCTTGCGCAGCTTCTCCTCGTTGAGGGGCTGCTGGGAGCGCGCCGCGATCTTGCCGTCCCGGTCGACGACGATGGTCGACGGGATGTACTGCGGGTTCAGCGTGCCCTTGGGGAAGCGCAGCATCAGCTTGCCCATCGGGTCGTACAGGCTCGGGTAGGTGACCTTGTAGTCCTTCTCGAAGGAGATCGCCGGGCCCTTCTGCGGGTCGCGGGCGTTGATGCCGATGAACTGCACGTCGTCCTTGGTGTCGGCCGCGACCTTCACGAAGTTCGGTGCCTCGGCCCGGCAGGGCGGGCACCAGGAGCCCCAGACGTTCAGGACGACGACCTTGCCCTTGTAGTCGTCGATGCTCAGCCGCTTGCCGTCGAGCGTCTCGCCGTCGATGTCCGGCGCGTCGTGCCGGTCACCCTTCTTGGCGGTGGAGATGCCGTCCTTGCTGGTGATGAAGTTCGTCTTGCCCGAGCCGCCGGAGGTGCCGCCCGAGCTGCACGCCGACAGGGTCAGGGCTGCCGCCGCTGCGCCCGCCGCCAGCAGCGTCGCGCGACTGCGACGGCTGCGGACGCTTCGGCGGAGGCTGCGGTTCGGGCTGCGGGGGGCGCGGCAGGCGGCACTCATGTGAAAAGTTTCGCATGCCCGTTCCGGGGATCTTCGACGCCCCCCGCAGTCACGGAAAGTCCCATTTCAGACGGGCTTTCCGGGCAGGTTTCCGGCCCTTGTCCGGCCGCGTCCTCAGGCCGCGTCGTCCTTCTCGGCGTCGGTGCGGCTGTCGGACGAGCCGCCCGCGAGGTAGCTCTTCCAGCCGCCGGCCGGCTTCTGCCCGACCTCCAGGCCGCGCAGCTTGGCGAGGACCTCCGGCTTCTGCACGTCGAGCCAGTCCACGAACTGCCGGAAGGACACCAGGCGTACGTCCTTCTTGCCGGCCATGCCCTTGAGGGCGTCCTCGACGGCGTCCATGTAGATGCCGCCGTTCCACTCCTCGAAGTGGTTGCCGATGAAGAAGGGCGCCCGGTTGGACTCGTAGGCGCGCTTGAAGCCCGCGAGGTAGGCCTCGGTGGCCTGCTTGCGCCAGCCCGGGTAGTTGTGCGCCGGGGCCTTGGTGGAGTTCTTCGACTGGTTGGCCAGGATGTTGTAGTCCATCGAGAGGACCTCGAAGGAGTGGCCGGGGAAGGGCACGGCCTGCAGCGGCAGGTCCCAGACGCCCATCTTCTTGTCGGGCCACTTCTGCCGGCCGCCCGGCGAGGAGGCGTCGTAGCGCCAGCCGAGCTTCTTGGCGGTCGGCAGCAGGTTCTCCTGGCCGAGCAGGCAGGGGGTGCGGCCGCCGACGAGTTCCTTCTCGTAGTCGAAGGGCAGCGACGGCAGGTCGTTCCAGCCGGTGTTCGTACGCCACTTCGTCACGAAGGACTTGGCCTGGTCGATCTCGGACTGCCACTGGGCGGACGTCCAGTTCGCGACGGAGCCGGTGCCGGCGCAGAAGTGGCCGTTGAAGTGCGTGCCTATCTCATGGCCCTCCAGCCAGGCCTGGCGCACGTACTTCAGCGTGTCCTTGATGTGGCCGTCGGTGAGATAGCCGATGTCGGAGGCGCCGACGCCGTTGTTCGGCGGCCGGTAGAGCCGCTTCTTGGATTCGGGGAGGAGGTAGAGCCCGGAGAGGAAGAACGTCATCCGCGCGTCGTGTTCCTTCGCGAGCTTCAGGAACCGCGGGAAGAGGCCGTTGCCGACCTCGCCCGCGCCGTCCCAGGAGAACACGACGAACTGCGGCGGCGTCTCGCCCGGCTCAAGGGGGCGCGGCTTCTCGGGCTGGTTCGGCTGCTTGCCGGTGAATGCCGTGGAACCGTCGCCGATGGGCTTCGCCGGGCGGCTCGGCTCGCCCGGCTTTCCGTTTCCGTCCTTCGCCTTGTCCGCGCCCGATCCCGAATCGCCGGAACCGGAGCCGCAGGCTGTCAGGCCGAAGGCCGCCGCGGCGCCGACTCCCAGGCCGATCGCACCACGGCGACTCAGGGAGTTCCGGCCGGCCGCGGGCGCTCCACTGCCCATTTCCGTGCGGCTGTCGTCGCGCATTCCAACCCCATTCGTCGCGCCTTCGGTCCTCCCTGGCGGAAGGACAACCCCTTAGAGGGTGCGACGAACATGCGGGTTCCGAACAGCTGCGCCTATATGGGATCTATTACAGGGAGAAGACATTCCACGCCATAGGGTGTTCGCGCCATTACCGGCCGCGCACAGCGGCGCACAGTGAATGCCTGGCCAGCGGGCGCGCCCCAAAGGGGCGCGGGGAACTGCGCGCCCAGCCACAGCCGGGCCCGCAGATTCCCCGCAACCGCACAGCGCAAGCGTCAGGCCCCGAAAGCCTTGCTCTTACCCTTCACCGGCTTGGCGCCCGCGAGAAGGTGCTTGGGAACGAGATCCCGCGCAGGCTCCGAGTAGCCCACGGAAACGATCTTGTCGCCGCGATAGGTGAACGTCGTAAGAGAGGCAAGCGTGCACTGCCGCTTCCGCGGGTCGTGCCACAGCCGCCGCTTCTCCACGAAACTGCGCACGATCCAGATCGGCAGCTGGTGGCTGACGCACACGGCCTCATGCCCGCGCGCCGCGTCCCGCGCGGCGTCGAGCGCGCCCATCATCCGCACGACCTGCTCGACATACGACTCGCCCCAGGACGGCCTGAACGGGTTGACCAGGTGCTTCCAGTTCTCCGGGTTCTTCAGGGCGCCGTCGCCGACCCCGAAGGTCTTGCCCTCGAAGACGTTCTCGGCCTCGATGAGGCGCGCGTCGGTGGCCAGGTCGAGGCCGTGCGCCTTGGCGATGGGGGTGGCGGTCTCCTGGGCCCGGTCCAGGGGGGACGCCACGACGTGCGTGATGTCCCGCGAGGACAGGTGCTCGGCGACGCGGTCGGCCATCTGCCGGCCGAGCTCGGAGAGGTGATAGCCGGCGAGCCGGCCGTAGAGGATCCCCTCCGGGTTGTGCACCTCGCCGTGGCGCATCAGGTGGACGACGGTGAGCTCGCCGTCGGAGCCGTCGGCGGGCGCGCTGGCCGCGGTCATGCGGTGGCCTCCGGGGAGTTCGTGGCTTCGGCGGCCGCGCGGGCGGCGGCCGGCAGGGCGGCGGCGACGCGCTCGATCGCGCGCTCGTCGTGGGCGGTGGAAACGAACCAGGACTCGAAGGCCGACGGCGGCAGATACACGCCCTGCGACAGCATCGAGTGGAAGAACGCGGTGAAGCGGAACGACTCCTGCGCCTTCGCGTCCTCGTAATTGCGGACCTCGCGGTCGGCGAAGAACACGGAGAACATATTGGAGGCGTTCTGCAGCCGGTGCGCGACGCCTTCCTTGTTCAGTGCCTCGGTCACGAGCGCGCGCAGCTCGGCGGAGACGGCGTCCACCTTCTCGTACGCCGCGTCGTCGAGCAGTCGCAGCTGCGCGAGACCGGCGGCCGTGGCGACGGGATTCCCCGACAGGGTGCCCGCCTGATAAACCGGGCCCACCGGCGCGAGATGCCCCATCACATCGGCGCGGCCACCGAATGCGGCGGCCGGGAATCCGCCGCCCATGACCTTTCCGAAGGTCATGAGATCGGGTGTCACTCCGTCAACTCCGAACCATCCGGCTTTACTTGTCCGGAATCCCGTCATGACTTCGTCGGAGATGAACAGCGCGCCGTTCTTCGCGCACGCGGACTTCAGGCCCTCGTTGAATCCGGGCCGGGGCGGCACCACGCCCATGTTTCCGGGCGACGCCTCCGTGATCACACAGGCGATCTCGCCGGGATACGTGTGGAAGGCCTCGTGCACGGCCTCCAGGTCGTTGTACGGAAGGACGATGGTGTCGCCGGCCTGGGCGCCCGTGACGCCGGGCGTGTCGGGCAGCCCGAAGGTCGCGACGCCGGACCCGGCCGCGGCGAGGAGGGCGTCCACGTGCCCGTGATAGCAGCCGGCGAACTTGATGACCTTGGCCCGTCCGGTGAACCCGCGGGCGAGCCGGATGGCGGACATCGTCGCCTCGGTGCCGCTGGACACGAGCCGGACCTGCTCGACCGGGGCGACCCGGGCGACGATCTCCTCGGCGAGGGCCACCTCGCCCTCGCCCGGCGTACCGAACGACGTGCCGCGCGCGACGGCCTCCTGGACGGCCGCGATGACCTCGGGATGGGAGTGCCCGAGGATCATCGGTCCCCATGAACACACGAGGTCTACGTACTCACGGCCGTCGGCGTCCGTCAGGTACGGACCGGTACCGGACACCATGAAACGGGGCGTACCACCCACCGCGCGGAAGGCGCGCACGGGAGAGTTCACACCGCCGGGCGTCACGGCCGCCGCACGGTCGAAAAGAGTCTGCGAAACTGGGGCGCTATACGGGAAGCTCACATGAACCATGGTGTCAGAGGGTCCGGACATCGTGTCCGGGCCTCCTGTGCGGCGGCTTTCCGCGCTGCCGGCCCCGGCGGGGGCCGATGTGCGGAAATCCTGTGGACTGGTGTTTCACCCCACGTTTCGGCGGGTGACCGTGGGGGAGGTCACTGACACGATGATCGGGTTGCGCGGCAGGGTCCGGGCACCCTAGAAAAGCAGTCGGGTGGAGATATGCAGCGCGGTGGCGGACTGGGCGAGGGGACCGACGGCCTGGGTCCCCGGCGTGCCCGGCGGGGAAAGCACCGGCGAGAGGCAGAGGCGGCCTTGGCCCCCGAGCAGCGGACGCCGGACAGGGTCAAGCGTGACCGTGCGGGAAACAGGAGCGGCGGGGTGGGGGTGACCTACAAATACTTCGGCGCCCCGGACGGCGCCACGGCGGCCCGCGTCCCGATCTCGATGCGCCCCGAGGAGCTCGGCGGCGACGAGCTGGGCATGGGCGGCATGTTCACCAAGATCAAGCCGGAGACGATGGCCGCGATGGTCCTCACCGGCATCGAGGGCATACCCCTGCACAAGGTCCCCCCGCTGGAACTGGTCGTCCTCCACCCCGACTACGCCGTCGTCAAGCTCCCCATGACGGTCGTCGACCCGCTGCGCGGCATCGGCGAGGAGTCGGTCGGCGCGGCGGCGTTCATCTGGTCCACGGTCCCCGACCGCGGCGGCCCGCGGGACGCTTTCAACGTCTACCAACTCCTGCACGAGTGGCAGGACTTCAGCCACCGCCTGCACGACGCGGGGCACCAGGCGTACTGCCTGGTGTGGCCGTAACGCCACACCGGGCAGGGCCTGATCCGGGACCCGATTCCGGCCACACCGGGCAGGGCCTGATTCAGGACTTCTTCAGGACCGCCTCCATCACCGCCTTGGCGATCGGCGCGCCCAGCTTGCCGCCCGCGATCTCCGAGCGGGAGATGTCCATGTCCTCGGGGTCGACGAGCACGGCCACCGCCACCGGCGACGAGCCGTCGCTCTGCTTGGCGTAGGACACGAACCACGCGTACGGCCGCTCGTCGCGCACGTCCGCGCCGTGCTGCGCCGTGCCGGGCTTGCCGCCGACCGTGACGCCGTCGATCGCCACCTTGTCGCCGGTGCCGTCGGTCACGGTGTACTCCATCATCTGCTGCACCGTGCGCGCCGTGTCCGGCGAGACCGCCTGCTCCAGCTCCTCCGGCTCGTTCTTCTGCACCGCCGAAAGGTCGGCGCCGCGCAACTCGTCGACCAGGTACGGCTTCATCACCTTGCCGTCGTTGGCGAGCCCGGCGGTGACCATGGCCATCTGCAGCGGCGTGGTGGTCACGCTGCCCTGGCCCATGCCGGTCAGCGCGGTCTGCGGCTTGTCCAGCTTCTCCGGGTAGCCGCTCGCGGCGGTGCGTACGGGCATGAACTGCTCCTTGTTGAAGCCGAACCGCTCCGCCGTCTCCCGCATCTTGTCCTTGCCGGTCTTCAACGCGGCGTCCAGGAAGACGTTGTTGCACGACCACTGCATCGCGGTCTTCATCGACGCCTTGTCGCACTGCGCGTTCGGCACGACGTTGCCGATCTCCGTCGAGCTCTGCGGCAGCCGGTAGGGGGCCCGCGCTCCGGACGAGGCGTTGATGTCGGTGACCGTGCCGTGCTCCAGGGCGGCGGCCGCGGTGAGGATCTTGAAGGTCGAGCCGGGCGGATACGCCTCGCGGAACGCCCGGTTGTTCAGCGGCTTGTCCTTCCGCTTGTCCAGTTCCTTGAACGCCTTGCCGTCCTTGCCGGAGATGCCGGCGAACACCGACGGGTCGTACGAGGGCGTGCTCGCCATCGCCAGGATCTTGCCGGAGCGCGGGTCGAGGGCGACCACCGCGCCCTTCGCGTCCAGGTCGGTGAGGCCCTTGTAGGCGGCTTTCTGCGCCTTCGGGTCGATGGTGGTGACCACGTCGCCGCCCTTGGGCCGCTCGCCGGTCAGCGCGTCCACCGGCGAGCCGAGGAGCCGGCTGTCCTTGCCGCCGAGCAGGTCGTCGTGCACGCCCTCCAGGAACGTCTGCCCCTGGGCCTGCGAGAAGAAGCCGGTGACCGGCGCGTACATGGGCCCGTTCTTGTAGGTCCGCTTGTACTTGAAGTCCGAGCCCGGGGTCGCCACCGAGCCCGTTATCGCCTGGCCGCCGACGATGATGTCACCGCGCGGCTGGCCGAAGGCCGCTATCTTCACGCGCCGGTTCTGGTCGTGCTCGGCGAGGGTGTCGCTCCGTACGAACTGCACCCAGGTGGCGCGCACGAGGAGAGCGAGCACGAGCAGGCCGCAGAAGACGGCGGTGCGGCGGACTGTCTTGTTCATCGGTCGGTACGCTCCGGGGTCTTCGCTGCCTTGGCTGTGTTGCCCGCGGGCCGGGGTGCCTGCTCCTTGAGGAAGCCGAGCACCGTGTCCGTGGTGTCCAGGGCCTTGCTGGCGGGGCCGAAGCCCTTGGGCGGGGTGACGCGGGTGCCGGGCCAGGTGTGGCCCGCGTCCCGCACGACGAGAAGTTCGACGGGGACGGTTCCCGGGCCGGGGCGCCACACCGTGCGGTCGTAGCCCTTGCGGGACTGCTCGGCCGGGGCCTTCGTGCGTCCCGCTGTGGCGAAGGCCTGGGCGCTGGCGCGGGCCGATCTGGTCGCCATGATCGGTTCCTGGCCCTTGGGGGCCGGTCCCGGGCGGGCCAGGCCCGTGACGGGGCGTACGGGATCCTCGGCGCCGTAGACGATCATCACCGGCACCGGCCCGGACGGCCGCACCGTCGCCCGCCCGGTGGGCAGTTGACCCGCGACCGACACCGCGCCCGCCACCAGCTTCGGCCGCTCGGCCGCCACCCGCAGCGCCATCGACCCGCCGTTGGAGAACCCCACCACGTACACCCGCCGGGGATCGGCCTGCCGCGTCCGCACCAGCTTGTCGACCAGCGCCTCGGTGAACCGCACATCGGCCGCCGGGTCGGGCCGCTGCCGGGTCGGCGCGGCGCCCGCACCCCACGCCTTGCGCAGGGCCTCCGGGTAGGCGACGAGCATCCCGCGCGCCTTCGCCGCCCTGTCCAGGCCGGACAGCTCACGCATCTCCGCCGGGTCGGCGCCGCGCCCGTGGAAGGCGACGACGAGCGGGCGGGGGCCCGGGCCGGGGGCGGTGGGCTTGTGCAGGAGGTACGAGCGGGTGGCGCCGTCCACGCGGAGGTGCTCGCGGGTGTCGGCGGCAGCCGAGGTCTTCGAGGAGGTGGCCGTCGCTTCCGGGGAGTCGGAGTCGTCCGAGGCGGAGCAGCCCGTGACGAGGGCGAGGCCCACCACCAGGGCGCCGGGCCAGCCGCGCCGGGCACTTCGACGACGTACACCGACGGCAGCGGGCCGTACCGAAGAGAGCAAGGTCATGCGCTGAACAGAACAGCGTCCCGCACCCTATGTCCAAGTTCGATATCACTTACGTATTGATTAATCTGCGATATCGTCGCTGCTTGTGGACCTGATGCGGCACCTGGAGTGCTTTGTGGCTGTTGCAGAAGAGTCACATTTCGGCAGGGCCGCGGAGCGCCTCGGCATGGCCCAGCCACCCCTGTCCCAGCGCATCCAGCGCCTGGAACGCCACCTCGGCGTACGCCTCTTCGAACGCACCAGCCGACAGGTCACCATCACCAAGGCCGGGACCCTGCTGCTCGACGACGCCCGCGAACTGCTCGCCCGGTCCGAGGCGCTGCTCGCCACCGCCCGCCGCATCCGGGACGGCGAGAGCGGCCTGCTGCGCGCCGCGCTCCCGCCGGACATCGCGGGGGAGACCGTCGCCGCGCTCCTCGCCGGCTTCCGGCAGCGGCACGCGGGCGTCGAACTGGAGCTGCGCGAGCTGACCACCGCCCAGCAGCTCGACCAGCTCGCCGCGCACGACCTCGACGTCGGCCTCATCCACCACCCCTGCGACGTCACCGGACTGGAACTCGGGCCCGTGCTGCGCCGCGAGGTCGGCGTGCTGCTGCCGCGCGGCGCCCCCGCGGCCGCCCTCGACGAGGTCCCGCTCACCGCGCTCACGGGCTACGACCTGGTGCTCTTCCACCGCAGCGCCGCGCCCGCCCTGCACGACGACCTCCTGACCACCTGCGCCAGGGACGGCTACACCCCCGCCGCCGTCCGGCACGGCCAGGGCGCCAGCTTCGTCCGCGGCCTGCTCCTCTCCTCGCACGCCGTCGCGCTCAGCCCCAAGGACGCGCACCCCGCGCACGCGGCGGGCGAGGCCCCCGACATCGTCTGGCGGCCCCTCGCGGGCGCCCCGCTGGCCTGGCGGCACTCGGTGGCCTGGCCGAAGGGGCGCGGCGACGCCGCCGTGGCGACGTTCGCGCAGGCCGTCACCGACGCCCTGCGGAGCACCGCCGCCGTGACCGCCGACGCGCCCCCGCGCCCGCTCCACCTGCGCCCGACCGCGGAGTACTGGCTGTGACCAAAGCCCCGAGCAACACCGTCATCCGTCTCCAGGAGGCGTTCGCCGAGGCCGGCGTCACGGGCCGGCTGCACGCCCTCGACATCGACTCCGGCGCGGAGATCTCCGCGGGCGCGGACCAGCTCGTCGTCACCGCGAGCGTCCACAAGCTGTGCGTACTCGTCACGCTGTACGAACACGCGGCGGCGGGCCGCCTGGACCTCACCGAACAGGTCGAGTGCCCCGTGGACGGCCGTACTTCGGGCCCCACCGGGCTCGCCGCCATGCTCGACCCGGTCCGCGTCTCCCTGCGCGACGCCGCGTACCTGATGATGGCCGTCAGCGACAACACCGCCGCCGAACTCCTGCTGCGCCGCGTCGGTCTGGACGCCGTGAACGCGACCACCGCCCGCCTCGGCCTGACCCGCACCCGGGCCCTGCACACCTTCAGCGAGACGTTCGCGTCCATGCGCGAGGACGCGGGCCCGGAGGGCGCCCAGGCGCTCACCGACCCGTACGTCATCGCCCGCCTCCGCGCCCTGGACCCCGCCCGCACCAACCACAGCACCCCGCGCGACATGACCCGCCTGCTCGGCGCCCTGTGGCGGGACGAGGCCTGCACCCCCGAACACGGCGCCGCCATGCGCCGCGTCCTCGGCCTCCAGGTCTGGCCGCACCGCCTCGCCGCGGGCTTCCCCTTCGACGACGTGCACGTCGCGGGCAAGACCGGCAGCCTGCCGACGCTGCGCAACGAAGTGGGCGTCGTCGAGTACCCCGACGGCGGCCGCTACGCCGTCGCCGTCTTCACCCGCGCCGCCCGCACCGCGGCGACGCTGCCGTCGGCGGACGCGGTGATCGGGACGGCGGCGCGGATCGCGGTGGAGGCGCTGCGGGTGGCGTGAGGCGCCCGCCCGGCGGTCCGCGGGCCGCGGTCCCGGGGGATTGTCAGACCCTCCGCCTACCGTGAGGACCATGGAGAGAACAGAGGGCACCACCCAGACGTCGAACGTACGGCTCGCGCCCTGGTCCGAGAGCGACTTCGAGCTGCTCGTGCGGCACAACGCACCCGAGATGACGGCCCACTTGGGCGGCCCCGAGACCCACGAGAAGCTGGTGGACCGGCACCTGCGCTATCTGAACCTCGACGGCGAACGGGGGCAGATGTTCAGGATCGTGACGGCCCCCGAGGGCGAGACCGCGGGCATCGTCGGCTTCTGGGAGACCACCCACCACGGCGAGGACGTGTGGGAGGCCGGATGGGGAGTCCTGCCGGAGTGCCAGGGCCGCGGCATCGCCGGCGCGGCGGTCCGCCTGGTGGTCGGCGAGGCCCGCGCGACAGGCCTGCACCGCCACCTGCACGCCTGCCCCTCCGTGGCCAACGCCGCCTCCAACGGCGTGTGCCGCAAGGCGGGCTTCACGCTCCTCGGCGAGGAGGACATGGAGTATCCGAAGGGGCACTGGATGCGGTGCAACGACTGGCGGCTGGACCTGACGGCGGACCAGAAGCAGTCAGGCGTACCGATGTAGCCGGCCGCAGTCAGAAGTAGTACGAGTCCCCGGTGTCCAGCACCAGCACCGCGTGCTCGTTGTTCCGCGGGTTGCGGTCGACCGCGCCACCGTTCCAGGCGGTGCCCACGGTCACCGTCACCTCCCGCGGCTCCCCCCGCAGCCGGACCGCGAGGTCGATCCGCTCCCCCCGGCCCCCCGCGGGCAGCGCCCCCGTGCGGCACAGCACGCCCCGCTCGCCGGCCCGCACACAGGAGTCCGGCAGCCGCGTCGTGTCCTCCAGCGGGGCCGACCACGCGAGCCGGACGCTCGCGCCCGGCACGTCGTCAGGACCGTGGTTCTCCGGCGTCAGCGAGACCGCCGCGAGCCCCCGGGTCATGGCCACATGCCCGTGGTACGCGACGTCCGCCTCCGGCACCGTCCTCCCGCCGGCCACCGCGCCCCCGCTCCCCCACAGCACCGCGCCCAGGACGACGGCCCCCACACAGAGCACCCGCACGACTACCTCCACGTCGACCGCAAGACGAACCGAGCAGAACGAAACGCACCTCATCCATGCCACCCGCCGCCCCTCCGGACCCCCCAAACCCCCACATGCCACCCTGTTGACCATGCTCGTCGCCCGCTCCGCCGCCCTGTTCGTCGTCGCCGCCCTGTTCGAGATCGGCGGCGCCTGGCTGGTCTGGCAGGGGGTGCGGGAGCACCGGGGCTGGGTGTGGATCGGCGCCGGAGTCATCGCCCTGGGGGCCTACGGCTTCGTCGCGACGCTCCAGCCCGACGCCGACTTCGGCCGGATCCTGGCCGCGTACGGCGGCGTCTTCGTGGCGGGTTCGATCGCCTGGGGCGCGGTCGCGGACGGCTACCGGCCCGACCGCTGGGACGTGACCGGGGCGCTGATCTGCCTGGCGGGCATGGCCGTGATCATGTACGCGCCGCGAGGGGACTGAGCGGGCGCGGGGCCGGGCAGCAAGGCGTCCGCCCGCCGCTCCCGGGAGGCCCGCGCCTATGCTGACCGGACAACGTACGCACGTTGACGGAGCGGCGTACGCACGAACCCCGAGGGAGCCCGCATGTCCGCCGCAGAAGCGACGCCCCGCAAGCCCGGTATCGCGATCGTCACCGGTGCCAGTGGCGGCATCGGCGCGGCGACCGCACGCGGCCTCGCGGCGGCCGGCCACCGGGTCGTGCTGACGGCCCGCCGCAAGGACCGCATCGAGGCGCTGGCCGCGGAGCTGACGGCGGCGGGGCACGACGCGACGGCGTACGCACTCGACGTCACCGACCGCGCGGCGGTCGACGCCTTCGCGACGGCCTTCCGCGAGATCGCGGTCCTGGTGAACAACGCGGGCGGGGCACTCGGCGCGGACCCGGTGGCGACGGGCTCCCCGGAGGACTGGCGCCAGATGTACGAGACGAACGTCATCGGCACCCTGAACGTCACCCAGGCCCTGCTCCCCGCGCTCACCGCGAGCGGCGACGGCACCGTGGTCGTCGTCTCCTCGACGGCGGGCCACGGCACCTACGAGGGCGGCGCGGGCTACGTCGCCGCCAAGCACGCCGAGCACGTCCTCGCCGAGACCCTGCGCCTGGAGATCGTCGGCACCCCCGTCCGCGTGATCGAGATCGCCCCCGGCATGGTCAAGACGGAGGGCTTCGCGCTGACCCGCTTCGGCGGCGACGAGGAGAAGGCGGCCAAGGTCTACGCGGGCGTCGCCGAGCCGCTGACGGCGGACGACGTGGCGGACACGATCACCTGGGCGGTGACCCGCCCCTCCCACGTGAACATCGACCTCCTCGTGGTCCGCCCCCGGGCCCAGGCGTCCAACACCAAGGTCCACCGGGAGCAGTGATGACCTACGCCGCCGACGACCCCGGCTCCCCCGGCGGCTCGCCCGACTCCCCCGACCCCCTGGACCGACTCCGCTACGAACAGGAGTCCCGCCGCCTGGCCCAGGAGAAGAAGAACGAACGCATGGTGTGGTGGTACCTCGCGTACTTCCTCTTCGGCATCCACATCGTGGCGTTCGTGATGATCTACGCGGTCATGCACGCCAAGTAGGCCCGAGCCGAGCAGGCCCGAAGGGCCGAACCGGACCGGCCGGTTCAACCCTTCACGCACACCACCTGCTTCAGCTTCGCCACCACCTGGACCAGGTCCGTCTGCTGGTCGATGACCTTGTCGATGGACTTGTACGCACCGGGGATCTCGTCCACGACGCCGGAGTCCTTGCGGCACTCGACGCCCCGCGTCTGCTCCTCCAGGTCCCGCGTGGAGAACCGCTTCTTCGCGGCGTTGCGGCTCATCTTGCGGCCCGCGCCGTGCGAGGCGGAGTTGAAGGACGCCTCGTTGCCGAGGCCCTTCACGATGTACGAGCCGGTGCCCATCGAGCCCGGGATGATGCCGTAGTCCCCGGAGCCCGCGCGGATCGCGCCCTTGCGGGTGACCAGCAGGTCCATGCCGTCGTACCGCTCCTCCGCCACGTAGTTGTGGTGGCAGGAGATCTCCTGGTCGAAGGTCGGCGCGGCCTTCTTGAACTCCTTGCGGATCACGTCCTTGAACAGCGCCATCATGAGCGCGCGGTTGTACTTCGCGTACTCCTGGGCCCAGAACAGGTCGTTGCGGTACGCCGCCATCTGCGGGGTGTCCGCGATGAAGACCGCCAGGTCGCGGTCCACCAGGCCCTGGTTGTGCGGCAGGTCGCGGGCCACGCCGATGTGGTGGTCGGCGAGTTCCTTGCCGATATTCCGGGAACCGGAGTGCAGCATGAGCCAGATCGATTCGGACATATCTACGCAAACTTCTACAAAGTGATTCCCGGCTCCGAGGGTCCCCATTTGCTTCACGGCCCGCTCCTCACGGAACTTGACCACGTCCGCGACCCCCTCGAACCGCCCCCAGAAGTCGTCCCAGCCCCCCGTGGCCACCCCATGAAACCGCCCCGGCTCAACGGGCTCCTCATGCATCCCCCGCCCCACCGGGATCGCCTGCTCGATCTTCGAGCGCAGGCGCGAAAGGTCGTCGGGCAGGTCGGCGGCCGTCAGCGAGGTCCTGACGGCCGACATCCCGCAGCCGATGTCGACCCCGACCGCCGCCGGGCACACGGCGCCCTGCATCGCGATCACCGAGCCGACCGTCGCGCCCTTGCCGTAGTGGACGTCCGGCATGACGGCCAGGCCCTTGATCCAGGGCAGCGTGGCGACGTTCCGCAGCTGCTGCATCGCGGCGCCCTCGACCGTCTTGGGGTCCGCCCACATCCTGATGGGCACGTTCGCGCCCGGTACCTCGACGTACGTCATGACTTCCTCATTCCCCCGTACAACAACAAAAGACCTGAAGCGCAAATACCGGTGCCAAGGTCGACGTATGGGATAACGGACCGGCATCCACAGCGGCGCGTGCGATACACATTGTGTCCACCGGCCGTCCGCCGGCGGCAACCGAATAACCAGGCCGGACGGGCCCGGCGAACCGGCCCCCGGGGCCGGCGGACCGGAACCGTCCACGTCGAGAGGAGCCAGCACGGTGCAGCGGAGGGTCTACGTACCGGGCGTCGCCGCGCTCCTCGTGGCGCTGCTCGCCGGCTGCACCGGCAGCTCGGGGACCGAGAACGGCGACGACGGCAAGTCCGGCGACTCCGGGAGCTCCACGGCGGCCGCCGAGCCCGGCAAGTACCGCACCCTGCCCGAGCCCTGCGGCGCGGTCGACCAGTCGACGCTGGACTCGATGCTGCCCGGCATCGAGGACATCGAGAACGCCGAGCAGCGCGAGAAGGCGTACGAGGGCACCGCGACGGCCACGTACGACACCGACCGGCGCGTGGGCTGCCGCTGGAAGGTCGAGGCGCCGGACGCCACGCACCATCTCCTCGTCGACTTCGAGCGCGTGGTGTCGTACGACGGGACGGTCAGCGACGAGGACCGGGCGCAGGGGATCTATCGGACGAAGCTCGGCGACGCGGGCATTCCGGAGCCGTCCGCGTCGGGTGAGTCGGAGGAGCCGGAGGGGTCGGGCGAGTCGGAGGAACCGGATGATCCGGAGGATTCCGGTAATTCGGAGAGTCCCGGTGGCTCGGGCGGCTCGGACTCTTCGAGCAGTTCCGGCACCGACGACGCGAGCGGCGCCAACAGCCCCCACGGGACCCGGCGCGCCTCCGCCGTCAGCGCCAAGAAGGCCGCCGAGAAGGCTGCCAAGAGCGCCAAGAAGGGCGACGGAGCCGCCGCCACCGAGGGCGACGACGAGCCCGGCAGCCGCAGCCCCGAGGACGACGGCTCGGCCACGCCGGGCGAGGCGACACCCCCCGGCTACGAACCGCGCACCCTGGACGACCTGGGCGACCAGGCCTTCCTCGACGACGTGCTCACCACCGCCGCGTCGACCACGCGCCAGCGCACCGTGACTGTGGTGTTCCGCACGTCGAACGTGATCGTGACGGTCCAGTACGACGAGCAGCCGGCCCGCCGCACAGAGGTCCCCGACTCCAAGGAAATGCAGGACAACGCGCGCGAACTGGCTGAGAACCTCGCCGACAGGTTCGACGACTGACCCCCGCCGGGAGCGCGTACGGGCTGCCCGGAAGCCGGGTCACCCGCCTCGGGCACCGCGTACCGTGACCCGACGGACCCATCGAACGGCACGGACGCCAACGAGCGAACACGAGTGAAGGAACCATGCACCGACCCGCACAGCGACAGCGACAGCGACTCACCCGCGTTCTGGTGGGCGCGGCCGCCGTACCGGTGATCCTCTTCGCCTCCGCCTGCAGCAGCGACGACGGTGGTTCGGACGGGGACAAGAAGGACTCCGGCGCCAAGCCCTCGGCGTCCGCGTCCGGCGGCGCCGGCGGCTCCGGCGACCAGGCCGCGACCGTGGAGAAGGCCGCGTTCGCCAAGCTCCCCGAGCCCTGCGACACGCTCTCCAAGAAGACGCTGGGCGACCTGGTCCCGGCCGCCAAGAACAAGTCCGGCAAGGCGGGCACATCGGACGATGTGTCCACGCGCGGCAACTGCACCTGGGACAGCCTCGACAACAACGGCGTCGACGGTTCGCAGTTCCGCTGGCTGCGCGTGTCGCTGAACCGCTTCGAGTCGGACCAGTCGCTCGGCAGCGGCGCCAAGCGCGCCCAGACCAACTTCACCAAGCAGGTCACCGACGCCCAGGCGGCCAAGGGCGCCAAGGACGTCAAGACGACGCCGGTGCAGGGCGTGGGCGACCAGGCGACGCTGGTCAGCTATGACGTGAAGAAGGACAAGGACACCTTCAAGCAGCAGACGCTCGTGACGCGCGTGGAGAACGCCGTCGTCACGGTCGACTACAACGGCGCGGGCCTCGCGGGCGACAAGTCGCCGGACGCGGGCGACCTGGCCAAGGACGCGCAGAAGGCCGGCAAGGAGGCCGTCGCGGCGGTCGTCGCGGCGAACAAGGCGGGCGGCGCGGGCACTTCGGCCAAGCCGTCCGACGGCTCGGACAAGGCCGACAAGCCGAAGGGCGACTCGGACAAGTCCGGGGACGACTCGGACAAGTCCGAGGACGGCTCCGGCGCCAAGCCGAAGACCGACGCCAAGCCCAAGAGCGAGTAGCCCGACGCGGCGCGTACACACGCGCGTACGCACCACAGTTGCCGGAGCCCGGCCGCCCACGCGGCCGGGCTCCGGCATGCGGCGGACCCCTCCACGAGTCGCGCGCGGCGACCGTCGGGCCCAGGCTGGAAGGGAGTGGAGTTGTCCCAGGTCCCGCGGCGGGCCGGAGGCGGAGGAGTCATGACGGCAACGACACGGAACGACGCTCCTGTCGCGATCGAAGGCGGCGGCGTGGAGCTGCGCATGCAGGAGGTCGGGGGAGACATGACCGTCGCGTTTGCCCGGTTTCCCAAGGGCACGGACATGTCGCCGGTCGTCAAGGGCCTGCCCGATGACCTGTGTCAGTGCCCCCACTGGGGATACCTGATCAAAGGGCGCCTGAAGATGCGGACGAAACACGGGGACGAGATCTACGAGGCGGGGCAGGCGTTCTACTGGCCCCCCGGTCACGTCCCGGAAGCACTTGAGGACTGTGAGTACATGGACTTCTCGCCGACGAAGGAGTTCAACGAGGTCGTCGACCACATCAAGTCGCAGATGGGGTGACCCCAGGCCCCCCCTTTGCGGGGTGTGGGACCGAGGCCCGCACACGTGTGCCAGGCTATCGCTCGCAACACACCGAGCAGGGAGGGGTTCGCGGGTGGCCGCGATGCAACTGACACGCACACACCGGATACTCATCGGGGTGGTCGTCTTCGGTGCGCTCGTCATCGCCGGGATCGGCTTCGCCGGCTCGTACGCGGCCGTGCGCGAACTGGCCGTCAAGAAGGGCTTCGGCGACTTCTCCTACTTCTTCCCCGTCGGCATCGACGCGGGCATCTGCGTCCTGCTCGCCCTCGACCTGCTGCTGACCTGGCTGCGCATCCCCTTCCCGCTGCTCCGCCAGACGGCGTGGCTGCTCACGGCGGCCACGATCGCGTTCAACTCGGCCTCGGCCTGGCCGGATCCGGTGGGTGTGGGCATGCACGCCGTCATCCCGGTCCTGTTCGTGGTCGCGGTCGAGGCGGCCCGGCACGCGATCGGCCGGATCGCCGACATCACCGCCGACAAGCACATGGACGGCGTCCGCATCAGCCGCTGGATGCTCTCCCCGCTGCCCACGTTCCTGCTCTGGCGCCGCATGAAGCTGTGGGAGCTGCGCTCCTACGACCAGGTCATCAAGCTGGAGCAGGAACGACTCGTCTACCAGGCCCGGCTCCGCTCCCGCTTCGGCCGCGGCTGGCGCCGCAAGGCCCCGGTGGAGTCCCTGATGCCGCTGCGCCTGGCCCGCTACGGCGTCCCGCTCGCGGAGACGGCCCCCGCGGGCCTCGCGGCCGCCGGCATCGAGCCCGCGCTGCTCCCGCCCGTGCCCCAGGCGGACCTGTCCAAGCCCGAGCTGCCCCAGGCCGGGGCCGCGACCCCGGTCGCCCTGACCAAGGCCCCGGCCGCCGAGCCCCGCCCCGCCCCGGCGCCCGCGCCCGACCCGCACGTCGAGGAGCCTCCGCCGCCCGAGGAGCCGCAGCCCGGCGCCCACGTGAGCCCCTGGTTCGCGGCCCCGCACCCGCCGCAGCAGTACGCGGACGCCCCGGTGTCGTACGACCCTGAGGCCCCGTACGACGAGTGGTACGAGGAACAGGCGCAGGCCCAGGGGTACGAGCAGCAGGGGTACGACGAGCAACTGGCGTACGAGCAGCAGCAGTACGCCGACCAGCAGGCGTACGACCAGCAGCAGTACGCCCAGGCCCAGCAGTACGCCGAAAGCCGGCCGTACCCCGAGCACGGCCACGAAGCCCCCGCCGAGACTCCCGAAGCGGCCGACGACGGCTCCGGCTTCCGCGTCCCCGCGGGCCCCGGCCGCACCCGCCCCCTCGCGAACGGCCACCTCATCCCGGGTCCGCGCGAGGAACAGACCCCGGCCCCCGCACCCGCTCCGGAGCAGGAACCCGAGCCCCTGCCCGAGCCCGCGGCCGCGGAAGGCTCCGGCCTCCCCGACGACATGACCCGCGAGGAGGCGTACTTCACCGCCTTCCGCAAGTACGTCAGCGAAATGGGCGACTACCCCAACGCCCGCCAGTTCAGCCTCTACTTGATGGACCTGTACGGCGTGACGGGCCAGTCCGGCGGCCCCCTCACGGAGAGCACCCTGCGCCCGTACCTCCGCGGCTTCCGCGACCGCTACCAGCGCTCCCTCGACGAAGACGCCGCCGACGCCGAACACATCGCGTAGCAGGACCCGGCCGACCGACTCCCGGGCGGCGGCACGGCGAGGATCAGGCCCGGCGCCTGCGGCGTCGTACGACGACGAACGCGCCCGCGGCCACGGCGGCGGCCGCCGCCGTGGCGAGGCCGACGGTCGTTCCGCGCACCCCGTCTGTTCCGCGCACCCCGTCGTCACCCGTGTCGGCGGCGGCGCAGCCCGAACCCCCGGCGGGGCCGCCGGCCTCGACCGTCACCTTGCCGCCGTAGCTGTCGTCGGGCGGGACGAACTCGGCGAAGGCGACGGCGTAGCTGCCCGGTCGGGCGTCGCAGCGGACCTTCGCGCGGCCCGTCCACGTCACCTTGCCGCCGGGGTTCTCGAGCTTCACGGTGCCCGTGAACGCCTTGGATTCCACGGTTGCGTTGTCGTCGTCGAGTTCGGTGTTCACGACGGACAGCCCGACCCACTCACCGGGACGTACCGCACCTGGTGACACCACCAGTTCGCCGTCGTCGCCCGGACCGGCCATGGCGCTCGGAACGGTCGTCAGGGCGACGACGAGGGACATCGCTCCGACAGCGGCGGGGCGAAGGCGAGTCATCAGGTGCGGTCCCGGCAGCTTCCTAGGCGCCCAGGAGCTTGCGCACCCGCTCCGCACCCACGGCAAGCAGCAGCGTGGGAAGGCGCGGGCCCGTGTCCCGGCCCACCAGCAGGTGGTACAGGAGGGCGAAGAAGGTCCGCTGGGCCGTCTTGATCTCCGGCGGGAGCTCCTTGGGCCCGGCGTCGGCGGAGAAGCCGGCGCGGACCTTCGGGACGCCGTACACGAGGTGGGTGAGGCCGTCCAGGGACCAGTGGGAGTCCAGGCCGTCCAGGAGCAGCCGGAGCGACTCGCGGCTCTCGTCGTCGAGGGACGACAGGAGCTCCGTGTCCGGCGTCTCGCGGACGATGGTGCGCTGGTCGGCGGGCACCTGCGTGTTGATCCAGGCCTCGGCCCGGTCGAGCCGCGGCCGCACCTCGTCGAGCGAGGCGAGCGGGTCGGACGGGTCGAGCTCGGACAGGATGCGCAGCGTCTGGTCCTCGGCGCCGGCGGTGATGTCGGCGACGGAGGCCAGCGTGCGGTACGGCATCGGCCGCGGCGTCGTCGGCAGCGGACCGGCGGCGGTGCCCACGGCGCGCGCGTACGCCGCCGCGTCGGCGGGCAGCACCGTGCCGTCGGCGACCTTCGCGGCGAGCTTGTCCCACTCGTCGTACAGCCGCTGGATCTCCTGGTCGAAGGCGATCTTGAAGGACTGGTTGGGCTTCCGGCGGGCGTACAGCCAGCGCAGCAGCGGGGCTTCCATGATCTTCAGCGCGTCGGCGGGCGTGGGCACGCCGCCGCGCGAGGAGGACATCTTGGCCATGCCGCTGATGCCGACGAACGCGTACATCGGCCCGATGGGCTGGGCGCCGTCGAAGACCTGCCGGACGATCTGCCCGCCGACGACGAACGACGAGCCCGGCGAGGAGTGGTCCACGCCGCTGGGCTCGAAGATCACGCCCTCGTAGGCCCAGCGCATCGGCCAGTCGACCTTCCAGACCAGCTTGCCGCGGTTGAACTCGCTCAGCCGCACGATCTCCTCGAAGCCGCACGCCGTGCACGCGTAGGCGAGCTCGGTCGTCTCGTCGTCGTAGGAGGTGACGGTGGTGAGGTCCTTGCCGCACTGCCCGCAGTAGGGCTTGTACGGGAAGTATCCGCGGAAGCCGCTGCCGTCGTCCTCGGACGCGGCGCCGGAGCCCTCGGCGGCCTCCAGCTCGGCCTCGTCGACCGGCTTCTGCTGCTTGCCCTTGGCGGCCTTGGCCGGGTCCTTCTTCGTGCGGTACTGGTCGAGGATGGCGTCGATGTCGCCGCGGTGCTTCATCGCGTGCAGGATCTGCGCGCGGTACGCCCCCGACGTGTACTGCTCGGTCTGGCTGATCCCGTCGTACTCCACGCCGAGGTCGGCGAGCGACTCGGCCATCGCGGCCTTGAAGTGCTCGGCCCAGTTCGGGTACGCGGACCCGGCGGGCGCGGGCACGGAGGTCAGCGGCCTGCCGATGTGCTCGGCCCAGGACTCGTCGACGCCGGGGACGCCGGCCGGGACCTTGCGATACCGGTCGTAGTCGTCCCAGGAGATCAGGTGCCGGACCTCGTGCCCGCGCCGCCGGATCTCGTCGGCGACGAGGTGCGGGGTCATGACCTCGCGGAGATTGCCCAGGTGAATGGGGCCGGAGGGGGACAGGCCGGAGGCCACGACGACCGGTTTGCCCGGGGCACGACGCTCCGACTCGGCGATGACCTCGTCCGCGTAGCGGGAGACCCAGTCGGTGGTATCGGTGCTCTGAGCCACGATCGGCACGTCCTCTTGTTTCCTCGGGATTCAGGGAATCTGGCGTAAGCCATTCTCCCAGACGGCGGGACCCGGTCGCGGGTTGCGTTTCGGGACCCCGCCCGGGGCCCCGGTTATCCAGGCGAACCGGTGTCCCTCCCCATGGGACACTTGACGCTCACCCTGATGCACGCCATTTACCAGAACGGAAGCTCATGGCCCCGGTCCAGTCCCTCAGCGCATCGGTCCACCAGCGTCTCGCGGACGCCCTCTCGGCAGCCCTGCCGGAGGCCGCCCCCGCGGACCCGCTGCTCCGACGCAGCGACCGGGCCGACTTCCAGGCCAACGGCATCCTCGCGCTCGCGAAGAAGGCCAAGGCCAACCCGCGCGAGCTGGCCACGAAGGTCGTCGCCTCGATCGACGCCCCGGAGCTGCTCGGGGACGTCGAGGTGTCCGGACCCGGCTTCCTGAACATCACGGTCACGGACCGGGCCATCGTCGAGACGCTCGCCGCCCGCGCCGCCGACACCGACCGCCTGGGCGTGCCGTTCGCCGACGAGCCCGGCACCACGGTGATCGACTGGGCGCAGCCGAACGTGGCCAAGGAGATGCACGTCGGCCACCTGCGCAACTCGGTGATCGGCAACGCCGTCAAGCGGATCCTCGAATTCACCGGCGAGAAGATCGTCAGCCGCCACCACATCGGCGACTGGGGCACCCAGTTCGGCATGCTCATCCAGTACCTGCTCGAGCACCCGCACGAGCTGGACCACAAGAAGGCCACCGAGGGCGAGGCCGCGGGCGCGGAGGCGATGTCCAACCTCAACCGCATCTACAAGGCGGCCCGGGTGCTCTTCGACTCCGACGAGGAGTTCAAGACCCGCGCCCGGCGCCGGGTCGTGGACCTCCAGGCGGGCGACGAGGAGACCCTCGCGCTCTGGCAGCGGTTCGTGGACGAGTCGAAGATCTACTTCTACTCGGTCTTCGACAAGCTGGACGTCGAGATCCACGACGAGGACATCGTCGGCGAGTCCGGGTACAACGACATGCTGGCCGAGACCTGCCGCCTCCTGGAGGAGTCGGGCGTCGCGGTCCGCTCCGAGGGCGCGCTGTGCGTCTTCTTCGACGACGTGAAGGGCCCCGACGGCAATCCGGTCCCGCTGATCGTCCAGAAGTCAGACGGCGGTTACGGCTACGCGGCCACCGACCTCTCGGCGATCCGCGACCGCGTGTTCAACGTCAAGGCGGACACCCTTCTGTACGTGGTCGACGCCCGCCAGTCGCTGCACTTCAAGATGGTCTTCGAGACCGCGCGCCGGGCGGGCTGGCTGACCGACGAGGTCAAGGCGGTGCAGCTCGCCTTCGGCACGGTGCTCGGCAAGGACGGCAAGCCGTTCAAGACCCGTGAGGGCGAGACGGTCCGCCTCATCGACCTCCTGGACGAGGCGATCGACCGGGCCACGGCCGTCGTGCGGGAGAAGGCCGAGAAGGTGGGCCTCACCGAGGAGGAGATCGTCGAGAACGGCCGGCAGGTCGGCATCGGCGCCGTGAAGTACGCGGACCTGTCCACCTCGGCGGTGCGGGACTACAAGTTCGACCTGGACCAGATGGTCTCGCTGCACGGCAACACGTCGGTCTACCTCCAGTACGCGTACGCCCGGATCCAGTCCATCCTGCGCAAGGCGGGCGACGCCCGGCCCGCGGCCCACCCGGAGCTCGGCCTGGCCCCGGCCGAGCGCGCCCTCGGCCTGCACCTGGACCAGTTCGCGGAGACGCTGGCCGAGGTCGCCGAGGAGTACGCCCCGCACAAGCTGGCCTCGTACCTGTACGAGCTGGCCACGCACCTCACGAAGTTCTACGACCAGTGCCAGGTGCTCAGCGACGACAACCCGACGGAGGTCGTCGAGAACCGCCTGTTCCTGGTCGACCTCACGGGCCGCACACTGCACCAGGGCATGGCGCTCCTGGGCATCCGGACGCCGGGCCGCCTGTAGCCGCAACGCGGAACGCCCGCCTCCAGCCAGGCTGTGGGCAGGCGTTCCGCACGGCGGAACGGGTGGGCACAGCCCCCCCCCGGCCGACGGCAACCGCTACGACAGCCCCAGCCGAAGTCGCCTCAAGCCCTCAGCGATCTCATCCGGCGTCTGGGTCACGAAGCACAGCCGCAGAGTCTCAGCCTCCGGCGCGCCCCCATAGAACGGCGCCCCAGGAACGTAAGCAACATCCTGCGCGACCACACCCGGCAGCAAGGCAGTCGCGTCGTACCCGGAGGGCAACCGCACCCACAGGAACATCCCGCCCTCGGGCCGGTTCCAGGTGGACCCCGCGGGCAGCGCCCCGGGAAGCCCCGCGAGCATCGCGTCCCGCCGCTCCCGGTACACCCCGGCGACCCGCGCCACATGGGCGTCCAGATCGAAGTGCTCCAGATACCAGGCGGCGGCAAGCTGGTTGACGGTGGGAGTGTGCAGGTCGGCGGCCTGCTTGGCGATCGCGCAGGCCCGCAGCAGGGCGGCGGGCGCCCGCAGCCACCCGAGCCGCAGCCCCGGCGCCATCACCTTGGAGAAGCTCCCGAGCACCACGGTCCGGTCCCCGGCCCCGGGGTACGAGGCGATCCACGGCACCCGCTCCCCCTCGAACCGCAGCTCCCCGTACGGATCGTCCTCGACGATCCACAGCCCGCGCCGCGCGGCCACGGCGGCGACGGCGGCCCGCCGCCCGGCGGGCATGGTCCGCCCGGACGGGTTCTGGAACGTGGGCACGGTGTAGAGCAGCTTGGCCCGGTGCTCGGCGACGAGCGCGTCCAGGGCGTCCGGGTCGACCCCGTCGGCGTCCCCCGGCACGGGCACGACCCGCGCGCCCGCGAAGGCGAACACCTGGAGGGCCGCCAGATAGCAGGGGTTCTCGACGAGGACGGTGTCGCCGGGCTCGACGAGCGCGGTGGCGAGCAGCGACAGGGCCTGCTGCGAGCCCGTGGTGATCAGCACGTCGTCGGCACCGGTGGCGAGCCCGCGGGCCGTGTACCGCTCCGCGACGGCCGCCCGCAGCACGGGCTCCCCCTCGGTCGTCGCGTACTGGAGCGCCCGGCCGGGTGCTTCGGCGAGCACGGCGGCGTACGCGGCGGCCACGCCCCGCGCGTCGAAGAACTCGGGCGCGGGCAGCCCGCCCGCGAAGTTGATGACCTCGGGCCGCGCGGTGACCGCGAGGATGTCCCGTACCGGCGAGCCCCCGATGGCGGCGGCACGCGCGGCGAGCGGCGGCGTGGGGGCGTCGGCGGGGGCGCTGCTGGTGACGGTCATCGGGGTTCCCTTCCCTCCGGGGGTCCCCGGCAGGGTAGACACCCGGGTGCCGCCCACAACAGTCATTCCGCGATACGGACCGCGGGCTACCGCGCCTCTTCCTCCGCCCCGTTCGCACCGCGCTCGAGCCCGACCCACTTCTTGCTGTCGAGCGAGAACCCGAACACGGGGTTGCCCCGGTCACCGCTGGTGCGGAACGGCTTGCCCGAGGCGTCGATCCGTACGGTGCCGTGCCGCTTGCCGCTGGACCACTCCAGCTCCAGGTACCAGCTCACGTCGTGCGCCTTGACGTCCGCGTCGACGAAGAAGGTCTCCGGGTCGCTCTCGCTCACCTTGTAGGGGAAGGTGGTCTCCCCGGACTTGGGGGTCAGGCGCGGGACCGACGCGTCGAGGTTCACGTCGAAGGAGTGCTTGGGTACGTCGCCGCCGCAGCCGACGCCGACGTACCCCATCTCGTAGCTGTTCCGCTTGAGCGGCGCGCCGCTGCCGACGACACGGATGTTGAGCGACTCCAGGACGACGGTGTCGTCTCCCGTGCCCTGGACGGTCAGCTTCACGGTCTGCCGCCCCGCGGGGACCGCGCCGTTCGCGGCCACCCAGCCGGGGGCGTCCTGCTCGTTCGGCGGCGGCGAGAGGCGGCTCGGCTCCCGGGCGACGAGGTACGGCTGGCCGCAGGGGTTGTACCAGAAGTGCGGCTGCGTGGACACCGTCAGAGGCACCGCGCCGGCCGCGGGTGCGTCGCCGGTGGTCCCGTCGCCGGCGGATCCGGAGGGCGCGGAACCGCCCTTGCCGATACGCCCCTTGCCTCCGCCGGCCCTCTCCTCCCCGCCGCCTTCGCCACTGCCGCCGCGCGCGTCCTTCCGCTTCCCGTCCTCGTCCCCCGGGGACGACTTGCCCGACGGACGCCCCGGCTTGCCCTCCCCGCCCTCGGTGACCTCGTCCCCGGCGGACGGTCCGCGCCCGGCGGCCGCCTTCCCACCGCCGCCCGACGACCCGTCGGACGCGGCTTGCAGGGCGAGCGCGGTACCACCGAGCGCGAGCACGGCCCCGACAGCGGCAACCACGACAAACTGCCGCCGCTTCCGCCGCGGCGCCGCGGGGCGATGGGTGACGAGGGGAGCCTCGGACGCGGGCTCGGGCTCGGGGTGCGCTTCCTGTTCCGTCCCCCGCTGCTGTGGGCAATCGTCCCGCGGGGCGAGTGGGTCCTCCCCTGCTTGAGCGGAGTCGAGAGCTTGGGGAAGGGTGGGCACAGCCCCAGGACCAGGGTCACTGGACTCTGGGGCCAACTCAGCTTCCGCTACGGGAACATCAGGCTCCCCCTCGGCCCGCTTCCCCCGCGTCGCGTCAGCGACAATCCACCTCCGGTGAAGCTCCACCAACTCCGCGGGCGACGCCTTGCAAAGGCGACCAAACCGCTCCACAGGAGCGAACTCCACCGGCACGGCCGTGCCGTTCACATAGCGGTGCAACGTAGACGTACTCACGTGCAACCGCTTGGCCAGCACCCCATAACTGAGCCCCGACCGCCCCTTGAGCTCCTTGAGCAGTTCGGCGAACCCCTCGGCTCCCACCGTTCCTCCGTCCCGCGCGACCGTTCCAGGTGACGCCCATTCCCCCAGGTCAGAGCCGGTACGACCATTCCAGTGTCCCGAACTCCCCGGCCGGGCTGGCCCTTGGGACAGGGCGGCGTACAAGCTGCTGTCATCCAAGCACGCCGACCGGGGCCCATAGCCAGGCGGCTCGCTTCACCCCCCGCGTCATCTCTCTCACTCACCGACCCGTCGAAGGGGTTCACCATGCGTACCCGCATGCTCGCCGCCGCCACCATCGCCCTCGCCACGCTGTCCCTGACGGCGTGCGGATCCGAAGACAACGTGCGTGACGAGGGCGCGGCGAAGCCGTCGGGGGCCGCGTCCGGCGAGGGGGTCGGAGGCACGTCGTCCGGCAGCAGCGGCGACGCGACCCCGAGCAGCGACCACACGAAGTCCCGGGAGACGGACGGCAAGGGCACGTCCCCCGGCAAAGACACAGGCACAAGCACCGGCACCGGCACCGCCGACGGCTCCGACCCCAACGCCCCCGAGAACCGCGTCCCGTGCTCCGCCGCCAACACGTCGATCACGGCCGCCCCGGTCTCCCGCCCGCTGAACTACATGCTGATCACCATCACCAACACCGGCTCCAAGATGTGCGACCTGCCGGGCTACCCGATCCTCAAGTTCGAGGGCGCCCAGTCGGTGCCGCCGGTGATCGAGGACAGCAAGCCGCAGGCGGTGACGTCGCTGAAGCCGGGCGGCAAGGGCTACGCGGCCGCGATCCTGTCCGCCGGCGACGGCAGCGGCGGCGAGGGCCGCACCGCCACCACCCTCCAGGTCGGCTTCCAGGGCAGCGACCGGATGGCCGACGCGGCGCTCCAGGCGCGCGGCGTGCACATCGACGACTCGCTGCGCGTCAGCTACTGGCAGTCCGACGCGGCGACGGCCCTCGCGTCCTGACCCGGCGACGGCCGAACGCCGCGGACGCACCCGCCCGGTGGTCGGCCGGTTCACTTACCTATTCGTAAGTACCGCACTAAATAGTCGGTACTTGTCGGGCAGTTCGGGCACGGCGAGGATCGAGGTGATCCACGGATCACCCACCCCAGCGCGCTTTCCGCGTCCAGCGTCATCTGCGAAGGAGCCCCGCCGTGCCCGCCACCGACCCCACCCCCGCCGCCCGCCCCGTCTCCGTCCTCGGCCTCGGCATGATGGGCTCCGCCCTGGCCGCCGCGCTGCTGAAGGCGGGGCACCCGACGACGGTCTGGAACCGCACCGCGGCGAAGACCGGACCGCTCGTCGCGCAGGGCGCGACCCCGGCCGACACCCCTGCGGCCGGGGTCGCCGCGAGCCCGCTCGTGATCGCCTGCCTGACGACGAACGACAACGTGCGCGAGCTGTTCGCGCCGCTCACCGCGGAGCTGCGCGGCCGCACCCTGGTGAACCTCACCAACGGAACGCCGTCCCAGGCCCGGGAGTTGGCGGCCTGGGCCGCGGAGCACGGGATCGCCTACGTCGACGGCGGCATCATGGCCGTACCGCAGATGATCGCGGGTCCGGGCGCGTACATCCTCTACAGCGGCGACGAGGCGGCGTACGCGGCGCACCGCGACACGCTCGCCGCGCTGGCCGACACCCGGTGGGTCGGCACGGACGCCGGCCGCGCCGCCCTGTGGGACCTGGCCCTGCTGACCGGCATGTACGGCATGGGCATCGGCGTCGCCCAGGCCTACGCGCTGATCGGCAGCGCGGGCGTGCCGGCGAAGGACTTCGCGCCGCTCCTGACGGACTGGGTCATCGCGATGACCCAGGGGATCGTGCCCGGCACGGCCGAGGCCATCGACTCCGGGCAGCACCTCACGGACGTCTCCAACCTGGAGATGAACCTGGCGGTGCTGCCGAATTTCACCGAGACGTTCGCCGAACACGGCGTCGCCGACGCGGTGTTCGGGTCGCTGCGGCCGCTCCTGGAACGCGCGGTCGCCGAGGGGCACGGCGCCGACGGCCTGTCGCGGATGGTCGACATGCTCAAGACCCCGTAGGGCAGCGGCCCCAGACGCCACGGCATCACGGGACCAGCACCACCTTGCCGGTCGTCTCCCGCCGCTCCATCGCCGCGTGCACCTCGGCGGCATGGGCGAGCGGGAACGACTGGACGGCGGGGGTGAGCGCGCCGCCCGCGGCGGCGGCCAGGGCGCGGCGTTCGTGGTCGCGCCGGTCCGACGGCCGCGAGAAGAGCTCCAGGAGGGCGTTCACGTACGTGATGTTCCGGCCCTTGAGCGCGTCGTCGCCGGGCACGAACTCCACCTGGGACGCGGACCCGATCGACACGAACCGCCCGCCGTCGGCGAGCAGCCCGAACGCGGTGGCGGCCTGCTCGCCGCCCACCCCGTCGAGCACGACGGTGGGACGCCGCCCGCCGAGCAGCGCCCGGACTTCGTCGTCCCACCCGTCCTCGCGGTAGTCGACCGCGAAGACGTCGCCCTTGCCCTCACCACCGCCACCGCCCGCCCCGAGCTTGCGCACCGCCGCGACCTTCCCGGGCCCGCCCGCCACGCCGACGACGGTCGCGCCCAGCTCGTGTGCGTACTGCACGACGAGCCGCCCCACGCCTCCGGCGGCCGAGGTCACCAACACCACGTCGTCCGGGGTGAGTTCGGCGATGTCGAGCAGCCCGATGGTGGTGGTCCCGGTGACGACCATGGCGACGGCGGCCTCGAAGCCGATCCCGCCGGGCACCGCGTGCAGCTCACCCACGTCGGCGACGGCCAGCTCGGCGTACCCACCGGGCGTGCCGTACGCGGTCACGACGGCCCGCCCCAGCCACTCCTGCCCGACCCCCGGCCCGACGGAGTCGACGACCCCGGCCACCTCACCCCCGAAGATGGCCGGCAACTCGGGCGCGGGCGGCGCCAACTCCCCCGCGGCCCCGGCCCGCAACACGGTCTCGATGAAGTGCACCCCGGCCGCCCGCACGACGATCCGCACCTGCCCCGGCCCGGGCTCCGGGTCGGGCACGGTCTCGTACGAAAGGTTCTCGGCGGGCCCGAATTCATGAAGTACGACGGCGTGCATCTGGTCCTCCCGACATGGAAAACGACTCGACGCACCCACCCTCGAACCTCAACAGCGGTTGAAGTCAAGTGACTCCAACCGCTGTGCGGGCCTCTTCGGGCTTGCTTCCGGGCCTACAGTCCCCGAGCCACCTCGGTGGCCCAGTACGTGAGAATCATCCGCGCCCCGGCCCGCTTGATGCCGAGCAGCGACTCCATGATCGCCTTGTCGCGGTCGATCCAGCCGCGCTCTGCGGCGGCCTGGATCATCGCGTACTCGCCGCTGATCTGGTACGCGGCCACGGGCACGTCGACCGCGTCGGCGACCTTGGCCAGGATGTCGAGGTAGGGGCCCGCGGGCTTCACCATCACCATGTCGGCGCCCTCTTCGAGGTCGAGCGCCAGCTCCCGCAGGGACTCCCGGCTGTTGGCCGGGTCCTGCTGGTACGTCTTGCGGTCACCCTTCAGGGAGGAGCCGACGGCCTCCCGGAACGGCCCGTAGAACGCCGACGAATACTTCGCCGTGTACGCGAGCACCGCCACGTCCTCGTGCCCGGTCTGGTCGAGCGCGTCGCGGACGACGCCGATCTGACCGTCCATCATCCCGCTCGGGCCGACCACGTGCGCCCCGGCGTCGGCCTGGACCTGCGCCATCTCCGCGTACCGCTCCAGGGTCGCGTCGTTGTCGACCCGCCCCTGCTCGTCCAGGACCCCGCAGTGCCCGTGGTCGGTGAACTCGTCCAGGCACAGGTCGGACATGACGATCAGGTCGTCCCCGACCTCCGCCCGCACATCGCGCAACGCGACCTGGAGGATCCCGTCCGGGTCGGTGCCGGCGGTGCCGAGGCCGTCCTTCTTGGCCTCCTCCGGCACCCCGAACAGCATGATCCCCGAGACCCCCGCCGCGGCCGCCTCCACGGCGGCCTTCTTCAGGCTGTCCCGGGTGTGCTGGAACACCCCGGGCATGGACGCGATCTCGACGGGCTCGCCGATGCCCTCGCGCACGAAGGCGGGCAGCACCAGGTCGGCGGGGTGCAGCCGGGTCTCGGCGACCATGCGCCGCATGGTGGGGGTGGTGCGCAACCGCCGCGGCCGCGAACCCGGGAACGAACCGTACGTACTCACTGCCTCATGCCACCTTTACAACTCACGCTGCCGTCAGCCCATTTCAGTCCGTCCGGCGCCATTTCAGCCCGTCGAGGGGGTCCCCCCTGCTCTTTAAGAGCTTGGGGGAGTTTGAGGACGAGGCCGAAGGCCGATCGGCAGGGGCCTGTCCCACCCGCCCGGGACCCCCACCCCGGGGGTCCGGGGGCGGCAGCCCCCGGTTTCGGGGAAGGGGCGGGACTGGGGCGCCCCCGCGAGGCCAACCCTACGGCGCCGCCGCCCGCCGCCGCCGAGCCCCCGGCCGCCGCTCACTGGGCCGAGTAACGGCATCCCCGGCCTCCAGCGCGGCAGCGCGCCGCTGCGCCCCGAACTGCGCGAGGGCCTCGGCCAGCTTGTGCACGGACGGCTCCGGAGCCATCACGTCCACCCGCAGCCCGTGCTCCTCCGCGGTCTTCGCGGTGGCGGGCCCGATGCAGGCGATCACGGTCACGTTGTGCGGCTTCCCGGCGATGCCCACCAGATTCCGCACCGTCGACGACGAGGTGAAGAGCACGGCATCGAACCCGCCGCCCTTGATGGCCTCACGCGTCTCCGCGGGCGGCGGCGAGGCACGCACCGTCCGATAGGCGGTGACGTCGTCGACCTCCCACCCGAGGTCGATCAGCCCGGCGACCAGCGTCTCCGTGGCGATGTCGGCCCGCGGCAGGAAGACCCGGTCGATCGGGTCGAAGACGGGATCGTAGGGAGGCCAGTCCTCCAACAGCCCCGCAGCGGACTGCTCCCCGCTGGGAACCAGATCCGGCTTCACACCAAAAGCAACCAACGCGGCAGCGGTCTGCTCGCCCACGGCGGCGACCTTGATCCCGGCGAAGGCACGGGCGTCGAGCCCGTACTCCTCGAACTTCTCCCGCACGGCCTTGACCGCGTTCACCGAGGTGAAGGCGATCCACTCGTACCGCCCGGTGACGAGCCCCTTGACCGCGCGCTCCATCTGCTGCGGCGTCCGCGGCGGCTCGACGGCGATCGTCGGCACCTCGTGCGGCACGGCGCCGTACGAACGAAGCTGGTCGGAGAGCGAGGCCGCCTGCTCCTTGGTGCGCGGTACGAGGACCCGCCAGCCGAACAGCGGCTTCGACTCGAACCACGAGAGCTGGTCGCGCTGGGCGGCGGCGGAGCGCTCACCGACCACGGCTATGACGGCCTGCCCGCCGTCCGGCGACGGCAGCACCTTGGCCTGCTTGAGGACCTGCGCGATGGTGCCGAGCGTCGCGGTCCAGGTGCGCTGGCGCGTCGTCGTACCGGCGATGGTCACCGTCATCGGGGTGTCGGGCTTGCGCCCGGCGGACACCAGCTCACCGGCGGCGGCCGCGACCGAGTCAAGCGACGTGGAGACGACGACCGTCCCGTCGGAGGCGCCGACCTCGCCCCAGCACCGCTCGGAGGCGGTACGGGCGTCGACGAACCGCACGTCCGTGCCCTGCGCGTCCCGCAGCGGCACCCCCGCGTACGCGGGCACACCGACCGCGGCCGCGATGCCCGGCACCACCTCGAAGGGGATGCCCTCGGCGGCGCAGGCGAGCATCTCCCCGGCCGCGTACGCGTCCAGGCCCGGATCGCCGCTGACCGCACGCACGACCCGCCTGCCGCCCCGCGCGGCCTCCATGACAAGATTGGCCGCGGCTGAGGCCGAAGGCCCGTCGCCGCTCGCTGACGTGCCGTCAGCGGCCTGCGGGAGAGGTGTGTCCACACCCCCTCGGGCATGCACACGTACGACATCGAGAACATCCGGCTCGGCGATCAGCACATCCGCTCGGGCCAGCGCCTCGACGGCGCGCAGAGTCAGCAGTCCCGGATCTCCGGGTCCGGCACCGAGAAAGGTGACGTGCCCGTGTGCGGGAAGGCCGGGAAGGTTCGAGGTGGGGCTCAAAGTGCTCGCTCCCCCATCAGACCGGCCGCGCCCTTGGCGAGCATCTCGGCGGCGAGTTCCCGCCCGAGCGCCATCGCCTGGTCTTCCGTTTCGGGCACGGGACCGGTGGTGGACAGCTGCACCAGCGTCGAGCCGTCGGTGGCACCGACGACGCCGCGCAGGCGCATTTCCTTGACAATCTGCCCGTCGGCCAGCAAGTCGGCCAACGCGCCGACGGGCGCGCTGCAACCGGCTTCCAGGGCGGCGAGCAGGGCTCGCTCGGCGGTCACGGCGGCCCGGGTGTACGGGTCGTCGAGCTCGGCGAGCGCGGCGGCGAGTGACGCGTGGGTCGCGGCGCACTCGATCGCCAGTGCCCCCTGGCCGGGGGCGGGCAGAACGGTGTCGACCGACAGGAAGTCGGTCACCTCGTCGGTCAGGCCGACGCGGTTGAGACCTGCGGCGGCGAGCACGACGGCGTCCAGCTTCCCGTCGCGCACGTATCCGATGCGGGTGTCGATGTTCCCGCGGATCGCCACGGCCTCTATGGAGCTGCCGTGGTTGCGGGCGTAGGCGTTGAGCTGCGCCATGCGGCGCGGCGAGCCGGTGCCGATGCGCGCGGGCTTCTGCGGGGCGTCGGCCACCAGCTCCGCGAAGGTCAGTCCGTCGCGCGCGATCAGTACGTCCCGCGGGTCCTCCCGCTCCGGCACGGCGGCGAGCGTGAGCTCGGCGGGCTGCGCGGTGGGCAGGTCCTTCAGCGAGTGCACGGCGAAGTCGACCTCACCGGCGAGCAGCGCGTCGCGCAGCGCCGTGACGAACACACCGGTGCCGCCGATCTGGGCGAGGTGCTCGCGCGAGGTGTCGCCGAACGTGGTGATCTCGACGAGCTCGACGGGCCGCCCCGTCAGCTCCGTGACCTTCCTCGCCACCTGCCCGGACTGGGCCATGGCCAGCTTGCTGCGCCTGGTCCCGAGTCTGAGTGCCTTCTCGGTCATGCGCGGCCTCGCTTGGGTAGTTCGTCGTTCTCTTGGTGCTGGTCGAGCTGGCCGCCGGCGTTGCTCAACAGGTCCGCCCGGTCGGCCCGGGAGACGGCGGCGACCGTCTCCGGGTCCAGGTCGAAAAGGGTGCGCAGCGCGTCGGCGTATCCGGCGCCGCCGGGCTCGCTGGCGAGCTGCTTCACCCGCACCGTCGGCGCGTGCAGCAGCTTGTCGACGACGCGGCGCACGGTCTGGGTGATCTCCGCGCGCTCCTTGTCGCCGAGGCCGGGCAGCCGGCCGTCGAGCCGGGCCATCTCGCCGCTGACGACGTCGGCGGCCATGGTGCGCAGCGCGACGACGGTGGGCGTGATGTGCGCGGCCCGCTGCGCGGCGCCGAACGCGGCGACCTCGTCGGACACGATCGTGCGCACGGCGTCCACGTCGGCGGCCATCGGCGCGTCGGCGGAGGCGTCCGCCAGCGACTCGATGTCGACCAGGCGCACGCCGGTGAGGCGGTGCGCGGCGGCGTCGATGTCGCGGGGCATGGCGAGGTCGAGCAGGTACAGCGCGGCGGCGCGGGCGACGGGCGCCACGGCGGCACCGGCCGTGCGGCTCCCCCGCACCGAACCGCCGCCCACCGCGGGGCTGTTCTCGACCAGCGCGGCGTGCTGCTCGTACGCGGTCTCGTCACCGGGAGTGCCGGCGCCGGGCGTGGCGTCGGTGTCCGGCGTCGCGTCGGTGGGCTGCGCGGGCGTGCCGGTGTGCGGCGCGATCACACAGTCGTCGTCGCGGCAGACCGCCCCGTCATGCCCGTCCCGTACGTCACTTCGTACGTCACCGACGCGCCCGGCCAGCGCCGCCGTGACGTCCGCGGCCGTGAGCACGAGGCCCGTCGCGCCGGTGCAGGAGACGGCCACGTCGGCACGTGTCAGCTCCACCGCCACGTCGTCCATCGGGACGGCGCGGGCGACGACTCCCGTGCCGCCCTCCGTGAGGATGTCGGCGAGCCGCTCGGCCCGCTCCAGGGTGCGGTTGGCGACGACGACCTCGTCGATACCGGACCGCGCGAGGGTCGCCGCGGCCAGCGAGGACATCGAGCCCGCGCCGATCACCAGGGCGCGCTTGCCCTTGGCCCAGGCCTGCACGGACTCGCGCCCGGCCAGCTGCTCCAGGCCGAAGGTGACGAGCGACTGCCCGGCCCGGTCGATGCCGGTCTCCGAGTGCGCCCGCTTGCCCACGCGCAGGGCCTGCTGGAAGAGGTCGTTGAGGAGCCGGCCCGCGGTGTGCAGCTCCTGCGCCCGCGCGAGCGAGTCCTTGATCTGGCCGAGGATCTGCCCCTCGCCCACGACCATGGAGTCGAGCCCGCACGCCACCGAGAACAGGTGGTGGACGGCCCGGTCCTCGTAGTGCACGTAAAGATGAGGAGTGAGCTCCTCCAGGCCGACCCCGCTGTGCAGGGCGAGCAGCGTCGACAGCTCGGCGACGCCCGCGTGGAACTTGTCCACGTCCGCGTACAGCTCGATGCGGTTGCAGGTCGCGAGCACGGCCGCCTCGGCCGCGGGCTCGGCGGCCACCGTGTCGTGCAGCAGCTTGGCCTGCGCGTCGACGGCGAGCGCGGCCCGCTCCAGGACGCTCACCGGAGCGCTGCGGTGACTGAGACCTACGACGAGGAGGCTCATGCCGGCATCACGGCGGGGACGTCCCCGTCGGGTCCCTTGCGGTGGTCCTTGGCGACGGCGGGCGCGGCGGTGCCCTCGACGGCGTCCGCGGCGCTCTCCTCGCCGGCCTTGCGCTGCTCGTGGAACGCGAGGATCTGCAGCTCGATGGAGAGGTCGACCTTGCGCACGTCGACGCCGTCCGGGACGGTCAGCACGGTCGGCGCGAAGTTCAGGATGGACGTGACGCCCGCGGCCACGAGCCGGTCGCACACCTGCTGGGCGGCGCCCGCCGGGGTCGCGATGACGCCGATGGAGACGCCGTTGTCGCTGATGATCCGCTCGAGGTCGTCCGTGTGCTGCACCGGCATGCCGGCGACGGGCTTGCCCGCCATCGCCGGATCGGCGTCTATGAGGGCGGCCACGCGGAACCCGCGCGAGGCGAACCCGCCGTAATTGGCCAGCGCGGCGCCGAGGTTACCGATACCGACGATGACAACCGGCCAGTCCTGGGTCAGGCCGAGCTCACGGGAGATCTGGTACACGAGATACTCGACGTCGTAGCCGACGCCCCGCGTCCCGTAGGAGCCGAGGTACGAGAAATCCTTGCGCAGCTTCGCGGAGTTGACCCCCGCGGCGGCGGCCAGCTCCTCGGAGGAGACCGTGGGCACCGAGCGCTCCGACAGCGCGGTCAGAGCCCTCAGGTACAGCGGAAGCCTGGCGACGGTGGCCTCGGGAATGCCTCGGCTGCGGGTCGCCGGTCGGTGAGTTCGGCCAGTTGCCACGGTGCTCCTGCGGGTAGAGCGGGGCTGAAGGCGGCCGTTCATCCCAAGACCGCCCCGTCGACAGCAGGCTATGTCTTTGTGAACGCGTGCACAAAGATGGTGTCCGATTTGCCCGCCCAACGTGACCGGGGTCACGCGCTCCCGGCGCACTTTCCTGGAACCGGCGCACGGCCAGCAACGACGCTCAACCGACGGGGCAAAACCGCACACACTCCTCACGATCCTCGCCCCCGAGATCTCAAAACCGACCCCCGATGCTAAACGACTTTCCGGACAGCTCCGGACGTCATAACCAGCCACCGGACCCCGGCGGACGCGCGCTACCCCCGCAACTCCCGCCGCAGCCGCCCCTCGTCCACCCGCCAGAACGTGTGCTGCTCCCCGTCCACCAGGACAACCGGAATCTGCTCCCAGTACTCCTTGTGCAGCGCCTCGTCCTGCGTGATGTCCTTCTTCTCCCAGGCGACGCCGAGCTCGCCGCAGACCTTCTGGACCACGGCCTCCGCGTCGTCGCACAAGTGACACCCGGGCTTGCCGATCAACGTCACCAGGCGGTCGCCGGGGGCTTTCTTCGCTGCGCTGCCGGTACGGCGGAAAAGAGGACTCATGCCCCCAGCTTCCTACGCGGCGCCGCCCGCCCGCACAGGCCCGTCCCGCACCCCAGTGTGACCAGCGCGACACGGATCGTTGACGGGTTCGAATCCTTCCCTTCACAGGCGGACCGAACAGAGTGGCTATGCTCGACGGCATGGCCGCTCTGGGTTGGCTCCACCCCCGCAGGCGCTTCGCCACCGCGCGCAGCGTGCTGGCAGGCGAGGCCTCGGCGGAGGCAGCGCGCAAGTCGTCGCAAGAGCTGGAGGAGCTCGGCGAGCGGGCCGAAGAGGCCCCGCCGAAGGAGGCCGAGGCCCCCGAGTTCCCGGTCGCGGGCGACGAGAAGGCCGCCGCGTTCTTCGACCTCGACAACACCGTGATGCAGGGCGCCGCGCTCTTCCACTTCGGCCGCGGGCTGTACAAGCGGAAGTTCTTCCAGCGCCGCGAGCTCGCCCGATTCGCCTGGCAGCAGGCGTGGTTCCGGCTCGCCGGGGTCGAGGACCCCGAGCACATGCAGGACGCCCGCGACAGCGCCCTGTCCATCGTCAAGGGCCACCGCGTCGCCGAGCTGATGTCCATCGGCGAGGAGATCTACGACGAGTACATGGCCGAGCGCATCTGGCCCGGCACCCGCGCCCTGGCCCAGGCCCACCTCGACGCCGGCCAGAAGGTCTGGCTGGTCACCGCCGCGCCGGTGGAGACGGCCACGATCATCGCCCGCCGCCTCGGCCTGACCGGCGCCCTCGGCACCGTCGCGGAGTCGGTGGACGGCGTCTACACCGGAAAGCTCGTCGGCGAGCCGCTGCACGGCCCGGCGAAGGCCGAGGCCGTCCGCGCCCTGGCCGCCGCCGAGGGCCTGGACCTGGCCCGCTGCGCCGCGTACAGCGACTCCCACAACGACATCCCGATGCTCTCCCTGGTCGGGCATCCGTACGCGATCAACCCCGACACCAAGCTGCGCAAGCACGCCCGCGCCCGCGAATGGCGGCTGCGCGACTACCGCACCGGCCGCAAGGCCGCGAAGGTCGGCATCCCCGCCGCCGCGGGCGTCGGCGCCGTCGCGGGCGGCACGGCGGCCGCGATCGCGCTGCACCGCCGCCGCCACTGACGCGTAGTCATAGGCGTAGGCGCACGCGAACACGCGCTTGAACACGCACGGTGACCGCCCCGCCCCAAGCCCCCGGAGGCCCGGCCTCCGCCGCTCGCCGCGCGCGGAAACGACGGCAATCGTTCTGTCTTACCCGCCACGCCCCCCGCCAGTCCCGTTCGTTCAACTCGGCCACAACACGCCCCGCGGCTACCTCGAATGCGCGCTCATTCGATCAACAATCGTTCAATAACCGGTACTTGATCGACCGCCTATCGGTAACAGAAGCGACGTAATCGATGATTTGAGCAACTGGGTGTAGCGCTGCCTGTACGAAGCGTTATTCTCCTCAGACGCATAACGGACCCCGCGCGTCGCTACGACGGGTGAACGGTCCGGTACTGCACGTGATGGAAGCTCTGCCTCTGGGAGTCCCGTGTACCCACACGTCGGGGTTGACGCCTCGGGCCTGGCTACGCTGCGCGCAACGGTCGTAGACCGCCTGCGCGGCTTCGTCCCCACCGCGTACGCCGTCCCCGCTTTCGCCGTCCCGGCACCCGCCGGGCCGTGCTACGCCCTGGCGGACGGCGGTGCGGCCGTCAGCAGACGGGCGCGCTCCGGTACCGCCACGACCACCCACCGCCGTCCCGCGGCGGACAGTGACAGCGCCCGCATGATGGACCTCGTCGAGCGCGCCCAGGCGGGCGAGTCCGACGCCTTCGGCCGTCTCTACGACCAGTACAGCGACACCGTCTACCGCTACATCTACTACCGCGTCGGCGGCAAGGCGACCGCCGAGGACCTGACCAGCGAGACCTTCCTGCGCGCCCTGCGCAGGATCGGTACGTTCACGTGGCAGGGCCGCGACTTCGGCGCCTGGCTCGTCACCATCGCCCGCAACCTGGTGGCCGACCACTTCAAGTCGAGCCGCTTCCGCCTCGAAGTGACCACCGGCGAGATGCTCGACGCGAACGAGGTCGAGCGCAGCCCCGAGGACTCCGTCCTGGAGTCCCTTTCGAACGCCGCGCTCCTCGACGCCGTCCGCCGCCTCAACCCCCAGCAGCAGGAGTGCGTGACCCTGCGCTTCCTGCAAGGCCTCTCCGTGGCCGAGACCGCCCGCGTCATGGGCAAGAACGAAGGCGCGATCAAAACCCTCCAGTACCGAGCGGTGCGTACGCTCGCCCGACTCCTCCCGGACGACGCCCGCTAGCGGCGCACCAAGGGCGTTCCGCGACCCAGCGCGACGCCCAACTCACCGTCCGTGGCGGCCAGATGGTCGTCACGGGCTTTGTCGAGCCCTGCGCGGTCCGATCATCTTTCGTCCGTAACCCAAGTGCCGCGACGCTCGTTGTGCGGGATGCAGGCTCCCTGTGGTTGCGATCCGATCGTCCCCGAGCTCCCTCGGAGCACGGGGAAGCTCCCTGCGCTCACTCGAACGTGTGGAAGTGTTCGGTACCCGCAACCCTCAGGACCCCCTGGGGAGTCGACCGTCATGACGAGAGGAGGTGCCGCCAGTGATCGCGAACGTATCGGCCCACCGGCGGGCGAACGCCTTCGCCCAAGCCCTGGAGGAGCATTCCGACCAGGACCCGGCGGCCGAGCAGCCCGAAGATTCCCCCGCGCCCACAGCGACCACGGCAGCCGCCCGAGCCGACTCCGCCACGTCCGGCGCGGCCGAGCGCGACCGGATGCTGGCGCTCGCCGACGGCCTCGCCCGGCTCCCCGCGCCCCAGCTCGACCCCGAGGTCAAGGTGGTCCAGCGGGCCCAGCTGGTGGCGGCCATGGAAGCCATGCTGGCGGAGGGCACGGCGGGCGAGGGCAGGGGCCCTTCCGTACCGGAGCAGCGCTCCCGGAGGGGCGCCAAGGGCTCCCACCGGGCGAGCCCCCTGCGGAAGTTGAAGCCACGCACGCGCCTGTCCAAGGGCATCGCCGCGGGCGGTCTCACCGTGGGCGTGGCGGCCGGGGCGTTCGGCGGCGCGGCCGCGGCGAGCGGGAACGCCCTCCCGGGCGACTCCCTCTACGGCCTCAAGCGCGGCATGGAAGACCTCAAGCTCGGCATGGCGGACAGCGACACCGACCGCGGCCGGATCTACCTCGACCATGCCTCGACCCGGCTCAACGAGGCCCGCCGGCTGATGGAGCGCGCCCGCTCCGGCCACCTCGACCACGAATCGGTCGGCGAGGTCCGCCGCGCCCTCTCCGGCATGCGGCACGACGCCGCGGAAGGCCACCGCCTCCTCCTCGAGGCGTACGAACGCGACGGCTCCCTCGGCCCCATTCAGACCCTCTCCGCCTTCACCAAGGCCCACCGCGGCAGTTGGAGCGCCCTGCGCGACCAGCTCCCCGTCCAGCTCGGCGACGTCGGCGAGCAGGTCAGCTCGGTCTTCGACGCCATGGAGCAGGAGGTCGAGCCGCTGCGCTCGCTGCTGCCCAGCCAGACCGGCAAGGACAGCTCCCCCGACGACCGCCCCCGCCAGGACTCCTCCACCGGCACCGACCGGGACCGCCCCACGCCCCGCACCTCGGACGAATCCGGCGGTCGGCCCCAGTCCCCCGGCGGCAAGCCGAAGCCCTCCTCGCCCGGCCACAAGGAAAGCCGCGAAGGCCTCCTCCCCGGCGTCACGGACGGCATCCTCGACCCGCCGCCGGAGCACGCGCCCACCGCCCCGGCCGGCACCGACGAGGCAAAGAAGAACCCCACCCCCAAAAACCCCAAGCCCGGCAAGCCGGAAGTAACCCTCCCACCCCTCCTCCCCGGCCTGCTCCCAGAACTGGGAATCGAGGAAGAGGGCCAGAAGTAGCCCTTCCCGAAACTGGGGCTCCGCCCCAGACCCCGCTCCTCAATCGCCGGAGGGGCTGAAATGTGCCGGTGAGTTCTAGCCCGTCGAGGGGGTCCCTCCCTGCTCCTTAAGAGCTTGGGGGAGTTTGAGGACGAGGCCGTTCAGGCCGATACGGGGGTCTGGGGGCGGAGCCCCCAGTTACGGGAAGGGGCGGGACTGGGGAAAGCCCCGCAGGGCCACCCACCCGTCAGAAGAACACAGACCTACGCTGCACCAGCAACTTGTACAACGTGTGCTGAATCTGCTCCCGCACCTGATCCGTCAGATTGAACATCAGCATCGGATCCTCAGCGGCCTCAGGCGGATACCCATCCGTAGGAATCGCCTCCCCGAACTGAATCGTCCACTTCGTGGGCAACGGCACCACACCCAAGGGCCCCAGCCAAGGAAACGTAGGCGTCAACGGGAAGTACGGAATCCCCAGCACCCGAGCCAACGTCTTCGCGTTGCCGATCATCGGGTAGATCTCCTCCGCCCCCACGATGGAACAGGGCACGATCGGCGACCCCGTCCGCAGCGCCGTGGACACAAACCCACCCCGCCCGAACCGCTGCAGCTTGTACCGCTCGCCGAAGGGCTTCCCGATCCCCTTGAACCCCTCGGGCATCACCCCGACGAGCTCCCCGCGCTCCAGCAACGCCTCCGCGTCCTCAGCGCACGCCAACGTATGCCCGGCCTTGCGCGCCAGCTCATTGATCACCGGCAGCATGAACACCAAGTCCGCGGCGAGCAGCCGCAGATGCCGCCCGTGCGGATGGTTGTCGTGCACGGCGACCTGCATCATCAGGCCGTCCAACGGCAGCGTCCCGGAATGATTGGCGACGATCAGCGCCCCGCCGTCGGCGGGGATGTTCTCGATGCCCTTCACCTCGACGCGGAAGTACTTCTCGTAGAAGGGCCGCAGCAGCGACATCAGGACCTGGTCGGTGAGCTCCTCGTCGTACCCGAAGTCGTCGACGTCGTAGTCACCCGTCAGCCTTCGCCGCAGAAACGCGAGCCCGCCCGCGATCCGCCGGTCCCAGCCACCGCCGCCCCCACCGCGCGGGCCCGGCACGTCGGCCGGCTCCGGCGCCGCGTCCCGCCCGGCACCACGAGGCTCCGGGCGCCGCGCGCCCGCCTCCGCCGCGCCCAGGGGCCCCGCGTCCAGCGGTTCCGCGCCCGGCGCGACGCCGTCCGGCACCTCCGCGTTCCGCCGCCCGGGGACCGCCTTGACCTCGCGCACCTTCGCCCCGTCGCCCGGACGCCGCGGCCCGGACCTGCGGCGTCCCGGCCGCTGGCCGCCCCCACGCGACCGGTCGTCGTCGAACGGAATGACCTTGGCGTCCGCCATCGTTGACGATCTCCTCAGTTGGCGCCGTGGTGGGCACTGTTGTCGGCTCTGCCTCCGGCGCCCCCATCGGCACCGGCCTTCGCACCGCCGCCCGCGAACGGCAGCGCCGCGATCCTGTCGACGGCCCCCGCGAGCGCCGTCGGCGGCAGCAGGCCGGGACCCCGGCTGCGTACGAAGTCCGCGAAGGTCTCCGCTGTCGTGTACTTGGGCCGGAACCCCAGTGTCTCGCGCATCTGCCGGGTGGCCACGACCCGGCCGTGGGTGAGGAGCCGGATCTGCTCCGGTGAGAAGTCCGTGACGCCGAGCGTGCGCAGTGCCGTGCCCACCCAGGTGACCGCGGGCAGCAGCACCGGGAGCGTCGGCCGCCCCAACCGCCGGGCGCACTGCGAGAGCAGCAGCAGCCCCTCCCCGGCGATGTTGAACGTGCCGCTGTTGAGCGTCCCGCGTTCCGGGTCGTGCGAGGCCAGCCGCAGCACCTCGATGGCGTCGTCCTCGTGCACGAACTGCAGCCGCGGGTCGTAGCCGAAAACCGTCGGCAGGACGGGCAGCGAGAAATACTCGGCGAGCGGCGAATCCGCGGCCGGGCCAAGGATGTTGGCGAACCTCAGCACACACACCGCGACATCCGGCCGCCGCCGCGCGAACCCGCGCACATAGCCCTCGACCTCGACGGTGTCCTTGGCGAAACCGCCGCTGGGCAGCGACTTCGGCGGCGTGGTCTCCGTGAAGACCGCGGGGTCGCGGGGCGCCGAGCCGTACACGTTGGTGCTCGACTTCACCACGAGGCGCTTCACCCTCGGCGACTTCTGGCAGGCGCCGAGCAGCTGCATCGTGCCGATGACGTTGGTCTCCTTGACCGAGCCCCGGCTGCCGCCGGCCAGCGCGGTGCCCGTCACGTCCATGTGCACGACCGTGTCGACGCCGTGCTCGGCGAGGACCTTGGTGATCGTGGGCTGCCGGATGTCGGCCTGGACGAAGTCGGCGCCGCCGAGATGGTGCTCGGGCGGGACGGCGTCGACGGCGACGACCCGGTCGACCTCTGGGTCGCGCTGGACACGCCGGACAAACCTGCCGCCCAGTTGCCGGGCCACCCCGGTCACGAGCACGACCTTGCCCAAGATCAGCGCCGCCTTTCCCCAGCCCGCGCGGCGTCAGCGTGCCGCGGCCCCGCAGCACGTCTGAGCACCATGTCTGTGGCCCACGCTAGCGGGTTGATGTTGCGCTGTGATGACCGCGATACGCACGAAGTGACGACGGACACACTTCGCCGCAAAGATCAAGCCGTTCGCCCGGCTTTGAACTATTGAATCCCCTATGACCCTGAATCCCGAAAATGAACCGGAACCACGGGTGCCCCGAGCACGCGAAGCGAAACGGCCGGAAGGGGGCAGCGACCTGGGAAGCGATTACGGGCCGGAATGCGGTAAGGGGCCCGGAACGCGGTAGCGGCCCGGAACGTAGTGAGGTCCCCCCACCGGACGGTGGGGGGACCTCACTACGTTCGCTTGCGCGGCGCTGACGTCAGCGGCCGCTTACTTCTTGTTGCGGCGCTGAACGCGCGTGCGCTTCAGCAGCTTGCGGTGCTTCTTCTTGGCCATCCGCTTGCGCCGCTTCTTGATAACAGAGCCCACGACTACCCTCGCTCACTTCTTCTCACTCGGTGCGGGGCAGCAGACTGGGCCCACACGACCTACGTCGGCCTAGCCTACCCGCCCCGGCGCCGAGCCTGTAATCGAGGGAGGCCGATCAGGCCGACTCCACCCCCACGTATGAGTCGCGAAGGTACTCGTGAACCGCCTGCTCCGGGACACGGAAGGACCTTCCGACCCGGATTGCGGGCAGATGACCGCTGTGTACCAGCCGGTACACGGTCATCTTAGAGACTCGCATCACCGTGGCGACCTCCGCCACGGTCAGGAACACAACCTCGTTGAGAGGCCTTTGTTCTGCAGCCATGACACACCTGAACCTTCCGCACATGACGCGCACCGGCTTCCCCTTCCGGTGACTCCTCGTCGCTGTGCGCTCACTCCCCAGAGTAGGGGCGGGTGATGCGAGTGGGGAAGAGGAGCTGCCATCGGCCGTTTACTGTGACAGACACGCTCGATTGAGTACATAGCGAGTAAGCGGTCGGTAGTAATCAGACCGCACAGCGTCATCAAGCGGAACGACGACGGACACCCGCCCCTCCGCCTCTCCGACGAACAGCGCGGGATCGTCCGTATCCGCCAGACCGATCGCCTCAAACCCGAGCTGACCTGCTCCGCAGACCCATCCGTGGTCCCCGATGACCAGCTCGGGCAGGGGTCCGCCGGACTCGGCCTGGGCCGCCAGAGCCCGCCGAACCGGGAGCGGAGAATGGCTGTGCGCGCCGGTCTCACTCCCGGTGGGACGCGCGCCGGGTTCGCGCACCAGCGCGACACCTTGTACGTAGTCAAGGTTGTACGTGCGTAGGCCGAACCGGGTCGTTATGTCGACACAGCAACCCTGCGCCGGGGTGAGAACCGTGCAGCCGGCCGCCGACAGTGCCTCGGCCAAGGCGGCGTAGAAGCCAAGGAGCCGGTGCGGGTGACCGGTCCCGAGCAGCACGGGAAGCCGCCGCCCGGCCGCGTCCCGCAGCCGCTCGGCGAACGCCTCGAGCGCCGCCAACGTCCGCTCCGGGTCGATGACGTCGGCCCCCGTGGTGTGCCGGGGGTCGTCCGAGACCCCGCACTTGTCCGCCATGAGCCGCAGCAAGTCTCCCGCGCCCCAGGTCCATTCGGGGTCGAGCCCGAGAAGTACGCGTGGATCCCGCGCCGCGAACAGCCGATAGCTCCGCAGGCTCTCCTCCCGCGACGTGGCCACGGGCCCGGCGAGCCGGGCCGCCAGCAGATGCGCGCGCAACGCTCCGGTGCTCAACACGCCCCGATGGTGCCGCACATCCCCCCAAGGAACCCCGAAAACCCAGAAAACACCCCACAGTCGGGCTAAGCCTCCCCTGGGCTTGGGGAAAACACCCCCTACGCCAACAACCCCCGCAACGGAAACAGAGTCCGCCGAGCCGCCAACACGGCCTGATCCACCCGGTCCGCGGGGTCGTACCCCTCGTCCCACCCCCGCCAGCCGACGGGCCACCGCCCATCCGTCATCCGCCCAGGGGCGAGCGTCCGCGTCCGGCGATACACCTCCTGCTTCCAGGCCTCGGGCACCACCGAAGAAGGCTCGATCTCCCGTCCGGCCGCCACCGCCACCAGATGCGTCCAGGACCGGGGCACCACATCCACCACCGCGTACCCGCCTCCGCCGAGCGCGACCCACCGCCCGTCGGCGTACTCATGGGCCAGCTCATGGCACGCGACCTGCACCGCCCGCTGCGCGTCCAGCGACACGGCGAGATGCGCCAGCGGGTCCTCGAAGTGCGTGTCCGCCCCGTGCTGGGTGACGAGGACCTGCGGCCGGAAGTCCGCCAACAGCTCCGGCACCACGGCGTGGAACGCCCGCAGCCACCCTTCGTCCCCGGTGCCCGCCGGCAGCGCCACGTTCGCGGCACTCCCCGCCGCAGACTCCGCCCCGGTCTCCTCGGGCCATCCGGTCCCTGGGAACAACGTACGAGGATGCTCGTGCAGCGAGATCGTCAGGACCCGCGGGTCCTCCCAGAACGCGGCCTGCACCCCGTCCCCGTGGTGCACGTCCACGTCCACATAGGCGACGCGCTCGGCGCCCAGTTCGAGCAGGCGCGCGATGGCGAGCGCCGCGTCGTTGTACACACAGAACCCCGAGGCGCTGCCCGGCATCGCGTGGTGGAGGCCGCCCGCGAAGTTCACCGCGTGCAGGGCGTCCCCCTGCCACACCGCCTCGGCGGCTCCGACCGACTGCCCCGCGATCAACGCCGACACGTCGTGCATGCCGACGAAGGCCGGGACGTCCTCCGTTCCCAGCCCGTACTGCCCGCGCGCGGAGGCCGGGTTCGCGGAGGCCGCCTTCACGGCGTCCACATAGTCCTCGCGGTGGACGAGCCCGAGCGTGGACTCACCGGCGCGCTTGGCCGCGACCACGTCCAGCTCGCGGTCGAGCCCGAAGGCGTCGATCAGGCTTTTCGTCAGCGCGAGCCGGACCGGGTCCATGGGGTGTTCTGGACCGAAGTCATAGCCCGTTACTGCCTCGTCCCACATCAGTTGTGCGCGGCCGCTCATGTCCGTCACCGTATCGGTCCGGTTCGGGGGCGAACGACCGGGCGTACAACAAGGTCACGAGCACCAACACCATGGGAACGACCATCGCCCCGCGGTAGTTCCAGGCGTCCCCGAGCCCGCCCACCAGCGGCGAACCGATCAGAAACCCCACGTAGTTGAAGACGTTCAGCCGCGCCACCGCCGCGTCCGAGGCCCCGGGGCCGTGACACTCGGCGGCGCGCCGCCCCGCCGCCGCGAACGTCTGCGGCACGATCACGCACAACCCGATCCCCAGCAACGTGAACCCGAGAATCCCCACCCAGGCCCCCGGCGCCACAGCCACCACACCGAACCCGGCCGCCCCGACCACCGCCCCGCCGCGCACCACGGCGACCTCCCCGAACCGCCGCACCCCCAGGTCCCCGACTCCCCGCCCCACCAGGTTCATCACCATGTACACGGTGTACGGAACCGTCGAGAGCTGCTCCGAACTCCCCAGCACGTCCTGCAGATACTTGGCGCTCCAGTTGGCGACGGTCGAGTCCCCGATGTACGCACACGTCATCACCAGGCACAGCGGCAACAGCACCTTGAAGCTCACCGCCGCACCGCCCCCGGCGCCGGCCTCCACCAGGCGCGCGTCGTCCTCGCGCCCCGGGGCCGCGACGTGGGCGGCATCGCCCGACTCGCCGCGCCCCGCGTCGACGTACCACCGGCTCCCCGCCAGCGCCGCCGGCAGCAGCACCACGACCACCGGCAGATACGACGTCAGCAGCGAAAGATCCCAGTGCGCCCCCGCCCAGGCCAGCGACGCCCCCACGATCCCGCCCAGGCTGTACGCCGCGTGGAACCCGAGCATGATGCTGCGTCCGTACGCCCGCTGGAGGCTCACCCCCAGCATGTTCATCGACGCGTCCAGCGCCCCCACCGCGAGCCCGAACATCCCCAGCGCGACGGCGATCTCCCACATCGCGTCCCCGGCACCCGCCCCGAGCAGCGACAGCAGCACCACGGGTTGCGACCACCGCAGCACCCGGCTGGGCGGCCACCTCCGCACCAGCCGCTCAGTGCCCACACTGCCCACACCGGCCAGGATCGGCACGGCGGCCAGGAAGACGGGCAGCAGGCCGTCGGATATCCCGTACTGGTCCTGCAGCGCGGGTATCCGCGTCACCAGCAGCGCGAACGTGACGCCCTGCACCAAGAAGCCGAACGCGAGCGAGGCCCTGCCGCGCCGCAGCGTTTCCGTCATGGCAGCGAAGCGTAGGTCCCCGGCCTACTCGGGGGTAGATAGATCACCGCCCGACTTTCCCCGCCGTCATGTGCGGTGTCAGGCCAGCAGGTCAGGCAGCTCGCGCAGCTCACTGAAGAGTCGGCCTGCGCCGTGCAGCCGTTCGGCCGGCGTCATGGCCGTGAAGCCGCACACGTCCATCCCGGCCGCCACCGCGGCCTGGACGCCCAGGGGACTGTCCTCCACGACGACGCACTTGTCGGGCGCGACTCCCATGCGCTCGGCCGCGTGCAGAAAGAGATCGGGCGCGGGCTTCCCACGCCCGACGTCCTGCGAGCTGAAGACCCGACCCTCGTCGAACCAGGTGTCGAGCCCGGTCTTCCGGTGCCCGACGCGGATCCGCTCGTGACTCCCGGACGAGGCCAGGCAGTAGGCGACGCCGTCCGCGGTCAGCTTCTCCAGCATCTCGACGGCTCCGGCCATCGGCTGTAGTTCCCGCTGGAAGGCGGCGAAGACCCGCCCGTGGAAGACGTCGTCGAAGTCTTCGGGCAGCTGCTTCCCGGTCCGTTCGAGAATGGTGTCGTGTACGCGGTGGAGGGCGGCGCCCATGTAGTCCCGCAGGGAGTCTTCGTACGAGGTGGGGTGGCCGAGTTCCGTCAGGTATGCGGCGAGGATCGTGTTGGAGATCGGCTCGCTGTCCACGAGGACACCGTCATTGTCGAAGATGATCAGGTCGTATCGCATGGTTCGACCCTAAACGCAGAAAACCCCCGTGCCGAAAGGCACGGGGGTTTTCTCTACAATTAGTTCGGCGGCGTCCTACTCTCCCACAGGGTCCCCCCTGCAGTACCATCGGCGCTGTAAGGCTTAGCTTCCGGGTTCGGAATGTAACCGGGCGTTTCCCTCACGCTATGACCACCGAAACACTATGAAACTCTCAACCGCACCGTAGTCGTGGCCCGACATACGGGGTTGTTCGTGGTTTCAGAACCAACACAGTGGACGCGAGCAACTGAGGACAAGCCCTCGGCCTATTAGTACCAG
>NZ_BMSY01000002.1 GCF_014649395.1 Streptomyces aureoverticillatus
GAAGGAGAAGGACGCGTCCAGGACCTCCAGGTAGAGGAACATGAAGAACGCGGCCTTGCCGGCGAGCTTGACCGCCGAGACCGGCTTGCCCGCCTTCTTGGCCTCTTCCTCCTGCTCGTGCTCGCGCTCCTCCTCTTCCTCGAGTTTGTCCTCGAAGTAGCCGGAGAGACCGCCCACCACCAGATAGGTGATGAGACCCGCGACACCTGAGATCAGGACCGTCTCCGCCTTGTCCGCATGCGTGCCGCCGTGCTGGTGGGCGTGCTTGGCGAAGGTCATCGCGGAGCCGAGCAGCACGATCAGCGCGATGCAGACCGAGAGCATGTCGATCTTGCCGAGCTTGGCCAGCGGCCGCTCCAGCCAGCCGAGCCACTTGATGTCCCGGTCCTCGAAGACGAAGTCGAGGAAGATCATCAGCAGGAACATGCCGCCGAAGGCGGCGATCGACGGGTGCGCGTCGGTGACGAGCTGCTGGTACTGGTCCTTGTCGTTGAGCGCGAGCTTGACCGCTTCGATCGGGCCCATTTTCGCGCTGACAGCGACGATCACGACGGGGAAGACAAGACGCATGCCGAAGACGGCGATCAGCACGCCGATGGTGAGGAAGATCTTCTGCCAGAAGGCATTCATCTTCTTCAGGATTCCGGCGTTGACCACCGCGTTGTCGAAGGACAGCGAGATCTCGAGGACGGACAGGATCGCCACGATCCCGAACCCGGTCCACCCCCCGTAGAACACCGCTGCGACCAGGCCGAGCGCAGTAACTGCGAACGACCAGCCGAAGGTTTTCAGTACCACTGGCTACCCAATCGTGTGTGTACGGGTCTCCCCCGCGCCGTCCCCGGCTTCCGAAGAGTCTGCCGGGGGGTGCCCCCGGAATCCCCGTGGCCGACGGGCGGGCCGTCAGCCGTTTGGGGAACCCGGGGAGAGTCCTTTAGGAAACATTGACTCCGAAGTCTAGAGCGATGCCCCGCAGGCCGGACGCGTACCCCTGCCCGACGGCGCGGAACTTCCACTCGCCGCCGTAGCGATAGACCTCGCCGAAGATCATCGCGGTCTCCGTGGAGGCGTCCTCACTGAGGTCGTAGCGCGCGAGCTCCTGGCCGTCGGCCTGGTTCACCACCCGGATGAAGGCGTTGCTGACCTGGCCGAACGTCTGCCCCCGATTGTCCGCCTCATGGATGGAGACGGGGAAGACGATCTTGTCGCAGTGGGCCGGGACCTGGGAGAGGTCGATGATCAGCGACTCGTCGTCGCCGTCGCCCTCGCCGGTCAGGTTGTCGCCGGTGTGCTCGACGGAGCCGTCCGGGCTCGTCAGATTGTTGTAGAACACGAACCACTCGTCGCCGAGGACCCGGCCGGACTGGCACATCAGGGCACTGGCGTCGAGGTCGAACGGGGCTCCGGTGGTGGAGCGAGCGTCCCAGCCGAGGCCGACCATCACCTTCGTGAGATCGGGTGCGGCCTTGGACAGGGAGACATTGCCTCCCTTGGCGAGCGTGACGCCCATGATGCTGGTCCTCCCCGAGGTGCTGGAGCGTTGGGCCGCCGGCGGGCCCCGGCGCGGTGGGCGGGGCCCGGCGGCCATGCGGTGCCTAGCGCGTCCGGCGCCGCACTGTCGTGTGCGGCGCCGGACGACCCAGGCGATGGGGTGTTGCTGACTGCTCGGCTCAGACGTTGACGCCGAAGTCCTGCGCGATGCCGCGCAGGCCCGAGGCATACCCCTGGCCGACGGCGCGGAACTTCCACTCCGCGCCGTGGCGGTACAGCTCGCCGAAGACCATGGCCGTCTCCGTGGAGGCGTCCTCGGAGAGGTCGTACCGGGCGAGCTCGGCCTCGCCGGCCTGGTTCACCACGCGGATGAAGGCGTTGCGGACCTGGCCGAAGGACTGCTGGCGGTTCTCCGCGTCGTAGATCGAGACGGGGAAGACGATCTTCTCGATGTCCGCCGGGACCGCCGCGAGGTTGACCTTGATCTGCTCGTCGTCGCCCTCGCCCTCACCGGTGATGTTGTCGCCGGTGTGCTCCACGGAGCCGTCCGGGCTCTTCAGGTTGTTGAAGAACACGAAGTTGGCGTCACTGCTGACCTTGCCCTCCGCGTTCGTCAGGATGGCGCTGGCGTCCAGGTCGAAGTCCGTCCCGGTGGTGGTACGGACGTCCCAGCCGAGGCCGACCGTGACGGCGGTCAGGCCAGGCGCCTCCTTGCTCAGCGATACGTTGCCGCCCTTGCTGAGGCTGACTCCCACGAGTCCTCCCAATTGGTGTCCAGGGGCGGGGAGCCCCAGTCGTGCTTGCCATCGGATCAACGTGTGGATCCTAGTGACCGGTTCCCGGTGGCCACAGGCTTCCACACGGGTGTTCTCAGAGGTTCTCGAGCGCCTTCACGTAGTCGTTCAGGTCCCGCGCGTCGGGCAGGCCGTTGACCACGGTCCAGCGCACCACGCCGTCCTTGTCGATGATGAAGGTCCCGCGCACGGCGCAGCCCTTGTCCTCGTCGAAGACGCCGTACGCGCGCGAGGTCTCGCCGTGCGGCCAGAAGTCCGACAGGAGGGGGTACTCCAGGCCCTCCTGCTCGGCGAAGACGCGCAGGGTGTGGATGGAGTCGTTCGAGACGGCGAGGAGCTGGGTGTCGTCGTTGACGAACTTCGGCAGCTCGTCGCGCAGGGCGCAGAGCTCGCCCGTGCACACCCCGGTGAACGCGAACGGGTAGAAGAGCAGCACCACGTTCTTGTGCCCCCGGAAGTCCGCGAGCCGCACCGTGCGCCCGTGGTTGTCCTTCAGCTCGAACTCAGGGGCCTTGTCGCCCACCTCGAGAGCCACGAATACCCACTTCCCTTCGACGAAGCCGTTCGGGTGACCCAGCGTACGCACCGGCCCCGCCGGGACGGACGTGAGGCCCCCGACGACGCCTGTCGTCGGGGGCCTCACGGAATGACTTCGGAGGGCCGGTGGCCGGTCAGCGCTTCTTGGCGGCCGCCTTGGGCGTCACCAGACGGCTGCCCGTCCAGTCCTTGCCGACGCTGAAGCTCTTCGTCTGAGCCAGGCCCGCGGTCTGCGCCGCTTCGCTGATCTCGCTCGGCTCGACATAGCCGTCACGGCCGGTCTTGGGCGTCAGCAGCAGGATGTCGCCACCCTCGTCGATGAGCTGGAGCGCGTCCACCAGCGCGTCCGTCAGGTCGCCGTCGTCCTCGCGGAACCACAGCACCACGCCATCCGCGACATCGTCGTACTCCTCATCGACGAGTTCGCTGCCGATCACCTCTTCAATGGCCTCGCGGAGCTCCTGATCGACGTCGTCGTCGTAGCCGATCTCCTGGACCACCTGCTCGGGCTGGAACCCCAGCCTCGCGGCAGGGTTCGTCCGCTCCTCCGCGTGGTCCGCGGTCGCGCTCACGGCTTGCCTCCTGATCTTGTTCTTGGGAATGCCTTCAGCCACGCGCGTGCGCGGGGCATTGGCCGTAGTCCACACGGGCGGGACGGATCGCGCAAGTACCCGGCCGTCGAGACCGCCGAAACGGTGACGTTCCCGACCGTGTCACCGCAACTGTGGCCACATCCGGAAGGGGCCGGGGCGGCTCCACGGAGCCGCTGGGCAGGATGGGCGTATCGTTGCGATTTGGCCGAGCCTACCCCAGGGACGGCGGCCGTCGTCCCGGTTACCTGGAGGTAGAGATGACGTATCCACCGCCGGGGTAGACGATGGTGAGCGTCGTACGCACCGGTACGTCCGGACACCGTACGGGCAGGAAACGGCACCTGTGCCGGCACCGACGACAGAGTCTTGAGCAGACCCCGGGGCCCCAGAGTCCCCAGACAATGCAGACCCCCAGGGACCCAGGGTCCCCAGAGAGTACAGAGCAGCGCCCAGCCAGAGCACGAATCCGCTCGCGCCGCACCGCGCGACAACACAGCGAAGGAACAGCGTGGCTTCCGGATCCGATCGCAACCCGATCATCATTGGCGGCCTTCCCAGCCAGGTCCCGGATTTCGATCCAGAAGAGACCCAGGAATGGCTCGACTCCCTCGACGCCGCCGTCGACGAGCGCGGCCGTGAGCGGGCCCGCTATCTGATGCTCCGCCTGATCGAGCGTGCCCGCGAGAAGCGCGTGGCCGTGCCCGAGATGCGCAGCACGGACTACGTCAACACCATCGCCACCAAGGACGAGCCGTTCTTCCCCGGCAACGAGGAGATCGAGCGCAAGGTCCTGAACGCGACCCGGTGGAACGCCGCGGTGATGGTCTCGCGCGCCCAGCGTCCCGGCATCGGCGTCGGCGGTCACATCGCGACCTTCGCCTCCTCGGCGTCGCTGTACGACGTGGGGTTCAACCACTTCTTCCGCGGCAAGGACGAGGGCGACGGCGGCGACCAGATCTTCTTCCAGGGGCACGCGTCCCCCGGCATCTACGCCCGCGCCTTCCTCCTCGACCGGCTCTCGGAGCAGCAGCTCGACGGGTTCCGGCAGGAGAAGTCCAAGGCGCCCGACGGCCTGTCGTCGTATCCCCACCCGCGGCTGATGCCGGACTTCTGGGAGTTCCCCACGGTCTCCATGGGCCTCGGCCCGCTCGGCGCGATCTTCCAGGCGCGGATGAACCGCTACATGGAGGCGCGCGGCATCGCCGACACCTCCAAGTCGCACGTCTGGGCGTTCCTCGGCGACGGCGAGATGGACGAGCCGGAGTCCCTCGGCCAGCTCTCCATCGCCGCGCGCGAGGGGCTCGACAACCTCACCTTCGTCGTCAACTGCAACCTGCAGCGCCTGGACGGCCCGGTGCGCGGCAACGGCAAGATCATCCAGGAGCTGGAGTCGCAGTTCCGGGGCGCCGGATGGAACGTCATCAAGCTGGTGTGGGACCGCAGTTGGGACCCGCTGCTCGCCCAGGACCGGGACGGCGTGCTCGTCAACAGGATGAACACCACGCCCGACGGGCAGTACCAGACGTACGCCACCGAGACCGGTGCCTACATCCGCGACCACTTCTTCGGCGACGACCAGCGGCTGCGGGCGATGGTCGAGGGCATGACCGACGATCAGATCCTGCACCTGGGGCGCGGCGGCCACGACCACCGGAAGATCTTCGCGGCGTTCTCCGCGGCCAAGGCGCACAAGGGGCAGCCGACGGTCATCCTGGCCAAGACGATCAAGGGCTGGACGCTCGGCCCGAACTTCGAGGGCCGCAACGCCACGCACCAGATGAAGAAGCTGACGGTCGACGACCTCAAGGGCTTCCGGGACCGGCTGCACCTGCCGATCACGGACAAGCAGCTGGAGGACGGGCCGCCCCCCTACTACCACCCGGGGCGCGACTCCGAAGAGATCCAGTACATGCACGACCGGCGCCGGAGCCTGGGCGGCTATGTCCCGACCCGCGTCGTGCGCGCGAAGCCGCTGCCGCTGCCCGAGGACAAGACGTACGCGTCCGTGAAGAAGGGCTCCGGTCAGCAGTCCATCGCCACGACCATGGCGTTTGTGCGGCTCCTCAAGGACCTCATGCGGGACAAGGAGATCGGCAAGCGGTTCGTGCTGATCGCGCCCGATGAGTACCGCACCTTCGGCATGGACTCGTTCTTCCCGAGCGCGAAGATCTACAACCCGCTCGGCCAGCAGTACGAGGCGGTGGACCGTGATCTGCTGCTCGCCTACAAGGAGTCCCCGACCGGACAGATGCTGCACGACGGCATCTCCGAGGCGGGCTGCACGGCGTCCCTGATCGCCGCGGGCTCGGCCTACGCCACGCACGGCGAACCGCTGATCCCGGTGTACGTCTTCTACTCGATGTTCGGGTTCCAGCGCACCGGCGATCAGTTCTGGCAGATGGCCGACCAGCTCGCGCGCGGTTTCGTGCTCGGCGCGACCGCCGGCCGCACGACGCTGACCGGCGAGGGGCTCCAGCACGCCGACGGGCACTCGCAGCTGCTCGCCTCCACCAATCCGGGCTGTGTCGCCTACGACCCGGCCTTCGGCTTCGAGATCGCCCACATCGTCAAGGACGGCCTGCGCCGGATGTACGGCGAGACGGCGGACGGCAGGCCCGGCGAGGACGTCTTCTACTACCTGACCGTCTACAACGAGCCGATCCAGCACCCGGCGGAGCCGGACGACGTGGACGTCGAGGGCATCCTCAAGGGCATCCACCGCCTCAAGGCCGGGGAGCACGGCGCCATCCCGGCCCAGATCATGGCCTCCGGCGTCGCGGTGCCCTGGGCCCTGGAGGCGCAGCGGATCCTGGCCTCCGAATGGAACGTCAAGGCGGACGTCTGGTCGGCGACCTCCTGGAACGAGCTGCGCCGCGAGGCCGTCGACGCGGAGCGGCACAACCTGCTGCACCCGGAGGAGGAGCAGCGCGTGCCCTATGTGACGCGGAAGCTCTCCGGGTCCGAGGGTCCGTTCGTGGCCGTCTCCGACTGGATGCGGAGCGTGCCCGACCAGATCTCCCGCTGGGTGCCCGGCACCTACCAGTCGCTGGGCGCGGACGGCTTCGGGTTCGCGGACACGCGGGGTGCCGCCCGGCGGTACTTCCACATCGACGCGCAGTCCATCGTGGTCGCGGTCCTCACCGAGCTGGCCCGCGAGGGCAAGGTCGACCGCTCCCTCCTGAAGCAGGCGATCGACCGCTATCAGCTCCTGGACGTCACGGCGGCCGACCCGGGCGCCGCCGGGGGCGACGCGTGACACCTGGCGCATAGCGGCTCCTTCCGGCGAGGGGCGGCGGGCCACGGGGCCCGCCGCCCCTCGCTGTGTCCTTACGATGCGGTCATGAGGGATGAGACGGCACAGCCGACAGAGCCGGAGCGGCGGGGGCCGGAGCAGTCGGCGCCGGAGCAGTCGGCGCAGGTCCGCTGGGAACGGCGCACCCAGCGTCCGCTGCTTGCGCTCGCCGTGGCGTTCGCCGTCGCCTACGCCGTGCCGATAGTGCGGCCCGAGGCGGGCGCGTCGGTGACGCGGGCATGTACCGCGGTGGAGTGGTTCGTCTGGGGCGCGTTCGCCGCGGACTACGTGGTGCGGCTCGCTCTCGCCGAGCGCCGCGCCCGATTCGTACGCACGCACTGGCTCGACCTGTGCGCCGTGGTGCTGCCGATGATCCAGCCGCTGCGGCTGCTGCGGCTGGTCTCGACGCTGCTGCTCGTCGGGCGGCGCGCCCGCATGGCGTCGCAGATCAAGCTGACGACGTATGTGGTGGGCGCCGTGGTGGGGCTGCTGATGTTCGGCTCACTGGCCGTGCTCTCGGTGGAGCGGGAGTCGCCGGACGGCAACATCAAGACGCTGGGCGACGCCGTGTGGTGGTCGTTCACCACGATGACGACCGTGGGCTACGGCGACCACGCGCCGACGACCGGGCTCGGCCGGGTGCTCGCGGTCGGGCTGATGCTGTCGGGCATCGCGCTGCTCGGTGTCGTCACCGCCAACATCGCGGCGTGGTTCATCGCCCGCTTCGAGAAGGACGACGCCGAGGAGCGCCGCCAGACCGCCGCGATCGAGGCCCTCACCGCGGAGGTCACGGCCCTGCGCGCGCAGCTGAGCGCGCTGTCCGGCGGTGCCGTGACCACCGTGCCGCGGCAGCCGTCCGGTCAGGACGCCGTCGGCGGCGCCTCCCCCGTCAACGCTCCCAGATCTTGAACGCCCGCACCCGATACGGCGACTCGGGTGCCCACGTGCCGTTGCCCGGGTAGGTGTTGAACTCCGCCGTCTCGTCGCACTCGGCCGACTGGTACGTGGTGACGGGCCGGCCGGTGCGGTTGGCGAGGGCCGCCGCGCCGTCCCCCTCCGGCAGCGCGACGCAGCTCTCGATGTCCGTACCGGCCAGCTCGTACGCATGCCGCTGGCCCTTGAAGTCCGCCTTCTCCCAGAGGCAGAGCTCACCCGGGCCGCAGCCGCGGAGCCGTGGTGGTCCGGCGGCTCCGGCGTGCGTCGGTGTCAGGACGGCGGCGGCCAGGGCGGCCGTCGTCAGTGCCAGGACGGCCGCGGTGCCGGGCATGGCGGAACGCATGGTCGTACGCATGTGCATCAACCCCCGTGTCGTAACAGCTCACTTGCCGCCACTCTCGGCGGTGGGACGCGGGAGCCGGAAGGGGTTCTCGTACAGCTCACCCTGATAGGCGAAAGCCCCCCGAGCGGACCCGGAGGGCTTTCCCTAGGACGGCTTCACTTGGCGGCGGGGTTCACCCCTAAGGGGGGCGCCGCCGACCGGACCGCTAGATGTGCGCCGCCCCCGCCCCCGCCTCCGCGTTCGCCCCGCGCTTGGTGAGTGTCGCGACGACCGCCGCGATCACGCCGACGACGCCCGCGACGGTGAAGGCCACGCCCATGCCCGACATGAAGGTGTCGTGCACGACGTCCGAGATCCTGGCGACGACGCCCTGGTCGACGCCCGGGGCCTTGGCGATCTGCTCCGGCACGGACCCGGTCGCGGCGGCCTTGTCGAGGCCGGGCGGCGGGGTGCCGGGCAGGCCCGCGTCCTGCCAGTTGCCCTTGAGGTCGGCGTCGACGGTGTTGGACATCACCGCGCCGAGCACCGCCGTGCCGAGGCTGCCGCCGACCTGCATGCCCGCCTGCTGGAGGCCGCCCGCGACGCCGGAGAGCTCCAACGGGGCGTTGCCCACGATGACTTCGGTCGCGCCGACCATGACCGGGGCGAGGCCGAGGCCGAGGAGCGCGAACCAGACGGACATGGGCAGCGTGCCGGTCCCCGTCGTCATGGTCGTCATGCCGAACATCGCGACCGCGGTGCAGACCATGCCGCCCACCAGCGGGATCCGCGGCCCGAACCGGGTGATCAGGGCCCCGGCGAGCGGTGAGGAGACGATCATCATGGCCGTCAGCGGGAGCAGGTGCAGGCCGCTGTCGACGGGGCTCATACCGTGCACGTTCTGCAGGTAGAAGGTGACGAAGAACAGGCCGCCCATGAAGGCGAAGGCCATCAGGACCATCAGTGCGGTGCCCGCGGACAGCGGCACCGAGCGGAACAGGCCGAGCGGGATCAGCGGCTCCGCGACCCGCTTCTCCCAGAGGGCGAACAGCACGAAGCACACGACCGACGCGCCCAGGAACGCCCACGTCTTGCCGCTGCCCCAGCCCCACGGGTCGCCCGCCTTGATGAGCGCCCAGATCAGGGCGAACATCGCGGCCGAGAGCAGCACGATGCCCGGGATGTCGAAGGAGCGCGGCGCCTTCTCGGCCCGGTGGTCCAGGAGGATCAGCAGGCCGAGGGCCAGCGCGAGGGCGCCGACGGGCACGTTGATGAAGAACACCGACTGCCAGTTGACGTGCTCGACCAGGACGCCGCCGAGGATGGGGCCGCCCGCGGTGGAGGCACCGATGACCATGCCCCAGATGCCGATGGCCATGTTCAGCTTCTCGGCCGGGAAGGTGGCCCGCAGCAGGCCGAGCGCGGCCGGCATCAGCAGGGCGCCGAACAGCCCCTGGAGCACCCGGAAGGCGATGACCAGGGAGACGCTGCCGGACAGGCCGATGGCGCCGGAGGCCAGGGCGAAGCCGACGACGCCGATGAGGAAGGTCTGCCGGTGGCCGAAGCGGTCACCGAGCTTGCCGGCCGTGATGAGGGCGACGGCGAGCGCCAGGAGATAGCCGTTGGTGATCCATTGGACGTCCGCGAGGGAGGCGCCCAGGTCCTTGGTGATGGCGGGGTTGGCGACCGCGACGATCGTGCCGTCCAGGGCCACCATCATCACGCCGATCGCGACGGAGAACAGCGTGAGCCATGGATGACCGCGAAGTCCCTTGACCGGGGCCGGAGTCGGCACGGGCTCCGGCGCCTTGTCCGCCTTGTCGACGGTGGTCTGACTTGTCATGCGTCGAGGTTAGAGTCAGTCGCTGACACTTGACAAAGCATCTCAGAAGTCGGCCGCTGTCATTTAGCTCACAGGTACGCCGCCACAGGTATGGTGAGCCGGCAAAACGGGTGGGAAATCGGGAGAAACGGGGTACAGGGCGTGACCGGTCCGGGCTTGCGCGAACGCAAGAAGCAGCGCACGCGGGACGCGTTGCTGCGGGCGGCGCTCGAACTGTTCACCACCAAGGGGTACGAGGAGACGACGGTCGACGAGATCGTCGAGGCCGTCGACGTCTCCCAGCGCACGTTCTTCCGGCACTTCGCGGGCAAGCAGGAGACCGCCTTCGCCATGCAGGAGATGGTGGAGGAGCGGTTCGTCAGGGCGCTGCGCGAACGCCCCGCCGACGAGGGGCCGTTGGCGGCGCTGCGCGGGGCCGTGCTCGGCTCCTGGGACGCGGTGGGCGAGTCGATCGAGGCGGTCGTCCCGGTCGAACTCCACATGCGCACCTACCAGATGATCGAGTCGACCCCCTCGCTGCTCGCCGTCCACATGCGCCGCTCCATCGAGATGGAGGAGCAGATCGCGGGCGTGATCGCCGAGCGCGAGGGCGTCGACCTCGCCACCGACCCGCGCCCGCGCGTGGCGGTCGCCGCGTTCAGCGGGGTCATGCGGGTCACCGGGCGGATGTGGGGCGCGGGCGAGGACATCAGCGTCGAGTCGATCCGGGCCATCACGGAGACGTACCTCGACCACCTGGGCCCCGCCCTCGCGGAGGACTGGCGCGAGCGCTGACGACACCGCCGCGACCACTGACGGCACCGCGGTGCGCCGCGCGACGGCCCCGCAAGCCGACAACCCTCCGGCCCCACTCGTACGCTGAGTGACCACGGCGCACTCCCCGTCACCGTGCGCCGCACGCGTGCCACGTACCACCCCGCACACACAGGGTGACGAACGCGCCCGAGAAGTGTCCGGTTCACCACAATTACCCCTCCGGAAACGTGATCTGCCTCACCCCTTGCACGGGAGGCAGCGCGCTTCTCCTAGGGTGTCCCGCAGTGACTTCCTTCGACTCCTCCCCTCAACTCGGCGTTTGGCGCGCTCTGCTCGCACTCACCGTGGTCTTCGTCATGCTCGCGACCACCGGCTGGACCGCGGTGCGCCAGCACAGAGGCGCCGCCTCGCCGCTCGAAGCCGCGGTCTCCGCCTGGGAGCGGGGACGCATCGACGGCCGGGACCTGCCCGACGCCGGTGCCCCGGCCGCCAGGCTCGCGCACTTCTTCGCCTCCCTCACGGCGCATCAGCGCGACCGGCTCGCCGCCCGCTATCCCCTCGCGGTCGGCAACATGAACGGCGCCCCCGTGCGGCTGCGTTACCAGGCGAACCGCATCGCCCTGCGCGAAGCGCGCGCGATCGAACGGGAACGCATGCACGACGACCGCCTGTCACCCGTAGGGAAACAGGAGGCGGAGCGCCGGATGAAGCGGTTCGGCGTGATGATGCGCCAGGACCGCCAGGTGTTCGCCTTCGATCCGATGGGCTCCGGACGCATGGCCGAGGTCTTCGGAGACCTCGACCGGGCCGCCCGCGTGTCGGTCGTGGTGCCCGGAGTCGACACGAACGTCCTCACCTTCGAACGCACCCAGCGCAAGTACGCGGCCCCCGTCGGCATGGCGAAGTCCCTGTACCGCGCGGAGCGCGCCGCGAACCCCCGCACGCGTACCGCCGTGATCGCCTGGGCCGACTACACCGCGCCCGTCGGCCTCGGCGTGGACGCGGCCACCTCCATGCGCGCCGACGACGGCGCGGTGCGCCTCGACTCGATGGTGCGCGCGCTGCCCGGCCGCACCGGGGTGGCGCTGTACTGCCACAGCTACGGCTCCGTGGTGTGCGGAGTCGCGGCCCGCCGGCTGCCGCCGCGGGTCACCGACATCGCGGTCGCGGGCAGCCCCGGCATGCGCGCCGACAGCGCCTCCGGCCTCGGCGCGCACGCGCGGATCTGGGCCGCACGGGACAGCGACGACTGGATCCAGGATGTGCCGCACATGGAAGTCGGCGGGCTCGGCCACGGCGCCGACCCCGTCTCCGCGGGCTTCGGCGCGCGCGTGGTGTCCGCCGACCGCGCCCGCGGTCACACCGGATACTTCGAGCCGGGCACGGACAGCCTCCGCAACTTCGCCGAGATCGGCGTCGGCGCGTACGACGAAGTGCGCTGCGCCAGTGGGGATGGAGCCTGCCGGGAAGGTATTTCCGGTACGGCGATGGCCTGACGCGCGTAGAAATCGACGAAACAGCGGCCCGCCGCAGGAGAGACGGAGAAGCGCGTGCCGCATACGATGAGCCGCATGGGTGATGTACTGGCCGGATTTCACGCCGCCTGGGAGTTCGAGTCCGACTCCGTGCTCATCCGCTTCGAACGGGGGATCCGTACGCCGAAGCTGTTCCAGGCTCTCGGTGAGCGCCGCATCCCTCATGAGGCGATCGCGGGCGTGACGCTCACACCGGGCAAGCGCGGGACGACCGTCCTGCACGCCGTCCCGAGACCGGGTGCAGACCCGCTCATGGAGGCGGCGGCGGGACAGCTCAAGGACGGCTCGGATCCGTACCGCCTGGTGCTGCCGGCGGAGCGCGAGACGCTCGCCGAGTACTACGCGGACGAACTGCGCGCGGCGCTCCCGGCGTCCGACCCGGGCCCGGCGGACCGCCATCTGGTGGCCGCGCCCGAGGCGCCGCTGCAGTTCAAGGCGTACGACGGGAAGGCGTCCTTCGACGGCAAGTCGGTGGCCTTCCGCTGGTTCTGGACGGGGGCCTCGTCGGCGAAGTGGAAGGCCGGTGACCAGAGTTTCCCGGTCACCGACCTGAGCGGGGTCGAGTGGCGCTCGCCGGAGGTCTTCGAGGGCCATCTGCGGCTGCTGCGCCGCGAGGCGCAGCCCGCCCAGCCCGCGCAGGCCGACCAGGACCCGGCGGCCGTCGTGTTCGGCCTCGGCTACGGGCCGGTGCACGAGTCGCTGCCGTTCGCCGCGGCCGTCCTCGCGGCGGTGCGCTCGTCGGGGCCCGCGCCCGCGGTGATTCCCGCCGCCGCGCCCGCCGTTCGGCGTGATCCCGCGGATATCGCCGATCGGATCCGGCACCTTGGGGAGTTGCATCAGGCGGGGCTGCTGACCGATGACGAGTTCACGGCCAAGAAGGCCGAGCTGCTGGCTGAGCTTTAGCCGGCCCCTGGGCCTTGGGGCGGTCCGCCCTCCGGGCTGGGGGGCTTTCTGGTTCGGCGGCTGCGGGTGATTTGTGGCTGGGCGCGCAGTTCCCCGCGCCCCTTTGGGGCGCTCCCTGGGGCGCCTCCTCCTGCGGGGCGCCCCTTGACTACTCTCGGCCCGCCGATGTGAACGTCATGTCCGCGTAGCGGTCTCCGGACACCTGGGTGGCGATCGGGTCCAGGAGGGCCAGTTCGTCGGGGGTCAGGTGGATGCGGGTGGCTGCCGTGTTCTCCTCCAGGCGGGTGCGCTTGCGGGTGCCGGGGATCGGGACGACCGGCAGGCCGTGGACCGCGGCGCGCTGCTGCACCCAGGCCAGGGCGATCTGGGCCGGGGTCGCGTCGTGCGCGGCGGCGACCGTGCGCACCGGCTCCAGGAGCGCCGCGTTGGCGGCGGCGTTGGCGCCGGTGAAGCGGGGCTGCTGACGGCGGAAGTCGTCCGCGCCCAGCTCCTTGTCGGCGCTGACGAAGGCGCCCGTGAGGAAGCCGCGGCCGAGCGGGGAGTACGGCACGAGGGTCACGCCGAGCTCGGCGGCGGCCGGGACGACGCCGCGCTCGATGTCCCGGCTGAACAGCGACCACTCCGACTGCAGGGCCGCGATGGGGTGCACGGCGTGGGCGGCGCGCAGTTCGTCGCCGGTGACCTCGCTGAGCCCGAGGTGCTTGACCTTGCCGGCCGCGACCAGTTCGGCCATCACGCCGACGGTCTCCTCGATCGGCACCTTCGGGTCGCGGCGGTGCATGTAGTAGAGGTCGATGGCGTCCACGCCGAGGCGGCGCAGGCTGGCGTCGGCGCAGGAGCGGATGTAGTCCGGATCGTTGCGGATGATCCGCTTCGTCGGGTCGTCCGGGTCCATGGCCAGGGCGAACTTGGTGGCGATGACGACGTCGTCGCGGTGGGCCCCGACGAAGGGGGCGAGGAACTCCTCGTTCTCCCCCTTGGCGTACGCGTCGGCGGTGTCGTAGAGCGTGACGCCGAGGTCCAGGGCCCGCTCCAGGGTGGCGCGGGCCTCGTCGGCGTCCGTGGGGCCGTACGCGAAGCTCATGCCCATGCAGCCGAGGCCCTGTACGCCGACCTCGGGGCCGTCCGTGCCGAGCCGTGCGGTGGTGATGCTCACTGTGTTCCGTGCCTCCGGTCGGAGTAGATGTCGATCTTGTGGTCGAGGACGGCGAGCGTGTCCTGGAGCTCGGCGATCCGGGCCCGCACGTCGTGCCGGGTGCGCTCCAGCAGCTCCCGGCGCCGCGCGAAGGTGTGGTCGCCCTCGCGCACCAGCTCGGCGTAGCGCACCATGTCCGCGACCGGCATGCCGGTCAGGCGCAGCTTGCCGACGAGGTTCAACCAGTCCAGGTCGCGGTTGCGGTAGCGGCGCTGGCCGGTGTGGGAGCGGTCGACGTGCGGCATCAGGCCGATCCGCTCGTACCAGCGCAGGGTGTGCGCGGTCAGGCCGGTCACCGCGACGACCTCGCTGATCGTGTAGTGGTCCCGGCCCTCCGGGCGCGGGTGCGGGGGCGGGGGCGTGGCGCAGACCTCGGACGCGGTCCGGTCTGCCCGGTCCCGGGCGGGTGCGGGGGTGGTCTCCATCACCGTCATGACCCCCACGCTAAAACCTTCGAGTGCACTCCAAGCAAGGGGAAATCCCCGGGACGGCACCGGGGTGTGCTGACTACCGTGCCGCCATGAGCCTTGTACGCCGCGCTGTGCCCGCGGACGCCGAAGAAGTCATACGCCTGCGTCAGGTCATGATCGACTCCGTGTTCACGGTGGACGGCACCCTCCCCCGCACGTCCGTCACCGACTGGCAGGCCGAGTCCGTCCCCACCGTGCGCGAGCACCTCGCCGACCCCGACGGGCACTTCGCCGCGTTCGTCGTCGACCACCCCGAGCGGCCCGGCGCCCTCGCCGCGCTCGCCGTGGGCACCCTGGAGTACCGCATCGGGCGCGCGGGCAATCCGCACGGCGTCGCGGGCTACCTCTTCAGCGTCGCCACCGACCCCGGCACGCGCCGCCGGGGCTTCTCCCGCGCCTGCGTGGAGGCGCTGCTCGACTGGTTCCGCGAGCGGGGCGCCGGACAGGTGGACCTCACCGCGTCGCCCGACGCCGAGCCGCTGTACGCCTCGCTCGGCTTCGTCCGCAAGCCCGACCCCTACATGCAGCTCAAACTCTAGGGCGCTTAGGCTTCTGCGCATGCAGAGCCTGGCACTGATCGAGAACTGGCCGGTCCCGACCGCGGCCGCCGCCGTCGTCCGCGCGGACGGCACGGTGGCCGGGACCCATGGGCCCACCGGGCACCGCTTCGCGCTCGCCTCGGTCACCAAACCCCTCGCGGCGTACGCGGCCCTCGTCGCGTACGAGGAGGGGGCCGTCGAGCTGGACGAACCCGCCGGGCCCGAGGGGTCCACCGTGCGGCATCTGCTCGCGCACACCAGTGGGCTCGCCTTCGACGAGCACGAGGTGGTGGCGGCGCCGGGGAGGCGGCGGCTGTACTCCAACGCCGGGTTCGAGGTGCTGGGCGACCACATCGCCAAGGCGACCGAGATCCCCTTCGCCGACTATCTGCGGCAGGCCGTGCTCGAGCCGCTCGGGATGTCCTCGACGTCCCTCGCCGGTGCGGGGTCGCCCGCCAAGGACGGGGTGTCGACCGTGGACGATCTCGTGCGGTTCGCGGCCGAGGTGCAGCAGCCGCGGCTGCTCGATCCGCGGACCGTCGCGGCCGCGATGTCCGTGACCTACCCCGGGCTCAAGGGCGTGCTGCCGGGGTACGGGCATCAGAACCCCAACGACTGGGGGCTCGGGTTCGAGATCCGGGACGGGAAGTCGCCGCACTGGACGGGGAGTTCGTCCTCGCCGCGGACCTTCGGGCACTTCGGGCAGGCGGGAACGTTTCTGTGGGTGGACCCCGACGCGGGGGCGGCGTGCGTGGCCCTGGCGGACCGGGCCTTTGGGCCGTGGGCCGTGGAGGCGTGGCCCGCGTTCACGGACGCGGTGCTGGCCGAGCTGTAGGTTCGCCGCGGGCCTAGCCCATCTCCCACACCAGCAGTTCCGCCCTCCCCCCGTACGACACCACGTCCACCCCCTGCTCCCCCGTCACCCGGGCCGCGTCGCCCGGGGTCAACTCCTCGTCCGCCAGCGCCACTTCGCCGTGGACCACGTGGACGTAGACCGCGGGGGCGTCCGGGAGGGCCGTGCGTTCGCCGGGGGCGAGGCGGCGTACGTGGAGGAGAGCGCCCGCCGCGGGGACGGCGTAGGGGGTGGAGTCGGCGATGCCGCGGACGATGTCGTACGACGGGGTGCCGCCGGGCTCCAGGGGGGCCAGCCACATCTGGAGGAACGTCAGCGGGTCCGGGCCCGCGTTGCGCTCGACGTGCCGTACGCCGGCGCCCGCGCTGAGGTGCTGGACGTCGCCGGGGCGGATCACCGACTCATGGCCCGCGGAGTCGCGGTGGGTGAGCTCGCCCGTGACGACCCAGGTGACGATCTCGGTGTGGCTGTGCGGGTGTTCGTCGAAGCCGGCGCCCGGCGCGAGGTGCTCCTCGTTGCAGGCGAGCAGCGCGCCGAAGCGGAGGTTGTGGGGCTCGTAGTAGGGCCCGAAGGAGAAGGCGTGGAAGGAGTCGATCCCCGCCATGGGGTCGCCCCCCGGATACCGCTCGCCGGAGCGACGTACATCAATCACGCACCCCACGTTAGAGCCTGTCTTTGAACCCCCGTCGTTCGCGCGGAGCGCGGGCGCAGCGGCGTAGTGGGGTCTCCCCTGCTCGAGCGGAGCCGAGAGCTTGGGGAAGTGCGTGCCGGGCGTCGGGGCGCAGGCGGGGGTTCAAAGACAGGCTCTTGGACCCGGCCCCGCATGCCGCCGTCCCGATAAGGCAGTCTTGTCCCGTGCCCGAACCCTCAGCGAACGAAGCCCACCAGGACGCCGGCCGCGACGCCCGGCGCGGCCACCGCGCCCACGCGCACGCCGCGACCCTGAAGCGCCTGGAGAAGTCGTCCGGCAGCCTCGCGGCGCAGGCGATCGCGCGCATGGACGAGACGCTGTCCTGGTACCGGGCGATGCCACCGGAGAACCGCTCGTGGATCGGCCTGGTGGCGCAGGCCGGTATCGCCGCGTTCACGGAGTGGTTCCGGCACCCGGACGCCCCGCAGGCGATCTCCACGGACGTCTTCGGGACCGCGCCGCGCGAGCTGACCCGGGCGATCACGCTGCGGCAGACCGTGGAGATGGTGCGGACCACCATCGAGGTGATGGAGTCCGCGATCGACGAGGTGGCGGCGCCCGGCGACGAGGGCGTGCTGCGCGAGGCGCTGCTCGTCTACGCCCGCGAGATCGCCTTCGCCACCGCTCAGGTGTACGCCCAGGCCGCCGAGGCACGCGGTGCCTGGGACGCGCGCCTGGAGTCGCTCGTGGTGAACGCGGTGCTCTCCGGGGAGGCCGATGAAGGGGCCGTCTCTCGTGCCGCGGCCCTTGGCTGGAACTCGCCGGAACATGTGTGTGTGGTGCTCGGCACCGCGCCCGACGGTGACAGCGAGCTCACCGTCGAGGCCATCCGCCGGGCCGCGCGGCACGCGAAGCTCCAGGTCCTCACCGGTGTGCTCGGCGCCCGCCTGGTCGTCATCGCCGGCGGCAACGACAACCCGCTGGCCGTGGCCAAGGCGCTGATCGGCCCGTACGCGGCCGGTCCCGTCGTGGCCGGCCCCATCGTGCCCGACCTGCTCGCCGCCACCCGCTCCGCGCAGGCCGCCGCCGCGGGCCTGAAGGCGTGCAGTGCCTGGCAGGACGCGCCGCGCCCGGTCCTCGCGGACGATCTGCTGCCCGAGCGGGCGATGGCGGGCGATCCGGCGGCGCGCGAACAGCTGGTGGAGGAGATCTACAGACCGCTCGAAGAGGCCGGTTCCGCGCTCCTGGAGACCCTCAGCGTCTACCTGGAACAGGCGAGCAGCCTGGAGGGCGCCGCCCGGATGCTCTTCGTGCACCCCAACACCGTGCGCTACCGGCTTCGACGTGTGACTGACGTCACCGGCTGGTCCCCTTCCGATGTGCGCTCGGCGTTCACACTGCGCATCGCGCTGATCCTGGGGCGTCTCGCCGACGGTGATCCCCAGGCCTGAGGCTTTGTCGGGGCCCTACAATTCCCTCAGCGGTTCTTCGTCCCTGTCCCCACGGGCGGTTCGTACTGTCCACAAGAGAGAGTGTGAGAGTGCTCGTACTCGTCGCTCCCGGCCAAGGCGCTCAGACGCCCGGCTTCCTGACCCCCTGGCTCGACCTCCCCGGCGCCGCCGACCGCCTCGCCGCCTGGTCGGAGGCCATCGGTCTCGACCTCGCCCACTACGGCACGCAGGCGGACGCGGACGCGATCCGTGACACCGCCGTGGCGCAGCCGCTGCTCGTGGCCGCCGGCCTGCTCTCCGCCGCGGCACTGGGTGACAGCGGGGCCGTCACGCCGGGCGCCGTCGCCGGTCACAGCGTGGGTGAGATCACCGCCGCCGCGTACGCGGGAGTGCTGTCCGAGGACGCCGCCCTGCGCTTCGTGCGCAAGCGGGGCCTGGCCATGGCCGACGCCGCGGCCGTGACGGAGACCGGCATGGCGGCGCTGCTCGGCGGTGACCCCGAGGTCACCCTGGCGCACCTGGAGAAGCTCGGCCTGACCCCGGCGAACGTGAACGGCGCGGGCCAGATCGTGGCCGCCGGCACCGCCGAGCAGCTGGCCACGCTCGCCGAGGACAAGCCGGAGGGCGTCCGCAAGGTCGTGCCCCTGAAGGTCGCGGGCGCGTTCCACACGCACCACATGGCACCCGCGGTCGCCGCGCTCGAGGAGGCCGCCAAGGACCTCGACGTCGCGGACCCGAAGCTGACGTACCTCTCGAACCGCGACGGCAAGGCCGTCACCCAGGGCTCCGACGTCGTGGCCCGTCTGGTCGGCCAGGTCGCCAACCCGGTGCGCTGGGACCTGTGCATGGACACGTTCCGCGAGCTGGGGGTCACGGCGCTGATCGAGGTGTGCCCCGGCGGCACCCTGACCGGTCTCGCCAAGCGCGCCCTCAAGGGCGTGCAGACCCTGGCCGTGAAGACGCCCGACGACCTCGACGCCGCCCGCGCGCTCATCGCCGAGACCGCCGAGCTCGCCAAAGTCACAGCGGCCGACGCCGCGGCCGCGACGGACGCCTGAGAAGGAGCTGGAGAGCATGGCGAAGATCAAGCCCAGTCGGGGCGCCGCGCACGCGCGCATCATGGGCGTCGGCGGCTACCGCCCGACCCGTGTGGTGCCCAACGAGGTGATCCTCGAGAAGATCGACTCGTCCGACGAGTGGATCCGCTCCCGCTCCGGCATCGCGACCCGCCACTGGGCCTCCGAGGAGGAGACCGTGTCGGCGATGTCCGTCGAGGCGGCCGGCAAGGCGATCGCCGACGCGGGCATCCGGCCCGAGCAGATCGGCGCCGTGGTCGTCTCCACGGTGTCGCACTTCAAGCAGACCCCGGCCATCGCCACGGAGATCGCGGACAAGCTCGGCACGGGCAGGCCCGCCGCGTTCGACATCTCCGCGGGATGTGCCGGATTCGGCTACGGCCTGACCCTCGCCAAGGGCATGGTCGTCGACGGCTCCGCGGAGTACGCGCTGGTCATCGGCGTGGAGCGGCTCAGCGACCTGACCGACCTGGAGGACCGCTCGACGGCCTTCCTGTTCGGTGACGGCGCCGGCGCCGTCGTCGTCGGCCCCGCCAAGGAGCCGGCCATCGGCCCCACGGTGTGGGGTTCGGAGGGCGACAAGTCCGAGACCATCAAGCAGACCGAGTCCTGGGAGGCGTACCGCACGGGCGCGCCCAGCAAGTTCCCTGCCATTACGCAGGAGGGCCAGGCGGTGTTCCGCTGGGCCGTGTTCGAGATGGCGAAGGTCGCCCAGCAGGCGCTGGACGCGGCCGGAATCACCGCGAACGACCTGGACGTCTTCATTCCGCACCAGGCCAACATGCGGATCATCGACTCGATGGTGAAGACTTTGAAGCTGCCGGAGCACGTCACGGTCGCCCGTGACGTGGAGACCACCGGCAACACCTCGGCCGCCTCGATCCCGCTCGCGATGGAGCGGCTCCTGGCGACCGGTGAGGCGAAGAGCGGCGACACCGCGCTCGTCATCGGCTTCGGGGCGGGTCTCGTGTACGCCGCCACGGTCGTTACCCTCCCCTAGGCACCCGCTGCGGATCTTCGGATCCGTACGGCTGCCGCCACACCCTCTGGATACATACGAAGGAGCGCCAACATGGCCGCCACTCAGGAAGAGATCGTCGCCGGTCTCGCCGAGATCGTGAACGAGATCGCCGGCATCCCGGTCGAGGACGTCCAGCTGGACAAGTCCTTCACCGACGACCTGGACGTCGACTCGCTGTCCATGGTCGAGGTCGTCGTCGCCGCCGAAGAGCGCTTCGACGTGAAGATCCCGGACGACGACGTCAAGAACCTCAAGACCGTCGGCGACGCGACGAAGTACATCCTCGAGCACCAGGGCTGACATCAGGTACGAGCCTGACGACCGCAGGCTCGTACCCGGCCGGGGCTCATGCCAGCCGCCACCCGGCGGTGGCGCCGCCGCATCCGCATCTGAACCAAATCGTGGAGAGAGAAATCCAGTGAACTCGACCAATCGCACCGTGGTCGTCACCGGTATCGGCGCAACCACACCGCTGGGTGGCGACGCGGCATCGACCTGGGAGGGCCTGCTCGCCGGCCGTTCCGGGATCAGCCTCATCGAGGAGGACTGGGCGGCCGAGCTGCCGGTCCGCATCGCCGGCCGCATCGCCGTCGAGCCGACGGAGACCATCCCGCGCCCGCAGGCCCGCAAGCTCGACCGCTCGGCGCAGTTCGCCCTGGTCGCGGCCCAGGAGGCCTGGAAGGACGCGGGCTTCACCGGCAGGGCCGGCGAGCCGGGCGAGGGCCCGGACGTCGACCCCGACCGGCTGGGCGCTGTCGTCGCCTCCGGCATCGGCGGTGTGACGACGCTCCTCGAGCAGTACGACGTGCTGAAGGAGAAGGGCGTACGCCGCGTCTCCCCGCACACGGTCCCGATGCTGATGCCCAACTCGCCCGCGGCGAACGTCGGCATCGCCCTGAACGCCCGCGCCGGGGTGCACACCCCGGTCTCGGCCTGCGCGTCCGGCGCGGAGGCCATCGGCTACGCGATCGAGATGATCCGCACCGGCCGCGCCGACATCGTCGTCGCCGGCGGCACCGAGGCGGCCATCCACCCGCTGCCGATCGTCGCGTTCGGCAACATGATGGCGATGTCGAAGAACAACGACGACCCGCAGGGCGCGTCCCGCCCCTACGACCGCGACCGCAACGGCTTCGTGCTCGGTGAGGGCGCGGGCGTGATCGTCCTGGAGTCCGAGGAGCACGCCAAGGCCCGCGGCGCCAAGATCTACGTGGAGGCGGTCGGCCAGGGCATCTCGGCGGACGCGCACCACATCACGCAGCCCGAGCCGTCCGGCAACGGCATCGCGAAGGCGCTGCAGAACCTGGTGGACAACACCGGCCTGAAGCCCACCGAGATCGCGCACATCAACGCGCACGCGACCTCGACGCCGCAGGGCGACGTCGGCGAGATCAAGGCGCTGCGCCAGGCCTTCGGCGACGACGTCGACCACATGGCGATCGCCTCGACGAAGTCGATGACCGGTCATCTGCTCGGTGGCGCGGGCGGCGTGGAGACCGTCGCGACGGTCCTCGCGCTCAAGCACCGCATCGCCCCGCCGACGATCAACGTCGACAACCTCGACCCCGAGGTCGACGCGGACATCATCCGCGGCGAGGCCCGCCCGCTGCCCGAGGGCACGATCGCGGCCCTGAACGACTCGTTCGGCTTCGGCGGCCACAACGTCGTGCTCGCCTTCCGTACGGTCTGACGGCCGCTCACGGTACGTACGACGAGGGCCCACCCGGTCAGACCGGGTGGGCCCTCGTCGTACGTACCGTCACACCACCTGGTGCAGCCACCGCACCGGCGCGCCCTCGCCCGCGTAGCGGAACGGCTCCAGTTCGTCGTCCCAGGGCTTGCCGAGGAGCTTGGCCAGCTCGGCCTCCAGGTCGCTCTCGCCGCGCTGCGAGCGGGCGAGGGCGGCGCGCAGCCGGTCCTCCGGGATCAGGATGTCGCCGTGGATGCCGGTGACGGCGTGGAAGATGCCGAGCTGGGGCGTCGCGCTGTACCGCTCGCCCTCGGCGGCCGCGGACGGCTCGGCCGTGACCTCGAAGCGCAGCAGGTCCCAGCCGCGCAGCGCGGAGGCGAGCTTGGAGGCGGTGCCGGCCGAGCCCTGCCAGGAGAACTCGGATCTCCAGGTGCCGGGTGCCGCGGGCTGTCGGATCCAGTCGAGGCTGACGCGTGCGCCGAGCACGCCCGCGACGGCCCACTCGACGTGCGGGCACAGCGCGCGCGGTGCGGAGTGCACGTACAGAACTCCACGTGTCGTCACCGGGACCTCCAGTGTGGGACGAGGTGCGCCTTCCCCAGCGGCCTCGCGCCCGTGCCGAGCGATATTCCCCGAATTCCACGAAGACGGAGAAAGTCAAGAAAAGGGGACAGATGTGACGTGATGTAATTTAGCGGAACCGCGAAAAGCGGGTGCCACTGGGTGGCGAGGCTACCGTGCGGCGAGGCAAGGAGTGTGACGTACCGTCGGTCCGCATGCCGGGAAACTCCCAGGTTTCACTCGCTGGGAGGCGCGGAAACCCCCGGCTGGGTGTCCGAGCGCACCCGGGCGGGGACGGACGGGGCATATCAACACTCGGCAGGACGCAACCCGAAGGGTCCGTACGACGTCACGTTGGACGACAGAGGGGACGAGGATGCGGAATTCAAGGCACCGCAAACGGGCCGCCGTCGCCCTCGCGACGGCGGCTCTCACCGGCTTCGCCACGCTCACCGCGTGTGACGCGACCGGCGGCGACGCCGCGGCACCGAACGGGCCGTCCGCCCAGGACAGAGCGGCCCCCAAGCCGGCGCCCGTCTGGGACACGAGCCCGCGCTCCCTCGCCGCCGTCGGCGACTCCATCACGCGCGGCTTCGACGCCTGCTCGGTGCTCTCCGACTGCCCGGAGGCGTCCTGGGCGACCGGCAGCGACGACGGTGTGCGCAGCCTCGCCCAGCGGCTGCTCGGCAAGCAGCGGGCGGCGACACACAGTTGGAACCACGCGAAGACCGGTGCGCGGATGGCCGACGTTCCGGAGCAGATGAGGCGGGCCGCGGCGCACGATCCCGAGCTGGTGACGGTGATGGCCGGCGCCAATGACGCCTGCCGCCCGTCAGTCGACCGGATGACCTCCGTGGCGGACTTCCGGGCCGACTTCCAGGAGGCCCTGCGGACGCTGCGCCGCGACCTGCCCAAGACGCAGGTGTACGTCTCCAGCGTGCCCGACCTGAAGCGGCTCTGGTCGACGGGGCGCACCAACCAGCTCGGCAAGCAGGTGTGGAAGCTCGGGATCTGCGCCTCGATGCTGGCCGACGCCGACGCCATGGACCGCGCCGCCACCGACCGGCGCGACACCGTGCAGGCGCGGGTCGTGGCGTACAACAAGGTGCTGAAGGACGTCTGCGCGAAGGACCGGCGCTGCCGGTACGACGACGGCGCCGTCTTCGACTTCCGGTTCAACGGTGACCAGTTGAGCCACTGGGACTGGTTCCACCCGAGCAAGGACGGGCAGTCGCGGCTCGCGGAGATGGCGTTCCGGGGGGTCACGGCCTCCCGGTCGCGGGGGTAGCGGCGCACCGATCGAACGGGAGCGGCGCGGTGCCTGGTCCGGCACCGCGCCGCTCCGGCGCTCCGTACGGCCGGTCCGGCCTACCGGAAGGACGCGGCGTGCTCGGCCGCCCACTGGGCGAACGTGCGGGCCGGGCGGCCGGTGAGGCGCTGGACGGTGTCGACCACCGTGCGGCCCACGGGCGGCGTGTTCTTGTAGACGTCGAGGAGCCAGGCGATGGTCGCGTCGTCGTGCCCCTGGGCCCGCATCCCGGCCGCGGCCTCCTCCTCCGTCAGCTCGACCAGCGTGATGTCCGAGCCCCGCGCCTCGGCCAGGGCCGCCACCTTCTCGCGGAGCGTGAGGGCCTGGGGTCCGGTCACGACGTACTCCTGCCCGGCGTGCCCCTCCTCGGTGAGCGCGACCGCGATCACCGCCCCGATGTCGCCCTCGTGCACCAGCGCGCTGACCCGGTCGACGAACGGGGCCCGTACCTCGCCCTCGGTCCGGACGGCCTCCGCCCACTCCAGGGTGTTCGCCATGAACTCGACCGGCATGACCACGGTCCAGTCGAGCTCGCCCGCGCACACCGCGTCCTGCAGCGGGGTCGGCCCGCCGCCGTTGAGCACGGTGACGCGCCGCACACCGGCCTCGCGGGCCAGGGCGAGGATCTCGGGGCCGGTCTCCAGGGGCTCGTAGCCGCCGCCGGTGAAGGTGATCAGGTGCAGGCCGGTGACACCTTCGAGGGCGGCCTTGAGCGTCGCGGGCTCCCCGAGGTCACCCCGCACGGCCTCGACGCCCTCCGGGAACTCCGCCTTCGCCGGATCGCGGGTCAGCGCGCGCACCGCGTGGCCGCGGTCGAGGAGTTCGCGGACGACCTCGCGGCCGACGGTTCCGGTGGCTCCGGCGACGAGGAAGGTGTTCTGGGTGCTGTGGGTGTTCTGGCTGTTCGTCATGACCTGAACGTAGAGGGACTTGCGGTCAGGTACGGTCCTCGATGGCCGGGAGCGCCGCGACCACGTCCACCTCGATCAGCGCTTCCGGCCGGAACAGCCGGGGCACCGCCACGGTGGTGCTGGTCGGGGGTGTGCCGGTGAGGTAGGTGCGGCGTACGGCGGCGTAGCCGGGCAGGTCGTCCATGTCCGTCAGGAACGTACGGATGTTGATGATGTCGGCGAGGGTCGCGCCGTGTGCCTCCAGGAGGGCGGTCAGGGTGGCGAAGATCCCGTGGCTCTGCGCGGTGATGTCCGCGCCGTCGGCGATCTGCCCGGAGAGGTACAACAGGGCTCCACCGTCGGCGAGTTGGACGCGGGCGACCTGGGAGTAGGGGCCCAGGGGCCGGGGTGCGGCGGCGGGGTTGTCGAGGGTGATGCGCATGGGGGCCATGGGGGCGGTACTCCGGTCTTCTTTGCGGTCAGGATTCTTCTTTGAGGTCAGGATCAGGATCTTTTGAGGTCAGGCCGTGCGGGCGCGGATGTGGGGGACGGCCCGGGCGATGTCCTCGTGGGCCACCGTCGGGTCCGCCGCCGCGGCCTCGTAGTGGGCGCGGACCGCTTCCATCGCGGGCAACCGCGCCGCGCCCGTGGCCAGCGCCACGTCCTTCGCCGCGAGGTCGTTGCCGAAGTGCACGTCGTCGGCGAAGGCGCGGGCGACCGCGCCCGCGAGCGGGCCGCGGGCCAGGGCGCCGCGCGCCACCTCCTCGGCCAGGCCCAGCGCGTCGGCCAGGGCCAGCGCCTCCGCGACCAGGGCGACCCCGCCGAGCACGGCGGTGTTCACGACGACCTTGAGCGCGGCGCCGGAGCCGGGCGGGCCGGTGCGGGTCACGGCGCCGAGGGCGGTGAGCAGGGGCTCGACGGCGGCGGCGTCCCCGCCCGCGAGGATGCCGAGCTCCCCCGCCGCGGCCTTGTCCGTGCTGCCCATGACGGGCGCGTCGACCAGCGTGACCCCGTCCGGCAACCGCTCCCCCAACTCCCGTACCGCGTCCGGGCCGACGGTCGACATCTCCACCCAGTGGACGCCCTCCCGCAGCACCGGCACGATCGCGTCGGCGACGGAACGCAGCGCCTCGGGCCCCGCCAGCATCGTGAGGACGACGTCCGCCTCGCGCACGGCGTCCGCGGGCGTGGCCTCGAGCCGCGCGCCCGCCGCGACAAGGGGTTCCGCCTTGGCGGCGGTGCGGTTCCAGACGGTCAGCGGGTGCCCGGCGGCCAGGAGGCGGGCGGCCATCGGGGCGCCCATGTGCCCGAGCCCGAGAAACGCGACGTGCTGTTGGCCCTGAGGGGGTTCCGTGGTGCGTTCGTCCATGGGTACGACGCTAGGTCCGGGCAGGTGATGCGACAAGCGAATGTCTAGCATGTCAGCCATGCAGGAATCGCATGAGCCGAGTCATGAGTCGAGTGACGTGTCCACCGTCTGGCTGCGCGCGTTCCTGGAGGTGGCCCGGCACGGCTCCTTCACCGTGGCCGCGCGCCGCCTCGGCTGGACGCAGTCCGCCGTGTCCCGTCAGATCGCCGCCCTGGAGAACGCGCTCGGCGGCGCGCCTCTCTTCGACCGGCTGCCGCGCGGCGTACGCCTCACCGCGCACGGCCGGGCCGCGCTGCCGTACACGGAGGCGGCGCTCGGTCAACTGGCCCGGATGCGGCGGGAGTTGACGGACCTGGACGGCGCGGCGGGCGGGCTGCTGCGGTTCGGGGCGTTCGCGACGGCGGACGCGGCCCTGGTGCCGCGGGCGCTCGCGCTGTTCCGCGAGCGGCACCCCGGGGTGACCCTCACGCGCGAGGAGGGCTTCACGCGGCCGCTGCTCACCCGCCTCACGGAGGGCGAACTCGACCTGGCGGTGGTGTCCACGACCGGCGGCCCGCTGCCCGAGGACGTCTGCGAACTGCACCACCTCCTCGACGAGACGCTGTACGTGGCGGTGCCCGCCGACCACCCCCTGGCGGGCGAGCCCCGCGTCGACCTGGACCGACTCGCCGACGACGACTGGGTGTCCGGCAGCCCCGAGCCGGCCGGCAGCCTCCTCGACGCGGCGCTGCGGCACGGCTTCCGGCCCCGGATCGCCCATGTGGTGGGCGAGTGGACCGCCAAGCAGGGGTACGTGGCCGCGGGTCTCGGCGTCACGCTGGTGCCGGCGCTCGCGGCACAGGGGGTGCGGCCGGACATCGCCCTGGTGCCGGTGCGGGACGAGGGCGCGCCCGCGCGGGTGGTGTACGCGGCGACGGCGCGGGGGCGGTCGCGGGTGCCGAGCGTGGAGCCGTTCGTCGCCGCGCTGCGGGACGCGGCGCGGCTTGTGACCCGGCACCCGTAGCGCTCGCCTCCCTCGCCCCGCGATACTTCCGCCACCTCACCTGCAACGGAAGGACTCACGTGGCTTCGTCCCTCACCCCCGGGATATCCGGCCGACGGCTCGGCGTCTGCGGCGTGTTCGGCGCCGTGCTGCTGGCCGGGGCCCTCGTGCCGCCCGCCGCGGCCGCCGACACCGCGCGGGCCGGTGCGCCCACCGTCGAGGAGCAGCGCCTGGACCGGGCGGCGCCCCGGGAGATCCTGCGGCGCAGCGGGTTCGACGGCGTGGCACCCGGCTTCGCGCGGGATCTGGACCGCGTCCGCTCGTACGCCGAGGCCCGGCGGCTGGTCGTACACGAAGGGCACGCGCTGTGGCGGCGGGCCGTGGACCGGGCGCAGGGGCGCGGCCCGGTGACCGGCGACCTCAGCAAGGACGACGACCGGCCGCTGTACTGGGCGCGGCTCGGGATGACGCGGGCGCTGCGGGCGTGGGAGCCGCGCGGGTTCGCGCTCGGGGACGCGCGCCGGGAGCGGCTGCTCGGCTCGTTGGAGACGACGTCCCGGGGGCAGGACACGATCCGCCATCCCAAGGGCCATCGGATCAAGCGGGTCCTCGTCACCGGCTTCGACCCCTTCACGCTCGACCGGGACACCCGCATCAGCAACCCGTCCGGTGCCACCGCCCTCGCCCTCGACGGCACCGTCGTACGGACCGCCGCGGGGCCCGTGCGCATCGAGACCGCCATGTTCCCGGTGCGCTGGACGGACTTCACGGAGGGGGAGGTGGAGCGGACGCTGCGGCGGCAGCTGCCGCGCGTCGACCTGTTCACGACCGTCAGCCAGGGCCGCGTCGGCAAGTTCGACATCGAGCGCACCAACGGGGCCTGGCGCGGCGGCTTCGGGGACAACGAGAACCTGTCGAGCACCGGCCTCGTCCCGGTCACCGACCCGGCCTCGCAGCCGCAGTGGACGACGACCACGCTGCCGTACAAGGACATCGTCGCGGCGGACACCGGCCGCTTCCCCGTGTACGACAACACGGCCGTGACCGAGATCCCTGCGGGCGGCACCCAGCCGGTGGACCGGCCCGACGGGCCGACGCCCGGCTCCGCCGCGCGCAAGGGCGGCGGCGGGGACTATCTGTCCAACGAGATCGCCTACCGGGCCACGCTGCTGCGCGACCGGCTCGGGCTGCGCGACCGGCTGCCCGGTGGGCATGTGCACACGCCGGTGCTGCAGTTCGGCGCCGGGAACACCGATCCGGCGACCGGGAAGGTCACGGATCCCGAGTTCGTACGCAACCGGGTGGACATCATCGAGCAGGTGCGGCGCATCGTGGTGACGGCGGTGCAGCGCTAGCGCCGGGCCCTCGCGGGGGCGCCCCAGTCCCGCCCCTTCCCGAAACTGGGGGCTCCGCCCCCAGACCCCCGCTCCTCAAACGCCGGAGGGGCTGAATACTTCGCCGGTGCGGCACGGTTTTAGCCCGTCCGGCGATTGAGGACGAGCCGCGAAGCGGCGACAACCGGGGGTCCGGGGGCGGAGCCCCCGGTTACGACGCGTTGGGCGTGCGCGCCGGGTCAGCGGCGCCGGCGTCGTCCGCGTCATCGGCGCCGTCGGCGCCGTCGGCGCCGTCCTCACCCAGCAGGTCCCGAGCCATCAGCGTCGCCCCCGCCACCGCGCCCGGCATCAGGAACACGGCGACGAACGGCACCAGGAAGGCCACCGCGAGCGGGGCGCCGAAGCCCCAGGCCAGGGACTTGCGGGACCTGAGCAGGGTCAGGCGGTCGCGCAGCCGCACCCCGCGGCGTCCGAGGGCGACCGCCGTCAGCTCCTCGACCAGGAAGAAGCCGGTGACGAAGAAGCCGATGACCGGGATCACGGTCTGGCCCGCCACCGGAACGAACCCGAGCGCGAACAGCAGCACGCCCCAGCACGCCGCCCGCACGACGATGCGCAGACTGTCGCCCACGGAGATCAGCAGTTCGCGCCAGAGCGGCAGGCCCGACTCGGGGGCGAAGCCGGCCACGGAGATGTCGACCTGCTCGGAGAGCGACTCGTAGAAGGGCTCGCCGATCAGGAGCGTCACCGCGGTGAAGGTCACCACGGACAGGAGCAGCGCCAGGGCGAAGAGCAGCACCGTCAGGAAGCCGCGGAAGAGGCCCGGCCACGGGCCGGACCAGTCGTCGGCGAACGGTGTCGCCCACGACACCAGATCGCTGCCCCACAGAGCGAGCGAGACGAGCGCCGCCGCGTACAGCACGAGGGTGATGAGTCCCGGCAGCAGCCCCCATCCGAACTGCTTGCCGTGCTGGGCGACCCAGCGCTGTCCCTTCACCAGATAGCCGAAGCCCTGACCCAGTTCACGCATGCGGCACACCTTATCCGGCCAGGTGCGGCGCCCCGGACCTGGTGCGCGGGAGACGAACGTTCCGCGAATACCCCCTTGTTGTGGGCGGATTCAGCCTGTAGACCTCCCGTACTGATCTCTCGGGTCGGCGCACGACCCATGTTCCGGAGGTACGTATGGGCATATCCCGGCCATCCAGACCCGTTCTCCTCACCGCGTCGGCCGCCGCGGGCACGCTCCTGTTCACGGCGCTCACCCCGGGCGGCGCGAGCGCCGACCCCGCGCCGCGCCCGGTGATCCGCGACGAGGCCCCGCTCGACTCGCCCGACCGGGCCGCGCGGGCGCCGGAGGGCGCCGCGGCCCGCGCGCTCGACGACGCCGCCGCGCCCGGCCTGGACGCCGGCAAGGGCCGCGGCTATCCGCGCGAGCAGCGCCTGGACGCGGTCCCGAAGAACCCGGCCGACAAGTCCATCAAGCTGGGCCTCACCCCGTACCACGCCATCGCCCCGAAGCTGAACAAGATCCAGGGCATCGGCGACCGGGTGAGCGTGGAGACAGCCGGGCGTTCGGCGGGCGGCCACGACCTGTATCTGGTGACGGTCACCGCGCCCGAGTCGGCGCGCGAGGCCGCCCGGCAGGAGCGGATGCGCGAACGAATAGAGAACGCGCCCGGGGCCGCCGCCAAGGACAAGGCCCTCAAGTCCGCGTACAAGACGCCGGTGTTCATCAACAACAACATCCACGGCAACGAGTGGGAGGGCACCGACGCGGCCCTGAAGCTCATCGAGAAGCTGGCGAAGGCCGAGGACAGCAAGACCCGCGACCTCCTCGCGCACCACCGCCTCTACTTCAACGTCACCATGAACCCCGACGGGCGCATCGCGGGCACCCGCGAGAACGCCAACGGCTTCGACCTGAACCGCGACTTCATCACCGCCACACAGCCCGAGGCGCGCGCGGTGCGGCAGATCGCGATCGACAAGCAGCCCGCCGTGATGATCGACCTGCACGGGTACGTGAACGGCACGCTGATCGAGCCGACCACCCCGCCGCACGGCGAGAACTACGAGTACGACCTGTTCCTGAAGAACACCTACGCCAACGCCCTCGGCATGGAGAAGGCCGTCAACGGCCTCGGCTACACCGAGGCGAAGGACGGCGTGAAGCCGGCCATCATCCCCTTCCGCGACCAGGAGGAGGGCTGGGACGACTGGCCGCCGATCTTCACCCCGCAGTACATGCCGTTCCACGGCGCGGTCGCGGCGCACACCATCGAGTTCCCGATGCAGGTGAACTACGAGGAGTACGACTCCCAGCCCGCCGCCGAGCTGCGCCGCCGCTCCGCCATCAACACGGACATCGCGGGCGCGGCCATGTCGGCCACCCTCGACTACGCGCGCACGCACCGGAGTTCGCTGATCGCCGACCAGATCGAGGTGTTCCGGCGCGGGGCCGCGGGCGCCCCCTCGGTGGAGATCTCCGAGGAGAACGTGCCGGGCGTGCCCGGCATCGGCCCGGAGGACGTCTACACGGCCGACTTCCCGCGCGCGTACGTCATTCCGGCGGGCGGCCGGCAGCGCTCCGGTGCCGCCGCGTCCCGTCTCGTCGACCACCTCCTCGCCAACGACGTCCGAGTGCGGCGCGCCACCCGGGACTTCCGCCTCGGCGGCGCCTCGTACGAGAAGGGGTCGTACGTCGTCGACATGCGCCAGCCCAAGCGGGGCATCGCGAACGTGATCCTCGCGGACGGGCGTGACATCAGCGACAAGGTGTCGGCCATGTACGACATCTCGGGCTGGAGCCTGGGCCGGTTGTGGGGCGCGTCCGTGGTGTCCGCGAAGAAGGGGAACCCGGCCGGGGTTCCGTCGCGCGCGGTGGACTCCGCCGCGCGGGTCGGGTACGTGGCGCCGCGCGGGGACCTGCGGCTGCGGCTCGACGACCCGCGCGAGGTGGCGGCGCTCAACTCCCTTGTCAGGGAGGGCATTTCGGTACGCCGGGCGCGTGGTGGCGACGGTGGTGTGATCGTGCCGGGGTCGGCGCGGCGGGCCGCGTGGGACGTGGCGAAGAAGTACGACGTGGAGTTCTCCGCCACCAAGGCGCGGGGCGGGGACCTGGTGCGGCGCACGCGGGTCGCCGCGGCCGTGACGCCCGGGGAGCTGTTCGCGCTGCGGGAGATGAACTTCGACGTGGTGCCGGTGTCCACGGCCGTCCTCAACGACGGCTTCGACTGGCGCGGGGCCGACGTGCTCTTCGTGTCCTCCGGGCTCGCGTACGGGGAGTTGAAGGCGCCCGCGCGCAAGCGGCTCGACGCGTTTCTCGCCGGGGGCGGGGGGCTTGTCGGGCGGGGCGCGGGGGGTGCCGCGCTGAACTCTGCCGCGCGGCTGCTTTCCGTGACGGCCGTCGAGGGCAACGGGGATGCCAACGGGGTGGTGCGGGTGCGCAACGCCGGTGGCTCCGTGGCCGGTTCGGGCTCCGGGTACAGCTTCGTCTACACGCCCATGTGGTTCACCGGGCTCGGTGACGGGGTGCGGGTGGAGCAGGCCTACGCCGGCGGGAAGCCGTTGGTGTCCGGGCACTGGCGGGCCGACTCCTCCGGTGCCGGGGGGCCCGCCGACGCCGCCGGGGAGGCGTCCGTGGTGAGTGGGGCGCGGGGCTCGGCGCGGGTGGTCCTGTTCGGCACGGAGCCGTTGTTCCGGGGGCACCCGAAGGGGGTGTTCGCTCAGGTGGGGCGGGCGTTGTTCGCTGTGCGGTAGTGGCCCTCGCGGGGGCGCCCCAGTCCCACCCCTTCCCGAAACTGGGGCTCCGCCCCAGACCCCGCTCCTCAAACGCCGGAGGGGCTGAAATGTGCCGGTACATATCCAGCCCGTCCGGCGTTTGAGGACGAGCCGCGAAGCGGCGACAGCGGGGGTCCAGGGGGCGGAGCCCCCTGGTTACGGGAAGGGGTGGGATTGGGGAATGCCTCAGGCGACCTTCAGGTCGACCTTGATGTTGCCGCGGGTGGCGTTGGAGTAGGGGCAGACCTCGTGGGCCTTCTCCACGAGGGACCGCGCCGTCGCGGCGTCCACGTTGGGGATGGAGGCGGTGAGCTCGACCTCAAGACCGAAGCCGCCGGCCCCGTTCGGGCCGATGCCGACCTTCGCGGTCACGGTCGAGCCGGAGATGTCGGCCTTCTCCTGGCGGGCGACCACGCCGAGCGCGCCCTGGAAGCAGGCGCTGTAGCCGGCCGCGAAGAGCTGCTCGGGGTTGGTGCCCGCGCCGCTGCCGCCCATCTCCTTCGGCGGGTTCACGACGACGTCGAGCTTCCCGTCGTCGCTGGCGACACGGCCGTCGCGGCCGTTCTCGGCGGTGGCCACGGCGGTGTACTTGACGTCTATCTGCTGGATGGACATAACTGCCGATTCCTCCTGGGGTGTGCCGCGTCGCGCGCCCGCCGACCCGGCAATTGTGGAATTACTTTATCGGATACCGGAAGAGGGGCGGCTTACGCGTCGAGCGAGACGACCATCTTTCCGGTGTTCTCGCCGCGCAACATGCCGAGGAACGCGTCGACACCGCTGTCGATGCCGTGCGCGACGGTCTCGTTGTACTTGAGCTCGCCGGACCGCACCCAGGCCCCGACCTCGCGCACGAACTGCGGCTGGAGGTCCTGGTGGTCCTGGACGAGCATGCCCTGCACCCGCAGCCGCTTTCCGATGATCATGGCCATGTTGCGCGGTCCCGGCGTCGGCTCGGTGTCGTTGTAGCCGGCGATCATGCCGCAGATGGTGATGCGGCCGTGGACGTTGAGGCGGCTGATGGCGGCCTCCAGGTGCTCGCCGCCGACGTTGTCGAAGTAGACGTCGATGCCGTCGGGGGCGGCCTCCTTCAGCTGCTCGGCGACCGGGCGCTCGTCGCGGTAGTTGAAGGCCGCGTCGAAGCCGTACTCCTCCGTCAGGAGCTTGACCTTCTCGTCCGACCCCGCCGAGCCGATGACGCGCGAGGCGCCCTTGAGCCGGGCGATCTGGCCGACCTCGCTGCCGACGGCACCGGCGGCGCCGGAGACGAAGACCGCGTCGCCCTCCTTGAAGGACGCGACCTCGAGCAGGCCCGCGTACGCCGTCAGGCCCGTCATGCCGAGCACGCCCAGGTACGCCGACAGGGGCGCGGCCTCCGGGTCCACCTTCGTCGCGTGCCGCGCGGGCACCGAGGCGTACTCCCGCCAGCCCGCGAAGTGCAGGACGTGGTCGCCCGCGGCGAAGCCGTCCGCGTTCGACGCCACGACGACGCCGACCGCGCCGCCCTCCATGGGCTGGTCGAGCTGGAACGGAGGGATGTACGACTTCACGTCGTTCATGCGGCCGCGCATGTACGGATCGACCGAGAAGTACAGGTTCCGGACCAGGACGCGGCCCTCGGCCGGGGCCTCGACGGGGACCTCGCGCAGGGCGAAGTCCTCCGGGACGGGCCAGCCGTGCGGGCGGCGCACGAGGTGCCAGGCGCGGCCGGTGGCCGGGAGCTGCTCGGGGGTGACGGACATGTGGGGCGTCCTCCTCAGGTACCTCAGAATGCTTCAGGTTCTGAAATAAGCATGCGCTTCGATATTTCATGTTGTCAAGTAAATGGGTAACCTGGAGGGCATGGTCACCCAGAAGCCCGGCGCGCCCGCCCACCGGATCGATCCGCTGACGCTCGAGGTCGTCGAGCTCATCGGCGACGTCGTGGCGCGCTACTACGAGGAGTACGAGGTCGCCGCGGGCAAGCACGCGCTGACCGGCGCGCAGGCGCGGGTGCTCGGGCTGCTCTCCCTGGAGCCCCTGCCGATGCGGCGCATCGCGCAGAAGCTGAAGTGCGAGCCGTCCAACATCACCGGCATCGTGGACCGCCTGGAGGCGCGTGGCCTCGTCGAGCGGCGGCCCGACCCGGCCGACCGGCGCGTGAAGCTGGCGGCGCCCACCGAGGACGGGCTCGCCACCGCGCGCAGCCTGCGGGAATCCCTGGACTTCGCCCGGGAACCGCTGGCCGAGCTGTCGCGGGACGAGCGGCTCTCGCTGCGCGGGCTGCTGCGCCGGATGCTCGGCGAGGAGAGTGCGGCCGACGTGAAGTAGGGACCGGCCGGAGCCCGTTCGCCCGTCAGGCGGGAGTTCGAAGGCAGGCTCTCAGTGGGAGGGCGGGGCCCACGTCGTCACGTACACCACCACAGGAACCGGTCGCACGTCTCCGACGGGCTCGGGGCCGGCTCCTCCGGGTCGTTCGGTGGCTTCGTGGTGGAGGGGGCCGGGTCGGGGTCCGGCTGCTGCGGGCGGCTTGTCGTGGGGGTGCCGGACGTGGGCTGGGGGGCCGCTCCGCCGGAGGTTCCGCTTCCGCCGGTCGTCCCCTCGGTGCCACCGTCGCCCGGGCGGTCCTCGTCTGTCGGGCGCGTCCCGTCCTTGCCGTCCCGGTCGCCCTTCTCCTTCTTCCGCTTGTCCTTCTTCGCCGCGGACTCCGACGCCGACGGCGACTCGGACGACGACACCGGCTCGGCGGAGGCGCCCGCCGCGTCCGACGCCCCGTCGGCGTTCCCGGAACCGTCCGCCGTGTCGTCCGACGACTCCTCGCGGTCCGGCGCGGACGCCGTCCGCTGCTCGTCCGACGCGGACTCGGTGCCGAGTTCGGCGAGGCTCAGCCCGCCCGCGGCCAGCGCGATGCCCGCGGTGATCAGAAGTACCCTGCGGCGCCTGCGGCGGTGCTGGGCCGCCTTGCGGACGCGCTCCCGGCGGCGGCCGCGGCCGCGGACCCCGCCGCGCGGCTCCTGCTCGTCGTCCGCCTCGTCGAGGATCTCGGGCTCGTCCGGGGCGGAGAGTGCCTCCGCGTACTCACGACAGGCTTCGGCCGGGGTGCCGCACCCCGGGCAGGCGAGGGCGCCGTTGAGGTGCCTGTGGCACGCGTGGCAGTAGTCCATGAGGCTTGGAGGCTAGGTCCCGGGCCGGTACGGAGGAAGCCGAAGCTGTGAATGTTGTGTGCGGAACCGAACCCTCCGGCGTGTCTTCGCGTCAGGGGGGCGACACGTGTGCCCCGGTACGCCGGGTCCGTGACGTACGGCCCCAGATCACGCCCGGCCCGCGTCACATCCGGCGCAGATCACGCCCGACCCAGGCCACGTCCGGCGCAGATCACGCCCAACCCGGACCACGCCCGACCCGGCCCACGCCGGGACCACCTCACGCCCGCCCCAGCTCCCCCCGCAGCCTGCGTGCCCGCAGCACCAGTTCCAGCTCGAAGCGGCGGTCGGGATCGTCCACCTCGTCGCCCCACAGCTCCCTGATCTGGCGCAGCCGGTAGCGCACCGTCTGCGGGTGCACGCCGAGCCGGGCGGCCACCTCGGGGGCGCCGCCGCGGGTTTCCAGCCAGGCGAGCAGGGTCTGGGCGAGGCGGCGGCCGTGGGCGGGGCCGCAGTGGTCCAGGGGGGCGAGACAGCGCCGGGACAGGTCCTCGATGAGTTCCTCGGGCTGGAGCAGGACGAGGGCCTCGGTGTGCTCGGTGCAGTACAGGACCTCGCCGGCGGGCAGCAGTCCGCGCTCCATCAGGGCGACCGCGGCCTCGGCCCAGCGCAGCGACTTGGCGGCGTCGGCGAGCGGCACGGGCGGGCCGATGGCGCCCGACCAGCCGGTCATGGCGCGGCGCAGGAGTTCGGGGCGGCCCGCGGCGTCCGGGTCGGGCACGACCATGCGGGGCTGCTCGGCCTCCATGTCGAGCAGCACGCCCTCGCCGACGGCGGGCGCGACGGCCTCCCGGGCGGGGCGCAGGAGCACGCCGACGGCGACGCGTTCGGGCAGTTGCCAGCCGACGCGGGCGGCCCGCTCGTCCAGGCCGTTCTCGGCGCCGAGCGCGGAGGCGGCGGACACATCGGGTCGCCGCTCGGAGAGCAGCAGCTCCATGAGTTTGCGCTGCAGCCGCAGGCGTTCGCCGGCCTGCCGGGCGGCGGCCTCCGCGTAGCCGCGTACCGACTGGTCGACCAGGCCGTCGAGGTACTCGAAGCCGGACTCGGCCAGCTCGTACATGGCCGGGGGCGGGATCTCGATCTGCTGGCCGATCTCGGCCAGGCGGCGCCAGGCGAGCCGGACGCCGAGGCGGTAGATGGCCTGGAGCGAGTCGAGGCTGCGGCCGTGCAGGCCCTCGCCGCGGCCGAATTCCTGGAAGACCTCCGGGTGGTAGCGCGGCCGGCCCTCCCGGGTGGCGAGCTGCTGGACGAAGCCCTCCAGGGCGCGGCGGATGCCGACGAGCGCCATGGGCTCGCCGGAGTCGTCGAGGACGACGGGCAGGCCGGGGTACTCGGCGCGGATCTCGCGCAGGATGTCCTGGGCGAGGACCGGCACCTCCTCCAGGGCGAGCGCGGCGAACCGGCGCACCTGGAGGGGCGGCACCTCGCGCCAGGCGGAGCGCGACGAGGCGAGGTCCGGGCTCTCGGCGGCGCCGTCGGCGGCGCTCCCGGCCGCGACGGCCCCGGAGACACCGTCGGGCATGTCTTCGGCCGCGCCGTCGGGCACACCTTCGGAGGCGCTTTCGGACACGCTTCTCGGGGCGGCGGCCACGTCGGTCACTGGTCCCGCTCGGGGGTCTCGTAGTGCACGAGCGGCCGGTTCGGCTGGTCGGGCGTGGCGTTCAGGAGCGCGACGATGCCGAGCGCGGCGCCCACGGCGAGGGCCGCGGCGACCACGACGGTCAGCGTGGCGGCGAACATTCGGTGCATACAGGGTCAGCCTCTCTGCATGGAGGTCGTCCCCACCCCGCTCCGCAGGTGCCCAGTGTCAACAACGCATTGACACTGCGTCAAGGGTCCGCTTAGCGTTCGCGACCCATACGGGTCAGTAACCCCGTGGAAACAGCGCCGCAGCATTTCGGACATTCCGGCGGCAACAGCACCGCAGTAGTCCCCCAACTCGTGGGTAATCCATCACAGTTGGCCGATCCTCCCCTGTTCGTCCCCTGTTCGTCCTCATGGCAGGAGCGCTCGGATGACGCGCCGCACAGCCTCGCCCTTGTCCCTGGTCCTGCTCGGCCTGGGCGCCTTTCTGCTTGTCCTGGCGCCGCTGCTGGCCTGGTACGTCGAGCCGCGCGCCAAGCGCACGCCGACCGACGTCGACCAGATCACGGTCTTCCGTGGCACGGGCAGCTATTTCGACACCGAGAAGATCAAGACCGTGCACGACAAGCGCCTGACCATCACCCGGCAGGTGCGCGGCGACGTCGCCGACAGCGAGAAGTCGGGCCGGGCGATCTGGGACGTATCGACCTCGATCGACCCCGACAAGTCGCTGCCCGCGGCCGATCCGCATGACTCTCTGCAGTGGACGCTCGAACGCTGGGTCACCGACCGCAAGACCAACAAGCCCGTGCACTGCTGCGGCGAGAAGCCCTATTTCGAGGGCGAGGTGTACCTGAAGTTCCCCTTCGACGTCGAGAAGCGCACCTACCTGTGGTGGGACCCCACGCTCGGCGACACCGTGCCGCTGGCCTACCGCGGCAAGAAGAAGATCCAGGGGTACGAGGGCCTCCGCTTCACCGGCACCGTGAAGGCCACCAAGACCGGCACCCGGCAGGTGCCGGGCCGCCTGGTCGGCCAGCCCCGGCGCAGCCAGGTCATGGCCGAGGAGTGGTACGCCAACCACGGCGTCGAACTGGTCGCCGACGAGCGCACGGGCCGGATCATCTTCGCCGCCCTCGGCCCCCGCAAGACATTGCGGGCACCCGGGGGCAAGAAGGACGCGACGGTGCTGCTCGACAGCGAGCGCATCGCGTTCACCAAGAAGACCCAGCAGGCCCAGGTGGACCTGGCGGACGACGACAGCTCGCGTCTGAAGCTGGTGGGCGAGACGTTGCCGCTGGTGTCCGTGGTGGTGGGCGGGGCGCTCGCGCTGCTCGGCGGCGTCCTCGTCGCCCGCGGCCGGGAAGCGGGCACGAACGGGACGCGAAGGGATGGTGAAGGACCGGATTCGATGGGTCCACATTCCGATACGTCCCCACATTCCCTGCAACCCACCACGATGTGATGAGACGTCAGGTCTAAGAAGGGCCGAAATTGTCACCTCGGTGAGTAGCCCCGCCGTTCCTTGCGGCGAAAACTATCCACTCCACCCAGACACAGTCCCCGCACAGTCCCAGCACAACGGCCGCGCAAACCGGTCCCCGAGTACCACCCGAGTACCACCCCGCGCACCGTCCGAGCCCCGCCCCGCATCCGCGGCGAACCACCGCGGAACCAGCACCACCCGCACCACCAGCGCCACCAGATCGCCCGGCACGACCAGCACCACCAGCACCACCAGTGCCACCAGTGCCACCAGTGCCACCAGAACGCCCGGCACCACCAGCACGACCGGATCCACCAGCACGACCGGCACCACAGGAACCACCAGCACCACCGGGCCCCACCCCGGGAGCCACCCGTAAGCCCCCACAGTTCCGCACCCCGAGACGAGTTGGAGCACCCATGCCCCAGCACGTGCCGTCGTCGCTGCGCCCGGTCGCACCGCGGCCCGCGCGACACCTTCCGGCGCTCCCCCCACAGCCGCGCCGGATCGCCTTCCTTGCCCGCCGCGACCTGGCCAACCCGGCCGCGGGCGGCTCCGAGCTCCTCGTCGACCGCCTGGCCGACGGACTGACCGCGCACGGCCACCAGGTCACCCTGCTCTGCGGCGGCCCGGCCGCCTACCGCGACTACCGCGTGGTGTCGGCCGGCGGCGACCTCGGCCACTACCTGCGCGCCCGGTCGGCGTTCACCCGCCAGATCGGCGACTGCGACCTGCTGGTCGAGGTGTGCAACGGCATGCCCTACCTCGCCCCGCTGTGGCACCGCGGCCCCACCCTCTGCCTGGTCAACCACGTCCACACCGAGCTGTGGTCGATGCGCTTCCAGGGCGCCCTCGCCCCGGCCGCGCGCCTCGGGCGGCGCCTTGAGCACTGGGCGCTGTCGGGCGCGCAGCGCGACAACCTGCTGGTGGCGGTCTCGCCGTCGACGGCGACGGCCCTGCGCGACCTCGGCGTGGACCGCGACCGCATCCGCGTCGTACACAACGGCGTCGAGGAGCCGGGCCCGCTGCACGAGCGCTCCGACGAACCCCTGTTCCTGGCCATGGGCCGGCTCGTCGAGTACAAGCGCGTCGATCTGCTGCTGCGGCTGTGGGAGCGGGTCCGCCCGGTCACCGGCGGCCGCCTGGTGATCGTCGGCGACGGGCCCGAGCGCGAGCGCCTCGAACGGCTCGCGGGCCCCGGCGTGCAGTTCACCGGCCATGTCTCGGAGGCCGAGAAGCACCGGCTGCTCTGCGAGGCGTGGATGCTCCTGCACCCGTCGGCGGTCGAGGGCTGGGGCCTGGTCGTCACCGAGGCCGCGGTGCGCGCGACGCCCGCGATCGGCTTCGACGTACCCGGCGTACGCGATTCCATAGCGGACGGTGTGACCGGGCTGCTCGCGCACGGCGAGAGCTCGTTCGCCGCCGCCTGGTGCACGCTCGCGCTCAGCGCCGAGCGGCGCCGGTCCTTCGGCAAGGCCGCCGCGGAACGCGCCGCGCGCTTCCGCTGGGCGAACACGGTGCGCCAGTTCCGCGCGGTGGCCGCGGAGGCCGTCGCCGCGTACGAGGCACCGCGGAAGGCGAAGGGATCTGTGTGAAAGACCCGTCGCTGCGCCGCTCCGTGACCCTGTTCCGGGCCTTCCTGCGGGAACAGCAGGAGCCCGAGCGGTGCTACGCGCTGCTCGCCAGGGACGCCGCCGACCAGGTCGAGCGGCACCTTCCGGTCAAGGACCGGGTGGTCGTCGACGTGGGCGGCGGAGGCGGTTACTTCACCGAGGAGTTCCGCAGGCGCGGCGCGCAGGCCTTCCTCTTCGAGCCGGACCCGGCCGAACTCGGCGCGAAGCCGCCCGAGGGTTCCGTCGTCGCCGACGGCTATCTGCTGCCGCTCGCCGACGGCGTCGCCGACGTCACGTTCTCCTCGAACGTCCTGGAGCACGTCGACGACCCGGGGACCTTCCTCAGCGAGATGGTGCGCGTCACCCGCCCCGGCGGACTGATCTATGTGGCGTTCACCAACTGGTACTCCCCGTGGGGCGGCCACGAGTGGGCGCCCTGGCACTACTTCGGCGCCGAGCGGGCCCGCGCCCGCTACGAGCGCCGCACTGGCAGAACCGCCAAGCACAAGCTCGGCGAGAACCTCTTCGCGCACCACGTCGGACCCACGCTCAGACAGGTGCGGGCCCGCGACGACGTCACCGTCGTCTCGGCCCGCTCCCGGTACTGGCCGTTCTGGGCCGAGACGGTGGCGAAGGTACCGGGCGTGCGCGAAGTCGCCACCTGGAACCTCCTCCTCATCCTCAGGCGGTATCCATGACCACCACGGTCCAGTCCCCTCCCCCGGCGGCCCTGAAGCCAACGGCGCCCGCGCCCGAACCCGGGCGCGAGCCGCGCTCACGGCGCTGGCTCGCCGGGTTCTGGGCCGTGGTGCTCGTGTGCTTCCTCGCCGTGCAGCCGGGGCGGATGACGTTCGACACCAAGCTCGGTGTCGCCGTCGACCCCTGGCAGTTCCTGTCCGACCTCGGCCAGTTGTGGCACGACCGGGGCGGCTTCGGCGGCATCCAGGACCAGTACATCGGCTACGCCTTCCCGATGCTGCCGTTCTACGCCCTGGCCGACCTCGTACAGCTCCCGGTGTGGCTGGCCGAGCGGCTGTGGATGTCGCTGATCGTCGCCGCCGCCTTCTGGGGCGCGCTGCGGCTCGCGGAGCGGCTGAACATCGGCAGCCACGGCTCGCGGCTCCTCGGCGCGGTGGTGTACGCGCTGTGGCCGACGTTCACCGTCGTGGTCGGGTCGACGTCGGCGGCGGCGCTGCCCGGCGCGTTCCTGCCGTGGGTGCTCATCCCGCTCACCAACCACCGCGTGACCGCGCGGATCGCGGCGTTCCGTTCCGCCCTGTTCATCCCGTTCATGGGCGGCGTGAACGCGGCGTCGACGCTGGCGTCGCTGCTGCCCGTGGGCCTCTATCTGCTGTCACGGCCGAACGGCCCGCGCAAGCGCAAGCTGATCACCTGGTGGGTGCCGGGGGTCATCCTGGCCACCGCCTGGTGGGTGGTGCCCTTGCTGCTGCTCGGCATCTACGGCGAGAACTTCCTTCCGTACGTGGAGAACTCGGCGACCACGACCGGCACCATGTCGGCCACCGAGACGCTGCGCGGCGCCGGTAACTGGGTGGCGTATCTGCACTTCGGCGACGCCTGGCTGCCCGCCGGGTGGACCGTCGCGACGGCCGTGGTCACCATCGTCGGCTCGGCGCTCGCCGCGGCCCTCGGCCTCGCCGGCCTGGCCCGGCGTGATCTGCCGGAGCGGCGCTGGCTGGTGCTCACCGTCGTCTCCGTCGCCCTGGTCACCCTCGCCGGGTACGGCGGCGCGTTCGGCGCGCCCTTCCACGGCACCGTGCAGGACTGGCTGAACGGCTGGCTGGTGCCGTTCCGCAACATCTACAAGTTCCAGACCGGGCTCGCCCTCGCCCTCGCCTTCGGCCTGGCGCATCTGGCGGGCGTGGCGGTGCGGGCGCGCGGGGCGCGGCCGGTGCGGGGGCGGCGGTACGCCCCGCTGGTGGCGGCCGTCCTGGTGCTGCCGGGGCTGGCGTGGCCGTACCTCAACGGCTCGATCCTGCAGCCGGGCTCCTTCCAGAAGCTGCCCAACTACTGGGACGCGACGGCGGACTGGCTGGACAAGTACTCCCCGGACTCGCGCGCCCTGGTCGTGCCCGCGACCGCGCACGGCATCTACACCTGGGGCTCGCCGATCGACCAGCCCCTCGACGTGCTCGCCGACTCCCGCTGGGCTCAGCGCGACTACGTGCCGTTCGGCACCAAGGGCAACCGGCGCGCCATGGACGCCGTCGAGCAGGCCCTGATGACCGGCGGCGAAGTCCCCGGTCTGCGCGACTACTTGACGCGCGCCGGCCTGTACTACGTCGTCGTACGCAACGACCTCGACCCGGACCAGATCGGCCAGGTGCCGACGGCGACCGTCAAGCGCACCCTGGAGCAGTCCGGGTTCTCGCGGGTCACCGGGTTCGGGCCGCAGGAGACCGGCGGGCGGATCGCCGACGACACGCCGGTGCAGGTGGAGGGCCTCTACCCGCGCCAGCGCGCGGTGGAGATCTACGCGCCCGGCAAGGGCGCCGAGCGTCCCGGCCAGGCGGGCCTGAAGCCGGTGTCGAACACGGCCGTCGTCAGCGGCGGCCCCGAGGCGCTGCTTCCGCTGTCCGCCGACCCGGAGATGAAGGACCGGCCCGTCGTCCTGACCGGTGACAACCACCCGGGGCTCGGCTCGCCGCCCGGCCTCCAGGCCGTCGGTGACGGGCTGCGGCGGGCGGACACCCGCTTCGGCCTGGTCAACACCAACACGTCGTACACGTACACCAAGGACGAGAAGAACGCGCCGGACGCGCTCCAGGACGGCGGCGAGAAGCCGCGGCAGATCCTGCCGACCAAGGGCGTCGAGCACCAGACGACGGCCGAGCTGCGCGGCGCCAAGTCGGTGACGGCCTCTTCCTACGGCAACTGGCTGTTCCACCTGCCGCAGTACGACCCGGTGAACGCCTTCGACGGCAACCCGGACACCGCCTGGACCGAGGGCAATCCGGGCAGCCCGGACGGCGAGTGGATCAAGGCGGAGTTCCGGAAGAAGACGGCTGTGCCGTCGTCGTTCAAGGTGACGCCGCTGCCGCAGCAGGGCGTGCGGTCCGCGCCGACGAAGGTGCGGGTGGAGACCGAACAGGGCAGCGCCACCACGTACTTGCAGGCCGACGGCTCGACGCAGCGCGTCAAGGCCAAGGCCGGCGACACGAGTTGGGTGAAGCTGACCATCGAGGACGCGCAGGTCGCCCACAAGGGCCTGACCGGCGCCGGGTTCGCGGAGATCAGCATCCCCGGCGTGCAGGTCACCAAGCTCCTGAAGATGCCCGCCGACACCGTGGGCAGGGAGGGCGCCGACGCCGAAGCCGACGCCACGACGTACTCGATGCACCGCTCGGCCGACCCCAGCGGCCTGTCGCCGGTGACCTCCGAGGCCGGACTGCACCGCCGCTTCACCACCACGGGCGACGGCGACTACAAGGTGAAGGCGAGCGCGGTCTCCGTGCCGGGCTCCGCGTACGACGAGCTCCTCTACAAGGTGGCGCCCGAGCAGCGCCGGAAGATCCTCGCGAGCGCGGACTCGACGTCCGACCTGGGCACCGGGCTCTCCGCCCGCAACCTCACCGACGGCGACCTGACAACGGCGTGGATCGCCGGTGACCGGCCGGTCATCCATCTGCGCTGGCCCGGCAAGGTGAGCGTCGGCGAGATCGTGCTGCCGCCCGCGGGCGGCCTGTCCACCCGCGCGGAGAAGATCGAGATCAGCTCGCCCGACGGCGCGGCGACCGCCGGCGTCGACGAGAACGGCGTGGCCCGCTTCACGCCGATCAACACCGACCGCCTCGACATCACGATCACCAAGACGGCGCCGCTCACCCTGCACAACCCGGTGGCGGACGACAAGCTGCAACTGCCCGTCGGCCTCACCGAGGCGTACATCCCGGCGCTGGACGAGTTCCGCGTCAAGCAGCCGTCCCCGAACCGCACGTTCAAGCTCTCCTGCGGCGAGGGCCCGGCGGTGAAGGTCGACGACAAGGTGTACGCGACCAGCGCCAAGGGCACCGTGCGGGACCTGGTGGACCGGCGGCCCGTCGAGCTGACGCTGTGCGACGACGGCGAGAAGCAGACCTCGGTGTCCCTCACCGCCGGTGAGCACCAGGTGGAGGCCGGTGACGGTGGCCCGCTCGCCGTCACCGACGTCACGCTGACGCGCGGCACCCCGGGCCGCGTCGACACCACGTCGCGCGAGCTGAAGATCAACGACTGGCTGGGCGACAAGCGTGAGGTGACCGTCGGCGACGGCGCCGCCTCGTACCTGACGACGTACGAGAACGTCAACGACGGCTGGAAGGCCACGCTGAACGGCAAGGAGCTGCGCTCGGTGCGGCTCGACGGCTGGCAGCAGGGCTGGCTGGTGCCGGCCGGCGAGGGCGGCAAGCTCAAGCTCGTCTACGAGCCGTCCACGATGTACGAGGCCGGGCTCATCGGCGGCGGTGTGGGCGTCCTGGCCCTGGTGGCCCTGGTGTTCGTGCGGCGCCGCGAGCCGAACCCGGACGGGCCCGACGTGGCGCCGCCCGCGCCCGGCCTGGTGCTCGGCACGGTGGCGCTGACGCTGGTCGGCGTGGCCGTAGCGGGCTGGTTCGCGCTGCTCGTGCCCGCGCTCGCGGTGGTCGCCTGGCGCTGGCACCGGCTGCTCGTGCCGGTGGCGTTCCTGGCGATGGCCGGGGCCGGCATCGCGGCCGCGACCGGCGCGGGCGAGGCCGCTACGGCGGACGAGGGTGCCTTCGGGCACGCGGCTCAACTCCTGGCGTTCATCGCCCTGTTCGCGGCTCTGGTGAGTGTGCGGGAGCCGGTGCGGGGCGGAGCGGCTGTTCCTGCGGGGGCGGCGGGGGTCGGAGGGGCTGGTGGGCCTGGTGGTCCGGCTGGTCCTGGCGGGGCCGGTGGGCCTGGCGGCCCGGCCGGTCCGGGTGGCTCCGGCGGCCCGGGTGGCCCCGGTGGCCCTGGTGGGACCCCGCCCGTTCCGCCGCAGCCGCACCGCTCCCCCGACGCGACCACGATGCCGCTCGGCCCCGACCGGGACCTGGGCGCGCCGACGGTCCCGCCGCCGCTGCCGCACCGCAAGCGTGAGGACGACGGGTCCGACGCCGACAACGCCTCGGGCCAGGCCCCGGCTTCCCACCGGGACTTCGGCCGGGGCGGCGCGGACGGCACCGCGCAGCCCTCGTCCGGAGCGGCCGCCACACCCGGCACCGACCCCACGCAGCCCCTCCCTCCGTACGCCGCCGGGCCGACCCTCTCGGCCCGCGGCCCCGACCCCCTGCGCAAGGACGACCCCGCCGCCGTGGAGGACTCCCGCCCGGGAGACGACGCCCCCACGGATGAGGGCGACCGCCCCGCACGGGGCACCCGCTCGGGCGAGGACCCCCGCCCGGGAGAGGACACCGCGCCATGACCGCCCTGGAACACCCCGCCCGGCGTGCGGACGGCCCCGGCCGGCCGCGCCGGGTGCCGTTCCCCGTCGTCGACGAGGTCGCCCGGCACTGCCTCCAGGAGCAGGAGCCGGAGACCGTGCACATCGAGGTGCACCTGCCGGGCACGCCCGATCCCGCGCGCCTGACGGCGGCGTTCGGCGAGGCCCTGCGGCGCCACCCGCGCATCCTCATGCGGGAGGCGCGCGGGCCCTGGTACCGGCGCCGTTACGAGTGGGAGCTCACCGAGGCGCCGGACGTGGAGGTGGTGACGTTCCCGGCGGCCGAGCGGGACGCCCTGAAGCGGGCCCGCGAGCGCGCCCTGTGCGACGCGCCGCCGCTGACCGCGTCCCCGCCGATCCGTCTGGAGGTCGTCGCCGACCCGGAGGCGGGCGGCGACTCCAGCGTCCTGTTCCTGACCATCAACCACACCGCCCTCGACGGCCCGGCCTGCCTGCGCGTGCTTGCCACGGCGGCCGAGCTGTACGGCGGCCGGGACAACGCGCCCGCGGCGCCCCCGACCCGTACCCCCGTGTCGGCGGACGGCGGGGACGGCCCCGATCAGGCGCCGTCCGGCCTTCCGTCGCCGTGGGCCGCCCCGGCCCGCGTCGCCCACGGCACCCCGGATCCCTCCCCCGGCAACGGCATGCTCGTCGCCGACCTGCCGGTGCCGCGCCGACCCAAGGGCGCGCCGTACACCGTCAACGACCAGCTGATGGTCGCGACGGCGCTGATGATCGCGCACTGGAACCGTGAACACGGCTCCAGGCCACGCCCGTTGCGCATCACCATGCCCGTCGACGACCGGCCGCGCGACATGACGATGCCCATCGGCAACGGCACCCGGCTCGTGGAAGTGCCGTTCGGTGCGGGCGAGTTGGTGCCGGGTGGCGACACCGGCCGGTCGGGCCCCGGCGACCTGAGCCCGGAGGACATCCACGCCCTGCTGCGCCGCACCTCCGACCGCACCCGCGCCCTCAAGGCACTGTCGCGCCCCCAGCTCGGCCACGGCGCCGCGCTGCTCACCGCGCCCGTGCTTCCGGTGACGATGCGCGCCGCCCTCACCCGCGGCCTGCGCCGGGCCGCCGCGCCGTGGACCTCGACGACGCTGCTGAGCAACATCGGCCGGGTGCCGTACGCCCTGGACTTCGGGGACGCCGGGGCCGCGTACGCCGTGTGGTTCTCCGCGCCCGCCCGGATGCCGCGCGGCCTGACCGTGACCACCGCGTCCACCGCGGGCCGCCTGCACCTGGCCCTGCGCTGGTCCAGGACCCTGCTCAGCCACGGCGACGGCGCCCATCTGCGCGACCTCTTCGAGCACTATCTGCACGCCACGCAGAACCTCCACCCGACCCCGGAGGACAGCGGCTCATGACGACGACCAGCGCAAGCCCGCGTACCGACCAGGGACAACGCCCGCACGGACTGCGGGACTTCTACGAGAACCCGGACGTGCCCGTCGCGTCCGGCGACGCCCGCAGCCTGCGCCAGGCCCGGATGCTCGCCGCCGCGCTCGGCCCGGCGACCTCCGGCGCCGGCGTCGTCCTCGACATCGGCTGCGGCGACGGCAGCGCGGCCCGGGTCGCCGCGCCGCTGCTCGCCGGGCACCGCGTCATCGGCGTCGACTGGTCCCAGGACGCGCTGCGCCGCGCGAGCGGCCATCTGCCGTACGTCGTACGCGGCGAACTCACCGACGGCGGCCTGCCGTTCGCGGCCGGCTCGGCGGACGCCGTGCTGTTCAGCGAGGTCATCGAGCACCTCGTCGACCCCGACAGCGCGCTCGACGAGCTGCGCCGGGTGCTGCGGCCCGGCGGCCACCTGATGCTGTCCACGCCCAATCTCGCCGCCTGGTACAACCGCGGGCTGCTGCTCGCGGGTGTGCAGCCGGTGTTCTCCGAGGTGAGCCTGCGCGGCATCCACGGCCGCCCGGGCCGCGAGGTGGTGGGCCATCTGCGGCTCTACACCGCCCGCGCGCTGCGGGAGTTCGTGGCGGCGTCCGGCTTCGACGTCGTACGGCTCGCGGGCGCGCCCTTCCACGGCGTGCCACGGCCGCTGCGTGCCCTGGACCGACTGGCCTGCGCCGTGCCGGGCGCCGCCTCGATCCTGCTGCTGCACGCCCGAAGGGCGTAGCCATGTGGTGGGGTGTGGCCGCGGCGCTGCTCGCGAACCTGCTCTACAGCACCGGTTTCGTCCTGGAGAAGCGGGCTCTCACCGCGATGCCGTCGGTCAGCGTCCGCAAACCGGCCCGGCTCCTTCGCCAGGTGATCTCCAGCCCGCTGTGGATCGGCGGTTCGCTCGCGCTCGCGGCGGGCTTCGGCGCGCAGCTCATCGTCTACCGGACGCTGCCGATCGCCGCCGCGCAGGGCATCTTCGTCTCCGGCCTGGTGCTGCTCCTGCTCCTGTCGGCGGTCCTGCTCGGCGAGCGCACGTCCGGCCGCGAGCGGTACGCGGTCGGCGCGATCCTCGTGGCGCTCCTGATGGTCGTGCTCTCCCTGAAGGAGGGCACGGACACGGTGGGCCGCGACGCGCCCGCGCCGCTCGTCCTCACGGTCTGTCTGCCCTCGCTCGCGCTGGGCCTGTGGCTGTACGGATCGGCCGAGCGCCGCACCCGCAGCCGGCACCGCATGCCGACGACGGGCGTGGAGTACGGCGTCGCGGTGGGCCTGTTGTACGGCGTGAGCTCGCTCGCGATCAAGGGCGTGTCCAGCCATCTGACCTCGGACGGGCTCGGCGGCGCCCTGCTCGACCTGCTGCGCTCCCCGTACCCCTATCTCCTGCTCTTCACCGGCGCGTTCGGCCTGATCATGTCGCAGGCGGCGCTCCAGAAGTGCCGCGCCTCGCTGATCGTTCCGGTGTGTACGACGGTGACGTCGCTGTTCACCGCGGTGCTCGGGACGCTCGCGTTCGGCGAGGCACTGCCCGACGACCCGGTGCGGCTCGCGCTGCGGGTCACGGGGACGGTGCTCGCGGTGGCGGTGCTCCTGATGATGCCCAAGCACGACGACCCGGCGCCCGCCGAGACCGCCGAACCGACCCATCCCCCCAAGGAGTTGATGCCCTGATGAACCCCGACGACCCGCTGCTGAAGATACTCGCCTGTCCCCTGGACAAGGGTCCGCTGGTCCTTCTGGAACCCGAGGATTCCCCCCTGGGCGAGGCGACCGACACGACCGGGGCGGCCGACGCGACCAAGGCGGCCGAGGCGCCCGCGGGCCCGCCGCCCGCGCCCGAGCAGGCCCTCTACAACCCGCGCCTGCACCGCCGCTACCCCATCGTCGACGGCATCCCCCAGCTGCTTCCGTCCTCCGGTGAGCAGGTCGCCGAGGACGAGCACGAGCGCCTGCTGAAGCGGATCTCGCCGTGACGGCGGGCGAGGAGAACGGCGCGGGCGCCGCGCAGGCCGCCCGCACGAAGAAGACCCTCGCCGCCCGTATCGCGCCAAGGCTGCCCACCCGGGCCGTGGCCGCCCTGGCCCGGCTCGTCTATCCGCGCTTCGAGCCCGAGCTGGCCCGCCTCGGCGATCTCTGCCCGCCCGACTGCGGCACCGCCGTGGACGTCGGCGGCTGGTACGGGCCCTGGTCGCGCCGCCTCGCCGGGCGCGCGCGGCGCGTGGTCACCGTCGAGCCGGTCCCGCACCTGGCACGGCTGCTCGCGGCCGCCACGCCCGGCAACGTCCGGGTGATCCAGGCGGCGGCCGGCGACCGCGACGGCACCGCCCGGCTGTGGCTGCCGTCGGACGACCGGGGCGACCGGGGTGTGTCCTCCCTGGTGCGCAGGGACGGCGTGCACGCCACCGCCCTGGACGTGCCGTGCCTGACGCTGGACGGGCTCGGCCTGCGCGACGTGCACTTCATCAAGATCGACGTGGACGGCAACGAACTGCCCGTCCTGCGCGGCGCCCGCGAACTCCTCGACCGGGACCGGCCCGCGCTCTTCGTCGAGCTGGAGTCCCGCATCCAGCCCATCACGCCGGTCGTCGACCACCTCGCCCACGCGCACGGCTACCGCGGCTGGGTGCTGCCGGGCCACGCCTGGGTGCCCCTGGACTCCTTCGACCTGGAGGCGCACCAGCGCGCCACCTCGTACGTCGTGGCGCAGGGGCTGCTGCGGCGGGTGCTCACACCCCGGCGGCCGCGGTACGTGAACTCGGTGCTCTTCCTGCCGGACGGGCGGCGTCCGGGCGGGCGCGCGGTGCGGGACCATGGGGCGTATGTCCCCTAGCTCCGCCGCCGGGCCCGGCTCCGGCCCGTCCCGGCCGCCCGGCCCGCCGCCCGGTCCGTTCACGCCCCTCGACTTCCAGCTCGTCCTGCTGCGCCGCATGGCCGACCACAACCCGGACCTCGTGGAGGACGCCCGGCACGAACTCGGCGTCTCCATCGCCGACATGCGCGAGGCCAACCGCCGCTGGCAGGCGATGCTGCACGCACGCAAGGGACGCGCGGCTCTCTCCCGCTACCGCTCGGTCCTCGGGCAGCCCGAGGCGACGCTCCCCCGGAAGATCGGCGACCTGGAGTGCGAGGCGCTGCTCTGGCCGGTGCCGCTCTGGCCCGGCCTGCGCTTCGAGGTGCTGCTCGGGCCGAACGCCGCGGTGTGGAACGAGTGGCTGATCCGCGCCCCCGGTGCGCCCGGCCCCGACCTGCGCACGCTCGCCGACCTCACGCCCTGGTCGTGCACCGTCGACGAGGCCGCCCGCGCCTTCGCGCCCGCACGCCCGATGGAGGGCACAGCACCGACCCTCCCCCATAGCCTTAAGGGCATGGGAGGTACCCCCTCGCGGCTCGCGTTCACCGCGCCGGACGGGGAGACGGGGGAACGGCGGCCCTGCGTGGCGGAGTTCACGTGGGGGCTGCTGCAGCGGGTGTCGTTCCCGGAGGGGTGAGGGCGCTCGGTCGGGGGCATGGGCCGGGCGCGGCGCAGGCTGACGTGACCTTTCCGGAGGGTGGCCAGCGGTTTCGTCGGGGCGGCCGGGCGTGCGGACGCCCAAGGTCCGCGAGTTTCACGGGAGTTCGTATGATGCGCCCATGGCAAGCACGGGGGAACTGGTCGCCGGACGCTACCGCATCGAGACGCGGCTCGGCCGGGGCGGCATGGGCACGGTGTGGCGGGCGCGGGACGAACTGCTCGGGCGGGCCGTCGCGGTCAAGGAACTGCATGTCGACGCCGCGCTGACGGCCGACGACGCTGAGCGGCAGCAGGAGCGGACGCTGCGCGAGGCGCGGTCGGTGGCGCAGCTGAAGCATCCCGGCATCCTCGTGCTGCACGACGTCGTGCAGCACCCCGAAGGGTCCGCGCGGCCCTGGCTGGTGATGGAGCTGGTCGACGGCTGGTCGCTGGCCGACCGGATCGCGGCAGAGGGACCGCTGCCGCCCGCCGAGGCGGGCCGGGTGGGCCTGGCGCTGCTCGCCGCGCTGCGGGCCGCGCACACCGCCGGGGTGCTGCACCGCGACCTGAAGCCCGCCAACGTGCTCCTGGAGGCGGGCACCGGCCGCGTCGTCCTGTCCGACTTCGGCATCGCGCAGGTCGCGGGGCAGACGACGCTGACGCAGACCGGGGCGTTCGTGGGTTCGCCCGAGTACACCGCGCCGGAGCGGATGTCGGGGCGGCGGTCGGGCCCGGAGTCCGACCTGTGGTCGCTCGGAGTGCTGCTGTGCGCGGCCGTGGCGGGCACGTCCCCGTTCCACCGGGACTCGGTGGCCGGGGTGCTGCACGCGGTGGTCCTGGACGAGATCCGCCTCCCCGACGAGCTGGGGCCGCTGCTGCCGGTGGCCCGGGGCCTGCTGGAACGCGATCCGGAGCAGCGCCTCACCACGTCCGGCGCGGAACAGGCCCTCCGTACCGCCCTGAACGAGCCCGCGCCGCCCACGCCCCACGCTCCGGCCACGACGACGCCACCCGGCACCCCGGCCGTCCCCGACCACGCACACCCCAACCCCACCCCGGCCCGCACCGTCGCCGAGCCCCTGCCGCCCTCCCGGCGCGGTGCGCGCTCCCGCCCCCGTTCGCGCACGGCGGTGCTGGTCGGCGCCCTTGTCGCGGTCCTGGCCGCAGGAGGCATATCCGCGGGGATATGGCTGGCCGCGTCGGACGGGGACGAGGCGAGCGCGGGCGACGACGGGAGGACGACGGAGGCCGCGGACAAGAAGGACCTGGAGCCCACCGCGAAGAAGTCCCCGGAAGGCCCGGCCGAGCCCCGCGAGAGCCCTCGGCCCGGCACATCGGCCGACGGCTCCCAGCGCACCGGCAAGCCCGCGAAGACGCCCCCGCCGAAGGGCGCCAAGCCCCCCGGCGCGGCGAAGGACACGCCGCCCGCCGGCTACCGCGCGGTCACCGACCCGGCCGGTTTCGCCCTCACCGTCCCCGAGGGCTTCACCCGCTCCCCCGAGCCGCCCCGCGTCTACTACTACTCGCCGGGCAAGAGGTTCCGCATCGGCGTCCACCCCCAGCCCAAGAGCCCGGCGGGCCCCCTGTCGACGATGCGGAGGGCCCACGCGGACGGCCCCTCGGACTACCCCGGCTACCGCGCCGGTTCGGTCACCCGCACCACCCACAACGGCCACGCCGCCGCCCTGTGGACGTTCACCTGGAACGGCACCGCCAAGGACGGCGGCCCTCGGGTCACCTACGACCTGAGCTGGGACGAGAACGGCAAGATGTACGACCTGTGGGTCTCGGCCCCCGCGGCCGACGGGCCCGAGGGCAAGCAGTACTTCGACCGCGCCCTGCGGTCCTTCAGGCGGACCTCCTGACACCGTCGCTGTCGGGGTAGAACTCCCGGCGCGCGCCCCGCGCGTCCCGCGCCCTGCCGAGCAGCCCCGCCGGGTACTCGATCAGCCAGTAGCTGACCGTCCCCGCGGCGACGGCGACCGCGACGACGATCAACGTACCGGCGGCGAACCCGAGTTGACCGCGCGGCAGCAGCCCCCACTTGTCCAGCTCCAGCATCACCGGCTCGTGCCAGATGTAGAGGCTGTAGCTGATCAGGCCGACGCCGGTCACCCAGCGCGCCCGCAGCAGCCCGTGCCACCGCACCCGCCGGCTGTCCCGCTCCCGCAGGTGCAGCGTCGCGAAGAGCAGCACGAACCACAGCAGCGCGGCCAGCGGGTGGTAGTAGGTGTGCGGGACGTTCTCCGGGTCGGCGGTGAACGACAGCGCGTACAGGCCACCGAGCGCGGCGAGCGACAACGGCGTCGCGACCCGCGCGTCCACCCGCCCCCGCTCCCCCAGCGCCACGAGCAGCACGGCGAGCGCCATGCCCGCCGCGAACCCGCCGAAGCGCGCCTGCGGGCCGAAGTACACGGGCCAGTCGGTGTACGGCACGTCCAGGACGTAGTGCGCGTACGAGATCCACAGCACCGGCACCGCGAACAGCGCCGCGCACCCCGACAGGCACAGCGCCACCCGGGCCCGCCGCGTCGCGAGGCGCCGGCAGGCCCGGATCGCGAGCGGTCCGAGGGCCACCAGGGCCAGATAGAAGGCGACTTCGGGGGAGAGCGACCAGGTGGGGCCGAGCGTGTAGAAGATCCGCTCCCGGTCGAAGACGTGCGTGAAGGTGAGGTGGCCGACCAGGTCGCGCCAGTCCCCGGGCAGTGTCGGATTGCGGCTCGACCAGACGACGAGCACCGCGAGGAAGTACAGCGGCAGGATGCGGACGGCACGCCGGAAGAGGAAGTCACGGCCGGACCGCACCCCGCTCCCGCCCCCGTCGGGCCCGTCGATGGCGGCACGCGCGTACGACAGCGTCAGCAGGTACGCCGACATCACGAAGAACAGGTCGATGACCTCCAGGGAGACCAGCGCGCCGAGGTACGGGTTGTCGACCGGCGGGTGCGCCCCGGCGGCGTCGTACGTGTGGTACTGCTGCCACACGTGGAAGACGACGGTGCTCAGGGCGGCGAGGCCGCGGAAGCCCTGGAGTTCGACGGCGCGGGCACGGGCGGGCTTCTTCGTACGGGGCGAGGGGACCGGCTCGGCGGGGAGCGGGGTCTCCTTGGTGACCGTGATCCCCTTCCCGGGTTCGGTGGCCGTACTCACGAGGCCTCCGCGTCCGCCGTGGCGGCGCGCGGGGTGACCCGCCACTGCCGCTCGCCCAGCGCCTCCTTGAGATGCGCCTGCCGGGCCACGAGGTTCTTGAAGTGGGTGTAGAAGACCGTGGTCACCAGGAGGTAGCGCCAGAACCAGGCCCTCCTGCGGCGCAGTTCGGGCACCGCGAGCCGCCACGCGAAGGCGGCCTGCACCACCCCGGCGGACATCGTCACCGCCGCGGCCATCAGACACACCGGCACCGCCCAGTCCAGCTTGTCCGCGCCGCCCGCGCGCCACGCCGCGTGCAGCAGCACCGGCAGGATCTGGAGCGTGAGCCAGGGCTGCACCTCGCGCCAGCCCAACAGCACGAACAGGCCCGTCTTCTGACGGTGTGTGAACCGCTCCGACCGCAGGGCCGCGCGCAGGTGCCGCAGGGAGACCTGGAGCCAGCCCTGCGCCCAGCGCGAGCGCTGGTTCCACAGCGGCCGCAGCATCGTCGGGGCCAGCTCGCGCGAGATGAGGGTGCGGTCCATGGCGATGCGCGCGCCCTCGCCGAGGGCCCGCATCGTGGAGTCGATGTCCTCGGTCAGCATGGAGCCGTGCATCCGGGTCCGGGCGAGGACGTCCGTGCGCCAGAAGCCGTTGGAGCCTCCGAACACCCCGAAGCCGTACAGACGGGTACGCCCCGGGTGACTGACCGCGTAGATCGCCTCGAACTCGACCGCCACCATCCTCGCCACCCACGAACTGTCGCCGTTGCGCACCACGCAGTGCCCCTGGACGACGTCGTATCCGTGGGACAGCCAGTCCCAGGCGTGCCGGAACGCGTCCGGCGCCGGGTGGTGGTCGGCGTCGAAGACGCCCACGAACTCGCCGCGCACCCGCGTCACGGCGGCGTTCAGGTTCTGCGCCTTGGACGTGGAGCCCGCGACGGGCAGCAGCACCAGGCGCGGATCGCGGCGCGCGACCTCGCGCAGGGTGTCCTCCACGGGCAGCGGGTGCGGGGTGTTGTACGCGAGGACGATCTCCAGCTCACCCGGGTACTCCAGGCGCAGGAAGGACTCGACGGTGTCGACGATCGTCGCCGCCTCGTTCGGCAGATACGCCGCGATGACGGCACTCGCGGGCGGGTACGGCTGCGCGGCGGCCGCAGGCCGTGGCTCGGCGTCGAGCGAGAAGAAGCACTCCAGGACGATGAGCAGCGCCGACGCCACGAGCCCGGCGACCACGACCCAGTAGGCGTACGCGGCCACGTCCCAGCCGAGTTGGTCGTACGCCTGCTGGTACAGCAGGAACGGCACGCCCACGCCGAGGAGCAGCATGAGCACGGGCGACAGGAGCGGGGTGAGCGCGGTCCGCAGGGTGTGCAGGTCGACGCGGGCGCGGGCGTGCCGGGGTCCTTCGGCCGCCCTGGCCCGCATCCACGGCTCCCAGCGCACCGGGCGCAGATCGCGGTGGCGCAGCGCTTCGTCGGTGGCCTCGCGGGCGCGGCGGGCGGCTTCCTCGTGGCCGGGGGCGGGGGCCCGCGTCGGCGACTGCGTCCGTGTCCCCGCCTGGGCCTGCGCCTGCGCCTGCGCCGCGGAACTCTCGTACGCGTCGAGCGGGGTGAAGCCGATCGCGGGCGTGAGGCGTACGTTCTCGTCCGCGACGACGAACCGGGTGCCCGCGACGGACGCGGCGAACGAGGCGAGGCCGCGCGTGGCGGTCTCCTCGTCCACCCCCGGCATCAGGACGAGCAGATGCCCGTCGTCGTCCCAGCCGAGCCGGTCGCAGACGCTGCCCAGCCTCTCGGCGACCTGGGCCAGCCGCTCCGCGACCTCCCGGTGCACGCGCGGACCGAGCCGCTTCTCCAGGGCGGGCATCTCGGCGACGCCGACCACGGCGAGGACACCGCCGCGCCGCGCGGCCGGGGGCCGGCGCAGCTCGCGGTCGAGTTCGTCCATGAAGTGGGGCCCGGAGTAGAGCCCGGTGCGGGGGTCGCGGAGGAGCTGTTCCACCGGTACGGGGACGCGGTGCAGCTTGGCCGCGATGCGCGCCGACAGCTCGACGGGCGCGCAGCCGCTGGGCAGGCAGTCGTCGGCGCCGCGGCGCAGCAGGTCGGCGACCGCGGCGGGCTCGCGTGCCGCCGTTCCGACCATCACCAGTGGCAGCGCCTGCCCGGCCGGTTCGGAGCGGACCTCGGTGATGACGTCGCCCCCGCAGCGGCGCCCGCCGGGCCCGTCGTCGAGCGCGACGATCGCGTCCGGCGGGGCCTGGCGTATGTGGGGGTGTATGTCGCCGGGGACGGCGTGCTCGACTTCGTAGCCCGTGGATTCGAGGGCTCTGGTGAGCTGTTCGCGGTCGGGGCCGGGGGAGCCTATGGCGAGGACGCGGCCTATGGATGAGGATGGCGAAGCTGATGACGAGGGTGAGAGGTGCGAGGTGAGCAAGTGTTGGTCCCATCCTGTTCGGACTGTGGGGGGAGGACCGGATGAACTGTTCCGTTACTTACCGTCGGTTACCGGCTGTTGACTTGTTGATCACCGAACAACCCCTGAAATCAGGGACAAACGGCCACTTCAGCCTCAACGATCACTGTGACACCGCACCTTCAGCGGCGTAACGCTCTCATTAAGTCGCCGTGCACACACTGAGGAGTACGACCCGTGGAATCCGAGCCCCTCTTCCCCGCCCTGACCGAGCCCGGCCCCACCCCCGCCCTGCAGTTCGGCGACCGCGTCGTCACGTACGCGGAACTGGCCGCGGCGGCGGGCGCGCTGGCGTCGCGCCTCACCGCGGCGGGCGCGACCCGCGTGGCCGTCTGGTCGACGCCGACGCTGGAGACGGCGGTGGGCGTGGTCGCGGCGCTGGTCGCGGGTGTGCCCGCGGTGCCGCTCAACCCGAAGTCGGGGGAGGGTGAGCTGGGCCACATCGTGGCGGACAGCGAGCCGTCGCTGGTGCTGGCGGGGGCCGGGGAGCGGTTGCCCGGGGTGCTGGAGGGGCTGGAGCGGCTGGAGGTGGGGGTGGACGCCGCGGGCGGCGTGAGCCCGGCCGCGGCGCTCCCCACCCGCACCCTCGACCCCTCCTCCCCCGCCCTCATCGTCTACACCTCCGGCACCACCGGCCCGCCCAAGGGCGCCGTGCTGCCGCGCCGGGCGATCGCCACGACCCTGGACGCCCTCGCGGAGGCCTGGCAGTGGACCGAGGACGACGTCCTGGTCCACGGGCTCCCCCTGTTCCACGTCCACGGCCTGATCCTCGGCGTCCTGGGCCCGCTGCGGCGCGGCGGCGCGGTGCGGCACCTGGGCAGGTTCAGCACGCGGGGCGTGGCGCGCGAGCTGGCCGCGGGCGGGACGATGCTGTTCGGGGTCCCGACGATGTACCACCGGATCGCCGAGGCGCTGCCCGACGAGCCGGATCTGGTGAAGGCGCTGGCGGGCGCGCGACTCCTGGTGTCGGGCTCGGCGGCGCTGCCGGTGCACGACCACGAGCGGATCGCGTCCGCGACGGGACGGCGGGTCATCGAGCGGTACGGCATGACGGAGACCCTGATGAACACCAGCGTCCGCGCGGACGGCGAGCCGCGCGCGGGCACCGTCGGGGTGCCGCTGCCCGGGGTCGAACTCCGCCTGGTCGACGAGGCGGAGGGCGAGATCGCGCCGGACGCGGGGCCGGAGGCGGTCGGCGAGATCCAGGTACGCGGCCCGAACCTCTTCACCTCCTACCTCAACCGCCCCGACGCGACGGAGGCGGCGTTCGCCGACGGCGGCTGGTTCCGCACCGGCGACATGGCGGTGCGCGACGCCGACGGCTATGTACGCATCGTCGGCCGCAAGGCCACCGACCTCATCAAGAGCGGCGGCTACAAGATCGGCGCCGGCGAGATCGAGAACGCCCTCCTGGAGCACCCCGCCGTCCGCGAGGCCGCGGTCACCGGCGAACCGGACCCCGACCTCGGCGAACGCGTCGTCGCCTGGATCGCCCCCACCGACCCGGCCCTCCCCCCGACCCTCGAAGCCCTCGCCACCCACGTCGCGACCCGCCTCTCCCCGCACAAGCGCCCCCGCGCCCTGCACCTCGTGGACGCGCTGCCGCGCAATGACATGGGGAAGGTGTTGAAGCGGGCGCTGGGCGGGGGCTGACCACGTCCCCAGGGCACCTGGTGTCCAGGGTGCCCTGGGGCACGCAGATCAGCGCGCCGCTCTCCACCACTGCCGGCGCCCCAGCCTGCGCTGCTCCCTGTCGAACTGCTTGATGACTTCCGGAGAGATCGTCATCGTGTACGTCGCGTCGATGTGGGCGGTTGAGCCATCTTGTCGGGCAAGGACGTCCGACGCTTGATCCACCTCTCCCACCAAGACGGTCACGAACTCGCGGAAACCTTCGATGGACGCCTGTGAATAGCGGGATGCCACTTCGAACAGCGCAACCATGGTGCTGGGCGGTCGCACCGAACGCATGGCGACCGCCCAGTCCATGAGGGACTCATAGGCAGCGAGAAGCCGTCTGGCTATGTGTGTGATCAGCTCAGGGTCCCCCGGTGTCCCCGGCGGACCAAAAGCCCTTGTCTGGGCCTCCTGGGACATCCACCTCTCCACGTCGGCGGACACTGCTTCCAGGTCCTGGAAGGCCGTTTGGAGCCGGTCGATCGCGCCCGCCTCGTCGGCGATCACTTGCCCCGTGATCCGGTGGCCGAGGGTGTGGTCCAGGAACTTTGCCTCAAGGCCTTCCAAACCCACGTGGAGCTCACCGGCGTAGAGGAGGTACTCCCACAGATTGGGCCGTGATCGCCGAATCTCGGCGATGCCTGCCGCTGTCCGGGGCACCTTGGCGCCGAGGACGCCGGTAGGCGTGGCCTCGTCCGGCTGCGACGATTCATTGTCCGGTCGGTAGTGCACCGTGACGTTCTGAATCACCCCGGCCTGCACCACCGGTCCGGCCACATGTCCGGGGAGCGAGTTGTGGACGTGCGGGGGCGAGGGGAGCGAGTAATCCCCGTCCTGCCCCTCCAGTGGTGGAACACCCATGCCGACCCCTGACACTGCCACAGCGACATACCTATGTGGCTGATGTTAGCGAGGAAGCACCCCCACCCCCCGCACAATCTCCTGCTTGACCGCCCCACCCCGGTCGTCCTTCACCGACGCCCGCAGCGAAATCGCCCCCGCACCCCGCGGCACCCGCAACTCCCCCCGCCAGGCGGCGGGTTCACCCGCACCCCGCTTCAGCGGGATCGACGACCACGTCCCGCCGTCGTCGTACGACACCTCCAGACGGGCGGAGCCGATCGTGCCGGTACCGACGGCACCCTTGATGTACGAAGCGGAAAGCCCGATCGGCAACCGCTGCCCACCCCGCGCCTCGCCCCACAGATCCGTGTCCACGTCGAAGCCCAGGTTCAGCATCGGCAGGAACGTTCTGCGGTCCTCGGGGGTGCGGGCCGAGCGGACGGTCCACTCCGAGTGGGCCTCGGTGGCGAGGCGCCAGCGGCCGGGGGCGAGGGTGGTGTCCGTGGTGACCTTGTAGGTGCGCTCCTCGGGGTCCGCGCCCGTGACGTACGCGCCGGAGCCGGTGCGGCGGTCGACCAGCTTCCCGTCGGCGTAGACCGAGGTCACCTGGGTCATCGACTCGTCGCTCCAGACGTCACCGAAGCCGGTGTGGTCGGGCCCGGAGTCGCCCCAGCCGGGCACGTTGAAGTCCAGGTTGTCGCCGCTGCGCTGCTGCCCCCAGCCGAGGCCGGTGCCGAGCCAGGGGTGCCAGACGGGCCGGAACCAGTCGAGCGGGGTGTGCCTGCCCGCGCGGTAGTCGACGAGGCCGCTGCGCTGTTCGAGGGAGTCGGGGCCGAAGCGCACCGACTCGTGCCAGTGGCGGCCCTCGCCCGCGGCGACGTAGTCGGTCCGCCGCGCCGGGTAGGAGATCCGCTCCGGGAAGCCGAGGCCGATGGTGAAGGTGTCGGTGAGGGAGTAGCGGAACTCGCCGCCCGGTTCGGTCCGGCCCGTCGGCGCGTGGAACTTCGTGTCCACGACGGCCAGTTCACGCTGGCCCGGCGCGTACGTCAGGTCGCGCGCCGGAATGGCGCCCGCGTGGCCGTCCTCCAAGTCGTACACGTACGGCGTGTAGGGCGTGGCGACCGTCTCCACCGAGCGGCCGCGCCGCGCGTCCGCGCGCAGCCGCGCCCCGTCCGCCGCGTTCACCGTGGCGATCCGCAGCGGCCGGTCCGCGTTGTCGTCGGTGCCGAACCACGCGTTCAGGCGCCCCGGCGCGTCGTCCGTGACGAACAGCGCCTTCGCGCCCGCGGCCTGCGCGGCGTCCGCGAGTTGCCCGGGCGTCGGCTGCCCCGCCGCGCCCGTGCGGCGCACGACGACCGCCTTGCCCTTGGTGTCCTTGCCTTCGTACGCGGCCGGGGAGCCGTCGCCCGCGTCCACCAGCCTCAGCCGGGACCGGCCATTCCCGACCGTACCGCCCGGCTGCGCGACGGCCTCGCCGAGGCCCTTGACGTCCAGGACCGGCTTGCCGAGCCGCCACACCGTGCGGTACTCGAACCGGCCGTCGCGCACCTCGGCGGTCGGCGCCGCGAACACGCTGTCGTACTTCACCGGCACCTGCACGGCCCCCTGGTAGGCCGAGCCGTTCGCGGTGCGGTCGAACTCCATGACCAGCTGGCGGGTCTCGGCGTCGCGCGGGACCCTGGCGGCGATCTCCCTCAACTCACGGGCGTCCAGCGTGACTTCACGGTCGCGGTCGAGCGTGATCTCGGGCGCGGCGAGGAAGCCGAGGCCGAGCGAGTCCTTGCCGTGGCTGCCGCGCACGTCGAGGAAGGTCGACAGGGCGTACGAGCCGGGCTTGAGGCGCAGCTTCAGCTCGCCGGAGGCGCCGACCGCGGCGGGGTAGGCGTCCGCGTCCTTCTTCAGCGGCTGGACCACCAGGTCCGCGGGGCTCGCGGCGCCGTCGCGGTCCTTGACCTTGACGGTGAGCGTGTACCGCTCTTCCTCCTTGACCAGGCCGAACGTGGTCCGCGTGACCTCCTCGCCGTCCGCGCTCGCCACGATCGCGCCGCTGGTGGCGCCGACGGGGGCTTTCGCGCCGTCGCCGGTGACGGTCGTCGACGCGGTGCCGTGGGCGGGCACGGTCAGCCTCGTGTCGGCGAGGGTGACCACGCCGTCGGCCGCGCCGCGCGCCGCGAGGGTCAACTCCATCGGTTCGGAGGAGGTGTTGGTGTACGTCACCGTCCTGGTCACCGGCTTGTTGTCGCCGTACGGCCAGCGGTGGAAGCCGAAGTCGGCGGCGCCCGTCGCGGTGACCCGCGCGTCGATCGCGGACGGCACGTCCACGCGTCCGGCGCCCAGCTCGTACGCGGACGCGTCCAGCGCGCGGGAGCTGGACATCAGGGCGTCCTTGAGCTGCCGCCCGCTCCAGCCGGGGTGCCGTTCGGCGAGCAGTGCGGCGACACCCGCGACGTGCGGGGTCGCCATCGACGTACCGCTCATGGAGGTGTAGTGGCCCTGCCCGGGGGCGAGTCGGGAGCGGGCGGCGAGGATGTCGACGCCGGGGGCGGACAGGTCGGGCTTGAGGGCGCTGTCGCCGAAGCGGGGGCCCTTGCTGGTGAAGTACGCGGCCTCGTCGGCGGAGTCGACGGCGCCGACGGTCAGCGCGGCGTCGGCGGCGGCCGGTGAGCCGATGGACGAGGGTGCCCCGGTGTTGCCCGCCGCGACGACGAACAGCGCGCCCGTCTCCTTGGACAGCGCGTTCACGGCGGCGGCCATCGGGTCGGTGCCGTCGCTCGCCTCGCTCGAACCGAGGCTCATGGACACGATCTTGGCGTCCACGTCCTTCGCGGCCCACTCCATGCCCGCGATGATCTCCGACTCGCTGCCGAAGCCCTCGTCGCTGAGCACCTTGCCGACGGCGAGCTCGGCGCCCGGCGCGACCCCCTTCTCCTTGCCGTCGGAGGCGGCGCCGCTGCCGCCGACGGTGGAGGTGACGTGGGTGCCGTGGCCGTCGCGGTCGGCGACCTCCTGCCCCGGTATGAAGCTCTTCGTCGCCCCTGTCCGGTCCTTGAGGTCGGGGTGGGTGAGATCGGCGCCGGTGTCGAGGACGGCGACCTTCACGCCCTTGCCGGTCAGCCCGGCCTCCCACGCCTTGAGGGTGCCGATCTGGGCGTTGCTCTCGGCCATGTCCGCCTCGACGCGGCCGTCGAGCCAGACCTTCGCGATGCCGTCCGCGAGGCGCGTGCCTCCGGGGGTGGTGATGTCCCGCCAGAAGGCGGTGCCCTTCGCCGCCTTGAGCGCGGCGCCGCGCACGCTCGGCAGCGAGCGGACCCTGTCCGTGCCGCGCGGAGCGCGGGCGTCCCGTCCGGCGCGGGTCTTGTCGTACGTGACGATCAGCGGCGTACTCGCCCGGTCCCCGCGTCCCGCGCCCTGACGCAGCAACTCCGTCACGTCGAACAGCCGCTTGTCCAGGACCCCCGCGCGCAGATACGGGCGCGCCTCGTCCGGTACGACGGTGATGCGACCGTCGGCCACGGAGGTGCGCACGGCGCCGCTCGCGCCGCGCGGGCGTTCCACGGTGACGGTCCGCTTGCCGCGGCCGAGCGGGGTGACGGTGACTTCGTCGCCGGTGATGAGGGTGACGGTTCCGGAGGCGCCCCCGCGCGCGGACTGCCGGGCGTCCGCGGCCTGTTGGGCCGGGTCTTCGGCGGGGCCGGCGGCCGTGGCCGTCGCGGTGAGTCCGGCCGGGAGCAGGGCCAGGGCGAGCCCGGCCGGCAGGATTCTGAGTCGGGCTCTGCGGCCTCGGGGGGCGCTTCGGGGTCTCGGCATCAACGCTGCCTCTCTTCGTCGGCTCCGGGTGGGGGGTGGTTCCCGGGTGCTGCGAAGCAGTGTCAGGCGCGGTGTGTTGCGGGAGAGTTGCCGGGGACTGGCGGGAAGCTGCCAGGGCGGCTTCCCGCCAGGCCGGCGGGGGACGCGGAGGTGGCCGGGACGGGTCGGCCGACGGGGCGGTCAGGGCCGCGGATCGCGTGCGTCGTAGCGCAGGAACGCTCGCCACCGAGTCACCAGGAGGCCCACCGCCACCACGCACGCGGCGCCGCCGCCGACGATCGCCACGCGGGGCGAGGTGAGGTCGCCGAGGGTTCCGGCCAGGAAGTCGCCGGCGCGCGGGCCGCCCGCGACGACCACGATGAACACGCCCTGGAGGCGTCCGCGCATCGCGTCCGGCGTGGCCGCCTGGAGCATCGTGCTGCGGAACACCATGGAGATGGTGTCCGCACATCCGGCCAGGGCGAGGAAGACCAGGCCGAGCCAGAGGTTGCGGGTGAGGCCGAAGACGGCGACGGCCGTCCCCCAGGCCGCAACGGAGAGCGCGATGGCGAGCCCGTGCCGGTGCACGCGGCCGAACCAGCCGGAGAAGACGCTGCCGAGCAGCGCGCCCACCGCGGGCGCCGCCGCGAGCAGTCCCGCCGTCTTCGCGTCGCCGCCGTACCAGACCACGGCGATCGCCGGGAACAGCGCCCGCGGGTGCGCGAGCACCATCGCGCACAGGTCGGTGAAGAAGGTCATGCGGATGTTGGGGCGGGTGGCGAGGAAGCGGAGGCCGTCGAGGACGGAGGCACGCTGCCGCTTGCCGCCGTCCGCGCCGGGCGTGCCGGGCGTGCCCGTCCCCGGGCCGTCCGCCAGAGGCCGCATCGACGGCAGTCGCCACATCGCGTACAGAGCCGCCGTGAACGCCACCGCGTCGATGACGTACGCCGCCTGATAGCCCCACAGCCCCACAAGGAGGCCGCCGAGCATCGGGCCGAGCATCGTGCCGGACGTGGTCGTGATGGAGTTCAGGGCGTTCGCGGCGGGGAGCTGCTCGGGCGGCAGCAGGCGCGGGATCATCGACGTGCGCGCCGGGGAGTTCAGCGCGCCGCACGTCGCCTGCAGCGCGACCACGCCGTACAGGAACCACACGTGGTGGTAGCCGGCGAGCGCCGCGCCCGCGAGCGCGAAGGACAGGGCGCACAGGCCGGCCGCCGAGTACAGGCCGAGCTTGCGGCGGTCCACGGTGTCGGCGATCGCGCCGCCGTACAGGCCGAAGACGACCAGGGGGACGAGGGAGAAGAGTCCGACCAGGCCGACGGAGAAGCTGGAGTGCGTGATGTCGTACACCTGGAGCGACACCGCGAGCGCCGTCATCGCCTGGCCGATCCAGGAGATGGTGTTGCCGACCCAGAGGCGCCGATAGTCGGCGGAGGTGCGCAGCGGGGTCAGGTCGGCGAGGATGCGGCGCTTGGGGGCGGGGCGGGCGTCGGTGGCGACGGGGATATCAGGGGTGTCGGGGGTGTCGGCCGAGGGGGCGGGGTCGGCGACGTCGACCGATATGGGAGGTTCGTCCTGACCGCCTCGGCCGGACCGGCCGTCAGGCGTGTCTTCCGCGGATGCTCGTGTCACACGGGATGCTAACCGGCCACGGGCCGGACGCAGCCGAAAATATCACCCGCGCGGCGGCACCCCGCCCGGCTCATCCCAGCGCGCGGCCCGCTCCCGGCCGCCGCACGATGCGAGTCAGGACCGCCGTCCGGCGGTCCCGACTCGGGCCGTCGTCCGGCGGCCCGCACGGTCTGCGCTCTCGGGAGGATCTGCCATGACCGTCAGCCTGGAGAACCTGCGCCGCTGCCATATCGCCGTCGACCTGGGGGCCGCGCGCACCCGGGTGTTCGTGAAGGGCGCGGGACTCGTCGTCGACGAGCCGAGCGCCGCGGCCGTGAACACGCGGACCGGCGCGCTGATCGCGGTGGGGCACCTCGCGGAGCAGATGACCGGACGTACGCCCGGATACATCCGTGTCGTACGGCCCGTGTCCGGCGGCACCGTCGTCGACATCGAGATGTGCCAGCGGATGCTGCGGCATCTGCTCGGCGAGAAGCTGCGCCGCACCCTGCGCCGCAAGCCGCGGCTGCGGGCCGCCGCGTGCACGCCGCACGACGCGGATCCGCTGGCGCAGCGGGCGGCGGTGGAGACGATGGTCGGGCTCGGCGCGCGCCGCGTGGAGCTGGTGGACACCCTGATCGCGGCCGCGGTCGGCTGCGGGCTGCCCGTCGAGCGGCCCGAGGCGACGATGATCCTGGTGTGCGGGGCCGCCACGACGCAGGTCGCGGTCCTCTCCCTCGGCTCGATCGTGACGGCCGAGCGGATTCCGGTGGGCGGCGAGGCCATCGACCACGCGATCGTGCAGCACCTGCGCCACCAGCACGAGTTGATGCTGCCGTCGCAGTCGGTACGCCCCCTCCAGCTCGCGCTGAGCGGCAACGGCCTGACCCCGCAGGGCCCGGAGTCGACGGAGATCCACGGGCGGGACGTCGCCACGGGCCTCGCGCGCTCGGTGCAGGTGGACACCGCCGCCGTCCGCGACGCGATCCACACCCCGCTGACCGCCGTCCTCGACGGCATCGGCAAGGTCCTGCGGGACTGCCCGCCGGACCTGGTCGCCGACCTCGCGGACCGCGGGATCATGATGGTCGGCGGCAGCGCGCTGCTTCCCGGCCTCGACCAGATGCTCGTGAACGCCACCGGCATGCCCGTCCACATCGCGGAGCGGCCGGACGTGTGCGCGGTGCTCGGGCTCGGTGCGATGCTGGAGGGCAAGATCCAACCGCTGGTCCTGGACCCGCTGGCGGGCTGAGCGGCCGCTCAGCCCGGCGGCCGGGTCCGGCTCCGCTCCGCGGCCGGGTCCGGCTCCGCTCCGCGGCCGGGTCCGGCTCCGCTCCGCCGGCGGGTTCCGTTCCACCGGCGGGTTCCGTTCCGCCGCGCGGGCCGCCGACCGATGGGGAGTACGCCGACGACATGACCGACGACGTCAGCGAACCGCCGCTGCCGCTGCTCCTGGACGCGGTCCTGAGCGTCGGCACCGAACTGGAACTGCGGGCCACCCTCCAGCACATCGTGGACAGCGCGACCCGGCTGACGGGGGCCGCGTACGGCGTCCTGAGGGTGACGGCGGCGGAGGGCGGGCCGCCGGATGTCTTTGCGTCGGGGGCCGGTGAGGTTCCCCTGGGCGGTGGGGCGCCTCTGGCTGGTGAGGCACCGCTGCCCGCCGAGACGCCGATGCCCGGCGAGACGCCTACGCCCGGTAAGGCACCCATGCCCGGTGAGGCACCCACGCCTGCTGAGACGCCGATGCCCGCCGAGGCGCCGTCGCCCGCCGAGTCGCCCGCGCCGGACGACGTGCCCACGCCGGAGCCGGACGACGTGCCCACGCCGGAGCCGGGCGACGTGCCCGCGCCGGAGCCGGGCGACGTGCCCGCGCCGGACGCCCTCCCGGCCGCCCTCAGCATCCCCATCCTCGTCCACGACGAGGAGTTCGGGACCCTGCACCTCACGGCCGCGGCGGGCGAAGGATTCTCCGGGGCCGACCACGGGTTGTTGCGGGTGCTCGCGGGGCAGGCGGGGATCGCGGTCGGGAACGCGCGGCTGTACGAGACGGCCCGGCAGCGCGAGCGCTGGATCGAGGGGGCGGCGGCGGTCACCACCGCGCTGCTCACCGGGGAGGCCGCCGCCGACGCGCTGATGACGGTGGCCCAGCAGGCGCGGCGGCTCGCGGGCGCGGCGGCGGGCGTGGTCCTCCAGCCCACCCCGGCGGGCGGCATGACGATCGTGGCGGCGGCGACGGACGCGGCGGGCGGCACGCTGCCGCCCGAGCGCCGCAGCCACCCCGCCGCGGCCGCGCAGAACGACATGATCGGCACCACCATCGAGCCCGGCAGCGCCGTCCTGGAGCAACTGCTGGGCGGCGAGCCGGTGTTCATCGAGGACTCGGCGACCGACCCCCGCATGACGACACACGTACGCTCCCGGTTCGGGCCGAGCATGATGCTGCCGCTGCAGGCGGGCGGCCGCCTGATCGGCACGCTCGCGCTGCCGCGCCGCCGCGGTGAGCGCCCATACACCGCCGTGGAGCGGCTGCTCGCCACGCAGTTCGCCTCGCAGGCGGCGCTCGCCCTCGTGCTGGCCGACGCGCAGCAGTCCCGGCAGCGGCTCGCGGTCTTCGAGGACCGCGACCGCATCGCGCGCGACCTGCACGACCTCGTCGTACAGCGCCTGTTCGCGACCGGCATGATGCTGGAGTCGACGCGGCGCAGGGCCGGTTCGGCGCCGGAGCAGACGGCGCTCGACCAGGCCGTGGACGAGCTGGAGTCGACGATCCAGGAGGTGCGGACGGCCATCTTCGCGCTGCAGCAGCCGCCCGCCGACGCGCCGACGACCTTCCGGGGGAAGGTGCTCAAGGAGACCGCGGGGGCGGCGGCGCTGCTCGGGGTGCAGCCGTCCGTGCACTTCACCGGTGCCGTGGACACGCGGGTCGGGGAGCCCGCGGCCGGTCATCTCCTCGCCGCGCTGCGCCGCGCGCTCGCCGCCGCGTCGCGACGCACCGGCGTCACGCGGGTCGACGTGACCGTCGACGCGGGCGTCGGCTTGCCCGACGGGCGTACGGGGGTGCGGCTTGTCGTCTTCGACGACGGGTCCACGGAGGACGCGAGCGCGGGGACGACGGTTACGTGGCAGGCGCCGCTGTAGTCCCTGCCGGGGGCTCCCCAATCCCACCCCTTCCCGTAACTGGGGGCTCTGCCCCCAGACCCCCGCTCCTCAAGCGCCGGAGGGGCTATACCTAGGCCACATCCAGCCCGTCCGGCGATTGAGGACGAGCCGCGGAGCGGCGATAACGGGGGTCCAGGGGGCGGCAGCCCCCTGGTTACGGGAAGGGGCGGGATTGGGGAGAGCCCCGCCAGGGCCTACAGCTCCACCACCGAAACCTCCGTGGCCTTCACGCTCGTCCATACCTCCGCCCCGTCCGCGAGGGCGAGTTCCGCCGCCGCGGCCGGGGTGATCTCGGCGACGAGGTCGGGGGCGGCCGGGGAGGTGATCAGGACGCGCAGGCGGCTGCCGGCCGTCGTGATCTCGCGGACCGTGCCGGGCCAGACGTTGCGCGGGCTGCCCGCGGGCTTCTCCCGGTGCACGGACACCGCCTCGGGGGCGATGACGGCGAGGGCGCGCACCCCCGCGTCGAGGGGATCCGCGACGACAAGCCGCCCCGCGCCCGCGAGGGCGAGCGTGCCGTCGGGCTCCGCCGTGCCCGGCCAGGCGTTGCGCCCCAGCATGCGGGCCACCCACGGCGACCGCGGGTGCCGGGTCACCTCGGCGGGCGGGGCGTCCTGCAGCGTCCGGCCGCCGTCGAGCACGAGGACCCGGTCGGCCAGGGACACGGCCTCCACCGGGTCGTGCGTGACGATCAGGCAGACACCGCCGAAGCCGTCGAGGTGCCCGCGCAGGGTGTGCCGTACGTGGGCCCGGGTCGTCTGGTCGAGCGCGGCGAGCGGTTCGTCGAGGAGCAGCAGCCGCGGGCGGGCGGCGAGGGCCCGGGCCAGGGCCACCCGCCCCGCCTGCCCGCCCGACAACTGCGCGGGCCTGCGGTGCGCGAGGTGCCCGATGCTGAGCCGGTCCAGCCACTCCTGCGCCGCCCGCCGGGCCGCGCCGCGCGGTACGCCCTGCGCCCGCAGCCCGTACGCCGTGTTGCCGAGGGCGTTCAGGTGCGGGAACAGCGCGCCGTCCTGTGGCACCCAGGCCACCTGGCGCCGGTGCGGCGCGAGCGCCGTGACGTCGGTGTCGCCGAGGCGCAGGGCGGCGTGCGCGCGGGGGGTCAGGCCGAGCAGGGCCCGCAGGAGCGTGGTCTTGCCCGCGCCGTTGGGCCCGACGACGGCGATGGTGGTGCCGGGCGCGGCGTCGAGGGTGAGCTCGGCGAAGCCGGTGACGTCGGCGTGCAGGCTCCAACTCCCGGTTTCCTCCGGCGACTTGGACACATACTCGTCCGACGCCCCGGGAGCGACTCCGCCCGGCGACGTCCCGGGAGCGAGCGCGCCCGGCGGGTCAGCCGCGTCCCCGCCCGCAGCCTCGGCAACACCCCCGCCCCGCGACACCGCCGCCCCACCCCCGGTCCACCGCCCCCGCAGCGCCACCAGCACCGCCATCGCGATGGCGAGCAGCAGCAGGGACACCGAGGTGGCGGCCTCCGGCGAGTCCTGGAGGAGCAGGTACACCTGGAGCGGCAGCGTCTGTGTCGTACCGGGCAGGTTCCCCGCGAACGTGATCGTCGCGCCGAACTCGCCGAGCGCCCGCGCCCACGTGAGCGCGGCCCCGGCGACCAGCCCCGGCGCGACCATCGGCAGCGTGACCGTGAAGAACACCCGCACCGGGGACGCCCCGAGGGAGGCGGCCGTCTCCTCGTAGCTGGGCCGCAGGCCCGCGATCGCCCCCTCCAGGCTGATCACCAGGAACGGCATCGAGACGAACGTCGCCGCGACCACCGCGCCGGAGGTGTGGAAGGGCAGGACGACGCCGAAGGTGTCCTCCAGCCAGGGCCCGAGCAGCCCGCGCCGCCCGAAGCCGAGCAGCAGCGCGACACCGCCGACGGTCGGCGGCAGCACCATGGGCAGCAGCACGAGCGAGCGTACGAGCGCCTTGCCGGGGAACGGCACCCGCGCGAGCAGCCAGGCCAGCGGCACGCCGAGCAGCAGCGAGAGCCCGAGCGCCCAGAAGGACACGACGAGAGACAGCCGGAGGGCCTCGGTCACGCCCGGGTTCGTCAGATGGTCCCCGAGCTCGCCCCACTCCGTACGCGCCAGAACCCCGACGAGCGGCATCAACAGGAACGCGACGGCGAGCAGCGCGGGCACCGCGAGCAGCACCGGCGCACGCACACGACCCCCGCCCGGGCGCGATCTACGGAAGCGGTTCATTCGGTGGATCCTGACGTACGAAGCGAGACAGCGAAACGAACGTGGCCCGAGCCCCGTAGGGGCGCGGAACGGCGCACCCGGGCCCCGTAAGGGGCGCGGGGAACTGCGCGCCCAGCCCCCACGGCCCCGCAGGCGAAGAGAGACCAGCCCTCCCGGGGGGACAGCTACGGCTTCTGGAAGCCCGCCTCCCGCAGAATCTTCTGCGCCTCCGGCGTGCTCAGCCACCTGACGAAGGCGTCAGCCGCCTCCTCGTGCCCGGACTGCGCGAGCGTGGCCGCCGGATAGGACGCCACGGCGTTCTGGGCGTCAGGAATGGTGAGCGCGTCGACCTTGTCGGCGGCAACCGCGGCGTCGGTCTTGTAGACGATGCCCGCGTCGGCCTCGCCGAGCTCGACCTTGCTGAGCACGCCGCGCACGCTGGTCTCCTGCGACACCGGCTCGACCTTGAGCTTCTGCGCGTCGAGGACCTGCTCGCTGTAGCGCCCGACGGGCACCTCGGGCGCGGCGAGCACGACCTTCAGGCCGCTGTCGGTGAGGTCCTTCAGGCTCTTGATCTTCTTCGGGTTGCCCTCGCGGGTGGCGATGACGAGCCGGTTCTTGGCGATGACGGTCGGCGTCCCGGTGTCGGACCTCAGGCCGTCCATGGTCTTGGTGTCGGCGGTCACCAGCACGTCGGCGGGCGAGCCCTGCTTGACCTGCGCGGCCAGTTCCTGCGACCCGGCGAAGGAGAAGGTGAGCTTCGTGCCCGGGTTCTTCTCCTCGTACGTCTTCTCGACGCTCTTGAACACATCGGTGAGCGACGCCGCGGCGAGCACGGTCAGGTCGGCCTTGGGCGCGGCGCCGGCCTTGCCGACGCCGCCCTTGTCCTTCTGGCCGTCGCCGTCGTCGTTCCCACAGGCGGCGAGCGGCAGCAGGAGCGCGGCGGCGGCCACCGCGGCGACGGCGCGGGAGGTGCGGGCACGGGGGACGGGGGACATGAGCGGGACTCCTCGCGGGGGATTCAGACGCGGTCGATGTGCACGCTGGTGGACTTCACGCGCGCGGTGGCCTCCATCCCGACCTCCAGGCCGAGCTCCTCCACCGCCTCGCGGGTGAGCAGCGAGACCAGGCGGTGCGGGCCCGCCTGGATCTCGACCTGCGCGGCCACGTCACCGAGCTTCACGGCGGTGACGATGCCGGGGAAGGCGTTGCGCGCGGACGTGTACGAGCCCTCGTCCTCGCCGCCCGCGCCGTTCTGGGCCAGCTCCACGGAGAACGCGGCCAGGTCGCGCCCCTCGACGAGGCGGCGCCCGGCGTCGTCCCGGTGGGTGGCGACGCGGCCGGCGTCGGCCCAGCGCCGCGCGGTGTCGGGGCTGACGCCGAGGAGCCGGGCGGCCTGCCCGATGGTGTAGGACTGCATGTGCAGCACGATAAGCCCGTTTGCCTGGCATCTGTAAAAGTTCAGCCGAACATACATGGCAGATGCGGCGAGGGGCCACGCTCTGTGGAGGATGCCCCAACGCGCCCCGAAGGGGCGCGGGGAACCGCGCGCCCAGCCCCCACCGGGCCCGCAGGATGAGAAACGCAAATCCACCGAAGCGCTAACGCGCTTCAGAACTCCGCACCGTAAGAATCCGCACACTCCGCTCCCCCGAGTGCCCGTCCCGCCCGTGCCAACAGCGGTAGTTGTCGAGCACGAGAACGTCCCCCGAGTCGAGCCGGAAGCGCGGCAGGGCGGGTTCGAGGGCGTGCACGGCCCGCGTGAAGCGTTCCAGCATGGCGGCCACGTACGCCCCGTCGGGGTCGCGGTGCAGCGGCGCCGCGCCGTCCGTACGGCGGAAGACGCGGCGCCCGGTCCGCGTCCACTCCACGTGCCGCCCGACGCTCGGCGCCGCGGGCAGCCCGCGCAGGCCCGCCCACGCCCCGTACAGATCGACGTCGAAGCCGGTCAGGAAGGACCGCAGCTCCGGGTCGGCCGTCGCGAGCCCGTCCACGAACCGGCCCGCGTCCAGCACGAAGGAGTGCCCGCCGGCCGGCGCGGGGCGCACGCACTGCACGAAGACGTAGTCCTCGTCGGGGTGGCGGCGCCTGCTGGGCACGCCGCCGATGTCCACCCGCACGTCGAAGCTGTCGGCGTGCAGGTGGACGGGCCCGCCGTCCCGCGACGTACGCAGCCGCTGCGGGTACAGCTCGCGCAGCCGCGCGCCGAGCACCCGCGCGGCGGCGACGGTGAGCGTGTCACCGTCGGTGCCGTCGGTGCCATCGGTGCCGTCGCCGTACGCGGACAGCACGACGGCACCGTGCTCGGCGAGCAGCGCGGGGGCCTCGGTCAGCTCCTCACCCGCGATCCGGGGCGGCTCGATGCCGTGTCCGGGCGCGGGTGCGGGTGCGGGGCCGCCGTCGGGGGCGGGGACGTACTCGGGCGCGGCGCCCGGGAGTTGATCGGTCATGCGGTGACTCTCGCAGTCGAAGTACAGGTGCTCTTAGTCGTTCGGTACGGTGCGGTCGGCCGCCGCATGCCGTGAGAACCCGCGGGCGCTCGGCACCAGCGCCGCCGCCGCGGGTGCCGCGAAGCACAGCACCGCGCACACCGCGAGCACCGGCCGGGCCCCGAAGTGCTCGATGGCCGGGGCGATCAGGGCGAGGCCGAGGGGCGCGAGGCCGTAGGACAGCATGAAGTCGAGGGACGACACCCGGGCCAGCTTGTCGGGCTCGACCTCGCGCTGAGTGGCCGTGAACCAGGGCACGTTGAACAGCTCGATGCCGATCCCGGCCACCGCGTACGCGGCCACGACGACCGCCCAGTGCACCGGGAGCAGCAGGCTGAGCGGCGCGAAGCCGTAGAGCCCGAGGCCCGCGAGGGCGGCCCAGCCCTGCGCGCGCGGGCGCCAGCGTGCGACGACGACGGCACCGCCGAGGGCGCCCAGCGTGTACGCGGTCATGGCGGCGGCGAGGACGACCCCGGTGTCGTACTTGTCGCGGCTGACGAGCGGCAGCGCGACGCCGGTGGCCGAGTAGCCGGTGGAGATGACGACGGTCAGCGCGCCGAGCCCGGCGAGGAACCAGGGGTGGCGCCGCGCCTCGCGCAGCCCTTCGGCGAACTCCGCGAAGAAGGAGGGGCGTCGGCGGGGTACGTCACCGGCGTCGGTGGCCCGCGCCCCAGCACCGTCCGCGCCCCCGGCCTCCGCGACCGCCGCCTCCGCGACCGCGGTCCGCGGGCGGCGCGTTCCCGGCCCCGGCACCAGCGCCGCCACCAGCCACAGCACCCCGATGCCGAGCAGCAGCACCCAGGTGTCGAGGACCACGGCGAGCAGCGCGGTGAGCGAGGGGCCGGAGAGGGTGGTGGCCCGTACGGACAGGGTCATCGCGGCGTTCGCGGCCTGCCGCCGGTCCTCGTCGACGACTTCGGCGGTGAGCGCCTGGAAGGCGGGGCGGCACGCGCCCTGGCCCGCGCCCGCGACGACGGCGGCGGCCAGCATCAGGGGGAGGGAGCGCCCGAGGCCGACGGCGAGGAGCGGGGTCGCGGCGGCGGCGGACAGGCCCGCCCAGAGGACGACGCCGCGCCGCGAGTAGCGGTCGGCGAGGACGCCGCCGACGGCGACGGCGACCAGGAAGCCCGCGGTGCGGGCGGCGAGCAGCAGGCCGAGGGTCGCCGCGCCGATGGTGCGGTCGAGCACGGCGAGGCCGAGCACGAAGGGCAGGGCCCAGGTCGCGAGCCCGGACGCGGTGGTCCCGGACCACAGCCGCAGAAACGCGACGTCACGCAGGACGCCGCGCCCCCGCCGGGCCCCGTCCCCGTCCCCGCCTCCGTCGGCACCCTCTTCGGCGGCGCCCCCGGCACCCTCCTTGGCAGCGCCAGGCGCACCCTCCTCGGCGGCGCCAGGCGCACCCCCCGCAGCCCCCTCACCCCGTGCGGCCTCCGGCACCGACCCCGACTCCCGCGAGTCCCCCCGGGTGCCCGAGGCCCCCTCGGCCTCCCCCGCCCGTATCGGCGTAGTCGCCACGTCACGCACTCCTCTCCAGTCGCCCGCCCGGGCCCCAGCACAGGCCCCGTACGGATCTCGAAATCGTTATGCGCCCCCGCTACGTCGCCCAACAGCCTTGTGAATCAAGTCCGTTGACCGTGTCCGGCGAGCCGCCGCCGTCCGGCGGAGCGCGCCCCGAGAGCCGCTAATGAAAATGATTGCCATTACAGTACCCTTATCGCGTCCCACCCCAGACCGGAGGTCCCATGCGCCACCGCCACCCCGCCCGCGTCGGCATAGCCGCCCTCGCCCTCGCCCTGACGGCCGTCGGCTGTTCGTCGTCCGACGGCAGCGGCTCCGCGTCCGACGACAAGGCGTCCGCCCGCGAGACGAACGTCACGAGCTGCGGCCGGAAGCTGAGCTTCGACGGCCCGCCCGAGCGCGCCGTGGCCCTCGACCAGTCCTCGACCGAGGTGCTGCTCGAACTCGGCCTCCAGGACCGCATGGCCGGCACGTCCAACCTGAAGACGAAGATCGCGCCGGAGTACAAGTCGGCGTACGACAAGGTGAAGGTGCTCAGCCCGAAGATCCTCACCAGCGAGCAACTGCGCGCCGCCACCCCGGACTTCGCGCTCGGCGGCTTCACGGACTACTTCACCAAGGACCGCGTCGGCACCCGCGAGGAGCTCGCGGACCTCGACCTGCCGACGTTCGTGAGCGCCGTGGACTGCCCCAAGCAGAACGCCTCCGGCGCGGGCAAGAAGGCGGCCGGGAAGACCAAGTCGCCCTTCGACCTGCTGTTCCAGGACTACGAGGACCTCGGCAGGATCTTCGGCGTCGAGAAGCGCGCCGCGAAACTCGTCAAGGACCAGCGGGCGACGCTCACCAAGGCGGCCAAGACCGCGGACCGGGTCAAGGGCGAGCCCAGCGTGGTCTGGCTGTACTCCGTCTACGGCGACACCCCGTACGTCGCGGGCAGGAGCGCGATCCCCAGCGAGATGAGCCGCACCGTCGGCGCGAAGAACGCCTTCGACGACCTCGACGAGGACTGGCCGACCGTCACCTGGGAGCAGATCGCCGAACGTGACCCGGACTTCATCGTGATCGGTGATCTGTCCGAGCGCGGCAAGCCGGGCGACAGCGCGGCCGACAAGCTCAAGGCGATCCGCGCGAACCCGGTGATGTCGAAGCTCGCGGCCGTGGAGAAGAAGCGGTTCATCACGATCCCGGGCACGGAGATGGATCCCTCGGTCCGCACGGTCAGCGCGCTGCCCCGGCTCACGGCGGGGATGAAGGACCTCGGGTATGTCCGCTAGCCCGGACGCCGTCGGCGTTCCGGCGAAATCCGGGGCGCGGGCCGCGCTCGGCGCCGTGGACCTGCTGCACCCGTCGGCGCGGGGCGGCGCCCCGGCCGGGAAGGCGGTGTCCGCTGCCGTCCCGGCCGCCGGGCGCCGTTCCCGGCTGTCCCCGCTGGCTCCGGTCGGCCTCTTCCTGCTCTGCGGCGTCGCCCTCGTCCTCTCCCTCGCCGCGTCCGTACGCATCGGCACCACCGATGTCTCGTACGCCGACGTGGCGCGCACCGCCGGTTTCCATCTGGGCCTGGACGTCGAGCCGTTGCCGCGGCTCGTGGACTCGCTGATCTGGGAGCTGCGGGTGCCGCGCGTGCTGATGGCGGCGCTGGTGGGGGCCTCGCTCGCGGTGTGCGGCGCGGCACTTCAGGCCATCACGCGGAACGCGCTCGCGGATCCCTATCTGCTCGGCATCTCCTCGGGGGCGTCGACGGGCGCGGTCACGGTGGTCGTGCTCGGCGTCGGGTCGGCCTCGCTCGGGGTGACGGGCGGCGCGTTCGTGGGCGCGATGGTGTCGTTCGGGCTGCTGATGCTGCTGCTCAGGAAGGGCGGCCTGGACTCGGTCCGGGTGGTGCTGACCGGTGTGGTGGTGTCGCAGCTCTTCACGGCGCTGACCTCGCTGGTCCTGATGGCGTCCGGCGACTCGGAGGCGATCAGGGCGATCACGCAGTGGCTGCTCGGCTCGATGGCCCCGGCGCGCTGGGACACGACGGCGGTGACGGCCGCGGTGACGGCGGTGGGGCTGCTCGTCCTGTGGCTCAACTCGGCCGCCCTGGACGGTTTCTCGTTCGGCGCGGACACGGCGTCGTCGCTCGGTGTGGACGTCCGTACGACGCGGTGGGTGCTGCTCGTGGTGACGTCGCTGATGACGGCGGTGGCGGTGGCGTCCGTGGGCGCCATCGGGTTCGTCGGCCTGATCGTGCCGCACGGCGTGCGGTTCCTCGTCGGGCCGCTGCACCGACTGCTGCTTCCGCTGTCGGCGCTGGTCGGCGCGGTGTTCCTGGTGTGGACGGACGCGCTCGCGCGGGTGGCGTTCGCCCCGCAGGAGGTGCCCGTCGGGGTGTTCACCGCGCTGCTCGGCGTGCCGCTGTTCCTGCTGGTGCTGCGCAAGCGGGGTGAGCTGTGAGGATCACCGCGGAAGGGCTCGGCTGGTCCGTCGCGGGCAAGCGCGTCGTCGCCGACGTGAACCTGGACGTCGCGCCGGGCGAAACCGTCGGCCTGATCGGCCCGAACGGCTCGGGCAAGTCCTCGCTGCTGCGCTGCCTCGCGGGGCTGCGGGCGCCGACGGCGGGCTCCGTCGCGTACGACCGGGAGCCGATCCGGCGGTGGGGCCCGCGCCGGGTCGCCCGGCACATCGCCTTCGTGGAACAGGCCGCCGACACCGAGAGCGATCTGCGGGTCGCCGACGTGGTGAGCCTCGGCCGCACCCCGTTCGGCGACCGGTGGCGCGGCCTCGGCGCGCACGACCGGGCCGTCGTGGACGCCGCGCTTGCCCGGCTCGGCCTCACCGAGCTGCGCGAGCGGCCCTGGAAGGCACTGTCGGGCGGTGAGCGCCAGCGCGCCCACATCGCGCGTGCCCTGGCCCAGCAGCCGTACGCGATCCTGCTCGACGAACCCACCAACCACCTCGACGTGAAGCACCAGTTGGAGCTGCTCGACCTGCTCGCGGGCACCGACCAGACCGTCCTGGTGGCCCTGCACGACCTGTCGCTGGCCGCCCGCTACTGCGACCGGCTGCTCCTGATGCACGGCGGCCGCCTCGTCGCCGACGGCCCCCCGAAGGACGTCCTGACGCCGCGGCTGCTCGCCGAGGTCTTCGAGGTCGACGCGGAGACGGGCCCGGACTCCCTCGGCCACCTCACGGTCGCCTACCGCGGCGTGGTCGCTCCCTCGCAGCCCTGACCCCGTACAGATCATTCCCGTACAGACAAGGACCCTTGATGGACCCCACGGCCACCGGCCCCGACCTGCTGCGGCAGCTGCCGCCGCCGCTGCCCGCCGACCGGATCATCGCCCTCAACCAGCCGAAGGGCGACCTGCACAGCACGCGTACGTACGAGTGGAACGGCTGGACCTTCGATGTGCCGCCCGGCGTCTTCCTGCCCGGGTGGACCAGCCGGCTGATCCACGAGCGGCTCCTCGACGGCCGCATCGAGACGCGGGGCCTGCGCTACGGCGCGATGGGCGCCGGGCTCGGCGTCGAAGCCGTCGCCGCCGGGGCGCGCGGCGCCCGCGAGATCTACGCGATGGACGTGCACGCCGAGAGCGTCGCCGCGGCCGCCCGGCACTACGCCCGGCTGGTCGGCGAGCGCCCGGGCACCGCGTTCCTGCCCGCCGCGGGCGACCTCTTCGAGGGCCTGCCCGCCGATGCCCGGCTCGACGTCGTCACCTTCAACCCGCCCGCGGTCAGCCGGACCGTGAGCGCCGACCCCGACGTCGTACGCAACACCTGCGTCGGCGCGCCCCTGCTCGCGCGGTTCTTCGCACAGCTCGCCGAGCGGGAGCTGCTCGCGTCCGACGGCGCGGTGTACGTGATCGTCTCGAACACCGCCGACCTGCGCACGATCGTGCGGGACGCGCAGGACCGGGGCTTCACGCCGAGCGTCGAGTACGTCCGCGACTGGCGCGACGGCGTGCTCACCTTCCTCTTCAAGTTCCAGCTCACCCGTGGAGACCTTTCGTGAAGAACGTCGACGAACTTCTGACCGCCGTACTCGCCGGGGAACTCGGCCCGGACCCGGCCGAGTTGACGGCCACCAGCGTGTTCTGGATCCACCACGGCACCCGCCTCGCGGGCGGCGACGTCACCTACCTCAACCAGTACGTCCTCACCCGTGTCGGCGGCTCCTTCGGGGGCTGCGCCTTCGAGGCGGGCGAGATCGACCCCTCGATATGCAAGGACGCGTCCGGCAGCCCGCTCGGCACGCTGCTGCGCGAGGCGCCCCGGCCGCTGCAAATGGCCGCCCTCGACGCCTACTTGGCGGCCGTGCTGCCGCACCGCGAGGCGCCCGACGCCGAAGCCGTGACGCTGCCCGCGGGGCCGCCGGAGGTCCGCGCCGTGGCGCGGGACGCGGCCATCGCGGGCCTCCTCGACATCGAGCGCGGCACCAAGGTCGCGCTGATCGGCGTCGTCAACCCGCTCGTCGCCGCCATCCGCGAGCGCGGCGGCGACCCGCTGCCCTGCGACTTCAACCTGCGTACGACCCAGTGGGGCGACCCCGTCAGCACCGACATGCACGAGGTCCTCGACGCCGCCGACGCCGTCGTCGCCACCGGCATGACGCTCAGCAACGGCACCTTCGACACGATCCTCGCCCGCTGTCGCGAGCGCGGTGTGCCGCTGATCATGTACGCCCAGTCCGGCAGCGCGGTGGCGCGGGCGTTCCTCGGCGCCGGTGTGACCGCGCTGTCCGCGGAGCCGTTCCCGTTCTCGCAGTTCAGCGCCGAGCCGACGGCTCTGTACCGGTACCGGGGGGCGCCGGACACGAAGGGCGGGGCGTGAGCGCCGAGGAGGCCACCGGCACCGGGCACGCGGCGTGCCACCACGGCGAGATCCTCCAGGGCGTCTTCCTCGACGAGCGCGGACGGCGCCGCGCGGGCCTGGTCACGCTGCCGCTCGCCGGACTCGGCACCCGGGCGGAGTTCGTACGCCGCCCGGGCGCCGAGGACGTCACCGTGGTCCCCGCCGACCGCACCAAGGCGCTGCGCGCCGCCACGTACGCCATGGCCGAGTGCGCCATGCACTGCCAGGAACCGCTGTGCGGCGGCGAGTTGAGGCTGACCGGTGACATCCCGGTGGGCCTCGGCATGGGCTCGTCGAGCAGCGACGTGATCGCGGCGGTGCGCGCGGTCGCCGACGCCTTCGGCGTGCGCCTGGCGCCGGAGGCCGTCGCGCGGCTCGCGGTGCGCGCCGAGCGGGCGTCGGACCCGCTGATGCTGGATGGCCGCCCACTCCTTTTCGCCCAGCGCGAGGGCCGGGTCCTTGAGGAGCTCGGGGCCGCGCTGCCGCCCGCGGTCGTCGTCGGCTGCGCGCTCGGCGGCGGGCGGCCCGTGGACACGCTGGCCCTCCCGGCCCACGGGTACGACGACGAGGACGTACGCGCCTACGAGCGGCTGCGGGACGTGCTGCGGAGCGCCGTCGCCACCGCCGACCCGGTGCTGCTCGGCCACGTCGCGACCGAGAGTGCCCGGCGCAGCCAACGCGTGCTGCCGCACGAGGAGTTCGGGGAGCTCACGGCCATCGCGGGCCGGGTCGGCGCGGTGGGGGTGCAGGTCGCGCACAGCGGCAATGTGGCGGGGCTGCTGTTCGACCCGGCGGCGCCGGACCTGCGCGGGCGGCTGCGCCGCTGCTCCCAGGCGCTGACGGCGACGGGCATCCCCGTCACGTACACCTTCGCGACGAACCCGCACGGCGCCACCCTGCCCGACCGACCCCGTCCGCCCTCCCCCAGCACCAGTTCACCCACCAGCGAGGAGCCCCTGCATGGACGAGCACATCGCGGAAGCGATCGGCCGCCCCGACCTGATACGTGTCGACGACCGGCTCATCTGCCTGCGCTTTGAGACCATGAAGGTGGTCTCGGCGCTCGCGGCGGTCCGCCATCTGCTCGACACCGGCAAGGTACGGCGCGGCGACACCCTCCTGGACAGTTCGAGCGGCATCTACGCCTACGCCCTCGCGCTGGCCTGCCACCGCCACGGCATGCGCTGCCACATCATCGGCTCCACCACCGTCGACCACACCCTGCGCACCCAACTCGCCGTCCTGGGCGCCCACTTGGAGCAGATGCCGCCGAGCGCCGACCTGAAGCTGGACCAGAAGCGGCGGGTGGCCCGGGTGCACGAGATCCTGCGCGCGCACCCCGAGTACCACTGGATGCGGCAGTACCACGACGACATCCACTACCTCGGCTACCGCGCGATCGCCGAGCGCGTCCGCGCGGCACTCCCCGCCGACGGCTCACCGCTCACGCTGGTCGGCGGGGTGGGCTCGGGCGCGTCGACGGGCGCGCTGGCCCGCTACCTCCGCGAGGACGGCACGGACGGCACGGACGCCGGGGACGACGCAGGCGGCGCGGGCGGGGCGGCGCGGGTGCGGCTCGTGGGCGTGCAGCCCTTCGGCAGCGTCACGTTCGGCAGCGAGCACGTGGCCGACCCGGAGATCATCATCGCCGGGATCGGCAGCTCGATCCCGTTCGCCAACGTGGCGCACACCGCGTACGACGCCGTGCACTGGCTGTCGTTCGACACCGCCCTCGCCGGAAGCGTCGACCTGCTGCGCCGCCACGCCGTCTTCGCGGGCCTGTCCACGGGCGCGAGCTACGCGGCGGCCCGCTGGGAACACGCCCGGATCCCGGGCGGCACCACGGTGTTCATCGCCGCCGACACCGGCCACCGGTACGTCGACACGGTCTTCGCCCGCCACACGGAGGCCGCCGACCTGGACGACCTGACGCCCCGCACGGTGTCGTCCCTGGAGGAACTGGCCCTGCCCTGGGCCCGCATGGAGTGGAACGGAGCACCGGCGCCGGCCCCGGCGGTGGCGGGCGCGGCGGAGGCGCCCGCCTAGGCGGAACGCCACGTGGGTCCACGTGAGGCCACGTGAGGGCATGTCCGGGCGCCCTCGTCCGCCTCCCGCCCACCCCCCGCCCCCCCGTACGTCCTCGGAGGCGCTCGGCCGGGCCCGGCCACGCTCGGCTCGCCCGCGGGCTCCCGTCCTAGGGTGGGGTGTGATCCGGCACGACGACCGGTTCGCGGGTTCATGGGGACGGGGAGTGGGGGCAGGCGTGTTGTCGGGGGGTGGACGGTGCGCCGGGGCGGGCGGGGGCGACTCGTCGGCCGGGGGCTGCTCGCAGGCGGGGGGTGGCTGGACGACGGGGGATGGCTGGACGGCGGGGGACGGCCCGACGGTGGAGGACGGCTGGCAGGCCGAGGACGCCACGCAGGCGGGGGACGCCTGGGCGGCCGGGGGCACCCGGACGGCCGGGGACGACTCGCAGGCCGGAGACGGCCGGGCAGCCGGGAGCGGCGGCTGCACCGCCGGGGACAGCCGTACGCCCAGGGACAGCGGTACACCCTGGGACAGCTGCGCTGCGGACGGCGACCCGGACGCCGGAGTCCGCGGGAGCGCCGTCGACCGCCGGGACGGTGACTGCCTCGCCTTCGCCGTAGGGCTCACTCAACGCCTCATCACCCTGGACGCCACCGTGGGCGCGGCGGCCGCCGTGCCGCTCGCGCGGGTGGCCGTGCGCCGCCTCCCGGAGGTGAGGGCCGCCCCCGCCTCCCTCGCGGGCGCGGGCAGCGACCGGCTCGCCGTGCTCGCGGAGTTGTGCGAGGTGATGGGGTGGGTGCTGTTCGACGCGGGGTTCCACGGGGCGGCCCACCGGATGAACGCCCGCGCGCTCGCCCTCGCCGAGCTCTGCGGTGACCGTTGGACGGCCCGCCTCACGCTGCTCAACGACAGCATGCTCCTCGCGCACACCGGGCAGCCCCGCGCCGCCCTCGCGGCCGCCGCCCGCGCACGGGGCCCCCGCCCGCTGCCGCCGCGCGTGGCGACTCTCGTACTGATCCGCGAGGCCCACGCGACGGCGATGCTGGGCGCCCGGCAAGAGCCGGTGGGCCTCATGGACCGCGCCGGGAGCCTGTTCCTGGACGGCGTCTCGCGGCACGACCCGGCGTGGGCCTGGTGGATCGACGAGGGGGAACTGACCGGCCATCAGGGCTGGGTGGCCGCCCGCCTGCGGGACTTCGACCGCGCCGTCCCGCTGCTCCACCGCGCCGCCACGGCCCCCGGCGGCCCGTCCTACCGCCACCTGTTCACGGCCCACCTCCTCGCCGCGCTGACCGGCGCCGGCGCCTGGTCCGACGCGGAACAGCTCATCGCGGACCTCGCCCCGCGCGCCGCGCACCTCGGCTCGGCACGCACCACGGAGAGCCTGCGGGCCTCCGCGCATCGCCTGCTGCACGACCCCGCCCGCCCCGCCCCTGCGTCCGCGCGGGACGCGGCGGTGTTCCTCCTGGAGTCACTCGAAGGCGGGGACGCGACATGAGCCGGTTCCCGTCCGGCCGCGCAGGGCCCGACGGGCGCCGCCTGTAGCAAAAGAGGTGACGTGGTCGCCGGGGCGTGCGTGTCAGCGGCCATTCGTCCGCGGTGTGGGTGAGGCTGCTGCGGAGGACAGGTGCCCCGCCCCCGGACGAAGGAGAACGATGGAGCCCGCCTACGACGTGCTGGTCCGTCTGCTCACCGAGCACTTCGGCGTTCCCCACGATGTCATCGCCCCCGACGCGTCCTTCGAGGACATGGAGCTCGACTCCCTGTCCCTGGTGGAGCTCTCCACCCTGCTGGAGGACACCCTCGGGGTGAGCCTGCCGGAGGAGCGGAAGGACAGCACGCTCGGCGAGGCCGCCGCGTATCTCACCGAGGCGACCGAGGCAGCCGGAGCGACCGGGGCAGCCGGTGCGGCCGACGCGGAGGTCGTCAGATGACCGGGCAGGCCGGTCCGGGCGGCCGGGACGGTCAGGACATCGCGGTCACCGGGCTCGGCCTGGTCACGCCCGCCGGGATGGGCGTCGAGGCATCCTGGGACGGGCTGTGCGCGGGAGTGGGGCTGGCCGCGTCGGACCCGGAACTCGCCGGGCTGCCGGTGGACTTCGCCTGCCAGGTGCCGGGGTTCGACGGTGCGGAGCTGCTCGGGCGGCGGCTGACCTGGCGTATCGACCGGTTCATCCAGTTGGCGCTGGTGGCCGCCCGGGAGGCCGTCGCCGACGCCGGGTTCAGCGCGGCGGAACCGGACTGGGACGGGACGCGGGTCGCCACGGTGCTCGGCGTCGCGACCAACGGCGGCGACCAGTGGCCGGCCGCGTACCAGAACCTGGCCGAGGGCCGGGTGGACGCCATCTCCCCCACCACCCTGCCCCGCTCACTGCCCAACATGGCCGCCGGCGAGGTCGCGGTGGACCTGCGGGCCATGGGCCCGTGCCTGACCACCTGCTCCGCCTGCGCGTCGGGGGCCTCCGCGATCGGCGTGGCCCGTGATCTGCTGCGGTCCGGCGCCTGCGACATCGCCATCACCGGCGGCGCCGACTCCACCCGGGTGCCGATGGGCTCCGCCGCGTTCCACCGGATGCGGGCGCTGTCCACCCGGCGGCACGACCCCGCGGGCGCCTCCCGCCCGTTCGACGCCGACCGCGACGGCTTCGTACTCAGCGAGGGCGCCGGAATCCTCGTACTGGAACGGCCCGAGCACGCGCGCGCCCGCGGCGCCCGCATCCGCGGCTACCTGTCCGGATACGGGGCGTCGAGCGACGCGTACCACCACACCACCCCCGAGCCGGACGGCGACGGAGCCCGGCGCGCCGCCCTCGCCGCGCTCAAGGACGCCGGGGCCGAGCCGGCCGAGGTGGACCACATCAACGCGCACGGCACCTCCACCCCGCAGGGCGACCGGATCGAGGCGAACATGCTGGCCGAGCTGTTCGGCGCCACCCCGCCTCCGGTGACCTCGGCCAAGGGCGTGCTCGGCCACACACTGGGCGCCGCCGGGGCGGTGGAGGCGGCCGCCACCGTACTGACGCTGCAGCGCGGGCTGATCCCGCCGACCGCCAACCTCGACCGGCTGGACGCGGGGATGGACATCGACGTGGTCACCAAGGCGCCCCGCGCGCACAAGATGGCCGCGGCGCTGAGCAACGCCTTCGGCTTCGGCGGCCAGAACGCCGTGCTGTTCTTCCGCGCCGCGTGAGCTTCCCGCCGTGACCGCACGCCCCCGGCTGGTCCTGCTGTTCGGCGCCGTACTGACCGCTCTGCTCGCGGTGCTCGGCGCGGACACCCAGGACCGGCTGGCCAACGGCGGCTACACCGCGGACGGTACGGAGGCCGCCCGCGCCGGCACGCTGCTGGCGGACCGCTTCGGAGCCGGTACGGCCGATCTGGTGCTGCTCGTACGGGCCGAGGGCGGCATCGACTCGGCACCGGCCCGGGACCAGGGCCGCCGCCTGGCCCAGCAGGTCGCCCGGGCCGACGGGGTCACCTCCGTACGGGCGTACTGGACCGCGGCCCGCCCGGCCCGTTCCGCGCTGCGCTCGGCGGACGGCGGGGCGGCCCTGGTCGCCGTCGACCTGGCGGGCGCGGACCGGCAGGAAGCGGCCACCGCACGGGAACTGGCACCCTCCCTCACCGGGCGGCGCGGGGCGCTGACGGTCTCCGCGACCGGGCCCGCCCAGGTCACCGTCGAGGCGGCCGACACCAGCCGCCGCGACCTGCTGCGGGCGGAGCTGATCGCGGCGCCGGTCATCCTGCTGATCCTGGTGCTGGCGCTGCGGTCGTGGACGGCCGCGCTGCTGCCCGTGGTCATCGGCGTGATCGCGGTGGTCGGCACCATCGCGCTGCTGCGGCTGCTGACCTACGCCATGCCGGTGTCGGTCTTCGCGCTGAACCTCGCCAGCGCGCTGGGCTTCGGACTCGCCGTGGACTACGGGCTGTTCCTGGTCACCCGGTTCCGGGAGGAGCTGGGCGGCGGCGCCGGGGTCCGGGAGGCCGTGGCGCGGACGACTCGTACGGCGGGCCGCACGGTGCTGGTGTCCGCGTGCACCGTCGCGCTGTCCATGGCGGCGCTGCTGGTGCTGCCGCTGCCCTTCCTGCGGTCCATGGCCTGCGCCGGGATGGCCGTGGCGCTGCTCGCCGCGGCGGCGGCGACCGTCGTCGTACCGCCGCTGCTCATGCTGCTGGGCGAGCGCATCGGGCGCCACGGGCGGCCCGACAGCCCGCGCTGGCGCGCGCTCGCCCGCTCGGTCACCCGCCGCCCGGCCGCCTACGGGGCCGGGTGCGCGCTGCTGCTGGTACTGCTGGCGGTGCCGTTCGGGCACGCCCGGTTCGGCCTGACCGACGAGCGCACCCTGCCCGCCGACGCCCAGGCGCACGCGACGGCGCGGGAGATCCGGGAGCGCTTCGCCGCCCCGGCCGAGCGCAACCTCACCGTGGTCCTCCCCCGGCCGGCCGCCGCCGCTGCCCTGACCCGGTACGAGCGGGAGATCCGGGAGCTGCCCTCGGTCGCCAAGGTCACTCGGACCACTCAGACCCCTCGGATCCCTCAGACCACCCAGACCACCCAGACGACCCGGACCACTCAGGCCACTTGGAGCACTCGGGCCACTCGGGCCACTCGGACCGAGGCCCCCGGGGGGCGTGGCACGCTGCTGACGGTCACCGGCCCGTCCGACCCCCAGTCACCGGCCACGCAGCGGCTGGTGAGCGATCTGCGCTCGGTGGCGGCGCCCGGGCCGGCGCTGGTCGCCGGGCGGGCCGCGGAGTTGGCGGACACCAAGGACGCGGTGGCCGACCGGCTGCCGCTCGCGGTGGGCGTCGCGGTCCTCACCACCTGGATCATGCTGTTCCTGCTGACCGGGAGCGTGCTGCTGCCCCTCAAGGCACTGCTGGTCGGCGCGCTCAGCCTCACCGCGAGCTTCGGTGTGCTGGTGCACGTGTTCCAGGACGGCCACCTGCGCGACGCGCTGGGCGGCTTCACCGTGACCGGCACCCTGGACCTGACGATGCCACTGCTCATGGCCGCCATCGCCTTCGGTCTCGCCATCGACTACGAGATCTTCCTGCTCTCCCGCGTACGGGAGCACTGGCTGCGCGGCTACGGCAACCGCGAGGCCGTCGTCGAGGGCGTGGCCAGAACCGGACGCCTGATCTCCACCGCGGCACTGGCCGTCGCCGTGGTCACCGGTGCGCTGGCGGCCTCGGAACTCACCGTGCTCAAGCTGCTCGGCACCGGGCTCGCCATCGCCGTACTGATCGACGCGACGCTGGTGCGCGGCATCCTCGTACCGGCCTGCCTCACCCTCGCGGGCCGCGCCAACTGGTGGGTTCCGGCACCGCTGGCCCGGCTGCACGCCCGTGTCGGGATCAGCGAGGGCGGCGACGGTCACGGTGACGCCAAAGAGGCCGACACCGACGCTTCGGCCGTCTCGCCCGGGATGGACAACACCCCGACGCCGAGGGCCCGTTCTGCCCCGTAGCCCACCGCTGTCGACCCCGGGGGGGCGACACCGCAGGCGTCGTCCTCCGCAACGTACACCGTGAGTTCCCGGCCGCCGCCGAGGCCAAGCACGGCACCCACGAGCCCCCGGCACACCCGAGCCACCCACTCTCGTACGCCCACGTCCGGCCGCCGGACGTCCACGGACCCGACGGACCCGACGGACCCGACGGACCCCACAGACTCCACGGACGGAGCAGCCCCCGAGGCACCATCCCGTTTCGGCGCATAGCGTCCGTTTTGGGGCGTCACACAGGGTTCGCAGTCAGTTGCCGCCCACCACGGTCGCTATCACCTCACAGTCAGGAGTCCCGCATGATCGGCATCCGCCGCGCCATAGCGTGCACCGCGGCCAGCGCCCTCCTCACGGTCGGCGCCGTCACCCTGGCCGCCGCTCCCGCTCACGCGTCGAGCGGGGGCGAGTCCCAAAGCTGGGCGGCTGATCACGAGAACAGCGGCGTCACCTCCGACAGCGGCGTCACCTCCGACAGGGCGGCCCCGGAGCCCGCCGAAGAGGACGCCCCCGCCGGCATTCTCGGCGGCCTGCTCGACCCCAAGGGCCTCCTCGGCGGCCTGCTCGGCCCGGAGGGTCTCGTAGGCGGCCTGCTCGGCGGCCTCGGCGGCCTCGGGGGCCTCGGCGACACCGGCAGCACCGGCAAGACCGGCGGCACCGGCGGCCTGCCCGTCAGCCCGCCCGCCGGATAACAGAGCGTCGCCCACCGAGCCACCGATCCCACACCACATGAGCGGCCACCCCGAGCAGGGGCGGCCGCTCATGCGCCGTCCCCGGCCACCGCGACCGGCTCGTGGACCGACTGCCGAACCGGTCGTAAGGCTCCGTCTCCGTGCCCACGACGAAGCATCGAGACCCCGCAGCCGATGACCGCGCACCGACATCGCGCACCCGCCGTCATCGCCACCAGGACGTCTGGTTCGCCGCGCAGGCCGGGCAGCGCGCGAGCCGGACCTGTCGCGACTTCGCACGAACGGCGGTGAGGTGATCAACTCCCGAGGTATACCTGCGGAATGGCAACCTTCGTACTCATCCACGGCGGCGGCGACAGCGGCTGGGCCTGGCATCTCCTCGAAGCCGAGCTGCGCTCGCGGGGGCACGGGACCGTGGCCCCGGACCTGCCGTCGGACCGGCCTTCCGCGGGGCTCGGCGATTACGCCGACGCCGTCGTCGAGGCCGTGGGCGAGCGGCGGGATCTCGTGGTCGTCGGCCACTCCTACGGCGCGTTCACCGCGCCGCTGGTGGCCGCCCGGCTCCCGGTCGGCGTACTGGTTCTGCTGGCCGGAATGATCCCCGCCCCGGGCGAGCGGCCGGACGACTGGTGGGAGACGACCGGCTGCAACCAGGCCAGGGACGCCGCGGGCCTGTCCGCCATCGAGGACCCCTTCGAGAGCTTCTACCACGATGTTCCGCGCGACCTGGCCGAGGAGTCCCTGCGCAGGGAGCGGGAGGAATCCTCCCGGGCAGGCAGCGATCCCTGGCCGCTGACGACCTGGCCGGACGTACCCACGAAGTTCATCGTGTGCAAGGACGACCGCTTCTTCCCACCCGACTTCTTCCGCGACCTGGCGCGGACGCGCCTGGGCATCGTGCCCGACGAGATCGGCGGCGGCCACTGCGTCGCGCTCAGCAGGCCGCAGGAGCTGGCGGACCTGCTGGAGGGCTACCTCCAGGGATGACTGCCGTACGAGGCGCTCCGGCCCCGCCGCCCGAGACGAGTCCCGCCACGAGTGGCCCCGCGCGTGCGGGGCCGATGACACTTTCTCCCCTGACTGCACACCACGAGTGAAAGTGAAGCAGGGCTTCACGATGGGTGACGGCCCGGCTCACAGGGACTGTGCGAGTGACTGCTGGAGCGGGCCGCCCGAGCGAGCCTTGAGGTCCTGCATGCGCGTGAGGCGCAGTACGAAGACGATGGCGAGGACGGCGGCCGCGATGTCCAGGGCATCGGAGAACATCACGCCGGTGAGCGCCGATTTGGTCTCCTCGGCTTCCTCGGCGCCTTCGTACGTCTGGTACGTCGCCCGCGCGATGAGGAGGTTCGCGACCCACACCGTCCACCAGGCGTTGATGAGGGGGTGCGAGGTGCGGGACACCTTCGGGTCCAGGGTCAGTGTGCGGTTGAGGGCCACGGAACGGTCACTGCTCGCGTCCCAGATGTCCAGGGCGATGCGCCGCGGGAACCAGAAGTTCACGATCGGCACGAACCAGCCTCCGATCGTCCAGCCGCGCGTCTTGTGGTGGATGTGCGGCTCGAACACCTCGGCGTTCACACGCACCCGGTAGAACCAGGCCAGGAAGACGGCGCAGGTAGCGACCAGGGCCGTGATCTGCGCGATGCCGCTGTAGCCGTACAGCGAGTCGGCGCGCTCGGCGTCTCGTTGGATGTCCGCTCCGTGGTCCCCGGTGATGATGTCGTCCATCACCGAGCGCTGCAGGGTGCCCGCCCACAGCGAGTACAGGTCGGCGAGGATGACGAGGCCGAGCAGCGCCACGACCGCCCAGCCGAGGCCGACGGGCGAGCGCAGGTGGGCGGGGCGACCGCCGGGCGGGACGGAGCCGGACGCTCTGGAGGGCGGAGCGGCCTGGGCGGCGGCCACCTGGGTACAGACGTCGCAGTGCCCCTCCGACGTCGTAGCCGTATTGAACTCACACATTTTGCACAGCATCGCTGAGCGACCCCCCACGGGTTCACGTGCTTGACGGTGACCGCCCGCGTCCCTCCCCAGGGCGCCCAGCGGCTACCGGACCGTATCAGCGCGTTTCGCGAACTCGCTTCCGGATAACGCGGGCCGGGCCTGCGGCCTGAAGGGTGGTGACTCCGATGGCCCGCACCTCCCCCAGCGAGCCTTCCCCGCCGACGCGGCGGCGCTCCCGGACGCCGCTGGAACCGCATGTCGTGGGCACCGCGGCCCCCACGACATGCGAGGCCCTGCACGGTCCGGTGTCACGCTGGCCCAGGCGGCTGCCGCACCTGCTCGGGGTCCGGCCCTCCAGACCGCACACCGGTAGATGACTTCAGGGACGGGACCTGTGGGCCGGGCCCCAGGGGCCCTGGAGCCGGGGCGCGGGACGCGCGCCCCGCACTTTCACACCAAGGAGGCGGTCGCGGCGGGACGCCGGGCTGACGCCCGGTCCCGGCAGCGTGCGCCCCCGGCCGACGGGGCCGGTCCGGGGTCGGAGAGGCCCAGGTCGGATCGTTTCTGCACCTGCGCTGGGTGGTGGGGCGGGGGGACTCGAACCTAAGCGGGTGACTCATCTCACCTGCGGTTTTACCGGGGAACCGGACATCTCCACCCGATTCGGTCACCGCGAATACCCCTCGCTCCCGTTCGATCCGGCACGGTGAGGCAATTGCCTCACCGACTACCGAGGCCCTTCGAGCCGCAGGGCTCGTCTCGGAGCGGTGAAGGTGACGTCTCGCTGAGGGGCGGGCGCCTACACACCATCATCAAGTGCACTCCCCGGTACGGCTTCGCCATCAGTCCGCATCGGAAGCAGACATAGAGTTACACCGACGGCTTGGCGCCCGGCGGGTGCAACTACAGAGTCCCGTCGCCGCACTTGGTGGCAACTCATGAACATTGAGGAGAAATGTCGGTGTCTGACGAAGTATGGAGAAACCCGCTGACAGCCCTCTGAAGCCGCAGGTCACGGCGCGTGGTCCCCGCGCGTGCGGGGGTGGTCGACCAGTGGCCGGTAGGCCGATGCCTGGGCCCCGCATCTGCGGGCCGCCTCAGCGTGCCTGACCGGCTGGCACCGGCAGACCCAGGCACGCCACAGCCCGAATGAACAGTGAGCTGAGGCCCTTTGACTGGGGCTCAGAAAAATGGAGAGAGCCTCGCGGCGTGACTGAGTCCGGTGCGGAAGATCTGCGGCCAGCCGCCAACCCACAAAGCGTGGCGCTGGCTTCACGCCAATCCCGGGCAGGGCGTTGCTGCTGGTGATGTGCCATCGCGAACGATCGGCGCGGCACTTCCCCAAGAAGATTCGCCCTTCGGCGGCACAGATCGGGGCCGGAAAGCGAGGCAACCAATGGGAACGTGCGTGCGAATTCAGTGAGGGTCTCGCTACGGTGCGTGCGCCCAGTGGCCGTTGGGGGCCCTGGGGTTTGCCTTCCTGAGGAGGAGACGTATGTCTTCACGTACCACAGGAACACCGCACAGACACAGACGGCGCACCGCACGCCGCACCACGCTCGTGGCCTCCCTCGCCGCCGCGCTCGTGGCCACGGCAGTGCCGCTGGGCGTGGCCCAGAGCGAGCCCGGCGGGCCGGGCTCGATGTCCTCGGCCTGGGGCCGGGGCGGCGAGAGAGCGAAGATGCCGCCGGTGAAGGTCGGCAAGACGAAGGCACCGGAATCGGTGCGCGAGAAAGCCTCCGACGAGTTGGCCTGGTGGCGGGCGGCCCAGGAGCAACGAGCGCGCACCAGCAAAGACGCACCGCGGCTCGGCGCCAAGGCGGCAACTGCCCTGGAAGCCGTCGTACCCAAGGGGCAAGGGCAGGTTCCCTGGCACCGGATCTCCGATGTCCGGGTCACGGACGCACTCGTGGCGCGCGTCAACTACTCCACGGGCAACCTGATGCTCGCGGCCACCGACTTCCAGGTCGCCGGGGTCGGCAAGTCGCTGCAGCTGACGCGGACGTACAACTCCCTTGACGCCCCCTGGGGGAAGGTCTCGCAGCGCTGGTGGCAGAACTACGAGCGATATCTGCAGATCGAGGGCGACAAGGTGGTGTTGTACGACGCCACCGGTGGATCCGTCGCGTTCGCGAAGAAGGCGGACGGCACCTACTCCACTCCCGAGGGCTACCGCCTGGATCTGAAGAAATTGTCCAACGGCGAGTACACAGTCACCGAGCGCGGCTCGGGCATGAAGGACACCTACAGCACGTCGGGCACGCTGGTGAAGGTGACCGACCGCAACGGCGGTCACATCCTGGTCGACCAGCACGACGAGGGCAGCGAGCACAAGGGCTTCAAGCTCACCGACAACCGTTCGGGCCGCTGGGTGGACCTGGTCAAGACCGACGCCTCGCAGTGGCAGGCCAAGGACAACACCGGCCGTACCGTGGTCCACGACCTCAACGCGGCCGGGGACCTGGCCAAGGTCACCGACACCGAGGGCAAGGCGACCCAGTTCGGCTACGACTCCGACCGCCGTCTGACGAAGATCACCACCCCGGAGGGGCGGGTGACGGTCTTCACCTACGACGCGAAGAACCGCGTCACGTCGATGAAGCGGGCCACCCACTTCGACGGCTCCGGCGAGAGCGGCCCGACCTACACCTACGCCTACTCGGCCGACGCCCCGAACAAGGCCGGTACCACCACCGTGACGGATCCGGCCGGGAATACGACGAAGTACGAGCACCAGGCGGACGGCGAGGTCACCAAGGTCACCGACGCGCTCGGCAAGACCCGTGAGCGGACCTACGACGCCAACCGCAACGTGCAGACCGCCACGGACGCGATGGGTGTGGGCGGCACCCCGGGCAACGTCACCGCCTACGGCTGGGACGCCCGCTCCAACCCCACCTCCACGAAGCTGCCCACCGGTGCCACGTCCTCGCTCAGCGGCTACAAGACCATCGGCGGCGCCGACGTCCCCGGGAAGATCACGTCCGCCGACGGGGTCGAGGTCACCTACGGCTACGACGACGCGGGCAACACCACCAAGGAGACCGTCGCCGGAGCACAGGGCGGCACCCGCACCTTCGCCTACAACCCCAAGGACCCCACCTGCGGCGGCTTCGAGGGGCAGCGCTGCGAGGTCAAGGACGCCAACGGCAAGGCCACCAAGGCCACTTACGACTCCAAGGGCAATGTCATCAAGGTGGCCCCGCCCGCACCGATGGGCGCCACCTCCTACACCTACGACGAGGCCGGGCGCGTCCATACCGCCACCGACGGCCGCGGGACGAAGGTGACCTTCACCTACGACCACCGCGACCGCATCAAGAAGGTCAACGGCCCCACCGGCTGGGCGGAGTACTCCTGGGACGGCGACGGCAACCTCAAGCAGCGCTCGGACGCCACCGGCATCACCAAGTACGACTTCGACCCGCTCTCCCGCGAGACGGTCCGCACCCTGCAGGACGGCTCCCAGACCGTCCTCACCTACTACGCCGAGGGCAACGTCGAGACGTACACGGATCCGTCGGGCACGGTGAAGTACACCTACGACAAGGTCAACCGCCTGGAGACGCTGACCGACGCGCAGGGCAAGAAGACCGGATACGAGTACAACGCCAACGACGCCCGCACCAAGGCCAGTTACCCCGGCGGCACCATCGAGACGATCACCCGGGACAAGGCGAACCGTCCCGAACGCATCAAGGCGACCTCGTCCAAGGGCACCCTCGTCGACCTCGCCTACGACTACTCATACACCAGCGGCGGCACCACCAAGGACGGCGTACGCATCCGCACCGAGACCGACGCCGTCGCCGGGCTCAAGCGCGCCTACACCTACGACTCCGCGGGCCGTCTGACCTTCACCAAGGAAACGAAGGGCTCGGCAGTCAACGACAGCTGGCTGTACTGCTACGACAAGGCCGGCAACCTCACCTCCCAGGGCACGGCCGCGGGCTGCCCAGGCGGCACGACGTACACCTACAACGACGCCTCCCAGATCACCGGGAAGAACGGTGACAGCAGCGGCTGGTCGTACGACAAGGCGGGCAACGAGACGGCCGCCGTCCCGACCCCGGAGACGGCTCGCACCGGCGGCCAGTGGAACGACTTCTCCCAACTGACCTCCCTCACCCAGGGCGGCCAGGAGTTCAAGGCCCGCTACGCCTCCACCGACCAGTCCGAGCGCACCCAGTTCGGCGACACCACGTTCCACAACGGCCCCGTCGGACTGTCCGCGAAGACCACGGGCGGGGTGGACATGAACTTCACCCGGGAGCCGAGCGGAAACCTCAACTCCTTCCGCACCGAAGGTGGTTCGAGGACGGAGAGCACGTACTACTACCTCACCGACGCCATCGGCACCACCAGGGCCGTCGTCGACGACCAGGGCACGAAGGTCAACACCTACGACTACAGCCCACGCGGCGTCACCCGCGCCATGATCGAGAAGGTGCCCCAGCCCTACCGCTTCGTGGGCGGCTATCAGGACCCGACGGGCCTGTACCACAACGAGGCCCGGTACATGGACCCGCGCATCGGGCGCTTCACCCAGCCCGACCCCTCAGGCCTGGAAACCAATCCCTACCTGTACGCCTCCGGCGACCCCACCAACATCATCGACCCCAACGGCCTGTTCGGCTGGGGCGGTGTGGTGGACGCGCTCGGTGGCGGAGTGGACGCGCTCGGCTGGGTCGGCGACGGCGTCAGCGCCTTCACCAAACTGGCTTCGGGGGACGCGGCCGGCATGTGGGGTGATGTCGCGGGCTTCGTCGGCGGCGGTATCTTCATGGCCGGTTGTGAAACCGTCATGCTGGGCGGCGCCATCCCAACGGGCGGCGCGTCGGCCGTAGGCGGTCAGGCGGTCTGTTTCGCCGGTTCATGGGCAGCCGGCGAGGCTGCCTCCGGTGCCGTCGAATGGGCCCTCGGATAGCACATGACTTGCTGGGGTGGAACCCGAGCAGGTTCCACCCCAGCCCGTCCGTTCCTCGAGTGAAAGGTGAATGGATATGGGCCGCCTTGGTTGGACGATGGAGCAGCAGGCCGGCGTCCGATTCTTCGCCAGGGTCACGAACATCCTCACCCTGGTATTCGTCGTCCTCTTCTCGATCCTGGCGATCTCCACGGGGCGACACCGACTGTGGATAGTCATCGCAGCCGTCGCCCTTCTCTGGGCCTGCTTCACCCTCTACATGAACCGCACCAAGAAGGGTCAGCCGTAGCCGGGCTTTCCCATACCGTGCGGTGCGCCTCCCTTCGCCGGCCCACGCATTCCAGGCGCGGCGTGACGGACTGCCCCTCTGGAGATGTCCGCCTGGCGCGGGTCGGAGTGGGGGATTGAAGGGTCGCCTGTTTATGGTGGGGCGCAATCCGGCTCGGTGGTGAGAGGCAGGCGGGGAGAGGGGGGCAGTGGCCGCGTGGGGCGGGGGGCGTGGAGCGCAGCTGTGGCAACTTCCTTTGATGACACGGCGCATGAGTTGGCTTGTGAGAGATTACGCAGAATTGCGGTCATATGAGCGAGGTGCCCGTTGCTGGAGAAGTGAAGAGAAGGTGCCTAGTGGCCGCATGAATCTGCAGGTCGCGGCCTGTGGTCCCCGCGCGTGCGGGGGTGGTCCCAGAAGAGCGAGGGCGACACCCCCGTCAAGAGCAGTGGTCCCCGCGCATGCGGGGGCCCAAGGTGACCTCGGACCGTGCGCCGCTTCCACGCCGACGTCTCAGCCCGTCAACTGAAAGGTGAATGCAGATGGTGGACCGCTTTGGCTGGACGATGGAGCAGCAGGCAGGGATCCGTTTTTGCGCCGGTCAGGCGCGTACGTCCCGCTGCTGCACTTCCTTGAGGACCGCCGCCACTGTGGCGAAGTCGTTGTCCACGTGGAGCACCGTGTGGCCGTGATGGACCGCTGTCGCACACACCAGGAGATCGATGGCTCCGGCGGCGCGGTGTTGCCCTTGCTGGGTGAGCTTGTATTGCGCGGTATCGACCCAGCGCCACGCGTTCTTGGGCACCGGCGAGAACTGGCAGAGAGCATCCAGCTCTTCGGCCAGCTCATCGCGGTGGGCCGGGCTTGTCGCCGAGTAGAGGAACTCCGCCCTCGTGGGCTCACAGATATGGAACACGCCGGCGGCGATGTGCCCTTCCCAGGGCCGCAACGCCCCCGGCGTACGGAAGAGGTGCCACAGGGCGGAAGTATCGAACAGGTACGTGATCACTCGAAGGCTGCCCGCCGGGCGCGCTTGGCGGCGCCATGAGCAGCAGCCGCAGCCTCGAACTCGCCCCGCTCACCCCGCGCGGCCAACTTCTCGGCAGCCTCCAGCCGCTTGATGCGCGCCACGTAGTCCCGCAGAGCCGCGTTGACGGTCTCCTTCTTCGTCGTGACACCCATCAGCCGCATCGCCTCGGCCAGCGCCTCGTCATCGAGATCGATCTGGGTAACAGACATACCGGCCACCCCTCACCGTGAGTACATGATGTACATAACCAAGGTACATCACCAACATCACGTGCGGCAGTTCACGTGCGAGGCAGCCGCGCCCCAGCACCGCCGAGCCGGCGGCCGCAATTGCCGAGCTCGCAACACCTCTCACAAGACACCCACACCCTGACCGGCGGGACGATCCCCGTCGACGAACCCGGGCGCGGATGATCACAGCAGGACGAGGCACCTTCCGTAGCCGTGGAACCGCCAGGGACTCGAACCTAAACGGGTGACTCATCTCACCTGCGATTTTACCGAGGAACCGGACATCCCCACCCGATTCGATCAGGCCGAGCGCCCCTCGCTCCTGCTCGATCCGGCGCGGTGAGGCAATGGCCTCACCGGCTACCGAGGCCGTTCGAGCCGCAGTGCTCGTCTCCGAGCGGGGAAGGCGACGCCTCACCGAGGGACGGACGCCTACACGTCCTCATCAGGCCTACTCCCGGGCACGGCTTCGCTATCAGGCCGCATCGGCAGCGGACGTAGAGTTACGCCGACGGCTCGGCGTCCCGCGGGTGCAACTACAGAATCCTGTCACGGCACTTGATGGCAACTCATGAATATTGAGGCGGAATGTCGGTGTCCAACGAAGTATGGAAAGACCCACTGCCAGCCCTCTGAAGCCGCAGGTCACGGCCTGTGGTCCCCGCGCGTGCGGGGGTGGTCCCACGGGGGCCGTGGGTGTACGCCACGGCCCCCGGTGGTCCCCGCGCGTGCGGGGGTGGTCCCGGGTCCGCAGTGTGATCTCGGCCCTTGGCGTTGTGGTCCCCGCGCGTGCGGGGCCGGTCCCGACTGGCAGGCCGACTGCCCGGCCTTCAGCGCGGCGGACCGGATGTCGGCGGCCTGGTCCACGTTGCTCTGCACCCCCGGCCGCCAGGTGGTTCCACAGGCCCGCCGCCTCGGCCGCCACCGCGAGCGCGTCCCTCACGGTCCGGAGTGTGCGTGCGGACATCCAGGCTTGGGTTCGGCGGCGGCGTCGCCACGGGGGCGCAACACCAAGCTGTGGATGACACCCCTTAAGCGAAGCCATCCCCATCGCCTCGGAAGCGGAATGCCGCGTGCCGAACCGAGCGGGTCAGAAGCGGACAGAACACCGAACCGGCCGCCCCGCCGCCTCGAGGCCAACCTGGCGCGACGCTTCACCAAGGATCAATCATGATCCAGAAGGTGAAACGCTCAGTAGAGAAGCCCCAGGCCTTGGTCTAGGGCTTCTCCTTTACGTCATGCCGATGCTGTTTATCGCCATTGAAACACGGCCACAGAAGCGGAATACCGCACAGCGAAGTGAGGAGAAGTATTCCGCCTCTGCGTCTACCCGGGTATCGGATTCAGTCAATCGAGGCCCAGAACAAGCCTGCTCCACAGCATCCAAGGCGGAGGCCTATTTGCGTATGCCACTATTCCCGTTACCAGCCCTCTGGTCATAGGAGATGCATCGATGCGCCATCCTAGATGCGCCGCAACACTTGCGACAGCCGTAGTCCTTGCGCCGCTCATCACAGCCGCAACGCCTGCCGCGCGAGCTAGCGACGAACCCGCCGCCGGCGCACCGTCGATCAGAGACTTCGCAGAACTCACCGACCGCTACCTCGAACAACGAGCCGCCGCAGTAACCGTCACATCGTCAAAGGCGGCGCCGTCACAGATGAGCACGATGGCAGTTCCTACCACTGATGCTCTGGGCCAAAAGCTGGCGGCAGAGTATCGACAACTCGCCGCCCTCGGAGCCGACTACAAGGAGCTCGACGGTGGATACATCGGCGCAGATGTGACCGTCACGCCGAACGGCCCATTCTCTCAGACAGAAACGACAGTCCGGCTGCAGGTTACTGAAGATACGAAGCTCTACCACCCAACCGACGAGGTCGCCGCCGGGGCCCCGGAGGCCGAGGAGTACAGCCTCAAGCACACCCTGACGTTCAACCGTGACACTGCTGGCACCTGGCGGCTCGCCTCCGACCTCACCGATACCGGCTCAATGCCACCCAGTACATACATGGCCGAACCTCAACTAGACCTGGAAATTCCAGGGGAGGACAGCGGCACGCCAGACGAAGCCGAAGGCGACAAGACCGAGACGTCTTCACCAACCGGCGACCCGACGCCAGGAGGCGATCCGAAATCAGACCAAGCAATGGCCGGATACGACTACCCCAAGATGGTCTCGTACGCCAACAAATACTGGAAGAACGACAACAACGCCTACCGGAGATACAGTAACGACTGCACCAACTTCATATCTCAAGCCATGCGTGCAGGCGGCTGGAAATACAATGGAGACCGCCGCAGGCACAATTCGAGCTGGTTCTACGGATCAACCCACTCGATGTATACGAGTTACACCTGGGCCGGGGCCGAGAATTGGTACTGGTTCGGGAAGAAGTGGTCCAAGAGGACTCGCATCCTTCGCTACGTACAAGAACTTACCTGGGCTGATGTTCTACAAGCGGACTTCGACAGAAACAACAACATCAACCACACGATGATCGTCACCAAGTCGACGGCCAATAATTCCTGGCTCACCTATCACACTCCTAACGTGCACAACAGGAGCCTCAAGAAGATACTTCGCAAGTACCCCCGTGCCTGGTGGTATGCCCACCGCACCTGAGAAGCTGACAGCCGGCCGACCTTGGAGGCGCCATGAGCAGGCAACGCATACTCGTAGCAACCATTGCGTTGCTCCTTACCGCAGGCTGTGGCTCCGCCGACGCGGGAGGTGCCTCTGATGACAGCGACAGCCCTCCTTCTGGGGCTCCGGATGCAGTCAAGCGCTACGTCGAAGCTCTCAATGACCGTGACGTGAAGGCCCTCCTGGAAGTGGGAGACGCCCCCAATAAATCGTGGTCGCGGAAGCAGGCAGACAAAATCATTCAATCCAAGGGCGGCAAGGGGCTAACCATCACGAAAGCCCCCATTAAGTACGACCAGATGGGCGACTATATGGGTAGGGTCGCCCTGACCGCTTCTGCCAGTGAAGGGCGCCCGCTGCGGGAGACGGTTGATCTGGTGTACGAGAAGAACCACTGGCACGTCGTTCTGTTCGAGTGGCCCAGCAACAAAGAGACCTCAAAGTCCTAGGACTTGCCCGACACCCTTCTTAGTGGCTGGCCTCGATCGCCGCCCGCCGCTCCTCCCGTCGGCGACCGAGGCCAGGATGCGGTGAACGGTGAACGCCCCCCCCCTGCTTGCGCCGCTCTTGCCGCCATTGTGGGCGGTGTAGCGCCAGCCCTCCACCGTGTTCCTCTCGACGCCGATGGCGTCCGCGGAGATCGGCAGCGACTCCGTCACAGTGAACAGGTCATCCGTGCCGTTGGGCATCGACCCGCCCATTCGATGCGGACGACATCCGCAGCCCGGCCGGGTCCGCCAGGCCCAGGGCTCCGGCGGGGCCGCCCACGGCCCGGCGCGCGGGCGCCTCGAGGAAGCCCCTCTGACCGGCGTTTCCGCAGTTCAGACGGGCTCTCGGGCTGTGGAGCCTAGGGGAGTCGAACCCCCGGCGTTCCCCTCCCGCGAGCGCAGGTGCCCCTAAGTGAGGCAGATCGCCAGGGACGACCAGGTAGTCCGCAGTGAAGCCACCTCGATGGAGGGTCTGGCCACCAAAGTTGGGCTGTCGAGCGCCTCCGCGGTCGATTATCTCCGCCGCATGAGGGGAGGGGGCCGTCGACCGACGGCCACACGGCGAGACCGGCGGCGCCCCCGCCCTCTCCCCCTGGCCCCTCAGGAGAACCGAGAAGATGAGGCGGCAGGATGGGCCGTGAACCTAAACGGGTGACCCATCTCACCTGCGGTTTTACCGGGGAACCGGACATCTCCACCCGATTCGATCAAGCCGAGCCCCCCTCGCTCCTGCTCGGTCCGGCGCGGTGAGGCAATTGCCTCACCGACTTCCGAGTCCCGGGCGAGCCACGACGACGACCGGCTTGAAGCGGCAGAGGCTTCCGCTCCCCATGCATGGCCGCTCCCAACGGGCAACCGCAGCAGTTGCTGAACTCAGCCCGCCTAGTGACTACGAACAGGAGCCACCTGGCAGGGAACGCTGTGCGCCGGTTCACGCCGTAGTACCAAACTCGGGGGAAGGAGACGGGCACGCACACCGCCCTGGGAACCATCTGCGGCACAAGACCACACCCAGCCCTGTCGATGACGACCAACCAAGGATCACACCGACGCGTCTCTACAGGCGTGGCTCCAGCACGAGTTCGTCGCCGGGCCGCTGAGGTTGGGAGGGATTTACGACATTTTGTGGCGGTTTGTGCGCATCAGGATGGAATGCCGGTATCTCAAGAAGCAAGGGAAAACCCACTACCGACCACGTAGAGCCGCAGGTCACGGCCTGTGGTCCCCGCGCCTGCGGGGGTGGTCCCCAGCGCTCGTTCGCGCCCCACCCACCGTCCGGGTGGTCCCCGCGCCTGCGGGGGTGGTCCCCTCCGGCGCCCCTGGAGGAAAGCGACCATCCAGTGGTCCCCGCGGGTGCGGGGGTGGTCCCCGGCACGTCGGGAACGTGCGGCGCCGGCCGAAGTGGTCCCCGCGGGTGCGGGGGTGGTCCCGCCGGCCGCGCGAGGGTCTCCTCCTCCTCAGCCAGGTGGTCCCCGCGGGTGCGGGGGTGGTCCCCGCGGTCCGCGTCTCTACGAGATCCGGCGCCCGTGGTCCCCGCGGGTGCGGGGGTGGTCCCGGGCGCCAGGACGTCCAGACCGGCCCGATCGAGTGGTCCCCGCGAGTGCAGCTCAGCGAGTGTGGCGAGCATGGCCACGACGAGCGCGACCATCTGGCGCGGGGCGTCGAGCCACAGCATTCCGGCGATGCCCGTGCCGACCGAGGCCATGATGACGGGAATCAGCAGGAGCCGACGCTGGCGGTTGCCGACGTGCCAATCCGCCCACCTCCCGGACTTGATGCCGTACTTGATGTAGGTGATGGGGATCAGCGCGGCGAACACGATCGCCTCGGCGGCCCAGGCCAGGCCCGTGAGCGGGTCGGGCTGCGCGAGGCCGGTCAGGAGGCTGACGGCGATGATGACGTTCTTCAGGTCGTGCCCGTCGGTTATTCGGCGGGCGGCTCGGAGCCGGCGGCTGCCGGTGTCCGGCTCACGGGGTCGTGCAGGGTCGTCACGCCGCTTCCACCTTCGCGTCCTTGGTCGTCGTCAGTGCCTTCTCGATCGCGTCCAGGCGGGCGGAGGTGTAGAAGCCTGCGACGCGGGTCAGCCACCGTGCGTTGGCCTCCTGGTCGTCGCGCAGGGCCAGCAAGGGCTCGATGGTCGAGGGGAGGGCGTGCGGTTCGCCGTCGACCGCGCGGCGGCGGGCGATGCGCAGGCATACCGCCTCGGCGGCGGCTTCGGCGTCATCGTCGCCGTAGCCGTCGGCGCGCACCGCGGCCAGGGCGCGGGCGGGCAGGTCCTCGTCGATCCATGGCAGCAGCTCGTATGTGGCGTCGCAGACTTCGACGACGCGTTGGTCGAGCCGGTCGTAGGTGTTGTGCACGCTGCACCGGTCTCGGATCAGGGAAGTCCCGTGGTTGAGGTGCTTGCGGATGGTGTCGGGCGCGAGGACGCACACGAGGTCGGTCCAGAGCGGGCGCAGGGCGACGAGGGCGCGTCGGTTTCGCAGTCCGCGGGCAACGATGTCGATGGCTCGGACGCTGGAGCCCGCGACGACCGGGAGGATCGTCGCGATTTGCAGGAGGTTTCCGCCCATGTCGAACTGGTCCTCGGTCAGGGGGAAATCGGTGCCGACGAGGCCGTAGCCGAGGTAGGTCAGGCGGTAGAGGGGGTAGCTGACGCCGAGGCCGCAGGCCGAAGGCCATCAGTTGCATGCAGCGTCGGAACGCACCTGCGGGGCTGCGGTTGGCGGCCGCGGCGCACAAGGCCGCGGACAGAGCCAGTGCAACGCCGATCGGCGTGAGGTAGACGACGAGGTAGGCGGTCCCCAACCGTCGCCCCACTGGCTATTGATGAAGTCGGTGTCTCCGGAGGGCGCCAGCCGGGCTGGTGCGGAGCCCGGGAAGATGGCGATGGCGGCGGTCACGGCCAGCGCGCCGAGTACGAGTCGCGGCTTGAGCCCGGCCAGGCGACGCCACCGTGGTTCGGGGGTGCGGGGTGGTACGGCGGAGTCGACCCAGCCGACGAGGAACAGGCACCCCACCATGGGCGACAGGTGCTTGGGCAGCACAGCGGCGTCCCGCACTCCCGTGATGGAAGCGATGGCGTGTTCCAGGGGCGAGAGCCGGAGTGTGGTGCCGATGGCGAGCGCAATGAAGGTCGCCAGCAACGCGTCCTTGCCTGGGTTGGGTTCGGTGCGTTTTCGGCGGGCGTCCGCTCGGAAAGCGACGCCCCCCAGACTGGAATGATCGTAAGCAGGGCTATGTAGTCGTCAGAAGTCAAGGCGAACGTTTCTCTGAGCAGTCTGGCAGGAGGAGCTAGAGCGCCTTGTACAGGCGGTCAAGGAGCGGGGCATCGCTGTGCTGGTCCTCCCGGGCACGGTCGCGCGCCTTGCGGCGCAGGGCGAACGCAAAACGTTCCGCCTGATCTTCGACCTTGACGTGCTCGGGGCCCTGGGGCCCCTTCTGGGATCGGGTGTGGCCGGTCAAACAGCCACCGAGGAAGGCGGAGCTGACGTACTGATACGGCTGGGGCTCCGGGTCCGCAGGCAGGACGACGGGCTCGTGGCCCAGGGCGATGACCTCGTACACACCGCCAGCGGGCCCGTTCCCGTGGAGCGCGACACAGCCATCGACCTAACCCCAGACGAGATCACTGAGCACTACCTGATCCAATGCTGGCCGGCACCTCCCGCGCCACCGCGCACCCTGAGCTCCCACGACCAGTACGGAGCCCAGCTGCGCTCCAGCCCTCCAACAACAACAGAAGCGCCCGTCGTCAACAGGGACCCACGCGGGCAGTCCGCACGGGAGCGTGACATCCTGCACCGCTCACTGGAGAGCGATGGCTGACATGCCCGGACGGCAAGGCCCAATGCCCTTGGGCCTTGCTGTTGCGTGCGGACCGAGAGGTCACCGGCGGCCATCGCGGGCTACGGCGTGCGTGTGGCGGAGGTCGTGGACACGAGCCTCTTCGTCAGGCCGACACCGTTGGCGGCGTCCAGGGTGGGCTTCCATCTCCAAGCGCGTTGTACGCGGAGGGGCGCCGCTGCCGGTGAAGGTGAAGTCGCCCGGCACTCCGCCCGCCCTGCCTCCGCGCAAAGTCCGCGGCGGCCCGTGAGCCGGGGGGCGCGCGGGACGGCGCACCGGTCGTCGGCACGGCGGTCGTCGACGTTGTGATCCCGGCCATCGCGGGCTACGGCTTCGTATGGCCGGCTTCTCCTTTAGGTGTCGAGCCCCGCAGGACCTTCAGCAGGCGGAGGACAACCAGAACAGGGTCCTGGCGGTCCTGGGGTGGCTGGTGGGCGGGGGAGACTGCGGCGCCGCACTGTTCCGGTTCCGGGAGTCCGCCCTCACGCACCTGGTCCTCGTCGGACTGCCGCTGGTCGCGGGTCTGGCTCTCCAGATCGCACACCGGTGGACGACTTCGGGAACGGGCCCAGTGAGCCGGCCCCACGAGCCCGGGGCCGGGGGCGCGGGACGCGCGCCCCGTACTTTCACACCAAGGAGGCGGTCGCGGCGGGACGCCGGGCTGACGCCCGGTCCCGGCAGCGCGCGACCCCGGCCGACAAGGTCGGTCCGGGGTCGGGGAAGGCCAGGTCAGATCGTTTCTGCACCTGCGCCGGGTGGTGGGGCGGGTGGGACTCGAACCCACGGCCGACGGATTATGAGTCCGCTGCTCTAACCGGCTGAGCTACCGCCCCTAACGGCGCGTCGCGCACATTTGTGCGCGCCGTCTGCCGCAGCATAGCCGCTCATACGATCTCCTGCTCCGGCTGGTCGGCTATGCACGACCATGAGGACCCCGCTGCGGCCCGCATGGTTCCACCAGGGGCGAAACGAGTACGTACGAAGGATTGTTGGGGGGCTCACAGGGGGCGCGAGTCGGCCCGTCGGCGGCCTGGCAGGGGGCGGGTGGGGTCCGGCGGCCGGATCCGCACGGGGACCGGCGGGGGCCGGGCGGGATCCGCACGGGGACCGGCCGGGCGGGATCCGCACGGGATCGCGCGGGGTCGGTCCGGATAAGGGCCGACGGGGTCCGGGCGCGGGGCGGATACGGGCCGGATCAGGGCCGGGTGCGGCCCGGGGCAGAGCTGGATGCGGTCCGGTCGGGGCCCGGGTGGCGGCCGAGTAGGGCCCGGGTGCAGGCAGAGTAGGGCCCGGGTGCAGGGCCGGTGGGGACGGCGAGGACCCCCGGGGCCTTGGTGGCGCCCGGGGGTCCTCGCGTACAGCTCTCCCGACTGGACTCGAACCAGTAACCTGCCGGTTAACAGCCGGCTGCTCTGCCAATTGAGCTACAGGAGACCGAGCTCCCCCGACTGGACTCGAACCAGTAACCTGCCGGTTAACAGCCGGCTGCTCTGCCAATTGAGCTACAGGGGAATGACTCTTGGTGACGGAGTCACTGCAACAATGTCACCTACCTGGGGATTCCCGGGCGGCGGGCGCTTGCTGCGACACATACATTAGCGCAAGCAGGGGGGTGCTCCGCCAATCGGTATCCCCTGCGACCGACGTCGGACAGTCGAGGCAAGGGAAGGGTGGCCGTCATGCGCTACCGGCTCACATTCGTGGCAGGGCTGGCTCTCGGGTACGTGCTCGGGACGCGGGCCGGACGCGAGCGTTACGAGCAGCTGAAGAAGTCCTTCCGTGAGGTTGCCCAGAACCCCGCCGTGCGCAACACCGTCGAGTCCGCCGCCCAGCAGGGGCGGGACGTGGCGGGCAAGGCGTTCCACTCGGTGTCGGAGAAGGTCGGGGACCGGATGCCGGACTCCGTCGCCGAGCGGGTGCGGTCGCTGCGCGAGCGGGGGCAGGGCGACGCCGAGGACGACTGGGGCACCAGCAACACCTAGGCGTCCGCGGACGCCACCTGCGACGACGATGCCTCGTACGGACAGCCGTGCGGGGCATCGCTCGCGGTGCGGCAGAATCCTTGGCATGGGGATAGTCGCGGGGTTGGACAGTTCACCCGATTTCACACGCATCGTCGTCTGTGACGCCGACACGGGTGCCGTACTCAGGCAGGGCTATGCCCCGCATCCGCTGGAGACCGCGGAGGGCGGAGGGCGGCCGGCGGACGTCGATCCGCAGGCCTGGCTGCTCTCCCTCGGCGAGGCCGCGGGCGGCGGACTGCTCGAAGGCGTACAGGCGATCGGCGTGTGCGCGCAGCAGCACGCGCTGGTGCCGATGGACTCGCACGGCAACACGGTCCGGCCCGCCCTCGTCGGCAACAACCCGCGCACCCAGGTCGCCGCGGCCGATCTCGTCGACGGGCTCGGCGGCCGGCAGGCCTGGGCGCAGGCCGTGGGCTGTGTGCCGCAGGCCCCGCTGCCCGTGACGAAGCTGCGCTGGCTGGCCAAGCACGAGCCGGAGGCCGCGCTGCGCACCCAGATGCTGATGCAGGCCCACGACTGGCTGGTGTGGCAGTTGCTCGGGCGGCCCGCCCGGCGCACCACCGACCGGGGCGGGGCCTCGGGCACGGGGTACTGGTCGGCGGCGACCGGTTCGTACCGGCCTGACCTGGTGGAGCTGGCCCTCGGGCATCAGGCGATGCTGCCCGAGGTCATCGGGCCCGCGGACGCCGCCGGCACGACGCCCGAGGGGCTGCTGATCTCGGCGGGCACCGGCGAGACCATGGCCGCGGCCTTCGGGCTCGGGGTGAGCCCCGGCGACGCCGTCGTCTCGCTCGGCGCCTCCGGGTCCGTGATGGCGGTGCATCATGAGGCTCTTGTCGACGCGAGCGGGACCATCACGTCGCTGGCCGACGCCACCGGGATGCACCTTCCCGTCGTGCACACCCTCAACGCCGTGCGGGCGCTGCGCGGCACCGCCGAGATGCTCGGTCTGCCGGATCTGGAAGCGCTGTCCGACCTGGCCCTGAAGTCGACGCCCGGTGCGCACGGGCTCGTGCTGCTCCCCTATCTGGAAGGGGAGAAGACGCCGAGCCTCCCGCACGCCGCGGGCACGCTGACCGGGCTTCGGCGCGAGTCGATGAAGCCCGAGCATCTGGCGCGCGCCGCCTTCGAGGGCATGCTGTGCGGGCTCGGCGACGCGCTGGACGTGCTGCGCGGGCGGGGCGTCGAGGTGCGGCGGGTGTTCCTCCTCGGGCCCGCCGCCGAGCTGCCCGCGGTGCGGGCGATGGCGCCGATGCTGTTCGGTACGCAGGTCGTGGTGGTGCAGCCCGCGGACTACGCCGCGATCGGCGCCGCGCGGCAGGCCGCCTGGGCGCTGACCGGGCAGTTGCCGCACTGGCAGGGCGCGGTCTCGCAGGTCTTCGAGCCCGGCGAGGAGTTGGCGGTCGGGCAGGCGGTGCGGCAGCAGTACGTGACGGTGCGGGAGCAGGCCCACCCGGGGGCGTTCAACGGGACTCCGACTGTCTGAGCCGCCAGGTTCCGGGACCGTCTGAACCGGGTTCCGGGCCGGACCTCGGGGTTCCGGGCCGGACATACCGCAGGGTTCCGGGCCGGACATACCGACGTTCAGCGGGACCAGTTCTTGACCCGGGCTGTTTTTTGACCCGGTCATGGTAAATCGGTTGCACAGGCATGGGTGCGGTGGCGGAGGATGGTGGGCGACCTCGCCCAGCCCTCCCCCGCCCGAACAGACTCTGCCGAGAGACGAGCGTGCTCATACGACTCCTGCGGACCCATCTGGATCCGTACAAGAAGCCCATCGCCCTGCTGGTGCTCCTGCAGTTCCTGCAGACCTGCGCCTCGCTCTATCTCCCCACTCTGAACGCCGACATCATCGACCACGGCGTGGTGAAGGGGGACACCGGCTACATCCTGTCGTTCGGCGCCCTCATGCTCGCCGTGACCGTGGTGCAGATGGGGTGCAACATCGGTGCCGTGCTCTACGGCGCCCGCACCGCCGCCGCCCTTGGCCGCGACGTGCGGGGCGCCGTCTTCGACCGGGTGCAGTCCTTCTCCGCGCGGGAGCTGGGCCGGTTCGGGGCGCCCACCCTGATCACCCGGACCACCAATGACGTCCAGCAGGTGCAGACGCTGGTCCTGATGGCGTTCACGCTGATGGTGTCGGCGCCGATCATGTGCGTCGGCGGCATCGTGATGGCGCTCGGCCAGGACGTGCCGCTGTCCGGTGTGCTGCTCGCCGTGGTGCCGGTGCTCGGCATCAGCGTCAGTCTGATCGTGCGGCGCCTTCGGCCGCTGTTCCGCACCATGCAGGAACGCCTGGACACGGTGAACCGTGTGCTGCGCGAGCAGATCACCGGCAACCGCGTCATCCGCGCCTTCGTGCGTGACGGCTACGAGAAGGAGCGCTTCCGGCAGGCCAACTCGGACCTGACCGACGTGTCGCTCGGCACCGGCCGGCTGCTCGCGCTGATGTTCCCGATCGTCATGACGGTGGTGAACCTGTCGTCGATCGCCGTCGTCTGGTTCGGCGCGCACCGCATCGACGGCGGCCATATGCAGATCGGCGCGCTCACCGCGTTCCTCGCCTATCTGATGCAGATCGTCATGTCCGTGATGATGGCCACGTTCATGTTCATGATGATCCCGCGGGCCGAGGTGTGCGCCGAGCGCATCCAGGAGGTCCTGGACACCGACACGAGCGTCGTGCCGCCCGCCGAGCCGGTGCGGAAGCTGCGCGGCCACGGCCACCTGGAGCTGCGCGGCGCCGGCTTCCGCTACCCGGGCGCCGAGGAGCCGGTGCTCAAGGCCGTCGACCTGGTCGCGCGCCCCGGCGAGACGACCGCCGTGATCGGGTCGACGGGCAGCGGCAAGTCGACGCTGCTCAGCCTCGTACCGCGGCTGATGGACGCCACCGAGGGCGAGGTCCTGGTCGGCGGCGTCGACGTGCACGCCCTGGACCCCGCGCTGCTCGCCCGCACCGTCGGTCTCGTACCGCAGAAGCCGTATCTGTTCGCCGGGACCGTGGCGAGCAACCTGCGGTACGGCAATCCGGACGCCACCGACGACGAGCTGTGGCACGCGCTCGAAGTGGCGCAGGCCAAGGACTTCGTGGAGGGGCTCGCGGAAGGGCTGGACGCGCCCGTCGCGCAGGGCGGCTCCAATGTGTCCGGCGGGCAGCGCCAGCGCCTGTCCATCGCGCGGACGCTGGTGCAGCGGCCGGAGATCTACCTCTTCGACGACTCCTTCTCCGCGCTCGACTACGCCACCGACGCGGCGCTGCGGGCCGCGCTCGCGCACGAGACCCGGGAGGCGACCGTCGTGATCGTCGCCCAGCGGGTGTCGACCATCCGGGACGCCGACCGCATCGTGGTCCTCGACGAGGGCCGGGTCGTCGGCACCGGCAGCCACCGCGAGCTCATGGACGACAACGAGACGTATCGGGAGATCGTCCTCTCCCAGCTGACGGAAGCGGAGGCCGCGTAATGCCCCCTGGTGGCTTCGGTGGACCGATGATGGGGCCGGACTCCCGGTCCCTGGACTTCAAGAACTCCGGGAAGCGGCTGCTCGCGCAGTTCCGGCCGGAGCGGACCACGATGTACGGGATGCTCGCGGCCGTCGTCCTGAGCGTCGCGCTCTCCGTGGTCGGCCCGAAGATCCTCGGGCGGGCGACCGACCTGATCTTCGCGGGCATCGTCGGGCGCACCATGCCCGACGGCGAGTCCAAGGGCGAGGCCCTGGACCGGCTGCGCGCGAGCGGCGACGGCGGCATGGCCGACATGCTCTCCGGGCTCGACTTCACACCGGGCGAGGGCATCGACTTCGGCGCGGTCGGCTCCGTACTGCTGCTCGCGACGGGCGCGTTCGTGCTGGCGGGCCTGATGATGCTGGTGGCCACGCGGCTCTCCAACCGGGCCATCAACCGGACCGTGTTCCGGCTGCGCGGCGACGTGCAGGCGAAGCTGTCGCGGCTGCCGTTGTCGTACTTCGACAAGCGGCAGCGCGGTGAGGTGCTCAGCCGGGCCACGAACGACATCGACAACATCAACCAGACGCTGACGCAGACGATGGGCCAGCTCATCAACTCGGCTCTGACCATCGTCGGCGTGCTCGCGATGATGTTCTGGATCTCGTGGCTGCTGGCGCTGGTGGCGCTGGTGACCGTGCCGCTGTCGTTCGTCGTGGCGACGAAGGTCGGCAAGCGTTCGCAGCCGCAGTTCGTGCAGCAGTGGAAGTCCACGGGCGCGCTGAACGCGCACGTCGAGGAGATGTACACCGGGCACACCCTGGTGAAGGTGTTCGGCCGTCAGGAGGAGTCCGCGAAGGCCTTCGCGGAGCACAACGACGCGCTGTACGAGGCGTCGTTCAAGGCGCAGTTCAACAGCGGCGTCATGCAGCCGCTGATGTTCTTCATGTCGAACCTGAACTATGTCCTCGTCGCCGTCGTCGGCGGTCTGCGGGTGGCCTCCGGGTCCCTTTCGATCGGTGACGTGCAGGCATTCATCCAGTACTCGCGGCAGTTCTCGATGCCGCTGACGCAGGTCGCCTCGATGGCGAACCTGGTGCAGTCCGGTGTCGCCTCCGCCGAGCGGATCTTCGAACTCCTCGACGCGGAGGAGCAGGAGGCCGACCCGGTGCCGGGCGAGCGGCCGGTCGATCCGCGCGGGCTCGTGGGAATGGAGCACGTCTCCTTCCGGTACGAGAAGGACAAGCCGCTGATCGAGGACCTGTCGCTGCGGGTGGAGCCCGGGCACACGGTCGCCATCGTCGGGCCGACGGGCGCGGGCAAGACGACGCTCGTGAATCTGCTCATGCGGTTCTACGAGGTCACCGGCGGGCGCATCACCCTCGACGGGGTCGACGTGGCGAAGATGTCGCGCGACGAACTGCGCGGCGGCATCGGCATGGTGCTCCAGGACACCTGGCTGTTCGGCGGCACGATCGCGGAGAACATCGCCTACGGGGCGGCGAAGGACGTCACCCGGGAGGAGGTCGAGGAGGCCGCGCGGGCCGCGCACGCCGATCGGTTCATCCGGACGCTGCCGGAGGGGTACGACACCGTCATCGACGACGAGGGGACCGGCGTGAGCGCCGGTGAGAAGCAGCTCATCACCATTGCCCGGGCCTTCCTGTCCGACCCCGTGATCCTTGTTCTCGACGAGGCGACCAGCTCGGTCGACACCCGCACCGAGGTGCTCATCCAGAAGGCGATGGCTCGGCTCGCCCATGGGCGTACCTCGTTCGTCATCGCTCATCGTCTTTCTACGATTCGCGACGCGGACACCATCCTGGTGATGGAGGACGGGGCCATTGTGGAGCAGGGTACGCATGACGCGCTGCTGGCGGCCGACGGTGCTTATGCGCGGTTGTACGCCGCCCAGTTCGCGCAGGCTGTGGCCGAGGTGGACTGAATTGTTGCCCGGCGGCGGGGGTGCCGTTTCTTTGGGTCGGGAGCCGCCCTGCGGCACGATTGCCCGCGACTACGGGCGGTAGGTCAGTCCAAGTAGCCCCTGAGCTGGTCCGCGAAAGCGTGGTCCCTGAGCTTGTTCAGGGTCTTCGACTCGATCTGGCGGATGCGTTCTCGGGTCACGCCGAAGATTCTGCCGATCTCCTCCAGGGTGCGGGGGCGGCCGTCCGCGAGGCCGTAGCGGAGTTGGACAACCTTGCGTTCGCGTTCGCCGAGGGTGGAGAGCACCGCCTCCAGGTGCTCACGGAGCAGCAGGAACGCGGCCGACTCCACGGGGCTCGTGGCGTCGCCGTCCTCGATGAGGTCGCCGAGCGCGACGTCGTCCTCCTCGCCCACGGGCGCGTGCAGCGACACCGGTTCCTGTGCCAGGCGCAGGACCTCGCTGACGCGCTCGTGCGGCAGGTCCAGGTGGGCGGCGACCTCTTCGGGGGTCGGCTCGTAGCCGCGCTCCTGGAGCATGCGGCGCTGGACGCGTACGACGCGGTTGATGAGCTCGACGACGTGCACGGGGACGCGGATGGTGCGGGCCTGGTCCGCGAGCGCGCGGGACATGGCCTGGCGGATCCACCAGGTCGCGTACGTGGAGAACTTGTAGCCCCGGGCGTAGTCGAACTTCTCGACCGCCCTGATCAGGCCCAGGTTTCCTTCCTGGACAAGGTCGAGCATGGTCAGGCCGCGGCCCACATAGCGCTTGGCGACGGAGACGACCAGGCGCAGGTTGGCCTCGATGAGGCGGCGCTTGGCCATCCGGCCCATGACCACCAACTTGTCGAGATCCAGGGCGAGTTGGGAGTCCAGGCCGGGGGTGCCCGCCAGCCCGGCGAGCTTCTCCTCGGCGAAGAGACCGGCCTCGACGCTGCGCGCCAGCTCGACCTCCTCGGCCGCGGTGAGCAGAGGTATCCGGCCGATCTCGCGCAGGTACTGGCGGAACAGGTCGGACGAGGGGCCGCCGGTGTCGGCGCGGGCGCGCGGGCTGGGCAGCTCGATGACCTCGGCGGTCTCGGTGGGTTCGGCTGCCTCGGTGGGCTCGGCGGGCCCGACCGGCTCGATGGGCTCGATCGGCTCGACGGCCACCGCGGCCAGGCGCTCGTCCGGGGCCGGCTCCGGCGCCAGCTCCGGGTGGAGCGGCGCGGGGCCCTGCGGCGGCACCGTCGCGATGACGTCGGCGTCGGCGTCGGCCGTCACGTCCACGGGGGCGGGCGCGGCGGTGTCTGTCTGGGTGAGGGTCTGGGTCTGCACGGGGGCGACCTCCAGGGTGATCGCTGCAGCGGGGGACGGCAGCGGTACAGCGGGACCGGCGTCGACGGCCTCGCCGCTGTCCGTCCCGAACACGATGTGTGGAACCGCGGGGATGTCGGACCCGCTGTCTTCTGCGGGCCGGCCGCGCTCCGAGGACTCAGGCACCGCACCCCAGTGTGGAGTACGACACACGGCCGCCACGAGGGGCGTGCGAGCACTTTTTGAGTCCGGTCCGTGACCGGCCGGTTACCCCACGGGTAACCCGCGTGGGCCGCCGTACGCCTGGGTGGCCGCGTCTATGGGGGCTGCGCCCCCTCTCCCCCGCCTTTCGGCCCTTCGGGCCTCGTCCTCAAGCGCCGGACGGGCTGAATCGGCGCCGGACGGGCTGGAGCGTTACAGCGCGGCTGCTCCTCGTTCGCGCAGTGCGCGGCCGTACTGCTGGAGGACCCACAACTCGTTCTGTACGGCTGCCAGTTGCTGCGGGTCGCCGTGGCTGCCCGCGAGGCGGGTGAAGGTGCCCTGGACGTCGCGTACGCGGCGGTCCACGGCTCGCAGGCGGACCGTGACGAGTTGCTCGCCCGCGTACATCTCGTCGACCGTGCGTCGCATGATCGCCTCCACGGCCAGCTCCGTGACCATGGCGCGGACCGCGTCGTCGGGGGCGGCGTCCCGGACCCGGACCAGGTACTCCTGCGGGTCCTGGATGCCGAACTCGGCGCCGCCCGCGTCGAGGATCGCCTGGCGCACGGCGGCGTACGGGGCGGCGGTGAACTCGTCCACGCCGTACGCGTCGAAGGCCGGGGAGACCAGGTGCGGGTGCTGCAGGGCCAGCTTCAGGAGCTCGCGTTCGGTGGCGTACACGGGATTGCGCAGGTTCAGGGCGGGGCCCGCGTGGCCCGGGCGGGCGGCCGCGGCGGGGGCCTGCGGGGCGCGCTGCGGCGCCGGTCCCTTGCCGCCGCGCTCACGCGCCCAGCGGGCCAGCTGCCCCACGCGCTTGACGACGAACTGCGTGTCGAGGATGCCGAGCATGCCCGCGAGCTGCACGGCGACCTCGTGCTGCGCGCCGGAGTTCTTGATGCGGGCCACGACCGGCGCCGCCTCGTCCAGGGCCGCCGCGCGGCCCCCGGGGGTCTCCAGGTCGTACCGCGCGACGATCTGGCGCAGCGCGAACTCGAACAGCGGGGTGCGCGGCTCGACCAGGTCGGCGACCGCCTCGTCGCCCTTGGCGAGGCGCAGCTCGCAGGGGTCCATGCCGTCGGGCGCGATGGCGATGTACGTCTCGGCGGCGAACTTCTGGTCGTCCTCGAAGGCGCGCAGGGCCGCCTTCTGGCCGGCCGCGTCGCCGTCGAAGGTGAAGATCACGCGGGCGGAGCCGTTGTCCATGAGCAGCCGCCGCAGGATCTTGATGTGCTCGCCGCCGAAGGCCGTGCCGCAGGTCGCGATGGCCGTGGTGATGCCCGCGAGGTGGCAGGCCATCACGTCGGTGTAGCCCTCGACGACGACGGCCCTGCTGGCCTTCGCGATGTCCTTCTTGGCGAGGTCGATGCCGTACAGGACCTGGGACTTCTTGTAGACCGGGGTCTCGGGCGTGTTCAGGTACTTCGGGCCGTTGTCGTCGTCGCGCAGCTTGCGGGCGCCGAAGCCGACGACCTCGCCGCCGATGTCGCGGATCGGCCACATCAGGCGGCCGCGGAAGCGGTCGATGGGGCCGCGGCGGCCGTCCTGGGAGAGACCGGAGAGGATCAGCTCCTTGTCCGTGAAGCCCTTGCCGCGCAGGTAGCGGGTCAGGTGGTCCCAGCCCGCCGGGCTGTAGCCCACGCCGAAGTGCGCGGCCGCGGCCTGGTCGAAGCCACGCTCGGCGAGGAATTTGCGGCCGATCTCGGCCTCCGCGCTCTCCAGCTGGGCGATGTAGAACTCGGTGGCCGCCTTGTGCGCCTCGATCAGGCGGATGCGTTCGCCGCGTTGGTGGGACGGGTTGTACCCGCCCTCCTCGTATCGCAGCGTGATGCCCGCCTTGGCGGCGAGGCGCTCCACCGCCTCGGAGAAGGTCAGGTGGTCGACCTTCATCACGAACGTGAGGGTGTCGCCGCCCTCCTGGCAGCCGAAGCAGTGGAAGAGCCCCTTGCTGGGGCTGACCTGGAACGACGGGGACTTCTCGTCGTGGAAGGGGCACAGGCCCTTGAGGTTGCCGCCGCCCGCGTTGCGCAGCTGGAGGTACTCGGAGACGACGGCGTCGATCGGGACCGCGTCCCGAACCGCCTTCACGTCTTCGTCATTGATCCGTCCTGCCACGCAGAAATACTACGGCTGGCGGGGGCGCCTTATGTACCGTCCAGTGTGTGGGGCTGTTTCATGGGGCTTCGCCCCTCTCCCCCCTTTCGGCCCTTCGGGCCTCGTCCTCAAACGCCGGACGGGCTTTTCCCTCGCCCGCCCGGCGCCGGGGGCTACCCGAGCAACGACTCCAGCGGCTTGGAGGGATCGGAGAGCGCCTCCTGGTCGGGGCGCGCACCCTCGCGGATCAGGCGTTGGATCGGCTCCGTGACGTCCCACACATTGACGTTCATGCCCGCCAGGACCTGGCCGGCGCGGAGCCAGAAGGCGATGAACTCGCGCTTGCCCGCGTCGCCGCGGATCACCACCTGGTCGTAGGAGCCCGGGGGTGCCCAGCCCGAGTACTCCATGCCCAGGTCGTACTGGTCGGAGAAGAAGTAGGGCACGCGGTCGTAACGGATGTCCTGGCCGAGCATGGCGCGGGCGGCGGCCGGGCCGCCGTTGAGGGCGTTGGCCCAGTGCTCGACGCGCAGCCGGGTGTCGAAGAGCCGGTGGTCGACGGCGGCCACGTCGCCGGCGGCGTAGATGTCCGGGTCGGAGGTGCGCAGCGAGGTGTCGACGGCGATGCCGCCGCCGTGCGCGCGGTCGACCAGGGCGAGGCCCGCGGACTCGGCGAGCGCGGTGCGCGGGGCGGCGCCGATCGCGGCGAGCACGTCGTGCGCCGGGTGCTCCTCGCCGTCGTCCGTGCGGGCGGCGAGGACCATGCCGTCCTGCCCGGTGATCTCGGTCAGCCGGGCCCCGAAGTGGAAGCGGACGCCGTGCTCAGCGTGCAGGTCGGCGAACATCTGGCCGACCTCGGGGCCGAGCACGGAGTGCAGCGGAGTCGGCTCGGGCTCGACGACGGTGACCTCCGCGCCGTACTCCCGCGCGGCCGCCGCGACTTCGAGGCCGATCCAGCCGGCGCCCGCGATCACCAGGTGGCCGTTGTCGCGGCCGAGCGCGGTGAGGACCTGCCGGAGGCGGTCGGCGTGCGCGAGGCGGCGCAGGTGGTGCACGCCGGCGAGGTCGGTGCCGGGCACGTCCAGGCGGCGCGGCTCGGCGCCGGTGGCGAGGAGCAGCTTGTCGTAGCGGATGACCGTGCGGTCGCCGAGCCGGACGGTGTGCGCGGCGCGGTCTATGGCGACGACGGTCTGGCCCAGGTGCAGCTCGACGTCGGCCTGCGCGTACCACCCGGGTTCGTGCACGAAGACGCTGTCGCGCTCCTCCTTGCCGAGGAGGTAGCCCTTGGACAGGGGTGGGCGTTCGTACGGGTGGTCGCGCTCGTCGCCGATGAGGATCACCCGGCCGGTGAAGCCCTCGGTGCGGAGCGTCTCGGCCGCTTTCGCGCCCGCGAGGCCCCCTCCGACGATGACGAACGTCTGATCCGCGTCGACCACTTGATGCCTCCTCGAAACCTTCAGCTCACTCGAGCGTCCCGCACGGAGCGTGAGGACGGAAGAGGGTGTGCGCCCGAACAGCCACTTTCCGTCAGCGCCTTTGCGCCTGAACCGGCGCCGCTCCCGCGGACGTGGTTACTCACCGTTTGGACTTCTCAATTTATGGGTTGCGGTGGTCATCTCCTAGAACGACCATGCGTGAGCCGGTGGTGCAGGGACCGCGCCGCGTCGTCCGTGAGGGACGCGATCTGGTCGATGACGACGCGCTGGGCGGCGCGGTCGTCGGGCGCGGCGTCGTACAGCGCGCGGAACTGCGGGTCGAGGCCCTCGGGGGCGCGGCGGGTGAGGGCGTCGGCGAGTTCGGCGACGACGACGCGCTGGTCGGCGCGGAGCCGCTCCTGCGCGGGGCGCTGCATCACATAGCGGTCGGCGACGGCCTTGAGGACCGCGCACTCCAGGCGGGTCGCGCGCGGCACGACGAGTTCGGCGGCGTAGCGGGTGAGTGGCCCGGTGCCGTACCGCTCCCGGGTCGCGGCCTCCGCCGCGAGGCAGAAGTGGCCGATGAGCTGGCTGGTGGCGTCCTTCAGGCGGGCCTGTGCGACGGCGGAACCGTCGTAGCCGTGCGGCCACCACTCCTGCTCCTGGAGCCGGTCCAGGGCCGCGGCGAGTTCGGCGGGGTCGGTGTCGACGGGTACGTAGCGTCCGACGGCGACGGCGAAGACGTCCTGGCGTTCGGGCTCGGCGTGCAGCATGTTCGGGTCGATGTGGCCGGCGTGCAGGCCGTCCTCGACGTCGTGCACCGAGTACGCGACGTCGTCCGCCCAGTCCATGATCTGTGCCTCGAAGCAGGTGCGGTGGCCGGGCCCGTCGGGGTGGCCCGGCGCCTCCTTGCGGATCCAGTCGAACACCGGGCGGTCGTCCTCGTACACACCGAACTTCACCGACGACGGGTCGGTGGGGTGGGCGCCGCGCGGCCACGGGTACTTGGTGGCGGCGTCCAGGGCGGCGCGGGTGAGGTTGAGGCCCACGCTGACCAGTTCGCCGCTTGCCCCGCTGCGTACGAAGCGTTTGGGTTCGATGCGGGTGAGCAGCCGCAGGGACTGCGCGTTGCCCTCGAATCCGCCGCAGCCCTGGGCGACTTCGTTCAGGGCCTGTTCGCCGTTGTGGCCGAAGGGTGGGTGGCCGAGGTCGTGGGAGAGGCAGGCGGTCTCCACCAGGTCCGGGTCGCAGCCGAGGGCGGCGCCCAGCTCGCGGCCGACCTGGGCGCACTCCAGGGAGTGGGTGAGCCGGGTGCGGGCGCTGGCGTCCCACGCCATGCTCTTCGTGCCCGGCGTGACGACCTGCGTCTTGCCGGCGAGGCGGCGCAGCGCGGCGGAGTGCAGGACGCGGGCACGGTCCCGCTGGAAGGCGGTGCGGCCCGGGCGTTTGTCGGGTTCTGCGGCCCACCGCTCGGTGGCCGCCTCGTCGTAGGACACGGTGTGCGCGTGCGGTGCTGTGCCTTCCATGCACCGACAGTAGACGGAGCGGTCGGCGGCGCGCGCCGGGGCCCCGTCAGGCGGACGTCAGCAGCCGGTGCGGGGCGGCGCCGGGCGCGGTGGAACGCGCCTGGTCGTAGCGGTGCAGCAGCAGGGCGGCGAGCGCCGGGTGCGCGCCGAGCGGGGCGGCGGCAAGCCACGGCGCGGCGTCGGCGGCCTGGGTGGCGAAGCGGCCGGGCGCGGTGAAGTACGAGGCGACGGCGGTGTGCCGCACGCCGCGCTCGGCCAGCGCGCGCAGGGCGGCGGGCACGGTCGTCGGGGTGTGCTCGGTCGGCGCGGCGTACGCGGGCAGCACGGGGACGCCGAGACGGCGGGCGAGGCGGTCGGCGGCGCGGCGGGTGTCGGTGGCGGAGTCCGGGTCGCGGGAGCCCGCGGCGGCGAGGACCACGCCGTGACCGGCGGCCGGGGCCCCGGCGGGCCAGCCCGCTTCGACCAGGCGGGCGTGCAGGGCCTCGTCGAGGAGGGGGTGCGGGCCGAGCGGGGCGGCGACGCGGAGGGGGCGGCCGGGGCCGGCGGCCGCGGCGGCCGCGGCCGGGATGTCGTGCTTGACGTGGTAGCCGCGGCTGAGGAGCAGCGGTACGAGGACCGCGCCCGCGCCGGTCCCGGCGCCCCCGGTGGGCAGCCCGCGCAGGGTGTCGTCGAGCGCGGGCTCGTTCAGCTCGATGTGGCCGAGCCGCACGTCGAGCCCCGGACGCAGCGCGCGGACCACGTCGAGCAGGGCGGTCACGGTGGTGAGGGCGCGCGGGTCGCGGCTGCCGTGGGCGACGACCACCAGGGCGGGAGCGGGCTCGCGTCCGGGCGTGTGGCCGCCGGGGCACGGCCTGCGCGCCCCGTCGAGGGTGACCAGGCCGAGCCGGGTGCCCAGCTCGCCGGTGATGCGGGTGATGAGCTGGGCCGCGGTGTCCAGCCCGGTGGCGGGGTCCGGATGCGGATTCGACGGCGTCATGCACCGAGAATGACGGCGCCACGTTGCCGCCCCGTTGCGGCCGCGGTGACGGCTCTTTTCGTGGGGCTCACACCTCACACCGGGAGCCGGGGCGGGCGGAGGTGGGCGTACCGCGCGTGTAACCCGGCGGGCCGGGCGGTGAAACACGGTTGCCGGAAAGTGGCGGAATGCACTTCATGGCGACATCGGAACAGGCCGCACGGCCCGCGGCCGCGTCGGGGCCCGGCACGCTCGCGTCGGACACCGCTGCCACGCCCACCCACTGCCCGTACTGCGCGCTGCAGTGCGGCATGGGGCTGGTACGTGGGCCGGGAGGTGTCGAGGTCGTGGAGCGGCCCGCGTTCCCCGTCAACGGGGGCGCGCTGTGCGGGAAGGGGCGTACGGCGCCCGCGGTGCTGTCGTCGCGGGTGCGGCTGACCGGGCCGCTGGTGCGGTCCGCCGTCAGCGGGGAACTGGAACCGGCGGGCTGGGACGAGGCGCTGGACCGGGTCGCCGACGGGCTCGCGCGGACGCGGGCCGCGTACGGGGCGGACGCGTGCGGGGTGTTCGGCGGGGGCGGGCTCACGAACGAGAAGGCGTACACGCTGGGGAAGTTCGCGCGGGTCGTGCTCGGGACCTCGCAGATCGACTACAACGGCCGGTTCTGCATGTCGTCCGCCGCGGCCGCCGGCACGCGGGCGTTCGGGCTCGACCGGGGGCTGCCGTTCCCGCTCGCGGACGTCGCCCGCACCGGGTGCCTGATCCTCGTCGGCTCCAACCTCGCCGAGACGATGCCGCCCGCGTTGCGGTACCTCACGGAGCTGAAGGAGAACGGCGGCACGTTGATCGTCGTCGACCCGCGCCGCACCCGCACCGCCGAACAGGCCGACCTGCATCTGGCGCCCCGCCCCGGCACCGACCTCGCGCTCGCGCTAGGCCTGCTGCACCTCGTGGTGGCCGAGGGTGGCACCGACGAGGCGTACATCAGGGAACGTACGACCGGCTGGGAAGAGGCGCGGGCCGCCGTGATGGCGCACTGGCCCGAGTACGTGGAGCGGATCACCGGCGTGCCGGTGCCCCAACTGCGGGACGTGGCACGGAGGTTCGCTGCCGCCGAGCACGCCATGGTGCTCACCGCGCGCGGACCCGAGCAGCAGGCCAAGGGCACGGACACCGTCGGCGCGTGGATCAATCTGTGCCTGGCCACGGGGCGGCCGGGTCGGCCGCTCTCCGGGTACGGGTGCCTGACCGGGCAGGGCAACGGGCAGGGCGGGCGCGAACACGGCCAGAAGGCCGACCAGTTGCCCGGCTACCGCAAGCTCACCGATCCGGCGGCGCGGGCCCATGTCGCCGGGGTCTGGGGCGTCGACCCGGACTCGCTGCCCGGGCCCGGGCGGTCCGCGTACGAACTCCTCGACGCGCTCGGCGGGGACGTGAAGTCCCTGCTGCTCATGGGCTCCAACCCGGTGGTGTCCGCGCCGCGTGCCGCGCACGTGGAGGAGCGGATCAGGTCCCTGGACTTCCTCGCCGTCGCCGATGTCGTGCTGTCCGAGACCGCTCAACTCGCCGATGTGGTGCTTCCGGTGACGCAGTGGGCCGAGGAGACCGGCACCGTGACCAATCTGGAGGGGCGGGTGCTGCTGCGGCGGCGGGCCGTGGACCCGCCGGACGGGGTGCGCACCGATCTGGAGGTGCTGCACGGGCTCGCCTCGCGGCTCGGGCACGGGAAGGGGTTTCCCGTGGATCCGGAGGAGGTCTTCGAGGAGTTGCGGCGGGCCAGTGCGGGTGGGGTCGCGGACTATTCGGGGATCTCGTACGGGAGGCTCGTCGAGGACGAGGGGGCGGGGGTGTTCTGGCCCTGTCCGGGCGCCCCTGACGGGGAGGGTGCGCATGCGGGGACGCCTCGGCTGTTTCTGGAGCGGTTCGCCACCGAGGACGGGCTTGCCCGGTTCGTCCCTGTCGTGCATCGCGACTCCGCCGAGGAGCCCGACGGTGAGTATCCGGTGGTGCTGACCACCGGGCGGGTGCTCGCCCAGTATCAGTCCGGGGCGCAGACCCGGCGGGTCGACGAGTTGAACGCCGCCGCGCCGGGGCCCTTCGTGGAGGTGCATCCCCGGTTGGCCGCGCGGCTGCGGGTGGCCGACGGGGAGACCGTGGCCGTGGTGTCGCGGCGGGGGCGCGTCGTGGTGCCCGCGCGGGTCACCCCGGGCATTCGGCCCGACACCGTGTTCATGCCGTTCCACTGGCCGGGGGAAGGGCGGGCCAACACGCTTACGCATCCCGCGTTGGACCCGGTGTCGCGGATGCCGGAGTTCAAGGTGTGTGCGGTGCGACTGGAGCCTGCGTGAGGCTCCTCTCGGCCTGCCCTCCGCTCGGCCCAGGGGTACCGCGCCTCTGGGCCTCCGCCTATCGCGCTTCGCGCTCGTCCTCAAACGCCGGACGGGCCTCATTCGGCCACCTGCCCCCGGGCAGCGGGGAACCCGTTGCCCGCAGTCGTGCCGCCAAGCGTGGTGCCGCCACGTACACCCATGCCCTCGTCCTCGTGCCGTCCTCGCACGTGACCTCGCGGGCCACGCGTTCGTAGAGGTTTCGGGGGTCGCCCGGCGAGTAGTCCTCCAGGTGGTCCAGGGCGGCCAGGAGTGTTTCGTACGCGGTGGGGTCGGGGGTGATCAAGTCGCCGTCGACTTGGGTGGCTTCGGGGGTCTCCACGGCGTAGGGGTAGCCGGGCCCGGCGTACAGGACCGTGTGCGGGAGGCGGGCGGGGGTGGTCGACGTGATCCGGCCGCGCAGGTACGCGGCGTGGTTGCGTTCGCCGGGGCGCAGGGTGCCGTACACGAAGACCGGGAGGTGCTCCCCACGGGGGCGGGGCGGGGGCGTCACGCCGTCGTCTCCTCGGCGACCCAGGCCAGGTAGGCCGCGCTGCCCCGGGTCACGGGGGTGGCGATGATCTCCGGGGTGTCGTAGTCGTGGGCGCGGACCAGCCAGGACTCCAGCGCCTCGTACCGCTCCGTGGTGGTCTTGAGCAGCACCTGCCACTCGCGGGCCGTGTCGATGGCGCCCTCCCAGCGGTAGACGGAGGTGACCGGGCCGTTGATCTGCGCGCAGGCCGCGAGGCGCGCGTCGACCGCGCCGCGCGCCAGGGCGTCGGCCTTGCCCGGGGTGTCCGTGGTGGTCAGGACCGTGAGGACGGTGAGTTCTGGCACGGTTCTCGCTCCTCGTCGTCGGGGGTTCGTCGGGGAGGCTACCGGCCATGTCAAAGGTCCCAATGTTCCAGAATTCCACGCTTTAGTGGCGACTGTTACACAACCTCCTGGTTTCCGTGATGCGTCCTCCCTACCGTCGAAAGCGGTGGCCGGTCTCCGCCGCATCCCCGGCGCTTCCCCCCGGGCCGGCCACCACCAAGCCTCCGCCCCCGGTTCCCCGGCTCCTCGGTTCCTCCATGAATCTGCGCTTCCGCCTCCGTCCCCTGCTGTTGGGGGCGCCCCTCGCCGCCCTGGCCACCGCCGTGCTCTGCGCGTGCGGGGCCGCCGACGGCCTCAGCACCGGTGAAAAGGCCCCGCCGGTGTCGGTGCAGCCGCGCCCCGAGCCGCTGTGGTCCGCCTGGTCGGGGTCGTCGCCGTCGGCGCCCGGCGCGGACACGGCGTCGAAGCAGCCGCCGCCCGAGCCGCTCGAAGGGTTCGAGCCCGGCCCCGGCGGGCTCGCCAAGGCCGACGTACGGGAACTGCTGCGGGCCGACACCCGGCTGCGCACCCTCGCCGACCGGCCGATGATCAAGAAGCCGGGGCAGCCCGGCATCCGGCCTCCGGTGCTCACCGACCTCACCGGCGACGGGCGGCGCGAGATGCTCGTCGCGATCGATGTGGAGAGCGGGCGCAGCGTGCTCGCCGTTTACTACGAGAAACGCGGGAAGGTCCATCCGATCCTGTTCACCGCGGGGCGGCGGCTCGTCGTCGAGACGCTCGGCACCGATCTGCTGGTGCGCAGCCCGTGCGCGGACGGCGGCGAGCAGGCCGTTCGCTTCCACTGGGACGGCACCCGGATGTCCACGGTCAGTGACGTCAAGAGCTATCAGAAGCCCGGGCACACCGCGGAGGAGGAGGACGGCAGCTCCCCACCCCCGCCCTCCGGTGACTCCCGCGGCTCCGGAGCCCGACCATGAGGCTCCGCACCCTCGGCCTGCGCTGGCACACCCTCGGCCTGCGCTGGAAGATCGCCGCGCTGCTCGCCGCCGGGTGCGCGGTCGTCGCCCTCGCCATCGGGCTGCTCATCCACCACGCGCGCCTGGACCAGGTGTGCGACGGCGCCCGGTCGGCGGCCACCGCGCAGCTCGTGCGGGTGCGCCAGGTGTACGAGCTGACCGGGCAGGTCCCGCGGGACGACACGGACGCGGCCCTCGACGCGCCCGGCCTGCCGGGACCGCTGCGGGCCGCCGCGCTCGACGGGCGGCGCACCACGTATCTGGACATGGACGGGGCGGAGGGCGGCGACCCCGTCGTGTGGGCGGCGCGACCGGTCGGCGATCACGTCCTCTCCGTACGCATGCCGCTGCGCGAACAGGCCGACGAGATGGCCGAGTTCGACCGGCAGCTGATCGGGTCCGGCGCCGTCGTCGTGGCGCTCGCCGCGCTCGGCGGGGCCGCCCTCGCCAGCCGGCTCAGCCGCGATCTGCGCACCGCTGCCGCCACGGCGCGGCGCATCAGCCAGGGCGAGCTGGACGCCCGCATCGGCCATCCGCTGCCGCCGGGTTTCCGGCACGGCAAGAACGAGGTCGCCGACCTCGCCACCGCCGTCGACACCATGGCCGCCACGCTCCAGCGGCGCCTGGAGGCCGAGCAGCGGTTCACCGCGGACGTCGCGCACGAGCTGCGCACGCCCCTGACCGGACTGCACACGGCGGCCGAGCTGCTGCCGCCGAGCCGCCCCACCGAGCTGGTGCAGGGCCGCGTCGTCGCCCTGCGCGCGCTCACCGAGGACCTCCTGGAGGTCGCCCGGCTCGACGCCGACGTGGAGCGGCCCGACCTGGACGTGCACCCGCTGGGCACCCTCGTCCAGGGCATGGTCCAACGGGCGGGCTGCGCCGACCAGTTCACCGGCCGCGGGGTGCGGTTCTGGCACGCCGACGAACGTCTCGTACGCACCGACGCGCGCCGTCTGGAGCGGATCCTGACGAACCTCGTCGGCAACGCCCGCAAGCACGGCGGCGGCCCCGTCGACCTGCGCGTCGACGGGTCCGTGGTCACCGTGCGCGACCGCGGTCCCGGCTTTCCGCCGCACCTGCTGTGCGAGGGCCCGCAGCGGTTCCAGACCGGTGCCCGCGAGCGCGGTCAGGGCACCGGGCTCGGCCTGACCATCGCGCTCGGGCAGGCCGCCGTCATCGGCGCGCGGGTGGAGCTGAGCAACGCCGCGGACGGCGGGGCGGTGGCTGTCGTACGCCTGCCGGAGGCGTGAGCCCGCGTCGTGCGCGGGCCGCGCGGGCCGTCGGCCCTCCTGTGCCCCGGGCCGCCGGGACCCGTACGCCCGGGCCGTCAACTGCCGTACGCCCGCACCTCCTTGGCGCCCCGCAGCGCCCAAGCCCACCACTGGAGCTGGTCCAGCATGCCCTGGGCCGCCGCGTCCGCGACCGAGGGGTCCCGGTGGTTGCCCTCGCCGTCGAAGAGCGCGCCCGCGTTGTGGAACGAGACCGTGTCGCGGACGGTGACCATGTGCAGCTCGGCGAAGACCTGGCGCAGGTGCTCGACCGCGCGCAGACCGCCCGAGACGCCGCCGTACGAGACTAGGGCGACGGGCTTGGCCTGCCATTCGTCGCGGTGCCAGTCGATGACGTTCTTCAGGGACGCGGGGAAGGAGTGGTTGTACTCGGGCGTGAGGACGATGAAGGCGTCGGCCTCCGCCAGCCTCGGCGAGACCTTGGCGAGCTCGGCGACGACGTCGGCGGACGGACGGTAGGACAGCGAGGTGGGCAGGTCCACCTCGGCCAGGTCGACGACGTCCGCCTCGAACCCCTCGTGGTCGCGCACCCGGCGCAGCAGCCATTCGGCGACGACCGGCCCGAAGCGGCCCTCGCGGTTGCTGCCGACGATGACGGCGACCTTCACCGGGGTGTCGGCCGTGGCGGCGAGCACGGCGGCGGCCTCGGCGGACGGGGACGGGGCCTGGGACGGGGCCTGGGAAACGGAAACAGTCTGGGCTGTGGTGGTGTTCATGCGGAGAGCTTCTGACCTAAACCTTGGTTTAGGTCAAGCCGTGTCCGCCATTAATCTGGCGGCATGACGACGCATCTCGCACCGGACGCCAAGGAAGCCACCGTCGGCGAGCTCGCCGAGCGCAGCGGAGTGGCGGCCTCCGCGCTGCGGTTCTACGAGCGCGAAGGGCTCATCTCCAGCCGCCGCACCTCCGGCAACCAGCGCCGCTACAGCCGTGACACGCTGCGCCGCGTCGCCTTCATCCGCACCTCGCAGCGGCTCGGCATCCCGCTGGCCACCATCCGCGACGTGCTGAAGCTGCTCCCGGAGGACCGCACGCCCACCCGCGAGGACTGGGCCCGCATCTCGGAGTGCTGGCGGGCGGACCTGGACGCGCGCATCCGCACCCTGCAGCGGCTGCGCGACAACCTCACGGACTGCATCGGCTGCGGCTGCCTGTCGCTCGACCGGTGCGCCCTGTCGAACCCGTGGGACGAACTGGCCGCGCACGGGCCGGGGCCGCGCCGCCTGATCGAGGACTGACGAACCCCCGCGCGGGGCATGCCGACGACACTCCGTACGTGGCCATGTGACCGCGAACGTACGGTGGCGCCATGACGAAGACACCGCCAACCACCACCGATGTGACGCGACTTGAGATCGACGGCGCGCCCGGCACCGTCGAGACGCTGCGGGCCCGCGCCCTCGACAGCTTCGGGCACTTCACCGCGATGCAGGTCAGGGACGGCCGGGTGCGCGGCCTCAGGCTGCATCTGGCGCGCCTGGACGCCGCGACCCGCGAGCTCTTCGACCAGGGGCTCGACGGCGAGCGGGTGCGCGAGCTGGTGCGGCACGCGCTCGCCGGGGACGGCGGGACCGACGGCGCGACCGGCGTCATCGGCGACGCCTCGGTGCGCGTGTACGTGCACGCCCCCGACGGCGCCCCGTCCCTGATGGTCACGGTGCGCCCGCCGATGGAGCTGCCCGCGGCCATGGCGGACCGGGCGCAGGCGCTGAAGTCCGTGCCGTACGTACGGCCGGTCGCGCACATCAAGCACCTCGGCGGCTTCGGGCAGGCCTACCACGGGCGCGAGGCGCGCCGCGCCGGCTACGACGAGGCGCTGCTCACCGGCCCGGACGGCACCATCAGCGAGGGCGCCATCACGAACGTCGCCTTCTTCGACGGCCACGAGGTGGTGTGGCCCGACGGCCCGCACCTGGCGGGCATCACCATGCAGCTCCTTCAGGCGCGGCTCGCGGACGCGGGGCTGCCCACGCGCGTGGGGCCGGTGCGGCTGCGGAATCTGCCCGGCTACCGGGCGGCCTTCGTCGCGAACTCCTGGGGCGTCGGTCCGGTGCGGCGGGTGGACGACCTGGACCTTCCCGTCGACGAGAAGCTGATGGCGACGGTCGCCGGGGTGTACGAGGAGGTCCCCCGCGACCTGATCTGAGCGGGAGCCTGATGTGAGGGGGCCGGGTCACCCGTGCACGGACGCCGGGCCGGGTCACGTGTGCACGGACGCCGCGCCGAGTCGCGTGTGCACGGACGCCGCGCCGGGTCACCCATTCACAGGCGCCGTGCCGCAGCTTCGGGCCGCTCCTCCCAGCACCCCCGGTGACCTGCTGGAACGCTCCCGTCGAAGAGCCAGGATCCGGGTCGGCGCAGTGTTTCTGATGCCTCCTCAGCAGGCGTGCGGGGCCGAGTGCCACTTACCTCGAAGGTGCGTCCCGTACGAAGGCCTCGACAGGAGCAAGCAACCATGCGCACTGCCCGCAAGCTGACGGCGTCCGCCGCGCTCGCAGTCACCTCGGCCGGCCTGCTCGCCGCCCCCGCGGCCGCGGCGAACGCCGCTCCCGTGGGCGGCCTGGAGGTGTCACCGAGCACCGTCACGCCCGGTACCACCGTCACGGTGCGCACCACGGCGTGCGGCGCGGACGGCAGCGCCACGGGGGACGCGAGCGCGGTGGGCGCGGGCACCTTCGCGCTCGCCCCGGGGAAGCGCCCCGAGGCGGCGTCCGGGCGGTTCGAGGTGCCGCCGTCGGCGCAGCCCGGTACGTACGAGATCGTCGCGCGCTGCGCCGGGTCGGGACCGGACGACGGCAAGCAGGTGGCGGGCGACCTGTCGGTGACGCTGACGTCCACGGCGTCCGCCCGCGAGGAGCAGCCGGTGCCCGTGCCGGTGCATCCGAGGGGGCACGTGAAGACGGGGGTCGGCGGCGCGCTCGGCCCCGATCCCGTGAAGACCGCGGCGGGCGTGGCGGTTCTCGCCGTCGCCGCCGCGGGCGGTACCTGGCTCCTGCATCGCCGGGCGAGAGGCGACAGGATCTGACGGGCCCCCTCCGCGGTCCGCGGGTGCCGCCGCTCCCCTCCCTCTCCCGGCCGCCCGTCCCTCGCGGCCGGGAGGGGGAGGCGGGGACTGGCCGTGGGCCTCGAACCACCCCGCCGCCGGTACACGCCCGTCCCCCTCCCCCCGCCCGCACATCCCTGCTCCTCCACATCCCCATCCCCGACCCCGAGGGGGCGAGTCATGCGCCGGACACACCGGACTCAGCGGCGGGGGAGGTTCGGCACCTCCGTCATAGCCACCGTCACCGCGCTCGCGCTGAGCAGCGGTGCCTGGCTGGTGTACGAGGGCACGGCGACCCGGCCGCCGCCGCAGCCGTCGGCCTCGCAGGCGGCCGCGCCCGGTCACGGCCGTGCGGGGCTGACCGCCGCCGCTCCGCTGCCCCCGTCGCCGCCCGACCGGATCCGCATCCCGGCGATCGACGTGGACGCACCCCTGATGGGCCTGGGGCTGACCCACCAGGGCAGTCTCGACGTGCCGCCGTCGCGGCACAAGAATCTCGCCGGGTGGTACGAGGCGGGGACCACGCCCGGTGAGCGGGGTACGGCGATCGTGGCCGGGCACGTCGACAACGCGGAGGGGCCCGCCGTCTTCTACCGCCTCGGCGGGCTCGCCAAGGGCCGCGTCATCGAGGTCGAGCGGCGGGACGGCGGGGTCGCGCTCTTCACGGTCGACGCCGTCGAGGTGTACGACGCGAAGGGCTTCCCCGACGAGAAGGTGTACGGCGCCGCCGCCCGCCCCGAGCTGCGGGTCATCACCTGCGGCGGGGCGTACTCCAAGGAGACGGGCTACCAGGGCAACGTGGTCGTCTTCGCCCACCTCACCGGGGCGAGGTAGCGCCCCTCCGCCGCGCCTCCCTGGGGCGGGGTGGCTGCAACCCCCTCCGCCGCTCCGCGGCGGAGTCTCCCACCCACCCGTGACCCTCGCCCCAGTCGCACCCCGCTGCCCAACCACCACCCGTGACCGCCACCCCAGCCGCACCGCCGCTGCCCAACCACCCCGCCGCTCCGCGGCGGAGTCTCCCACCCACCCGTGACCCTCGGCCCAGTCGCACCGCCCGACCGCCCCTGGCCCACCCCACGGACGGCAGAACCGGGTGGGCGGGCACCCCCACCGCCCGCAGCAGAAAAGCCACCGACCGAGGAACAAACCCTCGGGGCCCACCCGAAGTCCCACCGAGTCGGGTGGGCGGGTGGGGGAATCCCCCGCCGCGCCAGCGGCGGGGCACCCCCACGAACCCGCAGCAAGAGAACCACCGACGGACGAGCGACCCCCACCCCACCCGCACCCGCCGACGGCGAACACCCCCACAAGAGACGCCCACCCCCCGTGCAACCGGAAACGGGCGGGCGGGTGGGAAAGACCCCCGCCGCGCAGCGGCGGGGCACCCCCACGAACCCGCAGCAAAAGGCCGACAGCCCACGACCGAACCCCCGGGGCCCACCCAAAGTCCCACCGCCCCGCAGGCAAAAAACCGCCCCCCGAGGCACAAGCCCCCACCGCGCAGCGGTGAACCCCGCCCACCCGCGCTGGAAGCGACCCTCACAACCGCGACCCCACCCCGCTGAGCCCGCCGTTCCGCGCGGGAAACAGACCGGTACCCACCGGGAAACCTCCGCCCCGCACGCTGCGGAACATGACCCAGAGGACCCCGCACCCGCACCGCCCCCCACGCGTAGTGGTGCTCGGCGCCGGCCTCGCGGGCGCCCGCCTCGCCGCCCGGCTCGGCCCGGACGCCCTGCTGATCGGCGAGGAGCCGCACGCCCCGTACAACCGCGTCCTGCTCACCGACGTGCTCGCGGGCCGCTACCGCCCGGAGCTGATCACGCTGCCGGAGCCCGCCCCGGGCTCCTACCTGCGCACCCGCGCCGTCCGCGTCGACCGCGCCGACCGCGTGGTGCTGTGCGAGGACGGCTCCCGCGTCCCGTACGACACCCTGGTCCTCGCCACCGGCGCCAACCCGGTGCTTCCGCCGCTGCGCGGCCTGTTCGCGCCCGGCGCGACCGAGCTGCCGGGCGGGGTGCACGCGTTCCGGACGATGGCCGACTGCCTGGCCCTCTCCGCGGCGGCCCGCGAGGGCACGCGCGCGGTCGTCGTCGGCGGCGGCCTGCTCGGCGTGTGCGCGGCCCGCGCGCTGGCCGACCGGGGCGTCCAGGTGGTGCTGGCCCAGCAGGGCGACCGGCTCATGGAGCGCCAGCTCGACCCGGACGCGTCGCGGCTGGTGCACCGGCATCTCACCGCCCTCGGCGTGGAAGTGCACACCGAGTGCCGGGTGCGCGGCGTGCGGCAGATCGACGGGGCGGTGCGGTCGGTGGAGCTGGCCGACGGCTACGTACTGGGCACCGACCTCACGGTTCTGGCCTGCGGCGTGCGCCCCCGCATCGGCCTCGCCCGCGCCGCGGGCCTGGACGTACGCCGCGGCGTCGTCGTGGACGACCACCTGCGCACCAGCGACCCGCACATCCGCGCCATCGGCGACTGCGCCGAGCACGCGGGCGAGGCCCGCTGCCTGGCCGCGCCCGCCCTGGACCAGGCCGACGCCCTCGCCGCCGCCCTGACCTCGCCCGACCCGGACTCGGCCCGCCCGTACGCCGGCACCCGCTCGCTGACCCGGCTGACCCTGCCGCACCGCGAACACCCCCTGGAACTGGCGGCGTTCGGCGACCCCGAGACCCGGCCCGACGACGACGTCGTGCGCCTCACGGACGCCACCCGAGGCACCTACCGCAAGGTCGTCGTGCGCGGCGACCGGCTCGTCGGGGGCGTACTCCTCGGCGAGCTGACGGCGGTGGGCGCCCTCGCCCGCGCCTGGGAGTCCGACGAACCCCTGCCCGACGACGGCAGCCCGCTGCTGCACCTGCTCACTCACGACGGAGGCCACTGACCTCATGCACCCCAACGCCCCTGTGGCCACCCCGGACACACCGCCCGAGAAGACCCTCGTCCTCGTCGGTCACGGCATGGTCGGCCAGCGCTTCCTCGAAGCCCTCGCCGAGCAGGGCCTGACCACGACGCACCGCGTCGTCGTCCTGTGCGAGGAGCCGCGTCCCGCCTACGACCGCGTCCAGCTCACCTCGTACTTCTCGGGCCGTACCCCCGACGAACTCTCCGTCACCGACGCGGAGTTCATCGAGAAGCACGGCATCGAGCTGCACCTCGGCGATCCCGCCGAGCACATCGACCGGCGGGCGCGGACCGTCACCTCGCGCTCCGGGCGGACCCTCGCCTACGACACCCTCGTCCTCGCCACCGGCTCGGTGCCGTTCGTGCCGCCGGTGCCGGGCAAGGACGCGGCCGGCTGCTTCGTCTACCGCACCATCGAGGACGTCCTCGCCATCGAGGCGTACGCGAAGGAGAACGCCACGACGGGCGCGGTGGTCGGCGGCGGGCTGCTCGGTCTGGAGGCGGCGGGCGCGCTGCAGGGGCTCGGCCTCGGCACGCACATCGTGGAGTTCGCGCCGCGCCTGATGCCCGCGCAGGTCGACGACGGCGGCGGCGCGGCGCTGCTGCGCACGCTGACCGGCCGCGGGCTCGCGGTGCACACGGGCACCGGCACCCAGGAGATCCTCACCGACGACGCGGGCGCGGTGCGCGCGATGCGTCTCTCGGACGGCGCGGAGCTGGAGGTCGGCCTGGTCGTGTTCTCCGCGGGTGTGCGGCCGCGCGACCAGCTGGCCCGCGACTGCGGCCTCGCGGTCGGCGAGCGCGGCGGCATCACCGTGGACGAGCGGTGCCGCACCAGCGACCCGGCGGTGTACGCGATCGGCGAGTGCGCGCAGGCCGCCGACGGCCGGGTGTACGGCCTGGTCGCGCCCGGCTACGAGATGGCGCAGACGGCGGCGGCCGCCATCGCCTCGGGCGACGACTGCGACGCGGCGTTCACGGGCGCCGACATGTCCACCAAGCTGAAGCTGCTCGGCGTCGACGTGGCGTCGTTCGGCGACGCGCACGGCGCGGCCGAGGACTGTCTCGACGTCAGTTACGCCGACTCGCGCTCGGGCACGTACAAGAAGCTGGTCGTGGGCGCGGACGGCACGCTGCTCGGCGGCGTGCTCGTGGGCGACACGGAGGCGTACGGGACGCTGCGCGCGCTGACCGGGTCGGTGCCGCCGGTGCCGGCCGAGCAGCTGGTGCTGCCCGCGGGCGCGGGCGCCGCCCCGGCCCTCGGCCCGGAGGCGCTGCCCGGCGACGCGGTGGTGTGCAACTGCCACAACGTCACCAAGGACGCCGTGCAGGCCTGCGCGACGCTGCCCGAGGTGAAGAAGTGCACCAAGGCCGGTACGGGCTGCGGGAGTTGCGTGAAGCTCATCGGGCAGCTCCTGCCGCAGTCCGGCGACCAGGGCCTGTGCGGCTGCTTCGCGCAGACCCGCCAGGAGCTGTACGAGATCGTCCGCACCCTGCGCATCGCCTCCTACCAGGAGCTGCTCGACCGGCACGGCCGCGAGTCGGCGCGCGGCGGCGAGGGCTGCGAGACCTGCAAGCCCGCGGTCGCCTCGGTCATCGCCTCGCTGGCCCCGGCGATCGGCGCCGACGGCTACGTACTCGACGGCGAGCAGGCGGCCCTCCAGGACACCAACGACCACTTCCTCGCCAACCTCCAGAAGAACGGCTCCTATTCGGTCGTGCCGCGCATCCCGGGCGGCGAGATCACCCCGGACAAGCTCATCGTGATCGGCGAGGTGGCGCGGGAGTTCGGGCTCTACACGAAGATCACGGGCGGGCAGCGCATCGACCTGTTCGGCGCGCGCGTCGAGCAACTGCCGCTCATCTGGGCCAAGTTGGTGGACGCGGGCTTCGAGTCGGGGCACGCCTACGGCAAGGCGCTGCGCACGGTGAAGTCCTGTGTCGGGCAGACCTGGTGCCGCTACGGGGTGCAGGACTCGGTGCGCATGGCGATCGACCTGGAGCTGCGCTACCGGGGGCTGCGCGCCCCGCACAAGCTGAAGTCGGCGGTGTCGGGGTGTGCCCGCGAGTGCGCGGAGGCCCGGTCCAAGGACTTCGGCGTGATCGCGACGGCGAGCGGCTGGAACCTGTACGTCGGCGGCAACGGCGGCGCGACCCCGCGCCACGCGGACCTGCTCGCCCAGGACCTGAGCGACGCGGAACTGGTGCGGCTCATCGACCGGTTCCTGATGTTCTACATCCGCACCGCCGACCGCCTGGAGCGCACCTCGGCCTGGCTGGAGCGGATCGACGGCGGCCTGGACCACGTGCGCGACGTGGTGGTGGACGACTCGCTGGGCATCTGCGCCGAGCTGGAGGCCCTGATGGCGGACCACGTCACGCACTACCGCGACGAGTGGGGCGAGACCCTCGCCGACCCCGAGCGCCTCGCGCGGTTCGTGTCGTTCGTGAACGCGCCCGAGTCCCCGGACCCGCTGGTCGCCTTCGTCCCCGAACGCGGCCAGATCAAGCCCGACCTGCCGCTGCTCACGCTGCGGCCCCTGGAAGGAAGCTCCGCGCGATGACGACGATGACGACGATGACCGATACGAGCACGGCGGCCGACGCGCCCGCGCCCGCCGCGACCACCGACGGCAGCGTCCAACTGCGCCTCGACGGCACCTGGTTGACGGTGTGCGCCGCCGCCCGGCTCACCCCCGGCCGGGGTGTGGCCGTGCTGCTCCCGGACGGGCGGCGGCAGGCGGCGCTGTTCCTGGACCGCGCCGGGCGCCTGTACGCCATCGACAACCGCGACCCGTTCTCCGGCGCGGCGGTGCTCTCGCGCGGCCTCGTCGGGTCGGCGGACGGCCGCCCGTTCGTCGCCTCGCCGCTGTTGAAGCAGCGCTTCGACCTGGAGACGGGGCGGTGCCTGGACGACGACGAGGCGGGGGTGGGGGTGTACGAGGCGCGGGTCTCCGCCTAGTATTAGATCGCTCGGTCCAATACTGCGGTCCGGGCGCTCCCTTACACCGAGGAGTCCCCATGCCCGCCGCCGCCCGCACCCGCTTCACCGGCCGCACCGCCCTCGTCACCGGCGGCGGTTCCGGTCTCGGCCGCGCCATCGCGCTCGCCTTCGCCGCCGAGGGCGCGAACGTCGTCGTCACCGGCCGGTCCGAGGGGCCGCTGAAGGAGACCGTGGCACTGATCGAGGAGGCGGGCGGCACGGCTCTCGCGCACACCGCCGACGTGACGCGCGCCGCCGACGTCGAGGCCGCGGTGCGCGCCGCCGTGGACCGCTTCGGCTCCCTCGACGTGGCCGTGAACAACGCGGGCGTCTTCCGCGGCGGCGCGCCGGTCGCCGACCTCGCCGAGGAGGACTGGCACGCCCTGCTCGACACCAACGTCACCGGCGTCTTCCTCGCACTCCGGGCCGAGGTGCGGCAGATGCGCGCGCAGGACGGCGGCGGCGCGATCGTGAACATCGCCTCCAACCTGGGCGCGCACAAGCGCCGCGCGGGCATCGCCGGGTACGTCGCCGCGAAGGCCGCCGTCTCCGCGCTCACCCGCGGCGCCGCCCTCGACCACATCCAGGACGGCGTGCGCGTCAACGCCGTCAGCCCCGGCCCGTCCGCGACCGCGATGTCGCTGCGGCCCGGCGAGAGCGACGCCGACCGCACCGCCCGCATGAAGGGCGAGTCGCCGCTCGGCCGGGTCTCCGACACCGCCGAGATCGCGGCCGCCGTCCTCTACCTGGCGTCGGACGACGCGGCGTCGGTCGTGGGCACGGACCTGGTGGTCGACGGGGGCGCCTCGGCCTGAGCCGACCGGCGCCCACGGGCGCTGCGCGTCCGTCCGGAAACCCCCTCGCACTGCTGCTCGTTCGGCCGTACAGGCGTACGCTCAGCGGCATGACGCGCCCGGAGCGTACGAAGAAGTGGACCGCCCGCCACATTCCCGACCAGAGCGGACGCACGGCCGTGGTCACGGGCGCCAACAGCGGCATCGGCTATGTGACGGCCCGCGAACTGGCCCGCCACGGCGCCCGGGTGATCCTCGCCTGCCGCAGCGAGGAGCGCGGCGCGCGGGCCGTCGCGCGGCTGGTGTCCGAAGTGCCGTCCGCCGAAGCCGAGTTCCGCTCCCTCGATCTCGGCGACCTCGCGTCCGTACGGAACTTCGCGGACCGCTACGAGCGCGAGGGCGACGGAAGGCTCGATCTGCTGGTCAACAACGCGGGCGTGATGGCGCTGCCGCACCGGCGAACGGCGGACGGCTTCGAGACCCAGTTCGGCGTGAACCACCTGGGACACTTCGCGCTCACGGGGCTGCTCCTGCCGCGACTGCTGGGCACGCCGGGGGCCCGCGTCGTCACCGTCGCCAGCATGCTCCACCTGCTCGCCAACATCGACATCGCGGACCTCAACAGCGAGCTCCGCTACCGCCGTTGGACCGCCTACGCCCGCTCCAAGTCGGCCAACCTGCTCTTCACGCACGAGCTGGCGCGACGCCTGGCCGCCACCGGCTCCGACGTGGTCGCGGCGGCGGCGCACCCCGGCTACGCCTCGACGAACCTCCAGTCCGCCGGCCCCCGGATGTCGGGCCGCAGGGCCACGGCCGCGTTCATGGCGACCGGCAACCGCCTCGTCGGCCAGTCCGCCGAGGCAGGCGCCCTGCCCACCCTGTACGCGGCCACGGCCCCCGACGTCCGCCCGGACTCCTTCACGGGCCCCCGCTTCCTGGCCTGGCGCGGCACACCCGCCCCGTCCCCACGGGCCACATGGACCCGCAACAACACGGCGGGCGAACGCCTTTGGGCGGCGTCGGAGGCGCTGACGGGAGTTACGTACGCAGCACTGAAAGGCTGAGGGTGCGCACTGCGCCCCGCAAGGGGCGCTTGAGGGGCGCGGGGCTGTGTCGATTTGCGGCTCCGCCGCGGGGCGCGACCAGCCGCGCCCCGTAAGGGGCGCGGGGAACTGCGCGCCCAGCCCCCACCAGCCCGCAGGCGCCCCACAACCAGCCGTGGCACACACGTCCCGCGCAGCGTTACCGAAGCCCCGAAGCCTCGAAAACCGCCCTGGCCTCCCGGCCGTCCAACCGAGCAAGCAACCGGGTCAACTCAACCGACCCGCACCGCAGCAACCCCGCGTCCCGGGACGCCCTCGCACCCGCGTCCAGCCGGTGCAACAAACGCGGATTCTCGGCGAGCACCCTCGGGTCGAACTCGACCCGATTGCCGAGCGAGTCACACAGCACGAGCCGCGCGGCAACCGTCTCGCTGACCCGGACCGAGGTGAGCAGCGAGACGCACACGTGCCGCCGCCGCAGCGGCCCCCGCACGGCGAGCCAGCCGGGCCCCGCGCTGACACGCACCGGATGCAGGATCACGTACAGAAGAAGGGCGAGCCCCGCCCACAACCCGGCACGCACAGCGCTCAGCGTGCCCGCCGCGAGGTCGACCAGCATGATCAGGACGAACAGGGCGAGCGAGCAGAAGACGGCGGCGCGCAGGTCGGCCGCCCAGCGCCGGTCGGTGACCACGGCGTCCGCGTCCGGCGCGCGAGCCGCGTCCAGTGCGTGCGCCGCGTGCCTGCCCCGGGTCGTCCAGTCATGTGCCATGTGCCGCACGGTAGGACGGGGCCCCCGCGCCGTCCGCGGCGTTGACGCGGCGCATACACGTGCACGGCACACCTTGACGCGCCGCTGACGCGCCCCTCAACGAGGCGTCAAGAGGTGTCCCGCCCCCGTCAAGGAGCCGCCAAGGAGTGCTGATCTCCGGCGCACGCGCGCTGACGCTGGTGCTCGCCGGCTCGACCGCACCGGCCGACCAGGATGAAAGGCACCCGCATGACGACCGTTTCCGAGCGCCCCGGCGCCCCGGCCATCGAGGAACCTCCCGATACCGGCGCGGCGGACCCGGCTGACCGGCATCGTCTCACCGCCCTGCAGGGCCTGGCCGCCCTCTCGCTGGACGCCATGGCCTCCGTGGCGTACGGCCCCGAGGCCATCGTGCTGGTGCTCGCCGCGGCCGGCGGGCACGGCCTCGGCTTCACGCTGCCCGTGACCCTCGCGATCGCCGGCCTGCTGGCCGTGCTCGTCGCCTCCTACCGCCAGGTCATCGCCGCCTTCCCGGACGGCGGCGGATCCTACGCCGCCGCGAAGGCGCACCTGGGCCGCCGCGCGAGCCTGGTCGCCGCCGCCTCCCTCGTCCTCGACTACGTCCTGAACGTCGCCGTCGCGGTGACGGCGGGCGTCGCGGCCCTCACCTCCGCCTTCCCCGAGCTGTACGGCGACCGGCTGTGGCTGTGCCTGGCCGTGCTCGTGGTGATCACGGCCGTCAATCTGCGCGGCATCGTCGACTCGGCGCGCGTGTTCATCGTGCCGACCGCGGTGTTCGTCGGCGCGATCCTCACGATGGTGGCCGTCGGCCTGTTCCGTGACGGCCCGGTCTCCACCGAGGCCGCCCAGGGCCACGCCTCCGTCCTCGCCGACAACGCCACGACGGTGGGCGCGCTGCTTCTGCTGAAAGCTTTCGCCTCGGGCTGCTCGGCGCTCACGGGCGTGGAGGCGATCGCGAACGCGGTGCCGTCCTTCCGTACGCCGCGCGTGAAGCGGGCGCAGCACGCGGAGGTGGCGCTGGGCGCGCTGCTGGGTGTGATGCTGATCGGCCTGTCCGTCCTGATCTCCCGCTTCGGCCTCCAGCCGGTCGAGGGCGTCACCGTCCTCGCCCAGCTCACGGACGCCTCGCTGGGCCACAACTGGGCTTTCTACGTCGTGCAGTTCGCGACGATGATCCTGCTGGCCCTGTCCGCCAACACGTCCTTCGGCGGTCTGCCGGTCCTGATGAGCCTGCTGTCCCGGGACAACTACCTGCCGCACGTCTTCGCGCTGAAGGCCGACCGCCAGGTCCACCGGCACGGGGTGCTCGCGCTCGCCGTCGCGGGCGCGGCGCTGCTCGTCTTCTCCGGCGGCGACACCAATACGCTCGTCCCGCTGTTCGCGATCGGTGTCTTCGTCGGCTTCACGCTCTGCCAGACCGGCATGGTCCTCCACTGGCGCAAGGCGGGGCAGCCCGCGAAGGCGCTGCTCAACGGCTTCGGCGCGGTCCTCACCGGCGTCTCGGCCGTCGTCGTCACGGCGACCAAGTTCACCGAGGGCGCCTGGCTGATCGTGCTCGCGCTGCCGGCGATCGTCGGCGTCTTCGAGATCGTGCACCGGGCGTACGGCCGCATCGGCGAGGACCTCGGCCTCGGCCGCGTCCCCGAGCCGCCGCACCGCGACCACTCCCTGGTCATCGTGCCCGTCTCCAGCCTGTCCCGGCTGACCTGCGAGGCCCTGAACGCGGCGGTGTCCCTCGGCGACGAGGTGCGCGCCGTGACGGTCACCTACGACGACGCGGAGGACCGCGTCGCCGCGGAACGTCTTCGTCGCGACTGGGAGCTGTGGAGCCCCGGTGTGGACCTGGTCTCGCTGCCGTCGAAGGCCCGTACGGTCGGGCGGCCGGTCGCCGAGTACGTGCGGAAGGTGTACCGGTACCACCCGGGTACCCGGGTCACCGTGTTGATCCCCGAGGTTGAGCCCGCGCACATCTGGCAGCGGTTGCTGCAGAACCAGCGTGGGGCGGTGTTGGCGCACGCGGTGCGGCGCGATACGGATGCGGTGATCTGCCGCTTGCGGTTCCGCCTGGCCGCGCGGCGTTGAGCGGTCTCCTCTCTCATGGGGCTCCGCCCCCTGGTTACGGTGAAGGGGCGGGGTTGGGGCGCACCCCGCGAGGGCTACACGCGGCCGCAATACGTCTGTCGTAATCCTCCCGCATGGTTGATCGTTGGGCCCGGCACGTACCCGACGATCCAGCGAACAGGGGGAACGCGACATGACCATCAGCCGCAGGGCACTGCTCGCATCCGGCGCCGCACTCGGGCTGCTCACCGCGTGCGGGTCCAACACGGGCCGCGACGGCGGCGGTTCGGGCGGTTCGGGGCCGAAGCTGGCCCAGTGGTACCACCAGTACGGCGAGGCCGGCACCGAGGAGGCCGTGAAGCGGTACGCCGACGCGTACGACAAGGCCGACGTGTCCGTGCAGTGGCGCCCCGGCAACTACGACGAGCAGACCGCCGCCGCGCTCCTGACCAAGTCGGGGCCGGACGTCTTCGAGGTCAACGGCCCGACCCTGGACCAGATCCAGGGCGGCCAGGTGCTCGACCTCACCGACCTGTTCGACGGCGTGAAGGACGACTTCAACCCGGTCGTGCTCGCGCCGAAGACGCACGAAGGCCGGATCTGGGCGGTCCCCCAGGTCGTCGACATGCAGCTGCTCTACTACCGCAAGAGCCTGCTGGCCGACGCGGGCCGGAAACCACCCGCCACCCTCGAAGAACTCGTCGACACCGCACGCGAGTTGACGACGAAGAAGGTCAAGGGCCTGTTCCTGGGCAACGACGGCGGCGCGGGCGCGCTCGGCGGCACCCCGTTGTACGCGGCCGGGCTCCGGCTCGTCACCGACGACGGCAAGGCCGGCTTCGACGACCCGGCCGCCGCCCGCGCCCTCGCCCACCTGCGTGAGCTGTACGAGGACAAGTCGCTGCTGCTCGGCGCGCCCTCCGACTGGTCGGACCCGTCGGCGTTCGTACAGGGGCTGACCGCCATGCAGTGGTCTGGGCTGTGGGCGCTGCCCGCCGTCGAGAAGGCCCTCGGCGACGACTTCGGCGTGGCCGCCTTCCCCGCCGCCGCGCCGGGCGCGAGGCCCGCGGTGCCGGTGGGTGCGTTCGGCGCGGCGGTCAGCGCCCGCACCGCGCACAAGCGGGCGGCCAAGGACTTCGTGAAGTGGCTGTGGATCGACAGGACCGACTACCAGCGGGACTTCGCGCTGTCGTACGGCTTCCACATCCCGGCGCGCCTGTCGCTCGCGAAGGACCCTGAGAAGGCCGCCCCGCTCTCGAAGGGCCCGGCGGCCGACGCCGTGCGGTTCTCCACCGAGAACGGGTACGCCGAGCCGCTGCGCTGGACCCCGGCGAGCCGCGTCGCCTACCAGGACGCGCTCAGCCGGATCATCAAGTCCGGCGCGAACCCTTCGAGCGAGCTGAGGTCCGTGCTGCGGAAGGTGTCGGCGGAGCTGGCCCGGGTGAAGAAGAAGTCCGCGTGAACGCGGACACCACACGCCCCCGCGGGAGCCTGTGGCGGCGGCTCGCGGGCCCCCAGAACCGCACCCTCTGGTTCTGGGTCTTCGTCGGCCCCTTCGCGCTCGGCCTGATCGCCTTCACGTACGTACCGCTGGGCTGGAGCGTCTACCTCAGCTTCTTCGACGCCCACAACACCGTCTCACCCACGGACTTCGTCGGCTTCGGCAACTACACGTCGATGCTGAGGAACGACGCGTTCACGGACAGCCTGTGGACGTTCGTGGTGTTCACGGCCTTCATCGTGCCGACGACGTATCTGCTGTCCCTGTCGCTCGCGCTCATGGTGAACCGCGTGCGCCGCGCCCAGGCGTTCTTCCGCTCGGTGTTCTTCCTCCCGGCGGCGTGCAGCTATGTCGTGGCGGCCCTGATCTGGAAGATGTCGATCTTCAACGGGGTGCGCTTCGGCCTGGCGAACACCGTGCTCGGCTGGTTCGGCGCCGACCAGACGGCGTGGCTGTCGACAACGGATCCGCCCTGGTACTGGCTGGTCATCGTCACCGTCCGGCTCTGGCTCCAGGCGGGCTTCTACATGATCCTGTTCCTGGCGGGCCTGCAGCGCATCTCGCCGACTCTCTACGAAGCGGCGGCGGTTGACGGGGCCCGCCCGGGCTGGCAGGTCCTGCGCCACATCACGCTCCCCCAGCTCCGCGCGACATCCGTGGCGGTCGTACTCCTCCTCGTCATCAACGCCTTCCAGGCGTTCGACGAGTTCTACAACCTGCTCTCGGACTCCCGCGGCTACCCGCCCTACGCCCGCCCGCCGCTCGTCTACCTCTATTACACGGCGCTCGGCCAGGGCCAGAACCTGGGCCTCGGCAGCGCGGGGGCCGTACTCCTCGCGTTGATCATCGCGGTGGTGACGATCGGTCAGGCCCGCTGGTTCGGCCTCGGCAGAAAGGAGGACTGAGTCGTGTACGACGCGTGGGTACGCGTGGGACGCGCCCTGCGGGTGGCCCTCCTGATCGCCCTGGCGCTGCTGTTCCTGATCCCCTTCTATCTCCTGGTACGCAACGGGCTCGCGTCCGAGCAGGACATCACGTCCCCCGACTGGACGTTCTTCCCCTCCACCCTGCACTGGTCGAACATCACGGAACTCTTCGAGGACTCGACCGTCCCGATGGCCCGCTCCCTGTTCAACTCGGCGGTCATCGCGGTCCTCACGACCGCCGGGACCCTGCTCCTGGCCTCCCTCGCGGGCTACGGCCTGGCCCGCATCCCCTACCGCTACGCGAACCACGTCTTCTACGCGATCCTCGGCACGATGATGGTCCCGGCCGCCGTCACCTTCGTACCGAGCTTCGTCCTGGTCTCGTCGCTCGGCTGGATCTCGACCCTGCGCGGCCTGATCGTCCCGACCCTGTTCTCCGCCTTCGCCTGCTTCGTCTTCCGCCAGTACTTCCTGGGCTTCCCACGGGAGCTGGAGGACGCGGCGCGCGTCGACGGCCTCGGCTACTGGCGTACGTACTGGCTGATCGTCGTCCCGAACGCCCGCCCGGTGTTCGCGGCCGTCGGGACGATCGTGTTCATCGGCGCCTGGAACTCCTTCCTGTGGCCGCTGGTGATCGGCCAGGACCGGGACGCGTGGACCGTCCAGGTGGCCCTGGCCTCCTTCACCACCTCTCAAGTGATCCGGCTGCACGAGCTGTTCGTGGCGGCCGCCGTGTCGATCGTGCCGCTGCTGGTCGTGTTCCTGTTCTTCCAGCGGTGGATCGTGGCCGGGGTGGAACGCTCGGGCATCGACGACTGAGGCTCAGCGACGACCGAGGCTCAGCGGCCGGGGCCGAAGGCCGGGGGTGCCGCGCCGGTGCGCTTGCGGGCGCCGGGCGTGGCGTGGCAGGTGACGTCCTTGGCGGGGAGCCTGCCGGTGGCCAGGTACGCCATGGAGGTGTTCTCCGCGCACGCGTTGGTGGCCGGGCCGTTGAAGAGCACGCCGTGGCCCTCGCCCTCGTCGACGGTCACCATGCGCGAGCCCTTCAGGGCGCGGTGCATGCTCTGCGCGCCGACCAGCGGGGTCTGCGAGTCCCACTCGTTCTGCACGAGCAGCATCGGGACCTTGTTGTTCACCTTGGTGACGGGCTCGGCGCCCTTGGCCCAGTAGGCGCAGGGCGAGATCCCGGCGGCGAAGTCACCGAACAGCGGGTAGCGGGCGCTGTCGTGCTTCAGGTCGCGGCGGTAGGTCTCCGCGTCACGGGGCCAGGTGGAGTTGTCGGCGCACACCACGGCCCAGTGGCTCACGTCCCCGTTGTCGTCCGGGGTCCCGGCCTCGGGGGCGGCCGACACGCGCTTGCCCGCGGCGGCCTTCTTCAGCTTGACCACGAGCTCGGCTCCGCCGCGGACGCTGAAGAACTCGGGGCGCAGCAGGTCGCGCACGCCGGCTCCGTCGTACTCGTCCCCGTCCATCTTGATGGGCTTGCGATCGGCACGCTTCACCAGGTTCCAGAACGTGCGGGTGACGCGGTCGGCGGAGTCGCCGAGGTGGTACGTCGACGAGCGCTCGGCGGTCCACTTCGCCCACCGCTTGAAGGCGGGCTCCACCTCCGGCGCCCAGATCCGGTACATGCCGCGCCACATCAGCTTCGGGTCGACGGCGCTGTCGATGACCCACCGGTCGACGCGCCGGGGGAACAGCTGCGCGTAGACGGCGCCGAGGGCCGTGCCGTAGGAGACGCCATAGTAGTTGAGCTTCTTCTCGCCCAGGACCGCCCGCAGGACGTCCATGTCCCGCGCGGTGTTGCGGGTGGAGATGTGCGGCAGCACGCCGCCCATCCTGCGGTGGCACTGGTCGGCCACCTTCTTGGCCCAGTTCTTGTTCGCGGTGAACTCCCGGGCGGTGCGGTTGGGGCGCGGGAACGTCATCTCGCCGCTGTCGAGGCCGCAGGCCACCGGCGTGCTCCTGCCGACGCCGCGCGGGTCGAAGCCGATCAGGTCGTACTGCTGGCGCACGGCCTTCGGCAGCGCCTCGGCGGCCTGCAACGGCAGATCGAGTCCCGGCCCGCCGGGCCCGCCCGGGTTGAACGTCAGCACGCCGCGCCGCTTGCCCGGCACGCTGGTCTTGACCCGGGATATCGCGACGTCGATCCGCTTCCCCTCGGGCTTCCGGTAGTCGAGCGGAACCTTCAGGGTGGCGCACCGGAAGGTGGCGGGCCGGTCGGCGGAGCACCGCTTCCAGGCGAGCTTCTGGTGCGTGTAGGGGGCGAGCCGCTCGGCGTCGGCTCCGGCGCCTGCTCTCGCGGCGGTCGGGGCCGCCGAGGCCGTCCCGGCGGTGAGCCCCGGCGCGAGCCCGGCCACCACTCCCAGCGCGAGCACCGGCACGAGGCGCCGCCGAAATGCGGATTGCTGCACGTGTCGCTCCTTCTGATCGGTTTTGGGTACCGATCAGTTGGACGCAGAAGGTGACCTGCACACCTGCCTCGGCCCCGCTCTCAGATGACCGACTTTTCGGCCAGAACCGTCCGCGACTCCCCCGGCTCCGCCTGCTTCCCCCGCTTCTCCCGCTTCCCGAACAGCTCCTTCGGCGTCCGCCCGCCCGCGAAGCACCACAGCGCGATGACCGGGTCGCAGATCGCGCAGCCCAGGGAGGAGTCGTGGAAGAAGGGGATGATGGGGTTGCCCTTGAGGTGGTGGACGACGTCCCACGCGGTGTGCAGCAGCCAGCCCACACCGATGAACGTCCAGGAATCCAGGCCGCGGTAGGCGACATAGGTGGCGACGACGGCGAACGCGAACTCCCAGCCGTCGAGCCCGCCACCGCTGAGGTAGGCGGCACCCGCCCCGGCAATCATGATCGCGTTGAAGCGGCGGCGGCGGTGCGGATCGCGGATGAGACACATCAAGAGGGCGTAGACGACGCCGATGACGACGGGCATGACGTACTGCATGCGGGAGCCTTTTCGTGGGATGTGACGGTACGTCACCCACGCGGCGCCGGACGCCGGACGCCGGACGCGGGGACGATCACCACGCTAGGCCGCGGCCCCAGCACTCCCCAGGGGCGTTGTCGACAGCTTTCAACGGGTTATCGCCTGCCGTTCTTCCCGGAGGTCACGCCCGAAGAAGTAGGCAACCCCGAGACATGCCGAAGGGGCGGCACCCCCGCACAGGGTGCCGCCCCTTCCTGGAGGACCGGAGCCGTCGCCGTATCGGTTGAGGGTCGGGGACACGGCGACGGCCCCGGAGTCTGTGGCGGTGGCCGCCGGCCGGTTCGGCGGTGGGCGCCGAACCGGCAGCGGGGTCAGCGGTGGTCGCTGCCCGTCGACGTCGACGCCGCGCGGCCTGCCTCCAGGCGGGCCACCGGGATGCGGAACGGGGAGCAGGAGACGTAGTCCAGGCCCACCTCGTGGAAGAAGTGCACCGACTCCGGGTCGCCGCCGTGCTCGCCGCAGACGCCGAGCTTGAGGTCGGGGCGGGTGGCCCGGCCGGCCGCGGCCGCGTCGCGGACCAGCTTGCCGACGCCGTCCTTGTCGATCGTCTCGAACGGGGAGACGCCGAAGATGCCCTTCTCCAGGTAGGCCGTGAAGAACGAGGCCTCCACGTCGTCGCGGGAGAAGCCCCACACCGTCTGGGTGAGGTCGTTCGTGCCGAAGGAGAAGAATTCGGCGGCCTCGGCGATCTGACCGGCGGTGAGGGCGGCACGCGGCAGCTCGATCATCGTGCCGAGCGACAGCTTCAGGTGCACGCCGGTGCTCCGCTCGACGTCGGCGATGACCTGCTCGGCCTCCTCGCGGACGATCTCCAGCTCCTGGACGGTGCCGACGAGCGGGATCATGATCTCCGCGCGCGGGTCGCCCTTGGCGTTCTTGCGCTCGGCGGCGGCCTCCGCGATGGCCCGCACCTGCATGGTGAACAGGCCGGGGATGACCAGGCCGAGGCGTACGCCGCGCAGGCCCAGCATCGGATTCTGCTCGTGCAGGCGGTGCACGGCCTGAAGGAGGCGCAGGTCGTTCTCGTTGGCGTCCTTGCGGGACTCGGCGAGCGCGACGCGCACCGACAGCTCGGTGATGTCGGGCAGGAACTCGTGCAGCGGCGGGTCGAGGAGACGGACGGTGACGGGCAAGCCGTCCATCGCTTCGAAGAGCTCCACGAAGTCCCGCTTCTGGAGGGGCAGGAGCTCCTTCAGCGCGTTCTCGCGCTCCTCGTCGGTGTCGGCGAGGATCAGGTGCTCCACCAGCTCGCGGCGCTCACCGAGGAACATGTGCTCGGTGCGGCACAGGCCGATGCCCTGCGCGCCGAAGCGGCGGGCCCGCAGCGCGTCCTCGGCGTTGTCCGCGTTGGCCCGCACCCGCAGCCGGCGCACCCGGTCCGCGTACGCCATGACCCGGTGCACGGCCTTGACCAGCTCGTCGGCGTCGTCGGCGCCCGCGTGCATGCGGCCCTCGAAGTACTCCACGACCGGGGACGGGACCACGGGTACCTCGCCCAGGTACACCTTGCCGGTGGAGCCGTCGATGGAGACGACGTCGCCCTCCTCGACGACGTGGCCGTTCACGGTCAGGCGACGCCGCTTGGTGTCGACCTCCAGGTCCTCGGCGCCGCACACGCAGGTCTTGCCCATGCCGCGGGCGACCACGGCCGCGTGCGAGGTCTTGCCGCCGCGGGACGTGAGGATGCCCTCCGCCGCGATCATGCCGTCCAGGTCGTCCGGGTTCGTCTCGCGGCGGATCAGGATGACCTTCTCGCCGGAGCGCGACCACTTGATGGCGGTGTACGAGTCGAAGACGGCCTTGCCGACGGCGGCACCCGGCGACGCGGCGATGCCACGCCCGAGCTGCTCTACCTTCGCGTCCTCGTCGAAGCGCGGGAACATCAGCTGCGCCAGCTGCGCCCCGTTGACCCGCTGAAGGGCTTCGGCCTCGTCGATCAGGCCCTGGTCGACGAGTTGCGTGGCGATGCGGAAGGCGGCACCGGCGGTGCGCTTGCCGACGCGCGTCTGCAGCATCCACAACTGGCCGCGCTCGATGGTGAACTCGATGTCGCAGAGATCCTTGTAGTGCGTCTCCAAGGTCTCCATGATCTGCATGAGCTGGTCGTACGACTTCTTGTCGAGCTGCTCGAGCTCGGCGAGCGGGACCGTGTTGCGGATGCCCGCGACGACGTCCTCGCCCTGCGCGTTCTGCAGGTAGTCGCCGTACACGCCCTGCTGGCCCGAGGCCGGGTCGCGGGTGAAGGCGACGCCCGTGCCGGAGTCCGGGCCGAGGTTGCCGAAGACCATCGAGCAGACGTTGACCGCGGTGCCGAGGTCGTGCGGGATGCGCTCCTGGCGGCGGTAGAGCTTGGCGCGGTCGGTGTTCCAGGAGTCGAAGACCGCGTGGATCGCGAGGTCCATCTGCTCGCGCGGATCCTGCGGGAAGTCGCGCCCCGCCTCGGACTTGACGATCTTCTTGAACTTGGTGACGAGCTTCTTCAGCTCGCCCGCGTCCAGGTCGGTGTCGACCGTGACCTTCTTGGCCTGCTTGGCCTTCTCCAGGGCGTCCTCGAAGAGTTCGCCGTCGACGCCGAGCACGGTCTTGCCGAACATCTGGATGAGGCGGCGGTAGGAGTCCCACGCGAAGCGGTCGTCGCCGGCCTGCTTGGCCAGTCCCTGCACGGACTTGTCGGAGAGCCCGATGTTCAGGACGGTGTCCATCATGCCGGGCATGGAGAACTTGGCGCCCGAGCGCACGGAGACGAGCAGCGGGTCGTCGGCCTGGCCGAGCTTCTTGCCCATCTTCTGCTCAAGGGCGGCGAGATGCGCGCCCACCTCGTCACGGAGTGCCGCGGGCTCCTCGCCGCTGTCGAGGTAGACCTTGCAGGCCTCGGTGGTGATGGTGAACCCCGGAGGCACCGGAAGACCCAGGTTGGTCATCTCGGCGAGGTTCGCACCCTTCCCGCCGAGCAGGTCCTTGAGGTCCTTGTTGCCCTCGGTGAAGTCGTAAACGAACTTCACGCCCTGAGCTACGTGGGGATCTTTGTTTTCCGACACGGGTCTCGACTCCTCGAGGACGCGGTGGCTGCCCTGACGGCGAGGAACATACCCAGATCGAAGGCGTCTGGGTACGTCCACTTGTGGGTCACACGGGCGTAACCACCCGTCCGCCGCTAGATCGAAAGTGACTCGACGGTAGGCAAGGCGACGAGACAGGGTTCAAGTCTTGAAGGGTCAACCCGCATAGCACCAGGATTCCGCTCAGATGAGCGATCGGAACTCAGATGTGACTTCAACTCGTAAATGATCGAGCGATGGCACTGAGTGCCACCCCTTGGAGAAGTGCAGCCACCCGGAGCCCGCCCAGCGGGCGCTCATCTGAGCGCAAGCCCTATCAGGGGTGGCGAGAATCACGCCGTTTCCGGCGGCGAAATCTCGGCATGCGGGCCGCCGCGCGGACGCTCCCGCTCCGCTCAGAAGCCGAGCGCCGCGAGCCGCGCCTCCGCCCGCTCCGGGGCGTACAGCTGCTCCACCACCAGCGCACCCGCCCCGACCAGCCCCGCCCGCTCGCCGAGCAGCGAGGTGACGATCTCCAGGTGGGCGGTGGAGCGCGGCAGGGCCCGCTGGTAGAGCAGCTCGCGCACGCCGGTGAGGAAGGGTGTTCCGGCCAGATCTCCGGCGATCATGAGAACGCCCGGGTTCAGCAGGGTCACGACGGTGGCGAGAACGTCGCCGACCTGCCGCCCGGCCTCGCGCGCGAGCCCCACGGCCTCCGGGTGCCCGGCGGCGAGCAGCTCCCGCACGTCCGACCCGGACGCGGCCGGCACCCCCGCCGCCGAGAGCCGCGCGGCCACGGCCCGCCCGCTGGCCACGGCGGCCAGGCAGCCGTACGCGCCGCACTTGCACAGCGCGGCGGCGCTCCCGGGGGCGTCGGGGACGCGTATGTGCCCGATGTCGCCCGCGCCGCCGTCGACGCCCCGGTAGACCGAGCCGTCGACCACGACGCCCGCGCCGATGCCGGTGGAGACCTTGACGAGCGCGAACGCCGAGCAGTCGGGGTAGTGGGCGCGCTGCTCGCCGTACGCCATGAGGTTCGCGTCGTTGTCGACGTACACCGGCACCGGCGCGGTGGCGCCCGTGTGCTCGGTGAAGGCGCGGCGGAGTCTGCCCCTTATGTCGTAGCCGTCCCAGCCGGGCATGATCGGCGGCTGCACCACGCGGCCGGTCTCGCTGTCGACCGGGCCGGGCACCGCGAGCCCGATGCCGCACACCGCGTCCGGGCTCCGGCCGCTCGCGCGCAGCAGCTCGCCGAATCCGGCGCCGAGCTCGTCCAGGACCTTCTCCGGGCCCTCGTCGACCCGCAGCGGCCAGCCACGCTCGGCGACGACCTCGCCCGTGAGGGTGAGCAGGGCGGTGCGGGCGTGCCGGGTCTCCAGGTCGGCGGCGAGGACGACGGCGTGCCCGTCGTCGAACTCCAGGCGGACCGAGGGGCGGCCGCCCAGCGGGGACGCCACCGGGTTGCCGGAGCCCTCGCGCAGCCAGCCCGCGCGGAAGAGGCGGTCCAGGCGCTGGCCGACGGTGGCCCGGGACAGGCCGGTGACCTCCTGCAGGGCGCCGCGGGTCGTCGCGCGGCCGCTGCGGACCAGGTGGAGCAGGTCGCCCGCGCTGGCCCGGTCGCTCGCGTTGCCGCTCTTCATGCGCACTCCCCTGATCTACCCCGCGCCCGCGCGTCCAGGCCCTTGTGCTCATCAACTAGGCGTTACATATTGGGTTTTGCGTGTTAAGCAGACGTAACTCTATGGTGGATGGACCCAAACTGACAGGCTGTCGTGCCCGCCCCCGGTGAGCGGCCGACGGCCCCCGGGAGTGACGCGTGGACCGTACGACCACGACGAGGGCCGCGACCCGGCCCCCCGCCACCACCGCGGCCGGCCCCGCCGCCCGGCGCGACACGACCACCCCGCACGCCCCACCCGCCCCGCACGCCCCACCCGCCCCGGACGCCGCCCCCGCCGCACTCCGCGAACGCGCCGCCCGGGTGCTCGCCGCCAACTGGACCGGCACATCGACCGTCCCGTCCCGCGAGCTGTATCCGCACCAGTGGTCCTGGGACTCCGCGTTCATCGCCATCGGGTCGCGCCACATCTCGCCGCTGCGCGCCCAGTTGGAGCTGGAGACGCTGCTGTCCGCGCAGTGGGCCGACGGCCGGGTGCCGCACATCGTGTTCAATCCCTCCGTCCCGCTCGACGCGTATTTTCCGAGCCCCGACTTCTGGCGCTCCACCACGGCCGGGCGGGCGGCGGGCGCGCCCGGGGCCGTGCAGACCTCCGGCATCGTGCAGCCCCCGGTGCACGCGCTCGCCGCGTGGCTGGTCCACCTGGCCGACCCCGGCCTGTCCCGGGCCCGCTCCTTCCTGCCGCGCCTGCACCCACGCCTCGCCGCCTGGCACCGGTTCCTGCTGCACCACCGGGACCTCGGCGGCGCGGGGCTCGCGGCGGTCGTCCACCCCTGGGAGCAGGGCATGGACAACAGCCCCTGCTGGGACGCCCCGTTGAGCCGGGTGGCACCCGCGCGACCGCGTACGTTCCGGCGCGCCGACCTGGACCACGGCTCGCCGCAGGACCGGCCGACGGATCTGGACTACGGACGGTATGTGCGACTCGCGGCGGATTACCGGGACGCGGGGTACGGGGCCGGGGCGGGCGCCGACGCCGCGATCAGGGCGGGTGGTTTCGCCGTCGAGGACCCGTCGTTCAACGCCCTCCTGATCGCCTCCGAGCACGCGCTCGCCCGGATCACCGGCGAGCTCGGCGTGCCCGCCACGGCCCGGCACGAGCGCGCGGAGCGGCTCACGCGGGTCCTGGTGGAGCGGCTGTGGGACCCGGCGGACGGCATCTTCCGGTGCCGGGACCTGCTCGCCGGGGGCACACGCACGCACGCGGCCGAGGGTTCGCCGGCCGCCGGAGGCGCGCTCGTCGCCGAGCGCGGGGTGACCGGGCTGATTCCGCTCGTGCTGCCCGGGCTGCCCCGGGACATCGCCGCGGCCCTGGTGCGCACCGCGTGCGGGCCGCACTTCGAGCTCGGCGGGCGGGCCCGTCTGGTGCCGAGTCACGATCTGCTCAGCCCCGCCTTCGACCCGCAGCGCTACTGGCGCGGTCCCGCCTGGTTCAACACCAACTGGCTGCTGGAGCGCGGCCTGCGACTGCACGGCGAGCGGGAGCGCGCGGACCTGCTGCGCGCGGCGCTGCTCGACACGGCGGTGACCTCGGAATTCGCCGAGTACGTGGATCCGTACACCGGAGCCGGCTGCGGCGCCCGCGGCTTCAGCTGGAGCGCGGCGCTCGCCCTCGACTTGAGCGTGCACGGGGACGTGGACGTGGGTGCGCACGGTGATGGTGGCGTGCACAGGGATACGACAGCGGGGCCTGGTTCGGACGAAGGGGCTCGGAATGACTGACCGGCAGCACCAACTGCTCGTGTACGGCGCGACGTTCGCGGCGGTGGGCGCGGGCGGCGACATCCGGGGCGTGCCCGGCGGCACCGCCCCGGACGGGCTGTTCGTGCGCGACGCGCGGCACCTGAGCCGCTGGCAGCTCACGGTGGACGGCGCCGTCCCCGAGGTGCTCACTCCCGTGACCGCCTCGGCGCCGGGCACGTCCGCCTCCGGCACCGACACCGGCGTGGCGCGCTGCGTGCTGGTGCCGCGCGGCGGCCGCCAGGAGCCGCCCGCGTACACCCTCTTCCGCGAACAGACCGTCGTGGACGGCGCGTTGATCGAGGCCCTGCGCATCACCAGCAACCGCCCGGTGCCGACGACGCTGCGGCTCGCACTGACCGCCGACGCCGACTTCACCGACCAGTTCGAGCTGCGCTCGGACCACCGTACGTACGCCAAGGCGGGGGCGGTCCGGTCGCGGCGGGTGCTGACGGTGGACGAGGGCGCGGACGCCGAGGAGAGCGGGCGCGCTCCCAGGGGAGGAAGCGGCCAGGGCCGCGTCGAGGGCGTCGAGTTCGGTTACCGGCGCGGCGACTGGATCGCGCGGACCGCCGTCACCGCCGAGCCCGCCCCGGACGCCGTCGAGGAGACCGGCACCGGCGCCCGACGCCTTGTGTGGACGCTGGAGCTGGACGCGCACGGGTCGGCCGACATGGCCCTGACCGTCACGGCGGAGCCGCACGGCGCCCCGCCACGGCCCGCCCCGCCGAGTTCACCGGGCGCCGCCCTACGCCAACTGACCGAAGCGGAAAGGGAGTTCACATCCTCCGTGACCCCGCCCGCGGGCTGGCCCGAGCTGGCCGCGGCCTGTGCGCGTGGCCTGGCCGACCTGGCCTCGCTCCAGGTGCCCGCGCGCGGGCCCGACGGCGAGGAGCTGAGCGTGCCCGCGGCCGGCGTGCCGTGGTTCCTCACGCTGCTCGGCCGCGACGCCCTGCTGACCTCCCTGTTCGCCCTGCCGTACCTGCCGCGGCTCGCCGCCGCGACGCTGCCCGCGCTCGCCGCGACCCAGGCGACCGAGCACACCGAGGGGCGGGTCGCCCAGCCCGGCAAGATCGTGCACGAGGTGCGGCACGGGGAGCTCGCCCACTTCGGGCAGGTCCCCTTCGGGCGGTACTACGGCTCGGTCGACGCCACCCCGCTGTTCCTCGTGCTGCTCGGCGCGTACACGGAACAGACCGGCGACACCGCCCTGGCCCGGCGCCTCCAGCCGCACGCGCGGGCCGCCGTCGGCTGGATGCTGGACCACGGCGGGCTCACCTCGCGCGGCTACCTCGTCTACCGCGCGGACGAGGGCGGGCTCGCCAACCAGAACTGGAAGGACTCCCCCGGCGCGATCTGCGACGCCGACGGGACGCGGGCCCTCGGTCCGGTGATGGCCGCGGGCGCGCAGGGGTACGCGTACGACGCGTTGCGACGCACCGCGTGGCTCGCGCGCACCGTGTGGGACGACGAGGTGTACGCCGCCCTTCTCACGCAGACCGCCGCCGACCTCCGTGACCGCTTCCAGCGGGACTTCTGGATGCCCGCGCGGTCCTTCCCCGCGCTCGCGCTCGACGGGAACGGCGGGCAGGTCGACGCGCTCGCCTCCGACGCGGGGCACCTGCTGTGGTCCGGGCTCCTGGACAAGGAGTACGGCGAGGCGGTCGGCCGTCGCCTGCTCGAACCCGACTTCTTCTCCGGCTGGGGCGTCCGCACGATCGCCTCCGGGCAGGGGGCGTACCACCCCCTCTCCTACCACCGCGGCTCCGTCTGGCCCCACGACAACGCCCTCATCACCCTCGGACTCGCCCGCTACGGCCTGCACGACGAGGCCCGCACCGTCGCCCACGCCCTGGTCGACGCCGCCACCACCGCGGCAGGCCGTCTCCCCGAGGTCCTCGCCGGCTACGCCCGGGACGCGTATCCCGCACCGGTTCCCTACCCCCACGCGTGCGTACGCGAGTCCCGCTCGGCAGCGGCACCTTTGGCGTTGCTCACGGCGGTGGGCGGCGGCACATAGCCCTGCGGGCATGTGGTCCGCCGCGCGGCGAGCCAGACGTCAGCCGCCCGACGTGTCCAGTTCCGCGTCCGCCGAGATGCCCGCGCAGTCGTACGGGTCCTTGAGCCAGCCGTCCGGCAGGACCACGCGGTTGTTGCCGGAGGTGCGGCCGCGGGGGCCGTCGGCGCTGGCCGGCCAGGGCTGGTCGAGGTCCAACTCGCCGAGGCCGTCCTCGAGTTCGGCCAGCGAGGAGGTGATGGCGAGGCGCTTGCGCATCTCCGAGCCGACCGCGAAGCCCTTCAGGTACCACGCGACGTGCTTGCGGAAGTCGATGACGCCCCGCGCCTCGTCCCCGATCCACTCGCCGAGCAGCGCGGCATGCCGCAGCATGACGGCCGCGACCTCCCGCAGGGAGGGAGCCGCAGGCGCCCCCGTCCCCTCGAACGCGGCCACCAGATCACCGAAGAGCCACGGCCGCCCGAGGCACCCACGCCCCACGACCACCCCGTCGCACCCGGTCTCGCGCATCATCCGCACCGCGTCCGCCGCGGACCAGATGTCGCCGTTGCCGAGCACCGGGATCTCCGGGACGTGCTCCTTGAGGCGGGCGATGGCGTCCCAGTCCGCCGTACCGCCGTAGTGCTGCGCGGCCGTGCGCCCGTGCAGGGCGATCGCCGTGACGCCCTCCTCGACGGCGATCCGCCCGGCGTCCAGGAACGTGATGTGGTCGTCGTCGATGCCCTTGCGCATCTTCATCGTGACCGGCAGGTCCCCGGCGCCGCTCACGGCCTCCTTGAGGATCGCCCGCAGCAGCGGCCGCTTGTACGGCAGCGCCGAGCCGCCGCCCTTGCGGGTCACCTTCGGGACCGGGCAGCCGAAGTTCAGGTCGATGTGGTCGGCCAGGTCCTCCTCCGCGATCATGCGGACGGCCTTGCCGACGGTGGCGGGGTCCACCCCGTACAGCTGGATCGAGCGCGGCGTCTCGCTCGCGTCGAAGTGGATCAGCTGCATGGTCTTCTCGTTGCGCTCGACCAGGGCGCGGGTCGTGATCATCTCGCTGACGAAGAGGCCCTTGCCCCCGCTGAACTCCCGGCACAGCGTCCGGAACGGCGCGTTCGTGATCCCGGCCATGGGCGCGAGCACGACGGGCGGCCGCACGGCGTGCGGGCCGATCGACAGTGCCGACTGCGACTGTGTGGGCTGGGACATCGGGCGGCTCTCCGGGAACGTACGAGAAGGGGGCGAGCCCCCATTGTCCCTCACTCGCCGCGCAGCTCCGCCAGCCGTCCCAGGCGCACCTCCGTCTCCTCGTCGGCGGGCACATAGGCGACGAGCCGGTGCGCCTGCGGCTGCGGGGCCATCCACAGGTTGCGGTGCTCCAGGCTCAGCAGCCCCACCTCGGCGTGCCGGTACCGCTTGACGTGCGGCGACATGGTCGCGACCTCGTGCCGCCCCCACAGCTCGCGGAACTCCGCGGACTCCGCGAGCAGCCCGTCGAGCCGCTCCTTCCAGGCGGGCTCGGCCACGTGCTCGGCCATGCCCGCGCGGTACTTGGCGATCAGGTCCCGCAGCATCTCGTCCCGGTCCAGGAACGTCTCGCGCCAGCGCTTGCTGGTGGTGAGCAGCCACAGGCAGTTGCGCTCGCGCGGCGGCAGCTCGGTCAGCTCGCCGAAGACCTGGGCGAAGGGGCGGTTGTGGGCGAGGACGTCGTAGCGGGCGTTCTGCAGGGTGGCCGGGTAGGGCGCGATGGTGTGCATCAGGCGCAGCGCGGTCGGGGAAAGCAGCGGGCAGTCGTAGTCGGGGCGCGGGTCGACGACGCCCGCGAGCACGAAGAGGTGGCCGCGCTCGGTCGGGTCCATGAGCAGCGCGCGGGCGATGGCGTCCAGGACCTGCGCGGAGACCCGGATGGCCCGGCCCTGCTCCAGCCACGTGTACCAGGTGACGCCGACCGCGGAGAGGTGCGCGACCTCCTCGCGGCGCAGCCCCGGCGTACGGCGCCGGGCCCCGCGCACCAGGCCCACCTGCTCGGGCGAGATGCGCTCGCGGCGGCTGCGCAGGAAGGCGGCGAGCTCCTGGCGGCGGGTGGCGTCCTCCGTCGTACCGGGCGACTGCGGGGACGCGGACGAGGGCGACTGTGGGGGCCCGGACGACGACGGCTGCGGGGACCCGGACGACGACGGCTGCGTGGGCGCGTACGAAGACGACGGCGGCTGCGTGGGCGCGTACGAAAAGGCCCTCGGCTCTGCGGTGGTGGTCACTTCCCCAGGCTGCCGCACCCCTCACCCCCTTGCCAGGTGCGCCTACTACCAGGATAAAGACACTCTGGTACCCCCCTAGGGCGCCCGCCCATCGTCGTATCCGTGACTCTCACGACCAATGGCGCCAAGCCTCGTACACGTACCGCCCACCCGTCCCCGAAGACCGCCGTCCTCACCCCTCTCGGCCTGGTCACCATCCTGCTCGGCGCCGCCCTGCCGATGATCGACTTCTTCATCGTCAACGTGGCGCTGCCCGACATCGAGGCCGACCTGAACGCCCCCGCCGCCACCCTGGAGATGGTGGTCGCGGGCTACGCCGTCGCGTACGCCGTGCTGCTCGTCCTCGGCGGCCGGCTCGGCGACACCCATGGCCGCCGGACGCTGTTCCTGTGGGGCGTCGCGGCCTTCGGGCTCACCTCGCTGGCGTGCGGACTCGCGCCGAGTGCGTGGTGGCTGGTGGCGGCGCGGGCGGCGCAGGGTGCCGCGTCCGCGCTGATGCTGCCGCAGGTGCTCGCCACCATCCACGCGACGACGAGCGGGGAGCGCCGGGCCCGCGCCGTCTCGCTGTACGGCTCCGTCGGCGGTGTGTCGATGGTGCTCGGGCAGATACTCGGCGGCGTCCTGGTGGCCGCCGACCTGGCGGGCACCGGCTGGCGCATGGTGTTCCTGGTGAACGTGCCGGTGGCCGCCCTCGCCCTGGTGTTCGCGGTCCGCGCGGTGCCGGACAGCCGAGCCGACCGTCCGGCGCGCGGCGACCTGGCGGGCACGGTCCTGCTGGCCGTGTCCCTGACCGCGTTCCTGCTTCCGCTCACCGAGGGCCGGGCCGCGGGCTGGCCCCTCTGGTCGGTCGTCACCCTCGTCGCCGCGCCCTTCCTGCTCTGGGCGTTCACCGCGGTGGAACGGCGCGCGGAGGCGAGCGGCGGCAGCCCGCTCCTTCCGCCGTCCCTGATGCGCGAGCCGGGGGTCCGCCGGGGCCTGCTCGTCGGCCTGCCCATCTTCATCGGGTTCAGCGGCTGGATGTTCGTGAGCGCGGTGACCCTTCAGGAGGGCTTCGGGTACGGCGCCCTCAAGGCGGGCCTGACCCTGATCCCCATGGGTGTCGCGCAGTTCGCGGCGTCCCTGTTCGCGCCGCGCCTGGTGCGCCGGCTCGGCAGCCGCGCCCTGACCCTGTGCGCGCTGGTGCACGGCACGGGCGTCGTCGTCCTGGCCCTGACGGTCCTGTGGGCCCCGTGGTCGGCGCTCACCCCGCTGACGCTGGCGCCGGGCCTGGCCCTGTGCGGCTTCGGCCAGGGCGTCCAGCTCCCGCTGTACTACCGCATCCTGCTGTCCGCCGTGCCCGCCGCGCGTGCGGGCGCGGGCAGCGGGCTCGCCGCGACGGCCCAGCAGTCCTGCCTCGCCGTGGGCGTGGCCACGCTCGGCTCGCTGTTCCTGGCGCTGAACTCCGGCGTCGGCCTGCGCGAGGCCTTCGCGACGGTCCTCGCCGTCCAGCTCGCCGGGCTCGTCGGCCTCGCCGCGCTGAGCCTGCGCCTGCCGCGCGACCTCGGCTGACGCCGCGCGCCCCGCCCGCCCGAGGCGGGGCCCCGCGCCTGGGGATACCGTCGACCGTATGCCCGAGCTGAGCCATCGGCGCCGGATACTGGTGCTCGCGATCTGCTGCATGAGCCTGCTGATCGTGAGCCTCGACAACACCATCCTGAACGTGGCGCTGCCCACGATGCGCCGGGAGTTCGACGCCGGTGTCTCGGGCATGCAGTGGACGATCGACGCCTACACCCTCGTCCTCGCCTCGTTCCTGATGCTGGCGGGGTCGACGGCCGACCGGATCGGGCGCCGCAAGGTGTTCCAGGCGGGCCTGCTGGTCTTCACGCTCGGCTCGGTGCTGTGCTCGCTCGCCCCCAACCTGGAATGCCTGGTGGCCTTCCGGATGGTCCAGGCGGTGGGCGGCTCGATGCTCAACCCGGTCGCCATGTCGATCATCACGAACACCTTCACCGAGCCGCGCGAGCGGGCCCGCGCCATCGGGGTGTGGGGCGGCGTCGTCGGCATCTCGATGGCGGCGGGCCCGCTGGTGGGCGGCCTCCTTGTGGACTCGGTGGGCTGGCGGGCGATCTTCTTGGTCAATCTGCCGGTGGGCCTCGCGGCGCTGTTCCTCACCGCCCGGTACGTCCCCGAGTCCCGCGCGCCCGAGCCGCGCCGCGCCGACCCCGTCGGCCAGCTCCTGGTGATCGTGCTGCTCGGCGCCCTGACGTACGCGATCATCGAGGCGCCCACGGCGGGCTGGACGTCCCCGCTGATCATGACGTTCGCGGCGACGGCCGCGGCGGCGCTCGTGGGCCTGCTCCGGTACGAGCCGCGCCGCGCGGAACCCCTGATCGACCTGCGCTTCTTCCAGTCGGCGCCGTTCAGCGGCGCCACCGTGATCGCGATCGCGGCGTTCGCGGCCCTCGGCGGCTTCCTGTTCCTCTCGACCCTCTACCTCCAGGACGTACGCGGACTCGACGCGCTGCACGCCGGCCTGTGGATGCTGCCGATGGCGGCCATGACGCTGGTGTGCGCGCCGCTGTCGGGGCGGCTCGTCGGCGCCCGGGGGCCGCGCGCCTCACTGCTGATCGCGGGCGTCGCGATGACGGCGGCCGGGGTGCTGTTCGCGGCCTTCGAGGCGGAGGACGCGGGCCCGAGCCGGCTGCTCGCGTACGTCCTGTTCGGGCTGGGCTTCGGCTTCGTGAACGCGCCGATCACCAACACCGCGGTGGCCGGGATGCCGCGCGCCCAGGCGGGCGTGGCCGCCGCCGTGGCCTCCACCAGCCGCCAGATCGGCCAGACCCTCGGCGTCGCGGTGATCGGCGCGGTCCTCGCCTCCGGCGTCGCCGCCGCGCACACGGCTTCGTACGCGAACGACTTCACCGAGGCGAGTCGCCCGGCGTGGTGGGTGATCGCGGGCTGCGGCGGTGCCGTGCTGCTCCTGGGCGCCCTGACCAGCGGGGCGTGGGCGCGGGGGACGGCGCAGCGGCTGACCACGGAGCCACCGCCAGACAGGTCTCAGGTGACAGATAGCAGCTGACAGATTTCAAAACTTGAAATCTGTCAGCCAAGGGTGCATGGTGGAAGCACGGCACCGGCACGCCGTGGTCGCGGCAACCATTCGCCGGCGCCCCGGCAACCCGTTCACCGCAGCCCGCGGCGGCCGCCCGCCGCAGCCCCCACCCAGCACAACCCAGGACACCCCAGGAGCCCCCATGCGCACCCTGACCCTCGGCACCACCGGCCCCACCACCTCCGCCCTCGGCCTCGGCTGCATGGGCATGTCCGCGCTGTACGGCGAGGCCGACCGCACGGAGTCGATCGCGACGATCCACGCCGCCCTCGAAGCGGGCGTCACGCTCCTCGACACCGGGGACTTCTACGCGATGGGCCACAACGAACTCCTCATCGGCGAGGCCCTGCGCTCCGCCCCCGCCGCCCGCCGCGAACAGGCCCTCACCAGCGTGAAGTTCGGCGCCCTCCGCGACCCGGACGGCGGCTGGTCGGGCTACGACGGGCGCCCGGCCGCGGTGAAGAACTTCGCCGCGTACTCCCTGCAGCGCCTCGGCGTCGACCACATCGACGTCTACCGCATCGCCCGCGTCGACCCGGACGTGCCCATCGAGGAGACCGTCGGCGCCATCGCCGAGCTGGTCGAGAAGGGGCACGTGCGCCACATCGGCCTGTCGGAGGTCGGCGCGGACACGCTGCGCCGCGCGGCGGCCGTCGCGCCCGTCTCGGACCTCCAGATCGAGTACTCCCTGATCTCCCGCGGCATCGAGGACGAGATCCTGCCCACCGCCGCCGAACTGGGCATCGGCGTCACCGCGTACGGCGTCCTGTCGCGCGGCCTGATCTCCGGCCACTTCACCCGCGACCGGCAGCTCGCCGCGAACGACTTCCGCGGCATGAGCCCCCGCTTCCAGGGCGAGAACCTCCAGCGCAACCTGGACCTCGTCGACGCCCTGCGCAAGATCGCCGACGACAAGGGCGTGAGCGTCGCGCAGACCGCGATCGCCTGGGTGCTCGCCCAGGGACCGAAGTCCGGCGCGGCCATCGTGCCGCTGGTCGGCGCCCGCCGCCGCGACCGCCTCACCGAGGCCCTCGGCGCCCTGGACGTCACCCTCGACGACGCCGACCTCGCCGCCGTCGAGCAGGCCGTCCCGGCCGGCGCCGCCGCCGGCGCGCGCTACCCCGAGGCGCAGATGGCGCACCTCGACAGCGAGCGCTGACATGACCGGCCCCCGCCGTGGTCGGTACCTGCGGGTACCTTCTTGACCATGGCTACGACCGAGACCCTGACCGCCGAGCGCATCCTCGCCACGACCGAGGAGGTGCTGCGCCGCCACGGTGCCGCCAAGGCGACCGTGGTGGACGTGGCCCGCGCGCTCGGCGTCAGCCACGCCAGCGTGTACCGCCACTTCCGCACGAAGGCCGCGCTGCGCGAGGCGGTCACCAAGCGGTGGCTGGACCGGACGTCCGACGCCCTGTCCGGCGTGGTCGACGCGGACGGGTCCGCCGAGGACCGGCTGCGGCGCTGGCTGGCCGGCCTGTTCGAGGCCAAGCAGCACAAGGCGGGCGACGACCCCGAGCTGTTCGCGACGTACACGGTCCTCACCGGCGAGGCCAGCGAGGTCGTCGAAGAGCACATCGCGGACCTCACCGGGCAGCTCGCCGCGATCGTCCGACAGGGCGTCGAGAGCGGCGAGTTCGCCCCGTGCGAGCCGGACTCCACGGCCCAGGCCCTGTTCGAGGCCACGGCCCGCTACCACGACCCGGTGTACGCGCCCGACTGGTCACGCGCGGGCGCCGAGGACGCCTTCACGTCGCTGCTCGACCTGCTGGTGCGGGCCCTGCGCCCCTGACTCCGCGGCTGTGACCCCAGCCGATTCTCCCGTTCCGCTGACCCGCGCCCGCCCCGCCTGATTCCCTGAACCCCGGCAGACCCGCGGGACATCAGGAGGAGCGAAGTGGCTTCAGGAGAAAGCGAGTTGGCGGAAACCGAGGCGACGGAGTCCGACTACGTCGTCGTCGGCGCCGGGTCCGCCGGGTGCGTGATCGCCGCGCGGCTCAGCGAGGACCGGGGCGCCGGTGCCACCAGCGTGCTGCTGCTCGAAGCGGGGCCCCGCGAGACCAAGGCGGACCTCTCTACGCCCTTCGCGTGGCCGTCGCTGTTCGGCACGGACGTGGACCACGGCTATGCCTCGGTGCCGCAGCCGGGCCTCGGCGGGATCGCGCCGCGCTGCCCGCGCGGCCGCACCCTCGGTGGTTCCAGCGCGATCAACGCGATGGTGTTCCTGCGCGGCCACCGCGCCGACTACGACGCCTGGGCGGCCGCGGGCTGCACCGGCTGGGGCTTCGACGACCTGCTGCCGTACTTCCGGCGGATGGAGTCCGTGCCGGGCGGCGGCCGCGCCGGGGCCGAACTCCGCGGGGACTCCGGCCCCCTGCGCCCCTCCCCCGCCGCCGACGCCGACGTCAATCCCCTCTCCCGTACCTTCGTCGCCGCGGCGGCCGCCGTCGGCCACCCCCTCACCGACGACTTCAACGGAGCCCGCCAAGAAGGCGCGGGCCTGCACGACTTGACGGTCGCCGACGGGATCCGGCAGAGCGCGGCCGACGCCTATCTGCACCCCGTCGCCGCGCGCCGCCCGCACCTCACGGTGTCCACGGACTCCCGCGCGCACCGGCTGCTCTTCGACGGCGACCGGTGCACGGGCGTGGAGTTCACGCGCGACGGCAGGACGGTGCGGGCGTACGCGCGCGCCGAAGTGATCGTCAGCGCGGGCGCGGTCGACTCGCCCCGGCTCCTGCTGCTGTCCGGCATCGGTCCGGCCGACGAGCTGCGCCGGGCCGGGGTGGCGGTGCGCCACGATCTACCGGGCGTGGGCCGGGGCTTGCAGGACCATCCGCTGTGCGGGCTCGTGTACGAGGCCGACCGGCCGGTACCGGCCGGTCGCGTGAACCTGTCGGAGGCGTCCCTCGCCTGGCGCAGCGACGCCTCCCTGCCGGGCCCCGACATGCAGGTGATGTTCATCCATGTGCCGTACCACCCGCCGACGATGACGGCGCCCGAGAACGGCTTCACCCTCGGCGTGGCCACGGTGCCGCGCGCCCGCGGCTCGGTGCGCCTGGCCGACGCCGACCCGGGCACGCCGCCGCTGATCGACCCCGGCTATCTCACCGACGAGTCGGACGTACGGCGCATGCTGCACGGCCTGGAGGTGGCGCGGGAGGTGGCGGCCGCGGAGCCGTTCGCGGAGTGGGGTGCGCGGGAGGTGCTGCCCGGACCGGGGGTCACGGACGAGGCGGGCCTGCGGGCGTTCCTCGCGGCGGCGACGGGGCCGTACTTCCACCTGGCGGGCAGCTGCGCGATGGGGACGGGGGCGGCGGCCGTGGTGACCCCGGACCTCAGGGTCCGGGGCGTCCCCGGCCTCCGCGTCGCGGACGCGTCGGTGATGCCTTCGATCGTGTCGGTGAACACGAACGCGGCGGCGCTCGCCATCGGGGAGAAGGCGGCCGACCTGATCCGCGACGCCGCGTAGGCTCTGCGCGCCCGAAGGGGCGCGGGGAACTGCGCGACCAGCCACGAACCACCCGCGGCCGCACAGGTGGCCGCGGCACCACGGCGCACCGCGCGCCCGGCCGCTGCTCAGCCGGAGGACGCCGAGGGGTCCACGGTCGCCTGGTGCTCCTGCGCCAAGTGTTCCTCGGCCTTGAGCCAGGGCAGGAACTGGGCCTTGCGGCTCCAGCCGCAGGTGTCGCAGGTCAACTGCCGCTGCACGCCCGCCTTTTGCACACGGACGACATGTTCGCGCCCGTGCTGGTCCCATCTGCTGACCTTGCTCGTGGTCGTCGAAGGCATGGCGCCCAGTGTGCAGCAAAGGCCCCCGGTTCCGTGGCCGGAACCGGGGGCCTTCGTGCCAAGAAAGAGTGAACGTCAGCAGCCGGAGATCAGCGGCTGACCGTCAGCAGCCGGGCGTCAGCAGCCGACGAGGCGCGTAGCCAGGTAGCCCTCGATCTGGTCGAGGGACACCCGCTCCTGCTTCATGGTGTCGCGCTCGCGCACGGTCACCGCGTTGTCCTCCAGGGTGTCGAAGTCGACCGTCACGCAGTACGGCGTGCCGATCTCGTCCTGGCGGCGGTAGCGGCGGCCGATGGCGCCGGCGTCGTCGAACTCGATGTTCCAGTTCTGCCGGAGGGCGGCGGCCAGACCCTTGGCCTTGGGCGACAGCTCCGGGTTGCGGGACAGCGGCAGGACCGCGACCTTCACCGGGGCGATGCGGTGGTCGAAGCGCATGACCGTGCGCTTCTCCAGCTTGCCCTTGGCGTTGGGCGCCTCGTCCTCGACGTAGGAGTCGAGCAGGAAGGCCAGCATGGTGCGGCCGACACCGGCGGCGGGCTCGATGACGTACGGAGTCCAGCGCTCGCCGGCCTCCTGGTCGAAGTACGACAGGTCCTGGCCGGACGCCTTGGAGTGGGCCGACAGGTCGTAGTCGGTGCGGTTGGCGACGCCCTCGAGCTCGCCCCACTCGCTGCCGCCGAACTGGAAGCGGTACTCGATGTCAGCGGTGCGCTTGGAGTAGTGGGAGAGCTTCTCCTGCGGGTGCTCGTACCACCGCATGTTCTCCTCGCGCATGCCGAGGCCGGTGTACCAGTTCCAGCGCTGCTCCATCCAGTACTCCTGCCACTTCTCGTCCTCGCCCGGCTTGACGAAGAACTCCATCTCCATCTGCTCGAACTCGCGGGTGCGGAAGATGAAGTTGCCGGGCGTGATCTCGTTGCGGAAGGACTTGCCCATCTGGGCGATGCCGAACGGCGGCTTGCGCCGCGAAGTGGTCTGCACCTGGGCGAAGTTGGTGAAGATGCCCTGGGCGGTCTCGGGCCGCAGGTAGGCGACGGAGCCGCTGTCCTGGGTGGGGCCGAGGTGGGTGGAGAGCAGGCCGGAGAACTGCTTGGGCTCGGTGAACTGGCCCTTGGTGCCGCAGTTGGGGCAGTTGATGTCCGCGAGGCTCTCCGGGGCGCGGCCCTTCTTCGCCTCGTACGCCTCCTCCAGGTGGTCGGCGCGGAAGCGCTTGTGACAGGAGGTGCACTCGGTGAGCGGGTCGGTGAAGGTGGCGACGTGGCCGGAGGCCTGCCAGACCTCGGTGGCCAGGATCACGGACGAGTCGATACCGACGACGTCTTCCCGCGAGGTGACCATGTAGCGCCACCACTGACGCTTGATGTTCTCCTTCAGCTCCACGCCGAGCGGTCCGTAGTCCCAGGCGGCGCGCTGGCCGCCGTAGATCTCACTGCACGGAAAGACGAAGCCTCGGCGCTTGCTCAGGCTGACGATGGTGTCGATCTTGTCGGCGGCCACGGTGCTCTCTTCATTACGACGACGGCGAAGCAACGCTTCGGGGCTGACGAAACGCATGCCTCAGGAGCGAATGCTTCAGATTACCGGCGGCCGTACCCCTCGGATCAAATCGGTTCTGGCGCGGTCCGGTTCCGACGGTCGCCGAGCGCGAGCAGACGCGTACAGATCGACACTTTGTTGACAACCGTTTCCAAGTTTGTTGAAAATGACTGTCATGAACGTACGACGCCTCATACCCACCGCTGCCCTCGCCACCGCCACGGTTCTGGGCCTCACCGCCCTGTCCGGCTGCTCGTCCTCGGACGCGGCGGACAAGAACAGCGAGGGCAAGCTGGACGTAGTGGCGTCGTTCTACCCCATGGAGTTCCTGGCCCAGCGGATCGGCGGCAAGAACGTCGAGGTCACCACGCTCACCGAGCCCGGCCAGGAGCCGCACGACCTGGAGATCAGCGCCAAGCAGACGGCGCAGCTGGAGAACGCGGACGCCGCGCTCTACCTGAAGGGTCTGCAGCCCTCCGTCGACGAGGCCATCGGCCAGTCCGGCATCAAGACCAAGATCGACGCCGCCTCCCTGACCAGCCTGGAGAAGCACGGCAACGAGGTCGGCGGGCACGCCGAGGAGCACGACGAGCACGGCTCCGAGGAGCACGACGAGCACGGCGACGAGCACGCGAAGGAAGAAGAGGGCCACGAGGGCCACCGCCACGAGACCGAGGGCGGCCAGGACCCGCACATCTGGCTGGACCCGGTGAAGTACGCCGAGGTCGCCGAGGGCGTCGGCAAGGCCTTCGCGAAGGCCGACCCGGACCACAAGGCCACGTACGAGAAGAACACCGCCGCCGTGGTGAAGAAGCTGACGGGCCTGGACACGGACTTCAAGAACGGCCTGAAGAACACCGAGTCGAAGGTCTTCATCACCACCCACGCCGCCTTCGGCTACCTCGCCGAGCGCTACGGCCTCACCGAGGAGGCCATCTCCGGCCTGGACCCCGAGGGCGAGCCGAGCGCGAACCGCGTCAAGGACCTCCAGGAGATGGCGAAGGCCGACGGCGTCACCACGGTGTTCTACGAGACGCTGGTCAGCGACAAGACCGCGAAGACCCTCGCGAAGGACGCCAAGCTGAAGACGGACGTGCTCGACCCGATCGAGGGCATCACGAAGAAGTCGAAGGGCGACGACTACATCGAGGTGATGCGGTCCAACCTCGCCGCCCTCCAGAAGGCACTCGGCGAGAAGTGACCTCCACCACCGCGGTGGCCGCCGCCACCGCCCCGGCACGAAAGGCACCCGCCATGGCCGACGCCAAGAGTGAACCCGTCATATCCCTGCGCGAGGTGACGGCCGAGCTGGGCGGCCGCCCGGTGCTTCGCGGCATCGACCTCGCCGTGGGCCGCGGCGAGGTCGTCGCGCTGCTCGGCGCGAACGGCTCCGGCAAGTCGACGGCCGTGCGCACGGTCATCGGGCAGGTCCCGGTGACCGGCGGCACGGTCGAGATCTTCGGTACGCCGCGGCGGCGCTTCCGGGACTGGGCGCGCGTGGGCTATGTCCCGCAGCGCACCACGGCCGCGGGCGGTGTCCCGGCGACGGTCACGGAGGTCGTGACGTCCGGCCGGCTCGCGCGGGCCCGCTTCGGCGTGCTGCGCAAGGCGGACCGCGCGGCGGTGACGCACGCCCTGGAGCTGGTCGGCATGGCGGACCGCGCCAAGGACTCCGTCAGCGCCCTCTCCGGCGGCCAGCACCAGCGGGTCCTGATCGCCCGCGCCCTGGTCTCCGAGCCCGAACTGCTGATCATGGACGAGCCGATGGCGGGCGTCGACCTGGCCAGCCAGGAGGTCCTCGCGGCCACCCTGCGCCACCAGGTCAAGGAGGGCGCCTCGGTCCTCCTCGTGCTGCACGAGCTGGGCCCGCTGGAGCCGCTGATCGACCGCGCGGTGGTGCTGCGCGACGGCTGCGTGCTGCACGACGGCCCGCCGCCCAAGGCCGTCGGCCAGCACGCGCTGCCCGGCCACGACCACGTCCACCCGCACGACGCCGACGCGGCCCCGGTCCGCACCGGCCTGCTCACCTGAGGACCGGCGATCGTCATGGAATTCCTGAACTACGAATTCATGCAGCGGGCGCTGCTCGCCGCCGCCCTCGTCGGCATCACCGCCCCCGCGGTCGGCATCTATCTGGTGCAGCGCCGCCAGGCCCTCATGGGCGACGGAATCGGCCATGTCGCGATGACCGGTGTCGGCCTCGGCTTCCTCCTCTCCACCTCCCCGGTGTGGATGGCCACGGCCGTCGCGGTGGTCGGAGCTGTGGCGATGGAGCTGATCCGCTGGTACGGCAAGACGCGCGGCGACATCGCGCTCGCGATGCTGTTCTACGGCGGCATGGCGGGCGGCGTGATGCTGATCAACCTCGCGCCGGGCGGCTCGAACGCGAACCTGAGCTCCTACCTCTTCGGGTCCCTCTCGACGGTCTCGGACGACGACGTGACGGCGATCTGTCTGCTCGCCGCGTTCGTGGTCCTGGTCACGGTCGGCCTGCGCCGCCAGTTGTTCGCGGTGAGCCAGGACGAGGAGTTCGCGCGCGTGACGGGTCTGCCCGTGCGCGCGCTGAACCTGCTGACGGCGGTGACCGCGGCGGTCACGGTCACCGTCGCCATGCGGGTCGTGGGCCTGCTGTTGGTGTCGGCGCTCATGGTGGTGCCGGTGGCCGCGGCGCAGCAGCTCACCCGGAGCTTCGCGGCGACGTTCGCGATCGCGGTGGCCATCGGTGTCGCCGTGACGCTGGGCGGCACCGTCACGTCGTACTACCAGGACGTGCCCCCGGGAGCGACGATCGTGCTCCTGACGATCGGCGTGTTCATCGTGCTCACAGTGCTCGCGACGCCTCTGGCGCGCCGAAGGGCGCGTGCCTCCGCGGCCCGCGACGCGGCGTGCACGGCGGACGTGCCGGGCTCGCGCTCCACGTCGGACGAGGTCACTGTCTGAGATCACTCTGGTCAGCGTCCGGCGGCCACCTGGCACAATGGCCGGGCGAGACGACGCACCACGAAAGTGCGGACGAGTGCTGAAGAGTGCTAGGAGGCACCTGTGACGACGGCTGCGGGACCCCCCGTACGAGGCCGGTCCACCCGGCAGCGCGCCGCTGTGGCGGCCGCGCTCGACGAGGTGGACGAGTTCCGCAGTGCGCAGGAGCTCCACGACATGCTCAAGCACCGCGGTGACTCCGTGGGCCTGACCACGGTCTACCGCACGCTCCAGTCCCTCGCCGACGCCGGCGAGGTCGACGTGCTGCGCACCAACGACGGCGAGGCGGTCTACCGCCGCTGCTCGACCGGCGAGCACCACCACCACCTGGTCTGCCGCGTCTGCGGCAAGGCCGTCGAGGTCGAGGGCCCCGCGGTCGAGTCGTGGGCGGAGGCCATCGCCGCGGAGCACGGCTTCGTGAACGTGGCGCACACGGTGGAGATCTTCGGTACGTGCGAGGACTGCGCCAAGAAGAAGTAGCCGCGTACGTACGTGGGGCCCGTACCGCCGAGTCGGCGTTGCGGGCCCCACGCGTACGTACGTACCGCGCCTAACTGTTGGCGATCTGCTCCTCGTTCGGGATGGCGCCCCCGAAGCGGCGGTCGCGCGAGGCGTATTCGAGGCAGGCGCGCCACAGGTCGCGGCGGTCGAAGTCGGGCCAGAGGACGTCCTGGAAGACCATCTCGGCGTAGGCGCTCTGCCAGATCAGGTAGTTGGAGGTGCGCTGCTCGCCGCTGGGCCGCAGGAACAGGTCCACGTCCGGCATGTCCGGGTAGTACAGGTACTTGGCGAGGGTCTTCTCGCTGACCTTCGACGGGTCGAGCCGCCCGGCGCGCACGTCCTCCGCGAGCGCCTTGGCCGCGTCCGCGATCTCGGCGCGGCCGCCGTAGTTCATGCAGAAGTACAGGGTGAGCCGGTCGTTGTCCTTGGTCTGCTCCTGGGCGACCTGGAGCTCCTTGGCGACGGACTTCCACAGCTTGGGCATGCGCCCCACCCAGCGCACCCGCACGCCGAGTTCGTCGAGCTGGTCGCGGGACTTGCGGATGAAGTCACGGTTGAAGTTCATCAGGAAGCGCACCTCGTCGGGCGAGCGCTTCCAGTTCTCGGTGGAGAAGGCGTACAGGGAGATGCTGCCGACGCCCATCTCGATGGCGCCCTGGAGCACGTCGACGACGCGCTCGGCACCGACCTTGTGGCCCTCGGTGCGCGGCAGGCCGCGCTCCTTGGCCCACCGGCCGTTGCCGTCCATGACGACGGCGACGTGCTTGGGGACCAGCTCGCCGGGGATCTTCGGCGGGCGCGCGCCGGAGGGGTGCGGATCGGGCGCCTTGTACTCGCGGCGGCTCCGTCCGAGGATTCCGCGTCGTGCCACTGCCATGAGGGGCTCTCACTCCTAGCTGAGCTTGATCAGTTCTTCTCTACGTACCGAAGTGAGCGCAGGCCGCGCTCCAAGTGCCAGTGCAGGTAGGCCGATACGATCCCACTGCCCTCGCGGGCGTGCCGCGCCTCGCAGGCGTCGGCCGTCGCCCAGTCGCCGGTCAGCAGCGCGCCGAGGTGGGTCAGGGTCTCCGCCGAGGGTACGACGCTGCCCGGCACCCGGCAGTCGGCGCAAATCGAGCCGCCCGCGGCGACGGAGAAGAAGCGGTTGGGGCCCGGCATGCCGCATTTGGCACAGTCGGTGAAGCTCGGCGCGTAGCCGTTCACGGCGAGCGAGCGGAGCAGGAACGCGTCGAGGACGAGGTGCGGCTCGTGCTCGCCGCGGGCGAGCGTCCGCAGCCCCCCGACCAGCAGCAGATACTGCTGCACGGCGGGCTCCCCCTCATGGTCGGTGAACCGTTCCGCCGTCTCCAGCATGGCCGTACCGGCGGTGTAGCGGGCGTAGTCGGTGACGATGCCGCCACCGTAGGGAGCGATGGTCTCACTCTGCGTACACAAGGGCAGTCCGCGCCCGACCAACTCACTCCCCCGCGCGAAGAACTGCACGTCCACATGCGAGAAGGGCTCAAGCCGCGCCCCGAACTTGGACTTCGTGCGCCGCACTCCGCGGGCCACGGCCCGCACCCGTCCGTGCCCGCGCGTGAGCAGCGTGATGATGCGGTCCGCCTCACCCAGCTTCTGGGTGCGCAGCACGACACCGTCATCACGGAACAGGCTCATGGGCCCATTCTCCCGTACGCCGCCCCCGCGACGGCCCCGGGTTCGGGGCGGGGCACGGCGCATCGCGACCACTCGCCAATTTTCGCTGGTTCTCGCCAGCGGCCCGGTAGCGTACGAGGACACCCCTGCCCGCACGGAGGACCTTGTGAGCGCGCAACCCGACGGCCCGTACGGCCCGCTGATCCCGATGCCCGAGCTGACGCCCGACGCGTTGCGTTCGGCGGTGGCCAAGATCGCGCCCAGCCGGGTACCGGCCCTCACCCAGCACCTCTTCGAGGCGACCACGAACGCCCAGCAGACGCAGAGCCTCGCCCCCTTGCGGGCGTTCATCCACTCCTGGGCCGTGTTCGTGGCGATCGAGCGGCACCCGCAGCGGGCAGCGCGTCTGCGGTCGCTGGAACGCCTCGTCGCCGACGGCGAGCAGGACCCGGCGGATGCCGTGACGGAGATCCGCCAGATCCAGGAGGCCGCGGAGATCGAGGCCGGCCTTCGGTGAGCGACTGGACCTGGGACTACAACCCCAGCGAGGAATACATCACCGACGGCCTGCCACCCGGCGTAGTGGCCGAAGTCGAGCGGATCATCACCGAACTCGCCGTGCTCGGACCGGACACCGTCCGGGTCGGCAGGCCGATCGACCGCGAAGGCGGGCTGCGCGAGTTCGACATCCTCGGCGGGCGGGGTTTCATCAGCTTCCTTCCCGTCCCCCGCCACGAGTGCGTCTACATCTGCAACATCACCTGGTACGACTGACGCCCCCGCAGCGCGTCAAGGCACCTCTCCGCGGCTCCGCGCGTTCGCGTACGCCGTCGCCGCGCGCAGGCGCTCCGCGCTCGTCGCCATCCTGAGCGCGTCGGGGGCGCAGTCCCACTCCCGGCCGCCCCCGTACGGCCGCAGCTGTACGTACGGGCCCTCGTGGCCCATCACCCGGCCCACCCGGCCCGTCCGGGTGTCCACCGCGTACGTTCCGATCGGCAGCCTCACGGGTTCGCCACCCCCCGCAGCACCGCCGCGAGCCGCGCCGCCGTCTCCACCGGGCAGCCGCCCAATTCCACCAGCGGACATGGCGCCTCTCTGACGACCGTCACCGGATCGACCCGCAGCGACGGCAAAGAAATTCCTGTCCCCGCCAGAGCAGCGCGCAATTCTTCCACTGTTTCCTCCGCCTCTTCGACACAACCCACAGAGTGCGAGTTGCCTGCGGCGCCATTCGCCGTCACGTGGTTCCCCTTGTCCGTCGGATTCCACTCTTCGTGTCCCCACGGTGACGCGTTGCGTCTACTATTGGCAGGAGTCTGTGCGCTACAAGTGCGGGGCTGCGGAGGGGAGTTCATCCATGGCCAAAGGTGTTCATGGATCGCGACAGGCCGCGTGGGAGTTCTTCGGCGCGGAGCTGAAGCGGCGGCGCGAGGAGGCCGCGTTCACCCAGGTCGAGCTGGGGGCGCGGGTCTTTGTCTCCGGTGGGTACATCGGCCAGTTCGAACAGGCTATTCGGAAGCCGCAGTTGGATGTGGCTCAGCGGATCGATGAGGTCCTGCAAACCGGAGGCTTTTTCGAGCGAATGTGGCGCAAGCTGATCAAAGACAAGCGGTACGCAGAGTATTTCGAAGCGGCGGCTGAGCTTGAGCGGCTGGCAACGGACATCTTCGAGTACGCACCTGCGGTGGTTCCGGGGCTCCTGCAGACTCCCGAGTACGCACAGGCGGTCTTCGTCGCGAGCAACCCATTGGCCACCGACGAGTACATCGACGAACTCGTCAGGGCACGCATGGAGCGGGCGCTCCTGCTCAAGGACGCTACACGGCCCATGTATTGGGGCGTGCTCCACGAGACCGTGCTGCGCATCCCGGTCGGCGGACCTGCCACGATGGCCCGGCAGCTCGATCACATCGCCGCGTTGGTCCGCGAGCACAAGGTGCTGGTACAGGTGCTCCCGTTCGCCGCCGGTGCCCATCCGGAGATGGGCAAGATGATCTGGCTCATGGAGTTCGACGACGCCCCGCCAACTGTCTATACAGAAGCGGTTCTTTCGGGCAACTTGCTGGACGATCCGGCGGTGGTGAAGCGAACAAGGGCGTCTTACGATCTCATCAGGGCCGCCGCGCAGTCGCCGGAGGCGACCCTGGCCCTGCTGGAGTCGGCGGCGGAGGACCACAGACGATGCGTGAGTTCGACCTGAGCAACGCCCGCTGGCGCAAGAGCAGCTACAGCGGTGGCACCGGCGGGGAAGCCTGTGTCGAAGTCGCCGACGGCATACAGGGCGCCGTCCCCATACGGGACAGCAAAGCCGCCCCCCACGGCCCCGTGGTGACCGTCGGCGCGGCCGCCTGGGCCGCGTTCGTCGGAGCCATGCGTAACTGACCTACGCACCGGCGTACTTCGTGCTGCGTCGGGCGAGGTTCCCCCTCACACTGGATGCGGCGGCCCCACGCGGGGCGCCGAGGGGGGTGAGGGGCATGACGTCGGATGCCGCCGCGCGCGCCGTGACCAACGAGATCCACGACGGCGTCTCCTTCAGCACGGTCGTGCAGGGACAGCTCATCGCCATGCAACTCCCCCCGACCGTCGTACCGGCACTGGGCGGCCTGCGCACCGGCTCCCGGTCGTTCACCGGCCGTCGCCAGGAACTGACGGACCTGCTGGCCGGGCTGGCCCCGGACGCGGACGCCGAGTTGACACCGGTGTCCCTGGTGACCGGCCTCGGCGGCATCGGCAAGACCGAGCTGGTGGTCCAAGTGGCGGAGCTCGCCCTGGCCCGGCCGGGCTGGTTCCTCGGCGGCGTGCTGTTCATCGACCTCTTCGGGTACGACAGCAGACGCTGCCTGGCTCCGGAGAGCGCGCTGGGCAGCCTGCTGAACGCCCTGGGCATCTCCGAGGGCCTCGTACCCCCGGGGGTGCAGGACCGGAGCCGGCTCTACCGGTCGGTGCTCGCCGCGTACGCCGAACGCGGCCGACGCATCCTGGTCGTCCTGGACAATGCCGCGACCGCCGGCCAGGTGCGGCCACTGCTTCCCGGCGACCGCTGCTGCCGGACGCTGGTGACCTCCCGGGACACCCTCGACCTGGACACCCGGCTGCACGACCTGAACGTGCTGTCGCCCGAAGAGGGCGTGGTCCTGCTCGGGCGCGCCCTGCGCCAGGCGCGCGGCGCCGCCGACACCCGCGCCGACCACGAACCGGCGGCGGCCCACGAGATCTCCGCTCTGTGCGGACACCTCCCGCTCGCGCTCCGAATCGCTGCCGCAATCCTGGCCGACACCCCCAACCGCCCCTTGTCCTCCCTGGCCCACGCCCTGCGGGAAGCACACGCGCGCCTCGACAGTCTCAGCCGCGAGGACGGCGTGGCCCCGCTGCGCGCCGCCTTCGAACTCTCGTACCGCCGGCTCTCCGACAACGCGGCGACGATGTTCCGCCGGCTCGCACTGAACCCGGGCCACGACCTGTCCACCGAGGTCGCGGCCTGCCTGGCCGACACCACGGCCGAGAAGGCCGAGCGACAGTTGCTGTCCCTCGTCCGCGCCCACCTGCTGGAGAGCGGCCCGGCGTGGGGAAGGTGGCGGTTCCACGACCTCGTACGCGTCTACGCCGACGAACTCGCCTCGGCCGACCCGTCGTCGCCCGGGGCGCGCGACCGGATGCTTGAGCACTACTCTGAGCGGGCACGCGCCGCGGGAACGTACTCGCTCGATCTGCTGTACAAGACGCCACACGGCTTCACCGATCGGCAGGAAGCCATGACCTGGCTGGAGGTGGAGCGGCCGAACCTCCTCGCCGCGGTGACTCAGGCAGCCGGGGCACGGAGGCACGACGTCGCGTGTGACATCTCCGCTGCGATCACCAATTACCTGAAGCATCACGGCTACTACGACGAGCTTGTCGCATCCTCCGAGACAGCGGTCCGCGCCGCCCGAGCCGCGAGCGACACAGAGCGCCTTCGGCGGGCCCTGGTGCACGCGGCCTTCGCCGCCAACACGAATGACGACTGCGAGCGGGCGCTCCCCGCCGCCGACGAAGCGGTCGGCCTGTACCGGGCATCCGGCGGCCAGGCCGGCCGCGGGCAGGCACACCGAGCGCAGGCTGACACGCTGTTCCACGTCGGGCGCGCGGAGGAAGCGTTCCGCTCCTACGAGCAGGCCGCCGACCTGCTGCGTGAAGCCACCGACCGCGACGACGAGGAGACGGGCTTCCACCCCAGGCACCTCCTGGGGTGCTGCCTGCTCAACCACGGAGCGGCCCTGGGGGATGCCGGGCGGTGCAGCGAGGCGATCGCCATCCTGCAAGAGGCCGTGAACATCCTGGAGCGGACCAGCCGCAGCGTGGGAGGCCTCGCGGAGCTGAACCTGGGCGAGGCACTGGAACGCACCGGCCGTCTCGACCTGGCCGTCGCCGCCTACCGCAGCGCGGCTCGGAAGTGCCAGGAAGCCCAGGACCGTTGGGGCGCCATACACGAGGCCGATGCCCTCGAACGGCTCGGCTCCGCACTCGCGGCGACACAGCGCCCCCTCGCGGCCATCGAAGCGATGGCCCAGGCGGCGGACCGCTATCGGGCGCTCGGAATGCAGGCACTCGAAGCCACGACGCTCCGCCGGCAGGCGGGCCTGCTGGCCGACCAGGAAGCGTACGCGCAGGCGTGCGCATGCGCGCGCCGCGTCGTCGACCTGCTCCAGGCCCTCGCCGACGAGGACCCCGCCGAGTACGAGGAACAACTCGCTGAAGCCAGGTCCGGCCTCGCCGCCCTCCAGTCCCTGGCGGCGGACTCCGGCGGACAGCACCCCCACTGACCCGGTCAACGCCTCCGGCGCCAGTACGCCCAGGTGACCGCCCCGAGCAGCGGGCCCCACAGCAACAACGGGGCGTAACTCACGTACAGGGCGGCGGCCTCCCACGCACCCTGATTCGTGGGGAAGTCAGCGGGCTGTTCTTCTCCCGTGATCGTGACCCCGGCCGCCTCCGCGACGAACGCCGACGTCCACAGGAGCGTGACCGCGACCGTCCCGAGGGTCGCAGGGATGACAGCCGCCAGGGTGGGCACCCTGCGTCCCCGCAGGAACGGCACCCAGCGCGGGAACACCTCGCCCCAGCGGGCGACCAGTCCCACCGCCGTGAACGCGAAGAGCTCGGACACCACCGAAAGCAGCACCAGGTAGAACCAACCCGGCATCCATGCCGGAAGATCCCCCCGCATGTCGCGGGTGCCGTCGTCGAAGAACCACGACGCGATCCGCCAGAGGCACGACGGCAACACGACGAGCGGCACCGCGAGCGCGGCGAGCCACGCCCAGCGGGGCACCCCCTCGGCGGGCGCATGCGCGGCGGCCCAGCAGGCACGCAACCGGCCGCCTCTGGGCGGGAGTTCGGTACGGGTCTCGGTCATGGGACAACCATGACGATCACCGCGCCCCGCGCGGATCACCTGCCGGGACGAAGCACCTCCGCCGCGCGACGGACACCGGGTCAGCCCAGCAGATCAACGCGCGTCCCGACGCCGCGCCGCTCCGCCTCCCGGAAGGCGAGCCAGGACAGGGCAAGGTCCTGCCAGGGCAGGCCGACGGGCGCGTAGACGGTGCGGGCGGCCGCGGGGGCACTCTCGCGGCCGGAGTGGTCGCCGCGCAGGACCTCGCCCAAGGTGGCGTCGGCAGCCGACGCGGTCAGCCCGGCGGCGCCCAACACGCCCATGGAGGCGGCAAGTTCACGGTCGTCCACGACGAGGAGGGCCGCATCGAGGAGGTCGGCGGACAACTCCTGCTTACCCGGTTCGTCGACGCCGAGGGTCGTGAGGTGCTGGCCGGGGCGGGTGTCGGCCAGGGCGAGGAGCGGGGCCCGGGACCAGGTGGCGAGGAGGACCATGTCGGCGTGGGCGGCGACTTCGGCGGCGGACGCCGACACCTGGCCGCCGTGCCGAGCGGCGAAGTCGGCCGCGCGGGCGGCGTCGGTGTCGTACACGGCAAGGCCACCGAAGCGACGCAGCGTACGCAGGCCGCGCACCATCAACTCCGCCTGCGCACCCGCGCCGATCACACCGAGCACGGCGGTCCCGGCAGGGTCGGAGGCGGCCAGGACGTGCGTGCCGAGGGCGGCCGCGAGGCCCGTGCGCCACGCGGTGACCGTGGCCGAGTCGAGGAGAGCGAGGAGTTCGCCGTCCGCGCCGCCGTGCAGACAGATCACCCCGCGCAACGCGGGCCGCGCGCCGGGGAACTTGGCGTTGACCTTGACGGTGTACGCCTCCACGCCCGGCAGGAGCCCGGGGATCAGTGCCGTCGCCGTACCGGCGAACGGCAGCTCCGTACGCACACGTTGCCCGACGACCGACACCTCGTCCGCCACCCGGAAGCCATCCGCGAGCGCGGCGAGGCAGGCGGCCGGATCGAAGAGGGAAGTGAGGTCGGAGCGGGTCAGGAGGCGAGTCATGCGCCGATCGTGCCAGGCGCGAGCACCTTCCCCACGTACTCCCCCAGCCGCCCCCGGACCTCCTCCCCCGACAGCCCCTCCACCGCCACCAGGTGCTCGACCAGGTCCGCCCGTACGGCCGCGAGCAGCGCGTGGGCCGCGAAGGCCGGGTCGGGCACCGCGTCCGTCTCCGCCAGAGCGTCGCGTACGACGCCGTGCCACCACCCGTAGTACTCCGCCTCGTAGGGGCTTCCCGAACCCGCGTCCTCCAGGGCGACGGACAGATGGCGGTTGTCGAGCTTGAAGCCGAGGAGGGCGTCGAGGAGGGCGGGCACCCGGTCGCGCGCGGGGGCGCCGGGGCCGAGCGGGGGCGGGCCGGACTCGACGGCGGCGCGCACCGCCTCGCTGCGGGCCGCGAACACGGCGCGGATCAGGCCGTTGCGGTCGCCGAAGCGACGGAACAGCGTGCCCTTGCCGACCCCGGCCGCCGCCGCGACCTGCTCCATGGACACGCCGCGCGGGCTGTCGCTGCGGGCGAAGAGTTCGTCGGCGGCGGCGAGGACGGCCTCGCGGTTGCGCGCCGCGTCGGCACGGGCCTTGCGCTCGGTCATGGGACACCGCCATCTCGTACTCGTACCAGGAGCCTTTACAAAGTGGACCGACGGTCCGTATCGTCGGGAAGGTCAAACGGACCGACAGTCCGAATCGTAAAGGACGGCACCCCACCATGCCCACCGCACCTTCAGGCCCTTCCGGTCCGTCCGGTCCGTCCGGTCCTTCCGGTCCTTCCGAACTCTTCCGTGAGGGCATCCGACTCCTCCTCGCCAACGACGTGGCCGCATGGGCCGGCCTGTTCGCCGAGGACGGTGTCGCCGAGTTCCCCTTCGCGCCGGAGGGCTACCCGCGGCGCCTCGACGGCCGCGCCGCGATCGGCGACTACCTGCGCGGCCTCGGCGACCACATCGCGTACCAGTCCTTCCCGTACATCGAGATCCACGAGACCACCGCACCGGAGACGATCGTGGTCGAGATGCGCGCCACGGGCCGCGCCGTCGCGACGGACGCGCCCTTCGACATGACGTACGTGGTCGTGATCACCGCCAAGAACGGCCGCTTCACGCACTACCGCGACTACTGGAACCCGTTGGACATCCCCGGTGCCCTCCAGGAGGCCGTCGGTGCCTGAGCGACACACCGTCCTGGTCACCGGCGCCACCGGCAACACCGGCAGCCGCGTCACCGCCCGTCTCGCCGCCCTCGGCCACCCCGTGCGCGCCGCGAGCCGCACCGCGCGCACCGCCCCGCCCGGCGGGGCGCGGGCGGTCCCCTTCGACTGGTACGACGAGTCGACCCACGCCCCCGCCCTGAACGGCGCCACCCGCGCCTACCTGGTCCCGCCGCCCGGTGATCCGGACCCGGCGGCCGTCATGTTCCCGTTCCTGGAGCGCGCCCGCGCGGCAGGCGTGACCAGGGTGGCCCTGCTCGGCTCGTCCGCCATCCGCCCCGGCGGCCCGGGAGTGGGCCAGGTCCACCAACTCCTCTGCGAGCAGCGCCTGTTCGAGGAGTGGACCGTCCTTCGCCCGTCCTGGTTCATGCAGAACTTCACCGACGACCACGCGCACGCCGAGAGCATCCGCTCCGAGGGCACCCTGACGACCGCGACCGGCACGGGCCGCGTCCCCTTCGTCGACGCCGACGACATCGCGGCGGTCGCCGCCCACACCCTCACGGCCACGTCCGCCCCCGAACACGACCTGATCATCACCGGCCCGGAGGCCCTCACGTACGACGAGGTGGCGGCGACGATCACCCGCGTCACGGGCCGCACGGTCACCCACCACCCGGTGACCCCGCCCCAACTGGCCGCCCGCCTCACCCGGCTCGGCATCCCGGCGGAGTTCGCCCGCGTCCTCGCGGCCCTGGACGACGCCATCAGCGAGGGCGCGGAGAACCGCGTCACGGACACGGTGCGGCGCCTGACCGGCCGGGCACCTCGCGCCTTCGCGGACTACTGCCGCGCCGCCTGGTCGCCCCGTTCCACCGCCACCGCCCCGTCGCGCCCGACCGCCACCGCCCCGTCCCGGTAGTCGAGGCGCACCCGGACCCTCTCCCCCGCCCCCGTCACCCGGGTCCGCGCCTGCACCCCCTCCGGCAGCCCCTCGGCGGCCGGGAGCACCCCGGCCTCGGCGCGCACCCGGTCGAGGAGGCCGCGCATCGCCTTGGGCTCGGGGCGGAGGCCGAAGTACCAGGCGGTGCCCTCGCCATATGGGTGGCGGGTGACCGCGGGGCCGCCCCAGTCGTGGTCCAGGACCGCCTCCGCGCCCTCCAGGCGGATCACTTCCGCCCAGCTGCCGTCGGCGCGCGGATCGAACTCCTCCACCGTCAGGCCGAGGAGGTCCCGGAACGGCCCCGGACAGCCGCCCAGGTGGACCCGGTCGTGCTCGTCGGTGATGCCGGAGAAGTACGACATGACGAGCGTGCCGCCCGCGCGCACGTACTCCGTGAGGTGCGCGGCCGCCTCCCGCGAGACCGCGTACAGGTGGGGCACGAGCAGCAGCCGGTACCCGGACAGGTCGCCGTCGACCGGCACCACGTCGCACGGCACGGACGCGTCGTACAGCGCCTTGTGGTACGCGAGCGCCCCGTCCAGATAGTCCACCTGGCTGGGGTGCGCGTCCGTCTCCAGGGCCCACCAGGCGGGCCAGTCGAGCAGCAGGGCCGCGTCGGCGCGGGCGGGGGAGGACCTCAACAGGTCCGGATGCGCGGCCAGTTCGGCTCCCAGCTCCGTCACCTCGCGGAACGTGCGCGTCTCCCGGCCCGCGTGCGGCACCATCGCCGAGTGGAACTTCTCCGCGCCGCCGCGCGACTGGCGCCACTGGAAGAACAGGGCCGAGTCGGCGCCGTGCGCCACGGCCTGCCAGGTGTCCAGGCGCATCCGGCCTGGCGGCTTGCGGCCGTTGTGGGCGCGCCAGTTGACGGCCGAGGGGGCCTGTTCGAGGAGCAGCCACGGCTGCCCGTCCTTCAGGCCGCGCATCACGTCGTACGAGAACGCCGTGCGCTGGGCCGCGTCCGGGTCGTGCGGGTCGGGATAGGAGTCGTAGGAGATGACGTCCAGGTGCGGGGCCCAGCGGAACAGGTCGAGGGTCTTCGCGACGGGGACGAAGTTGGTGGTGACGGGGAGGTCGGGGGTGACGCGGGCCAGGACGTCCTTCTCCACCAGGTAGCAGGCGAGGAGTTCGTCGGACGAGAAGCGCCAGTAGTCCGCCAGCTGGGCCGGGTTGCGGAAGGACGGGGCGGCGCGCGGGGTGTGGATCTCCTCCCACGTGCTGTAGCGCTGCGACCAGAAGGTCGTCGACCAGGCGTCGTTGAGCGCGTCGACCGTGCCGTAGCGCTCGCGCAGCCAGGTGCGGAACGCCGCCGCCGACACCTCGCAGTGGCAGTGGCGTGAGATGTGGCAGCCGTACTCGTTGCCGATGTGCCAGAGGGCGAGAGCGGGGTGGCCCGCGTACCGCGTGGCCAGGCGTTCGACCAGACGCACCGCGTACCTGCGATAGACCGGGCTCGACGGGCACCAGTGCTGGCGCGAGCCGGGGTACAAACGGGTGCCGTCCTCCATGACGGGGAGGGTCTCCGGGTGCAGCCGGGCCAGCCACGGCGGCGGGGACGCCGTCATCGTGGCCAGGCACACCGCCACGCCCGCGTCCGCGAGGCGGTCCATGTGGGCGTCCAGCCAGGTGAAGTCCCAGGCGCCGGGCGTGGGCTCGGTGGTGGCCCAGGCGAAGATGCCGAGCGTCACCAGGTTCACGCCCGCCTCGCGCATCAGCTCCATGTCCTCGGCGTGCGTGTCGGGGCCCCACTGCTCGGGGTTGTAGTCCCCGCCGTACGCGAGCGACGACAGCTTGTCGTAGAAGTGGTCCAGGCTCACCGCACGTTCCTCCCGGCCCTCGCGGGTCGCATCCGTCCGAGCGTTCATCCGACGCCCCTCGTCTCCTGCCCCGCCCGCGCCTCGATGCCGCGGAAGTGGTCCGCCATCGCCCGCTGCGCGGCGCCCACGTCGCCCGCGCGCAGCGCCGTCACTATGTCGCGGTGCCTGCGTACGGTGACGTCCGGCGCCGGATCCTGCGACCAGCCGCGCGCGCCCGCGACCCGGTGGAAGACGTTCCAGAACGCGCCGAGCAGCTGCGGCACGAGCGCGTTGCCGAGCGGCCGGTACAGCGCCTCGTGGAACTCCCGGTCCAGGTCGGGGAAGGCCTCGCCGGCCGCCGCGCACCCCTCCATCCGGCGCACCAGGTCCTCCAGTTCGCACAGCTCGGCGTCGGTGAGCACCGCCGCCACCGCACGCACAAGACCCTCCTCCAGGACCGCGCGGACCTGGAGGATCTCGGCGAGCGCGTGCGTGTCGTCGGTGAGCTGGACGAGGGTGCGGAAGGTCAGGCCGTCCGCGAGGGGGGTGAGGGAGGCCTGGCCGACGTACGTGCCGTAGCCGTGCCGGATCTCCACGATGTCCAGGGCCTGGAGGGCCTTGAGGGCCTCGCGGACGGAGTTCCGGCTGACGCCCAGCTCCGCCATCAGCTCGGCCTCGGTGGGCAGCAGGGCGCCGGGGCGCAGCCGCCGGTCCAGGATGAGCTGTGTCACCTCGTCCTTGACCTGGTTGCTCACACGCCGTTCACGGATGGGCTCCTGAGGCATGTGCCACATCGTAGGCACGGGTGACATCCCACGTCCCACCTCCGGACGGGACTTCTCCGGATCCGGTCGGCGTCACCCGCCCGTTCAGGCCGATGCCGCCCGCCGTTTCCGGGCCTGGATCCGCGGCGACCGCGATCCGTGGGGCCGTCAATTCCGATCCGGGAACAGCCGGTTCCGATCCGTGCGCGTTCTCTTGACCGGCCCTCGCGGCCCTCTTATGGTCGCCACGCCAGCACGACGTAGGACGTGGGATCTCCCACCGGAAGAACTACCTCCCTCCCACCCGGCACTTGGGGAGCAAGGCTTCCCCACTCCTTCATGGAGGCACTGTGAGCCACCTGATCCCCGTGACGCGCGACGGCGGGCCCGGCCCCGACCGGCGGTCCTTCCTCAAGTACACCGGCGCGCTGGGCGCGGCGGCGGGACTCACCGGCACGCTCGCGGCCTGCTCGGGGCCGGAGTCCACGAACGAGACCGGTGGCGGCGGCAAGGACGGCGGCACCCTGACGGCCGTCATCGGCTATGGCAACGACGGCAGTTGGGACCCGACGCAGACGGCGTCGGCGTTCGCGATGGCCGGCAACGAGCACATCTACGAGGCGCTGCTCGGCACGGACCCGATCACCCGGGAGCCCTACCCGCAGCTGGCCACGGCGATCCCCGCCGACCTGAAGGCGACGACGTGGAAGTTCGAGCTGCGCGCGGGCGCCAAGTGGCACGACGGCAAGCCCGTCACGGCCGACGACGTCGTGTTCGTGTTCGAGCGCATCCTGGACCCGAAGACGCAGACGCTGGCCAAGGGCTTCTTCGCGAGCTGGCTGAAGGAGGTCAGGAAGGTCGACGCGCGGAACGTCGAGCTCGTACTGAAGTTCCCGTTCCCGGACGGCGCGGCCCGGCTCACGCTGGCGAAGATCATGCCGAAGCACGTCTACTCCAAGCCGGGCGCGTGGGACGACGCGACCAGGGGCAAGGCGATCGGCTCGGGCCCGTACCGGCAGACCGCCCACCACCCGAAGTCGAACACGACCTTCGAGGCGTTCGCCGACTACAACGGCCCGCGCAAGGCCGCCTTCGAGAAGATGAACTGGCTGACGATCGTCGACGCGGCGCCGCGCGTCGCGAAGATCTCCGGCGCCGGCGCGGACTCGGAGATCGCCGACAACATTCCGTACGCCAACATCGAGCAGCTCAAGAAGAGCGGCATGACGGTCGAGGGCGGGGCCGGCATGAACAACCTCTTCCTGATGTTCAACACCGCGCACAAGCCGTTCGACGACGTGCGGGTGCGGCAGGCGCTGCACTACGCCATCGACCGGGACAAGATGATCGAGGTCGCCCTGAAGGGGCACGGCAAGGCCGCCTCGTCCTTCCTCAACGAGGGCAACCCCAGCTACCGGCCGGCGAAGACCGTCTACGAGTACGACCCGAAGAAGGCCAAGGCGCTCCTGAAGGAGGCCGGGGTCGAGAACCTGAAGATCAACATCATGGCGGTCAACGTCAGCTGGATCGTCGACTGCCTGCCGACCATCAAGGCGTCCTGGGACGCGATCGGCGTGGAGACCACGCTCGACCCGCAGGAGACCACGGCCGTCTTCACCAAGATGGACCAGAAGAAGGACTACCAGGTCGTCGCCGCCGCCTCGAACCCCAACCAGTTCGGCATCGAGGCGGACCTGATCATGCATTACAACTACGGGCCCGACAACCTGTGGATGGGTTACGCCCGCTGGGCGAAGAACTCCCGCGCCAAGGAGTTGTTCCGCCTGATGGACCAGGCGACACGCGAGCCGGACGCCTCCAAGAAGAAGACGATGGTGCAGGACTACATCGACATCGTCGCCGAGGAGGCCGTGCTGTACCCCGTGGTGCACAACGAGCTGATGACGGCGTGGGACCCCAAGCAGCTCACCGGTGTCCGCGCCCAGCCCTATCCCGGCATCAATCTCCTCCAGGCCAAGTGGCTCTGAGCGACCGATGCATCCGTACGCCGTGAGCGACCCGAGGAGGCCGTACGCCGTGAGCGACCAGAGGAGCCGTAAGCAGTGACCGCGATCCTCCGCATCCTGGCCCGCCGTATCGCCCTGCTCGTCCCGCTGCTGCTCGGCATCGTGCTCTTCGTGTTCCTGGTGATGCGGTTCTCCGACATCGACCCGGCGTCGGCGTTCTTCCAGGGCGCGAACCCCACGCAGGAGCAGCTGCACCAGTTCCGCGAGGACAACGGCCTGCTCGATCCGCTGCCGGTGCGGTACGTGGACTTCGTGGGCGATCTGATCGGCGGCGACATGGGCATCAGCGTCCTGACCCGCTCGCCGGTGATCGACCAGATCACGACCGCGCTGCCGCTGACCATGCAGCTCACCTTCATGGGCCTCGGCATCGCGGTCCTGCTGTCGCTGCCGCTCGGCGTGCTCGCCGCGATCTACCGCGACCGGCTGCCCGACCAGATCATCCGCGTCGTCTCCCTGACCGGCGTCGCGGCGCCCGGCTTCTGGCTGGCGCTGTTGATGATCCAGTACCTGGCGGTGGACCTGGGCTGGTTCCCCACCGGCGGATACGTCAATCCGGGGGACTCCTTCACGGGGTGGCTGAAGACGATGACGCTGCCCGCGCTCGCCCTGTCCCTGCCCGTGGCCGCCCAGATGACCCGCATCGTGCGCACCGCCGTCGTCGAGGAACTCGACAAGGACTACGTCCGCACCGCCATCGGCAGCGGCCTGCCGCCCGTCGTGGTCGTCGGCCGCAACGTGCTGCGCAACGCCCTCATCAACCCGCTGACCGTGCTCGGCCTGCGCGTCGGCTATCTGCTCGGCGGCGCGGTCGTCATCGAGACGATCTTCTCGCTGCCGGGCATGGGCAAGCTCATGATCGACGCCGTGAAGAACGGCGACCCGGCCGTCGTGCAGGGCGTCGTCATCACCACGGCCGTCGGCTTCGTCGTGGTGAACCTGGTGATCGACATCCTCTACTTGCTGGTGAACCCGCGATTGAGGGGAACCTCCTGATGCTCCAGTCGCGCAAGAAGCTGACCGAGCGGCTGTCCCTGCCCGGCATCCGGCTGCGCTCCCTGAAGAAACTGCCGGTCCTCTCCCGGATCGCGCTCGGCGTCGTCTCCGTCGTCGTCCTCGTCGCCGTGTTCGCCCCGCTGCTCGCCCCGCACGACCCGCTCGACCAGCAGACCCTCGTCGGCGGCACCGGCGCCCCGTCCGCCGACCACTGGATGGGCCAGGACAGCCTGGGCCGCGACATCCTCAGCCGGCTGATGTACGGGGCGCGCTGGTCGCTGGCCATCGGCCTGGGCGCGACGACGCTCGCCCTGGTCGTCGGCGCGGTCATCGGCGCCATCGCGGCGACCTCGCGCAAGGCGGTCGACGAGACGCTGATGCGCTGCCTGGACGTCGTCATGGCGTTCCCCGGCATCGCGCTCGCGGCGGTGCTCGTCGCGGTCTTCGGCGGCGGCATCACCGTACTGATCTGCGCGATCGCGTTCCTGTTCACACCGCCGATCGCCCGTGTCGTACGCGCCAACGTGCTCGATCAGTACGGCGAGGACTACGTGGTCGCCGAGCGGGTCATCGGCGCGCGCACCCCGCACATCGTCATCAAGCACGTCGCGATCAACTGCGCCGCCCCGATCCTGGTCTTCTGCACGGTGCAGGTGGCCGAGGCGATCGTGTTCGAGGCGTCGCTCTCGTTCATCGGCGCGGGCGTGCGGCCGCCCGACCCGTCCTGGGGCAGCGTCATCGCCGACGGCAAGAACATGGTCCTGATCGGCGGCTGGTGGGCGACGGTCTTCCCCGGCCTCCTCATGCTGCTCACCGTCCTCTCCCTGAACGTGCTCTCCGAGGGCGTGTCGGACGCCTGGGCCGCGCCGTCCGGGCGGGACGTCACCGGCGTCGGCCGCAAGGACGACCCGGTCGAGGCGCCGGAGCCGGGCAGCGGCGAGGTGCTGCAACTGCCGGGCCTGACCGAGGCCGCGGAACGGCTGCGCTCCCGGGCCCGGCCGCTGCCGGACGGCTCGCCCGTGCTCAGCGTCCGCAATCTCGCCATCGGCTTCGACGAGCGGCACGCGGGCGTGGACATCGTCGACGGCATCAGCTTCGAGGTGCGGCCCGGCGAAGTCCTCGGCCTGGTCGGCGAGTCGGGCTGCGGCAAGTCCCTGACCGCGCTCACCGTGATGGGCCTGGAGCCCAAGGGCGCCCGGGTGCGCGGCCACGTCACCTTCGACGGGCAGGAGCTGATCGGGCTTCCGATGCGGGCCCGCCGCCGGCTCCTCGGCCACGACATGGCGATGATCTACCAGGACGCCCTGTCGTCCCTGAACCCGGCGATGACCGTACGCGCCCAGCTCAAGCAGGTCGTACGCAGGGGCGGCCACCGCAGCCCCGAAGAGCTCCTCGAACTCGTCGGCCTCGACCCCGAGCGGACCCTGCGCAGCTATCCGCACGAGCTGTCCGGCGGCCAGCGCCAGCGCGTCCTGATCGCCATGTCCCTGTCCCGCGAACCAAAGCTCATCGTCGCCGACGAGCCCACCACCGCCCTCGACGTGACCGTGCAGGCCCAGGTCATCCAGTTGCTCCTGCGGCTGCGGGCCGAGCTGGGCTTCGCGCTCATCCTGGTCTCGCACGACCTGGCGCTGGTCGCGGACGTCACCGACCGGGTCGCCGTGATGTACGGCGGACAGATCGTGGAGACCGGCGTGACCGCCGACCTGGTCGAGTCCCCCACCCACCACTACACGCGCGGCCTGCTCGGCTCCGTGCTCTCCCTGGAGTCCGCGGCGCAGCGCCTCACCCAGATCAAGGGCGTCGTGCCCTCCCCCGCGGACTTCCCCGTCGGCTGCCGCTTCGCCGACCGGTGCCCGCTGGCCGACGACGTGTGCCGCTCCACCGCCCCGGAACTCATCGGCGAGCCCTGGCACAAGACGGCGTGTCACCACCCGGCGATCGGCGGCGAGACAGCGGAGCCGCAGCTCCGAGAAGGCGAGGCGGTCCGTGACCGTAGCTGAGTCCGTACCCTCTGGGGCCCCCGGAGACCAGCCCGAGGACGACCCCACCGCCCTGGTCACGCTGCGCGACGCGCACGTCGTCCACAAGGCCCGCACCGGCGGCCTGTTCTCCCGCGACCGCGTGTACGCCCTGACCGGCGCCGACCTGGCCATCGCCCCCGGCGAGACCGTCGGCGTCGTCGGCGAGTCCGGCTGCGGCAAGTCGACCCTCGCGAAGGTCCTCGTCGGGGTGCAGCGGCCGACGTCCGGCGTGGTCGCGTACCGCGGCCGGGACCTGTGGGAGATGGGGGCCGCCGAGCGCCGCACCACCATCGGCACCGGCACCGCCATGATCTTCCAGGACCCGTCCACGGCCCTGAACCGCCGCCTGCCCGTCCACAAGATCCTGCGCGACCCGCTCGACGTGCACCGCCGCGGCACCCCCGAGCAGCGCGCCGACCGGGTGCGGGAGCTGATGAGCCTCGTCGGCCTGCCCACGGTGCTCGCCGGCGCGCTGCCCGGGCAGCTCTCCGGCGGGCAGCGGCAGCGCGTCGCGATCGCCCGCGCGCTCGCCCTGGAGCCGGAGCTGGTGGTGGCCGACGAGCCGACCAGCGCGCTCGACGTCTCCGTCCGAGCCCAGATCCTCAACCTCCTGCTGGACCTGAAGGAGCGTCTGAACCTCTCCCTGGTCTTCGTCTCGCACGACATCCAGACGGTACGCAGGATGAGCGACCGGGTCATCACCATGTACCTGGGCCGGATCGTCGAGGAGTCGCCGGCCGCCGAGATCCTGGACAACGCCCGGCACCCGTACACCCGGGCGCTGTTCTCGGCCACACCCGGGCTGCTCGACCCGATCGACCCGATTCCGCTCGTCGGCCCGGTACCGTCGGCCACGCGGCCGCCCAGCGGCTGCCCCTTCCGCACCCGGTGCTGGAAGGCCGACGAGGTGTGCGCGACGGCCATGCCGGACGTCGCGGACGCCGGCGCCGAGCACCGCTACCGGTGCCACCACCCCGTACTGGCGGGCGAGTCCACCCGCGACCTCGTCAGCCAGTCGTCCGCAGCGACGGCCGCCGCCACGGCCACGTCCAAGGAGACACCGTGACCCTGTCGAACCTTCCTCCCCTGTTGACCGGTGTCGTCCCTCCCGTGTGCACCCCCCTGACCCCGGACAACGAGGTGGACGTGGCGTCCCTGGAGCGCCTCGTCGACCATCTGGCCGGCGCCGGCGTCGACGGGCTGTTCGTGCTCGGGTCGACCTCCGAGGCCGCGTATCTGCCGGACGGGCACCGCAGGACCGTCGTGGAGACCGTCGTACGGCACGTGGCCGGGCAGCTGCCCGTCCTCGCCGGTGCCATCGACATGGCCGGCCTGCGCGTCCTCGACCACGTCCGGGCCGCCGCGCGCGCCGGCGCGGACGCCGTCGTGGTCACCGCCCCCTTCTACACCCGCACCCACCCCGCCGAGATCACCCGGCACTACCGCCTCGTCGCCGACCGCGGCGAACTGCCCGTCTTCGCCTACGACCTGCCCGTCTCCGTCCACTCCAAGCTGGACCCCGACCTCGTGCTCGAACTCGCCGCCGAGGGTGCCCTGGCCGGGCTCAAGGACTCCAGCGGGGACGAGGGGGCCCTCCGGCGGGTGATCCTCGGCGCCCGCGCCCGCACCGACCTGCACGACTTCGCCGTGCTCACCGGGTCCGAGCTCACCGTCGACTCCGCCCTCGCCATGGGGGCGCACGGCGTCGTGCCCGGGCTCGGGAACGTCGACCCCGACGGGTACGTACGGCTCTTCCGGTACGCCCGTGCAGGGGACTGGGAGCGGGCCCGGGCCGAGCAGGAACGGTTGTGCGCGCTGTACCGCATGGTGTCCGTCGGGGACCCCCTCCGCATGGGGGCCAGCTCCGCCGGCCTCGGGGCGTTCAAGGCCGCGCTCCACCTTCGCGGCGTCATCGACTGCCCCCTGACGGCGGCGCCCCAGGTCCCGCTGTCCGCGGCGGAGACGGAACAGGTGGGCAAGCACTTGGCCGCCGCCGGCCTGCTGTAGGCCCTCGCGGGGCGCCCCAGTCCCGCCCCTTCACCGAAACCGGGGGCTGCCGCCCCCTGGACCCCCGCTGATCGCCGCTTCGCGGCTCGTCCTCAATCGCCGGACGGGCTAAAACCCAGCCGCACCGGCGAAGTATTCAGCCCCTCCGGCGTTTGAGGAGCGGGGGTCTGGGGGCAGAGCCCCCAGTTTCGGGAAAGGGGCGGGGTTGGGGAGGCCCCCGGCAGGGCCTACACCACCACCCGCCGCCACACCACCCGCTCGTACGTCCCGGAGACCCCCGTCTCGTACAGCACACCGACCGCCCCGGGCCCCACCTGGACCAGGTCCGAATAGCCGGCCCGGTCCGGGGACAGGGTGAGGACCTTGCTGAAGGTGAGACCCGTGTCGCGGCTGCGCCAGAGGGCCATGGCCTGGCGGGCGGTGGGGACGGAGGGCCCGGAGAAGAGAAGGGGCCCGCTCCAGCCGCTGAGCTGGAGGACACTCGCCTGCACGACGGGCACGTCGTTGAGCGTGGGCTGAACGACGTAGGGCCGATCGAGGGTGCGCCCGCCGTCGGAGGAGTAGGAGTCGAGCCGGTTGCCGACGGCGACACCGTGCTGGTCACGGGAGCTGAGGTACAGCCGGCCGTCGGGCAGCTGCGCCGCGCTGGACTCGTTGGAGTTGTGCACCCCGTCGTAGGTGTCGTCCACGAACCCGATCCGCCAGGACCGCCCGTGGTCGTCGCTGTAGAGGGCGTGCCCGCCGTAGTACTTGGGCTCCTGCCCGTTGTCGGACGAGCCGGGCGCGGGCGCGGCCGAGTGGTTGGCGGGCACGACGAGCCGCCCGGCGTACCGCCCGTGGGTGAGCGCGACGGCGTGCCCGGGCCCGGTCGCGTACCACCGCCACGTCGGCCGCTTCACGGCGGACGTGATCTCGCGCGGCACGGAGAAGGTGCGGCCGTCGTCCCGGCTGCTCTGCACGAAGACGCGGCGGCTCTGCGCGGCCGTGACCTCCCCGCGCATGATCTGGCCCTCGGTGACGGCACCGCTGTTGTAGGAGGTGAGCAGGACGACGCGCCCGGTCCTCGGGTCGACGACGGGGGCCGGGTTGCCCCGGGTGTCGCCCTTGCCCGCGGCGACCACGGCGAGCGGACCCCAGGTGCAGCCGCCGTCGGTGGAGCGGCGCAGGACGACGTCGATGTTGCCGGTGTCGGAGTCGCTGGACCGCCGCCCCTCGGCGAAGGCGAGCAGCGTGCCGCGGTCGGTGCGGACGACGGCGGGGATGCGGAAGGTGTCGTAGCCGTAGGTGTCGGCGGTGTACGGCACGGAGCTGGAGCAGCCGGGTGCGCGGCCGGCGGCGGCCGCCGCGGGCGGGCCGCCGAGACCGGCGAGGGCGGTGAGCCCGGCCGCGGCGGCCAGCGCCACGGCTCCGGCGGTGAAGCGGTCGCGTACGGAGGGACGTCTTCTGCGGATCGCGCGGGTCATACGGCTCATGGGGCTCATGTGGCTCATACGGCTCGTGCGGCTCATACGGCTCCTCACGGCGGGACGTGGGACGTAGGACGTCCCGCGTGAAGCTAATGCGCCTCGGGCGGTACGACAATACCCCTGCGCCGCGACAGAGTTGACGATGTGTTGACGCACGAGAGTGACGGCCGCTCGCTCAAGGCGGCATTCGAGGGAGTCCGGTCAGGGCGTCAGGCCCGGCGTCACCAGGCCCGACTCATAGCCCAGGATCACCAGCTGGGCCCGGTCCCGCGCGCCCAGCTTCCCCATGATCCGGCTGACGTGCGTCTTCGCGGTGAGCGGGCTGAGCCCGAGCGCTTCGGCCACCTCGGTGTTGTTCAGGCCCCGGGCGACCAGCGTCAGGACCTGCCGCTCGCGGTCGGACAGGGCGCCGAGCGAGGCGGGCGCGGGCGCTTCGGCCTCCGGGGTGACGGGCTGGCGCAGCACGCGGGCGATGAGGCGCCCGGTGGGGCCCGGCGAGAGGAGCGACTCGCCGGCGGCGACGGTGCGGATCGCGTCGAGCAGTTCGGCGGGCCTGGTGTCCTTGACCAGGAAGCCGGACGCCCCGGCGCGCAGCGCCTCGACGACGTGCTCGTCGGTGTCGTACGTGGTGAGCATCAGGACCTTCACGCCGGCCAGGTCCTCGTCGGCGGCGATCAGGCGGGTGGCCTCGATGCCGTCGAGGTCCGGCATGCGGATGTCCATGACGACGAGGTCGGCGCGCTCGGCGCGGGCCAGGTCGACGGCCTCGCGCCCGGTCCCGGCCTGCGCGACGACCTCCATGTCCCGCGCGGACTCCACGAGCATGGCGAAAGCCGCCCGCACCAGCGCCTGGTCGTCGGCGAGCAGCACCCGGATCGGTCCGTCCCCCTCGCGCACCGGGCTCACCCGCCCCCTCCTTCTCCCCGTCCGTCTTCCCAGCCTTCTCCCCAGCCCTCTTCCTGGCCGGGTTGTTGCCGTTGTCGCCGCTCCAGCGGCAGCACCGCCGCCACCTCGAAGCCCCGGGCGCCGTCCGCCCTGGGGCCCGCGTCGACCGTTCCGCCCACGCTGCGGGCCCGCTCCCGCATCCCGATGAGCCCGAAGCCGGGCGCGTCCGAGGACGCCGCGGACACCCCCACCCCGTCGTCCCGCACCGTCACCCGCAGCTCCCCGTCCGTCTCCTCCAACCGCACCGCCACGCTCAGGCCGGTCCCGCCGTGGCGTACCGCGTTGGTGAGGGCCTCCTGCACGATGCGGTACGCAGCGGCGCCCACCGCGGGTGGCACCGCGAGGTCCGGGACGCGCACCTCGATGTCCACCTTCGCGCCCGCCGTGCGCGCCGCGTCCGCGAGGTCGCCGATGCCGCCGAGGCCGGGCAGCGGGCCGCGGGACTCGTCGGCGCCGCCCGGGTCGCCGGGCCCGTCGACGCCGGAGGCCCGCAGCACCTCCAGCGTCGCCCGCAGCTCGCCCCGCGCGGTGCGGCAGGTCTCGGCGATGTCGTCGAGCGCGCCCGCGATGGCCGCGCGGTCCAGGCGTTCGGGGTCGGCGGCGAGGACGTGCGCGGCGACGGAGGTCTGCACGCCGACCAGGGTGATGCTGTGCGCGAGCAGGTCGTGCAGGTCGCGGGCGACCCGCAGCCGCTCCTCGGCGACCCGGCGGCGCGCCTCCTCCTCGCGGGTGCGCTCGGCGCGCTCGGCGCGTTCCAGGGCCGAGGCGACGTACTGCCGGTGGACGCGCACATAGGTGCCGAAGACCAGCACGGCGACGATCCAGCCCATGATCCGCACGATCTCGGTGACCGGGTCCCCGCCGACGCTCGCGTTGACGACGACGATGGTGCCGATGATGTGGAGGCCCGTCAGCAGCGTGCGGCGGGGGCGCCCGGAGACGGCGACGGAGTAGAGGGCGACCATGCCGACGTGGGTCGCGGCGGTGTGCGTGTAGTCCAGGGCGTGGTACGGCCCGACGAAGGCCATGGTGGCGAGCAGCGCCGTCATCGGCCTGCTGCGGCGCCAGATGATGGGGATGTGGCCGCCGAGGAGGAGCGTCCAGCCGAGCGCGTCCGGCGCCCGGCCGTCCTTGACCAGGTGGGCGAGCACGACGGCGAGGGCGGCGAGGACCACCGCGAGCAGCGCGTCCTCCCGCAGGGCGCGCCGTGTTCCCGGCACGGCTCCGGAGAACGGCCACCACGGGCGCGAGGCGGACGGCGGGTACGGCACGTCGTCGGCTCCCCCTTCTCGTACGCGCGTCGCGGGTACGTCCATACGTGGCCCTCATCCTCCTGTACGGGGGCGCCCCTCCGACAGGGAGGGGCGCCCAGGGGCGGTCGCGGGATCAGTGCCGCGCCGGTGGTCGTGGCGTCAGGGCACCCGGGCCAGTTCCGGAGCGTTGGACTCCGGTGCCGGAGGCGGGGTCTTCGCCTTCGACAGCGGTCCCGGCCACCACACCTTCCGGCCGAGCGCCAGGCTCGCGGAGGTCACCAGGTACGTCCGCACCAGGAAGGTGTCGAGGAGCACGCCGACCGCGATGACGAAGCCCAGTTCGACGAGCTGGACCAGCGGCATGTTGGTGAGGACGGCGAAGGTCGCGGCGAGGACCAGGCCCGCGGAGGCGATCACGCCGCCCGTGGTGCGCAGCGCGGTGAGCGCGGCGGGACCGGTCTCCGCCCCCGCCAGGCACTCCTCCCGCATGCGGTGCATGAGGAAGATGCCGTAGTCGACGCCGAGGGCGACGAGGAAGCAGAAGGACAGCAGGCCGAGTCCCGGGTCGGTGCCCTCGAAGCCGAAGACCGGCCCGAAGACGAGCCCCGCGATGCCCAGCGAGGCGGCCCACACGGCGACGACCGCGAGGAGCAGCAGGAGCGGGGCGATCAGCGCGCGCAGCAGGGCGACGAGGATCAGGAGCACCGCCGCGAGGACGATCGGCACGACCACCCACATGTCACGCCGGTTGGTGTCCTCCAGGTCGATCTGTTCGGCGCTCGGCCCACCGACGTACGCGCCCTCCGGGTCGAGTTTGTCGCGGAGTTTCTCAAGGGTGGCGGTTTCCGCCGCCGTCTGCGGGGCGGCCTTGGCGGTGACGGAGATCTCGGTCCACTGCCTCGAACTCCGGCCGCGCTCCGCGCTGTCGACGCCCGGCACGCCCCGCGCGTCGGCGAGCGCGCGGTCCGCGCGGTCGGTGGGCGCGATGACGCTGATGGGCTGGGTGCCGCGCTCGGGATAGGCGGCGGCGAGGGTCTCCATCGCGGCGATGGAGTCGGGCTTGCTGGTGAAGGAGTCCTCCTGCTTGAGGTTGCCGGGCAGGGCGAACGCGCCCAGGGCCAGGGCTCCGAGCAGCACCGCGCCCGACACGAGCACGGTGACGGGCCGGCGCCCGGCGGACGAACCCATCGACTGGAACAGCGACTTCCGCTTCTTCGGCTCGCTGCCGAAGGCCGGCACCAGCGGCCAGAACACCCGCCGCCCGAAGAGGACGAGCAGCGCGGGCAGCAGCGTCAGCATCGCCACCAGCGCGCACAGCACCCCCACGGCACCCAGCGGCCCCATCCCGCGGCTGCTGTTGAGGTCGGCGGCGAGCAGGCAGAACAGGCCCGCGGCGACGGTGCCGGAGGAGGCGAGCACGGCGGGCCCGCAGCCGCGCAGGGCGGTGCGCATGGCGTCGTAAGGACGCTCGATCCGGCGCAGTTCCTCGCGGTAGCGGGCGACGATCAGCAAGGCGTAGTCCGTGCCCGCGCCGAAGACGAGGATCGTCATGATGCCCGAGCTCTGGCCGCTGATCGAGACGTCGAAGGCCTGGTTGAGGCCGTAGGCGACGCCCATGGAGAGGTAGTTGGCGACTCCGGCGACCGCGAGCGGCACCAGCCACAGGAGCGGGCTGCGGTAGATGAGGATGAGCAGGACGGCGACGACGCCGACCGTGGTGTAGAGGAGCGGGCCGTCCAGGGACGTGTAGACCTCGCCCGCGTCGGTGGCGAGCGCGCCGGACCCGCCGACCTTCACGCTCAGCCCGTCCGCTCCGCCCGGGCCTTCGGGGGCCTTCACCACGTCCCGCACGTCGTTGACGAAGGCGTCCCGCTTCTCCTCGTCCGTGCCGGGCGCGGTGCTGGCGACCGGGTACATCAGTGTCGAGCCGTCCTTCGACGCCACCCCCGTGGGCGTCGCGACGAGCTCCAACTGCCGGTCGACTGCCGCCACTTGATCGGCCGCGGTCTTCCGGTCGGCGGCGCTCAGGCCGCCGTCGCGGTGGTAGACGAGGACCAGCTCGGTCGTCTCGCCGCCGGGCAGCTTCTCCTGGATCTTGGCGACCTGCGTGGAGTCGGCGTTCGCGGGCAGATAGTCCACGGCCCGGTCGCGCTGTACGTCACCGAGCTTCCCGGCGAACGGCCCGGCGAGCGCGAGCACGGCGACCCACAGGCCGAGCAGCACCCAGGGCACGGCGCGTGGCCGTCGGCGCTTCGTCTTCGTTGCGGCCCCCATCGGTGGGCCTCCCTCCGTGGCGGTGTCTGGATGGCTTGCGGCTTCCAGACTTCCGCCGCGAGGGGGCCGATTCGTCGCGCCGGAGGGCGAGTTGACGGCTACACCCGGGGGTGGCGCGGGGCGGGGACTACTCCCCGGGGAGTAGCGGGGCGCAGTAGCGCGTACGTGGGTGAGGCGCCGTTCGCGTACGGGGGTGAGGCATCGCGTGCGTACGCGGGTGAGGCGCCGTGTGCGGACGTCAGCGCGGCGTGCGCGTCGCCGCCACCAGGAGCCGTGCCACGTCGTCCGGGTCGATGGTCAGCGCGCAGCCCGCCGTGGCGAGCACATCGCGCTCGGCGGGCGTGTAGGGCCCGTCGGCGAGGGCGATCCGGGCGCCTTGCAGGAGCAGCGCCTCGCGGCCCGCGGGGGCGAGGTGCGGGGCGAGCGGGCCGAGCGCCTCGTGGAGTTCGATGGCGAGGCCGGGCGCGCATTCCGGGTCGTTGAGCCGGCCGGTGTCGGCGGCGAGCGCGTCGATCAGGGCGGCGAGGCGTTCCTCGGTGCAGTCGTCGAAGCCGGCGCCGCGCAGGGTGGTGACGGCGGCGTCCAGGGCGGTGCGGGCGGCGCTGCCGCCGGTGGTCAGGACGGCGAGGACGACGGTGTGCACGGCGTCGCGGAGCATCGTGGAGAGCCGGACGGTGGTGGGGTGGTCGAGCGCCTCCAGGCCGAAGTGGTCCTGGCAGGCGGCGCATTCGACGACGGGTCCCGTCTCGCCGCGGGAGAGCAGCGGCACGCCGAGGAACACGAAGCGGCGGCGGCCGGTGCGCCGCTGGTAGTTGCGGTCGCCGCCGCAGCCGGGACAGAAGAACTCGCCGTCGCAGACGGTGGTCCAGGCGGTCCGGGTGCCGATCAGACGGCCACGTCGCGACAGGCGGGCGAGCGGCCCGCCGCGGCCCGGGACGCGGGAGCCCCGGCCGCCAAATGGTGTGGTTCTGCCGAAGATGCGGGATTCCCGGCCTTTTCGTCCCCGATCTGGCAGCACCACGCACCTCCATGACGCCGCGGCAGCCCTGCCGCGTTGGCGTGATGTTAGCCACATCGATGATGTCGCGTCAGTACCCCGTACGGGAGATGGCCGGTTGCTGGCCTGGACCAGCCCTCGGACACGGCCGGGGCCCCGCCCGCCACAAGGGCGGACGGGGCCCCAAAAGCACCGGTCGAACGGGAGTTTGGCGGTATCAGCGGGCCGCGCGGTTGACGGCGGAGACGACGGCCTTCATGGACGCACGTGTCGTATTCGCGTCGATGCCGACGCCCCACAGGACGCGGTCGCCGATGGCGCACTCGATGTACGAGGCGGCCTGCGCGGAGGCGCCCTCGCTCATCGTGTGCTCCTGGTAGTCGAGCAGCCGTACGTCGATGCCCACGACGGACTGCAGGGCGTTGAAGAACGCGGAGATCGGGCCGTTGCCGGTGCCGGTGAGCACGGTCGACTCGCCGTCCACGATCGCCCCGACGGTCAGGGTGTCGGTGCCGTCGGCGCCCGTGGTGGTCTGGCTGGCGCGCAGCTGGACGCGGCCCCAGGGGTTCTCGGGGTTGGGCAGGTACTCGTCCTCGAATACGTCCCAGATCGCGGCCGGCGTGAACTCGCCGCCCTCGGCGTCGGTCCGCGCCTGGATGATCTTCGAGAACTCGATCTGCATGCGCCGCGGCAGGTCCAGCTTGTGGTCGTTCTTCAGGACGTACGCGACGCCGCCCTTGCCGGACTGGGAGTTGACCCGGATCACGGCCTCGTAGGAGCGGCCGACGTCCTTGGGGTCGATGGGCAGGTACGGCACGGCCCACTCGATGTCGTCGACGGTCTTGCCCGCGGCCGTCGCCCGGGCCTCCATCGCGTCGAAGCCCTTCTTGATGGCGTCCTGGTGGGAGCCGGAGAAGGCGGTGTAGACGAGGTCACCCGCGTAGGGGTGGCGCGGGGGGACCTCCATCTGCGTGCAGTACTCGTAGACGCGACGGATCTCGTCGATGTCCGAGAAGTCGATCTGCGGATCGATGCCCTGGCTGAACAGGTTCATGCCCAGCGCCACCAGATCGACGTTACCGGTGCGCTCGCCCTGGCCGAACAGGCAGCCCTCGACGCGGTCGCCGCCCGCCATCACGGCGAGTTCGGCGGCGGCGACGGCGGTGCCGCGGTCGTTGTGCGGGTGGATGGACAGGCAGACGTACTGGCGACGGGACAGGTTCCGCGACATCCACTCGAAGCGGTCCGCGTGCGTGGAGGGCGTCGAACGCTCCACGGTGGCGGGCAGGTTGAGGATGATCTCGCGGTCGGCGTCGGGCTGCCAGACGTCCATGACGCCCTCGCAGACCTCCAGGGCGAAGTCCAGCTCGGTGTCGGTGAAGATCTCCGGGCTGTACTGGTAACCGAACACCGTGTCCGGGTCGAGGATCTTCTCCGCGTACTCCATGACCAGGCGCGTGCCGTCCACGGCGATCTGCTTGACCTGGTCGCGCGAGCCGCGGAAGACGACCTCGCGCCAGACCGGCGCGGTCGCGTTGTACAGGTGGACGGTGGCGCGCTTGGCGCCCTTCAGGGACTCCACGGTGCGCTCGATCAGTTCCTCGCGCGCCTGGGTGAGGACGGAGATCGTCACGTCGTCCGGGATGGCGTCCTCGTCCTCGACGATGGAGCGTACGAAGTCGAAGTCGGTCTGGCCGGAGGACGGGAAGCCGACCTCGATCTCCTTGTAGCCCATGCGGACCAGCAGGTCGAACATCGCGCGCTTGCGGGCGGGCGACATCGGGTCGATGAGCGCCTGGTTGCCGTCGCGCAGGTCGGTGGAGAGCCAGCGGGGTGCGACCGTGATGCGCTGGTCGGGCCAGGTGCGGTCGGGGATGTCCACCTGCTCGTACGTGCCGTACTTGTGGATCGGCATGGAGCTGGGACGTTGGAAGTTCGGCATGTGTGCGGGCTCCTCGGAAGGTCCGGAAGGACGGCCGACGGTCTAGCACAGCACCGAACTCCGCGGGGAGGGGGTCGGCCTCTGCTACAGGCCCTCGCCGCGGCAGCTAAGGAGAAGCAGCCCGAAACGCATGATGCGGGGCAGCCTAGCCGAGGTCCGCGGATTGCGCGGGCGCGTATCAGTATGCGGGACCGTGGGGACGTAACGGACAAAACGTGCCGGATATCACCTGGAGAGGACGCCGGAGGTCCGAATGCGGCTATTTCACCAATCATGGTGGCAGCTAGTGACAGCGGCATGACCCAGTGCCACATTGCCGCCATGACCGCCAAACCAACGGGCTTCGAGCCCGTGTTCTGCACGATCGTGCCACCCATCGTCCTGGACAAGCTCGCGCAGTCCTCGGACCCGGCGCTCTCCAAGGCCGCCCGCCGCACCCTCCAGCGCGACGCCTACGAGCGCACCCAGCGCCGCCTGACCACGGTCATCGGCGCCCCCTCCGTCGCCGCTCCCAAGGGCGTCGTCGAGGGCAAGCCCTACCGCACCATCTACGACGCGAAGCACAAGACGGAGCTACCCGGCCGCAAGGTCCGCGGCGAGAGCGACAAGCCCGGCAAGGACGCGACCGTCAACCGCGCCCACTCCGGCCTCGGCGCCACCTTCGAGCTGTTCCTGAAGCACTTCCAACGGGACTCCATCGACGGCAGCGGCCTGCCCCTGAACGCGACCGTGCACTACGGCGAGGAGTACGGGAACGCCTTCTGGAACGGCGAGCAGATGGTGTTCGGCGACGGTGACGGCGAGATCTTCCTCGACTTCACCATCCCCGTGGACGTGATCGGCCACGAGCTGACCCACGGCGTCGTCCAGTACACGGCGAACCTCACCTACTTCGGCCAGCCCGGCGCGCTCAACGAGTCCATGGCGGACGTCTTCGGCTCGCTGATCAAGCAGTACACGCTCGGCCAGACCGCCGCCGAGGCCGACTGGCTGATCGGCGCGGGCCTGCTCGCCCCGCGCGTCACCGGCAAGGCGCTGCGCTCCATGAAGGACCCGGGCAGCGCGTACGACGACGACGTCCTCGGCAAGGACCCGCAGCCCAAGGACATGGACCACTACGTCAGGACCGGCCGCGACAACGGCGGCGTGCACATCAACTCCGGCATCCCCAACCACGCCTTCTACCTCCTCGCCGAGTCGCTCGGCGGGCACGCCTGGGAGCGCGCGGGGAAGATCTGGTACGACGTCCTGACCGGCGGGCAGCTCGCCCAGGACGCCTCCTTCGCGGACTTCGCGAAGCTGACGGTCGCCGCCGCCCCCGAGGGCGAGCAGCGCGAGGCCGTCCTGAAGGCGTGGGCGCAGACCGGCGTGCCCACCACCTGAGGGGTGCCTGACTGGCCGCCCTGGCTGCTTTCGCGCGGGTGCCCCCAGGGGCGCGCTGCGGTAGACAGGACCCATGCGTATCCAGGTGAAGCGCACGGGAGGATTCGCGGGCATCGAGCGGCACGCGGAGGTCGACACCACCGCGCGGCCGGACGCCCGGGAGTGGCATGCCCTGGCCGAACAGGCGCTGGCCGACGGCCGGGGCACGCCTCCGATCGGGGTGCCCGACGGGTTCAGCTACCAGATCACCGTCGACGGACGGTCCGTGTACTGCGCGGACCCGCGGCTGACGGAGGAGCAGCGGCAGCTGATCACGCGAGTACTCAAAGAAGGGTCGTAGCGGTACCGGGTGCCCGGAAACCGCTTGCCGCACAAGCGTTGACTTCCGTACCGGCCGGTCCGGATGATCGCGCGCATGGCGACGACGCGCGCACCGCTGCCCCGCTTCCCCCATGACTTCCTGTGGGGGGTGTCCACATCGGCCCACCAGATCGAGGGTTCCGCCGACGAGCGCGGGCCCTCGGTGTGGGACGCGTTCACGGCCCTGCCCGGCAACGTCAAGGACGGCACGACGGCCGCCGTGGCCTGCGACCACGTACGCCGCTACCGCGAGGACGTGGCGCTGATCCGCGACCTGGGCGTGGGCGCGTACCGCTTCTCCGTGTCCTGGCCGCGCGTGCTGCCCCAGGGCAGCGGCGAGGTCAGCGAGCGCGGCCTGGACTTCTACGACCGGCTCGTCGACGAGCTGTGCGCGGCGGGCGTACGTCCCGTGCCGACCCTCTTCCACTGGGACACCCCGCTCGCCCTCGAAACCCGTGCCGGCGGCGGCTCCGACGCGGGCGGCTGGCTGCGGCGCGACACCGCCCAGCGGTTCGCCGAGTACGCCGCCGTCGTCGCGGCCCGCATCGGTGACCGCGTACCGAAGTGGATCACCCTCAACGAGCCCGCCGAGCACACCCTGCTCGGCCACGCGCTCGGGCAGCACGCGCCCGGCAGACAACTCCTGTTCGACGCGCTGCCGGCCGCCCACCACCAGCTCCTGGCCCACGGGCTCGCGGTGTCGGCGCTGCGCGCGGCGGGCGCGGACGACATCGGCATCGCGAACTCGCACGGCCCGACCTGGCCCGCGTCCGACGGCGCCGAGGACCGCGAGGCGGCGGACTTCTACGACGTGCTGCTGAACCGGCTGTTCTCCGACCCCCTCATCACGGGCCGCTACCCGGAAGTGATCACGGAGCTGCTCGGCGCCGAAGTCCCGGACCTGGACGCCGACCTGAAGCTGATCGGGCAGCCGCTCGACTGGTACGGCATCAACTTCTACCAGCCGACGAAGGTGGGCGCCCCGCGGCAGGACGGCACCGTCACGGAGTTCTCGGGGCTCACCCTGCCGCCCGAGCTCCCCTTCTCCCCGAGGGAGATCGAGGGCCACCCGACGACGGACTTCGGCTGGCCGGTGGTCCCCGAGGCCCTCACGGAACTGCTCCTGACCTTCCGCGAACGGTACGGAGACCGCCTCCCGCCCCTGGTCATCACCGAGAACGGCTGCTCGTACGAGGGCGTGGACGACCAGCGGCGCATCGACTACCTGGACGGCCACCTGCGGGCGCTGCACCGGGCGCTGGAAGCCGGGGTGGACGTGCGCGGCTACTTCGTGTGGTCGCTCCTGGACAACTTCGAGTGGGCGGAGGGCCACCGGCAGCGCTTCGGCCTCGTCCACGTCGACTACGCCACGCAGCGGCGCACACCGAAGGCGTCGTACGACTGGCTGCGCGCGGAGCTGCGGGCGCAGCGTTCCGATCCTGCTGTCCGCGGGCCGGGCTAGCGGTACGGGGACGGGCCGGGCGGCGGTTCGGGTCAGGCGTCGGTCAGGGCCGCCGCCACGGACGCCCGGGCCGCGTCGGCCCCGTCCCCCGCCGCTACGGCGAAGTCCACCAGCGTGCCGACGAGGACCTGGTGCGGCGTGTGGTCGCCCATGATGTAGCCGGCCCGGGTGAGTTGGGCGATGCCGTGCATGGAGGCGAAGAGCTGCCGCACGAGCAGATCGGCGTCGGCGTCCGCGCGGAACCGCCCGGCGGCGGCACACCTGCGGATGGCGTCGCGCGGGGCCCGCAGGACGACCGCCCCCATCTTCCGGTCCTCCTCGTCGAGCTCGAACCCGGCGAGGACGGAGTCCCCGAACATCACCGCGTACACCTCGGGTTCGGCCCGCGCGAACTCCTGGTACACCCGGCACAGCCCGGCCAGCTCCGCGACCGGGTCGGCGCTCCGCTCCATCGCGAGGGCCCGCGCGTGGAACCGCTCGAACCCCTCCCGGATGACTTCCCGCACCAGCGCGGGCATCGAGCCGAAGTGCGTGTAGACGGCCATGGTCGAGGCGCCGACGGCGGTGACCAGACGCCGGGCACTGAGCGCGGCGGGCCCCTGCTCGGCGAGCACCCGCGCCGCCTGGTCGAGCAGACGGCGGCGTACGTCGGCGGGCTCACGATGACCGGTTGACACCGCAGAAGCATAACGCTGTTATTGGCCATAACGCTGTTATGCGCAACGGGGAGCGGAAGGGGACAGCCATGTCCGCACGCGGAAAACCGGGCCGGCCACGACCGTCACGGCTGCCGGAAGCGGCCGGAGCACACACGGGGGCGACGGAGCCGCCGTGGGGGTTCGGGGGGCCACCGCAGCAGGGGGACGGGGGACCGCAGCGGGGGGACGGGGGTCCACCGCTGCGGCTCGCCGTCATCGGCGATTCGCTGGCGGCGGGCGTGGGGGCGGACACCCACGGCGAGGCGCTGGCCGGCCAGCTCGCGCGGGCCCTCACGGGTCTGACGGGCCGCGCGGTGTCCTGGCGGGTCACGGCCCGCAAGGGCGCGACGCTCGCCGTCGTGCGCCGGGGCCTGCTCCCCGGCCTGACGGATCCGCCGACCCGCTGGCGCCCGGACCTGGTCCTGGTGGCCGCGGGGTCGAACGACGCCCTGCCGCTGCGCCGGCCACGCGCGTTCCGGGCGGAGGCGGACCGCCTGGTCAGGGACATCCGGCTGCGCCTCGGCGAGGACGTGCCCGTGGTCTTCGCGGGCCTGCCGCCCATGACCCGCGTCGGCGCGCTGCCCCGCTGGGCACGGCGCCCGCTGAACGGCTACGTACGCAGCCTGGACCGCGGCCTCGCCCGGCTGCCGCGCCGCCACGCCGCGGTCTTCCACCTGCCGTCGGAGGGGCCGCCGCGGCTGGCCGGCGAGTGGTTCGCGGCGGACCGGCTGCATCCGTCACCGCAGGGGTACCGGGCGTGGGCGAGGGAACTGGCCGCGGGCCTGGCGACGCTGCTGGAGTCGGTGGCGTACGTGTCCGGGCGTGGGCTCAGAAGCCCAGCTTGCGGAGCTGGCGCGGGTCCCGCTGCCAGTCCTTGGCGACCTTGACGTGCAGGTCGAGGTAGACCGGCGTGCCGAGGAGCGCCTCGATCTGCTTGCGGGACTTGATCCCGACGTCCTTGAGCCGCTTCCCCTTGGGACCGATGATGATCCCCTTCTGGCTGGGCCGCTCGATGTAGACGAACGCGTGGATGTCGAGCAGCGGCTTGTCGGCGGGCCGGTCCTCGCGCGGCAGCATCTCCTCGACGACCACGGCGATGGAGTGCGGCAGCTCGTCCCGTACGCCTTCCAGCGCGGCCTCGCGGATCAGCTCCGCGACCATGACCTGCTCGGGCTCGTCGGTGAGGTCACCCTCCGGGTAGAGCGCGGGTCCCTCCGGCAGGAGCGGCACCAGCAGGTCGGCGAGGAGGCCGACCTGCTTCTCGCCCACCGCCGAGACCGGCACGATCTCGGCCCACTCGAAGCCCAGCTCCTTGCCGAGCTGGTCGACGGCGATGAGCTGCTCGGCGAGCGTCTTGCTGTCGACGAGGTCGGTCTTCGTGACGACGGCGACCTTCGGCGTCTTCTTGATCGACGCCAGCTCCTTGGCGATGAACCGGTCACCGGGACCGAGCTTCTCGTTCGCGGGCAGACAGAACCCGATGACGTCGACCTCGGCCCAGGTGGTCCGCACGACGTCGTTCAGCCGCTCGCCGAGCAGCGTGCGCGGCTTGTGCAGTCCCGGGGTGTCCACCAGGATCAGCTGCGCGTCGGGCCGGTGCACGATGCCGCGCACGGTGTGCCGCGTCGTCTGCGGCCGGTTCGAGGTGATCGCCACCTTCTTGCCGACCAGAGCGTTCGTAAGGGTGGACTTGCCCGCGTTGGGGCGGCCGACGAAGCAGGCGAAACCGGCGCGGTGGACGGCCTGCTCGGACGGCTGGGGTGACTGGGTACGCACGCTCATGCGGCCCATTGTCCCCGATGTTTTCGGGCGCGGGCGCCTTGGCGGTGGTCCCGGGTGGGGGCTGCGCCCCCCACGCCCCCGCTTTTCGGCGCTCCGCGCCTCGCCCTCAAACGCCGGGCGGGCTTTTTCCCCCACCCGCCCGCCCTCTCCTCCTCAGACGCCGGAGGGGCTATATTTCCCCGCCCACCCGCCCCACGCGGGTGGGAGAAAGCCCGTCCGGCGTTTGAGGACGAGCCGCGAAGCGGCGATACGGGGGTCCAGGGGGCGGAGCCCCCTGGTTACGGGAAGGGGCGGGCCTGGGGCGCCCCGCGAGGGCTAGCCCGCCGCGGCCGTCAGGCGTACCGCCCCGTCCGCCCCCGCCAGGAACACCGGCGTACCGGCCCCGCCGAGATCCCGCACCGCCGCCAGATCCTCCGCGCGAAGCGCCTCCTCCGCGGACACGACCGCCGCCGCCTCCAGGGACTCCGCCCCGGACGCCACGGCCATGGCGACGGCCGTACGCAGCGCGGACAGCCGCAGCGAGTCGAGCGCGACCGTCCCGGCGACGTACGTACGCCCCGTCTCGTCCCGCACCGCGGCCCCCTCCGGCACGCCGTTGCGGGCGCGGGCCGAGCGGGCGAGGGTGACGATCTTCTGGTCCTCGGCGGCGAGGTCGGTGCGCTCAGTCATGGCACGAGCATAAGGAGCCGCCCCGGCGCTCAGCCGGCCACCCGGTACATCGCCCCGCGCCGCGCCTCCGGCGACGCCAGCCAGGCCAGCTTCGCCGCCGTGTCGGCCCGGGGCAGCGGCGTGTGCAGCACGACGGTCAGGTCGGGCCGCGCGGGCACCTTCAGGGCGGTCGACTCCACGTGCAGGACGCCGACGAGCGGGTGGTCGAGCTCCTTGTGCACCTGACCGGCGGGCCGGATGTCCTGCCGCTCCCACAGCGAGGTGAACTCCTCACTCGTGGCGGTCAGCCGCGCGAGCAGTTCCTGGAAGCCCTCGTCCTCGGGGTGCTCGGAGCAGGCCGCGCGGAACTGCGCGACGAGCGTCGCCGCGTTCTCCCGCCAACTCACGCTGCGCGAGCGGTAGATGGGGTCGGTGAAGAAGTCGAGGACGCAGTTCTGGGTGGTCTCGGGGCGCATGCCGAGGACCATCGCGGCCGCGTCGTTGTACATGACGTTGTTGTAGTAGCGGTCCATGATGACCGCCGGATACGGCGCCCACGTGTCGATCAGGCGCCGCAGCCCCTCGCACATCTCCTCGGCGCCCTCCTCGGCCTGCGGCGCGGGCGGGTTGAGGCCCGCGAGCACGTACAGGTGGCGGCGCTCGGCACCGGACAGCTTCAGGACCCGGGACACGGAGTCCAGGACGTGCGGGGACACGGAGATGTCCCGGCCCTGCTCCAGCCACTGGTACCAGGACGCGCCGACGCCCGCGAGGACCGCGACCTCCTCGCGCCGCAGCCCCGGGGTCCGGCGGCGGCCGCCCTCCGGAAGTCCTGCCTCCGCCGGGGTCACCCGGGCCCGCCGGCTCATCAGAAAGTCCCGCAGCTCACTGCGGCGACGCGCCTTCGCCCCGTCGACCCGCTCCTCGACCCGGCCGGCCACCGCTCCCCCTGTCGTCCGTACGCGATCATGCCTGGTGTTCGCACCACCAGCATAAGTTCCCGCTCCCCACGGCTATTCCGGTCGACGGACGCTGTTGACCATGGCGACAGACACTTCCATTCCCTCCCCGACCACCGCTCCCTCCCCAGCCGCCGCTCCCTCCCCGACCGTCGAGGGCACGAAGGCCGCCGCTCCCGCCGGACCGGCACCCCGGCTCTCCCGCCGCGACCGGCTCATCCTCTTCGTCCTCTGCGCGGCCCAGTTCATGGTCGCCCTCGACTTCTCCGTACTGAACGTGGCGCTGCCCGTGCTCGGCGCCGACCTCGGCATGAGCCATGCCGCGCTGCAGTGGGCGGTCACCGCCTTCGCGCTGCCGTCCGGCGGTTTCCTGCTGCTCTTCGGCCGCTTCGGCGACCTCTTCGGGCGGCGCAGGCTGTTCCTCGGCGGGCTCGCGCTGTTCGGCGCGGCCTCGCTGCTCGCCACCTTCGCCTGGGACCCGGCGTCGTTCCTCGCGGGGCGGGCGCTGCAGGGCGTGGGAGCGGCGGCGATCGTGCCGACCGGCATGTCGCTGCTCACCACGACGTTCCCGGAGGGCCCGCAGCGGGACCGCGCGCTCGGCATCTCCGGCACCCTGCTCTCCCTCGGCTTCACCGTCGGCATGGTGCTCGGCGGGGTCCTCACCGACACCCTCGGCTGGCGCTCCACCATGGGCCTGCTCACGCTCTTCGCCCTGATCGTGCTGCCGCTGGCCCCCGGCCTGCTGCCCGAGTCCCGCACCCCCGACCGGCCCCGTCTCGACATCCCCGGCGCCGTCACCGTCACCGGCGGCCTGCTCGCCCTGATCTACGCCCTGTCCACCGCCGCCGAGCGCGGCTTCGGCGGCGCCGACGTGCTCGTCACCCTGATCGCGGGCATCGTCCTGCTGGCCCTGTTCGGGTACGTCGAGTCGCGGGCCGCCGCGCCGCTGGTGTCGCTGCCGATGCTGCGGCGCCGCACGGTGGCGTGGGGGAACCTGGCCGGTCTGGTCACCTTCTCGATGATGTCGACGGTCGTCTTCGTCCTCACCCTCTACCTCCAGGACGTCCTCGGCCTCTCGGCGTTCGAGACCGGTCTCGTCTTCGGTGTGCAGGGCGTGCTGTCGGTCGTCGCTGGCATGTACGCCCCGAAGGTCATCGGCCGCTTCGGGCCGCGCCGCACGCTGGTGGGGTCGCTGCTCGGGCAGGGGGTGTTCGTGGCCGCGCTGGTCGCCGTGGGCGAGGGGGCCTGGTCGGTGTGGCTGGCGACGGTCGCCGTCTCGGTGGCCAGCATGTTCCACCTCGGTGCGATCGTCTCGTACGGGGTCGCTGTCACGTCGGGCGTCCCCGACTCGGAACAGGGGCTCGCCACCGGCCTCGTCACGTCCACCCAGCAGGTCGGCATCACCGTCGGCATCCCGCTGCTCGGCGTCCTCGCCACCACCACGGATGACGTTCTTGCCGGTACGCGTACCGTCCTCCTCCTGGACGCGGCCATCGTCCTCGCCGCGGCGGTGCTGGTGGCCGTCGGCCTCCGCCGGAGGCTCTGACCGCCGCGTTCTCCCACCCACCCACCCGTCACTGCCGTCCCCCGGGTGCGGGGCTCGTCCTGCCCCGCCGCTGTCGCGGCGGATTGTTCTCCCACCCACCCACCCGTGACGGCCGTCCCCCGGCTGCGGGCCTCGCCCTGGCCCGCCGCTGTCGCGGCGGAGATCCCCCACCCGCCCACCCGTTGCTGCGAACAGCAGGCTCACCCGGGGGGGGTGGGCTCAGCCGTCCCATCCGGCCAAGGCATCCGTCCGCCCTGAAAGGGCGGGCGGGTGGGGGAAAACCGCCCGCCGCAGGCGGGCGGTCACGGCACCCCCGGCCGGCGTCCAGGGACATGCCCGCCCGCGCACAGGCCGACCGGACCCCGCCCCGGACGACGGGACGTAAGCGCGAGGGCCTCGCCCACTCGCCGTACGGCACCCCAGGCCCACGGCCAGGAAACGCATGGGGCACCCCGCACAAGGCCCCCGGCCAGCAGCCTCAGGGGCGGGACAAGCGCAGCCGTACCGCCCGCGGCAATCCCGCGACCACCAAGTCGTAGGAGTCCTCGACGAGTTCGCGGACCTGGCGGTCGGGGAGGGCGCCGGACACCGTCACGGTGTTCCAGTGGCGTTTGTTCATGTGCCACCCCGGCACGATCTCCGGATGCGCGGCCCGAAGCTGAACCGCGATCTCGGGCTCGCACTTCAGGTTCACGGTCAGCGGCTCGCCGTCCAGCCGGCTCAGCGCGAACATCTTCCCGGCCACCTTGAAGACCGACGCCTCCGGCCCGAAGGGGAACTCCTCGACCACGTCGTTGAAGGAGAGGCACAGCGCCCGCAGTTGTTCGGGGGTCATGTCGAGTCCCGCTCCCCTTCCCCGGCCGGGGAACCCTCGGGGGCGCCCGGCAGCACCGGCTCCACGAGCACCGTCACGATCTTGTTGCGCCGCCCGGCCGCCGACTCGGCGGTGAGCTTCAGGGCCCGCCCGTCGGGCAGGTCGACCACGGCCGAGGCCCCGGCGATCGGCACCCGCCCGAGTGCCTTGGCGAGCAGCCCGCCGACGGTCTCGACGTCCTCGTCGTCGTAGGCCTCGAGGCCGTACAGCTCGCCGAGGTCACCGATGTCGAGGCGGGCGGTGACGCGGTGGCAGCCGCCGTCCAGCGGCTCGACGGGCGGCAGCTCACGGTCGTACTCGTCGGTGATCTCGCCGACGATCTCCTCGAGGATGTCCTCGATGGTGACGATGCCGGCCGTGCCGCCGTACTCGTCGATGACGACGGCGACGTGGTTGCGCTCCTGCTGCATCTCCCGCAGCAGATCCCCCGCGTTCTTCGTGTCCGGCACGAACGTCGCCGGCCGCATGGCCGTCGACACCAGTTCGTTCTCGGCGTCGCGGTTGATGTGCGTCTTGCGGACGAGGTCCTTCAAGTACACGATCCCGACGACGTCGTCGTCGCTCTCGCCCGTCACGGGGATGCGGGAGAAACCGGAGCGGAGGGCGAGCGTCAGGGCCTGGCGGATGGTCTTGAAGCGTTCGATGGAGATCAAGTCCGTGCGCGGGACCATGACTTCGCGTACGAGCGTGTCGCCGAGCTCGAAGACCGAGTGCACCATGCGGCGCTCCTCGTCCTCGATGAGCGATTCCTTCTCGGCCAGGTCCACCATCGCGCGCAGTTCCGCCTCGGACGCGAACGGGCCGCGCCTGAAGCCCTTGCCGGGCGTGAGCGCGTTGCCGATGAGGATGAGGAGCGGCGGGACGGGGCCCATGACGCGGGCCAGCGGCAGCAGGACGTACGCCGCGGCCGTCGCCGTGTTCAGCGGGTGCTGGCGGCCGATGGTGCGCGGCGAGACGCCGACGGCGACATAGCTGACGAGCACCATCACACCGATGGCGACGGCGAGCGCCTCCCAGGTGGTGTCGATGGCCTTCAGGCAGGCGTACGTCACCAGGGCGGCGGCCGCCATCTCGCACGCCACCCGCACGAGCAGCGCCACGTTCAGATAGCGGACGGGGTCGGCGGCGACCTGCGCGAGCTTCGCGCTGCCGCGCCGCCCGGACCGCACCGCCTCCTCGGCCCGGAAGCTGGAGACGCGGGCGAGGCCCGCCTCGGCGCACGCGGCGAGCCAGGCCACCACGATCAGGGCGACCGCGCCGGCGATGAGCTGGAAGGACATGGGACTAGGAGACGGTGGGCGCCGGGGACGGGCCGGTCAGGCCCTGCTCGGCGCGCCAGCCGTCGACGATGGCCGCCTGCAGGCCGAACATCTCGGCCTTCTCGTCCGGCTCCTCGTGGTCGTACCCGAGCAGGTGCAGCACTCCGTGGACGGTGAGGAGCTGGAGCTCCTCATCCATGGAGTGCTGCGTCGGCGCTTCCTGGCCCTGCTTGAGGGCGACCTCGGGGCAGAGCACGATGTCGCCGAGGAGGCCCTGCGGGGGCTCGTCGTCGTCCTTCATGGGCGGGCGCAGCTCGTCCATCGGGAAGGACATGACGTCCGTGGGGCCCGGCAGGTCCATCCACTGGATGTGCAGCTGCTCCATGGCGCCGGCGTCCACGACGATCACCGAGAGCTCGGAGAGCGGGTGGATCCGCATCCGCGCGAGGGCGTAGCGGGCGATGTCGAGGATCGCCTGCTCGTCGACCTCGGTTCCGGATTCGTTGTTGACGTCGATCGACATGGTGCTGTTCCGCTACTTCCCTCTGGACCGGCCGCGGCCGGCGTGGGTGCCGTTCTCCGTGCCGTTCTCGTTGTCGTACTTCTCGTACGCGTCGACGATACGGCCGACGAGCTTGTGCCGGACGACGTCGTGCGACGTGAGCCGGGAGAAGTGCACGTCGTCGACGCCCTCCAGGATGTGCTGGACCTGGCGGAGGCCGGACTTCGTGCCGTTCGGCAGGTCGACCTGGGTGACGTCGCCCGTGATCACGATCTTCGAGTCGAAGCCGAGGCGGGTGAGGAACATCTTCATCTGCTCGGGGTTCGTGTTCTGCGCCTCGTCCAGGATGATGAACGCGTCGTTCAGCGTCCGGCCGCGCATGTACGCCAGCGGGGCGACCTCGATCGTGCCCGCGGCCATCAGGCGCGGGATCGAGTCGGGGTCGAGCATGTCGTGCAGCGCGTCGTACAACGGGCGGAGATACGGGTCGATCTTCTCGTAGAGCGTGCCGGGCAGGAAGCCGAGGCGCTCGCCCGCCTCCACCGCGGGGCGGGTCAGGATGATCCTGTTGACCTGCTTGGACTGCAGGGCCTGGACCGCCTTGGCCATCGCCAGATACGTCTTGCCGGTGCCGGCGGGGCCGATGCCGAACACGATCGTGTGCTTGTCGATCGCGTCGACGTACCGCTTCTGGTTGAGGGTCTTGGGGCGGATGGTGCGGCCCCGGGAGGAGAGGATGTTCTGCGTCAGGACCTCGGCCGGGGTCTCCTCGCCGTCGGCCTCGCCTCTGTCGTCCGCCCTGAGCATGGCGATCGAGCGTTCCACTGCGTCCTCCGTCATCGGCTGTCCGGTGCGGAGCACCAGCATCATCTCGTCGAACAGGCGCTGGATGAGGGCGACTTCGTGGGCGTCACCGACCGCGCTGATCTCGTTGCCCCGGACGTGGATGTCGGCCGCCGGGAAGGCCGTCTCGATCACTCGCAGCAGGGCGTCCCCGGAGCCCAGGACCGTCACCATCGGGTGCTTGGCCGGGACCGCGAAATGGGCCTTCGCCTGCTTCTGCGCAGGGGTCTGAGCTGTCGGTGTCTGCGTCATGGGCCGGCCGTCTAGGCCTGCACAGCCTCCTCGTCACGGGACTCGCCGTGCGGCGAGTTCTGCACTCCCAAGGGTACGACGGGCCACTGACAAGGCCTAAGCCCTTTTCCGGGGCGGAAGGGCCGGGACGCGCCCGGGCGCTACACCGAGCGCCCGAAGCCGATCGTCGGCACCGCTCGGCGCAGCGGCCAGGGCCGGGCCTCGCCGGGCAGCAGGGACTCCAGGAAGGCGTAGCGGCGCAGGGCCATCGGGTCCTGCCCGTCGACCTCGCGGACACGCCGCCACCAGGCGCCGACCTCCTCCCAGCCGGGCGCCGACAGCGATCCGCCGAATTCCTGCACGGACAGCGCGGCGGTGAGACCGGCGAAGGCCAGCCGGTCGGCGAGCGGCCAGTCGGCGAGCGTGCCGGTGACGAAGCCCGCGACGAAGACGTCCCCGGCCCCGGTGGGGTCGAGGGCCTCCACCTCGATGGCGGGCACGGACGCCGTCATGCCGCTGCGCCGGTCCACCGCGTACGCCCCTTCGGCGCCGAGGGTCACGACGGCGACCGGCACATGCTCGGTGAGGGCGTGCGCGGCGGCCCGGGGGCACGTCGTGCCCGTGTACCGCATGGCCTCCTCGGCGTTCGGCAGGAACGCCTCGCAGTGCTTCAGGTCGGGCAGCGCGCCCAGGTCCCACCGCCCGGTGTCGTCCCAGCCCACGTCCGCGAAGAGCCGCGTCCCGCGCCGTGCCGCCGCCGCGATCCAGGGCGCCTCCTCCCCGGGCACCAGCGAGGCGATGGCGGCGCGCGCCCGCGGCGGGCACTTCGGGGCGCCGCCGTCCGGGGAGTCCGCGTCGGGCGGCGGCTCGTGCCCGTGGCTGACCATGGTCCGCTCGCCCTCGTACGCCATGGAGACCGTCACCGGCGAGTGCCAGCCGGGCACGGTCCGTGACGAGGCGAGGTCGATGCCCTCGCCGCGCTCCAGGGCGTCCCAGCAGTACTCCCCGTAGTGGTCGTCGCCGAAGGCGGCGGCCAGCGAGGTGCGCAGCCCGAGCCGGGCCAGGGCGGTCGCCATGTTGGCCACGCCGCCGGGGCTTGAGCCCATGCCGCGCGCCCACGACTCGGTGCCGCGCACGGGCGCCGAGTCGAGTCCGGTGAAGATGATGTCGAGGAAGACGGTCCCGGTCAGGTACACGTCGCAGGGGGGATCGCCCGCGCGGCGGGTCGACTTGAGCGGATCGACAGTGATGTCGACGGGCTTCGCAGCCGCGGCGGGTGGGTCCGGTGGTGCGCCAGGTGGTACGGCCATGAAGGCAACGTAACCCAGGGCTGTGACAAGACGCCGTCGCTACCAGCGAGGCACGAGCGGAGTTGTCCACTCCGGATCGAGCCGGCGCATCGCCGCCGCGTCGTCCCGCTCCCGCAGCGGGGCGAAGCCCTCGTCGAGCCAGCGCCGGTGCAGCGCGCCGAGCCGGTCGCGGTCGAGCACGACGCCGAGCCCGGGGGCGTCGCTCACGGCGACGTGGCCGCCCTCGAACCGCAGCCGCTCGGTCAGCACGTCCTCGGACTGCCACGGGTAGTGCGAGTCGCAGGCGTGCCGGAGGTCCGGCACGGTCGCCGCGACGTGCGTCATCGCGGCGAGGCTGATGCCCAGGTGGGTGTTGGAGTGCATGGAGACGGCGACGCCGAACGCCCGGCAGACCGCGGCCAGTTCGCGCGTGTTGCGCAGCCCGCCCCAGTAGTGGTGGTCGGAGAGCACCACCTGCACGGCCCCCTTCGTGAAGGCCTCCGGTATCTCCGGATACGTCGTCACGCACATGTTCGTCGCGAGCGGCACCTCCGTGCGCGCCGCGACCTCGGCCATCGCGGGCGTGCCGAGCGCCGGGTCCTCCAGATACTCCAGTACGTCGCCGAGTTCGGCGGCGACCTTCAGCGAAGTCTCCACCGACCAGGCGCCGTTGGGGTCGAGCCGCAGCGGGCGGCCCGGGAAGGCGGCGGCGAGCGCGCGGATCGCCGCGATCTCCTGTTCCGGCGGGAAGACGCCGCCCTTCAGCTTGAACGACGTGAAGCCGTACCGCTCCGCGAACAGCCGCGCCTGCGCGACCACTCCGGCCGGGTCGAGGGCCGCGCCCCAGTCGTCGCGCTCGCCCGCGACCCCCGGCGGGTGCTCGGCGTGCTTGTAGAACAGGTACGCGCTGTACTCGACGCTGTCGCGCACCTTGCCGCCGAGCAGCGCGTGCACCGGCAGGCCGAGCGTCTTGCCGAGCGCGTCCAGGCAGGCGACCTCGAAGCCGGACACCACGGACAGGCGCAGTTTGTCGGCCGTCTGGGCGCCGCGCAGGCCGCCGACGTCGACGGCGGTGTCCACGCGGGCCGCGTCGACGGCCACGCTGTCCGCGAGTGTGAACAGGCCGTTCAGGTCGGATATCGCCCGGCCCACCAGCGCGGCCGCGAACGGCCGGGCCAGGTCCAGATACTTGGCGTCCCCGTACGTCTCGCCCACGCCCGTCGTGCCGTCGGCCGTCTCCACCTCGATGATCAGACGGGGCGTGTACGGCTGGTGCAGGCCCTGGGTGTTGAGCAGCGGCGGGTCGGCGACGAGGACCGGGGTGAGCCGGACGTCCGTGATGGTGTGCGCTGCCGTGCTCATCCCTGGGCCTCCGAACGGAGTGACGTCCACGTATGAGAACGGAGCCTAAGTACGCGAACGCACCTCGTCAATGACGCGCACAGGCTTCCGGCAGCGGCACGAACAGGCCGCGGCCCATGGCCCGCCCGTCACTCGAACTCGTACGCCGCGACCTCCGCGAGATACCGCTCCCGCAGCGCCTCGTCGGCCGCGCTGCCATCCAGGAACGCCGCCTCGAAGGAGTTCCTGGCCAGCTCGCGCAGCCCCTCGGGGTCGATGCCGAGGGCCTCGTGGACGGCGTGGAAGGTGTCGCCGACGTAGCCGCCGAAGTACGCGGGGTCGTCGGAGTTGACGGTGCACATCAGCCCTGCCGCCATCATCCGGGGCAGCGGGTGCTCCTCCAGGACGTCGACGGCCCGCAGCCGCACGTTGGACAGCGGGCACAGCGTCAGCGGCACCCGCTCGCGCACCAGCCGCTCCACCAGCTCCGGGTCCTCCATGCAGCGCAGCCCGTGGTCGATCCGCTCGACCCCGAGCACGTCGAGCGCCTCGCGGACGTAGTCGGCGGGCCCCTCCTCCCCCGCGTGCGCCACCTTGCGCAGCCCGAGCGCGCCCGCGGCCTCGTACACGGCGGCGAACTTGGCCGGCGGGTGGCCGACCTCGGCGGAGTCGAGGCCGACGCCGGTGATGCGGTGCAGATACGGCTTCGCCTCCTCCAGGGCCGCCATGGCCGACTCGGCGGACTCGTCGCGCAGGAAGCACATGATGAGGCGGGTGGAGATCCCGTGCCGCTCCTCGCTGCGGTCCAGGGCGCGCCCGAGCCCTTCGACGACGGTGCCCATCGCGACGCCGCGCGCGAGGTGCGCCTGCGGGTCGAAGAAGATCTCCGCGTGCCGCACGCCCTGCGCGGCGGCCCGCGCGAGGTAGGCGTCGGCGAGCTCCTCGAAGTCGGCCTCGGTGCGCAGCACGGCCATCAGGCCGTAGTAGAGGTCGAGGAAGGACTGCAGGTCCTCGAAGAGGTAGGCCTTGCGGAGCTCTTCGGTGTCGGCGTACGGGAGCTGGAGGCCGTTGCGCGCGGCGAGCGCGAAGGCGAGTTCGGGTTCGAGGGTGCCCTCGATGTGGAGGTGGAGTTCGGCCTTGGGGAGCGGCGTGGGGGTCGGCATGGTGGTTCTCGGCTTTCGGGGGGTGGTTCAGGTGGTGCTGCTGTTTCCAGCGGTGCTTCAGGTGGTGCTTCGGGGGGGGCTTCAGGTGGTGCTTCGGGGGGTGCTTCGGGTGGTGCTGCCGCTTCCGGCGGTGGTTCAGGCGGGCGCCGCGCGCTTCGGCAGCGGTACGCGCAGCAGGTCACGGGCGACGGTCAGCTCACCCTCGAACCCGGCGGCCCGCGCCTGCTGTTCGAAGACGGCGGGGTCGGGATAGCGCTGGCTGAAGTGGGTGAGGACGAGGTGGCGCACACCGGCGTCCCGCGCCACACCCGCAGCCTGGCCGGCCGTCAGGTGCCCATGATCCGAGGCGAGTTGATGATCCTCGTCCAGGAAGGTCGACTCGATGACGAGCATGTCGCAGCCCTCGGCCAGCGCGTGCACGCCGTCGCACAGCCGGGTGTCCATCACGAAGGCGAACCGCTGCCCGCGCCGCACCTCGCTGACCTCGTCGAGCGTCACCCCGCGCAGGCTGCCCCCGCGCTGGAGCACGCCCACCTCGGGGCCCTTGATGCCGTGCGCGGCGAGCAGCGCGGGACGCATCCGCCGCCCGTCGGGCTCGACGAGGCGGTAGCCGTACGACTCCACGGGGTGGGAGAGCTTCGCGGCCTCCAGGCGGTACGACGGCGTGCTCGCGAGGACCCCGTCGGCCGTCACCGGCTCCTGCACCAGGTCGACGGTCTCGCGGTACGCGGTGGCGTACCGCAGCCGTTCGAAGAAGCGCCCGCCCGAGCCCGGGTAGTGGGCGGTCACGGGGTGCGGCACCCGGTCCAGGTTGATGCGCTGGATGACACCCGCGAGACCCAGGCTGTGATCCCCGTGGAAGTGCGTCACGCAGATGCGGTTGAGGTCGTGGGCCGCGACGGAGGCACGCAGCATCTGCCGCTGCGTGCCCTCGCCCGGGTCGAAGAGGATGCCTTCGCCGTCCCAGAGCAGGACGTACCCGTTGTGGTTGCGGTGCCGGGTCGGGACCTGGCTGGCGGTGCCGAGCACCACCAGTTCACGTACGGACAAGACGCGCTGTCCCGGCTAGCCGGGAGGCCACTGGAGGCCGCGGCCGCCGAGGACGTGGGCGTGCGCGTGGAAGACGGTCTGTCCGGCGCCGGAGCCGGTGTTGAAGACGATGCGGTAGCTCTCCGACTTCTCCTCGGCGGCGACCTCACCGGCCTCGCGCAGCACGTCCGCGGCGATCTTCGGCTCGGCGGCGGCGAGCGACGCGGCGTCCGGGTGGTGCACCTTCGGGATCACCAGGATGTGCGTGGGCGCCTGGGGGTTGATGTCCCGGAAGGCGAGGGTCGTCTCCGTCTCCCGCACGACGGTCGCCGGCACCTCCCCCGCGACAATCTTGCAGAACAGACAGTCGGCCTGCGGTTCTCCCGCCATGGGGCGCCCTCCTGGGTCACTGGTTGACTACGGTCGCATGCTATCGGGGTGGGGGTGAGGGGGCCGTCGGGCGGGGCGGAGCAAGCCGGGGCCGACCCGGGGGCAGGCGCCCCGGGCCGCCGACGCCCACCGTCAGGCCGACGGCACCCCGCCCTCATCAGGAACCACCGGCGGAGCCTTCGCCGGGGTAGCGGCCAACGCGTCCAACGCGACCCGAACAGCCGCGTCGAGCTGCGGATCCCGCCCGGCCGCGTGGTCGTCAGGCGTGACCACGACCTCCACGTCGGGGTCGACGCCGTGGTTCTCCACGCCCCACTCGTACCCCTCCATCCAGAAGGCGTACTTGGGCTGCGTCACCAGCGTCCCGTCGACCAGGTGGTACCGGCTGTCGATGCCGACGACGCCGCCCCACGTACGCGTACCGACGACGGGTCCGAGCCGGAGCGCCTTGATCGCCGCGTTCACGATGTCCCCGTCGGAGCCGGAGAACTCGTTGGCGACGGCGACGACGGGCCCGCGCGGCGCGTCCCCGGGATAGCTCTGCGGGCCGGAGCCGCGCGGCAGGTCCCAGCCGACGATGCGGCGCGCCAGCTTCTCCACGACGAGCTGCGAGGTGTGCCCGCCGCGGTTCTCCCGGACGTCCACGACCAGGCCCTCCCGGGCCACCTCGATCCGCAGGTCGCGGTGGATCTGTGCCCAGCCGGGCGCCTGCATGTCCGGCACGTGCAGATAGCCGAGCCGCCCGCCGGAGCGCTCGTGGACGTAGGCCCGCCGGTCGGCGACCCACGCGTGGTAACGCAGCGGCTCCTCGTCGTCCACGGGGACCACGACGGCGTGCCGGGGGTCGCCGCCGCCCGCGGGCGACACGGTCAGCTCCACGGGCTTGCCCGCGGTGCCCACGAGCAGTGGCCCGGGCCCGGTCACCGGGTCGACCGGACGCCCGCCCACGGCGAGGATCGCGTCGCCCGCCCGCACCGCCACACCGGGCGCGGCCAGCGGCGAGCGCGCGGCCGGGTCGGACGTCTCGGACGGCAGCACGCGGTCGACCCGCCAGATGCCGTCCTCGCCGCGCGAGAGGTCCGCGCCGAGCAGCCCCTGCCGGGTCCCCGCCCCGCCCCACCCGCCGCGCGGGAACACATAGGCGTGCGAGGTGCCCAGCTCGCCCTGCACCTCCCACAGCAGGTCCACCAGGTCGTCGTGGGTGGCGACGCGGGCGAGCACCGGGCGGTAGCGCTCCAGCACGCCGTCCCAGTCGACGCCGCCCATGTCGGGCCGCCAGAAGTTGTCCCGCATGAGGCGGCCCGCCTCGTCGTACATCTGCCGCCACTCGGCGGCCGGGTCCACGTACTGACGTACGCGGCCGAGATCGACGGTGATGTTCGTGTCGCTGTCCTCGTCGGAGGACGCCCGCCGGTCGCTCGGCACCACCTTCAGCTTGCCGTCGGCCCACAGCAGCACCCGCTTGCCGTCGCCGGTGACCGCGAAGTGGTCGGCGTCGCCCGCGAGTTCCTCCACGCGGTGCTGCGCGAAGTCGTACCGCTCCAGCTCGGAGCTGGGGTCCGGGTCCGTCGGCGTCGCCCGCGAGGCGCCGAGCACGCCGCGCACCGGATGGCGCAGCCACAGCAGCCCGTCCTTGGCAGCCCGCAGCGTGGAGTACCGCGCGGCCTCCACGGGGAACGGCACGACCCGCTCGGCGAGCCCGTCGAGGTCGACGCGGGTCGCGGGCGTGCCCTCGCTCTCGGGCGTCTCGGCGTGCGGGCCGTCCGACGCCTCGAAGGCCCGGCCGTGCCGCTGCGGCCCGAACGGCGAGGGCGTGGTGGCCGCGAGCGTGATCAGATGCGGCCGCGCGCCGCCGACGAACGCGAGGTCGAAGACGTGGTCGTCGTAGACGGGGTCGAAGGCCCGCGCGGACAGGAACGCCAGGTGCTTGCCGTCGAGCGTGAACGCCGGGCTGTAGTCCCGGAATCTGAGCCGGGTCGCCTCCGACACCGACAGGTCGGCGGTGTTGGCGAGCTTGAGCTGGCGCAGCGGGCGCGGCCCGGGGTGCGACCAGGCGAGCCACGCCGAGTCGGGCGAGAAGACGAGCCCGGTGGCCTCGCCGTGCTCGGCGCGGTCCACCTCGCGCACCTCGCCGCTCTCGCGCTCCACGAAAAGGACCCGGCCGTCGTGCGCGGCCACGGCCGCCCGGCTGCCGTCGGGCGCCATCGCCAGCGCGAGGACCCGGCCGAGCTGACCGGCCGCGAGCCGGCGCGGCGTCGCGCCCGGCGCGAGGCCTGTGGCGGGCGCGAACTCCAGGGCGTCGTCGCCCTCCGCGTCCGTCACCCACACCACGTGCTCCTCGCCGTCCACCCGGAACGTGCGCGGCAGCCGCGCCCGCACCCCCGGTTCGGCGGCGAGCGCGCGGGCGGGCCCCTCGCGGTGCGTGACCCAGTGCACGGCGCCGCGCACGGAGACCGCGCTGCCCCGCCCGGTGTGGTCGGGCGCGGCCGCCCCGAACCAGCGGGCGGCGCTCACCGGATGCGGTTGCAGGTCGGTGCGCTGCCCGCCGAGCGGGATGTCCAGGCGGCGCGGCTCGGCGCCCGCCAGGTCGTCCAGGAGCCAGAGTTCGCCCGCGGAGGTGTACGTCACGCGGGTGCCGTCGGTGGCGGCGTGCCGGGCGTAGAAGCCGTCGAGCGGGGTGTGGCGGCGCAGGTCGCCGCCGTCGGGCAGCGACGAGTACACGGCGCCGACGCCCTCGTGGTCACTGAGGAAGGCGATGCGGTCGCCCACCCACAGCGGGTACTCGATGTTGCCGTCGAGGTCTTCGTGGACGCGTACGAAGCGGTTCTCGGCGCCCGCACCGTCTTCGGCGGCGGCTGTGTCTGCTGCGTCTGCTGTTCCCGCTGCATCCGCTGTGCCTGCCGCGTCCGCCGCGCGCCGGATCCACAGCTTGCCCGCCGTGCCGCCCCGGTACCGCTTCCACCAGGCCGCCTCGCGCCCCATCGGCGCGGAGAGCAGCAGCACTTGGCCCCCCGGGCCGTACGCGACGTCCCCGACGAGGCCGTACGGCAGCACCTGAGCCGGCCCGCCGTCGAGCGGCACCGCGCGCGGCCGGGTGCGGCGCAGGGACGCCTCGCCGTGCGTGCTGATCGCGAGAACGCTCCCGTCGGGCGTCCAGCCGCGCACGGACGTCTTCCAACTGCCCCAGTATGTGAGGCGCTTGGAGGGGCCGCCGGCCACGGGCGCGATGTGCACCTCTGGGGCGCCGTCGCGCGTCGACGTCCAGGCGACGGTGGTGCCGTCGGGGGAGATCCGTGGCTGGGTCACGGGCACGTTGTCGGCGCTGACCCGCCACGCGCGTCCGCCGTCGAGCGGGGCGACCCAGACGTCGTCCTCGGCGGTGAAGGCGATCAACTCGCCGCGCACGTGCGGAAACCGGAGGTAGGCAGGCTGTGTCACACGGTCAGCCTAGGCACGCGCCGCGCGGGACGGGAGCGTTTTGGATCACTTGCCCTGTTCCTCGCCGGGCCGCTCGGTCACGGTGACGGTCGCGGTGGGGCCGGGATCGGGCTTGTCATGACCGGCGTTGTCGTCGTTTCCGCCGTCGTCGTGGTGGTCGCCGGCGTTGCCGTCGTTGCCGTTGTCGTCGTTGCCGTTGTCGTCGTCGGGCCTGCTGTCGCAGTTGCCCAGTACGTCGACGCGGAACCACTCCTCCCGCCCGATCTCGGCGGTCAGATTCCCGCGTACGCAGGCACCGTTGGTCACATCCGTGACCCGGCCCTTGATGGTGATCTCCTTGTCGTCGTCCGTCTGGCCCCGGCAGTCGACCTCGGCGTCCCGCGGCTCGTCGGACTCCGAGACCTTCTTGTCCCTGCCGACGAACGAGGCCGTGCAGGTGAGCCAGTCCACCTCGGCGTGCTGCCGCTCCAGCTCGCGGGTGCCCATCTTGTCGGTGGTGATCGCGACCGCGGACGTACTCATGTTGCCCTCGACGGGGTCGCAGGCGGCCAGGCCGAGACCTGCCGCCGCCGTGGCCGTCGCGGCGACGAGTACGCGACGCGCCCGCCGTGTGCGCGGTATCCGCCTCAATGCCCCCATGAGCGGCAGCGTGCCACCGCGGGCGGCGCGGCGGTAGACCGCTTGCGGCCATCTGTCCACATGGGGACGGGACGCCTCATGTATCTACATGCGACGGGACGCCGTCACGCGCGGTCCGTGCGCAGCAGCAGCCACTCCTGGAGCTCCACCAAGTTGCCCTCGGGGTCCTTGAGATGGGCCACCCGCATCCGGTCCGTCATCGGCGCGGGACCGTGCACGAGCTCCGCGCCGCGGTCGGCGATCCGCGCGCAGTACGCGTCCAGGTCGTCGACCCGCAGCACCACCAGGGAACGGTGGCCCGTCGCCGACTCGGCCAGCTCACCGAGGAGTTCGGCCATCATCGTGCGGTCCTGGAGCGCGATGCCCGCGGAGCCGACGGTCGGACTGAACTTCTCGTACGGTCCGTCCGCCGCGCCCGACTGGGGCTTCAGGCCGAGCACGTCGGCGTAGAAGCGGTAGCAGGCGGGGAAGTCCGTGACGAGCAGGCGGACCTGGGCGAGTTCCACGGGGAATGCCTTTCGGACGTTCGGGACGTTCGGGACGTGCCGTCGGCCCGGGCGTTCGGTGCGTGGACGGGGGCCCGGCCCGGCCGGTCAGGACCAGCGTCCGGTCCGGCCGAGGAGCAGGGCCGTCGCCGCGGTGCCGGCGGTCGACGTACGCAACACGCTACGCCCGAGCCGGTACGGCTTGGCACCCGCCTGCGCGAACGCCGCCAGCTCGTCCGGGGACACCCCGCCCTCGGGCCCGACGACCAGGACGATGTGCCCGGCCGCGGGCAGTTCCGCGGTGGCCAGCGGCTCGCTGCCCTCCTCGTGCAGGACCGCGGCGAAGTCGGCGCCGGACAGCAGCGTCGCCACCTGCTTGGTCGTCGCGAGCTCGGCGACCTCCGGGAAGCGCACCCGCCGGGACTGCTTGCCCGCCTCGCGCGCCGTCGCCCGCCACTTGGACAGCGCCTTCTGGCCGCGCTCGCCCTTCCACTGCGTGATGCAGCGCGCGGCGGCCCACGGCACGACGGCGTCCACGCCGGTCTCCGTCATGGTCTCCACGGCCAGCTCACCGCGGTCGCCCTTGGGCAGCGCCTGCACGACGGTGATCCGGGGCGTCGCCTCCGCCTCCTCGCGTACGCCGTCGTCGTCGAGGGACACGACCAGGCGGTCCTTGCCCTCGGTGGCCGTGACGACGGCACCCGCCCAGCGTCCGGCGCCGTCGGTGAGGACCACGTCCTCGCCCGCGCGCAGCCGCTTCACGGACACCGCGTGCCGCCCCTCGGGCCCGTCGAGCACGAGACGGCTCCCGGCGGCCACGCCCCGGAAGTCCTCTTCCGCCACGACGAAGACCGGCGCCGTCACACCGCACCCCGCGCCGCGAACGCCGCCTTGGCCTCTTCGAGTTCGGCCACCAGGACCTCCACCAGCTCCCCGGCCGGCAGCGCCCGCGCCAGACGGTGTCCCTGCCCGGCCCACAGCGCCATGGCCTGCGGGTCCCCGGCCTTGGCCGCGGCCTTGCGCAGGCCGGCCGTCAGGTAGTGGATCTGCGGGTACGCCGCCGGGGCGTACGGGCCGTGCTCGCGCATGAAGCGGTTGACCAGGCCGCGGGCGGGGCGGCCGGAGAAGGCCCGGGTCAGCTCCGTGTGGCTGAACAGCGGGTTCGTCATGGCCTGCTTGTGCAGCGGCTGCGCGCCGGACTCCGGGGTGACCAGGAACGCGGTGCCGAGCTGGGCGAGGTCCGCGCCCGCGGCGAGCACCGCGGCGATCTGGGCGCCGCGCATCAGGCCGCCCGCCGCGATCACCGGCAGCCGCACCGTCTCGCGGACCTGCGCGACCAGGCTGAGCAGGCCGATCCCCGAGCCGTCCGCCTCCGGGTTGTCCCGGTGCGTGCCCTGGTGTCCGCCCGCCTCGATGCCCTGTACGCAGACGGCGTCGGCGCCCGCCCGCTGGGCCGCCCGGGCCTCCTCCGGCGTGGTCACGGTGACGACCGTGCGGGTGCCGACCCGGTCGAAGGCCTGGACGACCTCCCGGGTGGGGCAGCCGAACGTGAACGACACCAGCGGCACCGGGTCGTCGAGCAGGATCGCCAGCTTCGCGTCGTAGCCGTCGTCGCGCTTGCCGTCGGTGTCGCCGAGCTGCGTCTCGTACCAGGTGGCCTCGCCGGCGAGCTGGTTGCGGTACACCTCGACGGCGGCGGGGTCGGCGTACTCGGGCTGCGGCATGAACAGATTCACCCCGAAGGGGCGTGCGGTCAGCCCTCTGACCTGCTTGATCTCCTGGTACATGCCGTCGGCGGTCTTGTACCCGGCCGCCAGCGACCCGAGCCCGCCCGCCTCGCAGACGGCGGCCACGAGCTGCGGGGTCGAGGCCCCGCCCGCCATCGGGGCCTGCACGATCGGATAACGACAGAGGTCGGTGAGCGCGGAGGACATACCGGCATCGTGCCACGTCTGGCGGGGGCGCCTTGTGCGGGGTCCTTCGGCTTTCCCGCCGGGGGGGCTTCCCTGTCCCGCCGCTTCGCGGCGGATATCTCCCACCCGCCCACCCGTTTCTGCCTCACCGCGGGGTGGGCGCCGCTCGCGGGGCGCGTTCACCGTCGGCGGCTGCGGGATTGCGGGGTGCGGTGTGCTGCTGCTACCCGCTGTGGGCAGTCGTGCCGCAGGGCGGCACGGGTGGGCACAGCGCCAGGCCGACGGTGCCGTCACAGGCGGCGGTGACCTGGACAAGCCCCGGGTGCCATCCCGTGCGGGGTGACCACGCAAGTCGGCCCGGGGTGAGCGGGAAGACCCACGCTCACCCCGGGCCGCTCAAGGCGCTAGCGCCCGTTGAACGCGTCCTTCAGGCGGGAGAAAAGGCCCTGCTGGCCGGGCTGGAACTGGCCGGTGGGCCGCTCCTCGCCGCGCGCCTTGGCGAGCTCACGAAGCAGCCGCTCCTGCTCGGGGTCCAGCTTGGACGGGGTGAGGACCTCCACGTGCACGATGAGGTCACCGCGGCCACCGCCCCGCAGGTGCGTGACGCCCCGCCCGTGCAACGGGATCGACTGCCCCGACTGCGTACCGGGCCGGATGTCGACCTCCTCCATGCCGTCCAGCGTCTCCAGCGGCACCTTCGTACCGAGAGCCGCGGCCGTCATCGGCAGCGTGACGGTGCAGTGCAGATCGTCCCCACGCCGCTGGAAGACGGCGTGCGGCAGCTCGTGGATCTCCACGTACAGATCACCGGCGGGGCCACCGCCAGGGCCCACCTCGCCCTCGCCCGCGAGCTGGATCCGGGTGCCGTTGTCGACACCGGCGGGGATCTTCACGGTGAGCGTCCGACGGGACCGGATCCGGCCGTCGCCCGCGCACTCGGGGCAGGGGGTCGGCACGACGGTGCCGAAGCCCTGACACTGCGGGCACGGCCGGGACGTCATGACCTGGCCCAGGAAGGACCGCGTGACCTGCGACACCTCACCGCGACCGCGACACATGTCACAGGTCTGCGCGGAGGTCCCGGGCGCGGCGCCCTCACCGGAACACGTCGTACAGACGACGGCCGTGTCGACCTGGATGTCCTTCGTGGTGCCGAAGGCCGCCTCTTCGAGGTCGATCTCCAGGCGGATCATGGCGTCCTGGCCGCGCCGGGTGCGCGAGCGCGGCCCGCGCTGCGACGCCGTGCCGAAGAACGCGTCCATGATGTCGGAGAAGTTGCCGAAGCCACCCGCTCCGAAGCCGCCCGCGCCACCGCCGCCGGCCTGGGACAGCGGGTCGCCGCCGAGGTCGTAGACCTGCTTCTTCTGCGGGTCCGACAACACCTCGTACGCGGCGTTGATCTCCTTGAAGCGCTCTTGCGTCTTCGGATCGGGGTTGACGTCCGGATGCAGCTCGCGCGCGAGCCGCCGGAAGGCCTTCTTGATGTCGTCCTGGGAAGCGTCGCGGCGCACGCCGAGAACGGCGTAATAGTCCGTGGCCACTTACGACTCCGCCAGGATCTGTCCGACGTAACGTGCCACTGCGCGTACTGCTCCCATCGTTCCCGGATAGTCCATGCGGGTCGGTCCGACCACACCGAGCTTGGCGACTGCCTCGCTCCCCGAACCGTAGCCGACCGAGACCACCGACGTGGAGCTGAGTCCCTCGTGGGCGTTCTCGTGGCCGATCTTTACGGTCATGCCCGAATCCGTCGCCTCACCAAGCAACTTGAGGAGGACGACCTGTTCCTCGAGTGCCTCGAGGACGGGCCTGATCGTGAGGGGAAAGTCATGTCCGAAGCGGGTGAGATTGGCGGTGCCGCCGATCATCAGCCGCTCCTCGGTCTCCTCCACGAGCGTCTCGAGGAGGGTGGAGAGGACCGTGGCGACCGTGCCCTGGTCGTCCTTGTCGAAGGATTCGGTGAGGTCCTGCACGAGCTGCGGCACGTCCGTGAAGCGGCGGCCCGCGACGCGGCTGTTGAGCCGCGCCCGCAGATCCGCGAGCGACGTCTCGCCGAACGGCGCCGGGCAGTCGATCATGCGCTGCTCGACCCGGCCGGTGTCGGTGATCAGGACCAGCATCAGGCGGGCCGGAGCCAGCGAGAGCAGCTCCACGTGCCGCACCGTCGAGCGCGTCAGCGACGGATACTGCACCACCGCGACCTGCCGCGTCAGCTGCGCGAGCAGCCGCACCGTCCGCCCGACCACGTCGTCCAGGTCCACCGCGCCGTCCAGGAAGTTCTGGATCGCGCGGCGCTCCGGCGCCGTCATCGGCTTGACGCCCGCGAGCTTGTCGACGAACAGGCGATACCCCTTGTCGGTGGGGATGCGCCCGGCGCTGGTGTGCGGCTGGGCGATGAACCCTTCCTCCTCCAGCGCGGCCATGTCGTTGCGGACCGTGGCCGGCGAGACGCCGAGGTGGTGGCGCTCGGTGAGCGCCTTGGAGCCGACGGGCTCCTCCGTGCCGACGTAGTCGTGGACGATGGCGCGCAGCACCTCAAGCCTGCGTTCACTGAGCATCGCGCACACCTCCAGCTCTCGTCCCTCGCCCTGAGGCCCCCCGCGGTGGCCCCTCGCCCTGGCACTCACCCGCGGCGAGTGCCAGCCTTCAACGAGTCAGTGTACGGCCGGTGGGTACAGGCCCGGCAAGGGCCGACCCCTTTGTCATGCCGACGGGTGGGCATCGGCCTCGGGCGGCGCCCCCGCAGGAAGCCTCGGCCCGGGGCCCGTGCTGCCGCCCCGCCCCGGCGGCGCTAGCGTCGCCCCATGGACACGAGCACCCCCGCCCCCGCCGCCGCCCCGGCCTGGGAGGAGGCGGGCTGGGAACGGCTCGCCGCGCGCGTGGGGCGCTGCCGGCTGCCCGTGTGGGACTGCACGGCCGGGCTGGTCGTCGGCGACGACGCCGCGCTCATGGTCGAGGCGGGGTCCGGCCTGCGCGAGGGTTCCCGGCTGCGTACCGAGGCCCGGCGGCTGCTCGGCGGCGGCCGCCGCGTCACCCATCTCGTCCTCACCCATCCCCACTTCGACCACGTCCTCGGCGCGGCGGCGTTCGCGGGCGTCGAGGTGTTCGGGGCCGCCGGCGTCGACACCGTCCTGGGCGCGGGGCGCGACGCCCTCGCCGCCGACGCCGTCGCCCACGGCCTCGACCCGGCCGCCGCGGCCGAGGCCGCCGACCTGCTCGTCCGCCCCCGCCACCTGGTGTGCGGGGAGTGGACGCTGGACCTCGGCGGCGGGGTCCGGGTGCTGCTCGCCAACGTCGGCCCCGGGCACACCGGCCACGACCTGGCCGTCCTCGTGCCCGGCGGTCCGGGCGAGCCCGAGGTCGTCTTCTGCGGCGACCTGGTCGAGGAGTCCGGCGAGCCGCAGGCCGGGCCCGACGCGGCGCCCCGGCACTGGCCCGCCGCGCTCGACCGGCTGCTCGACCTGGGCGGCGAGGACGCGGTGTACGTGCCCGGGCACGGGGCCGTCGTCGACGCGGCCTTCGTCCGCGCCCAACGCGACGAGCTGGCCCGGCGGTTCGGCGTCGGCTGACCGCCATGCCGTTCGGCGTCACCGGACGCCATGCCATAACGTCTGGCCCATGCGCAGCTACAACCCGGACCTGACGCCGCCCTGGAAGAAGTCGGCTCCCGCCCCCGAAGTCCCCGCCGAGGCCGACCTGGTCGTGGAGGAGGTCGGGACGGGCTTCTGCGGTGCGGTGATCCGCTGCGAAAAGACGGCCGAGGGGCCGACGGTCACCCTGGAGGACCGCTTCGGCAAGCACCGCGTGTTCCCGATGGCGCCGCGCGGCTTCCTGCTCGAGGGCCGCGTCGTCACCCTGGTCCGCCCGACGGCCGCGGCCGCGCCGCGCACGCCCGCGCGCACCGCCTCCGGCTCGCTCGCCGTCCCGGGCGCGCGGGCGCGCGTGGCCCGCGCGGGGCGCATCTACGTGGAGGGCCGGCACGACGCCGAGCTGGTCGAGAAGGTCTGGGGCGACGACCTGCGCATCGAGGGCGTCGTCGTCGAGTACCTGGAAGGCATCGACGATCTGCCCGCCATCGTCGACGAGTTCGCCCCCGGTCCTGACGCCCGCCTCGGCGTCCTCGTGGACCACCTCGTGCCCGGCACGAAGGAGTCCCGCATCGCCGCGTCCGTCAGCAGCGACCACGCCCTCGTCGTCGGCCACCCCTACATCGACATCTGGGAGGCCGTGAAGCCCTCCTCCCTCGGCATCACGGCCTGGCCCCGGATCCCCCACGGCCAGGACTGGAAGACCGGCATCTGCCGCGCCCTCGGCTGGCCCCCCAACACCGGCGCCGCCTGGCAGCACATCCTGGGCTCGGTGCGCAGCTACAAGGACCTGGAGCCGGCGCTCCTGGGCCGCGTGGAAGAGCTGATCGATTTCGTGACAGCCCCCTAGCGGGGCCCTGCCGACCATTGTGGGCGGGCCCTGCCGGGGGCTCCCCAAGCCCGCCCCTTCCCGAAACTGGGGCTCCGCCCCAGACCCCGCTCCTCAAACGCCGGAGGGGCTAAAAACTCAGCCGCACAATTTCAGCCCGTCCGGCGTTTGAGGACGAGGCGCGAAGCGCCGAAAGGGGGGAAAGGGGCGAAGCCCCAGCCGAACCGCTAGTCCACCAGGTCCCGGACGACCGCGTCGGCCAGCAACCGCCCCCGCAGGGTAAGCACGGCCCGCCCCTCCGCATAGGGCCCACCCTCAAGCAGCCCATCAGCCAGCGCCCGCCGGGACGCGGCAAGCCCCGCCTCCTTCAGGAGGGACAACGGACACCCCTCCCGAAGCCGCAGCTCAAGCAGCACCCGCTCGACCCGCCGATCCTCGTCGGCGAGGACCTCACGCCCGGCCCCGGGCGAACGCCCCGCCGCGAGGGCGCCCGCATACGCGCCGGGATGCTTCACGTTCCACCACCGCACACCCCCCACATGGCTGTGGGCCCCCGGCCCGGCCCCCCACCAGTCGGCGCCCCGCCAGTACAACTCGTTGTGCAGACACCGCCCCGCCTCGGAAGTGGCCCAGTTCGACACCTCGTACCACTGGAACCCCGCGGCGGAGAGCCGCTCCTCGGCGATCAGATACCGGTCCGCGTGCACGTCGTCGTCAGTCATCGGCACCTCCCCGCGCCGGATCCGCCGCGCGAGCTGCGTGCCCTCCTCGACGATCAGCGCGTACGCCGACACATGGTCGGGCCCCGCCCCGATCGCCGCGTCGAGGGAGGCTCGCCAGTCGTCGTCGGTCTCCCCGGGGGTGCCGTAGATCAGGTCGAGGTTGACGTGCTCGAAGCCCGCCGCGCGCGCCTCGGCGACGCACGCCTCGGGGCGGCCCGGCGTGTGCGTACGGTCGAGGATCCTCAGGACGTGCTGCTTGGCGCTCTGCATGCCGAAGGAGATCCGGTTGAAGCCGCCCTCGCGCAGCGCGCTCAGATAAGCGGGGCCGACCGACTCCGGGTTCGCCTCCGTGGTGATCTCCGCGTCGTCCGCGAGCCCGAACTCGTCGCGGACGGCTCCCAGCATGCGTACGAGATCGTCGGCGGCGAGCAGCGTCGGCGTACCGCCGCCGACGAACACGGTCCGCACCGGGCGGGGGTCGTCGCCGAGGACCTTCCGCGCGAGGCGGACCTCGTCGACGAGGGTGTCGGCGTAGTTGTCGCGGGAGGCGAGCACGCCGCCGGTGCCGCGCAGCTCGGTCGCGGTGTACGTGTTGAAGTCGCAGTAGCCGCAGCGGGTCGCGCAGTACGGCACGTGCAGGTAGAACCCGAGCGGTCGCTCACCCGCTCCGACCAGGGCGGACGCGGGCAGCGACCCGTCCTCGGGCAGGGGCTCACCATCGGGCAGTGCGGAAGGCATACCTGCCATTGTCCCGTACGCGTCCGTGGTTCCCGCCCGCTGAACGGGCGCCGGCCCCAGCCCCCGCCGATCGCCGGCTGCGCCGAGCTCGTCCTCAATCGCCGGACGGGCTTTCCCCACCCGCGCGGCGAAGTTTTAGCCCGTCCGGCGATTGAGGACGAGCCGCGGAGCGGCGATCGGCGGGGCCCGTCCCACCCGCCCGGGACACCCACCCCAGGCTGCCCCACCCGCCCGGCAGGGCCCCTCACTGCGCCCGCAAAACCAGCAGAGCCAAATCGTCGTCCGGCGGCCGCTGCGAAAACTCGTGCACCAGCCGCCGAATCCGCTCGGCGACAAGGCTCGCGTCAAGCCCCGCACACCCTGCCAGCGCATGGGCGAGCCCATCCCCGTCGTCGAACAGGTGACGCCCGGACCGCCGCTCCGTCACCCCGTCCGTGACACACAGCAAGGTGTCCCCCGGAAGCAGATCGAAGGTCACGCTCGCGTAGGTCTCGTCGTCGACGACCCCGAGCAGCATCTGCGGCGCCGCGACAGCCCGCACCTGCCCGTCGGCCCCGAGCAGCAGCGGCAGCGGATGCCCGGCGCACGCCACGGTGCACCGCACCCCGCCCTCGTACGGAATGAGCTCGCCGTAGAGGAGGGAGAGGAAGCGCGAGGTGGGGCCGTCGGTCGGTTCCTCCTGGCCGCCGGCGACGGCGAGGACGGCCGCGGCCGCGTCGGCGGCCTCCGTCGCGTCGTCGAGGAGGAGCTGGTTGAGGCGGTCGAGGACCTCCGCGACCTGGTATCCCTCGCGGGCGAGCAGCCGCAGCCAGGGCCGGGCGAGCCCGATGACGACGGCCGCCTCGGGCCCCTTGCCCTGGACGTCGCCGAGCGCGAAGCACCAGCGGCCCTGCCCGGCGGGGAACACGTCGTAGAAGTCGCCGCCCGGGCCGCCCTGCTCCCGCGGCTCGTACACGACGCAGCTCTCCACGCCGGGGATCTCCGCGACGACGCTCGGCAGCAGCCCGCGCTGCAGGACCTGGCTGATGGTGGCCTGCCGCTGATAGCGGCGGGCCGCGCTGATCGCGAGGGCGACCCGGCGGCTGAAGTCCTCGACCAGGCCCGTGGCCTCGTCGGGGAAGCGCACCAGGCCCGCCCGGCCGATCACCAGCGTGCCGAGCTGCCGCCCGCCCGCCAGCAGGCGGTACGCGAGCGCCGCGCCCGCCGACTCGCCGACGCCCAGTGCCTCCCCGGGCCACGGCACCGCCACCGCGCCCGATCCCGCTGCCTCCGTCAGCCGCGGCGGCTCCTTCTCCAGGAGCCGCCGCAGCTCTTCTATCCGCTGCTCACTGGTGTGCCACACGCGCGCGAGGCGGGTTCCGGGCGCGCGCCCGTCGGGGGTGCGTCCGGGTCCTTCCGCCTCGTCGTCCAGCCACACCGCGCACCAGTCCGCGAGCCGTGGCACGAGCAACTGCCCGGCGAGCGCGGCGACCAGGTTCTCGTCGAACTGCCCGGCGAGCAGGTCGGACGCCTCGGCGAGGAAGGTGAGGGCGCCCCGGTTGATCCACTCGGTGTCGTGCGTGGCTCTGTTGGGCAGCGGCGCCAGGATCTCCGCGGCGCGCAGCCCGCGCTGCAGGGCCTGCTCACCCGCGTACGTCTCTATCTCCTGCATGGCGGGGAGCCCTTCGACGGACAGCCGCGCCCAGACCGTCTTGGTGCCGGAGCGGTAGGTGATGCCCCAGGACTCGGAGAGCGTGGCGACGAGTTGCAGGCCGCGGCCGAACTCCGGGGTGCCGGGCTGCGCGGGGCGCGGCTCGCTGCGGACGGCGCGCGCCGGGTGGTGGTCGGACACCTCGATGACCAGGGCGTCCTCGCTGTCGCCGGGTGCGCCCTCGTCGAGCCGGCACAGCACCTCGACCGCCGTGCCCGCGTGCACCACGGCATTGGTCACCAACTCGCTGACCAGCAGCACCGAGTCGTCGGCGAGCCGGTCGGTGATGCCCGCCGCGACGGGCACGCCGAGCTCCGTCCAGTCGGCGAGCGCGGCCCGCACGAACCGGCGTGCCGCGGCGGGCGCGAGCGGGTTCCCGGGCAGGGACGTGCGGACCACCGGCGGTGGCCCGGGGCGGGCCACGGGCTGGGCGGAAGCACGAAAAGTAGTCTCCCGTTGCATCGGAATGGCCCCCACTGTGCTGCTCCTGAGCAGTTCGGACGAATACGCCTCAGGCGACACGGACAGAGTGACAGACTGACTGGGCCCATAAGCACCGAGTTACCGAAGTGGGCCACCATGAGTGAGAACAGTGCTAGGCCCGCGCTCGGGCGCGGTCAGATTCCGACATCCGCCGCTCCGGGGAGCCCTGCGCGGATTCCGGCCCCGGGCGCCGCGCCGGCTCCCGGCCCGCTTCCCCCACCGGCCGCTCCGGCGGATCCCGGCGGCCGGAACCGGCCCGGTACGGCGGCCGGGGCACCCGATGCGATCCGGCCACCGGGCGGTGCGCCGCCCGACGGCGTCCCGCTGTCACCGGACCCGGCCGCCCCTGACCCTCTGTCACCGTCAACGACCGCTGAGATAGCGGGACTTGGCGCCCCTCCGGGCAGGGCGGCGGCCTCGCCCGCTTCCCGGGTGTCCGCCGCCGAACGTGCCCCCGTCCCCTCCGCCCGCGTCAAGATCCCGGCCCCGGCCGGGGAACGGTCCGTCGGTCCGCCCGGCGATCCGTCCGGCGATGCCTCCGCCGCCGACCTGCGGGCCCTGCTCGCCGTCATGCGGGCCGCCCGCGACGGGAACTTCACCAAGGCCCCGCACACCAGCTCAGGCCTGGTCGCGGAGCTGGTCACCGTGTTCAACGAACTGGTGGACCGCTCCACGCACTTCGACAGCGAACTCCTTCGCGTACGCCGCGAGATGGTCCGCCACGGCCGCCTCGACGAGCGGTTCTCGGCGAGCCCGGGACAGGGCAGCTGGGCCACCCGGATCATCGAGGTGAACTCGCTCCTGGACTCGCTGGTCGCGCCCGCCACGAACGCGACCCGCGTCCTGAACGCCGTCGCCGGCGGCGATCTGACGCAGCGCGTCGACCTGCACGACGGGTCCCGGGAGCTCCGCGGCGACCTGCGCCGCCTGGGCCGCGCCGTCAACACGATGGTCGACCAGCTGTCGCTCTTCACGGGCGAAGTGACGCGGGTGGCCCGCGAGGTCGGCACCGAGGGGCGGCTCGGCGGGCGCGCCAAGGTCCGCGGCCTGTCCGGGAGCTGGCGCGACGTGACGGAGGCCGTCAACACGATGGCGTCCCGGCTGACCGCCCAGGTGCGGGACATCGCCCTGGTCACCACGGCCGTCGCGCAGGGCGACCTGACCCGCACGGTCACCGTCGAGGCCACCGGTGAGCTCCTCGAACTGAAGCTCACCGTCAACACGATGGTGGAGCAGTTGTCGGCGTTCGCCGCCGAGGTGACCCGGGTGGCGAGGGAGGTCGGCACGGAGGGACGGCTCGGCGGGCGCGCCCAGGCCCGTGGTGTCTCCGGGGTGTGGAAGGACCTCACCGACAACGTCAACTTCATGGCGTCGAACCTCACCTCGCAGGTGCGGAACATCGCGCAGGTCACCACCGCCGTCGCCAACGGCGACCTGAGCCAGAAGATCACCGTGGACGCGCGCGGCGAGATCCTGGAGCTCAAGGACACCGTCAACACGATGGTCGACCAGCTCTCCGCGTTCGCCGACGAGGTGACAAGGGTCGCCCGCGAGGTCGGCACCGAGGGCAACCTCGGCGGCCGCGCCCACGTACGCGGCGTATCAGGGGTCTGGAAGGACCTCACCGACAACGTCAACTTCATGGCGGACAACCTCACTTCGCAGGTCCGCAACATCGCGCTGGTGTCGACGGCCGTGGCGCAGGGCGACCTGTCGAAGAAGATCACCGTGGAGGCGAAGGGCGAGATCCTGGAGCTGAAGTCGACGATCAACACGATGGTCGACCAGCTGTCCGCGTTCGCCGACGAGGTCACCCGCGTCGCCCGCGAGGTCGGCACGGAGGGGAACCTGGGCGGTCAGGCGCAGGTGCGGGGCGTCAGCGGCGTATGGGAGGAGCTGACGGACAACGTCAACTTCATGGCGTCGAACCTCACCTCGCAGGTGCGGAACATCGCGCAGGTCACCACCGCCGTCGCCAACGGCGACCTGTCGAAGATGATCACGGTGTCGGCGCGCGGCGAGATCCTGGAGCTGAAGGACACCGTCAACACGATGGTGGAGCAGCTGCGGGCGTTCGCCGACGAGGTCACGCGGGTGGCCCGCGAGGTGGGCACGGACGGGCGCCTCGGCGGGCGCGCCCAGGTGCTCGGCGTCTCCGGGGTGTGGAAGGACCTCACCGACAACGTCAACTACATGGCGGACAACCTCACCGGGCAGGTCCGCAACATCGCGCAGGTCGCGACCGCCGTGGCGCAGGGCGACCTGTCGAAGAAGATCGACGTGGACGCGCGCGGCGAGATCCTGGAGCTGAAGACCACCATCAACACCATGGTGGACACGCTGTCGTCGTTCTCGTCCGAGGTGACCAGGGTGGCCCGCGAGGTCGGGTCGGAGGGGCAGCTGGGCGGCCAGGCCCGGGTCGAGGGCGTGTACGGCACGTGGAAGCGCCTGACCACGAACGTGAACGAACTGGCACTGAACCTGACCACGCAGGTCCGCGCGATCGCCGAGGTCGCCTCCGCGGTGGCGCAGGGCGACATGTCCCGCTCCATCACCGTCGAGACGCGCGGCGAGGTCGCCGAGCTGAAGGACAACATCAACCTGATGGTGTCCAACCTGCGCGAGACGACCCGCGCCAAGGACTGGCTGGAGTCCAACCTGGCCCGGCTCGCGGGCCTGATGCAGGGCCACCGGGACCTGATGGAGGTCGCGGACCTGATCCTGCGCGAGCTGACGCCACTGGTGAACGCCGGGTACGGCGCGTTCTTCCTGGCCGACCCGGACGCCGACGGCACGGTGCCGCTGCAGACCTCGCCCGCCAAGGGCCTCGCCTTCATCGCCGGGTACGGCTCGGCCCAGGACCGCGGCACCGAGGAGGGCTTCCTCGTCGACACCGGGGGAATGCCCGCGCACGGCCTGGTGCGGCAGGCCGCCCTGGAGAAGAAGCGCATCCTCCTCGACGAGGTGCCACCCGACTACATCAAGATCCACTCAGGGCTCGGGGACGCCTCACCGGCCAGCGTCGTCATCATCCCGATCCTCTTCGAGGACAAACTGCTCGGCGTCATCGAGCTGGCCACGTTCTCCCGCTTCTCCGACGTCCACCTGGCGTTCTTCGACCAGTTCGTGAACACCATCGGCGTCGCCATCAACACCATCATCGCCAACTCCCGTACGGAGTCGCTGCTCAGCGAGTCCCAGCGGCTCGCCACGCAGTTGCAGGAGCGCTCCGACGAACTCCAGCGCCAGCAGGCCGAGCTGCGCCGCTCGAACGCCGAACTGGAGGAGAAGGCGGCCCTGCTCGCCACGTCCTCGCAGTACAAGTCGGAGTTCCTGGCGAACATGTCGCACGAGCTGCGCACCCCGCTGAACTCCCTGCTGATCCTGGCCCGGCTGCTCTCGGACAACCCCGACAGCAATCTCTCCGACCAGGAGGTGCAGTTCGCGACCACGATCCACCGCTCCGGCTCGGACCTGCTCCAGCTGATCAACGACATCCTCGACCTGTCGAAGATCGAGGCGGGCCGCATGGACGTACGCCCCAAGAAGCTCCCGCTGATCAAGGTGCTCGACTATGTGCACGCCACGTTCCGGCCGCTCACCCTCGACCGCGGGCTCGCCTTCGACGTGACCGTCGGGCACGACGTGCCGCGCGAGATGTTCTCCGACGAGCAGCGCCTCCAGCAGATCCTGCGCAACCTGCTGTCGAACGCGGTCAAGTTCACCTCCCACGGCCGCGTCGAACTGCGCGTGCAGCACGTCACGCACTCCCCCGACCCGCTGCTCAGCGACCGCGGCGACCTGATCAGCTTCGCCGTGCAGGACACCGGCATCGGCATCCCGCCCGAACAACTCCCGGTGATCTTCGAGGCGTTCCAGCAGGTCGACGGCACCACCAACCGCAAGTACGGCGGCACCGGCCTCGGCCTGTCCATCAGCCGGGAGATCGCCGGCCTGCTCGGCGGCCGCATCACGGCGGAGAGCAGGCCCGGCGAGGGCTCCACCTTCACGCTGTACGTTCCCGTCGTGCACCCCGGCCACGGCGCGGCGGCCGCGGCGTACGCCTCCGAGCGCGTGACACCGCAGCCCGTCCCGCAGGACGACACCGCCCCGATGACCCACACCCTGCCGGAGGCCGACGACAACTGGCCGGCGCCCGCCAAACTGGAGACGTGGAAGGAGGGGCGCGCGGGCCGCATACTGCCGGGCCGGCGGGTCCTCATCGTCGACGACGACATCCGCAACGTGTTCGCGCTGACCCATGTCCTCAGCCGCGTGGGCCTGGTGGTGCTCTACGCCGAGAACGGCCGCGAGGGCATCGAGACCCTGGAGCGCAACCCCGACACCGACCTGATCCTGATGGACATCATGATGCCGGAGATGGACGGGTACGAGACCATCGCCGCCATCCGCCGCACGCCCCGCTGGACCGGCCTGCCCATCGTGGCGCTGACCGCGAAGGCCATGCCCGGCGACCGCGAGAAGGCCATCTCGCAGGGTGCCACCGACTACGTACCGAAACCGGTGGACGTGGACCAACTGCTCACCGTCGTCTGCGCGCTCCTGGACCCCGAGGGCGCGGCGGCCTACAAACAGTCCGGGTCCGCACCCGAAGAACCCACCGGTCCCCCTGGACCCACCGGTCCCACCGGACCCGCCGGACCCACGGCACCCACCGGACCCACCGGACCCACTGAAGTCACCCCAGCCACCGAGTGAGGCACGTGTCACCATGAGCACAGAGGCGCCGACCGACGACCGCGCCAGCATCCTCCTGGTCGATGACATGGAGGACAACCTGATGGCCCTGGAGGCGGTCCTGGGCTCCCTCAACGAACCCCTCGTGCGGGCCCGTTCCGGTGAGGAGGCGATGAAGGCCCTCCTGCGGCAACGATTCGCCGTGATCCTTCTCGACGTCCGGATGCCGGGCATGGACGGCTTCGAGACCGCTTCCAACATCAAACGCCTGGACCAGACGAAGGACGTGCCGATCATCTTCCTGACGGGCACGGACAACGACGCGGGCTACGCCTTCCGGGGCTACGCGACGGGCGCCGCGGACTATCTCACCAAGCCCTTCGACCCCTGGGTGCTGCGCGCCAAGGTCACGGTCTTCCTCGAACTGCACCGCAAGAGCCAGCAGTTGGAGCGCCTGCTGGCGCGCGAGCAGGCGCAGTTCGACGAGTTGTCCGAGCGGCTCGCCGCGATCGAGCGGCACATGGCGGCGAGCAGCCTGACGGACGTCCTGGAACTGCGCCACCACGTCACACACATGGAGGAGCTGCTCGGGGAGATGCGGCGCGGCCGGGGCGCGTGACTGCCCCGAGGCCGGCGGCCGGCTCAGGCCTCGCGTGAGCCCGCGTACATCTCCTCGATCAGGCCCTTGTACTCACGTTCCACGACGGGCCGCTTCAGCTTCAGGCTCGGGGTCAGCTCCCCGTGCTCGACGTCCAGGTCGCGCGGGAGCAGCTTGAACTTCTTGATGGTCTGCCAGCGCTGCAGACCGTCGTTGAGCTGCTTCACATACCCCTCGACCAGGGTGACCGTGGCGGGGTCCGCGACCACGTCCGCGTACGACTTGCCGCCGAGCCCGTTCTCCTCGGCCCAGCCCATGATGGCCTGCTCGTCCAGGGCGATGAGCGCGGTGCAGAAGTTCCGGTCGGCGCCGTGCACGAGGATGTTGGAGACGTACGGGCAGACGGCCTTGAACTGACCCTCGACCTCGGCGGGCGCGATGTACTTGCCGCCGGAGGTTTTGATCAGGTCCTTCTTGCGGTCGGTGATGCGCAGATAGCCGTCGGCGGACAGCTCGCCGATGTCGCCGGTGTGGAACCAGCCGTCGGACTCCAGGACCTCGACGGTCTTCTCGGGCTGGCCGTGGTAGCCCTCCATGATCCCGGGGCCGCGCAGCAGGATCTCGCCGTCGTCCGCGATCCGCACCTCGGTGCCGGGCAGCGGCTTGCCGACGGTGCCGGTGCGGTAGGCCTCGCCGGGGTTGACGAAGGACGCGGCGGAGGTCTCGGTGAGGCCGTAGCCCTCCAGGATGTGGATGCCGGCGCCCGCGAAGAAGTAGCCGATCTCGGGCGCGAGCGCCGCCGAGCCGGACACCGCCGCCCGCAGCCGCCCGCCGAACGCCTCCCGCAGCTTTGCGTAGACGAGCTTGTCGGCGACCTTGTGCTTGGCGCCGAGCCCGAACGGCACCGAGGCGACACCGGTCCGGCGGAAGTTGTCCTGGCTGGTCTTCGCGTACTCACGGGCGACCTCGGCCGCCCACTGGAAGATCTTGTACTTCGCGCCGCCACCGGCCCGCGCCTTGGCCGCGACGCCGTTGTAGACCTTCTCGAAGATGCGCGGCACGGCCGCCATGTACGTCGGCTGCACCACCGGAAGATTCTCGATGATCTTGTCAACCCGGCCGTCGACGGCGGTGACGTGCCCGAGCTCGATCTGCCCGCTGGTCAGCACCTTGCCGAAGACGTGCGCGAGCGGCAGCCACAGGTACTGCACGTCCTCGGAGTTGAGCAGCCCGGTGGCCGCGATGGCCTTGGCCATGTACGACCAGTTGTCGTGCGGGAGGCGCACGCCCTTGGGGCGGCCCGTCGTCCCCGACGTATAGATGATCGTCGCGAGGTGATCGGACTTGATCGCCTTGATGCGCTCCTTGACCGCCTCCGGGTTCTCCTCCAGATAGGCGGCGCCGCGGGCCTCCAGGTCGGCGAGCGTGAGCACCCAGCCCTCGGGGTCGTCCGCCGCGGGCTCGACCCCGGCCCCGTCGAAGACCACGACGTGCTTCAGCTCGGGCAGGTTCGCCCGCTGCGCACGCGCCTTCGCGAGCTGCTCGGCGTTGTCGGCGATCAGGACCCGGCTGCCGGAGTCGCCGAGGATGAACGCGGACTCCTCGGCGTTGGTCTGCGGATACACGGTCGTGGTGGCCGCGCCGGCGCACAGGATGCCGAGGTCGGCGAGAATCCACTCGGCCCGGGTCGCGGAGGCGAGGGCCACCCGGTCCTCGGGGCGCAGGCCCAGGTCGATCAGGCCGGCCGCGATGGCGAAGACCCGCTCGGCGGCCCCCGCCCAGCTCAGCGACCTCCAGTCGTCGGGGCCCTCGCCGGACGCCGACGGGACGGGATAGCGGTAGGCCTCGGCGTCGGGCGTGGCCGCGACCCGCTCCAGGAAGAGGTGCGCCACGGAGGGCGGTCGGTTCTCGATCAAGGTCTGTGTGTCGCTCACGACATCCTCCGGGCCCGCGACGGTGCGTCCTACTGGCTGGCTGCCTACTGACTGGCTGCGGCTACCGCGCTCTCGCGCCTCTCCAGGCACTTGTTTAACTTGCGAGTAACCTCCGAGCAGTGATCAGAGTAGAGGCCGGACGCTCCGCACGTAAGGGGATGCCGCCTGTCACTTCCTACAGGTTCTTCCTCACGTCGGTTCCGTCCGTTCCGTGAGGTCGCGCCGGGCCGGTGAACGCGCAGAGCGCCGGGCGGGGGAACGCGCAGAGCGCCCGTCCGGTGACCGGACGGGCGCTCTGCCGGGTGACGCGCGCGGGCGCGGGGTACGGCCGCGTGAGGCGGGGTACGACGCGCGGGCGCGGGGGGCTACTTCTTCTTGCCGGAGCCCTCGTCGCTGGACAGCACCGCGATGAAGGCCTCCTGCGGGACCTCCACGGAGCCGACCATCTTCATCCGCTTCTTGCCTTCCTTCTGCTTCTCCAGCAGCTTGCGCTTACGCGAGATGTCACCGCCGTAGCACTTGGCGAGGACGTCCTTGCGGATGGCGCGGATGGTCTCGCGGGCGATCACCCGGGAGCCGATCGCGGCCTGCACGGGCACCTCGAAGGCCTGCCGCGGGATCAGCTCGCGCAGCTTGGCGACGAGCCGCACGCCGTACGCGTACGCCGCGTCCTTGTGCGTGATCGCCGAGAACGCGTCCACCTTGTCGCCGTGCAGCAGGATGTCGACCTTGACGAGCTGCGCGGACTGCTCGCCCGTCGGCTCGTAGTCCAGCGAGGCATAGCCGCGCGTCTTGGACTTCAGCTGGTCGAAGAAGTCGAAGACGATCTCCGCGAGCGGCAGCGTGTAGCGGATCTCGACGCGGTCCTCGGACAGATAGTCCATGCCGAGCAGCACGCCGCGCCGGTTCTGGCACAGCTCCATGATCGAGCCGATGAACTCGCTGGGGGCGAGGATCGTGGCGCGGACGACGGGCTCGAAGACCTCGTCGATCTTCCCCTCGGGGAACTCACTCGGATTGGTGACGATGTGCTCGGTGCCGTCCTCCATGTTCACGCGGTAGACCACGTTGGGGGCGGTGGCGATCAGATCGAGCCCGAACTCGCGCTCCAGGCGCTCGCGGATCACGTCCAGGTGCAGCAGGCCGAGGAAGCCGACGCGGAAGCCGAAGCCGAGCGCCGCGGAGGTCTCCGGCTCGTACACCAGCGCGGCATCGTTGAGCTGGAGCTTGTCGAGCGCGTCCCGCAGCTCCGGGTAGTCGGAGCCGTCCAGCGGATACAGGCCCGAGAACACCATCGGCTTGGGGTCCTTGTAGCCGCCGAGCGGCTCCGTGGCGCCCTTGTGCAGGGAGGTGATCGTGTCACCGACCTTGGACTGACGGACGTCCTTCACGCCGGTGATGATGTAGCCCACCTCACCGACGCCGATGCCGTCGGCCGGGGTCATCTCCGGAGACGAGACACCGATCTCGAGCAGCTCGTGGGCGGCGCCGGTCGACATCATCCGGATCCGCTCACGCTTGTTGAGCTGGCCGTCGACGACTCGTACGTACGTCACCACGCCCCGGTACGAGTCATAGACCGAGTCGAAGATCATCGCGCGGGCGGGCGCGTCCTTGACGCCGACCGGCGGCGGGACCTCGGCCACGACCCTGTCGAGCAGCGCCTCCACGCCGAGGCCGGTCTTCGCGGAGACCTTCAGCACGTCGTCGGGGTCGCAGCCGATGAGGTTCGCCAGCTCCTCGGAGAACTTCTCGGGCTGGGCGGCCGGGAGGTCGATCTTGTTGAGCACGGGGACGATCTTGAGATCGTTCTCCATCGCCAGATACAGGTTGGCGAGGGTCTGCGCCTCGATGCCCTGGGCCGCGTCGACCAGGAGGATCGTGCCCTCACAGGCCGCGAGCGAACGTGAGACTTCATACGTGAAGTCCACGTGGCCGGGGGTGTCGATCATGTTCAGGATGTGCGTCGTGCCCTGGTCGGGGCCCTCGGACGGGGCCCAGGGCAGACGCACCGCCTGGGACTTGATCGTGATGCCGCGCTCGCGCTCGATGTCCATGCGGTCGAGATACTGGGCACGCATCTGCCGCTGCTCGACCACGCCGGTCAGCTGCAGCATGCGGTCGGCGAGCGTGGACTTGCCGTGGTCGATGTGCGCGATGATGCAGAAATTGCGGATCAGAGCCGGGTCGGTACGGCTCGGCTCGGGCACAGTCTTAGGGGTCGCGGGCACGCAGGGTCCTGTCTCTTGAGGCGCCTTATGCCTCGGGTCGGATCGATACGTAGCCTCCATCGTCCCACGGGTGGCAGCCGGGGATCGGTTTGGGCCGGTCGGACGGCGGCTGGTACCGTGGGCAGCTGTGTCTCGTAGCCCTCTCAGCACGAGGCGCATGTCAGAGAAATCAGCAGTACCTGAACCTGAGAAGGCTCTTTCGTGGCGAACATCAAGTCCCAGATCAAGCGGAACAAGACCAACGAGAAGGCGCGCCTGCGCAACAAGGCCGTCAAGTCCTCGCTGAAGACCGCTGTCCGCAAGGCCCGCGAGGCCGTTGCCGCCGGCGACGTCCAGAAGGCGACCGAGCTGTCCCGTGAGGCCGCGCGCCAGCTGGACAAGGCCGTCTCCAAGGGCGTCATCCACAAGAACCAGGCCGCCAACAAGAAGTCGGCGCTTGCTTCGAAGGTCGCGACCCTCAAGGGCTGAGCAGTTCCTTAAGGGCTGATTGGCCCCTGTACGGGCTGACCAGTGATGTAACCGTCGGACGGACCAGAGCGGGCCCTCTCTCTTCCGCTCCCGCCCGGCACCCCCGATCCACACGCGGCCTGCGTTCGCCACGCGGGTGTGGATCTTTGAAGAGCTTGAACCGAAGACCCCGTGTCTTGTCCTTGTCCGGACGGGAGGCGGGGTTTTTGGGTTCCGGGACGGTTGTGTGGCCTACCTGGGTGTACGGGGGCCGGGGCGGAGCCCCGGCTGCGGGAAGGGGCTCGGGGTCCGGGGCGGAGCCCCGGGTTTCGTCCGGACGGGCTCGGGGTCCGGGGCGGAGCCCCGGGTTTCGTCCGGACGGGCTCGGGGTCCGGGGCAGCGCCCCGGCTTCGGGAAGGGGCGGGATCGGGGAAAGAAAATCCCGCCGCAACGGCGAGCAACCACAAAGAACCCACCCGGCGGTGCCGAAACCACCCCGAGGGGAGCCCACCCGACCGGACCAGCAGAAAGACCGCCGCCCCGCCCGAGGAGAGAAAACCTACCCGCGACGCATCCGAGCCGCCCGAGCAACGGCGACAACGGCCTTCTCCAAGGCGTACGCAGGATCGTCCCCGCCCCCCTTGACGCCGGCGTCAGCCTCCGCACAGGCCCGCAGAGCGACAGCGACCCCATCCGGGGTCCACCCCCGCATCTGCTGCCGCACCCGATCGATCTTCCACGGCGGCATCCCCAGCTCACGAGCGAGATCAGCGGGCCGCCCACCCCGCGCGGAGGACAGCTTCCCGATCGCCCGCACCCCCTGCGCCAGCGCAGACGTGATCATCACGGGCGCGACCCCGGTCGCCAACGACCACCGCAGCGCCTCGAGCGCCTCCGCCGCCCGCCCCTCCACGGCCCGGTCGGCCACGGTGAAGCTGGAGGCCTCGGCCCGCCCCGTGTAGTACCGCCCGACGATCGCCTCGTCGATCGTCCCCTCGACGTCCGCGACGAGCTGCGCCGTGGCGGAGGCGAGCTCCCGCAGGTCACTGCCGATGGAGTCGACCAGCGCCTGGCACGCCTCGGGCGTCGCGGACCGCCCCAGCGCCCGGAACTCGCCCCGCACGAACGACAGCCGGTCCGCCGGCTTGGTCATCTTCGGGCAGGCCACCTCCCGCGCCCCGACCTTGCGCGCGGCGTCCAGGAGCCCCTTGCCCTTGGCCCCGCCCGCGTGCAGCAGCACGAGCGTGATCTCTTCGACGGGCGCGCCCAGATAGCCCTTGACGTCCTTGATGGTGTCCGCCGACAGATCCTGCGCGTTGCGCACGACGACGACCTTGCGCTCGGCGAACAGCGACGGGCTGGTCAGCTCGGCGAGCGTGCCGGGGGCGAGCTGGTCGGGCGTGAGGTCCCGCACATCCGTGTCGGCGTCCGCTGCGCGGGCTGCGGCGACGACCTCCTGCACGGCGCGGTCGAGCAGCAGGTCCTCCTGCCCCACGGCGACCGTGACAGGAGCGAGCGGGTTGTCGTTTGCGTTCTTCCTGGCCATCGCGGTCAAGCATCCCACGCGCCACTGACAGCCCGGCGCGGCCGATGCCGGGGCATGCGGGACCAGGGCGCGGCCGCGTCCGGCGGTACCGGAGAATGTCCAGGTGACCGACGTACGACATGTCCTGGTACTGCCCGACCGCGACGCCGCCGAGCAAGTCGCCGAAGAACTCCCCGACCGCTTCGGCGTCCCCGAGGAACCCCAGCTCGTCCGCGACGCCCTGGCCGGCGAGGACGACGCCGAGGACGCGCAGTGGCTGGTGGTCGTGGAGGACCCGCAGCGGCGCCTCGACCCGACGGAACTCGACGCGCTGGCGGCCGAGTTCGAGGGCTGGCTGGAGGCACCGTAGCCCGGGGTACCAAGCGCCGGGCGCCGCGGCCGGGCCGCGGGGCGCGGCTCAGCTCTTGGGCAGGACCTGAATGTCGAGGTCGATGGTGATGCTGGCGCCGACCGCCGCGATCCCGCGGGCGAGCATCGTCTGCCACGTGATCGTGAAGTCGTCCCGGTGCAGCTCGGTCGTCGCCCGGCACGCCGCCCGCGTCTCGCCCTCCAGGCCGTGCCCGACACCGAGATACTCCGTGTCCAGCGTGACCGTACGCGTCACACCGTGCAGCGACAGCGCCCCCGTGATCGCCCAGCGCGTGCCGCCCTTGTGCACGAACTTGTCGCTGTAGAACTCCATCGTCGGAAACCGCGCCACATCCAGGAAGTCGCCCGACCGCAGATGGTCGTCACGCATCTTCACGCCCGTGTCGATGGAGGCGGCGTCGATCACGACGTGCATCGCGGAGTCCTCCATCCGCTCCGCCAGCCGTATCGCCCCCGCGAACGTGTTGAACCGGCCGTGGATCCGCGCCAGCCCGATGTGCCGCGCCGTGAACCCGATCGAGGAGTGCAGCGCGTCGATCTCCCAGTCCCCGGGCTCGGGCACCGTCGGAAGCGGCGCGACCTGAAGCGTCACATCGCCCATCGACGCGTGCGCGCCATCACCCACCGTGACATTCGCCCGATACGGAGTGAACCCCTCCGCCGACACCGCGAGCCGGTACTCCCCCGCCGGAACCGTCGCGACGAACGACCCGAACGGGTCCGTCCCACCACTGACGATCTTGCGCCCCATGGTGTCGCTGACGGTCAGCTCCGCGTGCCGCACCGGTTCGTTGACGGGGTCGAGCACCCTGCAGCTCAACACTCCCGCGCCGGTCGGCACCGCCATCGCCGACAGCGGACCGGACCGCCCGCCTCGGCCCCAACGGTTTCCCAGCCAACGGCCGAACACTTTGCGACACACCCCCGCGGGCCTTGACAACACCTGCAACGAAGAGGCATTCGATCACCGTTGCGGCATTCGATGCAAACGCGACCACTTCATCAAGAACGTTGCGGAAACACCCCCACCACCCCCGCCGCCCCACTAACCCGAATTGATCATTCCGCCCCACTTCCCACCACGGCGACTCCAGCGCAGCTGTAACCGAACGTAACCAGAGGGCGAGCCCAGCCCTTACGTTTCCCCGGGGCCGGGGGCCCCTCCCCCTCCCCCTCCCGCCCCACCCCGCCCCCGCCCTCACCGTCGTGTCGTCACCGCCAAGTCCGCCGTCTCGTCCTCGGGTGACGTCCGTCCCGGCAGCCCCGCTCGCGCGGTGGCCCGTCCGCCGGTCACCGCGATCGCGCCGCTCGTGTCCGTCCGCATCACCTGCGCGCCGCCGGCCCGCAGCGCCGCGACCGTCCGGGGCGAGGGGTGTCCGTACGGGTTGTCCGCGCCGCACGAGATCAGCGCGAGGCGCGGTCCGGCTCGTCGCAGCAGCAGCGGGTCCTGGTAGGCCGAACCGTGATGCGCGACCTTCAGCACGTCCACCCTTGGCAGCGCCGCGGCGGTGGGGCTGCGCAACAGGGCGCGCTGGGCGGGTGGTTCGAGGTCGCCGAGCAGGAGCATGGTCAGGCCCGCGATCCGCGCCAGCAGGGAGACGCTCGCGTCGTTCGGCCCTTCCGGGCGTGCCGCCGGGTCGGGCGGCGGCCAGAGCACCCGCCACTCCAGCGCGCCCGCACGCCGTCTCTCCCCGGCCACAGCCCTCGTGACCGGAATCCCCCGCGCGGCCGCCTGCCCGCGCACGAACTCGGCCTGTCCTGGCGGCTCCTGGAATCCCGTCGTCTGGATCGCCCCCACGGACCGCCCTCGCAGCACGCCCGGCAGGCCGGCCACGTGGTCCGCGTGAAAGTGCGTGAGCAGCACGAGCGGCACCCGCGTGATGCCGAGCGACCGCAAGCACCGGTCGACCAGGACGGGATCGGGGCCCGCGTCGACCACCACCCCCGCGCCTCCACCCGCCGCGAGCACGGTCGCGTCTCCCTGCCCCACGTCACACATCACCAGCCGCCAGCCCGGCGGTGGCCAGCCCGCGATCACCCTGGTGAGGGGCGGCGGTTGGACGACCACCAGCAGGAGCAGCAGCACGCACGCCACGCTCACCCATGGGTGCCGGGCCAGCCTGCGACAGGTCAGGACGACAGCGACCGTCACGACCGCCAGCAACAGCGCCCCACCCCAACTGCCCGGCCAGTCGAACCCGTTCCCCGGCAACGCCGCCCCCGCCCGTGCGATCCCGGCGATCCAGCCCGCCGGCCAACTCGCGCACCACGCCATCGCCTTGGCCACCGGCATCCCCACCGGAGCCACCGCGAGCGCCGCGAACCCGAGCACCGTGGCCGGCGCGACCGCGAACTCCGCGAGCAGATTGCACGGCACCGCGACCAGACTCACCCGCGCCGCAAGCACCGCCACCACCGGCGCGCACACCGCCTGCGCAGCCGCCGCGGCCGCCAGCGCCTCCGCCGCCCGCCCCGGAACCCCACGCCGCCGCAGCGCCGCACTCCACCTCGGCGCCAGCGTGAGCAGCGCACCCGTGGCCAGGACGGACAACAGGAAGCCGTAACTCCGCGCCAACCAGGGGTCGTACAGCACCAGCAACAGCACCGCGGCAGCCAGCGCCGGCAGCAGCGATCTGCGCCGTCCGGTACCGATGGCCAGCAGCACGATCAGTCCGCAGGCCGCCGCCCGCAGTACGCTCGGCTCCGGTCTGCACACCACGACGAAGCCCAGCGTGAGGCCGCCGCCGAGCAGCGCGGTGGTCCGCAACGGAATGCCCAACCTGGGCGCCAGCCCTCGCCGTTCCGCGCGGTGGGCGGTGCCGGGCGGGCCGATGAGCAGCGCCAGGACGATGGTGAGGTTGGCACCGCTCACCGCGAGCAGGTGGGTGAGGTCGGTCGCCCGGAACGCCTGGTCGAGGTCCGGCGGCACCCGCGAGGTGTCACCGATCACCAGCCCCGGCAGCAACGCCCGCGCGTCGTCCGGCAACCCGTCCGTCGCCTCCCGCAGCCCCGCCCGCAACTCCCCCGCGAACCGCTGGACCCCGGATGGCGCTCCGACCACCTCCGGCGCCTGCCCCTCCGGCACCCGCAACACCGCCGCGATCCGCTCGCCGTCCGCCAGCGGCGCCGCGAGGCTGCCCCGCACCCGCAGCCGCGTGGACGGCAGCAGGTCCAGCCACGGCGACCCGTGCGGGCGCTGCCGCGCGGCGGCCTCCCCATCCGTGCGCACCCCCGTGCCGAACTCTCCGTGCGTGCGCACCCCTGTGGCGGTCTGCCCGTGCGTGCGCACCCCCGTGCCGAACTCTCCGTGCGTACGCGCACCCGTGGCGGTCTCTCCATCCGTGCGCACCCCTGTGGGGGTCTCCCCGTGCGTGCGCGCACTGGTGGCCGTGGCTCCGTGCGGCAGCGATCCCGTGGCGGTGGCTCCGTCCGATGGGGGCGCCGACCGGTCGGACGCCGCTGCACCCTGCGGGGAACCGTGGGTACCTCCCGGCCGCCTGGGCCCCGGCCCGGGGCCCGGTGCCGTTGCCGCGTCGGGCCCGCTCCGTTCCTTCGCCTCTTCCCGCACGACGACCAGCACCGGCGCCCGGGTCACGCTCGTCGTGCCGTCGGCCTCCGCCACGCGGACCACCTCCGCGTTCAGGACGATGGACGGCGGTGCCGCGCGGTCGCCGGTCACCCGGGGTCTGGTGCGGCGTGGGTCCGACGTCACCTCCACCTCCGCCGTCACTTCCGCGTACCGCTCGGCGAGCTCGGGGACCGGGCCTCGGTGCAGGTCCGCCCCGTGCAGTCCGGCGGACGCAGCCGACGCGGCGGCGCAGAGCAGCACGGCGGCGACACTCACCCGCCCCCACACGAAGCCGCCCCGCCTCCGGGCCTCGGGATCACCCCGCCTCCGAGCGTCGGAATCACCCTGTCTCCAGGCCGAGCCGCCCCTCCTCCAGGAGCCTCCGTTCCTCCAAGAGCCACCGTTCCCGTGCGGATCCGCCCTCCTGCGGCCTCGACCGCCCTCGCTCCCCCGTGCGGTCCACGTCACCAGGAGCACTCCGGCCACCACCACGCACACCACGACCGCGCCGACCACCAGACGAGGCGGAGACGTCAACGCGAGGGCCGTCGCTGCCCAGGCCCCGAGAGCGGGCGGAACCAGGCGGAGGTCCAGGGGGCCCTCCTGGCGTGGGTCTGCCACACCGAGCCGACCGTGCGGCCGGCCGGGTGAGACAGCGCCGGCTCCATCACTCGCGGAGGCGCGGGCTGCCACCCGCCTCTCCGCCCTCGCCCCGTGTCCCTCCGCCCTCGCCGCGCGCCTCATGGCCGCACGAGATTCTGCAGGTCCGCGAAGCGCTTCTCGCCGATGCCGTTCACTTCCCGGAGTTCGTCCACCGAGCGGAAGCCGCCGTGCTCCGTGCGGTAGTCGATGATGTGCTGGGCCAGGACCGGGCCGACGCCCGGCAGGGTGTCGAGTTGCTCGGCGGTGGCCGTGTTGAGCCCGACAGGTCCGGCCGCCGCGCCGGAGGCCCCGGCTGCCGTGCCCCCGGCCGCGGGACCTGAACCGGAGCTCGGTCCCGCGCCCGCCCCCGCACCGACGCCCGGTCCCGGTCCCGCTCCCGGGGGCACGGGGCCGCCCACCACAACCTGCTCGCCGTCGACGAGCAGCCGGGCCCGATTGAGTTCGTCCGTCTTCGTGCCGGGGCGGACCCCGCCCGCCGCCCGCAACGCGTCGGCCACGCGGGAGCCCGCGGGCAGTCGCTGCACGCCCGGCCTGCGGACCTTGCCCCTGACGTCCACGACGACCCCACCGGCCGCCGCACCAGAGCCACCCGCGGCGCCCCCGGCTCCGGTGGCGTCACCCGCCGCGCCGGCCGTCAACGCTCCGTCGGGCCCCGGGGGCACCCCGGGCGAGGGAGACGGCTCGGCTTCGCCGCCCGCCCCCGCCGCCTCGGCCACCATGTCCGGCGCCCGGACCGGCTGCGTCCGCCCCGACCAGAAGTGCTGCGCCGCGAAGACCGCGGCCACGACCAGGACAAGGCCGAGGGCGACGACGCTCCGCCGCTCCAGGCCGCACCGCAGCCGCAGCCAGAGAGGAAGCCGCTCCCGCACCGCCAGCCCGACCCGCACCCGCCACGACGGCTCCCCGGGGGCGGCGGCACCGGCCCCGTCGTCCACAGCGGCCACCCCGTCCGCCGCGCCCGCCCCGCCGACCGCGCCCGCCGAACCCGCACAACCCGCAGAACCCATCGAGCCCGATGCCGTCACAGGACCCGCCACACCCACCGGGCTCGCCGCCCGGCCACTCACCGGCCCCGATCCGTCCAACACCTCCAGCCCGTCCGGCGCAGCCGGAACCGCAACCCCACGCATGGGAGACGCGCCCCCATAGGCCGAAACGCCCCTGCCCCTGCCCCTGCTCCCAGCTCCCTCGCCACCCCCGGCTCCCGCACGGTCTCCAAGCGCTACACCCGCCCGGGGAGCCGCCGACGCTCCGCCAACAACCCCAGCCCACCCGGGAGTCCGAAGCCGTCCAGCCTCCGGCCGCACACGCCCCGGAGCCGCTGCCGCCGCAGACCCCTGTCCTCCACCGGCCACATCGGGCCCCGTGAAGAGCGCTTCCGCCCGCAGTCGCATTGCTTCCGCCGCCGCGCGCCTGCGCCGGGCCCGCTTCCGGGCGTGGCGGTGCGTCAGCTGCCCCACAGCCACGCGGCGTTCCGCGCCCGATACTCCTGCGCGGCGTTCCGCGCCCGTTACCCCTGGAACCGCGCCCGCCGCCCGCGACGGCGAGGCCCCATCTGTCGTCCGTGAAGGTGATCGAAGAAGTGCCATGCCGAAAACGCTAGGCACCACCGCGAGAAGTTGTTGATCTTGCTCAATTTCCGTGGATTACCCGGCAGTTGTGGATAACCCCATCACCCGTACGAGGCGATCGCCCAGAACTCCGAGTCCGAATCTGAACCCCGAACTCCAACCACCAAGCACCGGGCCCCCGGGCCCTCGGCCAACACCTCACCCGGCGCCCCGACCCGCCAAGGCCCCGGCCAGTTCCCCCTCAACGAGGCGAAACCACAACCCCCAGCAACCCGGGCCCCGTATGCGCCCCGATCACCGCCCCCACCTCACTGACATGCAGCTCGGCGAGGGCGGGGAGGCGGTCCCGGAGGCGGTCCGCGAGGGTCGTCGCGCGCTCGGGCGCGGCCAAGTGGTGCACGGCGATGTCCACGTCGTGCGCCCCGGCCCGCTCGACCACGATCTCCTCCAGGCGGGCGATGGCCTTCGACGCCGTGCGTACCTTCTCCAGCATTTCGATGCGGCCGTCGTCCAGCGCGAGCAGCGGTTTCACGGCGAGCGCGGAGCCGAGGAGCGCCTGGGCGGCGCCGATGCGGCCGCCGCGGCGGAGGTAGTCGAGGGTGTCGACGTAGAAGTACGCGGACGTGGCCGCGGCCCGTTTCTCGGCGGCCGTCACCGCTTCGTCCAGCGAGCCGCCCGACTCCGCGCTCTCGGCCGCGGCCAGCGCGCAGAAGCCGAGGGCCATCGCGACCATGCCGGTGTCCACGACGCGTACCGGCACCGGCGCCTCGCGTGCGGCGAGGACGGCGGCGTCGTACGTTCCGGAGAATTCGGCCGACAGGTGGAGCGAGACGATGCCGGTGGCGCCCGCCTCCGCGACCTTGCGGTAGGTCTGGGCGAAGACTTCGGGGCTGGGCCGCGAGGTGGTGACGGGGCGGCGTTTCTGCAGGGCGAGGGCGAGTGAGCGGGCGGAGATCTCGGTGCCCTCTTCGAGTGCCTGATTGCCGAGCACCACCGTCAGCGGCACCGCGGTGATGTCGTGCCGCTCCATCGTCCCTTGCGGCAGGTAGGCCGTTGAATCGGTGACGATCGCGACATGGCGGGACATGAGCTGGAGATTACCCGCAGGAACCCCGGTGCGGCAGTCCGGCCCCTTCACGCGGGGGACGGAGCGCATGCCCGTCGACACGCCGACTGGCATGCGGACGCCGGGCCCCGGCGCTGAAGGCGGGAGGGGGGCATGTGATCAGGTGGTGCTCTCGGGCTTGGGCTTCTTCTGCCAGGGGTACGTCGGCTGCGGCGCCGGCGGGGTGATCGCGGGGCGGGCGGGTTCCTGGGCGGTGCGCTCGTCCGCTTCCGCGTGGGCGGCTGCCTGCGGCCCCGTGGGCTTCTTCATGTCGGCGGCAGGGCTCGCCCCGGACGTCGCCTGACCGGACCCGGACGTCGCCGGGCCGGACCCGGGCCTCGCCTGACCGGTCCCGGACGTCGGCGCCGGGTCGGACCAGGAGGTGAGGGGCTGCTCGTCGGTGGGCTCCTTCGTCCAGTGCCGGAGCGCGCCCGTCTCCATGTCGATCTGTTCCCTGAGCAGGTCCAGGTCGTCGTCCGCGAACTTGTGCGCGCGGTCGCGGGCGGCCCAGCGGAGTGAGTCGGCGGCCTTGACGATCTGTTCGGTGCGCTCCCGCAGGGCGGGCAGGCGCTGGCTGAGCTCGATCCGGTCGGGCTCGCGCTCCAGGCGCTTGAGGTCGTCGTCCAGCTCGTGGCCGTGGGCGCTCAGGCGCTGGAAGAGCGCCAGGGATTCGTGCAGTGAGGCGTCCTCGGCGACGCCCGCGCGCAGGGAGTCCTGGGTGGCTCGCATCGATGTGCGCAGCTTGAGGCGGAGCTGGGCCAGCTCGCCGACGGCGCCGGGCTGCGCGAGGGTTCTCGCGCGCAGCGTGGTGTCCTCCACGGTGCGGCGGGCCTGCGTGATCGTGCGGTCCACGCCGCGGCGGGCCGCGCCGACCACCTTGACCGTCGCATACGCTCCCACCGCCAGGAACAGCACGAAGAGCAGCGCGACCACTGCGATCACGGCTTCCACGATGCTTCTCCTTCGGCCCGGCGAATCGGTGTGCGGTTCGGTCTGCGGCGGCGTACCACCGCTGCTCATGCTGCTCGCGGCGGTGCGGCTCACGCCGTCTGCCCGCCTTCTCCACGGTAAACGCAACGGGCAGCCCGAGGGTTCCAGCGGAACCCCCAAGCTGCCCGTAGGGGACTACCCTGACGCGCTGCGGCAGACGCGCAGTTGACCGTCCGCCCCGAAGCGGCGGGGCCCGGCCCGTTCCGGCCTAGGCCGGAACGATGTTCACCAGCTTCGGCGCCCGCACGATCACCTTGCGGATCCCCGCCCCGCCCAGCGCGGCGACCACCCGCTCGTCGCCCAGGGCCACCTTCTCCAGCTCCTCCTCGGAGATGGCCGGCGGAACCTCCAGGCGGGCCTTGACCTTGCCCTTGATCTGCACGACGCAGGTCACGGTCTCGTCGACGACGTACGCGGGGTCGGCGACCGGGAAGTCCTGGTGGACGACGGAGTCGGTGCGGCCCAGCTTGCGCCACAGCTCCTCGGCGATGTGCGGGGCCAGCGGCGCGATCAGCAGCACCAGCCGCTCGGCGACCGAGCGCGGCACGGGTCCCGCCGCCTTCGTCAGGTGGTTGTTCAGCTCCGTGATCTTGGCGATGGCGGTGTTGAACCGCATGCCGTCCAGGTCCTGGCGGACGCCGTCGATCGCCTTGTGCAGCGCCCGCAGCGTGTCCTCGTCCGGCTCGGTGTCCGCGACGGTCACCTCACCGGTGGCCTCGTCGACGACCAGGCGCCACATGCGCTGCAGCAGCCGGTACTGGCCGACCACCGCGCGCGTGTCCCACGGACGCGACACATCCAGCGGTCCCATCGCCATCTCGTACAGACGCAGCGTGTCCGCGCCGTACTCCGCGCAGATCTCGTCCGGCGTGACCGCGTTCTTCAGGGACTTGCCCATCTTGCCCAGCTCACGCTTGACCGGCTCGCCCTCGAAGAAGAACTTCCCGTCGCGCTCCTCGACCTCGGTGGCCGGGACCGGGAAGCCGCGGCTGTCGCGGTAGACGTAGGCCTGGATCATGCCCTGGTTGAACAGCTTGTGGAACGGCTCGGCGGACGAGATGTGGCCCAGGTCGAACAGGACCTTCGACCAGAAGCGCGCGTACAGCAGGTGCAGCACGGCGTGCTCGGCGCCGCCCACGTACAGGTCGACGCCGCCGGTCGGCTGTCCCGCGCGGGGGCCCATCCAGTAGCGCTCGATGTCGGGGGCGACCAGCTGCCGGTCGTTGTGCGGGTCCAGGTAGCGCAGCTCGTACCAGCAGGAACCGGCCCAGTTGGGCATGGTGTTGGTCTCGCGGCGGTACCTCTTGGGGCCGTCGCCCAGGTCCAGCGTGACGTTGACCCACTCTTCGTTGCGGGACAGCGGGGTTTCCGGCTGGGTGTCGGCGTCGTCCGGGGCGAACGTGCGCGGGCTGTAGTCGTCGACCTCCGGCAGTTCCAGGGGCAGCATCGACTCGGGCAGCGAGTGGGCGACGCCGTCCTCGTCGTAGACGATCGGGAAGGGCTCGCCCCAGTAGCGCTGGCGGCTGAACAGCCAGTCGCGCAGGCGGAAGTTGACGGTCCCCTGACCGATGCCCTTGCGCTCCAGCCACTCGGTGATGCGCGCCTTGGCGTCGACGACCACCAGGCCGTCCAGGGAGACCTCGGCGCCGGACGAGTTGATGATCTTCGCTTCGTACGAGTCGAAGGAGTCGTCCCAGGTGGACGGGTCGGTGCCGCGGTCGTCGGCGGGTTCGACGACGCAGTGCATCGGCAGCTCGAAGGCGCGCGCGAAGGCGAAGTCGCGGGAGTCGTGGGCGGGGACGGCCATGATGGCGCCGGTGCCGTAGCCCATCAGGACGTAGTCGGCGATGAACACCGGGACCTGCTCGCCGCTGACGGGGTTCGTCGCGTACGCGCCCGTGAAGACGCCGGTCTTCTCCTTGGCGTCGGCCTGGCGCTCCACGTCGGACTTGGCGGCGGCGAACGCGCGGTACTTGGCGACGGCCTCGGCGGGGGTCGCGTGGCCGCCCGTCCACACGTCGTGGGTGCCCTCGGGCCAGGCGGCCGGGACGATCGCGTCGACCAGTTCGTGCTCGGGCGCCAGGACCATGTAGGTCGCGCCGAACAGGGTGTCCTGGCGGGTCGTGAAGACCGTGATGGCGTCGCCTTCGGAGCCGACGGGGAAGTCGACGCGCGCCCCTTCGGAGCGGCCGATCCAGTTGCGCTGCTGCAGCTTGATGGCCTCCGGCCAGTCCAGCGCGTCCAGGTCGTCCAGCAGGCGGTCGGCGTAGGCGGTGATGCGCATGTTCCACTGGCGCAGCTTGGCCTTGAAGACCGGGAAGTTGCCGCGCTCGGAGCGGCCGTCGGCGGTGACTTCCTCGTTCGCCAGGACGGTGCCCAGGCCCGGGCACCAGTTGACGGGGGCGTCGGAGGCGTACGCCAGGCGGAAGCCGCTCAGGACGTCGGCGCGCTCCTTGGAGGTCAGTTCGTGCCACGCGCGCGTGGTGCCCGGTACGGCGCGCTCACCGCTCTCGAACTGGGCGACCAGGTCGGCGATGGGGCGGGCCTTCTTCGCCTCGTCGTCGTACCAGGAGTTGAAGATCTGCAGGAAGATCCACTGGGTCCACTTGTAGTAGTCCGGGTCGATCGTCGCGAAGGAGCGGCGCTTGTCGTGGCCCAGGCCCAGGGCGCGCAGCTGCGCCTTCATGTTCTCGATGTTTGCTTCCGTGGACACGCGCGGGTGCGTGCCCGTCTGCACGGCGTACTGCTCGGCGGGCAGGCCGAACGCGTCGAAGCCCAGGGAGTGCAGGACGTTGTGGCCCGTCATGCGCTGGAAGCGGGCGAAGACGTCCGTGGCGATGTAGCCCAGCGGGTGGCCGACGTGCAGGCCCGCACCGGAGGGGTACGGGAACATGTCCATGATGAACTTCTTGGGCCGCTCGGCGACGGTCGGGTCACCGGCCAGGTCGCCGCTCGGGTTGGGTGCTTCGTACGTGCCGTTCGCGTCCCAGAAGTCCTGCCAGCGTGCCTCGATCTCGGCCGCGAGGGCGGCCGTGTAGCGGTGCGGCGCTGCCGCCTCGGCGGCCGAGGGGGCGCCTCCCGCCCCTCCCGCGCCTTCAGCAGTGGCGGAGGAATTCGTCTCGCTCATGGTCCTCAAAGCTCCATCGATCGTCTCTGCCTGCGGAATTGGCCGGACGGCCAAATAAAAATGCCCCTCGCACAGGAGGGGACGCCGCGCCGATTCCGACCACGCTCACTGGGCGGTCGGGACTGATCAGCGCGGCCCGCTAAGCAGAAGGCGTACGGCACGCATGGCGTCAGGGTACCGCAGCGCTCCGGAGCGGGGCGACGCGCTTTGTCCGGTACTGCCGCGGACGCCGGACCCGCTGTCAGCGAGGCCCTCACTGAAGCTCCCACCGAGACCGGAATCCAAGCCTTGGCCAAGGGTTACTCCGCGTACCGACCACTATCGGGGCAACACCAAGATCGAGTCGCACTTTGATAACAACGCAATAACTCAAACCTCGTACCCGTCGGTATGGCGCGACTTAGCATGCGGCGATCGGACCATTTCGGAGTCGCCCCCATGAACCCTCTGAACCCGCACCGCAAGAGTCCCGACAGTCCCGCTTTACCCACGTCGCCGCGGCGCTCCTCCCCGGCGTCCGCGCCCTTCCCGCCGTCGGCACCCCCCTCGGGGTCGGCGTTCCCCACCTTCCGCGAGCCGAGCAGAGCGGTCCGCGGCATCGTCACCACGGCCGCGCTGCTGCTCATCCCCCTGCTCGTGTTCGCGGGCGGCGACGACTTCCGTGCCGCCCTCGACTTCACCACCGGCGTCCTGTCTCTCGTCGCCCTGACCGCCTCGGTGATGTGGGGCCTGGTCGCCTCCGACCGGCTCTTCCTGCGCCCCCGCCAGCGGCTGCTCGCCCAGGCCGTGCACCGCGCCACGGCGATCGCGTCGGTGGGCTTCCTGCTCCTGCACGGCACCGTGAAGCTCGCTCTGGACCATGTGTCCTTCGTGGGCGCCCTGGTGCCGTTCGGGCTCGGCTTCTCGGGCAGCGACGGCCTCATCGGCCTGGGCTCGCTCGCCGGCCTCCTCATGATCACCACCAGCGTCACCGGCGCCCTGCGCAGCGCCTTCGCCTCACCGGTCCAGGTCGCGTCCCGGTGGCGGGCACTGCACACACTGGCCTACCCGGCCTGGTGCGCCGCCCTGATCCACGGCCTGTACGCGGGCCGCGCCCCGAAGCCGTGGGTGGTCGCCCTGTACTGCCTGTGCCTGGTCGCGGTCGCCGGGGCGGTGGCGCTGCGCGCGGCCCCGCGCCCCGTCAAGCGCAAGGTGGCCGCCCGGATCTTCGCCCTCCTGGAGCCGGACACCCGGCCCGCGACCGCCCGATCCCGGCGCCGCGAGCCCGGCGCGCCCACCCGCGACACCACGTCCGCCCCGCTGCCCGGCACGGCCTCCGGCCGCGTCACCGCCCCGCCCGACCAGCCCCCGGTCGTCGGCATCGCCGCCGCCTACCGCGCCCTCGCCGAGCCGTCCCATCCCGACTCGGCACTGCCCCTGGACCTCCAACCCACCGAGACCCTGCCCACCGTGACCCCCCGCTGGCCGGCCCCCTCGCCCCCGCCGCCGGCCGAGGCCCCCTCAACCCCGTTCCCACACGACTCCGTAGACAACGGATACGACCACTCAGACACGGGTTACGACTCCGCAGTCCCGGGCCACCCCTCCGTAGACACGCGGTACGACTCCACAGGCACGCGATACGACTCCACCGTCCTGGGCCACCCCTCCGTGGACACGCGAGACACGCGGTACGACCCCGCAGGCGCCGGGCGCGACCCCTTCCTGGACACCTTGGACGGCCTGGACACCCAACACGACTACGGAGACAGAGGATTCGGCTCCGTCGGTCCCGTCGGCTCCGTCGGTCCCGTCGGCTCCGTCGGTCCCGTCGGCTCCGTCGGCCCCGACCCGTACGTCGACGGCCCCGCCACCCAACAGCTACCCGGCCCCTTCCAGGCGCCCAGCACGGGTGAACCCTGGAACGCGTCCACCGGAGGCAGCAAGTGAACGCGTCCCTGCCCGACGTCCCCGAAGTCCGCGTCGTCGGGCTTCCGCTCCTGACCTCGGGCTTCGATCTGGTCGAGCGCCTCGACCTGGCCATGCACCTCAAGGTGCACGGCCCGCTGGAACCGATCGCCGGAGAGCACCTCGCGGCGCTCGCCGAACAGATCTCGCTGCGCGGCCGCGGCGGCGCGGGCTTCCCCTTCGCCAAGAAGCTGCGGGCCGTCGCGGAGTCCGCGATCCGCCGAGGTGTGCGGCCCGTGGTCGTCGTCAACGGCAGCGAGGACGAACCCGCGTGCCGCAAGGACACCGTCCTGATCAACCGCGCCCCGCACCTCGTCCTGGACGGCGCGCTGCTGGCCGCCGAGGCCCTGGGCGCCCGCACGCTCGTCGTCGGTGTGACGCGCGACTCCACGGAGGCGTCGATGCAGTCCGCGCTCGCCGAGCGCGGCCTCGGCAACCGGCGCGGATCGAGCCTTCGCGCGCGCGTGCAGCGCAATCCGGTGCGCATGGTCACCGGCGAGTCCTCGGCACTGGTGCGCTCCGCGGACGGCGGCCCGCCGCTGCCCCCGGGGCGCAAAGTGCGTACGTCCGACTCCGGGGTGGGCGGCGCGCCCACGCTCCTGTCGAACGCGGAGACCTTCGCGCAGCTCGCCGTCGCCGCCCGCATCGGCGCGGACCGATACCGGCGTACGGGCCTGCGCGACGAGCCGGGCACGGTGCTGCTCACGCTCTCCGGAGCGGTCACCCGGCCCATGGTCCTGGAGGCCCCGACGGGCGTGCCCCTCCGGTACGTGCTGCAGCTCGCCGGCGCCCCGCCGCTGCCGCAGGGCGTCCTCACGGGCGGCTATCACGGCAAGTGGCTGGACGCGGTGACCGCCCATGACGCGGTCGTCTCCCGGGCCGCCCTGGAGGCCTGCGGGGGCGCGCTCGGGGCGGGCGCCATCCTGCCGATCGGTCCGGGCACGTGTCCGCTGGGCGAGTCCCTGCACGTCGCTAACTGGCTGGCGGCCGAGAGCGCAGGCCAGTGCGGCCCCTGCTACCTGGGCCTCCCGGCCGCCGCGCGCGGGCTCGCCGACGTCCTGGACGGCGGCGGGCCGACCGCCCTGGAGGCGCTGCGCGAGGTGACGCGGGCGGTGAAGCGGCGCGGCGCGTGCAAGCACCCGGACGGCTCGGCGGCGTTCATCGAGTCGTCGATCGCGGCGTTCACGGACGATCTGGCCGCGCACGTCCTCGGGGACGGCTGCGGGCGCCCCGTGGAGGGCGTGCTGCCCCTCCAGGACGACGCTCCGCAGGGCGAGGGGCCGAGCGGCCGCAGGCTCGCCGTCGACTGGACGCTGTGCCAGGGGCACGGGCTGTGCGCGGACATCGTGCCCGAGCTGATCCAGCTCGGTCCTGACGGCTTTCCGTCGGTCGCGGAGGCCGCGGTGCCGCGCTATTCGGAGGCGCGCGCCCAGCGCGCGGTGCGCCGCTGTCCCGCGCTCGCCCTGCGCATCGAGGAGGACCCCGGGGCGGCCCCGCCGCCGCCCACGTCCCTGCCGATGCTGCCGCGCGGCCGGGGCCGCAGGGCGCTCGGCAGCGGCCGGCAGTGACGCGGACCGGACGGCCGTGACGCAGATCGCATCACCGTGGCGCCCGCAGATCGCATCACTACGGAGACCGCAGGTGGAATCACCACGAAGCCCCTGAGGACACACGAACCACTACGGAGCCACTGAGGACACACGAAAGAGCGGGCCACCCGATCCGGGTGGCCCGCTCATCTGCTGTGGAGCTAAGGAGAATTGAACTCCTGACCTCTTGCATGCCATGCAAGCGCTCTACCAACTGAGCTATAGCCCCTTGCTGCTCCGCCCGGTTCCCCCGGCGGCTCCGCCAACATTACACGGTCGACCCCGTGCTCCACCAAATCGTTTCCGTCCCGGACATCGGGGGCCACTACTGTCCGGCCTCGTGACCGTGATCGCCACCGCCGTCGTCCGCCGCCGTGTGCCCCTGGCCGCCGGGGGCTGCCTGCTCTCCTTCGTCGTCTTCTGGGCCGTGCAGCGCGCGGCCGACGTCTCGATGGTCGACCTGATGGTCTACCGGGCGGAGGGGGACGCCGTGCGCGCGGGCGCCGACCTGTACGCGCTGCGTGCCACCGAGCACGACCTGCCCATGACCTATCCGCCGTTCGCGGCGCTGCTGTTCACGCCGCTGACGCTGCTCGACCCGGCGGACACGCGCACCCTCGCGACGCTCGGGAACCTGCTGCTGCTCGTGGCCTTCGTGCGGCTGTCGCTGCGGCTGGTCGGCGGGTACGGGCACGCGCGCGTGGAGACCGCTCTGTGGGTGTCGGCGCTGGCCGTCTGGTCGGAGCCGGTGTGGACGACGCTGCGCTACGGGCAGATCAATCTGCTGCTCGCCGTCCTGGTGCTGTGGGACCTGACGCGCCGCCCGGGGCACCGGTGGGCGGGCGTGGGCATCGGTGTCGCGGCGGCGATCAAGCTGACGCCCGCGCTGTTCGCGGTCTTCTTGTTGGTGATCGGCGCCGTCGAGGCGGTACGGCGGGGGGTGTGGCGGCCTGTCGTGCGGCACGCGTGCGTGGCGGCCGCGGCGTTCCTGGGGGCGACGCTGGTCACGGCCGTGGTGCTGCCGGTCGACTCGCGGAACTTCTGGACCCGGGTGGTCTTCGAGGCGGGCCGGGTCGGGCGGGCGGAGAACACCGCGAACCAGTCGGTGCGCGGCGTGCTCGCCCGGCTCCTGCACACCGCGGAGCCCGGCGCGTGGTGGGCGGCCGGCGCGGCGGTGGTCTGTGTGGCGGGTCTCGCGGTCGCGGTGGTCGCCGCGATGCGCGGGGAGTGGGCCTGGGGCGTGGCCGCCTGCGCGGCGACGGCGCTGCTCGTCAGCCCTGTGTCGTGGTCGCACCACTGGGTGTGGTGCGTGCCGATGGCGCTGCTGCTGTGGACGCGTGCGGTGCGGCGGGGCGGCGCGGTGCGGTGGGCGACGGCGGGCGGGCTCGCCCTGGCGTTCTGTTCGTACGCCCTGTGGTGGGTGCCGCACAGTCATGGACGGCCGGAACTCTCCCAGAACGTCGGCCAGATGACGCTGTCGGCGGTCTATCCGGTGGCCGCCACGGGCTTCCTGGCTGTCGCCGCGAGCGCCGTTCTGGGGCGCGCGCGTTCGGGGGCGCGCGGGAAGGCGTCCGGGCCGGCCGCGCGTCGGCACGGCGACCGGGCCGAAGCGGGTCAGGCGGTGGCGAACGAGTAGAAGCGCTTGAGGGTGCAGTGCTCGTCGAGCAGGCGGCCGTAGATCGGTTCCCCTTCGAGTTCGCGGTACGTCTCGATGGGGTCGCCCTTTATGATCAGCGCCCGCGCGCACTCCTCGCACCAGTACTGGTAGTCCGGGTTGACCGGCTCCATGTCGCGGACGATCGGCGTACCGCTCCCGCACCAGTCGCATTTACGCCTGTGTGCACCCATCGATCAGCTCCAGATGTGGCCGCAGGCCGTGCACACGTAACTGACTCCGCCGTTGTCGCCGAGTACTTGGGCCACGTGGGCCGAACCGCAGGAAGGGCAGCGCAGGAGCGTGGGCTCGCCGGCTCGTGTGTCCGCCGCTTCGAAGAGGCCGGCGGCCTCTTCGAGGATGCTCGCAGGCATCGCGCTCTCCCTCCCGTCGGGTCACCGTCGGCGCAGTGGTCCAGTCCCCTTCCGGCCCGTCGATTCTGCCACGACCACGGCGAGCCGGTCAGCGACGCATACGTACCAGTCCGGACACGGCGCCCAGGGCCGCCGCCGCGGCGAGCGCGTAGAAGCACACCAGGAGCGCGTCCGCCGATGAATACGCCCCAAGAGCCCCCTGTGACTCAATCCGGCCGAGGAAAATCGCGCCGAAGACCGCGACTCCGGTGAGCTGTCCGAGCTGGGTGACGGTGGCGAGCAACCCGCTGGCGTCCGCGGCGTCCTGCGGCCCGACCGTCGCGAGCGCGCGCGTGAGGGTCGGGCTGAAGCCGAGCGAGAGCCCGGTGCCGCCGCCCACGAAGGCCACGTACAGCCATGTCCCGCCGTCGCCGCCGTCCCGCAGCAGCAGCCCCACCACGACGCACGACACCGCCGCCAGGGCGAACCCGCCCGGAATCAGCGCCCGTTGCAGCGCTGCGGGCCACTTGCGCCAGGTCAGGCCGACCACTCCGAAGACCATCGCGGACGGCCCGAAGGTCAGTCCCGCGCGCAGCGCGCTGTAGCCGAGCCCGCCCTGGAGGTGCAGGGAGAGCACGAACAGGAACCCGGAGTTGACCGCCATCACCGCGCCGAGCCGGAACACGGCCAGGCCCATGCCCGGCACGCGCAGGACCCGCGGCGAGATCAGCGGCGCCCCGCCGCGCCGGGCGAGGCGGGCTTCGAAGACGCAGAACAGGGCGAAGAGCACGGCCGAGGCGCCGAGCGACAGCCAGGTCCACAGGGGCCAGCCCTCCTGCTCGCCGAGCACCAGCGGCACCGTGAACAGCGACACGGCGGCGCCGAGCAGTACGAGACCCGGCAGGTCGAGCCCGCGCGCACGCCCCGGCTCGCTCCGGTCGTCGCGGGGCAGCACGCGCGCCGCGAGGAACAACAGGACCACGCCGACAGGCACGTTCACCAGGAACACCGGGCGCCAGCCGGCCCCGAACAGGTCGGCGCTGACCAGGACGCCGCCGACGACCTGCCCGGCGGCGGCGCCGGTGGCGAGCACCGCCGAGTACGCGCCGAGTGCCTTCATCCGTGCCTCGCCGGTGAAGTTCCGCTGGATGAGGCTGAGCACCTGCGGGATCAGGACGGCGGAGCCCGCGCCCTTCACGAGCCGGAAGGCGATGAGCTGGCCGGTGCTCTGGCTCAGCCCGCAGGCCAGCGAGGCGGCGGTGAACACGGCGAGCCCGGCGAGGAACACCCGGCGGTGGCCGAGCCGTTCGCCGAGGCGCGCGCCGGTGATCAGCAGGACGGCGTACGAGATGGTGTAGCCGGCGATGACGAGTTGGAGGCCGGCGCCGGAGGCGTGCAGCTCGACGCGGATCGTGGGCGCGGCGACGTTGACGATGAACACGTCGAGCAGCGCCATGAACTGGGCGGTGAGCACGGCCGCGAGCAGGCGCCCGCGGCGATTGTCAGTGCCGGGGTCTTTACTGGATCCAGGAGTTGGGGCGGGGTTCGCCACCGGCGGGGTCGTTGTCGTCATGCCTGTGAGCGTGATCCCCGTTCGGTACAGGTAGTGAGAGCCCGCTGATGCTGGTACTGACACCACCTGGCAAGGGCCGGGGCGGGCACTGACGATGGGGGATGTGACGACGATGGACATGACGGAGACGCCGAGGACGGCGGAAGTGACGGGGGCGTCCGCCCGCCGCCGCCCCGAGCTGGCCGCGTTCCTGCGCGGCCGCAGAGCCCGCGTCACCCCCGCCGACGTGGGCATGCCGCCCGGCCCCCGGCGCCGCACGCCGGGCCTGCGCCGCGAGGAGGTCGCCCAGCTCTCCGGCGTCGGCATCACGTGGTACACGTGGCTCGAACAGGGCCGCCCCATCAACGCCTCCGCCCAGGTCCTGGACGCCGTCGCCCGCACCCTGCGCCTGGACAAGACCGAGCGCGAGCATCTGTACCACCTCGCGGACGTGCCGTACGTCGCGCGACGCGAGGCGACGGCGCACGCCGTCGGCCCGGAGATCCAGGGCATCATCGACGCCCTGGACCCGCACCCGGCGGTGGTCTACAACGCGCGATACGACATCCTCGCCACCAACCCCGCCTACGAGGACGTCTTCGTCGGCCCCGCGATCGAGGCGATAGGCGTGGCGAACGTGCTGTGGACGCTGTTCGTCGTGCCCGAGCCGCACTGCCCGCTGGTCTTCCGGGACTCGGAGCTGCCGGTGATGGTGGCGACGCTGCGCGGGGCGTACGGCAGGCATGTGGGCGAGCCCGCCTGGGAGGACTTCATACGGGACCTGTCCACGGCCAGCCCGGAGTTCGCGCGGCTGTGGGCCAGCGGGGACGTGGTGCCGCCGGGGCCGCGGGTGAAGACGTTCCGGCACGAAGCGGTCGGTGAGCTGCGGATGACGTCGGTGTCGCTGTCGATCAACGGCATGCCGGAGTGCCGCATCGTGGCCTACACCCCGGACGACGAGCAGACGCGCCGGCGCACGGAGCGGTTGCGGGCGCTGCGGCGCGACGGGGTGGCCTCGTGGGCAGGGGTCGGCAGCCCGTCGGCGTGAGGCAGCGCCGGAGCGCGTGAGGGGGTGCGGGTGGCGGAGCCCTCGCCGCGCGCGGACGGAGTCCGCGCAAGAATGACGAAAGCGACGCCGCTCACGCTTGCCGTGAGCACACGTCGCTTGTCGATCGAGTGGAGCTAAGGAGAATTGAACTCCTGACCTCCTGCATGCCATGCAGGCGCTCTACCAACTGAGCTATAGCCCCTCGCGTTCCTCCCGCTCGGCGGGCGAACAAGAAGAACTTTAGCCTGCGACCTGCCCGAACGCGAAATCCGGGTCCCGGCCGACGACCGGCGCCCGACCGCCCCGGGCAGCGGGGCACGTCACCCCGCCCGGCCGGAGGGCTAGTCGTCGTCGCCGAGCACCGGCTCCGGCAGCGTGCCCGCGTTGTGCTCGAGCAGGCGCCACCCGCGGGCGCCCTGGCCGAGGACGGACCAGCAGCAGTTGGAGAGCCCGCCGAGGCCCTCCCAGTGGTGCGGGTCCAGGCCGAGGAGGCGGCCGATGGTCGTGCGGATGGTGCCGCCGTGGCTGGCCACGACCAGCGTGCCGTCGTCGGGCAGCTTCTCCGCGTGCCGCAGGACGACGGGCGCGGCGCGGTCGGCGACCTCGGTCTCCAGCTCACCGCCGCCGCGGCGCACCGGCTCCCCGCGCTTCCACGCGGCGTACTGCTCGCCGTGGAGGCCGATGATCTCGTCGTGGGTCAGGCCCTGCCAGGCCCCGGCATAGGTCTCGCGCAGGGCCTCGTCGTGGGTGACGTCCAGGCCCGTGACGGCGGCCAGCTCGGCGGCCGTGGCGGCGGCCCGCCTCAGGTCGGACGCGATGATCGCGTCCGGCTTCAGCGAGGCGAGCAGCCGGGCGGCGCGCCGGGCCTGGGCGAGGCCCTCGTCGGTCAGCTCGATGTCCGTGGTGCCCTGGAAGCGGCGTTCCAGGTTCCAGGCGGTCTGGCCGTGCCGCCACAGGATGATCCGGCAGCCGCGGTTGCTCACCGCAGCTCACCACCCAGCTCGCGCAGGGGTCCGGCCTCCTCGGCGGCCTGCTGCCGGTCGGCGTACTCGGCGGCCTTGCCGCGGGTGGCCTTGGCGTCGGCCGGCAGTTCGATCTCGGGGCAGTCCTTCCACAGGCGCTCGAGGGCGTAGAAAACGCGCTCCTCGCTGTGCTGGACGTGCACCACGATGTCGACGTAGTCGAGGAGGACCCAGCGGGCCTCGCGGTCGCCCTCGCGGCGCACCGGCTTGGCGCCGAGCTCCTTGTTGAGGCGCTCTTCGATCTCGTCGACGATCGACTTGACCTGGCGGTCGTTGGGCGCGGAGGCGAGCAGGAAGGCGTCCGTGATCGACAGCACGTCGCTGACGTCGTACGCGATGATGTCGTGCGCGAGCTTGTCGGCGGCCGCCTGGGCGGCGACGGTGATGAGCTCGGTGGAGCGGTCCGTGGCGGTCACTAGTGAGCTTTCCTTCAGGTGGGCAATACCCACCAAGGGTCTCACGGACCGCGCACGGCTCCCCAGAAGATTGTTTCCGGCCGCTTCCGCGCCTGCGGCTCACCCCGCGTCGTAGTCCCCGCCGAGCACCACCGACACGTCCGCGTTGGGTGCGGCCTTGCCCTTGCGGACCGCCCCGGCGGGCAGGCCGAGGGTCTTGGCGACCTCCTCCGCCTCCGCCTTCTTGGCCGCGTCGGCGTACGTGACCTGCGACGCCGACGCCCCGGTGCCCGAGCCGCCGTCGACGAAGGTGTAGCCGCCGTTGACCAGGGCGATGCGGGCGTTCTCCGTGGCGCTCTTCTCGCCGGTGGCGTTCCTCACACCGACCCGCACGGCCGCGCCCTGCTCGGGGTTCTTCACGACCCCGCCGAGCACGTCCTTGACCACACTGGCGCTCGCCTTCTCCGTGAGCGTCCCGTCCTGTCGCACCGGCAGCAGCGCGGTGGCGTAGTCGCCGCCCTTGGCGCGGTCGGCGAGCTTGGCGAGGAACGTACCGAGGTCCTTCTCCTTCAGGGACGGGTCGAGGATCTGCGCGAGCGACTGCACGGTGACGGTCGCGGCCTGCGGATCGGACGACAGCTTGCGCAGCACGCCCTGCATGACCTGCCCGAACCGGGTGAGCTGCGCGGTCTCGGCCTCGCCGGGCGCGCGGTAGGTGGCGTACGCGACGGCCATCGGCCCGCTGAGGGTCTGCTGCTCGCCCTTCTGGACGAGCGGTGCCTCGCCCTTCTTCTTCGCCTTCGGGTCGGGGACGTCGGCGTTCGTGTCGATGTCGATGTTGCCGACGAGCTCGACGAGGTTGTTGAGGTAGGGGGTGTCCAGGCGCCAGGTGCCCTCGACGTGGGTGCCGAGCGCGGTGTCGATCTCCTCGCGGGTGCCGGTCGAGCCGTCGTCCTCGACGGACTTGGCGAGCGTCGTCGCGCCGTCGTCGCCGGTCAGGGCGAGGGAGTTGGGCAGCAGGACGGTGGTGCCGCGCTTGGTGGTGGTGTTGTTCACCAGGAGGGCCGTGGAGGTGCCGCCGCCCTTGGTGTTGTGCAGGTGGACGACGACCACGTCGCGCTTCTGCGGACCGGCGGCGGCCTGCCCGCCGGACTTCTCGTCCGACTGCCCGGGCAGCTTGCCCGCGACCCACAGATAGCCGGCGCCGCCGACGAGGGCGAGCGCGAGCACCACGACCAGCACGACGACGCGCGAGCGGCCGCGCCGCTTGGCCTCCTCGCGCCGCTCCGTGCGGCTCTCGGTGAACTTCAGCCAGTCGATGACGTCTTCGGAGTCCTCGTCCGGCTCCTCGATGAACGAGAACTGCTCGGTGCGGTACTCGCGGGGCTCGTGGTGCTCATGCCCCTCGTGCCCCTCATGGGGCTGCTCCGGCGCACGCGGCGACGGCTCCGCGTCCAGGGGCGGCTGATGCTGCCGGGACTGCTGCGGCAACTGCTGCTCATGGTGCTGCGACTGCTGGGAGTGCTGCTGCGGGTGCTGCTGCGGGTGCTGCTGCTGTGGGATCCATCCGGTCTGCTCCCCGGTGCCGTACGAGGTCCCGGGAGCGTACGGGTCATAGCCGTAGCCCTGCGACTGCGGCTGCGATTGCGGCTCCGCCTGTTGCTGCTGCGGCGTCCACTGCTGCTGCGCGGCGTACGTGTCATACGTCTCGTACGTGTCGTACGAAGGCCCTGCCTGCGGCGGGACTTGGGGGTGCCGCACCAGTTGGTACACCGGCTGCCCGTACTCGTCGTACCCGACGACCTCGTACTGGTCCGCCTGGTTCGCCGCGTCACCCGCGTACTGACCCGCATACGGGTCGTGGCCCGCATAAGGGTCGTACTGTCGGTCGTTCACCGGTGCCCCTCTCGGCTCACTCGCCGCGGTACAGCTCGCGCTTGTCGATATAACGCACCACGCCGTCCGGCACCAGGTACCAGACGGGGTCTCCCTTGGCGACGCGCGCACGGCAGTCCGTGGACGAGATCGCCAGGGCGGGCACCTCCACCAGCGAGACGCCGCCCTCGGGCAGGCCGGGGTCGGCCAGGGTGTGGCCGGGCCGGGTGACGCCGATGAAGTGGGCCAGCGAGAACAGCTCTTCGGTGTCGCGCCAGGTGAGGATCTGGCCGAGGGCGTCGGCGCCCGTGATGAAGTAGAGGTCCGTCTCGGGGTTGAGGCGGCGCAGGTCGCGCAGGGTGTCCGTGGTGTAGGTGGGGCCGCCGCGGTCGATGTCGATGCGGCTGACCGAGAACTGCGGGTTCTCGGCGGTCGCGATGACCGTCATCAGATAGCGGTCCTCGGCCGGCGAGACGTTCTTGTCGCTCTTCTGCCACGGCTGCCCGGTCGGTACGAACACGACCTCGTCGAGGTGGAACTGCGCGGCGACCTCACTGGCTGCCACCAGGTGTCCGTGGTGGATCGGGTCGAACGTCCCGCCCATGACGCCCAGACGGCGCTTGGCGGTGCTCGCCGGGCCGGAGCCCGGGCCGCCCTGCGGGCCGGTAGGCATGTCCTGCTCTCCCATGCGTGCAGACACTACCGGCCCCGCCGACGGGCCAAGGTCTCAGCCGCCTCGGCCCCGGCGGCCCCGGGCGGCGACGGGTCAGCGGTCGCGGTTGAAGCGGGTGGTGATCCAGAGCAGCAGGAGCAGCGCGAGGAGGGCACCGCCGCCGGTGACGTAAGGGCTGAGGCTTTCGTGGTTGCCGGCGTGCTCACCCTCGGAGGCGAGGGAGACGAGCTGGGCGGTGGCGGTGCTGGGGAGGCTCATCGTCAGCAGGACCTATCCGGGGTGTGGGATCGGGATAAAGACGGGGCCATCGTATGCGGGGCCTCGACCGGCGGCCACGTCGCCCTGCCGGGGGCTCCCCAAGCCCGCCCCTTCCCGTAACTGGGGGCTCCGCCCCCAGACCCCCTTATCGGCCTGAACGGCCTCGTCCTCAAACGCCGGGCGGGCTGACATTGCGCGCGCTCACTTCCTGTAACCGCGCAGCAGCAGCCACCCCACCAGCACACACCCCACCACCATCACGACCACGACCACGCGCAGCAGGTTGCCGAGGCCTGGGTCTTCCTGGGTGGCTGCGGCCTGGGTGAGGGCGTGGGCTGCGGAGATGTGCTCCATGGCGGATGGCTCCTTCTGTGTGCTGCCCTGTCACGGTATCTCCGCCTAGGCTGGGGACCGTCTCGGGGGCAGGAACGAGGACACGACATGGGGGATGCGGCATGACCAACGGCAATCACGACGGCAACGGCAGCGGCCAGGAGAACGTGCCGAGCCGGCAGCGCAGGCGCTTCCCCGGGATCTCGTCCCGGGCGTACGAGCACCCGGCGGACCGCTCGGCCCTGGTGGCGCTGCGCAAGCTCAGCGGCTTCGACACGGTCTTCAAGGCGCTGAGCGGGCTGCTGCCCGAGCGCAGCCTGCGGCTGCTGTTCCTGTCGGACTCGGTGCGGGTCTCCGACGCCCAGTTCGCGCACCTGAACACCATGCTGCGGGACGCCTGTTACATCCTGGACCTGGAGAAGGTCCCGGCGATGTACGTCCAGCAGGACCCGAAGCCGAACGCGATGTGCATCGGCCTGGACGAGCCGATCATCGTCGTCACGACCGGGCTGGTGGAGCTGCTCGACGAGGAGGAGATGCGCGCGGTCGTCGGCCACGAGGTGGGTCACGCCCTGTCCGGCCACTCGGTGTACCGCACGATCCTGCTGTTCCTCACCAACCTCGCCCTGAAGGTCGCGTGGATCCCGCTGGGCAATGTGGCGATCATGGCGATCGTGACGGCGCTGCGCGAGTGGTTCCGCAAGTCCGAGCTGTCCGCGGACCGCGCGGGTCTGCTGGTCGGCCAGGACCTGCAGGCGTCCATGCGCGGACTGATGAAGATCGCGGGCGGCAACCACCTGCACGAGATGAACGTGGACGCGTTCCTGGAGCAGGCCGAGGAGTACGAGGCCGGCGGCGACCTGCGCGACTCCGTACTGAAGATCATGAACGTGCTGCCGCGCTCGCACCCGTTCACCACCGTGCGCGCCGCCGAGCTGAAGAAGTGGGCCGCGACCCGCGACTACCAGCGCATCATGGACGGCCACTACCCGCGCCGCGACGAGGACGCCGACACCTCGGTCACGGACTCCTTCCGCCAGTCCGCGTCCGCGTACGCCGATGACGTACGCAGCAGCAAGGACCCGCTGATGAAGCTGGTCACCGACATCGCGGGCGGCGCGGGCGACCTGGGCGGCAAGCTGCGCGGGAAGTTCACGGGGCAGGGCAACGGCGGCGGCACGTCCGCCGGTTCCTCGGACCGCCCCTCCGGCGACGAGTAGCGCTTACGAGTAGCGATCAGGCCGAAGCCGCTCACCACAAAGCCACCACGAAGCCGAGGAACGAAGGCGCTCAGAGCGAAGGCTGGGCGGACCCCGCCAGCGTCCCGCACAGCGCGGTCGCGTCCCCGGTCGCGTACGGATCGGTGCCCGCGGGTCCGCCCGCCTTCGCCCGCTGGTCCGCGAGCAGCGGGCGAAGCACCCGGGTGGTGTCGGCGGAGCAGGCGAGCGGCCCGGCCTGGACGTAGGAGACGAGCAGCTCCGCCTGGTGCATGCGCAGGTCGTCGCGGTCGAAGCGGAAGTGTAGCTCGCGCCGGACGGTGAACAGCGAGGCGCGGGCGCGGTCGTCGGTGCGGGCGGGCCGCAGCGCGTAGACGAAGGTGTGGTCCGAGGCGACTTCGAGGGTGTCCTTGTCCGTCTCGCCGGCCCGCAGGGTGCCCTGGACGCGCACGCCCGGGTGGGCGAGCGCCGTCTTCGCCGGGTCGAACCGCACCAGCCAGCCCGTCGGCGCGTGCCGCCCGTCGGCGGCGGGGTGCGCGAAACTCCGGTCGAACTGGTCGAGTTGGCCCGGGTCGAGCAGGACGCGCGCGGAGCGCACGGCGCGGCCCATGAGGACGTCCGGGTCGAGTGAGGACTCGACGAGGTAGTCCTTGGCGGTGCTGAGCGCGGCGACGACCTGGTCCTCGGAGAAGTGGGCGGTGCGCCGGGCGGCGGGCAGGTTGATGCCGCCCGCGCCGACGCGGAACTGCGCGGCGGGGCTCTTCGCGAACAGGTCGGGGACCTTCTCGGAGCCGGGCACGCGGCCCTGCGGTGCGAGCGGGATGACGGTCATCCGCAGCGGGTCGGGGCGTTTGGCGGCGGGGGTGCCGTAGGGGTGGCGTACGCCCATGTAGATCGCGGTGCCGAAGGCGACGGCGATGAGGACGACGAGGACGATCACCTGCCGGGAGAGGCGGCGGTGCGGGCTCGGCCTGCGGCGCACGGCGCGCGCGTGATCGCCCATCCGCTCCGTCGCGGAGAATTCCTGCAGCCGCGCGGCGCGCACGAACGACTCGTCGAAGACTACGGATCGGTATTCGTCCTCACCACCGGGAGCGCCCTCGGGTGTCCCCGCAGGTGGTTCTCCTGGCCCGCCCATACCTTCAGGGTAGGTCTCCGGGCCGCGAGGTAAACGCCCTGGTACACGACAAGTTCCGACAACTCCTCACGTGCGCCGCCGAGTTGGCCGCGGGCGGCGGCGCGGAGGGTCTGACCTGGTGGGACGCGCCGGGGCGTGGACACGGTCGGGGGGTGCGGCTCCGGCGGTCAGGGGGTGCGGGGCTCGGCGGGCACCGCGGGCTGGCCGAACTCCGCCGACGCGGAGGGGCCCCCGGCGTCGCCCGGTCCCGCGTTCTGCTCGACCTCGGTGGTGGCGGGCGGGGGTATCCGGTCCTGGCGGCCGGACGACGCGCCCCGGTACACCGCGACGAAGGCGAAGGCGACCATGCCTATGCCCATCAGGAGGGCGAGCATCCAGGCCACCGGGCGGTGCCAGCGGACCTGCGTGCCGCGGCGGCCGTAGCGCCCGCGGCCGTCCTGGAGGAACTCGCGGCCCTCCCAGTCGTCGCGGTCGTCCCAGTGGTCGGGGTCGTCCCAGGTGTCGTGGTCGGCGTCGGGGCCGTAGCCGCCGTGGCCGTCCGGGCCGAACCGGTCGTCGTAGTCGTCGTCCGGGGTGTCCGGGCCGCGGCGGCGGGCGCGGCCGCGGCGGGCCTCGGCCTCGGACGCCTCGGCGCGCGCCTGGGCGGCGGCGAGCAGCCGCTCCACCGCGGTGGGCTCGTGGATCTCGGCGGCCCGCACGAAATCCTCGTCGAAGACCACGGAGGCGAACTCCTCGTCCGCATCCCCGTGGTCACGGTCGTCGTCGGGCTCCCAGCCGTCGGGAAACGGCACGCCCCCCACGTCCTCCGGCACGTGTCCAGCGTAGACCTGGAGGGGCGATTTGGGCAGGCGCAGCGGGAATTCAGCGGATGTGGCCGTCGCCCGTGACGATGTACTTGGTCGACGTGAGCTCGGGCAGGCCCATCGGTCCGCGCGCGTGCAGCTTCTGCGTGGAGATGCCGATCTCGGCGCCGAAGCCGAACTGGCCGCCGTCGGTGAAGCGGGTCGAGGCGTTCACGGCGACGGTCGTGGAGTCCACGAGCTGCGTGAAGCGCCGCGCGGCCTGCTGCGAGGTGGTGACGATGGCCTCGGTGTGCCCGGAGGTCCACAGCCGGATGTGCTCGACGGCCTGCTCCAGGGAGTCGACGACGGCGGCCGCGATGTCGTACGAGAGGTACTCGGTCTCCCAGTCCTCGGTGGTCGCGGGCACGACGGCGGCCTTGGATCCGGGGGCGTACGCCTGGACGCGTTCGTCGGCGTGCACGGTGACGCCGGCCTCGGCGAGCGCGTCGAGGGCGCGGGGCAGGAAGGCGTCGGCGATGTCGGCGTGCACGAGGAGGGTCTCGGCGGCGTTGCAGACGCTGACGCGGTGCGCCTTGGAGTTGAGGAGGATGTCGACGGCCATGTCGAGGTCGGCGTGCGCGTCCACGTACACGTGGCAGTTGCCGGTGCCGGTCTCGATGACGGGGACGGTGGACTCCTCGACGACGGTCTTGATCAGGGAGGCGCCGCCGCGCGGGATGAGGACGTCGACGAGGCCGCGCGCCCGCATCAGTTCGCGGACGGACTCGCGGCTCTCGCCGGGCACGAGCTGGACGGCGTCGGCGGGCAGTCCCGCGCCGTGCACGGCGTCGCGCAGGACGCGCACCAGCGCGGTGTTGGATTCGTACGCCGAGGACGAGCCGCGGAGCAGCACCGCGTTGCCGGACTTCAGGCAGAGGGCGGCGGCGTCGACGGTGACGTTCGGGCGGGCCTCGTAGATGATGCCGACGACGCCGAGGGGGACGCGGACCTGGCGCAGGTCGATGCCGTTGGGCAGCGTGGAGCCGCGCACGACCTCGCCGACCGGGTCGGGCAGGGCGACGACGTCCCGTACGTCGGAGGCGATGGCGCGGACGCGCTCGGGGGTGAGGGTGAGCCGGTCGACGATCGCCTCGCTGGTGCCGGCCTCGCGGGCCCGCGCGATGTCCTTGGCGTTGGCCGCGACGATCTCCGCGGTGCGCACTTCGAGGGCGTCGGCGATGGCGAGCAGCGCGTCGTCCTTCTCGGCGCGCGGCAGTGGCGCGAGCGTGGCCGCGGCGGCGCGGGACCGGTAGGCGGCCTGGGCGACCGGGGACATGTTGTCGTACGGGGAGAGCGGCGAGAGCGCGGTCATGAGGGCAGCGTAACCTCGCGCCGGGGGGCGTCCAGACGGTATTCCGTCCTGCGAGACGTGCCGTGGGACGGGCCGCGGGACGTGGTGGGCGCCGGGGCGGACATGGCTGGTATTCGTGGTGCCACGTGTCTTCCCCACCCACGCACCGCAGCCATCAATTGAGGAACCATGACGGCGAGCAACCAGGTCCGCGAGAGCGGCGCCGGTTTAGGCGCACTAAAAGGGGTGGACGCCGACCGGAGTTGCGGGCAGCGGGCCGTAGCCCTCCGCGATCCGGTGGTGGTACGTGTCACGATCGATCACTTCGAGACCGACGATCTCCCAGGGCGGGAGCTGCGCGCTCTGCCGGTGCTCGCCCCAGAGCCGCAGCGCGACCGCGGCGGCGTCGTGCAGGTCCCGGGCCTCTTCCCAGTAGCGGATCTCCGCGTGGTCCGGGGCGTACCGGCTGGTGAGCAGAAAGGGGTGGTCGTGGGCGAGCTGTTCGAGGCCGCGCCGGACCTCCGCCAGCGGCGTCCTGGCGCCGGACACGCTGAGCGTGACGTGCCAGAGGCGGGGTGCGTCGGCCGGCTCGCCGCCGTCGCCGCCGGGCGCCTGCCGTTCGCGCGTCTCCTGGTCATGGCCCTCGGCGGCGTCGCCGCCATACGCCGCCCCCGCGGCGACGCTGGTCAGCGCGCGCTCAGCCGACCCGCGGGACGCCGCCCCTGGGCGCACTCGTCTCACGACGGCCTCCTTCAACCAGTGGTGGTGCGGATATGCAACGCTCGTACGGAACTGCCTTGCAACAAAGTTGAGCAGGACAAGAGGTCCCGCGGGGCGGTTTTGCGGAGTTTCACCTCGCCCGAGCCAGCCGTGACACGGCGTTCGCGCCTGTTTTCGGCCTGATTTCCGCTGGTGCCTCTGAGGCGGCCGGGACTAGGGGTGCACCGTCTCCGTGGGTTCGTGGTGCACCTCGCGCCGGCCTTGTGGTGCATCCGTTCCACGACGTCAGGGATGCAGGACGACCAGGTCGTCCCGGTGCACCACTTCGCGCTCGTAGGCGGGTCCGAGCTCGCGGGCGAGCTCGCGCGTGGAACGGCCGAACAAGCGTGGCAGTTCCTTGGCGTCGAAGTTCACCAGACCGCGTGCGACGGCCCGGCCCGCGGTGTCCCGCAGCTCCACCGGGTCGCCCGCGATGAAGTCGCCCTCGACGGCCGCGATCCCGGCGGGCAGCAGCGACTTGCGGCCCTCGACGACCGCGCGCACCGCCCCGTCGTCGAGGGTGAGCGCGCCGCGCGGCGCGGAGGCGTGCTGGAGCCACAGCAGGCGGTCGGCGGAGCGGCGTCCGGTGGGGTGGAAGTAGGTGCCGGTGTCGCGGCCCGCGAGGGCGTCCGCGGCCTGACTGGCGGAGGTCAGCACGACGGGGACGCCGGCGGCCGCGGCGATCCGGGCGGCCTCGACCTTGGTGACCATGCCGCCGGTGCCGACGCCCGCCTTGCCCGCGCTGCCGATCTTGACGTGCTCGATGTCGGCGGGCCCGGTGACCTCGGCGATCCGCGCGGTGCCGGGGGCGGACGGGTCGCCGTCGTAGAGGCCGTCCACGTCCGACAGGAGCACCAGCAGGTCGGCGCGGACGAGGTGGGCGACGAGCGCGGCGAGGCGGTCGTTGTCGCCGAAGCGGATCTCGTCGGTGGCCACCGTGTCGTTCTCGTTGACGACCGGCAGGGCGCCCATGGCGAGGAGCTTGTCGAGGGTGCGCGAGGCGTTGCGGTGGTGGGCGCGGCGGCTGGTGTCGTCGGTGGTGAGAAGGACCTGGCCGACGCGGACGCCGTAGCGCGCGAAGGAGGCGGTGTAGCGGGCGACGAGCAGGCCCTGGCCGACGCTCGCGGCGGCCTGCTGGCGGGCCAGGTCCTTGGGGCGGCGGCGCAGGCCGAGCGGGGCGAGTCCGGCGGCGATGGCGCCGGAGGAGACGAGGACGACCTCGCGCTCTCCCCCGCTGCGGCTCTTGGCGAGTACGTCGACGAGCGCGTCCACGCGGTCCGCGTCCAGGCCGCCCGACGCGGTGGTCAGCGACGACGACCCCACCTTCACGACGACCCGGTGGGCGCCCGCGACGTCCGCCCGCCCCTTTGTCCCTGTCACGGCCCTTGTCACGCGCTTCCCCAATGGTCCCCATGTGCTGTGGACCAGCAATCTACGTGAGTACGCGACGGGGTTGCCCGCGCGTTTCGGTGGGCGGACGCGGGACGGGCGGAGCCCCGGTGGACCGGGCGGCCGGAACAAGGCCCCGGTGATCCGTGACCTTTGCCCCTTTATCCGGTGATTAGCGTCACGGAAGATTGCTACGGAGGCACCGAGCGTCATACGGTCAGGGGTCTTCCACTCATCCGGATGGGTGTATCCACGCGTCCGGACCCCAGCACAGCCCGCACCGCCTTCCCCCCGTCCGACACGCCCCCCGCCAGGAGCCCCAGCCCGTGCCCTCCGCCGGACTCGCCCCCCGCCGCGTCGTACAGCTCACCGCGCTGCTGTCGATGTTCGCACTCTTCACGGCGCAGCTCGTTTCCGCGCTCGTGCCGTACGTCCCGGTGTTCGTCGCCGCGTCGGCGGCGAACCTCGCGCTCGACATCTATCTGCAGTACAAGCAGCCGGGTCTGCTCTCCCTCCTGGGCAAGATCCGCTTCGATGTCACCGTCCGGCAGTTGCTGCGCGACATGCTGGTCCTGGTCGGCCTGCTGCGCATCGACGGCATCGAGCCGCTCGCCGAGCAGTCGCCGCTGACCGTCGCGCTGCTCGCGTTCTACGCCCTGCACTTCTTCTGCCAGGCCGTCGCCGTCATGGTCCGCCGCGCCCGGGCGCTGCCGATCGTCACGCGCAACATCGACACCTCCGCGCTGCGCCTGAGCGCCGCCCCGCCGCGCATACTGGCCCGCCAGCAGGCGCGCCGCCTGCTCACCTTCTCCGTGCCGGCGACGGCCGGCCTGGTCCTGACGGCGGCCACCACGCACGCGTACTGGGGCGGCATCGGCCTCGGCATCTCCCTCGTCATGATCGGCGGCGGCGCCGCCTACCTGGCCACCTGGCTGCTGCCGAAGAAGCGGGCGAAGAACGACCAGGCCGTCATGGAGTGGCTGGACAAGTGGCTGTCGGAGTACAAGCCGACGATCGCCATGTACTTCTCCGGCGGCACCACGTCCGCGTACCAGGCGAACATGTGGCTCTCCACGCTGTCGCAGCTCGACGGCAACCCGCTGATCGTGCTGCGCGAGCGCTTCATGGTCCAGAAGATCGACTCCACGGACGTGCCGATCATCTGCTTCCCGAAGGTCGCCACGATGTTCTCGCTGGAGACGTCGACGCTGAAGATGATGCTGCACCCGGCGAACGCCGCGAAGACCTCGCAGGTCCTGCGCATCCCCTCGCTCAAGCACGCCTTCATCAACCACGGCGAGAGCGACAAGCTGTCGTCCTGCAACCCGTACGCGAAGGCCTACGACCAGGTGTGGGTCGCCGGTCCCGCCGCCCGCGAGCGCTACCAGCTCGCCGACATCGGCGTCGACGACAAGGACGTGGTCGAGGTCGGCCGCCCCCAGCTGTCGCCGATCCGGCCGTACGCGGGCGCTCCCACGGGCGCGTTCACCACCGTCCTGTACGCCCCGACCTGGGAGGGCTGGGACGGCAACCCCGGCAACACCTCGGTCGTCCTCGCCGGCGAGAACATCGTCCGGCACCTCCTGGCCGACCCCGCCGTGCGCCTCGTCTACAAGCCGCACCCGATGACCGGTTCGCAGAACCCGGCCGCGGGCGCCGCCAACGAGCGCATCAAGGCCATGATCCGCGAGGCCAACACGCGGCGCTCCGGCGCCCGCCCCGGCCCCGAGGCCGCGGCCGAACTCGCCCGCCGCACGGACGCGTTGAACCTGCTCACCGCGAAGAAGTTCCGCAAGAGCGCGGACGAGATGGAGCGGATGATGCTCCAGGGCACGCCCGACGGCGACAGCCGGGCCGCGATCGCCGAGGCGACCGCCGCGTGGGAGTCGGCGTACTGGGCCTCGCTGCCCGAGTGGGAGCACCAGATCATCACCGAGTCCCGCCCGGCGATCTTCTCCTGCTTCAACCAGGCCGACCTGCTGATCAGCGATGTCTCCTCGGTCGTCTCGGACTGGCTGAGCAGCGAGAAGCCGTACGCGGTGGCCAACACCTCCGGGCTGAGCGAGACGGACTTCCGCTCCGGCTTCCCGACGGTGCGCGCCGCGACGATCCTCGCCCCCGAGGCGGACGGCCTGCCCGCCCTCCTGGAGGCCGTGCGCGCCCCCGAGAAGGACGTGTACGCGGAGGCCCGCGCCGAGCTGAAGGAACACCTCCTCGGCCCGTCCGACCCGCCCTCCCTGGTCCGCTTCAACGCCGCGGCCCTGGCCCTGTGCGCCGAGTCCGACGCCCGCCGCGCCCGCGCGGCAGCCCGTCAGGAGGCGGAGATCCCCGGACAGCGGGACGAGTCCACGGAGACGGTGGACGCGGCGGAGGCCGCGATGGACGCGGACCCCACCGAGGAGCTGGAGTCCGCGTAGCCTGGCCAGGGGCCTTGGGCGGGCGCGGCAGCCGTTTCCCGCCGCTTCGCGGCGGGTTTCCCACCCACCCGCCCCTGACTGTCGGCCCCGTCTCACCGCCGTGAGCAGAGCGAAGGGCCCCGGAGCGAGTGATCGCTTCCGGGGCCCTTTCATGTATCCCTACGGTGCGCCGGGGCCGACAGCAACGGGCGGGCGGGTGGGAAACCCCGCCGCGAAGCGGCGGGGAAGGGTTGCCGCCCGCCCAGGGCCCACGGCCTAGAAGGGCTTGAAGTCGTCGTACGCCTGCTCCGCCTCGTCCCGCTCCGCGTCGCGGTCACGACGCCGCTGCGCGGCGGGCCGCGGCGCCTCGAAGCGGTGGTCCTCGCCGCGCCGCCCGAGCATCTCCGCTCCGGCGGACAGCGACGGCTCCCAGTCGAAGACGACCGCGTTGTCCTCGGGGCCGATGGCCACGCCGTCACCCGCCCGGGCACCGGCCTTCATCAGCTCGTCCTCGACGCCGAGGCGGTTGAGCCGGTCCGCGAGGTAGCCGACGGCCTCGTCGTTGTTGAAGTCGGTCTGGCGGACCCAGCGCTCCGGCTTCTCGCCGCGCACGCGGTAGAGGGCCTCGCCCTCGTCCTCCTCGCGCGTGACGGTGAAGCCCGCGTCGTCGACGGCCTTGGGCCGGATGACGATGCGCGTGGCCTCCTCCTGCGGCTTGGCGGCCCGCGCCTCGGCGACGAGCCCGGCGAGCGCGAAGGACAGCTCCTTGAGGCCCTTGTGGGCGACCGCGGAGACCTCGAAGACGCGGTAGCCGCGCTCCTCCAGGTCGGGCCGCACCAGGTCGGCCAGGTCCTGGCCGTCCGGGATGTCGACCTTGTTGAGGACCACCAGACGCGGCCGGTTCTCCAGGCCCGCGCCGTACTCCCGCAGCTCCGCCTCGATCACGTCGAGGTCGGACAGCGGGTCGCGGTCGGACTCCAGCGTCGCGGTGTCCAGGACGTGCACGAGCACGCTGCACCGCTCCACGTGGCGCAGGAACTCCAGGCCGAGGCCCTTGCCCTGGCTGGCGCCGGGGATGAGACCGGGCACGTCGGCGATCGTGTAGACGGTGGAGCCGGCCGTGACGACGCCGAGGTTGGGCACCAGGGTCGTGAACGGATAGTCGGCGATCTTCGGCTTGGCGGCGCTGAGCACGGAGATCAGCGAGGACTTGCCGGCGCTCGGGTAGCCGACGAGCGCGACGTCCGCGACCGTCTTGAGCTCCAGGACCACGTCACCGGCGTCGCCGGGCTCGCCGAGCAGCGCGAAGCCGGGCGCCTTGCGGCGGGCGGAGGCGAGCGCGGCGTTGCCGAGGCCCCCGCGGCCGCCCTGCGCGGCGACGAACGAGGTGCCGTGGCCGACCATGTCGGCGAGCACGTTGCCCTGCTTGTCGAGCACGACGGTGCCGTCCGGGACCGGCAGGACCAGGTCCTGGCCGTCCTTGCCGGAGCGGTTGCCGCCCTCGCCGGGCTTGCCGGCGGTGGCCTTGCGGTGCGGGCTGTGGTGGTAGTCGAGCAGCGTGGTCACGGACTGGTCGACGACCAGGATGACGTCGCCGCCCCGGCCGCCGTTGCCGCCGTCCGGGCCGCCGAGCGGCTTGAACTTCTCACGGTGGACGGAGGCACAGCCGTGGCCTCCGCTACCCGCGGCGACATGCAGCTCGACGCGGTCCACGAAGGTGGTCATGGTTCGGTGCCTCCAGTTACGTACGGAAATGTCTACTGCGTAACACGCGAAGGGCGGACCCGCTTCCCGGAAACCGGGAAGTCAGGTCCGCCCTCGCGAAGAAAACCGCTCTACGGCGCCTTAAGCCCTCGGAAAAGGGATCAGGCGACCGGAACGATGTTCACGACCTTGCGGCCGCGGTGGGTACCGAACTCCACCGCACCGGCGTCCAGCGCGAACAGGGTGTCGTCCTTGCCGCGGCCGACGCCCGTGCCCGGGTGGAAGTGGGTGCCGCGCTGGCGGACCAGGATCTCACCGGCGTTGACGGTCTGACCGCCGAAGCGCTTCACACCGAGCCGCTGAGCGTTGGAATCGCGCCCGTTCCGAGTGGACGATGCGCCCTTCTTGTGTGCCATCTTGTCTCAGTCCCTTACTTCGCAGCCGTGGGGATGCCGGTGACCTTGATCGCCGTGTACTGCTGACGGTGACCCTGGCGACGGCGGTAGCCGGTCTTGTTCTTGTAGCGAAGGATGTCGATCTTCGCGCCCTTGTGGTGGTCCACGACCTCGGCCGTGACCTTGATGCCGGCCAGCACCCACGGGTCGCTGGTCACGGACTCGCCGTCGACAACGAGCAGGGTCGAGAGCTCGACCGTGTCGCCAACCTTGGCGGTGGAAATCTTGTCAACCTCAACGATGTCGCCGACAGCAACCTTGTGCTGGCGACCACCGCTGCGCACGATGGCGTACACGCGGATCTCTCTTTCGCTCGGAACGGGACCCCCGCAGTCCAGCCGCCCCGCGCCGAGGGCACGAGCGGCCTCTCCCGGAATCCGGGAGGAATGAGGTTTACAGGGGTTGGGCGTGCGTAGGAACACACCGACGGTCTAGGTTACGGGGCCCGACCGGGCGGGTCAAACCGGCCCCTACCTGGTCGGTTTCTCGCCGTCCGGCGGCAGCGGCTTCACGCCCCGGCACAGGTCCGTCTTGTCGCTGGTGCCCGGCCAGGCGACCTTCTTCACCCGGTCGAAGTGCCTGCGGTAGGTGTCGTGCACCGAGTCGTCGTCGACCTTCACGATCACCTCGTCGTTCTCGCGCAGCGCGGGCGCCGTGTAGTTCTGCGAGCCGGTGAAGGAGACCTTGTTCCGCTTGCCGTCGTACACGCCGTCGATGAGGACGTACTTGCTGTGGATGATGTACGGCGTGGTCAGCTTCTGGCCGGGCACGAGGGGGTCCCGGTCGTCGTTGTAACAGCGCAGGGACGGGCCGCCGGGCTTGTGCAGGGCCTCCCAGGTGCCGGGGGTGCCGCCCTGGCTCTTGGCGCTGTCCGTCTCGGCGTAGACGAGGTCCACCGCGCAGCCGGCCTTCTTCAGCGACACCAGCTTGTCGGCGATCTGCTTGCGCGTGATCTTGAAGATGGAGGCGCGGACCTTGGTCTGCCGCTTCACGCCGTTCGCGTCCTTGTAGGTGCACGAGACGTTGTTCAGGACCGAGTACATGGTGTCGGTCTCGTTGACGGTGCCCTCGCGCGGGAAGAAGTACGCCTTGTAGAGCCCGTTGCTGGCCGTGCGGTAGTCCCAGCTCCGCCAGTCCTTGCGCACCATGTCGTCGAAGTACTCGGCGAACGCGTCGTACATCGCCGGGTTGTCCGGCAGCAGCAGCGCGTCGTTGAAGAACTTGGTGTGCGCGGACGGCGTCGAGTTCGACGTGGTCTGTACGACGACGTCCCGGGCGCCCTTGACCTCGGAGAACAGCCAGAACTTGTTGTGCATGATCGACTTGCCGTGGCGCGGGTCGCCCAGGCACGACTTGTCCGTGGGACACAGCGCCACGAAGGACTTCTTGGCCGCGTTCGTGCCCAGCGTCGCGGCGAGCTTGGCGTACGAGGGATTGTTCGGGCGGTCCGTGCGGCTCGTGGAGTCCAGCAGGATCTGTACGTTGACGCCGCGCTCGCGGGCGTTCAGGAGCGCGTCGACGACCGGGGCCTCCCACACGTGGTAGACGGCGACCTTGATCGTGGAGCCGGGCACGGCCGCGTCGGTGAGCTCGATCAGGCGGGTGCGGATCGCGTGCTGGGCCGCGTCCGTGCCGAGCGGGTCGTTGAAGACGGGGCCCTCGGTCCAGGACGGGGTGGCCGCGGCCGTGTCGTCCGGGGCTGCGCCCGCGGCGCCCGCGCCCGCGGCGTGCAGGCTCGCCGCCGCGGAGAGCACCGTGGCGATCGCGGCGGCCTGCCGCCCTCCCTTGACCGGCTTCACGGCGCGGTGGCGGCCCGTGCCTCTGAGGCGCGACTGCGCCATGGTGCATCCCTCCCCTGACCCCGGCGCGCGGTCTCCCCGCTGCGCGCCCGCGTCATGTCTTCACGATCAACAACATTTCTTCACGGTCAGCAAACCGCATGAGTCTTACAGGTAAGCCTGTCAGTTCCAAGTGGCGGCTGAAAACGGCGCATTGAACGCGCCAACCGGTCATACTGCGCCCCGACGCGCGGGTGCCCCCGCCCGGCGGGATCGCCGTGCGGGGGCACCAGTCGCGGTGACGCGTGACCTTTCAGTCGACGCGTGACCTGCCGTCAGCCGGCGTCGGCCGGGGCCGACACCGAGGCGTCCGACTGCTCCGCCGCGGCCGCCTTCTTCGACGTCGCGGTCTTCGCCGCCTTCTTGGCCGTCGTCTTCTTGGCGGTCGTCTTCTTCGCCGCCGTCTTCTTGGCCGCGGTCTTCTTCGTCGCGGCCTTCTTGGCGGTGGCCTTCTTGGCCGTCTTGCGCGCCGTCTTCTTGGCGGCCGGAGCGGCTTCCTCGGCGGCGTCGGCGGCGGGCGCCTCGGCCTGACCCTCGGACGGCTGCTCCGCGACGGCCTCGGCCGGCCTGTCCGCGGCGGGGACGACCACGACGGCCGTCTCCGCGGGCGCGGTCGGCGCGGTCGCCTTGCGGACGGCACGGCGGCGCGGGCGCGCCGGGGCCTCGGCGGCCGGCTCCGCGACCGGCTCGGCCGGGGCAGCCTGCGCGACGGGCTCGGCGACCGCCTCCGGCTTGGCCGGCTCCGCGATGATCACCTCGCCGCTGTCCGCCGCGGCCTTGGGCGAGCCGGCCGGAGCCGTCGCCTTACGGGTCGCGCGCCGCCGCGTACGCCCCTTGGGCGCCGCGTCGTCCTCGACGGGAGCGGCGGGCGCCTCCGCGGGAGCGGCCTCGGCGACGGGAGCGGCCGGGGCCTCGGCGGCCACGGTCTCCTCGGCCGGAGCGGCGACCGGAGCGGCCTCCGCCTTGCCCCTGCCCGCACGGGACTTGGCCTTCTTCTCGGCGCGCCCGGACTTCTCGGCGCGCTCCTCCCGCTTCTCCTCGCGCGCGGGCTTCTCCTCGCGCTCGGACGTGTCCGCCTCGGCCGTCTCCGACTTCGGCGCACCCGCGGGAGCGGACGCCCGACGCGTGGCACGGCGCCGCGAACGGCCACGGGAAGCGGCCTCCTCGGCCTCGGCCGGGCTGCTGTACAGCTCCTCGTCCGGCACGAAGTCCGGCTCGGGCAGCGCGACCGGCTCGGCGACCTCCGCGGCGACCTCGGCCGCCGTCTCGGCGGTCTCGTGCGTGTGGTCGTGCGCCGCGGCCTGGTCGCCGCCGCGCCCGCGCTTCTTGCGCTTGCCGCCGCCACCGGCGGTCGTCGCCTGGTCCATGTGCACGATCACGCCGCGGCCGTTGCAGTGCACACAGGTCTCTGAGAAGGACTCCAGAAGGCCCTGGCCCACCCGCTTGCGGGTCATCTGCACCAGACCCAGCGACGTGACCTCGGCGACCTGGTGCTTGGTCCGGTCCCGGCCCAGGCACTCCAGCATCCGCCGAAGCACCAGGTCCCGGTTGGACTCCAGGACCATGTCGATGAAGTCGATGACGACGATGCCGCCCAGGTCGCGCAGCCGCAGCTGGCGCACGATCTCCTCGGCCGCCTCCAGGTTGTTCCTGGTGACGGTCTCTTCGAGGTTGCCGCCCTGACCGGTGAACTTGCCGGTGTTGACGTCGATCACGACCATGGCCTCGGTCTTGTCGATCACCAGCGAACCGCCGCTCGGCAGCCACACCTTGCGGTCGAGCGCCTTGGCGAGCTGCTCGTCGATGCGGTACGTCGCGAAGACGTCGACCTCGGACGTCCACCGCTGCAAGCGGTCCGCGAGGTCGGGGGCGACGTGCGCGACGTATCCGTGGATGGTCTCCCACGCCTCGTCGCCGCTGATGATGACCTTCGAGAAGTCCTCGTTGAAGATGTCGCGGACCACCCGGACGGTCATGTCCGGCTCGCCGTAGAGCAGGCTCGGCGAGCTGGTCGTGGTCATCTTCGACTTCTTGAGGATCTCCTCCCACTGCCCCTGGAGCCGCTCGACGTCACGGCGCAGCTCGTCCTCGCTCGCGCCCTCGGCGGCGGTGCGCACGATGACGCCCGCGTCCTCGGGGACGATCTTCTTGAGGATGGTCTTCAGGCGCGCGCGCTCGGTGTCGGGCAGCTTGCGGCTGATGCCGGTCATCGACCCTTCGGGCACGTAGACCAGGTAGCGGCCGGGCAGCGAGACCTGGCTGGTCAGGCGGGCGCCCTTGTGGCCGATCGGGTCCTTGGTGACCTGCACGAGCACGGACTGGCCGGACTTCAGGGCGGACTCGATGCGGCGCGGCCCGTTGGCCATGCCGAGCGCCTCGAAGTTGACCTCACCGGCGTACAGGACGGCGTTGCGGCCCTTGCCGATGTCGATGAAGGCGGCCTCCATCGACGGCAGCACGTTCTGCACCTTGCCCAGGTAGACGTTGCCGACGTAACTCGTCGACTGCTCCTTGTTGACGTAGTGCTCGACGAGCACGTTGTCCTCGAGGACGCCGATCTGGGTGCGGTCGCCGTTCTGACGGACGATCATCTCCCGGTTGACCGCCTCGCGGCGGGCCAGGAACTCGGCCTCGGTGATGATCGGCACCCGGCGGCGGCCCTGCTCGCGGCCCTCGCGGCGGCGCTGCTTCTTCGCCTCCAGACGGGTCGAGCCCTTGATGGACTGCACCTCGTCGGAGGGGGCGTCGTCGCCCTTCTTGCGGGGCTCGCGGACCTTGACGACCGTGCGCTCCGGGTCGCCGTCGCCCGGCTCGGCCTCGCCGGTGTCCCCGGCGCGGCGGCGCCGGCGACGGCGGCGACGGCTGCTGCTGGAGCCGTTGGCGGTCTCCCCGCCCTCGTCGGTGTCCTCGTCGGCCTGGTCGGCGGCCTCGGCGGTGTCGTCGGTGTCGTCGTCGCCCTGCTCGGCGTCGGCGGCGTCCTCGGAGTCGGCCGAGCCGTCCGCGTCGGCGGACTCGCCGCGACGGCGGCGACGGCCACCGCGGCGGCGGCGCCGGCCATGGCGCTCACCCGCGTCGTCGCCGTCCGCGACCTCGTCGGCCTCGGTCTCGGCGTCGGCCGTGCCCTCGGGAGCCTCGGCGGGCTCCTCGGCCTCCTCGGCGGCGGGCGCGGGGGCGGCGGGCTGCTCGTCGGCGGCGCGACGGCGGCGACGGCGGCGCGGGCCGGTCTCCTCCTCGACCTCGGCGGGCGCGGCCTCGGCGGGCTGCTCGGCCGCCTCGGCTGCGGCCGCGGCGGCGGCGCGCTCCGGGGTCTGGAACATCGGCTCGGCGAAGACGGGCGCCTGGAACACGGCGACGGCAGGGCGCGCGGGGCGGCGCCCGCCGTCCTCGTCGGCCCGCGCGTCCGGCTCGGCCGGCGCGGTGAACCCTGCGGCGGCCTTGCGGGTGGCGCGACGACGCCGGCCACGCGGGGCGGCGTCGCCCTCGGCCTGCTCGGCCGCATCGGCCTCACGGCGGGCACGGCCACGCGGGGCGGCCTCGGTCTCCGGCTGCTCGGCGGCTTCCGCCTCGCGGCGGGCACGGCCACGCGGGGCGGCCTCCGCCTGCTCGGGGCCGTCGGCCTGCGGGTCGCCCGCGGCCTGCGTGTCCGCGGCGGCCTGCGCGTCGGCCGCGGGGGCGGCGGCGCGCGTGGCGCGGCGGCGCGTGCGAGCGCGGGGCGCCTCGGCCTCGGCGGTGCCACCGGCGGCCGGGGCCTCGGCGGCGGGCTCTGCGGCGGCCACCTCGGCCGGGGCCTCCGCGGCCTGTGCCTCGGCGGTCGGCGCGGACGTGCTGCGGGTGGCGCGGCGACGCGCACGACGCGGCGCCGCCTCAGTCTCGGCCTCGGCGGCGGGGGCCTCGGCCGCCCCGGCGGCTGCGGGAGCCTCGGCGGGCGCGGCCTCGACGGCGTCCGGCGCCTCGGCGGCCTCCGCGGCCTGCGCCTCGGCCGTCGGCGTGGACGTGCTGCGGGTGGCACGGCGGCGCGTACGGCGCGGGGCCGCGTCGGCCTCCGGCTGGGCGGCCTGCGGGGCGCTCTCGGGGGCCTGCGCCACGGGCTCCGCGGCGGCCTCGGCCGGGCTCTCGGACGCGGCGGCCGCCGACTGCTCCGTTCCGGTGGCCTGGGGCGCACCGGCGGGCGCGGAGGCGCGACGGGTCGCACGACGACGCGTACGCGCGGGCGCGGCCTCCTCGGCGGCGGACTCCGCGGCGGCCACCGGCTCGGCGGCGGGCTCGGCCACAGGGGCGGGCTCGGCGGCCTGGGCGGACGCGGACGACGCGTCGGCGGACGCGGCGGTCTGGGGGGCGCCCGCGGGCGCGGAGGCCCGGCGCGTCGCACGACGACGCGTGCGGGCGGGCGCGGCCTCCTCGGCGGCGGCAGCGGGCTCGGGGGCGCCGGCCTCGGCCGTCACCTCCGCGGCCTCTTCGAGCTCCTCGGCCTCCACGTCGGTCTCGACGTCGGCGGGAGCGGTGTCCACGGCGGGGGCGGGGGTGGCCGGTATGGCCGGCGCGGCGTCCGTGGTGGTGCCCGCGGGCGGTCCCGCGGGACGCGACGCGGCCCGGCGCCGACGGCGCGGGGGCAGGGTGTCGCTGGGTGTGCTGTTGTTCGAACCCTCAGTGGGGTCGTTCGGCTCAAGCATGCGGGCGGTTCTCCCGTCACGCTCCCGGGCGCCGCGCCTGTACCGGACGTATCCGCGGCTCTCGCTTGCTGCGCGGGGCCGCCATCCGGGGGCGTGGGCGCCGCACGGGAGCTCTCTGTGTCTTGTCTCGCCGGTTCCGTACGCCCCTTGTGCGAACGGCCTGGCGAAAGTCTTCTGGTCAGTGCGCCGCCCGACCCAGGTGGCTCCCGAGTACGAGGGTGGCGCTGCGGTGTTCTCGGCGAACGCCCCTGCGCGGGACTGTCCTACTCCGGCGCCGTCGCGGCGGCAGCGTCGGCGACCCCTGAACGGGGGTGCCCATCGGCCGGGGCGGCCGTGACTGCCTCGCGGTCGGGCGCGAGCGGGTCGGTCACCGTGCCGGTCTCGTCATCGAAAAGCCCCTGCGCCAGCCTGGTCACCGCTGCGGGGACCGGCGGCGCCAGGTCGGCCACAGCTCGGAGACCGGACAGGACGTCGTCGGGTCGGACGGCAGGTGTCACGTGCCGTACAACCAGCCGCAGTATCGCACAGGGCTTGTCGGTCGGCCTATCGGCGCGGGAGGCGAGCGCCTCCGGGCCGAGGGCGTCCAGGCTCACCACGGCGGCGCGGGCGTCGAAGGTCCGCATGCCGTTCTTCGTGCGGCGCTGGACCTCGACGGTCTCGGCGGCGCGGAAGGCGGCGGCGGCGCGCTCGGCGTCCGCGGGCTCGACGCCGTCCAGACGCAGCTCCCACACGGAGGCGGTGAGCCGGTCGGCGAGGCCGGAGGTGCGGGCCTCGACGGCGTCGGTGATGTCGAGTCCGTCGGGCAGCGACTCGTCGAGCAGCTCCCACAGCTTTCGCGGGTCGCGGTGCTCGGTGAGCGCGATCTCCAGATACTCGGCCTCGCTGCCCGTGCCGGTGGGTGCGGCATTGGCGTACGACACCTTCGGGTGCGGGGTGAACCCCGCCGAGTACGCCATGGGCACCTCGGCGCGGCGCAGCGCACGCTCGAAGGCGCGCTGGAAGTCACGGTGGCTGGTGAACCGGAGGCGGCCGCGCTTGGTGTAGCGCAGTCGGATGCGCTGCACCGCGGGTGCGGGCGGCGGGCCTTCGGGCTGTCGCTTGCCCAGTGTCCTATTCCTTCGTGAGTACGGTCGTGCTGTTGCCCAGGGTACGTCCCGGGCCGGTGTCCGGTTCCCGCCGGGCTCGCGGCACCTCTCCGACCGGCACCCGCTCCTTCGGTGCACCGAACAGTGCCCGGCGCACGTCGGCCCGGGCCTGGCGCACGCTCTGGCGGGCGGCGGCGAGGGCCTGGCGGGTGGTCCGGCCCACGGCGCGGGCGGCGTCGGCCGCCGGGCGCCAGACCAGGTCGCGGACGGCGTGTCCGACCGGGGTGAGGACGCTCCGGTACACCCAGCGGGCGGGGGTCACGAAGATCCACCGAAGGAGCTGCCCCAGGAACCGCCATACGGCCCGCGACACATACCCGGCGACCCGCCACACATGCCCCAGCGCGTCCCCGATCTCGCGCGCCACGACCGCGATGCCCCGCCCGATCGGCGCGAGCACCCACCGCCACACCGCCACGGCGGGCACCACGAAGATCCACCGCAGCAGCGTGCCGACGACGAGCCCGATGCCCCGCACCAGCCACATGATCCCGGCGCCCACCCCGCGGGCGGCCCAGGCGAGCGCACGCCCCACGGGCGCGAGGACCCACGTGTACAGCCACACCACGGGCACCACGAACACCATGCGCAGCAGCCACCGGGCACCCCGCCCGAGCCCCACGGCCCCGGCGCCCAGCGCCCGGCCGAGCCACGCCAGGCCATGGCCGAGAGGCGTCAGCACGTGCTCGTACAGCCACACGGAGGGCACCACGAGCAGCATCCACAGCAGCCAGCCGATTCCCATCCCGACCGGCACGACCACATACCGCCACAGCCCGACCCAGGGCCAGACGAACAGGCACTTGCCGAGGAACACCACGGCCGCCCGGAGCGCCCGCCCCACCGGAGCGAGCACGTACCTCCACAGGGCGCTCAGCGGCACCACCACAAGGGTCCGCCCCAGCCAGGCGAGGGCCCGCCAGAGGGGCCGCAGCGCGGTGTCCCGCACGAACCGCCCGCCCACGACGAGCGCGTCCCACACGAGCCGCACCGGCACGACGACGATCAGCGCAATGATCCGCACCGGAAGCCTGATCGCCACCACGAGGCAGCCCTCCGCCTGCGCGGGGGGCTGCTCGGGCGCGCGGGCCGCGGGCCGTTTCTCCAGGTCCATGTCGTCCTAGACGCGCACGGCGTCGTTACGGCTCCCGACTTTCTCGTACGCCTGCTGGTGACTCGGCTTGTGACGCGTACGCCGACTTCTCGTACGCCTACTTGTTCTCGTACGCCTACTTGTTGACGACCGACAGCGGCAGCAGCTTCTTGCCGGTCGGGCCGACCTGGATCTCGGTCTGCATGGCGGGGCACACGCCGCAGTCGAAGCAGGGGGTCCAGCGGCAGTCGTCGACCTCGGTCTCGTCGAGGGCGTCCTGCCAGTCCTCCCAGAGCCAGTCCTTGTCGAGGCCGGAGTCCAGGTGGTCCCAGGGGAGGACTTCCTCGTACGTGCGCTCGCGCGTCGTGTACCAGTCGACGTCCACGCCGAACGGGGCGAGCGCCTTGTCGGCGCAGGCCATCCAGCGGTCGTACGAGAAGTGCTCGCGCCAGCCGTCGAAGCGGCCGCCGTCCTCGTAGACGGCGCGGATGACGGCGCCGATGCGGCGGTCGCCGCGGGAGAGGAGGCCCTCGACGATGCCGGGCTTGCCGTCGTGGTAGCGGAAGCCGATGGAGCGGCCGTACTTCTTGTCGCCGCGGATCTTGTCGCGGAGCTTCTCCAGGCGGGCGTCGGTCTCCGCGGCGGAGAGCTGCGGGGCCCACTGGAAGGGGGTGTGCGGCTTGGGCACGAAGCCGCCGATCGACACCGTGCAGCGGATGTCGTTGGAGCCGGAGACCTCGCGGCCCTTCTGGATGACGTTCATCGCCATGTCGGCGATCTGCAGCACGTCGTCGTCGGTCTCGGTGGGCAGGCCGCACATGAAGTACAGCTTCACCTGACGCCAGCCGTTGCCGTAGGCGGTGGCGACGGTGCGGATCAGGTCCTCCTCCGAGACCATCTTGTTGATGACCTTGCGCATGCGCTCGCTGCCGCCCTCGGGGGCGAAGGTGAGGCCGGAGCGGCGGCCGTTGCGGGTCAGCTCGTTGGCGAGGTCGACGTTGAAGGCGTCCACGCGGGTGGAGGGCAGGGACAGACCGATCTTGTCCTCCTCGTACCGGTCCGCGAGGCCCTTGGCGATGTCGCCGATCTCGGTGTGGTCGGCACTCGACAGGGACAGGAGGCCGACTTCTTCGAAGCCGGTCGCCTTCAGGCCCTTCTCGACCATCTCACCGATGCCCGTGATCGAGCGCTCGCGCACCGGGCGGGTGATCATGCCCGCCTGGCAGAACCGGCAGCCGCGCGTGCAGCCGCGGAAGATCTCCACGGACATCCGCTCGTGCACGGTCTCGGCGAGCGGGACCAGCGGCTGCTTCGGGTACGGCCACTCGTCGAGGTCCATGACGGTGTGCTTGGACACGCGCCACGGTACGCCGGACCTGTTCGGTACGACGCGGCCGATGCGGCCGTCGGGGAGGTACTCGACGTCGTAGAAGCCGGGGATGTAGACGTTGCCGGTCTTGGCGAGGCGGAAGAGGACCTCCTCGCGGCCGCCGGGGCGGCCCTCGGCCTTCCACTGCCGGATGATCTCCGTCATGTCGAGCACGGCCTGCTCGCCGTCGCCGATGACCGCCGCGTCGATGAAGTCGGCGATCGGCTCGGGGTTGAAGGCCGCGTGGCCGCCGGCCAGGACGATCGGGTCGTCGAGGCCGCGGTCCTTGGACTCCAGCGGGATGCCCGCCAGTTCCAGGGCCGTGAGCATGTTCGTGTAGCCCAGCTCCGTGGAGAAGCTCAGGCCGAACACGTCGAAGGCGCGGACGGGCCGGTGGCTGTCCACCGTGAACTGCGGGACCTTGTGCTCCCGCATCAGCTCCTCGAGGTCCGGCCACACGCTGTACGTGCGCTCGGCGAGGACGCCCTCGCGCTCGTTCAGGACCTCGTACAGGATCATGACGCCCTGGTTGGGCAGGCCGACCTCGTACGCGTCGGGGTACATCAGGGCCCAGCGGACGTCGCACTCGTCCCACGCCTTGACGGTGGAGTTGAGCTCACCGCCTACGTACTGGATCGGCTTCTGCACATGCGGGAGCAGGGCTTCGAGCTGCGGGAAAACCGACTCGACAGACATCGCTGGACCTTCGTGAGCTGACAGGGGTGACCCTCAAGCCTAACGTGGCCCGGGCCGCGACCCGTACCCCGATCGGCCGACCCCCGGCCCACGGGGCTCAGCCGCCCAGCGCCGCCCGCACCTTCGGCCGCGACGCCCGCTCCCACACCCCCGGCAGCTCCCGCTCCCGCGCCGCCGCGGCCGCCTCCTCGCGGCCGTACAGCAGGCCCCACACGAACGCCGTCTCGCCCGCGGCGTGCGCCTGGATCGCCAGGTTCCGCAGGGCCTCGCGGGCGACGACGCTGTCCTGGTGGTCGCCGAGCACCTTCTGGACGGCCTTCATGCGCTTGGCGAAGCGCTTGGCGGGCTTGCCGAGGGCCGGCTTGGCCGCCTCACCCGCGTACCGGGCGCGCTTGGCGGCCTTGCGGGCCTCGTGCATCGCCACGTCCCGCTCCGTGCCGGGGGCCAGCGCGAGCGCGTGGTCGACCCGCTCGGCCAGGCGGCCGTAGTCCTTGAGCATCGCCTTGGGCAGGGCCTCGGCCGCGGGGGCCGCCGCGGCCTTGCGGAGCGGGGGGTCGGCCAGCAGGGCGTCCAGGCGGTCGAGGAGCGCGAGGTAGCGCTTGCTGTCGAGTACGGCGGCCGTCTTGCGGCGGGCGCCGGCCCGGCCCGCGACCTTCCAGATCCGCAGGCGGCCGCGGACGGGGCCCAGGAGGAGGGTCCTGGGGACCTCCGCGACGGCGTCCGTGAGGCGTTCCGCGAGGACCTCGCGGTCGCGGTCCACGCCCAGTTCGCCGGCCAGCCACTTCAGTTCGTCGCCCACGGGGTCCGTGACCGTGCGGTCGAGGATCTTTCGGTACGACTTGAAGGCGCTGCGGGTCCTGCGGGTGGCCACGCGCATCTGGTGCACGGAGTCGGGGAGGTCCTGGCGGACGGCGGGGTCCAGCGCGACCAGGGCGTCGCGCTGGGCGCGGAGGTACGTGAGGACGTGGGCGCCCGCGGAGTCCTCGCGAAGGTGGGCCTGGGGCTGCTTGCCCTTGCCTGTGCTGGCGCTCTTCGCAGGCTTGCCGTCGGCCTGTGGCTGTGCCCACCCTTCCCCGAGCTCTCGGCTTCGCTCGAGCAGGGGAGTCCCCACCCGCCCTGCGGGACGCCTGCCCACAGCGGTAGCGGCGGGTGCGGCGGCAGCCGGGGCGGCGGCAGCCACTGGGGCCGTTTCGCTCAGTGCCCTCGCCAGCTTCGACGGTGACGTCGACCTTCGTACCCCCGCCTTGCGCAGCTTCTTCTCGACCTTGTCGAGGAGGGCGGGGTCGCCGCCGTCCGCGAGTTCCACCTCGATCTCCGTCCAGGACGTCGTGCCGTCGCCGCCGTCCAGGCGTTCCGCGCGGACGCCGTCGAGGCTGACCTCCGCCAGGAGGGCGCCGGACTCGTCGACCAGGTGGCGTACGTCGCGGGCCGAGCGGAGGCGGACGACCGGGGTGAGTGCGGCGTCGCGCACGCGGGAGCGGACGAGGGCCGCGAGGGAGCGCGGCACGTCGTCCGACAGCGGGGCGTGCACCTCGTCGCGGGCGCCCTCGATCTCGGGCACCGGCAGCTTCAGGTGCCAGCCCGCGTCGTCGCCGCCGGTGCGGCGGCGCAGGGTGATGGAGGCGGCGGCCAGGCGCTGGTCCGCGGTGTCGTAGTACACCGCGTCCAGGTCGGCGACGCCCTTGTCGATGACGTCCGCCACCCCGGCGACTCCCCTGAGGTCGGGGAGTCCACCGTGGGCACCGGCGTCGTACTTCCGCTCGATCTCGCGCTTCGTGTCCGCCATGACCCGAATCTAGACTCGATCGGCCGACTTGGGCAGGCCTCGTTCCGCTACGCCGACAGCGGGCGCTCCACCTTGATCGACTGGAGCAGTCCCACGGCCACCCAGACCGCGAACATCGAGGACCCTCCGTACGACACGAACGGCAGCGGCAGGCCCGCCACCGGCATGATGCCGAGCGTCATCCCGACGTTCTCGAAGGCCTGGAAGGCGAACCAGGCGATGATCCCGGCGGCGACGATCGTGCCGTACAGCTCGGTCGTCTCCCGTGCGATGCGGCAGGCCCGCCAGAGCACGACGCCGAGCAGCAGCAGGATCGCGCCCGCGCCGACGAAGCCCAGTTCCTCGCCCGCGACCGTGAAGACGAAGTCCGTCTGCTGTTCGGGGACGAACTGGCCGGTGGTCTGGGACCCCTTGGTCAGGCCGGTGCCGGTGAGGCCGCCCGAACCGATCGCGATGCGCGCCTGGTTGGTGTTGTAGCCGACGCCCGCCGGGTCGAGGGCGGGGTTGGCGAAGGCCGCGAAGCGGGCGATCTGGTAGTCGTCCAGGACGCCGAGCTGCCACACGGCGACGCCGCCGAGGACGCCCGTGCCGAGCAGCCCGAAGATCCACCGGTTGGAGGCGCCGGAGGCGAGCAGCACGCCGAGCACGATCATCACTATGACCATGACCGAACCGAGGTCCGGCATGAGCAGGACGATCGCTATCGGGACGGCGGCGAGCCCGAGCGACTGCACCACCGTGCGGTGGTCGGGGTGCTCCTTGTCGCCCGCGTCGACGCGCGCCGCGAGCAGCATCGCCATGCCGAGGATGATGGTGATCTTGCAGAACTCGGCGGGCTGGAGCGAGAAGCCCGCGACCACCAGCCACGCGTGGGCGCCGTTGATGGTGGCGCCGAGCGGGGTGAGCACGAGCAGCACGAGGAAGACCGAGATGCCGTAGAGGATCGGCACGGCCGTGCGCAGGGTGCGGTGGCCGAGCCAGATCGTGCCGGCCATCAGGGCGAGCCCGATGCCGATGTTCACGACGTGCTTGATCAGGAAGGCGTACGGGTCGTCGCCGACGAGTTCGGTGCGGTTGCGGGTCGCGGAGTAGACCAGCGCGGAGCCGATCACGGACAGCGCGAGCGCGCAGAGCAGTATCACCCAGTCGAGCCTGCGCAGTATCGAGTCGCGGGCGAACAGGCGGGAGAGCGTGGAGCGTTCGGGTCCGTAGCCCGAGACGGAGAAGCCACCAGTGCCGGCCATGAGCTAGTCACGCCTCCCGTTCGCCGGCGCCCCGGCCAGTTCCGTCTGCTCGGTCGGCGGCTTCGGCTTCTCCGGCTTGTACGGCTTGACCTTCGGGGCGTCGATGGAGCCGTCGGGCTGGATCTTGGGCAGGGACTTCTGCGGCTCGGGCAGCAGGGCCTTCTTCAGGTCCTGCTTGCCGTCCTCGTCCAGGCCGTAGATCGCGTCGTAGATCTTGCGGACGGCGGGCCCGGACGCGCCGGAGCCCGTACCGCCCTGGGAGATCGTCATCACGATCGAGTAGTCCTTGGTGTACGTCGCGAACCACGACGTCGTCTGCTTGCCGTAGACCTCGGCCGTACCCGTCTTCGCGTGCATCGGGATCTTGTCCTGCGGCCAGCCGCCGAAGCGCCAGGCGGCGGTGCCCTTGGTCGCGACGTCCGCGAGGGCACCGTCTATGTCCTTGCGCAGGGCCGCGTCCATGGGCAGCTTGCCGTGGGACTTGGGCGCGATCTCCTCGATGTGCTTGCCGTCGGCGCTGATGATGGCCTTGCCGACGGTCGGGTTGTACATGGTGCCGCCGTTGGCGATGGCGGAGTAGATCGTCGCCATCTGGATCGGCGTGACGAGGGTGTCGCCCTGGCCGATGGAGTAGTTGACGGAGTCACCGGCGCGCATCTTCATGCCTTCGAGGCAGTTCTCGTACGCGATGCGCTCGGCGTAGTCGCCGCCGCTCTTCTTGCCCTGCTTGCACCAGGCGTCCTTGTTGGCCTTCCAGTAGTCCTTCTTCCACTGGCGGTCGGGGACACGCCCTGTGACCTCGTTGGGCAGGTCGATGCCGGTCTCCTTGCCGAGGCCGAACTGGTGGGCGGTCTTGTAGAACCAGTCCTTGGGGTCCTTCTTCGGCTTGTTGCCGCCGTCCTTGGCCCACTGGTCGTGCGAGAGCTTGTAGAAGACCGTGTCGCAGGAGACCTCGAGGGCCTGGCCGAGCGTGATGCTGCCGTGGCCCTGGGACTCGAAGTTCTTGAAGACCTGTCCGCCGATGGAGTACGAGCTGGGGCAGGGGTAGCGGCCGTTGAACTCGTAGCCCGCGTTGACGGCGGCGGTGGTGGGGATGACCTTGAAGATCGAGCCGGGGGCGGCCTGGCCCTGGATGGCCCGGTTCAGGAGCGGGTAGTTGGACTTCTTGCCGGTGAGCCTGGCGTAGTCCTTGCCGGAGATGCCGCCGACCCAGGCGTTCGGGTCGTACGTCGGCTGGGAGGCCATGGAGACGACGCGGCCGGTCTTGTTCTCCATGACGACGACGGCGCCCGCGTCGGCCTTGTAGTTCTCGCCGGTGTTCTTGTCGAACTCGTCGCGGGCCTTCTTCATCGCGTCGTTCAGCCAGTACTCGGACACGGCCTGCACGCGCGCGTCGATGCTGGTGACGACGTTGGAGCCGGGCCGGGCCTGATCGGAGTCGGCCTTCCCTATCACCCGGCCGAGGTTGTCGACCTCGTAGCGGGTGACGCCCGCCTTGCCGCGCAGCTGCTTGTCGTACGTCCGCTCCAGGCCGGAGCGGCCGACCTGGTCGGAGCGCAGGTACGGCGAGTCGGTGTCCTTGGCCTTGTTGATCTCTTCGTCGGTGACGGGCGAGAGATAGCCGAGGACCTGGGCGGTGTTGGACTTGCCGGGGGCGCCGTAGCGGCGCACGGCGGTGGGCTCGGCGGTGATGCCGGGGAAGTCCTCGGAGCGCTCCCGGATCTGCAGGGCCTGCTTGGGGGTGGCCTCGTCGGTGATCGGGATGGGCTGGTAGGGCGAGCCGTTCCAGCAGGGCTGGGGCGTCTTGGAGTCGCAGAGCCGGACCTTGTCGGCGACGTCCTTGGGGCTCATGTTCAGGACGCCGGCGAGCTTGTTGAGGACGCCCTTGCCGTCGTCCTTCATCTTCATCAGGTCGGTGCGGGACGCGGAGACGACGAGGCGGGTCTGGTTGTCGGCGATGGGCACGCCGCGGGCGTCGAGGATCGAGCCGCGCACGGCGGGCTGGACGACCTGCTGGACGTGGTTGCCGGAGGCCTCCTCGGCGTACTCGGAGCCGTTGCGGACCTGGAGGTACCACAGGCGGCCGCCGAGGGTGAGGAGCAGCGAGACGACGAGGATCTGGATGATGACGAGGCGGATCTGGACGCGTGGGGTGCGCCCGGTCTCCGGAATGTTGGTCACTGCCGCACCCCTCCCTTTCCGTCCTTTCCGTCGTTTCCGTACGGCGTTTTCCTTGCGCTCACAGGCGCTTGACCCCCTTGATGCGTCCGGCGCGGGCCACCCGGGCCTTGGCCGCCTTCATCCGCAGTCCCGCGCCGCGCTGGTTGCCGATGCTCAGGCCGGTGCCGGAGGACAGGAAGCCGGAGGAGACGTCGGCCGCCTTGGCGCCGCCGGCGGTCTCCCCCAGCGGGTCGTTCTCGGCGCGCCGGGCGAGCGCGATGATCAGCGGGATGGTGAACGGCGCGAGCAGCAGGTCGTACAGCGCGGCTGTGAAGAGCAGTCCGCCGAGGCCGACGTGGCGGGCCGCGTCGTCGCCGACGAGGGCGCCCACGCCGGCGTACAGCAGCGTGGAGCCGATGGCGGCGCCGACCACGACGACGAGCGGGCCGCTGGCCGAGCGCAGCCGGCCGGTCTCGGGCTTGGCGAGGCCGGCCAGGTAGCCGATGACGCACAGGACCAGGGCGTAGCGTCCGGCGGCGTGGTCGGCGGGCGGGGCGAGGTCGGTGAGCAGGCCGGCGCCGAAGCCGATGAGGGCGCCGCCCGTGTGGCCGTACACCAGGGCGAGGCCGAGGACGGTCAGGAGCACCAGGTCGGGCACGGCGCCGGGCAGTTGGAGCCGGGCCAGGACGCTGACCTGGATGACGAGGGCCACGACGACGAGGGTGCTGGAGAGCAGGATCCGGTTGAAGCGCATGGGGTGTCAGTGCTCCTACTGCTCGTTGCCGTTGTCTGCGCCGTCGGCCGGGGGCTGGCCGGAGGGCGTGGCCGTGACCGTCACCGTGGGGGTCGGTTTGGGTTTGGCGGGCTTGGGCGGCAGCACCGTGTCGCGGGGGTCCTCGCGCGGGGCCTCGACGACCACGCCGACGACGTCGAGCTTGGTGAAGCCGACGTAGGGGCGGACGTAGACGTTGCGGGTGAGGTCGCCGCCGGACGGGTCGACGCGGACGACCTCGCCGACCGGGACGCCCGGCACGAACGGCTTGTCGGCCTGGGAGCCGAAGGTCACCAGGCGGTCGCCCTTCTTGACCTTCGACTTGCCGTTGAGCAGCTGGACCCGCAGCGGGCGGTCGCCCTGGCCGGAGGCGAAGCCCAGTTCGTCGGTCTTCTCCATGCGGGTGCCGACGGTGAAGTCGGGGTCGTTGGCGAGCAGCACCGTGGCGGTGGACGGGCCGACGGTGGTGACGCGGCCGACCAGGCCGTCGCCGTTGAGCACCGTCATGTCGCGCTTCAGCCCGTCGTTGGCGCCGGCGTCGATGGTCACCGTCCAGGAGAAGCCCTGGGCCGCTCCTATGCCGATGACCTCCGCGCCCTTGATGCCGTACTGCCCCGCGCCCGCCGTCTTCAGCATCTTGTCGAGCTGTTTGACGCGGCTGCGGTTGCGGTCGTCGCTGCCGAGTTTGGCCTTCAACGCGGCGTTCTGCCGCTCCAGTTCGGCGATGCGGTCGTGGCGGTCACCGGAGTCGCGGACCGCGCCGATCGCGTTGCCGATCGGGTCTACGGCGGAGGACATGCCGTCCTCGACCGGGCCGAAGACCGTGGCGGCGGCCTGGCGGGCACCGTCGACCGGCGAGTCCTCGCCGCCGCGGATGTCCACCGTGATCAGAGCGAACGCGATGGCGATCAGCAGCACCAGGAGCAGCCGGCTCTCTCGTGTGTCCCTCACGTGCGGCGGCCGTGCCTTCCTCAAGTCGGAATCTGCGGAAAACTGCGCAATGAAATCTATGAAACCGCGGACGCCCGAGCGCGCCGCGGCATTGTGTGTTCTCTCAGTGTTGTCAGTTTTTTTGGCGTTGTCTCTATATCAACGATCCGCCGCACGAGGTGGCAGGCACTCGTACGGCGGACGTCGTCGCGTCACGTCATCTGCGCGGCTGGGCGTCCAGAACCTGCTGGAGTGCCTCGAATTCCTCGACGCACTTGCCGGAGCCGAGCGCCACGCTGTCCAGCGGGTCCTCGGCGATGTGGATGGGCATGCCGGTCTCGCGGCGCAGCCGCTCGTCCAGGCCGCGAAGGAGTGCACCGCCGCCGGTCAGGACGATGCCGCGGTCCATGACGTCGCCGGACAGCTCGGGCGGGCACTTGTCGAGGGTCGTCTTGACCGCGTCGACGATGGCGTTGACGGGCTCCTCGATGGCCTTGCGGACCTCGGCCGCGGAGATCACGACGGTCTTCGGCAGGCCGGAGACCAGGTCGCGGCCGCGGATCTCGGTGTGCTCGTCGGCGTCCATGTCGTACGCGGAACCGATGGTGATCTTGATCTGCTCGGCCGTGCGCTCGCCGAGGAGGAGGGAGTACTCCTTCTTGATGTGCTGGATGATCGCGTTGTCCAGCTCGTCGCCGGCCACTCGGATGGACTGTGCCGTGACGATTCCGCCGAGACTGATGACGGCGACCTCGGTGGTGCCGCCGCCGATGTCCACCACCATGTTGCCGGTGGCCTCGTGGACCGGCAGGCCGGAGCCGATGGCGGCGGCCATGGGCTCCTCGATGATGTGCACCTGGCGGGCACCGGCCTGCGAGGAGGCCTCGATGACCGCACGGCGCTCGACGCCCGTGATGCCCGAGGGCACGCAGACCACGACGCGCGGGCGGGCCAGATAGCGGCGCTTGTGGATCTTCAGGATGAAGTAGCGGAGCATCCGCTCGGTGATCTCGAAGTCGGCGATGACGCCGTCCTTCAGCGGACGCACCGCGACGATGTTGCCCGGCGTGCGCCCGATCATCTTCTTGGCTTCGGCGCCGACCGCGAGGATGCCGCCGGTGTTGGTGTTGATCGCGACGACGGACGGTTCGTTGAGTACGATCCCCCGACCCCTGACGTACACCAGCGTGTTGGCGGTCCCGAGGTCGACAGCCATGTCACGGCCGATGAACGACATGTTGTTCCCCATGAGGATGCGTCTGGCCTTCCCTAGTGGAGCGTGTGATGGCTTGTTAGGTAGGCGAGGTGGGTGCTGTGTGGCGTGGAGGCTTCCATCGTAGTCTCGCCCGCACGGACACGGCGCGAGGGTCTGCGCCATTGTCAGCAGATGATGAGCCGCCCCGCTTCTGGAGACGTGCCATCGGGGGGACGGGTTCCCCCGATCGGGCCGCATATGCCAAAGGACGGCCGGATTTCACCGGCCGTCCCAGGTCGAGCGAGTGCGGTTCTCAGACGAGGCCCGGGAAGAAGATCTTGAGCTCGCGCTCGGCGGACTCCTCGGAGTCGGAGGCGTGGATCAGATTCTCGCGGACGATGACGCCGAAGTCGCCACGGATGCTCCCGCCGGGGGCCGCGATGGGGTCGGTGGGACCCGCCAGCTGCCGGACGCCCTCGATCACTCGCTCGCCCTCGACGACCATGGCGACGACCGGGCCGGACAGCATGAACTCCACGAGCGGCTCGTAGAAGGGCCGCCCGACGTGCTCGGCGTAGTGCGTCTCCAGCGTGGCGCGGTCGAGGGTGCGCAGCTCCAGCGCGCTGATCTTCCAGTCGGCCTTGCGCTCGATACGGCCGATGATCTCGCCGACCAGCGAGCGGCGGACAGCGTCCGGCTTGAGGAGGACGAGAGTGCGCTGGGTCATGGGTGCGGCTCCAAGAGGTGTTTTTACGTTTCCGTGGGAATGCCCGCACGATACCGGGGCCGCTACGCAGTGTGTCGCCCGGCCGGGACTTACCGGCCGTCCCCCGGCCGACGCCGGCCCGACGGCCTGCGTCAGGCCGCTTCCCCCTCCGCCTCCTGGGCGGCGAACCTGGCCTTCGCCTCGTCGATCTGCCGGCCGAAGTGGACCGACGCCCACCACAGGGCGGCGAACATCGCGCCCATGAAGAACATCATCGGGATCACGACGCCGCTGGCGATCAGCGCGATCTGCAGCGCCCAGCCGAGCTGGACGCCGCCCGGCCGGGTGACCATGCCGCACAGCAGGACGGACAGCGCCATGGCGACGCCGCAGACCGTCCAGACCGTGCCCATCGCCAGGTCCGGGTCCTTCATGGCGACCAGACCGGCGAAACCGATGACGAAGAACTCACCGATCAGCGTCGACGAACAGAGCGTGCGCACAGCTGTCAGCCCCTCCCCAGGAGCAGTCGGGCCTCGCCGACGGTGATGACGGAGCCGGTGACGAGGACGCCGCCGCCGGCGAACTCCCCCTCCTCCTCGGCCAGGGTGATGGCGGCCTCCAGGGCGTCGTCCAGGCGCGGCTCGACCTGCACGCGGTCGTCGCCGAAGACCTCGACGGCGAGGCCCGCGAGCGCGTCGGCGTCCTGGGCGCGGTGGCTGGAGTTCTGCGTGACGACGACCTCGGCGAAGATCGGCTCGAAGGCTTCCAGGATGCCGCGGGCGTTCTTGTCGTCGCTGACGCCGATCACGCCGATGAGGCGGCTGAAGTCGAAGACCTCGCTGATGGCGGCGGCCGCGGCGCGCGCGCCCGCGGGGTTGTGCGCGGCGTCCAGGACGACGGTGGGCGAGCGGCGTACGACCTCGAGGCGGCCCGGCGAGGCGACCGAGGCGAAGGCCTTGCGGACGGTGTCGATGTCCAGCGGGCGGGCGTGCTGGGCGCCGATGCCGAAGAACGCCTCGACGGCGGCGAGGGCCACCGCGGCGTTGTGCGCCTGGTGTTCGCCGTGCAGCGGCAGGAACACCTCCTCGTACTCCCCGCCGAGGCCGCGCAGGGTGAGGAGCTGGCCGCCGACGGCGACCTGGCGGGCGGCGACGCCGAACTCCAGGCCCGCGCGCGCGACCGTCGCGTCCACCTCGACGGCCTTCTTCAGGAGCACCTGGGCGGCGTCGACGGGCTGCTGGGCCAGGATGACCGTGGCGTCCGGCTTGATGACGCCGGACTTCTCCGCGGCGATCTCGGCGGCCGTGGTGCCCAGGCGGTCGGTGTGGTCCAGGTCTATGGGGGTGACGACGGCGACGGAGGCGTCGATGACGTTCGTGGCGTCCCAGGTGCCGCCCATGCCGACCTCGACGACGGCGACGTCCACGGGGGCGTCCGCGAAGGCGGCGTACGCCATGCCGGTGAGCACCTCGAAGAAGGAGAGCCGGAACTCCTCCTTGGCGTCCACCATCTCCACGTACGGCTTGATGTCCTCGTACGCCTCGATGAAGCGCTCGGGGGACAGGGGGGCGCCGTCCAGGCTGATGCGCTCGGTGATCGACTGGACGTGCGGCGACGTATACCGCCCGGTGCGCAGCTCGAAGGCGCCGAGGAGGGCCTCGACCATGCGGGCCGTGGAGGTCTTGCCGTTCGTCCCCGTGATGTGGATCGAGGGATACGCCCGCTGGGGCTCACCGAGGACGTCCATCAGGGCGGCGATGCGGGCGAGCGACGGGTCCAGCTTGGTCTCGGGCCAGCGGGCCGCGAGTTCCGCCTCGACGGCCCGCAGCGCCTTGTCCACCTCCGGGTCGGCCGGGCGGCCGGGGACGTCGGCCTCGGGCGGGCCCGCCTGCGTGCGCAGGGTGCGGCTGCCGGCCTCGATCACGGCGAGGTCGGGGTCGCGGTCGGTTTCGGCCCCGACGATCTCGTCGAACCGGTCGATCTCGTCGGCGGGGTCGCGGTCGTCGTCGCGCGGGTTGTCGTTCGGAGGGAGGTCGCTCACGTACGCCAGTCTATTCGGGCGTGGGCGCCTTGGTCTGGCGTGGGCGCCTCAGGCCTGGGCTCGCCCCTTCCTATGGGGCTTCGCCCCTTTCCCCCTTCTTTGGCCCTTCGGGCCTCGTCCTCAAGCGCCGGACAGGCTGATATTGGGCTGGTCAGGACTTTTGGCCTGTCCTTTTCGGGACTTTGGTCCCTCCGCCTTCCGGATGCGACGGGCAAACTTGGCGATCATGGACATAGGCATCGACCTCGGCACCGCCAACACCCTTCTCTACGTCCGCGGTCAGGGCATCGTGCTCAACGAGCCGTCCGTGGTCGCCGTCAAGGAGGGCGCGCGCCACGCGCTCGCCGTCGGGACGGAGGCCAAGGAGACGATCGGCCGCACCCCCGGTTCCATCACGGCGATCCGGCCCCTGAAGGACGGCGTGATCAGCGACTTCGAGGCCGCCGAGGAGATGATCCGGCACTTCGTGCGCAAGGCCGTGCCGGGCCGCAGGCCGCGTACGCGGATGGTGATCTGCGTGCCCAGCGGGGTCACGCAGGTCGAGCGGCGGGCGATCGTGCACGCCGCGCAGCGGGCCGGGGCGCGGGCCGTGCACCTGGTCGAGGAGCCGATGGCGGCGGCGATCGGGGCGGGGCTTCCGGTGGCCGAGCCGCGCGGGTCGATGATCGTGGACATCGGCGGCGGCACCACCGAGGTCGCCGTCATCTCCCTCGGCGGAATCGTGACGTCCCAGTCCCTGCGGGTCGGCGGGCACCGCCTCGACACCGCGATCACGGACTACGTACGCCGCGAGCACGCGCTCCTCATCGGCGAGCGCACCGCCGAGGACGTGAAGGTCGCCATCGGGTCGGCGTGGCCCGTGCCCGGCGAGGAGGACTTCGAGGAGCGGACGTTCACCGTGCGGGGGCGGGAGAAGGTCGGCGGGCTGCCGAAGACGGTGGAGCTGACCGTGGCGGAGGTGCGGGCCGCTCTCGACGAGCCCGTCGAGGCGATCATCGCCGCCGTGCGGGTGACGCTGGAGGAGTGTCCGCCGGAGCTGTCCGGCGACGTCATGGAGCACGGCATCGTGCTCACCGGCGGCGGCGCGCTCCTCCCCGCCCTGGACCTCCGCCTCGCCTCCGCCACCGGCATCCCCGTCTTCGTGGCCGACGACCCGCTGGACAGCGTGGCGCTGGGCTGCGGCAAGTGTGTCGAGGACTTCGACGGGTTGGAACGGGGGATGTCGGCCGCGTAGCCCTCGGGCCGGGCGGGGGTACGGGGCGTCACTTGCCGTGGGCCGGCCGGTCCCCCCCTTGCGCCGGGGTGGCCGCCGATCGCGCTGCGCGCTCGTCCTCAATCGCCGGACGGGCTTTCCCCCACCCGCCCGCCCTTTTCAGCGCTGCGCGCACAGGAGCGCGAGGTGGGCCCGGCCGCGGGCCGCCGGGCGGGGAGATATAGCCCCTCCGGCGTTTGAGGAGCGGGGTCTGGGGCGGAGCCCCAGGAAGGGCGGGCGGGTGGGAAACAGCCCGTCGAGGGGCCCCTCCCTGCTCTTCAAGAGCTTGGGGGAGCTTGAGGACGAGCCGCGGAGCGGCGATCGGCGGCCACCCCGGACGGGGCCAGGTGCAGTCGCCCCGGACGGGGTCAGGTGAGGTTGCCGGTGGGGAGGTCGGCCTCGACCACGTACGCGCCCGCCCGAGGGCCCGCCGAGAGGGTGCCGCCCACCGTGCGGACCCGCTCCGCCATCCCGGCGGTCCCGGTCCCGGCGGACACGGGCGCGGAACCCGCGGGGTCAGGCCCCGACACCCCCGCCGGCAAGGCGTTGCGCACCGTCACCCGAAGCCGCCCGCCGGCCACCCGGACCCACACCTCCACCGCCGCCCCCGGCGCATGCTTCGCCGCGTTCGTGAGGCACTCCTGCACCACCCGGTGCACCGCCGCCTGCCGCAACGGCGAAAGCCGGTACGCGGCGCCGTCGACGACCAGCTCCACCGGACTGCCCGCACGCCCACTGGCCGCGGCCAGCTCGGGCAGCGCCGCAAGGCCGGGCGTGGGCGCCCCGTCCACCCCGCGCTGCACGATGATCTCGTTGAGCATCCGGTGCGCCGAGCGCGCCGTCTCCGACAGCTCGTCGAAGCCGTCCGCGCACGGCCCGTGCGCGGCCCGCCGGGCGAGCACCTGCGAACGCACGCTCAGCAGCGTCAGCTCACGCCCGACGAAGTCGTGCACGTCCCGCGCGATCCGCAACCGCTCCTGCTGCACGGCCTGCAGGGCCTGCGTCTCAGCCCGCTGCGCCTGCAGCGCCCGCACCAGGTCCTGCCGGTTGGCCGCGACCCCCACCCCCGCCGCGAGCGCGCCGATCGGCACCACCAGGCTGAGGAACTCGCTGAGCGTGTCCCCGCGGTGCACCGGCCAACCCGGCAGAGTGAACATCACGTACGCGAACGTCACGTACAGAACGACCCCGACGGCACCGGCGAGCCGCCCCCGGTACCGCGCCAGCGAGTACAGCGCGAACTGCGCGAGCGTCAGCTCGTGCAGCCAGCCGAGCAGCACCAGCGCGATCAGGAACGGCACCCACGGCGCGCCCCGCCGCAGCAGCAGCGTCGCCGCGCCCGCGGCGAGGACCAGGGTGGCCATGGCGCCGTTGAGCGAGTTGTCCTCGGCGGCGAGCCCCGGTACGTCGAGGGCCATCAGGGCGAGGCAGGCCAGGGCGGTGAGCAGGTCCAGGGCCCGGGGTTCGCGCGCGCAACGCCGGGCGAGGCGACGGGCCGCGGCCGCCGCCTTGCGTAGCGCCTCGGCGGCGGGCAGGTCGTGCATGGTCCCCCCATCATCCCTGGCGCTTCGGCCTGGACACATCGGACTTTTGGCCCGGATGTCGGCCCCGCCGGACCGGCGGCCCGCGGTACGCCCGGCGAAACGGGTGTACGCACGGCGCGGCTGCCCCGCCCCCACGCGCCCCGGGGTTCCAATCGGACCATGTGGTATGCCCAGAATCCGGGTCGACGGACCCGTCAGCTCGCCGGAGACGCCGCGGTCCTGCTGTGGACCGCGGCCTGGACCGCCGCCGCGGTCGTCGCGTACCGCCTCGCCGTGCTGCTCACCCGGCCAGGACCCGACTCCGGCGTCGCCTCCTCCGGCTCGCCCGCCGCGCGCCTGCCCGTCGTCGGCGACGACGTCGGCGCGGCGCTGCGCTCCGTCGTGGGCGTCGTGAACGACATCGACCCGGTGACGATGCGCGCCGGGCTCGTGGTGAGCACGGTCGCCCTCTTCCTCGTCCCGGTCGGCCTGCTCCTCGCGGCGTGGCTGCCGCGCCGGCTGCGCTGGGTCCGGCAGGCCGTCGCCGCCCGGGAGCTGGCCGAGTCCGACGACGGCCGCGAACTCCTCGCCCTGCGCTCCCTGCTCCGCCCCCTCGACGAGGTGGCCGCCACCGCCGCCGCCCTCGCCGAGACCCCCGGCCTGCCGGACGCCACGCCCGGCAGCCTCGCCGAGGGCTGGCGCGGCGCCGACCCGCGCGTGCTCCAAGCGCTCGCGGACGCGGAACTGGAGCGCCTCGGCCTCGCGCCCGCACCCGCCCACGGCCGGGCGGGCCTGCCGGTGGCCGAACCCGCCACGTGACGGCTGAGCCACGTGACGGCTGAGCCGCGGGGCCTGCACGCTCCGTTCACGGACGCGGTGCTCCGGGCGATCCCGCTCGGAGCACTGCTGGTCGGGGACGACGGCCGGGTCGTCGCGGCCAATCCGCAGTTCGCAACGGTCTGCGGGATCGAAGGCGTCGACCTGTCGACGGGCGCCTCCGCCGAGCCCATCGCCGAGGCGATGGCACGGCTCCTGCCGGACCTGGACATGGGCTCGGTGCGCGCGCTCCGCGGCCAGTTCGTGCGCAAGGCGGAGCTCAGGCTGCGCGACGGCCGTACGCTGCGCCGCAGCCGCCAGCCGATCGACACCGGCGACACCCGGCTCGGCGTGCTGTGGCTGGTCGAGGACATCACCGGGCAGCGCCGGTACGAGGACGACCTGCACCGGCACATCGAGGCACTGGGTGAACTCGCCCGCGACCGCGCCGAGTTCGCCGCCCGCACCTCGCACGAGCTGCGCACACCCCTGTCCACCGTGCTCACCTTCTGCGAGCTGCTCGCCGACCCGGCGGCCGGGACGCTCACCACGGCCCAGCGCGAGTACGTCGACACCATCCGGCGCGGCGCCCAGCGCATGCAGGACATGGCCGACGGCCTCCTGCACCGGTACGCGGAGGCCGCGACCACCCCGCCCGCGTACGCCCCGCTCGACCCGGGCCCGCTGCTGACCCGGCTCGTCGCCGACACCGCCCCGCGGGCCACCCGGGGCGGCGTCTTCCTGAGCCTGGACCTGCCCGCCGCGGCCGATCGACCGCCGCTCGTCGCCGACGCCGACCGCCTCGAACGGGCGCTGGCCGCCCTCCTCGACAACGCCGTGAAGTTCACGCCCGCGGGCGGCGCCGTCACCGTCACGGCCCGCCCCCGCGACGGCGGCCCCCACGACGACGAACTCCCCTCCCCCGGCTGGCTGTTCACCGTGCGCGACGACGGCATCGGCATCCCCAAGGAGTTCCAGGAGGAGGTCTTCACCGAGTTCGTCCGCGCCCCGAACGCCCGCCGCGGCCCCTACCCCGGCACCGGGCTCGGCCTCAGCGTCGTACGGGACGCGGCGCGCGTGCACGCCGGCACGGTGACCGTGCACAGCGCGGAGGGCCACGGCACGGCCATGGAGATGTGGCTGCCGGCGGGCGGCCCGCCCGGAAGCGGTGCCCCACCGAACGACGGCCCGCCCGGAAGCGGTGCCCCACCGACCGACGGCCCGCCCGGAAGCGGTGCCCCACCGACCGACGGCCCGCCCGGAAGCGACGTGGCGCCGACCGACGACCCGCCCGGGACCGTCACCGCATGACCTGCCTACTGCTCGTCGAGGACGACCCCGATCTCGGGCTGGCGCTGCGGGTCCTGTTCACCCGGGCCGGGTACGAGGTCGTGGCCGCCGACGACGGCCAGGCCGCGCTGCGGCTCCTCTTCGCCCGCCGCCCCGCCCTGATGGTCCTGGACCTGGTCCTGCCCGGCCTCGACGGCTGGGACGTCCTCGACCGCACCCGCGACCTCACCGACCTGCCCGTCCTGATCCTCTCCGGCCGCACCAGCCCCGCCGAACGGGTCCGCGGCCTGCGCTCCGGCGCCGACGACTACCTCTGCAAACCCTTCGACCATCTGGAGCTCCTCGCCCGCGTCGAGGCCCTGCTGCGCCGCAGCAACCCCGAGCAGTGGCGCGGCGACTACGTCGAAGCGGGCCTCAGACTCGTCCCCGAACGCCGCTCGGCGGTCTGGCAGGGCCACGAGACCCGCCTGAGCGCCATCGAGTACCGCCTCCTCGAAGTCCTCGTCCGCAACCGCGGCCGCGTCGTCACCACCGAACAACTCCTCGACCTCGTCTGGGACGACCCCGACGCGACGGGCCGCGAACGCGTGAAGTTCGCAGTGCTCCGCCTCCGCAGAAAGCTCGCCGTCGGGGACGGCGAGGACCCCTTGGAGTCGGTACGCGGCATGGGCTACCGCTACCGCGGCGAGGGTACTTAAGGCCCGCCCGGCGTGCGGAGTGTCCGACCCCGTCCGGCGAGGGGGGGTATCAAGCCCGTCCGGCGAGGGGGGGTATCAAGCCCGTCCGGCGAGGGGGGTTTCAAGCCCGTCCGGCGAGGGGGGTTTCAAGCCCGTCCGGCGTTTGAGGACGAGGCCCGAAGGGCCGAAAAGGCGGGGGAAAGGGGGCGCAGCCCCCATAAGGGGCCGGGGGGGCCGAAGGTCCCACCCGCAAGGGACCTATGGGCCAGGGCCTTCGCCCTGAAACAGCCTCGGCCGAAGGCTCGCAACCGTCGGGCAACCGAACACAATCCCCCCAGGCAACCCACCCCCCGCAGGCTCCTGCTGTCCACCCCCACAGCCGCCCGCCAGGAGCAACCGTGCCGCCCGCCGCCCAGGTGACCCAGATGCCGATGACCCAGATGCCCCGCCACTCCGTGGCGGTCGTCCTCGGCACCCGCCCCGAACTGGTCAAGCTCGCCCCCGTGATCCGCCTCCTCGGCCCCGCCGCCCACCTCGTGCACACGGGCCAGCACTACGACGCCGACCTCTCCGGCCGCTTCCTCACCGAGCTGGGCCTGCCGGAGCCGACCCTCCTGGAGGGCGTCGGCGGCAAGCCCCGCGCCGTACAGATCTCCACGGCCCTCACCCAGCTCGACGCCTTGTTCGCGGACGAGCCCCCGCTGGCCGTGGTCGTGCAGGGCGACACCAACGCCTCCCTCGCGGGCGCGCTCGCCGCGAACTCCCGCGGCATCCCCCTGGTCCACGTGGAGGCGGGCCTGCGCAGCCACGACCGCGCGATGCCCGAGGAGCACAACCGCGTCGTGATCGACCAGCTCGCGGACGTGCTGTGCGCGGCCACCGAGGACAACCGGGATCTGCTGCGCGCCGAGGGCGTCCCGGCCGGGCGCGTCGCCGTCACGGGCAACACCGTCGTGGAGGCCGTGCGCGAGCACCTGCCCGCCGCCGCCGAGCGCGCCGCGCTGCTCGCCGAGCACGGCGTCACCGCCGACCGCTACCTCCTCGCCACCGTGCACCGGCCCGAGAACACCGACGACCCGGCCGCGCTGCGCGCGATCCTCACCGAGTTGGCCGGCCTCGCCGCGGAGCTGCCCGTGCTCTTCGCCGTCCATCCGCGGACGCAGGCTCGCCTGGAGGCCGCCGGGCTCGGACATCTGCTGGCCGCGGTCACGCCGCTGGCGCCGCTCGGGTACGGGGAGTTTCTCGCGCTCGCGCGGCACGCCGCGGTGATCGTCTCCGACTCCGGGGGCGTGCAGGAGGAGACCACCGTCCTCGGGCGGCCGCTCGTCGTCGTGCGCCGCTCGACGGAGCGGCCGGAGGCCGTGGTCTCCGGCTTCGCCGAGTTGGTCGCCCCCGGGCGGGCGGTCGGTCTTGCCGTGCGGCGCCGGCTCGCCGAGGGCGACGTCGGCCTGCGCCGCCTGGCCGACACTCCCTCGCCGTTCGGCGACGGGCTCGCCTCCCAGCGCATCGTCGCTCTGCTGGGGGCGGTGGCCTCCGGCCGGCCCGCGCGTCTTTCCGTCGCCGCCTGACCCCTATGGGGGCTGCGCCCCCTCTCCCCCCGCCTTTTCGGCCCTTCGGGCCTCGTCCTCAAACGCCGGACGGGCTTCATTGCCCCGCTCGCCGGACGGGACCCCCACCCACACCACAAGGCCACAAACACCCCCGAGGACCCCGTGCTCACCCCCCACTACCTCCTCTACGCCCTGCCCTTCTTCCTGCTTGCCTGTTTCCTGGTGTACTGGGCCGGGGCCCGGCACGCGTACACGCGCCGGAAGCCCGCCCCGGACGGGGACCCCGCGGCCTTCGAGTGGCACTTCTTCGTGCCGTGTCGCGACGAGGAGACCGTCATCGGCGCGACCGTCACCCAGCTGCGTACGGACTTTCCGGCCGCGCACGTGTGGGTGGTCGACGACGACAGTGACGACGGCACCGCGGCCGTCGTGACCGCGCTGGCCGAGGGCGACGGCAACGTGCACCTGGTCTCGCGCCGCCGCCCGGACGCCCGTATCGGCAAGGGCGCGGCCCTCAACTCGGCGTACGCGGCGCTGAACGACTTCCTGTCCGGGGCCGCCGACCGCTCCCGTGCCGTCGTGTGTGTCGTCGACGCCGACGGCCGGCTCGCCCCGGACGCGCTCGCGCGGGTCAGCGGCGACGCCGGTTTCGGTGACCCGGAGACCGGCGGGGTGCAGGTCGGCGTACGGATGCGGAACGTCGTCGAGGCGCGCCCGCTGCCGGAGCGCGGGCGTGCCGCCAACGCCTTCGCGCGGCTGCTCGTGCGCATGCAGGACATGGAGTTCGCGGTGTCCAACGCGGGCATGCAGCTGCTGCGCGGCCGCACCGGTTCGGTGGGCCTCGGCGGCAACGGCCAGTTCACGCGGCTGACCGCGCTCGACCGCATCGCGGCCGCCGAACGCCGCCCCTGGCAGCGCGACGCGCTCCTGGAGGACTACGAGCTCGGCCTGCACATGATCCTCGGCGGATATCGAGTCGCCCACGTCGCGGACACCCACGTCTCGCAGGAAGGGCTGCCGCTCGCCCGCCGCTTCCTCACCCAGCGCACCCGCTGGGCCCAGGGCAACCTCCAGTGCGTGCGCTACGCGCCCCGCATCGTGGGTTCCCGGCACTACTCGGGCCGTGGCGTCCTGGAGACCCTGTACACGTTCATGCAGCCGCTCGCGCACGTCGCGACGCTCGTCCTGAGCGTGCTGCTGCTGGGCGCCGTCGTCGCGGGAGGTTCGATGCGGGACGCGTTCCTCGGCAACTGGCCGCTGATCCTGGTCCTGTGCGCGCTTTCGGTGCTGCCGTTCGTGGCCTGGGGGCCGCTCTACCGCCGGGACTTCGCCCCCGACCGCTCCCGGCTGACCGGCCTGCTGTGGGGGCTTGCGCTGTGGCTGTACGCGTACCACGTGTTCGTCGTGTCGGCGCGCGGGTTCCTGCGTCTGCTCCGGGGCCGGAACGGCTGGGCGAAGACGCGGCGCAACGCGGAGGCCGTGGGAACGGGGCCGGTCGCCACGGAGGCCTGACCGGCCGGTCTGTACGTGGACGGGGGCGCCCGGAACATTCAGTTCCGGGCGCCCCCGTCCACGTACGCCGTTGAAGTCCCTTACGCCGCCGGGAGGTTGGCCAGCTGGGCCTGGAGGCGGGCGATGTCCTCGTCGGCCTTGGCGAGGCGGCCGCGGATCTTGTCCACCACCTGGTCGGGGGCCTTGGCGAGGAACGCCTCGTTGCCGAGCTTGGCGGTGGCCTGGGCCTTCTCCTTCTCGGCGGCCGCCAGGTCCTTGGCGAGCCGCTTGCGCTCCGCCGCCACGTCGATCGTGCCGGAGAGGTCGAGGGCGACCGTCGCGCCGGACACCGGCAGCGTCGCCGTCGCCGCGAAGCTCTCGCCCTCCGGCTGGAGGCGCAGGAGCTGGCGGACGGCGGCCTCGTGCGGGGCGAACGGCGTGCCGTCCAGGGTGAGGCGGGCCGGGACCTTCTGGCCGGGCTGGAGGCCCTGGTCGGCGCGGAAGCGGCGCACCTCGGTGACGAGGCTCTGGAGGGACTCGATCTCCTTCTCGGCGGCCGCGTCACGGAAGCCGCTGTCCTTGGGCCAGGCGGCGACGACGACGGACTCACCGCCGGTGAGCGTGGTCCACAGCGTCTCCGTCACGAACGGCACCACCGGGTGGAGCAGGCGCAGCGTGACGTCGAGCACCTCGCCGAGGACGCGCTTGCTGACCTCGGCCGCGGGGCCGCCCGCCATGAACGTGGTCTTGGACAGCTCGACGTACCAGTCGAAGACCTCGTCCCAGGCGAAGTGGAAGAGGGCGTCGGAGAGCTTCGCGAACTGGTAGTCCTCGTACAGCGCGTCGACCTCGGCGACCACCGTGTTCAGGCGGGAGAGGATCCAGCGGTCCGTCGCCGACATCGCGGCGGCGTCGGGCAGCGGGCCCTCGACCGTGGCGCCGTTCATCAGCGCGAAGCGGGTGGCGTTCCAGATCTTGTTGGCGAAGTTCCGGGAGCCCTGCACCCAGTCCTCGCCGATCGGCACGTCGACGCCGGGGTTGGCGCCGCGGGCGAGGGTGAAGCGCAGCGCGTCGGAGCCGTACTTGTCCATCCAGTCCAGCGGGTTGACCGCGTTCCCGAAGGACTTCGACATCTTCTTGCCGAACTGGTCGCGGACCATGCCGTGCAGGGCGATGGTGTGGAACGGCGGGGTGCCGTCCATCGCGTACAGGCCGAACATCATCATCCGGGCGACCCAGAAGAAGAGGATGTCGTAGCCGGTGACCAGGACGGAGTTCGGGTAGAACTTCGCGAGGCTGTCGGTCTTCTCGGGCCAGCCGAGGGTGGAGAAGGGCCACAGGCCGGAGGAAAACCAGGTGTCGAGGACGTCGGTGTCCTGCGTCCAGCCCTCGCCGGTGGGCGCCTCTTCGTCGGGGCCGACGCAGACGACCTCACCGTTCGGGCCGTACCAGACGGGAATCCGGTGCCCCCACCACAGCTGCCGCGAGATGCACCAGTCGTGGAGGTTGTCGACCCACTCGAAGTAGCGCTTCTCCATCTCCTGCGGGTGGATCTTGACCTGGCCGTCGCGGACCGCGTCACCGGCGGCCTTCGCGAGCGGGCCGACCTTGACCCACCACTGCATGGACAGGCGCGGCTCGATGGTGGTCTTGCAGCGCGAGCAGTGCCCGACCGAGTGTGTGTACGGACGCTTCTCGGCCACGATGCGGCCCTCGGCGCGCAGCGCGCCGACGATGGCCGAGCGGGCCTCCAGGCGGTCCAGGCCCTGGAAGGGGCCGTGCGCCGTGATGACGGCGTGCTCGTCCATGACCGCGATGTTCGGCAGGTCGTGGCGCTGGCCGATCTCGAAGTCGTTCGGGTCGTGGGCGGGCGTCACCTTGACGGCGCCGGTGCCGAACTCGGGGTCGACGTGCTCGTCGGCGACGACCGGGATGGACCGGTCGGTGAGCGGCAGCTTGATGAGCTTGCCGACGAGGTGCTTGTACCGCTCGTCCTCGGGGTGCACGGCGACGGCCGTGTCGCCGAGCATCGTCTCGGCACGGGTGGTCGCGACGACGAGGGTCTCGTCACCCTCCCCGTACGTGATCGACACCAGCTCGCCGTCGTCGTCCTGGTACTCCACCTCGATGTCCGAGATGGCGGTGAGGCAGCGCGGGCACCAGTTGATGATGCGCTCGGCGCGGTAGATCAGCTCGTCCTCGTAGAGCCGCTTGAAGATCGTCTGGACGGCCTTGGACAGGCCCTCGTCCATGGTGAAGCGCTCACGCGACCACGCGACACCGTCTCCCAGGCGGCGCATCTGGCCGGAGATCTGCCCGCCGGACTCGGCCTTCCACCGCCACACGCGCTCGACGAACGCCTCGCGGCCGAGGTCGTGCCGGGACTTGCCCTCCTTGCCGAGCTCGCGCTCGACGACGTTCTGGGTGGCGATACCGGCGTGGTCCATGCCCGGCTGCCAGAGCACCTCGTACCCCTGCATGCGCTTGCGGCGGGTCAGGGCGTCGATGAGGGTGTGCTCGAAGGCGTGGCCCAGGTGCAGGCTGCCGGTGACGTTCGGCGGGGGGATGACGACGGTGTACGGCGGCTTCTCGCTGCTCGCGTCGGCGTCGAAGTAGCCCCGCTCCACCCAGCGCTCGTACAGCGCCCCCTCTACCTCGGACGGCGCGTACTGCGTCGGGAGTTCGGGGGTGGTCGCTGGCGGCTGCTGCTGAGCGTTCTCGGTCACGGGCCCAGTTTAGGGGTGTCACAGACTGGTCCCGAAACCGGAATCTTCAGTAACGGTTGGAGCCCCGGACGCCACCGCGGCCCCCGCGTCGGTCAGGATGTCGGGAACACATAAGCGCGCGGGAGAATGTGGGCGCGTTCAGGCGTTCGAGGGGAACCCCAGTAATGAGCTACAACCAGCCGGGCCCGTACGGCGGGCAGCAGCCGCAGCAGCCCGGGCCGTACGGCGGCGGCCAGCCGCAGCAGCCCGGCCCGTACGGCCAGCCGCCGCAGGCCCCGGGGCCCGGCTACGGCTACCCACAGCAGGCCCCGCAGGGCGTGCCGCCGCAGCAGCCGCCCGGTTACGGCTACCCGCAGCAGCCGGGAGCCCCGTACGGCCAGCCGCAGCAGCCCGGCCCTTACGGGCAGCAGCCGCAGGCCCCCTACGGCCAGGTCCCGCCGCCCCCGCCGGGCGGAGGCGGCGGGGGCAAGAAGACGGGCCTGATCATCGGCGCGGTCGCCGTCGTGGCGGCGATCGGCGTGGGCGCGTACTTCGTCCTGGGCGGCAGCGACAGCGGCTCCGCCGAAGTCAAGGACGACGGCCCCCACAAGCTCACCACGCCCGCGACGGTCCTCGGCGACTACAAGAAGTCCGAGAGCGGCGGCGGTGGCTTCTCGTTCAGCGACGACGACCTGGAGGATGCCGAGAAGGACGGCGTGAAGAACGCCGAGGACGTCAATGCCGAGTACAGCACGGGTGACCCGAGCAATCCCTTGGCGGGCAAGGCCCTCAACTTCATGGGCATCTACGGTGACATCGAGGACCCCGACAAGCTGGTCGACAAGATGTTCAGCCGGATGAAGGCCGAGTCCGAGAAGAGCGACGAGCAGAAGCGGACCGGCAAGCTCGTCGGCAGCCCGGAGGACTTCGGGTCGGACCAGGTGGCACTGAAGTGCCAGGAGTCCGTGCTCAAGAACGACTCGCCGTCCGGCGGTTCGACGTCCGGCCCCAAGGAGATCCACATGCCGATCTGCGTCTGGGCCGACCACAGCACGCTCGGCGTCGTGATCCCGATCGAGCTGGCCGACGCCATGGCCGGCAAGAGCCCCTCGCTCAGCGACTCCGCGGACACCACGAAGAAGTTCCGCGACGACGTCCGCGTCAAGGCCTGAGGCACGGCTCGCACGCACGGGCCCCGGCTGCCGAGGCCGGGGCCCACCTGCGTCACGATGGGCGACGCAGCACCGCATCACGAAGGGGGAACCCAAGAATGAGCCACAACCAGCCGGGCCCGTACGGCGGCCAGCAGCCCGATCCCTACGGCGGCGGCCAGCCGCAGCAGCCCGGCCCGTACGGCCAGCAGCCCCAGGCCCCCCAGCCCGGCTACGGCTACCCGCAGCAGCAGCCCCAGCAGCCGGGCTACGGCTACCCCCAGCAGGCCCCGCAAGGCGTCCCGCCCCAGCAGCCCTACGGCCAGCCCGGCTACAGCCAGCCGCAGCAGCCCGGCCCCTACGGGCAGCAGCCCCAGGCCCCCTACGGCCAGGTCCCGCCGCCCCCGCCCGGCGGAGGCGGCGGCAAGAAGACGGGCCTGATCATCGGCGCGGTCGCCGTCGTCGCCGCGATCGGCGTCGGCGCGTACTTCGTCCTCGGCGGCAGCGACAGCGACGGCTCCGGCTCGGTCAAGGACGACGGCCCCCACAAGCTCACGACGCCCGCGACGGTCCTCACCGACTACAAGCAGAAGCCGGGCAGCGCCGACGGTGGCGGTATGTCCTCCGAGCAGACCAAGAAGGCCGCGAAGTACGGGGTGAAGAACCCCAAGGACGTCGAGGCCCAGTACATGTCGGGCACCCAGGAAAACCCGCTGGGGCAGAAGATCCTGCAGTTCAACGGCGTCTACGGCGACATCGAGGACCCCGCGTCGGTCATCGACAAGATGTTCTCCGCGGCGGAGAAGAAGTCCAAGGAGAACAACCCCGGCGGCCAGAAGGTGACCGTCATCGGCAGCCCGAAGTCGTACAACCCCTCCGAGCTCGACGGCGCGGTCATGAAGTGCCAGGAGATGAAGTACGCCATGGGCTCGGGCTCGTCGACCGGCAGCAGCCAGGGCCCCAAGGAAATGTCCATGGCCACCTGCATCTGGGGCGACAAGAGCACGATCGGCATCGTCGTCACCGCGGACGTGGCCAACGCCCTGGCGGGCAAGACTGCCGACCTGTCGGCGGCGGCGGACAAGACGGCCAAGTTCCGCAAGGAAGTCCGCGTCAAGCTCTGACCGTCCGGTCGGACATCAGCAAGGGCCCGGCCGTTCGGCCGGGCCTTTCGCATGCCTCAGGGGGGGAGCAGATGTGAGCGGCAGACAGCACACACAACAGCGCCCGGCGAGGTCAACTCGCCGGGCGCTCTTGGTTGTTCACGTGCCGCCGCGCGGCTTACGCGGACTTCTGCTCGCCCGCCCCCGGCCCCCGCACCTCGCGCGGCACCAGCGTCGGGTTCACGTTCGAGTGGACGACGTCCGCCGTGATGACGACGCGGGCCACGTCCTTGCGGGACGGCACCTCGTACATCACCGACTGGAGGACCTCCTCCATGATGGCGCGCAGGCCGCGCGCGCCGGTCTGGCGCAGGATCGCCTGGTCCGCGATGGCTTCGAGGGCCTCGCGCTCGAAGTCCAGCTCCACGCCGTCGAGTTCGAAGAGACGCTGGTACTGCTTCACGAGGGCGTTGCGCGGCTCGACCAGGATCTGGAGCAGGGCCTCGCGGTCGAGGTTGTGGACCGAGGTGATGACGGGCAGGCGGCCGATGAACTCGGGGATCATCCCGAACTTCACCAGGTCCTCCGGCATGATGTCCTCGAACTGGTCCTTCTCCTCCAGCTCCCGCTTGGAGCGGATCGTGGCGCCGAAGCCGATGCCCTTCGCCCCGGCCCGCGACTCGATGATCTTCTCCAGGCCGGCGAAGGCGCCGCCCACGATGAAGAGCACGTTCGTCGTGTCGATCTGGATGAATTCCTGGTGCGGGTGCTTGCGGCCGCCCTGCGGCGGGACCGAGGCCGTCGTGCCCTCAAGGATCTTGAGGAGGGCCTGCTGGACACCTTCACCGGAAACGTCGCGCGTGATCGACGGGTTTTCGCTCTTCCGGGCTACCTTGTCGATCTCGTCGATGTAGATGATGCCCGTCTCGGCCTTCTTGACGTCGTAGTCGGCGGCCTGGATGAGCTTGAGGAGGATGTTCTCCACGTCCTCGCCGACATAGCCCGCCTCCGTGAGCGCCGTCGCGTCCGCGATGGCGAAGGGGACGTTCAGCATGCGGGCGAGCGTCTGGGCGAGCAGCGTCTTGCCGGAGCCGGTGGGGCCGAGCAGCAGGATGTTGGACTTCGCCAGCTCGATGGCGTCCTCGCGGCCCTGCGCGCCGCCGTTCTCCCCGGCCTGGACGCGCTTGTAGTGGTTGTAGACGGCGACGGAGAGGGCCTTCTTGGCGGGCTCCTGACCGACTACGTACCCCTCGAGGAACTCGTAGATCTCGCGGGGCTTGGGCAGTTCCTCCCAGCGGACCTCGCTCGTCTCGGCGAGCTCTTCCTCGATGATCTCGTTACAGAGATCGATGCACTCATCGCAGATGTACACGCCGGGGCCTGCGATGAGCTTCTTGACCTGCTTCTGGCTCTTGCCACAGAACGAGCACTTGAGCAGATCGCCGCCGTCACCGATGCGTGCCACGGTGTGCTTCCCCTTCGCCTGGGAGACGCCGTTGGTCCAGCGGCTCCTGGTGCCTTGTATCCGACGGTACCTTGCCTGGCCCCCCGTTCGGGCCCCCCTTGGCGCGGTTCGCTTCCACGCGGACCGTACCCCAGGGGTGGGCGGATGGTGCTGCGGTCCCCCGGACGAGGCCGGCAGGTGGTCTCGTCCGGGGCCCGGCGGGGCTCAGAGAACCGAGGCGTTGTTCATCTTCCGGGTGGAGATGATCTGGTCGATCAGGCCGTACTCCAGCGCGCCCTCGGCGGTGAGGATCTTGTCGCGCTCGATGTCGTCGCGGATCTTCTCGATCGGCGTCGTGGAGTGCTTGGCCAGCAGTTCCTCGAGCTGCGTACGCATCCGGAGGATCTCGTTGGCCGCGATCTCCAGGTCGGAGAGCTGCTCGCGGCCCGTTCCGCCGGACGGCTGGTGGATCAGCACGCGGGCGTTCGGCAGGGCCATGCGCTTGCCCGGCGTACCGGCGGCGAGGAGCACGGCGGCCGCGGAGGACGCCTGGCCCATGCAGACCGTCTGGATGTCGGGCTTCACGAACTGCATGGTGTCGTAGATCGCGGTGAGCGCCGTGAAGGAGCCGCCCGGGCTGTTGATGTAGACCGAGATGTCCCGGTCGGGGTCCATCGACTCCAGGCACAGGAGCTGCGCCATGACGTCGTTGGCGGAGGCGTCGTCGATCTGGACGCCGAGGAAGATCACGCGCTCTTCGAACAGCTTCGCGTACGGGTCGTACTCACGCACGCCCTGCGAGGTGCGCTCGACGAAGCGCGGGATCACATAGCGGTTGTCCACCTGGGGGCCGGTGTGCAGGCCCGAGGGCTGGCCGCTGGCGGGGAAGGTGTTCATCTGAGGTGTTCCGTCCTGGTGATGAGCGTGGGCTTGGTCGGCTGGGACCGGTCCGCGGAAGCGGCCCCTTACGGGGCCCGCCCCGGACCGAGGTCGGGTGCCTGTCAGGCCCCCGTGCCGCCGCCGCCCGGAACACCCGAAGCGGCGCTGATGATCTCGTCGATGAGGCCGTACTCCTTGGCCTCCTCGGTGGTGAACCAGCGGTCGCGGTCACCGTCACGGATGATCGTCTCGACCGTCTGGCCGGAGTGGCGGGCGGTGATCTCGGCCATGCGCTTCTTCGTACGCAGCAGATACTCGGCCTGGATCTTGACGTCGGACGCGGTGCCGCCGATGCCGGCGGAGCCCTGGTGCATCAGGATGTCCGTGTGCGGCAGGGCGAAGCGCTTGCCCGCGGTGCCGCCGGTCAGCAGGAACTGGCCCATGGAGGCGGCCATGCCCATGCCGATGGTGACGACGTCGTTCGGGATGTACTGCATGGTGTCGTAGATCGCCATGCCGGCGGTCACCGAGCCGCCGGGGCTGTTGATGTAGAGGTAGATGTCCTTCGACGGATCTGCCGCGAGGAGGAGCATCTGCGCCGTGATCTTGTTCGCGATGTCGTCGTCGACCTGCTGGCCGAGGAAGACGATGCGCTCGCCGAGCAGCCGGTTGTACACATGGTCGCCGAGGCCACCACCGATGGACGGCTCACCGGCTGCGTTAGGCATCAGATTCGTCACGTATCCACCTGCTCGTCTCTGACGGCACCGGCCGTCTCAGCATCTTCGTTCTGAGGGCAAGGACTCCACTGCCCCCGTATTCATGGACCCTAACGCGCGGGTCCCTTCGGGGAATCCCGCAGAGGCAACTGTTCGCTGTGAGCGCAGGTAGCGCCCCCGGCGGGGGCGCGGGCCCACTCGGGGGCGTGGCGGCCCACCCCGTCGGGGCCGGGGGACCGTGTGCGCCCCGTCAGGGGCGCGGGGAACTGCGCGACCAGCCACGGCGGTCCCGCGCCCGCCGATGGCGCGGCATCGGGCAGACGCGTCTGCCGGGCCCCACGCCGTCGGCCTCCGCGGGCCGTCGTCGGTTGCTCGCGCAGTTCCCCGCGCCCCTTACGGGGCGCAGGTCACCGGAACAGACCGCTGGCCCCCCCCTAAAAGACCGCTGGGCCCCCTGGGACGCGAGTCCCGGGAGCCCAGCGGCTTACGGCAGTGGAGGTCAGGCGTCCGACTTCTCGCCGTCGGCCTTGTCCGCCTCGGCGGAGGCGTCGGCGGCGGCCTCGGCCTGCTCACCCTCGACGGAGTCGGCAGCCTCGTCCTCGTCGTCGAGGTCGACGACCTCGCCGTTGGTGTCCTTGACCGTGGCGGCCTCGACGACGACCGCGAGGGCCTTGCCGCGGGCGACCTCGCCGACGAGCATCGGCACCTGGCCGCCCTCGACGACGGCCTGGGCGAACTGGTCGGGGCTCATGCCGGAGGACTGCGCGCGACGCATGAGGTGCTCGGTGAGCTCCTCCTGGTTGACGTTCAGCTTCTCCTTGTTGACGAGCTCGTCGAGGACGAACTGCGTCTTGATGCCCTTGACCGCCTGCTCGCGGGTCTCGGCGTCGAACTCCTCCTCGGTCTTGCCCTGGATCTCCAGGTACTTCGCGAGGTCGAGGCCCATCTGGCCGAGCTGGTGGTGCTCCAGGTTGTGCTTGCGGGTGCGGACCTCGTCCTCGAGCAGCTTCTCGGGGACGGGGACCTCGACGAGCTCCAGGAGCTTCTCCAGGACGCGCTCCTGGGCCTGCGTGGCCTGGTCGAACTGGCGGGCCGTCTCCAGGCGCTTGCGGCTGTCGGCCTTCAGCTCGTCCAGGGTGTCGAACTCCGACGCGAGCTGCGCGAAGTCGTCGTCCAGCTCCGGCAGTTCACGCTTGGCGACCTGGGTGACCTTGACGGTGACCTCGGACTCCTTGCCGGCCGCCGAGCCGCCCTTCAGCTCGGAGGTGAAGGTGGCCTCGCCACCGGCCTCCAGGCCCTTGACGGCGTCGTCGATGCCTTCGAGCAGCTCGCCGGAGCCGATGGTGTACGAGACGCCGGAGGCGACCCCGTCCTCCAGGACCTCGCCGTCGACCTTGGCCTCCAGGTCGATCGTCACGACGTCGCCGTCCTCGGCGGGGCGCTCGACCGGGGACGTGGAGGCGAAGCGCTCGCGCAGCTCCTCGACGGCCTTGTCGACGTCCTCGTCGGCGATCTCGACCGCGTCGACCTCGACCTCGATGCCGGAGTAGTCCGGGATCTCGATGGTCGGGCGGATGTCGACCTCGGCGGTGAAGTTGAGGGTCTCGTTGTCCTTCAGCTCGGTGATGTCCACGTCGGGCTGGCCCAGGACGTTGAGCTCGGCCTCGTTGACCGCCTCGGTGTAGAACTTCGGGAGGGCGTCGTTGACGGCCTCCTCCAGCACGGCACCGCGGCCGAACCGCTGGTCGATGACGCGGGCCGGGATCTTGCCCTTGCGGAAGCCCTTCACCGTGACCTGCTGGTTGATCTTCTTGTACGCCGCGTCGAGGCTGTCCTTGAGCTCCTCGAAGGGCACCTCGACAGTGAGCCGAACCCGGGTCGGGTTCAGGGTCTCCACGGCGCTCTTCACGGTTCGGTCTCCTTGTGGGCTGACTGCTTGGATTCTGCCCGGTTGAGAGACACACGGGCACGCAGCTTGCATAGTAACGGCACGCGGGAGCCGACCCACAATGCGATCTTGAAAGACGGACCGCCGGGGCCGTGCGAGCTTCGGTCCCCGCCGGGAACGGGCCACGGACACGGGGGATCGAGCTGGTCGGGGTGGCGGGATTTGAACCCACGGCCTTCCGCTCCCAAAGCGGACGCGCTACCAAGCTGCGCCACACCCCGTCGGTGCGACACGTAGGGTACATGCCCGCAGGCAGTGCGGCGCCCGCTTATTCGGGGCGCGAAAGGGGGTGTGCGGGGCACGGCTCCGACCCGCTACGATGCTGTCCGTGCCGCGCACGCTGACCTGCGAAGGGTGTGCTGCGCGAGCTGTGCGGGCGTAGCTCAATGGTAGAGCCCTAGTCTTCCAAACTAGCTACGCGGGTTCGATTCCCGTCGCCCGCTCTGTGGCCCCGGCCCGGTGTGCAGGTTCTCGCCTGTGCGCCGGGCCGGGGCTTTTTCGTGCGCCCGGCGCTTTTCCCTTCGCCGGGGCAGGGGTTTCGTGCGTTCCCCGGGTCCGGGGTTTCGTACGTTCTCCGCGTCAGGGGTTTCGTACGTCGATGCTGTAGACGGAGCGGACCCCGTAGGGGACGTAGAGGGCGTCGCCGACGAGGGTCAGCGTGGCGCCGGCCTCCGCGGCGGCGTTCATCCCCGCACCGCTGCCGCGGGCGGGGAGGGTCCATCTCTCCTCGCCGGTTCTGCGGTCGAGCACCGAGAGCCGGCCGTTCAGCGAGGCGAGGTACACGTGCGCCCCCGAGGTCAGCGGTGGGCCCGGCGACTCCACGGCGGAATTGACCGACCACCGTTCACGGCCGGTACGCGGGTCGACCGCGTGCACGTCGCCGTTGGGGTACGTGAAGTAGAGGGTGTCCCCGCTCACGGCGGGCGTCGCCTGGGCCGGCTGGGGTCGGGCGAGGGGCAGGGCCCGCACCCGGCGGGTGGCGAGGTCGAGCACGCTGACCCGGTAGTGCGACGTGTCCGCGAGGTCGTGGACGAACAGCAGGCGGCCGGACGCCGCACCCAGGAGTTCGAGGCCCGCCGGTGCCACGGTCACGGTCCAGTCCGGTCTGCCGGTGCGGAGGTCGAGGCGGGCTATGCGGGTGCGCCGCCCGTCGACGGGACAGAGCAGGTAGCCGTGCCCCTCGGCAGCGCGCACCCGGCAGTGCACCGAGGGGAGCTCGTGGCGCCAGCGGGCCTTTCCGGTGTCGGTCCGCAGCAGGGCGTACTCGTCGCCTCGGGCGCCGAAGGCGGTGAGCACCCCCGCGTCGGTCCACACCGCACCGCCGTGCTCCGCGTCCGGGGTGGGCGGCGCGGCGTGCTCACCGTGCTGCGTGGCGGTGGTCCACTCCTCCGCGCCGGTGCGGGCGTCGAGCGCCTGGATCGCGTAGTGCGGGACGGGTGACTCCTCACGATCGACCTGGTCGTTGCGGTAGACGAAGACCCGGCCACCGGAGGCACCGATGACGCGGCCCTCCAGGTCCCCCCAGTCGCCGGGGGTCCGGTCGACCGGGTGGCTCCAGTCGAACTTGCCGGTGGCGAGCGAGAACCGCGCGGCTTTCACGTCGTCGCCGGCGCAGAAGAGTCCGCTCCCGGCGGCGACACAGCCGCCGAAGGATCCCGATGCCTCCCCGCGGTCACGCGTGTCCTTCGAGTCCCAGGCCCGCCAGCCCCTGGGCAGCTCACCGGCCTCGGATTCCGTCCCCGACGGCCACAGGGCGAGCCCGGACGCGAGGCCCGCGAGGAGCACCCCCGCCGCGGCGGCGAGCACGCGCCCCCGGCGCCGTCGGCGCGGGCGCACCGCCTCCGTCGCCGCGTCCGCCCGTGGTGGGGTCGGCGGCAGGGGTTCGCCGCGCAGCAGCGCCAACAGCTCGTCCGGCGTGGGGCGTTCCTTGGGGTGTTTGGCGAGGCACTGGGCGACGAAGGGGCGCAACTCGGCGGGGACGCCGTCGAGTTCGGGGGTGGCCTTGACCACGCCGGTGGCCGTCTCGTACGGGGAGTCGCTGTCGAAGGGCCCCCGGCCGGTGGCCGCGTACGTGAGGACCGAGCCGAGGGAGAAGATGTCCGAGGCCGGGCCCACGTCGCGGGGGGACGTGAGTTGTTCGGGGGACATGTAGGGCGGTGTGCCCATGACGCGGCCGGTCTGGGTCAGGGGGTCGCCTGCGAGGGCCTCGGCCGCGCGGGAGACGCCGAAGTCGATGACGCGGGGGCCGTCTTCGGCCAGCATCACGTTGGCCGGTTTGAGGTCGCGGTGGACGACGCCTACGCGGTGGATGTCCCGCAGCGCCTCGGTGAGGCCGGCGGCGAGTTCCTGGAGGCGGTCCGGGGGCAGCGGGCCTTCGCGGCGGACGTGGGTGCCGAGATCCTCGCCGGGGATGTGGAGCGTGGCCATCCAGGGCCGCGGGGCGTCCGCGCCGGCGTCCACGACCGGCGCCGTGAACGCCCCGCTGACGCGACGCGCGGCCGCCACCTCGCGGCGGAAGCGGGTGCGGAACTCCTGGTCGTCGGCGTACTGCCCGTGCACGACCTTGACGGCGAGCCGCCGGCCGGACGCGGAGCGGGCGAGGTAGACGACGCCCATCCCGCCGGAGCCGAGGCGGTCCTCGATCGGATAGCCGCCGACCTCCACCGGGTCGGTGTCCCGCAGAGCCATCCGCCGCAGACCCCCATCCGCCGCCGTCCGTCGTCAGAACTGTATGTCCCCGATGGTCTCCGCGAGGGAGTCGAGCAGTTCCTGAATGTCGTCGGCCATTCCCGTGGAGGCAAGGACGAAGCCGAAGAGCGCCGCGACGATGGCCGGCCATACCTTGATGTTTCCCTGACGAATCATCATGACAAGGACGATCGCCAACAGCAGCACCACTGACAGCGAAATGGCCACACTCATCACACCCTAGGTCGGTCGCTCTCCCGCCCGGGGGGTACGACCCCGCACTCCCCCGCCAGAACCATCGTGCCACCAACAGGACCGCGCCATGCGGCCGGTGACACATCGTCGGCCAAGCCCTGCCCCGGCCATGACCAGTTGCGCACCCGCCGCGCGGACCGCGCCGGGCCCGCGGCGCATGCCCCGCACGCGAACCGCGGGCATCCGCACGGGAATTCGACGGTTCCGCCGGACGGCGAATTCGACTTGATCGTTTCCATGGCCAGCCATCGGCCCGACGCCGCCCGGACACCGTCCCGTCACCCGTACACAGCGGCACCCTCACAAGCCGTTCACAGGAATTCGAATTGTTGCCGGGAGCACATCGAGGGGGCTGCCATAACCCACCACGGTCCGATCAACCGGGACATTTCACCAGAGTCGCCCGCGGGCGTTATGCGCGATTTAAGCGGTACGAGACATGACGTACCGGACAGTTATCCATCGCGTCACGCGGATACCCGTGTGCCGCGGAAAACCGAAATCCTGAAGGCGCGGGCCGGGGAAAGCCGTGGGAAACGGTGGGAACACGGAGGTATGAACGGGGCGAATGAGTTGAGGGTTTTACGGGAACACCACGGCGACGCTAGGGTGCCTCAGATGTTCCACGCTGCCATGACCCCCGCAGGCGCAGTGCGGTCCCGGATCGTCTCACCGAGCTCGTGGTGGGAGGGCCTGTGACGAATCCCGTTCAACCGCACGGCCGGCATCGGGCACCGCTCCCTCCCGTCCAGCCCTCCGGACCGGAGACGGCCGCCGGAATGCCCGCCCCGCGCGTCCCCCACTCCTCAGCGGCCGCCACCGCCCCCCGCCCGGCGGGCCGCCACACCGCGCATCCCCCCCAGTCCGGTCATCCCGGCCACACCGGCCACCCCCGTCATTCCGCACCCGCCGCCGCGAGCGGCACCGGTGCCGCGGGCAGACCCGCCAAGCAGCGCGACGCGTTCTTCGACAACGCCAAGTACCTGGCGATCGTGCTGGTCGCGATGGCTCACGCGTGGGAGCCGCTGACGGATCACAGCCGTACCGCCGAAGCGCTGTACATGACCGTCTACACCTTCCACATGCCGGCGTTCATCCTGATCTCCGGCTACTTCTCGCGCAGCTTCGACATGCGCCCGGACCGGCTCAAGCGGCTCGTGACCGGTGTCGCCGTGCCGTACGTGATCTTCGAGGTCGCGTACACCTTCTTCAAGCGGTGGGCCGACGACGATCCGACGCAGCCGATCAGCCTGCTCGACCCCTGGTACCTGACGTGGTTCCTGATCGCCCTGTTCGTGTGGCGGCTGACCACCCCGCTGTGGAAGATCGTGCGCTGGCCGGTGCCGCTGGCCCTGTGCATCGCCGTGCTCGCGGTGATCTCGCCCGACATCGGCGACGACCTCGACCTCCAGCGCGTGCTGCAGTTCATGCCGTTCTTCGTGCTCGGCCTGTTCATCAAGCCCGAGCACTTCCAGCTGGTGCGGCGGCGCGAGGTACGGATCCTGTCCGTGCCCGTCTTCGCCTGCGCGGTGGTGCTCGCCTACTGGGCCGCCCCGCGGATGACGTCCGTCTGGTTCTACCGCCGCGACAGCGCGCAGGAACTGGGCGTCCCGTGGTGGGTGGGCGTGGTCATGACGCTCGCGCTCTTCGGGTGCTCGGTGCTGCTCACCGCGTGCTTCTTCGCGTGGGTGCCGCGCCGGAAGATGTGGTTCACCCTGCTGGGGGCGGGGACCCTGTACGGGTACCTGCTGCATGGCTTCCTCGCCAAGGGGTCCCGGTTCTGGGGCTGGTTCGACGAGTACGAGTGGCTGCACAAGCCTGCCGGCGAGGTGGTCGTGACGCTGGTCGCCGGCGCGGTGGTGACGCTGCTGTGTACGCCGCCGGTGCAGCGGGTGTTCCGCTTCGCGATGGAGCCGAAGATGGAGTGGGCGTTCCGCCGCGACGCGGCCGCGCTGGCCCGCGAGCGGTCCGCTTCGCGGTGAGATTACGGTGCCCTGGGCTGGGCGGGGTCTGCGGCTCCCGTCCTACCGCTCCCCAGCCCGCCGCTCCGCGGCGGATCTCTCCCACCCGCCCACCCGTTTCCAGCACACCGACGGCTCCAGGCCGCAGAACACCTCACGGCCTGCCCGAGACCTCGGGCAGGCCGTGCTTCGGTGCCACGGGGGCTTGTCGGGCGTCGACGGGGCGGGTGGGCGGCAGTACGGTGCCGGTCCTTGCTGTGGGCAATCGTCCCGCAGGGCGGGACGGGTGGGCACAGCCCAGGCCGACGGTCACCGTCCCGTCAGGCGGCCACCCGGCCGACGGCCCGCAAGGCGGGCGGTCACCTCAGGGCCGCCCGCGCCGGCACCGCCGTGGCCACCAGGCCGAGCACCACGGCCGACCCGGCGAAGGCCCCGTACAGCAGCGGCGGGATATAAGGAGCCTCACCGGTCAGCCCGTTCATCATCGGGACGAGCGTGGCGAGGGCGATGCCGGTGCCGATGATCACGCCCGCGCAGGTCACGAGCAGCGCCTCCCAGCGCACCATCCGCATCACCTGGCGGCGCGTGGAGCCGATCAGGCGCAGCGTGCCGAGTTCGCGGCGGCGGTCCAGGATCGTCATCACCAGCGTGTTGGCGGCGGCGACGGCGGCGAAGCCGCCCAGTACGGCCGCCATGACCCCGTTCGCCCAGGCGTTGATCTCGCGGTCGACCGAGGCGGCCGCGGTGTAGCCGTCGCGGTCCTTGACCGTGCCCAGGGACTTCAGCGATGCGGCGGTGCCGCCCTTCGTCCAGATCTCCGGGTAGAGGGAGGACGTGACGTGCTCCTTCAAGTCGGCGGCGGGGAACGTCACTTGGGACAGGCCGAGGCCCCGCTCGTACGTCGCCGTGATCTTCGGGCGGGCCTTCGTGCCGTCGGGCAGCCGCAGTTCGACACGGTCGCCGGTCTTCAGGTGCGCGGACTCGGCGAGCATGGCGTCCACCGCGATCTGCCCCTTGCCCAGGGCGAGTTCACCGGTCTTGACGTTGAGGTCCTGCACCTTGGCGAGGTCGGCGGCGGTGCCCGTGACACCCTGCGTCGGCACCGACTCCAGCCAGCGGTCGCCGCCGGAGCCCTTGGGTATCAGGACGGAGGTCTTCAGCAGGCCCACGGCGGAGCTGACGCCGGAGGCCCGCTCGGCCTTCCGTACCGCCTCGGGGCCGAAGCCGCCGTCCGACGTGACGATGTGGTCGGCCGTGATGCCGTCCCGCTGCTGCTTCTCCGTGACCCGCTCCTCGCTGGTGTGCATGAAGACGAGCGTCGAGGAGAACGCCATGGCGAGCACGATCGGGGTGATGGCGGAGGCCAACCGGCGTGCGTTGGTGCGGGAGTTGGCCGCGGCCAGCGACGCGGAGGCGCCCGCGCCGCGCAGCGGAAGCCCGAACAGGGCCGCGCAGCCACGCGCCACCAGCGGGCCCAGCAGCGCCACCGCGAGCATGAAGAGCATCACGACGCCGAGCGCCGCGTTCGCCGCGTCGTCGCCGGTCGAGGTGGCGGCGAAGCGCGCGAAGACGATGCCGCCGACCACCGCGGCGACACCGAGCGGCGTACGGATCCAGCCGAGCTGCGTCCGCTCCACGGATGCCTCGCTCAGCGCCTGGCCCGGCTTGATGCGGGACGGGCGGCGGGCGGACATGTACCCGGCGAACAGGGCGGTGATGAGCGCGGTGCCCGTCGCGGCGACGAACGGGATGAACGAGACGGACAGGTCGACGGCCTCCGGGATCGCGCCCCTGTCCTTGAGCTGCCCGAACCACCAGTTCGCCAGGGCGACGCCGGGCAGACAGCCGAGCACGCCCGCGAGCGGCGCGACGAGGAGCGCCTCCGTGGCGATCGTCCGGCGGACCTGACGCGGTGTCGTACCGATGGCGCGCAGCAGCGCGAACTCGCGGGCCCGCTGGCCGACGGAGAGCGCGACGGTGCCGGCCGCCGTGAAGACGGCGACCATCGCGGCGACGCCGCCGAAGGAGCCGCCGAGGCCGGTGAGCATCTCCTTGGCGTACGCCAGTCGGGAGTTCTCCACGGCGCCGCGCCCGTCGCCCGTGTGGACCTCCGCCTTGTCCCCGAGGGCCTTGGCGACCTGGGACTTGAGCGTGGCGTCCGTGACGCCGTCCTTGGGCAGCACGGCGATGGCGTCGATGCGGTCCGGGTGCCCGGAGAGGCGTACCGCGTCCGTGTCGGCGAACCAGGCCGTCGGGCCGCTCTCCTGGCCCGATGTGCCCTCCGCGCCCTCCGCGCCTGCCGAGCCCTTCGTGAGCCCGGAGACGCGGAAGTCACGCGGGCCGTCGGCCGTGGTGAGCGTGACGTGTTCGCCGACGCGGACCTTCGCCGCCGGGGACAGGACCACTTCGCCGGCGCCGGGCGCCCGCCCGGAGAGCAGCTTCTCGCCGGTGAAGGCGGTGGAGCCCCAGCCGTGCGCGGTCAGCGCCGTGTTCCCGTGCTTGACGGGGAAGGTGACGTCGGCCACGGCGGTACGGGCGCCGGGCACCGAACCCGCCTTCGCCACCAGGGAGTTGTCGAGGCGGGCCCGGTCCGGCACGGGCTCGCCCTCGTCGCTCCGGTCCTCACCGCTGCCCGTGACGTAGTGGGCCTTCTGGTCGGCGGCGGCCACGACGGGCGCCCCCGCGTACCGCTCCGGCGGCACGGAGGCGCGCAAGCCTGTCTCCAGGAGGATGCCGCACGCGGACACGATCAGCGCCGCCATGGCGAGCGCGACGAACGTGCCCACGAAGCCCGCGGGTTTGAAGCGGACGGCCGCGCGGGCCAGCCCGTTGGGTACGAAGCTCATGCCGCGACCCCCGCGTACGCCGCCGGGGCGGCGGTGAGGGCCGTCATCCGCTCCGCGATCTGCGCCGCCGAGGCACGCTCCAGGCGGTCGGCGATGGAGCCGTCGGCGAGGAAGAGGGTGCGGTCGGCCCAGGCAGCGGCGGTCGGGTCGTGGGTGACCATGACGACCGTGGCGCCCATGCCGTCGACGGCCGAGCGGAGCAGGCCGAGGATCTCACTGGCCGTGGTGGTGTCGAGGGCGCCGGTCGGCTCGTCCGCGAACACCACGTCCGGCGAGGTCACCAGGGCGCGGGCGATGGCCACCCGCTGCTGCTGGCCGCCGGAGAGCTGGCCCGGGCGGCGCCTGCCCTTGTCGCCGAGGCCCACGCGGGACAGCATCGCGGCGGCGGCGCGGCGGTCGGGGCGATGGCCCGCGAGGCGCATCGGGAGCAGCACGTTCTGCTCGACCGTGAGCGACGGGAGCAGGTTGAACGCCTGGAAGACGAAGCCGAGGCGGGTGCGGCGCAGGGCCGTCAGCTTGTTCTCGCTCATGCCGGTGATCTCCGTGCCGCCGAGGCGGACGGTGCCCTCCGTGGGGCGGTCCAGGCCCGCCGCGCACTGCAGGAACGTGGACTTGCCCGAGCCCGACGGGCCCATCACGGCCGTGAAGCTGCCGCGCGGCAGGGCCAGGTCGAGGCCCCGCAGCGCGTGCACCGCGCCCGAGCCGCGGCCGTACTGGCGGCGCACGCCCCGCAGTTCCACCGCCCAGTCGCCCGCCACGGTGTCGAGGCCCGGGCCCTCGGCGTCGCCGTGACGCGTTCCGGTCTCGGTCCGCTGCTTCTTCTTCCGCAGCCCCATGGCGTGCAGCCTCTCCGTCGTCCGTACCTGATCGATGTCTCGAACGTACGGATCGCGGGGTGCCCGCGACCATGAGGCGGCCCGGCCAGTCGGGGGTGGGGTTTGCCCTACCGGGGCGTTGTGGCTGGTGGGGGCGGCCCTGCCGGGAGCTCCCCAATCCCGCCCCTTCCCGAAACTGGGGGCTCTGCCCCCAGACCCCCGCTCCTCAAACGCCGGAGGGGCTGAAATTGTGCCGGTGAGTTCTAGCCCGTCCGGCGTTTGAGGACGAGCCGCGCAGCGGCGATAAGGGGGTCCAGGGGGCGGAGCCCCCTGGTTACGGGAAGGGGCGGGACTGGGGAAAGCCCCGCAGGGCCCGCCTACACGTCCCGGCAGATCAGCAGCAACGCCCGGTCGTCGTTCACGTCCTTGGCCACCGCCTCGATGAGGTGCCACGCGGCGCCGTGGAAGCCGCCGGGGACGTAGCGGTCCGCCTCGCCCGTCAGGCGGTCGATGCCCTCGGCGATGTCGCGGTCGGCCGCCTCGACGATGCCGTCGGTGAACAGCATCAGGACGTCGCCGGGGCGCAGCGACCCCTTGACGGGGTCGAACTGGGCGCCGTCGTAGACGCCGAGGAGGGGGCCTTCGCCGGACTTCTCCTCCCAGCGGCCGGTACCGGCGCTGAGCTGGAGGGCGGGCAGATGTCCTGCCGAGAGGAGTTCGTAGTCGCCGGTCTCCAGGTCGAGGACGAGGTGGATGGAGGTGGCGAAGCCCTCGTCCCAGTCCTGGCGGAGGAGGTAGCCGTTGGCGGCGGGCAGGAAGGCGTGCGGTGGGAGGGAGCCGAGGAGGCCGCCGAAGGCGCCGGAGAGGAGCAGGGCGCGGGAGCCCGCGTCCATGCCCTTGCCCGAGACGTCCGTGAGGACGACTTCCAGCGTGCGCCCGCCGTTCGTGCGGGCGGCGACCACGAAGTCGCCGGAGAAGGACTGCCCGCCGGCGGGCCGGAGCGCCATCTCGCGGTGCCAGCCGCGCGGCAGCTTCGGCAGCTTGCTCTGCACGCGGATGCGCTCGCGCAGGTCGAAGAGCATGGTGCCGCCGCCGCGCCACGGCACCCCGACCCGGCTGCGGAACTGGGCGATGAGGAGGCCGAAGAAGCCGCAGGCGGCGACGGTCAGGACGGTGCCGGGGGTGACGCGTGCGGGGCCCTCGGTGTACGGGCCGAGCTGGGCGGACTCCACGATCAGGGCGGCCGCCGAGGCGGCGTACAGACCGAGCAGGCTGGAGGGGCGGAGAAGCAGGCCGCCCGCGACGATGGGCAGCACGAGCGCGGCGGGCGAGAACCACACGGGGTTGACGATGGTGCAGGCGGTGATGACGGGGATGGTGAGGAGCAGCGCGGCCAGTGCCACCCAGTCGGAGCCGTCGCCCCGGAAGTAGTCGACACCGGATTTGCGCAGCCCTATGCGGGCCCGGTGCAGCCGCTTCTTCATCCGGGCCGGGAATGTCTCGGCTTCGGCGCGCCGCGCACGCTGTTCGCGCCGCTCGCGCCCTTCTCGTCGTACCGCCATTGCTCGTGGACCCTATCCACCGGGCCAGGCGCTTCGCACGGGAGGTACCTCTTGTCCCCCTTCAGGGGCACCTCACCCGTATCTCCACGCCCAGCGTCCACACGCGCATTCCGGTACGCGGAAAATCGTTCGCCGCGTCCTTGGAGCCCCTGGTAGGCATGGCATATGACAGCAGACTTGCGGGAGTTGAGCCAGAGCGACTGGGACCGTTGGTACGCAACACTGGAGCGGGCCTTCGGCGGTGTCGCCGAGCAGCCCGAGGAGCACGAGCTGTGGAATTCGCTCACCGAGCACGAGCGGGCGTTCGGGTTCTGGGACGGCGACGCCTGTGTGAGCACGGCGGGCGCGTTCAGCTTCCGCATGTCCGTGCCGGGCGGTGCCGTGGTGGACGCGGCGGGCGTGAGCATGGTCAGCGTGGCGGCCACGCACCGGCGGCGCGGCCTGCTCACGGCGATGATGCGGCACCAGCTCGACGACGTGCGGGCGCGCGGCGAGGCACTGGCGGTCCTGACGGCGTCGGAACCGGTCATCTACGGCCGGTTCGGGTACGGCGTGGGCTCGTACCAGCTCCGCCTGGAGATCGACAAGACCCGGGTCCACCTGTCCGTCCCGGCCGCCGCGGACGACGTGCGGCTGCGCTACGTGACGCCCGCGGAGTCCCAGGCGGACCGCGAGGCGGTGTACGCGCAGCGGGTGGCAGGCCGCCCCGGCATGCTCGCCCGGCGGCCCGGCTGGGAGAAGCTGCCCACCCTGGACCCGCCGGGCGACCGCAACGGCATGTCGCCGCAGCAGTGCGTGCTCGCGGAGCGCGACGGCGAGGTGGTCGGGTTCGCCCTCTTCGCGGTCAAGCCCGACTGGGACGCCCGGGGCCCCAAGGGCACCGTCCGGGTGCAGGACGTGGAGGCCCTGGAACCGGCCGCGTACGCCGCGCTGTGGCGTTTCCTGTTCGGCATCGACCTGACGTCGACGGTCCTGGCGCTGTCCCGCCCGATGGACGACCCGCTGACCCAGCTCGTCTCCGACATCCGCCGCTGCGACCTGCGGATCCGGGACTCGCTGCACATACGTCTGGTGGACGTCGGCGCCGCCCTCGAAGCGCGGACGTACCAGGCGCCGGTGGACGTGGTCCTGGACGTCGAGGACGCCTTCTGCCCCTGGAACCAGGGACGCTGGCACCTGACGGGCGACGCCAAGGGCACCTCCTGCAAGCGCGTCGACGACGACTCCCCGGCCGATCTCGCGCTCTCCGTACGGGAGTTGGGCTCCGCCTATCTCGGCGGCGTGCCCCTCACCCAGCTCGCCGGGGCGGGCCGGGTGCGGGAGCTGCGCGAGGGCGCGCTCGCGGAGGCGTCACTCGCCTTCGGCTCGTCGGTGGCTCCTTGGCTGCCGCACGGCTTCTAGGCTTCCGCGCGGTTTCCGGGCTCCCGTGTGGCGTCCGGGGGGTGCTTCCTCGTCACGGCCGGCGGCCGGGCGGCTGGCAGCCCGGGCACCAGAACAGATTGCGGGCGGCGAGATCGGCGGTGCGGATCTCGCCGCCACAGATGTGGCAGGCCTGCCGGGCCCTGCGGTACACGTACACCTCACCGCCGTGGTCGTCCACGCGCGGCGGGCGGCCCATCGCCTCCGGGGTGTGCTCGGGCCGGACCGTGTCGATGCGGTTGTGCCGGACACCCTCGCGCATGAGGTCCACCAGGTCGGCCCAGATCGCCGTCCACTGGGCGTACGTGAGGTCCTTGCCGGGTGTGTACGGGTCGATGCCGTGCCGGAACAGGACCTCCGCGCGGTAGACGTTGCCCACGCCCGCGACGACCTTCTGGTCCAGGAGCAGGCCCGCGATGGTCGTGCGGCTGCGGGACACCCGGCGCCAGGCCGTGTCCGGGTCGTTCCCCTCGCCCCGCGGGCGCAGCGGGTCCGGGCCCAGGCGGGCGTGTATCGCCTGCTTCTCCTCGTCCGTGATCAGGGCGCAGGTCGTGGGGCCGCGCAGGTCCATGTACGCGGTGGGGTTCGCCAGGCGGAGGCGGACCGTGTCCGTGGGTGGCGGCGGGGGCGCCGCGCCGAAGGCGACCTTGCCGAAGAGGCCCAGGTGGATGTGGATCCAGCCGGTTTCGGCGAAGCCGAGGAAGAGGTGCTTGCCGTGGGCTTCCGCCGTGGTCAGCGGGTGGTCCGTCACGAGGGCCGCGCCGTCGGAGAACTTGCCCTGCGGGCTGGTGGCGCGCACCTTCCGTCCCTCGAAGCGCTCGCGGTGATCGGCCGCGAGGCGATGGATGGTGTGACCCTCCGGCACGACGGTTTCTCCTGGGGTTTGGTGAGCGGGGGCTTGGGTGGGGCCCTGCCGGGGGCTCCCCAAGCCCGCCCCTTCCCGGCTGTATCGATTTGCGGCTCCGCCGCGTGGGGGGCTCCGCCCCAGACCCCGCTCCTCAAACGCCGGAGGGGCTATAGATAGCCCGTCCGGCGTTTGAGGACGAGCCGCGAAGCGGCGACAAGGGGGCCCAGGGGGCGGAGCCCCCTGGTACGGGAAGGGGCGGGGTTGGGGAAGGCTCAGCCCTGCTGCGGGTGGTGGGCCGGGATGGGCGGGAGTTCGCCGGAGGTCTCGTAGCGGGTGAGCATCTCGATGCGGCGAGTGTGCCGGGGCTCCCCGGAGTACGCCGTGGCGAGGAAGATCTCGACGAACTTCGTGGCCTCGTCCTGGGTGTGCATCCGCCCCCCGATGGAGATCACGTTGGCGTCATTGTGCTCACGCCCGAGCGCAGCCGTCTGCTCACTCCACGCGAGAGCGGCCCGCACCCCCTTCACCTTGTTCGCCGCGATCTGCTCCCCGTTCCCGGAGCCGCCGATGACGATGCCGAGGGACTCGGGGTCCGCGGCCGTCTTCTCCGCGGCGCGCAGGCAGAACGGGGGGTAGTCGTCCTGGGCGTCGTAGATGTGGGGCCCGCAGTCGACGGGCTCGTGGCCGTGGGCCTTGAGCCACTCGACGAGGTGGTTCTTCAGTTCGTAGCCGGCATGATCCGAGCCGAGGTACACGCGCATGGAGCGAAGTGTGGCATGCACGGGGGCGGGAAGCCGCCGTGGGGCGGCCGGGCACCGGCTGCGGCCACCCTCAAGCCACCCTGAGACCACCCCTCAGGCCAGGCTCAGGCCAGGCCCCGGCCGGGCGATTGGTTCAGGCCAATCCCCCTGCCCGGTGATCGTGCGTAAGCGCGCGTTCACTCAGGATTCCGCGGAATACAACGATCCGGAGACGGGTCTTTCGTCCCGTACGCCCCTGAGTTTGAATGCGGAAGCTCGTCCCCGCGAACCAAAGGAACTGCCTATGACCTCGCAACCGTCCCTTGCGAAGGAAGACAGCGCCCCCGAAGGACCCGTCGATTCCCAGTCAGGCGGGCCGGGCAGCGGTCATGGAGAGGGTGGCGACGGCCTGCAGGCCGGGCTGAAGAACCGCCACCTGTCGATGATCGCCATCGGTGGCGTGATCGGAGCGGGTCTGTTCGTCGGCTCCGCGTCCGGCATCAAGGCCGCGGGTCCGGCGATCCTGGTCTCGTACGCCCTCGTCGGCACGATGGTCGTCCTCGTGATGCGGATGCTCGGCGAGATGGCCGCGGCGCGGCCGACCTCCGGCTCCTTCTCCGCCTACGCCGACCAGGCGCTCGGCCGCTGGGCAGGCTTCTCCATCGGCTGGCTGTACTGGTTCTTCTGGGTCGTGGTGCTGGCGGTCGAAGCCACCGCCGGTGCCGTGATCCTGGAGGGCTGGATACCCGCGATCCCGCAGTGGGGCTGGGCGCTCATCGTGATGGTGGTGCTCACCGCGACGAACCTCGTCTCGGTCGGCTCCTACGGCGAGTTCGAGTTCTGGTTCGCCGGGATCAAGGTCGTCGCGATCGGCGCCTTCGTCCTGATCGGTCTGCTCGCGGTGTTCGGCGTGCTGCCCGGCTCGGACAACCCGGGCGACGGCTTCGCGCATCTGACGGACGCGGGCGGCTTCCTGCCCAACGGCGCGGGCGCCATCCTCACGGGTGTGCTGATGGTGGTCTTCTCCTTCATGGGCTCGGAGATCGTCACGCTCGCCGCCGGTGAGTCGGAGGACCCGCAGCGCGCCGTGACCAAGGCCACCAACAGCGTCATCTGGCGCATCGGTGTCTTCTACCTCGGTTCGATCTTCGTGGTCGTGACGCTGCTGCCCTGGAACGACAAGTCCATCACCAAGGACGGGTCGTACGTCGCCGCGCTGAACTCGATCGGCATTCCGCACGCCGGTCAGGTGATGAACGTGATCGTGCTCACCGCGGTGCTCTCCTGCCTCAACTCCGGCCTCTACACCGCCTCCCGCATGGCCTTCTCGCTGGGCCAGCGCGGGGACGCGCCGAAGGCGTTCGCGCGCACCGACTCCAACGGTGTGCCGCGCACCGCGATCCTCGGCTCCGTCGTCTTCGGCTTCGCCGCCGTGTGGTTCAACTACCAGTGGCCGGACACCGTCTTCGACTTCCTGCTCAACTCCTCCGGCGCGGTCGCCCTCTTCGTGTGGCTCGTCATCTGTTTCACGCAGCTGAAGATGCGCGGCATCATCCTGCGCGAGCAGCCGGAGAAGCTGGTCGTGAAGATGTGGCTCTTCCCGTATCTGACCTGGGTCACCATCGGGATGATCTCGTTCGTGATCGTCTACATGCTGTACGACGACGCCGGGCGCAAGCAGATGCTGCTCTCGCTCCTGGTGGCGGCCCTCGTGCTGGGCTTCGCCCTGGTGCGGGAGAAGGTGCGGCCGCGTACCGCCGAGGAGGCGGCCCGAGTCGAGTCCTGAGCCGACGCCCGGGGCGTGTCGGCACGGCGGGGTGGTTCCGGGGGTCCGGAGCCGCCCCGCCGTCGTGTGTGCGGCCGGGAAAGAAAACCTGACGGAAACTGTCAAGTTATGAGGACAGGGTGGTCCCCGCAAGGACAAGATCCGCGGCGCCGCTGACCCCGCGCGCGCCGCGCACCGCATGACGGAGGCAACCCGTGAACCACACCGCCCAGCGCCTCACCTTCCGCCCCGGCCAGGACGGGTACGAGGACGAACTCGCCGGATTCCAGACCGGGTTCGCCCAGCGCCCCGACGTGGTCTTCGCGGCCGCCGGCACCGACGACGTCGTCGCGGCCGTGGCGTACGCCGCCGAGGCGGGGCTGCCCATCGGCGTGCAGGCCACCGGGCACGGCCTCCCGGACGCCTCGGAGGGCGGCGTACTGATCAGCACCCGGCGCATGGACGAGGTCGTCGTGGACCCCGCGGCGCGCACCGCGCGCGTCGGCGCGGGCGTCCGCTGGGGGCAGGTCGTGGCCGCCGCGGCGGAGCACGGGCTCGCGCCGCTGAACGGCTCGGCGCCCTCCGTGGGCGCCGTGTCGTACACGCTGGGCGGCGGGCTCGGCATCCTGGCGCGGGAGTTCGGGTACGCGGCCGACCACGTGCGGTCCCTGGAGCTGGTCACGGCGGACGGCGCCGTCCGGCGGGTGACGGCCGACAGCGAACCGGAGCTGTTCTGGGGGCTGCTCGGCGGCGGCGCGAACCTCGGCGTCGTGACGGCCCTGGAGATCGGCCTGATCCCCGTGACACGGCTGTACGGCGGCGCGCTCACCTTCGACGGGCGCGAGGTCGACCCGGCGGCGATCCTGCGCGCGTACACGGCCTGGACCGAGACCGTCCCCGACGAGGTGACGTCCTCCGTCGCCGCGCTCGTCTACCCCGACCTCCCGATGCTCCCGGAAGCCCTGCGCGGCAGCTATCAGGTGACCGTGCGCGTCGCGTACACCGGCGGCGCGGAGGAGGGCGAGCGGCTGGTGGCGCCGCTGCGCGCGATCGGGCCCGCCCTCTCGGACGGCCTGCGTGAACTGCCGTACACCGAGAGCCACACCATCCACAGCGACCCGGACTTCCCGCACGCGTACTACGGGGAGAGCCGCATGCTGGAGGGCCTCGACACCGCCGCGATGGAGCGGCTCCTCGCCCTCACCGGGCCCGCCGCCGACCGCATGCACGTGGTGCAGCTCAACCACCTGGGCGGCGCGCTGGCCCGGCCGGCCGCCAACGCCGTGCCGCACCGGGACGCGCGCTGGCTGCTGCGGATCCTGTCACCGCTGGACGGCACGGACCGCGAGAGCCTGCGGGAGTTCTACGCGGACGTCCTCACCGGCGTGGACCGGCACGTCCTGGGGCGGTCGCTGAACTTCACCTTCGCCAGTGGCGACCGTACGGAAGGGCTGTACGACGACGAGACGCGGAAGAGGCTCGCCGGGCTGAAGGCCACGTACGACCCGGCGAACCTCTTCAGGCGGAACTACGACGTCCGTTGACGGACGTACAGAGCGTCTGGCGCGTCAGCCCTTGTCGGCGCCGCCGTCGACGAGCTTCCACGCCAGCGGCAGCGCGCCCATCGCGAGCGCCGCCTTGAGCGCGTCGCCGATGAGGAACGGCGTGAGCCCGGCCGCGACCGCCTCCGTCAGGGACATCCCGGTGGCCGCGGCCAGGTACGGCACGCCGACGGCGTAGATGATCGCGGAGCCGAGGACCATCGTGCCCGCCGTCCGCGCCACGTTCCGGTCGGCGCCGCGGCGGGCGAGGGCGCCCACGACCAGGGCGGCCAGCATCATGCCGAAGACGTAGCCGAGGCTCGGCGCGCCCATGCCCGCCTTGCCCTGCGCGAACCAGGGCATGCCCGCCATGCCGACGACCGCGTACACCGCGAGCGAGGCGGCGCCGCGGTAGGCGCCGAGCGAGGTGCCGACGAGCAGCGCCGCGAAGGTCTGGCCGGTGACCGGGACCGGGGAACCCGGGACCGGGACGGCGATCTGCGCGGCGATGCCGGTGAGCGCGGCGCCGCCGAGGACGAGCGTGGCGTCCTTCACGCGGGACGCGGGCAGGAGGTCGGCCAGGACCTGGCCCGGACGGGTTATGGCGGCGGTACTCATCGGGACTCCACGGTTCTGGCGGCCTGGGCGGGCGGTGACTGGTGGGTGGGTGGGACGGTGTGACCCTATCCCCGGTGCGGGCGGCGTTTCAGGGGGTGCCGGTGACAAAGGGAGCGGGTCGGCGTTGGTGGGCTCTGCACAAAGCCCGGCGGTCACACGTGATTCGGCGTGACGCTCGTCACTGAGGTCAGGGGGGCCGGGGCGCTCGGTTGCTTCCCGGGGTGCCTGCCGGGGAGACTGTAGATTCCCGCTAAAGCCTTGAGCGTGGATTCCCCGCCGCACCCCGAGCGCGGTCTCCCGCCGAACCCCTGGGCACGCCTGGGCGTGGATCCGCGCTGTAGCCCCTGAGCACCGAGAGCCGACTGAACGTGAAGCACGACTCCTCGCCGTCCCGGTCGGCGGTGCCCCCCACGGGTGCGACGGCGGTCGACGCCCCCGCCGCGACGGACGCGGGCCCCGAACCCCTCGGCGGCGGCCTCAAGCAGCGCCACCTCACCATGCTCGGCCTCGGCGGTGTCATCGGCGCCGGCCTGTTCGTCGGGTCGGGGGCCGGGATCGAGGTGGCCGGGCCCGGCATCGTCCTCTCCTATCTGATCGCGGGCGCGCTCGCGATGTGCGTGATGCGGATGCTCGGCGAGATGTCCGCCGCGATGCCTGCGTCCGGCGCGTTCTCCGTGCACGCCGAACGGGCGCTGGGGCGGTGGGCCGGGTTCTCGGTCGGGTGGCTGTACTGGTTCCTGCTCGTGGTCGTGCTCGCCGTGGAGGCGACCGGCGCGGCCCGGATCGCCAACGAGTGGGCACCGGGCGTGCCGCAGTGGGCGTGGGTGCTCCTCTTCATGGTGTTCTTCACCGGCGCCAACCTCGCGGCCGTGAAGAACTTCGGCGAGTTCGAGTTCTGGTTCGCGGCCCTGAAGGTCTTCGCGATCGTGGTGTTCCTGGTCCTTGGGCTGCTCGCGATCTTCGGGGTCCTTCCCGACACCGATCCCGTCGGCTTCACGCACCTCACCGGCGACGGCGGCTTCCTGCCGTACGGCTGGGACGGCGTGATCTCCGGTGTGGTCGTGGTGCTCTTCGCGTTCGGCGGCCTGGAGATCGTGACGATCGCGGCGGCCGAGTCCGACGACCCGGTGCGGTCGGTGGCGCGGGCGGTGCGCAGCGCCGTCTACCGCATCCTCTTCTTCTACGTCGGTTCGATGCTGGTCATCGTGACGGTGCTGCCGTGGACCGCGCAGAAGGCGGGCTTCAGCCCGTATGTGACGGTCCTCGACTCGATCGGCGTCCCGTCCGCCGGGACGCTCATGAACATCGTGGTGTTCGTGGCGCTGCTGTCGTCCCTGAACGCCAATCTGTACGGCTCCTCGCGCATGATCTTCTCCCTCGCCGAGCGCGGCGAGGCGCCGAAGGGCCTGCTGAAGGTGTCGGCGGGCGGGGTGCCGCGGCGGGCGGTGCTCGCCTCGGTGGCCTTCGGCTTCGTGTCCGTACTGCTGAATCTGAAGTGGCCCGAGTCCGTCTTCCTCTACATGCTCAACTCGGTGGGCGCGGCGCTGCTGTTCGTGTGGGGCCTGATCGCGGTGTCGCAGCTGCGGCTGCGCCGCCGCATCGAGCGTGAGGCGCCGGAGCGCCTGACCCTGCGGATGTGGTTCTTCCCCTGGCTGACCTGGGCCGCGCTCGCGGCGATGGCCGTGGTGATCCTGCTGATGCTGCGGGACGACGGGGCGCGGCCGCAGCTGCTGTGGTCGGCGGGCGCGACGGCGACGGTGATCGCGGTGGCCTGGGCGCGCGAGTGGCGGGAGCGGCGCGTGCGCGGCCGTTCATGATCCCTGTCGCACTCCCGTGCGCACCCCTGCGCGCCACGCACGCCCACCGCGCACGCACACATTCATGACACAAATGTGTTCTTGATGTGAACGATCCTTCACCATGTGTGAGCGTCGTGTCCGTATACCGGTCACCTGTTCCCTGTGAGCGGTACCCGCGCTCAGACTGTGGCCCACTTCGCTCCCCGTCTCTGCTACTGAACAGGGCACGCCCATGTCTCGGACGTCCTTGCAGGACGCACCACCCCAGGCCGACTCCCCCCTCGGACACGGCCTCAAGCAGCGTCATCTGTCGATGATCGCCCTCGGCGGCGTGATCGGCGCCGGGCTCTTCGTGGGCTCCGGGACGGCCATCGCCGCGGCCGGCCCTTCGATCATCCTGGCGTACGCGATCTCCGGCGCCCTGGTCATGCTCGTGATGCGCATGCTCGGCGAGATGGCCGCGGCCAACCCGGCGTCCGGCTCCTTCTCCGTGCACGCCGAGCGGGCCATGGGGCCGTGGGCCGGGTTCACCGCCGGCTGGTCGTTCTGGTTCCTGCTGTGCGTGGCCGTCGGCCTGGAGGGCATCGGCGCCGCGAAGATCGTGCACGGCTGGGTGCCGGGGGTGCCCGAGTGGGCCTGGGTCGCCCTGTTCATGCTGGTGTTCTGCGCCACGAACCTCGCGGCCGTGAAGAACTTCGGCGAGTTCGAGTTCTGGTTCGCCGCCCTGAAGGTCGGCGCGATCGTGCTCTTCCTCGGCATCGGCGTGCTCGCCATCCTGGGGTGGCTCCCCGACACCGACGCGCCCGGCATGACCAACCTGACCGGGCACGGCGGCTTCATGCCCAACGGCGTGGACGGCCTCATCGTAGGACTGCTCGCCTCCGTCTTCGCGTACGGCGGCCTGGAGACCGTCACCATCGCGGCGGCGGAGTCCGAACACCCCGTCCAGGGCGTGGCCAAGGCCGTGCGCACGGCGATGTGGCGGATCGCGCTCTTCTACGTCGGCTCGATGGCCGTCGTCGTGACGCTGCTGCCGTGGACGGCGGAGGAGGTCGCGGCCAAGGGTCCGTACGTCGCCACGCTCGACCACCTCGGCATCGACGGCGCGGGACAGATCATGAACGTGGTCGTCCTGATCGCCCTGCTGTCCGCGATGAACGCCAACATCTACGGCGCGTCCCGCATGTCCAACTCGCTGGTGGCGCGCGGCATGGGCCCGAAGGCGCTCGGGCAGCTCTACGGCGGCGTGCCGCGCATCGCCGTCCTCACCTCGTCGGCCTTCGGCTTCCTGTGCGTCCTGCTCAGCTACTGGCGGCCGGACGACATCTTCCAGTGGCTGCTCAACACCATCGGCGCGATCATCCTCGTCGTGTGGTTCTTCATCGCGACCGCGCAGTTGAGGCTGCGTACGAAGCTGGAGCGCGAGGCACCGGAGAAGCTGGTCGTGAAGATGTGGTTCTTCCCCTGGCTCACCTATGTGGCGCTGGCCGGCATGGCGACGGTGTTCGTCCTGATGGCCCGCGAGTCCGAGACCCGCACGCAGCTCTACTACTCGGGCGGTCTGACCCTGATCCTCATGGTGGTCGGCTACGTCCGCCAGAAGGCCGTGGAGAACCGCGGCACCGACGTGCCCCGGCCCTGACGCCGCGCCCTCCGCGCACCCGAAGGCCCCGCTCCCCCCTGTGGAGCGGGGCCTTCGGCCGTGCGCGGCCCAGGGGGCCGTCGGCCCCTCGGCCTAGGACGAAGGGCTGATCAACTTCACGGTACTCCTGCTGCTAGCCTGCACTTGCACATAGGTCGCAATAAAGAGGTGCGAGGCGGCGCCGCGCGACACGGCGCGGCACAGCACGCAGAGCACGTCGGAGGGCTCACGCATGGCCATTTACACGCTTCCTGAACTTCCGTACGACTACGCGGCGCTGGAGCCGGTGATCAACCCGCAGATCATCGAGCTCCACCACGACAAGCACCACGCCGCGTACGTGAAGGGTGCGAACGACACCCTGGAGCAGCTGGCGGAGGCCCGCGACAAGGAGTCGTGGGGCGCCATCAACGGCCTGGAGAAGAACCTGGCCTTCCACCTCTCCGGGCACATCCTGCACAGCATCTACTGGCACAACATGAACAGCCCGAAGGACGGCGGCGGCGGCGAGCCGACGGCCGCCGACGGTGTCGGTGAGCTCGCGGACGCCATCACCGAGTCCTTCGGCTCCTTCGCCAAGTTCAAGGCCCAGCTGACCAAGGCCTCGGCGACGACGCAGGGTTCGGGCTGGGGCGTGCTCGCCTACGAGCCGCTCAGCAACCGCCTGATCGTCGAGCAGATCTACGACCACCAGGGCAACGTCGGCCAGGGCTCCACCCCGATCCTGGTCTTCGACGCCTGGGAGCACGCCTTCTATCTCCAGTACAAGAACCAGAAGGTGGACTTCATCGAGGCCATGTGGCAGGTCGTGAACTGGCAGGACGTGGCGAAGCGGTACGAGGCCGCCAAGCAGCGCGTGAACAGCCTGCTGCTGGCTCCCTGACACCCGCGGGCCTGTGCCCGCGTGAAACGTCCTGCCTCGTGATCGTCTTCTCAACCTTCATGCGGCAGGCGGATGGAGGAAAGGCCCCTGCGAGGACGTGACTCGCAGGGGCCTTTCTTTGCGCCTGAACCGGCGCCGCTCTCGCGGAGGTGGTCACTCGCCGTTCGGGTTGCTCAATTGATGGTTGCGGTGCGTATCGGTTCTCAGTCGAAAATGGGGTCCTGCGTGCGCGTGCGCTTGATCTCGTAGAAGCCCGGCGTGGAGGCCACGAGGAGCGTGCCGTCCCAGAGCTTGGCCGCGGCCTCACCCTTCGGGGCGGGGGTGACGACCGGGCCGAAGAAGGCGACCTGTGCGCCGTCGGCGCCGGGGACGGCGATGACGGGCGTGCCGACCTCCTGGCCGACCTTGTCGATGCCCTCGTTGTGCGAGGCGCGCAGCTCGGCCTCATAGGGCGTCGCGTCCCAGTGGTCAAGGAGCGAATCGGGCAGGCCGACCTCCTTCAGGGCGCCGGCGACGGCCTCCTTCGTGGGGCCCTCGCCCTGGTTGTGGATGCGGGTGCCGAGCGCGGTGTAGAGGTCGCCGAGCACCTCCGCGCCGTGCTCCTGCTGGGCGGCGATGACCACGCGGACGGGGCCCCAGGCGCGGGTCTCCAGCATCTCGCGGTACTCCTCGGGCAGCTCGTCCAGCTTGTCCTCGTTGAGGACGGCGAGGCTCATCAGGTGCCAGCGCACCTCGATGTCGCGCACCTTCTCGACCTCGAGCATCCAGCGCGAGGTCATCCACGCCCACGGGCACAGCGGGTCGAACCAGAAGTCGACCGGGGTCTTGCCGCTCGCGACGTTCTCGGACATGTCTCTCCCTAAGGAATCCGTTCGGGGACTGGCCGGGAAACGTCGGGGGTGTGCCAGGGCATTCCCGGATGTCCGCCGATCGGGCCGCGTGCGAGGATCAGAGGCGTTCGGACGAGTCATGCGAGCCATCCGCGAGCCACAAGGGAGTGCAGCCCGTGCCCGGTGAGAATCTGTCCCGCGACGAGGCCCAGGAGCGGGCCGCGCTGTTGTCCGTCGAGGGGTACGAGGTCTTCCTCGACCTGCGCTCGGCGGTGGGCGACAGCGACGGCGACGAAGGGGCGCCGCGCACGTTCCGGTCGGTGACGACCCTCCGCTTCCGCTGCGCCGAGCCGGGCGCCACGAGCTTCGCGGACCTGATCGCGCCGAGCGTGACGGCCGTGTCCCTGAACGGCAAGGACCTGGACCCCTCCGAGGTCTTCGACGGCGCCCGCATCGCGCTGGAAGACCTGCGCGAGGAGAACGAGCTGGTGGTGGACGCCCAGTGCGCCTACAGCCGCACCGGCGAGGGCATGCACCGCTTCGTCGACCCCGAGGACGGCGAGGTCTATCTCTACACGCAGTACGAGCCCGCGGACTCCCGCCGCGTCTTCGCCAACTTCGAGCAGCCCGACCTGAAGGCCCCCTTCCGCTTCTCCGCGCAGGCACCGGAGGGCTGGACGGTGTGGAGCAACGGCGCCGGTGAACTGATTCAAGAAGGGCGCGAAGCGCTTCCGAATAAGGGTGGCGGCGGGCGACGGGCGGGCAGAGTCTGGAAGTTCGCCGAGACCAAGCCGATCTCGACGTACATCACCGCGGTCGTCGCGGGGCCTTATCACTACGTGACCGACTCCTACGAGCGCGTCCTCGACGACGGCACCCGCCTGGAGATCCCGCTCGGCGCGATGTGCCGCAAGGGCCTCGCCAAGCACTTCGACGCGGACGACGTCTTCCTCGTCACCAAGCAGGGCCTGGACTTCTTCCACGACCACTTCGACTACCCGTACCCCTTCGGGAAGTACGACCAGGCCTTCGTCCCGGAGTACAACCTGGGCGCGATGGAGAACCCCGGCTGTGTCACGTTCCGCGAGGAGTTCATCTTCCGCGGCAAGGTCACCCAGGCGTCGTACGAGCGGCGGGCCAACGTCATCCTGCACGAGATGGCGCACATGTGGTTCGGCGACCTCGTCACCATGCGCTGGTGGGACGACCTGTGGCTCAAGGAGTCCTTCGCCGACTTCATGGGCTCCTTCTCCATGGTCGAGGCGACGCGCTTCACCAACGGCTGGATCACCTTCGCCAACAACCGCAAGGCCTGGGCCTACCGCGCCGACCAGCTCCCCTCCACCCACCCGGTCACGGCCGACATCCGCGACCTGGAGGACGCCAAGCTCAACTTCGACGGGATCACGTACGCCAAGGGCGCCTCGGTCCTCAAGCAGCTCGTGGCCTACGCCGGGCGGGACGCCTTCCTGGAGGGCGCCCGCCGCTACTTCAAGCGGCACGCGTACGGCAACACCCGCCTCGGCGACCTGCTCTCCGTCCTGGAGGAGACCAGCGGCCGGGACATGACGGCCTGGTCGCGGGCGTGGCTGGAGACGGCGGGCGTCAACTCCCTCACCCCGCAGGTGATCCTGAACGCGGAGGGCCGCGTCACGGAGCTGGCCGTCGTGCAGGAGGCCGCCGAGTCGCACCCGGAACTGCGGCCGCACCGCGTGGCCGTGGGCCTGTACCGCCGCGAGGCGGGCGGCGCACTCGTGCGGTACGCCCGCGCGGAGGTCGACGTCGAGGGCCCCCGGACCACGGTCGCCGAGCTCGCCGGGGCCGAGGAGCCGGAGCTGATCCTGGTCAACGACGACGACCTGACGTACTGCAAGATCCGCTTCGACGAGACGTCCCTGGCCACGCTCCGCGAGCACCTCGGCGACATCACCGACCCGTTGGCCCGCGCCCTGTGCTGGTCGGCGCTGTGGAACCTCACGCGGGACGCGCTCATGCCCGCGCGGGACTTCATCGGCCTCGTGCTGCGCTTCGCCGGCCAGGAGTCCGACATCGGCGTGCTCCAGATGCTGCACGCCTGGGCAAGCTCCGCCCGCACGCACTACGCCGCGCCCGAATGGCGCGAGGAGGGCGGCCGGGCCCTCGCCGAGGGCGCCCTGCGGGAGCTGCGCCTGGCCGAGCCGGGCAGCCAGCACCAGCTCACCTGGGCGCGGTTCTTCGCGTCGACGGCGTCCTCGGCGGCCGATCTCCAGCTCCTCCAGGGGCTTCTTGACGGCACCGCCAAGATCGACGGCCTGGACGTGGACCAGGAGCTGCGCTGGGCGTTCCTCGGCGCGCTCGCGGTGCACGGCGCGGCGGACGAGCAGGCGCTGGCCGCCGAGCTGGCCCGGGACGACACGGCGTCCGGCAAGCGGCACCAGGTCCGCTGCCTGGCCGCGCGGCCGTCGGCGGCGGTGAAGGCGCAGGCGTGGGCCTCCGTGGTGGAGTCGGACGCGCTGTCCAACGCGCTGGTGGAGGCGACCATCGCGGGCTTCCAGCAGCCCTCGCAGCGCGAGCTGACCGCTCCGTACGCAGCGAGGTACTTCGAGGCGATCGAGCGGGTGTGGGCCGAGCGGTCCATCCAGATCGGCATGGACGTGGTGCGCGGTCTGTTCCCGCACCTCCAGGACGGCCGGGAGACGCTGGCCGCGGCGGACGCGTGGCTCGGCTCGCATGAGCAAGCGGCGCCCGCGCTGCGGCGGCTGGTCCTGGAGGCCCGGGACGACCTCGCCCGCTCGCTGCGGGCGCAATCCTGCGACGGGGCCGCGGGCCCCGTTTGAGGGGATGGGTGAGCCCGGGGGGTGTTGCCCCCTGGGCCCCGGTCGTGGCGCTGCGCGCTTGTCTTCAATGCGTCGCGCCGCGGTGCCTGCTCTCAGGGCATCGCGCTGCGCGCTCGTCCTCAAGCGCCGGACGGGCTAAGACTGCGCCGGGCGGGCCGTCAATGCCCGCCCGGCGTTTGAGGGAATGCAGAGGGCGCGACCGCTGAGCGCCGGGCGTCAGCCGATCTGCGCCCCGTAGCGGGACAGGGCGTCGGCTACCGGGGCGAAGAACGTGGTGCCGCCGCTGGAGCAGTTGCCGCTGCCGCCCGAGGTCAGGCCGAGGGCGCTGTTGCCGGCGAACATCGCGCCGCCGCTGTCGCCGGGCTCGGCGCAGACGTTGGTCTGGATGAGGCCGTTGACGGTGCCCTGCGGGTAGGTCACGGAGACGTTGAGCCGCTGGACGGTGCCGCCGTGCAGCCGGGTCGTGCTGCCGCTGCGCTGGACCTGCTCGCCGACGACGGCCTGGCGGGCGCCCGTGATCTGCTGGGCGCTGCCGTTGTAGAGGTTGACCTCGCTCGGGTGCGCGACGTTGGCGGTGTACTTCACGATGGCGTCGTCACGGCCGGGGAAGCCGTAGTCCTCGACGGTGCCGATGGCCGAGCCGCCCTGGGTCTCCGACCAGGTGGTGCCGGCGAGGGAGGCGCAGTGGCCCGCGGTGAGGAAGTACGGCTGGCCGTTCTTGACGACGTTGAAGCCGAGCGAGCAGCGGCCGCCGGAGGCGTAGATGGCGTCGCCGCCGCGGATGAGCGTGCTGAACTTTCCGGGCGCCCGCTCGAGGACGGCCTTGCCGTCCTGCGCGGCGACGTCCTTCTTCAACTGGCCCAGGGCCGCGCCCTTGACGGTGCTGTCGGCGGTGACGACGACCTTGTTGGTCACCGGGTCCACACCGCGTGCGGTGCCGGGGACGGCGCGCTCGCCCAGATCCTTCTGCACAGCCTTGAGTTCGGCCTGGGAGTTCTTGACGAGCCTGGCCTCGGCGCCGGCCTCGCGGACCTGGCCGGCCGCGGCGCTGTCGGTGACGTTGACGACGAGCTTCTTGGCCGAGGCGTCGTAGTAGGCGCCGGCGGTGTCGCTCTTGAGGTCGGCGGACAGGGAGTTCGCCAGCTTGCTCGCCGCCGACGAGGTGAGGGTGTCCGGGGTGGGGGCGGGTGCGGCGGCGCTGGTGTGCGCCATCGTCAGGGTGCCGGCGACCAGCGCGGCGACGCCGACTCCGGTCATGGCCAGGCGTCGCTTGCTCGCTCGTTGGGTGCTCACGCAGTACCTCCATGGGGGGATGGACCGATCAAGTGGGGTGCGGTCCTTGGGAGTTACCGGTGTCCGGCGCGGGCGCGCCTCAGGGATTGCCCGACTTACGTCGCGTCCATGCCAAACATGGCGCCGAGTATGACAACGGTGTCCGCCACCTACAAGAGGGCACGGCGCGGCCGCGCGCGCCCCGGCGCGGCCGCCCGTACGCCCGCACACGCCCCGAACCAGCCATTTTCGGCCCTCGAACGCCCGTACTTTAGGACGGGGTTGTCCGGTTTTGTCGACGGGCCTGTAACAGCGGTTAGGGGCCCCGCCGGGGGCGGGAAAGGCCCCGGCATGAACCACAACACCCCACTGTCCCCCCGCCCCCTGTGCCACTTGACCACCTCCCAGCGACGCGTCATGAGCGCGGCCCAACTGCGCGAGCACGGCGTCTCCGGCGCCACCGCCACCGCCCACTGCCGCCCCGGCGGTCCCTGGCAGCAGTTGCTGCCCGGCGTCTTCCTGCTCCACCCGGGCCCGCCGACCAGCGAGGAACGGCTGCACGGCGTCCTCCTTTACGCCGGGCGGCCCCCCGCCAAGCAGGCCAGGGCCGTCCCCGCACAGCCCGGACCGGGCGAACAGCACGCGGCGTACGCGGACGCGATGATCACCGGGCTCGCCGCGCTCGCACTGCACCGCTTCTCCTCCGCGCCGCCCCTGCTCTCCCTGGACCGCATCGACGTCCTCGTGCCCCGCACCCGGCGGCTGCGCTCCACCGGCTGCGCCCGCCTCGTCCGCAGCCACACCCTGCCGACTCCCCAGCAGATCACCGGACTTCCCGTCGCCCCGGTGCCGCGCGCACTGGCCGACGCCGTGGCGCAGCTCGCCGAGGCGGGCGCGGTCCGGCGGCTGCTCACCGAGGCGGTGCGCGGCGGCCACTGCGAACCAGCGGCGGTCGTACGGGAGTTGAACAACGCGCGGCTGCTGGCCCGGCCGCACGTCGTGAACGCCGTGGACTCACTGATCGCCGAGGGGCGGGCGATCGCGGAGGACCGCCTGTACGCGCTGGTCCGCGAGTACGGGCTGCCCGAGCCGCTGTGGAACGTCGACCTGCGGCTGCCCGGCGGCCCGCACCTGGGCGGCGTCGACGCCTACTGGCCCGAGCACGCCGTCGCCGTCGAACTCGACACCAGGGCGCCGCGCCAGGGCGACGACGGCGCCGGCGCCTCGCTCGCCGAGCGGAGCCGGCAGCCCGGAACGGGGTCTCCCCTGCTCGAGCCGCGCCGTGAGCCCGGGGAATGGTCCGAGTACGCCCGCAAACGCGAGCACTTGGAACGGCTCGGGATCACCGTCGTCCACCTCACCCCGAAGAAGCTCCGCGACGCGGCGGAGCAGCAGGCGACGATCGTGCGGACGGCCCTGATGGCGGCGGCCGACCGGGAGCCGGCGGCGTACATCGTGGTGCTGCCGCGCTAGCGGTCGACGGCCCGTCCGCAGGAGGGGAGTGCGGGGGCGGAACCCTGGACGACGGGGTTCCGCCCCCGCACGCGTGCCACGTACGAGGCGGGGATCGTGCCACGTACGAGGCGGGGAGCGTGCCACGTACGAAGCGTGAAGTGGCCCGCGCGTCGGGCTACTTGCGGCAGAACTCCGCTTCCGTGATCGGGCCCTGGCCGCCCGCCGCCCAGTCGCCGTTGAAGTTGAAGGCGAGCGCGTGGCGGCCGTCCGTCGTGGCCACCGCCATCGACTGGGAGCCGTGGATGCCGCCGCGGTGACCCCAGACCACCGTGCCGCAGCTGAGCTCCAGCCGCATCAGGCCGAGGCCGTAGCGGCCGCCGCCCGCCTCCGCGCCCCCGGCCGCGACGGTCCGCTTCATCTCGGCGAGCTGCTTCTCCGGCAGCAGCCGGCCGCGCAGCAGGGCCGAGTAGAAGCGGTTGAGGTCCGCCGCGTCGGAGATCATCTCGCCCGAGGCGCCCGCGGCCGACGGGTTCAGCTCCGTCACGTCGTACGTGTGGCCGTCCGGCTTCTCCGCCAGCTTCGAGTAGGCGCGCGAGCTCGGCCGGGGGACGGTGGTGTCGGTGCCGGGTACGGAGGTGGAGTGCAGGCCGAGCGGCTCGATGACGCGCCGCCGCACCTCGTCGCCGTACGGATGGCCGGTGGCCTTCTCGATGATCAGGCCGGCGAGCAGGTAGCCGGTGTTGGAGTAGCGCCAGCCCTTGCCGGGCGGGAAGTACGGCTTGTGCCGCATGGCCACCGCCACCAGTTCGCGCGGGGTCCAGGTGCGGTAACGGTGCTCGAAGAACCCCGTCGCGGAGAGCGCGCGGACGAAGTCCGGGTCGCCGGCGTAGTCGTGGATCCCGCTGGTGTGGTTGAGCAGCTGCCGCAGCGTGATCCGGTCGCCGTCGTGGCCGTTGCCCTCGACCATGCCGGGCAGCCACTTCCCGACCTTGTCGTCCAGGTCGAGGTTGCCCTCCGCCTCCAGCTGCAGCAGCACCGTCGCCACGAAGGTCTTGGTGATGCTGGCGGCACGGAAGCGGTCGTGGGGGCCGCGCGGGGTCTGCTTCCGCAGATCGCCGACGCCCGAGGCGGCGCTCCAGGGGCCCCGCCTGTCCCAGGCGTGCGCGGTGACCCCGGGGACGCCGCCGCGGACGGCGGCGTCCATGGCGGCGCGGGTGCGCTCGTGCCCGCGGTCGGGGGCGGGGGCGGCGTGGGCGGCGTATGCAGGTGCGCCAGGCGCGGCGGGCGCGGGTGGGGGCGCGGCGACCGCCGGGGCGACCAGGGCCCCCGCCGTCGCGGCCACCACGACGGCAGCACCCCCCAATGACCTCCGCACCGGCCCCCGCTGTCCCCTGCGCGACTTCATCGGCTCCGTCGGCCCCGTCGGCTCCGCCAGCCCCGTCGGCTCCGTCGGCTCCGCCAGCCCCGTCGGCTCCGTCGGCTCCGCCAGCCCCGTCGGCTTCGGCTCTTCGCTCATGGCGCCCTTCCTCCTGTGTCGGCTGCCATGGCGAACGACGCCGGGCCCGGAAGGTCCCGGAGGAGGGTGCCGAAATTAGACCACTTTCAGCCCTTTCGCAGAATAAGTTCCGTATTGCGGTCCTCGGGGTCGCCGCCCAGCGTGGGCTTGGCGCCCGGGGCGTTGAAGGCCAGCTCGCGGTACAGGGCGGCGAGGCCGGTCTGGGAGAGATCGGCGAAGTCCGTACGGTGCGGGGCGGCGGACTCGATGAGGGTGGTGAACAGGGAGAGCGTCCCGTCGTGGTTGTCGACCAGCTCGATCACCCGGGCGAGCTGCGGGAAGTCGATGTGCGAGGCGGTGGACACCTCCCAGAAGGAGCCGTGTTCCGTGCGGTGCGGCGTGATGGCGTTCTTGTGGCTGTGGCCGTTCACCCAGGCGAGCACGGAGCGGTGCCGGCCGAGGAGTGCCGCGACCTCGTCCCCGCCGTGCCGGGACTCGCGCGGATGGTTGGGGTCGGTGCGCAGATTCCGCATGGACTTGCTGGTGTGGTGGCTGAAGACGATGACGTACGAGGCGTCGCCGCTCTTCTCCACCTCCGTCAGCTGCCGCTCCAGCCAGCGCAGTTGGGCCGTGCCGAGCGAACCCTCGTAGTGGCCGCCCGGGTCGGTGGTGTCCAGGCTGATGCCGAGGACGTCGTCGGTGATGCGGAAGGAGTAGTACTGCGTGCGGTTGGCCAGGTTCTCCTGGGTGTAGCCGTGGCCGACCGGGCCGCGGCCGGCGTGCGCCGGGTCGAGGTGGGCCTTGACGTACTCGGCGGGGGTGAAGGGGGCACGGGCCTCGTCCGGCGTGACCGAACGCATGCGCCGGGCCTCGGACTTCAGCAGTTCCTTGAAGACGGCGCCCTTCGGGTCGCCGCCCTTCTTGACGTTCTTCCACAGGGCCGCGCCACGCGCCTCGTCGAGGGACATCAGCTTTCTGCCGCCGACGGCGAACTCGGTGAAGTACGAGTCCCCGGGGGCGTAGCAGCCGCCGGGAAGGCCGTCGTGGTTGCCGACCGTGGAGTACCACGGCAGGTTCAGGCCCGGGCTGTTGACCTCGCGGATCGCCGCGTCCAGGAAGCCGTGCAGGTGCGGGAAGCCGGCGCTCTTGTCGGCGTCGCGCAGGGCGGCGTCCGGCTGCCAGTAGAGCTTCAGACCGCTGTCCTGTACGCCCTCGTAGCGGCGCGGGTCGCCGGAGTTGGGGGTGACGCGGCCGCCGCTCATCACCTTCAGGAACCAGTCCAGCTCGTTGCGCGAGTTGTTGTCCGTGTTGTCGCCCGTCGTCATGACGAAGTGCAGCGGGGCGCCGGTGGCGGGCGCCCCGCGCAACCCGTTGACCTGTTCCACCAGCGAGACGGCGCCCGGCACGGACAGGGCCTCCTGCGGCCGCCAGGCGCTGGCCGTCTGGGCGCGCACGTACTCGTAGCGGAGCGGGTGCTGTACGTCGACCAGGTGCAGGTCGGTGAACTGGACGAACGCGGCGAGCGGGGTGCGGCGGGACTCGCGGCCGGGCTTGGCCGCGGCCAGGTCCGCGCGGACGACGCGGTCCCAGGCCGGGCCGTCGCCGAGGCGGCGGTAGCCGGAGGTGCCGCGAGGGCCATGAGGTGCCGAGACCGTGGCGAGGGTGGTGCCCGAGCGGTACGGGGCCAGTGGGGCGGAGGGGGCCCTGCGGGACATCGGCACCGGGGCGGCCGCCGCGGGGGCGGCCTTGCCGGAGCCCGCTCCCGGACCCAGGGCGTATCCGACGCCCGCGGACAGGGAGACGGCGCCGGTCGCCGCGAGGAACGCGCGGCGGTTCACCGTGGCGACGGCGGACGTGGTGGCGGAGGCGGTGGCAGTGGCCGCCGTGGTGGCGACAGAGCGTATGCGCGACATGGCGCGTCTCCCCGAGTGCGAACGCGTCGGCAGTGGTCGCGGGAGGCCCGGGCAGTGGTTCGCCGGCGGACTTCCCGCTCGTACTGGATCGTTGGCAGCGGGGGTGGCCTGCGCGTTAACGTCGCCACAACGGGCAGCGCCGATCACCGTAAGTGGATCTGGGGCTGCCCTGCGTGTGCACGGGGTGCTCGTTGGGGGGTGGGTCGGCGGTCACGCCGTGTTCATCTGCGGGGGTAGTCGGCCCTGCCGAGGGCTCCCCCATCCCGCCCCTTCCCGTAACTGGGGGCTCCGCCCCCAGACCCCCGTATCGGCCTGAACGGCCTCGTCCTCAAACGCCGGACGGGCTGAAACCCGGCCACGAAGCGGGGGTGCGGACCAGAGGGCTACGGCAAGTGGCCGTGGGCCGGGCGGGCGCGCCAGAGGGACAGGCCGACGTCGACCAGGCTCACGCGGTCCAGCGCGGCGACGTCGTCCAGGGGATGCCACGCCGCCCGGTCCGTCGACCCCGACGTCTCGTGCCGCAGAGAACCCCCGGTCACCCGCCCCTCGTACACGATCCGCACGCCGTGGAAGTCCGCCACGGCCCCGAGCCGCCGCGGATAGCGGCGCCGCAGCGAGTCCACACCGAGCAGCGCGACCGGCTCCACGACGTACCCGGTCTCCTCGTCGGCCTCCCGGATCACCGTGTCGTACGGATCCTCCCCGTGGTCCATGCCGCCCCCGGGCAACGTCCACCGTTTGCTCCCGTCACCCGCCACCCACCGGGCGAGCAGCACGGACCCGTCGCGTACGCATACGGCGTAGGCCGCCACCCGGAGTTCCTTGTGCACGGGCCGACGTTAGACCCCGTACACGAGATAGGCACGTCCCGTTACCGGAGCGGTGGGTTGGCGGGTGAGTAGGTGGGGGCGGACCACGTCCAGGGGGAGACGTCCGCGGTCTCGTGGGTTTCGGTGAGGGTGAGGCGGACCGTGCGGGTGCCGTCGGGGGCGTAGACGGTGTGGGCCGTGCCCGTGAGGTGGAGTGCGGTGCCCGTCGTCCAGTCGAGGAAGAGCAGGCCCGCGCGGGGGTCGCGGGTGAGGTTGCCGAGGCTCAGGAACATCGCGTTGCCGGGGTAGTCGGTCCACTCGAGGTCGCGGGGTGAGACGACGCGTACGAAGCCGGGGTTGCCGCCGCGGTGGCTGGCGTCGGCGCCGCCCGCGCGGACGGTGGCCAGGAAGAAGGTGTCCGCCGCGGCGACGAAGTCCCGTTGGGCGGGGGTGAGGTCGGTGCCGCGGGTGGTGCGGGGGTCGCGGGTGGGCCGGGGGCCGGGCGCCGGGGGCCGGGCGCCCAGGAGCCGGCGCTGCTGGAGGTACTTGGGGCAGTTGGAGAAGACCTGGTCCGCCTCGACGGCCAGGCCGCGCAGGGTCGGGCGGGACCGGCCGTTCAGGCGCATCCGGCGCCGCGTGCGCGGGTCCAGGGCGATGGTGCCGACGGGGGTGCCGGGCACCATCAGGGCGGCGGCGAGCGGGTCCCCTTCCGGGAGACCGCCCGCCACCGAGATCCGGCGCGGCCCCGTGGCCCGTACGAAACCGGGCTCGCCGGTGAGCAGCGACGCCCACACCCGCCCATCCGCCGGGTCCGCCGCGCCGATCACCAGCATCGGCTGGAGTTCCAGGAACGCGGCGGCGACCGGCCGGATGCCCTGCCCGATGGACCGGCCGACGTGATCGGCGAGTTCGCGTACGCCGACGCGGTCCTGCACGGCGCGCGATCCCGGGTGGTAGGGGCTGTCCATGCGGTGCCGCCCTTCTAGAAGAAGCCGCAGGTCGGTGCCGCCGCGACGGGGGCGGTCGCGGACTCGGCGCCGGCGGGGGCGCAGATCTCCAGGCGGGTGCCGTCGGGGTCGTGGAAGAAGATCCCGCCGGACGCGGCGCCCTCGCCGTGCGGCACGACGCCGTCGTAGGCGAACTCCACTCCGTACGCCCGCAGTTCTCGCTCGTACGCCCTGACCTGGTCGATCGTGTCGACCTCGAAGGCGAGGTGGTGCAGGCCCGCGTGCCCGCGTTCGTACGGGGCGTCCGCCTGCTGCCAGAGCGTGAGCGTGAGGGCGCCCGCGTGGCCGAGGAAGGCGAAGCGGCGGCCCTCCTCCTTGCCCTCGCCGATCACGTCGAAGCCGATGACGTCCCGGTAGAAGGCGAGGGAGCGGTCGAGGTCGGTGACGTTCAGGCCTATGTGGCCCGTTCGCGGGGCGCCGAGAGTGCTCGGAGGCATCGTGTCGCCTTTCGGGACAAGGGTGGCCCGCCCGACGCGGGCTAACCGTCTAATTTGAGGTTAGAGGTTAGAGGGCGCGACCGTCAACCGGTCACGTACCCTTTAGTGGTTAGCGCCGAAGGGAGTCCCCATGCCCGCCGCCATCCCGCCCGACCCGCGCCCCCTCACCGGTGAGCCCCTCTCCCTGGATCTGCTCAACACCCGCTGGATGCAGGACGGCGCCCGCGAAGACCTGCTCGGCGGGACCGGCGGGCTCAGCGACAGGGACGGGCTCACCGTCTGGCTGGCGGCGAACCGGCTCGACGGGCGGTTCGCCGCCGACGGGCGGACCCTGGAGCATCTGCTGCGCGCCCGCGACGCCCTCGCCGGCCTGGTCGACCTGCCGGGCAGGCCGGGCGGCGACCCCGCCGCCGTCGCCCGCGTCGACGCCGTCCTCGCGCACGGCCGCATCCGGGCGACCCTGACACCGGCCGGGCCCGGCGAGGAGCCCGAGTTCGAGGACCCGTCCTGGGGGCCCGCCTGGCTCGCGGCGCGCGACTATCTGGAGCTGCTGACCCGGGCGCCCGACCGCATCCGCGGCTGCGCCCACGAGGCCTGTGTCCTGCACTTCTTCGACACCTCGCGGAACGGCACCCGGCGCTGGTGCTCGATGGCCGTGTGCGGCAACCGGGCGAAGGCGTCCCGGCACTACGCCCGCTCGCGGGAAAGCTAAGCGCTCCGCCGGAAGTTCGGTATGTCGTCTGCGGGTGCTTCGTGGCTGGTCGCGCAGTTCCCCGCGCCCCTTCGGGGCACGACCACCAAGTACCGTTAAATGCCGCCTTGTTCCCGATGGCGTATGGCGGAAGTACGCCACCGGCGCATCCCGTCCCGGGCAACTCTCCCCAAACAGGCACCCCTTACGTAAAGCTGAGCGGTCATCCGGCCCCGTATTCCGGACCCTCGCCATATCGGCTCGACCAGCCGATCTTTACGTACAGGGATGCTGATGACCCTCGATCCACGACGTGCGCCGATATCCGGTGCGAGACCCGACGACCGTGCCCGGCGCCCGCTCGGCGCCCGGCGCGCCGCCCGCCTCGCCACCGCGATAGGCGTGGCCGCCGCCCTCAGCGCGGCGGCCCCGCTCCCGCTGGCCTTCGCCGCCGACACCCCCTCCCCCGTCCCGTCCGCCGACGCCCCCAAGGCCCCCAAAGACACAGCCGCCAAGCTCGGCCCCGCGGACGCCGAACTGCTCGCCGACGCCAAGGCGGACGGCGACAAGACCGTCACGATGATGGTCGCCACCGCGCCCGGCGCGACCGAGCAGGTCGCCGAGGAGCTGGACGCCGTCAAGGGCGGCTCCGTGGGCCGCACCTACGACAAGCTCGGCTACGTCCGCGCCGCGGTCCCGACCGCCCGCGCCGACGCCGCCATCAAGGCCGCCTCGAAGCTCCCCTCCGTGCACGCCATCGACCTGCGGCACGAGATCAAGCTGGACGACCCGAGGCCGGGCGGCGCCAAGTCCGCCACGTCCGCGCAGGGCCGCGCCGCCTACCCGGCGCCGGACAAGAACACGCCCGCGAAGAACCCGTACAACCCGTCCTTCGAGACGGGCGCCGTCGAATTCGTGAAGAAGAACCCGAAGGCGGACGGACGCGGCATCACCATCGGCGTCCTCGACTCGGGCGTCGACCTCGGCCACCCGGCGCTGCAGAAGACGACGACCGGCGAGCGCAAGATCACCGACTGGGTGACCGCCACCGACCCGATCGTGGACGCCGACGGAACCTGGCGGCGGATGACCAACCCCGTCAGCGGGCCCACGTTCACCTGGGACGGTGACACGTGGAAGGCCCCGGCGGGCTCGTACCAGGTGAACCGTTTCCGCGAGGCCGCGACCACCGGCGGCGACGCCAAGGGCGACCTGAACCGCGACGGCGACACCACCGACTCCTGGGGCGTCCTGTACGACCCGGCCGCCGGCACCGTCCGCGTCGACCTGAACGACAACAAGGACTTCGCCGACGACAAGGTGATGAAGCCCTACGGGGACAAGCACCAGGTCGGCTACTTCGGCAAGGACGACCCGGCCACCGACGTCGCCGAGCGCGTGCCGTTCGTCGTGGAGATCCGCAAGGACGTGCCGACCGACCCCTACGGCGGCGACTGGGTCGGCAAGAAGGCCGACTTCGTGAACATCGGCCTCATCGAGTCCGAGCACGGCACGCACGTCGCGGGCATCACGGCCGCCAACAAGCTGTTCGGCGGCAAGATGAACGGCGCTGCCCCGGGCGCCAAGCTGGTGTCCTCGCGCGCCTGCACCTGGACCGGAGGGTGCACCAACGTCGCGCTCACCGAGGGCATGATCGACCTCGTGACGAAGCGCGGCGTCGACATCGTCAACATGTCGATCGGCGGCCTGCCCGCGCTCAACGACGGCAACAACGCCCGCGCCGAGCTGTACAAGCGCCTCATCGACACCTACGGCGTGCAGCTGGTGATCTCGGCCGGCAACTCGGGCCCCGGCGCCAACACCGTCGGCGACCCCGGCCTCGCCGACCACGTCATCTCCGTGGGCGCGGCCATCTCCAAGGAGACCTGGGCCGCCAACTACGGCTCCGAGGTGACGAAGAAGTACGGCATGTTCCCGTTCTCCTCGCGCGGCCCGCGTGAGGACGGCGGCTTCCAGCCCCTGGTCACCGCGCCGGGCTCGGCCATCAACACCACGCAGACCTGGCTGCCGGGCGGCCCGGCGGCCGAGGCGGGCTACCAACTGCCCGCCGGTTACTCGATGCTGCAGGGCACGTCGATGTCGTCGCCTCAGGCCGCTGGCGCGTCCGCACTGCTGCTCTCCGCCGCGAAGCAGAAGCGCCTGGAGCTGTCCCCGGCGAAGCTGCGCACCGCGCTCACCTCGACCGCGCACACCATCCCCGGCGTGCAGGCCTACGAGCAGGGCACCGGCCTGATCGACGTCGTGGACGCCTGGGACGCGATCAAGGGCGGCGCCAAGGCCCATGAGTACACGGTCAAGGCTCCTGTCGACACGGCACTTGAGCAGGAGCTCAAGAAGCCCGGCACCGGTCTGTACGACCGCGAGGGCGGCCTGAAGGCGGGCCAGAAGAAGACGTACGACGTGAAGATCACGCGTACGACGGGCCCGACGCGTCCCGTGCTGCACAAGCTCGGCTTCGCCAACAACCACGGCGGCACGTTCCGCCTCGTCGGCGACGACGACGTGTTCCTGCCGCTGAACAAGGCCGTGACCGTCAAGGTGCAGGCCAAGCCGAAGGCGGCGGGCCTGTCCAGCGCCAGGCTGACGGTGAACGACCGGCGCACCCGCGGCATCGACCACCAGATCATGACCACGGTGGTCGTCGCCAAGGACCTCGCCAAGCCGTCCTTCACCTTCGAGGCGTCCGGCTCGGTGCAGCGCAACTCCACCAAGTCGTACTTCGTGACGGTGCCGAAGGGCGCGAAGACCCTGGAGGTCGCGCTCGGCGGGCTGAAGGACAAGAGCCAGACGCGGTTCATCTCCATCCACCCGTACGGCGTCCCGGCCGAGTCGACGTCCTCCCTCGTCTGCTACCCGAACTTCCCCAACCCGGACAACACCTGCCGCCCCGACCTGCGTTCGTACGCGAACCCGACGCCGGGTGTCTGGGAGATCGAGGTCGAGTCGCGCCGTACGTCGCCGCTGCTCGACAACCCGTACAAGCTGGACGTCGCCGCGCTCGGCGTGAGCTTCGACCCGGCGACGCAGAAGGTCGCGGAGGCCAAGTCCGGCCAGGCCGCGCCCGTCACCTGGAAGGCGACGAACCACTACGCCGCCGTGGACGGCAAGCTGAAGGGCGGCACGCTGGGCTCGGCCGCCACCACGCGTCCCACCATCAAGCAGGGCGAGACGCACACCAGCACGGTCGAGGTGCCCGCGGGCGCCGAGCGGCTCGACGTGGCGATCGGCTCCACCGCCGACAGCGCCGCCGACCTGGACCTGACGGTCCTCAAGGACGGCGTGCCGGTGGGCAGTTCGGCGGACGGCGACTCCGAGGAGTCGGTGCGCCTCAACAAGCCGGCCGCGGGCAAGTACACCATCGAGGTCGCGGGCTACTCCATCCCGTCGGGCTCGACCGCGTACAACTACCGTGACGTGTTCTTCGCCGCCTCGCTCGGCAAGATCAAGGTCGACGAGACGAAGGTCGTCAAGCTCGCCCACGGTGCCTCCGCCGAGGTCTCGGCCGAGGTCGTCGCGGACGCTCCCACCGCCGACGGGCGGGTGCTGTTCGGCGAGGTGAACCTCCTGAACGCGCGCGGGTCCGTCGCGGGCACGGGCAGCGTGACGGTGGAGAAGGTCACTCCGTAACGCTGACAGCATGAGAACGGGGGCGGGCACTCAAGTGCCCGCCCCCGTTCGGCTGTTCAGGCCGGCGTCAGCCCTTCAGCGACCTGAGGTCGTGCGCGTACGTACCCACCGCGTGCGCGATCACGTCGATGTTCGTCGCGAAGATCTTGCGGTCGATGTTCTTCAGCGTGTCGCCCGCGGCGTGGTAGTTGGGGTCGTACGGCTGGCCGGCCTTGCCGCCCGCCTTCGCCGCCTGCTCCTCGGTCTTCAGGCCCTCGGCGCCGGTGAAGGTGCCGCCCGCCGGGATGCCGTTGGCGATGAACGCGCCGTAGTCGGAGCGGCCGTCGAAGTCGGTGCCCCAGTGCGGGACCTTCTTCTTGTCGAGGAAGCCGTTGATCAGGCCCTCGATCTGCGCGGAGCCCTCCGGACCCGGGCCCGAGCCGGTGTTGTCGGAGTTGTCGCCGTCGTAGACCAGCTCCGCCCCGTTCGGCGAGCCGATCATGTCGAAGTTCAGGTACAGCTTGATGTTCTTCTTCTGCTGCGCCGACAGCGACTTGACGTAGTGGTCCGAGCCGAGCAGGCCCAGCTCCTCGGCCGACCACCAGGCGAAGCGGACCTTGTTGGTCAGCTTCTTGCCGCCCTTGGTCTCCTTGGCGAGCTTCTCGGCGACCTCGATCAGACCGGCCGAGCCGGAGCCGTTGTCGTTGATGCCGGGGCCCTCGTGCACGGAGTCGAGGTGCGCGCCGAGCGCCACGACACGGTCGGCGCGGCCGCCGCGGGTCTCGGCGACGACGTTGCGGGTCTTGTGCGGGACGGCCTTGGTGGCGACGTCCACGGAGACCTTGACCTCGCCCTTGCCGACCTGCTCGGCCAGCTTCTCGCCCTCGGCCTTGGTGATGCCGACGGCGGGGATGTGCGCGTTCTCCGGGACCTCCAGGTTGCCCTTGACGGGCTGGTCGCCGGAGTGGTTGTAGAGGACGAGGCCGACGGCGCCGGCCTTGGCCGCGGCGGCCTCCTTCTCGGCGAAGGTGCAGGCGCCGCGCTTCACCAGGGCGATCTTGCCGGTGAAGGTGTCGGACGTGTAGTCGTCGGCCTCGCAGCCCGGGGTGTCGTCGACGCGGGCGGCGGCGACCGGGGCCTGGATGCCGCCCTCGGGCGTGGACTTGCTGAAGTCGAACGCCACGGCGTTCAGCTTGCGCGCCTCGGGCGACAGAACGCTCGCGCCCTCGCGCACGGTCTGCGACTCGTAGAACGTGAAGTTCTGGTACGAGACCTTGTACCCGGCCTTCTTCAGCCGGTCGTGGACGTACTTCGCGGAGGCGTCGTAGCCCTTGGTGCCCGCGGCGCGGTTGCCGCCGTTGGCGTCGGCTATCTGCTGGAACTTCTCCAGGTGGCGGTGGGCGCTCTTGCCGGTGGACTTCTTCACCAGCTTCTTGGCCAGCTTCTGCGCCTTCTCGGCCTGGCTCGGGTGCTGCTTGGCGGGCCGGGCGTCCTGGGCGCCGGCGGGGGCCGCGGCGGCGAACAGGACGGGGGCGGCGACGGCCGCGCTGAGCAGGGCGGCCGTGGTCCGGCTGCGGGGTGCGCGCACGGAGGTCCTTCCTCGGGTGGTCGGTGAGGTGCGCCGGTGATCTCCGTGGTCGGGCACGGGGCGGGTACGTGGTCGCGTACATGCCCCGCACTTCGATGATCACCGGCGCGCGGTGGAAGGAACGTAGCCCGGCGAAACCGCAGTTCAGAAGGTTCGCCGGGGGTCGCAACCGCGCCTTCACGCACTTGTCACCGGAACTCAGTACTCCGCCTTTGACCGGAAGGTTGTGCTCCGCTGCCGCCCGGCCTCAGCACGTCAGCCCGCGCGACCCCGGCAGGGCCTTCTCGATCCACTCGCGGTCCTTGGCGAGCCGCTTGCCCGTCGACCAGAGACCGGGCGTCGCCTCGCCCTTGTCGAACCCAAGCAGGACGCGGTCCCCCGTCCGCAGCCGCGGGTCCACGTCGACGTCCATGACGAAGGTGATCTTCTTCGCCCCCTTGGCGGGCTTGTAGTAGCGGGACACGTCGAGCGTGATCCGGTCCCGGGTGCCGTCGGGCAGCAGCTCGACGCCGCGCACGGTGCCCTCGACGATGAGTCGCATACAGGCGACGGCACCCTCGGGCGACCGGCCGTCCGCGGCACCGCCCGGCTTCCGCGCGGCCGGGCCCGACTCGCGGTCCTCGGTGCGGCTCGGCGCGCCCTTCGCGGCGCCCGCGTCGTCCCCCGCGCCGTCCCCGGTCCCGCTCTCCACGCCGAGCCAGACCACGCCGCCGAGCAGGCCGGCGCCGAGCACGGCGGCGAGGGCGAGGACGGCGCGGCGGCGGGCGGCGCCGGGGGGACGGAAGGGGGCGGCGGGGGGCAGCACGGCGGTGGGGGCGGGCCGCGACGGCGGGCCCGGCTCCGGCCCGGGCCCCGGCCGCCGCTGCGGCTTCGGGGCCGGTCGCCCGACGTCCGGCGTCACGGCCGCCGGCGCGCCCTCCCCGGCCTGCTCCGTACGCTGCGCCAGCGCATCCCCCACGATCCGCAGCTGCTCCCGGAGCAGGGCGACGTCGGCGACGGCCGCGGCGTGCTCGGCCAGGAAGCGCTCGTCGCCGCGCGCCCCCTCGGGCACCGGTGTGTCCGTGATGGCCAGCGACAGCGCGTCGCCGGCGTCGTACGGCTCCTCGTGCGTCACGGTCACACCACCTCTCCCTCGTGCAGCCGCGTACGCAGCATCCGTACGGCCGCGTGCAGCCTGCTCTTGACCGTGCCCTCCGGGATGCCCAGTTCATCCGCTATGTCCCGGACGGGCAGGTCTGCGTAGAAGCGCAGCACGACGACCTGCCGCTGGCTGTCCGGCAGCTCGTCGAGGCCCTGGGCCACCGCGAGCGAGAGCACGCGGGACTCGGCGCCGTCCTCCTGGGGCTCCGCGGGCCGCAGCGCGGCGAGCCGCTCGCCGAGGCGTTCCTGGCGGCGCCGGGCGCGGTGGAAGTCCATGGCCCAGTTCGAGGCGACGACCGCCGCCCACGCCGAGACGTCGCGCGGCGCCTCCTGACCCTTCGCCGCCCGCTCCAGGAGCCGCAGCCTGACCTGCTGCACGCCGTCCTGGAGTTCCCCGTGCGGCACCCCGCCGAGCGACAGGACGGCCCGCACCCGGTCCTCCTGGGCCGGGTCGAGCGGATCGGCCGGGTCCAGCGGATCGGCGGGGTCTACCGGGTCGGCCGGGTCGAGCGGACCGGCCGCTGCCGCCTCCGCACGGCGCGGCGCCCGCGATTTTCTGCGCAGCAATGCCCCTCCCCATTCCCGCGACGTCCCCCGTCGACCCGCGTTTCCCCTACGACGCGGGAGGGCGCGGAAACGTTCGCCGCGCCCCGCCGGGGAATCTCTCCGCCCCCTCCGGGGAGTGTGGCGTCCCGCACCTCGGACAATGGATTGGACAAGTCGGCCGTGGACAGACGCATCATGGAACGGCAGCGGCACCCGTCGCCACGTGCAACTACGGAGGAAACCCCTGTGAAGGTCGGAATCGTCGGAGCCACCGGTCAGGTCGGCACGGTCATGCGCAAGATCCTCGCCGAGCGGGAGTTTCCCCTCGACGAGCTGCGCCTGTTCGCCTCGGCCCGCTCGGCCGGTTCGGTCCTGGACGGCGTGACGGTCGAGGACGCCTCGACGGCCGACTACACGGGCCTGGACATCGTCCTGTTCTCCGCGGGCGGCGCCACGTCCAAGGCGCTCGCCGAGAAGGTCGCCTCGCAGGGCGCCGTGGTGATCGACAACTCCTCGGCCTGGCGGCGCGACCCCGACGTACCGCTGGTCGTCTCCGAGGTGAACCCGCACGCGATCGCGGACCGCCCCAAGGGCATCATCGCGAACCCGAACTGCACGACGATGGCCGCGATGCCGGTCCTCAAGCCGCTGCACCTGGAGGCGGAGCTGACCTCGCTGGTCGTCGCCACCTACCAGGCGGTGTCCGGCTCCGGGCTCGCGGGCGTCGACGAGCTGTTCGAGCAGATCAAGAAGGTCGGCGAGGACGCGCCGAAGCTGACGCACGGCGGCGACCAGGCCGAGTTCCCCGAGCCTGACAAGTACGTCGCGCCGATCGCGTACAACGTCCTGCCGATGGCGGGCTCGATCGTCGACGACGGTCTGAACGAGACCGACGAGGAGCAGAAGCTCCGCCACGAGTCCCGCAAGATCCTGGAGATCCCCGGCCTCAAGGTCTCCGGCACCTGCGTCCGCGTCCCCGTCTTCACGGGCCACTCCCTCCAGGTCAACGCCCGCTTCGCGCGGCCGCTGACGCCGGAGCGCGCCACCGAGATCCTGTCCTCGGCGGAGGGCGTCGTCCTCACCGACGTGCCGACGCCGCTGGGCGCCGCGGGCCGCGACGAGTCCTTCGTGGGCCGCATCCGCGGCGACGAGACCGTCGAGAACGGCCTCGCGTTCTTCATCTCCGACGACAACCTCCGCAAGGGTGCCGCGCTGAACGCGGTGCAGATCGCGGAGCTGGTGGCGGCGGAGCTCGCGGGCGCCTGAGGCCCGGGTTCTGGACGAGGCCCGGCCCCCCCCGAGGCCGGGGTTCCGAAGAAGGCCCGGCCCCGTGAGGCCCGGGCCCTGTCTCCCCGAAACCTCCAGGTCGCGGGGGATCGTTTCATCAGCCACGGATGAGTGAAACGGCGCATGTGTCCCGGGCGTGTCCGGGCAGTACTGGGGTGCATCAACCGCACCACACACAAGGGAAGTTCATGCGCCGTATCGCTGCCCTGGCCACCATGGCCGTCGGAACCCTCACACTCGCCGGTGCGCTGGCCGCCCCGGCGAGTGCCGTACCGGACCCCGTAGCCACCGTCGACTGTGCGGTCACCGAGGTCACGGGGCTCGTCGACCCCGCCAACCTCGGCGTACCGGCCGAGATCCCGGCGACAGGTTGCCTGGCCCCCTGAGCTGACGATCTCAGGCCCGGGACACCACCGCGCCCGTACGGATCCCGACCAGGTCCGTGCGGGCGCGGAGCCGTGTCACGGCCGGGGCGACTCGTCGCGCGGGCGCCCCGCCGACACCACCACCCCCAGCGCGAGCACCGCGAGCCCGCCGCCCACCCACAGCACGTCGGTCACCCCGACGCTGTCGGCGACCCGGCCCCCGGCCAGCGCGCCCACCGCGATGGCCACGTTGAACACCCCGGCGAACAGCGCGGACGCCGCCTCCCGGGCGCGCGGCGCGGCCGCCATCACCCAGTTCTGCGAGGACACCGAGACGCCGCCGTAGGCGAGCCCCCAGGCGATCAGGAGCACGACGGTCGCGGCGAGCGAGCCCCCGGCCGGTCCCATCAGGAGCACCAGGCCCCCGAGGGCCGCCGAGATCACGAGGAGCGCCCGGCGGGGGTCGCGGGCCGCGAGCGAGCCGCCCAGGAAGTTCCCGGCGACCCCGGCGACGCCGTAGGCGAGCAGCAGCCCGCTGACGAGCCCCGCCCCCAGGTCCGGCACCCGCTCCAGGACGGGCCGCACATAGGTGTACGCGGTGAAGTGCCCCACCACGAGCAGCGCCACGGCGATCAGGCCGACCCGCAGCCGGGGCAGCCGCAGCAGCTCCGGGAAGACGCCGAGCCGCACCGGCTCGGCGGCGGGGAGCGGGGGCAGCACGGCGGCGAGCAGCGCGGCGACGGCGAGGCCGAGCGCGGCGACGGCGCCGAACGCCCAGCGCCAGCCCGCGAGTTCACCGAGGAAGGTGCCCGCGGGCACGCCGAGCACCGATGCCACGGCTATCCCGCTGAAGATCACGGCGGTGGCGCGCCCGACGGACTCGGTACGGACGAGACGTACCGCCAAGGACGCCGCGACGGCCCAGACGCCGCCGATGCACAGCCCGACGACGATCCGCGCGCCGAGCAGCACCGCGAAGGACGGCGCGAGCGCCGAGACCAGGTTGGCGGCGCCGAGCAGCAGCATGAGCCCGCACAGCACGGCGCGCCGGTCCGCGCGGCGCACGGCGACGGGCAGCAGCAGCGCGGCGACGGCCGCGACGAGGCCGGGCACGGTGACGGTGAGCCCGGCGGTGCCGTCGGAGACGCGCAGCCCCGAGGCGAGGGAGGTGAGCAGTCCCACGGGCAGCATCTCCGTGGTGACGACGGAGAAGGTGGCGGCCGCGACGGCGAGGACGGACAGCGGCAGGGTCCGTCGTCCGGTGGGGGCGGGCGCGGTTGTGGTCACGGTTTCCATGGCCTCCACACAACGCCCGAGCGGTCACCGGGAACAACGGCGGAATCCTCATCCTTGAATGAGCGTGGCTAATGGATCGACGGGTTCCGGGGGCGTACGGGCATGAGCGGTGTCGAGATACGGGAACTGGAGTGCTTCCTCGTCCTGGCGGAGGAGTTGCACTTCGGCCGGGCGGGCGAGCGCCTGTACGTCTCGCAGAGCCGGGTGAGCCAGCTCCTGGCCGCCCTGGAGCAGCGGGTCGGCGCCCGCCTTGTGGAGCGTACGAGCCGACGGGTGCGGCTGACCCCGCTGGGTGAGCGATTTCGCGCCGAACTGTCGCCTGCCTACGCGGAGTTGGCGGGGGTGGTGGAGCGGGCGCGGGAGTCGGCGCGCGGGGTGGCGGGCCGGATCAGGATCGGCTTCCAGGGGACGGCGGACGCGCGCCTGATGGCGGCGATCACGGCGTTCCAGAAGCGGCACCCCGGCTGTGTCGCGGAGATCGCGGAGGTGCCGTTCGCGGACCCGTTCGGGCCGGTGCGGCACGGGGAGGTGGACGCGGCGATCGTGCTGCTTCCGGTGGCGGAACCGGACCTGGTCCTCGGTCCGCTCTTCTCCCGGCAACAGCAGACGGTGGCGGTGTCCGTGCGGCACCCCTTCGCGTCCCGTACGTCCCTCGCCGCCGCCGAGCTGACGGACACGCCGCTGATCGCGGCGGCGGCCCCGGCCCCGGCGTACTGGCGCGAGGCGCACGCCCCCTCGCCCGTGCCCGCGCCCGCCGTGCGCACGCTCCAGGAGGGGCTGACCCTGGTGGCGGCGGACCGCGGCGCGATGCTGCTGTGCCGGCCGACGGCGGAGTACCACGGCCGGCAGGACGTCGTGTTCGTCCCCGTGGAGGGGCTGCCGGACTCGGTGCTCGGGATGGTGTGGCACCGGGACGGCGAGACGGAGCGGGTGCGGGCGTTCGCGCGGGCGGTGGCGGAGGCGGGGGCGGCCGACGTCGTGGAGGCGCCGGCCGCCTGAGGTTCACTCCGGGCGGCGCACCTCGAAGTGGAAGCAGCCGTACTCCACCGCTCGGACGTGCACGAGGGCGACCTCCGGGTCGGCGAACGCCTCGGCGAAGGCCGCGTCGAAGCCCGCCGTGGTGTCCTCGGGGATCTCCAGGAGCCGGCCGCCGACGATGCGCCCGTCGGCGCTGTAGCGGCGGAACGTGCGCAGCGCGCCCGCCCTGACGAACGGGTACTCCGCCCGCGTCTCCCCGGCCTCCGGCCCCTCGCACGGGTCCGCGTGGATGAACACCGGCCCCTGCTCGTCGTACGCCCCCGGCTCGGCGCCGGTCTCCGCCGCCCAGCGGCGGAGGGGCGCGTACGAGACCAGGGCGACACGGTCGCCCTGGCGGGCGGGACGGAGGCAGCAGCGCAGCGGGTCGCCGCCCTCCGGCTCTGTGTACGGCACGCAGGGGCGGCCCGCGTCGTCGGTGTCACGGAGCTGCTTGAGGGTGTCGGGGTCGATGGCGCGTGGTGTGAATGCGGTGCTCATGGGGCCAGGTTCGCGCGTGCGCGACCGTTCCGGCTGGCGGTTTCCGGACGTGGACTTCTCCCCGACCGCGCCCCTTCCCGCTGCATCCATTGGCGGCTCCGCCGCGGGCAGGGGGCTCCGCCCCCTGGACCCCCGATCGGCCTGAACGGCCTCGTCCTCAAACGCCGGACGGGCTAGAACTCACCGGCACAATTTCAGCCCCTCCGGCGATTGAGGAGCGGGGGTCTGGGGGCAGAGCCCCCAGTTTCGGGAAGGGGCGGGGTTGGGGAAAGCCCCGCAGGGCCTACACCCCCCACGACCCCCTCCCGTTCAGCTCCGCCACATCCGTCCCCGTGGTCCACCGATACGCCGCGTCCAGTTCCGCCAGCTCCTCCTGGGTGAGCACGTCCTCGACGCGGTCGAAGCCGTCGGGGGCCCGCTCTGCGACGGCTTGGAGGAGGCGGTCGGCGGGCATGCGGCGGTTGGCGAGGACCAGGGCGGACGTTGCTTCGCGGCGGATCTCCTCGTATGCCCGCAAGCCGGCCTCCCGGTCGGGATCGTGGACGGCGAGGCAGCGGGCGAGCACCCGTGCGTCGAGGACGGCCTGGGAGCCGCCGTTGGAGCCGACGGGGTACATGGGGTGGGCGGCGTCGCCGAGGAGGGTGACGGGGCCGCGGCCCCACCAGGGCAGCGGCTCCCGGTCGACCATGGGGTACTCCAGGATCCGCCGGGTCGCGGCGAACAGCGCGGGCACGTCGAGGTCCCCGATGCGCCACCCGGCGAAGTGCGGAAGGACGTCGGACAGGCGCCCGGTGCGGTTCCAGTCCGCCGCACCGGACATCGCCCCGTGCTCGACCGGAAACCGCACCTCCGCCACCCAGTTGAGCAGCGCACGGCCACGCTGCTCGGCCTCGTTCGAGATCGGGTAGACGACGAGCTTGGCGTGCGCGTTGCTGCCGGCGATGGCGACGGTGCGGCCGCCGAGCACGGGATGCCACTCGGTGACGCCCCGCCACATCCGGATGCCGTTCCACAGCGGCGGCCCCTCCCCCGGATGCAGTTGGGCACGCACCGTCGAGTAGAGACCGTCGGCCCCGACCAGCGCCCGCACCCGCACGGTGTGCTCACGCCCGCGCGCCAGGTCCCGCAGGATCACCGGAAGGACCTGCCCCTCCGCCTCGGCACACCGCACGAACGCGGTGCCGGTGACGACGGCCCGCTCGCCGAGGCGTTCGCGCACCGCGTCCAGGAGCAGCCGCTGCAGGGCACCGCGGTGGAGGGAGTACTGCGGCCAGTGGTAGCCGAGCGCGAGCCCGCGCGGCTCGCCCCAGATGCGGTTGCCGTGCCGGTCGTAGTGGACCATCTCGGCGGTCGGCACGGCGGTCGCGGCGAGCTGCTCGCCGAGGCCCAGCTCGGTCAGCTCCCGTACGGCGTGCGGCAGCAGGTTGATGCCGACGCCCACCGGCCGCAGTACCTGGACCGGCTCGACGATCCGCACGCCGATCCCCATGGCGTGCAGGCTCAGCGCCGCCGAGAGCCCGCCGATGCCCGCACCCGCGATCAGTACGTCTGTGTTTGTCGCGTGCGGCGCGTACTTCGCGTGCATGGCGTTCACGGCCGCCGCACCGCCCGCCCGACCTCGGCGCGCAGCTTCACGAACTCCGGCAGGCCGCGCGTGACGATCTGGTCGCGCGGCGCGGGCAGTTCGACGCGCAGTTCGCTGTGTACGCGGCCGGGGGCGCCGGTCAGGACGACGACGCGGTCACCGACGTACACACTCTCGTCGATGTCGTGGGTGACGAGGAGAATGGTCATCCCGCCGCCTCCGTCATCGGCGCGCCCGCCCGGGTCGGTGCCCCCGCGCACCGACAGGAGCAGATCCTCCAGGTCCTCCCGCGTCTGCGCGTCCACCGAGCCGAACGGCTCGTCCATCAGGAGCAGCGCGGGCCGGTAGGCGAGCGCGCGGGCGAGGGCGACGCGCTGCTGCATGCCGCCGGACAGCTGCCACGGATACTTCCCCGCGGTCCCGTCGAGGCCGACCTGCGCGAGCGCGGCCAGGGCCTGTGCGCGGCGCTCCGCGCGGGCGAGGCCGCGGCGGCGCAGCGGCAGGGCAACGTTGTCCCGGACGGTCAGCCACGGGAACAGCGAGCGCGTGTAGTCCTGGAAGACGACGGCGAGGTCGTCGGGCACGCCGTCGACCGGTCTGCCCCCGACCGCTATCCGGCCCTCGCTCGGCCGCTGCAGCCCCGCGACGCACCGCAGCAGCGTGGACTTTCCGCACCCCGAAGGCCCGACGATGCTCACCAGCTCGCCGCGCGCCACGTGCAGTTCGACTCCCTCGACGGCCTGGTGTCCGTCGGCGTACCGATGACCCAGCCCCGCGATCTCCAGCATCCCCTGTTCCCCCTGTCCCCCTGCTTCCGTATTGCCCAGTTGCCCAGTTGCCCCAGTCGGCCGCTCGTCGTGCTGTCGCCAACTGCCGTACGGTCTAAGTGATGTGAGTGCCCAAAGGTCTCGCGCGTTCCCCGTGTGCTCCGTGCATCCTCTTGGTCTAGGTGATCGTCCGCCGCGCGCCCCGGTGCCAGGCCAGCGCCTTGCGCTCGACGAGCAGGAACAGTCCGTTGAGTACGCAGCCGACGGCGCCGAGCAGTACGATCCCGGCCCACAGCTGGTCCGGTCGGAACTCCCGCTCGGCGGCGTTCAGCCGCGACCCGATGCCGTCGCCCGACCCCATCAGCTCGGCGATGACCATGAGGATCAGCGCGAAGCCGAGCGCGACCCGCAGCCCCGCGAAGATCCTCGGTCCGGCCGCGGGCAGCACCACGTACCACAGCCGGGCGAACCCGCCGAGCCCGAAGACCCGGGCCGAGTCGAGCTGCACCGGCTCCACGGCCCGTACCCCCTCGGCGGTGTTGAGCAGCACCGGCCACACCACGCCGAAGACGATGACCGCGAGCTGCATGGACGTACCGAGCCCGAAGGCGACCATGAAGAACGGGATCAGCGTCGGCGGCGGCACCGCACGCCCGAACTGCAGCACCGGGTCGAGCACGAGGTACGCGATCCGCGACAACCCGATTCCGACCCCCACGGCGATCCCCACGATCCCCGCGAGCGCCCACCCGAGCAGCAGATGACTGAGACTCGGTACGAAGTCGTCGACGGCCCGCTCACTCAGCCACAGCCGGGACGGCCGCCCCGACCACCACAGCTCCCGCATCGTCGACACGATCCGCGTCGGCGGCGGGAAGTAGAGATCACCGGCGCGCCGGGCGGCCAACTCCCAGGCCACCACCAGGAGCACGAGCAGCCAGAAGCGGGCGAGGAAGCCGAGGCCGACGCGCTTCATGACCGCTCCGCCCCGGGTTCTTTCAGCCCGCCCGGGCTTGCCAGCCCGTCCGGCGTTTGAGGACGAGGCCGTTCAGGCCGATGCGGGGGCCCGGGGGCGGCAGCCCCCCACGCGGCGGAGCCGCTAATCGACTCAGTCGGGAAGGGGCGCCCGCGCGCGGAGCGCGCTGATAGAGCACTGTGGGGAAATATCCGCCGCTCAGCCCAGACCAGCCCCGCGTTGGCCGCAACCCCAAGCACCCCCGCCCAACACGCCCCCGCCACCATCAAATCGGGCCGCCCGCCCCCGGACTGGGTCTCCAGCAGATAGACGCCGAGCCCCCCGTCCCCACCGGCCCGCAACTCCGCACTCACCACCACGACCAACCCCACAGAAGCAGCGATCCGCACCCCCGTCACCACGAACGGCCCCGCGCTCGGCAGCGACACCCGCCACAGCACCCCGAGCACCCCGAACCCGAAGGACCGCAGCGTCTCCTTGGCGACGGGGTCGACGTCCCGCAGGCCGTACAGGGTGTTGAGGAGGATGGGCCACAGCGCGGCGTAACAGACGAGGGAGCGTTCCACGCGGTCGGGTTCGACGAACACGAGGATCGCGAGCGGGATCAGGGCGACGGACGGGACGGGCCGGGCCAGTTCGACGACGGCGAGGGCGGCGGTGTCGAGGCGGGGCAGCGAGCCGAGCAGCAGCCCGGCGGGCACGGCGAGGAGGACGGCGAGCCCGAGCCCGCCGAGCCAGACGGAGACGGTGGTCCACAGGTCGCCGAGGAACCCGTCGTCGACGGCCATCTCGGCGGCGCGGGCGAGCACCGAGGAGGCGGGCGGCAGCGCCTGGTCGTCGAACACCCCGCTGCGGGCGACGAGTTCGACGAGCAGGAGCGCACCGCAGACGCCGAGCGCCCCCAGCAGGGCCCGCCCCCACCTGCGCCCCGCCAGCCAGACGGCGCGCGAACCGGCGCGCGAGCGAGCGCGCGCCCCGAACCCCGGGCCGAGGCCCGGACCGGAGCGCGCGTCCCGCTTCACCGCATTGCCCGCCTCACGCCGTCCTCACCGCATTGCCCGCCTCACCGCGTCCTCACCACTTCGCCCGCCTCACCGCGTCCTCACCGCATCGCCCCCCATGGCCCCTACGCACCGCATCGCCCTCAAGGCCCCGTACGCACCAGCAGAGGCTCCACGTCGATCTCCCGCTTCACATAGCCGAACTCCCGCATCAGCTCGACCACCTGGCGCAGCCGGGCCGGGTCGAGCGCCACCGGGTAGCCGCCGAGGTGGAGCTGGGCCGCCTGGTCGGCGGTGATCTTCGTGTAGTCCGGGAGCGTGTCGACGACGGTCGAGCGGTTGGCGGCCTGCTTCTGGGCGCGGGCCATGGCCCGCTGGAAGGCGGCGACCGTCTTCGGGTTCTCCTCGGCGAACGACGCCGTGGCCGCGTACCCGGCGATCGGGAACCCCGCGGTCGGCGGCTTGCCGAGGTCGGCGACGACGCGGCCGGTGCCGGACTTCTCGATCGCGCTGACGAACGGCTCGACGGCCTGCACGGCGTCGACGCTGCCGGACTTCAGCGCGGTCTCCATGTTCGGCATGTCGACCTCGGCGAAGTTCTTGTCGTCGTCGAAGGAGGCGCCCTCCGCCTTGCCTGCCTTCTTGACGAGCAGGGCGCTGATGTTCCGCTTGGTGTTGACGCCGATCCTCTTGTCCTGGAGGTCCTTCAGGGTCTTGACCGGCGAGTCCTTCTTCACCAGGACGGCGTGCGTGCGGGGCGCGGACTGGAAGGCGTCGGCCACGATCCGTACGTCGATGGCCTTGTTCGCGTGCGCGAGGAAGTACGAGACGTAGTTGCCGAAGGAGATGTCGAGGGCGCCCGCGCGCAGGCGGCTGACGGACTCGGCGCCGCCGCTGAGCGTGGTCGTGCGCACGGTGAGCCCCTCCGCCTTGAAGAAGCCCTTCCGCATCGCCATCTCCAGGGGCGCGGTGTCGGCGACGGGCATGGTGCCGACGGTGATCCGGGCCTTCTCCGGGCCCCTGCCGTCGCCCGAGCCGCCGTCGGAGTCGCCGGACGAGCCGCAGCCGGCGAGGGCCGCCACGAGCAGCAGCGCGAGCGGGGGCAGCGACGCACCGCGTAACCGTGCCGGACGCCGCGTCCCGCGGGACCCTCGCGCGCCCCGCACACCCCATGCCATATACATCCGCCCCCGACCGCTTTCCCACCGCTCCGGACCGCGCCGGACCGCACCGTGCCGCTTCAGGCCGCTCCAGGTTCAGGCCGCTTCGGACCGCTTCGGACCGCTCTCCGGCCTGAGCCGACGCGCGGATGCTAACGGCCGCACGACCTGAGAACAATGGCTCGGCGCGGGCCGCGGCGGCGCATGGAAGGATGGCCGGAAACATCGCAAAAAGTTCGCAAGTCGTACCGAGGAGATGACCGCGTGCCCGGCACCAATCTGACCCGCGAAGAGGCGCAGCAGCGGGCGAAGCTGCTCACCGTTGACTCGTACGAGATCGATCTCGACCTCTCCGGAGCGCAGGAGGGCGGGACGTACCGGTCGGTGACCACGGTCCGCTTCGACTCCGCCGAGGCGAACGCCGAGACCTTCATCGATCTGATCGCCCCCGCCGTCCACGAGGTCGTCCTGAACGGGCACGCCCTCGACGTGGCCGCCGTCTTCCGTGACTCGCGGATCGCCCTCAAGCATCTGCACCAGGGCGCGAACGAGCTGAAGGTCGTCGCGGACTGCGAGTACACCAACACCGGCGAGGGCCTGCACCGTTTCGTCGACCCGGTCGACCAGCAGGCGTACCTCTACACGCAGTTCGAGGTCCCGGACGCGCGCCGCGTCTTCGCCTCGTTCGAGCAGCCGGACCTGAAGGCCACGTTCCGGTTCACCGTGACGGCGCCCGAGGGCTGGACGGTGGTCTCCAACTCGCCGACCCCGGAGCCGCGCGGCCCCCAGCGCAACGTGTGGGCCTTCGCGCCGACGCCGCGCATCTCGACGTACATCACGGCCCTGATCGTCGGTCCGTACCACTCGGTGCACTCCTCGTACGAGGGCCCGGACGGGCAGAGCGTGCCGCTCGGCATCTACTGCCGTCCCTCGCTCGCGGAGTACCTGGACGCGGACGCGATCTTCGACGTCACCCGGCAGGGCTTCGCCTGGTTCCAGGAGAAGTTCGACTACGCCTACCCGTTCGAGAAGTACGACCAGCTCTTCGTGCCGGAGTTCAACGCGGGCGCGATGGAGAACGCGGGCGCGGTGACGATCCGCGACCAGTACGTGTTCCGTTCCAAGGTCACCGACGCCGCGTACGAGACGCGCGCGGAGACGATCCTGCACGAGCTGGCGCACATGTGGTTCGGCGACCTCGTGACGATGGAGTGGTGGAACGACCTCTGGCTGAACGAGTCGTTCGCGACCTACACGTCCATCGCCTGCCAGGCGTACGCCCCCGGCTCGCGCTGGCCGCACTCCTGGACGACGTTCGCGAACTCCATGAAGACGTGGGCGTACCGGCAGGACCAGCTGCCGTCCACGCACCCGATCATGGCGGACATCCGCGACCTGGACGACGTGCTCGTCAACTTCGACGGCATCACCTACGCCAAGGGTGCCAGCGTCCTGAAGCAGCTCGTCGCGTACGTCGGCATGGACGAGTTCTTCAGCGGTGTGCAGGCCTACTTCAAGCGGCACGCGTTCGGGAACACGCGGCTGAGCGATCTGCTCGGCGCCCTGGAGGAGACCAGCGGCCGGGACCTGAAGACCTGGTCGAAGAAGTGGCTGGAGACGGCGGGCATCAACGTGCTGCGGCCGGTGGTGGACGTGGACTCGTCCGGCACGATCACGTCGTTCGCCGTGAAGCAGGAGGCCCCGGCGCTGCCCGCGGGCGCGAAGGGTGAGCCGACGCTCCGTCCCCACCGCATCGCCATCGGCCTCTACAACCTCGACGACGCGACCGGCAAGCTGGTGCGCACCGACCGCGTCGAGCTGGACGTGGACGGCGAGCTGACGGCGGTGGAGGCGCTGGTGGGGCGGCCCCGCCCGGCGGTGATCCTGCTCAACGACGACGACCTGTCGTACGCCAAGGTCCGCCTGGACACCGAGTCGCTCGCCTTCGTGACCGAGCACCTCGGCGACTTCGAGGCCTCGCTGCCGCGGGCGCTGTGCTGGGCGTCGGCGTGGGACATGACGCGCGACGCGGAGCTGCCGACGCGGGACTATCTGTCCCTCGTCCTCTCCGGCATCGGCAAGGAGTCGGACATCGGCGTCGTCCAGTCGCTGCACCGTCAGGTGAAGCTGGCGCTCGACCTGTACGCGGCCCCGGCCGGCCGCGAGGCGGCGCTGACGCGCTGGACCGAGGCCACCCTGGAGCACCTGCGGGCGGCCGCGCCGGGCAGCGACCACCAGCTGGCGTGGGCGCGGGCGTTCGCGGCCACGGCCCGCACGGAGTCCGACCTGGCGCTGCTCGAAGGGCTGCTCGACGGCTCGGAGTCCATCGCCGGCCTCGCCGTGGACACGGAGCTCCGGTGGGCGTTCGTGGCGCGGCTCGCGGCGACCGGGCGGCTCGACGACGCGGGGATCGACGCGGAGTTCGAGCGGGACAAGACGGCCGCGGGTGAGCGGCACGCCGCCGCCGCGCGGGCCGCGCGTCCGACGGCGGCCGCCAAGGCGGAGGCGTGGGCGTCGGTCGTGGAGTCCGACAAGCTGCCCAACGCCGTGCAGGAGGCGGTGATCTCCGGCTTCGTCCAGACCGACCAGCGGGAGCTGCTCGCGCCCTACACGCAGAAGTACTTCGACGCCGTGAAGGGGGTCTGGGAGTCCCGCTCCCACGAGATGGCCCAGCAGGTCGCGGTCGGCCTGTACCCCGCGCTCCAGGTGTCCCAGGAGACCCTGGACACGACGGACGCGTGGCTCGACTCCGCGGAGCCCACTGCGGCGTTGCGGCGACTCATCACTGAGTCGCGCGCCGGGGTGGAGCGGGCCCTGCGCGCCCAGGCCGCCGACGCGTAGTCCCTTCTGTACGGTGTGGGGTGCCCGGCACGTCCCGGGCACCCCACACCCCCGCCGCTCCGCGGCAAAAAGAATCTCCCACCCTCCCCCAAGCTCTTAAAGAGCAGGGGGGACCCCCTCCCCGTTTCCAGCACCCCGCGGGGTGCACCGGGGGCGGCCGGGGGTTCCCCCGCGCCGCGGCCACCACGGCACCTTCGTGTGCCCCTGTGGCGGAGCCCGCCTGGCGTCTGCGACCAGTCGCCAACTGGCCAGTTTCCGCTGCGGGCAGCCGCGCCGCCCACCGCTCCCGCTGTGGGCAGTCGTTCCGCAGGGCGGAACGGGGCTCAGCCCAGGCCGACGGGGCCGTGATGTACAGGGAAGGGCGCCCGGCCCCCGGCCAGGTCAGGCCGCGGCCGCCCGCAGGGCGGCCAGTACGTGGGAAACCGCCGGAGCCCCCTCCGCCCCCCGCCGCACCGCGGCGACGACGTGGCGGCTCGGGCGGTCGGCGTCCAGCTCGCGCATCACGACACCTGCCCCCCGGCCGGAGGCCATCCGCGGGACCAGCGCCACCCCCATACCCGCCCCCACCATCGCCAGAATCGCCTCCCACCCGGCAGCACTGTGCGCCTGCTCGGGCACGAACCCGGCCGCCTCGCACGCGGCCAGCGTGATCTCCGACCAGGGGCCGGAGCCACCAAAGATCCACGACTCCCCCGCGAGGTCCGCCAGCCGCAGGGCCGCCGCGTCCGCGAGCGGATGGTCGGCGGGCAGGGCGACGTCCAGCGGGTCGGCGAGCAACGGCACCCGCGTGAACCGCCCGTCCGCCCCGCGGGGCGCCTGCACGGCGAGGGACAGCGCGAGATCGACGTCCCCGGCGGCCAGCAACTCGTACGCCTCCGCCGCCTCGGCCTCCCGCACCCGCACCGAAACCCCGGGACGCGTGGCCCGCAGGGTCCGTACCGCCGGCACCACCAGCGCCGGCACAGCGGTGGAGAACGCCCCCACCCGCACCTCCCCGGCCACCCCGTCGACGTACGCGGCCAACTCCGCGTCCGCAGCCTCCAGTTGGGCGAACACCGCGTCGGCGTGCACCAGCAGGAGCCGCGCGGCACCGGTGAGCCGCACCCGCCGACCGTGTGCCTCCAGGAGCGGCACGCCCACCTGCTTGGCGAGGTTGGACAGTTGCTGCGACACGGCCGAGGGGGTCATCAGGAGCGCCCGCGCCGTCGCGGTGACGGTCCCGCGCTCGCTCAGGGTGCGCAGGATCTGCAGCTTCTTGATGTCCCACTCGGTCATGACGTCAACGTACCGGCGGCCCGGCACCCGCATGCCGGACCGCCGCCCCGCCGGGACTACTTCCGCCCCGCCGAGCCGAGCAGCACGCCGCCCAGGATCAGCCCCATGCACAGCACCTGCAGCCACCCCATGCCCTCGCCGAGCAGAGCGAAGGACAGCAGCGCCACGCACACCGGCTGGAGGTAGTAGACGACGCCCGCGCGGGCCGCGCCGATGACGGAGATCGCCTTGTTCCAGGCGAGGAAGGCGACCGCCGAGGAGACCACGCCCACGTACAGGAGCGGGGACACCGTGGCGGCCGTCGGCTCGAACCCGCCCTGGACGGCAAGGCTCACCAGGAACACCGGGAGCAGCATCAGCGCGCCGAGGACGAAGGTGGCGAAGAGGAAGGGCAGTCCGGGGATCCGAGCGGGCCTGCGGCGCAGTAGCGCGCTGTACGAGCCGAACGCGATCGCGCCGCCGATCACCCACAGGTCGCCCGCCGCCAGATCCATGCCGAGCGAGCCGCCGCTGACCAGGAGCAGCACGCCGACGCAGGCGACGAGCATGCCCGTGACGCGGCGCGCTCCGAGCCGGGCGCCGCCGAGGCGTTCGTACACCGCCATGAGGACGGGCGAAGCGGCCATGATCATGCCCATGTTGCCCGCGGTGGTCGTCACTCCGGCCTGGTTCACCAGGGTGTTGTAGACGGTGACGCCGAGGAAGGACGCGGCGAGCAGGAATCCCAAGTGCTCCCGCAGCAGCGCGCGTCGGCGCCAGGTCTGGCGCAGCGCGAAGGGGGCGACGGCGACGATGGCGATGATCCAGCGCCAGAACGCGTGCTGGATCGGCGGCACGCTGTCGGCCAGGGCCCGGGAAGTGACGAAGCTTCCCGACCAGACGACGGTGGCGAGCGCCGCGAGCGCGAGCCCGACGCCGAGCCCCGCACCCGCCCCGCCGGAGGCGGCCCGCCCGCCGCCCTCCGGCCCGCCGCGGTGGGTGCCGCTCCGCGCGCCGACGCTGTCACTCCGGTCCAGGACGCTCGCCACTGGTATCGCCTTGCCTCTCTCCCCGGTACGGGGCTTCGGTGTCCGCGGTACGGGGCTTCCGTATCCGCGGTACGGGGCTTCCGTATCCGCGGTACGGGGCTTCCGTATCCGCGGAGCTACCGTCGCAGCCCCTCACCGCTCAGGTCCATCGAAACTTTTCGATCGTTCTTTGAAGCTGAACCGAACGATGCAGCGGCGGCGGACGGGACGTCGGCGGGTCCCTGCGGCTTCGGCCGGAGTTGGCCGAACACCGTCGCGCCGAACGCGATCGCCATGCCCGTCACCTGCACCGCCGTCAGCGCCTGACCGAGTGCCGCCCAGCCGATGACCGCCGCCGTCAGCGGCGAGAGCGGGCCGAGCAGGCTGGCCTGGGTGGCGCTGAGGCGGCCGATGCCGCGGAACCACAGCCAGTACGCGAGAGCCGTCCCGGCCAGGGAGAGGTAGACGTAACCCGCGATGTTGCGCCCGTCGAGCGCGGGCGGGGCGCCCTCCACCAGGAACGCGACGGGCGCGATGAGCAGGCCGCCGACCGTGAGCTGCCAGGCCGTCAGCGCCAGCGGACCCACGCCCTCCGGGCGGCCCCACCGCTTGGTCAGCACCGTGCCCGTGGACATCGACGCCGTGGACCCCACGGCCGCGAGCAGGCCGACCGCGTCGAGCGCCCCGGTCGCCTTGAGGACGACCAGGCTGACGCCGAGCGCCGCGGCGGCGCCGGTGAGCAGGGTGCGCGGGCTCGGCCGGTCGGCGAGGAGCAGCGCCGAGAGCCCGGCGACGAAGAGCGGGCCGACCGAGCCGACGACCGCGGCCATGCCGCCGGGCAGGCGATAGGCGGACAGGAAGAGCAGCGGGAAGAAGGCGCCGATGTTCAGCGCCCCGAGGACCGCCGCTTTCCACCACCACTCCCCTCTCGGCAGCCGTCTGGCGAGCAGGAGCAGCAGCAGCCCGGCGGGCAGGGCCCGCATCAGGCCCGTGAACAGCGGGCGGTCGGCGGGCAGGAACTCGGTCGTGACGGCGTAGGTGGAGCCCCAGGTCAGGGGGGCGTAGGCGGTGAGCAGGATCGCGGTGGAGCGCTTCATGACGTACGTCCCCCAAGAGGTCGCGAAGGCGGTTGCGGAGCCGGAGAGGCTGCGGAAGCTGAACTGTAAATAGCTTAGCCCTAAGCTACTTACAGTCAACCTACTTACTTGCAAGCATCCAATGTCCGCTGGATAATTCCCCCATGAACGCCACCACCCCGGACACCGACACCGACACCGAGGCCGTCACCGACGCCGTCGACGCGATCATCGAGCAGTGGGCCGTGGTCCGGCCCGATCTGGAGACCACGCCCATGGAGGTCTTCGGCCGCGTCTACCGCGTCTCGCAGGCCGTTGCCGACCGTGTCGAGCAGGCGCACCGCCAAGTGGGCACCACGCGCGGGGAGTTCGACGTGCTCGCGACACTGCGGCGCACCGGCGAGCCGTACACGCTCTCGCCGCGTCGGCTCTCCTCGACGCTGATGCTGACGTCGGGCGGCATGACCGGGCGGCTCGACAAGCTGGAGCGGGCCGGGCTGCTCCGGCGCTCCCCCGACCCGAGCGACCGGCGGGCGCTTCAGGTGACGCTGACGGAGAAGGGCCTGGAACTGGTCGACCGGGCGGTCGTGGCGGGCCTGGAGGCGCAGCGCACGGCGCTCACGGCCGCCGGTCTCGACGAGGCGGAGACGGAGCAGCTCGCCGCGCTGCTGCGGAAGCTGCTGGCGGGCGCGCAGCCGGAGGGCGGGTCATGACGGCGTGAACGCGTCGAGGGCGCTCTTCGGCCGCGTACGCATGCGTGTGCGTACGCGGCCGAAGAGCGCCCTCGACGGAAAGGTGTGGGGAGAGCTGGTGCCGAACCGGCGCCGTCAGCCCTGCTTCTGCTGCTTGCGGGACTTGTCGCCGACCATCACGAGGCCCGCGATGACCAGGAACAGCACGATGGGTGCGGCGACGTAGAGGCCGAGCGTCTCGACCACGCTCAGGCCGGGGCCCGGGTCGTCGCCGTCGTCGCGGGTGAGCGCGAGCGCGGGGGACGTCATGAGCAGCATCATCAGCGTCGTACCGGAAGCCAGGGCACCGGCGCGCAGGGCGTTCTTCTTGTCCACGGTGCCAACGTAGCGAACCGCTCCGCGGGCCGCGCGCCCGGGGTGCCGTACGGGGCGTCTCACGGCGTGCGCGGCGGGTGCGGCCGCAGCGCGTCGAACACGGCGAGCAGGGCGTGCAGGCGCGGCGACGCGGCGAGATCCTCCAGGGTGACGGGGCGCCCCGCGGCGTCGGCGACGGGCAGCCGCCAGTTCGGGTACTGGTCCCAGGTGCCGGGGAGGTTCTGCGGGCGGCGGTCGCCGACGGTGTCGGGCAGCCAGACGCCGACCAGGCGGGCCGGGGTGGCGAGCAGGAACCGGTGCACGGCGCGGACCTCGTCCTCCTCGCGCCCGGCGCCGCCCGGCAGCAGGCCGAGCCGGGAGATCAGGGCGAGCCATTCGCGTACGTCGGCGGCGGCCTCGGCGCGTTCGGCGGCGAGCGGGCGGGTGAGCAGGCCGAGGTCGTGCCGGAGCCGGACGTAGGCGCCGGTCACGCGGGCGGCGGTGGACGGCAGGTCGTGGGTGGTGGCGGTGGCGAGGCAGTCGGCGCGCCACCGCTCCGGCGGCAGTGGCAGCCCGTCGCCGTCCCAGTCGCGCTCGAACCACAGCACGGACGTGCCGAGCACCCCGTGCTCGCGCAGCGCCTCGCGGACGCCCGGTTCGACGGTGCCCAGGTCCTCGCCGATGACGAGGGCGCCCGCGCGGTGCGCCTCCAGCACGAGGACGGCGAGCATGGCCTCGGCGTCGTAACGTACGTACGTTCCGTCGACGGGGGTACGTCCGCTCGGCACCCACCACAGCCGGAAGAGCCCCATGACGTGGTCGACGCGCACGGCGCCCGCGTGCCGCAGCGTCGCGCGCAGCAGGGCGCGGAACGGGGCGTAGCCGGACTCGGCGAGCCGGTCGGGGCGCCACGGCGGCAGGCCCCAGTCCTGCCCGCGTTCGTTGAAGGCGTCCGGGGGCGCGCCCGCGGACATGCCCGTGGCGAAGTGGCGCTGCTGCGCCCAGGCGTCGGCGCCGTCCGGGTGGACGCCGACGGCGAGGTCGTGGATGAGGCCGACGGGCATCCCGGCGTCGCGGGCGGCCCGCTGGGCGGCGGCGAGTTGCTCGTCCGTGAGCCAGGCCAGGCGCTCGTGGAAGTCGACGCGGTCCATCAACTCGGTGCGGGCGCGGGCGGTTTCGGGGGACGCGGGGTCGCGCAGGGGTCTGGGCCAGGCGTGCCAGTCGGGTCCGTACCGCTCGGCGAGCGCGTACCAGGTGGCGTGGTCCTCCAGGGCCTCGCCGTGCTCGGCGAGGAAGTCGCTGTACGCGGCGCACCGGCCGGGACCGAGCGGCACGTCGCGGATCAGCTCCAGGGCGGCCGACTTGAGCTCCCACACGGCGTCCCGGTCGATGAGGCCGCCCTCGCGCAGGACGGTCCGGCGCAGTCCGGCGGCGCGCTCCAGGCAGACCCCCGCGCGGTCGCGGGCCTCGCCCCGGAGCCGGCCGAACTCCGGGACGTCCTCCACCCTCAGGTACACGGGGTCCGGGAAGCGGCGGGAGGAGGGGCGGTACGGGGACGGGTCGCCCGCGCCGTCCGGCGGCTTCGGCACCGCCGCGTGCAGCGGATTCACCTGGACGAAGCCGGCCCCCAGGGCCCGCCCCGACCAGGACGCGAGCTCCGCGAGGTCGCCGAGGTCGCCCATGCCCCAGGAGTGCCGGCTCAGCAGGGAGTAGAGCTGCACGAGGAACCCGTACGTACGGGGCGGCGGGGCGGGGGCGCGGCGCGGGGCGACGACGAGGTGGGCTTCGGCGGTGGTGCCGTCGGGGGCGGTGGCGCGCAGGCGGTGGACGCCGAGGGGGAGATCGGGGGGCGCCGGGTTGTTCGCGGCGCCGGTGGGATCCGCGGAGCCCGTGATGTCAGTGAGGTCGATGAGCGTTCCCTCTTGCTCGGTCTCCACGGTGACGCGGGTGCCGGGAGGGAGGGAAGTGAGGGCCGCCGGGGGCGCGGGCCCGGGGCCGTCGGGAGCGGTGCCGTCGTCCTTCCACAGGACCACGGTGGGCGGCAACAGGCGTTCCCGTAACGCCCGTTCGCGGGCCGCCACCGCGTCCCGCACCGCCTCGGGCGTGCTCGCGTCCACGTCGAGCGCGGCGAGGGCCGCGACGACCGCGGCCTCCGACGCCTGGACCGTGCGGTCCGGGGACGGGGAGTAGGAGGTGGCCACGCCGTGCAGGGCGGCCAGCCGGGCCAGGGTCACCTAGACCCCCATGGGGTCCAGGCCCGAGGCAGTGCCCGTCGAGGTCGGCTCGCTGGTCAGCGGGGCGGCGTCCGTGAGGGGCGGTTCGCTGGTGAGGGGGGAGGCGTCGGCGAGCGGGGGCTCGCTGGTGAGGGGCGGCTCCAGGCAGCCGCAGGAGCAGGAGCCGTCGAGGCCGGAGTCGGGGTGCGAGACCTGTTTGGACAGGGCGGAGAGGAGGAGGTTCGCGGAGGCGGGCATGGTGCTCCTTGGTCGCGGGGGCCGCGGAGTGGTCGCGGACATCGGTTCCGAAGCCCTACCCACTGCGGTGGGGCGCATCCGTATACGGTCGGGGAACGTGGTGCTGGTCACATTCGGCCCGGCTGGGAGCTCCCCAAGCCCGCCCCTTCCCGAACCAGGGGGCTCCGCCCCCTGGACCCCCGATCGGCCTGAACGGCCTCGTCCTCAATCGCCGGACGGGCCATTTTCCCCGCCCGTGCTCAGTAGTCGGACGGGCTGACTACCCACCCGCCACCCTTTTCGCCCTTCGGGCGGAGGGGGCGGGGAAATGTAGCCTCTCCGGCGCTTGAGGAGCGGGGTCTGGGGGCGGAGCCCCAGGAAGGGCGGGCGGGTGGGAGAAACAGCCCCTCCGGCGTTTGAGGAGCGGGGGTCCGGGGGCGGAGCCCCCGTGGCGGTGACCCCGGGGACACACAAAAGCCCGGATCGCTAGGCAGAGATGCCGTCGATCCGGGCCATCGCGTCATCCGCGCCGAACGGCTGCAAGTACGGCAACCAGCGCGGATCCCGGTGCCCGGTGCCGATGATGCGCCAGGCGAGCCCCGAGGGCGGGGCGGGTTTGTGGCGCAGGCGCCAGCCGAGCTCCATGAGGTGCCGGTCGGCCTTGACGTGGTTGCAGCGGCGGCAGGACGCCACCACGTTGTCCCAGACGTGCTGACCGCCGCGACTGCGCGGAATGACGTGGTCGACGCTGGTTGCGACGCCACCGCAGTACATGCACCGGCCGCCGTCGCGGGCGAAGAGCGCACGGCGGGTCAGTGGAACGGGCCCCCGGTAGGGGACCCGCACGAAGCGCTTGAGCCGGACCACGCTGGGTGCGGGGATGGTGCGGGTCGCGCTGTGCATGAAGGCGCCGGACTCCTCGAGGCAGAGTGCCTTGTTCTCGAGGACGAGGACGAGCGCGCGGCGGAGCGGTACGACGCCGAGGGGCTCGTACGACGCGTTGAGGACCAGGACATGCGGCACGGATGCCTCCTTGTACGCCGGCGGCGCGTGGCTCGCGCCGGGACGATCTGTAGCCAGTCTCCCCTCATGCCTGGTCGTAGCGCCACCATGTGCCGGTAACGGCCCTGAAGTGTTTTCGACCACACCCTGGGCGCAGGCACGTTTCGCCTCCGTTCCGGGCCTGGTGAGCACCGTCTCTCCTTCGAACATGACAACGATCCGCACACAATGCCCCGTTAGTGTGGTGAGTCTGCCCGGTGCATCTCCTGGGCAGGCCGCTATGCCTGGAGGTACCAGCCGTGTTCCTGTCCGTCCTGTCGGCCGCCGGAACGGACCCGGACCCGACACCGACGCCGACGCGCAAACCCGTCACGCTCGACGACGCCCAGGAGAGCGCCACCAACGCCGCGAGCTGGGTGGAGGAGAACTGGTCGACCTGGCTCACCAACGGCCTGCGCATCCTGCTGATCGTCGTGATCGCGATGGTCCTGCGCGTGATCGTGCGGCGCGCCATCACCAAGCTGATAGAGCGCATGAACCGCACGGCGTCGGCCGTCGACGGCACCGCGCTCGGCGGCCTCCTGGTCAACGTGGAGCGGCGGCGGCAGCGTTCGCAGGCCATCGGCTCGGTGCTGCGGTCGGTGGCGTCGTTCCTCATCCTCGCCACGGCCGCGCTGATGATCCTCGGTACGTTCCAGATCAATCTGGCGCCGCTGCTCGCCTCGGCGGGTGTCGCGGGCGTCGCGATCGGTTTCGGTGCCCGCAACCTCGTCACGGACTTTCTCTCCGGCGTCTTCATGATCCTTGAGGACCAGTACGGGGTCGGTGACTCCATCGACGCCGGGGTGGCCTCCGGCGAGGTCATCGAGGTGGGGCTGCGCGTCACCAAGCTGCGCGGCGACGACGGCGAGATCTGGTACGTCCGCAACGGCGAGGTCAAGCGCATCGGCAACCTCTCCCAGGGCTGGTCGACGGCCGGCGTCGATGTGACGGTGCGCCCGGACGAGGACCTGGACAAGGTCAAGCGGGTGCTCGGCGAGGTCGGCGAGCGGCTCGGCAAGGACGAGCCGTGGAACGAGCAGCTGTGGGGCCCGGTCGAGGTGCTCGGCCTGGACAGCGTGCTGATCGACCAGATGGTGGTGCGGGTCTCCGCCAAGACCATGCCGGGCAAGTCGCTCGGCGTGGAGCGGGAGCTGCGCTGGCGCATCAAGCGGGCGTTCGACGCGGAGGGTATCCGCCTTGTGGGCGGCCTGCCCGTGCAGCCCGACGGCGGCGTGACCCCGGCGCCGGACCCGACGGCGGGCATGGCGGCCCCGTCGGCGTACGCCTCGTCGACGTCCCCGCAGTCCCTGGCGGCGTCGCCGATAACCCCGCCGCCGAACCTGTCGAAGTAGGACCTCCGGCGCCCGTAGCGGGGGCTCCGCCCCCGGACCCCCTTATCGGCCTGAACGGCCTCGTCCTCAATCGCCGGACAGGCTAAATTCCCCGCTTGCTCTTGACGGCCCCTTCACTGCGCCCTACGGTCCTCGCATCCAATAGGAAGCCTTCCTAACAGTGATGTGAGGGAGGCGGGCCGCCGAAGGGCAGGTGTCGTCAGCGATGGCTGGAACCACCCCATCCAACGGGTCTCCCGGCATGCCGGGCACCCCCCGCGTGCTCCGCGCCATGAACGACCGCGCCGCGCTCGACCTGCTCGCCGCCCACGGCCCGCTCACCCGCACCCGCATCGGCGAGCTGACCGGCCTGTCCAAGCCCACCACCTCGCAGCTCCTCAGCCGCCTGGAGTCGGCCGGGCTCGTCCGCACCACCGGCCGGCAGAGCGGGCGGCCCGGCCCGAACGCCGTCCTGTACGAGATCGACCCCGCCGTCGGCCACGTCGCCGCCCTGTCCGCCGACCCCACCGGCATCACCGCCCTGGTCGCCGACATCACCGGGCACGAGGTGGGCAGGCGGCGCATCGAGGCCGCCGCCGTCGCCGAGGACGTACGCCACCGCACCGCCCAGCTGGTCGTGGAGGCCGTGGACGGCGCCCTCGCGCAGGCCGGGCTCGGCCACGACGACCTGCGCGCCACCGTCATCGGCACGCCCGGCGCCATCGACCCGCACGACGGCCGGCTCCGCTACGCCCCGCACCTGCCCGGCTGGCACTCCCGCACCCTGCGCGCCGAACTCGCCGAGGTGCTGGGCACCCCGGTCACCATCGAGAACGACGTGAACCTCGCCGCCATCGCCGAGCAGTACGAGGGCGCGGCCCAGGACCACGACGACTTCGTGCTCGCCTGGCTGGACGAGGGCGTGGGCGCCGCGATCGTGCTCGGGGGCGTGCTCCTGCGCGGCGCGACCGGCGGCGCGGGCGAGATCGGCTACATGCCGGTGCCGGGCGCCCCGCTGCTGCGCGGCACCGACGGGACGCCCGGCTCGTACCGGGGCGGCTTCGAGAGCCTCGTCTCCGCCGCCGTGATCCGCGAGCAGGCCGGCGGCAAGCCGCTCCCCGACGCCCTCGCCGACGCCGTCGTGCGCGACGAGCTGGCCCGCAACCTCGCCGCCGGCCTCGCCGCCGTCGTGGCCGTCGTCGACCCCGAACTCGTCGTCCTGAGCGGCCAGGTGGCCCAGGCGGGCGGCGAGGAGCTGCGCCTCCGCGTCGAGGAGGAGATGACCGGCCTCGCCCTGCCGCGCCCGCTCCTGCGCATCAGCGAGCTGGACGGCGACCCGATCCTCACCGGCGCCCTGCGCACGGCCCTCACGCAGGCCCGCGACACCGTCTTCGACACCGCCTGAGCGCTCAGCACACGAGTTTCTCCCCGTCCCCCTCCCCGACACCGCCTCCCGCAAAGGACGTCCGCCATGCCCCGATGGCGAATACCCACACGCGTACCAGTCGCGCTCGCCGCCGCCGGACTGCTCCTGTCCGGCTGTGCCAACCCGAGCACCGGCAGCGCCGAAGACGATCCGACCAAGCCCGTGACGCTGAAGTTCTGGCACGGCTGGGCGGCCCCCGGCGAGGTCGAGGCGATCAACGACAGCATCGAGCGGTTCGAGAAGCTGCACCCCAACATCGATGTGAAGGCGACCGGGAACGTCACCGACGCCACCATCAACCAGGCCCTGCGGGCGGGCGGCGGCGAGGCACCCGACGTGGTGTCGTCGTTCACGACGAACAACGTCGGCCAGTACTGCGACTCGGGGATGTGGGTCGACCTCGACCCGTTCATGAAGAAGACGGGCCTCGACAAGAAGAAGACGTTCCCCAAGACCCTTCTCGACTACACGAGTTACGAGGGCAACCAGTGCGCGCTGCCGTTCCTCGCGGACGCGTTCGGCATGTACTACAACAAGGACGCCTTCAAGGAGGCGGGCATCGAGCGCCCGCCGCGCACCATGTCGGAGTTCAAGGAGGCCGCGGCGAAGCTGACCGTGCGCAGCGGCAAGGACTCGTACAAGCGCGTCGGCTTCATGCCGAACTTCCGGCTCTACCAGAACGCCCCCGACCGGCTCTTCGCGCAGTGGGGCCCGAAGTACTTCGACGCCGACGGCAAGTCGAACCTCGCCGACGAGCCCAAGACGTACGACTTCCTCAAGACCACCAATGAGCTGATCAAGGCGCAGGGCGGCTACGCCGACCTGGAGAAGTTCCGCTCCACCTTCGGCGACGAGATGTCGGGCCAGAACGCCTTCCTCACCGGCAAGCTGGCGATGCACCTCGACGGCGAGTGGCGTGGCCTGATGCTGAAGGACGCCAAGGCCAAGTTCGACTGGGGCGTGGCGCCGCTGCCGGTGCCGGACGACCAGGCCGAGACCTACGGCCGGGGCTTCATCACCGGCACCGTCCTCGGCATCGCGCACAGCAGCAAGCACCAGAACGCCGCCTGGGAGCTGGTGCGGTTCCTGACGGCGAACACCGATCAGGTCGTGGACTTCGCCAACGACATCCACAACGTGCCGTCCACCTTCGCGGCCCTCAAGTCGCCCCGCCTGGACGCCGACACGCGCTTCCGCACCTTCTTCAAGATCCTGGAGAACGAGCACAGCGAGGCGCTGCCCCAGTCCACGAACGGCGGCTCGTACATCGTCTCGCTCGCGGACTTCGCGTACTCCGTGGAGGCCGGCGGCAAGAAGAACCTGCGCGAGGGGCTGAAGAAGCTCGACGACCAGATCGACGCCGACAACCTCCAGGCAGAGAACTGAGGAGCGCCCCGCCATGGCCCTGCCACTCTCCAAGCCGGCGCGCCGGCGACTGTCCGGTCCCGCGCGCCGCAGACTGCGCGTCCTCGGATTCCTCTCCCCCTGGCTGATCGGCTTCAGCGTCTTCTTCCTCTACCCGCTGATCGCCACCGTCTACTTCTCGTTCATGCACTACAACCAGATCAAGGAGCCCACGTTCGTGGGCCTGAGGAACTGGCGGTACGTGTTCGAGCAGATGCCGCTGTTCGGTCCGGCCCTGTGGAACACGCTGTGGCTGGTGGTGGTGATGGTGGCGCTGCGGGTGGTCTTCGGGCTCTCGCTCGGGCTGCTGGTCACGAAGATCAAGTCGGGGGTCGGGTTCTTCCGCACCGCCTTCTACCTGCCCTACCTGGCCCCGCCGGTGGCAGCCACGGTCGCCTTCGTCTTCCTGCTGAACCCGGGCACGGGCCCGGTCAACGAGATCCTGTCGCGGGTCGGCATCGACGCCCCCACCTGGTTCAACGATCCGACGTGGGCGAAACCCTCGCTGGTGATGCTCTCCCTGTGGGGCATCGGCGACCTCATGGTGATCTTCATGGCGGCGCTGCTCGACGTCCCCAAGGAGCAGTACGAGGCCGCGGAGCTGGACGGCGCGGGCGCCTGGGCGAAGTTCCGGTACGTCACCTGGCCCTCGATCACGCCGATCGTGATGTTCGCCGTGGTCACGGGGGTCGTACAGACCATGCAGTACTACACGCAGGCCCTGGTCGCCGGGAAGATCGCCTCCGGGGTCTCCATCGGCCCCGGCTCGGTGATCCAGCCCGGCTATCCGGACCACTCGACCCTCACGGTCCCCCAGCTCGTCTACTCGATGGGCTTCCAGAACTTCAACACCGGTGCGGCGTGCGTGCTCTCGCTCGTGCTCTTCGCCATCGCCATGGCCGTGACGATGCTGCTGATGCGCAAGCGCTCCGGCCTGCTCTCGGCGGAGGACTGATCCCCGATGACTTCCACGACACTCAGCGCACCCGCGTCCCCGCAGGCCGCCGCCCCCGCCAAGCGGCGCGGCCCGGCCGCCGCCCGCGCCCGCCGCAGGCGGATCCTGCACTGGATCGCCGTGCACAGCGTCGCCATCGCCGTCGCGCTGCTCTTCATCCTGCCCTTCGTGTTCGTCTTCCTGACGTCCGTGATGAGCGACGCGCAGGCGATGAGCGGCGATCTGTGGCCGTCATCCTGGCACTGGGAGAACTACAAGGCCGTCTTCGAGACCGACGGCTTCCTCACCTGGTGGCGCAACTCCCTGCTGTACGCGGGGCTCGGCACCCTGTTCACGGTGTGCTCGGCGATCCCGGTGGCGTACGCCCTCGCCAAGTTCCGCTTCCGGGGCCGGCGCACCGCGATGCTGCTCGTCATCTCCACGATGATGCTGCCGCCGCAGGTCATCGTGATCCCCATGTACCTGGTGTGGGCGCAGCAGTTCCACCTGTCGGGCACGCTGTGGCCGCTGATCATCCCGATGGCCTTCGGTGACGCGTACTCGATCTTCCTGCTCCGCCAGTTCCTCCTCACCATCCCCAAGGAGTACATCGAGTCGGCGCGCGTCGACGGCTGCGGCGAGGTCAGGACCCTGCTGAAGATCATCGTGCCGATGGCGAAGCCCGGCATCGCCGCCATCGCCCTCTTCCAGTTCTTCTACTGCTGGAACGACTACTTCGGCCCGCAGATCTACGCCGCGCAGGACCCGGGCTCCTGGACCCTCAGCTACGGCCTGGAATCCTTCAAGAGCGCCCACATGGTGAACTGGAACATGACCATGGCGGCGACGCTCCTGGTCATGGCTCCGGTCATCGTCATCTTCTTCTTCGCACAGAAGGCCTTCGTCGAAGGCGTCACCCTCACCGGAGTAAAGGGCTGATCAGCACATGAAGCTCGCAGTGGTCGGCGGAGGCTCGACCTACACACCCGAACTCATCGACGGATTCGCCCGGTTGAGGGACACCCTGCCGATCGAGGAGCTCGTCCTCGTCGACCCCGCGGCCGACCGCCTGGAGCTGGTCGGCGGCCTCGCCCGGCGCATCTTCGCCAAGCAGGGCCACCCGGGCCGGATCGTCACCACGTCCGACGTGGACGCGGGCGTCGCGGATGCCGACGCGGTGCTCCTCCAGCTCCGCGTGGGCGGCCAGGCGGCCCGGCAGCAGGACGAGACCTGGCCGCTGGAGTGCGGCTGCGTCGGCCAGGAGACGACCGGCGCGGGCGGCCTCGCCAAGGCGCTGCGCACCGTCCCCGTCGTCCTCGACATCGCCGAACGCGTCCGCCGCAGCAACCCGAACGCGTGGATCATCGACTTCACCAACCCCGTCGGCATCGTCACCCGCGCCCTGCTCCAGGCCGGACACAAGGCCGTCGGGCTGTGCAACGTCGCCATCGGCTTCCAGCGGAAGTTCGCCGCGCACCTGGGCGTGGACCCGGGGCAGGTGCACCTCGACCATGTGGGACTGAACCATCTGACCTGGGAGCTGGGCGCCCGCCTGGGCGGCCCCGAGGGCGAGAACGTGCTGCCCAAGCTGCTCGCCGAGCACGGCGAGGCCATCGCCGAGGACCTGCGCATGCCGCAGACGATCGTCGACCGCCTCGGCGTGGTCCCCTCCTACTACCTGCGCTACTACTACCAGCACGACGCCGTCGTACAAGAACTGCGCACCAAGCCGTCGAGGGCCGCCGAAGTCGCCGCCATGGAAGCCGAGTTGCTGAAGATGTACGGCGACCCGTCCCTGGACGAGAAGCCGGAACTGCTCGCCAAGCGGGGCGGCGCCTTCTACTCGGAGGCGGCGGTGGACCTGGCCGCGTCGCTGCTGGGCGGCGGAGGAAGCCCGTACCAAGTGGTGAACACCCACAACAACGGCACGCTCCCCTTCCTCCCCGACGACGCGGTCATCGAGGTGCAGGCGTCGGTGGACTCCTCGGGCGCCACGCCGCTGGCCGTCCCGTCCCTGGACCCGCTGTTCTCCGGGCTCATCGCGAACGTCACCGCGTACGAGGACCTGGCGCTGCACGCCGCCCTGCACGGCGGCCGCGACCGCGTCTTCAAGGCGCTGCTCGCGCACCCGCTGATCGGCCAGTACGAGTACGCGGAACAGCTCACGGACCAGCTCGTCGCGCACAACCGGGAGCACCTCGCGTGGGCCTGAGCACGACCCGCGGCGCGGGCCCCTCGGCGTCCGCGTCGGTGCTCGCCATCGACGCGGGCAACAGCAAGACCGACGTCGCGGTGGTCGCGGCCGACGGACAGGTCGTCGGCGCGGCCCGCGGCGGCGGATTCCGCCCCCCGCAGGTCGGCGTGGAGCCGGCCGTGGACGTGCTGGCCGAGGCGGTGGGGCGGGCGCTCGGCGAGGCGGGCCTCACCGAGGTCGGCCATGTCTCGGCATGCCTGGCCAACGCCGATCTGCCCGTCGAGGAGCGGGAGTTGGCGGCGGCGGTGCGCCGGCGCGGCTGGAGCACCAGCGTCGACGTACGCAACGACACCTTCGCGGTCCTCAGGGCGGGTCTGGTCGAGGACGCCGAGCCGCGCGGGGTCGCGGTGGTGTGCGGCGCGGGCATCAACTGCGTCGGCATGCTGCCGGACGGACGCACCGCCCGCTTCCCGGCGATCGGCAAGATCTCCGGGGACTGGGGCGGGGGCGGGGCCCTGGCCCAGGAGGCGCTGTGGCACGCGGCCCGCGCGGAGGACGGCCGCGGCGGCCCCACGGCCTTGATGTCGGCCCTCCCCGCCCACTTCGGCCTCCCCTCCATGTACGCCCTCATCGAGGCGCTGCACCGGCGCCACATCGAGCCCGCCCGCCAGCACGAGCTGACCCCCGTCCTGTTCGCGACGGCGGCGGCCGGCGACGCGGTCGCCTGCTCCCTGGTCGACCGCATGGCCGAGGAGGTCGTCGCCATGTCGACGGTGGCCCTGGACCGCCTGGACCTCCTGGAGGAGGCGGCCCCCGTCCTCCTCGGCGGCAGCGTCCTCGCGGCCCGCCACCGCCGCCTCGACGACGGCATCCGCACCCGCCTCGCCGAGAAGGCCCCCAAGGCGATCCCCCGCGTGGTGACCGAACGCCCCGTCCTGGGGGCGGCGTTGCTGGGCCTGGACGAGCTGGGGGCACCGGCGGAAGTGCACGCACGCGTGCGGGCGCACTACTCACGCGGCACCTGACCCCCGTCACGGGGGCCCGCCCTTACTACCTGCCGGAACGTTCCCGGCAACGCAGTTTCAGCCCGTCGAGGGGGTCCCTCCCTGCTCTTCAAGGGCTTGGGGGAGTTTGAGGACGAGGCCGTTCAGGCCGATAGCGGGGGTCCAGGGGGCGGCAGCCCCCTGGTTACGGGAAGGGGCGGGACTGGGGCGCACCCCGCGAGGGCACCACCCCGGCCGGAACCGAACACACGCGCCCCGCGTGTTCAAAGGTGCCCACCGACCACGAATCCGCACAAGATCAGGTCAAGGCCTGTGCGGATGTCAGCCCCGGCGGCGATACTTGCGGCCGGAAGGAAGGGCCGCCCGCAGACCAGAAGACCAAGGGGGAGGTCGAGGTCAGGTGACACACCCACCAAAAGCACCACCGCACACGCCCAAGCCGACCCAACCACCGCTGCCGGCCCAGGCAGCGGCACGGACGGGGACACCGGCGGGGCCACCGGCCGGGCCACCGCAGCAGGCGCCCACGCCGGAGAGAAGCACGGCGTGGGCCGAGGGCGTGGACCGCCTGCGCGCGGCGGCGACCACCGAGCCGGGGAGGCTGCGCGCGATCGGCGCCCTCCTCGCCGCCCTGGTCCTCGCCTTCGGCGCGATCACCACCTGGCAGACGACCTCCCGCGCGGACGCCGCGGACCGCGTCCTGAACCGCAGCCAGCCGCTGAGCAACGACGCCGCCGCGATCTACCGCTCGCTGGCGGACGCCAACACGGCCGCGTCCAGCGGCTTCCTGGCCGGCGGCCAGGAGCCCGCGAAGGTCCGCGAGCGGTACCGCCGCGACATCGACCGGGCCAGCGAGAAACTCGCCACGGCCGCGGCGAACGCGGGCTCGGACTCCTCCTCCGCGGCGTCCGTGAGCGAACTGAACAAGCTCCTGCCGCAGTACACGGCCCTCATCGAGCGCGCCCGCGCCAACAACCGCCAGGGCCTGCCGCTCGGCGGCGCCTATCTGCGGTACGCGAACGACACGATGCAGACCCAGATGCTCCCCGCCGCCGAGAAGCTCTACAAGGCGGAGAACAAGCGCCTGAACGACGACTACGCCGACGCCAAGCCCTACCCCTGGCTCGCGATCGCCTTCGGCGTCGCCGCGCTCGCCGCCCTGGGCTGGGCCCAACGCCGCAACTACCGCCGTACGAACAGGGTGTTCAACACCGGCCTGCTCGCCGCCACGACGGCCGCCGCGGTGGCGCTCCTGTGGCTCCTGGGCGGGCACACCTTCGCCCGCTCCGGCCTGAACGAGTCGTACGAGGACGGCGTGAAGTCCCTGAACGTCCTCAACGACGCCCGCATCAGCTCCCTGAAGGCCCGCAGCAACGAGAACCTGACGCTGGTCAGCCGCGGCGCCGAGACCGTCGCCGTGGGCAGCGCCACGAAGGACAAGTTCGACGTGGCCTACCAGCGGCAGATGGCGCGGCTCGCCGGCGACCGGAACGGCAAGGACGGCGGCGGCCTGCTCGACGAGGCCGCGAGGCTCGCCGACGACGAGTCGGGCGAACGCCCGGTGGAGACGGCCGCGAAGAACGTGACCGAGTGGAAGGACCGCCACAAGTCGGCCCGCGCGAGCGACGACGCGGGTGACTACGAAGGCGCGCTCGACGCGGTCATCGGCGCCGAGAGCGGCGAGGTCGCATCCACGGGCGCATCGTTCGACAACGTCGACGCGGCGCTCGACGTCGCGCTCGCGCACGAGCAGCGCGAGTTCAGGAGCGCCGCTCAGGACGGCAAGAGCGCGATGGCGGGCCTGCCGGTGGGCGCCGCCGTGCTCGCGGTGCTCGGCGCGGCCGCCGCCGTGCTCGGCATCGGCCGCAGGCTTTCGGAGTACCGGTGATGGGGGGCGCGCGGACGATGCGTACGCGACCTGACGAGACGGAACAGCACGACGCCGCGGCGGACGGGCCCGCGGTGAGCCGGCGCGCGGCGGCCCGGCGCCGCGGCGCCGCGGCGCTGCGCGGCTGGGGCGGCGTGGCCTCGATGGCCCTCGCCTGCCTCCTGGCGACCGCACTCGTCCTGGCCCTGCCGCAGCTGCGCGGCGACACCGGCGGGGGCGGCGACGGGGGGCCGTCCGGGGGCGACCGCCTGACGCAGGCCGCGCCCGCCCGCGCGGACGACTGCGAGTCCCCCGAGAGCAGCCTGCGGCCCTCCCCCAAGGACGGCCCGACGATCGAGAAGATCAAGCAGCGCAAGGTCAAGAAGCTCATCGTGGGCGTCGACCAGAACAGCTACCGCTGGGGCTACCGCGACCCCAACAAGGGAGTGGGCAAGCTGGAGGGCTTCGACATCGACCTGGCGCACGAGATCGCCGAGAAGCTGCTCGGCGACCGCGACGCCGTGGTGTTCCGCGCGATCCCCACCAACCAGCGCATCCCGGCGATCCAGAGCGGCCAGGTCGACATGGTCGTCCGTACGATGACGATCAACTGCGACCGCATCAAGGACGTCGCCTTCTCCACGGCGTACTTCGAGACCGGCCAGCAGGTCCTCGCCCCCAAGACGTCCGACATCACCGGCTACAACGAGACACTGAAGGGCAAGAAGGTCTGTTCGGCCGCGGGCTCGACCGCGGAGTCGGCACTCAAGGAGAAGAGCTTCGGTGCCGACATCAGGACCACGGTGCCGAACCAACTCGACTGCCTGGTAAGGCTCCAGCTGGGCGAGGTGGACGCGGTGGTCACCGACAGCGCGCTCGCCGCGGGCCAGGCCGCGCAGGACCCGACGGTGCAGCTGAAGGGCAAGGAGCCGTTCACCACGGAGTACTACGGCGTGGCGATGAAGAAGGACGCCGACGACCTCGTGCGGCGCGTCAACGACGTACTGGACGACTACCGCAAGGACAAGGACGGCTGGCGGCACTCGTACAACAAGTGGCTCGCCGCCGACCTGGGCACATCGGCGGGCCCGCCGAACCCGAAGTACAAGGACTGAAACCGAAGGACACCGAAGGACACCGGAGTACACCGAAGTACGGGGACTGGCAGTCAAGTTCGAGAGCTGAGAAGTCAACGCAGAGCGGAGAGGTGATCGATGAGCGTCGCGGGACCCCCCGGCCCTGTGATGGACCGGGACGAGGTGGACCGTGCGCTGGTGCGGCTCGACGCCGAGCACGAGGCGATCGAGACGTCGCTCCTCGCCCTCCAGGACCACGCAGGCCGCCGCCTCCTCGAAGGCGCGAAGCTCACCGGCACCACGCACGAGCGCTGGCTCGCCACCGAACGCCAGATCACGCTCCTGTGGACGTACTTCGACGCGTACGCGGGCGCGTTGAACACGGCCCGCGAGGTGCGCGAGCGCAGGCGCTGGCCCAACCGCGACGACCTCGTCGAGCTGACCCGGCTGCTGCGCGGCCGGAGCGTCACCGTCGCGGGCGGCTCGTCGTCCGGCGCCGCGCCGTCGATCACGGGCCCCGCGAAGCTCACCGAGGAGTTCACGCTCGAAGAGCTCGTCGCGCGCATGAACGATCTGTACGCGCACTCCCTGGACCTGGTCGTCGCCGCCGACGCCGTGTGGTCCGCGCTGCCCGCCCGCATCGACCTGCTCGCCGCCGAACTGCAGCGCACCCGCCAGCTCGCGCACTCCGTGGGCGTCCGCCCCGGCGAGCACCCGTCGGGCGACGACCTGGAGCGCATCACGCACGAGCTGACCGCCCTGCGCGAGCAGGTGATCTCCGACCCGCTGGCGTTCTGGCAGCCCACGCGCGGCAGTTCGGCCCCCGGCGGCGGCCGCCCGCACACCGACCGCTACGACCACGCGGCCCGCGCCCTGGAGGACGTGCGCCGCGAGATCGACGCCGTGCTCACGGTCCGCCAGGACGCCGAGGCGCGCCTGGGCAGGCTGCGCGACGTGCTGTCCCGCGCGGACCGCACGCTCGCCGAGGCCCGCTCCGCGCGCGGCGAGGTGCTCGCGAAGATCGCCGCGTCCGAGGTGCCCGCCGTCTCCGGGCCGCCCACGGCGCTCCAGGAGCAGCTCGCGATGGCCGCCGACTACCGCAGGAACGCCCAGTGGCACCGCCTCTCCCCGCTCCTGGAGTCCCTGGAGCAGAAGGCGGAGGACGAACTGCTGCGCGCCCGCGAGTCGTTGACGGCCGTCACCGCGCCGCTCGCGGTCCGAGCGGAGCTGCGCGGCCGCCTCGACGCGTACAAGGCGAAGGTCGCCCGGCACGGCCTCGCGGAGGACCCGTTCCTCATCGAGCGGTACGACGCGGCGCGCCGCATGCTGTGGAGCGCGCCCTGCGACCTGCGCGTCGCCGAGGACGCGGTGCTCCGCTACCAACGGGCGGCGGCCGACGCGCTGGCGTCCCGGGTCCCGCAACAGGGCGGGCCCACCGACCGCAGGGGGGAAGCATGAGCGAGCAGACCGGCGGACAGCGGCCCTGTCAGCGGCCCAAGTGCACGGGTTCGTACGAGGACGTGGGCGGCGGCGAGCTGTACTGCGACACGTGCGGCCTGGCCCCGGTCGTGTCCGCGAGCGGCATGGTGGGCTCCCCGGCGACGGGCGTCACGGTCGGCGGCCGCAGTGGGCGCAGCGGCCGGGGCTCGCGCAGTTCGCGCGGCTCGGCGAGCACCGGAACCCGCGGGAGCACCCGCTCCTCGCGGTCCTCGTCGTCGCGCCGCTCGGTCTCGGGGCGGCTGTCGCGCTCCCTGTCGGAGGGCACGTCGGCGCGGTCGGCGTCGGTGCGCAGCTCGGGCTCGTCGACGGCCTCGTCGGCCCGCGGCAGGCTGGGCGTCGGTCTGGTGTCGGTGCCGCAGGTGCCGCGCCCGGACCCGCGCGGCGCGGTGCAGGAGAAGCCCGAGGTGCCCGAGAGGAAGCGGTTCTGCTCGCGCTCCGACTGCGGCGCGCCGGTGGGCCGCGCGCGCGGGTCGCGCCCCGGGCGCACGGAAGGTTTCTGCACGAAGTGCGGTCACCCCTACTCGTTCGTGCCGAAGCTGAACCCGGGCGACATCGTGCACGGCCAGTACGAGGTCGTGGGCTGTCTCGCGCACGGCGGGCTCGGCTGGGTGTATCTCGCCGTGGACCGCGCGGTGTCCGACCGCTGGGTGGTCCTCAAGGGCCTGCTCGACACCGGCGACCAGGACGCGATGGCCGCCGCGATCTCCGAGCGGCGCTTCCTCGCCGAGATCGAGCACGCCAACATCGTCCGCATCTACAACTTCGTCGAGCACCTGGACCAGCGCACCGGCTCCATGGACGGCTACATCGTCATGGAGTACGTCGGCGGCAAGTCCCTCAAGGAGATCGCCAACAGCCGCCGCACGCCCACCGGCAAGCGCGACCCGCTGCCCGTCGAGCAGGCCTGCGCGTACGGCATCGAGGCCCTGGAGGCCCTCGGTCATCTGCACAGCCGCAACCTGCTGTACTGCGACTTCAAGGTCGACAACGCCATCCAGACCGAGGACCAGCTCAAGCTGATCGACATGGGCGCGGTCCGCCGGATGGACGACGACGAGTCGGCGATCTACGGCACGGTGGGCTACCAGGCGCCGGAGGTCGCCGAGGTGGGGCCGTCCGTGGCCTCGGACCTCTACACGGTGGCGCGCACCCTGGCCGTGCTGACCTTCGACTTCCAGGGCTACACGAACGTCTTCGTGGACTCCCTGCCCGACCCCGACAACATCGAGGTCTTCCGTACGTACGAGTCGTTCTACCGGCTCCTCGTGCGCGCCACGGACCCCGACCCCGCGCGGCGGTTCGGCTCCGCCCAGGAGATGGCCGAGCAGCTGACCGGCGTCCTGCGGGAAGTCGTGGCGCTGCAGAGCGGGCGGCCGCGGCCGGCTCTCTCGACGCTCTTCGGGCCCGAGGTGAAGGTCACGGACACGGAGTTGTTCGCGGAGCTGGTCGGGGACGTCTCGGCGCTGGGGGCGCGGGAGTTCGGGCCGGGGATCGGGGAACGGTTGGGGTTTGGGGCGGGGGGCGGGGCTGAGGAGCCGGATGCCTTTTCGGGCGGTGGAGGCGCCGGGAGCGGGGGCGGCGCCGGCGCGCTGTCCGGGGGAGCCGCTGGTGCGCTGCTCGGCGGAGCCGGAGGGAACGCACCCGGCGGAGCCGGGGAGACCGCCCACGGCGGAGCCGGGGAGAACGGTGCCAGGGGAAACGGTGCCCCGGCCGCCTCCATGGTGCGGCCGCTGGACGCCCCCGCGGCGGCGCTCGCCCTGCCCGTGCCCCGGGTCGACCCCGGGGATCCCAACGCCGGTTTCCTCGCCGGTCTTGTGGACTCCGCGGGCGGCGAGCTGATCGCCGCGCTCGGAGCCGCGCCCGCGACCTCCCCCGAGCTGCGCCTGCGCGAACTGCGGGCCCGCCTCACCATGGGCGAACTGGGCCCCGCGGGCCAGGCGCTGGAGTCCCTGGAGATCGACCACCCCGACGACTGGCGGGTGATCTGGTACCGCGGCGTCGCCTCGCTCACCACCGGCGAGCACGAGATCGCGGCGCTCTCCTTCGACGCGGTGTACGACGCGTTCCCGGGCGAGCCCGCGCCCAAGCTCGCCCTCGGCGTCTGCGCGGAGGTGCTCGGCCAGTTGGACAACGCCGCGGAGTACTACCGCCTGGTGTGGACGACCGATCCGAGCTATGTCAGCGCGGCGTTCGGGCTCGCCCGGGTGCAACTCGCCTCGGGCGACCGGAGCGGCGCGGTGCGCACCCTGGAGTCCGTGCCGGAGTCCTCGATCCACTACACGGCGGCCCGCGTCGCCGCCGTGCGGGCGCGGCTCCGGCAACGTATGACGTTCGACACGACGGCCGGGCCGGGCGCCCGGTTCCTGGACGACCTGACGGCCGCCGCCGGGCAGGTCGAGGCGCTCGCGGGCTTCGGCCTCGACGCGGTGCGCAGAGAGCGGCTCTCCACCGAAGTCCTCGGTACGGCGCTCGACTGGGTACTCTCCGGTAGCCACTCTGGCCACGCCTCCGCGCCACCGGCCGCCGCCGGCGACGGTCGTACGGGGACGGTCCTGCTCGGCAGCGAGCTGGACGAGCGCGGTCTCCGGTTCGGTCTGGAACGGTCGTACCGAACGCTTGCCCGGCTCGCACAGGGTGGCGAGGAAAGGATCGAACTGGTGGAACGGGCCAACCGTTTCCGCCCTCGGACGTGGGTGTGAAGATGTCCCAGATGCACCAACCGGCGGCTCTGTCGACGTGCCCGAGCTGCGAGGAGCCCCTGGAGTCGGGCGACTTGTTCTGCGACGCGTGCGGCTACGACCTCTCGGCCGTCCCGCCCCCACCGTCCGACCGCCCCACCGTCGCCCTCAACGGCATGCCTCCGGGTCCTCCGCCCGCCGCCCCGCCGCCGCCTCCGGGTCCGGCTTCGGGTCTGGGGCCGGGGCCGGGTGCGGCTTCGGCTCCCCCGGCCGCGCCTCCAGGTCCTTCGGCCGCGGCTCCCGCTCCGGCTCCGGCTCCGGCTCCGGCCCAGTGGCCCGTCGCCCCCGAGGTCGACAGCACCGACACACCGGCCCCGACCCACCGCCCCACCGACCTGCCCGGCACCGACTCCTCCGGCACCGAACTCACGGCACCCGGCGGCTCCCCGGAACCGGACGACTACCCGCTGCCCGCCCCCGAACCGCAGGCCGGACAGCAGCCCGCCCCCGAGCCGCAGGCCGGACAGCAGCCCGCCGACCCGCGCACCGGCACCCCTGAACCGCGCGCAGGCTCCCCCGAACCGGCGCCGGCGCCAACGCCGCCGCAAGCGCCGACCCCGCCCGCCGGCACCAAGCTCTGCGTCGCCTGCCGCGCCGGCCACGTCGCCCCCGACGGCTACTGCGAGAACTGCGGGCACGCCCAGCCCCGCGAGCGGGACCACATGGAGCAGGAGTTGGAGGCGGTCGCCGCCGTCAGCGACCGGGGCCTGCGGCACCACCGCAACGAGGACGCGTTCGCGATCTCCTCGGCCGCGCTGCCCGACGGGTCCCCCGCCACCGTCGCCATCGTCTGCGACGGCGTCTCCTCGGCGACCCGCCCCGACGAGGCGTCCATGGCGGCCTCACGCGCCGCCAACGCCGCGCTCCAGGACGCCCTGCCGCGCGGCACCCACCCGCAGCAGGCCATGCACGACGCGATCGTCGCCGCCGCGGAAGCCGTCAACTCGCTCGCCGCCGAACCCACTTCGGCCCGCGAGCACAGCCCGCACCAGAACGCCCCCGCCTGCACCCTCGTCGGCGCCGTCGTCACCGGCGGACTGCTCGTCATCGGCTGGGTCGGCGACAGCCGCGCCTACTGGATCCCGGTCGACCGCACCGGCCCCACCGCCCGCCTCACCGAGGACGACTCCTGGGCCGCCCAGATGGTCGCCGCGGGCCTGATGAACGAGGCCGAGGCGTACGCCGACGAGCGGGCGCACGCCATCACGGGCTGGCTCGGCGCCGACGCGTACGAACTGGAGCCGCACACCGCTTCCTTCAAGCCGGACCGCCCGGGTGTAGTGGTGGTGTGCACGGACGGCCTGTGGAACTACGCGGAGGCGGCCGAGGACATGGCCCGCGCCCTGCCCGCCGACGCCGCGCAGCGCCCGCTGCACAGCGCCCAGGTCCTCGTCGGCCACGCGCTGGACGGCGGGGGCCACGACAACGTAACAGTGGCGATCCTGCCGTTCCCGGCCGCGCCGCAAGGGGCAGGATCGGCCTAGCGCGGGAGGGCCGGGCCTCGCGCGGCCCTGCCCTCCCGGCCGCCGCACGTCCGTGCCGACCGCACCACCGGCACCAGGCACCACCTGTGTCCGCGCACACACGGCGCCGCGGGCGAGAGGTCTGTGGGAAGTAGTCCTAGGGGGGAACAGCGTCCATGGCCATTTTCTCGAAGTCGAACGTGCCACAGTTCACGGTCGACGTGTACCAGAACGAGTATCTGCCCGAGGGCGGCCGCGAGGTCAACGCGATCGCCACCGTCACCTCGACCGGCGGCGGCACCATCGGCTCCGCGGTCGGCGCGCCCCATCTGTACTCGGCGGGCGAGGGCCCGGACGCCGCGGTCGCGATCATGGTCGACTGCTCGGGCTCCATGGACTACCCGCCGACGAAGATGCGCGGCGCCCGCGACGCCACCGCCGCCGCGATCGACGCCCTGCGCGACGGCGTCCACTTCGCCGTCGTCGGCGGCACCCACGTCGCCAAGGAGGTCTACCCCGGCGGCGGCCGCCTCGCCGTCGCCGGACCGGGGACCCGCGCCCAGGCCAAGGAGGCCCTGCGCAAGCTCAGCGCCGGCGGCGGCACCGCCATCGGCACCTGGCTGCGCCTCGCCGACCGGCTCCTCGCCTCCGCCGACGTATCCATCCGGCACGGCATCCTGCTCACCGACGGCCGCAACGAACACGAGTCACCGGAGGACCTGCGCGCCTCCCTCGACGCCTGCGCGGGCCGCTTCACCTGCGACGCCCGCGGCGTCGGCACCGACTGGGAAGTGAAAGAGGTCACAGGCATCGCCTCGGCGCTGCTCGGCACCGCCGACATCGTCGCCGACCCGGCCGGCCTCGCCGCCGACTTCACGCAGATGATGGAGTCCGCGATGGGCAAGGAGGTCGCCGACGTCAGCCTGCGGCTGTGGACGCCCATGGGCGTGGAGATCATGTTCGTGAAGCAGGTGGCGCCCACGGTCGAGGAGTTGACCGACCGGCGTACGGAGGCGGGGCCCCGCGCGGGCGACTACCCCACCGGCTCCTGGGGCGACGAGTCCCGCGACTACCACATCTGCGTCCGCGTCCCCGGCGCCGAACTCGGCCAGGAGATGCTCGCGGCCCGCGTCTCGCTGGTCGTGCCCAGCGCCGACGGCACCGTACAGACCCTGTCCCAGGGCCTGGTCAGGGCGGTCTGGACGGACGACATGGCGGCCTCGACGTCCATCAATCCGCAGGTCGCGCACTACACGGGCCAGGCGGAACTGGCCCAGGTCATCCAACAGGGCCTGGACGCCCGCAAATCGGGCGACTTCGACGGCGCAACGGCCAAACTGGGCCGCGCCGTTCAGCTCGCCAGCGCCTCCGGCAACGAGGACACCGCCAAGCTCCTTTCCAAGGTGGTGGACGTCGTAGACGCCACGACAGGTACTGTTCGATTGAAGGCGCGGGTCGCCGAGGCCGACGAGATGACACTCGAGACGCGCTCGACGAAGACGGTCCGCGTGAAGAAGTAGTACGCGTACTTGTACGCGAAGCAGTACGCGTACGAGTACGAGTACGGCGATGCAGTACGCGTCGCCGGTACCGGAAAAGCCAGTGCACACGGCCCTCGGGCCGGAGAAGGAGAGGGGGAAGCGCCGACATGCCGACCTGCCCGAACGGACACCAGTCGGGTTCCGACGACTGGTGCGAGGTCTGCGGTCACCGCATGGCTGGTGCCGTACCGCCGCCGCCTCCCCCGCCGCCCCCGGCCGCCGGCTACGGCTATCCGCCGGCTCCCGGCCAGCACGGTGGTCCCGGTGGCCCGGGGGGTCCTGGCCAGCACGGTGGTCCCGGTCAGCACGGTGGTCCCGGTCAGCACGGTGGTCCGGGTGGTCCTGGCGGCCCCGGCGGCCCCGGCGGTCCTGGTCCTGGTGGCCCTGGTCAGCAGGGCGGCCCCGGTCAGCCCGGCCGCCCGCACCTCTCCGCCGTGCCGGACCTCGGGTCCGAGCCCGAGCTCTGCCCGCAGTGCCGCACGCCCCGCGAGGCCAACGCGCCCTTCTGCGAGGAGTGCCGGTGGAACTTCCTCACCGGTACGGCCACGTCGTACACGCCTGCCGCACCCAATCCGCCGCTGCCCACGGGTGGGGCGGGGCGGCCCGGTGGGCCTGGTGGGCCCGGTGGTCCAGGGATGCCTGGGCCCGGTGGGCCGGGTGGGCCTGGTATGTCCGGGCCCGGCGGTCCGGGTGGCCCGGGAGGTCCGGGTAGACCCGGCGGTCCCGGTGCTGACGGCCCGGGTGGGCCTTTCGGTGGGCCTGGCGGTCCCGGCGGCCCCGGCGGCCCCGGTAGCGATGGTCCGGGCGGCCCCTTCGGTGGGCCTGCCTTCGGTGGGCACGGTGGTCCGGGCGGGCCCGGTCCTGGCGGACACGGCGGTCCGGGCGGGCCTGGCCCGGGTGGGCACGGTGGGCCTGGAGGTCCTGGTTCCGGTGGCCCCGGTCCCGGCCCGGGTGGGCCTGGCCCCGGCGGACAAGGCGGTCCGGGTGGTCCCGGTCCCGGCGGACACGGCGGGCCTGGCGGCCCCGGCTCCCCCAACCCCGCCCAGCAGTTCCAGCAGGGCCCACCCCCGCCCCCGCCCGGCCCCGGCGCGCCCGGTGGCCCCGGCGGTCCCGGCGGCCCGGGTGCACACGGTGGCCCCGGCGGCCCCGGCACGACGTCCCCCAGCGGCCAGCCGACCCCCGGCCCCGGTCAGGACCCGTTCGACTACCAGGGCTCCCGGCCCTCGCAGATGAACCGGCCCGCCGAGCCGATCCCGCCGTTCGGCCCCGGCAACGGCGGCACCCCGCCCGGCCCGAACGCGCCCGGTGCCCCGCAGGCGTTCCAGCAGCAGGGTCCGCCCGCGCCGCCCGCGTTCCCGCAGGAGACCGGCGCGCCCCAGGGCCCGCCCCCGCCCGGCCCGGGCGGACCCGGTCCCGGCGGACCCGGCGGCCCGTCCGCGCCGTCCTTCGGCGGCGGCAGTGACGACTGGGTCCTCTCGCCCCCGTCGTCCACGGCCCCCGGCCAGGGCGGTCCAGGAGGTCCCGGTGGTCCTGGCGGCCCCGGCGGCCCGGACCAGCAGCACCAGCAGGGCTACCCGGGCCCCGGCCAACCGCCGCAACCGCAGCCGCAGAGCCCCGCGTCCTGGACCGCGACCATCGGCCCCGACCGTGAGTACTTCATGGCGATGATGCAGCGCAGCGGCCCCGAGGCCGCGGGCCTGAACCTGCCCGCGTACTCCCCGGAGCAGGAGCGTCCGCTCATCGGCAACCAGATCACGATCGGCCGCCGACGCCACTCCACCGGCGACACCCCCGACATCGACCTGTCGGTGCCGCCGGAGGACCCGGGCGTATCGCACCAGCACGCGGTCCTGGTCCAGCAGCCGGACGGCGGCTGGGCGGTCGTCGACCAGAACTCGACCAACGGCACCACGGTCAACGGCGGCGAGGAGCCCATCCAGCCCTTCGTCCCGATACCGCTCCAGGACGGCGACCAGGTGCATGTGGGCGCCTGGACGACGATCACCATCCGGCGCGACTGACCCGGACCCACCGGGACCCCGGACCCACCGCGAAGGGCCGTGCGCCTCGCCGTCACAGCGGCCAGGCGTACGGCCCTTCCGGGTCGTCCAGCCACGCCCACGCGTACGGCCCACTGACCGTGACCCCGAACCGCTCCCGCACCGGCCGCCGCTCCCGCTGCCACAGCGCCAGCGCCTCGTGCGGGTCGAGGCTCCCCGCGGTCAGTTCGAGCAGGAAACGGAACAGCTCGTTCTGCAGCGCCCGGCGCGGCAGCCCCCCGATGTGCTGCTCGTGCGCCGCGAAGCGCCCGTTCCCGCCGCGCAACGGCACGAAGTACGCGGGCGTGTGCAGGAACCGCCCCTCGGCGTGCTCGGCGTCCGCCACCCGCAGCGCGATGAGCCCGGTCGCGAGCGGCGCGAGCACCCGCGCGCCCGGGCGGCACTGCCCGAGCCAGGCGCGCGGCACCGAATGGAGCGTGCAGGTCGCGATGATCCGGTCGAAGGGCGCCCGTTGCGGACAGCCCGCACCACCGTCACCGGTCACGACGGTCGGCCGGTACCCGGCGGCCGTCAGATGCCGCCGCGCCGACTCGGTGATCTCCGGGTCCAGATCGACGGTGGTGACGTGCTCGTCCCCGAGGCGGTGCGCGAGCAACGCCGCGTTGTACCCCGTACCGGCCCCGATCTCCAGTACGTCGTACTCCGCGCCGTCACCGACGCGCAGTTCCACCAGCATCTTGGCCATCAGCGAGGGCTGGCTGCTGGAGGAGACCAGTTCCCCGTCCCGCACCCGGGTGGCCAGCGGCGCGTCCGCGTACGCCCCGCGCAGCCAGCGCGCCCGCCGCACCGGATCCGGGTCCTCGCCCCACAGCCGCTCGTACCCGCCGCCCGTGCTCACGTAGTAGTACGGCACGAAGAGGTGCCGCGGGACCTCCTGGAACGCCTCCCGCCAGGCCGGATCGTCGTCCCAGGCCCCGGCCGCCTCGATCTCCCGCACCAGCCCGGCCCGCGCCTCGGCGGCCTGCACGGGGTCGGGTCCCTCAGGTCCCTCGGGTCCATCAGGTTCCTCGGGTTCCTCGGCGAGCGGAGCATGCGCACCCATACCCCCCACTGTGCTGCCCCGGGCCGCTCGATGCGAGTGGTCCTAAGCCTTCCGTCCTCGTCCGTCGCGTCTGAGACCATGGAGGAGTGAATGAGATCCCGCGCGGCACGCTTCAGGAGCAGACCTTCTACGAACAGGTCGGCGGCGAGGAGACCTTCAGGCGCCTGGTGCACCACTTCTACGAGGGAGTAGCCCAGGACCCGCTCCTGCGTCCCATGTATCCGGAGGAGGACCTGGGCCCGGCCGAGGAGCGCCTCGCCCTGTTCCTGATGCAGTACTGGGGCGGCCCCCGCACCTACAGCGACAACCGCGGCCACCCCCGCCTGCGCATGCGCCACGCCCCCTTCACGGTCAACAGGGCGGCCCACGACGCCTGGCTCAAGCACATGCGCACAGCCGTCGACGCCCTGGACCTCTCCGAGGAACACGAACGCACCCTCTGGAACTACCTGACCTACGCGGCAGCGTCCATGGTCAACGCAGAGGGCTGACGCCGGCGGATCCCCTGGCCCCCACCCGCCCTCACCGCTGTGGGCACCGCCGTCGCGGCCGTCACCGCTGTGGGGGCATCCCCCTCACACCGCCTCCACCGCCGTGGGCGCCCGCCGTCACCGCCCCCGCCGCTGTGGGCAGTCGTTCCGCAGGGCGGAACGGGAGGGCACAGCCCCGTCCAACGCCAGCCGTCAAGTCGGCGTGACAGTGAGCGCCCCGGCGCCCGCCCGCCGCAGGGCAACAGATCCATAAGGCGTACGCAACCGCAGCCAGGGCCCAGCCGACAGCAAGTCCAACGCATCCCCCCGCAGAAACCCCAAGGCCTGCGCAGCGTGTGCGGCCCGCACAGGAAGCTCCGTCCCGGGCACCGCCCGGGACCAGATCTCCCGCCCCACCCGATCAAGCTCGGCCCGAACCCGCAGCTCGGGCGCCAACTCCTCGACCCGGGAACGAAATTCGGCGACAGCCCCCTGCACCAGGGCCCGCACCTCACTCATCGAAGGCAGCCCGGGAACCCGCCGCCACCCACCCCGGGGCGGCAGCACCCCGGCCCAGGGCGGCCCCGTGACCGCCGCGGGCACGAGCATCGTCCCCACCGTCTCCGCGGCGTCGGCCGACTCCCCCACGGACTCCAGCAGCTCACCGGCGGAGACGGTCACGTCCAGCGAGGTGTCGAGCCCGTGCTCGTACGGCTTGGCAAGCCGCGCCGTACGAATCGCGAGCACCTCGAACGACGGCGGCCGCCCGAACACCGCCAGGGTCTCCCCCGCGGCCTGCAACCGCACCGCCGCCGCCTTGTCGTAGTGGATCAGCCGGGCCAGGAAGGCGGCGAGATCCGCCGCCTCCCCGGCATCGGCGAAGTGCAGTCGCACGGTCATGCGACGAGCGCCCCCGCACCGGCCGTGCCCCGGACGGCCGCGGCGTCCGCCGCGTCCCCGTCCCGGTACTCCTCCAGGACGGCCCGCTCCTCGGCGGTGATCCGGCGCGGCCGCTGCGCCCGCAGGTCGAACGGCACGACGATCGTCGTCGCCCGCACATACACCTGCCCGCCGGCCTCGGGCTCCTTTATCTCGTACGAAATCGTCAGCGACGCGGCACCGATCTTCGTCACCCACGACTCGATGGTCACCGGCTTGTGCCGGTGCACCAACGGCCGCAGATAGTCGATCTCGTGGCGCGCCACCACGGATCCGCCCGAGAACGACGGCCCGTCGTCATCGGTCGCGGACAGCCGGAACATGAAGTCGATCCGCGCCTCTTCCAAGTACCGCAGGAAGACGGCGTTGTTGACGTGCCCGAAGGCATCCATGTCCGACCACCGCAGCGGGCAGTCGTAGATGTGGCGCGCCATGTCAGCCCCGGGTGAGCTTCTTGTACGTGGCGCGGTGCGGCCGGGCCGCGTCCGGGCCGAGCCGCTCGACCTTGTTCTTCTCGTACGCCTCGAAGTTGCCCTCGAACCAGAACCACTTGGACTCACCCTCGTACGCGAGGATGTGCGTGGCGATCCGGTCCAGGAACCAGCGGTCGTGGGAGACCACGACGGCGCAGCCCGGGAACTCCAGGAGCGCGTTCTCCAGCGACGACAGGGTCTCGACGTCGAGGTCGTTGGTCGGCTCGTCGAGGAGCAGCAGGTTGCCGCCCTGCTTGAGGGTCAGCGCCAGGTTCAGTCGGTTGCGCTCACCGCCGGAGAGCACGCCCGCCGGCTTCTGCTGGTCCGGGCCCTTGAACCCGAACGCCGACACGTACGCGCGCGACGGCATCTCGACCTGGCCCACGTTGATGTAGTCCAGCTCGTCCGAGACCACGGCCCACAGCGACTTCTTCGGGTCGATGTTCGCGCGCGTCTGGTCGACGTAGGAGATCTTGACGGTGTCGCCGACCTTGATGGAGCCCGAGTCCGCCGTCTCCAGGCCCTGGATCATCTTGAACAGAGTGGTCTTGCCCGCGCCGTTCGGACCGATGATGCCGACGATGCCGTTGCGCGGCAGCGTGAAGCTCAGGTCGTCGATCAGGACCTTGTCGCCGAACGCCTTCGAGAGGTTCTCCACCTCGACGACGATGTTGCCCAGGCGCGGGCCCGGCGGGATCTGGATCTCCTCGAAGTCTAGCTTCCGCATCTTGTCGGCCTCGGCGGCCATCTCCTCGTAGCGGGAGAGTCGCGCCTTGGACTTGGCCTGCCGGCCCTTGGCGTTGGAGCGGACCCACTCCAGCTCTTCCTTCAGACGCTTCGCGCGCTTGGCGTCCTTCTGCCCCTCGACCTTCAGGCGGGCGGCCTTCTTGTCCAGATACGTGGAGTAGTTGCCCTCGTACGGGTGGGCGCGGCCGCGGTCCAGCTCGAGGATCCACTCGGCGACGTTGTCCAGGAAGTACCGGTCGTGGGTGACGGCGACGACGGTGCCGGGGTACTTCGCGAGGTGCTGCTCCAGCCACTGCACGGACTCGGCGTCCAGGTGGTTGGTGGGCTCGTCGAGCAGCAGCAGGTCGGGCGCCTCGAGCAGCAGCTTGCACAGCGCGACGCGGCGGCGCTCACCACCGGAGAGGTTGGTGACCGGCCAGTCGCCGGGCGGGCAGCCCAGGGCGTCCATGGCCTGCTCCAGCTGGGTGTCCAGGTCCCACGCGTTGGCGTGGTCGAGGTCCTCCTGGAGCTTGCCCATCTCCTCCATGAGCGCGTCCGAGTAGTCCGTCGCCATCAGCTCGGCGACCTCGTTGAACCGCCTGAGCTTGCCCATGATCTCGGCGGCGCCGTCCTGGACGTTCTCGAGGACGGTCTTGGACTCGTCGAGCGGCGGCTCCTGCAGGAGCATGCCGACCGTGTAGCCCGGGGACAGGAACGCGTCACCGTTCGACGGCTGCTCGAGCCCCGCCATGATCTTGAGCACCGTGGACTTACCGGCGCCGTTCGGACCCACGACACCGATCTTCGCGCCGGGCAGGAAGTTCAAGGTGACGTCGTCGAGGATCACCTTGTCGCCGTGCGCCTTACGCGCCTTGCGCATGGTGTAGATGAACTCAGCCAAGAGAAACCGTCCGGCATTCAGTGTGTGGGCAGATACACCCCATCTTGCCTGACGGCCACCCCCCGGAGGAAACCAGTACTGTCCGGGGCCCTTGACCTGCTCACCCCGCCGAGCGGCCGCACGCGGCCCAGGGCGACACGGACGGAGGGCGAGATGTTGCCGCCCTGATCACTCGAGGCGAGGCTGAGCGGGACGTCACCGGGTCTCAGCGAGCGCGGACGGGACCGCGCCGGTCGTGGTGGACGGAAGGAACGCGTGCGATGAGGGTCATGCTGAGAGCGCATCTGGACACCCAGATCTCGAACGAGGCGCTCAAGAGCGGCAAACTGCCGAAGATCATGCAGACGCTGACGGAACGGCTCAAGCCCGAGGCGGCCTACTTCGGCCCCAGCAAGGGCGGGCGGTGCTGCACCTTTGTCTTCGACATGCAGGACAGTTCACAGCTGCCCACGATCGCGGAGCCGCTCTTCGAGGGTCTCGGCGCGAAGATCGAGATCCAGCCGGTGATGAACAGCGAAGACCTGCAGAAGGGCCTTGCGGCGCTGCAACAGGGCTGAGGCTGACCTCCCCGTCCCGACCACCGCCCGGGCATCCCGGGCGGTGACCAGGTGATCATGTTCCGCTCACTCCTCGGACGAGGTCGCCTCCGCGGGCCCCGCCGGATCCTTCTTCTTGCGCAGCAGGAACACCGCTCCGCCGCCCACCACGACCAGGGCGATCGCGATACCGGCTATCAGGGGTGTCGCGTTCGAGCCGCCGGTTTCCGCGAGGTCGCCGCCGGAGGTGCCGCCGGCGGACGCGGGGCTCGGCTCGGGTGCGGGCTGCGCCTTGCCGCCGACGGCGACCGCGCTGCCCTCGGTCTTGCAGTCGAGCACTCCCTTGAACCGCTTCTCGAATCCGCCCGGCCCCATGATCGTGAAGTCGTAGGGCTGGTCCTCCTGCAGCGGTATCGTCACCGTCCGTGACTCACCGGCCTTGATGGTGTGCTTGGTCCCCATCAGGCTGAAGGTGAATGCCGCGTCCCCCTTGTTGCTCGCCGTGATGTCCACGCCGCCCTTGGCGCAGTTCTTCTCGGCGGACAGCGCGGGGATGGCGCCCTTCTGCGCCCAGTGCGCCGTCGCCGCGGCGGACACCGTCGACTCGCTGGAGCCCGCGAGTATCTGCGTCTGGCTGCGCGTCTCGGAGGTGAAGGCCCGCCCGACCGGCACGGTCGTCGACGCCTGCACCTCCAGCGAGGCCGTCCCGTCCGGCGTGCCCTTCGGCACGTCGAAGTACAGCCGACTGCCGTCGCCCGCCGTCTTGATCCGCTTGCCGTCCTTGCCGACGACCTTCACTCCGCTCGCCGAGTCCGCGGGCGGCGTGACGCTCACGCTCTCCGCGTCGGTCCGCACGGTCACCGGGCCGAGCCGCTTTCCCGCGTGCCCCGAGACGGCCGGCGGCTCCAGCGTCAGCGACGCCTTCGGCTCCGGGCTGTTGCGCGCGCTGCGCTGCAGATAGTCCGCGAGCTTCTCGGCCCGGGGGTCGACGGCCTGCACCTTGACCTTGTCGGAGTAGCGCCATATCGCCACCTGTGTGCCGGCCGCGGCCGACTCCTCGGTGAGCGAGTCCGCGCCCGCCTTCCTCGCCAGCTCGGCGAGGTTGTTCACCTGGGGGTAGGAGTGCTGCAGGATCCAGCGGATCTTGCCCGCCCGGGGGTTGCCGTTCAGGGACGTGCCGCTCCAGGGGGTCTCCTGGTACTTCGCGTCCTTCTGCGTGGGGTTGTGGACGTCGACGCAGTACGTCTGCAGGGTGCCGCCGTTGTCCACGGCCATCTCGAAGAGGCCCGCGGGGATCTTCTGGCTGCCGCCGTCCTCACGGATGACCGCCTGGCCGTACGTCTTCAGGCCGCCGAGCGTCGCGCTCGCCCCGCCTCGGTGCTGAGGGGTGTCCACCGCCGTGGCCGCGCTCGCGGTGCCCGACACGCCCGCCACTGCGAGCCCGGAGGCGGCCGCCACGGCGGCGAGGCGGGCGGCGGCTCTCTGCCCCCGAACTCGGCCCTGGCTTCTCAGGGGCGACGACGTCACGAACGACTTGACCGACGAACACCCTGACAACGCTGAAAACACAGAAATCCCCTCCGGGCGGGACCCATTCACATGGGGGGACTGGTCCCGCCAGCAGATTCAACCGAGCAGGTTCACCTGCCGATCGCCCCGTTCAGACCTCAACCGCCCCACGGAGCCACGCCCGGAATCCTAGGGACGTGGCGCATCGCGATTCCCGGTAGTGCCATCTGATAACCGATCCGAATCGGAATCGTTATCGACAACGCCCCTTCTGAGCTGGGCATATCGACAAATCCATGGTTCCGCTTCGTGCGCCGTGCACCGGGGCGGGCATACGACCCGCCCTGCGGCATCACCCGACCGGAGCCGCGTCCAGCTCCCGCTCGGTCTCCAGCCCTGTCTCCGTCCTTGTCTCCAGCCCGGCCCCCATCCCCGTCTCCTGCTCGGGCTCCGTCGCCTGGGACTGTGGCCGGGGTTCGGGCTGAGGCTGTGACTGGGGCCGCGCGGGGAGCTCGAACTCCGGCTCATCCGCCGTCCCCCGCACGGGACTTCGCTCCTTTTCGGAGGAGTCCGTCGACCTGCCCGAGCGTCGGAACGCCGACGTTCCGCGCGCGAGGTCGTGTCCGATGGCGTAGGCGTCGATGTCCACCGACCGCCAGTGCTGCCCGCCCCGCTCCTCGTCCCGCACCCTCAACCTGCCCTGCACGATGACCGGTTCACCCACCGCCAGCGAGCCTTGCGTGTTGACGCCCAGCTGCCGCCAGGCCCACACCGTGAAGAAGTTGGTGTGCCCGTCCGTCCAGGCGTTGCGCGTGCGGTCGAAGTGACGTGCCGTCACCGCGATCCGAAAGCGTGTCACCGGTCCGGACGGGAGCTCCCGGAACACCGGTGTCGTCGCCACGTTCCCCACCACCGTCACCATCGTGTCGTTCATGCCGACCCCTCCCTCGTCCACCCGCGTGCGGGCCCGTCCCGCACGGCCGCGGCTGTGTCCGCAGCCGCTCATGTCCGCCTTCGCGTTTCCCACGTCGGCGGCGGCTGCGATCTCAGACTGCACCCGCCGGGCCGGGCTCCGCTGAGCCCTGTGTCCTACCACCGAGTTGTGGACAACTCCGTCACCCGACGGCGCCGTTCCGCTTCCTCGCGGCTCCCCAGGGCCGCCACGGCGCCGCCGCGCCGCCCCTCAAAGCCCTCCCACCGCCGCCTCAGGCCCGCCGAGCCACCCGCACGTACTGCTCCCGGACCTCCCGGTACCGCAACAGCTCCGCCGCCACCGGATCCAGCACCCGCGCCCGCCCACACCCCGCTGCCGCCTCCCGCAACCGCCGCTCGGCCTCGTACCCGTACCGCCGCGCCGGTCCCCGCGCCGCCAGCCCGCTGGCCCACTCCACGCACGGCCCGCCGACGATGCCCATGGCCATCAGAAGCACCGGCACGCCCAGGTTCGGCTCCGCGACGCCGACAATCTGCCCCACCAGCCACAGCCCGCCGACGACCTGAAGCAACGTCATCGCGGCCTGCGCCAGGACCGCGACCGGCCACCAGCCGGGCCGCGGCGGCCGCCCGTCCGGCAGCGCGGCCCGCAGGGCCAGCTCGTCGAGGGCCTCCGGCAGCCCCTGCGCGCCGCGCGCGGCCGACTCCCGTACGGCCTGCCCCCAGGGCGCGGGCAGCCCGGTCGCCGCCTCGTCGGCCACGGTGCGCACGGCGTGCTCCACGCGCGCGCGTGCCGTCGACTCCTCGTCCGCCGGGGGCCGCAGGACGTGCCTGCCTGTGGTGTACGGGGAGCGCTGCGCCTCGTACCAGCGCCACAGCCGCAGCCAGGGCGCGGAGCACGCCTTGCCCGCGTGCCTGCGCCAGGCCCGTTCGGCGGCCTGCCCGGCCGCGGCCGCGCCCACCGCCTCCGCGAGCCGGTCGGAGAACTCCTCGCGCGCCTCCTCGCTGAGCCCGATCGCGCCCCGCGCGGACGCGGACCCCGCCCCGCATGCGTACACCGGCCGCAGCCGCGCCGCAGCCGCGTCCAGGTCCGCCTCGATGCGCCGCACCGCGGCTCCCCGTTCGCGCGTGAACTGTCCGAGCACCTCCCGGAGTTCATCGACCCCCTCACCGGTGAGGGCGGACAGCGCGAGCACCGTGGCACCGGGCTCGCCGTGTTCGCCGAGTGCGATGCCGTCCTCGTCGAGCAGCCGCCGCAGGTCGTCGAGCACCTGGTCGGCGGCTTCTCCGGGGAGGCGGTCCACCTGGTTGAGCACGACGAACATGACCTCCGCGTGTCCCGCCATCGGCCGCAGATAGCGCTCGTGCAGCATCGCGTCGGCGTACTTCTCCGGGTCGACGACCCAGATGACCGCGTCGACGAGCCCGAGGATCCGGTCCACGTGCTCGCGGTGGTCGGCCGCCGCCGAGTCGTGGTCGGGCAGATCGACGAGTACGAGGCCCTGCAGAACCTGCGTGTCGGGCCCCTGGAGCGGCCGTCTGCGCAGCCGCCCGGGGATGCCGAGCCGGTCGAGCAGCCCGGCGGCGCCGTCCGTCCAGCTGCACCCGATGGGTGCGGCGGTGGTCGGCCTGCGTAGGCCGGTCTCCGAGATCATCACTCCCGCGAGAGCGTTGAAGAGCGTCGACTTGCCGCTCCCCGTGGCGCCCGCGAGAGCGACGACGGTGTGCCGGTCGGACAGCCGCCGGCGGGCCGCGGCCTCGTCGAGCACCTGCCCGGCCTCCGCGAGCGTCTTGCTGTCGAGCCGCGTACGGGAGAGCCCGATGAGTTCGCGCAGCGCGTCCAGCCGACCCCGCAGGCCCCCTTCGTAGGCGACGGTCGTGTGCTGCGTGGCGGCGTCGTTCTCGTACGGAGAGTGGGTGTCGTACGCGGCCGACTCTCCGTAGGAGGGCGACGTCTCCGGAGACGACGAACCGGAGGCCCCTGCTCCGGGCGCCGCTCCCGTCACCGCCGCGAAGTCGCCGGCCGCCGTGGAGGCACCCACCACCACGCGCCGCGCGATGAGCCCGTCGTCCCAGGCACGTTCGCCGTCCTCCGCGCGGTCACCGTCTTCATCGCCCTCACCGGCGCGCGAGTCCTGCTCTGCGTAGCTGGAGCGCCTGGAGTGACTGAAACGACTGGAGTAGCTGGAGGAACCAGAGAAGTCAGATGGGGCAGAGCTTTCAGAGAGGCCAGAGGGATCAAGGGCATCAGGAGCAGCAGAGGCATCAGGAGCAGCAAGGGCATCAGAGACACCGGAGACATCGGAGCGGTCCACGCCCTCCGAGTTCTCCGAGCCGTCCAACCCCTCCAACGCCTCCAAGCCCTGCGAGCCCTGCGGGCCTTCCAAGTCATCCACGTCATCGAGGTCGTCCGTGGGGTCGGTGTGACCCGTGTGGTCGGTGTCGGTGTGGCCCGTGACGGCGGTCACCGCGGTCACCTCTCCTTCTGCAGTACGGAAAGCGCGGCGATGAGCTCGGCCTGGGGCTCCGGGTTGACGTCGAGTGCGTCGAGGGGGGCCAGGCGCCGCTCCCGCTCCGCGCCGAGGACCTTGTCCAGGTAGTCGGTGAGCAGCCGGCCGCCGCGGTCGCGCAGCCGCAGCGCGCCGTGGGCGCCGATGCGTTCGGCCAGGGTCTCTCCGGCGGTGCGTGCCCGCCGCCCGCCCAGCAGGGCGGTGGCGAGCAGCGCGGCGACGACTTCGGCGTCGGGCAGGGCGTTCTTGTCGGCGCGATCGAGGGCGCGCACCTCGTCCTCGGCGTGTTCCTCGAGTTCGCGCCGCCAGCGCCGTACGGCTACGCCGATGCGGTGTTCGGGGCTGTCGTCGTCTTCGTAGAGGGCTGTTTCGTGGCGTGAGCCGTGGCGGAGGAGCCCAGGGGCCCGGGCTGCCGGCTCGCGCCGCCACGCGTCGTCGATGCGTTCGTCGGCGGCCGTGACGGCGCACAGCAGGAGCGCCTCCAGGCTCTCGGCGATGGCGTCCAGGAGTTCTTCGGGGCCGCAGTCGAGCGGGTAGGCGCGCCAGCGCTTCAGGGCGTCTCCGGCGAGCGCGGCGCCCGCCTGCAGGCGTTCCCGTACGCGCGCGTGCTCGCTTTCGTACGCGTCGTCGACGGCGGAGGTGAGCCGCAGGGCGGCCGCGTACTGGGCGGCGACGGCGGCGGCGAGTTCCGGCATGCGGGCGTTCAGTGAGGCGAGGACTCCGTAGGCGGTGCGTTCGATGGCCTGTTTGCGGGAGGACGGTTCCTGTACGCGGTGTGCGAGCCAGACGCGCAGCGGCTCGACGGCGGTGGCCGGCAGGAGTCCGCCGCCGCCTGCGGACTCGGGCAGCTCAGGGACGGTGAAGCGCGGTACGTCGCCGAGTCCGGCCTTGGTGAGGAGGGCGCCGTACTGCCGTGACACCTCGCCGACGACCTGGTGGGGGACACGGTCCAGGACGGTGACGAGGGTGGCGTCGTGCTCCTTGGCGGTGCGCAGCAGGTGCCAGGGCACGGCGTCGGCGTACCGGGATGCCGTGGTGACCATCACCCACACGTCGGCGGCGCAGATCAGCTCGGCGGCGAGGACGCGGTTGTCGGCGACCAGGGAGTCGATGTCGGGGGCGTCGAGGAGGGCGAGGCCGCGGGGCAGCGTGTCGGCGGTCTCGACGCGCAGCAGCCGTTCGCCGTCCGGTCCCACTCCGTTGGCCCCCTCCCCCTCCCGCCGGGGCACCCACACGCGCGTGAGCTGCGGCAGGACGCGCATGCCCGAGAACCAGTGCTGATCCTCCGGGTGGCACACCAGGACGGGCGTGCGGGTGGTGGGCCGGAGCACACCCGCCTCGCTGACCTGTCGTCCCACCAGAGAGTTCACGAGCGTGGACTTGCCCGCGCCGGTGGAGCCGCCGACAACGGCCAGCAAGGGCGCTTCGGGTGCCCGTAGCCGGGGCACCAGATAGTCGTCGAGCTGTGCGAGAAGCTCGTCCCGGTTGGCCCGCGCGCGTGGCGCCCCCGGCAGGGGGAGCGGAAAGCGTGCGGCGGCGACACGCTCACGCAGGGCGGAGAGTGCGTCAAGCAGTTGAGGCCGTACGTCCAAGGTCACCACATGCGAAGAATGCCCAATTTTGACAGCTTTCTGAAGCATATGGGCACCCCTGCGCGCCGATCGGCCACGCGCGAGGGAAGGGGCGACTGGGGCGCAGGCATAACGAGTGCACAACACCCGGGGCGCCAGACGCCAAAAGCGATGCGAGATTCGCACCTGCCTGCGATTATCAGGACCGCTTCACCGAACCTCCACATCGCGCGGCGGAGGTGAAGCACCAGGGACAAGCCACCAGGAGCCCTATCCTTGTCCCCGGTCCATGGTCCACGGCCCCCGGCAGGGTCACGGACCACCCCACACCGGGCTCCAGGCCACCGGCCACTACCCGGCCCCCGTAGCTCAGTGGATAGAGCAGGTGCCTTCTAAGCACTTGGCCGCAGGTTCGAGTCCTGCCGGGGGCGCTTTCGCTCGTCCAGGTTCCGGCCCTCCCTACGGGAAGGGCCTTTTTGCTGGTCATGGGCACGTTAGCGGGTGGGCCGTAGCGACGCGGCAAGACCTCGGGGGCGAAAATTGATCGTCTACGATCGCGGCTGAGGGCTTGTGCCGGACGTCGTTGATGGGCCCACGGGCGGGCCCCCGTAGCAGAGGATCATCAGTGTCGAGCCTCATACGCTCTTTCTGGGTCATGTCCCCGGGAAAGGGTGAAATCGTGACTTCGGGCCCGCCTGCCCGCCTGCCCGCCTGCTGATACCGACGAGGTCGTAGTACAGACCCAGTACTCGGCGATCAGCCGCGGCACGGAATCGCTGTTCTATCTCGGCCGGGTGCCTGCGAGTCAGTACGCGGCCATGCGTGCTCCTTTCCAGGAGGGCGACCTTCCCGGACCCGTCAAGTACGGGTACCTCAATGTCGGTCGGGTGCGGGAAGGCCCGGCGGAGCTGGTGGGCCGCACCGTCTTCAGCCTGTATCCGCACCAGACCCTGTTCCGCGTCCCGGCTGGAGCCGTCACCCCGGTACCCGACGAGGTGCCGCCGGAGCGCGCCGTGCTGGCAGGGATTCGTCGAGACCGCGCTCAACTCGTTGTGGGACGCGCCGCCGCGGATCGGCGACCGGATCGCGGTCGTGGGCGCGGGCATGGTCGGCTGCTGCGTGGCCGCTCTCCTGGCCCGCTTTCCCGGGGTCCGCGTGCAGCTCGTCGATGTCGACCCGGCCCGCACCGAGGTCGCCGCGGCGCTCGGCGTCGCTTTCGCCCCTCCCGAGCAGGCGGCAGACGGCTGCGATCTCGTCTTCCACGCCAGCGCCACCGAGGCCGGGCTCCGACGCTCCCTCGAATTGCTCGCCCCCGAGGGCTCCGTGGTCGATCTGAGCTGGTACGGGGACCAGCCGGTGACCCTGCCGCTCGGGGAGTTCTTCCACTCCCGGCGCTTGTCGCTGCGCAGCAGCCAGGTCGGCGCCCTTCCGCCGGAGCGGCGCGGCCGACGCACGACCGCCGAGCGGCTCGGCCTGGCGCTCGACCTGCTACGGGACCCGGTCTTCGACGTACTGATCACCGGCGAGTCCCATTTCGACGAACTCCCGCAGGTCATGGCCGACATCGCCGCAGGCGGACAGCGCGGGCTCTGCCACCGCATCCGCTACGGCCCCGGCTGACCCGCGCCTGCACCGTCCCTTCGACTCCCTTCGACCCCCTTCGACTCCCTTCGACTCCCTTCGGCCCCCTTCGACCCCCTCGACTCCCTCGACTCCCCCTCGGCTCCCCTCGACAACGTCCCTTCGGAGAAGTCATGTTCACCGTCACCGTCCGCGATCACCTCATGGTCGCTCACAGCTTCCGTGGTGAGGTCTTCGGACCCGCGCAGCGCCTGCACGGAGCGACGTATCTGGTCGACGCGACCTTCCAGCGCCCGCACCTGGACAGCGACAACCTCGTCGTCGACATGGGCCTGGCGGCCAAGGAGCTGCACGGAGTCGTCGCAGCGCTGTCCTATCGGAACCTCGACGAGGACCCCGACTTCGCCGGAATCAACACGACCACGGAGTTTCTGGCCAAGGTCGTCGCCGACCGCCTCGCCGAACGCATAGGCGCCGGCGCGCTCGGCCCCGGCGCCCGCCACCTGACCGGGCTCACCGTGCGGCTCCACGAATCGCACATAGCGTGGGCCGACTACCACCGCGCCCTCTGACCGGCCCCGGTCATGGCCATACGCCCGTACGTGCTGCTGTCGGCGGCAGTCTCCGTGGACGGCCGCCTGGACGACGCTTCCGATGGGCGGCTCGTCCTCTCCAACCAGCGGGACCTCGACCGTGTCGACCACGAACGCGCTGCTGCGGACGCCATCCTCGTCGGCGCCAGCACAGTGCGCAGGGACAACCCGCGCCTGCTGGTGACGGACGCGGAACGCCGCGCCGGGCGCATCGCGGCGGGCAAGCCCGAGCATCCGCTGAAGGTCACGGTCACCAGGACCGCCGAACTGGATGACGGACTCGCGTTCTGGCACTGCGGAGGCGAGAAGCTGGTCTTCACGGTGGACGGCGCGCTGCCCAGGGCCCGCCGCGCCCTGGGAGCCCTCGCCGACGTCGTCAGCACCGGGCCCGTTCTCGACTGGCCCCTCCTCCTCGACGAACTCGGCCGACGCGGGGTGGAACGACTCCTGGTGGAAGGCGGGGGCACGATCCATACCCAGCTCCTGGCGCGGGATCTGGCCGACGAACTCCACCTCGTCGTCGCCCCACTGCTGGTGGGCGAGCCCACCGCGCCGAAGTTCCTCGCCCCGGCGCCGTATCCCGGCGGTTCCACGGCTCGTATGAAACTCCTTGAAGCACGCCCCATCGGCGACGTCGTGCTGTTGCGCTACGCGCCGAAAGAGCGGTCCTGAAGCCCTGTGTCCCGAAAGGGCGCCTCTTGGGCATCGCGGCGGAAGTCCCGCCGCCCGACGTGCAGTTGACCGTCCGTAGGCATTCTCGACAGTCACGTGACCGGACCGGTCGGTGTCGGACGAGACGGGGCTGAGAGTGGACGACGCGGTGGAACTGGAGGACATGATCGCCCAGTTGCGGAGCGCGCTGAGCCGGGCCATGGCGGACGGGCAGGGCGAGGGGCTCCGGTTCCAGGCGGAGAAGCTCGAACTCGAGCTCACCGTCGGCGTGGAACGCAGCCGGGAGCCGGGGGCCAAGGTGCGGTTCTGGGTGTTCGACGTCCACAACTCCGCCCGCTCCGCCCACACGGCCACCCAGCGGATCACGCTCACCCTCCAGCCGGTCCGCGGCGACGCACCCGACAGCCCCGCGCTGATCTCGGGCGCCGAACTGCCCGATGAGAGCTGAGCCTTCGGCCGCCGGGCCCGGGCTCGACCCGCACCGTATCGCCGAGATCATCACCGAGTCCGGCCGCGGAAGGCGGCGTGGTTCCGGATACCGGATCCGTGCCGACATGGTCCTCACGGCCGCCCATGTGGTCGCCGACGCGACCGAGACGGTCGTGCGGTGCGACGCCGACCGGCCCGGAGAGTGGTCGGCTCGGGCGTCAGTGGCCTGGGCGGACGAGGACAGTGACGTGGCCGTGCTGACCATCGTGCCGCCGGAGACGGCCCCCGTGGTCCTCGAAACAGCCCGTTTCGGGCGCATCGCCGACGACCGGCACGGCGTGATCGGCGTGCACGCCGCCGGTTTCCCGCTGTGGAAGCGTCGCCGACGCCACGACGGCGCCCACTTCCGCGAACTGCACCAGGCGGACGGGACCGTGGCGGCGCTCTCCAACCTGCGTACCGGCACGCTGGAGATGACCGTCACACCGGTCGGGACCGACCCCGACCCCGGCACGTCACCGTGGGCGGGCATGTCGGGGGCAGCGGTGTGGGCCGGCAGCCGCATCATCGACGTGGTCGCCGAGCACCACCGCTCGGAGGGCGTCGGCCGGCTCACCGCGGTCCGCCTCGACCACGCGCTGCGCGGGCTTGGCGCCGCGGACCGCGCGGAACTCGCCCGGCTGCTCGCCGTCCCCGACACGGCGCCGCTGCCCCTTGCCGTGCCCGGGGACGCGGACGACGGGCGCGCCCCCGGGGTGCGGGTGGTCGGGGTCCCGGTCGCGCACGGGATAGAACTGTTCAAGAACCGCACCCGTGAAAGCGACGTGATCGCCCGCCACTTGAGCGATCCGTCCATCCGTATGGTGACCGTCGTAGGGCGACGCGGCATCGGCAAGAGCGCGCTCGCCGCGAAGGTCATGGACCTTCTCGACCGTGGCGAATGGCCCGGCTCCGGCCAGGGCCCGCTCCCGTCCGGTCTGGCCAATCTCTCCACCCGTACGTCCGGCATCTCCCTGGAACGGCTCTACTTCGACTGCGCCCGCCTGCTCGGCCCCGAGCGCGAAGCTCACCTGCGCGAGGTCTGGACCACCGGCGGCACGACGCAGGACAGACTGGCCGAACTGTTCTCGGCCATGGACGGTCGGCTGATCGTCATCCTCATGGACAACCTGGAGGATCTGCTCGGCGACGACGGCGGCATCAAGGACGAGGAACTGGCGGTCTTCTTCGACTGGCTGTTCCGGACCCGCACCACCCCGCGTCTCCTGGTGACCAGCCAGATACCGGTACGGCTGGCGCCCGAACTGCGCCGCTTCACCGCCGAGGTGCCCCTCTCCGAGGGACTGCGCCCCGCCGAGGCGGCGGCCCTGCTGCGCGAACTCGACCGTGACGGCAGCCTCGGCATAGCCGACCTGTCCGACGACGAACTGCTGCGCGCCGCGGTCCGCGTGCACGGCGTCCCGCGCGCGCTGGAACTCCTCGTCGGCGCGGTCGCCGAGGACACCCTGGCGCTGCCGAGCCTGAACGACGTACTGAAGGACTTCACCCGCCGCCACGACGTCGTCACCGACCTCGCCCAGGATCGCTTCCAGCGACTCGACGCGTCGGCACGCGCGGTCCTCGGTGTCCTGGCCGCGCTGCGCACCCCCGTGGAACAGGGCGCGGTAGAAGACATTCTGGACGGACTCGATCCGCACCCGCCGGTGCGTGCCGTCCTCAGGGCGCTCGTCCGCGTACACCTGGTGTCCGTCGACCGGGCGAACCGGACCGTCGCAATGCATCCGCTGGACGCCGACATCGCCCGCGACCAGATGCCGTGGCACGGACCCTTCGGGAGGCAGGAAGTGGAAAAGCGGATCGCGTCCTGGTACGCACGCCAGGCACAGCCGCGCGGCTCGTGGCGCACGCTGGAGGACATCGAGCCGCACCGGCGGCAGTTCGACCACCTCGTCGGCGCCGACGACCACGACGGCGCCGCGCGCGTACTGAACGAGATCAGTGAGTGGCTCGTCTGGCACGGCTCGGTGCTCGCCGCGGTCACGATGCACCTCGCCGTCGACGGACACATCAGCGACGAGCGGGTACGCCTCGCCCACACCGTCGCCTACGGTCACGCCCGGCTCAGCGCGGGACCGATGGAGCAGGCGGTCGAGCTCTTCACGGAAGCGGCCGCCCTCGCCGAGCGCCTCGGCGACCGGTCCGCGCTCCAGAACGCGCTGTTCGGCCTCGGCGACGCCCATCGACAACTCGGCGACCAGGGCGCCACCGTCGAACCCCTCGCCCGCGCCGCCGAGCTGGCACACGAACTCGGCGACACCGAGAGCGAAGCACACGCCCTGCTCTCCCTCAGCCTCGCCCACAGCTACCTCGGCGACGGCGAGCAGGCGTTGGACGGCGCCGACCGGCTCGCCGCGCTGGCCGCGGCGACCGGCGACCCGCTCACAGCCGCACGCGCGGGCAACGCTCGCACCATCGCCCTGCTCACACTGGGCCGCTGGCAGGAGACCGTCGACGCGGGAGCCGAGACCGCACGCGCCTACCGCGCGGCCGACAGCCAGGAGGCGATCGCCTACGCGCTGAACGCCCAAGGTCTCGCCCTCATCGCCCTGGCCGACCCGGGCCGGGCGGCCACGGTCCTGGAAGAGGCGCTCCGCGAGGCGTCACAGATGGAGAACCCCCGTGCCGAGGGCGTCTGCCTGCTCAACCTCGCATGGGCGTACTGGTGCGACGGACGCCGCGAGCAAGCGGCCGCCGCAGCCGAACGCGCCGCGACCGCCCTCCAGATCGCCGGAGCCGCCCAAGCGGCAGCGGCCCGCTCCCTGGCCGAGGCCGCCCGTGTCCCGCCCGGCACCCCGGAGGCCGCCGCCGACGCCCTGGACCGCGCGGCCGCCGCCCTCGACGGCAACGCCGAGGTCGTCGCCCCCGCTTGGCTCACCGACCACGCCCGACTGCTGCGCGACGACTGAAGCGCCCGGCCCCAGGACGGGGCGGGCCTAGCTCCGCTGCCGGCGATAGAGCCCCTCGATCTCCTGCGCGTACGCCTCCGCCACCGCCCGTCGCTTGATCTTCATGGACGGGGTGAGCAGCCCGTTGTCCTCCGTGAACTCGCCCTCGACGACCACGAAGTCGCGGATGGACTCGGCGCGCGAGACCGCCTCGTTCGTGTAGTCCACGGCCTCCTGGATGTCCGCCAGCAGGTCCGGGTCGTGGCACAGGGCGGACAGCGGGGTGTCCTTGGGGCGTTTGCGTACGGAGAGCCAGTGCTCGACGGCTTCCGGGTCGAGGGTGATGAGGGCGGCGACGTAGGGGCGGTTGTCGCCGACGACGAGGCACTGGCCGATGAGGGGGCGGCCGCGCAGGCGGTCCTCCAGGACGGCGGGTGAGACGTTCTTGCCGCCGGAGGTGACGAGGATGTCCTTCTTGCGGCCGGTGATGGTGAGATAGCCGTCGTCGTCGAGGGCGCCCAGGTCCCCGGTCGCGAACCAGTCGCCGGCCAGGACGGCGTCCGTGGCCTCCTTGTTGTTCCAGTACGAGGTGAAGACGATGCCGCCCTTGATGAGCACCTCGCCGTCGTCCGCGATGCGTACCGCCGTGCCCGGCACGGGCGTGCCGACCGTGCCGGGGCGCGGGGCGAGGGGCGGCACGATGGTGGCGGCCGCGGTCGTCTCCGTCAGGCCGTACCCCTCGTAGATGATGATTCCGGCGCCGTAGAAGAAGAGGTTGAGGCGCTTGTCGAGCGGGGAGCCGCCGCTGATCGCGTAGCGGAGGCGGCCGCCGACCTCCTTGCGGATGCGGCGGTAGACGAGGAGTTCGTACAGCGCCCAGCCGAGGTACAGGCCGGGGGACGGCCCCGGGCCCCGGCCCAGGAACTTGTTCAGGTACGCCTCCGCGAAGCGCACCGCGATCCGGTCGGCACGGTCGAAGGAGGCGCCGCGGCCGATCTTCTCGGCGGTGGCGCGCCCGGTGTCGTGGATCCGCTCGAAGAGGTAGGGCACGCCCACGACGAACGTCGGCCTGAAGGAGCGCAGTTCGGGGCGGAGTTCGTCCGGCTTGATGCTCGGGCAGTGGCCGAGTTCGATGCGGGCGAGCATGCAGGCGATCTGGATGCTGCGGCCCAGGATGTGGGCCAGCGGCAGGAACAGCAGGGTCGACGCCGTCTGGCCCGTGATCTCCTTGAACACCGGGTGCATCAGGTCGACGGTGTTCGCGGCCTCGGCGTGCAGATTGCCGTGCGTGAGGACGCAGCCCTTGGGTTTGCCGGTGGTTCCCGAGGTGTAGCAGAGGGTCGCGACGGAGTCGGGCGTGAGGGCCGCGCGGCGCCCGGCGACCTCCTCGTCGGTCACCTCCCCTCCGCGCTCGGCCAGTTCGAGGACCGCGCCGTCGTCGATGACCGACACCGCCGGGGGCGCGTCCAGGCCGGCCACCGCCCGCCGCGCCGTCTCCGCGTTCTCCGCGCTCTCGGCGATGAGGAGACGGGCGCCGGAGTCCCGCACGATCCACTCGATCTGCTCGGCCGACGACGTCGCGTACACCGGCACGGTCTGGCCGCCCGCCGCCCAGATCGCGAAGTCGAGTACCGCCCATTCGTAGCGCGTACGCGACATCACCGCGACCCGGCCGCCGGGCTCCAGCCCCGCCGCGATCAGGCCCTTCGCGGCCGCCGTGACCTCGCGGGCGAAGACCGCCGCCGTGACGGGACGCCACTCGCCCGCCACCTTGCGGCGCAGCACGACGGCGTCGGGGGCCTCGGCGGCGTTGGTGAAGGGGATGTCGGCGGTGCGGGCGCGGGTGGCGGGGGCGGCGAGCGCGGGGGTGCGGGCCTCCCGCACGACGCCGTGCTCGTCCCTGACGATCTCGACCTTGGCGCGGTCCGCCAGGTCGCTGCGGCGTCGCGCCTGCTTCAGGTCCTTGCGTACGCCCATGACGGCTCCCGGTTCGTTCGTGTGGCGCGGGTGCGGTGCTGCGGTGCGGTGCGCTGTGCTTCGCTGCGGTGCGGCGTGCGGTGTGCCCCGGCCCAGCGGGGCGACCTGCTGCTTACGTGAGCGTCAACTTACCGACGCGTAAGGAAAGTTCAATGGTTCGCGCAGAAGAAACCCCGGCCCCTTGCGCGCGGCTCAAAAGACGTTCTGGTGACCTCCGCGCCCCCTCGCTACGGTCCTGCCCATGGTCAACTCCTACGCGGCACTCTCGGGCCACTACGACCGGATCATGACCTCGGGGTACTACGACTACGGCGACTACGCCCGTACGCTTCTCGACCTCCTGGGCGACCGCCGCCACCTCCTGGAACTGGGCGTCGGCACCGGCCTGGTCGTCGAGAAGCTCCTCGAACTCGCGGAGTCGGCCGCGGACGACGGGACCGCCCCCGAGATCACGGGCATCGACCACACCGAGAGCATGCTGGCCCAGGCCCGCGCCCGCCTGGGCGGACGCGCGCACCTGCTGCAGCGGGACATCCTGCGCATGGACCTGCCGGCGGGCTTCGACGCCGCCTTCTCCGTCGGCGGCGTCTGGTACCACACCCCCGACCCGGACGGCGGCGGCAAGGGTTCCACCCTGCTGTGCAGCCACCTGGTGGAGGACGAGGACAACATCAAGGGCCTGCGGAACGTCCACGCCGCGCTCAAGCCCGGCGGCGTCCTCCTGCTCACCAGGCAGGCCGCCCACCACGACCACACGTGCGAGCTGCCGGGCGGGCTGGTCTACGCCCAGACGATCCGGCGGCTGGGCGAGGGCCACTACGTCAAGGACTACTACGTCGAGCGGCGGGACGGGCACGTCGAGGCCCACCAGCGCAGCGAGTTCCGCGCCTATCCGCAGGAACGGGGGCTCGACCTGCTGGAGAAGTGCGGCTTCCAGGCGGTGTACGTGAGCGACAACGGCCTCTTCCACGGCTACGCGCGGCGCTAGCTGCGTACGCCGTTCAAGCCATCCCTGACCTGCGCCGAAGTACCGTGCATGACGTCTACACGCACCCCTGCCCGTCCCTCCGGCGCGCTCGCCGGGCCGGCCGCCGTGCGCTCCGGAGGCCGACTCGCCGCCGCCCGGCCGCCCTTGCGGGCCGCCCTGTGGTCGGCGCCGGCGCTGGTGATCCTCGTCGCCGGGTTCCAGCGGCGCTGGATGTCCGACGACGGGCACATCTACGTCCGCACCGTCCGGCAGATCCTCGCGGGCCACGGGCCCGTGTTCAACGCGGGCGAGCGCGCCGAGTCGTCCACCGGGACGCTGTGGCAGTGGCTGCTCGTGCTGGCGGGGCTGCCCGGCGCGGACATCGCCTCCGCCGCCGTGTACGGCGGGCTGCTGCTCACGGCGGCCGGGTTCGCGCTCGCCGCGTGGGGAGCCGTCCGCCTGCACGGCGGCGGAGGCGCGCGGGCGGTCAGTGGCGGCGCGCGGGCGGACGTCGGCGCCGCCCGGGCGCGGGGCGACCTCCTCCTCCCCCTCGGCGCCCTGGTCCCGCTCGCCCTGCCGCCCGTCTGGGACTTCGCCACCTCCGGCCTGGAGACCGGGCTCGCCACCTGCTGGATCGGCGGCGCCTGGCTGCTGCTCGTCGCGCGGCCCCGCTCGCTCGCCACCGCCTTCGTCCTCGGCCTCGGCCCGCTCGTACGGCCCGATCTGGCGCTGGTCACCGCCGTGTTCCTGGGCGCGCAGTGGCTCATCGCACGCCCCACCTGGCGCGCCGCGCTGGCGGGTGCCGGCGTGGCGGGCGTCCTCCCCGTCGCGTACGAGATCTTCCGCATGGGCTATTACGGGCACGTGATGCCGCTGCCCGGTGTCACCAAGGAGGCGTCACAGAGCCTGTGGGGGCGCGGCCTGCACTACCTCGGCGACTTCGCCGGGCCCTATCTGCTGTGGGTGCCCGCCCTGTTCGTCGTCGCGGCCGTGCTGTGGGCGGGGCGCGCCGGGTTCGCCCGGCTCGCGGAGTTCACCGGGTTCGCCGAGCCCTACGGCGGCTCGTCCGGCACGCCGTCCGTCCCGCTGGTCCCGGCGCTCGCGCCCGTCCTCGCGGGGGCGCTCTGCTGGGCGTACGTCATCAAGGTCGGCGGGGACTTCATGCACGCGCGGATGTTCCTGCCGGGGCTGCTCCTGATGCTGCTTCCGGTCTTCGTGGTGCCCGCCACGCGCGCGTGGACGGCGGCTGTCGTCGGCGTGGGCGTGTGGGCCGTCGTGTGCGCCGCCGTGCTGCGGATCGACTACGAGGGGCGGATCGGGCCCGGCGGCGTCGCGGACGAACGCGGTGTGTACGTCCGCCAGAACGCGGCCGCCCACCCCGTCCACCACACCTTCGGCGGCTACCGGCAGAACGCCGCGTACGCGCGCGAGGTGCGCGCGGCCGGGCGTGACGGCGCGTCCGCGCTGTTCCTCTCCCGCACCCGCGTGGACGCGGGCTCCCCCTCGGTGACCGGCTTCTACGCGACCCTCGGCCTCAACGGCACCGTCGTCCCCCTCGACGGCGCCGCCCTCGACCCCATCGGCCTCGCCTATCCCCTGGCCGCACACTCCGAGCGCCTCCCGCACCGCCGCGTCGGCCACGACAAGTGGCTGCCCGACGAGTGGATCGTCGCCGACCGCGGCGCCGGTGAGCTGCCGGTCGGCATGGACCCCGCCCGCGTGGCGGCCGCCCGGCGCGCCCTGCGCTGCGGGGCGCTCGCCGAACTCCGCTCCGCCACGCGTGCGGCGCTCACGCCGCGGCGTTTCCTGCTCAATGTCACCGGTGCCTTTGAGCGGACCTCGTTCCGCTTTCCCAACGACCCGCTGCGCGCGGAGCGGCAACTGTGCGGCCCGAGGAGCGCCCCGTAAGGGGCGCGGGGAACTGCGCGCTCAGCGCACGAAATGCCGCAGACGCGTCTGCTCAGTTACTCGGCAGACGCGTCTGCGGCTTTGTCGTGGCTGGTCGCGCAGTTCCCCGCGCCCCTTACGGGGCTCAGCCCCACAGTCCGCGCGCCCCTTACGGGGCCCGGCCCCGCAGTTCGTTGGCGCGGCGGATGCCGGCCGCGAGGTCGGTCACGGCCTTGTCCCCGGTCGTGAACGCCAGAGCCGCCGCGTGCCGCGCCAGTTCGGCGGGGGCCGGGGCGCCGGGCAGCGGGTCGTGCGAGGGACGAAGGCCCTCCGCGAAGTACGCCGCGGTGGCGGCCACCTGAAGGCCGGAGTCGGACTCGTTCAGCGGCCGGTCGAGGCCGTCCACGTCCACGTCGGCGGCCTCCTCGCGCGGAGCGCGGCTCGCGGGGTCCAGCCAGCGGACGTGCGCCGTGGCCACGGGCCCGCTCGCGCCGGGCCGGATACGCACCGCGTACAGCGCCGTCACCGTGTGGCCGGGCCCGACCTCCCCGCCGTCCACGCGGTCGTCGCGGAAGTCGTCGTCGGCGACGCGCCGGTTGTCGTATCCGATGAGCCGGAACCGCTCGACCGTGTCGGGGTCGAAGGACACCTGCGCCTTGGCGTCGCGGGCGCGCAGGTCGATGTGGGCGGGCAGCCGCTCGCAGAACACCTCGCGGGCGTCCTCCTCGTCCGCCACGTACGTGGTGTGGCCGTCGCCCCGGTCGGCGAGCCGTTCCATGAACGCGTCTCCGTAGTCGCTGCCGACGCCGACGCCGAACAGCGTGATGCCGTGCGTGCGGCGGGCCTCCCCGACGCGTCGCAGGATGCCGTCGGCGCTGGTGTCGCCGGTGTTGGCGAGGGCGTCCGAGAGCAGCACGACGCGGTTGGTGGCGCCTTCGCGCAGGCCGCGGGCGGCGGTGTCGTAGCCGGTGGTGATGCCCGCCTCCACGTTGGTGGAGCTGGTGGGGCGCAGCCGGTCGACCGCGGCGTGCACGCGGTCGCGGCTGTCGCCCAGGCGGGTCATGGGCAGGACGGTCTCGGCGCGGTCGCTGAAGGTGACGAGCGCGACCGAGTCGTCGTCGCGCAGCTGGTCGGTCATGACGCCGAGGGACTTCCTGACCAGGTCGAGGCGGCCCGGCTCGGCCATGGAGCCGGAGACGTCGATGACGAAGGTGAGCGCGGCGGGCGGGCGTTCGCCCCGCTCGTCGTCCGGGCGCGTGGCGAGGCCGACGCGCATCAGGGACCAGCCGTCCGCTCCGGTGCGGGCGCCGTCGACGGTCACGGAGAAGCCGTCGCCGTCGGGCTTCGGATAGTCCTGCCGGAAGCTGTTCACGAACTCCTCGGGGCGCACCGTCGATGGGTCGGGCAGGCGGCCCTGGTCGAGGGTGCGGCGCGCGAAGCCGTACGAGGCGGTGTCCACGTCCAGGGCGAAGGTGGAGCGCAGGTCGGCGGGGCCCGGCTCGGGGGCGACGTCGTGGCGGGCGCCGTCCTGTTCGCTCCCCGTGCCGCCGGGGGCCGGGGCGGGGGCGTCGTGGCGCGGCTTGTCGGGCGCGGGCAGGGCGCCGGACGCGCGCTCCTTGCTCGCGGTCCGGCCGCCGTCGTCGCTCCCGCCGCCGCTGCAGCCCGCAAGCAGCATGCCGCCCGCGAGGACGGCGGCGGCGAGTGCGGTGCGTGGGCCGCGTGTCCGTACGCGGCGTTTCCTCATGCGTCCCATGGGTCGGCCCCTCGGCTCGTGTCGTCAGCGTTCGTGACTGTGACGGCCGAGGGGCCCAGGACGATCGGCTCCGTACGTTGCGGAAGAGTCTCAAGTCGGCCACGGCGGGCGGAGGTTGGGATTCCGCGGCGCGCGCGGGGGCCGGGCGCGGGCGGCGCGGCCGGGCCCCACCGACCCGGCCGCCCCTAAGAACCGCCCCTAAGACACCACGTCCTTCCGCGAGAACCCCCGGAACGCCAGGGCGAACAGCACCAGCGCGTACGTCACCGAGATCGCCGAGCCCTGGATCATGCCGCCCCACTCCGGTGTCGGCTGGAACACGTCGGCCCAGGCGAACTGCCAGTGCGCGGGCAGGAAGTCGCGCCAGCTCCCGAGGGCCGTCACGGCGTCCAGGACGTTCCCGGCGATGGTGAGGCCGACGGCGCCGCCGACCGCGCCCAGCGGGGCGTCGGTCTTCGTGGACAGCCAGAACGCGAGCCCGGCGGTGACCAGTTGGGACACGAAGACGTACGCCACGACGACCGCGAGGCGCCGCGCCGCCGTGCCCGCGTCGAGCGTGCCGCCGGTGGGGATCTCCAGTGGCCCCCAGCCGTACGCCGCCGCGCCGACCGCGAGCGCGACCAGGGGCAGCAGCACCATCGCGGCGGCGCTCATGCCGAGCGCGACGACGAGCTTGGACCACAGCAGCCGGGCGCGCGGCACGGGCGCGGCGAGCAGATAGCGGAGGCTGGACCAGCCCGCTTCGGAGGCGACGGTGTCCCCGCAGAACAGCGCGACGGGGATCACGAGGAGGAAGCCCGCGGAGACGAACAGGCAGGTGGCGGCGAAGTTCGCCCCCGACGCCGTGGCCGTGTCCATCAGCGTGACCTCGCCGTTGCGCCCGCCCGGCGAGCCCGCGACGGCGAAGGCGATGAGCAGGACGAACGGCAGGAGGGCGAGCACGCCGCCCATCACCAGCGTGCGCCGCCGCTTGAGCTGGCGGGCCAGCTCGACGCGCAGGGGCAGGGTGCGTCCCGCGCGGTACCCGGGGGCGGTGGCGCGCTCGGCCGGGCCCGCCTCACCGGCGCCCAGCGTGTCCGGCGTGCTCTCGGTCGCCGTCATGCGGTGCCTCCGATCAGGGTCAGGAACGCGTCCTCGAGGCGGCGGTGCGGCCCGACGGACTCGACGGGGACTTCGAGCCGGACCAGCTCGACGAGCAGCCGGGACGCGGCGGAACCGGGGTGGTCGGCGTCGGCCGCGGGTGCGAACCGCACCAGCAGACCGCCGTCCGCCCGCACCGCCGAGGCCACGCCCGGCAGGGACGCCACCTTCTCCACCAGCGGGTCGGGGATGTCGGCGGCGAGACCCACCAGGAGCGTGTCTCCGGAGCCGACGATCTCGTCGACCGGGCCCGCCTGGACCAGTCGGCCGCGGTCCATGACGACCAGGTGCGTGCAGGACTGCTCGACCTCCGCGAGGAGGTGGCTGGAGACGATGACGGTGCGGCCGTGCGCGGCGTACCGGATCAGGACCTCGCGCATCTCGCGGATCTGTGGCGGGTCCAGGCCGTTGGTCGGCTCGTCGAGGATGAGCAGGTCCGGCAGGCCCAGCATGGCCTGGGCGATGGCGAGGCGCTGGCGCATGCCCTGGGAGTACGTCCGCACCGCGCGGGCGAGGGCGTCGCCGAGCCCGGCGATCTCAAGGGCCTCGTCCAGGTGGGCGTCATCGGCGGGGCGGCCGGTGGCCTTCCAGTACAGCTCCAGGTTCTCCCGGCCGGAGAGGTGGGGCAGGAACCCGGCGCCCTCGACGAACGCGCCGACGCGGGACAGGACGGGCGCCCCGGGCCGGATGGCGCGGCCGAAGACGCGGATCTCGCCCGCGTCCGGGCGGATGAGGCCCATCAGCATGCGCAGGGTCGTCGTCTTGCCCGCGCCGTTCGGCCCGAGGAGGCCGAGGACCTGGCCCTTCTCGACGCGGAAGGAGAGGTCACGGACGGCATACCGGTCGGTGGACTTGGCGTACCGCTTGCTCAAGTCGGTGATCTGCAGGGGGACTTCGGCGAGCTCCGGGTCGGGCGCGGGTGCCGTGGTCCGCCTGCGGCCGAGGGCGAGCAGGGCCGCCGCGACGGCCGCGCCGGTGAGCGGCAGCCACCACACCCAGGCGGGCAGCGGCGCGGCCGGGGTGTCGACGCCGGGGGCCGTGGGGACCTTCAGGTCGCCCTTCAACGACACCGTGTACGCGGCCGGTTCGGCCGGTGAGGCATAGCCGAGGTCGGTCGCGGCGAGCACGAGGCGCAGCCGGTGGCCCTTCTTCAGCTCGTGGTCGACGGCGGGCAGGGTCAGGTCGACGGTCGCGCCGTCCACGGCGCCCTCGACCCGCACCGGGGCGACGAGCTGGGCGGGCAGCACCTTCTGGTCGCCGCCGGGCCCGACGTCGTACACCTTCCCGAACAGGACCGTGTCCTCGCTGTCGGACTTCACCTGGGCCCGCACGGTGGGCGCGCCGGTGACCCGCAGGTCCTCGGTGAGCGGCTTGGACTCGAAGGCGGCGTACTGACCGGGGAAGTCGAGGGAGACGCCGATGCCGAGCGAGGAGAGCTGCGAGAGACCGCCCCCTCCGCCGCCGCCACCGCTGCCGCCTCCACTGTCACTTCCGCCGCTGCCGCCCCCGCCGCCGCCCGCCGCCGAGCCGATGCCCGGCAGCGCGGACACGGCGGGCGGAGAGGCGCCCGCGGGGTTGTCGAAGGTCTGCGGCCGGCCGGCGAGCGGGATCTCGCGCACGCCGCTTGCCAGGCCCGGATAGCGGTCGCCGCTCGCGCCGAGCAGTGTGGCCGCGCCGTCCGTGGAGTCGATGCCGCCGGTGCGCGTGACGCGGAAGGCGGGGCCGGTGTCGACGCCCTTGTCGTCCTTGAGATAGCGGTCGAACCAGGTGCCGACGCGGCCCTCCACGCGGTCGGTCTCCATGTCGCCGCCGTCGTGGCCGCCCGCGATCCAGTCCACCGACACCGGGGCGTGGTTGTCGCGGATCGTCCTGGCCATCGCGTCGGCCTGGTCGAGCGTGAACAGCGAGTCCGTCTGACCCTGCACGATCAGCGCGGGCACCTTGATGCGGTCGCCGACGGCGGAGGGGCTGCGCTCGGACAGCAGCTCACGCGCCTTGGCGTCCGGCTTCCCGGACACCGCCACGCGGTCGTACATCTCGCACAGCCGCTGCTCGAAGCGGTCACAGCCGCCGCCCGCGCTGAGGAACATCCCGGCCCACAGCTTCTTGAACACGCCTCGGGGGAACAGGGCGTCCGCCAGGTTCCAGTACGTGATCATCGGGGCGATGGCGTCTACCCGCTGGTCGTACCCGGCGGCGAGCAGCGAGACCGCGCCGCCGTACGACGCGCCGGTGACGCCCACGCGCGGGTCGCCCGCCTTGTCCAGGCGCACCTCGGGGCGCTTGGCCAGCCAGTCGATCAGCCGGGACACGTCGGCGACCTCGCCCTTGGGGTCGTTCAGACCGATCCGGCCGGTGGATCCGCCGAAGCCGCGGGCGGACCAGGTCATGACCGCATAGCCCTTGCGGGCGAGCTTCTCGGCCTGGTCGCGCACGTCGTTCTTGCTGCCGCCGAAGCCGTGCCCGATGAGGACGGCGGGGCGCTTCTCACCGGGGTCGCCCGCGGTGAAGTACGACGTGTCGATCCGCACGTCCCGGCCGCCGGCCTTGCCCATGTCGAGGCGCTGGTCCGAGCGGCGCACGCCCGGACCGTCGTCCGACGCCAGCGCCGAGACCCCTGTCCACGTACCCGCTCCCGCAAGCAGCACAACGGCGGCCGCGGCGGTGAACAGCCGCCGCGGCCGGCGAAGGGCGGCCTTCCAGGCTCCGGCCCTGGGCCGTCGTAGATCCATGCCGTCAACGGTACGGGGGCCCGCTGACAACCAATGCCCCCGGCGGTCGGAACCCCGGGGCCTCCCGGGGAAGTACGCGGGGACGGCCGCGTACCACCGACGCGGTAGGCGCGGCCGGGTTCCCCGATCTTCCACGGCCTTTTCCGCGAACCAACTGTCAGGGGCACCTACCCTGTTGATCCATGACATCTCAGCTCGCGGCTCCCACGGAATCCCTGGCCACCGGCCAGCGCTCGCTCGCCGACCCCTCCGTCCGGTACCCGCTGTGGCCGCCGCTCACCGAGGGCTGCCCGGTCACGAGCACGGACTCCGTGGCGTATCCGGTGGAGGTCGACTACGCCTACGACAAGCTGCCCGCCGACTTCTTCGCGACCGCCGCGTCCCGGCCGCGCGGGCACGAGCGGTGGGCTCCGCTCCTGCCGCCCCTGGACGCCCCCGGGCTCGCCGAGGGCGGCACTCCGCTGCTGCCCCTGGAGGACGGCGTATGGATCAAGGACGAGTCCCGCAACCCGACCTGGAGCCACAAGGACCGGCTGAACCGGGTCGCCGTGAGCGCGGCCGCCGGCGCGGGCGCGGCGGGTGTCGTCGTCGCCTCCTCCGGCAACCACGGCGCGTCGGCCGCGGCGTTCGCGGCGCGGGCCGGGCTCCGGTGCGCCGTCATCACCTCGGCGGACGTGCCGCCCGCCGTCGACGCGTTCCTGCGCGCGTACGGGGCCGCCGTGCTGCCGGTGCCCATCGAGCAGCGCTGGGCCCTGCTGCGCCGGATCGTCGAGCGGACCGGCTACCACCCCGTCAGCAACCTCACGCCCACCGCGCACACCGGGCACGGCTTCGGCCCGGAGGGCTACAAGACCCTCGCGTACGAGATCTTCGCCGACCTGGGCACCGTCCCGCGCGCGGTGTTCGTCCCCACCGGCTACGGAGAGATGCTGTTCGGCGCGTGGAAGGGCTTCGCCGAGCTGGTGCGGCTCGGGTACGCGGAGCGGGTGCCGCGCCTGTACGCCTGCGAGCCCGCCGCCGGCGGCCCGCTCGCCGCGACCGTGCGCGCGGGGGCGATCACGCACGTCCCCGTCGGCCCCACCGCCGCGTACGCCATCGCCTGCCCCGTGGGCGGTCAGCGCGGGGTCGTCGCGCTGCGCGAGAGCGGTGGGGCGCCGGTGCTCGTCACGGACGAGGAGATGGCCGCCGCTCGCGCGGAGTTGGCGCGGAGCGGGGTGTGGGCGGAGCTGTCCGCCGCGGCGGGGCTCGCGGGCCTGCGGCAGCTCGGCCGGGTCGACGGGGAGGGGCCCGTGGTGTGCGTCTCCACGTCCAGCGGTTTCAAGGACCGTGACCTGCTGGCCTCCGGGCCGTCCGCGGTGGTCGACCCGGAGGACTGGGCGGGGGTGGAGCGGCGGCTGCGGGGGTGAGGTGCCTCGCGGGGGCGCCCCAGGCCCGCCCCTTCCCGTAACCAGGGGGCTGCCGCCCCCTGGACCCCCGCTGTCGCCGCTCCGCGGCTCGTCCTCGAACGCCGGACGGGCTAGAAGGGCGGGCGGGTCGCGGGTGACGTGCCGACTAGCTGCCGTCGTCCTAGGTGGGGCGGGCGGGCGGGTGGGAAATAGCCCCTCCGGCGTTTGAGGAGCGGGGGTCTGGGGGCAGAGCCCCCAGTTCGGCGCCCCCGGCGAGGGGCTACTCGCCCGGTACCGTCACCAGCCACCGGCTGTCCCTGCGCGGACGCAGGTAGAGCGCCCAGTAGAGGGTCGCCGCGGCCACGATCCCGCCGGTCCAGAGGAGGTACTCCGGCTCCTGCCGGCTCAGGACGTACGCGAGCACGGCGATGAGCACCACCGGCACCCCGGGCCACAACGGCATCCGCCACGCCGCAGCGTGCCCGTGCGTCCCGCGCCGGGCGAGCAGTGCGGCGACGGCGACCAGCAGGTACATCCCGGTCACGGACACGCCGGTCACGCCGTAGAGGGTGTCCAGGTTCACGAAGCACAGCGCGGCGCCGGGCACGCCCACCAGGAGGGTGGCGACCCAGGGCGAGCCGAAGCGCCCGCCGAGCCGCGAGAGGACGTTGTTCACGGGCGCGGGCCACGCCTTGTCCCGGGCGGAGGCGAACAGGACCCGGGAGTTCTGGATCACCATCACGATGCCCGCGTTGATGATGGCGAGGGCGACGCACAGGCTGATGAAGGTGCCGACGCCGGAGCCGGCCCAGGCGTCGACCATGCCGCCGATGTCGCCGCTGGTGAGCGCGGCGAGGTCCGGGGCGCCCATGGTGATCGCGGCGACCGGCACGAGGAGCACGACCGCCGAGATGCCGAGGGTGAGCAGCACGGTGCGGGCCACGTTCTTGCGCGGGTTCTCCATCTCCTCCGACAGGTACACGGCGGTGGAGAAGCCCTGCGTGACGAAGAGGGCGATGGCGAGCCCGGAGACGATCAGCATGGCCGTCACGGTCTCCGTGCCGCCGCCGGAGCCCGAACCGGACCCGGCACCGGAACCCGCCGCCACGGAGAGGTCCGTGAGGCTGGAGACCCCCCGCTCGGCGTGTGCGAACCCGAGGACCGCGACGACTCCCGCCGCGACCACCTCCAGGACCAGGAAGATCCCGGTGATCCACGCGTTGGCCCGCAGGTCGAGCAGGCCCGCGAGGGTGGCCAGGAGCATCACGCCGGCGCCCGCCAGGGAGGGGTCGAGGTGAACGACCGGGGCGAGGTAGTCGGCCGTGCCCATGGCGATCACGGGCGGCACGATCATGACGACGAGCAGGGACAGGACGAACACCAGCCAGCCCGCGAGCCGTCCGGCCATCGTCGACACCATCGCGTACTCGCCGCCCGCGCTGGGGATCAGCGTGCCGAGCTCGGAGTAGCAGAACGCGACGCCGACGCAGAGCAGCGCCCCGATCGCGATGGTGAGCGCGGTGGCGGTGCCGAGCGAGGAGAACAGGTCCGGCACGACGACGAACAGCGTGGACGCGGGTGTCACGCAGGACAGCGTGAGCAGCGTGCCGCCGACGACGCCGATGGAACGCTTCAGCTTGCGCGGGGCCTCGGCGGCCGCGTCGCGCGGGGCCTCGGCGGCCGCGGGAGCTGCCGGTTCCGTCGGCGCGGAAGCGGGCACGGCCACGGGCTCGGGCAGCGTGCGAAGCGTTTCGCTCATGCGGCGGTTCCGTTCGGTTCGGGCGGCAGAGCCGTCATGGAAACCCCGGCGTAAGTGGAACGTCAATGGCCGATTACCTACGGAATCCGCACCCCGGCCAGTAACCAACTCGCCGTTGAATCCCAGCCGTTCGCGCCCCTAGGTGAATTTCACCTGATCGATTCCATACATGACCTTCGATACCAAGGTCGACTGACGCCACAGCCTCCGCCGCCCGTTTCATCCCCTCTGCACGAGAACCGCAGCCCCGACCCCGAAAAAGAAACGAAGCCGTCCGGAATCCGGACGGCTTCGTGCCCTGCCGCTGCCTGCCGCGTACCGCTCAGTGGTTGCGCGGGAACCCCAGGTCCACGCCCGCCGGGGCGTCCGACGGGTCCGGCCAGCGGGTGGTGACGACCTTGCCGCGGGTGTAGAAGTGCGTGCCGTCGTTGCCGTAGATGTGGTGGTCGCCGAAGAGGGAGTCCTTCCAGCCACCGAAGGAGTGGTAGCCCACCGGCACCGGGATCGGCACGTTCACGCCGACCATGCCCGCCTCCACCTCCAGCTGGAAGCGCCGCGCGGCGCCGCCGTCCCTGGTGAAGATCGCCGTGCCGTTGCCGAACGGCGAGCCGTTGATGAGGGCCAGGCCCTCCTCGTACGTCTCCACGCGGAGCACGCACAGCACCGGGCCGAAGATCTCGTCCTTGTACGCGTCCGCCGTCACCGGCACCCGGTCGAGCAGCGAGAGGCCGATCCAGTGGCCGTCCTCGTACCCCTCGACGGTGTACCCCGTGCCGTCCAGGACGACCTCGCTGCCCTGCTCCGCCGCGCCCTTCACGTACGAAGCCACCTTGTCGCGGTGCGCGGCCGTGATGAGCGGGCCCATCTCCGAGGACGGGTCGTTGCCGGGACCGATCTTGATCTTCTCTGCGCGCTCCTTGATCTTCGCGACGAGTTCGTCGCCGACCGCGCCCACGGCGACGACGGCGGAGATCGCCATGCAGCGCTCGCCCGCCGAGCCGTACGCGGCCGAGACGGCGGCGTCGGCGGCCGCGTCCAGGTCGGCGTCCGGAAGGACCAGCATGTGGTTCTTGGCGCCGCCGAGGGCCTGCACGCGCTTGCCGTTGGCGGAGGCGGTGGTGTGGATGTAGCGGGCGATCGGGGTGGAACCCACGAAGGACACGGCCGCCACGTCCGGGTGCTCCAGGAGGCGGTCCACGGCCACCTTGTCGCCGTGCACGACGTTGAAGACGCCGTCCGGGAGGCCCGCCTCCGCGAGCAGCTCGGCGATCTTCATGGACGCAGACGGGTCCTTCTCGCTCGGCTTGAGCACGAAGGTGTTGCCGCACGCGATGGCGAGCGGGAACATCCACATCGGCACCATGGCCGGGAAGTTGAAGGGCGTGATGCCCGCGACGACGCCGAGCGGCTGACGGATCGAGGCCACGTCCACGCGGCTCGCGACCTGCGTGGACAGCTCGCCCTTGAGCTGCACGTTGATGCCGCACGCCAGGTCGACGATCTCCAGGCCGCGGGCGACCTCGCCGAGGGCGTCGGAGTGCACCTTGCCGTGCTCGGCGGTGATCAGCTCGGCGATCTCGTCGCGGTGCGCGTCGAGCAGCGCGCGGAACTTGAACAGGATCGACGTGCGCTGCGCGAGCGAGGACTGGCCCCAGGTCGCGTACGCCGCCTTGGCGGCGGCCACGGCGGCGTCCACCTCGTCCACGGACGCGAAGGCCACGCGGGTCGTCACGGCGCCGGTGGCCGGATCGGTGACCGGGCCGTACGTACCGGACGCGCCCTCGACGCTCTTGCCACCGATCCAGTGGTCGACGGTCTTCGTCATGCTCGTCATGCCAAGGTCCCTTTCACAGATGGCGGCGCCGGGCTGAGACGTGCCGGTCGTACTCCTCGCGGGCCTTGACCGCCGACGTACGCGTCGCGGTCTCGGCCACGGGCACATCCCACCACGCCTGTGCGGGGGGCGGGCCCGACACTGTGTCTGCCGTTTCCGTCTCCACGTAGACACATGTGGGGCCGTCCGCTTCGCGCGCTTCGCGCAGGGCTTCCCGCAGCTCGCGGACCGTCTTCGCGCGTCGCACCGGCAGCCCCAGCGAGGCCGCGTTGGCGGCGAGGTCGACGGGCAGCGGGGCGCCCGTGTACGTGCCGTCCGGCGCCCGGTGGCGGTAGGCGGTGCCGAAGCCCTCGCCGCCCACGGACTCCGACAGGCCCCCGATGGAGGCGTAGCCGTGGTTCTGCAGGATCACGACCTTGATCGGGATGTTCTCCTGCACGGCCGTGACGATCTCGGTGGGCATCATCAGATACGTCCCGTCGCCGACCAGCGCCCACACGGGCCGCTCGGGCGCGGCCAGGGACACCCCGATCGCGGCGGGGATCTCGTAGCCCATGCAGGAGTAGCCGTACTCCACGTGGTACTGCCTGGGCGAGCGGGCCCGCCACAGCTTGTGCAGGTCCCCGGGGAGGGAACCGGCCGCGTTGATGACGACGTCGGCCTCGGTGACGAGCTCGTCGAGCAGCCCGAGGACCTGCGCCTGGGTGGGCCGCACATCCGGTTCGTCCGCTTCGTACGCGGCGTCGACGCGGTGCTCCCAGCGGGCCTTGTCGTCGACGTACTCGTTCGCGTACGCGGTGTCGACGCGGTGGCCGGACAGCATGTCCCGCAGGCCTTCGAGCGCGGCGCGCGCGTCGGCGACGACGGTGGTGCCCGCCATCTTGTGCGCGTCGAACGCGGCGACGTTGAGGTTCAGGAAGCGCACGCCGGGCGCGGTGAAGAGGGTTCCGGAGGCCGTGGTGAAGTCGGTGTAGCGGGTGCCGACGCCGATCACCAGGTCGGCGGTGCGGGCGAGTTCGTCGGCGGTCGCGGTGCCGGTGTGGCCGATGCCGCCGACGTCGGCGGGGTGGTCGTGGCGCAGCGAGCCCTTGCCGGCCTGGGTGGAGGCCACGGGGATGCGGGTGGCGTGGGCGAGTTCGGACAGGGCCTGCTCGGCGCCGCTGTGGTGGACGCCGCCGCCCGCGACGATCAGCGGCCGGTCGCTCTCGCGCACCAGGCTTACGGCGGCGGCGAGTTCGTCGGGGTCGGGGGCCTGGCGGCGCACCTTCCAGACCCGTTCGACGAAGAACTCCTCCGGCCAGTCGTACGCCTCCGCCTGCACGTCCTGCGGCAGCGCGAGCGTCACCGCGCCCGTGTCGACGGGGTCGGTGAGCACCCGCATGGCCTGCAGCGCCGCCGGGATCAGCGCCTCGGGGCGGGTGATCCGGTCGAAGTACTTCGAGACGGGCCGCAGACAGTCGTTCACGGACACGTCGCCCGCGTACGGGACTTCGAGCTGCTGGAGCACGGGGTCGGCGGGCCGGGTCGCGAAGGTGTCGCCGGGCAGCAGCAGCACCGGCAGGTGGTTGATCGTCGCGAGCGCGGCGCCCGTGACGAGGTTGGTGGCGCCGGGCCCGATGGACGTCGTCACGGCGTGCGTGGAGAGCCGCCCGCTCTGGCGCGCGTACCCGACGGCCGCGTGCACCATGGCCTGTTCGTTGCGCCCCTGGTGGAACGGCATCTGCTCGCCGTACTCCACCAGGGCCTGGCCGAGCCCCGCCACGTTGCCGTGCCCGAAGATGCCCCAGGTCGCGCCGATGAGGCGGCGCCGCTCGCCGTCCCGCTCGGTGAACTGCCGGGCCAGGAAGCGCACCAGGGCCTGGGCCGTCGTGAGCCGCACCGTGCCGGGCAGGCCCCGCGTCGCGTCCTTCGTGTCGCTCATCGGTAACCCTCCGTGTGGTCGGGGTGGAAACAGATCTTCCACTCCCGCTCGTCCCCCGGTCCCGCCATGACATTCAGGTAGTACATGGTGTGCCCCGGCTGCGCGATCGACGGCCCGTGCCAGCCGTCGGGCACGAGCACCGCGTCGCCGGAGCGCACCTCGGCGAGCGTGTCCGTGCCGCCCTCGCGCGAGGGGAAGACCCGCTGGTAGCCGAAGCCGTGCTCGCCCTCGATCTCGAAGTAGTAGATCTCTTCGAGGACGGACTCGACGCCAGGACGGTGCTCGTCGTGCTTGTGCGGCGGATACGAGGACCAGTTGCCGCCCGGCGTGATCACCTCCACGGCGATCAGCCGGTCGCAGTCGAAGGCGTCCGCCGACGCGAAGTTGCGGACCTGGCGCGCGCAGCCGCCGCTGCCGCGTTCCTCGACGGGGACCTCCGGCGCGGGGCCGTAGCGGGCGGGGAGTCGGCGCTCGCACTTCGCTCCTGCCAGGGCGAAGCGGCCTCCCACGCCGGAGGCGATCTGGATGTGGGCGTCACGGGGAACGTAAGCGAAGTCGCTGACTCCGCTGAACACGCTCTCGCGGCCCAGGAGTTCGATGATCTCGCCCTCCGCGTGCACCGTACAGCCGCCGGTCAGCGGGAGCACGATCCATTCACTCTCTCCGGTGGCGAAGGAGTGCGTGCCGCCGGCCGGAATCTCCACGACACGCAGCCCGGCATACGTCCAGGCTGCGCTTTTCGGGTCGATGGCGACGGCGTAGGTCCCGTCGGCCGCACTTCCTTTTGGTACGTACGTCATGCGGGGCTCCTCTTGATTGCGTACGTCGTCGCGTACGTCATCGCGTACGACACGGCTACAGCAGGCCGACCGCCGTGTCGACGGCGCCCGCCACGTCGCCGTCCGCCGGATACAGCAGCGTGCGCCCGGCGACCAGGCCCTGCACGGTGGGCAGGCGCAGGGCGCCGCGCCACTTCTCGTACGCCGCGTCCGCGCCCTTGCCGCCTGCGTCCGCGTCGATGTCGCCGCCGAGCAGCACGGCGGGCAGCGTCGACGTCTCCATGACGCGGGCCATGTCGTCGGGGTTCTCGGTGACGGGGACCTTCAGCCAGGTGTACGCGGAGGTGCCGCCGAGTCCGGAGGCGATGGCGATGGACCGGGTGACGGCCTCGGCGCTCAGGTCGTTGCGCAGCACGCCGTCCTGTCTGCGGCTGAGGAACGGCTCCACGAAGACGGGGAGTCCGCGCTCGGCCATGGCGTCGACGGCCCGCGCGGTGGCCTCCAGGGTCGTCAGGGACCCCGGGTCGTCGTAGTCGACGCGCAGCAGCAGCTTGCCCGCGTCGAAGCCGAGCCGGTCCAGGTCCTCGGGCCGGTAGCCGGTGAACCGGTCGTCCAGCTCGAACGCGGCGCCCGCGAGCCCGCCCCGGTTCATGGACCCCATGACGACCTTGTCCTCCAGGGCCCCGAGCAGCAGCAGGTCCTCGACGATGTCGGCGGTGGCGAGGACGCCGTCCACGCCCGGCCGCGACAGCGCCAGACACAGCCGCGCCAGCAGGTCGGCCCGGTCGGCCATGGCCAGCGGGTCCTTGCCGACACCGAGGGCGCCCCGGGCCGGGTGGTCGGCCGCGATGACCATCAGCCGGCCGGAGGGCCCGACCAACTCCCGCCGCCGTCCACGCCGCGCGGCGGCTTCGGTGATGGCCTCGGGGTGCCGCACCCGGGTACGCACGAGCTCGGCCACATCGACTGTGGAGGTCACAGGACAGCCCCCGCAGCCAGCGCGGCGTCCACCTCGGACGCGTACGGCATCGCCGACGAACACTCCAGCCGAGAGGCGACGATCGCTCCCGCCGCGTTGGCGTACCGAATCACCCGCTCCAACTCCCACCCGGCCAGCAGCCCGTGACACAGCGCCCCACCGAACGCGTCCCCGGCCCCGAGCCCGTTCAGCACGGTCACGGGAAGCGGCGGCACCTCCACGACCTCACCGGCCTGGTTCATGGCAAGCACCCCCTTGGGCCCCTGCTTGACCACGGCGAGCTCAACGCCCGCCGCCAGCAGGGCCCCCGCGGCCGCCCGCGGCTCCCGCACCCCCGTGGCGATCTCCACCTCGTCCACATTGCCCACGGCGACACTCGCGTGCCGCAGCGCCGCCGCGTAGTGCGGCCGCGCCTCGTCCGGCTCGGCCCAGAACATCGGCCGCCAGTCCAGGTCGAACACCGTGATCCCGCCGGAGCGGGCGCCGAGCGCGGCGATGGTCGCCGTCCGGCTGGGCTCCGCGCACAGACCGGTCCCGGTCATCCAGAAGATCCGGGCCTCGGCGATCGCGTCGAGGTCCAGCTCGGCCGCCGCCAGCTCCAGGTCGGGCGCCTTCGGCTGCCGGTAGAAGTACAGCGGGAAGTCGTCGGGCGGGAACACCTCGCAGAACGTCACGGGCGTCGGAAGACCGGCGACCTCGCCGACCCACCGGTCGTCCACCCCGAACTCCCGCAGCTGCTCGCGCAGATACGTGCCGAAGGGATCCCGTCCCGTCCGCGTGACCACGCCCACGCGCCGCCCGAGCCGCGCCGCCGCGACCGCCACGTTCGTGGCGGAGCCGCCGAGGAACTTCCCGAACGTCGTGACCTTCGAGAGCGGCACCCCGGTCTGCAGGGGGTAGAGGTCCACCCCGATCCGGCCCATCGTGATGACGTCGTACGGCTCGTACGCGTCGTACGAATCCGTGTACGGATCGGTCACCCTGCACATCCCTTCCTGGAGGCAGCCTGTCGCCTCCCCCAGGTCTAATCCCGCCCCAGGAACCCTGTCAACATTTTGTCCTGACATTCGGACTAGTCCTTGACACTGTTCTCGGCGGACGGCGAGGCTTGCGGCCATGACGACGCTGTCCCGCATCCGGATCGGTTCGGCCCCCGACTCGTGGGGCGTGTGGTTTCCCGAGGACCCCCAGCAGGTCCCGTGGAGCCGTTTCCTCGACGAAGTCGCCGCGTCCGGATACGCCTGGATCGAGCTCGGACCGTACGGCTATCTGCCGACCGACCCCGCCCGACTCGCCGACGAGACCGGCCGCCGCGGCCTGAAGGTCTCCGCGGGCACGGTCTTCACCGGCCTGCACCACGGCCCGGACGTCTGGGACCGGACATGGGAGCACGTGTCCGCCATCGCCGGGCTCACCCAGGCGATGGGCGCGCGCCACCTCGTCGTCATCCCGTCCTTCTGGCGCGACGACAAGACCGGCGAGGTCCTGGAGGACGCCACGCTCACTCCGGAGCAGTGGCGGCACCTCACCACCCAGACCGAGCGGCTCGGCCGCGAGGTGCGCGAGCGCTACGGCCTCACCATCGTCGTCCACCCGCACGCCGACACCCACATCGACACCGAGGAGAACGTCACCCGCTTCCTCGACGCGACGGACCCCGACCTGGTCTCGCTCTGCCTGGACACCGGACACTACGCGTACTGCGGCGGCGACAGCGTCAAGCTCATCGAGACCTACGGCGAACGCCTCGGCTATCTGCACCTCAAGCAGGTCGACCCGGCCGTGCTCGCCGAAGTCCGCGCGCAGGACATGCCGTTCGGGCCCGCCGTCGCGCGCGGCGTGATGTGCGAGCCGCCCACGGGGGTGCCCGCGCTCGGTCCTGTCCTCGAGGCCGCGCAGCGGCTGGACGTCGATCTCTTCGCCATCGTCGAGCAGGACATGTACCCGTGCGAGCCGGACAAGCCGCTGCCCATCGCCCGCCGGACCCGGGCGTTCCTGCGCTCCTGCGGGGCGTAAGCGCTTCGCTGGATGGGCGGTGTTCATCCTGCGGGGCGGTGGGGGCTGGTCGCGCCCGCGCGGCGGAGCCGCGTGTGTCAGAGCCCCGCGCCCCTTACGGGGCGCGGCACACCGCGCCCCGTGGCTTCGTCGCGGGCCTCCTGCGCAGCGCCCCGGTGCGGCACGCTTGTCGTACGGCGGGCCACGCCGTGCCGACTACGGGCGGGAGGGCGGATGAACGCGGGCCGCTGGCACGAGGCACGTACGCGCACCGCGGTGCGCTCCCTGCACGGTCCGGACGGTCTCTGGGAGGTCGCGCTCGCCCGTCCGCATCCGCGGCTGCGGCCCGGCGTGATCAGCTACCGCGGCTTCCGGCTCGCCCTCGGCGTGCCCCGGCGCCGGCTCGAAGTCCCCATCGGTGCCGTCACGTTGATGCTCGGCTTCGGCGGGCGGCTCCGCGTCCGGGGCCTCGCGGGATCGGCGCGGCCGCCGGTGTCGCTGGTGTCGGTGGTCTCCGGGCTCACCACGCGGCCGGTGCTCGGCGAGCACGACGGGCACCTCGCGGGCGTCGAGGTGCTGTTCACGCCGTGGGCCTCGTTCACCCTCTTCGGCACGGAACAGCACGAGCTGGCCGAGCGCGCCCTGGACCCGGACGTGCTCGGCGTCCGGCCCGAGCGGGGCCGCTGGGAGCGCGTCGGCGACCTCGCGGCGGCGCTCGGCGCGCTGCCCCGGTGGAGCGAGCGCTTCGCGCTCCTGGACGAGGTGCTCACCCGCTGGTCGGACTCGGGACCGCCGTGCTCGCCGCGGACCGTGCGGGCCTGGGACGAGCTGGTGCGCACCCGGGGCAGCGCGCCGGTGGCCCGGATCGCGGACGAGGTCGGCTGGAGCGTACGGCAGTTGGAGAACCGCTTCCGCGAGCAGATCGGCCTCGGCCCGAAGGCCGCGGGCCGGATCCTGCGCCTGCAGCACGCCCGCCGGCTGCTCGTGGCGGGCCGCTCCCAGGCGGAGACGGCGGCGCTCTGCGGCTTCTACGACCAGGCGCATCTCAGCGGCGAGTTCAAGGCGATGACGGGCTGCACGCCGCGCCAGTTCGCGCACGCGAGCGGCACCCCGCTGCCCGCCCGCAGCGGCCCGCCGTCCGCGGAGCGGCTCGCGGGCGAACAGACGAGCCTCGTCCTCGCGCCCGGATCGCCCGGCCACGGCGCGGTCTTCTCCAGGGCCGCGCGGCGGCGCTGACGGCGAGCCGACGCGTTCGAGCCACCTCTCGGGGGAACCTCGCGCAGCCGCCCACCCGCTTCGCGCAGCCCCTCGCGGGGCCGCCCGGCCGCCACTACCACCCCGCGTCATCACGCGCCCCGGACACGCCCCGGCACCGCACCCATGGCAAGCGGCACTTCTGTCACAAACACCCCTTTCTTGTCACACATGTCCCGTGTACGCGGGCCTTGCGTCACAGCCAGTCGACAGACGCCCCCTCGCGGTCACTCTGTGTCGTTCACGGGGCACAAGGCCGAGTGATCGCCATTGCGCGCACCCAGCTCCCCCGTCGGCCGTTCCGGCCGCCCTGGGTGCACGCAGGGAGGAGCCACTGATGACCGACCGCAGGCTCTGGTCGTACAAGGACATCGCCGCGCACATCCGGGTCCAGCCCGACACCGTGCGCTCCTACCGCAAACACGGACTGCTGCCCGACCCCGACCACGTCGAGGGCGGCAAGCCCTTCTGGTACGCGGACACCATCCGCGCCTGGGTCGCCTCCCGCCCCGGCAACCGCGCCCGCAAGGACGGCTGACCCGGGTCCGCCCCGCACCTCCCGCCCCCTCTTGGATTGGTACCCCCTAGGGGTATAGTGTGAAGCACGTCGGGGTTCCCTGGAGCCAACAGGAGCCATCCGGAACCCCGCGCGTGCGCCGACGTCCCACGCGTCCACACCTTCCACTGAGGAGAACGACATGACCGCCAACGCCCAGACCTCGCAGACCGGCTCCGTCACCACGGTGTTCGCCGTGACGGGCATGACGTGCGGCCACTGCGAGGGTGCCGTGTCCAGTGAGATCGGCGAGCTGGCGGGCGTCAGCTCGGTCAAGGCCGAGGCCGCCACCGGCAAGGTGACCGTGGTCTCCGAGTCCCCGCTGGACGAAGAGGCGGTCCGCGCCGCCGTCGACGAGGCCGGCTACGAGCTCGTCGGCAAGGCCTGACCGCCACCCCGAACCCTCCCTCCGGGCCCCGCGGCACGCCACCCACGGCCGCGGGGCCCGGCGCCTTTCCCCCGCTCCCCGCCGCGCCGAAAGAACCGTCATGAACACCTCCGAGGTCGAACTCGCCATCGGCGGGATGACCTGCGCCTCCTGCTCGGCCCGCATCGAGAAGAAGCTGAACCGGATCGAGGGCGTGACCGCGTCGGTCAACCTCGCCACGGAGAAGGCCAAGGTGGCGTACGCGGACGGGGTCGAGGTCGGCCGGCTCGTCGCCACGGTCGAGAAGCTCGGCTACTCGGCGCACGAGATCGTCCCGCCCCCGCCGGACGCCGAACCAGCCGACGACGCCGAGCGGCCCGTCACCACCGACCTCACCGAGGCCGACCGCCTGCTCCAGCGGCTGCTCGTCTCCGCCGCCCTCGCGCTGCCCGTCGTCGTGCTCGCGATGGTGCCGTCGCTGCAGTTCGAGTACTGGCAGTGGCTGTCCCTGACGCTGGCCGCGCCGGTCGTCGTGTGGGGCGGGCTGCCCTTCCACCGGGCGGCGGCCCTCAACGCCCGGCACGGCGCGGCGACCATGGACACCCTCGTCTCCCTCGGCACGCTCGCCGCCTTCGGCTGGTCGGTGTGGGCGCTGTTCTTCGGCACCGCGGGCGAACCGGGCATGCGCCACGGCTTCGAGTTCACGATCGCGCGCGGCGACAGCTCGTCGGCGCTCTACCTCGAAGTGGCCGCGGGCGTCGTCACGTTCATCCTGCTCGGCCGCTATCTGGAGGCCCGCTCCAAGCGGAAGGCGGGCGCGGCGCTGCGGGCGCTGCTGGAGCTGGGCGCCAAGGACGTGTCCGTGCTCGGCCCCGACGGCACGGAGGTCCGGGTTCCGGTCGGGCGGCTCGCCGTCGGGGACCGCTTCGTGGTGCGCCCCGGCGAGACGGTCGCCACCGACGGCAGGGTCGTCGAGGGCGCGTCCGCCGTCGACGTCTCGATGCTGACCGGCGAGTCCGTGCCCGCCGACGTCACGGTGGGCGACGCAGTGACCGGCGCGACCGTGAACGCGGGCGGGCGCCTGGTCGTCGAGGCCACCCGCGTCGGCGCCGACACCCAGCTCGCCCGGATGGCGCGGCTCGTCGAGGACGCGCAGAGCGGCAAGGCGGAGGTGCAGCGCCTCGCCGACCGGGTCGCGGCCGTGTTCGTGCCGGTCGTCATCGCGCTCGCCGTGGCCACGCTCGGCTTCTGGCTGGGCAACGGCGTGGGCTCCGCCGCGGCGTTCACGGCCGCCGTCGCCGTACTGATCATCGCCTGCCCCTGCGCCCTCGGCCTCGCCACGCCCACCGCGCTGCTCGTCGGCACCGGCCGGGGCGCCCAGCTCGGCATCCTCATCAAGGGCCCGGAGGTCCTGGAGTCCACCCGCCGCGTCGACACGGTCGTCCTCGACAAGACCGGCACGGTGACGACGGGACGCATGGCCCTTCAGGACGTGTACGCGGCCGACGGCACCGACGAGAAGGAGCTGCTGCGGCTCGCGGGCGCCCTGGAGCACGCCTCCGAACACCCCGTCGCACGGGCGGTGGCGGCGGGCGCGGCCCGGCGGCTCGGCCTCGACGCGGGCGCGCTGCCGGTGCCCGGGGACTTCGAGAACGTCCCCGGACACGGGGTGCGCGGCACGGTCGACGGGCACGTGGTGCTCGCCGGGCGGACCCGGCTGCTCGCGGAGGCGGGCGTCACCGGCCTCGACGCCCTCGCCGCCGCGAACGAGCGCGCCGAGGCGGCCGGCCGCACCGCCGTCCTCGTCGCCTGGGACGACGCGGCGCGCGGGCTGCTCACGGTGGCCGACACGGTCAAGGACACCAGCCCCGAGGCGGTCCGCCGACTGCGCGAACTCGGGCTGCGGCCGGTGCTGTTGACCGGGGACAACCGGGCCGTGGCGGAGGCCGTCGCGCGGGACGTCGGCATCGCGCCCGACGCCGTGTACGCCGAGGTGCTGCCGCAGGACAAGGCCGACGTGGTGCGCCGCCTCCAGGACGACGGCCGGGTCGTGGCCATGGTCGGCGACGGCGTGAACGACGCGGCCGCCCTCGCGACGGCCGACCTGGGCCTCGCCATGGGCACGGGCACGGACGCCGCCATCGAGGCGGGCGATCTCACCCTCGTCCGGGGCGACTTGCGGGTGGCCGCCGACGCGATCCGGCTCGCCCGCCGGACCCTCGCCACCATCAAGGGCAACCTCTGCTGGGCCTTCGGCTACAACGTCGCCGCGCTGCCGCTCGCGGCGGCCGGACTGCTCAACCCGATGATCGCCGGAGCGGCCATGGCCTTCTCTTCCGTGTTCGTCGTCACCAACAGCCTCCGCTTGCGGTCTTTCACATAGCCCCGCGATCCTTCACACTGTCTTCGCGGGACTCTCACCTCGAAGGAGAAATCCGCATAAGGACCCTCTTGTGCTTGTTCGATGGCATCTGCAAGAGACGTAGATCACAGCGATCGCAACGTAACCATCGAGGGGGCTCGTGAGTCTAAGAGGGCGACATCAGAGGGGTCTTGGGGGACCCATCGGATGTCGGGGGACATCTTGGGGGATGTCCCAGGAATGCGTTGGCCGGGGCACGTGCACCGGGGAGCTTTGAGCGGCCCTCCCGAACTCGTACGCGTCCCGGCAGACCGCAACCACAGACTCCCGGCCGGATCCCGTGGGGGGAATCCGCACCGGGGCACAGGAAAACGCCCCGTCCGTCGACCCGTGGGGGGATCGACGGCGGGGCGTTTTTCATAACGTGAGGGGGGCGCCCCGTTAGGGGCGCGGGGAACTGCGCGACCAGCCACGACAAAGCCGCAGACGCGTCTGCCGAGTAACCGAGCAGATGCGTCCGCGGCTTTTCGCGCGCTGAGCGCGCAGTTCCCCGCGCCCCTGGGCGGCCTGTCCTACCGGGACTCGACGGGGACGAAGTCGCGGATGACCTCGCCGGTGTAGATCTGGCGGGGGCGGCCGATGCGCGAGCCCGGCTCCTTGATCATCTCGTGCCACTGGGCGATCCAGCCCGGCAGCCGGCCGAGGGCGAACAGGACCGTGAACATCTCGGTCGGGAAGCCCATCGCGCGGTAGATCAGGCCGGTGTAGAAGTCCACGTTGGGGTACAGCTTGCGCTCGACGAAGTAGTCGTCGGCGAGAGCGTGCTCCTCCAGCTTCAGCGCGATGTCGAGCAGCTCGTCGGACTTGCCGAGCGCCGAGAGGACATCGTGCGCCGCCGCCTTGATGATCTTCGCCCGGGGGTCGAAGTTCTTGTAGACGCGGTGCCCGAAGCCCATGAGCTTCACGCCGTCTTCCTTGTTCTTCACCTTGCGGATGAAGGTGTCGACGTCGCCACCGGTCGCCTGGATGCCCTCGAGCATCTCCAGGACCGACTGGTTGGCGCCGCCGTGCAGCGGACCCCAGAGGGCCGAGATGCCCGCCGAGATCGAGGCGAACATGTTGGCCTGCGACGAGCCGACCAGGCGCACCGTGGACGTCGAACAGTTCTGCTCGTGGTCCGCGTGCAGGATGAGCAGCTTGTCCAGCGCGGAGACGACGACCGGGTCGAGGTCGTAGTCGGCGGCCGGCACGGAGAACGTCATGCGCAGGAAGTTCTCGACGTACCCGAGGTCGTTGCTCGGGTAGACGACCGGGTGGCCGACCGACTTCTTGTACGCGTACGCGGCGATGGTCGGAAGCTTGGCGAGCAGCCGGATCGTCGAGAGGTGACGCTGCTTCTCGTCGAACGGGTTGTGACTGTCCTGGTAGAACGTCGACAGCGCGCTGACCACGGACGACAGCATCGCCATCGGGTGCGCGTCGCGCGGGAAGCCGTCGTAGAACCGCTTGACGTCCTCGTGCAGCAGGGTGTGCTGGGTGATCTCGTTCTTGAAGGTGGCGAGCTCGTCCACCTTCGGCAGCTCACCGTTGATCAGCAGGTACGCCACCTCGGTGAAGGTGGAGCGCTCCGCGAGCTGCTCGATCGGGTAGCCGCGGTAGCGCAGGATGCCCTGCTCGCCGTCCAGGTAGGTGATGGCGGATTTATAAGCGGCGGTGTTGCCATAGCCGCTGTCCAGGGTCACCAGACCGGTCTGGGCGCGGAGCTTGCCGATATCGAAGCCCTTGTCGCCGACAGTGGACTCGATCACCGGGTAGGTGTACTCGCCGTCGCCGTACCGCAGTACTACAGCCTTGTTAGCGTTCTCGCTCACGTCATCCCTCACCGACGTTGTGCCTCTTCTTCGAGGTGCCCTGACTGTCTCTACCATCCCCCATTTGGCCCTGGAGAGTGCACTCGGGGTCGACCATTGGGCCAATTGGCGGCACTCAGTGCCGCCAACCTGCTCATCCTGCCCCCTTCGCCCCAGTTACGAAAGTGCTGTGTGACCTTTCCGACTCGTTTGATCGATCAGCGGTCGGTGACGCGTTGACGACCGCCGTCAGCCGCGGCCACGACCGGCGAGCCGGTGGTCCAGGGCCGTGCAGCGCCGGCCCGCGGAGACCGTACGGACCGCCTGCCCCAGAGCCTTGCGCGAACCTACGAGCACGACCAGTTTCTTCGCGCGTGTCACGGCCGTGTAGAGCAGATTCCGCTGCAGCATCATCCAGGCGCCGGTGGTGACCGGGATCACCACCGCTGGATACTCACTTCCCTGTGAGCGGTGGATTGTCACCGCATAGGCGTGGGCCAGTTCGTCGAGTTCGTCGAAGTCGTACGCGACGTCCTCGTCCTCGTCGGTGCGGACGGTCAGGCGCTGCTCGTCGGCGTCCAGGGCGGTGACCACGCCGACCGTGCCGTTGAAGACGCCGTTGGCGCCCTTCTCGTAGTTGTTGCGGATCTGGGTGACCTTGTCGCCGACGCGGAAGACGCGGCCGCCGAAGCGCTTCTCGGGCAGGTCGGGGCGGCCGGGGGTGACGGCCTGCTGGAGCAGGCCGTTCAGGTGACCGGCGCCCGCCGGGCCCCGGTGCATGGGGGCGAGGACCTGCACGTCCCGGCGCGGGTCCAGGCCGAACTTCGCGGGCAGGCGGCGGGCGGCGACGTCGACGGTGAGCCGGCCCGCCTCCTCGGTGTCGTCCTCGACGAAGAGGAAGAAGTCGCTCAGGCCCTGGGTCAGGGGCGGCTGCCCGGAGTTGATGCGGTGGGCGTTGGTGACCACGCCGGACTGCTGCGCCTGGCGGAAGACCCGGGTCAGCCGGACCGCGGGGACCGGGCTCTCCTCGCTGAGCAGGTCCCGCAGAACCTCGCCCGCGCCGACGCTCGGGAGCTGGTCCACGTCCCCCACGAAGAGCAGGTGGGCGCCCGGCGGCACGGCCTTGACCAGCTTGTTGGCCAGGAGCAGGTCGAGCATGGAGGCCTCGTCGACGACCACCAGGTCGGCGTCCAGCGGCCGGTCCTTGTCGTACGCCGCGTCGCCGCCGGGCTTCAGCTCCAGGAGGCGGTGGACGGTGGACGCCTCGGCGCCGGTGAGCTCGGCGAGGCGCTTGGCGGCGCGGCCCGTGGGCGCGGCGAGCAGCACCTTGGCCTTCTTGGCGCGGGCCAGCTCCACGATCGAGCGCACCGTGAAGGACTTGCCGCAGCCGGGCCCGCCGGTGAGGACGGCGACCTTGCTGGTCAGGGCGAGCTTGACCGCCGCCTCCTGCTCGGGCGCGAGCTCGGCCCCCGTGCGCCCCTTGAGCCAGCCGAGCGCCTTGTCCCAGGCGACGTCCCGGAAGCCCGGCATCCGGTCCTCGGGCGTCCGCAGCAGGCTCAGGAGGCGGCCGGACAGGGAGAGTTCGGCGCGGTGGAAGGGGATCAGATAGACGGCCGTCACGTCGTCGCCGCCGTCCGGGCCGGGGACGGGCTCGCGGACCACGCCTTCCGGGTCCGCCGCCAGCTCGGCCAGGCAGTCGATGACGAGTCCCGTGTCGACCTGGAGGAGCTTGACCGCGTCGGCGATCAGGCGCTCCTCGGGCAGGAAGCAGTTGCCCTGGTCGGTGGACTGCGAAAGGGCGTACTGCAGACCGGCCTTGACGCGCTCCGGGCTGTCGTGCGGGATGCCGACGGACTGGGCGATGCGGTCGGCGGTGAGGAAGCCGATGCCCCAGACGTCGGCGGCGAGGCGGTAGGGCTGGTTCCGCACTATCGAGATCGACGCGTCCTCGTACTTCTTGTAGATCCGCACGGCGATGGACGTGGAGACGCCGACGCCCTGGAGGAAGACCATCACTTCCTTGATGGCCTTCTGCTCCTCCCAGGCGGCGGCGATCTTCTTCGTGCGCTTCGGGCCGAGGCCGGGGACCTCGATGAGGCGCTTGGGCTCGGTCTCGATGACGTCGAGGGTGTCCACTCCGAAGTGCGTCGTGATGCGGTCGGCCATCACCGGGCCGATGCCCTTGATGAGGCCGGAGCCGAGATAGCGCCGGATGCCCTGGATCGTGGCCGGGAGCACCGTCGTGTAGTTCTCGACGGTGAACTGCTTGCCGTACTGCGGGTGGGAGCCCCAGCGGCCCTCCATCCGCAGGGACTCGCCGACCTGCGCGCCGAGCAGCGACCCGACGACGGTCAGCAGGTCGCCGCCGCCGCGGCCGGTGTCCACGCGCGCGACCGTGTACCCGTTCTCCTCGTTGGCGTACGTGATGCGCTCCAGGACGCCCTCGACGACGGCCATGCGGGGCGCGGCGGCACTCCCCCGCTGTGCGGCAGTTGACATGACCCGACGCTACCGCCGCCCACTGACAGCGCCCCGTCAGGGGCGCGGGGCTGTGTCGATATGCGGCTCCGCCGCGTGGGCGCGCTCAGCGCGCGAAAAGCCGCAGACGCGTCTGCCGAGATCCCAGCAGACGCGGCTGCGGCTTTTGTTGTGGCTGGTCGCGCAGTTCCCCGCGCCCCTAACGGGGCGCACCACCCCGCCCGGTCAAGGCGCCCACGCCAGCGAAAATCACGATCGAGTTTCAGCCACCGGACAGGGGGTTGCCAGGAGGCCGTGTAATCGTTTCCAATCCCTCGTGTAATCGATTCCACGAGGAGGTGGCATCGGCAGTGGCAAGCGTCGGCATCAAGGATGTGGCCGCCCGGGCGGGTGTCTCCGTGGCCACGGTCTCGCGTGTCCTGAACGCGCACGCGTCCGTGAGTCCGGCCGCCCGCGAGCGGGTGCTCGCCGCGGTGGACGCGCTCGGGTACCGGCCCAACACGCTCGCCCGGTCCCTCAGGACGGACCAGACGCGCACCCTGGGGCTGGTCATCAGCGACGTACTGAACCCCTACTTCACCGAGCTGGCCCGCTCCGTCGAGGAGGAGGCCCGCGCGCTCGGCTACAGCATCATCTTCGGCAACGCCGACGAGCGGCCCGAGCTCCAGGACCACCACATCCGCACGCTCCTGGACCGCCGCATCGACGGCCTCCTCGTCTCCCCCGCCGACGGCGGCTCCCCGCTGGTCCTCGACGCCGCCCGCGCGGGCACGCCGATGGTCTTCGTGGACCGCTGGATCCCGGGGCTGGACGTGCCCGTGGTGCGGGCGGACGGCCGCGCCGCCGTGCGCGACCTGGTGGCCCATCTGCACGGTCTCGGCCACCGCAGGCTCGCCATCATCGCCGGCCCGGCGGCCACCACCACCGGCAGCGAGCGCGTGGCCGCCTTCCGGGACGCGCTCGCCGAGTACGGCCTTCCGCTGCCGGACGCCTACATCGGGCAGGGCGACTTCCAGGCGGGCAGCGGCCGCCGCGCCACCGAGCGCTTCCTCGCCCTGCCCGAGCCGCCCGAAGTCGTCTTCGCCGCCGACAACTTGATGGCGCTCGGCGCGCTCGACGCGATCCGCGCGCGCGGGCTCCGCATCCCGCACGACATCGCGCTCGCCGCGTTCGACGACATCCCCTGGTTCGTGCACACCGACCCGCCCGTCACGGCCATCGCCCAGCCCACGGGCGAGCTCGGCCGGGCCGCCATACGCGCCCTCACCGACCTGATCGAGGGCCGGACGCCGGAGTCCGTGACGCTGCCCGCCCGCCTCGTCGTGCGCAGCTCGTGCGGCGAGCACACCACGACCGGAGCGACACGAAGGAGTGACGCATGAGTGGCCCCGCGCAACACGACGCCCTCGCCACGCCCGACACCCCCGACGCCCCTGAGCTGTTGCGCGTCGAAGGCATCCGCAAGGCCTTCCCCGGTGTCGTCGCCCTGGACGGCGTGGACTTCGATCTGCGCGGCGGGGAGGTGCACGTACTCCTGGGTGAGAACGGGGCGGGCAAGAGCACGCTCATCAAGATGTTCTCCGGCGCCAACCAGCCCGACGCCGGGCGGATCCTCGTCGGCGGCGAGGAGGTGCGCATCCACGGCGCGCAGGACGCCGAGCGGCTCGGCATCGCCACCATCCACCAGGAGTTCAACCTCGTCCCCGACCTGACGGTCGCCGAGAACATCTTCCTGGGGCGGCAGCCGCGCCGCTTCGGCCTCATCGACCGCAAGAAGATGGAGGCCGACGCCGCCGAGCTCCTCGCGCGCGTGGGCGTCGACGTGTCCCCGCGCGCCCGCTGCCGCGAACTGGGCATCGCCCGGCTCCAGATGGTGGAGATCGCCAAGGCGCTCAGCCTGCACGCGCGCGTGCTCGTCATGGACGAGCCGACCGCGGTGCTCACCTCCGGAGAGGTGGAGAAACTCTTCGCCATCGTGCGCGGGCTGCGCGCGGACGGTGTCGGCGTCGTCTTCATCACCCACCACCTGGAGGAGATCGCCGCGCTCGGCGACCGCGTGAGCGTCCTGCGCGACGGCCGCAGCGTGGGCCAGGTGCCCGCGTCGACGCCCGAGGACGAACTCGTACGCCTCATGGTGGGCCGGTCCATCGAGCAGCAGTATCCGCGTGAGCGGGCCGCCACCAAAGAAGCCGCCGAACAGGCCGACGGGGACGCGCCGTTGCTGCGCGTGCGCGGGCTCACGCGCGGCGGCGTCTTCCACGACGTCGGCTTCGAGGTGCGCGCCGGTGAGGTCGTCGGCGTGGCGGGCCTGGTCGGGGCGGGGCGTACGGAGGTGGCGCGGGCCGTCTTCGGCGCGGATCCGTACGACGCGGGCACGGTGGAGGTCGCGGGCCGGGCACTTCCCCGGCACGACGTGTACGCCGCGATGACCGCCGGTATCGGCCTGGTCCCGGAGGACCGCAAGGGCCAGGGCCTGGTGCTCGACGCCTCCGTGGAGGAGAACCTCGGCCTGGTGACCCTGCGGGCGGCGACCCGCGCGGGCCTCGTCGACCGGGGCGCCCAGCGCGCCGCCGCCGAGCGCATCGCCGGGCAGCTCGGCGTCCGCATGGCCGGGCTCGGCCAGCACGTGCGCACGCTGTCCGGCGGCAACCAGCAGAAGGTCGTCATCGGCAAGTGGCTGCTCGCCAAGGCGAAGGTCCTCATCCTCGACGAGCCGACGCGCGGCATCGACGTCGGCGCGAAGGTCGAGATCTACCAGCTCATCAACGAACTCACCGCCGCCGGGCACGCCGTCCTGATGATCTCCAGCGACCTGCCGGAGGTGCTCGGGATGAGCGACCGGGTCCTGGTCATGGCGCAGGGCCGGCTCGCGGGCGAACTCGGCGCGGACGAGGCGACGCAGGACGCGGTGATGGCGCTGGCCGTCGGCACCTCCCATGAACGAGTCGACACCTCCCACGAACGACAAGAGCAGCACGACAACACCCCTGCGGGGGACGCGAAGGAGGGCTCCCGTGGCAACCACTGACACCCGCCCGGACAACACCGGCAAGACGGGCACGAGCGGCGCCGGCGGGGGCCTCGACCTGCGCCGCGTGCTGCTCGACAACGGCGCGCTGAGCGCCCTCGTGGTCCTGGTGGTCGCGATGTCGCTGCTCTCCGGCGACTTCCTGACCACCCAGAACCTCCTCAACGTCGGGGTGCAGGCGGCCGTGACGGCGATCCTCGCGTTCGGCGTCACCTTCGTCATCGTCGCGGCGGGCATCGACCTGTCGGTCGGCTCGGTGGCGGCGCTCTCCGCCACCGTCCTGGCCTGGTCGGCGACGAAGGAGGGCGTGCCCGTCTGGATAGCGGTGCTGCTGGCGGTCGGCACGGGCATCGCCTGCGGTCTGGTCAACGGCGTGCTCGTCTCGTACGGCAAACTCCCGCCGTTCATCGCGACACTCGCGATGCTGTCGATCGGCCGGGGCCTGTCCCTGGTGATCTCGCAGGGCAGCCCGATCGCCTTCCCGGAGTCGGTCTCCAAGGTCGGCGACACGCTCGGCGGCTGGCTGCCGGTGCCGGTGATCGTGATGGTGGCGATGGGCCTGATCACGGCCCTGATCCTGTCGCGTACGTACATCGGCCGCTCGATGTACGCGATCGGCGGCAACGAGGAGGCCGCGCGGCTCTCGGGTCTGCGCGTGAAGCGCCAGAAGATCGTCATCTACGCCCTGTCGGGCCTGTTCGCGGCCGTCGCGGGCATCGTGCTCGCGTCCCGTCTGGTCTCCGCGCAGCCGCAGGCCGCGCAGGGCTACGAGCTGGACGCGATCGCCGCGGTCGTCATCGGCGGCGCGAGCCTCGCGGGCGGCGTCGGCAAGGCGTCCGGCACGCTGATCGGCGCGCTGATCCTCGCGGTCCTCCGCAACGGCCTCAACCTCCTGTCCGTGTCGGCGTTCTGGCAGCAGGTCGTCATCGGCGTCGTGATCGCGCTGGCCGTGCTGCTCGACACGCTGCGCAGGCGGGCCGGGGCGGGCCCGGGCGGGGGCGCCGTCGGCAGTACGTCCTCCGGTTCCGGGAGCAGGGGCCCGCAGGCGCTGAAGTACACGATCGCGGCGGTGGTCGCGGCGGCCGTCATCGCCGCGGTGTCCCTCTTCAACTCGGGTTCTTCGGGTACGTCGACGAAGGTCGGCCTGTCCCTCTCCACCCTCAACAACCCCTTTTTCGTACAGATGAAGGAGGGAGCGCAGGCGGAGGCGAAGAAGGCGGGCGTCGACCTGACCGTCACCGACGCGCAGAACGACGCGTCCCAACAGGCCAACCAGCTGCAGAACTTCACCAGCGAGAGCATGAAGGCCGTCATCGTCAACCCGGTCGACTCCGACGCCGTGGGCCCGGCGGCGCGCGCCGCGAACAAGGCGGACATCCCGGTGATCGCCGCCGACCGCGGCGTGAACAAGGCGGACGTAGCCACGCTGGTGGCCTCCGACAACGTCGCGGGCGGCAAGCAGGCCGCGAAGGCCCTCGCCGACAAGCTCGGCGGCAAGGGCGAGGTGGTCGTGCTCCAGGGCACCGCGGGCACCTCCGCGAGCCGGGAGCGCGGGCAGGGCTTCGCCGAGGGCATCAAGGCGTACCCCGGCATCAAGGTCGTCGCCAAGCAGCCCGCGGACTTCGACCGCACCAAGGGCCTGGACGTCATGACTAACCTGCTCCAGTCCCACGCCGGTCTCGACGGCGTCTTCGCGGAGAACGACGAGATGGCCCTGGGCGCGGTCAAGGCCCTCGGCGACAAGGCGGGCAAGTCGGTGTCGGTGGTCGGCTTCGACGGCACCCCGGACGGCCTGAAGGCGGTGGAGGCGGGCACGCTGTACGCGTCGGTCGCGCAGCAGCCCGCGGAGCTGGGCCGGATCGCGGTGCGCAACGCGATCGCGGCGGCGGACGACAAGAAGGTGGCCGCCGTGGTGAAGGTGCCGGTGAAGGTGGTCACGGAGAAGAACGTGGCACGGTTCAAGTGAGGTTCTCCGCGCGCGGGGCGGCGAGTGAGGTCCCGCGCGCGGAGGCACACGTACACGGGGAAAGACTGGAAAGGCAGAACCACGATGCATGACTACGACCTGCTGGTCGTGGGCTCGGCCAACGCCGACCTGGTGACCGCCGTCGAGCGGCGGCCGGGGGCCGGCGAGACGGTGCTCGGCTCGGACCTGGCCGTCCACCCGGGCGGCAAGGGCGCGAACCAGGCGGTGGCGGCGGGCCGGCTCGGCGCGCGGACGGCGCTGCTGGCCCGGGTCGGCGACGACGCGTACGGCCGGCTGCTGCTCGACTCGGGGCGTGCGGCGGGCGTGGACACGGTGGGGGTCCTGGTGGGCGGCGCGCCGACCGGGGTGGCGCTGATCACGGTGGACCCGTCGGGCGACAACAGCATCGTGGTGGCGCCGGGCGCCAACTCGCGGCTGACGCCCGCGGACGTGCGGGCGGCCGCGAGCCTCTTCGAGGCGGCGCGGGTGGTCTCCGTCCAGCTGGAGATCCCGCTCGACACGGTCGCGGAGGTCGTACGCGTCCTGCCTGCCGGCACCCGCCTGGTCCTGAATCCGTCGCCGCCCGCGCCGTTGCCGGGTGAGGTGCTCGCGGCCTGCGACCCGCTCGTGGTGAACGAGCACGAGGCGCGGGTGATCCTGCGGGGTGCCGGGGCGGACGTGCCCGACACGCCGGAGGACTGGGCGCGCCGGTTGCTGGCCCTGGGCCCGAGGTCGGTGGTGGTGACGCTCGGCGGCGAGGGCGCGCTGGTGGCGGGGCCCGAGGGGATGGCGCGGGTGCCGTCGGTGAAGGTGGACGCCGTGGACACGACGGGTGCCGGGGACGCGTTCACGGCGGCGCTCGCGTGGCGGCTCGGCGCGGGCGAGGACCTGGAGTCGGCGGCGCGGTACGCGGCGAAGGTGGGGGCGCTGGCCGTGACGCGGGCGGGGGCGCAGGTGTCGTATCCGACGGGGGCGGAGGTGGCGGCCCTGGGCGACGCCGCGTCGTCCGGAACGGCATCGTCGTCCGGAGCGGCATCGTCGTCCGGAGCGGCATCGCACGGTGAGACGCGGTGAAGAAGGCCGGAATACTCAACCGCCATCTCGCGGGCGCCCTGGCCGAGCTGGGTCATGGCGACCGGCTCTTGGTGTGCGACGCGGGGATGCCGCTGCCGGCCGGACCGCGGGTGGTGGATCTGGCGTTCGTGGCCGGGGTGCCGACGTTCGCCCAGGTCCTCGACGGGCTCCTCGCGGAGCTCGTGGTGGAGGGCGCGGTGGCGGCACGGGAGGTCCGGGAGGCGAATCCGGGGACGGCGTCGCTGCTGGAGCGGCGCTTCCCGGGCCCGGCCCTGCGCCTGATCCCGCACGAGGAGCTGAAGGAACGGACGGCGGGGGCGCGGCTGGTGGTGCGCACCGGGGAGGCGAGTCCGTACGCGAACGCGTTGCTGACGTGCGGGGTCTTCTTCTGAGTACGTCTGCGCACTGAGCGCGTCCCGACGTACCGGAGCGTTTCGGGGGAACGTCCTGGCATATTTCGAGGGGGCCTGGTCCGTCGACCGGGCCCCCTCGGTTTCCCTCCCCTGCCAGTTGCTCCGCGGAATCCCCCCAGATCCCCCCTCCAGAGCGACTGACAACAAGTACGACCCCCGTGGTGGGGGAAGGGTTGCACGACTTCGGCAACTTCCCCCGGAAGATTTCGGCGTGCCGACGAACCACCCCGGACGTAGCGTTTCGCCCATGAGCGACCAGAACTCATTCGAGCAGGACGTACTCACCGAGCTGGGCGACGACCGCCTCCAGGAGATCGCCGACGTACTCGGCACGGACCCGGCGGCCGCCCAGGAGGTCGTGACCACGACGGCCTCGGTCCTGTCGGGAACCATGGAGGACGAGGCGGAGGCGGAAGGCGTACGCCAGGAACTCACGGAGCAGGCCCCGGCCGGCAACGACGACGCTCCCCTCCAGGGCGTCGCCACCCTCGGCGGGGGCCTCGGCGGCCTGCTCGGTGGCGGCATGGTCGCCGGAATGCTCGGCCGCCTGAGCAAGCCGGTCGCCAACGCGGTCGCGAAGAAGACGGGCCTGCCCACCGCGACGGTCACACGGGTCATGGAACTCCTGATCCCGGTGGTCGTGGCGGTCCTCACCAAGCGCGCCCGGAAGACCGGGAAGTAGCGGCACACCCTGGCCCGCGGACCGTCAGCAACGGCGCGCGGTCAGCAGCCAGGCGAGGTTCATCACCGCGATCGCACCCCAGATCCAGCAGACGACGCCGCTTCCGCCCGGCGCCAGCGCCGTGGCGAGTACGCCAAGGCCGACTGTGCCGAGCACCAGCCTGATGCTGCGCCGCAACGCCAGTGACGCGCGCAGCGGCCCCGGTTCGACCAGCCTGTCGGCCAGGTAGGCGTCGAACGCCTCCGCGACCTGATCGTCGATCTCGTCCCGCAACTGGGCATTCAGTGATTCAGCCATGACCGGCAACATAGCCATTGCAGAGACATTCTGCAAACAATCTCTGCAATAAATGCAGAGAGTCTCTGCAGTACGCTGGTCGGCATGGTCGAGCGCCCCCAGAAGCCCGAGAAGAGAGTGCTCACCGGCCCGGACCTCAAGGCCTTCTACAAGGCGCTGTCCAACCCGGTGCGCCGCGACATCCTGAGCTACCTGGGCGAGCACGGCGAGGCGAACTCCACCAGCGTCGCCAAAGCTCTCGGCGAAAGCACCGGCACCACCAGCTACCACCTGCGCAAGCTCGCCGACCTGAAGCTGATCGCCGAGATCGAGGAGCGGTCCACCGGCCGGGAGCGCTGGTGGAAGTCGCTCATGACGGACATCTTCACGCCGCCGGGCCTGGAGTTGACGGCCGACGAGCGCGAGGCCGCCGTGAAGATCGGCGCGCTCAAGATGACCCATGACCTGAGCCTGGTCGTGAGCGCGTACGCCGGGTACGACGCCTCCGCGGGCTGGAACCAGATCTACCGCGCCGGGCTGCGGATGACGAAGGAGCAGGTCGCCGCGTTCGCCGAGGAGTACCAGGCGCTGCTGGACAAATATCTGACCGAGCCCGGCGACCACCCGCCCGGCTCACGGCAGATGGCCGTTCGCCTGGTGGTGGTGCCCGACGACGGCCCCCGGCCCACCCTGCCGACCGCGCCCGACGACGACTGACGGGTCAGTGGCCCGACGGCTTCAGCAGGCGTGCTCCACGTACCGTCGCACCGTCTCCGCCAGGACCTCCCGGCCGTCGCTCGCCCACAGGGTGTCGTTGAAGAGTTCGACCTCGATGGGTCCGGTGTATCCGGCCGCGCGGGCGAGGGTGCGCCAGTGGGGGAAGTCGATGGTTCCGTCGCCGAGTTGGCCGCGGCCGGTGAGGACGCCGTGGGGCAGGGGGGTGGTCCAGTCGGCGAGTTGGAAGGCGTGCAGGCGGCCGGTGGTGGTGGCGTGGGTGAGGGCGGTGGGGGCCTGGTCGTCCCACCAGATGTGGTACGTGTCGGCGCAGACGCCGACCTGGTCGGCGGGGAAGCGTTCGGCCAGGTCGAGGGCCTGGGTGAGGGTGGAGACGACGCAGCGGTCGGCGGCGTACATGGGGTGGAGGGGTTCGATGGCGAGGCGGACGGCGCGGTCGGCGGCGTAGGGGGCGAGGTCGGCGAGGGCGTCGGCGACGCGTTCGCGGGCCGCGGGCAGGTCGCGGTCCCGGTCGCCGGAGGGGAGGCCGCCGGAGACCAGGACCAGGGTGTCGGTGCCGAGGGTGGCGGCCTCGTCGATCGCCGCGCGGTTGTCGGCCAGCGCGCGGGCCCGTTCGGCGGGGTCGCGGGCCGTGAAGAAGCCGCCCCGGCAGAGGGTGGTGACGCGCAGCCCGGCGCCCCGCACGAGCTTCGCGGCCGCCTCGACGCCGTACTCCCGGACCGGCTCGCGCCACAGGCCGACGCCCCGGATGCCCAAGTCGGCGCAGGCGGTGACCAGCTCGGGGAGAGGGAGCTGCTTCACCGTCATCTGGTTGATGCTGAAGTCGGTGGGCGGGAGGGGGGTTCGGGGAGAAGGTGGTGTCATGGGGTGGCTCCGTAGACCGTCCGGAGCGTGCGCATGCGGTGTGCCGCCAGGTCCGGGTCGGGGAACAGGGACAGGGCGTCGGCCAGTTCGTACGCCCTGGTGAGGTGCGGCAGGGAGCGGGCCGACTGCAGGCCGCCGACCATCGTGAAGTGGCTCTGGTGGCCGGCCAGCCAGGCCAGGAGGACCACGCCCGTCTTGTAGAAGCGGGTGGGGGGTCGGAAGAGGTGACGGGCCAACTCGACCGTGGGGTCGAGGAGTTCGTGGAAGGATTTCGGGTCGTCGGCGTCCAGCGCGCGCACGGCGCGGGCCGCGACGGGTGCCAGCGGGTCGAAGACGCCGAGGAGCGCGTGGCTGAAGCCGTGGTCGTCGCCCGCGATGAGGTCGGGGTAGTGGAAGTCGTCGCCGGTGTAGCAGCGCACCCCCTCCGGCAGGCGGCGGCGCAGGGCGACCTCGCGGTCCGCGTCCAGGAGGGAGATCTTCACGCCGTCCACCTTGCCGGGGTGCGCGGCGATCACCTCCAGGAAGGTGTCCGTGGCCGCGTCCAGGTCGGCCGAGCCCCAGTAGCCCGCGAGCGCCGGGTCGAACATCGGGCCCAGCCAGTGCAGGATCACCGGGGCGCTCGCCTGCCGGAGCAGGGCGTCGTACGTCGTCAGGTAGTCGTCGGGGCCCTCCGCCGCGGCCGCCAGGGCGCGCGACGCCATCAGGATGGCCTGCGCGCCCGTGCCCTCGACGAGCGCGAGCTGCTCCTCGTACGCCGCCCGTACGTCGGCGAGGGTGGCCGCGGGCGCGGTGAGCTGGTCCGTGCCCACGCCGCACGCGATCCTGCCGCCCACCGCCTTCGCCTCCGCCGCGGACCGCCGGATCAACTCGGCCGCGCCCGGCCAGTCCAGGCCCATGCCGCGCTGCGCGGTGTCCATGGCCTCGGCGACGCCCAGGCCGTGGGCCCACAGGTGGCGGCGGAAGGCAAGCGTGGCGTCCCAGTCGACGGCGGCCGGGCCGTCCGGGGACACGTCGGCGCCCGGGTCGGCCACGACGTGGGCGGCGGCGAAGACGGTGCGGGAGGTCAGGGGTACCTCACACGGCAGCGGGTTCACAGTGCGATCTCCGGTACGTCGATCCTGCGCCCCTCCGCCGACGACCGCAGCCCCAGCTCCGCGAGCTGCACCCCCCGCGCGCCCGCGAGCAGGTCCCAGCGGTAGGGCGCGTCCTCGTACACATGGCGCAGGAACAGCTCCCACTGCGCCTTGAAGCCGTTGGCGGTCTCGCCCGCGGACTCGTTGTCGGGGACCTCCTGCCACTGCTCGCGGAAGGAGTGCGTGACGGGCAGGTCGGGGTTCCAGACCGGCTTGGGCGTGCCCGCGCGGTGCTGGAAGCGGCAGCGGCGCAGGCCCGCGACGGCCGAGCCGTGGGTGCCGTCGACCTGGAACTCCACCAGCTCGTCGCGGTGCACCCGCACCGCCCAGGACGAGTTGATCTGCGCGACGGCGCCACCGTCGAGCTCGAAGATGCCGTACGCGGCGTCGTCCGCCGTCGCGTCGTACGGCTTGCCGCGCTCGTCCCAGCGCTGCGGGACGTGGGTGACGGCGAGGGCCTGTACGGAGCGGACCCGGCCGAACAGTTCGTGCAGGACGTACTCCCAGTGCGGGAACATGTCGACGACGATGCCGCCGCCGTCCTCCGCCCGGTAGTTCCACGAGGGGCGCTGCGCCTCCTGCCAGTCCCCCTCGAAGACCCAGTAGCCGAACTCGCCCCGCACGGACAGGATCCGCCCGAAGAAGCCGCCGTCGACCAGGCGCGCCAGCTTGCGCAGGCCGGGCAGAAAGAGCTTGTCCTGGACGACGCCGTGCTTGACGCCCGCGTCGCGGGCGAGGCGCGCCAGGTCGAGGGCGGCCGCGAAGGAGGTGGCGGAGGGCTTCTCGGTGTAGACGTGCTTGCCCGCGGCGACGGCCTTGCGGATCGCCGCCTCGCGGGCCGAGGTGACCTGCGCGTCGAAGTAGATGTCGGTCGCCGGGTCGGCGAGGACCGCGTCCAGGTCGGTCGACCAGTGCTCCAGGCCGTGCCGCGCGGCGAGGTCGCGCAGCGCCTGCTCTCTGCGGCCCACGAGGACCGGCTCCGGCCACAGCCGGGTGCCGTCGCCCAGTTCGAGGCCGCCCTGCTCGCGCAGCGCGAGGATCGAACGGACCAGGTGCTGGCGGTGACCCATGCGTCCCGTCACGCCGTTCATGGCGATGCGGACCGATCTGCGTGTCACGTGAGTTCCTCCGTACGCCCTGTGTGCCCCGTACGGGCCCTGTACCGCACTCCCTACATAGCAAGCGCTTTCTATTGGGGAGAAGCTAGCCTGCCGGACAAGGTTCGTACAAGACCGGAGGCCAAGAGATGACCGTGACCCTGGCGGACGTGGCGGCTCGCGCCCAGGTGTCCCCCGCCACCGTGTCCCGCGTACTGAACGGCAACTACCCCGTCGCGGCGGCCACGCGTGAGCGCGTACTGCGGGCGGTGGACGAGCTGGAGTACGTCCTGAACGGGCCCGCGAGCTCGCTGGCCGCCGCGACGTCGGACCTGGTGGGCATCCTCGTCAACGACATCGCCGACCCGTTCTTCGGGATCATGGCGAGCGCGGTCCAGTCGGAGATCACCGGGCCGGGCGGCCGGGCGGGGGGCGAGCGGATGGCGGTGGTGTGCAACACCGGCGGCTCGCCCGAGCGCGAGCTGACGTACCTGACGCTGCTCCAGCGGCAGCGGGCCGCGGCCGTCGTCGTCACCGGCGGCGCCATCGAGGACGCGACGCACGCGGCGGCGATCGGCGGGAAGCTGCGGCGGCTCGGCGAGGCGGGCTCGCGGGTGGTGCTGTGCGGGCGGCCGCCGGCCGAGGACGCGCCGGACGCGGTGGCGCTGACCTTCGACAACCGGGGCGGCGGGCGGCGCCTCACGGACCACCTCCTCGGCCTCGGCCACCGCCGCATCGGCTACATCGCGGGCCCGACGGAGCGCACGACCACCCGCCACCGCCTGGAGGGCCACCAGGAGGCGCTGGCCGCGGCGGGCGTCGCGGACGACCCGCGCCTCACCCTGCACGGCCCCTACGACCGCCGCTCCGGATACGACGCGACGCTCGAACTCCTGCGCCGCGCCCCGGAGTTGACGGCCGTCGTCGCCGCCAACGACACAGTGGCCCTGGGCGCCTGCGCGGCCCTGCGGGACCGCGGCCTGTCGATCCCCGACGACGTGTCGGTGGCGGGCTTCGACGACCTCCCGTTCAGCATCGACGCGGTACCCGCCCTGACGACGGTGCGGCTTCCGCTGTACGACGCGGGGGCGCGGGCCGGGCGCATCGCGATGGGGCGGGAGGAGGAGCCGCCCGGGGGGATCGCGACGGTGCACGGGGAGTTGATGGTGCGGGGGTCTACGGGGGTGCCGCGGGGGTACTGAGCCCGGCCGCGCCCTTCCGCGAGGCGACACCTTCCCGAGGTGGCCCCTTTCCGCGAGGCGGCCGCGACCGCTCAGGACTTGGCGACCACCCACCGGCCGACCTCCCGGTACGCGGAGTCGTACACCGCCTCCCCCGCACCCGGCTTCAGGTCGTAGTGCCGCAGGTTGCCCGCCCAGTAGCGCAGGATGCGGCCCAGTTCGCGGGTGGTGTCTTCGGCGGAGGCCGTGCCGTCCACGTCGACTTCGAGAAGGAACTTCACAGAGGGCCTCCAGGGGATTCGCGTGGGCTGGTGACGTGCTTCCAGCATTTCATTGAAGTTGCTCTGGGGACTTTTCCCGGACGCAGCCTGATCAGCGGCTCGTGCGGCATGAAAAGCCTCAAACAGAGGAGACCTCACCCACCGCCCACGAAATGGCTGTCCCGGCCACGTATCCGAGGGGTAGCCTCAGCGTCCATGAACCACCGGAAGCAGAAGAAGTACTCCCGCCGGCTCGCCGAGGCGATTCCGGCGGGGGACGTCGTCCGCGTGAAAGCGCTCCTGCGGGCCGGGGCCGACCCGGAGCGGGCGGACGACGGGGGCGCCACCCCGCTCTACCAGGCTTCCGTGAACGGCAAGGCGGCGATCGCCCGCCTGCTCCTGGCGGCGGGCGCCTCCCCCGACACCGAGAGCGACGGACTCGGCTCGGACGGCACACCGTTGTGCGCGGCCGCGTGCTGGGGTCACACCGGGACCGTGCGCGAACTCCTCGCGTACGGCGCCGACCCGAACCTCCGCGAGGACCACGGGGCGGGCCGCACCCCGCTGGAGTGGGCGGAGGACGGCTCGCACCTCGAAACGGCCGGGCTGCTCAGGGCGGCGGGGGCGATCCCGCGTTGGGGATCCGCGTAGTTCAGGGCCGGGTGGCCCGTTCGCCGGCCATCTCGGCCCTGCGCAGCGACCACAACAGGTTCGCGATCCGGGTGTGGTCGGCGACGATCAGCATGTAGCGGTGCGCGCTCCTGGTCTCCTCGAAGTCCTGGTGGCTGCCGATGACCTGATGGGCGCGGCGGACCATGTCGTCGACGCGCTCGTTGTGCTCCTGCCCGAGGTCCTGGCTGAGCAGCCAGGTCAGGTCCAGGAGCATCGTCCAGGTCTGCGACCGGATCTCCTCGGGCTCGCAGGGCCAGTACAGGTGCTTCACCGTGTTCACGTGCTCTTGGATCTGCTCATGCTTGGCGTCGTGGTCGGTGATCGCGCTGCCGGAGCGTTTTGTGGAAGTCGCCACGGTTTCGGCCGGGTGGTCGGGCCCGGAGCCCGGGGTGGTGTGTGTCGAGGTCACGTAGGTCATTGCCCCTTTGGGGTCGGTACGAGGGGGTGGGGGGCAGAGGCTCACGCCGACGGTGCGTCCGTCTCGCAGCCATGCGCGCGCCCTGATTCGTGCTTTCCGCCCGCGTGATCTCGGATCTCCGTTGCATGCCGGGCGGCCTGGGTGATGTCGCCTCTCCCCTCGCAGATCTTGAGTTGCTTGTAATTCGCGGCGCACACCTTGCAGCCCTGGACGGGGCAGCAGTCGAGCAGCCAGGCATTGAACTCTGCCGGGAGGGTGATCGGGGGCTCTGGAGTCGTCTTGGGCATGCCCACATGGTCTGGCCGTTCTTCAACTCGGCATAGCCGCTTTCCCGTTGCCGAAAAAGGTCGTCCCTGATCGCTGCCAAGAGGTCTCTCAGGTCGTCGCCGACGACGGCGCCGGAGGCGAAGCCATCGAACTTGGCGACGTACAGGGCAACGTCCCTGGGATCGGTCACCACCACCTCGGCGTGGACGGTCTCCACCGTCACCGCCCGGTCGTCACGGACCACGAACGAATGGTTGGGGATGTCGTGCTTGGGTCCGGCCAGCGGCACCACCCGCAGGTCCACGTTCGGGAGCCGGGACACAGAGATGAGCCGGTCAAGCTGCCCCACCATGACCATGGGCGGCACGATCAGCCATCGCGGGACTGGTTCCGTGATCACGAACCGGAGAGTCTTGCCCTGGTCGTAGAGGGCCTCTTGCCGTTCGAGCCTCGCGCTCACGGTCTGCCGCACGGTGTCCTCCGTCAGGTCCGCGTGCCGGGACAGGACCGTCCGCATGTACTCCGCCTTCACGTCGTCCGAGACGCCGATGGCGGTCAGGATGCGGTCGGCGTCGTCAGCAGTCGGCGCGAGCTTGCCCGTCTCCACCTTGCTGAGCTTGCTGGCAGACATGACAGCGCCGCGGGCAACGGCCTTGGCCTCCTTCCCCGAGGCTTCCCGCAGTACCCGCAGCGCCACACCCAGCTCTGAACGGTTCACTCCCCGTACTCTGCCCACCAGTCCGCGAACCGGACAGCGTGAGCCAGAGCAGTGTCCCGGTAGGTGGCGTACTCGGCTCCCCGGTCGTCGGGGAGGACGTCGGCCCCGAGGAACTTGCCGTCATGGCTGTAGTGGAACTGCGCCGGGGTCGTGGAGTCGAAGAGCCAGAAGTCCCCGACACCGTCCGGGAGAGGATTGGGCCGGTCGGTCACGTCGAGGATGAAGAACTCCTCTCCGGCCGTGGCGTTGGTCCGGTACCCCCATCCCAGTTCGAACCGCAAACACGGCGTCAGTGGCCGCCTGACGACGTGGACGCGGTACACGCGCCGTCCGGCATCGGTGTGTGCCCGGACCTCTGCCAACCAGTCGTCGTTGTAGTCGGCCGGCTGTTCCCGGCCGTCGAGGAACAGCCGGTACGCGTCGACGCTGCCCGATTGGCTGTAGTCGTCGAGGGTCTCCAGCCGGAACGCCTCCTGCCGGAAGTCGTCGAACAGGTCCCCCAGGTCAGGCACTGGCCGTGTCCCCGAACGCTTCGCGGATCAGCTCCACGGGGATCTCTACGAGCGTCCCGTTCCCGGGGATCGTCAAAGTTTCCGGAACGGGAAACCAGGGTGCGCAGCGGCGCTCCGAATATGGTGCGGCGTCCTGGCTCGCGCACCCGATTCCGCTCGGTCGGCGCACCGAACCCGTGACGCTGACGGGAACTCCGGTACCCAAGTGAGCCCTGTTCGCCGATGCTGAAGGGGAGTTCGTCTCCTTCCCTCCCAGTCGACACGGAGAGCTGAACCATGGCCATACGCCCACTGTCACCGTCACCCCTTCCGCCCCGTCCGTCCCGGCGCGCCGTGCTCGCCGGTGCGGCGGCCGCCGCCGCCTCGATCGCGGTCGCCCCGGGCGCCGCCTCCGCCGCCGAGGCCCGCGCAGGGTCCCCCGTCACCTGGCCGACCAGGTTCCCGCTCCCCAACGGCTTCCGCCCCGAGGGAATCGCCATCGGGGCCGCGCCGTACGCCTACGTGGGGTCCCTCGGCACCGGAGCCGTCTACCGGGCCGACCTGCGGACCGGGCTCGGGGAGGTCGTTCATGAGGGGGCAGTGGGGAGCCAGGCCGTCGGGATGAAGGTCGGGCGGGACGGGTTGTTGTACGTCGCCGGGGGTGCGAGCGGGAGTGCGCGGGTGCTTGATCTGCGGAGTGGGGAGGTCGTGGCGGCGTATCAACTGACGGAAGGGAGCGGGCACTTCGTCAATGACGTGCATCTGGTGGGCGATCGCGCCTGGTTCACCGACTCGCGGGACGCCGTGTTGTACGGGGTGCGCCGAGGGCAGCAGGGGCGGGCGGACGTACGGCGGGTGCCGCTCAGCGGCGACTGGGAGCAGGTGCCCGACGTCAACAACGCCAACGGGATCGTGGGCGCGCCCGACGGCCGGGCGCTGATCGTCGTCAGCAGTCAGCCCGTGGGGCGGCTGTACCGGATCGACCCGCGGAGCGGGTACGCCACGGAGATCCGGCTGCGGGGCGCGGAGAACGTGCTCAACGGCGACGGGCTCGTGCGGATCGGACGCACTCTGTACGTGGTGCAGAACCGGACCAATGTCGTCAGCGCGTTCCGGCTCGACGCGGGGGCCCGTACGGCCGTGTTGCAGCGGCGCGTCACCGACCCCCGGTTCGACGTCCCGTCGACGGCCGCCCGGTTCGGCGACCGGCTGTATCTCGTCAACGCCCGCTTCACGACCACGCCGACGCCCGACACGACGTATGACGCCGTGGCCGTTCCGCTGGGTGACGGGGAGGGGGCGGCCCGCACGTAGCCATGGCGACCGTCCGCGGCATCCTGCCGGACGGCAGGACTGGCGGGTTTCGCTTCACGACGGGGAGTGAGCGGGCGGAAACCGCGCGTACGCCGGGTTTCCACCGCCCTCGGCTGGATAGGGTCCCGCCCATGAAACTCGCCTTCTCCACGCTCGGCGTACCCGGTATGCCCCTCCCGGACGTGCTGCGCCTGGCCGGCACGCACGGCTACCACGGCGTCGAGCTGCGCGCACACCCCGAAGAACCCGTCCATCCGGGCATCGGGCTCACCGAACGGGCCGACGTGGCCGCCGAGTTCAAGGCGGCGGGCGTGGCCGTCCTGGGCATCGCCGGATACGCGCGCGTCGCCGCGCCCGGCGACGACGAGCCCGTCCTGGACGAGATCCGCGACCTGCTCTCCCTGGCCCGCGACCTCGGCGCGCCGTTCGTCCGAGTCTTCCCGGGCGGCGGCACCGAACAGAGCGAGGAAGAGGCCGACGCGACGGCCGCGCGGCGCCTCGGCACCGCCGCGGAGTACGCCGCCGACGTCGGCGTCCGCCTCCTCCTGGAGACCCACGACTCGCACCGCACCGGCGCCGCCGCCGCCCGCGTCCTCGGCGCCGTCGGCCACCGGCAGGCCGGCGCCCTGTGGGACGTCATGCACACCTGGCTCGGCGGCGAGCAGATCGCCGACAGCTACGCCGCGCTCTCCCCCTTCCTCGGCTACGTCCAGGTCAAGGACATCGCGAGCGCCGAGGACACCACGCCGCTTCCCCTCGGCGCGGGCGTCCTGCCGCTCGCCGAGTGCGTGGAACTCCTCACCCGCAAGGGCTGGGACGGCTGGCTCTGCTGGGAGTACGAGAAGCGCTGGTACGAGGGCGCGAGGCCGCTGCCGGAACTGCTCGGTCCGGGACGGGAGTTGCTGGCCCGGCTGCTGACGGAGTCGGCTTAGGTCCTGGGCGAGGAGGCCCAGGACCTGGGGCGTGTCCGACGGGTCGGCGCGGCGTCGCGGCGCCTGGCACGCCCTAGCCCTCCTCCGCCGCCTCCGCCGCCTCTGTCACCTCCGTCACCTCTGCCACCTCCGCCACATACCCGTGCAGCAACCCCGCCCCCTCCAGCATCGCCCGTGAGCGTCGCGTCAGGTCGGCCTGGCGCTGGGCCAGGGCCGCGCGCAGGGCCTCGCTGCTGCCGGCCTCGCGGAGGTCGTCGAGGACGGGGCGGATCGACGGCAGCGGGTAACCGGCCTGGCGGAGCATGATGATCATGCGGGCGTCGCGGACGTCCGCGGCGCCGTAGCTGCGGTACCCGGTGCCCCGCTCCCGCGCGGGCGCGAGCAGCCCCGCCGACTCCCAGACCCGCAGCGCCGACGCGCGCACACCCAGGCGGGCGGCGACCTCGCCGACGGTCAGGGGTGTACGCGGCGTCGGCGCCTCGGCGGCGGCGGGGTCCCCGCTCGCCACGGCCTGCAGCGCCGCGCCCGTCGCGCGCAGCGCCTCCCGTCGGCCGTGCAGCTCCGCGTGCGCGGCGTCGATCAGCGTCAGCGCCTCGGGTACGTCGCCCGCGTGCACCGCCCGCATCACCGCCCGCGCCGTCTCGGGACCGAACCCCTTCGCCAGCGCCCGGTAGGCCAGCAGGGCGCGGCCGTGCACGGGGGCGAAACGGCGGTAGCCGGAGGGGGTGCGCGGGGTGGGCGGCAGGATGCCCGCGTCGGCGTAGTCGCGTACGAGCTGCGTGGACACGCCCGCCATCCGGGCCAGGTCGACGGGGCGCAGGGCCTTGGGGCCACGGCGGTCCGGGGTCGTGCGCGGGGTCATGCGCGGGGCGCGGGTTCCGGGGCGGTCACGTCGTCAGCGTACGTCGCCGGGGCGGGCGGCGAGGTGGGCTCGGACGCCGGGGAGATCGGCTCGGACGCCGGGACGGCCGACTGCGACTGGGCCCGCGTCGCCACCGGCACCGGCACCGGCACCGACGCCGGAACCGGAGAAGCCGCCGCTCGCCCCGGCAGCGACGCCAGCGCCACCCCGCCCACGAGCAGCGCCGCCGCGCACCACTGGAGCGCCCCCACCGACTCGTCCAGGAACAGCGCGGCCGACGACATGCCGAAGACCGGCACCAGGAGCGAGAAGGGGGCCACCGTCGAGGCCGGGTGGCGGCGCAGCAGGTAGCCCCAGGCGCCGAAGCCGAACACCGTCGTGATCCACGCGACGTAGACGATGATCCCCACGCCCTGCCAGTCGAGGGCGCGCAGGGCGTCGAGGTCGCGCGAGGGGCCCTCGAAGAGCAGCGAGAGGGCGAGCAGCGGCAGGACGGGGACGGTGCTCACCCACACCATGAAGTTCAGCGCGTCGGGCGGCGCGGCCTTGCGGGTGAGGACGTTGGAGACGCCCCAGCAGGCGGCGGCCGCGACGGTCAGGCCGAAGGCGGTGAGCGGTCCGGACGCGCCCTCGTGGACGGCGGCGACCCCAATGCCCGCGAGCGCGACCGCCATGCCCATCACCCGTACCCGTGCCGGGCGTTCACCGAGCACCGCGAAGGCGACGACCGCGGTGAACACCGCCTGTATCTGCAGGACGAGCGACGACAGACCGGCGGGCATGCCCGCGTCCATGCCGATGAACAGCAGCCCGAACTTGGCCACGCCGAGCACGAGCCCCACCCCCACCAGCCACTTCCAGGCGACCTTCGGGCGGCCGACGAAGAAGACGGCGGGCAGCGCCGCGACGAGGAAGCGCAGGGCCGAGAACAGCAGCGGCGGGAAGTGGCCGAGGCCGACCTCGATGACGACGAAGTTCACGCCCCAGACGGCGGCGACGAGGACGGCGAGACAGATGTGGGAGGGGCGCATGCGTCGAGGATCACTCGCCAGGAGTGTTCAGCACCAGCGCGAATTTCTTCATGATTGACTGAAGCACTGCTTATGAATGGGCGGTGCCGAGCGACGAGTCGAGGTGGCCCCATGCTGGATCTCGCGCGGCTGCGCGCCCTGCACGCCGTGGCCGTCCACGGCACCGTCGGCGCCGCCGCGGCGGCACTCGGCTACACGCCGTCCGCCGTGTCCCAGCAGATCGCCAAGCTGGAGCGGGAGACGCGTACGACGCTCCTCGAACGGCAGGGCAGGGGCGTGGCCCTGACCGACGAGGCGGTACGACTCGCCGACGCGGCACAGGAGTTGCTGGCGATCGTGGAGCGCGCGGAGACCGACCTGGAGGAGCGGCGGGGCGTCCCGGCCGGTCGCCTGACCGTGGTGGCGTTCGCGTCGGCGGCGCGCGGGCTGCTGCCCGGGGTGCTCGCCGAGCTCGCGCGCCGCCATCCGGCCCTGGACGCGCGCCTGACGGAGGTCGAACCGCATCTGTCGGTGGACCTCGTCGCCAAGGGTGCGGCGGACCTGGCGGTCGCCCACGACTGGGACATCGCGCCGCTGCCCGCGCCGCCCGGCATCGAACAGGCCCTGATCGGCGAGGACTTGTGCGATCTGCTCGTGCCGACGGGGCACCGGCTCGCCGGGCGCGATGCGGTGCGGCGCGCGGAGCTGCGGGGCGAGCGGTGGATCTCGCAGCCGCCGGGGCGGGTGTGCCACGACTGGCTGGTGCGGACGATGCGGGCCGCCGGCTGCGAGCCGGACATCGTCCACCGGGCGGAGGAGAACCCCACCTTGATCGCCCTGGTCGCGGCCGGTCTGGGCATCGCCCTCATCCCGCGCCTCGGCCGCGGCCCGCTCCCGGACGGGGTGACGGCGGTGCGGCTGGACCCGATGCCGGTCCGCGGGATCTACGCGGTGTGGCGGGCGGGGGCGGCACGGCGCCCGGCGATCGCGGAGGCGGTGCGGGTGCTGCGCGCGTCGTGGGGGACGGTCACCGCGGCGGCCGCGGCCGCCGACACCCCCGCCGGGGTGCCCCACCCCACGAGCTGACCCCACGCCGCCCACCCCTCCCACCCGCACCAACTTGTCGTATTCGGGGCTCGTTCGGGAACCCTGGGCGAGGGCGAGCCGTCCAACAGGCACGCTGCCGGAGAGTCTCCGCGAGGCGGTGTCGGCATCGCTGCTGGCTGCGAACGCTGACCACCCTCTCCGCCGCCCGCGGCCGGCAGCGCGCCGCCACCGGTGCGCCCCCCTCCACTGCGCCGGTGGCGGCCCCTCCTCACGGCACCGCGACGCCGCCCGGACCTTGACCCGCCCCGGCCCACGGGATATCCGTGGCACGTGCCTCACGACTCCCACAGCACCCCCAGCGGCCCCGCCGACCCCGACACCCGCCCCGCCGACCCCGACGCCCTGCTCGCCCGCATGACCCTCGAAGAGAAGGTCGGCCAGCTCTTCGTCCTGCATGTGTACGGCCACCACGCCACCGCCCCCGACCCGGCCGACGTCGAGCTGAACGAGCGGGAGCTGGGCGTGCGCACGGCCGCGGAAGCCGTCGCCAAGTACCGCCCGGGCGGCCTCATCTACTTCGGCTGGGCCCACAACACCCGCGACCCGCGGCAGCTCGCCGAGCTGTCCGACGACGTCCAGCGGGTGGCCCTCGGCCGGCCGCCGGGCATCCCGCTCCTTCTCACCATCGACCAGGAGCACGGCATCGTCGCCCGCGTCGGCGCGCCCGCCACGCTGCTGCCGGGCGCGATGGCGCTCGGCGCGGGCGGCTCGGCCGACGACGTCCGCGAGGCCGCCCGCATCGCCGGCGCCGAGCTGCGCGCGCTCGGCGTCTTCCAGAACTACGCGCCGTCCGCCGACGTCAACGTGAACCCGGCCAACCCGGTCATCGGCGTACGGTCCTTCGGCGCCGGCCCGGACGCCGTGTCCGCGTTCGTGACCGCGCAGATCGAGGGCTACCACGACGCGGGCATCGCCCCCGCCGCCAAGCACTTCCCCGGCCACGGCGACACCGAGACCGACAGCCACTCCGCGCTGCCGTACATCCACCACACCCGCGAGCAGTGGGAGGAGCTGGACGCCCCGCCGTTCCGCGCCGCGCTCGCCGCCGGCGTCGACGTCGTGATGACCGCGCACATCGTGGTCCCCGCCCTGGACCCGGCGCTCGACCCCGCCACGCTCTCGTACCCCGTCGTCACCGGCATCCTGCGCGAGCAGCTCGGCCACGAGGGCGTCGTCGTGACCGACTCGCTGTCCATGCAGGGGGTGCGCACCAAGTACGGCGACGACCGCGTCGCCGTCCTCGCGCTCAAGGCGGGCGTCGACCAGCTCCTCAACCCGCCGCAGCCCGAACTCGCCTGGAACGCCGTCCTCCAGGCCGTCCGCGAGGGCGAACTCACCGAGGCCCGCATCGACGAGTCGGTCCTGCGCATCCTCCGCCTCAAGCGGAAACTGGGCCTGTTCGAGCAGCCGTACGCCGCCGCCCCGGACGACGTGGACGCCCTCGTCGGCAGCGCCGCCCACCTCGCCGCCGCCGACCGCATCGCCGAGCGCACCACGACGCTGCTCCGCAACGAGGGCGGGCTGCTCCCGCTGTCCCCCGCCGCGCACGGCCGCGTCCTGGTCCTCGGCGCCGACCCGGTCTCGCCGTCCGGCACCACGGGACCGCCGACCACCGTCCTCGCCGCGGCCCTCACCGAACTCGGCTTCACCGCGACGGCGTTGAGCACCGGCACCGAGCCGTCCCCGGAAGCCGTCGAGAAGGCCCTCGCCGAGGCGGCCTCCGGGCACGACGCCGTGATCGTCACGACGTACGACGTCACGGCAGGCGACCCCCAGCACGCCCTCGTCACCGCCCTCACCGCCGCCCCGGACGGCCCGCCCGTCATCACCGTCTCCGTCCGCACCCCGCACGACGTGACCCGGCTGCCCGGCGTGACCGCCGCCCTCGCCGCGTACTCCTGGACGGACGTCGAACTCCGCGCCGCCGCCCGTGTCATCGCCGGCCACGCCCGCCCGGTCGGCCGCCTGCCCGTGCCCGTGCCGAGCCCGGACGACCCCGCGCAGGTGCTGTACCCCATCGGCTACGGCCTTTCGTACGAGCCGTACGCAGCCGCCGACTGACGGGCGTACCCCGCGTACGCAGCCCGCCGCGGCCACCGGGGCCAAGGTGCGCAAAGCCCCCCGAGCACCTGGCGTGCGCCCGCCGCCGCGGGTCACGCTGGGTGCCCCTGGCGTGCGTGTCGGGGGTCGGGGGGTCGGCCGATGCGGGTGTCCGGAGCGGGCGTCGCGTGCGCGGGCACGCTGCTCGCCGCCGTGCTGGCGCTCGCGGGGTGTCAGCTGCCGGGCGGCGACGGGCGGGCGAGCGGCACCACGCCCGCCGGGTCCGCCGCCTCCTCCGGGAGCGGGGCGGTGTTCCTCGGCGCGGGCGAGTGCAGTTCGTGGGGGCGGGAGTTCTTCACGGAGGTGCCGTGCGGCAGCGAACGCGCCGCCGCGCGAGTCGTCGCCCGGCACGGCGGGCGGAGCGGGGACGGGCCCCTGTGTCCCCCGCGCACCGACTTCGTCCTGCACGTCAGCCAGAGCCGTCCGTCCGTCGACGAGGACGGGGACGGGGAGGTTCCGCGGGGGTACGCCTGCATGCGCAATCTCGAACCGCCGCATCCCGGGGATCCCGGGGCGGGCGGGGGGCCTCGGACCGTGGTGGGGGACTGTGTGTACGGGGCGGGGCGGGGGGAGGTCCGGGAGACCGCCTGCGACGGCTCGGGCCGCCGGGCCCCGCAGTACCGCGTCACCGCGGCCGCCGCCGAACGCGACCTGTGCCCGCCGGGCACGGACCTGTACGTGGCCTTGGGCGGGGCCCGGCCGGTGGGGTGCGCGGTGCGGGTGTGACCCTGCCGGGGGCCTCCCCAAGCCCGCCCCTTCCCGTAACCAGGGGGCTCCGCCCCCTGGACCCCCGTATCGCCGCTCCGCGGCTCGTCCTCAATCGCCGGACGGGCTATCTCTAGCCCCTCCGGCGTTTGAGGAGCGGGGGTCTGGGGGCAGAGCCCCCAGTTTCGGGAAAGGGGCGGGACTGGGGCGCCCCCGCGAGGGCTACGGCCTCAGGGTGTTGTGGCGGTCCCGGTCCTTCCGGTCCAGCTTCGCGTCATAGGGCGCGGCCTGCGCGGCCGGCACCCCGGCCCAAGCACGAATCCGCTCCGTGGCCTTGGCCTTGTCGTCGCCGACGAGGCCGGCGACGTTCGCGCCGTGGTTGGCGCCGGGCGCGGTCATGACGTACGAGTCGTGTTTGGCGCTCCGGGCGGGACGGAACGGCTCGGCGCCCCACGGGTCGTTCTCGCCGTACACGAACAGCATCCGGTGAGAGTTGTGCCGCACCCACCGGTCGACGTCCTTCATGGCGTGCTTCTGGAACGTCATCGGGATGTCGCGCGGGACGAAGTTCCGGGGCGGCTGGTAGCCGTAGCGGCTCAGGTCGGCGATCCAGGGCTGCTTGATGTCGGGCGAACCGAGCTGCGTACCGGCCTGGTAGTAGTACGGCGTGTAGTACTCGAGCCCCTGGTCGGTGTAGGACGACCAGCCGCCGACCTCCTCGATCCAGTCGAACAGGGCCTGGTCGCCGGCGGTCTTGGCGTCCGGCACCTGCGCGCAGGCGGTGGCGGACGGCTGGTACTGCCAGAAGCCCCAGTTCACGTCGAGCACGACGGCCTCGAAGGCCTTGTCGAGGTTGCCGACGGTCTTGAAGGTGTAGCGGTTGTCGGTGGCGTACTTGGCGTACAGCTTCTCCATCGGGGCGCGCCGCAGCAGCGCCTGGCGCTGCACCGCCTCGATCTTGCTGCGGCACTCCTTGGTGCCGACGTGTTCGAAGAAGCGGTCGTACGCAGAGTCCTCGCGGTTGTTGACGTCGTTCGGCGCGACGTAGGCCACGACGCCGTCCATGTCACGCGGGTAGAAGCGCTCGAAGTAGGTGGCGGTCATGCCGCCCTTGGAGGCGCCCGTGGACAGCCACTTCTTGCCGTAGATCGGCTTGAGGGCCTTGAAGATGCGGTGCTGGTCGGTCGCGGCCTGCCAGATGTCGAGCTTGGACCAGTCGGCGGGGCTGGGGCGCGAGGGAGTGAAGAAGCGGTACTCCATGGCGACCTGGTTGCCGTCGACGATGCGGGTCGGCTCCGCGCGGCCCGGGTTCGTGTTCAGGCCGTAGCCCGAGGTCGAGAAGACGGTGGGCCGGGCGGTGTCCTTGTGCAGCACGGTGATGCGCTGCTTGAACGTGCCCTTGGAGGGGTGCCGGTGGTCGACCGGCTGCGTGTAGTTGAGGACGAAGAAGCGGTAGCCGTCGTACGGCTTCTCCTCGATCAGGCTCATGCCCTTGATGGCGAGGAGCCGGTCCTTGATGTCCTGTTGCGGAGCGGGAGCCACCGGCTTCGTGTCGGTGGCCGCCGTGGCCGTGACTCCGGTGAAACCCACGGTGCCTATGAGCACCGTGAACGAAAGCACCCATCTGAGGGTCTTACGCATGCATCCTCCCCTGTCGGCGCAGCGATTCCCCGGAACCTAACCGAGCAACTCCCCGCACACCAGGGCACATTGAGGACATACGACGAATAGCGGTCTCAGGGAAATTTCACTGAGGGGACAGGAACGTCCGCTGAGCGGACATACCGGCCCAGGGCCTAACAGAGGATCCAGCCCGAGCTGACGCTCCCCCGCCCCACCGATCCCCTCACCCACACGCAGCGGTGCCCCGAGTGCACCTTCACCGGGCCCGCGAGGCGGGTGAAGCGGCCCTTGTCCCGGACGGGGCGGCTGCCGCGTGCCTGGACGCTGACCGACATCGTCTTGCGGGCGCCGGGGCGCTTGGCGTACGTCACGGCGCAGACGTAGCCGCGCTTCTTGTAGAGGACGACCTTGCCGGTGCTGAAGGCCAGGGTGCGGACCTTGTGCCCGGGACACGGCGCCGCCGCGGCGGCGCTGCCGACGCCCGGGCCGGCGAGCGCCAGCAGCACGGCGGCCACCAGCGCGGCGGCGCCCCCGGCAAGGCCCCGCCGTATCCGAGCATGAGTCACGTCTGCCCCTCCTGACACCCCCGCATCAGCGTACTGACGTACGGACGCCGGACAGGCACCCGGCGGTTGCGGAACCCGCCCTACTACTTCTGCGTACGTGAGAACCCCGGGTCTACGCCCCCACCGGCTCCCCCACGAACGTCCGCCACAGCTCCGCGTACCGCCCGCCGCGGGCGAGCAGCTCCTCATGCGTGCCGTCCTCGGCGACCTGCCCGTGGTCCATCACGACCACCCGGTCCGCGCGGGCGGCCGTGGTGAGGCGGTGGGCGACGACCAGCGTCGTGCGCTTGCCGGCGATGCGGTCGGTGGCCTGGTTGACCTGGGCCTCGGTGGCGAGGTCGAGGGCGGCGGTGGCCTCGTCGAGGAGCAGGATGTCGGGGTCGACCAGCTCGGCCCGGGCCAGGGCGATGAGCTGGCGCTGGCCCGCCGAGAGGTTGCGGCCGCGCTCGGTGACCTCGTGCAGATAGCCGCCGTCGAGGGTGGCGATCATCTCGTGCGCGCCGACGGCCCGCGCGGCCGCCTCGACCTGCGCGTCGGTGGCGTCGGGGCGGCCGTAGGCGATGGCGTCGCGGACGGTGCCCGCGAACAGATAGGCCTCCTGCGGCACGACGCCGAGCCGGTGGCGGTACGAGGTGAGGTCCAGGGAGCGCAGGTCGGTGCCGTCGACCGTGACCCGGCCCGAGGTCGGGTCGTAGAACCGGGCCACGAGCTTGACGAGCGTGGACTTGCCCGCGCCGGTCTCGCCGACGAAGGCGACGGTCTGGCCCGCGGGGATCCGCAGCCGCACCCCGGCCAGGGCGGTCTCCGAGCCGTCGGCAGCGGCCCCCTCGGAGCCGTACGCGAAGTCCACGTCCTCGAACGCGATCTCGCCGCGCAGGGAGAGCACGTCGAGCGGTTCGTCGGCGGACTTCGTGGACGTGGGCTCCTGGAGCAGCTCCTGGATGCGGCCGAGCGAGACGGTGGCCTGCTGGTAGCCGTCGAAGACCTGGGAGAGCTGCTGCACGGGGGCGAAGAACAGGTCGATGTAGAGGATGTACGCGACCAGCGCGCCGGTGGTGAGCGTGCCCGCCTCGACCCGGTTCGCGCCCACGATGAGGACGGCCACCACGGCCACCGACGACAGGAACTGCACGAACGGGAAGTACACGGAGATCAGCCACTGGCCGCGGATGCGGGCGGCGCGGTACTCCGTGCTGCGCGCCGCGAACCGCTCGCTGCCCGTCCGCTCGCGCCGGAAGGCCTGCACGATCCGCAGCCCGGACACCATCTCCTGGAGGTCGGCGTTGACCACCGACACGCGCTCCCGCGCCAGCTCGTACGCCTTCACGCTGGACCTGCGGAAGAAGAACGTGCCGATGACGAGCAGCGGCAGCGTGGCGAAGACGACGAGGGCGAGCTGTACGTCGATGACGAGCAGCGCGAGCATGATGCCGAAGAAGGTGACGACGGAGACGAAGGCGGTGACCAGGCCGGTCTGCAGGAACGTGGACAGCGCGTCCACGTCCGTGGTCATCCGGGTCATGATGCGCCCGGTGAGTTCGCGCTCGTAGTAGTCGAGCCCGAGCCGCTGGAGCTGCGCGAAGATCTTCAGGCGCAGGGCGTAGAGGACGCGTTCGCCGGTGCGGCCGGTCTTGCGGATCTCGCCCGTCTGCGCCGCCCACTGCACGACGACGGCGACCAGCGCGAGCGCGGACGCGGCCCACACGGCGCCGAGCGCGGTCTGCGTGACGCCCTCGTCGATGCCGTGCCGGATCAGGATGGGGAGCAGCAGGCCCACCCCGGCGTCGACGGCGACGAGCAGCAGGCTCACCAGCAGGGGCGCGCCGAAGCCGCGCAGCAGCCTGCGCAGTCCGTACGACTCCTCGGGCGTGACGGCCCGCGCCTCGTCGATGGCGGGGGTGTCGGTGGCGGGCGGCAGCGCGTCGACCTGGGCGAGGAGTTCGGGGGTGGCCGGAGTCCCGGCGAGGGCGATGTCTTTCGGCTCACGGTCGCCGATCCACAGACGTGGGGTGATGCCGCGCTCGGCGTCGAACTCGGCGTCCAGCTCGTCGCGTACGGAGGTGTCCTCGACGGCCTCGGCAGCCGGGGCGGGGTCGATGTGGCCGGGCGAGACGCCGCCCAGCTCGTCGGGGTCGGTGAGCAGGCGCCGGTACAGCGGCGAGCGGCGTTCGAGCTCCTCGTGGGTGCCGAGGTCGGCGAGCCGGCCGCCGTCCAGGACGGCGATGCGGTCGGCGAGGTTGAGGGTGGAGCGGCGGTGCGCGATGAGGAGGGTGGTGCGGCCCTCCATGACGTGCTTGAGGGCCTCGTGGATCTCGTGCTCGACGCGGGCGTCCACGGCGGAGGTGGCGTCGTCGAGGACGAGCAGGCGCGGGTCGGTGAGGATGGCGCGGGCCAGGGCGACGCGCTGGCGCTGGCCGCCGGAGAGGGTCAGGCCGTGCTCGCCGACCTTGGTGTCGTAGCCGTCGGGCAGCTCGGCGATGAACCGGTCGGCCTGGGCGGCGCGGGCGGCCCGCTCGATCTCCTCGTCGGTGGCGCCGGGGTGGCCGTAGGCGATGTTGGCGCGGACGGTGTCGGAGAAGAGGAAGGAGTCCTCGGGGACCAGGCCGATGGCGGCGCGCAGCGACTCGTGCGTCAGCTCGCGCACGTCGTGGCCGCCGACGAGGACGGCGCCGTGCGTGACGTCGTAGAACCGGGGCAGCAGTAGCGACACCGTCGACTTGCCGCTGCCGGAGGAGCCGACGACGGCGAGGGTCTCGCCAGGGCGTATCTCGAAGCTGAGCCCTTCGAGGACCGGTCGCCCGTCCTCGTACGCGAACGACACGTCGTCGAACTCGACGGTCGCCGGGGCGTCGTCGGGCAGTTCCTTCGTGCCGTCCTTCATGGTCGGCTCGGTGTCGATGAGCTCCAGGACGCGCTCGACGCCGGCGCGGGCCTGCTGGGCGACGGTCAGGACCATGGCGAGCATCCGTACCGGGCCGACGAGCTGGGCGAGGTAGGTGGAGAACGCCACGAACGTACCGAGCGTGATCTCGCCCTTGACCGCGAGCCAGCCGCCGAGCGCCAGCATCGCGACCTGCCCGAGCATGGGCACGGACTGCAGGGCGGGGGTGTAGCGCGAGTTCAGCCGGATGGTGCGCAGGCGTCCGGCGAACAGCCGCCGCCCGACCTCGCGGAGCTTCCCGGTCTCCTGCTCCTCCTGCCCGAAGCCCTTCACCACGCGTACGCCGCCGACGGCACCGTCGACGACGCCCGCGACGGCGGCCGCCTGGGCCTGCGCGTACCAGGTGGCGGGGTGCAGCTTGACGCGGCTGCGGCGGGCGATCCAGAGCAGGGCGGGGGCGACGGCCAGCGCGATCAGGGTCAGCGGCAGCGACAGCGACGCCATGATCACCAGGGACATCAGGAACAGCAGGACGTTGCCGATGGTCATCGGCAGCATGAAGAGCAGGCCCTGGATGAGCTGGAGGTCGCTGGTGGCGCGGCCGACGACCTGTCCGGTGGACAGCTCGTCCTGCCGCCGTCCGTCGAGGCGGGTGACCGTGTCGTACATCTCCGTGCGCAGGTCGTGCTGCACGTCGAGGGCGAGGCGGCCGCCGTAGTAGCGGCGGATGTACGTGAAGACGTAGACCAGGAACGCGGCGCCTATGAGGGCGGCGGCCCAGGGGCCCATCGCCCGGCTGTGATCACCGATGACGTCATCGATGATCACCTTGGTGAGCAGCGGGACGATGGCCATGACGGCCATGCCGCCGAGGGAGGAGCCGAGGGCGAGTACGACGTCCTTGGGGTAGCGCCAGGCATAGCCCCACAGTCGTTTCGCCCAGCCCCGTTGATCCGCCACCGTGTGCCTCCCGTCGACCTGACCTGCCGAGAGGCCCAACGTTGGCGTCTGCCGTTTTCATCCCGCCGCAACAAAGACCATGGGGGCTGCGCCCCCGCTCCCCCTGCCTTTCGGGCCTTCGGCCCTCGTCCTCAAACGCCGGACGGGCTTGATCCCGGCGCCGGGACCATCGCCTCCTTGGGGGTGTCCGTCGGAGCGAAGCGGGTGGGGGCCTGGGTGAGGGGGGTCAGGTCCTTGTGGATGGCTCTGGAGACCTTCTGGATGGTGTCCACGCCGTAGTTCATGCTGCTGTTGCCGTGCGTGAGCACGGAGATCGTGTAGTCGTGCCCGCGGCCCTTGAAGGCGCCGATGCTGTGCACGCGCCAGCCGTGCGTGGCCCGGGGCAGCCAGCCGTTCTTGACGTGGATGGCGGTGCCGGAGGGGGCGCCCGCGGGCGTGCCCCAGCGCTGGTCGCGGACGACCTTGTTCATCAGCTTCAGGATGTAGGCGCGCGCGTTGTCGCTGAGCACCGCGTTCTTGCCGGTGATCAGGGCGAGCAGCTTCTGCTCGTCGGTGACGTTGATGCGGGTGAGGCCCCAGTAGCCGCCGGAGCCCGGCACGGTCTTGGTCATCTTGGCCGCGGCCAGGAACTTCTTCACCTTGGTGGCGCCGAGCTGCCGCCACAGGGCGCTGGTGGCGTCGTTGTCCGACTTGGTGATCATGGCGGTGGCGAGGTTGGACTCGCGCGTCGTCAGATACCGGTCGGACTTCTTGGCGTCCCACAGGAGCGTGGCGAGGACGGTCACCTTCACGACGCTCGCCGAGTCGAAGGCGGTCGTGGGGCGCAGGGTGCAGGTGGTGTTCGTGGACCGGTCGTGCAGGCCGACGGCGATGGTGCCCTTGCGGTTCTTCAGGGCGGCCGTGATGTCCTTCTTCAGCTTCGTGGCCAGGCCGGACTGGTCCGAGGTGCAGCTGACCTGCGGCGCGGCCGCGGCGGCGGGCGTGGCGGCGGCCACCCCGGCGAGCGGTACGAGCACGGATGCGGCCAGACCTGCGCTCAGGACGCGGGCACGCCGGGATATGCGGTGAGTCATGGAGGTTCCCCCCTGGTCGGTACACGTGCGCCCCCGGCGCACGCGCCTCTCATGACTCACCAGCATGGGTGAAAGGTTGTACGACGAACTGAAGTGCCCCCCCGTGCCCCCCTCAGCGCGCCGAAAAGCGGCGGCCTCAGCCCAGGTGCGTCGGCGCGAACATCCGCAGCACCGCGGGCAGCACGACCACGCTCGGCCCCGGCTGCGCGAGCGCCTTGGCGAGGTCGTCCCTGAGCGCCTCGGGGGACGTCCGGGCGGCCGGCACCCCGAAGGACTCCGCGAGCGCCACGAAGTCCGGCCGGGCCAGCTCGGTGCCGGTCGCCTCGCCGAAGGCGTCCGCCATGTACTCGCGGAGGATCCCGTAGCCGCCGTCGTCGACGATCAGCCAGGTCACGTCGAGGTTGTACTGGCGGGCGGTGGCCAGCTCCGCGATCGAGTACATCGCGCCGCCGTCGCCGGAGACGGCGAGCACGGGCCGCGTCGGATCGGCGGCGGCCGCGCCGAGGGCGGCCGGGAAGCCGTAGCCGAGGCCGCCCGCGCCCTGCGCGGAGTGCATGGTGTTGGGCCGCCGCGCGTCGAAGGCGGACCAGGCCCAGTACGCCAGGATCGTCATGTCCCAGAAGGACGGGGAGCCGTCGGGCAGCGCGGCCCGCACGGCGGCGAGGACGTCCTGTTCGAGGGTGAGCCCCTGGCCGTCGATGCGCTCGCGGACCGCCGCGAGGACCCGCCGCACCCGCTCCGGGGCGGCCGGGTCGGGCCGCTCGGCGCCGGTCTCCAGAAGAGTCTCCAGGAGGGCGGACAGGGCGAGCCGGGCGTCGGCGTGGATGCCGAGCGCGGGGTGGTTGGACTCCAGCTTGCCGAGGTCCGCCTCGATCTGGATGACGCGGCCGCGCGGCTTGAACGTGTGGTAGTTGGACGACAGTTCACCGAGGCCCGACCCGACGACAAGCAGGACGTCGGCGTCCTCCAGGAAGTCGGTGGTGTGCCGGTCCTCCAGCCAGGACTGGAGGGAGAGCGGGTGCTCCCAGGGGAAGGCGCCCTTGCCGCCGAAGGTGGTGACGACGGGCGCGTTCAGGCGCTCGGCGAGCGCCAGCAGCTTCCCCGAGGCGTCGGACCGTACGACACCGCCGCCCGCGATGATCGCGGGGCGCTCGGCCCGCACCAGCAGGTCGGCGGCCACGGCGGTGAGTTCGGGCCGGGGCACGACCTCGTCGGGGGTCGCGTCGACGGCGGTGACGACCGGCAGCGAGGTCTCGGCGAGCAGCACGTCCTGCGGGATCTCCACCCACACCGGACCGTGCGGCGCGGTGAGGGCCGACTCCCAGGCCGCGGCGATCGCGGACGGGATCTGCGACTGCGTACGCACGGTGTGGACGGACTTGACCACGTCCCGGAACGAGGCCTGCTGGTCGCGGAGTTCGTGCAGATAGCCGTGGCGACCGCCGCCGAGCCCGGCGACCGGGACCTGGCTGCCGACGGCGAGCACCGGCGAGGACCCGGCGGCCGCCTCCTGGAGCGCGGCCAGCGAGGTGAGCGCGCCCGGCCCGGTCGACAGGAGCAGCGGCGCGACCTCGCCGGTGATCCGCCCGTACGCGTCGGCGGCGAAGCCGGTGTTGTTCTCGACCCGCAGCCCCACGTACGTCAGCGAGGAGCGCCGCAGCGCGTCGAACATGCCGAGCGCGTGCTGGCCCGGCAGGCCGAACACGGTGGTGGCGCCGAGCCCCTGCAGGGTCTCGATCACCAGGTCACCGCCGTTGCGTCCCGGCGGCGGGTTCAGCGCGGCGTGCGTCTGCGCGGCGGTGGGCCGCAGCACGATGTCGTGGTCATGGGTCATGTCGGTCATCCTTCCGTCGCGCGCCCGCGCGCGGCGCCCTTCCCCGGCAGCCGAAAGCCGCGGGGCCGCCGCGAGGTGTCGGCGGCGGCCCGGCGGCGCGGGGTCACTTCGCGGTCTGCTCCGCCTCGGCGGCGCGGCCCGCGGCGATCTGCCGGGACATGATCGTCGTCAGTTCGTACGCGGTGTGGGAGGCGGCCACGGCCGTGATCTCGGCGTGGTCGTAGGCGGGGGCGACCTCGACGACGTCGGCGGAGACGAGGTTGCAGGAGGACAGCCCGCGCAGGATCTCCAGGAGCTCGCGGGAGGTCATGCCACCGGCCTCCGGCGTGCCCGTGCCCGGGGCGTGCGCCGGGTCGAGGCAGTCGATGTCGATGGAGATGTACAGCGGCCGGTCGCCGATGCGCTGCCGGAGCTGGTCGGCGACCTCGTCCGCGCCGCGGCGGTAGATGTCCGACGACGTGACGATGCCGAAGCCCATCTTCTCGTCGTCGGTGAGGTCCTGGCGGCCGTACAGCGGGCCGCGGGTGCCGACGTGGGAGAGCGCCTCGGTGTCGAGGATGCCCTCCTCCACGGCCCGGCGGAACGGCGTTCCGTGCGTGTACTCCGCCCCGAAGTACGTGTCCCACGTGTCCAGGTGCGCGTCGAAGTGCAGCAGCGCGACCGGCCCGTGCTTCTTCGCCATCGACCGCAGCAGCGGCAGCGCGATGGTGTGGTCGCCGCCGAGCGTCATCATCCGCGCGCCGGTCGCGAGCAGGTCGTCGGCCGCGGCCTCGATCGTCTCCACGGCCTCGTTGATGTTGAACGGGTTCGCCGCGATGTCGCCGGCGTCGGCGACCTGGGCGAGCGCGAAGGGGGACGCGTCCTGGGCCGGGTTGTACGGGCGCAGCAGGCGCGACGCCTCGCGGATGGCGTTGCCGCCGAAGCGGGCGCCCGGGCGGTACGACACGCCCGTGTCGAAGGGGACGCCGACGACGGCGATGTCCGTCCTGCCCACCTCGTCGAGGCGGGGCAGCCGGGCGAACGTCGCGGGGCCCGCGTAGCGCGGGACGCGCGAGGAGTCGACGGGGCCGCGGGGCTCGGTCGGGACGGTGGTCATGGTCGGTTCCTCCTGATGGTGCATGTGTTACGTGGTCGAGCGTGGTGTGCGGTCCGGGCCCTGCCGGGGGCTCCCCAACCCCGCCCCTTCCCGAAACCGGGGGCTCCGCCCCCGGACCCCCGCTCCTCAATCGCCGGAGGGGCTGGAAATGTGCCGGTGAGTTGTCAGCCCGTCCGGCGTTTGAGGACGAGGCCGTTCAGGCCGATGGCGGGGGTCCAGGGGGCGGCAGCCCCCTGGTTTCTGGGAAGGGGTGGTTTGGGGACTGTTCATGCCGTCACCGAAGCCTCCGGCGCCGTCGGCTCGGGCGCGCGCCCGGCGACCCGCTCCCGCCAGGCGGCCAGCGTCACCGGATCCGTCGGCGGCGTGGCCAGCGACACGGCCACGTACACGACGAGCGAGGTCAGCAGTCCGTAGTAGATGGGCTCGTTGGCGAGGATGCCGTAGTGCCACATCAGGCCGATGACGGTGAGCCCGCCGGCGACGACGGCGGACAACGCCCCCGCGGCGGTCCCACGGCGCCACAGCAACCCGCCCAGGATGGGCACGAGCAGCCCGCCCACCAGCAGGTTGTACGCGACGGTCAGCGCCTGGACGACGTCGTTGAGGGCGATGGAGACGCCGATGACGGCGACGCCCATGACGAGGATGAAGGCACGGTTGCCCTTCACCTCGTCGTGGGCGTCCCCACCGGAAGCGTCGCCTCCGGCGACCGCCCCCCGCAGCCGCGCCCAGATGTCGTTGTTGGCCACGGTCGCGCAGGCGATGAGCGCCCCGGACGAGGTGGACATCACGGCGGCGAGGGCGGCGGCGAGCACCAACCCCCGTACGCCCATGGGCAGTTCGTCCTTGACGATGGTGGCGAAGGCGGCGTCCGCGCTGGGCAGCTTGGGGTACATGACCTTGGCGGCCGTCCCGATGACGGCGCCGGCGAGGGCGTACACGAGGCAGTACGTACCGGCGACGGTCCCCCCGTACCGGGCGACCTTGTCGCTGCGCGCGGTGAAGACGCGCTGCCAGATGTCCTGCCCGATGAGCATGCCGAACGTATAGATCAGGACGTACGTGAAGATCGTCTCGCCGCCGACGCCGAGCGGCGCGAAGTACGTGTCGGGCAGCTTGTCGCGCATCTCGCCGAAGCCGCCCGCCTTGACGACGGCGATGGGCAGGAGCAGCAGCAGGACGCCCACCGTCTTGACGACGAACTGCACCATGTCCGTCAGCGTGATGGACCACATGCCGCCGAGCGTGGAGTAGGCGACGACGATGGAGCCGCCGAGGACGATGGCGAGCGTGCGGTTCATGTCGAAGAGGACGTCGAAGATGGTGGCGTATGCGATGGTCGAGGTGACCGCGAGCATCAGCGTGTACGCCCACATGACGACGCCGGACAGGACGCCCGCGCGGCCGCCGTACCGCAGATCCAGCATCTCCGAGACGGTGTAGACCTTGAGGCGCGCGATGCGGGCCGAGAAGAAGATCGACAGGGCGAGCAGGCCGAGCCCGATCGTGAACACCATCCACGCGCCGGACAGGCCGTGGGTGTAGCCGAGGCCGACGCCGCCGATGGTGGAGGCGCCGCCGAGGACGATCGCGGCCATCGTGCCGGAGTACATCCAGGGACCGAGGCGGCGGCCCGCGACGAGGAATTCGCTCTTGGACTTGGCGCGGCGCATGCCCCACCAGCCCATGGCCAGCATCCCGGCGAGATAGACGACGATCACTGTGTAGTCGACGGCCATAAGGGGGGCCTCCCTTTCTTTGCGGCTAAACCGCCGCCGCTCTCGCGGACCGAATTGCTCGCCGTCGGGGTTCCTCAATTGATGGCTGATGTGGTGCGTGGATTGACTTTAAGTGGCTCGAAAGAGCCGCTGAAGTGTACGTTTCCTACACCCTCCGAGCCGGAGATGGAGGAACCATCCACCATGTCGCCCTCTGACCAGAGCCCGGCACCACCCACCCCACCGGTCCCGCTGACCGCCCTGCTGGCCCGCGAGGAGCTGGGCCTGCGGCAGATCGCGGGCCCGGACGCGACGGCGACCGGCGCCGTCGTGCACTGGGTGCACACCTCGGAGATGGCCGATCCGTACCCGTACCTGCTGGGCGGCGAGCTGCTGCTCACGGCCGGGGTGCACGTCCCGGCGGCGGACGCGGACGCCCACCTGGACGCCTATGTGGCTCGCATCGTCGCGGCGGGCGGCGCGGCCCTCGGCTTCGGGGTCGCCCCGGTGCACGACACCGTCCCGCAGGCGCTGACCGCCGCCTGCGACCGCCTCGGCCTGCCCCTCCTCGAGGTGCCGCCGCGCACCACGTTCAGCGGCATCGCCCGCGCCGTGTGGCAGCTCATGGCCGAGTCCCGGCACGCCGAACTCCGCCGCGTCACCCAGGCCCAGCAGGGCCTCGCAGCCGCGGCGGCCCGCCCGGACCCGGTCCCGGCCCTGCTCCGGCAACTGGCGTCACGCCTGGGCGGGTACGCGGCGCTGTACGGCCCCGACGGCACGCCCACGCAGTCGGCGGGCGCGGAGCCGGGGGCGGAGGCGAGCGCGGGGCTGGGCAGGCTCGCGGGGGTGGTGAACCCTGCCGCGGGCGGCACCGGAGGGGGCACGGAGGGACACTCTCCGCGCCCCGCCCCCGCCTCCGCCACCGACACCGTCGCCGGTACCCACCTCGCCGCCTACGCCCTCGCCGGGGCACACGGCCTCGCGCTCGGGGTCGCCACGCGGCAGCGCGAGCCCGGGGACCACACGTTGGCCGGAGTCGCCGCCGTGCTGCTCTCCCTGCTGACCGCGCCGCACCAGGGCGCCGCCGAGTCGGCCCGGTCGGCGGCGCTGGTGCGGCTGCTGCTCGGCGCGGACCCCGCCGACGTGGCTCCGCTGCTCGGCGCCGACCGGTGGACCGTGGTGCACGCGCGCGTGCGCCACGGCGACCGCGAGCAGGCCCCGCCCACGCCGACGGCCCTCGCGGCGGCCCTGGGCAGCACGCTGGTCGACGGCCACGCGGACACCGGCGATGCCCCCGGCTTCGTACGCCTCCTCCTCCCCGCCGACCGCGACCCGGCCCCGCAGAGCGGCTGGACGCTCGGCGTCTCCGCGCCCGCCGGCGTCACGGGTCTCGCCGCCGCCGACGCTCAGGCCGCGCGGGCGCTGCGGCGGGCCGAGGCGGCGCGGGTCGCGCTGGTGCGGCACCGCGAGAGCGGGATCGCCGGGCTCGTCGCGCCCGCCGAGGCCGACGCGCACGCGCGGCAGCTGCTCGCGCCGCTCGGCGGCAGTGCCCCGCTCACCGAGACCCTGCGCGCCTGGCTCTCCCTGCACGGGAGTTGGGACCGCACCGCCGCCGCGCTGTCCGTGCACCGCAACACCGTCCGCCAGCGCGTCACCCGCTGCGCGACCCTGCTCGACGCCGACCTCGACGACCCCGACGTCCGCATGGAGCTGTGGTTCGCCCTCGGCCGCACCGACCCGCCGGGATGAGCGCCACACCCGGGAACGTGAGTCGCCGCACAGGTCCGGCGTGTGGGACGGCCCGCCCCGGGCCCGCCGCCGACGGCACAATGGGACCCATGCCGATACCCAGTCGTACCGCGCTCGTCGAGCACCTCGTCCGTACCCGTATCGCCGGCGACGTCGCGACGCCCCGCGAGAACAACCTCTCCCACTACCGCAAACTCGCGAACGGCGACCGCCATTACTGGCTCGGCCTGGAGCTCGGCGACCGCTGGTCCGACGAGCAGGACGTGCTCGCGGTGATGGCCGAGCGCTGCGGCGTGATCGACGACCCCGAGCACCGCCACGGCCAGGACACCATCGACCCCCAGCTGACGGTCGACGCCCTGGAGCGGATGGCGGGCCGCCTGCGCAAGGCCGCCGCCGCCAAGGAGCGCGTCCTCTTCGCCACCGGCCACCCCGGCGGGCTGCTCGACGTGCACCGCGCGACGGCCGCCGCGCTGCGCGCCGAGGGCTGCGAGATCGTCGTCATCCCGGAGGGGCTCACGGCCGACGAGGGCTTCGTCTTCCAGTTCGCGGACGTGGCCGTCCTGGAGCGCGGCGCGACGCTGTGGCACACGCACTCGCCGGAGCCGATGAACGCGATCCTCGACGGTCTCCTCCGCGAGGAACGCCCGCTGCCCGACCTCGTCGTCGCCGACCACGGCTGGGCCGGGCGCGCCGGTCAGCGCGGCATCGACTCCGTCGGGTACGCGGACTGCAACGACCCCGCCCTGTTCATCGGCGAGGCGGAGGGCACCGTGCAGGTCACGGTGCCGCTGGACGACCACGTGACGAGCCCGCGGTTCTACGACCCGTTGACGGCGTACTTGCTGGAGGCGGCGGGACTGACGCAGGCATAGGGCCGCGGAGCGGCCGGAACCCCCGGTCGGCCAGGCCGCCTAGGCCCGGGGCACCCGCACGACACCCTCCTGGATGACGGTGACGGCCAGCCGCCCGTCCGCCGTCCAGATCCGGCCCTGCCCAAGCCCACGTCCGCCCCCGGACGAGGGCGACTCCTGGTCGTACAGGAGCCACTCGTCCGCCCGGAACGGCCGGTGGAACCACATCGCGTGGTCCAGCGAGGCCCCGACCACGTCCCCGACGGCCCACCCGCCGCGCCCGTGGGCGAGCAGCACGGAGTCGAGCAGCGTCATGTCGGAGACGTACGTGGCGAGACAGACGTGCAGCAGAGACCCGGCGTCCGCCCCGTCGAGCTTGCCGTTGGTGCGGAACCACACCTGGGAGCGCGGCTCCCGGGGGCGCCCGACGGACGCCCAGGGCGGCGCGTCGGCGTACCGAAGGTCGACGGCGGCGCGCGCCTCGATCAGCCGCCGGGCGACGTCCGGCGGCAGATCGCGCGGCAGCGCCTCCGCTGCGGTGGGCAGCGTCTGCGGATCGGGCGCGGGCGGCATCCGGAACTGGTGGTCGAGCCCGTCCTCGTACGTCTGGAAGGACGCCGAGAGATGGAAGATCGGCTGCCCGTGCTGCACGGCGACGACGCGACGCGTGGTGAACGAGCGGCCGTCCCGGATGCGGTCGACGGTGTAGACGATGGGCGCGCCGGGGTCGCCGGGCCGCAGGAAGTAGGCGTGCAGCGAGTGCGCGGGGCGGTTCTCGGGCACGGTGCGGCCCGCCGCGACCAGGGCCTGGGCCGCGACCTGCCCGCCGAAGACGCGCGGCACCAGCGCCGATCGGCTCACGCCCCGGAAGATGTCCTCCTCGACCCGCTCGAGGTCGAGCAGGTCGAGGAGGTCCTGAAGTTCCTTGCCCATGCCCGCCGTTACAGCCCCATCGACTTGGCGATGATCATCTTCATGACCTCGCTGGTGCCGCCGTAGATGCGGTTGACGCGGTTGTCGGCGTACAGGCGGGCGATGGGGTACTCGTTCATGAAGCCGTAGCCGCCGTGCAGTTGGAGGCAGCGGTCGATGACGCGGTGCGCGACCTCGGTGCAGAAGAGCTTCGCGGACGCGGCCTCGGCCGGGGTCAGCTCGCCCGCGTCGAGGGCTTCCAGGGCGCGGTCGGCGACGGCCTCCGCGGCGTCCACCTCGGCCTGGCAGGCGGCCAGTTCGAACTTGGTGTTCTGGAACGAGGCGACGGACTTGCCGAAGACGCTGCGCTCCTGGACGTACTCCTTGGCGAACCGGACGGCGGCCTTGGCCTGCGCGTACGCTCCGAAGGCGATGCCCCAGCGCTCGGACGCGAGGTTGTGGCCGAGGTAGCCGAAGCCCTTGTTCTCCTCGCCGAGCAGGTCCTCGACCGGCACCTTGACGTCGACGAAGGCCAGCTCGGCGGTGTCGGAGACCTTCAGGCCGAGCTTGTCGAGCTTGCGGCCCACCGAGTAGCCCGCGGACTTGGTGTCGACGGCGAACAGCGAGATGCCGAAGCGGCGGTCGTCCTCGCGCGGGGCGGAGGTGCGGGCGCAGACGATCACGCGGTCGGCGTGCACGCCGCCGGTGATGAAGGTCTTGGCGCCGTTGAGGACGTAGTGCGTGCCGTCCTCGGAGAGCTTGGCCGTGGTCTTCATGCCGGCGACGTCGGAGCCGGTGCCCGGCTCGGTCATGGCGAGCGCCCACATCTCCTCGCCGGAGACGAACTTCGGCAGGAAGCGCTTCTTCTGCTCGTCGGTGGCGAGCATCTGGATGTACGGCAGGCCGAGCAGCACGTGTACGCCGGAGCCGCCGAAGGAGACGCCCGCGCGCGCCGTCTCCTCGTACATGACCGCCTCGAACTTGTGCGAGTCGATGCCCGCGCCGCCGAACTCCTCGTCCACGCGGATGCCGAAGACGCCGAGGTCGGCGAGCTTGTAGTAGAAGTCCCGGGGCGCCTGGCCCGCCGCGAACCACTCGTCGTACACGGGGACGACCTCGGCCTCGATGAAGGCCCGGACGGTCTCCCGGAATGCCTCGTGGTCTTCGTTGAAGACGGTACGCCGCAAGGTTGCTCCCTGGGTCACAGATCCGACTAAGCGCTTGCTCATGCCGAGGTTACCGGTGGGTTCCGGTGACCGTCCAGGGCGAAAACTGTGACCGTCGGCCTGGGACGCCGTTGATCGCGGCCTTCGGCCTTGCTCGTCCTCAATCTCCCCCAAGCTCTTAAGGAGCAGGGAGGGACCCCCTCGACGGGCTCGATCCCCCTCCCGCCGCCGCCAAGGCCCCGTGCGCCAAGCGGCGCAGCAGGTCCGCCATCCCCTCCCTGCCCGGCAGGGTGCCCGGGCGCCCCAGGTGCGGGGTCGAGTTCAGCAGGCCGAACACCGCGTGCACGGACGCCCGTGCCTCCATCTCGGGGAGGGTCGGGTAGACGCCGCGCACCGCGGTCACCCACAGCTCCACGTACCGCCGCTGCAGCGACCGCACCAGCTTGCGGTCGCTGTCCCGCAGGCGGTCCAGCTCCCGGTCGTGGAGAGTGATGAGAGGCCGGTCGTCGAGGGCGAAGTCGATGTGCCCCTCGATGAGCGAGTCGAGCGCGGCGCCGGGCGAGCCCCCGGCCTCCGCGGCCCGCCGCTCGCCGCCCCGCAGCAGCTGCTCGCTGATGCCCACGAGGAGTTCGGCGAGCATCGCGTCCTTGCCGGCGAAGTGCCGGTACAGGCCCGGCCCGCTGATCCCGACGGCGGCCCCTATCTCGTCCACGCCGACGCCGTGGAAACCGCGCTCGGCGAAGAGCCGGGCGGCTTCCTTGAGGATCTGCTCGCGGCGGGTGGGGGCGTCGGTCCTGGTGGCCATGGAAGCAATTCTAGACAGGGCGGTTAGCGCTCGTTAACCTGAATGACACACGTTAACGCTCACTAACAGTGGGAGCACAGCGGATGCAACAGGCACCAGTCCTCGCGAGCGCGGCCGACCCCGCCTCGGACGCCTGGCGGTCGAACGAGGCGGCGCACCGCGCCCTCGCCGACGAACTGCGCGGCAAACTCGCGGCGGCCCGCCTCGGCGGCGGCGAGCGCGCCCGGCAGCGGCACGTGGCCCGCGGCAAGCTGCTGCCGCGCGAGCGCGTGGACGCGCTCCTCGACCCCGGCTCGCCGTTCCTCGAACTGGCACCACTCGCGGCCGACGGCATGTACGGCGGCGATGCCCCGGCCGCCGGCGTCATCGCGGGCATCGGCCGGGTCAGCGGCCGCGACTGCGTGATCGTCGCCAACGACGCCACCGTCAAGGGCGGGACGTACTACCCGATGACGGTCAAGAAGCACCTGCGCGCGCAGGAGGTCGCCCTGGAGAATCGTCTCCCCTGTCTCTACCTGGTGGACTCCGGCGGCGCCTTCCTGCCCATGCAGGACGAGGTCTTCCCCGACCGCGAGCACTTCGGGCGGATCTTCTACAACCAGGCGCGGATGTCCGGCGCGGGCATCCCGCAGATCGCGGCGGTCCTCGGCTCCTGCACGGCGGGCGGGGCGTACGTCCCCGCGATGAGCGACGAGGCCGTGATCGTCCGCAACCAGGGCACGATCTTCCTGGGCGGCCCGCCCCTGGTGAAGGCCGCCACGGGCGAGGTCGTGACCGCCGAGGAGCTGGGCGGCGGCGAGGTCCACTCCCGGGTCTCCGGCGTCACCGACCACCTCGCGGAGGACGACCCGCACGCCCTGCGGATCGTGCGGACCATCGTCTCCACGCTGCCCGCGCGCGGCGCCCTCCCCTGGGAGGTCCGCCCGGTCGAGGAGCCGAAGGTCGACCCGCTCGGCCTGTACGGCGCGGTGCCGGTGGACTCCCGCACCCCCTACGACGTACGCGAGGTCATCGCCCGCGTCGTCGACGGCTCGCGCTTCGCGGAGTTCAAGTCCGAGTTCGGGCAGACCCTGGTGACCGGCTTCGCGCACATCCACGGCCACCCGGTCGGCATCGTCGCCAACAACGGCATCCTGTTCTCCGAGTCCGCCCAGAAGGGCGCCCACTTCATCGAGCTGTGCGACCAGCGCGGCATCCCGCTGGTGTTCCTGCAGAACATCTCCGGCTTCATGGTCGGCCGTGACTACGAGGCCGGGGGCATCGCCAAGCACGGCGCCAAGATGGTCACCGCCGTGGCCTGCACCCGGGTACCGAAGCTGACCGTCGTGGTTGGCGGCTCCTACGGAGCGGGCAACTACTCCATGTGCGGCCGGGCCTATTCACCCCGCTTCCTGTGGATGTGGCCCAACGCCAAGATCTCCGTGATGGGCGGCGAGCAGGCCGCGTCCGTCCTCGCGACCGTCAAGCGCGACCAGCTCGAAGGCCGCGGCGAGGAGTGGTCGCAGGAGGACGAGGAGGCCTTCAAGGCCCCGGTCCGCGCGCAGTACGAACAGCAGGGCAACGCCTATTACGCCACGGCACGGCTGTGGGACGACGGCGTCATCGACCCGTTGGAGACCCGCCAGGTGCTCGGCCTGGCCCTGACCGCGTGTGCCGGGGCGCCCTTGGGCGAACGCGGCTTCGGCGTCTTCCGGATGTGAGGGACCAGACCCCATGAGCATGTTCGAGACAGTCCTTGTGGCCAACCGGGGCGAGATCGCCGTCCGCGTCATCCGTACGCTGCGGGCGCTCGGCGTCCGTTCGGTGGCCGTCTTCTCCGACGCCGACGCCGACGCCCGGCACGTGCGCGAGGCCGACACGGCGGTGCGGCTCGGTCCGGCCCCGGCCGCCGAGAGCTATCTCTCGGCCGAGCGCCTCCTGGCGGCCGCCGCCGCGTCCGGCGCGCAGGCCGTCCACCCCGGCTACGGCTTCCTCGCCGAGAACGCCGCCTTCGCGCAGTCCTGCGCGGACGCCGGGCTCGCCTTCATCGGCCCGCCCGCCGCCGCGATCGACCTGATGGGCGACAAGATCCGCGCCAAGGAGACGGTGCGGAAGGCCGGGGTGCCGGTGGTGCCCGGCTCCTCGGGCAGCGGCCTCACCGACGCCCAACTCGTCGACGCCGCCCGGGAGATCGGTACGCCCGTGCTGCTCAAGCCGTCCGCGGGCGGCGGCGGCAAGGGCATGCGCCTGGTCCGGGACGCCGCGCTCCTCGGCGAGGAGATCGCCGCCGCCCGGCGCGAGGCGCGCGCCTCCTTCGGCGACGACACCCTGCTCGTGGAGCGCTGGGTCGACCGCCCCCGGCACATCGAGATCCAGGTCCTCGCCGACTCCCACGGCAACGTGGTGCACCTCGGCGAGCGCGAGTGCTCCCTCCAGCGGCGCCACCAGAAGATCATCGAGGAGGCGCCGTCGGTCCTGCTCGACGAGGCGACGCGGGCCGCGATGGGGTCCGCCGCCGTGGAGGCCGCGCGCTCCTGCGGGTATGTCGGCGCCGGAACGGTCGAGTTCATCGTCCCGGGCGACGACCCGTCGTCGTACTACTTCATGGAGATGAACACCCGGCTCCAGGTGGAGCACCCGGTGACGGAGCTGATCACCGGCCTGGACCTGGTGGAGTGGCAGCTCCGGGTGGCCTCCGGCGAGCGGCTGTCCTTCGCACAGGACGACATCACGCTCACCGGGCACGCGGTGGAGGCCCGCGTCTGCGCCGAGGACCCCGCGCGCGGGTTCCTCCCCTCCGGTGGCACGGTCGTGCTCCTGCGCGAGCCCTCCGGTGACGGCGTGCGGACCGACTCCGGGCTCAGTGAGGGTACGGAGGTCGGGAGTCTGTACGACCCGATGCTGTCGAAGGTCATCGCGTACGGGCCGGACCGCGCGACCGCGTTGCGCAAGCTGCGGGCCGCGCTTGCGGAAACGGTCACTCTCGGGGTGCCGACCAATGCGGGGTTCCTGCGGCGGTTGCTGGCCCATCCGGCGGTGGTGGCCGGGGAGTTGGACACGGGGCTCGTGGAGCGGGAGGCCGAAAGCCTCGTGGACGCGGATGTTCCGGTGGAGGTGTACGGGGCCGCTGCACTGGTGCGGGTACGTTGTGCCCACCCGTCCCGCCCTGCGGGACGACTGCCCACAACGCGGACAGCGGGCGGAGAGTGGGTGGACCCGTTCTCCGTCGCTACTGGTTGGCGGCTCGGCGGTGAAGCCGCGTGGACGGTGCACCACCTGCGCGTACCGGGTCACGACCCCGTGTCCGTACGGACACGTCTCACCCCTGACGGGGAAGCCGAGGTCGACCTTTGGGGGTCCAGGGGGCGGAGCCCCCTGGTTTCGGGAAGGGGTGGGATTGGGGAAGCCTCCGCGCAGCGCCTCACCCTGCACCTCGACGGCCGCACCCACACCTTCCACCACAGCGGCGACTGGCTCGGCCAGGACGGTCACGCCTGGCACGTCCAGGACCACGACCCCGTGGAAGCCGCCCTCACCGGCGCCGCGCACGCGGGCGTGGACGCCCTGACGGCGCCGATGCCCGGCACCGTCACCGTCGTCAAGGTGTCCCCCGGCGACAAGGTGTCCGCGGGCCAGAGCCTCCTCGTCGTCGAGGCGATGAAGATGGAGCACGTCATCTCCGCCCCGCACGCCGGCACCGTCACCGAGCTGGACGTCACCCCGGGCACCACGGTCGCCATGGACCAGGTCCTGGCCGTGGTGGTCCCCGACGAGACCACCGAGGAGGAGTCATGAGCACCGAAGCACCCGGCGCCCTCCCGATGGTCGTACCGACCCAGGGTCTCCCGCCCCGCGTCCGCATCCACGAGGTGGGCGCGAGGGACGGCCTCCAGAACGAGAAGGCCACGGTCCCCACGGACATCAAGGCGGAGTTCATCCGCCGTCTGGCCGACGCGGGCCTGACGACGATCGAGGCGACGAGCTTCGTGCACCCCAAGTGGGTGCCCCAACTGGCGGACGCCGAGCAGCTGTTCCCGCTCCTCGACGACCTCGCGAAGACGCGGGGCGTGCACCTGCCGGTGCTTGTCCCGAACGCCCGCGGCCTCGACCGGGCCCTCGCGCTCGGCGCCCGCCGCGTCGCCGTGTTCGCCAGCGCCACGGAGTCCTTCGCCAAGGCCAACCTGAACCGCACGGTGGACGAGGCGCTGGCCATGTTCGAGCCGGTGGTGGCGCGGGCGAAGGAGGCGGAGAACGCGCACGACCAGGTGCATGTGCGCGGCTATCTCTCCATGTGCTTCGGCGATCCCTGGGAGGGCGCCGTCCCCATCGCCCAGGTCGTCCGCGTCTGCGGGGCGCTGCTCGACATGGGCTGCGACGAGCTGAGCCTCGGCGACACGATCGGCGTCGCGACCCCCGGCCACGTACTGGAACTGCTCGCCGCCCTCAACGAGCAGGGCGTGCCCACGCACCGCGTCGGTGTGCACTTCCACGACACGTACGGCCAGGCGCTCGCCAACACCCTCGCGGCGCTGCAGCACGGCGTGACCACCGTGGACGCCTCCGCGGGCGGCCTCGGCGGCTGCCCGTACGCCAAGAGCGCCACCGGAAACCTCGCCACCGAGGACCTCGTGTGGATGCTTCACGGCCTCGGCATCGAGACCGGGGTCGACCTCGGCCGCCTCACCGCCACCAGCGCGTGGATGGCCGACCAGCTGGGCCGACCGAGCCCGTCCCGCACCGTGCGTGCCCTCTCCCACAAGGAGCAGTGAGAACGATGGACCACCACCTCTCCCCCGAACACGAGGAACTCCGGCGCACCGTCGAGGAGTTCGCGCACGACGTGGTCGCGCCGAAGATCGGCGACTTCTACGAGCGGCACGAGTTCCCGTACGAGATCGTGCGCGAGATGGGCCGCATGGGCCTGTTCGGCCTGCCCTTCCCGGAGGAGTACGGCGGCATGGGCGGCGACTACCTGGCGCTCGGCGTCGCCCTGGAGGAGCTGGCACGCGTCGACTCGTCCGTCGCCATCACCCTGGAGGCGGGCGTCTCGCTGGGCGCCATGCCCCTCCACCTCTTCGGCACCGAGGCGCAGAAGCGGGAGTGGCTGCCGCGCATGTGCTCCGGCGAGCTCCTCGGCGCCTTCGGCCTGACCGAGCCGGACGGCGGCTCGGACGCGGGCGGCACCCGGACGACGGCCCGCCTGGACGAAGCGACGGACGAATGGGTGATCAACGGCACGAAGTGCTTCATCACCAACTCGGGCACGGACATCACGGGCTTGGTGACGGTGACGGCGGTGACGGGCCGCAAGGAGGACGGCAGCCCGCTCATCTCCTCCATCATCGTGCCGTCGGGCACGCCCGGCTTCTCGGTGGCGGCGCCGTACTCGAAGGTCGGCTGGAACGCGTCGGACACGCGGGAGCTGTCCTTCTCCGACGTGCGGGTGCCGCGGGCGAACCTCCTCGGCGAACTCGGGCGCGGCTACGCCCAGTTCCTCCGCATCCTGGACGAGGGCCGCGTCGCCATAGCGGCCCTCGCGACCGGCCTGGCGCAGGGCTGCGTCGACGAGTCGGTGAAGTACGCCAAGGAGCGGCACGCGTTCGGGCGGCCGATCGGCGCGAACCAGGCCATCCAGTTCAAGATCGCCGACATGGAGATGAAGGCGCACACGGCGCGGCTCGCCTGGCGCGACGCGGCGTCCCGCCTGGTGTCGGGCGAGCCCTTCAAGAAGGAGGCGGCCCTCGCGAAGCTGTACTCCTCGACGGTCGCCGTCGACAACGCCCGCGAGGCCACGCAGATCCACGGCGGCTACGGCTTCATGAACGAGTACCCGGTGGCCCGGATGTGGCGCGACTCCAAGATCCTGGAGATCGGCGAGGGCACGAGCGAGGTCCAGCGCATGCTGATCGCGCGGGAACTGGGCCTCACGAGCTGACCTCAAGCGCCGGGCGGGCCGCCAACAGCCCGCCCGGCGACCGTTGTTAGCCTGCGCGCATGATCAAGGGGAGATCGCCCGGCCGAATAGCTCGCACAGTGGGGGGCAGCAGGTCGGAGCGCGTACTGATCCTGGCCAGCTTCGTGAACCGGGTCGGCAATGGGCTCTTCAACACGGCGGCGGCGCTCTACTTCACGTTGGTCGTGGATCTGCCGGCAGCGCAGGTGGGTGCCGCCCTCACCGTCGCCGGCCTGATCGGCCTCCTCGCGGGGATACCGGGTGGGCACCTGGCCGATCGACGTGGGCCGCGCACGATCATGATGCTGGCCCTGGCGGTTCAGGCAGTGGCGATGTCCGCCCTCGTGCTGGTCGAGAGCTGGGCCGCCCTCACGGTCATCGCCGCCGTCGACCAGCTTGCCGCAGCCGTCGGTGGCGCGGCCTGGGGAGCGCTCGTGGTCCGGGTCGGCACCGAACGTCCGGCGCTGTTCAGGGCGAAGCTCCGTACGTACGTCAATCTGGGCGTCGTCCTGGGAACCGTGGGTGCCGGATGCGCGGTGGCGGCGAACACGCGTACCGCCTACCTCGTGCTGATCCTCGGCAACGCGGCCAGCTTCGCGCTGTGCGCCCTCCTCCTGCTCCTGCTCCCCCACTACAGAGCAGTGGCGCCGCCGTCGCGGCAGCGTCGCTGGATCGCCCTCACCGACCGCCCGTTCGTGGCCTTCACGGCCCTCCACGGCGCGATGGGGCTCCAGTACCCGGTGGTGTCCCTGCTCCTGCCGATCTGGATCTCGGAGCACACGGACGCGCCGCGCTGGACCGTGGCCGCGGTGTCCGCGATCAATTCCGGAGTCTGCGTCCTCCTGCAGACCAGGATCGGATCCCGCATCGAAACCCCTCACGACGGCGGCAGGGCGTTCCGGACGGCAGGACTGCTCTTCCTCCTCAGCTGTCCGCTGATGGCCCTGACCGCGCACGCTCCCGTCTGGGCGGCCGCCGGCCTCGCGGTCGCGGCGATCTTCGTCCACAGCCTCGGGGAGATATGGGAGTCCTCGGCCGGCTTCGCCCTCGGCTTCGGCCTGGCACCGGACCATGCCCAGGGCCAGTACCAAGGACTTCTCGGCCTCGGCTTCAGCGCGGGCCAGGCACTCGCCCCCGCCCTCCTCACCACCGCCGTGCTCGGCCTGGGCACGGCCGGCTGGCTGCTCCTCGGCGCGTTCTTCGCCGCCGTGGGCGCCGTCGGCCCGCCGCTTGCACGCTCGGCGGGCGCGAAGGATGAAGCGAGCGGTACCCCTGCCGGCCACCAGGGAAGGTTAGGTTAACCTAAGCACGACTTCCGGCCAGCGGCCCCGTACGAAAGCAGAGACCCCATGTCCCACAGCCTCCGCAAGCCCTCGCGCCGTGGCATCCTCGCCGCGGGTGGCGCCCTCGGCCTCACCGCCGCCCTCGCCGCCTGCGGGGACGAGAAGAAGGACGGCGGCAGCAAGGACGGCGGCGCCTGGGCCTTCAAGGACGACCGGGGCAAGACGGCCGAGACGGACTCGACGCCCAAGAACATCGTGGCGTTCACGGGCGTCGCGGCCGCGCTGTACGACTACGGCGTCGAGGTCAAGGGCGTCTTCGGGCCGACGAAGACCAAGGACGGCAAGCCGGACGTCCAGGCCGGCGACATGGACATCAGCAAGGTGACGATCCTCGGCAACGCCTGGGACCAGTTCAACATCGAGAAGTACGTGGGGCTCCGGCCGGATGTCCTGATCTCGACGATGTTCGACGACAAGGGGACCCTCTGGTACGTCCCCGAGGCGTCCAAGGACAAGATCCTCAAGCTCGCGCCGAGCGTCGGCATCTCCGTGTACGACCGCCAGATGACCGAGCCGCTGGCGCGCCTGCTCGCCCTCGCCGGGCGGCTCGGCGCGGACGTGAAGGCCGACAAGGTCGTCAAGGCGAAGAAGCGCTTCGAGGCCGCCGCGGAGCGGCTGCGCAAGGCCGCGAAGTCCCGCCCGGAGATCAAGGTCCTGGTCGGCTCCGCGAGCGCGGACATCTTCTACGTCTCCGGCTCCAACCTCTCCGCGGACCTGGAGTACTTCAAGGCGCTCGGCGTGAACATCGTCGAGCCGCCGGCGAAGGCCCTGAAGGAGAGCGGCGGCTGGTTCGAGAACCTGTCCTGGGAGAACGTCGACAAGTACAAGGCCGACGTCATCATGATGGACAACCGCACCTCCGCCCTTCAGCCCGCCGCCCTCGCTGAGCAGAAGCCCACCTGGGAGAAGCTGCCCGCCGTCAAGGCCGGCCAGGTCATCCCTCGCGTGACCGAGCCGATCTACTCGTACGCCAAGTGCGCCCCGATCCTGGAGGACCTGGCGGAGGCGATCGAGAAGGCGAAGAAGGTTTCCTGAGCGGGGATTGGTGGACGCAGGCCTGGGGCGCCGTTGATCGCGGCCTTCGGCCTGGCTCGTCCTCAAACGCCGGACAGGCTTGAAATGCCCCCAGCGCCGCTTGGCTGCACCTCGCAGCCGGGCGGCGCTGTTGTTTTTCCTGTCGGCGTACGAGACGACGTGGACCCCAAGCCGAAGGCGAGGATTGACTTAGGTTAGGCTAACCTAAGTTCCACGTCGTGCCCCCGGGACCTCCCTGCTGTGCCCTGCTCCCGGGGGCGCGACCAAGTCCCCTCACCTGGAGGACAGTTCATGCGCTCGCACCTGCTCAATGACACCACCACGGAGCGGTACCGCGCCTCCGTGACCGAAGGAGTCGAGCGGGTGGCGGCCAGAATCGCCACCACCTCCCGCCCGTTCACCGGCGTCACCGCCGACACCCTCTCCCCCCGCGTCGAGGCCGTCGACCTCGACACCCCGCTGCACGACACCGTCGCCGCCCTCGACGAACTCGACGAGCTGTACCTGCGCCACGCCGTCTACTTCCACCACCCCCGCTACCTCGCCCACCTCAACTGCCCGATCGTCATCCCGGCCGTGCTCGGCGAGGCCGTCCTGTCCGCCGTGAACTCCTCCCTGGACACCTGGGACCAGTCCGCGGGCGGCACCCTCATCGAGCGGCGGCTCATCGACTGGACCACCGAGCGCGTCGGCCTCGGGCCCGCCGCCGACGGCGTGTTCACCTCCGGCGGCACCCAGTCCAACCTGCAGGCCCTGCTGCTCGCCCGCGAGGAGGCCAAGACGGACGCCGGAAGCGGGGGATCCCGGTTGCGCGTCCTCGCCTCCGAGGCCGGTCACTTCAGCGTCCAGAAGGCCGTGCGCACGCTCGGCCTCGGCCCCGACGCCGTCGTGGTGATCCCCACCGACCGGAACAGGCGCATGCAGACCGTCGCGCTCGCCCGCGAGCTGGACCGTCTCGACGAACAGGGCCTCGTCCCCATGGCCGTCGTCGCCACCGCAGGCACCACCGACTTCGGCTCCATCGACCCGCTGCCGGGGATCGCCGACCTCTGCGAGCAGCACGGGACGTGGCTGCACGTCGACGCCGCGTACGGCGGCGGCCTGCTCGCCTCGCGCACCCGGCGCCACCTCCTCGACGGCATCGAGCGCGCCGACTCCGTCACGGTCGACTACCACAAGTCCTTCTTCCAGCCCGTGAGTTCGTCGGCGTTGCTGGTCCGCGACGCCGCCACGCTGCGCCACGCCACGTACCACGCCGAATACCTCAACCCCCGGCGCGCCGCCCAGGAACGCGTCCCCAACCAGGTCGACAAGTCCCTGCAGACGACCCGCCGCTTCGACGCCCTGAAACTGTGGATGACGCTGCGCGTGATGGGCGCCGACGCCGTCGGGGACCTCTTCGACGAGGTGTGCGCCCTGGCCGCGAAGGGCTTCGACCTCATCGCCGCCGACCCGCGCTTCGCCGTCGTGGTCCAGCCGCAGCTCTCCACCCTCGTCTTCCGCTACATCCCGGAGGCGATCTGCGACCCGACGGCCATCGACCGCGCCAACCTGTACGCCCGCAAGGCCCTGTTCGCCTCCGGTGACGCCGTGGTCGCGGGCACCAAGGTGGGCGAGCGCCAGTTCCTGAAGTTCACCCTGCTCAATCCCGAGACCTCCGCCGCCGACATCGCCGCCGTCCTCGATCTGATAGCCGGCCACGCCGAGCAGTACCTGGGAGAGAACCTTGACCGCGCCTGCTGACCGCCACGACGCGCGGACGTACGACGTCATCGGCATCGGACTCGGGCCCTTCAACCTCGGCCTCGCCTGCCTCACCGAGCCCCTCGACGAGCTGAACGCGCTGTTCCTGGAGTCCAAGGCGGACTTCGAGTGGCACGCGGGCATGTTCCTGGAGGGCGCCCACCTCCAGACGCCGTTCATGTCCGACCTGGTGACGCTCGCCGATCCGACGTCCCCGTACTCCTTCCTGAACTTCCTCAAGGAGTCGGGACGGCTCTACTCCTTCTACATCCGCGAGAACTTCTATCCGCTGCGCCGGGAGTACAACGACTACTGCCGCTGGGCCGCCGCGAAACTGTCGTCCGTCCGCTTCGGCACGACGGTGACGGAGGTGACGTACGAGAGCGATGTGTACGTCGTCACCACCCGCTCCGGCGACACGTACGACACCTTCCGCGCCCGCCACCTCGTCCTCGGCACCGGCACCCCGCCGCACATCCCCGACGCCTGCAAGGGACTCGGCGGCGACTTCATCCACAACTCCCGCTATCTCCAGCACAAGGAAGAGCTGCAGAAGAAGAACTCCCTCACCGTCGTCGGGAGCGGACAGAGTGCCGCCGAGGTCTATTACGACCTGCTCGGCGAGATGGACCTCCACGGCTACCGCCTCAACTGGGTCACCCGCTCCCCGCGCTTCTTCCCGCTGGAATACACGAAACTGACCCTGGAGATGACCTCTCCGGAGTACATCGACTACTTCCACGCGCTCCCCGAGGACACCCGCTACCGCCTGGAGAGCGAGCAGAAGAGCCTCTACAAAGGCATCGACGGCGAGCTGATCGACGCCATCTTCGATCTGCTGTACCAGAAGAACCTGGACGGGCCCGTGCCCACGCGGCTGCTCACCAACTCGGCTCTGCGCAAGGCGCGTCACCACCACGGCGTGTACACCCTCGGCCTTCGACAGGAGGAGCAGGGCAGGGACTTCGAGATGACGACGGAAGGCCTCATCCTCGCCACGGGCTACCGGTACGCCCCGCCCGCCTTCCTGGAGCCGCTGCGCGAGCACCTGCGCTTCGACGGCCGCGGCCGCCTCGACGTGGCCCGCAACTACTCAGTCGACGCCACCGGCCGCGGCGTCTTCCTCCAGAACTCCGCCGTCCACACCCACGCGCTGACCAGCCCCGACCTGGGCATGGGCCCGTACCGCAACGCGTACATCATCCGCGAGCTGCTGGGCCGCGAGGTCTATCCGGTCGAGAAGTCCATCGCCTTCCAGGAGTTCGCCGTATGAGCCGCATGTGCGGAATCCTGACACTGCGTCCCTTGGACCCCTTCGACGACGCCGAGCTCGTCCACTCCTGGGTGACGCACCCCAAGGCCGCGTACTGGCTGATGCAGGGCGCGCGGCTCGTGGACATCGAGCGCGAGTACATGGCCGTCGCGGCCTCCGAGCACCACCACGCGTTCATCGGCCTGCACGACGGCGAGCCCGCGTTCCTGATGGAGCGCTACGACCCGCGGTACATCGAGCTCGTCGGTCTGTACGAGCCCGAGCCCGGCGACGTCGGCATGCACCTCCTCGTCGCCCCCACCGACAAGCCGGTGCACGGGTTCACCCGCGCCGTCATCACCACGGTGATGGAGCACCTGTTCGCCGACCCGCGCACGCAGCGCGTCGTCGTCGAGCCCGACGTCACCAACACCGCCGTACACCGCCTCAACGAAGCCGTCGGCTTCGTGCCCGAGCGCGAGATCGACAAGCCGGAGAAGCGCGCCCTGCTCAGCTTCTGCACCCGGGAGCAGTTCGAGGCGGCCGGGGTGCGGCACGCCGTGGCCGGGCGAGTCGCCGCACGCACACGAGCCACCGCAGTTTCTGGAGCATCGACATGACCCTGACGCCCCTCTCCGAGGCCGTGGACCACCTCACCCCGGAGCGCTGGGCCGAGGCCAACCGGTTCCTCATCCGCAAGGCCCTCGCCGAGTTCGCGCACGAGCGGCTCCTCACGCCCGAGGAGCTGGGCGCGGGACGCTACGTCGTACGCAGCGACGACGGCCTGACCCGCTACCGCTTCGCCGCGACCCTGCTCGCCCTCGACCACTGGCAGGTCGACGCCGCCTCGATCACCCGCCACCGCGACGGCACCGAACTCCCCCTGAACGCACTGGAGTTCCTCACCGAACTGCGCGGCACCCTCGGCCTGAGCGACAAGGTCCTGCCGGTGTACCTGGAGGAGATCTCCTCCACCGTCGCCGGCACCTGCTTCAAGCTCGCGAAACCCCACGTCAGCGCCGCCGAGTTGGCGGCCGCCGGTTTCCAGGAGATCGAGACCGGCATGACCGAGGGCCACCCCTGCTTCGTCGCCAACAACGGGCGGCTCGGCTTCGGCGTGCACGAGTACCTCTCGTACGCCCCCGAGACCGCGAGCCCCGTCCGGCTCATCTGGCTGGCCGCCCGCCGCGACCGGGCCGTGTTCACGGCGGGCCGGGGCCTGGAGTACGAGTCGTTCCTCCGCGCCGAACTGGGCGAGGAGGCCGTCGCCCGCTTCGACGCCGTGCTGCGCGCCCAGGACCTCGACCCCGCCGACTACCTCCTGATCCCCGCCCACCCCTGGCAGTGGTGGAACAAGCTGTCCGTCACCTTCGCCGCCGAGGTCGCCGACCGGCGCCTGGTGTGCCTGGGCGAGGGCGACGACGCGTATCTGGCCCAGCAGTCGATCCGGACGTTCTTCAACGCCTCCGACCCCGCCAAGCACTATGTGAAGACGGCGCTCTCCGTCATCAACATGGGCTTCATGCGCGGGCTCTCCGCCGCGTACATGGAGGCCACCCCCGCCATCAACGACTGGCTCGCCTCGCTCGTGGCCTCCGACGAGGTGCTGCGGTCCACCGGCCTCGGCATCATCCGTGAACGCGCCGCCGTCGGCTACCGGCACCTGGAGTACGAGGCCGCCACCGACCGCCACTCGCCGTACCGCAAGATGCTCGCCGCGCTGTGGCGCGAGAGCCCCGTGCCGTCCCTGGAGGACGGCGAGCAGCTCGCCACCATGGCCTCGCTGCTGCACACCGACCGCGACGGCGCGTCCTTCGCCGCCGCCCTGATCGAGCGCTCGGGCCTCGCCCCCACCGCGTGGCTGCGCCGCTACCTGCGCGCCTATCTGACGCCGCTCCTGCACAGCTTCTACGCGTACGACCTGGTGTTCATGCCGCACGGCGAGAACGTGATCCTGGTCCTGAAGGACGGCGTCGTGCAGCGCGTCCTGTTCAAGGACATCGCCGAGGAGATCGCGGTGATGGACCCGACGGCGGTCCTTCCGCCCGAGGTCGAGCGGATCCGCGTCGAGGTGCCCGAGGACCGCAGACTCCTGTCGATCCTCACGGACGTCTTCGACTGCTTCTTCCGCTTCCTGGCGGCGAACCTCGTCACGGCGGGCCTGATCGACGAGGACGCCTTCTGGCGCACGGTCGCCGAATGCGTACGCGACTACCAGCACTCCATGCCCGAACTCGCGGACAAGTTCCGGCAGTACGACCTGTTCGCGCCCGAGTTCGCGCTGTCCTGCCTGAACCGGCTCCAGCTGCGCGACAACGAGCAGATGCTCGACCTCGCCGACCCGGCGGGCGCCCTCCAGTTGATCGGGACCCTGAAGAACCCGATCGCCTAGACCGGGTGGGGCTCCGCGGACGGTCCCGCGGAGCCCCGCTCATGTACGTCTACTTGCGGGGCCAGGGCACCTGCGGCGACTTGTAGTAGCCGATGCCGAGGGCGTCCCAGCGCGGCGCCTGGTCGGCGAGCCGCGTCTTGTACGTGTTCCAGTCGTGCGTGGACGCGGGCGACCAGCCGAGCTCGGCGATGCCGGGCAGGCGCGGGAACGCCATGTAGTCCAGGTGCGCGGGCGTGGAGAGCGTCTCGGTCCACAGCGGCGCCTCGACGCCCAGGATCGCGTCGGCCGGGGCCCCTTGCAGATACGTGCCCGGGTCCCAGTCGTAGGCGCGCCGCACCTCGACGTAGCCGGCCCAGGTCAGGCCGAGCGGGGTGTCCTTGTCGTACTTCATGTCGAGGTAGGCGCGGTCGGCCGGGGAGAGGACCAGCTTGGTGCCGTTCTTCGCCGCGTTCACGACCTGGTCGCGCTCGGCCTGGCCGGTGCGGTCGTAGCCCCAGTACTGGGCGACGGCGCCCTCGGCCGGGTGCGCGCCGGCCAGCTGGTGCCAGCCCATCACGTTCTTGCCGTACTTGGCGACGACGGGCTGCACCTTGTCCATGAACGTCACGAAGTCCTCGTGGCTCGTGGAGTGCGCCTCGTCGCCGCCGATGTGCACGGTCCCGCCGGGCGTGAGCGCGGCCAGCTCCCGGACGACGTCGTCCACGAAGTCGTACGTCACGTCCTTCTTGACGCACAGCGAGCTGAAGCCGACGTTCGTGCCGGTGTACAGCGGTGGCGCGATGCCGTCGCAGTTCAGTTCGGCGTACGAGGCGAGCGCGGCGTTGGTGTGGCCCGGCATGTCGATCTCGGGGATGACCTGCATCTTCCGGGACGCGGCGTAGGTGACGATCTCCTTGTACTGGGCCTTGGTGTAGTAGCCGCCGGGGCCGCCGCCGACCTGGGTGGACCCGCCGTAGGTGGCCAGGCGCGGCCAGGAGTCGATGGCGATGCGCCAGCCCTGGTCGTCGCTCAGGTGCAGGTGCAGCTTGTTCATCTTGTAGAGCGCCAGCTGGTCGATGTAGCGCTTCACCTGCTCGACGGGGAAGAAGTGCCGGGACACGTCGAGCATCGAGCCGCGGTGGGCGTAGCGCGGCATGTCCTTGATGGTGCCGCCCGCGATCCGCCACGGTCCCGGCTGCTTGGTCTTCTTCTCGACGGCGGCGGGCAGTTGCTGCCGCACCGTCTGCACGCCGTGGAAGAGCCCGGTGGACGACCAGGACGTGATGGTGAGGGAGCCGCGCTCGGAGATGACGCGGTAGCCCTCGTTGCCGAGGACCTTGTTCTCCGGTTCGGCGCTGATGCGCAGCCGGATGCCGTCACCGCCCGCGCGGTCGGTGACCGGGAGGCGGTAGCCGGTGGAGGGACGCAGGATGCCCGCGAGGTACTCGCCGACGCGGCGTTCCTCCGGGTTGCCGCTGCCGACACGGATGCGGGTCTTGGCGGTGATCTCGAATCCGGGCCCGCCCGGCTCGGCCTTCATGGGCACCGGCACGATGCGGCCGAGCGGGATGGGCTCGGCCCGCTCGGCGACGGGGCCGGGGGCGGCCGCCGTGGACGACGTACCGGCGGCGGCGATCAGCAGGAGTGATCCGATGACACAGGCAGTTCTGCGGTGCTGTCTCACAAGCGGGTCCCTTCGCCGGGCAACGCGGATGTGACGCAGTCGAACCGTCACCATGCGTACCGCGCACCCCAGACCGGGTCAAGGTGTAGACCACCTGGTCCGCGGGCGGTGCGAGAATCCTTGTCATGGCGGAAATCATCCAGCGCGACGGGACCTGGACCTTCGACGGAGAGACGCTGCGGCTCGTGCCGGGTCGCGACAAGGGCGTCTCGTTGCTGCGCAAGACGCTCGGCGAACTCACGCTGCCGCTGGCGGCGTTGGCGGGCATCGCCTTCGAACAGGGCAAGAAGAACGGGCGGCTTCGGCTGCGGCTGCGCGACGGCGCGGACCCGCTGCTCCAGGCGACGGGCGGCAAGCTGGCGGACGCCTCCGACCCCTACCAGCTCACCGTGGAGTCGGACCGCTACGGCGTCGCGGAGTACGTGGTCGACGAGGTGCGCAACGCGCTGCTCCTGGAGCAGGTCCCCGCCAAGGGCTGTGACAGCTATCTGCTGCCGGGGCCCTCCGTGCCGCTCCAGGTCGCCGCCGGTGACGCGACGGTGAGCTTCGACGGGGAGCACATCCGCCTGGAGTGGAACTGGAAGACGGAGGAGGCCAAGGCCGCGGCGGGCACCCGCTCGATCGCGCTCGCCGACATCGCGGCCGTGGAGTGGCAGCCCGCCATCGGCCTGGAGAACGGCTATCTGCGGTTCACGGTGAAGAACTCCCCCACCAAGGCCCCGCCGAAGTACGACCCCAACTCGGTGGAGCTGTGGGGCTTCAAGAAGGACCCGCTGATGGCGCTCGTCGCGGCGGCCGTGCAGGCCCGGCTGCCGCACCCGGCCGCCGCGAAGCCGGCGCTCCCGCAGGACGCCGCGTCCGGTGCCGCGGCGGCCCCCGCGCTGCCCGCCGCCGCGGCCGAGGACGACCACGACGCGCTGCTGCGCCGGCTGCGCGAGCTCGGCGAGCTGCGCCAGAGCGGTGTGCTGACCGACGAGGAGTTCGCGGCGGCCAAACAGGCGGTGCTGAAGCGAATGTGAGCCATCCTGCCCGATATCGGGCAGGATTCTTGCGAAAGTCCCCGAGGTGCTCCAGGATCAACCGCGTGCACGAGGAACTTGTCGATCACCTGACCCGCTCCACCTCGCTCCAGCGAGGTGAGGCCCTGCGGGTGATCCAGGACGTGCTCGCCTACTTCGACGAGACGGCCGAGCAGTTCGTCCGCCGCCGCCACCGCGAACTCCAGGGTCAGGGCCTGGTGAACGCGGAGATCTTCGAGCGGATCGCGGCGGACCTGCGCTACCGCGCGGTGGCGCCGCCCGAGCTCACGCTGAGACAGCTGCGGCGCATCGTGTACGGCTAGGCCCGTCTGACCACGTACGAACCGCCTGACCCGAGGGGACCCTTTATGTGCGGAATTGTCGGATACATCGGTAAGCGTGACGTCGCCCCGCTGCTCCTGGAGGGCCTGCAGCGCCTGGAGTACCGCGGCTACGACTCCGCGGGCGTCGTGATCACCAGCCCCAAGGCCACCGGCCTGAAGATGGTCAAGGCCAAGGGCCGCGTCCGGGACCTGGAGGCCCGCGTCCCCAAGCGCTTCACCGGCACCACCGGCATCGCCCACACCCGCTGGGCCACCCACGGCGCCCCCTCCGACGAGAACGCCCACCCCCACCTGGACGCCGACAACAAGGTCGCCGTCGTCCACAACGGCATCATCGACAACGCCTCCGAGCTGCGCGCCAAGCTGATCGCCGACGGCGTCGAGTTCCTCTCCGAGACCGACACCGAGGTCCTCACCCACCTCATCGCCCGCTCGGACGCCGAGAAGCTGGAGGACCGGGTCCGCGAGGCGCTGCGCCACATCGAGGGCACGTACGGCATCGCCGTGCTGCACGCCGACTTCAACGACCGCATCGTCGTCGCCCGCAACGGCTCGCCCGTCGTCCTCGGCATCGGCGAGAAGGAGATGTTCGTCGCCTCCGACGTCGCCGCGCTGGTCTCGCACACCCGCCAGGTCGTCACCCTCGACGACGGCGAGATGGCCACCATCAAGGCCGACGACTACCGCACGTACACCACCGAGGGCTCCCGGACCACCGCCTCGCCCACCACCGTGGAGTGGGAGGCCGAGTCGTACGACATGGGCGGCCACGACACGTACATGCACAAGGAGATCTTCGAGCAGGCCGACGCCGTGGACCGCGTCCTGCGCGGCCGCATCGACGACCGCTTCTCCACCGTGCACCTCGGCGGCCTGAACCTGGACGCGCACGACGCCCGCAAGGTGCGCCGCGTCAAGATCCTCGGCTGCGGCACCTCGTACCACGCGGGCATGATCGGCGCCCAGATGATCGAGGAGCTGGCCCGCATCCCCGCCGACGCCGAGCCCGCCTCCGAGTTCCGCTACCGCAACGCGGTCGTCGACCCCGACACCCTGTACGTCGCCGTCTCCCAGTCCGGCGAGACCTACGACGTGCTCGCCGCCGTGCAGGAGCTCAAGCGCAAGGGCGCCCGCGTCTTCGGCATCGTGAACGTCGTCGGCTCCGCGATCGCCCGCGAGGCGGACGCGGGCGTGTACGTGCACGCGGGCCCGGAGGTCTGCGTGGTCTCCACCAAGTGCTTCACCAACACCACCGTCGCCTTCGCGCTGCTCGCCCTGCACCTGGGCCGCATCCGCGACCTGTCGGTCTCCGACGGCAAGCGGATCATCGCCGGCCTGCGCCAACTGCCCGCGCAGATCGAGCAGATGCTGGAGCGCGAGGACGAGATCAAGAAGCTGGCGCAGGAGTTCGCCGAGGCCAAGTCGATGCTCTTCATCGGGCGCGTACGCGGCTACCCGGTGGCCCGCGAGGCCTCCCTGAAGCTCAAGGAGGTCTCCTACATCCACGCCGAGGCCTACCCGGCCTCCGAGCTGAAGCACGGCCCGCTCGCCCTGATCGAGCCCGCCCTGCCGACGGTCGCGATCGTCCCCGACGACGACCTCCTGGAGAAGAACCGCGCCGCCCTGGAGGAGATCAAGGCCCGCAGCGGCAAGATCCTCGCGGTCGCCCACCAGGAGCAGGAGAAGGCCGACCACACGATCGTCGTCCCGAAGAACGAGAACGAGCTGGACCCGATCCTGATGGGCATCCCCCTCCAGCTCCTCGCGTACCACACGGCCCTGGCCCTGGGCCGCGACATCGACAAGCCCCGCAACCTGGCGAAGTCGGTCACTGTGGAGTAATTCCACCCGCGATCACGGCAGCGACAATTGAGCAACCCCCGCGGCGAGCAACCCGGTCCGCGAGAGCGGCGGCGGTTTAGCCGCAAAGAGGTGAGCGGCCCCTCCGTGCGTGCCACCAGGCGCACGGAGGGGCCGCTCTTCAAGGGACCAGGGTCGCCCATTACCCCGGCCCGCGCCTGCATCAGCCGGCGGCCGTCACCCCCCGGCCGGCAGGCCGCCCAGGCCACCGCGCGGCGGCCCGGGCAGTGGTTCCCCGGCGAGCGATATGTACCCTTCACAAGGGCGCAAACCACCTCTACGCACGAGTAGATTTATGCGCCGCCACAAGGAAGTTGACGCCGCGAAACCCTCATCCCACCTGGCACGAAAGGGCGTTGCGGAATCACGCGGAAGGGCGCGGGATCACGCGAGAGGGTTCAGTACGTCACGGGATGACGACCACGGGCCGTTGCGCACGGCGCGCGAGACGGCCCGCGACGGAGCCGAAGATGCGCCCCACGATTCCGTGCGTCGATCCGACGACGATGGCGTCCGCGGAGTACTCCCGGCCGACCTCTTCGAGCTCGTGGCAGATGTCGCCGCCACGCTCGACCAGGATCCAGGGCACCTCGGCCAGATAGTCCGCGCAGGCCAGCTCGAGGCCGAGGACCTCGGTGCGGTGGTCGGGGACGTCGACGAAGACCGGGGGCTCGCAGCCCGCCCAGACCGTGGTGGGCAGCCGGTTGGCGACGTGCACGATGATCAGGCCGGAGCCGGCGCGGTGGGCCATCCCGATCGCGTAGGCGAGGGCCCGCTCGCTGGATGTCGAGCCGTCGAAGCCGACGACGACGCCGTGCCGGAAGGCGGGATCGCAGGAATGACGTGGTTCTTCCGCCGCTCGGGGGGTCGCGCTCGGATCGGCGACCTGCCGCTTGCGGTCCGCGGGTTCGGAGAATTCGTGACCGGCCATCGGTGTCTCGGCGAAGGAGTCCTCTGTGGGAGGGTCGGCTTCTGTCTGGGGCGGGCGGTGGTCACCGGATCTGCGCGGCTCCGAGCCCGCAGGACCTGCGCCGGGACCTGTGTCCGGGAATCATCTTCACAACCCCTTACCCCCAAGGGTACGGCGGCACTCCTCTCCTGCCCAGGCCCTGTTCCGAGCCGCGCGAGGCTCCCTGAGGCCCCACTGAGGCCCTGCACGGGCCGCACGGCGTTCACCGGAGCATGCATGAGCCGGGCCCGGATGGCAATGGCGGCTGCCCCGTACAGGCGGTTTGCGCCCGGTTCGGGAGCGCTCTCCCTTCAGGCCAGTGACCGGGTGCCCGGCCACGCGTTGAACCCCTGAAACCACTCTTTCGGAGACATCCGCAGCCGCCCGCCACACCGTGCGAAACCACCGCTCCAGGGAGCACGCCGTGCCAGGACCGCATACCGCCGCCACCGCCACCCCGGCCGCCACCCACCGCCGCGCCGCTGAGGGGGCGCGCGAGCGCCGGGCCCCCGCGGTCCCCGCGCCCCGGCCCGTCCGGGCCCCGGCCGCCGCCCCGCAGGACTCCGCGAGCGACGTGGTGCGCTGGGCGGCGTTCTCCTGCGTCCTGGTTCCCGTGGTGCTCGTCGGGTACGGGACCTCCCTGGCCGGCGCGGGCGGGACGGCCCTGGGACTCGCGGCCGTGACCGGGGTGTGCCGGGTGCTCCTGCGGCAGTCCGAGCGCGGGGCGGCGCGAGCCCGCGCGCAGCGGGGCGCGGGCGGGCGGGGACGGCGTCAACGGCATGCGCCGGGGGCGCACCGGGGCGGTCGCCGTCCGGGGCCGAGCGCGCCGGTGGACTGACTGATTCCCGCACGCTCCCCCGTATGTTTTCAGCCAACTTCCCAGCCGTCGGCATTCCCTGGCCGAACAGGGGGTCAACCCACGTCCCACCAGGGGTGAAAGGAGCACGGAAGGGCTCTGCACCCTACGTTGACCGGCCACTGGCACGAGGCGCACTTCCCTGGGCGCCCCGCGAGTGCGACGCTTCGTGATCGAATGCTTCACGCCAAGTTGCCATGTCGACAATGCGCCGGGTGCTGAACTGGTCACGGCGGCGTCACGTGACGCAGTAGATTCGATCTTGACTGTAGTACGGCGGGGGACTGGTGGAGGACCGAGGGGAAACGTGCAGGAGCGACAGGTCCATCAAGCGCGCCAAGAACAGGGAGCCGCGACGACCGAGGGGGGCTTAGCGCCATGAGCCACGACTCCACTGCCGTGCAGGAAGCCGCGGCGCGGAAACTCTCCGGGCGGCGACGTCGGGAAATCGTCGCGGTGCTGCTCTTCAGCGGTGGTCCCATCTTCGAGAGTTCCATACCTCTCTCCGTGTTCGGCATTGACCGGCAGGACGCGGGAGTCCCTCGATACCGGCTGCTCGTGTGCGCCGGCGAGGAAGGTCCGCTGCGCACCACCGGCGGGCTCGAACTGACCGCGCCACACGGCCTCGAGGCGATCTCGCGGGCCGGCACGGTCGTCGTACCGGCCTGGCGGTCGATCACATCGCCACCGCCGCTGGAGGCGCTCGACGCGCTGCGCCGCGCGCACGAGGAGGGCGCGCGCATCGTCGGCCTGTGCACCGGCGCGTTCGTCCTCGCGGCGGCCGGTTTACTGGACGGCCGCCCGGCGACGACGCACTGGATGTACGCGCCGACGCTCGCCAAGCGCTATCCGTCCGTGCACGTCGACCCGCGGGAGCTGTTCGTCGACGACGGCGACGTGCTGACGTCGGCCGGCACCGCGGCCGGAATCGATCTGTGCCTGCACATCGTGCGCACCGACCACGGCAACGAGGCGGCGGGCGCGCTCGCCCGCAGGCTGGTCGTGCCGCCGCGCCGGGCAGGCGGCCAGGAGCGCTACCTGGACAGGTCGCTCCCGGAGGAGATCGGCGCCGACCCGCTGGCCGAGGTCGTGGCCTGGGCCCTGGAGCACCTCCACGAGCAGTTCGACGTGGAGACTCTGGCCGCCCGCGCCTACATGAGCCGCCGCACGTTCGACCGGCGCTTCCGCTCACTGACGGGGAGCGCTCCCCTGCAGTGGCTGATCACCCAGCGGGTGCTGCAGGCACAGCGGCTCCTGGAGACCTCCGACTACTCGGTCGACGAGGTCGCCGGGCGCTGCGGCTTCCGCTCGCCGGTCGCGCTGCGCGGGCACTTCCGGCGCCAGCTCGGCTCGTCGCCCGCCGCCTACCGCGCCGCCTACCGGGCGCGCCGGCCGCAGAGCGAGCGCGCGCTGGAGTCGGCGGCGGCCACCGCCGTGCCCGCGACCGCCTCCATGGTCTCCGCGGAGGGCCCAGGCCCCGGCCCGGGCGGGAATCCCGGCCTGTCGCCGGGCCCCGTGCCGTCCCAGACCCGGCGCACGGCGGCCGCGAGCTCGCTCGGCGCCACGGCGTCCCTGCCGATGGACGCGGGCAGGCCGCACTCCGACGCGTACGCGCCGGGCCGCACTCCCCTGCCCGGTCAGAGGAGCGCGCCGTAGGGTTGGGCGCATGAACGATCGCATGGTGTGGATCGACTGCGAGATGACCGGGCTCTCGCTGACGGATGACGCACTTATCGAGGTGGCCGCGCTGGTCACCGACTCGGAACTGAACGTGCTCGGCGAAGGTGTGGACATCGTGATCCGCCCGCCGGACGCGGCCCTGGAGACCATGCCCGAGGTGGTGCGGCAGATGCACACCACCTCGGGGCTCCTCGACGTGCTGTCCGGCGGCACCACGCTGGCCGACGCCGAGGAGCAGGTCCTCGCCTACATCCGTCAGCATGTGAAGGAGCCCCGCAAGGCCCCGCTGTGCGGCAACTCGGTCGGCACGGACCGCGGCTTCCTGCTGCGGGACATGCCGACCCTTGAGGACTTCCTGCACTACCGCATCGTCGACGTCTCCTCCATCAAGGAGCTGGCCCGGCGCTGGTACCCCCGGGCGTACTTCAACAGCCCGGACAAGAACGGCAACCACCGGGCGCTGGCCGACATCCGCGAGTCCATCGCGGAGCTGCGCTACTACCGCGAGGCGATCTTCGTCCCGCAGCCCGGGCCCGACTCGGACACCGCCAAGTCGATCGCCGCGAAGTACGTCCTGCCTGCGGACTGACCGTCCCCGGCACCCTTCGTACGGGGTCCGGAAAAGGCGTGCGCGAGCACCCCTTCGGACCCTGTACACTTTTTCTCGGCCGGTCGGAAGAACGACAAAGACCGGCCCGCGGTGGGTGTAGCTCAGTTGGTAGAGCACCTGGTTGTGGTCCAGGTGGCCGCGGGTTCAAGTCCCGTCACTCACCCTGAATGATCAAGGCCCGACCTGTGAGAACAGGTCGGGCCTTCGTCATGCTCAAGCGGGTCCCCCGAGATCTCCGTGAGCGCGCCGCCGGAAGGGAAGGTCGGCGGCGCGCTCACTCGGGGCGCCCGGAGCCGGTCGGCTCCTACGGCGCGATTCGCCTGGTCAGTCGTTGACGCAGGTGTTGCCGAAGGTCGGGTTGAGCAGACCGATGATGTCGACGGTGTTGCCGCACAGGTTGATCGGAACGTGGATCGGAACCTGGATCGCGTTGCCGGAGATGACGCCGGGGGAGTTCACAGCGGCGCCACTGGCGCCGGCGTCGGCGGACGCGAGACCGGCGCCGCTCACCACGAGTGCGCCGGCGCCCAGCGCCACAGCAGTCGTCTTCTTCATGATCGTGGACATGTCGCTCTCCTTGGGTGGGTTGCACTGACAGGCGCCCGGCAGGCCACACACGGCATCACGCACACGGAGCACCCCGCCGGCCGCCTGAATCGATCAACGCCCTCCCCGGCGCCCGGACACGCCCGCTCCCCCAGTTGCCGACCCCGATGCCACCCTCTGGGTGGTCCCCCGGATGGCGCCCCCAGGTGGACAGGCACACGATGGAATGAAGGGGCCGGCCGACGACGACATCGGCCGTGGACACCGCGGCGGCGACTGACCCCGACGCCCATTGGCATGCCCAGAACGGAGGATGTCGTCATGATCGAGGTCAAGGCAGTAGAGAAGCCGGACGAGCGGCGCGATTTCCCCCGCGGCCACCTCGAAGCCCTCCACCTCACGGGGCTGGACTTCGCCGTGGGCACCTTCGAACCCGGCTGGCGCTGGTCCGAGTGCGTGGCGCCGATCGCGGGGACCGAGAGCTGCCAGGTCCACCACAACGGCTACGTGGCCGAGGGACGGATGCGTATCCGCATGGACGACGGCGGCGAGGCCGAAGTCGGACCGGGCGACGTCTTCGTGTGCCCGCCCGGACACGACGCCTGGGTCGTCGGCGACGAACCCGTCGTGGTGTACGACTTCGCGGGCGGCATGGCACAGGAGTACGCGAAGGCGACGGAGGGCTGAGCGCCCTGCCGCGTCACCCCCTCTGAGAGCTGACCCTCGAAAGAGGGATACCTCTGACGGCCCGCCCCACCTAGTCCGCAACCCCGCCGAACGCGATCACCCGGTCCACCCGGGCCCGCACCAGATACTCGCCCTCCACCGAGTTCCGCTCCCCGTACGCGGCGGCCCGCTCCTCGCCCATGTAGCGGCCGCCGATCCGGGTGGCCCAGTCGCGCAGCACTGCGGGGTCGTCGGTGAAGTCGGCCGTGCACTCCAGCATCACGTACGAGTACGGGGGCTCCTGGTCGTCCACGCAGAGGGAGAAGCGGGGGTCTCGGCGGAGGGACTTGTGTTTCAGGGAGGCGTGCCAGGTGGTGAAGAGCACGTAGGTGTCTTCGCCCGTGTCGTCCAGGAGGAACCACACGGGGGTGACGTGCGGGCGGCCGTCCGCGCGGTTCGTCGCCAGCTTGCCCGTGCGCGTGCCCGTCAGGACGAAGGAACGCCACTCGGTGTCGGTCATCGGCTTCATCGTTCGCTCGCTCCCCTTGCCGGTGCGGTTGGCCGTACGCGTACTCGTACGGCTCGTACGGCCTGGGGACGCTACTCCGTGCGGGCAGCAAGATCATCCCCTTTTTCGGGGACGGCGGGCTACGACGACGCCCTGCACACCAGTTCCGTGGGCAGCACGATCTGCTGCCGGGTCAGGCGGCGGGCCACCGCCGGGCGGGGGTCGGCGATTTCCGCCAGGAGGACGTCCGTCATCGTGCGGCCCATCTCCGCGATGGGCTGGCGCACACTGGTCAGCGGCGGATCCATGTGGCGGGCGATCGCCGAGTCGTCGAAGCCGACCAGGGCCACGTCGTCGGGTATGCGGCGGCCCGCCTCCCGCAGCACCTGGCGGGCGCCCGCCGCCATCACGTCCGAGCCGGCGAAGACCGCGTCCAGGTCGGGACGGCGGGCCAGGAGCTCGGTCATGGCGCGGCGGCCGCCCTCCTCGGTGAAGTCGCCGAGGGCCGTCAGGGCCTCGTCGACCGGGTGGCCCGCCTCGGCGAGCGCGTCGCGGTAGCCGTCGAGGCGGCGCTGGGCGCCGTACACGTCCAGGCGCCCGGTGATCGTGGCTATCGCGCGGCGGCCCCGGCCGAGGAGGTGGTCCACGGCCGCGCGGGCACCCGCGAAGTTGTCGGAGTCGACCGAGGCGAGCGGCTCGTCGGCCGAGCGGCGGCCGCTGATCACCGCGGGGATCTCCAACTGCTGGAGCAGGTCGGGGAGCGGATCGTCGGCGTGCACGGAGACGAGCAGGACGCCGTCCACGCGGTGCGCGGACAGATACTGCGCCAGGCTGCGCCGCTCGCGGTCGCCGCCCGCGAAGGTCAGGAGCAGCTGCATGTCCGTGTCGGCGAGCGCCGTGCCCACGCCGTGGATGATGTCCGAGAAATACGGCTCCGAGAAGAACCGGGACTCCGGCTCGGGCACGACCACGGCGATCGAGTCCGTGCGGTTGGCGGCGAGCGCGCGAGCCGCCGTGTTCGGGACGTACCCGAGCTCGGCGACCGCCTCCTCTACGGCCGCACGCGTGTGCTCACTCACCCGGGGCGAGCCGTTGATCACCCGGGACACCGTGCCCCTGCCGACCCCGGCGCGCGCCGCGACCTCCTCCAGCGTCGGCCGCCCGCCGCTACGCCCCCTGGGCTGACCACTCCCCATCAGTGCCTCCCCACGACGCGAATCTAACAGCAGGACCACCGCCACCAGCGACAGCGCGAACGGCCCGCAACTCCCGGTGTCCGGTGCCTTGACACCCCCGGGGCGACCCGCGAACCTTCAACACATCACACATGGGAGCGCTCCCACCCTACCCGGCTCTTACACGACCCGCACGTCCCGTCCGAGCCGTTTCCCACCAACTAGTGACATTTGCAAGCTGGTTGGCCGTCGGCCGGTACGTCAGGGCACCAGGAGGACGCAATGCGCTACAGGACTCGAACGTCCCGCAAGGCCGTGGTCCTCGCGGCCGTCGCCGCCCTCGCCGGCGGGCTGCTCGCCGGCTGCGCGGAGGACTCCGGCGGAGACGAGCCCGGCGGCTCCTCGGGCGGTGGCGGAGGAGGCAAGGGCAAGACGACCCTGACCGTCGGGGTGTTCGGTGCCTTCGGCCTGCAGGAGGCCGGCCTTTACAAGGAGTACGAGAAGCTCAACCCGGACATCTCCATCAAGCAGAACTCCGTACAGCGCAACGAGAACTACTGGCCCGCCCTGCTCACCCACCTCAGCAGCGGCAGCGGCCTCTCCGACGTCCAGGCCGTCGAGGTCGGCAACATCGCCGAGCTGACCGGCACGCACTCCGGCAAGCTGATGGATCTCGGCAAGGTCTCCGGCGTCGACAAGAACGCCTACCTGGACTGGAAGTGGCAGCAGGGCACCACCGACGACGGCAAGACCGTCGGCCTCGGCACCGACATCGGGCCGACCGGCATCTGTTACCGCAAGGACCTGTTCAAGAAGGCCGGGCTGCCGACGGACCGCGAGGAGGTCGGCAAGCTCTGGGCCGGCGACTGGAACAAGTACCTGGAGGCGGGCAAGCGGTACAAGGAGAAGGCGCCCGAGGGCACCGCCTTCGTCGACGGCGCCACCGGCGTGATGGCCGCCGTGCACGCCTCCGGCAAGGAGAAGTTCTACGACAAGGACGGCGAGCTGGTCTACAAGGACAGCCCGGGCGTGAAGGAGGGCTGGGACCTCGCGGCCGAGTTCGCCGAGGCCGGGCTCACCGCCAAGCTCCAGCAGTTCCAGCCCAGTTGGGACCAGGCCTTCTCCAACGGCTCCTTCGCCACCGTGACCTGCCCGCCGTGGATGCTCGGCTACATCAAGGACAAGGCGGGCGACAAGGGCGAGGACCAGTGGGAGGTCGCCGCCGCGCCCAAGCCCGGCAACTGGGGCGGTTCCTTCCTGACCGTGCCCGAGGCGGGCAAGAACAAGGAGGAGGCCGCCAAGCTCGTCGCCTGGCTGACCGCCCCGAAGCAGCAGGCCAAGCTGTTCGACAAGCGGGCCAGCTTCCCGAGCGCCAGCGCGGCGTACGACCTGCCCGAGGTGAAGGACGCCAAGAACCCCTACTTCGGTGACGCGCCCGTCGGAAAGATCTTCGCCAAGGCCGCCGAGGGCGTGCCGGTCCAGCCCATCGGCCCCAAGGACGGCATCATCCAGCAGTACCTGGCCGACACCGGGATGCTCGGCGTCGACCAGAAGGGAACGTCGCCCGACAAGGCCTGGGACAAAGCCGTGAAGACGATCGACAACGCACTGGACCAGTGATCATCCGGTGACCGACATTCCGAGTGACGCATCTGCCGCCGCGCCCTCCACGGGGGAGGAGGGCGCGGCCCCCCGCGCGCGGGCCGGCACGCTCGCGGGCGACGGCCGCGAGGCCGTGGCCGGCGCCCGCTCCGGCTCGCTTCCCGGCGCCGCCGACCCGGCCGCCGACCGGGCCGCCGAGCGCCGCCGGGCCCGGCGCAGCCGCCGCTACCGCCGGGACGTGAAGTGGAGCCCCTACGCCCTCATCGCGCCCTTCTTCCTCTTCTTCATCGCCTTCGGGCTGTTCCCGCTCCTCTATACGGGGTGGGCCTCGCTGCACCGCGTGGAGCTCGGATCGCCCACGGACATGGAGTGGGTGGGCCTGCGCAACTTCTCGCGGCTGATGGAAGACGACTTCTTCTGGAACGCGCTGCGCAACACCTTCACCATCGGCCTCATCTCGACCGTGCCGCAGCTCCTGATGGCGCTCGGCCTCGCCCATCTCCTCCACTACCGGCTGCGCGGCTCGATGTTCTTCCGCGTGGCCATCCTGACTCCGTACGCCACGTCCGTGGCCGCGGCGACGCTCGTCTTCGTGCTCATGTTCAGCCGCACCGACCACGGCATGATCAACTGGGCGCTCGGGCTCGTCGGCATCGACGCCGTCGACTGGCAGAACGGCGACTGGACCGCGCAGTTCGCCGTCTCCTCGATCGTCATCTGGCGGTGGACCGGCTACAACGCGCTGATCTATCTGGCCGCGATGCAGGCCATTCCCAACGATCTGTACGAGTCGGCGGCGCTGGACGGCGCGAGCCGCTGGCAGCAGTTCCGGCACGTCACGATTCCCTCGCTGCGGCCGACGATCCTGTTCACCTGCGTGGTGTCGACGATCGGCGCGACCCAGCTCTTCGGCGAGCCGCTCCTGTTCAACCAGGGCGCGAGCCCCACCGGCGGCTCCGACCACCAGTTCCAGACGCTCGGCCTCTATCTCTACGAACAGGGCTGGTTCAACCAGCACCTGGGGCGGTCCTCCGCGATCGCCTGGACCATGTTCCTCATTCTCGTCCTGATCGGCCTGCTCAACTGGGCGATCAGCCGCTGGATCCGCCGAAGCTCGTGAGGGGATGACGTGACAAGGCTCAAGAAACGCGGCGCCGGCCGCCAACTGCACGGCGGCAAAGTGGCGTACGCCGTGCTGATCCTGTTCACCATCGGCTCCCTCTTCCCCCTGGTGTGGACCGCGATCGCCGCCTCCCGCAACAACACGCGGCTCGCCGAGACACCTCCGCCCTTCTGGTTCGGCGGCAATCTCTTCAAGAACCTGGAGATCGCCTGGACCGACGCCAACATGGGCACGGCCCTGGTCAACACCCTGGTGGTGGCGGGCAGCGTCACCGTGGGCACGGTGCTGTTCTCCACCCTCGCGGGCTTCGCCTTCGCCAAGCTGCGGTTCCGCTTCCGGGGGCTCCTTCTCCTGCTCGTGATCGGCACGATGATGGTGCCGCCGCAGCTCAGCGTCGTACCGCTGTTCATGATGGTGGCCGAGTTCGGCTGGACCGATCAGCTGCAGTCGGTGATCCTGCCGACGCTGGTGAGCGCCTTCGGGGTGTTCTTCATGCGGCAGTACCTCATCGAGGCGCTGCCCACCGAGGTGATCGAGGCCGCCCGGGTCGACGGGGCCAGCAGCGTCCGGCTGATCTGGCACGTGGTCTTCCCCGCAGCCCGGCCCGCGATGGCCGTCCTCGGCATGCTGACCTTCGTCATGGCCTGGAACGACTTCTTCTGGCCGATCATCGCGCTGACGCAGGGCGGCGAGCCGACCGTGCAGGTTGCCCTCGCCGGGCTCGGGCGGGGGCAGATCCCCGACCAGTCCGTGATCATGGCGGGCGCGCTGCTCGGGACGCTGCCGCTGCTCATCGCCTTCGTCCTGTTCGGCAAGCAGATCGTGGGCGGGATCATGCAGGGCGCCGTCAAGGGCTGAGATCTCTGGCGGGGCGCCTCGACCAGGTCTCTCCGCCGCTCCGCGGCGGGTTTTCCCACCCGCCCACCCTTGATCCGTTCCGGCACATCCCGCTTGCTCACCCCCCCTTTCCGTACAACCCATGGGAGCGCTTCCATGTCCGACGTGAAGTCCGACGCGAAGTCCGACGCGAACCTGCGGTTTCCGCCCGCCTTTCTGTGGGGTGCCGCGACCGCCGCGTACCAGATCGAAGGGGCGGTGGCCGAGGACGGCAGGACGCCGTCGATCTGGGACACCTTCAGTCGTACCCCGGGCAAGGTGCTCGGCGGGGACACCGGGGACGTGGCCTGCGACCACTACCACCGGTGGCGCGACGACGTGCGGCTGATGGCGGACCTGGGCATCGGCGCCTACCGCTTCTCGGTGTCCTGGCCGCGGGTGCAGCCGACCGGGCGCGGGCCCGCCGTGCAGCGCGGGCTCGACTTCTACCGGGCGCTCGTCGACGAACTGCTCACGCACGGCATCACGCCGATGGTCACGCTCTACCACTGGGACCTGCCCCAGGAGTTGGAGTCGGCCTTCCCCAGCGGCTCCCCGGCGGGCGGCGGCTGGCCGGAGCGGGACACCGCGTTCCGCTTCGAGGAGTACGCGGGCATCGTCGCCGGGGCGCTCGGTGACCGCGTGGAGCTGTGGGCGACCCTCAACGAGCCCTGGTGCAGCGCGTTCCTGGGCTATGGCTCGGGCGTGCACGCGCCCGGCCGCACCGATCCCGCGGCCGCCCTGCGCGCGGCGCATCACCTCAACCTCGCCCACGGCCTGGGCGCACGGGCGCTGCGCGCGGCGCTGCCCGCGCGCGCCCGGGTCGGCGTCTGCCTCAACCCGAGCGCCGTGCGCCCGCTCACCTCCTCCGCCGCCGATCTCGACGCGCGGCGGCGCGTCGACGCGCTCGCCAACCGCGTCTTCACCGGGCCGATGCTCCGCGGGACGTACGACGACGATCTGCTCGCGGACACCGCCCGGGTCACGGACTGGTCCTTCGTGCGCGACGGCGACCTGGGCATCGCCCGGCAGCCGCTGGACTTCCTCGGCATCAACTACTACTCCCCCGCTGTCGTGTCGGCAGGACCGCACACCGGTGGCCCGCGCCTCGACGGGCACGGCGCCGCCGACCACTCCCCCTGGCCGGGCGCCGACGACGTCTCCTTCCACCGCGCGCCCGGCGAACTCACCGCCATGGACTGGCCGGTGGACCCCACCGGCCTGAAGGACCTTCTCCTTGAGTACACCGCTCAGGCCCCCGGGGTTCCCCTTTTCGTGACGGAGAACGGCGCCGCCTTCGACGACAAGCCCGGCGCGGGCGGCCAGGTCCACGACCCCGACCGCGTCCGCTATCTGCGCGGGCACCTGGCCGCCGTGCACGAGGCGATCACCGCGGGCGCCGACGTCCGCGGCTATTTCCTCTGGTCGCTCATGGACAACTTCGAGTGGTCGTACGGCTACAGCAAGCGGTTCGGGGCGGTGTACGTCGACTACGAAACGCAGGCGCGGACGCCGAAGTCGAGCGCGCAGTGGTACGCGAAGGTGGCGGCGAGCGGGGAGTTGCCGCAGGCCACGGTCGAGGACTGAACACGGGTGCGCCCCGGCCGGGTGGGGGTCCGGCCGGGGCGCGTGTTTCCCGTGGGGGGAACTTGGGAGGGGGCTGGGAGGGTTGAGGGACCTGGGTGCGCTACTTGTAGGCCGCGAAGGCCTTTGTGAACGCCAGCGGGTCCTGCTCGATCGACGAGCACGTCGGCTGCACGGAGTTGCCGCCGCCCGCGCAGGCCTTGTCGCGCGTGGAGGACCACATCGACAGCCAGCCGATGCCCTTGTCCTGCGCGAACTTCACCAGCTCGGTGGCGTCGTCGACCTTGAAGATCTCCGTGGTGACGTCGTTGACGCCGATCATCGGCGTGACCGCGACGGTCTTCCACGCCTCGGCGTCCGACAGGCCGAGCACGCCCTTGATCTGCGCCTGCGTGGCGGTCGCCGCCTGGGTGGCGTACTTGCCCATGTCGTCGCTGTACGCCGGTCCGTAGTCCATCGCCATGATGTTCACGGCCGACGTCTTCACCCCGTTCTTCTTCGCGTCGGCGAGCAGGTCGACGCCGGGCTGGGTCAGGCCCTCGGGCATCACCGGCAGCGTGAAGGAGACGTCGAGCCCGGGGTGGTCCTTCTGGAGCTTCGCGATCGCCTGGGCGCGGCGGGAGTTGGCGGCGGTGTCCGGCAGGGCCGCGCCCTCGATGTCGAAGTCCACCTTGGTCAGCTTGTACGTGTCGATGACCTTGCCGTACGCCTTGGCGAGGGCGTCGGCGCCGTCGCAGCGCAGCCCGAGTTCGGAGCCGGCCGCGCCGCCGAACGACACGCGGACGTCGCCGCCCTTGGCGCGCAGGTCGCCGATCTGGGCGGCCACCTTGTCGTCACCGAGCGCCGTGGTGCCGCCCCACAGGGGCTCGCAGCCACCGCCGGACGTGACGAACGCCAGGTTGAACTCCTTCACGCCGGTCTTCGTGGCGGTGTCGACGAGGTCGTAGGCCGGGGCGAGGGAGGTGTCCACGAAGGGGGCGAACTTGGCGGAGCCCTTGGTTCCTCCGGTGCCCTCTCCGGGGGTGGTCTTGGTGGGGGTGGGGGTCGGAGTGGGCTTCTCCGTCGGCTTCTCGGTGGGCTTGTCCGTGGGCTTGTCGGTCGGCTTCCCGGTCGGGTCCTGGGTGGGCTTCTCGGTGGGGCGGCCGGAGGGCTGCGGGGGCGGGCCGTCGTCGGCCGCGCACTTGGCCTCGTTGATCAGGCACTTGACCGGGTCGGCGGCGCCGGACACGACGAAGCCGACCGTCAGGGACTCGCCGGGGGCCAGCTCCTTGTCCCACTTGGGCGGGGTCACGGTGACGCGGCGGCCCTCGACCTTGTGCTCCGCGTTCCACAGCGAGCCGAGCTTCGTGCCCGCGGGCAGGTCGAACTCCAGGGTCCAGTCGGACTGGGCCCTGTCGGTGCTGTTCTTGACCACGTACTGCGCGGTGTAACCACCCGACCAGTCACTGGTCTTGGTGTACGCGGCGCCGACGGCGGCAGCCTGGGCCGTGCCGGAGAACAGGAAGGCTCCGCCGCCTACGATCGCCGCGGTGGCCGCGGTGGCCATCGCCTTTTGCCTGCCGGTGATTCTGCGGCGGTGGGTGCTCATGGCTGCGCCTGCCTTTTCGGGGGGGTGCGGGTGGGATCGCTCCGCACGTTAGCCCTGCGTGGGCGCGGCAAAACGGGCTTTCCGGGCTCGGGCGTGGATCTTAGGGTGCGCTTAAGAGTGGGATCGGGATGGGGAAAGGTTGGGCCTTCCGGCCAGGGTTTGTGTGTGGGGGGGGTCTTCCAGGCCGCCGCTTCGCGGCGGATCTCTCCCACCCGCCCGCCCCCTTGCCAGTCGACCGCAAGGCTCGGGCCGCAGTGCGTCTCTCCGTACGCCGCTGTCTCAGCCGCCGCCCCCGTCGCGCACGGTCACTTGGCGTCTGCGGCCGGTTGGGGGCCCTTCCCGCGGCGCCGTCGCGTCAGTCCGCGCCGCCGCACAGACCCCCGCCGTCGGCCCCCGGCCGGTCCCCGCCGCAGGTCCCGCTGGATCCACAGCCTCACCTCCGTGCCGCCGAGCACCGAGCTGCCGATGCGTACATCGCCGCCCGTGGACTCCGCGAGGCGGCGGACGATGTCGAGGCCGAGGCCGGTGGAGCCCGCCTCGCCGCCCGAGTTGCCGCGGGCGAGCGCGGCCTGTGGGTCGGCGATGCCGCCCCCGGCGTCGGACACCAGCACGATCACCGCGTCCTCCCCGCTGTGCACGTCGACGGCGAACGCGGCGCCCTCGCGCGTGTGCCGGAAGACGTTGCCGAGCAACGCGTCCAGGGCCGCGACCAGTTCGGCCCGCGCCACCGGGATCCACACCGGCCGGTCCACCCCGGCGACCCGCGCCTCGCGCCCCTCGTCCTCCGCGAGCGCCGACCAGAACTCCATCCGCTCGCGGATGACTTCGGCGGCGTCGCACCCGGCGCCGGGCCCGGTGTGCACGGCGGCCGCCGTCTGCGGCTTCGCGTCACGCGCCGTACGGATGATGGTGTCGACCTCGCGTTCGAGGCGCTCGACGGCGACGCGGGTCTGCTCGGCCGCCGGGCCGTCGCCCAGCGACGCCGCGTTGAGGCGCAGCACGGTCAGGGGTGTACGCAGCCGGTGCGACAGGTCCGCCGCCAGCTCCCGCTCGTTGGCGAGGAGTTGGACGACCTGGTCGGCCATGGAGTTGAACGCCACGGCGGCGAGCCGCAGTTCGGTCGGCCCGTCCTCCGGCACCCGCGCCCCGAGCTTGCCCTCGCCCAGGTCGTGCGCGGCGCCCACGAGACGCCGCGCGGGCTGGACCATGCGTACGCCGAGCCGGTCGGCGACCGCCACCGACCCGATGATCAGCGCCACGCCGACCCCCGCGAGCATCAGCCACGCCGTGGTCACGCCGTTGCTGACCTCGCTCTCCGGCACGAAGATCTCGACGACGGCGATCTCCCCGGAGCTCAGCCCGAACGGCTGGAGCAGCGCGGAGCCGCCGGGCACGCCGGTGGTCCTGGCCCGGCCCTGCGCGCGGGTTGCCTCCACGTCGTGGGCGGTGGCGCGGCGGTCGCCGATCTTCAGCGCCGGGTTCCGGCCGACGGCCGGTACGTACACGGCCATCCGCCCGTCGCCGCCCGCCTCGGAGGTGGCGACGGCCCGGGTGAGCTGGTCGCGGTCGGTGGTGATGGAGAGGGTGGGGCCCATGCCGGCGGCGTGCCGTTCGGCGGCGGAGAAGGCGCGGTCGCGGGCCATCTCCTGGATGACGAGGCCGAGCGGGATGGCGAAGGCGGCCACGACCATCGTGGTGACGGCCAGACACACCTTCACGAGCGCCCACCTCACGGCGCGGCCCCCGCAACCCTGCCCCGGTTCACAGCGGCGGCTCCAGCTTCACGCCGACGCCCCGCAGCGTGTGCAGATAGCGCGGGTTGGCCGCGGTCTCGCCCAACTTCCGGCGCAGCCAGGACAGATGGACGTCGATGGTCTGGTCGTCCCCGTAGCTCTGCTGCCACACCTCGGCGAGCAGTTCCTTGCGGGGTACGACGACGCCGGGCCGCCCCGCGAGGAACGCGAGCAGGTCGAACTCGCGCCGGGTCAGGTCGAGCCGCGCGCCGTCCAGCTCGGCCTGGCGCCGCAGCGGGTCGACGGTCAGGCCGCCGACCTGGAGCACCTGCCGCGGCGCCGCCTCGCCGGAGCCGGACCCGGAGCCGCGCGAGCGGCGCAGCACGGCGGCCATCCGGGCGGACAGGTGCTCGACGGAGAACGGCTTGGTCAGGTAGTCGTCGGCGCCGTCGTTGAGGAGCCGGACGATCTCCGCCTCGTCGTCGCGCGCGGTCGCGATGATCACGGGTACGTCGGTGATGCCGCGCAGCATCTTCAGCGCCTCGGCCCCGTCGAGGTCGGGCAGGCCGAGGTCCAGGATGACGACATCGAAGCGGACATGGGCGACCTCGCGCAGCGCCTCCAGGGCGGTGCCGACGCTCCGTACCGTGTGGGAGGCGTCGGACAGATGCCGGATGAGGGCCGAGCGCACGAACTGGTCGTCCTCGACGACGAGCACACTTGCCATGGGCGGCACCGTACGCCATGCGGGGGACGCGGGTGCCGCGTGGGACTTTTGGCCCGGACTTGGGTCCGATGTTCCCTTCCGGGCCGGAGATGCCCCTTCCGAGCAGGAGATGTCCGCCTTCCGGTGAGGAAAGCGGAAGGCTGGACTCCTGGTCCTCGCGGCGGTGCCTGGTGCAGTATGGCCCGCGATGCACAGAGGTCTCGTACACGCCGTCGCGTGGTCGCTCGCCACGGGCGCGGCGGTCACGCTGTCGTGGTGGGGTGTGCACACGGTGATGGCGGGCACGGCGTACGATCCGCCGCGCGCCCTGCCGCTGGCGGCGGGCGACCGGTCGGCGCTGCCGCAGTCGTCGTCCACGCACCGCCCGGAGCCGACGTCGAGCACCCGGCCGCCGGAGAAGTCCGGCGAGCCGTCCAAGTCGAAGCCGCCCGGGCCGACGAAGACCCCGGAGCGGACGAAGAGCCCGTCCCCGGACCACCCCGACCGCCCGGACCATCAGGACGACGACTCCGGGAAGACCGCTTCACCCTCCCCTTCCGGCAGCGTCAAGGGCTACAACACCGAGGGCGGCCGCGTCGTCTTCGACATCGGCGAGTCCTCCGCGACGCTCGTGTCGGCGTCACCGGCGGCGGGCTGGTCGATGCAGGTGTGGAAGGCGTCGACGTGGATCCGCGTGGAGTACACCTCGGGGGCCGACCGCGTGTCGGTGTTCTGCACCTGGCACGACCACGCGCCGCGGGTCGACATCAACAACTACTGAGCCGCGGGATCCAGGGCCGCTGAGCAGCAGGATCCGGGGTCATCTCAGCGGAACACCGACGACGGCGGCGCGGGTGACGCCACGGCGCTGGCGTCCGTGACGGCGGCCGCCCCGCCGCTGAAGTCGAGGAGCGCGCGCCCGTGTTCGACCCGGGCGGGGTGCGGGTCGGCGGCGCTGCGCCGGGTCAGTTCGGCGACGGGCAGTGGCTGTCCCGCGCCGAGGAGCACGGCGTTGCCGAAGCGTTTGCCGCGCAGCACGGCGGGGTCGGCGACGAGGGCGAGTTCGGGGAACACGGTGGCGGCGGTGGCGAGTTGGCCGCGCAGATAGGCGAGCGGCGGGCCGTCGGCGAGGTTGGCCGCGTACCAGCCGGTGGGCTTGAGCACCCGGCGTATGTCGGCGAGGAATTCCGCGCTGGTGAGGTGGGCGGGGGTGCGGGCGCCGCTGAACACGTCGGCTATGACGAGGTCGGCCCAGCCGTCGGGGGTCTTCGCGAGCCCTGCGCGGGCGTCGGTGCCGCGCACCCGTATGCGGGCGGCGGGGTCCAACGGCAGGGCGCGGCGGACGAGTTGGACGAGCGCGGTGTCGCGCTCGACGACCTGCTGGGTGGAGCGGGGGCGGGTCGCGGCGACGTACCGGGCGAGGGTGAGGGCGCCGCCGCCGAGGTGCAGGGCGTGCACGGGCCGTCCCGGCGGGGCGACGAGGTCGGCGATGTGGCCGAGCCTGCGCTGGTATTCGAAGTCGAGGTACGCGGGGTCGTCGAGGTCGACGTGCGACTGCGGCGCGCCGTCCACGAGCAGGGTCCAGGCCCGCGGCCGCTCCCGGTCCGGCATCAGCTCGGCAAGCCCGCCGTCGACCTCCTCGACGAGAGCTTCACGCGCCTGCCGCTCCCGCTTGTTCCTCGCCATCAGCCCATTATCGCCGGGGGCGGGCCTCCCCGCTCGCGCGCGATGCGCCCCTTTGCCGGTCGTCCGAGGGCGAGCCGATTTCAGCCCGTCCGGCGCTTGAGGACGAGCCGCGAAGCGGCGATGACGCGAAGCGGCGATGAGCGGGGACAGGGGCGCAGCCCCATATAAAGCTCAGCGGCAGTTGTCGGCGGCCTCGATCATGCGGGCGGCCTCACCCAGCGCGGCGCGCAGAACGGCGGGGTCGGTCACGGGGTCGGTGGCCCCGGGCGGCACCAGCCACCCCGTACCCACGACGGGCGGCGCGGGCACCGGATCCGGGTCCGGGCACGGGCCCGGGCCCGGGCCCGGGGCGAGGGAAGCCCCCCGACCGAAGGTCTGGGTGCACGCGCTGCCGGGCAGGTCCCACCCGTCCGCCGTGCCGGGCGGCACGAGAAAGCCGAGGGTGTCGCAGCCGCCGTCGTGCAGGACGGGCCCGACGGCCTCGTCACCGGCGCCCCGGCGCAGGATGTCGACGGCCTCCAGGCCCTGCCGCGCGGGCACGGTCACGAGGTCGCAGTTCTCGTGGTCGTCGTGCGGCGGGTGCGGGTGCCCGGGGCGGGCCGGGTCCCACGGCTCGACGCAGCCGGGCCCCGCGCTGTGGTCCTGGCTCGGCCAGTGCCGGGCCGTCGTCAGCGCGCCCCCCGACTCGCTGTTCTCCATGCCGAATTCCAACAAGGGAACCTCCTCGCCAGGTCGGGAGCGGCGTCGCTCCCTCTCCACATGGTTCAACGCCCGGGGGCGTCAACGGCTACGGCGCCACGCCGCCGCAAAGGATGGCATTTCATGGCAGATCACGGGTGAGATATCCGGTTTGTAGCCAAACTCCGCGTGCGGGCCGGCGCCCAGCCGGTACGTTCGGGCTCCGCCGGAACAGGTCCGCAGCCCCCCGCACACGATCCAGCCGAACATCAGCGGCCGACGGCGCGGGACAGCGCGGCGCGATCCGGCTCGGTCCCCCAGCGAGAGGATCCGGCATGGCGTCGTCGTCATCGTCGTCATCGGCATCGTCGTCATCGGCGTCGTCGTCATCGGCGTCGTCGTCATCGGCGTCGTCGTCATCGGCGTCGTCGTCATCGGCGTCGTCGTCATCGGCGTCGTCGTCATCGGCGTCGTCGTCATCGGCATCGTCGTCATCGGCGTCGTCGGCTCCGCCTCCGCGACCGAATCTCGCGTTCCGGCAGTTGCGCGGGCAGCGCTCGCCGGGCGAGTTCGCGGCCGCCGTGCGGCGGGCCGCGCGTGAGATCGGCGAGCGGGTGAGCTGCGACGCGCGGTACGTGGGCCGCGTGGAGGCGGGCGAGATCCGCTGCCCCAACTACGCGTACGAGCGGGTGTTCCTGCACATGTTCCCGGGCCGGACACTGACCGACCTGGGCTTCGCGCCCCGCGCGGCCGTCCGCGGCCGGGGGGCGCGCGGGGCGGGGGACGCGCGCGGGGCGGACACCACGTACCCGCATGACCGCGTGGACACCAGGTACCCGCGTGACCACGGCACTGACAGCACCACCACCGGCGACGAGGAGAGCGACGTGCGGCGTCGCGCATTCATGACCAGCGGCACGGCCACCGTGGCCGTCGCTTCCCTGGGGGCCGTCGGGCTCCCCCTGGGGGGCGTCGCCGAGGCCGCCCGCGTCCGCGCGGCGCACCGTCTGCGCGCGGCGGACAAGAACGAGGTGAGCGCGGTCGAGGAGGCCGTCCGCCAGATCCGGCTGCTCGACGACCGGCACGGCGCCGACGGCCTGTACAAGCGGGCCGCCGCCCCGTTGCGCACGGCCTACGCCCTGCTGGACGCGGGCACCTCCCGGCAGGGCGGGCAGGCCGTGGCCGACCGGCTCTACTCGGGTGCGGGCGAGCTCGCCATCTCCGTGGGCTGGCTCGCGCACGACTCGGGCCGCTTCGACGACGCCCGCTCGCACTACGCGGAGGCGCTGGCGACGGCGCGGATGTCCGGCGACCCCGCCCTGGAGGCGCACGCCTTCTGCAACACCGCGTTCCTGGCGCGGGACGCGGGGCGGCCCCGGGAGGCGGTGCGGGCGGCGCAGGCCGCGGCGCGCGCGGCGCGGCATCTCGGCTCGCCCCGGCTGCTCTCGCTGATCGCGCTGCGCGAGGCGGGCGGCTGGGCCGGGCTCGGCGACCGCACGGCCTGCCGACAGGCGCTCACGCGCGCGCACGCGCTGTTCGACATCGGCCCGTCCGAGACCGATCCCGAGTGGATGACCTTCTACGGTCCCGCGGAGCTCGCCGGCCTGGAGGCGCAGTGCTGGTCGGCGCTCGGCCACTGGGAGCGCGCGTCCCGGCACGCGCAGCGCGCCGCGGGCGTCGCCGCGACGCAGACGCCCGAGTTCACCCGGAACATCGCGCTGTACACCGCCGAGCTGGCCGACGACCTGGCCCGCGCGGGCCGCCCGGACGAGGCCGCGGCGGCGGGCCTGCGGGTCCTGGCCCTGCTCGACGAGGTGCAGTCGTCGCGGATCGAGTCCATGCTCGCGACCACCGCGCGGCTGCTGCTCCCGCACCGGCGGGCGGCCGGGGTGACGGACTTCCTGGAGCAGCACGCCGCCCGCGCGCGGGGGATTCCCGGGTGATTCCCGGCGGGCTCGCGGGCTCCTGACCGGTCCTGGCCGACCAGGTGTCCCGGCCGGTCCTGGCCGACCAGGCGCCCCGGCCGGCCCTAGCCGGCCAGGTGCCCGGTCTCGTTCCAGGACTCCAGTGCGGGCTCTCCGTAGGCCCAGCCCAGGATCGACAGGGACGTCGGGTTGAGGCGGATGCGGGACGCGAAGTCGATGTCGTAGCCCAGCCAGCGGGCGCCGATGGCGCGCAGGATGTGGCCGTGGGCGAAGACGAGGACGTCCCGGTCGGCCTCGCGGGCCCAGGCGACGACCTCGTCCGCGCGCGCGGACACCTGCGCCAGCGTCTCGCCGTCCGGCACCCCGTCGCGCCAGATGAACCACCCGGGGCGCACGGCCTGGATGTCGGCGGGGGTCAGCCCGTCGTACGCGCCGTAGTCGAACTCCATCAGCGCGTCCCACTCCGCGGCCCGGTCGCCGAACCCGGCGAGTTCGCACGTCTCCCGCGCGCGGGACAGCGGGCTGGTGCGCACCTCGACACCGGGGAGGCCGTCGTAGGGCGCCTTGTGCAGCCGCTCGCCGAGCAGCTTCGCGCCGCGCCGGCCCTCCTCCAGGAGCGGGATGTCCGTCCTGCCGGTGTGCTTTCCGGACAGCGACCACTCGGTCTGTCCGTGCCGGGCCAGCAGGATGCGCGGTGCCATGGAGAGGGCCTTTCCCAGGAGACGTGCAGGGGATGTGCAAGGAGTTGTTCAAGGAGATATTCAGGGACAAAAGCGGACAGTCGCCTGCCCGTTCCTTCCATCATCACTCACGCCGCGGAGGAGCAACCACGGCGACGATCTCTGCGTCTTTGACGACCAGGGGGATGACTCATCGGCCTTCGCGTACGCCGTAAAGTGACCCAGCGGCCGTACGCCGCACGAACTGAGCGGGAACAGCGCGAAATGAGATGGGGGACCCACCGGATGCCGCAGACCGAGGCACAGCGCGCGGGCGCCGGCGGAATATCCGGGAACCGTGCCGCCCGGCTCCGCCTGCGGTGGTGGACGGAGCTGCCGCTGATCCTGCTGGTGTACGGGGCCTACTCGGCCGGGCGGCTGCTCGCCCGCGGGGACGTCACGACCGCCGTGGGCCACGGCCTGGACATTTTGCGCGTCGAGAAGGCCCTGAACCTCAACCTGGAGCATCCGCTCAACCGGCTCTTCACGGCCCACACCTCCATCGGCGTCCCGGCGGACTTCTGGTACGCCTCGCTGCACTACCTGGTGACGCCGCTGGTGCTGATCTGGATGTTCCGCAGCAAGGCCGTGCACTACGCCGCCGCCCGCACCTGGCTGATGGTCTCCACGCTCATCGGTCTGATCGGCTTCACGCTCATGCCGACCTGCCCGCCCCGTCTCCTCGACAAGGGCTACGGCTTCGTCGACACGATGGCCCAGTACAGCGACTGGGGCTGGTGGGGCGGCCAGGCCAGCGCGCCGCGCGGCCTCGGCGGCATGACCAACCAGTACGCGGCCATGCCCAGCCTGCACGTCGGGTGGTCGCTGTGGTGCGGCGTGGTGCTGTGGCGGTACGGCCGCACGCCCCTGGTGAAGGCCATCGCCATCGCCTACCCGCTGCTCACCACCATCGTCGTCATGGGCACGGCCAACCACTACTTCTTCGACGCGCTCGCGGGCATCGCCGTGATGGGCGTGGGATTCCTGCTCGTCCGGCCCGTGCGGGCCGCCGCCGCCCGGATCAAGGCGCGGCTGCGGCCGGTCGTCGCCGGGGCGCTGGCCGCGCGCGGCACCGGTGGCGCGCGGCGCCCCGCGGGCGCCTCGGTCACCTCTTCCGTCGCCAAGGCCCCGGCAGAGTCCTCCAATGTCAGTGGTGGATGCCAGACTTCGGCGGGTGAGCGAATTCCCCATCAGCGCAAGCTCGGCGCCGAGCCGGGCGTCGGCAGCGGTGCCGCGGGCAAGCCGGCCGGAAAGCCCCGCGGGAACAAGGGCGGCAGACCCGCAGGCCGCCCCGCGGACACCGGGGACGGCGCTGCGGCAACGGCTCGCGGAACTGCGCGGACCTGACGTACCGCCGCAGCCCCTGGACGCCCGCGCCCTCGCGGCCCTCGCGGCGAACCCGGGCTGTCGGCGCCGCGCCCTCCTGGACGGCGCGGGCGTGCCGAAGGCCGACCTCGCGCAGTCGCTCGGCGCCCCCTCCGGCTTCGGTCAGTCCCAGTTCGCGTTCATGCGCGGGCACGCCTTCGAGGCACGGGTCAAGGCCGACGGCGGCGCGGAGCTGCTGCGCCTGACGCACGCGTGCCTGGGCGGCGGGCCCGAGCCGGAGCCCGGCTCGGCGCGGGTGCCGGACCTCACGGCGGCCGGCCCCGAAGGCCGCGCGGCCCGCACCGCGCTCGCCCTGCGCGAGGCCACGGCCGCCGGCGCCTGGACGCTGCTCGACCACCCCATGCTGGCCCTGGACGTCGCGGGCACGCCCGCGTTCCTGGAGCCGGACGCGGTGGTGGTCGCGCCGGACGGGACCTGGACGGTCGTCGAGATCAAGTCCTTCCCGATGATCGACGGCGCGGCGGACGCGGCGAAGGTGGGCGCGGCGGCACGCCAGGCCGCGGTGTACGTCCTCGCCCTGGAGCAGGTCGCGGCACGGGTCGCCGAGCAGACCGACGCACCGGCTTCCGCACGGGCCGCCGAGGTCGCCGCGCCTGCCTCCGCGCAGGTGGCCGAGCAGGCCGCCGCGCCCGCCTCCACGCAGGTCGCCGAGGTCGCCGCGCAGGCCGACGAACAGGCCGCTGCCCCGGCCTCCGCGCGGGCCTCCGCACAGGCCGACGAGCAGCCCTCCGAGGGGCCCGGGCCCGCGCCCGAGGTGCGGCGGCGGGCGCTGCTCGTCTGCCCCAAGGACTTCTCCAACCTGCCGGCCGCCTCTCCCGTGGACATCCGCAAGCAGCTCGCCGTCACCCGCCGTCAGCTCTCCCGGCTGGCCCGCGTCGAGGACATCGCCGCCACCCTGCCGCCGGGCACGACGTTCGACGTCACGCGCCCCGCCGCCGAGCTGACCGCGGCGGTCGACGCGGTCCCCGCGACGTACGCCCCCGAGTGCCTGGCCGCCTGCGAGCTGGCCTTCCACTGCCGCGACCGGGCCCGCGCGGCGGGCGAGCTCACGTCGCTCGGCCGCTCCCTGCGCGCCGACCTCGGGGCGCTCACGACCGTCGAGGAGGCGCTGGCCGCGGCCCGCGGTGCGGCGGGCGATCCGGACGACCCGGCGGTGGCGGCGCTGCGGCGGGCGGGCGCGTTGCGCGCGGAGGCGCTGGGGGACGCGCGGGTCTCCGTGCCCGGCGAGTCCCGTGCTGAGGCGCCCGCCGAGTGCCGTACGGAGGCGGCCGACGCGTCCCGCGCGGACGCGCTCTCGGGAGGTGTGCGTTGTCCCTGATCGACGATCTGGCCCGGCTGGAGGCGACGGCCGGGGGCCGGGCCCGGCCGCGGGCGACCGTGCGGCACCGCCATCTCTCCGAGCGGCCCCTCGTCTTCGTGCCGCTCACCACCGCCGGTGAGGCGGGCGCCCCGCTCGGCGCCCTGATCGGCACCGAGCGCACGTCGCCGCGGCTGCTCACGGTGCCCCAGCCCCGCGACCGCGACCTGCGCTTCGCCTTCCTGTCCCGGCTCGCCGAGATCCTGCTGCCGTACGTGGAGTCGTACGAGAGCGATGTCGAGGCGGCCGAGCGCACGGAGGCCGACCCGGAGACCGGCAAGCGCGTCAAGGTCGAGGTCGAGCTGTGCGCGGACGCGCCGCAGCTCATCGTGCCGAGCCGCGCGGGCATCGAGTTCGTGCGCCTGCTCGGCCGTTCGATGCGGTTCCGGCGGACGGCCGAGCAGGATCCGGACGCGCCGTATCCCGCGCCCCCGCGCGTGCCGCTGCTCGGGCGCTGGCTCACGCACTTCGGCGAGCGCTCCCGGGTGCCCGGCTCGTCGCTCCTGCTCGCCATGACCGACCTGCTGTCGCGGCACTGGGCGACCGGCCAGTCCTCCCTGGAGGAGCAGCACTTGGGTGCGCTGCTCGCGTGGATCGAGGCGCCCGAGGGCGTCTCGGGCGCGGACGCGGCGCTCCGCGCGGAGCTGGCGCGGGACGCCGACGGGCAGTTGCTGTGCCCGCCCGCCGGGCCCGCCACGGACCCGGCGTTCGACAACCAGCTCCTGGCCCCGGCCATCGAGCGGTACGACCGCGCGCGTGCGGCCCTCGCCGCCGCCGCGGACGGTGTCGAGGCGGACGGCCTGCTCGCCTCCCTCGCCGCCGCCGAGCGCGAGATCGACGCTCTGGTGGAGAGCCGTACGCGCCCCACCTGGGACGCGGTGTGGCGCGGCCTGGACGCGCTGTGCACGCTGCCCGAGGCGCCGGGCGCCGTCGACCGGTGGCGCGGTGACCGCTGGTCGTTCACCGGCCACCGCGACCGCGTGGCCGCGGGCGAGCCGCCGCAACCGCGCGTCGACGACGCGGTCACCGCGGCGAACAAGCTCGGCACCCGCGAGCGCGAGCAGGCCCGGCTCGACGCCCAGGAGGCGCTGGACGATCCCCTGGTGATGGCCGGGCGGCGGCTCGCGGGCGAGGCCTTCGCCGGTGAGGTCACCGACGTCGTCATGGCCTACAGCGAGGGCCGCTCGCCCCGGCCGCGCCCGCTCGTCACCGTGTGCACGGACGACCGGCCGCATCTGGACGCGGGCGTGAAGGTGTATCGCTCCCTCGAAGGCAAGCCTCAGGCCGCGCAGTTCGTGACGTACGACACCGAAGGCGGCGTCGTCCTGCGTGTCCTGGACAAGATGGGGCGCGGCAAGGAGGCCGAGCCGGGGTCCGTGCCGGAGGTGGGTGACCGGGTGTGCTGGACGCTCTTCGAGCACGACCAGCGGGGCGGGCCACGGCTGCCCGATCCTGAGGACACGCCCTGGACGCATGGAGGGCCGCCGGAGGAGGTTGGGGTGACGGTTGGCTCCGGTGGGGGTGGCGGGGATTCCGGCGGGGGTGCCCGGGGCGAGCCGCCGGGTGGGGGCGGCCCGGGTGAGCTGCCGGATCCGGTGACCTCGGAGGACATTCTGTGAGTACGTCTGTGGGTGCGGCTCCGTTCGACCCCGCCGCCGAGGCCGCGCGGGCCACCGACGCGATCCTGCGCGACACGCTGCACGGCGCGCACCGCGGCGTCGTCGTGGACTCGCCGCCCGGCGCCGGCAAGTCCACGCTCGTCGTGCGCGCCGCGCGCGAACTCGCCGCCGCGGGGCGGCCCCTGATGGTCGTCGCCCAGACCAACGCCCAGGTCGACGACCTCGTCCTGCGCCTCGCCGAGAAGGATCCCGAGCTGCCCGTCGGGCGGCTGCACAGCAGCGACTCCGACCCGTACGACAAGGCGCTCGACGAGCTGCCCAACGTACGCAAGTCCGCGAAGGCCGGGGACCTCGTGGGGCTCGACGTCGTCGTGTCGACCGCCGCGAAGTGGGGGCACGTCAAGGGCGTCGAGCCCTGGCGGCACGCGATCGTGGACGAGGCCTACCAGATGCGGTCGGACGCCCTGCTCGCCGTCGCCGGGCTCTTCGAACGGGCCCTGTTCGTGGGCGATCCGGGGCAGTTGGACCCCTTCGCCATCGCCGAGGCCGAGCAGTGGGCCGGGCTCGCCTACGACCCCTCGGCCAGCGCCGTGACCACGCTGCTCGCGCACAATCCCGAGCTGCCGCAGCACCGGCTGCCCGTCTCCTGGCGGCTGCCCGCGTCCGCCGCGCCGCTGGTGTCCGACGCGTTCTATCCGTACACGCCGTTCCGCAGCGGGACGGGGCCCGGGGACCGGGTGCTGAACTTCGGTGTCCCGTCGGACGGTTCGGGGCCCGACCGGGTCATCGACGAAGCCGCCGTCTCGGGGTGGGGGCTCCTGGAGCTGCCCGCCCGGCACACGCCGCGTACGGACCCGGAGGCCGTGCGCGCCGTCGCGCTCGTGGTGCGGCGGCTGCTCGACCGGGGCGGGGTCGCGACCTCCGAGCGGTCCGGAGAGCCCGTGCCGCTCACCGCCGACCGGGTCGCGGTGGGCACCGCGCACCGCGACCAGGCCGCGGCCGTGCGTGCGGCGCTCGCCTCGCTCGGTGTCGTGGACGTCACCGTGGACACCGCCAACCGGCTCCAGGGGCGGGAGTTCGACGTGACCGTCGTGCTGCATCCGTTGTCCGGGCGGCCGGATGCGACGGCGTTCCATCTGGAGACGGGGCGGCTGTGCGTGCTTGCCTCGCGGCATCGGCACGCGTGCATCGTGGTGTGCCGGGCGGGGGTGGACGCGCTCCTGGACGACCACCCGTCGACGGAGCCCGTGCAGCTGGGTGTCACCGTCAAGTTCCCGGACGGCTGGGAGGCGAACCACGCCGTCCTCGCCCGGCTGGCGGAACACCGTGTGCGTTGGCGTCCCTAGGCCCGCCGATTTGGTCCCCTCCCCCCACGTCACACTCCCGTCGGCCTGGGCTGTGCCCACCCTTCCCCAAGCTCTCGGCTTCGCTCGAGCAGGGGAGGCCCCACTCGCCGTGCGGAACGCCTGCCCACAGCGGGGAGCGGGCACGGCCGGACGGAGCGGACCACCGCGCCCACAGCAGGTAGCGGGCAGTGGGGAGCGGGCGACGGCACCGCCCACGGGCCGTCAAGGGAACGGCGCGCGGGTGGGTTGTGGGTGGGGGGACAATGGATGCGGCCACGCGGCGTACGAACGAGAGGACAACGACATGGCGGAGCCCTCGCGGCCCCGGTCCAGCCAGCGCATGCGCCCCGCACCGCTTCTCTTCGAGCCCGCGGAAGCCGCCGCCGACCCCGAGCACTTCTTCGACCTGGAGTCGATCGAGGACCCGCGCGAACTGCTCGCCCGGGCCACCGAGTTGACCCTCGCCTTCCGGGCCGCCACCGACCGCTCCGTCGAGTTCCAGGCCGTCGCCGCAGCCCAGCTCGCCGACCCGCGCCGCTTCGACCGGCTCACCACGGCCGCCATCGCCGAGCGCGCCCAGTGGACCGAGGACTACGCGAAGAAGATGATCGAGTTCGGCCGCGAGCTGATGCGCGACGGGTCCGGCCCGGACGGCGCGGGGGCGGATCCGGGGGCCCAGTCGCCTCACTGACGCCCAGCCGCAGCCCCGGCTCGGCCCGGCCCGGCTCGGCTCGGCTCGGCCGCAACAAGATCCACCGGCATATGCCGGTGGGGCAAGGTACCGCACCGCGGGCGCCGTCGTCCCCGTTTTCCGCAACTCTGTGAGAGCGGGCACTCACCACCGGTAGATGTAGTGGGCATGAGCAGCCTCCCCCACCACGCCTCCGCTCCCGCCAACGCCTGCGACGTCACCCCCGCGGGCGCCGCCTGGCTCGCCTCTGCTGAAACGTATCCGCAGGGGCTGCTCACCGGCTGGCGGGCGCGGCCCACCACCCCCGCCGTGCTGTCCTGCGGCACCGTCTTCGACGTAGTGAGCGTGCCCGCCGTCTTCGGGCGGCGAATGGTCGACCGGTTATGGCACGACGGGCCCGGCTCCGGGCCCGTCGCCGCCCACCGCGGCCGCATGCTGCTCTTCGCCGCCCCCGGCACCGCCCGGCGGCTGCCCTCGCTGCTCGCCTGGGAGGAGTGGGGCCCGGCCGTGCCCTCGCTGCTCTGCCACGGTCCGGGCGACGCCGTCACCGTGCCGCCCCTCGCGGCCGGGCAGGGCCCCGGTGACCGGCTCGGATCCCGGTGGCTGGTCGCCCCGGACAGCCGTCGGCCCTGGCTTCCCGGGCCCGATGTGGTGCTCTGGGCCTGCGTCCGCGCGGCCCGCGCCGCGGCCACCCCTGCAGTGCGTATATCGATTTTTCCCCGCGGCGATCAGGGTGCTAAGGTCTACGACGTCAGCAGGCGCCGCTAGCTCAGTTGGTTAGAGCAGCTGACTCTTAATCAGCGGGTCCGGGGTTCGAGTCCCTGGCGGCGCACAGACAAGCAAGGCCCTCCGTAATCACGGAGGGCCTTCGCCGTTGGATCACTCCCGGCAGCAACCACCGAAGCCGGCTGGGGGTCTGGGGGTCATCCCCCAGGAGATGCAGCATCAGCGGGTCCGGGGTTCGAGTCCCTGGCGGCGCACGACAGCGATGGCGAGGCGTGTTCGCGGAAAGCGCGAACCGCCTCGCTGTCGTCTTTTCTGCGCGGCTTCGCCGCGCGTCGTGGGGGCTCCGCCACCCACACCCCCTCTCGGGCCGACCCGGGCACCCCCGGCTCCCGGGGCACCCCCGGCGCCCGGTCTCACGTCGGCGTGACCGTCACCGTCCACGTCCCCGTCTCCGTTCTGTCCTCCACCTCGATCCGCACGCCCTCCTCCGGCACCGTGAAGCTCTCCCCCGCCCCGACCGGCGCGTCCGCGAGCGGGGGGTACACCGAGTCGTTGCCGCACGCGGCCGAGTCCGGGTGGGCGTCGATCACCTCGATGGGGCCCCGGCCCGACGCCGTCTCGTTGCGGACGCGGTAGGCGAGGACGCCCTCGCTGCACGTCGCCCGGTCGTTGCCCAGGGCGCTCCGGGCCTCGATGGCGACCGCGCCGCTCCGGCCGGTGCGGACGACCGCCAGCTTGGTGGCGGTCGTGCCGCTGCGGGCCGGGGGCGCGGAGAGCGGGTCCAGGGTCAGCCGGCGCGGGCCGCCCGCCACGCACACCACCTGCCGCGGCGCCAGCCAGCCGAGCTTCCACTTGTGCCAGCCGAACAGCTCGGGGGCCAGGCCGAACTGGCTGCCCATGACGTCCCAGTCACCCACATGGGTGTCCCAGTCGCCCTTGCCGTCCGTGGGGCGGTGATAGAGGTCCGGCAGGTCGAAGACATGGCCCGTCTCGTGGGCCAGCACGTTGCGGTCCGGCGGATGGCGCTCGAAGACCGTGACGATGCGGCGGATCGGGGTGTCGTCCGCGTGCATCGGGTGGTCGAAGTTCACCACCTTCGTCGCGTCCGAGTTCACGCCGGGGGCGTCCGGATCGGCGACGAAGTACACGATGTCGTACGCCGAGAAGTCCACGTGCGGATCCGCCGCCGCCACCGCGTCCCGCAGGTAGGCGGCGCGGCGCTGCGGATTCCAGTCCCGCTCTATGGCGTACGCCGCGGAATCCTCCGGCATTTCCACCCATTCGGGTTGCGGGTGCGGGCGCAGCGTAAACCGTCCGTAGGAAGCCCGCTCGAAGAAATCGCTCGTGGCCGGGAAGTAGTCGGCCGCCAGCTCGTCGGGCGTCGTCCGGGGCGGGGAGTCCGGGAAGGACAGGAAGACCATGACGGCGTCCAGGGCGCGGGACGGCCGCGGATAGGCGGCGTTCCAGGTGTCGAGGCCCTCCGAGTGGTGCGCGGGCGTGCGGCGCAGCGCGCACGGGCCCGCCGCGCCCTGGCCGATCGCCGGTCCCGCGACCAGCGAGGTGGCGGCCATCGCGGTCAGGCAGGTGAAGAGGATTCCCGCGGTGCGCAGGCGCGGCCACTCCCCTCCACGGGTGAGCATCCAAGGGGGGAGCTGACGCTCCACGTCGACCTCCGGGTGCGGAATGCGGGACACCCCACCCACCCTGTGATGTTTTGTTGAACTTCGCCCAGTTTGTCTGACCCGGCCGAGTGACGAACGGCCAGGATGCGACACTCCGACCGCTCACCGACTGTCACAACTGGTCGGGGCTCAGATAAGCCCGTACAGGGCCGAGCAGAAACGATCTGCCGGAGGCCTCCGGAGGGCCCCTTCACCGTGCCACGGCTGGAACGCCCGGACGGCCTGCCTCTATGATCGGCACACTTTCGCGGCCCCGTCGGCCGCCCGCCAACCGGCCGGCCGCCTCCCCAGACCCGCCAGGATTCGGGGCCCATCGACCTGCTCGACATCAATTGCACTGCGGGAGCAAGCGGTGAACGGAACCTCTCAAGGGCCGACCGCCACAGCGGTCGCAGCACACGGCCGCGCCCGGCCTGCCGTCACAGAGCGTCACCAACCGGGCCCGACCGGCCCTCTCGTCCAGTACACCGCCGACTACCACGCCGCCTTCGCCGCGGCCCCCCTGGCCCTCGCCGTCGTGGACCGCGAGGGCCTGGTCGTCAGCGCCAACGACGCGCTGGCCGAGCTGCTCGGCGCCGACCCCGCCGACCTCACCGGCCGGGCCGCCGCCGACCTGGTGGACCTCGGGTCCGACGCGCGCACGTGGCACGCGTACCGCGAGGTGCTCCGCGGCCGGCAGGCCAAACTGCGCTGCACCCGCCGCCTGAAACACCCCGACGGGCACTCGCTGTGGACCCAGATCACCGCGTCCCCGCTGCCCGGCGGCAGCGAGCGGTACGGCGCGGGCAGCGTCCTGCTGGCCGCCTCCGACATCAGCGCGCGCCGGGACCTCCAGGCCCGCCTCCGGCATCTGCAGATGCACGACCCGGTGACCCGGCTGCCCAACCGGGCGCTGTTCTTCGAGCGGCTCGCGACCGCCCTGGAGGCGGGCGCGTACGACGACACGAGCACCGGCCGGGTCGGCCTCTGCTATCTGGACCTGGACGGCTTCAAGGCCGTCAACGACACCCTCGGGCACCGCGTCGGCGACCGGCTGCTCGCCGCCGTCGCCGAGCGGCTGACCGCGCTGGCCGACGAGGCCGGGTACGGCAGGGCGTCGGCGCCGCTGGTCGCACGGCTCGGCGGGGACGAGTTCGCGTTGCTCGTGGAGGACTCCACGGGGACGGATCAGCTCACCGAGCTCGCCGAGACGACCCTGCGGGCGCTCCAGGAGCCCTTCGACCTGTCCGGGCAGCGGCTGTCCCTCTCGGCCTCCATCGGCGTCGTCGAGCGGCACGCCGCCGGCACCACGACCACCGGCCTGATGCAGGCCGCGGACACCACGCTGTACTGGGCCAAGGCCGACGGCAAGGCCCGCTGGACGCTGTTCGACCCCGAACGCAACGCCCACCGCATGACCCGGCAGGCGCTGGCCAGTTCGCTGCGTCCCGCCGTCGAGCGCGACGAATTCGTCCTGGACTACCAGCCGCTGGTGGGCCTGGACGGCGGCGGGGTGCGCGGGGTCGAGGCGCTGGTGCGCTGGCAGCACCCGCAGTTCGGGCTGCTCACGCCGAATCGGTTCATCGGACTTGCTGAAGAAGACGGCTCGATCGTGCAGCTCGGCCGCTGGGTGCTGCGGACCGCCTGCCGGCAGGCCCGGCGCTGGCAGCTCGAACACCCGGACCGGGAGCCGCTGTTCGTGAGCGTCAACGTCGCCGTCCGCCAGGTGTGGGACTCCGACCTGGTCGCGGACGTCGCCGAGATCCTCGCCGAGACGGGCCTGCCGCCGCGGCTGCTGCAACTGGAGCTGACCGAGTCCGCGGTCATGGGCTCCGCCGGCCGCCCGCTCCAGGCCCTGCAGGCGCTCAGCGACATGGGCGTACGCATCGCCATCGACGACTTCGGCACGGGCTACTCCAACCTCGCCTACCTCAGCCGGCTCCCGGTGTCCGTCCTGAAGCTGGACGGCTCCTTCGTCCGCGGCTTCCAGTACGACGAGGGCGAGTACGGCGAGGCCGCCGCGCACATCAACCCCGCCGACGAGGTGATCGTCGAGGCCCTGGTGCAGCTCGCCCACCGGCTCGGGCTCACCGTCACCGCGGAGTGCGTGGAGACCTCCGGGCAGGCGGAGCGGCTGCGCAGAATCGGGTGCGACACCGGGCAGGGGTGGCTCTACTCGCGGCCGGTGGCGGCGGATCGTATCTCCGTACTTCTCGACGGACCGCACGAACACGAGGGCGAGGACGCGTGACGCGTACGGTCACGCCCCCGGCCGCTCCGGTTCGTCGCGTGCCGTCACGCACGCCTCGACGAAGTCCCGCACCACCTGCGGGACTTCGGTGCCCCGGGCGCGGGCCACGCCGATCCCGCCGGGGCTGACGCCGCGCACGGGACGGCAGGTCACGTCGGGGCGGCGGCAGGAGCGGGCGGTGGCCTCGGGGGTGAGGGAGACGCCGTGGCCGCCCGCTATGGCGGTCAGCCACGCGTCGGAGGTGTGGGCGACGGCGCCGATCTTCGCCGGGCGGCCGTCCCGTTCGTCGGCCGCGAGCCAGTAGTCGCGCCACCAGCCGGCCTCCGGCGGGGCGGCGACGAAAGGCTCGTCGAGGAGTTCGGCGAAGTCGACCTCCGCCCGGCGGGCCAGGCGGTGCCCGGCGGGCAGTGCCACCCAGCGCTCCTCGGTGAGCAGCACCTCGATGTCGAGGGCCTCCTGGCCGGGGAACGGCAGCCGCAGCAGCGCCGCGTCGGCCGTGCCGCCCGCGAGGCCCGCCGTCGGGTCGTCCCACGCGGCCCGCGTCAACCGCACGCGCCAGCCCGGTCTGCGGCGCGTGAACTCGGCGACGATCCGCCGCGTCAGCTCCTCCGCGCCGCCGCTCACGAAGCCGACCCGCAGGACCCGGTCCGCCCGCGCGGCGGCGCCCCGCGTGGCGCGCAGCGCCCCGTCCCAGGCGTCGAGCACGGCGGGCGCGGCGGCCGCGAGCGCCGCGCCCGCGTCCGTCAGGGTCGCCCCGGCGGCGCCCGACCGCGTGAACAACTCCGTGCCCAACTGGGTCTCCAGCTGCCTGATCTGCCTGGCCAGCGCGGGCCGGGACATGAAGAGGCGGTCGGCGGCACGGGTGAGGCTGCCCTCGTGGGCGACGGCGGTGAAGCAGCGCAGCAGCCGGGTGTCCATGTCCATGGCGACAGGTTAGGGAAGGGGGTGACGGGCTGCGGGCGTGGGGTGGCTGAGTGTGCGGGTGCGTCAACGGGCTTACGGGGAGGGCGAGTTCGCCGTGGCGTTGGGTTCGTTCTGGTGGCGGTTCGCCGTGGCCGCGGGTTCGCCGTGGCCACGAGTTCGCCTTGGCCGCGAGTTCGCCTTGGCCGCGAGTCGCGTGAAGGTGCCGCCTCCACCCCCGTCGGAGGCGTCACCTTCGTTGCGGTGTTCGGCGCCGACTTATTCCGATTGCTCCGAATGGGGCAAGTCGTAGGCGTCCGCGATGAGTTCGTAGCTGCGCAGGCGTACGTCGCCGCTGTGCGCGTTGGCCGTGAGCATCAGCTCGTCGGCGCCGGTGCGCTTGGCGAGGTCGTCGAGGCCCGTGCGCACCTGGTCGGCGGTGCCGTGGACGACGTTGGCGTTCCAGCTCGTGACGAAGTCCCGCTCCATCTCCGTGAACGGGTGCGCCTCGGCCTCCTCGGGAGTGGGGACCAGGCCGGGGCGGCCCGTGCGCAGCCGGACCATGTTCAGGGCGGCGGCCATCACCTGGCGGCGGGCCTCCTTCTCGTCGTCGGTCGCGAGCGCCGAGACGCCGATCAGGGCGTACGGGGCGTCCAGGACCGCGGAGGGGCGGAACGACTCCCGGTACAGATCGAGGGCCGGGAGCGTGTTCTGCGCGGAGAAGTGGTGCGCGAAGGCGAACGGCAGGCCGAGCACGCCGGCCAGGCGGGCGCTGAAGCCGGAGGAGCCGAGCAGCCAGATCGGCGGGCGGTGCGGGGACTGGACGCCGCCGGGGGACGTGGACTGGACGGGGCCGGGGACCGCGTGGATGCGGGCGTAGGGGTGGCCGTCGGGGAAGTCGTCGTCCAGGAAGCGGGTCAGCTCCGCGAGCTGCTGGGGGAAATCGTCGGCGCCCTCGTTCAGCTGGTCCGTGCGGCGCAGGGCCGCGGCGGTGGCGCCGTCCGTGCCCGGGGCGCGGCCGAGGCCCAGGTCGACGCGGCCCGGGGCCAGGGCCTCCAGGGTGCCGAACTGCTCCGCGATGACCAGCGGGGCGTGGTTGGGCAGCATGACGCCGCCGGAGCCGAGGCGGATGCGGGTCGTGTGGGCTGCCAGGTGGGCGAGGATCACGGCCGGCGAGGAGGAGGCCACGCCCGGCATGGAGTGGTGCTCGGCCACCCAGTGGCGGTGGAAGCCGCGGGACTCGGCCAGCTTGGCCAGGGTGACGCTGGTGCGCAGGGCGTCGGTGGCGGTGCGGCCGGAGCCGACGGTCACCAGGTCCAGTACGGAGAGGGGGGTGGGGGCGGTGCCGTGCCGCTCGCCGCGGATTCCTTCGCCGTCGCTGTGGTCCGCCTGCTCCACTACCGGTGTCACCGGGGTGCCTCCTGCTGTCGCGTACGTCGTGGGGGTACGCGTCGGTCCAACAGGAGGGGGGCTCCGGTTATTCCCGGTGGGGGGGGTGGGGCCCTGCCGGGAGGCTCCCCAATCCCGCCCCTTCCCGAAACTGGGGCTCCGCCCCAGAGCCCGCTCCTCAGTCGCCGGAGGGGCTAGAACTCAGCCGCACATTCTCAGTGGGGAGAGCTCCGCAGGGCCCGTCACGTCAGTCGTGGGCCTGGACCAGTGGTTCCTTTGTGAAGAGGGCTCCCAGGGTGGGGGCGTTCACCCGGCGGGAGGCGAGGCGGAGGGCTTCCCAGACGGTGACCTGGTTCGCGGTGAGGACCGGCTTGCCGAGGTCGGCCTCCAGGTCCTGGACGTACGCGGCGGTGTGGAGAGCGGTGTCGGGGAGGAGGACGGCCTCCGCGTCGGGGTGGTCGCCCGCCCGGGCCAGGGCGAGGACTTCGTCCCAGCCCCAGGTGCCGACCTCCGCGGCCGTGATGATCCCGCTGCCCCGTATGGCCACCACGTCGATGCCCGCCGCCTTCAGGAACGCGGAGAAGTGGCCGGCCACGTCCTCGGGGTAGGTCGCCGCGATGGCGACGCGCCCCGCGCCCACCTCACGTGCCGCGTGGGCGAAGGCGAAGGAGGTCGAGGAGGCCGGGAGGCCGGCCGCTCGCGCCAGTGAGCGGACCTGGTCGTGCGCCCCCTCCCAGCCGAAGACGAAGCTCCCGCTGGTGCACGCCCACACCACGGCCTCCGCGCCGGTCAGCCGCAGCTCCTCGACCCCGGCGGCGAGCCGGGCGGCCGAGCCCATCTCCAGGAGCGCGTCCACGCGGTGCGCGTCCTCGCCGATGTCCGTGTGGACGACTTGCAGGCGGATGTCGGAGCCGAGCATCTGCTCCATGCGGGGGTAGTCGTCCTCGGCGGAATGGCCCGGGTAGAGGAATCCGAGTGCGGTCAAGTCCAGCCTCCTTCTGCGGTAGGTCCTGCGGGCCCCGTGGCTTCGCCCGGTCCGGCCGGTCCCCCGGGCGGGTCGGGCAGGCTGTCCGCGGGTGCCGCGGCCGACGGCACGGCCGGCGGCACCGGTGGTGTCGCCGGCTCGGTCACCGCGGGTCCGCCCACCGCGCCCGCCGACGGCTCCAACGCCTCGTACCCGGACTGGTCCACCGCCTCGACCGCCTCGTACGCGGGCGCCGGAAGCGCTTCGAGCGCACCGAACTCCGCGGTCCCCGGCCGCGCGCCCGCGTTGATCAGCGCTTGGTAGGGCCCTACCGCACGCGTACCCAGCCTGCGCAGCGCCGACCACATCGTCACCTGGTTCGCCGAGATCACCGGCATCCGCAGCTCCGCCTCCAGCTGCGGGATGACGTCGTACGTGGGCAGGTTCGTACAGCTGATGAACAGCGCGTCCACCGGTCCGCGCGCCGCGCGCCGCGCCATGTCGGCGACGTCCCGGTACGGCACCTTCCAGATGTGCCGGGTCAGCCCCAGGTAGGCGCGGCCCACGACGGAGACGCCCGCCTCGGCCAGATACTCCTCCAGGGACTGGGTCACCGACCAGGTGTAGGGCGTGACGAGCGCGATGCGCCGGGCGTCCAGCTCGTCGAGCGCTTCGAGCAGCGCGCCGGACGTCGTCACCGACGCCACCGCGCCCTCGCGCGACATGGCCTCGCACATCGCCCGCTCGCCGGCCCGGCCCCCGACGAAGCTGCCCGACGTGCAGGCGTAGGCCAGGACTTCGGGTTCGGCGGCCGTCAGCGCGCGTACCGCTTCGGCCAGCGTCTCGTGCTCGCTGACCAGGCGTGCCAGGTCCAGGCTGACTTCGACGGGCACGTACGGCGTGCGCGTCAGATGCAGGGAGACCTCGTCCGGGACCCAGCGCCACAGCTCCCGGTCGAGGGCGAAGTCGAAAGGCGCGACGACACCCACACCGCGCTGAGGGTGTGGTCCGCCGAGGAAAGAGACGTCCATGAGCAGGCCCTAAGTTCGTGCGTGCAGGGACAGGGCCGGCCGGGGGCCGGAATGGAGCTTGGCGGCGCGACGCGCCGGGACGTCGGGACGGGGTGCGTGTGTGCGGCGAGCACACCGTGCGCGAGAGAGGCAGCACGCAGCGTGCTCGCCCCTGGGGTGCCTGTGCTGAACTGCTTCTGTTGACGAAGGTAGGTTGGGGTGCCAGCGTGGTCAATCCGCACATCTCAGACGGCTGAGAACGTCGGCCGCCGGGACGCTGCGGCAGTCGTCCTGACGCTCTCCCAGGGAAGCGGGCTCTCGTTGCGAAACGGTTTCTCTGCCATGTCCGCCAACAGCCTCTCCGCCCCGTCCGGCACCAGCCCCTCCGCCTCGTCAGGCAACGGTTTCCCGGCCGCGGTCGGGAACGGTTTCCGGGCCGCGGCCGGTGGCGATGCCCCCGGTGCCGGGGCGTCCGGCGGCGGCGCCCCGGGGGGTGGGGCGTCCGGAAGCACGGCATCCCCGGGCGGCGCACCCCGGAGCGGCCCGGCGCGGGCCCCGGAGGCCGGCGAAAGCCCCGCGCCCCCCGCCGCCCCCACGGTCCCCACCGTCCTCGTCCTCGACGCACCCGCGCCGGCGCCCCCGCCCCGCCTGGGCTCCCTCACCGGCCGCGCCCGCGTCCTGCACGCCGACGAGCACACCCTCGCCGACCGACTCCCGAAGGCCGACGTGCTGTTGGTGTGGGACTTCCTCTCGCACGCGGTGCGCCACGCCTGGCCCGGCGAGGGGCCGCGGCCCGCGTGGGTGCACACCGCGAGCGCGGGCGTCGACCACCTGATGTGCCCCGAACTCGCCGCGTCCGACACGGTGGTGACCAACGCGCGGGGCGTCTTCGACCAGCCGATCGCCGAGTACGTCGCCGCCCTCGTACTGGCCATGGCCAAGGATCTGCCGCGCACCCTCGACCTCCAGCGCGAGCGGACCTGGCTGCACCGGGAGAGCCGGCGGATCGCGGGCACGCGCGCGTGCGTGGTGGGTTCGGGCCCGATCGGCCGGGCGATCGCCCGCACCCTGAAGGCCATCGGCATCGCGCCCGCCCTGGTCGGGCGGACCCCCCGGACCGGTGTGTACGGCCCCGACGACCTCAACCGGCTGCTCGCGCGCTCCGACTGGGTGGTGTGCGCGGCGCCGCTGACGGATGACACCCGGGGCATGTTCGACGAGCGCCGCTTCGGCGTCATGCAGCCCTCGGCGCGCTTCATCAACGTGGGCCGCGGCCAGCTCGTCGTCGAGGACGACCTCGCCGCCGCGTTGTCGAAGCGGTGGATCGCGGGCGCCGCGCTCGACGTGTTCGAGCGGGAGCCGCTGCCCGCGGACAGCCCGCTGTGGACCGCCCCCGGGCTGATCGTCTCGCCGCACATGAGCGGCGACACGGTCGGCTGGCGGGACGAACTCGGCGCGCAGTTCGTGACGTTGTACGAGCAGTGGGAGGCGGGTCGGCCGCTGGCGAACGTGGTCGACAAGAAACGTGGGTATGTCCCTGGGCACTGATCACCTCTGATCGCCCAGCCCAGTGCCCCGCCCCCGTTTCCTGAGGAGCACGCATGACCGAGCTCACGGATCTCACCGCCGTACAACTCGTCGACGGCTATCACAAGGGCGAATTCAGCCCCGTCGATGTCACCCGTGCGGTGCTCCGCAGGGCCGAGGACGTCCAGCCCGTCGTGAACGCGTTCGTCCGCCTGGACCACGAGGGCGCCCTCGCGCAGGCCGAGGAGAGCGCGACGCGCTGGCGGCGCGGCGAGCCGGCCGGCCTGGTCGACGGGGTGCCGGTCACCGTGAAGGACATCCTGCTGCAGCGCGGAGCGCCCACCCTCCGGGGGTCCAAGTGCGTGTCGGACAAGGGCCCTTGGGACGAGGACGCGCCGTCGGTGGCGCGGCTGCGCGAGCACGGCGCGGTGTTCGTCGGCAAGACGACGACACCGGAGTTCGGCTGGAAGGGCGTGACGGACAGCCCGCGGCACGGTGTGACCCGCAATCCGTACGACCCCTCGCGCACCGCGGGCGGGTCCAGCGGCGGCAGCGCGGCGGCCGTGGCGCTCGGTGCGGGGCCGCTGTCTCTCGGCACGGACGGCGGTGGGTCCGTGCGGATCCCCGCCGCCTTCTGCGGGATCTTCGGGTTCAAGCCCACGTACGGGCGGGTGCCGCTGTATCCCGCTTCGGCGTTCGGGACGCTCGCGCACGTCGGGCCGATGACGCGGGACGCGGCCGACGCCGCCCTGATGATGGACGTGCTCGGCGTCCCGGACGCGCGCGACTGGTCGCACCTGGGGCCTGCTCCCGGCAGTTTCCGGGACGGGCTCGACGGCGGGGTGCGGGGGCTGCGGGTGGCCTACTCGCCGACGCTCGGCGGGCAGGTCGCGGTGCGGCCCGCCGTCGCCGCGGCGGTGCGGGACGCCGTGGAGAAGCTGGCCTCCCTCGGTGCGTACGTCGAGGAGACCGACCCCGACTTCGCCGATCCCGTGGACGCCTTCCACACCCTGTGGTTCAGCGGGGCCGCGCGGGTCGTGGAGCATCTGCCGCCCGGGCGGCGGGAGTTGCTGGACCCGGGGCTGCGGGAGATCTGCGCGCAGGGGGCCCGGTTCAGCGCGCTCGACTACTTGGCCGCTGTCGATGCCCGGATGGGGCTCGGGCGGCGGATGGGGCTGTTCCATGAGGCGTACGACCTGCTGGTGACGCCTACGTTGCCGGTCACCGCGTTCGAGGCGGGGGTGGAGGTGCCGGGGAAGTCCGGGCTGCGGCGGTGGACGGGGTGGACGCCGTTCACCTATCCGTTCAACTTGACGCAGCAGCCTGCGGCGACTGTGCCTTGTGGGGTGGACGGGGAGGGGTTGCCTGTGGGGGTGCAGATTGTGGCCGCCCGGCATGGGGACGCGTTGGTGTTGCGGGGTGCGCATGCGTTGTACGGCGGGGGCGCTGCGCGGGGCGTTCCCCAACCCCGCCCCTTCCCGTAACCAGGGGCGCTGCGCCCCTGGGCCCCAGCCGGGGGTGGGTGTCCCGGGCGGGTGGGACAGACCCCCGCCGATCGCCGCTTCGCGGCTCGTCCTCAAACGCCGGACGGGCTGAATCTACTCACGCCCGCCGGAAAGTCAGGGTTTCTCCCAGCGCCCCCGTCCTCCACAAGTCGTTGCACGCCTCGGCCATGCGGTCGAGGCCGTCGACGATCTGGCCCCAGACGATGCCGGGGACCCAGCCCACGTCGCCGTTGATCAGGAGGTTGTTGCGTTCGTAGAAGAGCGCGAGGTCGACGATGGTGCCCTGTTGGGCGGTTTCGTAGCCGTGGGACTTGGTGCCCAGTTCTGTGCCGGAGAAGGTGAAATAGCACAGGTCGCCGGGGATGGGGGTGATGGTGGGGTTTTCGAGGGGCGGCTCTTCGGGGGCGAATGCCGGGAACAGGGCATAGATCTCGTTCCGGGCATACTTCGCGTGGTACACGTCCCCGCCCAGCGGAAGCGCGTCCCAGACCGCGGCGCAGGTCACCGGAGCCCGGTCGTCGAGGAGCTTCGCCGTGGCCTGAACTCCCCGCTTGGCGAGGGAGACTTCGATGTATCGGTCTGCCATGTGCCCCATGGTCCTCCCCCGCTCGGCGCCCGCGTCAAGAGCACAACGATCGCATCAGGGGCTGAAATTCAACGGCATACCTCGCGTCGGCTCGGGTAGCCGCGCGCCCATGGCTCCACCATCGAGGAACCCAAACAAGACAGAGAGCGCGCGCGCCCCGGGCGTGCGCCGGAGATCCCTGCTCGCCTCGGCCGCCGTCCTGGGCGCGGCCGGCGCGCTCGGCGCCACGGCGTGCAGCCGCGTGCCCACGGGCGACACGCTGGCCCGCCTGAAGTCGCAGGGCATGGTGCGGCTCGGCATCGCAGGCGAGGCGCCCTACGGCTACGTCGACGAGGACGGGAAGTTCACCGGCGAGGCGGTGGAGCTCGCCAAGGTGATCTTCAAACGCCTGGGCGTCGACAGCGTGCAGCCGGTCGCGACCGAGTTCGGCTCCCTCATCCCCGGCTTGAAGACCCAGCAGTTCGACGTGGTCTCGGCCGGGATGTACATCAACAAGGAGCGCTGCTCGCAGGTCATCTTCTCCGACCCCGAGTACCAGATGCTGGACTCGTTCATTGTCCGCAAGGGCAATCCGAAGAAGCTCCGCAACTACCAGGACGCGATCAAGGCCAAGGCGAAGATGGGCACGGGTCCCGCCTACGCGGAGATCGCCTACGCGGTCGCCGCGGGCTACAAGGAGAGCGAGATCTCCATCTACCAGGACCCGGTGGCGGGCATGAACGCCGTCGAGGCCGGCCGCATCGACTTCTTCGCGGGCACCGCGCTCACCACGCGCGGCGTGGTGCGCAAGAGCCGCAAGGCCGAGGCCACCGAGGCCTTCGCACCCGTGGTCGACGGGGAGAAGCAGATCGACGGCGGCGGCTTCACCTTCCGTCCCGCCGACACCGAGCTGCGCGACGCCTTCAACGTGGAGATCCACAGGATGAAGAAGAGCGGCGAGCTCTTCCGGATCCTGAAGCGGTTCGGCTTCACGAAGGCCGAGATGACCACGCTGACCGCAGAGGAGCTGTGCGAATGACAGCGGGACTGTGGGAGCACTGGGTCCTCCCCGGCATCTGGATCACGATCCAGCTCACGATCTACAGCGCGGCCCTCGCGGCCGTCGTCGCCTTCGGCATCGGCATGGCCCGCACCCACCGGCTGCGCACCGTGCGCTTCCTGGCCGGCTTCTACACCGAGGTCTTCCGGGGCACCTCGTCGCTGGTCCTGATGTTCTGGATCTTCTTCGTCCTGCCGCAGCTCGCGGGCTGGGCGCTCGTCCCGATGTGGGCGGCCGTGCTCGCCCTCGGGCTCTCGTACGGCGCGTACGGCGCCGAGATCGTGCGGGGCGCCCTCAACGCGGTGACGCCGGCACAGCGCGAGGCGGGGGTCGCGCTGAGCTTCACGCCCTGGCAGCGGATGCGGCTCATCCTGCTGCCGCAGGCCGTGCCGGAGATGATCCCGCCGTTCTCGAACCTGCTGATCGAACTGCTCAAGGGCACCGCCCTGGTGTCGCTGCTCGGCATCGGTGACGTCTCCTTCGCCGCGTATCTGGTGCGGCTCGCGACCACCGAAAGCGCACAGATCTACTCGATCACCCTGGTCATCTACTTCGTGATCGCCTTCGTCCTGACGCGCGGGATGCGCGCGCTCGAGCGCAAGGCCAAGGCCGGGATCGGGCAGCGCCCCGAGCCGGGCCCCGGTCTCGTGCGCCGCCTCGGCGTCCGTCGTACCAGCAAGGAAGTCGGCCCCATGGGCGGAGGTGTCTCCTCATGAACAACGGCACCGACAAGTGGGACTGGGGCGCCGTCTCCGACTTCATGCCGCACTTCTGGGACGGGCTGCTCATCACCCTCCAGGTGCTCGCCCTCGGCTCGATCATCTCCTTCTCGGTCGGACTGCTCTGGGCCCTCGCCTTCCGGGCGCCGACGCGGTTCATCCGCTGGCCGGTCGGGATCATCACCGAGTTCATCCGCAACACGCCCCTGCTCGTGCAGCTGTTCTTCCTGTTCTTCGTGCTGCCGGAGTGGGACATCCAGTTCTCCGCGGAGACGACCGGCACCCTCGCGATCGGCCTGCACTACTCGACGTACACCGCGCAGGTCTACCGCGCGGGCATCGAGGCCGTGCCCGTCGGCCAGTGGGAGGCGGCCAAGGCGCTGAGCCTGTCGTACACACGCACCTGGACCGCGGTGATCCTGCCGCAGGCCATCCGCCGCGTGGTCCCGGCGCTCGGCAACTACGTCATCGCGATGCTCAAGGACACGCCGCTGCTCGCCAGCATCGGCGTGCTCGAGCTGCTGCAGCGCTCGCGCCTGGAGGCCGCGCAGACCTTCCAGTACACGGAGGCCCTGACCGTCGTCGGTGTCGCCTTCATCCTCATCGCCTATCCGTCCTCCCTCCTCCTGCGAGCCCTGGAGCGCCGTCTTGTCCGCTGACACGAACCTCACCAAAGACCAGCCGAACCCGGCGGTGGACGGCAGCGAGCTGATCCGCTTCGACAAGGTCGTCAAGCGCTTCGGGTCCAACACGGTCCTGGACGAGCTGGACTTCTCCGTCGCCTCCGGCAAGCACGTGACCCTGATCGGTCCGTCCGGTTCCGGCAAGACGACGATCCTGCGCCTGCTGATGACTCTGCTCAAGCCCGACGAGGGCACGATCAAGGTCGGCGGGGAGTATCTGACGCACGAGGAGAAGAACGGCAAGCTCGTGCCCGCCGGCGAGAAGCACGTGCGCGAGGTCCGCAAGAACATCGGGATGGTCTTCCAGCAGTTCAACCTCTTCCCGAACATGAAGGTCCTGCGCAACATCACCGAGGCCCCGGTCACCGTGCTCGGCCTGTCCAAGGACGAGGCGGAGCACCGCGCCCGCGAGCTGCTCGACCTGGTGGGGCTCGGCGACCGCTGCGACGCCTACCCGACGCAGCTCTCCGGCGGCCAGCAGCAGCGCGTCGCGATCGCCCGCGCCCTCGCGATGCGGCCGCAGGTGCTGCTCCTGGACGAGGTGACGTCCGCGCTCGACCCGGAGCTGGTCGCGGGCGTCCTGGACGTCCTGCGGGACATCGCGCACACCACCGACATCACGATGCTGTGCGTGACCCACGAGATGAACTTCGCCCGGGACATCTCCGACCAGGTGCTGATGTTCGACTCCGGCCGGGTGATCGAGTCCGGCCCGCCGGAGAAGATCTTCACCGAGCCGGAGCACGAGCGGACGCGGGAATTCCTCTCCGCGGTGCTCTGAACGCGGCGGCGCTCGGCGGTGCGCCGGGCGGCCTGCCCGAGGTCATGGCGCCGGGGCGTGTCGCTGGCATATGCCAGAGTGGCGCGTTCCTGCTCATCGAGCCGGAATCGCGCCACTCTTGTGGCCAACACCCCCTCCCCAACGGGTACTTGGCGACTATCGTGGACAGTGTCGAGCTGTCCGGAACCGTTCCATCTCAGGATCAGCGATCAGGGGGAAGCCGTGGCGCTGCATCGCGAGTCGACGACGGCCCACCAATTGGTGCAGAACGCCCTGCGTGTGCTGGAGATCGTCGCCAACCGGGGCACCGGCACCACCGAGGACGAGCTGGCCCGGCGCACGAAGATGCCGGCCGGCCAGCTCGCCGCGCTCCTGCGCATGCTGCGCCGTGAGGGGTACGTCGAGCAGATCACCGACGGTGCGTACGTCACGGGCGCCTCGCTCACCCGCCTCGGCTCCGCGCACGACCGCGCCCTCGCCCTGCGCGACAAGCTCCGGCACACCCTCGGCGGACTGCGCGACTCGATCGGCGCCGCGGTCTACGTCAGCCGGTACGTGGACGGCGAGATCCGGGTCATGGACGTCGTGGACGGCCCGCGCACGCCGAAGGTCAACGAGTGGGTGGACTTCCGGGTCTCGGCGCACGCCAGCGCCGTCGGCAAGAGCCTGCTCGGCCAGCTCGACCTGGACGCCCGCAGGGACCATCTGTCCCGGCACAAGATGGCCCGCCTCACCTCGCGCACCATCACCAGCGAACGCGTCCTGCTGAACAAGCTCGACGCCCAGGCCCCCACGGTCCCCGTCCTCGACCTCCAGGAGTACGCGGTCGGCACGGTCTGCGCCGCCGTCCCCATCACCGCGGGCGCCACCGTCGGCTCCCTCGCCCTCTCCCTGCCGGTCGAGCACGCCCACCGCCTGCGCGCGGCCGCGGACACCCTGAACAGGAACGCGGCGCCGGTGCTGCTCTCCCTGGCGATCTAGCCCTCGCCGCTCCCCGGCGATCCGGGCGCCCCCCGGCTGACCCGGAGGTGGTCCGAAGCACCCCTCAGCACCAGGTATTATTTTCGAGTCAGCAGGCGCCGCTAGCTCAGTTGGTTAGAGCAGCTGACTCTTAATCAGCGGGTCCGGGGTTCGAGTCCCTGGCGGCGCACAGACAAGCAAGGCCCTCCGTAATCACGGAGGGCCTTCGCCGTTGGATCACTCCCGGCAGCAACCACCGAAGCCGGCTGGGGGTCTGGGGGTCATCCCCCAGGAGATACAGCATCAGCGGGTCCGGGGTTCGAGTCCCTGGCGGCGCACAGACAAGCAAGGCCCTCCGTAATCACGGAGGGCCTTCGCCGTTGGATCACTCCCGGCAGCAACCACCGAAGCCGGCTGGGGGTCTGGGGGTCATCCCCCAGGAGATACAGCATCAGCGGGTCCGGGGTTCGAGTCCCTGGCGGCGCACGACAGCGACGGCGAGGCGTGTCCACGGAAAGCGTGGACCTCCTCGCCGTCGTCTTTTCTGCGCGGCTTCGCCGCGCGTTGTGGGGGCTCCGCCACCCACACCCCCTGGCCGGGGTCGGCGAAGCCCCCATGTTCCGACGGAGGGCCTTCGTGCTGCTCCGGTGGCGCCGCGGGCCTCAGTGGAAGCTCAGCGTCCGGTACACCGTCACGTTCCCCGCCAGTTCCTGGCAGCGCTGGGCCGCCGCCGTCAGCTTGGCGTGGCAGTCGGGGGCCGCGGTGTCCAGGAGGATGCCGAGGGCCGTGCCGCTGTGGCCGACCACGACGCCCAGGCCGCCCACCGCCTCACAGATGGCGATCATCGGCTCCAGGGACCACTTGTGGCGCAGCACCTGGTTCATCAGGGCACTTGCCGTGGCGACACGGCCGACCTCCGCCAGGTCACGGCGGGCCACCGCCCGTGTGACGCGGTCGAGCAGCCGTACGTACTCCCGTTTGTCGGCGGCGGTGAACGGCTTCGGGATGTTGTTGAAGTCGACGGTGTCCACCGAGCCGCCCTCGTCGACGCTGACCACCGCCATCGACGGCAGCGAGCCCAGCCGGGCGCGCAGCCGCACGCTGCGGTGGTGGAAGGCGACGACCGAGGGATACAGCACGCCGTCGGTGGGCTCGATCCTGGCCAGGTACGTCTCGATGCGGCGCGGCGGCATCGGCTCGCCGAGGGCGTTGGCGACCGCCCGCGCCGTCGCCACCAGGTCGGCGGACGAGCTGGCGAGGCCCTTGCCCTCGGGCAGGGTGCTGTCGAGGGTGAGCAGGCCGCCCGCGGCATGCTCCGCGTCCTCCATGATCATGGAGGTGAGGCGGAGCGCCTTCTTCTTGTGCGGCGGCTCGACGGCGAGGCCGTCGGCGCGCGGGTCGAGTTCGAAGCGGGCCATGGCCCAGCGGGCGACCGGCAGCGTCACCAGGAAGTCGCCGTCCTTCTCGGGCAGCACGCCCTGGAGCAGCTCCCCGAAGGTGCCGAACGCCGCGCTGACCCCGACGGCCGCCCCGCGCGGCGGGGCCGCGCCGGTCAGGCCGGTCAACAGGTGCGCGTCCGTGGTCACTTGGTCTCTCCTTGCCCCGATGCTTCGCTTCTCCTTGCCCCCGTCACTCCGCTCCTCCTTGCCCCGGCGGCCCGGCGCGCAGCGCCGCCCGCACCGCGCCCGCCGCGTCCGCGGGGCGCGTGCTGACGAAGTAGTGGCCTCCCAGCGGCAGTTCGTGGAACGTCACGTGGTCGCCGACCGCCTTCCACTCGCAGTGCAGCTCCGCGGCCCGCGCGGTGGCCGGGTCGTCCCGCGCCACGACCACGTCCAGCGGCGCGCGCACCCGGTGCCCCTCCGGATCCTCGCGCACCCGCAGCAGCTGGGCGTGCGCGGCCCGCACGTCGTGCCGGGCCGCGCGGGCCACCACGTCGGCGCGCTCCGGTCCGAGGGCGTCCAGCTCGACGTACGCGCCGCCCGCGCGGAGCCGGTCGAGGAGCTCCGCGCCGTCGGCCGCGGCGGCCCCCGCCCGCAGGGTCTCCGGCTCGTCGAGGAGCTGCGCGCCGACGAAGACCCGCTCGACGGCGCGGCCCGCCTCCTCGAGGAGGCGGGCGGTGGCCAGGGCGGGCGCGGCGCCCGCGCCGTGGCCCCACAGCAGGACCGGTCCGGTCCCGTGCGCGGTCAGCTCGTCGCGTACGCGGCGGGCAAGGGCGGGCACGTCCACGAGCGGCCCCTCGGCGGTCGCGAGGTCGTGTCCGGGTGGCTCCACGCCGAGCACGGCGATGCCGTCGCCCGCCAACTCGGCTGCCAGGGAGCGGTAGTTGACGGCGTTTCCGCCCTCGTACGGAAAGCAGACCAGGGTGTGCCGGGGGTTGCGGACCGGCGACAAGGGCTGGAGCAGGCCGCCCGCCCCGGGCCTGCCCGCGTCCAGGGCCGCGGCGAGGTCGGCGAGGACCGGGTGGGCCGTCAGCTCGGTGAGCGAGAGGGCCCGGTCGAGGTGCACGAGGAGACGTACCGACGCGAGGGAGCTGCCGCCGAGCTCGAAGAAGCTGTCGGCGCGGCCGATCCGCTCCAGCGGTACGCCGAGGACCTCCGCCCACAGCATGGCGAGCCGCTGCTCGGTCGCGGTGGCGGGCGCGGTGTGCGGGGCGCCGCCGTGGCCGAGGGTGCCGGCGAGGCGGACCAGGGCCTGCTTGTCGGCCTTGCCGTTGTCGGTGCGCGGCAGGCGCTCCAGTTGGTGTACGTAGGCGGGCACCATGTAGTCCGGCAGGCGGGCGGCGAGGTGGTCGCGTACGCGGTCGGCGGGCAGCGGTCCCGGGCCGCAGACGAACGCGGCGAGGCCCCGCGGGCGGCCGGTGCCGTCGCGCGGGCCGGTGCGCTCCCCGACGCCGTCGGTGCCGCCGTCGATGACCACGGCCGCCTCGCGCACGCCGGGCATCGCCGTCAGGCGGTTCTCGATCTCGCCCAGCTCGATGCGGTAGCCGCGGATCTTGACCTGTTCGTCGTGCCGGCCCAGGTACTCGATGCGGCCGTCGGGCAGCCTGCGCCCGAAGTCGCCGGTGCGGTACATGCGGGTGCCGGCGCGGAACGGGTCGGCCACGAAGGCCTGCCGGGTGCGTTCCTCGTCGTTGACGTAGCCGCGGCCCACGCACACGCCGGAGAAGGCGATCTCGCCGGTCGAGCCGAGCGGGACGAGGGCGAGGTTCGCGTCCAGGACGTACGCGTTGACGTTGCGCAGGGAGCGGCCGAGCGGCACGAAGCCGCGCTCGGGCACGGCGTCGAGCACCTCGTGCATGGTGTCGTCGCAGACCTCCGTCGCGCCGTAGGCGTTGACGAGCCGGATGCCCGGGTACAGCGCGAACCAGCGCCGCACCAGGTCGAGGGCGAGTGCCTCACCGGTCACCGACAGCGCCCGCAGCGTGCCGAGGGGACGCGGTGGCCGCCGCTCCAGGTGTGTGAGCAGGACCTCCAGGTACGAGGGGACGACCTGGGCGACCGTCACACCGCCGTCGGCGATCTCGTCCAGGAAGCCGTCCACGCCGAGCTGTGTCCCGGTGTCGACGACGCGGACGGCGGCGCCGGTGAGGAGCGGGGCCGCGAACTGCCACAGGGAGATGTCGAAGCTCTGGGAGGCGGTCTGGGCGACCGTCTCGCCGATGCCGCCGCCCAACCCGCCCGCGTGACCGCCCGGGTGGCTGTCCGCGTGGCCGTCCGGGCCCGCGAGCCCCATGTCCTCGATCTTCATGTGGAGGTGGTTGAGGAACCCGGCGTGCTCGCACAGGGCGCCCTTGGGAGTGCCCGTCGAGCCGGAGGTGAAGTAGATGTACGCGGCCTGGGCGGGGGACACGGACACGTCCGGCGGGTGGGTCGGGCCGCCGGCCGCGAGGATCTCCGGTACCGCGAGCACCGTGGCCACGGCCTGGCCCGGCACCCCGCCGCCCGTGTCGGTCAGCGCGAACGCGGCCCCGCTCCGGTCGAGTTGGGACGCGATGTGGTCGGCGGGGAAGTCGGGGCTCACCGGCAGGTAGACGCCGCCCGCCTTGAAGACGCCGAGCGCGGCGGCGATCCAGTCCGGGGTGCGCTCCATGACGACGGCCACCACGTCCTCGGCCCGCACGCCCGCGCCCAGCAGCGCGTGCGCGACGGCGTTGGCGCGTTCGTCCAGCTCCCGGTACGTGAGGCGGCGGGTGCCGTGGACGACGGCGAGGGCGTCGGGGACGGCGCGCACCCGGTCCTGGAACAGCTCCACGAAGGTCCGCTCGGGCAACTGCACGCGCGGGCCCGCGTATTCGTACAGCTGGGTCTCCGTCTCGCGTGCCGACAGCAGACTCTGCCGGTCGTGCCGCGCGGCCGGGTCGGCGACGATCGCGCGGAGCGCCGCGAGGTGGTACCCGGCGATCCGCTCGGCGTACGAGGCGTCGAGCGCGGCCGTGTCGTGCGTGAGCCGCAGGGCGAGCCCGCCGTCCTCGCCGGGGGCGAAGGCGACGAGCAGGACGACGCCCTCGGGCAGCGGCGGGGCGGCGCCCGCCGCCGGGGCGTGGCCCGACAGGTCGAGGGCGACCTCCGGGCGCGCCGCGCCCCGGTACGTCGTCGCCCCGGCCGCGCCCGCCACCAGGTCGGCCCAGGTGGAGTCGGGGACGGCCAGGCGCAACGGCCCGTCGAACGCGGCCTGTTGATGGGGCACGTAACCGATGAGCAGGTCGCGTTCGTTGGTGAGGGTCGACAGGACGCGGGCGTGCGCGGCCGTCAGGAGCGCGGGCAGGGTCGCGCCCAGGCCGGCCGCGACGCGTTCCAGGGCCCGGGTGAAGTCGGCGGGCAGCCGGGCCGTGCGGGTGCCGGTGCCGGGGGTCCCGCCGACGAGCGCGGTCCACCGGGGGATCCGGGTGGACGGCTCCCTGTTCCTGCGGTGGTCGTCACTCATCGGTCCCCCTCCGCGCGGGTTGCGGCGCCTGCCGCTTGTGCGGGCTGTACGGCAGCTGCCGCCTGTGCAGGCCGTACGGTCCCTGTCCCTGCCGCCTCGGTGGCCTCCGCCTCCTTCACGACCTCCGCAGCCCCCGCTCCCGCGTGCCGGTCGGCGTCGCTCAGTTCGACGTCGATCAGGCGCGTCGCGTCCCGAGCGCGGCGCGCCGCCCGCTCCGTGTCCGGGCCGGTGGCCACGACGCTCGCGAGGCGGTCCAGGAACGAGTGGGTGACGCGCACCTCCCTGCCGATGGCGGTCGTGACGGCGGCCGCCACAACTCCGCTCGCTTCACGGGCGGTTGACAGGCCGGTGATCGCCTCGACCCGCCCCTCCACCGTCGCCCGCAGGAAGCGCACGGCGGCGTGCCCGGTGCCGGTTCCGGCCCGGGCGGGGGGCTGGCCCGAGGCGCGCGCGATCACGGTGTCGACCAGGTCCACGCCGGTGGCGGCGCGTACGGCGACGGGGATCATGCCGCCCGCGAGCCGCGGGTTGACCTCGATGACGACCGGTCCCCGGGCGGCCAGGCGCAGTTCGGTGTGGGCCGCGCCCCAGCCGAGCCCGAGCGCCGCGAGCGCACGCAGCGCGGTGTCGGCGAGGGCCTCGGTCGTGGGCTCGGGGACGGGTGCGGGCACGTCGTGGCCGGTCTCCACGAAGTAGGGCTCGGGGCCGACGTGCTTGGCGACGACCGCGACCACCCGGTCGTCCAGGGTCTCCACGGAGAACTCCGGGCCCTGGACGGCCTGTTCGACCAGGATGCGGCCGGGCACGGGGTTGCCGCGCTCGTCGGTGGCCCGGTCCAGGAGGCGGCCCGCCCAGGCGCGGGTCTCCTCCCGGTCCCGGCACAGCCGTACGCCGACCGAACCGGACCCGCTGACCGGCTTGAGCACGACGGGGAACCCGGTCGCCCCGGCCGCGCGCACCGCGTCGGCCACGCTCTCGACCACCGTGAACACCGGTACCGGCACCCCGTGCTCCGCGAGCGCCGCCCGCTGCGCGCCCTTGTCCCGGCAGCGGGCGACGGCGTCGCCGTCGGCGGCGGGCAGCCCGAGCTTGGCCGCCGCGCGGGCCGCCGTCGCCACGAAGTACTCGGAGCTGGACGCGACTCCGGCGAGGCCGCCTTCGCCGCCCGCCGCGCCCCCGTCCTCCGCGAGCACCGCGCCCCTGTCCTCCGCGAGCGCCGCGCACGCGTCCACCACCGCCGACAGGTCGCCGGTGTCCAGGATCCGTACGTCGACGGCGTCCTCGGCGACGTACGGGTAGCGGGCCGGATCGCGGGTCAGCAGGACCGGTCTGAGGCCGCGGGCCCGGGCCGCGGCGCAGAACTCGCGGCCCGTTCCCGTGGTGTTGCTCTCGACGAACGCGAGCCACGTCATTGGGTACCTCCCGTCGTCCTGCCGGGCGCGGCGCGCCCGGTCCCGTGCCGCTCCACGACCCCGGCCACGGCGGCCGCGAGCGCCCGTTCGGCGTCCCGCAGCCGGGCCCGGCAGGCCGCGCTCCAGTCGGCGTGCGCGACAAGGCGGCGCCGCAGCGCGGCCACGACCTCGTCGCACTCGCCGGGCCCGCCGCCCCGGTCGTGGTCGGCCACCACGTCGGCGAGCGGCGGGAGCGCGCCGCCGAGGGCGGGGAAGCCGTCGGGCGGGTTGATCTCGGTGAGTTCGGCGGCGCCGGTGTCGACGGCCTCGCGGACCGCGGCGCCGACGGCGTGGTGGGCGGTGCGGAACGGAACGCCCTGCGCGACCAGCCGGTTGGCGATCGCCGTGGCGGTCACGAAGCCCTCCTTGGCGCGCTGCTCCATGCGCTCGGGCACCGGCCGCGCGCCCGTCACCAGGACCTGCGTCAGGAGCACGGAGTCCCGCACGGCGGCGAGGGCGGGCCACACCACGGCGACGGCCTCCGTGCCGACCTCGATGGAGTTGGTGAACGGCGTCGACTTCATCGCGGACGCCGACGCGGTCCACGCGCCGACGGCCGCCGCTGCCTTGGCCTTGACATGCTCCAGGAGGAACGCGTTCCGCTTCTGCGGCATGGCCGAGCTGCCGCCGACGAGCCGCTCCGGGAACTCCACGAAGCCGAACTCCTGCGTGCTCCACAGCTGGAGGTCGGTGGCGAGCCGGCTCAGCGTCACCCCGGCCGACGCCGCCGCGGCCAGTGCCCGCAGCGCCGTGTCGCGGGCGGCCACGGCGTCCGTGGCGTGCAGCGGCGGCCCGCCGAAGCCCAGCAGTTCGGCCGTGCGCGCGGGCCGGATCGGCAGATCGGTGCCGGCCACCGCGCCCGCGCCGAGCGGACAGCGCCGGTCCAGCTCGTCCACGGTGTGCCGCAGGCCCGCGATGTCCCGGTCGAGCGCGGCGGCGAGCCCCGCCAGGTAGTAGCCGTACGTGACCGGCATCGCGGGCTGGAAGTGGGTGTACGCGGGCATGATCACGTCCCGGTGGACCCGGGCCCGGGACAGCAGCGCCGCCTGCAGCCGCTGCGACTGGCTGAGCAGCTCCAGGAGTTCGCCGCGCAGCCGCATCGCGGTGACGGTGGCCTTCAGGTCGTTGCGGGAGCGCCCGGTGTGCAGCTTGCCGCCGACGTCCGCGCCGAGCGTCGCGGTGAGGTGGCCCTCGTACATGAGGTAGAGCCCGCGCGGGGCGTCGAGGCCCACGAGTTCGCGGAAGCCGTCCGCGCGCAGCCGGCCGATGCGGTCCAGGAGGGCCGCGGCCGCGGGGCCCGGGAGTAGTCCGCTCTCGGTGAGCATCACGATGTGCGCGAGGTCGACGGTGCTGGTGGAGTCCAGCTCCGCGCGGATCTCCTCGGGCCCCGGCTCGCCGTAGACGACACGGCGGGTGCGGGGGCCGAGGACGGCGGTGAGGCGGCCGGTGCCGGACGGGGCGGCGGGTTCCGCCGGTGGGGTCAGGGGCACGGGGGCCGTCACGTCGGGGCCTGTCGCGGGGGTCGTCGCCTCGGTGTCGGTCACGGGGGCCGTCACCTCGGGGCCGGTCACGGGGGCCGTCACGACAGGACCCGTTCCGGGCGGGCGAGGGCCGCGGGGCGGGGCACCACGCCGGGCACGTCGTCGTAGGCGCGGCGGTTCCACGCGAACCGGGTCCAGCCCTGGCCGGCCTCCTCGGGCGAGGCGACGGTCACGGGCTCGGCGTCCGGGCGCGGGTCCAGGACGTACCCGTTGTCCGCGAGCCACGCGTCGTCGTACACCGTGGCCTGATAGCGGTAGCCCTCGTCCGGCATCATCACCACGCACAGCCGGTCGGGGTTCTGCCTGGCCCACCACTGCGCGACGAGGTACGCGGCGCCGCTCGTCGGCCCCTGGAACAGGGCGTGCTGGGCGTGCAGCGACCGGGTGTGGGCGTACGCCTCCTCGGCGGAGCACCAGTGGACCTCGTCGAACAGGCCGTGGTCGAGGTTGGCGGGCCACAGGCTGTTGCCGAGCCCGCGCAGCGCGCGCGGGCCGTCGCCCTGACCGAACAGCACGCTGCTGTGCGTGTCGACGCCGATGGCGAGCGTGTCGGGGGTGTGCTCGCGCAGCCCGCGCACGGTGCCGCTCATCGAGCCGCCCGAGCCGACCGGGCCCACCAGGCAGTCCACCGCGCCGAGCGTGCGGATCAGCTGCTCCGAGACCCGCTCGTACGACCGCGGGTTGTCGGGGTTGGTGTACTGCTCGGGGCAGAACGTCGACGGCAGTCCGGCGCGGATCTCCGCGAGGCGCCGCAGGCGGGCCTCCTGGAAGCCGCCGACGGCGGCGGGCTCCTGGCAGATCTCGACCTTCGCGCCGAGGTCGCTGAGCCTGCGGTACAGATTCCCGTCGATGGCCGGGTCGCTGACCAGGATCAGCTCGCGCTCGGTCAGCGCGGCCTGCATGGCGAGGGCGAGCCCGAAGGTGCCGGAGGTGGTCTCGACGACCACGGTGTTGTGGTGCAGCTCACCCCGCTCGCGGGCGCGTTGGAGGATGAAGTGGGCGGGCAGCAGCTTCATCAGGGTGAAGACCGCGCCGTACAGATTCGGGCCGATCCGCACGAGGCGCGGCATCATCTGCGCCTCGGTGATCGAGTGGTACGTCGGGGGGGTCACCGGCATGGGAGCTCCCTGGGAATCGGGGTGGTGCTGGTCGGTTCGGCGGCGGGCGGCGGAGTCGCCCCTCGGCGGTTGGGTGGTGGGCGCCACGGGGGCGCGGGCCGGGCTCCGCGCGAGGCCGGGGAGACGACACAGGCCCTGTGGGCGTGCCTCTCCTTCGGCAGGATCCCGGGAGGCCGCTGACAGGGGACTGACAGGGGCGGTGGCCGGTCGCGTCGGAGCCGTGCCCGGGGCGGGGCGTGGCGCGGCATTGCCTGCGGCGGCGTGCGGCTCTGTCTGCGGCGGGGTGCGGCTCTGTCTGCGGCGGGGTGCCGGACATCACAGGGCTCAGGCCCCGCACGGTCATCCGGCTGTCAGCGGCCGGTGGAATCATGGGAGGCCGACCGGTGTGCCGTCGCACGCCGGTCCGGATACCGGCTCTGGGGGGACAGCATGGTGTGGACGCAGGCAGTCGAGTCACGGCCCTTCGCGGCGGGCCGCCTGGTGTGCTTCCCGCACGCCGGGGGCTCGCCGTACTTCTTCCGCTCGTGGGGCAAGGCGCTCACGGACCTCGAGGTGCACGCGGTCTGCTATCCGGGGCGCGCCGACCGCATCGCCGAGGAGCCGGCCACGGACCTGAAGCTGCTGGCCCGGCGCATCGCCGAGGAGCTGCGGCCGCTGCCGGACGGGCGGCCCACCGCGTTCTTCGGGCACAGCATGGGCGCGTTCGTCGCCCATGAGGTGGCCCTGCTGTGGCAGGCCGACGGCGCGGGCGTGAGCCATTTCTTCGCGTCGGCGGCCCGCGGCCCGCAGACCTGCCACGGCACCCCCGAGAAGGTCGCCGCGATGGACGACGCGGCCGTCCTGCGCATCATGGCCCAGCTCGGCGGCACGGACGCGGAGCTGCTCGACAACCCGGCCTTCCTGGAGCTCGTGATGCCGTACGTGCGCGCGGACTTCCAGATGGTCGCGGGCTATGCCGGGCAGCCGGGCGCGCTCCTCGACTGCCCCGTCACGGCGCTCCTCGGCGACACCGACCCCCGGGTGACCGCCGAACAGGCCGCCGCCTGGCGGCAGTCGGCCCGGAACTCGTTCACGATGCACACGCTCACCGGCGGGCACTTCTACCTGGCGGACGAGCCGCCGTTCGAGATCGTCGAGGAAGCACTCCGCGCGGGCTGAACCCGGTATCTCTCGGCCAGCAGGAACGCCAGGTCGAGTGACTGTGTGTGGTTGAGGCGGGGATCGCAGGCCGTCTCGTAGCGGTGCGGCAGATCCTCCTCCAGGACGGCGTTGCCGCCGCCGACGCACTCGGTCACGTCGTCGCCGGTGAGCTCGACGTGGATGCCGCCGGGGTGCGTGCCGAGCTCCTGGTGGACCTCCACGAATCCGCGCACCTCGTCGAGCACGGTGTCGAACCGCCGGGTCTTGTGGCCGCTGGGCGCGGTCGTCGTGTTGCCGTGCATCGGGTCGCTGACCCAGGCCACCAGGGCGCCTTCGGCGTTGACCTTCTCCACCAGCGTGGGCAGCAGGTCGCGCACGCGGTCGGCGCCCGCGCGCACCACGAACGTGAGCCGGCCGGGCTCGCGGTCCGGGTCGAGCCGGTCGATCAGGGACAGGACGGTGTCGGGGGTCGTCGTCGGGCCGAGCTTGACGGCGATGGGGTTGGCGACGCGGGAGAAGTACTCGACGTGGGCGCCGTCCAGGTCGCGGGTGCGCTCGCCGATCCACAGCAGGTGCCCGCTGGTGGCGTAGGCGCGGCCGCCGCCGGGCTCGGTGCGGGTCAGCGCCGCCTCGTAGTCCAGGAGCAGCCCCTCGTGACCGACGAAGAACTCGGCGGTGGCCAGCTCCCGGGTGTCGACGCCGCAGGCCCGCATGAACGCGAGGCTGCGGCCGATCTCGTCGGCGAGCTGTTCGTAGCGCTCGCCCGCGCCGGACGCGGCGACGAACCCCGCGTTCCAGGCGTGCACCTGGCGCAGGTCGGCGAAGCCGCCCGTGGTCAGGGCGCGCACCAGGTTGAGCGTGCGGGCCGACGCCTCGTACATGGTGCGCAGGCGTCGCGGGTCCGGGATCCGGGCCCGCTCGGTGAACTCCAGGCCGTTGACGGCGTCGCCGCGGTACGAGGGCAGCACGACGCCGTCGCGTTCCTCCACCGGGCTCGACCGGGGCTTGGCGTACTGCCCGGCCATGCGGCCGACCTTGACGACCGGCAGGGCGGTGGCGTGCGAGAGGACCACGGCCATCTGAAGCAGCGTCTGGAGCTTGCCGCGGATCGCGTCGGCCGTGGCCCGCTCGAAGGTCTCGGCGCAGTCGCCGCCCTGGAGCAGGATGGCCTCGCCGCGCGCGACCGCGGCCATGCGCCGGCGCAGCAGGTCGCACTCGGCGGCGAAGACCAGCGGCGGCGCGGCGGCCAGCCAGCCGGTCACCGCGCGCAGTTCGTCCGCGTCCGGCCAGTCGGGCTGCTGCCGGGCGGGGAACGCCCGCCAGGATTCGGCCGCCGGGTTCTTCGCTTCACTTTCCCTTTTGCTGTCTCTCTTGCTGTCTTTCATGACTGCCTTCCCCGTACGGACATGGGACAGGAGGAACGGAAACGTGCGTCAACTGAATCCGTGCGCCCCCGCCCGGGTCAAGAGATTCGCCATTGGTCCGCATCGGGTGCGGGCAATTGGTCTGGCATGGTGCGCGCCGCCGCTGGTTCACTCGTTTTCACTTACGGAACAAGTGGATTCACCGCCGGTGAAAGGGAGTTCACCATGCCCGGAACAATGACGGTCGGTGTGCGGGTGACCGAGGCCGAACTGCCCCGCCACGACCCCCTGGATCTCTACGTCCCGCTGCGCGAGGCCCTCGGCCAGGACGACGTGTTCCTGTTCGAGAGCGTCGACGGCGCCGACCAGGACCGCCGTTCGGCCGTCGTCGGCTTCGGCCGGCTCGCGGAGATCCGGGTGTACGACGGCCACATCGACCTCGAAGGGCCGCCCGCCCTCGCCCGGGCGCTGGCCGGGGCGGCCCTCGCGGCCGGGCTGCGCGGGGATCATCCGCAGGCGCCGGAACCCGGCGTGCACCGGCTGCGCTTCACCGCCGCCGACCAGGTCTGGGACGCCCTCGCCCGCGCGCAGCGCCTGTTCGACCTGGACACCGAGGTGCCCGCGACGGCCTTCGCGTTCGGCTTCCTGACGTCCCTGGCGTACGAATCCGCCTGGCACATGGAGGAGTTGCCCGCCCGCACCAAGGAGCCGCACGGTCCGGACATCACGCTCACCCTGTTCCGGGACACCGTCTGGTACGACGTGGCCGACGGGTCGGTGCGCCATCTGCGGGCCGGGAGCCGGGCGTTCGCGGAGGGCCCGGAGGAACCGGAGGACGCGGGCAGGTGGGACGGGGACGCCGTCGCCGCGTTGGCCCGGAAAGCGGCGCGGGCGGCGGCGCGCGGCCCGCGCGAGCCGGTGGTCCCCGAGGCTCCCGCCCCGGAGTCCGTGCGGGACAGCGTGAGCCGCGAGACGTTCCTCGACTGGGCCCGGACGTGTCTGGAGCACATCGGGGTCGGCGACATCTACCAGATCCAGATCGGCCACCGCATCGACGTCCGCACCGCGTTGACCCCCGTCGACGTATACCGGCGGCTTCGCGCCCGCAACCCCTCGCCGTACATGTATCTGATGCCCCGCGCGGGCCACACGCTGATCGGCGCGAGCCCGGAGCTGTTCTTCCGGATCGAGGGCGACGAGATCGTGATGCGCCCCATCGCGGGCACGGCGCGGCGGGGGCCCGACGAGGAGGAGAACCAGCGCCGCGTCAAGGAGATGCGCGAGTCCGTCAAGGAGCAGGCCGAGCACATCATGCTGGTCGACCTGTGCCGCAACGACATCGGCCGGGTGAGCGTGCCGAGCACCCAGCCGGTGGCCGAGCTGATGGCCGTGGAGAGCTTCAGCCATGTGTTCCACCTGGTGTCGACGGTCTCCGGACGGCTCGAGGCGGGGGTGGACACCTGGCAGGCCGTGCGCGCGACGTTCCCCGCGGGCACCATGACGGGGGCGCCCAAGGTGCGCGCCATGGAGATCGTCGACGGCCTGGAGCGGGAGCGGCGCGGCGCCTACGCGGGCGCCGTCGGCCTGGTCGACGTGCGCGGCTGGAGCGAGCTCGCGCTGTGCATCCGCACCGTCGAGCACGACGGGCGGACCTACTCCACGCAGAGCTCGGCCGGCATGGTCGCCCAGTCCGAGCCGGAGTCCGAGTGGCGCGAGACGCTGGCGAAGATGGGGGCCGCCTACTGGGCCCTGACGGGTCAGGAGTTGCTGGCGTGAACAGCTCGCAGCTCCCGCCGCCCGCGTGCGACAGCTCCCCGGCACCGTACGAGAAAGGCTTCCACGGCATGAAGGTCCTGCTGATCGACGCCTACGACAGCTTCGTCCACATCATCGACCAGTATCTGCGCACGCTCGGCGCCGAGACCCGGGTGGTGCGCTCCCTGACCCGCTCCCCCGCCGAGCTGGCCGCGGCGGCGCCGGACGCCGTGGTGCTCGGTCCCGGCCCCGGGCACCCGGCCGAGTCCGGACACGTCGAGCTGGTCCGGGAGTTCGCGGGGCGGGTGCCGTTGCTCGGTGTCTGCCTGGGGCACCAGGCGATCGCCCTCGCGTACGGCGGCCGGGTGGAGGTGGCCGGGCAGGTGATGCACGGGCGCACCAGCACGGTGCGGCACGACGGCGCCGGGCTCTTCCAGGGCCTCGGCCACACCCTCGAAGCCACCCGCTACCACTCACTGGTCGTCGCCGAACCGCTGCCCGACGAGCTGGTGACGACGGCCACCGCCCTCGACCACGGGTACGTGATGGGGCTGCGGCACCGTGAACTGCCCGTCGAGGGCGTGCAGTTCCACCCCGAGAGCATCATGACCAACGGCGGCCTGGCGATGATGCAGAACTTCCTCGCCGGCTCCGGGAGCCGTGCCGGGCGGGCGGCGGTCACCTCCGCTTGACCGCCGCCGCGTCCGGCCCCGGGCTCACCTCCCCGTCCCCGGGCTCACCGCCCCCGGGACCGCGCTCACCGCCCCTTGGCCACCTCCGCGATCGCCCGCACCGCCTCCGTGATGCCCGAGCAGGGCAGGTGCACATGGCCCACGACCAGGGCGGGCGCGGCGGTGCCCGGCCGGGCGTGGAAGGGCGCGGCCCCGCGCACCAGGACCGACCGGGCGAGCGCCCCGGCCACCACGGCGGCCTCGTCGGTACCCCGGGGCAGCCGTATGTACGCGTGCAGGCCCGCCGCGCGGCCGATGACGCGGGCGCCGGGCAGATGTCTGCGCACCGCCTCCTCCAGGGCCTCGCGGCGGTCGCGGCCGCGGGCGTTGAGGCGGCGCAGATGACGGTCGAACAGGCCGCCGCGCAGCAGCTCCGCGAAGGCGAGCTGGGTGAGCGTGTCCGTGCCCAGGTCCTGCCGGGCGCGCACCCGCAGCAGCTTGTCGAGCAGCGGCCGGGGCGCGGCGATCCAGCCGAGCCGCAGGCCGGGGGCGAGGGTCTTGCTCGCCGTGCCCGCGTACACCACGCGGTCGGGGGCCTCGCGCTGGAAGGCGAGCGGGCGGATGCCGCCCTGTTCGTACCAGAGCCCGCCGTCGTAGTCGTCCTCGATCACCCAGCCGCCGGTCTCGCGTGCCCAGCGGGCCAGGGCCTCGCGCCGCCCGGCGGACAGCTCGACGCCGGTGGGGAACTGGTGGGCGGGCGTGATCAGGACGGCCCGGACACCGGAGGCGGCGAGCGCGTCCACGTCGATGCCCTCGGCGTCCACCGGCAGCGGCACCGGGCGCAGGCCGCTGTCGCGCACGAACTGCCGCTGGCCCGAGTGCCCGGGGTCCTCGATGCCGAGCGCGTCCACGCCCTCCTGGGCCAGCACCGCGCACACCAGGGCCAGCGTCTGCGCGAACCCGGCGACCACCATCACCTGGTCCGCGCCCGTGCGCACGCCCCGCAGCCGGCCCAGGCAGTGGGCGAGTTCGCGGCGCAGGCCCGCCTCGCCGGCCGGCGGCGGATAGCCGTGGTCGGTGGCATCGGCGCGGTTCAGGACGCGCTGGTAGCAGCTCAGCCACTCGCGGCGCGGGAACGCGGAGAAGTTCCGGCCGCCGGGTCTCAGGTCCCAGCGCACGCCGGGTGGATGGGTGTCCGGGCCCTCGTCGAGCAGCGCCGGCACGACCGGCGCCGGCCCGGTGTCCAGGTGCTCCACCACGCGGGTGCCCGCGCCTCGCACCGCCTCCAGATAGCCCTCGGCGACGAGCTGCCCGAACGCCTCGACGACGACACTGCGCGAGACGCCCAGGTCGTCCGCGAGGCGGCGGCTGGACGGCAGCCGGGTGCCGGGGTGCAGAATGCCCTCCGCTATCTCCTTCCTGATGAAACGCTGTATCTGGGAGGTCAGGGACTGCTTGGATTCCCTGACGACGTCCACCGCCATGTGCAGGGCCACGGCCCCTCCCTTTTCCGTTCGTTCGTGAACTCCGGTGAGTTGTTTCTGAATTGGCCCGTACGACTCCTCGGAAAGTGGTCTGGAAGGTACGCCCGTCGCTCTTCAGAATGAAAAGCCGGAAAGAAAAGGACGAGCTCTTCTTCTTCGAGGAGAATTCCCGTGACTGCCGATGAGACACAGGGCCGTACCTGGCCGGAACTGCTGAACGCACTGCTGAGCCGCAGGGATCTGTCCGCGCGGGAGACCGCCTGGGCGATGGATCAGGTGATGTCGGGCGCCGCGGGGCCCGCGCGGCTCGCGGGTCTGATGGTGGCGCTGCGTGCCAAGGGCGAGACGGTCGAGGAGATCGACGGTCTTGTCGACGCCATGTACGCACATGCCGTGCCGCTGGCCGTGGCCGGGCCCGCGCTCGACATCGTCGGCACCGGCGGGGACGGCTCCAACAGCGTCAACGTCTCCACGATGTCGGCCGTCGTCGCGGCCGGGGCGGGGGCGCGCGTCGTCAAGCACGGCAACCGCTCGGCGTCCTCCGCGTGCGGCTCCGCCGATGTCCTGGAGGAGCTGGGGGTCGCGCTCGACCTGCCGGCGCCGGAGATCGCGGATGTCGCGGAGGAGGTGGGCATCACCTTCTGCTTCGCGCCGCTGTTCCACCCGGCGATGCGGCACGCGGCCGGTCCGCGCCGCGAGCTGGGCATCCGCACGGTGTTCAACATCCTGGGTCCGCTGACGAATCCGGCTTCGCCCGTGGCCCGGGCGGTGGGCGTGGCCGACGCGCGGCTCGCGCCGCTGCTCGCGGGGGTGCTCGCGCGGCGGGGGGTCTCGGCGCTGGTCTTCCGGGGTGACGACGGGATGGACGAGCTGACGGTCACGACTACCTCCAGGGTGTGGTCGGTCTCCGGCTCCGAGGTGCGTGAGGAGTCCTTCGACCCGCGGGACATCGGCATCGCCCGCGCCGGCGCGGACGCGCTGCGCGGCGGCGACCGGGCGCACAACGCGCGCGTGGCCCGGGAGTTGTTCGCGGGGGCGCGGGGTCCGGTCAGGGACGCGGTGCTGCTGTCGGCCGCCGCGGGGCTCGCGGCGCTGGAACCCGGCGCCCGCACGGTCACGGAACGTCTGGCGGACGGCATGGAGCGGGCGGCCGAGTCCATCGACTCGGGGGCGGCGGCCGCGGTCCTGGAGCGCTGGGCGGCCGTCACGACGAAGCGGCGGAATCAGGGAAGTTGAGGGTCCGGCGGGATCAGGGAAGTTGAGGGTCCGGCGGGATCAGGGACGAAGTCGGGTGACCGTCAGGGGCGGAGACTGTCGGGCGACCGTCGGAAGCGGAAGCCTGACTGGCGACCACCAGGGGCGGAGACTTCGTCGGGGCGGGACCCAGGGCTTGGGGAACCGAGTCCTGGGCCCAGCGTCACGGCGAGGCCACCACCCCGCCCCGCCCGCCGCCGAGGCGCCCGCACCGCAGGCCCCGCACTGTCGCGAAGAGGCCACCGACCCCGCCCGCCGCGCAGGCGCGGGCGCGGGCGCCCTCACCGCGAGGTGGCCGTCCTACCCCTCCCCCCGCCCAAGCGCCCGGCCGCCACCAGCTCGGCCACCGCCTTCCTGCTGTCCCCGTCGGTCACCACGGACTCGCCGACCAGGATCGCGTCGGCGCCCTGCGCGGCGTACTCCAGGGCGTCCTGGGGGCCGCGGACGCCGGACTCGGCTATCCGCACCACGCCTTCCGGTATCTCCGGGGCGAGGCGGGCGAACATGCCGCGGTCCATCTCCAGGGTGCGCAGATCGCGGGCGTTGACCCCGATGACCCAGGCGCCGGCGTCCAGGGCGCGCTTGACCTCCGTCTCGTCATGCACCTCCACCAGCGGTGTCAGGCCGATCTCGGCCGCGAGCGCCAACAGCTCGGCGAGCAGCGGCTGTTCGAGGGCGGCGACGATGAGCAGGACCAGGTCCGCGCCGTGCGCCCGGGTCTCCCAGAGCTGATACGGATCGACGATGAAGTCCTTGCGCAGCAGCGGCACCCGCACCCGGGCGCCCACCGCGTCCAGGTCCGCGAGACAGCCGCCGAAGCGGTGCCGCTCGGTGAGGACGCTGATCGCGGCGGCGCCGCCCGCCTCATACTCCGCGGCGAGGCCGGCGGGATCGACGATGTCCGCCAGGCGGCCCCCCGACGGGCACGACGCGCGCGACTGGAGCGTCGGGCTGTTCCGCTTGACCTCGGCGATGACCTTCAGGCCGTCGGCGCCCGAGAGCAGCGCGGCGCTGTCGAGGCCCGGGCCGACCTCGGCCACCCGGTCCGACAGCTCGGCCTCCGGAATGAGCCTGCGCCGCTCCGCCAGATCGGCGCGCACCGCCCCGATGATCTCGTCGAGCGCGTTCATCCATCCGTCCTTCCCTATGCCAACAAACCTAAGGACGGCCGGAGCGCCGGACCACACCCTTTAGCGTTCGATGAAAGTCCCAGGTGGGACGGGTGGTTGGGTGGTCCGGCTCTCCGCCCGTCGAGCCGCGGTGCTGCGCCAGGCCCGCTTCCCCGTCGGCGCGCGGCCCGCTTCCCCGTTGGCGTGCTGCCCGCGTCTCCCTCGGCGTGCGGCCCGCTTCCCCGTTGGCGTGCTGCCCGCGTCTCCCTCGGCGTGCGGCCCGCTCACCCGATGGCGCGCGGCCCGCGCCCCCGTCGGGCGGGCCGCGCGGCTCACGTCATCGACACCACCACCTTGCGCGTGCCGGTGAAGGCCTGCCGGCCGTGCAGGACGGACATGTTGTCGACGATCATGATGTCGCCGGCCGCCCACGGCTCCGCGACGCGGTGCGCGCGCTGGGCCGAGCGCACCTCGGCCAGGTCCTCGTCGGTGAGCGGCGCGCCGTCGGCGTAGGTGATCCAGTGCGGCAGTTCGTCGTAGCTGTCGATCAGGTCGAGCAGGGTCTCGGCCTCCTCCGGCGGCAGGTTGGACGGGTGCCACTGATCGGCCTGGTTGAACCAGGCGTCGCGGCCGGTGCGCGGGTTCTTGCGGATCCCGGGCCGGTGCTGGCGCACCTTCAGGCCGCCGTCGTCCGTCCACTCGAACTCGGCCTCGGAGGCCGTCAGGAACTCCTCGACGACCGCCTTGTCCTCGGTCTCGAAGGTGGCCTGCCAGGACTTGCCGAGCCCGAAGCCGCCGTGCAGGAACTGGTGGTAGACGACGCCGTCCGCGAACCGCGCGCGCACCTCGGGCGACAGGGCCCCGAGCAGCGCCTCGCCGTCGCACACCGGGGTCGCGCCGCCGGTGTCGGGGGCGTCCAGGCAGCAGAAGTACAGCCGCGTCGGCCACTGGGCGGCGTACGACATCTCGTTGTGCAGGGAGATGTCGTAGCGCGCCGGGTACTCGGTGGAGGTGAAGACGCCGTCGGACACCGTGGCGCGCGGGGTGTTGCCGCCGCGGTAGCTGTCGATGAGGGAGTCGCCGAAGCGGCTGACCGTGCGGTGGAAGGCGGCGGCGTCGGCGATGCCGAGGCCGCGGACGAGCACCGCACCGCACTCGGCGATCAGCTCGTCGGCCCGCACGCGCACTGCCTCCCAGGAGTCGGATCCTCCGCTTCCGGCCCCCTTACCCACCTGATCCGGGCTGAAGTCGCCCTCCGCCGTGAAGTCGCCGTCGACATGCAGCACGGCGAGCGTCGTGCCTCCCGTCGTCCGCCTCTCGTCACGCATCGGTGCCTGTCCCTTCCGTGGCCGGCTCCGCCGTGAAGGCGACGGGCAGACCGCTGTAGCCGTGTACGAAGTTGGAGTAGAGCCGCCGCGCGGGACCGCGCAGCTCGACCCGCGCGACCTTCTCGCGCACCGTCTCGACCATGGCGTTCACATGGACGCGGCCGAGGAACGCGCCGAGGCAGAAGTGCGGCCCGTGGCCGAAGACGACGTGCTTGTTGGGGCTGCGCCCGACGTCGAAGGAGGACGGATCGTCGAAGACGTCCTCGTCGAAGTTGGCGGAGCTGTTCCACAGGGTGACGACGTCGCCCGCCTTGATGACCTGGTCCCGCAGGGGTACGTCGACCAGGGCGCGCCGCCCGAAGTGCATGGCGGGCGTGGTCCAGCGCAGGATCTCCTCGGTGGCGCTGTCGGAGGTGACCTCGCCGGCCTTGAGGCGGCGCCACTGCTCCGGGTTCTCGGCGAGCGCGATCAGGCCGCCGACCAGCGACATCCGGGTGGATTCGTCGCCGCCGAGGATGAGGCTGTAGCAGTTGAAGACGATCTCGTCCTCGGTCAGCGGCGCGCCGTCGACGGTGGCGGTGGCCAGGACGCTGATGACGTCCTCGCCGGGGTTCTTGCGCCGCTCGGCGGCCAGAGAGGACAGATAGAGCAGGATCTCGTTGCGCGCCATCAGCGATTCCATCTCGCTGTCCGCGCTGTCGTGCCGGGACAGGGTCTGGGTGTTCCACTCGACGAGCCGCGGCCGGTCGGCGTGCGGGATGTCCATGAGGTCGCCCATGGTGTGGATCGGTACGTGGTCGGCAACGTCGGTGACGAAGTCGGCGTCGCCCGACTCGACGGCGCGGGCGACGAGTTCGCGGGTGTGCCGGTGCACGCCGTCCACGACGGGCTGGAGCACGCGCGGCGCGAAGGACTTCAGCATGAGGTTGCGGATCGCGCGGTGCCGCGGGCCGTCGGTGACGGCGAGCATCTTGCCCGCGGCCGAGTCGCCGCCCTGGAGCAGCGTCGTGAGGACGTTGCCCTTCTCCGACGTGAACCGCTTGTTGTCGCGGTACACGGCGACGGCGTCCTCGTACTTGGACACCACCCAGAAGCCGGGCGCGCGCTCGGTGGCCGGGTGCCAGTGGACGGGGCTGAGTTCGCGGAACCGCCGCCACAGGGCGTGGGTGTCCACGTCGTGGAAGGTACGGGGGTCGGTGAGGTCGACGGCCGCCGGGTCCGGCGGCGCCAACACCTGGGGTGCGGGCATGGGTGACTTCCTTCGGGACGGAAGCGGGCCTAGGAGCCCGCGGTACGGAACCGGCGCAGGCTCACGACCGTGCAGGTCGCGAAGAGCACGCCCAGGGTCACGGCGACGACTGCGAGGGGATGTTCGCCGGGGAAGCCGCCGCCGGTGGTGGCTGGGTTGCCCCACAGGTCGCGGCAGGAGGCGATCACGGCGCTCACCGGGTTCCACTCGGCGACCGGCCGGATGGCGCCCGGCATGGACTGCGGCGCGAGGAACGCGCTGGACAGGAACGGCAGGACGACCACGATGAACGGCGCGACCACGCTGATGGTCTCCACGCTGCGCAGCGTCATCGCGAGCAGCACGCCGAGCCAGAGCATCGCGTACAGGAAGAGCGCGACGATCCCGAACCCGGCGAGCGTGGGCAGCAGCCCGGTGTGCGACCGCCAGCCGAGGGCGAGGCCCGCGCCCGCCGTGACGGCGAGCCCGGCGAGGCCGACGAGGAGGTCGGCGAGGGTGTAGCCGAACGGCACCGCGGATCTGCTGATGGGCAGCGAGCGGAACCGGTCGACGAGCCCGCCCCGCAGGTCCATGGCGATGGACACCGCGGTCGGCCCGACGCAGGCCAGGCCGACCTGGACGGCGCCGCCCGCGAAGACGTACTCGGTGTACTCGCCGCCCGCGGGCAGCGTGATGGCGTCCCGGAACAGATAGCCGAGCAGCACCATCGACACCAGCGGGTTGAGGACGATGCCGATCGCGCGGCCGGGGGCCCGGCGCAGCCGGCGAAGGCGGCGCCCGGCGACGGCGAGGACCTCGGTGAGCACGGCGGCGGGGCCGGACTTGGCGGCCGGAAGGGCGGGACCGGCGGAGTCACCGGGACCGCCGGGGCCGGGCCGCCCGCCGGGGCGGCCCGTCTCCACGAGTGTCGCCGTCATGACGTCTCACGCCCGTCCCGCGCGCGGCGCGAGTCGACCGGCGTGCGGTCCAACTCTGCCTGCACGCGCGCAAGTTCGGCGCCGACCAGCGGTCCGATCTCCGCCAGCGGGCCCGGGTCGAGCATGTCGTCGTGGGCGCACTCGACGCGGTGGACGGCCGGCTCGACCGCGCAGTACGGCTCCCACAGCCGCTCCTTGTCCCGCACGTCGCCCCAGGGCGAGTGCTCGGCGAGGAAGAGCTGCATCCGGCCGTCGAAGGCGCCCGGCTTGTAGTCGGGGATGATCGCCTGGTGCCGGGCCATCAGCCGCAGCATCCGGCCCATGCGCTCCTCGCCGAGCCGCGCGAGGGAGTTCCCGTCGCGCCGCAGCACGCCGATGACGTCGTCGGGGGTGAGGTCGCGGTCGCCGAACTCCGAGCGGTGGTGGCCGATGCCCTCCAGGAACCAGGCGAGCATGTTCTGCTCGCCGCCCCGGTCGTCGGCCACTCCGGTGCGCGGATAGGAGTCGAGGTTGGCCACCAGGCCGACCTCGTCCCCGGCCGCGCGGAGCTGCACGGCGATCTCGTACGCGATCAGCCCGCCGAACGACCAGCCGAAGAGGTGGTAGGGGCCCGTCGGCCGTACGTCCTTGATGAGCCGGACGTACGTGGCGGCGATGTCCTCGATGCTGTCCGGCAGCGGGGCTCCCGCGACGACGGCCGGCGCCTGGATGCCGTACACCGGGTGCTCGGAGTCGATGTACGGGGTGAGCGGCAGGTACGACAGGGCGAGCCCGACGCCGCTGTGCAGGCAGAACACGGGCGGGCGGGAGCCGGTCTCGCGCAGCGGCAGCACGGTCGCGAACGGGTCCGCGCCGTCGTCGCCGTCGTCCCCGGACACCTCGTCGATGGCGTCGGCGACGATCTGGGTGGTGCCGCGCGGGGCCGGGGTGAGGGGGGCCACTGCCGGTTCCGGCGACGGGGCCGGGGTCGACATCGGGGCCGGGGTCGGCTTCGGATCCGCCGGAGCGGGAGCGGCCGGTTCCGGAGCCGCGGGGGCGGCCTCAGGCAGCGTTCCCGCCAGTGCCCGCACGGTCTGGTGCGCGAAGACGTCCGCGATGCTGATCGGAAGACCGGCCTTGCGTGCCTGGCTCACGAGCCGCAGGGACTTCATGCTGTCCATGCCGCCCGGCGCCTCGAAGAAGTTCTCCTCGGCGCCGAAGGAGTCCACGCCCAGGAGCTTGGCGACGATGCCGCACAGCGTCTCCTCGGCGGTGCTCGCGGTTTCCTCGGCGGTGCTCGCGCCGACAGGGCCGGTGACCGTCTCCGACCCCTGCTCCGGCTCACCCTCCACGGCGGCCGCCCGCGGAGCGGCCCCGGCCTCCGGCAGCTCGATCCCGCTCACCCGGACATCCGGGTCGGCGGCAACGCTCCGCAGGATCCGCAGGAACTGCTCGGTCATGCGCTCCACCGTGGCCCGCGCGTACAGGTCGGTGCTGAAGGTGAGCAGGCCGCGCAGGCCCTCGTGGCCGGGCCAGGCGACGAGTTCGAGCAGCAGGTCGAGCTTGGAGTGGTCGGAGCCCACGTACTCGGGGCGGGCCGTCAGGCCGGGCAGGTCGAGCTCCGTGACGCCCTCGGTGCGGACGCCGAGGCCGATCTGGAACAGCGGGTTGCGGCTGAGCGAGCGCGCCGGCCTGAGCGCGTCGACGACCTGGTCGAACGCCACGTCCTGGTGCGCGTACGCCGCCAGGTCGGTCTCCCGGAGCCGGTCGAGCAGTTCGCGGAAGGTGGGGTCGCCGCTCGTGTCGCCGCGCAGGACGAGGGAGTTGATGAACATGCCGACCAGGTCGTTCAGGGCCTCGTCGGCGCGGCCGGCCACCGAGACGCCGAGGGGGATGTCGGTGCCGGCGCCCAGGCGGGTCAGCAGCACCGACAGGGCCGCCTGGAAGACGATGAAGTCGGTGGTGCCGGTGGACCGGGCCAACGCGGCCAGCACATCCGCCAGTTCGGGCTCCACGTCGAAGAGGACCACGTCGCCGTGCGACGCGCTCACCTCCGGACGCGGGAAGTCCGTCGGCAGGTCGAGCTCCTCGGGCAGGCCCGCGAGCGCGTCCCGCCAGAAGGCGAGCTGCCGCCCGGCCAGGCTCTCCGCGTCCGAGGGGTCGCCGCCGAGCAGCTCGCGCTGCCACACCGCGTAGTCGGCGTACTGCACCGGCAGCGGCGTCCAGCGCGGGGCGTGCCCGGCGGTGCGGGCGCGGTAGGCGGTGGCGAGGTCGTTCTGCAGGGGTTCCATGGACCAGCCGTCGAAGACGATGTGGTGCAGGACCAGGAGCAGCACGCACTCGTCGGGCCGCACCGGGAACAGCCGGGCGCGCCAGGGGAGTTCGGCGGTGAGGTCGAAGCCCTTGTCGGCCTCGGCGGCGAGCGCGTCGGCGAGACCCGGTTCCGGGACGGTGACCGTCCGCAGGCTCGGCCTGCCCGCCGCGCCGTCCCGCACCTGGGGCACGGGCACGCCGTCCGTCTCCGGAATCACCGTGCGCAGCACCTCGTGGCGGTCCGCCACGTCGGCGAGTGCCTGCTGGAGCGCGGCCGTGTCCAGGCGACCGGTGAGCCGGAAGGCCAGGAGCGTGTTGTACGAGCCGTCTCCGCTGCCCTGGCGCCGGTTGAGGAACCACTGGCGCTGCTGGCTGAACGACAGCGGCCGCGGCACGCCCTCCGGTGCGGGGGTGAGCGGGGGCCGCGCCCGGGCCGCCGACTCGACGTGTCCGGCGAGAGCGACGACGGTCTTGGCGTCGAACAGCGCCCGGATGGGCAGTTCGACGCCCAGCGCGGTGCGGGCCCGGCTGATCAGCCGGGTGGCGAGCAGCGAGTGCCCGCCGATCTCGAAGAAGTCGTCGTCGATGGAGACGTGTTCGGCGCCCAGGATGTCGGCGAACAGGCCGCAGAGGATGCCTTCGGTGAGAGTGCGCGGCGCACGGCCGCGCGAGGCCGCGCCCAGCTCCGGGTCGGGAAGGGCCGCCCGGTCCAGCTTGCCCTGCGCGGTCATCGGCAGCGCGTCGAGGGCGACCACGGCCGAGGGCACCATGTAGTCGGGCAGGGCCTGGGCGAGGCGGTCGCGCAGGGCGCCGGTGAGGGCGGGGTCGGCGGACGCGGCGGGTTCCGCCGGTGCTCCGGCCCTGGCGGCGACCACGTACGACACCAGCCTGCGCTCCCCCGCCGCGTCCTCGCGCACGACCGTGACGGCCTGCTCGACGCCCGGCTGTGCGAGCAGCGCCGAGGAGATCTCGCCGAGTTCGACGCGGATGCCGCGGAGCTGCACCTGGTCGTCGACGCGGTCCAGGTAGTCGAGTTCGCCGTTCGGCAGCCAGCGCACCAGGTCGCCGGTGCGGTACATGCGCTCGCCCGCGGGACCGTAGGGGTCGGCGACGAAGCGCTCCGCGGTCAGCCCGGGCCGGGCGAGGTAGCCGCGGGCGAGGCCGCCGCCGACGTACAGCTCGCCGGGCACACCGGGCGGAGTCGGCCGCAGGTCGCGGTCGAGGACGTACACGCGGTGGGCGTTGGTGGGGCGGCCGATGGGCGGGCGCCCCGACGGGGTGAGCGGGCCGCTCACCGTGCAGCCGACGACGGCCTCGGTCGGGCCGTACCCGTTGAACATCCGCACCGACCCGGCCCAGCGCTCCACGACCTCCGCGGGCACGGCCTCGCCGGTGCCGACCAGGCGCAGGTCGGCGGGGAGCGCGGCGTCCTCGGGGAGGGCGCCGAGCACGACGGGAGGCAGCGCGACCAGGTTGATCCGGGCGTTGTTGATGAGGTCGACGAGCGGCCGGCCGGGGGTGCGGCACTCCTCGTCGGCGATGACGAGGGTGCCGCCGGGCAGCAGCGCCAGCATGATCCCGAAGATCGACGCGTCGAAGCTGAACGACGCGAACTGCAGCACCCGCGTGTCGGCGTCGAGTTCGAACCGGTCGGAGAGGCTGTCGACCATCGCGAGCAGCCCGGTGTGCGCCACGACGACGCCCTTGGGGCGGCCGGTGGAGCCGGAGGTGTAGATGATGTACGCCGGGTGCTCGGGCCGCAGCGGGGCGATCCGGTCGGCGTCGGTGAGGGCGGTGTCGGCGAGCTCGTCGAGGCGGGCGGCCGTCCCGGGCGCGTCGAGGAGCAGCAACTGGACTGTGTCGTCCCGCTGTTCGGCCCGGTCGGCGAGGTCGCTGTTCGTGACGAACACCGTCGGGCGGGCGTCCGCCACCATGTAGGCGACGCGGTCCGCGGGGTACTCGGAGTCCACGGGCACGTACGCCGCCCCCGCCTTGATCGCCGCGAGTGCCGCCACGATGAGGTCCGGGGTGCGCGGCAGCATCACCGCGACCGCCCGCTCGGGTCCGGCGCCGAGCTCGACGAGGTGCCGGGCCAGCCGGTTGGCGCGCGCGTCCAGGTCGGCGTACGACACCTCCTGTTCGCGCAGCACGACGGCGGCCTTGTCCGGGGTCTCGGCGGCGCGCGCCTGGAACACGTCGGTGGCGAGGCCGCCGCGCGCGGGCCGGGCGCCACCGCTGCCCGACCAGTCGCCGAGCAGCTGGCGCAGCTCGTCCTCGCCGAGCGCGTCGAGCCGGCCGAGGCTGGTGCCGGGCGCGGCGGCGAGCTGTTCGAGGACGCGGGTGAAGCGGCGTACGAAGACGGCGACTTGGGCGTTGTCGAAGATGTCGGGCCGGTACTGGGCCTCCAGGCGCATCCGGTGGCCCTCGACGGGGAACACGCCGAGCGCGAGCGGGTACTCGGCGACGACGCGGGCGTTCCACTCGCGCATGGTGAGCCCGGGGATGTGCTCGCCCAGGGTGTCGAGCGCGCCCGACGGGTAGTTGTGGAAGCTGACGACGGTGTCGAACAGCTCGCCCACGCCCGCGCCCTGCTGGACCTCGGCGAGGCCGAGGTGCTGGTGCGGCTCCAGGCCGAGCTGGCGGTCCTGGAGGTCGGTGAGCATCGTCTCGAACGGCACGGACGGGTCGAGCGTCACGCGCACCGGCAGGGTGTGCATGAACGCGCCGACGATCCGCTCCACGTCCGGCAGGTCCGCCGGACGGCCGGAGGCGACCGCGCCGAACGTGACGTCGCGCCGCCCGGTGAGGCGGCCGAGCGCGACGGCCCAGCAGCCCTGCATGACGGTGTTCAGCGTCAGGCCGCGCGAGTGCGCCCAGGCGGACACGGCGGCGGTCAGCTTCTCGGGCAGGTCGGCGGTGAGCGTCTCGGGCAGCACGGACACGCGCGGGCGGTCGGCCGGGCCGAGGCGGGTCGGCTCGTCGATCCCGGCGAGGTCCTTCTGCCAGGCCTCCCGCGCCGCGGACTTGTCCTGCGCGGCGGACCACTCCAAGTAGGCCCGCACCGGGGCGATTTCCGGCAGTACGGAGGTGTCGGCGCCGTTGGCCCACAGGGTCACCAGTTCGCCGGCGAGGACGGCCGACAGGGACCAGCCGTCGACGAGCATGTGGTGGGTGGTCCACACGACGCGGTGCCGCTCGGCGCCCGCGCGGTAGACGGTGAAGCGGGTCAGCGGGCCTTCGGTGACGTCGAAGCGGCGCAGCCACTCCTCGTCGGTGCGCCGCGCCAGCTCGGCGTCGACGCCGTCCGCGGGCACGCCGGTCAGGTCCACCTCGCTCCACGGGACGTCGACCGCCCCGGGGACGAGCTGCACGGGGTCGCCCGCGTCCCGCTCGCGGAAGCAGGCGCGCAGGCCGGGGTGGCGGGCGACGAGGGCGGTGGCGGCGGCGCGCAGGGCGGCCGGGTCCAGGGGGCCGTCGACGTCCATGACGACCTGGAGGGTGTAGGCGTCCATGCCGTGCCGGTCGAACTCGGCCTGGAAGAGCAGGCCGCGCTGCAGCGGCGACAGGGGCAGGATGTCGTCGAGGCGCGCGAACTCGGCTTCGTACGCCTCGATCTCGCGCTGTCCGATGGTGACGAGCGGGAACTCGGACGGGGTGCGGCCCCCGGCGTCCGGCCGGTCGGCGTGCGCGGCGAGCGCGTCGAGGGCCCGGAACCAGCCGTCGGCGAGGGCCCGCACGTCGTCCTCTGCGAGCAGGCCGCCCGCCCACGTCCACTCGGCCACGAGCACCGGCCCGTCCGGGCGGTCCTCGGTGAGGGAGACCAGTTCGAGGGCGTGCCGCAGCGGGGTGTCGGGCGAGGCGGCGAGGCCGAAGGTGCCGGCCTGCATGGACCAGTCGGTCCCGTCGCCGACGGTGAAGCGGCCCAGGTAGTTGAAGCCGACGCGCGGGGTCGCGGCGCGGGCGAGGACGGCGGCGGTCTGCGGGTTGAGGTGGCGCAGCAGGCCGTGGCCGAAGCCGTGGTCGGGCAGGGCGCGCAGGGTCTCCTTGACGCGCTTGAGCGCGGCGGAGCAGGCGGGGCCGCCGGTGCGGACGTCAGTGAGGTCGGCGTCGCCGATGTCGAGGGCGACGGGGAAGACGCTGGTGAACCAGCCGACGGTGCGGGACAGATCGGTGTCGTCGGCGGCGTCCCCGAACTGCTCGCGTCCGTGGCCCTCCAGCTCGACCACCGCGCGGGTGGCGGGGGTGCCCCGGCGGTCGGCGCGGTCGGCGAGGGCCAGGGCGAGGCCGGTGAGCAGCACCTCGTTGACTTCGGTGCCGAAGGCGGCGGGCAGCCGGGTGAGCAGGGCGCGGGTCCGGTCGGCGGGCAATTCCAGGCGCAGTTTGCCCGCGGTGTCGTACACGTCGGCGGCCGGGTCGAGGGGGCGGTCGCCGAGCGCGGCGGCGTCCGGCCCTGGGGCCGACTGGGCGGTCCACAGGGGGAGTTCGGCGACGCGCCGGGCCGTGCGGGCCTCGTCGGCGAGCAGGGTCGCCCAGCGCCGGTAGGAGGTGCCGACGGGGTCGAGGGTCACGTCGCGGCCCGCGGCGAGCGCGGTGTACGCGGCCTGGAGGTCGGGCAGCAGGATCCGCCAGGACACGCCGTCGACGACGAGGTGGTGGATGACGAGCAGCAGCCTGGGGGCGGCACCCTCGAGCAGCACCGCCTGGACCATGAGACCGTCCTCGGGCCGCAGTCGGGCCCGGGCCGCGGCCACCTGCTCGGTGAGCACCGCGTCCGGGTCCGCGGCCGCGTCGGGCGTGACCCGGGTGAGCACGTCGGCCGCCGCCACCGCGCCCTGCGGCAGCGTCTGGAGGGACCACAGGCCCGCGACCGGCACGCCGAGCCGCAGCCGCAGCGCGTCGTGGTGGTCGAGCACCGCCTGCACGGCGCGCTCCAGCACCGCGGCGTCCACGTCGCCGGGCACCGACACCGCCACGTACTGGCTGAACTCGCGGGTGGCGACGGGCAGTTGGGAGAGTTCCTCGCGGAGCTGGTCGGCGATGGGGGTCAGGGCGACCTCGCCCACGCCGTCCGCCGCGGCGGCCTGCGCGGCGGCCGGCTTCGGGGCGGCGGGGCGGGCCACGGCCGCGATGGCGGCCGCCGTCCGGTGCTTGAAGACGTCCCGCGCGGTGACGACGAGGCCCGCGCGGCGGGCCCGGCTGACGACCTGGATGGAGCTGATGCTGTCGCCGCCGAGCTCGAAGAAGCTGTCGTCCGGGCCGACCCGCGCCAGGCCGAGCACGTCGGCGAGCACGCCGCGGAGGATGCCGGTCTCGACCGTCTCGGCGGTCCCGGCCGCCTTGGCCACCCCCGCGGTCCCGCCGGACGCGCCCGCCGACTCCCACGTCGGCGCGGGCAGCGCCTTGCGGTCGACCTTTCCGTGCGCGGTCAGCGGGAGTTCGTCCAGGGTGAGGAGCACGGACGGGACGAGGGCGGCGGGCAGCAGCCCGGCGAGCTCGGCGCGCAGCGCGGCCGTGTCCGGCCCGGCCGGACCGGGCGCCCCGGCCGACGCGGCCGGGTCCTGCGCCGCGTCCGCCGCGTCGCCCGCCGCCTCCGCGACCACATAGCCGACGAGCCGCTGCTGCCCCGCCGGATCCGTGACGGCCGCGGCCACCGCGTCGGCGACCCCGGCTAGGGCCCGCAGGCCGGCCTCCACCTCGCCCAGCTCGATGCGCTGGCCGCGGATCTTGACCTGGTGGTCGCGGCGGCCGACGAAGGCGAGCTGCCCGTCGGAGCGCAGCACCACGTGGTCACCGGTGCGGTACATGCGCGAGCCGTCGGCCGCGAACGGGTCGGGCACGAAGGTGCCCGCGGTGCGCCCCGGGTCGTTCAGATAGCCGCGCCCGACGCCCCGGCCCGCGATGAACAGTTCGCCGGGCACCCCGCGCGGCACGGGCCGCAGGTCGTCCCCGAGGACGTACAGACGGGTGTTGCGCAGCGGTCTGCCGATGGGCACGACCGGGGCGTCCAGGTCCGCCGTCGAGCGCGCGTACGCGTGCGTGACGTCGTCGGAGCACTCGGTCGGCCCGTAGAGGTTGGCGAGCGGGATGTCCGGGTGGCGGTCGAACCAGCGCGCGCACAGGTCGGCGGGCAGGGCCTCGCCGTTGGAGATCATCCAGCGCAGGGCGGGCAGCGCGGGCGCGCCGCCGGCGGCGTCCCACACGTCGAGGGCGGCCCGCATCAGGGACGGCACGACTTCGAGGACGGTCAGGCGCTCCTCGGCGATGACGCGGAACAGCGCGTCGGGGTCGGCGATGTCCAGCCGGTTCACGGCCCGCACCCGGCCGCCGACGAGCAGCGTGGTGAGGGTCTGCCAGACGGTGACGTCGAACGTGACGGGCGCGTTGTGGACGAGCGCGTCCGCGCGGTCCAGGCCGAACTCCTCGACCTTGGCGAGCATGTGGTTGACCATGCCGCCGCGCTGCACCATCGCGCCCTTGGGCCTGCCCGTGGATCCGGAGGTGTAGATGACGTACGCGAGGTCGTCGGGACCGCCGAGGACGGGCGCCAACTCTCCGTCCGCGTCGCGGGATTCGTCGAGTACGTGGACGGGGAGCGGGTCGCCGTCGGTCGCGGCCACGAGTCGCGCGGCCAGGTCGCGGTGCGTGGCGTCGGTCAGGACGAAGCCCGCGCCGCTGTCCTGAAGCAGCGCGGTGAGGCGGGGCAGCGGGGCGCCCGGGTCGAGCGGCATGAAGGCGCGTCCGGCGCCGAGCACGGCGAGCTCGGCGGTGACGAAGTCACGGCCCGGCTCGGTGAGGACGGCGACGGGGCCGCTGCCCGCGTCGCCGGTCAGTCGTCGCGACACGGCACTCGCGCGCCCCACAAGTCCGGCGTAGTCGAGGCTGCCGCTGTCGTCGGTGACGGCCACGGCGGCCGGGGTCTCGGCGGCCCGCTGCCGGATCCGCTCCACGACGCCCAGGTAGGGCGTCTCGCGCACCGGCCCGGTGAGGTCGGCGTCGCACTCGCCGGCCGCGACGACGTCGACGGCGGACAGCGGGGTGTCGGGGGCGGCGGTCAGGAAGCGGTCCAGGAAGCCGGTGAAGCGGGCGAGGTGGTCGCGGATGTCGCGGGCGTCGTAGCGGGCCTCGTTGCCGCTGAGGTCGACGGCGATCCCGTCGTCGCCCTTGTCGACGACGGTGAACTCCAGGTCGTCGACGAGGCCGGGCGACGGCGTGTGGATGGTCGCGGCGGCCGGGCCGATGCTCAGCCGCTCGGACATGGGCAGGAAGTTCACGAACGGCCCGAACTGCCTGCGGTCGTCGCTGGTGAGCCCCATCGCGCGGCGGATCGAACTGACGCGGTGGCGCTGGTGCTTGAGTCCGTGGGACAGCGACTGGTAGGCGTCCGCGAGGAGTTCGGCGCGCGTCGCGCCGGGGTGCGCGGCCAGGCGCAGCGGCAGGTAGTTGACGACGACGCCGGGTGTGTCCTGCATGGCGGCGCCGACGCGGGCGGTGACGGGCAGGGAGAGGAGCACGTCGTCGGTGGCGGCCATGCGGGCGGTGTAGGCGCCGATGGCCGCGACGAGCGTGGTCTGCCAGGTCACCCGGGCCTCCCAGGCGACGGACCGCAGCCGCTCGGCGACGTCGTCGGCGAGGACGGTCACCTCGCGCAGGAACGTCTGCGCGGGCGGCACCTCCCGGGCGGCGAGGCTCACGGGCACGGGGTGGTCCGCGACCCGCGCCTGCCAGTACGCGCGGTCGCGCTCGGCGCGCGCCGTGCCCTCGTACGCCGCCTCGGCGTCGACCAGCGTCGACAGCGGCGCGAAGGCGCCCTCGTCGAGGGAGGTTCCGGCGAGCAGCGCGTCGTAGATGGCCGCGAGCCGCCGCCACAGCAGCACGACGCTGTAGCCGTCCGCGACGAGGTGATGGCTGACCAGGGAGAAGAAGGCCCGGTCGGGGCCGAGGGTGAGCAGGCCCATGCGGAAGAGGGGGACGTGCGGGGCGGCCGTCCCCGCGAACGCGGTGCGCAGGTCGGCGTCGACGGCCGCGCGGGCGGCGGCGGCCGGGTCGGCGGCGCCGCTGACGTCGGTGACGGTGAGGGGCAGCGCGGCCGGGTCGAGTTCCTCGACGTACTGCCGCGGCGTGCCGTCCTGACCGGCCTCGGCGAACCGCACCCGCAGGCACTCGGCCTCGGCGACGAGCCGCTGCACGGCGGCCCGGAACAGAACGGGGTCCAGGGGGCCGCGTATGTCCCAGTAGGCGGCGGTGTTGTACGTCGCGCCGCCGCCGGACAGCTTCTCGTCGAACCAGATGTCCTTCTGGCCGGCGGTGAGCGGGAGGGCCATCGGCCCGGAGCCCTCCGTCGCCGCGTGGTCCGTCGGTATGTGGGTCATAGCAATCCCCTAGCGAAGGTCACTGATGTCACAGCCTCGATGGCCTCGATGGTCGGAAACTCGCGCTGACAGCGGGCTGATGACGGTCTGACAGCCGCTCCGGCACCGGATCCGTCAGCAGGTCCACGAACGTGTCGAGCCGGTCGAGGCCGAAGCAGCGGCTGGTTCCGTGGACGAAGAAGGGCACGCTGAACACGCCGTCGTCGCAGGCCTCGACGAGGCCTGCGATGGCGCGGGCGCGCAGCACGGGAGCGTCGCTCGCGCGGGCCAGTTCCTCTGGATCCAGGCCCAGTTCGCGCGCGACACCGACGATGGTCTCGCGGTCGCAGAGGTCGCGTCCGGACACGAAGCGCGCCCGGAACGCGGCCTCGGCGAAGTCGTGGCCGCGGCCGTGCCGGTCGGCGGCGAGATACGCCAGGTGCGGCACCTCCCACACCAGGTCGTCTCCGTCGGGCCGGTCCAGGAACGGGAACCAGCCGCCCTGTTCGGCGACGAGCCGGGCGGTGAGGGGGTCGGGGTCGAAGAAGGGCACCAACTCCATGCGCAGCGCGAGCGCGCGGTGCCGGATCATCAGCTCCTGGTACGCGAGCCAGGAGTACGGGCTGCGGAACGAGAAGTAGCAGCGGGGCGCGCGCATCACAGGCACCGCCCCTCAGACGACGAGTCCGCCGTCGACCCCGAAGACCTGCCCCGTGATGTACGAGGCGCGGTCGGAGGCGAGGAAGGACACGAGGTCGGCGACCTCCTGCGGGCGGCCGAAGCGGCCCAGCGGGATGCGCTCGGTCATCTTGCGCACATGCTCGTCGGAGAGCTCGGAGAGCATGTCGGTCACGATGAAGCCGGGCGCGACGGCGTTGGCGCGGATGCCGTAGCGCCCCGACTCCTTGGCGAGCGCCTTGGTGAAGCCGATGATCCCGGCCTTGGTGGCCGAGTAGTTGGTCTGCGTCGCGTTGCCGTAGACCCCGGCCACCGACGACAGCGTGATCACCGATCCGGCCCGGCGCTTCATCATCGCGAACACGGCGGCCTTGCACAGGTGGTACGTGCCGTCGAGATTGACGCGGACCACGTCGTCCCAGTCCTGCGGCGGGAGCATCACCAGCGGGTTGTCGCGGACGATGCCCGCGCAGGACACGACGGTGTGCAGCGGCCCGAGGTCCTTCTCGGCGCCGCGTACGAAGTCACGTACGGCGTCGTGGTCCGCGACGTCGGCGCGCGCGGTGTGCACGCGGGCGCCGGCCGCGGTGGCCTCCTCGACGACGGCGTCGGCGGCCTCCTTGTTCGACTGGTAGCAGAAGGCGACGTCGTATCCGTCCTGGGCGAGCCGGATGACCACGTGCCGCCCGATGCCCCGCGATCCCCCGGTCACCAGGGCCACGCGTCGTTCGCTAACGGACATGCTGCTTCTCCTCGGGGTTGTCAGCCCGTCCGGCGTTTGAGGACGAGGCCGTTCAGGCCGATACGGGGGTCTGGGGGCGGAGCCCCCAGGGACGGCGCCCTCGGGCGGCGGGGCCCCACGCGGCGCGGCGTCAGACGCCGCCGAGCAGCGCGCACCCGACCGTGCCGTCCCGCTCGACGCCGGTCACCAGGGCGGCCTCGCCGGGGCCGAGGCCCCGGGAGCCCGCCGCGGCGAGCACCGCCGCGACCTGCAGACCGGTGGCGGCAGCCGAGGTGTCACCGAGCAGCGCGCTCACCCGCAGCATGCGCGGCCGAACGTCGCCGAGCGCCTCGGCGATACCCCGCTCCTCCTGCCCGGCAAGGGCCCCGCCGAGGCCGAGGGGCGCGACGAGACGTACCGCGTCCGCGGTGACACCGGCCGTTTCCAGGGCGCCGCGCACGCACGCGGCGAGCGCCTGCCGGGCGTCGTCCGGCGCGTGGTAGGCGCGGAAGCGGGTGGCGAGGATGCGAGCGAGCGGCCCGCGCCCGGCGGCGTGCGCGTCGGCGGCGGGTTCGACCAGGAACACGGCGCCGCCCTCGCCGAGCGGCACGTCCCTTTCGGCCTCGCCGCGGCCGTGCCACTCCAGCCAGGCGCGCTGCGTGGAGTACTCCTCGGCGGCGCCGCACAGGACGCGGGCGCAGTGCCCGCCCTTGTGGAGCCGCAGCGCGTAGCTGAGCGCGAGCAGACCGGTCAGCGAGCCGCCCGCGACGGTGGTGTTGGGGCCCTTGATGCCGTGCCGGATGGCGCTCTGCCCGGTGGCGCGGTTCATGACCGTGCTCGGGAAGCGGGCCGGGTCGACGTGGTAGGGCCGCTCCCCCGTCAGGGAGTCGCGGGTGAAGTCCATGATGCTCTGTACGCTGCCGGATCCGGTGCCGAGCACCAGGCCGACCTCGCCGGGGCGCTCGGTGAGCCCGTCGCCGCACTCGGCGATGAGCCGCCCGAAGGCGGTGACGGCGATCGCCGTCTCCCGGTCCATGGTCCGGGTGCCCTTCTTGCCGACGTACTTGGCCGCGCTGAAGTCCGGGATGACGGCGCCGCGCGTGAACGGGCCGGGGTGTGCCTCGCGGTCCAGGACGGCGACGGCCTCGCGTCCGGAGGTGACACCGGCGCGGAACGGCTCGCCGCCCACGCCGTAGGGGGTGACCGCCGACCAGGCGGACAGGACGAGTTCGTTCATCGCGCGGCCTCCCGGTGCCGGCCGAGGATCAGCACGGCGTTGTTGCCCGCGAACGCGAGCGCGTTGTTCTGCACCACGTCGAGGTCGGCGGGGCGCGCCTCGTTGGGCACGCAGTCCAGGCCGCACTCGGGGTCGGTCTCACCGTGGTTGACGGTGGGCGGGATGAAGCCCTCGGTGAGGGCGAGGGCACAGGCGGCGGAGGCGAGCGCGCTGGCCGCCCCCATGGAGTGCCCGATCATGGACTTGATGGAGACGGTGGGCGGCGGCGTGGCGAAGACCTGCCGGATGGCGCCGGTCTCGGTGACGTCGTTGGCGCGGGTCCCGGTGCCGTGCGCCGAGATGAAGTCGATGTCCTCGGGCTTCACGCCGGCGTTGCGGTGCGCCACCTCCATGCAGCGGGCCAGCGAATCCTGGTCGGGTGCGACCGGGTGGTGGGCGTCGCAGTTGAGGCCGTAGCCGAGCACCTCGGCGTAGATCCGGGCGCCGCGGGCGAGCGCGGAGTCCAGGCTCTCCATGAGCAGGATGCCCGCGCCCTCGCCGGTGAGGATGCCCTTGCGGTTCTTGTCGAAGGGCTGGCAGACCTCAGGGGCGACGGTGCCGAGGCGGTAGAAGCCGACGAAGTTCTTGCGGCACACCGCGTCCGCGCCGCCGCACAGCGCCACCTCGACGTCGCCGTCGCGGATGGCGTCGAAGCCGTTTCCGATGGCGTAGTTGCCGGCCGCGCAGGCGGTCGGGATGGTCAGCGCCTCCACGTCGGTGAGGCCGAGTTCGCGGACGATGCCGGTGGAGAGGCGGCCGGCCTGCGCGCGGCGCGCCACGTTCGGGTCCAAGTGCTCCGGGCCCTCGGCCAGTTGGACGCCGGCGAGGGCGTCCAGGTCGCGGGTCTCGGCGTCGGTCGTGCCGACGGACACCAGCGACCTGCGGGCCCTGAGCTCGTCCTGGCTCAGGCCCGCGTCCGCCACGGCCATGCCGGCCGCGGCCACCGCGAACTGGGTGGCCCGGCCGAGCCCGTCGGGGTCGACGTGGTGGATCCAGCGCGCGGGATCGAAGTCGTCGACCTCACAGCCGTTCGCGTGGGCGAACCCCGTGGTGTCGAAGCCCGTGATGGGCTTGACCCCGCCGCGGCCGGATCGCAGTCCGTCGAGAAAGGCGGCCACACCGAGGCCGATGCTGGTGACCGTCCCGAGCCCGGTGATCACCACACGGCGCGGCCACTGCTCCTTGTCGTGCACCATGCCCTCCAGGGGTCCATGATTGCTGCGGTGAGGAAGCGCCCCGTAAGGGGCGCGGGGCTGTATCGATATGCGGCTCCGCCGCGCGGGCGCGACCAGCCACGACGGGGCGTCAGACCATCGACGACCCATCGCGCCACCGCCAGTGGATCGCTAGCCGCGAACGGCAAGCGCCTCCGAGACCACCGCGACAATCCCGTCCAGATGGACCATGCGAGGCAGATCGGCCTGGTCGATGTCCGCGCCGAAGGCGCGCTCCAGCTGCGAGAGGATCTCGATGGCGGCCATCGAGTCCGCGTCGTGCTCCTCCCGGAACAGACTGGTGTCGGTCAGCTCGTCCGGCTCGATCTCGAGGATGTCGCAGACGATGTCCTTGATCTTGGCGCGGTCCGCCGCGGCCAGTTCATTGGCTGTAGTCATGCCGACGATGCTGGCGAAGGACCCCTGACAAGTGGCTGATTTCTGTCTGACGATCGCGGTACGAGATGTCCGGAATCAATCGCTCCGGGCCCCGGGCCGACGTACGCAAAAGCCCCCGCACCGCCGACGTGGCGATGCGAGGGCTGACACGTGTACTCGTACTGAGTGAACGTTCCCGCTAGGACGGCACGCTCGGCGGCGTGAAGCCGTTCAACTCCAGGAAGTCCCGGGGGTGTGCGACGATCCAGTGCCAGTAGCCGGGCACCGTGCGGGCGTACTCGCCGTAGTACTGGCGGACGGTGTCGACCAGCTTGCGCAGGGTCTCCCGGGGCACGGCACCGCTGCGCCACACCAGGAGCATCTCGACGCGCTCCGGGCCGGTGAGCGGCACCAGGCGCACGTCCGTGGTCGCGCCGGTGGGCGGGGTGAGCGCGGCGACGCCCAGGTCCCGTACCCAGTTCATCGCCTCGCGGTGCCCGTCGACGCGGTGCAGGACCTCAAGCTCCGGATGATCGAAGGCGGCGAACAACTGCCGCTCGATGGCGTGGAACCAGTGGTCCTGTGAGTAGCGCACCCAGCCGAGGGTCGCGAGATCGCCGGACTCCAGGCTGTGCCGTCCGGCCAGCGGGTGCTGCAACGGCAGGGCGAGCCAGACGGGTTCGCGCACGATCAGCATCTTGCCGAGCGCCGGCTCGGGCCCCTCGGCGGCTTCCGCGACGGTGATGCTCGGGACGAGGGCGGCGGTGAGCGTGCCGCTCTGCACCCCTTCCACCGCGGTCGCCGGGTCCATCGTGACCGTCTGCAACTCCACGGCGGGTAAAGCGGATTGGAGTGCTCCGCGTAATGTGGGAGGCGTCCATTCCATGTTTCCGAACCGCAGCGGTCCCGACGTGGGCGCGGCCGCCGCGGCCATCACTTCGTCGGCGCGTTTGACCAGGTCGGACAGCATGGGAATGAGTCGTTCGCCGAGTGCGGTGCGGGTGACCCCGGCGCGGGACCGGACGAACAGGTCGCCGCCCACCGCCCTTTCGATCCTGCGTAACTGTGCGGTGAGACTGGGCTGCGGCAGATTGAGCTCGCTCGCTCCCTTGGAAATGCTGCCGGCACCGTCGATTGTGGCCACTATCCGCGCGTGGCGCAGTTCTATGTCCAAGTCCCCGTAACCCCCTGAAGGCAAATCCCCCGAACGCCTCACGGAAGTTGTTGAAGACGTGCACGTGAACTGAAACGACCGCATGCGAGACGCCCAAGAACCTTAACCAGGAGGGACGTTGACTGTCTACTGACCATCGCACTGACCACGGCATTCACCGGCCGCGGGGTGAACGGAAGTTCACGGCGTTCAGGCCATACCGACAGGATTGGCGGGCGATCCCCTTTGGGGGTAATTCGTCAGGATGTCTGCCCCATGTAAGCAAGTGCCTGGCGCGGCTCCCCCAGGCCCTCGTCCTGCTGCAGGATCGCCTGGTAGACGCGGTTCAGGGCGCGACCGGGCTCCAGCCCCAGATCACTGGCGAGGCGCTGGCGCGCTCCGTGGAACACCTCTAGGGCCTCCGCCTGCCGTCCGTCACGGTAGAGGGCGAGCATCAGAAGTTCACTGAGCCGCTCGCGCTCGGCGTGTTCCGTGGCGAGCTGGCGCAGTTCGGTCACCGAGACGCGGTGTGCCTCGACCGCCAGCTTGGCGGCGGTCAGGTCCTCGTACGCGGTGATCCGGCGCTCTTCGAGCTGGGCCGCGCTGATGCGGCAGCGCAGTCCCTCGCAGGCGTCGAGCAGGGCGGGCCCGCGCCACAGTTCGAGGGCCTGCTCCAGGCGGGCGATGGCCTCGGCCGGGTCGCGGTGCACCAGTTCGGCACCGGCGTCCGCGAGCTTCAGGAATCGGTGCGCGTCCACCGTCTCGGGCGGTACGTCGAGGAGATAGCCGCTGCCGACGGTGCGAATGAGGTCGACGCCCCGGGTTCCGGTGATGGATTCCATGAATTTGCGCAGCCGGCCGACATTGGCGTGCAGCGCGTTCCGCGCATTCGCCATCCGGCGTTCGCCCCAGAGTTCGTCGACGAGCTGGTCGGACGGAATCGGCTCACGCGGGGTGAGCGCGAGAACGGTGAGCACGGAACTCACGCGCTTGGACGCCATCGCGTACTGCTTGTCGCCGTGGGACAGGAAAACAGAGCCAAGGATTTGAATTTCCATCGTGCCGGACCCCCGTAACGAATCGCCGGTTCAGCTCGTACACACATCGTGCCCCGGCGGCGCGCACCCCGGGAAATACCATCCGGCGGTCCGCCCGGCCGGATGGTGGTATGGCCGAACGTGTCACTTCCGTGAGGAGGGCCTCGTAGGCAGGTCAGAGGGGTCGGGGCAGGGCACTCGTACGCAGGTCGAAGGCGCCGGACCGGCGGGGGATTCCGGTCCGGCGCCCGTCTGGGGGGGGGCGGGGCTAGCGGGTGCGGGCGGTCTCGACGAGGTCCTTGGAGGCGTCCGCGAGCGGGGCCGACGGGGCCTCGGTCGACGCGGCCGAATCGGCGGCCTCGGCCGCGCGGCGCAGCTTGGTCGACGGCCACCAACTGGCCCTGCCCAGCAGGACCATGGCCGAGGGCAGGATCAGGATGCGGATGATGAAGGCGTCCAGGAGCACGGCCACGGCGAGGCTGAAGCCGATCTGCTTCATCTCCGCGAGATGCAGGAAGACGAAGGTGGAGAACACCGTGACCATCACGACGGCCGCGCTGGTGACGACCTTGGCCGACTTGGCAAGACCGTCCATCACGGCCTCGCGGGTGGGCATACCGGCGAGCGCGGCCTCCCTGATGCGGCTGACGACGAAGACCTGATAGTCCATCGAGAGTCCGAAGAGGATCACGAACAGGAACAGCGGGACGCGCGAGCCGATCTCACTGGTGGCACTGGCCTCGAAGCCGAACAGGGTGGAGGCGAGGCCCCACTGGAAGAACACGGTGAGCACGCCGAACGCGGCGGCCACGGACAGCAGGTTGAGGAAGACGCCGATGAGTCCGAGCACCACCGAGCCGAAGACCAGAACCGTCATCACGAAGGTGACGAGCAGCAGCACGCCGAGGATCAGCGGCATCTTGGAGTTCTGGTTGTCGAGGTAGTCGCGGTCGACGGCGATGGGCCCGTCGACTCCGTACGTCGCTCCCTCGACCTTGCCGACGGTGTCGGGGACGTAGTCCTCACGCAGGTGGGTGAGGGAGTCCTTGGCCTGGTCGGAGCCCAGCTTGAAGGGGACGCGCAGGGTGAGCAGGCTGGTCCGGCCGTCCTTGGAGGTGCGCACCTCCAGGGGGGTGCGGGCGAAGTCCGGGTCGGCCTTGGTCTTCTCCTTGAGCGCGGTGAGGGCGCCGCGGACCTCGTCCTGCTTGCCCTCGGGGCCGTGCACGACGACCCAGTGCTCGGCGCGCAGCTGCGGGAAGGCTTCGTTGAGGCGGTCGTAGGCGCGCATCTCGGGGATCTGGCGGGAGTGGGTGTCCTTGTTGAGGACGCGCAGTTCCATGCCGAGCGCGGGGGCGGCGAGGCCGAGCATCACCAGGACGGAGACGAGGAGCGTGGCCACGGGCCGCTTCTGCGCGGGCTTCAACAGGGCGGCCCAGACGCGGCCGTTCTTCTCCGGGGTACGCCGCTTGAAGGGCTTGCCGCGCTCCATCGCGCGCTGCGCCTTGCGGTCCATGCGGCGGCCGATCTTCACCAGGAGCGCGGGCAGCACCGTGATGGAGCTGATCATCGCGACGAGCACCACCACGATGGTGCCGGTGGCGAGCGTGGAGAAGATGGTGTCGTTGGCGAGGAAGAGCGTGGCGGTGGAGACGATGACCGCGAGGGCGGAGACCACGACCGCGCGCCCCGAGGTCGCCGCCGCGATGCCCACGAGGGCCTCCGGCGAGAGCCTGCCGCCGGCCAGCTCGCGCTCCTCGCGTTCCCGCTTGAGGTAGAAGAGGGTGTAGTCGACGCCGACGGCCATGCCGATGAGCAGGATCATGTTCATCCCGAGGCCCGAGTCGGGCACCACGTGCGAGACGACCATCGACAGGCCCACGGCGCCCACGATGGAGGTGAGCGCGAGGAGCAGCGGCACGCTGATCATGATCAGGGAGCCGAAGACCACCAGGAGCGTCACCAACGTGACCGGTAACGTGATGAGTTCGGACTTGGTGAGGTCCTTGCCGCGCTGCTTCTCCAGGCCGTACGTCACCGACGCGTCGCCGATCTCCTCGACGACCAGGCCGGGGTGCGCCTTCTGGACCGCGGCGGTCTCGTCGAGCAGCGGTTCGATGTAGTCCTTGGCCTCGCGCTTGGTGCCCTTCATGGACACCTCCACGCGCAGCATCTTCCCGTTGTCCGCTGTGACGGGGTCACGTACGCCGACGACTTCGGGGAGCTTCTTCATCCGGGCGGTGACGTCCCGGGCGGCGGCCTCGGCCCGCCCGGAGTCCAGGGCGCCGGACTTCGCGTAGATCATCACGTGCTCGGTGGGCCGGTCCTGCACGTCCGCCTTCAGGGCGATGGCCTCGGCGCGGCCGGACTCGCCGACCTGGAAGTCGCCGTCACCCGCGCGCTGGTTGCCGAGGGCGAGGCCGAAGGCCAGGCAGACGGCGACGAAGACGAACCACCCCACGATCGCGCGGCCCGGGTGCAGGGCGCTCCAGTTGGCCACTCTCAGAACGGTCGGCTGCTTCTTCACGGACCCAGCTCCTCACGATCACCGGCACGAGACCTTCGGCTCCGGAGCTTCGGCAGCACGAGATCTTCAGTGCGATCTTTCATGTGTAAGTTGAGGATTACAGGTGCCCGGAAGGGCCGTCAACCACGCCTCGGCCTTGCCGCGGCATCTGGCCGACAACCGCCCGTCGACGCCGGTCCGGCGACCGGAACGGGCTGGTCCGCGCGTTCTCCAGCGGGAATTCGGGCGGCCGAAAACAGCCATCCCGAGCCGTGGAACCCCGTGGCACGGAGAGGCCCGAAGCTATGCTTGCGAACTCCCGCTGACAGTTCTCTGACAAGCACGGAACGCATTCTGTGAACGGCCGCGTTCCTTCGCTTCACCTGCGAGTTTCGGCCGATGCTTAAGGACCTGGTTCGGCACCCGGCGCACTCCTAGGCTCATTTCCAATCGTGAAGCCACCCGACGGGAGTCCACCAATGCTCAACCGAGTCGTGATTGTTGGCGGCGGAACTGCAGGATGGATGACGGCCTCGTACTTCAAGGCCGCGTTCGGCGATCGAATAGACATAACGCTCGTGGAATCCGGCAACGTCGGTACGGTCGGCGTCGGAGAGGCCACGTTCAGCGATATCCGCCACTTCTTCGAGTTCCTCGGGCTCAAGGAGAAGGACTGGATGCCGGCGTGCAACGCCACGTACAAGCTCGCCGTCCGCTTCGAGGACTGGCGCGAGAAAGGGCACTACTTCTACCACCCCTTCGAGCAGATGCGGTCGGTCAACGGCCTGCCGCTGACCGACTGGTGGCTGCAGCAGGGCCCCACGGACCGGTTCGACAAGGACTGCTTCGTGATGGCCTCGGTCATCGACGCCGGGCTCAGCCCGCGCCACCTCGACGGCACGCTGATCGACCAGCCCTTCGACGAGGGCGCGGACGAGATGCAGGGCCTGACGATGTCCGAGCACCAGGGCAAGACCCAGTTCCCGTACGCCTACCAGTTCGAGGCAGCCCTCCTCGCCAAGTACCTGACGAAGTACTCGGTGGAGCGCGGCGTCAAGCACATCGTCGACGACGTCAAGAAGGTCGACCTGGACGAGCGCGGCTGGATCTCCGGGGTCACCACCGCCGAGCACGGCGACATCACCGGCGATCTGTACGTCGACTGCACCGGCTTCCGCGGCCTCCTCCTGAACAAGGCCCTGGAAACCCCCTTCATCTCGTACCAGGACACGCTGCCCAACGACAGCGCCGTCGCCCTCCAGGTGCCGATGGACATGCAGAAGCGCGGCATCCTGCCCTGCACCACGGCCACCGCCCAGGACGCCGGCTGGATCTGGACGATCCCGCTCATGGGCCGCGTCGGCACGGGCTATGTGTACGCGAAGGACTACCTCTCGCCCGAGGACGCCGAGCGCACCCTGCGCGAGTTCGTCGGCCCCGCGGCCGCGGACGTGCCCGCCAACCACATCAAGATGCGCATCGGCCGCAGCGAGAACTCCTGGGTGAAGAACTGCGTCGCCATCGGCCTGTCCAGCGGCTTCGTCGAGCCGCTGGAGTCCACCGGCATCTTCTTCATCCACCACGCCATCGAGCAGCTCGCGAAGAACTTCCCCGACGAGGACTGGAACCCGGCCCACCGCGACCTCTACAACGACGCGATCGCCCACGTCATGGACGGCGTCCGCGAGTTCCTCGCCCTGCACTACGCCGCCGCCAAGCGCTCCGACACCCAGTACTGGCGCGACACCAAGACCCGCCCGCTCCCCGACGGCCTCGCCGAGCGCATCGAGAAGTGGAAGGTCCAACTTCCCGACTCCGAGACCGTCTTCCCCTACTACCACGGCCTCCCGCCGTACTCCTACATGTGCATCCTGCTCGGCATGGGCGGCATCGACCTGAAGCCGTCGCCGGCCACCCTGCTCAGTGAACCGGACGCCGCGGCGCGCGAGTTCGCCGACATCCGCGAGAAGACGAAGGCCCTCACCTCCAGCCTGCCCAAGGCGTACGACTACTTCGCGCGGATGCGGTGACGCCGGCTCCCCCGGCCGCGCCACCGACGTCCCGGGCATCCCGGCCGCGCCCCCCGCGGCCGGGATGCCCGCCCCCACCGAGCCAGGAAGGCCCTCCCATGCGCGATCCCGCCCTGCAAGTGGCCGCCGAGGCGACGCCCGACGGCTTCCGCACGATGATGAGCCGCTTCCCCACCGGCGTCTGCGTCGTCACCGCCGTCGACGGCGACGGTGAGCCGCGCGGCATGACCTGCTCCGCGGTGTGCAGCGTCTCCATCGACCCGCCCACCCTGCTCGTCTGCCTGCGCGCGGACAGCCCCACCCTCGCCGCCGCCCTGGACTCCGGCGCCTTCACGGTGAACCTGCTGCACGAAGGCGCCCAGGACGTGGCCGAGCTGTTCGCCTCCGGCAACCCCGACCGCTTCCGCATGACGGCCTGGGAACAGACCCCGGAGGCCGCCGGACCCCATCTGATCCGCGACGCGCACACCGTCGCCGACTGCGACGTGGTCCTGACCCAACGCATGGGCAGCCACGTCACCGTCTTCGGCGAGACCCGCCGGATCACCCAACGACACGTCCAGGAACCGCTGTTGTACGGACTCCGGCAGTTCCGCTCCTGGTCCCGGACCTGACCACCCGGCCCACGGCACCCCCTTCGGCGCACGGCCCCACGGCACACTCCGCGACCCGCCCCACCCACTCCCGTCCACTCCCGACGAAGGACACATTCATGAGCGGGACCACAAGCCCCGACACCCAGGAAGTCGTACGGCTCGACGCCGTGCACAAGATCTACGGCGGCGCCAAGGGCCAGAAGAACCAGGTGACCGCCCTCGACGGCGTGTCCATCGGACTCGACCGGGGCACCTTCACCGCAGTGATGGGCCCCTCCGGCTCGGGCAAGAGCACCTTCCTGCACTGCGCGGCCGGCCTGGACCGGCCCACGTCGGGCTCCGTGCGGCTCGACGGCGTGGAACTCTCCGACCTCAAGGAACGTGCGCTGACCAAGCTCCGCCGTGAGCGGATCGGCTTCATCTTCCAGGCGTTCAACCTGCTGCCCGCGCTCAGCGTGCTCGACAACGTGACGCTGCCGCTGCGCCTCGCCGGCCGCAAGCCGAAGCAGGACGCCGTGGACGAGGTCCTGCAGCGGGTCGGGCTCGCCGGGATGCAGCACCGCCGCCCCGGCGAGCTCTCCGGCGGCCAGCAGCAGCGCGTCGCCATCGCCCGCGCCCTGGTCACCAAGCCCGCGGTCATCTTCGGCGACGAGCCCACCGGCGCCCTGGACACGCACACCGCGCGCGAAGTCCTCATCCTGCTGCGCGAGGCCGTGCAGTGGGCGCGGCAGACGATCGTGATGGTCACGCACGACCCGGTGGCCGCCGCGCACGCCGACCGCGTCCTGTTCCTCGCCGACGGCCGCATCGTCAGCTCCCTGGAGCGGCCCACGCCCGACCAGGTCGCCGAGCGGATGACGCACCTCGGAGCGTGGGGCACGGAGCGGGTGGCGCCTTCGGGGGAGCCCGTCGCCGAGCGGGTCGCCGGGACGGCCGAGGTCGCCGGGGGCGGGCTCGGGCAGGTCGCGGGTGCCGGGCAGGCCCCGGGGGTCGGGCAGCTCCCGGGGGTCGGGGGCGGGCTCGGGTCGGCGTCCGGGGGCCGGCCCGTGCGGCCGTCCGTGCAGGCACCCGCGTGGGAGGGCCTGCGATGATCAGGATCGCCCTGCGCACCCTGCGCCACCACCGCACCGGCTTCCTCGCCTCGTTCATCGCGCTGTTCTTCGGCGCCGCGATCGTCGTCGGCTGCGGCGGACTGCTGCAGAGCGCCATGAAGAGCACGGCACAGCCCGAGCGGCTCGCCGCCGCACCCATCGTGGTCAGCGCCGACCAGCGCTATCTCGGCACCCAGAGCGAGGAACCGTTCGTCGAACGCGTCCCCGTGGGCGCCGAGTTGGCCCAGAAGCTGAAGTCCGTCGCGGGCGTCGCGGCGACGGTGCCGGACGTGTCGTTCCCCGCCGCGCTCGCGGCCGGCGACGGCAAACAGGCCGCGGCGAAGGTCACCGGCCACGGCTGGTCCTCCGCCAAGCTCACTCCGTACCGCGTGAGCGAGGGCGCGGCACCGTCCGCGTCCGGCCAGGCCGTCCTCGACGAACGCCTCGCCCGGCAGGCCGGACTGAAGCCCGGCGACCGCGTCCGGCTGCTCGTCGGCGGCGGCACCCAGAGCTTCGAGATCTCCGGCCTCGCCCGCGGCGACGGCGGCTCCGGCAGCGTCTTCCTCACCGACGCGCGGGCTGCCGAACTCTCGGCGCGCCCCGGAAAGGCCGACGTCATCGGCGTGTTCCCGGCCTCCGGCGCGGATGCCGGACAGGTGGCGAAGGCCGTCGAGAAGGCCATCGACGATCCCTCGTTGACGGTCCTGACCGGCTCCGAGCGCGGCCGCGCCGAGAACCCCGAGATCGTCTCCGGCGGCGACGACCTGGTCTCCCTCGCGGCCGCCTTCGGCGGACTCGCCGCGATGGTCACCGTGTTCGTGGTCGCCAGCACCCTCGGCCTGTCCATCCAGCAGCGGCAGCGCGAGATGGCGCTGCTGCGCGCGATCGGCACCACACCCGGCCAGCTCCGCCTGCTGATCCTCGGCGAGACGCTGCTGCTCACCCTCATCGCCACGGCGCTCGCCTGCGCGCTCGGCCCGCAGTTCGGCCGGATGCTGCTCGACGGCTTCGCCTCCGCCGGTGTCGTACCGGAGTCCATGGAGTTCCACGCAGGCAGCCTCCCGCTGTTCGCGGGCGCGGCCACGGCGCTGGTCACGGCGGTCGGCGCCGCGTTCATCGCGGCCCGCGGCCCGGCTCGCACCCGGCCCACGGAAGCCCTGTCCGAAGCGGGTCTCGAACGGCGCTGGTTCAGCTGGCCCCGGGTGGTCCTCGCGGTGCTCTGCCTGGGCGGCGGCGCCGCGCTCGCGGTGGTCACGGCCGGGATGGACGGCCCCAAGGCGGCCGGGGCGGCGACTCCGGCGGCAATGGTGTGGACGGCCGGATTCGGGCTGCTCGGCCCGGTGCTCGCCCGCACCATGACGAAGGGCCTGTCCCGGCCGGTGAGCGCGCTGGCCGGGCTCACCGGCCGCCTCGCCACGCTCAACTCCAAGGCCCGCACGGCCAGGTTCGCCGGCGCGGTGATGCCGGTCATGCTCGCCACCGGCCTCGCCATCGCCCTGATCTACATGCAGACCACCAACTCCCGCGGCGCCGAGCGGGCGTTCGACGAGAGCCTGCGCGCCGACCTCGCCGTCACCTCCGACGCCGGGGGCCTGCCCCTGGACATGGTCGACACGGTCCAGCGGCAGCCGGGCGTCGCGGCCGCCTCCGCACAGGTCTCCAGCATGGGGTACGTCGAGCCGAGGACCCCGGTCGAGCCGACCGCCGACAGCGGCGAGGGCGCGGCCGACCCGCCCGAGATGGCACTCGCGGGCGTCACGCCCGAGGGCATCTCGAAGACCACGGCGTTCCGCGCGACCGAGGGCAGCCTCGACGCCCTGCGCGGCAAGACCGTCGCCCTGCCCACCCGCTACACCGACGGCCACAAGATCGGCGACATGGTCCCGATGCGGCTCGGCGACGGCAGCCGCGTCAGCCTCGAGCTGGTCGCCACCGTCAAGGGCGAACGCGGCTACGAGACCGCGCTGCTGCCCGCCGCGTTCCTCGCCCGGCACACCGACTCCGGCCTGATCCCGCGCATCATGGTGACGGCCGAGCCCGGCACCGACCGGGCGGAGCTGACCGCCACCCTCTCGGCGCTGTCCGAGCGGCAGCCCGGCCTGCGCGTCACCAGCCGCGACACGCTGGCCGCCGCCCAGGCCGAACAGGACGACACCCAGGCCTGGATGGCCTACCTCGTCCTCGGCGTCGTCGTCGGCTACGCCGTGATCGCCCTGATCAACACCCAGGCCCTGGCGACCACCGAACGCCGCCGCGAGTTCATGCTCCAGCGGCTCATCGGCGCCACCCGCCGCCAGGTGATGCAGATGATGGCGATGGAGGCCGCCCTGGTCTCGCTCGCCGGCATCGTCCTCGGCTCGCTGGTCGCGGCCCTGACACTGGTGCCGCTGAGCATGAGCGTCCTGGGCACGGCCACACCGGAGGGCTCCCCCTGGATCTTCGCCGTGGTGGTCGGGTCGGCCTTCGCCCTCACCCTGGCCACGACCCTGATCTCGGCCCTGACGGTCCTCAGGAACCGACCGGTGGAGGCGGTGGGGGTACGGGAGTAGGCCCGCGGCCTTTGCGGGGCCCGGCGTTCCCCGCCGGGCCCCAGGCCCCTGCGTACGACGAAGGAACCCCGGCACGGGAGTGTGCCGGGGTTCCCTCGTCGTACGGCTGTCGTGCGGCTGTCGTACGCCTACGAGGCGTGCCGCACGGTGCGCTGGGCCGGTATGCCCTCCAGGACACGCAGCCGCGGGGCGGGCTGGGTGCGGCGGCGGGGCGCGCGGTGCTCCGCCTGGGCGGGGCGCGCGGTCATGCCCTTGAGCAGGGCGACACCCAGCGGGGTCAGCGTGTGGAGCACCGTGTTGCGGATGCGCCGCGTGGTGATCAGGCCGGTCTGGCGGAGCACCGCGGTGTGCTGGCTCGCGCCGGCCGCAGAGATGCCGAGGCGGTCGGCGAGCTGGCTTGTGGTGCAGCTCGCCCGCAGCACGTGCAGGGCGGCGGCGCGGGTCTGGCCGACCAGGGCGCCGAGGCTCTGGGCGCTCTCCTCGGCGTCCGGCTCGTCCCACAGCGCGGCCGCCCGCTGCACGTCCGGGGGCGTGGCGAAGGCGAGGACGACCGGGCTGTTCTCACCCAGCTTCCTGGTGACGCGGCCCGCACGGTGGTTGAGGAACACCGACGGGGTGAGCACAAGGCCGCGCCCCTCCAGGTAGATGTCCTCGTCGGGGCCGTCGTGGATCTCCAGGACCGGCGCCTTCCACGTCATCTTGGAGTGCAGGGTCGCGAGCAGCAGCTCGACGCCGCCCGCCATCACGACCCGGCCGCGCGCGTCGCACTCGGCCTCCAGATAGGCCACGATCCGGTCCCAGTAGGGGGCCACGAGCGCCTTCCAGAGCTGCGACAGTTCACCGGCCGCCTCCTGTGCGGGCACCTGCGGCGCCGGCGCCGCCGCGTCCAGGAGCTCACCGCTCACGGCCCGGTCGGAACGCTCGATGCTGCGCAGCAGCGAGTCCAGGTCGGGCAGGTCGCCCGCGCCCGCGAGCAGCCCCGGCCGCTGTGCGAGCCGCTTGCCTGCCTGGCTGCGCCAGCGCGCGAACGGCGCCCCGATGCCGCGCCCGAGCAGCCCGTACGCGAACGCCGTCTCGGCGAGCGGCCCGGCCGTCGTCTTCAGTCGCGTACGCGCGAAGTCCGCGGCGGTGAAGTGGATTCGTTGCATGGCGTTGCCCCCAGGTGTCCCGCGTGCCCCGTGTCCCTTGTGGGTCCCGCACGAAGAGAAGAAGAAAGAGAAGAAGAGAGAAGTGAGAGGGAAAGAAGAAGGTGGGCCGAGGCCGGCGTGTGCACCTGTCCGGCCTGCGCCCCGGGCCTGGCTTGTGCACCCTGTCCGGCCTGCGCGTGCCGTCCGGCCTGTGCGTGCCGTCCGGCCTGTGCGTGCCGTCCGGCTTGTGCGTCCCGTCCGGTCCGGCAGGCCGTCCCATCGGGTCGGCCTGACCCGTTCGGCGGCCTGTCCCGAGCCGACGGGCCGGGTCGGTCCCGGTCCGGTGACCGGTGGGCCGGGTGGGCCCGGTCGGCGGGGTGGACGTACTCGCTCGGGCCGCCGCGCCGGCTACGTCGACTTGCCGGTGAGCGTGACGAACACGTCGTCCAGCGTCGGCCTGCGCAGCGCGAAGTCGGCCACCTCGACGCCCTGTTCGCGCAGGGCGACGGCGGCGGTCGCGAGGCCGCCCATGCCGTCGCCCAGGGCGATGGATATGAGGCCGTCGGCGTCCACGGACGGCTCGTCCGCCGACACCGAACGCAGCGCGGTCACCGCGGCGGCCACGCCGTCCGGTCGTGCCACCGACACCTCGAGCCGCTCCTCGCCGACCTTCCGCTTCAGCTCGTCCGGCGTGCCGTCGGCGATGACCCGGCCGGAGTCGATGACCGTGATCCGGTCGGCGAGGAAGTCGGCCTCCTCCAGATACTGCGTGGTCAGCAACACGGTCATGCCGTCCGCGACCAGCTCGCGCACCACGGTCCACAGCCCCATCCGACTCACCGGATCGAGGCCCGTCGTCGGCTCGTCCAGGAACAGCACGGACGGCGTGGCGACCAGGCACGCGGCCAGGTCGAGCCGCCGCCGCATACCGCCGGAGTACGTACGCGCGGGACGGTCGGCCGCGCCCGTCAGGTCGAAGCGGTCGAGCAGATCCCGCGCCCGCTCCCGTGCCGCCCGCCGGCCCAGGTGGAGCAGCGTCCCGATGAGGACCAGGTTCTCCCGGCCCGTGAGGTGTTCGTCCACCGCGGCGTACTGACCGGCCAGGCCGATCCTGCGCCGCACCTCGCGGGGCTGCCGCACCACGTCGAAACCGGCCACCTCGGCGCGGCCGCCGTCCGGTTCGAGCAGCGTCGCCAGCATCCGCACGGTCGTCGTCTTGCCCGCGCCGTTCGGCCCGAGCAGGCCGAGCACGGTTCCGCTCGGCACCTCCAGGTCGACCCCACCGAGCGCCTCGGTCTGCTCGTAGCGCTTGCGCAGACCCTCCGCCTGAATCGCCATGCCCACGAGTACTCCTCCAGCTCCGGTGACCGTCGGCCGTCAGGCCGCCGCGCTGCCCATGGACTCGCGCAGGCTGCTCGGGCGCATGTCCGTCCAGTGCTCCTCGACGTAGGCGAGGGCCTGGTCGCGCGGGCCCTCGCCCAGCGCCACCGTCCATCCGCCCGGCAGCGGTGCGAACGCGGGCCACAGGGAGTGCTGGCCCTCGTCGTTCACCAGCACGAGGAAGGTTCCGTCCGGGTCCTCAAAGGGGTTCGACACGTCGCACACTCCGTATCCAAGTAGTCAGGTCGGGCCTGGCGCCCGGCCGAAGAGCGCGCGCTCCCGGCCCGTACGGTCATGTTCTCGGCACGGCTCTGACAAGCTGCTGACACTTGGCGGACATGGGGCGGGTGCGTCGGTCGGCCTGGGGCCTCCCTCGTCCTCAGGCGCCGGACGGGCTTTGGGTGTCGGGCGGGTGCTGTTTGTCTGGTGCGGCGCCGTCGTGGGAGATCGGCCTTCGGCCTCGTCCTCAAACGCCGGACAGGCTTTGTGTGGCGGGCGGTGGGGCTAGGTGTCGAGTTGGCGGCGCGTTGCCGGCACGTCGCATTTGCCGTTGGCGTTGAAGACTATGTCCGGGACCAGGCGGACCGACTCCGGGACCAGGGCCGAGGGGAGGGCCGCGGCGAGGGCGTCGCGGACCGTGTCGGCGAAGTCTTCGTCGGTGGCGCCGGGGGCGGTGGCGCGTATGAACAGTTCGAGGCTGTCCACCGGGCCGCGGACTATGTCGAAGGCCGCGTCCGCGACGCCGGGAACGGCTAGGACGTGGTGGCGCAGCTCGCCCAGTTCCACCCGGTGGCCGTTGACCTTCAACTGGTCGTCCCCGCGGCCCAGGTAGAGGAGCGCGCCTTCCGGGAGCAGTTCCACCATGTCCCCGGTGCGATACGCCCGGCCGACCGTGCCGCCCAGGTCCCGCTCGTCGAGGAACTTCGCGGCGGAGTCCCCGCCACCGAGATACCCCGCGGCTACGGCACGGCCGGCGATCACCAACTCGCCCGCCTGCCCCGGCGCCACCGGCCGGAGCTGGTCGTCGACGACGTAGGCCCGGGTGTTCCAGGCGGGCCTGCCGATCGGCACCGTCGGTGTCGTGGGCACGCGGGTGCTGTCGAAGGCGTGGGCGCAGCAGCCGATCGTGGTCTCCGTCGGGCCGTAGTGGTTGAGCAGCCGCACGCCGTCGAGGCGGGAGCCGAGCGAGGTGATGAGTGCCGGGTCCAGGCCCTCGCCGCCGAACATCAGCAGCCGCGTCGCGAGGTCGTACCGCGGTGGTTCCGCCAGGACGTCGAAGAACCGGGCGTGCGACGGCGTCATCTTCACGAAGGTGTACTTGTCCTCGCGGGCCCCGAAGAGCGTCTCCTGGTCGTGCAGGCCGGACACCGTCACCACCCGCAGCCCCCGGGCCAGCGGCACCCACAGCGAGGTCATCGCCAGGTCGAAGCCGAGGCTCGCGAAGAGCGGGCTGCCGCCGCCCGAACCGCCGACCAGTTCGCCGCACCAGGACACATAGTTGGCCAGGGAGGCGTGCGGCACCATGACGCCCTTGGGCGTGCCGGTCGAGCCGGAGGTGAACACCACGTACGCGATGTCCTCCGGGCCCGGGAGGTCGGGCTCCGGCGGCGCGGCGGCGCCCGGCGCGTCCGCGTCGCCCGCGGCATCCAGCAGCTCGCGCACGTCGAGCACGGGCACCCGCACCTGGGGCAGCCGGGCCGCGGACGGTCCGCCGTCGTGGAGCAGGGCGGCCGGGTCGGCGCCCGCGAGGACGGCCGCGGTGCGGTCGCCCGGGTGTGCCGGGTCGATCGGCACGTACGCGGCCCCCAGGGCCATCACGGCCAGCGCACCCGTCACCACCCCGGCGGTGCGGTCGGCCCACAGGGCGACGCGGTCGCCGGGTCCGACCCCGGCCTCCGCCAGACCAGCGGCCACGGTCAGTGCGCCGGACCATAGTTGACGGAACGTCAGGAGGCGTCCGGCCGATTCCACGGCCACCGCGTCCGGCCGCAGCAGCGCGTGCGCGCGCACCATCCGCACCACCGAGTCGGCTTCGAGGCGCCGCACGGCACCGGTCAGCACGCTGGGGTGTGCCACTGACGAGACCATCGACGTCACCATCGTCCACTCCTGTCATCGCGCCGGGGCCTGCCCGGTCATCGGGCCGGGACGTCCCCGGCGCCGCTGGTCACTTTCATGGGGTGCCGCCGAGTCACCGCGGTCGCGGTGATGGTGCGGTGCGGCTCCCTCGCCTGCGCGGAGGCCGGCGCGGGGATCTGCGTGGGTCCGGGCGCGGCCGCCTGCGCGCGTACTGCGTGGTCCGCCTCGGACGTGTGGTGTTCGGACGCGGACATGCGGCGCAGCTCCGCCGTGACGACGGCGAGCAGCAGGACGTCGAGGACCAGGTCCTGGACGGCCGAGAACTGGTGGATCGTGAAGTTCAGGACCTGGCCCGGCAGCAGGTCGATCAGGACTCCGGTGCGCAGGGCACGGAAGGCCGCATGGCGGTCGCGGCGCAGTTTGCGGACCGCGTACACATACAGCCCCCAGGTGATCGCCGCGCAGGCCATGGCCACCACCAGCGCGTTCCACTCGCGCTCGCTGTCCGGGCCGCCGAGGCCGCTCGCGGCCAGGCGTCCGAGGCGCAGGAAGCCGAACAGCACCGCGAGGGCCACCGCCGCCCTGACCACCCCGGTGCGGGCCGCGACGGCGCCGAAGCGGCGGCACAGCGCTTCCCAGGACCCCTGCCACGCGCGGTCCTTGGGCTCGCGCGGCGGCAGCGTTTCGAGGGCCCGCAGCAGCGCGCGGTCGGTCTCCCGCCGCGCGTCCGCGAGGAGCAGCCGCGCCCTGGTCTTCTCGGCGGCCGTGAGGCCGTCCTCCAGGCCGTGCAGCAGCAGCTCGGCCGCTTGGGACGTCCGTGTGGCAGCGGCGGCGTCGCCGGGGACGTCGCGGCCGCCGCCCGGCAGTCGGCCCTCCGGCGGCACGTCGCCCTGTGGCACGTCGCCCGGCACCCCGCGGTCCGGCAGGCCGTCGTCCGCGCGCCAGGCGATCACCACGAGGACGGCGAAGCTCAGGTAGATCAGTCCGGCCGCCGGAGCGTACAAATACCCCTCGTTCGACACCTGTTTGCCGACCTGGTCGATGAACAGGCCGAAGCCGATGCCGCCGACCAGGGCCGCGCCGATGCGCAGCCGGCGCCCGGCGAGGCCGAGGAGCGCGATCTGGCTCACCGCCATCAGCAGGCCGCCCCACAGCATGTGCGAGATGTGCACCGTGGCGTCCGGGTCCTTGCTGCCCAGCTTGGGATAGCCGGCGAGCGCGAGGAACGCCCGGGTGATGAGGACGGTGAGGATCCCCGACATCACGAACAGCCGCAGCAGCCGCGCCGAAGTGGCGGACCTGCGGGCGCCGATGGAGGTCAGTGGCTTCATGATTCGAGTGTCCCGGCGGACCGCCGCCCGCCATATCCGGACTGTCCCCCAGCCCGCCCTGACCCGCCCCCTACGGGTCCCCTCGAACGGATCCCCCGCAGTACTTCCGCGCCCAGTGCGGTCGCCGGGTTCGCCAGGTCGAAGGGCAGGTCGAAGTGGTGGCGGCCGCGCACCACGAGATCCGTGACCTCGGCGCCGCCCAGCCGGGCTCGCCGCACGAATTCCCGCTGCTGGCGGGCGAATTCGCCGGTCTCGTTCGCACCGCGGGCGACGATCAGACGGGGCAGAGGCAGAGCGGGTGAGTCGGCCCAGTGAGCGGGCGTCCCGGTTTCCGGGAGCAGCCTCATCGGGCTGCACGCACGTGCTTCCGCCCCGTCCATTCCCAGCGCGTCGTTGACGTAGGTGTGCCGCAGCAGTTCCAGGTCGTACACCCCGCTGATCAGCGTGGCCGAGGAGACCGCGGCGGACGGCTCGGTCCCCGCCCGCTGCCAGGCCGCCGTGTCGAGCAGCGCGGAGGCGACCAGGTGCGCGCCGGCGGAATGTCCGGCCAGGTGCACCGTGCGGGGCGCGCCCGGCAGTCCCGGGAGGCCGGTGCAGACGCGGCGCAGGGACTCGCCCACCGCCGCCGTGATCTGACGCATCGAGTACGCGGGGGCGAGGCCGTAGCCGAGGGCGGCGAAGGAGATGCCCGCGGCCACGAAGTCCCGAGCGGCGAAGGCGGCTTCGGACTTGCTGAGCTCCTGCCAGTAGCCGCCGTGCACGAAGACGAGGAGGGGGGCTCCGTCGTCGGGCGCGGGGAAGTAGTCGAGGGACTGCTCGGGCAGTGGGCCGCAGGGGATGTCCCGGTGGACGGTCAGCTCGGCGCGGGCGCGGGCGCTGTCCGCCGCGTACCGGTCGAGGTGGTCGGCGAGGTCGTCCACGAGGGAGCTGGGGGAATACTCCCGGTCGAGCTCACGCTGCTCGGCCTCGCCGCGAGGCGCCCCCGTCGTTCTCACGACGCCGCCGCCCACACGTCCGGCAGCACCCGGCGGCGCGCCGCGAGCCAGAGGTACTTGGCGCCGTCCGACCCGGCCGTCCCCGTGGCGCCGCCGAGGAAGCGCTCGGCGAGGACCGCGTGCCGGGCGCGCCACATCGCCAGTGCCTCGTCGAAGTCGATCAGCGCCCCGCGGACCTGCTCGACGGCGGCCGGGTCGGCGCAGTCGTCGGCGAAGTCGTGGTACGCCTCCTGTACGGAGCGCTCCTCGAGCCGCTTCCGCAGTCGCGCCCGGTCGTCCTCGGTGAATCCGTCGGTGTTCAGGAATCGCGTGTCCCGCAGCCCACAGAGATATTCGACCTCCCGGAACTGTGCGGACTGGAATCCGCTCGCGCTGCCCAGCGCCGTGCGTATCGCGTCGAATGCCGCGGGGGTGAGCGTCGCGAGGCCGTCGAACTGCCGCACCAGCGTGCTCACGATGATGGGGAGCGGCGCGACGCGCCGGGCGGCGAGGGCTCCGTCGCCCGCGTCGAGAGCGGTGCGTGCCGCCTCCAAGTGCCGCAGCATGACGGCGAAGAAGATTTCGCACGACTGGTGCGTGGCCAGAAAGAGGACGCTGTCCACGTCTTCGTCGTGCACGCACGCACTCTGCAGGAGTTCGTCGAGCTGGAGTATCTGCCCATAGGACGGTTCGACGGCTCGGCCGTTCACAGCAGACCCCTTCCTCGCAGACGGAAGGGTCTGCGCTTGCACGCGCGCACCGGATTCCCGGCGGTCGCGTAATGGCATGGCATGGCGTGGTGTGGCGTTGGCTTCGTGTATTCCGTATCGACCGGCTTCCGTATGTACGGCTTCCGTATGTACCGGCTTCCGTGTGACGAGCCTAACCAGCGGAAATTCCCCAAGCACCGTCATCAAGCGCACACTTAAAAGCGCACCTCACCACGGAATCAGCAAGCACGGAACACCAGGACGGTCAGATGCCCCGCACCCTTCTTGCCCTCGCCACCGCGGCGACCGCCGTCGCACTGCTCGCGGGTTGCTCGACCGACACCGGTTCCGCGAAGCGCGACGGGGCCGCCGAAGACACCACGGGCACCGGCACCCCCCGCCAGCCGACCCCCGACGCCCCCTTCGACTACCAGCTGGGCGGCGCCTACCCACCCCCCGACGGCGTGCGCGCCGTCGCCCGCGACCGCTCCGCGAAGCCCGCCCCCGGCCGCTACAACATCTGTTACGTCAACGCCTTCCAGGCCCAGCCGGGCAAGGAGGCCGCCGCCTGGTGGGAGGACAAGCACCCCGAGCTGATCCTGCGCGACGACGACGGCGACCCGGTGATCGACGAGGACTGGAACGAGCCGCTGCTCGACATCTCCACGGCCGCCAAGCGCGAGGAGCTGCTCGGCGTCGTCGGCCCCTGGATCGACGGGTGCGCGCGAGCCGGGTTCGACGCGGTCGAGCCGGACAACCTCGACTCCTACGCCCGCTCCGACGACCGCCTCGACACCGCCGACGCGGCGGCGTTCGCGCGGCTGCTCGTCCGCCGCGCGCACGACCAGGGGCTCGCGATCGCGCAGAAGAACACCGCTGAGCTCCTCGACAAGCGCGTCGGGTTCGACTTCGCGGTCGTCGAGGAGTGCGGACAGTACGACGAGTGCGGGGCGTTCGCGGCGGCGTACGACCGGAAGGTCTTCGACATCGAGTACGAGACGAAGGGGTACGACGCCGCGTGCCGCGGCTGGGGCGACAAGCTGTCCGTCGTCCTGCGGGACCGGGACGTGCGGCCGGCCGGCGAGAGCGGATACGTGTACCGGCGGTGCTGAGTCTCGCCGCGCCCCGCGCTCTTGTCCGTCCGCCGCGCGAGCCGACCGGACGTGTCGAGGTTCAGGACAGCACGACCACGTCCATGAGCAGGGCCGCGACCAGTCCGGTACCCAGCAGATAGCTGCCGAGCCTGGTCCTGCCGCGCCTGCTGAGTTCGATGACCAGGCCGCAGAGTATGAGCAGCAGCCCGTACACGCCGACGACCAGGACGGACGACCGGCTCGCGAGCCGGATCCCGAGCAGCACCGCCGCCGCGCCCATCAGCACCGAGGCCGCGGCGATGCGCAGTCGGCGGGCCTGGCGCGGGGTGAGTCCGGCACGTTCCGGCTGTTCCGGGTCCTCAGGGCCTTCCGGGCCTTCCGGGCCTTCCGAACGGTCCGGGCCTTCCGAACGGTCCGGGCCTGCCGAATGGTCCGGGCCTTCCGGTTGTTCCGGTGGCGCTTGGTCAGAGACGCTCATGCCGAGATCGTAGTCGAGGGGTACACGACAAACTGCACGACAGAACTGGGGGTACTCACGCCCGCAGATACGCAAGAACGGCGAGCACCCGCCGGTGCGTGCCCTCGGTGAGCGGCAGGTCGAGCTTGGCGAGGATGTTGCCGACGTGCTTGCCGACCGCCGCTTCGGTGACGACGAGTTCGGCGGCGATCGCCGCGTTGGACCGGCCCTCCGCGACGAGCGAGAGCACCTCGCGTTCGCGCGGCGTCAGCCGCTCCAGCGGGTCGCGCCGCCGGCGCAGCAACTGGCGTACGACTTCGGGGTCCACGACGGTGCCGCCCTCCGCGACCCGCGTGAACGCGTCGACGAACTGCTCGACCTGCCCGACCCGGTCCTTCAGCAGGTAGCCGACGCCGCCGCCGTCCCCGGTGTCCAGCAACTCGGCGGCGTACGACCGCTGCACGTACTGGCTGAGTACGAGCACCGGCAGTCCGGGGCGCTCCGCGCGCAGGGCGATGGCGGCGCGCAGCCCCTCGTCCTGGAAGCCGGGCGGCATGCGTACGTCGGTGACGACGACGTCCGGTTCGTACGTCGCCACGGCCTCGCGCAGCGCGTCCGCGTCGCCGACCGCCGCGAGGACCTCGTGGCCGAACCGGCCGAGGACGCCGACGAGGCCCTCGCGGAGCAGCACGCTGTCCTCGGCGAGGACTACGCGACGGGGTCCGGTGGGCGCGGGCTGCACGGGATCTCCAAGGTCAGGGCGGTGGGGCCGCCGGGCGGGCTGGTGACGGTCAGTGTGCCATCGAGGACGGCGAGGCGGTCGGCGAGGCCGGTGAGTCCGGTGCCGCGCGCGGGGTCGGCGCCGCCGGTGCCGTCGTCGCGCACGGTCAGGCGCAGGGTGCCGTCGGCGTACCGGGCGTGGACCGCGGCGCGGGTGGCGCCGCTGTGCCGGGCGACGTTGGCGAGGGCTTCGCGGACGGCGAAGTACGCGGCCGACTCGACGGGTTCGGGCAGCCGGGGCAGGTCGATGTCCGTGTCCACGGGCACGGGTGAGCGGTCGGCGGCGTCCTCGGCGGCGGCGGGCAGGCCGTAGTCGGCGAGGACCTGGGGGTGGATGCCGCGGATGAGTTCGCGCAGCTCGGCGAGGACCGCGTCGGCCTCGGCGTGCGCGGTGGCGAGGCGGGCGGCGAGTGGTCCTTCCGGGTCGGCGTCGAGCCGGGCGAGGCCGAGGGTCATGCTCAGCGCGACCAGGCGCTGCTGGGCGCCGTCGTGCAAGTCCCGTTCGATCCGGCGGCGTTCGGCCTCGAAGGCGGTGACCAGGCGGGCCCGGGAGCGGGTCACCTCGGCGAGCCGCGCCTGGACCTCCGCCTCGCGCGGGGCGAGCAGCAGCCGGGCGAGGGCGGCGCGGGCGGCGGCGTACGCGCCGAGCGGGTAGAGGAGGACGAGGAGCAGGGCGACGCCGAGTACGGCGGTGCCGCAGGCGGCCGGGTAGCCCTCGACCAGCCAGAGCTTGGCCGGGCGTACGCCGCCGCCGTCGGGGCCGCCCGCCAGGGCGAGGTGGGCGGGGGCCGCGGTGAGGAGGAACGGCAGGGCGAGGGTGCAGGCCGCGACCGCCAGGTCCAGGGGCCACAGGACGAACGCCATCAGGACGGTGTACGCCAGTTCGCGCCACGTCGCCTGTTCGCGGGCGCGCAGCCGGAGCCAGGCGGTGAGGCCCGGGGTGGCCGGGGAGCGGTGGGGGGTCGGCGCGGGCGCCGGGTCGACGAGGCGCAGCCTGCGTCGTTCCAGGGCGCCCACGGGTACGCCTGCCAGGGCCAGCAGGGCGAGGAGGGGTAGGCCTACGGCCACGACGCTGAGGGCCACGCCTGTGGCCAGGCCGGCCGCGAGTACCCCTAGGAGGGGGGCGCCGAGGAATGCCCCGCCTGTCACGTACGCGGCCGCCCTCCAGGGAGCGGTTCCGCGGACGTAGTCCCGCCTCCGCAGGGCCGCCCACATGCTGTCCCGTTGCATGGGTGCACGTTAATCCCGCCGCTTCGCGGCAGGATTCCCCCCACCCACCCGCCCTCACTTCCCACCGGAACAACACCCTCCCCTACCCCAGCAAATGCCCCCGCCCCCTCTCCCTGAACTCCCCCACGACCCCCGCCACATCAGCCTCCGTGAACTCCCGATATGCCCCGCTCCCACGCGGCCGCCACCACACCCCGCCGCCCGCGCAGCGGAACCCCTCCCTCCGCAACACCCCCCGTGCCACCTTGTTCGTGGCGGTCACGGGCAACCGGGGCAGCACCCGTACGAACCGGGGCGCCATCTTCGTCCCCAAGTCCTCCTGTGCCAGCAGGAACTCGGCGAAGGCGAGCGGGTCGAAGGACGACACCCCCTCGCGGAGGGCGAGCGCGGCCATGACCTGGTCCCCGGCGACGGGGTCCGGCACGGCGTACACGGCGACGCCCACCACCGGCTCCCAGCGCGCGAGGATCGCCTCGATGACCGCCGCGGCGAGGTTCTCGCTGTCGACGCGCAGCCGGTCGTCCGCGCGCCCGGCGAAGTAGAGGTACCCGGCCGCGTCGCGGTAGAAGAGGTCCCCGGTCCAGTACCAGCCGTCGCCGCGCACCCGCTCCGCGTCGGCCGCGGCGTTGCGCCAGTAGCCCTCGAAGGCGCTGCGCCCCCGGTTGACCAGCTCGCCGATCGCGGCGTCCCCGTTGAGCAGCCGCCCGCCGGGGCCGAAATCGGCCGGGGCGCACTCCGCGCCCGTGTCCGGGTCGAGCACGGCGAGGTCGTCCCCGGGCGCGGCCCGCCCGATCGCCCCGTCGGGCGTCCCTGGCGTGCGCTGGACGGCCGCGCCGCCCTCCGACGACCCGTACCCCTCGACGAGCCGCACCCCGAAGCGTTCCTCGAACCGGCGCGCGTCCACCGCCCCGGCCTCGGTGCCGAAGCCGACGCGCAGCGCGTGCGCGCGGTCGTCAGCTCGGGCGGGGGTGGCCAGGATGTACTGCACGGCCCGGCCCACGTACGTGAAGTACGTGGCTCCGAAGTTCCGTACGTCGTCGAGGAATCCGGACGCCGAGAAGCGCCGCCGCAGCGCGACCCCGGCGCCGGCGGCGAGCGCGGGCGCCCAGTCGGCGATCACCGCGTTGCCGTGGAACATGGGCATGCAGATGTAGTGCACGTCGTCGGGGCGTACGCCGAAGTGGGTCATGAGGGAGCGGCCCGCCGCCGCGAGCCGCCGCTGGCTGCACAGGGCCGCCTTGGGCGCGCCGGTCGACCCGGAGGTGAAGTAGAGGAGCATCCGGCTCGCCGGGGAGACGCCCGCGGACACCGACGGCTCGGCGCCCTCGTACGGCGTGAGGAGTTCCGCGTACGCCGCCGTGTCGGTGACCAGGACGCGTACGCCCGGCAGGTCGAGGCCGGTGAGCAGCGGCAGGTGGGCCCGTTCGGTGAGCAGGACCTGGCATTCGGTGTGCCGGATGTCGCGGGTGAGTTCGGCGCCGCGCCGCGTCGGGTTGATCCCGGCGACGGCCGTCCCGGACAGCGCGGCGGCGCTCAACCACAGCGGATATTCAGGGGTGTTGTCGAGCAGGATCCCGATGTGCGGCTCGCGGCGCGGGCTCAGCAGGTCGCGCAGCAGCGCGGCCCGTGCCGCGGCGCCCGCGGCGACCTGGTGGTGGCTGAGCACCAGGTCCTCGAAGCGCAGTCCGGGGCGGTGATCGCCCCAGCGTGCCCGTACCAGTTCCGCGACTGTTCCGTCGAGTTCCATGGCGGCGCACGGTAATTGACGTGGCATCAGAAGTGGAGAGTCTGCGCACGCCGTCACCGTGGCGTACGGCGTGCGCAGAACTTACCCGTGGGGGGTGGCGGGACCGCCAAGGACCGTCAGGACCCTCAGAACTGGACGTCCGAGCAGGCGTAGAACGCGTTCGACGTGTCGTGGACGGTCCACACCGCGACGATCACGTGGTGGCCACTGCGGCCGCCGGGGATCGTGCCGCTGTGCGACAGCGTCGCCGGCGGCTGCTGGCCGCCGTAGGGCACGTTGAGGAACGGCTGGGTGTCGAGCGCCGCCCGCGTGATCGGCTGGCCCTCGTTCCAGCCCTGCTTGGTGATGTAGTACTTGAAGTCCGTGGTGCGGTGCCGTGCCGTGAACTGCCAGCGGAAGCTGTAGTTCTGACCGGCCGAGACCTTCGTCGTGGGCCAGGCGCCGCCGCCCGGCTTGGTCGCCTTGTCCAGCGAGCTGAAGCCCGCGATGCCGGCGGAACATATCTTCCCGTCGGCCGGACCGCCCGCCGGGAAGCCCTTGGGGCCCTCGACGCTCTGCGGTTCGTACTGGATCGCGCCGCAGCCGGTCACCACGCCCTTGGCGCAGTTGATCTGACGGCTTGCTGGCAGGTCGGTGTAGCCATGGCTGCTGGCGCCGCCGGTCGAGAGCACGAACGCTCCCACCGTCGCCATCCCGAGCATGGCCGCGGAGATCTTCTTTCGCATGCTGCCGCTCCTGAAGAACGTGGGGGTGTTCCCTGAGCCGTGCGCGCGCTTACGGTCGTGCGTCGCCCGCCGAGGCACCGTCGGTTCCCGAGACTGCTGCGTACCTCTGGGGCGATTGAAGGGTGTTGCGTGTGTCGATGATGCTGGGAATGCGGGGAGGTGCGGTCTAGACCAAGTCTCAGATTATGGCGAGCAGTTGAACATGTCCATACCAATCGTGGAGAGGATCCGGTCGCACCGCCCGCGCGATTCCTCCACAAGTTCACCGTTCGGATCGTCATTGCCGGCCACCCACGCCCGCGCCTCCCGCGGCCCCCGACCACCCGCCAACTGTCGTTCCACGAGCCGTACTTGGCGTACGTCGCGGGGCGCGTCGACGTACCAGCAAGCCGCCATCAGCTCCCGCGCCGCCCGCCATCCCGGCAGGTCGCAGGCCAGGTAGTTGCCCTCGGTGACCACGAGCCGCGCGCCGGGCGGGACGCGGTGACGCGCGGCGACGGGCTCGTGGAGGGTGCGGTCGTAGTCGGGTACGTAGATGTCGGCGCCGCCGGAGCCATCGGTGCCGTGGGCCGCCGCGTCGTCCAGGACCCGGCGCAGCAGGGCCACGTACCCGTACACGTCGAAGCTCGGCTCCGAGCCCTTGCGGGAGGTCAGGCCGAGGCGCTCCAACTGGGCGTTGGAGAGGTGGAAGCCGTCGAGGGGCAGGTAGGCGGCGCCCTCGCCGATCTCGGCGACCAGGGCGCGGGCGAGCGTGGACTTCCCGGCGCCGGGCGGGCCCGCGAGGCCCAGGACGACGCGGGGGCCGCGCGCGGTCAGTTTCCAGGCGTCCGCCGCCAGTCTCGTCAGCTTCATGGGCGGGGACTCTACGGGCGGCCCGACCCGGGCCGCCTGACCACCTGACCACCGGACCGCCGGACCGCCGGACCGCCGGACCGCCTGACCGCCGGACCACCGGACCACCGGACCGCCCCTAGGAGCCGTCGCCGCCGCCCCGGCCCGTGCAGAACGCCACCGTCAGGTCCTTCACCAGCGCCTTGCGCTCGTAGTCGTCGAACTCGACCAGGCCGCGTGTGGTCAGCCGGGTCACCGTGTCCTCCACGGAGTCCACCACCGACGTGAGCACGCTGTCGCGGTGGCGGGCGTCGAGCACGGCGATCCGGCGGCGGTGCATGGCGGCGGCGACCTCCGGCGCGTACTCGACGCGCGTCGGCTGCACGGAGAAGATCTCCACGCCCACCGGCTCCGCCTGCGCCGCGAGCGCCCGCGTCAGCGCCTCCCCGACCGCCGCCGTGTCCCGCAGCGTCGGCGCCTCGTCGTGGAAGGCGTCGGCGGGCAGCCCGGACAGGACCCGCGCGGTGCTCGCCTCGACGCACTCGCGCAGATACTCCTGGTGGTCCTCGACGGCGAGCGTCGCCCGCGCGGTGTCCCTGACCCGCCACACCACGAGCACCACGACGCGCAGCGCGACCCCGGAACGGTCCACGGCGGGCATCGGCTCGCTGCGCCAGTGCCGCAGGCGTACGTCGACACGGCGCCGCAGGAGCAGCGGGTTCACCCACAGCAGCCCGGTGCGCCGCACGCTCCCCCGGTACCGGCCGAACAGCGAGAGCACCCACGCCCCGCCGACCCGCCCCCGCGCGAGCCCGCCGAACCCGAACAGCGCGAGCATCCCGGACCCGGCGAGCGCGGCCCACTGCGCGACGGAGATCCCGGCCGCCGCCCCGGCCCCGGAACGCCCCGGCAGCCCGGCCAGGCGCACCACCGGCCCGGGCAGCACGCCCGCCCACCACAGCGCGAGCACACACCCGGCCGCGCCCACACAGCCACCGATCACCCCGGCCGTCCCGGGCAGCACCCGGGCACGACGCTCGACGAGCCCGAGGTCCGCCACATCGGGGACGGACGGCGCGGACGGCCCGGACGTCACGGATGACCCGTGCGGCTCGTGCAGCCCGGGAGCCCCGGACGTCATGGGAGCCCCGGACGGCCGAGCCGCCCCGACCCGCCCGGCCGCGCCGGACCATCCCGAGCCACCCGCCCGCCGTACGCCGCTCGACAGCACCGGCTCCCGTCGCACCACGGCGGGCCCGACCGACACCCCCAGCGCGCCGGGCACCGCCCCCATGTCCTGGGGATCGTCACGGAAGAGCAGGTGGACGGGGATCTCCGTCGTGGCCTCGCCGTGGATCAGGCGCGGCGGACGACCGGCCCCCTCGCCGGAGCCCGGCGTCCGCTGTGTCGTCGTACTCATCCACGCCTCGCACTCATCCGTGCCTCCGTCATGAGTTCCGTACCGCATGAGTTCCGTACCGCACCGCATGAATCCGTGCCGCACGAACTCCGCGCCGCATGAGCTCCGTACCGCGCGAGGACTCCGCCCGCGAGGACAGACCCCTCACGCGAAGAGCCGACGCCACGTCTCCGGCCCCGGCATCCCGTCGGCCGCCCCGCCCCGCCACCCCTGCGCCCGCTGGAACGCCTCGACCGCGCGCCGGTCCGCCTCGCCCCAGCGCGGCCCGGGCCCCTCGGCGTAGTGCTTGCCGAAGCCCCTGCGCACGAGCTGCCGGCCGAGCTGCGTCACGTACGCGCTGGACTGGCCCGGCCGGAAGTGCGCCTTGCCGGGGAAGGCCAGGGCCCCGGCAGGACCGGTCCGGCCCCCGGCCGAACCGCCGCCGGGACCGCCACCCGGCCCGTCGGCCCGGCCGCCCGCCGCACCGGCCGGGATGTCCTTGCCCTTGCCGCCCACCAGGTACGACCACGTCGTCGGCCCCGGCAGCCCGTCCGCGTCGGCGCCGGTCCAGCCCTGCGCCCGCTGGAACGCCCGGGTCGCCCTCAGGTCGGCGTCGCTCCAGCGCGGGCCGGGGCCCGTGCGGTAGAAACGGCCGCCGCCGCGGGCGATCAGCATCTCGCCGAGCCGGGTGACGTACTTGTTGTCGGCACCGGGGCCGAAGTGCCCCGCCCCCGGGTACCGCGCCGGGGCGGCCGGGCGGGAGCCCGGCTGCCCGGAGCCGGAATCGCCGGAGCTGGAGTCGCCGGTCGGGCGCAGCCCTTTGTAGCGGTACGCCAGATACTTGTCGCTGTCCGTCCAGTAGGCGTACGGCGTGGCCTGCCTGCGGGTGTGCGGGCGGGCCTGCTCATAGGCGAGGTAATAGGTGCGGGTGTAGTCGGTCCAGCCGCCGAACAGTGTCACGTGCGACCCTCTCTCCGGGTTCGCCGGATTGTGGAAAAGGAGAATGTCGCCGGGTTGCAGCTCGTCCTTGGCGATACGCGTCCCGTACTGGCCGAGGCTGCCCGTCCATTCGTTTCCGCCGAGATTCCAGGCCATCGAGACAAAGCCCGAGCAGTCCTGCCGGTATCCGTCGGACCAGAACTTCCGCATGCTGTACGGCACCTTCGCCTCGACCCACACCTTGGCCCGGCTGATGATCTCGGCGCGGGTGATGGCGCGGGCCGCGGCGCTCTTGCCGGGCGCGCCGTGCAGGGCGCTCTGGCCGCCCTGCGGGGTGTCGGGGCCGTCCGCTCCGGGCCGCCCGGCCGGGGCCGCGGCGCCGCCCGCATGGCCTCCCGGACGCCCTCCGACCTGCTCGGATGCCACCGCGGGCAGGCTCTGGCCCGCTCCGATGACGGAGCTCGCGGCGGCCGCGACGACGAGGGCGCGGCGGGCGCCGTGGGCCCCGGGGTGGCCGCCGAGCCGGGGCGGCAGGGCGTGCGCGCCGGAGCGGCGCAGGTGGACACAGCCCGGACAGTCGCAGTCGCTCGCGGGCTCGAATTCCTCGAATACCGGAGCATCCGCCATGCGATTCCCCTCACACTCCGGACCTTTCCCGACGGAGTCGGTGAAGGGGCACGGAAAGGCCTCTGAGCTCATCTGCACATCCGTCAGCCTCTCAACTGTCCGGGGATATCGCATGTTGACGGTCCGAATGATGGAGTGCCATCGCCCGCACCCGCCCCGAGCCCCTCCGACGCACGCCCCGGCGCTCCCCCGGAGCGGACCCGGCCCACCCGGCCGTGGTCAGAAGCACCCACTGCGGTCCGGTAGAGTTATCCAGGTCAGCAGGCGCCGCTAGCTCAGTTGGTTAGAGCAGCTGACTCTTAATCAGCGGGTCCGGGGTTCGAGTCCCTGGCGGCGCACGACAGCGATGGCGAGGTGTGTCCACGGAAAGCGTGGACCTCCTCGCCGTCGTCTTTTCTGCGCGGCTTCGCCGCGCGTTGTGGGGGCTCCGCCACCCACACCCCCTCTCGGGCCGGGGCCGGCGAGGCCCACATGTTCTGGCCGAGGGCCTTTTCGTACTGGTCACGCGACTGCCCGGTGCCGCCAGCGCCCCCCGCGCACCCCTGGGGCCCGGCGGGCGCGACCGCTACGGTTGCGCCATGGCACGCGACCTCCAGGAGCGGATCAAGAAGCTCATCATCGACCAGCGGCTGCCCTCCGGGTCGCCGCTGCCCACCGAGCCGGAACTGATGGAGCGGCTCGGCGTCAGCAGGAACTCGGTGCGCGAGGCGCTGAAGGCCCTGCAGGCGATGGGCATCGTCGAGATCCGGCACGGCTTCGGCACCTATGTCGGGCCGATGTCGATGGCGCCCATGATCGAGGGCCTCACCTTCCGCACCGTCGCGGGCCACTATCGCGGCGAGGACAGCCTGCTGCAGCTCCTCGAACTGCGCGAGGCCGTCGAGGCCGGCCTCATCGCCCGCCTCGCCGGTTCCATACCCGCCGCGGACCTCGCCGACCTCGACGCCCTCGTGGACCGCATGGACGCCGAGGCCGCGGGGCCCGACGGCGCCGTGCGCGCCGAGACCGACCGCGCCTTCCACACCGCCCTCTACAGGTGCCTGGGAAACCGCCTGCTCAGCGAGGTCCTGGAGGCGTTCTGGGACGCCTTCCACCGGGTCCGCACCGACCTGGTGGACGTGCCGCAGGACCCCAAGCTCACCTGCCGCCAGCACCGCGAGATCCTCGACGCGGTGCGCTCCTCGGACGTCCTGCGGGCCGAGCGGGCCATACGGGAACACTTCGGTAACATTCGCACCCGGCTCAGCGCTCCCGCCTCAACAGCCGCCCCCCATCCCACTTATGACCGGTAAACTGCTTGTTTCGCTCTTGCGATCATGCATAGGCGCATAGAACCCTGACGGGAAGCCTGGGCACGGCCCGGCTCTCATGGGACGCGCGGTACGGGGCAGTTGGGGGGCTTGGACGCCGGCCGCACGAGAGCCCGTATGAACGCCTGGACGGGGGTCCCCGCGTTCATGAACGGATGTCGAGGGGGGCATCATGCAACCGGAAGGTCGCCTTTCGCTGTCTTACGCGAGGGTGGCCTGCCACTGATGCGTCCGCGAGGTCGAGGGGGACCGGACGGGCGACAAGGACCGACGACCACGCGGGCGGCCGCGTGCGGGGGGATGACTCATGACGTCGACGCCGGCGGGCGAGCGGCACAGCGACCCGTCTCAGACGACCCAGTTGCGGGTGCCGTCGCACCGGACGGGCGGCTTCAGACGTATCAAGAAGTCGCTGCCACGCTACGACTACGAGCACTACAGCCGACTGGCCGGCCCCCTCACCCAGCCGGACCCCACGAAGCCGTACAAGGTCCAGTACCGCTCGCTGCTGTCCCAGGAACCGCACCGCATCCGGGCCGCCCTGATGCTCGGCGCGGCCCCGCTGCTCTCCCTCGTCCTGCTCGGCTGGCTGCTCCAGCCCGAGCACTGGACGGAGCGTGACTACGTCGCGAACGACTGGCTGCCGGTGCTCGACATTGTCATGCTCGTCTCGATCGGCCTGATCGAGTTCTTCCGCTGCATGAACGTCCTCTCCAACGCGCACGCCACCCTCGTGGCCCGCGACCCGGTCCCCGTGGTGCCCGAGACCGGCACCCGCGTCGCCTTCCTCACCTCGTTCGTGCCCGGCAAGGAGCCGATCGAAATGGTGACGAAGACCCTGGAAGCGGCGGTGAAATTGCGCCACCGCGGGCTCCTGCACGTCTGGCTGCTCGACGAGGGCGACGACCCCGAGGTCAAGGCGGTGTGCGCCCGCCTCGGCGTGCACCACTTCTCCCGCAAGGGCATCGCCAAGTGGAACCAGGCCAAGGGCCCGCACCGCGCCAAGACCAAGCACGGCAACTACAACGCCTGGCTGGACGCGCACGGCGACCACTACGACTACTTCGCCTCCGTCGACACCGACCACGTCCCGATGCCCAACTACCTGGAGCGGATGCTCGGCTTCTTCCGCGACCCGGACGTCGGCTTCGTCATCGGCCCGCAGGTGTACGGCAACTACGACACGTTCGTCACCAAGGCCGCCGAGTCCCAGCAGTTCCTCTTCCACGCCCTGATCCAGCGCGCGGGCAACGCCTACGGCTCCCCGATGTTCGTCGGCACCTCCAACGCCGTACGGATCAGCGCGCTGAAGCAGATCGGCGGCCTGTACGACTCGATCACCGAGGACATGGCGACGGGCTTCGAGATACACCGCCACAAGAACCCGGCCACGGGCAAGAAGTGGAAGTCGGTGTACACCCCGGACGTGCTCGCCGTCGGCGAGGGCCCCAACGCCTGGACGGACTTCTTCACCCAGCAGCTCCGCTGGTCGCGCGGAACGTACGAGACCATCCTCAAGCAGTTCTGGAAGGCGCCCTTCTCGCTGCCTCCGGGACGGCTCTTCAACTACACGATGATGGTCATCTTCTACCCGATGTCCGCGATGAACTGGATCCTGGCGGCACTCAGCTGCGCCCTGTTCCTGGGCCTCGGCGCGTCCGGCGTGAACATCGACCCGACCATCTGGCTGATGCTCTACGGCAACGCCTCGGCGCTGCAGATCGGCCTGTACATCTGGAACCGCCGCCACAACGTCTCCCCGCACGAGCCGGAGGGCTCCGGCGGCGTCGCGGGCATGGTGATGTCGGCGCTGTCCGCGCCGATCTACGCGCGCTCCCTGATGGACGCCGCGCTGCGCCGCAAGTCCAAGTTCGTGGTCACGCCCAAGGGCGACTCGGCGAGCCCGGACACGCTGTTCGGCACGTTCCGCATCCACCTGTTCTTCATCCTGGTCTTCGGCGGTTCCATAGCGGCGGCGTACGTGTACGACCACGCGCATCCCGCGATGATCATCTGGGCCACGTTCGCGCTGCTCATCACGGCCGCGCCGATCTTCGCCTGGCGGCACGGCATGCGGCAGGAGAAGAAGAAGCCCGCAGCGCACACGCCGGGGCCCGTGCCGCAGCAGGCCCAGCCGGGCGCGCAGCCGTATCCGCAGCAGCCACCGCATCAGCACCCGCCGCACGCGCGGCCGGCGCCGCACGCACCACAGCAGAAGCCCAGCTGGGCCTCGAATGACGAGACCATGCAGATCGCCCTCGGGAGCCACGAACAATGAAAGACCCGTCCAGCCGCCGCCGCGCCCGCCGCATCGCGATAGGCGCGGCGGTCGTCATAGCTCTGGCCGGAATGAACGGCCCCTGGCTGTGGCGCGTGGGCTCCGAGAAGTACCACAACTACAAGATCAACCAGCCCGAGTACAAGGCCGACAACGGCCACTGGAAAGTCATCGACTTCCCGGAGGAGTACCGGCAGAACACGATCCACGCCTCGCTGCTCCACACCGGCAAGATCCTGATGGTGGCCGGGTCGGGCAACAACCAGAAGAACTTCGACGACAAGAAGTTCGACACCCGGCTGTGGGACCCGGTGAACAACACCATCAAGAAGATCCCGACGCCGGTCGACCTGTTCTGCACGGGCCACACCCAGCTCGCCGACGGCAAGCTGCTCATCGCGGGCGGCACCAAGCGCTACGAGAAGCTCAAGGGTGACGTCACCAAGGCCGGCGGCCTGATGATCGTGCACAACGAGAACCCGGACAAGCCGATCACGCTGCCCGCGGGCACCAAGTTCACCGGCAAGAAGAACGGCAAGACGTTCGTGTCGAAGGACCCGGTGGTCGTCGAGCGCGCGAAGAAGGTCTTCGACAAGCAGACCGGCAAGTTCCTGCGCAACGACCCCGGCCTCGGCCGCATCTACGTCGAGGCGCAGGAGAGCGGCGCGAAGTACGAGACCGGCACGCAGGACAACTACCGCGTGCAGGGCCTCAGTGGCGCCGACACCCGCAACACGTACGGCATCGCGCAGAAACTCGCCCTGGACAAGAAGGACTTCCAGGGCATCAAGGACACCTTCGAGTTCGACCCGGTCGCCGAGAAGTACATCAAGGTCGACCCGATGAACGAGGCCCGCTGGTATCCCACGCTGACCACGCTCACCGACGGCAAGGTGCTGAGCCTCTCCGGCCTGGACGAGATCGGGCAGCTGGTGCCCGGCAAGAACGAGGTGTACGACCCGAAGACGAAGAAGTGGACGTACACCAAGGGCATCCGGCAGTTCCCGACCTACCCGGCGATCTTCCAGATGGCCGACGGGCGGCTCTTCTACTCCGGCTCGAACGCCGGCTACGGCCCCGACGACGTCGGCCGTGACCCGGGCATCTGGGACCTGAAGACCAACAAGTTCAAGAAGATCCCGGGCATGAGCGACCCGGACCTCCTGGAGACCTCCAACACCGTGGAGCTGCCGCCCGCGCAGGACCAGCGGTACATGGTGGTCGGCGGCGGTGGCGTCGGCGAGTCCAAGGAGTCCTCCACGAAGACCCGCATCGTGGACCTGAAGGACGACAACCCGAGGTTCACCGATGGCCCGGAGCTGGAGAAGGGCACCCGCTACCCGCAGGCGTCCGTCCTGCCCGACGACTCCGTCCTGGTCTCCGGCGGCTCCGAGGACTACCGCGGCCGCAGCGACTCCAACATCCACCAGGCGCGGCTGTACGACCCGAAGACCAAGAGCTTCGACCGGGTCGCCGACCCGCACGTCGGCCGCAACTACCACTCGGGCTCGATCCTGCTGCCCGACGGCCGCGTGATGTTCTTCGGCTCGGACTCCCTGTACTCCGACAAGGCCAACACGAAGCCGGGTGTCTTCGAGCAGCGGGTGGAGATCTATACGCCGCCGTACCTGTACCACGGGTCGCAGCCGACCCTTGGGGAAGGCCCTAAGACGATCAAACGCGGCGCGTCTGGGACATTCCCGACGAAGCACGCTTCGTCCATCAAGACGGCCCGGCTTATCCGGCCGAGTGCCACGACGCATGTCACGGACATCGACCAGACCTCGATCGCTCTCGACCTGAAGAAGTCCGCCAACAAGCTGACGGTGACGGTTCCCAAGAACCGGAGCCTGGTCGAGTCCGGCTGGTACATGCTTTTCGTGACGGACGACCAGGGAACGCCCAGCAAGGCGCAGTGGGTGCATGTTCCCTGAGGGATGTCCCCTTAGGAGCGCGGGGAACTGCGCGACCAGCCACGAATAAGCCGCAGACGCGTCTGCTAAGTAACTCGGCAGACGCGTCTGCGGCTTTTCCAGGGCTGAGCGCGCAGTTCCCCGCGCCCCTAAGGGGCGCTGGCCTTGGCCAGGGAGAGGGCGTACTCGGGCCACCACTGGCCCGCCTGCGGGCCGCCCCGGCAGGTCCCGTCGGACTCGCCGGGCCGCTTGGCCCACACATAGGCGTCGACCAAGTCGTCACCCGTCTTGGTGGTGGGCGCCTCGCCCAGGGCGCGACCGGGCGGGTTGCACCAAGGGTCCTTGCCCTTGCCCGTGTACGGGCCGTTCCCATTGCGGCTCGTGTCGATGACGAAGGGCTTGCCGCCGACCTTGGCGGACAACGTCTTGCCGTACGCCTTGCTGGCCTCGGTGGTCTGGAAGTTGGAGACGTTCACGGAGAAGCCGTCGGCCTGCTCGACGCCCGAGCGCTTCAGGGGGTCGTGCAGCGAATCCGGCTTCGACCAGCCCGCGTTGCCCGCGTCCAGATAGACCTTCGTGTTCTTCAGGGACTTGAGCTTGGCGACGGCGCCCTTGAGGAGGTCGTACCGCTCCTCGTGGAACTCCGGGGGCGTGCACTGGTCCACCATGTGCAGCACCGCGTCCGGCTCCAGGATGACCGTGGCGGCACGGTCGCCGATGCCCTTGGCCACGCCGTCGATCCACGCGCGGTACGCGTTGCCGTCGGCCGCGCCGCCCTTGGAGAACTGGCCGCAGTCGCGGTGCGGGATGTTGTAGAGGACGAGCAGCGCGTCACGGTCGGCCTTCGCGGCGGCCTCGGTGAAGCCGCGCGCCTCCTCCTCGGGCTTCTCCGGGCCGATCCACTCGCCGACCGGCTGCTCGGCGATCTTGCGGATCTGCTCGGCGTCGCCCTTCTTGCCGTCCTTCTCGTACGCGGCGACCTGCTTGGCGGCGTTCCCCTCCGGGTTCACCCAGAACGGGTCCTTGCCCTTGGGCTGTTGGCTGACGCCGCTGCCGGAGCCCTCCTCGTCCTTGCCGTCACCGTCGGAGGACGAGCAACCGGACAGCAGCAGCGCCGCTCCCGCGAGCGCCACCGTCGCCGTCACCCCCCTGGCCGCGAAGCTGCGCCCGCGACCTGTGTTTTTGCGGTACATCCACTCCCCCTTGGGTGCACTGTCCGGTGCTCAATCCTGACATAACTACGTGCGGCCCACGAGGCCCGGCCATCCGGGCGACCCACCTGTAGAAGACCTGTTACAGCCCGCCGAAGCGGGGTAGGCGTGGGGCCGTAGGGGGGCGGCCGAGAAAGGGAAGTGCCATGCGGGACCGCACCTCTGCGCTCAGGCTGGCACAGATCCTGGTGGAAGCCGTGGACACGGTCGCCGACGACTTCGACACCGACCGCCACCTGCGCCGCGTGTCCCAGCACTGCGCCGAACTCCTCGACGCGCCGGCCGCCGGCGTGATGTACACCGACATCGGCAGCACCGTCCGCATCGCCGCCAGCAGCCGGGGCGGTGAGCTGGCCCGGGACCTCCTGGAGGCCCAGCACCTGGGCGGGCCGTGCCTCGACGCCTACGGCACCGGCCGCCCCGTGCCGCCCGTCCGGCTGGCCTCGGCCGACGTGCGCACCCGCTGGCCGGCCTTCGCCGAGCGGGCCCGCGCGCGGGGCGTGGACGCCACGTTCGCGGTGCCGCTGCGGGCCCGGGAGCGGGTGCTCGGCGTACTCAACGTCTTCGCGGCGGAGTGGCCGAACGGGGCCCGGCCCGACGACCCGCAAGAGGCCGAGGCCGACGGCGCGTTGGCGCTCGCGCAGGCGCTCGCCGACGCCGCCGCGGTCGGGCTGCACAACCACCGCGCGTACGCCGGGTACCGCAACCTCTCCCGGCAGTTGCAGGCCGCGCTGACCAGCCGGGTCCGGATCGAGCAGGCCAAGGGGATACTGGCCGAACGCTGGGGAACCGGCCTAGACGTGGCCTTCGAGGCACTGCGGAAGTACGCGCGCCGGGAGCGCCTGGTGATGGACGCCGTCGCCGGCATGGTGGTCGGAGGAGCGCTGGACGACGCGACACTGCGCGGCGAAGGGCCCCAGCCCCCGCGGCAGGCACCGGCGCCGTAGAAAACGCGACAACCGCAGGCGGCGGGGAGAACGCAACGTAATGCGGCCGGGCGCATCTATGCGACCTGCGGCCATCACGCGCCGGATGCAAAAGGTCGCTTGGCGTCAAACACCCTCTAGGCCGGGGCCGTCTTCCGTTCTAGAGTCTGTTCTACGGCCCAAGTCCCCGGCCAGAGTTGACCGTTCACCACCGATGGCACCATCCGAAGGCCTCCCGTGCCGGCGCCGGGTTTCTCCCGCAGCCCGTGCGCGCGCGGTCGAGGACCAGCCCGGTCGACGGCTCCGGGGGGAGCGGGTCGTTGGCCGGGCCAGGTTGTGCCCGCGTCCACCGCGCGCCGGGGTGCGCGCCGTGCGCCCGAGTTCCCACGTCAGCGGCGCGTGCACTGGTTGACAGTGTCCATGACCACCTGGGACTCTCCGGGCGACAAGTCCATACATCGAGGCGACGGTTGCCAGGAACCCGGTGCGAATCCGGGACGGTCCCGCCACTGTGTCCGTACGCGCGCACCGCTCACGCGCGCAACGGAAGTCAGGAACTGACCCGTCGTCCTCCTGCCATGGGGCGTGGAAACCCCAGAAGGAGGCCCACCGGCATGTCTGTCACGTCTGCGCACGGCGCACCGCACAGCGACACGACCGCGATACAGTCCGCGACGATCCAGACCCGCGACTGGCTGATCGCCGCCGCCGCGGCGATCGTCGCGCTGATCGCGCTGTACGCCGTCTTCATGGACAACGGCTCGCTGATCTCGGCGACCGGCGACTACCTGCACGAGTTCGCGCACGACGGCCGGCACCTCTTCGGTGCCCCCTGCCACTGATCGGGGCCGCGCGCACCATGTCGAAGTCCCCGAATTCCCCGAACACCCCCACCGCTCCCGACACATCAACCCAGTCCAAGTCCCCATCCCCCTCCCCATCCCTCTCCCCGTCCCCCTCCCCCGTGCTCTCCTTGCTCGGCCGCGGCCTCGTGGCGGGCGGGCTCGGCGGGCTCGCCGCGGGTCTGTTCTCGCTGCTGCTCGCCGAGCCGCTGATGGACAAGGCGATCCGCGCCGAGGAGGCCCGCTCGCACGAGCACGAGCCCGCGGGCGGTGCCGTCCAGCACCACGAGGAGCTGTTCTCGCGCTCCACCCAGCACGCGGGCCTGGTCATCGCGCTGGTCGTGGCCGGCCTCGCGATCGGCGTGCTGTTCGCCGTCGCGTACGCGCTCGTGCACCGGCGCGATCCGCGCGGCAATCCGTGGCCGCGGGCCCTCGCGTTCTGCGCGGCCGCGTTCTGTGCCGTCTCCCTGTTCCCCGCCCTGCGCTACCCGGCGGCGCCGCCCGGCGTCGGGGACGCGGGCACGGTCGGCGACCGGCAGCAGATGTGGCTGGGCGCCGTCGTCATCGGGGTGCTCGGCATGTTCCTTGTGTGGCAGGTGTACGTACGTCTCGCACCGCGTCCCGTGCCGGTCCGGCAGGGCGCGGCGGCCCTGACGGCGGTGGCGGTCCTCGTCCTGCTGTGGGCGCTGCCCGACAACCCGGATCCGGTGCCGGTCAGCGCGACCCTGCTGTGGGACTTCCGGATGCTGTCCCTGGCGTCGCACGTGCTGCTGTGGGCGGTGTTCGCGGCGGTCTTCGGCGGCCTCGGGCTGCGCGCGGTCCGCGCGAAGGCGCCGGTCGCGGCGGCGGACGAGAGGGAGGAGAGGGGCGAGACGGCGGGCTACGGTCCGGTCGCGCCGGTGAGATAGGCGGACACGACCACGTTCGCCGAATACGTGCGGCTGGTGCGGTCGAAGGTGCCGCCGCAGGTGATCAGGCGGAGTTCGGCGCGGCCCTCCTCGCGGGGGCCGTAGGCCGTCCGCGCGCTGAAGCCGTCCCGGCCGAGCACCCGCACGTCGTCCACCGTGAACTCGGCGACCGACCCGTCGTCCCTGGTCACGCGCACCTTCTCGCCGGGGCGCAGGGCGCTGAGGTGGTAGAAGACGGCGGGCCTGCTCTCGGTGTCCACATGGCCGACGAACAGGGAGGTGCCCTTCGCGCCGGGGCGCACCCCGCCCCCGTACCAGCCGACGACACCGGGCTCCGCGTACGGCGGCGGGTCGATGGCGCCCGCGGGGTCCAGGCCGCGCGCGACGACCGGGGCGCGCACGCCGAGCGCCGGTACGTCCACGCGCTGCGGGCGGGCCGCGGGCAGCGGCTCGCGCGGGGGCGGCAGGTCGACGCCTTCGGGGCGGCCGACGGCGGCGACGTCGCCGGTGGTGGGGGCGGACAGACCGCCGTGCACGTCGGTGATCTTGTTGCCCCACAGCCACAGGCCGACCAGCAGGACCGCCCAGGCGACGCCCATGACGAGGCGGCTGGTGCCGGGCGGCGGGTGCGGGGTGCCCTCGGGGTCCGGGCCGGTCATCGCGTCACTCCGGGCGGCGCCGGCGGACGCTGCGCACCGCCACCGCCACGGCCGCGACGCCCGCGAGGACCAGGCCGACGACCGCGTGCCGGGTGCCGGGGCCGGTCTCCTCGGGCGCGGCCGCGACGGAGGTGAGGGGGGCGGTGCCGCCGCCTCCGGCGTGCACCGGGGCGGTGGGGGTCTGCCGGGCGGCGCCGACCTGGACGGTGCCGACGCCCTGGTGTGGGTGGCCGTCGCAGGTGACGGTGATCTCGTACGTTCCGGAGACGCCCCGCTTGACCCGGGTGGTCCCTGTCAGCGTGTTCTGCTTGCCGTCGCGGCCGGTCAGCTCGGCGTCCCGGGTGAACGCCCCGGAGCCGGCCGATCCCGTGGTGCCCTTGCAGCCCTTGACCCGTACCTCGACCTGGCTGCCCGGCGTCGCGTTCTCCGGGCTGACCTGGGCCTTCACCTGGGCCTGGTCATGTGCGGATGCCGGCCCCGGGGCCACTGCGAGTACGGCGGCGAGGGTGATCGCCCCCGCCCCACGCACGGCAAGCGAACATATACACATCGTGAACCTCCTGTACCAGCAGGTTCCCGCTGTGCGGGGCAGCCCGCATCCCCGGGTCACCCGTCCGTGCCCCGCAAGGGGCGCGGGGAACTGCGCGCTCAGCCCAAGAAAAGCCGCAGACGCGTCTGCCAAATTGCTGAGCAGACGCGTCTGCGGCTTTTTCGTGGCTGGCCGCGCAGTTCCCCGCGCCCCTTAAGGGAACAGTCCCTGAGGTGGGCCTCGGGGTCAGACGCGGTCCACCAGGTCCGCGATGGAGTCGACGATGTTCGAGGGGCGGAACGGGTGGCGGTCGATGTCGGCGCGGGTCGTCAGGCCCGTGAGGACCAGGAAGGTCTCCATGCCCGCTTCCAGTCCGGCGAGGACATCCGTGTCCATGCGGTCACCGATCATCGCGCTGGTCTCCGAGTGCGCCCCGATCGCGTTCAGCCCCGTCCGCATCATCAGAGGATTCGGCTTGCCCGCGAAGTACGGCTGCTTGCCGGTCGCCTTCGTGATGAGGGCGGCCACGGCACCGGTGGCGGGCAGCGGGCCCTCCGTGGAGGGGCCCGTCTCGTCGGGGTTGGTGCAGATGAACCGCGCGCCGCCGTTGATGAGCCGGACGGCCTTCGTCATGGCCTCGAACGAGTACGTCCGGGTCTCGCCGAGGACCACGTAGTCGGGCGCGTGGTCGGTGAGGACGTACCCGATGTCGTGCAGGGCCGTGGTGAGACCGGCCTCGCCGATGACGTACGCCGTGCCGCCCGGCCGCTGGTCGTCGAGGAACTTCGCGGTGGCGAGCGCGGAGGTCCAGATGTTGTCGACGGGGACTTCGAGCCCCATGCGGGTCAGTCGCGCCTGGAGGTCACGGGCGGTGTAGATGGAGTTGTTCGTGAGGACCAGGAACGGCTTCCCGGACTCGCGGAGCTTCTTGATGAACGCGTCGGCGCCGGGGATCGGCACGCCTTCGTGGATGAGTACGCCGTCCATGTCGGTGAGCCACGATTCGATGGGCTTGCGCTCTGCCATGGGGTGCACTCCTGCGGTCTGCGCGAACTGAAACTGCTGGGGGCGCCGGGACGCCAGTGTTCCGGCGCCCCCAGCGTAATCACGAAGCGCTGATCTTCACCCCGTCGATCACCCTTAACCAGTCGGGGCCTCCGCCGGCTCGGGGCCTCCGCCGGCTCGGGGCGACGGCTGGTTCGGGGCGACAGCGGCGGTGCTCAGCTGCCGGTGGCCGACTTCCAGTCCTCGACGTACGACTTGAGGTTCTCGGAGATGTCGGCCCAGTCCGGCTCGAAGACCTCGACGCCGTCGATGATCTTGTCGAGGGCGATGGCGTTGGCGTCGGTGGCCTTGATGTCCTTGCGCGCGGCGAAGCCGCCGCCGATCTCGCTGACCTGCTGCTGCGCCTTCCGGCTGAGCAGGTAGTCGAGGAACTTCCTGGCGTTGGCGTCGTGCGGGGCCTTGTTCACCAGGCCGGCGGCGTACGGCAGCGCGAAGGTGGTGGGCTTCTTGCCCTGCTTCGCCGGGAACCAGATGCCGAGGTTCGGCATGTCCTTGGACTGCGCGTAGTTCATCTGTACGTCGCCGTTGGCCACGAGCAGTTCGCCCTTGTCGACCTTGGGGGCGAGCTTGCCGGTGGAGGCGGACGGGCCGACGTTGTTGGACTGGAGCTTCTCCAGGTACTTCATGGCGGGCTCCTTGCCGCCGAAGTCGTGCATCGCCTTGATGAGGACGGCGGTCCCGTCGCCCGCGACACCGGGTGTGGAGTACTGGAGCTTGTTCTTGTACGAGTCGTCCGTCAGCTCGTCCCAGGTCCTGGGCGCCTTGGAGCCGCCCAGCTCCTTCTTGTTGTAGATGAACCCGAAGTAGTTGTTCACGACGGAGGTCCACTTGCCGTCGGGCGCCTTGTTCGCGCCGTCGACCTGCTCGGACCCCTTCGGCTCGTACGCCTTGAGCAGGCCCTTCTCGTCGGCCTGCTGGATGAAGGGCGGCAGCGTGATGATGACGTCGGCCTGGGTGTTGGACTTCTCGCGGACGGCGCGCTGCACCATCTCGCCGGAGCCGCCCTCGACGTACTTGACCTTGATGCCGGTCTTCTTCTCGAAGTCCTTGAAGACCGTGTCGTACCAGCCGTCGCCGTTCTCGCCCTTGAGGCCGTCGGCGCTGTAGACGGTGACGACCTTGGCGTCGGAGGCGGCGGAGTCGCCGCCGCAGGCGGTGAGGGTACCGGCGAGGACGAGGCCGCCGGAGACGGCGGCGAGCGCCCGGACGGGGACGCGGGAGTGGCGGGGCAGGCGGGACATGACGTGTCGTACTCCTATCGGGTCACAACGGGACACAGGGGGAAGGGAGTTGGGGAAGGTCAGCGGTAGGAGGCGCGCGTACGGATCCGGGAGACGGCGAAGAGGACAAGCAGCGTCGCCGCCATGAGGACCACGGCCAGGGCGGCGCCGGTGAAGGTGGCGCCGCGGTCGGTGGCCGCGTAGATCCGCACGGGGAGCGGGGTCCAGTCCGGCGGGTAGAGCATCATCGTGGCGCTCAGCTCGCCCATGGACAGGGCGAAGCAGAGGCCCGCGGCCGCGGTCAGGGACGGCAGCAGCAGCGGCAGCTTGACCCGCCACAGGACGTACGCGGGCCGGGCGCCGAGTGACGCCGCGGCCTGCTCGTACGCCGGGTCGAGACGCAGGATGGCCGCCGAGACCGACTGATGGGCGAACGCCGTGACAAGAATGGCGTGCGCCAGGACGACGATCGTGGACGTGCCGTTGAGGATCATCGGCGGCTTGCTGAAGGCGACGAGGACGGCGAGGCCCACGACCACCGACGGCACGGCGACGGGCAGCATGAACAGGGTGTCCAGGGTCCGCCCGCACAGCCGGGAAAGGCGGGACGTGCCGTCCCCGCGCTGCTTGAGCCGGGTGGCGGCCAGCGCCGCCCAGGTGCCCGCGGCCAGCGCGATGAGGCTGGCGCCGAGCGCGGTGAGCAGGCTGGTGGTGAGGGCCTGGAGGGATTCGCCGCGGGTGGCGGCGGAGTAGTGCTCGCCGGTGAAGCCGGACGGGAAGGCCCCCGACCAGTGCCCGGCGAACGACGCCGCGACGATCACGACCAGCGGCAGCGCGAACAGCGGCAGGAACAGGACGAAGAACACCGTCCAGGTCGCCCACCTGCCCTTGCGGCTATGCACCAGCACGACGGCTCACCACCCGGTAAAGGCCGTACAGGCCCACGGAGATCGCGATGTTGACGACGGCGACGACACAGGCCGCCGGGTAGTCGGACTCGAGCATCGCCTTGCTGTAGACGAGCATCGGCAGCGTCGTGACGTCCTTGGCCCCGGTGAAGAGCACGATCCCGAACTCGTTCAGGCACATCACCAGGACGAGGCTGCCGCCGGCGGCGAGCGCGGGCAGGGCCTCCGGCAGGATCACCTTCCGTACGACACGCAACGGCCGCGCGCCCAGCGAGGAGGCGACCTCCAGCTGTGCCGTGTCGATCTGTGAGAACGCGGCGAGCAGCGGCCGCATCACGAACGGCGTGAAGTACGTGATCTCGGCGAGCAGCACGCCCCACGGCGTGGTCAGGAACTGGAACGGACCGTCGCCGCTCGCCCCCGTCGCATCCGTCCACAGCCCGTTGGCCATGCCCTTCGTTCCGTAGATGAACAGCAGCGCGAGCGTGATGAGGAACGACGGGAAGGACAGAAACACGTCGATGAACTTGGCGACGGCCTTCCCTCCGGGGAACGGCACGAACGCGATGACCAGCGCGAGCGCGAACCCGAGCACGAGACACCCGACGGTGGCCCCGACCGCCAGCCACACCGTCGTCCCGAGCGCCTCCCGAAACGACTCGGAGCCGAAGACGTCGGAGTAGGGCTGGAGCGAGGTCCCCCCGGTGTCGGGCTGCACGGACTGCTGCACGACCAGGGCAAGCGGGTAGAGGAACACCAGGGCAAGGCCGGTGACCGGAGGCAATGCCCATACCCATGCGGGAACCTTGAGAGAGGGCTTGGTCTTCTGCCCGGCCGCAGTGAGCGTGGCGCTAGCCATGGGTCACTCCGGCGGAGAGCAGCACCGCGTCCTCGGGTGCGAAGTGCACCGTGACCTCCTCGCCGAGCGAGGGCGGCTCCCGAAGCTCCCGCACATCCGCCTTCACGGAGTGACCCCCCACATCGACGTACAGCCGATGCGTGGCCCCCCGCCACTGCACCTCGGACACCGTCCCTGTAAGGGAGTTGGGCCCGGGCCCCAGCCCGACAAGATGCGGCCGCACGCACAGCGTGGCCGTAACCCCGGCGGCGACATCCCCCGTGTCGACCTTCAACTCGGCCCCGCCCAGGGAAACCGCCCCCTCCCCCACAGAGACCGGCAGCAGATTCGCGTTGCCCACGAACGAGGCCGTGAACGCGGTCCGGGGCGCCCGGTACAGCTCCTGCGGAGTCCCGCAGTCCTGCAACCGAGCCCGGTCCATGACGGCGATCCGATCGGCGAGAGTGAGCGCCTCGACCTGATCATGGGTGACGTACAGAATGGAGACATCCGGCAACTCCCGGTGCAGCCGGGCGAGTTCGGCCAGCATCCCGGACCGAAGCTGCGCGTCGAGCGCGGACAGCGGCTCGTCGAGGAGGAGCACCCCCGGCCGGATGGCCAGCGCCCGCGCGATGGCGACGCGTTGCTGCTGCCCGCCGGACAGCTCACGCGGGAACCGCTTGGCGTACGCGGCCATCCCGGTCATCTCCAGGGCGTCGGCCACCCGCCCAGGAACCTCCGCCCTGGCCACCTTCTGCGCCTTCAGGCCGAAGGCCACGTTCTCCTCGACCCGCATGTGCGGGAACAGCGCGTACTGCTGGACGACCATGCCGATGCCGCGCCGGTGCGGCGGCAGCTCGGTCACGTCGCGGTCGCCGATGAACACCCGCCCGGAGGCGGGCCGCACGAACCCGGCGACGGCCCGCAGCGCGGTGGTCTTCCCGGATCCGGAGGGCCCGAGCAGCGCCATGACCTCGCCGGGCTCCACGGTGAGGTCAAGGCCGTCGAGCACTGTGTTCTCGCCGTTCTTGCCGTACGCGACCGACACCGAGTCGAAGCGTATGCCGCTGCTCGCCATGCCTGCGCCGCTACTCATCGCCCGAAGCCCTGAAGCCCCGCAGCAGCGCGGGCAGTTCGGCCACCGAGCCGAGCACGTGGGTGGCCCCGGCGTCGGCGAGCGCGGCGGCGTCGTGGGCGCCGGTGAGGACACCGGCGACGACCCCGGCCCCGGCGCGCACCCCGCTGCGCATGTCGTACGCGGTGTCGCCGGCCACGGCGATCTCGTGCACGGAGTCGGCGGCGCCGGTGCGCAGGAACGCGGCGAGCACCATGTCCGGGTACGGCCGCCCGCGACCGCCCGCGTCGGCGGGGCACAGGGTGAGCCCGACGAGGTCGCGCCAGCCGAGGGCGTCGAGGATGGCGTCCTGGGTGACGCGGGCGAAGCCGGTGGTCAGCGCCACGGTCAGGCCCGCGGACGTCAGCTCCTCGATGGCTTCGCGCGCCCCGGGGACCGGCGCGATGTGGCCGCCGTCCACCAGGTCCCCGTACGCCTTCTCGAAGGCCACGTTCGCCTGCTGCGCGAGCGCCTCGTCGCCGAACAGGTGCCGGAAGACGGAGATCTTCGACTCGCCCATGGTGGCGCGGACGTACTCCAGCTTCGCGGCGTGGTCGGCGGAGCCCTCCTCGACGCCGAGCTCGCGCGCGGCGGCGGAGAAGGCCCGCTCGACCAGGCCCCCGTCGGCGACGGTGGTCCCGGCCATGTCGAGCACCACGAGGCGTACGTTCTCGGTCGGCCCGTCGGGCAGCTTGTCGGTCAACTTCCTCACCATCCCAGCTCGTCGGCGGTCTTCTCGGCGATCGCGGGCGAGCAGGTCATGCCGCGCCCGCCGGGCCCGGTGACCAGCCAGACGCCGTCGCGCACCTGCTCGCGGTGGACGACCCGGCTGGTGTCGACACACTGCGCGTACACCCCCGCCCAGCGCCGCCGGATCTTCGGCAGCGGCCGCCCCAGGAAGCCCTCGACGACCTCGGTGAGGTGGTCGTAGGGGTCTTCGAGGGTGTCGAAGGCGAAGGGGTGCTCGTATTCGTGGGTGTCGCCGATGGTCAGGCCGCCGTCGGCGCGCTGCACCATGAGCAGCTGCATCTTGTGGGCGGCGGCGGTCGGCTCCTGAGCCTGCCCGGCGTTGAGGGCGTCCAACTCCGGTGACTTGTACGCCGGGTAGTAGCGGAAGCTGTCGGCGTCGGCGACGGAGGTGGTGAGCGGCTCGCCCAGCGGGTCGGTCTGCATCATCTGCAGGCGGACGCGGCGCACGGGCAGCTCGGGGGCGAGTTCCCGCACCAGGCCGCCGAGCCAGGCGCCGGTGCACAGCACCACGACGTCACCGGTGTGCACGTCGCCGTGGTCGTCGCGCACCGCGCTGCCGCTTCCGAGAACCTCGCGGACCTCGCGCCCCGGCAGGAACGTGTAGCGAGGGGAGGCCAACAGGGCTTCGCGCAGCCGCAGTTGGGCCGTTCGCGGCTCGACCGCCGCGTCCCGCTCGCACCACAGCGCGGCGCTGAACTCGCCGCGCAGCGCCGGGTTGAGCGCGCGGGCCTCGTCGGCACCGAGCAGTTTGTAGCCGCGGGCGGCGGCGTCCGGGCGGGCGAGCGCAGCCTCGGCGACGGCGTGCTCGCGCTCGTTGCGTACGAGGGTCAGCGAGCCGTTGGCGCGGAAGCCCAGGCCCGGCACGCGGGCGCCGATCCCCTCCCACAGCTCACGGGCGCGCAGGGCGGTGTCCAGCTCCTCGCCGCCCGCGCGGCCGCTGACCCATATCTGCCCGAAGTTGCGCAGCGACGCCCCGCGCGCCTCGCTCTCGCGCTCGATCTGTACGACCTCGTGGCCGCGCTCCACTGCGTGCCAGGCGTGCATGGTTCCCACCACGCCGGCTCCTACGACGATGACTCTCACGACGGCCACGCTCCTGTCGACGGGTGACCCGGCGGGGGCCGGTCGGCAACGGGACGGTGAACGGCCGCTCAAGCTTGGCCTAGACCCGTTATCGTTCCGTAATCATCGTGGACCAATTGACGTACAGGAAGAGGGGGTTCAGCCCTCGCCGCCGGCCAGGTGGGTCGTGAAGGAGAACCGGTCGCCGCGGTAGAGGGTGCGCACGCGCTCCAGGGGCTGTCCCTGGGTGTCGCGCGAGACGCGGTGGATCAGGAGCATGGGCAGCGCGGGCGGCGTCCCGATGAGCAGCGCCTCGCGCGGGGTCGCGAGCACGGTCTCGATGCGCTCGTCGGCGTCGCCGAAGGAGATGCCGAGCCGTTCGCGCAGGTAGGCGTAGAAGGACGAGTCGGGCTCGAAGTCCTGGTCCAGGCGCGGCACCCGCTCCACGGACACGTACGTCGACTCCAGGCCCACCCGCTCGTCGTCCGCGAGCAGCACGCGCTCCATGTGCCAGACGGGCTCCCCGACCGGGACCCCTATGTCGGCGGCGAGCGCGGCCGTGCAGGGGAAGCGGTCGAGCGAGATGAGGTTGCGTCCGGGGGTGCGGCCCTGTCTGCGGACGCCCTCGGTGTAGCTGGCGAGGGACAGGGGCTGTTCCAGCTTGGGCCCGGCGACGACGGTGCCGCGGCCCTGGCGGCGCAGCCGTCCTTCGAGGAGCAGCTCCCGCAGCGCCTGCCGCACGGTCTCGCGTGCGACCTCGTACCGCTCGGCCAGGTCCCGCTCGGTGGGCAGGGCCCGCCCGTCGCCCAACTCGTCGATCAGCTCCGCGATGCGGGCCTTGACGGCGTAGTACTTGGGGATGCGGCCGTGCTCGGGGATGCCGGAGCGGATCGGCGCTCCGGGGGCCTGGTCGCGCAGGTGGGCGGGCGGGGCGGCGTCGGGGTTGTCCACGGGCAGATGTTCGCACGTCGGGGGGTGTGGGCGGGCCGCGCGGTCGGGGCGGGGGCGCGGCCTGTGCCGGGGGGGTCCGGTACGGGGTGGCGGTACGAGGAAGGCCGGGCCCGTGCCGCCGGACTTGCTTGGCTGGGGGCGGCACGGACTCGGCCTTTCCTGACGGGTGGGACCGGCTGATCAGCTCCTTCTGGCCCGAAGGCGCCGAGATCCCACCACAAGGGCCACGCCGCCGAGGAGGAAGGCGGCGGCGGTGGCCCCGAGCCCGGGCAGTCGCCCCGGGCCGGTCTTCGCGAGTTCGCCGGGCGAAGGGCCGGTGGGCCCGTCCGCCTCGACGATGTCGAACGCGTAGTCGTTGGACGCGCCCACCCAGTCCCCGTCGTCGGCACGGCGCCGCACGACGGCGGCGCTCGCCACGACCCGGTCGGGCGCGGTGTCGGAGGTGAAGGCGAGGCGGAGGCCGACGGTGACGGTGCGGCCGGGGGCGATGGTGAAGCCGGGGAAGGCGGGGAAGGCGGCGGGGTCGTGGGGGCCGCCGGACTCGTGGGCGCCGTCGGCCGCGTCACCGCCGTGAGCCCCGTCGGCCGCGTCACCGCCGTGAGCGCCCACCGCACCGCCCCCGTCGCCCAGGACGCCGACGGTCTCGTCCCGGTCGGTCCGCTCGAACCGCACCGGCCGCAGCCGCTCCCCGTCGTCGAACTCCAGCAGGACCTGCCGGGGCAGCAGCGCCTTCCCGCCGTCGACGAACACGATGACGGGGTGCACGTTCCCGCAGGTCTCGTCCGTGGCGTTGGTCAGCTCCAGCGACCAGCGCCGGAAACCGCCGCCCGGCTCGTACGTGGCGGGGCCGCCGCTGATCCGCGTACCGATCGGGAAGTCGTCGCCGGCGGCGGTGGCGCAGCTGGGCCGGAGGGCGCCGGAGCCGCTCTCCCCCGGCCGGTCGCCCGCGGCCGCCGGCACCCCGGCCACGGCGGGCACCAGGGTGACGGCGGCGGCGACGGCGACGCCTGCCGCGAGAGAACTGCGAAGTCGCATGAAGGGCCCTTGCTGGCGGCCGGCCGGACGCGTTGCGGCACCCGGGACGGCCGAACTGACGGCGGAGCAAAGCCCGTTGAGGTGCTCGGCGGGGATCCGGCAATCAACGGGTCGCGGCCCAGACCCTGCCACGCGCGCGCGACCCCGCACAGGCTCCGCCGCCCCCGGCGACCCGTTCGGCTGGCCGATTCCCCCCTAACAGCCGATTCTTCCGATTCTTCGTCAAGTCCGATTGGCGGGAAAGGCGACGTCCGCCCGGCCGAAGAGCGGGGCGAGGACCAGCTGCGCCGCGCCTTCCGCGACCACCCGCTCGCCGCCGGGCGCGACGGCCACGCCGACGGCCGCGCGGGCGCCCTCGCGGCGGGCGCGCTCGTCGACCACGGCGCCGACGCCGCGTACGAACAGGTCCTCGGCGGCGGCGACGGTCCGCCCGCCGAGCAGGACGAGGTCGATGTCGAGCAGCGCGACCAGGTTCCCGGCGGCGGTGCCGAGCACGCGGGCGGCCTCGTCGAGGTCGCCGCGCGCGACGGCGGCCAGACACAGCGCCTCGACGCACCCCCGATCGCCGCACTCGCACGGCGGCCCGTCCAACCGCAGCACCTGATGCCCGAACTCCCCGGCCCCGGTTCGGGCCCCGCGATACAACCCGCCCCCCAGCACGAGCCCGGCCCCCAGCCCGGTCCCCAGATACAGATACGCGAACGACTCGGCGCCCCCACCGAGCGCGAGCCCGAGCGCGGCGGCATTGGTGTCCTTGTCCACGGCCACGGGCAGCCCGAGCCGCGAGGCAAGCACGTCCCGCAGCGGATACCCGTCCCACTCGGGAAACCCGGTAACCCGATGCAACACCCCGGCGTCATGATCAAGCGGACCGGGCAGAGCAACCCCCACACCGAGCACACCAGCAACCCCTGCGGCCATCTCGCCGACACCCCCCGCTTCCCCTGCGGGCGGCACACCAACGTCCGCAGCTTCCGCTTCCGCTCCCGCCGCGGGCAATCGTGCCGCAGGGCGAGTGGGGCCTCCCCTGCTCGAGCGAAGCCGAGAGCTCGGGGAAGGGCGGGCACAGCCCCCGGTGCCGGGCACCTCTGCTGCAACACCAGCCGAAGGTGCCCCGACCAGGGCGGCAACCGCGTCCGCGGCCACCTCCACGACGGAGTCGACCCCAGCCGCGAAGTCCAGCCCAGCCCGCCGCTCGGCGACAACAACCCCACTCAGGTCGACCAGCACGGCAACAAGCGAGTCCCGCTCCAGATGCAACCCCACGGCACACCCCGCCCCGGGGACAAGGCGCACCACCGCGGCGGGCTTCCCCCCGGTAGAAGCCCGCCGCCCCGCCTCGGCCACCAGGCCGTCACCGCGCAGCCGCGCAACAATCTTGCTGACGGCCTGCGGCGTAAGCCCCGTACGCGAGGCGAGCTCCCCCCGACTTGCCCCCGCGGCCCCAGCGGTACGCAGCAGATCGAGCACCAAGGCCGCGTTGTGCCCACGCAACACCGGCAGATTCACCCCGGCCCCAGGCCGCTTCTCCCTGTTCACACCCCCATTGTCGCCCCCGCTTGCACTTTGGCAACACCGTTGCCAAAGTAGAGGAATGACTGAAGGCACGAACGACCTCCGCGTGGGCCTGATCGGCTACGGCCTCGCGGGCTCCGTCTTCCACGCCCCCCTGATCGCCGCCACCGAGGGCCTGGCCCTGGACACGGTCGTCACGTCGAACACCGAGCGGCAGGCCCAGGCCCGCGCCGAGTTCGGCGACGACCTGCGCTGCGCGGCCGACGCCGACGAGCTGTGGGCCCGTGCCGACGAGCTCGACCTGATCGTCGTCGCGTCCCCGAACAAGACGCACGTACCGCTCGCGACCGCCGCGCTGAAGGCGGGTCTGCCGGTCGTCGTCGACAAGCCGCTCGCGGGCACCGCCGCCGAGGCCCGCGAACTCGCCGCCCTCGCGGACGAGCGCGGCCTGCTCCTCTCCGTCTTCCAGAACCGCCGCTGGGACAACGACTTCCGTACGCTGCGCAAGCTCATCGCCGACGGCGAGCTCGGCGACGTATGGCGCTTCGAGTCCCGCTTCGAGCGCTGGCGCCCGCAGCCCAAGGGCGGCTGGCGCGAGTCCGGCGACCCCGAGGAGATCGGCGGCCTGCTGTACGACCTGGGGAGCCACGTGGTCGACCAGGCCCTGGTCCTCTTCGGCCCGGCCGTGCGGGTGTACGCGGAGGCGGACGTCCGCCGCCCCGGCGCGCAGGCCGACGACGACACCTTCATCGCCGTGACGCACGCCGGCGGTGTCCGCTCGCACCTGTACGTGAGCGCGACGACCGCGCAGCTCGGCCCGCGCTTCCGGGCGCTCGGCTCGTCCGCGGGCTATGTGAAGTACGGCCTCGACCCGCAGGAGGCCGCGCTGCGCGAGGGCAAGCGGCCCGCGGACGAAGGACCGTGGGGCGTGGAGCCCGAGGCGCTGTGGGGCCGGGTCGGCGCCGGCGAGTCCCCGCTGACCGGCGGCGGCCGCCCCGAGCCCACCCTCCCCGGCGACTACCCCGCGTACTACGCCGCGGTGGCCGCCGCCCTGCGCGGTGAGGGCGACAACCCGGTCACCGCGCTCGAGGCCGCCGCGGCGCTCGACGTGCTGGAGGCGGCCCGCCGCTCGGCCCACGAGGGCGTGGCGGTGACGCTGTGAGCACGGAGCCCGCCGGGCAGACGGCACCCTCCTCCCAGCAGACGGCACCCTCCCAGCAGACCGCCCCCACCGCCCCCTCCATCCCCGAACTGGAGGAGCAGGAGCGCCGCCTGACGCTCCCTCACTTCACGTACGACGACGCGTGGGCGCTCGGCTGTCTCCTCGTGGAGATGGCGCGCGAGCGCGAGGCGCCGGTGGCCGTCGACATCCGGCGCGGCGGCCAGCAGCTCTTCCACGCCGCGCTGCCCGGCTCGACGCCCGACAACGACGCCTGGATCGACCGCAAGCGCCGCGTCGTCGAGCGGTACGGCTGCTCGTCGTACCTGGTGGGCAGCCGGTTCCGGGCCAAGGGCACGACGTTCGAGGAGTCCTCGCGCCTCGACCCCGACCGGTACGCGGCGCACGGCGGCGCGTTCCCGATCGCGGTCGAGGGCGTGGGCGTCATCGGCACGGTGGTCGTCTCGGGCCTCCCCCAGGTCGCGGATCACGCGCTGGTGGTGGCGGCCCTGGAGCGGTTCACCGCGCCCTGACGGCTCAGTCGGCCTGGTCCTCGGCGCGCCGTCGCACCATCACCACGAGCCCGACACCGGAGCCGAGGAGCGCCGCGGCGATCGCCCCCACGAGGGCGAGCTCACCCGCCGACGTGTCCGTGCCCGTGTGGGCCATCTCGTCGTCGTGGCTCTTGGACGGGTGCGGGTGGGGGTGCGGGTGCGGATGCGCGGACGACTTGGACGGCTCAGGGCTCGGCCAGGGGTCGTCACTGTCCGACGGGTCCGGGGACGGCTCAGGGTCCGGGTCGGGGTCCGGGTCGGGGTCGGGGTCGGGGTAGTCGCTGTCGGAAGGATCCGGGTCCGGCCAGGGGTAGTCGCTGTCGGACGGGTCCGGGGACGGCTCAGGGCCGTCACTGTCCGAGGGGTCCGGGTCCGGGTCCGGGGACGGGTCCGGGTCGTCGCTGTCCGACGGATCCGGTGACGGCTCAGGGCCGTCGCTGTCCGACGGGTCCGGAGACGGGTCCGGACCGTCACTGTCCGACGGATCCGGGTCAGGGTCAGGATCCGGGTCCGGGTCCGGGTCCGGGTCCGGGTCCGGCGACACCGTCGGCGTCGGGGACGGCGACGCGCACGTCGGCAGATCGCCGTTGAACGGGTACGCGTGGATCTCCTGGCCGCCGCCGACCAGCGAGGTGTGGGTGAGCGAACCGACCGTGAAGAAGCGTCCGTTCATGCCGGGCAGCGTCACCGTGGTCGCGCTCCCCGGCGACCCCACGAGCACGCTCCCCTGGAACTGCCCGCTGCCCGCGAACCGCACCGAGCTCGCGTCGGGCACGTTCCACAGCAGCCGCTCGCGCAGGCCGCCCGGCAGCGCGCCGATGTAGGTGCGGACCGTGCGGGCGTCGCCGAAGAGGTTCACCAGCACGGTGGCGCCGGCCGGGATGTTCCGGAACGAGATGCCCTGGTCGCCGCCGCTCCTGCTGACCATGTCGAAGTCGACGTTGAACACCTGGATCTCGGACGTGCCGTCGCCGGTGAACACCGTCTCGCTGCCGTTGTTGACCGCCGAGCCCGTGACCTCGCGGGGCGCCCCGTCCTCGTACGCGTAGCACCGGCTGGCGGCCGTCAACCGGTCGGGCAGCGCGGCGTACTCGTCGGCCGCGTCCGGGTCCCGGACCGCGCGGGGCCTGACCGTGCCGGTGAGCGTGTCCCCGTACCGTACGACTCCGGAGACCGAACCCTCCTCCGCGAGCAGCCGCTGCCCGGGGGCGACCCGCAGGTCGCCGCCCGCCGTGAGGAAGTCGGAGCCGTTGGGCGGCGGCACCCGGGAGCCGACGCCGGCCACGCCCACGTTGTAGACCTGCGAGGCCCCGGCGCGCTTGTTCATGTCGAAGTCGCCGAGCACGACGACCTTGCCCTCGGCCTCCGCGGCGGCCTCGCGCACCAGCATGTTCTCGCCGACGAATACGTTGATGTTCTCGTCGCGGCCGGTCACGGGGCCGTTGTTCGTCTCTGGGTACGTCTCCGGGCAGGCCGGGCCCTTGCAGGGGCCGAGGCCGCCGGGCAGCGGGTCGGCGACCCCCGGCCCGGCCAGGCCGCCGACGATGGCGGCGGCCGCGACGGTGACCGCCGCCGCCACATACGCTGAACGTTTTCTTCGCATACACGGAAATATGCGTAATTCAGACAAAAGTAGTGGGCGACACGCTCACCGCTTCCCCCATTGGCCCGACTCCGCACGGGACCAGAGGGGGCGTCAGGCCGCGCCGGACCGCCTCAGGCCGCCTCAGGCCCCCTTCAGCTCCTGCCGCTGCCGCCCGAGCCCGTCGATCTCCAGCTCCACCACGTCCCCGGCCCGCAGGAACGGCTTCGGCTCCGGCTGCCCCAGGGCGACCCCCGCCGGCGTACCGGTGTTGATCACGTCGCCCGGGTACAGCGTCATGAACTGGCTTACGTAGCGCACCACTTCCGCGACCGGGAAGATCTGCTGGGCCGTCGTGCCGTCCTGCTTCAGCGCGCCGTTGACCCACAGCCTGAGCCCGAGCGCCTGCGGGTCCGGCACCTCGTCGGCCGTCACGAGCCAGGGGCCGAGCGGGTTGAACGTCTCGCAGTTCTTGCCCTTGTCCCAGGTGCCGCCGCGCTCGATCTGGAACTCGCGCTCGGAGACGTCGTGCGCGACCGCGTACCCCGCGACGTGCGCGAGCGCCTCCTCGTGCGACTCCAGATAGCGCGCGGTGCGCCCGATGACGACGGCCAGCTCGACCTCCCAGTCGGTCTTCACCGAGCCGCGCGGCACGAGCACGGTGTCGTTCGGCCCGACCACGGTGTCCGCCGCCTTGAAGAACACGACCGGCTCGGCGGGCGGCTCGGCGCCGGTCTCGGCCGCGTGGTCGTGGTAGTTCAGGCCGATGCACACGACCTTGCCGATCCGGGCGAGCGGCGGCCCGATCCGCAGCCCGGCAGGGTCCAGGACGGGCAGCGCGCCCGCGTCGGCGGCGGCGCGGACGCGGTCGAGCGCGGCGTCGTCGGCGAGCAGCGCGCCGTCGATGTCGGTGACCGTGCCGGACAGGTCGCGCAGGGTGCCCCCGGCGTCGAGCAGCGCCGGGCGCTCCGCGCCTGCCGTACCGACTCGCAGCAGCTTCATGGACAGTCTCCCTTGGGTCGAGCTGGGCCCGGCCGATGGTGGCGGCATCGGAGGTTGGTCGATCCTCCAAGCTGGCCGTCCGCTCCGCAAGACCCCGTTCACGTACTGGACCGTCACTTCGCGCCACCGGGGACCGTCACCTCCCGCACTCGCAGGCCGTCACATCGCGGTCGCGGCCCCCATGGCACCGGCCCCCGTCGGCATGTCCCGGTACAGGAAGGCCCGCTCCACCGCGCTCCACGTCGTACTGGTCACGACGTACAACGCGGCCGCCAGCGGCACCACCGCCACCGTGAACAGCGTCATGAACGACATGAACGGCATGAACTTCGTCATGGCGGCCATGGCGCCCGCGCCCGGCGCCTGCGCGTCCCCCGTCGGCAGGGCCGCCCCCGCCATCTGTCGCTTCGTACGCCGGTAGTTGAAGGTCGCGACCGCGGCGACGAGGGCGAAGAGCGCGAGGTAGAGCAGCCCCGAGGCGCCGAAGAGGCCGCCGTCGCCGAGCGCGTCCGCCCAGCGCCCGCCGAGCGGCGCCGTGAACAGCTTGTGGTCGAGGAGTTCGTTGGCCTCGCCGCCGATGTTCGAGCTGGAGAACAGGTGATAGAGCAGGAAGAAGGCGGGCAGCTGGAAGAGGCCGGGCAGGCAGCCGGACAGCGGCGACACCTGCTCCTCGCGGTGCAGCTCCATGACCGCCTTCTGGAACTTCTCCGGGTTCTTGGCGTGCTTCTTGCGCAGCTCGGCGATCTGCGGCGAGAGCTTGGCGCGGGCCTTCTGGCCGCGGGCGGCGGCGCGCGACAAGGGGTGGACGAGGAGGCGTACGCAGGCGGTGACCAGGACGATGGCGGCGGCCATCGCCGAGGCGTGGAAGAGCGGCGCGAGCAGGTCGGCGAGGTCGGCGACCAGGCTGGCGAAGACGGACATGGGTGAGCCCTCCGGGGGTCTCGTCGTGCCGGGAATGCCTCGACGGAGGCGTGAGTGTCGGCATGACGACCCGCGCGGGGCCGGAGAGCGGATCTGCGAGATCTGCGGGATCGCTGGATCTGCTGGAAGTCCCCTACGCGGCCGTCAGGAGGGCACGGCCGGGTGCTCGCGGGCGGGTCCGCCCACGGGCGTCGGGATCGCGCTGCGGCAGGAACGCGGTGCGCTGCTCGCGGTCGCGGATGGCGGTCCGCACCCGGGTGCGCGGCACGGCGGGCGCGCAGCGCGCGGCAAGCAGCGAGCACAGGGCGAGGGCGGAGCCCGCGGCGGCGGTCGCGGCGAGCGCGACGGCGGCGGAGAGGCTGCCGGTGTCGGCGAGCACGGTCTCGACGAGGAGGAAGAGCATCAGGGCGGCGGGGCGCAGCGCGGCGATCGACTTGCCGATCACGTTCTTGACCGGGTTCCCGCTCACGTCGCCACCTCCTGCCGTCGGCCTCGTCACGTCCACGTACACGTACACGTACACCGTATGCGTACGCATGTGCTCCTGCCGTTATACAGGATCGATCTCGACGGGCTGAAGGAGCCTGCGGGGCTTGAGCAGTTCACGGCTGACCGGATCGGCCGGGTCGGGGTCGAGTCCCGGGCCGGGCAGCATCTCGACGTCCTCGACCGGCACGAGGCCCCCGCAGGCGGGGCACTCGCCGACCGAGCCCAGTTCCGTGCCGCACGCGGCGTGCCGGAAGTACCGCGTCGGCCTGTCGTGGCCGAACGTGTCGGATCCCCAGGCGCCGAGCACGCACAGGGTCGGCCACAGGGCGCGGCCGCGCTCCGTCACGACGTACTCGTGCCGGCCCGGCTTCCGCTCGCAGGCCCGCTTCTCCAGTACGCCCGCGGCGGTCAGCGTCTGCAGGCGGGTGGCCAGGACGGCGCGCGGGATGCCGAGGTGGGCGAGGAAGTCGTTGTAGCGCCGCACGCCGTAGAGCGCGTCGCGCACCACGAGCAGCGTCCAGCGCTCGCCGACGACCTCCAGCGCGCGGGCGACGGAACACTGCTGCGCCGCGTAGTCCTTGCCGAGAGCCATGCCCCTCACTGTAGCCACTTTGCCGAGTAAAGGTTCATTCATTGAACTCCGAATGCTACGGTCGCCCGCATGACGATAGGTTCAATGAATGAACTTGCCTCTTCTTCAAAAAAGCTCCCTGCCCACCGAGCCGGAGGCCACCCCGCACACCGGGCCGGAGGCCGCCCCGCGGCGACCCTCGCCGTCACCGGCGCCGCGACCGCCCTGACGCTGATGACGTACAGCGCCCCGATGGTCACGCTCGCCGACACGGCGACCGCGCTCGGCACCCCGCTCTCCGCCCAGGCCTGGCTCCTGAACGGCGCCCCGCTCGGCCTCGCCGCCCTGCTCCTCGTCGCGGGCAGCCTCGCCGACGACTACGGGCGGCGGCGGATCTTCCTCACCGGAGTGGCCGCCCTCGGCGTCACCACGGCCCTGGCCGCGCTCGCGAACTCCACCCTCGTCTTCACGCTGACGCGCGTCGCCCAGGGCATGGCGAGCGCCGCGATCCTCGCCAGCAGCCTCGGCCTGCTCGCGCACGCGTTCCCCGCGGGGCCCGGGCGGATCCGGGCCATGGGTGTGTGGGGCGCGTGCGTCAGCGGCGGCATCGCGGCGGCATCGCCGTTCGCGGGCGGCCTCACGACCCTCGCGAACTGGCGGCTGCCGTACGCCGTGCTCGGCGCGCTCGCCCTCGTCGTCGCGGCCCTGGCTCCCCGCGCGCTCACCGAGTCCCGCGCGCCGCGCGAGGGCCGCCCCGACCTGGCGGGCGCGCTGACGTTCGGCCTGGCCCTGGTGGCGCTGCTCGCCGCGCTCACGCTGGGCCGCGACGGCTGGCTGCGCGCACCGGTCGGCGCGCTGCTCCTGCTCGCCGTGCTCCTGACGGGCGCCTTCGCGTACGTCGAGCACCGCTCGGCCACGCCCATGCTCGACCTCGGCCTGCTGCGCCGCCCGCCCTTCCTGGCGGCGACCGCGGGCGGCCTGTTCACCGGCTTCTCCGTCATCGGCCTCTTCAGCTACCTGCCGACGATCCTGCAACAGGCCGACGGCATGTCCGCGATGGGCGCGGCCTGGCTGTTCGCGTTCTGGTCCGGGACATCCCTGGTGGTGGCGCTGCAGGCCAGGCGTCTCGCGGGCCGGATCTCCGCGCGCCACCAACTGGCCGTCGGCTTCGTCCTGCACGCCGTCGCCCTCCTGACGATGCTCGGCGCGGTGGCGGCGGACTCCTGGACCCGGCTCCTGCCCGGCCTGCTGATCTCGGGCGTGGGCAGCGGCCTGCTGAACGCGGCCCTGCCGCTGCTCGCGGTCGAGTCGGTGCCGGCCGACCGGGCCGCGATGGGCTCCGGCGCCAACAACACGGCGCGCTACATCGGTTCGGCGGCGGGCGTGGCCCTGATGATCGCGGTGGCGACGGCGTCGGGTTCGGCCCCGGGCGACCTGGCGCACGGGGCGGACTTGGCGCTCGTGGTGGCGGCGGGCCTCGCCGTGCTCGCGGCGGTCAGCGTCGTGTCGCTGCGGGAGCGGCACCGGACGCCGCGCTGACGGCCCCGTCCCCGATGCCCCCGATGCCCTCGACGTCCTCGACGGGGTCCCGCGCGAGCACGTCCTCGTCGGGCCGACTGTCCTGATCGACGGGCCCGGCGTACGAAACGGCGAGCGCCACAACCAGATTGGCCGCGAGCGCGAGGATCCCCGCGTTCACGCCGAACACCGGGTCGTGCTCGGTGAAGACGAGCCCGCACACGATCGCGACGCCCACCACGAGCCCGCTCACGGCCCCCGCCAGGCTCAGCTTCCGCCACACCAGGCCGAGCAGCAGCATCGGCACGAGCTGCGCCATCCCCTCGTACGAGATGAGGGAGAGCCGTACGAGGGTGTTGGGCGCGGTGTACGTCATGACGAGCGCGACCGCGCCCGCGGCCACGACCACCGCCTGCGAGGCGCGCTTCTGCCGGGCGGGCGCGTCCCACCGCGGCAGCAGCGACAGCACACTCCTGCCCCACATCGTGCCGATGACCAGCATGAACACGGCCATCGGCACGATGGACGACAGCGCGGCCGCGACCCCGACGACGCCCACCACCCAGGCCGGCAGCGAGTCCACGACCAGCTCGAACAGCGCCAGGTTCGACCCGGCGCCGGTCAGCCCCGGCACCACGAACAGGGCGGCCATGCCGAGCAGCATCGGGACGAACAGCAGGATGTTGTAGGCGGGCAGCAGGACGGCGTTGCGGCGCAGGCCGTCGGCGCTGCGGGCGCCGAGGTATCCGGCGACGGTGGTCGGGAAGACGCACACGGTGAGGGCGTTGAGGAAGGTCGTGGTCGCGAACCAGGCCCCGCCGTACGGACTGTCGCCGTGCCCGGGCAGCGTCAGCCAGTCCCCCTTCTCCCGCACGATCCGGTCGAGGAAGTCCCCGTACCCGTCGAAGTAGTGCAGCGGCACATAGACCACGAGGAAGGCGAGCGTGCCGATGACGAGGACGTCCTTCAGCACGGAGACCCAGGCGCTCCCGCGCAGCCCGCTCACCACCACGAACCCCGTGGTGACGGCGAAGCCGATGAAATAGGCCCAGTTGAGGCTGATGGCGCCGTACGAGATCGTCGAGACGACGACGCCCATGCCCGTGATCTGCAACTGGATGTACGGCAGCAGGAAGACGGTCACGAGCACGGCGACCCCCGCGCCGAGCCAGGGCCGGTCGTAGCGGTGGGCCACCATGTCGGTGATGCCGACGAGGCCGTGGCGGCGGGCGTACGCCCAGAGCATCGGCCCCACGACGTACCCCACCGCGTACCCGCACGACATGTAGGCGACGACGTACAGGACGGGCGCGCCGTAGTTGTACCCCCAGCCCGCGGCGCCCAGATAGCTGAAGCTGGTGTAGCCCTCGCCCGCCATCAGCACCCAGATGAGCACGGTTCCGAGGGAGCGCCCGCCGACGGACCACTCGGCGAGCGCGCCCTTCGGGGAGCGCCCGCCGTCGCCCGTCCTCCGCCCTCGCACGGCGAGCAGGCCGAGGCCGACGGTGCCGACCATGAAGACGGCGAAGATGGTGGTGGCGACGGTGGCGTTCGCGCTCACGGCTGCAGTCCCTTCGCGTTCCGCCGGTACGCCTTGTCGCCGCGGTGGGCGAGCCAGACGGCGACGGGCGTGAGGAGCGTGGCCGCGAGCAGCCACGCGAACAGGAAGGGCAGCCCGAGGACGAGGGGCCGTACGCGATTGACGAAGGGCAACGCCCCCACGTACAGCACGAAGGGCACGAGGAGCCACAGGAGGTGGGGGCGGCGCTTGATCACGGGGAAGCAGCTTAATCGGGCGCCTGGGGCGGGGCGGGGGTGGCCGCGCTGTGCCGGTCGGCGGCGCGCTGTGCCGGCCGGCGGCCGCGCCCGCGTGGGATCAACGCGGCCGCATGGACGTCAGCTTCCCCCAGACCACGAGCCGGTACTTGGAGGTGTACTCGGGGGTGCAGGTGGTGAGGGTGATGTAGTACCCGGGCTCGTCGTACCCGTGCCCCGGCCGGACGGCGCTGCGCGGCACGGGCGCGATGACGCCGCCGTCGCGCGGGGAGGTCCGGTCGAGGGTCTTGTCGACGGTGTACGTGTAGACGGCGCCCCGGGTCCCGACGGTGAGCCGGTCGCCCGGGCGCAGCCGGTTGATGTACCGGAACGGCTCGCCGTGCGTGTTCCGGTGCCCGGCCAGCGCGAAGTTCCCGGGGCGGCCGGGCTGGGCGGTGCGGGGGTAGTGGCCGACGTACCCCTTGTTGAGCACCCCGCCCTTGCGGACGCCTTCGGCAATGGGGGCGCGGAGGCCGAGGCGGGGGATGCGGAGGACTGCGTAGGCGTGGTCGGGGGGTGGGGTGGCGGGGGCGGATTGGGCGGGGGTTTGGGCGGGGATGCCTTGGCCGGGGGCGCGCCTGAGCCCCGGCGTGCCGGGGCCGCTGTCGCCGTCGCTGTCGGCACCGGCCCCGCCACGACCGGAGGAAGCCCGCTGGCCGCTCCCCTCCTCCCCCTCCCTGTCCCCTTCTCCCCACTCCCGCTCCAGGCTGGCCACCTTCTCCTCGGCGGCGGCGCGGGCCTGGCGGTTGGTCCACCAGAGCTGGTGGACGACGAGGAGGAGCAGGACGAGACCGAGGGTGAGGGTGGCTTCGGCGGCGTACCAGAGGGCGCGGGCGAGGGGGCGGCGCCGGGCGGGCGGCCGCCCGTGCACGACAACGGGGACCCGAGTCCGGACGGGACGTACCACGGGACCACCTCACCTCCTGGCCGGGCAGCCGCAAGATAGGGGCAGAGCCCTCAACTCACCAGACCTGCGACGGACCCGCGAGGACGCGACCGCGCGGCGACCCCATACTCCCCGCCCGGGGAACGGCAGTACGGTGTCATCCATGCGCCCCGACACGCCTGCCGATCACGTCGACCACATCGCCGAAGCGGAGCGCCTGGAGCGCACCGCGGGCCTCTACCCGGAGGACGCGGAACACCTGCTGCTGCAGGCCGCGGCCCACCTGGAGCTGGCCGACGCCCGCGACCGCGCGACGACGCTCTACGACCGCCTGATCTCACCCTCCGCCGCGCACCCGCCGGAGAACCCGACCCTGATCCGCGCCCTGAAGGCCGCGAACCTCTGGGAGTACGGCCACGAGGCGGAGGCCAGGGCGATCATCGACGGCGTCCGCGGCACGGCGCCGACGGACGCGGCACCGTGGGTGATCGTGGCGGAGTCCCTGGAGGCCCACGACGAACTGGACCAGGCCCACGAGACGTTCACGGAGGGGCTGGAGCGGTTGCTGTCCGCGGGGCCTGGGGGCGCGGCGGGGGCTGGGGCCGGGGGCACGGCGGGGGCTGGCGCGGCGCGGGCTGAGGGCGCGGCGGTGCCTGCGGGGGCGGCGGATCCTGGGGAGGCCGGGGCCGTTGCGGGGCCGATGGCGGCCGGGGGGCCCGTGGAGCCGACGGCGGCCGGATGGCCCGCGGAATCGACGGCCGCCGGAGGGCCCGCGGAGCCGACGGAGACCGGGGAACCCGTGGAGCCGACGCCGACCGGAAGGCCCGCGGAGCCGACGGCGGCCGAACCCCCGTACCCCACCCACCCCCTCCTCTTCGGCCGCCACCGCGTACGCCGCCTCCTCGGCGAGGCCCACGACGCGTGGGACGCCCTGGCGGACCGGGTCCACCGCTCGCGCGCAGCGGCGGCGGGCCGCACCCCCGTCCCCCTGGACGAACTCCACGACCCGAAGCGGATCTGGGCCCTGGGTTCGGAGAACCCGGACGACCTCCGCGCCGAAATCACCCGCCTCCAGGCGGAGTTGGGCTCGTACCGCGAGGCCCTCTCCCGCCCGTTCCCGGTAGCAGTCCTCCACTGGCCGGCCACAGAACTCACGGAACTCCTCACGGCGTACCCGGCCCTGTCGGCCGAATACCCGTCCCACGAGGCCCACTTGGCGACCATAGAGTCATCACTGAGGGAACTCGCTGCCTCCGGCACCCCCAACTTGGGCATCGTGACGGGAACGGTCCCGTCGTACGAGGCCTTCGCGGCGTCGGAGGGCACCTCACCGGACGACCCGTCGCTGCTGCCGCAGTACGCGACGACGTTGGCGGCGCGGGGGCGGGCTGTGGGGTGGCCGCCGGAGCGGGGCGCGGAGTGCTGGTGTGGGTCGGGGCGGAGTTATGGGGAGTGCCACGGGGTGAGCGGCTGACCGGCTGCGCCTATCGCAACCTGTTGACCACTGGCGAACCTTCTAACTCGAAAGCGAAATCCCCAGGATGGCACGGCTAATTCTCCAGGGCCCCGGTGAGACCTGCAGCAACACAGAGGCCGGGGAGCACCAACTGCTCGCGCCTGCAGACGACATCGACCTTCAATCCGTCGCTTCCTGGTTGAGCAGTCACCCCATAGACGAGGCCTACACCGACGCGATCCGGAACTCGATCGATTACGTTCTCGACGGCGGGAGAACGGGCAGGTTTGATCTGATGTCGCCCGAGGTGCACCCAGGCGAACGGGCCTCCGTCGGAGCAAAGCTCGAGTACGAGATCCTGCGGATACTCGGGTTGCCGAAGTCCAGACCGCTGGACACTCTCATCACAGATGTTCCCGTAGACATCAAGGTCACCGTGGGTGACAACTGGGCTATCCCCACTGAGGCCCATTGCCAGCTGTGTATCTGCACCCAGATCCAGCTAAAGAAGAATCGGCACAGATCATGGCTCGTCCGGGCCCACAGGTCATGGCTTTACCGCGGCAAGGGAAACAAGGACCAGAAACGCGGTCTAGCGGTGCAGGCACGCGAAAACTGGAGCCTTCCGCTTTACGACTGGACAGAGCTTCCAGTAAATCCTCTGCGCTACTTGACGGAAGATCAAGTAGCGCAAGTGCTGGCGAAGAAGCCGGGACAGGTGCGGCGCATGCTCAAGATGTTCCATTTCCTTGAAGGGCACATCATCCCGCGAAATGTCTTCCTGACAGTGGGAGCGGGCAAGCAAGACCCCATGCGCCGCGCCCGACAGCTACGGGATCGCGCGGCGAAAGAAGGGCTCACCGTTCTCTGTGGCACCTGGGTGGAGTCACGTGACCAGGCTGCCGCCCGCGGCATCACCCTCCGGCCCGGCGAGTGGATCGCGCTGCGTGACGGTGCTGGCGAAGATGGTGAGGAAGCGCCCCCAGCCTGACCGGCTGAGACAGACACTAGGAGCAAAACCTCGGTGCGCGCATCTGACGACTGGACCCCACCGCCAGGTTCGTGGGCGTCCTCTGCGGCTCGACGCAGGAACATGCAGGCCATCCGCAGCAGGGACACCAAGCCGGAGCGGCTGATTCGTCGGCTCCTGCACGCCCAGGGGCTTCGCTATCGGGTAGCAGCGAAGCCCTTGCCTGACCTGCGCCGGACTGCGGACATTGTATTCCGGCCGACGAAGGTAGCCGTATTCATTGATGGCTGCTACTGGCATGGCTGCCCTGAGCATTATGTGCCGCCAAAGACGAACGAAGGCTATTGGTCAGGCAAGGTTGCGGGCAATATGGCTCGCGATCGGGACACAGACCGGCTCCTGATGGAAGCAGGCTGGACAGTTCTGCGCTTTTGGGAGCACGAGTCACCCGACGAGTGCGCGAGCACTGTCCTCCGCATCGTCCTCGAGCGACGGGAGGCTCTGCTGCAGGGGAAGCTCGGGCGCAACGAGTGACGGGTCGTCCTCGGGCTCGTATTCCGGGCTCGGGTCGTCGTGCAACGCCCCGGTGCGAGTCAAGGCTTCCCAGATACTTTCGCCGACGGCTGCGGCGACCGGAGGCGGGAACGCGTTACCGACCTGCCGATAGCGCGCCGTCTTTCCTCCGGTGAACACCCACGGCCCCTCAGGGTCCTCATCATCCGGGAAACCCTGGATGATAGCCGCCTGCTGGACCGTGAGCTTCGGGCCCCGAGTCAGGTTGCCCAGGTCGCGGTCGGGGTCAGTCATGCTGTCCTCGTCGTTGGCCACCCCCATGCCATCGACGCCGAGGGCCTCCCAGGCCCGCTTCGCTCGCGTCGGGCCGAGATCCGCTCCGCCATGCTTCTTGGAACCACCCACCAGCGTCGGCGCGACCGTGCCAAGACTCGCGGCATCGTGCCACTTCTTGAAGCGTTCAGTGCCCGCTCCAAGCCGTCGTTCCATGCTGGGACCCAGCGCCTCGACTACGCGGCACACCCTCTTCTGGGGCACTGGCCAGTCAAAACCGCGGTACTGATCCTTACGGATCGCCACCAGGATGGCGCGGGGCCGGAGCTGAGGTACCCCGAAGTCCTGAGCCTCCAGAACGCGCCAGCCGCAGATGACATAGTCAGCCTTGCGCAGCCGGTTCTTGATGTGGTTCCGGTAGTAGCGGAACTTGAGCTCCGGCGCTACAAGCCCTCGGACGTTCTCGATCATGACCGCGCGAGGCTTGAGCTCCTCAACGAGATCAAGCATGCGGGGAAAGAGATCCCGCTCGTCGTCCCGGCCCAATTGATACCCCGCCGCCGAGAAGGGCGGGCAGGGCACGCCACCAGCGAGAAGGTCGAGCTGCCCTGGCTGAAGCATCCGCTTGTCCGAGCCCCGCTTCTTCTGACGCCCTTCGGGGTCAGGCACCTCTTCCAGTGGCTTGAAGTTGTTGACATCCGTCTCGCGAACCAGGCAGTGCTTCTTCTCCCAGCTCCACGACGGACGCGTCTCGATGTTGGCTCTAAGCGTCGCGGCGGCGTGCTTGTCGATCTCCACCAGCGCGAGATGCCGGAAGCCAGCCTGGTGGAGCCCAACGGCTTGGCCGCCGGCACCCGCGCAGATCTCGATTGAGGTCAGCTTGCGGTGGGCGGTCCCCATCGGCTCCTCCTGGTGCGGCGAATTGCAGACACGCAAGTGTCGCATCCCTCCGGGACCAGGAGCCACGGGACCGGCCGACTTTCACAGAGAGGGAGGCGTCAGCTCTCCAAGAGCCTGTCCAGGTCCGCTTGGAGTTCCTCCCGCGTCACAGCCGGAAGCTGCCGGTACATCGCCCAGACTCTTTCCGTCTGGGACATGGTTCGCCCGTCCGCCCTCATCCAGTGGAGCAGTTCCTGTTTACCCCGTCTGGGGAGCTCCGTGACCCGGTCCCAGACCTGCCCCTTGGTCATCTGCACGCCTGTGAGGTGCTTCACGGTCTCGTTGCAACGAGCGCACTCCGTGATCAGGTCCTCTGCATTAGCCGCGCTGCCGGACTTGTGCGGATTGACATGGCCGACCGTGAGGCGGACCCGTGCGTCCGGATCATCCGCGTAAGCCTCCCCAGCCGCATGTCCGCATCGCCGGCAAGCATGGCCGTCCCGCTCAAGCACGAGCCGCCTGGTCTTGGAGCTGATCTGCCGCAGACCCGCCGCCCTGTGCTCCGGCTCCCAGACGGGACGCCCGATCTTCTCCAGATACAGCTGGTCGGGCTGCAGGCTTGGTCGGTCCCGATAGGTCCTGATCACCCACCCCGCAGGCCGCAAATCACGCATGCGTCGGTCTACCTGCTCGGCTCCCTGAATCGCCTCACGGAGCCTGGCCCTGGAGAAGGTCCCACCCTCACCAACCTCATCCCGAAGCCACAGTGCGACCCGGACCCTCGTACCAAGCCCTTCATTATGCCAGTTCAACCCGAATTCAGTCATTCGTACACCAATCGGTCAAACGTTTCATAGATGCCTCCATCGAATGGAGACCGTAGCTTGCCGCTACTTGCCGCGGCAAGTAGCGGCAAGCTGATCTCGACCCCACAACCAAGGCCGAGAGGACCAGAGATGCCGCATCAATTCCTTACAGCGGGCCTCCGCACGTGTGTCGAACTGTGCTCAGGCGCGGGCGGCCAAGCTCTCGGCCTGGAACAGGCCGGCTTCAACCATCAGGCGCTCATCGACCTAGACCACGACGCGTGTCAGACGCTGCGGCAGAACCGTCCGAACTGGCACGTCGTGCGGGCAGACCTCAGGTCAGCGGAGTGCCTCCAGGCCGCGACGGCGGCTCGCCCCTGCCTCCTTGCGGCCGGTGTGCCGTGCCCACCGTTCTCGATCGCTGGCCGACAGCTGGGGCTGCAGGACGAGCGCGATCTGATCCCGGCAGCGCTCGCCCTCGTCTCTGCCGTCAAACCGAGGGCGATCCTTCTTGAGAACGTCAAGGGGTTACTCCAGGAGAAGTTCTCGGCTTACCGGACAGCCATCCTCCGCACCCTCACGAACCTTGGCTACACCGCTGAATGGCGCCTGCTCTACGCCCGCGACTTCGGCGTCCCACAGCTACGGCCACGCGCGGTCCTAGTGGGTATGGAAACGCAGGCGTTCGCCAACTTCCGCTGGCCTGGGGGAGACCCTCTCACCACGGAGGCATTGCACGTGGGCGCCGTACTTCGCGAATCCATGGCATCCCGAGGCTGGAGACTTGCTGACACCTGGGCCGCCCAAGCCCAGCGAATCGCGCCAACGCTGTGTGGTGGATCGCGGAAGCACGGAGGCCCCGATCTAGGACCCTCCCGAGCGAGAAGGGCTTGGGCTGAGATCGGGGTGAACGGCTCCAGCGTCGCGAACGAGCCGCCAGCACCTCACGATCAGCTGCCGGTACGGCTCACCGTGGCGCAGCTCGCGCTGTTGCAGGGCTTCCCTCCGGACTGGATGTTCGCGGGAGGCAAGACGTCCGTCTACCGGCAGGTGGGAAATGCCTTTCCTCCACCCGTGGCACGAGCTGTCGGCCGCGCCATCGCAGCGGCGCTGGATCAGACAGACGCCTCCGCCAGAGGCACAGACGCTCTCCACAGCGATGCGGAGCGAATCCAATCAGCGAACCACCGCTCACCGTGTCCCTTCACCTAACGGCATGGGAATCGATGTGCTGGAGGAGAGCGCGAACGTCGGCCATGTCCATGCCCGCGGCGAGAGAAGGCTCCTCCTGCATGTCCGCCAGCTGCTGCACGGCTGGGTCGTCCAGGATCTGGCCCATGAATTCGAGCTTCTCTCCCAGCCGCAGGGCCACCACCTCATCGATCGTGCCTTCGGCCGCAAGGGCCGTGACCCGTGTCTCTGTTCCAGGTGCCAGACCGAGACGGTGGATACGGTCGAGACTCTGAAGGAAGCGGCCAGCCATGAAGTCACGGTCTACGTACACCGCGTCATGGCATACCTGGTGAAGGCTGATGCCCTCGCCCAGGGTCGCGGGGTTGGAAAGGAGCACGTGACAGTCGGAATCTTCCCTGAACCGCTTGAGCTGCTCCTCACGATCAGGTGTTCCTCCGTGCACGACGGCTGGCTGATAGGCGGAGAAGAGCCGGTCCATCGTGGTGAGGCTGCGTACGAAGGTCGTCCATACCAGCGTCTTCCGCCCCATGGCGGCGTTCTCCGCAACGATGCTGAGCGCTTCCTTGTACTTCGGAGAGAGCTCATAGTCCGGCAACTGCCTGAGGAGCGAATACAAAGAGTCCGTCTCCGGCACCTCCAAGGGCGGCACTCGATAGTCGAGCGGCGCGTACCGGCTCTCTCCCTCCAAGAGCAAGGCAGGGCTAGTCGCCGCCATGAGCAGGCGCAGCATCGCCTTGCCCAGAGCATCGAAGTCCTCCCGCCCGGCCTCCGCCCGGGCGGTGTAGCGGCCGACGAGCGCGTCGTACACCTCCCGGTGCAGCGATGGCAGCGGGACGTAACGGATGCGTGTTTCGAAGGGGGGAAGCCCGAGTTCGTTCTTGGTGGTCCGGGTGAACAGCGGACGCAGCACCGTACTGGCGTGGGCGAGATCGCCACCAGCCACGGCATTGGTCACGACCCGTCGGCCGTGGCCCGGCCATACGAAGGAAAGCAGGTTCTCCAAGTCACGGGCGCCGTTAGGTGCTGGGGTTCCAGTGAGGATGAGCCGTCGGCGAGCCAGAGGGCCAAGCGCCATACAGGCGCTGCCGTAGATACCTCGCGCCCCGAGCTTCATGCGGTGCGCCTCGTCGAGAATGATCATCGAGGGGGCGCCTCGGAGCCAGGTCGCAAGCGTGGCCAGGGACCGGTCAAGCCTCTCGTAGTTCACGACGAGGACGTCCGTTCCCGGATCAGGGGCACGCTCCATGACCCGGGTGGCGAGCGGCTCCTTGAAACACACCTCGCTCTCGTAACTCCATGCCTCATAAGCTGACTTGGGGCACACGACGAGCAGCCTGCGCACATCAGCCCGTTCCCGCATCGCTGCGAACACAGCAAGACCGACACGCGTCTTACCAGCACCCGGCACCGAGAAATTTGCTCCGTGCTGCAGAGACAAGAGGCGCGCGATATCCCGACGCTGGAAGTCCGTGAGGTCCGCACACCACTCGGGGCCGAGCTGGTCGAGGACCACCTCTGGCGTGACGTCGGCAGCCGCACCAGGGTCCTCCAGCCATTGCTCGGCCCGCTCCGCGTCGTCGAGAACACTACCGACGAGGGTGGCCAGCTCTTCTTCCCACTCCACATCCGGGAAAGGCCAAATGGTCAGTGCCTCAAGCCCTGTCAGGAAGTCGTCGAGATCGACCTCGACTGACAGCACTGTGCGCTGACCGGCAGCGGGAAAACGCGCTGCCAGCTTGGCGAAATCGCCTTCGCGTCCCAGGGCGGCGCGCAGAACGGCGCGCGTGCGGGTGACATCCGAGGCGATGCGCAGAGACGGTTCCGCGGCCGTGGTCACACGCCCTCCTGCCTGACCGATTCGCGGAGCCAGGCAACACCGTCGCCGGGCGCCTTGATGCTGCGTTGGGTCGCCACGGCGAGCTTCGTCAGAGTCCCGCGGAGAGTCAGAACCGCCTCGTCGAACGCCTCCTCATCGAGGCTGCCGGACGCCTTGGCAAGCGTGAGGTCGGTGATGCACTGCTCGATGTCCTGGCAGGCATCGGTGATGCGGTCCTGTGCCGCCTGCTTGCGCTTCCGGACGCGGGCATCCTTACCTGCCGGTTCCAGGGCGTTTTCAAATGCATCCTTTGCGGTGCTGAATGTCTCAGTTGCCGTCTTGCCGCGCTCGGTAAGCAAGCCGTCCTGCACGCTCACGACCGCCTTCGCCTTCAGGATTGTGTCGGTCAGCGCCTTGGCCTGGGCGACCTTGGGCGTAGCCGATTTCATTGTCCGGTTGAGCCCTGGAATCGCCACCCCGGCCGCCGGAGCGTGGGTCTCCGTCTTCATCGCATCCGGCAGCCTGTTGTCCAGGTACCGGTCCCTGAAGTCGGGCTCGATGAGTCGTACGTCGGTCTTAGAGAAGCCGAGGACAATGGCCGCAAGCCGTGTTTCCTTGAGGATCTCCGCGCTGTCCCTGTTCACCGACGACTCCTTCGAGTACCGGCGGTAAACCTCGCGGAGCTTTTCCTGATGCTGTTCGAAGTCCAGCAGCCGAAGCCGTACTTCGTCGTCGCTGGACCGCTCGATCAGGTCGCGGAGGCAGGAGAGGACCCACAGGTCCTGCTCACACGTGCTCGGACGGATACGGAACTCCCGTGCCACATCGGCGATCTCGCGCCCCAGGAGATGCTGCTCCTCCATGGCCAGAAGTCGGTTGACGTATGAGTACTCACGGCGTTGGTCCGGCCGGAGCTGAAGGGACAGCTCCACCGCGTTGATGTCGTCCCACGTGCACGACTCGGGAAGTACACCGACCCGAATGTTGGCGACACCCAGTTCCTTGAGGGCCGCGCGACGCGTGTTGCCATTAACTAGCACGCCGTCTCGCGTGATGAGCCCAGGCTCCTTCTGACGGTCCGTGCGGAGACTCTCCGTCAGCTCCCCGAAGTCCGGGTCTTCCTTCGTAGGGTCCGCCGGCAGCTTCTGCAAAAGGTGGTGGAGGTAATCCTGACTGTCCGGCGTCCAAGGGTCCTCATCCAGCGCCCTGTCCCGCTTGGGATCGTGGCTCCGCTGAGCACGGATGCGATGCGTTCCCGGGTTGTAGTAGAGCGACTCCACCGGCATGTCGATGACCTCAACATGCAGGGGCTGCGTACGCCACTCAACGGTGAGGGTCTCCCGGACGCCATTTCCATCCGCGATTTCCCTAAGCCGCTGTTCGACCCGCGCCTTGTTCTCCTCTGCCAGCGGCGGCCGGCCGAAATCCTTACCCACCAGAATCTCCTCAACAGTGTCAGGGTTGTTACTGCTACCGGAGGCCGCTCCCCTCCTGAAGGAAGGAAGCGCGGCCTCCGGAATCAACAAGGGGTTGAGCCGGCTACTCAGCCGACGGCTTCAGGGCGTCGCGAATCTTTGCCCTCGACTCTTCGGGAAGCGTCCGGTAGTCGGCCCAGAACACCTCCGCCGCGCTGAACTCGCGCTGGTCCCGCTCCATCCACCCCGAGAGCATCTTGCGCTCCAGCCCGCTGAGGCCCTCGGCACGCTTCAGCAGCTCACCCAGGTCCGTTACAGTGCCGCGCCCGCCCACACGACAGCGGTTGCACTCGGCTACGAGCTCCGTCGTCTCGGTACCGTCCGGCTGCCGCACCATCCGGCGGGCGATATCGATCTGGGCGGACTCGTAGGTGCCGGCGTAGACCTCGCCCGGCGCGATGCCACACGACCGGCAGAAGTGCCCGTCCTGTTTGAGTACTTCACGGCGCCGCGTCTGGGTGATCGAGGTGCCGGGCCGCGTGCCCTTGCCCGGCTGCCACACCGGCTCGCCCTGCTTCACGAAGCGCTGCTCGTTCTGGCCGAGGGATGCGTCCTCACGGTTCGTGTCGATCTGCCAGCCGTGGTCCCGCAGATCACGGACCCGACGATCAGCCTGGCTGACTCCCGGGAACGCCGCCTTCACGTCTTCCTTGGTGAAGACATTCCCTTCACCCACCATCGTCACCAGCCACAGGCCGGCGCGCTTCATAGTGCCGAGCTTCGGATCCGTCCACGACGGCAAGTCCACCTCGTGCCCCTCTCCTTGGGCTGAGTCCGCTAAAGACCGCAAGTAGCGGAGCGAGAGGCCCCGCTGACCGTGCGGCACTAGAAGCGTTGCTCAGGTGGCGATGAGAAATCCAGTCCTGCCCGGGAATTGCACCTCTGCAATAAATTGCCCGTCCGCAATGGCGCGAGGTGCCTATTCAAAGCACCTCGGGCTCCAGCAGGATGGAAGGTCTACTCAGGCGTCCGCATCACACGGAGAGGTTGACCTTTACATGGCGACGAGATCTGCGGGGGGACACCCTCAGCAGGATGACGATGCTGTCCCGCTCTCGCCCAGAGAGGTGTTCCTGGCTGCTCTGCACGATGTGCTGAACGCCGTGGGCCTCACCCACAACACGATCGCCACGCGAGCACGCATCAGTCAATCAACCCTGTCCTGCTACAACACGGGCAGGCGAGTCCCTGAACCAGGGCGCCTGGAGCGGATCTACAAGGTCCTGGAGGACGAGGCTCAGCGGCCTCCCGCCCAGGCACTGCCGCACCCGCTCCCCTATCTCCTCCAGCTCCGGGACGCTGCACGCGCCCAGCCCTTCGCCCCTTCAGCCGCAACCGCCGCCTTAGCTGCCTCGACACCTGGCTCGACGACCACGCCTCCCGAGCGGCGGCCGGCTTTCCCGACGTTCCACGAGAGGCGCCGCATCAAGCTGGATCGGTTCGCTCGCCGCAAACTTGCGGCCCCGTCGGCACAGGCAAAGGTGCCGGTCCCCCGACGCGAGGGGGACCGGCACCGCGCCAACAATGCACACGCCGCCGACATCGCCGAATACGTCAACCACGTGATGGCGGGCAGGTTCCGGGATGCGCAATTCATCGCCTGGGCCCAGGGAAACAATCTCGCTCCACGAGAGTTCCCCCACGTCGTGGCCTCCTACCGGGATGCGGGAGCGGAGGAAGGAGCTGAGGCCATGCTCAGCGCCGCAGCGAACCGCGATGACGTCCAGGAGTCCATCAACATCACCGCCGCATTGATCGACGAAGGCCAAGTAGACGACGCTCAAGCCATATTGGCTGTAATCCGCACCGACCAGTAGCCCCAGCCCGCGCTCGTGCCGGCGGGGCCCTGTGACCTAGGCCGCCTCAGCCTCCGCCTCAAAATGCATCTGCGCCCGGTCCAACATCTCGTCCGGGTCCCCACCTTGCGCCACCAACCAGTGGAGAAGATCCGCGATGACATCGGTGACCGACTCCTCAAGCACCGCGAAGGTCGGCACCACGATCGAACTCGCGCCGGCCACACGCCGGTACTCCTCAAGAACCATCGCGGCGCGCCGCACCCGCATGCAGTGGCGCGCCGGCTCGAGGGAGAGTTCGCACCACACGACTTTTCCGGTGGCGGTGAGGAGGGTGCCCCACTCCTCGCACATGGAGGCCAGCAGGTGCAGGCCGCGCCCGCATTCCGCTTCCCCGCACATCGCGCGCAGAGCCGGCACGGCATGGCTCTTGTCGTGCACCTCTACACGCAGGCGGTCGTCTCTCGGTTCGAGGACGAGTGTCGCGGCCGCCCCTTCTCCAACGTGCTTGATGACATTCGTGGCCAGTTCGGTCGCGACCAGCCCGGCCTCTTCAGCGACGCCTTGCGCACCCCACTGCTCCAAGTTGCGCCTCACGGCTTGGCGAAGCAGCTGAAGTTCTGCGGGTGCCGCTTCAAATGGCAGTACGCAGCGAAGCCGCCGTTCACCTTCTTGGTACATGGACATGGAGAGACTCCCTCCCAGGCCACACAGCGCTGCGCCCGCCGTACCCACACGACTGCACCGCGTAGCGAACTGCTTCGAGCATGGCACAGAGAAATCTCGCCATGTAACTTCTCACGAGAATCCATCGAGTGAATCCGCTGGAGCACCAACCCCCTGCCACCTAGCCTGATTGCGCCCTCAGGGCAGACACCCAGCCCCCGAGGAGGAGCCGCATGTCTGTACGGACCACTACGCGCCGCCGCCAACTAGGCGCCATGATGCGCAAGCTGCGTGCGCGCAAGGGGCTGACCCTTGAGGAAGCCGGCACGCTCGTCGGGGTGTCCAAGGCCACGGTCAGCCGATACGAGACGCAGGCCGGCCCGGTCAAATGGCTGGTGGTCGACGCCCTTTGCCGCGAGTACGCGGCAACCGAGGCTGAACGCCGCGCGGTCGTGGCCCTGGCCCGAGACGCGAAACAGCAGGGATGGTGGAGTTCCTTCACCGACTCGATCCCCGAGAGCATGAATCTGCTGCTCACGCTTGAGGACGAGGCGGTACGCGAGGACCATTTCTCATGCGTCTATGTCCCCGGGCTCCTGCAAACCCGCGCCTACAGCACCGCCGTGCAGCAGGCCAACGAAGTGCGCCTCGCGTCAGCGGAGATCGAGCGTCTCGTGGACATCCGCATGAAACGGCAGGAGATCCTGGAACGGGCGCATCCCCCGCGCCTCTGGGCAATCCTCGACGAGTCCGTCATCCGACGCGTCGTCGGCTCTGCCACAGCGATGAAGGAGCAACTCGGACGCCTCCTCGAAGCGAACGAATCACCGGGCATCACACTTCAGGTCCTGCCGTTCTCAAAGGGTGCCCACGCTGCCGCTCTTGGGAGCTTTGTGATCATTGGCGGCACCGAGCAGGCGCTGGACGTCGTATACGTCGACCTCCACACCGGCTCGCTCTTCCTGGAGAAGGACGAGGAACTGGAGCGCTACCGACTTGCATTCGACTATCTGCGCGCTCAAGCGTTGGATGTGGAAGCTTCCTCATCCATGATTCAACGCGTTCGCAAGGAGCTGTGATGCCAGTCGAGTCCCCGTCTCCCTCAGCGCTCTCGTGGTTCAAGTCCTCGTACAGCGGAGGCAACACCACTGAGTGTGTGGAGACCGCGTTCGCTCCGAACGGTGTCCTCATACGCGACTCCAAGCGAGCTGACGGCCCGCGCCTTCTGGTCTCCTCCTCGGCGTGGGACCACTTCATCTCGTCCGGCACCGTTCGACGGTGACAGCGCGGCCGCCGTCGCCGCGAAGGTCCGAAAAGGCATCGGGCGGGGCAGGAAGCGGCAGGCCGGGCCAGGCTGGGCCGGTATGCCCGCAGTCCTCGGCATCGCGGACAGCGTGGCGCTTGCCTCTTAGGGCGTTCATCACAGTCTTGCGGGCGATGCCGTGTCCCTGACCCTGGTCTGCTTGGCAACGCCCCTACCCCCTGTCACAGTTACCCGGCCAACACCAGTTCAGGGGGCAGGAGCAGACAGAGGCATGGGACACACCCGGCGGCGTGCAGCGCTGGCGTCAGGGGCCGTCGGGCTCGCCGCCGTGGCATGGGAATGGCCCGTCGCGACGGGCGACGCCGTCGACGCCACCCAGTTCACCATCGCCTTCTTCGCCACCCTCCTCACCGGCGAAGCCGTGATATTCGCGCTCTCCTTCTCTTCTGCCAGCTCGTGGCCTTCGCTGCGCGCCATAGACAGCCATATCGCCTTCCGGGAGTGGGTGCTCGCCGGGTGGGTCGCCGCGATGTTCACCGCGGGCGGGCTGTTGGGGCAGAGCGAGCGGAGTACGACGTACGGGGCGCTGCTGTTTCTGCTCGCCAACTGTTTCGGGGTCTTCTCCTTCGCCCGGCTCTTCGGGCTCGCCAGCGTCGGCGGGCGCAATCGGCTGTTGCGACGGACTCTGGCACTCGGGCTGATCGAACTCCGTGCGCGTCAGGGCTCGTTGGACGAGGAGCTCAGCGATGATCCCGTCGTGGCCGCCTACCTCGGCGCCCTCGACCAGGTCATCAGCGGCAACGACCCGAACGGAATACGTAACCTCGTCCTCCAGCTCACCGGCATGAACGTGCCCGCACCCGCCAACGAGGACGCCGCCGCCCTCCACCTCGAGGTGTTGCACCGGCTATGCAGGGCGGCGCTTGTGCGCGGCACCGATCCGGTCATCGTGGTCGGATGCGCGGAGTCCATAGTGGGGTCCTTGGTACGTCAGGTCCGGGCGCTGCCCGATCCGGCGGTCGTGCTCGGTGCGACCAGCCGCTATCTGGCCTGGCTCGGCAGCACGGCAACCCTCATGTCCCAGCGCGGCATCGCCTCCAAGCGCGCCGCCCGTGAACTTGTCACCCTGTGCGTCGACAGCCGGCGTCTCGTGCTGCGCCAGGCCGACCCCGATCCGGTCTCGGTCAGCAGCTCCGCCGAGATGGGATCCGTCTTCGAGAGCCCGGCCGCGATGGTGCTGTGGGCAAGGGATTTCACGGAGTTCCACGGGTCCGATCAGGCGGGCGCCTTCTACGGCGTCCATCAGTTCCTCACCGGACAGAAGTTCATGGGGAACTACTGGGACGGCGCGTCCGTGCTGAGCGAGACGCGGGCGGTCCTGTACGGCGGCACGGATACCCCTCCTGCCGACACCCCTGAGGCACGTGCCTCCCGGGAACTCTTCGGCAGCGTCGCCGAGTTCGACCGTTTCTGGGCCCTCGTGTCCGTCAATGCTCTCGCTACTCTGCGCGATGTGCGGATCCCGCACCCCCCGGAGCTCGTCCGGCCCGAGTTCACCCCGGACCCGCAGCTTCTGGGGGCGTACTTGCGCACCTTCGCCAGCCATCGGTGGTTCAGCGACGCCGGTGCCGCCCAGCGGGCGCTGGGCGTTCTCATGGTGCGAGCCGATGGGCCCGACTCGCCCTGGTCCCTGGCCCGGGCACGTACAGAGCGGTCTGTCGTCCGTACCCCCGCTCCCCGGAGTGAACCGCAGGACAGGCCCGCCGCCATGGTCCTCGCCATCGCCGCCCGGCTCGCGCCCCTCGCGCCCGACGAGCCCGACCAGGAACTTCGGGCCTTCCTCGCGGGCCTCTCCGTCCCGGCGCTCGAGGCCGCCGCCCGGCTCGCGGCACGCGTCCTGCCCGGGGCCGACGGGACGGACGATCCCCGGGAGGCCGTCTCCCGCGGGCTGCGCGTCCTGCAGCTCGTCGGTGCGCATACGAGGAGGGCGACGTGATCGAGGTCGTCGTGATCGAGGAGGAGAGGAGCCCCGGTGAATGACGAGGAATGGGTCGGAGCGGTCTCCCGCATCGGCGATCCCGGCGTGCGTGCCGCGCTCGTCGTCCAGTGCGGCCTCGACTGGGTGCGGCCCCACCGGCTCGGCCTCCGCAACGCCGTCGACGAGGCCCTCATCAACGCCCAGGCGCGTGGGGGCGCTCCACCGCAGATCACCCGCGTCCTGCTCCACAATCTGCCGGCCGCCGTCGGCGACAGCCCCGAAGGCGAAGCCATGGCGCGCTCCTTCGCCGAGTGGAATCACCGGCTCGCCGCTTCCGCGGCGCTGCTGTCCGTCCCTGCTCCGCAGGTCGAGCGCCTCATCATCGAGGGAAGCGAAACCGGCGCTTCCGTAGCGGATATGGTCGATGTCCTGGTGGACGGCCGCTGGTCCGATGCGCCACGCACCGAGGCCGTTCTGCGGATCGTCTCGAGCCCCGGCGTGACGACGCCTCTGACCAGCTACGACGTGAACCTGGACGGGCCGTTCAGCGATGCGGATCCGTCGGTCCACATGTGAGGGAGATTCCGTTGCCGTACGCCCCGGAGAGCGAGCAGGACCGCAAGTTTCTGGAACAAGCCATCGCCATCTCCCGCCGCGCGCTCGAGGACGAGGGCAAGACACCCTTCGGCGCCCTGGTGGTGGTGGACGGGGAGGTCGTCGGCACGGGCACGAGTTCCGTGGTCGAGCTGCGCGACCCGACCGCCCACGCCGAGGTCATGGCCCTGCGCGACGCGGGCCGGAGCCTCGGACGCCACCTCATGGAGGACGGCGTGATGTATTCGAGCAGCGAACCGTGCCCGATGTGCCTCACCGCCTGCTACTGGGCCCGGATCCCCCGCCTCGTGTACGCGGCGACCAGTCACGATGTCGCGGTCAATGGCTTCGAAGACCTCCAGTTCTACCGGGAGTTGGCTCTGCCGAACGGCGAACGCCGACTGCTGGCCGAGGTGTCCGTCGAGGGCGAGCTGCGCTCCACTGCGGCCGGCGCCCTCACCGAGTGGGCGGCCGCACTGCCGACCCCGGTGGAGCCGAAGCTCTGATCCCGGTGACCGGCGGCTCATCGCTGCGCGTTAGCCTCTGGCCAAGGAGCATCAAGGGCATATCACCGAGAGGCGGACCCATCATGGCGAAGATTCCGGCAGCAGCTGTGGCCGCGAGCGGCCTCGTCGGGGGCTACGCCACCGCCCGGTTCACCAAGAAGCGCCCTCTCGGCGGAGCCGTCCTCGCCATAGCCGGCGCCGCCGCCGCGCAGCAGTGGCGGCAGCAGGCCGGGGCGAAGGCCGCTGCCGCGCTCAGCGCCGCGTACATCGCCGGTTTCGCCGGGTCGCATCCCCTCGCCAAGAAGGTCGGCGCCTGGCCCGCCGTCCTCGGCGTCGCGGGGAGCGTCGCGCTCGCGTCCTGGGTGGTTGTCGACCGGCGCCGCTGACCGTCGACGGCCCCGCGCACCGATCGGGTGCACGGGGCCGCGCTTCCCCCAGGCCATCGGGCGCCGGAAAGCCGGACGCCAAGACGCCTGGTCGTCAGACCGTCACGCCGACTCAAACACCCACTTCTGGTTCCGCTCCCCGATCCACTCCTCCAGGTTGAGCTGCGTGCCCCTCCTGTCCGACGGGAGGCTGATGACGCCGTTGGCGTAGACGAAGGCGATGCGGAACAGGTTGTCGCCGACCGGCTCGATCGACCACTGGAGCGGGACGGCCTGCCCCGCGATCAGGGGCGGGTAGATGCGGACGTCGGCCTGCGAGATGTACGAGTCGCCCGCGGCGCTCTTGATGACGTACTGGTTCACGCCGTTGGTGGTCGTGATGCGCCACTTCTGGTTGGTGCCCTTGTGTAATTCCCAGCCGATGATCGGCGTGTTCGGGGTGGTGGAGCCGCCGCTCAGGTCCACGTACAGGTCCTCGAACGCCGCGTTCTTGATCCAGTATTCGCCGTCCGGAATGATCGGAGCCATGCGTCAACCTCCATACGAGAGAGGGGCGGTGCCCAAGCGGGCGGACCTCAACGTAGGCGGCTCCCGTCACCGACGTAACGGGCTCTTCCGGTCGTAAAGCAGGCCTTTGGGACGGCCGGGTCATCGCGCTGCGTGTCCAGCCATTCGGCCATGGGTGCGCGGGCGGGTGTGCGGCGGGCGAGGGTGCTCCCACCTTGCCGGGGCCGAGACCTTTCCTGGGGCGGGAGGGCAGGGGGTGCGGCGGTGGCGTGGCGGGGACGGCGGGGGCACCGGCGCCCGCTCCCTCAACTGCCCCGATCCGTACGCCCCGTGCGCCCTCTCGCGGCCATCACTCCGCCTCACCCGGCGGCCGACCTACGCCGTCCGCCCGTCCTCCCTGAACTGCCGTGCGAACCCCGCCACCGCCAGCACCACGCCGCCCCCGGCCACCACGAAGACCAGCCACGCCAGCGGCCAGACCGAGGCGTCCGGCGACTCGTGCGTGGCGAAGGAGGCCCAGAGGAGAGCCGCGGGCGGGGCGGCCACCACGGGGAGCGTCCAGCGCAGGCGGTCGCGGAAGCCGAAGTAGGCGGCCAGTGCCAGCACGGTGATCACCATGAGCGCTATGCCCGTGTCCGACGCCGGCGAGGTCTCGTTGATCGCGCCCGGCGTCTCGGGACGGTTGCGCAGGTCCCAGGGCAGGAAGAGCAGGTACGCGGCGGCGGCCAGGCCCGCGCCGAGCAGGCGCGTCGCCCAGCGCTCGGCGGCCGGCCGGCCGCGCAGCGGGCGCAGTGCGTTCCGCAGCGGGCGCAGTGCCTTCCGCGAGGGAGTCGATGCGTTCAGCAGTGGGCTCGATGCGTTCATGTGTACGACGATGGCGGTTCCGGCGCGGCCGGGCCTGAGTACGCGTACTCAATCGAGGAGTCGCGCACGGTACTCGATCGCGGCTCAATCGCGTACCCGCGCCTCGACTGCGTACGCGTACTCAGCCGTTCCCCGCCCGCCCCCTGAACGTCGCCCGATAAGCCCCCGGCGACACCCCCACCCCCGCCTGGAAGTGCGCCCGCAGCGACGCCCCCGTGCCGAAGCCGCACTCCGCCGCGACGCGGTCGACCGTGTGGTCGGTCTCCTCCAGGAGCTGGCGGGCGCGGTCCACGCGGCGCTGGGTGAGCCACTGCACCGGCGTCAGGCCCGTCTCGTCGCGGAAGCGGCGGCTGAAGGTGCGGACGCTCATCGAGGCACGTGCGGCGAGTTCGGCCAGGGTCAGGGGCTCGCCCAGGCGGGTCAGGGCCCAGGCCCGGGCCGTGCCCGTCGACGTCGACTCGGGCTCGGCGACCGGGCGTTGGATGTACTGGGCCTGGCCGCCCTCCCGGTGCGGCGGCACCACCGTGCGGCGCGCCACGGCCGCCGCGACCGCCGCCCCGTGGTCCCGGCGGATCAGGTGCAGGCACAGGTCCACCCCGGCCGCCTCGCCCGCCGAGGTCAGGACGGCGCCCTCGTCGACGTACAGCACATCCGGATCGACCGTGACGGCGGGGAACACGCGCGCGAAGAGGTCCGCCGACAGCCAGTGCGTCGTCGCCCGGCGCCCGTCCAGGAGGCCCGCTGCGGCCAGGACGAACGCGCCCGTGCAGATCGACGCGATGCGGCGCGCGGAGGAGGCGAGGGCCAGGGCCTCGGCCAGCGGGGGCGGCAGCTCCCCGGGGCGCAGCGACTCGTCCTCGCGGTGCGATGCGGGCACGATCACGGTGTCCGCGGTGGCCAGGACCTCGGGGCCGTGCGGCGCGCGGATCGGGAAGTCGGCGTCCGTGTCGACCATGCCGGGGCGCAGCGCGCAGGTCAGAGGCATGTAGAGCGGGGCGCCCGCGGCGTCGCGCGCGCTGCCGAACAGCTGGTGGACCAGGCCGAGTTCCATGGGCAGGACGCCGTCGCGGACGAGGACGGCGACGGTGCGCCGCCCTGTTTCCGGTTGCCCGGGCTTGCTTGTCGCCATGGCCAGATACTTGCACATCATGGCCATCTGGCCACTCGTCGCGATCATCCCGTGCGGCGGACGCTCGGTTCATGAGTACGTCGCTGAGGAAGCCGAGCAAGCCGAGGAAGCCGGGCAGGCCGCCTGCGGCCAAGCCCACGTCCGCGGCCACGCCCACGTCCGCATCCACGTCCACGTCCACGTCCACGTCTGCATCCACGCCGACACCGGCACCGACGCCCTCACCCTCACCCACACCCACACCCACAAGAAGGTCCCGCCTCCCCCTCACCCCCTGGACCGTCGCCGCCACCGCCGCCCTCGCCATCGTCACGGCCGGCGCCTTCGCCACCCTCGCGGGGCTCCTCGTCGGGCCGCTGCACGCCGAGCTGGGCTGGTCGCGCGGCGCGATCGGGGTGGGCAGCGCGGTGAACATGGTCGTGTACGGGGCCACGGCGCCGTTCGCCGCCGCGCTGATGGACCGGTTCGGCATGCGGTACGTGACGACGGGCGCCCTGGGCCTCGTCGGCGCGGGGGCCGTGCTCACCGCCACCGCGATGACGGCGGCCTGGCAATTCACGCTCTACTGGGGCGTGTTGGTGGGGCTCGGCACCGGCGCCACGGCGATGGCCTTCGCGGCCACCGTCACCGAGCGGTGGTTCGCGGCACGGCGGGGCCTGGTCACGGGGCTGCTCACGGCGGCGAGCGTGGTGGGGCAGTTCGTGTTCCTGCCGGTGCTCTCGGAGGTCGTGGGGCGGTACGGGTGGCGGGCGGCCGCGCTCACGCTCGCGGGCGCGGCCGTGCTCACCGCGCCGCTGGTGTGGCTGACACTGCGCGACCACCCGGCCGACGTGGGGCAACTCCCTTACGGGGCAGTGGAGTTCGTGCCCCGGCCCGCGCCGGTCGCGGGGGCGGGCCGCCGCGCCGTACGGGTCCTCGCCCGCTCCGCCCGCACCGGCCCCTTCTGGCTGCTCGCCGGGACCTTCGCGATCTGCGGGGCCTCGACGAACGGCGTGATGTGGACGCACTTCGCGCCCGCCGCGCACGACCACGGCATGCCGATGACGGCCGCCGCCTCGCTGCTCGCGCTGATCGGGATCTTCAACGTGGCGGGCACGGTGGCCTCCGGCTGGCTCACCGACCGCCGGGACGCGCGGCGACTGCTCGCCGCGTACTTCGCCGTGCGGGGCCTCGCCCTGCTCGCGCTCCCGCTGCTGCTCACCGCGACCGTGCAGCCACCGCTGGTCGCCTTCGTGGTCGTCTTCGGGCTGCTCGACGTGGCGACGGTGCCGCCGACGATCGCGCTGTGTCGCGCGCACTTCGGCCACGACGCCGCCGTCGTGTTCGGTTGGGTCGGGGCCGCGCACCAGGTGGGCGCGGGCGCCGTCGCGTTCCTCGGCGGGGCGGCCCGGGACGCCTTCGGGTCGTACGACCTGGTGTGGGTGGGGACGGCGGGGTTGTGCGCTACGGCGACGCTGCTGTCGCTCGCGACGCCCGGCCACCGACCCGCGGGGCCGACGCCCACCTGAGCCCCCCGCTACCCCCCCAACGCCCGCGAAACCGTATAGATCACCACCCCCGCCAACGACCCCACCACCGTGCCGTTGATCCGGATGAACTGCAGGTCACGGCCGATGTGGGCCTCGATCTTCTTCGAGGTGTGTTCGGCGTCCCAGCCCGCGACGGTGTCCGTGATGAGGGAGGTGATCTCGTTGCGGTACGTCGTCACGACGTACACCGCCGCGCCCTCGACCCAGCCGTCGACCTTGTCCTGGAGGCGGGCGTCGGTGGACATGCGGGTGCCGAGGGAGAGGAGGGCGGCGCGGACGCGCAGGCGGAGTTCGCTGCGTTCGTCCTCGGCGGCGGCCACGATCATCTGGCGGACCGCGGACCAGGCGGAGGCGATCAGGTCCTGGACCTCGCCGCGGGCGAGCACCTCGCGCTTGAGGCGCTCCACGCGCGCGCGGGTGTCCGTGTCGGACTGGAGGTCGGAGGCGAAGTCGGTGAGGAAGCGGTCGAGGGCGCCGCGGGCGGGGTGCTCGGGCATGTCCCGCATCTCGGTGACGAAGCGGAGCAGTTCTTTGTAGACACGCTCCCCGACCTTCTTGTCGACGAAGCGCGGGGTCCAGCCGGGGGCACCGCCCTGTACGGCGACCATCACGGAGTCCGCGTGCGTGATCAGCCAGTCGTGGGCGCGCACGCAGACCAGGTCCACGACCCGCCTGTGGCCGCCGTCCGCGACGACCTTCTCCAGCATCTTGCCGATGCCGGGCGCGATCTCCTGGGCGTCCGCGCGGCGCGTGATGGCCTCGCCGACGACGGCCTGCACGTCCGAGTCGCGCAGCACGGTGAGCGCGCCGCGCAGCGCCGTGGCCAGCTCGGCGGTGACGCGGTCGGCGTGCTGCGGCTCGGCCAGCCAGGCGCCGAGGCGGCTGCCGATGCCGACGGCGCGCAGCCGCTGGCGTACGACCGTCTGGGAGAGGAAGTTCTCACCGACGAAGTCGCCCAGGGACGCGCCGAGCTGGTCCTTCTTCTTCGGGATGATCGCCGTGTGCGGGATGGGGATGCCCAGGGGGTGACGGAACAGCGCCGTCACCGCGAACCAGTCGGCGAGCGCGCCGACCATGCCCGCCTCGGCGGCCGCCGCGACATATCCGGCCCACGCGCCCGCGCCCGAGTTCTGCGCCCACTTCGCGAGCACGTACACGACCGCGACGAAGAGCAGCAGGCCCGTCGCGGTCAGCTTCATCCGGCGGACGCCGCGCTGCTTCTCCTCGTCGGCCTCGCTGAACCCGCCGGGCCCGGCCGGAACGCCGCCCGCGCTTGGGGGACGGCCGGCGCGGGCATGCTGTTCCCTGCCCGTCCCGGCCGATTCCTCCGTGTTCGTACGTTCCATCCCTGGCGCCCTGTCTTCGTGTCGCTGTGCGTGTCGTTCGTACGTGTCCCTCGTACGCGTACGTATCCCTCGTACGCATTGTCCTTCCAGCGTCCTTCTAGTCCGACTCCCGGAACGAACCACAAGTTCCCGGCGTCTGAGTGAGCGGAGGGGGGCACTGTCGGCCCTCTCGCGGCCCATGACGCATCATGGGGTATTCACACCGGAGCCTCGGGCTCCCCCTGCCCGAGGAGACACAGCCCGCATGACCAAGCGTCACGGTTATGCACTGCTGGCCGCCGTACTCGCGGTCATAGTGGTCGTTTCGGCCGCCATATACATCGGCGTCACGGGCGCCGACGACGATACGAAGGACCAGCTCAGCGCCAGCCCGCGCGGGCCCCACAACTCCGCGGCGCCGGCCTCGGGGGGCACCTGGGTCGGCACCTGGTCCGCCTCCCCCGCGGGGGCCGAGCCCGGCACCGACGCGCACGGCATGGCGGGCCGGTCGGTACGCAACGTGGTGCACACCAGCGTCGGCGGCGAGAGCGTCCGCATCACCCTGTCGAACCTGTACGGCACCCAGCCGCTCACCATCACGCACGCCTCCGTCGCCGTGGCCGCCGCCTCGAACAACCCGGCCGCGGCCGTGGACACGCTGCGCCGCCTCACCTTCCGCGGCGACACGTCGGTGGTGATCCCGCCGGGGCAGCAGATCGTCAGCGACGCCGCCCGGCTGCGCGTGCCGCACGACGCGGACCTGCTGGTCACGACGTTCACCCCGGCCGCGTCCGGGCCGGTGACGTACCACCCGCACGCCCGGCAGATCTCGTACGTCGCCGACGGCGACCACACCGAGGACCCGAGCGGGTCGGCGTACCACGAGCAGAGCCCCTACTGGCGCTATCTGTCCGCCGTCGACGTGCTCAGCAGCGAGAGCGACGGCACCGTCGTCGTCATCGGTGACTCCATCACCGACGGCATCTCCTCCACCATGGGCGCCAACCGCCGCTGGACCGACGTCCTCGCCGACCGGCTGCGCGAGGACTCCGGCGCGCCGCGCTACAGCGTCGTGAACCAGGGCATCAGCGGCAACCGTGTCCTGTCGGACGGGAGGCCCGGCCTGCGGGGCGGGCCCGGCGCCAACCCGAGCGGGCTTTCCCGCTTCGGCCGCGACGTGCTCGGCCGCACCGGCGTCAAGGCCGTCGTCATCGCCCTCGGCATCAACGACATCCTGCGCAACCAGGAGACCGACGCCCGGCGCATCGCCGACGGGCTGCGGGAGCTGACCCGGCAGGCGCACGCCCGCGGGCTGCGGGTGGTCGGGGCGACGCTCATGCCCTTCGGTGGGCACCGGGGTTACACGCCCGCGCTGGAGCGCGTGCGGCAGGACGTCAACGCGGAGATCCGCTCCGGGAAGGTCTTCGACGAGGTCGTCGACTTCGACAAGGCGCTGCGGGATCCGTACGATCCCCGCGCCCTGCTCGACCGGTACGACTCCGGGGACCACCTGCACCCCAGCGACGCCGGGTTCCGCCGGATGGCGGAGACGTTCAACTTGTCCGACCTGAAGGGCACGTCGGCCGCGGAGCTGTGAGCCCCTTTCGGCCCGTCCGGCGTTTGCGGACGAGGCCGTTCAGGCCGATACGGGGGTCCAGGGGGCGGAGCCCCCTGGTTACGGGAAGGGGCGGGACTGGGGAGCCTCCCGGCAGGGCCTACCCCAGTCGTCGCCGCCCCGCCCGCCGCCGCTTTCGTTCCACCCCCACCCCGCCCATCAGGGCGAACCCGGTGACGGTGACCCGGGGCGAGCCGGGCGTGCCCGCCCCCGTGGCGTCGTCCCCGAAGCCGCCCATGAGCCCGAACCCCTTGACGGTGACGTTCAGCTCGGGCGGCACGGTGACCTGGATGCCGCCCATGACCGCGAAGCACCGGATGACGACGTCCCGCTCGGCGAACCGCGCCTCGCGCAGATCGATCTCCCCGCCGCCCCACATCGCGAACGACGTGAACAGCCGCCCCACCGTCCACCCGCCCTTGCGGGAGAACCCGCCCCAGAAGGCGAAGGCTCCCCGGGACGAGGGCTCACCGCGCACGATCCGCTCGGACCAGTCGATCTCCCCGGTCTCCCCGTCCCCGGCACGCTTGACCATGGACACCTTGGGGCCGGGCGGCACGGCGGAGGGGAGGTCCCGGGTGAGGGGAGCAAGATCGCCGTACGTACGGGCCCGGTACGCCGCGTCGAGGCGCTCGTCGAACTCCCCCATGTCGAGCCGCCCCTCGGCCAGCGCCTCGCGCAGCTCCTCGGCGACCCGCTCGCGGTCGGCGTCGGAGGCCCGCAGCTCGGCGTGGCTCAGCCCGGCGGAATCCGGCCGGACGGCGGGCGGCCCGGAAGCGTCCCGTCCGGCGGCGGGCGGCTCGTCCGGCGGTGGCGTGGGCTCGGGCTCGGCGTCCGTCATACCCCGCAGCCTACGAGCTCGCCCGGTCCGCGTACATCTTGGCAATCACGGCCTCGATGTCGGGTTCGCGCACGGACAGGTCCACGAGGGGGTAGCGGGCCGCGATCGCGGCGACCAGCGGCGCGGCCGACGCGGCGGCCGGGAACGCCAGCCACTGCCGGGGCCCCTCGACCTTCACGACGCGCGCCGACTCGACGTCCAGGGGCGGCAGTTCGCGTTCCAGGTCGACGACGAGGGTGCGCTCGCTCTCGCCCACCTCGTGCAGCCCGGCCAGCGGGCCGTCGTACATCAGGCGCCCGTGGTCGATGACCATCACGCGCTTGCACAGCTGCTCGATGTCGGTGAGGTCGTGCGTGGTCAGGAGGACGGTGGTGCCCGACTCGGCGTTCAAGTCGCGCAGGAAGCCACGGACCTTCGCCTTGCTGACCACGTCGAGGCCGATCGTCGGCTCGTCCAGGTACAGCACCTCCGGGTCGTGCAGGAGCGCCGCCGCGATGTCGCCGCGCATCCGCTGGCCGAGCGAGAGCTGGCGCACCGGGACGTCCAACAGGTCGCCCAGGTCGAGGAGTTGGACGCAGCGGTCGAGGTTCTCGGCGTACCGCCGGTCGGGGATCCGGTACATGCGGTGCATCAGGCGGTACGAGTCGATGAGCGGCAGGTCCCACCACAGGGTGGTGCGCTGGCCGAAGACGACGCCGATGCGGCGGGCGAGCCGGGTGCGCTCGCGCGCCGGGTCGATGCCCGCGACCCGGAGGCGGCCGCCGCTGGGCGTGAGGATGCCGGTCAGCATCTTGATCGTGGTCGACTTGCCGGCGCCGTTCGGGCCGATGTAGCCGACCATCTCGCCGCGCGGCACCCGGAAGGTGATCCCGTCGACCGCCCGCACCTGGTGCCGCTCGCGGCGCAGGAAGCCGGTCTTCTTGCGTACGTCGAAGACCTTCTCGATGCCGTCGAGGGCGATGAAGTCGGGGTCCGGGGCCGGGGCGGGGTCGGGGTCCAGGGCGGTGTCCATGGCGTATCAGCTCCCTGTGCTGCGGTACGAGCGGAGTCCCGCGCGCCACGCGAGGCCCGCGAGCGCGCAGCAGGCGACGGCCACCAGCGGCGGCGTGAAGGCGGCCCACGACGGCAGGCCGAGCGGATAGGGGCGGCCCAGCACGTACAGGCCGGGCAGCCAGTTCACGAAGGCGATGGGCACCAGGAAGGTGGCGCCGCGCACCAGGTCCTTGCCGAAGACGGACGGCGGGTACTGCAGGAGCGTGTTGCCGCCGTAGGTGAAGGCGTTCTGCACCTCGGAGGCGTCCTGCGCGAGGAACTGGAAGGCCCCGCCGACGACGAAGACGGCCATGAAGATGCCCGCGCCGCTGACCAGCATCAGCGGGATCAGCAGGACCTTCAGCGGCGTCCAGGTCAGGTCGAGGGCGATCAGGGCGTAGCCGAGGATCAGCGCGCCCTGCGTCACCCGGCCCAGCCTGCGCAGCGCGAACCGGTCGGCGGCGACCTGCGCGAGCACCGGCGCGGGCCGCACGAGGAGGGTGTCCAGGGTGCCGTCGCGCACGCGCCTGCCGAGCCGGTCCATCGAGCCGATGGCGAGGTCGGCGAGCCCGAAGGAGGTGGCCGCGGCGCCGTACAGGAAGGCGACCTCGGGAAGGCGGTAGCCGCCGAGCGCGTCGACCTGGGAGAACATCAGCAGGATCGCGGCGAAGTCGAGCGCGGTCGCCGCGAAGTTGCCGAGGGCCGTCATCGCGAAGGACGCGCGGTAGGCCATGGTGGAGCGGATCCACATCGCGCTGATCATGCGGTAGGCGCGCAGGCCGTCCCGCGCCCGGGCCAGGGGCCGGTCGGGAGCGCCGTCGGCCGGGCCGGGCGGCCCCGCGCGGCCCTCGTCCCGCCCGGCCGCCCGCGCGGCTCCCTCCTGGTCGTGTCGCAGCAGCTCAGCCACCCTGCACCACCACCCTCCGGGTCGCCACGGCCTGTAGCAGCCGCCCGGCCGTGAGCAGCACGGCGGCCCATCCGGCCTGGAACGCGTACGTCGCGAGCAGGTCCGCGCCCCGGTGCTTGCCGAGGAACACGTCGGCCGGCACCTGGATCAGCGCGGACCAGGGCAGCGCGCGGGCGATCTCGCCGAGGGCGCCGGGGAAGACGTTCAGGGGCAGCAGCATCCCGGAGAAGAACAGGCTCGCCAGCCAGGCCATCTGTGCCACACCCGCACCGTCGAGCAGCCAGAAGGCGCTGAGCGCCACGAGGAACCGCAGCGCGAAGCTGACCACCACCCCGAGCAGCACGGCGACCGTGGCGGCCAGCCACGTCAACACGTCACCCGGAAGAGCCAGTTGGAAGCAGAGCCCGCCGAACGCCATCGGGACCGCGCCGCGCGCGAGGAGCTGGAACACCGCCCGGCCCAGGTCGCCCGCCAGCCACCAGGCCTGAAGATCGGCGGGGCGGTACAGATCGATGGCGACGTCGCCGGTGCGGATGCGGGCCATCAGCTCGTCCTCGAAGCCGCCGCCCATCACCGCGACGGTCGTCAGGAGGGCCTGCCCGAGCCACACGTACGTGAGAGCCTGCGCCTGGTCGTATCCTCCAAGTCCAGGCTTCTCGTCCCACAGGGCAATATAGGTGTAGGTCAGGATCACTCCGAAGACGGTGTTGGTGAACACACCCGCCACGGTCGCGATCCGGTACGTAGCGAATCGCCGGAAGCTGCCTGCGGCGACGGCCGCGTACAGGCGGAACCGTCCTGTTCCCACGAACATCCCCTTCAGAGAGCCTCGTCCCGTGCCAGGCCACCGCGCCCGGTCCGACTTCGGACCGAAGCGCAGGAGCCTAGTGCGGGCGGGGCCGCCCGTGCCAGGCAATTTCGCCGCGCGGTGCGTGCCTGGTCAGTCAGGCATGCGGTGACAGTGTGCAATGGGTCGTACGAGGCGTACTGGATGTATGAGGCGTACGAGATGTACGACGCGAACCGGGAGTTCCGCGAGACATGAGCAGCGACGAGCCACAGCGGCAGCCGGGCGACGGGCAGGAGGAGCCCGGCGCCCGGCGCGGGGATTCCGCCGCGCGGCAGGACGGGCCCGCCGACGGCCGGGACGAGCAGACGTCCCGGCCCGGGCCGAGCGATCCTGCTTCCGGCCGCGATGCCCGTACGTCCGGCACATCCGGGGCGTCCGGCACGTCCGGCGCGTCCGGCGCGTCCGGCGCGTCCGGCACGTCCGGCACGTCCGAGGCGTCCGGCAAGGGCAGCGCTGCGGCCGGGCAGGAGGGCCCGGCGGCCCCCAAGGCCGGGCAGGGCGGCCCCGCGGCCCCGAAGGACGGCCCCTCCACCCAGCAGCTCCGCCCCATCGGCCGGCCGAGCGGTGCCGCACCGCGGCGGAACGACGCCTCGGCCCAGCAGGAGAGCGGCCCCCGGCCCGCCGCCCCGCAGGGCCGTGCCGCCTCGGCGCAGGGCGCTCCCGACCCCTCCACCCAGCAGCTCCGGCCCGTCGGCGCCGGGCAGGGGCGGCCGCGCCCCGGGTGGGCGCCCCGTGAGCCGGAGGAGGGTCCCGGTGCCGGCGCGGGGTCGCCCGACGGCGCTCCGGCCGCGCAGGGTGCCGCCGGCGCTCCCCCCGCCGAGAACGGCGGCAAGAACGGCAAGAAGGGCAAGAAGAAGCGGCCCAAGCGCAAGGGCTGGCGGCGGCTGTTCCCGACCTGGCGGATGGTGCTCGCCGGGTTCATCTTCGTGGTGCTGCTGTGCGCGGGCGCGTTCACCGCGGGCTATCTGCTGATCGACATCCCGCCGGCCAACGCCACGGCCACCAAGCAGGCCAACGTCTACCTGTACGCCGACGGCACCGAGCTGGCCCGCGACGACAGCAAGGGCATGAACCGCGAGAACGTCCCCCTGTCCAAGGTCCCCAAGCACGTGCAGCACGCCGTGCTCGCCGCCGAGGACCGGGACTTCTACGGGGAGTCCGCCGTCGACCCGAAGGCGATGCTCCGCGCCGCCTACAACACGGTCACCGGCAAGGGCAAGCAGTCCGGTTCGACGATCACGCAGCAGTACGTGAAGAACTACTACCTGGGCCAGGAGCAGACGGTCACCCGCAAGGTGAAGGAGTTCTTCATCGCGATCAAGCTGGACCGCGAGGTGAGCAAGGACGACATCCTCGAGGGCTATCTGAACACCAGCTACTTCGGCCGCAACGCGTACGGCGTGCAGGCCGCCGCCCAGGCGTACTACGGCAAGGACGTCGAGGACCTCAGCGTGGGCCAGGGCGCGTATCTCGCCACGCTCGTGAACGCCCCGAACGCCTACGACGTGGCGGCCCACCCGGAGAACAAGCCGAACGCCCTGGGCCGCTGGAACTACGTCCTGAACGGCATGGTCAAGGAGGGCTGGCTGTCCTCCGCCGAACGGCAGAAGCAGAAGTTCCCGATGCCGGAGCAGGCCAAGGGCAACCAGGACCTGTCGGGGCAGCGCGGCTATGTGGTCAAGGCCGTGGAGGACTACCTCATCGACAACAGGATCGTCGAGGAGGACGACCTCCACAAGGGCGGCTACCGCATCACCACCACCCTGCAGAAGCCCAAGCAGGACGCGTTCGTGGAGGCCGTCAAGGACCAGGTGATGTCGAAGGTCGACAAGAAGGCCCGCAAGATCGACCGGAACGTGCGGGTGGGCGGCGCCTCCATCGACCCGGCGACCGGCAAGGTCGTCGCGATGTACGGCGGCATCGACTACACCAAGCAGTTCGTCAACAACGCGACCCGGCGTGACTACCAGGTCGGCTCGACCTTCAAGCCGTTCGTGTTCACCTCGGCCGTGCAGAACGGCTCGACCACCCAGGCCGGCCAGGCGATCACGCCGAACACCATCTACGACGGCAACAACAAGCGTCCGGTGCAGGGCTGGGACGGCGGCCAGTACGCGCCCGCCAACGAGGACGACGGCATGTACGGCGACATCACGGTGCGCGAGGCCACGGACAAGTCCGTGAACTCCGTGTACGCGCAGATGGCCGTCGACGTCGGCTCGGACAAGGTCAAGGACACCGCGGTCGCGCTCGGCGTCCCGGAGAAGACCCCGGACCTCACCGCGTCCCCGTCGATCGCGCTCGGCCCGTCCACGGCCTCCGTGCTCGACATGACGGGCGCGTACGCGACGCTCGCCAACCACGGCCAGCACGGCTCGTACACGATCGTCGAGAAGATCACCAAGGACGGCGAGAACGTCGCGCTGCCGGAGCGCGGGGAGAAGACGGCGGTGAGCCGCGAGGCCGCGGACACCACCACGTCGATCCTGCGCAGCGTCGTCGACTCCGGCACGGGCACGGAGGCGCTCGCCGCGGGCCGTCCCGCGGCCGGCAAGACCGGCACGGCGGAAGAGGACAAGGCGGCCTGGTTCGCCGGCTACACCCCGGACCTGGCGACGGTCGTGGCCATCATGGGCGCGGACCCGGAGACGGCCAAGCAGACCCCGCTGTACGGGGCGCTCGGCGAGCCGCGCATCAACGGCGGCGGCTATCCGGCGAAGGTCTGGGCGCAGTTCACCAAGGACGCCTTGGAGGGCAAGCCCGCCAAGGAGTTCGAGCTGGAGCTGGAGCCCGGCGCGGACGTGCCGGTGCAGCCGGATCCGTCGGACAGCGCCGAGGAGCCGGGCACGGGCGACGAGGACACCGACGGGGCGACCGACGGCGCCACCGACGGGGCCGACGGCGGCGCCGACGGCGGTGCTACGGACGGCGCCACGCCGGGGCAGGACCAGGGCGGCCAGAGCCAGGGTCAGGACCAGGGCCAGACGCAGGGGCAGGACCAGGGGCAGACGCAGGGGCCGACCCAGGGTCAGGACCAGGGCCAGACCCAGGGCCAGGACCAGGGGCAGACGCAGGGGCCCGGCGGGGGTGACGCCGACGGGGGCGCGGCCGACGGCGGTGCCGCTGACGGCGGGACGGACCAGGGCGGCCAGCAGGGCGCCTTGGGCGGGCTGACGCAGGGCACGAGCACCGGGCGGAGCGGCGGCCGGGACGGCGACTGACCGCGCGCGAGCGGGGCGGGAGGGGGCGGCGGCTCACGGGGTCGCCGCCCCCTCCCTATGAACCTCGTCCCCGGGGCAGTGGCCCGGGAGCAGTGGCCCGGCGGAGGTCAGTGGCCTGACGTCGCCTTCAGGCCCACGACGGCCACCAGCAGCAGGGCCACGAAGAAGATCCGGGCCGCGGTGGCGGGCTCGCCGAGCACGAGCATGCCGACGACGGCGGCACCCGCGGCGCCGATGCCGACCCACACGCCGTAGGCCGTGCCGATCGGCAGGGACTTGGCGGCGTACGACAGCAGGAACATGCTGGCGACGATGCCCGCGCCGGTGAACACACTCGGCCACAGGCGGGTGAACCCGTCGGTGAACTTCATGCCGATCGACCAGCCGACCTCGAGCAGACCGGCGACGACGAGCAGGACCCAGGCCATGACGGCACCTCCGAAAACTGGACTTCAGGGGTGCGTCGTCTTTGCGGATCCCGGTACGGCGCGTCTCGTCGGGGTCCTTCCAAGGTAGCAAAGGGCACGCAAAAGGGGCCGGTGACGATGGTCACCAGCCCCACGGGCACACCGGCCCCGCGGTCCCGCTACAGGTAAAGGCCCGTCGAGTCCTCGGACCCCTCGAAGCGGTCCGCGGCCACGGCGTGCAGATCGCGCTCGCGCATCAGGACGTACGCCACGCCCCGCACCTCGACCTCGGCCCGGTCCTCCGGGTCGTACAGGACCCGGTCGCCCGGCTCGACGGTGCGCACGTTCTGCCCCACGGCGACGACCTCGGCCCAGGCCAGGCGCTTGCCGACGGCCGCCGTGGCGGGGATCAGGATGCCACCGCCGGAGCGCCGCTCGCCCTCCGAGGTGTCCTGGCGCACGAGCACGCGGTCGTGCAGCATCCGGATCGGCAGCTTGTCGTCGTGGGTCCTAGGTTCATGTGTCTTGGCGCTCACGCCCCGAACCTACCTGCCCGCGGGCGCTCTGTACGCCCCCGGGTCAGCCCTTGCGGCGCTTGGAGCCCACCGCGAAGAACCCCACGAGACCCACCACCACCAGGGCCACGGGCACGATCCGCTCGAGGCGCGGCGCGCCGTTCTCCGTGACGAGCTGGTTCCTCACGTCGGAGACGAAGCGATTCGCCCCGACGTAGGCCCGGCCGAGGGAGTGGTCGACGCTGGACGCGATCCTGGCCTTGGCGTCGCCGACGATCGTCTTCGGGTGGACCCTCACCCCGATCTCGTCGAGGGTCTCGGCGAGCTGGTCGCGCCGGCGCTTGATGTCCGCCTCGATCTGCGCAGGGGTCCTGGCATCCGCATCCGCCACCGCGCTGCCTCCGTGGGTGTGTGCTGGTTCCGGTCGTTCCACAGTCTGTCAGCTTCGCCCTCGTCGCACCCCACGGCACCCCTATTACGCTCGACTCCGTCACCACAACCACAGATGCGTGCGCGCCCCGCGCGCGGCGCGCGAGGAGACCGAACATGAGCGAGCGACTGCAGCCCGGGGACACCGCCCCCGCCTTCACCCTGCCCGACGCCGACGGCAAGGAGGTCTCCCTGGCGGACCACAAGGGCCGCAAGGTCATCGTGTACTTCTACCCCGCCGCGCTCACCCCGGGCTGCACCAAGCAGGCCTGCGACTTCACGGACAACCTGGACGTGCTCGCGGCCGCGGGCTACGACGTCATCGGCGTCTCCCCCGACAAGCCGGAGAAGCTCGCGAAGTTCCGCGAGAAGGAGAACCTGAAGGTCACGCTGGTCGGCGACCCGTCCAAGGAGACCCTGGAGGCGTACGGCGCCTTCGGCGAGAAGAAGCTGTACGGCAAGACCGTGACCGGCGTGATCCGCTCGACGGTCGTCGTGGACGAGGCGGGCAAGGTCGAGCACGCCTTCTACAACGTCAAGGCGACGGGCCACGTGGCGAAGATCATCCGGGACCTGGGCGTCTGACGCGACCTGCCGCTGCCCGGCGAATGTGACAAAGCCCCCCTCATGGGGGGCTTTCGTTTGCGATCGCGGAGTGCGAGCACAAGCATCCGGTGGACCGCTCACCGCAGGGGTCCGAGGATCACGCTCAGCGAAAGGACCAGCTCCATGGCGGCCAGCAGCCACCCGGCCGACCCCGAGACGGACGCCCTTCCGGGTGCCGACCCGGAGGCGGTGAAACGTCACCGCCTGCTCTTCCGCGCGATCAGACGGCGCCGGAACCCGCCGCTGCGGCGCACCGACATCACCGTCACCGACGAGGCGGCCGTACGCCGCGCGGTGAAGGCGGCGTCGCTGGGCAATGCCATGGAGTGGTTCGACTTCGGCATCTACAGCTATCTGGCCGTCACCATCGGCCATGTCTTCTTCCCGTCCGGGAACGACACGGTCCAGCTGCTCTCGTCGTTCGCCACCTTCGCGGTGTCGTTCCTGGTGCGGCCGCTCGGCGGCATGGTGTTCGGGCCGATGGGCGACAAGGTGGGCCGCAAGAAGGTCCTCGCGCTGACCATGATCCTGATGGCGGTCGGCACCTTCGCCATCGGCCTGATCCCGAGCTACGCCGCGATCGGCTTCTGGGCCCCGGTCCTGCTGATCCTCTTCCGCCTGGTGCAGGGCTTCTCCACCGGCGGTGAGTACGGAGGCGCGTCCACGTTCATAGCCGAGTACGCGCCGGACAAGCGGCGCGGCTTCTTCGGCAGCTTCCTGGAGTTCGGCACGCTCGCGGGGTACGTGGGCGCGGCGGGCCTGGTGACCCTCCTGAACACGCTGCTCGACGACGGCGCGATGGAGTCGTGGGGCTGGCGGGTGCCGTTCCTGGTCGCGGGACCGCTCGGCCTGGTCGGTCTCTATCTGCGGCTGCGCCTCGACGAGACGCCGGCGTTCCAGAAGCTGGAGGACCAGTCGTACCACTCGGCGACCGAGGCGGCCTCCGCCGTGGAGACGTCCGCCAAGGGCGACCTGGCGAAGATCTTCCGCGACCACTGGCCGACGCTGGTGCTGTGCGTCACCCTGGTCGGTGCGTACAACATCACCAACTACATGCTCCTGTCGTACATGCCGACGTATCTGAGCGACGAGCAGGGCTACGACGACGCCCACGGGCTGCTGATCCTCATCGCCATGATGCTGGTCCTGATGCTCGTCATCAGCCGCGTCGGCGTGCTGTCCGACCGCTTCGGCCGCAAGCCGCTCCTGATGACCGGCATGGTGGGCTTCCTCGTCCTGTCGATCCCGGCCTTCCTGCTCATCAAGCAGGGCGCGCTGATCGCCGTCTCGGCAGGCATGCTGATGCTCGGGCTGTCGCTGGTGTGCCTGCTCGGCACGATGTCCGCGACGCTCCCGGCGCTCTTCCCCACCTCGGTGCGGTACGGCTCGCTGTCGGTGGGCTACAACCTGTCCGCCTCGCTGTTCGGCGGCACCGCGCCGCTGGTCATCACCGCGCTGATCAGCGTCACGGGTACGGACATGATGCCCGCGTACTACTCGATGGCGGCCGCCGTCGTCGGCATCGTCGCGGTGGCCTGCATGAAGGAGACCGCGCGCAAGCCCCTCACCGGCTCCCCGCCCTCGGTGGAGAGCGAGGAGGAGGCCACCGAACTGGTGGAGGCGCAGGCCACAGCCCCGAAGTTCTGACTCTCCGGGCAGCCGCGGCCGGGCGGCCATTACGATGGGCCCGGCACGCGGCCGTGGTGGAACTGGCAGTCACGCTGGGTTTAGGTCCCAGTGGGGTAACTCCCGTGAGGGTTCGAGTCCCTCCGGCCGCACTTGCACGAAGGGCGCCTCGGCTGAGGCGCCCTTCCGTGTCCGGGCGGCCAAGGAGGGGGTCCGGGGGTCCGGAGGGGCTCCGACTCAGCCGAGCAGTTCGCGCACCACCGGCACCAACGCGCGGAACGCCTTGCCGCGGTGGCTGATCGCGTTCTTCTCGTCCGGCGTGAGCTCGGCGCAGGTGCGGGTGTCGCCCTCGGGCTGGAGCACCGGGTCGTAGCCGAAGCCGCCGGTGCCCGACGGGGCGTGCCGCAGGGTGCCGAGCAGCCGGCCCTCGACGACCCGCTCGGTGCCGTCGGGCAGCGCGAGGGCCGCCGCGCACGCGAAGTGGGCGCCGCGGTGCGGGTCGTCGATGTCGCCGAGCTGGGCGAGCAGCAGCTCCAGGTTGGCGCGGTCGTCGCCGTGCCGGCCGGCCCAGCGCGCGGAGAAAATGCCGGGGGCGCCGCCGAGCACGTCGACGCACAGGCCCGAGTCGTCGGCGACGGCGGGCAGTCCGGTGGCCCTGGCCAGGGCGTGCGCCTTGAGGAGCGCGTTCTCGGCGAAGGTGACGCCGGTCTCCTTGACGTCGGGGATGTCCGGGTAGGCCTCCGCGCCGACGAGCTCGTGGTCGAGCCCGGCGTCGGCGAGGATCGCCTTGAGCTCGGTGAGCTTGCCGGTGTTGCGGGTGGCGAGGATGAGGCGGGTCATGGGACCAGTATCGGGCCCGCCGCGGCGCCCTGCCCCGCACCCTGCCCGCGTCCCGTCGGCGTGACAGGGGACGGCGCCAGAAGGCGCGGGCGGGAGCGGCTCAGTCGGTGCAGGCCTTCGTCAGTTCCTTGGCCGCGTCGCCGACCGGGCTCATGTCGGGCGTCCTGTCGCCGCCGTCCTTGGTGGCGTCGCGGATGTTGTCGACGGCCGTCTCCAGGTGGTCGATGGCCTTGTCCACGTCGGCGTCGTCGGACTTGTCGCGGATGTCGTCGAGGTTGTCCTCGATGTCGTCGAGCGACTTGTCGGCGTCCCCGGGATCCAGGGCCGCGTCCTGGACGGCTTCGCGCATGTCCTGGATGTTGTCGTGGATGTCGTCGGCCGTCTTGGCACAGTTGATCGCCTTGTCGACCGGGTCGCAGGCGACGAGGCCGGCGCCCGCCGTGACGGCGATCAGTGCGGTGGCGATGGCGGTAACGGTACGGCGGTGGCGCGCGGCCATGCGTGGATCCCTCCCCGATGCGGACGGGCGCACGGCTTGGCCCGTACGCTCGCACTCGTAAGAACGCCCGTCCGGGCCCCGACGGTTGCTTCCCCCGCCGGGCGGCCCGAATCACAACTCGGCCGCGCCACACACCACTTGGCCGGGACCCGCTCCCTCGCGGGGGTGCCGGGCCGCCGACTGCCGGGTTTGCCCTACTTGACCGCTTCGAGCGCTTCGCGCTGGTACGTGGCGAGGTCCACGCAGCCGCCGACGGCGAGGTCGAGCAGCGCGTTCAGCTCCTCGCGGGCGAACGGCTCGGCCTCGGCGGTGCCCTGGACCTCGACGAAGCGGCCGTCGCCGGTGCACACGACGTTCATGTCGGTGTCGGCCTTCACGTCCTCCTCGTAACAGAGGTCGAGCAGCGGTACGCCGCCGACGATGCCGACGGACACGGCGCTGACGGTGCCGGTGAGCGGCTTGCGCCCGGCCTTGATCAGCTTCTTGCCCTGGGCCCAGGCGACGGCGTCGGCCAGCGCGACGTACGCGCCGGTGATGGCCGCGGTGCGGGTGCCGCCGTCGGCCTGGAGGACGTCGCAGTCCAGGACGATGGTGTTCTCGCCGAGGGCCTTGTAGTCGATGACCGCGCGCAGGGAGCGGCCGATGAGACGGCTGATCTCGTGCGTACGGCCGCCGATCTTGCCGCGGACGGACTCGCGGTCGCCGCGGGTGTTCGTGGACCGCGGCAGCATCGAGTACTCGGCGGTGACCCATCCCTCGCCGCTGCCCTTGCGCCAGCGGGGCACGCCCTCCGTCACGGAGGCCGTGCAGAAGACCTTGGTGTCGCCGAAGGAGATGAGGACGGAGCCCTCGGCGTGCTTGCTCCACCCGCGCTCAATGGTGATCGGGCGGAGCTGTTCGGGGGTACGGCCGTCGATACGAGACATGCGTTGAGCCTAGCCTTTGAGCAGACCCGGGGTTGCCGCCCCGGGGGCTCCGCCCCCGGACCCCCGTATCGGCCTGAACGGCCTCGTCCTCAAACGCCGGACGGGCTGAAACTCACCGGCACAATTTCAGCCCCTCCGGCGTTTGAGGAGCGGGGTCTGGGGCGGAGCCCCAGGAAGGGCGGGCGGGTGGGCGGTGCGCACGCACGCGTGAGGGCCCTGTTCCGGCCGACGGAACAAGGCCCTCACGCACGCTCAGCACAGCGCAAGCGTCACATCATGTCTTCGATGTCCGCCGCGATCGGGTCCGCATCCGTACCGATGACGACCTGAATCGCGGTGCCCATCTTCACGACGCCGTGCGCGCCCGCGGCCTTCAGGGCCGCCTCGTCGACCAGGCTCGGGTCGTTGACCTCCGTACGGAGGCGGGTGATGCAGCCCTCGACCTCTTCGATGTTGTCGATGCCGCCGAGCCCGGCAACGATCTTCTCAGCCTTGCTGGCCATGGTGTTCTCCCTGCTCTGAAAAGGACGCGGCCACGACACCGCAGGTCCGCTTTGTCACGGTAACGCACGGTTGGCCCATCTTCGCGGGCGGTCACGGCACCCGTACCCAATCATGACGATCAAGGTGTGACCCCTCTTGGGGGCGTGCCGATTACCCGTCCGCAACTGGTCTACACCAGTTTTCAACGACCGCCAAACCAGGCTGGTTCCGGGAGGAACGCCGATGAGTTCCGACGCCGCCGCGGTACCGCAGAAGAAGTGGTGGAACGGCCTCCTTCAGGGCTTGCAGAAGATGGGCCGCAGCCTCCAGCTGCCCATCGCCGTGCTGCCCGCCGCCGGCATCCTCAACCGGCTCGGCCAGCCGGACGTCTTCGGCGACGACGGCCTCGGCTGGACCAACGTGGCCAAGGTCTTCGCGGCCGCGGGCGGCTCCCTGCTGGACTCCTCGCTCGGCCTGCCCCTGCTGTTCTGCATCGGCGTCGCCATCGGCATGGCGAAGAAGGCGGACGGGTCGACGGCGCTCGCGGCGGTGGCGGGCTTCCTCGTCTATTACGCGGTCCTGCGCGCGTTCCCCGACGACTGCCCCGCCGGGGCCGACTTCGCGGGCGCGGGACTGTGGAGCGGGGTCTGCGTGACCGGGGACGGCACCCCGACCCAGGCCGCGTACCAGAACCCGGGGGTGTTCGGCGGCATCGTCATGGGGCTGCTGTCCGCCTGGTTCTGGCAGCGCTATCACCGCGTGAAGCTGGTGGACTGGCTCGGCTTCTTCAACGGGCGGCGGCTCGTCCCGATCATCATGGCGTTCGTCGGCCTGGTCTTCGCGGGGCTGTGCGTGTGGATCTGGCCGCCCATCGGTGACGGGCTCACCAGCTTCTCCAAGTGGCTGGTGGACCTCGGCTGGCTGGGCTCGGGCATCTTCGGCGTGGCCAACCGCGCGCTGCTCACCGTCGGCCTGCACCAGTTCCTGAACACCTTCGTCTGGTTCCAGTTCGGCGACTACACCAAGCCGGACGGCACGGTCGTGCACGGCGACATCAACCGCTTCCTGGCCGGGGACCCGACCGCGGGCCAGTTCACCAGCGGCTTCTTCCCGATCATGATGTTCGCGCTCCCTGCCGCGGCCCTCGCGATCACGCACGCGGCCCGGCCCGAGCGCCGCAAGGTCGTCGGCGGCATGATGCTCTCGGTCGGCCTGACGTCGTTCGTCACCGGCATCACCGAACCGATCGAGTACTCCTTCCTGTTCATCGCGCCCGCGCTGTACGTGATCCACGCGCTGCTCACCGGCGTCTCGATGGCGGTCACCTGGGGCCTCGGCGTCAAGGACGGCTTCAGCTTCTCCGCGGGCCTCATCGACTACGTCATCAACTGGAGCCTGGCGACGAAACCCTGGTTGATCATCCCGATCGGACTGGCTTTCGCGGTGGTTTATTACTTCTTGTTCCTCTTCGTGATCAAGAAGTTCGACCTGGCCACTCCGGGACGCGAACCGGAGGAAGAGGCAAAGGCGTTGGACGAGGAACAGACCAAGGCGTAGGCACGGAAGCGGAACCTTCCGCGATACCCTTTACCAGGCCCTCGGACCCTTGCGTCCGGGGGCTTTTCGTCGTGGATGCGGCGTTATGGCCGACCCCACAGGAATCGTGGGTTCCTTATGTCGCCTTGACCGTGTTACAACAGGTCTACACCACTGAGTGGTGTAGACCACCTGGCTGCTGTCACCCCCCAACTGTCCCCTGGCAGCACCCGCACATGGAGGAAGTCATGAGTACCGCCACCGCCTCGGCGGCGCCCGCGAAGAAGCGGGGCTCCGGTCTGTTGCAGGGTCTGCAGAAGGTGGGCCGCAGCCTGCAGCTGCCCATCGCCGTGCTTCCCGCGGCCGGCATCCTGCTCCGCCTCGGCCAGCCGGACGTGTTCGGCGCCGACGGCCTCGGCTGGGGCAAGGTCGCCACGGTCTTCGCCAACGCCGGTGACGCCGTGTTCTCCAACATGCCGCTGCTGTTCTGCATCGGTGTCGCGATCGGCTTCGCGAAGAAGGCGGACGGCTCCACGGCACTCGCCGCGCTCGTCGGCTTCCTGGTCTACACGAACGTGCTGAAGGCGTTCCCGGTCACCGAGGCGAAGATCACCAAGGGTGCCGACATCGCCGCGACCTACAACGACCCGAAGGTCTTCGGCGGCATCATCATGGGCCTGATATCCGCCGTGGTCTGGCAGAAGTTCCACCGCACCAAGCTGGTGGACTGGCTGGGCTTCTTCAACGGCCGCCGCCTGGTGCCGATCATCATGGCCTTCATCGGCACCGGCATGGGCGTCCTCTTCGGTCTGGCCTGGGGTCCTGTCGGTGACGCGATCACCAGCTTCGGCGAGTGGATGACCGACCTCGGCTCGGTCGGCGCGGGCATCTTCGGTGTGGTCAACCGCGCGCTCCTGCCGGTCGGCATGCACCAGTTCGTGAACACCGTCGCCTGGCAGGAGATCGGCTCCTTCACGGACTCCGCGGGCGCCGTCTGGCACGGTGACATCCAGCGCTTCATGCACGGCGACCCGACGGCGGGACAGTTCATGTCCGGCTTCTTCCCGATCATGATGTTCGCGCTGCCCGCCGTGGCCCTCGCCATCACGCACACGGCCCGGCCCGAGCGCCGCAAGGTCGTCGGCGGCATGATGATGTCGCTCGCGCTCACCTCGTTCGTCACCGGCATCACCGAGCCGATCGAGTTCGCGTTCATGTTCATCGCCCCGGTCCTGTACGTGATCCACGCGGTCCTGACCGCCGTCGCCATGACGGTCACCTGGGCCCTGGGCGTGCACCACGGCTTCACGTTCTCGGCCGGCGCCATCGACTACGTACTGAACTGGAAGTTCGCCGAGAAGCCCTGGATGATCATTCCGATCGGCCTGGTGTTCGCGGCGGTCTACTACGTGGTCTTCCGCTTCGCGATCGTCAAGTTCAACATCCCGACCCCGGGCCGCGAGCCCGAGGAGGAGATCGAGGACCTCACGAAGGCGTGAGCCCCGCCCCTGCCTGACACGAGGGCCCGGAACCGGTCGATCGGTTCCGGGCCCTTCGTCGTCGTGCCGCTTCGGCGGCTGCTCAGATCTCGTACGCGTACGTCCGCTCAGATCTCGTACGTCGCGCCCGCGACCGCGAGGTCCGCCGGACCGGTGAAGACCTCCCGCGCGTCCGCGAGATTGACCTGCGGGTCCGTCCACGGCGGGATGTGCGTGAGGACCAGGCGGCCCGCGCCCGCGCGGCGGGCGGACTCCCCCGCCTCTCGGCCGTTGAGGTGCAGGTCCGGGATGTTTTCCTTGCCGTGCGTGAAGGCGGCCTCGCACAGGAACAGATCGGTGCCGGAGGCGAGTTCGTCGAGCGCCTCGCACGGGCCGGTGTCCCCGGAGTACGTCAGCGAGCGGCCGCCGTGCTCGACGCGGATGCCGTACGCCTCGACGGGGTGGCAGACCTTCTCCGTGCGCACCGAGAACGGCCCGATGTCGAAGGCACCGGGCTTGACCGTGTGGAAGTCGAAGACCTCGCTCATCGAGGACGCGGAGGGCGTGTCGGCGTACGCCGTGGTCAGGCGCTGCTCGGTGCCCTCGGGGCCGTACACCGGGATGGGCGCGCAGCGGCCGCCCTCGTGCCGGTAGTAGCGGGCCACGAAGTACGCGCACATGTCGATGCAGTGGTCGGCGTGCAGATGGCTGAGGAAGATCGCGTCGAGGTCGTACAGACCGATGTGGCGCTGCAGCTCGCCCAGGGCGCCATTGCCCATGTCGAGCAGCAGCCGGAAGCCGTCGGCCTCGACGAGGTAGCTCGAACAGGCCGAGTCCGCGGACGGAAACGACCCCGAGCAGCCGACGACGGTGAGCTTCATAGAGCTGGAACCTCCACGCTGGCGGTCGGGGGAAACGGGGGCGTGCGGTTCGTCGAGCGTAAGGCGCAAAAGGGCGGCTCGCTCCTCCGTGGCCTGCGGTTGTGGGCGAACTCACCTGGGGTGTCACCGGTTCGGGGGCCCCGCGGTGCGGCGGTCGGTGGCCGGGGGTGCCGGTACCGTCGTGCCCATGGACACGTCGTGGTGGCTCGCGCTCGCCGCCGTGGTGGTGCTCGCGTTCGTCGTCACCCTGGTGGACGGATGGGCACGCTCCGGGCGGCCCGCTCGGCGGCGCGGGGTGCGGCGGCCGTCCCGGCGGGAGCGGGGCGGGCGGCCCCGGCCCCGGGCCGGGGAGATCTGGTGGGCGCGGGTGCCCTATGAGGGCGGGGCCGGGGGGAAGGACCGGCCCTGTCTCGTGCTGGGTGTCCGCGGGGACAGCGTGCGGGTCGCGAAGATCACCAGTAAGTACCGCGACGAGCGGGCCGGGGTGATTCCGTTGCCGCCCGGCGCCGTCGGGGACGCGCACGGGCGGCCCAGTTTCCTGGAGACGGATGAGATCCGGGAAGTCCCGGTGTGGGACTTCCGGCGGCGGGCGGGGGTGGTGGATCCGGTGCTTTGGGATCAGGTGCGGTATCTGGCGGGGTAGGCGTTGCGGGGCGCTCCCCAATCCCGCCCCTTCCTGAAACTGGGGGCTCTGCCCCCAGACCCCCGCTCCTCAAACGCCGGAGGGGCTATACCTGGGCCAGATCCAGCCCGTCCGGCGATTGAGGACGAGCCGCGAAGCGGCGATACGGGGGGTCCAGGGGGCGGAGCCCCCTGGTTACGGGAAGGGGCGGGGTTGGGGAGCTCCCAGCCGGGCTCACGCCCACAGTTGGCCCTGCACCGCCGCGATGGCCTCCTCGTCCGTCGCCGCGGTGTAGACGCCCGTCGAGAGGTACTTCCAGCCGCCGTCGGCCACGACGAAGACGATGTCGGCGGGCTCGCCCGCCTTGACGGCCTTGCGGCCGACGCCGATCGCGGCGTGCAGCGCGGCCCCGGTCGACACCCCGGCGAAGATCCCCTCCTCCCGCAACAGCTCCCGCGTACGCGTGACCGCGTCGGCGGAGCCGACGGAGAACCGCGTGGTGAGCACGGACTCGTCGTAGAGCTCGGGCACGAACCCCTCGTCGAGGTTGCGCAGGCCGTAGACCAGGTCGTCGTAGCGCGGCTCCGCCGCGACGATCTTGACGTCGGGCTTGTGCTCGCGCAGGAACCGGCCGACGCCCATGAGCGTGCCCGTGGTGCCGAGCCCGGCCACGAAGTGGGTGAGGGAGGGCAGGTCGGCGAGGATCTCGGGGCCGGTGGTGGCGTAGTGGGCGCCCGCGTTGTCCGGGTTGCCGTACTGGTAGAGCATCACCCAGTCGGGGTGCTCGGCGGCCAGCTCCTTGGCGACGCGTACGGCGGTGTTGGAGCCGCCGGCCGCGGGCGAGGAGATGATCTCGGCGCCCCACATCGCGAGGAGGTCGCGCCGCTCCTGGGAGGTGTTCTCCGGCATGACGCACACGATGCGGTAGCCCTTGAGCCTGGCCGCCATCGCGAGCGAGATGCCGGTGTTGCCGGAGGTGGGCTCCAGGATGGTGCAGCCGGGCGTCAACCGGCCGTCCTTCTCGGCCTGTTCGACCATGTGGAGCGCGGGCCGGTCCTTGACGGAGCCCGTCGGGTTGCGGTCCTCCAGCTTGGCCCAGATCCGCACGTCGGCCGACGGGGAGAGCCGGGGCAGCCGGACCAGCGGGGTGTTGCCGACGGCCGCGAGCGGGGAGTCGTATCGCATCGGCGATCGGGCCTGTCAGGCCATGCCGCCGGCGACGGCCGGCAGGATCGTGACGCTGTCGCCGTCGGACAGCTTCGTGGAGACGCCGTCGAGGAAGCGGACGTCCTCGTCGTTCAGGTAGACGTTCACGAAGCGGCGCAGGCTGTTGCCCTTGTCCTTGTCGATCAGCCGGTCCTGGATGCCCGCGTGCCGCGACTCGAGGTCGGCGAAGAGCGCGGCGATGGTGTCGCCGTTGCCCTGGACGGCCTTCGCGCCGTCGGTGTAGGTGCGGAGGATGGTCGGGATGCGGACCTCGATGGCCATGCGGAGGGCTCCTGTCGGGAGTGGAGTGGGTCGGGGTGCTGCCGGGGGTGGTGCGGGAGGCCGGGGCCGGATGGGGCCGGTGCGGACTTCGGGCCCGGTGCCGATCGTGGCACGGGCGCGCGGGGCTCCTGCGCGACGGGGTGCGGAGTGCGCGTGCGGCACCGCGGCACACGGCCGCGGGCGGCGGGGCGGCGCCCGTCAGGGCCGACAGATGGCGCTGGCGAGGCGGCACAGGTCGACGTGCAGCCGGCCGACGAGCAGGGCGCCCGGCGTCGTATCGATGCTCACGTCGTTCGAAACCATGCGGTCATCGTATCGATTCCCGGTCCGGGACCCGGAATGTGATCTCGGATGCCGGACGGATTCCGTTCGGTGGCCGGACTCACTGCCTCGGGGACGGCACCCCGGGGAGATACGTCACCGTCGGCGCGCCCGTCGCCGGATGCACCGCCACCTCCGCCGCGACCCCGTACACCTCCGCGAGCAGTTCCCCGGTGAGGACGTCCTTCGGCGGCCCGGAGGCGACCACGCGGCCGGCGTCGAGGACGTACAGGCGGTCGCAGTAGTACGCGGCCAGGGTCAGGTCGTGCAGGGCGAGGAGGTTGGCCGTGCCGAGGTCGCGGACCAGGCCGAGGATCTCCAGCTGGTAGCGGATGTCCAGGTGGTTGGTCGGCTCGTCCAGGACGAGGACGGCCGGTTCCTGGACGAGTGCCCGCGCGGTCAGGACGCGTTGCCGCTCACCGCCGGACAGCCGCGCGAAGGACCGCCCGGCCAGGGCCGCCGCGCCCACCCGCTTCAGCGCGCCGCGCACCAGCTCCTCGTCGGCGGCCGTGTCCGCCTCCCAGAAGCGCTTGTGCGGGGATCGGCCCATGGCGACGATCTGGCGGACGGTGAGCTCGAAGCCCGCCTGGCCGTCCTGCGGCACCGTGGCGATCCGGCGCGCGCGGGCCTTGGCACCCGCGTCCGCCAGGTCCTCGCCGTCCAGCAGGACCCGGCCCCCGGTGGGCCGGAGCGCCCCGTACACACAGCGCAGCAGCGTCGTCTTGCCGCTGCCGTTGGGGCCGACCAGGCCCACCGTCTCGCCCGCGGAGACGGTGAGTGAGACGGCGTCGACGAGGCGGCGGCCGGACGGGATCTCGTACGTGAGGTCTTCGGTGCGCAGCTTCACGCCGGTGCTCAGACTCATGCCGTCGCCTCCTCGCGGGCCCGGCCGCGGCGCAGCAGCCACAGGAAGAACGGGCCGCCGGTGAGCGCCGTGAGGACGCCCACCGGGATGTCCTGCGGCGCCGCCACCGTGCGCGCCGCGAGGTCGGCCACCACCAGGAACACCGCCCCCATCAGCGCGGCCACCGGAAGCAGCGCCCGGTGCGCGGCGCCCACCAGCATGCGGGCCGCGTGCGGCACCATCAGGCCGACGAAGCCGATGGCACCGCTGTGCGCGACGAGCACGCCGGTCACCAGCGAGGCCAGCACGAAGACGCCCGCGCGGAACCGCGCCGTGTCCAGGCCGAGGACGGTGGCGCCCTCCTCGCCGACCAGCAGCAGGTCCAGCGGGCGGGCAAGGGCGATCAGCAGGGCCGTGCCGACGGCGAGGACGGTCAGGGGCAGCGCGAGCATGTCCCAGCGGGCGCTGCCCAGGCCGCCGAGCGTCCAGTACAGGACCTCCTTGAGGTGGTCCGCGCGCGCCGAGACGACCAGGATCAGGCTGGTCAGCGCGGACAGGACGTACGAGACGGCCACGCCCGCGAGGATCAGGCGGCTCGTCGTGAAGCCGCCGCCGGGCTCGCGGGCGAGAGCGTACACCACGGCCAGTGCGAGGAACGCGCCCGCGAAGGACGCCGCCGGGATCGTCACCGTCGTCGCCATGCCGGCGCCCAGGCCCAGCACGATCACCGAGACCGCGGCGGCGGACGCTCCGGAGGAGACGCCCAGCAGGAACGGGTCCGCGAGGGGGTTGCGGACCAGGGCCTGGAGGGTGGTGCCGACCACCGCGAGGCCCGCGCCCACGGCCGCGCCGAGCAGGACTCTGGGGAGGCGGACGTCGAGGACGATGGTGCGGTACGGGGACGGGCCCTGGGCCTGGCCTGTGAGGATGTCCACCACGTCCGTGGGCGGGATCCTCACCGAGCCCCACGCCAGCGCGGCGATGCCCGCGGCCCCGAGGGCGAGGACCAGGGCGCCTATGACCATGCCGTACGCCAGCGGGGTGCGGGGCGCTTCCCCCTCGGGTGGGCGGGGGGACCGCCGATCGCGCTTCGCGCTCGTCCTCAAACTCCCCCAAGCTCTTAAGGAGCAGGGAGGGGCCCCCTCGACGGGCTGAAATTCAGGCCGCATCCGGCTCACCGCAGTTGCTCCGCCAGTTTCTGGACCGCCCCCGGTGCCCGCACCCCGAGCACCACGTCCGACAGCGGCAGGACCGCGAAGCGCTTGTTCTTGACGGCGGGGACGTCCTTGAGGGCCGGGTCGTCCAGGAGGCGCTTCTTCTTCTGGGCGACCGTCGTCGCGCCGTAGTCGTAGATGACGATCACGTCGGGGCGGCGGTCGACCACCGTCTCCCAGGAGGCGTCGCCGAAGGACTTGTCGAGGTCGGCCATGATGTTGCGGCCGCCCGCGCGCTTGATGATGTCGTTGCCGATGCCCCGGCCGCCCGCGGTGAACGCCGTCTTGTCGCCGCTGTCGTAGACGAAGACGGAGAGCGGCTTGCCGCCCTTGGTGTTCCGGGCGGACTTCTTCGCGGTGGCGGCCAGTTCGGCCTTGGCGTCGCGCACCCACTTCTCGGCCCGGTCGCGGACGCCGAAGGTGGCGCCCGCCTCGCGCACCTCGCGGTAGACGTCGTCCATCGTGACCGCGTCCTTGGCGCAGCCCTCGATGTTCAGGCGGGTCTTGATGCCGGACTCGGCGAGGGCCTCGCGCGAGCGGCCGTCGCCGGCCGCGAAGGCGCTCGCGTAACCGCCGTACACGAAGTCGGGGTTGGCGGCGAGCAGCTTCTCGTACGAGGGGTACTCCTTGGCGAGGACCGGGCGGGACTTGTACGCCTTCTCGTACTCGGGGAGCACCTTGTCGTCGAGGTAGGCGGTCCCGGCGATGCGGTCCTTCAGGCCCAGTTCCAGGAGGATCTCCGTCACGTGCTGGTTCATGGTGACGGCGCGCTTCGGGGGTGCTTCGTACGTGGTCTTCTTGCCGCAGTTGGTGACGGTGTACGGGAATCCGGCGGCCTTGGCGGCGGGCTTCCCGGAGTTCTGGTCCTCGTCGGACGACGACGAGCACGCCGTCAGCGGCAGCAGGACAGCCGCCGCTACGAGCAGGGCGCGGGTACGCATGGGTGCGGGCCTCCTCCAGGGGATTTCCGCGTCCCCTGCGTGAAGTGGAGGAGGCGGCAGGTCAGTTCCTGACTCCCGGGCGCTGGCCGCGTCCGGTCACAGTGGCGGGACCGCGCCGGATTCGCACCGGCTTCCTGGGTCCTGCCGCCTCAAAGGTCGTGCTCAGTATGCCTGGACGACCCTGACCTCCTCCTCGGTGACCTCGCCCTCGACGATCCGGAACGAGCGGAACTGGAAGGGGGCTGTGGAGTCGGTGTCGGCGGTGGAGACGAGGACGTAGTGGGCGCCCGGCTCGTTGGCGTACGAGATGTCGGTGCGGGAGGGGTAGGCCTCCGTCGCCGTGTGCGAGTGGTAGATGACCACGGGCTCCTCGTCGCGGTCGTCGAGATCGCGGTACAGCTTGAGCAGATCGGTCGAGTCGAACTCGTAGAACGTGGGCGAGCGGGCCGCGTTCAGCATCGGGACGAAGCGCTCGGGGCGGTCGGTGCCCGCCGGGCCCGCGACGACGCCGCACGCCTCGTCGGGATGGTCCTTGCGCGCGTGCGCGACGATCTGGTCGTGGAGGGCCTGGGTGATGGTCAGCATGTCGGCCAGGATAAGCAGCGGGGCGGCCCCGTACCGAAGTGTGGTACGAAGCCGCCCGCATGCTGGACGAGACCGGATCAGTCCTTGGTGAGCGAGGCGCCGTCCTCGGCGGCCGTGCCACCGTGCACGCGCTTCTTGAAGGCTGCGGCCTCCGGGTTGCGGCTCTTCAGGACCAGGTAGGACACGCACAGGATCGCGGCCCAGATCGGGGCGCAGTACAGCGAGATCCGCGCGTCCTTGTCGACGCCCATCATCACGATGACCATGCCGATGAAGGCGAGCGCGAACCAGCTCGTGTACGGGGCTCCCGGCGCGCGGAAGCTGGACTGCGGCAGGATGCCGCGGTCGGCCTTGCGGCGGTAGTTGATCTGGGAGACCAGGATCATGATCCAGGCCCACATGCCGGAGATGGTCGCGAAGGAGACGACGTAGTTGAACGCCTCGCCCGGCCACTGGTAGTTGATCCACACGCCGACGAGCATCAGCGCGGCCGAGGCGGTGGTGCCGACCAGCGGCAGGCCGTTCTTGGTGAGCTTGGTGAAGAACTTCGGGCCCTGGCCGTTGAGCGCGAGGTCGCGCAGCATGCGGCCGGTGGAGTACATGCCCGAGTTGCAGGAGGAGAGGGCGGCCGTCAGGACCACGAAGTTCACGATCGCGGCGCCGATGCCGAGGCCCATCTTCTCGAAGGCGGCGACGAACGGGGAGACGCCCGGCTGGAAGTGCGTCCACGGCACGACCGAAAGGATCATGATCAGGGCGCCGACGTAGAAGACGGCGATGCGCCACGGCACGGTGTTGATCGCCTTGGGCAGGGTCTTCTTCGGGTCCTTGGACTCGCCCGCGGTGACGCCGACCAGCTCGACGGCGAGGAAGGCGAACATCACGATCTGCAGGGTCATCAGCGTGTTGCCGATGCCGTTGGGGAAGAAGCCGCCGTTGTCCCACAGGTGCGAGACGGACGCGGTGTCGCCGGCGTCGGAGAAGCCGATGGTGAGGATGCCGGCACAGATCAGGATCATGCCGATGATGGCGGTGACCTTGACCATGGAGAACCAGAACTCGAGCTCACCGAAGAGCTTCACGGAGATCAGGTTGGCGCCGTACAGGATGACCGTGAAGATCAGCGCGTACGCCCATTGAGGAATGGAGTTGTGCGTCCAGTACTGCATGTACTGGGCCGCCGCGGTGACTTCCGTGATGCCGGTGACGACCCAGAAGAGCCAGTACGTCCAGCCGGTCACGAAGCCGAAGAAGGGGCCGACGAACTCGCGGGCGTACTCCGAGAAGGAGCCCGAGACGGGCCGGTACATCAGGAGCTCGCCGAGCGCGCGCATGATGAAGAAGATGACAAGGCCCGCGATGGCGTAAGCGAGGATGAGGCTGGGCCCGGCCTTGTGGATGGCCTTGCCCGCGCCGAGGAACAGGCCGGTGCCGATGGCACCGCCGATCGCGATCATCTGGATCTGCCGGGCCCCTAGCCCGCGCTGATAACCCTCGTTGTCGCCGGACGCGTCCGCGCCCGCCGCGGCCTCATTGCCGTCGTACTGCTCTTCGACCTGCACTGAGGTCATGGTGACGCCTTTCTCCATGCTGATCCGCGCCGCGAACTGCGGTTTCGCCGCGGACCAGGTCCTGATCCCCCCGGATGGTGATGGAGTGCCGCCGACGGTCTGCCGGCCTTTCGCGCCCCCGGCGACATGGGTGGCGTCACCGAGCGGTCGTGAAGATTTATCACGACCGTCACAGTGATCGAATGAGCCACATGTGGTGCACACCACAGGAAGAAGCGGACAAAAGTCCCTCGGCGCCACATTAGAGGGCAACGAGGTGACAGGATCGTTATCCGGATTTGAGCGTCCGTTGAGCGGACGCGGACGATCTTCAAAAGGGCGTCACGCGGGCGTCAGGAAACCGTCACGTCAGCAGTGCGGGATCCGTCACGTCACCGGCGCGGAACGAGCCACTCCACCGGCGCCCGGCCGGTCACGTCATCAGCGTCTCGACGAGCGTCTCCTGGAGGCCGCCGAGCCACAGATACGCCATCACCATCGGCTTGCGCGGGTCGGAGTCCGGCAGCCGGTAGAGGATGTCGGTGTCCTCCTCGTCGGTCACGTCGAGGCGGGCGCCGATCGCGAGCCGCAGGTCGTTGAGCGCGCCGAGCCAGCGCCGCGACTCCTCCGGGGACAGCTTCAGGACGGCGCCGCCCTCGCCCGCGACCGTGAGCGCGTCAAGGGAGCGGATCACGGCCAGCGCGTCGTCCCGCTTGCGGGCCCGCAGGTCGTTCTCGGTGAAGCGCCTGAACTCGGCGGAGTACGCCCGCAGTTCGTCGGCATGCTCCCGGGAGCCCGTCTCGCTGCCCGGGCCGCCGTACGCGTCCGGGAGGAGCCGCTTGAGCACCGGGTCGGTGGGCGGCTCGCTCGGGCCCTCGGCGAACAGCTCCGCGAACGGGTCGCCGTCGTCGCCGGCCGGCTCGTCGCCCGGGCCGATCAGCTCCAGGAGCTGCACGGCGAGCGAGCGGATGATCGAGATCTCGACCTCGTCCAGAGCGACGGCGGCGCCGCCCCCCGGGATCGCTTCGAATTGTCCTGGCATCAGTCGCGTCGCTACTTCCGGTCCTGCTGGAGCGTTGCCCACAGCCCGTATCCGTGCATCGCCTGCACGTCGCGTTCCATCTCCTCGCGGCTGCCGGTGGAGACGACGGCCCGGCCCTTGTGGTGCACGTCCAGCATCAGCTTGGTGGCCTTTTCCTTCGAGTACCCGAAGTAGGACTGGAAGACATAGGTCACGTAGCTCATGAGGTTGACCGGGTCGTTGTGCACGAGCGTGATCCAGGGCACGTCCGGCTCGGGGACCGCGAAGGTCTCTTCCTCGGCGTCCGGGCGTGTGATCTCTACGGGAGCAGCGCTACTCACTTGTCCCATGCTGCCACCCGGGAGGGCCCACCGCACAAACGGACCCCTGAAATCGTCAGAGTGACGAGATGCGGGGTAGCATCTTTGTCATGAACTCTGGGGAGCATGACCTGGGGCTGCCGGTGGACGTGCCGTCCACCGCGCTGTTCACGGATCACTACGAGTTGACGATGTTGCAGGGCGCGCTGAAGTCGGGCGCCGCCGACCGGCGGTCGGTCTTCGAGGTCTTCACCCGCAGACTGCCCGAGGGCCGCCGCTACGGCGTGGTGAGCGGCACCGGCCGGGTCCTGGACGCCGTCGAGAACTTCCGCTTCGACTCCGGCGTCATCGACTTCCTGCGCGAGCGCGGTGTGGTGGACGCGGCGACGCTCGCATGGCTGGCGTCGTACCGCTTCAGCGGGGACATCTGGGGCTATCCGGAGGGCGAGGTGTACTTCCCGGGCTCGCCGATCCTGCGGGTCGAGGGCAGCTTCGCCGAGTGCGTGCTCCTGGAGACCGTGATCCTGTCGATCCTCAACCACGACTCGGCCATCGCGGCCGCCGCGTCCCGCATGGCCTCCGCCGCGGGCGAGCGGCCGCTGATCGAGATGGGCGCGCGCCGCACGCACGAGCTGGCGGCGGTCGCGGCGTCCCGGGCGGCGTACGTGGGCGGCTTCGCGAGCACCACCGACCTGGCGGCCGGGTTCCGCTACGGCATCCCGACCGTCGGCACCGCCGCCCACGCCTTCACGCTCGTGCACGACAGCGAGCGGGACGCCTTCCGCGCGCAGGTGGACACGCTCGGCCGGGGCACCACGCTGCTCGTCGACACCTATGACGTGAGCAAGGCGGTCCGCATGGCCGTCGAGATCGCGGGCCCCGAGCTCGGCGCCGTGCGCATCGACTCCGGCGACCTGCTGCTGGTCGCGCACCGGGTGCGCAAGGAGCTCGACGAGCTGGGCGCCACCGGCACCAGGATCGTCGTCACCTCCGACCTGGACGAGTACGCCATCGCCTCGCTCGCCGCGGCGCCCGTGGACGCGTACGGCGTCGGCACCCAGCTGGTCACCGGCTCCGGGCACCCCACCTGCTCCATGGTCTACAAGCTGGTGGCCCGGGCCCGCTCCGCCGACCCGAAGGCGCCGCTGGAGCCCGTCGCGAAGAAGTCGCTCGGCGGGAAGTCCTCCGTCGGCGGCCGCAAGTGGGCCGCCCGCCGCGTGGACGCGTCCGGGACCGCGGAGGCCGAGGTCGTCGGCACCGGCCCGGTGCCCGCCGAGCTCGCCGACCGTCAACTCCTCGTCGAGCTGGTCAAGGGCGGCCGCGTCGTCGCCCGTGAGCCGCTCGACACGGTGCGCGAGCGGCACGCGGCCGCGCGAGGGCGGCTGCCGCTCTCGGCCACCCAGCTCTCCCGTGGCGAGGCGGTCATTCCCACGGAGTACGTCGCGTGAGTACGCGCGGTGAGCACGGGGGGCACGTGACGCGAGTGCGCCCCGTGCCCTCTCCCGCAACGGCCCCGGAGTCTCTAGGCTCGGTTCATCCAGCTAGCTAAGGAAACCCGCCATGCGTCGCGCCCTGATCGTCGTCGATGTACAGAACGACTTCTGCGAAGGGGGCAGCCTCGCGGTCTCCGGCGGAGCGGATGTGGCCGCCGCCATCACGGAACTCATCGGCCAGGCTCCCCCCTGCTACCGCCACGTCGTGGCCACCCGTGACCACCACGTCGATCCCGGTGACCACTTCTCCGACCGGCCCGACTTCGTCGACTCCTGGCCGCCGCACTGTGTGGCCGGCACGGAGGGGGTGGGCTTCCATCCGAACTTCGCGCCCGCGGTCGCCTCCGGCGGGATCGACGCGGTCTTCGACAAGGGGGCGCACACCGCGGCGTACAGCGGCTTCGAGGGGGTCGACGAGAACGGGGTGTCGCTGGCCGCGTGGCTGCGGGAGCGGAAGATCACCGAGGTCGACGTGGTCGGGATCGCCACCGACCACTGCGTGCGGGCCACCGCGCTCGACGCACTCCGCGAGGGGTTCCGCACCCACGTCCTCCTCGACCTCACGGCCGGGGTGTCGGAGGCGACCACCCAGCGTGCGCTGGACGAGCTCCGCGAGGCGGGCGCCGAACTCACCGGCAAGCCGGTGGTGTGACCCTCGCGGGGGCGCCCCGGTCCCACCCCTTCCCGAAACTGGGGCTCCGCCCCAGACCCCGCTCCTCAAACGCCGGAGGGGCTATCTATAGCCCGTCCGGCGTTTGAGGACGAGCCGCGGAGCGGCGATACGGGGGTCCAGGGGGCGGAGCCCCCTGGTTACGGGAAGGGGTGGGATTGGGGGCTACGCAGCCGCGGAGCGCCTCAGCAGCGCCCGGATCGGGTGCCACAGCTCCTCCACCGACGTGGAGTGGTCCGGCGCCGTGCGCCATATGAGGCCGTCGGGGTGGTGCAGGACGGCGGTGACCTCGTCCGGGGTCGGAGGCTCCGCGTTGCCGCGGAGGTAGACGGCCCGCAGGCCGAGGTTCCGCAGCCGCGTCAGGGCGCGAGCCCGATTGGCGGCATGCACGAGCACCCGTACGCGCCCGCCGGCCCCGAGCGGCGCACCGGGGCTCGGCAGGGTCAGCGCCACCACCACACTGCCGTTCGGCAGCTTGCAGAAGCCTCCTGCGGCCATGGTCTGTCACACCCCCGTGAGACGTCGTGTCAATAAGAGAACCACAGGACGCACCTAAACACGATCGGCCGCCGCCCGCTAGGGGGCGACGGCCGATCAGCCAGAAACAGGTCTCTGACCTGCGATGACGCAAATTACTTCGAGGAGCGGCCCACCTGGACGGTGATCGTCGAGCCGTCCTTCGGCTGCTTGAGGATCTTTATCCGCGTGTTGGTGTCAGTGACCTTCACGCTTCCCGTGGGGTTCTCCGCGTACCAGTAGGTGCCCTTGCGGTCGTCGAAGACGGAGACGCCCTTCTTCGACTTGATCTTGAGGGCGACGTCAGCGTTGTGGAGGGTGATCGCGTCCGTCGCGTACTTCGAGAACGGCGCGTCGAACGGCTGGATCTTGTTGCGCAGGAGCGTGCCGTCCTTCCACTTCATCGGCTTGGCGTGGGCGTCGACCGGGAGGATCAGGCCCTTGCCGGGGTGCTGGCTGACGTTGTTGTCCTTCTGGGAGGTGTCCCACTGCCAGATCAGCAGGCCGGTCTGGTACGGGTAGTGCTCGACCCAGTCGGGACGCGACGCGGAGAAGCCGAAGTTGTACGGGCCGACCTTGAGGGTCTTGTCGTACGACACGTACTGGCGGTTCTCGGCGAGGTAGTACTGCTCGTAGTTCTTGGTGAAGGACTCGCCGATGCGCGAGAAGCCCTTCGTCTTCCAGCCGTTGTCGTCGCCCTCGGCGCCGTCCTCGACGAGCTTGGCGCCGTCCGCGGTCAGGGTGATCGCGTCGGCGGTGAAGCCCTTGAGCGCGGTGCCGCCGTCGGTGGCGTAGCGGAAGCGGACGTCGATCTTCTTGCCGGCGTAGGCGTCCAGCGGGAAGACCAGCTTCTGGTACTTCTTCGAGGAGCCGGTCAGGGCCGGCTTGTCGCCCGCGTCACGGGTGATCTGCTTGCCGTCGGCCGTGCCGTCGACGGGCGTCCAGTTGGCGCCGCCGTCGGTGGACACCTCGGTGTAGAGGTAGTCGTAGTTGGCCTCGATGTCCCACCAACCCTGGAGCGACAGCTCGGCCTTGGACTTGCCGGTGAGGTCGACGGAGCGGGTGAGCGTGTTCTTCAGGTCGTCGTCCTGACCGCTCCACCACTGCTTGGTGCCCTCGGCGGGCTTCACGACCGTCGTGGTGACCGGCTTCTTCGGCAGCTCGACGAGGAGCGCCTGGCGGTGCCGGGTGTTGTACTCCGCCACGCCCAGCTTGTGCTCGGAGGTCGTCGCGGCCTTCGCCTTGGCGTAGTCGAGCCAGCCGAGCTGGAACTTGTCCCAGGCGGTCATGTCGCCGGGCAGGTCGCCGATCGCGTCCTTGCCGGTGCCGAGCCAGGAACCGGCCGACATCAGCGACCAGAAGCCGACGGAGTTCTCGGCCTTGCCGGTGGTGTCGTACAGGTCCGGCAGGCCCAGGTCGTGGCCGTACTCGTGGGCGAAGACGCCGAGGCCGCCGTTCTCCGGCTGCATCGTGTAGTCGCCGACCCAGATGCCGGAGTCACCGATCTGGGTGCCGCCGGACTTGTTGTCCGCCGGGCCCGTCTTGCCCGCGTCGTTGCCGTACGCGTACCAGCGGTGCGCCCACAGGGCGTTCTCGCCCTCGGCGCCGCCGCCCGCGGACTCGTCCTCGCCCGCGTGCACGATCTGGAAGTGGTCGATGTACCCGTCGGGCTCGTTGAAGTTGCCGTCGCCGTCGAAGTCGTAGCGGTCCCACAGGTCGTACTTGGCGAGGTCCGCCTTGATCTGCGCGTCCGTGCGGCCCTTGGCCTTCTGGTCCTTGACCCAGGCCGTGGTGCCGTCGCGGACCGCGTCCCACACGTTGGCGCAGTTGGAGTCGCCGCAGTAGTTGGAGCCGTACCGGGCCTCGTTGTAGTCGACCTTGACCCAGTCGGAGACTTCGCCGTCGACCGAGTAGCGGCCGGAGGAGGTCTTCTCGTAGTACGTCTTCAGCGAGTGCTTGGGCTTGCCCTTCTTGTCCTTGCCCTCGCCGAAGTACAGGTCCTGGAAGTGCTTCTGGTTGTAATCCGCCTGCCAGGCCGTGCTGTTGTCCTTCGCACGGTCCGGCTTGGCTATCTTGTTGTGCGCGGGGCCCGGCTTGCCGCCGTACTTCTTGACCGGCTGCTCGGGCCCGTCGGGACCGTCGGGGTCGTACATGGTGGTGTCGTCCACCTTGTCCCCGAACTCCACCAGGATCGTGAAGATCTTGTCGGTCTTCTCCCGGCCCAGCTCGACGTACTTCTTGTCGTCGAGCTTCACGACGTTGGAGCCGCCGCGCTTCTGGACCTTGGCGTCGCCCGCGACGACCTGCTCCAGGGCGGCCTTGCGCTGCTGCGCCTGCTGCTTGCTGAACGGCCCTTCGAGGTCGTGGTCGACATGGGCCTTGGCGTCCGCCGGGTCCCGGCGGTCGACTCCGGACGCGGGCGCCTTGCCGCCGCTGCCGCCGTCGTCGGCGGCCGCGACTCCGTATGCCGAGAACGTCGCGGTCGCCGCCGCGAGCGCCACCGCGGCCGCGGTGAGCCGGAACGTCCGTCTCTTGATTGTCACTTGATGCTGTCCTCCCCCGCGCCCGCATCACGGACCGAAATCCCGGTCGAGGAGGTCCGCGCGCGATGTGCGCGTCACAAGTGACGACATTTGACCGGAGAGAGGAGAGAAAAGACAGACCTTGACTTGAACAGGCCAAGTGCACTATGCAGGCGCGATCGTCCGCCATCCGAACATGATCGCCATGGCACGGCGGCGCACCCGGGTCGCCCGCCGTCCCCTCAACGGGCGCGCCGCACCGTCCACTTGGCGGGATGCATGAATCTATGCGCCCCCCGTGCACCGGCACCGTGGGTTAGGTCACGCTTACCGCACGTTCCCGTCGGGCATGCAGGCGAATAGAGTCATTTCGACGGTGCGCACGGGTACTCGGCGAAGCTTCCAAGTCGCCACCTTTGAGCACCCTTTGATTCGTATACGTCCATATCGTCTTGATCCGCTTCATCGCCCTCGTTCTTCCGCGACTTGCTGAATCCCCCGAACCGCTGTCCCGAGGACGGATCACGCCATGCCTCGCCCCATGCCTCGTCCGACCGTCGCACAGCTCGCCTATGGTTCCGCGACCGTCATCTGTTCCGCGCTCGCCATGCTGCTGCTCTCCCAGGCGGGTTCGGTGCCCGGGATCGCGGTCATCGCCTTCGCCTCGCTCGGCCTCGGCCTGCTCGTGGCGCTGACGGTTCCGCTGCCCAAACCGGCCCCGGAGCCCGCCGCCGCTCCCCTGGACGAGCGGATTCCGGTGCAGCGCACGGTGATCGCCCCCGAGCCCGCCCCCAAGACCGTGCAGCCCGTACGCGAACCGGCGGGTCCGTGACGCCCCACGTGCCCCGCACGTGACGCCCACGAACCCGCCGCAGGTACCGCCCGGCGCCGCCGCAGCGCCGGGCCTTCACCATGTTCGCCTGTCCTCGCTTGTCGCCTCAATTCACGCTGACCACCACGGTCTTGGCCGCCTTGTCGTGCAGACCCTGCTTGTAGGGCTTGTCGAAGAAGCTCCAGCCGCCGCAGATCGCGGTCCAGATGCAGGCGCAGCAGAACGCGAACGGCAGCCACAGGACCGCGGAGCGCACCAGCGCCGTCTGCAGGGTCGGATTGGCGCCGTCGTTCAGGTTCGCCACCCGCATCCCCATCCACTTCTTGCCCAGCGTCTGGCCCGTCTTGGAGATCAGATAGCTGTCGTACGCCATGTAGAGCACGGCGGCGAGCAGTGACTGGCCGAACGACTTGCCCGCCTCGACCTTGTCCGGGTCCAGGTCGTACTCGTTCGTCTGGAACAGCAGGGACAGCAGCCAGACGACGACGCCGACCAGGAGCATGTCGATGATGCGGGCGAGGACGCGTTTGCCGCTGTCCGCGAGTGGGGGCATGCCGGCGAGGGGGTCCTGGCCGCCGTAGCCGCCCCCGTAGGGGTCGCCTCCGTACGGTGGGGGTGGGGCGCCGCCTCCCGGCGGGGGTGTGTCGTACGGGGAGCCGCCGCTGCCCTGCGGGGGCGGCTGCTTCCTGAAGGGGTCGTTGTCGTCGGGGTCCGGGGGGCCGGGGTATTGCGGCGGTTCGGTGCTCATGGGGTGAGTGCACCTCGAAGTGGGGGCGGGCGCGAGTGGCGGGCGGCTGTCCGGGTTACCCCGCGGTGGCTCCTCAATCCCGGCCGAGGTGGGTGTCCCGTTCGGGTGGGACAGCCCCCGCCGATCGCCGCTCCGCGGCTCGTCCTCAAGCGCCGGACGGGCTTTCGCCCACCCGCCCGCCCTCACCCGCCCTACGGGACGTAGTCGGCACACCAGGCGACAACGGCGGGCGACGGAAATAGCCCGTCCGGCGATTGAGGACGAGGCGCGGAGCGCCGATGAGGGGGGAAAGGGGCGCAGCCCCAGCCGACTACTGGCCCGCCACAAACGTGCCCGCGGCCTTGTCGTGCCAGCACTGCCGCCACGGGCGGTCGAACAAGCACCAGAGCACACCCACGACGCCGATCACCAGCACGCCCGGCACGCTGTACACCAGCCACCGCCGCAACGCCGCCCCGAACGACGGGGCGGCGTGCTCCTCGATGTCCCGCACCTCGACGCCGCACACCTTCTTGCCCAGGGTCCGCCCCCACTTGGCGGTGGGCAGCGCCTCGTACAGGACGCCGAAGAGCAGCAGCACGCCGAGCACGATGCCCAGGTAGCCCGCGGTCGTGCCGTCGAGCAGCCACACCGTGACCTTCTCGCCGGACAGCTTGGCCGCGTCGATCTTGCTGTCGATGTGGTCCGCGGCCCGGGTGCCGAGCGGCAGCGCCGCCCCCGCGGTGACCGCGGCCAGCACCACCGTGTCGATGAGCCGCGCCGCGAACCGCTTGCCGAGCCCGGCGGGCCGCGCCGAGGCATGTGCCTGTGCCGCCGCCGCGAACGGGTCCGTGGCCACCGGCTTCCACGGCAGCACGGGCCCCTCGCCCTGGGGCGCCGACTGCCCCTGCGGGGGCGTGCCCTGCGCGGGCGACTGGGCGAGCTGGTGGACCTGCTGGGCCCACGACGCCGACCCGCCCCCTGGCCCCGACGTCACCGGCGAGCCCGCGGCACCGGCCTGCGGCGGCCCCGGCTGCGCGGGCACGGCCTGCTGGACCCCGGCCTGCGGCGGCACGGCGCCCTGCTGCGGCACCCCGGGCGCCTGAGCGGCCGCAGAGGAAGCCGGAGCAGACGCAGACGCAGAAGAAGTAGCAGTAGAAGGAGAAGGAGAAGAGGACGCGGGAGAAGCAGCGGCGGGGGAAGTCGTCGCGGGCCGGGCCGACTTGGGGCGCAGGGCACGGATCGCCATCGTGCCCTCCGTGCCACCGTCCGCGTCCGGCGTCCTGGCCCCGGCCGGCTTCACCGGCCCCGTCGGCCGCCGGAAGGTCACCGTGCCCTCGCCCGTGGCGGGGTTCGGCACCCCGACGCCCGTGGCGGAGTTCGGCACCCCACCCGCGACGGACTTCGACGCCCCGCCGCCCTCGGCGGGCCTCGGAACCCCGCCCCCCGTGGCGGGCTCATGCACCCCGGACTTCACGGCCCGGCTCGTCACCGGGCCCGGCCCCTCGCCCTCGGCCCGGTCCGGCCGGTCGGTGGCCGCCGGAGCCTGCGCCTGCTGCCCCGGCTCCTGCCGCGCACCGGCCGTGCCCTGCGCGGGCACGCGCCGCGCGCCGCCCTCGGCCGCGCTCCCGGCGGCGGCCCCCGGGGCCGCGCCGGGCGCCGCCGCATCCCCGGGCACCCGCGGATCCCGCTGCCCGGGCGCACCCCACGACACCCGCTGGTCCTGCTCGCCGCCGAGCCCGGTCTGCCGGGCCGCGTCCGCCTGCCAGGCCGACGCGGGCTCGGGCCTGGCCCCGTGCTGTCCGGCCCCGGATCCACCCGTACCGGCGACGGCGTCCAGGTCGGCGGCGGGGGTGGCCTCGGTGTCGGGGCCGGTCTGCGTCACCCCGCCCGGCTCCTCGTCGAAGAACACCGGGCCGGTCTCCTCGGCCGCCGCGGGCGCCGCCGACGGGGCGGGCGCGGCCGAAGAACGCGGCGGCGCGGGCAGCGGTTCACCGTCGGACGGCGCGGGACGGCTCGTGCCCGGCACCCAGGCCGCACCGTTCCAGTACCGGACATATCCCGGAATGGACGGATCGGGGTAGTAGCCTTCGCGGGGCCTGTCGTCGCCGGGGGCCGGGGTTGGGGCGCTCATGTCCGTCGTCCCGTATCTGCTCGGGGGTCGTGTGAGGCTCCACATCTATCAGACCTGCGCGCCGCGCCGGGCGGCTCCCGCCGCACCGCCCCCTTCCGTGCACGGTTCCTCCCCTTCCCGTCCTGCCCCCGTCCCGCCCTCCCCTCCGGTCCTCCCGAGAAGCTTCCCGGCCCCTGCCCGAAAAAAGTTTCCCGAACTCGCGTAATGATCGGCCGCCCACGCGCTCTGACTCTCTGCGGGCCTGCTTCCAGGCCCCGTACCCGGACCTGCTCACCCGGGTCCGCGTACGCAGCAGCGAGAAAGGAAGCGCAAGCGACATGCACACCGTGGTGGAACGCGAGTTGGAGCTCAAACTCGTCCTCTCGCCGGAACGGGCGATCCCCGTCCCGGCCCGGCTCACCTACCGCACCGACGATCCGTACGCCGTCCACATCGCCTTTCACATCGGGTCGGAGAACCCGGTGAACTGGACGTTCGCCCGCGAGCTCCTGGTGGAGGGGGTGTTCAGGCCGTGCGGCCACGGCGATGTGCGGGTGTGGCCGACGAAGGTCGACGGCCGGTCCGTCGTCCTGATGGCGCTCAGTTCGCCCGACGGCGACGCCCTCCTGGAGGCACCGGCGGCCGCCGTGTCCGCCTGGCTGGAGCGCACCCTGCGGGTGGTCCCTCCGGGCTCTGAGGCCGAGCAGCTCGGCATCGACGACGGCCTGGCCGAGCTGCTCGCCCCCACCCCTGGCCGCGCGGACGAGCTGTGGCTGCGCGACCCGTGGCCCTCCGACGAATCCAAGGACGGTGAGTGAGCGCTGACGACACGGGGGGTCAGAAGAGTTTGCCCGGATTGAGGAGGTGGTGCGGGTCGAAGGCGGCCTTGACGGCACGCTGCATCTCCACGCCCACCGGCCCGAGCTCGCGCGCCAGCCACTCCTTCTTCAGGACGCCGACGCCGTGTTCGCCGGTGATGGTGCCGCCGAGTTCGAGGCCGAGGGCCATGATCTCGTCGAAGGACTCGCGGGCGCGCCGTGATTCGTCGGGGTCTGCCGCGTCGAAGCAGACGGTGGGGTGGGTGTTGCCGTCGCCCGCGTGCGCGCAGACCCCGATGGTCAGGCCGTACTTGTCGGCGATGCGCTCGACGCCGTCGAGCATGTCGGCGAGGCGGGAGCGGGGTACGCACACGTCGTCGATCATCGTCGTGCCCTTCACCGCTTCGAGGGCGGTGAGCGACAACCGCCTTGCCTGGAGCAGCAGTTCGGACTCGGCCGCGTCCTCCGCCGGGACGACCTGGGTGGCGCCCGCGGCCTCGCACAGGGCGCCGACGGCGGCGAGGTCGGCGGCCGGGTCCGGGGTGTCGAAGGCGGCGAGGAGCAGCGCCTCCGTGGTCTCCGGCAGGCCCATGTGGGCCATGGCGTTGACGGCGCGGATGGTCGTACGGTCCATGAGTTCCAGCAAGGACGGCACGTGGCCGCCTTCCATGATCCGGCACACGGCCTCGCAGGCCGCCGCCGTCGAGCCGAACTCCGCTGCCAGCACGAGCTGTTGGGGCGGCTGCGGCTTGAGCGCGAGGATCGCGCGGACGACGATGCCGAGGCTGCCCTCCGAGCCGACGAAGAGCCGGGTCAGGTCGTATCCGGCGACGCCCTTGGCCGTGCGCCGGCCGGTGCTCATCAGCCGCCCGTCGGCGAGGACGACGTCGAGGCCGATGACGTACTCCGCCGTCACTCCGTACTTCACACAGCACAGGCCGCCGGAGGCCGTGCCGATGTTGCCGCCGATGGTGCACATCTCCCAACTGGAGGGATCCGGCGGGTAGTAGAGGCCGTGATCGCCGACCGCGCGGGAGAGCGTGGCGTTGACGACGCCGGGCTCGACGACGGCGATCCGGTCGACGGGGCTGATCTCGATGATCCGGTCCATCTTGACGAGGGACAGCACGATGCAGCCGTCGCTCGCGTTCGCCGCGCCGGACAGGCCCGTGCGGGCGCCCTGCGGGACGACGGGCACGCGCAGCTCGGTGGCCGTGCGCATCACGTGCTGGACCTGCTCGACGGTGCGCGGGAGGACCACGACGGCGGGGGTGCCGGCGTCGCAGAAGCTCGCCATGTCGTTCGCGTACGAGGCCGTGACGTCCGGGTCGGTGAGGAGCGCGTCGGCGGGGAGGCCCGCGCGGAGGCGGTCGATCAGGCGGGGGTCGGCGGCGGGGGCGTCCCGGGTGCTGTGCGTGCCACTGCTCATGATCACAGCCTCGCACTCGGGGCCATCGGTGTGAACCCGTGTGCGACGCCGTTCGCGTGCCGGGACCCACTCTTCGTATTGACGCACAGTGAGCGCCATGGAGACCGAGGAGAACCCGCAGGCCGCAGCCGCCGAACCGACCCCACCGCGCGAGCCGGGCCGGCCCGCCGTGCAGAGCTCGGACGGCCGGATCCCGCGGCGCTCACGGACCTCGCTGGGCGGTCCGGGGCGGCGCCGCTTCCCGGGCCCGCGCCGCCCCCTGGGGCCGCGCCGCTCCCCCGTTTGGCGGCGCGCGCTGATCGCCGCCGTGGCGGGCTCTGTCGTCCTGGGCGGGGTGTTCGCGCTGCTGCCGGGCCGGGGCGGGGAGGCCGGGCCGCCCGCGCTCGGGCCCGCCGGGCGGGCGGTGGCCGCGGCGAGGGCGGGGGCGCCGGCCGCGCTGCCCGATCTGGCGGTGCTCATCGGCGAGCGCGAGGCGCATCTGCGGAAGCACCCACAGGACGACGAGTCGTGGGCGGTGCTCGGCTCCGCGTACGTCGAGCGGGGGCTCAGGACCGCCGACTCCGCGTACTACCCGAAGGCCGAGCAGGCACTGCGTACGTCCCTGAGGGCGCGGCCCGACGGGAACGTGCCCGCGCTCACCGGGCTCGCCGCCCTCGGCAACGCGCGGCACGACTTCCGGGCCGCGAAGAAGTGGGGCGAGCAGGCGGTGCGGCTCGCGCCGAGGCGGTGGACGGCGCACGCGGCCCTGCTCGACGCCTATCGGGGGCTCGGGGACGAGAAGGGGGTGGCGCGGGCGCTGGCGAAGGTGCGGAAGCTGCGGTCGGGGGCGGCGGTGCGGGTGCGGGCCGGGACGGTCTTCCGGGACCGGGGCTGGCGCGAGGACGCGGCGGCGGCGCTCGCGGACGCGGCCGCGCTCGCGAAGAGCCCGGCGGAGCGGGCGGCGTGCCTGTACCGGGTCGGGGAGCTGGCCTGGGAGCGGGGCGAGCCCGGGGAGTCCCTGCGCTACTTCGACGCGGCGCTCGCGGCCGACCCGGACCATCACCCCTCGCTCGCGTCGAAGGGCCGCTCACTGGTGGCGCTCGGCCGCACCTCGGACGCGCTGCGCGCCTATCAGGGCGCGCTCGCCCGGCAGCCCGCGCCTGAATACGCCCTGGAACTGGGTGAGTTGTACGAGTCTTTGGGGCTGCGGCCGGCCGCGCGGGCGCAGTACGACCTGCTGCGGGCGCGGGTGAAGCAGGCCGGGCTCGGCGGGGTGAACGACGAGCGGGTGCTCGGTCTGTTCGAGGCGGACCACGGGGATCCGGGGGCGGCCGTGCGGAGGCTGACCGCGGAGTTCAAGCGGCACGGGAGTCCCGAGAACGCGGATGCGCTGGGGTGGGCGTTGCATCGGGCCGGGGAGTCGGAGGCGGGGCTCAAGCGGGTGGAGGCGGCGGTGAAGAAGGGGCCGCGCAGCGCCCTCTTCTTCTACCACCGGGGGGAGATCGAGCGGGAGCTCGGGCGGTACGGGGCTGCGCGGCGGCACTTGAACGAGGCCCTGCGCATCAACCCCTACTTCTCGCCGCTGGGCGCGCCCGCCGCGCGGGACGCCCTGGAGACCTTGGGCGAGCCCCCGGAGGGCGGCCCCGCGGAGGTGTACCCGCCGTACCCCATCCCGTTGAGCGAACGCACCCCGACCCGCCCCCCGAAGCCGAAGCCCAAGCCGTCGCCCCGTCCCACGCCCTCCACCTGAGCCCCCACATACCGGCCCCGTCGGCCTGGGCTGCCTTTAAGGGTCGGGAGCCGCCCTGCGGCACGATTGCCCACAGCGGGGACCGGCCCGCGGCGGGGGGGCGAGTGGGGGGCCAGGTGCCCACAGCGGGAACGGCCACCCGTCCTGCCCGCCCACCCCAGCGACGCCGAACTGCCGTTCGTGGCACCGGTGGCACGGGCCGCCCGCAAGGGCAGGCCGCCTGGCCCCGGGGCCGGCCCGAGACGGACTGTGCGGGGTGAAGGGGTGGGCGGGTGGGAGATATCCGCCGCGTAGCGGCGGGGTAGGGCGAGGGCTCAGCCCACCACGAGCCCCCAGCCGAACCAACAGCCCTAAAGGTTGCCCCGCTTCTCCTGCTCGCGCTCGATCGCCTCGAAGAGCGCCTTGAAGTTGCCCTTGCCGAAGCCCATCGAGCCATGCCGCTCGATCATCTCGAAGAAGACGGTCGGCCGGTCCTGGACCGGCTTGGTGAAGATCTGCAGCAGGTAGCCGTCCTCGTCCCGGTCGACGAGGATCTTCAGCTCGCGCAGGGTCTCGACGGGAACCCGCGTCTCACCGGCCCACTCGCCGAGGGTGTCGTAGTAGGAGTCGGGGGTGTCGAGGAACTGGACACCGCCGGCGCGCATGGTGCGTACGGTCTCCACGATGTCGTTCGTGGCGAGCGCGATGTGCTGGACGCCGGCCCCGCCGTAGAACTCCAGGTACTCGTCGATCTGGGACTTCTTCTTGGCGATGGCGGGCTCGTTGATGGGGAACTTGACCTTGAGCGTGCCGTCGGCCACGACCTTGGACATCAGCGCCGAGTACTCGGTGGCGATGTCGTCGCCCACGAACTCCTTCATGTTCGTGAAGCCCATGACCTTGTTGTAGAAGCCGACCCACTCGTTCATCTTGCCGAGCTCGACGTTGCCCACGCAGTGGTCGATGGCCTGGAACGTCCGCTTGGCGGGCGGCTCGACCATCGGGTCGGCGGCGACGAAGCCGGGCAGGTAGGGCCCGGTGTACCCGGAGCGCTCCACCAGCGTGTGCCGGGTCTTGCCGTACGTGGCGATCGCGGCGAGCACGACGGTGCCGTGCTCGTCCTTGACCTCGTACGGCTCGTCGATGCCGCGGGCGCCGTGCTCGACGGCGTACGCGTACGCGGCGCGGGCGTCCGGCACCTCGATGGCGAGGTCGACGACGCCGTCACCGTGCGCGGCGACGTGCTCCGAGAGGAACGTGCCCCAGTCGGTCGACGCCTTGATGACCGACGTGAAGACGAAGCGCGCGCCGCCGTTCGTCAGCACATAGCTCGCGGTCTCGCGGCTGCCGTTCTCCGGTCCGGAGTAGGCGACGAGCTTCATGCCGAACGCCGTGGAGTAGTAGTGCGCGGCCTGCTTGGCGTTGCCCACGGCGAAGACGACCGCGTCCATTCCCTTCACCGGGAAGGGGTCGGCCTCGCGCGCGGTTTCGGGGGTGGTGTGTGTGGTCTGAGTCATAGCCCGAGGCTCCCGCCGAACCACAAGATGCGCAATAGTTCACGTATTTGCTGGGCAATCTGCATAGCATCCGGCCCATATCAGCGGGCGTTCTGTACACGATGCTCATTACGGAGGCGGCATGGCGATCGATCATCTGGACGGCAGGCTCATCGTGCTGCTCGCGCGCGAGCCGCGGATCGGCGTCCTGGAGGCGTCCCGGCGCCTGGGGGTCGCGCGCGGCACGGTGCAGGCGCGGATGGACCGCCTTCAGTCGAACGGAGTCATCCGCGGCTTCGGCCCGGACGTCGATCCGGCCGCGCTCGGCTATCCGGTGACGGCGTTCGCGACGCTGGAGATCAAACAGGGGCAGGGCGCCGATGTACGGGCCCATTTGGCCACCGTGGCCGAGGTGCTCGAACTGCACACCATCACCGGCCACGGCGACATGCTCTGCCGTCTGGTGGCCCGCTCCAACGCCGATCTCCAACGTGTGATCGACCGGGTGGTGGGTTTTGATGGCATCGTCCGGGCCTCGACGGCGATCGTCATGGAGAACCCTGTCCCGCTGCGGTTCATCCCGCTGGTGGAACAGGCGTCCGACGACGCGGGGCGTGGGTAGGACTACCGTCCCAACGCTTTCGGCGAGGTGAACGGCACAGATGAACTTCTGGGACTACCTCGGCAACCGCCATCAGCAGTTGCTGACGGACGCCTACCAGCACGCCAGCGCCGTCTTCCAGTGCATGGTGGTGGCCACGGCCATCGGCGTGCTGATCGGCGTCCTGACCTACCGCAGCGAGTGGGCGGGCAACCTGGCCACGACGGCGACCTCCACGATCCTCACCGTTCCGTCGCTTGCCATGATCGGTCTGCTGATCCCCGTCGTCGGCCTCGGTGTCGCCCCGACGGTGACCGCGCTGACCCTCTACGGCCTGCTGCCGATCGTGCGCAACGCGATCGTCGGCCTGCGCGGCGTCGACCCGACGCTGGTGGACGCGGCGAAGGGCATCGGAATGTCGCGGGTGCACCGGCTCGTACGGATCGAGCTGCCGCTCGCGTGGCCGCCGATCCTGACCGGCATCCGGGTGTCCACGCAGATGCTGATGGGCATCGCCGCGATCGCCGCGTACGCCTCCGGGCCCGGCCTCGGCAACGAGATCTTCCGCGGCATCGCGTCCCTCGGCAGCAAGAACGCGCTCAACCAGGTGCTCGCGGGGACGCTCGGGATCATCGTCCTGGCGCTGCTCTTCGACGCCGCGTACGTCCTGATCGGCCGGCTGACGATTCCGAGGGGTATCCGTGTCTGAGACGTCCGAGACGAGTACGAGTACGAGCACCGCCACCGCCGCCCCCCAGCAGGCGCCGACGCCGCGTGCCACCACCGGCGCGACGATCGAGCTGGAGAACCTCACCAAGCGCTACCCGGGCAGCGGCGACCCGGCGGTGGACAACGTGAACATGGAGATCAAGGCGGGCGAGATCGTCATCCTGGTGGGCCCCTCGGGCTGCGGTAAGTCCACAACGCTGAAGATGATCAACCGCCTGATCGAGCCGACCAGCGGCCGCATCCGCATCAACGGCGAGGACGTCACGGACATCGACCCGGTGCGGCTGCGCCGCAAGGTCGGCTACGCCATCCAGTCCTCCGGGCTCTTCCCGCACATGACGGTCGCTCAGAACATCGCCCTCGTACCGAAGATGACCGGCTGGGGGAAGCAGAAGATCAAGTCGCGGGTGGAGGAGATGCTCGACCTGGTCGGCCTCGACCCGGCGGAGTTCCACGGCCGCTATCCGCGCCAGCTCTCCGGCGGCCAGCAGCAACGCGTGGGCGTGGCCCGGGCGTTGGCCGCCGACCCGCCCGTCCTGCTGATGGACGAGCCCTTCGGCGCGGTCGACCCGATCACCCGCGACCACCTCCAGGACGAGCTGATCCGCCTCCAGCACGAGCTGCACAAGACGATCGTCTTCGTCACCCACGACTTCGACGAGGCCATCAAGCTGGGCGACCGCATCGCCGTGCTGCGCGAGCGCTCGCACATCGCCCAGTTCGACACCCCTGAGGCCATCCTCACCAACCCGGCCGACGACTTCGTGTCCGGCTTCGTGGGCGCGGGGGCGGCCCTGAAACGGCTGAACCTGACGCGGGTGCGCGACGTGGAGATGGCGGACGTACCGACCGTGACCGTCGACGACCCGCTCCAGACGATCTTCGAGAAGCTGCGGGCGAGCGGCACCAACGAACTGCTCCTGCTCGACAAGCGGCGCCGCCCCTACAAGTGGCTGCGCCGCGGCGACCTGATGCGGGCCAAGGGCTCCCTGGCCCGCGCGGGCACGCTCGTGCACGACACGGTGACCCGCGACGCGACGCTGCGGGACGCCCTGGAGGCCGTCCTCACCGACAACGCCGGACGGGTCGCCGTCACCGGCCGGCGGGGTGAGTACACGGGCGTCGTGGACATGGAGACCCTGATGAACTCCGTGCACGAGATGCTGGAGGCCGACCGGCTCGACGCCATGGAGCACCAGCACGAACTGGAGGAGCAGCGCGCCCAGTTGACCCACCAGGAGCAGGAGGGTCACGGAGGGGAGCCGAAGGCGTGAGCCCGACCCCCGGGGGCGAACCCCGCATCCCCGAATGCAAACCGGCCGCGAAGACCCCCGCGCGCCCCCAGGGCGAGCACGAGGTCAAGGGCCTGGCGTTCCGCGACGAGGGCGAGGCCGAGCAGGAGGCGCCGGCCTCGCCGGTGGCGGCGCGGCAGCCGCGCCGCATCACCTGGCAGAAGCTGACGATCCTGCCCGCGGTGCTCGCCGCCGTCCTGATCGCCACCTGGCTCTGGTTCGAGCAGGCCGACCTGGACCCGCTCTCCGAGAACGCGCTGTCCAACGGGCAGGTGGGCAAGGCGCTGCGCCAGCACGTCGAGCTGACGGTGATCTCGACGTTCTTCGTCCTGATCATCGCGATCCCGCTCGGGATCCTGCTCACCCGCGGCGCCTTCCGCAAGGCCGCCCCGGCGTTCATGGCCCTGGCGAACATGGGCCAGGCGACCCCGGCGATCGGCCTGCTCGCGCTGCTCGTCATCTGGATGGGCATCGGCGAGAAGGCGGCCCTGACGGGCATCATCATCTACGCCGTCCTGCCGGTCCTGTCCAACACCATCGCGGGCCTGCGCGCCAACGACCCCACGCTCCTGGAGGCCGCGCGCGGCATCGGCATGTCCCCGCTGGGCGTGCTCGCCAAGGTCGAACTCCCGCTGGCCATCCCGCTGATCCTCGCGGGCGTGCGCACCGCCCTGGTCCTGAACGTGGGCACGGCGACGCTCGCCACCTTCGGCGGCGGCGGGGGCCTCGGCGTACTGATCACGACGGGCATCACCAACCAGCGCATGCCGGTCCTGATGCTCGGTTCGATCCTGACGGTGGTCCTCGCCCTGCTGGTGGACTGGCTGGCCTCCCTGGCCGAGCTGGTGCTCAGCCCGCGCGGGCTGGAGGTGCGGACATGAGGCTCGTGATGCGTACGCGTCTGCGTACTCGGACGAAGGCGCTCGCGGCGGTGGGCGGGGTGCTGCTCGCGGCCGCCGGGTGCGGGCTGACCAGCGGCTCGCCCATGGTGGACGACGTCAAGCCCGGCATCGTCGGGCAGGGCAGGCCCTTGGAGGGCGCCGATCTCACCGTCACCTCGAAGGAGTTCACCGAGCAGCTCATCCTGGGCGCGATCATGGGCATCGCCTTCCAGGCGGCCGGCGCGGACGTCCTGGACCGGACGGGCATCCAGGGCTCCATCGGCGCGCGCGAGGCCGTCAAGGGCGGTGACGCGGACGCCATGTACGAGTACACGGGCACCGCGTGGATCACCTACCTGGGCAACTCCGACCCCATCCCTGACCCGCAGCGGCAGTGGGAGGCCGTACGGAAGGCGGACGCGGAGAACGGCGTCACGTGGCTGCCGCCCGCCTCCCTGAACAACACCTACGCCCTCGCGATGAACGAGTCCAACTCCAAGAAGTACGGCACGAAGACACTCTCCGACGTCGCCGCCCTGTCGAAATCCGACCCGAAGGCGGTCACGGTGTGCGTGGAGGGCGAGTTCGCCAACCGCGCGGACGGCCTGCCCGGCATGCAGAAGAAGTACGGCATGAAGCTGCCCGCCGGGAACATCACGCAGATGGACACCGGGATCATCTACACCCAGGCGCGCAAGGGCAGTTGCACCTACGGCGAGGTCTTCACGACCGACGGCCGCATCAAGGCGATGAACCTGACGCCGATGGCCGACGACAAGCGCTTCTTCCCCAACTACAACGCCGCCCCCGAGATCAACAGCAAGACCCTGAAGAAGCACCCGGAGATCGCGGAGGTGCTGGCCCCCATCACCAAGAAGCTCGACAACAAGGTGGCCCAGGACCTGAACGCGAAGGTGGACGTCGACGGGCAGGATCCGCACGGGGTGGCGCTTGACTGGATGGTGGAGGAGGGGTTCGTCAAGGAGTAGGCGGGCCCCTGGGCCTTCAGCCACCTCCCCGTCGACGTACAAAGACTCCGTTGCAAAGAAAGCGTTGCAACGGAGTCTTTGCATGCGTACGCTGCGGAGCATGACGGATGAGTCGAGGCCGCCCGAGCAGGCGGCGTCAGCCCGGAGGGTCCTTCACCTCGACCCGCGCTCGCTGCGCGGGCTCGCGCATCCGCTGCGGATGCGGCTCCTCAGGTCGCTGCGTCTGGACGGCCCCGCGACGGCCTCCCAACTCGCCCAGCGCCTGGGCGAGTCGAGCGGCGCGACGAGCTATCACCTGCGTCAGCTCGCGGAGTACGGCTTCGTGGAGGACGACCCGGAGCGCGGCAAGGGGCGGGAGCGGTGGTGGCGCGCCGCCTATGAAGGCACGCACCTGGACGACATTCTCGGCCGGGACGCCGACCCCGCCGTGCGCGGCGCCTACGACACCTACATGCACCAGCACGCGACGATCCACGCCGAAGAAGTCTCCACCTGGATCGCCACGCGGCACGAGTGGTCCCAGGAGTGGGCCGAGAGCTCGGACATGAGCGACTTCACGCTGCACCTGACGCCCGATCGCGCAGCCGAGCTGAGCGCGAAGATGCACGAACTCATCGAGGGATACCGGGAGTTGGCGCCGAAGGAAGGCGCACCGGACGCGGCCAAGGTCCGCGTCCACACCCACCTGCTCCCGACCCGGCACACGGACTGAGAGGTATCCGCGGCATGCACCCTGACGCACACCTGTATGTGCACCACGCCCGCGCGGCGGAGTTACGGCGCGCGGCCCCCGCCCCTGCCCGGCGACCGCGGCGCGCCCCGCTCCGTAGTCAACTGGGCTGGACCCTGGTCGAGTTGGGCCTGCGCCTGGTCAGCAGCTCGGGACGTCCTCGCCCTTCCGCAGGGCTCGCAGCGCGTCGACCGTACTCGCCAGCGTAGTCACCGGGACGAGCCGGAGCCCCTTCGGCTTCTCGGACTCGGCGTCCGAGCACTCGGCCTTGGGCACGAGGAAGACCGTGGCGCCGTCGCGGGCCGCGGCCTGCGTCTTCAGGGCGACGCCGCCGACCGCGCCGATCTTTCCGTCCGCGGCGATCGTGCCGGTGCCCGCGATGACGCGGCCGCCGGTCAGGTCGCCCCCGCTGCCGTCGCCGTCCAGCTTGTCGATGATGCCGAGCGACAGGAACAGGCCCGCGCTCGGCCCGCCGATCTTGCCGAGGTCGGCCTTGACCTTCACCTTGTCGGTGCCGTCCACGCCGTTCGCCCGCAGATGGCGGAGCGCCGCCTTCGTGGCGTCGTCCTGCGACTCCCGCATGTCGCCGAGGTTGTGCTTCTCGACTTCCTCGACGTTGTCGCCGTCGGGGTAGACGGAGTCCTTCGGCATCACGGCCCGGTCCGTACGGAACCAGCCGTCGACGACGTCGCCGAGCCGTACGTCCATCTGCGGCCCCGTGGCCACGATGGTCGTCATCCGGAGCTGCCCCTCCGTCTTGCGCTGGGGCGCCCCGGTGATCGTCAGGACCGGCTTGCCCTTGTACTCCCCCAGTACGTCGGCGGTGCCGCCCGGCTGGGCGACGGCGAACGGGAGCGGGGCGAGCCCGACGACCGCCAGCAGGGCGGCGACGGGCACCGCCGAAACGGCGAGGGCCTTGGGGCGGCTCAGACGAGCGAGACGAGACAGCACGCGTCCAATCTAACGCGAGGGGAGATCAAGCCCGTCCGGCGATTGAGGACGAGCAGGCCGCAGGCCGCGATCTGCGGTCACCGCAACGCGTCGGCAACCTCGCGGGCGGCGTCCACCACGCGTGGGCCCACCCGCTCGGGGACCGAGTCCGCCAGCATGACCACGCCGACGCTCCCCTCTATCCCGGTCACCCCGACCAAGGGCGCCGCCGCGCCACTCGCGCCCGCCTCCAGTTCGCCGTGGGTGAGGGCGTACCCGGGGTCGGTGACCTGGCCCTGGCGGGCGGCGAGGATGGCCTTGCCGGCGGCGCCCCGGTCGAGGGGGTGCCGGAAGCCCGTGCGGTACGCCACGTGGTAGTCGGTCCACGTGGGCTCGACGACGGCGACGGCGAGCGCCTCGGTGCCGTCGACGAGGGTGAGGTGCGCGGTCGCCCCTATGTCCTCGGCGAGGGAGCGCAGGGCGGGCAGCGCGGCCTCCCGGACGAGCGGGTGGACCTGCCGGCCGAGCCGCAGCACGCCGAGTCCGACCCGCGCGCGGCCACCCAAGTCCCGCCGTACGAGGGCGTGTTGTTCCAGGGTGGCGAGCAGGCGGTACACCACGGTGCGGTTCACGCCGAGCTTGTTGGACAGCTCGGTGACGGTCAGGCCGTGGTCGGTGTCGGCGAGCAGCTTGAGGACGCGCAGTCCTCGGTCGAGCGTCTGAGATGTCTCCGCGGTCACGACGCCCACTCCTTTAGTGGTGAGGGTCGACGGCCCCCTCTACGGCGGGCGCACCGGCTGCGCTCCGGGGCGGCGCTGCCACGGGGCGTTGTGTAGCGGGGACAGTAGCGAGGGCGTCCCGCTCAGCGGAAGACTCCGTCCAGAATCCGGTCAAGGGGAAGGAAAGAGCGACCGGAATACCCCGATACGTCCCGCCGTATATGGACGCGGGGCGCACAGTGTCTGCACGTGGAGCGCACGATTCCTTACGCGACCGCCTACTGGCGGGTCACTTCATGCGGGTGGCCCACTCCTGGACCTTCGCGATGCGCTGGCGGAGCTGGCCCGCCGTGGCCTCCGCGCTCGGCGGGCCGCCGCAGGTGCGGCGCAGCTCGGTGTGGATCACGCCGTGCGGCTTCCCGCTCTGGTGAACGTACGCACCGACCATCGTGTTGAGCTGCTTGCGCAGCTCCAGGAGTTCCTTGTGGGAGACGACGGGCCGCCGCTCGGCGGGGATCTCCAGGAGGTCCGCCTCCTCGGCGGGCTTCTTCTTGCTGTGCGCGATCTGCCGGGCCTGCCGCTTCTGCAGCAGCATCTGCACCTGGTCGGGTTCGAGGAGGCCCGGGATGCCGAGGTAGTCCTGCTCCTCCTCGCTGCCGGGGTGCGCCTGCATGCCGAACTCGGCGCCGTCGAAGAGCACCCGGTCGAAGACCGCGTCGGACTCCAGGGCCTCGAAGGAGAACTGCTCCTGCTCGCCGGTGTCCTCGTCCTGCTCGCGGTTCGCCTCGTCCATCTCCTTCTCGGACTCGGCGTACGGATCCTCCTCGCCCTGCTTCTTCGGCTTGTCGAGCACGTGGTCGCGCTCGACCTCCATCTCGTTGGCGAAGCCGAGCAGGTCGGGGACGGTGGGCAGGAAGACGGACGCGGTCTCGCCGCGCCGCCGGGAGCGTACGAAACGGCCCACGGCCTGGGCGAAGAACAGCGGCGTGGAGATCGTCGTCGCGTACACACCCACCGCGAGCCGGGGCACGTCGACGCCCTCCGACACCATCCGGACCGCGACCATCCACCGGTCGTCGCTGCCGCTGAAGTCGTCGATGCGCTGCGAGGCGCCGGCGTCGTCGGAGAGCACCAGCGTGGCCTTGGTGCCGGTCAGCTCCCGGATGAGCTTGGCGTAGGCGCGCGCGGAGTCCTGGTCGGAGGCGATGACGAGCCCGCCCGCGTCCGGGATGGCCTTGCGGACCTCGCTCAGGCGCTGGTCGGCGGCCTTCAGGACGTTCGGCATCCAGTCGCCGCGCGGGTCGAGCGCGGTGCGCCAGGCCTGCGAGACGGCGTCCTTGGTCATGGGCTCGCCGAGCCGCGCGGCGATCTCGTCGCCCGCCTTGGTGCGCCAGCGCATGTTGCCGCTGTAGGAGAGGAAGATGACGGGGCGCACGACGCCGTCGCCCAGCGCGCTGCCGTATCCGTAGGTGTAGTCGGCGGCGGACCGCCGGATTCCGTCGTTCCCCTCCTCGTACGCCACGAAGGGGATCGGGTTGGTGTCGGACCGGAACGGCGTACCGGTGAGCGCGAGCCGCCGGGTCGCGGGCTCGAACGCCTCCAGGCAGGCCTCGCCCCAGGACTTGGAGTCACCGGCGTGGTGGATCTCGTCGAGGATGACGAGCGTCTTGCGCTGCTCGACGCGGTTGCGGTGCAGCATGGGGCGGACGCCGACACCGGCGTACGTCACGGCGACGCCCTGGTACTCCCTGCTGAGCGGGCCCGCGCTGTACTCCGGATCCAGCTTGATCCCTATCCGTGCCGCGGCCTCGGCCCACTGCTTCTTCAGGTGCTCGGTGGGCGCGACCACGGTCACCTGCTGCACGACGTGGTGGTGCAGCAGCCAGGACGCGAGCGTCAGCGCGAACGTCGTCTTGCCGGCGCCGGGGGTGGCGACCGCGAGGAAGTCGCGCGGCTGCTCCTGGAGGTACTTCTCCATCGCACCCTGCTGCCAGGCCCGCAGCTTGCTCGCGGTGCCCCAGGGGGCGCGGCCGGGGAAGGCCGGGGAGAGGTGATGGGACGAGGAGGCGGCGGTGGTAGTCACGGTCTCCGGGTTTTGACGCAGGGACGCTGGGACGCTGGGACGTTCGGGGCTGGCGGGCTGGGACTGTGGGGCTGGGACTCCGGGGGTAGGTACGACAACCCGGCCACCCTACCGGTGGGACGACCGGGTCCCGGAGTTGACGCGGGGGCGCACCGCAGGGTGCGACGGGCGTCACACGACCTCGTGCGACCCCCGCAGCCGCGTCCCGAGCCACGCCCCCGCCAGGGCGACCGCCGCCATCGGCAGGAACACCGCGGTGAACGCGGCCGGGTGGGAGCCGGTCGCCTCGGCGGTGTGGGCGGCGCCGGTCACGCCACCGCCGAGCGCGGCGAACGCGGCGCCGCCCGCGGCGAGCAGCAGGGAGTTGGACAGGCCGTCGGATATCTGGAGGGCGGCGGAGTTGGAGCCCGCGTCCTCGGGGGGCGACAGGCGGAGCAGCAGGACGCTCGTCGAGGCGATCACCATGCCCATGCCGAGGCAGCCGAAGCCCCAGGCGACGGCGATGGTCCACACCGGGACGGCGTCGATGAGGACGCTCGGCGCGGTGGCGATGGCGGCGGCCACCAGGACCATGCCGGTGACCACCAGCTTCTCCCGGTGCGGCTCCATGCGGGGGCGCGACTGCAGGTACGAGCCGAGCGCCCAGGTCGCGCCGCCCGCCGCCAGCGAGAGCCCGGCGAGCGTCGGCGACAGGCCGCGCTCGGTGACGAGCATCAGCGGTACGAAGGACTCGGCGGCGATGAAGGAGCCCGCGGCGACGCCGCGCAGCAGCACGACGGACGGCAGCCCGCGCGCCGCCCGGTAGGTGCCGCGCGGCAGCAGCCCGAGCACGGCGGGCACGAGGACTGCGGCGCCGAGCACGGCCGGGACCAGGGACAGCCAGCGCAGCTCCTGCCCCGCGTACTGGAGCAGCCCGGCGCCGAGCGAGATGCCGAGGGCGAGGCGGATGCGGCGCCGGTCGACGGGCTCGGCCGGGGCGTCCGGGTCGATCGGCCCGGCCGCGGTCCGCCGTATCGCCGGCAGGGCGAGGGCGAGCGGGACGGCGACGAGCGCGGGGATGCCGAGGAACACCCAGCGCCAGCCCGCGTGTTCGGTCACCGTGCCGGCGATCAGCGGGCCGATCACGGACGGTATGACCCAGCTCGCGGCGAACGCCGCCAGGATGGACGCCCGCAGCGCCTCCGGGTAGGCCCGACTGACCACGACATACAGCGCGACAATGACCAGCCCGCCCCCCAACCCCTGCACCGCGCGCCCCAGGATGAACTGCCACATCGCGCCCGCCGTCCCCGCGAGCAGCAGCCCCGCCGCGAACGCCGCGATCCCGCCCGCCAGCGGCCCCAACGGCCCGCGCCGGTCGGCCCACTGCCCCGACAGGACCATCCCGAACAGGCTCGTCGTGAAATACGCCGAGAACGCGAAGGCGTACAACGGAATCCCGTCGAGCTCCCGCGCCGCCACGGGCATCGCCGTCCCCACGGCGGTCGCCTCGAAGGCGATGAGGAACACGACCGACACGATCCCGATGCTCAGCGCCCGATACGGCTTCCCGAGCACACCGCCCGCGCGCCCCTCCGATACGGAGGCCGCCTCCAAGGCGGCCGGGCCGGTGGCGACTTCGGCGTCGCGGGAGTCTCGGGCAGTCATAGGGCCCAGCGTAGAAGCGCCCACTGACACCCGGCCCCTATCTCCGGACGGGCCATCGATCATCCCTTGGTCGTACGACCCCCGTGGTGTACGGCTCCGTGACTCCGGGGACATCGCCGTCGGCCCACCTACCTGGTGTGGGCGACGCCCTCGACTCCCGTGTCTCCCCCGCCCCCGCTGCCGTCGGTGCCCCCGTCCCCCGCCCCGTCCTCCGACCAGTCCAGGAACCGCTTGTAGGTCTCCTTGCCGGACTTGCCCTTGTCCCAGGTGACCGTCAGGGTGTCGCCGCCCGGGAAGACCAGGTCCCCGAAGATCTCCTTGTTGTCCCGCTCGCAGATCAGCCCTATCCGGTAGGTACGGCCCGGCTCGACCACGCGGCGCAGGCCGCTGCACCGGCCGCCGTCGAGCAGCGACACCGAGGCCTTCTTCGGCTTCGTGGTGTCCGGGCTCTCCCGCAGTCCGAGGATGCCGCCCCCCGGCTTCTCCGACCGCCAGAACCCGACGAGCGTGGTCCCGGTCGGGCCGCCGCTGGGTTCCTCGGATTCCTCCGTGTCATCGGGGTCGGCGTACGGATCTTCGTCCGTGTCGTCCGACTCCTCCGGGCTGGGCGCCGGGCTCTCCCGCGGCTCGGCGTCCGCCGTCGCGCTCCCGCTCGGCTTCGCCTCGGGCTTCTTCGACTCGTCGTCGCCCTGGCCCACCGCCAACCAGACCCCTCCTGCCACCGCCGCCATCGCCAGCACCGCCGCCCCGACGATCAGCCCTGTCTTGCGCTTTGGGGGCGGTGGCGGAGGCGGCGGGTATCCGCCCCCGTACTGCGGTATGTGCTGGGCGGGCTGCACAGGGTGCCCTGGCTGGGGCGGTTGCGCGTACGGGTTGTCCGCCGTGGGTCTCGCCGCTCCGTACGGGCCTTGAGGCGCGGCGTACGGCCCCTGCGGCGCGCCGTACGAACCGTGTGGCGCGCCGAAGCCGCCTCCTCCCTGCCACGGTCGCGACTGCGGCTGCCCGGGCTGCTGTCCCGGCGGCTGCGTCATGTGCGGTTCCTCCCCCGTCGCTCAGTCAACAGACGCTCCAGCCAAGTCGTCCACGCATGCGCGTTGCAAGTGCAATTTCAGCCAGTCGACGGGATGGTCGGCGCGCGTCATGCCTGACAGCGGTGCGCCTTTCGGCCAGCTTTCCCCTGTGACCCGGGGCACGACCCAGGGGCCATACGTGAAGATTCTTCACGGTATCCTTACTTCGGCAGCAGAATTTGCGGCCTGCGCACGCCCCGGGCGAACTGACAGCAGGATCCTGCTCGTACAAGTCTGCACTATTTATACGTAGTTGTCCGTAATGGCGGGCAACTCTTCGCGCCGATTACGGCCCCACTCCCCCCTCCCTGTAGGCATGGCCTCAGCAGTCCGGCCGACCACCGGAACTGCCCCTTCACCACGCTTACTTGGGGGTACCACGCATGCCCGGAATCACCCGCCGACAGGCCCTCGGCGTCACCGCGAGCGCCGCCGCCGGCCTCGCCGTCGCCGGATCCGCCCGGGCCGCCGCGCCGATGGACCACGGCAAGCCGACGGCCCACGGCAGTCCGAGCGACCAGCCCGGCTCCTTCGACGAGGTGTACCTCGGCCGCCGGATACAGGGCGAGCCCACCGGAGGCCACGGCGGGGGACACCACGGGGACCACGGCGACGGCTACGCCATCCGCATAGACGGCGACGACCTGCACATCATGCGCAACGCCGACGGCACCTGGATCAGCGTCATCAACCACTACGAGCCCCGGGCCACCCCGCGCGCCCTCGCCCGCGCCGCCGTCGTCGAACTCCAGGGCGCCGCGCTCGTCCCGCTCGCCCCGTCCCCGTCCGCCGTCTGACCCGGAGCACCGCCATGACCGTACGCAAGAACCAGGCCCAGCTCACCGCCGACGAGAAGCGGCGCTTCGTCGCCGCGCTGCTCGCCCTCAAGCGCGACGGGCGCTACGACTCCTTCGTCAACACCCACAACGACTTCATCATGAGCGACCGCGACGACAGCGACCGCGTCGGCCACCGCTCGCCGTCCTTCCTCCCCTGGCACCGCCGGTTCCTCATACAGTTCGAGCAGGCGTTGCAGTCCGTCGACCCGTCCGTCGCCCTGCCCTACTGGGACTGGACCGTCGACCGCACCCCCGCCGCCTCCCTCTGGGCCCCCGACTTCCTCGGCGGCACCGGCCGCAGCCGCGACGGCCAGGTCACCGACGGCGCCTTCGCCGTCTCCGGCAACGGCTGGCGCATCAACGTCCGCGTCGACGGCCGCGACTTCCTGCGCCGCACCCTCGGCGCACGCGGACTCCAGCTGCCCACCAGGGCCGAGGTCGACTCCGTCCTCGCCATGTCCACGTACGACGCCCCGCCGTGGAACAGCGGATCCGACGGATTCCGCAACCACCTCGAAGGCTGGCGCGGCGTCAACCTCCACAACCGCGTCCACGTGTGGGTCGGCGGCCACATGGCCACCGGGGCCTCCCCCCAACGACCCCGTCTTCTGGCTGCACCACGCCTACATAGACAAGCTGTGGACCGAGTGGCAGTCCCGCCACCCCAACTCGCCCTACCTGCCCGCCTCCGGCACCCGCGACGTCGTCGACCTCCACGACACGATGCGTCCCTGGGGCGACGTGACGCCCGCGGACATGCTCGACCACACGCGGCACTACACGTACGACACGGCCGCCTAGCCCTCCGCCCCGTTCTGCATGTCGATGACGAGCACGGCGGTGCGGGGACGGTCGGGCAGGGGCGCCATGAAGAGCTCCACTTCCAGTGGTCCGGTGCCGCGGTGTCCCCGGTTTCGTGAACGCCGCATGGCAGTCGCGTTGCAGTGGCCGCCCGAAGCTTGAGCGGCCCGACCGGGGCTGCCTACGGTCCATACGTCACGTACGGCGCGAGCGTACGACGTGGCCGTGTGCCCGAGTGGTTGAGGGATTCGCCTGCAAAGCGAAGCACGCCGGTTCGATTCCGGTCACGGCCTCCAACCGGTGGCGTTCCGCGGACGCGAAGAGGGGCGGTCCCGGCCGGGACCGCCCCCTGTCGGTGCCTCAATTCGCGAGGCCCCGCGTCACGCTCGGCATGCCGGGGTCAGCCCCAGCCCGAGTCACCGTCATTCCCCATGATTTCCCCCGTAGTTGTGGCGTACTTGCTCGGAACACTTTCGATGGTGCCCCTCAACTCGCCGCTAACAAAAGGGATTTATGGGGGGATGCCATGCCTGAGGCGTCATCGCGACCGTATGGGCACCGGTCGGTGACATTCCACTCTCAGGCCACCGCCGACTCGTCGAGCCGCGCCAGAATCGCGTCCACCGTCTGATCCACCGTCAACTCCGTGCTGTCCAGCCACAGTCCGATACGTGGCGTGGTGGCGCGCAGCCCCTCGTCCAGGGCCTCTACCGTCCACTCGCCGTAGCCGGTCTTGCCGCGGGCGGCCTCGCGCGCGGCCACCGCGGCGGGCCGTGGGGCGAGCACGACGACGTGCAGGGGGCGCGTCCGCACCAGGTCGACGTACCGCTTCAGCTCCTCGCCGAGGATCACGTCCTGGACGATCGCGGTGAAGCCCGCGGCGGCGTACGCGTCCGCCGTCGACGCCGACAGGCCGTAGCGGAGGCGGAGTTGGGCCTCCGCCTCGGCGCCGGCCCCCGGCTCGTACTCCTCGCGGCCGGAGACGATCATGCGTCGGAAGACGTCGCCCCGTACGTGTGCGGCGCGGGGCAGTCGTTCGGCGAGGGCCTGGGCGATCGTGGACTTGCCGGCGGCCATGATGCCGGTGATGACGATGACCCCTTCGGGGGTGGTGGCTGCGTTCACACGCGCGAAGTTACCTCGGCGTGGCCGAGGGTTCCTCCCCTTTTTCGCGGGGGGGGGCGTGGTGGGTGGCGCGGGGCCCTCGCGGGGCGCCCCGGGCCCGCCCCTTCCCGTAACCAGGGGGCTGCCGCCCCCTGGGCCCTCGCTATCGCCGCTTCGCGGCTCGTCCTCAAACGCCGGAGGGGCTGAAGATTGCCCCCCCCGCAGCGACGCAGGGCGGACTACGCCAGCTCCGCCCCCACCGCCGCCTGCGGCCTGATCGGCAACCGGTTCACCGGGCGCCCCGTCGCCGCCCGCACGGCCGACGCGATCGCCGCCGGGGACGTCACCACCGGCACCGCGCTCGCGGCCTTCGCGCCGAAGGGGGCGACCACGTCGCGTTCCTCGACGAGTTTCACGATGCGGATGTCGGGGGCGTCCAGGGCGGTGGGCAGGGCGTAGCCCGTCAGGTCGGGGTGGCGGACGAGGCCGCGCGGGGTGCGCAGGTTCTCGGTGAGCGCGGCGCCGACGCCCTGGGTGACGCCCGCCTCGATGCGGACCCGCAGCTGCGCCGGGTTGAGGATCCGGCCGACGTCCTGGGCGACGGCCAGCTCCACGACGCGTACGGAGCCGATCTCGATGTCCACGTCCACGACGGCGCGGACCGCGCAGAAGGCCATGCCCACGAAGGCGTCGCCCTGGCCGTCGGCGTCGAGCGGCTCGGTGGGGTGCGGGCGGCACTGCGCCGTGGCCCACAGCTCCTTGCCGTCCATCGCCTCCTCGACGGTGGTCGACAGGACGCCGTCGTACGAGGTGATCTTGCCGTCGGCGATCTGGAGCAGCTCGGTCGACATGCCGAACTTGTGCGCCAGGGGCTGGAGGAGCTGGGTGCGGACCATCTTCGCGGCGCGCTCGACCGCGCCGCCCGACACCCAGGTGTGGCGGCCGTGGCAGCTCGGCCCGGCGGGGGGCTGGTCCGTGTCCACGGGAGCGACGCGGACCTCGTCGATGCCCAGGGTCTCCTGGACGATCTGCCGGGCGAGGGTCGTGAAGCCCTGGCCGGTCTCGACGGCCGCGCAGATCACCGTGGCGACGCCGTCGTGGACCTTCACCGTGGCCGTGGAGACCTCGTCCGCGCCTTCGGCGCCGAGGAGTTGGACCATGCCGAGGCCGTAGCCGACGCCGCGCCGCACGGCGGCCGGTTCGCCCGCGCCCTCGGGGCCGCCGGGCAGCAGCCAGTCCTCCTGCGGGGTGTCCTTGGGCAGGTCGGGCAGCGGGAAGTCCCGTACGGCGGCGAGGAGTTCGGCCACCGGGGCCGGGCATGTCACCGTCTGTCCGGTCGGCAGGATGTCGCCGGTCGCCATCGCGTTGCGCAGCCGCAGCTCGGCCGGGTCGACGCCCAGCTTCTTGGCGAGCTTGTCCATCTGCGCCTCGTACGCGGCACAGACCTGGAGCGCGCCCTCGCCGCGTACGTGGCCGGACGGCGGGTTGTTCGTGCGCACCGCCCAGCCCTCGATGAAGGCGTGCGGGACGACGTAGGGGCCGCAGGCGAAGGAGACCGCCGCGGCCAGCGCGTCCGCCGAGGTGTCGGCGTACGCGCCCGCGTCGAGCAGGATCTGCGCCTCCACCTTCACCAACTGGCCGTCCGCGTCCGCGTGGTGGCGATAGCGCAGGAGTGTCGGGTGGCGGTGGGCGTGGCCGAGGAAGGACTCCTCGCGGGTCGCGGTGAGCTTGACCGGGCAGCCCGTCCTGAGGGCGAGCAGGCCGAGCGGCAGGTGGAAGCTGGCGTCCTCGCGGTCGGCGCTGGCGCCGGGCACACCGGTCACGACGACCTTCACGCGCTCGGGGGCGAGGCCGTAGCAGGCGGCGGCCATGTCGCGGTCGCCGTGCGGGTCGGTGGAGGCGATGTACAGCTCCACCCCGCCGTCCGGGCGGGGCACCGCGAGTCCGGCCTCCGCGCCGATGGGCGCCGGGTCCTGCCGTCCGATCCGGTAGAGACCCTCGACGACGACCTCGCCGGCCGCCTCCGGGTCGCCGTGCCGCAGCGGGATGTGGCGGATGAGGTTGCCGTCGGGGTGCAGCGGCGCGGCCTCGAAGGACTGCTCGGGGTCGGTCACCGGGTCGAGCACCTCGTACTCGACGATGATCGCGGCGGCGGCCATCCGGGCCGTGTCCGGGTGGTCGGCGGCGACCGCGGCGATCGCCTCGCCGTGATGGCGCACGACCTCGGACGCGAACACCGGGCGGTCGGCGGTCTTGCGGCCGTGCAGCGGCTCGCCCGGGACGTCCTCGTACGTGACGACGGCGCGGACGCCCGGCATCTCCTGCGCGTGGGTGATGTCGATGGACACGATGCGCGCGTGCGCGTGCGGGGAGCGCAGCACCGCCGCCCACAGCAGGCCCTCGGCCCACAGGTCAGCGGCGTACGGAAACGTGCCCGCCGTCTTGGCCCTGATCTCCGCCGACGGCAGTGACGAGCCGATGCCGTGCGGCAGTTGCTCCGCGCCCGGCGCGGGCGCGGCGACGGTCTCGTTGCTCACGCCTGGCCTCCGTCCTGGCCGTACGGGCCCGCCTGATGCGGCACGCGCGGCGTCTGCCCGCCTTGTGCGCCGTGCCCCTGTCCCCTTTGCTCTTGTTCCTGCCCCTGCTCCTGCTCGTTCGCCGCGCCCTTCGCCTCGCGCTCGGCGACCACGTCGCGGACCGCGTCGAGGACGCCCCGGTAGCCGGAGCAGCGGCAGAGGTTGCCGCACAGCGCGCGGCGGGTCTCCAGGTCGCTGGGCGCGGGGTTGCCTTCGAGCAGGTCGTGCAGGGTCATCGCCATGCCCGGTACGCAGAAACCGCACTGCACGGCGCCGCAGTTGGACAGCGCGCGCTGCACGTCGGAGGGCTGCCCGTCCACGGCCAGGCCCTCGACGGTACGCACCTCGCTGCCCGCCGCGGTGGCCGCGGGCACCAGGCAGGACGCGACGAGCCGCCCGTCCACCTGGACGTTGCAGGCCCCGCACTCGCCCTGCGAGCACCCGTCCTTGGCCCCCGCGAGCCCGAGCCGCTCCCGCAGCACGTACAGCAACGACTCCCCGATCCACGCGTCGGTGACGGGCCGGTCGGCACCGTTGACGCGCAGGACGTAGGACACGAGGGGGTGTTCGTCCTGGGGGGTGACGGCCGGCTCTGGAGCCTTGGTCGGGGCGGTGGCGGAGGGGGCGTCGGCTTCGGCGTCGGCTTCCGCTTCGGCTGCGGCTTCGGCTTCCGCCTCGACTTCGGCTTCCGCTTCGACGTCAGCCGGGTCGGAGGTGGGGGGGGTGTGCGGGCTGTGGTCCGCTTCCGCGGGGTGGGACCCGTTCCGGGCGTCGGCCGCCTCGGCGGCGTGGGATCCCTCCCCGGCGTGGGCCGTTTCCGTGGGACGGGGGCCGTTCCCGGCGGGCGCCGTCTCCGCGCGGTGGGCCGCCTCCGCGGCGTGGGACCCGTTCCCGGCGTGGGCCGCCTCCGCGGCGTGACGTCCCTCCCCGGCGTGGGCCGCCTCGCGGGCGGGGTCGGCGCCGGGGGCAACGCCCGCTTGGGACGCGCCGTCCGTGTCGGCGCTGTGGCCCGCGCCCGGGGCGAAGTCCGCGCCCGGGTGGTCTTGGTCCGCCTCGGGGGCGAAGTCCGCTCCGGTCACGTCGTGCGCGTCGGAGGCGACGGCCGCGTCGTGCGCGTCGAGTGCGTGGTCGGCCTCGGGTGCGCCTTCGGCGTGCCGGGGGTGGTCCGCCCGGCGGGCGTCGCCCACCTCCGGCGCACCGTCGACGTCACGGGCGTGGACCGCTCCGGCTCCGCGAGAGTGCCCCGCCTCCGGCTGACGGCCCGCTTCGAACGCGTCCTCCCCACCGCGGAGATGGCCCGCCTGGTGGGCGTGGCCCGCCCCGTAGCCGGCGTCCGGCCCGGACCCCTGGTCGGCGTCGGACGCGAAGTCGCCCTCGTCTCCGTCGTCCCCGTCGCTCCCGTCGGACAGGTGTCCCGTCTCGGGCAGGTGTCCCGTCTCGGGCAGGTGTCCCGTCTCGGGAACGAAGTCCGCGTCGTCGGACAGGTGGTCCATTCCGTAGGCGAGGGCCGCCTCGGCCACACCACCCGCGTCACCGGGGTGTCCCGCGCCGAGGGCATGGCCCGCCTCGGGCGCGTGGTGTGCGGGCGCGGCGTGCACGCCGTGCGCGAGGTTCACGAACGCGGGGTCCACGTCGGGTGCGTGGTTCGCGGCGTGCGCGGGTGCTTCGTGCGCGGGTGCTTCGTGCGCGAAGTCCGTCTCGTGTGCGGGGCCCACCCCGTATGTGGAGTCCACCCCGTGCACGGAGTCCACCCCGTGCACGGAGTCCGCCCCGAATGCGGGGTCTGCCCCGTGTACGGAGTCCGCCCCGTACCCACCATCCGCCGCCCCGCCTGCGGAGTCCGCCCCCGCCCAGCCGGACACCGAAGAACCCTCCGGAGCCATGGCTCCGCCCGGCGCCGCTCCAGGCGCCGCGGCAACGGGTCCCGACCCGGAACCGGGCTCGACGGGCACGCCCTCGACGCCCTCGGCGTCCATAGCGTCCACACCGCCGACATGACCGCCCGTTTCGTCCGGTACGTCACCCCGCGCCCCCGCAGGACCGAGGGACCCGTCCGGGCGGCGGCCCACGACGAACAGCTTGGCGGTCCGCTCGAAAGGCGTCTCGGGGGTCTCGGAGGCCCCCGAAGAGCCGGACTGCCCGTGCCGCACGGGCGCTTGCCCCGTCGGCGCGGACCCCGCCGCGGCCTCCGCCGGAGCCGCCGGGTACCCCAACGACTGGGGCGCCTGGGGCGCCTCCGGGAACGGGGACGTCTGCGGCGGCTCGGACGCCTCCGGGGCCTGCGCCGGCCACGACGCGGCCGACGTGGCCCAGGGAGCGGGCGCCCCGCCGGGCAGCGTCGCGGGCGGCGTCGCCCCCAGCTGCGCCGCGAGCGACGACGTCGTGAACTCGCCCGATTCGTCCGGAAGATCACCGTTCGCGACGGGGATGGACCACTGCCCGGTCACGTCGTGCCCAACGGGCGCATGGCCGGGCTCGTGGCCGTGCTCGTGCCCAGCCCCGTCCCCGGCCCCGCCCTGCCCCTGCGGGTGCGAGGGCATCGCGTCCGGGAACGTCCACTGTCCGGTGGCGCGCTGGTCGTACGCGTCGGGGCCGGCCTCGGCCGGAAGCTGATGCTGCGGATGGGCGCCCGTCTGCGTGCCGGGGTCGGGCCAGGTCACGGACTGCGCGCCGCCGGACGACGCGGGCGCCATGCCGGTGATCTCGGGGGGCAGCACCCACACGCCCGTGGCCGCCGGGTCGGTGGCGTCGGGCGCGGTCGGCGCGACCGTTATCTGCGGCGGCACATAGCCGTGCCCGGGGGCGGCGAGCGGCGTGCTCACGGCGTCGGCCGCACCCTCGGGGAGCTGCACGAACGCGGTGGCGTCCGCGTCGTACTCACCCTGCGGATGCGGCTGCCAGCCGCCCGTGCCATTCCTCTGACCGTCGGTCACGACAGCGCCCTCCCCAGTGCTCGTCGGGCCAGCGCGGCGACGGTGCGCCGCAGGTGCAGTACGGCGGGCGGCAGCGGCTGCGCGGTGCCGTCCTCGGCGGGCGGGTGGTCGGGGACGCACGCCGCGGCGACGTACTCGCCGAAGGCCGTCAGGGCCTCCGGCACCAGACCCCGCTCGCCGTCCCAGTCGATGAGCCCGGCCACCCACTGCTCGGCCTCCAGCGGCCGCAGCGGCATGGGCGCGATGGCGCCGACGGCGCACCGCACTCCCCTGCGCGCCGGGTCGAGCACCAGGGCGACCGACGCGGTGGCGCGCCCCGGGCCGGTGCGCCCGGTCGCCTTCAGGAAGACCTGGGGGGCGTGCAGGAGCGGCACGCGCACGTATCCGATGAGCTCGCCGGGGGCCAGCATCTCCATGCCCGCGAGCAGGTGCGAGACCGGGATCTCGCGGCGGGTGCCGCCCGGCCCGGCGATGATCAACACGGCTTCCAGCGCGGCGAGTACGGGCAGCGAGTCGCCGGTGGGCGCGGCCGAGGCGATGTTGCCGCCGAGGGTGCCCGCGTTGCGGATCTGCGGCGGTCCCGCGGCGCGCGCGGCGGCGGCGAGCGCCGGGATGAGCGCGGCGAAGTCCGGGCGCCCCATGCGCGCGTGCGTGAGGCCCGCGCCGAGCAGGCCGTGTCCGTCCTGGTACTGCCAGCCGCGGATCTCGTTGATGCGGCCGAGGCCGACGAGGGCGGCGGGGCGGAGCAGGCCCGCGTTGACCGACGACATCAGGTCCGTGCCGCCCGCGACGGGCACGGCGGCGGGCACGGCGGCGAGCGCCGCGACGGCCTCGTCGAGCGTGGCAGGCAGCGTCACAGACTGCGCCCCCTGCGCCGCCCGCGGTGCGTGCGTGGTCAAAACCGGCTGCCCCTTCCCGATGGCCCGGCGACTTGCGCGCCGTTCTCACCGTTACGCCTGTTCCGCCGTACGGTACGTGCTCACAACCCGGACGTGGCAACTCTGGCACATCTTCCCCGGGCCCCGGCGCGGGGGTCCGCTAGGAGACGTTCGTCCGCAGACCTGGGGGATATGCCGTTTTCGCACTCCCTCGCCGGTCAGCGGGAATTGCCACCCTTCGGCGATCCTTGTACGGCTTTCTCCTGGCGGCCCACGGTCGCACCGCGGACCGCCGGGAGCACGCGCTCGGGCGTCGCCTCACACGTTTGGGGGCGCCCCCTCGATCGGGCGTCCGAGCACTCCGGGACGTTTCTGCCACGGCAACGGGCCGCCCGGCGGGCGGTAGTCGACACCCAGGGCGTCAAGTCGCGCGTAGTGGGCGGTCATTCGCCGTTCGAAGTCGGCGAAGTCGCGCTCCGCGGGCGCCGGGAGCGTACGCCAGGCGACTTCGGCGAGCGCCGCGAGCCTCGGGAAGACCTGGTAGTCCACCCTCCCCTGGTACTCCATCACCTCGGTCCACACGTTGGCCTGCGTCCCGAGGACGTGCTTCGCCTCGTCCGCGGTGAGCTCGGCGGGCACCGGCTCGAAGCGGTAGACGTCCTCCAGGGTGCGTACGAAACCGATGGGCACGGGCTCGTCGGGGCCGCCGTGCTGACGGTGGTCCAGGTAGACGTGCTGCTCGGGGCACATCACGACGTCGTGGCCGGCCTGGGCCGCCGCGATGCCGCCGCCGTAGCCGCGCCAGGACGACACCGCCGCGCCCGCCGCCAGGCCGCCCTCCAGGATCTCGTCCCAGCCGATGAGCCGACGCCCGCGCGCGGAGAGCCACTTGTCGAAGTGCTGGATGAACCAGCTCTGCAACTCGTCCTCGTTGCTGACCCCCAGCTCCTCGATGCGGGCCTGCACGGCGGCCGAGTCCTTCCACTGCTCCTTGGGACACTCGTCACCGCCGACGTGGATGAAGGTCGACGGGAACAGCTCAAGGAGCTCCTCGAACACCCCCTCGTAGAAACGGAGGGTGCCGTCCGTGGGCGCGAGCACGTTCGGTGTGACACCCCAGGTGTCCCACACCGACAGCGCGGCCGTGTCGATGACGTCGGTGTTGCCGAGCTCGGGGTACGCGGCGATCGCCGCCTGCGAATGCCCCGGCACGTCGATCTCCGGGACGACGGTGATGTGCAAGGACTCGGCGTACGCGACGATTTCGCGGATGTCGTCCTGCGTGTAGTAGCCGCCGTGCGGCTTCTCGTCCCACAACTCCGAGGCCCGGTGCCCCCACTTGGTGCGCGGCCGCCAGGCCCCGACCTCGGTGAGCCGCGGATAGCGCTTGATCTCCACCCGCCAGCCCTGGTCGTCCGTCAGATGGAAGTGGAAGACGTTGAGCTTGTGCGCGGCGAGCAGGTCGAGGTAGCGCAACACCCCGTCCTTCGGCATGAAGTGCCGCGCCACGTCGAGCATCATGCCGCGCCAGCGGAATCGCGGGGCGTCCTCGATGACGCCCCGCGGGACGGTACGTTCCCGTCCGGCGGTGACGGGCGCCCTCCGGAAGGCGTCCGGGCCGAGGAGCTGACGCAGCGTCTGCGCCCCCCAGAACACCCCCGCCGCCGCGCCGCCGCGGATCTCGACACCGTCGCCGGTGACGGTCAGCCGGTACGCCTCCGGTTCGAGGCCGTCGTCCAGACGGAGCGAGACACCGCCCGGCGCGCCTTCCGCGCCGGGCGCGAGCGGAAGCCGGAAGGCGCCACCGAGCGTGGCACGCAACCAGCGTTCGGTGGACTCCGTACCGGGTCCCGCCCAGAGCGTGGTCGCCGCGTCGAAGGTGAAGCCGCCACCACCGGGACTCTCGGCGCGTGCGGGCGCCGGGATCAGTTCCTCAAAGGTCATGGAGCGAGGCTGCCACGCTATTGCGCACCGCAAAAGAGCCGTTGCGGGGTGTGCAACGCCCCGCAGACGACAAACGCCGAACGGGCTGGTTACAGCCCGTCCGGCGTTTGAGGACGAGGCGCGAAGCGCCAACAAAGGGGGCAAGGGGCGAAGCCCCCTGCGAACGACGGCCCAAGGCGCCCCCGCCAGAGGAAACTACTTCTTGCCGCCGTCCTTGCCGCCGCCCTTGTCCTTGTCGCCGCCCGCTCCCATGGACTCGTAGATCTCCTTGCACATGGGACAGACGGGATACTTCTTGGGGTCGCGGCCGGGGACCCACACCTTGCCGCAGAGCGCCACGACGGGCGTACCGTCGAGGGCGCTCGCCATGATCTTGTCCTTCTGGACATAGTGCGCGTAGCGCTCGTGGTCGCCGTCACCGTGCGACACCTGCGGCGTCGGCTCTACGAGGGTCCCCGTACCTGCCCCGCGCTCGGGCTCGGGCTCAAGAGTGCTCATAGGTGCCAAGGGTACTCACGCCGGGCGCGTCCCGGCAGCGCCTGCCGTCCGAGCCGTCTCCGCGCGGCCCCGTGCGCCGCGCACGCGCCGCCACCGCGTGCAGCGCGAGCCCCGCCGCGGCCACCCCGGCCGCCACCCACGGCAACTCCTGCGCCCCCAGCCCCGCCGAGAGCGCGAGCCCCGCGGCCCCGGAGCCGACCGCGCTGCCGAGGTAGAGGGCGGAGTTGTTCAGCGCCAGCGCCACCGTGCCGCGCTCGGCGGACAGCGCCAACAGCCGGTGCTGCTGCGGCACTTGCAGGGCCCAGCCCGCCGCGCCCCAGACCACGAGCGCCGGGAAGGCCGCCGCGCCCAGCAGCGGAAGCGCCACCTCCGCCACCACCAGCGCCCCCATGACACCCGCGACCAGCGCGTACACCCGCCTCCACCGGTCCACCAGCGGCCCCGCGAGCACACTGCCGAGCACCCCGCCGATCCCCCAGGCCCACAGGTACGGCGCGACGTCCCCCTCGCCGACGCCGCCCGCGCCCTCCAGGACCGGCGCGAGGTACGTGTACAGGCCGAGGCTCGACACCGCCGCCAGGAAGGAGACGCCGACGACCGGCAGGACGGCCCGGTCGGCGAGCGCCCCGAGCCGCGCCCGCACCGGCACCGGCGGCTCGGCCGGCACCTGCGGAAGGCCGATGGCGAGCCCCACGAGGGCGACCGCGCCGAGCCCGGTCACCAGCCACATCGTCGAGCGCCACGAGGTGTGGTCGGCGAGCAGCACCCCGAGCGGTACGCCGAGCACCGTGCCCGAGCTCATGCCACCCATGACCAGGGCGAGGGCCCGCCCGCGCCGCTCCGGCCCGGCGAGGGACGCGGCGGCCGCCGTGGACAGCGCCGAGTAGACCCCGGCGCCCACCCCGGCCACGGCGCGCGAGAGGAGCAGCACGGCGAGGCCCGGCGCGAGCGCGGTGGCGCCGTTGCCGAGGGTGAAGACGGCGAGCGAGGCGACGATCAGCACGCGCGGGCGGGCGCCCGCCAGGAGGCCCGCGACGAGCGGCGCGCTCACCGCGTACGCGAGCGTGAACACCGTCACCATCTGTCCGGCGAGGGACACCGTCGTGTTCAGGTCGTCCGCGACCACGGGCAGCAGCCCCGCCATCACGTAGGCGTCGAGCCCCAACGTGAAGGCCCCCAGCATCAGCAGCCATATCCGCCGCACCGCACCCAGCTCCCTTCGTCCGTACGTACGACGGCGCGGGTCGCGCGCCGTCGGGACGGAAACGTAGGCAGTCTCCGGTTCGCCGGGGAAATGCTTGCGGAGGTGTATTTATGCTCCGTAGGCATGGATGTGCCACACCCCGGAACCGCACCCGACGGCGTCGAGCTGCGCCATCTGCGCGCCTTCCTCGCCGTCGCCGACGAGCTGAGCTTCACGGGCGCCGCCGCCGTCCTGCGCGTCGGTCAGCCCGCGCTGACGCGCACCGTGCGCGCCCTTGAGGAGTCCCTGGGCGCCCGGCTCCTCGACCGCACGACCCGCAGCGTCGAACTCACCGACGCCGGCCGCCGCCTGCGCGACGAGCTGGCGCCGCTGCTGTCCCGCCTGGACGCGACCCTGTGCGCGGCCCGCGGCGGGCCTCCGCTGCTGCGGCTCGGCTTCACCTCGCTGCTGCCGGAGGCCTGCGGTCCGCTCAATGTCGCGTTCGAGGCGGCGACCGGCGCGGGGGTGCGGCTCGTGCGGCGCGACGAGCCGCTGGCCGGGCTCGCGTCGGGGGCGTGCGACGTCGCGGTCGTACGCGGTGAGCTCCCGCCCGGCTCGGCGGTCCGCGGCCGGGTGCTGCTGTACGAGCCGCGCGTCGCCGTCGTCGCCCGTGGCTCGGCCGACCTGGCGCACCGGCGCGTCGTCGACTGGGCCGAGCTGGCGGGGGTGCCGCTCGTCGTGAACACCGTCACCGGCGCCACCCGGCCCGACCTGTGGCCCGCCGGGCGGCGTCCGGCGCTCGCCTGTACCGCCGACAACTTCGACGAGTGGCTGGAGGCGGTGGTCGCGGGGCACGGGGTCGGGGTCGCGCCGGAGCCGGTCGCCCGCAGGCACTCCCACCCGGGCCTGCGCTACGTACGCCTCAAGAACGCGCCGCCGGTCGCCGTCCACCTGGTGGTCCCGGGGCGGGACGCGCATCCGCTGGCTGAGCGGTATCTGCGGGTGCGGGTTGAGTAGCCCTGCGGGGCCTTCCCCAAGCCCGCCCCTTCCCGAAACTGGGGGCTCCGCCCCCAGACCCCCGTATCGGCCTGAACGGCCTCGTCCTCAAACTCCCCCAAGCTCTTAAGGAGCAGGGAGGGACCCCCTCGACGGGCTAGAACTCACCGGCACATTTCAGCCCCTCCGGCGTTTGAGGAGCGGGGTCTGGGGCGGAGCCCCAGGAGCGGCAGGTGGGCCGGGGGGCGGACTCAGTTCAAGGACGGGTCATCCGGATACGTCGCCACCATCGCCAATTCGCTGCGCTGGCGGCGCAGGACCGCCCGCCAGAGCTGCTCCGGGTCCGGCGAGGACACATCGCCGGGCTCGGACTCGACGACGTACCAGGCACCCTCGACCAGTTCGTCCTCCAGTTGCCCGGGGCCCCACCCCGCGTACCCGGCGAAGATCCGCAGGCTGCCGAGCGCGGAGGCGAGCAGTTCCGGGGGCGCCTCCAGGTCGACCAGGCCGATCGCGCCATGTACGCGGCGCCAGCCGAGGGGGCCTTCCTCGCCGGGGATGACCGCGACGCCCAGGGCCGAGTCGAGGGAGACCGGGCCGCCCTGGAAGACCACGCCGGGCGTGCCCGCGAGGTCGCCCCAGCCCTCCAGGATGTCCGCCACGTCCACCGGCGTCGGGCGGTTGAGCACCACACCGAGGGAGCCCTCCTCGTCGTGGTCGAGGAGCAGCACCACCGCACGGTCGAAATTGGGGTCCGACAGGGCAGGCGTGGCCACGAGCAGCCGCCCTGTGAGCGAGGACACCTCGGTCATGCCAGACATGATCCCGCATCTTGGGCCCGCGCGGGGAGGCAATGGGACGACGCGGGGCAACGCAGCTCAGAGGGTGCCGGGGCGGCTGTGACGGCCTGTTGACGCAGTGACCGTGAGCGTCCGGTTCCGCACGGTTCGTGTTGTAGCGGACTCATGACGTGTTTGAGCCCGCCTTGGGCTTACTGAAGGGGGGTACGCGGCCATTACGCTTACCCTTTCGTCCCCCCGTCCACCTCATCGGAACGCGAGATTCATGACCGTCACCGACGATGTCCTGCTTGTCCACGGCGGCACCCCGCTGGAGGGTGAGATCCGTGTCCGCGGCGCGAAGAACCTCGTGCCCAAGGCCATGGTCGCCGCGCTGCTCGGAAGCGCTCCGAGCCGGCTGCGCAATGTCCCAGACATCCGCGACGTACGGGTCGTACGCGGCCTGCTGCAACTGCACGGTGTGACGGTCCGCCCCGGTGAGGAGCCGGGCGAGCTGCTGCTCGACCCCTCGCACGTGGAGAGCGCGAACGTCGCCGACATCGACGCGCACGCCGGCTCCTCGCGGATCCCGATCCTGTTCTGCGGGCCGCTCCTGCACCGCCTCGGGCACGCCTTCATCCCGGGCCTCGGCGGCTGCGACATCGGCGGCCGGCCCATCGACTTCCACTTCGAGGTGCTCCGCCAGTTCGGCGCGACCATCGAGAAGCGCGCCGACGGCCAGTACCTGGAGGCCCCGCAGCGGCTGCGCGGCACCAAGATCACCCTGCCGTACCCGTCCGTCGGCGCCACCGAGCAGGTGCTGCTCACCGCGGTGCTCGCCGAGGGCGTGACGGAGCTCTCCAACGCCGCGGTGGAGCCGGAGATCGAGGACCTGATCTGCGTCCTGCAGAAAATGGGCGCGATCATCGCCATGGACACCGACCGGACCATCCGGATCACCGGTGTCGACAAGCTCGGCGGCTACACCCACCAGGCCCTGCCGGACCGCCTGGAGGCCGCCTCCTGGGCGTCCGCGGCGCTGGCGACCGAAGGCAACATCTACATCCGCGGCGCCCAGCAGCGCTCGATGATGACGTTCCTGAACACCTACCGGAAGGTGGGCGGTGCCTTCGAGATCGACGACGAGGGCATCCGCTTCTGGCACCCGGGCGGCCAGCTCAAGTCCATCGCCCTGGAGACGGACGTCCACCCCGGTTTCCAGACCGACTGGCAGCAGCCCCTGGTCGTCGCCCTGACGCAGGCCACGGGCCTGTCCATCGTGCACGAGACGGTCTACGAGTCGCGGCTCGGCTTCACCTCCGCGCTCAACCAGATGGGCGCCCACATCCAGCTCTACCGCGAGTGCCTGGGCGGCTCCGACTGCCGCTTCGGTCAGCGCAACTTCCTGCACTCCGCGGTGGTGAGCGGCCCCACCAAGCTCCAGGGCGCCGACCTGGTCATCCCCGACCTGCGCGGCGGCTTCTCGTACCTGATCGCGGCCCTCGCGGCGCAGGGCACGTCCCGCGTCCACGGCATCGACCTGATCAACCGCGGCTACGAGAACTTCATGGACAAGCTCGTGGAGTTGGGCGCGAAGGTCGAACTGCCGGGCAAGGCAGCGCTGAGCTGACGACTCCGGCCGGATCCAGCCCGGCCGGCGTGTGAGGCCGTCTTTTCCCGCGGCACGCAAAGGGGGCGGCCACCCGAACCGGGTGGCCGCCCCCATCTGCTGCCTAAGGGTTACTTCCCCTTGGCGGCCTCCTTGAGCTTGGAGCCCGCCGAAACCTTGACGCTGTAGCCGGCCGGGATGTTGATCGGCTCGCCGGTCTGCGGGTTGCGGGCGGTGCGAGCGGCACGGTGGGTGCGCTCGAAGGTCAGGAAGCCGGGGATGGTGACCTTCTCGTCGCCCTTGGCAACGATCTCGCCGACGGTCTCGGCGAACGCGGCCAGCACGGCGTCGGCGTCCTTGCGGGTCACCTCGGCGCGGTCGGCCAGCGCGGCCACCAGCTCACTGCGGTTCATTTTGTACTCCCGTGTTCTTCTTGCTGTTGAGGCGTGCCTCGCGGCGGAGCCGCATATCGGGCACAGCGAAGCCGATGCTGCCAGGGTCCTGAGGCGGCCCCCGGACCCGGGTCCGTCGTCGGACCCTCGCGCCCAGAGACGCATCCTGCCCCCACCTGCGGCGGGAAAGCCAATCCGGCACCCGTGGGAGTCACACGAAAAGCGCCCTTTCTCGGCTGGGTGCCTCGAAATGGTGACGCTCCGTCCGCTCCCGGTGCCGGACCGCATGCCTGCCTGACCGGTGGGGCCGGCGCAGGCCCCGGCGGGGGCCGGTAAGGCCGCGCGGGCCCTAAGGCCCGCGCCCCGCCACCCTAGAGGGCCGTCACGGGCGCCACGTTCCGCGACGCGCCGTGCGGTCAGGCCGTGGCGCCTGTCACAGCCACCCCCGCCGCCTTGGCGGCGCCCCGCACCGCTCCGGCGACCGCGCCCGCGACCCTGTCGTTGAAGACGCTGGGGATGATGTAGTTCGGGTTGAGCTCGTCCTCGGTGACCACGTCGGCCAGGGCGGTGGCCGCCGCCAGCATCATCTCCGTGTTGACCGTACGCGACTGGGCGTCGAGCAGGCCGCGGAAGACGCCCGGGAACACCAGGACGTTGTTGATCTGGTTGGGGAAGTCCGAGCGCCCGGTGGCCACAACTGCCGCCGTCTGACGGGCGATTGCGGGGTCGACCTCCGGGTCCGGGTTCGCGAGCGCGAACACGATGGCGTCGTCCGCCATGGCCGCCACGTCGTCGCCGCCGAGCACGTTCGGGGCCGAGACGCCGATGAACACGTCGGCGCCGACGACGGCCTCCTTGAGGGTGCCGGTGACGCCCTCGGGGTTGGTGTTGTCGGCGATCCAGCGCAGCGGCGAGCCGGCCGCGGCGTCCACCAGGTCCTCGCGGCCCGCGTGCACGACGCCGTGGATGTCGGCGACGACGGCGTGCTTCACGCCCGCCGCGATGAGCAGCTTGAGGATGGCCGTGCCGGCCGCGCCGGCGCCGGACATGACCACGCGCACGTCCCCAATCGCCTTGCCCACCACGCGAAGTGCGTTGGTCAGCGCGGCGAGCACGACGATCGCGGTGCCGTGCTGGTCGTCGTGGAAGACGGGGATGTCGAGGGCCTCGCGGAGCCGGGCCTCGATCTCGAAGCAGCGCGGCGCGGAGATGTCCTCCAGGTTGATCCCGGCGAAGCCGGGGGCGATGGCCTTGACGATCTCGACGATCGCGTCGGTGTCCTGGGTGTCCAGGCACAGCGGCCACGCGTCGATGCCGGCGAAGCGCTTGAAGAGGGCCGCCTTGCCCTCCATGACCGGCAGCGCGGCCTTCGGGCCGATGTTGCCGAGACCGAGCACGGCGGAGCCGTCCGTCACGACCGCAACGGAATTGCGCTTGATGGTGAGGCGGCGCGCGTCCTCGGGGTTCTCGGCGATCGCCATGCACACGCGGGCGACGCCCGGGGTGTAGACCATGGAGAGGTCGTCGCGGTTGCGGATGGGGTGCTTCGACTGCATCTCGATCTTGCCGCCGAGGTGCATCAGGAACGTACGGTCGGAGACCTTGCCGAGGGTGACGCCCTCGATGCCGCGCAGCTTCTCGACGATCTCGTCGGCGTGCGCGGTGGAGGTGGCCGCGATCGTGACGTCGATACGCAGCTTCTCGTGACCGGACGCCGTGACGTCGAGGCCGGAGACCGAGCCGCCGGAGGACTCCACGGCCGTGGTGAGCTGGGAGACCGCGGTTCCGCTCGCGGGCACCTCCAGCCTGACCGTCATCGAGTAGGAGACGCTGGGCGCCGTTGCCATGGCGGACTTCCTCTGCTTTCACCTTGTAGCTGTTGCCGTCCGATCGTCGCACCTACCACTGAGTACGTGGTAGCCGCCCCGGATTGCGGACGTTTTGTTCACGAGCCCCCGGGCCCGCTTTCGGAAATCGACTTCCACCATACGAGAAGTCACGGGTCGCGGGAAGAGGTGCCCGCGAAACAGAGAGAGGTCCACGTCACTGGTGACGTGGACCTCTCTCGTACGTTCATGACACCGACCCGCCATGCTCGCCTCGCGGCAAGTGGTCGCTCGTAGCGACGAAGGTTGGGCCCGGGGGCTTGGATCGGGCCGGTGCCACATCAACGGTAACAAACGATGCTCGTAAGGCAATTCCCGTGGCGGGGGTCAATCCCTGAGCAGGTCGGGCACCCCGTCCGCGTCCGGGTCGTCGCGTTCGCCCGAAAGGACCGTGAGCTGCTGCGTGGCCCGGGTCAGCGCCACGTACAGCACGCGCAGGCCCGCCGGGGACTCGTCGGCGATCTCGGCGGGCGAGACGACGAGGGTCGCGTCGTACTCCAGGCCCTTGGCCTCCAGGCTGCCGAGCGCGACGACGCGCTCCCCGAGCCCGGCGAGCCAGCGGGCCGCCTGCTCGCGGCGGTTCATGGCCACCACCACGCCGACGGTGCCCTCGACCCGCTCCAGGAGCCGGGCCGCCTCGTCGCGCACGGACCGGCCCAGGTCCCCTTCGCGTACGACGGCACCGCGTCCATGGTTCGCTGTCGCGAAACGAGGCTCGATGCCGGTGGAACGGACCGCCGAGGGGGATTCGGAGCCGGGCATCGCGAGGGCCAGGACCTTCGCGGCGAGGTCGGCGATCTCGGCCGGGTTGCGGTAGTTGACGGTGAGGGTGAAGCGGCGGCGCGGGCGGGAGCCGAGAGCCTCGTCGCGGGCGGCCGCCGCCTCGTCCGGGTCGGACCAGGACGACTGCGCCGGGTCGCCGACGACCGTCCAGGTGGCGTGCCGGCCGCGGCGGCCGACCATGCGCCACTGCATGGGGGTGAGGTCCTGCGCCTCGTCGACGATGACGTGCGCGTACTCGGTACGTTCCGCCGCGAGGCGTTCGGCGCGCTCGCGCTGCGACTCCTCGCGCTGCGGCATCAGCTCGTCCAGGCCGGTGAGCAGGTCGAGCGGGTCCAGGTCCTTCTTCTTGCGGGGGCGGTGCGGGGTGCCGAGGATCGCCTGGAGTTCGTCGAGCAGGGCCACGTCGTGGACGGACAGGGCGTCACGTCTGAGGGAGCGGGCGACCTTGCGGACCTCGCCCGGGTTGAGGACGCGGCGGGACCAGCGGTTCAGGCTGCGCTCGTCGCTCATCGCGGAGAGGACGGCGCGGGGGGTGAGTTCGGGCCACCAGGCGTCGAGGAAGGCGACGAAGTCGTCCTCGGAGGTGATGTCGTCGTCGAACGACGAGCGGAGTTCGGCGGCGAGTTCGGGGTCGTCGTGTCTTCCGGCCGCGCCGGACTGCTCCCAGAGGGCGTCCAGGAGAAGCCTTCTCGCGCGGGGGCGGAGCAGGTTCACCGGGGCGGTGCCGTTCAGGGCCGTCTGGCGGATGCGGTGCAGTTGCTCGGCGCCGAGTTCCAGGCGGCGGCCGAAGGCCACCACCCTGAGGCGGGTGGGCGTGCCCTGTTTCGCCTCGCCTTCGGCCTCGGGGGCGTCCTCGCCGAAGGCGAGTTGTTGTGCGTTCGCCGTTGGCGACTGACCGTTCGCTCTCTTTGGGTCGGGAGCCGCCCCAGCGGCACGACTGCCCACAGCTGTAGCGGCTGCAGCATCCCGTTCCAGTGCGCCCCGCGCCGCCCGTCGCAGCACCTTCAGCATCCGCGACGAACCCTTGACACGAGCCACTGCCGGGGTGTCGTAGACCGTGGCCTCGGTGCCGTCGACCAGGGAGCCGACTGCGCGGATGGCGACCTGGCCCTCCTCGCCGAGGGAGGGGAGGACGCCCTCGGTGTAGGCGACCAGGAGGGGGGTCGGGGAGACGATCAGGATGCCGCCCGCGTACCGGCGGCGGTCCTGGTAGAGAAGGTACGCGGCGCGGTGCAGGGCGACGGCGGTCTTGCCGGTGCCGGGGCCGCCCTCCACGTACGTCACCGACGCGGCGGGCGCGCGGATCACCATGTCCTGCTCGGCCTGGATGGACGCCACGATGTCCCGCATGGAGTGGCTCCGGGCCTGGCCGAGCGCGGCCATCAGGGCGCCGTCGCCGACGACGGGCAGCTCCTCGCCGTCCAGGAACGCCGTCAGCTCCGGGCGCATCAGGTCGTCCTCGACGCCTAGGACCTTGCGGCCCTTGGAGCGGATGACGCGGCGGCGCACGACCCGGCCCGGCTCGACCGGGGTCGAGCGGTAGAAGGGCGCGGCGGCGGGCGCGCGCCAGTCGATGACCAGCGGCGAGTAGTCCGCGTCCAGGACGCCGATGCGGCCGATGTGCAGGGTCTCGGCGATGTCGGCGTAAGCGCCGGTCTCTTCGGTGCGGACCGCGCCCTCGGCCGGCTCGACCGCCGTGTACGCGCCGTCCGGGCCCTTCTTGCCGTCCTTGCCGAGCAGCAGGTCGATGCGGCCGAAGAGGAAGTCCTCGAACTCGTTGTTGAGGCGGTTGAGATGGACCCCCGCGCGGAAGACCTGCGCGTCGCGCTCGGCGAGCGCGCCCGGCGTGCCGACCTGGGCGCGCTTGGCCGCGTCGTTCATCAGGAACTCGGCCTCGTGGATCTTCTCTTCGAGGCGGCGGTAGACCTGGTCGAGATGTTCCTGTTCGACGCTGATCTCGCGCTCGCGTACGTCGGCCACCGGGGCCCCTTTCCTGACGTGCTGCTGCCCGTATTGAGCAGCCGTCCACCGTACGCGAAAGGGACCCCGCTTGTGCAGTCGCCGGGCAGTGGCAGGTCGCCGGACGACCGGTCAGACGTCCACCTCCACCAGGCGGTCGCCGTCGAAGGTGCGCACCTCGAAGTGGTCGATGTCGTTGCGGTCGAACGCGGCGCCGCCGTGCACGTACAGCGGGTTCTGCGCCGCCTGGTGCGGGCTGTCCTTGATGCCGTACCCCCACTTGGGCACGGACCAGGTGGTGACGGTCTCCTTCTTGCCGTCCTTGCCGACCGCGATCAGGGAGCACTTCAGCGGGCCCTTGACGTTCTTCAGTTCCAGGACCGTGTGGGTGCCCCAGGCCTTCTTCTCGGTGCCGACGGTGGCGGTGACCTTCGTCCTGGGGTCGGTGGCGGCGATCTTGTCGTCCATGTGGTTGAAGAAGGCGTCCTCGGCGGGGGACGTGGGGTGCGGGTCGCCGCCCGCCACGTCCTTCGTGCCGCCGCCGCCGTCGTCGTCGTTCACCGCGAGGACCGCGAGCGGGCCGCCGATGATGAGCGCTGCCGCCGCCGCGACCAGGTACATCCCGCGCCTGCGCCGCTGCGCGCGCTTGGCCGCGACCTCGTCCACCAGCCGGTCCGCGAGGCGCGGGCTCGGCCGGGCGGCGAGCTGTTCGCCGATCTCCGGTACGCCGCGCCGGGGGCCGCGCGCGGCGGGGATGCCGCCGGGTGCCGCGCCGCCGAAGCCGGACCCCGGGCCCGGCCCGCCGTACCCGTAACCCGAACCGGGCAGCCCGGCGCCGGGGAAGTCCGCGAGCGCGGCCAGCATCGGCTCGATCCCGGAGAACTCCTCCAGCTGCCGGGCGCAGAAGTCGCAGCCCGCCAGGTGCGCCTCGAAAGCCGTGGCCTCCGCGTCGTCGAGGATGCCGAGGGCGTAGGCGCCCACGGTCTCGTGCACGTCGTCCGGCCCTGAGCCGCCGCCGGAGCCGGGGCCGGGGCCCCACGGGCCCTGCCCGTGGCCGTGTGCGTCGTACGGCGTACTCATGCCGTCACCCCCCGCTCTTCCAGCGCGAGCTTCATCGAGCGCAACGCGTAGAAGACCCGCGAGCGCACCGTCCCGCTGGGTATACCCAGTGTCTCCGCCGCCTCATTGACCGTACGCCCTTTGAAATAGGTCTCGACAAGTACCTCCCGGTGCGCGGGCGTCAGGTCCTCCAACGCGTCCGAGAGTGTCATCAGCCACAGCGCCTTATCGATCTCGTCCTCCGCGGGGATGACCTCCAGCGGCGACGGGTCGACCTCCTGCGGCCGGGCCTGCCGGCTGCGGTGGCCGTCGATGACGATGCGGCGCGCGACCGTCACCAGCCAGGGGCGTACCGAACCGGTGGCTCGGTTGAGCTGACCGGCGTTCTTCCAGGCACGGATGAGCGTTTCCTGTACGACATCTTCGGCGCGCTGCCGGTCGCCCGCCACAAGCCGGAGCACATAGGCCAGAAGTGGCCCCGCGTGTTCGCGGTAGAGGGCGCGCATGAGCTCTTCGTCCGGCTCCGGGGCGGGTACCGGCGTCAGTCGATGTCGTCGGTGCGGGCGTTCATCGGCCACGGCGGAATCCTTGCGCACGTCTGCCTCCGCTGTCCGCTGTTCGTCTCGGCTGCCCATGTCGGCCGTGCTCTCCGCCCCGGTCGGTCTCGCTCGGCCTCGCCGGCTGGTCACCCTGGACGTACGGACGGCGGCGCGGGCGCGTTCAACGCGCGGCGGAAAATTTCCCCGGCTCTGCGCGGCAGGGGCGAAGCAACCTGCTCCGCGGTGGGCGAAACAACCTGCCCCAGCGGACGAACGTTCCTGCTCAGGCCCGCGCGAGCGCCGCCCGGCGCCGGTGCCGGGCCACCCGCTCCCGGTTGCCGCACACCTCGCTGGAGCACCAGCGGCGACGGCGGCCGCGCGAGGTGTCGAGGTACACGATCGGACAGCTGTCGCCCTCACACTGGCGCAGCAGCGAGCGCGCCACCGGGTCGGTGAGCAGTTCCACGGCATCCCGGGCGACGACGGCGAGCAGCGCCGGGCGGCCGGGGGTGCCGTGCAGGGCGCGGGTCAGGCTGCCGTCCGCGTGCCGCACGGCGAGCGGGGCGGGCGGGGCCGCGGCGGCGAGGGCGTTGACGCGGGCCAGCGCGGCGTCGGCGGGCCGGCCGGCCAGTTCGGCGCGGACGAGCTGGGCGATGTGGCCGCGCAGCTCGCGGAAGGCGGCGAGCCAGGCCGCGTCGGCGCCCGGCAGCGGTGTGCCCGGCGGGACCAGGCCCGCGCCGACGAGCCAGTCGCGCAGCCGCCGCACGTCGTTCAGGCGCTCCACGGGGTGGTTGGTGGCGACCAGGTCGAGGCAGGGCCGGCCGGCGTCGAAGCGGAGTTCGTGGAACGCGGAGTGGTACGCAGCAGGAGACTCAGACTTGGCGGTCTTGGCAGCCTTCGCAGACTTGGTCGCACCCAACACCATGCGCCTTTCACCGCCCTTGGGGTGTGCCGGTGAGTGCCGTACCCCTACAGTGCCCGCCCACGGGCGCCATCGGAACCCCTGCCACCACGGAGCCCCGTGCCGGTGCCGTGCCGGTGCCGTGCCGGTGCCGTGCCGGTCCCGTGCCGGTGCCGCGCAGACGCCCGCGTATGCGGCCGCGCTTCTCGGCCATGGCCCGCGCCCGCACCCCGCGGTTGACTCGATGCCATGAGTCGAAACGTGGCGACAGTACGCGAAAGCCGCGGCGCCGGTCTTGTCCTGGGCGCCGCCACCCTGGCCATGGGCCTGATCGCGGGGGCCTTCTACATCTTCGCGTGCGGCGTGATGCCGGGCCTCGCGCGCGGTTCGGACCGCGCGTACATCGAGGCCATGCAGAACATCAACGCGGCGTTCGAGAACGCGGTGTTCTTCGCGAGCTTCTTCGGCGCGCTGCTGCTCACGGCGGTCGCTGGGTGGCTGCTGCGGCACACCCCGGTGCGCTGGTGGGTGCTCGCGGCGCTGCTGGCGTACTTCGCCACGGTCGTCCTCACCGTCACGGTGAACGTACCCCTGAACGACGAGCTGGCGGACGCGGGCGACCCCGCGCGGATCGCCGATCCGGGCGCGGTGCGGGCGGACTTCGAGGACGCGTGGGTGGCGTGGAACGTGGTGCGGGCGGTCCTGAGCACGCTCGCCCTCGGGTTCCTGGCGCGGGCGCTCGTGCTGTTCGGCCGGGAGCACCGGGACGGCGCGGGCACCGCTCAGTCGCCGTACTTGGACCCCACCGCCGGGTCCAGCGCGAGCCGATAGCCCCGCTTGACGACGGTCTGGATGAGCTTCGGCGCCCCCAGTGCCGTACGCAGCCGGGCCATCGCCGTCTCGACGGCGTGCTCGTCGCGGCCCGCGCCCGGCAGCGCGCGCAGCAGTTCGGCGCGCGCGACGACCCAGCCGGGCCGCCGGATCAGGGCCCGCAGGAGCGCCATCCCGGCGGGCGGCACGGCCCGCAGCTCGCCGTCGACGACCACCGCGTGCCCGCGGACCTCCACCCGGTGCCCGGCGATCGGCAGCGCCCTGGCCCGCGCGGGCAGCTCCTGGCACAGCAGCTGTACGAGGGGGCCGAGCCGGAAGCGTTCGGGCTGCACGGTGTCCAGGCCGCGGGACTGCAGCGGCAGCGCGGTGACCGGGCCGACGCAGGCGGGCAGCACGTCGTGGCTCAGCGCGGCGGTGACCTCGGCCGTCATGCCCCGCTCTTCCGCGCGGGCGAACAGCGAGGCGGCGGCGGGCGCGGAGGTGAAGGTGAGGGCGTCGACGCCGCGGCTCACGACGGCGTCCAGGAGCCGGTCGACGGGGGTGAGGTCGGTCGGCGGCAGCCACCGGTAGACGGGGACGAGGACGACGTCCGCGCCGCCCGCCCGCAGCGACTCGACGAACCCGGGCAGCGGCTCCCCGTGCAGTTGCAGGGCGATGCGCCGCCCGTCGACCCCTTCCGCGAGCAGCCGGTCGAGCACCTCGGCCATGGACTCCGACGACGGCGACCAGTGCTCGGTGAGCCCGGCGGCGCGCACCGCGCCCTTCACCTTCGGCCCGCGGGCGAGCAGTTCGACCCCGCGCAGCCGCCCGAGCAGCTCCTCTCCGTACCCCCAGCCGTCGGCGGCCTCGATCCACCCGCGGAACCCGATGGCGGTGGTGGCCACCACCACGTCCGGGGTCAGCTCGATCAACTCCTTGGTGGCGGCGAGGAGTTCGCTGTCGTCCGCGAGCGGCACGATGCGCAGCGCGGGGGCGTGCAGGACGGTGGCGCCGCGCCGCTGGAGCAGCGCGCCGAGCTCGTCGGCGCGGCGCGCGGCGGTGACGCCGACGGTGAACCCGGAGAGGGGTCCGTGCTGCTGGCTGGCGTTCATGGCTCTCGTCCCACTCAGGCTCGTTCCATGGGCTGTGCGGTCGGCCGAATCCATGGGGCAGGTGTCCGGTCGACCGAGCCTGCCAACGGTCGGTGACGGTCCCGGATCACCACGATGTCCTCCGTGTTACGTCCCCTCGCGGCGCACGTGACCTGCGCCTCGTCACACCTCGGCGTACATGGGCCGCGGCTCGTCGGCGGTGGCGGGCGCGGACGGGGTGCGGGCGGCGGCGGGGCGGCGAAGGTATACGGCCCAGGTGACGGCGAAGCACGCGGCGTAGCAGAGCAGGAAGGCGACGAACGCGCCGGTGCCCGAGCCCGCCGTCTGGAAGGACTGCCGGAAGGCGAGGTTGATCCCGAGCCCGCCGAGCGCGCCGACCGCCCCGATGAGCCCCATCGAGGCCCCCGAGAGCCGCCGCCCATAGGCCGCGGCCTCCTCCCCCACGAGCCCCCGCCGCACGGCCTTGGCCTGGAAGATCCCCGGAATCATCTTGTACGTGGACCCGTTGCCGAGCCCGCTGAGCACGAAGAGCACCACGAACGCGCCGGTGAACAGCGCGAGCGACTCCCGCATGGACGCGACCACGACCACGCCCGTCGCCGCCGCCATCCCGACGAAGTTCCACAGCGTGATGCGGGCACCGCCGTACCGGTCGGCGAGCCGCCCGCCCACGGGCCGGATCAGCGACCCGAGCAGCGGCCCGAGGAAGGTGATCTGCGCGGCTTCCAGGGGCGTACGCCCGAACTGGGTCTGGAGTACGAGTCCGAAGGCGAAGCTGTACCCGATGAACGACCCGAACGTCCCCACGTACAGGAAAGCCATGATCCACGTGTGCGGATCGCGCACGGCCTCCTTCGCCGCGCCGGTGTCGTTCTTCACGGACGCGATGTTGTCCATGAACAGCGCGGCACAGACGGCGGAGACGACGATCAGCGGAATGTAGAACCCGAGCAGCACGCGCGGCCCGCCGCCGGCCCCGATGACGGCGAGCGCCACCAGCTGCACGACGGGTACGCCGATGTTGCCGCCCCCCGCGTTGAGCCCGAGCGCCCAGCCTTTCTTCCGCAGCGGGAAGAACGAGTTGATGTTGGTCATGGAGGAGGCGAAGTTGCCCCCGCCGACGCCTGTGAGCAGCGCACACACCATGAACGTCGTATAGGACGTCCCCGGCTCCATCACGACGAACGCCGCGATGGTGGGCAGAAGGAGCAGTGAGGCGGCGACGATCGTCCAGTTCCGCCCGCCGAAGCGGGCGACGGCGAAGGTGTACGGGACGCGGACGACGGCGCCGACCAGCGTCGCCATCGACACCAGGAAGAACTTCCCGGCGGCGTCGATCCCGTACTCCGGCCCCATGAACAGCACCATGACCGACCACAGGGTCCAGACGGAGAACCCGATGTGCTCGGACAGAACCGAGAAGAGCAGATTCCGCCGAGCGACCCGCTCCCCTTCCCGCTCCCAGAACTCCTGATCCTCGGGATCCCACCGCACGATCCACGACTTCCGCTGCTGCGTCCTTACGTCCTCGGTCCTCATCCCACGCCTCCCCGGCAACCGGCTGATGATCCCGAAGGTAGGGATGGCGCGTTTCAGCCCTGTGCCGGTGGGTGACCGGCGGGGAACTTCGGGCTCACGGTGGGGTGGGGCGGGAGGTGAGGCTCTCCCGCCCGGGGCGCGGCTGTCTCAGATCCCCCCGGCCCACTTGAGGGTGTCCGAGCCGCCCTTGTCCCAGTCCATGACGACGGAGTCGCCGGAGCGGGACAGATCGGCGCCGATGTACTTCTCGTTCGTGCCGCTGCCGCACTTGAGCGCGAGCCGGAACTCACCGCCGGCGCGGTCCTGCCCGAGGCCGGTGCACATGCCGTCGCCGCCGGGGTCGAGGTAGGAGACGATGTGCTTGCCCGCGGCCTGGCCGGTGGTCTGCTTGTCGGCGATGGTGAGGGTCTTCAGGCTTTCGTTCTGCCACTGCCCCTTGAACCCGGTGGCGGGGGCGGGGCCCTTGCTGCTGTCCCCGCCAATGCCGCCGCTGGACGGCTCTTCGGTGCCGGGGTCCTCGGTGCTGGGTTCGGCGGAGGGTATGGAGGGCGTCTCTTCCCCCGCGCCCCCGGCGCCCTCGGACGGCTCACCGCCCGGCGTCACCTCGGCCGACGCGCTCTTGTCGGCCTGCGGCTTCTTGTCGTCGTCCTTGTTCTTGTCGTCCCCGCTGACGAGGAAAAACACCCCGCCCCCGATGACGAGGACGGCGGCCACGGCCACACCGATGAGGGCGGCACGCTTCTTCGGGTCGGTGCCGCCGGGCGGCGGGGGCGGCGGGTAGGCACCGAACTGGGGCTGACTGTAGGGGGCTTGACCGTACGGGGGCTGCCCGTAGGGGGCCTGCGGCTGGCCGTACGGCGGCGGCCCCTGCGGCTGCCCGTAGGGGTCCGGGCCGCCCTGGACGGGCTGGCCGTACGGCGCGGGCGGGGCACCGTGCGGGGCCGGGGGCTGCTGCGGGTAGCCGTAGCCGGGCTGCGGCGGCGCGGCGGGCGGCTGACCGGGGTACGGCGACGGTGGCTGATTCGGCTCGTACGGCCCGTTCGGCTGGTGCTGCGGGGCACCGAATCCGTCCTGCGGCGGCTGGCCTGGAGGCTGCGTCATAGCGTGTGAGCGTAATCGCCGGAGAGCTGACGGTCGCACCCGTAAACCGAACGACTGGGTCACACCGGTGGGAGGGCACGAGAACGGGGCGCTCCCGGACGCACCCGGCCATCCCGCTCAGCGCCCCCCCGTGCCGCGTTCCCGCTTCAGCGGTTGATGGCCTGGATCTCCTGCACCACGACATCCTGATCGGCGCCGAACTCTCCGTCAGGCAGGCCCTGTTCGCCCTCGGCGCCCGTCCCGGTCCAGTGGATCTTCCAGGTGACGGTGGCCTTCAGGGGGTACGAGCCGTCGCCCGACGAGCGCAGGTACTTCACGCCGCACGGCGGGGTCTCCTTGGACTTGCCCTTGGCGTAGGGCTCGCCGATGCGGCCGTCGTCGCCCAGGGGGCACACGCCGGAGGCGGGGTAGGTGCGGGCGTCCTTGGTTCCCGGGTCGATCTTCAGGGAGACGGGCTCGGCGGTGGTCGTGGCCTGGATGCCGAGCACGGGCACGGAGGCCGTCACGGACACCGGCTTGAACTCCGCGGCGTCCAGCCACGTCCAGGTCGGCAGGTTGACCTTGGTCTCGCCCTCCGGGGCCATGGTCACCTTCGTCCCCGGCACACGGATCTCGGCGTACGCGAGGTGGGCGAGCATCTCCGGCGTGATGGCCTCGGGCACGTCGGCCGGGGGCGGGTCGCCCTTGTCCACCCAGAAGGTGTCCTTGTCGCACTTGTCCCAGCCGGGCGGATAGGACTTGTTGGGGTACGAGGACCACCAGTAGCCCTTGTCCGCCTTGTCGAGGTTGAAGTTCTTGTACGGGTGCCCCTCGACGTACCGCTTCCGCTGCGCCAGGTCCCACTCGTGCCCCGTCGAGCCGACGGCCCAGACGGCCTCGCGTTCCTTCTTGAACTGGGCGGCGGTGTAGCGCGGCGCATACCAGCAGGCGGGCGGCGACCAGTCGCCGGCGGCCGTCACGGCTCCGGTCCTCGCGCCGGAGCCGTTCTTGGACCGGTCGTAGACGACGGCGCCGGCTTCGGCCGTGAGTGTCCCGTCGTCCTTGGCGCCGCCCTTGGCGGGCGGGTCACCGAAGCTGCCGCCGCCCGGGTCCTTGTTCGCGGACGCGGACGTCACGGGCATCAGGCACAGGGCCGCCACGGAGGCGGCGATCAGGAGCGCGCGCGGAGCGTGCCTCATGTTCCTCATGGCCGGCACACCGCGGCACCGCGCGTGGACGACATCTTGATCAGCTCCCAGACGCCGTCCTTGTTCTTCCGGACCTGAGCTCCGTAGACGACGTAACTGTCCTTCGTCACCTTCGTCTCCTTGACCTTCTTGGTCTTGATGTCCTTGGTGAATGCCTTGCTCTCGTCCGCGCAGTACGTGAGGGACGCGGTGGTCTTGGAGCTGACCTTGACCTTCCGGTCGTAGTAGCGCGTCGTACCGGTGATCGTGAGCCCCTTGTCCTTGAAGGACTTCACCCACTGGTGGGCGGACGCCGCGGCTTCGCCCTCGGTGTAGAACGCGAGCGCCGGCAGCTCCGGGTCACCCGCGGCGATCGCCGCGTCCAGGGACCGGACGAACTCGGCGTTGTCGCCGAGGATTTCGTCCTGGACCGGGTCGCCGGCCTTCTCCGGCGTGAACGTGTTGGACACGTCGCCCGGCAGCTCGATCTTCGGCCGCTCGGCGCCCTGCCCCTCGGGGGCGCTGGGAGAAGGGGACTTCTCCTCGCTCCCCTGCCCCGCTCCCTCGATCTTCTCCTCACCCTTGGACCCACCGTCATCACCACCGCCGCAGGCGGACAGCGAGAGCACCGCGACGGCGGTCATCGCGGCTGCGGCGAGCAGGGTGGGTCGGCGGCGCGTCACGTTCGGCTCCCGGTGGGGCGAGGCGTCTTCGGAGCGCACCAAACTAGCCACCGTGGCCGGTCGAAGCCATAGTCATTTATGTCAACTCCCGCTACAGGAGCGGTCAAATGACGACAGTACGGACGCCACAAGGCGGTAACGGCGCACGCGGCGCCCCTTCATCACGCCAAACGGCCACCCCGCCTGCCTGGCGCGGGGTGGCCGTTCACATCTCGCGTCTCACATCAGCGCCACTTCACCGGTTCACCGGTTGATGGACTGGATCTCCTTGACCACGACGTTCTGGTCGGCGCCGAATTCGCCCTTCGGGAGATCGGCTCCTTCACCGGTGCTGCTCGTCCACGAGACCTCCCACGTGACGGTGGCATTGAGCTTGTACGAGCCGTCACCGGAGGAACGCAGGTACTTCACGCCGCACGGCGGGGTCTTCTTGGACTTGCCCTTGGCCCAGGGCTCACCGATGCGGCCGTCCACGATGGCGCATTCACCGGAGGCCGGGTACGTGGTGGCGTCCTTCGTGCCCGGGTTGATCTTCAGGGAGACGGGCTTGGCCGTCGTCCTGGCCCACATGTTCGTTTCGGGCAGGCTCGCCGTCACCGAGACTTCCTTGAACTTGGCCTTGTCGAGCCAGACCCAAGTAGGGAGGTTGACCTTGGTCTCGCCCTCCGGGGCCATCGTTATCTCGGTTTCGGGGATGGGGAGTTCGTCGTACGCGTACTCCGCGAGGATCTTGGGGTTGACCGCGAGAGGCTCGTCCGGGGTGTCATTGTCGTCGACCCAGAAAGGCGGCTTGTTGCACTTCATCGCCTCCGGATCGTCCTTGCGGTTCGGGTTGACGACCTTCGTCCAGAACATTCCCTTGCCCTGCTTGTCAAGGTTGTAGTTCTTGTACGGCTTGCCGTCCTTGTAGTACGAGTCGAAGAAGTCCCCGAGGAATTCACCGATGCCGTCCATGAACGGGACGCCGTCGCCGAAGGAGCGCAGCCCCTTGACCGTCTTCTCGATCTCCTTGGGCGAGAACGCGGGCTCGTACCAGCACGCCGGCGGCGTCCAGTTGCTGTCGGCCGAGGAGAGTTTGCCGGTCTTGGCAGTCTTCGAATCACCGTTGACGCTGGTCCGGATGCTCGTCTCGACGGTGATGGTTTTGCCCTGCCTGCCGCCCTTGGCGCTGCCGGCCGTCCCGCCCGGGGTTCTGTCGCCCGCGTAAGCGAGCGTGGATGTGGCCCCCGTGGCCAGAACAAGGCCCGCGATCGTCAGAGTGCGCAGAGTCGCGCGGTTTACGGCTGGCACTTCTTCGCCCCCATCTCAGAAGTCAGCATGGTTGCCTGCCACACGCCCTTGGAGCTTTTCTCCATCCGGGTGTTGTACGAGACATAGTCGTCCGAATCGCCCGGCGACCTCTTGACCACTCCGGTCTTGCGATTCTTGCTGTAGGCCTTTGTCTCGTCGCTGCAATAGGTCACAGCCGCAGCGCCCCCGTCGAGGAAGGTGACCTCGCGGTCGTAGTACCGGATCTCGCCCGTCCACGTCGTACCCGCGTCGTAGAAGGACTGGATGTACTTGGCGGCGGTGGCGAGCGCATCACCCTTCAGGTAGAACTTCAGCGCCGGGTGCTTCTTGGAGTCGACGGTGACCGCCTCCTCCATGGCGTTGACCACTCGCTCGTTGTCCGCGAGGACGGCGTCCTTCTTCGGATCACCCGTCTCCCCGCCCTCAAAGACGTTCTTCACGCCCTTGGGCAGCTTGATCTCCGGCCGCTCGATCTTGTCCTCGGAAGCCGACGGCGACGGCTTCTGGCTCGCCCCGGACCCAGCCCCCTCGATCTTCTCGTCACCCTTGGAGTCGCCATCTCCGCCACCGCAGGCGGAGAGCGACAGGGCCGCGGCGGTCGTCAGCGCGGCCACCGCGAGCAAGGCAGGTCGGCGGTTCACAGTCAGCTCCCGATGGGACGTGGGTTCAACAGGTTCACTTCAGTGAACCCACGCTATCCACGGGCAAAGCGTGATGCGAGAGTGAGGTATCCCCAGCACGGGGACAGATATGGGCATACCGAAGCCCTGTACGGGGCGTTGTTGCCTAACAGTCGCACAACGCCCCGTGATGATTACCTCCTTGTGGCAGTCCGGGGAGGACGGGCAGCCCGTGGAGTCCGCGGACTCCACGGAGTCCGGGGCGCCAGCCCACCCTGTCCGGCCACAAGGGCCGCGGAGGGTGCGAGGCCGGTGGACCGCGCCGGTTCGGTGGGGCCTGCGGTCGCTGCCGGGGCAGAGGGCGGATGCGTCATGCCACAGGGCTCCGTTCCACCCCGCCGCCCACCATCGGTCGCGGGGGCGGCGCGCCCGGCGCCCCGACCGCCCCGGTCCGCCGCAGCTTCTGCCACCGCAGTCGCCCTCCGGTGAGCGCGGTGATCCAGGACTGCAGCAGCACCACGTACATCAACTGCCGGTAGAGGAGCTGCTGGAGGGGCAGCGAGAGGAGGTGGGTCATCGGTTCGCGGTCGAGCCGGAAGGCGCACGCCGCACACACCGCCTGGACGGTGAGCACGCCCAGCCAGGCCGCGACGGTCTGCTGGGTGGGGCCGAAGACGAGGCCGTAGAGGAGGAAGACGTCGATGAGCGGGGCGAGCAGCGGGGCCAGGACCATGAACAGGGAGACCAGGGGCAGGCCCACGCGGCCGAAGCGGCCCGACGGGCCGCGCTCGACCAGGGCGCGCCGGTGCTTCCAGATCGCCTGCATCGTGCCGTACGACCAGCGGTAGCGCTGGGACCACAGTTGCCGCACCGTCTCCGGGGCCTCGGTCCACGCGCGCGCCCGCTCGGCGTACACGACCCGCCAGCCGGCGCGGTGCAGCGCCATCGTGATGTCGGTGTCCTCGGCGAGGGTGTCGTCGCTCATGCCGCCGACGCGCTCCAGGGCGGTGCGGCGGAAGGCGCCCACGGCGCCGGGGATGGTCGGCATGCAGCGCAGCACGTCGTACATCCGGCGGTCGAGGTTGAAGCCCATCACGTACTCGATGTGCTGCCAGGCGCCGATGAGGGAATCCCTGTTGCCCACCTTCGCGTTGCCCGCGACAGCGCCCACGCGCGGGTCGGCGAACGGCCGTACCAGCTCGCGCACGGTGGAGGCCTCGAAGACCGTGTCGCCGTCCATCATCACGACGAGGTCGTAACGGGCGTTCGCCAGGCCCCTGTTGAGGGCGGCGGGCTTGCCGGCGTTGAGCTGGCGTACGACGCGTACGTCCGGCAGGCCGAGGCCCTCGACGATGCGGGCCGTGCCGTCCGTGGAGCCGTCGTCGACGACGATCACCTCGATGGGGTGGTCGCTCGCCGTCAGGGAGCGGACGGTGTTCTCGATGCACTTCGCCTCGTTGTAGGCGGGCACGAGGACGGAGACCGGTTCCGTCACCTCCGTGGCGCCGCCCCAGCGGAAGCCCGGCCTGCGGACCCTGCGGGCGTGGACCGCCGAGAGCAGCAGCATCAGGCCGAAGCGGGCCAGCACCAGGATGCCGATCACCGCCAGGCCCACCACAAGGATGTCCGTGACGCGCTCCGAGGCGCCGACCAGGAAGACCCATGCCTTGCCCTTCCACAGCTCGACGCCCTGCACGCGCGCGTGCGCGCCGGGTGCGCCCAGGGCCGCGGTGAGTTCGGTGAACTCGTAGCCCCGAGCCTTCAGTTGGGGAAGAAGCCGGTCGAGTGCCGCGACCGTCCGGGAGCGGTCGCCGCCCGAGTCGTGCATCAGGACGACGGCGCCCTGGCCGTCGGCGGGCGTGGCCCTGCGGACGATCTCGTCGGCGTCCGGCCGCTTCCAGTCCTCGCTGTCGATGTCGCTCACGACCGTGAGGTAGCCGCGGCCGCCGATGTACCGCGCGACCGACCACGACCTGTTGTCCATGGCGTCGGCGAACGACGAGTACGGCGGCCGGAACAGCGAGGTGCGGATGCCCGCCGCGCCCGCGAGCGCGAGCTGGCTCTGCGCCAGCTCCCGGTCGACACGGTCCTTCGACTGGTACGACAGGTCCGGGTGGTTGAAGGTGTGCAGGCCGACCTCGTGGCCCTCCTCGACCATGCGGCGGACCAGGTCGGGGTGGCGCGACGCCATGGTGCCGGTGACGAAGAAGACGGCGTGCGCGTCGTGTTCGGCGAGGGTGTCGAGGACCTTCGGGGTCCACTGCGGGTCGGGCCCGTCGTCGAAGGTGAGCACCATGCGGCGGTCAGGGACGCTCAGGGACGCCGGGCGGCCACCGCGCGTGTCGATGACCGGGCCGCCCCGGAGGATCTCCTTCGGCACCTGGTCGGTGGCCGAGGGCGGGCGCACGCGGTGGTCGGCCAGGATCTCGCTGTGTACGTAGCCGCGGAGCATCAGCATCGCCAGCAGGGCCACGAGGAGGAGCGCGGGCAGCAGATGGCGCATGGGAAGCCGGCGGCGCACGGCGGCGCGCTTCGTTCGCCGGCCGTGGGGCTGGCCGGTCCGGTGGGCCCGGTCGGCGCCCTCTGGGCGTGACGGAAGTGGCCCGCGCGACAGGTGTGACAGTCGTGACCCGCGTGACAGGCGCGACCTGCGCCTGGTGGAACGTGAGTTCATACGCTGCCGACCTCCGGAGCCCGCTGGTCGGTCGTGGGCCGCACATCGTCAGCGGTGCCGGAGCCGCCCTTGTCGGTGACGTTGTCGGCGTCCGTACCGGCGGGCGCCTCGCCGCCCGTGCCCTCTCCGGAGCCGCCCCCCGCCTCGCCGCCGCCGTTGCCCGGCGTCTGCGTGGGCGGGCCTGCGGGCGGATCGGACTCGCCGGTCGGGCCCGGGCCCGGGGCGGAGGCGGAGCCGGGGGCAGGACGGGCACGGTCGTTGTCAGGGGCGGGGCCTGGCCGGTCGCTGTCGTCCGTCGGGCGCGGGCCGGGCTTGTCGCCGCCCCGCCCGGAGCCCGGATCCGAGTCCGGGGCGGAGTTCGGGTCCGGGGCCCCGTCGTGGTCCTTACCCCGGCGGCCCGGAGAATCGCCGCGCCCACCGCTCGCGCCGTCACCGCCCCCGGACGAGGCGGCACGGCCCCGCCCGTCGGCCGACGCGGCTGCCTTCCCCCCGCCGGACCCGGCGGCGCCGGACGTCGGCGCCGCCCCGGACGAGGGCCACGACGAGGACGGCGACCTGGGCGACACCACCGGCTCCGCCGGGGCCTCCGGGGTGTCGACCTTGGTCGCGGGCTGCTCGTCCTTGGGGTCGGGCACCGGCAGCCAGGGCGCGCTGGAGTTCCCCGAGACGAGCGTGGCCACGATGACCACCGCGTACACCGCGCAGAAGAGGCCGACGGCTCCGCCGATCCGGCGATACCGCCTGCTGCGGCGGCCCGTCTCGTCGACGAACACCGGCTTGTCGTCCACGAACACCGAGTTGCCGGAAACGGACATCGAGGTGCCGGTCACGAACATCGGATTGCCGGCCACGAACACCGGTTTGTCGGTCAGATCCTGAGTGTCTTGAATTCCCTGCCGAGTACGGATGCCGTCGGCCGCACCACCCGACTCGCCCGCCAAGTGCCGCCCCAGGCCGTCGATCTGGACGGTGACCTCATTCGGGTCGTGCATCGGCGCGGACAGACCGCCCGCGCTCCCCGGCAGTGCGCCGCCGGACTCCGAAAGGCCCGGCGTATTCCCTGGTAGATCGTCTTCTTGCCAGTTCTCCATGCGTACGCGAACCCCCCACGTGCAGTTGAATCGGGGCGCGTACGACTCCCCGGGCACTCGTCGACCGGACCGGGCCCCCACCCGATCCGAGCGCCCCCCTTACCACACCGCGCCCAGAAGCCGAACGTAGCGCACGCCACTGACAACCGTGGGTTCACGTCACTCCTGACTCATCATGATGAGTGCATCCGTGGCCGGAATCCACGCGTCCGCCGGACGGGTCAGCCACCCTTCGGCCGCCGCGAGTTCGGCCGCGGCCCGGCGCAGGGCGTCGAGTCCGGGGTGGCGCAGACCGCGGCGCCACACCAGCGACACCGGGGACAGCGGTACGGGGTCGACGAGCGGGCGGAGCACGGCGCCCGGCAGCTCGGGGAAGCCGACGACGGCGAGGACGGGGTTGCGGTGCTTCGCCATGATCCGCGCGAACTCCTCGGGGCCGACGGCGAGCGGCGCGGGTGGCGCGACCTCGATGCCGCGGCCCTCGAAGAGGAGGCGGGCGAGGTCGGTCCACTCCGGGGTGCGCTCGTTGCCCGCGCCCGCGTAGACGCTCTCGCCCGCGAGCCGGTCGAGCGGCACCTCGTCGAGCTCCGTCAGCGGATGGCCGGTCGGCAGCAGCACCGCCATCGGCTCGTACCGCACCGGCTGCTGGGCGAGTCCCGCGCGCGCGGCCGCGGACAGCCCCGCGTACCGGCCGAACGACGCGTGCAGGCGCCCGGCCGCGATCTCGGCGACGGCGCCGGTCAGTCCGCTCTCGAAGCGGGCCATCAGCTCGCACTGCGGGGCCAGTTGCCGGGCCCGGTCCAGGATCCGGCCGGAGACCAGGCCCGGGCTGTTGAGGTCGACGAGCAGCGGCCTAGCGGCGGCCGTGCTCCCGCGCGTGAAGGCGGCCGCCAGTTCGTCGTGCGCCGCGAGGACGCGCCGCGCGTACGGAAGCAGCCGCTCACCGTCGGCCGTCAGCGTCACCTGCCGTGTCGACCGCGCGAACAGGCCGACCTCCAGCTCCCGTTCGAGCCGCCGCACATCGCGGCTCAGTGCCTGCTGGGCGACGTACAGTCGGGCGGCGGCACGGGTGAAGTGCAGTTCCTCGGCGACGGCGAGGAACGAGCGCAGGAGGCGGGGGTCCGCGTCGCGGCGTGCGTACGGCTCTCCGCCGGGGGACGTGCGGGGCTCTCCGGTCATCCCGCGAAGCTCTCCGGTCATCCCGCGAACTTACAACGCAGGTGCGTGAATCGGCACCCAGAAGGTGTTGGACCGCCACCGGGCCACGCGGTGAGCCTTGAGTCATGCCCCAAGCCCCCGCCGACCCAGCCGCCCCACCCGCTGCCCCGCCCACCAGCGATTCCGGGCACGCCCACACCCGCAACCCCTACGCCCGCCTCTTCGCGATACCCGGCGCCACGGCCTTCACCGTCGGCAACCTCATCGCCCGCCTCCCCATGGGCATGTTCAGCGTCAGCGCGGTGATCATGATCGCCGGGTCCCGTGGCTCGTACGCGCTCGCGGGCGCCGTCACCGCCACCGGGCTCGCCGCGACCGCCGTCGTGGCGCCCTGGACGGCCCGCCTGGTCGACCGGCACGGGCAGGCGCGCGTCGCCGTGCCCGCCACGGCCCTCGCGGTGCTCGGCTCGCTGTCGCTGCTGCTGTGCGTCCGCTTCGGGGCGCCGGACTGGACCCTGTTCGCCTCATACGCCGCCACCGCCACCACCCCGAACACCGGCGGGATGTCGCGGGCCCGCTGGGCGCACCTGCTGAAGGGCCGGCCGGACGCGCTGCACACCGCCAACTCCTTCGAGCAGGCGGCGGACGAGCTGTGCTTCATGCTCGGCCCGGTGCTCGCGGCGTTCCTGTGCGGGTCGCTGTTCCCGCAGGCGGGCACCCTGGTGGGGGCCGTCCTGCTGCTGACCGGCGTGCTGCTGTTCGCCGCCCAGCGCGCGACCGAACCCCCGCCCCGGCGACGTACGAGCGACTCTCCGAAGGCGAAATCGCCCCTCCGCGCGCGCGGGATGCCCGCCCTGCTGGCCGTCTTCCTCGCGACCGGCGCCGTCTTCGGCTCGCTGGAGGTCGCCACCCTCGCGTACGCGGACGCGCAGGGGCACAAGGCGGCCGGGGGCGCGATCCTCGCCCTTCAGGCCGCGGGGTCGTGCGCGGCGGGCCTCGTCTACGGAGCCCTGCGCCCGAGCGGCCCGCCTGCCCGCCGCCACATGCTGTGCGGGGCGGCGATGGCGGCCCTGATGACGCTGCCGCTGCTCGCCGTGGCGACGACCGGATCGCTGGTGGTCCTCGCGGGGGCGCTGCTCGTCGCCGGGATGGCGACCGCCCCGACGATGGTCACCGGCATGACGCTGGTGCAGCGGTACGCCCCCGAGGGGCAGTTGAACGAGGCCATGACCCTCGCCGTGACCGGCCTCCTCGGGGGCATCGCGTGCGGCGCGGCGGGCGGCGGCTGGGCGGTGGAGCACCTCGGCTCCACCGCCGGCTACGCCGTCCCCGTGGCCGCCGCCCTGTGCGCGCTGCTGCTCAGCACCGCGCGGGCTTGCGCCACGAGCACTCGAGCTCGCCGCCCTGCCCGGACCCGCGCTCCGCACGAGGCCTGACCAGGACGGCCTTGTCCTCGTCGGACTTCGCGAGCGTGACCACGATGGCGTCCTCCAGCGCCTTCACCGAGGACGGCAGGTAGTTGTTGAGGACGATGCTGAAGACCAGTTCGCGGCCGCCCGCGTCGGTCACGTACCCCGACAGGGCGGACGCGCCGGTCAGCGTCCCGGTCTTGGCGCGCACGTTGAGCGCCGCGGGCGTCCCGCACATCCGCGAGCGCAACGTGCCGCCGTCGAGCTTGTCCGGGTCGCACGCCACCGGCAGCGACCGGTACCAGTCGGCGAACCACGGCTCGCCCTTCGCCGAGCGCAGCAGCTTGATGAACTGGTCGGCGGCGGCGTTGTTCTTGCGCGAGAGCCCGGAGCCGTCGACGTGCCGCAGCTTGCCCGGGTCGACCCCGGCCGTCTTCAGATAGCCGCCGATCGCCGCGATGCCGTCGCCCCAACTCCCGGGCCGTCCGGTCGCCTTGTGCCCCATGGCCTTCGTCAGGGACTCCGCGTGCATGTTGTTGGACAGCTTCATGAACGGGATCAGCAGGTCCCTGAGCGTCATGGAGGCGTGCGAGGCCAGCTCGCGCGCCCCCTTGGGGGTCGGAATCCCGGCCCGGGTGGGCCCACCGACCTTCACCCCGTGGGCGGCCAGCGCGTCCCGGAAGATCGCGGCGGCGTACCGGGTCGGCTCCCAGACGGTGATCCACTCCTTGGTGGTGCTGCCGCCGACGGGCACCGTGCCGCTGACGGTGATGGTGTTCTTGCCGTGCTGCCGCTCGACGGCGATGGTGTCCGCGCCGCCCGCGGCGACCGTCCTGGCCCGCAGATCGATGTCTACGTAGTCGGTCTTCGGCGTCACGGTGACCTTCGGCCTGTCCCCTGCCGCAGCCCCCGGCGCGACCTCGACGACGACCGTCCCGGTGTCGTAGTCCGTGTCGGGCGCGACGCTCAGCGCGGAGATCTGCGCGGCGTAGTACGAGGACTCGTCGTCGGCGCCCCAGGTGTCGCCCTGGCGCCGGTCGTCGAACCGGGTGTCGTCGGCCACGAGCCGCCCCGAGACCCGCTTGATGCCCGCGGCGGCGACCTTCTCGGCGAGCCGGTCGTAGTCCTTGGCGAGCGTCGTCGGGTCGCCGGTGCCGCGCAGATACAGGTCGCCCTTGAGCACGGGCCCGTGCCGGTCGCCGTGGGCGAGCACGTCGGTGGTGAAGCGGTGCTCGGGGCCGAGCAGCTCCAGGGCGGCGGCCGAGGTCAGCATCTTGGTGTTGGAGGCGGGCATCAGGCGCCCGCTGGGCAGGTGCTGGTAGAGGGTCTCGCCGGTCTCGGCGTCGGCGACCACGACGCTCGCGGCGCCGCCCTCCATCCGGGGGTCGCCGAGGATGGTGTCGATGGCTTCGGGCAGCCCGCTCCGGTCGGAGTCCGCCCCGGCCGGGGCACTGAGGGAGCCGAAAGAGAAGGTGGCCACGGCGAGGCCGAGCACGGCGGGCCAGATCCAGTGGCGCATACGGTGGTTGACGCGTCTCACGGGTCTACTCATGACCCTGGAGCATCCCGGAAGACGGCCGCGCGCGACAGTAGGCGGCGCCGCACGACGCAGACACGACGAAGGCCCGGTGGTCGTGGTGACCACCGGGCCTTCGTCTCACATGGGAATTGTGGAGATGGCGGGAATCGAACCCGCGTCCAACGGTGCAGAATCAGGGCTTCTCCGTGTGCAGTTCGCTGTGATTTTCTCGGCCCCGGTGATCTCGCGAACAAGTCTCCGACGGGCCCAGTCACTGTTTGATTTCCTTCCAGACCCCGTGACCGGGTCTAGAAGTTTAGTTCCCTAGCTGATGCCAGGATCCGGGTCGGGAACAGCCCCGGGCTGACACTTCGCAAAGTCGCTACTTAGGCAGCGAGGGCGAAGGAATCGCGCTTGGTGTTGGCGATTATTTGTTGCGACATATGGTTTACGAGATCATTGCCGCTTCCTCGACACGCTTCCCCTGCTTCGACATCCGCTGTCGAAACCGATCATCCCCATGTTGATTTTTCAATCCCTCCGAGGAGGGGCCGCCCCGTCACCTGCGGGGCATGAACCATCGTACGTGACCAACGCCGACCGGTGCCAGCCTATTCCCGGGCGCCGGGGGCCTAGGCGATCCCCTGCCGCCGCCTCGCCGCCGAGATCGCCCGGTTCGTCTCCCGGGTGTCCTGCTTCTCGCGCAGCGTCTGCCGCTTGTCGTACTCCTTCTTGCCCTTGGCCAGCGCGATCTCGACCTTGACCCGGCTGTCCTTGAAGTACAGGGCGAGGGGCACGATCGTGTGACCCGTCTCCTGGGACTTCGAGTGCAGCTTGTCGATCTCGGCCCGGTGCAGCAGGAGCTTGCGCTTCCGCGTGGCCGAGTGGTTGGTCCAGGTGCCCTGCACGTACTCGGGGACGTGGATGTTGTGCAGCCACGCCTCGCCGCCGTCGATGTGCACGAAGCCGTCCACCAGGGAGGCCCGGCCCAGGCGCAGCGACTTGACCTCGGTGCCCATCAGCACCAGGCCGCACTCGTACGTGTCCAGGATGTGGTAGTCGTGCCGCGCCTTCTTGTTCTGCGCGATCATCTTGCGGGCGGGGGCCTTCTCGTTGGCCTTGGCGGCCTTGCGCTTTACCTTTTCCTTCGCCATAGTCCGCCCATTTTCGCACTACGAGGGGGGCCCGAGGCCAGTCAATACTGTCTCGGCCCGCTTCTGGGCGCCGTCCTCGACCTCCAGGTCCGGGGTGATGCCCCGGCCGTCGACCGCCTTCCCCGAAGGGGTGCGGTAGTGCCCGACGGTCAGCTCGGCGACGGAGCCGTCGGGCAGCTTGCTCGGCATCTGCACCGAGCCCTTGCCGAACGTCCTGGAGCCCACGACGACCGCGCGGCCGCGGTCCTGGAGGGCCCCGGTGAGCAGCTCGGCCGCGCTCATCGTGCCGCCGTCGACGAGCGCGACCACGGGTCTGGTGGTGTCGCCGCCCTGCTTGGCGTGCAGGGCGCGCTGCTCGCCTCGTACGTCGTACGTCGCCACGAGGCCGCCGTCCAGGATGGCGGAGGAGGCCGTGGTGGCCTCGGAGACCAGGCCGCCGGAGTTGCCGCGCAGGTCGAGGAGGACGCCGGCGCCCCGGGGGGCGCGGCGCACCGCGTCCCGTACGGCCTCGCCGGAGCCCTTCGTGAAGGCCGCGACCTTGATCATCACGGCGCCGCCGGGCAGCCGGGAGACGGTCACGGAGTCCGTCGACAGGCGGGCGCGGCGCAGGGTCTCGGTCCACGCGCGCGTGCCGCGCTTCAGGCCGAGGGTGACGGGGGTGTTCTCGCGGTCGCCGCGCAGCAGGGCCACGACGTCGGTGACGGGGCGGCCGGTGGCCTCCTTGCCGTCGATGGCGGTGAGCTTGTCGCCCTCGCGGATGCCCGCGCGGTCGGCGGGGCCGCCGCGCTGCACCCGGGACACCTCGATCCTGCCGTCGGCGGCGCGCCGGGCCCACAGGCCGACTCCGGTGTAGGCGCCGTCGAGGGACTGCTCGAACTCGCGATACTCGCCCTGGGTGTAGACCGAGGCCCAGCGGTCGCCGCTGCGGCTGACGACGTCCTCGGCGGCCTTCTTGCCGGACTTGCCGTCGGCCATCGCCTCGGCGGCGGCGTCGGCGGCCTCCTCGGCGGGGTCCCGCTCGCGGTCGCTGTCCCGGGAGGAGGCGACGGCGCGCGTGGGCGGCGGGGCCGGATTCCGGCCTTCCGTCGCGTCCTCGGTCCAGGATCCGGTGGCCGCACCGGTGGCGAGGACGCTCGCGAACACCAATGTCAGGGCCGCCCCGCGGCGGATGCGGCGGGGCTCGGGGAGCCGGTCGGGGCCTGACATGTCGGTGAGTCTAGGACAACGAGGGGCGCCGCACGGCCGGTTGACCGCACGGCGCCCGAGGCACTCCTCACACTCCGAGGGCCGGGAGACGCCCCGTGTCTCAGACCTTCAGGTACTTGCGCAGGGCGAAGAAAGCAGCAAGGGCGGGCATGAGCAGACCGATGGCGAGCACCAGCGGCAGCTTGGCGAGCACCGCGTCCCAGCCGATGAAGTTGATCAGGTTGAGCTTCTCGGACAGCTGCAGGCCGTGGTCGATGATGAAGTACCGGCCGAGGAGCAGGAATCCGCACGCGAGCCCGCCGCCGATCAGGCCGGCGACGGCCGCCTCCAGGATGAACGGCATCTGGATGTAGAAGCTGGACGCGCCGACGAGCCGCATGATCCCGGTTTCACGTCGACGGCTGAACGCCGAGACGCGCACCGTGTTGACGATCAGCATCAGGGCGACGACGAGCATGAGCGCCATCACCGCGAGCGCCGCCCAGTTCATGCCGTTGAGGAGCTCGAAGAGGTTGTCCAGGACGCCCTTCTGGTCCTCCACGGACTGCACGCCGTCCCGTCCGGAGAAGGCGGTCGCGACCACCTGGTACTTCTCCGGGTCCTTCAGCTTGATGCGGTACGACTCCTGCATCTGGTCCGGCGTCAGCGAGCTGGACAGCGGCGAGTCGCCGAACTGCTCCTTGTAGTGCTTGTACGCCTGGTCCGCCGTCTCGTGCTGGACGGTGTCGACGACCGGCATCTTCTTCAGATCGGTGAGGATCTGGTCCTTCTGCTCGTTCGTGACGGCGCCCTTGGCGCACTTGGGGTCCTGCTCGGCGTCCGCCTTGTTGCACAGGAAGATCGAGACGTTGACCTTGTCGTACCAGTAGCCCTTCATCGTGCTCACCTGGTCGCGCATGAGCAGCGAGCCGCCGAAGAGGGCGAGCGAGAGCGCTACGGAGACGACGACCGCGAAGGTCATCGTGAGATTGCGGCGGAGACCGACGCCGATCTCCGACAGGACGAACTGGGCGCGCATGGCGGCCTTTCAGTGGATCAGGTGGAGCGGAGGGTTCAGGCACGGGCGCGGACGCCGGCGGCCATGGCAGGCGCCGACGCCCGGGTCAGTGCTGGTAGCCGTAGACACCGCGGGACTGGTCGCGGACCAGACGGCCCTTCTCCAGCTCGATGACGCGCTTGCGCATCTGGTCCACGATCTGCTGGTCGTGGGTGGCCATCACGACGGTGGTGCCGGTGCGGTTGATGCGGTCGAGCAGCTTCATGATGCCGACCGACGTCTGCGGGTCGAGGTTGCCCGTCGGCTCGTCGGCGATCAGCAGCTTCGGCCGGTTGACGAAGGCGCGGGCGATGGCCACGCGCTGCTGCTCACCGCCGGACAGCTCGCCGGGCATCCGGTCCTCCTTGCCGCCGAGGCCGACGAGGTCGAGGACCTGGGGCACGGACTTGCGGATCTCGCCGCGCGACTTGCCGATGACCTCCTGCGCGAAGGCCACGTTCTCGGCGACGGTCTTGTTCGGCAGCAGCCGGAAGTCCTGGAAGACGGTGCCGAGCTGGCGCCGCATGTGCGGCACCTTCCAGTTGGAGAGCCGGGCCAGATCCTTGCCCAGGACGTGCACCTGGCCGTGGCTGGTGCGCTCCTCGCGGAGGATCAGCCGCAGGAAGGTGGACTTTCCGGAGCCGGATGACCCCACCAGGAAGACGAACTCGCCCTTCTCGATCTCCAGCGACACGTCGCGGAGGGCGGGGCGGTTCTGCTTCGGATAGGCCTTGGAGACGTTGTCGAATCGGATCACGGATGCACCACGGGTCGCCGGGGGTAGGTGAGCGTGACCATACGCGAACCGGGTACGGCCGCGCAGTCGGCGTCCTGAGTTGCGCGTTTTGTTGCGGATCCGACTCCGCACAAATGGGGTGCCGGACGGCGGGCCGCGCCGAATTCCGTGGAAGCTGGCACAGTGGTAGGGGGAACGGTTGAGGTTCCCCGAGCGTTGGGCAGGCTGAGACTGTGCGGGAGGAGAAGCGCATGACCTATGACAGGTTGGTGTGCGCGAACTGCGCGGCGCCTGTGAACGAGGGCCGCTGCCCCGTGTGCCGGGCCAGCCGGCAGCGGATGCAGCACGAGGGCCCCTTCGGTGGCCTCAGTCCCGCCGCTCTGATAGGGCTGCTGCTGGTGCTGATCATGGCGATGGCCCTGGTGGCGCACCAGGCCGCGTAGCCGCCGGACACCGGGCCGGAACCGGCCCCTGGGGCGCCGAAGCAGCAGCTTCCGGGCAGGCAGCCCGTCAACGGACGCGTGGCGTGCGAAGCAGCACGCGGAAAGGCCCGGAGCCGATGAGGCTCCGGGCCTTGTCCTTGCGTTCTCTGGGCCTTCCCTGGGCCTTCTCCGGCGCCTTCGACGCCGTCCCCGTTACGTTGCGTACGTCGCCGTGACGCTACGTCGCGGGCGGGTGACCGTCAGGTCAGGCCGCGGCGCCGCGGGTGCCGACCAGGCGGGGCAGGAAGCGGAAGCCGACGCCACCGGCGATCATGGTGGCGGCACCGATGATCAGGAAGGTGGTCTCGGCGGCACCCGTCTCGGCGAGCTCGCCGTCGTTCTTGCCGCTGCCGTTGTCGTTGACCTGCTCGACCGGCTTGGAGCCGGTGTCGGTCAGGCTGTCCTTGCCGCCCTGCTCGGCCGGGCCGGAGCCGCCGTCGGGGTCGGTGTCGTTGCCGCCGGTGCCGCCGCCGGTGCCGTTGTTGTTGTCGTCACCCGGCTCGGAGGGCTGGTCCGTCGGCTGCGTGGGCGGGTCCGTGGGCTCGGTCGGCGGGTCCGTCGGCTCGGTCGGCGGGTCCGTGGGCTCCGTGGGCGGGTCCGTCGGCTCCGTGGGCGGGTCGGTGGGCTCGGTGGGCGGGTCCGTGGGCTCGGTCGGCTCGTCGGTCGGCTCCGGAGGGTTGGTGGGCTCCTCCGGGTCATCGGCGTCGTCGTCCCCGCCCGGCAGGTCGACGTCGACGCCGATGCCGTTCTCGTCGGCGGAGGCGCTCGCGCCGGTCCCGCCGAGTTCGACGCCGACGTCCAGGGCCGAGGCGGCGCCGGCGGCGGTCAGCGAGGCGCCGGCGGCGATCACCGCGCCGGCGGCTATCCGCGCGATGCGGATCCGCGTCTTCTTCGTCATCTGGCTGCTACCCCCAGTAGCTGAATCGTCAGTGAGGCAGCGCCTCGGATCGCGGGTCACGGGGTGGCTCGCGATCGGCCCCCCGGATCACACGCGCCCCAGAGATACGCATGCCGCCCGCTAGCCTTTCCAGTTTTCAAAGCACCGTCAAGGTCGTTGCGGGCGCGATGCCCGTTATGGGGTCAGTTGAGCGGCGTACGGACATGTGACTGTGACGTAAAAGGCTCAAGAAGCCCACAAGAGGCCCGAGAAAGCCCGTAAACAAAGGCAACTGCCGCCCGGTGGGCGACAGTTGCCTCGCTCAGTTTTGTCGACTTAGCGCCGAAATTACTTCTCCTGCTGCTTGCGCCAGCGAATTCCGGCCTCGAGGAAGCCGTCGATCTCGCCGTTGAACACGGCCTCGGGGTTGCCGACTTCGCACTCGGTGCGCAGGTCCTTCACCATTTGGTACGGGTGCAGGACGTACGAACGCATCTGGTTGCCCCAGGAGTTGCCGCCGTCGCCCTTGAGGGCGTTCATCTTCGCCTGCTCCTCCTGGCGGCGGCGCTCGAGGAGCTTCGCCTGGAGGACGTTCATCGCGGTCGCCTTGTTCTGGATCTGCGAGCGCTCGTTCTGACAGGAGACGACGATGCCGGTGGGCAGGTGGGTCAGGCGGACCGCGGAGTCCGTCGTGTTCACGCCCTGGCCGCCGGGGCCCGAGGAGCGGTACACGTCGACGCGCAGCTCGCTCTCGTCGATCTCGATGTGGTCGGTCTGCTCGACGACCGGCAGCACCTCGACGCCCGCGAAGGACGTCTGACGGCGGCCCTGGTTGTCGAACGGCGAGATGCGCACGAGGCGGTGCGTGCCCTGCTCCACGGAGAGCGTGCCGTACGCATACGGGGCCTGGACGGCGAAGGTGGTCGACTTGATGCCGGCCTCTTCCGCGTACGACGTCTCGTAGAGCTCGGTCTTGTAGCCGTGGCGCTCCGCCCAGCGCAGGTACATCCGCTGGAGCTTCTCGGCGAAGTCGGAGGCGTCGACGCCGCCGGCCTCGGCGCGGATGGTGACGACGGCCTCACGCGCGTCGTACTCCCCGGAGAGGAGGGTGCGGACCTCCATCTCGTCCAGCGCCTTCTTGACCGCGGTGAGCTCCGACTCGGCCTCCGCGCGGGTGTCCGGGTCGTCCTCCTCCTCGGCCATCTCGAAGAGCACGCCCAGATCGTCGATACGCCCGCGCAGCGCCTCGGCCTTCCGCACCTCCGCCTGGAGGTGGCTCAGCTTGCTGGTGATCTTCTGCGCTTCGTCCGGGTCGTCCCAGAGGGACGGCGCCGCCGCCTGCTCCTCGAGCACGGCGATGTCTGCCCTCAGCTTGTCGAGGTCCAGGACGGCCTCGATCGACTCCATGGTCGAGGAGAGGGACTTGAGCTCTTCGGATACATCGACGACTGCCACGACTCCAGCGTAACCGCTGCGGCAAGGGGTCTTTCCCCGGTGCCCGTGGGCTTGCCTCGTCCGCTGGGCTCATGGGGCTGCGCCCCTTTCCCCCCTGTCGGCGCTTCGCGCCTCGTCCTCAAGCTCCCCCAAGCTCTTAAGGAGCAGGGAGGGGCCCCCTCGACGGGCTGATTCACGGGACCGGGGGCGCCGAGTTGTTGTTGTCGGGGGCGGCCGGGTCTCCGTCGTCCCCGGACGTGGCATACCAGGCGCCCGCGCCCACCGCGGCGGCCAGGACCACCCCCGCCACGCCCAGTGTGATCCTGCGGCGCCGTGCCGAGGCTCGGTGGCGGGCCGAGCCGGGGCGGACCGCGCCCGTCGCGCGTGGCGCCCGTGCCGTTCCCCGGGCGCCTCCGGCCAGCTCGTCGGGGGCGGGCACCCGCATGGAGGTGTGGGTGTCCCGGTTGGCGTGCGCGGGCGTGGCCCCGGGCACCAGCGGGACGGCGCCCCGCCGCGGGGGCTGCCGGCGCGGCTCCGGTGCCGTCTCCTCGTACACGTCGTCGGCCGGGGTCTCCGCGTCCGGCTCGTCGACGTCCAGCGGGGGCATGCCCGCGAGCAGCGGCAGCTGCTCGCGCAGCCGGGCGGCCAGCTCGGAGGCGCGCAGGCGGGAGGCCGGGGCCTTGGCCAGGCACTGGAGCATGAGCTGCCAGAGCTCGTCCGGGATGCCGGGGAGCGGGACCACGGTCTCGGTGACGTGCCGGCGGAGGACCGCTCCGGGGTGGCCGCCGCCGAACGGCGTGAAGCCCGCGAGCAGCTCGTACAGGACGGTGGCGAGGGCGTAGATGTCGACGGCCGCGCGCGGGGGCAGCCCTTCGATGATCTCGGGGGCCAGATAGTCCGGGGTGCCGATGATCTTCGTCGCGCGGGTGCGGCGCGGCGAGTCGATGAGCTTGGCCACACCGAAGTCCGTGAGGAGGGCCGGGTGCGCCCCGCCGGGGCCGAGCGGGCCCTGCATGTCCAGGAGGACGTTCTCGGGCTTCACGTCGCGGTGCACGATCCCGGCGGCGTGCGCCGCGGCGAGGGCGTCCGCGACGTCCGCGACGATCGCGACGGCGGCCTCGGGGGCGAGCCGCCGCTCGCGCTCCAGGCGGGTGCGCAGATCCGTGCCGCGTACGAGATCCATCACCAGCGCGAGGTCGTTGCCGTCCACCACCAAGTCGTGGACGCCCACCACGCGCGCGTGGTCGAGGCTGAGCAGTGCCGTGCGCTCCTGGACGAAGCGGCCGACGAGCTCCTGGTCGGATGCCAGGTCCTCGCGCAGCAGCTTGATGGCGACCGGCCCTTCGGGTCCCTCGCCGAGCCACACCGTGCCGGCGCTGCCCCGCCCCAGAATCTGGTGGGCCGTGTACCGGCTGCCGATCTTCCGTCCCAAGACTGCTCCTACGGATGTGTGTTGGCCCAAAACTACGCGGCCAGGGCGCCAACCATCACATCCACAGGGGAAATCACCCCGCAGGAGTCGACAAATCCACAGAGTCGGCCGGATGCGGCTCCCGCACCCGGCCGGACGTCAGTTCCCGCCGACCTTGCCCATCCAGTCGGAGACGGTGTTGTAGACGTCCTTGATCTGCTCCCAGTACCCCTTCGTGGTGCCGATCCAGTCCTGGAGCGGGCTCAGCTCCCAGACCAGCCAGCTCGCCACGAACAGGATCACGAGCACGACCAGGCAGCCCTTGAGGCAGCCGAGGCCGGGGATCCGGGTCCGGTTCGGGTTGTCGCGGCGGCGCTGGCGCGGGGCCGGCGGCGCGGGCTGCGGCGGGGCGGGCTGCTGCGGGGGCTGATACGGCTGGGGGTGCTGCGGCTGCTGGGGCTGCATCTGCCGCTGCGGCTGCACCGGCGGCTGGTACGGCTGCGGCTGGTGCTGCGGGGCGTACGGCTGCGGCTGCTGGGGCTGCTGCGGGCGGGCCACCTGGCGCTGCGGGCGGCGGCGCAGCGGATCCTGGCTCGGGTCCAGGTACTGCACCTGCGTCTGGTCGTTGCGGTCGCGGGCCGCGCGCATCTGGTTCTGCCAGGGGTGCGGCTCGTCGGGGTTGCCGCCGTTGCCGCCCTGGTTGTGGCCCACCGGCGGCATGACGGCCGTGGGGTCGGCGTTCGGGCCCTGGGGGCCGCCGGTGTTCGGCATGACGCTGGTGGCGGCGTGCGGGTCGTACCCGCCCGCGTTGGTGTTCGGCAGGACCTGGGTGGGGTCGGCCGCGCCGGGGGTGTCGGGCACCGGGGCGGGCGACGGGTCCGGCGCGAGGAGGGCGGCGACGCCCTCGGCGGCGGCGATCTGCGCGGCGTTCGCGTGCACGCCGATGCCGTCGGCGACGGCGCGCAGGCCGCGTGCGAGGTTCTCGGCGCTCGGGCGGCGGTCCGGGTCCTTGCTCAGGCAGCGCTCGATGACCGTCCACAGCGGGTCGGGGACGGTGGAGGGGCGGCGCGGCTCGGCGCTCAGGTGCTGGTGCAGCACTTCGAGGGCGGAGCCCCCGGAGAACGGCGGCCGGCCCGTGACCAGCTCGTACAGCAGGATGCCCGCTCCGTAGATGTCGACGGCGCTCGTCTGCGGGCGGCCCTCGGCGGACTCCGGGGCGACGTACGCGGGCGTGCCGACGAACTCCTGGGTGCGGGTCAGGCCCGGGGAGTCGGCGAGGCGGGCGATGCCGAAGTCCGTGAGCATCGGGTGCATGCCCTCGCCGTCCTGCTTGACCAGGACGTTCGCGGGCTTCAGGTCGCGGTGCACGACGCCGTCGGCGTGGCTCGCGGCCAGCGCGTCGGCGATCTGGGCGGTCAGCAGGGCGGCCGCGGCCGGCGTGAACGGGCCGTTCTCACGCAGGTACTTGTGCAGGTCCGGGCCCTCGACCAGGTCCATCACCAGCGCCAGCAGGTCACCCTCGACCACCAGGTCGCGGGTGCGCACGATGTTCGGGTGCGTCAGCCTGAGCAGGACGGAGCGCTCCCTCAGGAAGCGCATCACCACGTCCGCGTCGTTGGCGAGCTCCTCCTTGAGGACCTTGATCGCGACGGTCTCGCCGGGCTGGCCGGGGACGGCCGCCTCGGCGCCCGCGGTCTCCCGCTGGCGGGCTCGCCAGACGGTGCCCGTGGCGCCGCGCCCGAGCGGCTCCTCGAGCAGGTACTTGCTGCCTACCGGCCGCACGTCATGCGCTCCCTGCTGATCTGGCTGTCTGATCGGTCTGACTCGGTCTGACTGGTCGCTGGTCCGTGGTCCACGGTCTGTGGTCCGTGGCCCAGGGGTCGTGCTGTCGTCGTCCGCGGTGCGGTGCCGACGCCGGCACGGCGTTCCGACCCACTGTAGTGCCGCTGAACGGGGCACAGTCCGACGATCTTGCGCCCACCGGTGGCCGGAACCGGCCCTCGGTGCGGACCTTTGTTCGGAGGGAAGACGCTCGACCAGCGCGGTTGGTTGCCGGTGGGCCCGGGGCGGGCCGGAAAACGGACTTTGGTCCCTGCGGACGTTCGCTCGCCGGGGGGGCTGGGTCGTGCTCGTTGTGGGGCTGGGTTGAGCTCTCCGTAGTGGTGGGTCGCGCTGCTGGACTCTCGGGCGTGCCGCCCGTCGCTGGGGCGTGCTCCCGGTCACTGGGGGCGTGCTCTCGGTCGCGTACTGCGGCTCGCCGTGGTCCAGGCCCCTGGCCGCGTCCGCCCACATCGGTCCGAGCAGGCACTTTGCGGGCACTTTTCCGAGCAGAGCCGACCAATCAAGATCACTTACCGGTGGGGGGCGGGCGTGTTGTCAGTGGCAGGTGCGAGGATGCTGTCCGTACTGGCCGACGTGCCCGTGTGCGGTGGGGGGAATCACAGCGCGAGTCCCCGTGCCGGGCGCCCAGCGCAGAAGGGACCGCTGACGGCGATGCAGATCCGGCTGACCGTCCTCGGGCCGCGTGGCGGCCAGACCGAGCCGGGGGGACGCCCCGCGGCGGCCTGCGACGTGCTGGTCACCGCCCCCGCCGGAACCGCGCTCGCCGCGGTCGCCTCCGGCCTGGCCGCGGCCGTCTCCGCGGGCGACGGCCCCACCGTGTTGTACGCGCAGTCCGACCGCCTCGACCTCCAGCGCTGCACGCTCGGCGAGCCGCCCCTGGTCGACGGCGCCGTGCTGTCCGTCGGCACCCCTGCCGAGCCCGGCCCGGAGCTGGCCGACGCCGCCACCCGGCTGCACGTGGTCGCGGGCCCCGACGCGGGCGGTGTGCACCTGCTGCACGGCGGCCAGATCCGCGTCGGCCGCTCCGCGCAGGCCGACGTCCCCCTGGACGATCCGGACGTCTCCCGGCTGCACTGCGCCGTCACGCTGGACCCGGACGGCCGCGTCACGGTCACGGACCTGGGCTCCACGAACGGCACGACGGTCGACGGCCGCACCGTCACCGACCGCCCCGTCCGCCTCGCCTCCGGCTCCCTCCTGCGCATCGGCGAGTCGGTACTCCGCCTGACCACCGGCAACGCCCCGGAGACACCGCTGCCGAGCGCGCCCGACGGGGAGGGTCACGTACGCGTGCGGGTCCCCGACACGGCGGTCACCGCCGAGACCGGGGTCCAGGTGGGGGATGTGCCTGGGCCTCGGGTGGGGGGCGTGCATGGTGCGGCGGGGGCCGCGGGTATGGGCGATGCGGCTGGGGTGGCAGGGGCTGCGGTGGCTGCGGGCGCGGGCAGTGGTGCCGGGGCGGCGGGGACTGCAGGGGCTGCGCGTGTGTCCGGTGCCGCCGGGGCGGCAGGGACTGCGCATGCGTTCGGTGCTGCCGGGGGGCTTGGGGGCGAGGTGGCTGGTGGGCCTGGCGGTGGTGGGCCCGGTGGGTCGCGTCCGGTCGGTGGATCGCGTCCGGAGGTGGTGGGTGACCCGGGGGCGGCGGCGTTGCCAGCTGTGGGGGCGGGTGGGCCCCGGGGCTCGGGTGGCCCTGGAGGGTCCGATGGCTCCGGTGGGCCCGGCGATCTCGGAGGGCCTGGGGGCCCTGGTGTTCGGGACGGGGTCCGTGGTTCTGGCGATCTGGGTGCTGCCGGCGGGCGCGGGGGCCCCGGCGCTGCGGGGGTGCCGGGCGCTCCGGGCGGCGTGCGTGGTGGGACCGGCGGGCCCGGGGCTTCTGGTGGTTCGGGTGGGTCTGGCGGTGCCGGGGCGGCGGGTGGGCCCGGCGGTTCCGGTGCGGCGAACGGGCCTGAGGCGTTCGGCAGTGCGGGCGCTTCGGGTGAGCGTGGTGGGCTCGGCGGGCCGGGCGGGCCAGGGGCTGCTCCCGGTGGGCCTGGTGCTTCGGGTGAGCCCGGTGGGCCAGGCGGCGCGGAGGCCTCGGGTGGGCCCGGCGGCCTCGGGGCTGGAGGTGCTGCGGACACTTCGGGTCGACGTGCTGGGCTCCGCGGGCCGGGCGGTCCTGGGGCTTCGGGTGGGCCTGGTGGTTCCGGTGCGCCGGAGGCGTCCGGCGGTTTCAGCGTTGCGGGCACCCCGGGCGGGCGTGGTGGGACCGCTGAACCGGGCGGTCCTGGAGCTTCAGGTGGGCCCGGCGGTCCCGGTGCGCCGGGGGAGCCCGGCGGATTCGGTGGGCCGGGTGGGCCTGGCGCTGCGGGCTCTTCGGGTCGGCCCGGCGCTTCGGGTGGGGTAAGTGCCCCAAGTCGGCGTGGTGGCCCCGGCGGACCGGGGGCTCCGGGTGCTCCGGACGGTCGGGGGGCTCCTGGCGGGGGCGGCGGTTCCGGTGCTTCCGGTGCTTCCGGTGCTTCCGGTGCTTCCGGTGCTTCGGGAGGGCCTGGCTCTGCGGGTGGTTCCGGAGCTGCGGGCCAGGGGTTCCAGCAGCCCCTGGGCAACTCGACTCAGCACGCGTACGGCTCTGCGGACTGGGGTGCGGCCGGGGGCAGTGGCGTCGGTCCCGGTGGGTCGGCACGCCCGGGAGGCCAGGGCGACCAAGGTGGCCGGGGAGGCCCGGCCGCTCCGGCGGATCCGGGCGTCCCGCAGAGTCCTGCGGCCCCGGCGGCTTCAGCGAGCCGGGCGACTTCGGCGGTTCCGGGAACACCGGAAGCTCCGGGCGGCCTGGCAGGCCCGCATGGCCCGGATGACCTGGCAAGCCCGGGCGGCCCTGGCAACCCGGCAGCCCCGGGAGCCTCCGGGGCCACACCGGCCGCACGAGCCCCGCGGTCCTCACAACCCTCGCGGGCCCCGGAGCCCTCGCAAACGCCTCAGGACCCGCACTCCCCGTACGCCCAGCACGATCCGCGCGTTCCGCATGCCCCGCATGCCCCGCATGACCCACACGCCCAACACGCCCCGCACTCCCCCGACTCGACCGTCGTGCCGCAGCAAGGTGGGGCGCCGGAGATGGAGCGGCAGCGGGTGGGTACGCCGCCGCGGGGGACCAGCGTGCCGCGGGGGCTGCGCAAGCGCGGTGGGCTTTCGGCGTGGGCGCGGCGGCTGACGGGCGGGCGGAGCGAGGAGGCGGAGCGGGAGCACGCCGCGTACGGCGAGACGTACGACGGGCCCCGGGACGTCGAGGCGTACGAGGCCCACGAGGGCGGACAGCCCGGTGCGTCGGGCGCGGCCGACGCGGGCGCGCGCGTGCCCGAGGCGTGGCCGGACGCAGCGGCGCTGCTCCTGACGGCGCTCGGGCCGGGGACGCGGCTCTGGGAGCGCGGCCCCGGGCACCCGGAGGCGCTGGCCGTGCGGCTCGGCACGGTGGACCGGGCCGCCCCGGACGCGGCCGGGCTGCTGCCCGCCGTGCCCGTGACGGTGAGCCTGCGGGAGGCGGGGGCGCTCGGGCTCGCCGGTCCCCGCGAACGGCTGGCGGGCCTGGCGAGGTCGGTGCTCGCGCAGTTGGCCGCGCTGCACTCCCCCGCCGTCCTGGAGATCGTCCTGATCAGCACGGACCGTACGCGTACGCCGCGGGAGCGGGCCGACGAGTGGTCCTGGCTCGGCTGGCTGCCGCACGTCAGGCCCGGCCACGGCCAGGACTGCCGCCTGCTGCTCGCGTACGACCGCGATCAGGCGGCGGCCCGCACGGGCGAGCTGCTACGCCGCCTGGACGAGCCGGACTCCGGGGAACGGGGCTTTTCCGTAGGGAAGTTGGACGGCTCCCCGGAGGGGGTGGCGGAGGCGGGGCCGCGCACGGTGGTGGTCGTGGACGGCGACCCCGGTTCGGCCGGGCTGCGGGAGGCGGCCGTGCGGCTCGCGCGCGAGGGGGCGCGGGCCGGGATCCATGTGGTGTGCCTCGCCGAGACGGCGGCGGCCTCGCCCGCCTCGCCGGTGACGGACACGTACGAGGCGGCGTGCGAGGTGTCGCCCGCGTTCCGCGCGTGCGGGGCGGCGGCGCTGCTCAGCGGGGACGTGGCGACGGCACTGCGGGTGCTGCGCACGGCGGACGGGCGGCCCGCGGGGCACGGCACGGTCGCGGTGGTGGACGCGGTGTCGGCGCCGTGGGCGCTGCGGTTCGCGCGAGCGCTCGCGCCGCTGCGGCCCGACACGGTGGGCGGGAGCGGGCACGCGCGCGTGGCGGCTCCGCTGCCCCAAGCGGCGCGGCTCCTGGACGAGTTGGGGCTCGCGCGGGCCACGCCCGCCTCGCTGATGGCGCGGTGGGCGGCCGCCGCGGACGACGCCCAGGCGCTGGGCGGGCGGGCCTGGGCGGTGCTCGGCGCGGGCGCGCGCGGGCCGGTCGTCGTGGACCTCGTGGCCGACGGGCCGCATCTGCTGGTCGAGGGCCCTTCGGGCAGCGGGCGCACGGAGTTGCTGCGGTCCGTGGCGGCGTCCCTCGCGGCGGCGGAGCGGCCCGACCGGCTCGGGCTTGTCCTGATCGACGGCCGGGACGGCGGGACGGGCGGTGGCTCGGCCGTCGCCACCGGGGCCGGTTCCGGTGCGGGGGCCGGGGCCGGGGAGCGGTCGGGGGACGGGCTGCGGGCCTGCACCGAGTTGCCCCACGTCACGACGCATCTCGCCGCCAACGATCCGGTACGGATGCGGGAGTTCGCGCAGTCGCTGTCGGCGGAGCTGAAGCGGCGGGCGGAGTTGCTCGGGCGGGTGGGGTTCGCCGAGTGGCATACGCAGCGGGAGGTTTCGGGGCGGTTGGTGTCTCAGCGGGCCGGGGCGGCAGGGCGGGGTGCGGCGGCTGCGGCTGCCTCTGCGGCCGCGGGGGTGGGCCCGGGTGGGGCCTCGGGTGCCGACGGCCGCGTTGACGCAACCGCCGCTGCCGAGGCGGAACTTGAGGCGCCGACGAGTGCCACGTTGCGGTTGCGGCCCGCCGGGGCGGGGCGGGCCGAGCCCGGCCCGCCGCTGGCGCGGCTCGTCGTGCTCGTGGACGACTTCGACGCGCTGCTCGCGCCCGCGCTCGGGTCGCCGGGGCGGCCCGCCGCCGGGTCCGTGGTGCGGGCTCTGGAGGCGGTGGCGCGGGACGGGGAGCGGCTCGGGGTGCACCTCGTGGTGGCGGCGCGGAGTGAGCGGGCCGGGGCCTCGGAGGTGGGGCGGCGGGCCGGGCTCCTGGTCGCGTTGGACGCGGTGGGGTCCGGGGCGGAGGATCCGGCTCCGGGGCGGGGTGTGCTGCGGGGGGTCGACGGGCGGGTTGCCGCCTTCCAGGGCGGGCGGGTCACCGGGAGGATTCCCCGGACGGCGACGTTGCGGCCGACGGTGGTGCCGCTCGAGTGGGAGCGGATGGGGGATCCGCCGGCGCGGAGGCCCGTGCGGGAGCTGGGCAATGGGCCGACGGATCTCGCCCTGCTGGCCAGTGCGCTGGACCGTGCGGCGCGGTCTGTCTCTGCCGAGCGGGTCCCGTCCCTGCTGTGACCCCGGCCGGGGCGGCCGCCCCACCCCGCCTGCCCGCCCCCCGAAACGGGCCGTCGGCGTGGGCTGCGCCCCCCACATACCGCCACCGCCTGCCCGGGCTGCACCCCGCCCCCGCACATACGGGCACCGCCGACGTGGGCTGTGCCCCACCGCCCCACATACGGGCACCGTCGGCCCGGGCTGTACCCCTCCCCTCACATACCGGCACCGTCGGCCTGGGCTGTGCCCACCCGTTCCGCCCTGCGGAACGACTGCCCACAGCAGGCACGGCATGGCACGGCAGGCACGGAACAGCTGCCCACTGCGCCGCAGCGGCGGGCAAGCCGCGTCCCACAGTCACGGGCGGGCGGGTGGGAAAACCCGCCGCGCAGCGGCGGGAACGGAAGGCGCCCCCGACACACCACCCGCAGCGGCGGGAACGCAAGGCGCACCCGCACAAAGGACCACCCCCGCACAAAGCCCCGCTCAATAGGCGCCCCCGCCAGATGACGCCACGTCACAACGCCATCACGATCGTCGAGTTGACGCTGTTGACCATCTTGCCGCCCCTGACCGCGCGGGCGTAGACAGACCGCACGGGACGAAGTCCGGGTAGAGGAAGAGAACGGGGCAGCGATGCGCAGCACTCTTCGTACACGCACTCCTCATGCACGCCGTGCTCGCCGCGCGCGCGGGGCGGCCGCCAAGACGGTCGCCGCCGTCGGCGCCCTCGCGCTGGTGCTCAGCGCCTGCGGGGGCGACGACAAGGACAAGGACGACGGTGACAAGGCAGGCGGTGGCGGCAAGGAGAGCGCGGCCACCGTGCGACTGCCCAAGCTGGACGGCGAGAAGGTGTCCGTCGCCGCCGTCTGGGGCGGCGCCGAGCGCAAGGTGTTCCTCAAGGTCCTGGACGAGTTCGAGAAGCGCACGGGGGCGGACGTGTCCTTCGTGCCGGCTCAGGACCCCATCATCAGTTTCCTGGAGTCGAAGGTCGCGGGCGGCCAGCCGCCGGACGTCGCGATGCTGCCGCAGGTCGGCGCGATCGAGCAGGCCGTGGCCAACAAGTGGGCCAAGCCGGTCGGGCCACAGGCGCAGAAGCAGCTCGACAAGAACTACGCCCAGGGCTGGCAGGACCTGGGGGCGGTGGACGGCAAGCAGTACGGGGTGTACTTCAAGGCCGCCAACAAGTCGCTGATCTGGTACAACACCAAGGTCTTCGAGAACGCCGGGGTCCAGGAGCCCAAGACCTGGAAGGAGTTCATGACGACCGCGCAGACCGTGTACGACTCGGGCGTCACGCCGATGTCGGTCGGCGGCGCGGAGGCGTGGACCCTCACCGACTGGTTCGAGAACATCTACCTCTCGCAGGCCGGTCCCGAGAAGTACGACCAGCTCGCCCAGCACAAGATCAAGTGGACGGATCCGTCGGTCAAGCAGGCCCTGACGACGCTCGGCGACCTGTTCGGGAAGAAGGGCTTCATCGCGGGCGGGGCCGACGGCGCGCTGCAGACCGAGTTCCCCGCTTCCGTGAAGCAGACCTTCACCGGCGGCGACCAGCCGAAGGCGGGCATGGTCTTCGAGGGCGACATGGTCTCGCTCGCCATCGGGGAGACCAAGGCCGAGGTGGGCACGGACGCGAAGGTGTTCCCGTTCCCGGCGGTCGGGGACGAGTCTCCCGCCGTCGTCGGCGGGGACGCCGCCGTCGCGCTCAAGGACAGCAAGGGCGCGCAGGCCCTGCTGACCTTCCTGGCCTCCCCGGACGCCGCCGAGATCTGGGCCGAGGCGGGCGGCTTCGTGTCGCCGAACAAGAACCTGGACCTCAAGGCGTACCCCAACGACGTCCAGCGCGGCATCGCCGACGCCCTGATCAAGGCGGGCGACGACATCCGCTTCGACATGTCGGACCAGGCCCCGCAGGCCTTCGGCGGCACGCCCGGCAAGGGCGAGTGGAAGGCCCTGCAGGACTTCCTGAAGAACCCGAAGAACGTCGCGGGCACCCAGCAGACGCTGGAGGACGCGGCGGCCAAGGCGTACAAGAAGAGCTGACGGGGCGATGACGACCCCTGATGCCGGGGGCACCGCGGCGGTGCCCCCGGCCGAGTCGACGCCGCACACCGCCACGTCCGGCCCGCACCGGGCCGGTCCCCGCAGGAGCGTCACCGGGACCCGCAAGACGATCGCGGCACTGTTCCTGCTGCCCGCCCTCGTCCTGCTCGGCGCGCTCGTGCTCTATCCGATCGGCTACTCGGTCGGCCGCAGCTTCTTCGACAAGGCGGGCGACTTCAGTGGTTTCGACAACTACGAGACGATGTTCTCCGATGACGGGATCCGTACCGCCATCAAGAACAACGCGATCTGGCTGGTGGCCGCCCCGGCCCTGACGACCGCGCTCGGCCTGATCTTCGCGGTCCTCACCGAACGGGTGCGCTGGGGCACGGCGTTCAAGCTCGTCGTCTTCATGCCGATGGTGATCTCGATGCTCGCGGCGGGCATCATCTTCCGGCTCGTGTACGAGTCGGACCCCGACCGCGGGGTCGCCAACGCCGTGTGGGTGGGCGTGCACGACACCTTCGCCGAGTCGTCCAGCTTCCCGCAGGGCCATCCCGGCGCGCGCTCGCCGCTGAAGGGCGCGGGCGGCGGCGCGTTCATCACCAAGGACCCGGTGCAGGCCGGCGAGCCGGTGGTGCTGCCGCTCACCGGGGTGCCGCCGGGACAGATGCCCGACGACGCCGAGTCGGCGAAGCCGGCGAAGGCCGAACCGGGCAAGGTCACAGGCACGGCCTGGCAGGACTTCACGCGCGGCAAGGGCCGGGGCAAGGTGAACGCCCCCGACACCGCCGAGTTCGGCTACCCCGGCATCAAGATCGAGGCGGTCAAGGACGGCAAGGTGGTGGCCTCGACGAAGGCCGCGGCCGACGGGACGTTCAGCCTGCCCAAGGAGGCCGACGGGGCCCAACTCCGCTATCCCGCCTCGAACTTCCGCGAGGCGTACAACGGCGTCGACTGGCTCGGCCCGTCCCTGATCACGCCCGCCATCATCGGCAGCTACATCTGGATGTGGGCCGGGTTCGCGATGGTCCTGATCGCGGCCGGGCTCGCCAGCGTGCCGCGCGAGCTCCTGGAGGCGGCACGCGTGGACGGGGCCAACGAGTGGCAGGTGTTCCGTCGGGTGACGGTACCGCTGCTGGCGCCGGTGCTCGCGGTCGTCACGGTCACGCTCATGATCAACGTACTGAAGATCTTCGACCTGGTCTTCGTGATCCCGCCGGGCTCGTCGAAGGACGAGGCGAACGTGCTCGCGGTGCAGCTCTACAACTCGGCCTTCGGGGACCGCGACGCGGGCGTGGCCAGCGCCATCGCGGTGCTGCTGTTCCTCCTGGTGATTCCGGTGATGTTGTTCAACATGCGCAGGATGCGGCGGGAGGGGCGGCGATGACCATCCAGAGTGGGCCACCGAAAGCGCCCCCGGTTCAGGTCGTGAAGGCCAAGCAGTCCCTCGGCGGCCGGATCGCCGCGATCGTCAGCGGCAGCGTGCTGCGGGTCTTCCTGATCGTGGTCGGACTGTTCTGGCTGGTGCCGACGCTCGGGCTGATGCTCGGTTCGCTGCGGACGTCCGCGGACATGAGCGAGAGCGGCTGGTGGAAGGTCTTCAGCAAGCCCTCGCAGCTGACCTTCGAGAACTACTCCAACCTGCTCGAGGACGAGACGATCACCGACTCGATCCTGACCAGCGTGTCGATCACCGTTCCGGCGACGGTCCTGGTCGTGGTGATCGGCTCGCTCGCGGGGTACGCGTTCGCGTGGATGGAGTTCCCGGGCCGCGACTGGTGGTTCCTGGGCGTGGTGGGGCTGCTCGTGGTGCCGGTACAGGTGGCGCTGCTTCCGGTGGCCAAGCTGTTCGGCGAGATCGGGATCTTCGAGTCGACGACGGGTGTGGTGCTCTTCCACACCGCCTTCGGCCTGCCGTTCGCGATCTTCCTCCTGCGGAACTTCTTCGCGGAGATCCCGCGCGAGCTGCTTGAGGCGGCGCGCCTTGACGGCGCCGGTGAGCTGCGGCTCTTCCTGCGCGTGGTGATGCCGCTCGGCGCGCCCGCGATCGCCTCGCTCGGCATCTTCCAGTTCCTCTGGGTCTGGAACGACATGCTGATCGCGCTGATCTTCGCCGACGCGGGCAGCCCGCCGATCACGGTGGCGCTCCAGCAGCAGGTGCGGTTCTTCGGCGACAACGTGCAGATCCTCGCGCCGGGCGCGTTCATCTCCATGGTCATCCCGTTGGCGGTGTTCTTCGCCTTCCAGCGTCAGTTCGTGTCCGGCGTCATGGCCGGTGCCGTCAAGTGAAGAGCGGGTGACGTACGAGGGTTCTGAGCCCTAAGGGGTCGGGGGCGTGTCGTGCCGTGTGTGGTGTTCGGCGGAACGTGGCCACTACGGTCGATCGCGGCGCATCTGCCCCCGACTCCAGGACCTGACATGCCCGAAGCCTCCGCTTCCGTACCGACGTCCGCCCAGGAATTGGATGAACTGCCCCTTCCGACCCGTCTCTCCGATGTGAAGGGCTGGTTCCACCCCGCCGACCAGGTGCTCTTCGACTGGTTCCTCAGCCGCCAGCTCAGGCTCGGGGAACCCGGCGACCTGCTTGAGCTCGGCGCCTATCTGGGCAAGAGCGCGATCTTCATGGGCGGCTATCTGCGCCCCGGCGAGGCCTTCACGGTCTGCGACCTCTTCGACTCGCCCGCGCCCGACGACGCCAACTCCAAGGAGATGAACCGCTCGTACGCGACGCTCACCCGGCGCGCCTTCGAGGCCAACTATCTCTCCTTCCACGACGAGCTGCCCGACATCGTGCAGGCACCCTCGTCCGGCATCACCGCGCACGTGCGCGCGGACAGCTGCCGCTTCGTCCACATCGACGCCTCGCACCTGTACGAGCACGTGCACGCCGACATCGCCGCGGCGCAGCGGCTGCTTGTGCGGGACGGGGTCGTCGTCCTCGACGACTTCCGCGCCGAGCACTGCCCCGGTGTCGCCGCCGCCACCTGGGGTGCGGTCGCCACCACCGGGCTGAAGCCGCTGTGCATCACGGCGACCAAGTTCTATGGGACGTGGGGGGCGTACGACGAGACGCGCGAGGCGTTGGGGGCGTTTCTGGCGGGGCGGGGTGACATGTGGCACGGCGCGGAGGAGGTCGCTGGTCACCCGATGATCCGCATCAGCGGCGCGAAGGCCGAGGTGCCGGCGCAGCCGGTGTCTCGGCATGCTTCTGCGGTGCGGCCGGGGGCGGCTGTGCAGCCGCCCCCGAACAAGCCCGTCCAGCGGGCCGGGGACAATCGGCGGCCCAAGGGCCGGGGGCTTGCGTCCCTCCTGGGACGGCGGTCCTGACCTCGGGCGCAGCCCCGGCCCTTATGGGGCTGCGCCCCTCTCCCCCGCTTTTCGGCCCTTCGGGCCTCGTCCTCAAACGCCGGACGGGCTGAATACCCCTCCCGGCCTCGTCCTCAAACGCCGGACGGGCTGAATACCCCTCCCGGCCTCGTCCTCAAGCGGCGGACGGGCTGGAATGTCTGCCCAGGCGGGCTGGAATCCTCAGCCCGGACGGACTGATCTCACCCCGTCAACAGTCGCGTGCCGCAGCAGTGAATTCTTGGTGAATCGCGGCAAAGTGGGGCAATGCATCACTCCACGTATCCGGGGGCCTCGGCGTTCCGGGCCGTCCTCGTCCGCCGTCGCCGCCGTCTCGGCGTACTCGCGCGCAGCACGCGGTTTCGGCTGGAGCGGGCCCTTGCCGGGCGGGGCGTCGGGGTGGGCGCGCTGTTGGCGCCGCCCGTGCATCTGTCGCTGCGGGACAGCCGTACGCTCAACCTCGCGTTCGCCGCGCCCGAGCCGGACCTGCGGGCCGCCGAGCTGCTGATCAGCCGCGGCCCCCGCCGTTTCCGCGTGCCGCTCGCCGTGGAGCGTGACACCGACGGCGGCCCGCTCCTGACGGCTACGGTCACCCTGCGCGACGCCCTCGACGCGACGTACGCGAAACGGGACTCCCCGCGCGCGCCCCGCCTCACCGAAGGCGTCTGGCGGCTCACCGTCGTGACGAGCGGGGGCGACGGGCGCGTACGTCGGCGGGGGCTCGGCCTGGCCGAGGGGGTCGCCCCGCCTCCGGGGCCCACCGCCCCGCACGCGCCGAGCCCCCGCACGGGCACCCTCATGCGCGTCGTGCGGTGTCGCGGTGGGCGGGCCGCCGTGCAGGTCACGTGGTCGCGGCCGCGTGCGGAGGTGGTGCGGTTCGTGCCGCGCGGGGACGGGATCACGGTGTACGGGCGGGTGGTCGCCGGGACCCGGGAGCGGGACCGGGCGGCGGGCCGGGAAGCGCTGTCGGCGCGGGCCGTGCGGCGCCGTGACGGCGTCCTCGCGCCGGTGGAACTCGCCTGGGACGGCGACGGGTTCAGCTTCCCGCTGCCGCTGGCCGCGATGACCGGCGCCGGGCCCGGCCAGTGGGTGTGGGACTTCCACGTCGGTGGGCTGTCGCTCGGGCGCAGGCTGACCGACGTGGCGGATCTGCCGTCCGCCTACCCGACGCCGTTCCGGCTCGTCGCGCTGCCCGGCGGCCGCCTGGTGCGCGCGCACCCGCACTTCACCTCGTCCGGCGCCTTCGCCGTCACCTGCCTGGACATCACGAAGGAGACCTCATGAAGGAGTCCTCTTGAAGATCACGTATCTGCTCGGCTGGGGCGACGAGATGGGCGGCACCGAGCTCGCCACGTACACCCAGGCGCTGCACCTCGCCGAGCGGCACGACGTCGAGGTCGTCTCCGTCTTCCGCACCCGGCCCGAGCCGTTCTTCCCGCAGGCCCGCGAGGTCCCCGTGCGCTATCTGGTCGACCGCACGGTCACGCCGGAGCGGCCGGTGCGGGCGTCCGCGCTCGACGAGGCCGCGTGCCGGACCCTGGCCGCGCTGCCCAGCGAACTCGTGGACCCCGCCTGGGAGTCGGCGTTCGACCGGCTCTCCGACGTGGAGCTGACGGCGGCGCTCACCACGCTGGACGCGGACGTCCTGGTCACGACGACGCCCGCGCTGCTCGCCGCCGCCGTCGGCCTCGTACCGGCGCGCGTGGTGACCGTCCACCAGGAGCACCGCCCGACCCAGCGCCGCGGCCGCTCCGGTGAGCCGCTGCTGCTGCACGCGCCGCGCCTGGACGCCCTGGTCACGCTCACCGGGCGGACGCGGGACTGGATCGCGGAGTCCCTGGGCGCGACCGCCCCCGAGCTGGCCGTGATCCCCAACGCCGTGCCGGACGGATTCCGGCCGCGCGCCGACGGCGAGAGCAAGGTCATCGTCATGGCCGCGCGCCTGACCGGCGAAAAGCGCGTCGACCACGCCATCCGCGCGTTCGCGCGGCTCGCCGACGCGTACCCGGAGTGGACGCTGCGGATCTTCGGCGGCGGCCACCGCGAGCAGAGCCTGCGCCGCCTGGTGGACGGCTTCGGCCTTCAGGACCGCGTCGAACTCCTCGGCCCCTGCCAGGACATGGCCGCCGAGTGGGCCAAGGCGGGCCTGTCCCTGATGACCGCGGGCCACAACGAGGCGTTCCCGCTGGTGCTCCTGGAGGCGCTCGCGGCGGGGGTTCCCGTGGTCGCGTACGACGTCCTGACGGGCCCGGCGGAGATCGTCCGGCACCGCGTCGACGGGCTGCTCGTGCCGCCCGGGGAGATCGACGAACTCGCCGTCGCCATGGGCGAGTTGATGGGTGACGACGAGATGCGGCGGAGCTGTGCGCGGGCCGCCCGCGAGGGGGTGTACGAGCGGTTCTCCTCGGCCGGGGTGACGGCGCTGTGGGAGGAGCTGTACACCCGGCTCGTGGCGGGGCGCGACCGGCCGGAGCGGCTCGCCGGGCGGGCGGACCGGGTGGCGCTCGGCGTGGCGTCCGGCGGCTGCGGGTTCCGTCCGACGGCACCGCACACCTTCGACGCGGCGGCGAGCGCCGACGAGCGCGCCCGCGAGGACGAGATCATCGCCGCCGCCGACGGCCGGGTGATCCGCTCGGTCGGCCGCCTCGCCGAGTGCCGTGACGACATGCTCGCGCCGCGCATGGCCGAGTGGAACCTCGAACTCACCGCGGCCGCGCTGGAGTCGCGGCAGGTTCCGTACGTCCTGGTGCGCACCGGCGGCACAGCCCACACCCTCGCCGTGGACGAGGACGACCGCGACCGGGCCCTCAAGGCCCTCGCGGAGAGCCTGCACGGTGAGCCGGTCTACGCCGAGCTGGTCAACCCGCGGGACGCGGCACCCGGCGCGGTCCTCGCCGAACGCCTCGACGGCATCGGCGAGTTGGCGGGCGTCAAGGTGTTCAAGCCGGTGACCACGACGACGCTGTCGCTGCGGCACGGGGTGCAGCAGGCGTGCACGGTGGCGTTCTGGCGCCGCGTCGGGGACTCCGCGCCCGCCCCGGTGGGCGGCACCCCCACCGCGCTCCGACTCCCCGGCCGGTCGCGTCGCCGCGCCCCCTTCGGCTCCACCCTCGCCGGCGCCGAGCTCCCCTCGCTCACCCCCACCGCCCGCCTCCGCGTCGGCGCCCGGGTGTACCCGACCCTCGACGTGTTCACCCAACCCCTCATGACCGACGTCGACTTCCCCGTCGACGCCGTCTACACCTGGGTCGACGACACCGACCCCGACTGGCGCGCGGCCCGCGCCGCCGCGCAGGCCGCGGCACTCGGCGGCCAGGCCGACGAGCACTCGCCGGACAGCGGCACCGTCCGCTTCCGCAACCGCGACGAGCTCCGCTACTCCCTGCGCTCCCTCGCGATGTACGCCCCGTGGGTGCGGCACGTGTACCTGGTCACCGCCGGGCAGGTGCCCGACTGGCTCGACCGGGACCACCCGGGCCTGACCGTCGTCGACCACCGCGACCTGTTCGCCGACCCCGCCGCCCTGCCGACCTTCAACTCCCACGCCATCGAGACCCAGCTGCACCGCATCGAGGGTCTGGCGGAGCACTTCCTCTACTTCAACGACGACATGTTCCTGGGCCGCCCGACCACCCCGGACACCTTCTTCCTGGCCTCCGGCCTGCCCAAGTTCTTCTGGTCGTCGGCGTCCGTTCCCGCGCTGCCGGTGACACCCGAGGACGAGGGCTATCTGGCGGCGGCGAAGAACAACCGCGAGCTGCTGCGCCGCGACTTCGGCCGGACGGCGACGCACTGCTTCTTCCACGTGCCGTACGCGCTGCGCCGCACCATCCTCGAAGAGCTCACCGAGCGGTACGCGGACGAGCTGGCGGCGACCGCCCGCGCCCGCTTCCGCGGCCCCACCGACCACTCCCTGGTCTCGTCGCTGCACCAGCACTACGCGTACCTCACCGGCCGCGCGGTGCCCTCCTCGATCAGTTACGACTTCGTGGACATCGGAAGCCGCGCCGACCACGCCCGCCTCGGCCAGCTCCTCCAGTCGCGGAACAAGACGGCCTTCTGCATCGGCGAGTCCCCGGACAGCGGCATGTCCGACGAGGAGATGGCCCTGGCGGTGCGGTCGTTCCTGACGGCGTACTTCCCGGTGCGCTCGCCCTACGAGCGCTAGTAGCGCTACGAGCGCTACGAGCGCTACGAGCGGCCGACCGCCGGGTGATCCTCCAGGAACAGCCGCCGCACCACCCGCTCCGCCGCGTCCCCGTCGTCGTACGGACAGAACCGCTCCCGGAACGCCGCCCGCAGCGCCGTCGTCTCCGCCGTGTCCCAGTCGCCGTCGCGGAACAGCGCGGTCAGTTCGTCCTCGGACGTCGCGACCGCGCCCGGGGTCTCGCCCGGGCGGCCCGACAGGAGGTCGAAATAGGTGCCGCGGGCGAGGCGGTAGGCCTGCCAGTCGGGGGCGTAGGTGACGATCGGGCGGTCCAGGCAGGCGTAGTCGAACATCAGCGACGAGTAGTCCGTGACCAGCGCGTCGGCGGCCAGGCACAGGTCCTCCACGCGCGCGTGGGCGGTGACGTCGATCAGCCGGGGGTGCGCGGCGAGGCCCGCGTCGGCGCCGTAGAAGTAGTGGGCGCGGACCAGGACGACGTACGACGGACCCAGCGCCGCGGCGAAGCGCTCCAGGTCGAGGCGGGGCAGGAAGCCCTTCTGGTAGTCGCGGTGCGTGGGGGCGTAGAGGAGGACCTTCTGGCCGGGTTCGACCCCCAGCTCACCGCGGATGCGGGCCACTTCCTCGGGTCCGGTGGTGAAGTACACGTCGTTGCGCGGATAGCCCGCCTCCAGTGCCTGGTACGCCGCCGGGTACACGCGCTCCCACACCTCGGTGGAGTGCGGGTTGGCGGAGAGGCTGTAGTCCCACTGGTCGGTGTGGTCCAGGACCTTCTGGAAGCTGATGCCGTGCGTCCCGGCGGGGTAGCGGCGCTGGTCCAGGCCCATCTTCTTCAGGGGCGTGCCGTGGTGGGTCTGGAGGTAGACCTGGCCGGGGCGTTTGGTGAAGCCGCCGGGGAAGGACGAGTTGTTGATCAGGTACGTGGCGCGGGCCATCGTCTGCCAGTAGCGCCGTGAGCCCTCGATGACGTACTCGACGCCCGGCGGCACGCGGTGCTTGTGGCGGCCGGACACGACCCAGACGCCCCGGATGTGCGGGGCCAGCTCGCGCGCCTTCGCGTGGATCGCGGCCGGGTTGCAGCTCACGCCCCGGTTCCAGTAGGCACCGTAGACGGCGAGCTGCGGGTCGAGGGAGCGGCGCAGGTCGGCGCGGTAGGTGACGCGCATGGCGCGGGCGCGCACCGACTTCTTGCGCCGGGCCAGGGCGGTGCGCAGCGCCTTCATACGGCCGCCCGCGCGCGCGAGTGCCCGGTACGAGGCGTACGACCCGGCGAGCAGGACGCGCTGACGGTCCGTCACTGGGCTGTAGCCGGGCGGGCGCTGGGCGCGCAGCATGGCCGCCGCCGCGCGGAAGAACGCGGCGCGGTCGCCGGGTGCGATCCGGCCGGGGTCGTCGAGGACGGCAAGGAGGTGGTCGACGGCGTACGGGAAGAGCCGGGCCGTCACGTCCGGGCCGGTCACGGCCGGCCCGCCCCCGGTCGGCCCGGCGACGACCCCGCCCCCGGCGAACAGCTCCTCGTAGCGCCCGATCACCGCGAAGTGCTCCCGCCCCGGCGACTTCGCGAAGCTGCCGCCGCGCCGCTCGCGCCAGCGCACGCACGCCCGGTCCAGTGCGCCGATCCGCTCCCCGGCCTCCAGCGTGGCCCGGTGCACCGGCACCACGTCCTCGTACGCCCCCATCGAGAAGGCGAGGCCCCGCTCGGACCAGAAGGACCTCCGGAAGACGCGGTTCCAGGCGGCGACGGTCACGGCGAGCGGGTCGCCGGTGACGTCCTCGCCGGACGGCCGCCGCACGGTCTCCCACCAGTCGGTGCGGTCGTGCCCGAAGAGCAGTACGTCCACATCGGGGGTGAGCGCGCCGTCGAGGGCCGCAAGGGCGCCCGGCAGCAGCACGTCGTCGCCGTCGAGGAACAGCAGCCACTCCCCGGTGGCCCGCTCGGCGCCCGCGTCGCGGGCGGGGCCGACGCCCCGCCGCTCGGTACGCCGGACGAGTTGCACGCGCAGGTCGCGCTGCGCATACTCCGCCGCGATCGCGGCACAGGCGTCCGGCGAGGCGTCGTCGACGACGATCAGTTCGAGGTCGCCGAAGGACTGGTCGAGCACGGATTCCAGGCATTCCCGCAGGTACCCCTGGACACGATGGGCGGGCACGACGACTGAGAAGCGCGGCATGGGCACCGACCGTAGTCACGTGTACACGCTCTGTCGAAGACCGCGCCTCACTCGATGGGGTGGTCACGAAACTCGTTGGGGTGAGCGGCGGTAAAGAAGTTGATCGGAACGGGAAAAGGGGTGAATACGCCCGTACTGGGTTATAACGCCACCCTTACTCCTACGAAAGGCCGGTCGCCGTGCAGCCCCGACTCAGCGTCGTCGTGCCCATCTACAACGTCGAGGAGTTCCTGGAGGAGTGCCTGGAGTCGATCGCCCGGCAGCGCATCGAGGGCGGCGGCGGTCTGGAGGCCGTCCTGGTCGACGACGGCTCCACCGACGCCAGCACCAGCATCGCCCGCGAGTTCGCCACCCGCGACCCCCGCTTCGTCTACGTCCGCCAGCCCAACGCCGGTCTGAGCGCGGCCCGCAACACCGGTGTGCGGCACGCGAATCCCGCCGCCGAGTACCTGACGTTCGTGGACAGCGACGACATCGTGCCGCAGGGCGCGTACGCCAAGATGATCGCGAGTCTGGACGCCAGCGGCTCCGACTTCGCCAGCGGCAACGTGTGGCGCCTCACCGAGCGCGGCCGCTCCCAGGCCTGGCAGTACCAGTGGCTGACCGCGCCGCGCACCGGCACCCACATCTCCCGTGACCTGGCCCTGCTCGCCGACCGCGTCGCCTGGAACAAGGTGTTCCGGCGCTCCTTCTGGGACCGGCACGGCTTCCTCTTCCCCGAGGGCAGGCTGTACGAGGACACGCCGGTGATGATCCCGGCGCACTTCCTGGCCTCCTCCGTGGACGTGCTCAAGGACCACGTCTACTACTGGCGGGTCCGCGAGGGCTCCATCACCCGGCGGCGCACCGACGTCAAGGGCGTGCGCGACCGGATCGCAGCCTGCGCGCACGTCAGCGCCTTCCTCGGCGAGCACGCGCCCGAGCTGAAGTCCACGTACGACGCCTCCTGCCTGCGCGACGACTTCGTGTACTTCCTGGAGGGGCTGCCGATGGGCGGACCCGAGTACCGGGCGGCGTTCCTCGCCGACACCGCCGAGTTCCTGCGCACCGCGGACCCGGGAATCCTGCGGCGGCTCCCCGTCGACCTGCGGGTGAAGTGGCATCTGGTGCGCGAGCGGCGCACCGGTGAGCTGATCGAGCTGCTCGACCACGAACGGCGGGGCGGCAAGGGCGCGTTCGAGGTGCGCGGCTCGCTGCTCCGGCACGCCGTCCATCCGGGCGTCGACCGGATCCCCCGCGATCTCACCCGGCTGCGCCGCGGCGAACTGCCCGCGGTGGCCCGCCTGGGCGAGGCGACGTGGGACGCGTACGGGCGGCTGCGGATCCGCGGCTACGCCTACGTACGCAACCTGGAGGCGACGCGGCCCGCGGAGTCCGTCAAGGCGGGCCTGCTCAAGTCGGCGCACAGCCGGGGCCGGTTCCGGCGGGTGCCGACGCGGACCGTGCCCGCGCCCGAGGCCACCGAGCGCTCCGGGCAGCGGCTGCACTGCTACGACCTGTCCGGCTTCGAGATGACGGTCGACCCCGAGCAGTTGAAGACCGGGGGCCGGTGGCGGCCCGGCAACTGGCTGCTCGGCGTGCTCGTCGCGGGCCACGGCACGGTCCGGCGCGCGGCCGTGCGCGCCCAGGACAGCTCCCGCACCCAGTCGCTCGTGCGCGACCTGGGTGACGGGGTGCGCCTCGTGCTCGGCTTCAGCAAGGGACGCCTGGTGCTGCGGGTGCAGGAGTACGCGGCGCGGGTGGACGGCCACCGCGGGGACGGCGGGGACGTGGTGCTCCTGGGCACGCTGACGGGCGCCGGGGGCCCGGCCGGCGGCGGCCCCGCCCTGTCGGGGCGGGTGCGCCCCAAGGCCCTGCGCCTCACGTACGCCGGCGTCGAGTTCAGCTACCCGGTCACCGTCGCCGACGACCGCTTCGAGGTGCGCGTGCGCCTCGCCGACCTGGAGGAGGTGCCGCCCGCCGAGCACCACGCGCCCCGGCAGGTCGAGCCGCCGCACGGTGACCGCTGGCACGCCGTCCTCGAACTGGCCGACGGCACGACCGCGCCCCTCGCGGCCGCCCTGGACCTGCCGCCCGGCCGCTACGCCGGCGGCCCCGGCCGGGAGTTGTGCGCCACCGCCGACGACCGCGGCAAGCTCGTCGTGGAGCTCACCCGCCGCCCGGTCGCGGACCGCGTCGCGTGGACCGCCGACGACACCCTCGCCGTCGAGGGCAGCGCGGCCGAGGCGAGCTGGCCGTCGGCGGAGCTCGTGCTGCGGCACAGCGGCCGCGACGACGAGGTGACGGTGCCGGTCGAGCTGTCGGGCGGGCGGTTCCGGGCGGTGGTGGCGCCCGGGGGCGGGGTGCTGCGGGAGGGGCGGTGGTACGCGTTCCTGCGGGAGGCCGGGCACGGCGGGGCGGGGGTGCCGGTGCGGGTGCTCACGTCGACGGGGACCGCGCTGCCGGACCACCAGGTGATCCAGGGGCGGGAGTTCGTCGCCGACCGGCGCTTCGGCGACCGGCTGCTGATCGAGGCCGGGTCGGTGCTCAGACCCGCCGAGCGCGGCGCCTACCGGCGCCACCGGCTGCGCAGCGAGCACTACCCGCGCGAGCGCACCAAGAACCTGCGCGACGCCGTCCTGTACTTCGACGGCGACTCGCCGCGCGCCGTCCACGAGGAGCTGGTGCGGCGCGGCACCGACGTCGAGCACCTGTGGGTCACCCACGACCAGCAGACGCGGGTGCCCGCGGGCGCGCGCGGCGTGGAGGAGCACGGCGCCGAGTGGTACGAGGCGCTGGCGCGCTGCCGCCGCATCGTGACCGCGGGCCACCTGCCGGACTTCTTCGAGCGCCGCGAGGGCCAGACCGTCGTCCAGACCTGGAACGGCACCCCCCTCAAGCGCATCGGCGCCGACCTCACCGACACCCTGTACGCCGACCACGGCCACCTCGACCTGCTGCCGCGGCTCTCCGCGCAGTGGAACGTCCTGGTCTCCCCGAACCGCTTCGCCACCCCGCACCTGGGCCGCGCCCTCGGCTACGAGGGCGAGGTCCTCGAGGCCGGATCGCCGCGCAACGACGTGCTGTTCGCCGACGACCGCCAGAAGGTCTCCGAACGCGTCCGGCGCGAGCTGGGCCTCGCCCCGGACAAGCGGATCGTGCTGTACGCGCCCACCTACCGCGACCACCTCGGGTTCGGCGGCGGCCGGTTCCGCTACGACCCCGCGCTCGACCTGCGCGCCGCCGAGCACGTCCTCGGCGACGACCACGTGCTGCTCGTGCGCAAGCACCCGCTGACCTCCGGCCGCCTCCCGGGCGCCCGCGCCCCCTTCGTCCACGACGTCAGCGCCCACCCCCGCGCCGCCGAACTCCTCCTGGTCGCCGACGTGTTGATCACCGACTACTCGTCCCTGATGTTCGACTTCGCGCACACCGGCCGCCCGATGCTCTTCCACGCGTACGACCTGGAGCACTACCGCGACACCGTGCGCGGCTTCTACCTCGACTTCGAGAACCGCGCGCCGGGCCCGCTGCTCGCCTCCACCGGGGAGGTCGTCGACGCCCTGCGCGACCTCGACACCGTCGCGGCCCGGCACGCCGACGCGTACGCGGCGTTCCGCGAGGCCTACTGCGACCTCGACGACGGACGGGCGGCGGCGCGGGTCGCGGACAGGCTGATGCGATGACGGCGCCGGGGACCGCCGCCGGGGCGGCGCCTCGGTCCGCCGAGGCGGTGGAGGCCGCCGCGCCCGGGACCGGCGCGCCCGCCGCCGCCCGCGTGCGCCTCCGCTCGGCGCTCGGCTCCACGGCCTCCGGCTTCGGCATCCGGTGGCGGCCCAGCCCCTACCTCGTCATCGGCGGGCTGTTCTGGCTGCTGATGTCCCTCGCGTACTGGCGGGTGCCGATCTGCTGCGACTTCGGCCAGCACGCGGCCGTCGTCGAACGCCTCAAGGACGACCTGCTGCACCCCCGGCATCCGATGGCCGACCTGCCCGGCGACGGCAGCGCGTACTACTCGCCGTACGCCGTCGCCCAGGCGCTGCTCGCGAAGGCGACCGGCCTCGCGGGCTGGCAGGTCGTCAAGCTCTCCGGACCGCTGAACCTGCTGGTCCTGCTCACCGGCATCGCCCGCTTCGTCCGCGTCCTGACCCCGCGTCCCTGGGCCCCGGTCCTCGCGCTGTTCGCGATGGTCCTCCTCTGGGGCACCCGCATGGCCTGGTGGAGCGGCTACCTGGGCCTGATGTCGATGACGGGCAACCTCGGCTACCCGTCGACGTTCGGCATCGCGCTGATGTTCTGGGCCTGGGCGTGGGCGGGTTCTCTGGCGCGGGCGCCCCGGAGCGTGTGGCCCTACGCGGGCCTGGGCGCCCTGTGCGGCCTGATCCTCCTGATCCACCCGATCACTTCGGTGGCGGCGGTGATCGGCGTGACCGCCTTCGCGTTGCCGCGCCTCCGGACGCCTCTGAAGTGGGCGCTCACCGGACTGGCCGCCCTCGCGGTGGCCACCACCTGGCCGTACTTCAACCCGCTGACCCTCGTCGGGGACGAGAGCGTCGACTGGATCCACCGCCAGCTCTACACCGACATGCCCCAGCGCTTCTGGCTCGCGGCCCTGGGCCTCCCCGCCCTGTACCTCCGCTGGCGCCGGGACCACAAGGACCCCCTGGTCCTGATGTTCGCCCTGGACTGCGCGGTCGTCGCCTACGGCGGCCTCAGCGGCCACTACACCTACGGCCGCATCCTGGGCCTGACCCTCGTCCCCCTCCAGTTCGCCCTGGCGATCGAGCTGACGGCCCCCCGCACGTGGGGCAACCGCCGAGCGGCCCTGGCCGGGGCCACCGCGCTGGGCGCGTGCGTCGGCTTCTTCCAGATCCAGGCGGGCGCCGTGGTCCCCCGCACCCTCGACCCCATCGGGTTCGACCAGCCGCCGCGCTGGCCGAGCTACGCGTGGGCGGCCGCCCACATGGACCGGGGCGACGTGGTCCTCACCGACGGCTACCGCCCCATGCGCTCCATCCCCGCCTTCGGCGTCAACCTGGTCGCGCCCGCCTGGCCGGACGCCTCGCTCGACGAGTCCGTACGCAACCGCCGGCTGCGCGAGGTGCGCACGTACCTCGACCCGCTGTCCACGCCCGCCCAGCGCGCCGCCGTGGTCGAGCGCCACCACGTGCGCTGGCTGCTGGTCGCCCCGTACCAGCGGCTGCCTCCGGAGGCGGTGGTGGTGGCGTGGAGCCCGCGCACCGGCGAGGTGCTCGCCCGGGTGGGACCCAAGGCCCCGTAACCCCCACAACCGGCCAAATTCCGGCAAGCCCTAAAATTTGTCCCGTGGACCGCAATTCGCCTCAAGAGCCCCAGATCACCGTCGTCGTGATCGGCTACGACGACGCCCCGCACATCGCCGACGCGGTGCGTTCCGCGCTCGCCCAGGGCCCCGTCGTGGGCGAGGTGATCGCGGTGGACGACTGCTCGACGGACGACACCCCCGCCGTGCTCGCGGACCTGGCCGCCCGGGACCGGCGGGTGCGGGTGCTCCGCCGCGCCGCCAACAGCGGCGGCTGCGGCGCCCCGCGCAACGACGGCGTCGACGCCGCGACCCTGCCGTACGTGATGTTCCTGGACAGCGACGACGTGCTGGCTCCGGGCGGCGCGCGGGCGCTCCTGGACGCGGCGCTGCGGCACGGCGCCGACGTCGCGTCGGGCCTGTGCGTGCGGCGCGAGCTGCCGTCGGGGCGCGAGACGCCCTGGCAGCCCGAGCTGTACCGCAAGGCCGCGCTGGTGGCCCGGCCGGAGCTGCGCCCGCGCCTCGTGCACGACACGCTCTGCGTCAACAAGCTCTACCGCACGGACTTCCTGCGCGAGCACGCCGTCCGCTTCCCCGAAGGCCGCTTCATCTACGAGGACTTCGTGTTCGGCGCCCGTGTCCTGGCCGCCGCCCCGCGCATCGCCCTCGTTCCGGACACCGTGTACGTGTGGCATGTGCGGCGCGCCGCCGCCAAGTTGTCGATCTCGCTGGACCGCGCCGGGATCGAGAACTGGCGGGCCCGCATCACAGCGCACCGCCAGGCCGTCGACATCCTGCGCGACGCCCGCAGCGGCGACAAGCTCCTCGCGCGCGCGGCCCGCGCCCAGTTCGTCGACCACGGCCTGCGCATGTACACGCGGGAACTGGCCAAGCGCGGCCCGGAGTACCAGCGCGAGTGGTGGGCGCTCACCCGCGCCTACCTCACCGAGTTCGACGCGGCCGACCTGGAGGCGGCCCCCGCCCCCGGCCGCGTCATCGCCCGGGTGATCCTCGCCGCCGCCGAGCCGCGCGACCTGGACCGCCTCAAGCAGGTGGCGGCCCGCCCGGCCCGGCTCACCCCGCCGTACGCGCGCGCCGCCGACGACACCCCCGTCTGGTCGGCCGACCTGCCCCAGGTCGCCCTGGAGCACCTGCTCGCCCGGCCGCTGCGGCTGCTCCCCCTCGCGGTGGACGCCGAGCTGCGCCCGCGCGCGGGCGTGCTGCGCCTGCGGCTGCACGAGTTGTACGGGCGGGTCGCGGCGGCGGGCCCCGGCGTGGTCGACGTGGAGCTGACGCGGCGGGGCGGCGGGCGGCCGGGGCTGCGGCGCACGGCCGCGTTCAGTCCCGAGCGGCCCGGCGAGACCTGGGTGGCCGACGTGCGGATCGACCTCGCGGCGCTCGACGGCGACGTGTGGGACCTGCGGCTGCGGCTGCTCTTCGACGACGGCACGGCACGCGAGACGACGGCACGCGCGGTGGCCGGTCCCGGCCTGCTGCGCCGCACCGTCGTGCCGGGCGGGCGGCGCGGCGTGCTGCTCGTGCAGCCGTACGCGACCCAGGCCGGGAACCTGTCGGTGCGCCTCGCACCGGGGGCGCGCGGGGTGGCGGGGGTCGCGCGGCGGCGGCTCGCACGGCTCGTGCGCAGGCTGCCGGGTGGACGGGCCGACGGCCCCTGACAGGACTCGTACGCGGGCTCTGCGACACTGCACGTCCGGGATGTCCGGGGCACATCCACGACCTACACGACACGACGGGACGAGCTGAACCATGACCTGGCTGATCACCGGCGGCGCCGGCTACATCGGGGGACACGTCGTGCGCGCCATGACGGAGGCGGGCGAGCGGACGGTGGTGTACGACGACCTGTCCTCGGGGATCGCGGAGCGGCTGCCCGAGGGCGTGCCCCTCGTGGTCGGCTCGACGCTCGACGCGGACCTGGTCGCGCGCACCCTGAGGGACCACGCGATCACCGGTGTGGTCCACCTGGCGGCGAAGAAGCAGGTCGGCGAGTCGGTGGAACAGCCGCTGCGCTACTACCGGGAGAACGTGGAGGGCCTGCGGGTCCTGCTCGACGCGGTCACGGACGCGCGGGTGCCGTCCTTCGTCTTCTCCTCCTCGGCCGCCGTGTACGGCATGCCGTACACCGAAAAAGACGCCCTGGTCACCGAGGACACGCCCTGCGTGCCGATGAGTCCGTACGGCGAGACGAAGCTGGCGGGCGAGTGGCTGACCCGCGCGGTGGGCCGCGCGACGGGCCTGCGCACGGCCTGCCTGCGGTACTTCAACGTGGCGGGCGCGGCGAGCCCGGAGCTGGCCGACACCGGCGTCTACAACCTCGTGCCGATGGTCTTCGAGAAGCTCACCGACGGCGCGGCGCCGCGCATCTTCGGCGCGGACTACCCGACGCCGGACGGCACCTGTGTGCGCGACTACATCCACGTCACGGACCTCGCCGAGGCCCACGTGGCGGTGGCCCGGCACCTGGCCGGCGCGGCGCCCGGCACCGACGTGACCCTCAACGTCGGCCGCGGCGAGGGGGTTTCGGTGCGCGCGATGGTCGACCTGATCGCGGAGGTCACGGGGTACGACATCCCGGCGGAGGTCACCGAGCGGCGCGCGGGCGACCCGGCGCGGGTGGTCGCCGCCGCCGACCGGATGTCCGCCGAACTGGGCTGGTCGGCGAAGCGGGACGTGCGCGAGATGGTGGAGTCGGCGTGGGCGGGGTGGGTGCGGCTGCACCCCGAGGCACGCACCGAACCGTAAGTACCGCACTAAATAGTAGGTACTTGAGGAACCGTACGGCTGAATCCAGGCTGGGGTGCGAGGCCAACCACATGGCCGTCTCTCCCACCCCACCCCAGCATTGGAGCCCCCATGCCCGAGCATGCCCGCACGCCCGTGACGATCGTCGGTCTCGGCGCCATGGGAGCGGCGCTCGCCTCGGCGTACGTCGCCGCCGGGCACCCCACCACGGTGTGGAACCGCAGCCCGGCCAAGGCCGCCCCGCTCGTCGAGCGGGGCGCCGCGCACGCCCCCGACATCCGGGACGCGATCGCCGCGAGCCCGCTGACCATCGCGTGCCTGACGACGTACGACGCGACCCTCGACGCCCTGGAACCGGCCGCCGCCGCGCTCGCCGGACGCACCCTGATCACCGTCAACTCCGGCATTCCGTCCGGCGCCCGCGCGATGGCCGACTGGGCCGCCGGGCATGGCGCGCGGTTCCTGGACGGCGCGATCAAAAACGTGCCCGCGGCCGTGGGCGCGCCCGACACCCTGCACTACTACAGCGGCGACCGCGCCCTCTTCGACGAGTACGAGACGACCCTGCGGGTCATCGGCGGCGACGCCGTGCACCTGGGCGCGGAGCCCGACCTGGCGGCGCTGTACGAGTCGGCGGTGGGCGGCACGCTGCTGCCCGCGCTGCTCGGCTTCTTCCAGGGCGCGGCGCTGGTCACGGCGCGCGGTCTGGAAGCGAACACGCTGGTGCCGTACACCACGAAGTGGCTGGAGATGATCATCTCCCTGCTGCCGCACTACGCGGCGGAGATCGACCGCGGCTCCTACGACGACCCGCAGTCGTCCATCGGCATCTTCCACGCGGGCATCCCCGACGACACCCGGGTCGCGACCGAGGCCGGACTCGACGTGCGCTGGCACGAGCCGATGCACGAACTGCTGCGCCGGGCGGTGGCGGAGGGGCGGGCGGAGCAGAGCATTTCGGCGCTGGTGGAGGTGTTGCGCAAGCCGGAGTGAGGGCCGGTGGTGCTGACTGGCCGCTACGGGGTGACCGCGCCTAGCCCTTGTTCAGGTACGCCAACACCGCGAGCACCCGCCGGTGTCCGCTGTCCGTCGGGGGCAGGCCCAGTTTCAGGAAGACGTTGCCGATGTGCTTGCTGACGGCTCGGTCGGAGATGACCAGGGTGGTGGCGATGGTGGCGTTGTCGCGGCCCTCGGCCATGAGGTGGAGGACCTCGCGCTCGCGGGGGGTGAGGGCGTCGAGGGGGTCGTCGGCGCGGCGGGTGAGGAGCTCGGTGACGACCTCGGGGTCGAGGGCGGTGCCGCCGGCGGCGACGCGTTCCAGGGCGTCGAGGAACTCGTCGACGCGGCCGACGCGGTCCTTGAGGAGGTAGCCGACGCCGCCCGCGCCGCCGCTGAGGAGTTCGGCCGCGTACGTCTCCTCGACGTACTGGGAGAGGACCAGGACCGGCAGGTCGGGGATCTGCCGGCGGGCCGCGAGGGCGGCGCGCAGGCCCTCGTCGCGGAAGCCGGGCGGCATCCGGACGTCGAGGACGGCCACGTCGGGGCGGTGTTCGAGGAGGGCGGGCAGCACCTCGGGGCCGGTGGCCGCGACGGCCGCCACCTCGTGGCCCACGGACGTGAGGAGCAGCACCATCCCCTCCCTCAGCAACGCGTTGTCCTCCGCGATCACCACACGCACGGCAGCTCCACCCCGATCTCGGTCGGCCCCCCGGTGGGGCTGGCCACGTCCATGGTGCCGTCGAGCGCCGCGACCCGGCGCCGCATGCCGAGCAGTCCGCTGCCGCCCGACTCGTCGGCACCGCCCCGCCCCTCGTCCCGTACCGAGATCCGCAGTCCGGCGGCGCGGCGGGTGAGTTCCACCGTGGCCCGGCGCGCCCCGCTGTGCTTCGCGGCGTTCGTCAGGGCCTCCGCCACCACGAAGTACGCCGCCGCCTCCACGGCCGCGGGCGCGCGCGGCCCGTCCTCCACGCCGTCGTCCCGCACGGCCACCTCCAGGCCGCTGCTCGCGGCCAACGCCCTGACGGCGCCGACGAGTCCGCGGTCCGTGAGGATCGGCGGGTGGATGCCGCGGACGACGTGCCGCAGCTCGGTGAGGGCCTCCTCGGCCTGGCCCTGCGCGTCGGCGAGGAGCCTGCGGATCGCTTCGGGGTCCGTGACGTCCTTGTCGTACGCCCGCCTCGCCAGGCCGACCCGCATGGACAGGGCGACGAGGCGGGCCTGCGTGCCGTCGTGCAAGTCCCGCTCGATGCGCCGCAGTTCGGCGCCGTGGGCCGCCACCGCGCCCGCCCGGGTGACCGTCAACTCCTCGACCCGCTCGGCCAGTTCCGCGTTCCGCTCGGCCTCCGGCGACGGCTTGAGCAGCGCCCGCGACCAGCGTGTGTCCAGGTCGGCGAGGCGCCCGAGCAGCGGGAGCACGACGGCCCGGCGGCCGAGCAGCCCGCACCACACCCCGTCGACCAGCACGCCGATCACCCACAGCGGCAACGCCACGTACAGCAGCGCCAGGCCGTACACGATGTGGACGAACAGCCACCGCAGGTCGCGGTACGTGCCGGGGTCCTTGACCGCCTTGCGCACGCGCTCGACGAGCGTGCCGGTCAGCGGCGTGTACGCCTCGGGGATCGCCGTCCCCGACCACCGGCCGACCTGCCGCCGCTTGAACCCGGCCATCCGGCGCAGCATCAGGACCGTCTCGGGCAGCACGCCCAGTCCGATCACGATGACCGACGCGACCGCCGTGAAGATCAGGACGCCGATGAAGACGTACGAGAGGAGGGCCATGCCCGCGCCCATGAGCAACTGCATGGACGCGCGATCGGCCCAGTCCAGCGCCTGCCGCATGCTCGTCGGGCGGGGCGTGCTCATCAGGCGGCGCGTGCTCGTCGGGCGGCGCACGCTCAGGAGTGCTTCTCGCGCGTCAGGACCAGCGCAGTGATCGAGCCGATGACGGCGGCGCCCGTGGTGACGCTCACGGCGATCTCCGTCGCCCCGTCGAGCGTGATGCTGCTGAAGGCGTTGACGACGACGGCGACGGCGAGCACGAACCAGAGGACGGCCTTCATGACGGGACCTTTCAAGGAGCTGAGGGAGAGCCTTCGGGGAGCTGGAGGCGGGGGAACGCCGCTGTACCTGATCGACTCTGCCGTGTCGGCGGCCGCGCATCGAGGGGGCGGCCTCCCGAACCGGGGGTGTAGCGCGCTACACCCTCACGCCGTCACGCCCTCACGCCCTCACAGCGCCTTGAGCGCCGCCGTCGTGGCGGTGGCCAGCACGCCCAGGTAGCCCTTGGGCAGCTCGCCCCGCACCACCACCGCCCGCCAGTACAGCGGCCCCGACATCAGGTCGAGGGCCAGCTCCTCGTTCACGCCCTCGCGCAGCTCGCCCCGCGCCACCGCCTGCGCGACGATGCCGCTCGCCACGCCGTGCTGCCCCTCGCGCAGCGTCTTCTGCAGGGCCGCCTCGATCTCGGGATTGCGGGCCGCCTCCGCCTGGAGGTCCGGGATGACCTGGGAGGCGACGGGATGGCGCAGGGCGCGGGACGTCACCTCGTACAGCAGCCGCAGGTCGCCCTCCAGCGAGCCCGTGTCGGGCGTCGGCAGGCCCTGGACGGCGAGGGCCGACACCAGGTCGAGGACGAGGTGCAGCTTGGAGCGCCAGCGGCGGTAGACGGCCGTCTTGCCGACACCCGCGCGGCGCGCGATGCCCTCGATCGACATGCGCGCGTAGCCGACGGCCGCGAGTTCCTCGAAGACGGCCGTCCGGATGGCCTCGGTCACATCCTCACGGAGCACGGCGGCCCCGGCCGGCGCCCTTTTGCCCTGCTGGCGGGCGGTACGGCCCGCGCCCCCGTCGCTCGTCGTCATGGGGACAGCATAGGGCGCGACGACGAAACGGTTGCGTCCCGACGTCGGGACGTCCTACTGTCGGCGTTACGACGAAACGGTCCCGTCCCGACGTAAGTCCCGACGTAACGCCCCGGCGTCCCGACGTAACGGCGTCCACGAGCGAAAGCAGCGGATGTGAGCCAGGTCCTCCACGCCCCGCCCAAGACGGCGGCCCCCCAAGCACCCTCCGCGGACCCCGTGGCCCCCGCGGACCCCGCGGCCCTCGCCGCCCGCCACGGCCTGACCGTCAGCGGCGCCCGCCCGCCCCTCCCCGCCTACGTACGGCAGCTCTGGGCCCGCCGCCACTTCATCACCGCGTTCGCCACCGCCAAGCTCACCGCCCAGTACAGCCAGGCGAAGCTCGGCCAGCTCTGGCAGATCATGACGCCGCTGCTGAACGCGGCCGTGTACTACTTCGTCTTCGGCGTGCTGATGAACACCAAGCGGGGTGTGCCGGACTACGTGCCGTTCCTGGTCACCGGCGTCTTCGTGTTCACCTTCACGCAGCAGTCGGTGATGGCGGGCACCCGGGCGGTCTCCGGCAGCCTCGGCCTGGTCCGCGCCCTGCACTTCCCGCGCGCCTCGCTCCCCCTCTCGTACTGCCTGCAACAGCTCCAGCAGCTGCTGTTCTCCCTGTGCGCGCTGGTCGTGATCCTGCTGGCCTTCGGCGTGCCGCCCACCGTGTCCTGGCTGCTCGCGATCCCGGCGCTCGCGCTGCAGTTCACCTTCAACGCGGGCCTCGCGCTGGTCATGGCCCGGCTCGGCTCGCAGACACCGGACATCGCGCAGCTCATGCCGTTCGTGCTGCGGACGTGGATGTACGTGTCCGGGGTGATGTGGAGCATCGACGCGGTCCTCAGGGACCACCACCTGCCGCACGCGGTGACCGTGCTCCTGGAGGCCAACCCGGCCGCCGTCTACATCGACCTGATGCGCTTCGCCCTCATCGACAGCTTCCACGCGAGCCAACTCCCCGCGCACGTGTGGGCGTGGGCCGCGGGCTGGGCGCTGCTCGCCGGGGTCGGCGGGTTCATCTACTTCTGGAAGGCAGAGGAGACGTACGGACGTGGCTGACATCCTGACGAAGGCCGACCCGGGCGCCGAGGCCGCGCCCCCACGGACGAAGGCGGCCCCCGGCCCCGCCCCCGCCGCCGACCCCGTCCCCACCGTCGTCGCCGACCCCGTCCCCACCGTCATCGCCGACCGCGTCGACATCGTCTACCGCGTCCACGGCACGGGCACCTCGGGCCGCGGCGCCGCCACCGCCGCGCTCGGCCGCATCCTGCGCCGTCGCAAGGGCGCGGAGGAGCGCGGCGTACGCAGGGTCCACGCCGTCCGGAACGTCTCCTTCACCGCCTACCGGGGCGAGGCGATCGGCCTCATCGGCACCAACGGCTCGGGAAAGTCCACGCTGCTCAAGGCCGTCGCCGGGCTGCTCCCCGTCGAGCGCGGGCACATCTACACCGACGGCCAGCCGTCCCTGCTGGGCGTCAACGCGGCCCTGATGAACGACCTCACCGGCGAGCGCAACGTCCATCTGGGCGGCCTGGCCATGGGCATGTCCCGCGAGCAGGTCCGCGCGCGCTACCAGGAGATCGTCGACTTCTCCGGGATCAACGACAAGGGCGACTTCATCTCGCTGCCGATGCGCACGTATTCGTCGGGCATGGCGGCCCGGCTCCGGTTCTCCATCGGCTCGGCGAAGGACCACGACGTACTCCTCATCGACGAGGCCCTGGCCACCGGTGACCGCTCCTTCCAGAAGCGTTCGGAGGCCCGCATCCGCGAGCTGCGCGAGCGCGCCGGCACGGTCTTCCTGGTCAGCCACAACAACAAGTCGATCCGTGACACCTGCGACCGCGTGCTGTGGCTGGAGCGCGGCGAGCTGCGGATGGACGGGCCGACGGCGGAGGTCATGAAGGAGTACGAGCGCTTCACCGCCCGCTGACGGTGCCCCTTTTGTCGCATCAGTACGCAGATCCTTACACTATGGGAGCGTCTGCAACACAAGGGCCAAAGAGGGCAAGAGAGGCGGGCCACGGATGCCGGACCTGAGCGTCGTCCTGTACGGCCGCAATGTGCAGGGGCATCTCCCCGAGACCCTGGCGGAACTGGCGGTCGCCGCCCCCGCGGTCGAGGTGGTCCTCGCTGCCGTCGGCACGTCCGCGCAGGAGGCCGCCGCCCGCCATCCGTACGTCACGGTCGTCCCGCTGCCCGACGGCACCCCGGACGCGGCGGCCCGCGCGGCGGGCGCGGCGCGGGCCACGGGCCGCTGGCTGCAGTTCGCGCACAGCAAGGACGGCGTGCCGGGGCTCGCGGCCCGCGCGGTCGCCGAGCGCGCGGCCGCCCTCGACGACACCGTGGACGTACTGATCACCGATCACGTCCGCTCCACCTGGCGGCACGCCCGCATGCCGAGCCCCGACGGCCGGTTCCTGGCCAGGCCGGGCCGCCGCGCCGTGCCGCTGGCGGACTGCCCGGACCTGTTGAAGGTCACGCCGCTGCTCGGGACCCGTGTCGTACGGACCGCCTTCTGGCGGGCGCACGAGGAGCGACTCACCACGGACGACGAACTGTTCGCGGCGTACGCGGTGCTGCTCACCGCCGACCGCGTCGCCACGCACGACCAGGTCGCCCTGGAGGAACGGCGGTTGCGCCCGGAGAGCCTGCCGCCCGGCACCGCCGACGACCGCTTCGCGCTGCTCGACACGTACGAGCGGCTGCTGCGGCTGGCCGCCGAGCGGGACGCGGGCCCGGGGCCGCGTGCCGTGCTCTACGCCGCCATGGTGAGCGCGAGCCTGCGGATCATCGCCCGCGACCGGCTGCCCGAGCCGGCGGCGCGGGAGTTCTTCCGCCGGGCCTCCCGCGCGGCGGTCGCCTTCCGCCCTCCGGGCCACCGGCACCCCGGCGGCCTGGAGGGCGTGCGCCGCCGTCTCCTGGAGGAGGACGCGTACGCGAAGTACCGCGCGTTCCAGGCGGTGAACCAGCGGCGCCGCAAGACGCGGTCAGCCGTCGCGGCGAGCCGCAAGGCGCTCGGGCGCAAGGTGCGCGACGTCCGCTACCACCAGGATCTGCGCCGCCCCGTCGACCCCGGCCTCGCCGTGTTCTCCGCGTACTGGGACCGGGGCGTCGCCTGCAATCCGGCCGCGATCGCCGCGAAGCTCGCCGAACTCGCCCCGCACATCCACCCGGTGTGGGTCGTCACGGCGGAGAACGCACCGCTGCTGCCGCCCGGCACCGACCATGTGGTCCCCGGCACCCGCCGCTACTGGCGGGTCCTCGCGACTGCCAAATACCTGGTGAACAACGCCAACTTCCCCAACGCGGTCGTCAAGCGCCCGGACGCCGTGCACGTCCAGACCCACCACGGCACGCCCCTCAAGCGCATGGGCCTCGACCAGCTCGACTACCCGGCCGCCGCGAAGGGCCTGAACTTCCACGAGTTGCTCGCGCGCGTGGACCGCTGGGACTACAGCGTCTCCTCCAACAGCCACTCCACGCAGATGTGGCAGCGCGCCTACCAGTCGCGGTACGTGGAGCTGGACTACGGCTACCCGCGCAACGACGTGTACTACACGGCGACCACGGCGGACGTGCGGGCGGTGCGCGAGCGCCTCGGCGTCGCGCCCGGGAAGCGCGCCCTCCTCTACGCCCCCACGCACCGCGACTACGAGGCCACCTGGACACCCCGCCTAGACCTGGCGGCGCTCGCCGACCGGCTCGGCGAGGACACGGTGCTGCTTGTGCGCGGCCACTACTTCTACGGCGGCGCGGCGTCCCCGCTGACGAGCCTGCGCAGGGCGGGCCGGGTCATCGACGTCTCGACGTACGACCCGGTGGAGGAGCTGGCGCTCGCGGCGGACGCGCTGATCACGGACTACTCCTCCATCATGTTCGACTACGCCAATCTGGACCGGCCCATCGTCATCTACGCCGACGACTGGGAGACGTACGCGAAGACGCGCGGCGTCTACTTCGACCTGCTGGCCGAGCCGCCCGGCCAAGTGGCCCGCACCCAGGAGGAGTTGACGCACATCCTCGCCTCCGACGCGTGGCGGGACGAGACGGCGGTGAAGGCGCGGGCGGCGTTCCGGCGGCGGTTCTGCGAGTTCGACGACGGGCGGGCGGCGGAGCGGGTGGTGCGGCGGGTGTTCCTCGGCGAGAGCGAGGACGCTCTGCCGCCGGTGACGCCCCTGGACGAGCGGACTCCGGCCCCGACGCCCGAGGAGGCGGCACGATGACTGCCGAGGCTTTTGGGGCCCCCGACGTGACCGTGACCGTCATCGTCTACAACGACGCCGAGCGGCTGCCGCGCGCGGTGGCGTCCCTGCTCCGCCAGACACACACCAACATCGAGATCGTCATCAGCGACGACCACTCCACGGACGAGACGCCGCGGGTGGCACGGGAGTTGGCGGCGCGGGACGACCGGGTCACGTATCTCCGGCTGCCCGAGAACAGCGGCGGCTGCAGCGCCCCGCGCAACCGCGCCATCGACATGGCGCGCGCCCCGTTCCTGATGTTCCTCGACAGCGACGACGAACTCCCGGAGCGGGCGGTGGAGTTGCTGCTCGCCGCGCACGCCGATCGCGAGGTCGACTTCGTGATGGGCGCGGTGGAGCGGGTGCGGGTGGACACCGGCCGCACTTCGACGTGGATGCCGCACCTGGTCGCGGAGCGCCGCACGGTGGCGGGCATCGAGGCCGAACCGGGCCTGTTCTTCGAGCACTTGTCGACGAGCAAGATGTACCGCAAGTCGTTCCTGGACCGGAACTCCCTCCGCTTCCCCGAGGGAATCCACTACGAGGACCAGCTCTTCTCGGCGCAGGCGTACTGCCTGGCGAAGGCGTTCACGGTGATCCCGGAGCCGGTGTACCGCTGGTACATAGAGCCGTACGGCGCGGCGGAGGCGGCGTCGATCTCCAACCAGCGGCACAAGCTGAGCAATGTGCGGGACCGGGTGTACGTGCAGGGCCTGATCGACGCGTTCCTCACGGAGAGCGGGCACGCGGGGGTGCGGGAGGCCAAGGACTACAAGTTCCTCAAGCACGACTTCCGGATGTACGCGGGGGATCTGCCGTTCCGGGACGAGGAGTGGGTGCGGGGGTTCGCGGACATCGTGAACCCGTATCTGGCGGGGCTCGCGCAGGGGGCGTACGAGCGGCTGCCCCGGGCCGAACGCGTCGTGCTCCAACTGGTACGGGACGGGCGGCTCGCGGAGGCGCGGGTCGCTGCGCGGGGACTCGGCCACGGGGTGGCTCCGCGTGAGGTGAGTGTGGACGGGGAGGGGCGGCTGTACTGGGGCGGCCTGGTCCCGTCCGGGCCGTCCGCCCGCAGGGAGCTGGACCTCACCGAACTGGGCCTGGACTCCCGCCCGTTCCCCGGCGCGCAGTTCCGCCACGAGATCACGCGCATCGACCGCTCTTCGCAGGGCGCGGCGCTCGCTCTGCACATCCGCACCTACGACCCCGGGCTGCGCCTGCCCGTCGGCCCGCAGGTGGCAAGCCTGGTCGTGGCGCCCGGCCGGCGCCGGATGACGACGCGCTTCCGCCTGGACCCGGTGCGCCCCGGCGTGTTCGAGGGCGAGGTCACCCTGGACCTGACGAGGGCCCCCGTCCCCCCGGACGGCTTCGAGGGCGTACGCCACCCCATGATCCAGCTCACGGAGCCGTCCGGGCGCGGGAGCCACCTCCGCAACAGCGGCCTGCTCCTGGCCCCGCTGTCCTTCCCGCGCCTGACGGCCCGCGTGCCCTACCGCTCCGGCACGGCGCCCCACGAGGTGACCGCCGAACCGGAGGGCCGGGGCGCGGGCCGCCTCCAGCTCCGCTGGACCCCGGTGGGCATGACGGCCCACGTACTCCGCCCGGTGGCCCGCCGCGTGGCGGGCCCCACGGGGTCCCGGGTGCGGCGGGCGGCGCGTTTGGTGGGCAGCGTGTTCCGCTGACGCGGGGGCTCCGGGTGGGGGCGCTGCCCCGGGCCGGGGCAACGGCTCCGGTTCCGGCGCCCTGAGCCGGGCCGCCGCCCCCGGCAGCCTGGGCCGGGCCAACCATTCCGGCCCCCTGAGCCGAGGCAGCCGTTCCAGCACCCAAAGTGAGGCCGGCCGTTCCGGCACCCAAGCAGGGCCAACCGCCCCGGCACCCCAAGCCGGGCCAACCGCCCCGGCACCCCAAGCCGGGCCAACCGCCCCGGCCAAGCCGTCCCGCTCACGCCCGCCGCAGCCGATCACCGCCGTCCTCGCCGCACCGCCCTTTCCCACCCACCCGCCCCCGCCACCCGGTGGACACCATCCCCCCCCGGACGCGGCCCCACCGCCGACGCCTCCTGACTCGGCGCCCAGCCCTCAACCAACCGCACAGGACACCGCAGCCACGCGACCCGCGACGCCTCAGCCCACCGCCTCGCCCGGACGCGGTCCCACCGCAGGCCCCGCTCAGCATCCAGCCCCGGACGCCAACTCCTCGTACGCCTCCCGCAGTTCCGCCGCCTCCGGCAACCCCCGGCCCTCGACCGCCGTCACGATCTCCAACGCCCGCCACCGGTTCGCGGGCAGCAGCCGCCCCGACAAGATCGCCCGCCACACGGCGTCGCACGCCTCGTCGAGGCGGTCGCAGGCGAGCAGCGCGAGCGCGAGGTCGATGTGGGCGGACACGGCACGGCGCGGCCAGGCGGTCGCGTCGGCGCCCAGGCGGAACTGGGCGATCACCTCGCGGGCGGGCTCCTCGGCGGCGGGGTCGCCCAGCCACGCCAAGGTGGTGGCGGTGTACGACGTGGCCTTCGCCGGGTCGTACTGGTAGTGGTGCTCGGGCCGCGCCCGGGGCACCATCGCGGTGGCGAGCCGCTGCACCCGCTCGACGGCTTCGTACGCGTCCCTCCGCTGTCCGAGGCGCGCCCGCGCCCGGCCTTCCTGCGCGGTCGCCTGGAGCTCCGCCGAACCGCCGCGCGGCGCGATGTGCCGGGCGGCCCGGGACAGTTCGACGGCGCGCGGGTAGTCGCCGTCGGTGAGCGCCCGCCAGGCCTCCGTCTCGTACGTCCACGCGTGGATCTCAGGGTGCTCGGCGTGCTGCGCGAGCGAGGCGGCCGTCGTGAGCCGCGCGGTCGCGGAGCGGCTCTGCTTGAGGTCGATGTGCAGGGTGGCGGCGAGCAGCGAGAGCCAGCCGCCGAGCACGACCAGCCGCCGGTGTTCGCTCAGCGTCTTGCGGTCGTCCAGCAGCTTGGTCACGTACGCCAGATGCCGCCGGACGTCCCGCAGCAGTTCCGGTGGCGACCCCGTCTGGTAGCGCGTCGCCAACTGGTCGAAGGCTTCCTCGAGCCGGTCGAGCGTCTCCCCGCCGACGTCGCTCGCCCGCACGCGCCGGGCGAGCTCGACGGCCTCCAGATCGTCGCCGCCGTCACCGCCGTCACCGCTCGCGCCCGCATCCGCGGCCACGCACAACTCGGCGCTCGCCGACAACAGCGCCCCGTCGGCTCCCGTCAGCCGGTCCAGTCCGCGCCGCAGGTTCTCGGAGGGGCGTTGCTTCCCCTTCAGGACGCGGGACAGATATGCCACGTCGTAGTTGAGCGCACGCGCGGCCTGCCGCATGGAGATGCCCTGATCCGCGAGGGCATCACGGGCACGGGTGGCGAAGTCGGTCACGGGGCGCTCCGGACAGTTGTCGACCGTTGACACCGAGTCTAGTCAACGGCCGGTCCACTGGGCCGGGTTGTGGCCGACGGCGAAGCATCGTGAGCGCAAGCCGCCCACCCCGGAGCCGAGTTCGGCCCGGGCCCCCAGGCCAGACTGGAGCACCACCATGCCCGACCCCACGTCCACGACCCGAACCGGGAAGAGCGACTCCCCCGCCCCCGGCATGACCCTCCGCGTCTACACCGTGAGCCGCGACGGCACCGTCACCCAGGACACCGGCACCCGCCGCATCACCCCCAACGGGGGTCCCCCGCCACTGAGTTCACGCCCACCCTTGTGCGTGTGCTCCCGCTGCCTGGGGCGCCCGGCGCTCCGCTGAGCCGCCGCCCGGCGACGCCTCCAGGGCGAGTTCACGCGCCGTGACCATGTCGCTGAACGGGAGCAGTTCTCCGCGGACGGTCTGGTGGGGTTCGCTGCCCTTGCCGGCGATGAGGACGGTGTCGTGGGGGCCCGCCGCCGACAGGGCGAAGGCGATCGCTTCGCGGCGGTCGGCGAGTCGCTCGAAGGGGGTGCCGGTCGCGGCGAGGCCGGGGGTGATCTGGTCCAGGATGGCCTCCGGGTCCTCGTCGCGGGGGTTGTCGGAGGTCAGGACGCACAGGTCGGAGTGGGTCCCGGCGATCCTGCCCATGTCGGCCCGCTTCGTGGTGTCACGGTCGCCGCCGCAGCCGAAGACGGTGATCACCCGGCCGCGGGTGTAGCCGCGGATGGTGGTCAGGACCTTGTCCAGGGAGTCGGGGGAATGGGCGTAGTCCACGATGACGGAGGTGCCGTACGGGGTCCGGAAGCGTTCGAACCGGCCGGGGACGGGCGGCATTTGACCGAGTGCGGCGATGAGGGCGCCCAGATCGTGTCCCAGGACGTGGCAGGAGGCCAGCGCGGCGAGGGCGTTGGCCACCGAGTACCGTCCCGGGACCGGTATCGACGCCGGGTACGCGCGCCCGCCGTGCCGGAGGGTGAACCGCGTACCCGCGGCGCTCACGGCGAGGTCGGTCGCCCGGTAGTCCGCCGGTGCGTCGAGCGCGTACGTCGTCACCGCGCCGGGCATCATCGCCCCGATCCCCCTGCCCACGGGGTCGTCGGCGTTGACCACGGCGTGCCGGCACAGGCCCTGGAAGAGCCGGAGCTTGGCGTCCCGGTAGTTGGCCATCGTTCCGTGGTCGTCCAGGTGGTCCTGCGTCAGGTTGGTGAACACCCCGACGTCGATGAACGTCCGGTCCACCCGGTGGGTCAGCAGAGCCATCGAGGTGGCCTCGAGGACCACGCTGCCGGTCGCCCGGTCCCGCATGTGGCCCAGGAGGTACTGGAGGTCGGGCGACTCCGGAGTGGTGAGCACCGAAGGCGGCATCGGGATCAGCTCGTCGCCGATCCGGCTGCCCGCCGTCCCGATGACTCCCACCTTCGCCCCGGCGGAAATCCGCAGCACGGATTCGACCATGTACGAGACCGATGTCTTGCCGTTGGTGCCGGTGATCGCCACCATGTCCATCCACCGCCCCGGCTCGCCGACATACCGGGAGGCCACGACCGCGGCGGCTCGTCGGGTGTCCGGCACCCGCACGGTGCACCTGCCCGCGGGCCACGGCACCGCCGGAAGCGCCGGATCAGCCCCTTCGACGAGCACGGCGGCGGCTCCGCGGGCGAACGCGGCCGGCACGGAGCCGGGCCCGCCCTCCCGGTGGCCGGGCACGGCGATGAAGACGGAGCCGGGCGTGACCCGGTCGACGTCGAAGGTCGGGCCCGCCGTGATCGGAGTGCTGCTCGGGTCACCCTGGAGTACGTGATGTTCCTGTCCGGCCAGCAGCTCGCTGAGCTTCACAGTGATCCCTTCGAGATGGCCCGGCCCGGTCGTGCGGTCGGAGCCAGGTGGCAGCACCGGCGGAGGCCGGAAAGCTGGTGTGGCGACGTGGAGCGGGGAAGGGAGATCGCCCGGCGCGCGGCATGAAGGAGCGGCGAGCCGGTGCGGGAGCGGTGCGGGGAGCGCTAACCGTGCCCGTGGAGTGCGCGTGCGATACGCCGGATCTGATGTGTCTCGACGTCGACGACGCCGACAACCGGATCGACGACAACCGGGCGCAGTCCTGAGGCAGCCCTGTGCGGGCACTGCCTCATAGAACCCATGCGACCCATGAGCCCGAGTGTACGGCCGTTCCGGGGGACGGCCGCCCAGCTCACCCCAGCACCCGGTACAGCCCCTGCCCCCGCGGCCCCGTCCCCACCTTCCGCAGCGCGGGGTCGTCCGCCCGCAACCCCCCGTCCCCGGGGTACGCCACCACCCACCGCACCCCGTACCGCCGCAGCACCTCCACCCGCTCGCCCCGGGGCGTACCAGGGGCGAAGTACCGGCGCACCGCCTCCGCCCGCGCGGCTTCGTCCGCGAGGAAGAAGTCGGGGTACCCGGGCGCCACGGTGTACGCCCCGTACGCCGGAATCTGCCGGGCGGGGAACGTCTTCGCCATGACGACGTCCCCGTACCGCACCCACGGAGTGATCCACCGATAGCCGGGCCACGGCGGCCGGTACTTCTCGGTGACCGCCGAGGGCAGCGCGCGCGAAGGCAGGACGTAGCCGAGCGTTCCGGCCTGGGTCCACGCGCCGACAGCGAGGGCGACGGCGAGCACCCCGGCGAGGACCTGCCGGACGCGGTCCCCGCGCACCGCCTCCGCCGCCTCCACAGCGGCAGCGACCTGCGCGGGCAGCAGCGCCGCGGGCAGCGCCCGCCCCCACGAGTAGTGGCCGCTCACCCCGCCCACCGCGAACACGGCCACCCCGAACAGAAAGAACAGCACCAGCGGATCCCGCCGATCCCGCCGGAAGCGCAGGGCCAGCGCGGCCACGCCCACGAGGACGAGGCCGAAGCGGCCGGGCAGGTTCCGGTACAGCGCGCGGTGGATCCGCTCCAGGTCACCGCCACCCGCGCCGAGGAGGTCGAAGAAGGGGTAGTAGGGCCACGCGGCGAGCACCGCGAGGCCGAGGGCCAGGCCGGCGGCCAGGCGCAGCAGGACCGCGCGGCAGGGCCACGGCCGCGCGCCGAGCAGCATGGCCGCCGCGCCCAGCGAGGCGACCACGCCGGTGAACTGGTGGGTGAGGAGGACGACGGCCCACAGCACGCCGAGGCCGAGGAACACCGGCCACCCCGAGCCCGCCCGCAGGGCCTGCCGCAGCCACGCCCACAGGTGGAACGAGAGCCCCAGCGCGAACGTACTCGGATACGAAACCGTCAGGGCAAGGGAGTTGAGCCCGAGGAAGCCGCTCCACTCGAACAGCGCCGGGCCCCACAGGAACAGGACGCACAGCACGGCCGACGGCACGGCGGCCCGCCGCTCGGTCAGCGCCCGGACGAAGTGCCACACCCCGGAGAGAAGGAGCGCGAGGCCGGCCATGGCCGCGATCCGCAGGACGCCGAAGGCGCCGATGCCCGTCGCCTTGGCGAGGCAGCCGAGGAGGACCGTCCACGGGGAGTAGTAGGGGCTCGGTACGTCGGCGTCGACGAGCGGGTCGCCGGGGTGGATCGGGTCGTGTCGGAGGCGCTCGATCGTCGCCGCGTGGATGCCCAGGTCACCGACCCAGGGGAGGCGGACGACGACGGCGAGGAGAAGGGCGGCGACCGCGCCCGCCACCGCCCAGAGCCCCCACGCCCAGAGCCCCCACGCCCAGCGGGCCTCGTCCCGGCTACGGCCTCCGGACGTCATGCCGGACGTCACCCCGGGTCTCGTGGTGGGCCCGGTGCTGGAACACCCACGTCCGGTACACCAGGAAGCGGAACGCGGACGCCAGCACGATGGACTGCGCCTTCGCGATGTTGGAGCCGAGCGGCCCGCTGAGGCCCGCCCCGTGGTACGCGGCGTAGAAGAGCAGGCTCTCCATGACCACGCCGATGCCGCTGAAGACGAAGAACAGGGCGATCTGCCGCTTGGTGCGGGAGGCGCGGTCCCGGTACGCGAAGAAGCGGAAGCCGAGGTAGTTGGTGCCCATGGCGACGCAGCTCGCCAGCACCGTGGCGGTCATGGGGGCCGAACTCAGGCCGTGCAGAAGGAGGTTGAAGACGACGAGGTTGACGGCCACCCCGCTGCCGCCGACGACGCCGAACTTGACCAGCTCCAGGAACAGGCGGCGCAGCCGCGCCAGGGTGAGCCCGGGGGCGGGGGCCGGGGCGGCGACGCCGGCGGGGGCGGCGGGCACCTCGTGCAGCGTGCTCGTCATGCGGACGGCCCCGAACCAGGACCGGAGCCCGCACCAGGACCGGAGCCCTGCCGGGGCCCGCCCCGCATCCGCAGCTTCCACGGCATCACGACCGACTCCAGCTGCACCACCAGATTCATCTTGGACTCGCCGACCGTGCGGTCCTCGAAGTGGATCGGGACCTCGACGACCCCGAAGCCGCACCGCAGCGCGCGGTACTTCATCTCCACCTGGAAGCTGTATCCCGCGCTGTCCACGCTCGCGAGGTCGACCGCGCGCACCGCGTCCGCGCGCCACAGGTTGAAGCCGCCGGTGATGTCCCGGACGCGGGTGCCGAGGATGGTGCCCGCGTAGGCGTTGGCCCAGCGGGAGAGGAGCTTGCGGTGGGCGCCCCAGGCGTCGGAGAGGGTGCCGCCCTGGACGTACCGGCTGCCGACGGCGACCCCGGCGTCCGTGGCGAGCGCGACGCCGAGCAGTTCGGCGACCTTCGCCACGGGGTGGCTGCCGTCGGCGTCCATCTGCAGGACGTAGTGCGCGCCGTCCTCGACGGCCTTGGCCATCCCGGCAGCGTAGGCGCGGCCGAGGCCGTCCTTCTCGGTGCGGTGCAGCACGTTCATGCGGCGGCGGCCGTACGTCTCCTCGTGGCGCCGCGCGCAGTCCTCGGCGAGGTCGCCGGTGCCGTCGGGGCTGGAGTCGTCGACGACGAGCAGGCTGAGGCCCGGCAGCGGCAGCGCCATCAGCGCGTCGGCCATGCCGGGCAGGTTCCCCGCCTCGTTGTACGTCGGCATCACGACGGTCAGCGGTGTGGCGGCCCACTCCTCGGGCAGCCGCCCGGCGCCGAGCACCCCGACCGCGCGCTCCGCCGCGTCGAGCGGACTTGCTTCTGTCATCGGCTCACCCTGCTCCGTCCGGGGTCCATCCGGGGTCCATCCGTCAGACAATCTCATCTACCGTAGCCCAAATGCCCGAATTAACGGCATATGGCGATTCTCGTCACCCGTTCCGCAGACCGCGGGTGCCCCCCATCGCGCCCGGAAAGGCCGGACGCACCGGAAAACGCCGCCGGGGGCGCCCCACACCATGCGGTGCGGGGCGCCCCCGGCAACGTACAACGTACGAGGCGCTGCCTACGAACGAGGCTTACGAATGCGTGCGCAGCAGCGTCCGCATCGTCCGCATGGCCACCGACAGGTTGGCCAGGTCGAAGGCGTCCGAGCCCTGGATCTCCTCCAGGGTGGTCCGGGCCCGGCCCAGGATCGCCGCGTTCTTCTCCTCCCACGCCTTGAAGCGCTGCTCCGGCGTGGCGGCGCCGTTGCCGACGGCCAGCACGTCGGCGGTCAGCGCGGCGTGCGCCGCGTACAGGTCCTCGCGGATGGAGGCGCGGGCCATCGACTGCCAGCGGTCGGACCGCGGCAGCTCGATGATCCGGTCCATGAGCTGGGTGATCCGCAGCCGGTCCGCGAGGTCGTAGTACACCTCGGCGACGGCCAGCGGCTCCTTGCCCATGCGGTCCGCGACGGCCACGATGTCCAGCGACGGGAAGGCCGAGGAGAACCCGGCGACCCGCTGGGCCAGTTCGTCCGGGACGCCCTCGCCGATCAGCTCCTCGCGGATGCTCTCGTACCACTCCAGGTCGGAGCCGCGCATCAGCTTCGGCAGCTCGGACCACACCTGGGCGACGCCCTCGCTGAAGAACTCGACGGTCTCGGCGAGCTGCAGCGGCTGCGGCCGGTTGTTGAGCAGCCAGCGCGTGCCGCGCTCGACGAGCCGGCGGGAGTGCAGCCGCACCCGCGTCTGCACGTCGGCGGCCACGACGCTGTCCAGCGCCTCCACGGCGTCCCAGACCTCGCCGAGCCCGAAGATCGCGCGGGCGCAGAGCTGGGCGCGCACGATCTCCTCGAGCGAGGCGCCGGTCTCCTCGCGCAGCCGGTGCAGGAAGGTCGAGCCACCGGAGTTGACGGTGTCGTTGACCAGGACGGTCGTGATGATCTCGCGGCGCAGCGCGTGCCCGTCGACCTGCTCGGGGAACTTCTCGCGCAGCGCCTTCGGGAAGTACGCGTGCAGCAGCCGCCGCAGGTAGTCGTCGTCCGGCAGCGTCGTGTGGATCAGCTCGTCCGCGGCCACGATCTTCGTGTACGCGAGGAGTACCGCGAGCTCGGGCTGCGAGAGGCCGCGGCCGGAGTTGAGCAGTTCCCGGATCTGCCGGTCGGCGGGCAGGAACTCCAGGCCCCGGTCGAGCTGGCCCTCACGGCCCAGGCGGCGCATGAAGCGCTGGTGGGCGTGGAGCAGCGACGGCGACTCGAAGACGGAGTTGGCGAGCGCCGTGTTCTGCGCGTAGTTGTTGCGCAGCACCAACTGGCCGACCTCGTCGGTCATTTCGGCGAGCAGCTTGTTGCGCTGCTTGACCGTCATGTCCCCGGCCGCCACCACGGCGTTCAGCAGGATCTTGATGTTCACCTCGTGGTCGGAGGTGTCCACGCCCGCGCTGTTGTCGATGGCGTCGGTGTTGATGCGGCCGCCGTTGCGGGCGAACTCGATCCGGCCGAGCTGGGTCAGACCGAGGTTGCCGCCCTCGCCGACGACCTTCACGCCGAGGTCGGCGCCGTTGACGCGGATCGCGTCGTTGGCCTTGTCGCCGACGTCCGCGTGCGATTCGGCACTCGCCTTCACGTACGTACCGATGCCGCCGTTCCACAGCAGGTCCACCGGCGCCTTGAGGATGGCCTGCATCAGCTCGGCCGGGGTCATCTTGGCGCCGCCGGTCTCGATGCCGAGGGCCTGGCGGACGTGCGCGTTGAGCTGGATCGCCTTGGCCGAGCGCGGGAAGATCCCGCCGCCCGGGGACAGCAGCTCCTTGTTGTAGTCGGCCCAGCTGGAGCGCGGCAGCTCGAACAGGCGGCGGCGCTCGGCGTAGGAGGTGGCCGCGTCCGGGTTCGGGTCGATGAAGATGTGCCGGTGGTCGAAGGCCGCGACCAGCCGGATGTGCTCGGAGAGCAGCATGCCGTTGCCGAACACGTCGCCGGACATGTCGCCGACGCCGACGACCGTGAAGTCCTCGGTCTGGGTGTCCACGCCCAGCTCGCGGAAGTGCCGCTTCACGGACTCCCAGGCGCCGCGCGCGGTGATGCCCATGCCCTTGTGGTCGTAGCCCGCGGAGCCGCCGGAGGCGAAGGCGTCACCGAGCCAGAAGTTGTACGACTCGGCGACCTCGTTGGCGATGTCGGAGAACGTCGCCGTGCCCTTGTCGGCCGCGACCACCAGGTAGGTGTCGTCCTCGTCGTGCCGGACGACGTCCGCCGGGGGCACGACCTCGCCCGCGACCAGGTTGTCGGTGATGTCGAGCAGCGCCGAGATGAACGTCTTGTAGCAGGCGACGCCCTCCGCGAGCCACGCGTCGCGGTCCACGGACGGGTCGGGCAACTGCTTGGCGACGAAGCCGCCCTTCGCGCCGACCGGCACGATCACGGTGTTCTTCACCATCTGCGCCTTGACCAGGCCGAGGATCTCCGTACGGAAGTCCTCCTTCCGGTCGGACCAGCGCAGACCGCCGCGCGCGACCTTGCCGAAGCGCAGGTGCACGCCCTCGACCCGCGGCGAGTACACCCAGATCTCGTACGCCGGGCGCGGCTCGGGCAGGTCGGGGATGGCCTGCGGGTCCAGCTTCATGGAGACGTAGCCGTGCGGCTTGCCGCCCGCCGCCTCCTGGAAGAAGTTGGTGCGCAGCGTCGCCTTGATGACGGTGAGGAAGGAGCGCAGGATGCGGTCCTCGTCGAGCGACGCGACCTGGTCGAGGGCGCCGTCCAGCTCCTCCAGGAGCCCGTCCGTCAGCTCGGTGCCCGCGCGCTGGCGGTCGGGGGACATCCGGGCCTCGAAGAGCGAGACGAGCAGGCGCGTGGTGTGGACGTTGTTGCGGAGGGTGTCCTCCATGTAGTCCTGGCTGAAGGTGGAACCGGCCTGGCGCAGGTACTTGGCGTACGCCCGCAGGACCATCGCCTGGCGCCAGTTCAGACCGGCGCGCAGGACCAGGGAGTTGAAGCCGTCGACCTCGCACTCGCCGGTCCAGGCGGCGGCGAAGGCCTCCTGGAAGCGGGCCCGGCCGTCGTCGCCCAGGTAGTCGCCGTTGCCGTTGCCCGACTTGGGCATGCGCAGGCCGAAGTCGTAGATCCAGGCGTTCGTGCGGTCGGAGCAGCGCAGCTCGTACGGCCGCTCGTCGGTGACCTCGACGCCCAGACGCTGCAACACGGGCAGCACGGCGGACAGCGAGATCTGCGCGCCGGAGCGGTAGATCTTGAAGCGGCGCTCGTCGGGGGCGGCGCCCACCGGCTCGTACAGGCTGAGCGCGAAGTCCTTGTGGCCCTGCTGGGAGAGCCGCTCCAGGTGGACGAGGTCGGCGACCGCGGCGCGCGGGGTGTGGTCGGCCTTGTAGCCCTCGGGGAACGCGTTGCCGTACCGGCGGAGGAGTTCCGCCGCGCGCTCCTCGCCGCACTCGGCGGTCAGCGCCTCGCCGAAGCCGTCGGCCCAGGAGCGGGCGGCCTCGACCAGGCGGCCCTCGATGCGCTCGACGTCGGCGTCGGAGAGGTCGGGGACCTCGCCGCCCTTGGGGACGCGGACGACGAAGTGGATGCGGGAGAGGATCGACTCGGTGTTCCAGGCCGTGAAGTCGACGCTGGCGCCGTTCAGCTCCTCCTTGAGGATGTCGATGATCCGCAGCCGGACGCCGGTGGTGTAGCGGTCGCGCGGCAGGTAGACCAGCGCCGAGTAGTAGCGGCCGTACTCGTCCTTGCGCAGGTACAGGCGCAGCCGGCGGCGCTCCTGGAGGTAGAGCACGGACGTGACGATGGACCGCAGCTCGTCGGCCGGGGTCTGGAAGAGCTCGTCGCGCGGGTACGTCTCCAGGATCTGCAGCAGGTCACGGCCGTCGTGGCTGTTGGGCGAGAAGCCCGCGCCCTTGAGGACCTCCTCGACCTTGCGGCGGATGACCGGCACCCGGCGCACCGACTCGGTGTACGCGGCCGAGGAGAACAGGCCGAGGAAGCGGCGCTCGCCGACGACGTCGCCGTGCTCGTCGAACTTCTTCACGCCGACGTAGTCGAGGTAGCTGGGCCGGTGCACCGTGGAGCGGCTGTTGGCCTTCGTCAGGACCAGGAGCTTGTGCTCGCGGGCCTTGGCGCGGGCGTCGGCGGGCAGCCGGTTGAAGGACGGGCTGACCGGGTGGTGGTCGTCGCCCTCGGTGTGGTGCGGGTCGGCGCGCAGGATGCCGAGACCGGTGCCGGGGACGGCTGCCAGGGAGTCCTCGTCCGTCAGGTCGTACTCGCGGTAGCCGAGGAAGGTGAAGTGGTCGGCGGCCAGCCAGCGGAGCAGCTCGCGGGCCTCCTCGACCTCCTGGTCGCGGACGTCGTCGGCGGTCGGCTCGGTGGGCAGTTCGTCGGCGATGCGCAGCGCGGAGTCGCGCATCTTCTCCCAGTCCTCGACCGTCTCGCGGACGTCGGACAGGATGCGCAGCAGGTCGGCGGTGATCTGCTTCAGGTCGGAGCGGTCGGTCTCACGGTCGATCTCGACGTGGATCCACGACTCGGTGAGGGCGTCGTGCGGGCGCTCGGCTCCGCTCGGGGCCTCGGGGAGTACTTCGAGGAGCTTGCCGGTGACGTCACGGCGGACCACGACCTGCGGGTGGATCACGACGTGGATGCCGCGTCCCTGCCGGGACAGTTCGTTGGTGACGGAGTCCACCAGGAACGGCATGTCGTCGGTGACGACCTCGACGACGGAGTGGCTGCACGTCCAGCCGTTCTCCTCGACGGTCGGGGTGTGCACCCGGACGTTGGCCGTGCCCTGGGGGCGGTTCTCGGCCAGGCGGTAGTGGGAGAAGGCGGCTCCGAAGACGTCGACCGGGTCGCGGTCGGTGAGGTCCTCGGGGGCGGTGTGCAGGTAGTAGCGCTGGAGGAACGCGAGCACTTGTCGGAGGTCGGCGTGGTCGGCCGGGCCGGTCGCCCGGTCCGAGCCGGCCCTCCCGCCGTCCTTGCTCCCGCCCGTGGACCCGGTCGGTGCTCCCGTTGGCAGGCGCCCCCCGACCGGGCTGTTCTCAGCTACCCGGGCGGCCCGCGCGAGCAGCTCGGCCTTGGCTTCGTCCAGCTTGGTCTGCATTGTCCTCTGACTCCTGTCGCGCGCCGTTGCGTGACGTAGAAGGAAGTGATGTGACATAACGTCGCGACGCGGGGTCTCCGGTCCGAGTCGACGTTATGCCGCGATGAGCGGTGACCGGGCGGTTATCCGCCAATTCTGGCGAAATCATTGGCCGACCCAGGTGTCTGTGATGTCGACGATGTCCGCGACATCCGCTCCGGGAAGAGTCGTCAGCGTGGCGCCCGGCACGGTTCGTGTACTCCGTGGTCTCCGGGCGCGAGGCGGAGGCGACGTCGCCTCCGCGGGATATCGCGCTGATCACGGGACAAGGCTATCGCCCCGTACGGGGAAGTCGTCATGAGCCGTATGTGTACAAAACCAGGGGGCGAACTTTGACAGTCTGCACAGTCGCACCACCGGTGCCATGTGCAGATCCGGCCACACACGTGCCGCGGCCAGGCGGGGCGCCCGATTGCGCCCTCCGGCGCCCCCTTGGCAAACGGGGCGGACCGATGCACGTTGAGCGTGACGGAACGCACAGGGAACGTGCCGGACGTCGCGCCCCGCGCGGCGGCGCCCGCGCGACCGACTCGGGAGCGAACAGCCATGGCAACCAAGATCCTGATCGTCACCGGTGACGCGGCGGAGTCGCTGGAGGTCCTCTACCCCTACCAGCGGCTGCGCGAGGAGGGCTACGACGTCCACATCGCGGCCCCCGCCCGCAAGAAGCTCCAGTTCGTGGTGCACGACTTCGAGCCGGGCTTCGACACGTACACCGAGAAGCCGGGGTACACCTGGCCTGCCGACCTGGCCTTCTCGGAGGTCGATCCGGGTCAGTACGCCGCGCTGGTGATCCCCGGCGGCCGCGCCCCCGAGTACCTCCGGGGCGACCCCGAGCTCCGCAAGATCCTCAAGTCGTTCTTCGACGCGGACAAGCCCGTCGCCCAGATCTGCCACGGCCCGCTGCTCACCGCGGCCATCGGCAGCCTCGCGGGCCGCCGCGTGACGGCCTACCCGGCCCTGGAAATCGACATGCAGGCGGCGGGCGCCACCTACCAGGACGCGGAAGCGGTGGTCGACGGCACGCTGGTCTCGTCCAGGGCCTGGCCGGATCACTCCGGGTGGATGCGCGAGTTCTTGACGGTGCTGCGGTCGAAGGCTCCGGTCACGTGAGCTGAGCCTTCCGTTTCGCGCTGCGGGCAGCTGGGCCGCCGGGTCACGCCACCAACCGCTCCGCGGTCTCCACGGCCTCCCCGAGGCTGTCCACGACGGGCACCCCGGCGGCTTGCAGGCTGGCCCGGCTGTGCGACCCACCGGTGTACAACACGGCCCGGGCCCCCACATGTGCCGCGGCCCGAGCGTCGTCAACGGCGTCCCCGATGACGACGACCTGCTCGGCGGCGACCCCGGCCAGCTCGGCGAGATGCCGCACCATCCGCTCGGCCTTCCCGGCATGGGAGGTGTCCGTACGCCCGTCGATCCGCACGAACCGCTCAGCGATCCCGTGCCGCCGCACGAGCGGCACCAACTGCTCGTGCGGCGCCAGCGACAACAGCGACTGCGTACGCCCCTCGGCCTGCCGCACGGCGAGCAGCTCCGCGGCCCCCTCGGCGAGCCCGCACGCGTCCACCCGCGCCCCGTAGTGCTTGTGGAAGACGGCGTCCATCACGAGCCACTCGTCCTCGCTGGGCAGCCGCCCCATCAACCGCTCGTAGAACAACGGCACCGGCACGCAGTACAGCTCCCGATACCGCTCCAGCGTGATCGGCTCCAGCCCGATCTCCAGGAACGACGCGTTCGTCGCCTCGATCACCGCGTCGATGTCGTGCAGAAGGGTCCCGTTCCAGTCCCAGACGATGTGCGCCCCGCGCTGCTGCGTCCCCATGCCACGACGGTACCCGGCGCCACCGACAACACGTCCGGCACCGGGATTCACCCCGGTCCGAGCGCTGCCCGGGCCCGCCTAGGCCCCCGGCCCGACCAGGTTCGGGATCTCCTGCGTGGCGTACCAGAGCAGCTCGTGGTCCTCGGCGCCGTCCACGACGAACTGCGCGTCGTCGTCCCCCTGGTCCGCCGCCCCCAGCGCGTCGGCCGCCGCGGCGACGTCCGCCTCCGCGTCGTCGGAGTCCACGTGCACCGCGGCCGCCTTGGCCAGCGGCAGCGCGGTGGTGATCCGCACCTCGCCCAGCGCACCCCGGTCGAGCCCGCGGTCGGGGTCGGCGACGGCGGCCCCGTCCGGCACGTCGGCGGCGAGGACGACCCGCCGCCGCGCGGTCCCCGGCTCACCGGCCAGCATCCGCAGCGAGGCGAGCGCCGCCCGGTTCAGGGCCGCGTACTCCAGCTCCTCGACGTCGTCCGAGACGTACCACTCGCGCAGCGCGGGCGTCACGGCGTACGCGGTCAGCGGCCCGGGACCCAGCTCACCGGCCTCGTGCGCCTGCGCGAGACGGGGCAGTGTCAGGGGTACGTACACGCGCATGACTGGCCGCTTTCGTAGTCGCCAAGGCTCCCGGGAGTGGCCTCCAGGACTCCCGGGACGGGCCTTCAGGATACGTGCGCGCGTCCCCCTTCGAGCTGCCGCCCGCCTCCACGGCCCCGTCCACTCCGGTACGCCCCGTCACCCTGCTGCCCCGCCCGGGCACGGGGCCGTGGCCACCCCCACTCACCGTGATGAGTGAACTGCCCGCCTTCACCCGGGCCCCCTCCGAAGCCGTTGCGATGCCCTCCCCGGCGGCCGTACAAGATCCCCAGCAGAAAGTTACCGCCCGGTATCCGCGTGAACGGAGATCCCCCATGCACCAGCCCCCGCCCACCGACCTCCGCAAGATCATGACCCGCCCCCGCCGCCCCGCGGGCACCCACCCCGGCGACACCCGTCCCCCCACAGCCCGCCCCGGCGACTCCCGCCCCGCCGGAACCCGCCCGCCCACGGGCCGTCCGCCGGGCCGCAACGACCCGCGCCGCCCGGGCTCGCGGCCCCGCCGGGTCCCGGCCCAGCCGCCCCCGCACCCGGCCGAACTCTTCACCGAACTGCTGCTCCTGGTGCTCAGCGGCCAGCGCCCGGTGCACGCGGTGGCCCGCCACGTCGCCCACACCGCGTACGACGACCTGGTCCGCCTCGCCGAACGGCTGCCGCTGCGCTCCGTGGGCGGCCACCGCCCGGCCGTCCGGCGCGTCGGCCACTACGAGGTGCGCCCCGGGGTCTTCGAGGTCTTCGCCCGCGTCGGCGCGGGCCCGTCCCTGCGGGCGCTGGCGTTCCGGCTGCACCGGGGCGACGACGAGCGCTGGCGCTGCACGGCGGTGGAGGTGGGCTGACCGGCCCGCCGGAAGCGCCGACGCGAAGGGCCGGACACCACGTCGGTGCCCGGCCCTCACTCAAGCCCTGCGTACCTGCGTACGCCCTTCAGAACGCGCCCCGCACACCCGGCCCGGGTCACCCCGTGACCGCGCTCCGCACGGCGCGCGGCGTCACTTCTTGCGGCGACGCCCGCCCTTCTGGGCCTTGCGCCGCTCCGCGCGGGTCATGCCGTCGCCGGAGGCCGTCGTGGAACCGGCCGGCTGGTCGGAGGTCGTGAAGTCGCCCTCGTCGACACCGCCCTCGGCGTTCGGCGCCTGGAAGTGCAGGCGGTCGGGGCGCTGCGGGGCGTCGAGGCCCTTGGCGCGGATCTCCGGGCGGCCGGCACCGGCCGGGACCGCGTCCTGGACGCCGTCCTTGGACAGCGACGGCGCGGCGTCCGCCACCGGGACCTCCTCGACCTGCTGCTCGACCTGGACCTCCAGGTTGAACAGATAGCCGACGGACTCCTCCTTGATGCCGTCCATCATGGCGTTGAACATGTCGAAGCCCTCGCGCTGGTACTCCACCAGCGGGTCCTTCTGCGCCATGGCGCGCAGGCCGATGCCCTCCTGGAGGTAGTCCATCTCGTAGAGGTGCTCGCGCCACTTGCGGTCGAGGACCGACAGGACGACCCGGCGCTCCAGCTCACGCATGATCTCGGAGCCGAGCTGCGCCTCACGGGCCTCGTACTGCTGGTGGATGTCGTCCTTGATGGCCTCGGAGATGAACTCGGCGGTCAGGCCCGCGCGGTCGCCGACCTCGTCCTCGAGCTCCTCGATGGTGACCTTCACCGGGTAGAGCTGCTTGAAGGCGCTCCACAGGCGGTCCAGGTCCCACTCCTCGGCGAAGCCCTCGGCGGTCTCCGCGGAGACGTACGCGTCGATGGTGTCGTCCATGAAGTGCACGATCTGCTCGTGCAGGTCCTCGCCCTCCAGGACGCGACGGCGCTCTCCGTAGATGACCTCGCGCTGGCGGTTGAGGACCTCGTCGTACTTGAGGACGTTCTTGCGGGTCTCGAAGTTCTGCTGCTCGACCTGCGACTGGGCGGACGCGATCGCGCGCGTCACCATCTTGTTCTCGATCGGCACGTCGTCGGGCACGTTGGCCATCGACATCACGCGCTCGACCATCTGGGCCTTGAACAGGCGCATCAGGTCGTCGCCGAGCGACAGGTAGAAGCGGGACTCACCGGGGTCGCCCTGACGGCCGGAACGACCGCGCAGCTGGTTGTCGATGCGGCGCGACTCGTGCCGCTCGGTACCGAGGACGTACAGCCCGCCGAGCGCGACGACCTCCTCGAACTCGGCCTTCACGGCCTGCTCGGCCTTCTCCAGGGCGGCGGGCAGCGCGGCCGCCCACTCCTCGATGTGCTCCTCGGGGTCGAGACCGCGCTGGCGCAGCTCCGCCTCGGCGAGGTCGTCGGGGTTGCCGCCGAGCTTGATGTCGGTGCCTCGACCGGCCATGTTCGTGGCGACGGTGACGGCGCCCTTGCGGCCGGCCTGGGCGACGATCGTCGCCTCCCGGTCGTGCTGCTTGGCGTTCAGGACCTCGTGCTGGACGCCGCGCTTGGAGAGCTGCTGGGAGAGATACTCCGACTTCTCCACGGAGGTCGTGCCGACGAGGATCGGCTGACCCTTCTCGTGCTTCTCCGCGATGTCGTCGACGACGGCGGCGAACTTGGCGACCTCGGTGCGGTAGATCAGGTCCGACTGGTCGGCGCGGATCATCGGCCGGTTCGTCGGGATCGGGACGACGCCCAGCTTGTAGATCTGGTGGAACTCGGCGGCCTCGGTCATGGCCGTACCGGTCATGCCGGACAGCTTGTCGTAGAGCCGGAAGAAGTTCTGGAGGGTGATGGTCGCAAGGGTCTGGTTCTCGTCCTTGATGTCCACCCCTTCCTTCGCCTCGATCGCCTGGTGCATGCCCTCGTTGTAGCGGCGGCCGGCGAGGATACGGCCGGTGTGCTCGTCGACGATCATGACTTCGCCGTCGATGACGACGTAGTCCTTGTCCTTCTTGAAGAGTTCCTTGGCCTTGATGGCGTTGTTCAGGTAACCGACGAGGGGGGTGTTCACCGACTCGTACAGGTTGTCGATGCCCAGCCAGTCCTCGACCTTGGCGACACCGGACTCGTGGATGCCTACGGTGCGCTTCTTCTCGTCGACCTCGTAGTCCCCGGTCTCCTCGATGCCCTTGAGGGGCTCGCCGGGCTTGCCCTTGGTGAGGCGGGTGACGAGCTTGGCGAAGTCGCCGTACCACTTGGTGGCCTGGTCGGCGGGGCCGGAGATGATCAGCGGCGTACGCGCCTCGTCGACGAGGATCGAGTCGACCTCGTCCACGATCGCGTAGTTGTGGCCGCGCTGGACCAGCTCGTCCTTGGACCACGCCATGTTGTCGCGGAGGTAGTCGAAGCCGAACTCGTTGTTCGTGCCGTAGGTGATGTCGCAGTTGTACATCTCGCGGCGCTGCGCGGGCGGCATGTTGGCGAGGATGCAGCCGACGCTCAGCCCGAGGAACTTGTGGACGCGGCCCATCATTTCGGAGTCGCGCTCGGCCAGATAGTCGTTGACCGTGATCAGGTGCACGCCCTTGCCCGAGAGTGCGTTCAGATACGCGGGCAGGGTGCCGACCAGCGTCTTGCCCTCACCGGTCTTCATCTCCGCGACATAGCCGAGGTGCAGCGCCGCGCCGCCCATCATCTGCACGTCGTAATGACGCTGGCCGAGGACGCGCTTGGCGGCCTCACGCACGGTGGCGAAGGCCTCCGGCAGGAGGTCGTCGAGGGTTTCGCCGTCGGCGAACCGCTCCTTGTACTCAGCGGTCAGCGCGCGCAGCTCGGCGTCGGAGAGGGTGGTGAAGTCCTCTTCGATGGAGTTGACCTGGTCCGCGATGCGGTGCAGCTTGCGCAGGATCTTGCCTTCGCCTGCACGCATGATCTTTGAGAGGACGGACACGGGGGTTGGTCTCCTTGCCGGTCGGGCCTGGCACGGTCGGTTTTACTCGTCGGGCAACGGCCATCGTATGCGAGGACCCGGCCGCCCCGGGAGGTCTGCCAGTACGTCAACGGACGGGCACCCGTGAAGGTGCCGCTTCCACCCCGGGAATCCTTGCCCCGCAAGGCCCGGAGCCGCGCCCCACAAGCCGCTCTCCGACACCGCCCCGGCACCGCACCGGCACAAACCGCTGGCGTCATTTCGTCCGCCCCCAGCAGAATCAGCCGATGGAGCCCGTCACGCTGACCACCGAGCGCCTGCTGCTGCGCGCCTTCACTCCGGACGACACCGACGAGGTCTACGCGGCCTGCCAGGACCCCGAGATCCAGCGCTGGACCACGATCCCCTCGCCCTACGCGCGCGCGGACGCCGAGGGCTTCGTCGGCCGCATGGTCCCGGACGGCTGGCGCTACGACACCGAGTACGCCTGGGCGGTGCGCCCGCGCGGCGGCGGCCCGCTGCTCGCCGCGACGAGCCTGCACCACCCGCGCGCGGGCGCCTGGGAGATCGGCTTCTGGACCGGCAGGGAACACCGCGGCCAGGGCTACATGACGGAAGCAGTGCAGGCCCTGGCCCACTGGGCCTTCGAACGCCTCGGCTGCACCCGCCTGGAATGGCGCGCCGAGGTCGGCAACAAGGGCTCCCGCGCGGTAGCCGAAAAGGCGGGCTTCACCATGGAGGGCACCCTCCGCGCGGCCCTCCTCAACAAGGGCACCCTCCGCGACTGTTGGGTGGGCGCCCTCCTCCCTTCGGACATCGGCCTCCCGTCCCAACAGCCGTACCTGCCGACGCCCGATCCGGCCTGAGCCCGCGAAGAACCAGCCCGTCCGGCGCTTGAGGACGAGGCCGAAGGCCGATCAACGGTGGAATGTCCCACCCGAACGGGACACCCACCAGGCTGGGGTCCAGGGGGCGCGGCGCCCCTGGTTTCGGAGAAGGGGCGGGCCTGGGGCGCCCCGCGAGGCCCCACCCACCCGCACCCACACACAGCCACCCACCCCCACTGTCAGACCCTCCCCCTATCGTTCCGAACATGACCACGAGCATGCCGCGCCCCGAGACAGCCCTCTCCGCAGCCGAGGCCCGCCGCATCGCCCTACGGGCGCAGGGCTTCCTGGGCGCCCCCGACCGCAGGTCGGGCGTCCGCGGCGTGCTCCGCCACCTCGGCGCCGTCCAGCTGGACACGATCTCGGTCCTGGCCCGCTCCCACGAACTGATTCCGTATGCCCGCCTGGGCGCGGTAGGCCGCAAAAAGGTCGAAGACGCGTACTGGACGCAGACGCACGCCTTCGAGTACTGGTCCCACGCGGCCTGCATCCTCCCCATCGAGGAGTGGCCCCACTTCGCCTTCCGCCGCCGCGCCTACCGCGCCCGTCCGCACTGGCACCACGACCTCCCGGACGGCGCGTACGACCAGGTGATCAAGCAGCTCCGCGCCGAAGGCCCCCTGACGGCCACCGAGTTGGGCGGCGCGAAGAACAAGGGCGAGTGGTGGGACTGGTCCGACTCCAAGATCGCGGTGGAGCGCGCGCTGATGTACGGCGAGGTGGTGTGCACGGAGCGCCGCTCCTGGAAGCGGGTGTACGACCTCGCGGAGCGCGCCATCCCGGACGAGTTGCTGCACGACGACCTGGACGACACGGAGTGCGTGCGCCGCCTGGTCCGCCTGGCCGGCCAGTCCCTGGGCGTCGGCACGCGCGCGGACATCGCCGACTACCACCGCCTCAAGGGCGAGCAGTTCGACGCGGTGGTCGCGGACTCGGGCCTGGTCCCGGTGACCGTGGAGGGCTGGGACAAGCCCGCCTGGGCGGACCCGAAGGCCCTGGCCACACCCCCGCGCGGCCGCCACCGCACGACGCTGCTGTCGCCGTTCGACTCCCTGATCTGGGAGCGTGCGCGCACGGAGCGGATATTCGGCTTCACCCACCGCCTGGAGGCGTACGTCCCCAAGCCGAAGCGGGTGTACGGCTACTTCGCGATGCCGGTGCTCGCGGGCGGCCGGCTGGTCGGCCGCGTGGACCCCGCCCGCGAGGGCCGCACGCTGGTCGCCAAGCAGGTGTCCCTGGACGGCCCCAAGGCGGTGCCGTCCGTCGCACAGGCCCTGCTCGAGGCGGCACAGTGGGTGGGCTGTGATTCCGTACGCATAGAGCGAGTGGACCGCCCGGAGCTTGCGGCGGACCTGGTCCGCGCAGTGAGCTGACGCCTGCCCGGGGGCAGCGGATCTTGGGTGCCCGGGGTCAGCGGATCTCGAGAATCTTCTCCCGCATCGCGTACACCACGGCCTCCATCCTGGAGTGCAGCTGCAGCTTCTCCAGGATGTTGCGCACGTGGTTCTTCACGGTGTTCTCGGAGATGAACAACTCCTTGGCGATGTCGCGGTTGTTCATCCCCGTGGCGACGAGCTTGAGGACTTCCAGCTCCCTGTCGGTCAGCCGGGGCGCGGGCACGAGCCGGCGCTCGTCCGTCCGCTGGATCATCGACTTGAACTCGGTGAGCAGCTTCGAGGCCATCGACGGACTGATCTGCGACTGCCCGTCGGCCACCGCGCGAATCGCCGTGGCCACCTCGTCCGTGGAGATCTCCTTGAGGAGATAACCGGTCGCTCCGGCCTTGATCGCGTCGTAGAGGTCCGCTTCCTCGTCGCTGATCGTCAGCATGATGATCTTCGCGCTGGGGGCCACCTCCTTGATGGAGGTGCACGCCTCGATACCGCCGCGCTTCGGCATCCGTACGTCCATGAGCACGATGTCCGGCAGCAGGTCGGCGGCCTTGTCCACCGCCTCGGCGCCGTCACCCGCCTCCCCGACCACCTGGATGTCCTCCTCGGCGGCTAGGACGATCTCCAGGCCGCGGCGGAAGAGCGCGTGGTCGTCCACGACCAGGACCCGGATGGGTTCCTTGCGCGGGGCGCCCGCGTCCGTGCCGATGCCGATGCCGTCACCGGCATCCTCGCTCCGCATCGGTCCGAAGCTGTCCGCCATCGTTCCTCCCCCTGAAGGCCAGGGCCCGTCTTCTGCCTTGGCTGCACCAACCCTGGGCAGAGTCAAGCGGGTTGGGCCGTCGCGCCCATGATTCCATGTCCGGCCCCCCGGTCGTGCCCACAGTGGTCGCACGGGGGTGCCCCTGGGGGCGCACACGCGCTCCAGGGGCACCCGTCAGTGCGCTCCGCCGGGGTTGTCAGCCGCCCAGGGCACTGCCCCCGCCCGCCGACTGCGGATGGGTGACCATGGGGTCGGTGTTGAGGTGGATGACGCCGTAGTCGTAGGCGTGCCTGCGGTAGACGACGCTGGGTTCCTTGGTCTCGGAGTCGATGAAGAGATAGAAGTCGTGTCCGACGAGTTCCATCTCGTACAGCGCCTGGTCCAGGGACATGGGGGCCGCGACGTGCGTCTTCTCGCGGACCACGAGGGGGCCTTCGCCCTGGATCTCCAGCGTGCCGATCCTGGTGGTGGGCACGCCTTCCGGCTCTTCGTCACGGACCAGGCTGCCGTCCCCGTTGAGATGCGCCGCGTCCGGGACGTGGGTGGCCACTTCGGCTGCGGTGAGCCTGCCGTTGCCGCGCCTGTTGTGCCGCTTCTCGTGCTGCTTGCGCAGTCGCGCCTCCAGCTTGGCGGTGGCCAGGTCGAGCGCCGCGTACGGATCTGACGCCGAGGCCTCCGCACGGATCACGGGTCCACGTCCACGGACGGTGATCTCCACGCGGTCGGAACGGTCGGCCTGACGCGGGTTGGTTTCCTTGGACACCTCGACGTCGAGGCTGATCACCTTGCCGTCGAGCTTCTGGATCTTCTCCAGCTTCAGCTTCTCGGCCACGTGCTTGCGGAACCGCTCGGGCACCTCGGTCTTGCGGCCCTTGACGACGATGTCCACGCAGAACTCCGTTCCGGATCGCTCCGCTGCTTCGGCGGAGCTTCTCCCTCTTGCACCAGGCCCCGGAAACTCCCGGAGCCTCGGACTCGGTGACTTCCACCTCCTCCTCCCCCGTGGACAAGATCTCCACCCCACCGGCCTCGGGTGATTGCAGAAAACCCATGCGCCGGCAATCCGATATGCGAGGGGCGCTGTCCGCCGTTCCTCACAACCGAACATATCTCGCCCGGACGGATGTCGTCACCCTCTACTGACACGTACCTCCATTCGGGTGGATAGGCCCTCTCACTACCTGCAACGATGAAAGTTCTCGGTCAGTTCCGGTTTATTTCGAAAGACGCCGGAGTAGCGGCGACGACCGCGGCCCGGATGATGTTTACGCGGGCCATTCCGCTGGTCACGCGGCCGTTCTCGGTTACGTCCGGTGTGCTGTTCCGGCCGCCGCGGCTTGGCCGATTCCTCCTCTGGCGCTCCGCCGTCATCTGTGCCTCCCGCCCGCTGTCGTCGGCCGCCTCGCCTCCTGTCCCGTCGCCTACCCGATGCACGCCACATACGCCTCCCAGTGCGCGGGACGCCTCAGCCAGTGAGGCGCCCGTCGTCATGAGGTCGTCCACGACGACGACCTTCCCCGCGTCCCGCAGCAGCCGTCCCGCGCCGACCGCCACCTCCAGCGCGCCCGCCAGATTCGCCTGCCGCTGGCGGGAGTTGAGCCCCGCCTGGTCCGCGACCGCCCGCCGCTGCCGCAACGCGCACAGCACGCTCGCCGGCACCCCGGCGCCCCGCAGCTCCCCCGCCGCCGCGAGCGCGATCCGCCGCACCGGGTCGTGTCCTCGCGCCCACACCGCCCGCCGCGCGGACGGCACGGGCACCAACAGCACGGGCCCGGCCGGACCTTCACCCGGCGCCCCGGGCTGGAGCGAGGCCCTGAGCGCGGCCCGCACCGCCCCCGCCAGCGCCTCACCGAGCACCCCGGCCAGCGGCAGTGCACCCCGCTCCTTGTGCGCGAGCAGCACCGCGCGCACCGCGTCCCCGTACGGAGCGGCCGCGTGCACGACCGGCAGTCCCCGCGGCTCCGGAACCGGCCGCACCCTGCGCGGCGCCGCCCCGCACAGAGCGGCCCGGCATTCGGCGCACAGGGCCACGCGCGGGACCCCGCAGCCCGCGCAGTCGGCCGGCAGCACCAGATCCGTGAGGTCCTGCCACCACCCCCGCATGTCTCCACTGTGCCAACGCGGACGCCCAGCGGCCACCCCTGTGGACAACCGCCTGTGGATAACTCCGAGCACCCCAATTGACCTGGGACGAAGCATTGTTGAGGGGCGAACGCGGGAGTGAGTGGAAGCAGGAGCGGGCCCCGGCCACAGGTAGGCCGGGGCAGCCTTACCCGGGATGGACCGGCTGCCTCACCCCGGATGGACCGGCTCCCTCACCCGGGATAGACCGGCTTCGCCCCGTCCTTGACCACGGTCTGCCACTGCGCGCCGGACGGCAGCCGGACGATGCCGTCGTCCGAATGAGCCACCAGCGGCTGCCGCTCGTCCTCGGACGCGGCGATCTCCTTCACGCCGGTGAGGCCGGGCAGCGTCGCCCCCGTCCGCGCGGACCCGTCGCTCTGGACGTACCGCATCTGCTGCACGCCGCCGGACTCGCGCCCGACCACCACGAGGCGGCTGACGCCCGCCCAGGACATGGCGGTGACCTCCTCCATCTGCGGGGCCGCCTCCAGCAGTTCGACGACGGAGATGTCGGGCTGTCCGCCCCTGCCGTCCGCCCAGTCGATCCGGCCGATCCGCAGCGACGTCTTGCCGCCCTTCTCCACGAGCAGGGCGACCCGGACCCCGTCGGCCGCGACCCGCACCGCCTGGATGCGCCCGTCCAGACCGGGAACGTTCACCTGCACCGGCTCACCGGTGCCTCCCGCGAGCCACAGCAGCCGCGGCCGCTTCGGATCGCGGTCGGCCACCCACAGGTCGCCGCGGACGTCCCAGCTGGGCGTCGAGAACCCGTCGCCCTCCGACTTGGAGCGGGACCGCAGCTCCGGCCCGCCGAGCGACCCCTTGGACACCAGCGACGCGGTGTAGAGCCGGCGCCCGTCGAGCGACACCCCGGCCCCGCGCTCCTCGTCACGCGACACGGCCGCCGAGCGCAGCGGCTGCTCGCCCTCGCCGAACGGCCCGGTCACCGGCTCGGGCGCGGCGTTGCTGCCCGTGTTGCCGGGCATCCGCACCAGACGCTTCTTCTCGCCGTCGATGAAGTACTGGTACGCCGGGAGGTCCGCCGTGCGATGCGGCGCACGGTCCTTGCTCAGCACGCACAACTGCGAACCGTTCGTGCGCTGCAACTCCACCTGCTCGACTCCGGAGGCCGTCAGGTCCTGGAGGGTGAAGAGCAGCTGGGCGGCCATCTCCGTACACCGGTCATGGCCGAGCGTGTCCGCACGCGCGTTCAGCGGCACGACGAGCTTGTTCTTGTCGTCGGGCGTGAGCGACTTCGTGTCGGGGGCGAGCCGCGCGCCTTCGGGGACCGCCGTCCGCACCACCTGGCGAAGCCAGTTGGTGGGGCCGCCGAGCAGCGCCTTCACCGTCTCCGTCAGCGGGTCGATGCGCTGGCGTACGTAGATGGGGTCCGCGACGAGCCCCTCCTGCCTGCCGACCTGTCGGGCCGTACCGAGGCCCTTCGGAGGCTCCGCGAAGTAGTACTTGTTGACGGCCTGGTAGTTCCGCTCGAAGTCGGACTCACCGAGCACCACGCCCGGCGGCGGGGCGTCGATGCGCCACACCCTGCCGTTCGGCCCGTTCTGCTGCGTGAGGTGGACGGCCTGGCGGTACGCCCCCGTGTCGGGCTTGTACGCGCGCTGCTCGTTCACCGTCGCGAGCCTGCGCCCGGTCAGCGCATACGTACGTTCGCCTTCGTTGTTGTTGCTCACGTTGTCCGCGACGGTGTTGGGGCCGTCGGCGAGCACCGTGGTGGAACGCTCCGGGTGCCAGTTGTCGGCGGCCTTCTTCGTCAGGTACTTCCGGGCGATCGCGAAGTCGGGATCGTCGCTGGTCAGCGCCTCGAGGAAGCCCTGGACGATGTCCACGGCACCGGCGTCCTCGGGCGGCGGCATCGCGTACACACGCACCTGGGACTGCGAGTCGGGCCGCTGTGAGGCGTCGACCTTCTTCATGTTGCCCTCGTCGGGCATGGAGGCGCAGCCGGCGAGCAGCGCGCCGCACGCGGCAAGCACGAGACCGGCGCGCAGCGGGCGCGCACGCCCCCGCAATTGACCCTCAGCGCCCACGCGAGGCCTCCTCTTCCCTGCCCGCATCGGCATCCCGCCCCGCGGGGGCGTCAGCACTCGCCGGGACATCCGTCTCCGCCGAGGGATCCGTCTCGGCTGAGGGATCCATCTCCGCCGAGGGATCCGTCTCCGCCGGGGCACCCGCAGCCGGCCGGGGCTCACTCTCCGCCGCGGCATCCGCAGCCACGGGACCTTCCGTCGCCGCCGGGGCCTCCGCGTCCGCCCGGGACTCCGTGCCCACTCCCGCAGCCGTGTCCGCGCCGGCCGACTCGCCGCCCCCGAGGTGAGCGCGGGCGTCTGCGCCCGTAGGAACGCTCCTGCCGGGCCCGAGCTCCGCGCCCGGCCCGACGCCCCCGACGGCTTCCCCGGCGGCCTTCGCGCCCCCTTCGTACGCGCTCTCCGCCCCGGTCTCCTCCCACGCCTGCCGCGGTACCACGCGTGCCCCGTTGCCCGGCAGGGCCGTGGGATCCACGTCCAGAGCCGCCGCACGGGCCAGCCGCGGCGCGATCGGAGCCTTCGCGGGCACGGGTGGCGGCACCCGGTCCGGGGACGCCTGGTGGGGCACTGTGGCCCGCTTCGTACCACCGGCGAGGGGCAGCCCCGCGCCGTTCAGGCCGCGGTGGCGCCGCGAGTCGTCGGGTTCGAGCGGGATCGGCGAACCCCGCAGCGGCTCGTCGGCCGTACGCGGCAGCGTGAGCCGGAACTGCGAGCCGCCGCCCGGCTCGCCCCATGCCTGCAGCCAGCCGCCGTGCAGCCGCGCGTCCTCCAAGGCGATGGAGAGCCCGAGGCCCGTACCACCGGTGGTACGCGCGCGTGCCGGATCGGCCCGCCAGAAGCGGCTGAACACGCGCGTGGCCTCGCCGGGCTTGAGCCCGACCCCGTAGTCCCGCACGGCGACGGCGACGGCGCCGCCCGCGGCCGCGAGCCGCACCACCACATCCTTGCCGTCGCCGTGCTCCACGGCGTTGACCACGAGGTTCCTGAGCACCCGTTCCACGCGTCGCGCGTCCGCCTCGGCGACGACCGGCTGCTGGTCGCCGACGATGCGTATGTGCGTGCCCTTGCGCTCGGCCAGCGGCTCGGCGCCGCCGACCACGCGGCGTACCACCTCGCGGAGGTCTATCGGCTCGGCCTCCAGCGCCGCCGCGCCCGCGTCGAAGCGGCTGATCTCCAGCAGATCGGCGAGCAGCGACTCGAAGCGGTCGAGCTGGTCGGCGAGCAGCTCCGCGGAGCGGGCCGTCACCGGATCGAAGTCGACGCGCGCCTCATGGATGACGTCGGCCGCCATCCGCACGGTCGTCAGCGGCGTACGCAGCTCGTGCGACACGTCGGAGACGAACCGCCGCTGCATCCGCGACAGCTCCTCCAGCTGCTGGATCTTGAGCTGGAGGTTCGACGCCATCTTGTTGAAGGCCTCACCAAGGCGCGCGATGTCGTCCTCTCCAGTGACCTTCATACGTTCCTGGAGGCGCCCCGCGGACAGTCGCTCGGCGATCCCGGCCGCCATCCGCACGGGCGTGACGACCTGGCGTACCACCAGCCAGGCGATGGCCCCGAGGAGCACCACCACGAAGAGGCCGGCCGTGGCGAGCGTGCCCCGCACCAGGTTCATCGACTCCTCTTCCTGCGTCAGCGGGAAGAGGTAGTAGAGCTGGTACGAATCGCCGTTGAGGTCGCTCAGCTGCTTGCCGATCACCAGGCCGGGCTGGGACTCGCGGTGGTCGATGAAGTCGATGCGCGTGTTGCTCTGGTACGCGAGCGTGCCGCCGTCGACCCGTTCGCGCAGGTCCACCGGCACGCTCTGGATCGGGTCGACGCCACCGGAGGCGCGCGGCCCGCGCACGCTGCCGCTGTCGCTGGCGTTGGAGCTCAGCGTGACTACGTAGAAGGCGTTCTGGCCGCCGCTGGCGAGCTGCTCGGCCAGTTCGGACAGCCACACGGCGGCGTTCTGCGCGGTGGGGCCGTCGGCCGCGTCGCCGCCCTGGGCGGCGGGCTGGTGGGCGCTGTTGGCCTGCTCCTGGGCGGCCCGGAAGCCACCGTCGGCCTGGCTCTGCGCCGCGTTCACCTTGGCCTTGAGCAGGCCGTTGCTCACCGAGCTCATGACGACGAAGCCGAGCAGCAGCACCACGCCGAGCGACATCAGGAGCGTGGTGACGACGACCTTGAGCTGGATGTTGCGCCGCCACAGCCGCATCATCGGCAGCAGCGGGCGGCGCACCCAGCGCGTGAAGAGCCGCAGCAGCGGGCTGCTGCCCTGCACGCCGCCCTGCAGCATCAGACCGCTGTCGACGAGCGCCCCGAAACGGGCGCTGCGCCGCGGCGGCCGGACAGTCCGCCCCGGCCGCGCTCCCGGTTCGCCGGGCGCCGGAGAGGAACTGTCGCGGGACATGTCAGCTCGGTCCGGCCTTGTACCCGACGCCACGGACGGTCACGACGATCTCCGGGCGCTCGGGGTCCCGCTCCACCTTGGAGCGCAGCCGCTGCACATGCACATTCACCAGGCGGGTGTCGGCCGCGTGCCGGTAGCCCCAGACCTGCTCCAGGAGCACCTCACGCGTGAACACCTGCCACGGCTTGCGGGCCAGCGCGACCAGCAGGTCGAACTCCAGCGGCGTCAGCGCGATCGACTGCCCGTCCCGCTTCACGGAGTGCCCGGCCACGTCGATGACGAGGTCACCGATGGCCAGCTGCTCCGGCGCGGGCTCCTCGGACCGGCGCAGCCGCGCACGGATGCGGGCCACCAGCTCCTTGGGCTTGAACGGCTTGACGATGTAGTCGTCGGCTCCCGACTCCAGGCCGACCACCACATCCACGGTGTCGCTCTTGGCCGTGAGCATGACGATGGGCACCCCGGACTCCGCCCTGATCAGACGGCACACCTCAATGCCGTCCCGCCCGGGCAGCATCAGGTCGAGAAGCACCAGATCGGGCTTGGCCTCCCGGAAAGCGGCCAGCGCCTTGTCGCCATCTGCCACGAACGACGGCTCAAAACCTTCACCACGCAGCACAATCCCGAGCATCTCGGCCAGTGCGGTGTCGTCGTCGACGACAAGGACTCGTCCCTTCATGCCTGACATCATCCCATTAGCTAATCGTTACCTGGCGTGACCTGGCACACAGCTCGGCAAGGCCCTCCGTTGTCACGGGTGAGACGACACCTTCCTCCGTGACGACGGCTGTCACCAACTCGGGCGGGGTGACGTCAAAGGCCGGGTTGTACGCCTGTGTCCCCAGCGGCGCCACGGAAATACCGCCTCCCACCTCGGCTCCTGTCACCGGCACGAACGGCACTGTGACCTCCGTCACCTCGTGACCGGCCCGCTGCTCGACCTCGATGGCGGCTCCGTCCGGGGTGTCGGGGTCCACGGTCGTCACCGGTGCCACCACGATGAACGGCACGTGGTGATAACGGGCGAGGACCGCGAGCGGATAGCTCCCCACCTTGTTGGCCACCGAACCGTCGGCCGCGATCCGGTCGGCGCCGATCAGCACGGCGTCCACCTCACCGGCCGCGAACAGCGAACCCGCGGCGTTGTCGGTCAGCAGGGTGTACGGCATGCCGGTGCGCGCCGCCTCGTACGCCGTCAGCCGCGCGCCCTGGAGCAGCGGCCTGGTCTCGTCGACCCACAGCCTGCGCAGCCGCCCCTCGCGGTGCGCGGCGAGCGCCACCGCGAACGCCGTGCCCTCACCGCCGGAGACCAGCGCCCCCGTGTTGCAGTGCGTGAGGATCCGGTGCCCGCCGCCGGGCATCAGCTCGTCGAGCAGCGTGAGGCCGTGCACCGCCATGCGCGCGCTGGCCACGGCGTCCTCCTTGTGCAGCGCCCGCGCGGCGGCGAGCACCGCCTCCGCCGCCTGCCGCTCGTCCGCGCCGCCTGCCACGGCCTGGCGGTACGCCGCCTGCGCCCTGCGCGCCCCGTACGCCAGGTTGACCGCGGTGGGCCGCGCTCCCGCGAGCGCGTCGGCGGCCTCGTCCACGTCGAAGCCACGGGCCGCGGCCAGCGCGACGCCGTACGCACCGGCGATGCCGAGCAGCGGGGCCCCGCGCACGGCGAGCGTCCGGATCGCCTGGACCAGCGCGGGCGGATCCGTGCACACCAGCTCCGTCTCCTCGGCCGGCAGCCGGGTCTGGTCGAGGAGGACGAGGACGGGCCCCTCCGGGGGCTCGTCCCAGCGGATAGCGGGGATCGCGGGCATCGCCGCGACGTCGGCGGGCCGTACGGCCTCACCGGATTGCGCGTACTGATCAGCCATCCGCCCAGTCTGCCCGCTACCCGACGGACAATAGAAGGTGCGCAGCCCATACAGCACACGGTCTCCGCGCCACCGCGCCTGGTCCCAGGGCAACCGCCCCGTGGCACGATGGCTGCCAACCTGCCGCCGCGACCGCGGACGGGCACTGTGAAGGAGCGACGATGAACGACACTCCGGGCTGGGCCTCGCCCGGATCTGCCCACTCCGACGGACACGAGCCGGGCAAGAAGGGGTCCGAGGAGCCCGAGGACCAGCCGAGCGGCGACCCGGGCCCGAAGTGGTCCAAGGAGCAGCCGCCGCCCGCCCAGTGGTCCGCGCCCAGCCCTCCCGCCCCCGGCCAGAACCCCCCGCCGCCCGCACCTCCCGGCCAGGGCTGGGGTGGCGGTGGCGGCCAGGGCGGCCCCGGTGGGCCCGGCTGGGGAGGTGGCCCCGGCGGTCCGGGCGGCCCCGGCTGGGGCGGCGGTCCGGGCGGACCCGGCGGCCCTTACCGCGGCTGGGGCGCCTGGCAGGGCCCGCCGGCCGCCGCGAAGCCCGGCGTCATCCCGCTGCGCCCGCTCGCCGTCGGCGAGATCCTGGACGGCGCGGTCTCCACGATGCGTACGCACTGGCGCACGGTCCTCGGCATCTCGCTGACCGTCGCCGTCGTCACCGAGGTCCTCGTCATCCTGCTCCAGGGTCTGATCCTCAACGACGCGGCCGACACCGAGGCCCTGGACGACCCGAGCGCGTCCGTCGGCGAGGTCACGCGCGCGCTCTGGGACACGCTGCTCAGTTCGGGCGCCGTCCTCGTGATCACCCTGCTCGGCACGATCGTGGCGACGGCCCTGCTCACGATGGTCACCAGCCGCGCGGTGCTGGGGAAGCCGGTGACCACGGCGGAGGCCTGGCAGGACTCCAAGCCGCGGCTCGGGAAGCTGATCGGCCTGACGCTGCTGCTGCCGCTGATCGCCGTGGGCGTCGTCGCCGCGGGCACGCTTCCCGGCATCCTGATCGCCGTGGCCGGAGCCACCGACGCCGGGGCCGCCCTCGCCGTGGTCGGCGGCATCGCCGCGGGTGTCGTCGCCATCTGGCTGATGGTCCGCCTCTCGCTCTCCTCTCCGGCGCTGATGCTGGAGAAGCAGGGCGTGAAGAAGTCGATGAGCCGGTCCGTGAAGCTGGTCCGGCGCTCCTGGTGGCGTGTCTTCGGCATCCAGCTCCTGGCCGCGGTCATCGCGAACGTCGTGGCGTCGATCATCGTCATCCCGTTCACGATCATCGCGGGCGCGCTGAGCGGGGACAGCATCTCCAACCTGCTCGACGCCAGCGCGGGTGAGGTCGGCTGGACGTTCCTGATCGTCAGCGGCGTCGGGCAGGTGATCGGCTCCATGCTGACGTTCCCGATCACCGCCGGGGTCACCGTGCTCCTCTACATCGACCAGCGGATTCGCCGCGAGGCGCTCGACCTCGAACTCGCCCGCGCCGCCGGAGTGCCGGGCCACGGCCCCTCCGACACCCCCGGCACACCGGGGAGCTGATGCGGTGACGCCGGCAGGGGCGGTTCTCGACGCGCTCGGCGCGGTCTCACGACTGCCGGGCACCGTCTTCGGTGCGGCATCGCCGCCCCGTACGGGCCTCGGCGCGGGCTCTCCGCTGCCGCGCACCGGCTTCGGCGCCGCCCTGGCGCTGCCGCGCGCCGGTGACGAGCCTCCGGTGACGGTCCCGCGCGGCCCCGCGCGGGAGGCGGCCGAGCGCGAGCTGTCCAAGCCGATGTACCACGAGAACGACCCGAGCCTCCTGCAGCGCGCCCTGAACCGCTTCTGGGGGTGGGTGGACGATCTGTTCGGCGCTGCTTCCGGCGTGGCACCGGGCGGTACGGTCGGCCTCCTGGTCATCGCCCTCGCGGTCGTGGCGGTCGCCGTGGCGCTGTGGTGGCGCCTCGGCACGCCGCGCCGCGCCCCCGCCACCTCCGCGGCGCTGTTCGACGACCGCCCGCGCAGCGCCGCCGAGCACCGCTCGGCCGCCGAGGCGCACGCCGCCCAGGGCCACTGGAACCAGGCCCTCCAAGAGCGGATGCGGGCCGTCGTGCGCTCCCTGGAGGAGCGCGCCCTCCTCGACCCGCGCCCCGGCCGCACCGCGGACGAGGCCGCCGCGGAAGCCGCACGCCCCCTCCCCGACCACGCGGAACGCCTGCACGCCGCCGCCCGGGAGTTCGACGACGTGACGTACGGAGGCCGCACGGCCACGGAAGCGGCGTACCGCCAACTCGCCGACCTGGACCGCGACCTGGACCGCACCAAGCCGCTCCTGGCCACCGCGTCGCACGCGGAGTCCGGCAGCGCCTCCTGGGGAGCCATCCGATGACGGACTCCCCCGACACCCCGGACGCGACGACACCCGCACAACCCGCTTCCGCCACGACATCGACGGCCTCCCCGCCCACACCCCCGCCGGGCACCCCCACCGAGCCGCCGACCGGCTTCCCCACGACGACGGCCAACACCCGGGCCCCCGGCGCCCCGTCGACCTCGATCAGCCCCACCCCGCGCCAGCTCTGGACCCGCTCCCGTGGCGTCGTCCTCGCCGTCGTCATCCTCCTGGCGGCCGCCGTCGCCATCGCGGCCGTCCGCTCCGGCGCCCAGCACGGCCGCCTCGACCCGCGCTCCGCCGACCCCTACGGCAGCCGTGCCGTCGCCGAACTCCTCGCCGACCGGGGCGTGTCCACGCGCGTCGTCACCACCACTGAAGAGGCACGGTCCGCCGCGGGCCCCGACACCACCCTCCTGGTGGCCAACCCCGATCTCCTCACGGACCGCCAGCAGTCCCGGCTGCACGACGCCACCGAGGGTTCCGGAGGCCGCACCGTGCTGGTCGCCCCGGGTGCCCCGTCGGTGTCGAAGCTCGCCCCCGGGGTCACCGCGGACGCGGCGCCCAGTTACGACTCGACGCTCTCGCCGGACTGCTCCCTGCCCGCCGCCCGCCGCGCCGGCTCCGCGGACGTGGGAGGCATCCGCTACGACACGCTCGCTCCCGGTGCCGAGGCCTGCTACATCGACGACGGCCTGCCGAGCCTCCTGCACCTCCCCGCGACCACCGCGAAGGACGGCTCTCCGGAGACGGGCGACAACACGGAAGACGCCCCAGAGGACGCCGCGGAGAAGCCGGACCAGACGTCCGCGCGCGGCGACACCGTCATCCTCGGCGCTCCCGACATCCTCCACAACGACCGCCTCGACGAGCACGGCAATGCGTCGCTCGCCCTGCAACTGCTCGGTTCCCGTCCGCACTTGGTCTGGTACCTCCCTTCGCTCTCCGACGACGCGGTCGACGACACCGCCGACGACAGCTTCTTCGACCTCATCCCGCCCGGCTGGCTCTGGGGCACGCTGCAGCTCACCGTCGCCGCCGTACTCGCGGCCCTGTGGCGCGCCCGTCGCCTCGGCCCCCTGGTCCCCGAGAACCTCCCCGTCGCGATCCGCGCCTCCGAGACCGCCGAAGGCCGCGCCCGCCTCTACCGCAAGGCCGACGCCCGCGACCGCGCCGCCGCGGCCCTCCGCTCGGCCACCCGCACCCGACTCGCCCCCCTCGTTGGCGTCCCCACCGCCCGGGCCCATGCGCCCGAAGCGCTCCTGCCCGCCCTGACCAGGCGTCTCCACACGCCCGGCCAGGACCTGCACCCCCTCCTCTTCGGCACGCCGCCCGGCGACGACGCAGGACTCATCGCCCTCGCCGACCAACTCGACGCCCTCGAAAGTGAGGTACGTACTTCATGATGGACCCGACCACTGACAACGCCGCGAGCTCCGGCGGCGCCCGCTCCTCCCTGGAGTCCCTGCGCACGGAGATCTCCAAGGCCGTGGTCGGCCAGGACCCCGCCGTCACCGGCCTCGTCGTGGCCCTGTTGTGCCGCGGCCACGTCCTGCTCGAAGGCGTCCCGGGCGTCGCGAAGACCCTCCTCGTACGCGCCCTCGCCGCGTCCCTCGAACTCGACACCAAGCGCGTCCAGTTCACCCCCGACCTGATGCCCAGCGACGTCACGGGCTCCCTCGTCTACGACGCCCGCTCCACGGAGTTCTCCTTCCAGCCGGGCCCGGTCTTCACCAATCTCCTCCTCGCCGACGAGATCAACCGCACGCCGCCCAAGACCCAGTCGTCCCTCCTCGAAGCGATGGAGGAACGCCAGGTCACGGTCGACGGCACGCCGCGCCCGCTCCCCGAGCCGTTCCTCGTCGCCGCCACCCAGAACCCGGTCGAGTACGAGGGCACGTACCCCCTCCCCGAGGCCCAACTGGACCGTTTCCTCCTCAAACTGACGGTCCCCCTCCCCTCGCGCGAGGACGAGATCAACGTCCTGAAGCGCCATGCGGAAGGCTTCAATCCGCGCGACCTGAGCGCCGCTGGCGTACGCCCCGTGGCGGGCCCCGCCGATCTGGAAGCGGCCCGAGCAGCGGTCGCCAAGACGACCGTCTCCCCCGAAATCACCGCCTACGTAGTCGACATCTGCCGCGCCACCCGCGAATCGCCGTCCCTGACGCTGGGCGCCTCCCCGCGCGGCGCCACGGCCCTGCTCTCCACGGCCCGCGCCTGGGCCTGGTTGACGGGCCGCGACTACGTCATCCCCGACGACGTGAAGGCCTTGGCCCTGCCCACCCTCCGTCACCGTGTCCAATTGCGCCCGGAGGCCGAGATGGAGGGCGTGACGGCCGACTCCGTCATCAACGCGATCCTCGCCCACGTCCCGGTGCCCCGCTGATGCCCGTCACCGGCCGCACCGCCCTCCTGGCGGCCCTGGGGTCCCTCCCCGTAGGCATCCTGGAACCCAGCTGGACCGGCGTCCTCGCGGTCAACGCCCCACTGGCCCTGGCCTGCGCCTGCGACTTCGTCCTGGCCGCCCCCGTACGCCGCCTCGTCCTGACCCGCGCCGGCGACACCTCGGTACGCCTCGGTGAGGGCGCGGACGTCCAGCTCACCGTCACGAACCCCACCAACCGCCCGCTGCGCGCCGAACTCCGCGACGCCTGGCCTCCGAGCAGCTGGCAGCCCGGCACCGAAGTCACCGCGTCCAGGCAGCGATTGGACGTCCCGTCCGGCGAACGCCGCCGCCTCACCACCCGCCTGCGTCCCACCCGCCGCGGCGACCACCAGGCCGACCGCGTCACGATCCGCTCGAGGGGCCCTCTCGGCCTCTTCACCCGGCAGAGCAGCCACAGGGTTCCCTGGACGCTCCGCGTCCTGCCGCCCTTCGCCAGCCGCAAGCACCTGCCGTCCAAGCTGGCCCGACTGCGCGAACTCGACGGCCGTACCAGCGTGCTGATCCGCGGCCAGGGCACGGAATTCGACAGCCTTCGTGAGTACGTTCCCGGCGACGACACCCGGTCCATCGACTGGCGCGCCACCGCCCGCCAGTCGTCCGTCGCGGTCCGCACCTGGCGCCCGGAGCGCGACCGTCACATCCTCCTGGTCCTCGACACCGGCCGCACTTCCGCGGGTCGGGTCGGTGATGCGCCTCGCCTAGACGCATCCATGGATGCCGCTCTACTCCTCGCCGCCCTGGCCTCCCGCGCCGGCGACCGCGTGGACCTCCTGGCGTACGACCGCCGGGTGCGCGCCCTGGTCCAGGGCAAGGCCGCGGGCGATGTCCTTCCCTCTCTCGTGAACGCGTTGGCCACTCTCGAGCCGGAACTCGTCGAGACGGACGCCCGCGGTCTCACGGCCACAGCTCTGCGCGTCGCCCCCCGCAGCTCGTTGATCGTGCTGCTCACCAGCCTGGATGCGGCTCCCATCGAGGAGGGTCTGCTGCCGGTGCTGTCCCGCCTCACGCAACGCCACACCGTCCTGGTCGCGTCGGTCGCCGACCCGCACATCACTCAGATGGCGAAGGCGCGGGGTACGACGGAGGCCGTGTACGACGCCGCAGCCGCGGCTCAGGCCCAGGCGGAGCGTCAGCGCACCGCGGAACAGCTCACCCGCCATGGCGTCACGGTCGTCGACGCGACCCCCGATGATTTGGCCCCTGCGCTGGCAGACGCGTACCTCTCGCTGAAGGCAGCGGGCCGCCTCTGAAATGTAGGGCGAGGAAACGAAATGGGGGGCGGGGGAACGCAAAAAAGCCGTATCCCCCGAGTCGAAACTCGGGGGATACGGCTTTATCAAATTTAGTTCGGCGGCGTCCTACTCTCCCACAGGGTCCCCCCTGCAGTACCATCGGCGCTGTAAGG
>NZ_BMSY01000003.1 GCF_014649395.1 Streptomyces aureoverticillatus
TGGCGTTGACTTTTGGCACGCTGTTGAGTTCTCAAGGAACGGACGCTTCCTTTGTACTCACCCTCTCGGGCTTTCCTCCGGGCGCTTCCCTTCGGTATTTCGTGTTTCCGACTCTATCAGATCTTTCCGGCTTCCCGGTCCGTTCCGATTTCCTCGGTGCTTTCCGGCCTTTCGGCCTTCCGGCGGTGTTGACTCTATCAGATCCTTTCGGGCCTGATTCCCAGTCAACCGGGTTTGCCTTCCCGGCTGTTGGGCCGTTCCGACGTCTCAAACTTTAGCGGATCTCCCCGGCAGTTCCTAATCGAGCCGTTTCCGGTCGCGACAAGATCACGGGAATGAATTCGGGCGCGCCGAAAGCAATCCCATGGGGAGGTGGTGCAGGTGGTTTGAGTGGCCGCGTGAGCGGCGGGAGTTGCTGTCGCAGAACCGTTACAGCTCGGCGGCAACCCGAAGAACCTTACGGATCGGGCAGGCGACTGTCAACCTCAGCTGGTCGACGGGTCAAGAGGGCCGCAGGCGCCGTCAGTCGAGGTCGCTGAGGCGGCCGCCCGCGTCCGGCTGGGCGTGCTCCACGCGACGTAGAAGACGGGTCAGCACCTCGCCCAGGACGCCGCGCTCCTCCGGGGAGAGGTCCTGGAGCAGGTCCTCCTCGAAGACCGTGGCGAGGCGCATCGCCTCCAGCCACTTCTCGCGGCCCTCCGCGGTGAGCTCGACGATGACGCGGACGCGGTTGGACTCGTCGCGGTCCCGGGTGACGAGGCCCTCGCTCACCATGCGGTCGATGCGGTGCGTCATCGCGGCGGGGGTGAGGCCGAGGCGCTTGGCCAGGTCGCCGGGGCCCATTTGATACGGGGCGCCGGACAGGACCAGGGCCTTCAGGACCTCCCACTCCGCGTTACTGATGCCGAGCGTCGCGGTCTGCCGGCCGTAGGCCACGTTCATACGGCGGTTGAGCCGGCCGAGGGCCGAGACGATCTTCTCGACCTGGGGGTCGAGGTCCTGGAACTCCCGCTGGTAGGCGGCGATCTGCTCTTCGAGTGTCGGCTCTGTGGGGCCGGGGGTATCGCCCATGGCCGCAGTATGGCACGGCCCTGGTTGCCCTTGAAGTCCTTCGATGTGTATTGTTTAGATCCTAACTTTAGCTTCGAAGTCTTCACTCCTAAGGCAGGTGAAAGTGACCAGGGCGATGGGCGCTGCGACGATGCGCCGGATCCACGTGGGCAACGCGCTGAGTGCGTTCGGTCTGGGGTTTACGGTCCCCTTCTTGTACGTGTACGTGGCGCAGGTACGGGATCTGGGCGCCGTGACGGCGGGCCTCGTGCTCGCGGCGTTCGCCGTGGCCGCGCTCATCGTGCTGCCCTTCTCCGGCCGGGCCATCGACCGGCGCGGGCCCCTTCCCGTACTCGTCGCCGCGCTGCTCACCGCCGCCGTCGGCGCGCTGAGCCTGGGCTTCTCGTCGAGCGCGCCGCTCGTGCTGCTCTCGGCCGGGGCGCTCGGCGCCGGGCAGGCCGTGATGCAGCCCGCGCTGGCCACAATGATCGTGGAGTGCTCCACGCCGGGCACCCGGTCGCGCGCCTTCGCCATGCAGTTCTTCCTGCAGAACCTGGGCCTCGGCGTCGGCGGTCTGATCGGCGGCCAGATCGTGAAGCACGAGCGGCCGAGCGACTTCACGCTGCTCTTCGCCATCGAGACCGTGATCTTCCTGGTCCTCATCGGGGTCATGCTGACGACCCGGATGCCCCGTTCGCCGCGCATCACCGACGCCACGCCGCAGTCCGGCGGCAGCGTCAGGGACGTGTTCCGCAACCGCGTGATGCTGCAGCTGTGCGTCCTCGGCTTCGTGCTGTTCTTCGCCTGCTACGGCCAGTTCGAGTCGGGCCTTTCGGCGTACGGCGTGGAGGCCGCGGGGATCTCCCCTTCGACGCTCGGCATCGCTCTCGCCGCCAACACCGGTGCCATCGTGATCGCGCAGTTCGCGGTCCTGCGGTTCGTCGAGCGCCGCAAGCGCTCGCAGGTGATCGCGGCCGTCGGCCTCATCTGGGCCGTCGCGTGGATCGCGGCCGGGTACGCGGGGCTCGGGCACGGCAGCCAGGCCATGGCGACCGCCGCGTTCATCTCGACGTACGCGCTCTTCGGGCTCGGCGAGACGATGCTCGCGCCGACCGTCGCGCCGCTGGTCGCCGATCTGGCGCCGGAGTCGATGGTCGGGCGCTACAACTCGGCCTTCGCGCTGGTCAAGCAGCTCGCTCTCGCGGTCGGTCCGGCCGTGGGCGGGCCGATGGGTGCCACGCTGCACGCTCCGTACATCGTGACGTTCCTGCTCTTCTCGCTCGGCATCACCGTGCTCGCGCTGCGCCTCGGCCGGCACCTCAGCCCGGCGCAGAACCACCCGTACCTCCAGAAGAGCCGGGTGGTGGCCCAGGGCGCGCCGGATGCCCCGGAAGCCGTGACCGCACACTCCTGAACGACATCGTCAGCTACGCGCGCGGGAGTGCGAACTCGCACCAGACCGCCTTGCCGCCCCCGGGCGTGCGCCGTGAGCCCCAGTTCGAGGCGATCGTGGCGACGATGGCGATGCCCCGGCCCGCCTCGTCCGCCGGCTCGGCGCGGCGGCGCCGGGGCAGGTGGTCGTCGCCGTCGGTGACCTCGATGATCAGGCGGCGGTCGGTGCGGCGAAGGCGCAGCCGCATCGGCGGGGTGCCGTGCTGCAGGGAGTTGGCGACCAGCTCGCTGGCGGCGAGGACGCCCAGGTCGTGCAGCTCGGGCGGGAAGCGCCAGCTCGCGAGGACACCGGTGGCGAAGGCACGCGCGCGTGGGGCGGCCTCCACGCCGCCGAGCAGTTCCAGGGCGGCGTTGCGGAACAGGTCCGCGTGCACGCCCGTGCGGGACGGCTGCTGGAGGACCAGCACGGCCACGTCGTCGTCGTGGTCGGCGGTCACGCCCAGGGCGCGGATGAGGCGGTCGCAGACCACCTGGGGCGTGCCGGTGGCTCCGGCGAGGGCGCGCTCCAGGGCGGCGACGCCCTCGTCGATGTCCTCGCTGCGGCGCTCGACCAGGCCGTCGGTGTAGAGCACGGCGGTGGAGCCGGGGCCGAGCGGCACGGAGCCGGAGGCGTGCAGCCAGCCGCCGGTGCCGAGCGGCGGGCCCGTGGGTTCCTCCGCGCGGTGGATGGTGCCGTTCTCGTCGCGTACGAGGATCGGCAGGTGGCCGGCCGAGGCGTACACGAGGCTGCCCTCGTTCGGGTCGTGCACCGCGTACGCGCAGGTGGCGATCTGGCTGGCGTCGATCTCCGCGGCGAGGCCGTCCAGGAGCTGCAGGACCTCGTGCGGCGGCAGGTCCAGGCGGGCGTACGCGCGCACGGCCGTGCGCAGCTGGCCCATGACGGCGGCCGCGCGGACGCCGCGTCCCATGACGTCGCCGATGACCAGGGCGGTGCGGCCGCCGCCGAGGGTGATCACGTCGTACCAGTCGCCGCCGACCGCGGCGTCCGTGCCGCCCGGTTGGTACGTGGCGGCGATGCGCAGGTCGTCGGGCTGTTCCAGCTCCTGGGGCAGGAGTGAGCGTTGCAGGGTGACGGCGGTTTCGCGCTGGCTGCGCTCGCTGGCGCGCAGCCGCTCGGCGGCTTCGGCGTGGTCGGTGACGTCGGCGGCGAAGACCAGCACACCGCCGCCCGGCGTGTCCTCCACGGGGCCGCCCAGCGGCAGCGAGACGGGCGTGCAGGTGAAGGTGTAGGAGCGGCCGCCGGGCGCCTTGCGGGACTTGACCGTGCGCGGCTTGGCGCTGCGCAGGACCTGGTCCAGGAGCGGCAGCAGGCCGACCTCCTCCAGCTCGGGCAGCGCCTCGCGCGCGGGGGAGCCGATCGGGCGGGTGCCGAACGTCGTGGCGTACGCGTCGTTGACGTACGCGATGCGGTGGTCGGGGCCGTGCACGAGCGCGACGAGGGCCGGGATGCGGTCGAGCACCTCGCGGGCCGGCAGTTCGTCGACGCCGGCGGCGGGCGTGTCGGCGAGGCGCTCGGCGCGGGCCGCGGGGACGGAGCTCTCGCCCCGCTGAGCCGGGGAGCCGCCGGTCTCGGTGCGCGCCGCTGCGCGGCGCTGTGTTCCGGGGAGCCGGGCGCTCCAGCGCGTGAAGTTCACTGCGGTAGGCCTCGTGGTGTCGCTTCTGGATCGGGCGGGGGTGTGCGGCCGGGGGCCGGCCGGTGGCGCGGCGGCTGGGCGCCGCCTCCCGGGAAGACACAGCATGGCGTGGAGCGGGGGGTCTCTCGTGGGCGTGCCCGTCTTGGGTGTGCCCGCCCATCATGGTCACACGCCCAGTCTGGCCGACAGGACTGACATCCGTCAGACGCCGGGCCCGCCCGGGGAGTTCCTGCCGGAGGTGATCAGGACTCCTTCGGGCGCTCGCCTCCGGCTGCGAGTTCGAACTCCGCGCGGGGGTGTTCGAGCGACCCCAGGGAGACGATTTCGCGTTTGAACAGGCCGGCGAGGGTCCATTCGGCGAGCACGCGGGACTTGCGGTTGAGGGTGGGCACGCGGCTGAGGTGGTAGACGCGGTGCATGAACCAGGCAGGGTAGCCCTTCAGCTTGCGTCCGTAGACGTGCGCGACACCCTTGTGCAGTCCGAGGGACGCCACGGAGCCGACGTATTTGTGCGCGTACTCCTGGAGGGGCTGTTTCCGCAAGGACGCGGCGATGTTGTCCCCGAGGACCTTGGCCTGGCGCACGGCGTGCTGGGCGTTGGGCGCGCACTCCTTGCCGGGTTCGCCGGCGGTGACGTCGGGGACGGCGGCCGCGTCGCCCGCTCCCCACGCGTGTGGGGCGCCGTCGACGGACAGCTCGGCGGTGCACCGCAGGCGGCCGCGTTCGTTGCGGGGCAGGTCGGTGGCGGCGAGCAGGGGGTGCGGCTTGACGCCGGCGGTCCAGACGACTGTGCGGGTGGGGAAGCGGGCGCCGTCGCTGAGCACCGCGACCCGGTCCTCACAGGTGTCGAGCCGGGTCTCCAGGCGTACGTCGATGTTGCGTTTGCGGAGCTGGCTGACGGTGTACTTGCCCATCTCCTCGCCGACCTCGGGCAGGATCCGCCCGGACGCCTCGACGAGAATCCACTTCATGTCCTCGGCCTTGACGTTGTGGTAGTACCGCGCGGCGTAGCGGGCCATGTCCTCCAGCTCGCCGAGTGCCTCCACGCCCGCGTAACCGCCGCCTACGAAGACGAAGGTCAGGGCGGCGTCGCGGACGGCCGGGTCGCGGGTGGAGGAGGCGATGTCCATCTGCTCGATGACGTGGTTGCGCAGCCCGATGGCCTCCTCGACGGTCTTGAAGCCGATGCCGTAGTCGGCGAGACCGGGGACCGGCAGGGTGCGGGAGATGGAGCCGGGGGCCAGGACCAGTTCGTCGTACGTGATGTCGAGGGCGCCGGTGCCCTCCTCCGCGGTGGCGAGCGTGGTGAACGACGCGGTGCGCTTGGCGTGGTCGATCGACTGCGCCTCGCCGACGATCACGCGGCAGTGGTCGAGCACGCGGCGCAGCGGCACGACGACGTGGCGCGGGGAGATCGAGCCGGCCGCCGCTTCGGGCAGGAACGGCTGATAGGTCATATACGGATCGGGCGAGATCACCACGATCTCCACCTCGCCCCGCTTCAGCTCCGGCTTGAGTTTCCGCTGGAGGCGCAGCGCGGTGTACATCCCGACGTAGCCACCACCGACAACGAGAATGCGCACAGGTTCCGTCACCATCCCATGACGCACCCGCACTTCGTGTTTGTCCACAGGCTCGACAATTTGTATGACAGGAAGTGGACGGTGCCGCTGTGCCGTGCCGTCCTCGGGCAGGGCAGAATGTGCGCAGGTCAGAGGGGGATGACGGAGGGGTGGTGCGGGGTGCAATCGGGTGGGAACCGGTGCGTACTCCGATCGGGGGGCGCTCTGTGCGGAACCCGCCTCTTCTGAATTGACTCTGGCTCAACTATGTTCGTGTGACGTCGGGGTGTCGGGGGATGCGCTCGTGGGGTCCGGTTTGCCGGACTCGTGCAGGGGCTCGCTCTCGCACGCCGGTCATCGATGACGGGGAGTGTCTCCGGGGGGAGACGTCATTACCGGGGGAACGTATATGCACATTCAGGACTCTCACTGGACTTCCGCGACAGCGTCGGCATCGGCCGTCGCCACGGGCGGAAACGGCCGCGAGATGGCGGACGGAGCGCGTTCGGCCCCGCTGCGCGTGGATGCGCAGCGGAATCTCGAACACGTGCTGCGCGCGGCCCGTGAGGTATTCGGAGAGCTGGGGTACGGCGCGCCGATGGAGGACGTGGCACGGCGCGCCCGGGTCGGGGTGGGCACGGTCTACCGCCGCTTCCCCAGCAAGGACGTACTGGTGCGGCGTATAGCCGAGGAGGAGACCTCCCGGCTGACGGAACAGGCACGTGCGGCGCTCGGCCAGGAGGACGAGCCGTGGTCGGCGCTCTCGCGCTTCCTGCGGACGTCGGTGGCCTCGGGCGCGGGGCGGCTGCTGCCGCCGCAGGTGCTGCGCGTGCGCGTCGACGGAGCCGACGGCATCGATGAGGCGGCCGGCCCCGTGGGCGTGGAGGAGGCCCGGGTGCCGCAGCAGCGGCAGGTGGCCTCGGTGACTCCGCTGTCCTCGCCCGATCTGCGCCTTGTGGAGCAGCGGACGGCGCCCGCGGAGGAGAGCGACGACGCGGGTGCCGCGGCGCTGCTCGACGTCGTCGGGCGGCTCGTGGAGCGGGCCCGTGCGGCCGGTGAGCTGCGCGCCGACGTGACCGTGTCGGACGTGCTGCTCGTGATAGCCACGGCGGCTCCCTCGCTGCCGGACGCCGCGCAGCAGGCGGCGGCTTCGTCGCGGCTGCTCGACATCCTGCTCGAGGGGCTCCGCTCACGGCCCGCGTAGCCGTTCACACCGCTCACATGGGCCTTTCGGGCTCGTGATGCTCAACTCCCGTGGATGACACGGGGGTTGAGCATTCCCCGAATGAGTGAACAGTAGTGCTCGATTCCGGGAACTCGCCCCGGACGGGTGGTTGCCTGTCGTCTCTATTCGGCGGAGCGCGGCCGTGTGGCACTCTTGCCCGGTGTTCGGGTCCGAGTGTGCGTGCGGAGGCTTTCCGCGATGAGTGTTGACGGGCGGGACGAGCCCACCTCCTCCGGGGGTGAGTCGAGCGGGCTTCCTCCCCGACAGGTGCCGAACCAAGGCGGTCCCGGTGGCAGCAGCGGGGCCGCGGGCTCCGGCGCCGCGGGCGGATCCGCGAGCGGCGGGTCCGGGGCGGCCGGCCCCGATCCCAGTGTGCCGACCCAGCGGGAGCGCGGGCCGGAGGACGGCGCGGCGCCCGGCGGACCCGGCGGCGCTTCGACGGGCGGCCCCTTCGCGGGTACGGAGGCCGGGGTGCCCGCCGCCCGGAGCGGCTCCGGTGACGTCCCGCCGTCCGACGCCGACCTGATCGAGCGCATGCGCGCGGGCGACGACACCGCCTACGAAGAGCTGTATCGCAGGCATGCCGAATCGGTCCGCCGCTACGCCCGCACCTGCTGCCGCGACGCCCACACCGCCGACGACCTCACCGCCGAGGTCTTCGCGCGGATACTGGGAGCCGTGCGCTCCGGTTCCGGGCCCGAGCACGCGGTGCGCGCCTATCTGCTGACCACGGTGCGGCGCGTCGCCGCCGGCTGGACGAAGTCGGCGAAGCGGGAGCAACTGGTCGACGACTTCGCGGTGTTCGCCGCGCAGGCGGCCCGCGGCTCCGAAGTCTCCGACGACGACACCTTGGACCTGGGCGCGGACGTGCGCGCCATGCACGAGGCCGAGCAGTCCCTCGCCATGCAGGCGTTCCGCAGCCTGCCCGAGCGCTGGCAGGCCGTGCTGTGGCACACGGAGGTCGAGGACGAGTCCCCGAGCGACGTCGCCACCCTCTTCGGCCTCGACGCCAACGGCACCCGGGTGCTCGCGAGCCGCGCCCGCGAAGGCCTCAAGCAGGCCTACCTCCAGGCCCATGTGAGCACCACGCTCACCGAGAGCGAGGAGTGCGCGCGCTACGCCGACCGGCTCGGCGCCTACGCCCGCGGCGGCCTGCGCACCCGCGCCGAGCGCGGACTGCGCAAGCATCTGGAGGAGTGCGCCAACTGCCGCCTCGCCGCGGGCCAGATCAAGGAAGTCGCGAGCGGCATTCCCGCGGTCGTGCCGGTCGCCGTCATCGGCTGGTTCGGCGCCGCCGGGTACGCGAAGGTGGCCGCGCTCGTCGGCGGCGGTGCCGCGGGCGCGGGCGCGGCGGGGGCCGCCGGGGCCGCGGCGGGCAGTGGTGGCTCGGCGGGTGCGGGGGCCGGGGGCGCGGCCGCGTCCGAGGGGCTCGGCGCGCCCGCGAAGGCCGGTATCGCGGCGGGTGTCGTCGCCGCGGCCGCGGTCGCCGCGGCGATCGCGCTCACCGGTGGCGGCGACAAGAAGGACGACCCGCCGAAGGCCCAGCCGCCGGCCGCCGAGCCTGTCGTCCCCCGCAAGCCGCCGCCTTCCGAGCCCGAGCCGAAGCCGGAGCCGCCCGCGCCCAGACCCCAGCCCAGCCCGCCCCCGAAACCCACCCCGAAACCGACGCCGAAGCCCACCCCCAAGCCGCCGCCGAAGCCGAAGCCGCCGGCGAAGCAGCCTCCGGAGCGGCCCAGGCCCAAGCCGCCGCCCCCACCGAAGCCGCGGCCGACCCCGCCCAAGCCCACCCCGAAGCCGCCGCCCCCACCGCCGCCCGCCCCGAAGGTCTACCAGTGGAACCAGCTGGAGTACGGCCTCACCGGCGACGGCACCAAGCCCGAGATGCGGCTCGGTGAGAGCAGTTGGGTGTGGCAGCGCTGGGGCATGTCCATCGGCGACAAGCGCTACGGCCACGGTGTGACGGTGCACGGCCGGTCCTCGGTCACCATCGACCTGAACCGCACGTGCTCCGCCTACGAAGCGCTCGTCGGCGTCGACGACATGACGCTGGGGCTCGGCAGGGTGCGGTTCTCCGTGTACGCCGACGGGGCTCGGCTGTGGCGGTCGCCGCTGATCAAGGGCGGGGACGCGGCGGTGCCCGTGCGCGTCGGGCTGACCGGCCGCAAGACGATCCGCCTGGTCGTCGAGCCGCACACGCCGTTCGACTCGACGGCCCTCGCGGACTGGGCCCAGTCGCGGCTCTCCTGCACCTGAGCCCGTCCAGGTGCGCCTGAGTCCCGTCCGGAGCGGGAGGTTCCGCCTGAGCCCTCTGAGGCCTGAGACGTCGGGACCGGAACCTGTGTCCTGAGGCCTGGTGCCCTGCGTCAGGCGGTCAGCGGGCCGCCGCCGCTTCCGACAGTTCTTCCACGGCCTCGTCCATGGTCAGCCCGTCGCCCGCGGCGCGCTCCCGCTCGTACGCGTCGTCGCCGAGCGCCGACCGTGCCTCCTTCACCACGTGCTCGGCCTCGGCCCGCTCCGGCATGGGGCGTTCGTGGCCGCCGCGCCAGCGGGTGGCGAAGGCGAGCAGGCGGGTCGCGCGGGCGTGGTCGCCGGCCTCGGCCAGGAGCACGGCGGCCGCGTCCACCAGGCCCGCGACGACCGCCTCCGAACAGCGGGTGCGCAGCGCCTCCGCCAGCACCTCGGTCAGCATGGCGAGCCCGGCCGCCGGCCCGGACTCGGCGGCCGTGACGCGCGCCTCCACGCCGCCGAGCCCCGCGGCGAACTGCGGTGGCGGCGTCCCGCGCGCGGCCTCCTTGCGGGCCGCGTCGCACAGGGTGCGGGCCCGCTCCATGTCACCGTCGCCCAGCGCCATGGAGGCGCTCATGAGGTGGACGAAGGCGCGGGAGTCCGTGACCCCGTAGTGGTCGGCCTTGGCGTTGGCCTCGTCCAGGCCCTTCGCGGCGAGTTCGCGGTCGCCCGTGCGGTAGGCGATCTCGGCGAGGCGGGCGATCAGGAAGGGGGCCTCGGCGTGCGCGCCCACTTCGTAGGCGAGGCGCAGGGCCTCCTCGTACTCCCGCCGGGCCTCCTCGTGGCGGCTGCGGACCATCGCCGCCTCACCCGCCGCGCTGCACACCTGCGCGCGCAGCCAGCGGTCGCCCACCCGCCTGCTCAGCTCGCGCAGCTCCACCAGGTCGCCGTCGACGCCCATGAGGTTGCCCGGCTGGTCGACGGCCGTGTGCACGCGGAACATGAGGGTGATCGCGAGCTCCCAGTCGCCGCCGAAACGACGGCAGTTGGCGACCGCGAGGTCCAGGTAGGGCAGCACGTCGGTGACCGAGTCGACGAAGTAGAGCGTGAACGGCCACACCAGGCCGGGGAACCGGCCGCTCATGGGCACCGGCCGGGCGAAGACGTCCCGCACCCGCAGCATGTACCGCGCGTCCAGGGGGCTGCCGAGCACCACCGCCGGCCTGGATTCCACCGTCAGGAACAGATGCAGCATGCGCAGGTGCATGCGCGGCCAGAACGCCGGGGCGTCCTCGTCCGCGAGATCCGCGTCGAGGCCCGCGGCCGCCGTGGCGAACGGCGACGTGCTGTCCACGGCCGTGCCCTCCCCGGCCGTGGACGCCGTGGTCGCCGTGTCCGGCGGCACCGTCAGGCCCAGCACCCGGCCGACCCAGACCGATCCCTCCCCGCGGTAGTTGCGCAGCCACCAGAACCAGCCGAGGGACAGGGTGAACGCCGTGGCGAGTGCCTCGTCGCGGGACTCGACGGCGCGCTGCAGCGCCGCGCGGAGGTTGTCGAGGTCGGCCTCCAGGCGGTGGATCCACGGCAGTTGCTCGGCGGAGCGGAGCAGCGGGTCGGCGGTCTCGGCCAGCTCCCGGAAGTACGCGCTGTGCCGCCGCTCGGCCTCGGCGCGCGGGCCGGGGGTCTCGGCGGCACGCTCCGTGGCGTACTCATGGATGGTCTCCAGCATGCGATAGCGCATCCGGGTGCCCACGCCGTCGAGAGCCGTGGCGTCGCCCCCTTCCGTGTCGTACGGAGTCGCGACGACCAGGGACTTGTCGACGAGCGCGCCGATGAGGTCCGCGGCCGGGCCCGAGCAGACCGCTTCGGCGGCCTCCAGGTCCCAGCCGCCCGCGAAGACGGAGACCTCGCGCAGGGCCGTGCGCTCGGCGTCGTCGAGCAGGTCCCAGGACCAGTCGACGACGGCCCGCAGGGTCTGCTGGCGCGGCAGGACCGTGCGGGCGCCGCTGGTGAGCAGGCGGAAGCGGTCGTCCAGGCGGTCGGCGATCTGCCGGGGCGTGAGCAGCCGCAGGCGGGCGGCGGCCAGCTCGATGGCCAGGGGCAGGCCGTCGAGACGGCGGCAGATCTCCGCGACCGCGTCCGCGTGGCGGTGCGGGTCGAAGCCGGGGCGCACGGCTTCGGCCCGCTCGGCGAACAGGCGGTGCGCGGAGTCGTGCGGGAGCGGCTCCACCGGGCGGACGGCCTCGCCCGGGACGCCCAGGGGTTCGCGGCTGGTCGCGACGATCGTGAGCCCCGGGCAGTGGGTGAGGAGGGTCTCGGCTAGCTGGGCGGCTGCGCCGATGACGTGTTCGCAGTTGTCAAGGACCAGGAGCAGGCTGCGCGGAGCGCAGTACTCGACGAGCAGGGCGAGAGGGTCGCTGTGCGCGGCCGTCAGCTCACTGGTCATCAGCACGGTCTCGCGCAGGCCGAGCGCGCTGACGACGGCACCGGGGACCGCCTCCGGCCGGTCGAGCGGGGCGAGCTCGGCCAGCCATGCGCTCGGATGCCCGGCGGCGGCTTCCTCGGCGAGGCGGGTCTTGCCGGAGCCACCCGGTCCGGTGAGCGTGACCAGGCGGGCTCTCTGCATGTCCGAACGGATGGCGTCCAGTTCGGGTTCCCGCCCCACGAAAGAGGTCAGGCGTGGCCGGAGGTTGCCCTGGCGGGCGGCGGGACGGGCCGTGGGCCGGTCGGCCGACGGGGGCTGTGCGGGCGCGCCGGGAGCGGCGTCTGTACGGGGCTTCGGGTCGGAGGTCGAGTCGGTGCCTGGGCCTGGGCCTGGGTCGGGCTGAGGGTTGGTGGGCGTCCTGCCGGGCGCGTCTGGCTCACTGGGCTGGGTGTGGCCGCCGGGCGGCGGAGGCCCGCTTGCATTCGTGGGCCCACCGGGCAGCGTTGATCCGCCGGGCAGCGTGGGTCCGCCGGGCAGCATGGGTTCGCCGGGCTGCATGGGCTCGCTCGAATTCGTGGGTACGCCGGGAAGCTTGGATCCGCCGGGTTGCGGCCGTCCACCGGATCGCGTCGGTTCCGCCACCCCCTTCGGCTTCGCCGGGTCCGTCGGCCCCGCAAGCAACTCTGCGTGCAGGGCGCGCAGTTCCGGGCCCGGGTCGGTGCCCAGGCCCTCGGCGAGGGTGCGGCGGGCGTCCTCGTACGCGGCGAGGGCGTCCGCGCCGCGGCCCGCGTCGCGCAGGGCGCGGATGAGGAGGGCCCGCAGCGCCTCGTCGTACGGCTGGTCGGTGGTGAGCTCCTTCAACTCCGGTACGACGTCGGGGGCGTGGCCGAGGAGCAGCTCGGCCTCCACCCGCGCGCGGGTGGCCTCCTGGCGGCGGGCCTCCGGGCGGGTGGCCGCGGTGCGGTCGGGCAGGTCGGCGAGGGCCGGGCCGTGCCACAGGGAGAGGGCCTCGCGCAGGACGCGGGCGGCTGTCTCCGGGTCGTGGCGGTCCAGGGCGGCGGTGCCCTCGCGGGTGAGGCGCTCGAAGCGGTGCAGGTCGACTTCGTCGGGAGTGGCGATGAGGCGGTAGCCGCCGGGCTCGGAGGCGATGGTGTGCCTGCCGAGGGCTCGGCGGAGGCGGCCCACGAGGGCCTGGAGGGCGGCGGGGGCGTCGGCCGGTGGGGTGTCCGCCCAGATGTCGCCGATGAGGGTGTCCACGGGGGTGGTGCGGTTGGCTCTGAGAGCCAGCGCCGCGAGGAGTGCCCGCAGGCGGGGGCCTCCTATGGGCAGGGGTGTCCCTTGGTCGTCGTGCGCCTGCGTGGCGCCCAGGATCTGGTACCGCACGGGATCATTCTCGCCGGTGGTGACGGATGCGTCGCGGAGTTTCCTACGGGGCCGCGCTCCCCCGCCCCGAGCCCGGGCACCGCCCACTAGAACGCACCGTGGGCCTGGGCCTGTGCCCCTCCCCCACATCACAGCACCGCCGACCTGGGCTGCCTTTAAGGGTCGGGAGCCGCCCCTGGCAGCCCAGCTGCCCACAGCGGGGAGCGGCGGCTGGGCGGGCCCTGCCTACGGCGGGGAACGGCTCGGCTGGCACCTGACACAGCAGGGAACGGCTGGGCGGCCCCGCTGCCCACAGCCGGAACGGCTGGGCAGGCCCTGCCCACAGCAGGGAACGGCTCGACCGACACCTGCCCACAACCGGAACGGCTGGCAGGCACCTGCCCGCAGCGGGGACCCAGGACGACCACACCAGGGAGCGAGCGACACAAAGGGGCGGACGCCGGACGGCCGTTCCCGGCACCGGGAGGTCGGCCTGCCCGCAGGGGCAGGCGGCCGTGCCCCCGGTGCCGGCGCGGAGGCCGCGGTTCCGGTGAAGGGGCGGGCGGGTGGGAGAGAACCGCCGCGAAGCGGCGGAGTCGACCGGGGCACGGAGACGAAGGGGGTGCGGGGACGACGGAGGTGCGGGGACGACGGGGGCGCGGGGACGACGGGGGTGCGGGGACGACGGGGGCGCGGGGACGCCAAGGGTGCCCCCGCATCCGTACAGGCCCCGCGACAGCGGCTAGCGGCCCGCCCCCAGCGCCCCCCGCTGCGGCACCACCGACCCCGTGGGCACGGCCCGTTGGCGGGCCGGCGTGCCGGTCCAGCAGGTGCCCCGGCGGGACAGGAGGCGGCGGAGCCAGATCTCCGTGGAGACGAGGTCGGCGAGGCCGTCCAGAGGGAGGGGTTCGCCGTCGGCCGCCGCCCGCAGGGCCTTGCGGACGACGCGTGCCTCGACGAGCCCCGCCTGGGCGAGCAGGGGCGTGTCGAAGAGGCCGATCAGCTCGTTCACGGCGACCCGCAGGCCGGTACGGGCGGCCGCCGCGGCGGAGGCGTGCGAGGGGGCGCCCCAGCCGGGCGGGAGCTCGGTGACGCCGGCGCCTTCGAGGACCGTACGCAGGATGGCGGCCCGTGCCCCGGGCCGCACCCTCAGGGACTCCGGCAGTGCCCGGCAGGCGCGGACCACCTGGTTGTCGAGGAACGGCGCGTGCAGCCGCTGGAAGCGGACCTCGGCGGCCTGCTCCAGGACGCGCAGGTCGGCCGCGTGCCGGAAGAGCGCGGCCCGCGCGCGGAACTCGCCGGGCCGCTGTCCGGGACCGGGCCCCGGCCGCGTCGCCGTCTCCTGGAGGCGAACCGATACTTCTGCGAGGGCCTCACCGGTCAGCCAGCGCGCGGCCGGCCCCGGTCTGGCCCAGGCCAGGGCGGCAAGGGAGGCCCCCACGGCGCCGCCGGGCTCCTCGAAGTGGCGGTGGAGCAGGCGGTCGGCGAGCGACTGGACGCCCGCGCGGTGCGTCGTACGGGCGAGCTTCCGCGCGGCGCCGTACACGCGCGCGGGCACCATGACGGAGCCCTCGGCCTTGGCGAGGGCGGTGACCGGCCGCACCAGGTGCCGCCGCTTGCGGTCCATCAGGAGGTCGGCGAGGCGCGCGGGATGGGCGTCGAGGACCTGCCGCGCGCCGTAGCCGGTGAAGTGGTCGGCGCTGCCCGAGGCGAGCCGCGCGCGGTGGCGCTGGGCGGTGACGATGACGGCGCTCGGCTCGTCGGTCAGCGGCCCGTCCAGGTCGGCGTACGGCAGAGCCTCCTCGCCGGCCGCGACGACGACGTGGTGCAGCCGCGGGTTGGCGGCGATGGCGCCGGCACGCTCCAGTTCGGCCTCGCGGCCGCCGGACACCAGGTCGTTGAAGGTGACGGCGACCAGCCGCTCCCCCGCGCCGGTGCCGTGCCCGAGGACCGTGCCGGGCATCCCCGGCAGACCGGCGGCAAGGAGAGCGAGGGTTCCCGAAGCGGGCCCTCCGGAGAGGTCGGCTCCGATGCCGGGCACCGGCATGCCCCGCGCGGCCCGCCGCTCGGCGGGCCCCATGCCGGGCACGGGCCCGGGGTCGATGTCCGTACCCGGTACGTGACGTGGTGCGCGCAGGCGCGCGCGTACCGCCTCGACGAGGGCGTCGCGGACCCCGTCCAGCGCACCGGCCTCGTCCGCCGCGGGGGCCGCCACGGCGAGCGACGCGACAGGTTCGTATCCGGCGATTTCCCGTGCGCCCGCGCGGAGGATGAGCGCATGCCCCGGGGGCACGCGGCGCACGTCCTGGTACGGGGTCGAGTCGTGCAGTGCCTCTGGGACGTCGGGGGCCGCGAGCAGCGCCGCGAGGTGCCCGATGTCCAGGTGGGCCTCGATGAGGTCGGCGAGCGGCAGCGCGGCCGTCGCGTACGCCGTGCCGCCCGCCCAGGGGGTGTAGAACACGGGGCGCGCGCCCGCGAGATCGCCGGCGATCATCACGCGCCGCCCGACCTGGACGACCGCCGTGTAGCTGCCGGGCCAGGCCGTCAGGTGCCGCAGGGCGCCGCCGCGCGCGGCGAACAGGCTGACCCGCAGCTCCTCGTCGCTGGCCCCGCAGGTGCCGAGCACCGCGATGCGGGTCTGGTCGTCGGCCTTCACGGTGCGCACCTCGTCGGGGCGCCAGTCGCCGACCGCCCACAGCGGGTCGGGGTCGCCCCACAGGAGCTGCGAGCCCACGGGGGTCAGTGTCTCGCCGTCGTCACCGGTGGCACCCGCCGTGCCGACGGCGGCAGCGCCCCTGAGGGGTCTCGTGGTGGTACTGCTCCACCCCACCAACCACCGCATCGCCGCCTCCACAGGCTGTGGACAGCCAGTGCATCAATGACTGCCTGAGGGATTCGGGGTCCCATGCTGCCACGAAGGAGGCGCGCGGGAGGGCTCGCGAAGGCGCTCACACCGGCGCGAACGCGCCCTGGGTGATCGGTCGTTGACGCGGCAACGACACCGACAAGGGGACGTGGAACGGCTGAAGCCCGTTTCCCTGGGGGCGATTTTCGGCCAATTCAGCCGTGGCCGAACACGCGCGAGCGCCCCCTGGCGCCCCGCGACACCCACGCACAGCCCGGGAGGCGGCATACGCCTCCCGGACCGGTCCGCCGCCCGCGGGGATGGAGGCGGCGGTGTCCCCCAGCCCGCTGACTCCAGCGCAGCGGGCCGACCCACGCTCAACCATGGAAGCGCTGCCCACATGGCCGGAGAAGAGCGCACGCACAGGCGCACGGCCACACACCGGGAGCACGCCGCGGCACCGCCGTACTCCCGTACGGACAACAATCTCGCCATACGGAACTGCGCCTCTTAACGCTTGGGATCCGCCGAACTACGCTGGGTGTGCTGATGTTTTCGCGGAGGCATATACCTGGGGGCTCGGCCAAGTGCTCTTGCGGCCGGGGATCGGGGCCGCGGCGCGCGACACGCCGACGGTCCTGCCACCCAGCCGCTGTCCCCGGGGGAACACAGCACGAATGCCGCGCGGTCAAGCCACTGCCCGGCAGCCGTCTGTGTCGAGGGGTGGCGCATGTCCAGGGAGCAACGCGGGCCGAACGAAAAACTCGGCACCGTTCTCGCCCTCGCGGGAATCAGCAACGCAGGACTCGCGCGGAGGGTCAACGACCTCGGCGCTCAACGCGGGTTGACGCTTCGCTACGACAAGACATCGGTGGCCCGGTGGGTGTCCAAGGGCATGGTGCCCCAGGGCGCCGCGCCGCACCTCATCGCTGCCGCCATCGGGCAGAAGCTCGGCCGTCCCGTGCCGCTGCACGAAATCGGCCTCGCCGACGCGGATCCGGCGCCCGAAGTGGGCCTCGCCTTCCCGCGCGACGTGGGCGCCGCCGTGAAGTCGGCCACCGAGCTGTACCGCCTCGACCTGGCGGGCCGCCGCACCGGCGGCGGCATCTGGCAGTCCCTCGCCGGCTCCTTCGCGGTCAGCGCGTACGCCACGCCGGCGTCCCGCTGGCTCATAACCCCGGCCGACAGCTCCGTCGCGCGCGACGCCTCGCACGACGGGCCACGCGACGTGGCCCACCAGGACGACGGCGGACCGCCGATGAAGGTCGGCCACAGCGACGTACTGAAACTGCGGGAGGCGGCCGAGGACGCGCGCCGCTGGGACTCCAAGTACGGCGGCGGGGACTGGCGTTCGTCCATGGTCCCCGAGTGCCTGCGGGTCGAGGCGGCGCCGCTGCTCCTCGGTTCGTACTCCGACGAAGTGGGCCGCGCGCTCTTCGGAGCCAGCGCCGAACTCACCCGGCTCGCCGGGTGGATGGCCTTCGACACCGGCCAGCAGGAGGCCGCACAGCGGTACTACATCCAGGCCCTGCGGCTCGCCCGCGCGGCCGCCGACGTCCCCCTGGGGGGGTACGTCCTCGCGTCCATGTCCCTCCAGGCCACCTACCGGGGCTTCGGGGACGAGGGCGTCGACCTGGCCCAGGCGGCCCTCGAACGCAACCGCGGCCTCGCGACCGCCCGCACCATGAGCTTCTTCCGGCTCGTCGAGGCACGCGCGCACGCGCGCGCCAATGACGCGCCCGCCGCCGGGGCCGCGCTGCGGGCCGCCGAGGGCTGGCTGGAGCGGGCCCGGGAGGGCGACAACGACCCCTCGTGGCTCGGTTTCTACGGCTACGACCGCTTCGCCGCCGACGCCGCCGAGTGCTACCGCGACCTGAAGGCGCCCCGCCAGGTGCGGCGCTTCACCGAGCAGGCCCTGTCCCGGCCCACCGAGGAGTTCGTGCGGTCGCACGGCTTGCGGCTCGTGGTGTCGGCGGTGGCCGAGCTGGAGTCGGGGAACCTCGACGCCGCGTGCGAGCAGGGGGTGCGGGCCGTGGAGGTCGCCGGGCGGATCTCGTCCGCGCGGACCACGGAGTACGTCAAGGACCTGCTGCACCGGCTCGAGCCCTACGGGGACGAGCCCCGGGTGGTGGAGCTGCGGGAGCGGGCGCGGCCGTTGCTGGTCGCCCCGGCGTGACGGCGCCCGGCCCAGCCCTGCCCCGAGGTTTGGGGGCGTTGTCAGTGGCGCAGGGCAGTATCGGGGGTGGGAGGTGAAGGGCGATGGGTCGGGGTGGCGTGACGTACGACTGTGACGTGCTGGTGGTCGGCGGCGGGATCGTCGGACTCGCGGCGGCCTATGCCCTGACCCGTGCCGCGCCCGGCACCCGCGTCACCGTCCTGGAGAAGGAGCCGGGCCCCGCCCGCCACCAGACGGGCCGCAACAGCGGCGTCATCCACAGCGGGATCTACTACCGCCCCGGCTCCCTGAAGGCGCGCTATGCCGTGCGCGGCGCCGCCGAGATGGTCAAGTTCTGCGCGGAGTACGGCATCGCCCACGAGGTCACCGGCAAGCTCATCGTCGCCACCGACCGCGCCGAGCTGCCCCGCCTGCACGCCCTCGTCCAGCGCGGCCGGGAGAACGGCATTCCGGTCCGCGAGCTCGGCCCCGCCCAGATAGCGGAGTACGAGCCGTGTGTGCGGGGCATCGCCGGGATCCACGTCGGGACCACCGGGATCTGTGACTACGGCGCGGTCGCCGGGCAGCTCGCCCAGTCCTCCGGCATCGAGGTGCGGTACGGCGCGGAGGTCGTGCGGGTCGACCGGCGCGCCGATCTCGGGGTCGCCGTGCGCACGGCCGCCGGCGACGTCGTCCGTGGCCGGGTCCTGGTGAACTGCGCCGGGCTGCACTGCGACCGCGTCGCGCGGCTGACCGGCGACGACCCCGGCATGCGGATCGTGCCCTTCCGGGGGGAGTACTTCACGCTGGCGCGGCCCGGGCTGGTGCGGGGCCTGGTGTATCCCGTGCCGGACCCCGCCTTCCCCTTCCTCGGTGTGCACCTCACGCGGGGCGTCGACGGCGGGGTGCACGTCGGGCCGAACGCGGTGCCGGCGCTGGCCCGCGAGGGGTATGACTGGTCGGTGATCCACCCCCGCGAGCTCGCGGGGACGCTCGGGTGGCCCGGGTCCTGGCAGATAGCCCGGCGGCACTGGCGGTACGGGGCCGGTGAGCTGCGGCGGTCGCTGTCCAAGGGGGCCTTCACCGAGGCGGTGCGGCGGCTGTTGCCCGCTGTGCGGGCGGAGGATCTGGTGCCCGCTGCGGCCGGGGTGCGGGCGCAGGCCGTCCTGCGGGACGGGACGCTGGTCGACGACTTCCTGATCCGGGAGGGCCCGCGAGCCGTGCACGTCCTGAACGCCCCCTCGCCTGCGGCGACGGCTTCGCTGCCGATTGGGCGGGAGGTGGCTCGGCGGGTCTTGGCGGTGCTGTGACGTCGGCCCTGCCGGGGGCTTCCCCAACCCCGCCCCTTCCCGTAACCAGGGGGCTGCCGCCCCCTGGACCCCCGCTGATCGCCGCTTCGCGGCTCGTCCTCGAACGCCGGACGGGCTAAAACCATGCCGCACCGGCGAAAGTCTTAGCCCCTAGGGGCGGGATTGGGGAGGCCCCCGCCAGGCCCCCACCCCGACTAAAATCGACCCCACTGTGTCTGAGAATTCCCGCCCGAAGGGCACCCCACGTTTCCCCGAAGGTCCCGCCCCCGACCCCGCCGGGTCGAGGTTCGAGCGGCGGATCCGCAGTTTCCAGCCGCGGCGCAGCCGGGTCACCACCGCGCAGGGCGACGCCCTGCGCAGGCTGTGGCCCCAGTGGGGCCTGGACATCGACGGCAAGGAGGTCCTGGACCTCGCCGAGCTCTTCCGGACCGCCGAACCGGACAAGGCGCCCCGCCCGACCCGCATCGTCCTGGAGATCGGCTTCGGCATGGGCGAGGCCACCGCCCAGATGGCCGCCGCCGACCCGGACACCGGCATCCTCGCCGTGGACGTACACACCCCGGGCATGGGCAACCTGCTCGGTCTCGCGGAGCGGAACGGGCTGTCCAACATCCGGGTGGCCAACGGCGACGCGATCATCCTGCTGCGCGAAATGCTCGCCCCGGAGTCCCTGGACGGCGTCCGCGTGTACTTCCCGGACCCGTGGCCCAAGGCCCGGCACCACAAGCGCCGCCTGATCCAGCCGGACTTCCTCACCCTGCTCGCCCCCTGCCTCAAGCCGGGCGCGGTGCTGCACTGTGCCACGGACTGGGAGCCGTACGCCGAGCACATGCTGGAGGTCCTGAACGCGCACCCGGACTTCGAGAACACCCAGGAGGACGGCGGGTACGCGCCGCGGCCCGACTTCCGGCCGCTCACCCGCTTCGAGGGCCAGGGCCTCGACAAGGGCCACGTCGTCCACGACCTGCTCTTCCGCAGAGCCGCCACCCTGGCGGAGCGGCCCGACGCGGACCCGGCGGCCCCCACCGACCCCGAGGCGCTGCCCACCGACCCCGAGGCGCTGCCCGGCGTCTGAGCCCCACGGAACCCGAGGCACCGTCGCGGTCCGCCGCAACCCTCGTTACTGTCAAAGCCGTGGCCACCAGTCCCGCGTACCCGAACTACCCGGCTCCGCCCGCCGGGTCGGCCCGGGCACCCGGGCACCGGCATCCGCACTGGTGGCAGCGGAGAGCCATCCGGGCGGGCGCGCTGATCACGCTGCTCGCGCTCTCCGGCCTGGTGATCCTCGCCCTGGTGCGGCAGCAGACCGGCACCGAGGGGTTCCTGGTCGGCCTCGGCCTGGCCACGCTCCCCGTGCCGCTGCTCGTCTCGGCGTTCCGGTGGCTGGACCGGGTGGCGCCCGGGCCCTGGCGGAATCTGTTGTTCGCCTTCGCCTGGGGCGCCTGCGCGGCCGCGCTCATAGCGATCGTGGCGAACAGCTTCGCGACCCGCTGGATAGCCACCGCGACCGCCGACCCGACCAGCGCGGACACGCTCGGCGCGACCGTCATAGCCCCGATCGTCGAGGAGAGCGCGAAGGCGGCGGCCGTGCTGCTCGTCTTCCTCTTCCGCAGAGGCGACTTCACCGGTGTCGTCGACGGCTTCGTCATAGCGGGCGTCACCGCGACCGGCTTCGCCTTCACCGAGAACATCCTCTATCTCGGCAACGCCTTCGGCACCGACCAGCTCAGCGGCGAGAGCGGCCTCGCGTCGGTGACCGCCGCGACCTTCTTCGTGCGCGTCGTGATGTCACCGTTCGCGCATCCCCTGTTCACCGTGCTCACCGGCATCGGCTTCGGCATCGCCGCCCTCAGCGGCGAGCGGCACCGGGTGCGGCGGGTGCTCCTGCCGGTCGCCGGGCTGCTGCTCGCGATGGGCCTGCACGCCTTCTGGAACGGCTCGGCGAGCTTCGGCGAGTACGGCTTCTTCGTCGTGTACGCGACCTTCATGCTGCCGGTGTTCGGGCTGCTCACCTGGCTCGCCGTCTGGCTGCGCCAGCGCGAACTGCGGCTGGTCCGGGCCGAACTGCCCGCCTATGTGGCGGCGGGCTGGCTCACCGCGGCCGAGCCGTTCGCGCTCGGCTCGATGCGCGCGCGGACCCTCGCCCGCGACTACGCCGCGTACCACCTGGGCAAACCGGCGGGCCGCGGCGTGGTCGCGTACGAGACGTACGCGACCTCCCTCGCGCTGCTGCGGCACCGGGCCCGTCGCGGCCGGGCCCGCGCCGACTTCGCGGTCCGCGAGCGGGAACTGCTCGACGCGCTGTGGGAGCGCCGCGAGCTGGCCCGGCCGGCGCTGGCGTACGCGGCGCGGGCGACGGCGCCGGTCGTGGTGCCGCTGCCGTACGCGGCGTACGGCCCGTACACCGCGTACGGCACGCCCGGCTCGCCGGGGACTCCCGGCACCCCCGCGTACCCCGCGTACCCCTCGTACAACCCCTACCGCACCTGAGGCCGCGCGGGGCAACCCCGGCCCTGCCTGCTCACTTCCAGCCGGACCGGATCACGCCGACGCGGCCGTGAGGCGCGCCAGTTCCGCGTCCGTCAGCTCCAGGTCGCCCACCGCGAGCAGCGCCGGAAGCTGTTCCACCGTGCGCGCGGAGGCGAGCGGCGCGGCCACCGTCGGCTGCGCGGCGAGCCAGGCCAGGGCCACCGTGGCGTGCTGCGCGCCGCGGGCCTCGGCTATCTCGTCGAGGGCGGCGAGGACACGCTGCCCGCGCTCGGTGCTCAGGTACTCGCCGGCCTTGCCTGCCCGCGCGCTGTCGACCTCGGTGCCCGGGCGGTACTTGCCGGTGAGGAAGCCGGAGGCGAGGGCGTAGTAGGGGACGGCCGCGAGGCCGGAGCGGGAGGCGACCTCCTGGAGCGGGCCTTCGTAGGTGTCGCGCGAGACGAGGTTGTAGTGCGGCTGCACCGCCACGTACCGCACGAGGCCCTCGCGGTCGGAGAAGTCCAGGGACTCCTGGAGGCGTTCGGCGGTGATGTTGGACGCGGCGATCGCCCGCACCTTGCCGGACCGCACCAGTTCGTCGAGGGCGGTGACGAACTCCTCGACCGGCACGGAGGGGTCGTCGTAGTGCGTGTAGTACAGGTCTATGTAGTCGGTGCCGAGGCGGCGCAGCGACTCTTCGGCGGCGGACTTGATGGTGCTCGCCGAGAGGCCCTTGTAGTCGGGGTGGGCGCCGACCTTCGTGGCGATGACGACGTCGGAGCGGTTGCCGCGCGCGGCGAGCCAGCGGCCCAGGACGGTCTCGGACTCGCCGCCCTGGTTGCCCGGCACCCACGCCGAGTACACGTCGGCGGTGTCGACGAAGTTGCCGCCCGCGGCGGTGTAGGCGTCGAGGACGGCGAAGGACTGCGCCTCGTCGGCGGTCCAGCCGAAGACGTTGCCGCCGAGCGCGAGCGGGAATACTTCGAGGTCGGAGGAGCCCAGCGGGCGAAGAATGGTCATACAACGCTCAACGCCCACGCGGAGGAAGGAATTCCGGCAGCCCTGACGTCGGGGGGTTGTCGCCAGGACCGCCGGAGTCGGTGGGGCGGCGGGAGCCGGTGGGGGCGCAGCCAGTGGGCGGCGGGAGCCAGTGGGGGCGGGACCTTACCGCAGTGGGGGGCGCGACCTTGCCGGCCCCTGCGGGCCCTACGGGTTGAGGCCCTTGCCCCGCAGCCACGCCAGCGGGTCGACGTTGGCGCCGCCGCTCGTGTGCACCTCCATGTGGAGGTGCGCCCCGGTGACGTTGCCGGTCGCGCCGACGCGGCCGATGACCTCGCCCGTGGTGACCTTCTGGCCGGCGCTGACGCTCACCGAGGACTGGTGGGCGTACCAGATCTCCGTGCCGTCCTCGAGCTCGAGAATCGTGCGGTAGCCGTACGCCCCCGCCCAGCCGGACTCCTTGATGGTGCCGGTGTGCACGGCCTTGAGCGGCGTGCCGGTGGGGGCGGCGAAGTCCAGGCCGGTGTGCCGGCCGGAGGACCACATGGAGCCGGAGTCGCCGAAGTGGGAGGTGAGGGTGTACGAGGAGGTGGGCAGCGAGAAGCTCTTGGCGAGCTTGGCCAGGCGCTCCGCCTCGGCCTTCTTGCGCGCCGCCTCTTCCTTCTTGCGCTTCTCCTCGGCGGCCTTGGCCCTGGCCGCCGCGGTGGCCTTGTCCTGCTGGGCCTTGGCCTGCGCGGCCGCCTTCTTCACGGCGGCGTCCTCGGCCGCCTTGCGGACGGCGTCGTCCGCCTGGTTCTGCTGGTTCTCGGCCTGCTGCATGATGCGGGCCCGCAGGGCCTCGCCCGCGCCGGTGGTGCCCTGCTCGGCGTCGGCGGTGGTGACGCCGGCGGAGCTGAGCGGGGCGGCGGCCGCGGCCGTCGTCGTCGTACCGGCGTCCTCACCCGAGTCGTCGGATATCAGCGAGCCCACGCCGGGCAGCGACTCGGCCTCCGGCAGCTTGTCCGTGACCGCCGACATGTCCGGCATGGCGATGGAGACCGGCGGCTTGCCGCCCTGCGCGGTGGCGATGCCGCCCGCGCCCACGGCCGCGATGACGCCGACGCCGAGGACGGTGGAACTGCGCGCGAGTCCGCCGCCGCCCTTCTTGTGCACGCGGTGCCGGCCTCGCACCGGGCGGACGGACTCCGCGGTGGGGTTCCACTCCTCCCACGGCTCCTGGGTGGCGTACGCGGCGAACCCCGGGGAACCGTCAGGTCCTTCGGCGGAGTCGTTCGGTACGTAGAGCGCTTCGGGGGCAGGCCGGTTGGACGCCACGGGGGCGCACTCCTTTCCTTCCTTCTCGCCTACCGGGTTAGCTGACGGGTTCGGAGCAGGAAGGTCTCCTACGGGCACCTCTCCACGTACGAGAATTCCGTACGAGAGATGACCGATTCACCCCAAGTTGGTGGTTCCCCGGCTCCCTTGCGGGATTAGGCGTGTGCGCACGGAGCCGACTGGAGTGCCGGCTGGGACGACCGCGCTGCGTTATCGAACGTTAATAGACAGGGGGGCCGTATTCCAAGCCGTTCCGGTTGATCGTTAACGCTTACGCCACGAACACAAGGGACATCAGCGGCTGGAACAGGGCGAGTTGAACGAGGCCCATGACGCACCGCAGCGGCGTGGATCTCCACGACCGCCTGACACCGCGTCAGTTGTTGTGCGGAGGGGTGCGGTTCAGTCACCCGGTGTGACGGGGCGGCGTACGGCGAGCAGCGCCATGTCGTCCGTGGCGCCGCCCCCGGTGTGCCGGCGGACCTCGTCCACGAGGGTGGCGAGGAGCGCGTCGGGGCCGCTGGGGCCGGGGAAGATCCGGCCGCCGAGGCGGGTGGCGGGGTCGTAGAACTCGCCGTGCTCGTTCCGGGCCTCCGAGAGCCCGTCGGTGTAGAGCAGCAGCGTGGTGCCCGGCGGGAACGCGGCCTCGTCCGCGCGGTCCGGCCAGGTGCCGAGGTCGCCCATGCCGAGCGGCAGCGCGGGCTCGGACGGCGTGAGCACGCACAGCCGCCCGTCCGCGCGGAGCAGCAGCGGCTCGGGGTGGCCGCGGTTGATGATCCGTACGACGCCGTCGGCGCCCCGCGGGATCTCCGCGAGGATCGCCGTGGTGAACCCCTCGAAGGCGTCGAGCCCGTCGCGCCGCATGCCTTCCCGCGCGAGCGCCCGCTCCAGGCGCTGCGCCACCGCCTCCAGCGCGTCCTCCTGCTCGGCGGCCTCCCGGAAGGCACCGATCACGACGGCGACGGCGGCCACCGCGCCCATCCCCTTTCCGCGTACGTCACCGACGACGAGCCGCACGCCGTGCGGGGTGTCCTGCACCGCGTACAGATCCCCGCCGATGAAGGCGTCGGCCTGCGCGGCCTCGTACCGCGCGGCGACGTCGAGGCCGCCGATGCGGGGGTCCGGCTGCGGCAGCACGGCGCGCTGGGTGGCCTCGGCGATGGAGCGGGCGGAGGCGAGGCGGGCGTTGCCGCGGCGCACCACGCGGTTGATGACGACGGCCAGGATGCCGACGGTCAGCATGGTCAGGAACTCGGTGACGACCTGTACGTCGCCGTCGACTCTGTGGGTCAGGCGCAGGGCGAGGACGGCGGCGCAGGACAGGGCGGCGGCCGCCACGGTGGTGCGCAGCCGGAAGAACGGCGCGGTGATCAGCGGCGCGGCGGCGAACAGCGGCGACGCGGTGAACTCGGGCGGCGTGAGCAGGTCGAAGCAGATGCCGCCGACGAGGAGGAGCGGGGGCAGGGCACGGATGAGGGCGCGCTCGCGGGGGAGGGTGCGCTCACGGGACACGCGGGTGCGCTCGCACGGGAGCTCGCGCGGGCGGGGGCGCGGGTCGCGCGGGTGGGCCTCCGCGCCGCGCGGGACGGCCTGCGGCTCACGGGCGGCGGGCTCAGGCGTGCCGCCCGGATCCCCGTCACCGCGCGCACCACCCGGCCCCCCACCACGCACAGCAACCACCACCGCTCCATTCCCGCCGCGGTCCGGCCGCGGCCCCGCCGCATCCGTGCCGCGTCGGCCCACCCAGGTTTCCCGCAGCGGGGCCGCGGGGCGACCTGATGTGGGCCGAGTGGGTGAGCGGTGGGCCGCGCCCGGGTGCGCCGGGCCGCGCGGGCCGGACGGTCGGCGCCCCGGGCGCGAGCGGACCCGCCGCCCACGCGGCGGGGCGCCGACCGGGGCGCCACCGGGGCACGGTCAGGCGGCCGCGTACGTCACCCCACCCCACCCCCGACCACCGGCACCGGAGCGGCGAGCCGCCCCGACCTGCCCAGCGAGCGCAGCGCCACCGCGCAGCCCGCGCCGAGCACGGCGAACGCCAGCCACGGCACCGCGGGCAGCCCCCGGCTCTCCCCCACGTCGAGCAGCGCGCCCATCGCGAGGTTCCCCAGGGTGATGCCGACGCCGCACACCGTGTTGTAGAGGCCGTAGTGCGTGGCGACCCACCGCTCCCGCGCGAGGGAGACGACGGTGTCCATCTCGAACGGGTAGAGCACCGCGTTCGCGGCCGCGAGCGCCGCCGCGCACAGCAGCAGCGCCGCGACGCCCGCGTACCCCGGCCCGCCGAGCGCGGGCGGCAGGAACGCGGCGCCCATCAGGCCGAGCCCGGCGACCAGACACTGTTCGCGCGTCCACGTCCGCTTGCACCAGTCGGTGATCCGCAACTGCCCGACGAGCGCGACGAGCCCCGACACCACGAACAGCGCGCTGGTCGCGGCCGTCGTCGCCGTGCCCTCGCCGAGCAGCCGCTCCACCTCGAGCGGCAGCGCGAGGTACACCTGGAACGACAGGACGTACGACCCCGTCATGGCGAGCGAGAACAGCCAGAACGGCCGGTTGCCGAACACGGCCCGCCACTGCCCGCGGCCGGCGCCGCCGGTGTCCCCCGCGGCCGCGGCGGCGGTCGCGTCGGCGGCCCGCCGCACCGGCAGCCGCAGCACCTGCACCACCGAGAGGACGGCGAACAGCGCCGCCGCCACCGCGCAGGTGAGCCTGAAGTCCACGCCGGTCAGGGCGAGTCCGACGAGCGGGCCGACCAGGATGCCGGTCTGGTAGAAGACGTTGAACAGCGCGAACGCCTCCACGCGGCGCTCCGGCGTGCCCGCCTCGACGGCGACGTACGCGCGTACCGCCGGATTGAACAGCGCCCCCGCGAGCCCGGTCGCCGCCGACGCCGCGATGAGCACCGGCAGCGTCTGCGCGAAGGCCAGCGCCGCGAAGCCGCCGGTGCGCAGGGCGCAGCCGGCCACGATCATCGGCTTGTACCCGAGCCGGTCGGCGAGCGCGCCGCCGACCAGGAACATCCCCTGCTGGGAGAGGTTCCGTACGCCGAGCACCAGGCCCACCGCCCAGGCGGCGAGCCCGAGTTGCCCGGAGAGGTGGGCCGCGAGGTACGGCATCAGCATGTAGAAGCCGAGGTTGATGCTGAACTGGTTGACGAAGAGGAGCTGCACGGCGGGTTCGAAGGCGCGTGCGCGGGTCCAGAGGCCGGTCACTGGACGCCACCTTCGGCGGCGGGGGCGGCACCCACCGGCGGGACGGGCGCAGGCCGGACGATGACCGTGCCCACCGTGTCCCGCCGCACGGCGGCCGCGCCGCACCGCCCGGCCCGCCACCGGCTCCACTCCACGACCCCGTCGCCCGGCCCCGACACCTCCCGGGGCTCGTCCGGGATCGCGCCGGGCCGCCCGAGCAGCCCCTGCGCGGCGCAGTACTCGTCGTTGAACACCGTGTCGAAGTACCGCTGCGGCCCGTCGGGGAACACCGCCGCGATCCGCGTCCCGCGCGGCCGGGTGCGGGCGAGCCACGCCGAGACGAGCGCGACCGCGCCGACGCTCCAGCCGCCGGTGGCGAACTGCCGTTCCGCGAGCCGCCGCGCGGTGCGCACCGCCTCGGCGGGCCCCACCCAGTGGACCTCGTCGAACGCGGCGTGGTCGACGTTGCGCGGGTGGATCGACGAGCCGAGCCCGCGCATCAGCCGGGGCCCGGCGGCGAGCCCGAAGATGGTCGAGGCGACGCTGTCCACGCCGACGAGTTCGAGCCCGGGCAGGGCCGTCGCGCGCAGCGTCCGGGCGATCCCGGCGGAGTGCCCGCCGGTGCCGACGGCGCACACGAGCACGTCGAACTGCCCGATCTGCCGGAGGAGTTCGGCCGCCAGGGGCTCGTAGGCCGTCGCGTTGTCGGGGTTGTGGTACTGGTTCGGGCACCAGGCGCCCGCGAATTCCGGGCGGCCCATCAGCTCGGTGACCCGGTCGACGCGGGCCTGCTGCCAGCCGCCCACGGCTCCGGGTTCGCGTACGAGGTGGACGCGGGCGCCGTGCGCGGTGAGCATCCGCTGCACGATGGGTTCGAGGCCGGGGTCGGTGACGATGTGCACGGGGTGGCCGTAGTGCACGCCGGCCAGCGCCAGGCCGAGGCCGAGGGTGCCGGAGGTCGACTCGACGATGGGCGCGCCGGGCCGCAACTCCCCGCGGGCGCGGGCGCGTTCGACCATGTGGAGGGCGGCGCGGTCCTTGATGCCGCCGAAGTTGAAGCCTTCGAGCTTGGCCCAGTAGCCGCGGCCGCCCTCGGGCGAGGGTTCGTCGATCCAGAGCACGGGCGTGTTGCCCACGGCGGCCGCCGCGGGCTGAAGGTTGCCGATCATGCGGAGGTGTCCTTCGGGTGCTGCGTACGGCTGCGTACGGGAATGTCGTACGAGTGCGTACGTGGATTCCGTACGAGGCGTACGTGGATGGGGGGGTGGCAGGGGAGTCCGCTGCGGGACTCCGAGGCCCCCTCAGTTCCGGTCCACCCCGATGGCGACGAGGAGTCGCTGGCCCGATGCGCTGCGCCAGGGCCCCGCTCTCGGCGGTGCGCACCCGCCGACCACGTCCGCTCCGCCGGCGCCAGACGCCGACCCGTCGGCCCGCTCACCGCTGCCCTTGCCGCCCTTGCCGCCCGCCCCTTCGGCCCGCTCCCGGTCGGCCGGTTGCGCGGCGAGCGCCGCGGGGTGCGCCGATCCGGCGTGCTCGCCGTGGGCGGGTCCCGGGCAGGAGTGGTGGGTGGGCGGGGTCGCGGTGACGGCGTTCGCGGCGGCGAGCCCGTGCGGCCCGTGGCACACACCGGCGAACAACGCGCACGTGGTGAGCAGCACCACCGACAGCACGTATCGCAGCCGACTCATAGTGATCGCAACGCTACTCAGGGCACAGGCGTGAGCGCAAAGCCCGCTGCTCACAACGGCGTGAAACAACGCCACGTACAGCCGAAACAGATCCATGGGGCCTGCGGGCATACGCCGAAGGCCCGGAACCTCGCAGCAACTGCGCGATTCCGGGCCTTCGAAACTACTTCCCTGAAGCTCTTTCGAACTTCTTCAGTAGCGGGGACAGGATTTGAACCTGCGACCTCTGGGTTATGAGCCCAGCGAGCTACCGAGCTGCTCCACCCCGCGTCGGTAAACTGAACAGTACGCCATGCGGGGCACAGAAGGCGAATCGGTTGAACGGAGCCCCTGGGAGCCCCTCGGAGCCGCTCGTGCCCCGGAGCCCGCCCGCTTCGTTGAACCGGCCGTGAAGACCACCACGAAGATCACAGCCACCCTGCTCGCCCTCGGCGTGAGCGCCGTACTGGCCGGCACCGCGCAGGCATCCGGCCCCGGCACACCGGACCAGGCCCGGGCCGCGACCCCCGCCGACCTGCGCCTGACCCTGACCCACCCGCAGGGCGACGCCTCCGGTGCCCGCACGACGACCCTCAAGTGCGGCCCCGCAGGCGGCACCCACCCCGCGGCGCGGGCCGCGTGCGCGGAACTGGGCGCCAGGCACGGCGCCATCGAGCAAGACCCGGCCGGCGGCGTCTGCACCATGATCTACGCCCCGGTCGTCGCCGAGGCGACCGGCACGTACGACGGTCGCCCGGTCAGCTTCAAGAAGAAGTACGGCAACGACTGCGAGATGCACCAGCACACTGGAGCGCTCTTCGAGTTCTGACGAGGGTCGGGCGGGGACCACAGCCGGGCGGGGACCGCGGTCGCGTGGGTCAGCGACGGGCGAGCTGCCGTTCGCCGCCCGCGCCCGCCTGGTACGTCAGGCCGTAGTGCTGGAAGATGGCCGCTTCCTGCTCGGCGGGGAGCACGCCGTCCGTGTCGATCGAAGGCGCCGCGCGGACGAGAGACTTGGCGTAGCGCACCTTGAGGTAGCCGGGACCCGCGACCGCTTCGTCGAGGGGGACGAAGAGCAGCCGGTGGCGGGTCGGCAGGCCGGTCCGCACCGTGGCCATGGCCGGTTCGTCGGTGCTGGTGTCCACGTAGACGGCTTCGAGTACGCCGATCTTGTGTCCTTCGGTGTCGACGACGTCCCGGTCGCGCCACTCACGGACATCGGCTGTCTGGATCATGGCCTTCTCCTGTCTGGGTACACCCCGCAGCGGGAACGAAGGACGCCTGGGCGCCGGAAACGTAAAGACACCCGGGCACCCGCCGGACACGAAATCCGTCACCGGTGATGCAGTTCGTCCCTGCGGTCCTGGCGCCGCCAGCGCGCCTGATGCTGCCGTCGGTAGCGGCGGTCCCAGCGCTCCTGGCGGTCCCGGTAGGCCCGGTAGTCGTGGTAGTCGAGATTGCCGCCCGGGCCCCGGCTCCCCGCACCGCCCCTGCCGCGGTGCACGGCCACGAAGATCAGTACGGCCGCGGCGGCCCACCACAGGGGATGGAGGAATCCGAAGCCGAACAGGGCAACGACGAGGATGACGAACAGGACGATCACGGCGGGCCTCCCCAGGCGGAACGGGACCTCGCTGCCGGGGACTGGGGACTGGGGCCTCACTTCGCAGCGTAGTCCTGCCGAACGGTCGTGGATACGTCTGGACGCGACGCGCGTTGTCCGGGCGTGGCAGACCGCTTCGCAGACGGCCGCCTGCCGGCTGCGCGCCCCGCACCCGGCGGCCAACCCCACGCCACCCGACGGCCGTTGACAGGAACCTCCACCGGGCGTTGACTGACGGCACGACGTAGGGCTGTGCCGCTCGGACCATTCGGTCGACGCATTCCGCCTTCGCGCTTCGCCCAGACCCCGCGGAAGCCAGGAACATCTCCGCGCGCTCTGGAGGCCCGGCCATGCTCGTCTGGATTCTTCTCCTTCTGCTGATCCTGGTGATCTTCGGGTTCGGCTTCACCATGCAGGTCCTCTGGTACGTCGCGGCGGTACTGCTGGTCCTCTGGATCATCGGCTTCTTCAGGCGCGGCCGCGGCAGGACCCGGTCCCGCCGGTAGCCGCCAGCGACAGCACGGCACCACGCCCACCCATCCGGTACGAAGCGAGGACAGCCATGAGTGCTGGACGCACGTTCAGGAACAAGGCGCAGGCGGCCAAGGGCCGGATCACCGAGCGCCTCGGCCAACGCACCCGGAACCGCCGGATGCAACGGGAAGGCCGCACCGACCGGGCCTCCGGAAACCTGAAGCAGTCCATCGACAAGGCCAGGGACGCCTTCCGCCGCTGAGGCGGCAAGCAAGCACCAAGCAGGGCAAGCGGCGCTTCGGCCCCGAGTACGACCGGGCCGTCGCCCGGCACGACGGCGACGTGAAGGCGGCCGAGCGTGAACTCGCAGGACGCGTCAAGCGGCACGGTTCCCTCAAGGAGCAGCCGCTGACCCCCGACGTACGCGAGCACTACGCGGTGCAATGGGCCGACATCCAGGAGCAGTTCGTCGGCTCACCGCAGAAGGCGGTCGCCGAGGCCGACGCGCTCCTCACCGCACGGCCTGCCCGCCCCGGCCGGCACCGCCCCCGGTCCCCCGGCAGCCGCGGCCACGCGCCGTGGATGCCCGACAGGCGCCATGCCAACGGAAGCAGCCAGTCATGACGTACGACCCCGTGCACGCCCCGCAACCCGAAACCGTCGGAAGGCCCGACCCCGACCGCGGCCTCGGCTCCGGCCCCGGCACCGGCGGCCCTGCCCACGCTCAGGCCGCGATGCTGCTCTCCCCGGGTGACCGGGACAAGCTCACCGCGCGCCTCCAGCAGGCCCTCCGCACCTTCGTCGAAAACCCGCACCAGGCAGTACAGGAAGCCGACCAGGTCTTCGACGAGGCCGCCACCCATCTCACCGACGCCCTCACCGAGCGACGCCGTGCCCTGCGCGAAAGTTGGCAGGACCAGGGCACCGAAGCACAGACGGAGGAACTGCGCCTCGCCCTGCGGCAGTACCAGGAATCAACGGAACGGCTGCTGCGCGTCGCCGGAGGCTGATGCCTCGTCGGCTCACGGATCACTCACGCGTCCCTCGCGCAGGGGCCGGAAACGCAGCAACGTCCGAGCCCACCGAAGCGGGCTCGGACGTTGCTCGGCAGGTCGGGGGGGCTTCCCTCCGCCTGCTCCACGTAGACCGTGTGGGACTCGAACCCACAACCAATGGATTAAAAGTCCACTGCTCTGCCAATTGAGCTAACGGTCCTCGCCGACATGGCGTCGGCGCACCCATGAGCATAGCCCGCCGGGCCCCGGCTTCCGATCGGGTATCGCCTTTGGGGGCTGTCGGACCGCGGTCGGGGGTGGGCCGAGCGGGACGGGCCCGCCCTCTGGGTGAGGGCGGGCCCGTTGCCGTGGTTCGGGCGGACGCTCAGGCGTCAGCCGTTGCGCTTCCAGCGCGGCTTGTCGTCGCGACGGCCGAAGGAGCCGCCGGCCGAGCCGGAGCCGCGGTTGTACGACGGGCGGTCGTGGCCGCCGGAGCGGTGGCCGCCGGCCGGGCGGTCGTCGCGGCGGTCGCGGTTGAACGGGCGGTCGCTGCCCCGGTGGCCGGACGGGCGGTCGTCGCGGCGGAAGCCGCCCCGCTCGTCACGGCGCTCGAAGGAACGGCCACCTCGGTCGTCACGGCGGTCACGGTTGAAGCCGCCACCGGACGGACGGTCGTCACGGCGGTCACGGTTGAAGCCGCCACCCGACGGACGGTCGTCGCGACGGTCGCGGTTGAAGCCGCCACCCGACGGACGGTCGTCACGGCGGTCGCGGTTGTAGCCGCTGCCGCCGGACGGGCGGTCGTCGCGGCGCTCGAAGGAACGGCCGCCACGGTCGTCGCGGTTGAAGTCACGGCGGAAGCCGCCGCGGTCCTCGCGGTTGAAGCCACCGCGGTCGTCACGGCGGTCACGGTTGAAGCCGCCGCCGGACGGGCGGTCGTCACGGCGCTCGAAGGAACGGCCACCGCGGTCGTCACGGCGGTCGTCACGGCGGAAGCCGCCACGGTCGCCGCGGTCGTCACGACGGTCGAAGGAGCGGCGCTCCTTCTCGTAGTTGCCGCGCTCGTCACGGGCCGGACGACGGTCGTACGAGGGACGGTCGTCGCGGGCCGGGCGGTCGTCGCGGGCCGGGCGCTCGGCGCGCTCGGCCGCCTGCTGCTCCGGCACCACGGCGGCGGCCTCGGTGACGGCCTCGGCGGCGGGGGCCTCGGCAGCCGCGGTGGCCTGGGCGACCGCGGCCTCCGGGTCCTCGCCGCGCTCGCGGGCGGCGCGGGCGGTGAGGCGGTCGGCCTCGTCGCGCAGCTCGGCGGCGCGGCGCTGGGCGCGCTCCAGCTCCTTGGTGAGGTCGCGGACCTCACGCTCGGCCTGGGTGGCCGCGTTGCCCGCGGACTCGGCCTGGACCTCGGTCATCGAACGGGCGCCGGTGATCTCGGCGACCTCCGGGTCGAACGCGCCGCCGCCGCCCACGATGTGGCGCGAGGCGTCGACGCCCGCGTCCTCCATGAGGCGGAAGATCTGGCGGCGCTGGTGCGGCAGGGAGAGGGAGACGACGGTGCCGCTGCGGCCGGCACGGGCGGTACGGCCCGAGCGGTGCAGGTAGTCCTTGTGGTCGCCGGCCGGGTCCACGTTCAGGACCAGGTCGATGCCGTCGACGTGGATGCCGCGGGCGGCGACGTCGGTGGCGACCAGGGCGTTGACGTAGCCCTCCTTGAAGTCCGCGAGGACGCGCGTACGGGCGCCCTGCGTCATGCCGCCGTGCAGCGCGTCGGCCTTCACACCGGAGTCGCGGAGCTGCTCGGCGATGCGGTCGGCGCCGAGCTGGGTGCGTACGAAGATGATGGTGCGGCCCTTGCGCGAGGCGATCGCGGCGGTGACCGGCGCCTTGTCGCGGGGCTTCACGATCAGGATGTGGTGCGTCATCGTCGTGACGTTGCCCTGGGCGCTGTCGACCTCGTGCGTCACCGGGTTGTTCAGGTAGCGCTTGACCAGCGTGGAGATCTCGTTCTCCATCGTGGCGGAGAACAGCATGCGCTGGCCGCCGGCCGGGACCTGGTCGAGCAGCTCGGTGACCTCGGGCAGGAAGCCCAGGTCCGACATCTGGTCGGCCTCGTCGAGGACGGCGATCTGGGTGTTCTCCAGCGAGCAGGCGCCGCGGTTGATGATGTCGCGCAGGCGGCCCGGGGTGGCGACGAGGATGTCGACGCCGCGCTCGAGGGCGTAGATCTGGTTGCCCATCGACGTACCGCCGCAGACGACCTTCATCTTCAGGCCGAGCACGTCGCCGTACGGCTGCAGGGCGTCCGCGACCTGCATCGCGAGCTCACGGGTCGGGGTGAGGATGACACCGCGGGGCTTCTTCTTCTCGGTGCGGCCCTCGGCCAGCTGGGCCAGCATCGGCAGACCGAAGGAGAGGGTCTTGCCGGAGCCCGTGCGGCCGCGGCCGAGGATGTCCTTGCCGGCCAGGGCGTCCGGGATGGTCGCGGCCTGGATCGGGAAGGGGGTGTGCACGCCGTTGCGCGCGAGCTTGCGGACGACGCCGTCGGGGAGGCCGAGGTCGGCGAAGGTGATGCCGCCCTCTTCCTCGGAGGCGTCGGAGCCGTCGGAGGAGTCCGCGGCGTCGGAGGCGTCGGCGGTGTTCTCGGAGGCGGGGGCCTCGGTGGTGGCCTGCTCGGTCGAGTCGGCGGCCGGGGCGGCCGGGGTCTCGTCGGCGGCCGGGGTCTCCGCCGGCTCTGCCTTCTCGGCGGTGACGGCGTCGGCTGCCTCGGTCTCGGTCACGGCTGCGACCTCGACGAGCTCGGTGATCTCGGTCTCGTCCTGGACCTGGGCAGGCTGAACGTCAAAACTGGAAATGGACATGCGAAATGCGAAACCTTCCGGAGTCTCGGCACGCGCCCACAACTCCGTGATTTCGCAATGGACCGCCTCTATGCGGTCAGCCACGGCAAGGGAGAGTACGCGCCACGCGGCGCTCTCTTTGGCGGCGCCGGGCAAATGGGATCAAACGATCTACCACCATACGCACCCCCCACCCCAATTGGCAAACGCCCACCATAACGGGGCTATGACCCCGGTCGGCGACGGGGCGAGGGCCCCCGGGTCTACCAGCCCCGCCCCTCTACGCGGGCCCCGCCTGCGGCGAGGGCTCCCCGCGCCCCGCCGGCTCCCCCATCCCGCCGTGCGCGGACGACGACGGCTCGGGCGAGGAGGGGTCCGGCGTGGGCGTCGGGGTCGGGGAGGTCGGGTCGGGCGAGGGCGTGCTCCGGGTCGGCCGGGGGCCGGGCCGGGGCCGGGTCGGCGAGGGCCGGCCGCCGTCGTTGGTGGGCGCGACGGTCGAGCCGCCGCCACCGGTCCCGCCCGCCGAGGGCTTGTCCCCCGCAGCGGCGTCCTTCCCGCGCCCGGCGGCCGCCTTCTTGCCGCCCTTGCCGCCGTCCTTCCCGTCGCCCCTGTCGTCCTTGCCGCCCTTGCCGTCCTTGTCGTCGTCACCCCGGCGGCCGTCCTTCCGCCGCTCCCCGCGCGCCCCGCCGGGCGTGACACTTCCGCCGTCCGGGGCGGCGGCCCCGCTCCGGTCACCGGCGGACCGCGCGGGGGCGGGTCCGCCGCTCCCGTCGTCGCCGATGCTCATACAGCCCGCGGTCGCCGCGACGGCCACCACGGCCGCGGCCCACCGGACGGAAACGTACAACTGGCGCACGGCCGAGCACCTCCGAAGGCGCTGGGGGAAGGGACGCCCTGCCCAACTCCCGTGCCCCACAAGAGGACACGGACCGTGCGCAGCCGACCCATGTCCCACGCGCCCACGCCGACAACCAGCAACCAGCAACCAGCAACCAGCAACCAGCAACCAGCAACCAGCAACCAGCAACCAGCAACCAGCAACGCTCAGCCGTACCCCAAGGCATGCAGCCGCTCATCGTCGATCCCGAAGTGATGCGCCACCTCGTGCACCACGGTGATCTCGGTCTCGGCGACGACGTCCTCGCGCGACTCGCACATCCGCAGCGTGGGCCCCCGGTAGATGGTGATGCGATCGGGCAGCACCCCCGCGTACCACTCACCGCGATCGGTGAGCGGAGTCCCCTCGTAGAGGCCGAGCAGCTCGGGGTCGTCGCTCGGTGGCTCGTCCTCGACGAACACCGCGACGTTGTCCATGAGCCGCGTCAGCTCGGGAGGAATCCGGTCGAGCGCCTCGGCCACCAGTTCCTCGAACTCCTCGCGCGTCATCTCCAGCACAAGCCCATTGTCGACCACGCCCCCCCGCTCACCACCTCCCCGCACCGGCATAGCCACGGCCCGCCATGGGCATACGGGCCCAATGGGGCGCGACGCGACAGTCGTTCTGCGGAAGCTGCGCGGTCTGCGCAGGGCGCCGGCCGCTGTCGTACGCCGCTGCCGCGCAGGTCACCCGCCCCCGACCACGGACCTCACAAGCACCCCGCACCCGTTCGGCCGTGCGGTGGGCCTGGTGGCGGTGGTCATCCTGGGGGCCTGGCTCGGCCTGCTGATCGTCGGCAGCGTACGTACGCCGGTCGGCCCCATGGACACGCGCATGCAGCTGCGCCCCTCCCTGACCGGGGGCACGAAGATCGACGTGTCGCCGCTCGGCGCCCTGGAGCTGAACTCGCACGTGGCGCCGATCCGCCTGGACGTGGAGGTGGACCGCCTGGACCCGGTGCGCTCGGAGGCGCTCGTCGACCATCCGGAGCGGATCTCGGGGATGCAGGAGGAGGTGGCGGAGGACGTCGCCACCGGCACGCTCGACCTGGCCGTGCGCTCCTGCGCCGCCGTGGTCGCGGGCGCCACGGCGCTCGGCCTCGCGGTCTACCGCCGGCCGCGCCGGGCGCTTGCGGCGGGCGGCCTGGCCCTCACCCTCCTGGCGGCCTCCGGCACGGCGGCGTACGCGACCTGGAACCCCAAGTCGGTCCTGGAACCGAAGTTCTCCGGCCTCCTCAGCAGCGCGCCTTCGGTCGTCGGCAACGCCCGCAACATCGTCAGCGAATTCGACGTCTACCAGCGGGAGTTGGCCCGCCTGGTCACCAATGTGACGAAGCTGTACGACGTCACGTCGACCCTCCCCGCCTACGAGCCGGACCCCTCCACCATCCGCCTCCTGCACGTCTCGGACATCCACCTCAACCCGGCGAGCTGGAAGATCATCTCTTCCCTGGTGGAGCAGTACGAGATCGACGTCATCGTCGACTCCGGGGACACGATGGACCACGGCTCCGCGGCCGAGAACGCCTTCCTGGACCCGATCGAGGACCTGGGGGCGCCGTACGTGTGGGTGCGCGGCAACCACGACTCGTTCGCCACCCAGCGCTATCTGAAGAAGCTCAAGAACACCCACGTGCTCGACGACAGCAAGCCCGTCGACGTCGCGGGCCTGCGCTTCGCCGGCATCGGGGACCCCCAGTTCACGCCGGACCGATCGACGAAGCAGGAGGGCAACCCGGTCGAGGAGATGGCGGGCGTCAACCTCGCCGCGTCGCTGCGCGAGCAGGCCGCCAAGGGGACGCCGGTCGACATCGCGGTCGCGCACAACCCCACAGCCGCACGGCAGACGGACGGGACGGTGCCGCTCGTCCTCGCGGGCCATGTGCACCACCAGGAGATGGAGGTCATGGACAAGGGCACGCGGCTGCGCGTCGAGGGCTCGACGGGCGGCAGCGGACTGCGCGCGGTCGAGGGCGAGCACCCCGACCCGGTCGAGACCTCGGTCCTCTACCTGGACCGTGCCACCAAACGCCTACAGGCCTGGGACGAGATCAAACTGGGCGGGCTCGGCCTGACGAAGGCCGAGGTCAGCCGCCATCTCCCCAAGGAGAACCAGCCCGGCGCCGACCCCTCCACGCCCCCTCCAGCGCCGGCCTCGTCCCGGCCTTCCGGGGAGCACCCCCCGAGCCCCCGATAACCGTTTTGGCGATCCCTCCTCCCATCCCATATGCTTCTCACGTCCCCGACGCGCTGCAAAGCGCCCACGGCGGGCCTCTTAGCCCTCATCGTCTAGTGGCCCAGGACGCCGCCCTTTCAAGGCGGTAGCACGGGTTCGAATCCCGTTGGGGGCACGCAACACCTGTGCGAGACTTGTGCTCGCACAAAGCTTGGTCCTGTGGAGCAGTTTGGAGTGCTCGCCACCCTGTCAAGGTGGAGGCCGCGGGTTCAAATCCCGTCAGGACCGCTTGCGATTCCCGCTCGCGGGATCGCGTGGCTGGGTAGCTCAGTTGGTACGAGCGATCGCCTGAAAAGCGATAGGTCGCCGGTTCGATCCCGGCCCCAGCCACCTCTCCGAAGGCCCCGTCCAGGTGGACGGGGCCTTCGCCGTGCCCGGCCCGGGCCCGGGCCCCGGCCCCGGGGCTGAGCCGCGCCCGGCCCCGGGCTAAGACGACGAGGCCTCCGCCTCGGCCTCCGGTGCCGTCACGGCGTCCCGTGCCACAGCGTCCCGTGCCGCAGCGGACCGCCGCCGCACCAGAAACACCGCCCCGGCCACCACCACGACCCCCACCAGCAGCATCCAGTCCGGCACCGCGTCCCCGACCCGCCCGGCCCACTCCTGCACGGCGAACGAGTCGTCCACGTTCAGCAGCCCCGGCAGCGCCGCGGCCCCGTCGTACGCGAGGAAGAGCGACCCCAGCAGCACGAAGAAGAGCCCGGACAGCACCGACGTCGTATGCAGCTCAAAGCTCCCGCGCCCGCGCCCCACCCGGAACACCCGCCCCCGCAGCCACCGCCGCCGCCCCAGCTCGAACCGCTCCCACAGCACGGCAAGCACGAACAGCGGCACAGCCATGCCCAGGGCGTACACCGCGAGCAGAGCGCCCCCGTACACCGGGCTGCCACTCACGGCGGCCACCGTCAGCACGCTCCCGAGGATCGGCCCGGCACAGAACCCGGCAAGCCCGTACACCGCCCCGAGCGCGTACACCGACACCGCCGTAGTCGGCCGGATCCGCCCGGACAGCTCGGCCATGCGCCGCGAGGCGAACCCGAGCCCCACCACCTGCGCGACACCGAGGGCGATGATCAGCCACCCCGCCCAGAAGACGAGCTGCTCCCGGTGCCCGAAGAAGAACCGCCCGGCCACGGACCCGGCGGCGCCCAGCGGCACCAGCGTGGTGGCGAGCCCGGCGTAGAAGATCCCGGTCCGGGCGAGCAGCCGGGACGTGGAGTCGATCGAGTAGGCGAAGAAGGCGGGCAGCAGAAGCGCGCTGCACGGACTGACCAGAGCGAGCAGCCCCGCGAGAAGGGCGGCGAAGTACCCGACGTCGGCGCTCACTTGTCGCCACCCTTGCCACCGCCGGACCCGCCCTTGCCACCGCCGGACCCACCCTTGCCGCCGGACCCCTTCGCGGCCTTCGCCGCCTCGATGGCCTGCTCGAACACGGCGTCCGGCTGCGCCCCCGCGATGGGCTGCCCGTTGATCACGAACGACGGCGTGGAGGCGGCGCCGAGCTTGTACCCCTCGTCCTGGTCCTTCTTCACGGCGGCCTTCGCGGCGTCACTGCCCGCGTCGTCCATGAACCGCCCGACATCCCCGACCCCGGCCTCGCGCGCGAGCTCCTTCAGGCGCCCGTCGCCGAAGCCCTTCTCCTTGGCGCCGTCCGCGTACGCGGCCTCGTGGAACTCCCAGAACCTGCCCTGCTTCCCGGCGGCCCAGGCACCGCGCGCGGCCCGCTCGGAGTCCTCGCCGAAGATCGGGAAGTTCCGCCACTCGATGCGCAGCGTCCCGTCCTCGACGTACTTCTTCACCAGCTCCGGCTCGGTGTCCCGCGCGAACTTCCCGCAGAACCCGCACTTGAAGTCGGCGTACTCGATCATGACGACGGGGGCGTCCGCCTTGCCCTGGGCGAGCGGGTCCTTGGCGTCGCGCCGGGCGAGCGCCTCCAGCTCGGGGTAGACGCCCGCGCGCGGGGCGGCGGAGGAGGACTCGCCGCCTCCGGCCTCGGAGCCCTTGTCGGCGCGCGCGACGGACGGCTCCTCGGGCTTGGTGGCGGTGTACGAGGCGACGCCGAGCAGGGCGGCGGCGACGGCCACTCCGGCGACGACGGCGACGTTCTTCTTCTTGCGTGCGGACATGGTGATGCACTTCTCCTGTTGCGTACGTAGTTGAGGAACCCCTGAGACAGGGGCCTCCTACACGCGCAGAACGGAGAGGTCTATCGGCGAGGGCGGCACCAGCGCGGGCGGCGCGCGGCCGGGCGAGACGGTCAGGACGGCCTGGTCGGCGATCCAGGAACCGGAGGCGGTACGGGTGTCGTAGAGGGCGGGCAGCAGCTCGTACGAGGTGGGGGACCGCGGTGGCGCGGCGGGCCGCTGCCCGTCGTCCTCCCGGTCGCCCTTGCCGCAGCCGGGCACTCCCGGCCCGTCCCCGCGCGCCTCGACGAAGACGTCATCCTCGGCCGACCGGGGGGCGACCTGAGCCTGCGCCTCGGCCGGCCCGGCAACCAGGGTCCGGTCGGACCCGCCCGCCCCAGCAGCGCCACCCGCCCCCGCAGCCCCGGCGGAGCCACACAGCACACCGACCCCGAGCACGACGACCAGCACCCCCACCAGGGAGCACCACGCAAGCCGCGCTCGGGACCACATGCCCGGAATCGTACGTGTTCCCCCGCGCCCCACGGGAAATCGGTTGGCCGTTCCCGAGCGCCGGGTGAGATCCTGGACCGCGTATGTCTACGCAGCCCGCCCTCACCCTCGACGCCCTCGCCCCCCGCCTGACGGAGCTCTCGCTGCGCGACGAGCACCGCATCGGCCGGCGGCTCGAAGGCGCACGCCGCATCCGCAAGCCCGAGGCCCGCGCCGCCGTCCTCGCGGAGATCGCGGAGGACGTGGCGAAGGCGGAGGCCAGGATGGCGGGCCGCGCCGCCGGCGTGCCCGCGATCACGTATCCCGAGCAGCTCCCGGTCAGCCAGAAGAAGGACGACATCCTCGAGGCGATCCGCGACCACCAGGTCGTGATCGTCGCGGGCGAGACCGGCTCCGGCAAGACCACCCAGATCCCGAAGATCTGCCTCGAACTGGGCCGCGGCGTGCGCGGCCTGATCGGCCACACCCAGCCCCGCCGGATCGCGGCCCGCACGGTCGCCGAGCGCGTGGCCGAGGAGATGAACACGCCGCTCGGCGAGGCCGTCGGCTGGAAGGTCCGCTTCACCGACCAGGTGAGCGGGGGTACGTACGTGAAGCTGATGACGGACGGCATCCTGCTGGCCGAGATCCAGACGGACCGCGAGCTGCGCGCGTACGACACGATCATCATCGACGAGGCGCACGAGCGCTCCCTCAACATCGACTTCCTGCTGGGCTATCTCGCCCAGCTGCTGCCGAAGCGCCCGGACCTGAAGGTCGTGATCACCTCCGCGACCATCGACCCGGAGCGCTTCTCGCGCCACTTCGGGGACGCCCCGATCGTCGAGGTCAGCGGGCGCACGTATCCGGTGGAGGTCCGTTATCGCCCGCTCCTCGAAGAGGACACGGACGACCCGGACCGCGACCAGATCACCGCGATCACCGACGCCGTCGAGGAGCTCCAGGCCGAGGGCAAGGGCGACATCCTCGTCTTCCTCTCCGGCGAGCGCGAGATCCGGGACACGGCGGACGCGCTGAACAAGAAGAACTACAAGTTCACCGAGGTCCTGCCCCTCTACGCGCGCCTCTCGCACGCCGAGCAGCACCGCGTCTTCCAGCAGCACACCGGCCGAAGAATCGTCCTGGCGACCAACGTCGCCGAGACGTCCCTGACCGTCCCGGGCATCAAGTACGTCATCGACCCGGGCACCGCCCGCATCTCCCGCTACAGCCACCGCACCAAGGTGCAGCGCCTGCCCATCGAGGCGATCTCGCAGGCCAGCGCCAACCAGCGCAAGGGCCGCTGCGGCCGTACGTCCGACGGCATCTGCATCCGGCTGTACTCCGAGGACGACTTCCTCGCCCGCCCGGAGTTCACGGACGCCGAGATCCTCCGTACGAACCTCGCGTCCGTCATCCTCCAGATGACCGCGGCCGGCCTCGGCGACATCGAGAAGTTCCCGTTCATCGACCCGCCGGACCACCGCAACATCCGGGACGGCGTCCAGCTCCTCCAGGAACTGGGCGCGCTCGACCCGACGCAGAAGGACCCGAAGAAGCGCCTCACCCAGCAGGGCCGCAAGCTCGCCCAGCTCCCCGTCGACCCGCGCCTGGCCCGCATGGTCCTCGAAGCCGACAAGAACGGCTGCGTACGCGAGGTCATGGTGATCGCCGCCGCGCTCTCCATCCAGGACCCGCGCGAGCGCCCCGCCGACAAGCAGACGCAGGCCGACCAGCAGCACGCCCGCTTCAAGGACGAGACGTCCGACTTCCTCGCGTATCTGAACCTGTGGCGGTACGTGCGCGAGCAGCAGAAGGAGCTCGGCTCCTCCGCCTTCCGCCGCATGTGCAAACGGGAGTATCTGAACTTCCTGCGCATCCGCGAGTGGCAGGACATCTATACGCAGCTGCGCACGGTCGCCAAGCAGATGGGCATCCACCTCAACGAGGACGACGCCGCCGAGCAGCACGTGCACGTCTCGCTCCTCGCCGGGTTGCTCTCCCACGTGGGCATGAAGGACGTGAAGAACGCCGGGGGGGAGGGTGGGAAGAACACAGCGAAGAACGAGTACCTCGGTGCCCGGAGCGCCAAGTTCGCGATCTTCCCGGGCTCGGCCCTCTTCAAGAAGCCCCCGCGCTTCATCATGTCGGCCGAGCTCGTCGAGACGTCCCGGCTGTGGGCCCGCGTCAACGCGAAGATCGAACCGGAGTGGGTCGAGCCGCTGGCCCAGCACCTGCTCAAGCGCACGTACAGCGAGCCGCACTGGGAGAAGGACCAGGCGGCCGTCATGGCGTACGAGAAGGTGACGCTGTACGGCGTCCCGATCATCAGCGACCGCAAGGTGAACTACGGCCGCATCGACCCGGAGACGAGCCGCGACCTTTTCATTCGCAACGCACTCGTCGAGGGCGACTGGCGCACCCACCACAAGTTCTTCGCCGACAACCGCAAGCTGCTCACCGAGGTCGAGGAACTGGAGCACCGCGCCCGGCGCCGCGACATCCTCGTCGACGACGAGACGCTGTTCGACTTCTACGACCAGCGGGTGCCCGAGCACGTCGTGTCCGGGGCGCACTTCGACTCGTGGTGGAAGAAGAAGCGCCATGAGGAGCCGGAGCTGCTCGACTTCGAGCGGTCCATGCTCATCAACGAGCGCGCGGGCGACGTGTCGAAGGACGACTATCCCGACACGTGGCGTCAGGGGCCGCTGAAGTTCAGGGTGACGTACCAGTTCGAGCCGGGCGCGGACGCGGACGGCGTGACCGTCCACATCCCGCTCCAGGTGCTCAACCAGGTGTCGGCCGACGGCTTCGACTGGCAGATCCCGGGCCTGCGCGAGGAGGTCGTGACCGAGCTGATCCGCTCCCTGCCGAAGCCGATCCGCCGCCACTACGTCCCGGCGCCCAACTACGCCAAGGAGTTCCTGAAGCGGGCCACGCCCCGGCAGGAGCCGCTGCACGTCACCCTGGGGCGCGAGCTGCAGAAGATGGTCGGCGTGCCGCTGGGCGCCGACGACTTCGACCTGAGCCGCGTCCCCGACCACCTGAAGATCACCTTCCGGGTCACCGACGAGCGGCGCCGCAAGCTGGCGGAGGACAAGGATCTGGACGCGCTGAAGCTCCGGCTCAAGCCGAAGGCGCGCAAGGCCCTGTCGCAGGCGGCCGCCGCGACGGCCGAGCGCTCCGGCGGCGAGTCCGTGGAGCGGAGCGGCCTCACGGACTGGACGATCGGCGCCCTCTCCCGCGTCTTCGAGACCCGGCGCGCGGGCCAGCCCGTGAAGGCCTACCCGGCCCTGGTCGACGACGGCGACACCGTCTCCGTACGCCTCTTCGACACCGAGGCGGAGCAGACGCGGGCGATGTGGCGCGGCACCCGCCGCCTGATCCTGCGCAACATCCCGGTGAACCCCGGCAAGTTCGCCCAGGACAAGCTCACCAACCAGCAGAAGCTGGCCCTGTCGGCGAACCCGCACGGCTCCATGCAGGCCCTCTTCGACGACTGCGCCACGGCCGCGGCGGACAAGCTCATCGGGGACTTCGGCGGGCCCGCGTGGGACGAGGAGTCGTACCGCAAGCTGTACGAGAAGGTGCGCGCCGAGATCGTCGACACGACCGTGCACGCGGTCGCGCAGGTCCAGCAGGTCCTCGCCGCCTGGCAGGCCTGCGAGCGGCGCCTGAAGTCCACCAGGAGCCCGGCGCTGCTGCCGAACCTCACGGACGTACGGGAACAGCTCGACGCCCTCATCAAGCCCGGCTTCGTCACGGCGACGGGGATACGCCGCCTGCCCGACCTGATGCGCTACATGGTCGCCGCCGACCGCCGGCTCCAGCAGATGCCGACGAACGTCCAGCGGGACACCACGCGCATGGAGAAGGTCCGCGAGATGCGCGACGAGTACGCGTGGCTGCTCGAACAGCTGCCGCCGGGGCGGCCCGTGCCGCGCGAGGTCCTGGACATCCGCTGGATGATCGAGGAGCTCCGCGTCAGCTACTTCGCGCACGCCCTCGGCACGGCGTACCCCGTCTCGGACAAGCGCATCGTGAAGGCCATCGACGCCGCCGTCCCGTAGCCGTACTCCTGTGACGGACCGCTCACACAGAGCGAGTTCGACCGGGGGCCCGGCCTGCTGTAGAGTCTTTTCTCGCAGCCCAGAGCAACAATCGGAGCTGCGAAACCTGGTCCTGTGGAGCAGTTTGGAGTGCTCGCCACCCTGTCAAGGTGGAGGCCGCGGGTTCAAATCCCGTCAGGACCGCAGTGTTGTGAGGCCCGTACCCGCGAGGGTGCGGGCCTCACTGCGTTGAGCCCGCATCCGTGAGGGGCGGGCCGCACCGCGTCGCCAGCCGTGTGCCCCTGCCACGCACCGGGGTTGACGGCGTCACATTCCCCCGGTACCCCGGATAAGGGAGCGAGCCGCCCGCTCCCGAGGAGGTGGCGCATGCCCGCATACCCCGCGTCCGCTCGGCACGAGACACGCGCCCTGCTGCGCGCCCACCTCGCGGCGGCCACCAGCTACCGCCACCTGACCCGGCACTGCCCCATCTGCCACCAGCTCCTGCGCCTCGCCATGGAGCCCTCCGGCGACGCCCGTGAGCCCACAGAGGCCGCCGAGGCGCCCGAGACGGCCCCAGAGCAATGCGAGGACGAAAGTCCTCCCAAGGCATGACCAAAGCCGAGGCGCCGGCCACCTGCCGGGTGGGAAGCTGACCGAGAGCGGGAGTGTTCTCCCGATACCGAGGCGCTTCGCCTCCTTTAGCGCACGGACATCAAGGGCAACAAGCCACGGTTCGTGTGACGGTAGTCACCGAACGAGTTTTGGGAACCCCGGAACTTACACCTGCCCTACAACAGGTCAATCTAATATGTGCAATTGCACCACCTGACGCGCCGCCTTGACGACGCGCCTCCCGGGCCCCCCAGGGCCCGCCCGACAGGCTCCCCCAGGGATCAACAGGAGGGCTCACAGAGGCCCCCAACAGCGCGCACCGGCGTGCGCGCCCCTCCGACTCAGCCGGCCCCGCCGGGCCCCCGCCGGCCCCTCGCCGGGCACGGGCACAAAAAAATCGCGCTGGACCCGGCGGAGTCCAGCGCGATCAACGACGCACCCAAGTGGCACAGGCGTGGGGCCCGTTGGGGCGGGTCCCGTGTCGTGTGTAGCTATATGTCGGACGTTACGGCCAGGTTGGGGGACCCGGCAGCGGTGGTGCTCATCGTCCGATGTGTACTGCTTGCTGCTGCTTAGTGCACAAACGCCGTGCTCAGGCCTCGCTGCGCTGCTGCGGAATACCCGCCAGCAGAGCGCGGACCTCAGCCTCGCGGTAACGGCGGTGTCCGCCGAGCGTGCGAATCGACGTGAGCTTGCCAGCCTTGGCCCAGCGCGTGACCGTCTTGGGGTCGACGCGGAACATCGTGGCGACCTCAGCCGGGGTCAGCAGCGGCTCGGCATCAGGGGTGCGAGCGGTCATGAGCGGCCTCCTCGGGAGAACCGAACCTTCTCGGTTCATTCCTCTAAATTCTGCACCTTGACCCGCGTTGCCCGAAATGGCGGACGCGAGTCGAGTCGGTTATAGGACGAACGGCTTGTCCTCGGCACTACAACTACACCATCCGTCCAGCCGCGTCGGCCAAACCGATGGAATTGCCCTCCCAGGTGTCCATCAGCGACGGAAGCCGATGGACCATGCCATAGCGGACAGTCACGCCACAGTGACGATCAGTCACAGAGCGATCAGGAGTCAACAGACCCCCCATAGCGTGCAATGCAGAGCATTCCGCCCTTAGTTGGACGGAAGGAGCCCTGTCCGGACTCCTTGTCCTATTTTGGCACGAGGGGGGCCGATCAGCGCAAGGGTCAGTTAAGTGCGGTCCATCACGCTTGAGGCAAAAGCCCGGATCGGGACCTACGTCCCGGCGACGGGACATCGGCTCAAGAGGCACCGCCACCACGGCCGCCACCTGGACCGGAACCAGGGCCGGAACCAGGACCGGAACCAGGGCTGCCGGGGCAAAGGAAGAACAGGATGCCGCACGCGTCAGGGGACCGTTGCGCCGTCAGTTCGAGAACTGGCGCTCCCGGACCGCGCGCCACCGCTCCACGAGCCTCGCATACGCCTCGCCGGCCCCCGCCCCGTCGCCGGCCCGCAGCGCCGCGATCCCCGCGGCCACGTCCGCCGCCGAGTGGTCCTCGTCGAGCAGCTCCTCCGGCAGCGCGTGCACCAGGCCGCCGTAGTCGAGCTCCACCAGCGAGCGCGGGTGGAACTCCTCCAGCCACCGGCCGACGTCCACCAGGCCGTCGATGAGCGGCCCCTCGTCCATCGCGTCCCGCAGGGCCTTCAGGCCGCGCGCCACCCGGCGCCGCGCCTGCACCATCGGCGTGCGGTACCGCAGCACCGGCGCCCCGGCCCCGGACGGCTCCTCCGCCCCCGCGCCGGCGACGTCATCGGCGCCCTCGGCGCACCGCTCGAAGCACCGCTCCTCGTCGGACACCAGCACGAACCAGTTCAGCGGCACGTGCCAGGTCGCGGTGCGGATCCACGGGCGGGCGTCGGGGTTGCGGGCCAGCCACTCCTCGTAGTCCGCGGCGGCCTGGCGGCGCACCACCGGCGGCAGCACCGCGTCCAGGACCGGCGTCGGCAGCTGCCCCGCGAGCTCGCCCAGGGCCTGCCAGCCGCGCAGCCGGGTGCGCCAGGGGCAGACGCACACCACGCCGTCCGCCTCCAGGACGAACGCGTCGCTGCTCTCGTGCACCGGCACCGGGACGGGCGGCGTGGGCACCAAGTCGGCCAGGGAGCGGCGGAGTTCGTCCTGGTACGAGGGGCGGCCGGGGCGCCGGGCATAGCGCGCCCAGTGGCTGCGCTCGGGCTCCGGGAAGGCCGCGAGGGGCTCATACACGCGCAAGTACGACGCGTACGGGACGATCACCGAGGACACCTTGGGCACGGCTCCTCCCCTCCCCCGCGTACCGGCTGGAAAACACTGCAAATCGTGCCATGGCCGAACAGTGCCGTAGTCCGTCCTGCGGCCCCGGTGCGTCCCCGCCAGGCCGGACATTGGGTACCCCCCGCCGGACCCCGACATAGTGATGCCGAACGGGTGCGGCGTACGGGTCCCCTCAGGCTCTACTCTCAGGCTCTACCCTCATGGCAAAACGGGGGCCCGCCACCCGCACGGGCACCCGCCCAACCGCCGCTACGTAACCGGGAGTCACCACCGTGACCGATGTAACCGACGGCGTCCTGCACACCCTCTTCCACTCGGATCAGGGGGGCCACGAGCAGGTCGTGCTCTGCCAGGACCGCGCCAGCGGACTCAAGGCCGTCATCGCCATCCACTCCACCGCCCTGGGCCCGGCCCTCGGCGGCACGCGCTTCTACTCCTACGCCACCGAGGAAGAGGCCGTCGCCGACGCGCTGAACCTCGCGCGCGGGATGTCGTACAAGAACGCCATGGCCGGCCTCGACCACGGCGGTGGCAAGGCCGTCATCATCGGCGACCCCGACAAGATCAAGAGCGAGGAACTGCTCCTCGCCTACGGCCGCTTCGTGGCCTCGCTCGGCGGCCGCTACGTGACGGCCTGTGACGTCGGTACGTACGTCGCCGACATGGACGTGGTCGCGCGCGAGTGCCGCTGGACCACCGGGCGCTCCCCGGAGCACGGCGGCGCCGGCGACTCCTCCGTGCTGACCGCCTTCGGCGTCTTCCAGGGCATGCGGGCCTCCGCCCAGCACCTGTGGGGCGACCCCTCGCTGCGCGGCCGCAAGGTCGGCGTCGCGGGCGTCGGCAAGGTCGGCCACATCCTCGTGGAGCACCTGCTGGAGGACGGCGCCGAGGTCGTGATCACCGATGTGCGCGAGGACTCGCTGCTGCGCATCACCAGCAAGCACCCCGAGGTCACCGCGGTCGCCGACACCGAGACGCTGATCCGCACCGAGGGCCTGGACGTGTACGCGCCGTGCGCGCTCGGCGGCGCCCTCAACGACGACTCCGTGCCGGTGCTCACCGCCAAGGTGGTGTGCGGCGCGGCCAACAACCAGCTGGAGCACCCGGGCGTCGAGAAGGACCTCGCCGACCGCGGCATCCTCTACGCGCCCGACTACGTGGTGAACGCGGGCGGCGTCATCCAGGTCGCCGACGAGCTGCACGGCTTCGACTTCGACCGGTGCAAGGCGAAGGCCGCGAAGATCTACGACACCACTCTCGCCATATTCGCACGTGCGAAGGCAGACGGGATTCCGCCCGCCGCGGCGGCCGACCGGATCGCCGAGCAGCGCATGGCGGACGCCCGCCGCCGCTGACGCTCCGCGCGACGCCGGACAAGGGCCCGCCGACGCCCTCGGGAGACAAGACTCACCCCCGTCGGCGGGTCGTCCGCCAAGAAGAGGTTAAAATCGCGGTTGACCAGCAAGGAAAGGGCACCTTGCCAGTCGTGCGCCTAGGCGCGTCCTGCGGGCGACGTACCGTATGGCCGCAGGAGCAGGTACCGTGGAAGCCCTACGGACCGGTCTCTCCACGGAGAGTCCGTTCTAGATCATGAACGCGTGTCAAGACTCTGGGGCCATGAAGCCCCGATACCGAGGGGGTCGAGCCATGGGGCGCGGCCGGGCCAAGGCCAAGCAGACAAAGGTCGCCCGCCAGCTGAAGTACAACAGCGGCGGGACTGACCTGTCGCGTCTGGCCAACGAGCTGGGCGCTTCGACTTCGCAGCAGCCGCCGAATGGCGAGCCGTTCGAGGACGAGGACGAGGAAGACGACCCGTACGCGCAGTACGCGGATCTGTACAACGACGACGAGGACGAAGAGGACGACCAGTCCGGTCCCTCGGCGCAGCGCCGCGGCGCTTGACCTCGCGGTACTCGTACATCACACAGGATTCGCAGTTCGCGCGAGTTCCGTAGCGACTGCACTTCACCCGGTCCGGGGTGGGAACACCGCCGGACCGGGTTTTGTGCTGTCCGCTCCCGGAGCGGGAAGTGATGCGTGTCACGGGCCCGGCGCGACTACTTCGGGTACGCGCCCGTGAGCTCGGCGCCCGTCGCGTGCTCGGCGCCGCGGTCGGTGATCTCGCCCGCGACCCAGGCGTCCACGCCGCGGTCGGCGAGGGTTGTCAGGGCCACGTCGACGGACTCCTGCGGGACCACGGCGATCATGCCGACGCCCATGTTCAGGGTCTTCTCCAGCTCCAGGCGCTCGACCTGTCCGGCGCGGCCGACCAGGTCGAAGACCGGGCCCGGCGTCCACGTGGAGCGGTCGACGGTGGCGTGCAGGGTGTCGGGGATCACTCGGGCGAGGTTGGCCGCGAGGCCGCCGCCGGTGATGTGGCTGAACGCGTGCACCTCGGTGGTGCGGAGCAGCGCCAGGCAGTCCAGGGAGTAGATCTTGGTGGGCTCCAAAAGCTCCTCGCCGAGCGTGCGGCCGAACTCCTCGACCTGCGCGTCCAGGCTCATCCCCGCGCGGTCGAAGAGCACGTGCCGCACCAGCGAATACCCGTTGGAGTGAAGACCGGACGACGCCATGGCGATGACCGCGTCACCCGTACGGATGCGATCGGCGCCGAGGACGCGGTCGGCCTCCACGGCCCCGGTGCCCGCGCCCGCCACGTCGAAGTCGTCCGGGCCGAGCAGGCCCGGGTGCTCGGCGGTCTCGCCGCCGACGAGCGCGCAGCCCGCGAGGACACAGCCCTCGGCGATGCCCTTCACGATCGCGGCGACGCGCTCGGGGTGGACCTTGCCGACGCAGATGTAGTCGGTCATGAACAGCGGCTCGGCGCCGCACACGACGATGTCGTCCATGACCATGGCGACCAGGTCGTGGCCGATCGTGTCGTACACACCGAGCTGACGGGCGAGGTCGACCTTCGTGCCCACACCGTCCGTGGCGGAGGCGAGCAGCGGGCGGTCGAAGCGCTTGAGGGCGGAGGCGTCGAAGAGGCCGGCGAAGCCGCCGAGGCCGCCGAGGCCCGCGACCTCGGGGCGCTGCGTCTTCCTCACCCACTCCTTCATCAGCTCTACGGCGCGGTCGCCGGCCTCGATGTCGACGCCGGCGGCTGCGTAACTGGCACCAGTTGTCTCAGACATTGCCTGGGATCTTTCGGGGTTGATGAATGGGCTCAGGGCCGACGGATCGCGTCGGCCGCAGCCGTGGCCGCCGGGCCGGCCGCCAGCTCGGTCTCCAGGAGCTGCTTGCCGAGGAGCTCCGGATCGGGGAGGTCCATCGGGTACTCGCCGTCGAAGCAGGCGCGGCACAGGTTCGGCTTGTCGATGGTGGTGGCCTCGATCATGCCGTCGATGGAGATGTACGAGAGCGAGTCGGCGCCCAGCGACGTGCCGATCTCCTCGATGCTCATGCCGTTGGCGATGAGCTCGGCGCGGGTGGCGAAGTCGATGCCGAAGAAGCAGGGCCACTTCACGGGCGGCGAGGAGATCCGGATGTGGACCTCGGCCGCGCCGGCCTCGCGGAGCATCTTCACCAGGGCCCGCTGGGTGTTGCCGCGGACGATCGAGTCGTCGACGACCACCAGGCGCTTGCCCTTGATGACTTCCTTGAGGGGGTTCAGCTTCAGCCGGATGCCGAGCTGGCGGATGGTCTGCGAGGGCTGGATGAAGGTCCGGCCGACGTAGGCGTTCTTGACCAGTCCGGCGCCGAAGGGGATGCCGGACGCCTCCGCGTAACCGATCGCGGCGGGCGTGCCCGACTCCGGGGTAGCTATGACCAGGTCGGCCTCGACGGGGGCCTCGGCGGCCAGCTTGCGGCCCATCTCGACCCGCGAGAGGTAGACGTTCCGGCCGGCGATGTCGGTGTCGGGGCGGGCCAGATAGACGTACTCGAAGACACAGCCCTTGGGCTTCGCTTCCGCGAATCGGGACGTTCGCAGACCGTTCTCGTCGATGGCGACGAACTCACCCGGCTCGATCTCGCGCACATAGGCGGCGCCGCAGATGTCGAGCGCCGCGCTCTCCGAGGCGATCACCCAGCCGCGCTCCAGGCGGCCGAGGACGAGCGGGCGGATGCCCTGCGGGTCGCGGGCCGCGTACAGCGTGTGCTCGTCCATGAAGACGAGGCTGAAGGCGCCCTGCACCTGGGGAAGCACCGCGGCGGCGGCTTCCTCTATGGTCAGCGGCTTGCCGTCGGCGTCGGTCTGGGCGGCGAGGAGCGCCGTGAGCAGGTCGGTGTCGTTGGTGGCCGCCACGCGCGTGGTGCGGCCCTCCTGCTTGGGGAGGTCGGCGACCATCTCGGCGAGCTGCGCCGTGTTGACCAGGTTGCCGTTGTGGCCGAGGGCGATGGAGCCGTGGGCCGTGGCGCGGAAGGTGGGCTGGGCGTTCTCCCAGACGGACGCTCCGGTGGTGGAGTAGCGGGCGTGACCGACCGCGATGTGTCCCTGGAGAGAGCTGAGCGAGGTCTCGTCGAAGACCTGGGACACCAGGCCCATGTCCTTGAAGACGAGGATCTGGGAGCCGTTGCTGACCGCGATTCCCGCGGATTCCTGGCCCCGATGCTGGAGGGCGTAGAGCCCGAAGTACGTGAGCTTTGCGACCTCTTCGCCCGGAGCCCAGACACCGAAGACGCCGCAAGCGTCCTGGGGGCCCTTCTCGCCGGGAAGCAGATCGTGATTGAGTCGACCGTCACCACGTGGCACGCCACCGAGTGTAGGCGAGATCGACCACTGGTCCGAATTGGGGAAGGTGCTGGCGGGGGCGCCCTGGGCGGTGGTGGTGCTTTCGTCCCCTTGTCGCCCAGGCGCCGTCACCGTGGGGCACCGCGCTGTCGCGCTGTGCGCTCGTCCTCAATCGCCGGACGGGCTGAATCCAGCCGTGCGGCAGCTTGAGGTGAGACGGTTCCGGGTGCTACTTCGGCTGCGGGGCCGTCGCGGTGACAGTTGTGCCGTCCGTGGCCTTCAGCGTCAGGGTGCGGTCGTCCACCTTGTACGTGACCTTGCCGCCGAAGAGCTTCAGCATGGCCTTCTCGGTCTTGCCCTTGGCGCCCTCGCACATCATGCGGGTCGTCCTGGGGGTGCCGAGAGTGAGCTCCCCGTCGCGCGGGGTGGCCTTCGCCGTGAAGTCGTTGCAGCCGAGGTTGCCGCGCGCGGTGCCGTCCGCGCCGAAGAGCAGGTCGACCTTGCCCGCGACCTCCTTCGGCAGGGACTGGCCCGTGGCACGGTCGCCGACGGTGTGCACGGTCCACCGGGTGCCCTGGAGCGGGGCCGCGGGCTTCACGGGCTCGGAGGTCAGGGCGATCCGGTCGCCCTTGGCGTTGGTGAGCGTGAGGCGGTCGTCGTCGACGCCGGCCTTGAGCCTGCCGTCGAGGGCGTTGGCCAGGTCCTTCTCGAAGTCGAGGGCGTCGCAGGCCATGTCGGTGTGCACGCCCGGCTTGAAGTGGACGGTGTCGTCCTTCACCGAGACCTTGGCGCCGTAGCCGTTGCAGCCGAAGTTGCCTCCGGTGCCGCCCTTGCCGCCGAGCCGGACGTAGGCGCCCTCGGGGGCTTGGTGCTTCTTGCCGTCGACGGTGAGGCTGACGACGTTCCAGCGCACGCCGGTCAGGGCTGCCTCGGAGCCGCCCTTGCCGGGGCCGGCCTTGTCGGAACCGCCGTCACCGGAGCCGGACTCGGAGCCGCAGGCAGCGAGCAGCCCGGCGGCGGCGAGGACGGTGAGGGTCTGGGTCACACGCTGCTTGTACATGTCATTGTGACGGGGCGGATCCGGGACCGGTTCCCTCGGTGTCTCCGGGTGCGCGGCGGCGGCCGAGCGTCACCGCGGCCCCATCGGTCACGACATGATCGGCAGCAGCCCGCCGAGATCGGCCCGTTCGCCGCTCGCGCCGACCTGCGCCGCGTCGAGCGCGGCCGCCCATGTCGTACGCCCGGTGGCGAGCCGGATCCAGGTCAGCGGGTCGGTCTCGACGACGTTGGGCGGGGTGCCGCGGGTGTGCCGGGGGCCTTCGACGCACTGGACCACGGCGTACGGCGGGATCCGGACCTCCACCGCGCCGCCGGGCGCCTTCGTCGCGAGCGCGTCGGCGAGCAGCCGGGTGCAGGCGGCCAGGGCCTGGCGGTCGTACGGCACGTCGAGGCCGGGCAGGGCGTCGTTCAAGTCGTCTGTGTGGACGACGAGTTCGACGGTGCGGGTGACCATGAAGTCGGCGAGGGTCATGCCGCCGAACCGGGACGGCACGAGGCGGGTGTCGGCGGCGCCGGGGAGGGTGTCGGCGAGCCGGTCGAGGGCGTGCGCGAAGAGGCCGTCGAGGTCGGTGCCCGCGTCGACGATGGCGTGCACGTCCTCGTCGACCTGGTTCGCGGCCGACGAGGTGCGGAACGGCCAGTCCTGGAGCGGCACTTCGAGCTTGTCGGGCTCGGGCGCGTCCAGGTGGCGGGCGACGGAGCCGAGCACCATCGTGAGGTGGGCGGCCAGTTCGCGCACGGTCCAGTCGCCGAGCCGGGTGGGCGCGGCGAGTTGCTCCGGGGTCAGGCCCGCGACGGCTTCCCGCACGGTGCCGAACTGGGTGAGCACGGCGGTGCGGATCTTCGTCGGGTCGTAGCTGCGCGTGCGCTTCTTCGCCGGTGGCATGAGGGCGAGCCTAAGCCTTCACCGCGTACCCGCTGAGCCCTTTTTCCACCAGGTCGAAGGCGTCCCGGGCCAGCCGGGCGGCGTCGGCGGCGACCTGGTCCAGCGGGTCGCCGGCCATGCGGCGGCGGTGCACCGCGGCGAACACGGCGTTGCGTACGCCGATCAACTGGGCCGCGGCGACCTCCGCGAGGACGGGCTCGCCTGTCTCCGCCGCGAGGACGTCGGCGAGGAACTGCTGGCTGCGCAGGTGAAAGGAGTGCGTCCGGTGCAGGAGCACCGGGGTCTCGGTGATCAGGCGCAGGACCTGGAGCGTGCGGGGGTTGTCGCTGAGGCCGACGGACGCGTCACGCGCCTCGATCAGGTCGAGCAGCTGACGGCGCAGCGCGTCGGCGGCGGACTCGCCGGGGGCGCGGTCGCGCACGGCGTCGGCGGCGTCCGCGACGTGCTCCTCCATGGGGCCGAGGAGCACGTCCTCCTTCGTACCGAAGTAGTTGAAGACGGTCATCTTCGAGACGTCGGCGGCGGCCGCGATCTCCGCGACGGACACCTTGTCGAAGCCGCGCTCGACGAACAGCTCCACCGCGGCCTGCCAGATCCGCGTGGCGGTCTGCCGCTTCTTGCGCTCCCGCAGCCCGGGCGCGCGGCCATCCGGCTCACGGACTCCGGGCTCGTCCGCCGACGCGGCTCCTCGTGCTGCCATGCCCGGACTATACCAGGATGAATTTTGATTACGGATTAAAAATAGACCCGGTATAAGTGTTGGCGTCCACCGTGAACACCTCCTTGTTGGCGGGCACCCCGACTCCCCGCCACCGGAACGGAATTCCCCGCGCCGTCTCCAGGTCCGGGCCGTCCATGAGCTGGAAGTGCACATGCGGTTCGGTGGAGTTGCCGGAGTTCCCGCAGCCGCCGAGCCGCTGCCCGGCGACGACCTTGTCCCCCGCCCGTACCGCGAGCGAGCCCCGCTGGACGTGCGCGTACATGGCGAACACCCCCTCGCCGAGGTCGAGGACGATGTGGTTGCCGACGATGCGGCGGGTTCCGCCGATCACCCTGCCGACGCCCTCGATCAGCCAGAAGTACAGCACCCCGGCGAGCGAGCTGCGGCTGAGGTGGTCGCGCTGGCCGTCCTCGGCGTGCACGACGGTGGCATCGGCCACCGCGTGCAGCGGCGCCCCGAAGGCGGGGTACGCCCGACCGCGCCGGGCGACGGGCCAGAACCAGACGGGGGCCGGGCGGGCCGGGCCCTGCTCCGGCTCGGCCGTGATGTCGATGGCGTAGGTCTGGCCGAGGTTGTGCGTGCCGTGGCTCGGCACCTTGTCGGCCGGGCTGTTCAGCGCGGACCAGCGGCCGGTGACCGGCGGCCCGACCTCGACCGCCGCCCGGGACTCCGCCTGGATGTGGTTCTTGGCGGTACGGCCCCGCAGGACTTCGAGGGCGATGGCGCCGAGCGCGGGCAGCCAGCTGAGCCAGTAGTTGTAGGGCAGGTCGACGAAGAGGCCCACGGCCACTTGGGCGAAGAAGGCCACCCACAGGACGCGGCTGAGGACGAAGAGGAGCTTGCGCAGGCGTATGGACATGGTCGTTCCCCCTGACGGTTTCGGTGTGCTCAGGGCCGGGCGGCCGCGACGAAGACGAGCAGCGGCACCACCCGGTCCGCCGGTACCGCGTAGCGGCCGCGGGTCGTGGTGTGCAGCCAGCCCGCGCCGGTCAGCTGGCGCAGGTGGTGGTAGATCTGGCCGGTCGTGCCGACCCCGTCGAGCGCGGCCAGGTCCGCGGCGGTGCGCCGGCCGCCGAGGATCTCCCGCAGCAGCCGCAGCCGCACGGGATGGCCGAGCGCGGCGAAGGAGTCGGCGACCTCGGACCAGTCGCCGTCGAGGAGCACGTCGGTGAACTGGCCGGTCTGCCAGTCGTACCGCTCCCCGGTCGGCAGCCGGACCGCGCCGGTGTACAGCACGCCGCCGTCGGCGGCCTTGTGCTCGGCGAGCTGCGCCTTCAGGCCCTCCAGGGCCCAGAAGTCGCTCTCGCTCACGGCGGGCGCGGCCTCGTCACGGTCGCGGCCCGCGCCCTCCAGGGCAGCCATGCGCCGCTCGAGCTCGGCGACGCGCTCTTCCAACTCCATGGTCGAAGGTTACGTAATTACGTAACTACAAACAAGCCGTGATCGACGCAACGACAGAGCCCCCGCCCGGACCGGGTCCGGGCGGGGGCTCGACGAGCGGGGTGGAGTCCTAGGCGAACAGCTCCGGGATCGTCCCCGTGTGCGCCGTCCGCAGCTCCTCCAGGGAAAGCTGGAACTGGCCCTGCACCTCGACGGCGTCGCCGTCGACGACACCGATCCGCGTGACCGGCAGCCCCCGCGCCCCGCACATGTCGGTGAACCGCAGCTCCTCGCTGCGCGGCACGGACACGACGGCACGCCCCGCGGACTCGCTGAGCAGGAACGTGAAGGCGTCGCCCGTGGCGGAGCCAGTCGAGGACAGCCCGTCCGGCACCACGAGGCGCGCGCCGACCCCGCCGCGCAGGCAGGACTCCACGATCGCCTGGATCAGGCCGCCGTCGGACAGGTCGTGCGCGGCGTCGATCATGCCGTCGCGCGAGGCGGAGATCAGGATCTCGGCGAGCAGCCGCTCCCGCTCCAGGTCGACCTTGGGCGGCAGGCCCCCGAGGTGGTCGTGCACGACCTGCGACCAGGCCGAGCCGCCGAACTCCTCGTGGGTCTCGCCGAGCAGGTAGAGGAGCTGGCCCTCTTCCTTGAAGGCGATCGGCGTGCGGCGCGTGACGTCGTCGATGACGCCCAGCACGGCCACGACGGGAGTCGGGTGGATCGCCGTCTCGCCGGTCTGGTTGTACAGCGAGACGTTGCCGCCCGTCACCGGGGTACCGAGCGCCAGGCAGCCGTCCGCGAGACCGCGGGTGGCCTCCGCGAACTGCCACATCACGTCCGGGTCCTCGGGCGAGCCGAAGTTCAGGCAGTTGGAGATGGCGAGCGGCTTGGCGCCGGAGGCCGCGACGTTGCGGTACGACTCGGCGAGCGCCAGCTGCGCGCCCGCGTACGGGTCGAGCTTCGCGTACCGGCCGTTGCCGTCCGTCGCCATCGCGACGCCCAGGTTCGACTCCTCGTCGACGCGGACCATGCCCGCGTCCTCGGGCTGCGCGAGGATCGTGTTGCCCTGCACGAAACGGTCGTACTGGTCGGTGATCCACGCCTTGGAGGCCTGGTTCGGGGACGCGACCAGCTTCAGGATCTGCTCCTTCAGCTCGGCCGAATTCGCCGGGCGGGCCAGCTTGTTGGCGTCGTCCGCCTGCAGCGCGTCCTGCCAGGACGGGCGCTCGTACGGCCGGTGGTAGACCGGGCCCTCGTGCGCGACCGTGCGCGGCGGTACGTCGACGATCTGCTCGCCGTGCCAGAAGATCTCCAGGCGCTCGCCCTCGGTCACCTCACCGATGACGGTCGCGATGACGTCCCACTTCTCGCAGATCTCCATGAACCGGTCGACCTTGTCCGGCTCGACGACCGCGCACATGCGTTCCTGCGACTCGCTCATGAGGATCTCCTCGGGCGAGAGCGAGGAGTCACGCAGCGGGACCGTGTCCAGGTCCACGCGCATGCCGCCCGAACCGGCGGACGCCAGCTCGCTGGTGGCGCAGGACAGGCCCGCGCCGCCGAGGTCCTGGATGCCCGCGACCAGCTTCTCCGCGAAGATCTCCAGGGTGCACTCGATGAGGAGCTTCTCCTGGAAGGGGTCGCCGACCTGGACGGCGGGGCGCTTGGCCGGGCCGGTCGACTCGAAGGTCTCGGAGGCGAGTACGGAGACGCCGCCGATGCCGTCGCCGCCCGTGCGGGCGCCGTACAGGATGACCTTGTTGCCGGTGCCGGACGCCTTCGCGAGGTGGATGTCCTCGTGCTTCATGACGCCGATGCAGCCCGCGTTGACCAGCGGATTGCCCTGGTAGCAGGGGTCGAAGACGACCTCGCCGCCGATGTTGGGCAGGCCCAGGCAGTTGCCGTAGCCGCCGATGCCCGCGACCACGCCGGGCAGCACCCGCTTGGTGTCGGGGTGGTCGGCCGCGCCGAACCGCAGCGGGTCCACGACGGCGACCGGGCGCGCGCCCATCGCGAGGATGTCGCGCACGATGCCGCCGACGCCGGTCGCGGCGCCCTGGTACGGCTCGATGTACGAGGGGTGGTTGTGCGACTCGACCTTGAAGGTGACCGCGTAGCCCTGCCCGACGTCGACGACGCCCGCGTTCTCACCGATGCCCACGAGCATGGCGTCGTTCTCGGGCACCTTCTCGCCGAACTGCTTCAGGTGCACCTTGCTGCTCTTGTACGAGCAGTGCTCGGACCACATGACCGAGTACATGGCGAGTTCGGCGCCGGTCGGGCGGCGGCCGAGGATCTCGCGGATGCGCTCGTACTCGTCCGGCTTCAGGCCGAGTTCGGCCCAGGGCTGGCCGGCCTCGGGGGTCTGCTCGGCGTGCTTGACGGTGTCCAGGGTCATCGTGCACCCACCAGGTTCTTCAGGATCGAGGTGAAGAAGCCCAGGCCGTCCGTGCGGCCCGTCCCGATCAGCGGCTCCACGGCGTGCTCGGGGTGCGGCATCAGGCCGACCACGTTGCCGGCCGCGTTCGTGATGCCGGCGATGTCGCGCAGCGAGCCGTTCGGGTTCACGTCCAGGTAGCGGAAGGCGACGCGGCCCTCGGCCTCCAGCATGTCGAGGGTGCGCTCGTCCGCGACGTACCGCCCGTCGATGTTCTTCAGCGGGATCGAGATCTCCTGGCCGGGCTCGTAATCGGCCGTCCAGGCAGTCGAGTTGGTCTCCACCCGCAGCTTCTGGTCACGGCAGATGAAGTGCAGGTGGTTGTTCCGCAGCATCGCGCCGGGCAGCAGGTGCGTCTCGGTCAGGACCTGGAAGCCGTTGCAGATGCCGAGCACCGGCATTCCCGCCTTGGCCTGGTCGATGACCGACTCCATGACGGGCGAGAAACGCGAGATGGCGCCGGCCCGCAGATAGTCGCCGTAACTGAAACCACCCGGCAGGACCACGGCATCGACCTGCTTGAGGTCCTTGTCGCGGTGCCACAGCGGCACGGCCTCGGCACCGGCGACGCGGACGGCGCGCTGGGTGTCGCGGTCGTCGAGCGTTCCCGGAAAAGTGACGACTCCGATTCGAGCAGTCACTTGTCCGCTCCCTCGGCGCCCTCGGTGGCTTCCACCTTTACGACGAAGTCCTCGATCACGGTGTTGGCGAGGAAGGTTTCCGCCATCTCGTGGATACGGGCGAGCGCGGCCTCGTCGACCGGCCCGTCGACCTCGAGTTCGAAGCGCTTTCCCTGACGTACGTCGGAGATGCCCTGGAAACCGAGGCGCGGCAGTGCACGCTGCACCGCCTGTCCCTGGGGGTCGAGGATCTCCGGCTTGAGCATGACGTCGACTACGACGCGTGCCACTGGCACTCCCGGTGTGTGGTGCTTGCGCGTGCTGCTTGCGGGGGACGACTCGGCGGGATGAGCAGGTTGCCGAGCAGGTTCCTTCAGACTACCCGTACAAAATTTCTACCCGCGTAGATTCGTAGCAACATACGTGACCGCAGTCACTTCACAGGGGTCGCCGGGGCGTCGAACAGGACACGTCCGCGAAAAATCCTGGAAAAGATCACAGCTCGCCATTGCGCCCGCCACCCCGCCGCACCCACCCTGCTGGAGAAGTGGCCGACCTGCCCGTATTCTCCCGGACACGGCACCGGAACACGCGGCCAGTTTTCGTCCGCTTCACCATTCAATGCCAGGCACTGTACAAAGGAATTGGCAATAGCCGATACTTTGTCCCATAACTGCCGGACAGTCGGCATCACCGCACGTCATTGCACGTCAATGCGGTGGCGTCGCACGAAAGGACCGATATTCGTGGCGCAGCGTGTCGTGGTCACTCTCTATGACGACATCGACGGCTCAGAAGCGGCGGAAACGGTCGCCTTCGGTCTTGACGGGAAGTCGTACGAGATCGATCTCAACCAAACCAATGCCGAGAAACTCCGCAAGGTCCTCGCCCCCTACCTGGAGGCGGCCCGCAAGCAGTCGAGGTCCGGCAAGGTCTACCGGCACACGGCGGTGACGCCGGACCCGGCCGCCGTGCGCGCCTGGGCCCGCTCGCACCAGCTCGACGTGCCGCCGCGCGGGCGGATCCCGAAGAAGGTGTACGAGGCGTTCGAGGCCGCCAACTGATCCGGCGGACGATCTCGGTCCGCACCCCGGGACGGACCGCCGTCCGCACCCCGGGACGGACCGCGGCGCGGACTCCGTACGGGGGTGCTGTGCAGCCGACTTGCGCAGCACCCCCGCTGGTCAGCTAGAGTCTGGAGCACGCCGAGGGGCGAGGCCGAAAAGGCCGAACCCCAAGGAGTCGTGCGGGTGTAGTTCAGTAGTAGAACATCCCCCTTCCAGGGGGAAGGCGCAGTGTGCAATTCCTGTCACCCGCTCCGCACCGCTCACCGTTCACCCATTCGGGTGAGGTAAGCTGGTGCTCGCGCCGATCAGTGAGAGCTGGTCGGAGGCAATGCGAACGTAGCTCAGTTGGTAGAGCGCAACCTTGCCAAGGTTGAGGTCGCGAGTTCGAACCTCGTCGTTCGCTCCACATACGAAGGCCCGGCGCCCCAGGCGCCGGGCCTTCGTCGTGTCCCGCTCCCTCCGGGCCGATCCGCCACCGGGCCGATCTGACATTTGTCATGCGGGTCGATGACAACGCGCACTGCCCGGGCCCCCGACGCCGGGCGAGCCTTGAGTCATGACTGACCAAGTGATCGACGTGACCGACCTGCGGCGCAGCTACGCGGGCGGTTTCGAGGCGGTCCGAGGGATCTCGTTCACCGTGGGCCGCGGTGAGCTGTTCGCTCTTCTCGGCACCAACGGCGCGGGCAAGACATCCACCGTCGAGCTCCTCGAAGGCCTCGCCGAGCCGGCCGGCGGCGCGGTGCGGGTGCTCGGGCACGACCCGTACCGGGAGCGGGACGCGGTGCGGCCCAGAATCGGGGTGATGCTCCAGGAAGGCGGCTTCCCCTCCGAGCTGACCGTCACCGAGACCGCGCGCATGTGGGCCGGGTGCACCAGCGGCGCACGCCCCGTCCACGAGGCGCTCGAAGCCGTCGGGCTCGCCGGGCGCGGCGGGGTCCGCGTGAAACAGCTCTCCGGCGGCGAGAAGCGGCGGCTCGACCTCGCGATGGCGCTCATCGGCGACCCCGAAGTGCTGTTCCTGGACGAACCGACGACCGGACTCGACGCCGAAGGCCGCCGCGAGACCTGGAACTTGGTGCGCGCCCTGCGCGAGCGAGGCACCACCGTGCTGCTCACCACCCACTACCTGGAAGAAGCCGAGCAGCTCGCCGACCGCCTCGCGATCCTGCGCGAAGGACGCATCGCCACCGCGGGCAGCGTCGCCGACGTCGTCGCCTCCCAGCCCTCGCACATCTCCTTCGAACTGCCCGAGGGGTACTTCCCCGGCGACCTCCCGCCCCTCGACCAACTCGGCGTGAGCGGACACGACATGGCGGGCCGCCGGATGCGGCTGCGCACGACCGAACTCCAGCGGGCCGCGACCGGGCTGCTGATGTGGGCCGAGCGGACCGGGGTCGAGCTGCGCGGACTCGACGTACGGGCCGCGTCGCTGGAAGAGGCGTTCCTGCGGATCGCGCGGGACGCCGACGCCGAGGCCGGCGCTGACAAGGAGACGGTGGCATGAGCTCGACGACCACGGCGCCGCCGGCCGCATCCGCCCGGTCCGCCGTCCTGACCACCTCGACCGGACGCATGCGGGCGCTGGCGCGGGCCGAGCTGACGCTGCTCGGCCGCAGCAAGGGCGTGCTGTTCACGGCGATGTTCGTGCCGCTCATCATGCCGTTCAGCGTGCGCCAGGCCGCCGACGGAATGGACCTGGACGGCACCGGCCTGTCGGTCGGCTCGGTCGTCCTGCCGTCCGCGCTCGGCTTCTCCCTCATCTTCGCGGTCTACTCGGCACTGGTGAGCGTCTACGCCGCCCGGCGCGAGGAACTCGTACTGAAGCGGCTGCGCACCGGCGAGGTGCGGGACGTGGAGATCCTCGCGGGCGCCGCGCTGCCGCACGTGGCCGTCGGACTCGCGCAGTGCCTGCTCCTGACGGCCGCCTGCACGGCGCTGCTCGACGTGGGCGCGCCCGGCGCGCCCCTCTACGCCGTCCTCGGCCTGCTGCTCGCCCTGGTGCTGTGGCCCGTGCTCGCGGCGGTCACGGCGAGCTTCAGCCGGAGCGTGGAGAGCGCCCAGGTCGCGGCGATGCCGCTGGTGTTCCTCTCGTTCCTCGGCTCCGGCACGCTGGTGCCCCTCGAAGTCCTGCCGGACAAGCTCGCCGCGGTCTGCGAACTGCTGCCGCTCACCCCGACGATCGAGCTGATCCGCGGCGGCTGGACCGGCGACATGACCGGCGCCGAGGCGCTCCGCGCCCTCGCGATCGCGGTGGCCTGGATCGTTGGTGGCGTGTTTGCTGTACGAAGGTGGTTCCGCTGGGAGCCGCGGCGTTAGGTCCCAGGGGACAGGACCTACCAGGGGGCTGCTGAGCAGGCGAAGGGACAGGGAGCGGTGGGCCGGATACGGCGGTTGCGGCGTGAGTGGCGTGGCCTGAAGAAGATCGAACAGGTCGAGTTCCAGAGCATGCTCATGTGGCACGTCATGCCGTGGTTCCTGCTCGCCGGCTGGCTGGTGCTGCCGGTGGGCCTGAGCCTGCGGCACGAACCCGCGGCGCAGCTCCTGGGCTGGACGCTGATCGCGGTGTCCGCACTGCAGTGCGTGCACATCAACCGCACCCTGCGGCGGTCCCTCGACCACTACCTGGGCCGCGCGGAGCTGCCGCGCCGCGACCTGGCCGTCGCGCCGGCCCTCGCCCTCGTCGCCTTCGCCCTCGCGCTCGCCCTCGAACACGTCGACGGCGTCACGGACGGCATGGTCGGCTTCGCCGCCCTGTTCCTGGTCACTCCGTACGCGCAGGCGCTGGCCTTCGCCGTGCCGATGAAGAGCTTCTTCCGCCGCCTCGCCGTGATCGCCGCCGTGCTGGTGGCGGGCTTCGCCGCCGTCGGCGTGCGCGACGGCCGGCTGCTCGGCCTCGTCGGACTCGTCGCCTTCGGCGGCCTGACCGCCCTGCTGACCGCGCGGTGCGGCGCCTGGTCGCTGTCCGTGATGTGGGAGGCGGACCGGGCCCGGGAGGTCGAGGCCCGGCTGGCGGTGGCCGAGGAGCGGCTGCGCTTCGGCCGCGACCTGCACGACGTGATGGGCCGCAACCTCGCCGTCATCGCGCTCAAGAGCGAGCTCTCCGTGCAGCTCGCCCGGCGCGGACGGCCCGAGGCCGTGGAGCAGATGATCGAGGTGCAGCGGATCGCCCAGGAGTCCCAGCGGGAGATCCGAGAAGTCGTACGCGGCTATCGCGACGTCGACCTCGGGGTGGAACTCGTCGGCGCCCAGGGCGTCCTGGAGGCGGCCGGGATCGCGTGCCGGGTCACCGGCTCGCCGGCCGGGCTGCCCGACGCCGTGCAGTCCGCGCTCGGCTGGGTGGTGCGGGAGGGCACGACCAACGTGCTGCGGCACGGCGACGCGCGGAGCTGTGCCATCGAGCTTTCGGCCGGGGAAGGACGTACGACATTGACCATCGAGAACGACGGGGTGCCGGACGCCGCCGCGGGCCCCGGCGGATCCGGGCTCACCGGCCTCAGGGAGCGGCTGACCGAGGTGGGCGGAACCCTGGAGCACGACAGCGCCGAGGGCCGCTTCCGGCTCACCGCGCAGGTGCCGCTGCCCGACCGGGAGCCGCCCGCCGCCCCCGCCGGCCCGCGGCCGGTGCGGCCCGGGGCGAGGGCGCTGTGACCGTGCGCGTGCTGCTCGCCGACGACGAGCATCTGATCCGGGGCGCGCTCGCCGCCCTCCTCGCCCTCGAGGACGACCTGGTCGTCGTCGCCGAGGCCGCGTCCGGGCCCGAGGCGCTGGCCATGGCGCGGGCCCACCGGCCCGACGTGGCCGTGCTCGATCTGCAGATGCCGGGGCTCGACGGTGTGAGTGTGGCCACATCCCTGCGCGAGGAACTCCCGGACTGCCAGGTCATGATCGTGACGAGCCATGGCAGGCCGGGGCACCTCAAGCGGGCCCTCGCGGTCGGTGTGCGGGGGTTCGTCCCGAAGACGATGAGCGCGCAGCGGCTCGCGGAGATCATTCGCACGGTGCACGCCGGAAACCGCTTCGTCGACCCGGAGTTGGCCGCCGACGCGATCTCCTCCGGGGACTCCCCGCTGACCGAGCGGGAGGCCGAGGTGCTCGAACTCGCCGCCGACGGGGCGCCGGTCGCGGAGATCGCGGAGCGGGCCGCGCTGTCGCAGGGGACCGTCCGCAACTACCTCTCCTCGGCGGTGACGAAGATCGGTGCGGAGAACCGGCATGCGGCAGTGCGTCTCGCACGCGAGCGAGGTTGGGTATAGTGGCTTTCGCGCTTCGGCGCACTGCGGACGTAGCTCAGTTGGTAGAGCGCAACCTTGCCAAGGTTGAGGTCGCCAGTTCGAACCTGGTCGTCCGCTCCATCGAGAAGCCCCCCGGTTCCTGGAACTGGGGGGCTTCGTCGTGTGCTCCGGCAGCCGTGCCCGGCCGGGCACGGCTGCCGGAATCCGGCTAGGCCCAGGGGGTCCCGGTCAGGCGCTCGAACGCTTCGATGTACTTGGCGCGGGTGGCGTCCACCACATCGGCGGGCAGCGGCGGGGGCGGCTGCTCGCCCGCCCGGTCCCAGCCGGAGGCGGCCGAGGTGAGCCAGTCGCGTACGTACTGCTTGTCGAAGGAGGGCTGGGCGCGGCCCGGCTCCCACTGGTCCGCGGGCCAGAAGCGGGACGAGTCCGGGGTCAGCACCTCGTCCGCGAGCACGAGCTCGTCCGCGGCGAAGCCGAACTCGAACTTCGTGTCCGCGAGGATCAGGCCGCGCTCACGCGCGATGTCACGCGCCCTGCCGTACACGGCGAGGGTGGTCTGCCGCAGCTGGGCCGCGGTCTCCGCGCCGACCTGGCGGGCCACCTCCTCGTAGCTCACGTTCTCGTCGTGCTCGCCGACGGCTGCCTTCGCGGCCGGCGTGAAGATCGGCGCGGGCAGCTCCGAGCCGTCGACCAGGCCCTCGGGCAGGCCGATGCCGCAGACGGTGCGGGACTCCTTGTACTCGGCCAGCCCCGAGCCCGTCAGATAGCCGCGGGCGACGCACTCCACCGGGATCATCTGCAGCGACTTGCAGACCAGGGTGCGGCCCGCCCAGTCGGCGGGGGCGCCCCCCGGCAGGTCCGTGGAGATGACATGGTTCGGGACGAGGTCCGCGAGCTGATCGAACCACCACAGCGAGAGCTGGGTCAGGACCCGGCCCTTGTCGGGGATCTCGGTCGGCAGCACCCAGTCGTACGCCGACATGCGGTCGCTGGCGACCATGACGAGCTCGCCCGCCTCGTTCCGGTACAGCTCGCGCACCTTGCCGGTGTGCAGATGCACCAGGCCCGGAACCTGGATCGGTTCGGGCTTTTCGACGAATCCGGACACGGTTCCTCCCGGTGGTTGAAAAAGAGGGACGCCCGAAGGGCACCGCTGGGGTGGTGGTGGGAGACGGGCGGGCCAAGTGCTCCGATTCTCCCGTACGCGGGGGAATGGTTTTGGCCATGGGTCGGGCTTGATGAGCCCGAGGGCTCGGGGTGCGCTCGGTTCCGCCCGCGGATCCCGCTCAGTCCCGCTTGCAGATGCGGTCCAGGAGGTTGGCCGTGGCGCGCTGGACGCGCGGGTCGACGTGGCCGGGGCGGTCCAGGGCCGGGGTCCAGGCGAAGGTGCCGGAGGCGAAGACGAGGGCGCCGGACGGGGCGCGGTAGAGCGAGGTCTCCTGGTGCCGGGCGGTGCCCTCGCTGTCCGCGTACGGAGAGTGGGCGAGCAGGATGCGGTCCTGGTGCTCGGGGAGCGCGGTGCGCGGGAAATAGCGGTCGGCCTCGCCGGCGACCAGGCCGTCGATCTCGTCGCCCTCGTGCGCGCCGGTCGCCTCCCACAGCCAGTGGTCGGCGTTGCGGACGATCAGCGGGTGCGGCTCCGGGACCCGGCCCGCGTACTGGATGCCCATCAACTGCTGCTCGGGGACGTCGACTTCGCGCCACAGCGCGGCCTTGCCGGGGCCGCGGCGTTTTCGGCAGGTGAGCAGGCGGTCCGGGACGCCCGACGGGGACGGGCCCAACTCCACCTGCCAGTACATGGTGTTGGCGGAGAGGAAGACCAGGGACGTGCCGTGCTCGCGGGCCAGCTCGGTGGTGCGGCGCATCGCGGCCGACCAGTACTCGTCGTGGCCGGGGAAGACCAGGCCGCGATAGCGGGTGGGGTCGATGCGGCCCGCGTGCAGGTCGCGGGAGTCGGCGTACGCGAGGTCGTAGCCGTAGCGCTCGGCCCAGCGGATGAAGTCGTAGGCGTGGCCGACGTGCAGGGGCAGGCCCGCGCCCGCGTACGGCCGGTCGAAGGAGACCGTGGTCGCGGCCTCGCCCTCGCCGAGCAGGCGGCCGTGCTCGTCCCAGGCGTGGTAGAGGCTGGCGCCCGTGCTGCCGTCCTCGGGATAGAGGTTGTACGCCTGCCAGGTGATGTCGGGCAGCAGGACGAGCAGGTCGGCGGAGGGCGCGCCCAGCTCGCCCGAGCCCGGCTTGACGCTGTCGCGGACGGTGAAGGGGACGTGCGAGCGGTATCCGTCGGTGGTGGTGAGGACGGCGACGTACGCCCCGATGTTCCAGTACGACGGGATCTGCAGGCGCCAGGAGAGCCACCAGTGGTGGCAGGAGACCGTGCGGTCGGCGGTGAGCGGGGGCGGCTGCACGATGCCCGCGAGGCGCGGGCTCGTGGTGATCTTGCGGGCGCCGTCGCCGCTGTAGTGCCCGATGCGGTAGATGTCCACGCTGAACTGCTGGGGCGGGTCCACGGTGATGTGGAAGTCGATCGCCTCGCCGGGGGCGGCGGCTCCGGTGCCGGTGAAGCCCTTGATCTGGCGGTGTACGTCGTCGGCGGTGCGGGGGCCGCCGCCGGGGCGGGGGGCGGGCACCGGCTGCGGGCCGGTGGCGCCCGGGACGTGGTCCACGTACCAGGGCACGACGTGGCCCGTGTCGTCGAAGTAGTGCTCGGCGCCGCGGAGCCAGGGCAGTGGGCCCTGGCCGAACGGGTCGGTCACGGCGTGGGCGAGGGCGCCCGACTCCCAGCGGCGGATCGGCTCCGGTCCCATGCGTTGTCCCCTCCCTCGCTCCCCCGTGCCTGGGCCCGTTCCCCTGCGGGGCGCGGTGTGGCTTGCCTGTTTCGGCTACCGGCCCCAGCACATCACATTACGCACGCGGGTCGTCACCGTTCGTCGTGAATTGCCTTGAGCGGAATCCCTCCGGGGGTGGGTGGGGGTGGGTGACCCAAATGCTTTGGGGACAGGGGCCGTTGGGTTGCTTGCCGTCGGCATGACGGCGCCGTCGGCCTGGGGCTGCCTTTAGGGTCGGGAGCCGCCCTGCGGCACGACTGCCCACAGCGGGGACGGGCCCGTGGGCCGTCTGCCCATGGCCGGGGCGGGTGCGGGGCGGCTGCCCGCCGCGGGAGCGGTGCGGGGCGGGGTGGATGCCCGCCGCGCGTAAGGGTGTGCTCGGGCGTCAGACCAGGCGGACTGGTTTTTCTGGGCGGATGCCTTGCGTGGTGAGCCAGTGGCGGAGGGGTTCGGGGTCGCCGTCTTCGACGAGGGTGAGGACGCGGGGGGTCAGGTCGGCCGCGCGCTCGCCGTGTATGAGGAGCGAGGGGCCGTCCAGCCAGTCCAGGCCGGGCGCGGCGCCCGCCGTGTCGACGGCCGCGCAGCACACCATCGCCGTGACGTGGTCGGCTAGCAACTCCCGGCCCGAGCGGGGTGGTTGCAGCGGGAACAGCGGCAGCACGCCGTCTTCCCAGAGCGCTTCGTCCGGCCCCTGCCCCGCCGGGGCTGGCCGGGGCGGGGCGGCGGCCTCCTCGCGGGCCAGCTCGGCGCTGAGTCCCGCGGCGAGGGTGCCGCCGCGGCCTTCGGACGCGTCGCCTTCGTCGCCCTCGTCGTCGGCGAATCCGATGTATTCGGTGGTGGCGGGGGTGTCCGGGGCGGCGCCGGCCTCCGGGTGCGCGGCCGCGTGATCGTCGGCTCCGGCGTCCGGGCCCGCGGTCACGCGCGCCTCGGCCCGCTCCGCCGCGGCCGCCTGCGCCTCCGCCGCCCGGCGTGCCGTCGCCTCCGGGTCCGTCAGGTGGTCGAGGACCCGGCCGAGGGTCGGGCCCTTGGGGTCGGGGGCCGTGGGGTCGGCGGAGTGGCTGACGCCGAGGGAGTCCAGGACGCGGTGCAGGCGGGCCGCGTCCGTGCGCCACTTGCGGTCCACGACCTCGTCCGGATACTCCTGCCAGGCCACCGGTGCCCAGCCGGGCCCGGGCTCGGCGGGGCCGCCGTGGAACAGCCGGGCGGCGAGCAGCGAGGCCGCCTCGTCCACCACGCCGGGCTCCTCCAGGAGGTCGCACGCGGGCCGCTCGCCGAGCCGCGACGCGAAGCCTTCGGCGAGGCGGTCCCTGCGGGACAGCTCGGTGAGGGCGGAGACCACGCCGGCGTCGAGCCGCGAGGGCCAGCGCCCCATGCGCCAGGCGGGCAGCGCGACCCGGGTCAGCAGCCGGTCCCAGCCCGCGTACGCCAGGCCGACCTGCTCCTGGGCGACGATCCGCACCCCATAGTCCACGGTCTGGGCGCGCTCGGCCGCGGCGGCCGCGACACCGCGCTCCATCTCCGCGGCGTGCACCCGGCAACTGCGCAGCAGCAGCCGCGCCACCCAGCCGACGCCACCGAGGACGGTGCCCGTGAGCGGGCCGCGCCCGGGTGCCGAGGCGACGGCGACGGCGGCGTCCAGGCCGCGTACGAAACGGCGGGCCGCCGCTATGTCCGGGTGCGCCGACGGGCCGGTGCCCGCGACGACCGGCGCGAGCACCGCGCGCAGCTCGCCGACCCGCATCCACCACAGGAAGGGCGAGCCGATGACGAGGACCGGTGCGGCGGGGGCTCGGCGCTGGCGTGCACGTGCGCCGCGTATCGCCGCGCCGCCGTCCCCCGGTCCCGCGTCCGTGATGGTGCTTGGGCCGCTCCCGGCCGGGGCGTCCGCGTCGGTGTCCGTGCGGGGCGCGGTGTCGTCGGCCGGGGTGCCGTGCGCCCGGTGGGTGCGGTCCTCCAGCCAGCTGTCGCAGTCCGGGGTGAGCGCTATCGCCGAGGGGGCGGGGACTTCGAGGCGGTCGGCGAGGTCCCGCACAAGGCGATACAGATCGGGGGCGGAGGCCTCCGGGATCGGGACCGTGGGGCTCATGGCGGGTCTGGCCCGCGCGACGACGAGGGCGACCGCGCCGGCGCCGAGCAGCACGAGCACCGCGAGCCCCGTCACCGTCCAGCGCACGGCGTCCCAACCGCCGCCGCCTATGTGCCCCATGGCCGCCGCGGCGAGCAGCACGACGGCGACGGCCGCGGGCAGCAGGGCGACGGCCAGCGCCCGGCTGCGGATCCGCAGCACGGCGAGAGCCCGCGAGCGCGCGGCCTGCGCGCCCGCCTCCACACCCATTCCTGACACGACCGAAGTCACCCCCTGCTGCCTACAGCTCGGCCGGCGGCCGGAGCCGACGGCGCACGTCGATGGCGTTGCACACTCCCCCACTGTGGCACCCGCCACTGACATCGCAATGCCGGTGGGCTGTTTGGCTCTGAGTGCCTTCAATGCCTGCGCCGAACCCTAGTTGGGGTGCCGGGCACCGTCAGCCGGATGGCGGTGCGGTCACTCGATGGAATGGCTTTGGGCAAAGCTGGCCCGCTCGGCGGAGGGCGGCGGGAGGGGGTCCGGGGCCGACGTCCGCCGGGCCGACCAGGCCCGTCGCTTCGGCAAGTCGGCGGCCGTCATACGGCGGGCTCAGTGGTCACGCTCCGTATTGCCTCGCGGGTCTACGGCCGACCGTAGTCACGTACAGCGCACGACAGGGGGGCGCCTGAGGGGGCGGGTGCGGACGCCGTCGTACGCCCGCTCCCGAAAACGCATGACGCGCGCCCGCAGAGGCGGGACGCGCGTCACGGCGGTGCGTTTCGGGCTACGCCTTGGACCGCGCCGCCTTCTCCGCGATGTCCGTGCGGTGCTGGGAGCCGTCGAGGCGGATGCGGGAGACCGCCGCGTACGCGCGCTCGCGGGCCTGGGCGAGGTCGGCGCCGGTCGCCGTCACGGAGAGGACGCGGCCACCCGCGCTGACGACCGTCTCGCCGTCGTACTTGGTCCCGGCGTGCAGGACGTACGCGTCCGGGGCGTCCTGGGCCGCGACGTCGGCGAGCCCTTCGATGGGGTCGCCGGTGCGCGGCGTACCGGGGTAGTTGTGCGAGGCGATGACGACGGTGACCGCGGCGTCGTCGCTCCAGCGCAGCGGCGGGAGGTCCGCGAGGTTGCCGCTCGCCGCGGCGAGCAGGAGGCCCGCGAGCGGGGTCTTCAGGCGGGCGAGGACGACCTGCGTCTCGGGGTCGCCGAAGCGGGCGTTGAACTCGATGACGCGTACGCCACGGCTGGTGATCGCGAGCCCGGCGTAGAGGAGCCCGGAGAACGGGGTGCCGCGGCGGCGCAGTTCGTCGACGGTGGGCTGGAGGACGGTCTCCATGACCTCGTCGACGAGCTTCGGGTCGGCCCACGGCAGCGGCGAATAGGCGCCCATGCCACCGGTGTTGGGGCCTTCGTCGCCGTCGAGGGCGCGCTTGAAGTCCTGGGCGGGGCGCAGCGGGACGACGGTCACGCCGTCGGTGACGGCGAAGAGGGAGACCTCGGGGCCGTCGAGGAACTCCTCGATGACGACGCGGCCGCAGGCCAGGGCGTGCTCGCGGGCCTGCTCGACGTCGGTGGTGACGACGACGCCCTTGCCGGCGGCGAGGCCGTCGTCCTTCACGACGTACGGAGCGCCGAAGGCGTCGAGGGCCTCGTCGACCTCCGCGGGCGTGGCGCAGACGTAGGACCGGGCGGTGGGCACGCCTGCGCCCGCCATCACGTCCTTGGCGAAGGCCTTGGACCCTTCGAGGAGGGCGGCCTCCTTCGACGGCCCGAAGCACGGGATGCCCGCTTCGCGCACGGCGTCGGCGACCCCGGCGACGAGCGGCGCCTCCGGCCCGACGACGACGAGTCCGGCGCCGAGCTCGGCCGCGAGGGCCGCCACCGCCTTGCCGTCGAGGGCGTCGACCTGGTGCAGCTCGGCCACGTCCGCGATGCCGGCGTTGCCGGGGGCGCAGTGCAGGGCGGTGACCGCGGGGTCGAGGGACAGGGAGCGGCACAGGGCGTGTTCGCGGGCACCGCTGCCGATGACGAGGACCTTCACGGGGTCAGCCTACGGGGTCCGGCGGGGCGCCCTTGTCCGGGCGTCCGAGAGGCTGGGTGGGGTCTGTCTGTACGTTTCTACGAATCGGGTGGGGCGGGGTGTGGCCCGGCGGGGGCGTTTCGCCTTGCGGCGGGCGGGAGTTGGGGTGGGCGGCCGCCGGGGGGCGTGGCTGTTGGGGGACGCGGCCGTTGAGGTGGGCGGCCGATGACGTGGGCGGCCGATGACGTGGGCAGACGCTGACGTGGGCAGACGCTGACGAGTGCGGACGCTGACGTGGGGCGGCCGCTGAGGTGGACAGCGGTTGCGGCGAGCGGCGGTTCCGGCGGGCGAGGGTTGCGGCGGGGCCCGGTTGCGGCGGGACCCGGCCGCGGCGAGGACCCGGTTGCGGCGGGCGGTGGCGGCGGGCCCCAGTTGGGTGGGCCGGGAACGTGGCTCCGCGGTGGTCGCCTACTCGTTCGGGTACTCCTCCACCACCGTCGCGCCCAGTTCCCTGACGATCAGGTCGTGGCCGGAGAGAGCCGAGTCGACCAGGTCCGGGTCGTCGTCCTCCGGGATGTCGTCCTCCAGGGAGACGTGCCGCCGGGGGGCGCTCGGCTCGGGGTCCCGGGCGGGGGCCGTGGAAGCGTCCCGCGCCGGCGCGGCGGACGCGGAGGCGGACCGGGCGGGCCCCGACTGCTGCGGTGCCGCGGACGGGGCGGGGGACTGCGGCGGCGCGGCCTGCTGGGGCGCGGGGCGCGGGGCCGCCGGGGCACCGCCGCCGAACCCGCTCGCTGCGGGCGGCGGGGCCGAGCCGCCGGACGGGTCGACGATCGCCTCGACCTTCCACTGCACCCCGAACTGCTCCGTCAGCGCCTGCCGCAGTACGTCCTCGCTGCCGCTGCTCGCGAAGTTGTCCCGGGCTCCCGCGTTCACGAAGCCGAGCTGGAGGGTGGTGCCGTCGAACCCGGCCACCTGCGCGTTCTGGCTGAGCAGGATCCAGGTGAAGCGGCGGCGGTTCTTGACGGCCTCGAGGATGTTCGGCCAGAGGGAGCGGGGGTCCGGGCCACCGCCGGTGTACGCCGTGGCGGGGGGTGCCGGAGCCGCCGGGGGGGCGGACGGGGCCGGGGCCGGGGGTGCGGCGGGGGCCTGTGCCGGGCTGCCGCCCGCGGGGGCCGCGGTGGGCCAGCCGCCGGGGCGGTTGGGCGCGGGGGTGGCGGTGCCGGGGCCGGTGGGGCTGGCGGGGGTCGTACCGCCGGTCGGGGCCGGGGTGCCGCTGCCCGGGGTGGAGGCCGTGGGCCAGCTCCCGGGGCGGTTGGCCGCGGGGGCCGCCGGGGGCGGGGTCTGGGCCGGCTGAGCTGGCTGGGCCGGGGGCGCGGGCTGCTGCGGGGGCGTCGGGGCCGTGGGAGCGGCGGCGGCATCGGGCTGCGCGCCCGCACCGGAACCGGCTCCGGCGGAACCGGAAGAAGCGGAACCGGAAGGAACGGAACCGGCCCCGGCCGCCCCGCCCCCCCGCACCGCGGCCCGAGCGGCCGCGGCCCCGCCTCCCGGCGGAATCTCCGCCCCCGGCGAGCCCTGCGCCACCGAAGGACCGCCAGGACCGCCCGGACCGCCCGGACCGGGCGGCACCCCCGGCCCCGCCGGAGGCACGGCGACCCCGGGCTGCTGCACCCCGGCGTGGGCCTCGGGCCCGGGAACGTACCCCATCGAAGGGGCCGCGGCGGGCCCTCCGGCCATGAAGTTGCCGCCGCGCTCGAGGCGGTCGAGGCGGGCCATGACGGAGCGCTCGTCGTCGTACGCCGCGGGGAGCAGCACGCGGGCGCAGATCAGCTCGAGCTGCAGCCGGGGCGAGGTGGCCCCGCGCATCTCGGTGAGTCCTTCGTTGACGATGTCGGCGGCGCGGCTGAGCTCGGCGCCGCCGAACACGGATGCCTGCGCCGTCATCCGCTCGACCACGTCGGCGGGGGCGTCGATGAGCCCCTTCTCGCCGGCGTCGGGCACGGCCGCGAGGATCACCAGGTCACGGAGCCGCTCGAGCAGGTCGGCGACGAACCGCCGCGGGTCGTTGCCGCCCTCGATGACGCGGTCCACGATCTCGAAGGCCGCGCCGCCGTCACCGGAGGCGAAGGCCTCGACGACGGAGTCGAGGAGCGATCCGTCCGTGTACCCGAGCAGGCCCGTGGCCATGGCATACGTCACACCGTCCTCGCGGGCGCCCGCGAGGAGCTGGTCCATGACGGACATGGAGTCACGCACGGACCCGGCGCCGGCGCGCACGACGAGCGGCAGCACGCCGTCCTCGATGGGGATGCCCTCGCGCCCGCACACCTCGCCGAGATAGTCGCGCAGGGTGCCCGGGGGGACGAGCCGGAACGGATAGTGGTGCGTACGCGACCGGATGGTCCCGATGACCTTCTCGGGCTCCGTCGTCGCGAAGATGAACTTGAGGTGCTCCGGCGGCTCTTCGACGACCTTCAGGAGGGCGTTGAAACCGGCCGACGTGACCATGTGGGCCTCGTCGATGATGTAGATCTTGTACCGGCTGGAGGCCGGGCCGAAGAAGGCCTTCTCGCGGAGGTCACGGGCGTCGTCCACGCCACCGTGCGAGGCGGCGTCGATCTCGATGACGTCGATCGAACCCGGTCCGTTCCGCGCGAGGTCGCGGCAGGACTGGCACTCGCCGCAGGGGGTCGGAGTGGGACCTTGCTCACAGTTCAGACACCGGGCGAGGATGCGCGCGCTCGTCGTCTTGCCGCAGCCGCGCGGGCCACTGAACAGGTACGCGTGATTGACCCGGTTGTTCCGCAGCGCCTGCTGCAGCGGGTCGGTCACATGCTCCTGCCCGATGACCTCGGCGAACGACTCCGGGCGATAACGGCGGTACAGCGCGAGAGACGACACGTATACGAGGTTATAGGCGCCCACTGACAACCAGCACCGCCCGGCCCCACGGGGCCCACCCGCCCCGGAACGCGAAGCGCCCCCCACGCACCCGCCAGAGCCGACCTACCCTTGCTGCCTTCCGGCCCTGGGGGAGTTCAGTCAGATAGCGCCGCGTGAGGGGCTGACGCCCAGCCTAGCGGATCCCCGGGGGCGAAAGCGACGCCGGGAGGCACCCTTCCGACCTCGGGAAGCCGTCGATGTCCTCGGACGGATCGTGTTCGCGAGCACTGCCCAACGTCTTGTATTGTTTGCGGCGGAGGATTCGCCTAGTGGCCTAGGGCGCACGCTTGGAAAGCGTGTTGGGGGCAACCCCTCACGAGTTCGAATCTCGTATCCTCCGCCAGTGCCTCACCGGGCACGATGTCGAAGGGCCCCACCGCTTGCGGTGGGGCCCTTCGACATCGGTGGTCGCGGCTACCGGTCCGTGGCCGCGAGCAGCAGCTTCGCCGCCGTCGTCGTCCCGTCGGTGGGGAGCGTGGCGGCCACGGTGGTCGCTCGGGTGCGGGTGCCGGGGGTCAGGGCCGTTCTGAGCGCGGTCGACAGGGACTCGGCGGTCGGGGTCGGGCCGGGATGGGCCGTGCCGATGCCCAGGTCGGCGACGCGGTCGGCGAAGTACGGCTGGTCCGCCCCCTGGGGCACGACCACCTGGGGTGCGCCGGCCAGGGCGGCCGTCGTCGTCGTGCCCGAGCCACCGTGGTGCACGACGGCCGCCACCTGGCGAAACAGCGCCTGATGGTTGACCTCGCCGACCACGAAGCAGTCGTCCTGGTCGTCGATCAGGGCCAGGCCGGCCCAGCCCCGGGAGAGAACCGTGCGGCGGCCCAGCGCGCGGATCGCCTCGACGGCCGCCCGGGCGACGTCCTGCGGGGCGCCCAGGGGGACGCTGCCGAAGCCCACGTACACCGGGGGTGTGCCGGCGTCCAGGAACTCCACCAGCTCGGCGGGGAGCGGGCGTTCGTCCGGCAGGACCCACGCTCCGGTCTGCACCACGCCGAGGTCCGTCGGCTGCCACGGGGCCAGGACCGGGTCCGCGGCCAGCCACGGGTGGTCGGTGAAGGCGTAGTCGCGGACGTTGTCCACCGGGGACAGGCCGGCCGACGCCCGCCGGGTGTTGAGCAGCTCGCCGAACATCGTGTTCGCGATCTCGGCGTCCTCGTCCCACAGCGCCTTGTTGTCGGTCACGCCCGGCGGCAACGGCCGGCCCCGCCGCGCGGGCGGCCTGCGGTACGGCGACGGCAGGCTGACGGGCTGGTGGCTCGCGTGTACGTAGCGGACGCCCAGCTTCTCGGCCACCGACCGCGCGCCCGCCGTGACCGGCAACGGGCCCGTCGCCACCAGCGCGTCACACCCCTCGGCCGCCGCGGCGACCGTGTCGAACTGCGCGGCCATCAACGCGGCCGCGCGCTCGGCCAGGCCCGCCGCCGACCCCGGCGCCACCGTGGTCACCAGCGGGCGCACCGGCGCGCCGGTCGGCACCAGGGGCACACCGGCCTCGGCCAGCCGCTCCGCGAACTCCTCGTCCGGCGGCGCGCACACCCGCGCCTCCGCCCCGAGCTCCCGCAACCGCACCGCGAGGCCCGCCATCGGTTCGACGCTCCCGCGCGACCCGTACGTCGAGATCAACACACGCATTTCGTCCGCCCATTCATGCAGTTTCTGACAGGTTCTGACGGGTTCTTACGGGTTCTTACGGGTTCTGACAGGCTCCGGCGCGGGTTCGCGGCGCGCGGGCTCCGCTTCGGGCCGGTCACTCAGGTGGCGCGCGGCGCCGGGCTACAGGTCGAGCTGGTACTCGTGGGCCGTGTGTGTCGGCAGGTAGCCGAGCTCGTCGTTGACGCGCCGCATGTGCGGGTTGTTGTCGGCGGTGTCGGTCAGCAGGCCGCCGAGGCGGGGGTGGCGTTCGTGGGCCCGCACGATCGAGGCGGCCTTCATCCAGCGGGCGAGGCCGCGGCCGCGGTGCTCGGGCAGCACCGCGGTGCCGTAGTGCTGGGCGTCGCCCGTCCCGTCGCCGGGGACGACCAGTTCGGTGAAGCCGACGACGGCGCCGTCCGAGCGGTCCACGGCCGCCACGGTGTGGAGGATGTCCCCGCGCGCGGACACAGCGGCCGCCGCCGCCCGTACGCGGTCTAGGTCCCAGGCCACCGTGCCGTAGTCGACGGCGCCCATCGGCATGTCGTCCATGGCCCGGCGCGACGCCACGTAGGTGTCGGCGAGTTCGTCGGGCACCGTCCCCTCCCACGCCGTCAACCGGTAGCCGGGGTGCGGCTTCTCGGCCAGGGCGGTGAGTGCGGGCAGGTCCGCGTCGGCCAGTGGCAGCCGGGCGTACGTGAGGGCCAGCGCGGCGCGGAAGCCTCCTGCGGTGAGGAAGGCGGCGCCGGGGGATCCGGCCCCGGCCTGGGCGATGACGGTGCTCCGGCCGTCCCGGCGGGCGGCGGCGACGGCCGCGTCGAGCAGCAGGGTGCCCACCCGCCCGCGCCGTTCGGCGGGGTGGACCTGTACGTCCAGTTCGGCGAGGTGGCGCTGGCCCTCCCTGGTGAACAGGCGCAGGAAGGCGTGCCCGGCGGGGCGCCCGTCGGGGCCGGCGGCCAGCCAGGCCAGGCGACGGCCGGCCGAGGTCTCTTCGGGGTCGGTCAGGGCGGTGATGCGTATGGACAAGCTGTCTCCGTCAGTGGAAGAAGGACGAGTCAGGGAGGGCTGCGCGGCTGCTACTGGGCCCAGGGCAGGGTGCGGGTGCCTTCCGTACCGGGTACGGAGGCCACTCCGTCCGCACGCATGGCGACGTGGGCCTCGGCCGCCTGCGGGGCGTGGACCTGGCGGAGGACGTCCGGCGGGAGAACGAAGGTCTGGCCGGCCGAGATCTTCTCGGTGCGGCCGGCGCAGGTGACGTCGAGGACGCCCGCGGTCACCGTCCAGACCTGTTCGCGGCTGATGGCGTGTTCGGGGCCGGTCTGGCCCGCCTCCATCGCGACGGTCCAGGTGCTGAGTTCCGCGCTGCCCCGGCTGGGGGCGGCCAGGCCGGTCATGCGGGCGTTCGGGGACTCGGTGACGTTCTCGGCGGTGGGGGTGATCACGAGCAGGGCGGGCTCCTCGTCGCGCACGGGCTCGGCGTCCTGCGCGGACGCTGCGTTCTGCGCGGGCTCATCGTTCTGTACGGCCCCGTCCTGCGTGGACTCGCCGTCCTGCGCGGCCCATTCCACGAACTGGACGACGACGCCGTTCGGGTCGGTGAGCTGGAACAGCCGCTCGCCCCAAGGCTCTTCGCGCAGCGGCATGGTGATCGGGGCGCCGGCCTCGCGCAGGCGCCGCTCCTCGGCCTCGATGTCGGTGACGGTGAGCGCGAAGATCAGGCCCGCGGCCCGCTGGTCGCGCTGCTCGGGCGGCAGCACCTCGCTGCCGCTGCGGAGCAGCACGATGTCGGCGGCGGCATCACCGCGGGTCAGGGACGCGAAGCCGTCGGCGGCCATGGCGACCTCGTACCCGAGGTGGGTGCGGAAGAACTCACGCGAGGCGGCCACGTCGGCGACGGTGAGGGACACGGTGGAGGCGGTGACGTTCAGGGCAACTCCTGGAAGAAGGCGGGGCGTACCAAGTACGGGTGCGGCAGGCGTCTCAGGCGTGTGAGCTGTCGTCATCGGTTACCTCGACGGCCGGGTCCGCGCTGGTGGTGAGCGAGCGGGACAGGACGATTCGCCGGAGCGGGGCGTACGGCCTTGTGAGGCTCATGGTCAAGCCCGGGGCGCACGTGCCCGGTCCCGTCAGGGCCGTGCCGAAGCGTTGCGTCGAGCGTGTCCGCGAGGCCGAGTGCCGTGCGGTCCGGCGCGGGAAGGGCGTCCGCGAACTGGGTGGTGATGGTGGCGCCGACGAAGTACGTGAGCTTGGGCAAATGCAGGTCCGTTCACTGAGGGGATTTTTGCAACGGACGTAACTTTAGCCAGGGCCCCTTGGTTCGTCAAGCATATTTTTATGTTGGATGTAAGATTCCCTCATGACTACTGAGATGGGGCTCCGTGAGTCCAAGAAGCAGGAGACAAGGCAGCTGATCTCCGACTGCGCCACCAGGCTCTTCATCGAGCGGGGCTTCGAGCGGACCACCATCGCGGAGATCGCCGCCGCTGCCCGCGTGGCCAAGAAGACGGTCACCAACTACTTCCCCCGCAAGGAAGACCTGGCCCTCGACCACCACGAGGCGTTCACCGAGGGCCTGGCCCGGGCCGTCGCCGAGCGCGGGCCCGACGAGGAGCCGCTCGCCGCCCTGGGGCGGACGTTCCGCGCCGCCCTCCTCGAGCACAACCCCGTCGTCGGCTTCACCGGCACCGCGTTCGCCCGCATGGTCGCCGACAGCCCCACCCTCACCGCCCGGCTGCGCGAACTGCACGACCTGCGGGAGGAGGCGCTCGCCGCGGCACTGACCGCCGCCACCCCGGACTCCGCCCCGGCCATCGCGCCCCGGGCCGGCGCCGCCCTGATCGCCGCCGCGGACCGGCTGCTGTTCCGGCGCGTCCAGGAACTCACCCTGGCCGGCCGCACCGACGACGAGATCGAGGCCACGCTGCTCCCGGAGGCCGACCACCTCCGTGCCCTCCTCGCCGCCGCCCTCGGCAACGACCCGACCACCATGACCTGGTGACGCCGGAGGAGGGGGCCTAGGTACACCCCAGGACACCGCCTCTCCCCATGCCGCCGGGCCCGCGTCCGCAGCAGAGTCGGGGACGTCGCACAGTACGTCCCCTACTCGGCGAACGGACGGACAAGAGGCCCGCCATGACGATCGACACCCTCCCGCACGCCACCGCTCCGGCCACGAACAACGCCCCGTCAGCCCCATCGGCCCTATCGGCCCTATCGACCACATCGACCCCGCCGACCAACCCGTCGCCCCCCTCCGCCTGGCGCGCCCCCTTCGCCGCCGCCACCTTCCGCGAGTTCGGGTACACCCTCACCTCGCTGCCCGTCGCCATCGCCGGATTCGTCTTCGCGGTCACGCTGTTCTCGCTCGGCGCGGGCCTCGCGGTGACGTTGCTCGGGCTGCCCGTGTTCGCGGTGATGCTGGCGGGGGCGCGCGGGCTCGGCGCGGTGGAGCGGCGGCGGGCGCGGGCACGGCTCGGGCTCGACGTGGCGGAGCCCGGGCCCGTGCGGACGGCGGGCGGGGACAGCGGCTGGGCCCGGGTGCGGGCGCGGCTCGCGGACGCCGCGGGCTGGAAGGCCCTGGTCTTCCAGGTCGTCATGTTCCCGTGGCGGGTGACGAGCTTCGTGCTGTCGCTGACGCTCTGGCTGACCGGCTGGGCGGTCGCGCTGTTCCCCACGTACTCCTGGGTGTTCGAGCGCTACCTCGACTGGCCTGGCTACCGCGTGTACGACTTCACGTCCGGCGGCGAGCACCACGCGTACTACATCGAGTCGCCCTGGCAGGTGGCGGGCGTCGCGGCCGTCGGCTGGCTCCTCGTGCTGCTCACGCCGCTGGTCGTGCGCGCGCTCAACGGCGTGGACAAGGCGGCGGTCCGGTCGCTGCTCGGCAGGTGGGAGACCGGCCTCGGCAGGTGAGGCACCGGGTGGCCCCGGCCGGACCGCGTCAACCCCACCCCCACAAGCACCACCGCCATCCCGACCACCACCCGGGCACCGATCTCCTCCCCGAGCACCAGCGCCCCGAGCGCGACCGAGACGACCGGAAGCAGATAGCCGACCGTGGCCGCCGCGGTCGGCCCTTCGTCGGCGATGAGGCGGGAGTTGAGGTGGAAGGTGAGGCCGGTGCCGAAGACGCCGAGTACGACGACGGCGAGCACGCCGGTGAGGGTCGGGGCCGATTCCGTGTGCGGGCTCGCGGGCAGGCCGAGGGTGGTCAGGCCGGTGGCCATCAGAAGCTGGGCGGCGGACAGGGCCAGCGGCGGAGTGCCGCGCCCGATGAGGTGCCGCGCCATGTACGCGAAGGCGACGGCGTAGCTGACGGCGGCCGCGAGGAGCGCGAGGGCACCCCAGCCGACGAGGCCCGACTCCTGCCAGGGCGCGAAGATCAGCAGGGTGCCGCCGAAGCCGAGCAGCAGCCCCGCCGACCGCTTCGGGCCGAACCCCCGCTCCGTACCGAGAAGCAGGCCGAGCCCCAGTGACCACAAGGGAGTCGTGGCGTTCATGACGCCCGCGACGCCCGAGTCGACGGTCTGCTCGCCGATGCTGAACAACAGGAACGGCAGCGCGTTGCAGAACAGGGCCGCCACGACCAGATGGGCCCAGACGCGGCGCCCGCGCGGCAGTCGTTGGCGGGCCGCGCGGGCGAGGACGAGGAGCACGGCGGCGCCGAGCGCGCAGCGCACGACGGTCACGTGCAGCGGCGCGAGGCCGCCCTCCAGGGCGAGCTTGATCCACAGGAAGCTCGACCCCCACAGCAGGGCCAGGACGGCGATGCGCATGCGGGCGCTCCAAGATAGGCGGTGGGTGTACGGGGCGTACGGCCGTCGCCGGGGCCCGGCGGCGGCCCCTCGCTTGCGTACGTACTCGACGGTGCCCCGCCCCTACCCGTAAGACAAGCGAAAAGATCCGAAGCCAGAATTAAGCTGAGCTGCATTCGAGGCGTAGGCTGGGCACATGCTCGACATGCGGCGGATGCAGATCCTGCGGGCGGTGGTCAGCAGCGGCTCGGTCACCGCCGCGGCCCGGCACCTCGGGTACACCCCGTCCGCGGTCAGCCAGCAGATGGCGGCCCTGGAGAAGGAGGCGGGCACGCCGCTCCTGGAGCGGACCGGGCGCGGGGTGCGGCCCACGGACGCCGGGCGGCTGCTCGCCGACTGCGCGACGACGATCGGCCGACACGTCGCCCAGGCGGAGACGGCGCTCGCGGATCTCCGGGCCGGGCGCACAGGACGGATCTCTGTACGTTACTTCGCCACCGCCGGAGCCCGGCTCGTCGCTCCCGCACTGGCCCGGCTGCGCCGTGAACACCCGGGCGTGCAGGCCGAGTTGCGCCTCTCCGATCCGGACGACCCGCTGCCCGAGGTGAAGGCGGGCCGCACGGACGCGGCCCTCGTGGTCCGCCGCCACGACGCGCCTCCCGTGGACGGCATCCGCTTCGTCCACCTCTTGGACGACCCCTACCGCGCGGTGCTCCCCCGCGCCCATCCGCTCGCCGCCCACCCGGCCCTGCGGCTCACCGATCTGGCCGAAGAGGCCCTGGTGGGCAGCGAGTTGCCGGGCCCCTGCCTGGACGCGGTGCTCGACGCCTGCGGGGCGGCCGGCTTCACGCCGGACTTCGTGGTGGAGAGCGGGGACTACGCGACGGCTCAGGGCTTCGTCGCCGCGGGCGTCGGCGTGGCGCTGGTCCCGGAGATGGGGCTGGCCGCCCCGGCGGGCGCGTACGGCCACCCCGAGTCGGCCGTACGCGAGGTCCGCGACCCCGAGCCGGTGCGGTCGATCTGGGCGGCGGTCCGGGCGACGGCGCCGGAGGGGCCGGTGCTGCGGGGGTTTGTGGACGCTCTGCACGAGGCGGCGGCCGTGGTGGCCGCTGCGCCGAAGTCTCCCTGAGTCGGCCTGCCCCCCGCCTGCCCCCCTTCGTACCGTCGGACTCGTCGCACCGTGCGGACCCTGTGCCGCCGCTCCGCGGCGGCTTCTCCCACCCGCCCACCCGTACTGTCGGCCCCGGGGCGCTGCTCGAGACAGCACCCGTACTGTCGGCCCCGCAGCGCCGCTCGAAACAGCACCCGTACTGTCGGCCCCGCAGCGCCGCTCGAAACAGCACCCGCACTGTCGGCCCCGACGCCCCCCTCACACCAGCGAGACCAACTCCCGATACTCCGCGCCCCACAGATCCTCGGTGCCGTCCGGCAGGACCAGGACCCGGTCGGGGCGCAGGGCGTCCAGGGCGCCCTCGTCATGGGTGACCATCACGATGGCGCCCGGATACGTCCCCACGGCGTCCAGGACCTCGTCGCGCGAGGCCGGGTCGAGGTTGTTGGTGGGCTCGTCGAGCAGCAGCACATTGGCGCCGGAGTGCACCAGCCCGGCCAGGGCGAGGCGGGTCTTCTCGCCGCCGGAGAGCACCTTGGCGGGCTTGTCCACGTCGTCGCCGCGGAACAGGAAGGCGCCGAGGACCTGCCGCACCTCGCCGTCCGTCAGGTGGGGCGCGGCGGCGGCGAGGTTGCCCCGTACGGTCAAGTCCCCGTCCAGGGTGTCGTGTTCCTGCCCGAAGTACCCGAGGCGCAGCCCGTGCCCGCGCACGACCCGTCCCGCGTCCGGCGTCTCGCGCCCGGCGAGCACCCGCAGCAGCGTGGTCTTGCCGGCGCCGTTGAACCCGAGCACCACCAGCCGACTGCCCCGGTCCACGGCGAGGTCGACGCCGTTGAGCACCCGCACCGCCCCGTACGCCTTCTCAAGGCGCACCGCGCCCAGCGGCATCCGCCCGCAGGGTGCGGGCTCGGGCAGCCGGATCCGCGCGACCTTCTCACCGCGGCGCACGGGCTCGGTCCCGGCGAGGAGCTTGTCGGCGCGGCGCGCCATGTTCTTGGCGACGGTGGCGGTGGCGACATGCGAGCGCATCTTGTCGGCCTGCGTCTTCAGGGCGGCGGCCTTGCGCTCGGCGTTGGCGCGCTCGCGGGCGCGCCGCCGGTCGTCGGCGGCGCGCTGGGCGAGATAGGCGTGCCAGGTGGTGTTGTGTACGTCGAGCGCGGCGCGGGCCGGATCCAGGTGGAAGACACGATTGACGACGTCACCGAGCAGCCCGACGTCATGACTGACCATCACCACACCCCCCGGGTACCCGGCGAGGAACCCGCGCAGCCACTCCACGGAATCCCGGTCGAGGTGGTTGGTGGGCTCGTCGAGCAGCAGGGTGGCGTGGCGCGAGAACAGAATCCGGGCGAGCTCGACCCGGCGCCGCTGGCCGCCCGACAACTCACCCACCGCCTGCCCGAGCAGCCGCTCGGGCAGCCCCAACCCGGCGGCGACGCGGGCGGCCTCGGCCTCGGCGGCGTACCCGCCCCGGGCCTGGAACTCGTCGTCGGCGCGGGCGTAGGCGGCCATCGCGGCGCGCTCGTCGCCGCCCTCGGCCATGGCGGCCTCGGCCGCCCGCAGCGCGCGCACCGCCCGGTCGAGGCCGCGCGCGGACAGGATGCGGTCGGTGACGGTGACGGCGGGGTCGGCGGGGGCCGGGTCCTGGGCCAGGTAACCGAGGGAGCCGGTACGGGTGACGCGGCCGGCGGCAGGAGGTGCCTGGCCGGCGAGGGCCTTCAGGAGGGTGGTCTTGCCGGCGCCGTTGCGCCCGACGAGGCCGACTCGGTCGCCGGGGCCGACGTGGAAGGAGACTCCGGACAGCAGGGTCCGGGCGCCGACGCGCAGGTCGACGTCACGTACAGAAATCACTGGGAAACGCTCCGCAATAGCAAAAGGACACACGGGTGACGTGAAGGCGTGTGTCCTGGCTAGGAGATGCGGGGCGTAGACATGCCACCGAGGCTAGGCAACCCCGGCCGCCCGCGCACGCGATTTTCCGCGACCCGCGCCGCCCTGCGAACCCCGCGCACGCGAATTTCCCCGGGCCGCGCCGCCCTGCGAACCCCCCGTCCCCGCGAGATGATCGCCCCATGGACGCCAACGCCACCCTTCACCTCGCACAGCAGGAAGAGGCCGACGCGCTGCTGAGCCGCAGCAAGCTGGCCGCGCTCGTAGGGATGCTTCTGGACCAGCAGGTGCCCATGGAGTGGGCGTTCGCGGGCCCGTACACGATCGCGCGGCGCATGGGGACGGACGATCTGGACGCCCACGACATCGCCGCGTACGACCCCGACGCCTTCGCAGAGCTGCTGTCCGCCAAACCGGCCGTGCACCGGTACCCCGGGGCGATGGCCGGGCGGGTCCAGAAGCTGTGCCAGTACCTCGTGGAGCACTACGACGGGGACGCGGAGGCCGTCTGGCGGGACGTGGCCGACGGCAGGGAACTGCTGCGGCGCCTCAACGACCTCCCCGGCTTCGGCAAGCAGAAGGCCCAGATCTTCCTGGCCCTGCTGGGGAAGCAGCTCGGGGTGCGGCCCTCCGGCTGGCGCGAGGCGGCCGGGGCGTACGGCGAGCCGAAGGCGTACCGGTCCGTGGCGGACATCACCGGCCCGGAGTCCCTCCAGAAGGTCCGCGCCCACAAGCAGGAAATGAAGGCGGCGGCCAAGGCGGCCAAGGGGTAGGGCCTGCCCGACGGGTCTCCGGTCGGCGAGCGGCCGCGCCACCTGTCCGGGCGCCCTGGGACTGCGGGCGGCGCCGTACCGCCCTAGCGTGTCGGCGGGGGCAACCCACGAGAGGTGAGCACGCCATGGCAGCCAAGTTCGAGGTCTACAAGGACGCCGCGGGCAAGTACCGGTTCCGGCTCAAGGCGGGCAACGGCGAGATCATCGCTGTCGGCGAGGCGTACGAGAGCAAGGCGGCCGCCCTGCACGGAATCGAGTCCGTGAAGGTGAACGCCGCCGCTGCCCCGGTGGTCGAGGTGGAGTAGGGCCGCCGGCGGGCGTCACCCCGGCGGCGGACACGGACCCGTTCGGGGGATTCCCGCCCTCGGGCGTGGACGGCATCGGCCGGCTCGCGCCGACTTCGGCCCCTGCTCCCGGCTTGGGAGTTCCCGGTTTGCCCCGGTTTCCGGCGGCATTTCCCAGGGTCACACTCGGCCGCCGAGGCTGCGCCCGGAGAGCCTTGACCGGTAGGCTTTCCGTGTGATCTTCAAGCGCATCGGAAACGGCCGGCCGTACCCCGACCACGGCCGGGAAAGCACCCGGCAGTGGGCGGACGTCGCGCCGCGCCCGGTCCGCCTCGATCAGCTCGTGACGACCAAGGGCCAGCTCGACCTGGAAACGCTGCTCGCCGAGGACTCCACGTTCTACGGCGACCTCTTCGCGCACGTCGTGAAGTGGCAGGGCGACCTGTATCTGGAGGACGGGCTGCACCGCGCCGTCCGCGCCGCGCTCCAGCAGCGCCAGGTGCTGCACGCCCGCGTGCTCGAACTGGGCTGACCCGGCCCGCGTTGGCCCTTTCGGGTTGCCCTGGCCGCCGATCGGGTCGCCGTTGCCACCGAGCAATGATCATTTAGTAGGCATCGCCGCCGCACCGCACTACGCTGCGCCCATGAGCATGCTCACTCCCCCCGGCATGGGCGGCAAGTACCGCATCACGGGGGACAAATACCCGCGTATGCGCCGCCCGCGCGGCCGTCGCCGGATCGTGCTCGCGGCCGTCGCGTCGCTCGCCGTGGCCGGCCTGCTCGGCTGGGGCAGCCTCCAGCTCATCGACGTGTTCTCCGGCGACGACAAGGCGTCGGCGGCGGGCGGGGCGAAGGACTGCGCGACGAAGAAGGCGGCGGACCCGGCGCGGCAGGCCAAGCAGAAACCTCTCCCCAAGCCGGGCCAGATCAAGGTCAACGTCTTCAACGCCACCCCGCGCAGCGGCCTCGCCAAGGACGCGGCGGACGAGCTGAAGAAGCGCGGCTTCGCCATCGGCAAGGTGGGCAACGCGACGGAGGCGTACGACAAGAAGGTGCGGGGCACCGGGATACTGCTCGGCGCCAAGACCGCCACCGACACCGCGCTGTCCGTGCTCGGCACCCAGATCGCGGGCGCCGAGAAGCAGACCGACACCCGCAAGGGCGGGGAGGTCGACCTGATCCTCGGCAGCCGTTTCAAGGACCTGGCAAAGAAGGAGGACGCCGACCGGGCCCTGGCGGCACTCGCCAACCCTGCACCGGCGTCCTCGAAAGCACCGTCGACCGACGGCAAGAACTGCTGAGGCCCTCGGGCCTCAGCCGCACAAAGCGGGCCGCAGCCCGAGACGGGCCACGGCCGAACAAAGCGAGCCGGACCCGCGGAGCCAAGCGCCCCGCAGCCCGCCGGCCCGCGGCACAAAGCGCCCCGCAGCCCGGACAGCTCCGCGACCTACCTACTCCGCAGCCCCGTACATCCGGTCACCCGCGTCGCCGAGCCCCGGCACGATGTACCCGTTCTCGTTGAGCCGCTCGTCCACCGCCGCCGTCACCACGGTCACCGGCGTCCCCGCCAGCTCCCGCTCCATGATCTCGACGCCCTCGGGCGCGGCGAGGAGCACGACGGCGGTGACGTCGTCGGCGCCGCGCTTGATCAGCTCCCGGATCGCCGCGACGAGCGTGCCGCCGGTGGCGAGCATCGGGTCCAGGACGTACACCTGACGACCGGAGAGGTCCTCCGGCATCCGCGTCGCGTACGTGGACGCCTCGAGCGTCTCCTCGTTGCGGATCATCCCGAGGAAACCCACCTCGGCCGTCGGAAGCAGCCGCACCATGCCGTCGAGCATGCCGAGACCGGCGCGCAGGATCGGCACGACCAGCGGCCGCGGATGCGACAGCTTGACGCCGGTGGTCCGGGTCACCGGGGTGTCGATGTCGACCTGCTCGGTGCGCACGTCCCGGGTGGCCTCGTACGCGAGCAGGGTGACCAGCTCGTCGGCCAGGCGCCGGAAGGTCGGGGAATCGGTGCGCTTGTCGCGCAGCGTGGTGAGTTTGTGCGCCACCAGCGGGTGGTCGACGACGTGGATCCGCATTGTTCAACAGTAACCGGGCGAAGTGGCCCCTCGATCCCCCCGCACTGGCATCAACCCGGGCCACGGAGGGAAGGTGGACGTACGAACTGGGGTGGTGTGGCCGATGCCCGACCGGGAAGCGCGCGAGACCGACGCCGAGCGCCGCAGGCGCCGTGCCCAGTTCCTGCACGAGCTCGCCGAGGCCCGCGAGCTGCGGGCCCGGGTGACACCGCGCCGCGCCCGGGCGGCCCGACTGCGACAGGCGATGCGTATGCGTACGTTCCGCTGGTAGCCGCGAGGGGCCCGCGGCACGCACGCGGCCCGTGATTCGAGACGCGACGCGGACACAGCGGCCGGAAGACCTCTCCTGAAGCCGTTGTTTCTGCCACGATTCCGAGTGGGCGGGGCTTGGAACAGCACTCCCGCCCCCGACGTCCGCCGGGGGGATCCCCAACCGGCGCCTATGAACAGTGGGAGAGTCACGGTGTACTTCGCCGCACTGCTCGCGCGCACCGAAGACGGGTGGGAAGCGAGCGACACGGAGCTCGACGATGTGGAGACCCTGTCGGATCTGACCGACCTGGCCCGTGAGGCCGCCGCCGAGGCGGGCGGCCTCGAAGACGAGACCGTCCTCGTCTTCATCGAACAGGAAGACGCGTGGTTCGGCGTCGTCCGCGTGGACGGCGAGGAGGACCCGCGGATCTACGTCTCGGACGCGGCCGCCGCCGCCCGCAGCGCCTACGGGGAGATCCTGCTCACCGACGAGATGCTCGGCCGCGACCCGGACGACGGGGCGGACGACCTGGACGCGCTCGACCTCGACGGCACGGAGGACGGCGAGTCCGAGGCGGCCGACGAGGACGCCGACGACGGCACGGCCCCCCCGGGCGAGGCCGTGCCGGCCGGACCGCTGGGGGACACGGAGATCCTCAGCGACCTCGGCGTGCCGGAGAAGGACCTGCTCGGCCTGGAGAGCGGCGAGGCCCTCAACGAGATCGCCGACATCCTCGGAGCCGCGGAGGTCCTCGAAACCGTCCGTTAGGTTCGCCGCGTGACACAACTCCCAGATCCGGTACGAGACCGCTGGCGGGCGCCGATGCGGATCGCCCTGGACGAGGCCGAACGGGCCGTCCGGGGCGGCGACGTGCCCGTCGGCGCCGTCGTGCTGTCCGCGGACGGCGAGACGGTCCTGGCCACCGGACACAACGAACGCGAGGCCCACGACGACCCGACCGCGCACGCGGAGATCGTCGCGCTGCGCCGGGCCGCGGCGAAGCTCGGCTCCTGGCGGCTGCCCGGCTGCACGCTCGTCGTCACGCTGGAACCGTGCGTGATGTGCGCGGGCGCGCTGCAGCAGTCCCGGCTGGACCGGGTGGTGTACGGCGCCCGCGACGCCAAGGCCGGTGCCGCGGGCTCCCTGTGGGACCTGCTGCGCGACCGGCGGCTCAACCACCGGCCCGAGGTGATCGAAGGCGTCCTGGCCGAGGACTGCGCGCGGCTCCTCACCAGCTTCTTCCGGGACCGCGGGAGCGCACCCCCCGGGGCATAGCCCAAACGGATTTCAGAGCACGGCCCACCTTGGGCTAGGATCTCTCTCGGTAGCGTGTCCGAGCGGCCGAAGGAGCTCGCCTCGAAAGCGAGTGTGGCGCAAGTCACCGAGGGTTCAAATCCCTCCGCTACCGCTCTTGATTGAAGGGCCCCGTCCGCACGGACGGGGCCCTTCACTTTTCCCGATCACTTTTCCCGACGGAAACAGACACGGAAAAACCCCGGCGCCGTCATGGCGCCGGGGCCTTCTCCCGATAGGACGGGGGAAGCGGCATCGGGGGGACAAGCCGCTTCCCCCGATGCGGACCGAACTCATCGGTCAACGCCGTCACCGGGGGAAGAGGACGGCGCGGACCCCGCAGTGGAGGCCGGTCCCGTGCCCGGAGATTCCTGCCAGATCCGCCGGGCCCGCGATCCATCCTGCGCCCCGGGAAGCCGCCGACCCGCAGTCCAAGGGCCCCTGCCCCCGGGTCATTGGTCCTTAAAAACCAGGTGAGTTCGGGCCACGTTAGACTCGCCCGGCACAGGCGGAACAAACGGCACGCGGGGTGCGGGGATGCGTACGGGCACAGGCGGGCAAGGGGAGGCCACAGCGTGAAGGACCCGAAGAAGATCGTTCTCTTCGTGCTCGTGGTGTTCGTCCTGTACGTGATCATCACCGACCCGGAGCAGGCCGCGGACTACGTCCAGGTAGGGTTCGAGGGCATTTCGAACGCCGCCAAGGCCATCGGCGACTTCATGACGTGGGTCGCCAACGGCGGCAAGGACGACTGACCCGCCCGCCCGACCGCTGGGAGCGCCCGTGATCCGCCATCTGGTCCTCTTCAAGCTCAACGACGGCGTGCGGCGGGACGACCCGCGCGTCGTCGCGGGCGTCAAGGCCTTCGAGGAGCTCGGCGACCTCGTCCCCGAGCTGCGGTTCTGGGAGTGCGCCTGGAACATCTCCGAGCGCCCCATCGCGTACGACTACGCCATCAACTCCGCCGTCGAGGACGCCGACGCGCTCCAGCGGTACCTGGACCATCCGGCCCACCAGGCGGGCGTCGCGCAGTGGCGCGAGTTCGCCACGTGGGTGATCGCCGACTACGAGTTCTGACCCGCGTACCGCCCCGCGCGAGCACGTCCCGCGGGCCGCGCACCCGAGAACGACCCACGGCCCCGCACCGGAACGGTGCGGGGCCTCTTCGCGTCTTCCGCCCCAACTTGCCGCTCAACACGGAGTTATCAGGTGCTTGCACACAGTGCACATGTCTTGTGATGCTATGACCGCTTTTGACGGATGAGTTGACCGAGATCGACCGAGCTTGATCGAGCTCTGCCGGACTCGCGGGAGAAGGGGTGGCGTTGACCGTGCCGGCCAGTTCTGCGCCCGAAGCACTGCCCACCCAGGCCTCCGAGGCGCCGCCCGCCCAAGGGTCCGAGGTGCCCCCCGCCCAGGCGTCCGAAGCACCACAGGACCGGGCCGCCGAGGCGCCGCCCGCGCGGGCCCCGAGCACCCGGGGCGCCGACACCCGCGCCCTCACCCAGGTCCTGTTCGCCCAGCTCAAGGAGCTCAAGCCGGGCACCGCGGAGCACAGCAGGGTGCGCGGCGCGCTCATCGAGGCGAACCTGCCGCTGGTGCGGTACGCCGCCGCCCGCTTCCGCAGCCGCAACGAGCCGATGGAGGACGTCGTCCAGGTCGGCACCATCGGGCTCATCAACGCCATCGACCGCTTCGACCCCGACCGCGGCGTGCAGTTCCCGACCTTCGCCATGCCCACCGTCGTCGGCGAGATCAAGCGGTACTTCCGCGACAACGTGCGCACCGTCCACGTACCGAGGCGGCTGCACGAGCTGTGGGTGCAGGTCACCGGGGCGACCGAGGACCTGACCACGGCCTTCGGGCGCTCGCCCACCACCGCGGAGATCGCCGAGCGGCTGCGGATCACCGAGGAGGAGGTGCTCTCCTGCATCGAGGCCGGGCGTTCGTACCACGCGACGTCCCTGGAGGCCGCGCAGGAGGGCGACGGGCTGCCCGGCCTCGTCGACCGGCTCGGGTACGAGGACCCGGCCCTGGACGGCGTCGAGCACCGCGATCTCGTCCGCCATCTGCTCGTCCAACTGCCCGAGCGGGAACAGCGGATCCTGCTGCTCCGCTACTACAGCAATCTGACCCAGTCGCAGATCAGCGCGGAATTGGGCGTTTCCCAGATGCATGTGTCCCGACTGCTGGCCAGAAGCTTCGCGCGGCTTCGGTCCGCAAATCGGATCGAGGCGTAACCGTATCGGGTGGAACACCTTTTGGCCGTTACCGACGGAGTCGGGGCCGAAAAAGTCTCAGACCCCCTCTTTCCTGCACGGATGTCACCCTGACTTGTCGACAAGTCACTACAGCGTGTTGCCGACATGTGACATTCTGCTGGAACCGCGTTTGCCGGGGCCCCACCGCCGGTATTCAGGTGGAGGCTGCGTTCCTTCGGCGGAGCGCCGGCCGCGACCGTCCGCGACCTCAAGGGGGTGGCATGTCCGCAGACCAGGGCAGCTCGAAGGTGCTCACGCTCACGCTTGAAGACAGTGCGAGCGAATCAGCGCCCGACGCGCTCAACGGTTCCGAGGCCGTATCCCCGGCCCCGGTAGCCATCGACACCCGCACCCTGTCCCGCTCCCTCTTCCTGCGGCTCGCCGCGCTCGACCAGGACAGCCCCGAGCGTGCCTACGTCAGAGACACCCTGATCGAGCTGAACCTCCCCCTCGTTCGGTACGCGGCGGCCCGCTTCCGCAGCCGCAACGAACCGATGGAGGACATCGTCCAGGTCGGCACCATCGGCCTGATCAAGGCGATCGACCGGTTCGACTGCGAACGCGGCGTGGAGTTCCCGACGTTCGCGATGCCGACCGTCGTCGGTGAGATCAAGCGCTTCTTCCGGGACACCAGTTGGTCCGTGCGCGTGCCGCGCCGGCTCCAGGAGCTGCGCCTCGCCCTGACGAAGGCCAGCGACGACCTGGCCCAGCGCCTGGACCGCTCGCCCACGGTGCCCGAACTGGCCGCCGTGCTCGGCGTGTCCGAGGAGGACGTGGTCGACGGCCTCGCCGTCGGCAACGCGTACACCGCCTCCTCGCTCGACTCGCCCGCCCCCGAGGACGACGGCGGCGAGGGCTCCCTCGCGGACCGCCTCGGGTACGAGGACTCGGCCCTGGAGGGCGTCGAGTACCGCGAGTCCCTGAAGCCGCTGCTCGCCAAGCTGCCGCCGCGCGAGCGCCGCATCATCATGCTGCGGTTCTTCGCGAACATGACGCAGTCGCAGATCGGCGAGGAGGTCGGCATCTCCCAGATGCACGTCTCGCGGCTGCTCACGCGGACGCTGGCGCAGCTGCGGGAAGGGCTGATCGGGGACTGACCGCTCGGGCGGACACCCGGCCGTCCCGGCGGGTCGCGCGGATTCCTGCTGACAGGGTTCCTAATTGACGGAGCGTCAGCCACACTGGCGCGATGCTTCGTGGTGCGTGGAGAGGCGGACGTGGCCGCCGGGGCGCGATGGCAGGCGCGTCGGCGGTCGTGCTGTGTCTGGGCGGGCTGCTCGCCGCGTGCGGCGGCGACGGGCGCGACGGCTATGTCGCCACCGGCGCGGCCGGGGACGGCCCGCGGAAGGGCCACGGCGAGGCCGTGGCGCCCAGCGGGGACGTGGAGTTCGTGCCGCTGGACGGCAGGCCGTCCGGGAAGCCGCCGGGAGGGCCCGGCGGGACGTCCCCCCGGGAGGGCGGCGGCAAGGGCGCGAGTCCCGAGGGCGACGGCGAGGGCAACGGCCCCGAGTCCGGCGGCAGTTCCGGTGCGGATTCCGGTTCCGGTTCTGATTCCGGTTCTGGTTCCGGCAGGCCTGCGGGGCCGGACGGGAAGTCGCCGGACAGCGCCGGGAGTTCGGGCTCCCCCGACGCACCGGGCGGCCGTCCACCCGGCCGTGATGGCGCCGCCGACGACGGTGACGGCAGCGACGGCGGCGACGACGAGGGCACCCGCCCCGGCACCCCGGGCGGCAACGACGACGACAGCCGTCCCCCGTCCGCCCCCGGCACCGGCACCCCGCCCGGCCCTGCCGCCCTCAAGGTCGGCGAGCCCCGGCGTCAGGCCGCCGAAAAGCGCTGGTGCGAGGACGTGACCGTCAGCTTCCGCAACACCGGTGGCTCACCGGTGCGTTCGGGCAGCGTCACGTTCGGTACGCACATCATCGGCGCCCTCGGCGTGGACTGGGGAACCATCGAGTCCACGCGGAAGCTCCCGGCGCCCATCGGGGCCGGGAAGACCGTCAAGAAGACTTGGCCGATTTGCGTCGACTGGTGGCGCGTTCCGCTGGGCATGCACGTCGAGACGCGCGACGTCGACGTGAACTGGAAGTAGGCGCGGGGCGGTTGCCCCGGGCCGGAAGAGCGGCCGCCCGGGGCAGCGGGACCGTTACTTCAGCGCCAGCCAGGCCACCGCCGCCACGATCGCGATCGCCGCGATCACGCCGACGATGAGGCCGATGCGGGGCCCCGCCGGGGCCGCCGCCTGCCGCTGGGCGCCACGGCCGCCGCCCTGCGGCGCCTCGTCGACGAAGGCGCGGAACATCTGGGTGGAGCCCGCCGGGTCCGGCTGACCTTCGGGACCCTGGGGGGCATGGGGGTTGTGTGCCATGGGGCAGGACCCTAGCGAATCCCCGCCGCCCGGCCCAACCCCCGCTGACCGGCGACTTTACGGCCGGGGTCCCAGACCTTTACCAGGCCTTTAGCCGGTTGGTCCGGTTTTAGTTTGCCTGCGGCAACCAACTGTCTCTATGGTTGCCCTAAGCAACGAAAGTGAGGGTGGGTCCGTGGCCGCACAGCGTGAATACGAGGAGCTGGCCCGCCAGCTCAGCGCCATCGGCGCCGTGAAGCGCGGCCTCGGCCGTGGCCTGCCCGCGGACTGCCCGGGCGGCTCCGCCGCCGTGCTCACGCTGCTGCAGCGGCACGGCGAGATGCGGATGAGCAGGCTCGCCGAGCTGCTCGCCGTCGACATGTCGGTGACCAGCCGCCATGTCGCGCACGTCGCGGAGCGCGGCTGGATCGACCGGGCCCCCGACCCCGCGGACAAGCGCTCGCGGATCCTGCGGCTCACGCCCGCGGGCGAGGACAAGTTCGCGGAGCTGTCCGAGCTGTCCATGCGGACGCTCGCCCACTACCTGCACGACTGGTCCGACGACGAGGTCGGGCAGTTGAGCGCGTTGCTCGCGCGCCTGCGGGCCAGCTTCGGGGACTGCCGCGCGGCGCCGGCCCGGCTGCCCGGGCCCCCGCACGCGGCCGAGGAAGCAGCCCGTACACCCGCGTGAGTACGACTCGTACACCGCGTGAGAACAACCCGTACACCCGCGTAAGAACCAGGAAAAGGAAACCCATGGCAACATCCACACCGTCCGGTGTGCGGGGCAGCCATGCCAAGCACGGAGCGCACGGCGGACACGGCGGCGGTGCCGACGGTGCCCCGATGACGCACCGGCAGATCATGGAGGCGCTCTCCGGCCTGCTGCTCGGCATGTTCGTCGCGATCCTCTCGTCGACGATCGTCTCCAACGCCCTGCCCGAGATCATCGGTGACCTCGGCGGCGGCCAGTCCGCCTACACCTGGGTGGTCACCGCCGCGCTGCTCTCGATGACGGCGAGCACCCCGCTGTGGGGCAAGCTCTCCGACCTGTTCAGCAAGAAGACGCTCGTCCAGATAGCCCTGGTCGTCTTCGTGCTCGGGTCGGCCGCGGCCGGTCTCTCGCAGAACGCCGGAATGCTGATCGCCTGCCGTGTGGTGCAGGGCATCGGCGTCGGCGGTCTGTCGGCCCTCGCCCAGATCGTCATGGCCGCGATGATCTCCCCGCGTGAGCGCGGGCGTTACTCCGGCTACCTCGGCGCGACCTTCGCCGTCGCCACCGTCGGCGGCCCGCTGCTCGGCGGCGTCATCACCGACACCTCCTGGCTCGGCTGGCGCTGGTGCTTCTACGTCGGCGTGCCGTTCGCGATCATCGCGCTGATCGTGCTCCAGAAGACCCTGAAGCTGCCCGTCGTGAAGCGGGAAGTGAAGGTCGACTGGGGCGGCGCCTTCTTCATCACCGCCGCCGTCTCGCTGCTCCTGGTGTGGGTGACGTTCGCGGGCACCGGCGCCGGCAAGAAGTACGAGTGGCTGTCGTGGCAGACGTACTCGATGGTGGGCGGCGCGATCGTGCTCGGCCTGCTGTTCCTGCTCGTCGAGTCCAAGGCCAGCGAGCCGATCATCCCGCTGCGGCTGTTCCGCAACCGCACCATCGCGCTGGCCTCGGTCGCCTCGCTGTTCGTGGGTGTCGCGATGTTCGCGGGCACCGTCTTCTTCAGCCAGTACTTCCAGCTCGCGCGCGGCAAGTCGCCGACGATGTCCGGTGTCATGACGATCCCGATGATCGCGGGCCTGTTCGTCTCGTCCACCGTCTCGGGCCAGTTGATCACCAAGACGGGCAGGTGGAAGGCCTGGCTGGTCAGCGGTGGTGTGCTGCTGACCGCCGGTCTGGGTCTGCTCGGCACCATGCGGTACGACACCGCGTACTGGCACATCGCCTGCTACATGGTCCTGATGGGCCTCGGCATCGGCATGATGATGCAGAACCTGGTGCTGTGCACGCAGAACCAGGTCGCGCCGGCGGACATCGGCGCCGCCAGCTCCGTCGTCACCTTCTTCCGGTCCCTCGGCGGTGCCATGGGTGTCTCGGCGCTCGGCGCCGTGATGTCCACGCGCATCACCGACTACGTCAAGGACGGCGTCGCCGACCTCGGTCCGAAGGGCGCCGCGTTCGGCCACGGCGGCACCGGCGGTGGCGGCATCCCGGACCTGGACGCGCTGCCCGCGCCGTTCCGGACCGTGATGGAGAGCGCGTACGGCCACGGCATCGCGGACGTGTTCCTGATCGCCGCGCCGATCGCGTTCGCCGCGTTCCTCGTGACGCTGTTCATCAAGGAAGTGCCGCTGAAGACGGCGGGGGCGATGGCGCAGGCCGCCGAGTCGCCCTCCCCCGCTCCCGCGGCGGCCCCCGGCGCCGCGGCCGCCGGCCCGGACGCCGAGGAGCCCGTGCTCGCCTCCGTGGCCGCGCACACCGGGCCCACGGCTGAAACCGGTCCCGAGGGCACCCAGCGGCTCGCCGCCGTGGCGTCCGTCGCGGGCGCGGGCTCCGGTGACGCTCCCGCGCAGGCCACCGGCGGTGTCCCGGTCCGCGGCTTCGTCCGCGGCGCCGAGAGCGCGCCCGTGCCGCGCGCCGCGGTCACGCTGATCTCGCTCGGCGGCCGGCAGGTGGGCCGCGCGGTCGCCCAGGACGACGGCTCGTACGCGGTGGACGCGCCCGGCGCCGGTTCGTACGTCCTGATCGCCTCCGCCGACGGCTTCCAGCCGCAGGCGTCGACCGTCGTGGTCGGCGAGGAGCCGCTCGCGTACGACCTGCTGCTCAGCGGCACCAGCGGGCTCAGCGGCATCGTGCGCACCGCCGACGCGAAGCTGCCCGTGGCCGGCGCGATGGTCGTCGTGACCGACGTGCGCGGCGACGTGCTCGCCACCGGATCCTCCGGCGAGCAGGGCGACTTCGCCTTCGCCGAGCTGGTGCCCGGGCCCGTGACCGTCGCCGTGAACGCGGCGGGCCACCGGCCGGTGGCGCTGCCCGTCGAGGTGTCCGGCGTGGGCGTCACCCGCGTCGAGGTCGAACTGCGCTCCGGCGCGCGGGTGCTCGGCACCGTGCGGGCCGCGGGTGCGCCGCTGAACGGCGCCCGCGTCACCCTCGTGGACGCGGCCGGCAACGTCGTGGCCACCGCCACGACCGGCGCGGACGGCGAGTACGCCTTCACCGACCTGGACGGCGGCGAGTACACGGTCATCGCGACCGGGTACCCGCCCGTGGCCACCGGCCTGACGGTCGGGGGCGACGGCGGCGTCGTCGACGGGCACGACATCGAACTCGCCCACCCGGGCGAGTAGTTGACCCCGCCCTGGGCCGCGCTTTGAGCGGACGCGGCCCCGGGGCGGTGCGGTAGGGCCCCCGGGACGGTGGCGACGCGACGGTTGGGGACGGCCGGTCGCCACCGCCGGGGGCCGATTGCATTTTTAGACCTCTGCAAGGAGAAAAACGTGGGACTCAACGCGCGGATCCGGACTCGGGACGGCTGGGCGGTGCCGCACGCCGTCGTGACGGTCACGGACATGACGGGTGCGCAGGTGCTGCGTGCCGGGGCCGACGGGGAGGGCGTGGTGCGGGACGCCACGGAGCTGGCCGCCGGGCCGTACACCGTCATCGTCACCGCCGTCGGGTACGCGCCCGCCGCCTCCACCGCCCTCGTCACCGCGAGCGGGCGGGCCGACGTGGGCGACGTGGTCCTCGCCCGCGCCGGGGGCACGGAGCTGCCGCCGCCCGGGCCCTGGACCATCGACCCCGTCCACTCGTCCGTGGCCGCCGTCGCCCAGCACCTGGGGATCTCCAGCGTGCGCGGGCGGTTCGACGAGTTCTCCGGGCGGGTCGAGATCGCCGAGGACCTGGAGAAGTCGCGGGTCGAGGCGGTGATCCAGGCCGCGTCCGTCGACACGGGCAACGGGATGCGCGACGGGCACCTGAAGTCCGCCGACTTCCTGGACGTGGAGACGTACCCGGAGATCACCTACCGGTCGACCGGCCTCGAACCCGCCGGGTCCGACCGGTGGACGGTGCACGGCGAACTCGGCATGCACGGCGTCGTGCGCCCCGTCGACCTCGACCTGGCCTACCTCGGCACCGGCGCCGACCCCTGGGGCGGCACCCGCGCGGCCTTCCGCGCCACCGCCGAGCTGCGCCGCGAGGACTTCGCCATGAACTACAACCAGGTCCTCCAGGCGGGCATCTCCGCGATCGGCACGACGCTGCGGGTGGAGCTGGACATCCAGGCCGTGCAGGGGGAGAGCCTGCCGCAGGGCTGACCTGAGGCGCGCCCCCTCCTGGAGGCGTCGATCCGGCGGCGTCAGTCCCGGTCGAGGAGCGCCTCGATGCCCGCGATCATCAGGTCGAGGGCGATCGTGAAGTCCCGTTCCCACATCTCGGGGACGGTGCCCTCGCTGCGGGACTCCATCAGTTCCGCGGCGGACCGCACCGCCTCGTTGCCGGCGAGTTCCTCGTTCACGCTGCCGACCGCGTCCCGGAAGTACTCGTCCTGGGTCATCCCCGCGGCCGCGCACCGGGCGAGGAAGTGCCCCTCGATGGTCCCGAACCCGTACACGAACTGGAACACCGCGGCGATCGCCCCGTTCTGGCGGTGGGGCGTGAGCCCGGTGTTCCGTACGGCGCGCTGGATGGCGAGGGAGAACTCCAGCCAGTTCGGCCCGATGTTCAGGAACTCGCCGATCAGCGGCGACACCCAGGGGTGGCGGACCAGCAGGTCCCGGTATCCGGCGGCCAGTTCGCGGAGCTGTTCGCGCCACTCGTCGGGCGCGGCCTCGGCGTCGGGCAGCCGCAGCTCCGCGGCCACCCGGTCGAGCGCCAGCTCCAGCAGGTCGTCCTTGGTGTCCACGTACCAGTACACGGACATCGCCGTCACGTTCAGCTCGGCGGCGAGCCGGCGCATGGAGAACTTGGCGAGGCCCTCCGCGTCCAGGAGCCGGACGGTGGCCTCGGTGATGCGGTCCCGGTCCAGGCCGGCCGGCTGGTCCCCCCTGCGGCTCGTGGCACGCGGCGCCTTGCCCTCCAGCCAGACGCTCGTGCGCGCCGCTCGCTTCGCGCGGTCGGCCGGCTTCGCCATGGCGCACCTTCCTGGTACGGATGCTCGTGCTGTTCCCGGTGGTGGGGAGCGGTGGCCGGAGCGATCCGGCCACCCGCCCCGATGCTATGCGGACGCCTTCCCCCCGGCGTCCGCCGTGTCCGTCACATCCGTCATGCCCGCGGCCGCGGAATCCGCCGCCCGCTGGACAGAGTCTGCCCTCTCCGCCCGCCACAGCAACGCCGCCGCGAGCGCCCCGCCCAGGAACAGGGCCACCGCGCCGACCAGCTGACTCGTCTCCAGGCCCGAGGAGAACGCGTCCGCGATGCGCTCCCGCTCGCCCGCCGATCCGGCCGCCGCCATCGCCGCCGGGAACGACGCCGCGGACACCGCGACCAGCGCCGAGAACCGGGAGCTGAGGACCGCGCCGAGCACGGCGACGCCGAGGCCGTTGCCGAACTCCGCCAGCGTGCCGTTGATGCCCGCGCCCACGCCGGCCTTCTCCGGCGGGATCGCGCTCATGATGGCGTTGGCCATCGCGGGCATGGCGAACGCGATGCCCGCGCCCATCAGGACCAGGCCGGCCAGCATGCCCGAGTAGTCGTGCGCGCCGAACGACGCGACCACGGCGAGACCGCCCGCCAGCATGGTCATGCCCGTCAGGATCGTCATGGGCGTGCCCAGCTTGGCGTGCAGCCGCGCGCCGACGCCCACGAGGTTCAGCACGACGACGGTGACGGCCAGCGGAGCCGTGCGCAGACCCGCCTCCAGCGGCTCGTACCCGAGCACGAACTGCAGGTGCTGGGTGAGCAGGAACAGCGAGCCGCCGAGGCCGAAGGCCACCAGGACCGCGCCCATCACCGCGCCGATGAAGCGCTTGTTCTGGAAGAAGTGCATGTCCAGCATGGGGTACGGGACCCGCAGCTCCCACAGCGCGAAGGCGCCGAGGACCACCACGCCGACGCCCGCCGCGACCAGGACCTGTCCCGAGGTCCAGCCGTGCTCGGGGCCCGAGATGATCGCGTACACCAACGAGGCCATGCCGATGGTCGAGAGCAGCGCGCCGAGCAGGTCGGGGCGGTCGCCCTGCGGGTTCTTGGACTCGGGCACCATCTTGACCACCGCGAGGATGCCGACCAGCGCCACCGGGATGTTGATCAGGAAGATCGAGCCCCACCAGAAGTGGTCGAGCATGAAGCCGCCGAGCAGCGGCCCGCCGGCGAAGCCGAGGGAGTTGACGGTCGCCCACAGGCCGATCGCCTTGACCCGCTCCTCGTCGTCGAAGAGCTGCACGACGACCGCGAGCGTCGTCGTCATCAGCAGCGCACCGCCCACGCCCATGCCCGCGCGGGCCGCGATGAGCTGCCCGGAGGACTGGGCCAGGCCCGCCGCGAGCGAGCCGACGCCGAACAGGGCCAGGCCCACCGTCAGCAGCTTCTTGCGGCCGTAGCGGTCGGCGGCGCTGCCCGCGGTGAGCAGCAGGCCCGACTGCACGAGCGAGTACGCGTTGATCATCCACTGGATGTCGGCCGACGAGGCGTCGAGCTCGCTGGTGAGCGAGGGGATCGCGACGCTCAGGACGGTGTTGTCGAGCAGCACGGTGAGCTGGGCCAGGCAGATGACGCCGAGGATCAGCCAGCGCTGGGGGTGGCGGCCGCCGTGCCCGGCGGCCGCCTCGGGGGTGTCGGTGGTCGCCGTCATGCGGGACTCCTTCCCTTCTACGGTGTACGTCGATGGGGCGACGTACACCGTAGAGGAAGTTCCCTTACGCTGTACAGCGATTTAGGTCGGAGGCGTGGTCGTCTCAGGGCCGCGCGTGCGGGGCTTGGTGGTGCGGGGGCCGCGCGTGCGGGGGCGGGGCTTGCTGGTGCGGGAGCCGCGCGGCAGGCTCACGCCGCCACGGTGGCGGGCTTGATCAGATACCCGGCGCCCCGCCGCGTGTGGATCATCGGCTCCCGGCCCGCGTCGATCTTCCTCCGCAGATACGAGATGTAGAGCTCGACGACGTTGGCCTGGCCCCCGAAGTCGTAGCTCCACACCCGGTCGAGGATCTGCGCCTTGCTGAGCACGCGCCGTGGATTGCGCATGAGGTAGCGGAGCAGCTCGAACTCGGTGGCCGTGAGGTGGATGGAGTCCCCGCCGCGGGTCACCTCGTGGCTGTCCTCGTCGAGGGTCAGGTCACCCACGGCGAGCACCGATTCGCTGCGCCGCCCGGACGCCCCGGCCCGCCGGATCAGACCGCGCAGCCGTGCCACGACCTCTTCGAGGCTGAACGGCTTGGTCACGTAGTCGTCGCCGCCCGCGGTGAGTCCGGCGATGCGGTCCTCGACGGCGTCCTTGGCGGTCAGGAACAGCACCGGCACGTCGGGCAGCTCGCGGCGCAGCCGCCCCAGCACGGCCAGGCCGTCCATGTCCGGCAGCATCATGTCGAGCACGACCACGTCCGGCCGGAAGCTCCGCGCCGCCCGCACCGCCCCGGCGCCGTCGTCGGCGCTGCGGATCTCCCAGCCCTCGTAGCGCAGGGCCATGGACAACAGCTCGGTGAGCGACACCTCGTCGTCCACGACGAGTACGCGGACGGGGCTCCCGTCCGGCCTGAGCAGCTCGGTACGCCTCTGGGGCGAGATCGTCGTCATGGCCTCAGCCTGGGCGGCGGCGGTGAGAGACGGCTTGCGCCTACCTGTGAATTCCCTGAGAAAACCCACCGCCGCACCGGGCCGCCACCGGACCGCCACCGGACCGCTGCCGGGCCGCCACCGGACCGCCGCCGGACCGCCGCCGCGCCGCCTCACTCCAGGCCGAACAGCCGCGCCCCGTTCCTGTGGCAGACCGCCCGGAGCCAGTCGTCGCCGAGGCCGAGCCGCTCCAGGGCTTCGAGCTGGTGGACGTACCCGTACGGAATGTTGGGGAAGTCCGTCCCCAGCAGGATCCGCCCGCCGAGCCCCAGCTCCGCGAGCCGCCCCAGCGCCGCCCGCGGGAACGGCGCGGACCGCTCGGCGAAGTCCGTGAACGCCATCGTCGTGTCGAGCCGCACTTGGCCGTACCGCTCGGCGAGGTCCAGGAAGTCCACGTACTCCGGCATCCCCATGTGCGCCACCACGAGCGGCAGCCGCGGATGCCGCGCGAGCAGCCGCCCCACCGGCTCCGGCCCGGTGTGCTTGCCGGGCGCCGGGCCCGACCCGCAGTGCATCACCACCGGGATCCCGGCCTCGGCGAGGAGCCCCCAGGCCGGGTCGAGCAGCGCGTCGTTCGGGTCGTACGCGCCCACCTGCACATGCGACTTGAACACCCGCGCCCCGGCCTCGACGGCCTCGCGCACATAGCGCCCGGCCTCCGGCTCAGGGAACAGCGTCGCCGTGTGCAGACAGTCCGGCGTCCGCGCGGCGAACTCCGCCGCCCAGCCGTTGAGCCACTCCGCCATGCCCGCCTTGTGCGGATACAGCATCGACGTGAACGCCCGCACCCCGAACCCCCGCAGCACGGCGAGCCGCCGCTCCTCGTCGTGCCGGTACGCGATGGGCCACCGCACGCCCGTCAGCGGCCCGACCGAGTCGAAGTAGTCCCACACCTTCGCGAGGACGCGCTCCGGCATGAAGTGCGTGTGTACGTCGACGAGTCCCGGCAGCCCGAGCCGCCCCCAGAAGGCGGTGACACGTTCTGTTTCCGCCTCGCCCACGTCCTCCGTCTCGCCCGCCACTTCGTCCGCCTCGTCCACCCCCTCCGCCTCGCCCGCCACCGCCGCCTCGTCGCCGAGCCGCCCCTCACTCATGGCCGTAGCTCCGCTCGACCTTGGCCACGTGCACGACGTAGTTCTCGTACCACTCCTTGCGTCCGCGCGCCCGCGCCTCCCGGTGCTCCGGGTCGCCGCGCCAGGCCGCGATGGCCTCCTCGTCCTTGAAGTACCCGACGGTGATGCCGAGACCGTCGGGCGTCCGCGCCGAGTCCATCCCGAGGAACCCGGGCACGGCGGCCACGAGTTCCTCCATGCGCTCGGAGGTCGCGCCGTAGTCGTTGTCCCCCGGGGTGCGCACGGAGCTGAACACGACGGCGTAGTAGGGAGGTTCGAAGGGGCCGACGGGACCTACCGGGCCAGCGGGGCCCACAGCGCCGACAGCTCCAAGCTCTTGATCACTCATGGCGCCCACAGTCGGCCTCAGGCCGAGCCCTTGTCCACCCTCCGGCCCCCTTCTTACCCAACGGGCGACAGGACTTTGCCCTCCGGTCAGCGAAGCCCTCAGAACAACCCGCCCTGCACCACAGGTATCTCCCGCACCGGAACCGTCACCTCACTCCCGCCTCCGGGACCCGTCACGTCCCCCACCGCCACCAGTCGCCACCCGCTCATCAGCCGACTGTCGAGCACCACCCCCCTTTCGCTTCCACGCCCGCCCACCTCCAGATGCAGATCGGGGCCGACGGCGGTGACCAGCGTCCCGGCCACCACCCCGCCGTCCGTCAGCTCGTCCACGACCCGCCCCGCTCCGGCGGACCCGTCGAACCGGTCGAGCGCGTCGAGCCCGAACACCTCGCCGTGGTCCACGACTTCGGGCGGCAGCCGGTCCAGCGACTCCGGCCAGCCACCGAGCGCCGCGGCCTTCCGGTGCAGCCCCGCCAGCTCGCGGGCCCGCTCCGCCGCGTCCGGCAGCCGCGCCCGCAGGGCCCGCTTGCGCGCGTACGGAATCCGGTCCGGGACGCCGAGTGCCGTCCGCAGCAGTTCCTCCGTGCGGCGCGCCGCCATCAACGGGCCGCGCCCCAGCCAGGTGTAGGCCACGGCCCCCTGCTCCAGGAGCCGCGCCCCGCCCCGCGCGACCCCGGTGATGCCGACCTTCACCAGGCCGGGGCCGAACCACGCCACGTACACGTGATACGGCCGCGGGTCGTCGGCGAACGTGTCCGCAGCGACCGAGTGCGCCCGGTCGACGCGCGCGCACTCCTCGCACTGCGCCCGCGTGGCCCGCCCCGCCACACCCGCGCCCGCCGGACACGCCGTCCACCGCCCGCCCCGCCGCACCCCGAGACACTGCCGCCCGCCCCGGACCCGGAAGGCCACCGCGCCCCCGAAAGCCAGCGGGCTCTCGCGCTCGCCGCGCCCCGGTGCGTACCACCCGAGGACGGGCCCGCCGCCGGCCCGCCACCGCACCCCCGTGCACCACCACGTCATGAAAAAAGCATGCCGCACGCCACTGACAACGCCAGTTCTTGACCTCGAAGTACATAATCCTGTTAGAGTCCTCGGCATGGGACGGCCGAAGCAGTTCGATCCGGAGACCGCCGTGGAACAGGCGATGCAGGTCTTCTGGCGCAAGGGGTACGGCTGCACGACCCCGCAGGACCTCGTCGACGCCCTCGGCATCGGGAAGGGCAGCCTCTACAACACCTTCGGCAGCAAGCACGCCCTGTTCGAGCTGTCCCTGCGGCGCTACCGGGACACCCAGGCGAAGGCCCTCACCGACCTCCTGGCCGAGGGCGGCGACTCCGTCAAGGAGCGCCTGCGCAAGGGACTTGAGCTCCTGGTCGACATGGATCTCGCCGACCCGGACCGGCGCGGCTGCATGGCCGTGAACACGGCGGCCGAGCTCGCCCGCGCGGACGAGACGGCCACCGAACTCGTCCGCGGCATGTTCGCCCGTACGGAAGGCTCCTTCCGGGCGCTGATCGAGGAGGGCCAGCGGTCCGGCGAGATCGCCCCCGACCGCGACGCCGCGGCCATCGGCAGCCTGCTGCTGAACACGATCATCGGCCTGCGCGTGACGGCACGGATCGCGGACGGCCCGGACGGCATGCGGCGCACGATCCGGGCGGTCCTCGACCTCCTCTGACCGCACCCGGCGACCACCTCCGACCGTCACCCAGCCACCTCCTCCGACCGCACCCGGCACCCACCGCCTCCAAGTGGACGGGGGACCCGGGCCAACCCATACCCATTTTCTGTACCCAAAGGTCAATTACCGAAGGGACTCCCACCCCATGGACCTCGACCTCACCGGCAAGACCGCCGTCGTCACCGGCGCGAGCCGCGGCATCGGCCTGGCCACCGTCCGCACCCTGATCGCCGAGGGCGTCCGCGTCGTCGGCGCCGCCCGCACGGTCACCCCCGAACTGAAGGACTCCGGCGCGCTCGCGTACGCGGCCGACCTCGGCACCCCCGAAGGCCCCGCCGCCCTCATCGACCACGCGCACGCCGAACTCGGCGGCATCGACTTCCTCGTCAACAACGTCGGCGCCGGCGACGACGTGAACGTCGGCGGCTTCCTCACCACCGACGACGCCCACTGGCAGGCCGTCCTCGACCTCAACCTGTTCAGCGCGATCCGCGCGAGCCGCGCCGCGCTGCCGGGCCTCGTCGAGCGGCGGGGCGCCATCGTGAACGTCTCGTCGATCAACTCCCGTGTCCCCGGCACCGGTCCGATCGCCTACAGCACCGCCAAGGCGGCCCTGACGGCCTTCGGCAAGGCGCTCTCCGAGGAGTTCGGGCCGCGCGGGGTGCGCGTGAACACCGTCTCGCCGGGCGTCGTACGCACCGCGATCTGGGAGGACCCGAACGGCTTCGGCGGCCGGGTGGCCGCGGCGGCCGGCGTCGACCACACGGAGTTCGTCGCACGGATCCCGGAGTCCTTCGGCATCGCGTCGGGCCGCATCACGGAGCCCGGCGAGGTCGCGGCCCTGATCGCCTTCCTGCTCTCGGACGCCGCGGGCAACATCATGGGCGCGGACCACGTCATCGATGGCGGAACGCTCAAGTCCGCCTGATCCGGCGGCCCGTGCCCCCGGGTCCGGCCGGGTCCGCCCGGGGGCGGCGGCATTTTTCTTCGATCACGTACGTTCTCCCACTGTCACTGGAAGAGGGCTGGGCTGGGCCGGGAGAAGGGACCAGGCATGACCGTCGTCATCGCCGAACTGTCGTACTACCCCGTTAAGGGGTGCGCGGGGACATCGGCGAGCGAGGCCGTGCTGACGCCGGCGGGCCTCGCGCACGACCGCAGCTTCATGGTCGTCAGCACGGAGGGCGTGTTCCGGACGCAGCGGCGGGATCCGCGGCTCGCGCTGATCCGGCCCGCGATCGACGCCGACGGCACCCGGCTCACGCTCCGCGCGCCCGGCCACGACGGCGTGCACATCGACGTGGACGCGACCGGCCCCCGCCGGGACGTGGACCTGTTCGGGGCGGCGTATCTGGGCATCGACCAGGGGGACACGGCCGCCGCGTGGCTGTCGGACGTCCTCGGCGCGCCCAGCAGACTCGTCCGCGTACCGCCGGAGCACCACCGCGTGACCGACGGCCGGATCCCGGGCACCTCCGGCTACGCGGACAGTTCCGCCCTGCACCTCATGTCCCGCGCCACCCTGGACCTGCTGAACGGCAAGCTGGCCGAGCGCGGCGCGGAGCTCCTGCCCATGGACCGCTTCCGCCCCAACATCGTGGTCGCCGGCTGGGACGAGCCGCACACCGAGGACCGCGCCCACCACCTCACGATAGGCACCGCCGAACTGGGCTATACGAAACCGGCGATCCGCTGCGCCGTCACCCTGGTCGACCAGGACCTGGGCCGCCGCGCGGGCCCCGAACCCCTGCGCACCCTGGCGTCGTACCGCAGGGCGCCGCAGGGCGGAGTCGCCCTCGGCACGAAGTACGCGGTGCTGCGCCCCGGCAAGATCTCCGTCGGGGACGAGGTGTCCGTCGGCACGTGGGGCGAACCCGAGGTCTCGTCACCACCCGGGCACCGGCGATGATTTGGCGAAGCAACTGTCAGAGATGTGGCGAAGCAACCGTCAGACGAAGTACCTGACGGACGCCGGACAAGGACCAGCCAAGGAGCCGACGCACCATGCCGCCCGTCCCGCCCGTCCCGACCCTTCCGCCCGATCCGACCGTGGTGCACCCGATGCCGGAGCAACCGCGCGTCGTGCTGCTGCGCCCCCTGATCACCTCGCCGCTGATCGACGTAGGCGAGTTCACGTATTACGACGACCCCGACGACCCCACCGCCTTCCAGACCCGCAACGTGCTCTACCACTACGGTCCGGAGAAGCTGGTCATCGGGAAGTTCTGCGCGCTGGGCGAGGGCACGCGGTTCATCATGAACGGCGCCAACCACCGCATGGACGGCCCGTCCACCTTCCCCTTCCCGATCATGGGCGGATCGTGGGCCGAGCACTTCGACCTGATCACCGGCCTGCCCGGCCGGGGCGACACCGTGGTCGGCAACGACGTCTGGTTCGGCTACGGCGCCCTGGTGATGCCGGGCGTCCGCATCGGCCACGGCGCGATCGTCGCGTCCGGCGCCGTCGTCGTCGACGACGTCCCCGACTACGGCATCGTCGGCGGCAACCCGGCCACCCTCATCCGCCGCCGCTACAGCGACGAGGACGTGGCCCGCCTCCTCGACATCGCCTGGTGGGACTGGCCCGTCGAACACATCGGCGCGCACGTCCGGACCATCATGTCCGGGACGGTCGACGCGCTGGAATCCGCGGCTCCGTGACGGTGACGTCACGGGGGGGGCAGCCGCCCCGCGCTGCGAAAGCTAGGATCCGGACCATGGCCCTGACCATGAACGACGTGGACCGGTTCGAGGCCTCCAGGCCCCGCCTGGAGGCCATCGCCTACCGCCTCCTCGGCTCGGCGAGCGAGGCCGAGGACGCCGTGCAGGAGACGTTCCTACGCTGGCAGGGCGCCGACGTCGACCGCGTCGAGGTCCCCGAGGCCTGGCTGACGAAGGTCCTCACCAACCTGTGCCTCAACCAGCTCACCTCGGCCCGCGCGCGCCGCGAGACCTATGTGGGCCAGTGGCTCCCCGAGCCGCTGCTGGCCGGGGACCCGATGCTCGGCCCGGCCGACACCGCCGAGCAGCGCGAATCGGTTTCGTACGCGGTCCTCACCCTCCTCGAGCGCCTCTCCCCCAAGGAGCGGGCGGTGTACGTGCTGCGGGAGGCGTTCGACTACCCGCACCGGGAGATCGCCGAGATCCTCGACATCACCGAGGCCGCCAGCCAGCAGCTTTCACACCGCGCCAAGAAGCGCGTCGCGGACGGCAAGGCCCGCACCGAGATCGACGAGGCGGCCGCCCTGCGGATCGTCGAGGAGTTCCTCGCGGCCGCCACCAGCGGCCGGACCGAAGAGCTCGTGCGAATGCTCACCGACGACGCCATCTCGGTCGGCGACGGCGGCGGGAAGGTCCCGGCCCGAGCCAAGGCGTTCGAAGGCGCCGTCGCGGTCGCGAAGTTCATGCGGGGCCTGTTCAAGCCCAGCAAGGCCAAGCGCGCCCTCGCCGGCGGCTCGCCCGAGATCTACCTCGCGAGCGCCAACGGCGGCCCCGCCGTCGTGGCGGTCGTCGACGGCCGGGTCATCGGCGTCATGTGCCTGGAGCTCACCGCCGAGGGCATCGTCGCGTTCCGCAACCAGGTCAACCCCGACAAGCTCGACCGCGCGACCCGGCGCTGGGCGGCGGCGGACCACGGGGACCCCTTGTTCAACGCCTTCTGAAGCACTCCCGAGCGCACCCAGCCCCCCATGTGGCGTGCTTCACACCCCATCCCTGTCAGGAAACGTCGGGCTGCCCGGTTCAAGGGGCGAACCCGCCGAAGAGCAGACGACAGGGAGCACGGACATGCAGCACCGGATCATCGTCCTCGGAGCCGGCTACACCGGGGCCATCGCCGCCGGGCGCCTCGCGAAGCGGCTGCACCGCGAAGACGTCGCCATCACCCTCGTCAACGCCGAGCCCGACTTCGTGGAGCGCGTCCGGATGCACCAGCTGGCGGTCGGCCAGGACCTGAGGCTCCGGCCCTTCAGCGAGATGTTCGCGGGCACGGGCGTGGAACTGAAGCTCGCGAAGGTGACTGCGGTCGACGTAGACCGCAAGACCGTCGAAGTCGAGGAAGCCGGGGAAGCCGGGGCAGCCGGGGCAGCCGGGGCAGGCGGGGCAGCCGGGGCAGCCGGGAAGACAGAGGTGCTGGAGTACGACACCCTCGTATACGCCCTCGGCAGCGGCTGGAACACGCAGGGCGTCCCCGGCACCGCCGAGTTCGCCGACCAGATCGCCAGCCGCCCCGGCGCGCTCCGCCTGCGCGAGCGCCTGGCCCGCCTGGGCGCCGGGCAGCCCGTGGTCGTGGTCGGCGGCGGCCTCACCGGCCTGGAGGCAGCGACCGAGATCGCCGAGGCCCGCCCGGACCTCGATGTCGCCCTCGCCGCCCGCGGCGAACTCGGCGACTGGCTCTCGCCCAAGGGCCGCGGTCACCTGCGGAGGGTCTTCGACAAGCTCGGCATCACCGCGTACGAACACGCCGCCGTCACGGCCGTCGAGGCCGACCGTGTCACCACCGCTGACGGCACGCACCTGCCGGCCGCGGTGACCGTGTGGACCACCGGCTTCGCGGTCCACCCGATCGCCCGGGCCACGACCCTGGAGATCACCGAAACAGGTCAGATCGCCGTCGACCGCACCATGCGCTCGCTCTCGCACCCGGACGTGTACGCGGTCGGCGACGCGGCCATGGCGCTGGGCCCCGCGGACAAACCGCTGCGGATGTCGTGCGCGACCGGCACCCCCATGGCGTGGCAGGCCGCCGACGCCATCGCGGCACGCCTCACCGGCGGCAAGATCCCGAAGGCCCCGCTCCGCTACTTCAACCAGTGCGTCTCGCTGGGCCGCAAGGAAGGCCTGATCCAGTACGTCACCGCCGACGACCGCGCGGTCAACGCCGCCCTGACGGGCCGCCTCGCCGCCATCTACAAGGAACTGGTCTGCAAGGGCGCGGCCTGGGGCGTAGCCAACCCAACCCTCGGAATCCCGACCCGCCGCCGCCACATCGCACGACAGCAGAACCGGACGGCGGCCAAGGCCGTCAAGACACCGGCCTGAACACCCAGAAGGCCGGAGGCCTTGTGGATCACTCCACCAGGCCTCCGGCCCGGGTCCATACAAGCTGCGAGAACGACCGCGAGGCCATATGCCGGGCGGTGCCGTTCACTTAGGTGCTGTACTTCGTTGCAGACCACAGGATCCCGGCCCGGGGGGTGAGGTCATAGTACGGGAACAGCTCGAACGCCTGCTGAGCGGTGGCGACGAGACGTCGTCAGCTGCCCTGTCCGCCCTCCGTGCCGGCGCTTCGCACGTGGTCTGGGACGGAGCGACGCCGGCCCAGTCGCTCGCGATGATCTACGGGCGTCGGCTCCGTCACACCCACCGGAGGGGCATCGAGACCTCCGGCTTGGCACGGGCCGTGCAACGCCTGGACCTATACGGCCGCCCGGTTCGACTGGGCCAGCTCAGGACTGCCGACGGCTCATGGGTCTTCATGCTGTTCCTCACCGAGGACGGCGGCACGCTGGTGGCATGCACCGGCGTCCGACAAACCCAACCGGGCGCGGCTGCGGGTCTCTCCTGAACCGTCGTGAACGACGCCGGCTGAGACGGAAACCGCGGACACCACCTCGACCACGTGACGCGCGACCGCGTGACCGGTCTGACCGCGTGACCGGCGGAGGTGCGCACGTGGTGCGCCGGGCTGTGCGCCCTGAAACGCAAGAGGCCCCGGATCGATCCGGGGCCTCTTACCTATGTGCACTCGGCAGGATTCGAACCTGCAACCTTCTGATCCGTAGTCAGATGCTCTATCCGTTAAGCTACGAGTGCTTGATTTTTCTGTTGTGTTGCTCTTCCTCCCGGGCTTTTCGGCCCGGTCGGCGTTGCGGGAACAACATTACATGACCTGCGCCGTGAGGCGAAATCCGTTTCCCGAACCCGCGCTGAGCTGGGCAAATGCCCTCAGCGGGGGTTCTGTGTGCCGGGCGGGGCGGGGCTCCGTGCGCCGGGCGCGCGCCGGGTGCGGGGGCCTGGAACGGCCGAAGCCCCGGTCGGCTGACCGGGGCTTCGGATCGTGGTGCGGAGGCGGAGGGATTTGAACCCTCGATGGGCTTTAAGACCCAAACCGCATTAGCAGTGCGGCGCCATAGACCGGACTAGGCGACGCCTCCCAACCTGCATCCCGCGCGAGCGCGGGGGTGCGTGCAGATGATGACACAGCCAGGGGGCGCGTCACCAATCGCGGCCCCCACGGTACTAGTCCGGCGGCCCGCAGGGCAAAGCAGAAAACCGGGGCGCAACGCGGCGCCTCCTGCGGCGTTAGACGCGGTGGGCGCCGGTGCCGACGGCCGGGCCGCGCCCGGCCTCGGCGCCCTGCCGGACCCCGCCGGAACCCCTCCTCCCAAGGGAGCCCCCGTGAAGCCCTCCCCCAAGCCTGCCGCCGCGTCCCCCGCCTCCGACCCCGCGCGGCGCCGCCCTCTCGCGCCGCGCCGCCACCTCCGCACCGCCGCCGCGTCCGTCGCCGCCCTCGCCGCCGCCTTCCCCGCCGCGGCGCACGCGTGCCCGTCGGACCACCCCGGCGCGCCCGAGCGCTCCGCCGCGCACCGGCTGACCATCACCGTCGACGGGGCCGGCGGCGCGGGCGACGGAACGTACACCCTGGAGTGCGCCCCGGCGGGCGCGAACGGCGGCACGCACCCTTCGCCCGATGACGCGTGCGAACGTCTTGATCAGCTCGCGGCGAACGGCACGGACCCCTTCAAGCCGGTCCCGGCGGACGCCCTGTGCACCGAGCAGTACGGCGGCCCGGAGACCGCGCACATCACCGGCACCTGGCAGGGCCGCGTCGTGGACGCCGACTTCTCGCGCACCGACGGGTGCCAGATCTCGCGGTGGAACGGCCTCGTGCCGGTGCTGCCCGCGAGCGGCGCCGCAGCGCCCGCCCCGCACGACCGAACCGACGTGCCCTTTTTGTGAAGAGGGCCCGCGACCCTTCCGTGACCAGCGACTACTGAAGGCTCACGACTTCTGCGTGCGACCTCCCTCTCATCCGGCGTCGCGCCCGCAACCACTCCCCGTAGACTCCCTCCCGTGACACGCCGCGGGCCGCGGGGCAAGATGGCCCGGTCGGTCGGCAAGGTGCGGTAATCAGGGAGGAAGCGTCGTCGTGAGCAGCAGGCCATCCCGAGGCGCTGCTCGCCTCGCAGCCATACTCGACGCGCTCCCGGACGCGTTGGTGCTGGTCAACGCCAACGGGACGGTCGTGAACGCGAATGCCATCGCGCTCGAGGCCTTCGAGGCGCCCGGCACCGCGCTCGTGGGGCGCGGACTCCTCGATCTGCTGCCGGAGTTCGACTCCCGGCTGATCCCCGGCTCCATGCGCCGTCCGGACACGACGGACGAACAAGGTCGTACCAAGCCGAAGCGGATGGTCGCCCGCCGCACGGACGGCAGCGAGTTCCCCGTCGAGGTCACCAGCTCCAACCTCCAGGACAGCAGGCACGCGTACGACGAGCGCTTCGGCAGCCACGGCGGGTACGGCGGCTACGGCAGCGACGAGATGCTGATGATCGTCGTCCGCGATCTGTCGGGCGCGCTCAACACCGAGGCCGAGCTGGCGCGTTCGCAGCGGCAGACCGAGATGATCCTGCGGGCCGCCGCGGAGGGCGTCGTAGGGACGGACACCGACGGGCGTGTGGTGCTCGTCAACCCGGCCGCCGCCCAGATACTCGGCTTCCGCGCCAGTGACCTCGGCGGGCAGGAACTGCACCCGCTCGTCCTGCACTCGCGCGCCGACGGCGAACCCTTCGCGTACGAGGAGTCCCCGCTCGCGGACACCCTGCGCTCCGGCCGCAAGCACCGCGTGCGCGGGCAGGTCCTGTGGTCCAAGAGCGGCGAGAAGGTCTCCGTCGACCTGACCACCGCCCCCGTGCGCGACGGCGACCAGCTCGTCGGCGCCGTCATGACCTTCACCGACCGGCGGCCGTACGACGCCCTCGCCGAGAAGTACGAGAACGCGCTCGCCCAGCACGCCGAGGAACTGCGGGCCGCCGCCGAGCAGCGCGAGCAGGAGCTGCGGGCCGCCGCCGAACTGCGCGAGGAGGAACTCGCCGCCGAGCAGGAGCGGTACGCGGCCCTCGCCGAGCGCGAGAAGGACCGCTACGAAGAGCTGGCCGAGCGCGAACAGCGCCGGTACGAGACGCTCGCCGCCCGGCACAGCCAGCTCGTCGCCGTCCTCGGCCAGTCGCTGCGCGGGCCGCTCGACGAGCTGCGCCGCGAACTGTCCGCGCTCGCCGCAGACGACGCGGGCCAGCTCTGGCCCGAGGCCAACCAGGTGCTCCACCATCTGTCGGCCGGATACGCGCGCATGACGACCCTCGTCGACAACGTACTGGGCTACCAGCGCCTCGAAGCCGGTGCCGAGCAGTTGTCCCGTACGGCCGTGCTGCTCGACGCCGTCGTCGCCGCCGGTGTCGAGGGTGCCGTCGAACTGATCGGTCCCGGGCGCGCCCAGTTCGCCGTGCACGCGCCGCCGATCGAGGTCGAGGTGGACGCCCACCGCCTCGCGACCGCCCTGGCCCATCTGATCGCCGACGTCGCCGGAATAGACGCCACCGGCAACACGCGCGCGGGGGTTGCGGTTTCGGGTGGTCCTGGCACCCCGGGTGCGTACGTCGACTCGACCGTGGTCGTGGCCGCGGCCCAGCGCGGCGAGGTCGTACGCATCGAGGTGCGCGGCCCGTACAGCGGGGGAGACCCGGTGCACGAGCCGATCGTGCGGGGCGTCGTCGAGGCGCACGGTGGTGTGCTGCAGACGCACGAGGTGCCGGGCATGAACGGCAGTGCGTACGTCCTTGAGGTGCCCATCGGGAACGGCGCGGGCGGTTCTTCGGCGGCCGCGGTCAGTTCTTCGGTGTCTACGGAGACTGCTGGTTCGGGTGCGCCGGTGCCCGGACAGGGAGCGGGTACGGCGGCGGGTTCGTCCGGGAGCACCGGGGGTGGGCGCCGACGGGCTCGGCGGTCCTCGGTGGACTCCTTCTTGGACAGTGCGGTTGCCGGGGACGGCGGGGGCGTTGCCTCCGGAGATGGCGTTTCCGGCGGGGCGGACGCCGGTGCTGTTTCCGGCGGGGCGGACGCTGGTGCTGATGACACCGGTTCCGTCGAGATCGCTGGTTCCGGCGGTACCGGACGGCGCAGGCGGCGGGCCGTGGCCGAAGGGCCGACGGGTGTCGGGGGCGACGCGGGCGCCGCTGCGGGTGCGGGTGCCGCGGGCGGTCCGGTCGGCGGCGGGGCCGCCGGTGCGGGGGCCGGGAACGGGTCCGGCGGTTCTTCGGGCGGTACGTCGGGGGGTACGGGTCGGCGGCGCGGGCGGCCGAGTCCGGCCGAGGGTGCCGTGATGACGGCGGCCGAGCACGCCGCCGGGTCGGCGGCGCTCGGCGAGACGGTGCCGCCGCAGGGCGTTCCGTCGCAGGGCGGTCCGGGCTCGGCGGAGGTCGCCGTGCCGTCCGGACGGCGGGCCCGGCGCGGTGGCGAGCAGCAGGCGTTGGCGTTGCCTTCGGGGACGGGCCAGGCGGGAGCCGGCGGTCCGGAGGCGGGCGGTTCCTTCGGGGCCGGTGCCGCGGGTGAGGGCGCGGAGGCGCCGCGTTCCGGTGGTCGGCGGGCCCGGCGCGCGCTGGCCGCCGCCCGGGAGCGCGCCGCCGCGGAGGAGGCCTCCAGCGGGCGCGTGTTCGCGCTGCCGCCGGCGGAGGCCGACCGCGACGACAGCGGTGCCCCCGGTGGGGCCGAGCAGGTGGGTGTGGCGCAGGGTGCTGTGCCGTACGGCGCGGCCGGTGCGCAGGCGGGCGTGCCGCAGGCCCCGGGTGCTCCTGTCGAGGGTGCCTCGGTCGGGGCGGGTGCCGTGCACGCGGGCGCTCCCCAGGCGGGTGTCCCGTACGGCGCGCCCGGGCAGGCGGGCGGGCCGCAGGGCGGGGCCGTGCAGGGCGGAGCCGTACACGGTGGGTCCGCGCACGTCGGGGCCCCGCGCGCGGGGCACGCGCAGGTCGGCGCCTCGGTGAACGTACCCGCGGGTGTGCAGGCCGGACTTCAGGGCGCCCGTGGCGGCGTGCCCGCGCAGGGCGGCGCACCCGAGGGGCAGACCCACGTCCAGGAAGGTGTGGCTGCGGGGGCGCAGAGGGGCCGCTCCGGGGGAGCGCGGTCGGGCGGTGCGCCGGGGGCGCAAGCGGCCGGGCCGTCGCAGGGTGCGCACGGGGTGCAGGGTGCGCCAGGTGCGCAGAGGGCCAGGGGCGCGGGCGCGCGGCGGGGGGTTCCCGCCGGGGCACAGGGAACCGCTGATCCGCGGGGCGCCGCTGGTCCGCAGGGGGCCACTGGCCCGCAGGTCGCCGCCGATCCCCAGGGCGTCGCCGGCCCGCAGGGCGCCACTGGTCCGCACGGCGCCGGAGCCATGGCGGCTCCGGGCAGCCTGCCCGCAGGTCCTCTCGGCGTGCCCGCCGAACAGACCGGGCAGAACGGACCCGCGGGAGCCCTTGGCGCGCCCGCCGGACAGAACGTACCGGCAGGACAGAACACGCCCGCAGGACAAGCCGCACCCACCGGACACAACGACACCGGCCAGCACGCCGCCGCGCTGCACGATCCGGCCGAGGACCACACCCCGTTGGAGCCGCACCCGGCGCAGTCCCCCGCACTGCCCGGCCAGGCCGGACCGGCCGCGTCGGTCCCGTCGGCCACGCCTGGCGGACCGGCCACGCCTGCCGGACCGGCCACCCCGACCCCGGCCGCCCAGCCGCAGCCGACCGGCCGCAGGCGCGCCCGGCAGGCCCCGGCCGCCGGACCCGCTGCGCCCGGAACGCCCGGAACGCCCGCCCAGGGCATGCCGGTTCAGGGCACGCCTCCGGGCGGCACCCCGGGCGCAGGTGTGCCCCCGCAGGCCGGCCCGGGCGCCGAGGGAGCGCCCGCCCAGAGCGTCCCGACGCCCGCCCACGGCGCCGCCCTGCCGCCGGAACGTGACCCACGCGCGCGTGCCGCCCAGCCGCTGCCCGCCGAGGCCGCTCCCGTCGACCCGAACTCGACGCAGGGGCGCGCCATCAGCGTACGAACGCTCGGGCAGGGCGTGCCGTTCGGACGCCAGGCCGCCGCCCAGCAGCCGGGCCAGCCCCGGCAGGCCGGACCGGCCCCGCAGCCCGGACAGCCGCAGCAACTGCCGCAGGCCCAGCCGCCGCAGCCGCAGCAGCCCCCGCAGGCGCACCCGTTGCCGCAGCAGGGAGCGCAGCCGGACCCGTCCCAGACCCCGGCGCCGCCTTCCGCCGGAGGCTCGGGCCGTCGGCGCAGGCTGTCCACGCGGCCCGCGGCGACCGCTGCCGCCGCCGACGAGCGTCAGGACGCGGCCCGTCCGCAGTCCCAGGCGGCCAAGGCGCAGCCGCAGCCCCGGCTTTCGCCGACCACGGAGGGCACCGGGCGCGCGTACGCGATCGGCGCCCCGGACGAGGACGCCGACGAGGGCCCGGAGCTGCTGGACGGCCCCGGGGGCGCCGTGGAGGTGTCGAACCAGCCGCAACCGCAGCCCATGGACGACGAACTGCCGCCCGAGCCGCTGGACAACCCGCGCCGCCTGCTGGTGTGGCCCGCGCCCGACGTCACCACGCAACAGGCCCTCAGCGACCGCGGCTACCGCCCTGTCATCGTGCACTCGCGCGAGGAGGTCGACGCACAGATCGCCGCGTTCCCGGCGGCCCTCTTCGTGGATCCGCTGACCGGCCCGATCACGCGGACGGCACTGCAGTCGCTGCGCCAGGCCGCGGTCGCCGCCGAGGTGCCCGTCCTGGTCACGGCGGGACTCGGCCAGGCCTCGCGCGAGGCGGCGTACGGCGCCGACCCGGCCGTACTCCTGAAGGCCCTGGCGCCGCGCGACAGCGAGCAGCACCCGCCGCGCGTGCTGCTCATCGAGGAGCACGAGGAGATCGCGCTCGCCCTGACGGCGACGCTGGAGCGGCGCGGGATGCAGGTCGCGCGGGCCGAGAGCGACGCTGACGCCGTCACGCTCGCCGCCCAGATGCGGCCGAACCTGGTGGTCATGGACCTGCTCCAGGTACGCCGCCGACGTGCCGGGATCATCGACTGGCTGCGTGCGAACGGGCAGTTGAACCGCACCCCGCTCGTCGTCTACACGGCGGCCGTCGACGAGACCGACCTGCCGAAGCTCGCCGCCGGCGAGACCGTGCTGTTCCTCGCGGAGCGGTCCACGAGCGGCGAGGTGCAGAGCCGGATCGTGGACCTGCTGGCGAAGATCGGCACGAACTAGCCGGTGGCCGCCGGGGGGTCGGTGTCCGCCGGTGCTTCGGTGGCCACCGGAGTGTCGGCAGGTGCTGGGGTGTCGGCAGGTGCCGTGAGGCGGCGGGCGGCGGCGCGGACCGAGGCGCGCAGGCGGGCACGGTCCTCGTCCTCGGCGCCCACCAGGATGCGCCGCATCTGCGGCACCGCGGACGCCCAGCCCGCCAGCGCGACCAGCATGAACAGCAGGTCGGTCGCCGGGATCGCGTCCGTGATGACCCCGCGCGCCTGGGCATCCTTGAAGGCGGCGACCTTGCTGTCGTAGTGCACCTGGCGTTCGTACTCGTGCGGCAGTTCCTCGGTGCCGCCGTACTCGATGCCCTCCCAGAAGAGCAGGCGCAGCACCTCGGGGTGGGTGGCGTGGTACTCGATCAGCCGGTCCATCCAGCCGTCTATGTCGTCGGCGTCGACCGGGACGCTGACGGCCAGATCGAGCATCTTCTTCTCGAGGACCTGGGCGAAGAGCTCCGCCTTGTTGCCGTAATAGGCGTAGATCAGCTGCTTGTTGGCCTTCGCCTCGCTCGCGATGCGGTCGATGCGGGCGCCCGCGATGCCGAACCGTGCGAACTCCGCGACCGCCGCGTCGAAGATCCGGGCCCTGGTGGCCTCGGGGTCTCTCACTGCCATGGGACCAGCGTAAGCGACTTCCCCGGCTAACCAACCATTTGGTTGCTTGACAGTCGCCAGGTCACGGGCGCAGACTTTTTTACAACTAACCAGTTGGTTGCAAGACGGAGCACGGAGGGTCCTTCCGCCCATGACTTCAGCGACGCCATCTCCGCCGGGTGCCCTGACGGACCGGCCGGGGCCCCTCAGGTCGACGGCGCGTCCGGGCCCGCCCGGCCCGGACGCCGGTCTCCCGCCGCGCCTGTTCCTCGTGCTGATAGCCGTCTGCACGGCGGTCACGGCGGCGAACATCTACGTCGCCGCCCCGCTGCTCCCCCTCATCGCCAAGGACTTCGGTTCCACGCCCTCGGCCGTCGCGTGGATCGCCTCGGTGGCCCAGTTCGGGTACGCCGCCGGGCTGCTGTTCTTCGCCCCGCTCGGCGACCGCGTGAACCGCCGGCGGCTGGTCGCGGCCCTCTCGCTGGCCACGACGGGCGCGCTCGCGCTGGGCGCGGCCGCCTCCGGCACCACCGCGCTGGCCGCCGCCGTCCTGGTCGCCTCCGCCGCGACGGTCGTCCCGCAACTGCTCGTGCCGCTCGTCGCCGAGCGCGCACCGGCACACCGCAGGGCCAGCCATGTCGCGGCCGTCATAGCCGGTCTCTTCACCGGCATCGTCGCGGCCCGGGTCGCCGGCGGCCTCGCCGGGCAGGCCTTCGGCTGGCGTGCGGTCTTCCTCGGCGCGGCGGCGCTCACGGCCGTGCTCGGTCTGGCCTCCGCGGCCGCCCTGCCCAAGGAGAACCGCCGCCGCACGGGCCCGCTGTTCGCGGGCCTCGCCCAACTCCCGCGCGTCGTCCGGGCGTCACCGGAGCTGCGACGCGCCTGCATACGCCAGGGCGGGATGTACGGAGCGTGGAGCGCGCTGTGGACGTCCCTCGCACTGCTGCTCACAGGCGACGGCGACGGGTACGGCATGACGACCGGCGCGGCCGGCCTCTTCGGGCTCTTCGGCCTGGCGGCGAGCCTGGTGGCGCCCGTCGCGGGCGGGCTCGTGGACCGGTTCGGCGCGGCCAAGGTGGTGGCGTCGGCCTATGGGCTCGCGGCGGTCTCGGTGCCGCTGTTCTGGCTGGGCGGCGAGCGGCTGTGGGCGCTGTGCGCGGCGGCGGTCGCCGTGCACGCGGCCCTGGTCGCGAGCCACATCGCCAACCAGACGCTGGCCCTGACCACCACGTCCACCCCGGCGGTCGCCAACACCGCCTATGTGGTGGCGGGCTTCACGGGCGGCGCCCTCGCCTCGGCCCTCGCGGGCGCGGCGTTCACCCACTGGGGCTGGGTCGGGGTGTGCGCGGTGGCCGCGGGCTGCCTGGCCGTGGGGTGGGGTGCGTCGTCCCTGCGAATACGGCGGTGAGGCGCCGGGCGCCGGGGGAGCACCGGCCGGGTGGCACGCGTGGCGCGGGCCCGGGTGGATCCCGCGTGGCGCGGGCCAGGTGGCTCACGTGTGGCGCGCGCCAGGTGGCTCACGTGTGGCGCGCGCCGGGCGGGTACGCCTCACCGCGCCTGCCCGGCGCCGCCCCGCGCGTCAGAGCCGCGTCACGTCCAGCTCCCCCGCCGCGTACTGCCTGCGCAGCACCTTCTTGTCGAACTTGCCGACGCTGGTCTTGGGGACGGCCGGGATGATCGCCCAGCGCTCCGGGAGCTGCCACTTGGCGACGCGGGACGCGAGGAAGTCGCGCAGGATCGCGTAGTCGGCGGTGGCGTCCTCCTTGAGGACGACGGTGGCGAGCGGGCGTTCGCCCCACTTCTCGTCGGGGACGGCGACGACCGCGGCCTCGGCGACGTCCGGGTGGCACATCAGCGCGTTCTCCAGCTCGACGGACGAGATCCACTCGCCGCCGGACTTGATGACGTCCTTCGCCCGGTCGGTGAGGGTCAGGAAGCCGTCGGCGCTGATGACGCCCACGTCGCCGGTCCGCAGCCAGCCGTCGGGGCTGAACTTGTCCGCGGGCTTGAGGACTTCGCCGCCCGCGCCGCCGTAGTAGGAGCCGGCGATCCAGGGGCCGCGCACCTCGAGCTCGCCCGCGGACTTGCCGTCCCAGGGCAGGTGGGTGCCGTCGGGTCCGACCAGGCGGCCCTCGACGCCGGCGGGGAAGCGGCCCTGGGTGAGGCGGTAGGCGAACTCCTCGTCGGTGCCGAGGGCGTGGGCGGGCGGCCGCGCGACCGTGCCGAGCGGGGAGGTCTCGGTCATGCCCCAGGCGTGGCAGACGCGGACGCCGAGCCGGTCGAACGCCTCCATCAGGGAGGGCGGACAGGCGGCGCCGCCGATGGTGACCTGGCCGAGGGAACTGACGTCGCGGGGCTTGGCGGTGAGTTCGGCGAGCAGTCCCTGCCAGATGGTGGGCACGGCCGCGGCGTGCGTGGGCCGCTCCGACTCGATCATCTCGGCGAGCGGCGCGGGCTGCAGGAAGCGGTCCGGCATCAGCATGCCGACGCCGGTCATGAAGGTGGCGTGCGGCAGGCCCCAGGCGTTGACGTGGAACTGTGCATGTAAAGGGGGAGGGCCCGATGGGCTACGCCTCGACCCCGGCCGCGAGGGCGGCCTCGATCTCGGCCTCGACCTGGTCGGGCCGGTTCCAAAGATCAGCAGGCGTCCAACCGGGACGCGCACCGAACGGCCCTCGGCACACCTTCTTCGGTGCCCACGGGTCCGGTTCCCATACGGGGTGAATCTCGGTCCGCACGGACAAGAGCTTGCCCTTATCGTCGCGGATGTCGTAGCAGACGACGCGCCGCACGATCTGTAGCAGCATCGCGTTTCTCTCGATGGGCTGGAACGTGGTCCACTCGTCGAGCAGGCCGACGATCAGCTCTTTGAAGTCCTCGCGCACGGGCGTCGCCTCGACCTCGCCGAGGTCGTGCAACTGCTTGATGAGCTTGCCCTTACGGTCAAGGAACTTCGTTTTCACGCGCTCGAACGATTCCCCCGGGTACTTCTGCGGGTTCATCGCGTTCTCCTCGACCAGCCGGTCAATCGCCGCATCGACTGTCCGCAGCTCGCGCGTGATGTGCGCGCGCTGTCGTTGGGCAGCCTGCTTCGGGTCTACCTTCGGCGCGGTGTCCTCGGCGGGCGCTGCGGCGATTGCGTCGACATCGTCGGCGATCTTCTCGCGGCCGAGCCAGTCGAAAACCTCGTCTTCGACCTGCTCGCGCTTGACGTTGATGCCCTTTTGACAGGCGATTTTGGAGACGTTCTTATTCCGGCTGCACACCAGCCAGTACCCGGCGACCTGGCCCGTCTTGCGGCTGTCCGAGCTGTGGCTCATGTGGTGTCGGCATCGGCCGTGCGCGAGCAGGCCCGACAGGGTGTACGTCGCCTTACGCGCGCGGGGCGCAATGGGCTTGGTGAGCTTCCGGTGTGCCTTGTACTCCTCCCACTCGTCGGCTTCGATGATCTTGGGCTGTGCGCCCGGAACGTAGAGCATCCGATTGTTTTGGCACCTGCTCACCTTCGGGTCTTTGCCGTATCCACAGCGGCATTCGCGGTCGTGGATGTGGAGCCATCCGGCGGCGAAACCTGAGTCCAGGTACCGGGCGATTGTGCTTGTGTGCCACAGTCCGCCGCGAAGCGTCGGTATCTGCACCTCCTCGTTGAGCCAATGGGCGATGGCGTTCAGCCCTTGGCCGACCGGCTTCGCGAGCTTCCGCTCGTACATCTCCTGAGCGACCGACGCGAAGTCGGGGTGAAGGGTGTACCGCTCGTTTTGCAGGCGGAACCCGCCGGCGGCTTCCATGTCCGGGACACGTCGGGGGTGCCAGACGTAGCCGAACCGGCGGCGCCCGGTCGCCGGAAGCTGGTTCTTGATCCGGTGTTCGTGGGTCTCACGCCATTGTTCGCCCGCTCTGTTCGACTCGTAGTTGCCGAACGCGAAAATCATCTCGCGTTGCAGCTCGCCGACGGCGGTCCAGGGGTCGACTGGTTCCGTTGCCGATTCGAGTTGACCGCCGACGGCTTCGAGGCGGGCGAGTGCGGCGGCGTTGCCGGTGCGGTTGCGGCCGAACCGCGAGAACCGCCATACAGCGATGCCTCGCGCCTCGCGCCGTTCCACGCGTTCGATCGCCTGCATGATCCTGCGCCTGAAGTGGCGGCCGGACTCGTCGAGGTCGACGATCATCGGTTCGAGCAGGCGGCGACCGGTGCGGCTCGCCCATTGCCGGATGGCTGTCTCTTGCAGCTCCGGGCTGATCTTCTCCTCTTTCCACGTGCTGACTCGTATGTACCCGAGCCATAGGTCGTCGGTGTCTGGCGGCCCCTGGTATTGGGGCGGTACGTACAGAGTGCTGCTCACTGTGCCTTCCGTTCGGGTCGGTCGGTGTGGTGCGGGCGCAGTGTGATCACGTTGCCCGCGACCTGCTCGGCGCAGCAGTTCCGGTGTCCGCCGTGGTGCGGTGCGGGGGCGTCGAGCAGGCCGCGCGCGACGTGGTCGAGGGCGCGGCTATACCCGGCGCGGTCGGCGGCGTCGAGTTGGTCGGCCGTGGCGCGCTGGGAGTTGTGCACAGTGCGGATGATGAGCAGGGGTACGGCTGGGAGGACGAGGAAGAGGCCGGTTTGCCACAAGGCGTCGTTGTGGCCGAGCAGTCCAATGACTCCGGTAGTCAGTCCCGCCATGAGCAGGGTGATTGCGAGTGCAGACGTGTACCGGTGCGTCACTGCTGTTCCTCCGTGCGGTTAGTTCTCGGCGGCGTTTCCTCCGCCGTTCGCGGCTCGCTGCTTGCGCAGGGTTTCCGTCATGGAGACGAACAGCTCGACTTTCTGCGGGTCGGTGATCCCCAGTTCTTCGGCTGCTGCCTCGGGTGTCAGTGGGTCGGTTCGCGGGGTCTGCTGCCGGATGGCGTGCAGAACGTCGCGGTTGAGGATGCCGGCGGCGACCAGTACCTCGGCGAGGGGCACATGGAGGGTGTCGGCGATGGCTTCGAGTACGCGGGTTTCGGGGATGCCTTGGCCGCGCAGGGTGCGGCTGACGGATGCCGCGGCGATGCCTGACTCTTTGGCGAAGCGGGTTTGCCCGCCGCCCCTAGGTCGGAGGTCATAGCCGTTGCGTTCGAGTTGAACGCGTAGCCAGGCGGCGAATTCTTCGGGCGTGGCCCGGTCGTTCCCTGGGGGGTTCGTTCGTTCCATGGATGGAACATACCGCGCGTGAACCGTGGCTACCACATGATCGTTTGAAGGCGTCCAGAACGTACGCAAATGCCATGGTTCACCCCCCTGAGCTGCGGCATCGCAGTCGAACACGTGACCGATTGTTGTCGGGCATATGCCGTCTGTCAACGCGAAAACGGGAGTCGGCTCTCCGGATGCATATGCCGGTCGAACACACGTCCATCGTGTTAACGTTCCTTTCGTGGAAGGAACGAACCTTCCGTGGAAGGACGATGCCCGCATGTACGACCGCGCCGCCCTGGTCTCCGCCGCCCGCAAGGCGGGGGACCGCACTCCGTCAGACACCGCCCGCCGGTTGAAGGTTGCACGGAACACCGCATGGCGACTCTGGCACGGACACACCGCCCCAAGCGCCGCTGTTGCTGCGGCAGTTGAGCAGCACTACGGCGTTTCCACTGGTCAGCTCGTGCAGCGAGCCGCAGCATGACCGACGCCGTCATCCCCCGCGACCAGGCCGTCAGGAACTTCCGCCGGGTCCTCGACGCCGCACGGCGCCGCCGGGACCGCGACCGCGCCGCCGGTCGCCTCGCACCCGAGGCCGAACTCGTCTTGCGCCGACTCGAACGGCAGCAGCGCGCCGAGCAGGCGCCCGCCACCGAGCACCGCGCCGCCGCCTGAACGCCGAGGGGCCGCCCGGATGCGACCCGGACGGCCCCTCTCGACCGAACCCCGAGAGGTACCGATCGTGAACACCCCGCAGGTTACCCGCAGACTCCGCGCCGCCGAGGCCATCCAGGGCGCCCGCCGCGCCCGTAAGGACGCCGCCCGCCGCGCAGTGATCGCCCGGCAGCTCGACCAGATCGCCCCCGGCACCACCCGCGTGCGCACCGTCCCCGTGTCCACCGAGCACGACGGCGAGCAGCGCCTCGCAACGGCCGTCGCCCTCGACGACGCCCTCGGCCTCCCTGTCGCCGCCGACCGTGACGCCCACCGCGCCGCCCGCGACTTGCTGCGCCGCATGTTCCCCGCCGCCGACTGGGCCCGCCCGCAGGTCTACGACGCCATCACGGGCGCCCTCGCCGTCGACGAGCCGACCATGCCCGAGGAGCTGCACGCATGATCCGTCCCCAGCTCTCCGCCGACGGCCTCGCCGTCCGCCTGCCGCTCGGCGAGCACGTCGACCCGCTGCTCGACGAACTCGCCCTCGCGTACGCCCAGGACCCCGAGACTGTCGGCCGCCTGCTCGCCGCGCACGCCGCGAGCGTCGTCGCCCTCGACTACGCGAGGTGCAGCGAGGACGCCACCGACTACGGCCGCGCCGTGCGCGCCGCCGAGGCCGACGCCAGCCGCGAGGCCCTGCTCGATGACTGCCCGGCCGCCGCCGTCCTCGATCCCCTGCTCGGCGCCGACGACGCGATCACCCTCGCTACCCGCCTCACCCAGGCCGCCGCCCATATCCGCCACCGCACCGCACAGGACAGGAACACCCGCCCGTGACCGTCACCGCCCTGCCTCTGCCCCACCCGCCGGCCGCTCCGGCGCCCGTGGCGCCGGTCGCCGCACCGATCTACCAGCCCGCCCCCGTCGGCACCCCCGCCGACGCGCCCCGCGTGTTCGCCGTGATCTCCGCCGTCATGCGTGACGTGATGCCCGTCGCCAAGGAGAAGGAGAACCAGCAGCAGCGGTACAAGTTCCGCGGCGTCGACGACGCGATGAGCGCCATGGCCGGACCGATGCGTACGCACGGCTTGATCATCCTGCCGAGCATCGCCGAGCACCGCGCCGAGCGACGCGGCGACAAGATGACGCACGTCAACATCACCATGCGCTACCACGTCTACGGGCCCGCGGGTGACTGCGTCACCGCCGAAGTCCCGGGCGAGGCTTCCGACTTCTCCGACAAGGCCACGAACAAGGCTCAGAGCGCGGCACTCAAGTACCTCTTGTTCACCCTGTTCATGATCCCGGTCGACGACCGCAGCATCGACGACGGCGACCGCGACCACCCCGTCGAGCCGCCCGCCGAGCACCGCGCCGAGCGCCAGCAGCGCACCCAGCAGCGCCAGCAACGCCAACAGCGGGGGCAGCAGCGCCGCAGCAACCGCGCCGAGCCCGGACCGTGGGAGACAAAGGGCCCGCAGCAGAGTGACGAACTGTCCCCCCACGCACGGCAGTTGCTCGCCTCCGCGCAGGCCGCCACCTCGCCCGACGCGTTCGCCAAGGTGCGCGCCCGCGCCGAGAAGTCCGGCGCCCCGGCTGAATTCCTGGCCCGCCTCGACCGTATCGACGCCGAGAAGCGAAAGGCCGCCCAGCAACCGCAGCAGGCCCCGGCAGAGCAGCGGCGCGAGACGCCGCAGCAGGCAGAGGAACACGTAATCGCCGTCGGCGAGCTGTTCGACGCCGCCCGCACGGCGGGCGTGAGCGACCGCGCCGAGGTCGAGCAGCTGCTCAGCTCTCGCCACGGCGTGAAGCCGACCGAGGCCACCGTCGAGCAGCTGCGCGAGATGCGCGACGACCTGCTCGACGCCGCTAAGGGGGTGAGCGTGTGAGCGCCGAGCAGCAGGCCGCCGACGAGCAGCCCGCCGAGTCACTGCGCGATCTCGCCACCCAGGAAGCTGTGCTGAAGCTGCTGGCCGAGCGGGTTGCCGCCGCCCAGAAGGACGTCAAGGCCCGCACACAAAAGGCCCTGGACGCCGCACAGAAGCGCGACGGTACCGAGCGCGTCGGGGCGTACCTCCCGACCGGCGAGCAGGTCGCCACGATCTCACTCCGCAGGGGCGAGACCGGGCCGGTCGTCACCGACGAGGAAGCTCTCGCCCGGTGGGTCCGGCAGACGTGGCCCGACCAGGAGTGGACCGAGACCCGCATCGTGCGGACGGTCAAGCCGTGGCGACTGGCCGAGATGCTGGCCGAGATGGATGCGGCCGGCGCGGCGAAGCTGGTCGACAAGACGAGCGGGGAAGTCCTCGACGTGCCCGGCGTGGCCATCAAGCCGACGCGTGCCCGCACGCACGGGGTCACGTGGCGCACGGGGGGCAAGGATCTGACCGCCGCCGCGTGGCGCACGGGAGCCCTGTCCGGGCAGCTCGCCGCCCTCACGTCCGGCGGTGACGCCGGATGACGCGCACCCTCGACCGGGCCGAGCAGCTGATCGCCGAGCGGTTCACCGACGTGCCCGGGCAGCTCGCCCTCAACACCTCCGGTGGCCTGCGCGTCGGCTCTCTGTGCTCGGGTTACGGCGGACTCGACATGGCCGTATGCGACGTGCTCGGCGCGTCCGTGGCGTGGCACTGCCAGCACGACCCCGACGACAAACACCAGTACGCCGCGCGCATCCTGGCCCACCACTGGCCCGAGGTTCCCAACCACGGCGATGTGACGGCCGTCGACTGGTCGCAGGTCGAGCCGGTCGACGTGCTCACCGCCGGATTCCCCTGCCAAGACGTGAGCCTTGCGGGCAAGCGCGCGGGCGTCGTCGGCGACACCGTCGTACCCGCGGGCGTGCTGCTGTGCGGGAACTGCCGATGGGGTGAGCACGACCACGCGACGTGTGAGGCCGCCTCGCCGTCCGGCGCTGTCCCCTCGCGCCTTTCGGGCATGGCCGCCGCCACGGCGGTTGCCGAGCTGAACGCCCGCGACCTCGCCGACCCTGCGGGCCCGCCGCCCGAGCGCGTGATCAGGGGGACCCGGTCCGGCCTGTGGTTCCACGTCGCCCGCGCAATATCCATCCTGCGACCGAGATTGGTAGTGATCGAGAATGTGCGCGGACTCCTCTCCGCCAAGGCAGTTCGCAGTGTGGGACCAGACGGCCCGCCTGTGGATGAGGACGGCGGAGACGCCGACACTCTTCGAGCTATCGGCGCCGTTCTCGGCGACTTGGCCGACCTCGGGCTCGATGCGGAATGGCACGTGCAGCGCGCATCCGAAGTCGGAGCCCCGCACCAGCGTGAGCGGGTTTTCATCATCGCGTGGCCTGTTGCCGACGCCGACCACGAGCGAGTGGAACGGCCCGGGGGCCCCGGACGGGAACCGCAACGACACCTTGCGCGCGCGCATCGCGAACCTGCCGACGCCCAGGGCGAGGGACAGCAAGGGCGTGGGGTACGAGGACGGACTACCGGCGGTCGTGCGGCTGCTCAAGACGCCGACGGCTTCTCTCGGGTTGAGCGGGGGGTCACAGCACCCGGACAAGAGGAAGGGCGGGGGTCACGGGCCGACGCTCGCCGACGAGGTCGAGCACCTGCTACCCACGCCGCGCGCGTTGGACGGAGCGAAGGGCGCCGTGTCCCGGACGGCGTCGACGGAACGGCGCGTACGGCAGGGAAAGGCGAATCTTCCCGAGATGGTGCTCAGCGCGTTTCCGGCGGGCCCATCGAGTGGGGGCAGTACGGACCGGCCGTTGCCCAGTGGGAAGCGGTCACGGGCCGTGCGGCACCCCGGCCAACTGACGATCGAGGCCGCCTGACCGCCGCGTTCGTCGAATGGATGATGGGCCTACCCAGCGGCCACGTCACGGCCGTACCTGGTCTGTCCCGCCCCGCCCAGCTCAAAGCGCTCGGCAACGGCGTCGTGCCCCAGCAGGCCGCGTACACGCTGCGCCTGTTGCTGCACCGCGCGGGCCTCGCCGAGCGGTTCGGACTGGCCGCATGAGCGCCGCCGAGCCCCCGCCGCCGCCCGCGTGCGACCACGGCAACCCACGATGCCGCGCCCGGCCGGTCCGGCTCTACCCGTGCGGCTGGCGGTGCGAGGAGCACCAGCCCGCCCGGACGCGCCCGTACTTCCGCGCCGACCAGTGACCGCCCCGGGGCGAGGACGAGCCACCGACGCCCCTCGCCCCGGGTGCCCACCCCTGACAGGAGCACCACCCCGTGACTTGGTTCAAAGTCGACGACACCGCCCACGCACACCCGAAGTTGCTCAAAGCCGGTAACGCCGCGCTCGGCCTGTGGGTCCGTGCGGGCGCCTACGCCGCGCAGCACCTCACCGAGGGCGTGATTCCGGGCGTCGTCGCCCAGCTGTACGGCACCGCGCCCCAGGCCCGGAAGCTGGTCGCGTCCGGTCTGTGGCACGCGTCCGGCCACGACTGCACCCGGTGCACCCAGCCGCCCGCCGGCGACTACGTGATGCACGACTTCCTGATCTACAACCCGAGCCGGGCGCGCGTCGAGGACGACCGCGCCGCCGCCGCCGAGCGCCAGAAGCGGGCCCGCGAGAAGGCCGCCGAGCAGCGGAACCAGGAGCGTAATCCGTTCGATTCGTCGGCGAATCGTCCGCGAATCGACGACGAACCGTGGGCCGGAAATCACGAACCGCCCGCGAATCAGATCGAGTTTCCCGACGACATCGCAGGTCAGAGCGGCCTGTCACAGCGTGACGGTATGGAGCCGTCACGGTCCCCCCGACCCGACCCGACCCGTCCCGCTGTACCTCCTACGGAGGTACAGCAAGCTAGCTACGGCTCGACCCCCGCCGTCCCGCCGAACTGTCGGCCGTTGCGTGACGCGCTCACCGCCGCGGGCGTCGTCGTCGAGTGGTCCCTCGCCGAAGTCGACTGGTTCCGCCTCGAAGCGATCGTTCAGCGCACCGCCGTGCCCGCCCTGGTCGACCACGCCCGCGAGCAGTGGCGCCGCGCCCGTTCCCGCCCGCGGTCGGTGCGCTACTTCCTGCCCGGCTGGACCGCACTCCCCCCGGTGCCCGCCGGTGGCCCGACCGCGCCCGGTGCCGACGTGATACCGCTCGACGCCGCCCGCCCCAGCCGTGTGCAGCGCGCCGCCGATCTCTTCCGTGCCGCCGCCCACGACGACCCGCAGGAGAACGCCCAGTGAACCGCCGCGAAGTCGCCGCCCTGCTCGCCTACGCCGTCAAGCTCGACCCCCGAAGCGCGCCCGCCGACCAGGCCGCGGCCGAAGAAGTCCTCGACCAGTGGGCCGACCTGCTCGCCGACGTCCCCCCGACCGCCCCGCACCCCAACGGCCGCCACTGGGACGCCTCGCAGGTCGTGCGCCACCACATCGCGACCAGCCCCTACCCGATCAAGCCGAGCGACGTCTCGCGCCCCTGGCACAGCTTCCGCCGCGACGTCGTCGACCGCCACCACGACCCCGTACCCGCCGCCAGTCCGGATGACCCCGCCGCCTACCGCGCCGAACTGCTCGGCACCCGGCACGCCGTCGCACTCGGCGCCGCACCGGCCGCCACGTTCCGGGAGTTGACCGGCGGGCCCGCACCCGAGGTCGCCGAACGCCTCGCCGCACTCGGCGAGTACGTGCCGCGCAGCGTCGCCCAGGCCCTCGCCGACTACCGGCCCCGCCGCGCCGAGCGCGAGCGCCGCGCCGTCGAGGGACTGCCCGACCCGCTCGACGTGGCGTGCCCCTACGAGCAGTGCCGCGCCCGCGCGGGCGAGCCGTGCCGCAACTTCCGCCGCAACCCGCGCAGCAGCGCCCACCCATCCCGAATCAGCCTCGCCACCGAACGTCACTACGCCCCCAAGGAGTCGGCCGCATGAGCCCCACGCCGAAGCAGGCCCGCAGCCACCGTCGCAAAGCCAACCCCGGCGACCGCACGAGGAACGTCACCGCGTTCCGGGTCGAGGCCAGTTGGAACGACCGCCCGGACAAGCCGGCCACGGTCAAGACATTGGACCGCAAGCGCGTTCGGCGCCTGGCCCGCCAGTGGGCCGCCGACGGCGCGTACGTGATCGTCCAGGAGAGCACCGGATGGGACACGTGGCGCACCGTGACCGAAATCGACGGGCCCGCCCTGGTCGCCGAGCGGCACCGGTTGGCCGCCGAGGAGCGCCGCCGCGTCGAGGAACAGCAGCGCGCCGCCGTCGAGGCCGAGGCCGCCCGCCTCGCTGCGGCCGAGCGGTCCGAGCGCGACCGCGCCGACCTCGCCCGCCTCATGAGGCGCGCGCCGGTCGCACGCGAGCAGTGCGGACGCCGCGACGCCCGGCACGTCACCGGGGCGCAGCGATGATGCCCGACGCCGCCCTCGCCGCCATCCGCGCCGCCGTCGAGGTCGCCCACGGCAACGGCATCCAGGCCGCCGACGACGTGGCCGCGTGCGTGGCCGACGAACTGACGGCCGTGGGGTGGACGCTCACCTCCGACGATCCCGCGAACGACCCCGCAGCAGCCGCGTAACTCCCAGCAGGGGGCCGGTATCGCGGTGGTCCGCGCCGCCCCCTGTGAGTTATCTTCCTTTCATGGAAGGTTCGAACCTTCCATGAAACGTACGACTACATCCCGACGGAGGTACGTCCATGGACCGGCCCACCCCGGCCGCCCGGTTCGCCGCCAAGGTGAACCCCGCAGGCCCCTGGTCACTCCGCCGGGACTGCCCCGGCCCCTGCCATCTGTGGGACGGAAGCCAGAACGAGAAGGGTTACGGCACGTTCTACGTGGCCGGCCGCACCGTCAAAGCCCACCGCTACGCCTACGAGCAGGCCAACGGCCCGATACCCACTGGTCTTGAGGTCGACCACCGATGCCGCCGCCGCGCGTGCGTCGCCCCCGGCCACCTCGAAGCCGTCACCCACCGCACCAACATCCTCCGCTCGACGAACCACGTCGCCGCCCGCGCCGCCGTCACGCACTGCCCCGCGGGCCATGCCTACGACCTGGCGAACACCATCCGCGCGAAGAACGGCACGAGGAAGTGCCGGACGTGCAAGAACGCGGCCGCCCGCGCCGCCCGCCGCCGCGCCCGCGAGGGCCGCCTCGCCCCCGTCGAGCGCATCCGACCCCGTACCGCTCCCACCCTCGAAAGGGCCGCGTAACCCATGAGTGGCGACACCCCCATCACTATGACCGGCAACGTCGTTGCTGACCCCGAACTCAGGTTCACCCCGTCCGGCGCCGCCGTCTGCAATTTCCGTGTGGCCTCGACCCCGCGGAAGTTCAACCGGCAGACGAACGAATTCGAGGACGGCGAGCCCCTGTTCCTCGGCGTGGCCGTGTGGCGCCAGCAGGCCGAGCACGTCGCCGAGTCCGTGCAGCGCGGCATGCGCGTGATCATCACCGGACGCCTCACCCAACGGCAGTACGAGGCCAACGACGGCAGCAAGCGCAGCAGTTACGAGATTCAGGCCGACGAAGTCGCCCCGAGCCTGCTCCGCGCGACCGCGGTCGTGACCAAGGCCAACGGCAACGCCCAAGGCACCCAGCAGCCGTACGGCCAGCAGCCCCAGGGATACGGCCAGCAGCCCGCCGCCGACCAGTGGTCGACCCAGGGATACCGCGACGAGCCCCCGTTCTGATCAGGCCCCCGCGACCGGCGCGCGTCCGGTCGCGGGCCCTCCCGCGCGCGTGAGCACCACCTCGAACCCAGACAGGAGCGCCCCGCCATGCCCCGCATTCCCGACGCCGTCGCCGTCGCCTCACTCGACACGCACCGCCTGATCGTCGCCGTACGGAACGACGGACACGCCGACGTGACTTCCAACCTCGCCCCTCGCGACACCGCTCACGTACTGCGCCAGATCGCCGACAGGTACGAGCAGCGCGCCGGACAGTGCGCGCGCGCCCTCGCCACAGGGCTTCCGTGCCCCGTGCACGACGCCCCCGCCTCGCCGTCCGAGGCCCTGCCCGCCGCCGGGACCGGCGCCGCCGAGGCCGCCGCCCGCGGCATACGTCAGGTACAGCGCCCCGCCGGCCTCGACGCCCTGCTCGCCCAGGTCGCCGCAGCCATGTCCCCGGCCGCCGAGGAGCCCGACGCGCTCACCGCCGACGACGTCCGCGCCGCCCTGGCATTCAACTCCCTTGACCGCGACCCGGCCCTCGCCACGCTGCGTGACGTCCTGCTCGACGACGCCCCGTGCACACCCGAGCAGGCCCTCGCCGCCGCCCGCCTCATCCTGCGGGCGCACGCGTGGCATATCGCCGCCCTGGTCGACCGCGAGTACGACGCCACCCGTAGCCGATGGGGACTCAACCGCAGCACGCGCGGCCTGCTCACCGGATACAGCGGAGCCCGCTGCGCCATACAGGCGTACGCCGACCGCCTCGCCGACGAGCAGGCCCTCGCCGAGGGCGCAGCGAACGAGCAGGCCCAGCCGTGAGCGCCCGCCCCCAGCAGCGCGCGCCCAAGGGACGCGACCGCGACCGCGGCGACCGGCGGGCCGTGGTCGACGTCCTGCTCGCCCGCGCCCACCGAGGCGTACTCACCCCCACCGAGGGCGCCCTACTCGCCGAGCACGTACGCGAGGAGCAGCGCCTCGCCGACGAGACGCGCCGCGCCATGGCTGGCACTGCCCAGGCCCTCGAACGCCACCGCGAGGCCGCCGACGCCGCGATCGTCGAGGCCGAGCAGCGCGCCACCGACGCCGAGGAACAGCTGTCGCAGTCCGAGACCCTGGGCCACCGCCTGTTGCAGCGGGCCGAGCGCGCCGAGGAACAGCTCGCCCACGTCCAGGCCAAGCGCGACCGCCTCGCCCGCGACGTCGACGCCATGAACGCCACGACACGTGAGACGTACGCCGAGCGCAGGCAGCACCGGCAGGCCCTCGCCGAGCAGCGCGCCCACGTCGACCAGGTACTCGCCCGCGTCCGCAACGCCCAGTCCCTCGGCGACGTCCTCGCCGCCGTCGCCGAACACGACGGCCTCTCACCGGCCGCCGCCCGCGCCCACGGCCGCATGCTCGACCGCGCCGACACGACCGAGGCCCGCCTCGCCGAGCAGCAGCGCGAGCACGACATCGCCCTCGCCACCGAGCGTCGCCGCGCCGAGGGATGGAAGGCGCACACCCGCGAGGCCGAGCGCCAGGCAGGCCGGTACCGGGTCGCGTGGCTGGCAGCCCGCCGCGACCGCTACGCCGACCGCGCCGCCATGGCCGCCGAGCTGCCCCTCGCCCACGCCGTCGACCGCGTGCGCGCCCTCGCCGCCCGCATGCGCGCCGGATCACCCCAGGGCACCGCCGCCATCTACGCCGAGCGCATCGAGCAGGCCCTCGCCGGCGAGCGCACCACCAGCACTGAGCACAGGAGCAGCCACGCATGACGACCACCCTTGCCTACGCCTCCGTGCCGGTCGCGCACCGTGCCGCCGTCGACCTCGCCGCCGTGCGCGAGCAGTGGGGCGACCTGCTCGCCGCGATCGGCCGCCGCCCGGCCGCCGAGTGGCCGCCGCGCGAGTGCACGGGGTTCCTCGACCAGCTCGCCGCCGACGACCGCGCCGAGGACGACGAGCAGTCGGCCGAGGCCATGATCGGCCGTCTTCCTTTGGTGCTTCGCGAACACCCGGCCCCGCTCAACCTCGACGCCCTCGACGCTGCGATCGAGGTCGAGCGCGAGCTGTTCGACCTCGCCGACGTCGTCGCCGAGCAGGTGCAGCGCTCCGTACGGCCGGCGCGCGACAGCCGGGGCCGGTGCGTCCCGGACCAGGCCGACGCCGCCGACCCCGCCCGGTGGCACCCGCCCACGCACCGCGACGCCGGTCCGGCGAGCGCCGCGTCGGCCGGTAGCCGGGGATTCGGGTTGCACTGGGCCGCCGTGTGGCTTGAAGGCCGGGCCCTCGGCGAGGCGTGCGGCGACCTGTTCGAGCCGATGCCCGCCCGCCTGCTCGACGACGTCGCGGCGACCGCCCGCCGGGCCCGCCGGACGGTCGAGCGGGCCCTCGGCCGCGACGGACGCACGACCTCGCTCGCCGAGGCGTGCCCGTGGTGCGGGGGGAGCCTGACCGGCCGGGCCCGTCCGGGGGGCGAGCCGGTCGTCACCTGCTCGACCGGCGAGCAGTGCAGCGCGCCCGCCGACGGGCGCCGCTGTGGTGAGTGGCGGGGGGCGGACCTGGTCACGCTGTGGGCCGCCCTCGCGGACGTGCGGGAGCGCCCGGCCGCTTAAGGGTCCGGCTCAACTCGCCGGGGGCGCCGGGCAGTTGTCCGGCGCCCCCCTTTGTGAACTGACTTGTGAATGGGGTTGTGAAGTCACTTCAGAAGTGCCTACACTCGACCCACCAACGGCGGCCCTCACCCGCCACCACCACAGATCAAGGGAGCGACCCCCGATGAACACCAACCGCATCCGCTACCACGTCGGCATGAACGAGATCGGCCTCGACCCCGAGTACCGCATCGAATGCCTCGCCGACCTCGACGGCGCCCGCACGTGGCTGACCGCTGACATCGAGAACACGGCCGAAGACGCCGAAGACGACACCGAGTTCGACGCGCTGCTCTGCAAGTTGGCCCAGACCCCCGACGCCGAGATCGTCGGCGAGCACCGCGTCGACGCGTACGTCTTCTGGGTGCGCGCCGTCGAGGACTGCGGTTGCCCGTGCGACTGCGCCGAGACCAACCGCGCCGACGAGTGCGACGGCGTGCACAACCGCGAGGCCGCGCCCGAGCCGCAGCTCACCGAGCCCGACGCGCAGGGGCGTTCCACCTTCGAGTTCGACGGCGACACGTACGCCGTCTTCAACACGTCGGGCAAGGCCCTTGAGGGGTACTGGGCCGTGACCAAGGTGCCCGCCGACGGCCCCATCCGCCCCAGCCGTGACTACCTCGGCGCGGGCCTCGCGACCCGCGAGGGGGCGTTCGCACGCGCCGTCGAGCAGCTGCGCCCGACCCGCCTGATCACCTTCCTGCCGCGCGTCTACCGCAGCATCACGGACGACGAGGAACTTCGCGAGGCTGGCGAGTACCCGACCACCGACCGCGACGGGTGGGTCTGCGCCTGGTCGACCGAGGGGTACGCCGTCGTGTTCGAGGACCGCGTCGAGCGCGGCATCGTGTGGCCCACAACGCCCGTCGCGGCGAGCGTGAACGGCGCCGACGGCCGCTCTCACGACCTCGACGGCGAGTGGCGGTTCGTCGAGACGGCCGCTCTCGCCATCCGCGCCCACGTCCTCGACGCCCGCGCCTGACCGACCACCGAGGGGGCGCCCCGAGCGGGCGCCCCCACCCGAAGGGACACCCGATGTTCGTCGAGTTCTTCCCCGTGGTCGTGACGGCTCTGCCCGCCGACGAGGACCACGCCCCATTGCTGGTCGACCCCGCCGCCGCCCGCATCGTGCGCGCCGAGCAGGTCACCGAGGGCGACACCGTCCTCGCGTCGTTCGGCGGCCCCAAGGACCGCATGCCCACCGCCGACTACTTCAACGACCAGTACACCGCCCGCCCCAAGCCGTTCGACCCGACGTGCGGATGCCCGTCATGCCCCACCATGGCCGACCACGAGGGCCCCGTCGTCAACCTCGGCGACGACAACCCGTGGAACGTCTGCGACCCGTGGCCCGCCGCCGACCTGGTCCTGATCGCCCCCGCCGCCTGACCTCCCAGGGGCCCGCCCACCGAGGGCGGGCCCCGCGACACCGAGGAGCACACCCCGTGTCTCAGCCCAAGGAAGCGCACGGCGTCGAGGGCCTACTCGACGATCAGTTGCGGGCCCTGTTCGACAGCCCGTTGGGGCGCGCCCTGCGCGAGTACCTGTGGACCCTGCTTGACGAGGAGGTCACGCGCCTGCACGCCTCGGGGACCAGGTCGGCCGCGCACACCGCGGGGGGCGTGATGCTCGCACAGCGCGTCGTGTTGCCCGAGAAGACGGATGACTGGTCGGCCGACCGCCCGTGAGATTCGGCCCGCCCGTCGGGGGCGGGCCCCTCAACTCGAAGGAGCACCGGACATGTGCAAGTGCAGCGCCCACACCTACGCCGAACACCTTCGGATCGTCGAGGCCAAGCAGTACGCCGCCCACGTATACACCGGGCCCTACTGGGCCCCCCGCGAGGACGCGCAGGGTGCCGACGATGCGTCGTGAAACGCACGCGGTGCGCGACGCCGCCATCAAGACCACCGGTCACTACCGCCGCCCGGGAACCCAAGAGCTGTACTGCGGGCGCCTCGCGGGAGGACGTAACTGGATCTTCGCCGCCGTGCGCGGCTGGCGCTTGTGCAAGCGGTGCGTACGGGCCGAGGCCCGCGACCGCGCCGAGGCCGAGGCCGTCGCCGCCGCATGGCGCACCGAGCCCGTGCCCACCGAGCCCGTCGGCATGATGACGATGCCCGCGCCGTGGCGAGCGCACCGCCCCGAACAGCTCACCCTCGACGGCGTCCCGCACGCGCCCGAGCAGTGCGCCTTGTTCGCCGCCTGACCACCCCGCCCGCCCCCGCCCTGGGGGCGGGCCCGACCCACCGACAGGAGCACCACCGCATGAACACCAACGACCAGCAACCGCAGTCCCTTAAGGAACAGCAGGCCGCCGCGCTCCGCTACGCCGCCGAGCGCGGATACGAGGCGAAGCCCGCGCCCGACGCGCGGGAACTGCTCGACCGCCTGCTCGACGGCCGCCCGCAGCTCGCCGCGCTCGCTCTCAACCTGGTCACGGCCGCCATCGAATCCGGAGTCGCCGTTCCCGATGGTCGCCCCATGTCCTCGCTCGACATCGTGAGCACGCTCCGCCGTGGGCGCCGCTCGAAGATGCTCGCCGAGCGCGCCGCCATGATCGAGCGCGAGTTCCCCGACAAGCTGCACCCGATGGCGCACGCCCTCGCCCAGCTCGCCGAGACCCGCAAGGCCGGTGAGAAGGCGACCGAGTCGACCCCGGTCATGATCCGGCGGGCCAAGGCCGAAGGCATGAAGCCCGCCGACATCGCCCGCCTGCTCAAAGTGTCCGAGTCCCATGTGTACGCGGTCCTGCGCAAGCTGCCGGACCAGGCCACGACCGACGTCGAGGCGTTCATCGCCGAAATCATCGGTTCCATGGAACAGGACGCGTACGACGCCCGGCGAGCCCATGTCCCCGAGGGCAGCACGCTCTACACGTACCGCATCGAGCTGTTCAACAGCCCCGCCGGCGAAGGCTGGCAGACGTGGGGAGAGGGCGACACCGACGCCCAACCAGGCACCGAGTCACACGTCGCCGCCGACCTGCTCGCCGACGCCGAGGAGGACGAGGAGGTAAGGACGCACACCGCCCGGGTCCTGATCTGGGAGGGCCCCGAGGGCACCGCCGACACCGCCCTGTACGTCCTCGGGCGCGACAACAGCACCAAGTAACCGCACACACAGACGCGGGCCCGTCCGCCACCTCACATGACGGAAGGGCCCGACTACCCGATGGGAGCGACCCCCACCATGGGCGACAACAACTCTACCGACCAGCGGCAGCCCAAGAAGGCGAGCCCGCCCGCAGTCGGCGACCGGCCGTCACTGCGCATCGACGAAGCCCTCGCCGCCGACCTCGCCGACGTAATGCGCGTGCACCCGACGTTCGCCGACGCGGTCCGACAGGCCGTCGGACAGCTCGCGCTCACCTACCGGACCGGGTGGACACACAAGGTGTGCCCGCCGAGCGTCGCGCCCGTCCTGCTCGCCTACCAGCTGGGCGACCCGTCGACGATGCGTCGGACACGTCCGGTCAGCCGCCGCGTGCCCAGTCCGCCGCCCGGTCAGCAGCTGCGCCCCGCGTTCGCCGAGGAACTGCTCGCCGGTCCGACGCCGCCCGCGCGTCCGGACGCGGAGCGCCCCGCGCGCGCGTGATCACCACTTGCGCCGTTATCTATTCGTGACCTAAAGTTGGGCCCGTCTTCGGCGTGCCCGCAAACGGCCGCCCTGCCCCGAACGCCCCGCCGCTCCCCGACCAGCGGCGGGGCGTTCGCATGCCCACGGGGAGGTGACCGCCCGTGGCACGCCCCATCGACGACCACGACCGTGAGCAGGTACGCACGCTGCACGCCGCGGGGAAGTCCCGGAACCAGATCGCCAAGGCGATACGCCGGTCGCCCTCGACCGTGTCCAAGATCGCGGCGACGTTCGAGCCCCCTCTCGTGTTCGACCGCGCCGCCGAGGTCGCCGTCGCCACCGAAGTACGCCGCGCCGACCTCGCCGCCCGGCGGACCGCCCTCGCCCTCGCCCTCCAGGGTGACGCCGAGCAGCTGCGCGCCCAGCTGTGGGCCCCCTGCCGGTACGGCGAGTTCGCGGGCAAAGACGGCACCTGGCAACAGGTCGACCTCGACCGGCCACGGTTCGCCGACCAACGCCAGATCATCAGCGCCACCGCGACCGCGGTAACCCAGTCCCTCAAACTCGCCCCCGCCGAGGGCGGCGAGGGAGTCGAGCAGGTCAAGAGCATGCTTGGCGCACTCGGCGAGGCGCTGACGCAGGCCGCCACCGACGACCAGCCCCACGACGAAGGGGGCGCCGCCGGGGGGTGAGCCAGTGCTCGACCTCGACCGTCTGCCCCTGTCCCGTAAGCAGCTGCTCAGCATCGGGCAGGCCACGCGCCGGATCAACGTCTGGCACGGCAGCGTTCGGAGCGGGAAGACGATCGCCTCGCTACTGGCGTTCGTGGTCGCCGTAGCCACCGCGGGCCCGTCCGGCCTGATCATCGTTTGTGGCCGGTCACTTCAGACCATCGAACGGAACTGCCTCGAACCTCTGCAAGACGCCGCGCTGTTCGGGCCCCTGGCACGGCACGTGGTGCACACCAGGGGTGCGACCACCGCGACGGTCCTCGGCCGCACCGTCCACCTGATCGGCGCCGCCGACGCACGGGCCGAGGGTCGCCTACGTGGCCTTACCGCTCAGCTCGCGTACGTGGACGAGGGCACCCTCTTGCCCGAGGGGTTTTTCACGCAGCTGCTCGCCCGCCTGTCCGTGCCCGGCGCGCGCCTGTTCCTGACCACGAACCCCGACTCGCCCCGGCACTGGCTCAAGACCGGGTATCTCGACCGCGCCGCCGAGTTGAACCTCGCGTCGTGGCATTTCAAGCTCGCCGACAACCCCAGCTTGTCACCCGAGTACGTCGCCGACCTCGCCGCCGAGTACGTCGGTCTGTGGCGCCGCCGCATGATCGATGGGGCGTGGGTGGTCGCCGAGGGCGCGATCTACGACATGTGGGACGAGGGGCGGCACGTCGTCGCCGAACTCCCCAGGATGCGCCGGTACTGGGTCGGGTGCGACTACGGCACTACGAACCCGTTTTCGGCGATCCTGCTCGGGGAGGGAGTCGACGACCGGCTGTACGTCGCCGCCGAGTGGCGGCACGACTCCCGCACCGCGCACCGCAGCATGACCGACGCGCAGTACAGCGCCGCCGTCCGTGCATGGCTCGCCGGCCTCGACATCACGCCCGAGTGGACGTTCGTAGACCCGAGCGCGGCGTCGTTTTCTACGCAGCTGTGGCAGGACGGGCACCCTGGCCTCGCCCGCGCCTCGAACGAGGTCGCCGACGGCATCCGCAGCGTGTCGAGCCTGCTCGCCGCCGACCGGCTGCTCGTACATGAGTCGTGCGAGGGGCTGCTCGGCGAACTGCCCGGATACAGCTGGGACCCGAAAGCCACCGAACGCGGCGAAGACGCCCCCCTCAAAGTGGACGATCACAGTGCCGACGCACTGCGCTACGTCGTCCACTCCACCTCGCACGAGTGGCGCCACCTGCTCACCGCCCCCGCATCCGACACCGCCAGGAGGTGAGCCCCGATGGCACTGCCCGAGAACGGCGCAGCGTGGCCGCCGCCCGAGTGGGCCGCGTACTACGACCGGATAGCCGTCGACGACGCGTGGTACTCCGGAGACCGCGGGAAGCTCGCCCGGATCTACGGCCGCGAGCAGAAGACACCGCGCCGCCGTCTGTGGGCCCGCCGCAGCACCGCGCACCGCCCCGGCCGCGACACCCGTCTACACGTCCCCCTCGCCGGCGACATTGCCCAGACGTCCGCCGACATGCTGTTCGCGGACATGCCGGGCGTCGTCGTCGACGATGCCCGGACACAGGCCCGCCTCGACCAGCTGCTCGCCGACGGGCACATACAGCAGATGCTTTTGTCGGCCGCCGAGCAGTGCGCCGCCCTGTCCGGTGTCTACCTCCGCGCGACGTGGGACCGCGACCTAGTCGACCGGCCGCTACTCACCGCCGTGCAGCCTGACAACGCCATCCCCGAGTGGCGTTTCGGGATGCTCGCCGCGGTGAACTTCTGGCGGGAACTGTCCGGCAGCACGACACAGGCCGTATGGCGCCACGTTGAGCGGCACGAGCCCGGCCGGATCGTCCACGCGCTCTACCAGGGCAGCGGCGACAACATCGGCCGCCGTGTCCCGCTCACCGAGCACCCCGACACGGCCGCCCTGGTCGGCAGCATCGAACGGGACGGCGAGTCGACGACGACCGGTATCCGGCAGCTCACGGCCGCGTACGTGCCGAACATGACCCCCAACAGGCTGCACCGGGGATCGCCGATCGGGCGCAGCGACTACGCCGCCCCGATCTATGACCAGCTCGACAGCCTCGACGAGGTGTGGACGAGTTGGATGCGCGATATCCGCCTCGCCCGCGCGCGCCTGATCGTCCCCGACGGCTACCTACGGAGCAACGGGCCCGGCCGTGGAGCATCCTTCGACGAGGACGCCGAGGTATACGCCCAGCTCAACATGCCGCCCACTGAGAACGGCGGTATCACCCTGTCTCAGTTCGAGATCAGGGTCGAGGAGCACCAGCGCACGGCCGAGGCACTGACCAGGCAGGCCGCCCAGTCCGCCGGCTACGCGGCACGCTCGTTCGGCCTCGACCAGGACGGAGGCGCCGCCCGGACCGCGACCGAGGTCAACAGCGACGACGACAAGAGCACGACCACGCGCAGGAAGAAGGCAGGCCACTGGAAACAGGGCATGTCCGACGCCCTGTTCGCCCTGCTCGAACTCGACGCCGTGCACTTCGGCAGCAGGGCGCCCGCCGAGCGCCCGCGGGTCGAGTTTCCCGACGGCGTCGCCGAATCGCCGATGGACACCGCGACAACCCTCGATCTGCTCAACCGCGCACAGGCCGTGTCGACCGCAACCCGGGTCAAGATCCTTCACCCGGAATGGAACGACACGGAGGTCGCCGCCGAGGCCGCCGCGATCCTTCGGGAGACCGGCACCGCTGCCCCGGACCCCGGCGATACGTACCCACTCGCCGCGTAGACGACGAGGGGGTGCGCCGTGCCGATTCACCCGGGCATGGTCGAGGATCTGGCCGCGACGACGCGCGACACCTACGCCGCGGCCGAGGAACGGCTGTTGGGCATCATCGCGCGCCAGCTCGCCGCCGGCCTCGACGCGCCCGGGTGGGTCGAGGCCAAGCTCGCCGCGGCCCAGCAGGTACGCCGCGCCGCACAGGCGGTCGTCGACGAACTCGCCAAGGCGACCGGCCTCGACGTGTTCGACGCGGTCGCCGAGTCCTACAACCGAGGGCACCGCGCCGCGGTGGCCGAGTTGGGCGCCTTGTCCGACGACGCCCGCGACCTGGTCGACGAGCGCACACCGAACGCCCAGGCCGTCGACCGCCTCGCACAGGAAGCGGTCGACGTGGTCACCGCCACGCACCGCAGCATTCTGCGCGCCGTCGTCGACGGTTTCCGGGCCGTCATCGCGTCCGTGGCCGCCACGCCCCTACTCGGCACCGGCACCCGCCGACAGGCCGCACAGGACGCGATGCGGGCGTTTGCCGACCGCGGCATACGCGCGTTCGTCGACCGCGCCGGGCGCCGCTGGTCGCTCCCTACTTACGCCGAGATGGCAGTAAGGACGGCGACCGCGCGGGCCGCCACCGAAGCGCACATGCGCACCCTGGAGACTGCCGGCGTCGACCTGGTCGTCGTCAGCGACGCCCCGCGCGAGTGCCCCCTGTGTGCTCCGTGGGAGGGCTGCGTGTTGACGATCAGCGGGCCTCCGGGCCCGCGCACGGTCGAGGCCGAGCACGCCACCGAAGACGGCCGCATGGTGCCCGTCCGCGTCGCCGGAAGCCTCGACGAGGCTCGCGCCCGCGGGTTGCAGCACCCGAACTGCCGCCACTCCGTCAGCCTTTATTCGCCCGGCCTTACCCGGATTGAGCAGGCGACCAGCGACCCGCACGGGTACGCCGCAGGACAGCGACAGCGCGAGATCGAGCGGACCATCCGCAAGTGGCGCCGCCGCGAGGCCGCCGCCGTCGACCCCGTCGCGCAGCGCGCCGCCCGCGCCAAGGTCAGGCAGTGGCAAGGCGCCATGCGCCAACACCTCACCGACCACCCCGACTTGCGCCGCAACCGCGTGCGCGAGCAGATCGGCGCTGGGAACCTCCCCGAGAAGCGGACCGAGGCCACGCCCGAGCAGGTCGAGGCCGCCCGCGTGTGGTCGGGCGACGACGCCAGCGTGCGCGCCATGAGCGACGACGACCTCGCCGCCGCCATGCGCTCGAACCTGCTCGACGACCGCGCCCGAGCGAGGATCGAGGCCGAGGCCGACCGCCGCGACCTCGCCGCCCTGCTCGACCGCGCCGCACCGCGCGGCACCCTCGCCGCCGACCTCACGCCGTTCAGCGACAGCGAGCTAGGCCGCGTGATTGGCCACGTCGACGACGCCGACGCACTGCGGATCGCCGCCGAACTCAACCGCCGCGACTTGGCCGCCCGCCTGCCGGGCGTCCGCCCGGATCTGGTCGGCCTGTCCGACGACGAACTCGCCGCACGCGTCCGCCATGCCATCGAGCACGGCCTCGACGACGTCGACCAGCTCGCCGCCGAGGCGCACCGCCGCGACATGCTCGCCGCGATGTTCCCCGGCGGGCGCCTGGTTGAGAACCTGTCCGGCCTCGGCGACGACGACCTCGCGTGGGTCATGCAGTACGCCACCGACGGCGAACGGTTGCGGATCGCCGACGAGTTCGACCACCGCGACGGAACCGACGCCGCGCCGCTTCCCGAGCCGGCCGACACGGGCGACCGAGTGGCCGACATGCTCGCCGACCGCGACGCCCTCGCCGAGGTGATGGGCGCCATACCCGATCCGATCGTGTGGGGCGCCCTCGCTGCCGACGGCGAGACCACCGCGCCGCGGGATTGGGGAGCGCTCAGCGACGAGGAGATCGAGCAGCTTTCCGACGAGGAGTTCGCGCAGTTCCGCAACTCCGAGGCCGCCGCCGCGTACTGGCAGCGGCTCGCCGACCGCGAGGCCGAGGCCGCCGAGGAAGCTGGGCAGGACGCCGTACCCGAGCACCGCATCACCCGGGCCGAGGCCCGCCAGATGTACGGGGAATGGGTGCAACGGCAGATCGCGGACGCCGAGGCCGCCACCAACGGCTACATGTTCAACAAGAAGTACGCCACCAAGGGGTACAGCTACGAGTCGTTGTTCACCGGCCCGCACCGCATCGGCTACGCCCGCGCATCCGACGAACTCAAAGAGTGGTGGGAGACCCACCCGCGGCTCACGCAAGCCGAGTTCATCACCCAAGTCACCGGCAAAACGCAGCGCTGGGCGACCGTCGCCAGCGAGAATCGGTGGGGCGAGCAGATGAAGAGGTGAGCATGGGCGCGCGAGGCGACATCATCCGGGCGACCGTATCCGGACGGCAGGCAGGCCAGGGCGGCGAGCCCGTGAGCGCCTGCCCGTACCCGGCCACGTCGCTACTCCGGACCGCGTGGATCAAGGCATACGCCGAGACCCGCCCCGTTCCGGCCGATGCCGTCGACGACCAGGCCGACGAGTAGCACCACCCCAGCACCACACCCCGAAGGGGGGTCCGCCACCACGGCGGGCCCCCCCTTTCGCATGCCCGCACGCGCCCGCCCGGCGGGCCCGACTGCACAGGAGTGCACCGTATGAACACGCGCCACCTCGCCCGTCACCGCCGCGCCGACTACGCCGCCGGGTGGGCCCACCCCTACGCCCTGTCGCCCTGGTCGCCGATCGTCTACGCGGACGGCGGACAGGGTGGCGACGGCGGCACCGGTTCCGGCGAGGGCGGCACGGGCGCTCAGGGAGGCGACCCGGGCAAGGGGGACACCAGCGAGCAGCATCCGCCGGGCACGCCCGCGGCGCCCCCGGCCGCCCCGCCGCAGCAGCCGGCCGAGGGCGACCTGTCCGCGCTCCCCGAGTGGGCCCAGAAGCTCATCAAGGACGCCCCGCAGCAGCAGCCGCAGCCGACCCCGGCCGCGCCCGAGCAGGCCGCCGAGGGTGACCTGTCCCGCCTGCCGAAGTGGGCACAGCAGCAGCTCACCGCCGCGCAGGAGCAGGCCCGCACCGCCGCCGTCCATGCCGCCGTACTGCGCGTCGCGCCGACCGCAGGCGCCAACGCCGCGGCCCTGCTCGATTCCCAGTCCGCCATGACCGCGCTCGCCGCCGTCGACACCAACGACCAGGCCGCCGTGACCGAGGCGATCAAGGCCGCCGTACAGGCACAGCCGCACCTCGCCGCCGCGCTCGGCCCCGCCCGCGGGGGCGCCGACTTCGGCAGCGCCACCCCGCCCGAGCGCAAGCCCGGCTCGCTGCACGACGCCATCGCCGCCCGCCTGGGCGCCTGAACCTAGGAGCACCGCACATGCCCGTCACTCTCACCGAGGCGAAGAACAACGCACAGGACGACATCGACGTCGCCGTCATCGACGAGTTCCGCAAGGAATCCGCGATCCTCGACTCGCTCACGTTCGCCGACGTCGTCAACCCCGCCGACGGGGGCGACACCCTCACCTACGGATACCGGCGGCTCATCACCCAGCCGACCGCGAGTTTCCGGCCCATCAACACCGAGTACACCGCGTCGGAAGTCCAGACGCAGCGGTACACCGTCGACCTGAAGGTCATGGGCGGGGCGTTCCGCGTCGACCGCGTCGTCGCCCGGGTCGGCCCGGCCGCGTCCGGCGCCGTCACGCTGAACATGACCCAGAAGATCAAGGCGACCCGGACCCAGTTCCAGGACACCGTCATCAACGGCGACACCGCCGTCGACGTCGACGGTTTCGACGGCCTCGACAAGGCCCTGACCGGCACCGCGACCGAGTTCCGCGCCGGCGCCGTCACCGACTGGTCCGACTTCGACGCGAGCGCGCGCGCCGAACACAAGGCCCTCGACGCCATCGACGAGTGGCTGTCTCTGCTCGACGGCTCCCCGACGATCATCCTGGGCAACAAGCGAGCGCTTGCCCGCGTCCGCGCCGCCGCGCGCCGCGCGGGCATGTACACACAGAACCCGCTCGACGGCCTGCTCGGCCCGAACGGCCGCCCGATCGTCCGCGAGCAGTACGGCGACATCGTGTTCGCCGACCCGGGCGACAAGGCCGGATCGAACACCGCGATCATCCCGGTTGAGAACCGCACCGTGGGCGGCGCCGCCGCCACCGGCCTTACCGACCTGTACGCGTACCGCGTCGGCCTCGACGGCTTTTTCGGCGTCGCGTGCATGGGCGGCACCGTCGTGCGTCAGTGGCTCCCCGACTTCACGTCACCGGGCGCCGTCAAGTTCGGCGAGGTCGAACTCGGGCCCGTCGCCGTCGCGCTCAAGAGCACCAAGGCCGCGACCGTCTTCCGCAACATCAAGGTGGGCTGACCCATGGCAGTTATCCACACCCCTGTTGAGGGATACAGCGGGCCCGGCGTGGCTGGCCTGATGTTCGTCGACGGCCAGGCCGAGACCGACGACGAGGCCGTCATCGCCTACGCCCGCCGCCGCGGCTACGACGTCCAGGACGCCGCGCCGAAGCGCAAGGCCCCGGCGAAGACCGAGACACCGAGGGGGTAGCCCCGTGCCCCGTGTCTACGCCACCCCCGAACAGCTCGCGGCGTGGACCGGGAAGCCCGCCCCGGCCGACGCCGAGCGGCTGCTCGCCCGCGCATCCGAGGACGTCGATAGCGCGCTGATCAGGGCCGTCTATCTCACCGACGACGCGGGCATGCCCACCAATCCCACCGTCATCGTCGCATTCCGGGACGCCGTCTGTGCTCAGGTCGAGTACCAGCTCGCCACGGGCTCCGACGGCACCGGAGCGGCCGACCGGTGGGACTCCGTGAGCATCGGCCCCGTGGCCATGTCCGGCCGCAAGGACGGCCCCCAGACACCGGGCGAGGTCGACCTCGCCCCCCGCGCACACCGCGCCCTACGGCGCGCCGGACTGCTCCCAGGGGTGATCTGGTGACGAGTGTTCCCCGCTGGCTACTGCGCCACCGGATCACCATCGAGCCCTATCTCGGCACCTCCGCGTACGGCAAGCAGTACGGGCCCGCGGTCGCAGACGTGCCCGCCCTGGTCGCCGAGACCGTCAAGACCGTCCGCAACAAGGAGGGGCGCGAGGTCATCAGCACGGCGCAGATCATCGCCGAGCCCGACCTCGCCTGCCCAACCGAGTCCCGCATCACCTTGCCCACCGGCCGCAAGACCACCGCAATCAGCGTCGCCCACCACACCGCGCCCGGCCTGCCCGTGCCCGCCAGTACGGAGGTGATGTGCGAATGACGCAGCGCACCCGCCTGCGCTGGAACGGCGACGCGATCCTCGCCGCCGAGCGCCAAGGCGCCGCCCGCGGACTGCGGCTCGCCGCCGAACATGTCCTCGAAGTCTCGCGACGCCGCGTCCCGATCGAAGAGGCGACCCTCGAACGCTCCGGAGCCGCGACCGTTGACGAGAGCGCGCTCACCGCCGCCGTGTCTTACGACACGATCTATGCCGTCCCGCAGCACGAGAACATGAACTATCGGCACGACGCGGGACGCACCGCGAAGTACCTCGAAGCGCCCATGGCCGAGGAAGCTGGCACCGTCGCCGAGATCATCGCGGCACAGGTCCGGCGGTCGCTGCGGTGAGCTTCCTTCCCGACGTCGTCGACGGCCTCGCCCGCCTGCTCGCCGCGCGCGGCGTCGGCACGTACCGGCCCGACGGCGTATACGCCGCGGGGGAGACCGCCATCACCGACACCGTCATGCCCGACGGGCCCGACCGCGCGATCGTGCTCACCGCGTACCCGGTGACCGAGTCGGCCGCGCTCACCGACACCGTTCTCGCCGTGCAGGTCCGCACCCGCGCGGGCCCTGATCCGCGCGAGGTCGCCGCCCTCGACGACGACGTGTTCAACGTCCTGCATGCCTCTGGGCGCCACACCTTCGGCGCCGCTCGCATCACCCTCGTCTACCGCTTCTCTTCCGGCTCGCTCGGCGCCGACGCCAACGGCCGCCAGGAGCGCACCAGTAACTACCGGCTGCGCGGCCACCGCCCGCACCCCGGCCTCGAATAGGAGGACCCGCCCTTGAGTACGCCCACACCCCTGGTCGAGACCGAGACCGCGCTCGCCCGCCGGTACCGCCTCGAACTCAACACCGGCAACGACGCCACCCCCGCATGGAGCCTGGTCCCTGGGGTGCAGGAGTTCGCCCCAAAGGTCGAACCCACTCAGCAGAAGTCGACGACGTACGACGACGAGGGGTGGGCGAACCCCACCGTGACCGAACTCGCCTGGTCCATCGAGACCAAGCTCGCACACCGCTGCCACCCCACCACCGGGGCGTTCAACGCCGCTCAGGAGAAGTTGCGTTTGGCCTCCGAGAACTTCGGCTCGGCCTCGCGCGTGCACGTGCGCTACTACGACCGCGAGGGACGCCCCGAAGCGTACGAGGGCTACGCCCTGGTCACGTGGGAGCCCGACGGAGGCGCGGCCGACGACATCGACACGGTCAAGGTGACGTTGACCGGCAAGGGCCCCCGCAAGACGATCGCGAACCCCGTCGCCCCGCCCGCGGGTAGCGGCACGCTCTCGCTCGCTGCCACCGACAAGACCCTGAAGGAGGCCGCGTAATGGCTTTCGAGGCCATCGACGATCTGTTCGACGAAACGCTCGTGCTCCCCATCGGCGGGCGCCGCTACGTCATCCCCCCGCCGTCCGCCGAGCTGGGCCTACGCGTACAGACCATCGTGCAGGCCGCCGCCGTCGCGGCGAACGGCGGTGATGTCGACACCGAAATCCTGAGCGACGCGGCCGAGGGCGACCTCTTCCGCGACGTCCTCGGCTCCGCCCACGACGACATGCTCGCCCACGGCGTGAAGTGGCCGGCACTGAAGCACGCCGCACGGACCGCCATCGTGTGGATTGCGCAGGACAAGGCCACCGCCGAGCGCGTGTGGACCAGCGGCGGCGACCCTTCTCGCCTGGCCCCGAACCGACAAGCGCGCCGGTCGGGCGGGGCGAATACGACGAAATCAGCGGCCTCTACGAGTGGTACGAGTGGCCACCCGGCACCGGCCCGCGCACGGCGACGCAAGCGTCGCTGACCTGGCCCCAACTGCTCGATCAATGGCCCCTGATCGAGGCTGATCTCCACGAGGTGTACGGCGTCGACGTCGGCGACCGGCACCTCATGCGCGCCCGATCCTGGCGGTGGCTGCGCGTGCGCATCTTCGGCCTGCTCTCCGCCGAGAGCAGGCTCTCGCGCCACTTCGCACCACCTGACAAAACCCCGCAGTAGGCCGCCGCTGTAGCGGCCTGCGCACCACCACCTAGCACGACGGGAGGTGGGGCGCGTGGCGCTGACCGTCGGCGAACTCACCGGCTATATCGATCTTGACGATGCCGGGGCACAGCGCGGCCTCGCCCGCACCCGGGCGGGAATGGACGACCTTGTCCGGGGCACGGACGGCCGACTCCGTGATCTTCGCGGCAGGTTCGTTGCGGAGTCCGCAGCCATGGGCGGCGCGCTCGGCGACGGCGTGCGGTCCGGCGCCGCCCGCGCGGCCAAGGGGCTTGCGTTGGTCGGCGGCGCGGTCCCGCTCGTGGCCGCGGGTACCGCAGCGCTCGGCGGCCTCGCTGCGGGCGCCGTCGCCGCCGGCCTCGCGGTGAAAGCTTTCTCCGCTGCGGTGGGCCCGCAGATGGAGGCCGTTAGCGAGGTCGCCAAGCTCGCCGAAGAGGCTGAGAAAGCCGCGGCCGAGGGCGCCGCCGACGCGGCCGAAAAACAGGCCAAGTACACAGACGCGCTCGCCCAACTCCCGCCCGCGACACGGGATGCGGCCACCGCGTTCATCGGCCTGAAGTCGGACTATCAGGCGTGGTCGGACTCGCTCTCGACCACGACCATGCCCGTCGTCACCAAGGGCATTCAGGTCTTGCGCGACCTGTTGCCCACCTTGACGCCTTTCGTCAAGGCCGCCGCGGGCGCGTTCGGTGGGTTCTTCGACGACGTCTCAGCGGGCGTCAAAAGCGCCGAGTTCAAGGAGTGGGCGAGCGAAACGGCGGCGGTTGCCGGGCCCGCGCTGCGCGACATCCTCGACGTCGTCGTCAACTTCGCGATCGGCTTCGGCGGATTGCTGCAAGCGTTCCTGCCTGCCTCGGCGGGGGTGACCGGCGGTCTGGTGACCATGTCCCAGGCGTTCGCCGACTGGGGCACGTCGCTGGACGACAGCGAGGGGTTCGCGACCTTCCTCGACCTGGCCGAGCAGGGCGCCGGAACGCTCGGCGACCTCGGCGGCGCGGCCATCGAACTACTCGTCGCCCTCTCTCCGCTGCTGGGCGTCTCGGCCCAACTTGCGATCTACCTCGCGCAGATCATCAGCGCCGTACCGACACCGGTACTCGCCGCGCTCGCCGTCGTCATCGGGGCCGTGACCGTGGCCACGAAGGCGTGGGCGCTGGCTCAGCTCGTCGTTGCGGCACGTAACCGCATCTGGACCACAAGTCAGTGGGCGTTGAACGCGTCGATGTTCGCGAGCCCGGTGTTTTGGATCATCGCGGCGATTGTCGCGCTGGTCGCCGTGGTGGTGTTGATCGCTACCAAAACGGACTGGTTCCAGCAGGCGTGGTCGGTCGCTTGGGGCTTCATCAAGTCGACCACTGACACCGTCGTCGCGGGCATCGGCACGGCCTTGGGCTGGTTCGCGGGTCTGCCTGGTCGCCTCGGCGGCTGGGTCGGCAACGCGAAGGACGCCGCGGTTCGCAAGCTCCTCGAACTGCTCGTGTGGATGACTGGGCTACCCGGCCGCGCCGCCTCTGCGCTCGCCGGACTCCCGGGCAGTCTGGGCCGCTCCGCCTCGCGCGGCTTTCAGGCGTTCCGCACGGCCGCCGGCCAGAAAGCCGCCGACTTCATCGGGTGGGTGCGCGGCATGCCCGGCCGCATCGCGAGCGGTATCGGCTCGCTCGGCGGGCTCCTCGTCGGCAAGGGAAAGGACGTCGTCCGCGGGTTGTGGCGCGGTATCCGCTCCATGGGCGGATGGCTGCGCGAGACGCTGATCGGCTGGGCCAAGTCGATCATTCCCGGCCCCGTGGCGAAGGCGCTCGGCATCAACAGCCCCTCACGCGTCATGGCCCGCGACGTCGGCCGCTGGATTCCCGCCGGCATCGTCGACGGCATCGAGTCGGGACAGGGCGCGGTCGACCGCACCATGCGGAATCTCGTCTCCACCCCGACCCCCGGGCAGGCCACGGCCGCCGCCGTCGCCGCGCAGACCAGCGCCGCAACCGGTGCAGCGGGCGCAGGGGGCGGGCGCATCGTCCTTGACGTGACCGGCGCAGACGCGGACTGGAAGCGCGTCATTCGCCGCATGGTCCGCGTCGACGGCCGCGGAAACGTTCAGCTCGCTTTCGGCACCTGAGAACCAAGGAGGTGCCACCTGTGGCATTCCCCGATGACCCGCTCCGCGTCCGTGTCGAGCTTCAACTCGGCGAGCAGTGGCTCGACATCACCGGCGATGTCTACACCGAGTCCCCCATCACGATCACACGCGGGCGCCCCGACGAGGGCGCCCGCACAGACGCAGGGTCCTGCGTCTTCGTCCTGGACAACACGACGGGCCGCTACAGCCCTCGCAACCCCCGCAGTGACTTGTACGGGAAGATCGGCCGCAACACCCCCGTGCGCATTTCAGTGCAGCCCAACCCTTCCGGGCCGCGGCTGGTGCGGTTCGTGGGCGAGATCGCAGCGTGGCCGGTGACGTGGGGCACCCCGCACACCGTGCGCGTCTCCGTCACGGCCGCGGGCATCCTGCGCCGCCTGGGGCAGGGGGCGAAACCCTTCGACTCCACCCTCCGCCGCGCGATCCCCACCCATGAACCTCTGGCGTACTGGCCGATGGAGGACGGGGCGAGCGCCACACAGGCCGCGTCCCCCATCGAGGGCGTGGGCCCCCTGCTCCTGAGCGGGGCGCGGTGGGCGCAGGCCGACAGCCTGCCCAGTAGCGCACCTCTGCCGACGATCGCCTCGGCGGGCAGCGTGCTGCCGATGATGCACGGGCCCGTGCCCGCCCCCACAGCACCGCTGGACGGGTGGAACGTGCAGTGGCTGTACAGGCTGGACGCGATTCCGGCGGAGCTGCGCACCTTCATGTGCATCCGGACGACGGGCACGGTCGCCACCTGGTATTTCCAGTCGGCCCACTTGTCGAGCCGCATCATCGGCCGCGACGCACACGGCCGCGATGTCTTCGTGCAGAACGTCGGCACCGGAAACGACCTGTTCAACCAGTGGGTACGCGTCCGCTTTCTGGTTCGGCAAAACGGCCCGAACGTCGAGTGGCGCCTCGACTGGATCGATGTCGGGGGCGACGCGGGAGGCTACGGCTCCACGTACCCCGGCAAGATCGGCCGACCCACCGGCGTCGCCTCCCCGCCCGACGGGTACAGCCCCCTGCTCGACGGTATGGCACTGGGGCACATCAGCGTGTGGCCCGCCGAATCGACGCCCGCCTATGGCGGCGCCATCGATGCGTGGGCAGGTGAGACCGTCGGCAACCGTATGCAGCGCCTCGCGCGTGAGGAGGCCGTGCCGCTCGCCTACACCGGGCGCCTGACCGCACTTGGTACGCGCGTGGGCCCGCAGGCGGCCGCGACGCTGCTCGACCTGCTGCAAGAGTGCGCGGACGCCGACGGCGGGATTCTGTACGAGCAGCGCGACGCCCTGTCTCTGGCGTACCGCACCCGCGCCATGCACTACACCCAGGCGCCGGCGCTCACCCTCGACTACGCCGCGCGCGAGGTCGTCGCCCCGCTCGAACCCGTCGATGACGACCAGGCCGTGCGCAACGACATCACCATCGCTCGCACGGGGGGAAGTTCGGCGCGCGCCGTCCTCGAAACCGGCACCCTGTCCGTGTCGCCGCCGCCCGCGGGCATCGGCCGCTACACCGAACAGCGCACGCTGAACCTGCACACCGACGACCAGTGCGCGCCTACCGCATGGTGGGCGCTGCACCGCGGCACGTGGGACGAGGCCCGCTATCCGTCGGTGTCCGTCGCTCTGCACGAGGCGCCGCACCTGGTCGAGCAGGTCGCGGCCGTAGACGTCGGCGCCCGCGCACAGATCCTCAATCCTCCCCGGTGGCTTCCGCCTGAGCGGGTCGAGCTGCTGGTCGAGGGCTACACCGAAGTGCTCGGCGTGCGCACATGGGACGTCGAATTTTCCTGCTCGCCCGGCGGGCCGTGGCTGGTCGCCACCCTCGACGACGCCGAGTACGCAACCGCCGCATCCGATGGAACCGAACTCGCCGCGCCCGTCACCGCCGAAGCCACGACGTTCGCTGTGCGCGTCGTCGCGGGCCCGCCGTGGCCGACCCCCGAGCAGAGCGGCGAGGCGTTCCCGCTCGACGTGCGAATCGGCGGCGAGCACCTGGTCGTGCACGCCGTCACCGCGCCCGCCGCCGGCCGCCAGACGTTCACCGTCACTCGCGGCGCGAACGGCCTTTCTCTCCCGCATCCCGCAGGCGCCGCCGTCTCGCTCGTGCGCCCCGCCCTCGTCGCCCTCTAAGGAGGTTCGCCCTGTCCACGCCCGTTTCCCAGTGGCTCCCCGGTATGCAGGTGACCGCGGGCCGGTTGCAATACATGCTCGAACGCCTGTCCGAAGCCCTGACGGTTACCGCGTACGGGGCGACGGGATCAGGGGTGACCGATGATGCGCCGGCCATCCAAGCCGCCCTGAACGCCGCGAGGCTCCGGGGCGGTTGGGTGATCATCCCGCCCGGTAGGTACCTGCTTTCCTCCCTGCCTCTGCGCATCTATGGCAGCACCAGACTGACCCTGCTCCCTGGGGCCCGCTTCATCCGTGGCGCCGCCGAAACCGTGCTCATCAACGGCGACGCGGGACAAAACTTCAACGGATATGACGGGCACGGCTCGATAACCATTGAGGGCGGAGTATGGGACTGCCGGGGTACCGCGCCGGGCCTGACCGGGTCGGCGATGTGCATAAGCATCGGCCACGCCCGCGATATCACCATCCGTGACGTCGAAATCCGCGACGTGTCCGGTTACCACGCCATCGAACTCAACTCGACGAAACGCGCGAGCATCGAGAATTGCCGCTTCCTTGGCTACTACGACCCCGGCCAGCGCGACTTTTCTGAGGCAATTCAGCTTGACCTCGCGAAATCTTCCGGAGTTTTTGGCGGTTTCGGTCCTTACGATCACACTCCGTGCGAGGACATCGCCATTACCCGATGCTACTTCGGCGCATCCGGAACGAGTGGCACTACAGCATGGCCACGCGGAATTGGAAGCCATTCCGCGACCATCACCAAATACCATCGCCGAATACGCGTGAAAAGCTGCTCGTTCGAGGGCATCACGCAGTACGGCGTGAGCGCCTATAACTGGGAAGACGTCACTGTGACGGGGTCGCACTTCTTCGAGTGCGGGTCTGGGGTGCGTCTGCGCTCGGTCATCCTCACCGACACCGAGGACACGAAACGGCCCGACGGCACGCAGACCGGCGCCTCACAGGACATGCGCAATTTCGCTATCACGGGCAACACATTCCGTCGTGGCGGCGGATACGACGACCCCATTGTCGCCCTCGGCGAGGCGTCCGGCCTGGTCCTGAACATCGCGATCACGGGCAACACGATTGACGGCTCGACCAACAACCAGAACGGCATCCGACTTCAGCGGGTCAGCCGTGCCACGGTCGGACCCAACACAATCGTGAACACTGCCGGAACCGGAATTTCCCTCGGCAACAGCGGAAACCTGGTCATCACCGGCAATGAGATTTGGGGAGTCGGCGGCAACGGAATCGCGTTCACGACCTGCGACCACTCCACCGTCACAGGCGGACAAATCCGCGAGCCGGGGGCCAGCGGCATTCTCGTCACCGGGAATAGCGACAACATCCACTTGCGGAATGTCTACATCAAGTCCCCGAGCCGCACCAAGCACGGAGACGCCTGGGGAATCCGGCTCCAAGGCGGAAGTTCCTCTATCTCCATGTCCGGCATCAAGGTCCGCCCGCACGGCTCGGGAAACGAAGCGAGCCACGCCTACTCGGCCGAGGGCGGCACCACCCCCGTGACCCTGGTTCAGCGATACGGCAACGACTGGCGCGGCTCGTGGACCGTCGCCCCTGTCGCCGAGGGAACCGGCGTCACCTCGAACACGTCCGCCGCCGACGTCACCTGAACCACCCCACCCCGTACGCCCCGCGCACCGCGCCGAGGGCGTTTTTTCATGTCTGGAGACACCCCCTATGGCCCTCCCCCTGTCCGCCTCCGCGTTCCGCGCCGCGATCAAGGGCGCGGGCGTGACCGTCGTCGAAGTCGGCAACTGGACGCGCCACAACCGCAACCACAAGGGCCCGTGGGGGCCCATGCGCGGCGTGATGATCCACCACACCGTGACGTCCGGCACCGCGCACTCGGTCGACCTCTGTCGCCGCGGGCACGCCACCCTCCCCGGCCCGCTGTGTCACGGCGTCATCGACAAGAGCGGGCGCGTGCACCTGGTCGGGTACGGCCGCGCCAACCATGCCGGCCTCGGCGACGGCGACGTCCTCGCCGCCGTCACCGCCGAGCGCTCGCCCCTCCCTGCCGACAACGAGGCCGACGCCGACGGCAACCGCTACTTCTACGGGTTCGAGTGCGTGAACATGGGCGACGGCGAGGACCCGTGGCCCCAGGTACAGGTCGAGGCCATCGCGCGCGCCGCCGCCGGCATCTGCCGCGCGCACGGGTGGGGCGCCGAATCCGTCATCGGACACATGGAGTGGCAGCCAGGCAAGATCGACCCGCGCGGGCCGATCGGCCACCGCAGCGGGCCCGCGCTCACCATGGCCAAGATCCGGGCCCGAGTCGAGCAGCTGCTCGACGACGACACCCCGAGCAAGCCGAAGCCGCCCAAACCGCCGGTCGACCTCTCCCGCCTGGTCGCCGCCGCGCGCACGGACCCGGCCAAGCCCGGCGCCCCCGTCTCGTACGCAGGCGCCCGGATCGTCGAGGATGCCCTCGCCGCCGAGGGACTGCTCGCCAAGAAGTACGCCGACGGCCATTTCGGCACCCAGACCAAGGCCGCCTACCGGGCGTGGCAGCGCCGGTGCGGTTACTCCGGGACCGACGCCGACGGCATCCCGGGCCGCGACTCCCTCGCCGCCCTCGGCCGCGCCCACGGCTTCACCGTCACCGCCTGAACGGCCCCTCTCCCTCGCCCGCTGCCGCAGACACCGCGCCGCGGGGCGGGCCCGCATACGAACGGAGCACCACCCATGGCCCCCGAGACCAAGCGCACCATCCGCACCGTCCTGCAAGGCGTCGTTGCCTTCGCCGTCGCACTGCCCGGCATCGTTTCCGCGTCGGGCGTGCCCGAGTCCCTGCCGTGGGTCGCCGGCGGCCTCGCCGTCGCCGGCGGCCTCGCCCGCGTGATGGCCCTGCCGTCGGTCGAGGCCCTGCTCGACCGCGTCGGCCTCGGCCTGGTCGACGAGCCCGACGGCGGTACCCGGTGAGCATCCCCACCCCGTCCGACCCGGCCGCCGTCGCCGTCGAGCTGGAAAAGCTCAGGGGGACGATGGAGACGGGTTTCGCCCGCGTCGACGGCTCCCTCGCCCTGCTCGTGCAGCGGGGCGAGCAGACCGACCGCGCCATCGCCGACCACGAGACCCGCCTCGACGCCCTCGAACGGGCACGGTGGCCGCTCCCGTCGCTCGTCGCCCTGGTCGCCCTGTGCGGCCTCGCCGTGTCTCTGTGGCAGCTCGCCACCCGATCATGAGAAACGCCCCCCGCACGGCCACGCACGGCCGTTGCGGGGGGCGTTCTGTCGTTCCGGCGCCTACGCTGCGGCGACCAGCTCGCGCGCACGCTCGTTGAAGTCGGCGACCAGACGATGACCGCCGAAGGGTTCCATGCGCCGCTGTAGATCCTGCACAGCCTCGATCGCCCTCGACGACTTCACCTGCCCCGACAGCTTCAGCGTCCGAAGCCCCGCCGCATGCGCCTTTTCAAGATCGCGCCGTTGCAGGTAAGACACCGCAAGTGCCGCTTGCGACATGGCGCCCCGGCGGGCCCGCTTCTGCTTCTTTGCGTGCTCAATCGACCGCCGCGCGTGCTCCTCGGCGGCCTTCGCCTCGCCCAAGTCCCGCATGGTGTTGGCGTGTTCGCCGTGCAGGTAGGCCGGATCGATGAACGCCGCCCAGTCCGCTTCCTCCGCCAAGTCGACGCGCTCGTAGGAGTGTTCCGACTGCACGACCGCACGGGCCGCCGCTTTCTTCTCGCCGAGCAGCGCCAGTGCTCGCGCTTCGAGGCACCACAGGTCGGCGAGGCAGGCGGGCGAATCAGCTTTCGCGAGCCCTTGGCGGCCCGCCTGGGCCAGGCGCCGACCCTCGGCAGGGTCGCCGAGTAGCGTCGCCTGATCAGCCATGCCCGCCAGGACGTGCGCGCCGAGCGGGGCGTTACGTGACTCCTCGGCGAGGCGTAGCGACTGGATCAGGTACCGCTGTGCGACGGAGTGCTCGCCGTTGTCGTACGCCATCCACCCAAGTAGGTACGTCTGTTCTGCGGCGGCCTCGCACAGTGCGCGCCGCACGCTCTCGTCGTGCGACCGCCGCAACAGCGGGTAGACGTGGTGGTTCATGTAGTCAGCGAGCACCAGGCGCCCGGACCCGCCGCCCTGAAGAACGTCCATCTTCTGAAACGTGCTGAACATGTTCTTCACCGCGGACACGTCTTCCAGGCGCACCCGCGGGCCCGGTTCTGGTTCCTGGTCAAGGGTGGCCAACAGCCAGTCCCGCGAGGGACCGACGCCGGCCACCGCGGCGAACGGTGCGGCTGCTAGAAACGCTCGTCGATCCACGTCAGCTCTCCCCAGGTCGGCTACGACTTCCACGGTAGCCGGGAACGAGCGGTCGTAGGCGAGGGCGGCATCGACCGAACTGCCCTCGCCGAGCCCGAGGTCGTACGTTGTGATGCGCCACCCGAAGCGCTCGGAGAACACACCGGCCAACACATCGGGAATCGGCGCGCGGGGGGTTTCACCTTCCAACCACGCCCGGACACGGGTTGCGTTGGGGGCAACGTTGGGTTGACCCCACTCCAGCGCCTTCGATTGCACGCGCCGCGCCAGTTCCTTACGGCTGATTCCGGAGCGCCCCAGCCAGTACGCAAGCTGCTCGTTTGGTGAATTCATCCCCGCACCTCCGCGACCGTGGGCGACGAAAGCGACACCCTTCGACACCCCCCTCGACGGTACCCACGATTCCGCCCCGAGTGTTGCCTAGTCACACAAACCCATCCGCTCGAAGCAGCGACGACGGCACGTCGTGACTGGCCGAAGGGGTTCGGAATGATCCGCGCAGATCTGCCAAAGCGGCCCCAGCACACCGACGTTACAGAGCTGACCGCGGCCATAGCGCGCCGCGAGTTCTGGCGTCTCGCCCCGGAGGAGACCTCCGTACCCGACTGGGTGAAGCAACGTCCCGATGCCGCCCCGGTCCCCGTGACCACACCGCCGACAAGGGCACTACTCGAAAGAGTCGAGGCCGGATTGCAAAGGCGGCTGGCGCGGTGACCAGTAAGACGACGGCCCCGGCACTCCCCATGCCCGCCCTTGAACCCGTGGCGCGTCCCGACTGCCGGGTCTGCCACGCGGCACACCGGGGCCGCACTGCCGCACGGGTACAGCAGGCCGCCGGACGCGTGCGGCACTACAACGAGATCATCGCGGCACACCCTCACACCATCGACCAGGGCGACGACGAGGGGGCCAAGGAGTGAGCGCCGAGCACGAAGCGATGCCTGCGGCGGACTTCGGCACCTGCGGATGCCCCGACCCGGCGTGCAAGCTCAAAGAGCCCCCGAACATCCGACGCGAACAGGCCGACAGCCCAGTCCTTATAGAGCTGCGCGACCGCATCCGCGAAGACGCCGAGAGCAGGCGCCGCCTGGGCACCATGGGGCGGTTGCTGTGAGCGCGGACACCACAGGCCAGCCCGCCGTCGACCGCTTCAAAGGCACTGTCTACGCGAACAGCCCCAACGGGTGGTGGACCAAGCACGGGGGAGCGCTCGACACCGCATCGGGCGTGGTCTACCTACCCGGACCCACGTACCCGCCCTGTCGCGTCCCGACCTGCAAACGGTGCCGCTGGCGAACGCGGGGTGGAGCGTGAAAGCCGTACGCCGGTTCGGCTGGGCCGTCTTCGTTTTCGTCGTGGCCGCGCTCGCGACGGCCGTGCCCACCCTGGCCGCTACCGGCCGTCTCTGAACTCCGCCCCCTGCCGGGAAACCCATTCCGGTTCCCCCACCGCCGAATGACCCCGGCAAGGGGCGGGACCCCTGCCCGGTCGCTCCGCCGACCCACGAAGAACGACAGGTCAGCGGCCGGACGGGCAAGCCAGTGCACGTAACCGAAAAGGAGACTCCACCGTGAGTGACGTGATCTTGGTTCGCCCCGCACCCGAAGTCGTCGCCAAACGCGCCCGCGAAATCCTCGCGACCGTCGAGGCCGACCCCGAGTTCGACCGGCTGCGCACCGCGTGCGCCAAGTACGACGACGACTGGACCAGCTTCCTGGGCTACGCCCTGGTCGACGGTTTCGACATCGCCACGGACACCGATCCCCTGTTCCCCGAGGCCATGCGCGCCATGGCCATCAAGTCGGCCGTCTACCAGCTGACCGAGGGCAACGAGGAAGCCGCAGAGGTCCCCGTCTCCATCCCCGTGGACGAGATGATCCACGCCCTCGCCGCCCAGTTCACCGTCCTGTCCCGCATCCAGGACCGGACCGGCGTCCGCTTCGTGCACGCCACCGACCGTGAGCCCATCGGCGAGTGGGACCCGGGCGACTACACCCACCAGGTCTACCGCGCCGCATGGGGCGCCATGAACGAACGCTACTGGTTCGGGAAGGAGGAGACCGCCAAGCGCAAAGCCGTCGTGACGGCCAAGTACGAGCCGCTGGGCATCCTCGACGGCGGCCGGCGCTTCCGCCCCGGATTCGCCACCGCTAGCTAGCTGAGCGCACGGCGCAGCGTCTCCAACACGTCGACCTCCGGGAACGCCCGCGGGATCTCCGCGTACGCCTGGCCAATCAGGTCGTCGAGCAAGACCGGCGCTGCGCCGTACAGCAGGTCATGAAGGTACGGCACGAGGTCGGCCTCGGCCGCGGGTAGTTCTACCTTCATGGTCAGCGGGGCGCCCTCGCTCTTATACCGAGCAGCGGGCAACCCGACCTTCTCAGGATGGACACAGACCGGCACACCTTCGGGGGAGTACCGGTATCCGTCTGCCGGATTGAACGGCGCTTCCTTGCTCGGCCGCTCGTAGACGTCGAACTCGCCGACAGGCAGGCGGCGCGACGGGCACACCCCGCAAGCTCGGTGGTGGACGTCCCCGCTGACGCTAGCCTCGACCATAGACCGAGCCTAGCGTCGTGTCGGCCCCTGCTCGTTCCCGTTCCACTGACGAGTGACCAGCGCGATCCGCCGAACACAACGGCCCCGGCATCTGTGCCGGGGCCGTTCTCTGCTCTCAGACCTGCACGACGTCCAACTCGCCTTCGGCGAAGCGCCCCCGCAAGACCTTCTTGTCGAACTTCCCAACGCTCGTCTTCGGCACCTCCGCGATGACGGACCACCGTTCCGGCAGCTGCCACCGCGCGATGCCGCTCGCGGCAAGGTGCTCGCGCAGGACCAGGAAGTCAGCCGTAGCACCGTTCCGGAGCACCACAGCGGCCAACGGACGTTCGCCCCACTTCTCATCCGGGACCGCCACGACGGCGGCCTCGGCCACGTCCGGGTGGGACATGAGGGCGTTCTCCAACTCGACCGATGAGATCCACTCGCCGCCGGACTTGATGACGTCCTTAGCGCGGTCGGTCAGGGTGAGGAAGCCGTCGGGACTGATGGCGCCGACGTCGCCGGTCTTCAGCCAGCCGTCGGGGCTGAACTTGTCCGCAGGCCGTGACGGCTCGCCGTCTGGTCCGCCGAAGTAGGCGCCCGCGATCCACGGGCCGCGCACCTCCAACTCACCGGCCGATTCGCCGTCCCAGGCGAGTTCTTCCCCGTTCGGGCCGATGAGGCGCCCCTCGACGCCTGCTGGGAAACGGCCCTGTGTGATCCGGTAGGCGAACTCCTCGTCGGAGCCAGGCGCCGCCGAGGCCGGCGGCCTCGCCACGGTGCCCAGGGGCGACGTCTCGGTCATCCCCCATGCGTGGAAGACCCGCATCCCGAGAGCGTCGAACGCTTTCATGAGGGCGGGCGGGCAGGCCGAGCCGCCGATCGTCACCTGTGTCAGCGAACCGACGTCCCGCGGCTTGGCGGTCAGTTCGGCAAGCAGCCCTTGCCAGATCGTTGGAACGGCCGCAGCGTGCGTGGGCCGCTGGCTCTCGATCATTTCGGCGATCGGCGCGGGCTGTAGGAAGCGGTCCGGCATCAACATGTTCACGCCGGTCATGAACGCTGCGTGCGGCAAGCCCCACGAGTTGCAGTGGAATTGGGGAACGATCACGAGCGAGAGATCAGCGTCTGTCAGCCCCATGGACTCGGTCATGTTGACCTGCATCGAGTGCAGGTAAATGGACCGGTGGGAGTACGCCACTCCCTTAGGCTCCCCGGTGGTACCGGAGGTGTAGCAGAGTGAGGCCGCCCGCCGCTCGTCCAGCTCGGGCCAGTCGTAGGCCGTAGGGCGCCCCGAGATCAATTCCTCGTAGTCGTGCACCCGCACGCCAGGGGCCGCAGACAAGGCCGCGCGGGACTCTTCCGTCATGGCGCCGGAAACGACCACGTGCTCTAGCTGAGGCAAGTTCTGGAGAAGCGGCAGCAACAGCCCGATCAAAGAGCCGTTGACGAGAATGACCTTGTCCCCGGCGTGGCGCGCGATGTAGCTCAACTGGTCGGCCGGAAGCCGGAGATTCAGGGTGTGGAGAACCGCCCCCATAGACGGCACTGCGAAATACGCCTCGACATGCTCGGCGTTATTCCACATCAGGGTTCCCGCGACCTCACCCTCGCCGACGCCCAGTTCCCCGAGCGCGTGCGCGAGCTGCGCGGCGCGCTCGCCGATCTCGCGGTAGGTGCGCCTCTGCGGAGCGCCGTCGCCGGCCCAGGTGGTAACCGTCGAGGACCCGTGGACCCGTACGCCGTGCCGCAGGATGCGGCTCACGGTCAACGGTGCGTCCTGCATGGTGCTAAGCACAGTGGCCTCCCAAGATCACGCGGTTGGAACATGCGGCGGTGCGGACGCTGCGGCGTACGGCGCGGTGACCTGCTGGGGGGCGTGATCGGCCCGTGGGCGGGGGCGAGGCCGCTCGACCTCGCCCCCTGTCTCCCCCTTTACGTGCACTGACGTGGAACTGCGGCACGACGACGAGGCTGAGGTCGGCGTCCGTGAGCCCCATCGACTGGGTCATGTTGACCTGCATGGAGTGCAGGTAGATGGAGCGGTGGGAGTAGACGACACCCTTGGGGTCACCGGTGGTGCCGGAGGTGTAACACATGGCGGCGGCACGGCGTTCGTCGAGCTCGGGCCAGTCGTAGTCGGTGGGCCTGCCCGCGATGAGGTCCTCGTACTCGTGGACGCGGGGGCCCACGCCCTCCAGGAGGGAGCGGTCGCCGGGACCGGAGACGATCACGTGCTCGACGGTCGGCATGCGGTCGAGCAGCGGCGCGATCAGCCCGAGCAGCGAGCCGTTGACGATGACGACGCGGTCGGCGGCGTGGCCGACGATCCAGGTGAGCTGGTCCGCGGGGAGCCGCAGATTGAGGGTGTGCAGGACGGCGCCCATGCAGGGCACGGCGAAGTACGCCTCGACGTGTTCGGCGTTGTTCCACATGAACGTCGCCACCCGGTCGTCCTCGCGGACGCCGAGGTCGTCGCGCAGGGCGTGGGCGAGCTGGGCGGCGCGCGCACCGACGTCCCGGAAGCTGCGGCGCTGCGGGGCGCTGTCGCCGGTCCACGTGACGACCTGCGCGTCCCCGTGCACGGTGGTCCCGTGATCAAGGATGCGGGTCACAGTCAGCGGTACGTCCTGCATGGTGCTCAGCACGGCATCCTCCTGGTGGGCGCGGCCAACAGGCGTCCGGGAGTTCCCGGCGCTTTTACCTGGCAGTAGCCCCAGATTCTTGCCGCATACCGCGCGGTATGTCACTACCGCGGGAGCACGTGAAGGAAAAAAACCGCGCCCGAGCGACGAGGGCCGCGTGAGGGTCGCGTAACGGTGGCGTGCCCCTGTCAGACCATGGCCCGGCGGCGCGGAGCGTGGGCTCAGCGGACCGGCGTCAGCTCCGGGTCCTCGCGGAGCTTGCCGAGCGCCCGCGACACCGCGCTCTTCACGGTTCCGATGGAGACCCCCAGCACCTCGGCGGTCTGCGCCTCGCTCAGATCCTCGTAATACCGCAGGACGACCATCGCACGCTGCCGCGCCGGCAGCTTCATGATCGCCCGCCACATCGCGTCGTGCAGCGCCTGCTGCTCGGCCGGGTCGCCGGCCGGCACGGTCTCGGGTTCGGGCAGCTCGTCACAGGCGAACTCGTCGACCTTGCGCTTGCGCCACTGCGACGTACGCGTGTTCAACAGCGCCCGGCGGACATAGCCGTCGAGCGCGCGGTGGTCCTCGATCCGGTCCCAGGCCACATACGTCTTGGTCAGCGCCGTCTGCAGCAGGTCCTCGGCATCGCTCGGGTTCGCCGTCAGCGAGCGGGCGGTGCGCAGCAGCACCGGCTGACGCGCCCGGACGTAGGAGGCGAACGACGGGTAGGCGGAAGGACTCGTGGTCCGCGTCGCGGCCTTCGATGCGCTGGTGCACACGGTCACCATGGATGCGGTCATGGCTCCACGCTAGAAGCGACCCCTACATCAGCGGATCGGCCGCAGGTCCCGAAGCGTTGTCCGCCTCAGGTTGTACGAGGGGAGCCAGCCCCACCTCCTGAAGGTGGAGGAGGTGGGGCGGACCCTTGCGGGTTCAACCCTGAGGCGTACGAAAGTGCCTGGGGGCGCGCCCGGCGTACGGGAGCGCCCCGAAGGGGCGCGGGGAACTGCGCGACCAGCCCCCACGGCGCCGCAGCCGGACAACGGACCGCGTGGTACTTCCGGCAAAGCGCTGCGCGCCCGCACCGCCCGGGCACCAGCAGAACCGCTAGCCGAGCGTGGCCACGGGGGCGTCCACAAGATTGCGGTCGATCGTGATCGTCCGCCCACCGTGCCGCTCCGTGACGTTGCCCGCGTACTGGTGGATCCGCCGCTTCGGCTGCCACGCGTCGCGGCCGAGCGCGGGCTCGCCGTTCACGTCCGGGGCGGTGTGCCAGCGCGCGAACCACATGACCGACGGCAGGTCCCGCACCCCGGCCCGCCGGGCCTGGTCCATGTGCCGTACGCCGGAGTTGGCGCTGCTGTAGAAGCCCGGGACGTAGCCGTGGCTGCGCACTTCGCGGTTCCAGGCCCGGACGAAGGAGAGCGTGTCACGGGCGCACGCCTTCCGCTCGTGCCGGTACGACTCCATGTCCAGATAGAGCGGACTCTCCGGCTCGATGCCCAGGCCCTCGGCCTTCTCGACCGCGTCGCCTCCCTCCCGTGTGCCCTGCTTCCAGGGGTTGCTCCCGATGCGGACGTGCTGCTTGTTGCGCGCCACGACGCACGGCGACTGCGAGCCGACGTACACCGGAAGCACCCCCCAGCCCATCTCGTCGACCTCCTGCAGCCAGTCCCGGCTCAGGTGTTTCTGGTCGGCGCAGGCCCGGCCGCGGCCGCCGAAGTACACGCCCACCGCGCCGTAGTCCGACGCGAGCCAGCTCCGCATCGCATCCGTGGACGGCGCCTGACAGGTGTCGAAGCCACGGCCGTAATAGGTCTTCGGAGCGGCGTAGGCGGTCGGGTCGGCGTAGTCGTCCGGGTCGGCATGGTCGGCGTAGGTGCCCGGGTCGGCATCAGTGTCCTGGTCGGCCCGCGCGGCGACGCCCGCGGCCGGGCCCGTGCGGGGCGACGGCCCGCCGTCCGATGGCGTGGTCGTGTCCATGGCCACCGTGGCCAGGCCGAGGCCGAGGACGAGTCCCAAGAGCAGCTTTCGTTGGCGCATACGGCGAGTGAACGGGCCGGGTCCGCCACCGAACGCGGGGACGCGCCGCGTTCAGCCGTCCGCCGTCAGAATCAGCCCCGATGTGGGGACACCGGTACCCGCCGTGACCAGGGTGCGCGCGGCGCCCGGTATCTGGTTCACCGCCGTGCCCCGCACCTGCCGGACCGCCTCGGCCACGCCGTTCATCCCGTGCAGATAGGCCTCCCCGAGCTGCCCGCCGTGGGTGTTCAGCGGCAGCCGCTCCTTCGCGACGAACTCCGCCGCCTCACCGGGACCGCAGAACCCGAACTCCTCAAGCTGCATCAGCACGAACGGAGTGAAGTGGTCATAGAGGATGCCCACGTCCACCTCCTCGGGCGTGAGCCCCGACGTGCGCCACAACTGCCGTGCCACCACGCCCATTTCGGGCAGCCCGGTGAGGTCGTCGCGGTAGAAGCTCGTCATCTGCTCCTGCGCGCGGCCCGCGCCCTGGGCCGCGGCGGCGATCACGGCGGGCGGGTGCGGCAGGTCGCGGGCCCGCTCCACGCTCGTCACGACGACCGCCTGCCCGCCGTCCGTCTCCTGGCAGCAGTCCAGAAGCCGCAGCGGTTCGACGATCCACCGCGAGGCGGCGTGGTCCTCCAGGGTGATGGGCTTGCCGTAGAAGTACGCTGCCGGGTTCGTCGCCGCGTACTTCCGGTCGGTGACCGACACATGGCCGAACACCTCCGGTGTCAGCCCGTACGTGTACAGATAGCGCTGGGCCGCCATCGCCACCCATGACGCGGGCGTGAGCAGCCCGAACGGCAGCGACCAGCCGAGCGCCGCGCCCTCCGCCGACGGCTCGCGGCGTTGCACCCCGGAGCCGAAGCGGCGGCCGGACCGCTCGTTGAACGCTCGGTAGCAGACGACCACTTCGGCCACCCCGCTCGCCACCGCGAGCGCCGCCTGCTGCACGGTCGCGCAGGCCGCGCCGCCGCCGTAGTGCACGCGGGAGAAGAAGGACAGCTCGCCCATGCCCGCCGCCTGGGCCACCGTGATCTCCGGGCTGGTGTCCATGGTGAACGTGACCAGGCCGTCCACGTCGGCCGGGCGCAGGCCCGCGTCGTCGAGCGCCGACCGCACCGCCTCCACGGCCAGCTTCAGCTCGCTGCGGCCGGAGTCCTTGGAGAACTCCGTCGCGCCGATCCCGGCGATCGCCGCTTTGCCGCCGAGGCGGTCTCTGTTCCGTACGCTCATCCGTGGCCTCCCCGTACGGGCACCGTGACCGTGACGGTGCCCGCCACGTGCTTGCCGATGCCGTTGGTTCCGACGACCGTGACCGTGACGTTCGCCGCCCCTCCGCCCGGCTCGTCCCGCTCGACCCGATCAACCCGTTCGGCCCGATCAACCCCCTCGACCCGCTCGACCCGCTCGACCTTCCCCGTCAACGTCATCGTGTCTCCGGGGTAGTTGGGCGCCCCCAGCCGGATCGCCACCTTCCGGAGGGTGGCCCCCGGGCCGAGGTGGTCGGTTATGTACCGCCCCACCAGGCCATTCGTCGTGAGGATGTTCATGAAGATGTCGGGGGAGCCCTTCTGTCCGGCGAGCTCCGCGTCGTGGTGCACGTCCTGGTAGTCCCGCGAGGCGATGGCCCCGGCGACGATCAGGGTGCGGGTGACCGGAATCTCCAGGGGCGGGAGGGTGTCCCCCGGCCGGGGCCCGGCGGCTCCGGGGCGGGACGATGCGGCTTCCGGGCGGGATGCCCCAGCTCCGGGGCGGGACGCTGCCGTGCTCATACGGCCTCCTCCTCCGTCGCGATCAAGTCGCCCAGCTCGGCCAGGACTTCGCCGCCGCACCCCAGATACGCGTCCAGCTGGCGGCCCCACAGGAAGTGCCGGTGCACCGGATACTCGATGTCGGCGCCCATGCCGCCGTGCAGATGCTGGCCCGCGTGCACCACGCGGCGGCCCGCCTCCGACGCCCACCACGCGGTGGTCAGCGCGTGCGTGCCGTATGGAAGACCCTGGTCACGGCGCCAGGCGGCCTCGTAGGCCGTGACGCGGATCGCCTCCGTGTCCATGTACGCGTCGGCCGCGCGGAGTTGGACCGCCTGCTTCGCGGCGAGCGGGCGGCCGAACTGCTCCCGCTCGTTCGTGTAAGCGACGGTCCGGGCGAGCGATCCCGCGCACACCCCGGCCTGCAATCCCGCGAAGGCGGTACGGGCGGTGGCCAGCACGTCGTCGTAGGCGGCCTCGGGAGGGGGCTCGTCCGGCACCCCGGAGTCGTACGCACCTCCCAGCCGTTCCGCCCGCACCCCGTCCAGCTCCAGTCGGCCCGCCCGCCACGGCGCCGTCAGCTCGACCGGATCGCAGGTCACGTCGGCCGTACGCACCATCCACAGGCTGTGGTCCGCCGCGGCCACCAGAACGAACGTGGCGTCCCGCAGCCACGGCACCCAAGAGACCGCCCCGCTCAGCCGGCCGCCCTCGGCCCGCACCCGGCTCCCGCGCGCGGGGAACGCGCCCGTCGCCACCTCCGTCCCGTCCCGCAGCCCCGGCAGCAGCTCCGCACGTTGTTCCGCCGAGCCGTGCGCCGTCACCGCGAGCAGGCCGTACACACAGCTCGCCGCGAACGGCACCTGCGCCGTCGTCCGGCCCTGCTCCTCCAGCAACAGCACCAGGCCGAGCAGGCCGACCTCCTCCACCGCGCCCGGCAGGCCGGCCGCGCACAGCGCCTTCCACAGCTCGGCGTCCGTCCCGGTGCCCGCCGCAGCGAGCCGCTCCGGTGTGGACAGGTCCCCGAAGATCCGCGCGGCCAGATCGCGGGCGGCCGCCTGGTCGGGTGTGGGCGTGAAGTCCATGTCAGCGCACACCCCCCGGGACACCGGCGGCGACCGGGCGGAACATCGGCAGCTCCAACTCCTCGTCCACCCGCCGGAATTCCAGCCGCACCGGCATGCCGATCCGCACCTCGTCGTGCGGCACCCCCACCACCTGGCTGAGGATGCGCACGCCCTCGGCCAGTTCGACGAGCACCACGGCGTACGGCCCCGGCTCCGCCGGGTCGGCGGCGTGATCCGACACCGTGAAGGCCGGGAACGGCGGGTGGTGCATCACCACGTACGAAAAGACCGTGCCCTCGCCGCTCGCCTCGACCGTGTCCCACTCCGGTGAGCCGCAGGCGTTGCAGCCCGGCAGCCAGGGGAAGCGCGGGCGGGCGCAGTCGCCGCAGCGCTGGATGAGCAGTCGGTGCCGGGCCACGCCGTCCCAGAACCCCGCGTTGTCCCTGTTGATCACGGGCCGTGGCCGCTTGTCCGTGGGACCTGGCTGCCTGCTGTCCGTGGGACCTGGCCGCCTGCTGTCCGCGGGACCTGGCTGCCTGTTGACCGCGGGACCTGGCTGCCTGTTGACCGCGGGACTCAGCTGCCTGCTCCGGTCGGCGGGAGCGGCCTCCGCCGACCCCTCCGGCTTCCGCCGCGCGGGGGCGAACTTGAGGATCCGGAAGCGGTGCGTACCCGCCGGTTCGCCGTTCGCGCGGACGTCCGTCCGCGTCGTCACGAAATACCCCGTGCCGAGCTTGGTCGTCTTGCGCTCGGAGACCGACTCGATCACCGCGTCGAAGGTGATCTCGTCCCCGGGGCGCAGCGGCCGCAGATACTCCTGCTCGCAGTCGGTCGCCACGACCGAGGCATACCCGGCGGCGTCCAGCAGGGCGAACAACTCGTCGTACGCCTCCGAGCGGCCGGTGTGCCCCGAAAGACCGCCCATCGTCCACACCTGGAGCATGGTCGGCGGCGCGACGGCGTCGGGCCCGGTGTACGCCGCGTCGGTGTCCCCCATCGCCTCGCACCAGTGCCTGATCATCGGCTCGTTCACCGGGTCCTTGCCGCGCCCCGCCACTGCGGCGGCCCTGCCCTCGTACGCCTTCAACTTCTCGTACAACTCGTCCGGCCCGGCGTCGCGTACGCGCGTCATCGCCGCCCCCTCCGCATACCGAGCCGCATCGTCGCCACGATCTCCCGCTGCACCTCGCTCACCCCGCCCCCGAAGGTGTTGATCTGCGCCGCCCTGTTCATCCGCTCCAGCTCCCCGTCCCCGACCGCCCCCGACCCCGTGCGCGGACGCGCACCCAGCGCCAGGGATCCCGGTGAGCCGGCCCGGACGAGGCCCGCGTCCCCCGCGATCTCCTGACATATTCGGTACACCTCGACCGCCGATTCGGTTCCCGCGAACTTCACGCCGCTCGCGTCGCCGGGCGCCAGTCGACCGGCCCCCACATCCCCCACCAAACGCCAGTTGAGCAGGCGCGTTGCCGCGAGCCGGGCATGCGCCTCGGCCAGTTTCAAACGGACCCACGGAGCGTCAACCCTGCGCTCACCCGTCACCGGATCGGGTGAGCACGCCGCGGTGCGCGCGGCCGCGTAGAAATCCTCGGCCTGCATGCCGATCGCGGCGAGCGCGACCCGCTCGTGGTTGAGCTGCTCGGTGATGAGTCCCCAGCCGCCGTTCTCCTCGCCGACGAGGTTCCCCGCGGGCACGCGTACGCCGTCGTAGTACGTCGCCGTCGTGGTCAGGCCGCCGACGGTCTCGATCGGGGTCCAGGAGAAGCCGGGGGAGTCGGTCGGCACGAGGAGGATCGAGATGCCCCGGTGCTTGGGCGCGTCCGGATCGGTGCGGCAGGCGAGCCAGATCCAGTCGGCGTTCTGCGCGTTGGAGGTGAAGATCTTCTGGCCGTCGATGACCCAGCCGCCGTTGTCCCGTACGGCTTTCGTGCGCAACGCGGCGAGGTCGGTCCCGGCGGACGGCTCGCTGTAGCCGATGGCGAAGACGAGCTCGCCGCTGAGGATGCGCGGCAGGAAGGAGCTCCGCTGCTCCGGCGATCCGTACCTCATGAGGGTCGGCCCGACGGTGTTCAGCGTGACCATCGACACGGGCGCGCCCGCGCGGTACGCCTCGTCGAAGAACACGAACTGCTCGTCGGGGCCGCGCCCCTGGCCGCCGTACGCGACGGGCCAGCCGAGGCCGAGCAGCCCGTCGGCGCCGATGCGCCGCAGGATCCGGCGCTGCGCGGCCGGGTCGTCGCTCGCGGGCGGGCCGTCGGGCAGCAGTGCCCGGAAGTACGCGCGCAGCTCGGCGCGCAGCTGGTGCTGGCGTTCGGTGGGGGCGAGGTGCACGGGGGCGGCCTCTCCGTCTCGTACCGGCAGGGTTTCTGACTGTCCGTCAGAAACAGAACCGGCGTCAAGGCCCCGTGGCGGGCCCCGCGTCCGCTCCGGGCCCACCCTGCACCCGCCCCCGCACTCCGAAGGCGCACGACAACCGCGGAGACGGCCTCGAACACGGCCACGGGGGCAGCCTCGGACCCGACCTCGGACACAGCTGCGCGACGGTGCCCCAGGCACCGCCGCGCAGCCGTCACATCACCCCACTGAGCAGGCCCCCGAGGATCACTCCCCGACGAGGCCCTGGGTCACCACAGTTCGCTGAAGTTCACGGCAACGTTCGAGTTGCCCTGGTTGATCGCCGTGTACGCAGAACCGTTCACCTGCGCCGTGTTGCTCTGGTTCGAGGCGCCGTTGCCGACCGCCTGCTGCTGCGTGGTGGACGAGTTGCCTTCGTTGTCGTCGCCGACGCCGCTGCCGGTGACCGTAGCCACACCCGCGTTGGATCCGTCGTCCGCGAACGAACCGTTGTCGGCCATCGCAACACCGGAGAAGAGAGCGGCGGCGAGGGGCAGGGCCGCGACAGCGGCGAGGACGCGGGCGGTACGGATGCTTGCCATGTTTTTCCTCCAGGACGGGGAGTCACGCACCGGCGGGAAGCCGGGAGCGCCTCAAGTAGCTCTTGCTCCAAGGCGGTTGGCCGACCGCCTCGGTCTGGATCTGCACGACGTCGCGAGTCCAGAGTTGCCCACCGAATCCCCGCGGAACCACCCCGGAAGGCACGATTCCCCCGCAAGCGTGAGGACATGTCGATAAACACGCTTTGCATCCGCAGCGTCCCGGCTCGGCGCCGTTCCGGCCGCTCGACCCAGGCGCCCCACGGGCTGAAGCGTTCCGGCAGCCACCCGAAGTGAGGGGGCGCCGCCCGCACAGGGCGCGCCACCCCGGGCCACCCCCCTTTCTTTCTTCGAACGCCTGTACGAAAATGAAGTCATGGCCCCCATCGACCGCCATGCCGCAGACCGCAACACCCCTGACCACGCCGGTGACCACGCAGGTGACCACGCAGGTGACCCCACCCCCGACCCCACGCCTCGCTCCACCCCTCGCCCCGCCCCGGACCACCGCTCCGCCGCCGACCGGCACACCGCCACGCTCGCGCTCGCCCACGCCCTGTCCGCCGCCGAGCGCGGCCTCGCCGTCATCCCGCTCTCCCGGACCAAGCTCCCGGCGCTGCGCTCCCCGCACCACGAGGACCCGCAGCCGTCGGCGTGCCGGGGCGAGTGCGGACGCATGGGGCACGGTGTGTACGACGCGTCGACCGACCCCCTGCGCATCCGTGAACTGTTCGCCGCCGCGCCCTGGGCCACCGGCTACGGCATCGCGTGCGGTCTCGCCCCCTACCACCTGATCGGCATCGACCTGGACACCAAGTCCGGGGCCGACGCCCCGGCCGCGCTGCGCGAGCTGGCGCTGCGGCACCTGTTCACCATCCCGGACACCGTCGTCGTGACGACGCCGAGCGGCGGCCGCCACATCTGGCTGTCCGGGCCGCCCGACACGGTGGTGCCCAACTCGGCGGGGCGGCTCGCCCCCGGGATCGACATCCGCGGCGCGGGCGGCTATCTGGTCGGCCCCGGCTCCCGTACCGAACACGGCGTCTACAGCACGGTGCCCGGCACCGCCCACCTCCCGCCCGCCGCCTGCCCGCCCGCGCTGCTGCGCCTGCTCGCCCCGGCACCGCGACGCAGGCCCGGCCCCCCGCGCGCGGACGGCCCACCGGCTGCCCAACAGGGCCAGGGCCTGGTCCAGTTCGTCCTCGCCGCGCACGAGGGCCAGCGCAACACCCGCCTGTTCTGGGCGGCGTGCCGCGCCTACGAGAACGGCCTGGGCGAGGCCCTCACCGGCCCCCTCACGGACGCGGCACTCCGCGTGGGCCTCACCCTCCGCGAGGCCCGCTCGACCATCGCGTCGGCGGCACGCCTGACGGGCCACGACTAGAGACCCGGCCGGCCGGGCACAGCCGAGACACGAACCCGGCCACGCACGCACGTCCCGAAAAGCGACCGAGCGGGAACCCTTCCGTGAACCCTCAGGAGATCGGCAGCCCGCGGATCGGCAGCGAACGCAGCGCCGAGCCGTCGAGGATCTCCTTACCGGGAACCCCGTCGAACGATTCCTGCGCGGCCAGCTTCGAGACGGCCAGCCCTTCCCCCGGCGGCTCCTCCGCGGCCACGGCGGGCGCCGCGGCCCCCAGCACCATTGCCGCGCCGACGGCCCCCACCGAACCGACCGCGCCCACGACAGCCTCAACGATCCTCATGCCCGAAGCTCCCCTTCCAGTTCCGGCAGCGCGCACAACGGAGCACGAGGCTCGCATCTCCGGGGCACCCGACCCTCGCGGCCGACACCCAACGCCCTGCCGCCCCCTTAACCCACCCCCGCCCCCCGGAGGTACCGCCGCCTCACCCGAGCGGCCCACGGCAACGCCGCCCGACCGCACCGGCGGGGCTGACAGGCGAGTGAAGGAGGATGATCCCCATGCGCGGAGAGAGCGAGTACGAAGCCGTCGTGGACCGGCTGTGGCAGGAGCACCTGGACGCCGCCTTCCCGGCGGGACTGCGCGGCGCCGAACTGGCGGGCCACGACATGGTGATGCTCGACGCGGACGTCGCCGGCTGCGTGAGCACGTGGCGGGACAACGGCGGATCCCTCGACGCGTGGCGCCACCAGGTCCTGCACGGCCGCATCGCCGCCCTCGAGAAGGTCCTGCCCCTCCTCACGGACGCGCAAGAGCTCCGGTACTTCCGACGGCTGCGCCGACTGGCAGCCCTCACGGCAGAGGCGGGGTGACCGAAAGCTCCGGTCACCCCGCCTCATCAGGCCCTACGGCCAGTTCCCGCGGTGGGTGTGGGATTTGAACCCACGGTGGCGTGAACCACGACGGTTTTCAAGAGGGTGCTGCGGGAAGCCTCTCCTGCGCGGCTGACCTGCACACTCAGCCCCTCATCAGCCCCCGTGACGTCAGACGGTCCACACCTGGTCCACCGCGGCCGCCCCAGGTCTGATCACGCCGTCTCCAGTGGGCCTACCGGTGAAGCTCGGAGATCCTGCTGAGCAAGAGGTTGGTCTGCTGCTCCATGAGGCCGGCGCGCTCGCGGCTCAACTCATCGAACTGGCCATGAGCCGCTGCATTCCGGAGCCCTCCAACTTGCTCCAGATCTTTTGCCTCCTGCTTCGTGATCAGCTCCTTCTTGCGCAGAAGCTGCGAGTACGAGCTGAGCGAAGGACGCTCGGGCATGTCTAGCCCACGGGCCTCGATCAGCGCCCGAAGCGCACTCTCCAAGGCTGCGCCGCACAACACGATGGCCGCAGCAGGATGGGTCTGCTTGTCGCCCAGCAGCCGTCGCACCTGTCTCATCATGTCCGTGCTGATCAAGCCGACTTCCGACCACGCGCGGGCACCCACGATCTCGCTGACACCCGCTTCGACCTGTCGAACCCAGGTAAGCAGAACGTCACCAACGGCGCGGGCTCCTGACTCGGTGGACTGGTTGTCTCCCTTGCTCTGGTACACCTCAGCAGCCCGGGAAGTCCAAAAGCTGTCCTCCCCGGCGTACTGACGCAGAAACTCCATGCCCGCGAACGCGTTCGCCATCAGAGCAGGAAGTTGCTGATGGTCAGAGATCCGCCACCAGCCCCGACCGTCCCCGTTCCTTCCGGAGCGCCACTCCAGACCTTCTTGCAGCGTCTGTGCCAGTGAGCGAGCGTACGAGAGAACCTGTTCCTGATTGGGCATATCAGCACTCCAACTGCACGATGGAACTCTCGATCATCGCTTCTGAAGACTCAGCGTGCACTCGGTTTCCAGAGTTAGAGGAGACTGTCGACATGGCCAAGGAGTACCGAGTCGGGATCGTCTGCACCGATAGAGGCCAGCACTCGCGAGTACGCCTGACGATGGCCCGCCGCGAAGCTGATGGCAGCCACGGGATGACCCACGCCCTCCGATGCTTCGCATCGCCCATGCGGGACGCCGAACCTGGATCCATGATGGGTCACAGTTCATACATCTTCAGGTGCCCAGCGTGCCCACGTACTCCTCAAGTTGAGGCGACAAGATGGTGGCAGATCGTAGATGAGATGAGAGCTGCGGGCTTCACCGAACTGGACATCTCGTTGCTACCATGAACCTGCTGTCGTGTAGCTAGACGGCCCCTGGGCGAGGACGGGGTCACTTTCCAGTCACGTACGTGACGTTCGCCGCAAGCCCGCTCATCCGGTGGGTAGCTTCAAGCTGCCCACGGAGAAGACATGCAAGACCTCGCCATCAACATCCTCGCCAATCTGGCGGCAAGTACCGTGACAACTTTGTGCGTCCTTGCTGGCCACCAAGTACGCGCCCGTTGGCGTAGGCGCCGTGACCTGGATGGCAACAGCAACTCCCGCTAGTGCACAGTGACGGACGTACGCCTGTGCCGTTTCAAGAGTGACTGACAACATCGACGGCCCTCGTCTGAGGTATTGGGACGAGGGCCGTCTTTCGAGATGCGAAACTACATTGCGTTGCTTGAGGTAGAGCCTAGGCAAAGGCTGGTCCCGTGACGCTACGCTGCTGTCCATGGCTGAGGCATTCGTCACCGGAGACGGCCACCGAGCGTGCGGCATCTGCCCTTCACGCCGCTTCCCGCTCGCCGAGTTCGACGTGGCCGAGCATCCGTCTCGCGAGTGCCCGTTCAACCCCGAGGACGGCCACAGATACACGCTGCAAGGCGTGCCCGTCTGCGTCCATCCGGAGAAGGTCGGCCTGCCGCCTGCCCCGTACAGGACGGAAGGCGTGGCTCTGGTGGCCGACGTCGTGCTGCCCCGTGACGTCGCCGAACTCGATGTGTACCTGCGTGAGCTGGTGCACGGCGCAGCCCCCGGTGCCCTTGAGGTGCTGATCGACCTGGCGGACCGTGAGATCCGACGTACCTTCCCTGAGGTCGACCCCACCTTGGCACTGCGCCGTGCGTTCAACTAGCTCTCCTGGCTGGCGGTAGCGAACCCGGGCGTGAAGCGCCGACCACCGTCAAGGATGCCCACCGGCTCGTACTTCGCCATGACCACCGCCCTGCGCTTGGCGGTCTCGCCCTTGCCGAACCAGTACCGCTCGTTCATCGGTCCCCACGCGGCCCGGTAGACCTGGTGGGTGTAGTCGCCGTGGTCCCACGCCCCAATGGCTTCGCGGTCAGTGGCATGGACGAACTTGATGCCGGTGCGGTCCTGGATGCGGGACAGCACCGTGAACTGTGCCGCAAGCGCGTGGATCATCTCGTCCACGGGGATGGCCACAGGGACCTCGGCGGCCTCCTCGTCGCCGTCCGTCATCTCGTACACGGCCGACTTGATCGCCATGGCGCGCATGGCCTCGGGGAACAGCGGCTCCGTGTCCGTCGCGATGTCGAACCCGTCCACGAGGGCGTACCCCATGAAGCTCGTCCAGTCCTCGTCGTACTTCGCGCATGCGGTGCGGAGACGGTCGTACTCCCGATCGGCCTCGACGATCATCAAGATCTCTCGCGCACGCCGGGCCACGATCTCCGGGGCGGGCCGTACTAGCGTTGTGGACACTGCTGCACTCTCCTTCGGTGGTTGGGTGCATCGGTGGCCCGTCCGGCTGCCGACCGCCGTCACACGTACGACAGCCGGACGGGATCTACCGCCCTGTCAGGCGGCAGTCGTGCCCTCCTCGGCCGTGTGTGGCTGAGCCACAATTCATGCGGCCAGGGAGGAGTTCAGTGGGTCGGCATGGCGGCGACCACGCCGAGTACGAAGCCGATCGATCCCGAGATGGTGATGATCAGGAGGGCCCCGGCATAGCTCATCACTCGGGCCACTAAGCGGATCACAGCCGCTCGCCCCTGCTGCGCTCGTTGGCCGCACGGACCTTGCTGTGGAGTGCGCCGTTACGGCCCTCCTGCGTCTGAGCTGCCCGGTGCTGCGGGCACTGGCACGGCGGATACTTCATGGACCCTGCGGGCAGTTCGCACCCGTCAACTGCGTCGACCTTCAGCACATCACCCGTGCCCTGCTCTTTGGTCATTCGGGCAAGTTCTGCCCGCGCTTCGCTTCTCATGACTCAGCCCCTCAGGGGAGATGTCTGCGGCGAGCGTTTCGCCGATCTTTCATGTGCTCTACGCAACCGCCTGACCACACACGGCGGTACCGTTGCAGCGACGTCGAGACTTGAAAGCCTTGAAAGCACGCAAGAGCGTGGGGGGTTGAGGGCCATGGCGAAACGCGAACCGAACGCAGCGCTCGGTCACCTGCTCGCCGAGAGCCGCTGGACGTATCGCCAGTTCGCACGGGCCGTGAACCGCATAGGTACCGAGACCGGCACACCCCTGCGCTACGACGAGTCGGCCGTGAGCCACTGGCTCGGTGGCACCATCCCCCGCGATGCCGTCCGGGCCTGCATCCTCGAAGCCTTCTCGCGTCGGCTCGGGCGTCCCGTCACGTATGCTGAGGCAGGTCTGCCCGTTCCCCTCGATCGTTCCGCCGGGTCCATGGATACCGTGGAGGGGCTGATCGACCTGGGGAGGCGAGACATGGATCCGTCCCGCCGCAGAGTCCTCGGTGCGGGTCTGTTCTCGGTGGCCCTGACGATCCCCGGATGGCCCGACGTGATCGGCCGCGCGGAGGCTGTGCAGTCTGGCCGTGCATCGCGCATCGCGCATCGGCATGAACGAAGTGGACATGGTCATCGCCATGACCGAACGGGTCTCGGAGTTGGACGACCAATTCGGCGGACGTCACGCGCGGCCCATGGCGGCCTCGTTCATGGTCAACACGGTCGCCTCGTATCTGCGCGCCGATGCACCGGAGGACGTGCGGCAAGCGATGCTGTCGGCCGCCTCGGACCTGCTGTATCTGACCGGCTACATGGCGGTCGACGAGGGCCTGCACGGTCTCGCCCAGCGCTACTACATCAAGGCGCTGGAACTGGCGGGCGCTGCTGAGGACCACCTGACGTACTGCACGACACTGCGCGGCATGAGCGTGCAAGCGGTCGACCTGCGGCACGGCGCCAAGGCCATGGAGCTGGCGGATGCCGCTGCCGCGGCCTCCCCGAAAGCCGGGCCTCGGATGCGGGCCTTCCTCGCCGGTCAGCAGGCGCACACGGCTGCCCAGACAGGCGACCGTACGAGCGCACTGCGCTACATCCGTGAGGCGGAGGCGGCCATGGACCGCGCCGAATCGCGAGGCAAGGCATTCGGTTCATACGACCCCTCATCGCTCAACTACCACATCAGCCAGGTGCGTTACGAACTCGGCGATGTGCCCGGAGCGGTCGAAGCCATGCAGCAGTGCGACAAGGTGCGCTTCAGCGTCTACCGGCGTGCGCGGGTACGGCACCGTGCCACGCTGGCTGAACGGCAGTTGGAAATGGGCCACCTGGAAGCGGCCTGCGCCACCTGGCACCAGGCGCTCGACGACTTCCCCATGGTCCAATCCGGACGGGCGGACGACCGCATCAAGGCAATGTTCGGGCTCATCCGTCCTCATCGGAAGAATGCTGCGGCCCGCGATCTGTACGACCGCGCTCGGACGATCGCACCCCCCGCCTTGGTCAGTTGATCTGCTTCCCCAAGCTCATGGATCGGCGCACCCGCCCACGCGGCCGGCCTACGCGGCTTTGGCCGGTGTCCTGTTCGGGTTGGGGTCGGGCATGGTCAGGGGGCCGTACGCTGGCCCGCAACTCGGGCAGGCTTCACCCCTGCCCGCAATGTGCACGAGTGGCCCCTGTCCTTGCCCAACGCGGGCCCCGGCCCGAAGCTGGCCAAGCAACTCATCATTGCTGTCGGCGCTCAGGGTGTACGCGGCCGGCACCTGATGGCGTTCTTCGGATGCCTCTACTACGCGGCCAACCGCCCCGGTGAAGCGGCCAGCCTTTGCGAGACAGACTTCACCCTGCCCGAAGAGGGATGGGGCGAAGTCCTGCTGTCGTCCAGCACGCCGCGCGTGGCCTCGGGTTGGACGGACACCGGAGAGTCGTACGACTCACGCGGCCTGAAGAAGCGGGCCCGCAAGGCCACGCGCGCCGCACCGATCCCGCCTGTCCTGGTTCGGCTGATCCGCGACCACATCAAGGAGTTCGGGACTGCGGAGGACGGCCGCCTGTTCCGGGCGGTGAAGGGCGGCCATCTGCTGTCCAAGGAGTACGGGGAGGTCTGGAAGGCGTCCCGCAAAGCCGTGCTCTCCGAGTCCGAAGCGACCACGCCACTGGCCGATGTGCCCTACTCGCCCAGGCACGCGGGCGTCTCGCTATGGCTGGAGTCCGGCGTATCCCCCGCAGAGGTCGCCCGCCGCGCGGGCCACAGCATCGCTGTCCTCTTCCGCTTCTACGCGAAGGCCATTCATCGCAGTCAGGAACGGTCGAACCGCCAGATTGAGCGGGCCCTGGAGGAAGCCGAGGAGGAGTAGGACCATCCTGCGTCGCCACGACCACGAGGCGTCACTCTCACCCCACATCGGGGAAGGGTGGCGCCTCTTCGTGTTGGCCACGGCCCCGACGCTTCCTCCCGGCCCGGTCCACACTCGGTGCCCCCGGCTCTGCGCAGCCAGCGTCGACCGGCTCGCCTTCAACGCAGCCATCATCGGCGCCTGTCGGAGCCAGACCGAAGCGATCCAGGCACTTCCTGATGGCGGTCGGAGAAGGTGCGCCCAGACCACCACCCTGGCACGACGCTGGCTTGATCTTGTCCAGGCCATACGGCGAATTGGAATGTCCGCCGCGCCCCGCACCCCCGCATACGGCGTGATCCGGAACTCTGGCTACGCTGCATCCCGGATTGAATTCGAGTCATTGTTCGGATTCCCGTTGCCCCGCTACCGTGCGTGCACGTTGAATCACACGTGCACCACACAACTACATCACCATCACAGGCAATAGGAAGAAGGACGCCACGTGAAGACCCTTGGCCGGACTCTTGCCATCGCTGCGGCCAGTGCCGCAACCGCCGCCGGTGTTCTCGCCGCCCCCGCAAACGCCCAGGAACCCCAGCCGCCTAAGGAACTGGGCTCCGTCAGCGAGTGGGGCATGGCAAAGATCACAATCGACGCGAAGTCAGCCCAAGGCACCCACCAAAAGGACGTTGGCGGCGGCACCTGGACCTACGGGTACAAGCTGACTAGCGGCGGGAAGAAGTGCTTCTCGTACTACTTCCACGGCTCCAAGTATCACAGTTCCACCGCGAAGATAGCCGACGGCAAAGACGTAGACGTTGAACAGCCGGGGCGTACCTCGAAGGCGAACCTTACAGCGGGCGCCGCCTACACCTGCTACACGTACTGGTCCAAGTCCTGACCTGATCCCGCCTGGGAGCCAGTGGCCGCCATTGACCCCTGCCGGAACATGAACGTAGCTTCGCAAGGGTCTTTGGCCGCCTCGCTCGTGACACAGAGGGCTCTACCGTGATCTTCTCCCGTCTCCTTGCCTGGGCGGCAGTCTTGGCGGCCGGTGCTGTAACCGGCGCTCTGGGTCCGCAGCTTGAGGACAGCCCCATCACGTTCTTTCACGTCATGGCTCTTGTCCTGGCCGACGGCTGGGCCTGGATCGCTCTGGGCTTCGTCATCGGGCTGGCCCACACCCGCACGGCACAAGCCGCCGTGGCGGGTCCGGTTGCCCTCATCACCGCTGTCTGCGCTTACTACACCGTCCAGGCCGCCCACGGAGCGTTCAGTGAAGCGGTCAGCTTGGAAAGCTCATCAGCGGGCACCCGCACCGACTGGAACGGATTTGCCGCCACCACCCTGTTGTGGTGTCTTGTCGCTGCTATCGCCGGGGTACTGGCCGCACTCGCGGGCAACCAGGCACGCCAAAGTGGCCTGCCCGGCCTGCTGTTGCGCCTCGCCGTCCCGGCTATGGCCATCGTGGAAACTTCCCTGCGACTGGATCATGAGGCCCACGCGGCCGGACACGCCGCTGAGATGACCTGGACGGTGACCCGTCTAGCAGCGGCCGCCGCTGTCGTAATCATCGGCCTCGCCTGGATACGGCACAGGAACTCCAAGAACGCCAACCCTCACCCGACGCTAACCCCGTAACGGGGGCCTCCAGTTGCCTCGGGGCCCGGTCCACACTCGTCCCTCAACTCACTGGGTGTGACCTGCGAGTTGCCGCCTCAAGCACCCTGGAATCTGGTCCACGCCTGGTCCACACACACTGGTCAACAACGTGACAGACGCGGATCAAGGTGAGACAGCGATCAAGAAGGAGGGGCGCCCCTGAGACGGGGCGCCCCTTCTGACCAGCACATACGCTGACCTGCTGCGGTGGGTGTGGGATTTGAACCCACGGTGGCGTGAACCACGACGGTTTTCAAGACCGTTCCCTTAGGCCGCTCGGGCAACCCACCCCGCGGCCGCGGCCGGTGTGCGGCGGCGGCGCGGGGTCAAGAGTAGCGGGTCAGCTGTCGCCCTTGCGTGCGCCCAGGACCACGTCGGTCGTGCGCTCCTTGCCGTCGCGTTCGTAGGTGATCTTGACGGTGTCGCCGGGCTTGTGGGTCCAGATCTGGCCGATCAGGGTCGGGCCGCTGTCGATGACCATGTCGTCCAGCTTCTTGATGACGTCGCCGGACTTGAGGCCCGCCTTGTCCGCGGGGCCGCCCGGCTCCACCGCCGCGCCGGAGCCGCTGGCGCCGCGGTCGGAGATGGTCGCGCCGTCCGACGTGTCCGCCAGGGAGACCGACGCGCCGATCACCGGATACGTCGCCTCGCCCGTCTTGATCAGCTGCTGGCCGACGTTCTTCGCCTGGTTCACCGGGATCGCGAAGCCCAGGCCGATCGAGCCGGACTGGCCGCCGCCCCCGAGGCCGCCGCTGTCGGCGGGCTTGATGGCGGAGTTGATGCCGATGACCGCGCCGCGCGCGTCCAGGAGCGGGCCTCCGGAGTTGCCCGGGTTGATGGACGCGTCGGTCTGCAGCGCGCTCATGTACGAGCTCTTGCTGCCGCCGTCGCTGGAGGTCACCGGGCGGTTCTTGGCGCTGACGATGCCCGTCGTGACCGTGTTGGAGAGGCCGAAGGGCGCGCCGATGGCGATCGTGGAGTCCCCCACGGCCACCTTGTCGGAGTCGGCGAGCGGGATCGGCTTCAGGTTCGCCGGCTTGTCCTTGAGCTTGATGACGGCCACGTCATAGCCCTCGGCCCGGCCCACGACCTCGGCGTCGTACTTCTTGCCGTTCGAGAACGTCGCCGACAGCTTGCCGCCCTCCGCGGCGGACGCCACCACGTGGTTGTTGGTCATGATGTGGCCCTGCTCGTCGTACACGAAGCCGGTGCCCGTGCCGCCCTCGCCGCTGCCGCTCTGGGCCTCGATGGTGACGACGCTCGGCAGCGCCTTGTTCGCGATGTCGGCCACCGAGCCGGGCTGGCGCTTGAGGTCGGCCGGGGCGTCCGACGCGGAGACCGTCGTCGAGTCCGTGCCGCTGTCCTCGGTGCGGTCCGCCGCCCAGAAGCCGAGGCCGCCGCCGAGGCCGCCCGCGACCAGCGCGGCGGCGAGCACGGCCGCGACCAGCCCGCCGCGCCGCCCGCCGGGCTTCGGCGCCGCGGGCTGCTCCGCCGTCCAGGACGCGCCCCAGCCGGACCCGGAGCCGCCGCCCTGCGCGTACGACGGCACGGCCGGCGGCGGGGGCGGGGGCCAGGCCCCGGCAGGCGCGTGCCCCGAAGCCGCGTGCCCGGAAGCGGCATGCCCCGAAGAGGCGTGCCCGGCGGCGGCCTGGCCTGCGGCAGTCTGGCCCGCGCCCAGGTGCGCGGCGGTGTGGGCGTACGGATCGGGGGCGCTCGGGGCGGGGGCAGGGGTGGCCGCCGGGGGTGCCGGGGCCTGCGCCGGTCCCGCGGACTGCTCCCCTCCGGCGGAAGCGGAAGCGGAGGCGGGGGTGGAGTCAGGGGCGGCGGGGGCGGACGGTCCAGCAGGCTCGGAAGGCCCCGCCGACGTCGGCGGCACCGGTGGCGTCGGCGCCGGCGCGTCGGGGGCGGAAGCAGCGGGAGTGTCCACCGGCACAGGAGGTGCGGACGGGGCCGGGGGTACCTCAGTGCCCTCGTTCTCGGTGCTCACAGCTTCTTCTCCTCGGTCCACGCTGTCGTACTCGGTCACGGCCTGAGAGCAGCAAACGATCAATTCGGTTCAGTTTTGTCTGTAGTCAGCTTTTCCCATGGGCTGTCAGGGCACCATAAGCCGATGCTGTGCGTTCACGGCGGGCGAAACCACCCCATTCGGAAGGCCCAGCCGGGCCGCACCGGGCGGTCCGGCCGGACGACGCCGACCGTCGCGTTCCGCGGCGGCCGGACGATGGCACGATGACGCGGTGACCCACGCACGACAGCACCACATCCAGGTCGTCGCCCACCGCGGAGCCTCCGAGGACGCCCCGGAGCACACGCTGGCCGCGTACAAGAAGGCGGTCGAGGACGGCGCCGACGCCCTCGAATGCGACGTACGGCTCACCGCGGACGGCCATCTCGTCTGTGTCCACGACCGCCGGGTGAACCGCACCTCCAACGGCCGCGGCGCCGTCTCCGCACTGGAACTCGCCGACCTGGCCGCCCTCGACTTCGGCTCCTGGAAGAACGGCGGCGAGGCACTCGCCGGGGGGATCGACGGCGAAGGACCCGACTGGGACGTGCGGCCCGATCCGGCGGACACCTCGGTGCTCACGCTGGAGCGGCTCCTGGAGCTCGTGGCCGAAAACAATGCCTCCGGACGGCACGTCCAGCTCGCCATCGAGACCAAGCACCCCACCCGCTGGGCGGGGCAGGTCGAGGACCGGCTGCTGCAGCTGCTCAAGCGCTTCGGCCTCGACGCGCCACCCGCCGAGGGCCCTTCGCCCATCCGGGTCATGAGCTTCTCGGCACGCTCGCTGCACCGCGTGCGGGCCGCGTCGCCGACCCTGCCGACCGTCTATCTGATGCAGTTCGTCTCGCCCCGCCACCGCGACGGCCGGCTCCCCCAGGGCGTGCGGATCGCGGGCCCGGGCATCCGGATCGTACGCAACCACCCCGGGTACGTCGCCAAGCTCAAGCGGGCCGGGCACCAGGTCCACGTGTGGACCGTGAACGAACCCGCGGACGTCGAGCTGTGCGCCCGCCTCGGCGTCGACGCGATCATCACCAACCGCCCGAAGCAGGTCCTGTCCCAACTGGGCCGGGACTGACCGCCGTTACGGGGAGTGCACCGGCGCGTTCGGTCCGTATTCGATCGTGACGAGTGCGTCACCATCCCGGTGTTGGCCGGTTTCCGGTCCAGTCCATTGGGGCATCCACACCGTGGCGTGGGGCAAAGGAGGTCTCGGGGGTGGCGTTTGTGGTGGCACGGGAGGTGCCCGCGTCGTCGAGCATGGCCGTACCCCATGGTCCTGCGGGCGTGGGGGAAGCAAGGCACCGGATGCGTGATCAACTGCGGATCAGCGGAGTGCCCGAATCGGTCATCGACGATGCCGTACTGATCCTTTCCGAACTCCTCAGCAATGCCTGCCGGCACGGCAGGCCGCTGGGCGAGGGGATGAACGGGGGCGGTGCCGGCGACGGAGACGTGCGCGCCGCGTGGCGCGTCGACAAGACCGGACGGCTCACGGTCGAGGTGACGGACGGCGGCGGCCCGACCCGCCCGCTTCCGGCCACTCCCTCGGTCACGGCCCACGGCGGCCGCGGGCTCAACATCATCACCGCCCTCGCCGAGGCCTGGGGCGTCCGCGACGACATCCACGGCGAGGTGACCGTCTGGGCCCTCGTGCAATCCGGGCACCGGCACGAGGATTTCGCTACGCGCGTCGCCGCACCGTCCGCGGCCGCGATAGCCGACCTGGGGTTGAAGGACCCGTTCGACGACGGGGACTGAGACGGGGGACGGGGCCTGAGACGGGGACCGACGCGCTCAGTCCCGCCACCGGTGAACGGCTAGGCTCGCGCCCGTACGCAAGCGAGCCGTAACCGGGAGACACCCACGATGGCCAAGAAGCGCCCGCAGACCAAGGGCAACCAGGGCAGCAAGGGCAAGCAGCCGCAGCTCAAGGACCACGAGGTCCCGGTCGTCGGCGCCCGGGAACCCTGCCCCTGCGGTTCGGGCCGCCGCTACAAGGCCTGTCACGGCCGGGCCGCCGCGCACGCCGTGACCGAACTGGTGCAGCGCCCCTTCGAGGGCCTGCCCGGCGAGTGCGACTGGGTGGCCCTGCGCGAGTTGGTGCCGGCCGCGACCGTCGAGCTCACCCTCAAGGAGGGACTCCCCGAGGGCGTGCCCTCCGTGACGCTGGCGACCGTGCTGCCGATGGCCTGGCCCGCGCTGCGCCGCGACGACGGCTCGGTGCTGCTCGGCCTGCAGAACGACACCTCGTCCGGCGACATCAGCCGCGACCTCGCCGACACGCTGGAGCGCGCGCTCACCACCGAGCCCGGCCAGCCGGTCGCCGGCCGCCGCGCGCCGTCCGAGGGGCCGCGGCTGCAGGACCTGCTCGACGAGAAGGGCGCCTTCGAGCCGGTCGTGCACTCCGGGTTCGAGTTCTGGGTGCCGGACGCGGAGAACGCCACGCCGGAGGTGTCCGCCTCCCTGGAGCGCGCGAACGCCGCCGCCATCCCGACCGTCAAGCTCCCCGGCGTGGACGCCGCGTACTGGTGCGAGACCCCGGAGAAGAACCACCTGCGCTGGGTCATGCCGCACCCCGAGGAGCAGCTGCTCGACGCGCTCGCGCGACTGCACGCGGCCGGTACGTCCAGTCTCGGCGAGGGCACCCGGCTGGTCGGCTCCTTCCGCGCGCACGGGCTGATCGTGCCGGTGTGGGACCTGCCGAGCGGCATGGGCGCGAAGGACGTCGAGCAGCCCGCCGCCGAGTTCGCCGAGCGGCTCGCGACGGCGCTCGCGGCGACGGAGCCGCTCACGCCGGAGGAGCGGCGGGCGCGCGGCGGCCTCACCAACCGCCAGGTCACCCTCAGCTGAGCGGGCGCGCAGGACGCGGGTCGGCCCGGCGCCCGGCCGGACGGCCCGGCGAGCGCCCGGCCGACCCGCCGCCCCGCCGTGGTCCCCGCCGACCCGCCGCCACTGACCCACCAGTCAGTCGGTCGGAACGCGTGACTCCTGTCACAACTCCCTTGGGCACAGCGTGGATGCGGGTAAATCCCTGTCCGGATAACTGAGATCGAATTTGCCAAGCGCCGATCTCTTGTTACCGTTCAGGTAGCCCGGTTGCTGGTGCATCCCCCGTCGCCAGCAACCGGGCGTTTCCATGCCCGGCGGAAAGTTGGGCGCTCAACTGCCGCCCGCCGCCGCCTAGTTGCTGCCGGAGCGCAGCAGCAGCGCGTCGCCGCTCTCACTCGCGAACTCCGCCACCGCCGCGTACTGCGCCGCGGCGCCCGCCGTGCGCTCCCGGGGCGTCTCGCACACCGCCGGCTCGTCCTCCGCGCCCACCGCGCAGTGCATCTGCACGGTGCGCCCCTTGGGTCCCATGAGGCTCAGTACGGCCTTCAGCGCCCGGCCGGTGGCATTGCGGTAGTAGGTGCGCGCCCAGGTGTCGTCGCCCTGGGTCAGGACGCAGGTCTGGGCGTCGACGCCGTCCGGCGTGGAGAGTTCGGGGCCGCACCGGGCGGTGGTCTCGCGCGGGGGCGGCGCGTCGTCCGCGGGAGCGGCCGGGTGCGGGGGTGTGTCCTGCGGCCGGGACGGCCGTTCGCCGACACCTTCCGGGGCCGCCGCGCGTCCTTCCCGGGCCGGGGCCGCCGCGCGCCCTTCCCCGGCCGGGGCGTCGGCGCGCTCGGCCATGCCCTCCGGCGGAGGCGCGGCGGGGCGTTTGGCGTCGGCGTGGAGCACGGGCCCCGCGGACGCGCCGGCGAGCGGCAACAGCACGGCGACGGCCGCGACGCCCAGGAGCGCGAGCAGGCGGGGATTCACGGCCGGGCGCGGGTGCATGGCCCGAAGATAACGACCATGGGGCCCCGGCCCGTTCGCCCCGCGCCCAATTCCCTTACAACTCGGGGGCGCTCACACCCGTACGAGTGAGGGCGTCCACCACGGCGTCCACCACCGCCTGGACGTCCGGCACCCAGGGCGCGGCGGAGCCCGGGAGCGGCGCGCGCTCCCAGCGCACCTGGCCCTGGCCCGTCTCGGACGGCGGCAGGGCGACGTACCCGCCCTCTCCGTGGAAACGCAGGGAGCCGGGGACCCAGTCCTTGGCGTACAGGAGCGCGCCCAACTGCTCCATCGAATACGGCGCGACGAGGATGAAGACGCGGGCCGGGGTCGCGATGACCGGGCCGAGGCGAATGCCGGCCTCGTCGAGGGCGGAGAGGGCGCGCGCGCCCGCCACCGCGGGCAGGCTCACGGCGCACGGGGCGCGTCCGCCGGTCGCGAGGAGCACCGGTGCGCCGGGGCGGTTGGTCCACCACCAGCGCACCATGCGCGCGTCGGTGGTGGCGGCGAGCAGGCCCGGGTCCAGCGGGTGGGCGCCGGGGAACGCGCACTCGGGGTCGGGGCAGGCGCAGCGCGCGACGCGGCGGCCGGCGAGTGCGTCGAGCCCCTGCCTGACCTGGCCCCCCTGCTTGGCCTGCCTGGCCTGCCTGACCTGGCCTTCGATGCCGACGCCCGGCAGCACGGGCCACTGCCACGCCGTCGCGAAGGTCAGGGCCGCGCCGAGCAGAGCGGGACTCTGGTCAGACTTCCTACCGATTCGCCAGGACAGGAGCCTGCGTCGCCTTCCGAGGATCTCGCGCATGAGCGCTCGTTCCTTTCCGTTACACGCAGAGGGACACTTCGGGCCATATCACACCATGAGTGGATCTCTATCGACGTGCGTACGAGGTGCGCGTACTAGGTGCATGCAAGTGCGTACAGGTGCGTACAAGCTGGCGCATCACACCCCAGCCTGCGGCATGGGGCTCCCCTATGGGCCGAGCGTTAACGTGGCGTGGGGTGGCGGCGCCTGGCGTTTGCCGTCCCGCGTATTTCTTGCCGCCCGTGCCACGGGAGGATGGGGCACGGTCGCCGTGGGTTACGTGGGTTAAGACGCCCGGGTCGGCCGCCAGGTTCCGGGCGCGGTGCAACTGCCCCTGGCCATCACCGAGTACGTACCCATCACGACCGCTGTGACGCTCCTTCGAACAATGTCAGTCGACCGCAATATGCCCTTCCCTGCAACAGTTTCCGGCCAAGTTTTCAAGATCGCTTACGGTTCGCAGAATTCACGTCCGCACCACTGGACACCAGGAATCCCCGCAGGACAATGCTGGACATCCCCTCTCCCCTGCGTGTAGATGTGGAGACATTGCTAGCGGCGCAGAACAACAGGGGGTTTGCGATGCTATTGAGCAATACGCACCGGCCGGAAAGCCGTCAGCCATGAACGCCCCTCACCTACCGAAAGTGGCCGGAATCGATTCCACAGTTCCGCCACCCGCCCACACTGCCCCGCCCGACACCGCTGCCTCATGCGCCCAGGCCGCACCGGGAGCGCTCATCCAGGACCGCCTCGCCGGCTGGGTCTCGGACCTCACCACCCTGCACGAACTCACGGAACGCCTGTCCCGCACGACGACACTCGACGGCGCCCTCGACGAACTCCTGAGCGCCGGAGCCGCCCTGGTCGGCGCCCGCCGCGGCCTCGCCGTCCTGGAGCCCGCCGACGGCCGCGGCCCCGACACCACCGTCGGCTTCGGCCTCGCCCGCGCCGACCTCGGTCATCTGGAGACGGTGCCGCGCGGCGCCACGTCGTTCGGCCGGCTGCTCGACGCCACCGCCGCCGACACCCCGGCCCCGGCGGCCGCCACCGGCGCCACCACCCCCGCGCCCCGGCCCCCCGTCACCGAGATCGTGCAGCCGGACCTCTTCGCCGACGACACCCTCGACCCGCGCCACCGCGAGGTCGCCGTCCGCCTCGGGTACGCGGCGAGTTACGCGCTGCCGCTGGTCACCGACGCGGCCGGGCGCGTCGGCGCGGCGGTCTGGCTGTACGACGAGCCCGCCGAACCGGCCGAGCGCCGGCGGCACCTCATCGGCCTCTACGCCCAGCACGCCACCGAGCACCTGGCACGCCTGGTGGAGCTGGACCGCGCCCGCACCACCGAGGCGACCCTGCGCGAGGAACTGCTGCCCCCGCGGCTGCCGCGCGTCGCCGGCGTGCAGCTCGCGGCCCGGCACCACACCGGACCGCGCGGCGGCGGCGACTGGTTCGACGCGCTGCCGCTGCCCGAGGCGGCGCTCGGCCTCGCGGTCGGCTCCGTCACCGGCTCCGGGCCGAGCGCGGTCGCCGCGATGGGGCGGCTGCGGGCGTCCCTGCGGGCGTACGCGGTGATGGAGGGCGAGGACCCGGTCGCCGTCCTGTCGGACCTGGAGCTGCTGCTCCGCCTGACCGAGCCCGCGCGCTCGGCCACCGCCCTGTTCGCGTACTGCGAGCCCGCCCTGCGCAAGATCGTGCTCGCCGGGGCCGGGCACAGCCCGCCGCTGATCATCGGCGAGCGGCGCACGGAGTTCGTGGAGACGTCCCTGTCGGCGCCGCTCGGGATGCTCGCCTGCTGGGAGGCGCCGAGCGTGGAGATCCGCCCGGAGCCGGGAGAAACGCTGCTCCTCTATACGGACGGCCTCCTGCACCGCACCGGTGAGGCGATGGACCGTGCCTTCGCCAAGCTGCTCGCGGCGGCGGCGAGCGTGCCGAAGGCCGCCCGCGCCGACCCCGCGGCGGTCGCCGACCACGTGCTGCGCACGGTCCTGCCGGACGGTCTCGACGCGGCCGACAGCGAGGAGGACGTGGCGCTGCTCGCGGCACGCTTCGAATGAGACGCGGCCTTGTGCCGGGGCAGCCACAGCCCCTCTCCCGGAGGAGGGCGCGCACGTCCGCTCACTCCCGGTGAGCCCGCCCCTGTAACAGGCCTTCCGGCCCTGGGCCCCCTTCCGTACGACCGTACGATGGGGGAGGCCCAGTGTCGTACATAGCCGTCAAACAGGAGGCAGACCGTGTCGGACGCCCTCAACCCGGAGACCCCGGAAGAGCTGGTGGAGACGGAAGAAGAGCCGATCAAGCAGCGCAAGAACGGCCTCTACCCGGGTGTCTCCGACGAGCTCGCCGAGAACATGAAGTCCGGCTGGGCCGACACCGAGCTGCACGACCTCCAGCCGGTGCCGCAGGCGGAGCACACCGCCGCCCGCCGTGCCGCGCTGTCCGCGCGCTTCCCGGGCGAGCGCCTGGTGATCCCCGCGGGCAACCTGAAGACCCGCTCGAACGACACGGAGTACGCCTTCCGCGCCTCCGTCGAGTACGCGTACCTCACCGGCAACCAGACCGAGGACGGCGTCCTCGTCATGGAACCCCGTTCGAACACGGCCGACGGCCACAAGGCGACGATCTACCTCCTTCCGCGCTCCAACCGCGAGAACGGCGAGTTCTGGCTCGACGGCCAGGGCGAGCTGTGGGTCGGCCGCCGGCACTCGCTGACCGAGGCCGAGAAGCTGTACGGCATCCCCGCATCCGACGTGCGCGAGCTCGCCGGCAAGCTGCGCGAGGCCACCGGCCCGGTCCGCGTCGTGCGCGGCTACGACGCCGGGATCGAGGCGGCCCTGACCGACAAGGTCACCGCCGAGCGCGACGAGGAGCTGCGCGTCTTCCTCTCCGAGGCCCGTCTCGTCAAGGACGAGTTCGAGGTCGGCGAGCTGCAGAAGGCCGTGGACTCCACGGTGCGCGGCTTCGAGGACGTGGTGAAGGTCCTCGACAAGGCCGAGGCCACCTCCGAGCGCTACATCGAAGGCACCTTCTTCCTGCGCGCCCGCGTCGAGGGCAACGACATCGGCTACGGCTCCATCTGCGCCGCGGGCCCGCACGCGACCACCCTGCACTGGGTGCGCAACGACGGCGCCGTGCGCTCCGGCGAGCTGCTCCTGCTCGACGCGGGCGTGGAGACGCACACGTACTACACGGCGGACGTCACCCGCACGCTGCCGATCAACGGCCGCTTCAACGAGCTGCAGAAGAAGATCTACGACGCGGTGTACGAGGCCCAGGAGGCCGGTATCGCGGCGGTCAAGCCCGGCGGGAAGTTCCGCGACTTCCACGACGCCGCGCAGCGCGTGCTCGCCGAGAAGCTGGTCGAGTGGGGGCTCGTCGAGGGCCCGGTCGAGCGCGTCCTGGAGCTCGGGCTCCAGCGCCGCTGGACGCTGCACGGCACCGGCCACATGCTCGGCATGGACGTGCACGACTGCGCGGCCGCCCGCCGCGAGACGTACGCCGACGGCACCCTCGAGCCGGGCATGTGCCTGACCGTCGAGCCCGGCCTGTACTTCCAGGCGGACGACCTGACCGTGCCGGAGGAGTACCGCGGCATCGGCGTGCGCATCGAGGACGACATCCTCGTCACGGAGGACGGCAACCGGAACCTTTCCGCCGCGCTGCCTCGGCGGTCCGACGAGGTCGAGCTGTGGATGGCCCGCCTGAAGGGGTGACCTTTCGCGGCGGCGTTACGCAGACGAGGGCCGGGCACCCACGGGGTTGCCCGGCCCTTTGCGTACCCCACCGGGTCAAGAAGTGGCCCATGAACTTGCCCCCGCAATGGACCAGTTGAGGGTGCCATTCCGCTCCTAGTGTTCTGGGCATGACGACACCCCGCCTCCTCCCCGCCCCCGGCCCGGCACGGCTGCTGGCCCTCGCCCAGCTCAGCAACTCCGTGGGCGACGGCGCGTACTACGTCACGTCCGCCCTCTACTTCACGCACGTCGTCGGGCTCGCCCCGGCGAAGATCGGGCTCGGGCTCACGCTCGCCTGGGCGGTCGGGTCGGTGGTCGGCGTGCCGCTGGGGCGGGTCGCCGACCGGCGCGGTCCGCGCGGCACGGCGGTGCTGCTCGCCCTCGCGACCGCCGCGGCCGTCGCCTCCTTCCTCGTCGTCCGTGACTTCGTGCCGTTCGTGGCCGCCGCGCTCGTGTACGCCACCGCGCAGTCGGGCCTGTCCGCCGCGCGCCAGGCGCTGCTCGCCGGGCTCGTCGGCAAGGAGGAGCGGACGAGTCTGCTGGCCCACCTCCAGTCCACGCTCAACGCGGGGCTCGCGGTGGGCGCCGGACTCGGCGGCGTCGCTCTGCACTACGGCAGCGAGGCCGCGTACCTCTCGGTGTTCGCGCTGGACGCGCTCGGCTTCGTGGTGTGCGCGGCCGTGCTGTGGCGGCTTCCCGCCGTCGCGCCGGTGGCGGCGGTGGCGGGCGAGCGGCTCGCGGTGCTCAGGGACCGGCCGTACGCCGTCGTCACCCTCCTCAACACCGTCCTGCTGCTGCGGATGCCGCTGCTCAGCCTCGGCATCCCGCTGTGGCTCACCGAGCGCACGGACGCTCCCGCGTGGCTCGTCTCGGCGCTCTTCGTCCTCAACACCCTTGGCGTGATGGCCTTCCAGGTGCGCACGGCCCGGTCGGTGTCCGGGATCGGGACGGCGGTACGGGCCGTGCGCAGGTCCGGGGTGCTGATGCTGGCCGCGTGCGCGGTGTTCGCCCTGTCCGCCGCGGTGGGCGGGCCGTGGGCCGCGGCGGCGGTGCTCGTCGCCGCCTCCGTGGTGCTGCTCGCCGCCGAGATGCTGCAGTCCGCCGGTTCCTGGCAGCTCGGCTTCGACCTGGCACCGCCCGGCCGCATCGGCGAGTACCAGGGCTTCTTCGGCACCGGAGTCACCGTGGCCCGCACCCTCGGCCCCCTGGTCCTGACCACGCTCCTGGTCGAGTGGGGCACACCGGGTTGGCTGCTGCTGGGCGGCGTGATCCTGGCAGCTTCGTACGCGATGGGCCCGGCGGCGCGGTGGGCCCAGAAGGGCTCGACCCAGGCGGCGAGCGGGGGCGCTATCAGCCCCTCCTCAGCATGAGGACGACGGCACGAATATCAGCCCGTCCGGGGCCTGAGTACGAGGGCGCGGATTTCAGCCCGTCCGGCGATTGAGGACGAGGCCGCAGGCCGATGCCTGAGCACCAGCCAGGAACAAGCCGCAGACAAAAGGGGGCCGCCGGGGCTAGCCCTGGCGCTCATCCGTCCCGGCAACCTTCGCGGTGCTCAGCGCGATCCGATTCCACGTGTTGATGGCGAAGATCAGGCCGAGGACATGGCCCAGCTCGGCCTCGTCGAACTGAGCGGCCGCCTCGGCGTAGACGCCGTCGGGCACCCCGGCCTCGGCGACAAGAGTGACCGCGTCCGTCAGGGCGAGAGCGGCCTGCTCCTTGGCGGTGAAGAAGTTCCTGGCCTCACGCCAGACGGCCACCATGTGCAGCCGGTCCTCGCTCTCGCCCGCCTTGCGCGCGTCGTTGGTGTGCATGTGCAGGCAGTACGCGCAGCCGTTGAGGTGCGAGGCGCGGATCTGGATCAGCTCGACCAGGGCCGGGTCGAGGCCGGCGCGGGCGGCGGCGTCCAGGCCGATGACGGCCTTGAAGACCTTCGGGGCGGCCTTGGCGAAGTCGATGCGGTCGGCGGGGGCGGCGGACACGGTGTGCGTGGTGTTGTTCGTCATGACCATGAATCTAGGCGCTGGAAAGACCTTCGGTAGGGTGCATTTCCATGGCGGAATCATGGGTCAATTCGTCGGAGCACGGCAGCGTCGGCAGTGACCTGCACCTGGAGCTCGCCGCCGGGGGCAGTCGGCGGGCCGCCCTGATCCGCGCGCTGCGGGCGGCGGTCCAGGACGGCCGCCTCGCCCCCGGCACCCGGCTGCCCCCGTACCGCTCCCTGGCCGCCGACCTCGGCGTGGCCCGCAACACCGTCGCCGACGCGTACGCCGAACTGGTCGCCGAAGGCTGGCTGACCGCCCGGCAGGGCTCGGGCACCCGCGTCGCCGACCGCGCCGCGCCCCCACCGCGCGCCCGCGTCCCCAAGCGCTCCCCCGGCACGCCCGCGCGCCCCGCCTACAACCTCGTCCAGGGCCAACCGGACGCCGGTTCCTTCCCGCGCGCCGCCTGGCTGGCCGCCGCCCGGCGCGCCCTCACCGCCGCGCCCAACGAGGCCTTCGGTCCGGGCGATCCGCAGGGCCGTGTCGAGCTGCGCCGGGCGCTCGCCGGATATCTGGCGCGCGTACGCGGCGTACGGACCGACCCGGAGCGGATCGTGGTGTGCTCCGGCTTCGCGCACGCGCTGCGGCTGCTGTTCGGCGGCCCCGGAGGCGGCGCGGTGCTGCGCGGGCCGGTCGCGGTCGAGGCGTACGGACTCGGCTTCCACCGCTCGCTCCTGGACGCCGCCAAGGTGCGTACGGTGCCGCTGCCCCTGGACGAACACGGCGCCCGGGTCGAGGAGTTGGCGGACGTGCGGGGTCCGGTACGGGCGATGCTGCTGACGCCCGCTCACCAGTTCCCGACCGGCGGCCCGCTGCACCCCGCGCGCCGCGCCGCCGCCGTCGACTGGGCCCGCACGCGCGACGGCCTGATCCTGGAGGACGACTACGACGGCGAGTTCCGCTACGACCGCGAGCCCGTCGGGGCCGTCCAGGGGCTGGACCCCGAACGCGTCGTGTACGTCGGCTCGGTGAGCAAGAGCCTGTCGCCCGCCGTGCGGCTCGGCTGGATGGTGCTGCCGGAGCACCTGGTCGGCGCCGTCGTCACCGCCAAGGGCGAGCGGGAGGCCTGGGCGAGCGTCCCCGACCAGCTCACCCTCGCCGACCTCGTCGACTCCGGCCACTACGACCGGCACGTCCGCCGCATGCGCCAGCGCTACCGGCGCCGCCGCGACCACCTCGTCGCCGCCCTCGCCGAGCGCGCCCCGCACATCACCGTCACCGGCATCGCGGCCGGCCTGCACGCCGTGCTCCGGCTGCCGCCCGGCACCGAGGCGTCCGCGGTGAAGGCCGCCGCGTGGCAGGGGGTCGGCCTGGAGGGCCTGTCGGACTACCGGCACCCGGCCGCGGCCACGCACGCGCCGGACGGCCTGGTGGTCGGGTACGCGACACCGCCCGAGCACGCGTACGCGGCGGCGGTGGACGCGCTGTGCCGGGTGCTGCCGCCTTTGGGGGAGGGGGAGTTGTGAGGCGTACGTCGCTTCCGGGGCGGCGTCGTACGCACCTCCCGGCCCTGCGTCAGCCCGCCGTGCCCGCCTCCGCCTGAGCGGCGCGCTCGTCGTACGCCTCCCGTGCCGCCGCGATGTCCGGGCGGTGGGCGATCGACCAGTCCGCCAGGGACTTCACCAGGTGGGTGAGGCTGTGGCCGAGCTCCGTCAGTTCGTACTCGACCTGCGGCGGGATCGTGGGGTGCACCGTGCGCTTCACCAGGCCGTCGCGTTCCAGGCGACGCACCGTCAGGGTGAGCATGCGCTGCGAGATGCCGCCGTGGATGCGGCGCTGGAGCTCCTTGAACCGCAGGACTCCGGAGGCGAGTTCGACGACTACGTAGACCGACCATTTGTCGCCGAGCCGGTCCAGGACGTCCCGGACGCCGCACTCGTCCTGCGGCGTCTCGCAACTGATCACCGGCTCACCCGCGCCCGTTCCGCCGGGGGTGGTTATCGCCGTGTGCCCTGCTGACATCGAAGTGCCTCCTTACGTGATCGTCCGCGAGCGATCACGATGGTGCCGGGCCCGGCGACCACCGCCGCCCGCACCATCGAACCCAGAACGACGGGGGAACGTTCCCATGCTCATGATCACCGGCGCCACCGGCGCACTCGGCAAGCTCGTCACCGCGCGCCTGGCGGACCGCGAGGACGTCGTGGTCGGCACCCGCACGCCCGGACCCGGCGGCCGGCGCGTCGACTTCGACGACCCGTCGTCGCTGGACTTCACCGGCGTCGACACCCTGCTCGTCATCTCGGCGGGCGCGGCCGAGGACGACGTCGTCGCCGCCCGGCACGAGGCCGTGATCTCCGCCGCCGAGAAGGCGGGCGTCGGCCACCTCGTCTACACCAGCCTCAGCGGCGACGGCGACCACCTCACGTACGCCCTCGCGCACCGCTGGACCGAACGCCGTCTTCGCCGCTCCACGCTGAACTGGACGGTGCTGCGCAACGGTCTGTACGCGGAGTTCCTCGCCGCGATCGCCGCGCCGGGCCCGGACGGCACCATCGCCGCGCCGCTCGGCGACGGCCGCCTCGCCGCGGTGGCCCGCGAGGACCTCGCCGACGTCGCCGTCCGCGTCGCCACGGACCCGGCCCCGCACGCGGGCCGCACCTACGAACTCGTCGGCGAACAGCCCCTGGGCGGCGCCGACCTGGCCCGCGCGCTCGGCGGCCGCTACGAGCCCGGCACCCTCGCCGCGACCCGCGAGGCGATCACCGCGGCCGGTCAGGCCCTGCCGTTCCAGGTTCCGATGCTCCTGAGCACGTACTCCGCGATAGCGGGCGGCTTCCTGGACGGCACGGGCATCGAGAACAACCAGCTGCGTGCCCTGCTGGGGAGGGCACCGCGCAACGCACTCGATGTCTACGCGAAGACGGTGCGCGGATGACAACGAGCGCCCGGCGCACCATTCAGCCCGTCGAAGGGGTACCTCCCTGCTCCTCAAGAGCTTGGGGGAGCTTGAGGACGAGCGGGCCGCAGGCCGCGATCAAACGGCGAGCGGCGCACCGTCACGCCACTTGAGAACCTTGTCGAAACTGATCACCGCGCCGCCGCGCCCAGGCTTGTTGCCGACGTCCACATGGTCGGCGAGCTCCCGGATGAGACACAGACCGCGCCCGCTCTCAGCGGTCTCCGAGGGCATCGCGGGCATCGCCGGCGGCGCGGGCGCGAGGGACGCGGGGACCGGGCGCCGGGCGCGGCGGCGCCGCCGGCCCCGGCGGGTCGACATCACGACGCGGCCCGGGGGGAAACCGGGGCCGGAGTCGGCGACCTCGATGCGGCACTTCTCGCCGTCCAGATACGCCGTGACCCGATACGCGCCGCCGGGCGCACCGGGGGCGGCCGCCCCGCCATGCTCCACGGCGTTGGCACAGGCCTCGGTGAGCGCGAGCGACAGGTCGTAGGAGACGTCGGGGTGCACCCCCGCGCTCTCCATCGTGCCGATCAGCAGGCGCCGGGCGAGCGGAACGCTCGCAGCTTCGCGCCGCAAATGGAGTGACCACCAGATGCTCATGCTCCAGCCTCCTGGCTGCGGCTCGACATACCGATACGTATTGCCGCGCGTGCTCGCGAATAAGCGCCCACTTGACGTGATGCCGCCCATACGGCGGACGCGGCGACGGGCCCGTCCGGTGTAGACGGGTACCCCCCGTGAAGGGGCGGAACCGGGCGGAACCGCGCGGACCGGTCGCGGCGGAACCTTGCGGACCTGCCGTAGGTGACGGGCAGGCCTGGTGCGATGATGGCCCCGCCATGACTGCCCCCCACGAGCGCCAGGCGCGCACCGGAGCCGACCTCCGGCTGCTGCGGGCCGCGATGTTCGCCGCGGTCTGCGTCGTGCTGTCCGCGGGGGGCCATGTACTCGCCTCGTGTGCCGCCGTCCCCCTGTGGACGCTGGCCGTGGCCTTCCTCGCCGTGCTCGCCGTCGCCGTGCCCCTCGCCGGGCGCGAGCGGTCGCTGCCGGGCATCGCGGGGGCACTCGCCGCCGGTCAGCTCGCCCTGCACGCGCTGTTCGGCCTCGGCCAGCAGCACGGCACGGCCATGGCGTCGGCCACCGCGGGCGGCTCGGACGCCGCCTCGCTCGTCGAGCGCGCGGCCCGGATCGCGTGCGGCGCGAGCGCGGCGACCCTCACGCCGGTCCAGGCCCGGCAGATCCTCCGGGGCGCCGGTCTCGAACCCTCGGGCGGCGGCCACGCGGCCCACGCCCACACCGCCGGGAGCGAGGCCGCCGGGCACGCCGCGACGGGCCCGATGCCGGGCATGGACCCCGCCGCCTCGCTGCTGCCGTCCCTGCCGATGCTGCTCGCGCACGTCCTCGCGGCGCTCGCCGCGGGCTGGCTGCTGCGCCGCGGCGACCTCGCGCTGGCCCGCCTCGTGCGGCTCTCGGCCCAGGGGGCGTATGGAGTCGCCGAGGCGGCGCTCGTACGTTCCCTGCGTGCGGCCCTCGCGCTGGTACGAGTGCTGCGCGCGGGGCTGCCCGGCGCACCCTCGGCGGGCCCGGTGCGCGCCGCCCGCACGCTCGTACCGTCACGGCTGCGCACCGCCACGCTCCAGGACACGGTGATCCGGCGCGGTCCGCCCGCGCCCGCCGCTCTCGCGCTCGCCGCCTGACGCGGACCGCTCCTCCCGCACGACCCGGAGGGGTGCCGCGTGGCGCACCCGCACGCACGCGCGCGTGGCCGCACGGCCCGCCGCACCGCGTCCCCTTCCGAACACCACAGTGCGTACGGCCGTATTCACCGTTCACCACGGGCACGACTGCCGTGCCCGCCTGCCGAAACTGGAGCATTCCGCCATGAAGTCCGTGACCCGCGCCTCCGTCGTCGCCGGCACCGCCGCCTCCGCCGTCCTGCTGCTCTCCGCCGTCCCGGCCTTCGCGCACGTCAGCGTGAGCCCCGAGGGCGAGGCCGCCAAGGGCGGCTACGCGACCGTCAACTTCAAGGTCCCCAACGAGCGCGACGACGCCTCCACCACCAAGCTGGAGGTCACCTTCCCCGCCGACCAGCCGCTCGCGTCGGTCATGACGCAGCCCGTGCCCGGCTGGAAGGCGAAGGTCACCAAGACCAAGCTGAAGAAGCCGCTGGAGATCCACGGCGAGAAGATCGACGAGGCCGTCTCCAAGGTTGTCTGGACCGCCGACGGCAAGGGCATCGAGCCCGGCACCTTCCAGAAGTTCCCGCTCTCCCTCGGGCAGCTCCCCGAGGACGCCGACCAGATGGTCTTCAAGGCCCTCCAGACGTACAGCAACAAGGAAGTCGTGCGCTGGATCGAGCCGCAGCAGAAGGGCCAGGAGGAGCCGGAGTTCCCGGCACCCGCCCTCGCGCTGACCGCCGCGTCCGACGACCACCACGGCGGTGCCGCCTCCGACGACAAGGCCGCGGCCAAGGCCGACGCGAAGTCCGGTGACAAGGAAGAGAGCGCCTCCGACAGCGACAGCAGCGACACCACCGCCCGCACCCTCGGCATCGTCGGCATCGTCGTCGGCGCGGCGGGCGTGGCCTTCGGGGTGCTCGCGGGCCGCCGCCGCACCGCCTGAGCCGCCAGCGGGACGCGCCGCGGGCCCCGGCCCCGGCGCGTCCCGGCCCCCTCACATCTGGGACATTCTCGTATGCGCAAGTTGAGCAAGCAGACCACGAAGACGCTCACCGCCGCCGCGCTCCTGACCGCGGCCGCCCTCACCCTGACCGCGTGCGGCTCGGGCGGCGGCGACAGCAAGAACAAGGTCGCCGACGTGTCGGTGGAGCCCGGATCGGACAAGGCCGCGACGGTCCTCGACAAGCCGTTCAAGAAGCCGGACCTGGTCCTGACGGACACCCACGGCAAGAAGTACGACCTGCGCGAGCAGACCAAGGGCAAGCCGGTGCTCCTCTACTACGGCTACACCAACTGCCCGGACGTGTGCCCGCTGACGATGAGCAACATCGCGGTCGCCAAGAAGAGCCTTCTACAGAAGAAGGCTGTTTCGAAGGCGGAGCTGGACAAGCTCCAGGTCGTCTTCGTCACCACCGACCCCGAGCGGGACACCGCGAAGGAACTCGGCAAGTGGCTCAAGGCCCAGGACCCCGAGTTCATCGGCCTGACCGGTGACTTCCCGACCATCCAGGGCAGCGGCCGCACCGTCGGCATCAACATCGAGCCGTCCAAGAAGCTCAAGAACGGCAAGATCGAGTCGATGCACGGCACTCAGGTCATCGCCTTCTCGCCCAAGTCCGACGCCGGCTACGTCGTCTACAACGGCAAGGACGCCACGTCCAAGGACTACGAGCAGGACCTCCCCAAGATCCTCAAGGGACAGAACCCGTGAACCACCGCACCACCCGCCGCCGCCGTCTCCTGACCGGCGGTGCCCTGGCACTCACCGCGGGCCTCGTCCTCGCGGGCTGCGGCAACGACTCCGGCAACGACAAGGACGGCTCGTCCTCCGGGGACGCAGCCAAGAAGCCCGAACTGAAGGTCGGCGGCGCCTACATCCCCGCCCCGGCGATGGCCGACATGGCCGGCGGCTTCTTCACGGTCACCAACAAGGGCGGCGCGGACAAGCTCGTCGGCGCCTCCAGCCCGCTCGCGGGCAGCGTCACCCTGCACGCCACCGTCGGCTCCACGATGAAGGAGCGGAAGTCCTTCGACGTGCCCGCGAACGGCGAGCTCGCCTTCGCGCGCGGCGGCAACCACATCATGCTCGAAAAGCTCAAGCGCAAGCCGGAGCAGGGCGACAAGGTGGAGGTCACGCTCCGCTTCGAGAAGTCCGCGCCGATCACCGTCGCGATGCCGGTGAAGGCCGCCACGTACAACCCGAGCAACGCGAAGAGTCACTCCACCACCGACAAGCACGCGTCGACCGGCGGGTCGACCGACATGCACGCGTCGCACTGAGGGGACTGAAGAGTTGATGCGGACCACCGCTCCCCGCCCGGGGCCGGCCTCCCTGACCGGATACGGGCGCCTGCTGCTCGTCGCCGTCGCCCTGATCGGCGCCGTCCTCGGCTCCGTGCTCGCCGCCGCGGCGCCCGCCGACGCGCACGCCGCGCTCACCGGGAGCGACCCCAGGCAGGGAGCGGTGGTCGACAAGGCACCCGAGCAGGTGTCGCTGAGCTTCTCCGAGAAGGTCGCCATGTCCGACGGCTCGGTACGGGTCCTCGACCCGGCCGGCAAGCGCGTCGACACCGGCAAGACCAGCGACCTGGGCTCGAACAGTTACGGAGTGAAGCTGAAGCCGGGCCTGCCCGACGGCACCTTCACCGTCGCCTACCAGGTCGTCTCCGCCGACAGCCACCCCATCTCCGGGGCCTTCACGTTCTCCATCGGCGCGCCCTCCGACACCAAGGTCTCGCTGTCCGACCAGGAGGTCGGCGGCGGAGTCGTCGGCGCGCTCTACGGCATCGCGCGCTATGTCTCGTACGCCGGATTCACCGTCGTCGTCGGCGGAGCCGCCTTCGTGCTTGCCTGCTGGCAGCGCGGCGCGGGCGTGCGGCCGCTGCAGCGGCTCGTGGTCGGCGGCTGGCTCGCGCTCACCGGCGCCACGCTGGTGATGCTGCTGCTGCGGGCGCCGTACACCGGGTCGGGCAAGCTCGGCGACGCCTTCGACCTGGCCAAGCTCGGCGACGTACTCCAGACCAAGACCGGCGCCGCGCTCGTCTCGCGGCTGCTGCTCCTCGCCGCCGCCGCGCTGTTCATCGCCGTGCTCTTCGGGGCGTACGAGCGGCGCGAGGACGCCAAGGAGAAGCGGGACCTCGCCTTCGGCCTGGCGATCGGCGGCAGCGTCGTCGCCATCGGCATCGCGGCGACCTGGGCGCTCGCCGAGCACGCCTCGACCGGCATCCAGGCGGGCATCGCGATGCCCGTCGACGTCCTGCATCTGCTGGCCGTCGCGGCCTGGCTCGGCGGGCTCGCGGCGCTGCTGCTGTGCCTGTACCACGCGCCGCTGATCGACGCCGGTGCCGTACGCCGGTTCTCGCGCGTCGCGTTCGCCAGTGTGGTGACGCTGGCGGCGACCGGCCTCTACCAGTCGTGGCGGCAGGTCGGCTCGTGGACGGCGCTCGTGGAGACGCGGTACGGGCAGTTGCTGCTCGTCAAGATCGGGCTCGTCGCCGTCCTCGTGGGCGTCGCGTCGGTGTCACGGCGCTGGACGGGGCGGATCGCGGGGGAGGCCGGAGGGCTCGCGCCCGAGGCGGCGGCCGCGACGGTCGTCGAACAGCGGAAGGGTACGGCCACCCCCGCGCGTACAGCCGGTTCGGCCGGGTCGACCAAGAAGAAGAAGCCGGTCGCCGTGGCGCACTCCTCCAAGACCGGGTCGTCGGCGGACACCGGCGGCCTGGGCGCCGACGACGGGAAGAGGTCCGCGCAGCTCGCCCGGCAGCAGGCCGCCATGGACTCCGCCCGCCAGAAGCGGATCCGCGACGCCGACCCGCACCGCTCGGGCCTGCGCCGCTCGGTGTTCGCCGAGGCGGGCGTCGCCGTCGTCCTGCTCGCCGTCACCACGATCCTGACCAGCACCGAGCCCGGTCGCACCGAGGAGGAGGCCAAGAACGCCTCGTCCGTGTCGGCGCAGCAGCCCGCGGGCCCCGTCAAGGTCAAGATCCCGTTCGACACCGGCGGCCAGGACGGCAAGGGCTCGGTACGTCTGGAGCTCACACCCGGCCGTACCGGCAGCAACGACCTGCACGTCTACGCGAACCGGCCCAACGGCAGCGCCTTCGACATCCCCGAGGTGAAGGTCTCCTTCACCCTCAAGTCCAAGGACGTCGGCCCGCTGCCGGTCGCCCCCGACCGCATCGCGACCGGACACTGGAGCGCGAGCGGCGTGCAGATCCCGATGGCCGGCAAGTGGCAGGTCAAGGTGACCGTCCGCACCTCCGACATCGACCAAGTGACCCTCGACAAGAACGTGCAGATCGGCTGACCCTCATGGCGGACCACACCATTTCGCGACGGCGCCTGCTCGGCACGGCCGGCGCCACCGGCCTCGCCCTCGGCGCGGCGGGCAGCGCCGCCGGATACGCGGTCGCGTCCTCGGACTCGGCCGACGGCTCCGGCGCTTCCGGGGCGGCCCTGACGACCCTCGGCACGGACGAGGTGATGTTTCACGGGAAACATCAGCCGGGGATCACCACGCCCGTGCAGTCCCGCGGCCACCTGATCGCCTTCGACCTCGCGGCGGGCACCGGCCGCAAGGAGGCGGCGGCCCTGCTGCGCCGCTGGTCGGCCGCGGCCGAGCGGCTGATGGCGGGCAAGCCGGTGGTCGGCGCGGGCCCGGACACCGACATCGCGCGCGACGCGGGCCCCTCCGCGCTCACCGTCACCTTCGGCTTCGGCCACAGCTTCTTCGGCCGCACCGGCCTGGAGAAGCAGCGCCCGGCCGCCCTCGACCCGCTGCCCGACTTCTCCTCCGACCGCCTCGACAAGTCCCGCAGCAACGGCGACCTGTGGGTGCAGATCGGCGCGAACGACCCGCTCGTCGCCTTCCACGCGCTGCGCGCGCTGCAGCAGCAGGCCGGTGCGGCGGCGAAGGTGCGCTGGCAGATGAACGGCTTCAACCGCTCGCCCGGCGCCACCGCCCGACCCATGACGACCCGCAATCTGATGGGCCAGATCGACGGCACCAACAACCCGAAGCCGTCCGACGACGACTTCAACAAGCGGATCTTCGTGCCCGAGAAGCCGGACGCCGCCGACCCCGCCTGGATGGCGGGCGGTTCCTACGCCGTCGTACGCCGCATCCGGATGCTGCTCGACGACTGGGAGCGGCTCGCCACCAAGGCCCAGGAGGAGGTCATCGGCCGCCGCAAGGCCGACGGCGCGCCGCTGACCGGCGGCACGGAGACCACCGAGATGGAGCTGGAGAAGACCGGCGCCGACGGGAAGCTCGTGGTCCCCCTCAACGCCCACGCCCGCATCACGCGCCCCGACCAGAACGGCGGTGCCGCGATGCTGCGCCGCCCGTTCTCGTACCACGACGGCTTCGACGCCAAGGGCGAGCCGGACGCGGGACTGCTCTTCATCTGCTGGCAGGCGGACCCGCTGCGCGGCTTCGTGCCGGTGCAGCGCAAGCTCGACCGCGGGGACGCGCTCTCGGAGTTCATCCGGCACGAGGCGAGCGGGCTCTTCGCGGTGCCGGGGGGCGCGGGGGCCGGGGAGTACGTGGGGCAGCGGCTGCTGGAGGGGTGACCCGGGCGGGGGCGGCGCGGGCTCCGCTCGGCGCTCGCTTCGCTCCCTGGGCGGGGACGGCACGGGCTTGGCTCGGCGTTCGCTTCGCTCTGTGAGACGCGTGAGCCGCGTCTCACGCCGCGCATTAGGGTGACGGTATGTCGGCGACGCGCTACACCTACCTCGGCCCCGAAGGCACCTTCACCGAAGCGGCCCTGCGCACCCTGCCCGAGGCGGCCACCCGGGAGCTGGTCCCGATGGTGTCCGTCCCGGCGACGCTGGACGCGGTGCGCTCCGGCGAGGCCGCGGCGGCGCTGGTGCCGATCGAGAACTCGGTGGAGGGCGGCGTCACCACGACCGTCGACGAGCTCGCCAAGGGCGAGCCGCTGATGATCTACCGCGAGGTCGTGCTGCCGATCGCCTTCGCGCTCCTGGTGCGCCCCGGCACCAAGCTCAAGGACATCAAGACGGTGACCGGCCACCCGGTGGCCCAGCCGCAGGTGCGCAACTGGCTCGGCGCCCATCTGCCGGACGCGCTGTGGGAGTCGGCGGCGTCGAACGCCGACGGCGCGCGGCTTGTGCAGGAAGGCCGGTTCGACGCGGCGTTCGCGGGCGAGTTCGCCGCCGTGACGTACGGCCTGGAGCCGCTGGTCACCGAGATCCACGACGCGGCCAACGCCGCGACCCGGTTCGTGCTCGTGGGCCGCCCGGCCCGGCCCGCGGCGCCCACCGGCGCGGACAAGACCTCCCTGGTGATCTGGCTCGGCCACGACCACCCCGGTGCGCTGCTCGAACTGCTCCAGGAGTTCGCGGTGCGCGGCGTCAACCTGATGCGGATCGAGTCCCGGCCGACCGGGCAGGGCATCGGCAACTACTGCTTCAGCGTGGACGCCGAGGGCCACATCACCGACCGCCGGGTGGGCGAGGCGCTGATGGGCCTGAAGCGGATCTGCCCGAAGGTGCGCTTCCTCGGGTCCTATCCGCGCGCGGGCGTGGCGTCCGAGGATGTCCGGCCGCTGCGGCCGGGGACCACCGACGAGGAATTCATGGCGGCGTCGGACTGGCTGGCGCGCTGCCAGGACGGCCGGTTCTGAGCGTTCGCAGGACGGCCGCTTCTGAGCGTTCACCGGCGCTTCAGGTCGTTCGCCGGCGCTTCATCTGCCCTCTCCCGGAGGTTCTCCGGGGCACCCGACGGGCTTCGGCATGGCCGAAACCGCGGTACTACCTGCAGATTTACGTTGTCCACAGAAGTTATCCACAGGTGCCCTTCTCGATCTGGGGACAAGTCGACAACGAAGTGCGACATCGTCGACAAAGCGGCACTCAGCACTCAAGTACGTCCACAGCCCCGCACGTCACCCCTCGTCCACCCTTTTCCATTGATCAACTCTTTGGAGTTAACCATTTCCACTCGAAAGTTGGCCCGGAAGGGGTTTGGGGCAGGAATCCACCGATGCAGGGAGGACATTCAGAACGGCCCCTTCCGGCATCCACAGATCTTTCGCACAGCCTGTGGATAACTTTCCGGCGGATCTCATTCCTGTGGACAACCGCGTCCCCAAGTCCCGTTTCCCACAAGGGGATCGAGTCAAGGCGGCTGGATGGTTCTGCCCCGTTTCGGGGAATCGTGTCTGCTTTATTGACCCTCCGAACGGGCGGCGTTCCCCGGTCACCGGAGCGCCATCCTGACGTCACTCCAAGGAATTCCCATTCCGACAAACCGGACATAACGCCTGCATGGTGAATATCAAGTCGTGGGCCGGAACCGGGCGACGGTAGCCTTGAGGGGTGATTGACCTTCGCCTGCTCCGTGAGGACCCCGACCGTGTTCGCGCGTCTCAGCGCGCCCGTGGAGAGGACGTCGGCCTCGTCGACGCCCTGCTCTCCGCCGACGAGCGGCGCAGGTCGTCCGGGCTGAGCTTCGACGAGCTCCGCTCCGAGCAGAAGGCGCTCGGCAAGCTCATCCCGAAGGCCTCCGGCGACGAGAAGGCCGAGCTCCTGAAGAAGGCCGGCGAGCTGGCCGCCGCGGTCAAGGCCGCGAACGCCGCGCAGGACGAGGCCGACGAGGAGACCAAGCGCCTCCTCCTCCAGCTCGGCAACCTCGTGCACGAGGACGTGCCGGTGGGCGGCGAGGAGGACTTCGTCGTCCTGGAGACGCACGGCACGATCCGCGACTTCGGCGCCGAGGGCTTCGAGCCCAAGGACCACCTGGAGCTCGGCGAGGCGCTCGGCGCCATCGACGTCGAGCGCGGCGCGAAGGTCTCCGGATCCCGTTTCTACTACCTGACGGGTGTCGGCGCGCTGCTCGAGCTGGCGCTGGTCAACGCGGCGATCGCGCAGGCCACGGAGGCCGGCTTCATCCCGATGCTGACGCCCGCCCTGGTGCGCCCGCGCGCCATGGAGGGCACCGGCTTCCTCGGCCAGGCCGCCGAGAACGTGTACCACTTGGAGAAGGACGACTATTACCTGGTCGGCACCTCCGAGGTCCCGCTCGCGGCGTATCACATGGACGAGATCATCGACGCCGACAAGCTCCCCCTGCGGTACGCCGGGTTCTCGCCCTGCTTCCGCCGCGAGGCGGGCACCTACGGCAAGGACACCCGCGGCATCTTCCGGGTGCACCAGTTCGACAAGGTCGAGATGTTCTCGTACGTCGCCCCGGAGGACGCGGAGAACGAGCACAAGCGGCTCCTCGACTGGGAGAAGCAGTGGCTGACCGGCCTTGAGCTGCCCTTCCAGGTGATCGACGTCGCCTCCGCCGACCTGGGCGCCTCGGCGACCCGCAAGTTCGACTGCGAGGCCTGGATCCCCACCCAGGGCAAGTACCGCGAGCTGACGTCCGCGTCGAACTGCGACAGCTTCCAGGCCCGCCGCCTGTCCGTGCGCATGCGCGAGGAGCAGGGCGGCAAGAAGGCCGTCCAGCCGCTCGCGACGCTGAACGGCACGCTCTGCGCGGTGCCGCGCACGATCGTGGCGATCCTGGAGAACCACCAGCTCGCCGACGGTTCCGTGCGTGTTCCGGAGATTCTGCGGCCGTATCTGGGGGGACGAGAGATCCTGGAGCCCATCGCCAAGTGAGCACCGTCTCCCCCGTCGGAACGGGGTCGCCCGAAAGCGGCCGCCCGGCCTTCCCGTACCCCCTCGTCGCGACCGACCTCGACGGGACGCTCCTGTCCCCCGACGACACGGTCTCGCCGCGCACCCGGGCGGCGCTCACCGCGGCCACCGCGGCGGGCGCGGCCCACATCATCGTCACCGGCCGCTCCGTCGCCTGGACCAGGCACATCCTGGACGACCTCGGCTACGACGGCCTGGCGGTGTGCGGCCAGGGCGCGCAGGTGTACCACGCGGGCGAGCATCGGCTGCTGACCTCCGTCACCCTCGACCGGCAGCTCGCGGGCCTGGCCCTCGCCAAGATCGAGGCGGAGATCGGCCCGCTGGCACTCGCCGCGAGCCGCGACGGCCTGGAGGGCGAGGTCCTGGTCGGCCCCGGGTACGTCGTGCAGGACGGCCCGCTCCCCGTCGTCCCGTTCACGGACGTCGCGGACCTGTGGGCGGCGCCGCTCAACAAGGTGTACGTCCAGCATCCCGGGCTCGGCGACGACGCCCTGGCGGCCGTGGCGCGGGAGGTCGCGGGCGATCTCGTCGGCGTGACGATGGCGGGCGAAGGCATAGTGGAGCTCCTGCCGCTCGGCCTGACGAAGGCGACGGGGCTGTCCCTCGCCGCACGCCGCATCGGCGCGAAGGCCGCGGACACGATCGCCTTCGGCGACATGCCCAACGACATCCCGATGTTCGCCTGGTGCGCCCACGGCGTAGCCATGGCCAACGCCCACGAGGACCTCAAGGCGGTCGCGGACGAGGTGACGGCCTCCAACGAGGAGGACGGGATCGCGGTGGTGCTGGAACGGTTGTTGGCCTGAGCGCTTCGCTGGATGTGCGGTATCCAATCCTGCGGGCCGGTGGGGGCTGGTCGCGCCCCGCGGCGGAGCCGCATGTCGATACGGCCCCGCGCCCTTTCGGGGCGCGCACGAAGGCCGGACCCAAGGGCACGGGAATGTTCCCGTGACCCCGAGGCCCGGCCCAGTGCGACGTTGGGTGGGCGGCCCGCGCAGCAAACTGTGCGCGCTCGAAGCGGCCGCCCCGGGCGATCCCCCGTGGCACGGCTCGGACGGAGTGAGTAACTACTCCGGAGCCTGACCCGGATCGCCCTGCCGGGAGCGCGACTCACTGTTCGTGAACATCGTCGGCTCCTCTCCCAGAAGGTGGCGCCAGGGAAGGGCCCGGCGCGGTGACATCACCAACTCTGCCCGCGCGGCCCGCGCGCCGCCACCGAATTTCCCGCGGCCCGCCGCCGTCGCAGCCTACTTGCGCCGCCGCCTCTTCCTGCGCCGGCTGAAGAACCACCCGGCGGGCGGCTCGTCGGACCGCCAGGGCTGCGGCTCGGGCGCCCGGTCCCGCCAGCGGGCGGAGAGCATGCGGGCCCGGGCGGACGGCTCGGCGGCCTCTGCGGAACGTATGAAGTCGTCGTCGAGAACCACGTCGTCCCAGGCCCCGTCCTCGCCACGGTCACCCGCACCGGCGTCCGCACCCGCACCCGCACCCGCACCCGCACCCGAGCGTGAGCCCGAGCCCGCACCCGAGCCCGCAGGATCCTCGTCCCGTCCGTCGTCCGATGCCATCGCGGCACCTCCCGGTCACTGCTGAAGCATCCCCCTCCCACCAGTGTCCTGGCGGGAGGGTGAAGGCGCCGTCAAGACGGCAGGTCGGCCGCCACGACGGCGGGACTGCGGGTCGGCCTACTCGTCTCCCGCCAGCGTCAGCGTCCGCAGCTTCTGCCCCGCGAACCAGGTGGTCCCGACCGTCACCACGATCAGCAGGATCACCGCGACGGGCAGGCCGACGTCGGAGGTGACGAGGTCGCCGCCGTCCGCGGCCTTGTGGGCGACGGCCAGCGACCACTGCTGGACGCTGAGCGTGCGCGCCCCGGAGACCAGCGACCCGAAGAGCGCCTCCCACACGAGGGCGTACACGAGGCCGAAGACCACCGCGTGCCGCGTGATGGTGCCGAGGAGCAGGAAGATCGCCGCGTACGCGATGGAGGAGACGAGGGCGGCGATGGTGTAGGCGACGGCGATCTGCTGGCCGTTGCCGTTCAGGATCATGCCCGCGATGAACGTCGGGACCGCCGAGAACGCCATGGTGACGGCGATGGCGACGGTCAGTTTGGTGACGATGATCGTGGGCCGTTTCACCGGCTTGGACAGCAGGTAGAGCACCGAGCCGTCGTCGATCTCGGGTCCGATCGCGCCGGTGCCGGCGATGACGCCGATGATCGGCACCATCGTGGCGAGCGCGAAGCCGCCGAGCAGGTCGGAGGCGACCTGGTCGTCGGCGCCGCTGAAACTGCGTACCGCCGCGGAGATGACGATCAGCAGCAGCGGCAGCGCGAAGAGGATCAGTGCCCGGCGGCGGCCGAGCAGGGCCCGGTAGGTGAGCCGGGCGACAGTGGGGTCGTACACGGTGGCTCCCTTCAGGCCGCGACGAGGTAGGAGAAGACCGACTCGAGCGACTCGTCCGAGGGCGAGACGGTCAGCAGCCGGATGTCGTGTTCGCGGGCGATGCGTGGCAACAGGGTGGTGAAGCGCCCGAAGTCGACTGCCTGGATGCGCAACGCGCCCTCAGCCAGGTCGACTTCGATGCCCGCGGTCGACGGGTCGGCGATGAGCGCGGCGGCTAGCACGCGGTCGTCGCTGGAGCGCACCAGGTAGCGGTGCGGCCGGTCCGTCATCAGGCGGCGGATCTTGCGGAAGTCGCCGCTGGCCGCGTGCCGGCCGGCGACGATCACCTCGATGTGCGAGGCGAGTTGTTCGACCTCTTCGAGGATGTGCGACGAGAACAGGACGGTGCGGCCCTCGTCGCCCATCTTGCGCAGCAGTTCCATGAGTTGCATGCGCTGGCGCGGGTCCATGCCGTTGAAGGGCTCGTCGAGCAGCAGCACGGACGGCTCGTGGACGAGCGCGGAGGCCATCTTCACGCGCTGCTTCATGCCCTTGGAGTACGTCGAGATCTTGCGGTCCTGCGCGTACTCCATCTCGACCGTGGCGAGGGCCTTCTGGGCGGCCTTCTTGCCCAGGCCGTGCAACTCGGCGTTGGCGACGACGAATTCGCGGCCGGTGAGGAAGTCGTACATCCCCTCGCGCTCGGGGACGATCCCCAGGTGCTTGTAGATGGTCTCGTTGCGCCAGGTGGGGTTGCCGTCGAGGGTGACGGAGCCGGTGGAGGGCGAGAGGAAACCTCCCATCATGCTGATGAGGGTGGACTTCCCGGCGCCGTTCGGGCCGAGCAGGCCGGTGACTCCGGGGCTGATCGTCATCGTGATGTCGTTGACCGCCACCACGTTGCCGAACCAGCGGGACACATGGTCGATGCTGAGGGGCGTCATTCTTAGAGCCCGGCCTTTCGGTAGCGGCGCAGCAGGGCGGCGTAGCTGCCCGCGATGAGGGCGAGGACGACGAGGACGTAGACGACGCCCGCGCCGGCCGAGGGGCCTTCCTTGCCGGGGAAGGCGGAGGTGGCGCCCAGGAAGGCGGTCTGTACGCCGTCGATGAGCGTGATCGGTGAGAACAGGCCGAGCCAGCTGATGGCTTCGGAGCTGCCCTGTTCGTGCGCGATGGCCTGGACGGTGGACACCGCTCCGTAGGAGATGGTCAGGACGGCGATGACGGCGGCGATGCCGAAGCCGCGGCGCGGGGTGACCGCCGAGATGACCAGCGCGATCCCGGAGAACAGCACGGACAGCAGCGCTACGGAGACCAGACCTTGGGCGAATCCCTTCGTCTGGTCGGCGAAGTCGAGTTTGGCGAGCAGGGCTCCTACGTAGAGCACGATCAGCGGGACGGCCGTCAGGATGAACAGCGCGCTGGAGAGCGCCGCGAACTTCGCGCGTACGTAGTCGACGCGTTCGATGGGGCGCGAGAAGTACAGCGGCACGGTCTGGAACCGCAGGTCCCTGGAGACGGTCTGCGGGGCCTGGGCGGCCAGGTAGAGGCTGATGACGGCCTGGAGCACTATGGCGTAGCGCGTGTAGTCGATCGGCAGGTCGTCGGCCTTGGTGGCGACGGCGACCGCGACCATGATCAGCGCGGGGGCGCACATCACCCCGAAGAGGATCATCGGCAGGACCTTGGACTTGGCCGAGCGGCCGAGGCCGTAGGCGCCGCGCAGGCTCTGCGAGAACAGCGACCGGGTGGCGTACGCGCGGCCCAGGCGCGGGCCGTCGTAGTGCCGGTAGCCGATGTTGTGGATCTGTGTGGAGTCAGCGGGCATCGCGGCCGCCTCCCATCTGTTCGGCGGCGGCCGTCTGCGTCTTCTCGGCGGCGGCCGCGGTCCCCGCCCGGGCGGCGGCGTGCTCGGAGGCCGTGGCGCCGCCCGCGTCCGGCTCGCCCTGCGCGCCCTGTTCGTCGTTGCTGCGGAAGACCTCCGCGATGTGGTGCCTGCGCTGTTCCATGCGGACCAGGCCGAGGCCGAGATCGGCGACCACGTCCCGTACGAGGTCGTACGTCTCCTCGCTCTCCGCTTCGAGCAGCACGGTGTGCCCGGCGCCGGGCAGGCCGCCGCCGTCGTCCTGGGTGGCGACGCCGCGGCCCTGCAGTGCCTTGCGCAACGCTCCGGTGCCGTCGGGGTGTTCGTCGCTGTCGGTGACCTCGACGGCGAGGGTCGTCGTGGTCTGGGTGAAGTCCGTGGTGGAGCTGGAGCGCAGCAGCTTGCCGCCGTCGATGACGACGACGTGGTCGCAGGTGCGCTCCAGTTCGCCCAGGAGGTGCGAGGTGACCAGGACCGAGATGCCGAAGTCGGTGTGCACGCGCCGGATCAGGCCCAGCATCTCGTCGCGACCGACCGGGTCGAGGCCGTTGGTCGGCTCGTCGAGGAAGACCAGCTGCGGGTCGTGCACCAGCGCCTGGGCGAGCTTCACGCGCTGCTTCATGCCGGTCGAGTAGCCGCCGATGGGGCGATAGCGCTCCTCGTAGAGCCCGACATGACGCAGGGTGTCCGCGGTGCGCTCGCGCGCGGCGGCCGGCGGCAGGCCCGACATGCGCGCCATGTGGACGACGAACTCGGTGGCCGAGACGTCGGGCGGCAGGCAGTCGTGTTCCGGCATGTAGCCGACGCGCTCGCGGATCTCGCCGCCGCTGGTGGCGACATCGAGGCCGAGCACGGCGGCGCGGCCCTCCGTGGTGGGGGACAGACCCAGCAGGATCTTGATCAGTGTGGACTTGCCGGCTCCGTTGGCTCCGACGAGTCCGGTCACACCGGGCCCGATATCCATGGAGAGCCGGTCAAGCGCGGTCACCCTCGGGTACCGCTTGCTCAGGCTTTCGGTCGCGATCACAGTCACGGTTCGAACGTAGTGGCGCGGGCCACACCGGGGCGTCAGCCCTGAGGCCCGATCGCCGTCACTCTCGAGTATTACGGGCCCGTAAGGGTCGTCCGGAAGTCGACCCCTGGGGGTTCCCCCGGGACCCCTCTCGGGGAACTTCCGGACCTGTCCCGGACGGTCGTGCAGAACTATTGACGCAGCCGCCAGGCATTGTCACATTCATCAGTGTCAAGTTACGAGCGCGTACGGCGATGGCGCGGTGACTCCCGCTGTGGGCGGGGGCGGCCGGGCCGACGGGCGCGGACACGGGACGGACGGTGGCATGGCCTCAGCAGTGAAGGGTGAACTCTCCGCGGAGCTGCGGGGGTTCCGGCAGGTGCAGACCCTCGCGTACGAATGCGCGGAAGCGGTCGCCGCCCAGCTCAAGCCGGGGGTGACGGAGCGCGAGGCGGCGCGGATGCAGCGCGAGTGGCTGCGGGCGCGGGGAGTGCGGGACTGGTTCCATCTGCCCTTCGCCTGGTTCGGCGACCGCACGGCGTTCGTGAACTTCCGGATACCGCTGCAGTTCTTCCCCACCAACCGCCGCCTGGAGCCGGGGATGCCCTTCATCCTCGACATGGCCCCGGTCTTCAAGGGATATACGGCCGACATCGGATATTCGGGCTGCCTCGGCCTCAACCCCGTGCACGACAAGCTGCTCGCCGACCTGGAGGCGCACCGCGAGCTGATCCTGCGCGAGGTCCGCGAGCGCCGCCCGCTCCGCGAGATCTACGAGAGCGTGGACCACCTCATGGTCCGCCAGGGGTATGCCAACCGCCATCGTGCGTATCCCTTCGGCGTGATCGCGCACAAGGTCGACCGGGTCAAGGAGCGCCGCCTGTCCCCGCACGTCTTCGGGTTCGGCACGCAGTCCCTGAAGGGCCTCGCGAGCGACGCGCTGCACGGCCACCGGGACGGCTGGTCCCCCCTGTGGTCGCCGTACAAGTTCTCCGACCACCCGCCGCAGCCGGGCCTGTGGGCGGTCGAGCCGCATCTGGGCTTCCGGGGCACGGGCGCGAAGTTCGAGGAGATCCTGGTCGTCACCGACTCCAGGGACCCGGACGAGAGCGCCTTCTGGCTGGACGACGATCTGCCGCATGTGCGGCGCTGGGCCGAGGAAAGGGCTGCCGCATGACCACCGTGGATCTCATGGGCGCGCGTGAGCGCTGGGTGCGCACGGGCGACGTGGAGCTGTGCGTCGCCGAGCTGGGCGACGCCGGGCGGCCCACGGTGCTGCTCGTGCACGGCTACCCGGACTCCAAGGAGGTGTGGTCCGAGGTCGCCGCGCGCCTGGCCGACCGCTTCCACGTGGTGTTGTACGACGTGCGCGGGCACGGCAGGTCGACGGCGCCCAAGCCGCTGCGCGGCGGCTTCACGCTGGAGAAGCTCACCGACGACTTCCTCGCGGTCGCGGACGCGCTCAGCCCGGACAGGCCGGTGCACCTGGTGGGGCACGACTGGGGCTCGGTGCAGGCCTGGGAGTTCGTGACGGTGCAGCGCACCCAAGGCCGCATCGCCTCCTTCACCTCGATGTCCGGCCCGTCCCTGGACCACTTCGGGCACTGGATCAAGAAGCGCATGACCCGGCCCACCCCGCGCCGCGCCGCCCAACTGGCCGGCCAGGGCGCCAAGTCCTGGTATGTGTACATGCTGCACACCCCCGTCCTGCCCGAGCTGGCCTGGCGCGGCCCGCTCGGCAAGCGCTGGCCGAAGATCCTCCAGCGCCTGGAGAAGGTCCCCGCGGACGGCTATCCCACGTTGTCGCTGCCGTCGGACGCCGCACACGGCGCCTGGCTCTACCGCGACAACGTCCGCGCCCGCCTGCGCAGGCCCCGCGAGGACGCGTACGCCCACGCCCCGGTGCAGCTGATCACGCCCACCGGCGACGTCTTCCTCTCCGAGAGCCTCTACGACGACCTGGAGCTGTGGGCCCCGCAGCTGACCCGGCGCAAGCTCCCGGCCAAGCACTGGGTGCCGCGCACCCGGCCGGACCAACTGGCCGCGTGGATCTCGGAGTTCGTGACGACCCACGAGGACGGCGGCCCGACGGCCCTCGCGAACGCGGCCGCCCCGGCCCCGGGGAAGTACGCCGAGCGGTTCTCGGGCCAGCTCGTGCTGATCACGGGCGCGGGCAGCGGCATCGGGCGGGCCACGGCGTTCGCGTTCGCCGAGGCGGGCGCGCGGGTGATCGCCGTCGACCGGGACGCGGAGGGCGCGGCCCGCACCGCCGAGCTGTCCCGTCTCGTCGGCGCCCCGGCGGCCTGGGCCGAGACGGTCGACGTCAGCGACGAGCAGGCCATGGAGAAGCTCGCCGAGAAGGTCGCCACGGAGTACGGCGTGGTGGACGTCCTGGTGAACAACGCCGGCATCGGCCTCTCCGGCTCCTTCCTCGACACCAGCGCCGAGGACTGGAAGAAGGTGCTCGACGTCAACCTGTGGGGCGTGATCCACGGCTGCCGCCTCTTCGGCAGGCAGATGGCCGAGCGCGGTCAGGGCGGGCACATCGTGAACACCGCGTCCGCGGCGGCCTATCAGCCCTCCAAGGCCCTCCCGGCGTACAGCACGTCGAAGGCCGCCGTCCTGATGCTCAGCGAGTGCCTGCGCGCGGAGCTGGCGGGCCAGGGCATCGGGGTCTCCGCGATCTGCCCGGGCTTCGTCAACACGAACATCACGGCGACGGCCCGCTTCGCCGGAGTCTCCGCCGACGAGGAGAAGCGCCGCCAGAAGAAGTCCGCCCGCCTGTACGGCCTGCGGAACTATCCGCCGGAGAAGGTCGCCGACGCCGTGCTGCGCGCCGTCGTCCGCAATCAGGCCGTCGTGCCCGTCACCCCGGAGGCGCGCGGCGCCCACCTCATGTCCCGCTTCACGCCCAAGGCCCTGCGTGCGATGGCCCGATTGGAGCCACCGCTGTGAGCACGGAGAACCCTGAGAGCGCGGCCCGCCCCAAGAACGCGGGGGACGTCCCCGCGGGCGACGCCGAAGAGCACTCCGAGGAGCACTACGCCATCGTGCCGCGCCGGGTCTCGTTCGACTGGGACGAGACGCCGCTGCACTGGATACCGGACGAGCCCACCGCCACCCACGTCATCAACGTCCTGCACCTGCTGCTCCCGGCGGGGGAGCGGTGGTTCGTGAAGGTCTTCAAGGAGGGCCTGCCGCTGATCACCGACCCGGTGCTCCTGAAGGACGTCAAGGGCTTCATGGGGCAGGAGGCCACGCACAGCGTGCAGCACGCGCACGTGCTCGACCACCTGGCGGCGCAGCGCCTGGACACGGCCGACTTCACGAAGTACGTCGACTTCCTCTTCGAGAAGCTCCTGGGCGAGCAGCCGCCGCTGGGGGCGCCGATCCCGACGCAGGAGTGGCTGCGCTTCCGGCTCGCGATCGTCGCGGCCATCGAGCAGTTCACGGCGGTGCTCGGCAACTGGGTGCTGCACGCCGAGGGCCTCGACCGGGCCGGGGCGGACGAGGTCATGCTCGACCTGCTGCGCTGGCACGGCGCGGAGGAGGTCGAGCACCGCTCGGTCGCCTTCGACATGTACCAGCACTGCGGCGGCGCGGGAGCCGCTCGGTACGCGCGCCGGGTCACGGCCATGGGGATCACGGCGCCCGTGATGCTCTACCTGTGGATCTGGGGCAGCGCGTATCTGATCCGGCACGACCCGCAGCTGGCGGGCCGACTGCGGCTGTCCCTCGGCGAGTTCAACAGGGCGATCGGGAAGGGCCTGCTGCCCGGCTGGCGGGAGCTCGGCGCGGCCATACCCCGCTATCTGCGGCGGTCGTACCATCCGTCGCAGGAAGGCTCGCTGCGCAAGGCCGTCGAGTATCTGGCGCGGTCGCCCGCGGCGCGGGCCGCCGCGGCGGTGGCGACACGCGCGGCCATCGCCTAGTACGGAGCGTCGGCGTCAGGAGGGGGAGCGTGGAGGACAGGTCGGCCACGGAGCCGCACGGCACAGAGCGGCGCGTGGAGTACCGCATAGAGGACCTCGCCCACCACAGCGGGGCCACGGTGCGGACGATCCGGGCCTATCAGGACCGCGGCCTGCTCCCCCGGCCGGAGCGGCGCGGCCGGTCCAATGTGTACGGGGACGCGCATCTGGCCCGGCTGCGCCAGATCGCCGACCTGCTCGACCGGGGGTACACCCTGGCCTCCATCAAGGAGCTCCTTGAGGCCTGGGACGCGGGTCGCGGGCTGGGCGGCGTGCTCGGCCTGGTCGCGGAGGTCGACGGCCCCTGGACGGACGAGAAGGCCGACCGGATCACGCGGGCCGAGCTGGACGCGGCGTTCGGCGGCACTCCGGACGACGTGGCGGTGGCGGACGCGATCGCGCTCGGGGTGCTCGAACCGCTGCCGGGCCGCGACGACGAATTCCTGGTGCCGAGCCCGCAAGAGCTGGCGGTGGCCGCCGAGTTGCACGCGGCGGGCGTGCCGCTGTCGGCGATCTCGGGCCATCTGCGGGAGTTGAGGGGGCAGGTCGAGCACATCGCGGCGCGTTTCCTGGAGTTCACCAACGAGCACGTCTTCGCCCGCTATCTCGGACATCACCCGCCGAGCGAGGCGGACGCGGCGGAGGCGGCCGCGCTCGTCCGCCGCCTGAGGCCGCTGGCGCAGAAGTCGGTCGACGCCGAACTGGCCCGCGCGATGCGGATGTTCGCCACCCGGCATCTGCGCCGCCACCTCGACGCGGAGGAACCCCTCCAGCACGGCGGACAGAGCACGGAGCCGCAGCATGTGGCCCTGCCCGCCAGCACAATGCGCGCGGTTCAGGAGCTGGTTGGGCGGGAGAACGCCGCCGCGTTCATCGCCGCGGCCGCCGAACGGGAGGTACAGAACAGGACGTTGGACGCATTGTCTTCAAGTCACCTTGAACAGCAACAAGTTACCCAAATGCCGCCGATAGATTGAGAGTTGTCCACAGAATCGTCAACGAGCCTGTGGATAACTGGACTTGGTTGTGGATCAAACCTGTGGACCCGATTTCCTCGATGAAAAGTCGGCGCCCGAACGGTGGCGGAAAATCGAGTGCGCGGAGAACGGCGGAGCGCGACGCTGAGGAGATGCAAGAAGCACGCCCGCCGGACCGGACGGACGACCGGCGCACCGTGAAGGTGTCGAAATACCTGTCGAAGCACCTGCGTCATCAGCCCGAGCGAATCGGGATCACGCTCGACGAGGGCGGCTGGGTGGACATCGGCACGCTCATCGCGGCCGCCGCGGCGCACGGCTTCCGCTTCACCCGCGCCGAGCTCGACCACGTGGTGGCCGTGAACGACAAGCGGCGCTTCGCGGTCGAGGGCGACCGGATCCGCGCGAGCCAGGGCCACTCCGTCGACGTGGACCTCGGCCTGCCGGCCGCGACCCCGCCCGCGTACCTCTACCACGGCACGGTCGCCCGCCATCTGCCCGCGATCCGCGCCGAGGGGCTGCGCCCCATGAACCGGCACGCCGTGCACCTCTCGCCCGACCGGGACACGGCGACACGGGTGGGGGCCCGGCGCGGGCGCCCGGTCGTGCTGTCCGTCGACGCGGGCGCGATGCACCGCGACGGCCATGTGTTCCAGGTCAGCGCAAACGGCGTCTGGCTCACCGCCGCCGTGCCACCTGGCTGTCTGCGCTTTCCCGGATCCCGCTGAACCTCCCGGCCAGGCATGATCGGGAACCATGGAGCACCTGCACAGCACCGAGGCCGCCGTCGGCGCGCTGCGCACGATCGCGCGCGCCTACGAGCGGGAGATCACCGTCACCCATGACATAGGCGCCGACCGGACCTCCCGCCGCAGTGCCGCGGGCGTGGGCGTGACGACGGACCCGGACGGCTCGCTGCCGCACGAGGCGTTCGTGGAGCTCGGCGGCTCACCGCGGATCTCCGTGCGCCTCTACCCGGACGACGACGCGCTGATCGGCGTCGAGGGCGTCGAGTGCCATGACATCCCGCGCGATTCGGTGCCCGCGTTCGTTCGGTCGGTCCTCGGCGGCCTCGCGTACGTCAAGGGGCGCCGCTTCCCGCCGGGCTACTGGCTGATCGTGCCGCTGCCCGGGGACGAGACGTACAAGGAGATGATCCCCATGATCTCGCTCACGCCGTGGCTGAACTCCAGGGTGCGCTGAGCCCGGGCCGGGCGGGCGCGCCGTGGCTGGACGCCGGAGTGCGCTGAGTCCGGGCGGGGCGGGCGGCGGGGTGACCGGCTCCCGGCTCCCCGTACGCTCGACGGCATGAGTCTGCGTCTGAGCACCGTGATCCTGCCCGTCCGCCGCTGGCACGAAGGCGGCAAGGAGCGCTGGCAGCGCGCGGAGGACCTCGGTTTCCACACCGCCTACACCTACGACCACCTCTCCTGGCGGACCTTCCGCGACGGCCCCTGGTTCGGCGCGGTGCCCACGCTGACGGCCGCCGCGGCCGCGACCGAGCGGATCCGCCTCGGCACGCTCGTCACCTCGCCGAACTTCCGGCACCCGGTGACGCTCGCCAAGGAACTGATCACCCTCGACGACGTGTCGAACGGCCGCGTCACGCTGGGCATAGGCGCGGGCGGCAACGGCTTCGACGCGAGCACGCTGCGCCGCGCCGACGACGAGCCCTGGACACCCCGTGAACGCGCGGACCACTTCGGAGAGTTCCTGCCGCTGCTCGACCGGCTGCTCACCGAGGACTCGGTGACGTACGAGGGCGAGCGCTACGCGGCGTACGAGGCGCGGAACATCCCGGGCTGCGTGCAGCGCCCCCGGCTGCCGTTCGCCGTGGCCGCCACCGGGCCGCGCGGTCTGCGGCTCGCCGCGCGGCACGGGCAGGCGTGGGTGACGACGGGCGACCCGAAGATCTCCGAATCGGGCACCCCGGAGCAGTCCCTCGAGGCCATCCGCGGCCAGGTCGGCAAGCTCGGCGCGGCCTGTGCCGAGGTCGGCCGCGACGCCGGCGAGCTCGGCAAGGTGCTGCTCACCGGCTTCACCCCGGACCACCCCCTGGACTCCTTCGACGCCTTCGTCGACTTCGCGGGCAGGCACGCGGAGCTGGGCTTCGACGAGATCGTCCTGCACTGGCCGCTGCCCGGCACGGACTTCGCGGCGGACGAGAAGGTCTTCGAGCGCATCGCGACAGAGGCGCTCGCCCAGCTCTGAGGGTCGCCCGCGTCCGGCCCGGCGGACGCCTCGTCCGGCCAAGGCAAGCCCCGCGGCAGCCCTGACCAGGGCAGTCGCGGGTAGCCCGACGTGCGGCAGAGGCGCACGGATGTGTCACGTACTCAGATGTGCGCCCCGCCACACACCCGTGCGCGCATATGCGGGACAATCGCGTACGTGACCTCAACCACCCCTCGGCCCCGGATTCCCGCCTCCTCCGTCCCGCCCCGGCTGATCGCCACGGACCTGGACGGCACCCTGCTGCGCGACGACAAGTCCGTCTCGGAACGCACCGTCGCCGCGCTCGCCGCCGCCGAGGCGGCCGGCATCGAGGTCTTCTTCGTGACCGGGCGCCCGGCCCGCTGGATGGACGTCGTCAGCGACCACGTGCACGGCCACGGCCTGGCGATCTGCGGGAACGGCGCCGCGGTGGTCGACCTGCACGGCGGGCCCGGCGGCCACCGCTTCGTGAAGGTGCGGGACCTGTCGCCCGCGACCGCGCTCGACGTCGTCGGCATCCTGCGCGCGGCCGCGCCCGGTACGTCGTTCGCGATCGAGCGGACCGGCGGGGTGCACCACGAAGCCGCCTACCCGCCGCTGCACCTGGACCCGGCGGTCGGCGTGGCGCCCGCCGAGAAGCTGCTCGCGGCCGAGTCCGACTGCGCCGACCAGCCCGTCCTCAAGGTCCTCGCCCACCACCCCGACATCCCGCCGGACGCCTTCCTGACGCTGGCCCGGACGGCCGTGGGCGATCGCGTGGAGATCACCCGGTCCAGCCCGACCGCGCTCCTGGAGATCAGCGGCCCCGGTGTCTCCAAGGCCAGCACGCTCGCCCTGTGCTGCGCCGAGCGCGGCATCAGCCACGAGGAAGTCGTCGCCTTCGGAGACATGCCGAACGACGTCGAGATGCTCACCTGGGCCGGCGTCTCGTACGCGATGGGCAACGCACACGCGGACGTCGTCGCCGCCGCGTCCGGCCGCACCGTCGCCAACAACGAGGACGGCGTGGCGGTGGTCATCGAACGGATACTGGCGCAGCGCTAGTTCTGGCGGGGCGCCTCGACCGGTTGCTCCGGCAACCGGTGCATTGGGGAAAAGCCCCTCTCCGGAGGCCTCCGTTGGGCACCGACCGCCCTCCGCAGCGCCCTCCGGGCGGGCCCGCGGCCTGCGGTCCTCAGAGGTCGACTCCCCGCTCCGCCAGCCACTTCACCGGATCCACGCCCGAACCCAGGTCCGGCGTGACGCGCGCTTCGAAGTGCAGGTGGGGGCCCGACGAGTTGCCGGTGGTGCCCGCCTGGCCGACCCACTGTCCGGCGCGCACCCGCTCCCCCTGGTCGACGGCGGCCGAGGCCAGGTGCGCGTACTGCGTGTAGTAGCCGTCCTCGTGCCGCACCACGACCTCGATGCCGAAGCCGCCGCCGCACGCCACCCGCACCACCCGCCCGGCGCCCACCGCCCGCACCGGGGTGCCGATGTCGACGGCGAAGTCCTGCCCGGTGTGCCGGGCCGCCCAGCGCTCGCCCGCGCTGTCGAAGCCCGCGGACAACTCGTACGTCTTCAAGGGCGGCACCCACGCGCGCGTGGACGACGATTCCGGCTGCGTGAGCCGCACGGCGCCCCGGCACCGGCCCGCCGCGACCGACTCGTCGGCCTCGCCCTGCAGCGTCCATCGCGCGGTCTCCAGCTTCTCCTCGATGCCCCGCTTCAGGCTCGCGAGCTGCGCCGTGCGCCGGTCGAGCGCGCCCCGGGCGCGGTCGGCGGACCGCTTGGCGGTGTCGAACCTGGCCGCGGCCCGCTGGGTCCGGGCGACGGCGTTGGTGACGGCGAGGTCCGCCTGCCCCAGGATCCGCCTGCCGCGCAGCAGTTCGTCGGGGTCGTCCGCGAGCAGCAGCCGCGCGGTGAGCGGCAGCCCGCCGCCGGTGCGGTACTGGGCGCCGGCCATCCGGCCCAGGTCCTCGTGCAGCACGGAGACCTGGTGCCGCTCCTTGGCGAGCAGCCGGTCGAGCCGCGCGACGCGGGCGCGCTGCACATCGGCCGCCCGCTGCCCCGCCTCGTACCGCAGAGCGGCCGCCTGCGCCTCTTCGTAGAGCCGCGCCACGTCGGCGGCCACGCTGTGGCCGTCCGGGCCCGCTTCGGGGCCGCTGTCGCCCTCCTCGGCGGCGACGGTCCGGGGCGCGGACAGGGCGACGAGCGCGCACAGCAGGACCGGCACGACGAGCGGGCGGCGGGGCAGTGGGCGCATGTCCCGGATGGTGGCCCCCACGCGCGCGGCACGCCCGGGGAACTCGTACGCGCGGGGGGCCGGATGACCCGTACGGGGCACCGGGGTTCCGCCGAACAGGGCCCCCGGAACCCCGGGTCCTCAATGAGCGCCCCCAAGCCTCAGTAGGGCGCCTGCCACACCACCGTCGTACCGCCGCCGTCCTCGCTGATGCCGGGCCCGTACCAACTGTCGCCGCCCAGCGACTCCGCGCGCCGTTTGAGGTTCTTCAGGCCGCTGCGGCGACCGCCCTCCGTGATGCCGACGCCGTCGTCGGCCACGGTCAGCCGTACGCCGCGCTTCCCGTCCGGCAGGATCAGCGTGGAGTCGACGACGACGTCGATGCGGGCGGCCTGCGCGTGCCGGAAGGCGTTCGACAGGGCCTCGCGCAGCGCCGCGATGAGGTTCTTGCCGGTGAGCTCGCCGACGAGCGTGTCGACGGGGCCCACGAAGCGGTGCGAGGGCTTGAAGCCGAGCGGCACGGCCGCCATGTTGATCTCGCGCAGGACGCGGGTGCGCAGCCCCGCGGGCGCCTCGGCCGGCCCCTGCTGGAGCGCGAAGATCGCCGTGCGGATCTCCTGGATCGTCACGTCCAGCTCGTCGACGGCCTTGCCGACGCCCCGCTGCACCTCCGGCACGACGGACCTCCGCTGGGCGCTCTCCAGCATCATCCCGGTGGCGAAGAGCCGCTGGATGACGAGGTCGTGCAGATCGCGGGCGATCCGGTCGCGGTCCTCGTAGACGGCGAGCCGCTCCCGGTCGCGCTGCGCCTCGGCCATCATCAGCGCCAGCGCGGCCTGCGAGGCGAACTGGGTGGCGAGGGTCCGCTCGGTCTCCGTGAAAGGGCGTGCCCCGCGCGCGCGGGGCGTCACCAGCGTCCCCAGGACCCGGCCGTCGCTCTGCAGGGGCAGCATCATCGCGGGGCCGTAGTTCCGCGCGACGTCGGTCATGATCCGCGGATCGGTGGCCGCGTCGTCGATGAACACGGCCTGCCCGTCGAGCAGATCGGCGATGATGCGGCTCTCCGGAGGCACCGCCACACCGAGCGCCCCGATGGGCTCGTCCGAGGACACGGCGACGATCTCCATGCCGCCCTCCTCGTCGGGCAGCAGCACGATCCCGGCCGCCGAGTCGGCCAGATGCCGCGCCTGCTCGGCGACGACCGCGAGCGCGTCCTCCGCGTCGGAGCCGGACAGCAGCGCCGTGGTGACCGCCACGGAGCCGTCGATCCACCGCTCCCGTTGCTTGGCGGCCTCGTACAGGCGCGCGTTGCCGATCGCGATGCCGGCCTCCGTGGCGAGCACGCGCACCATGTGCACGTCGTACTCGTTGAACTCGCCCCCGCCGCGCTTCTCCGTGAGATACAGGTTCCCGAAGATCTCCCCCTGGACCCGGATCGGCACCCCCAGGAAGCCGCGCATCGGCGGGTGGTGGGCGGGGAAGCCACAGGAGCGCGGATCGGTGGCGAGGTCGGCGAGGCGCAGCGTCTCCGGCTGGTGGATGAGCGCGCCGAGCAGCCCGCGGTGGCCGTCGGGGAGGCGTCCGATGCGGGCGGCGGTGGCCTCGTCGATGCCGGTGTAGACGAAGTCGGAGAGCCCGTCGCCGTCTTCGGAGACGACGCCGATCGCGGCGTAGCGGGCGTCCGTGAGCTCGGCCGCGGTCTCACAGATGCGATCCAGGGTCGTGTGCAGTTCGAGCCCGGTGCCGACGGAACGCATCGCCTCCAGGAGCTGCGGTACGCGCGCGGTCAGCTCGGTGGACAGACCCTGGAGGCTGCGGGTCGCCCGGGCCGCCACCTCCGCCGAGTCCGGGACGGCTTCCGCGCCCGGGGTGCCGTCCGCGCCCGACGGGACCTGGGGGGCGCCTTCCGTGACCGGGGCGGCCTCGGGGGTGCCGTCCGCACCCGGCGCGGCCTCGGGGGTGCCTTCGGGGCGCGGAGTGGGGGCGGAGGCCGGGGGGACGGGCATGCCCCGAGCGTAGTTAGTCCGTTTTGCCAGGGAAAGTCGAGCCTTCGCGGCGCCTCGTCAGCCGCCGACCCCGGTCAGCAGGTCCGCCGCCGACTCCCGCTCCCGCATCCGCCGCAGCGGCCCGTCGACGGCCACCAGCTCCGCGTACGTACCGCGCTGCGCCACCCGTCCCTCCTCCAGGACGATCACCTCGTCAACTTTGTCGAGCCCGGCGAGACGGTGCGTGATGAGCAGCGTCGTACGGCCTTCGGTGGCCGCGAGCAGGTCGGTGGTGAGGGCGTCGGCCGTCGGCAGGTCGAGGTGTTCGGCGGGCTCGTCGAGTACGAGGACGGGGAAGTCGGCGAGCAGCGCGCGGGCGAGCGCGAGGCGCTGCCGCTGGCCTCCGGAGAGGCGTGCTCCGTGCTCGCCGACGAGCGTGTCGAGCCCGTCGGGCAGGGACCGCACCCAGCCGTCGAGCCGTGCCTCCGCGAGCGCGCCGTACAGCTCGTCGTCGCTCGCGCCCTTCCGCGCGAGCAGCAGGTTCTCGCGCAGGGAGCTGTCGAAGACGTGCGCGTCCTGCGCGCACAGCCCGACGAAGCGGCGCACGGTGTCGCCGTCGAGCGCCGACACGTCCGTGCCGCCCAGTGTGTACGTCCCCTCGCCCGCGCCCAGGAAGCGCAGCAGCACGTGGGCCAGCGTCGTCTTGCCGGACCCGGACGGGCCGACGACGGCGACGCGGCGGCCGCGCTCCAGAGTGAGCGAGACGTCTGCCAGGGCGTCCCGCTCCTGCCCCTCGTAGCGGGCCCGCAGTGCTTCCAGGCGCAGCGGGAAGGGCGACTGCGGGGGCTCCGCGAGCGCGGCGTGGGCCGGGACGGGTTCGGCCGCGTCCAGGACCTCGTGGACCCGCTCGGCGCTCTTCTTGACGCGCTGGCGGTACTGCACGGCGAGCGGCAGCCCCAGCACCGCCTCGAACGCGGCGAGCGGGGTGAGGACGACGACGGCCAGCGCGACGCCGCTCAGCCGGCCGTCGTGCACACCCTGGACGCCGACGAGCGCCGCCGCGGCCACCGTGAGGCCGGTGGCGAGCGCGGTGAGGCCGTCGCCGAGCGCGGTGGCGCTCGCCGTGCGGGAGGCGATCCGGGTCAGCTCGGCGTCGGCCTCCTTCGCCTTGTCGGTACGCCGCCGCAGGGCGCCCGCGACCGTCAACTCGGCCGTGCCCGTGAGCAGATCGGCCACCCTGGTGGCGAGCACCCCGCGCGCGGGAGCCAGCTTGCGCTCCGCCCTGCGGGCCACGGCACCGCTCACCAGGGGCACGCCGACGCCCGCGGCCAGCAGGCCGACGGCCAGGACGGCGCCCGCCTCCGGGAGCAGCCAGGCGGTGAAGCCGACGGCTCCGGCACTGACGACGGCCGCGGCGCCGGCCGGAAGGAGCCAGCGCAGCCAGTAGTCCTGGAGGGCGTCCACGTCGGCGACGAGGCGGGAGAGCAGATCGCCGCGGCGGGTGCCGCGCAGGCCCGCGGGGGCGAGGCGCTCCAGGCGCCGGAACACGGCGACCCTGGTGTCGGCCAGCATCCGCAGGACCGCGTCGTGCGACACGAGACGCTCGGCGTAGCGGAAGCAGGCCCTTCCGATGCCGAAGGCGCGGGTCGCCGTGACAGCGATCATCAGGTACATCACCGGGGGCTGCTCCGAGGCCCGCGAGATCAGCCACCCGGACGTGGCCATGAGCCCCACGGCACTCCCGAGCGCGAGGCTGCCGAGCAACAGGGCCAACGCCAACCTGCCCCTGCGCTCCCGCGCCGCAGCCCTGACCCGAGCCAACACCCCGCCCCCCGGGCGGGTTTCTCCCCAACCCGCCCCTTCTTCCTCTGCCACGCGGCCGTCGCCGACGACGATCCCGCTGTCCCCGCGGGGGCCGTCCGCCCCGCCGCCGCTAGCGGTGTGGGCAATCGTGCCGCTGGGCGAGTGGGACACCCCCTGATCGAGCGAAGCCGAGAGCTTGGGGAAGGGTGGGCACAGCCCCTGGCCGACGGCAGCCCCCGCTGCAACGCCCACCCGTACAACCCGGTCGGCGACAGCCAACAACGCGGGCCGATGCACCACCAACACCACAGTCCGGCCGACGGCCAGCCTCCGGACGGCCTCGACCACCCCCGCCTCCGTCTCCCCGTCCAACGCGGCCGTCGGCTCATCCAGCAGCACCACAGGCCGGTCGGCCAGAAACGCCCGCGCCAGAGCGACCCGCTGCCGCTGCCCCGCGGAGAGCCCGACCCCGTCCTCCCCCAGGACGGTCTCGACGCCCCGGGGCAGCCCTGCCACGAAGTCCCAGGCCCCCGCCGCACGCAGCGCGTCCACGACGGCCGCGTCGTCCGCCCCCGGACGAGCGAGCCGAACGTTCTCGGCGATGGTCCCGGCAAAGAGGTGCGGCCGCTGCGGCACCCAGGCGACCCGCTCCCGCCACCGCTCCAAGGACACCTCGGCCAGCTCGGCCCCGCCGACCAGCACCCGCCCCTCCGTGGGCGGCACAAAGCCCAACAACACGTTCAGCAGAGTCGACTTGCCCGACCCGCTCGGCCCCACCAGGGCCACCGTCTCCCCGGGCTCGACCGCGAACGACACCCCGGAGACGGCGTCGGCCTCCCGCCCCGGGTACCGGACGGTCACCCCTTCCACGGCCACGCCCACCGCACCGCCCCCGGGCACCCCCGCCGACCCCCCGGCCGGAACCGGGGCTTCCAGCACCGCGAAGATCTCCTCCGCGGCCGCGAGCCCCTCCGCCGCCGCGTGGTACCGCGCCCCCACCTGCCGCAGCGGCAAGTACGCCTCGGGCGCGAGGATCAGGATCACCAGGCCGTCGTACAACTCCATGTCACCGTGGACGAGCCGCATGCCGATGGTGACGGCGACCAGCGCCACCGAGATCGTGGCGAGCAGTTCCAGGGCGAACGACGACAGGAACGCGATGCGCAGCGTCCGCATCGTCGCCCGCCGGTACTCGCCGGTGATCTTCCGGATCGACTCGGCCTGCGCCTTGGCCCGGCCGAACACCTTCAGCGTCGGCAACCCCGCGACGACGTCGAGGAAGTGCCCGGACAGCCGGGAGAGGAGCTGCCACTGACGGTCCATGCGGGCCTGTGTGGCCCAGCCGATCAGCATCATGAAGATCGGGATGAGCGGCAGCGTCCCCACGATGATCGCCGCCGACACCCAGTCCTCGGTGACCACGCGCAGCAGCACCGCGGCGGGCACCACCACCGCGAGCCCCAACTGCGGCAGATAGCGCGAGAAGTAGTCGTCGAGCGCGTCCACGCCCCGCGTGGCCAGGGTGATGAGGGACCCCGTCCGCTGCCCGGTCAGCCACCCGGGCCCGAGCGCCCCCGCCCGCTCCAACAGCCGCCCCCGCAGCTCCGACTTGACCGCCGCGCTCGCCCGGTGCGCGGCGAGTTCGGTCAGCCAGGCCACCGCCGCCCTGCCCACGGCCACGACCGCGAGCAGGACCAGCGGTGTTCCCAGGTCGTCGACGGCGAAGTCGTGCTGGAAGCCGCCCACCACGATCTCGGCGATCAGCATGGCCTGGGCGACGACCAACCCCGCGCCGGCCAGGCCGAGAACCACCACGGCCGCCAGGAAGAAGCGGGTGGCGCGGGCGTATCGGAACAGGCGCGGGTCGATCGGTTTCACGTGAAACACACCCTCCCAAGGACCATGGGCGTACGGAGAGTTGGCTCCGTACACGGAGACTCAGAACGGAGAGGCTCGGTGCACGGAGTGGCTCAGTGCGCGGCGTCGGCGATGTGCTGTGTGCCGATCCGCTTGCGGAACACCCAGTAGGTCCATGACTGGTAGAGCAGCACGATCGGCGTGGCGACGCCCGCGCACCAGGTCATGATCTTCAGGGTGTAGGGGGTGGACGAGGCGTTGGTGACCGTGAGGCTCCAGTCCTCGTTCAGCGACGACGGCATGACGTTCGGGAAGAGCGTCAGGAAGAGCATCGCGACGGCGGCGACGATGGTCAGACCCGAGAGCGCGAATGACCAGCCCTCGCGCCCGAGTTTGATCGCCACGACGGCCGCCACCAGGGCCGCCACCGCCACGATCATCGCGGCCAGGCTCTTGCCGTCGCCGTTGTCGGCCTGGGTCCAGATGAGGAAGCCGAGCGCGAGCACCGCGGTGACCAGGCCCAGGACGAGCGCCAGCTTGCGCGCCCGCATCCGGATGTCGCCCACCGTCTTCAGCGCGGTGAACACCGTGCCGTGGAAGGTGAAGAGGGTGAGGGTGACGAGGCCGCCCAGGATCGAGTACGGGTTGAGCAGGTCCCAGAAGTTGCCCACGTACTCCTTGTGCGCGTCGATCTTCACGCCGCGCACGATGTTGCCGAAGGCCACGCCCCACAGCAGCGCCGGGATCAGCGAGGTCCAGAAGATCGCGTGCTCCCAGTTGGTCTGCCAGCGCTCCTCGGGCCGCTTCGCCCGGTACTCGAAGGCGACACCGCGGATGATCAGGCAGAGCAGAATGATCAGCAGCGGCAGGTAGAAGCCGGAGAACAGCGTCGCGTACCACTCGGGGAAGGCCGCGAAGGTCGCGCCGCCCGCGGTGAGCAGCCACACCTCGTTGCCGTCCCACACGGGGCCGATGGTGTTGATCAGGACCCGCTTCTCGGTCCGGTCACGGGCGAGCAACTTGGTGAGGACGCCGACCCCGAAGTCGAAGCCTTCGAGGAAGAAGTAGCCGGTCCACAGGACGGCGATGAGCACGAACCAGACGTCGTGAAGTTCCATGTGCGTCTACCTCCTTCAGTACGAGAAGGCCATGGGCCGGTCGGCCTCGGCTTCGGCGTCGGTGTCCGCGCTCGCCCCGCCGGGCGGCCCGCCGATCTTGGTGGGCGGGTTGAGGTCGGCCTCGGTCAGCTCCGGCGGTCCCTTGCGGACGTACTTGAGCAGCAGCCGGACCTCGATGACGGCGAGGATCGCGTAGATGAGCGTGAAGACGATCAGCGAGGTGAGCACCTCGCCCTGCGAGACACCGGGGGAGACCGCGTCCTCGGTCTTCAGGACGCCGTAGACGACCCAGGGCTGCCGGCCCGTCTCGGTGAAGATCCAGCCCCAGGCGGTGCCGATGAGCGGGAAGATCAGCGTCCACTGCGACAGCCGCCACCACCAGATGCCGAGCTTCGGCGCCAGCTCCTTGTTCTTGGTGAGCATGAGCTTCGGCACGTCGTCCGCGCCGGTGTGGTGCTCCGGGGCGAGCCAGAACTTCCGCCTGGTGAGCCAGAGTCCGGCGGTGCACAGCGCCATCGACACCCCGCCGAAGCCGATCATCCAGCGGTAGGACCAGTACGCGGTGGGGATGTTGGGCCGGTAGTCACCGGGCCCGAACTTGTCCTGTGACTCCTTGTTGAGGTCATTGATGCCGGGGATTTCCGCGCTGAAGTTGTTCTTGGCGAGGAAGGAAAGCACCCCGGGGATCTCTATGGCGACCTCGTTGTGCCCCTTGGCGACGTCGCCGTACGCGAAGAGCGAGAACGGGGCGGGCTTCTCGGATTCCCACAGGGCCTCGGCGGCCGACATCTTCATCGGCTGCTGCTCGTACATCACCTTGCCGAGGGTGTCGGCGCTGATCACGGTGAGCAGGGTGCCGACGAACGCGGTGACCAGACCGACCCGCAGCGACATCCGCATGGTGCGGGTGTGCTTCTTCTTGCGCAGGTGGAAGATCGCGATGCCGGTCATGAAGGCGCCGCCGACCAGGATCGACGCCGCGATGACGTGGAAGAAGTTGACGAGCGTCGTCTCCTGGAAGAGCACCTTGGAGAAGTCGGTGAGCTCGGCGCGCTTCACGCCGTCCCGCTCCGCGATCTTGTAGCCGACCGGGTGCTGCATGAAGGCGTTCGCCGCGATGATGAAGTACGCCGACAGGACGGTCCCGATGGAGACCATCCAGATCGTCGCGCAGTGCAGCTTCTTCGGCAGCTTGTCCCAGCCGAAGATCCACAGGCCGATGAAGGTCGACTCGAAGAAGAAGGCGATCAGGGCCTCGAAGGCCAGCGGGGCGCCGAAGACGTCGCCGACGAAGCGCGAGTAGTCGGACCAGTTCATGCCGAACTGGAACTCCTGCACGATGCCGGTGACGACGCCCATCGCGATGTTGATCAGGAACAGCTTGCCCCAGAACTTGGTGGCTCTGAGGTAGTGCTCCTTGCCCGTCCGCACCCAGGCCGTCTCAAGGATCGCCGTGAGGGCGGCCAGGGAGATCGTCAGGGGGACGAAGAGGAAGTGGTAGACGGTGGTAATGCCGAACTGCCATCGCGCCAGTGTTTCCGGCGCCAGAGCCAGGTCCACGTCGACTTCTCCTTACGTGCCGTGGTCAAAGCGGCAGTTTGCCCCTTATGCCATAGACATCCCTGGAGCAACTGGGACACGCTTGTGAACGCGTTCACATTCACAAGCATTATGGCGCACGGACTGTCGACGGTCGAAAGGGGGGTCCCCTTACCCCGGGGAACGGGGCATTCCGGGGGCGCGCGGGGAGCAGATCACCGCCCGGCCGTGGGGGCGGTCGCGCCCCCGAGGGGAGCTGCCGGAAAGCCCGGAACAGCCGGGAAGCCCGGGCCCGGAGCCCCGAACGGGCAGCCCGGACCCCTTCTCAAAAGCTTCAACATATTGTTGAATCCGCGGCATGCAGACACAGCCGCCCCAGCCGCCGCCCGCGCCGTCCGGCGGGCGGATACGGATCTCCTGGCCCGCCGGGCACCTCACGGCGACGCTCCAGGACACCCCCACCACCCGCGCCCTGAGCGCGGCGCTGCCGCTCTCCGCCACCGCCGCCACCTGGGGCGAGGAGGTCTACTTCGACGCCGGCGTCAGCGTCCCGCGCGAGGCCGGCGCCCTGCAGGTCGTGGAGCCGGGGACGGTGGCGTTCTGGCCGGACGGCGACGCCCTCGCGCTGCCGTACGGCCCCACACCGATCTCGCGAGGCGACGAGTGCCGCCTCGCGAGCCCGTGCAATCTGCTCGGCCGGATCGACGGGGACCCGAGCCTGCTCGCCACCGTGCGCGACGGGGATCCCGTACGCGTGGAACGGGCCGAGTAGCCGAGCCGACCCAGCCGGGCCAGCCGACCCGGCCGACCCGGCCGACCCAGCCGACCCAGCCGACCCAGCCGACCGCCGAGGCTAGAGCTCCTTGCGGAAGCCCTCGGCCGTCTTCAGGAAGATGTCGTTGGCCTCGGTCTCGCCGATGGTGACGCGCACACCCTCACCGGGGTACGGCCGCACGATCACGCCGGCCTGCTCGCAGAGGGCGGCGAAGTCGGCCGTCCGGTCACCGAGACGCAGCCACACGAAGTTCGCCTGCGTCTCGGGCACCGTCCAGCCCTGCGCCCGCAGCGCGTCCCGCACCCGGGTGCGCTCGCCGAGCAACGCGCCGACCCGGCCGAGCAGTTCGTCCTCCGACCGCAGCGACTCCACCGCGGCGTCCTGCGCGAGCTGGTTCACGCCGAAGGGCACCACCGTCTTGCGCAGCGCCGCGGCCACCGGCTCGTGGGCGATGGCGAAGCCGACGCGCAGACCGGCGAGGCCGTACGCCTTGGAGAAGGTGCGCAGGACGCAGACGTTCGGCCGGTCCCGGTACAGGTCGAGGCCGTTCGGCGTCTCGGGGTCGCGGACGAACTCCACGTACGCCTCGTCGATCACGACCAGGATGTCCTTCGGCACCCGGTCCAGGAACCGCACCAGGTCGGCCTCCTTGACCACGGTGCCGGTCGGGTTGTTCGGGTTGCAGACGAAGATCAGGCGGGTGCGGTCGGTGATCGCGTCGGCCATCGCGTCGAGGTCGTGCACCTCCCCCGGCGTCAGCGGCACCATCACGGACTTTCCGCCGCCGACCGTGGTGACCACCGGGTATCCCTCGAAGGACCGCCAGGCGTAGAGCACTTCGTCGCCCGGCGTCACCGTCGCCATGACCAGCTGCTGCGAGAGGCCGACCGAGCCGACGCCGACGGCGACGTGCGAGACGGGCACCCCGAAGCGGTCCGCGATCTCGTTCAGGAGGCGGTCGCAGCCGTAGTCCGGGTAGCGGTTGAAGGACCCGGCCGCCGCGACCGCGCGCTCCATCACGCCCGGGAGCGGCGGGTAGGGGTTCTCGTTGGAGGACAGCTTGTACACGACGGGGCCGCCGCCCTCGCCGCTCTCGGCGTTCCTGCCCGGCTTGTAGGCGGGGATACCCTCCAGCTCGGCGCGCAGCCTCGGGCTCGTCTCGCTCACCGCGGTCCTCCTAGTGATCTTCGTAAATCCCAGTGATCATCCGGACTTCAATGATTCTCACCTTATGAGGATTCGGCGCCGCTGCGAATGGGGCGGCGGTCTCGGTCCGGACGAACGGCGGCGCGGGACGAACGGCGGCCGTGGACCGCGGCCACCCGCGACCCCCTGCCACCGTACGCACGGCCGCCCGAGGACGTACCCGGAAGCCGTCGCCCGAGGACGTACCCGGCAGCCGTCGCCCGATGACGTACCCGGAAGCCGTCGCTCTATGACCTACCCGGCACCGTTCCCCGAGGGCGTACCCGGGCAGCCGTCACCCGGGGGGCGGTAGCGCCCGAAACAGGGGGGAGCGCTCCCCGCTCCGGCACGCGCCGGTGGCTCGCTCCGTGGCGCGCATCCCCCGTAGAGGTGAGTTGAGACCTCTTCGAGACCTCGGTCAATTGGCAGGCCCTCGCGCAAGGACAAGGGAGCGATGCCTTACTGGACGCCCAACTCCCTGTGTTTCCAAGGTCATTGACGGTTTTCCACCATGCAGAAACGTGCCTGTCAACGGGTGCATATGCGTCCGCACTACCCACCCTCATGAGCCCTACTATCGGCTCGCCATGACAGCAGCAGGGAAGCACCAGGTGAGCCGAGCGGAGACCCACCGCCGGGGCAACCGGCAGAGCCGAGCAGGCATCAGAGACGTCGCCGCCGCAGCCGGTGTCTCCATCACGACTGTCTCCGACGCGCTCAACGGCAAGGGCAGGCTGCCCGACGCCACGCGACGCCATGTCCGCGAGGTCGCCGACCGCCTGGGCTATCGCCCGTCGGCCGCGGCCCGAACCCTCCGTACCGGCAAGTCGGGCCTCATCGGCCTCACCGTGACGACGTACGGGGATGAACCTTTCACCTTCACGGAATTCGCGTACTTCGCGGAGATGGCGAGAGCCGCGACCTCGGCCGCCCTCGCCCGGGGCTACGCCCTGGTCATCCTCCCCGCGACCTCGCGCCGCAGCCCGGTCGACGTGTGGTCGAACGTGGCCCTCGACGGCACGGTCGTCGTCGACCCGTCCGACCACGACCCGGTGGTCAGCGAGCTGGTGCGGCAAGGTCTCCCGGTCGTCTCCGACGGGCGGCCCGCCGGGTCGCTGCCGGTCACGGCCTGGGTGGACAACGACCACGAGGCCGCGGTCCTGGAGATCCTGGAGCATCTGGCGGCGGCCGGAGCCCGCCGCATCGGCCTGCTCACGGGCACCACCACGGACACGTACACCCACCTCTCCACGACCGCCTATCTGCGCTGGTGCGAGCGCGTGGGACAGGATCCGGTGTACGAGTCCTACCCCGCGCACGACCCGTGCGCGGGCGCCGTCGCCGCCGACCGGCTGCTCGCCAGGCCCGACCGGCCGGACGCCGTCTACGGCCTGTTCGACCCGAACGGCACCGACCTGCTCGCCGCGGCCCGCCGCTACGGCCTGCGCGTACCGGACGATCTGCTCCTGGTGTGCTGCAGCGAGTCCACCGTGTACGCCACCACCGAACCCCCGATCACCACGCTCTCGCTGAAGCCCCGGCGCATCGGCACCGCCGTCGTCCAGCTCCTCATCGACGCCATCGAGGGCCTCGACGCGGGCCGGCCCATCGAGCAGGTGATACCGACCGAACTGATCGTGCGCACCTCGTCCGAGCGACGTCCGCCACGTACGACGGTCAGCCCGCCCCGGTCGCCGGGCCACGGCTGAACTTCCCACCGATCGGCCCGATCCCCTCCGACCTGCGGATAAACAGGGGGAAACCTCGGGCCAATTCGGGAGAAAACCGCGGTGAACTGGGGCTCCGCACCGATTCACCACCCCTGGTGCACCACACAGCGACAGCCGCATTCCTATGATGGGCGGACGACACCGCGGGCCGCTGCGACCAGGCAGTCCGATCCCGGTGCAGATGCGGCGCAATGGTGGTGGAGGGGTCGATGACTCAGGGGGCCGGTCAGGGACCCGAGGTGCGGACGGCGACGCTGCGCGACTTCCGCGTGCCCGCGTACGTCTATGAAGGCGTCCGTGAGACCGGCCGGGCCGCCGCGCAGGAGCAGGATGCTGCGGAGGCGCAGGGCCAGGAGCAGAGTGCTGCGCGGGCTCAGGAGCAGGGTGCCCCGGTGGACCGGGGGCAGGGTGCCTCGGTGAGCCCGGAGCAGCGTGCCCCGTTGAGCCCGGAGCCGGGTGCCTCGGTGAGCCGCGAGCAGCGTGCCGCTTTCGGCCAGGGGGCCGGGCTCGCCGCCCAGGTTCCCGCGCAGGGCGGCCCGGTGGAGGGTGCGGCTCGGCCCGAGCAGTCCCACGCCGCCGCGTCCGTGCGGCCGCTGCAGGCTTCCGTACAGCAGCCGCTGGAGCCGCAGGCTCCCGTACAGCCGCAGCAGTCCCTGGAGCAGCAGCCGCTCGTACAGGCACAGCCGCCCCTGGACCCGCAGGCTGCTCCCGTACAGCCGCAGCCCCCCGTGCGACCGCAGGTCCTCACCCAGTCGCAGCAGCCCCCCGCCCCGGCCCTCACCCACCCCGCCGTGGCCGCGGCCCCCCACCCCGGGTCCGCCGGTGAGACCCCGGAGGGATACACGCCCACCGAGCGGGACCTGCCGGTCATCAACCGCGGCGACACCGTGCAGGTCGAGGTGCGCGAGATGCCCGAGCCGCCGCCCGCCCCGGACCCCGGCGGCATGGGCCCGCTGTACGTCGTCGGCGACGTGCACGGCTACCTGGACGAACTCGTCGCCGCCCTCGCCGCCGAGGGCCTCATCGACGCGGACGGGAGCTGGGCCGCGGGCAACACGCGGCTGTGGTTCCTCGGCGACTTCACCGACCGCGGACCCGACGGCATCGGCGTCATCGACCTGGTGATGCGCCTGTCCGCCGAGGCCGCGGCCGCCGGCGGCTACTGCAAGGCCCTCATGGGCAACCACGAGCTGCTGCTCATCGGCGCCAAGAAGTTCGGCGACACCCCGGTCAACTCCGGCGCGGGCACCGCCACGTTCCAGGCGGCCTGGCTGCTCAACGGCGGTCAGAAGACCGACATGGAGCGCCTGGAGGACCACCACCTGCAGTGGATGGCCCGCCTCGACGCCATCGAGGAGGAGGACGGGCACCTGCTCGTGCACTCCGACACCACCGCCTACCTCGACTACGGCGACTCGATCGAAGAGGTCAACGACACCATCCGCGAGGCGCTCACGCGCAACGACGCCGACGAGTACTGGGACCTGTTCCGCAAGTTCACCAAGCGCTTCGCCTTCCGCGACGACTCCGGCCCCGCCGCCGTACGCGAACTCCTCGACGTCTACGGCGGCAGCCGCATCGTCCACGGCCACAGCCCCATCCCGTACCTCCTCGGCGAAGTCGGCTCCGAGTACGACGGCGACGAGGACGGCCGCCCGGTCATCGAGGGTCCGCACATCTACGCCGACGGCCTCGCCATCGCCATGGACGGCGGCGTGACCATGGCCGGAAAGCTGCTGGTCTGCCAACTTCCGCTGGACGGCTGAACATTCGGGACCTTCGGAACGTTCGGAGCGAACGTTCACGGGGCACGTGCCCCCATACAGGATCTCGCTGGCCAGGGGGCCAATTCTGGTTAACCCCTGTCACCGCGTGCCGTCACCGCTCTACCATCGGCTTATCCGTAGCAGGCTCCCCTCCGTTTCTGCCCGACGGCTCGTAGCCATGCGAGCCCCAAGCCCTACGGAGCATCGGGGGATGCACATGAACAGCGCTCCACATCTGCTCAATGAGGACCGCCCCGAATACGAGCGGGTCCTCGATGAGGCGCTGCGCACCGCACCGAACCACCCGGAGCTGGCCGCGGTGGGCCAGCGACTCAACCCCGAGCAGCTGCGCACGATGGCTCTCAACGCCACCGCACTGATCACGGCCGCCGCCGCGGCCGAGTATCACCACTATGTGAAGGTCCGCGAGGAACTGCGCGACCCCGGGCCCTCATCGACGTCCTCATCGATCCGTGAAGGGAGCGGATCAAGTTCCAGCTCGACCGAATCCGGAACCGGCGGCATCAGCCTCGCCACCACCATGGGCGAGGTCACCGAGACCGCGGGTGCCGGACTGGTCGCCGTGATCGCGGTGCTCGCGCCCGTCCTCGCCGGGGCGGCCGCCGCGATCTTCCTGCTCGTCGGCTACATCCTGAAGATGCTCGACCCCGAGCCCGCCTTCGCGGACACCCTGCTCACCGCCGGGTGGCTGTTCGGCGCGCTCACCGCGGGCGCCATCCTGGTCGCCGCGGTCGGCCTGCTCCTGACCGCCCTGCGCAACGGCTCCACCTCCCTCCAGGCAGGCTCGCACCATGAGCGGAACGAAGAGGTGGACCGGGCCAGGGAAGCCTGGTGCCAGGCACTCCTGGAGCGTGGCGTGCTGCCGTTCCTGCGCGAGGCACTCGCGGATCCGGACGCCACGGCGGCGTCCGCGCCCCGCGCGTCGTCGCCCGGTCCGGCCGGACGCATGCCCCAACTCGGCTATCACAGGCCGGGGTTCAGCAGCCCGGACGGCGGCTCGACCACGGGTACGCGCCCGAGCTACAGCAGCCCGGACTTCTCCAGTCCGGACTACGGAGGGCCCGAGCACCCGCCGGAGTAGTCCCCAGGGGGCTTCGGCGCGCCGCCGTCGGCGGATGGCGGCGCGGAGGCCCGGCCCCGACACTGCTCTTGGTCCCGCCTGACCGCTCTGGTGCCCGCCCGGGTCAGAGAATTCCGGCCTGGCGTGCGGCGGCCATCCAGTCCGGGAACTCGGAAAGGAGTCGGTCGTACAACTCCGGGTCCGGAACCGTACTGATGTCGTCCACCGCGAAGAACCCGACATTGTCGACGCGGCGGCCCGGCAGTGTGTCGAACCGTTCCAGGACTCCGTAGTTGGACTTCCCCAGGCCCACGAACTGCCAGAAGATCGGCTCCTCCACCGCGTCCCTGAGCTCCCGCTCGATCTCGTCGTTGCGGTAGACACCGCCGTCCGAGAAGAAGAGCACCAGCGTGGGGGCCGCGGTCGGGTTCTCTCGTACGTACGCCCGGACTTGGCCGATCACCTTCTGTTCCTCGTTCTGGATGCCCACCGACCGCATGTCGATCTGCTCGTCCCGCAGGCCCTTCTTCCGCTTGCCGGGCCGGTAGAAGACACCCACCTCGCCGACCCGCACGTGCAGCCGCAGCCAGTCGGGGAGTTCGCCGATGGTCAGGTCGGGCAGCCGGGCCGGGTGCGAGGCGAAGGTCCACGCCTGCATCTCGCCGTCGTCGTCCAACTGCGCGGCGACGGCCGCCATGCGCTCCACGACATCGGCCACGATGCCCTTCGAGTACAGGAACGACATCGACCCGGAGGCGTCGAGTACGAGGATGACGCGCGCCGTCACCCCCTCCGCGCCATGCTTGCGCAGGCTGACCGCCACCTGCTCCTTGCGCAGCGACAGCCGCTTGCGCATGTCCACGGGGAGCTGCTCCTCGCCCTTGATCAGGCGGGGGGCGGGGGTTGGGGTGGCGGCCGGGGCGACGGGAGCGGCCGGTCCCGCAGGAACCACGGGAACGGCCGGAGCCACCGGAGCTGCCGGAGCCGCAGGAGCCACCGGCGCCGTCGGCGCCGACGGCGCGTCGTCCACCGTGATCCCGAAGTCCGTGGCAAGCCCGGCGAGCCCGGATGCGTACCCCTGCCCCACCGCGCGGAACTTCCACTGCCCGCCGCGCAGATACAACTCGCCGCCTATGAACGCCGTCTCCGTCGACGCCGTCATGTCGAAGCGCGCGAGCTCGGCCTGTGTCCCCGCGTCCAGCAGCCGCAACGTGAGCCCGGACATCTGCCCGAACGTGCCGCCGTCGGCCGAGGCGCACAGCAACACCCGCTCGACCGCCGGCTCCAGCGCGTGCAGGTCCACCTCGACCGTGTCCGTCGTGACCCCGGCGGCACTCTGTTTGCCCAGGTGCCGCACGGTGTCGGAGGCGTGTCGCGGCTGGTTGTAGAAGACGAAGTCACCGTCGTCACGCACACGCCCGGCCGCGGTGAGCAGCAGCGCCGAGGCATCGGCGGCGGGCACGCCCGGCCCCTCGGACCAGGCGAGCTCGGCGCGTACCGCAGAAGAGCCGACGGGAAGGTTGGCACCCTTGCTCAGGGAACTACTGGCTGTCATGAGGCCAGTCTGCCGACCTCGGCCGCGCGGGGGTACCGCCCCAGCCAATCTCTGACGGACGGCGGCTGCGATGCCCCGGCCCCACGGGACACCGCCTCCGCACCGCCTGTCTCACTCGGCCAGTGGCAGATACACCCGGTTCCCGGCCGCGGCGAACTCCTTGGACTTCTGCTCCATGCCCTCCTCGATCTCCGTCTGCGTCGTGCCGTGTTCACGCCGGATGTCCTGCGAGATCTTCATCGAGCAGAACTTCGGCCCGCACATCGAGCAGAAGTGCGCCGTCTTCGCGGGCTCCGCCGGCAGCGTCTCGTCGTGGAACTCCCGCGCCGTGACCGGGTCCAGGGCCAGGTTGAACTGGTCCTCCCAGCGGAACTCGAACCGCGCGTCCGACAGCGCGTCGTCCCAGTCCTGCGCGCCGGGGTGCCCCTTGGCGAGGTCCGCCGCGTGTGCCGCGATCTTGTACGTGATGACGCCGGTCTTCACGTCGTCGCGGTTGGGCAGGCCCAGGTGCTCCTTCGGCGTCACGTAGCAGAGCATCGCCGTGCCCCACCAGCCGATCATCGCGGCGCCGATGCCGGAGGTGATGTGGTCGTACGCGGGCGCGATGTCCGTGGTCAGCGGGCCGAGCGTGTAGAACGGCGCCTCCTCGCAGATCTCCTGCTGGAGGTCGATGTTCTCCTTGATCTTGTGCATCGGGACGTGCCCGGGGCCCTCGATCATCGTCTGTACGTTGTGACGCTTGGCGATCTGGTTGAGTTCCCCGAGCGTGTGCAACTCCGCGAACTGCGCCTCGTCGTTGGCGTCCGCGATCGACCCGGGCCGCAGGCCGTCGCCGAGCGAGTACGTCACGTCGTACGCCGCGAGGATCTCGCACAGCTCCTCGAAGTGCTCGTACAGGAAGCTCTCCTTGTGGTGCGCGAGGCACCACGCCGCCATGATCGAGCCGCCGCGCGAGACGATGCCGGTCTTCCGGTTCGCGGTCAGCGGGACATACGGCAGGCGCACCCCCGCGTGCACCGTCATGTAGTCCACGCCCTGCTCGGCCTGCTCGATGACCGTGTCCTTGTAGATCTCCCAGCTCAGCTCCTCGGCCTTGCCGTCGACCTTCTCCAGGGCCTGGTAGAGCGGCACCGTGCCGATCGGCACGGGGGAGTTGCGAAGGACCCACTCGCGGGTCGTGTGGATGTTCCGGCCGGTGGACAGGTCCATGACCGTGTCCGCGCCCCACTGGGTCGCCCAGGTCATCTTGTCCACCTCCTCCTCGATGGAGGAGGTGACCGCGGAGTTGCCGATGTTGGCGTTGACCTTCACCAGGAACTTCTTGCCGATGATCATCGGCTCGATCTCCGGGTGGTTCACGTTCGCGGGCAGCACGGCGCGGCCCGCGGCGATCTCGTCCCGTACGACCTCGGGCGCCATGTTCTCCCGGATGGCCACGTACTCCATCTCCGGCGTGATCTCCCCGCGGCGCGCGTACGCGAGCTGAGTCACCGCCTGGCCCGCGCGGCCCCGGCGCGGCTGGCGCGGGCGGCCGGGGAAGACCGCGTCGAGGTTCCTGAGGCCCCCGCGCGGCGAGGTGTGCTTGATGCCGTCGTCCTCGGGGCGGACCGGGCGGCCCGCGTACTCCTCGGTGTCGCCGCGGGCGATGATCCAGTTCTCCCGGAGCGGCGCGAGGCCCCTGCGGACGTCGGTGTCGATGGCGGGGTCGGTGTACGGCCCCGACGTGTCGTACAGCGTCACGGCCTTGCCGTTGGTGAGGTGCACCTGGCGGACCGGCACACGAAGGTCCGAGCGCGAGCCCTCCGGGCCCGCCACATACGCCTTGTGCCAGCCGATGGACTTCCCGCCCTCGGCACCCTCGGTGCTGGAGGCAGGCGTGCGTGCGTCCGATGTGGTCATGAGACCTACTCCCTACGCCGGCATTACCCGGTAACAGGTTCGGCGGTCGACGCAGCGGTTTCCGTACGGTCCGAACCGGTTCCTGCCCGTTCGTACGGAGGTCAGCGCCCTCTCAGCCCGGTGCTCCGAGCTCCCGCGATTGCAAAGGTGCCTCCACGCTAGCGTCATATCGGGCGCGGTGAACAGAGGGCCCCCGCCGTTCTTGCGATGATCGGGCCGTGACCACACCACCGCCGCCCACCGGGCCCCCCACCCCGGAGCCGCACGGCCATACGCACAGCCACGGCCCTGCCGCCCCCGTGTCCCAGCACCTGCGCAAGGTCATCGCCGCCGTCCTGATCCCCTTCGCCACCGCCGTCCTCGTCGGCCTCGTGGTGCTGTGGCCCGGCGGCGCCCCGGACCACGAGCGCACCGGAGTCGGCTTCGACCGGCAGACCCAGTCGGCCACGGTGGCGAAGCTGGAGAAGCTCCCCTGCAAGGACCTGAACGCCTCGCAGACCCCGCCGAACGGCGACACCTCCACCCCCGAGGGCCAGTCCGCGCAGTCCCGCGCGGAGGGCACCTGCGGGAAGGCCACGATCAAGGTCACCAGCGGCCCGGACAAGGGCCGCACCTTCACCGAGGTCATCCAGCCGGACTCGCCCCGGCAACTGCACAAGGGCCAGGGCGTGGTGGTCGCCTATGAGCCCAAGGCCCCCGAGGGCCTGCAGTACTCGGTCACCGACGTGAACCGCAAGTTCCCCATGGCCCTGCTCGCCGGCATCTTCGCCCTCGCGGTCGTCGTGGTGGGCCGGCTGCGCGGTGTCATGGCCCTGGTCGCCCTCGCCGTGAGCTTCCTGGTCCTGACCTTCTTCATCCTCCCCGCGATCCTCCAGGGCTCGAACCCCCTGGTCGTCGCCGTGATCGGCGCGAGCGCCATCATGCTGTGCGCGCTCTATATGTGCCACGGCCTGACCGCGCGCACCTCCGTCGCGGTGCTCGGCACCCTGATCTCCCTCCTGCTCATCGGCCTGCTCGGCTCCCTGTTCATCGGCTGGGCCTCCCTGACCGGCAACACGGACGACAACACCGGCCTGATCCACGGCCTTTATCCCGACATCGACATGAGCGGCCTGCTGCTCGCCGGCGTCATCATCGGCTCCCTCGGCGTCCTCGACGACGTCACCGTCACCCAGACCTCCGCCGTCTGGGAACTCCACCAGGCCAACCCGACGATGGGCTGGCGCGGCCTGTACCGCGCGGGCATCCGCATCGGCCGCGACCACATCGCGTCGGTCGTGAACACCCTCGTCCTCGCCTACGCGGGCGCCGCCCTGCCCCTCCTGTTGCTCTTCTCCATCGCCCAGAGCAGCGTCGGCACCGTCGCCAACAGCGAGCTCGTCGCCGAGGAGATCGTGCGCACCCTCATCGGCTCCATCGGCCTCGTCGCCTCCGTCCCCGTCACCACCGCGCTCGCGGCCCTGGTCGTCTCCGCCGACCGCTCCGGCCCCGCCACCACGCCGGCACCCGCCCCTCTGGCCCCGTCGGGCCCCACACCCCCCGTGCCCTCCGGCCGACCCGCTCCCCGCCGCCCCTCCCTGGGCGGAAAGGGCCGCCGCCGCAAGCCGTGAACCCTCGGCACCGCTAAGCCGATGCCTCACGCACGCCAAGCACGCCAGGCCACGCCACCTACCGCACCGCACCGCACCGCACCGCACCGCACCGCACCGCACCGCACCGCACCGCACCGCACCGCACCGCACCGCACCGCACCGATGCTATGAAATGCCCTGATCCGCCAACGTCCAGGGCCCGTCGGACCCGGCCGGGTCGGCTCAGCCCGCGCTCTGCTCCGCGAGGATCCGGTCCAGGGCCTCGTCGAGATGCGTCTCGAAGTCGACCAGAGACCGCTCCTGTCCCAGTGGCACCAGCTTGTCCGTCCGGTCGAGGAAGGCGAGCAGCGGCGGAATGCCCACCCTGAACAGTGCTTGATCCTGGCCCACTTGAAGCCGGATCAGCGCCTCGTCCAACTGCTCGGGATCCGTGGGCGCGATGCGCACGTCCCCGTCCCCGCACGCCCTGCCCACTCCGTCCACCAGGAGCTCCCGCCCGAAGGCCCAGGTCACCGGGACATCGCCGGGGAGGTGGAAGGTCAGCCGCACGGCATAGGGATCGCGCGTCTCGTACCGCAGTTCCACCGGGATGCGGAACGACAGCTCCTCCGACACAAGGAAGCTCATCATGACCTCTGCCTGGACCGACTCTCGCATCGCCGCCTACCCCGTCACTAGCCATTTGGTGGCAGGAACCAACTCCCTGACACTCATGGCATCTTGCTTAACGTACACACCAGATCACAAGGAGTGAGTTTTCAGATGCTGATAGAGAAGGCGAGTGTCCTTAGTAGCTTTCCGATCTCCTCCTGCAACAGGCGCGTCGCGGGCAGCAATCGGTCCGCCTGCGAGGACGGAACAGAGATGGCCAGCGTGGCCGCAGTAGTGCCCACGGTGAGGGGAATGGCCGCGCAGACCGTCCCCAGCGCGTACTCCTGATACTCCACCACCGGCGTCATCCGGCCCATCGCGTCCAGCCGCCGCAGCAGCGTCCGATCGTCACGCACCGTGTTCGGCGTGAGGGAGCGCACCGGGTGGCGGTCGAGGTGGTCCCGCCGCGCCTCGTCGTCGAGTTGGGCGAGCAGGCACTGACCGATCGCGTGGGCGTGACCGGTCTCGCGGAAGTCGGCCCACTCCTCGACGGCCGGATTGCCGGAGGTGTCGGCGATGGCCACGATCTCGATCTCGCCGTCGTGGTAGATGGCGAAGTACACGGGCACGCCGATGACATCGCGCCAGTGCGCCAGAGTTTCGCCGATCATGAGGCGGCGCTGTTGCTCCGCCGCTCCCGTACTGAGCCGCTCGGCCGCCTCGCCGAGCACGAACACCCCTTTCTCCCGGCGCAGATAGCCTTCGTGGTTCAGCGTCCGCAGCAGGTGGTACGCCGTCGGGAGCGCGAGGCCCGCTTCGCGGGCCAGCTGCTTCGCGGGAGCGCCGGCGGGGTGCGAGGCGGCCGCCTCGAGCAGGCGCATCGCCCGTTGCACGGAGCCGATGAGGGTGGGGCCGACGGTGGTGTGACCAACGCCCGCCGAGGGAGCGCGGGTTGACGGTTCGCCGCCCGAAGTCGCCTCGCTCGGGGGGACGGTGGGCTGGGCGTCAGCGGGTGCGTCGTCAACCGAGGCCATGGGTCACTCCCGAAGCACATGGGGGTCCACCCGCGCCCGGAGGCCACGGGTGGGGCAGTGGGCCCGCCTGCGGGGAATCCCCGCGTCGGTTTTCGGACTCTAACCCTTGGCCACCGGTGGCAAGCGCCCTGGAGGGAAACTTCCCCCTGGGGAGGGAACCCTCGCTTCCGCTCTCACCAGTCGCTACGTGACGAGGACGAGCTGGATATGAACTTCCGTACGACGTAGACCAGTCCGCCGACCAGGGCCACGAAGAGCAGCAGCTTGAAGAGCAGACCGAAGACGAAGCCGATCACGCTCGCTATCACACTGCCGAAGACGACCAGGGCGACGACCGGCACCGCGATCCACTTCACCCACCACGGCATACCCGCGAAGATCTCTCGCATTGCCTCGCCCTTACCTTTCTCGCTGCCTCGGGGAACTCCGCTTCCGTGCAGATTTCCCCTCTCACACATTCGATGCTAGGTCGGAAAAAGCCAGTTCGGGGCCGTGCGATCCCTTGTACTCCCCTGACTCGTCCCCTAGGGACCCGGAGGCCGAAGCCCTGAGACGGCCCCGCCCAGGCTCACGCCGGACCGGGTCGACCACGCGGGGCCGACCGCCTCACCGCTCCGGTGGCGAGAACACGACGAGGACCCGCAGATCCTCGCTGATGTGGTGGAACTTGTGGGGCACCCCGGCCGGCACGTACACGACACTGCCGCGCGCGACCTCCGTCGTCTCCATCCCCACCGTGATCGACGCACGACCGCTGACAACCATGTACACCTCATCCTGCCGGTGCGGCTGCTGTGGATCGCTCTCGCCCGCGTTCAGCGCGTAGAGCCCGACCGACATGTTCCGCTCCCGCAGAAACTGCAGATACGCGCCGTCATTGGCGGCCCGCTCCGCCTCCAGCTCGTCCAGTCGGAATGCCTTCATCGCCCTCGTACGCCCCTTGCCCCAGGTCGTGGACCGACCACTGTTTCCTCACGTCTGCCACGATCAGACACATGAAGAATTTCGTAGTCAAGACGATCGCCAACGCAGTGGCCCTGGCCGTCGCCGTGTGGCTGCTTGACAAGATCACGCTCACCGGCGACAGCACCGGCGAGAAGACCCTCACGCTGCTCGTGGTCGCGCTGCTGTTCGGTCTGGTGAACTTCCTGGTCAAGCCCGTGGTGCAGGTCCTGACGTTCCCCTTGTTCATCCTGACGCTCGGCCTGATCACTCTGGTGGTCAACGCCCTGATGCTGCTGCTCACGTCCTGGCTGGCGGACAAACTCGACGTCAGCTTCCACGTCGAGGGATTCTGGACCGCCGTCCTGGGCGGCCTGATCATCTCGATCGTGTCCTGGGCGCTGAACGTCGCCCTCCCCGACCACAAGGACTGACCTCATCCATGCCCCGCGCCTCCTCGCCCGCGCCGTCCACCCCGTCCACTCCGTCCGCCCAGGCGCCGTTCGCCGTGTGCTTCGTATGCACCGGCAACATCTGCCGCTCGCCCATGGCCGCGTCGGTCTTCCGCGCGCGGGTCCGTGACGCGGGCCTCGACGGCCTCGTCGTGGTGGACAGCGCGGGCACCGACGGCTGGCACGAGGGCGACGGCGCCGACCCGCGCACCGTCGCCGTCCTGGAGGCCGCCGGCTTCGACACCGACCACCTGGCCCGCCGGTTTCGGGCGGACTGGTTCGCCCGGCTCGACCTGGTCATCGCCCTGGACCGCGGCCACCAGCGCTCCCTGCGCCGCCTCGCGCCGAGCCCCGCGGACGCGGACAAGGTGCGCCTGCTGCGCTCGTACGACCCCATGGCGTACGGCGACCTGGACGTGCCCGACCCGTACTACGGGGACGCCGACGGGTTCGAGGAGTGCCTGACCATGGTGGAGGCGGCGAGTGCGGGCCTGCTCGACGCGGTACGGGACGCGTTGGAAGGACGAGCTGCATGACGGACGCGGAGCACATACCGGACCCTGTGACTGCCCCCGCGCGGTCCGGCGAGGCCACCCCGGCACCACCGACCGGCGACGGCACCCGAGCGGTGCGGGCCGGTCTCCCCGAGCCCACGAAGTACGAGCCGACGCTGCCGGGCCCCGTGTTCGCGGCCCACTTCCACCTCCCCGGCGAGCCGACAGGTCCGTACGCGTACGGCCGCGACGACAATCCGACCTGGACGCACCTGGAGCGTGCCATCGGGGAGCTCGAATTCCCGGCGGGGGCGGGTAGCGGGGGCGACGCGGCCGACGCGGCGCGCGAGGGCGGCGCGGATACGCTGGCCCGCGAGGGCGGCGCGGGCTCCACGGACGACATGGTCGGCAAGCGCGGCCCGGGCGGCGGAGGGGGCGCCGCCGGCTTCCCGCCCGTGGAGACGCTGGTCTTCGCCTCCGGGATGGCCGCGATCTCCGCCGTGCTCTTCTCCCAGTTGCGCGCGGGCGACGCCGTGGTGCTGCCGGACGACGGCTATCAGGCGCTGCCCCTGGTGCGCGAGCAGCTCACGGCGTACGGCATCGAGGTCCGCACCGCACCCACCGGCGGTGACGCGCAGCTCGACGTGCTCGACGGCGCCCGCCTCCTGTGGCTCGAGACACCCTCCAACCCCGGCCTCGACGTGTGCGACGTGCGCCGCCTCGCCGACGCCGCCCACGCGCGCGGCGCCCTGGTCGCCGTCGACAACACCCTCGCCACCCCGCTCGGCCAGCGCCCGCTCGAGCTCGGCGCCGACTTCTCCGTGGCCAGCGGCACCAAGCAGCTCACCGGGCACGGCGACCTGCTCCTCGGCTACGTGGCCTGCCGCGACGCCGAGCTGACGGCCGCCGTGCGGCGCTGGCGCAAGATCGCCGGGGCCATTCCGGGGCCCATGGAGGCCTGGCTCGCCCACCGCTCGCTCGCCACGCTCCAGCTCCGCGTCGACCGGCAGAACGCCAACGCCCTCGCCCTCGCCGAGGCGCTGCGCGACCGCCCCGAGGTGACCGGCCTGCGCTATCCGGGGCTGCCCGACGACCCCTCGTACAAGATCGCGGAGCGGCAGATGCGGCGCTTCGGGTGCGTGGTGTCGTTCGAACTGCCTTCACGCGCGCGTGCCGAGCGGTTTCTCGCAGCCCTGCGGCTCGTCGACGACGCGACCAGCTTCGGCGGCGTACGGTCCACGGCCGAGCGGCGCGGGCGGTGGGGCGGCGACGCGGTGGCGGAGGGCTTCATCCGCTTCTCCGCCGGCGCGGAGGACGCCGTGGATCTGGTGGCGGACGTGCTGCGCGCGCTGGACGAGACGGCGGACCAGCGGGATCGCAGTCGTTCGGCGAACTGACCGTAGGCCGCGTACGGGTGGAGGCAGACAGGCGGGCACTGGCCGCAAGCCACCGCGAGTTGACCGCGTACGGGAACCGTCTACGTACAACGGACGGTCCGAGCCTCCCCCCTCGTGGCTCGGACCGCCCCGGTTCCGCGCGCGAAGAACCGCGCAAACAAGGCTAGTTGACTCTGTGTCAGTGTCCAATCACAGTAGCGACAGCAACCTATCGACAAATTTATAGTTGGGCGGGCGCCGGGGGCCGACTGGAGAAGAGGGTGGCGACATGGATCTGGCCCTGTTGCGCACATTCGTGACCGTGCACCGGGCTGGGTCCTTCACGCGCGCGGCGGCTCTGCTCGGCCTGTCCCAGCCCGCGGTGACCTCGCAGATCCGCACGCTGGAGCGGCAGCTCGGCCGCCCGCTCTTCCTGCGCCAGGCCCGCGGCGTGACGCCCACGACCATGGGCGACGAGCTCGCCCACAAGGCCGCCCCGCACCTCGACGCACTCGTCGAGATCGCCGAGGCCGGGCTCGACGAGGACTCGTCGATCCGTACGCTCCATCTGGCCGGGCCGCCGGAGTTCACCGCCGAACGCGCCCTACCGGCGCTCACCGCGCTGACCGGCCACGACGGGCAGGGGTTCGCGCTGCGCGCGTCGTTCGGCAACGCGGAGGAGGTCCTGGAAGGGCTCGCCGCCGGGCACCACGACCTGGCCATCACCACGGCCCGTCCACGCGGCGCGCTGCTCACCGCGACGCCCCTGTGCGACGAGGAGCACGTGCTGGTCGCCGCGCCCCGCTGGGCCGCCCGGATCGGCCCCGGCAAACTGCGCCGCAAAGGCGCGGGCACCGTGGAGAACCTGCCGGTGGTGGAGGTGCACGAGTCGCTGCCGCTCGTCTCGCGCTACTGGGCCGCCGTCTTCGACTCCCGCCCGGCCGCGTCGGGCGCCGTGATCGTGCCGGACCTGCGGGCGGTGCTCGCCTGCGTGACCACAGGGGCGGGGCTCGCCGTGCTGCCCCGCTATCTGTGCGCCGCCGCCCTGGAGCGCGGCGACGTCGTGGCGCTGCTCGATCCCCCTGTGCCACCGCTGCGCACGTACTTCCTCGTCGTACGCACCGGCACACTCGCCATGCCGCATATCGCGCGGGCGCACGAGTGGCTGCTGCGTGCTGCCGCCGACTGGACCTGACGACGGCCACAGCAGGCCCGCGATGTTTCACGTGGAACAGTCCGGGCCACATTTCTCCCATGACCGTCCGACCCGTGGTCAAGCGCACCGCACGTGCCGTCCTCCTCGACGGGGATAACCTGATCCTGATCAAGCGGACCAAGCCCGGTGTGGATCCGTACTGGGTCACTCCGGGCGGTGGTGTCGAGGCGGAGGACGCGACCGTCATCGACGCGCTCCACCGGGAAGTGCACGAGGAACTCGGAGCCAAGATCACCGATGTGGTGCCGTGCTTCGTGGACACGGTCGAGCACATCGGCGAGGACGGCGGCGCGACCGGCGTGAAGGTGCAGCACTTCTTCGTCTGCCGTCTGGAGTCCATGGACCCGGCGCAGCGGCACGGGCCCGAGGTCGAGGACCCCGCCGGTGAGTACGAGATCGTGCGGGTGCCGTTCACCCGGGTCGGGATCGCCTCGGTCCATCTCGTGCCACTGTCGCTGCGGCACTATCTGGACGGCAACATCGAGGGCGTACGCGCGATGCACGCGCCTGACCTGGGCTGAAGGCCAGGTCCTCCCCTGAGGCTGGGCGCGGGGGTGCGCGTGGGCTAGTCGCCCGCCGCGACCAGTTCCTCCACCGAGTCGTGCCGGATGCGGCCCGCCGGTATGCCCACGTCCCGCAGCGCGTCCACTCCGCTGCGGATCATCCCGGGCGGACCCGAGAGATACGCGTCGTACTCGGTCCACGGGCCGTACTCCCGTACCGCGTCGGGCAGCTGGGCCCGGTTGTCGACGATGGGGCGGACGGCCAGCCAGGGATGGGTCTGCTGCAGGCGCAGCATCGTGTCGATGTCGTACAGGTCGTGGTCGGTGCGCGCGCCGTAGAACACCTCGACCGGGCGCCGCCTGCCGTGCTCGGCGACATCCTCGACGAGTGCCTTGATGGGTGCGATGCCCGTTCCGCCGCCCAGGCAGAGCAGTCCGCTGTCGGTCGAGTGGTCCACGGTCATGGAGCCGGCAGGTGGTCCGAGCCGGACGACGTCACCGGGCCGGGCGCGGTGCACCAGCGCGTTGGAGACCCAGCCGGCCGGAATCGCCTTCACATGGAAGGAGAGCAGGCCGTCGGAGCGGGGAGCGGCCGCGAAGGAGTAGTGCCGCCAGATGCGCGGCCACCAAGGCGTCTCCAGGCTCGTGTACTGGCCCGCCAGGAACGGGTAGGGCTGGTCGGGGCGGACGGTGATGACAGCGATGTCGGACGTCCTTAGGTCGTGCGAGACGACCTCCGCGTACCACCAGGCAGGGGCGCGCAGTTCGTCCTCGGCGGCCGCGTCGATCATGACCTGGGAGATCGTCGTGTACGCCCGGACCCAGGCGGCCTCGGTCTCGTCGTCCCAGACGGCACTCGCGTACCGGCTCAGCGCGCCGATCAGGCACTCGCCGACGGCCGGGTAGTGCTCGGCCCGGGTGCCGTACTTGCGGTGTCCGCGGCCGAGATTGCGCAGATAGGTGACGAGTACGTCGGCGTGGTCGATGTGCTCCGCGGCAGTCAGCAGCGCCTTGAGCAGCCGGTCGCGCTGGGTGTCCATCGCGGCGGGGAACAGGCCGCGCAGATCCGGATGGCGGGTGAACAGGAGCGCGTAGAAGTACGAGGTGACCTTGTCGGATACGGGTGCGATCTCGGCCATCGTGCGCTGGACGCGGACGGCGTCGGGGGAGGCGTTCGGGCGCTGGGGGGCGGGCTCGGAGGGCTTGGCGGGGGCGTCGGGTGCGTCCGGGGTGGCTCCGGCCAGGCCTTCGGCATGGGCGTTGGCGCCGGCTTCGGGGTGGGCGGCTTGAGGCTGGACGGCGCCGAAGGACCTCGTGGGCTCGGCGGGCTCGGGCGTCTCGGCAGGTTCGGCCGGTTCGACCGGCTCCTCCGGGAGCCTGGTCTCGGCGTCGACCTCGTCCTCGGCGACGGCGTGCGTGACGTCCTCGTCCGCGTACGTCACGTCTTCGGCGTACGTCACGTCTTCGGCGTACGTCTCATGCGGCTCGGGGGGCTCATGCGGCTCGGGGGCCGCGTAGGCCTCGTGCGACTCCTGGGCTGCGGCCGATATTCGTTCCGTTCCCGGCGCCGCAGCGCCCGCGGCGCCGGGCCTGCCGAGGGGCCGTATCGCCGACACCCGTCGCCCGGACGGCGACTCCCGCTGCCCGTCCCCGGATTCAGCCCCGGGCTCGGCCTGCTCCGCCGTGCGAGGCTGCTCCGCCTCCTCCTGGCTCCTCGGCGGCCTGCGCGGCGTGAACCAGCCGCCAGAGCCGCCGTTGTCCCCGGAAGTGCCGTTGCCCGCCGACGTGGTGGTCGGAGCGTCCATGCTGTGCCTCGCCTCGAACATCTCTCAGTCGGTCCGTGCACTTCCTCACCGGAAGGTGCGTGCTTTCCCCGCCCTGCCCCGGCAGCCCATGTCGGCCACATTGAACCCTGGTGCCCCAACCCCTACGGACAAGTAGGGAAAGAATGTGACATTGGCCGCAGTCACCTCACCCGCAGCGTCGCAGCCGCGCCCCTTGTCCGGAGCGCAAAGCCGGAAGTACGGGTTCTCGATCTCTGTGCCCCGTTAAGCTCTCTTGATCTGCGCCCGCGCCCCCTCGGGTACGCCTCCCACGCCCCTGGCTCGAACCCTCTCCGCCCCTGGCTTGAACCGGAGTCGACCATACCGGCCGCCGTCCTGCGCACAAGTACCCTTCCTTCACTCGGAATTCAAGGCTCCACCCCCATCAATTGCCTCGATTACCGGCGTGCGCACCAATTCGTACGCCTTCCACAAATCGCGCCCGACATACACATGCGTGGCCAGGTCGACCAGCCGCGGATCTGCATTGATCGCGACCGAAACGGGCATTGCGGCGAACAGGTCCAGGTCGGACAGCGAGTCTCCGTACGCGACGCAATCGGCCCGCCCCACCCCGAACTCTTCACAGAGCCGGTTCGCGATCTCCACCTTGGCCGCCGCGTTGAGAATGCCCGCTGGATTCACGGGCTCGGCGAACGGCACGGCCGGGAACCGCGAGCCGTACGCGGCATGGGCGCCCCACTCCAGCAGCCGCTCCACGAAGAACGACGGAGAGAGCGAGACAACGGCGCAGTAGTCGCCGTTCGCACGGATCTCGGCCCAGGTGTCCCGTATGCCGAGCAGCCAAGGAGCCCCGTCGAAGGCCGCCGCCACATGGGCATCGGTGAGGCCCGCCCAGAGGCCATGCACCCGCACCGCGTACTCACCCGAGTCAATACGCCCCGCGACGAAGTCCCGCTCCAGCTCCGCGATCTCCTGCTCCAGGCCGAGCTGACGGGAGATCTCCACGGGCGCGGCGGTGCCGTACAGCAGCGTGCCGTCCAGGTCGAAGAGATGTAGGCGTGCCATGTACGCCGAGGCTAGTACCCGGGGTTACTCCCGCTGTCAGACGCCCCGGCCCGCTTCACCCGGCACCGTGTTTCACGTGAAACTACGCCGCCCCGCACGCCGGGCCACCCTCGTCGTCCATGTCGCAGCCGCCGCCGGCTGGCTCGGGCTCACGCTCGGACTTGTCGCCCTCGCCGCGGCCGCGATCACCACCGATTCCGCCCCGACCATCGAGTCCTCCGTTCGCGCCATGAAGGTCTTCACCGACTGGCTCGTACTCCCCCTGGCCTTCCTCACCCTGCTGAGCGGTCTGCTGCTCTCGCTGGGTACGTCCTGGGGCCTCGCGCGGCACCGCTGGGTCTATACGAAGTTCTGGCTGACCCTGGCCACCACCGTCGCGTCGACCTTCGCGCTGCGTCCGGGGATCAATGACAACGTCGCGACCGTGGCCGCCGGAGAGCCGCTGGCCAGCACGACCGACCTCATCGCCGGACCCATCGTCTCGCTGAGCGCCTACGTCTTCATGACGGTCATCTCGGTCCTCAAGCCCTGGGGTCTGACCAGGCGCGGCCGACGTCTGCGCGCCGCTCACCAGTCCGACCAGAAGCAACTTGGCCAAAAGCAACGTGCTTCTACCCACAAAAAGGTGGACGCCGAGGTCATGCGTCAGACAGCCTGACCGGCGTGTCGACACCTACCCTCTCCGCACTGCCCATCCGCAGGCTGACTCCCCGCGATCTCGCGGCCTGCGCCGATCTGTCCGAGGACCGCGGCTGGCCCCGCGAGGAACACAAATGGGGCCTGCTGCTCTCGGCCGGAACGGGCTACGGCATCGACGACCCCGACGGCCCCGGCCTGATCGCCGCGTGCGTCGTGACCCAGTACGGCCCCCTTGAAAACCCCGGACTCTCGGCGATCGGCATGGTGCTGGTCGCCGAGCGCCATGCCCGCAAGGGCATCGGGCGCCATCTGATGCGCTACGTCACCGACTCCGCGGGCACCACCCCGCTCACCCTGCACGCGACGCCGAACGGCCGCCCCCTCTACGAACAGCTCGGCTTCAAGACGGTCGGCCGCGCCGAAATGGTCAGCGGCCGTTTCCGGACCGAGGACGCTGCCGACGACACTCCCGGCATCATCACCCGGGCGGCGACCGCGGAGGACCTTCCCACCCTCATCAGGCTCGACACCGAGGTCTTCGGCCTGGACCGCACGCACGTGCTCACCCGCCTGCCGGCCTTCACCGACCAGCTCAGGGTCGCGGAGGCGAACGGCGAGATCATCGGCTACGCGGGCGCGTGGCCGAACATGGACACTCACGTCGTCGGCCCCCTCATCGCTCGTGACACGGAGACGGCGAAAGCGCTCATCGCCTCGCTCGGCGCCCGCACCGACCGGCCGCTGCGCACCGACATCGACGTACGCCACGAGGCGCTGCTGACCTGGGCGAAGGAGCGCGGCCTGGAACCTGTCGCCTTCAACGCCGTGATGACGTACGGCATCCAGGAACTGCCCGGCGACTGGACCCGCCGATTCGCGCCGCTGACAGTGGCCGCGGGCTGAGCAGCCGCCCACCGCCGGGGCCTCGGCAGGCCCCCGGTCGACGCGTCGAAGCCCGCCCCTTCAAGTGCCGTGGTTCTTCTGGCACTTGGAAGGGCGGGCTTCTCTCTTCCGCGGGGTGGCCGACCCGGCTACGCGAGGGCCTTCACGGCCGCCGTGGCGAACTCGTGGTCCTGCTCCGGGGCACCGCCGCCGACGCCGATCGCGCCGATGAGGCGGCCGTCGCGGTGGACGGGCACGCCGCCCGCGATGAACAGGAGCGGCCGGTCGAGCGCCGTGGGCAGGGTGTGGAACGGACCGCCGGGCTGCACCGCATCGACAAGGTCGGCGGTCGGTGCGTTCAGTTGGAGCGCGGTGAACGCCTTGCGGGTGCTGGTCTCCCCGGATATCAGCACGGCCCGGTCGTCGCGCCGGAAGGCCAGGAGGTGACCGCCCGCGTCGAGGACGGTGACGCTGACCGTGACGTCTGCGGCTTCGGCGGCGCGGTGGGCAGCGGCCACGAGGGTCTCGGCGTCGCTGGTGGTCAGGGGGGTGATGGCGGGGGCGGGGGTGGTGCTCATGAGGGTTTCTCCTTTGGAAGTGGTCAGTGGTGCGCGGGCACCGGGATCTCGGTCGTGGGCGCGGCGCCGGCGACGACCTTGCTGGGGGCGGTGGACCGGCGCTCCAGGTAGGCCGAGAGGACGGCCAGGCCGAGGGCGGAACCGGCGAGCACGGCACCCACCCAGTTCGGGGCGGTGTAGCCGAGGCCGGCGGAGATCACGACCCCGCCGAGCCAGGCCGCGAGCGCGTTGCCCAGGTTGAAGGCGCCGATGTTGGCGGCGGACGCGAGCGTCGGCGCCGCCGAGGCCTGGTCGAGGACCCGCTTCTGCAACGGCGGCACGGTGGCGAAGCCGAGCGCGCCGATCAGCGTGACGGTGACGGCGGCCGCGACCTTGTTGTGCGCGGTGACCGTGAACAGGGCGAGCACGACGGCGAGGGAGCCCAGCGAGATGAACAGCATCGGCATCAGGGCGCGGTCGGCGAACTTGCCGCCGATCAGGTTGCCGCCGACCATGCCGAGGCCGAAGAGGACGAGGAGCCAGGTCACGGAGGAGTCCGCGTAGCCCGCGACGTCCGTCATCATCGGCGTGATGTAGGTGATGGCCGCGAAGACGCCGCCGAAGCCGAGGACGGTCATCGCCATGGCGAGGAGCACTTGGACGTTGCGGAAGGCACCGACCTCGTCGCGCAGGCGTACGCCTTCGGGCTTGGGCAGGTCCGGCACGAGCTTGGCGACTCCGGCGAGGCCGATCACGCCGAGGGCGGCGACGATGACGAAGGTGATGCGCCAGCCGATCGCCTGGCCGACGAACGTGCCGAGCGGCACACCGACCACATTGGCCACGGTCAGGCCCGTGAACATCATGGCGATCGCGCCCGCCTTCTTCTCCGGGGCGACCAGCTCGGCCGCGACGACCGAACCGATGCCGAAGAAGGCGCCGTGGGCGAGCGAGGCGACGACTCGTCCGGCGAGCATCACACCGAAGACCGGGGCCACGGCGGAGAGCAGATTGCCCGCGATGAACAGCCCCATCAGAAGCATCAGCATCCGCTTGCGGGAGATCCGCTGGCCGAGGACCGTCATGAGCGGGGCGCCGACGACGACGCCGAGGGCATAGCCGGTGACGAGCAGACCGGCGGTGGGGATGGAGACGTCGAAGTCACCCGCGACCTCGGGAAGCAGTCCCATGATGACGAACTCGGTGGTCCCGATTCCGAAGGCCCCGATCGCGAGGGCCAGAAGCGCGAGAGGCATGGCGATACCTTCCAGACGATTGCAGGTGCGCTTAACGTGCGTCCACAATAGTTGCACACGCGGGATATTTGCAAGCGCCGGATATTGCGTAGGTGGACTATCCTGGACGGAGCCGCTCGGATACACGGCCGGACACGACCGGACACGACGGCCGCCGCACAGAACGCGGCACGGAGCGCGGCAGAACGCGGCCGCTCAGGGCCCAGGGAAGACGTCAGGGACGCCGGAAGACGGAGGAACGGTCATGACAGCGACAGACCCGGCACTCACCGCCCTCGCCCAGGGCTGGTGCGCGCTCTCCCTGCTCCACGGGAAGATCGAGGCCCATGTCGAGCGGGCCCTCCAGGCCAAGCACGGCCTGAGTGTGCGGGAGTACAGCCTGCTCGACGTACTCAACCGCCAGCACGACGGGGAAGGCGGGCATCTGCAGATGAAGCAGGTCGCCGACGCCGTCGTCCTCAGCCAGAGCGCCACCACACGCCTGGTGACCCGCCTCGAGGAGCGCGGCCTCCTGTCGCGCTACCTGTGCCCCACCGACCGGCGCGGCATCTACACGGACGTCAGCGAGCGCGGGGCCAAGCTCCTCGCCGAGGCGCGCCCCACCAATGACACGGCGCTGCGCGAGGCCCTGGACGAGGCCGCCAAGAACCCCGAGCTCGCCCCGCTGGTCAAGGCGGTCGAGGCGGTCCGCACACCCGCGTAGCGGTCCGCGCCCCCACATAGCGGGCCGTACGACCGGCTCGGGGCCGCATAGGCTGCGGCCATGGGAGATCTTGAGATACGACCCGCCACAGCCGATGACATCCCTGCGATCGTGGCGATGCTCGCCCACGACCCCTTGGGCGCCCAGCGGGAGTCTCCGGACGACCTCTCGCCCTATCTGCCGGCGTTCGAGCGGCTCGCCGCGGACCCCAACCAGCATCTGGTCGTCGCCGTACGCGAAGGCCGCGTGGTGGGCACGCTCCAGCTGACGATCGTGCCGGGGCTCTCGCGGAAGGGCGCGACGCGGTCGATCATCGAAGCGGTTCGCGTGCACGCGGACGAGCGGGGCAGCGGGCTCGGCACCCGCTTCATCGAGTGGGCCGTCGACGAGTCCCGGCGCCAGGGCTGCCAGCTCGTGCAACTGACATCCGACGTGAAGCGTACGGACGCGCACCGCTTCTACGAGCGTCTCGGGTTCACCGCCTCGCACGTGGGCTTCAAGATGCAGCTCTGACCGTTCTGAACGATCTGACCGAGCGAGGCTCGCAGGCCGTGGCTGCGAGGCGGTCGGCGCTGGAGTGTCCCGGTTGCCGGGGTGTCCCGTTTCACGTGAAACGGGACACCCCGGGCCTATGGCCTATGGCGTCCGGCCACCGGCCACCGGCCACCTAAGCGAGTCCCCGCCACCCCTCCGGGTCCACTCCACCCGGCACCGGCGCCGCCTCGTCGTACGGCTCGCGGGTGAAGACGAACGACGCCAGGTCGAGATGGCTCACCGAGCCGTCTGCCCGGCGCACTGCCTCCAGCCGCTCACCCGCGAAGTATCCGTCGAGCCCCGTCCACGTCCCGTCCCCGTTGGGCCGGAACCGTGACCCGCGCCCCGTCCCCGACAGCGGCCCCAACTCGACCGCGCCCTCGGCCGCGAGGCGCAGCACGTACGCGCCCGTCCCCCAGTACCAGGGCCCCGCCAGCTCCAGCACCGACTGGTCGACCTCCGGCAGCGGCCGCCACGGCTCGGGAATGCGCGGCTCGGCCTCCGCCACGATCTGCAGGAGCTCCGCGGCCACCGAAGCCACCGGCGGCCCGGATGTGCAGTTGGCCAGAGTGACCGCCGCCAACCCGTCCTTCTCGCTGGTCCACAGCGACGCGAGGAATCCGGGCAGGGAGCCCGAGTGACCGGCCAGCGTGTATCCCTTCCCGCCGACCAGAACGACTCCCAGCCCGTACGTCATCTCCCACTCTCCGGGCTCCGCGGGTGCCGCCGGCCTCTTCATCTCGCGGACCGAGTCCACGCCGAGCACCCGGTCGTCGCCCTCCATCAGGAAGACGGCGAAACGCGCCAAGTCAGCCGCTGTGGACCACAGTTGACCGGCCGGAGCCATCAGGCCCAGATCCTCGGCGGGTTCCGGCAGCAGCACATCCGCCCAGGGGTGCACCGCCCAGGCACCGGCGTGCGGGGCCTGCGGCTGCCCGCTGGTACGGCGCATACCGAGCGGTTCCAGGACCTCACGGCGCAGGACGTCCTCCCACGGCTCACCGCGCACCGCCTCAATCAGTGAACCGAGCAGCGTATAGCCGGGGTTGGAGTAGTGGTGCCGCCGTCCGACGGGGTGCTTGAAGGGCTGCTCGCCGAGCACATCACGCAGTTCCGGGCGCAGCGACGCCGAGCTGCGCTCCCACCACTCACCCGGAGTCTCCGCTCCCAACCCGCCCGTGTGCGCGAGGAGTTCCGCGATCGTGACCTCGCCCACGCCGGTGCCCGGCAGGTGCTTCTCCAGCGGGTCCGTGAGATCGAGCAGGCCCTCGTCACGCAAGCGCATCACGAGGACCGCGGTGAACGTCTTGGTGATCGATCCGATGCGGTACTGAACGTTCTCGTCGGGCGCGTGGCCTGCCACTGAGGTGCGGGCTCCGGTCCACACCAGCTCGCCGTCACGGACGACCGCGGCGACCAGTGAGGGCGCTCGTCCCTCCGTCTGGGCGGTGGCGATGCGATGGGTCAGGGACCGGCGCGTGCTGGGAAGCAGCTCTTCATGACTCATGGGGCCAGTTCATACGGGTGGATGCCGTGCGTCGAGCGAATTCCGATATCCGACGCCCTGACCTGCCGAGGTGTTTCACGTGAAACACCTCGCCGTGCACGTGTCCGACACCGACGCGACGTCACAGCGGACTCGCCCGCGTCACAACTCGTCGAGGAAGTCCCGGACCACGGCGGCGAATCCCTCCGGGTCGGTCTCGTGGACGGTGTGGCCGGTCGAGAGTTCGACGAGTCGCGCACCGGAGCGCCGCTCGACCATCTCCTTGGCACACCGCCGACTGAGGACATTGCTGTGGGTGCCGTGGATCAGAAGCGCGGAACAGTCGCCGGTGAGCCAGTCGCCCCAGTGGTCGCCGTTGAGCTGTCGCTGGGAGGCGACCATGTCCTCCGGTTCGAAAACCAGCCCCCAGCCGTCCGCGTACTCGCGGACAGCGTCCGTGAGGTACCGGGCCGAACCACCCAGCGCTTCGATCAGGACGGCTCGCGTGGGCGCACGGTCGGGCCAGGACAGGCAGAAGGAGAGGTCGTCGTCGACCTCGGCACCGACGTCCTCGATGACGAGCGCTCTGACACGTCCCGGATACCAAGCGGCGAGCTGATACGCGTTGACGCCGCCGAGCGAGTGGCCCAGCACCACGGCGTCCGTGACACCGAAGTGATCGAGGACCGCTGCGGCGTCCCCGACATAGCCGTCACGGGAGTAGTCCGCGGTCCGCTCCGACTCACCGTGGCCCCGCTGATCGGGGGCGATCACCCGCCAGTCCGAGCCGAGTTCACGCGCCAGCCGCGTGAACGTACGCCCTTCTCCGAAGTGGCCGTGCAGGGCGAGCAGCGGCCGCCCGTGGCCTCCGAAGTCGAGGCAGGAAAGGCGGCGGCCGTCGATGCTCACGCTGTGCCGGATTGGTTTCTCCACGCCGGTCACTCTGACAGGGGGCCGAAGGCGACGACTCTCAGGATGGCCCTCCTCAGCAGGATGACCCTCCATAGCAGGCGGCGATCGCGGCCGCGCGGTCGCGCAGGGAGGTGCGCAGCCACTCCGGGGCCAGGACCTCCGCGTTCGTGGCGAGCTGCCACAGCGCCCATTCGGCATGTCTCGAGTCCTGGAAGGTCACCTCCAGCCGCAGCCGGCCGTCCGCGTCGGCTTCCTCCGCGAGGACGGCCAGCGCGGTGCCCACCAGGTCCTGGCGCCGCGCCGGGTCCACCCGTACCAGCACGGCGACTTGGTCGCCGCCGGTCCGGAACTGCGTGCTGCGTTCCTGCCAGGCCCGGTCCAGATCGACCCGGTCCGGTCGCTGCGCCGGTTCGGCGAGTTCCTCGGCGGCCGAGATCCGGGACAGCCGGTAGGTGCGGTCCGCGCCGGACCTCGTGGCCAGCAAGTAGCCCTGGCCGCGCACGGTGACCAGGCCGATCGGGTCGACGGTCCGCCACTTCGGGGTCTGGTCCACGGCGGCGTAGCGGATGCGCAGCTTGTGTCCGGCGAACACCGCGCCCCGGACCTCGGCCACGATCGTGTCAGGCACCTCCTCGGCGACCAGCCGACGCGAGAGGAGGTCGGTCTCCGGGTCGATGAGCAGGCGCTGAACGGCTCCGGCCGCGGTGGCCCGATGGCTTTCGGGCAGCGCGTCGACCACCTTGCGCATGGCCGAGGCGAGCGCCGCGCCGAGGCCGAATGTCTGCGCGCCGCGCCGCGATCCGGCGACCAGCAGGGCAAGTGCCTCGTCGTGGTTCAGTCCGGTGAGCTCGGTCTGGAAACCGGGCAGCAAGGCGAACCCGCCGTGCCGACCGCGTTCTGCGTAGACCGGGACGCCGGCTGCGGACAGCGCCTCGATGTCGCGCAGCACGGTGCGGGTGGACACCTCCAGCTCGCGGGCGAGCGCCGTCGCCGACAGCCGACCGTGCTGCCGCAGCAGCAGCACCAGCGATACCAACCGGTCGGCGCGCATGGGAAAACGCTACCTGAATACGTGACACAGGGTGTCGTGTATTCATTGGGAGGCTTATCGGCATGACAAACAAGGAAGTGGCCACCGAGCCGAACGACCTGGGCAGGTTCTTCATCGAGCGCGCCAACGCGGGCGATGTCGACGGGCTGGTGGCGTTGTACGAGCCGAACGCCGTGCTGGCGTTCCCACCGGGCAACCTCGCGACCGGACATGCGGAGATCCGCAAAGTGTACGAGCAGTTCGTCGCGGCCGCGCCGGTGCTCTCGCCGGGCAGGCAGCACCCGGCGCTGGTGACCGGCGACCTGGCACTGACCGCGGCCACGCTGACCAACGGTGACGTGACCGTCGAGGTCGCCCGTCGCCAGCCGGACGGATCGTGGCTGTGGGCCGCGGACCAGCCGACACTCGCGCCGTAGCGGGACGGCGGTGGGCCGGCACGACCGAGCCCACCGCCGCTCCGCGGCGTACGGACGTGCGGCGCACGCGCCGCACCGCGTTCGGCGAGTGCCTCAAACACGGACTTGGCGTCCCACTACGCCACCGAGCCGAACCGGCAGCGGACCCTCGCCCGGTGAGCTTCCCGTAACGCTCAAACCCACTGCTACGTCTGCGCCATGTCCACGAAGCGTGAGTAGTGGCCCTGGAACGCGACGGTGATCGTGGCCGTCGGGCCGTTACGGTGCTTGCCCACGATGATGTCCGCCTCGCCGGCGCGCGGTGACTCCTTCTCGTACGCGTCCTCGCGGTGCAGCAGGATCACCATGTCCGCGTCCTGCTCGATGGAGCCGGACTCACGCAGGTCGGAGACCTGGGGCTTCTTGTCCGTGCGCTGCTCGGGGCCACGGTTGAGCTGTGAGAGCGCGATGACCGGGACTTCCAGCTCCTTGGCGAGCAGCTTCAGGTTTCGCGACATGTCCGAGACTTCCTGCTGGCGGCTCTCGGCGCGCTTCGAACCACCGGACTGCATGAGCTGCAGATAGTCGATGATCACGAGCTTGATGTCGCTGCGCTGCTTGAGGCGGCGGCACTTCGCGCGGATCTCCATCATCGACAGGTTCGGGGAGTCGTCGATGTAGAGCGGGGCCGCGGAGACCTCGGGCATCCTGCGGGCGAGCCGCGTCCAGTCCTCGTCCGTCATCGTGCCCGAGCGCATGTGGTGCAGCGCCACGCGTGCCTCGGCGGAGAGCAGACGCATCGCGATCTCGTTGCGCCCCATTTCCAGGGAGAAGATCACGCTCGGCAAGTTGTGCTTGATGGAGGCGGCCCGTGCGAAGTCGAGCGCCAGTGTGGACTTACCCATGGCGGGACGGGCCGCGATGACGACCATCTGGCCGGGGTGCAGGCCGTTGGTGAGCGAGTCGAAGTCGGTGAAGCCCGTCGGCACACCCGTCATCTCGCCGCTGCGTGAGCCGATCGCCTCGATCTCGTCGAGCGCGCCCTCCATGATGTCGCCCAGCGGCAGATAGTCCTCGCTGGTGCGCTGCTCGGTGACGGCGTAGATCTCGGCCTGGGCGCTGTTGACGATCTCGTCGACGTCGCCGTCGGCCGCGTATCCCATCTGGGTGATGCGTGTGCCGGCCTCGACCAGGCGGCGCAGGACCGCGCGCTCGTGGACGATCTCCGCGTAGTACTCGGCGTTCGCCGCCGTCGGGACCGTCTGGACGAGCGAGTGCAGATACGAGGCGCCGCCGACCTTGGTGATCTCGCCGCGCTTGGTGAGCTCGGCGGCGACGGTGATGGGGTCGGCCGGCTCGCCCTTCGCGTACAGATCGAGGATCGCGATGAAGATCGTCTCGTGCGCCGGGCGGTAGAAGTCGTGGCCCTTGAGCACCTCGACGACGTCCGCGATGGCGTCCTTGGACAGCAGCATGCCGCCGAGCACGGACTGCTCCGCGTCGAGGTCCTGCGGCGGAACACGCTCGAACGACGTGCCGCCGCCGTCCCAGGAGCTCTCCCGTCCCCGGTCGTGCTGCTCCTCGCGGCCCCGGCCGCCGTCGCGGCGCGGGCGGGAGACAGGGAGACGGTCCCCTGGACCGCTGTCGGCCCAGGGGTCGTCCAAGGGCTCGGAAATGCTCACCGGGCCACCTCCTCCCGTCCGCCGCGCGGACCTCGCCGTGCCCCTCTTTCCTACGGCACGACACTGACAAATAACGGGGCCCAACTCCGCTTCTGACGCGTCGGATTTGCGGGGTTTCCGCGGTGGCAGGACGAGGCGGGCGCCGCACCACGGTAGGCCCGCGGCCACCGTCAGCCAATCTGGTTATCCACAGGCGGTGTGGATGACGGGCGCGATGCTGTGGAGAACCCCGCGAAACCTGTGCACGGGCCGGTGGACAGCCCTGTGAACAAGCCCTCAGCCCACTTTCCACACCCCACCTGACCTGCAACTTTCCCGTCCACCGGCTGTGCAGAAGAAAAACTTCCCCAGTCGGCCCAAGATCTTGACGAAGCGCGCCCGGCCCGATGCGCACACCCGACCCAAGTAAGGGTCCTAAGGCAATTGCATCTCTTACCTGTGGAAGATTAGATTGGTGCTCATGACACAGGCTCCCGCGGCGCCCAAGGCCGCCCGGCGACAACACGACCGAGAGATCGTCGCACTCGCCGTTCCCGCCTTCGGCGCACTCGTGGCCGAGCCCCTCTTCCTCATGGCCGACAGCGCCATCGTCGGCCATCTCGGCACCGCCCAGCTCGCCGGTCTCGGCATCGCCTCGGCTCTCCTGACGACGGCCGTCAGCGTCTTCGTCTTCCTCGCCTACGCCACCACGGCCGCCGTCGCCCGCCGCGTCGGCGCCGGAGACCTCCAGGCCGCCATCCGCCAGGGCATGGACGGCATCTGGCTCGCGCTGCTCCTCGGCGCGGCCGTCATCGCCGTCGCCCTGCCCACCGCGCCCGCGCTCGTCGATCTCTTCGGAGCCTCCGCGTCGGCGTCTCCGTACGCGGTCACCTACCTTCGAATATCCATCCTGGGCATCCCCGCGATGCTCGTCGTGCTCGCCGCCACCGGGGTACTCCGCGGCCTACAGGACACCAAGACTCCCCTGTACGTCGCCGTCGGCGGCTTCGTCGCCAACGGCGCGCTGAACGTACTCCTCGTGTACGGAGCGGGCCTCGGCATCGCGGGTTCCGCCTGGGGCACCGTGCTGGCCCAGTGCGGCATGGCCGCCGTCTACCTGTACGTCGTCATCCGCGGCGCCAGACGGCACGGCGCCTCCCTGCGCCCCGACGCCGCCGGCATCAGGGCCTGCGCCCAGGCAGGCGTCCCGCTCCTGGCCCGCACACTCGCGCTCCGGGCGATCGCGCTGATCGCGACAGCCGTGGCCGCCCGGCTGGGCGACGCCGAGGTGGCCGCCCACCAGATCGTCCTGTCGCTGTGGAGCCTGCTCTCCTTCGCCCTCGACGCCATCGCGATAGCCGGGCAAGCCATCATCGCCCGGTACCTGGGCGCCGACGATCCACAAGGCGCTCGCGATGTCTGCCGCCGCATGATCCAGTGGGGCTTCGTCTCGGGCGCCGCTCTGGGCCTGCTGGTCGTCGCGGCCCGGCCCGCCTTCGTTCCGCTGTTCTCCGGCGACGCCGCCGTTCAGGACACGGCGCTGCCCGCACTCATGGTGATAGCGCTCGCCCAGCCCATCTGCGGCATCGTCTACGTCCTCGACGGTGTCCTGATGGGCGCGGGGGACGGGCCCTACCTGGCCTGGGCCATGCTGGCCACGCTCGCGGTGTTCACGCCCGCGGCGCTCCTCGTCCCCGCCCTCGGTGGCGGCCTGACCGCCCTGTGGGCCGCGATGACCCTCATGATGACTGTGCGCGCGCTGACCCTGTGGTTGCGGTCGCGCTCCGGGCGCTGGGTCGTCACGGGCGCCACACGCTGACGTTCCGGGCGCCACGGACGGCAACCCTCCCCGCAACCGCCCCGCGCCGTGTTTCACGTGAAACGCCGTGTTTCACGTGAAACACGGCGCGTCAGCCGAACCCGAGCGCCCGACCACACGGCAAAGGGGCCGCACCCGTAGGTGCGGCCCCTTCACTCAGTCCTGCGAGCGCAATGCTGCCGCTCAGGCAGAGACGACCTCGACGTTGACCTTCGCGGCCACCTCGGGGTGCAGACGCACGGACGTCGCGTGGGCGCCCAGCGTCTTGATCGGCGCGCCCAGCTCGACACGGCGCTTGTCGATCTTCGGGCCACCGGCAGCCTCGATCGCCGAAGCGACGTCGGCCGGGGTGACGGAACCGAAGAGACGACCGGCGTCGCCGGAGCGGACGGCCAGGCGGACCTTGACGGCCTCGAGCTGGGCCTTGATCTCGTTGGCCTGCTCGATGGTCGCGATCTCGTGGATCTTGCGAGCACGACGGATCTGCTCGACGTCCTTCTCGCCACCCTTGGTCCAGCGGATAGCGAACTTCCGCGGGATCAGGTAGTTGCGGGCGTAGCCGTCCTTGACGTCTACGACCTCGCCGGCAGCGCCGAGGCCGGAGACCTCGTGGGTGAGGATGATCTTCATGTGTCGGTCACCCTTCCCTTATCGCGCGGTGGACGTGTAGGGCAGCAGCGCCATCTCACGGCTGTTCTTCACGGCCGTGGCGACGTCACGCTGGTGCTGCGTGCAGTTGCCGGTCACGCGGCGGGCACGGATCTTGCCGCGGTCGGAAATGAACTTCCGCAGCATGTTCGTGTCCTTGTAGTCCACGTACGTGACCTTGTCCTTGCAGAAAGCGCAGACCTTCTTCTTAGGCTTGCGCACAGGCGGCTTCGCCATGGTGTTTCTCCTGTGTGATCAAGAAGTTTGGGTACGACCCGCCTTCTCGCCCTGAGGCCTTGGGCCCGAGGCTCAGAAGGGGGGCTCGTCCGAGTAGCCGCCACCGGAGCCGCCGGAGCTTCCGCCCCAGCCGCCACCGCCGCCGCCCTGCTGCTGGCCGCCGCCGGCCGGCGCACCGGTCGCCCAGGGGTCGTCGGCGGGAGCACCGCCGCCGCCACCCTGCTGCTGACCGCCACCGGGGCCACCGCCCCAGCCGCCGCCCTGCTGACCGCCGCCACCGCCGCCGTACCCACCCTGGCCGCCGCGACCGGTGGTCTTGGTGACCTTGGCCGTGGCGTTCTTCAGGCTGGCGCCGACTTCCTCGACGTCCAGCTCGTAGACCGTGCGCTTGATGCCCTCACGGTCCTCGTAGGACCGCTGCTTCAGCCGGCCCTGCACGATGACGCGCATGCCTCGCTGGAGCGACTCGGCGACGTTCTCCGCCGCCTGACGCCAGACCGAGCAGGTCAGGAACAGGCTCTCGCCGTCCTTCCACTCATTGGTCTGCCGGTCGAAGGTGCGGGGAGTGGACGCGACGCGGAACTTCGCGACCGCCGCACCGGACGGGGTGAAGCGCAGCTCGGGGTCGTCGACAAGATTGCCGACGACCGTGATGACGGTCTCGCCTGCCATTGGGGGAACCTCTCGGCGGGTTTGCTGCTGGCTGCTTTGCTGCTACTCGGATCCCGAGTGCCGTCGAGCACCAGGCTCAACGGGTCTGAGCCGGACGGCTCAGTGCATCTCGGGGCGGAGGACCTTGGTCCGGAGGACCGACTCGTTCAGGTTCATCTGGCGGTCGAGCTCCTTGACGACCGCAGGCTCGGCCTGCAGGTCGATGACCGAGTAGATGCCCTCGGGCTTCTTCTTGATCTCGTACGAGAGACGACGACGGCCCCAGGTGTCGACCTTCTCGACCTTTCCGTTGCCCTCACGGACGACGGAGAGGAAGTTCTCGATCAGCGGGGAGACAGCGCGCTCCTCGAGATCGGGGTCGAGGATGACCATCACCTCGTAGTGACGCATGTGGAACCCACCTCCTTTGGACTCAGCGGCCACGGTCGTTCCGTGGCAGGAGGGTCGTGATGCGTACGCAACGGTATCGGCCGCCACTGACAATCGACTCCCGCGAGCGGGGGCTCTTGCTGTGGCCTGGGCAGACACCGGTGCAGACGGTACAGAGTACCCGCACCGAGGCTTCCGGTTGAAATCCGGCGGGGGACGGGCAGAATCTGTACACATCGGGTGTGTATGGCGCTACGATGCGCCGCCTTCCGCAGGAGGTGCCTCCATGGCACAGGCAATGCGACGCGACACCGCCGGCTCCCTCTTGGCCACCGACGGCAAACCCCATCCGCTCCAGGACACGCTGCTCGGCGTGACGCTGGTGCTCGGAGCCATCGCCTTCGTGACGGCGATGTTCCACAACCTGCACCTGCTGAGTTCCTGGACCGGCCTCGTCGGGATCTGCACGGGGGCGTACGGCCAGTTCATCTCGGTGACGACCCGCGAGCGCTTCTTCCTGATCGTCGGGCTCGGTGCCGCGGGGGTCGGCTTCTTCCTGGGCATGGCCCACGGCGGACTCTTCGGCGGCCTCTGGTGACACCTCGGCGGACCTGCCGCTGACGGGCCCGCACCGCCCCTGGTCAGAGCCTGGCCGGGGGCGAAGGTCCGATACGCCCAGACGGGGCGCTCGCAGGGCGCAGTAGGCTTCGGCGCGAGAGCCGGAGCCCCTGTACCCATGGGGACACACCAGCCCGAGGAGCGCCGCGAATGAGCCTGACCCTGAGGACCATCAGCCGAGAGCAACATCTGGCGTACATCCAGAGCCTGCCGTCGGCGAGTCATTGCCAGGTCCCGGCATGGGCAGACGTGAAGAGCGAATGGCGCTCGGAGAACCTGGGCTGGTTCGACGAGAGGACCGGCCAGTTGGTGGGCGTGGGCCTGGTGCTCTACCGCCAGTTGCCGAAGGTCAAGCGCTATCTCGCGTATCTGCCCGAGGGCCCGGTCATCAACTGGTACGCCCCGAACCTGGACGAGTGGCTCCAGCCGATGCTGGCGCACCTGAAGAAGCAGGGCGCCTTCTCCGTGAAGATGGGCCCGCCGGTCGTCATCCGCCGCTGGAACGCGGCCGCCATCAAGGCCGGCATCCAGAACCCGGACGTGAAGCGGCTGCGTGACGTCGAGGCCACCACCATCGAGCCGCGCGCCTTCGAGGTGTCGGACAAGCTGCGCCGCATGGGCTGGCAGCAGGGCGAGGACGGCGGCGCCGGCTTCGGCGACGTGCAGCCCCGCTATGTGTTCCAGGTGCCGCTGGCCAACCGCGCCCTGGACGACGTACTCAAGAACTTCAACCAGCTCTGGCGCCGCAACATCAAGAAGGCCGAGAAGGCCGGCGTCGAGGTCGTCCAGGGCGGTTACCAGGACCTGCCCGAGTGGCAGCGGCTGTACGAGATCACGGCGATCCGCGACAAGTTCCGGCCGCGGCCGCTGAGTTACTTCGAGCAGCAGTGGCGGGCCCTCAACTCCGAGGACCCCAACCGCATGCGGCTGTACTTCGCGCGGCACAACGGCGTGAACCTCTCGGCGGCGACGATGCTCGTCGTCGGCGGGCACGTCTGGTACTCCTACGGCGCGTCCGACAACATCGGGCGTGAGGTCCGGCCCTCGAACGCCATGCAGTGGCGGATGCTGCGCGACGCCTACGCGCTGGGCGCGTCCGTCTACGACCTGCGGGGCATCTCCGACTCGCTCGACGAGACGGACCACCTCTTCGGCCTGATCCAGTTCAAGGTCGGCACCGGCGGCGAGGCCGTGGAGTACGTCGGTGAGTGGGACTTCCCGCTGAACAAGCTGCTGCACAAGGCCCTCGACATCTACATGTCGCGCCGCTGATCCGCCGCAGCTTCCGTCCGCATCTCCTGCCACACCTCTGTCACACCGCAGACACCAGAAAGGTTCCGGGATCCAGCCATGGCGCTCACGCTCTATGTCGACACCGCGCGCTGGCGGGCACATCAGAAGCACATGCTGGAGCAGTTCCCGGGCATCGTCCCGGTCTGCAAGGGCAACGGCTACGGCTTCGGTCACGAGCGGCTCGCGGAGGAGGCCACGCGATTCGGCTCCGACGTGCTCGCCGTCGGCACGACCTACGAAGCCGCCCGGATCAAGGACTGGTTCAGCGGTGACCTGCTGGTCCTGACTCCGTTCCGCCGAGGCGAAGAGCCCGTGCCGCTGCCCGACCGCGTCATCCGCTCCGTGTCGTCGCTCGACGGCGTGCACGGTCTGGTGGGCGCCCGCGTCGTCATCGAGGTCATGTCCTCGATGAAGCGGCACGGCGTCAGCGAGCAGGACCTGCCCCATCTGCACGCCGCCATCGAGGACGTACGCCTCGAAGGCTTCGCGATCCACCTCCCCCTGGACCGCACCGACGGCTCGGACGCCGTCGAGGAGGTCATCGCCTGGATGGACCGGCTGCGCGCGGCCCGCCTGCCCCTGCACACGATGTTCGTCAGCCACCTGAAGGCCGGCGAACTCGTCCGCCTCCAGCAGCAGTTCCCGCAGACCCGCTTCCGCGCGCGGATCGGTACGCAGCTCTGGCTGGGCGACCACCACGCGACCGAGTACCGGGGCGCCATTCTCGACGTCACGCAGGTCGCGAAGGGGGACCGCTTCGGCTACCGCCAGCAGAAGACGGCGTCCGACGGCTGGCTGGTCGTCGTCGCGGGCGGCACCTCGCACGGGGTCGGCCTGGAGGCGCCGAAGGCACTGCACGGCATGATGCCGCGGGCGAAGGGCGTGGCCCGCGCGGGTCTCGCGACCGTCAACCGCAACCTGTCGCCGTTCGTCTGGGGCGGCAAGCAGCGCTGGTTCGCCGAGCCGCCGCACATGCAGGTCTCGCTGCTCTTCGTGCCGTCGGACGCGCCGGAGCCGAAGGTGGGCGAGGAGTTGGTGGCCCATCTGCGGCACACGACCACGCAGTTCGACCGCATCGTCGACCGCTGAGCCAAGCCTTACGAACCGGGCCGGTACGCGCCACATGCGCGTACCGGCCCTTCGGACTTCTCCCCGCCCCAACGGGCCGGGGGCTGTTCGCTCAGAGTGAACTGTCGCTCGCCGTCCCCCACGTCACGTACGTACCGGCCCCGTCGTGCACGGCTCGTCGCGGTGGATGCGCGGCCGGGCCGAGCACGAACACGTCCGACGCGCCGTCCAGGACGCCGCCGGAGGGATCGTCGTCGCCGGCCCGTCGCACCACGTCCCGCTCCGGCATGAGGATGTCGCGTACGACCACGGCGCACAGGTACAGCGTCCCCAACAGGTGGACGGCGATGGCCAGTTGGTAGCCCTCGGTGGGCAGTCCCTTGTGCGCGTCACCGCTCGTCGTGAACGCGAGATACATCCAGATGCCCAAGAAGTACGCGACCTCGCAGGCCTGCCAGATGAGGAAGTCCCGCCAGCGCGGCCGGGCCAGCGCGGCCAGCGGAATCAGCCACAGCACGTACTGCGGTGAGTAGACCTTGTTGGTGAGGACGAAGGCGGCGACCACGAGGAAGGCCAACTGCGCGAACCGTGGGCGGCGCGGCGCGGTGAGGCCGAGTGCGGCCACTCCCAGGCAGCAGAGCAGCATCAGAGCGGTAGCGAGCGTGTTCACCGTGTCCGTGGACAGCGGGTCGTCCATGCGCTGGGAGAGGATCAGCCAGAAGGAGCCGAAGTCGACGCCGCGCTCCTGGCTGAACGTATAGAACTTCGCCCAGCCCTCCCGGATGTGGAAGCCCGCCGCGTCGTGGCTGATCATCACCGGCAGGTTCACCACCAGCCAGGCGCCCAGCGCACTCGCGGCCGTCGCCCAGAAGGCCCGCCAGCGCCCCGCCCGCCAGCACAGCACGAGCAGCGGCCCGAGGAGCAGCGCCGGGTAGAGCTTCGCGGCGGCAGCGAGGCCGATGAGGATGCCCGCGGCGAGCGACCTCTCACGTGACCACATCAGCATCGCCATGGCCGTGAGGGCCACCGCGAACAGGTCCCAGTTGATGGTGGCCGTCAGCGCGAAGGCGGGGGCCAGGGCGACGAGCAGGGCGTCCCAGGGGCGGCGTCGGTGGATGCGGGTCACGCAGACGGCGATGACGACGGCGCAGACCATCAGCATCCCGGCATTGACCATCCAGTAGAACTTCTCCTGGTGCTCGATGCTCCCGCCGTCCGGCGTCAGCCACGCGGCCACCTGCATGAACAGACCGGTCAGCACCGGATACTCGAGGTACTCCATGCCGACGTTGTCGGGCAGCCTGTCGAAGTACGGCACAAGCCCGTCGGCGAAGCCGCGCCCCTGGTACAGGTGAGGGATGTCGGAGTAGCAGGCGTGTGTGTACTGCGAGCTCGCTCCGACGAACCAGCCGCCGTTGTAGCAGGGCGCCTTCTGCACCATGCCGAGTGCGAACATCCCGATGGTGACCAGGGCGATGACGCGTACGGGAGTCAGCCGGGTCGTCATCAGCAGGGCTTTGCGGCCGATCGGCCCGCCGATCAGCTCACTACCGGACGCGGCGACCTCGTCCTGTTTCGTGGGGAGCACAGGCTGCGGCGCCTCTTCGGTTGGGGACTGATGCGCGCGTGTGGGGGGCATCTTCTCTGCGCTGGGCATGGCGCACATCCTGCCGTACGGGTCTGAGAAGTCCCGCGAACGTGTCCGAGAAGCCGGAGACACGGCAAGGCCGCCGCACCCTCACTCGGTGCGGCGGCCTTGTTTCACGTGAAACACGCCGTTTCACGTGAAACGTCGAGCGGAGCGCGGCTCAGCCGGTCGGGCCGGCGAAGAGCCCTCCGCCGTTGTCGTTGCCGTTGTTGCCGCCGTTGCCATTGCCGCCGTTCGGCTCTCCGGTGGGCGGTGGTGACTCGCCACCGGGATCACCGTTGGCACCGCCGTCCTCGGCGCCGCCGTCCGCCGCGCCACCGTTGTCTTCGCACCTCGGGTCCCAGACATTGCACGTCTCGGTCGGGTCCGGGGTCTCCGACGGCGGCGGCGAGGAGGACTCGGTCTCGGACGGGGTCGGCGACGGGGAGTCGCTCGGCTCGGGCTCCTCCTTGGTCGGCGTCGGGGAGGGCGGCGGCGCGTCTCCGACGACTTCACCGATCGGCCCAGGCGTCGGGAAGGGCACAGCGCGCTTCCCCTTGAGGGCCTCCTCCATGTAGTCCTGCCAGATCTGCGCGGGGAACGAGGCGCCGTGGATCTTCTTCTCACCGCCCGTGCCGAACATCTCCAGGAATTCGCGCTTGCTGTTGTTCTCGTCGTCGTCGAGCCGGTACATGCTGATCGCCGTCGACAACTGCGGGGTGTAGCCGACGAACCAGGCGGACTTGTTGCCGTCGGTCGTACCGGTCTTGCCCGCCACCTGGCGTCCGGGGAGCTGCGCGGAGGTGCCGGTGCCCTTGTCGACGACGGTCCGCAGGACATCGGTGACGTTGTCCGCGACCTCACGGGAGAAGGAGCTCTTCGTCGTGACCTCCTTCTTGAAGATCGACTCGCCCCCCTTCTCGACCTCCTTGACCGAGAACGGCTCCCGCTGCTTGCCGCTCGCAGCGAACGTGGCGTACGCACCGGCCATGCGGATCGCACTCGGCGACGACGTACCGAGGGAGAAGGACGGGTAGGTGGCGCCCGCCATGGACTTGTCGTCCTTGAGGCCGGCGTCCATCGCCGCCTGCTTCACCTTGTCGAGTCCGACGTCCATGCCGAGCTGGACGTAGGCCGAGTTGACCGACTCCCGCATCGCCTCACGCAGGTCGATCTTGTAGGTCGGCGGGTTGTACGACTGGTTGCCGTCGTTGGTCTGCAACCACTCCTTGCCGTCCTTGTCCTGCCAGACCGTGCCGTCGTAGTTCTTGATCTTGAGCTTGTTCTTGCCGCTGTACAGGCTCTTCGGGTTGATCACGGTGCGCTGGCTGTCAGGCTGTACCTCTCCGCCGGTCTCGGAGCGGATGCCGTTCTTGAAGGCCGCCGCCAGCACGAAGGGCTTGTACGTCGAGCCGACCTGGGCGCCGGTGGTGTCCGCGTTGTTGGTGAAGTGCTTCGTCGCGTCCTCACCGCCGTAGATGGCCTCGATCGCGCCGGACTTCGGGTTGACGGAGGCACCACCGAACTGGACGTGCGTGTCCTTGTCCGGGCGCAGCTTGGGCTTGATCTTGGCCTTGCGGACCTTCTTCACCGCGTCTTCGAGCTGCTTGACCTTCTTCTTGTCGAAGGTCGTGTGGATCTCGTAGCCGCCCTGCTCGAGCTGGCTGGCGGTGATCTTGCCGTCGCTGTTGTTGATGACGTACGCCTTGGCGAGCGACACCAGGTAGCCGATCTGGCCGCTCAGCTTGACGTTGGAGCGCGGGCTCTCCAGCTTCGGGAACTCGGTGTACTTGGCGCGGGTCTCGGCGCTCAGGCGGCCGTCCTTGACCTCCTCGTCGAGGATCCACCGCCAGCGCTTCTCGGCCCGCTCCCGGTTGGCCTTCGCGTTGGCTGCGGGATCGATCTCGGGATAGCCGGCCGGGTCGTAGTACGTGGCGCCCTTGAGGACGGTCGCGAGGAGGGCGCACTCGCTCGGGTTCAGGCGCTCCGCGTCCTTGCCGAAGTAGGCGCGCGCGGCGGCCTGGATGCCGTAGGCGTTGCGGCCGTAGTAGGCGGTGTTCAGGTAGCCCGCCATGATCTCTTCCTTGCTCACCTCCCGGCCGACCTTTATGGAGATGAACAGTTCCTTGAACTTACGGGTGAACGTCTGCGACTGGTCGTCGAGGCGGGCGTTCTTCACGTACTGCTGCGTGATGGTCGAGCCGCCCTGGGTCTGACCGCCCTTCGCCATGTTGACCACGGCGCGGGCGATGCCCATCGGGTCGACGCCCTTGTCCTTGTTGAAGGTCTTGTTCTCCGCCGAGATGACGGCGTTGCGCATCGCCTTCGGGATGTCCTCGTACTTGATGATCTGCCGGTTGGTCTCACCGCCGGTCGCGACCATCTGTGAGCCGTCGGCCCAGTAGTAGACGTTGTTCTGGGCCTTGGCCGCCTCGGCGACCTTCGGCACCTCGACGAGGGCGTACGCGATGCCGATGGCCGCCATCAGGCTGCCGAGGAAGCCGATGAACAGGCCGGTGACGAGGCGCCACGACGGGATCCACCGCTTCGGCCCGTGCTTGCCCGCGCGCGGGTAGTCGATGAAGCGCTTCTTGACGGGCTCGTTGCCACGCCCTCTGCCGCGTCCCCGGGTGCCGCTCTCCACCGCCCGGCGGCGGCCACCACCGACGGAGCCGTTGCGGGCGGCGCGCCGGGCCTCGGCGCGGCCGCCATAGGGTCGCTCCTCGCCCTCGGCAGCGCCGGGCGCGTGCGACGGAGGCTCCGGCGGCGATCCAGTGGCGCCACGCGGTGCTGCGCGACGGCCCGACGGCGCGCCGGATGCGCCACGCCTGGCCGCGGCACGTCCGCCGCCCTGCGGCTGCGGCGGTTTGCGACGGTGCTCGCTCATCGAACGACTACTCCTCGGGCAGGCGCGGATCTCCGCGCCTGGAAACGGCGGCTGGTTTCCGGTCCCCCCGATGTACGGACGCGCCCGTTCCGGCACTCATCCGCACTGCACCGGGGACGACGACGCCACCTCGCGTCACTTGGTTCCCGGCGGTATGCATGGCGCACAGACTACGCACCGTCAAAACCCTCTTAGAGCTGAAGTTCACCCCAAAACAGGCAAGTTACTTCCTACGAATCGGTGATGTGATGCCGTTCACCGTGCCCCCTCTTGTCCCAGGCGTGACCTCGTTCTATCGTCGTGATGTATCGAGCCGATACATCAGCTCGGCATAAAGGGCCGCGGTCGACAGATCGGGACAGACAGGAGGCGACGATGAGCAGACGCTCCGGCATCCTCGAGTTCGCCGTGCTCGGTCTGCTCCGCGAGTCCCCGATGCACGGCTATGAGCTGCGCAAGCGGCTCAACACCTCACTGGGTGTGTTCCGCGCCTTCAGCTACGGGTCGCTCTACCCGTGCCTCAAGACGCTGGTCGCCAACGGCTGGTTGATCGAGGAGTCGAGCACCGCCACCGGAGAGGCCCTGACGGCGCCCCTGGCGGGACGCCGCGCCAAGATCGTCTATCGGTTGACGGCGGAAGGTAAGGAACACTTCGAGGAACTGCTCTCGCAGACCGGCCCCGATGCGTACGAGGACGAGCACTTCGCCGCCCGCTTCGCCTTCTTCGGGCAGACCTCGCGGGACGTGCGGATGCGGGTGCTCGAGGGCCGCCGCAGCCGCCTGGAGGAGCGCCTCGAGAAGATGCGCGCTTCCCTGGCCCGCACCCGGGAGCGCCTCGACGACTACACGCTTGAGCTGCAGCGGCACGGGATGGAGTCCGTGGAGCGCGAAGTGCGCTGGCTGAACGAGCTCATCGAGAGCGAGCGCGCGGGACGCGACCAGCAACGGTCCGCCCCCGAAGGCTCCGCTCAGCAGAACAGCACATCTGGGGAGTCGGGCGTCCTGCCCCGGCGGCGGGGCAGCACCCCGCCGCCGGATGCGTCCGACGACACCACCAAGTGAGGCTCCGCATTCCGCGGGGTCTCATCCGGAATACCGAGATCACACAGGGAGCAACCGGAATGGGTTCGGTTCGCGTAGCCATCGTCGGCGTGGGCAACTGCGCCGCCTCGCTGGTCCAGGGCGTCGAGTACTACAAGGACGCCGACCCGGACACCAAGGTCCCGGGCCTGATGCACGTCCAGTTCGGCGACTACCACGTCGGTGACGTCGAGTTCGTCGCCGCCTTCGACGTCGACGCGAAGAAGGTGGGCCTCGACCTGGCGGACGCCATCGGCGCCAGCGAGAACAACACCATCAAGATCTGCGACGTGCCGAACACCGGCGTCCAGGTCCAGCGCGGCCACACCCTCGACGGCCTGGGCAAGTACTACCGCCAGACCATCGAGGAGTCCGCCGAGGCCCCGGTCGACGTCGTCCAGATCCTCAAGGACAAGCAGGTCGACGTCCTGGTCTGCTACCTGCCGGTCGGTTCCGAGGACGCGGCGAAGTTCTACGCCCAGTGCGCCATCGACGCCAAGGTCGCCTTCGTCAACGCCCTGCCGGTCTTCATCGCCGGCACCAAGGAGTGGGCGGACAAGTTCACCGAGGCGGGCGTCCCGATCGTCGGTGACGACATCAAGTCCCAGGTCGGCGCCACCATCACGCACCGCGTCATGGCGAAGCTGTTCGAGGACCGCGGTGTCCGTCTTGAGCGCACCATGCAGCTCAACGTCGGCGGCAACATGGACTTCAAGAACATGCTGGAGCGCGACCGCCTCGAGTCCAAGAAGATCTCGAAGACGCAGGCCGTCACCTCGCAGATCCCCGACCGCGAGCTGGGCGAGAAGAACGTCCACATCGGCCCGTCGGACTACGTCGCGTGGCTCGACGACCGCAAGTGGGCGTACGTCCGCCTCGAGGGCCGCGCCTTCGGCGACGTCCCGCTGAACCTGGAGTACAAGCTCGAGGTCTGGGACTCCCCGAACTCCGCGGGTGTCATCATCGACGCCCTGCGCGCCGCGAAGATCGCCAAGGACCGCGGCATCGGCGGCCCGATCCTGTCGGCGTCCTCGTACTTCATGAAGTCCCCGCCGGTGCAGTACTTCGACGACGAGGCCTTCGAGAACGTCGAGAAGTTCATCAAGGGCGAGGTCGAGCGCTGAGTCGCCGCCACGTCGGCCGGCGGGCCGGCCGCTGAGTCGGCCGCTTCGTTCGGCAGTTGAGGGTCCCCGGGTCGTACGCGCCCGGGGGCCTTTCTCGTATGTGAGGCTGTGCCCCATGGCTGTGGTCGGTGACCTGCGCGTTCTGCTGCGACTGCGGGACTTCCGGCGTCTGCTCGCCGTGCGGCTCGTGTCCCAGGGCGCGGACGGCGTCTACCAGGTGGCGCTCGCCACGTACGTCGTCTTCTCGCCGGAGAAGGAGACCTCTCCCGCCGCGATCGCCTCGGCGATGGCGGTGCTGCTCCTGCCGTACTCCCTGGTCGGGCCGTTCGCGGGCGTCCTGCTCGACCGCTGGCGGCGGCGCCAGGTCCTCCTCTACGGCAATGTGCTGCGGGCCGCGCTCGCCTCCGTGACAGCCGTGCTGATCCTCAGCGGAACGCCGGACTGGCTCTTCTACGCCTCCGCGCTGTGCGTCACCGCCGTCAACCGCTTCGTTCTGGCCGGACTCTCGGCGGCGCTGCCACGCGTCGTGGACGCCGACCGGCTGATCATCGCCAATTCCCTCTCCCCGACCGCGGGAACGCTCGCGGCCACCGCGGGCGGCGGGCTCGCCTTCGCGGTACGCGTCGTGGCCGCGGACTCGGACGCGGTGGTCGTCCTCCTGGGGGCCGCGCTCTACCTGTGCTCGGCGCTCGCCTCCCTGCGCATGTCCCGCGAACTGCTCGGACCCGAGCCGGAATTGGTGCAGCCACGTCTGGGAACGGCGCTCGCGGGGACCGCGCGCGGTCTCTTTGCGGGCGTACGCCACCTCTCCGAGCGCCGGCCGGCCGCACACGCGCTGATCTCGATGACGTTGATGCGGTTCTGCTTCGGCGCGCTCACGGTCATGGTCCTGATGCTGTGCCGGTACGCGTGGGGGTCGACGGAGGACGACGGGCTCGCACTGCTCGGGGTCGCCGTGGGGATCTCCGGTGCCGGGTTCTTCGCGGCCGCCGTGGTGACGCCGTGGGCGGCCGGACGGTTCGGCCCGCGCGGCTGGCTCATGGTCTGCGCGGGGGCCGCGGCCGTCCTCGAACCCGCGCTGGGGCTCCCCTTCGCGCCGGCGCCGATACTCGTCGCCGCCTTCGTCCTGGGACTGGTCACCCAGGGCGCGAAGATCGCCACGGACACGGTCGTCCAAGCAGCCGTGGACGACGGCTTCCGCGGCCGAATCTTCTCTCTGTACGACGTGCTCTTCAATGTCGCCTTTGTCGGCGCGGCGGGGGTCGCGGCCCTGATGCTGCCCCCCGACGGAAAATCGGTCCCCTTGGTTGTCACGGTGGCGGTCATCTACGCGGCGATTGCTGTGGCTATGGCCAGGTTTGACGACCAGTAAGTGTCACATCAGTGCCACAGAGCCTTTTCTGGGTTCGTTCCAGCCACGAAGGCCGGATAACTTACGGGGGTCATTTCGCGCCGTCGCGCAACCAACCCACATGCCTTGCGCTCTCTTCTAGGGGGATCCCCGTGTCCACTCCGCCGCCCCAGGGCCAGAACCCGTTCGCCCAGGGCCAGCAGCCCTACGGTCAGCAGCCTCAGGGTGGTGCGCCGTACGGCCAGGCTCCCGGCGCGCCGTACCCGCCCCAGCCGGGCGCTCCGCAGCAGCCGGGCGTGCCCCTCTACCAGGGCGGTCCGGATTCGGTGACCCCGCCCAAGAAGAGCAAGAAGAAGTTCATATTCATCGGTGCGGCCGTCGCGATCGTCGTCGCGATCGGTGCGGCGGTGTTGGCGGGCCAGGACGAGGCGGCCGCCGCTGAGGTCGGCGACTGCATGAGCGTCGGCAATCCGACGAGCTCCACCGACCCGGACCTGAAGATCGTGGACTGCGGCGACTCGAAGGCTGCGTACAAGGTCGCGGAGAAGAAGGACAGCGGAACCTGCGACCTCACGAAGTACTCCCAGTACCGCGAGACGGGTCGCGGTGACGACTTCACGCTCTGCTTGGAGAAGCTGAAGAAGTAAGCAAGCCAACGCCTACGCGGAGGGGCGATGTTTCACGTGAAACATCGCCCCTCCGCGTCCGTACAAGGGGTGCTGTGTTTCACGTGAAACACAGCACCCCTTCCCGTCGCCAGCTCCGCGAACCCGCGCGGCGGACTCCGCGAACCGCCCTGTCAGCCCTCCGACTGCTCCCCGGCCCACCACTCCTTGAGCGCCGCCACCGCCGCGTCCCGCTCCATCGGCCCGTTCTCCAGGCGCAGCTCAAGCAGGAACTTGTACGCCTTGCCGATCACCGGCCCGGGACCCACATCCAGGACCTGCATGATCTCGTTGCCGTCGAGGTCGGGGCGGATGGAGTCCAGCTCCTCCTGCTCCTGGAGCCGGGCGATGCGCTCCTCAAGGCCGTCGTACGCACGTGACAGCGCGGTGGCCTTGCGCTTGTTGCGGGTCGTGCAGTCGGAGCGGGTCAGCTTGTGGAGGCGGTCGAGCAGGGGGCCGGCGTCGCGTACATAACGGCGTACGGCCGAATCCGTCCACTCGCCCGTCCCGTACCCGTGGAAGCGCAGGTGCAGCTCGACCAGGCGCGAGACGTCCTTGATGAGCTCATTCGAGTACTTGAGGGCCGTCATGCGCTTCTTGGTCATCTTCGCGCCGACCACTTCGTGGTGGTGGAAGGAGACCCGGCCGTCCTTCTCGAAGCGACGCGTCTTCGGCTTGCCGATGTCGTGCAGCAGGGCGGCAAGCCGCAGCGTCAGGTCCGGGCCGTCCGTCTCCAGGGCCATCGCCTGCTCGAGGACGATCAGCGAGTGGTCGTAGACGTCCTTGTGCCGGTGGTGTTCGTCGCGCTCAAGGCGCAGCGCCGGGAGCTCCGGCAGGACGTGGTCGGCCAGCCCCGTGTCGACGAGCAGCGCGAGGCCCTTGGCCGGGTGCGGGGACAGGATCAGCTTGTTCAGCTCGTCCCGGACGCGCTCGGCGGAAACGATCTCGATGCGCCCGGACATCGCCTTCATCGCGGCGACGACCTCCGGAGCCACCTCGAAGTCGAGCTGCGCGGCGAAGCGGGCGGCGCGCATCATCCGCAGCGGGTCGTCCGAGAAGGACTCCTCGGGGGTGCCGGGCGTCCGCAGGACATGCTCCGCCAGGTCGTCGAGGCCGCCGTGCGGGTCGATGAACTCCTTCTCCGGAAGCGACACGGCCATCGCGTTCACGGTGAAGTCGCGGCGGACGAGATCCTCCTCGATCGAGTCGCCGTACGACACCTCGGGCTTGCGCGAGGTCCTGTCGTACGCCTCCGATCGATATGTCGTCACCTCGACCTGGAAGCACTGCTCGGCGCCGTCCACGCGAGCGTTCTTCTGGCAGCCCACCGTGCCGAAGGCGATCCCGACCTCCCACACCGCGTCCGCCCACGGCCGGACGATCTTCAGGACGTCCTCGGGACGGGCGTCCGTCGTGAAGTCCAGGTCGTTGCCGAGCCGGCCCAGGAGCGCGTCCCGGACCGATCCGCCGACCAGGGCGAGCGAGAACCCGGCCTCCTGGAAACGGCGGGCGAGGTCGTCCGCGACAGGGGAGACGCGCAGCAGCTCGCTCACGGCGCGGTGCTGCGCCTGGCTCAGGGCACGGGGATTGTCTTCGTTGGCGTTCGGCACAACAGAAAAGGGTACGTGCCCCGGCCGCGGGCGGCCGCCCGGATTTCCGCTGCGTGCGTAAGGGCCGTTCACGGCGCTCACCACGGCCCTCGCGGGCGCGGCGGCCGGTTGTTGCGATCTTGTGGAGCGGTCCGCGGCACTTAGCCCCCGCGCACCTCGTTACCATGCGTGGACGCAGCGAACGACAACCACCGACACACCTGACGACGACGAGGGACGGGCAACGCGTGGCCGAGGCGGCAGACTTCCCGGGGACCAGCCCCTCACCTGCCCGCCGGTGGCTCCGGCGCACAGCGGCACTGCTGGCCGGGGCTCCCCTGCTGGCCGGTCTGCTGCACGTGCCCGCGAGCGCGTCCGCGTACACGGCCTCCCCGGAGGTGACGGCGAACACATCGAGCGCCTCGCGTGTGGACACCGGCACCACGAGCGCCTCGCGGGCGGAAACCGGCACCACGAGCGCCCAGACGGCCGCCTCGCGCCCGAAGGCCGCCGCCACCGGCTCCCGCACCGTGAACGTCTCCCTGAACTCGCTCACGCCCAGCGCGCCGCGCGAGGGCGACACCGTCACCGTGTCGGGCACGGTCACCAACGACAGCGCCCAGACGGTCACCGACGCCCGGGTGGGCCTGCGCGTGGGCACCGCCCTCGGCGGCCGTACGGAGATCGACAGCGCCGCGAAGCGCACCGCGTACCAGCCGGGAGCCGACGGCACCGAGGTCGGCGGAAAGTACGTCCAGAAGATCTCCCGGCTCGCCCCGGGCGTCCGGCACGACTTCAGCATCTCCGTGCCCGTGAGCGCCCTGGACCTCGGCATGGACGGCGTCTACCAGCTCGGCGTCACGCTCACCGGCCAGACCGCGGCCCAGCCCTTCCCCCAGGTGCTCGGGATCGAGCGGACCTTCCTGCCGTGGCAGGACGGGGCCGCCGAGACGAAGACCAAGACGACCTACCTGTGGCCGCTCATCTCCACCACGCATCTCACCGCGAGGACGCGCTCGGACGAGCAGCAGACGCCGCTCTTCAAGGACGAGAGCCTGGCCAAGGAGCTCCAGCCGGGCGGCCGCCTGCAGCAGCTCCTGACGCTCGGCAGCCAGCTCGACGTCACCTGGGTCGTCGACCCGGACCTGTTGGTCTCGGTCGAGGCGATGACCACGAGCTACGACGTCGAGGGCCCTGACGGCACCACCGTCGCGGGCAGGTACCAGGCGGTCGCAAAGCAGTGGCTCAACCAGCTTCAGAAGGCCGTGAAGGGCAAGAAGGTCGTCGCGCTGCCCTTCGCCGACCCCGATCTCGCCTCGCTCGCCCACACCGGCAAGTCCGTCACCGGCTCGCTCGGCCACCTCAAGGAGGCCACCGAGGTCAGCGCCAAGGCCGTGCACGACATCCTCACGGTCAAGCCGAACTCCGACTTCGCCTGGCCCGCGGAGGGGGCGGTCGACCCGTCGATCGTCGACGTCGCCACCTCGGCCGGCGCCCACTCGGTGATCGCCCGCAGCGACAGCCTGCGCGAGACGGGCGGGCTGCTGTACACGCCCAGCGCGGCGCGCCCCATCGGCGGCGGCACGACCGCCGTGGTCGCCGACGCCCGCCTGTCCACCGCCTTCCGCGGCGACATGACGGGCGCCGAGAACTCCACGCTCGCCGTCCAGGAGTTCTTGGCCCAGAGCCTCATGATCACGCTGCAGGATCCCGGCAAACAGCGCAGCATCGTGGTCGCCCCGCAGCGCATGCCGTCCGCCAGCCAGGCCCAGTCGATGGCCAGGGCGCTGACCGCCCTCGACGACAAGCGCTGGTCGCAACCGCAGGACCTGGCGTCCGCCGCGAAGGCCAAGCCGGACCCGGGCGCCACCACGCAGGTCCCGTCAGCCGGCGCCTACCCGGCGTCCCTGCGCAGGCAGGAACTGCCCCGCTCGGCGTTCCTGGAGGTCCAGGCCACCCAGGGCAAGCTCGACCGCTTCCAGGAGATCCTCTCCGCGCCGGAGCGCGTCATCACCCCCTTCGGCCGGGCGATGGACCGCGAGATGTCCGCGTCGTGGCGCGGGCGCCCGGCGGAGGCAGGGACCTTCCGCAAGGGAGTACAGGGGTATCTGACCAGCCTCACCGAACAGGTGAAGTTGATCAACAAGTCGGACGTGAAGCTTTCGGGCCGCAGCGCGACCATCCCGGTCACTGTGCAGAACAACCTGGTCCAGGGCGTCGACCACCTCGTCCTGCGGCTGACGTCGACCAACCCCACCCGCCTCAAGGTCGGCGACGGACTGTACGAGGAACAGCCGGTCAAGATCACAGGTGGCGGTCACACCCAGTCCGTGAAGTTCACCACGACGGCCAACGCCAACGGCCCGGTCACGGTCTACGCCCAGCTCTACACGGAGGACAACCAGCCCTACGGCGCCCCCGTCCGCTTCGACGTCAACGTCACCGAGTTCACCGCCACGGTGATGCTGGTCATCGGCGGCGGCGTGCTGCTCCTCGTCCTCGCCGGGTTCCGCATGTACACCCAGCGCAAGCGCGCGGCACAGCAGCGGGCGGAGGCGGACCCGGACGGCGGCCCCGACGGGGACTCCGACGCCACCCCCGGCCCCGCCCCCGACACCGGCCCGGGCGCGGACGATCCCGAGCAGCCGAGTGACCCGACACCGGACACCGCTCCCGAAAGCACCGAGCCGTCGCACCCGGGTGAGAGAGTGGACCGTTGAGCGATGTCGTGGCCGGTGGGCCCGGGGACCATGAGGTGGGGTAAACCATGAACGCGCCGTACGACGGTGAGCGCGGCGAGGGCACGGGCAGCTCCGGCGCGGCCGGGGGCCCGCCTCCCGGCACGCCTGAGGACGGTCAGGTGCCGCCGCAGCACGCGCCGGACGCCTACCTCCAGGACGCCTACGCCCAGGACCCCTACCGGGCTCAGGACCTCTCGGCCCAGGATCCGGTCGCCGAGGCGCTCTACGACCGCGCGGCGCACCCCCCGCCGCCCCCCGGCAGCTACCCCGACCCGCAGCAGCTCTACGCCCAGCCGCCCTCGTCGCCGTACCAGCCGGACCCCCGCGTCTGGGCCCAGACCCCGCCCCCGGAGCCGGAGGGCCCGACCCGGCACCTGCCGTACGGCGACGACCCGCGCACGACGCAGTACGTGGGCGTGGACGACCTCGTCACCCAGGCCGGCGAGGAGCGGCACCAGCCGGACGCCTTCGCGCACCTCTTCCGGGACCAGCAGGCCAGCGGCTACCAGGACCCGCGGGCGGGCGACTACGGCAACCAGCAGGCCGCTGACCCGCGCGCCCAGCAGGCATCCGGGTACGAGGGTCAGCAGCACGGCGGATACCAGGGCCAGCAGCCCTCGGGGTACCAGGGCCAGCAGCCCGCCCAGGGCGTCGGGCACCAAGGCCAACAGGGCGGCGGGTACCAGGGACAGCCCGCCGCCGGGTACCAGGACCAGCAGGGCGGCGGCGCCTATCCCTACCAGCAGCAGCCCGGCCAGGCGGCCTACGCGGACCCGCAGCACCCGCAGCACCCGCACGCGGGGTACGCCGACCAGCACGGCCAGCACGGCCAGCAGCACGCCGCCGACTACGCCGCCCAGCAGCAGCCCGGCGCCGCGTACCCCGATCAGCAGGGCGCGCCCTACGCGTACCCGCAGAACGAAGCCGCCTACGGCGACCAGTACGACGCCCAGTACGCGCAGCAGGGCGCGCCGTACGCCGCCCAGCAGGCCGGTGGCTACTACCAGGACCCGAATCAGTACCCGGACCCCAACCAGGGCGGCTACTACCAGGACCCGCAGTACGGCGGTGCCCGCCCGCCCGCGGAGCCGGAGGCGCCGGCGTCCCCGGCCGTCCCGGCGCCCGCCAAGCCACCCACGCCGGCCCCGGCGACGCCCGCGGGGAAGTCCGGCGGCCGCGCGGCGAGCCTGCTGAAGTCGAGCGCGGTGATGGCGGCGGGCACGATGGTGTCCCGCCTCACCGGCTTCGTCCGCTCGGCGATGATCGTCTCGGCTCTCGGCATCGGCCTCCTCGGCGACACCTTCCAGGTGGCCTACCAGCTGCCGACGATGATCTACATCCTCACCGTCGGCGGCGGTCTCAACTCGGTGTTCGTGCCGCAGCTCGTGCGCGCCCAGAAGAACGACGCGGACGGGGGCCAGGCGTACGCCAACCGGCTCCTGACGCTCGTCATGGTGGCGCTGGGCGTGCTCACCGTGCTCGGCTGGTTCGCGGCGCCGCTGCTGGTGCACGCGCTCTCCACGCCGGTCGCCAGCGACCCGGCCGCCAACGAGGTCGCCATCACCTTCGTCCGCTACTTCCTGCCCTCGATCTTCTTCATGGGCGTCCACGTCGTGATGGGGCAGATCCTCAACGCGCGCGGGAAGTTCGGCGCGATGATGTGGACGCCGGTCCTCAACAACATCGTCATCATCGCGACGCTCGGCATGTTCCTGTGGGTGTACGGCACCTCCGAGAAGTCGGGGATGCGCGTCACCTCGATCCCCGACGACGGGGTGCGCCTGCTCGGCGTGGGCGTCCTGCTCGGTCTCGTCGTCCAGTCGCTCGCGATGTTCCCCTACCTGCGCGAGACCGGCTTCAAGCTGCGCCTGCGCTTCGACTGGAAGGGCCAGGGACTCGGCAAGGCGGCCATGCTGGCCAAGTGGACGATGCTCTTCGTCCTCGCCAACCAGGCGGGCGCGATCGTCGTGACCCAGCTCGGCACCGCGGCGGTCAAGCACTCCGGCATGGACGGCACGGGCTTCTCCGCCTACGCCAACGCCCAGCTCATCTGGGGCCTCCCGCAGGCCATCATCACGGTCTCCCTGATGGCCGCGCTGCTGCCGCGGCTGTCCCGCTCGGCCCACGAGGGCGACACCGGGGCCGTCCGCGACGACATCTCCCAGGGCCTGCGGACCTCGGCCGTCGCGATCGTGCCGATCGCCTTCAGCTTCCTCGCACTCGGCATCCCGATGTGCACGCTGATCTTCGGCTCGTCCGGCGTCAACGGCGCGACACGCATGGGCTACATGCTGATGGCCTTCGGCCTCGGCCTGATCCCGTACTCGGTGCAGTACGTCGTCCTGCGCGCCTTCTACGCGTACGAGGACACCCGCACCCCCTTCTACAACACGGTCATCGTGGCCGCCTTCAACGCCGCCGCCTCCGGGATCTGCTACCTGGTACTGCCCGCCCGCTGGGCCGTGGCGGGCATGGCCCTCTCGTACGGCGTCGCCTACGCGATCGGCGTGGGCGTCGCCTGGCACCGGCTGCGCAAGCGGCTGGGGGGCGACCTGGACGGCGCGAACGTGATCCGTACGTACGCCCGCCTCGCACTGGCATCCGTGCCGGGGGCGATTCTCGGCGCCGGGACCGGGTACGCGATCACGAAGGCCCTCGGCCAGGGGGTCATCGGCTCCCTGGCGGCGCTGGTCGTCGGCTGTGCGGTGCTCTTCGGGGTCTTCTTCGTGGCCGCGCGACGCATGCGGATCCAGGAGCTGAACTCCCTGGTGGGTATGGTGCGCGGACGACTGGGGCGCTGATGTGAAGGCATCCGCACAACCATCGTCGGCCACCGCGTGTCGTGCATAGCGCTGGACTGTGGGCACAATTGGCTTTGGCGTCTGACGAAGCGCAACGGATGGGGAGGCAGGAACGACGGTGGCGGAACGGAGCACGGCTGCCGTCGACGTGGCAGACAACAGCGGCGACAAGCCGCTGACCGCGCAGGCGGAGCAGTCCACGGCCGACGGGGTGGCCCAGACCCGGGAGCGGGACACGGCGGACGACGGCACAGCCAAGACGAATGAACCCACCAGTCCGTCCGGGGCGACGACGCCCCCGGAACTGCACAGCGGCCACAAACTCGCCAGACGCTATCGCCTCGAGGAGTGCGTCACCCGTCTGGACGGTTTCAGCAGCTGGCGTGCCGTGGACGAGAAACTCCGCCGGGCCGTGGGGGTGCACCTGCTCCCGGCCGACCATCCCCGCGCCCGCTCGGTGCTCGCCGCGGCCCGCTCCGCGGCGCTGCTCGGCGACCCCCGGTTCGTCCAGGTCCTGGACGCGGTCGAGGAGAACGACCTCGTGTACGTCGTGCACGAGTGGCTTCCGGACGCCACGGAGCTGACCGCGCTGCTCGCGGCGGGACCGCTCGAGGCCCACGACGCCTACCAGCTCGTCGGCCAGGTCAGCCAGGCCATGGCCGCCGCCCACCGCGAGGGCCTCGCGCATCTGCGGCTCACCCCGAGCGCCGTCCTGCGCACCTCGTCGGGCCAGTACCGCATCCGCGGCCTCGCTGTGAACGCCGCGCTGCGCGGCATCAGCTCCGAGACCCCCCAGCGCGCCGACACCGAGGCGATCGGTGCTCTCCTGTACGCCTCGCTGACCCAGCGCTGGCCGTACGACAACGACGCCTACGGCCTGTCCGGCCTGCCCAAGGGCGTCGGTCTGCTGCCGCCGGACCAGGTCCGTGCCGGCGTGCACCGCGGTCTGTCCGAGCTCGCCATGCGCGCACTCGTCAACGACGGCGCGACGGCGTCCCGCCAGGAACCCGCGTGCACCACGCCGGACGACCTGGTGAAGGCGATCGCCGAGCTGCCCCGCATCCGGCCCCCGGAGCCCGCCTTCACGGCGCCGCCGGAGTACCAGCGCACGACCTACCAGCAGGGCAACTACGGCCGCGGCGCGCAGCCCCCCGGGGCCACGCAGACCGTCCCGACACCGCCGCCCCCGCTGCAGAGCCGCACCGGCAGGGCCCTCAAATGGGCCGTCTCCGCACTGCTCATCGCCGCGCTCGGCCTGGGCAGCTGGCAGCTCGCGGACGCCCTGATGGACCAGAACAAGAACAGCGACTCCGATACGTCGAAGACGACGGACGGCGACGACAAGAACCAGCCGAAGCCGCCGAAGCCGATCTCCATCCAGGGCGCGCAGGAGTCTCTGCTCGGCGGCAAGGCGCAGGACCCGGAGAACGTCGCGAAGACGTACGACGGCGACACCTCCACGCTCTGGCGCACCAAGTCGTACGTGGACGGTCCTCGGCTGGCCCCGTACCGCCCAGGCGTCGGCATCGTCTACGACCTCGGCTCCGCCAAGAAGATCTCGGCTGCGTCGCTGGCACTCAGGTACCCGGGCCCCAGCACGACGGCGGCGCTGTACGCGGCCGACTCGATGTCGCCGTCCGGGCCGATCGGCTCGATGAAGAAGATCGGTGACGCCACGACCACCGGCGCGAGCTTGAAGATCAAGGCCGACAAACCGGTCAAGACGCAGTACGTGCTTCTCTGGATGACGCACGTGCCGAGGTCCGGCACGGACGGCTACTACAGCGCGGGCTACAAGCAGGGCATCACGGACGTGAAGTTCAAGGGCTGACGAGTCCGGCGGACGCTGAGGGGCGAGGGGAGGGGGTTCCACGGTGGACAGCACCGAGCTCGGTGAACTGAGCGACCACGACCTTCTGACCCGCCATGTCGACGGCGACAAGGACGCCTTCGGTGAGCTCGTCCGTCGCCACCGCGACCGGCTGTGGGCGGTGGCCCTGCGCACGCTGGGGGACCGCGAGGAGGCGGCGGACGCCGTCCAGGACGCCCTTGTGTCCGCCTACCGCGCCGCGCACACCTTCCGCGGCCAGTCCGCCGTGACGACCTGGCTGCACCGCATCACCGTGAACGCCTGTCTCGACCGGGCACGCAAGGTGGCGTCCCGGAAGACCTCCCCCGTCGACGACACGGAACGCCTGGAGCAGCTTCTCGAACCGCACGAGTCCGCTGCGGCGCCCGTCGAACGCGGCGATCTGCACCGGGAGCTCCTGGAGGCGCTCGGCACCCTGCCGCCCGACCAGCGGGCCTGCCTCGTCCTGGTCGACATGCAGGGCTATCCCGTGGCCGAGGCGGCCCGGGTGCTCGACATCCCCACCGGCACCGTGAAGAGCCGCTGCGCACGCGGCAGAGCCAGGCTCCTGCCCCTCCTCACGCATCTGCGGACGGAGGCGCCGCCTCGACGCGAGGGCGACGGTGGCAGCGGGAGTGGCCGGGACGACACCAGAAACTCTGCTCCGGGACGGAACCGGACGCAGGGGACAACCGTCCCACCGGCAGCGGGACCTCAGGACGCGGGGCCTCCTCAGGACGCGGGACCCAGCGACTCAGCGGCAGTGAAGGGCGGAGGTGGGCGAGCGTGACCACGACGACAGACTCGGCTGGGCACCCGGACGTCGCCGAGATCTCCGACCTCACCGAGGGCCTGCTCTCCCCGTCCCGCACTCTCGATGTGCGTCGGCACCTGGACGACTGCCCTCTCTGTACCGACGTCTACGAATCCCTCGAAGAGATCCGCGGCATGCTCGGCACACTGCCGGGCCCGCCGAGGATGCCCACCGATGTCGCGGAGCGCATCGACGCGGCCCTCGCGGCCGAGGCACTGCTGGACGCGACGGCCATCATCGCTGCGGCCGAGGCAGAGCCCGCCGCAGACGGGTCCGCAGCCGACGACGCTGCCGCCACTGCCTCCAGCCGTGAAACCGTCGGCGAGCCCGCCGCGCATGTTTCACGTGAAACATCGACCGCGGCCTCATCCAGGCCGACCGCTGCCGACTCGGGATCGGGAGCCTCATCAGCAGGCGCCCCCCACGGCCCCGACACCCGCGGCCCCGCCGGGCACCCGCGCGCGGCCACCGGCCCGGGCCGGAGCAGCCGTCTGCGCAACCGTCGTCGTACGGCTGTCCTCGGCGCCGTCTTCACCGCGGCTGCCCTCGGCCTGGGCACATTGCTCATCCAGCCCTGGAGCAGTGACTCGAAGGAGCCCTCCAACTCCGCGTCGGCGGGGAACGACAGCACATTCTCGAAGGGCAAGCTCGGAGGCCAGGTCTCCGAGCTCCTCGCCGAAGAGCAGGCGGCGGCCGGCACGGACGGCGGGTCCTCGAAGCCTTCCTACGATGTGCGGTCCAGCCCGGGGGAGGAACCCTCGAAGAGCTCCAAGCTGCGCGGCGAGAGCTATGCCGAGGTACCGGCCTGCATCGAGAAGGGCCTCGGGGGCCGTACGCCGCTGGCCGCCGACAAGGGCACGTACGAGGGCAAGACCGCTTACCTGGTGGTCGTGCCGCACGACTCCGACAGCGCGAAGGTCTCGGCGTACGTCGTCGACGGCACCTGTGTGGACGCTTCCGCGGCTCCCGACGCCACCGGCAAGGTGCTGCTCACCGAGTCCTACGCCCGGCCGTGAGGTCCTGAGCCCTTCGTTCCCCCCTCGTCTCCCGCACCTGGGTACGCTCCGCTTCCGTGTGCTCGGACACGTCGGGAATGCTGGCCCCGTAGGATCCGTTGGGTGGGGTGAGAGTCCTGAGACAGGCCCCCACCGGCAGTACGCAGCAGTCCCCAGAGACGAGGAATCAAGCCGTGACCGACGTCCGTAACGTGATCATCATCGGCTCCGGGCCCGCCGGCTACACGGCGGCGCTCTACACCGCGCGCGCCTCGCTGAAGCCCTTGGTGTTCGAGGGCGCCGTCACCGCGGGCGGCGCGCTGATGAACACCACCGAGGTGGAGAACTTCCCGGGCTTCCGGGACGGCATCATGGGCCCCGACCTCATGGACAACATGCGCGCCCAGGCCGAGCGCTTCGGTGCCGAGCTCGTCCCCGACGACGTGGTCTCCGTCGACCTCACGGGTGAAATCAAGACGGTCACGGACACGGCGGGCACGGTGCACCGCGCGAAGACGGTCATCGTCACGACGGGCTCGCAGCACCGCAAGCTGGGCCTGCCGCGGGAGGACGCCCTCTCCGGACGCGGCGTCTCCTGGTGCGCCACCTGCGACGGGTTCTTCTTCAAGGACCAGGACATCGCGGTGATCGGCGGCGGTGACACGGCGATGGAGGAGGCCACCTTCCTCTCCCGGTTCGCCAAGTCCGTGACGGTGGTCCACCGGCGTGACAGCCTGCGTGCCTCGAAGGCCATGCAGGAGCGCGCCTTCGCCGACCCGAAGATCAAGTTCATCTGGGACAGCGAGGTCGCCGAGATCCAGGGCGACCAGAAGCTCTCCGGCCTCACCCTGCGCAACATCAAGACGGGTGAGACCTCGGAGCTGCCGGTGACCGGCCTGTTCATCGCGATCGGCCACGACCCGCGCACCGAGCTCTTCAAGGGCCAGTTGGTGCTGGACGACGAGGGCTACCTGAAGGTCGACGCGCCGTCGACCCGCACGAACGTGCCGGGCGTCTTCGCCGCCGGTGACGTCGTCGACCACACGTACCGCCAGGCGATCACGGCGGCGGGCACGGGCTGCTCCGCCGCTCTCGACGCCGAGCGCTTCCTCGCTGCCGCCGTGGACAGCGAGACCGCTGCCGCTGCTGCCGCCGTCTGACCCACTGACCTCACCAGCCTCACCGCACCACCAAGATAGGAGCCCACCGTGGCCGGAACCGTGAAGCACGTTACCGACGACTCCTTCGAGCAGGACGTTCTCAAGAGCGACAAGCCCGTACTGGTCGACTTCTGGGCCGAATGGTGCGGCCCGTGCCGCCAGATCGCGCCGTCCCTCGAGGCCATCGCCGCCGAGCACGGCGACAAGATCGAGATCGTCAAGCTCAACATCGACCAGAACCCCACCACGGCCGCCAAGTACGGCGTCATGTCGATCCCGACGCTGAACGTCTACCAGAACGGTGAGATCGCCAAGACCATCGTCGGTGCCAAGCCGAAGGCCGCCCTCGAGCGCGACCTGGCGGACTTCATCGCCGAGTAGTTGATGCGCGCCGCCGCGGCGGCGGGCGATGTTTCACGTGAAACACGGATGGGCCAACCCCCGCGGGGTTGGCCCATCCGTCGTTCTGGCGGCCTCGCAGAGGTCGGCCGTTCTGGCAGCTCTACAGAGGTCGCAGCGCCGGTTCCTTCTGGACCGCCCCCAGGAGCCGGTCGAGGGCGAGCTCGACGTCTTCCTTCCAGGAGAGCGTCGTCCGCAGCTCCAGCCGCAGCCGGGGATAGGCGGGGTGCGGGCGGACCGTCTTGAAGCCCACCGCCAGCAGATGGTCGGCCGGCAGAACACAGGCGGGCTTCTCCCAGCGGGCATCGCCGAACGCCTCGATGGCCTTGAACCCTCGCCGCAGCAGATCCTTCGCGACGGTCTGCACGATGACACGGCCCAGACCCTGCCCCTGATAGCCCGGCATGATCCAGGCGGTCATCAGCTGCACGGCGTCCGGGGAGACGGGACTCGTGGGGAAGGCGGTGGAACGCGGAACATACGCGGGCGGCGCGTACAGAACGAAGCCCACCGGCACATCGTCCACGTAGACCACACGTCCGCAGGAGCCCCACTCCAGCAGGACCGCGGAGATCCACGCCTCCTTCTCCAGCTCCGGGGTGCCTGCCTTTACCGCGGCTTGGCCGCTGACCGGGTCCAGCTCCCAGAAGACACACGTGCGGCAACGTTTGGGAAGGTCCGGAAGGTTGTCCAGCGTGAGCGGTACGAGCCGTCGCCCCATGAAGGCGGTTCCTCACTTCCTTCGCCCGCGACGCCACGAGCGGCTGTCAGTGCGCTCCGTTCCCTGAGCAGGCTGCCGACGAACCCGCCGACCGCGCCGAGCCCGAGCCCGGCGGTCACCAGTCCTGCGCGGCTCACCGATCGCATGGCCCCTGCCTCCCCTAGAGGTGCTGTCAGGTGGATGCGCCATACCCAATCGCATCGTATCCACGATGCGATTGCCCCGATACCGTAAGAAAGGAAAGAGCAGGCCGTGTTCCGGCACACACCGGACACGGCCTGCTCTCACAGGGGCTCACGGGACTCAGTCCTGTCGAACGGAGAGGACTTCCCGTGGGACGCGGGGGACTCAGTCCCGCTCGTCCTCCGCGCTGCCCTCTGCCTCTGCCTCTGCTTCGGCGAGCCCGTTCCTGAGGACCGGACCCTCCTCCGGGGCGAGCGTGGCGAGGATGCGCTCCAGGTCCTCCAGCGAGGCGAAATCGACGACGATCTTGCCCTTCTTCTGACCCAGGTCGACCCGCACGCGCGTCTCGAACCGGTCGGAGAGGCGCGTGGCGAGACCGGTCAGGGCCGGGGAGACGATCGTGCCGGCGCGCGGCCCCTTCGCCTTCGGCTTGCTCTGCGGCCGCGACCCCATGAGGGTCACGATCTCCTCCACGGCACGCACCGAGAGGCCCTCGGCCACGATGCGGTGGGCGAGCCGGTCCTGCTCCTCCGCGTCCTCCACGGACAGCAGCGCACGGGCGTGGCCCGCGGAGAGGACACCGGCGGCTACCCGCCGCTGCACCGTCGCCGAGAGCTTCAGCAGCCGCAGCGTGTTGGAGACCTGCGGACGCGAACGCCCGATGCGGTCTGCCAACTGGTCGTGCGTGCAGTTGAAGTCCTTGAGCAGCTGGTCGTATGCCGCGGCTTCTTCCAGTGGGTTCAACTGGGCGCGGTGCAGGTTCTCCAGGAGCGCGTCCAGGAGGAGCTTGTCGTCCTCCGTGGCCCGCACGATGGCCGGAATGCGCTCCAGGCCCGCCTCACGGCAGGCGCGCCAGCGCCGCTCGCCCATGATGAGCTCGTAGCGCGCGGGCCCCAACTGCCGTACGACGACGGGCTGGAGGAGACCGACCTCCTTGATGGAGGTCACCAGCTCCGCGAGGGCGTCCTCGTCGAACACCTCACGCGGCTGCCGCGGGTTGGGCGTGATGGAGTCGAGGGGGAGCTCCGCGAAGTGCGCGCCGGCCGGGCTCGTCGGCTCCTGCACCGCGACACCGTTCGGGGGCTCCTCCGTTTCCTGTGAAACGGGGCTCTGCGGGAGGGAGGCCACCTTCGCGGCCGCCACGCCCCGCTCGGCGGTGAGCAACGGCACGGACGAAGGCGACGTGGAGGCTCCGCCCGCGGCCTGGGCAGTCGACTTCTCCGTAGGAGCCGCAGGGATCAGAGCGCCGAGCCCACGGCCCAGCCCTCTCCGTCGCTCGCTCACTGGATCCCCTCCGTCAGGTTCTGCTGTTCGTTCTGGTTGCCCGCGTGGGCGTGCTGCACGTCGTAGCGCACGCCGACTCCGCGGAGCGCGATCTCCCGTGCTGCCTCGAAGTACGACAGGGCACCGCTGGAGCCCGGATCATAGGTCAGCACGGTCTGGCCGTAGCTCGGCGCCTCGGAGATGCGCACCGAGCGCGGGATGCTCGTGCGCAGTACCTCGTCGCCGAAGTGGTTGCGCACCTCGTCCGCCACCTGCGACGCCAGCCGGGTCCGGCCGTCGTACATGGTGAGCAGGATCGTCGACACGCGCAGGAGCGGGTTGAGGTGCCCCCGGACCAGGTCGACGTTGCGCAGAAGCTGCCCGAGGCCCTCCAGTGCGTAGTACTCGCACTGGATCGGGATCAGCACCTCCGCACCGGCCACCAGTGCATTGACCGTCAGCAGCCCCAGCGATGGCGGGCAGTCGATGAGGATGTAGTCCAAGGGCTGTTCATACGCCTGGATCGCCCGCTGCAGTCGACTCTCCCGTGCCACCAGGGACACCAGCTCGATCTCCGCGCCGGCGAGGTCGATGGTCGCCGGGGCACAGAAGAGCCCCTCGACGTCCGGGACCGGCTGGACGACCTCGGAGAGAGGCTTGCTCTCGACCAACACGTCGTAGATGGAAGGGACTTCGGCGTGGTGGTCGATGCCGAGGGCCGTGGAGGCGTTGCCCTGCGGGTCGAGGTCGACCACCAGGACGCGCGCGCCGTGCAGAGCGAGCGAGGCGGCAAGGTTGACGGTTGTCGTCGTCTTGCCCACTCCGCCCTTCTGGTTGGCGACCACCATGACTCGGGTCTGCTCCGGTCGCGGCAGCCCTTCGCCGGCACGGCCAAGGGCTTCCACCGCCAACTGGGCGGCGCGACCGATGGGGGTGTCGTCCATCGGGCTCGGTGTTTCACGTGAAACATCCTCCCCCGCCGACTCGGTACGGGGACCGGGGACCGGATCGGTCATCGGTCCCGCGATGTTGGCGTCGGACCGCAAGGATTCACTCTCCTCGACTTCAGGCTCGCAATGAACAGAGCCTCCCATGCTTTCGGGGTCGTGAACCAGCGAGGCCCGGTCTTCTGTGGACGAATCCCCCTCTGTGGACAACTCCGTGCCCTTATCGAGGGAGCCGAGCGGCCGACGTTCGCGAGGTTCCGCAGCGCGGCCGCGACTGATGATGCCATGCAGCAGTGAGCGACGTTTCACGTGAAACACGATGCACGGCGACCGGGGTGCCGCTGCTGCGACACCCCGGTATGCGTACGTTTGACAGCTTTTGTGGAGTACGGCTCGTCATCAGGACGGATCAGCGACGGCGTCGAGCCCGTCCCGTTCGGGCCGCCTTGGCGCGCTTGGCCGCGAATCGCACACCGCCGGGGCTCTCGCCGACCTCGACCCGCACCACCGTGGACAGGGGGTCCACCACGCCTTCGCCCACGTGCACGACGGAGACGGACTCCGCACCGAGCTTGCTCAGGGCCGCTCCGGCCGCCTTGACCTCTTCCTCGGCGGTGTCGCCCTTGAGGGCCAGCATCTCTCCGTACGGACGCAGCAAAGGCACACCCCAGCCCGCGAGCCGGTCCAGCGGAGCCACGGCCCGTGCCGTCACGACATGGACGGGCGGCAGCGTGCCCAGGACTTCCTCGGCACGCCCACGGACAACCGTCACATGGTCGAGCCCGAGCAGCTCGACGACCTCGTTCAGGAAGTTCGTACGCCGCAGCAGGGGCTCAAGGAGCGTGATCTTCAGGTCGTCGCGGACGAGGGCGAGCGGGATGCCGGGCAGCCCGGCGCCGGAGCCGACGTCGCACACCGTCACGCCCTCGGGCACCACCTCGGACAGCACGGCGCAGTTCAGCAGGTGCCGCTCCCACAGCCGGGGAACCTCACGAGGGCCGATCAGGCCGCGCTGCACTCCCGTCTCGGCCAGCAGCTCCGCGTACCGAACCGCGTCCGGGAACCGCTCACCGAAAACTGTCCGCGCCTGCTCCGGCGCCGGGGGGAGCTCCGCTGCCTCCGTCACGGGGACCGTCCTTCCGTACCGCACTGGATCGCTGACTATCAGGCTGACAAAGACCGGCCCCGTCTGCGAACAGACGGGGCCGGGGACAAAGCGTGTGATCAGGCGGGGAGTACCACGACGAAGCGCTGCGGCTCCTCGCCCTCGGACTCGCTGCGCAAGCCGGCGGCCTTGACCGCATCATGCACGACCTTGCGCTCGAAGGGCGTCATCGGCTTGAGCTTGACCGGCTCGCCGGAGCTCTTCGCGTCGGCCGCGGCCTTGGCGCCCAGCTCGGACAGCTCCTCACGCTTCTTCGCGCGGTAGCCCCCGATGTCCAGCATCAGGCGGCTGCGGTCGCCGGTCTCGCGGTGCACCGCGAGGCGGGTGAGCTCCTGGAGCGCCTCCAGGACCTCGCCGTCGCGGCCGACGAGCTTCTGCAGATCGCGGCTGCCGGCGTCGCTGATGATCGACACCGCGGCACGGTCGGCCTCGACGTCCATGTCGATGTCGCCGTCGAGGTCGGCGATGTCCAGCAGACCTTCGAGGTAGTCCGCCGCGATCTCGCCCTCCTGCTCGAGGCGGGTCAGGGTGTCGCCGGCCTCGGCAGCGGCGGAGGTGGTGGTGCCTTCCGTCACGGGATGGACTCCTTCTACTTCTTCGACGGGTGCTTGGGCCGCTGCTGGCCCTTGCGTCCGGACTTGGCTTTGCTGCGGGTGCCCTGGCCGGGCTGGCCGCCGGAGGCTCCGGACTTGCCCTTGTTCTCGGTGCCCTTCTTCGCGACGCCCTCGGACTCGGCGGCCTTGTCCGCGGGCCCGTCCTCGGACTTGGTCAGCGACGTCTTCGCGCCCGCGTCGGCCTTCGCGGCCGCCGTGGTGGGGGCGGACTGACGCTTGGACTTGCTCTGCCGCTTGGGCTGCTGCCGCTTGGGCGCGCCACCGGCGGCCGGGGCGCCGTCCTCGGTGGTGGTGACGGTGTCGCTGACCACGATCGTGCCGTCGGCCTGCGCCGCGAGGCCGGCCTTGTTCAGGCCGTTGATGAACTTGCGCTCGTACTCGTTGCGGTCGCGGCCCTTGGCGACGATGGCCTTGACGGCGCGAGCCTGGCCGCGGCTGCGGGTCTTCTTGGTATCCGTGATGTGCTTCTGCAGGCGCTCGAGGTACGCGGCCTGGGCCTTGGAGCCCGGGGTCGGGTTCTGGCGGATCACGTACATCTGCTGGCCCATGGTCCACACGTTGGTGGTCAGCCAGTAGACGAGGACACCGACCGGGAAGTTGATGCCGAAGACGGCGAACATGATGGGGAAGACGTACATCAGCATCTTCTGCTGCTGCATGAACGGCGTCTTCACCGTCGTGTCCACGTTCTTCGTCATCAGCTGGCGCTGGGTGAAGAACTGCGACGCCGACATCAGGATGATCATGAGCGCGGTCACGACGCGCACGTCGGTCAGCGAGGCGCCCAGGGAGGCGACCTTGTCGGCGCTGTCCGTGAACTTCACCGCGAGCGGAGCACCGAAGATGTGGGCGTCACGAGCGCTGTCGAGCAGCTGCTGGTCGATGACGCCGACCTTCTTGTTGGACGCGATGCCGTTGAGCACGTGGTACAGCGCGAAGAAGAACGGCGACTGCGCCAGGATGGGAAGGCACGAGGAGAGCGGGTTGGTGCCCGTCTCCTTGTACAGCTTCATCATCTCTTCGGACTGACGCTGCTTGTCGCTCTTGTAGCGCTCCTGGATCTTCTTCATCTCGGGCTGCAGCGTCTGCATGGCCCGGGTCGCCTTGATCTGCTTCACGAAGAGCGGGATCAGGCAGATGCGGATCAGGATCACCAGAGACACGATCGACAGGCCCCAGGCCCAGCCCGTATCAGGGCCGAAGATCGCACCGTACAGCTTGTGGAACTGCACGATGACCCAGGAGACGGGTGTCGTGATGAAGCTGAAGAAACCGGCAATCGTGTCCACTAATCAGGCTCCTTGAGCATGGGACGGGGTCTCGGCGGCCGGGCTCGTGGGAGCCGGGGGGAGGTCTCCGGTCGGCGCGCCAGCGGCGGAGGGCCCGCCCTTGCGTTCGCGCCAGGCGGCGCGCAGCATCTCGTGCCACCGCGGGCGCTTGCGCGGTGGCACATGATCGACACCGCCGAGCGACCACGGATTGCACCGCAGGATGCGCCAGGCAGTCAGCGCCGTGCCCTTGATCGCACCGTGTCGATCGATGGACAGATAGCCGTAGTGGGAGCACGACGGGTAGTACTTGCAGACTGGGCCGAGGAGTGGACTGATCGTCCACTGGTACAGCTTGATCAGCGCCAGCAGCGGGTACTTCATCGCGCGCCCCCTCCCAGGAGCCGCTCCAGAGCGGCGTCCAGGTCTCGGGCCAGCTGTGCATGGTCGGCGTCGCCCGCGCCGGGCAACGCTCGTACGACTACCAGGCTACCGGGGGGCAGCAGGGCCAGTCGGTCGCGCATGAGGTGGCGGAGTCTGCGCTTGACCGTGTTGCGGACCACGGCTCCACCCACGGCCTTGCTCACGACGAAACCCGCACGTGTCGGGGGAACACTCTCCCCTGGCACGTGCGGGTCCGTTGCACCGCTGCGTAGATGGACGACGAGAAGCGGGCGGCCAGCCCGACGACCCCGTCGTACCGCGGTCGCGAAGTCTTCGCGCCGCCTCAGCCGATGCTCGGTAGGCAGCACGACGTCATGACCTTATTGCGCTTAGGCGGACAGGCGGGCGCGACCCTTGCTGCGGCGGGACGCCAGGACGGCGCGGCCGGCACGGGTGCGCATACGCAGCCGGAAGCCGTGGGTCTTCGCGCGACGACGGTTGTTCGGCTGGAAGGTGCGCTTGCTCACTCGGGGGCTCCAGAAATGATGTGTGTGGTGGCGGGGCATCGTCTGGCTGTCACCGTGCGCCCACGAGAAGCTCGCATACGCACCGAGTGCACCGCTTCACAATCACAGATCGTGATCTTTGCCCATCGGAGGCAGGCGGCAGCAGCCATCGACAACTCGACCTGGTTACGGTACGCGGGGCTACGCCATCCGGTCAAACCAGCGGTCATCGAGAGACACTGTGCACAGCCTGTGGACAACAACTTGAACCGCACCCGTCGCCCTGACTACCGTGGCTGAACTCCGATTCGTTCCCTTCCCCCTGCCCCTCCCGATTTCCGTCACTACCCGTCCCAAGAACCACACCTTCGTGGGACCCATGAGAGAGCGTGCCCTGTGGCTGACGTACCTGCCGATCTTGCCGCAGTGTGGCCACGGGTTCTGGAACAACTTCTGGGAGAGGGGCGAGGGCAGGGCGTCGAGGCGAAGGACGAGCACTGGATCAAACGCTGCCAGCCGCTGGCGCTCGTCGCCGACACCGCGCTGCTCGCCGTGCCGAACGAGTTCGCCAAGGGCGTTCTGGAGGGCAGGCTCGCCCCCGTCGTCAGCGAGACGCTGAGCCGGGAGTGCGGTCGTCCGATCCGCATCGCGATCACGGTCGACGACTCCGTGGGCGAGCCGTCGGCCCCGCCCGCGCCGCCGGCCCAGCAGCAGCCGCGGTACACGGACTACGACGAGCAGCAGTCCCGGTACGAGGACCAGGCGTCGCGGTACGAGGAGCACCCGCCGCGCTACGAGGAGCCCGAGCAGCCCTCCTCCGGTCAGGGGCATGACACGTACGACGGTTATGGCCGCCGCCCGGGGGACGAGCACGGCGGACGTCCCGACGGACGCCCCGACGGACGCCCCGACCAGCTGCCGACGGCCCGTCCCGCCTATCCGGACTACCAGCGCCCCGGCGCCTGGCCTCAGCAGTCCCAGGACGACTACGGCTGGCAGCAGCCCCGCCTGGGCTTCCCGGACCGCGACCCGTACGCGAACCCGCCCCAGCAGCCGCAGCACGACTACCGCTCGCAGCCGCCGCAGGAGCGCGGGCCCTATGACCAGCGCTCGGACCGGCAGTCGCACGACCGGCAGGACCGTCACGACCGGCAGGACCGTCACGACCGGCATGAGCGCGCCGACCGGCACGACCGCCGGGACCGGCACGAGCTGCCCGAGCCGTCCGGCGGCGCGGGCTCCGGTGGCCGCACCGGCCCCGGCGGGCACGGCGGGCACGGCGGCCAGGGAAGCCACGGCGGCCCGGGCGGCCCCGTGGGCCGTGGCGGCACCCCGCTGCCCGCGTCGAGCGGCGCCCCCGGCCCGCTGGCCGCGCAGCCCGCGCCCGCGACCGGCCCCGGAGAGCCCACCGCGCGCCTCAACCCGAAGTACCTCTTCGACACCTTCGTGATCGGCGCGTCGAACCGGTTCGCGCACGCGGCCGCGGTCGCCGTGGCCGAGGCGCCGGCGAAGGCGTACAACCCGCTGTTCATCTACGGGGAATCGGGCCTCGGCAAAACGCATCTGCTGCACGCCATCGGGCACTACGCGCGCAGCCTCTATCCCGGCACACGCGTCCGTTATGTGAGCTCCGAGGAGTTCACCAACGAGTTCATCAACTCCATCCGCGACGGCAAGGGCGACAGCTTCCGCAAGCGCTATCGCGAGATGGACATCCTCCTGGTCGACGACATCCAGTTCCTCGCGGACAAGGAGTCGACGCAGGAGGAGTTCTTCCACACCTTCAACACGCTGCACAACGCGAACAAGCAGATCGTGCTGTCCAGCGACCGGCCGCCCAAGCAGCTGGTGACCCTGGAGGACCGGCTGCGCAACCGCTTCGAGTGGGGCCTGATCACCGACGTCCAGCCGCCCGAGCTGGAGACGCGTATCGCCATCCTCCGTAAGAAGGCGGTGCAGGAACAGCTCAACGCGCCTCCGGAGGTCCTGGAGTTCATCGCGTCCCGCATCTCGCGGAACATCCGCGAGCTGGAGGGCGCGCTGATCCGGGTCACGGCGTTCGCGTCGCTCAATCGACAGCCTGTGGACCTCGGCCTCACCGAGATCGTCCTCAAGGACCTGATCCCCGGCGGCGAGGACGCGGCCCCGGAGATCACGGCGACGGCCATCATGGCCGCGACCGCCGACTACTTCGGGCTCACGGTGGACGACCTGTGCGGCTCCTCGCGCAGCCGGGTCCTGGTGACGGCACGGCAGATCGCCATGTACCTGTGCCGGGAGCTGACCGACCTCTCGCTGCCGAAGATCGGCGCGCAGTTCGGCGGCCGCGACCACACGACCGTGATGCACGCCGACCGCAAGATCCGCGCGCTGATGGCCGAGCGCCGCTCCATCTACAACCAGGTCACGGAACTCACCAACCGCATCAAGAACGGCTGACAGCCACCGAGTTACGCCGCCTCAAGGGCGCTCCGGACAGTTTCCGGGGCGCCCTTCGCGTTGTCCACGGAGCTTCCACGGGCCGTCCATGGGCCGTCCATGGGCCGTCCATGGGCCGTCCATGGGCCTTCCGCGGAGCTTCCGTCGACCTTCCGCGGGGCTTCCGTCGGCCTTCCACGAGCTTCCACGGGGCTTCAACAGGGCTTCCGCAGGGCGTCCGCAGGCCTTCCGCGGCCTGCGGACGCGACCTCCCCGACACCTGCTGTTCGATTCCCGCTCACCATGCGTGCGTTCTCCACAGATCTGTGGCCTTTGCGCCTTCCACACCCTGGGGACTGGCAAGTTGTCCAGATCGTGTCCACAGGGGACCCTGCTGAATATCCATCAGGCCAGGTCAGCCGGTTGTGGATTCGTGGACGAAGACTCTCCACAGACTGTGGATGAAGATCGTGTCCACAGGGTCACTCAGAAGTTGTCCACCGGCGGCCCACAGGCAGGAGCCGGTTGTGCACAGCTTCTCGCGCGTTCTCCCCAGCCCTGTCCACTGTTCGGCAACGCGACGCGCCCTCTCACCGTGGCGAGTGAAAGGCGTCACACGAAGTTGCTCGGTTGGCCTGTGGGGAAGCTGGGTAAAGCTGGGGACAGGGCTGGGGAGAAGTGACCTCTCCCTGTGCATCGGGTGTGCAGAACTTTCGCCCGTCCACAGAATCCCCCGGTTGTCCACCGCCGCCGCCCACAGGGTCAGTGGACAAAAAACGGGCGCTGACCTGCGCATTCGCGGTTATCCACGGTTTCCACAGGCCCTACTACTACTCCCCCCTAGAGAGACCTGAGAATTCGTTTCGAAGTGGGGGCTGTGCACAACTCGCCGCTCGCGCCGCCGACACCTCTCGGCACGACTTGACCCCGACGGGCACCAGCTGTCAGTGCGGTGCGTCAGACTGGTCCCCAGTGCCAGCAACAGCAGGAGGGCGGCTAAGTGAAGATCCGGGTGGAACGCGACGTACTCGCGGAGGCGGTGGCGTGGGCGGCACGCAGCCTCCCGGCTCGGCCGCCAGCGCCCGTCCTCGCGGGCCTGCTGCTGAAGGCCGAGGAGGGCGCTCTCAGCCTGTCCAGCTTCGACTACGAGGTCTCGGCCCGCGTCTCCGTGGACGCCGAGGTGGACGAGGAAGGCACGGTCCTCGTCTCCGGCCGCCTGCTCGCCGACATCTGCCGCGCCCTGCCCAACCGCCCGGTGGAGATCTCCACAGACGGTGTGCGGGCGACGGTGGTCTGCGGCTCCTCGCGATTCACACTCCACACCCTGCCTGTGGAGGAATATCCGGCGCTGCCGCAGATGCCCACCGCCACCGGCACGGTCCCCGGTGAGGTCTTCGCCGCCGCCGCGAACCAGGTGGCGATCGCCGCGGGACGCGACGACACCCTCCCGGTGCTCACCGGTGTGCGCATCGAGATCGAGGGCGACAAGGTCACCCTGGCGTCCACCGACCGCTACCGCTTCGCGGTCCGCGAGTTCCTGTGGAAGCCGGAGGACCCGGAGGCATCCGCGGTCGCCCTGGTGCCCGCCAAGACCCTCCAGGACACCGCCAAGGCGCTCACGAGCGGCGACACGGTCACCCTGGCGCTCTCCGGCTCCGGCGCGGGCGAGGGCCTGATCGGCTTCGAGGGCGCGGGCCGGCGCACGACCACCCGCCTGCTCGAGGGCGACCTGCCGAAGTACCGCACGCTGTTCCCGACGGAGTTCAACTCGGTCGCCGTCATCGAGACGCCCCCCTTCGTGGAGGCCGTCAAGCGCGTGGCCCTCGTCGCCGAGCGGAACACCCCGGTGCGGCTCAGCTTCGAGCAGGGCGTGCTCATCCTGGAGGCCGGCTCCAGCGACGACGCACAGGCTGTGGAAAGAGTCGACGCCCAGCTCGAGGGCGACGACATCTCGATCGCCTTCAACCCGACGTTCCTGCTCGACGGCCTGAGCGCGATCGACTCCCCGGTCGCCCAGCTGTCGTTCACGACGTCCACGAAGCCCGCGCTCCTGAGCGGCAAGCCCGCGCTCGACGCCGAGGCCGACGACGCGTACAAGTACCTGATCATGCCCGTTCGTCTGAGCGGCTGAGCCCACAGGTGTGTGGCCGCGTCCGGGCGTAGGCTCGGACGCGGGTACGAAAGTGCCGCGGGTACGTGAGCCGCTCGACGACGAGCGGCGGCGACGTGCCTTCACGCCACATCGCTAGTTAGGAACGCACTGATGGAGCTCGGTCTCGTCGGTCTCGGCAAGATGGGCGGCAACATGCGCGAGCGCATCCGCCGCGCAGGCCACACCGTCATCGGATACGACCGCAACCCGGACCTCGCGGATGTCGACAGCCTCGAAGAGCTCGTGGGCAAGCTCAAGGGCCCGCGCGTGGTGTGGGTGATGGTGCCGGCCGGAGCCGCGACCCAGTCCACGATCGACGAGCTCGGCGAGCTCCTGCAGCCCGGCGACGTCGTCGTGGACGGCGGCAACTCCCGCTGGACGGACGACGAGAAGCACGCCGAGGAGCTGGCGGCCAAGGGCATCGGCTTCGTCGACTGCGGCGTCTCCGGCGGCGTCTGGGGCCTCAAGAACGGCTACGCGCTGATGTACGGCGGCGACAAGGAGAACGTCGCCAAGGTGCAGCCGATCTTCGACGCGCTCAAGCCGGAGGGCGACTTCGGCTCGGTGCACGCGGGCAAGGTCGGCGCGGGCCACTTCGCGAAGATGGTCCACAACGGCATCGAGTACGCGATGATGCAGGCCTACGCCGAGGGCTGGGAGCTCCTGGAGGCCGTGGACTCGGTCACCGACGTCCGTGAGGTCTTCCGCTCCTGGCAGGAGGGCACGGTCATCCGTTCCTGGCTGCTCGACCTCGCGGTCAACGCCCTCGACGACGACGAGCACCTGGACAAGCTGCGCGGCTTCGCCCAGGACTCCGGAGAGGGCCGCTGGACGGTGGAGGCGGCGATCGACAACGCCGTGCCGCTGCCCGCGATCACCGCGTCCCTGTTCGCGCGGTTCGCCTCGCGGCAGGACGACTCTCCGCAGATGAAGATGATCGCGGCGCTGCGCAACCAGTTCGGCGGCCACGCGGTCGAGTCCAAGAGCGAGCACTGATCCACAGCTCGTACGGTCCTTCGTCCACAGCCTGTGTGGACCGGCAAGGACCGGCAGCACGTTGAAGTAGGCCGGGGGAGGTCGGCGCACACCATGCACGTCACTCATCTGTCGCTGGCCGACTTCCGCTCGTACGCCCGGGTCGAGGTCCCGCTCGACCCGGGCGTCACCGCGTTCGTGGGCCCGAACGGGCAGGGCAAGACGAACCTCGTCGAGGCCGTCGGCTATCTCGCCACCCTCGGCAGCCACCGGGTCTCCTCGGACGCGCCGCTCGTGCGGATGGGGGCCGACCGCGCGATCATCAGGGCCAACGTGCGCCAGGGCGAGCGCCAGCAGCTCATCGAGCTGGAGCTGAACCCCGGCAAGGCCAACCGCGCCCGCATCAACCGGTCCTCGCAGGTCAGGCCCCGTGACGTACTCGGCATCGTGCGCACCGTGCTGTTCGCGCCCGAGGACCTGGCGCTGGTCAAGGGCGACCCCGGCGAGCGGCGGCGGTTCCTCGACGAGCTGATCACCGCGCGCTCACCGCGCATGGCGGGCGTGCGCTCCGACTACGACCGCGTCCTCAAGCAGCGCAACACACTCCTGAAGTCGGCCGCCCTCGCGCGCCGGCACGGCGGCCGCTCCATGGACCTGTCCACCCTCGACGTGTGGGACCAGCACCTCGCGCGCGCGGGCGCCGAGCTGCTCGCCCAGCGGCTCGACCTGATCGCCGCGCTGCAGCCGCTGGCCGACAAGGCGTACGAGCAGCTCGCCCCCGGCGGAGGCCCCGTCGCGCTCGACTACAAGCCGTCCTCGCCGGAAATCGTCGGCCACGCGCGCGAGGAGCTGTGCGAACAGTTGCTCGCCGCCCTCGGGGAGGCCCGCAAGCAGGAGATCGAGCGGGGCGTGACGCTGGTCGGGCCGCACCGGGACGAACTCCTGCTCAAACTCGGCCAGCTGCCCGCGAAGGGCTACGCGAGCCACGGTGAGTCCTGGTCGTTCGCGCTCGCGCTGCGCCTCGCCTCGTACGACCTGCTGCGCGCGGAGCCATATGGGGGTGGCGAAGCCTCGGTTGAGGGTGGTGGTGCGAGACGGGCGGGCGAGCCGGTGCTCGTCCTCGACGACGTGTTCGCCGAGCTGGACACGCGGCGCCGGGAGCGGCTCGCGGAGCTGGTGGCCCCGGGCGAGCAGGTGCTCGTGACGGCGGCCGTGGACGACGATGTGCCGGGCGTGCTGTCGGGCGTGCGGTATGCGGTCGCCGAGGGCGCGGTGGAGCGCGTATGACCGCCGGAGGGCCGCGACCGCGCGGCGACGGCGAGCTGCCCGGCGTCGGCAACCCCGGCAATACCGCCGGTCCCGGCAACACTGCCGGTCCCGGCAGCACCGGCGGCCCCGCCCCCGCCGGATCCCCGGACACGCCCGGCGCCCCCGACACACCCAAACCCCCCGAGCCCTCCGGCGTCGACCTCGCCCGCGTCGCCCTGCGCGCCGCCAAGGAGCAGGCACGCGCGCGTGGGGACGCGACCCGGCAGAAGAAGCAGGCCCGGCGCGGCGGCCTGCGCTCGGGCGCGCGGGCGGACGGGCGCGACCCGCTGCCGCTCGGCTCCGCCATCAACCGGCTGATCACCGAGCGCGGCTGGGAGACCCCGGCCGCGGTGGGCGGCGTGATGGGCCGCTGGCCGCAGATCGTCGGTGACGACCTGGCCAAGCACTGCGTGCCGCAGCGGTACGACGAGAACGAGCGGATCCTGACCGTGCAGTGCGACTCCACGGCCTGGGCCACGCAGCTTCGGCTGATGGCTCCGCAGCTGGTCGCGCGCCTCAACGAGGACCTGGGACACGGCACCGTACGCATCATCAAGGTCCTCGGTCCCGGCGGCCCCGCGCGCCGTTTCGGACCCCTGCGCGCCCCTGGTAGCACGGGTCCCGGCGACACCTACGGATGACGTGATCCGGACCGTAGCTGGGGGTTGACCTCCCGAAGCGCTGAGTGCCGCTGTGAGCCTCTGGGACCCCGGGGCCGCATATGGGGAGTCGGCTGAGCCCGGTTCAGGGCGGCACATGAGGACTCAGGTACCGGCAAACCCCCATCACTGTCGGCGCTACCGGTAGACTGGAAGCCAATCCCGCCCCAGGTGTAGGGGAGCAACGGGAGAAGCTGAGCAAGAGCTGAACCAGGCTTACCAACGCAACACGCCGCAGCCGCTCCGGCCAGCGCCGGGAGCTTGGCTTGTGCTGTGCCAGAAAGGGCGCTTCGTGGCCGATTCCGGCAACCCCAACGAGAACATCCCGTCCACTGCCGCCGGCGTCGCCGACGACGTACCCCCCGAGGCCCTCGCCGCCTCAGGCAAGGGTGCGGCGTCGTACGACGCCAGTGCCATCACCGTCCTCGAGGGTCTGGACGCGGTCCGCAAGCGGCCCGGCATGTACATCGGCTCGACCGGTGAGCGTGGTCTGCATCACTTGGTCCAGGAAGTCGTCGACAACTCCGTCGACGAGGCCCTGGCCGGGCACGCGGACACCATCGACGTGACGATCCTGGCGGACGGCGGCGTGCGCGTCGTCGACAACGGCCGTGGCATCCCGGTGGGCATCCACCCCGTCGAGAAGAAGCCGGCCGTCGAGGTCGTGCTCACCGTGCTGCACGCGGGCGGCAAGTTCGGCGGCGGGGGGTACGCCGTCTCCGGCGGTCTGCACGGCGTGGGTGTCTCCGTGGTGAACGCGCTCTCCACCAAGCTCTCCGTCGAGATCAAGACGGACGGCTATCGCTGGACGCAGGACTACAAGAGCGGTGCCCCCACGGCCCCCCTCGAGCGCCACGAGGCCACCGAGGAGACGGGCACGACCGTCACCTTCTGGGCCGACGGCGACATCTTCGAGACCACCGAGTACTCCTTCGAGACGCTCGCGCGGCGCTTCCAGGAGATGGCCTTCCTCAACAAGGGCCTGACGATCAAGCTCACGGACGAGCGCGAGTCGGCCAAGGCCACGGCGGGCGCCGACTCCGCCGAGGCCACCGACGACACCGTCGAAGAGGTCCGCACGGTCACGTACCACTACGAAGGCGGCATCGTCGACTTCGTGACGTACCTCAACTCCCGCAAGGGCGACGTCATCCACCCGACCGTCATCGACATCGAGGCCGAGGACAAGGAGCGCATGCTCTCGGTCGAGATCGCGATGCAGTGGAACTCTCAGTACAGCGAAGGCGTTTACTCCTTCGCCAACACCATCCACACGCACGAGGGCGGTACGCACGAAGAGGGCTTCCGCGCCGCCATGACCGGCCTCGTCAACCGGTACGCACGCGACAAGAAGCTGCTCCGCGAGAAGGACGACAACCTCACGGGTGAGGACATCCGCGAGGGTCTGACCGCGATCATCTCGGTGAAGCTCGGCGAGCCGCAGTTCGAGGGCCAGACCAAGACGAAGCTGGGCAACACGGAGGCGAAGACCTTCGTCCAGAAGGTGGTGCACGAGCACCTGACGGACTGGTTCGACCGCAATCCGAACGAGGCCGCGGACATCATCCGCAAGGGCATCCAGGCCGCGACCGCGCGCGTGGCCGCCCGCAAGGCGCGCGACCTCACCCGCCGCAAGGGCCTCCTGGAGACCGCCTCCCTGCCGGGCAAGCTCTCCGACTGCCAGTCGAACGACCCGACGAAGTGCGAGATTTTCATCGTCGAGGGTGACTCCGCCGGCGGCTCCGCCAAGTCCGGCCGGAACCCGGAGTACCAGGCCATCCTGCCCATCCGCGGCAAGATCCTGAACGTCGAGAAGGCCCGCGTCGACAAGATCCTTCAGAACCAGGAGATCCAGGCGCTGATCTCGGCCTTCGGCACCGGAGTCCACGAGGACTTCGACATCGAGAAGCTCCGCTATCACAAGATCATCCTGATGGCGGACGCCGACGTCGACGGCCAGCACATCAACACCCTGCTGCTGACGTTCCTGTTCCGCTTCATGCGGCCGCTCGTCGAGGCCGGACACGTGTATCTGTCCCGGCCGCCGCTGTACAAGATCAAGTGGACCAAGGACGACTTCCAGTACGCGTACTCGGACCGCGAGCGTGACGCGCTGATCGAGATCGGCCGCCAGGCGGGCAAGCGCATCCGCGAGGACTCGGTCCAGCGCTTCAAGGGTCTCGGTGAGATGAACGCCGAGGAGCTGCGGATCACCACCATGGACCAGGAGCACCGCGTGCTCGGCCTGGTCACGCTGGACGACGCCGCCCAGGCCGACGACCTCTTCTCGGTCCTCATGGGCGAGGACGTCGAGGCGCGCCGCTCGTTCATCCAGCGCAACGCCAAGGACGTCCGCTTCCTCGACATCTGAGCCGGTCAGGCGCCCCGACGGCTGCTGACTGACGTACGAAAGGATCTTGACCGGCCATGGCCGACGAGAACAACCCCATCACTCCCGAGGACGTCGAGGGCCAGACGCTGCGGATCGAGCCCGTCGGGCTCGAGACGGAGATGCAGCGCTCGTACCTCGACTACGCGATGTCCGTCATCGTGTCCCGCGCGCTGCCCGACGTCCGCGACGGGCTCAAGCCCGTCCACCGCCGCGTCCTGTACGCGATGTACGACGGCGGGTACCGCCCCGAGAAGGGCTTCTACAAGTGCGCCCGCGTCGTCGGCGACGTCATGGGCAACTACCACCCGCACGGCGACTCCTCGATCTACGACGCCCTGGTCCGCCTGGCGCAGCCGTGGTCGATGCGGATGCCGCTGGTGGACTCCAACGGAAACTTCGGCTCTCCGGGCAACGACCCCGCGGCCGCCATGCGCTACACCGAGTGCAAGATGGCGCCGCTGTCCATGGAGATGGTCCGGGACATCGACGAGGAGACCGTCGACTTCACGGACAACTACGACGGCCGCTCCCAGGAGCCCACGGTCCTGCCGTCCCGGTTCCCGAACCTGCTGATCAACGGCTCGGCGGGCATCGCGGTCGGCATGGCGACCAACATCCCGCCGCACAACCTGCGCGAGGTCGCGGCGGGCGCGCAGTGGGCCCTGGAGCACCCCGAGGCCACGCACGAGGAGCTGCTCGACGCCCTCATCGAGCGCATCAAGGGCCCGGACTTCCCGACCGGCGCCCTCGTCGTCGGCCGCAAGGGCATCGAGGAGGCGTACCGCACGGGCCGCGGCTCCATCACGATGCGCGCGGTCGTCGAGGTCGAGGAGATCCAGAACCGCCAGTGCCTGGTGGTCACCGAACTCCCCTACCAGGTCAACCCGGACAATCTCGCGCAGAAGATCGCTGACCTGGTCAAGGACGGCAAGGTCGGCGGCATCGCGGACGTGCGCGACGAGACGTCGTCCCGTACCGGCCAGCGGCTCGTCATCGTGCTCAAGCGCGACGCCGTCGCCAAGGTCGTACTGAACAACCTCTACAAGCACACGGACCTGCAGACGAACTTCGGCGCCAACATGCTGGCGCTCGTCGACGGCGTGCCGCGCACGCTCTCCCTGGACGCGTTCATCCGCCACTGGGTGAGCCACCAGATCGAGGTCATCGTCCGGCGTACGAAGTTCCGGCTGCGCAAGGCCGAGGAGCGCGCGCACATCCTGCGCGGTCTGCTGAAGGCCCTGGACGCCATCGACGAGGTCATCGCGCTCATCCGGCGCAGCGACACGGTCGACATCGCGCGCGAGGGCCTGATGGGCCTCCTGGAGATCGACGAGATCCAGGCCAACGCCATCCTGGAGATGCAGCTCCGCCGGCTCGCCCACCTGGAGCGCCAGAAGATCGTCGACGAGCACGACGACCTCCAGGCGAAGATCAACGAGTACAACGCGATCCTGGCCTCCCCCGAGAAGCAGCGCGGGATCGTCAGCCAGGAACTCGCGGCGATCGTCGACAAGTTCGGCGAGGACCGCCGCTCCGCGCTCGTGCCCTTCGACGGTGACATGTCCATCGAGGACCTGATCGCCGAAGAGGACATCGTCGTCACGATCACCCGCGGCGGCTACATCAAGCGCACCAAGACCGAGGACTACCGCTCGCAGAAGCGCGGCGGCAAGGGCGTGCGCGGCACGAAGCTGAAGCAGGACGACATCGTCGACCACTTCTTCGTGTCGACGACGCACCACTGGCTGCTGTTCTTCACGAACAAGGGCCGCGTCTACCGCGCGAAGGCGTACGAGCTGCCCGACGCCGGCCGCGACGCCCGTGGCCAGCACGTGGCGAACCTGCTCGCCTTCCAGCCGGACGAGCAGATCGCCGAGATCCTCGCGATCCGCGACTACGAGGCGGTGCCCTATCTGGTCCTCGCCACCAAGGCCGGTCTGGTCAAGAAGACGCCTCTGAAGGATTACGATTCGCCCCGCTCCGGCGGCGTCATCGCGATCAATCTGCGCGAGACGGACGACGGGGCGGACGACGAACTGATCGGTGCCGAGCTGGTGTCGGCCGACGACGATCTGCTTCTGATCAGCAAGAAGGCCCAGTCGATCCGCTTCACGGCGACCGACGACGCGCTGCGCCCGATGGGCCGCGCGACCTCCGGCGTCAAGGGCATGAGCTTCCGCGACGGCGATCAGCTGCTCTCGATGAATGTGGTCCGGCCCGGTACGTTCGTCTTCACCGCCACCGATGGTGGGTACGCGAAGCGGACCGCCGTCGACGAATACCGCGTCCAGGGCCGCGGTGGCCTCGGCATCAAGGCCGCCAAGATCGTGGAGGACCGGGGTGAGCTCGTCGGCGCGCTGGTGGTCGAGGAAACCGACGAGATCCTCGCCATCACCCTGTCCGGCGGTGTGATTCGCACGCGAGTCAACGAGGTCAGGGAGACGGGCCGTGACACCATGGGCGTCCAACTGATCAACCTGGGCAAGCGCGATGCCGTGGTCGGTATCGCTCGTAACGCCGAGGCCGGGCGTGAGGCCGAGGAAGTCGACGGAGGGCTCGTCGACGAATCGTCCGACGGCGAGCCGGCCGTCGGTACGGACGAGGGCACCGAGTCCCCGGCCGAGTAGCGCGAGGAGAGAGTCGTGAGTGGAGCCACGGGCACCGGATCCGCCGGGACGAGTGGAACCGGCACGGAAGGTGCCCGTGGCTCCGCCACCGACGCACCCGACTCGCATGAGTCTCATGGATCCCAGGGGGGGACTGTGACGGACACCCGAGGCCGAGCGGGTACGGGGACGGAGACCGCGGGCGAGGCCTCCGGGACACCCGCGGGAGACGGCCTCTCCGGGGCGCTGCCCGGCGAGCGGCAGCCCCAGCAGAACAGCAGCCAGCCGTACCACCCGCCGCAGGCGTACCAGGCGGCGCCCGCCGGCGCGGTCCGGCGCCCCCGCACCGGGGCGCGCACCACCCCGCGTACGCGCAAGGCGCGGCTGCGGGTGGCCAAGGCCGACCCCTGGTCGGTGATGAAGGTCAGCTTCCTGCTCTCCATCGCGCTCGGCATCTGCACCATCGTCGCGGCGGCCGTGCTGTGGATGGTGATGGACGCGATGGGCGTCTTCTCCACGGTCGGCGGCACGATCTCCGAGGCCACCGGCTCGAACGAGTCCAACGGCTTCGACCTGCAGGCGTTCCTCTCGCTGCCGCGCGTGCTGATGTTCACGTCGATCATCGCGGTCATCGACGTCGTCCTCGCGACGGCCCTCGCGACGCTCGGCGCGTTCATCTACAACCTCTCCGCGGGCTTCGTGGGCGGCATCGAGCTGACGCTGGCCGAGGACGAGTAGCGCCGCACTCGGCGGCGTCCGGCGGGCGCCGTGGGCCCGCGCGAGCCCTCGGGGAGTATCGATTTTGGGACTGGCCCGGACGTGCGCTAATCTTCAGAGGTCAGCGCGCGGGGCGACCCGAGAAGCGCGGCGGGGCTATAGCTCAGTTGGTTAGAGCGCATCCCTGATAAGGATGAGGTCCCTGGTTCAAATCCAGGTAGCCCCACAGCGGCGTAGAGCCCGAACGAAGACCCGGTAGATCGTGACGATCTACCGGGTCTTCGCGTTTCCCGGGATCAGCCGCCTTCCCGCGAGGTGTGTGGGGAAGGCCACAGTCTGCGGGGTGTGGCGATTCGGCGTCCGGGGAGGGCGCCGAACGGCCCGTGGTCGCGTAAAGAGATGGTCAATGACGCGTAATCAACTCGCCGGGTGCGCGGCTCCGTTGGCGAGGGCTCGAGGGGTGCGGGTGCACCTCCTCTGGGACCGGTGGGCGCCCCTGACGTGCTCTGATGCTTGATTCGACACGCTTGTAGAAGTTCGTTTAGCGTCCCTTGCGTTCCATTCGAGGCAAACCCGTGGGGGGTTGACGTGCGCAAGATTTCCGCTGTCCTGATGGCTGGTGTGTCCACTGCCGCCTTGCTCGCTGTCGGTACGACTTCGGCTTCGGCGGCCGAAGCGGTGCCGGACGTTCCGTCGGACTACTCGGGCGAGGTGCTGGCCGACGATGTCGTCATCGAGGACGTGGCCGGCGACGAGGTGACGCCGGAGGACGAGGCGGAGGTGAAGGCCCCGGACTTCGCCGGGCTGCCGGACGGGGTGGTGCGGTCCGCGGCCGGGTCCGCCGCGATCAGCTCCTTCAACTACTCCGTCGGCGGCGTGACCATCAAGGTGCCCGCGGGGTGCTTCCTGATGCACTCGATCAAGGGCTCCGGCAAGAAGGTCAACAGCCAGATCGCCGGTGTGGACTGTGTCGGGGTCGCCGCTCTCGCCACCCGTTTCTGCAACACCCGCCTGGAGCTGCACTACGCCGACACCTCCGGCAAGACGTACAAGATCAAGCGTGGTCCGCTGAAGACGAAGTGCCACACCGGCACGGTGCCCACGTACAAGATCGGCGCACACACCCTGCCCAAGTACGGCAAGGCCTGCGCGCAGCTCTTCGTGAACGGCAGCCGTCGAGCGGTGCAGTGCCACTTCATCACCAAGTAGCAGGAAGGGAGAGGGCAGGCATGGCGTACAGCACTCGTCATTGGTGGGCCGAGCTGGCGGTGTTCCTGCTGGTCACCGCGGTCTGTGCGGGCCTGCTCATCCTGCTGTGGGTGAGGGCGCAGGACGGGTCCGGGGCGACGGCGAGCCTGTGGGGGTTCGTCGTTCCCGGGGGCCTGGTGGGGCTCTGGGCCGCCAGGAGGTACCGGCGGCGGCGCGGGGGCCGCTGAGAAGGGGTTGAGGAGGGGATGAGAAGGCCCCCAGCCAGTACTGGCTGGGGGCCTTCTCAACGCGGTGGCTTCGGCTCCGTGGTGACTACGGCTCCGCTGCGAGGTTCTCCGCCGGGGGCTGCTGGTCGTCGTCCAGGGCTTCCGTCTCCGTCGACGGCAGGTGGCGGCAGCTCGGGGTCGCGCCGTGGGCCTCGGCGCGGATGCGTTGCTTCATCGTGGGGGGCAGGGAGCGTTCGTACGCCGCCGCCCACAGGGCCGCCATCGGAGCCGGCAGGCTCGTGGGGCTCGGGCACGTGGCCGAGGCGTTCGTGGCCTGCTGTGCCGGGGCGGCCGCCGTGGCGGTCGAGGTGAGGCCGAGGGTCGCGAACAGCGCGAGCACGGCGGTGACGATGGTGGTCCACAGCTTCATGGCCTTGGTGGCGGTCATGGCCCCTCACATTCAAGTTGGGTGAGCACATTCAGGTTGGGCGATTTGCGTACTTTCCTCATGATGTGTATCCGGAGCCGGAAGTGCGGGACCGACGCTCCCGCCGCGTGGATGTTCAGATGAACACCACCCGGATGGGCGCAAGTGCCCTGAGAAACCCCGGAAACAGGGCAAGAGCGGCGAACATCACAGTCCATGGGGCATAGGCGGAGTGTCGTGATCCGCTTCTACTGCGGTGTCCGGTCCGGGAGTTGGGGCCGGGAGCCGGGCCGATCCAGGTCACCGATCGGTATCGGTCGGTGTGTATAGTCGGGCGCCAGAAGTCCCCTACGTCAAGGAAAGACGAGGTCGCGCGGTGAAGAAGCTTCTCCTGGTCGCACTGGCCGCCATCGGCGGGCTCCTCGTGTACCGCCAGATCCAGGCGGATCGCGCCGAGCAGGATCTGTGGACGGAGGCGACTGACTCCGTGCCCACGGGTTCGTGAGTATCGACAGCAGTCTCGTCACAGGGCCCCGATCGCTTGAGCGGTCGGGGCCCTGTGCTGTCTCGGGGGCCTTTTGTCCCGCTTGTTCCGCCCGGCCTGCTTCTTCTGCCGGTACCGGCCCGGCCGGTTCTGCCGGGTGGCGGGGATCTCCGGCCGCGTGTACGGGATCGGCCGGCGCGGCGCGCTTCCTCCTGCCGTGATCGCCGTGATCGCCGTGAGGGCGGGGCTCCTCTTTTCGGTGTGACGGCGTCACCCCTTTGGTTCACTTGCGCAATTTCATTCCTTGCTTGAGCAAATCGGTGGAGGGTGAGGTGCAGAGCGGCGTGATGCGGCGGGTGCGGGCGGCGGGCGTGGTCTTGGGGGCGGCGGCGCTGTCTGCGGTGGTTCTGTCGCCGGGCGGCGCGGTGGCTCGGCCTGGGAGCGGCGCGGTGGCTCGGGCCGGGAGTGACGCGGTGGCTCGGGCCGGGAGTGACGCGGCGCGCTGGGCCGGGAGTGATGCGATGGGGGCCCGGCCCGCGCATGCCGTCGCTGCTGAGACGCCGAATCCGTACGCCTTCGCCGAGGACGCCAAGGAGGTCGACGGGGCGACGAGCACGGCCGGGAGCCGGATGCTTGTGCCCGGGGCGACGTATCGGAGCTCTATCGGGCACCCGGAAGCCGGGGCCTCCGGCACGGGGTCAGCCCCTACCGGGGCACCATCTACGGGGTCGTCCCGTACAGAGTCGTCCCGTGCGGGGTCCCGTACAGGGAGCGAGCTCTATTACCGGCTCGAGCTCGGCGCCCGCGAGAACGTGTACGTCTCCGTGACCGCGTTGCCCGGACTCGGCAGCCGTGTCGCCTTCGCCGACGGCGTCAAGGTGTCCGTGCAGGACGCCGACGGCTTCGCCTGTGACTTCGGGTCCGCGCGCTTCGGCTCCTCGCAGAGCCCGCGGCCGCTCACCGCCTCGGCGAAGCGCAAGGTCACGCCGGCCGAGCGCAGGTGCCAGACGGCCGGGACGTACTACGTCGTCGTCGAGCGGACCACCAACTCCAGGTCCCCGGTGTCGTCCACCACGGAAAAACCGTCCTCTACGGAGGACTGGGATATGGAGCTGTACGTCGCCTCGGAGCCCTCCCTGGTGAAGGCGGGCCCGACGACTCCGCCGCCGGAGCCCGACTCCGGCACCGGCTCGGACTCCGGCTCGGCGACGCCCGTCCCGCCGCACGGGCCGCCTCTCCCGCGCGCGGGAGGCAGCAGTTTCGGCACGGCCAGGGCCTTGGGCAAGGGTGTGTGGAGCGACCGGGTCAAGGCCGGGCAGACGCGCTACTACCGCGTTCCCGTCGACTGGGGCCAGCGGCTGTCGGCCACCCTGGAGGTCGGCAGTGGCTCGCGGAGCGGTGATTTTGTGACGTCCGCTGTGGTCATGGAGTTGTTCAACCCCGTGCGCGGGCCGGTGGAGGACACCGCAGCCGCGTACGACGGCCGGCAGATGACGACCGTGCTGCCGACGCTGCCGCCGGTCGCGTACGAGAACCGCTTCGCGTCCCTCGACCGGGTCTCCGAGACGCGGTTCGCCGGGTGGTACTACCTCGTGGTGCACCTGGATCCGGATGTCGGCACGCGGTTCGGGCAGGACGCGATCGGCCTGACGCTGCGGGTGGACGTCGCAGGCGAGCGGCGGGCGGGGCCCGCGTACGCCGGGACGGCGCGCCCCGCGGACGGATTCGGCGTCACGGAACGCGACGAGGCCGCGGCGCGGACCGGTGCGGGCGGCTCCGCCGGGGGCGGGTCGGGGTCGGGGTCGCACGGTACGGCTGCCGCTTCCGGCGGCGGGGATGTGGCCATGAAAGTGCTGGCGGTTGCGGGGTTCGGTACGGGGACCGTGCTGCTCGCGGTTCTCGGGGTGTGGAGGGTTCTGGGGCGGCGGAGGGTGATGCGGGCCGGGTAGGTGGGGAGCTGGTTCGGCGGTTGATCCGGTCCTTTTCGCCCGGGCCAGTTCTTCCCGGCTCGGCCGGGCGGCCTTCCTCAGATGCGGGTGAGGGCCCAGAAGCCCAGCGCGAAACAGGCCAGCGCGGCCAGCAGCATCGGCAGGGCCACCTTCACTGGCGGCCCGGGGCGCGGCGAGCGCGCGGCGGAGCGGGCGGTGCCGCGGGCGGCATGGCGGCGCTGGGGCCGAGCCTGAGGCTGAAGTTCCGGAAGGGCGCCCGGAATTGAGGCGCTGGGAACTGGAACCTGCTGGGGCTGAGCGGTGTATGGAGAAGTAGAGGCGTAAGCGTGCTGCGCGGCGGGGGCTGTGGAGTGGGAGGGGGTGTGAGGGGGAGCTGGCGTGGGTGCCGGTGCCGGTGCCGGGCCTGGGGCCGGAGCCGACGGAGGAGTTGGAGCGGGTGCCGGTGTCTGGGCCTGGGCCGGAGGCGGGGTCGGTGTCCGTGCCGGGGGCGGGGCCAGGGGCGGTATGGCTGGCGGGACCGGTGTTGGCGTAGGGGGAGTGGGGGGCTGTGCGGGCTGCGGGGGCGGCGTGTGTGGGGGCGGGACCGGCGGGGGCAGGGGGAAGCTGCCGGTCTCCGACATCGGGGGATGCGCGGGGAGCGACGGCGGTCGTACGGCATAGGGGGCGCCGGAAGATTCGGGCTGCGGCTGCGGCGGAGGCGTGGGCGGCCCCGAGTGGGCGTGCGGAGGGGGTGTGGGCGGTCCCGAGTGGGCGGGGGGCGCAGGTGTGGGCAGTCCGGTGTGGGCGTGGGGCGGAGGTGTGGGCAGTCCGGTGTGGGCGTGGGGCGGAGGTGTAGGCGAGCTCGGGTGGGCGTGAGGTAAGGGCGTGGGCGGCCCCGACTGGGCGTGGGACGAGGGCGTGGGTGGGCCCGAGTGGGCGTGGGGTGCCGCGGAGCTTGCCGTGGGTGCGTGGGGCGGCGGTGGCTGGGTGGGGGGTGATTGCCGGGCGGCGGGCGGCTGTTGGAGAGGGGGTGGCTGGGGTGCGCGGGTGAGGGGGCCGTCGGGGCCGAACCCCGTGGGCAGCGGCCCGAGTTGGTCGAAGATCTCGACGAGCTCGTCGTCGGGCCCGGGCTCGGGCAGCATCTCGGCGGCGGAGGCGAGAGCTTTGCGCGCCCCCGTGGCGGTGCGGAACCGCGCCTGTGGGTCGGGCTGCAGCAGCGTGGCGATGACCTGCCACAGCGGCTCGGGCACACCGCGTGGCGCCCCCGGCGTGCCGTGCGCGGCGAAGTGCTCGATGAGGGCCTTGGCGTCGGGCTTGGCGCCCTGCAGGAGATACAGCGCGACAAGCCCGACGGCGAAGAGGTCGGCGGTGAAGTCCGGTTCCGCGCCCATCATTTGCTCGGGCGCGAAGTAGCCGGGGGTGCCCACCACATAGTCCGTCTCGGTCAGCCGTGGCTCGCCCTTGCGCATGGAGATGCCGAAGTCCGACAGGCGCAGGTGCGGCCGCCCCGTTCCGGTGGCCTCGAGGAGGATGTTGGCGGGCTTGATGTCACGGTGTACGACTCCCTCGGCGTGCACCGCCGCCAGACCGGCGAGGAGCTGGTCGAGCAGGGTGCAGGAGAAGTGGGCCGGCAGCGGTCCGTAGTCACCGATGACGTGGGCGAGGGAGCCGCCGGTGACCAGGTCCATGGTGAAGAGGACCTGGTCGTCGTCGGCTGCCCAGCTCGCGGGCGCGAGCACGTGCGGATGGTCGATCCGCAGCGCCTGCTCCCGCACGAAGCGCAACAGAGTGTGAGCGTTGCGCTGCTGAAGGACCTTGGCGGCCACATATCTGCGCCGGCGATGGTCCCAGGCACGCCATACGGCTCCTACTCCCCCGCGTCCGACCGGGTCGACGAGTTCGTACCGGCCGGCGAAGACCTCACCCATGGTCGTGCCCCGCTCCCCTTCCGGGCCGCCCGGCAGCGGCCCGGCCGACGGCTCAGCTCTGGTGCGCTTCGTAGTGGGCGACGGCGTCCGCGGTGCGGCCCGCTCCGTACACCCGGAGGAACTCTGCCAGCTCCGGGTGGGTCGGGGCGAGCGTGTCCGCGGCATCGATGATGTCGCCCGCCGCCGCGACGGAGCGCAGCAGCGACTGGATCTCACGCACCACGCGCTTCACCGTGGGCGCACCCGAACTCGTGGTCGTCTGGGTGGTGTTGGTCAGTACGGAACCCCCCTGGGACTTCTTGATCTCGTCCATGCGATCCGTGGCCTCGGCAGCGCTCACGCTGCCGTCCGCGACCTGCCCCGCCAGCTCCTGCAGGAGCTGGACGCGCTGGACGACGGCCGGATTGCCGATCTTGGCGCGCTGCCCGCTCATCAGCTGCGACAGCATGGGTGCGGACAGTCCGAGCACCCCGGCGAGCCGTGCCTGGTTCAGGCCCAGATCGTCGATGAGGCGACGGAAGAGTGCCCCCAGCGGTTCCCCGTACCAATTCCGCTGGAGCTCCCGTGCTCTTGCTGTTGATTCTTGTTGTGCAGCGTCCATGTTGCGTCTCCCCATCGCTTCCCCATAGGACCGCGGTTCGCTGCCGCGAACCACGTCGAGCATCTTACGGAGAGTGGTCGCGCACGGGGACCCCCAATCCTTTTGCGAGATCCGGGGGGTGACCCGGTACTCTGGTCCCCGACGCCCGCCGAGGCGTGATTTTTTCGCACCGGCACCGGCGGCCACGGGGCCTTAGCTCAGTTGGTAGAGCGCTGTCTTTGCATGGCAGATGTCAGGGGTTCGACTCCCCTAGGCTCCACAGCCCGAGAGCCCCTTTGACCTGCGGAAACGTCGGTCAGAGGGGCTTTTTGATGCCTCTGTGTGCGCACCGCGTGCGCACCGAGGTACGACCATCGTGCCCCGCATGGCACGTGTGGGGGCGCTCGAGCGCAAGGACGATCAGGTCTCGTACATGGTCTGCTCCACACGATCCTTCAGGCCGCAGTCGACGCCGAGCCGTCGCTCCGAGCCACAAACCCGTGTGCCTACACCCGGCCCCCCCCGCCTGGACGGCGACGAGGTCGAAGAGGAGATGGCCTTCCTCGAACGCGAGGAATTCGGTGGATCTTCGTGTGCATCGCGGAGGACGCCAAGGACCTGACCGAGGCCTTCGCAGAGACCGGCGGTCGCTGGGGCGAGGTGACCGCGCTCCAGCCGCGAGACCTCCGCCGCCGTAACGGCCGCCCGGCCATCCGTATCCAGGTCCCGCTGTCAGCTATCCAGGGACGCCTGGGGCACGAGTCGATCACCACGAGCGTGGACCGGGCGGACTGGCTGCTGCCGGGGCCGGGCCCGGGGTCGCGTCGGGGGCTGCGGCTGCTCTGCGCGCGCCAGAGCCGTCGGGCCGCTATCACTCCGACGTTTTGTTACCGCTCTCGCGGCCTCGCGCGCCGCGCAGCCACTTGAAGATGCCGCGCCCCGACCTGGGGGACGCGGTGGCGTTGTCGCTGTGAATGTGGAGGTGCAGCGCGTCGATGTCCCGTGCTTGGACTGCGGAACCGTGCACAGTTGTCTCGGAGAGCGTGTTGGACGTACCGCCTCCGTCATCCTCCGATGGACGCGGCGAGTTGCCGACCGGCTGTACGGTGCGAATGCGCCGTGCGTCGTGCCCCCGGTGCAGGCTGATGTACTCCTCCAGGTTGAGCGCTCCGGTTTCGCATTCACCCAGTGCCGCCGCCGCGGCGTCCTCGCACGCGGTCGCCAATCCGGGCCGGGCAGCCAGCCGCTGCTCCAGCTCCGCAAGCCTTGCGCGAGCCTGCGCCAGATCCCGCTGGCCCTTCTCAACGTTCCGCCACCGACTTCCGGGATACGCCGCCTCTTCCAGCGACCGGGCCACCTTGAGGAGCTTGCGGTCCAGGTGGAGCAGCTCTGTTCTGCGGGGGTGAGCGAGGATGCGTTCTGCCATGGCCGACAGCCAAGCCCGCACCTCATCCACTGGTGTGTCCGAGTCGACGTGTGTTCCCAGGCCGTCCGCTACCGCGGAACCGAGATCCGGGTCGACGTGCGCGATCATCCCCAGGTGCTGATGCAGCCCGTCGATCTGCTTCTGCACCGCCGAACGAGTGGCCAAAGCCTGCATACACCGGCCCGTCCGGCTTTCACTGCCCCACTCCCGCTCCAATTCGGACACGTCTGATCGGAGCTGGTCTCGCGCTTCCGGCAGCCCGGCGTCCTCCCGCAGATAGCCGGGATGGGAGGCGATCCGCTTGCACAGGTCGTACACGCTGGTGTCCGCGCGGAGCTGGATAAGGACGTCGTTTTCTTCACGGAGGCAGAGCACGAGGAGTGCTGGCAGTCGATGCTCGGGCACGCCGAAGAACTCGGCACAGCGGGATACGGCCTCAGTCCAGGCGGCGTGTTGGAGCTGCGGGGGGTGTTCGGGCACAGGAGTGCTCCGGAACTCGGGCACATGCCGCTGATCGTCATCGAGAGGGATGGGGCCTGAGGGCCGCAGAAAGTTGTACACGCGCCGCGCCTCGTCGACGTAGTCCGCGCGGGAGCGGCGGTGGGCGGCCCCTGGATCGGGAGGTTTTCCGGGGGTGACCAAGCGGGTGTAGTCGAAGCGCGGGATGTCCTCGGGTGCGGCATGCGACAGGAAGTCCAGCACGAGGCTCGCCGCATCGACGTAATCCTCCCTGTCCTGTCGCTCTACGGCCCGAGGATCGCTGGGGAAGCCCGTTCAAGGCGGTACGAACCGGGGCTCCGGGCACAACACGGCCAGTGCGTGCCCGGTCACGTCGTGGATGCTGGTCCAGTCGCGGGTGAGTTCCTTGTGCAGGTTCCTCGCCTCGGCCGTGCGGGCGAGCACCACCACGAGCCCCAGATAGCCCTCACGCCTGGCAGCCTCCATGACGTACGGCAGATAGTCCCGCGCCTCCAGCGGAATCGAAATCATGCCGCCTCCCCACCACCCACCGGACAGACCACCGCGGGACAAGGCTTCAGCCTCTCACCTGATGGCGGTCACAGGGGCACAGACGTGGCAGCCCGCCAGACCGACGCTCACACGCCGTCCCATCTCCTCCGCCATGCGTGCCCGCCATCCCGGGCGTGCATGCCGGCGCGGACATCCGCTGGCGAACGCTGAGCGCACCAGTCGGCCACGCGCTCAATGATCCGGTACAGGACAACCACTCCCCGCTGCACGGCCTCATCCAGCTATGGCTGGCCACGGGAGTGGTGCTCCTACCGGCGTGTCGACACTGTTCCTGGCTTTGTCGCCGAGAGTCGGCTCTGGTCCACTTGTTGTGACCTACGTAGCCACTGTTCCGGCACCCTGTCGTGGGCCCCACGTTTTCCACATGCCGTGGATAACGTTGGCCAGTGCCGTGGCCGCCCGAGCCGTATCAGCACCTCAGCTCCGACTTAAAGTCCCCGGCGTTCCTCGCCCATGGCGAGGCGGTCGGCGATGAGCAACCCGGGCTTCTACCACCTGGCCAGTAACGACCCGGACTTGAGGAAAGGCCCGGATGAAGACGGTGCTGGGCACAGGCATGTGTGCCCAGCACCGGTGGTGTGGGTGGTCAGATGAATGCGACCGCGGCGGCCCCGCCGAGCGCAGCCAGCACGTATGCCAGCGTCTCCTGCCAGCCCTTGAGCGGCTTCTTGTCGCCGTGTGTGCTGATGAGCATGACGGAATTGGCGGCGTAGCCCGGAACCAGGACACCGAGAACGCCGAGCAGGCTCAGAGTGCCGATACTCCACTCGAAGTCGATACCGCTGAACACGGCCTTGGCGACCATCGCCAGTGCGGCGATCGAGTACACCAGGCCGGGGCCGAGCCTGATGTCGTCACGCTTCCGGGGCGCCGCTTCACCCTTCTTGTGGTGGCGCCAGTGCCGCCGTTCGGTGCCGAAGCGGGCGAGCAGCATAATGATGATCTCCGCGGCCAGAACGGCAACAGAGATATGTTCCAAGGTCACTTGTCCACCTCAGGCAGTGTCAGGTGCAGGCTTTCTGAATGGCGCTGATACCGATGAACGCCTTTACCGCTTCCCGCTCCTTGGAACCCACGTGCTTGCCCTTCATGAAGCGCCAGAGGATCGTGGCTGTCTTCTTGGCGCCGTAGCTCTTGAACAGCTTGACGGCACGGGCCACCCTGACGCCCGAGCCGGCGGGGACGAAGGAGATCAGCACCCCTGCCACAGCCGCGGAGCAACCAACGATGAACTTGGTCTGGTCCCACCAGCCGAATGCAACTACGGGAGCCTTCTCACCGCTCTCGGCGGCCAGGTTCTGGAGAGTGGCGTGGCGGACCTTCTCGTTGGCCAGGACGGGCAGCATGGCGGCTTGAGCGTCAGCGTCGCCGGGGTAGGCGGCCTCGGCGGTCTGCTGCGCGGTGGGCGTTGCGGGCAGCGCCGCAAGGCGGTCGCGCAGGCCGTGGGCGTCGATGGTGCGGGTGAGCGAGATCTCCAAAGCGTCGGCAAACTGGCTCTCGCTGATACCGAGTTCGGCTATGCCGTCGGCCAGGATCTTGCCCTGCTCCAACTCATCGGCGGTGAAGCCGCCTTGGGCGCTCCGGCCAGTTGCATCGGCACCCTCTGCGGCGGCCATGGACGTGGCGGCGGTGCGAGGTGTGGCCTCAGCCGCCTGTGCTCCGGTGCTGGTGGCAAAGACCGCACCGGCCGTGAGCGCGGAGACGAGTACAGCGGCGCGCGTGAACCTGGTGCGGTTGATCGTCCTGTCGGACATTTCCCCGAGTTCCCCATTCTGAGCTGCTTTTGGGCACGACGGAACAACCCCAACTCTCGTATGAGCGGAAAGGGGCGTGCGTACCCGGATGGTCGCGAACCACTCCATCACGTCAAGATCATGACAGCTATGACGAAGGCCACACTCGCGCCTAAATCTCCCTCAACTGCGCATGTGGCCAACAAACGTCGCGAAGGCCTCTGGCAGGACCAGCGCCCACCACCGGTCCGAGCACGGAACGCCCAGCTCGGACCGGCCACTCGAAGCGAGCTGGACCCATCGGGGAACTCGCCACACATACAGGGCTGTCGGTGAAGGTCATCCGCTATTACACCGATATCGGTCTGCTGCCGACGGCCCCTGTGCGCACGTGTGCTGACATGGCAGCAGGGCGGTGACCGTGGTGGGCCGGGAGGCGCGGCAGAAGCGGACTAGAATCCTCTGTCATGTCGAAGCCTGACGAACTGCTTGTTGACGTCGCCACCCTGGTGGAGTCCGCGCAAAGCAATCAGATGTCTCTCACCGTGGTTGCCGGTGGTGCAGTCATCACGGGCCGGCTGGCTCCCGAAGCAGTCTGGAGGCAGCGGGTGTCGGAGGTCCTGGCGGACTCGGCCCACCTGAGCGATTTCTCCCCCGTCTTCACCGCTACGACGCGCAAGGAGGGGCCGCCCACACATCTGCACTTCCACGTGGCGCGGATTCTGCAGGGCACGGTGGGGATCCCGGAGACGGGCGGGATGTACCGCGTGGCGATCAGTGACGTCAGCGCCTGGACCATGGGCGACTTCAGCTACTCCGATCACTGACCCCACCACCGCGCGCGAGTAACCCCTCGGTACTGGGTGAGGGCCCGACCGGCGTCTGCCGGTCGGGCCCTCACCGCTTTTCGGCCGGCCGCTCGCGCCTGCCCGTCGGTCAGACGGCAGCAGGGGAGCCGAGCATCGCGGAAGCCTGTTGCAACGGGCCGAGGCCGCCCTTGGGCGCGGCGGCCTGGGGAAGGCCGCGGCAGGTGAAGCCGAGCCGACCCATGGCTCGGAGGACTTCGCCGGCGCTGAAGTCGCGGCGGTCCTGGCGTGTGATGACCTGCCCGACCTGCTTGACGGGGTAGGTGCGGCGGCCGATGATCACGGACTCACCGACGACCTGCTCGGGCTTGACGCCCTTCATGGATTCCAGGACGCCGCTCTTGGTGAGGTCGAACGGGAAGCGGGCGATGACACAGCGCATGATGCCTCACAGGGAGAAGAAGGGGATGGCTCTGCCGCGGTGAGGCGGTTCAGCGGGCAAGGGCGGGGACGCCCAGCGCACTGCCCTGCTCGTCGGCGGGCGAGGTGAACGGCCCGCCGTTGTCGAGAATGTCCCGCAGCTGGACCCGGTCCGTGTACGCGGAGCTGCCACGGACGGCGGCGAGCTGGGTCTGGGTGACCAGTCCGGTGCACAGGCCGTCGTTGTCGCAGACGAGCAGGTGCTCGGTGCGGGCACTGGCCATGACGGACAGGGCCACCTCGACGGTCATGTCGTCGCAGACCTGCGGTCCGGCCGCGTCCATGGCGTCGGCCACCGTCCTGGGCGCGGGGGTGGCACGCTCCGAGCTGGGTTGCATCTGAGCCAGTGTCAAAATTGCCTCCTGCAGAGATGGGTCGGCTTCCTGGGTACGCGGTGCTCAGTTTCTGCGCGTGCGGTGCTCAGGCCGCCGCGTCGAAGGCGGACTGCCGCACGCTCACGCGTCGGGCAGCCGAAGCGGGACTGCGTCGGCCGCGGGAGGCCGCGCTGCGCTTGTGCCGCTCGACCACCGGCGCGGTGATCGTCACGGGAATCCCGGAGGGGGTCCGGGCGCCGGTGATCTCGCTGAGTGCCTCTTCGCCGGAGCGGACCTGGGTGGTCCGGGGGACGATGCCGGCGGTTGCCATGAGGCGGGTCATGTCGCGGCGCTGGTTGGGGGTGACCAGGGTGACGACGCTGCCGGACTCGCCGGCCCGCGCGGTACGGCCGCCGCGGTGGAGGTAGTCCTTGTGGTCGGTCGGCGGGTCGACGTTGACGACGAGGTCGAGGTTGTCGACGTGGATGCCGCGTGCGGCGACGTTCGTCGCGACGAGCACGGTGACGTGTCCGGTCTTGAACTGGGTCAGGGTCCGGGTGCGCTGCGGCTGCGACTTCCCGCCGTGCAGGGCGGCGGCCCGCACCCCGCTGTTCAGCAGGTCCCGCGTCAGCCGGTCGACGGCGTGCTTGGTGTCCAGGAACATGATCACCCGGCCTTCGCGCGCCGCGATCTCGGTCGTCGCGCGGTGCTTGTCGGTGCCGTGGACGTGCAGGACGTGGTGCTCCATGGTGGTGACCGCGCCTGCGGACGGGTCGACGGAGTGGACGACCGGGTCGGTGAGGTAGCGGCGGACCAGGAGGTCGACGTTGCGGTCCAGGGTGGCGGAGAACAGCATGCGCTGGCCCTCGGGTCGGACCTGGTCCAGGAGCGCGGTGACCTGGGGCATGAAGCCCATGTCGGCCATCTGGTCGGCCTCGTCCAGGACGGTGATCGCGACCTGGTTCAGCCGGCAGTCGCCCCGGTCGATGAGGTCTTTGAGGCGGCCGGGCGTCGCGACGACGACTTCGGCACCACCGCGCAGTGCGCTGATCTGCCTGCCGATCGGCATACCGCCGACGACGGTGGCCAGGCGCAGCTGCACCGAGCGGGCGTAGGGGGTCAGGGCGTCGGTCACCTGCTGTGCCAGTTCACGGGTCGGCACGAGGACCAGGGCCAGCGGCTGGCCGGGCTCGGCCCGCTGCTGGGCGGTGCGGGCCAGCAGCGCGAGGCCGAAGGCGAGGGTCTTGCCGGAGCCGGTGCGTCCGCGCCCGAGGACGTCGCGGCCCGCGAGGGTGTTGGGCAGGGTCGCGCCCTGGATCGGGAACGGGACGCTCATGCCTTGCGCGGTGAGCGAGGCCAGCAGCCGCTTGGGCATGCCGAGTTCGGCGAACGTCTCGACGGCGGGCAGCGCCGGAGTGATCGTCTTCGGCGGGGCGAACTCGCCCGAGACTGCCGCGCCCCGTCGACCCTGGCTGCCGCCGCGGCTCGGGCGGCTCGGCCCTCCGGAACGGCTGCGGCTGCGGCTGTGGGAGGAGCGGTTGTTCGTACGTGCGGGGTTCATTCAGAACCTTCCTTGATACGGCATGACGGCACGTACCAAGGAATTCTCGCGGCGGAAGAGCAGCGCAGAGAATCACAGGAACGGGCCGAAAGAATGAAATGGGTCACGTCGCAATGGGTTATGTCGCATGGACGTGAATCCAGGGGTGCCGACTGTATGGATCAGGGGAAAACCCGCATTTCTGGCGAGTGATCCCGGGCGGCGTTCCCGCAGGTGAAACCCAGGGGAATGTCCGTAGCTGGGGCCCGCACCCCGAGGGATGCGGGCCCCAGCTACGAAGTGCGTGTCGGCACAGAAAATGGCGACGGAGGCGCTGAAGTTTTTGGGGAAAAGACTGCAACTGAGATCGACAGTAGCATGCGGTAGCGGCCCGTGTGCGGTGAATAATTCCGCTCTGTTCGGTGCGGCAAACACACTGCCCGCGCGGTGCGGCAAACTCTCGTCTCGCGGCCATAGATATTGATCGACCTGGAACGCAGCGTTCCAGCGCGCGCCGGCTCAGCCCGTGGTCGTCGGATTCTCTGATTCGGCGGCGTGGCGGCGGTATTCGGCGTTGATGCGCCGGGCTTCTTCGAGCTGGTCTTCGAGGATGATGATGCGGCAGGCGGCCTCGATGGGGGTGCCCTGGTCGACGAGTTCCCGGGCGCGGGCGGCGATGCGCAGCTGGTAGCGGGAGTAGCGGCGGTGGCCTCCCGCGGAGCGCAGCGGGGTGATGAGGCGGGCTTCGCCGATGGCGCGGAGGAAGCCCTGGGTGGTGCCGAGCATCTCGGCGGCCCGGCCCATCGTGTACGCGGGGTAATCGTCGTCGTCGAGACGGTCGAACGAGTCGTCTGCTGTCACTTGCACCTCTCTGTGAAACGCGTGGAGGGGCCCTGGTGCCATTGGCACCAGGGCCCCGAAGGAACTGCTACACCATCTGCCGACCCTGATACTGCGTCGGCCTTCCGTATCCGCAGACCCGACTCGGATGCTGTCGGGGGTGCGGGGATCGCGGTTGCTTGACCGGAGACCACCTCACTATCGATGTCCTGCGGTACCCGGGCTCAAGACTGCTGCCCGGGCGATCCTGATGGCGCTCGGCTCCTCCGTTTCGTCCCTCTGGGATCAATCACTTACCTGGTGGGGTACTGCTGGCACTGCTCACGGCGGCCCCTGATCACTGCGAGCCGCCCGGTCCGGTCGTCAGCCCCGTCACCGTCCTGCGACAACCGTGGCTTCGGAACTCCACCACCGAACCGTCCTGCGCACTGCAACTGCGGGTACTGCTGGTACTGCTGGTACTGCGAGTACTGCTGGTACTGCGGCCCGGCAGTTCGTCTCTGCCGGGCCTTGCTCGATCTCGGCTACGAGAGAAACCATAGCCACACCAGCACCCAATGTCTACTCCAGCCAGCATAGATTTTCGTGAGCCATACAGGGAGATAGTCGACCTCGACCACTGATGGGGTGCGGTACGCGGCGAAGCGGCCGCACACGCGAGGTGGCCGCCACGGAGGTCGTGGCGGCCACCTGGTGCGGTGCCGGCAGGGGCGTGAGGAGCCCCTCGCGGGTCAGTGGTTGTTGACGCCGTTGCCGGACAGCACCGGGATGTCGCTGAGGATGTGCGACAGCGGCTCGTCGCCCTTGGCCTGCGTGGAGTTCTCGGTGCACTGCTGGTTCTGCGGGGCCGAGAGGATCGGGATGTCCTGGACGGCGATGTTCAGGAGGCCGACGAGGGAGCCGATGTTCGCCTTGACCGGCAGGCCGATGCACGGCTTGTTCAGGGAACCCTGGACGAGAGACATCTGCGGGCTCATGTTGCCGTGCGTGGAGGAGTTGCCGAACGACTGCTGCGCGCCGTTGCCGCTCGCGGTCGTGGTACCCGTGTCGTCGCCGATGGCCATGGCCGTCGGAGCCGTGACCGCCGTCATACCGGCTGCGGTTGCGGCGATCGCGGCGGTTGCCAACATCTTCTTCATGGTGAGGGATTCCCTTCGGAGACAGGCTCCGTTGCGGAGCCGCATGGCGATCAACTGAATGCTGGAACTGTGGTTTCGGCGATTAGCTCGGTCGACGGATTAATGTGCTGAACCCAGAAGCGGAAAGTCAGCCCTTATGCGCGAGGGCAAGGGATGGTCAGTCCGGCGGCCGAGCAGGGGACCGGAACCGAAAACAGCGGGCCGCCGAGGAGAGGTGGCGGCCCGCTGGCTGTTGGCCGGTGTCAGCCGTTCTTGACGCCGTTGCCGGAGAGCAGCGGGATGTCGTTGAGGATGTGCGACAGCGGCTCGTCGCCCTTGGCCTGCGTGGAGTTCTCGGTGCACTGCTGGTTCTGCGGGGCCGAGAGGATCGGGATGTCCTGGACGGCGATGTTGATGAGGCCGACGAGGGAGCCGATGTTGGCCTTGGCGGGCAGCGCGATACAGGGCTTGTTGAGGGATCCCTGAATGAGCGCCATCTGCGGGCTCATGTTCCCGTACGTGGCGGAGTTTCCGTACGACTGCATGGCGCCGTTGCCGCTCGCGGTCTGGGTGCCGCTGTCGTCGCCGATGGCGGACGCCGTGGGCGCGGCGGCAGCCGACGCACCGACGACGGAAGCCGTGACCGCGGCCGCGGTCATAACCTTCTTGAGCACAGCAATTCCCTTCTGGATATGAACCCCGTCCCTGGAGCACCCTGAGCAACTGCACTGACGGTACGGAGTTGCTGCCGTTCACTCCGATGGCCCAGTCGGGGCGTTTCAGAAGCCCCTTTCGGCCTCTTCATACGCGGTGATGTGCGGATAATCCGATCGCTCCGCGGGGCGGTGCGCGTCGGCATTACATGAATGTGTCGGGTCGTCGCCGGGCCGGGGAAAAGATCCGATGGAGTGAATGAGCGGAACCAAACGTCCGAAGGTGAGTTGAGCAGCCCGCAGTAACCTGTGCGTCTGCCCAGAAAAGGAACAGCAAATGCTCAAGAAGGCAATGGCAGCGGCTGCGGTCGCAGTCTCGGTCGCCGGTATGTCAGCCACCGCCGCTCCTGCCGCGATGGCCATCGGCGACGACGGCGGTACCCAGTCGGCGAGCGGCAACGGCGCCAAGCAGGCGTTCGGCAACTCGTCCACCAAGGGCGACATGAGCCCGCAGCTGTCCCTCGTCCAGGGATCCCTCAACAAGCCGTGCATCGGCCTGCCGGTCAAGGCGAACATCGGCTCCCTCGTCGGCCTCATCAACATCGCCGTCCAGGACATCCCGATCCTCTCGGCCCCGCAGAACCAGCAGTGCACCGAGAACTCCACGCAGGCCAAGGGCGACGAGCCGCTGTCGCACATCCTCAGCGACATCCCGGTGCTGTCCGGCAACGGCGAGCACAACGGCTGATCCTCCGACGCCGCAGCGACCGCCCGGGCCGCCCCGTCTCCTTCGAGCGGGGTGGCCCGAGCGGCTTTCCGGTATCCGCCGTTCGTTGGTTTTCTTCCGGCGCCCAATAAATACGTAGAGCGCATTCGAGTGAACTTACGAATGCCGGGTGGCGCGCCGGTTTCTTCTGCTCTTATCGCTCGTTAGTCAGGACTCAGGTCGCGGTGCGGGTGAAGATACGGCCCGCCCGGCTCTCACCGCCGTTAAGGCGCGACCCGATAGAAGGGAAAAGCTGTGAAGCTCAAGAAGAGCGCAACCGTCATCGCCGGTGCCGTCCTGGCACTGAGCTTCGGTGCCCCGGCCTTCGCCGACGCGGGGGCCCAGGGCGCGGCCGCCCACTCCCCGGGCGTCATCTCCGGCAACGTCATTCAGGTTCCCATTCACATTCCCGTCAACCTGTGCGGCAACAGCATCGACATCATCGGGCTGCTGAACCCGGCGTTCGGCAACACCTGCGTCAACGACTGACGCAGCCACTCAGCCGTCCAGGCTGTGTTTCGGCCGGCCTTGGCAGGCCTTCATGCCCCAAGGCCGGCTTTCTCTCCGCTCAGAGGAAGACCAGTAGATTGCGACAGGCCCTCACCAAAGGGGTGCTCTCGGCGGCGGCCGCCACGAGCATCCTGTCCCTGCCCGGCCAGTCCGCGCTCGCCGCCGATGCGCACGGACAGGCCACGGGCTCGCCCGGCATCTTGTCGGGCAACAATGTGCAGGCACCGGTGGAGGTGCCGGTCAACGTCTGCGGCAACTCCGTGAACGGGGTGGCCGCCGCCAGCCCGTCGACGGGCAACTCGTGCGCGCAGCCGCCTGCTCCGTACGCGGCGACCCCGCCGTACGCCGCGCCCGCGCCGCAGCCGATGCCCATGGCGGAGCCCGGCCCGGCGCCGATGCCCGCTCCGGCCCCGATGCCCGCGCCCGCGCCGGAGCGTGTGGCCGCGCCGCAGCCCGCACCCGTGGCCCAGCCCGCGCCCGCCCCGAAGCCCGCGCCTGCGCCTGCGCCCAAGCCGAGGCCTGCGCCGGAGCGTGTGGCCGCGCCGAAGCCTGCGGCCGCGCCGAAGCCGGCTCCTGCGGCGAAGCCGAAGGCCAAGCCTGCGCCGAAGCATGCGGCTACGTCGAAGCCTGCAGCTGCCGCGAAGCCGGAGCCCGCCGCGAAGCCGAAGTCGAAGCCCGCGCCGAAGCACGCCGCTACGTCGAAGCCTGCGGCCGCGCCGAAGCCGGCTCCTGCGGCGAAGCCGAAGGCCAAGCCCGCGCCCAAGCACGCCGCAACGTCCAAGCCTGCGGCTGCCCCGAAGCCGGAGCCCGCCGCGAAGCCGGAGCCCGCCGCGAAGCCGAAGCCGAAGGCCAAGCCCGCGCCGAAGCACGCCGCAACGTCCAAGCCTGCGGCCGCCGCGAAGCCCGCGCCCGCGCCCAAGCCCGCGGCCGCCCCCAAGCCGGCACCCGCGCCCAAGCCGGAGCCCGCCCCGAAGCGCGCCGCCGCTCCCAAGCCCGCCCCGGCGCCCAAGCCTGCCTCCAAGCCCGCCCCCAAGTCGGCCACCCCGGACCGGTCGGACAGTGGCAGTCGCCACGACGACGGTGGTGCCCTTGCCGACGGCGACGCTCTGCACGCGCCGGGCGCGCTGGCGGGCAACCTCCTGAAGACGCCGCTGGACGTGCCGATCGACGCCTGCGGCAACTCCGCGGGCGTAGTGGCGGTCCTCGCGGGGGCCCTCGGGAACAAGTGCGACGACCCGGATCGCGATCCGCACGCGCCCAACAAGGCTGCGCCGAACAAGACCGAGCCGCACGAGAAGCCGACGCAGCACCACGAGAAGCCGGCGCCGCACGTACCGGACAAGACCGCGCCGCACGAGAACGCGGCGCCGCCCGAGCGTCCGGCGCGTCCGGTGCATCCGGTGCGGTCCGAGCGGCCGGTGGGGCAGGCCGAGCCGCCCGGGCTCGCCCGGACGACCCCGCGTACCGTGCCCAGGGCGGCGGAGTTCCTCAAGGCCTCCGCGAGCGCCAGGCCGGCGGCGCGGGCCGCGGCTCCGGAGGCGGTCGATGCGCCGGACCAGCTCGCCGCGACGGGCATGGAGCAGAACGCGCTCGCGGCCGCGGCCGCCGGTGCCGGGCTGCTGGTCGGCGGGGCACTCCTCTACCGGCGCGGCCGCCGCGCCTCCTGAGCCCGGTCGGCGACCGGGAGCGACCGGGCGCCCCGCGCGACCACAGGATGAGCGAGCGACAGTAACGGACAGCGGCAAGTAGCGGACAACAGCAAGTGATGCGGAGGGCGGGACGGGCCGACGGCGGCCCGTCCCGTCAGCGCGTGGGCGCCCCGCTGTCGAGGGGCGCCCCTTCGTCGTCCCGGCGGGCGAGCGGCGCGTCGCCCGCCCGCCGCACCCGCCGCCGCACCCCCGCCACCAGCCGCGCCGCCGTGAACCCGGCGCCCTGGACGAAGCGCATCGCGGGCCCGAAGCTCGACGCGGTCGGCAGCCCGGCGAGGAACAGGCCCGGCCAGGACGTCTCGAACCCGCCGCTCACGTACGGGGATCCGTCGGGAAGCGTGCGCAGGCGGTCCCGTACGTCCGGTTCGAGCACGTCGATCCGGTGGGCCCGGGCCCGGAAACCGGTGGCCGCGAGGACGTGGTCCGTCTCGAAGACCGCGGTGCCGTCCGGGCCGTGGGCGGTCAGCCGCACCAGGCCGTCGACGAGCCGCGCCGCCCCCACCCGGTGCCCGGTGACGACCTCGACCCCGCCGGCCCCGGCCCCGTCGGCCCCCGAGCCCCGCACCACAGGCCCTCCCGCCCCTCCCCTCCCTCCTTCTACGCGGTCCCGCACCCACCAAGCCCCCGCCGGGCCCAGCGCCGTCGCGCAGACGCGGGCGCGCGCCGGTTCCGGGAGGCGGCGGAAGAGGCCGGGGCGCTCGGCGTAGAACCAGTTCCGCCAGCCGCAGCCGAGGCCGCTGTGCGGGGCGCGTACCGACTGCCACCACGGGCGCTGCCAGGCGGGTGGCAGGGCGTTCCAGCGCACGTGCGGGGCGCGTGCCAGGACGCGTACGCGGGTGCCCTGTTCGGCGAGGAGGGCGGCGGTCTCCAGGGCCGCCTGGCCCGCGCCGAGCACGGTGACGTCCTTGTCGCGCAGGGGGCGCAGGTCGGCGTGGTCGGTGCTGTGCGAGACGTGCGCGGGGCCCAAGGCACGTACCAGCGGGGGGATTTCCGCGAACGGCACGACGCCGACGGCGAGTGCGACCGTGCGGCCGTGGAAGGTCTCGCCGTCGGTGGTCGTGACGGCGAAGCCGTCCGGCACGGTCCTGACGGCGCGGATCAGGCGCTCGTCGACCGGCGGGGTGGCGTGGGCGGCGAACCACAGGCCGTACGCGGCGAAGTGCTCGACGGGCAGCGGCACCCCGTGCTCCGCCCGCAGCCCCGCACCGGCGCAGTACGCGGCCAGGCCGAACCGGCCGTCGGGGGCGGAGAGGTCGGACGCCCACGGCTCGGACTTCAGGAACATGCCGCGCGGCATGTGGTCGCGCCAGGAGGCCATGGGCCTGCCGAAGACGCGTACGTCGAGGCCGGCCGCGGCGGCGTGCGCGGCGATCGAGAGGCCGTAGGGGCCCGCCCCCACGATCAGCAGGTCATGCATCGGTGACCGCCCGTTCCGTGGTCGTCGTGCCGGTCAGGACGGCGGGGGAGGTCTCCCGCGCCCTGGTGGACAGCGTCAGCAGGGTGTTCTGTACGCCGCGGGCGAGCCGCGCGCGTGAGCGCCGCAGGACGTGCCCGCGCCAACGCCGCCACAACTCCGCCGCCGGGGCCGGGTCGTCGGGGTCGCGCCAGGCGAACTCGGCTGTGGTCGTGGCCCGTTCGGGGCGTGGTCGGCGCCGGGCGGTCAGCGCCGTGAGCGGCGCGTGGTTCTCCACCACGAAGGTGCGGCCCGGCAGCGGGGCCGGTGCGGGCACCGGGCGGTGCGTCAGGTCCAGGTGCGCGGCGCGCACCACGTCGGTGCCCGCGCCGTCCGCGAACAGGCGGAACTGGGCGCCGGGGCGGGGATTGAAGTCGAGCAGGTGGTACGTGCCCGAGCGCGGGTCGCGGCGGAGGTCCAGGTCGAACGCGCCCCGGTAGTCGAGCGCCGTGAGCAGTCGGCGGGCGAGCGTCCACAGTTCCGCGTCGTGTGCCCACTCGCCGACCGCGGTCGGCCCGGCGGCGCGGGGTCTGGCCCGGCGTTTGCGGCCCGTGCCGCCGCCGAGCACCGCGCCGTCGCGGGCGACGTAGCCGTGGACGAACCAGTCGGCGTCGCGGCCGCCGGGGACGTACGCCTGGAGGAGCAGGGGGCTGCCGGCGTCGGGGGCGCGTTCGTGGAGCGCCGCGGCCTCGCGCGGGGTGCGGACGAGGACGGCGCTGCGCAGGCCGCCGTCGCGCGGCAGCAGCCAGGGGCGGCTCCACTTCGCCACCGCCGGGGCGCCCAGGGCCGACACCGCGGCGGCCGCCTCGGCGGGGGACGCGGGCGCCACCGTCGGCGGATGCGGCACGCCGAACCGGGCGCAGAGCCCGGCCAGCGTGCCCTTGTCGGCGAGGCGGCCGGGCAGGCCGGGGGTGGTCCTGGGCAGCAGATAGCGGTCCGTGAGCGCCACGCGCACCGCGCTCACGGCGAGGGCGCCCGCGTCGTCCAGGGGGATCAGGACGGCCGGGCGGCCGACCCGCGCGGACACCCGCAGCAGCGCCGTGCGGACCTCCTGGGGCGTGGCCGTGACGGGCGGGGCCGGGTGCGTGCGGCGCAGATGGCGGGAGCGGCCGACCGGGCCGTGCGCGTCGTCGGCCACCAGGTGGACTTCCACCCCCGCACGGCCGAGGGAACGCACCGCGCCCAGCGTTCCGTGCGGAAAGGGATTCCGGTCGAGCCGCAGCAGGACCGCGGGAACGCGGGTGTCCAGAGAATGCGGAGAGTACGGGGAGTATGAAGAGAACGAGGGATGCGGGGAATGCAAGGTCGACCTTTACTTCTCGCTCGCCCAATAGGGGCGATGTGTGGTCGCGGAGGGTTAGAGACTCGATTGGCGCAAAAGAAATACATATGACGGAACGTCAGTACTGGCGTCAGCGATGACGTCGGCAATGTGTGGCCGGTCCACGAGGAGCAGTCATGACCCCACGACGTCGCCAGTGCAGCGCATGGCCGGGCGAGGAACGACAGCGACAGCGGTGGCAGCGGCAACCCGGTCGGCTCGGAAAGCGGCTGGCCTTTCTCACCGCGGGAATCATCGCGTCGACGGCTGTCGCGGCCGTGCCCGGACACACCGCGGGCGCGGCCCCGCGCGAAGCGGAGCCGACCCCGGCCCCGGCGCCGTCCGCCCCACAGAGCCCACAGGATTCGCCGACCCCGCAGACCCCGCCCGTCCCGTCCACTCCGCCCGTCCCGTCCACTCCGCCCGTCCCGCCCGCTCCGGACACCCCGCACGTCCCGGCCATCGGCGCCTATCTCGACTACGGGCCCCTCGGTGTCGACCGCATGGCCGAGCTGAGCAAGTGGCTGGACGGAACCGAGCTGCGGGTCGGGCACACCTACCTGCCGGGTGACCTGTGGAGCAACATCGAGGGCACGCCGCGCTTCCTGGAGAGCTGGGCCGCCTGGCGCAAGGCCAAGGCCGACCGGCTGTTCGTCCTGAACGTGCCGATGCTGGAGCGCAACGAGGACGGCGTGAGCGACGAGGAGGTGCGCGGGCTGCTGCGGCAGGGCGCGGCCGGCGACTTCGACGAGCACTTCCGCGTGCTCGCCAAGCGCCTGGTCGACCTCGGCGTCCCGGACACGGTGGTCGTGCCCGGCTGGGAGATGAACGGCACGACGTACACCCATCGTTGCGGTCCGGATCCGGAGTCCTGGAAGACGTACTGGAAACGAATCGTCACCGTGATGCGTTCGGTTCCGGGGCAGAAATTCACGTTCGACTTCACGCCGAACCGGGGGCGGGACGCCATTCCCTGGACGCGGTGCTATCCGGGCGACGACGTGGTCGACATCATCGGTATGGATTCGTACGACCAGCCGAACGGCATGACCTTCGACCAGCAGGTGGACGAGGAGTACGGCCTCCGGCACCACGTGGATTTCGCGAAGGCCCACAAGAAGCCGATCTCGTATCCCGAATGGGGGCTCTTCCGCAACGGCGACAACGACGAGTACATGCGCCGGATGCTGAAGTGGATGGACGAGCACAAGCCGCTGTACAACACGCTCACCGACTACTGCCCGCACGGCGTGTGGCAGTGCAAGGACAACCCGAAGTCCACGAAGGTCTACCGCGAGGCGCTCTCCGGCCTGCCGGTGAATCCGACGCCGAAGCCGACCGAGCCCGCGCGACCGCCGCACTGCTCGCCGCTGGACCTCGGCGACTGGGTCGAGTACTGGCTGGGCGGGAAGCTGTGCCTGCGGTTCGACTGGTGGGAGCGGAGGGAGCGGCCGCGCAGCTGAGGGGCGGGTGGAGCCGCGTCATCGGGTGGAGCCGGGTCATCGGGTGGAGCCGCGTCATGACGACACGGCTCCACCCTCGCGCCGGGCCCGCGCCTGCCGCCCGGCCCGCTCACGCCGCTCCTGCCGCACCCGGCGCGCCCACCCTCGCGCCGCCGCCTCCCCCACCGCCGCGGCCAGGAGCGGGGCGGTGCTCGGGCGGGCCAGCAGGAAGCGGCGGTTGGTGATCTGCTCGGGGCGCCAGTGGTGTTTGTACGGTTCGTCGCCGCGCAGCAGGCTCAAGGTGCGCGGTTGCTCGCCCGAGGTGTGCCGGGTGCAGGCTTCGAGCAGCATCGTGGCGACGTCCACCTTGCGTTCCCGCAGGTGGGGATGGGCGCCGTAGAGATACCCGCCCGCGAGCCGCGCCGACAGGAGTGTCAGGTCGGCGGCGAGCACCTCCTCGTCGACGCGGAACTCCGTCACCACCGCGTCGCCCGCCGCGACCATGGGCCGCACCGAGCGCAGCAGGTGCTCGCGGAACCGCGGCCGCAGGTGCTCGGACGTCACCTTCCGGCCCTGCCACTGGAGTTGGTGCAGCCGCAGCAGCGTGCCCAGCGATGCCTCCACCTCGTCGGCGGGTACGACACGGGCCCGCACCCCGGCCGCGGTCAGCTTGCGCAGCTTGGCGCGGGCGCGCTGGGCGGTCGTCGAGGGCAGCCGTTTCAGGAGCTCGTCGACGGGGAGCGGGGGCAGTTCGAGGCAGCGGGAGTCGGCGAGGGTGCGGCGCGGGCCGCGCCACCGCTCGTACACGCTCTCCACGCAGGCGCCGGGACGCGCCTCGCGGAAGTCGATCAGGGCGGTGCGGGCGAGCCCGCGCAGGCCCTCGGTCAGCGCGTCCGCCGCGCGTGCGCGGTGCTCGGTGCCGAGGAGCACGTCCGAGAAGTCCGAGATCGCCCCGCCCAGGGGGCGCAGCGCCGGTACCGGCCCGTGCACCCGCATCAGCGGCGCCGCGGCGATCAGTTCGCCGCCGTGGCGCACCAGCAGCACCCGCAGCCGCCCCGGCCTTCCGTACGACCGCCACCAGGAGGTGAGCCACGCGTGGCTCTGGAACGGGGTGGCCTCGGGGCACGCCGCGTACAGCCGTCGCCATGGCCCGGCGAGGGACGCGAACTCGGCCTCGTCGACGCAGAGTCCGACGGTGGGCTTCATTCGGCGCCCCGGGTCCCGGACGGTGCCGGACCAGGCACGGCGGCGCCGGGCGGCGCGGGCCGGGCGCCGGCGCGGGGGCGCACGAGGAGCGTGAGGCCGCCGAGCAGACCGCCCGCGCACAGGCCGACGAGCGCGGTCACCGGTGTGGAGAGCGAGGAGGGCGCGGTGGGCTCGACCGCGCGCGAGAAGGGCAGGAGCTTGACCTGGGTGCTGCCCTTGGTGTGGTTGGCGCTCGTGGTCAGGGCGCGGGCGACCGCGTTCGCGAGGGTGGCGGCGTCGTCGGGGCGGGTGGCCGAGGCGGCGACCGAGATCATGGGGGCGTCGGGGGAGGTCGCCACCTTGACGCGGTCCAGCAGTTCGGTGGGCGACACCCGCGCGGCGACCTGCGCGTCGCCGAGGACGGCCAGCTGGGTGGCGACCCTGCCGTAGGCCTGCGCGAAGCCGAGGGCCGTGGCGGGGTCGGTCTTGGCCTGCGGCACGGCGACGACGTAGCTCGTGGCGGTGTACTCCGGCGTGTGCAGCAGCCCGTACGCCCCGCCCGCGAGGGCGCCCAGGGCGGCGCAGGCCGGCAGGACGGTCCAGCGGGGCAGCCGGGCGAGGGGGGCCAGGCGGGCGCGGAGGGGGCGCAGGTGATGCAGGGGGTTTCGGGGTGGGGCGGCCTCGCCGGGGGCGTCAGGCGTACCCGGTGGCGTGTCGGGTGCGCCGGATGACACGGACGCGCTTCGGGACGTACCGCGGCCGGAGGAGCCGGACTTGGTGGGCGAGGGGGCGCGCGAAGGGGCGCTCATCGGGAGTTCACCTCCTGGTTCGGGCCGGAGAGCGCGGACGCGTAGACGTCCATCAGCCGACCGGCGCTGCGGGTGATGTCGTAGTGCCGCACAGCGGCCGGTGCGGTGCGGTGGGGCGGTGTGCCGGACTGGCGCAGGCCGTACAGGACCTGCGCGAAGGAGTCGGGGTCGCCGGCGCAGTACGCGGAGTTGGTGCGTTCGCCCGGGGGCAGGCCCTCGATGGCGGGGCAGGACGCGTACAGGACGGGCAGCCCGCTGGCCAGGCCCTCCACAAGGGCGAGGCCGAAGGCCTCCTCGGGGGACGGCGAGGCCAGCGTGTCCATGGCGGCGAGCAGGGACGGCAGATGCGAGGCGGCTCGGCTGTCGCCGACGCGGCCTCCGACGCCTCCGACGCCTCCGACGCTCCCGGCGCCCTCGACCCCGCCCTCGACCCCGCCCTCAACCCCGTCCTCGTGCGTGGTCTCGCCCGCGAACCGCACCCGGTCGGCGATGCCGAGCCGCCCGGCGAGACGGCGCAGCCCCGCTTCCTGCGGCCCGGATCCGACCAGCAGGACCCTTACGTCGGAGGGGAGTTGGGCGGCCGCGCGCAGGAGGACGTCGAAGCGCTTGCCCTCGGTGAGGCGGCCGACGCCGCCCACGACGAACGCGTCGTCGGGCAGGGCCAGTTGAGCGCGGGCCGCCGCGCGGGCGGCCGGGTCGAAGCGGAACCGGTCGGCGTCGATGCCGTTCGGCACCACGCGGATGCGCTGCCACGGCACGCCCCACCGGTGCAGGCGGGCGCCGACGGCCGGGGAGACGGCGACGGTGACGCGGCCGAGGCGCTCCCCGGCGAGGTACAGGGCCCGGACGCCGGGGGTCAGCGGGCGGCCCTCCATCTGCGAGTCGCCCAGGGAGTGTTCGGTGGCCACGACCGCGCGCACCCCGGCGAGGCGGGCGGCGATCCGGCCGTAGAGGCAGGCGCGGTAGAGGTGGGTGTGGACGACGTCGTAGCGGCCCGCGCGGATCAGCCGGACCAGCCGGGGCAGCGCCGCGACGTCCCGGTTGCCCGCCATGCCGAGGTCGGTCACGCGGGTGCCGTCGGCGGTGATGCCGCGGGCGACACTGCCCGCGTTGGTGAGGGTGAGGACGTCGCAGGTGGCGGGCACATGGCGGAGCAGCAGGCGTAGCTGCTGCTCGGCGCCGCCCATGCCGAGCCCGGTGATGACGTGCAGGACCCTCACGCGGTCACCGCCGCGGGGAGCGGGGCGTGGTCCGGGCGCAGGGTGCGGCCGCGCGGCCCGCCCGTGGCCTGCTTCAGGCGCAGCCGCCACGCCGTGTCCCGCTGCCCGATGTGGATCCGGGGCAGCGCGAGGGGGCCGGTGAGCGGGCCGGGCGCGATGGCGCAGGCGTACGCGTACCCGGCCGCGCGCACGGCGTCGAGCACGCGCGGGTCCGCGTGGCCGTACGGGTAGCAGAACCCGCGTACGTCACGTCCCGTCAGGTCGGCCAGCGCGGCCCGGCTGCCCGCGACCTCGCGGCGCAGGGTGCGGTCGTCGGCCCGGGTGAGGTCGACGTGGGTGAGGCCGTGCGAGGCGACCTCCATGCCCTGGCCTGCCGCGCGCCGGATGCCGTCGGCGTCGAGGAGGGGCTTGCGGGGGCCGAGCGAGTCCCAGGCGTTGTCGCCGCCGAGCCGGCCGGGCAGCACGAACACGGTGGCGGTGCAGCCGTGCTGGTGCAGCAGGGGCACGGCGTGGTCGAGGAAGTCGCGGTACCCGTCGTCGAAGGTGAGCCCGACAAGGCCGCGCCCCCGCCCCCGCGCGCAGGCCTCCAGGAGCCGCTCCATGGAGACGCCGCGAAGGCCCCGCCGACGCAGCCAGCCCAACTGCGCGTCGAGGCGCTCCGGCGAGACGGTGATGTTGTACGGGTCGTCGGCGGGGTCGGCCACGGAGTGGTACATCGCGACCCATGGGGCGGGGTGGGGGGCGTGGGGCGAGGCTTTGCGGAGCGTCGGGGTGCGGCTCGGCGGTGTGTGGCTCGTCGGGGTGCGGCTCGCGGACGGGTGGTTCGTGGCCGTGTGGTTCGTCGACGTGTGGCTCGTGGCCGTGTGGCTCGTGGCCGGGCGGGCCGGGGCCGCCGGGGCCGTGCGGTTGGCGGCCTCGCGAGGCGTGGGTGTCGGCGTCGGCGTCGTGCCGGTGAGGTGGGCGCAGTGGGGGGCGCCCTTGAGGCAGGGGTCGGGTCGGAGGTCGGCGCGGGTGTCGGCGTCGGCGTGGGCGGGGGTGCCCTGGGCGCCTTGCCCGACGGCGGGTGCGGGTGCGGGTGCGGGTGCGGGCCGGGTGGGGTGGCCCGGCTCGGCGGGCTCGCCCCGGGGCGATGTGCGGCTGGGCTGTGTGCCGTTGGGGTGTGCGCGGTCGGCCGGAGTGAGGTCGGCCGGAGTGAGGTCGAGCGATGTGGGGTTGGGCGGTGTGCGGTCAACGGTCATGGCGTCGTCGCTTTCGTGTGACGGAGCGAAGGGCACGGGCGCGCACGGCGCCGACGCGCGGGTGGGCCCACAGCGCCGCGCCCCGGCGCAACACGGCCCCGGGCGCCCGCGCCCCCAGCGCCCGGCCGATGAGCAGGAACGAGACGGCCACGACCAGGCCGCCCGTCAGGACGGCGAGCGCGGGTGGGCCGACGTGGTGCGCGCACCCGGCGCCCAGCGCGGCGGCCCCGGCCGCGGCGAGCGCGAGGCGGGCCAGTTGCCCGACGACGGCCCGGGTGCGCAGCGGAACGGCGCGCGGGCCGAGCGCGTGCAGCAGGAGCACCGCGGTCACGCAGATCCCGGCCGCGTTGGCGGCCGCGATGCCGTGCACGCCCCAGGTGCCCACGGTCAGGAAGCCGAGCCCGGCCGTGGCGACGATGCCGATGGCCATGGCGGCCAGCGGCGCCCAGGTGGTCCTGCCGACGGAGAAGTGCGCGCGGGCCAGCGCGCCCACCAGGGTGTGCCCGAGCAGGCCGAACGCGTACACGCGCATCACGGCGGCCGTGGTGGCGGTGTCCTCGCCGGTGAACGCCCCGCGTTCGAAGAGCAGGCGGACCAGCGCGGGCGCGCACGCGACGATCGCGGCCGCGCCGCACAGCACCACGCACGCGGCGAGCACGAGGTCGCGTTCGACGCGGTCGCGCGCCCGGTCGGTGTCGCCCTCGGCCAGGGCCCGCGCGACCACCGGGAAGGTGACGGTGCACAGCATCAGGGACAGGACCATCGGCATCTGCGCGACCTTCTGCGCGTAGTTCAGATGCGAGATCGCCCCGGCGGGCAGCGACGACGCGAGGAACCGCTCGATCAGGACCTGCGACTGCCGGCACAGCGCGAACAGCAGCACGGTCCAGATGACGGCCGTGTGCAGGCGGGCGGCCGCTGTGCCCTCAATACGCGGGGCGCCCTCCGTACGCGGGGTGCCTTCTGTACGCGGGGTGTCCTCCGTACACGGGGTGTCCTCCGTACACGGCGCGACCTCCGTACGCGACGCGACCTCCGTACGCGACGCGACCGAGGACGCGAACCGGTGGTCCGGCCGGTGGCGCAACTGCCGCCACAGGGAAGGCGCCTGGACGACGACCATGAGTGCCCCGCCCAGCGCGACGCCCGCCGCCCCGGCGCGCACGCCGAAGGGCGCGGCGAGCAGGAACAGGGCGGCGATGATGGCTGCGTTGTAGACCACGTACACGGACGCGGGCGCGACGAAGCGCTGGTGGGCGCGGAGGGCGGCGCTGCAGTAGCCGGCCAGGCCGAAGGTCAGGGTGCAGGTCGCGGTGAGCCGGGTGCAGTCCACGGCGAGCCCGGGGTCCGGCAGGCCCGGGGCGAGCACGGCGACCAGGAGCGGGGCGGCGGCGATCAGCACGAGGCCCGCAGCCACGAAGCACAGGGCCATCCTGGGCAGCGAGGCGGCGACCAGCGCGCGCACCGGATCGGGGCCCGGGTCCGCCGCCGCGCGCCGCGCGAGGGCCAGGCTGAACGCCGGTACCAGGAAGAACGCGAGCCCGTCCTCGATCAGCAGTGTCGCCGCCATCTCCGGCACGGTCCAGGCCACCAGGAACGCGTCGGTGTCGCTCCCGGCCCCGAAGAAGTGCGCGAGCACCTGATCGCGCACGAGCCCGAGGAGCGACCCGGCGACGGTCAGCACGGCGGTGACGACGGCGGCCTTGGCGAGGAAGGCGTTGCCGGGGTCGGCGGGCGGGGCGTCGGCGACCGGGGTGTTCGCGGTAGGGGCGTTCGCGGCGGGGGCCGCCACCTTGGCGCCGGGCAGGATCGTCACCGCGCCCCCACCGCCTCGTACGACTCGTACGTGTCCCGGGGCCGCAGCCCCCACCAGGCGCACCCCCCGAGCGCCACCGCCGTGAGCACCGTGGACGGGCCTCCGATGTCGGCGTACATGAAGTCGACCAACTGCCAGACGAGCAGGCCGCAGGCGGCGAGGGCGCAGTCCAGCTCCCCGGCCCGGGACGGGCGGCGGTCCCGCCTGGCGCGAGCCCACCCCCGCACCGCGCACACCAGCAGCGCGAGCCACCCGCCCGCGAGGGTGAGGAGGCCGAGGAGGCCCTGTTCGCCGAGGATGAGCAGGTACATGTTGTGCGGGGACAGCAGCGGCTGGCGGCGGAACCCGCTGCCGGCGCCCGCGGTGTCGCTGCCGGAGGACAGGGCCAGGGAGGCGTGGCTGTCGCGGTGTTCGGGGAAGCCCTTGAGGCCGACGCCGGTCACCGGGTGGTCCCGCCACATGTCGACGGAGGCCGCCCACATCGCGTACCGGTCGGTGACCGACTGGTCGGGGGCTTCGGTGACCTGGGTGATGCTGCTGAGCCGGTCCTGGAGCAGCTGGGAGCCCAGGCCGAGCCCGGCCACCAGGACCACGGCGGCCGCCGCCGCGGCGAGCGCGGCCCGCAGCGCGCGGCGCACCCCGGCGAGCAGCAGCACCGCACCGCAGGCCACGACCGTGGCGATCCACGCGCCCCGGCTGAAGGACAGCGCGAGCGGCACGGTCAGCAGGCCCGCGCAGGTCAGCGCGGCGGCCCGCTGCCGGGGCGCGCCCGGCCGGAAGGCGAGGGCGAGGGCGGCAACGAGCCCGTACGACACGACCGTCGCCATGCCCATCACGTCCGTCGGCCCGAACGTGCCGACGGCCCGGATGTCCTCGCCCATGTACGAGGCGCCGGTCCCGGTGAGGTACTGCTGGACGCCGAGCGCGCCCTGGAACAGCGCCAGCGCCACGAACGCCCAGGCGAGCAGGCGGAATTGGCGGGCGTCGCGGAGGAGGACCAGGACGGCGGCCGGTACCAGGACGAAGACCTGGAGGTAGCGCGCGGCCCCGGTGAGCCCGGTGGCCGCCGAGGCGGAGGCGCACGCCGCGGCGGTGATGCCGACGACCGGGAGGCCGAGGATCACGGCGGCGGCGCGGGTGAGGGGGCGGCGCGCGGTGCGTACGACGTGGAGGAGGGCGCAGCCGACGACGAGGGCGGAGAAGGCGTCGGCGGGGCTGCCGGTGCCGCCGGAGCCTTCACCGGCCCCGGCCGGGGCGGGCAGCGCGAGCAGGGCGACGAGGACGACGACGGGGAGGACGGACAGGCTTCCGCGCAGGGCGGGCGCCAACTGGCGGACCGGAGCACCGAGTTGGGCGACGCCCTCGGGGGCGTTCATGGGGGCGGGGGCGGGCGTATGGGACACGGCCTCAGCTCCCCGTGCGGCGCAGCAGGCAGCCGACGGTGCGCAGCAGGATGCACAGGTCCTGCCAGAGCGACCAGCTGTCGATGTAGGCGTTGTCGAAGCGGCACCGGTCCTCGATGGAGGTGTCCCCGCGCAGGCCGTGGATCTGGGCGAGGCCGGTGACGCCGGTCAGGACGCGGTGGCGCTGCGCGTAGTGCGGGTAGCGGCGGCTGAACCGGTCGACGAAGAAGGGCCGTTCGGGGCGCGGGCCGACCAGGCTCATGTCGCCGCGCAGTACGTTCCAGAGCTGGGGCAGCTCGTCCAGGGAGGTGCTGCGCAGGAAGCGGCAGAACGGGCTGATGCGGTCCTCGTCGGCGACGCTCCAGCGGGTGGCGGACTCCTGGGAGTCGGCGGGGCGGTGGGTACGGAACTTCAGGACGGTGAACAGGCGGCCGTCCTTGCCGACGCGCTCCTGGCGGAAGACCACGCCCGGGCCCTCCGTGACGCGCAGCACCAGGGCGCACGTGAGCAGCAGCGGCGCGGCGAGCAGGAGGAGGGCGCCGGACACGGCGACGTCGAGGGCGCGCTTGCCCGCGCTGGTGCGGCGCGACAGGGGCTCGGTCACCAGCGGTTGGCAGCGGAACCCCGCCACGTACAGCGGCCGCCCCCGATCGCGCGGCGCCGGGACGGCCGCCGGGCCGCGCGGGTCGATCTCCCACAGCTCACACCCGAGCCCGCGCAGCACGGCGAGCCGGTCGTCGTGGGCGGCACCACGACCGGCGAGAAGCAGGACGACCTGGACGTCGTTCTGGATGACGGCGCGCTGCAACTCGTCGTCGGAGGAGAGGAAGGGGAGCTCGGCCGTGGCGCCGGGCAGTTGTTCGCCGGAGCCCGTCCGCTGCTCGGTGCCGACGGCCGCCGGTCTCTCGGTGCCGGTGGTCACCCCATGCTCCGTGCCGGTGGCCTCCGGTCTCCCGGTACCGGTCGCCACACCGTGCTCCGTACCGGTGGCCGCCGGTCTCTCGGTGCCGGTCGTCGCCACCCCGTGCTCGCTCCGGGCGGCCTCCAACTGCCCGTGCCCCGCACACGCCGCCCCCTGTGCCTCCGCCTCCGCCCCCACCCCCGCCCACTCCTCCACCTCGTCGTCCCCCACCCGCCGCTCCCCCGCGCCCGCACTCGCGCCCCCGCCTCCCCCACCCCGCTCCGGCTCGTCGTCCGCGGGCTCGCCCACCACCCCCACCGGACGCAGTCCGCACCGCGGGCGGCGCAGCAGGGCCGCCGCCACGCTCCGGGCCTGGGCGCCGTGGCCCAGGACCAGGACCGGCCGGGGCCTGCGCCGCACCGCCGCGCGCCGGTGCCAGTGCACCAGGGCGCGGCCGCCCGCGCCGAGCACGCCGTGCAGGGCGGCCGCGGTGAGCAGGGTCGCGGGGGGCAGGGGGGTGAGCGGGGGCGCGGCCGGGGCGAGGGCCGGGGAGACGGCGGGGGCGAGGACGGCGGTCACGCACCAGGCGAGGGTGATCCGGCCGCAGAGCGCGGGGAGTTCGTCGAGCAGGGCGGGCGCCAGCGAGTCCTCGTACAACCGCCCCTGGACGTGGAGGGCGAGGACGGCGGCGAGGAGCAGGGCCATCAGCACCGGGGAGCGGTACGGGCCGGGGAGCAGCAGGACGGCCGTCACGGCGGCGAGGGCGTCGGCGGCGACCAGGGCGAGGGCCAGCCTGCGGCGGCGGGCGGGCCGCCCGCCGCGCGGGCCGACGCGGCCGCCCGGCGCACCGCGGGGCGCGACGACGAGCCGCCCGGTCCGGTGCCGCTCGTCCTGTTCCGGCCGACCGGTCGTCGAGGTGACGGTACGTTCCGCGCTCACGTGGTACTGCACTCCCTGTGCTCGGTGGGCGCCGTGCCCAGAAGTTCGCGGTACACCGCTTCGACCGCGGCCGCCGTGCGGCGCACGTCGTGGTGGTCCAGGACGTGCGCGCGCCCCCGGACGCCGAGCGCGTCGCGCAGGGCCGGGTCGCGCAGCAGGGCGGTCAGGGCCCCGGCCAGCGCGGCCGGGTCCTCGGGCGGGACCAGGGCGCGGGCGTGGTGCCCGGCCGGCAGGCTCTCGCGGGCGCCGTCCACGTCGGTGAGGAGCACGGCCCGCGCGCAGGCCATGGCCTCCAGGGGCGCGAGCGCCATGCCCTCCCAGCGGGACGGCAGCACGACCACGTCGGCCGCCTGGTACCAGGGCGCGACGTCGTCCGCAGCGCCCACGAACGTCACGGAAGCGAGGTCCTGTGCCTGCGCCAGCCCTCGCAGCGCCCCCGCGTCGGGCCCGTCGCCGACCAGGACGAGCCGTGCCCCGGGCACACCCGCGGCCACCTCGGCCCAGGCGCGCAGCAGGACGTCCTGGCCCTTCTGCCGGCACAGGCGGCCGACGCACACCACCAGCGGGGCGTCGGCCGGATGGTCCGGGGGCAGCAGCCGGGCCCGGGCCGCGCGCGGGTCCGCCGGCACGAAGTGCTCCGGGTCGATGCCGTTCGGGACGACCGAGCAGGGCCCGACGATGCCCGCGCGGCGGCCGGTGTCCCGTTCCGCCTCGCTGACGCAGAGGGTGCGCGCCGTCCAGCGGGCCGCGTGCCGTTCCCAGGTGCGGGCGAGCAGGGCGACGCTGCCGTCGACCGCCTCGAACGACCAGGCGTGCGGCTGGAAGACGGTCGGCACCCGGCCGCGCACGGCGACGCGGGCGGCGAGCCCGGCCTTGGCGCTGTGCGCGTGCACGAGGGTCGGCCGGACGGCGTCGACGATCTGGGCGAGGTCGCGTACCTCGGACCGCAGGCCGGGCCCGGGGGAGCGGGCCGCCGCCCACGGGTGGACCGGGACGGGGGCGGCCGACCGGGCCAGCGTGCCGCCGTCCGGGCAGGCCAGGTGCACGTCCATGCCCGCCGCGCGCTGCGCCCCGACCAGGTCGGTGACGACGCGCGCCACACCCCCGTCGACGGGCTGGCTCACGTGCAGGACCCGCGGCGCGGGCGAGGAATTCGAAGGCAGGTGCATGCACGACTCCTTGAGTTCCTTGGACCAGGACGGCGGGACCAGGACGGCGGGACCAGGGCGGCGGGTTCGGAAAGGCCGGTTCGGGAAGGCCGGTTCGGAACGGTCGGCCCGGGACGGCGACCCGGCGTACGCGACCGCGCTACCGCCGCACGTCGACGGCCGCGAACAGCACGCCCGTCCAGGCCGCGTCCCGACGCGCGGACATCCGCACCGTCAGCTCCCCGCGCTGCCCGCGCAGTCGGTCGCCGAGGCGCAGCACGTCGGAGTCGTAGCCCAGGGTGTTGGCGTACGCCGGTTTCCTGCGGGCCGGTCCGCCCGGCTCGCTGACGGTCGAGTTCAGTACGTCGTCGGCGGGGTTGGCGCGGTCCGACAGCGGGACGGGCCTGCCGCGGCCGGCGGACACATGGACCGCGTCACCCCTGAGGCCCCGGTCGCCGTCGTACGCCACGATCCCGGCGACGCCGTCGGCGCCGGGTGCGACGGGCACGCCCTTCATGCGCACGGTGTGTGCCGTGGGCCGCTGCTTCCCCGGCCCGCCGAGCGGCCCGAAGCCGTCCCACACGGCGATGGAACGCAGCGGGTGCGCGGCGTTCTCGTACGCCACGACCAGCGTCCAGCCGCCCCACGTCCCGCTCTTGGAGTGCCCCTTCGCCACGTTGACCTGCGCGACCGTGTACATCCCCGCGCCGGAGCGGCGGACCAGGCCGGTCACGTCGGCCGACGCCTGGAAGACGTCCGCGCCGCCGGTGGCGCGGTGGCCCGAGAGGGTGTCGGCGAGAACGGCCTTGTAGCGCCCGCCTGGCTCGGCGAGCAGCACCCGGCCGTTGTCCTTGGCCGGCTTCCGCTCCCCGGCCCGGAGGTTGCCGCCCCAGTACAGCCGGGCGTACGAGACCTTGGACCGGGCGGGCAGCCGGACCTCGGCCGCGGTGGAGTTGTACGTGTTCGGGTCGTCGTCGATGTCCGCGTAGAACATCTCGAAGTCGTGGTTCGCGCCGGGCCCGCCGCGCCGTACGTCCGCGCACGACGCGGCCGCGCGAGGCACCGCGCGGGTGACCGGGCGGAGGACCGGACGCGTCGCCGGGCGGCGGCAGGTGACCGCCGAGTTGGCGGCCCGTACGAGACCGCCGTGCTGGACCGCCTGGTACCGCTGCGTGAAGGCGACGCGGTCCCGCTCGCCGCCGGGGGCGGGAGCGGCGGCGCCGGTGCCGTTCAGCGCGAGGCAGCCGGTGAGGGAGAGCAGGGCGACGAGCACACGACGCGGGCCCAGAGGATGACGCATGACGGCACTGGCCTTCCACGGTGTGAAGAGTTCTGAACCACAGCAGGGAACAGGTGGTCGCATTGAATGGGTGATGTCTGCATCTGAGCGCCTTTGACGGAAATAGACTCAGAAGGAAGCGCAACAGTAGCGTTTATTGCACGAATTTCTGTCGACTTGTCAGCGTGTGTCGGATTGGTGCAGCCTGTGGCCGATCCACGGCGGGCACATCACTCATCTGGGCGCACAACCCCCCGTCGGGGAAGTCAGTTGATCCCCACACCGGGCATCACGCACGGCTTCCGATCATCAGACCAAGGAGCAGAACTCCATGTCGCGTACCAGCAAGGCCCTTGCCCTGACCGCCGTGGCCGCCGCCACCGTGGCCGGCGGCGCCGGTGTCGCCTCCGCCGACGCAGGCGCGCACGGCGCGGCCGCCCACTCCCCCGGCGTCATCTCGGGCAACGCCCTCCAGATCCCGGTGCACGTTCCCGTGAACGTGTGCGGCAACAGCATCAACATCATCGGCCTGCTGAACCCGGCGTTCGGCAACACCTGCGTCAACGACTGACGTACGGCTCTCCCGCGCCCGGCCGGCTCACTCACAGAGCCGCCTGGCGCAGAGCTGTCTGACGCGAAGTCGCCTGACGCAGAGTCGGCACAGCGGCGGCCACCCCCGGTCTCGGGGGCGGCCGCCGCTTCCTTGTGGGCCGCCTACTCCGATTGGACGTCGGCCCGCCGGGGCGTCGGCCGCCCCGGCGCGCTCACTTCCCACCTGCGCTGATGCCGTTTCAGACGAGGGCAAAGGCCGCCACGTGCCGCGGCGGATCGGTTGCGGACCGGTGATGCCGTTCAGACGGTGATCACAGGATCCGACGCATCACCGAAGGGAAATGACCTATGCGAGCTCTGCCCGTACGGCGCATCGCGACGCCCGTCCTGTGCTCGGCACTGCTGCTCGGCACGGCGGGGCCCGTCTATGCCGCGGCCCAGGACGACACCGCGCGTGAGGCGGCGCGGAGCGCGCCGCAGGCACCCGTTCCCGGCGCCGACGCGCTCCTGAACCAGGTGAAGGCTCTCGGCGACATCGGCGGCGTCATCAAGCCGGTCACCGACCTGCTCAACGACGTCCTGAAGGCGGACAACGGCAAGCTGCCCGCCGCAGAGCTGACCAAGCACGTCGACGCCATCAAGTCCGCGATCGACGCGGCCAAGTCGGCGGCCCCCAAGGGCGCCGAGCTCCCCGCGACCCCGCAGGCCCCGGGGACGTCGCTGCTCCCGTCGGCCGCGCAGCTCCCCACGGGCGCACAGCTCCCCACGGGCGGCGCGCGGGCCGCCCAGGCGCCGATGGACCTCAAGGCCGACGCCCTGGCCGCGCTGCAGAAGGCCGTCGACTCCCTCGTCAAGGCCGTCACCGCCGGCGACCCCGCGGCCGTGGCCAAGGAAGTGCCCGCCGTCGTCACCGGCCTGGTCAACTTCGCCGTCGCCACGATCCTCGGCGGCGGCCTGCCCGCGCCGAACCTGCCGGGCCTGCCCAAGCTGCCGACCGAAGGACTGCCCAAGCTGCCCGTCTGAGGCTCCGGCCCGCTCCCGCGCCACCCGCCGCCCCCACCCGGGGCGTCGGGTGGCGTCGTCAATCGCCGTCAACCCCGCCCGTGAATAGGCCTGTTGATATGAGAAGCGCGGCCCCGCTTTCCTCCGCGCGGGCCGGGAAGTTTCCTTTCCAGGGGTTTCCGTACCGTCCTGCGCTCGTTAGGCGTAGTGAACAGAGACGCCAGGCAATCACTGCCTGAACGGTGCCCTCCTGGGCGACCGAAGTCGCCGAAGAAAGGAACACGATGAAGTCCCTCAAGGCTGCCGCTGTCCTGGCCGGGTCGATCGCCGTTGCCGGTGCCGCCACCCCCGCATTCGCGAACGGCCTGACGCCCACCAGCCTGAACGGCGGCCTGGAGACCGTTCTCGGGCAGTCCGCGCTGGACGCGAAGCCGGTGAGCACGAACATGCTGGACACCGAGAACAAGGACTCCGTCGTCAACTCCGTCAAGAGCGCGACGGACGGCCTGAACTCCGGCGGCGGCCCCACGAAGATGCTCGGCGGACTTCCGCTCGCCAAGTAGGCCCGCTCGCCGGAGCGGCCCTCTTTGCATTCTTCATAATCAAAACTCTTCCTTGGGCTGACGTCCGCCCTGCTGAACCCGGCGTTCGGCAACACCGCCGTCAACGAACTGAACCCTCTCGGGACTGAACCCCCTCGGGGACGCCTCCGCAGCCGGAGGCGAAAGGGCCGGTTCCCGCGCGTGGCCGCGGGACCGGCCCTTCGGCGTCCCCGACCGGCCGCCGCCCGGACCGCCGCGTCAAGCGCGCGGCCCCCGTTACCCCATCGTGTGATGCCGCGTCCGCGCTCCGCCAGACAGGTGACAAAGCCGATCGGACGGCCCCCGGGCGTCTATAGCGTGCACCCCATGACCTCAACGTCCAACGAACCGCGCACTTTCCGGGTGGCCGACCTCGGAACCCTCGCCGTGCTCGCCTGGAGCGGCGAACACCCGGAGGACGAGAAGGACATGGCCTTCCTGCTGGCCTACTCCCTCGGGGACACCGCGGGCGGCCCCGAGGCCACCGGCGAGGCCATGCGCACCCTGCTGCGCGACGAGGGACTGCCCCTCGGCGGGCCCGTCCTCGACGGCGCCCACAACCCCTCCCTGCCCGTCGGCCTCCTCGTGGAGGGCGAGCAGGCCGTGGTGAACATGCCCCACGTCAAGGCGCAGTGCGTCGTGCCGCCGGAATGGCTCGCCGCCGTCCGCGCGCGCGGCCACGCCTACTTCATGATCACCACCCGGGCCTGGCCCGAGGGCAAGCCCGGCAGCCCCGTGGACGAGGACGCGCTGCGCGACTTCGCCGGCTCCGAGGACACCATGCTGAACGCGGCACACTGCCTGCTGCCCGTGCGCAGGCTGCGCGGCTGATGCGCGCCGCCGCACGGACGGGCCGGGTACCGGCGCAGGGCGCCACCGACACCCGCGCCGCCGCCCCGACCGCCGCCGCTCCCGAGCCGGACAGCTCCCGGACGGCCGGGAGCGGCCGCGCCTTCGCCCTCCTGCTCGTGCTGACGGGGGCGGCCGGCCTGCTCGCCTCCTGGGTCATCACCCTCGACAAGTTCAAGCTGCTCCAGGACCCGGACTACGTGCCGGGATGCAGCATGAACCCGGTGGTGGCCTGCGGCAGCATCATGAAGAGCGAGCAGGCCGCCGCGTTCGGGTTCCCCAACCCGATGCTGGGGCTCGTCGCGTACGCCGTCGTCTGCTGCGTCGGCGTGAGCCTGCTGGCCGGGGCGCGCTTCCCGCGCTGGTTCTGGCTCGGGCTGAATGCGGGCATGTTGTTCGGCGTCGCGTTCTGCGCCTGGCTGCAGGTCCAGTCCCTTTACCGCGTCAACGCGCTGTGCCTGTGGTGCTGTCTGGCGTGGGCGGCCACGCTGCTCATGTTCTGGTACGTGACGTCGCACAATGTGCGCCACGGCTTTCTGCCCGCGCCCGGGTGGCTGCGCCTGTTCCTGAACGAGTTCACCTGGGTTCTTCCCGTGCTGCATTCGGGGGTGATCGGCATGTTGATCCTGACGCGCTGGTGGGATTTCTGGCTGAGCTGAATCCCTTTGATTCCGCATTCATTTGCTTCCGACGGTTCCAACTGTTCCGCGGGTACCGGTGGTTCCGGCGGTTCCGATGGGTCCGTCGCTCGGGAGGGGGACGGAGAAATGTCGTCCGTACGCACTGTCCACCGGCTGCGGCGCCGCCATCTGATCGCGGCCGCGGCCACCGCCGCCCTCGGTGCCGTCGGTGCCTTCCGCGGGCTGCGCGGGGCGGACGAGGAAGAGCAGCCGGAGGCGCCGGGCGGGCCCTCCTTCGACGAGACGTACCGGGGCCGGCGCATCCAGGGGGAGCCGGTCATCAGGGGCGGCGAGCACGGCCAGGGAAGCTGGCGGGTCACCGTCGACGGGCAGCCGCTCGGCCTGATGCGCCGCGCCGACGGCGGCTATCTGAGCATGGTCGACCACTACCAGTCGTACGCGAGCCCGCTGGCCGCGGCCCGCGGCGCGGTCGACGAACTCGGCACGCACCAGGCGCTGAACGGCCGACTCCACTGAGCCTCCGCCCTCGCCCGCAGAACGGACGGACCACCGGAGAACGGACGGAGACGGACCGTGGTGTACACGCGCAAGAACCAGAGCAGCCTGAGCCGCGGTGAGCGGCGCCGGTTCGTCGACGCCGTGCTGCGGCTCAAGCGCAGCGGCGAGTACGACGAATTCGTGCGCACGCACATCGACCTCTACGTCTCCGACGGCGAACACCGGCTCCGCGTCGCCCATATGACCCCCTCGTTCCTGCCCTGGCACCGCCGCTTCCTGCTCGACTTCGAGCGGGCCCTGCGCCGGGTGGACGCGGACGTCACCGTGCCGTACTGGGACTGGACGAAGGACCGCACGCCCGCCGCCTCGCTCTGGGGCGAAGACCTGATGGGCGGCACCGGCAGGCGGGGCGACCGGCGGGTCACGACCGGGCCGTTCGCCCGCCGCAACGGCTGGGTGATCAAGGAGGGCATCACCGACGGGGACTTCCTCACCCGCGATCTCGGCCGCCCGGGCGATCCGCTGAAGCTGCCGACCCGGCAGGACGTGGCGTGGGCGACGGCGGAGACGGTGTACGACGTGTCGCCCTGGGACTCCACCTCGCGGCGCGGCTTCCGCAACCGTCTGGAGGGCTGGACGTCCGCCACCGGCGACGAGCGCTGGCGCAACCACAACCGGGTGCACCGCTGGGTCGGCGGGCACATGCTCGGCGGCGCGTCGGTGAACGATCCGGTGTTCTGGCTCCACCACGCCTTCGTCGACCTGCTGTGGAGCCGGTGGCAGCGGCTGCGTCCCGACTCCGCCCCGTACCTCCCGGCGAAGCCGCCCTCGGCGGGCGACCCGCAGTACCGGCGCATCGTGGCGCGCGGCGAGCCGATGCCGCCGTGGCGGAGCACGCCGCAGGACATGCTCGGCCACGAGGGCGTCTACCGGTACGCGGAGTAGGGCGGCCCCGGCCGGCGGTCCCGCGGCGGCGCCGTGGTCGCCCGGCACACGAGAAAGCCCCCGGCCGGTGCCGGGGGCTTCGCTTCGCTTCGCTTCGGGTCAGCGCCCGTAGCCGTGGTGGCCGCCACCGTGGTGACCCTTGTGGTGGTCGCCGCCGTTGTTGACGCACTTGTTGCCGAAGGCGGGGTTCAGCAGGCCGACGATGTTGACGGTGTTGCCGCAGAGGTTGACGGGGATGTTGACGGGGACCTGGATCAGGTTGCCCGAGATCACGCCGGGGGAGCCGACGGCCTTGCCCTGCGCACCGGCGTCCGCCGAAGCCAGGCCCGCGCCGCTGAGCACGACGGCACCCGCGCCGAGCGTGACAGCGGCTGCCTTCGCGATGCGATACATCACGTTCTCCTTTGAGTGGGAAATGCGGCCGCATAGGGACGACCGCAGTTCTCTAACGCCCGGTGCGGACACGAGGTCACGGCGCACGGGGCCGCACGGATTCGGTCCCGACTTTGTGCCCGACGAGAACTCGTGCGGTGACGGACGGAATTCCGAAGGAGTGTCGGATTCGCTCGCGGGAGGTGAAGCGGGGGATGAGCAGGGGATGATCGGGAGAAGAGCGGGAGACGACGGGAGATGTGTGTGCGGGCGCCCCGGAAAAGGTTCGGCGCGGGTGCGCTTCATGAGTGACAGTGCCGCGCGAGCCGTATCCTTCACCCGGCCCCGGCCGTTTTTCAGGCCATGACATCAGCACGCCGACTCATGGCCGCCGTCTCGCTCGCCGCCGGTGCCGCGGCGCTGACCGCGCCCGCCGCGCACGCGTCCACCGACGCCCCGGCGCAGCCCGGCATCTCCATCCTGAAGACCATCGACGACCTGCGGACGTCCGGGCTGCCCGCCGAGTACCGCAGGCAGCTGCCCACCATGGCCAGCCAGCTGGACGGCATGAACCAGCTCCACCAACTGCACCAGCTCACCGACCTGGTGGCGCCCGTGACGAACGCGCTGCCCGGCATCCAGTAGCCCGCGGCCCACGGCCCCGGACAGGCCGGCTACAGCAGCCGCACCCCTCGCCTGGCCAGGTAGGAGACGGGGTTGATGTCCGATCCGTAGCCGCGCCGGGCCCGTATCTCCAGATGGAGGTGCGGGCCCGTGGCACGTCCGGTGGCGCCGCTGTAGCCGATCCGGGCGCCGGTGCGGATGCGCTGCCCCTGGCGCACCGAGATGCGCGAGAGGTGCCCGAACACCACGTACCGCCGGTCCCGCATGCGTACCGTCACGGCCTTGCCGTACGCCCCCGACCAGCGCGCGAGCACCACGACGCCGCCGGCCACGGCGTACACGGGGGTGCCGCGCGGCACGCCGAGGTCGATGCCGGTGTGGTGGCCGGCGGCCCAGTTGCCGCGCACGCCGTAGCGCGAGGTGACCCGGTAGCGGCGGCGCAGCGGCCGGGTGTAGCGGCCCCTGGGGCGCTCCGGTACGGCGAGTCCGCGGCTGTCCTCCTCGGGGAGCAGTGCGTCCGCGGCGGCGAGGTCCGCCTCGAACTCCTCGTCGAGGTCCGCGACGCACCAGTCCTCCTCGACCGCCCGCGCCCCCTCGTCGAGGGCCCAGTCGTACCCCGGTCCGGCCCAGTCGTCCTCGTCGGCCGCCGCGGGTGTCGCCATCGCTCCTGTCAGCGCCCCGCCGGCCAGCAGTCCCGCGGCAAGGCCGAGCGCGTCCCGTCGTGTGCTGCCCGCTTCGCGCGGGCCGTCCATGCCGTAGCCCATACCTGCCAGCAGACGCGCGACGGCGCGGGTACGCACGGCCGGTTGCTCCGCATGGCGTAAGCGCGGGGCGGCGGGGCCCTGCCCGAGGCGGGGGCGGCGGTCCCGGCACGGGCGGCCGGGCGCCGGGTGCGGGGGTGTGCCCGTGCGGAAGTCCCGTGCGGGTGAACCGCCCGCCTCGCACCCGCACCACGGTGCTCACCCGTGCCCCCGTGTGCCCCCGCCGCGCCCGCTCTGCGCGCACCCGCCCGCGCTGGGCTCGGCCACGTGACGGCTCATCAGCCGGCGGATCGGCCGGCAGACGCGTACACGGACGCCTCGCATGCCACGGATGCCTCGGATGCCTGGAAACGCGCGGCGGCGGCGCGGGAGCGTGCGAGCCGAGCCGAGGATTCCGCCAGGCGGCACGACGCGTGGGCGCTGGAGTCGGGGCGGGAACTGCACGAGGACCTGGCCGCGGCACTGCGCGCGACCGCCGCCTGCCATCGCTCGTCGGCGCAGCTCCAGGAGGCCTTCGCCCGCCGCATGACGCGGTGGGCGCAGGGGAGCGGCGCGCGGCCGCGGTTCATGACCGGCGTCGCCGAGGCGTGCGGCAGTGCGGCGCTCACACTCGTCGACACCGGGCAGAGCCGGCTCGCCGTCGCCGCGTCCGACGAACTGGCCCGCTCCGCCCAGGACTTGGAGTTCATGCTGGGCGAGGGCCCCATCAGGGACGCCACGACGACCCGCCGTACGGTCGTCGCCTCGCGCGCGGTGATCGAGGAGCGCTGGCCCTGCTGCGGCCCCGCGCTCACCGCGCTCGGGGTGCGTGAGGTCGCCGCCGTGCCCCTGGCCGCGTCGGACCTCTGCCTCGGGGCGTTCGCGGCCTTCGACCCCCGTCCGGGGCTCGTCGGCGCCCGCGCCTGCGGGGTCCTGGTCGCCCCGGAGGACGCCGGCTCCGACGAGGCGTATGCGTACGCGTCCGCGGCCGGGGCCAGGGAACTGGTCCTCGACGCCCACCGCCGGGGCCAGGGGCCGGGCCCCTCCTGCCGGGAGACCGGCGACCCGGTGCCCAGGACCGACCTGAGGGGCCCGGTCGCCCACCAGCGCTGGCCCTCGTACGTCCCGCGCGCCCTCGACCTCGGCTACACCCACGTCGCGGCGCGCCCCCTGCGCGGGCGCGAGCGGACCGTCGGCGCGCTGGTGCTCTTCGGCGACGAGGACCGGCCCCTCACCGACGAGGCGCCGGTGCTCGGCCAGTCGCCGGCCGACATCGCGGCCATCGCGCTGCTGCGGGACCGTGAACTCCACCGCAGCCGTACCCTGGCCGGCCAGCTCGAGCACGCCCTGACCAGCCGTGTCACCATCGAGCAGGCCAAGGGCGTGCTCGCCGCCCAGCGGTCGCTCTCGCTGGACGAGGCCTTCGCGATCCTCCGCCGTCACGCACGCGCGCGGCGGCGGAAGCTGACGGTGGTGGCGCGCGAGGTGGTGGAGGGGCGACTCAGGTTCGCCCCGCCACCAGCCTGAGCCTGCGAGCCTGCGAGGCGCCCCTCCCGAGTGCCGGGGCTCAGCCCCGTTCCTCCCGGTCCTCCGACTCCGCCTCGGCCTGCTTGGCCTGGACCTCCGGGTCCAGGGACGCCTGACCGCTGCCGTCGACCGAGGCCAGCGGGGCGCGGTCGGGGACCTCCGTGGCGGCGGGCGGCTCGACCAGCCAGTCCGGGTTGGCCTGCTTGTCCCACCACTTCCACACGGCGACGGCGCCGGCCGCGAGCACGCCAAGGACGGCCAGGCGCTTGGCCAGCCGCCCGGCGCGGGCACGGCGTTCGTGCCGCCGGGCCAGCCGCTCGATCTCCCGCGGCGTGACCTGCCCGCGCAGCGCGGCGAGCGCGGCGGAGCCACGGGCGGCGGCCTCCTCGCGGGCCGGGCCCGCCACGGCCACGGCGTGCTCGATGCGCGGCTTGGAGAAGTCGGCGGCCTGCCGGGCGGCCTTGCGGGTGCGGGCGGCGGCCTCGTGCGCCGCGTGGTCGACCTTCGGCGGCACATGGCTGCGCGCCTGTTCCACGCGCGGCGCCAGGTGCGAGTCGTACTGGGCGCGTGCCTGACCGGCGGCCGTGTGCGCGGCGTGCGAGACCTTCGGGGCAATCCGCACCCGGGCCTCCTGCGCCAGGTGCGCCGCCCTGTCCTTGGCCTCGGCCGCCCTGTCCGCGTACGGAGCCATCGCGTCCGCGGCGTGCCGCACGCTCTCCTTCGCCGAGTCGGCCGCGGCGCGCACGCTCTCTTTGCGGGTCACGGGATCCTCCTCCTTGGTGGCGTATAGGTATGTCACCTTTCCACCCTTTCCGGGATCATGCCTGCCGGATGGGTCCGGGGCATGCGAGGGCGGGCATCCGGGTCATCGGCTGATACCCCGTGAACGCGATGGGACCCGATGGAACTCACTGGAACTCGATGGAACTCGCTCGCTCGACTCGCTGGGAACGCGATCAATTCGGTACAAGGGGAGCCAGTTGACGACAATGCCACGGATCCCGGCGGCGAGCGCCCACTCGGCGGCTACTCGTCCCAATCCGGTCCGTGCGAGGATCGGGGTGTCACAGAGGACAACGGAAGGCAGATCGTGGCTGAGCAGCTTTACGCCACCCTCAAGACCAACCAAGGCGACATCGAGATCCGGCTCCTGCCGAACCACGCGCCGAAGACGGTCAAGAACTTTGTCGAGCTCGCCCAGGGTGAGCGCGAGTGGGTGCACCCCGCGACCGGCAAGAAGTCCACGGACAAGCTGTACGACGGCACGGTCTTCCACCGGGTGATCAGCGGCTTCATGATCCAGGGCGGCGACCCGCTGGGCAACGGCACCGGCGGCCCGGGCTACGAGTTCGAGGACGAGTTCCACCCCGATCTGGCCTTCGACAAGCCGTACCTGCTCGCGATGGCCAACGCGGGACCGGGCACCAACGGCTCGCAGTTCTTCATCACGGTGTCGCCGACTGCCTGGCTGACCCGCAAGCACACCATCTTCGGCGAGGTCGCGAACGACGCCGGGAAGAAGGTCGTGGACGCGATCGCGGCCACCCAGACCAACCCGCGCACCGACCGCCCCGTCAACGACGTGGTCATCGAGTCCGTCGTCGTCGAGACGCGCGAGGGCTGAGCGCCGACGCGAGCTCTCCGGGGGGACGCCCGCGCGGCACACCCCGTGAGGGAACCAATCCGCCCCGCCCATCCGTAGAGGAAGGGCGGGGCGGCGCGTTCACGACGTCCTTCGTACGGAGAATGAGGGGACCGCAATGGACCAGGCGCCAGGAAGCCCGCAGGAGCCGCGGGACGCGCAGGGCCCGCCCACCTGCTACCGGCATCCGGACCGGGAGACGGGCATCACCTGCACCCGCTGCGAGCGGCCGATCTGCCCCGAGTGCATGATCAGCGCCTCGGTCGGCTTCCAGTGCCCCGAATGCGTCCGCGGCGGCTCGGGCACCGGGCACTCGCCGGCCGCGACGCAGCCGCGCACCCTCGCGGGCGGCACCATCACCCAGGACCCCCGGCTGCTCACGAAGATCATCCTGGCGCTCAACCTGCTGGTGTTCGTCGCCGTGCGGGTGCGGGGCGACAGCCTGCTCAACGACCTGGTGCTCCTCGGCCAGTGGCCGCCGTACCCGTTCGTGCCCACCGAGGGCGTCGCCGACGGCCAGACGTATCGCCTGGTCACGTCGATGTTCACGCACCAGGAGATCTGGCACATCGCGTTCAACATGCTGGGCCTGTGGTGGCTCGGCGGCCCGCTGGAGGCGGCGCTCGGCCGCGCCCGCTATCTGGCCCTCTATCTGCTGTCGGGCCTCGGCGGCAGTGCCCTGACCTACCTGCTCGAGGACGCGGACAGACCCTCCCTCGGCGCCTCCGGCGCGATCTTCGGCCTGCTCGCCGCGACGGCGGTCCTGATGCGGCGCCTGAACTACGACATGCGCCCGGTCATCGCGCTCCTCGCCCTGAACCTGCTCTTCACCTTCACCTGGAGCGGCATCGCCTGGCAGGCCCACGTCGGCGGCCTGGTCGCCGGTGCGGCCATCGCGTACGGCATGGTGCACGCCCCGCGCGAGCGGCGCGCCCTGGTGCAGTGGGGCATGTGCGCGGTGGTGTTCGCGGTGATCGTGGTCGTCGTGGTGCTGCGGACGGCCCAGCTCACCTGACGTACGCGGCGTCTCTGCCGTACGCGGAGCACAGCCGACGTACGCAGTTCACCTGACGTGCGCGGTCCCGCCGCCCGTGACGTGCGCGGACCGGCGCGCGCACCCTCGTTGTCCACAGTCTGTGCCCGATCTTGTGCACGAAGTGGGGAACGGGTGTTCCTCGCGTCGCCGGTCCGGGTTTTCCCAGGCAGGACAAGGGATGTGCGCGCCGGTGCGGAGAGCGGGACCAGTCACACCGGCGTCAACCTCCGGAGAGTTATCCACAGATCTTCAGACCTTTCCCCAGGTCTGTGGATGGCAGTGCTCGCGCTGTGGATAACTCAGGGCAGGGCTTGCGGGGCGGGCCCTCCAGTGACTTGTGGTGGGGGCCCTCCAGTGAGTGGAAGCGCTACTTCCACTGCGTGGAGACGCCGAAGCCCGCGGCGATGAAGCCGAAGCCGACGACGATGTTCCAGTTGCCCAGCGGGTCGATCGGCAGCTTCCCGTCCGTGACGTAGAAGACGACGATCCAGGCCAGGCCGATGAGGAACAACGCCAGCATGACCGGTGCCACCCAGCTCCGGCTCGTCAGCTTGATGCTGGTCGCCTTCTTCGACGCCGGCGGTGTGTAGTCGTCTGCCTTCTTGCGGATACGTGACTTCGGCACGAGGGTCTCTCCTGTCGATGCGCTGCGTGGCCGCGCAGGGAACGGGGTGGGGCGCCGGGGCCGGAACTACGGCACGACGGTGGGCGAAGTCCTCCCCCGGGCGTCCGTTAGCGTAGTGCTTCCGCGGCGGTGAAGGAGATAAGGGTACGTTGAGCAATTCTGCCGACTTCCCCGGAGGGCAGGGCCGGGGCCCCCGCTGGCGGCCGGTGCGGCTGCTCACGATCGCCGTCTTCGCCCTCGCCGGCCTCATCTTCGTCACCAGTTTCAACACGGCCAAGGGCACCAACATCCGCACCGACGCCTCCCTCCTGAAGCTCTCCGACCTCATCCAGGAGCGCAGCCGCGAGAACAAGGACCTGGAGGACTCCAACGGTTCCCTGCGGGACGACGTCGACTCCCTCGCCCAGCGCGACAGCCCCGGCACCAAGGCCGACGACGCCCGCCTGAAGGCCCTGGAGAAGAACGCCGGCACCAAGAAGCTCAGCGGCGACGCCGTCACGGTCACGCTCGCCGACGCCCCGCCCGACGCCACCGCCAAGCTCCCCGGCTACCCCGAGCCCCAGCCCAACGACCTGGTCATCCACCAGCAGGACCTCCAGGCCGTGGTGAACGCGCTGTGGCAGGGCGGCGCCGAGGGCATCAAGGTCATGGACCAGCGCCTGATCTCCACCAGCGCCGTGCGCTGCGTCGGCAACACCCTGATCCTCCAGGGCCGGGTCTACTCACCGCCGTACAAGGTCACCGCCGTCGGCGACCCGGACAAGCTCAGGAAGGCCCTCGCGGCCTCCCCGGAGATCCAGAACTACATGCTGTACGTCAACGCCTACGGGCTCGGCTGGAAAGTCGACGACGACGGGGCGGTGACTCTTCCCGGCTACTCGGGCACAGTGGATCTCCACTACGCGAAGCCCGTGGAATAGCGGAACAGCGGCGTAGTGGAGTAGCCGAGTACGCGAAGCCCGTGGAGTAGCCGAGTCGGCGGAGCCCACCGCCGGCAGCCGCTGGGGGAGCTTGTGTCGGTACGAGCAGTCGTCCGGACGTTCAGCGAACTGTGCATCACCGTGGGCACCCTGATCGTGCTCTTCGTCGTCTACGTCCTGTTCTGGACCGGCGTGAAGGCCGACCGGGCCATGGACAGCCAGATCGACCAGCTGCAGGACCAGTGGGCGCGCGGGTCGGTCGCGGCCCGCACCGACGAGGGCCCGACGAACGCCTCGCCGCCGAAGCCCGCACCGTACCGGGACGGCAAGCCCTTCGCCGTCATGTACGTCCCGCGCTTTGGTTTCACGTGGAACAAGCCCGTGCTCCAGGGCACCGCCACCGGCACCCTCAAGAAGGGCCTCGGCCACTACGCGCGCACGGCCCAGCTCGGCCAGCAGGGCAACTTCGCCGTGGCCGGCCACCGCCGCACCTACGGCGACCCCTTCAAGGACTTCCCCGAGCTGCGCCCCGGCGACGCCGTCGTCCTCACCGACGGCACGACCTGGTTCACGTACCGCATCGACAAGAAGCCGTACCGGACGCTCCCCGCGGACACCGGCGTCATCGACCCCGTCCCGCGCGCATCCGGCTACCGCGAGCCCGGCCGCTACCTCACCCTCACCACGTGCGACCCCGAGTGGGGCCACAGCCACCGTCTGATCGCCTGGGCCCACCTCGATGCCACCCAGCCGGTGGAGCAAGGGAAACCCGCGGCACTGCGCCGTTAGTCTGGTGCTCCACGGCGCCGCCTTGTGGCGCCTGACGACGGAAGGGACGGCATGTACGGCTGGATCTGGCGGCATCTGCCCGGGAACGCGTGGGTGAAGGCGCTGCTCTCGCTGCTGCTCGTCCTCGTGGTCGTCTATGTGCTGTTCCAGTACGTGTTCCCCTGGGCGGAGCCGCTGCTGCCCTTCAACGATGTGACGGTGGACGGCCAATGAGCGCCCGCATTCTTGTCGTCGACAACTACGACAGCTTCGTCTTCAACCTCGTGCAGTACCTGTACCAGCTGGGGGCCGAGTGCGAGGTGCTCCGCAACGACGAGGTCGAGCTGCGGCACGCGCAGGACGGCTTCGACGGCGTGCTGCTCTCGCCGGGGCCGGGGACGCCCGAACAGGCGGGCGTCTGTGTGGAGATGGTCCGGCACTGCGCCGCCACCGGCGTGCCCGTCTTCGGCGTGTGCCTGGGCATGCAGTCCATGGCGGTGGCGTACGGCGGCGTGGTGGACCGGGCGCCGGAACTCCTGCACGGCAAGACCTCGCCGGTCACGCACGAGGGCAAGGGCGTCTTCGCGGGCCTGCCGTCGCCCTTCATCGCGACCCGCTACCACTCGCTGGCCGCCGAGCCCGCCACGGTGCCGGCCGAGCTGGAAGTGACCGCGCGCACGGCCGACGGCATCATCATGGGCCTGCGCCACCGCGAACTGCCCGTCGAGGGCGTCCAGTTCCACCCCGAGTCGGTGCTCACCGAACACGGCCACCTCATGCTCGCCAACTGGCTCGCCGAGTGCGGGGACACCGGGGCCGTCGCCCGGTCGAGCGGGCTTGCCCCGGTGGTGGGCAGGGCCACGGCGTGACCGCGGAGGCGCGCGGGGGCGCCGATGCGGCGGGGGAGCATCCGTCGCCGTGGTTCCGCAGCGGGTCGGCTCCGCCGCCGGGCGGGGAAGATCCGGGGGCGGTGGATCAGGTGGGCCAGGCGGGCCAGCTGGGCCCGGCGGATCCGGTGGCCCCGGTGGACCAGGTGGAGCAAGTGGTCCCGGCGGATCCGGTCGGCCCAGTGGGCTCCGGCGGCCCCGTGGACGACGAAACGATCGGCCTGCGTACGGCGGACACGCGCCGGATAGCGGGAGGCGGGGCCGGGGCCGGGCAGTCGGCGCCCGAGGTGGCCGCAGGGGTCGCAGGAGCCGCAGGAGTCGTGGCTCCCGGAGGCCGGGCCGCGCGCCGCAAGGCCGCCAAGCACAAGGGGCGCCGAGCCTCCGCGCACGGGCGTACGAAGCCCGCGACCAAGACCTCCGCGCCCCCGACCGGCGAGGGCGGCCGCCCCCTCACCCGCGTCGAGGCCCGCCGCGCCGCCCGCGCCGCCAAGCCCGGCCCCGCCACCGTGGCCAGCCGCGTCATCGGCGAACTCTTCATCACCATCGGCGTCCTGATGCTCCTCTTCGTCACATACCAGCTCTGGTGGACGAACATAAGGGCCCAGCAGCAGGCCGACGAGGCCGCCCGCAAGCTCCAGGAGGACTGGGCGAAGGGCAAGGGCAAGCCGGGCGCCTTCGAACCCGGCCAGGGCTTCGCCCTCCTGCACATCCCGAAGCTGGACGTCGTCGTACCGGTCGCCGAGGGCATCGACAAGCAGAAGGTCCTCGACCGGGGCATGGTCGGCCACTACAACAAGGGCCGCACCAAGACCCCGATGCCGGACGCGAACCCCGGAAACTTCGCGGTCGCCGGACACCGGAACACGCACGGCGAGCCGTTCCGCTACATCAACAAGCTCAAACCGGGTGATCCCATCGTCGTCGAGACGCAGGACAAGTACTTCGTCTACAAAATGGCGAGCATCCTGCCGCAGACCGGCCCCGGCAACACGGCGGTGCTCAACGCGGTGCCGCCCGGCTCCGGCTTCACCAAACCCGGCCGCTACATCACACTGACCACCTGTACCCCCGAGTTCACGAGTAAGTACCGAATGATCGTGTGGGGCAAGATGGTCGAGGACCGGCCGCGCGCTGACGGAAAACCGCCCGCGCTGGTCGACTAGGGGCCGACGACGCTGAGACAGCTGAGACAGACGGGGCAGATGCAGTGGCAGCCACCACCGAAGAGGACGAGCAGGAGCGGACGGGGGAGTCCGAGTCCGCGCCCGCGAGGCGGCCGCGCGGCCGCGGCCGCATCGCGACAGCCGTCAGCGTCTTCGGTGAACTCCTCATCACCGCGGGCCTGATCCTCGGCCTGTTCGTCGTCTACTCCCTCTGGTGGACGAACGTCATAGCGGACCGCGAGGCCAAGAAGCAGGGCAACCGCGTCCGCGACCACTGGGAGGCCAAGGGCCCCGGCGCCCTGAACACCAAGGACGGCATCGGCTTCCTCCACGTACCCACGATGAGCGGCGGCGAAATCCTCGTCACCAAGGGCACCAACACCAAGACCCTCAACCACGGCGTCGCCGGCTACTACACGAAGCCCATCAAGTCCGCCCTGCCGCAGGACAAGAAGGGCAACTTCACGCTGGCCGCACACCGCGACGGCCACGGCGCGAAGTTCCACAAGATCGACAAGATCGACGAGGGCGACCCGATCGTCTTCGAGTCCCGCGACAAGTGGTACGTCTACAAGGTCTACAAGACCCTCCCCGAGACCTCGAAGTACAACGTCCGCGTCCTGGACCCCATCCCCAAGGAGTCCGGCGCCAAGAAGGCGGGCCGCTACATCACGCTCACCACGTGCACGCCGGTCTTCACGTCGAAGTACCGGTACGTGGTGTGGGGCAAGCTGGAGCGGATCGAGAAGGTCGACAGCGAGCGGACACCGCCGCCGGAGCTGGACTAGCCCCCCCGCTGGACTGGACTGAGCGTCTGCGTACGACTTGGCGGTGACGTACGAGGGCCCCGGCACCATCAGATGCCGGGGCCCTCGCTTGCAGTGCTGCTGTGCTGTGCCGCTGTGTGGCCGGGGACTCAGTCCCGTCCGTGGCGGCCGAAGCCGGTGGCGCCCTCGATGAAGCCGCCGCCGCCGTTGTCACCGCCGCCCTGGTCGCCGCCACCGGGGGTGCCGCCGCCGGTGGTCACCAGGTTGACCGCGGTGCCGGTCTTGACCTGCTGGCCGCCGGTCGGGTCGGAGAAGACCACCGTGGCGTCGTCGTCCTGCGGGCCCTGGATCCTGCCGACCGTCAGGTCCGCGTCCTCGATGGCGTCGCGGGCGTCGGAGAGCTTCTGGCCCGTGACGGTCGGGACCGCCACGTCCTCCGGCTCCTCCTCGGCCTTCTTCTTGGCGACCTGGACGGTCACCGTGGAGCCGGGGTCGACCTGGGTGCTGGCCGCGGGTGAGGTCTGGATGACCTTGCCCTCCTCGACGCTGTCGCTCTCGACGTCGCTGCGAACCGGCTTGAGGCCACTGTCCTCGAGTTGCTTCTTCGCGGCTTCCCAGGTCTGACCGGAGACGTCCGGGACCGGCGTCTGGGTCTTCTCCTTGGCCACGCTGAGGGTGATGGTGCTGCCCTTCTGGACCTCGCTGCCCGACGTCGGGTCTTGTTCGAGGACCTCGCCCGGGGTCTCAGGGGACTCCACCCGCTTGGTCTTGACGACGAACTGGTACTTGTCGCCCTCGAGCTTCTCCGTCGCGGCATCGACGTCCGAGCCGATGACGCTCGGAACCGCCACCTTCGGCGCCCCCGTAGACACGACCACATCGATCGTGTCGCCCTTCTCGACCTTGGCGTCCGGGGTGGGGTTCTGCGAGCAGATCTCCCCCTTGGGGTACTTCTCGCACGGCTTGCGCTCGGAGACGGCGATCTTCAGGTCGACGTTCTTCGCGGACCGCTGCGCTTCCTTCAGCGTCTCGCCCACGAAGTTCGGCGCCTTGGTGTCGTCGCTGGTCCCGCTGTTCCCGGTGAACGCCCACTTGCCGATGAGGATCGCGCCCACCAGGACCAGGATGCCCGCGAGGACGAGCAGGATCGTCGACGTGTTGCTCTTCTTCTGGCGGCCGCGCCGCGACCCGTCGTCGTAGCCGCCGTCGTCGGGGTTGACCGGCGGCATCATGGACGTCTGGCCGTGGCCGGCGGCGCCGTTCTGCGGGCGGAGCATGGCCGTGGCCTGGTCGTCCGGGTGGCCGCCGTAGCCGACGGAGCCCATCGCGGCGGTGGCCGCGACGGGCTGGCCGTCCAGGCAGGCCTCGATGTCGGCGCGCATCTCGTCGGCCGACTGGTAGCGGTAGTCCGGGTCCTTGGTGAGCGCCTTCAGGACAATCGCGTCCATTTCGGGCGTGATCTCGTTGTCGAAGACGCTCGGGGCCTGGGGCTCTTCCCGTACGTGCTGGTAGGCCACCGCGACCGGGGAGTCGCCCACGAACGGCGGGCGGACGGTCAGGAGCTCGTAGAGCAGGCAACCGGTGGAGTAGAGGTCGCTTCGCGCGTCCACCTGCTCGCCCTTGGCCTGCTCGGGCGAGAGGTACTGCGCGGTGCCGATGACCGCGGCGGTCTGCGTCATCGTCATGCCGGACTCGCCCATGGCGCGGGCGATGCCGAAGTCCATCACCTTGACCTGGCCGTTGCGCGTCAGCATGACGTTCGCGGGCTTGATGTCGCGGTGGACGATCTGGTTGCGGTGCGAGTACTCCAGGGCCTGGAGGATGCCGATGGTCATCTCCATGGCCCGCTCAGGCAGCAGCTTGCGTCCGGAGTGCAGCAGCTCACGCAGGGTGGAGCCGTCGACGTACTCCATCACGATGTACGGGATGGAGACGCCGTCGACGTAGTCCTCGCCGGTGTCGTAGACCGCGACGATCGCCGGGTGGTTGAGCGAGGCGGCCGACTGGGCCTCACGGCGGAACCGGGCCTGGAACGACGGGTCGCGGGCGAGGTCCACCCGCAGCGTCTTCACCGCCACGGTGCGGCCCAGGCGGGTGTCGTGCGCGAGGTAGACCTCCGCCATCCCGCCGCGGCCGAGCACCTGGCCCAGCTCGTACCGGCCGCCGAGGCGACGCGGCTCTTCCATAGCTATTCCAGCCCTCTCCGTCGGTCCCCGACCGCACCGTGTTGCGCGGTCCGGCGGTGTGCTGTCCGGGCATACCGTACCCGGCTCGCCTGGCGTGACCCGGCCGCAACCGTCACCCGATACAGGACCGGTATCGCAACGTGCACCGATGTGAAGGGGCCGTGACAGGGGTCACTTCTTGCTGTCGAGAACCGCCTTCATCACGTCCTTCGCGATCGGCGCCGCCAGACCGCCACCGGAGATGTCGTCACGGCTCGCGTCGCTGTCCTCGACGACGACGGCCACGGCGACCGGCGACCCCGAGTCGGTCTTGGCGTAGCTGATGAACCACGCGTACGGGTTCTTGCTGTTGTTCAGGCCGTGCTGTGCGGTACCGGTCTTGCCGCCCACTGTGACGCCCGGGATCTTGGCGGCGGTTCCCGTGCCCTCGTTCACGACGGTCTGCATCATGTCCTGGAGCTTCTGCGCGTTCTCCTTGGACAGGGGCTCGCTCATCTCCTTGGGCGAGTGCTTCTCGATCACGTCGAGGTTCGGCGCCTGGAGCTCCTTGACCATGTACGGCTCCATCAGCGTGCCGTCGTTGGCGATCGCGGAGGTGACCATGGCCATCTGCAGCGGCGTCGCCGCGGTCTCGAACTGGCCGATGGAGGACAGCGCGGTCTGCGGCCGGTCCATCTCCTTCGGGAAGACCGAGGCGTTGGAACGGACCGGGACGAACTGCTCCTCGTTGAAGCCGAACTTCTCCGCCGTCTCCAGCATCTTGTCCTTGCCGAGGTCCGAGCCGATCTTGCCGAAGACGGTGTTGCAGGACACCCGCAGCGCCTCGCGCAGCGTGGCGTTCTTGCAGGGGATGTTGCCCTCGTTCTTCAGCGGTGTGGTGGTGTCCGGCATCGTCCACGGCAGCGGCGACTTGGTCTTGTCGTCTATGTCCGTGTACAGGCCGTGCTCCATCGCCGCCGCGGCCGTGACCACCTTGAACGTGGAGCCGGGCGGGTAGGTCTCGCGCAGCGCGCGGTTCAGCATCGGCTTGTCGGAGTCCTTGTCCAGCTTCCCGAAGGTCTCCGCTTCCTTGTTGGTGTTGCCGGCGAAGCTGGAGGGGTCGTACGAAGGCGTCGAGGCGAGCGCCAGGATCGCGCCCGTCGACGGGTCGATCGCGGCGACGGCGCCCTTGCCGCGGCCCTTCAGGCCGTTGTACGCGGCCTTCTGGGCGTCGGCGTTGAGCGTCGTGACGACGTTGCCGCCCTCCTTCTTCTTGCCGGTCAGCATGTCGAGGCTGCGGCGGAAGAAGAGCCGGTCGTCGTTGCCGGTGAGGATGCGGTCCTCGATGGACTCGATCTGCGTGGCGCCGATGCGCTGCGAGGCGAAGCCGGTCACGGGCGACCACATGGGCCCGTTCTTGTACGTCCGCTTGTACTTGAAGTCGTCGCCGTCGACCTTCTGGGAGCCGGTGATGGCCTTGCCGTCGACGATGATGTCGCCGCGCGGCTGGGCGTACCGCTCGATGGGCACGCGGCGGTTCATCTCGTGCTCGGCGAGGTTGTCGGCCTGCACGTACTGCAGCCAGTTGTCGCGGATGAGCAGCGCGAGGACGAGCAGGCCGCAGAAGATCGCGATGCGGCGCAGAGGCTTGTTCACGGCCGTACCACCTGGGTCATCTCGGCGTCGGGGTTCGGTGCGGGCGACGGGGCCGGGCGGCGCGCGGTGTCGCTGATGCGCAGCAGGATGCCGATCAGCGCCCAGTTGGCGATCACCGAGGAACCGCCGTACGCGATGAAGGGCATGGTCATACCGGTCAGCGGGATCAGGCCCATGACGCCGCCCGCGACGACGAAGACCTGGATCGCGAAGGCGCCGGACAGGCCGACCGCGAGGAGCTTGCCGAACGGGTCGCGGGCGGCGAGCGCCGTGCGCACACCGCGCTCCACGATCAGGCCGTAGATCAGCAGGACGGCCATGATCCCGGCCAGGCCCAGCTCCTCGCCGTACGTGGCGAGGATGAAGTCGGAGTTGGCGGCGAAGCCGATCAGGTCGGAGTGGCCCTGGCCGAGGCCGCTGCCGAGCACCCCGCCGGAGCCGAACGCCATCAGCGACTGCGCGATCTGGTCGGTGCCGGTCTCCGCGATGACGGCCTTGCTGAACGGGTCCAGCCAGGCGTCCACACGCACCTGCACGTGCGGCTCGAAGGAGGCCACACCGACGGCGCCCACGGCGGACATCAGCAGACCGAACACGATCCAGCTGGTGCGCTCCGTGGCGACGTACAGCATCACGACGAACATGCCGAAGAACAGCAGCGACGTACCGAGGTCGGTCTCGAAGACCAGGATCAGGATGGACATCGCCCAGACGACCAGGATCGGACCGAGGTCGCGGCCACGCGGCAGATACAGGCCCATGAAGCGGCGGCTGGCGAGCGCGAGCGCGTCCCGCTTGACCATGAGATAGCCGGCGAAGAAGACCGCGATGACGATCTTCGCGAACTCACCGGGCTGGATGGAGAATCCGCCGATCCTGATCCAGATCTTGGCGCCGAACACGTTCATGCCGAGGCCCGGCACGAGCGGCAGCAGCAGCAGGACGATCGCGAGGACCATGGAGATGTACGTGTAGCGCTGCAGGACGCGGTGGTCCTTCAGGAGCAGCAGCACGCCGACGAACAGGGCGATGCCGACGGCCGAGTACAGCAGCTGGTTCGGCGCGGCCTCGGAGAACGTGGGCCGCTGCTGGAGCTTCTCCGACTGGTCGAGCCGCCAGATGACCACCAGGCCGAGCCCGTTGAGCAGCGTGGCGAGGGGCAGCAGCAGCGGGTCCGCGTACGGCGCGAACTTGCGCACGACCAGGTGCGCGACGCCGGCGAGCAGGCCGAGGCCCAGGCCGTAGCCCAGCATGCCGGGCGGCAGTTCGCCGGAGATGGCGAGGCCCACGTTCATGTAGGCGAACAGCGGGATGACGACGGCGAACACCAGGAGCGCGAGCTCGGTGTTGCGCCGGCTCGGCGCACCGATGGCGCCGATCGTCGACGTGTGTGTAGTGCTACTGCTCATGGCGTGCAAGGGCCCCCAACGGCTGCTTACTGCTTACCGCACTGCGGGACCAGATCCTTCTCCTGCTCGGAGAGGCTGGGGCCGGGTGTGGGAGTCGGTGCGGTGGTGGACTCGGACTTGGCGTCCTTGGCGGTCTTCGCGTGCGCGGCGGTGGCCGTGCTCTTCGCGGTTGCCGCGGTGGCTGCGCTTGTGGTGTTTGTGGCGTTCGTGGCGTTCTTGTCGTTCGCGTTGCGGAAGTCCGGCTTGGAGGTCTCGGACGGGTCGGGCCGGTTGGTCGGGCCGTTCTCGCCGTTCTGGCCGCCCGCCTCGCCCTCGCCGGGCTTGGCGTTGCGCTCGTTCTTCTCGCGCTTCTCGCGGTTCTCCTGCTCGATCTTGCGGCGCTCGGCGTCCTTCTTGCACGCCGACGCCTGCAGACCCAGCTCGTCGATCTTCTTCCGCGCGTCTTCGAGGCTGTCCTCGGGGATCGCCGACTCGACCTGCTTGCGCTGATACGGCGGCAGGTACTTGAGTTCGATCTCGGGGTGGTCCCTCTCGACCTTCGACAGGCTCACCCACGCGAGGTCCTGGTCGATGCCGCGGTACAGCGCGACGTGCTCGTCGTTGGCGCCCACGTAGTACTGCGTCTGGGTCCAGCGGTAGCCGCCGTAGAGGCCGCCGCCGACGACGGCCAGCGCGAGCGCCGTGTACAGCGATCTCTTCAGCCACTTGCGGCCGCCGCCGGGCTTGACGAAGTCCTCGTCGCCGTACGTCCCGAAGGAGCCCTCCGGGACGTATCCCGTGGTGTCGCCGCTTCCGGGCGGGCCGAAGCCGCCTCCGGAGGGGCTGGGGGGCGTCTGGCGGCCGAGGCCCGACGCGCGTCCCGCGGGGGTCTGCATGGCGCCGTCGTCGTTCGCCTGGAGCTGGTTCTCGGCGACCGCGCCGACCACCACGGGGGTGTCGGACAACTGGCCCGCGAGGGTGTCGCCGGTGTCGATGTCCAGGACGTCGGCGACGATCACCGTGATGTTGTCGGGGCCGCCGCCGCGCAGTGCGAGCTGGATGAGCTCCTGCACGGTCTCCTGGGGGCCCTGATAGCTGGCGAGCGTGTCCTCCATCGTCTGGTGGGACACGACTCCGGAGAGGCCGTCCGAACAGATCAAGTACCGGTCGCCCGCGCGGACTTCACGGATCGACAGGTCCGGCTCGACGTGGTCGCCGCTGCCGAGCGCGCGCATCAGGAGCGAGCGCTGCGGGTGCGTCGTCGCCTCCTCCTCGGTGATCCGGCCCTCGTCGACGAGCCGCTGCACCCAGGTGTGGTCCTGCGTGATCTGCGTCAGCACGCCGTCGCGCAGGAGATACGCGCGCGAGTCGCCGACATGGACGAGACCGAGCCGCTGGCCCGTCCACAGCAGGGCCGTGAGCGTCGTGCCCATGCCCTCGAGCTGCGGGTCCTCCTCGACCATCAGCCGGAGCTGGTCGTTGGCCCGCTGCACGGCCGTGCCGAGCGAGGTGAGGATGTCCGAGCCGGGGACGTCGTCGTCGAGCGTGACGAGCGTCGAGATCACCTCGGAGCTGGCGACCTCGCCCGCGGCCTGGCCGCCCATGCCGTCGGCGATGGCGAGGAGACGCGGACCCGCGTAGCCGGAGTCCTCGTTCCCCTCCCGGATCATGCCTTTGTGCGATCCGGCGGCGAAGCGCAGTGACAGACTCATGCGCACCTCGCCCGTCGGCTCCGGGTACATCCGCACGGTGCCCACCCTCCGGTCGGGAGCGCGCTGGCGTCCAAGTCCTGGACCGCGTCGGCTCGCTCGCTCCGCTCGCGCTCATTCATGATGTAGCACTACTTCCGAAGCTCGATGACGGTCTTGCCGATGCGGATCGGCGCGCCCAGCGGAACGGGCGTCGGGGTGGTCAAGCGGGTCCGGTCGAGATAGGTGCCGTTCGTGGACCCGAGATCCTCGACGATCCACTGGCCGTCACGGTCCGGGTAGATCCTGGCATGCCTGCTGGAGGCATAGTCGTCGTCCAGCACGATGGTCGAGTCGTGCGCCCGGCCGAGCGTGATCGTCTGCCCCTGCAGGGCGACCGTCGTGCCCGTGAGGGTGCCCTCGGAGACGACCAGCTTGGTGGGGGCGCCGCGACGCTGGCGGCCACCGCCCTGCTGGCGCTGCGGCGGCGGCGCGGCCTGCTGCTGTTGGCGGGCCGCCTGCTGGCGGCCGCCCTCACGGCGCGATCCGCGCTGAGTGACACGCGTACCGAACAGGTCGCTGCGGATGACCTGGACGGCCACGATCACGAACAGCCACAGAACGGCCAGGAAACCCAGCCGCATGACCGTCAGGGTCAGCTCTGACATTGCCCCCGCTTCACCCTTCGGCTTGCCGGTAAATGATGGTGGTGCTGCCCACGACGATCCGCGAGCCGTCGCGGAGCGTAGCGCGGGTGGTGTGCTGCCCGTCTACCACGATGCCGTTGGTAGACCCGAGATCCTGGATCGTCGAGGGCGTTCCGGTCCGGATCTCACAGTGCCGGCGGGAGACGCCGGGGTCGTCGATCCGCACATCGGCGTCGGTGCTGCGGCCCAGCACCAGCGTCGGGCGGGAGATCTGATGGCGGTTGCCGTTGATCTCAATCCAGCGCCGCACTTGCGCGCCCGGAAGGGGGCCGGCGCCGGGCCCCTGCGGCCGGCCCGGTGCCGCCGCGGCGGCACGGCCCGCGGCCGCGCCGGGAGGCGGCGCGGCGGGCATGGGCGGGGCGCCCGAGGGGCCCTGCGGGGAGCCGAAGCCCCCGCGCGGACCCTGGCCCGCGCTCGTGGGGCCGCCACCGGGGGCGGCGGGCCCGCCGGGGCCCGCGGGGCCTCCGGGAGCGTGGTCGGGGGTCTGCGAGGTGCTCGACGCCAGCGTGCGGCTGCGCACCCGGTAGAGGCCCGTGTCCAGGTCCTCCGCCTTTTCCAGGTGGACCTTGATGGGGCCCATGAAGCTGTAGCGCTGCTGCTTGGCGTACTCACGGACCATGCCGGAGAGCTCGTCGCCGAGCTGCCCCGAATACGGGCTCAGCCGCTCGAAGTCGGGCGCGCTGAGCTCGACGATGAAGTCGTTGGGCACGACGGTCCGCTCGCGGTTCCAGATCGTCGCGTTGTTGTCGCACTCCCGCTGCAGGGCGCCGGCGATCTCGACGGGCTGGACCTCGGACTTGAAGACCTTGGCGAAGGTGCCGTTGACCAGACCTTCGAGTCGCTGCTCGAACTTCTTCAGGACTCCCATGGGGCACCTCCTCCGTCGTTGTCATCCTCGTACTGCTTACTGATCGTATCCACGCGCCGGGAAATCAGGTGGTTCCCCCTGTCCGCCCAGACCACGAGTGTCGCCTCTCACAAGGCATGCCCGCACTGGTCTTCCGCGATCCTCCGGGATCCCTCAGGGGGGTCCCGGGGTTCCGCCGGGGGCTCCGTCGCCGATCTTCAGGGATCAGTCAGGGGCTCCCTCGGGAACCGATCGGGCCGGGGCGCCGAGTCTTCGCCGGCGGCTCGGTCCGGGCTCGCTCCGCATGCGTGCCGCGCTCCTGCTCGGGGCTGCTTCCGCGCTCCTCCTGGGCTCCTTGTGGGCTCCTTCCGGGTTCCCGCGCCGGGCCGGCTCGGGCCTCCTCTTACTAGGGATCGTAGAGGGGGTCAGAAGCCAGTGTCCCGCACGCGGCTGTGGACCTAGGAGGAGGACTTGACGGGCGGCTTGGTTGCGTCGGGCGGGCGGCGGGCGGTCCGGGGGGCCGGGGTGCGTCCCCCGGTGTGCGGACGGGTGCGCGGACGGTGTCGCCCGCGCACCCAGGGGGGGTGGCCCGGCCCTGGTCCCTCCGCAGGTGCCCCCGAATACGGATGTGAATCCACCCTCCGCAGCGTGCTAATCTTCTGGATGTCGGCAGGCGCTCGCACCACTCAGTGAGAGACCCAAAGACAACACCCATGCGCGGGTGGCGGAATAGGCAGACGCGCTGGATTCAGGTTCCAGTGCCCGAAAGGGCGTGGGGGTTCAACTCCCCCCTCGCGCACAGATGAAAGACCCCAGCTGAGCTGGGGTCTTTCTGTTTTTCTGGCTCGGTGAGGCGGCGGTCGGCGGTGATGTATGTCACCGGCGAGCCCCGGAGCGGGTGGCCGCCGGGAGTTATCCACAGGCTGTGACGAGGATTCGCGGGCGGCGGTACCGTCGATGCCAGTTGAAGGTTGAGGCCTGGGGCGAGGGCGTCGAGGGGTGTCGGGGGGCGATGGGCGTGACTGAGACAACTCACACATCGGGCGAGGGCGGCGCGGGCGTGGGCTCGGGCGGTGGCTGTGGCTCGGGGACCGAGGCGGTCGTCGACGCCGCGCTGCCGGGGCCGCGGGCGACGGATCGGGGCGCGGGCCGCCTGCCCCGCGTGGAGGGCTTCGCCCACTGGTCCGGGACCGGGACATCCGGGCACGCCCAGCCCGGGCAGGAGCCCGGGAACGCCCAGCTCGGGCGGAAGGGCGAGTACGCCCAGCCCAAGCAGGAGGGCAAGGCCCTGCGCACCCGCACCCCGCGCTCCGCGCACGCGGAGTTCACGGCGGACGACCACCGTCCCGACCCCGTCTCCGTCATCGAGGAGACCAACCGCGGCCGGCTCGCGGAGCTGACGCCGCTGCGCGTCGGCAGGATGGCGGCGAGCCCCTTCGCCTTCCTGCGCGGCGCCGCCGGACTCATGGCCCACGACCTCGTCCGCACGCCGCTCACCGGCATCGGCGCCCAGATCTGCGGCGACGCCCACGCGGCCAACTTCGGGCTCTACGGGGACGCCCGCGGCGGCCTCATCATCGACCTGAACGACTTCGACGAGACGGTGCACGGCCCCTGGGAGTGGGACGTCAAACGCCTCGCCACCTCCCTGGTCCTCGCCGGCCGCGAGGCGGGCGCCAAGGAGGACGCCTGCGAGGAAGCGGCGTACGACGCCGTCGGGGCGTACCGCCGCACCATGCGGCTGCTCGCCAAACTCCCCGTCCTCGACGCGTGGAACGCGATAGCCGACGAGGAACTGGTCTCCCACACGGACGCCCGCGACCTGCTCGGCACCCTCGACCGCGTCTCCGAGAAGGCCCGGCAGAACACGAGCGCCCGCTTCGCCGCCAAGTCCACCGAGCCGGTTCCGGACGCCGAGGCGCCGCCGGGCCACGCCGCGCCCCGGCGCTTCGTGGACGCGCCCCCGGTGCTCCGCCGTGTCCCGGACGCGGAGGCCGCGGCGGTCGCCGCGGCCCTCGGGGAGTACCGCACCACCCTCCCGGAGGACCGCCTTCCCCTCCTCGCGCGGTATTCGATCCAGGACGTGGCCTTCCGCGTCGTAGGCACCGGCAGCGTCGGACTGCGCTCCTATGTGGTGCTGCTCCTCGACCACCGGGGGGAGCCGCTGGTCCTCCAGGTCAAGGAGGCCTGTCCGTCCGCGCTCCTGCCGCACCTGCCGGCGGCGGGCTTCAAGGAGCCGGCGACCGAGCACGAGGGCCGGCGGATCGTCCTCGGCCAGAAGCGCATGCAGGTCGTCAGCGACTTCCTGCTCGGCTGGACGACGATATCCGGGCGGCCTTTCCAGGTACGGCAGTTCAGGAACCGCAAGGGCAGCGTCGACCCGGCCGCCCTCGCCGCCGACCAGCTCGACGACTACGGCCGCATGACCGGCGCCCTGCTCGCCCGCGCCCACGCGCACAGCGCCGACCCCCGCCTCATCTCCGGGTACTGCGGCAAGAACGACGAACTGGACGAGGCGATGGCCGCCTTCGCGGTGGCCTACGCGGACCGCACGGAGGCCGACCACGCTCAGCTCGTCGCCGCGGTGCGGGCGGGACGCCTGCGAGCCGAGGCCCAGGGGGTCGTGGCCTAGGCTGGACAGGTGACGACCCCGGAAGCCGAGCCGACCAGCCGCGAGACGCCCGAGGAGCCGCCGCTCGACACGGGTGCGCGGCTCGACGCAGAGGGGCGTCCCGAGGACGCGGAGAGCCGTCCCGAGGGCTCCGCCCGGGCTGAGGAGAGCGACCCGGCCGGTGCGGGTGCCTCGGCCGGTGAGGGCGCGCGGCCCGAGGCGCGGCTCGCGAAGGCGGTGCGCGCCGCCGAGCAGGCGCTGATCGAGTACGAGATCGCGGTGGAGACCTTCCGGGTGGAGGTGGAGAACTTCTCCCGGCTGCACCACCAGAAGCTCGGCCCGATGTACGCCCGCCTCGACGAACTGGACGCGTTGATCGCCGAGGCCGTGGCGGCACGGTCCGGCGACCCCGAGGACCGGCGCAAGGCGGACGAGGCGCGGGCGCGGGTGCTGCCCATGCCGGCCGTCGAGGAGCTGTTCCACGGCTGGATGGACGGCGACGGCCTGTTCCCGGAGGCCGCCGCGATGCTCACCGACCAGTCCGTGCGGCCGCCGCAGCGGGTACGGCCGAGCGACGAGGTCCGCAAGCTGTACCGGGAGCTGGTCCGCAAGGCGCACCCCGACCTCGCGCAGGACGAGAAGGAGCGCGAGCGTCGCGACGAGTTCATCACGCGTGTGAACGCCGCGTACGGCCGCGGCGACGAGGCGCTGCTGCGGGAGCTGCTCGCCGAGTGGGCCGCCGGGCCGGTGCCGGAGGAGCAGCGGCCCAGCCCGAGCGAGGAGCTGTACGCCCGGCTGGAGTGGCTCGCCCGGCGCAAGGAGCTGCTCACGGTCGTGGCCCGGGACCTGGAGGAGAGCGCGATCGGCTCGATGCTCAAGCTGGCGCCCGACGACCCGGACCGCCTCCTGGACGAGATCGCCGAGCAGCTCCTGGCCCAGGTCGCGGAGCGCGAGGCGGAACTGGAGCGGGTGACCGCCTGAGCGGGGCGGGAGGCGGGGCCGCCTGGCTGTGCCGGAGGGGTGGCCGCCCGGCGGTGTGGGACGCGTGGCGCGTGGCGGTGCGGGAGGCGTGGTCGCGTGGCGGTGTCGACGCGTGGCACGTCGCGGTGCCGGGCGCGGGGCCGTGTCGTGTCGGCGGTCGGGTAGCGTCGGGGGCATGGCTTTCGGATCCCATGTGCCCACGGTCGGCGTCGACGAGCTCTCGGACGGAGACTTCCTGCTGGACGTCCGCGAGGACGATGAGTGGCAGGCGGGCCACGCGGCAGGCGCGCTGCACATTCCGATGAGTGACTTCGTCTCCCGCTACGGGGAGTTGACCGAGGTGGCGCCGCAGGACGGCAGGATCAACGTGATCTGCCGCTCCGGCGGCCGTTCCGCGCAGGTGACGGCGTACCTCGCCCAGCAGGGCCTCGACGCCGTGAACGTCGAGGGCGGGATGCAGGTCTGGGAGGCCGCGGGCAGGCCCGTGGTCGACGACAAGGGCCAGCCCGGCACGGTGATCTAGCCCCCCGGGCCTCCCCCCCCCCGGGGGGCCGGCCCCGGCCTCCCCCCCCGGGGCCCCGGCTCAGGTCAGGGCGTGCGCGGCCAGCAGGTCCCCCAGCGCCTCCTCGTGTGCCGCGGCCGGGCCGAGTGCCAGTTCCAGGTGCTTGGCCCAGGCGTGATAGCGGTGCAGGGGATAGTCGGTGTCCGCGCCGAAGCCGCCGTGCAGATGCTGCGCGGTCTGCACGACGCGGCGGGCGCCGTCGGCCGCCCAGATCTTGGCCACCGCCACGTCCCCGGACACCGGCAGCGGCCCGCTGCTGCCCGCGCCCGCGCGGTCCGGTGAGCTGAGCCGCCAGGCGGCCTGCCAGAGGGTGACCTCCATGGCGCGCAGGTCGATGTACCGGTCGGCGGCCTGCATCGCGACCGCCTGGAACGTGGCCACCGGAAACCCGAACTGCTCGCGCTTGCCGGTGTACTCACTCGTCATGCCGAGCACGGCCGTACCGAGCCCCAGCGCGAGCGCGCAGGTGCCCGTCGCGAGCAGGTCCCGCAGGAAGTCCCAGGCCCCGTCCGCCGTGACGACATCGCGGGCCCCGACCCGCACCGAGTCCAGACGCAGCTCACCCAGCCGCTCACCGCTGGTCGAGAACTGCTCGGCGAGGGCGAGCCCGGGCAGCGCGCGGGACACGAGGGCGAGGATTGTGCGGCCGTCGGCGGCGGTGGCCGGTACGACGGTGAGGTCGGCGTCGTACGCCCACGGGACGCCCGTCTGGACGCCGTCCAGGACCCAGTCGCCGCCGTCGGGGCGTGCGGTGACGGCGAGTTCGGCGCCGTCGTGTCCGGTGCGGCCGTTCGCCGCCACGGTCAGGACGGTCTCCCCGCGGGCGGCCGGCGGGAGCACGGCCTGCCTCAACTCCGCGCCGCCGTAGGCCTGGACGGCGTACGCGGCGGCGCAGCTCTCCAGGAGCGGGACGCGGGCGAGCACCTTCGCCGATTCGCGCAGCACCAGGCAGAGCGCGATCGGGTCCAGCCCGGACCCGCCGTACTCCGGCGCGAGCAGCAGGCTCAGCAGGTCGGCCTCGGCGAGCTTGGCCCACAGCGCCCGGTCGAAGTCCTCGGCGACGGCGCCGGGGACGAGGGCGGGGCTGGGCACGCCGTCCGGCGCGACACCGGCGAAGACCGCCTTGGCCGCCTCGAGCGCCGCCTGCTGCTCCTCGGTGAAGGTGAAGTCCACTGCTCGTCCCTCCGCACCGGCTGGTACGCCGCCCGTCGTGTCTCGTCGGCCCCGTCTCGGCTCTGGCAGCGTTTCTGACGGGTCGTCAAGATAGAACAGGTTCTACGGGAAGGGAACAGGTGAGCCGGGCGGTGCCGGAGACGGAGCCGGCCGGGGGCAGGGTGCCCCGCAGCTGCGTACAGCGGCCCCGTTCAGCGGTCGAAGTCCAGCTCCACCTTGGCCGTGGTCGGGTGCGACTGGCACGCGAGGACGTAGCCGGCCTCGGTCTCCTCCGGTTCCAGGGCGAAGTTCCGGTCCATCCGGACCTCGCCGGACACCTTGAACGCCCGGCAGGTGCCGCACACCCCGCCCTTGCAGGCGAACGGCGCGTCCGCGCGGTTGCGCAGCACCGTGTCCAGGAGGGACTCCCCCGCCTGCACCGGCCAGGTGCCGGAGCGGCCGTCCAGGGTCACCGTGACCGTGCTGTCCGCAGGGGCGGGCACGGCCGGCGCCGTCACGAGGCCGTCGTCCACGTGGAATATCTCCTCGTGGACGCGGTGTCGCGCCACCCCCAGGGCGCGCAGCGTCCGCTCCGCCCCCTGCACCAGACCGAACGGGCCGCACAGGAACCAGCCGTCGACCTCCTCGACCGGCAGCAGCGCGGGCAGCAGCCGCGCGAGCCGCTCCTCGTCCAGACGCCCGGAGTTGAGCCCCGCCTGCTGCTCCTCGCGGGAGAGCACCGTCACCAACTGGAAGCGGCCCGGCCAGCGGTCCTTGAGGTCGGCCACCTCGTCGAGGAACATCGTGGACGCCGCCGTGCGGTCGCTGCGGATGAGGCAGAACTCGGCGCGCGGCTCGCGCTCCAGGAGCGTCGTGACGATGGACAGCACCGGTGTGATGCCGCTGCCGCCGACCACCGCGGCGTACCGCCCCGGGGCCGGGTCCAGGGTGAAGCGGCCGGCCGGGGTCATCACGTCCAGCTCGTCGCCCGCGACTATCTCCTTGTGCGCGTACGTCGAGAAGACGCCGCCTTCCACCACGCGCACCCCCACCCGCAACTCCCGCGGCTCATCGGCCGCTTGGGGGGACGGTGCCGGGGAGCAGATCGAGTACGTACGCCGGATCTCCGTGCCGTCGACGACGCGGCGGATGGCCAGGTGCTGGCCCGGTGCGTACCGATACTCCTCGCGCAGGGCCGGGGGCACCGCGAAGGTCAGCGTCACGGAGTCGTCGGTGAGCTGCTCGACCGCCGCCACACGGAGCGGGTGGAAGCGCGCCATCACAGCTCCTTGAAGTGGTCGAAGGGCTCGCGGCAGGAGACGCAGCGGCGCAGCGCCTTGCAGGCGGTGGACGAGAAGCGGCTGAGCAGTTCGGTGTCGGTCGATCCGCAGTGCGGGCAGCGCACCGTGAGGGACAGCGGGACCGGGCCGTCGGCGGCGTGCGGGCGCGGCGGGGCGATGCCGAACTCGGCGAGCTTGCGGCGGCCTTCCGCGCTGATGTCGTCCGTCGACCAGGCGGGGGAGAGCACCGTGCGCACGCTCACGTCGTCCCGGCCGTGCTCGCGCAGCACCTGCTCTATGTCCGTGGACATGGCCTCTATGGCGGGGCAGCCCGTGTACGTCGGGGTCAGCTCGACGTCCACGTGGCCCGTGCCGCTGACCCGGACGGAGCGGAGCACGCCCAGCTCGGCCAGGGTGAGGACGGGCAGCTCGGGGTCGGGCACGGAGCCCGCGAGGGCGCGGAGCTCGGCTTCGAGGGCGGTGGGGGCGTGGTGGGCCGGGGCGGCTTGCTCGGCCTGGGCGGCACCGGGCGTCGTGGTCACCATGACGCCCCCGGGTGGCTGCGGTGCAGGTGCTGCATCTCGGCGAGCATCCGGCCGAACGACTCGGTGTGCAGGCCCTCGCGGCCCGCCCCGGCCGCCCACGCCCCGCTCTGCGGTCCCTCGGGGACGCCGAGCGTCGCCTTCTCGAGCACTTCGGTGACCCTGGCCGTCCACTGCTCGCGCAGGGCCTGCCAGTCCAGGTCCAGGCCCGGCACCGGCTGGAACATCTCTCCGGTGAACCGCCACAGCGCGTCCAGGCCGCGCTCCATCCGCTCGTGGCTCTCCGCCGTGCCGTCGCCGAGCCGGATGGTCCACTGCTCGGCGTGGTCCTGGTGGTAGGCGACCTCTTTGCCGGCCTTCGCGGCCAGAGGTGCCAACGGGCTTTCAGTGTCGGCCAGTTGGCCGTACAGAAGATTCTGGTACACCGAGAAGTAGAGCTGGCGGGCGATGGTCTGGGCGAAGTCGCCGTTCGGCTGCTCGACGAGCTGGAGGTTGCGGAAGGCGCGCTCCTCGCGCAGATACGCCAGCTCGTCCTCGTCGTCGACGAGGGAAAGCAGCACGCGGGCCTGACCGAGCAGGTCCAGGGCGATGTTCGCCAGGGCGACCTCTTCTTCGAGGACGGGGGCGTGGCCCGCCCATTCACCCAGGCGGTGCGAGAGCACCAGCGCGTCGTCGCCCAGGGCGAGGGCCGCGGCGTGCAGGGCCGGGGCCCCGTCGGCCGGGGACGCGGTGCCGGTCTCCGGAGACGCGGGAGTCACGGGTGCCGGGGGCACAGCTGCCGGGGTCACAGGTGCTTCACTCCTTCCGGGATGTCGTAGAACGTCGGGTGGCGATAGGGCTTGTCGGCGGCCGGCTCGAAGAAGGAGTCCTTCTCGTCCGGCGAGGACGCCGTGATCTCCGCGGACGGCACGACCCAGATGGAGACGCCTTCGTTCCTGCGCGTGTACAGATCCCGGGCGTTGCGCAGCGCCATCTCGGCGTCCGGGGCGTGCAGGCTGCCCGCGTGGGTGTGGGACAGGCCGCGGCGCGAGCGCACGAACACTTCCCACAGCGGCCATTCGGTCGAGCTGCTCATGCGGTCGCCTCCTCGCGCTCGCTGTTCTTGGCGGACTTGGCGGACTTGGTGGCCTTGGCGGTCCTGGCGGCGCTCTTGGCGGCGTAGGCGGTCGCCGCCTCGCGCACCCAGGCGCCCTCTTCGTGGGCCCGCCTGCGCTGGGTGATGCGCTGTTCGTTGCACGGGCCGTTGCCCTTGAGGACCGCCCAGAACTCGCTCCAGTCGATGGCGCCGAAGTCGTGGTGCCCCCGCTCGTCGTTCCAGCGCAGGTCCGGGTCCGGGAGGGTCAGGCCCAGCGACTCGGCCTGGGGGACGCAGATGTCCACGAAGCGCTGGCGCAGCTCGTCGTTCGAATGGCGCTTGATCTTCCAGGTCATCGACTGCTCGGAGTGCGACGACTCCGCGTCCGGCGGGCCGAACATCATCAGGGACGGCCACCACCAGCGGTCCACGGCGTCCTGGGCCATGGCGTGCTGCGCCGGAGTGCCGCGGCTGAGGGCGAGGAGCAGCTCATAACCCTGGCGCTGGTGGAACGACTCCTCCTTGCAGACGCGGACCATCGCGCGGGCATAGGGGCCGTACGAACACCGGCACAGGGGGACCTGGTTGGTGATCGCCGCGCCGTCCACGAGCCAGCCGATGGCGCCCACGTCCGCCCAGGTCAGGGTGGGGTAGTTGAAGATCGACGAATACTTCTGGCGGCCGGAGTGGAGTTTGTCGAGCAGGTCGTCGCGGCTCGCGCCGAGGGTTTCCGCGGCGCTGTACAGATACAGGCCGTGGCCCGCCTCGTCCTGGACCTTGGCCATCAGGATCGCCTTGCGGCGCAGGGACGGCGCGCGCGTGATCCAGTTGGCCTCCGGCTGCATGCCGATGATCTCGGAGTGGGCATGCTGCGCCATCTGGCGCACGAGCGTGGCGCGATAGGCGTCCGGCATCCAGTCACGCGGCTCGATGCGCTCGTCGGCCGCCACGGCCGCGTCGAAGGCGGACTCGAGCGCGGCGGTGTCCGCGGCGCCCGCCGCTGTGTGGTGCGGCGCCGTGCTGGGCGGCTGGTGCGCTGTCGCCATCTCGGTCCCCCTCGACCTCGGGCAGTGTCCCGGCAACTCTCGGTGTGCCGACAACTCTCGTCTCGGTGCGTCGACAACTCTCGGAGCGTCGATCCCGGACGTCTTTCGATCGTGACGTCTTTCGATCGTGGACGTCCCCCTCGAAACCGGCGACCTACCGACCGATCGTTCGGTTCGTGGGAATTCAATGGTGCTGCGCCTCGCCATAAGGTGTCAACCCTGTGGATAACCTCCGGGACGCTGTGCCTGGCGGGCGGGTCTGAGTACCGTTCCGGCGGCAGGGTTCGGTCGCGGGTCGAGGAACGGGGCGAGATGGACGCGTACGACAAGGGTTCGGGCGGCGGGGCCGCCGGGCCCGATGGCGCGCCTGGCCGACCCGATGACACGCCCACCCGGCCTGATGCCGCGCCTGCCGCGCCAGGCAGCGCCCCCGCCCGGCCGCCCGGTCACGCCCCCGCCCCGCCCGACGGCGCCCCCGCCAAGCCCACGTCCGGCATCGCCGCCCTCTCCCGCGGCTCCCAAGCCGTAGCCGCGCTCGTCCTCGCCGCGGTCGTGGTCGGTGTCTGTGTCCACGTCGGGATGCTGTTCCTGCACGTGGCGCCGTCGAACACCGTGACCAAGGAGCACGGCAGGGCGGTCGACGACTGGGTGTACCCGGAGTTCGAGCAGAACTGGAAGCTGTTCGCCCCCAATCCGCTGCAGCAGAACGTCGCGGTGCAGGCCCGTGCTCAGGTCCGCACGGCGGACGGAACCGGCCGGACCACGCGTTGGTACGACCTGTCCGCGCAGGACGGCGCCGCCATCGACCACAACCTCCTGCCCAGCCACACGCAGCAGAACGAGCTGCGCAGAGGCTGGGACTTCTTCGTGGCCACGCACGACGCGCAGAATCGTCCCACCGGTCTGCGCGGTGAACTGTCCGAGCGCTACATCCGCCGCATCGTGCTGCTGCGCCTCGACCGGCACGAGCCGCTGGCCCGCGGTGAGTCCTTCGACCAGGTGCAGGTCCGGTCCCGGACCACGGCGGTGCGGCCGCCGAAGTGGAGTGACGAGAAGATCGACACCAAGCCCGTGCTGCGGGTGCTGCCGTGGTGGTCGGTGACCCCGGCCGACCTGCCGCTGGCCGCGGCGGACCGGGCGCGGAGAGACGTGGCCGAGCAGGACCGGGCGCGGCGAGACGTGGCCGCCGATGTGAGGAGAGACGTGGCCACCGATGTGAAGGGGAGCGCCCGGTGACCCACGCTGACGGCGAGCGGCCACTGCCCCGTACCGGAGGCGGCCGCCTGAAGCCCCGTTTCGAGCCGCTCGCGCGAGGCGTACAGCGCGTCACGGCGCAGGCCCTCGGCCCGTACCAGACCGCCATAGTGCGCATCGGCTTCGCCGCGACGTGGCTGCTGTTCCTGCTGCGCGAACTGCCGCACCGGCGCGAGCTGTACGGGCCCGACGGGCCGTGGAGCTGGGACATGGCCCGGCAGCTGATCTCCGCCAACGACGCCTTCACGGTGCTGATGTGGTCGGACGGGCGGGTGTGGTTCGAGATCGTCTACTTCGTGGCGATCGCGTCCAGTGCCCTGCTGCTGGTGGGCTGGCGCACGCGCACCATGTCCGTGCTCTTCATGGTCGGTGTGCTGTCGCTGCAGAACCGCAGCATCTTCATGGGCGACGGCGGCGACAACGTCATCCATCTGATGGCGATCTACCTGGTGTTCACGCGGTGCGGCCAGGTCTGGTCCCTGGACGCGCGCCGTGCGGCACGGGCCGGTGGCGCGGCCGACGCGGACGGTACAACCCGCGGCGACCGCGTCGGCCCCGTGCTCTGGTGGGTCCTCGGCCTCGCGCTGTCCGTCGTGACGTTCATGGGGGAGCTCAGCGGGTTCTGGCTGCTGTTCTTCTGGGGGCTGTGGCTCGCGCACGGCCTGTGGTGGGTGGTCGTACGACGGGCGCCGCACGGGGAGCCGCGGCTGCTGCTCGACGTCGTCGCCAACCTCGCGCACAACGCCGCCCTGTTGGTGATCATGGTCGAGGCGTGCCTGATCTACGCCACGGCCGGCTGGTACAAGATCCAGGGCAGCCGCTGGCAGGACGGAACGGCCGTCTACTACCCCCTCCAGCTCGACTACTTCTCTCCCTGGCCCGCGCTCGCCGATCTTCTGACCTCGCACGGCGTGCTGATCATGCTGGTGACCTACGGGACGGTCGCCGTGCAGGTCGCCTTCCCGTTCACGCTGTTCAACCGGCGCGTCAAGAATGCCCTCCTGGCGGCGATGATCTTCGAGCACGCCGTCATCGCCGTGGTCCTGGGGCTGCCGTTCTTCTCGCTCGCGATGATCGCGGCCGACGCGGTCTTCCTGCCGACGACGTTCCTGCGACGCCTCGGCGGCTGGGTGGCACGCGCGCGTGGAGGGCTGATTTCCCGGGCGCCGCTCTCGCGGGTGCCGCGGCTGCCGCGTCTTTCGCGCGGGGGTACGTTGCCGGGGTCGCGCGGCGAGGAGAAGCACGGCCAGGAGGCCGTCGAGGACGCGCGCGTAGGCTTCGGTGCATGAGGAGCGGTAGCGGTACGGCCGGGGACGAGGGGCCGGCACGGAGGGCGTCGGCGCCGCGGGCGGATGAGGTGCCCCCGGCCGATTCGAGGCCCTCCGCGGTTCAGCTGTCCTCGGCGGACTCGGGGCTCCCCGCGGTTCAGCTGCCCGCGGCGGATCCGGCGCTCCCCACAGTTCAGGCGCCCTCGGCCGTTCAGTCGCCCCCGCAAGACCCTGTGCGCGCCTGGCGCGGTCTCGCCGACTCCTCCGTGCTCCTGGACGGCTTTCACGCCCTGAAGCACGCGCTGCGCTTCGGCGCGAGCATCCCCGTGGCGCTGACCAGCGACAAGTCTGCTGTCCTTGCCCTCGCGGAGGACCTGGCGCCGGATGTCGCCGCCGCCCTGGGCACCCTGCTCGCCGAGACCGACGACGCGACGCTGCGCGCGCTCGTGCCGCGGCTGCATCCGACGGCCGTGGCCGCCTTGGCGGTACGTCCGTCACGCGCCGCCAACCTCCGGGCGCTGGCACACAGCCCCAGGTCCGCCCCGGTCGTCGTCCTCGACGACCCGCGGAACCTGGGCAACGCGGGGGCGGTGATCCGGCTCGCCGCCGGCTTCGGCGCGACGGGTGTCGTGACGACGGGGACGCTCGACCCCTGGCATCCCACGGTCGTCCGCGGCGGCGCGGGCCTGCACTTCGCCACGGCGGTGGAGCGCGTGGACGTGCGGGAGCTGCCCGCGGGCCCGGTGTTCGCCCTCGACGCGGAGGGCGAGGACATCCGGGGGCTCAAGATCCCCGACGACGCCGTGCTGGCCTTCGGGTCGGAACGCAGCGGTCTGTCGGGCGAACTGCGCGCCCGCGCAGACCACTTGGTGTCGCTGCCGATGCGGCCGCAGGTGTCGAGCTACAACCTCGCGACGAGTGTCGGCATGACGCTCTTCCACTGGTCCTCGGGACGGCCCCCGGGAACCCAGGTCTGACGGTCCTCGGGGCGGCCCCGGGAGCCCAGGTCTGACGGTCCTCGGGACGGCCCCGGGAGCCCAGGTCCGAGCCCGCGCTCCCGGGGTCCGTGCGCCCGCACCGGACCGCTCGGCTCATGCCTCCTTGCGGATCTCCACCACCCGGAAGCGGTTGGCCACGAACGCGCTGTCGCACAGCGCGGCGTTCGCCGCCGGGTTGCCGCCGGAGCCGTGGAAGTCCGAGAAGGCCGCCGTCTGGTTCACATAGACGCCGCCCGTGAGGTTCAGCGAGAGCTGGGCGCTCTCCTCCAGGCAGGTCTCCTCGACGGCGGCGGACACCTCTTCGGAGGTGGTGTACGCCCCGACCGTCATCGCGCCCTTCTCACGCACCGTGCGCCGCAGGAGCTCCACCGCGTCCGCCGCCGAGTCGACCGCGACGGCGAAGGAGACCGGGCCGAAGCACTCGCTCAGATAGGCCGCCTCGGCGTCCGGCTTGGCGCCGTCCAGCTTGACGATCACCGGGGTGCGCACCACGGCGTCCGGGAACTCCGGGTTGCTGATCTCCCTTGAGGCGAGGGCGACTTCACCGATACCGGGAGCCGCCTCCAGGCGCGCCTTCACGTCCGGGTTGACCAGGGCGCCCAGGATGCCGTTCGCCCGGGCCTCGTCGCCGAGCAGGCCGTCCACCGCGCCCGCGAGGTCCGAGACCACCTCGTCGTACGACTTCGCGCCCGCGTCCGTCGTGATGCCCTCGCGGGGGATCAGCAGGTTCTGCGGGGTCGTGCACATCTGGCCGCTGTACAACGACAAGGAGAAGGCGAGGTTCGACAGCATGCCCTTGTAGTTGTCGGTCGACTCGACGACGACCGTGTTGACGCCCGCCTTCTCTGTGTAGACCTGGGCCTGGCGGGCGTTGGTCTCCAGCCAGTCGCCGAAGGACGTCGAGCCCGTGTAGTCGATGATCTTGATTTCGGGGCGGGTGGCGAGGGTCTTGGCGATGCCCTCGCCGGGCCGCTCGACGGCCAGCGCGACCAGGTTCGGGTCGAAGCCGGCTTCGCCGAGGACCTCGCGGGCCACGCGCACCGTCAGGGCGAGCGGCAGCACCGCGCGCGGGTGCGGCTTGACCAGGACCGGGTTGCCGGTGGCCAGGGAGGCGAACAGGCCCGGATAGCCGTTCCAGGTCGGGAAGGTGTTGCAGCCGATCAGGAGCGCGATGCCGCGCCCGACCGGCGTGAAGCGCTTGGTCAGGGCGAGCGGGTCGCGCTTGCCCTGGGGCTTGGTCCACTCCGCGGAGTCCGGGGTGCGGGACTGCTCCGCATACGCGTACGCGACCGCTTCCAGACCGCGGTCCTGGGCGTGCGGGCCGCCCGCCTGGAACGCCATCATGAAGGCCTGGCCGCTGGTGTGCATGACCGCGTGCGCGAACTCGTGCGTGCGGGCGCTGATGCGCGCCAGGATCTCCAGACAGACCATGGCGCGCGTCTCCGCGCCCGCGTCGCGCCAGGCACGCATGCCCGCGCGCATGGCGGGCAGCAGCGCGTCCACGTCCGGGTGCGGATACGTGATGCCCAACTCGGGGCCGAAGGGGGAGACTTCCGCACCCGTCCAGTCGTCCGTGCCCGGCTGGTCGAGGTCGAAGCGGCTGTTCAGGAGGGCCTCGAAGGCCGCCTTGCCCTCGGGGAGACTCAGGCTTCCGTTCTCCCCATAGGCCTTGGGGTGTTCGGGGTGCGGCGACCAGTACGCGCGCGTGCGGATCGTCTCCAGCGCTTGGTCGAGGGTGGGCCGGTGCTTTTCGATCAGCGTGTGCGCGGTGAGTTCGGCGGCCATGAGGGACCAACTCCTCGTCGAGCCGGCTCTCCTTCGAGCCGGCGAGCTGGGCAGGGACAGTGCGGGAACGGCTGGACAGAGCTAGAGTAACCGAACGATCGGTCGGGACAAGGGGGTCTGCCGAAGCTGTGGAAAACCTCCCCTCCGGCCACCCCGAACCCCTGGCCGAGACCCCTGTGCGGGAGGATCGCGAGCATGACAGCACTCGATCTCAGCAGCCCCGTTGCCGTGGTCGGCACCGGCACCATGGGCCAGGGCATCGCCCAGGTCGCGCTGGTGGCGGGCCACCCCGTGCGGCTGTACGACGCCGCGCCCGGCTTCGCGAAGACGGCGGCCGCCGCGATCACCGCCCGCCTGGACCGCCTCGTGGAGAAGGGCCGCCTCGACGCGGCCGCCCGCGACGCCGCGGCCGGGCGCCTGCGGGCCGTCGACGGCCTCGCCGAGCTGGCCGGGTGCGACCTCGTCGTGGAGGCGGTGCTGGAGCAACTGGACGTCAAACAGCGCCTGTTCCAGGACCTGGAGGAGGTCGTCGACGCCGGCTGTCTGCTGGCCACGAACACCTCGTCCCTGTCCGTGACCGCCGTCGGAGGCGCCTTGAAGCACCCGGGGCGCTTTGTCGGGCTGCACTTCTTCAACCCCGCGCCCCTGCTGCCCCTGGTCGAGGTCGTCAGCGGCTTCGCCACGGACGAAGCGGCGGCCACGCGCGCGTACGACACCGCGAAGGCCTGGGGGAAGACCCCGGTGCGCTGCGCCGACACCCCCGGCTTCATCGTCAACCGGATAGCCCGGCCCTTCTACGCCGAGGCGCTGCGCGTCCACGAGGAGCGGGCCGCCGACCCCGCGACGATCGACGCGGTCCTGCGCGAGTGCGGCGGCTTCAAGATGGGCCCCTTCGAGCTCACCGACCTCATCGGTCAGGACGTCAACGAGGCGGTCACCCGCTCGGTGTGGGAGTCCTTCTTCCAGGACCCCAAGTTCACCCCGTCCCTCGCCCAGCGCCGCCTCGTCGAATCGCGCCGCCTGGGCCGCAAGTCGGGGCAGGGCTGGTACGCGTACGGGGACGGCGCCGAGAAGGCCGAGCCGGGCACCGCCGAGCCCGCCGAGGCGCCCCGGTCCGTCACCCTGCACGGCGAGCTGTTCCAGGCCGCCGCGCTGGTCCCGCTCATCGAGGCCGCGGGCGTCCGCGTCGACCGCGAGCCCGCCGGGCAGTCCGGGCACCCGGACTTCCCCGGCTGGATCGAGCTGCCCGGCGGCGCCCGCCTCGCCCTCGCCGACGGTTCGTCCCCCGACACCGCCGCGCAGCCCACCGTCCAGTTCGACCTGGCGCTCGACTACGGCACGGCCACCAGGATCGCGCTCGCCCCCGCGGCCCGCGTGAGCGAGCCGATGCTCGGTGAGGCGGTGGGCCTCTTCCAGGCGCTCGGCAAGCAGGTCAGCGTCGTACGCGCCACCCCGGGGATGATCGTGGCCCGCACGGTCGCGATGCTCGTGGACTTCGCCCACGACGCCGTCGTGCGCGGCGTGGCCGACGCGGACGACATCGACACCGCGATGCGCCTGGGCGTCAACTACCCGCGCGGACCGCTGTCCTGGGGCGCGGACCTCGGCCTGTACTGGGTGGTCGAAGTCCTGGACCACCTGCACGACGAGTACCCCACGGGGCGTTACGCGGCCTCCCAGGGGCTGCGCGGCGCCGCCGCCAAGGAGGACCACGCATGAGCGCCCGGCGTGACACCTACACCCCGGAGACCCTCCTCGACGTCGCCGTGCGGGTCTTCAACGAGCGCGGCTACGACGGCACCTCCATGGAGCACCTCTCCAAGGCGGCCGGCATCTCCAAGTCGTCGATCTACCACCACGTGGCGGGCAAGGAGGAGCTGCTGCGCCGCGCGGTGAGCCGGGCGCTGGACGGCCTCTTCGGAATCCTCACCGAGGAGCCCGCGCGCGTGGGCAGCGCGGTGCGCCGCCTGGAGTACGTCACGCGCCGCACCGTCGAGGTGCTGGTGGCCGAACTGCCCTATGTGACGCTGCTGCTGCGTGTGCGCGGCAACACGGACACCGAGCGGTGGGCGCTGGAGCGGCGCAGGGAGTTCGACCACGAGGTCGCCGAGCTGCTCAAGGAAGCGGTCGCGGACGGTGACCTGCGCTCGGACGTCGAGCTGCGGCTCGCCACCCGGCTGCTCTTCGGAATGATCAACTCCATCGTGGAGTGGTACCGGCCGGAGGCCCGCAACGCCGCCAACGGCGCACAGGTGGCCGACGCCGTGGTGCAGTTGGCGTTCTCCGGCCTGCGTACGGACGGCCTGTCCTCCGTCGGAGACGGCTCGGGCACGCCCTAGCCCTCCGCCTCCAGGTCGTCCTCCTCGAAGACCAGCAGCGTGCGGGTGCTGAGGACCTCCGGCATGGCCTGGAGGCGGGTGAGCACCAGCTCGCGCAGTGCGCGGTTGTCCGGCGTGTGCACCAGGAGCAGCACGTCGAAGTCCCCGCTGACCAGCGCGATGTGGGACGCGCCCGGCAGGGTCCGCAGCTGTTCGCGGACCGTGCGCCAGGTGTTCTGGACGATCTTCAGGGTGATGTACGCGGAGGCGCCCTGGCCTGCCCGTTCGTGATCGATGCGGGCGCCGAAGCCGCGGATCACGCCGTCCTCGATGAGGCGGTTGATGCGCGCGTAGGCGTTGGCCCGCGAGACGTGCACGCGCTCGGCCACGGAGCGTATCGACGCGCGACCGTCCGTGTGCAGGATCTGCAGGATGTCGCGGTCGATGGGGTCGAGCGGGCGCGGCGCCTGTTCCGGACGGCCCGCCCCGCTCCCTTCGGCCATTTGTTCAGGTGCCATGTCCCCCCGCCTCCCTACCATGGACGTACTGCGTTCATCTCAGGCTGTGGAGAACCGTTTGTCCACAGCCTGGAGGTGCCTGTAGCCAAAATGTGCCGACGACCGAACAATCGGTAGGTGAGGCGCATCACATCGTCGCGCCTCTGTTGCCGCTCCCACGAGGAGATCGCTTCCCCACAGGAGGTGCCGTCATGACGGTCATGGAGCAGCGGGGCGCATATCGACCCGCCCCGCCCCCCGCATGGGAGCTCAGGACCGACCCCGCGCCGCTGCTGCCGGACGCCGAGCCCTATCGCGTGCTCGGCACCGAGGCCGCCCGCGAGGCGGATCAGGAGCTGCTCCTGCGCCTCCATGGCGAGCTGGTGCGCGGCCGGCGGTACAACACGCAGGCGACGGCCCTGACCAAGCAGGGAAGGCTCGCGGTCTATCCGTCGAGCACCGGGCAGGAGGCGTGCGAGATCGCCGCCGCGCTCGCCCTGCGCGAGCAGGATTGGCTGTTTCCCAGCTATCGCGACACCCTCGCGGCCGTCGCCCGCGGCCTGGACCCAGTGGCGGCCCTCACGCTGCTGCGCGGCGACTGGCACACCGGGTACGACCCGCGCGAGCACCGCATAGCGCCCTTGTGCACTCCGCTTGCCACCCAGCTGCCGCACGCCGTGGGCCTCGCGCACGCCGCGCGCCTCAAGGGTGACGACGTGGTCGCGCTCGCCATGGTCGGCGACGGCGGCACCAGCGAGGGCGACTTCCACGAGGCGCTCAACTTCGCCGCCGTCTGGCAGGCGCCCGTGGTCTTCCTCGTGCAGAACAACGGCTTCGCCATCTCCGTGCCGCTCGCCAAGCAGACGGCCGCGCCCTCCCTGGCCCACAAGGCCGTCGGGTACGGCATGCCGGGCCGCCTGGTCGACGGCAACGACGCGGTCGCGGTGCACGAGGTCCTCTCCGAAGCGGTGCGGCGCGCGCGGCAGGGCGGCGGTCCCACGCTCGTCGAGGCCGTGACGTACCGGATGGAGGCGCACACGAACGCCGACGACGCCACCCGCTACCGCCAGGACGCGGAGATCGAGGCCTGGCGCGACCACGACCCGATCCTGCTCGTGGAGCGCGAGCTCGACGCGCGCGGCCTGCTCGACGAGGACCGCAGGCGCGCGGTGCGCGAGGACGCCGAGGCGATGGCCGCCGACCTGCGGGAGCGCATGAACCAGGACCCCGCCCTCGACCCCATGGACCTGTTCACCCAGGTGTACGCCGAGCAGACCTCCCAACTGCGCGAACAGGCTGCCCAGTTGCGGGCCGAGCTGGAGGCCGAGAGCGACGCCGAGGGCGGCGCCGGCCAGGACGGAGCGGCCCGATGACCACTGTCGCCGTGAAACCGGCCACCATGGGGCAGGCGCTCGGGCGCGCGCTGCGCGACGCGATGGCCGACGACCCCGCCGTGCACGTCCTCGGTGAGGACGTCGGCACGCTCGGCGGGGTGTTCCGGGTCACCGACGGGCTCGCGAAGGAGTTCGGCGACGACCGCTGCACGGACACCCCGCTCGCCGAGGCGGGCATCCTCGGGACGGCGGTCGGCATGGCGATGTACGGGCTGCGGCCCGTCGTCGAGATGCAGTTCGACGCGTTCGCGTACCCCGCCTTCGAGCAGTTGATCTCGCACGTGTCGCGGATGCGCAACCGCACCAGGGGCGGGATGCCGCTGCCGATCACCATCCGCGTGCCGTACGGCGGCGGCATCGGCGGCGTCGAGCACCACAGCGACTCCTCCGAGGCGTACTACATGGCGACTCCCGGGCTGCACGTCGTCACGCCCGCCACCGTCGCCGACGCCTACGGCCTGCTGCGTGCCTCCATCGCCTCCGACGACCCGGTCGTCTTCCTGGAGCCGAAGCGGCTGTACTGGTCCAAGGCCGACTGGAACCCGGACGCGCCCTCGACCGTTGAACCCATCGGCAAGGCAGTGGTGCGGCGCGCGGGCCGCAGCGCCACGCTCCTGACGTACGGCCCGTCCGTGCCCGTCTGCCTGGAGGCCGCCGAGGCGGCGCGGGCCGAGGGCTGGGACCTCGAAGTCGTCGACCTGCGCTCGCTGGTGCCCTTCGACGACGAGACGGTGACCGCCTCCGTGCGGCGCACGGGACGCGCGGTCGTGGTGCACGAGTCGGGCGGCTTCGGCGGCCCCGGCGGGGAGATCGCCGCCCGCGTCTCGGAGCGGTGCTTCCACCACCTGGAGGCGCCGGTGCTCCGGGTCGCCGGGTTCGACATCCCCTATCCGCCGCCGATGCTGGAGCGGCACCACCTGCCCGGCGTCGACCGGATCCTGGACGCGGTGGCACGGCTGCAGTGGGAGGCGGAGAGCTGATGGCGCAGGTCCTCGAATTCAAGCTGCCCGACCTCGGCGAGGGGCTCACGGAGGCGGAGATCACCCGCTGGCTGGTGCAGGTCGGCGACGTCGTCGAGGTGGACCAGCCCGTCGTCGAGGTGGAGACGGCCAAGGCGATGGTCGAGGTCCCGTGTCCGTACGGGGGCGTGGTGACGGCCCGCTTCGGTGAGGAGGGCACCGAACTGCCCGTGGGGGCACCGCTCTTGACGGTCGCCGTGGGGGCGTCTGCCGCCGCTCTGGACGGTGGTGTGCCTGCGTCCGCTGCGGGCACCGGTGTGTCCGACCCGTCCGCCGACGCGTCCGCCGACGCGGGCGGCTCCGCGTCCGGCGGTGACGAGGCGTCGGGCAATGTGCTCGTCGGGTACGGCACGGCGGCGGCGCCTGCGCGACGGCGCAGGGTGCGGCCTGCGCGCGGGGGTGCGGGTGCCGGTTCGCCGGTCGCGGGCGGGGGCGGGGGCGTGGGCTCCGGTGTGGGTGACGTCGGCTCCGGCTCCGGAGCGGTGTCCCCTGCCGGGGCTGACGCCGCCTCCGGTTCCGGGGGGCAGGGGCTCCCCGCGCGCGGAGACGGTCCGGTCCCGGTGATCTCCCCGCTCGTGCGCAAGCTGGCCCGCGAGAACGGCGTGGACCTGCGGGAGCTGGCGGGCTCCGGGCCGGACGGGCTGATCCTGCGGGCCGACGTGGAGGACGCCGTGCGGGCCTCGGCGGCCGGGGTCGCGCCGATCTCGGGCCCGGCGTCGGCGTCGGTGGCCGACGTGGCACGTACGGGGGTGCCGGGCACCGGGGCCACGTTCGGTTCTCCTGGGGCTGTTGGGGCGACTGGTGCGGTTGGGGTCTCCGGGACCTCCGGTATCTCCGGGGTTCCAGGAGCCTCGGCAGCTTCGGGCGCCTCCGGGACTGTCGCCGGCGCCAAGGCCGCGGCGGCCTCCGGCCGGGGTACGCGGATCCCCCTGCGCGGTGTCCGCGGCGCCGTCGCCGACAAGCTGGCGCGCAGCCGCCGCGAGATACCGGACGCGACGTGCTGGGTCGACGCCGACGCGACGGAACTGATGCACGCGCGCGTGGCGATGAACGCGGCGGGCGGACCGAAGGTGTCCCTGCTCGCGCTCCTCGCCCGCGTCTGCACCGCCGCCCTCGCCCGCTACCCGGAGCTCAACTCCACGGTGGACATGGAAGCGCGCGAGATCGTGCGGCTCGACGAGGTGCACCTCGGCTTCGCCGCGCAGACCGACCGCGGGCTCGTCGTGCCCGTCGTGAAGGACGCGCACGCCCGCGACACGGAGTCGCTGAGCGCCGAACTGGCCCGGCTCTCGGAAGCGGCCCGAACCGGGACGCTGACGCCGGCGGAACTCACGGGGTCCACGTTCACGTTGAACAACTACGGCGTGTTCGGGGTGGACGGATCCACACCGATCATCAACCACCCCGAGGCGGCCATGCTCGGCGTCGGCCGGATCGTGCCCAAGCCATGGGTGCACCAGGGCGAGCTGGCGGCGCGTCAGGTCGTCCAGCTCTCGCTCACCTTCGACCACCGGGTGTGCGACGGCGGTACGGCGGGCGGCTTCCTGCGGTTCGTCGCCGACTGCGTGGAGCAGCCCGCGGTGCTGCTGCGGGCCGTCTAGGCAGCACCCGTCCGGGCTGCCCCTCAGGGGTGGCATTGATCCCGCGTACGCCCATACTCGGGAGATGACCGCGCCCAAGGCCCCGGACGCCGACTCCGCCGACCTCGACCCAGATCCGTTCGACGCCGTCGTGCTCGCGGGCGGGCGGGCCGCGCGGCTCGGTGGCGCGGACAAGCCGGGTATGCGGGTGGGCGGCAGGGCCCTGCTGGAGCGGGTGCTCGCGGCGTGCGCCGGGGCCGGGACGACCGTCGTCGTCGCGGCGCCCCGGCCCACCGGGCGGCCCGTGGTGTGGGCGCGCGAGGAGCCCGCGGGCGGTGGGCCGCTGGCCGCGCTGGACGCCGGGCTGCGCCGGACCGGGGCCGACGTTGTCGTGGTGCTCTCCGCCGACCTGCCGTTCCTCCGGGAGCAGACCGTGCGTCGGCTCGTCGCCGCCCTGAGGGCGGCCGACGGCGCGGACGGCGTGGTGCTGACCGACCCCGAGGGCCGGGACCAGCCGCTCGTCGCGGCGTACCGGAGCGCGGCTCTGCGGCGCGGGTTGGCGGCGCTCGCGGACGACGGGGCGGCGGCGGAAGAGGCGGGAAAGGCGGCGGACGAGGGTTCGGGGCGTGGGGGCGCTGTGCCGCCGGGCGGGGCGGCGGGCGCGCGCGGGCTGACCGGGCTTCCGCTGCGGCGGCTCACCACGCGGCTCGAACTGGTGCGGATCGCCGACCCCCTCGCCGCGTTCGACTGCGACACCTGGGACGACATCGCCGCGGCCCGCGCGCGGATCAGGGAGCATGGGCACGTGTTGGATGAATGGATTACCGCAGTCAAGGACGAACTGGGCATCGAGCTCGACGTCGACACCGGCATCCTGCTCGACCTCGCCCGCGACGCCGCGCACGGTGTGGCCCGGCCCGCGGCACCCCTGACCACCTTCCTCGTCGGGTACGCGGCGGCGCGGGCCTCGGCCGGCGGGGGCGGGGCGCAGGCCGTGGCGGAGGCCGCCCGCAAGGCGGCGGCGCTTGCCGCCCGGTGGGCGGAGGAGGATCGGCCGGACGCGACCGGCGGGACGCCCGCGCCCGGCATGCCGTCGCCCTCGCCGTCGGGCATGGCGGCGTCGTCCGGCACACACTCGCCCCACGCGCCCCCCGGCACGCCCTCCACCCCCGGTCCGGATGTCCCCTTCGCGCCTGAGCCGGATGTGCCCTTCACACCTGAGCCGGATGTGCCCTTCGCGCCCGAGCCGGACGTGCCCTTCACACCTGAGCCGGATGTCCCCTTCACGCCGAAGCCCGACGTTCCTTTCACGCCTGAGCCGGATGTGCCCTTCACTCCCGAGCCGGACGTGCCCACCAGCCCCAAGCCGGAAGACACCCCGTGAGCGGGCAGCACGCGGCTGACGCCGAGCTGGACGAGGCACTCGCCCTGGTCAACGAGGACCGGGCGAGGGGAGAGGCGGGCCTCGCGCGGCCACACAGCGCGACAGCCGCAGGCGCACCGGGCGCACCCGGCACCTCCGGCACATCCAGTGCACCTGGCGCCCCCAACGCCCCCAGCGCCCCCGGCCCACCTGGCACCCAACCCCCCGCCCCCGTCACCCAGCGCCAACGCCCCGCAGCGCAGGCCAAACCGTCCGACGACGGCCTGCACTCACCGGGCCGCCGCCCCGAGGCGTCCGGCGTCCAGCCCGGCGGCCCTGCTCCCGAAGGCTCTGCTCCCGAAGGGCCCACGCCCAAAGCCCCCACTCCCGAAGGCCCAGCGCCCGCCGCCACCCACACCCACACCACCCCCTGGTCCCAAGCCCGCTCCACCGCCCGCCGCGCAGGCGCCTCAGCCGCGGCCGAGGCGGCGAAGGCCCTCCAGGACGCGACCCGGCAGGCAAGCCCCCGCACACCCACAGCCGCCCCCGCGGGCACCCGCACCCCCACCGACACACCCAGCCCCGTCGGCACCCCCACCTCCCTCCCCCAAACCCTCGGCCGCACCCTCCTCACCCCCCTCACCGCCCTCACCGACCTCCCCTCCTTCGACACCTCCGCGATGGACGGGTGGGCCGTGGCCGGCCCCGGGCCCTGGGTGCTGCTGCCCGACGGGATCCTCGCGGGGCAGGACAGCCCCCAGCCGCTGGGCGACGGTGAGGCGGTGCGGATCGCGACCGGTGCCCGGATCCCGCGGGACACCACCGCGGTGATCCGCAGCGAGCACGGCCATGTCGACGACAAGGGCCATCTGCACGCCCAGCGCGAGGTCGTCCCCGGTCAGGACATCCGGCCGCGCGGCCAGGAGTGCCGCGCGGGCGACCAACTGCTGCCGCCCGGCGCGCTGGTGACCCCGGCGGTCCTCGGACTGGCCGCTGCCGCCGGATACGACGCGCTGCACGTCGCCGCCCGTCCCCGTGTCGAAGTCCTCGTCCTGGGCGACGAGTTGCTCACCGAAGGGCTGCCCCAGGAGGGCCGCATCCGGGACGCGCTCGGCCCGATGCTGCCGCCGTGGCTGCGGGCACTCGGGGCGGAGGTGACCGCGGTCCGGCGGCTCGGGGACGACGCCGAGGCGCTGTACGAAGCCCTCGCCACCTCCACGGCCGACCTCCTCGTGACGACCGGAGGCACCGCGTCCGGGCCCGTCGACCACGTCCACCCCACGCTGCGCCGCCTCGGCGCCGAACTGCTCGTCGACGGCGTCGCGGTGCGCCCCGGCCACCCCATGCTGCTCGCCCGCCTCCCCCGGACGACACCGGGGACGGCACCGGGGGCGGCAGCGGTCGGCCGAGGCGAGCGCCACCTCGTCGGCCTCCCCGGCAACCCCCTCGCCGCCGTCTCCGGCCTGCTGACCCTGGCCGAGCCCCTGCTGCGCGGGCTCGCGGGCCGCCCGGCCCCGGAGCCGTACGCCGCGCCCCTGCGCGACGACGTACACGGTCATCCGCACGACACCCGGCTCGTGCCGGTCACGCTGCGCGGGGAGTACGCGGTGCCGCTGCACTACAACGGTCCCGCGATGCTGCGCGGCATCGCGGTCGCCGACGGGCTCGCGGTGGTTCCGGCCGGCGGTGGGCGCAAGGGGCAGGAGCTGGAGATCCTCGATCTGCCCTGGGCCGAACCGGGCGGGCAGTACGGGGAGTTGGGCGGTTCCGGGCTCGACAGCGGGGCGTGTTTCACGTGAAACTTCCCGGCCATGACGCGATCGCGCGCCAAGCCGACGAGCATTTGGTGACACATCGGGTCAAACTGCCTCGCCGTGTGGTCGAGCGACCGCTGCGCCAGGTCGGCAAGCGGCTGCTGATGGCGCTGTTCGTGCTCTTCGTGACGATCCTCATCGTGTGGGTCGACCGCGAGGGCTATCACGACAACGCCAACGGGACGATCGACTTCCTCGACGCCTCGTACTACGCCACCGTGACGCTCTCCACCACCGGCTACGGCGACATCGTGCCGCACAGCGACAGCGCCCGGCTCACCAATATCCTGCTGGTCACGCCGCTGCGCGTGATCTTCCTGATCATCCTTGTCGGCACCACCCTCGAAGTGCTGACGGAACGCACCCGCGAGGAATGGCGGCTGTCCCGCTGGAGGTCCAACTTGCGTGACCACACCGTCGTCATCGGCTTCGGCACCAAGGGCCGGTCCGCGGTGCAGACCGTGCAGGCGACCGGTCTGAAGCCCGAGCAGATCGTGGTCGTCGACCCGAGTTCGAAGGTCGTCGACGCGGCCACGGCGGAGGGTTTCGCCGGAGTCATCGGGGACGCGACCCGCAGCGATGTGCTGTTGCGGGCCGAGTTGCAGCGGGCGCGCCAGATCATCATCGCGACGCAGCGCGACGACACGGCGGTGCTCGTCGCGCTCACCGCGCGGCAGCTCAACCGGCAGGCGAAGATCGTGGCGGCGGTGCGTGAGGAGGAGAACGCTCCGCTGCTGCGCCAGTCCGGCGCCGACGCCGTCATCACCAGCGCCAGCGCGGCGGGCCGGCTGCTCGGTCTGTCGGTGCTCAGCCCGAGCGCGGGCCTGGTCATGGAGGACCTGATCCAGCAGGGCAGCGGGCTCGACCTCGTCGAACGGCCGGTGATAAAGGCCGAGGTGGGGCGGGGTGTGCGGGAGACGGACGACCTCGTCGTCAGTGTCGTACGCGGCCATCGCGTCCTCGGGTACGACGATCCGGCGATCGGCAAGCTGCAGTTGACGGACCGTCTGATCACGATCGTGCGGGCGTCCCCGCAACCGTCTCCGCCGCAGGGCCGGTGAGCGCAGCCGTCTCCGCCGCAGGGCCGGTGAGCGCAGCCGTCTCCGCCGCAGGGCCCGCGACGCAGTCATCTCCGCCGCAGGGCCGGTGACGGCAGTCGGCTGCGCCGCAGGGCCGGTGACCGCAGTTCGCTCCGCAGCGGGGCCGGTGACCACAGTCATCCCCACCGCAAGGCCGGCGACGCAGTCATCTCCGCCGCGCGGCCGGTTCCGGAGCCGACGTGGACCCGGCCCCGCTGTCCGCGACCTGTGCCGCCTGTGACCCGGTGAGCTCGGGCGCCCGGGAGTAGCCTCGCCCGCATGTATGCGATCACGATCCCCGAACCCGGCGGGCCCGAGGCGCTTCAGTGGGCCGAGGTCCCCGATCCCGTACCCGGTGACGGCGAGGTCCTCATCGATGTGGCCGCCAGCGCCGTGAACCGCGCCGACCTGCTGCAACGGCAGGGGTTCTACGATCCGCCGCCCGGCACCTCCCGCTACCCGGGCCTGGAGTGCTCGGGCCGTATCGCCGCGGTCGGCGCCGGGGTCGCGGGCTGGTCGGTCGGCGACGAGGTGTGCGCGCTGCTCGCGGGCGGCGGGTACGCGGAGCGGGTCGCCGTGCCCGCCGGGCAGGTCCTGCCCGTGCCGGACGGCGTCGACCTCGTCACGGCCGCGGCACTGCCCGAGGTCACCTGCACGGTGTGGTCGAACGTGTTCATGGTCGCCCATCTGCGCCCCGGCGAGACCCTGCTGGCGCACGGCGGTGCGAGCGGCATCGGCACCATGGCGATCCAGCTCGCGAAGGCCGTCGGCGCCAAGGTGGCGGTGACCGCGGGCGGCAAGGAGAAGCTGGCGTTCTGCGCCGAGCTGGGCGCCGACGTGCTCATCGACTACCGCGAGCAGGACTTCGTCGAGGAGATCCGCCGGGCCACGGACGGCGCGGGCGCGGACGTCATCCTGGACATCATGGGCGCCAAGTACCTGGACCGGAACGTGCGCGCCCTCGCCGTCAACGGCCGCCTCGCCATCATCGGCATGCAGGGCGGGGTGAAGGGCGAGCTGAACATCGCCGCGCTCCTGGGCAAGCGCGGCGCCATCACGGCGACCTCGCTGCGCGGCCGCCCGGTGAGCGAGAAGTCCGCGATCGTCGCGGCGGTACGGGAACACGTGTGGCCGCTGATCGGCGCGGGCCAGGTCCGGCCGATCGTGGACCGCGCCTTCCCGATGCGGGAGGCGGCGGCCGCGCATCAGGTGCTCGAGGAGAGCGGCCACATCGGGAAGGTCCTCCTCACGCGGTAGAGGGCCCTCCCCGCGCTCACGCGGTAGAGGGCCCTCCCCGAGCCGGGTGTCGTCGAGATGCCGGATGCGGCGCGTCATGTGACGCTGGCCGTACGCCTCTTGATCCTCGCGTGCGGCGCGGGTCCGGGCGTTCCGCCATTTCCGGCGACTATCTCGGCGACGACCCGGCACCGGGAGGGGGTCAGCGCGGTGACATCACGGCTGCGGGGCGCGCTCCGCGCGGCGGCGGTACCACCGGTCCTCGTGGCGGCGCTGCTCCCCGTCGGGTTCGGTACGACGACGGCGTACGCGGCTCCCGCGCCGTCCCCCGACGCCTCCGCCCCGGCCCCCTACTACGGCCCCGGCTCGCTGGCCGGAAACCGGGCGGGCGAAGGGCGGCAGCGCCCCGGACGGGTGCATCAGGGAGCCGTGCCCGACCCGGCCGTCTGGCGGCCGCTGCCGCTGCCGCCCCGCGAGGTACGCCGCCCGGAGCAGTCCAGGCCGACGCCGGTCCTGCCGCCGCCACCCCCCACCGCGGCCGACGCGCCCAGGGAGCGGGCGGCGGAGGGGCCCGCGTTCCCCGGCCTGCGGGTACTGCCGCTCGGCGCGGGCATGGTCCTGATCGGCCTTGGCCTCGGCTTCCTGGGTCTGCGGCTGCGCCGGGGCTGACCGCGTGCCGTGCCGGTCGACAAGGCAGACGCCCTCGTACACGGTGGATCACCGTCGGATGGGGGCACCACGGAGGTGTGGGCAACAGGTGCGAGAGAATGGCGGCATGGAGATGCCGAGGAACGAACGGTCGCCGGAGAATCCCCAGGTCCTGGTCGTGGGCCAGGACGGAATGGCTCTCGGTGGCGGAGACGACGAGTCCCGCGAGGTCCCGGTGACAGACATGGTCGAGCAGCCCGCGAAGGTCATGCGCATCGGCAGCATGATCAAGCAGCTGCTGGAGGAAGTGCGGGCGGCGCCTCTCGACGAGGCGAGCCGGGTGCGCCTCAAGGAGATCCACTCCAGCTCCGTGAAGGAGCTGGAGGACGGCCTGGCCCCCGAGCTCGTCGAGGAGCTGGAGCGGCTCTCGCTCCCCTTCACCGAGGAGGGGACGCCGAGCGACGCGGAACTGCGCATCGCGCAGGCCCAGTTGGTGGGCTGGCTCGAAGGCCTCTTCCACGGGATCCAGACGACCCTGTTCGCCCAGCAGATGGCCGCGCGGGCCCAGCTCGAGCAGATGCGCCGCGCGCTGCCGCCCGGCGTGGGCGGCCACGAGGGCGGCGAGGAGGGCGGCATCGCGGGCCGCAGCGGCGGCCCGTACCTCTAGCCGCCAGGCACGGCCACGGCCGTACGACGGACCCAGCCGTAAGGAACGGCCGTACGCCGGACAGAAACGACGGACGCGTACGACGCACCCGTACGTCGTACGCGTACGACGCACACATACGACGCACACGAACGACGCACACATACGACGACGGGGCCCGGCACACACCGTGTGCCGGGCCCCTTCCTGTCGGCCTGTCGGCCTGTCGGCCTGTCGGCCTGTCGGCCTGTCGGCTCAGACCCACTTCGTGCCGGCGGGCTCCTTGATCGTGGTGTTGATGCGGTTGAACATGTTCGTCACGCCGATGACCAGGATCAGGGCGGACAGCTCCCGCTCGTCGAAGTGATCGGCGACCTCGTCCCACAGCGCGTCGGGGACCGGCTCGGCGGAGCGGTCGGCGAGACGCGTGACGGCTTCGGTCAGGGTGAGCGCGGCTCGTTCGGCATCCGAGTAGAACGGAGCCTCGCGCCAGGCGGACACATTGGTGATCCGCTCGGTGGTCGTCCCCGCCTTGCCGAGGTTCTCCGTGTGGCCGTGGACGCAGGCGCTGCAGCCGTTGATCTGGCTGGCGCGCAGGGCGACGATCTCCTGGAGCTCCTGCGGGAGCCCGCCCTCGCTGATGGCCTTGAAGATGCTGCCGATGCCCTTCATGCCGTCGGGGAGGACGAACGCCGGGTTCTTCATTCGTGCTTGCATGACTGTTCCTTCTGAGTACGGTCCGCGCGTGCCGCGGACGTTCGGGTGGTGCTGTGGGGGGTCTGGGGGCTGGGGGCGGGGCGCGTCAGGCCACGGCGACGGCGGTCAGGGCCAGGGCCGAGCCCGCGAAGACGACCGCGTGCCGGGCGTTCTGCAGGACCTTCACCCAGGCGGGGAACGCGCCCTCGGCGGCCTTGAGGAAGGCGGCCACGTCGACGCGGGCGAGCACCGGGTCGCCCTTGCGCCGGAAGGCGGTCTCGACGGAGCGGGTCGCGGTCAGGTTGCTGTGCAGGATCAGCGCGTTCATCGCGATGACCAGGGACTGGAAGGCCCAGGTCAGCGGCTCGGACCAGCCGTGGTCCGCGAAGCCGAGCCCGGCCAGGGCCACCATCACCGCGGCGACCGCGAGCGGGGCCAGGGTCTCGTGCCCACCGGCGTCGAACCGCAGGCCGTTGGCCTCCAGGACGCCCGCCGGCACGCCCTGACGGTCCAGCTCCCGGTCGGCGGCGGCCTTCGCCGCGGCGCCGAAGCGGTGCCGCACCAGCGGGATGCTGAGGAAGGCCACGGCGACGAGCAACTGGCAGATCGCGGCGAAGGCGTTCATGGCGTTCTCCTTGTGAGGCCGGGAGGCGAGCCCCCGCAGGACTGACTTGCACTAAGTTCAGGTCGAGTGCGAGAAACATAGAGCAGTACTTGAACTAAGTGCAAGAGGTTCCCGCACTTAGTTCAAGTGTGGGTTCGGCGGCGGCCACCGGCGGCTATCGTCGGGGCATGCCGCGCGACACGCTGACCAAGGAACAGATCATCAGGACGGCCATCGAGCTGCTCGACGAGGAGGGCCTGGAGGGCCTGAACATGCGCAGCCTCGGCAAGCGCCTCGACTCGGCCGCGACGGCGGTCTACTGGCACGTGAAGAACAAGGACGACCTGGTCCAACTCGTCGGCGACGAGGTGTGGAACGAGATCGAGCTGGCCGACCCGGACGCCGTCGGCTGGCGCGCGGCGGCCGCGTCCCTGGCCACCGGCCTGCGCGCGATGCTCACGCGGCACCCCTGGCTGGTGCAGGCCTTCGGCTCGCACCTGTTCTACGGCCCCGCCAAGGCCCGGTACGACGACCACTGCCTCGCCGTGTACGAGGGGGCGGGCTTCACGCAGGCGCAGGCGGACCAGGCCGCGGCCAGCGTGTTCACCTTCGTCCTCGGCAACGTCCTCGGCCACTCCGCCACCGCCTCGGTCACCCGGCGGCTGAGCCGCGACGGCGGCGACGCGCAGGAGCGGCTCGCGGACTTCATGGCGAAGGCGGGCGACGTGGCGGGACGGTTCCCGCGGCTGCGCAGCCGCCTGGAGACCCCCGCCGCCCAGTTCGGTTCGGCACCGGAGGACACGTTCGACTACGGCCTGCGGACCCTCCTGGACGGCTTCGAGAACCAGCTCGCCGCGGCGCGGCCCGCCTGACGGCGGAGACCCTTCCCGGTGAACGCGCGGGGCCCGGTACGCGTCCTGCGTACCGGGCCCCGCGCTGTCGGGTCAGAGGCCGGAAGGCCCGGAAGGCCTCGGGCCGACGGGCCTCAGGCCGGGTCGCCCGTCGAGATGTCGAACTGGATGTCCACGTTCTTCGGGTCGAGGTCCTCGCCCGCCTTGGGCACGGTCCGCATGACGGTGTCCTCGCCGTACGTGTTCTCGTCGACCTTGTTCTTGTCGTAGTGCCAGCCGGCCGCCTGGAGGCAGGACAGCACCGAGCGCCAGTCCTTGAAGGCGAACTCCGGCATCTTGATCTTGTCCGGGTCGTTGTAGGCCTTCTCCGGCTCCGTGCACTCCGTCTTCTCGACGGTCCGCGTTCGGTCCGGCCCCCGGTGACCCGCCACCGGCTTCTTCGACTCCTTGCCGCCGCCCTCGTCGTCGCCCCCGCCGTTCAGCGTGACCGCGGCGATGAGGCCGCCGATCGCGAGGAGGGCGACGACGATCGAGCCGATGATCACCGGCATGTTCCGCTTGCCGCCGCCCGAACCGCCGGCCGGCGCCGCCGGCGCGGGCTGCGGGGAGATGGTGTACGGAGGGGGCGTCTGGGACGCCTGGGGGGCGTACGCGTTCGTGGGCGCCGGGGTCTGGTAGCCCGGCTGGGGGTAGCCGTACCCCGGTGTGGGGGTGGGCGCGGGGGCCGGGGTCGCGGGGCCGTAGGGGCCCGGCTGGTACGGCGTCTGGACGCCGCCCGCGGCCGGCGCCGCCGTGTCGACCGGCGGGAACACCGCGGAGCCCACGCCCGCGCCGCTGGCGGTCTGGGTGCCGGGGACGATGCTCGGGGCCGAGGCCTGGAAGGACTGGGCGATCCGCAGGCACTCGTCCCGCATCGCTTCCGCGGTCGGGAAACGCTCGTTCGGGTTCTTCTTCAGCGCGCGGGCGACGAGCGCGTCGATCGCGGGCGGAAGGGAACGGTTGATCGAGGAGGGAGCGACCGGCTCCTCCTGGACGTGCGCGTACGCGATGGCGAGTGGCGAGTCCGCGTCGAACGGGAGGCGACCCGTCACCAGCTGGAAGAGCATGATGCCGACCGAGTACAGGTCGGAGCGGGCGTCCACGCCGCGGCCGAGGGCCTGCTCGGGCGACAGGTACTGGGGGGTGCCGACGACCATGCCGGTCTGCGTCATCGACGTGACGCCGGACTGCATGGCGCGGGCGATGCCGAAGTCCATGACCTTGACGACGTTGCGCTTGGTCATCATCACGTTGCCGGGCTTGATGTCGCGGTGGACCAGGCCCATCTCGTGGCTGATCTCCAGGGCCGCGAGCACATCGGCGGTGATCTTCAGGGCCTGGTCGGTGGGCATCGCGCCGTGCTGGCGGATGGCCGCGTCCAGGACCGAGCCGAGCGGCTTGCCCTCCACGTACTCCATGACGATGTAGGGCATGGTCGCCCCGCCCAGATCGTCCTCACCGGTGTCGAAGACCGACACGATGTTCGTGTGCGTGAGCTTGGCCACGGCCTGGGCCTCGCGGCGGAAGCGCTCGCGGAAGGACTGTTCGCGGCCGAGCTCCGTGTGGAGTGTCTTGATCGCGACCTGGCGGTCGAGCACGGTGTCGTACGCGAGGTGCACCGAGGCCATGCCGCCCTCGCCGAGCAGATCGCGCAGCTGATAGCGGCCGCCGGCCAGTGAACTGCCCGCGTACCGGCCCTGAGCGCCGTCCTGGCTCATGTCGTGCGTCCCCCATCGGCGCGGGCACGAGACGGCGCCGCGGCTGTGACTGTGGCTATGAGTGCGACCGAAGACGTCCTGACGACGGTGATCGATCCGCTATTCCTGGCCAAGTCTGCCCGAGGGCAGTGACACGTCAAGCTCGGTGCCCGTTCCGTGACCGTACGCGCAAGAAGAGTCTCGGAAGCGTTACAAGTTTGCCCCGTGGGGCCCCCGGCGGGTTTGATGGCCGGTCCACGTCGGACCGGCGGCCCCCGAGAAGGCTGTAGCGTGGCACGGCGGAGTACCCCGTACCGCTCTATCACGTATCCGGTACACGCTCCTCACACGACGGACCACGATCAGAAACGACGGCGAGGACTGATGGCACAGACGCAGCGCGCTCAGGGCCCGTCCGACCCCGAGGCGACTGGCGGCGGTATGTCGGACTCACCTGAGATGTGGGGCAATGGCGGACTTGTCGGAGACGGCCGTTACCGGCTGACCCGCAGGCTCGGTCGCGGTGGCATGGCCGAGGTGTTCGCCGCCGAGGACGTACGTCTGGGCCGCACCGTCGCGGTCAAGCTGCTGCGCTCCGACCTCGCCGAGGACCCGGTGTCCAAGGCGCGCTTCACGCGCGAGGCGCAGTCGGTGGCCGGCCTGAACCACCACGCGGTCGTCGGGGTCTACGACTCCGGCGAGGACGTCATCAACGGCAACTCCGTGCCGTACATCGTGATGGAGCTCGTCGAGGGCCGCACGATCCGGGATCTGCTGATCAACGCGGAGGCCCCGGGTCCGGAGCAGGCCCTGATCATCGTGTCCGGCGTGCTCGAGGCGCTCGCGTACTCCCACCAGCACGGCATCGTGCACCGCGACATCAAGCCCGCGAACGTCAGCATCACCCATACCGGTGCCGTGAAGGTGATGGACTTCGGCATCGCGCGCGCCCTGCACGGCGCGCAGTCGACGATGACGCAGACCGGCATGGTCATGGGCACGCCGCAGTACCTCTCGCCCGAGCAGGCGCTCGGCAAGGCCGTCGACCACCGCAGCGACCTGTACGCGACCGGGTGTCTGCTGTACGAACTGCTCGCGCTGCGGCCGCCGTTCACCGGCGAGACGCCGCTGTCCGTGGTCTACCAGCACGTGCAGGACACTCCGGTGCCGCCCTCGGAGGTCTCCGACGCGGCGCCGCCGGAGCTCGACGGGCTCGTCATGCGCTCGCTCGCCAAGGACCCGGACGACCGCTTCCAGACCGCCGAGGAGATGCGCGGCCTGGTCCAGTACGGCCTGCAGATGCTGGCCGAGCAGGGCAGCCACACCGGGACCTGGAACACCGGGCCGGTCGAGATGGCGGGCATGCACGAGGGCGGGCACACGCCCGCGATGGGTGTCGCCGGTACGGCCGCCATGCCGCATCCCGGTGATTCCGGTACGCAGCAGATCCCCGGGCCGATGCTGCGGCCGCCGGGCGGCGACGACGGCGGCTTCGACGGCGGGCACCGGGACGGTGGCCGGGGCGGTCGCGGCAAGGTGTGGATCCTCGCCGTGCTCGCGGTGATAGCGATCGCGGCGGGTGTCGCCTTCGCGCTGTCCGCGGGGGACGACAACGGCGGCAAGAAGGACAAGACTCCGACGACGCCGTCGACGAAGCAGTCGCAGGAGAAGTCGCCCAGCAAGAGCAAGGAAGAGGAAACCCCCGACGGGACCACTCAGCCCGGTGGTGACGGGACCGGGGGGCAGACCGGGGACTGGACCGAGCCGCCCCCGCAGAACACGCAGCAGCCCACGCAGCCGACGAATCCGCCCACCGATCCGACGGACCCGACGACCGGCCCGACCGATCCGCCCACCGATCCGACGGACCCGCCGACCGAGCCGTCCGATCCGCCCACCGAGCCCAGCGATCCGGAGACGCCGCCGGATGACGGGGGCAATGCGGAGGGTGCCGTTCAGGGGGGCGACGGGGACACGGAGTGACCCCCGTCCCCGGGGTGCTGGGGGCCTGGCTCGCGACCGCCTGAGCTTGCCCGGTACCGGGGCCGGCGTTACGGAGAATGTGTTGCCCGGCGGCGGGGGGCCGCCCCTGTGCCCACCCGTGCCGCCCTCTGGGCGGCCCAGCTGCCCACAGGGGCGGCGGCGCGGCCCGTCAGGGTGTGGACTGTCGCCATTTGAGGGGTTATGGCCAGGTACACCGGGGTGAAGACGTCGCCGTCCACGTAGTGGGGGGCCGGGCCGAAGAGGTTGCGTTCCGCGGGGGTCGGGGTGATCGTTTCGCACTGGCCGACGAACTGGACGGTCCACTGGCCGTCGCGCTCCGTCTCGGTGCTGAGATTGTCCGCCCCGTACGCCACGACGCTGCCCGCGCACGACTGGTGATAGCCGAAGCCCTCGTGCATGCGCAGCAGGATGCGGCCGTCGACGACCACATGCCGCGCCACCGCGAGGAAGGGCAGCGCCCGCATGCTGGTGGCCACCCGGCCGTAGTCCGTGCGCCGGAGCAGTTCGTAGGCGAGCTGTTCTTCGGTCGGCATGCACCCACCCTGCGTCAGCGGTCGTCGCCCGAAGAAGAGCCGCCCGCCCCGGAAGAGGGGGCCATAAGTCCCGTATAAAACCCGTCAGCGCCGCTCGGCCTGCATCCGGGCCACGTACGCCGCCGCCTGCGAGCGGCGCTCCATGCCCAGCTTGGACAGCAGGCTGGAGACGTAATTCTTGATCGTCTTCTCGGCGAGGTGCAGCCGCTCGCCGATGGCGCGGTTGGTCAGTCCCTCGCCGATCAGGTCCAGAATCTTGCGTTCCTGTTCGGTGAGGTTGGCCAGGCGGTCGTCGCCCTTGGCGTTGTTGCCGTCGCGCAGGCGCTCCAGGACGCGGGCCGTGGCGACCGGGTCGAGCAGGGATTTTCCGGCGGCGACGTCGCGCACCGCGGTGAGCAGTTCATTGCCGCGAATGGCTTTGAGGACATAGCCGGACGCGCCGGCCATGATCGCGTCGAAGAGTGCCTCGTCGTCGGCGAACGACGTCAGCATCAGGCATTTGATGGAGTCGTTCTGCGAACGGATCTCGCGGCACACCTCGACGCCGCTGCCGTCCGGAAGGCGCACGTCGAGGACCGCCACATCCGGCCGGGTGGCCGGAATGCGCACCAGCGCGTCCGCCGCGGTGCCGGCCTCGCCGACCACCTCGATGTCGGACTCCACGGAGAGCAGCTCATGGACTCCGCGCCGGACGACTTCGTGATCGTCGAGCAGGAATACGGTGATTTTTCCTTCTTCGCGCACGCTGTCAGTGTCACACATCGACTCTTCCCGTGCCCTAGGTGGGCGGGATAACGTGCCGGTGTTCCGGCCCCCTGCCAGGCTGTGATCAGTGCTGTGACCAGGCTGTGTTTCCACGCTTCTCGATTTACTCGGATTTCCTAGCGGCATTTACTTGGAAATCCAAGCAAAATTGCAGGTCAGACGAGGTTTCACAGTTTTGGTACGCACTGGGTAACGTGCTTGGAGAAGGGTGCTCGCCGGAGCAACTGTCACGCCTTGTCCCGGCTGAGCGCACCCACCCCGTGCGACGGGCTGGAATCGGGCGAGCCGTACTGGTCTCCCGGTGGACCCCGGGGGCCGGACCGACGGAGGAGCACACGTGACCGTGGAAAGCACCGCCGCGCGCACACCGCGCCGCGCAGGCAGCGGCGGCAAGCGCGCAAGTGCCGGCGCAAGTGCCGGCACCAAGAAGAGTGCGAGCACCAAGAAAGACGTCGCCCGGGGCAAAGGGGCCGCTCAGGGCGGCGAGCCCGAGCTCGTACAGCTGCTGACCCCGGAGGGCGAGCGGGTCGAGAACGCCACGTACGACAAGTACGTCGCGGACATCACCCCGGACGACCTCCGTGCCCTGTACCGGGACATGGTTCTCACCCGCCGTTTCGACGCGGAGGCCGTCACCCTGCAGCGGCAGGGCGAGCTGGGCCTGTGGCCGTCGCTGCTCGGGCAGGAGGCCGCGCAGGTCGGTTCGGGCCGCGCGACCCGCGCGGACGACTACGTCTTCCCCACCTACCGCGAGCACGGCGTCGCCTGGTGCAAGGGCGTCGACCCGACGCTGTTGCTCGGCATGTTCCGCGGGGTGAACCACGGCGGCTGGGACCCCAACACCAACGGTTTCCAGCTCTACACGATCGTCATCGGCTCGCAGACGCTGCACGCCACCGGCTACGCGATGGGCGTGGCCAAGGACGGCGCCGACAGCGCGGTGATCGCCTACTTCGGTGACGGCGCCACCAGCCAGGGCGACGTGGCCGAGTCGTTCACGTTCTCCGCCGTCTACAACGCCCCCGTGGTCTTCTTCTGCCAGAACAACCAGTGGGCGATCTCCGAGCCGACGGAGAAGCAGAGCCGGGTGCCGCTCTACCAGCGCGCGCAGGGCTACGGCTTCCCCGGCGTCCGCGTCGACGGCAACGACGTGCTCGCCTGTCTCGCGGTCACCAAGTGGGCCCTGGAGCGGGCGCGGGCCGGCGAGGGACCCTCGCTGGTCGAGGCGTTCACGTACCGCATGGGCGCGCACACCACCTCCGACGACCCGACGCGCTACCGCCGCGACGAGGAGCGGGAGGCCTGGGAGGCCAAGGACCCGATCCTGCGGCTGCGGGCCCACCTGGAGGCCGAAGGTCACGCGGATGAGGGATTCTTCGCGGAACTCGAGGCCGAGAGCGAGACGTTGGGCAAGCGAGTGCGGGACGTGGTGCGGTCGATGCCGGACCCCGAGCCGATGTCGATCTTCGAGAACATCTACGCCGACGGACACGCGCTCGTGGACGAGGAGCGCGCCCAGTTCGATGCCTACCAGGCGTCGTTCGTGGACGCTCCGGTGAACGCCGCCGCGGGCGGGGAGGTCAAGTAGTCATGGCCGTAAAGAAGTTGCCGATCGCCAAGGCGATCAACGAATCTCTGCGGGCGGCGCTCGACGCCGACCCGAAGGTCCTCGTCATGGGCGAGGACGTCGGCAAGCTCGGCGGCGTCTTCCGGGTCACCGACGGCCTGCAGAAGGACTTCGGCGAGGACCGCGTCATCGACACCCCGCTCGCCGAGTCGGGCATCGTCGGCACGGCCATCGGCCTGGCCCTGCGCGGGTACCGCCCGGTCGTGGAGATCCAGTTCGACGGCTTCGTCTTCCCCGCGTACGACCAGATCGTCACGCAGCTCGCCAAGATGCACGCGCGGGCGCTCGGCAAGATCAAGGTGCCGGTCGTCATCCGCATTCCGTACGGCGGCGGCATCGGCGCCGTCGAGCACCACAGCGAGTCCCCGGAGTCGCTGTTCGCGCACGTCGCCGGCCTGAAGGTGGTCACGCCGTCCAACTCCTCGGACGCGTACTGGATGCTTCAGCAGGCCATCCAGAGCGACGACCCGGTGATCTACTTCGAGCCCAAGCGGCGCTATTGGGACAAGGGCGAGGTCAACACCGAAGCCATCCCGGACCCGCTGCACAAGGCCCGGGCGGTCCGCGAGGGCACCGACGCCACCCTGGTGGCGTACGGCCCGATGGTGAAGACCTGCCTGGAGGCGGCCGCTGCCGCCGAGGAGGAGGGCAAGTCCCTGGAGGTCGTCGACCTGCGCTCCATCTCACCGCTCGACTTCGACACGGTGCAGGCGTCGGTGGAGAAGACCGGCCGCCTGATCGTGGTGCACGAGGCGCCGACGTTCTTCGGCTCGGGCGCCGAGATCGCCGCGCGCATCACCGAGCGGTGCTTCTACCACCTGGAGGCGCCGGTGCTGCGCGTCGGCGGCTTCCACGCCCCGTATCCGCCCGCGCGGGTGGAAGAGGACTATCTGCCGGGCCTCGACCGGGTGCTCGACGCCGTCGACCGCTCGCTGGCGTACTGAGGAAGGGGTCGTGACGACTATGACTGAGACCGCTTCGGCCGTCCGCGAGTTCAAGATGCCCGACGTGGGCGAGGGGCTCACCGAGGCCGAGATCCTCAAGTGGTATGTCGCGCCGGGGGACACCGTCACCGACGGCCAGGTCGTGTGCGAGGTGGAGACGGCCAAGGCCGCCGTGGAGCTGCCCATCCCGTTCGACGGGACGGTGCGGGAGCTCCGGTTCCCGGAGGGGTCCACGGTTGACGTGGGCCAGGTGATCATTACCGTCGGGGGGGCCGGGGAGGCCGCCCCGGTGCCCGAGGCCGCGCCCGCCGCTGAGGTCGCGCCCGCCGAGGCCGAGGCCGAGGCGCCCAAGGGCCGTCAGCCGGTGCTCGTCGGGTACGGAGTTTCCGAGTCCTCCACGAAGCGGCGGCCCCGCAAGGGCGAGTCCGCTGACGTCGGCGTTTCGGCGCCGGAACCGGGGATTGTGCCCCCCCGTGCCGCCGTGCGGAACGATGGCCCACAACGGGAAGTCGGCCTCAACGGGCACGTCGGCCACGCCTCGGCCCCGGCGGCTCCCGCCTCGGCCCCGGCCACCCCGGCCGGTCGCCCCCTCGCCAAGCCCCCCGTCCGCAAGCTCGCCAAGGACCTCGGCGTCGACCTCGCCACCGTCACGCCGAGCGGGCCCGACGGGATCATCACCCGGGAGGACGTGCACGCGGCGGTGGCCCCGGCTCCCGCCCAGGCGGCCCCGGCTGCCGCGCCCGCGGCGGCCCAGGAGCCCGAGAAGGCGGCGCCCGGCGACGGGCGCGAGACCCGGATCCCGGTCAAGGGCGTCCGCAAGGCCACCGCGCAGGCGATGGTCGGCTCGGCCTTCACGGCCCCGCACGTCACGGTGTTCGTGACGGTGGACGTGACGCGCACGATGAAGCTGGTCGAGGAGCTCAAGCAGGATCGTGCCTTCGAGGGCCTGCGGGTGAACCCGCTGCTGCTCATCTCCAAGGCGCTCCTGGTCGCGATCCGCCGCAACCCGGACGTGAACGCCGCCTGGGACGAGGCGAACCAGGAGATCGTGCAGAAGCACTATGTGAACCTGGGCATCGCCGCGGCCACCCCGCGCGGTCTGATCGTGCCGAACATCAAGGACGCGCACGCCAAGACCCTGCCCGAACTGGCCGCCGCGCTCGGCGACCTGGTGTCCACCGCCCGCGAGGGCAAGACGACGCCCGCCGCCATGCAGGGCGGCACGGTGACGATCTCGAACATCGGCGTCTTCGGCGTCGACACGGGCACGCCGATCCTGAACCCCGGTGAGTCCGCGATCCTCGCGGTCGGCGCGATCAAGCTCCAGCCGTGGGTCCACAAGGGCAAGGTGAAGCCGCGTCAGGTGACCACCCTCGGCCTGTCCTTCGACCACCGTCTGGTGGACGGGGAGCTGGGCTCGAAGGTGCTCGGCGACGTGGCGGCGCTCCTGGAGCAGCCGAAGCGGCTGATGACCTGGGCGTAACGCCCGCAGGTACGAAGAGGACGGGGCCCGCCGCGATGTGCGGCGGGCCCCGTCGTCGTACTCAGGAACTGTCCTCGTATGCAGGAACTCCCGTACCAGGAACGGCCGGTGGCTAGGCCACCTTGAAGCCGTAGTCCATGATCTTCTTCGCGTCCTTGACGCGGGCGGCGTTGGACGTGGACGTGAGCACCGCGCCGATGACGGTCTTGCCGTTGCGGGTCGCCGCGAAGACCAGGCAGTACTTCGCCTGCGGGCCGGAGCCCGTCTTCACGCCGATGGCGCCGCGGTAGGAGCCGAGCAGCGCGTTGGTGTTCTTCCACGGCGCCATGGTGCGGGTGCCGCCGTTCTTCATCTGCGTCTTCGCCGTGTACGTCTTCGTCTTCACGACCGTGCGGAACTGCGAGTACTTCATCGAGTTGCTCGCGAGCTTCGACAGGTCGCGCGGCGTCGAGTAGTTGGCGCCGTTGCTGATGCCGTCGAACGAGTCGAAGTGCGTGTTCTTCAGGTTGAGGTCCTTGGCCGTCTTGTTCATCTGGCCGATGAAGGACTTCACCCGCGCGGCACGGGTCGAGCCCTTGCCGTACTTGTCCGCGAGGGCGTACGCGGCGTCGCAGCCGGACGGCAGCATCAGCCCGTACAGCAGCTGACGGACCGTCACCTTGTCGCCCACGATCAGGCGGGCGTGCGAGGCGCTGTGCCTGACGATGTAGTCGCTGTACGCCTTCTGGATGGTGACCTTCGAGTCCAGGTTGAGGTTGCGCTGGCCGAGGACCACCCGGGCGGTCATTATCTTCGTCGTCGAGCCGGTGGCGCGGCGGGTGTCCGCGGCCTTGCCGAACAGTTCCTTGCCCGTGCCGTTGTTCATCAGGAAGCCGCCCTTGGCGGCGATCGACGGCTTGGGCGGCGCGGCGGCCTGCGCGGGAGCGACGACGACGCCCGTGGACAGGACGGCTCCGGCGGTGACCACGGCGGCTGCGCTTATACGGCGCACGCGCACGCCCGGGGTGAGGATTCTCAAGGTGAACGCTCCGTTGTTCCCTGCTGATGAGGTAGTTGGCGGTTTTTGCCCCAAATCCCCTGAAAATACAGCCGACATGGGGAGCCGCCACAGAGATGACTCATGAGAGGGCGGAACGGATGCACGCCAAACAGGTAAAGATGCGGCCAAGTATGTGATCTTGCTCGCCGGACCGGCCCGGCTCGGCACTCCGGGGACCGGCCCGGCTCGGCGACCCGTCCGGATCGTGGACCGTCCTGTCCGCCGTATACGTGTTGTATCTATGCTGTGCGCATGCCAGCCGCACCACCCGCCTCGATGCCCGCCCCCGTGCCCCCCTCCCTCAAGCAGCCCCCCGCCGCCGAGCGCGTCTACGCGCACGTCAAGCAGGCCGTCCTGGAGCGCCGCTACGAAGGCGGCACGCTCCTCACCGAGGGCGAGCTCGCCGAGGCCGTGGGCGTCTCCCGCACGCCGGTGCGCGAGGCGCTGCTCAAGCTGGAGGTCGAGGGGCTGCTCCGGCTCTACCCGAAGAAGGGCGCCCTGGTCCTGCCGGTCTCCGCGCAGGAGATCGCGGACGTCGTCGAGACCCGGCTGCTCGTCGAGACGCACTCGGTCCGCAAGGCCGTGCCCGCCCCGCCCGGGCTGCTCGACCGGCTGACGGAGCTCCTGGAGGAGCAGCGGGAGCAGGCCGCGTCCGGCGACCTCGCCGCGGCGGCCGTCACCGACCGCTGCTTCCACGCCGAGATCGTCCGCAGCGGCGGCAACGACATCCTCTCCCGCCTCTACGACCAGCTCCGCGACCGCCAGTTGCGGATGGGCGTCGCCGTGATGCACTCCCACCCCGACCGCATCGCCAAGACCCTCGCCGAGCACGAGGAGATCCTCGCGGCGCTCACGGCCGAGGACGCCGAGGCCGCGGTCGCCGTGGTCACGCGGCACGTGGGCTGGTTCCAGAACCTCGCGCGGGGAGCCGCACGATGACCACCGACGCGGCGGCGGGCACGGCCAGGCTGCCCGGGGACCCGCCCGGCGGCCGGCGCGCCGTCCTCGTCTGGTCGGTCGGTGTCGCCGTCTACTTCGTCGCCGTCATCTTCCGCACCTCGCTGGGTGTCGCGGGCCTGGACGCCGCCGACCGCTTCCACGTCAACGCGTCCGCCCTGTCGACGTTCTCGATACTCCAACTGCTCGTGTACGCGGGCATGCAGATACCCGTCGGCCTGATGGTCGACCGGCTCGGCACCAAGAAGGTCCTCACCCTCGGCGCGGTCCTGTTCACCCTCGGCCAGCTCGGCTTCGCGCTGTCGCCCTCGTACGGCACCGCCCTCGCCTCGCGCGCGCTGCTCGGCTGCGGTGACGCGATGACGTTCATCAGCGTGCTGCGGCTCGGCACCCGCTGGTTCCCGGCCCGGCGCGGCCCGCTGGTCGCCCAGCTCGCCGGGCTCGTCGGCATGGCGGGCAACCTGGTCTCCACCCTCGTCCTGGCCCGCCTCCTGCACGACGTCGGCTGGACCACCGCGTTCGCGGGCAGCTCGGTCGCCGGTGCCGTCGTCCTCGTACTGATGACGCTGTTCCTGAAGGACCACCCGGAGGGCCACGGCCCGGAGCCGGTCCCCGCCCGAGCGGACCCGGCGTCCGGACGCGACGCGCGCCCCGGCTACGTACGCGAACAGATCGGGCTGTCCTGGCGGGAACCCGGCACCCGGCTCGGCCTGTGGGTGCACTTCACGACGCAGTTCCCCGCGATGGTGTTCCTGCTGTTGTGGGGCCTGCCGTTCCTCGTCGAGGCGCAGGGGCTGTCGCGGGGCGCCGCGGGGGACCTGCTCACGCTGGTCGTCCTCGCCAACATGGCGATCGGGCTCGTGTACGGACAGGTCGTCGCCCGGCACCACGCGGCGCGGCTGCCGCTGGCGCTCGGCACGGTGGCCGCGACGGCGGCGCTGTGGGCGGCCACGCTGGCCTATCCGGGGGAGCACGCGCCGCTGTGGCTGCTCGTGGTGCTGTGCGTGGTGCTCGGCGCCTGCGGTCCGGCGTCGATGATCGGCTTCGATTTCGCGCGGCCCGCGAATCCGCCGGAGCGGCAGGGGACGGCCTCCGGCATCACCAACATGGGTGGTTTCATCGCCTCGATGGTGACGCTGTTCGCCATCGGTGTGCTGCTCGACGCGACGGGCGACAACTACCGGATCGCCTTCTCGGCGGTCTTCGTCCTGGAGGCGCTCGGCGTCAGCCAGATCCTGCGGCTGCGGACGCGGGCGGCACGGCGGGAGCGGGAGCGGCTCGTGGCCAGCCGGGTGGAGACGGTGCACGTGCCGGCGTGAGGGCGCCCCGGCGGCGGTGGGCGTGGCCGGCGTACGGCCGTGACGGCCCCGTGATGGCCCTGGCCGGGTTCCGGGCGGGCCCCGGAACCCCCGGCCGGCGGATTACGGCGTGACCGCGAAGTCCCCCAGGATCGCGTCGCCCAGCTCCTGATCGCCCTCGACCTTCACCCGGTCCTTGACCGACGCGTACGTCACGCGTCCGCAGGCGAGCCGGAAGTACGTGTCCCAGTCCATGCCGATGGTGACGAGCGGCCCGAGCGAGGGGGCGCTGTCCACCGTGGCCTTGCCCTCCGCGTCGACGCGCACCGTGCGCAGGAACTCGACCGGACCGCTGACATCGAAGACCACCGCCGAGTTCGCGGGGGCGCCCGCCTTCTTCGCGACGACCTTCGGCAGCCCCTGCAGCAGCAGGTCACGGGCGACGTACGCACCCGGCGAGTCCAGGTTTCCCGGCTGCTTCAGGGCCGTCCGCAGGTCCTGCTCGTGCACCCACACGTCGAACGCCCGTGTCCGCGTGGCGAGTTCCAGGGTCTGCTCGGTGCCGAGCGGGCCGCGCACCTTCGTCGACGGGTCGCGGGACTCGTTCCTGAGCTGCCGCGAGCGGCGGATGATCGTGTACTCCAGCTCGGAGGTCATCTCGGGCGCCGTGTGGTGGCGGCGCACGTCGACCTGCATCTCCATGTAGCGCTGGCTCTCGTTCTGTACGTGGTAGAGGTCGCGCGGCAGGGTGTGGATCGGGCGGGGATCGCCGAGCATCTCGCAGTCGAGGCCGATGACGTGGGACACGATGTCCCGGACCGACCAGCCCGGGCACGGGGTCGCCCGGTTCCACTCTCCCTCGGGGAGCGGAGTGACCAGCTCGGATATCGCTTCCACTGCGTGGGTCCAGGCATCGGCGTAGGTTTGAAGGCTGGGATGGAGACTCACGGGACCCCTCGGCGGTCGTACGCGGGCGGTGGGTGTCTGGAACGCTAAGTTACGCTGCCCGCAGGCACCCCGGCAGTGCTTTCGTGTGACGATCGTAGGCCCAGTTGACGGCTCGAATGCCAGGACGGTGGTAGTGTGCGCGCCTCTCTCCTCCAGATCGCCGTAGACGATGACGAACCGGTCAAGTCCCGTAGGCGGCGCGTCTCTTCGCTGGTGCGCGAGGTCGCCGAGCGCGAGGGTTCCGGTCTGATCGTGCTGCCCGAGCTGTGGCCGACGGGGGCGTTCGCGTACGAGTCCTTCGAGGCGGAGGCGGAGCCGCTGGAGGGGCCCACGTACGAGGCGATGGCCAAGGCCGCCCGGGAGGCCGGGGCCTGGCTGCACGCCGGCTCGATCCCCGAGCGCGCCCCCGACGGGGCCCTCTACAACACCTCCCTCGTCTTCTCGCCCGAGGGCGAGCTCGCCGCCGCGTACCGGAAGATCCACCGCTTCGGCTTCGACAAGGGCGAGGCCGTCATGATGGGCGCGGGCACGGAACTGGTCACCGTCCGCACGCCCGAGACCGTCCTCGGCCTCGCCACCTGCTACGACCTTCGCTTCCCCGAGCTCTTCCGGGGGCTCGTCGACGCGGGCGCCGAGGTGTTCGTGGTGCCGGCGGGCTGGCCCGCGCGGCGCCGGTCGCACTGGTCGCTGTTCGCCCGGGCGCGGGCCGTCGAGGACCAGGTGTTCGTGCTGGCGTGCGGGACGGCGGGGACGCACGCGGGGGTGCCGCAGGCGGGGGCCAGTGTGGTGGTCGATCCGTGGGGCGAGGTGCTTGCCGAGGCGGGGGGCGAGGACGAGGAGGTCCTCACCGTCGACTTGGACCTCACGAGGGTCGCGGAGACGCGGGAACAGTTCCCGGCCCTGAAGGACCGGCGGCTGTCGTAACGGACCCAGCGGCACGGCACATCAGCGAACCGCTTACTCCGCGCCGCCGCGCTCCTTCTCCGCCAGGCGGATCACGCAGATCGTGACGGCCAGGAGCAGCGCGGGGTCGACGTCCTCGCGGACGATCTGCAGGCCGTACGTGTCGCGGACACGGAACCACCGCCGCGAGATGTCCGCCAGCAGCTCACCCTCGTACTCGATGGCGAACTCGCGGTCCAGGATCTTGCCGCTGACGTCGAGTTCGGTCCTGCCGTCGGCGAGCGTCACCCGGTAGTGATTGCGCAGCAGGGACAGCCGCTTCCGCTTCACCGTGGCGAGCGGCTCGCCCTCGCGCTCGATCACCATCGTGTCGCGCAGGGCGAGCATCTTCGCCCGGATGTCGATCAGCACCCGCCCCTGCATGTCCTTCAGTTCGAAGGTCTCACGCAGGCGCATCGCCTTGCCGTCGACGAAGAAGACCTTGCGGCCCTCGTCGTCCTCGATCCAGTAGTCGTCACCGATGCCGAACAGCCGGTCGCGTACGAGAAGTCTCATGCGGCATGAGTACCCCGAAACGGGCGATTCGCCCGTACCGATCGGCTGGTTCAGCCTCCGAGGAAGCGGCCCTCGGGCTTCGAGGCAGCGGCCCTCAGCCTTCGAGGAACGCGAGCAGCGCGTCCGCCAGCATGTGCGGGTCGTCCGCGCCGCACAGTTCGCGCGCACTGTGCATCGACAGGATCGCGACGCCCACGTCGACCGTCTTGATGCCGTGCCGCGCCGCCGTGATCGGGCCGATGGTGGTGCCGCAGGGCATCGCGTTGTTGGACACGAAGGACTGGAACGGCACGCCCGCCTTCTCGCAGGCGGCGGCGAAGACGGCCCGGCCGCCGCCGTCCGTGGCGTAGCGGTTGTTGACGTTGACCTTCAGGATCGGGCCCCGGTTGGCGCGCGGGTGGTGCGTCGGGTCGTGCCGTTCGGCGTAGTTGGGGTGGACGGCGTGGCCGGTGTCGGAGGACAGACAGACGGTGCCCGCGAAGGCCCGCGCCTTGTCCTCGTACGTCCCGCCGCGCGCGAACACCGAACGCTCCAGGACCGTGCCGAGCAGCGGGCCGTCGGCGCCGGTGTCGGACTGCGAGCCGTTCTCCTCGTGGTCGAAGGCGGCGAGGACGGGGATGTACGGCAGCGCGTCGGCGGCGGGGGCGGTGGCGGCGGTGGCGAGGGCCGCCGTGCCGGCGTGCACGGACAGGAGGTTGTCCATGCGGGGGCCCGCGAGCAGTTCGCGGTCGCGGCCCAGGTAGGCGGGCGGCTCGGTGGAGTGCGTCATCAGGTCCCAGCCGGTGATGTCGGCCGCGGCCAGGCCGCACTCCTCGGCGACGAAGCGGATCAGGTCGCCCTCGCGGACGTCGTCGCCGAGCCCCCAGATGGGCTGCATGTGCTTCTGCTTGTCGAGCTTCAGGCCGTCGCTGACGACGCCTCGGTCCATGTGGATGGCCAGTTGGGGTACGCGGAGCAGGGCGCGGTCGATGTTGACCAGGCGTGACGTTCCGTCCCGCAGGGACAGGCGGCCGGCCAGGCCCAGGTCGCGGTCCAGCCAGGAGTTGAGCAGCGGGCCGCCGTAGATCTCGACGGCGACCTGGCGCCAGCCGTGCCCGCCGGTGTCCGGCAGGGGCTTGACGCGCAGGTTCGGGGAGTCGGTGTGGGCGCCGATGATGCGGTACGGGGTGTGCGGGGTGGCGCCCGCCGGCACGAACCACGCGATGATCGCGCCGCCGCGCAGCACGTATTTGCCGCCGGTGCTGCCGTCCCAGGCGTCGGTCTCGCCGACCTGGCGGAAGCCGGCCTTCTCCAGGCGTTCGGCGGCGCTCGCCACGGCGTGGTACGGCGACGGGCTCGCCGCCAGGAAGGAGATGAGGTCGTCGGTGTGGCCGCGGTCGAAGCGGGCGCTTGTGCTCATGGCGTCACCTTAGCCAGGGCTCTGGGCGCCCTGCGGGCCACCTGCGTGGGGCCTGGGCGGTTGTCTTTTGTGTGCCGCGCCGCGGGGGTTGTTCCTGTCCCGCCGCTCCGCGGCGGATGTTTCCCACCCGCCCGGCCCGTTTCCGGTTGTCCGTGGGGTGGGCGTCTCCGGTTGGGGTTGTTCGCCGTCGGCGACTGCCGGTGCCAGTGCCGGTGCCGGTGATGATGGTGCCGCTGGCGCTGCCGGTGCGGTCAGGGGGTGCTCGAGCGCTGTGGGCAGTCGTGCCGCAGGGCGAGTGGGGTCTCCCCTGCTCGAGCGGAGCCGAGAGCTTGGGGATGGGTGGGCACAGCCCCGGCCGACGGGGCCGTTTCAGTCGGCCAGTGCCACGGCCCCGGCGGGGGGAAAAGGGCGGTGGCCCGCGGCCCCGGGGCGGGGGAGCGGGCCACCTGGGTGGAGGGGGCGGGGGTTAGAACGCCGCCTCGTCGAGCTCCATGAGGTCGAGGGCCACGCCCTCGGAGAGGGCGCGCTCCGTGGCGACGCCGGGCAGCACGTTCGCCGCGAAGAACTTCGCGGCGGCGATCTTGCCCTGGTAGAAGGGCACGTCCTTCGCCGAGGCGGTCTCCAGCTTCTCGGCGGCCACCGCCGCGCCGCGCAGCAGCAGATACCCGACGACGACATCGCCGGAGGCGAGGAGGAGGCGGGTGGTGTTGAGGCCCACCTTGTAGATGGACTTGACGTCCTGCTCCGTGGCCGCGAGGTCCGTCAGCATGACGCCGACCATGGCCTCCAGCTCTACGGCCGCCTTGGCCAGCTCCTCCCGCGCCCCGGCGAGCTGCTCGCCCCCGGTGCCCACGGCGAGGAACTTCTTGATCTCCTCGGCGAGACCGTTCAGCGCGGCACCCTGGTTGCGGACGATCTTCCGGAAGAAGAAGTCCTGGCCCTGGATGGCGGTCGTGCCCTCGTAGAGCGTGTCGATCTTGGCGTCGCGGATGTACTGCTCGATCGGGTACTCCTGGAGGTAGCCCGAGCCGCCGAACGTCTGCAGCGACTGCGCGAGCTGCTCGTAGGCCTTCTCCGAGCCGTAGCCCTTGACGATGGGCAGGAGCAGGTCGTTCAGGGCGTGCAGCTGCGAGGCGTCCTCGCCCGCCGCCTCCTTGACCGCGATGTCGTCCTGGACGGCCGCGGTGTGCAGCACGAGCGCGCGCATGCCCTCCGCGTACGCCTTCTGCGTCATCAGGGAGCGGCGCACGTCCGGGTGGTGAGTGATCGTCACCTTCGGCGCGGTCTTGTCCATGAACTGGGCGAGGTCGGGGCCCTGGACGCGCTCCTTGGCGTACTCGAGGGCGTTGAGGTAGCCCGTCGACAGCGTCGAGATCGCCTTCGTGCCGACCATCATGCGAGCGAACTCGATGATGCGGAACATCTGGCGGATGCCCTCGTGCTTGTCGCCGATCAGCCAGCCCTTGGCGGGGTGCTTGTCGCCGAACGTCATCTCGCAGGTGTTGGAGGCCTTGAGGCCCATCTTGTGCTCGACGTTCGTCGCGTACACGCCGTTGCGGGCGCCGAGCTCGCCGGTCTCCCAGTCGAACTCGTACTTCGGCACGAGGAAGAGGGACAGGCCCTTGGTGCCGGGGCCGTGGCCCTCGGGGCGGGCGAGGACGTAGTGGAGGATGTTCTCCGACATGTCGTGCTCACCCGAGGTGATGAAGCGCTTCACGCCCTCGATGTGCCAGGAGCCGTCCGCCTGCTGCACGGCCTTGGTGCGGCCCGCGCCCACGTCCGAGCCGGCGTCCGGCTCGGTGAGGACCATCGTCGAGCCCCACTGCTTCTCGACGGCTATCTCGGCGATCTTCTTCTGCGCGTCGTTGCCCTCGTCGAAGAGGATGCCGGCGAAGGCCGGGCCGGAGGAGTACATCCAGACCGCCGGGTTGGCGCCGAGCAGCAGCTCCGCGTACGCCCAGATGAGGGAGCGGGGGGACGTGGTGCCGCCGATCTCCTCGGGGAGGCCGAGGCGCCAGTACTCGGAGTCCATGAAGGCCTGGTAGCTCTTCTTGAAGGAGTCCGGGATCGGCGCCGTGTTGGTCTCCGGGTCGAAGACCGGGGGGTTGCGGTCCGCGTCCTCGTACGACTCCGCCAGCTCGTTCTCCGCGAGGCGGCACAGCTCGCTGAGGATGCTCTTGGCGGTCTCGACGTCCATCTCCGCGAACGGGCCGCTGCCGTACAGCTTGTCGCGTCCGAGCACCTCGAAGAGGTTGAACTCGATGTCGCGGAGATTCGACTTGTAGTGCCCCATGGCGACGGCTCCGTAAGTGGCTTGGGAGGCTGGAATCCTCGTGGGCGTACCAGTAAGTAGCTAGTCGTTGTCCATGATGCTACCCGTCGGTAATAAGAGGCAACCCCTGATGCCCCAAGTGTGAGCAGGGTCTATTCGGCGGGCGCGGTCGTGGGCCGGTGCTCGGCCAGGAAGTCGGTGATCAGGCGCTGCCACTCCGCGGGACGCTCGGCGAACGGGAGGTGGCCGGATTCTGTCGCGGCCACGCGGGCGTCCTTGATGCCCGTCGCGACCTGGTGCTGGAGGGCGGGCGGGACGAGCTGGTCCCGGGTGGTCGTGATGACCAGGGTCGGGGCGGTGACGGCGGCCAGGTCGGCGCGGACGTCCGCGCGGAGGACCAGGTCCACGTGGTCCGCGGTGCCCTCCGGGACCGACTCCGCCGTGCCCCGCAGGGTGTCCGCGAGCTCTTGTGGGGACAGGGCCTCCAGGGCCTCGGGGCTCAGGGCGAGCGGGAGCAGGAAGCGGGCCAGCTTGTCCCGGTCACGGGACGAGGTGCCGGCCGAGGCCAGGTGGTGCCAGGTCTGGGCGGTCAGGGTCATGCGGGTGTCCGGGCGGGCGAAGGGGGCCGTCAGGACCAGGGCTTTCACCCGGGACGGGTGGCGGGCCGCCGTGCGGACGGCCACCGCCGTGCCCAGCGAATAGCCCGCCAGGGCGAAGGTGTCCGCGCCCTCCGCGTCGGCCGCCGTGATCAGCTCGTCCGCGAGGGTGTCCAGGGTGAGGGGCCCCTTGGCCCGGGGCGTCTTCCCCGACCCCGGGTAGTCGACGGCTATCGCCCTGTGGGTCGCCGCCAGCGCCGGGAGGATCGGTCCGTAGTTGGCGGCCGCGGAGCCGCCCGCGCCGTGGGCCAGGAGCAGGGCTGGCCCCTGGCCGGTGACGGTACGGGCGTACGGCGCCGTGTTCGTGCTCGTGAGCATGGGTGGGTCCCCCTCGGGTCGAGTATCTGTAGCCCCCGCTACAAAAACGGTAGCCCCGCCTCGGCCTCTTTGTCTAGCGCCCGCTACATAAATCTTCGCCGCAGGCGAGAGCACCCCACCCCGTATCGCCCCTGTCGGCCTGGGCTGTGCCCACCCATCCCCAAGCTCTCGGCTCCGCTCGAGCAGGGGAGACCCCACTCGCCGTGCGGAACGCCTGCTCACAGCGGGGGGAGGCGGAGCCTCACACCGCAGCCGCAGCCGCAGCCGCAGCCGCCGACGGTGGGTGCCCCCCACGAGGGGCGTTCACCCTGCGGTCAACTGGAAATGGGCGGGCGGGTGGGAGAGAGGGCCGCCGCGGAGCGGCGGATCTGTGGACTGTGTGGGGCGCCCCCGCCAGGCTCGGTACGCTGGCGGGTATGTACGGCTACGACCAGCACGCGGGTGTCGGGCAGGGGTACGTCCCACCGCAACAGCCGCCGCCACAAGCGCAGATGCCCGGTGGTTACGGCCAGCAGCCCCCGCTGTATCCGGAGCCGTCGCCCCCGTCCCTCGCGGACGCGGTGCGCGCGTTCACCACGGGCTCGATGTCCGCCGAGGACTTCCAGCAGGTCTTCGCGACCTCGAAGGTGTACTGCCCGCGCGGTGACAACCCGGGATTCCTCGCGCTGCACAACACCCAGCAGCCGGTCATCCCGATGTTCACGTCGCTCAAGGAGCTGCGCCGGTACGCCGGCAAGGACTCCAAGTACTTCGTGATCACCGGCGCGGAGGTCATCGACCTGCTGCCGACCGGCTACGGCTTCGTGCTCGACATGGAGGGCGAGCACCGCATGGTGTTCGACGCGAAGGCCGTCGAGCAGATGGTCGACTTCGCCATGCGCCGCATGTACGGCTAGGACCCGGCCGGGGCTCAGCCGCGCCCGTCGCCTGCGGTCCGTGGTCCCCGACCCGGGATCGCGGCCACGCGGATCCGGCCAAGGCCCCCATCTCTTTCGATCACCCGGACGCCCGGAGGGAATGCCCTCCGGGCGTTCCGTGTTCCAGGTGGCAGAAAGTTCTACGTTCAACTAATCTGAGCGTACAAGGAGGTCCCACCCATGCCTGCAGTGACCGTCGAGAATCCGCTGACCCTGCCCAAGGTGAGTACCTGATCGACGGCACCTTCGTGCACCAGGACTCCAACGGCGGCGGTGGCACCATCCGCAACGGCGACACCCAGTGGATGACGGCCGGGTCCGGGCTGCTGCACATCGAGGCGCCGCCGGAGTCGCTCGTCATGTCCGGCGGGCTCTTCCACGGGCTCCAGCTGTGGGTGAACCTGCCGGCCAAGGACAAGATGATGGATCCCCGGTACCAGGACATCCGGGGTGGGCAGGTGCAGTTGCTGACCACCGGGGACGGGGGCGCGCTGCTGCGGGTCATCGCCGGTGAGCTGGACGGTCACCAAGGGCCCGGGATCACCCACACCCCGATCACGATGATCCACGCGACCGTACGTCCCGGGGCTGAAGTAACGATTCCCTGGCGGGAGGACTTCAACGGGCTCGCCTACGTGCTGGCGGGGCGCGGCACCGTCGGGGCGGAGCGGCGGCCCATCCACCTCGGCCAGACCGCCGTCTTCGGAGCGGGTGGGTCGCTGACCGTCCGGGCGGACGAGAAGCAGGACTCCCACACGCCCGACCTGGAGGTCGTGCTGCTGGGCGGGCAGCCCATCCGGGAGCCGATGGCGCACTACGGGCCGTTCGTGATGAACACCCGCGCGGAGCTGCAGCAGGCCTTCGAGGACTTCCAGAAGGGCCTGCTGGGGTCGGTGCCCGCCGTACACGGCATGTAGACCGCACCCGGGAACGGCGGGTGAGCCCACCCCCGGGGGACGTCCGTACGGCCTACGCCCCGCATGCGTAGGCCGTACCCCCGTGCTCGGGTGGAAGCGTGCATACCCTTCTGCCCGAAGTCGTGCGGCGCGTGGCCGCCTGGTGTGTGGTCGTGCTGCTCGTCGCCGGTGTGGCCGGGGTCGGGGTGTGGCTGTGCACGGTGCTGAAGACGGCCGTCACGCCGGTGCTGCTCGCGCTGCTCGGGACGGCGCTGCTCGGGCCGCTGTACCGGCGCCTGGTGAAGATGCGGGTGCACCGCTCCCTCGCGGCGGGCCTGACCTGCGCCGCCGTGCTCGCGGTCGTCGGCGGGGCGACGTACATCGTCGTCGCGGCCCTCATCGACACCGGGGACCAGATCATCTCGTCCCTGAAGAACGCCGCGGCCGACCTGTCGAAGCACTTCGGCGCGGCGGGCACCTCGCTCGACGACCTCGCGTCCAACTCCAAGGACCTGCTCGGCAAGTTCGGCGGCACCGCCGCGTCCGGTGTGGTCAGCGGGATCAGCGTGGTGGGCGAAATGATCGCCACCGCCGTGCTCGCGCTGCTGCTGGTGTTCTTCTTCCTGCGGGACTCGCACAAGACCGCGGGCGCGCTGCGCTCACTGGTGCCCGCGTCGTCCGCCGACACCGTCGAGGCGATGGCGCGGCGCGCGTTCACGGCCGTCGAGGGCTTCATGCGCGGCACCACGTTCATCGCCCTCATCGACGCCGTGTGCATCACCGTCGGCCTGCTGATCCTGCGGGTGCCGGGCGCCGCCGGGCTCGGGGCGCTGGTCTTCGTAGGCGCGTACATCCCGTATCTGGGGGCGTTCCTGTCCGGCGCCATCGCCGTCCTCGTCGCGCTCGCCGACCGCGGCCTGGCGATCGCGCTGTGGGCACTCGGCGTGGTGCTCGCCGTGCAGGTCCTCGAAGGGCACGTGCTCCAGCCGATGATCCAGAGCCGTACGGTGCAGATGCACCCGGCGGTGGTGATGCTGGCGATCACCGCGGGGGCGTCCGTCGCCGGGATCATCGGGATGCTGCTCGCCGTGCCGCTGACGGCCGCCGCCTTCGGTGTCGTCTCCGAACTCCGCGCCCGCTACGGCACCTCGGGGGCCGCCCCGCCCGCGTCACCGACGGCCTCCTCGACCGCGCCGCCCGGCTCGGGACCGGCCCCCGGAGACGCGTCGGCCCCCTGAGACGCTTCGTAGAGCTCGAACCAGATGCTCTTCCCCTCGCCCCGCGGATCCACCCCCCACCGCTCGGCGAGCAGCTCCATGAGCACCAATCCGCGCCCGGACGAGGCGAGTTCGCCGGGATGGCGCTTGTGCGGCAGGTCGTCGCTCCCGTCGGCGACCTCCACCCGCAGCCTGCGCGTGCCCTCCTCGCCGGTGACCTCGGCGACCAGGAGCGCGTCGCCGTCGGTGTGCACAAGGACGTTGGTGATCATCTCGGAGACCAGCAGGACCGCCGAGTCGACCTGGTCGGGGTCCGCCCAGTCGTGCAGCAGGTCCCGCAGGTGCCCGCGGGCGCCCGCCACCCGCTCCGGCTCCGCCTGCGCGATGGTCAGCATGGTGCGGCGGGTGCGGGCGCGCTGCTCCGGGTGGCCGGTGCGGCGCAGCAGCAGGACCGCTATGTCGTCCTCGCGGCGGTCGGCGAGCGGTCCCGTGGTGTGGTGCGAGGACGGGCCGTGCACGGCCTGCACGAGGGTGTCGGCGAGCGCCTCCAGGCTGTCGCTCGCGGCCGCCTGCGCCTCGTACGCGTCGTAGGCCTCGGGGCCGCCGCGGTCCGCGTGATCCGCGCGCTCCGGGCGCTCCGCGTGGTCTTCGTAGTCCTCCAGGATCTTGCGGATCCGCGACCAGCCCGTCTCCAGGTCGTGGCCGCCGGTCTCGATGAGGCCGTCCGTGCAGACCAGCATGGTCTCGCCCGCGTCCAGGACGAGGCGGGTCGTCGGATAGTCGGCGTCCGGGTCGATGCCGAGCGGCAGGCCGCCCGCGATGGGCCGCTGCAGAATCGTTCCGTCACTCATGCGTATGACCGGCTCGGGGTGGCCCGCGCGGGCGATCTCCAGGACGCCGGTCGTCGGATCGGCCTCTACGTAGAGACACGTCGCGAACCGCGTGTCATCCAGGGTGTCCTTGCCGCCGTGGTCGTCGCGGGTGTCCGTCGAGCCGTAGGTGATGCCGTCCGTGATGCCGGACAGGAAGCGGGTGGCGCGGGAGAGCACCGCGTCCGGACGGTGCCCCTCGGAGGCGTACGCGCGCAGGGCGATGCGCAACTGCCCCATCAGGCCCGCCGCCCGCACGTCGTGGCCCTGTACGTCGCCGATGACGAAGGCGATGCGGCCGCTGGGCAGCGGGATCACGTCGTACCAGTCGCCGCCGACCTGGAGGCCGCCGCCCGTCGGTACGTAGCGCGCGGCCACGCTCATGCCGGGGATCTCCGGGCCCAGCATCGGCAGCATGGAGCGTTGCAGGCCCTCGGTCAGCTCCCGCTCGGACTCCGCGACCCCGGCCCGCGACAGGGCCTGCGCCAGCATGCGGGCGACCGTCGTCAGGACGGAGCGCTCGTCGGGCGTGAACGAGACGGGGTACGTGAACGCCGCCATCCACGCGCCCATGGTGCGGCCCGCGACGGTCAGCGGCAGGAACGCCCACGACTGCCGCTCGAAGCGGGACGCCAGCGGCCAGGTGGTCGGGTAGCGGCGGCGGTACTCCTCCGGAGAGGACAGGTAGACGGCGCGGCCGGTGCGCAGCACCTCGGCGGCGGGGTAGTCGGTGTCCAGGGGCATGGAGGCGAGCGGATCGTCGTCTCCGTAGCCGTGGTGTCCGTGGTGGCCGATGACGGTCAGGCGGTCGGCCTTGGCGCCGAAGACGGCGAGGCCGTCCGGCGAGAACCCCGGCATCGACAGGCCCGCGGCGACCCGCAGCACCTCCTCCGTGGAGCGCGCCTCCGCGAGCGCGCGGCCCGCGTCCAGCAGGAACGCCTCGCGGGAGCGGCGCCAGTCGCCTGTCACGGGCGTGCGGGCGGCCGCGCCCGGGGAGGGCTCGGAGACCTCCTGGAGGGTGCCGATCAGCTCGTACGTGTTCGCCTCTGCGTGGACGATCGGCTTGGTGCGGCTGCGTACCGTACGCAGCACGCGGCGGCCCTGGTCGTCCATGATCCGCAGCCGGGCCTCGGCGAGGGTGCTCTCGGCGACGGCGAGCTGCACGATGCCGTGGATCTCGTTCCAGTCCACGGGGTGGAAACGGGAGCGTACGGCCGCCTCGGTGGTGATCCGCGCGTGCGGCGGCAGGCCGAGCAGGCGGGCCGCCTCGGCGTCGAGGGTGACGACCCCGGTGGCGTTGTCCCAGCGCCACAGGCCGGTGGCGATGGCCGTGAGGACGTCGCCCACGGGCGGGAGGGAGTCCCGGTCGGGAGGCAGGGAGGCGTCCCCCACCTGCTCGCGGGGCTCATCGGTGCGCATTTCATCACTCTAGGAACAGTGACGTACCCCTCGCCACCGTGTGTCCCGTGGCCCGGGGGCGGCAACTGTGCGCCGCCGCTGCGCGGCGGCTGCTCCCACCCTCCCGCCCGTGACTGTCGGACCCGGGGTGCCTCAAGGGCGCCGCCCATATACGGGGGGAAGGGATCTTCCGCCGGACGGTAGCCTTGACTGCCAGCACCCTTTTCACGGCCGTCCGGGGACGTCCCGGGGCAGGCACCCCCGATACCGAAAGACTGGATGAACGACGATGCATCGGTACAGGTCGCACACGTGCGGTGAGCTCCGCGCCTCTGACGTCGGCACCGACGTCCGGCTCAGCGGATGGCTGCACAATCGGCGCGACCTGGGCGGCATCCTCTTCATCGATCTGCGCGACCACCACGGCATCACCCAGCTCGTGGCCCGCCCCGGCACCGCCGCCGCCGAGACCCTGGACAAGCTGTCCAAGGAGACGGTCGTCCGCGTCGACGGCAAGGTCGTCTCCCGCGGCGCGGAGAACGTGAACCCGGAGCTGCCCACCGGCGAGGTCGAGATCGAGGCCACCGAGGTCGAGGTGCTCGGCGCGGCCGGACCGCTGCCCTTCACGGTGAACGCGGACGACGGCGTGAACGAGGAGCGCCGCCTGGAGTATCGCTTCCTGGACCTGCGCCGCGAGCGCATGCACCGCAACATCATGCTGCGCAGCGCCGTGATCGCCTCGATCCGCTCGAAGATGGTGGCCCTCGGCTTCAACGAGATGGCGACGCCGATCCTGACCGCGACGTCCCCCGAGGGCGCGCGCGACTTCGTCGTCCCGTCCCGCCTGAACCCCGGCAAGTTCTACGCCCTGCCGCAGGCGCCGCAGCAGTTCAAGCAGCTCCTGATGATCTCCGGCTTCGACCGGTACTTCCAGATCGCGCCCTGCTTCCGCGACGAGGACGCCCGCGCCGACCGCTCGCCGGGCGAGTTCTACCAGCTCGACGTCGAGATGAGCTTCGTCGAGCAGGAGGACGTCTTCCGGCCCATCGAGAAGCTGATGACGGAGCTGTTCACGGAGTTCGGCAACGGCCGCGAGGTCACGTCGCCGTTCCCGCGCATCCCGTTCCGCGAGTCGATGCTGAAGTACGGCAACGACAAGCCCGACCTGCGCGCCAAGCTCGAACTCGTCGACATCACCGACGTGTTCGCCGACTCGGAGTTCAAGGCGTTCGCGGGCAAGCACGTGCGCGCGCTGCCGGTGCCGGACACCGCGTCGCAGTCCCGCAAGTTCTTCGACGGCCTCGGTGAGTACGCCGTCGAGCACGGCGCGAAGGGCCTGGCCTGGGTGCGGGTCGCCGAGGACGGCTCGCTGACCGGCCCGATCGCCAAGTTCCTGACGGAGGCGAACGTGGAGGAGCTCACCAAGCGCCTCTCCCTCGCCCCCGGCCACGCCGTCTTCTTCGGCGCCGGCGACTTCGACGAGGTCTCGAAGATCATGGGCGCGGTCCGCGTCGAGGCCGCCAAGCGCGCGGGCCACTTCGAGGAGAACGTCTTCCGCTTCTGCTGGATCGTCGACTTCCCGATGTACGAGAAGGACGAGGAGACCGGCAGGATCGACTTCTCCCACAACCCGTTCTCCATGCCCCAGGGCGGCATGAAGGACCTGGAGGAGAAGGACCCGCTGGACATCCTCGCCTGGCAGTACGACATCGTCTGCAACGGCATCGAGCTGTCCTCCGGCGCCATCCGCAACCACGAGCCCGAGGTCATGCTGAAGGCCTTCGAGATCGCGGGCTACGAGGCGGAGACCGTCGAGCGGGAGTTCGCGGGCATGCTGCGCGCCTTCCGCCTCGGCGCCCCGCCGCACGGCGGCATCGCCCCGGGCGTCGACCGCATCGTGATGCTGCTCGCCGACGAGCCGAACATCCGCGAGACGATCGCCTTCCCGCTCAACGGCAACGCCCAGGACCTGATGATGGGCGCCCCGAGCGTGCTGGAGGAGGCCCGCCTCAGGGAGCTGAACATCGCCCTCCGCAAGCCGGCCGCCACGGCCACCGCCAAGGCGGCCTCCGGCCAGGGTGAGCAGGACGCCAAGTAGTCCTCGTACGGCAGCTGCGGCGGCTGCCGCCAGTCACGGCAGAGGGGCCCGGAACCGTGTGGTTCCGGGCCCCTCTGGGTTGTCGCCGGGCGGGAGAGCCATGAAGCTGACCTTCCAGTGCACCCGTACCGCAGAGCGAGTGGAGTCCCCCATGGCCGTCGGTCAGCCCTCCGAGGGCGCGGAGGCCGGACGATGACCGCCCGGCGTGCCGCCGTCGGCGACGCCGAGCGGCGGGCCCGGCTCGGCGCCCGGCAGCTGCTGGCCCCCGGTACCCGCGCCGACCGGATCGAGGACGTCGCCGAGGCCCTGGTCGGCCTGCACGCCACCGACCCCGCGACCGTGTACCTGTCCGCCGCGGCCCGGCTCGCGAAGCCGTCCGTCGCGGAGGTGGAACGGGGGCTCTACGACGACCTGACGGTCACGCGGATGCTGTGCATGCGGCGCACCATGTTCGTGGTGCCGACGCCGCTCGCGCCCCTCGTGCACGCCTCCACCGCGCGGGCCGTGGCCGCCAAGGAGCGCGCGGGCTGTCTGGCGTTCGTCGCCCAGCTGGGCTGGGACGAGCGCCGGTACGCCGCCGTGGAGCGGGCCGCGCTCGCCGCGCTGGCCGACCGGGGCACGGCGGGCGCCGTCGAACTCGCCCGCGACGTGCCGGAGTTGGGGGAGAAGGTGCTCGTCAGCCCCGGCAAGTCGTATGCGGCGTGGCAGACCGCGGGCTCACGGATGCTGCGGGTGCTCGCGGCCGAGGGGCGGATCCGGCGGGCCCGGCCGCGCGGCGCGTGGACGTCCGGCCAGTTCCGGTGGACCCTCGCGCCCGAGCCCCCGGCGCACGACGCGGACCCGCTCGCCGCCAAGGCCGCCCTCGCCCGCCGCTATCTGTACGCCTTCGGCCCGGTCACCGTCGACGACCTGAAGTGGTGGACCGGCTGGACGCTCACGGACGCGCGCAAGGCGCTGGCCGCGACGGATGCGCGGGACGTGGACCTGGACGACGGCGCCACCGGCTACCTCGCGCCCGGCGACGAGGAGCCCGTGCCCACCCCCGCGCCCTGGGTGGCCCTGCTGCCCGGCCTCGACCCCACCTCCATGGGCCGCCGCCACCGCGGCTTCCACCTCGACCCGGCGCACGTGCCCGCCCTCTTCGACCGCAACGGCAACATCGGCCCCACCGTGTGGGCCGACGGCCGGATCGTCGGCGCGTGGGCGCAGCGCGCGGACGGCGAGGTGGTGTTCCGGCTCCTGGAGGATGTGGGTGCGGGGGCGCGTACGGCGGTGGCGGAGCGGGCCGCGGAACTCGGGGCGTGGCTCGGGCCGGTGCGGGTCACCCCCGCGTACCGGACGCCGCTGGAGCGGGAGTTGGCGGGCCCCAAGCGCTGAAGCGGGTCCGTCGCGCGCGCAAGTCTGTCTCGGATTTTCCGCTGTCATCCTCAAGTCGCTCCACTACCCTGACGGTTCATCACGCGCACAGCACGTGTGTACGCAGCGCACAGGTGCGGAACGGCGACACATCGGGGGGCCGGTGTCCGACGACCTGGGATTCGGCAAGCTGCTGGACGACGACGGGCTGGTCGCCCGGCTGCTCGGCAAGACCCACAAGGGCCGCAACCGCCCGCTCCTGTACGGCCCCGACCTGCCCGTGGTGTTCCTCACCGGCGGCCCGGGCATGGGCAAGGGACGCCTGCTGCGCTGCGTACGCGACGAGTTCGGGCGCCATGTGCCCGCCGTCCACGTCGACTGCGCCGCCCCCGCGCACGCCGAACGCGCCGGCCAGCACCCGAGCACGCGCTCCGAAGTCACCGAGGCCCTGCGGGAGATGGCCGTCCAGTTCGGCGCGTGGAGCGGGGACGGCGGTCCGATCGCGGTGCCCCGGCTGTACGCGGGGTTGGTGGCCGTCGCGGCCGGCGATCCGCTGGCGGGCTCGGCCACCGGCCTGGAAGAGGTGCGCAGACACGACGACCTGCTGCCGCGCGGCTCGTTCTGGGGCGGCGTCCTGCACCGCGCGTTCCGCCACTACCTCGCCGCGCTCGCCGCCCTCCTCGCCGCCCAGCCCCTGGCCACCCCGCTCATCACCGCCATCCTCGACGAACTCTTCGAGCGGGTCTCCTCGGAGGGCAAGGCGGCCCTTGAGGACTGCTACGGCGCCTACTCGGGCGCGGCCGGGCACCCGCGGCTCGGCCTGCACGCGCTGAGCGTCGACTTCCAGCAGGGCGGCGAGGGGCGCGCCAACGCGGAGAGCTTCCTGTTCCGGGCGCTGCGCGAGGACGTCGAGGCCGCGTACGCTTCGGTGCGCGGGCGGATGGCGCGGGCCGGGCGGCCGGCGGTGCTGCTCGACCACGCGGACAACGCGCTCGGCAGGCGGCTGCTGCGGCCGGTGCTGCTGGACCGGGAGAGCGGGCACCACGACCGCGTGGTGGTGTTCGCGACGGCCCGGCGCGCGGACGGCGGCCGCTTCCTGTACCGGTCGACGGACGCCGACGCCGAGGCGGTGGCGGCCTGGGGCCCCGCGGACGGCGGGCTTCCGGTGTGGCGGCGGGCGCAGGGCGGCGTACCGGGCCTGGTCGCGCCCGCGCGGGGCGCGCTGCTCGTCCGGATGCCGACGCTGACCACCGAACAGCAGAACAACGAGGTGGCCCGGCTGCGGGGGCACGGGCAGGGCGGCGGCGCGGGGCACCCGGGACATCCCGGGCACCTGGGGCACCTGGGGCGGCTGGGGCATTCGGGCCAGGCGGGCCAGGCGGGCCAGGCGGGCCAGGCGGGCCAGGAGGGTCACCCGAGGCATCCGGGCCACCCGGGCCACCAGCCGGGCGAGCACGCCTCGCGGCTGCGCGTCGAGAGCGGCATCCACCGGCTCAGCGGCGGGCGGCCCCGGTTCGTCACGCGGCTCGGCGAGGGCGCGGCGTCGCTGCGGGTGCGGGATCCGGCCGCGTTCACCGACTGGGACCTGCTCGACGCGCCGGTGCGGGCCGGAGAGGAGCCGGAAGGGCGGCCGGCGCCCGTCGCGGACCTGCTCCTGGACGACTTGATCATCCGGCAGCTCCCCGAGGAACTGCCGCCCCAGCAGCACGACCACTGGCTGGACCTGCTCAGCCATCTGTCGGTCGCGCACACCGGGAGCTGCGCGCAGAAGTTGCTGCTGGCCCGGCAGGAGGGCCGCGACGAGCGGCTGTCCGCGTACCGCGTCGCCGAACTCCTCGCCGACAGCGGCTGGCCGCACTGCCCGCGCCACTTCATCGGCGACCGGGGGCTGCGCCACCTGCTGATGCGGCGGCTGTACCGGATGGGGGAGGACGGCGGCACCTGGCGGGCCGACCACGAGCTGCTCCGGGACCACTTCGCGGGCCTCTTCCCCGCCGCCGCCGACGACCAGTGCGGCACCGCCGCCGCGCACGCGGCCCACCACGACCTCGCCGCGGGCGGTGTGGAGGCGGCCGTGGACCACCTGACCGGGTCCTTTCCGCTGCGGGACGCCACCCGCGACATGGCCGAGTGGTGCGAGGAGCTGCTCGCGATCGCGGGCGCTCCGTGCGCGGCCCCGCTGGGCGGCGCCCCGGACGACCGGCACGCCCGCGCCCTCGGGGAGGCCCCGCCGGTCGGCGGCGACTGGCTGCGGCGCCGCATCGACCGGCTGCTGCACGCGGTGTGGCTGTACGAGGACCGGACGCGCCCGGTGGACCAGGCGCTGACCGGCACCTGGCGGCAGTTGCTCGACCGGCTCGGCGACGAGCCGGTGCCGGGCACCGAGGTACTGACCCGCAAGGCCGGTGAGTGGGCCCAACTGGCCCAGGAGAGACAGCCGTTGAGTCCGTGCACGTGCACGCGGCACCTCGGTTAGGGCGGGTCCGACAGGACCCCTCGGACACGCCCTGAGCGCGACGACCGGTGGATTCTGCCCAGGAGGGGGCGTTGCGGTGCTGAACTGGCTGTACAACCATCTGTGGGCCACGCGCCTGAAGAAGGCCGTGACGGTCCTGGTCGTCGTGGCCGTGGCCACGGCGGCGGGCATCATCGTCCCCCGGAACGTGGGCGGCCCCGACACCTGCGCCGACGGCGTGGAGAAGCACGACGGCGAGTGCATCGGCGTCAACGGCTCCGGTTACGACTTCGGCACCTCGGCCATCGGCCAGGTCAGCGACGCGATCGCCGAGGAGAACCGGCGCGTCGAGGGCCAGCCGCACATCACGGTCGCGCTGATGCTCCCGCTGCAGCCCGACTCGGACGCCGAGCGCGAGCAGTTGCGCAGCGACATACAGGGCGCGTATCTCGGGCAGTACCGCGCGAACCGCGACGAGGAGAAGCCGCTGATCCGCCTGGTGCTCGCCAACCCCGGCCGGAACTACGGCCAGCAGCGGCGGGTCGTCGACGCGCTGGCGAAGCTCGCGGACTCCCCGAAGCACAACCTGCGCGCGGTCACGGGCTTCAACCTGAGCCTGCGCGACACCGTCGACGCCGTGGACCGGCTCACCAACGAGCTGAACATCCCCGTCCTGATCAGCCGTGCCAGCGCCGACGAACTCGCCAACGCCGAGGGCCGTACGGCCACGCCGCGCTTCAAGGGCCTGGCCCGGGTGATCCCCACCAACCGGCAGCAGGCCGAGGCGCTCGCCGCGTTCCACGGCGGGCTGCCCGACGAGGAGACCGTCCTGGTCAAGGACACCCGCCCCGACGACATCTACGTCGACTCGCTGGCGCGGGCGTTCAGCCGGGACGAGAAGGGGCCGCCCGGCGCCAAGGACCAGGAGTTCACCTCTCCCTCGATCAACGATCCGGGTGAGACGGGCAACGACTTCAACCTCATCGGCCACAACATCTGCCGGTCCCCGGCGAAGGTCGTCTACTTCGCCGGACGCCCCGTCCACCTGCGGCTGTTCGCGATCAAACTGGCGGAGGTGTCGTGCCACGGGAAGCGGTACAAGATCGTGAGCGGGTCGGGGGCGGCGACGCTCGACCGGTACATGAGCGACGCCGACTGGAAGACACTCCAGGGCGACGCCGGGGCCAAGAAGGCCGCGGTCACCGTGCAGTACACGGCGCCCGCCCACCCCTCGGCCTGGTCACGGGAGCTGGGCAGGGAGAAGGGGCGCCCCGCGTATCTGACCGAGCCGCAGGAGGAACTGGCGGAGCTGCGCGGGCTCGTCGACCGGCAGGGCGCCGGGGACATCGGGACGGTCGAGCTGGACGACTCCCGCACGATGCTGGTGCACGACGGGATGCGCACCATCGCGAAGGCCGTGTTCTTGGCGAACGCGCAGACGCCCGGCGTGGTGCCGCCGCGTGAGCGGGTGTCCGCGCAGTGGCCGCGCCTGGAGTCCGCGCACCGGGTGCGCGGAACCAGTGGGTGGGTGTGCCTCACCAACGCGGGCAACCCCTACGACAAGCCGGTGGCCGTCGTCGAGCTGGACCCGCGCACCCAGCGCCTCAGGTTCGCGGGGCTCGGGTGGCCGGAAAGGGGCCGTCCCCAGCCGAAGGACTGCGTGGTCCCCAGCGGGACGGGGTGAAGCGGAACGAGCTGGTCAGGCGGCGCGGTTCGGGGTGCTGTGGGCCTCGGCCTCGGCCGCTGCCCACTCGGTCACCAGGCGTTGGTACTCACGCCGTTGGTCGGTGCTCAGCCGCCCGCCGCAGCGCAGCCACAGCGCACGGATCTCCTCATTCACCTCGTCGGCGGTGCGCGCCGACCGCCGGCTCTCGGAAGCGGGATTCGTGGCCATACTGTGAAGCGTACGTGCGCCGGCGTGAAGACGAAGTGAGTCCAGTCACTAAGTGATCAACAGCTCACCGGCACCGTCCAAAACAAGCCACGTTCAAACTGTGTCGCTGCTCACAGCGCGCGGTGCCGCCGAGGCGGGGCGGCCTCAACCCCGGCTTGAGACTTCGCGGGCACCGGACCCCGCCCGGCCGGGCCGCTCCTGGGCGCAGCTCTCCGGATCAGCTTCAACGAAAAGCTTGAATCCATGAGTGCTGCAGACAACAGAACCACCCGTTGGTGGACGCTGCTCGCCGTGAGCGCGGCCCAGCTCCTCGTCGTCCTGGACGGGACGATCGTGAACATCGCGCTGCCCTCCGCACAGGGCGCGCTCGGCATGTCCGACGCGAGCCGCCAGTGGGCGATCACCGCCTACGCGCTGGCGTTCGGCGGCCTGCTGCTCGTCGGCGGCCGGGTCAGCGGGGCGCTCGGCCACCGCCGGGCGTTCGTCGTCGGCCTGGTCGGCTTCGCCGCCGCGTCGGCGCTGGGCGGGGCGGCGGCGAACCCCGGGATGCTGTTCGGGGCCCGTGCCCTGCAAGGGGTGTTCGCCGCGCTGCTCGCGCCCGCCGGGCTGTCCCTGCTCACCCTCACGTTCACCGAACCGCGCGCCCGCGGCCGGGCGTTCGGGGTGTTCGCGGCCGTCGGCGCGGCCGGTTCGGCGGTGGGCCTGGTGGCGGGCGGGCTGCTCACGGAGTACGCGAGTTGGCGGTGGTGCCTGTACGTGAACGTGCCGCTGGCGCTGCTCGCGGTGCTCGGGGCGGCGTTCGTGCCCCGGGACCGCCCCGCCGAGGCGCATGCGGACGGTCCTGCTGAGGCTCACCAGAAGCGCCCCGCCGAGACCCCGGCCACCCGCGGCGCCCGCCTCGACGTGCCGGGCGCGCTGCTCAGCGCGGGCGGCTTCGCGGCCGTCGTGTACGCGTTCAGCGAGGCGGAGCCGAAGGGGTGGGGCTCGGCCCGCGTCCTGGCCCTGCTGGCCGTGGGCGTCGCCCTGCTCGCCGCCTTCGTGGCCGTCGAACTCCGCGCGCCCCGGCCCCTGCTGGCCCCGCGGATCCTCCTGCACCGGGCCCGCGCGGGCGCGTTCCTCGCGGTGACGCTGCTGTTCGTCGCGGTGTTCGGCTTCTACCTCTTCATGAGCTACTACACCCAGACGGTGCTCGGCTATTCGCCGGTGGAGGCGGGCCTGACGCTGATCGTCAACGCGTTCGCGGCGCTGGTCGGCGCGACGTTCGTCGCGGGGAAGCTGCACGGCCGGGTGCGCCCGGTGGCCCTGGTCGTACCGGGTCTCCTCGCGGCGGCCGCCGGCATGCTGATCCTCACCGGCCTGACCCAGGACAGCACGCACGTCTTCTGGCTGTACCTGGTCCCGTCCCTGACCCTCACCGGCCTCGGCCTCGGCTGTGTGCTGCCGCCGACGGCGAGCCTGGCGACGGCCGGCATGCGGGGCCACGACATCGGCGCCGCGTCGGCCGCGTACAACGCGTCCCAGCAGTTGGGGGCCGCCCTCGGCACGGCCCTGCTCAACACGGTCGCGGCGAGCGCGGCGGCGGCGTACGCGGACTCGCACCGCGGCGCGGCCCCGACCGCGTCCGTGGTGCACGGTTACACGAGCGCGCTCGCGGTGGGCTCCGCGATCCTGCTGGCCGCGGCGGGCGTGGCCTGGGCACTGCTGGGGGCCGGCGGGCGGCGGCCGGGGCGGGAGCCGTCGGCTCCGGAACACTCGGAGGAGACGGCCCCGCTCCCGTAGGCGGCGCGGACCGGCCGGGTCGGCCGCGGGCTTCGCCGCCTCAGGCCGCCTCGGCCAGCTCGCACCAGACGAACTTGCCCTCTCCGTCCGGGAGCCGGGAGCCGCCCAGGCGGTACCAGCCCCAGCCGTCGGCGCAGCCCTTCACCAGGGCGAGACCGCGGCCCGCCTCCCGCAGTACGGTGTCCCGCGCGGGGGGTGCGGGCGGCTGGGGCGGGGTCGGGTCGGCGTCCCACACCTCGATGCGCAGGATGCCCTCGGCCCAGGCGAGCCGGAGGGCGGCGGGGCCCTTCGTGTGGGTCACGGCGTTGGCCACCAGCTCGGTCGCGACGAGCTCCGCCGAATCGGACAGGTGGGGGAGGCCGTGGGCGGCCAGGATCACCCCGAGGGTGCGACGGCAGATCGTGACGGCGCGGAGGTCGTTGGGGATGTGGAGGGTGTACTGCCAGGGAGTGGGAGCAGATGGGTGTGGGGGGATGGTGTCGTCGCCGGTGTCGGTGCTCTCGGGCATGCGGAACTCCAGTCGGTAGAAGTGGAGTCGGGGACGTTCGGCGCTCCCTGGGCGGTGGCCTGCCGGCACCGCCGTGGCGGGGCGGTGCGGTGCGCTTCCGACCTGCTGGGGATTGCTGAGGGTGGTCGACACGTCACTGAAGGTAAGGCATTAATTTCTGCCTCGGCAACACGCTCGCGTAACCTGCACCCGAACGAGGGTCGTCAACGTTCCCTGGATCAAGCTCTGTTGAGGTAGGTGCGAATGCCGCCGAGGAACCAGCCCACCGCGCGTCAGGTACGCCTCGGTACGGAGCTGCGCAGGCTGCGTGACGCCGCGGGGATGACCGCTCGTGAGGTGGCGGAGCTGCTCGGTTCGACCTCGGCCCAGATGAGTCAGATGGAGTCCGGCATCGCCGGGGTCAGCGAGCAGCGGGTGCGCAGCCTCGCGGCGCACTACGCGTGCGCCGACGCCGAGTTGGTCGACGCGCTGGCCGCGATGGCCACGGAGCGTAGCCGCGGCTGGTGGGAGGAGTACCGGGGCGTGCTGCCGGCCGCCTTCCTCGACCTCGCGGAGGTGGAGCACCACGCGACGTACATCCAGGAGGTCGGCACCGCACACGTCCCCGGCATCCTGCAGACCGAGGAGTACGCGCACGCGGTGTTCGCCTACTGGCGCCCGGAGCTGCCGCGGCGGGACCTCGACCTGCGGGTCGAGCACCGCATGCGCCGCCGGAAGGCGCTCATGCGGGCCGGCGCTGCGCCGTACGTGGCCGTCCTGCACGAGGCCGTCCTGCGCACGCGTGTGGCGGACCGCCGCGTCGCGCGGACCCAACTCGAAGAAGTGCTGCGCCAGTCGGAGAGCGGCCCCTTCACGATCCGGGTGATCCCCTTCGACGTGGACGGCTTCGCGGGCGCCAGCGCCGCGTTGCTCTACTTCCGGGGCCAGGTCCCGGCCCTCGACACCGTCCAGCAGGACACGCCCAAGGGCTCCGCCTTACTGGACGCCGCAGCTCAACTCCAGTCGGCCCGCACGCTGGTCCGTAAAGTGGAATCGGCGTCCCTGGAACCCGCGGAGACGCGCGACTACATCCACCGCCTGGCGAAGGAGCTGTAGAACGTGACCCAGCGGCACCCCTGGCAGAAGTCGTCCTACTCCAGCGGCTCGGACGGCTCCGCGTGCGTGGAACTGGCAGCCACCGACACCACCTTGCTGCTCCGCGAGAGCGAGGACCCGGCCCGCGTCCTCACCGTCACCCGGGAAGGACTGGCCGCCCTCCTGCGCTCCCTGGCGGGAGGGCCGGCCGTCCGGTAGCACGCCACCCCGGTCAGGGCTGCTTCTTCATCAGCTTCAGCACGCTGGAGAAGCTGTCCGCGCCGAAACCGGCGTCGGCGCCCCGGTGGAACGCGTCGAGGACCGCACGTGGGAACGCCGTGTCCACGCCCGCGTCCGCGTTCGTGTGGACGACGTGTTCCATGCTGGCGACGCCCATCGAGAGGCGGTCGACGTCGCCGCTGTGGTCGCCGGCGTCGATGCGGGCCGCGTAGAAGTCGATGAACTGCCCCATTCCCGCGAAGTTCTCGGAGACGTACGGGGCGATGTCCGCCGCCGTGAGCCCGTGCGCGTCGGCCAGGGCCACTGCCTGCCAGTACGAGAGCATCGCCGGCCAGAAGACCACCATGTTGAGCTGGTACATGAGGGCGGCCAGGCCCGGGTCCTCGCCCCGGTAGTCCGTCTTGCCGGTGATCACTTCGAGGGCCGCGCGGTGCTTGTCGTACGCGGCACGCGGGCCGCTGTAGAACGTCGACATGTCCGGGCTGCCGATCCCGGGCGGCGGCGACAGGACCCCGCCGGTGAGGTGCGTGCCGCCCAGCTCCGCCACCCGGCGCGCGGCCGCGCGGGCCTTCTCCGGGGTGTCCGAGCTGAGGTTCACCAGAACCCGGCCCGCGACCGCCTCCTCCGCGCCCTCGATCACGCCGTACATCGCGTCGTAGTCGATCAGGCTCAGTATCACCAACTCATTCGCCGACAGCGCCTGTTCGGGGGTGGCGGCCAGCTTGGCGCCGCGCGCCACCAGGGCGTCCGCCCGGGACGCGGTGCGGTTCCAGAGCGTGACCTCGTAGCCGCGGTCCAGATACGCGGCGGCCATCGCCTGCCCCATGGGGCCGAGCCCGATGACCGTGACGGAGTGTGACATGAGTGCCTCCAGTGCGTACGTATCGTCACTAAAGCGAGCGCTCTATTTAGCGCCGCGATGAAACGTAACACAGCTCTAGAACGAGCGCTCTATTTAGTGGCGGGTAAGGTGGCGGGATGAGTCTGTACAGCGCGCCCCCCAGCACCCGCGAGCGGATCGTCGTGGTCACCGCACGGCTCATCCAGCGGCAGGGCTACGTCGGTACCAGCATCAAGCAGATCGCCAAGGAGGCGCAGGCCACGCTCGGTTCCGTCTACCACTTCTTCCCGGGCGGGAAGGAGACCGTCGCCGTGGCCGCGATCGAGCACGGCGCCAAGGAGTTCGGCTCGCTCCTCACGGACGCGCTCCACCGCGAGGACGACCCGGCCGCCGCCATCGAGGCCTGCGCCGCCGATCTGGCGGTCGGACTGCGGGAGTCGGGCTGGACCGACGGCTGCCCCATCACGGCCGCCGCCCTGGAGACCCTCGGCACCGACTCCGAGATCCAGCGGGCGTGCGCCGAAGCGCTGCGCGCCTGGGAGGACATCGTCGCCAAGAAGCTGCGTGCGTCCGGCTACACCGCCGAGGACGCGGCCGAGGTCGCCACCACCGTCATCAGCACCCTCGAAGGTGCGGAGGTGACCGCCCAGGTCAGCCGCAGCGAGGAGCCCTTGCGGGCGGCAGGACGGCAGTTGGCGCGGCTACTGCGGACGTATCGGGCATAGAGAAGGGCCCGGAACCGTTCGGTTCCGGGCCCTACTCCGCGTACGTCAGTCGTACGTCACGCCTTCTTCGGCTCCTCCAGACGCGGGAACAGCACCGCGCCCTTGGTGACCGTGGCGCCGGCCGGCAGCAGACCCCACGTGCCCGCGTCCTGGACGCGCTGCTCGGCGAGGGCGCCCAGCGGGGCCTCGGCGCCGAGGGAGTCCCAGAGCTTCTGGGAGGTCTCGGGCATGACGGGGTTGAGGAGCACCGCGACCGCGCGGAGCGACTCGGCGGCCGTGTAGAGGATGGTCGCGAGGCGCGCCCGGCCCTCGGGCGATTCGTCCTTGGCGACCTTCCACGGCTCCTGCTCCGTGATGTAGCCGTTGACCTGCTTCACGAAGTCGAAGACGGCGAGGATGCCGCCCTGGAAGTCGAGCTCGTCACCGACGCGCCGGTCGGCCTCCGCGACCGCCTTGGCCAGCCCGTCCCGGACGGCCTGCTCGGCCGCGCCGGGCGCCTCGTCGGCGGGAAGCGCCCCGCCGAAGTACTTGCCGACCATGGCGGCGACGCGCGAGGCGAGGTTGCCGTAGTCGTTGGCCAGCTCGCTGGTGTAGCGGGCGGTGAAGTCCTCCCAGGAGAACGAGCCGTCCTGGCCGAAGGCGATGGCCCGCAGGAAGTACCAGCGGTAGGCGTCCACGCCGAAGTGGGACGTCAGGTCCTGCGGCTTGATGCCGGTCAGGTTGGACTTGGACATCTTCTCGCCGCCGACCATCAGCCAGCCGTTGGCGGCGATCTTGCCGGGCAGCGGCAGGCCCTGCGCCATCAGCATCGCGGGCCAGATGACCGCGTGGAAGCGGAGGATGTCCTTGCCGACGAGGTGCACGTTCGCCGGGAAGGTCTCGTCGAACTTCGCCGGGTTCTCGTTGTACCCGACGGCGGTCGCGTAGTTCAGCAGCGCGTCGACCCACACATAGATGACGTGCTTCGGGTCCCAGGGAACAGGGACACCCCAGTCGAAGGTGGACCGCGAGATCGACAGATCCTGAAGCCCCTGCTTGACGAAGTTCACCACTTCATTACGGGCCGACTCGGGCTGGATGAAGTCCGGGTTGGCCGCGTAGTGCTCGATCAGCTTGTCGCCGTACTCGCTCAGCTTGAAGAAGTAGTTCTCCTCGCTGAGCAGCTCGACCGGCTTCTTGTGGATCGGGCAGAGCTTCTGCCCCGCGTACTCGCCCTCGCCGTCGAGGAGCTCGCCGGGGAGCTTGTACTCCTCACACCCCACGCAGTACGGACCCTCGTACCCGCCCTTGTAGATCTCGCCCTTGTCGTAGAGATCCTGGACGAACTCCTGCACCCGGTCCGTGTGCCGCTTCTCCGTCGTGCGGATGAAGTCGTCGTTCGCGATGTTCAGGTGCTCCCAGAGGGGCCGCCAGGCCTCCTCCACGAGCTTGTCGCACCACTCCTGCGGGGAGACCCCGTTCGTCTCGGCCGTGCGCATGATCTTCTGACCGTGCTCGTCCGTGCCGGTGAGGTACCACACCTTCTCGCCGCGCTGACGGTGCCAGCGCGTGAGCACGTCGCCTGCGACGGTCGTGTAGGCGTGGCCCAGGTGAGGAGCGTCGTTGACGTAGTAAATGGGGGTCGAGACGTAATACGCCGCCGCCCCCTGCTTCTCGGATCCAGTGGCCGCCATGGTCGAAATCCTAACGGCCCGCTGAAGATCGATTCACATGCGTGCGAGGGGTGAGACGGCCTCCGGCCCGGCGGCCGTTTCCCGGCCGGCGTCCGCTTCGCGGCTTACGGACGCCAGGACGCGAGGATGCCCTCGTACAGCTCCTTGTCCGTGAGTTCCCTCGGGTCGGGGCCCGCGAGGAAGTGCGCGGCGTTGTCCGCCTTGAGCCTGCGGAGGTAGTCGAAGGCCTTGTTGTCCTTCTCGCCGAAGGCGACGAACGAGAAGAACAGGGGGTGGCGGGCGGCGTCGGCCAGGGCCTGGGTGGCGGGGCCCTTGGTGTCCGGGGCGCCGTCCGTCTGGAAGATCACCAGGGCCGGTTCGCCCGCGTGGTCCGACTTCTCGTAGTGCGCCACGACTTCCTCGACGGCGCGGTGGTAGCTGGTGCGGCCCATGCGGCCGCAGGCCGCGTGCAGTTCGTCGATCCGGTTCTCGTGGTGGTCGGCGAGGGTGAGGTCGGCGGTGCCGTCGATGTCCGTCGAGAAGAAGACGAGGTGGACGGTGGCGGTGGGGTCCGTGTGGGCGGCCAGGGCCAGGGTCTGGTCGGCCAGGTTCTGGGCGGAGCCGTCCTTGTAGTACGGACGCATCGACCCCGAGCGGTCGAGGACCAGGTAGACCTGGGCCCGTTTTCCTGTTTGGCCGCCCTTGCGCAAGGCTGCGCCCGCGGCTTTGTACGCGGTGGCGAGGCCCGGTGCCTTGGCCTTGACCCTGGCCAGGGTCATCGCGGGCTTGGCCTCCGGCCGGGTCTGCGCGGGCTCGGCCTGGGGCTCGGCCTCCGGCTCGGGGGCGGGCTCCGGCTCCGCCGGGGTGGGGACCTCTGCCGGGCCCGGCTCCGCCGGGGTGGCTTCCGGCTGGGCCGGGGTGTTCTCCTGCGGCTCCGCCGGGGCTGCGGTCTCTTCCGGCTCCGCCGGGGGGTTGGGCAGGGTGCCCTTGTCGTTGGCGGTGCTGTCGGCCGGGGCTGTGCCCACCCGTTCCGCCCCCTGGGCGGACCAGGTGCCCACAGGGGGAGCGGTCGGAGCCGGCTGGGCGTCGGCCGGGGGTGCCGCGACGGGGGGAACGTCGTCCTCGGCGGGGGCCGACTCTGCGTCGGCCTGGGGCTCTCCGGCGGGAGCGGGAGCGGCGGCTTGCTCGGGGACGACGGAAGCGGGGGCCGCGGTTTGTTCGGGGACCACGGGAGCGGGGGCTTCGGAGGCCGTGGGGTCGCCCTGAGGGTCGGGGTCACGGGTGGGTGGGTGGGAGGATCCCGCCGCGGAGCGGCGGGCCGGGACGCGGACCGACACGTTGTCGAACGCCTCAGCGACCAGAGCCTCCGCAGCCGAGCCCTCGGAAGAGTCCGACGCGGGCGCAGCCTCCGGTACGGCCACCGCAGCTTCCGGCACGGACTTCGTGGGGTCGGGCGCCGCCTCCGGTGAAGGGGAGGGCGACGGAACCGGCGCGGCCGGGGCGTCGTCACCCCGTGAGCGTCGGAAGACAGCCCGCAGACGACCCAGAATGCCCATGTGCGCAACCCTTCACGTGACTTGTACCCCGAAGCGGCCCCCTGGCCATGAGGGACACGTAAGGTTAGCGGCCACCGCGCGACCCGAGCAGGCGACCCGTACCGGACACGGATTCACCCGCCGTTAACCCGCAGTCCCCCATGGCGCTCGCCGCCCCACCTAGCCTCCAGCCGGAAACACCGGCAAAAAGAAGCCAAAGGGCCGTCAACCGGCCACCCATGGAGGATCCCCGTGCGCAAGCTGCTGCCCCTGATCACCTCACACCCGGGCGGCTCCGGCGGCCGCTCGGCCATGACGTGCCGGTTCCGCTGTGGCGACGCCTGCTTCCACCCGGTGCCCAACACCAGCGACAACGAGTACATGGGTGACGTCATAGCCGGCGCCCTCAGCCGCCGCTCCATGATGCGCGCCGCGGCCGTCGTCACGGTCGCCGCGTCCGCCACCGGCGGCCTGGCCCTCGGCCCGGGCGCCGCCGAGGCGCAGGCCGCCCCCGCGGGGGCTCGGGCGGCCGCGGAGGCGAAACGCAGAAGCAAGAAGGCCGCCCGCGGTCTCCGCTTCACGCCGGTCGCCCCGAACACGGCCGACACGGTCACCGTCCCCGAGGGCTACCGCCAGAACGTCGTGATCCGCTGGGGCGAGCCCATCCTGCGCGGTGCCCCGGCCTTCGACCCGGACAAGCAGACCGCCAAGGCCCAGGCGGGCCAGTTCGGCTACAACAACGACTTCCTCAGCCTGCTCCCGCTGCCGGGCGAGAAGCACGGGCAGGACCACGGCCGCCAGGTCCTCGTGGCGAACCACGAGTACACGGACGAAATCCTGATGTTCAAGGGGTACGACGACAAGAACCCCACCCGCGAGCAGGTCGAGATCGCGTGGGCGGCGCACGGCCTGTCGGTGGTCGTGGTCGAGGGCGAGCGCGGGAGCGGCGCGCTGCGTGCCGTACCGCGCCACCACCTCAACCGCCGCCTCACCGTCACCAGCAAGTTCCACCTCACCGGCCCCGCCGCCCGCAGCGAGCTCGTGCGCACCAAGGCCGACCCGCGCGGCGTCACCGTCCTCGGCACCCTCAACAACTGCTCGGGCGGCACCACGCCGTGGGGCACGACCCTGCACGGCGAGGAGAACTTCAACCAGTACTTCGCCAACGCGGAGAAGGTCACCGACCCGACGCAGGCCGCCCGCCTCAAGCGGTACGGCGTCGCGGGCGGTGAGTCCGAGCGCAAGTGGGAGCGTTTCGACGACCGCTTCGACCTCACCAAGGAGCCGAACGAGCCCAACCGCTTCGGCTGGGTCGTCGAGCTGGACCCGTACGACCCCGACTCCACCCCGCGCAAGCGCACCGCGCTCGGCCGCTTCAAGCACGAGGGCGCCCAGCCGCGCCTGACCCGCGACGGCCGCCCGGTGGTCTACATGGGCGACGACGAGCGCTTCGACTACGTCTACAAGTTCGTCTCCAGCAAGCGCATGGCGAAGGGCAACTCGCGCTGGGCCCGCGAGCACAACCTGACGCTGCTCGACGAAGGCACCCTGTACGTCGCGAAGTTCACGGGTGACTCCCCGGCCGAGGAGATCGACGGCAAGGGCACGCTGCCGAGCGACGGCGAGTTCGACGGCAGCGGCACGTGGATCCCGCTGGCCACCGCGTACGCGGGCGGCAAGGCGGTGTCGCACGTCGAGGGCATGACCGCCGACGAGGTGTACGTCTTCACACGCCTCGCGGGTGACAAGGTCGGCGCCACGAAGATGGACCGCCCCGAGGACATCGAGCCGTCCCCGGCGACCGGCAAGGTGTACGTCGCCCTGACGAACAACACCGACCGCGGCAAGCCCGGCAAGGCCGGCGCCGACGAGGCCAACCCGCGCAACCTCAACAAGCACGGCCAGGTCCTGGAGCTCACGGAGTCCCGCAACCGCCCGGAGTCCACCCGCTTCGGCTGGAACCTCTTCCTCGTCGCGGGCGACCCGAAGGACCCGGCCACGTACTTCGCGGGCTTCCCGAAGGACAAGGTCAGCCCCATCTCGTGCCCGGACAACGTCGCCTTCGACGCGCACGGCAACCTGTGGATCTCCACCGACGGCGCCCAGCTCGGCTCGCACGACGGCCTGTTCGGCGTCGCCACGAAGGGCGACCGGCGCGGTGAGCTCAAGCAGTTCCTGACGATGCCCAAGGGCGCGGAGACCTGCGGCCCGCTGGTGCAGGACCGCCGCGTGCTCGTGGCCGTGCAGCACCCCGGCGAGATCGACGGCGCGTCCGTCGAGAAGCCCGCGAGCACCTGGCCCGACGGCCCCGGCAACCTCGTCCGCCCGTCGGTGGTGGCGGTCTGGCGAGCGAACGGCGACGACATCGGCGTGTAGTACGCGAATGGGGCGCCCCTTCTCAGTACGCGATTGGGGGCGCCCCGTCAGGGGCGCGGGGAACTGCGCGCCAAGCCCTCAGACGGCAAAAACCCCAGTTCAGAGGGGGTTCAGAGGGGGGTGGGGCGAAGGTCCTGAGATGGGGCGGGACCAAGGTCCGGGGGCGGCAGACGGTCCGTGGTCGAGGGCGGCAGGCGGTCCGTGGCCGGGTGCGGCAGGCGGTCCGTGGCCGGGTGCGGGGGCGGGGCGGTGCCTCTCGTGCCGAGCAGCCAGTCCTGGTAGGCGGGGGACTCGGCGGCGGCCTCCCAGTACGCGGCCTCCAACTCGCCGTACACCGCGTCGAGCTCCGCTGTCGTACGGGCCGCGACCAGCAGGCGGACCCCGAGCGGATCGCCGTACAGGGGTCTGACCGCCATGTCGGGTCTCGCCACCGAGGTCGGCTGGCAGACCGTGACGACCTCACCGGTGGCGACCAGGGTGGCGGCGGTGAGGTAATCCCCGTGCAGGACGCGCGGGCTGAGCCCCGCCTCGCGCAACACCCTTTGCAGTCCGTCCCATTCGCCGTCGACCGTCGGGTCCACCATCCAGCGGTCGGCCGCGAGGTCCGTGAGGTGGACGACGGGCTTGCGGGTCGCGGGGTGGTCGGCGGCGAGCGAGACGAACTGCGGCTCGCGGTCGACGAGTACGCGCCGCCGCAGCCCCTCGGGGATCCGCAGCGGGCAGCCCTCCACTTCGTGCACGAACGCGATGTCAAGCTGACCGTTGGCCACCATTTGCAGGAGCGCGTTCGCGGACACGTCCATCTGGAGCGAGGTCTCGGTGCCCGGCATGCGGTTCCGCAGGCGGCGCAGCCAGCCCGGTATGGCGCGGCTCGCGGTGGAGCCGATGCGCAGGCTCGGGGTGCCGTCGCTCGCGCGGGCGGCCGCCGCCCGCGCCTCGGTGACCAGGGCGCGCATCTCCACGACCAGGGGGCGGGCCCGGCTCAGGACGATCCGGCCGAGCGGCGTCGGCCGGCAGCCGGTGCGCTCGCGGGCGAACAGCTCGCCGCCGACGGCGTGCTCGATCCGGCGCAACTGTGTGGTCAGCGAGGGCTGGCTCATGCCGAGTTGGCGGGCGGCCTTGTGCAGGCTGCCCGTGTCGGCGATGGCACACAGTGCGCGGAGGTGCCTGACCTCGAGCTCCATGGCGTGAGAGTAGAGCGGCCGACGGTCCCACACCAGCCTCCCAAACCACTATGGAGCGGCACGAGTTGGCACGTATGCGCGGTGTCCGGATGTGCGGCGATAGGGCAGAGCTATCGCCATCTGCCATCATCCGCACGCGACGTGGCTCCCCGACACTCACGGATACCGAAACGTTCACCTTTCACCGAACGAGTAGGGAGCCCCCCACATGCACAAGCGTTACCTGTCCGTCGCCGCCGCTCTCGGCCTCGCGGTCGCCGCGCTCGGCACGTCGTCGTCCGTCGCCACGGCCGCCGACTCGCCCCGCGCCGGCGCCGACACCGCCTCCTCGGTGTCCACGCCGGCCTCCGTCGCGAAGTACGCCGGCTCCGGCGAAGAGGCCGCCGCCAACAAGGCGTTCTTCGAGGCCGTCGTGAAGGCCGTCGCCGAGAAGCGGGCCGCGAACCCTGGCGCCAAGGCCGTCACCGTGACGTACAACGCGTCGCAGGCGCCGACCTTCCGTCAGCAGATCGCGTCCTCCACCTCCATATGGAACGCGGCCGTCACCAACGTCCAGCTCCGGCAGGGCACCACCGGTGCGAGCTTCTCGTACCGCGAGGGCAACGACCCGCGCGGCTCGTACGCCAGCACCGACGGTCACGGGCGCGGCTACATCTTCCTCGACTACCGGCAGAACCAGCAGTACAACTCCACGCGCGTGACCGCCCACGAGACCGGCCACGTGCTCGGCCTCCCCGACAACTACCGGGGCCCGTGCTCCGAGCTGATGTCGGGCGGCGGCCCCGGCCCGTCCTGCCAGAACGCCCAGCCCGACGCGCGTGAGCGTGCTCGCGTCAACCAGCTCTGGGCGAATGGGCTCGCCAAGGCGATGCAGCAGGTCCAGAAGTAACCGGGGGCTCTGCCCCCGGACCCCCGCTCCTCAATCGCCGGAGGGGCTATAACCCGTCCGGCGATTGGGGAGCCCCCGGCAGGGCCCCACCCCCCGCATACGCCCAGGTCAACCCCCACCCCCGATAATGGCCGTATGCGGAACCGCACGCTCAGGCCCCTCACCCCGCCCGACTGGCTGGTCCGCTCGCTCAAGCCGCAGCCCGCGCCCGTCCCCTGGGCCGCCGTGGCCCGCGCGGCGATCGCCATGTCGCTGCCGTTGGCCATCGGCACGGCAGCGGGCAGGCCGACGTACGGCGCGCTCGCCGCGATGGGCGCCCTCTCCGGAGTCATCGGCGACACCGCGGACGCGTACCGCATGCGCATCCTCAACATCGCGGTGCCCCAGCTCTTCGGCGCCCTCGGCGTCACCCTCGGTGCCCTGGTCTTCGGCCACGGCTGGGCGGCGGTCGGCGCCGTCACGCTCGTCGCCCTCGTCTCCGGGATGATGTCGACGATCGGCGCCGTCGCCTCCGTGTCGGGACTGCTGCTCCTGCTCAACTCCGTGATCGGCGCGGGCCTGCCGTTGCCCGGCCAGTGGTGGCTCGCGCCCGCCCTGATGACGAGCGGCGGCCTGCTCGTCCTCGCGCTCGCGCTGCTCGCCTGGCCGCTGCGGTCCGGGGTGCCGGAGCGGGCCGCGGTCGCGGCGACGTACCGCAGTGTCGCCGCGCTCCTGGAAGCGGCGGGCACCGGCGACGGCTCCGCCGACCGGCACGCGGCGTACGACAAGGCCCGCGCCGACGTCACCGCCTCCCTCAACCAGGCCTACGACCTCGTCCTGGCCCGCCGCGCCCGCGACCACGGCCGCAGCCCCGACCTGGTCCGCCTCATCGCGGAACTCAACGCGATCACCCCGGTCGTCGAGGCCGCCCCGGCCGCCCACCAGTACGGCGAGAAGCTGCCGCCCGAACTGGCGGCGGCGATGCGGAGGCTGGCGGAGGCGGTGGCGCGGGGGAAACGCGGGGCGCACGGGGAACCCGGGGCGCACGGGGAGCACGGCACCGGTGGCAACCGCGGCGACCGTCCCGCGCACAACGCCTACCTCGACCTCGGTCTCCCCGACGAGCTGCCCCAGCCGCACGGCGCCGCCGCCCGCGCCGTGCACCACGCGCTGCGGCACGCCGCCGACACCCTCGCCGACCCCGACCCGCTCACCGTCATCCACGCCGAGGACCGCCTCGGCCGCCCCGCCGCTCTGCGCGTGCGCGCCCGCCGCGCCACCCGCAACGTCGTCCTCTCCGGGGCCTCCTGGCGCTACGGCCTGCGGCTCGCCCTGTGCATCGGCATCGCGCAGTCCCTGGTCTCCCTGATCGACGTACCGCGCTCCTACTGGGTGGCCCTGACCATCACCTTCGTCCTCAAGCCCGACTTCGGCTCGGTCTTCTCGCGGGCCGTGATGCGGGCGATCGGTACGGCGGCCGGACTCGTGGTGGCCGCCGCCGTCCTGTCCTCCGTGGAACGCGGCTGGTGGGACGTACCCGTCGTGCTGGTCCTCGCCACGCTCATCCCCGCGCTCACGCCGCGCGGCTACGGCTACCAGACCGCCGCCATCACGCCGGTCATCCTGCTCCTCTCCGACGTCCTCAACCACCAGGGCTTCGGGCTCGTCGTACCGCGCCTCGTCGACAGCCTCATCGGCTGCGCCATCGCGCTGATCGCCGGTTATCTCCTCTGGCCGGAGAGCTGGCACACCCGCATCGGCGACCGGCTGGCCGACGCCGTGTCCGACACGGCCCGGTACGTCGAGTGCGCCTTCGGCGACGACCCCGAGGCCACGGCACCCGCCGCGCGGGCGCGGATGCGGCGCCGTCTCTACCGCGATCTCTCCGACATCCGCACCGAGTTCCAGCGGGCGCTGACCGAGCCGCCGCCCACCGGGGCGCGGGCCGCCGCGTGGTGGCCGCTCGTCGTGGCCGTCGAGCGGATCGTCGACGCGACGACCGCGGCGCGGGTGCGGGTGCGGCACGGGGCCCCCGGCCCCGGGGCCGGGGAAGTCGCCGAGGTCTCGCGGCAGTTGCGGGAGCTGGCCGAGGGCCTGCGCGAGGTGGAGGTCCTCGTGCCGGTGCCCGCCGCGTTCACCGGGCCCTCGGACAGCGTCCTGGAGCCGCTGCGCCAGGAGGTCGGCGCGGCCCGGGCGGTCGCGTCCCCGCGGGGGTGAACTGGGCGTACGCGGGGCCCTCGCGGGGGCGCCCCAGTCCCACCCCTTCCCGCTGCATCGATGAGCGGCTCCGCCGCGGGCAGGGGGCTGCCGCCCCCTGGACCCCCGCTATCGGCCTGAACGGCCTCGTCCTCAAACTCCCCCAAGCTCTTAAAGAGCAGGGAGGGGCCCCCTCTACGGGCTGAAACTGCGCCGCGCGGACTGTTCGGGGCAGGTAGTAAGGGCGGGCGGGTGGGGGAAAAAGCCCGTCCGGCGATTGAGGACGAGGCGCGGAGCGCCGATTCGGCGGTCACCCCGGCCGACGATGCAGCGTCAGGTCGACCAGCAGCGCCCTGTGGTCCGTGTCACCGATCTCCAGAAAGCGTGCGCCGTGAGCGGCGAAATCCTTCGTGGCCAGGACATGGTCGATCTGCGTGCCGAAGGGGCGGGGCAACGCCGTGGGCCAGCTCGGCGTGCGGGAGGCCCCGGCGAGGCGGGCGCCGTCGCGCAGGCCGGTGTCGAGGATGCGGCGGAAGGCGGCGTGATCCTGGGTGGCGTTGAAGTCGCCGGCGAGGATCGTGGGCGCCCCGTCGCCCGCGGCGGCGAAGTCCCGCAGGCGACCGAGCTCGGTGCGCCAGCGCCCGAGGTCGCCCGGCGTGGGCGGCATGGGGTGGGCGAGCTGGAGGCGTACGGGAATGCCCTTCACGTCGGCGACGGCGCCGGGCATGCCGAGCGTGCCGCGCACCCCGGCGGCCGGTGTGAGGGGCAGGTTGCTGAGGATGACCGAGCCGTCGGCGCCGTTGCCCGCGACGGCCCGCCGGTAGGGGTAGGCGGAGCGCGGCAGCTCGGCGCGGAGCTTCGCGGCGCACGCGGAGTCGCACTCCGAGGCGAAGACCAGGTCCGGCTTCCGTTCCCGCACCGTCTTGATCAACCCCGGCGCCCCGCGCCCGAATTCGACGTTGGAGGCGAGGACCCGGATCTCCGCGACCGGCGGTCCGTCCGGGTCGGACACCTTGCCGTACGGCTCCATGTACCAGGCGAGTCCGCCGAGCACGGCCACCGCCCACACCAGGCCGAAGCGGAAGCGCCCGAACGCGGCGAGCAGCAGCGCGGCCGCGCCCGGCACGAGCAGCCACGGCAGGAAGGCGAGGACCTGCGGCACGGGCGTGACGCCGTCGATGTCGGCGATGCGGCAGCCGAGGACGGCGCTCACCGCGGCGAGCAGGAGTCCGGCGGTCCAGGCGGCGACCCGGCGACCCGCCGGCCGCCGTGCGTCGGCGTGGAGATCGGGTTCGGCCTCGGGGGGCGCGGGCGGTGCCGTCACGTGCTCCAAGGGTCGCCCTTTCGTCGCCGGGCGGGCTGGGTCGCCGGGGCGTGCTCTACAGATCCTCTCTCAAGGACGCGGGCGGGCGGGGGGCGGGTTGCGGAGCGGTGGGGTGCGGGCCGGTGGGGCCGGGCCCCGGCCGGAACAGCCCGGACGGCCGGGACGGCCCCGGCTCCCCACGCCGCCGCGGCCGCCCGCTCAGCCACGACCCGAGCGCCACGGCGAGCCCGACGCCGATGATCACCCAGGCCGCCGTGCGCAGGGTGTCGGTGAGCGCGTCGTAGACGGCGCCGGCGGCGGCGCGGGACACGTCGGGGGGCAGGTCGTCGAGGGTGAGCCCGCGGCCGACGGCGACGGCGGCCGCGAGCGCGGCGGCGCCGAGGGCCGTGCCGAGCGCGGTGGCGGTGACGGCGCGGCGGCGGCGTACCGCGAGGAGGATGCCGCCCACGGCGAGCAGCACGGCGGCGACGGGCAGCCACAGACCGGCGATCTGGAGCATGCGGAACCCCTTCCTGAAGTGGCTGAGGTCCTGCGCCTTCATGACGGTGACCTCGGTGTGCCGCACCGGGATGCGGTTCGCGAACGGCGTGCCCTCTTCGGTGAGTTGCCGTTTGACCTGCTCGGTGATGGGCGCGAGGTCGATGGTGACGGCGCCCTCGGCGTCGTGGACGAGTGCGGACTGCACGGCGTCGTGTGCGGCCCGGTTGGCGGCGTTCCACGCGGCCTGGAAGGCGCCGGTCTCGGTGAAGGAACGCACCGCTTCGCGTACGAAGGACCCGACGGCGGACTGCAGCGGCCCCGCGTCGATCTCCTTCATCACGGAGTCGGTCACCGCGCCGGAGACGGCGTCGCGGACGGCGGGGTCGGAGGCGAGGGGCGCCATCGTGGCGACGTACGCGTCGGCGTCCTCGATCTCGTACTTCGCCCAGGTCGAGACCACGCCGAGGGGGCCGAGCAGACAGGCGAGGACGAGCAGCACGGCGGACAGGGCGGCGCGAGGGCGTCTGGGCACGCCCACAAGGCAAGACCCCGGCCGCGCGGGGCGCGACCGGGGTCACCGCATATCACTGCATATGGAGGCAGGATTCCCTGCCTTTGTGGGACCCTCGCGTAGCGTCACACGGGGGCCGCTACTTGCGGCTGTACAGCCGCATCGTGATCGGCCCGAAGACCGCGACGAACAGCCCCGCCCAGCCCAGGCTCCAGGCGATGTCGGCGGCCGGCCACTCGCCCTCCATCAGGCCGCGGACGCCGGAGGCGACGTGCGTGACGGGGTTGTTGTTGACGAAGGCCTGCAGCCAGCCCGGCATGGTCTCCGGCTTGACGAAGATGTCGCTGAGGAACGTCAGCGGGAACATCACCATCATGCTGACGCCCATCACCGACTTCTCGGTGCGGAGCAGCAGCCCGAACATCGTCCAGATCCAGGAGAAGGCGAACGAGAAGACGATCAGGAGCAGTACGCCGCCGAGCACGCCGAGGGCGCTGTCCGGCCGGAAGCCCAGGATGACGCCGACGGTGAGCATCACCGCGGACGCGAGCGCGTACCGCAGGGCGTCGCCGAGGAGGTAGCCGACCATCGTCGAGGGCCGCCAGATCGGCAGCGAGCGGAAGCGGTCGAAGACGCCCTTCTCGATGTCGGTGTTGACCGAGACGCCCGTGTACATCGTGATCATGACGACGGACATCACCAGGATGCCGGGCAGCAGGTACTGGATGTACTCGCGCGGGGAGCCGGCGAGGGCGCCGCCGAAGAGGTACGTGTACATCAGGACCATCATGATCGGGAACGCCGTGACGTCGAAGAGCTGCTCCGGCACGTGCTTGATCTTGAGCATGGCGCGCCAGCCGAAGGTCAGGGACGCGGAGAGGGCGCTGGGGCGCGGCGGGCGCTCCTTGGAGATGAGCAGTTCGGCCAGCGACTCCGTGCGGACGGGCGCGAGGTCCTGGGCCTCGGTGGTGGTCGCGGTGCTCATCGGGTGGCCTCTGCTTCCTGACGGTCCTGACGGTCCTGACGGTCCTGACGGTCCTGGCGGTCCTGGCGGTCCTGGCCGGTCTGCGGGCCGGGGTCCTGGGGTTCGCTGGGGTGCCCGGTCAGGGCGAGGAACACCTCGTCGAGGCTGGGCTGGCCCAGGGAGAAGTTGTCGACGGTGATGCCGGTGCGGGCCAGCTCGGCGAGGGCCAGGGAGGCCTGCTCGGCGGCGCCGCGGCCGTTGCTGGAGCCCTCGCCGACGCGGGCGGTGAGCGCGACCGGGTCGGGTTCGAGCTGGATGGGGACGTCCAGGGCGAGGCGCAGGACTTCCTGGGCCTGCGCGCGCTGCTCGGCGTGGCGGAGGCGGACGTGCACCGAGCCCGCGCCGACGGACGCCTTCAGCTCGCCCTTGGTGCCCTCGGCGATCACCTTGCCCTTGTCGATGACGGCGATCCGGGACGCGAGCTGGTCGGCCTCGTCCAGATACTGCGTGGTCAGGAGCACCGTCGTGCCGTGGCCGACGACCGCGCGGACGATGTCCCAGACCTGGTTGCGGCTGCGCGGGTCCAGGCCCGTCGTCGGCTCGTCCAGGAACAGCAGGTCCGGGGTGTTGAGGATGGACGCGGCGATGTCGATGCGGCGCCGCATGCCGCCGGAGTAGTTCTTCACCTGGCGGGACGCGGCGTCGCCGAGGCCGAAGGCGTCGAGGAGCTGCTCGGCGCGTGCGTACGCCGCCTTCTTGCCGTGGCCCGTCAGGCGGGCCAGGAGCACCAGGTTCTCGGTGCCGGTGAGGTCCTCGTCCACCGAGGCGTACTGCCCGGTGAGGCTGACGCGGCCGCGCACGGCGTCGGCCTCGCGGACCACGTCATGGCCGAAAACGTGTGCCTCGCCGCCGTCCGGGCGCAGCAGCGTGGCGAGCATCTTCACGGTCGTCGTCTTGCCCGCGCCGTTCGGCCCGAGGACCCCGTACACCGTGCCGGCCGGGACGGCCAGGTCGACGCCGTCGACCGCGCGGTTCTCTCCGAACGTCTTGACCAGGCCCGTGGTCTCTATGGCCAGATCACCGGGCCCGGGGCTCCGGTGCGGCTGCTTGCTGCTCATGTCCCTGCGCCCTCCGATGGGGATCGTCAGCGGTTCGTCATGAGGGGAGACCGGGCCCGCGGCGGAAACTCATCGCTGCGGGGCCGGGCGGAAGTGGCCGATTTCCAGGGTGACACGTGCTCCGGTGGAGCGAGGGGCCGAGCGGGTGTTTCCTTGACTGAGACGGACTGAGACGGACTGACACGGACTGAGACGTACAGAGACCGACTGAGAGACGGACTGTGACGCCGCAAGGCGTGAGCAGAGAGGAGCCGTCATGGCTCACACCGCACCCGGCGCGCCCGGCACACGCGGCGCACCCAGCGCCCACGGCGCACACGGCCTTCCCGACGTCCGCGCCCTCGCCGGCACCTGGGCGGGCCCCGTCGTCCTCGGCATCGTCTACGGCATCTGGGCCGCCGCCAACGCCCGCGACGGGGGCGCGCCCACCGGCGGCAACATCCTCCTCGGCTTCGTCGCGGGCGCCGCCTTCGCCGTGCTGTACGCGGCCGTGCGCCGGGCGGCCCCCGCCCTCCCCCGAGAACTGCGCGCCGCCGCCTGGGCGACCTTCGCGGGCATCGCCTTCGGCTTCCTCTACAGCCTCGGCGGCGCGAGCGTCCTCAGGTCGGCGGGGATGGCGGCGGTGGTGGCCGCGGCCGTGTTCGCGGTGACGTTCTACCGCTACTACACGCGGGAGTGACACGGAGGGGGCGGACCGGCCGCGAAGCCGGTCCGCCCCCTCCGTGCGCGTCGCGGGGTCGGTGTTCAGAGCGTCCCGAGGTCGACCGCGCGGGCCATCGCCGCGTACCCCGCGTCGTTGGGGTGCAGGTGGTCCCCGCTGTCGTACGCGGGCCGGATCCGCTCCGGGTCCGCCGGGTCGGCGAGCGCCTTGTCGAAGTCGACGTACGCGTCGTACTCACCCGACGTACGCACCCACTCGTTGAACTTGTCGCTGACCGCGGCGGCCCGCTTGCCGTAGTGGTCGGAGCCGCCCAGCGGCAGCAGCGTCGCGCCCACGGCCTTCAGGCCCTTGTCGTGCGCGGCGCGGATCAACTTCCGGTGCCCGGCGATGAGTTCGTCGGCGCTGACGACGGGAGCGGGCTTGTACATCGGCTTGTCGGTCTCGCTGAAGCCGATGTCGTTGAGTCCTTCGAGGATGACGACGGTGCCGACGCCGGGCAGCGCGGCGACGTCCCGCCCGAACCGGCCCGTGCCCTTGTCGCCGAACCAGGCCGAGTCGTTGAGGACCAGGTTGCCGCCGATGCCGGAGTTCAGGACGGGCCGCGGCTTGCCCGCCTTGGCGAGGCGCTCGGCGAGGGCGTCGGACCAGCGGCGGTTCTGGTCGGTGGAGGAGGCGAAGCCGTCGGTGATGGAGTCGCCGAACAGCACGATTCCCTTGCCGGCGGCCCGCGAGCCGCCCGACGTGCCGGACGCCTTCGGCGTGCCCGAACCGGCCGCCGCGCCGCCCCGCACGTCCACCCCGGACAGGTAGTACCAGGACTCCGTCGACTCCTTGAAGGCACCGGCACCGGTGTCCCGGAGGTGGTCGCCGTCGGCCCGGTAGCTGGTCGCGAAGGACTGGGCGTGGAAGGTGGCGGGCCCGGTGGTGCCGGCCAGGCGCAGCGTGACCGTCACGGACTCGAAGCGGTCCAGGTCGAGTCCGGCCGCGTCGCTGGAGAGCTGCCCGCCCGCCGGGACGGTCACGGACCGCTTCCCGTCGAAGGTGAGCTGCCGCGTCGAACCGCGCTCGACGCCCGCGCCCTTCGTGCCCTCGGTGCGGGCGATGGTCGCGCCCGCGATGTGCAGCGGCGACGCCCCGTACGCGTTGGAGAGGCGGATGCGGGCTCTGTCACCTCCTTCCGTCACGCGGATGACCTGGCGCACGGTCTGGTCGTCGAAGCCCGCTTCGGACCAGTTGGCCTTGAAGCCGATGCTCGGCCGCTGCGGCGAGGCGGCCCAGGCGGCGGTCCAGGCCTCCTTCCCGGAGGCGTGGGTGCCGTTGGAGGCCTGGGCGGCGGTGACGGCGGCACCGGCGGTGAGGGCGAGGACGACGGCGACGGCGGCGGTACGGGCACGAGAAATCATCGTGAGCTCCTGGGAGTTGAGGAAGACCGGGGGAGGACCGGACCCCTCAAAGATCCGCCGATATCGATGGGTGATCAACGCCGATCCATGAAACGATCGCCGCGTCCGGACTTATCGATGCTGGTCAGAGCTGTTACGAGGGGGGTTCACGGCATGGAGCGACAGGAACTGCAGACCTTCCTGGCCCTCGCCGAGGAGCTGCATTTCGGCCGCACCGCCGAGCGGCTGCTGCTCTCGCAGGCGCGGGTCAGCCAGACCGTGAAGAGGCTGGAGCGCAAGATAGGCGCCCCGCTCTTCGAGCGCACCAGCCGTGTGGTGCGGATGTCACCGCTGGGGCGGCAGTTGTACGAGGATCTGGCGCCGTTGCACCATCGCATGGAGGAGGCCGTGGCCCGCGCCAAGGACGTCGCGCGGGGTGTGGAGGGCGAGTTGGGGGTCGGCTTCCTCGGGTCCGGGGCCGGTTCGCTCACCCAGCCGATCCTGAAGCTGTTCCGGGAGCGGTGCCCCGGCTGCGCGGTGCGGATGCGCGAGACGCAGTTCCAGGATCCGCTGGGCGCGCTGCGCGCGGGCGAGGTGGACGTGCTGTTCACCTGCCTGCCGGTGGAGGAGCCCGACCTGACGGTGGGCCCGGTCGTCATCAACGAACACCGGGTCCTCGCGATGCCGCTCGGCCACCGCTTCGCCGGGCGGTCCTCCGTGTCCTGGGAGGACCTCGCGGGCGAGACGTTCTTCGGCGTGGTCAGCGGCGCGCCCGCGTACTGGTGGGACTTCCACGTGCCGCCGCGCACGCCGAGCGGCCGCGAGATCCGGCGCGGGCAGGCCGTGGCGTCGTTCCAGGAGCTCATGACCCTGGTCGCGACGGGTCAGGGCGTCTCCCCGGTCATCGGGTCCGTGGAGACGTACTACTCCCGGCCGGACATCACGTTCGTGCCGGTGCGCGACCTGCCGACGGCGGAGGTCGCGCTGATCTGGCGCACCGGTGGGCTGAACTCCCGTACGGAGGCGTTCATCCGGGCCGTACGGGACGTTCTCGCCGCGAACGGCGGACCCGCGTCGTTCTAGCCGTCGCCTGGCCCGCCGCCAGCCCCGCTACGCCCCGCGCTGCGCCTCCAGGCCGTCCAGGATGCAGTCGAGGCCCAGGTCGAAGTTGCTCCGCCGGGCCTCGTCCACCCGCGTCGGGGTGTGTTGCGCGTACAGCCGCCGCACCCGTGGGTAGGGCTCCATGACCTGCATGGCGGCCGCCGTCACCCGTTCCATCCAGTCCTCCTCGCTCTGCCCGCTGCGGCCGAGCGCAGTGAGCCAGGCGGCCTCGGTGGCGGTCATGCCGATGACGTACGCCCAGACGGTCTTGAGCGCCACGTCGGACCGCTCCAGGTCGAAGCCCCCGGTCTCGAAGAGTTCGAGCATGTCCTCCGAGAGCCGCATCATGTTCGGCCCCAGATACGCCATGCCCATCTCGCCGAGCAGGGAGGCGATCCAGGGGTGCCGAAGGATCGCGGCGCGCACGTTGTTGCCGCACTCCACCGCGGCGGCCCGCCACTCCTCGCGGGAGGCGGGCCTGGGCACCTCGATCTCGCCGTAGATCCGGTCGACGACCAGCTCGATCAGCTCGTCCTTGTTGGACACGTGGGTGTAGAGCGAGGTGGCGCCGGCGTTCAGGCGCGTGCCGAGCTTGCGCATGCTGAGCGCCTCGATGCCGTCGGAGTCGAGCAGCGCGATCGCCTCGGCCACGATCTGGTCGCGGCTGAGCGCGGGCTGCTCGCGGCGCGGGCGCTGGGGGCGGGTCCACACGGACCCGATCGGTTCACCGGTCGGCTGCTTGGTCGGCTGCGCGGCGCGTGGCATGCGGCCACCCCTTTTCTGCTCGTCTCGGGCCTCTCAGCCTAGCGCAGTGTGCGCACGGCGTTCGGGTGTTGCGCACACTGTACGGTCTCCGTACAGTGTGCGGGAGCGGCGAACGCCGTACGGAACAATCACTCGCTGGGGAGGCCCGTGATGGACGAGCTGGGATCGACGTCGGTGGGAGGGAAGCCGGAGGCGGCGCGTGATCCGAAGCGCTGGCTCATCCTGATCGTGCTCTGCCTGAGCACGCTGGTGCTCGTGATCGACAACATGGTGCTGACGGTCGCGGTGCCGCCGATCGCCGAGGACCTGGACGCGAGCGCGTCCGACCTCCAGTGGATCCTCGACTCGTACATGCTGGTGTTCGCCGGTCTGCTGCTGACCTCAGGCTCGCTCTCGGACCGCTTCGGGCGCCGGAAGCTGATGCTCGTCGGCCTGGTGATCTTCGGTGCGGCGTCCCTGCTCGCGACGGTCGCGGGCAGCCCCGAGCAACTGATCGCCGGGCGCGTCCTGATGGGCGTCGGCGGCGCGCTGATCATGCCGAGCACGCTCTCCATCGTCATCACGGTCTTCGACGACGAGGAGCGGCCCAAGGCGATCGCCGCGTGGAGCGGGGTAGCGATGATCGGTCTCGTCGGCGGCCCCGTCTTCGGCGGCTTCCTCCTCGAGCACTACTGGTGGGGCTCGATCTTCCTGATCAACGTGCCGATCGTCGTGCTCGCGTTCATCGCCGCGGTCGTCCTGATGAAGGAGTCCAAGGGCCCGTGGCGCAAGGCCGACCCGGTCGGCATGGTCCTGTCGGTCCTCGGCATGGTGGCGCTGGTGTGGACGATCACCGAGTGGCCGAAGGAGGGCTTCGGCGACCCGAAGGTGTACGTCGCCGCGATCGTCTCCGTGCTCGCCCTCGCGGGCTTCGGTGTCTGGGAGACCCGGGTCGCCGAGCCGATGGTGCCGCTGGCCCTGTTCCGCAACCGCGTCTTCACCGGCGCCAGCTTCTCCATCGTCCTGCTGACCTTCGCCAACGGCGGTCTGATGCTGGTCCTCAGCCAGTACCTGCAGTTCGTCCTCGACTACACGCCGACGAAGACCGGCTGGGCCTTCGCGCCGCTGGCCGTCGCCTCGCTCGTCTTCAACGCCCTGGGCGCGACGCTCGGCCAGAAGGTCGGCAACCGGGTCATGGTGGCCGTCGGCCTCACGATCATCGCCGCCGGTTTCTTCACCCTCACGACCCTTCAGCCCGGCGACGGCTTCGGCGTGGTGACCGTGGCCTCGGTCCTGATGGGCATGGGCGGCGGCCTGGCGATGCCGGCCGCGCAGGCCGCCCTGATGGGCGCGGTGCCGCACGAGCACGCGGGGGTGGGGTCGGCCCTGAACGACACGGTGCAGCAGGCGGGCGCCGCGCTCGGTGTCGCCGTCCTCGGCGCCATCCTGTCGCACACGTACGGCGACCATGTGCCCGCCGGTGCGCCCGGCAAGGCGGACGAGTCCGTCGTCGAGGGGCTCAAGGAGGCGGGGCGTCTTGGCGACGAGCAGCTGGCCGTGACGGTCCGGGACGCCTTCACCGAGGCGATGTCCGCGAGCTTCGTCGTAGGCGCGGCCGGTGTCCTCGTGGCCGCGGCCCTCTCCCTCTTCCTGATGCGACCCGGGGCGCAGCCCGAGCTGCCCTCCGAGGCCCCGGCCCCGGAGAAGTCCCGCGCCTGACGTATGGGGCTGCGCCCCGCTCCCCCCTGATCGGCGCTCCGCGCCTCGTCCTCAAACGCCGGACGGGCTAAATCTTCGCCGCTGCGGCACGGTTTTCAGCCCGTCCGGCGATTGAGGACGAGCCGCGAAGCGGCGATCAGCGGGGGTCCAGGGGGCGGCAGCCCCCTGGTACGGGAAGGGGCGGGACTGGGGCGCACCCGCGGGGGCTACCACGTGGAACGCGCGCTCACCCCGCCGTCCACCACCAGGTCCGTCCCGGTGATCCAGGACGCCGCGTCCGACGCGAGGAACACGCACGCGGCCCCGACGTCCTCGGGCCGCCCGAGCCGCCCGAGCGGCGCGGCCCGCCCCCACCGCTCGACCCCGTCGGGCCACTCCTCGGCGAGCCCCGGATGCCCGACAAGCCCCGGCGACACACTGTTCACGCGCACCCCGCGCCCCCCGTACTCCACGGCAGCCGCCCGCGCGAACATGATCAGCGCGGCCTTGGACGCGGCGTAGTGCGCGTGCCCGACGGCGGGCTGATGCCCCTCGATGGACGCGATGTGCGTGACGCTGCCGCCACGCTCCTGCCCCGCCATGACCTCGGCGGCGGCCTGCGTACAGACGAACGCGCTGGTGACGTTGGCGTCGTACAGCCCCCGCCAGTCACCCGCCGTCATCCCGTCCAGCCCCTGCACGGGCTGGATCCCGGCGTTGTTGACCAGCGCGTCGAGTCGCCCCCGCCAGGCGTACGCCTCCTCCACGAGGCGTCGGCACTCCCGCTCCTCGCCCAGATCGGCGGATACGACGACGGCGTCACCGCCCGCCTTGACGAGCTCCTCGGCCACCTCCCGGGCCCGCTCCACCCCCCGGTTGCAGTGCACGACGACGGCGGCGCCCGCGCGGGCGAAGCTGCGGGCGATGCCGCCGCCGAGCAGCCCGCTGGCGCCGGTCACCAGGGCCACGCGCCCTTCCAGGGAAGGGAGTTGAGGCTCGGGCGCGGACGCCACGGATCGGGGTTCAGACACGGCACAGCCTCCGGATCAGTTCAGCCTGCTGCGGGTACCGGGCGGCCAGCTCGTCCGGATCGCCGCCCTCGTAGTCCGACTCCAGGAACCCCGGAGCCATCGTCGTACCGAACAACGACCACTCGCCCCCGTCCCGCACCCGCGCCCCCATCCACGTCCCCGCGGGCACGACGAGCTGGAACTCCTCGCCGTCGCCGTCCCCGAGTATCCGCAGCTCGTCCCGCCCGTCCGGCCACAGCAGCAGCAGGTCCAGCGGGTCGCCCTGGTAGAAGTGCCACACCTCGTCGGTGGGCAGGCGGTGCATGGCCGAGAAGTCGTCGGCGGCGGAGGTGAGCAGCATGATGATCGCCGTCCCGGCGGGGTGCGCGTCCGCCGACCCCGGGGGCCCGGACGACGGCCCCGCCCAGGTCTGGCGGAAGCGGCCGCCCTCGAAGGGCAGGGGCTCCAGCCCGTACCGGGCGGCGAGTTCCTCGGCGGTCACCGGTGACTTGGCCATGCCGCTCCCACCTCTCTGTCGTCGTCACGCGTATCTGTCGTCGTCACACTCGAACCAGATGGTCTTGCCCGCACGCTCCGGCAGCACGGTAACCCCCCACCGGTCGGTAGTGGCCTCGACGAGCAGAAGCCCCCGTCCGTCTTCAGCCAGTTCACCTCCGGCGGGCGGCTCCTCCGCGGGGGCGGGCAGCTTCGGACTGCCGTCCGTGACCTCGACGCGCACCCCGGCCCGGGTGCGGAGGATCAGGACCGCGCAGCGGCGGTCCGGTACGTGGCGTACGACATTCGTGACGAGTTCGGAGAGCGCGAGGGTGGCGCCCTCGGTGAGGGCGTGCAGGCCCCAGCTCTCCAGGTACATCCGGAGGATGCGGCGCAGCGGTTGCACAGAGTGTTCACCGACGGTGAAGCTCATGCGATAGCTGCGGCCAACTCCGAGGTCAAGCGGGGCAGTTCCGTGATTCATGTCACCAAAGTGGAGTCGGCTGGTTACGCTTGGCTACGCATCGAGAGCAACGCCGGTGGGCGTTTGAGGCTGGGGGTGACCCTCCCGTGGTCCGCATCAACGAACTCGACCCGAGCGCGAGCCCGCTGGACTACTACGGAGCGGAGCTGCGCCGCCTGCGGGAGTCGGCGGGCCTGAACCAAGGGGAACTGGGCGACTGCATCTTCTGTACGGGGTCGCTGGTCGGCCAGGTCGAGACCGCCAAGAAGGTGCCGACGCGGGACTTCTCGGAGCGGCTTGACGCTGCGCTGGGCACGGACGGGGCGTTCTCGCGGCTGGTGGGGTTGGTTCTGCGGAGCCAGTTGCCGAGCTGGTTCCAGGCGTACGCGGAGATGGAGGCGAAGGCGACGTACATCTCCACGTTCCAGTCGCAGGTGGTGTACGGACTCCTCCAGACCGAAGCGTACGCACGCGCCCTGCTGAGCATCGAGCACACCGACAAGCTGGACGAGTTGGTGGCGGCGCGAATGGATCGCCAGCGCATCCTGCTGCGGGACCAGCCCCCGGTGATCTGCGTGGTGCTGGACGAGGCCCTGCTGTACCGAGAAGTCGGGGGCCGCGACGTCATGCGAGAGCAACTGGGCCGCCTGTTGGACAACCGCAACGACTGGCTCCAGGTTCAGGTGCTGCCGTTCTCGTCAGGTCAACACGCCGGGATGATCGGCGCGTTCAACCTCCTGCGCTTCGAATCCGACCCGGATCTCTTCTACGCCGAGACGTACGAGACGCCGTACATGACCGCCAATACGCAACTGATCAGGGAACGTTCAGTCGGTTACGCTCGCCTCCAGGCGGAGGCCCTCTCCCCACGGGAGTCGGCGGCGCTGATCGCTCGCGTAATGGAGGAACGTTATGGGCACCAGCCTGAACCTGACGGACGCGGAGTGGCGTAAGTCGTCGTACAGCAGCACCAGCGGCGGCGACTGCGTCGAAGTCGCCGAAATGGACACCCCCCACATAGCCATCCGCGACAGCAAAAGGCCCGACGGGCCCCACGTCACCGTCACCGCGAGGGCCTTCACCGCCCTGGTGACCGCGGCCGCGGGCGGCGTGCTCAAGACGTGACGTCGAGGGTGCCCGCGTCCAGCTGGACGGACCCGGCCCGCAGGAGGATGCGCGCGGTCCCCGTGGGCACGTTCGGAGGAACCTCGAAGGTCACCATGGCCTTGTGACAGCAGACGGGGTCGACGGAGTCGTCATTGCCGACCTTGCGGGCCTCGTGACCGCCCACGTACACCGTCACCTCGCTGGGCCAAGTCCCCTTGACCCACATCTTGGAACCGCGCGTCGCCTGCGTGGCGGACACACCGGTGATGCCTGAGGGACAGGCCTGCGATCCGCGCGCGGCGGGGCGAATGCGGACCCGCCCGCCCGGGTGGGCGGACCGGAATTCGGCCAGCTGCCCCAGCGTGCGCCGTGCCGCCACGTACTTGCAGTCCCCGGACGGCTGGTTCCTGACGGCGGCGTACGCGGCCGTCACCTTCCGCCACTCGCCTTCCTGACCGCCGACGGCGAAGCAGGCGGCGATCATCCCTTCCAGGACCTTCCACCCGGCGGGGTTCGCCTGCCAGTTCGTCGGCCCCGCGTTGTCGTACCAGCGCTTGGCCTCGGAGCAGTTCCTGGCCTGCACCAAGTCGTAGACGTGGTCGGTGTTGATCCCGTCCCACTCCGGGGAATCGGGGCCGGGCGGGGTCCAGGAGAACTCCTTGTCGGGGTCCGGCTTGGTGGACCCGCCCCCGCCGGAGCCACCGTTCGTACGCCCGCCGGTGGACTGACCCGGCTTCCAGGTGGAGCCCCCGTCACCGCCGCCGTCCCAGGTCTCGCCGCCGCTCGATGAGCCACTGCTCGATGAGCCACCGTCGGTGGAACCACCGTTCGTGGAGCCGCCGTTGACGGAACCGCTCGAAGTGCTGGCGCCGTCACCCGGCACATCCGTGCCGCCGCCCCCGTCGGCCGCGCCGACGCTGCTCGCGGCGTCGCCGGAGACACCGGAGTCGCCGGGGGAATCCCCCGACCCGCCGCACCCGGCGGTCACCAGAACGCCGGAAAGAACGACCGCGGCGACGGCCGTCGGCCGTCGCCGCCACGCGTTCGCCCGCCGCCCCGATATTCCGTCGAAAATCGCCTTCACCATTCGCCCCACCCCCATGGCGCATTTCCGAACGGTGCGGGCCGAATTCTATCGGCGGACTCAGCGCACCGGGAAGCCGAAGGAGTAGCCCTGCTGCTTGAGGCGGGGGAGGAGACGGCGCAGGGCCTCGACGGTCTGGGTGCGGTCGCCGCCCGCGTCGTGGAAGAGAACGGTCGGTCCGCCCGGCAGCTCCCGCTCGACAGTGGAGACGATGGCGTCCGTGCCCGGACGCTCGAAGTCCTTGCTGTCCACGTTCCAGCCCAGCGGACGCATGCCGCGGGAGGCGGCGAGCTTGCGGCTGTAGGGGGTGAAGGCACCGCCGGGGGCGCGGTAGTACATCGGCCGTACGCCCCCGGACGCCTTGGTGATCATGCGCTCGGCGTCGAGGATCTGCTTGGACTGGTAGGCCTGGGAGTCCTTGTCCATGGCGGTGTTGTGCGACACCGAGTGGTCGCAGAGCCGGTGCCCGGCCGCGACCACCTTCTTCACGAGGTCCGGGTGGGCCTGCGCCTGCGTGCCCACCATGCAGAAGGTGGCCTTCACGTCGTACTGCCGCAGCAGGTCGAGCATTTGGGGGGTCCACTTGGGGTCGGGGCCGTCGTCGATGGTGATGTTGACGCCGCGCTTGCCCGCGTCCGAGGCGTGCGCGATGGTCGCGTCGACCGGCTTGACGTCACCGCCCGGCTTGGCCGGCCCGGTCGCCTCCGGTGTGGAGTCGCCCTCGTCACCGGCCTGCGCGGTCCACACCGAGGCGCCGGTGGCGAGCAGCACCACCCCGAGCGCCGCCCCGATCACCTTGCCGTACCAGCCCCGCCCACCGCTGTGCCGTGCCATGTCCGCCCCTTTGCGATCCGTTCCTCGCCGACCCCGGTCACTCCACGACCACCAGGCAGGATGAGGAGCGGGGGCCAAGGGATGCGTCTGTTACCGATCACGGACAATTCCGGGAGAGTTCGCGGACAACTCCACGCGAACGGTGTCCGTAGGCGCGGCGGGCACGGCAGACGGCCGGTCGGCCGGTCGGCCGGTCGGCCGGTCCCAAGCCCGGGGGGCGGGCTACGTGTCCTGGTCAGCCCGCCTCCGGCGAGGCCGACGCGGACAGCGGTTCGTAGCAGTCGTAGTTCCGCTGACCGCAGATCTTGCCGTCGCGGAAGTCCAGGAACGTGGCGATGTGGGCGCGCAGGACATGCCCGGCGGGCAACGGGCCCAGCGGGACGGCGAGTTCACCGGTCCACTCCACCTCCAGGGCCACCTTGTCGCCCGCGGCGACGGCGTTCCGGACGTCGTACGTCTGGCGGCGCAGCTTGCCCTGGCCGGCGAGGGCCGCGGCGAGGATGTCGGGGAGTTCGCGGGTGACGCCCTGCGGGAAGAGCAGGTTGGGCAGCTCGCGCTGGACCACGTCCGCCGTGAAGAACGCCGCCAGCTCGTCGCCCGTGGCTCCGGCTCCCACGGCCTCGTGGTAGCGGAGCGCGATGTCCGTGTGGGTCTCCATGGGGTCAACCCTGGCAGAGGGGACGGCACTTCGGCGCCGCGGCTCCAGCCCAGCGTCTACTTGATCACTCTGAAGGTGTGTCCCAGGTCGAAGGAACCATGGGCGGAGGCCCGTCAGCGAACGCCGTTCGCGATCGACCCAGCGTACCCCGCGTGGCCGGATCGCGCCCAATGCGCCGCTAGGGCGATTTGACCGATAGCTGAGCTCTTTTACCTTCTCTTTGTCGCTTCGGTGCTGGTCACGTGCCTAAGGTTCTGCGAGTTGGCGCCGACCCGAGTGACTCATCGGGTTGGTGACGGGGGCTCAAAACCACTTCTGACTCGTTCCGCGATGGCTGGAACGAACAGTGTTCTACGTTCAACAAATGGCTGGAACGTTGACGTCCGGTGCGCTGCACCGGTCTGCCTGCGCCCCCTCGGCAACGCGAAATGATCTCAATCAGGAGGGGGATCCATGCCGCTCGGCGTGGTCGCAAGACGAGAGAACGTGCTCTGGCGCGCATCGACCCATCTGGCCCGAACCGTCTACCGCGAGGAGTTCGGGGCGGACATCGACCCTTCGCCCGACCTGTTCGCCGCCCTGCAGCACAGTGCGAGCGAGGAAGGGGCGGCCAACGACGCGCCCCTCGGAGCCGTGGCGGGCCTGACCTTCGCCGGCAGCGCCCACCTGCTGTCGGAGTACTACCTGTCCGGAAGCGTGGAATCGATCCTCGCCCCGCGGATCGGGCAGCGACTGCAGCGCTCCGAAATCGTGGAAGTGGGCCCGCTCGCCGCGCGGACGAACGGGGACGGAGCCCGACTCTGCTCCCTCTTGCAGCTGCTGACCTGGTGCAACGGCGCCAAGGTGATCGTGTGCACCGTCACCGAGCGGCTGAGCGGTCTCCTGGCCCGTCTCGACATCGACTTCGTGCCCCTGGCGGCCGCGGAGGAGAGCGCCCTGCCGCGGCGGCTGCAGGGCGACTGGGGGTCGTACTACGAGGCCTCTCCCGTCACCGGCTACGTCGATCTGCGCCACATCGGGCGGAATCTGACCGACGGGACCTTCAGCGCCATCACCGCGCGCCAGCCTGCGGGGGTGTGACGCGTGCTCAGCATCGAGCACGGGCTGACCCGGCCCGACCATCAGGAACGCGTCCTCGTCGAGCTGGCCGACAGCGCGGGGCGCACCCTGCGGACCTACCGGTACCGCGACATCCGCGCACTGCGCGACCGGCTGGCCCGGGAGCTGGACCTCGCCCCCGGCACACCGGTCGGCCTCGTGGCCGGCAACACCCCGGAGTGGGTGGTCGCCGATCTCGCCCTGCTGGCAAGGGGGTTGACCGAAGTTCCGGTGCCGCTCGCCTTCTCCGCGGAGCAGGCCGAGTCCCTGCTCCGCGGCACCGGGCTCTGTCTGGTGGACGAGGCCGGTGCGCGCCGCCTGCGAGAGTGGGGACTCGACCGGGACCGCACGGTCCTGCCCATCCCGCTCGACGCGGCGGCGGCAGCTCCGCCCACGCCCGCACTCGCACCCGCTCCTTCGGCCGAGGGGGCGGTGCCCGATCTGGTCAAGGTGATCCACACCTCCGGAACCACCGGGCACCCCAAGGGAGTTCGCATCCGGGGCGCGGGCCTGGAGGCGCTCCTCGACTCACTGACCCACATCGTCCCGGGCGCGGTCTTCCGGCGTTATCTGTCCCTCGTACCGCTCAGCCTCCTCATCGAGCAGATCACGGCCGTCTATCTGCCCATCCGTACCGGCGGCAGGCTCGTCCTCCTGCCGTCGGACACCGCGCTCCTCGGCACGGCGGGCTCCCGCGCCGAGGACGCGCTGGCCTGGCTGCGCGACACCCGCGCCACGGCAGCCGTGCTGCCGCCGGCCGTGGTCTCCGCGCTGGACAAGGCCGCGTCGGCCGCGGGCACGGACGCCGCCGAGTCCCTGTTCGCGGGGGACGTCCCCTTCCTCATGGCGGGCGGGGCCCCGGTCGATCCGGCCGCGCTGCGCCGGCTCGGCGCCGCGGGGATCGAGGTGTACGAGGGGTACGGACTGAGCGAGAACAGCTCGGTGGTGTCCTGGAACCGGCCGGGCGAGAACGCTCCCGGCACGGTGGGCCGCCCCCTGCCGCACTGCGAGGTGCGGCTCGGCGACGGGGACGAACTCCTGGTGAGATCCGCCTCGTTGTTCGCCGGTTACACCGTGGAGGACCCCACGAGCCGGCCGGTCGACGCGGACGGCTGGCTGCACACCGGCGATCGCGCCTCGATCGACGAGCAGGGCCGCATCACCATCCTCGGCCGCCTCAAGAACATGATCATCACCGGTCACGGCCGCAATGTCTCGCCGGAGTGGGTCGAGGGGCGGCTGCGCTCCTGCGCGGGCGTCCGTGACGGCGTGATCTTCGGCGAGGGCCTCGAACACCTGGTGGCCCTCGTCCTCACCGACCCCGGAGCCGACCCCGCGCGCGTCCGCGACGCGGTCCTCGCGCACGCCGCGAGCGAGCTGGCCGAGACGGACCGCCCCGAGCGGGTGATCGCCGTCGAGGACACCCCCGCCCTGCGGGAGCGGTACTTCACCGTCACCGGCAGGCCCCGTCGCGAGTCCCTCTTCGCCGAACTGGTCGCTCCAGACCTCGCGCAGTACACCGCCGCCTCCCGGGCGGCCCGGCACCTCCGCACCGAAAGGCAGTCCCGGACATGACCCTTCCCTACGTCCACCAGCGTCTCGGCACCGGCACCGGCGCGCTCCTCACCCCGGCCGCCCCGGACACCCGGCTCGACGACCTGGCACCCCATCTCCTGACGCTCCTCGCCGAGGCCGGACACCTGCTGATCCGGGACTTCGGCCCGTCCCTGGACGACTTCAACGCACTCGTGCGGCGGTGCAGCGGCCGGATCACCCTCGACCCGGCCCGTACCTTCTACGGCGAGGTCGCCCAGAAGGTCGACTCCGGCACGGACGCCCTCGGCCTGCACATCGAGAACGGCGCCACTCCCTACCCGCCCGACCTCCTCTGGTTCCACTGCGTGAAGGCGGCCTCCGCGGGCTCCCGCACGACGGTGTGCGACGGCCGGCGGGTGTGGGAGCGACTCGACGAGGCCGACCGCGCGCTCTACTCGGAACAGCCCATCGTGTACGAGCGCCGCGTCGGCGAGAGCCACTGGCGCACCTTCACCGCCTTCAGTCTGGGCGACGGCCGGAGCCCGGACGACGTGACCGCCGACGACCTCCGGGACCTGTCGGGCAGGGACAGCACCACGGTCACCGAGCACCCGGACGGCTCGATCACCTACGCCTTCCGTACCCACGCCGCGCATCCCACCCACTGGTCGCGAGAGCTCGCCTGGGCCAACAGCGTCTTCGGCCCCTCGTACAACTACGAGACCCCGGACATCCGTTTCGCGGACGGCACCGAGCTCCCGCAGGACTCCCTGGACCGGCTGATGAAGATCACCGAAGAGGTCACCGAGGAGATCGACTGGCGGGACGGGGACGTCGTGCTGATCGACAACTCCCGTGTGATGCACGGCCGCCGGGAAATCCTCGACACCTCCCGGACCATCGTCAACGCCCAGAGCTTCCTGCCCGCGTCCTGACGCCGACCGCCCCCTCGACAAGGAACAACGACCATTCACACAGCGACCACCATGCCCACCCCTTCTGACGCGCGGCACAAGCTCGACAGCATCATGACGCTGGCCCACGTCAACACCTTCCACCCCAACGCGTTCGACTGGCCCAAGGCCCGCTCCCGGGAGAACCTCGCCTTCCTGTCCGAGGTCGCCTGGGGCGCTCCCGGCCACGAGGGCGAAGCGGTCGCCTACATCGTCAAGGAGCTCGGCCAGCTCGCCGAGATCGAGCGGCACGTCAGCGCGACCATGGCGCTCATCCTGAGCGAGATGCCCCTGCACACCGGCCTCGGTCCGCTGGGCGACGGGCACGAACTGCACCATGCGGTGTCCTGCTTCGCCGCCGAGGAGCTGCACCACGCGAACACGTTCTTCCGCTACGTACGCGAGATCTCCGGCCTCGAACCGCGGCTCGACGACGGCCTGTTCGCGGAGCGGCTCGCCGTCTTCCAGGAGGACGACCACCCCTGGGTGAAACTGATCGCCCTGTGCTGCTCGGCGTATGTCGGCGAGTCCGTCATCACCGTCTTCGAGCACCGGGTGGACCACCTGGACCCCGACAGGGAGTACTTCCTCACGCAGCTGCTCCATCTGCACGGCCTCGACGAGGCACGCCATGTGCAGGTCGACCACTTCGTCATGCGGGACCTCTACCAGGAGCTGACGCCCGCGCAGCGGGTACGGACCCGTGAACTGGTCGGCAGGATCGAGGAGTTGAACCGGCGCCTCGCCGTCTCCTTCGCCGACCTCGTCAAGGAACTGACCGGCGTGGACGTGAACACGGTGCCCGCCGCCCAGACGCAGCTGGCGATCACCCAGGCGTTCGGCTCCCGCATCTTCGACGAGCACGGCGCCCCGCGCACCGTCGACGAGGTCCTGGACGAGGAACTCCTCGACCTGGTCGGCGGGTTCTCCGGAGTCGGCCATGTGCACGCGCCGCGGCGGCGGCCGCTGTCCCTTCCGCAGCCGTCCCAGACATCTCAGCAGTCCGAGACACCCCAGCAGTCCCAAATATCTCAGCAGTCCCAGAAGTCTCAGCAGTCTCAGCAGTCGGCAGGAGTGAAATGAAGAGCACGGCCATCCTGCTCACGGAGTTCTCCCGTGAGTGGCACGCCCTCGACCGCTCGACCCGCAGCGAGCTGGAGGCCCGGCACCTGCACCCGCTGGTGGCCAAGTACGCGGACCGGCTCACGGTGCGCTTCCTCAACAGCCTGGGCTTCGACGCCCGCTTCTCGCACATGGCGATCATCGAGGCCGCCGACCTGAAGGACTACTACTTCTTCATCGAGGAGCTGCGGGACAGCCGGCTGCTCGCCGACGGCCATCTCGTCATCAACAGGATCATCCTCGGCTACGAGGACGGCTACCCGCAGTTCGACGAGGAGACGGCTGCCAAGGGAGCCGCGGCATGACGTATACCGTCCTCGTCACCTGCGACTTCGCGCCGTCCTGGCTCGCGCTCAGCCGCGCCGAGCGCAAGCGGTACCGCGCCCAGCACGTCCTGCCGGTCTTCGCCAAGCACGCGGATCGGATCACCGCGCGGTTCTACGACAGCGAGTCGTTCCACGCGGAGTTCTCCGACCTCATCCACTTCGAGACCGAGCGGCTCGAACACTACTTCCTGCTCATCGAGGACCTGCGGGACTGCCCGCTGCTCGTCGAGGGCCATGTGGAACTCCGTGAGTCCTTCATCGCCGTGGAGAACGGCTACCGAGTGATCCCGGAGGCCGTGTTCGGCGCCGCCACAGAAGACGACACCACCGACATCACCTCCACCGACTCCACCGACTCCACCGACTCCACCGACAAGGAGCTCATCTGATGCTGACCATCGATTCCCCCCAGGTCTCCACGGTCCTGAACGAACTGTTCAGCGCCGCCCACCGGCAGGACGCCGAACTGGACGAGCAGGGCGCGGAGATGGAGGGCCACCTCGTCTTCGACCAGGCCCTGTGCGAGCAGCTCACGGACGCCTACCTGGCGGTGGACCGCCGTATGGGCCGCTTCCTCTACACCCTGATACGCAGTCACAACGCCCGCAACGTAGTGGAGTTCGGCACGTCCTTCGGCGTCTCCGCGCTGCACATCGCCTCGGCGCTGCGCGACAACGGCGGCGGCCGCCTCACCACGGCCGAGATCCAGCGGAACAAGGCCGAGGCCGCCCGCGCCAACCTCGACTCCGTCGGCCTCGGCGACCTCGTCGACATCCGCGTCGGCGACGCCCTGGAGACCCTGCGCGATGTCGAAGGGCCGATCGACCTGCTGCTGCTCGACGGCTGGCCCAATGCCTACCTCCCGCTCCTTCGCGTCCTCGAACCCAAGCTGCGCAAGGGCGCCATCGTGCTCGCCGACGACCTGCCCCAGGGCGGTCCGGTGCCGCCGGAGCCGCTGAAGGAGTTCCACGCGTACGTACGCGATCCGCGCAACGGCTACTCGACGGTGACGCTGCCGATCGGCGACGGCGTGGAGTTCTGCGTCCAGGCTCTCTGAGCGGGTGGCGGGGAGCCGGCCCTCCGGGGACGGCTCCCCGCCACACGTGCCCCTACTTCTCGCGGCCCGCGACCACGCCGAGGCCGCTGATCATGATGTCGAGGCCGAACTCGAAGCGGGCGTCGCGGTCGCCACCGACCATGTGCGGCTTGAGGGCCACGAGGCTCGGGAAGCGTTCGCCCGGCAGCGCCGCGATCACCTCGTCGAGGTACGCCTGTGCCATGACCGCCGGGTCCTCACCGCTCTCGGCGCGCGAGCGGTACAGCGCCGACTCGTAGGCGTCGGCCGACAGATAGAGCATGAGGACGTCCAGGATCCACGCGCACGCCTGATCCGGGATCCCGGCCGCCCGCAGGATCGTGAGCAGCCCCTCGCTGATGACCAGGGCGTTGGGCCCCGCGGCGATGACCGCCATGCTGGCGCGGGCCAGGTCCCCGTGCGAGGCGAGCGCGTCCCTGGCCTCCCTGACCACGCCCTTGACCTGCTCCTCCCACTCGCCCGGCACCGGCTCGGGGACGTCCACGGTGCCCAGGACCCGGTCGAGGACCAGCTCAAGGAGTTCTTCCTTGCCCGAGACATAGACGTACAGCGACGCGGGTCCCGTGTTGAGCTCCTCCGCGACGCGTCGCATGCTCACCGCGTCCAGGCCCTGGGCGTCCACGATGCGCAGCGCCGCGTCGACGATCGACGGCTGGCTGAGCGGCTGCCGCACCGGACGGGCCCGGCGACGCCAGGGCGGGGTCGGCAGCTCGGTCGGTCCCTGCCCGGCCGCCGGCGGGGTCTTCGGAGTATTCGGGGACTTCGGGGACTTCGGGGTTTTACCGCGAGCTGTCTGAGCCATAGCGCCGTCCTGAATGAGTCGTGGATACGAACACCGTAGTTGACACGAACACTGAAGCATGAAAGAACAACGATCGTCATAACGAACGGCGTTCGTTCGCGGTTCGCGGGATGCGGTCTCCGAGATGTGCTCCGCGAGATGTGCTCCGCGAGATGTGTTCCGAGAGATGTGTTCCGAGAGATGCGATCCGAAAGAGGAGTGAGATGAGCCTCAACCCGCCGGGCCCGCCCCTGGGGCAGGGGGCATACCCCCTGCGCTGGATGGCTCTGGCCGTGGTCCTGCTCGCCGAGGTCATGGATCTGCTCGACTCGACCGTCGTCGGCATCGCGGCGCCGTCCGTCCGCGCGGACCTGGGCGGCAGCTCCACCGCGATCCAGTGGCTCGCCGCGGGCTACACGCTGGCCTTCGCCGTCGGGCTGATCACCGGTGGCCGGCTCGGCGACATCTTCGGACGCAAGCGGATGCTGCTCGCCGGGCTCGCCGGCTTCACCCTGAGCTCGGCGCTGTGCGGCCTGAGCGGCTCCATCGGGCTGCTGATCGCCGCACGCGTCCTTCAGGGCCTGTTCGCGGCGCTGACGATCCCGCAGAGCTACGCCATCGTGGTCTCGATGTTCGAACCGAAGGAGCGCGGCAAGGCGTTCGGTCTGTTCGGACCCGTCATGGCGCTCGCCTCGGTCGGCGGCCCGGTGCTCGCCGGCGCGCTGGTCGACAGCGACATCGCCGGGAGCCAGTGGCGCTCCGTCTTCTTCATCAACGTGCCGCTCGGCCTGCTGGCCCTGCTCGGAGCGGCGCGCTACGTCCCCGAGTCACGGGCGCAGCAGCGGACCCGGCTCGACCTCGTCGGCATGCTGCTCATCTCCGCGGTCGGCCTCCTGCTGATCTATCCGCTGGTCCAGGGGCGCGAAGCGGGCTGGCCCGGCTGGATGTTCGGCTGCATGGCGGCCTCGCTGCCCCTGCTCGCCGTCTTCTGGTGGTGGGAGAAGCGCGTCACCCTGCGCGGCGGGACGCCGCTGGTCGTCGTGGGGCTGCTGCGCAAGCGGGCGTTCAGCGGCAGTCTGGTCGTCGGCATCCTGTTCTTCGCCGCCATGAACGGGCTGCTGCTGGTCTTCGGGATCTTCCTCCAGAACGGGCTCGGCTGGTCGCCGACCCGTGCCGGACTCGAGATCGCGCCCATCGCCCTGGGCGTGGCCGTCGGGGCCGTCGCGGCGGGTGCCGCACTCGTACCGCGTTTCGGCCGCCGCGTGATGCACGCGGGTGCCGCAGTGATGGCCGTGGGGGTCGCGGGGATTTCCCTGACCCTGCACGGTGTGGGCGCCGACGTCGGCGGCTGGCAGCTTTCCCCCGGGCTGCTGGTCACCGGCGTCGGTATGGGCCTCGTCCTCTCGCCCTTCTTCGACTTCGCGCTGGCGAGCGTCGACGAGCACGAGACGGGCTCCGCGTCCGGCGTGCTCAACGCCAACCAGCAGCTCGGAGCGACCATCGGCGTCGCCGTACTCGGAACGCTCTTCTTCGCCCTGGCCGCCGGGCAGACGGGCCCCGCCGCCGACTCGGTCCGCCCCGAACTGCGCCGGGACATCGTGTCCGCGGGCGCCCCCGCCTCCTCCGCCGCCCCGCTCGCGGAGCGCATCGGTTCCTGCGCGCGGGCCCGCGTGACGACCGCCGACACCGACACCGAGCCCGCCGCCTGCCGGCGGTTGAGCGCCTCGGCCGAACAGGGCGCCGCGGCGGCGGACCGCCCGGACGCGTACGGCTCCGCCGTGGCGCGGAGCGGCGACCGGTTGCGCGAAGTGGCGTTCACCAAGGCCATGGAGGGGGTCCTGTGGGCCATCGCGGGTCTGCTCGCGCTGGTGGGCGCGGTGGTGTTCCTGCTCCCGCGGAAGCCCCGCGAGGAGGAACCGGCGGACGAGCCGTCCTCGGGCACCGCCCAGGAGGCGTACGCACCGGCCGCCGCCCTACGTGACTGACACTCAGAAGGAGATCGCTGTGACAACGGAATCCGGGCGGCCGGCCCGCCCCCAGGAAAGGGACGCCGCGGCGAGCGTGCTGGCCGAGGTGTACGCCGCCGGGCTGATCGGCAAGGACGAGTTCGAGCAACGCCTCGACGGCACCCTCACGGCCCGCACGACAGCTGAACTCGCCATGTACACCGACGAGTTGCCGATGCCGGTGACGGAGAGCGCGCCGGCCGCCGCGACACCGCCGCGGCGGCGGCAACGACAGCGTGGGCGGCGTGCCGAGCGCCGTTCGCACCAGCCCCGGCAGGAGCGCCGCGGGGGCGGAGGCTGGGCGGCGGCCCTCGTCGCCGTGGCACTGCTGACCGTGATCCTGCGACCGCACCTCGGCCCACAGGCCGTCGTCCTCGCCGCCGGGCTCCTGGTGTACGCGGCCGCGCACCGGCGTCGGCACAGGCACGGGTGAGGACGCGAACCCTGGCGGGGGCTGCCGTAGGCTCATCACGCTCCTGGCGCAGTGAACCGCGTGCTTCGTCGCCCCTCAGCGGCTCCCTGAGCCCGGCGGCGGCTGCAACAGCCCCATGAACATCAGCATCAGCTCGTCCACGATCGTGTCGAGGCTCGCGTCGACGTACCCGGCGGTCCAGTCGTAGAGGAGCGTGTTGACCGCCCCGACGAAGCCGAGGGCGGCTATGCGGTAGTCGCGGGCACCTATCTCGCCGCGCGCGGCGGCCTCGTCCAGGGCGCCGACCAGGAGGTCCACCCAGCCCTGCCGGGCCTCCAGGCGCTGCTTCTCCAGCTCGGGGGTGACGCCCGTGACCTCCACGAACGCGATGCGTACGAGGTGGGGATGGGCCGTCAGGACGCGCGCGTACGCGCGAAACGCGGCCTCGGCGCGCTCGCGCACGGCGCTGTCGGCGGGCGCCTGCGCCAGTGCCTCGGTGACGGCCGCCTGCGCGGCCTTCTGGACGTGCCGGTGCAGGGCGGCAAGCACTTCTTCGAGGTTGCGGAACTCCTCGTAGAACTGCCGGGTGGACAGACCGGCGCGGGCGCAGAGGGCGGCGACGGACGCGGAGCGGTACGCGCCCGGTCCGGCGCCGAAGAGTTCGACGCCCGCCTCCAGGAGGCGCCGCCTGCGCTCGGACCGGCGCTGCTCGGCGGACTTGCCCCCGTACCCCCGCGCGGCCCGCTTCCGCGCGCCCGGTTCGCCCGGCTCGCTCTGCGCCTTGTCGGCCGCCACCGATATCCGCCTCTCTCGTCTTCCGTACGTCAACTCCCTGATCCTGCACGGAAATTGCCCCGCGCACGACTCTTGCGTCCGCCCCGCGGCGGCCCTACTTTCAAGTAACCCATTCTGAAGCGGTGTCGTTTCAGATTCCTCGGCGTGAGTCTGTCATGCCTGCGACAAGGCGTGCCTGGCGTGCGGGCGTGCGCCGAGTCCGCGCACGGCAACCGAAGGGACCGGAACCGTGAACAGATCCGCAGCCGTCCTCCTGCCGCTCGCCCTGGCGGCCACGGCGCTCACCGCCACGGCCGCCCCCGCGCAGGCCGACGAGCAGCCGCGCAAGCGGTACCCCGTGGGCGGCGTCGCCGACGGCGTGAGCAACTTCTTATTCAGTCCGAACGCCGTGTCCGGCGTGAACGACTGGAGCTGCGAGCCGACCGCCGAGCACCCCAACCCCGTCGTGCTGGTGCACGGCACCGGCGTCAACCTGGGCGCCAACTGGGTCAAGATGGGCCCGACGCTCGCCAACGAGGGCCACTGCGTCTACGCCTTCAACTACGGGATGGGCAGCCCGTTCAATCTCGGCGGGCGGGTCGGCGGCCTCACCGGCGTCGCCAAGTCCGCCGAGACGATGAGTGCCTTCGTGGACAGGGTGCTCGCGGCCACCGGCGCCAAGAAGGTGAACGTCCTCGGGCACTCGCAGGGCGGCATGATGCCGAACCACTACATCAAGCGGCTCGGCGGCGCGCAGAAGGTCGACCGGCTCGTCGCGCTCGCGCCCACCAACCACGGCACCACCCTCAGCGGCCTGGTGAACCTGGGCAAGGCCCTCGGCCTGCTCGGAGTGGTCAACTCCGCCTTCGACCACCTGAACCTCCAGGGTCTGAAGGACCAGGAGGCGGGATCGGACTTCCAGAAGGCGCTGTTCGCGGACGGCGACACCGTGCCGGGCGTGCGCTACACGGTCATCGCCACGAAGTACGACGTCGTGTCGACCCCGTACGACAAGGGCTTCCTGAAGGGCGACAAGGTCCGCAACATCGCCATCCAGGACCAGTGCCCGAAGAACCCCGTGGGGCACGTGGGCCTGTTCGTGGACGGGCCCACGACGCAGAACGTCGTCAACGCCCTGGGCGCGGACAAGCCCGACTTCAAGCCGGCGTGTGAGGACTACGGGCCGCCGTTCTGACACCGGCCTTTCCGCGAGGGGCGCGCACCGCCCTTTCAGCGGGCGAGCACCACCCTGTCAGCGGGTGGCGAGTACGACCGTCGTGCTCGCCACCACGGCGGCCACCGCCAACAGCCCGCCCGCGAGCACCCGTTGGCGCAGCGCCCGGTACCGGTCCTCGTACTCGCCGCGCAGGTCCAGGCAGCGGCCCGCGATGTGCCGCCAGGCCTGGCGGGTCAGCGACAGGTGGTCCTCGGCGTACAGCCGCTCCACCTCCGCGCGCTCGGCGGGCGTCAGCCAGTCGAGGCGCTGGGCGAAGGCCTCGGCGGCGGCGCGGCTCTCGGCGCGGGCGGCCTCGGCGAGGAGGTGGCCCTCGATCTCGGAGATGAGGTCGTCGGCGCGCACCGGACGCTCGTCCATGGCGGTCACGGGGCCACCACCTCGTCCCGCGCGGGCCGCCCGGCCGGGGCCGCCAACTCGGCCGCCACGATGTCCGGGTGGTGCAGGTCGAACGCCGGTGACTCGGTGCGGATGCGGGGCAGGGAGGTGAAGTTGTGCCGGGGCGGCGGGCACGACGTGGCCCATTCCAGGGAGCGGCCGTAGCCCCAGGGGTCGTCGGCCTCCACCGGCTTTCCGTACTTCGCCGTCTTCCAGATGTTGTAGAAGAACGGCAGCAGTGACATGCCGAGCAGGAACGAGAAGATCGTCGACAGGGTGTTGAGGCCCGTGAATCCCTCCACCGCCAGATAGTCCGGAATGCGGCGCTGCATACCCGCCGTACCGAGCCAGTGCTGGACGAGGAACGTGCCGTGGAATCCCACGAACAGCGTCCAGAACGTGATCTTTCCCAGCCGCTCGTCCAGCATTTTGCCCGTGAACTTCGGCCACCAGAAGTGGAATCCGGAGAACATCGCGAACACGACGGTGCCGAAGATGACGTAATGGAAGTGCGCGACCACGAAGTACGAGTCGGACTGGTGGAAGTCCATCGGCGGCGAGGCGAGGATGACCCCCGTCAGGCCGCCGAACACGAACGTGACCAGGAAGCCGGCCGCCCACAGCATCGGCGTCTCGAAGGACAACGAGCCCTTCCACATCGTGCCGATCCAGTTGAAGAACTTCACGCCCGTCGGGACGGCGATCAGGAACGTCATGAAGGAGAAGAAGGGCAGCAGCACCCCGCCCGTCACGTACATGTGGTGGGCCCACACGGTCACGGACAGGCCCGCGATGGCGATCGTCGCACCGATCAGGCCCATGTAGCCGAACATCGGCTTCCGCGAGAACACCGGAATGACCTCGGAAATGATGCCGAAGAACGGCAGGGCGATGATGTAGACCTCGGGATGGCCGAAGAACCAGAACAGATGCTGCCAGAGCAGCGCCCCGCCGTTCGCCGCGTTGAAGATCTGCGCGCCGAACTTGCGGTCGGCTTCGAGGGCGAAGAGCGCGGCCGCGAGGACCGGGAACGCCAGCAGCACCAGGACGCCCGTGAGCAGCACGTTCCAGGTGAAGATCGGCATGCGGAACATCGTCATGCCGGGCGCGCGCATGCAGATGATGGTCGTGATGAAGTTGACCGAGCCGAGGATCGTGCCGAAGCCGGAGAGCGCCAGACCCATGATCCACATGTCGGCGCCGACGGCGGGCGAGTGGATGGCGTCCGACAGCGGCACGTACCCGAACCAGCCGAAGTCGGCCGCCCCTTGCGGGGTGAGGAAGCCGCCCACCGCGATCAGCGAGCCGAACAGGTACAGCCAGTAGGCCAGCATGTTCAGGCGCGGGAAGGCGACATCGGGGGCGCCGATCTGGAGCGGCATGATCCAGTTCGCGAACCCGGCGAACAGCGGCGTCGCGAACATCAGCAGCATGATCGTGCCGTGCATCGTGAACGCCTGGTTGAACTGCTCGTTCGACATGATCTGGGTGCCGGGGCGGGCCAGCTCGGCGCGCATGAACAGCGCCAGCACCCCGCCGAAGCAGAAGAAGCCGAACGCCGTCACCAGATAGAGCGTTCCAATGGTTTTGTGGTCCGTGGACGTCAGCCACTTCACGGTTGCCCTCATGCCCCGTACGTGTCCGGCAGTCGCGTAAGCGTCACCGTGAACCCCTGCCGCGAGAATCACAGCGACCGGGTGTGAAGATCGGGGGCATGCCGGACACCTACGGTCCATGAGCACGGACGATTCCTTCGCGGCCGCCTACCGCGAGCACTACTGGGCGGTGAGCCGGTTCGTCGCGCGCCGGCTCGACGCGGGGGAGGCGCACGAGGTCGAGGAGGTCGTGGCGGACGTCTTCTCCATAGCCTGGCGGCGCCGCGCCGAACTCCCCGACGCGCCGCTGCCCTGGCTGTACGCCGTGGCCCGCAACTGCCTCGCCAACACCGTGCGCGGCCTCGGCCGCCGGCGGCGCCTGCTGCACCGGCTCGGCCACCACGAGACCGCGAACGGCGGCCAGACCGTGGACAGCCCCGACACCGAGCGCCCCGGCTCCTGGGTGCACGAGGCCCTGGCCCGGCTCTCGCCCGCCGACCAGGAGGCGCTGCGCCTGACCACCTGGGAGGAGCTGGGCATCGACGAGCTGGCCGTGGCCCTGGAGTGCAGCAGGAGCGCGGCCGCGATGCGGCTGCACCGCGCCCGCCGCAGACTCCGCGCGGAGATCGACCGGATGCAGATGCACGTACGAGCGGGACAAGCGGGAGACCACCGTGACTGACCACCTGGACGACCGGGCGCCCGACCACCTGGGCGCCGGACCGGACGACCTGCGCGACGACCTGCGCGACGGACTGCGTGACGGCCTGGACGACGACCTGTGCGAGCTCGACCTGCTGCGCGCCGCCGACCCCGTCTCCGCCACCGAGGGCCCCTGGCGCGACCGCCCCCTGAACGCCGTCGCCGAGCGCGGCCTGAACCAGCTTCTGCACCGCACCCGCACCCGCCGCGCCCGGCGCCGCGTCGTGCTGTGGGCGGAGACCGCCGCCGTCGCCCTCGCCGCCGTGCTCGCCCTGACCCTGCCCGACCTCGGCGCCGCGTCCGCCACCGCCGCGCCGAGCGCCCTGCACCCCGCCGGTTCGGCCGCGGTGCCGCTCGACCGGCTCGTCGAGCGCGCCGAGGCCGCCGCCCGCGACGGCGAACCGGAGCTGCGCAAGGGCGCCCGCGTACAGACCTGGAGCCTCGCCATGGAATCCGGCCCCGACGCCGACCGGCCCGTCACCCTCCCCGAGGAGCGCGAGGTGCGCTGGCGGTCCGACGGCAGCCGCACCGAACGCGTCTCGTCCGACGGCAAGCTCCTGAGCACCCGCATCTACCCGCCGAGCTGGTCCGACGCCCCGCCCCAGGCCCGCCCGCCGCACACCCCGGCCGCCCTGCGCGCCTACCTCACCGACGCCCACGACGAGGGCTTCACCCGGCGTGCCGTCCCCGTCACCACGCAGGAGATCCTCGACGCCCTGCCGTCGCTCCTGGAGACCTGGACCCTCGGCGCCCGCGAGAGCGCCGCCCTCGTCGAACTCCTCGCCGACAGCGGCGGCCTGCGCCCCGCGGGCGCCGTCACCGACCGGCTCGGCCGCTCCGGGCAGGCGTACGTCCTCGACACCCCGGACGAGCACCTGCGGTACATGCTGATCCTCGACCCGTCGAACGGCGAGGCGCTCGGCCTGGAGCAGACGTTCACCAAGGACCAGCCGCACTTCGCGGTGGAGGCGGGCGATGTGATGCAGTACAACGCCTGGCGGCGCTAGTGGGTGTGGGCGCGGATCGTGTCCGTCACCGCCTGGGCGATGCGCCGGATGCCCGGTGAACGTACCGGGCACGGGCGGGACTTGGCGGTCGTGGGGGCCATACAGAAGTGCAGGTAGTCCTTCGGGCGGTGCAGGGCGGTGCGGCCGCTCTCCCGCTCGGTGCAGTACTCGGGGTGCGCCCGCTCGTACGCCGTGCAAGGCAGCTTCTCCGCCCAGGTGTAGCGGCCGGAGGCCGGGCTGACGGACTTGCCCGCGTCCGACACCAAGTCACCGGTGGCCGCCGCCTGTTGACGGTAGATGCCGTTGACCTGGCGGACGCGGTCCGGCGTGATCGGGTCCGGTCCCTGCGACACCCAGACCACCTTCGGTCGCTTGCCGCCCGCGTCCCGCGCCGCGTCTGTGATCTGGTCGGCCAGCTCGCGCGCGTCGGCCGCGTACCGCGAGAGGTACGTGTCCCGTGCCTTGTCGTACGTGACGCCCTTCATGCAGGGCGTGTAGCCCCACGCGTTGCCCCAGAACTGGAGCACCACATAGTCGGGGCGCAGCTCGCGCACGAGCGTCGCCGCCTTGTCCTTGTCCGGTACGAGGGAGTCCTCGCCGGTGGCCTCCAGGTAGTCGCAGAGGGTGGTGCCGGAGTAGGGGGCGCTGGTGTAGCGGGCGCCGAGCTGGTCCCGCAGGAGGCTGCCCAGGACGTCCTGGTTCTCCATGGCGAGGGAGTCGCCCAGGTAGAGGACGGTGGGGCGGGGGCGCTTCCGTGCGGGGGCGTCGCGGTCCGGGGCTTTCCGCTTGTCCTGCCGGTCCGCCTCCGGGCGCTGGCGGGTGGTCTGGGAGGGGGTGCTCGCGGTGTCGCCGGGGGCGGAGGGTGGTGCCGCCTCGTTTCCTCCTGAGCCGGGGTCACCGCAACCGGCAAGCAGGGCCGCACCCAGCAGTAATCCGACGCACCACGTCCTGCGCATCCTCAACTCCTGTCCCACCCCACGGAATCTGCTCACGTAGGCAAGCACAGTCGGGGCCGGGGCGGTAGTCACGCAGGCGCCGACGCATTACCTCACGCGTAATCGACCCCCCGCCTCCCGCCCGGCAGTCTTGAGTCACCGGGGCCCGGGCGGCGCACTCCGCCCGGTCTCCGGGGCAGCACCCCCGATGTTCACGACCACGCTGGAGGCGTACGCCATGCCCGCTCAGGACGTTCACGAGACCGCCGTCGCCCGTTACTTCGAGGCCTGGAACACCGCCGACGCCGCCGAGCTGCCCAAGGCCGTGGCCGCCGCGTGGACCGAGGACGGCACGTACACCGACCCGCTGGCCGACGTCAGCGGCCACGAGGGCATCGCCGCGGTGATCACCGGGGCCCGGGAGCAGTTCCCCGGCTTCTCCTTCCGGCACACCGGCGAGGTCGACGGCCACCACGGCATCGCCCGCTTCACCTGGGAGCTGGTGTCCGACGCGGACGGCACGGCGCCCGTCGCGGGCTTCGACGTGATCGAGCTCGCGGAGGACGGCCGGATCCGTACGGTGCACGGGTTCCTGGACCGGCTGCCGGCGGCCTGAGGCGCCGGTTCCCGCACGCGAGGGGCCCCGGACCATGACGGTCCGGGGCCCCTCGCGTACGGCCTTCCGCGTACGCATTCGCGTACACGCGTACGGCCGTCAGGCGGTGCTCAGGCCTCGCGCGGCGAGACCTCGCCCATCACGCCCCACCCGTCCATGCCGGGGATCTCCGTGCTGACGATCTGCGGGGTGCTGGCGATGGCGTACGACATGGTCTCCATCGCGGCCTTGAAGTGCGCGGACTCCACGTGCGCCGCGCCCGCCTCGCCGTCGCGGAAGCCCTCGACGAGGACGAACTGATGCGGGTTGTCCACGCTGCGGGACCACTCGAAGAACAGGTTGCCCGGCTCCTCGCGGGTGGCGCGCGTGAAGTCGCCGACGAGGTCGAGCCACTCCTCGCTGCGCTCGGGGCGGACGGTGAACTTTACGGTGATGAAGATCATGGGGTCGTTCCCTGTTCGCTGTGCAGTGCGTCTATGAACGTACCCCGTGGTCCCGGTATGGACTACTTGGGGCTACCTGGCCACGAACTGCGTCAGTATCGCCTGCACCTCGTAGATGTCCACACCCTTGGTGAACGTCTTCTCGATCGGCACGGGGTTGCTGGAGATCCATATCTTCAGCTCCGCGTCGAGGTCGAAGTGGCCGGCGGTCTCGACGGAGAAGTGGGTGATGCTGCGGTAGGGCACCGAGTGGTACTCGACCTTCTTGCCGGTCATGCCCTGCTTGTCGACGAAGATCATGCGGCGGTCGGTGAGCAGGATGGTGTCGCGGATCAGCCGGTACGCGGCGTACACCTGCTCGCCGTGGCCCATGAGCCGCGCGTACTCCTGCTGAGCCGACGCCGGGTCGACGGTGTGGGCGTTTCCGAACAGCGCCATGTCAGGCCCCCCTCGTGTGACGATGCGTCCACCGGCAACCGTACGTGACCTCGGCATGATCGAGCCCGTCCGGCGGTTGAGGACGAGCGCGCAGCGCGATCGGCGGAGGCAGCTTCCACCCGCACGGAACGCCCGCTGACGGGGCCCGCGGCCTACGCCTTCTGCCGTGCCCGCCGCGCCGGGCGCGGGCTCTCCGCCGGAGCGGCCAGGTGCCCCTCGACCAGCCGGTTGAGCGCCCGCAGCAGCGCGGTGCGGTCGGTGGCCGACAGGGAGCCGAGGGCCTCCTCGTGCACGCGGTCCACGATCTCCTGGCTGCGCGCGGCGACCTTCGCCCCCGCCGCCGTCACGGCGATGATCCGGGCCCGCCGGTCCTGGCTGGACGGCCGCCGCTCGGCGAGCCCGGCCTGCTCCAGGGCGTCGACCGTCACGACCATCGTCGTCTTGTCCATGTCCCCGATCTCGGCGAGCTGCGCCTGCGTGCGCTCCTCCTGGAGCGCGTGCACGAGCACGCAGTGCATGCGCGCCGTCAGGCCGATCTCGGCGAGGGCCGCCGCCATCTGCGTACGCAGGACGTGGCTCGTGTGGTCGAGCAGGAAGGACAGGTCCGGTTCCGTGCGGGCGGGTGCCATGGCGGTCATGCCGTCAGCGTAACCGAGAAGACGGATGTGCGCCCGAGATAGATAGTCTGCAACAAAACTATCTGCTACGGTCCTGAGTATTGGGCGGCCCGCAGCAGATCGAGGCCGCACCCCGACCCACGGGAGACCCGCATGTCCGCCCTCGCCCCCGCCTCCGAACGCCCACCGCTTACGGAAGAGCCCGCCCCCGCGGCCCGCCAGAAGCGCCTGGCCCTCGGCGTCATAGCCACCGGAATGCTCATGATCATCCTCGACGGATCGATCGTGACCGTCGCGATGCCCGCCATCCAGGAGGACCTGAACTTCACCCCGGCGGGCCTGAGTTGGGTGGTGAACGCGTACCTGATCGCGTTCGGCAGCCTGCTCCTGCTCGCGGGCCGCCTCGGCGACCTCATCGGCCGCAAGCGGATGTTCCTCGCGGGCATCGCGGTGTTCACGGCGGCCTCCGTGCTCGCGGGCTTCGCCACCGGCCCGGCGACCCTCATCGCCGCCCGCTTCCTCCAGGGCGTCGGCGGCGCGATGAGCTCGGCGGTCAGCCTCGGCATCCTCGTGACCCTGTTCACCGAGCCGCGGGAACGGGCCAAGGCGATCGCCGTGTTCAGCTTCACCGGCGCGGCGGGAGCCTCGCTCGGGCAGGTGCTCGGCGGCGTCCTGACCGACGCCCTCAGCTGGCACTGGATCTTCTTCATCAACCTGCCGATCGGCCTCGCCGCCCTGCTGCTCGCCGTGCCCGCGCTGCCCGCCGACCGCGGCCTCGGACTCCGGGCCGGGGCCGACGTCACCGGCGCGCTCCTGGTGACCTCGGGCCTGATGGCCGGCATCTACAGCGTCGTCAAGGTGGAGGAGCACGGCTGGGTCTCCGGCCACACCCTCGGCCTCGGCGCCCTGGCCCTCGCCCTGCTCGGCGCGTTCGGCTTCCGCCAGACCAGGGCCCGCACCCCGCTGCTGCCCCCGCGCGTGCTCCGCTCGCGCAGCGTGACCGGCGCGAACGTCGTCCAACTCCTCATGGTCGCCGCGCTGTTCTCCTTCCAGGTCCTGGTGGCCCTGTACCTGCAGAACGTGCGCGGCTACGGCGCCCTTGGCACCGGACTCGCCATGCTCCCCGCGGCCGTCGTCATCGGCGCGGTGTCGCTGGGCGTCTCGGCCCGCCTGAACGCCCGCTTCGGCGAGCGCAACGTACTGCTCGCCGGACTGCTGCTGCTCATGGCCATGCTCGGCCTGCTCGCCCGCCTCCCCGTGCACGCGAACTACGCCCTCGACCTGCTGCCCGTCATGCTCCTGGCCGCGGGCTTCGGCCTGGCCCTGCCCGCGCTCACCACGCTCGGCATGTCCGGCGCCCGCGAGGACGACGCGGGCCTCGCCTCGGGCCTGTTCAACACCACCCAGCAGATCGGCGGCGCCCTCGGCGTGGCCGTCCTGTCGACCCTCGCCGCCTCCCGCACGGAAGCCCGCCTGACCGCGGGCGAGCCCCGCGCCGAGGCCCTGACGTCCGGCTACCACCTGGCCTTCACGGTCGGCGCGGGCCTCCTGGTCGCGGCCTTCGCGGTGGCGGTGACGGTGCTGCGGCGCGGGACGGCCGCCGGGAAGTAGGCGACCCCTAGGCTGCGTTGTGCAGACACGCACACCGATCCAGGCGCACAGCGGCACGAGACGAAGCGGCACGAAACGAAGCGGTACGAAGCGGTACGAAACGAAGGGGACCCCCGATGGCTCTCACCCAAGAAGAACGCGAACAGTTCCTGGCCGAGCCGCACATCGCGGCGCTCGCCGTGGACTCCGGCAAGGACGACCGGGCGCCGCTCACCGTGCCCATCTGGTACCAGTACGAGCCCGGCGGCGATGTCTGGATCATGACGGGCCGGGACTCGCGCAAGGGCCGTCTGATCGCCGCGGCGGGCCGCTTCTCGCTCATGGTCGAGCGCCTCGAGCCGACGATCCGGTACGTCTCCGTCGAGGGCCCCGTCGTCGCCACGGAGCCCGCGACCCGCGAACTGCTGCGGGAGATCTCCGCCCGCTATCTTCCGGCCGAGAAGGTCGACGGGTACGTCGACATGGCGTGGAAGGAGCACGGCGAGCAGGTGGTCATCCGGCTCCGTCCGGAGCGCTGGGTGTCGTCGGACCTCGGCTCGATCTGATGCCTCCGGGCCCCGGACCGGCACCGTCGTCCTGACGGAACTCGCCCGGCCGGCGCCACTCCTGCACCAGCGCGACGGCGGCGACGAGGACGAAGGCGACCAGGTGCTCCCGCCCGGCGAGGTTCGGTTTCAGGAACGAGCCCACCACCGTCGGGACGACGGTCGCCAGGCACAGGACGGGCGCCCGCAGCCGCACCGACAGATACGTGAAGAGCCCGAGCACGGCCGCGGACGCCCCGGTGTCCACGTCGTGCGCGTACTCGGCCGGCACCCCCGCGAAGTGGTCGGGCCCGATGGCCACCATGACCCGCGCGGAGAGGGTGCCGGCCAGCGTCGCGGCGTACCCGACGAGCACGGTCCTCCTCCAGCCGAGCAGCAGCTGGGCGAGGCCGAGCGACAGGATCAGCCGCGGCAGCCCGCCCCACGGCGGCTGGTCCCGCGTCGGCACGAGGACGGAGAGGGGCGTGCGCAGCAGCGAGACCCACAGCGGCTGATCCGCGCGGACCTCGCTGAGCAGACGTACGTACCGGTCGGTGGACGCCATCTCCTGGAGCCCGTGCAGGCCGATCATGGCGACGCTCGCCGCCACCGCGAGCGCCACCCCGGCCAGGCGCCGCGCCCGCAGCTCCCGCCAGGAGGCGACCGCCACCGCCTGCCACTCCGCGCGCAGCACGCGCCGTACGCCGAGCATCGGCCGATCGTCCTCTTATGTCCCCAGTGTGGCTGTCTGTCGGGGCAAGGTTAGATCACGGGCTGCGCCTACTTGGCGGCGAAGCCGTACACCATGACCGGCTTCCGGCCCGAGGAGCCGGAGTACGCGAGCAGGTCGTTGCTGAGGTACAGCTTTCCGTCGGTGTAGAGCAGCTCGGAGCGCAGGGGGAGCAGGCCGGCCCTGGCGCCGGCGTCGAGCAGGACGGTCTGCTTCTTCGTCCTGCCGTCGACGGACACCACCTGGGTGAACGGGGCGCTCTTGTAGACGAGGAGGTTCCCGCCGTCCATGCGGATGGGGAAGACCGGGTAGTTGTCGCCGCCCTCGATCCGCTCGCCGGTGGTCTTCCCGGTGGCCAGGGAGAAGGCCACGATGTCGTTCGTCGAGAAGAACTTCTTGTCGTCGCGCCGCGCGGTCGCCACGTACAGCTTGCCGTTGCCCGCGGTGATGCCCCGGCAGTCCTGGATGATCGACTGGGTGCCGCACTCGTGCATGTACCGGCCGTCGGTGAGCGCGATCTTCGTACGCAGCCTTCCGCGCTCGTCGAGGGAGAAGACGTCCGTCGCGCCGGACGCGGAGACCTCGCCGGAGTCCAGGGCGAGCACCACCGGCCGGTTGGAGACGACGCTCGGGGTGTTGACGCCTTCGGGCAGCTTGTAGCTCCACTTCGGCTTGCCCGAGGCCGGGTCGAGCACCTCGACCTGGTACCGCTGCGCGCCGAGCTCTCCGCATCCGCGGACCGCCACCAGCCGGTCTTCGTCGCCGCTGTAGCCGATGTCCCGGCACCGCTCGCCCGGCTTCGGCTTCCACAGGAGCCTGCCGGTGCGCAGGTCGAAGGCCGCGCCGCCGTACAGGCCGCCGACGGCGACCGTGTCACCGCTGATCGTGGCCTGGTTGAAGGCCGTCTTCTCCTTCTGGTAGCCGACGCCGACCGACTTGGTCCACAGCTTCTTGCCGTTGTCGACGTCGAAGGCCATGACCTGCGTGCAGGGCATGCGGGCGCCGTTCTCGTCCTGCCGGGTGGCCTGGACGACCACCACGGCGATGTTGCCCTTGCCCATGGTCGGGGAGCCCGCGCAGGACATGCCGGGCTTGGGGAGCTTCCACACGTCCTTGCCCGTGCCGGCGTCCAGGCCGGTGATGTGGTCGACGGACGCCTTGGCGTAGATCTTGTCGGTGAGCCAGGAGCCCTTGACCTGCCAGGTGCTGTAGTCGCCGCCCTTGGGGACGTCGGGCTGCGGGGCGGAGCCCTTGAAATAGGCCTTCGGGTTGGCGGGCACCTTCTCCCGCGGCTTCTCGTACGCGGGCCCGGCGCCGTCGTCGCTCGGCCTGGCCGCGGTCTTGTCCTTGGCGCCGTCGTCACCCCGGTCCGCGGCGTACCAGACGCCGCCGCCGACGATCACGGCGATGGCGAGGACCGCGGAGGCGATGATCGCGAGGCGGCCCCGGGAGCCTCTGGACCCGCCGGGGGGCGGGGTGGCGGGCCCGGGGACCGGCTGGTGGGCCTGGGGCGGCCCGAAGCCGTCGGCCGGCGGGGGCACGGGCGGGCCGAACCCGGCCGGATGGGCGGGCGGCGGCGGGCCGAAGGAGCCCGGCGGCCGGCCGTGCGGTTGCCCCTGCGAGGGCTGGTCGGGGGAGGGCGAGGAAGAGGACGGGTGGGACATCATCGCTCCATGGAGGGGACGGGAGCGCCCCGAAGGGGCGCGGGGCTGTATCGACATGCGGCTCCGCCGCGGGGCTCGACCAGCCACCATGGCGCCGCAGCCGGGCGACGGCACAGCGCGGCCCCGCGGCACGCGGGCGTGGCCAGCCGAGAGACAGGCGTCACCGCCCGTACGAGAGCATCCGCCCCTTCCCCTCGTCGCCCTCGGAGCCGTGGGCCCTGCCGTCCAGGCGGGGGGACGTGACGTAGAACCGCCCGTCGGCGTACAGCGTGTGGCCGGCGAACATGAACGTCTCGGTCTTGCGGGCGGCGGAGGTGTGCCGGAGCAGCACGTCCGGCTTGCCGCCGCGCGGACCGAACCGCAGCACCCGCCCGTTCTTCTCGCCCGAGGGGCGGGCGTAGGCGATGACGCCGGGGCGCCCCTTGCCGCTCACGGGCACCGGCTGGAGCTGTCGGCCGCCCCACGACTCGGACCACTTGACGTTCCCTCCGGCCAGGTCGAAGGCGACGAGCTTGTTGGGTCCGAGGGTGTCCTTGGGCTTGCTCGCGAGGTACAGCGTGTCGCCCTCGACGACGCCTCCGGGGCAGTTCTGCACGCCTTCGCCGGAGTCACCGGCGCCCGCGCACTGCTCGAACTCGGTCTTGCCGCCGCCGAGCTCGATCCAGGAGCGCTGGCGGCCCTGCTCGTCGACGGCGGCGACGGCCCAGTTGTCGTAGTCGTTGCGCTTGCGCAGGGAGACGACGACGGGGTCCACGGAGTAGACCTTGTCGATGGACCACCCCTTCTTGCTCCGGTAGGTCCACTCGACCTTGCCGGTACGGGGATCGAGCTTCCGCAGCCGGCCGTGCTGGGTGGGCGTCATGGCGGCGCAGCCCTGTACCTGGAGCAGCTTGCTGCCGCCCGCGACGCCTTTCAGGAAGCAGGCCCCCTCACGCTGCGGCTTGGTGCTGAACAGCCGCTTGCCGTCCCGTACGCGGTAGGCGTGGGCGGTGGAGTCCTGGTCGACCATGACGGTGGAGCCGGAGATCGCGACGTGCGTCATGGTGGTGCCGTCCGACAGATCGTGCTCGACGAGCTTCTTGTGCCAGCCCTTCTTGCCGGTCTTCAGGTCGATCATCTGGAGCTGGTCGCACTTGACGCTCTGCTTGGCCTTGCTCGTCGTGTAGACGACGACGACCTTGCCGTCGGGCGAGGCGTTCACGGGGGTGTCGCACACCGCGCCGGGCAGCCGCACCGACCACGCCTTCGTGCCGTCGGCGGACTTGAAGGCGGTGACCTCGTCGTACGTCGCCTGGGCCACGATGTCGCCCTCGCGCCACAGGTCGTACAGGATCGTGCCCTTGCCGGGCAGCTTCACGTCGTCGAAGCCGAGCCAGGCCCTGGCCTCACCTGGCTTGCGCCCGGCGTTGACGTCGATGCCGCGGCTCTCGCGGTCGTCGTCGGCGCCGGGCCCGGCGGTCTCCTGTCCGCCGCCGCCCGTGGAACTCTCCGGCCCCTGCGACGAGTTGGAGGGGGCCGCGGCGGGTTCACGGGAACCACCGCCCTCACCGTCGCCGTCTCCCCGCGTGGCGAGGAAGACGCCGCCACCGACGAGGGCCAGGGCGAGGACGGCGGCACCGACGCCCAGCGCGCGGGTGCGGGCCGTACCTCCCGTACGGACGGCGGGCTCGGGCTGGGCATAGGGGTTACCGGGCACCGGCCGGTGCACCGGCTGCGGGGGCGGCACCCGCTCGGGCTCGTGATCGTGACTGACCATGACAAGAGTCTGGACCAAGTCGGGTTAGTTTTAGAGATACTTTCTAGAAAAAGTCTCTGGAGCTGGATCCTGGGCGGCGGATTCTGGACTACCCTCTTCCGCATGGCGGGCAAGCAGCAGCGTGGCGAGGCCACCGTCGACCTGCTCCTCGACACGGCTCTGCGGGTGTACGCCGAGTCGGGCCGGCAGGGCTTCACGGTCAACGCGGTGACGGCGGCGAGCGGCGTCAGCTTCGGCAGCCTCTACCACCACTTCGGCAGCTTCGACGGCCTGGCGGCCGCGCTGTACATCCGCTGCATGGACCAGCTCTGCGACCCGGTGGTGGCCGCGGTGACCCGCTCCCGCACGGCCCGCACCGGCATCCGCGCCCTGGTCCGGGCCTACCTGGACTTCACCCGCGAGCACCGCGACGTGGCCCTCTTCCTGCACGCCTCCGTCCACTCCCGCTACCTCGCGGCCCACGCCCAGGAGGTCGTGGCGGCCAAGGAGGCCAAGTTCGCCCCCATCGCGGCCTGGCTGCACCCCCGCGTCGTCGCCGGTGAACTCGCCCCGCTCCCCGCCCACTTCATCGAGATCCTCGTCATGGGCCCGGTCGCGGAAACGGCCCAGCGCTGGCTGTCGACGACGTACGAGGTCGATCTGGACGAGGCGGTCCGCGTCCTGCCGGACCGGATCTGGCGGTCGTTGCGGCCGGATTAGGCGCGGGGCGGCTCCCGGTCGGCTCGGATCAGCTCCGGACCGGCCAACGGTGGGCGTACTCGACCGGTGTGCGGGCGGGCAGGCCGCGCAGCAAGGTGTCGAGGAACACGTCGAAGCGGGGGCGCGCCGTGCCCAGCGCCGGGCCCGCCTCCATCGCCCCCAGCCACTGCACCACGCCGAGCCCGAAGACGTACCAGCTCTGCTCCGCCTCCTCCGGCCCCGCGCCCGCCGCCGTGAACGCGCCGATCACGCGCTCACGCAGCCGCCCGAACGCCTCGGCGTCGTGCCGGTGCGGCCGGGCCACGTGGGCCGCGTACCCGGGTACCGCGAGGAACGCGTCGTGCATGCCCCAGGCGAGGCGGGCCAGCCACGGGCGCCAGGTCTCGGCGGTGGGGACGTCCGGCGGCAGGATGCGCTCGACCATGACCTCGCTGACGAGGTCGAGCAGGCTGTCGCGGTCGGCGACCCAGCGGTAGAGCGCCGAGTGCGAGACGCCGAGCCGGGTCGCGAGCCGGCGCATGGTGAGGGTCGCCAGATCGCACTCCAGGGCGGTGGAGACGATCAGCTCACGGCTGAGCCGGGCCGGACGCCCCGCCCCTGACCTCTTGGTTTCCGCGCCGTCTGCCCTCACAGCGGAGCAGCCTAGCGCCCTCCGCCGCCCTACTTAGTGACCAGTGGTCACTAATGAAGTACGCTCCTCTCGCCGAGCGGCTGCCGCTCGGCCGCGAACTCCCTTTGGAGGACTGCTGTGGGAACGGAAGCGGAGACGTCGCAAGCGGGCTCTACGGACGAGGGGTCGACAGAGGCGGAGTCGGCGTCGGCGGGGGCGGGCGACCTGAGGCTCCTGGAGGTCGACGCCTCCGGTGCCGCCCCTGACGAGGCGCCCGATCTGGTCGTGCGCGCCCTGCAGGCCGCGGTCGACGACGGGCGGCCGCCCTTCAGCGCCGTGATCCTCATGCCACCCGCGCTCGCCCCCAGGCCCCCGGGCTCCCCGGCCGCCGCCGCGCACGTCCGCTCGCTCAAGGAACTGAAGCCCGGTCTGCGCACGCGCTGCCTCGGTCTGGCGTTCGTGGTGCCGCCGACCGTCGAGCCCGAGCGGACGAAGCCCATGGCCGCCGGTGAGCCGCTGTGGGGCTGCCCCTCGATGATCACGCGGGACGCGGCGGAGGCCCGCGCCTGGGCCGCGGAGCGCGGCCGGTCCCCTCAGTCCTGAGCGCTCAGCCCGACCCCTCGGCGGCCGCGCGCCGGTACTCGGCGTTGATCCGCTGCGCCTCCTCGAGCTGGTCCTCCAGGATGACGATGCGGCAGGCCGCGTCGATCGGGGTGCCCTGGTCCACGAGTTCGCGGGCGCGGGCGGCGATCCGCAGCTGGTAGCGGGAGTACCGCCGGTGTCCGCCCTCCGAACGGAGGGGCGTGATCAGGCGTGCCTCGCCGATGGCCCGGAGGAAACCCGGGGTGGTGCCGAGCATCTCTGCGGCCCGGCCCATCGTGTACGCGGGGTAGTCGTCGTCGTCCAGACGACCACTGAGCGGAGTATCTGCTGTCATTTCACCTCGTTGAGCGACGTGTCGAGGGCCCCGATGCCGTACGGCACCCGGGCCCCGAGGCAAATTCAACACCATGGGCCGACCCCGCCGCCGTACCGGAAACGGACAAGGGGTCCTGCCGACGCGTGTCACGCGTCGGCAGGACCCCTCGTGGTCCGGGTGGCGGCTTCCGCCGCGCCTCACCTCTCCAGCGGGTCCGTGGCGCTGCGCGGGGCGGGGCCGCCGAGCAGCGTGTCCGGGCCCCCGAGGAGCGTGTCGGGACCGCCGAGCAGCACGTCCGGGCCGCCGAGCAGCGCCGACGCGGCCTGCACCGGCGGGACGGGAGCGGCCGCGGGCGTCGGCTCCTGGGCGCTGCGGCAGGTGAAGCCGAGGCGGGTCATGGCCCGCGTGACCTCACCGCTGGTGAAGTCGCGGCGGTCCTGCCGGGTGATGACCGCGCCGACCTGCTTGGCGGGGTAGCTCCGGCGGCCGATGATCACGTACTCGCCGCCCGTGAGGGGCTCGGGATCGACGTTCTTCATCGTGGCCAGTACTTCGCTTTTGGAGAGGTCGAACGGGAACCTGGCGATGACGCAGCGCATGATGCCTCACAGAGTCGAGGAGGTGCTGAACGGAGCACGGGGCGCCGACGCCGTCGGGGCGGCGCGTGCCCGGTTCTGGCGGTCTGGGTGGAGGGCCCTTACTCAGACCTTAGGCCCTCGGCGGGACCTCAGGCGGCCGACCTGTCGGTACGGCCGGTCTGACCGCGGCCGCCGCGACCCCGTCGCCCGCGGGCCGCGGAGGAGGCGCCGCGCTTGGGGCGCTCGGTGACCGGGGCCCGGATGACGACCGGCACCCCGGAGGGGGCCTGTGCCCCGGTGATGCGGCTCAACTCCGCCTCGCCCGAACGCACTTCGGTGGTCTGCGCGGAGACGCCCGCGTCGGCCATCAGCCGGGTCATCGAGCGCCGCTGGTCGGGTGTCACCAGGGTGACGACGCTGCCGGACTCGCCGGCGCGGGCCGTGCGGCCGCCGCGGTGCAGGTAGTCCTTGGGGTCGGTGGGCGGATCCACGTTCACGACCAGGTCGAGCTGGTCGACGTGGATGCCGCGCGCCGCCACATTGGTGGCCACGAGCACCGTGACGTGCCCTTCCTTGAACTGCGCCAGGGTCCGGGTGCGCTGCGGCTGGGACTTGCCGCCGTGCAGCGCGGCGGCGCGGACACCGCTGCTCAGCAGGTGCTTGGTCAGCAGGTCCACCGCGTGCTTGGTGTCCAGGAACATGATCACCCGCCCGTCGCGGGCCGCGATCTCGGTGGTGGCGCGGTGCTTGTCCGCGGCGCGGACGTGGAGCACGTGGTGCTCCATGGTGGTGACCGCCCCCGCCGACGGGTCGACGGAGTGCACCACCGGGTCGGTCAGGTAGCGCCGGACCAGCAGGTCGACGTTGCGGTCCAGGGTGGCCGAGAACAGCATCCGCTGGCCCCCGGAGCGCACCTGGTCGAGCAGCGTGACGACCTGCGGCATGAAGCCCATGTCGGCCATCTGGTCGGCCTCGTCGAGGACGGTGATGTCGACCTGGTTCAGCCTGCAGTCGCCGCGGTCGATGAGGTCCTTGAGCCGTCCCGGCGTCGCGACGACCACCTCGGCCCCGCCGCGCAGCGCTCCGGCCTGCCGGGCGATCGACATCCCGCCGACCACGGTGGCGACGCGCAGCCGCACGGACCGGGCGTAGGGCGTGAGGGCGTCGGTGACCTGCTGGGCGAGCTCACGGGTCGGTACGAGGACCAGGGCGAGCGGCTGCTTGGGCTCGGCGCGCCGGCCGGTGAGGCGGGACAGCAGCGCGAGGCCGAAGGCGAGGGTCTTGCCGGAGCCGGTGCGGCCGCGGCCGAGCGCGTCCCGGCCCGCGAGGGTGTTCGGCAGCGTCGCCGCCTGGATCGGGAAGGGAACGGTCACGCCCTCCCGGCCGAGCGCGGCGAGCAACTCCGCCGGCATGCCGAGTTCGGCGAACGTCTCGACGGCGGGCAGCGCGGGGGTGATCGTCTTCGGCAGGGCGAACTCGCCCTGCGGGGCGCTGGGCCGGCGTCCGTAACCGTTGGAGCGGGAGCCGTTGCCGCGGGCCGGGGCGCCCGAGCGGCCGGAGGCGGGAGCGCCGAAGCGGCGACCACCCCTGCCGGAGGCAGAGCTTCCGGCTCCACGCGTGCGGGCATAGCGGTCATTTGTGCGTGTGCGGTTCACGGGGAACCTTCCTTGACATGGCACGTACCAAGGAATTCCCGCAGAAGGTGAACAGCGCAGAGAATTGCAAGAACGAGCCAGGGTGATGCGGGGCCGTACGAAATTCGGTCACTCCCGCGGAATGCGCTCCCAGGTGGCCCGCGGCGGGACTCCCGGAACGCAGCGAGCTGGGGCCCGCACCCCAAGGTGCGGGCCCCAGCTGCGAAGTATCAGACTGCAGCAGTGTTCATACTGCGAAGTCCAAAAAGATTGCCGCGTCAGGCGGGAACGATGTTCTCCGCCGTCGGGCCCTTCTGGCCCTGCGCGATGTCGAAGGTCACCTTCTGGCCCTCGAGCAGCTCACGGAAGCCCTGGGTGGCGATGTTCGAGTAGTGGGCGAAGACGTCGGGGCCGCCGCCGTCCTGCTCGATGAAGCCGAAGCCCTTTTCCGCGTTGAACCACTTCACGGTGCCAGCAGCCATTTTTTTCTCCTTCGGGGCGGTGCTTCGGAACCCACCCTGTGCGGGCTCCGTGTCGCGTGATGATTACCCCGTCGGAAGAGAACAACCTTTTTGGGAACCACAACTGCAACTCCCCTCGACAGTAGCACGGCGCGATCGCCGGGGCGCGTTAAGTTAAATTACGCCGACTGTCGAGCGAGGAAGATTCATCGCGCCTCGGTTCAATTTCTCATGTCCCGACGACAGATATTTTCGTTCAGAGGCCGAACTCCTGCGGAGACACCCCAAGTGCCGCACAGGCCTCGCGCAGGACCTGCTCCTCGGCCGGCGCCACATAGCCGTCCGCGCCGGCGACGACGAAACCGGTCTGCACGACGGCCCGCGCCTCCGTGGGCTTCTTCGCCGCCTTGGCGATCTCCTGCATGACCTCGGCCTTGCCCTGCTGGAAGTTGAACGCGAGCTGGTCCACGTGCTTGTTGAACCGCTGGCGCAACTGCTCGGGCGGGAAGTTCTGCAGCACGTCGTTCTGCAGGATCAGGGACTCCACGTGCTGGCGCTCGGCCGGGTCCACGTTCCCGTCGGCGGCCGCGACCAGGGCGCACATCGCCATGCTGGCGTCTCGGTAGGACCCGCTCTTGAGCTCCGTCTTGAGGGACGTGAGCTGGGACTTGAGCATGCCCACGAGCTGGGCCTTCGAGCCCTTGGACGATCCCGGACCCGAATGCCCGTGCCCGCCGGCGCCCCGCGACCCCTGCCCCTGCTGAAGACCCTTGGCCTGGTCCTTGATCCGATCCCACATCGCCATTCGTGCCACCTCGGCTTCTGCCCATGTCGTTCCGGTCACCCGCACGGACTCCGCGGGTCTACCTGCCAACGCCTTCCCCCTCCCCGAAGTTCCACCCGCGGGTCCGCCGTACGGGTTCAGCTTCCGGTGGCCGTACGGGGATAGCTTCCGGTGAGGCTGACGGCCAGGTCCGTGATGTTCAGGGGGAACTGGCCGACGGCGGTGGGCTCGCCGGTGAGGAGGTTGACGGTGTAGAGGGACGGCGTGTTCGCGCCGTACGGGGTGAGCGAGGCGAAGGCGGTGTTGTCCTTCGTCTTGCCGTTGGCCAGGGTGCTGAAGATGTCCAGGCCGGCGTTGGCGCCCGCGTCGAAGCCGAGGGAGCCGGTCGGGGAGAGGGTGCCGTTGTTGGCCGGTGCCTGGATGACGACCTGGTCGGTACTGGTGTTGACGTCGAACAGCGTGGTCGCGGTGGCCGCGTTCAGGTCGTTGTTCGTGTAGGCGGCCGCGGTGACGCCGCGGGTCGGGCCGGTGGCGGGCGGGGTGGTGAGGGTGGCGTCCTCGACCGTGGTGTCGTCATTGACGTTGTGCCGGAGGTTCTGCCCGTTGTCGCTGAGCACGCGGAGCCGGTCGGCGGCCGGATTGAAGTCGATGTCGAAGTTCGTTCCGTACAGCGCGACTTCCAGCTGGGAAACCTTGGTGACGACCACGTCCGGGGTGGCCGGCGGAGTCTTGATCGTATAAATGCCGCCCTTGTCGCCGAGGCCGTACATCAGGCCGTCCTGGGGCCGGTAATCGATCCCGACCAATTTCTGGTCGCCGGAGAGGCCGGTGACGGCCCGGACCCAGTCGAGCACGGTCGGCCGGTCGGTGGTGAAGGTGGCCATCAGGGTGCCGTCGCCGGTGATGCCGTAGGCGCGCAGGCTGGGGGCCGCGTCGGGGCTGGCCCCGGTCGCGGTGGGGGCCTGGGCCGGCGGCGGCGCGGCCGAGCTGGTGCCCGGCGCCGTCACCAGGAGCCCCGCCGACACGGACACGGCCGCCACGGCCGCCGCGATTCTCTTTCTGTTTCCCGCTCTCATCGGACTTTCCCTCCCTTGCGAATCTTGAGAATTACGTCCGTCGCACGCATGCCCTGCATTAGTCCCACGCGGCCGCGGCCCCGACAACCGGTTCGCACCACGGCGGCGCCCCGATCCGGAAACTTTGCGCACCGTGACAAACGCGGCGCCGGTGAATGCACCGTCGATTCACGCGAAGTGATAAACCCCGTCCGGATTTCACCTGTCGCTCCATTCGGCCGGAATGGCATGCTCCCGGCCATGGGCAGCCTCTTCGCGGAGCTGGCCCGACGGGCGTCGGCCGGCGCCCGCCGGGAGGTGGAGACGTACGCACGCGAGATCCCGGAGTTCGGACGCCTGGACGCGGACCCACGGGCCAGGGCCGAGGCGCTGGAGTACGCCGTGTGGCTGCGCCGCCGCACGCTCGAACTCTCCCCGGACAACGACGAGTTGACGGACGCGGACCTCGGCTTCATCGCGTCGATGGGCGAGTCGCGGGCCCAGGCGGGCGTGTCCCCGGAATCACGGCAGCGGGTCCTGCGCCTGCACACCGCCCTCATGCTGCGCGAGATCAACGAGGCGACCGACGCCCAGCGCGGCGGCGGCGCGGACGAACTCCTGCGGATGATGGGCTGGTTCGCCCCGCAGGGCGAACGCGGCATCGCCGCCTACTGCGCGGGATTCGCGACGGGGCTGCGGCGCCTGCTGCCGTACGGGGAGCAGGTCGCCCTGCTCGCCAGGTCGCTGCTCGCCGGGGATCCCGTGGCGGCGGAACTCGCCCGGGGCGTGGGCATGGAGGTGCCCGAGCGGTGCGTGGTGACGGTGATCCGGGTGCCGGATCGCGGCCCTGCCGGGGAGGGGGACCTGGAGGGCGAGGCGGAGGCGCTGGCGAAGACGTATCAGGTGCCGGTGGTGTGGTGTGCGGGGGCGTGCGCGGAGGGCGAGGGCGGGGACGGGGACGGGGGCGAGTTGATCGCCCTGGTTCCGGCGGGGGCGGGGGGTCCTCCCGGCCCCGACGCCGTGCCTCACCTCGTGTCCGACCTCGTACGGGACTTCGCCGCCGCCCTCGGCCGCCCCTGCGCCGCCGGGACGGCCGCCGCGCCCCGGTCGGAGCTGTCCGACGCCCTCGACCGGGCCCGGCGGATCAGCAGGGCGGCCCCGCTGCGGCGGGCGCCCGCGTGGCCGGGCCCGCACACCTGGGCGGACGTCTTCGTCGAACTCGCGGTGGCCGACGCCCCGTCCGTCGACGACCGGCTGCGCGCGGTGGCCCGCCGACTCGCCCCCGGACCGGACCTCGTCGCCACGCTGGACGCGTACTACCGCCACGACATGAACCGCCCGAACGCGGCGGCGGCCCTCAACGTCCACCCCCGCACCCTGGACTACCGCCTCCGTCGCGTTCGCGAACTCACGGGCATCGCCCCGGCGTCGACGCACGGCGTGCGCGTCCTCAGCTCGGTGGTGTCACGCCAGCTTTCGGGCGCCTGGCACTGAGCGCGCCGCACGTGGAGCGCTCGCACGGGGAGCCCGCCGTGCGTGGGTCTTCACCGTCCCCTGTGCGGCGAAGACCCACGCACCTCGGTCAGAACCTCCAGGCGCGGCAGTTGAGCAGCCTCTTCGTGCCGACCTTGCGGTCACAGGCGTACGCGGTCACGTTCGCCTTGTTCTTGAACCCCCACGACTTGGTGCCGTTGACCACGGCCACCCGGTTCTTCACGGTCCGCCAGCCGCCGCCGACGAACTCGTCGTACTTGAGCGCGAGGACGGCCTCGTAGCCGTCGCCGGCCACGCGGTCCTGTGCCGTGGCACCCGAGAATCTGCCGTCGTAGAGCGCGCGGCCCGCGCCCGTGCCCGAGCGCCAGTACTGGTACGTCCCGCTGATCTTGGCCTTGCTGCTGGCGGACGCGCCGTGGAAGCCCATGGGCGCCGCGCTCACCGCGTACGTACCCGTCTCGTCCTGTGCGGCGGGCGACGCCGCCGCGGACGGCGCGCCGCTGAGCACGAGCCCCGCGAACGCGCCGGTGACGCCGATGCTCGTGACCGCCCTGCGCAGGCGGGTCCCCCGATTCGTGGTCGCAGACATCTCTCATCCCTCCCTGCCGCGGGCCGACCCCCGCGATGAGGTCCGGGAAACCCGCGGATGAGCGGCGCGGCCGGTCCGCGCAGAGGCGGGCCGCGGCCGGGCCGACGACGAAGAGTCCACAGCGTGCGGCGTTTTTCAGCACCCCCTTCCCGTACCGGTGAACAATCCCGGCGGCATCCGCCGAGCCGCGTCCCGCGCCCCGCCCGGGTCCTCGTATTCCTTGCCGGGAGGTTCGGCGGCTCATAGGTTTGGCGCGGCTGAGCACTGGGATACGGGGGGCGGGGACCAGGGTGGGGCGTCGGGAGAAGCCGCTCGATCCGACGGACGGGCCGGTGGCCCGGTTCGCGGTGGAGCTGCGCAAGCTGCGGCAGGAGGCGGGGGCCCCGTCGTACCGGGTGATGGCGCAGCGGGCCGCCTACTCGGTGACGGCCCTGTCGCAGGCGGCCGCGGGCGAGAAGCTGCCGTCGCCCGCGGTGGTACGCGCGTACGCCGAGGCCTGCGGGGCCGATCCGGAGGAGTGGGAGCGCCGCCGGGACGAGGTGGCGCGGGAGCTGGACGAGGAGCCGCCCGCCGAGGCCGAGGAGGACGCGGCGCGGTCGCCGTACCGGGGCCTCGCGCGCTACGAACCCGATGACGAGGGCCTGTTCTTCGGCCGCGAACGGCTGACCGAGGACCTGCTGCGGCGCGCGACCGAGCGCCGCTTCACCGTGGTCTTCGGCCCCTCCGGCAGCGGCAAGTCCTCCCTCCTGCGCGCGGGCCTCATACCCCGCCTGCGCCGCACGGACGACGCGGCCGCCCGCCCCGCCGCCATCCGGATCCTCACCCCTGGTGAACACCCTTCGCGTACGCACACACGGGTGTTCACGCCCGCCGCGCGTGACGGCGACACCTGGCTGATCGTGGACCAGTTCGAGGAAGTCTTCACGCTGTGCCGCGATCCGCGGGAGCGGGCGGACTTCATCGACGGGCTGCTCGCCGCGCGGAGCCCCGACAGCCGGCTGCGCGTCGTGCTCGGGGTGCGCGCCGACTTCTACGGCCGCTGCGCCGAACACCGCGCCCTGGCCGACACGCTGTCCGACGCCGGCCTCCTGGTCACCGCGATGTCGGCGGCCGAACTGCGGCAGGCCGTCGTGAGACCCGCCCAGGCCGCGGGCCTCCTCGTGGAACGCGAGCTGACCGCGCGCCTCCTGAAGGAGGCGGGCAGCGAACCGGGCTCCCTCCCCCTCCTCTCCCACGCGCTGCGCGAGACCTGGCGGCGACGGCGCGGCCGGACGCTGACGCTGCAGACGTACGAAGCCACCGGGGGCGTGCACGGCGCCATCGCCCGCACCGCGGAGGACGTCCACACGCGGCTCTCGGACGACCGCAAGGAACTGGCACGCCTGATCCTGCTGCGGCTGATCGCCCCCGGTGAGGGGGCACAGGACACCCGGCGTCCGATCCGGCGTGCGGAGCTGGACTTCGGCGACCGCGACGAGGTCGACGCCGTGGTGGACCAGCTGGCCGCGGCCCGGCTGATCACCCTCGACGACGACACCGTCGACCTCGCCCACGAGGCCCTGATCACCTCCTGGCCCCGGCTCGGCGCCTGGGTGGACGCCCACCGCGACCGGCTGCGCGCCCACCGCCACCTGACGGAGGCGGCACACACCTGGCGGGAACTGGACCACGACCGCGGCGCGTTGTACCGGGGGACGCGGCTGACCACCGCGGAGGAACACTTCACCGACACCGGTGGTGGGCGTGCCACCGTGGGCGGGGCCGGAACCGGGGGTGGGACCGGCACCGCCGACCTGACCGCCCTTGAGCGGGACTTCCTGACCGCGAGCCGCCAGGCCCGCACCCGCGCCCGGCGCCGCCGGCACGCGTTGACCGGCGCGCTCGCCGTGCTGGTGGTGCTCTCCGTGGTGGCGGGCGTGATGGCGTGGCGGGAGAGTCGTACGAGCGAGCGCCGGCACGTGGAGGCGGAGGCCCGCCGCATCGCCGCGGCCGCCGCCACCATGCGCGACCACGACCCGGTCACCGCGATGCGGCTGAGCGTCGCCGCCTGGCGTCTCGCGGAGTCCACGGAGACCCGCTCGGCGCTCGTGGGCGCCATGGCCCAGGCCGAACTGTCGGCCTTCACCCGCCCCGGCGCCGAATCCGACACCCTGGCCACCGAGTTGACCGCCGACGGGCGCACGCTGGTGGCGGCGGGCGCGAAGCGCGTACGCACCTGGGACATGCGCGGACGCCGGCCCGCGGCACGGACGTATCCCGGACTCGGCGAACTCGCCGCGGAGGAGCCGGACGTCAAGGTGGGGCCGGACGGCCGGCTCCTCGCCGTGCAGCAGACGGACCGCACGGTGATGTGGGACATCCGCACCGGACGCGTGGTCAGCCGCCTGCCCGCAGCCGTACCGGAGAGCATCGTCTTCTCGGCGGACGGCAAGCGGGTGGCGCTGGAGGAGTGGGGCCAGGACGACGAGGACGACGCGTCCACCCGGCTCTTCGACGTACGCAGTGGCCGCGCCCTGCTGACCATGAGGAAACGCCACCCCGAGAAGGCGGAGAGCGTGGCGCTGAGCGCGGACAACCGCTGGCTGGTCAGATGCGGCGAAGAAGGCCCCGTGGAGCTCTGGGACATCGCCCGGCGCACCCGCCTCACGCGCCCCTGGCTCGCCGACGACAAGAAGCGGCTCGACTGCGGCGGCGAGACCTCGTACCTCTTCACCCCGGACAGCCGCCACCTGGCACGCGTCACCGACCGTGAGATCCGCCGCTGGGACCTGCGCACCGGCAAGGAGGCGCCGCGGGTGGTCGGCAGGGGCCTGGAGGACGTCCGGTTCAGCGCGGACGGCAGGTTCGTGGCGGCGTCCACGCCGGACGGGATCGCGCTGTGGCGCCTCGCCGCGCCGGACGGGCCGGTCTTCCGCCACGCCACCGCCGGCAGCGAGTCCCTGGGCTTCGCGCTCGACCTCGACGCGGGCGTCGTCCGCTATTTCAACGAGTCGAGGACGGTCGTGCACTCGCTGAGCGTGCGGTCCGCGATCCGTGCGGCATGGCGCGAGGAGTACTTCTCCGAGGGGCGGCTGGCCCCGGACGGCCGCACCCAGGCCGTCGTACGCCACGCGAACGCGGGCAAGGACCTCCGCCTGGTCGACACTCGCAGCGGCAGGACCGTCTTCAAGCCGCCGGTCGAGCCCTGCCCCAGGGCCCCCGAGGAGCCCCCCGCGCCCGACGACCTCGCGGAGACGGCACCGGAAGACCTGGTGGAGTCCTCCGAGGGCTCGGCCGGGGAAACCGCCGAAGGGCCGGACGAGGGGCCCGCCGACGGCTCGGCCGAGGTGTCCGCCGGGCTGAGTGAGGTGGTGGAGGAGCCGGAGGAGTGCACCGACCTCATGGCGTTCAGCGCCGACGGCGCGTACTTCGCGTACGGGCAGGCACGGCCGATGGGCGGCGCCGGTGCGCCGAAGCGGGAGCGCGTCACCGTCTGGGACGTCAGGTCCCGCCGCACGCACGCGGTGGTCGACGTGCCGCTCGACGGCATGGGCATGACCGGCATGGACGACCTCGTGCTCAGCGCCGACGGCGACCGCCTGTTCGTGGCCCGCACCACGATGCGCGAGACCACCGAGGTGTGGGACCTGGAATCCGGCGGCCGGCCCAGGAAGATCAGGACGCTGTCCGGCATCTCCGGTGGCGGCCTCGCCGTACGACGGGACTCCGCCAGGCTGGCCTCCTGGAAGGCGATCGCCGACCCCCGCTCGGGGAAGACCGTCGGCAAGTCGCTGAGCGACACCCTGACGAGCGAGCTGGCGTTCAGCCCCGGCGGGCAGTACCTGGCGGCCGGTGACGCGTACGGCCGGGTGACCGTCTGGGACGGCACCGGACGCACGCGCCGCGCCGTGCTCACCGCGTCGGACGCCGACGCCGACGCCGCGCCCACGGCCGCCGACGACTACGTCAGCGCGCTCGCCTTCTCACCGGACAACGACACGCTCGCCGTCGCCACCCACTCCGGCACCGTCCAGCTGTGGGACGTGCCGTCCAGCAGGCCGCTGGGCTCGCCCCTGCCCACGCCCGGCGACACGATCACGTCCCTGGCCTTCAGCGCCGACGGCTCGACGCTGTACGCGGGCGGCACCCGAGTCCCGTTGCAGAAGTACGCGCTCGACCCGGACCGCCTGGCGGCCGCCGTGTGCGACCGCACGGGTGGTTCCGGCCTGTCCCGGGAGGAGTGGCGGACGTATCTGCCGGACCTGCCCTACCGCGCCACCTGCTGACCGGGAATCTGGCCCGGCACCCGGCCGTCCCCGCCCGCCGGAGCGACGCCCGCCCGCTCCTGCGTGAGCCCTTGGGCCGCGTGGGCCCGCCCCGCTTCGAGGATCCGCGCCCGCAACAGCTCCATGCACACCCGCATGTTCTTGTACGCCACATCCGTGTCCGGGTAACGGCAGGCGAACTGCAGGCCCTCATGGAGCCGGGTGACCCACGCGCACACCTGGTCGCCGTACGACACCCGGATCAGGCCGTAGGCCTTCAGGTCCTGCCAGCGCTCGGAGCCGGCGACGCCGCGGGAGTCGACGTACGAGACGATCGAGTACAGGTCGGGTGAGGTGGGCCGGAAATCGCTGCCCAGCAGGGCGAGTACGCGGGCGATGGGCATCCGGGACAGCGGCCGGGCCTCGCGCAGCGCGGCGCGGACCATGCGCAGCACGCCGTCGAAGTCGGGCGCCCGGGCCACCGGGATCTCGATGGGCGCGCCGCCCACGTACCAGCCCACCGAGTCGGCCCACCGGGACTTGACGCGGGTGTGGAAGGGCACGACCGTGCGGTACACGTCGAGGCCGCTGATCTCGCGGGCGGCGAGGGCGACGGCGGCGATGATGCCGACGAGGCTGCCGCCGTAGGGGCGGCAGTGCGCCTCGAAGGCCGCCGCCTCGGCGTCGCCCACGAGCATCTCGTGCAGGAACTTCTGTTCGGGCAGCGGCCCTTCGGGGTCGAGGCCGAGGTCGACGGGGAAGTTCGGCAGCTTTCCGTCGCACAGGTGGATGAACTCCCGCCAGCGGCCGACGATGTCGTGCGTGTCGTCGATGCGGTCGGCGTCCGTGCGCTCGCTCGCGCAGAAGTCGATGTAGCTGGCGACGGGCGCCGCCGCCACGGCGCGTCCCTCGAGGCCGGCCGCGTACAGCTCGTGGATCTCGTCGGTGATGCGGTAGATGGAGTACGAGTCCACGTTGCTGTGGTCGAACGCCATGTAGACGCTGGTGCCGTCGTCCCTGACGACGGCGGTGAAGAGGAAGTTGGGCCAGGTCAGCGCGTCCGCGGCGATGTCGAACCGATCCTGCAGATACCGGGTCAGCGTCGCCGCGTCCGCGAACTCGCCCACGTCCTTGCGGTCCAGCGCGACGTCCTCCGCGGCCAGCGTGAAGCGCCGCATCTCGTCGCCCGCCCATCGGAACCCGCTGCGCAGCGTCTCGTGCCGGAGCGTCCAGGCCCGCAGCGCGTCCCCCAGCACATCGAGGTCGACGGGACCCGGCAGGTCGAACGCGGTGCCGAGCCAGGTCGGCACGAACAGCCCGTCCCGGCGCACCGTGCGCGCCGTACGGATGTGCGACTCCTGTACGTACGCGGGTGGGCGGGCGTCGTCCGGCAGTGCCGTCGCCGCCGTCACGGTGGTCGCGTGGAGCGTCCATTCCACGAGCCGCCCGGGTCGGATCTCGCAGCGCTGGATGTCGGTCATGCGCATGGGGGTTCTCCCTTCACCTGCCCACGGGAGGCCACCGCCGGCAGCGCTGTCGATCCCTGCCCCCATACGCCTCTTGGGTGTCGCTCACCGCACCAGGGTTCAACGACCGAAGATCTACGAAGCAACGCCACGGCTCCTTGGCGCGGCGCAGCCTACGGGCACACCAGCCTCACGTCAGCACGCCCGCCCCGCCGGGCACCGCTCTCAGGCCACCTTCAACCGCGCTCCAGGCGCCGGGAGTTGGCGCGGAGTCGCACCGCCAGGTTGCACCGCGGAGCCGCGCCGCGCCGCCATCATGCCCTGGCACTATCAGCTACAAATACAGAACCACTACAAAACCAGAACCGTTAGTGTTAGGTTCGACCGCATGAAGAGAGTGAGCTTCGCCGAGTTCGGCGGTCCGGAGGTCCTGCGCCTCACCGATGCCGAGGAGCCCCACGCGGGCCCCGGCCGGATACGCGTCGCCGTGCGGGCGGCGGGAGTGAACCCCGTGGACTGGAGGCTTCGTGAGGGCCAGGTCCTGGGGGCCCATCCGATCGAGTTGCCCGCCGGAGTCGGGCTGGACGCCGCCGGGGTGGTGGACGAGGTGGGCGAGGGTGTCGAAGGGGTCGGGATCGGCGACCGTGTGTTCGGCGAAGGTGCCGACACCTACGCCGAGTTCGCCGTGCTGTCGGCGTGGGCCCGCATGCCCGAGGGCCTGACGTTCGAGGAGGCGGCCGGGTACCCCTCCGTGGTGGAGACCGCGCTGCGCGTCATCCGCGAGGTCGGCGTCGAGCCCGGGCAGACGCTGCTGGTCAGCGGCGCGTCCGGGGGAGTCGGGTCGGCGGTGCTGCAGATCGCCCGCGACCGCGGCATCACGGTGATCGGCACGGCGGGGGCCGCGAACCAGGGCTACCTGCGCAGCCTGGGCGCCCTCGCCACGACGTACGGCGAGGGCTGGGTCGAGCGGGTGCGGGAACTCGGCCGGGTCGACGCGGCGCTCGACCTGGCCGGCTCGGGCGTGATCCGCGAGCTCGTGGAGCTGACCGGGGACCCGCGAAAGGTGATCTCCATCGCCGACCTCGGCGCACCGGACCTCGGCGTCCGCTTCTCCGGCGTGGCCGGCAGCGTGCCGCAAGCACTCGCCGAGGCCGTCGACCTCATCTCACGAGGAAAGCTCCACATCCCGGTCGAGAAGACCTACACCCTCGCCGAGGCGGCGGCGGCACACACCGACAGCCAGGCGGGTCACGCGCGGGGGCGCCGGGTGATAGTTCTCTGAGCCCTCTCCCGCGCGGGCCACGCGTCCCGGCAAGTGAGGTCCGGGACCCCTGAGTTGGTGCCCGGGTGGCCCGGGCGCCCGACCGGGAAACAAGAAGCCCCCGGGTCCATGACCTGGGGGCTCGCAGTGGAGCGGGTGACGAGAATCGAACTCGCGCTCTCAGCTTGGGAAGCTGATGTTCTACCATTAAACTACACCCGCGCGATACACCGGTTGAACCGGTTTCGTACCGTCGCACACTCTACCCCATCCCAGGCCCCGGGCGCCGCCGCCCCGGGGCCTGGCTGCGCTGTGTGGGGTCTGCGTGACTGCGGGCGAAGGGAGTTGGGGCGTACGGTGGGGCCCCCGGGAGGGGCGCGAGGCGTGCGGAGTGCCGCCTGGAGTGGCGTCCCTTTCATCCCGTAATGTGGCTTTCGCCGTTGGTCGTCCGGCAGCGCCGGACACGGCTCCCGTACGGCTCCCGTACGGCTCCCGTACGGCTCTCGTACGGCTCGCCGGGCCGGCTCACGGCTCTCGCATACCGCTCTGGGGAAGGGACTCGAGGACTTGATGGAGCGCACCGTCGTCCGTTGTGCCGAGGGGCACGTGTTCAGCACCGCTTCGTTCCCGATGCAGCAGGCCGACCGGCTCGGTCCCGGCCGGCTCATCCGGTGTCCCCGCTGCGCGCGGCTCCGGCACGCGGTGCCGGTGGAGTTGCAGAAGCGGTAGCAGGCAAGGGGCCGCCGCGGCCGCGGCTGTCGTACCCGAGGCGCGCGGGACTGTCCGATTGGGGCGGTCCCGCGCGCTCTGCGTATCCTCGGTGCGTGCTTCTCTCAGACAAGGACATCCGGGCCGAGATCGACGCCGGGCGGGTGCGGATCGATCCGTATGACGAATCCATGGTGCAGCCGTCGAGCATCGACGTGCGGCTCGACCGCTACTTCCGGGTGTTCGAGAACCACCGGTACCCGCACATCGATCCTTCGGTGGAGCAGGCGGATCTGACGCGGCTCGTCGAGCCCGAGGGCGACGAGCCGTTCATCCTGCACCCCGGGGAGTTCGTGCTCGCCTCGACGTACGAGGTCATCACCCTGCCCGACGATCTCGCCTCGCGGCTCGAGGGCAAGTCCAGCCTCGGGCGGCTCGGGCTCGTCACCCACTCCACCGCCGGGTTCATCGACCCGGGGTTCAGCGGTCACGTGACCCTGGAGCTGTCCAACCTCGCGACGCTGCCCATCAAGCTGTGGCCGGGGATGAAGATCGGGCAGCTGTGCATGTTCCGGCTCAGCTCCGCCGCCGAGTCCCCCTACGGGTCCGAGCGGTACGGGTCGCGCTACCAGAACCAGCGCGGGCCCACCGCCTCCCGTTCCTTCCTCAATTTCCATCGGACCCAGGTGTGACCCCTGCCATGAGTGACGTTCGCGAGAATCTTTCGTACGAGAAGTTCGGCGGTGCCATCCGCGAGCTGGCGCAGGCCATCGCCGATGACGGGTACGAGCCCGACATAGTGCTGAGCATCGCTCGCGGGGGTGTTTTCGTCGCCGGCGGGCTCGCGTACGCGCTCGACTGCAAGAACATTCACCTGGTGAACGTCGAGTTCTATACGGGGGTCGGGACCACGCTGGACATGCCCGTCATGCTCGCGCCCGTGCCCAACGCCATCGACTTCACCGACAAGAAGGTGCTCATCGCGGATGACGTCGCCGACACCGGCAAGACGCTGAAGCTCGTGCACGACTTCTGCCTCGACGCCGTCGCCGAGGTGCGGTCCGCGGTCATCTATGAGAAGTCCCACTCGCTCGTGAAGTGCGAGTACGTGTGGAAGCGCACCGACGAGTGGATCAACTTCCCGTGGAGCGTCGAGCCGCCCGTCGTGCGGCGGCAGGGGCAGGTTCTCGACGCCTGACCCTGTTACTTGCCTGACCCTGTTACTTGTACGAGAAGGGCCCCGGTGAGCAATGCGCTCGCCGGGGCCCTTCCCTTTCGTACGTCTTCGTACGCAGGCGTCAGAACGTACCCAGCTTGATGATCGACAGGATCGCCAGGAGCTGGATCGCCGACGCGCCGAGCGCCCGCGGCCACGGCAGGTCGTGCGACTTGCTCACCATCAGCGTGAGCAGCGCGCCCGCGGCGAGCCAGGTGGCCCAGCCCAGCATCTGGACGAAGGTCTCGCCGCCGCCGAGGAACAGGGCGACGATCACGCGCGGGGCGTCCGTGAGGGACATGATCAGCATGGAGAGGCCGACCGTCGGCTGCCAGGCGCCGTCGCCGCCGAACTGGCGGGCCAGCGAGTGCGTGACGACGCCGAGGATCAACGCGCTGATGGTGATCGCCACGCCGGTCGTGAGGACGTAGGGGATCGCCGTGGACAGCGTGGCGTTCAGCACGTCCTCACGGGCCTCGTCGAAGCCGAAGACGGCGAGCAGGCCGTAGAGGAACGTGACGAGGGCGGCCGGGGTCCACATCGCGTAGTCCCGCATCTGGAGGAAGGTCGGGCCCGGGCGGAACACGATGCCGCGCAGCAGGGCCTTCCAGTGCAGCTTCGGGCCGATGGGGCCCGCGGGGGCTTGGCCCGCGCGGTAGGTGTCGCCGCTGTTGTACGGGTCCTCACCCAGGGAGAACGCCTGGGTGTGACCGGGGTTGTTGGCGGCGTACGGGTCGTGGGGCGCCGGTCCGCCGGGGCCGCCCCCATGACCACCGGGGCCCCCCGGGCCGCCGCCGAAGTACTCGGGCTCGCCCTGGCCGCCCGCCGGCTGCGGCCACTGCTGGGCGCCACCGTGGTGCGGGCCGCCGCCATGGGGTGCGCCGCCCTGCGGCCCATGCCCGCCGCCGTACTGGCCGGGGCCCGGGCCGCCATAGGGCGGCTGCCCGCCGTACGGGGGCTGCGGGGCCGGGCGGCCGCCGCCCGGCGCGGGCGGGTAGCCGTATCCCGGGCCCCCGCCCTGGGGGCCCGGGTGCCCTCCCTGATGCGGTCCCTGTCGGGGTCCTTGCTGTGCGCGGTTGTCCCGGCCGCCGCGTCCGATCCTGAATCCAGCCACGGAATCGAACGTACCTGGTCTGGCGGGGTGCGGTCGTCCGTCCTGTGGAGGAGAGCGGGTTTGCGGCTGACCTGTGACAACCCCTAGGGGGACCCTGACGGGATTGCCCCAGGTCAGCGGTGGTGGCTAGCGCCCGAGCACGGCTCCGTACGCCAGTGGGGCCGAAGTGGCGGGAAGGGACAGGGAGTTGGGAGTGAGGGCCGTGGTGCCGGGCGGCACGGCGCCGGGCGAGGCCCACACACCACCGGACGAGGCGTTCTCACCGGGGGCCGAGACGGCCAGGTCGGGCGTCCCGTCGTGGTCGAAGTCGCCGGGGGCGAGGGCCGCGCCGAAGCGGTCACCGGCCTCGGCGGCGCCGGGGATCTGGTACGTGTCCTGCTGGAACGCGTACCCGTCGGCCACGCCGTCCCCGAGCTCGTCGTCCGCGGTGAGGATGCCCTTCGCGCCGCCGAACAGGACGGTGGCGCTGCCCGCGCCCTTCGTGCTGCCGATCGCCTCGCCGGGCGCTCCCACGATCAGGTCGTCGCGGCCGTCGCCGTTGACGTCCGCGGCGGCGACGGCCTCGCCGAAGCCGTCGCCGGTCTCGGCGGCCCCCGGGACGCCCGGGGTGTCCTGGTTGAGGGTCTGCTTGCGGGAGCCGAAGGAGCCGTTGGCGTTGCCGTAGCGGATGTGGACGCCGCCGCCCTTGGTGAGCTCCTCGGGGCCGCACGGGTCGTCGATGTTCTCGTCGGCGATCTCACGGCAGTTGCCGAGCGCGAGGTCGTCGAGGCCGTCGCCGTTGAAGTCGCCGGTGGCGAAGGCGGAGGTGGCGCCGTTGCTGTTGGACCAGTCGAGGAGCAGGCGGCGCTCCTGCTTGTCGTAGCGGTAGAGCATCACGTGGGACTGGGTGTACGGCTGCTGCTTCGTGTAGTACGCGACGGCGAGGTCGGTGAGGCCGTCGTCGTCGAAGTCGCCGGTGGACACGACGGGGGCGCGGCCGCCCATCCGGTCGCCCATGCCCGGCTCGGTCCTCGCGGCGCGCGGGTCGTAGTTGACGACGACCTTGTCCGTGCCGCCGATGGCCAGGTCGGCCTTCTTGTCGCCGTTGAAGTCGGCGGCGGCGAGGGCGTTGCCGTACGCGTCCTTGGCCTTCGCGCCGCGGCCGGCGGAGTTGGCGGCGCCGAAGCCGCCGTCCCCGCCGTACACCACGGTCACGTTGCCGGCGTCCACGCGGCCGTCGACGTCCTCACCGGGCGCGCCGATCGCGAGGTCCGCGTGCCCGTCGCCGTTCACGTCGGTGACGGCGACGGCCGCGCCGAACCGGTCCCCGGCCTCCGGGGTGCCCGGCACGTTCGCGGTGGACTGCGTGATGCGTACGTTGCCACCGGGGCGCAGACCCTCGGGGCCGCCCCAGACGACGCTCACGTACCCGGCCGCGGCCTTGCCGCCGACGGTCGCGGCGGGCACGCCGACGGCGAGGTCGGCGTACCCGTCGCCGTTGAAGTCCGCCTTCGCGGGCTTCGTCGCCTCAGCGGGCGCCGCGCCCGCGGACGCGGCGAATGGCAGGGTGAGGCCGGTCGCCGCGAGGGCGGTGGCGGCGGCCAGGGCGAGGGTGCGTGTGCGCACGGGGGCTCCAAGTCTTTGGGTGACGGGGGGAGAGGGCGGGCCCTTGCGTGCGGGCCCTTGCGTACGGAGAGATGTCAGCCCGTCCGGCGATTGAGGACGAGGCGGGGAGCGTCGAAAGGGCGGGGAAAGGGGCGCAGCCCCAGATGCGGCGGGGCGCCGGGGTCAGTGGGCCAGGACCGCCCCGTACGACCGTGCCCCCGCGAGCCCCAGCTTCGCCGGGGTCACCGACACCTGTGGTGCCGGCCGGTCCTTCGGGGTCCCGTACCAGACCCCGCCGGACGAGGCGTCCTCGCCGGGGGCGCCGACCGCCGAGTCGGGGTACGTGTCGCCGTTGTAGTCGCCCACGGCGACCGCCGCGCCGAAGCGGTCGCCCGCCTCGGCGGCGCCGGGGACGCCCGGGGAGGTCTGGTTGACGCCGCTGCCGTAGAGCTCCTTGCCGGTGCCGGTGGACTCCAGGATCCAGTACGCGCCGGCGGCCTTGTCGACGCCGACCGACTCGGCACTCGCGCCCGCGATCAGCTCGTCGCCGTCCTCGCGGTCCAGGTCGCCCACGGCGAGCGCCGCGCCGAAGTTGTCCTCGGCCTCGGCGTTGCCGTCGACCCGGGGCGTGTCCTGGGTGGTGCAGGACACGGCGCCGCCGAGCGTCGTGCCGGACTTGCCGTAGACGGTGGCGATGGCGCCGCCGAGGCGCACCGCGCAGAAGCCCTCGTCGCCCTCCTCGGCCTCGGGGTTGGGCTGCACCTGGCCGAGGGCGAGGTCGGCGGTGCCGTCGCCGTCGAAGTCGCCGGTGGCCAGGGACGTCGCGGTGTCGCCCGCGCGCCACGTCCTCTTCCACTCCCCGGACCCCGTGCCGTACACCGCCGTGCCCGCGATCTCCATGCCTCCGTACGTCACCGCGAGGTCGTCGCGGCCGTCCGCGTCGAAGTCCCCGGATGTCACCGCGCGGGGGCCGCTGAAGCGCCAGCTGTCGACGCGCTGCAGGGTCGCGGGGGACCCGGCCGTGAACGGTCCTGGGCGCGTCTCCATCGCGGCGCTCTCATCGTTCTTCGAGCTCAGCGCGATGTCCCGGTCGCCGTCCCCGTCGTAGTCGCCGGTGGTGACGAGGCCGCCGATCTGATGGCCCGCGTACGCGCCGTTGGCGGCCGTGAAGCCGCCCTTGATACCGGACTTCGCGCCCCAGAGGACGGTGAGGGTCCCTGCGGAGGCCCCTGCGTCATTGTCCTCGCCGGGCGTGCCGACGACGATGTCCGTGATGCCGTCGCCGTTCATGTCGGCGGGCGACACCGCGGACCCGAAGCCGTCGTCCTTCTCCACGGTGCCGGGAACCCCGGCGGTGCCCTGGCTGACGGTCGTCGAGCCGTGGCCGCCCAGGCCCTTCTTGCCGCCCCAGACCACGTTCACGTAGCCCGCCTTCGTCTTGCCGCCGACCGTCGCGCCGGGGACGCCGACCGCGAGGTCCGCGTAGCCGTCGCCGTTGAAGTCGGCCTTCGGCTTCGGCGCGGGCGCGGCCGCGACGGCGGGTGTCGCGGACAGGCCCGCGACGCCGAGTACGGTCGCCGCGCACAGCACGACGGCGGAGAGAGTCTTCTTACGCAAGGTGTCTCCAAGTAGCCGAAAGGGTACGTGAGTCGGGGTCAGCGCAGGGTCTCGCCGAAGCCCCGCCCCGCGCCGCCCACGCCGAAGTCAGAGCCGTTGAACGACGCCGCGTAGGACGAGGTGAGACCCGTCGTCGTACCGCGAAGGACCCACACCGCCCCCGCGTCCGCCGAGCTGCCGATGTCCTCGCCGGGCGCGCCGATCGCCAGGTCGGCCCTGCCGTTCTTGTTGATGTCCTTCAGGCGCAGCGACGACCCGAAGCGGTCGTTCTTCTCGGCGACTCCGGGGACACCCGTCGTCTCCTGGTGCCAGGTCTTTCCGCCCGTCAGGCCGCCGTTCGCCGCGCCCTTGAACAGGGTCACGCTCCCCGTGCCCGGAACGGTTCCTACCTGTTCGCCGGGCGCGCCCACCGCGACGTCCGCGCGGCCGTCGCCGGTCACGTCGCCCGCGGCGACCGCCGCGCCGAACGCGTCGCCCGCCTCGTCCGTGCCGGGCACGCCCGCGGTGTCCTGGGTGTACGTCACCGGCGCGCCGAGCTTGCTGTCGGCGCCGTAACGGATGCTGAGCGAACCGCCCTTGCCCGCGCGCGGGTTGCCGGTGACGAGGTCGTCGTAGCCGTCGCCGTTGACGTCGGCCCCCGCGAGCGGGCCGCGCGTCGCCGTCGCGTCGTCGCCCTCGGCCAGCACGCCGGACCAGTAGCCGAGGTCGCCCGCGCCGCCCTTCATGTACGCGGTGTAGGCGCCGCCGTCCGCGCGCTCGCCCGCGAGGATGTAGGTGTAGCCGTCCTTGTTCGTGAAGTGGCCCGCGGTCATGTCGTCCAGGCGGACGCCCTTGGGCAGGAAGTCGGTCTCCAGGGGGATCGCGTGGCCGTCCCGCGGGTCGCCGTCGGCGTAGAACCACCAGTGGCTGCCGCTGATCACCGCGAGGTTGGCCACCTCGTCGCCGTCGATGTCCACGAAGGACGCGGCCTCGCCGAAGCGGTGGTCCGTGGCGCTCGGCGCGGTGAGGGTCTTGCCGCCCGTCTTGAAGCCGTTCCCGCCGCCCCAGACGATGGTGACCGTGCCGTCGGGCTTGCCGGACACCTTTTCGCCGGGGGCGCCCACGATCAGGTCGGCGTAGCCGTCGCGGTTCACGTCGCCGCTGGTGACGTTCTCGCCGAACTCGTCGCCGGGCTCGGTGGTTCCGGGCACCCCGGCGGTGTTCTGGCTGACGGTCGTGCCCTTGCCCGGCTTCACGCCCGCCGCCGAACCGTACGTCACCGTCACCGAGTTGCCCTTGGGCGCGCCCACCGCCAGGTCGCGGTAGCCGTCCCCGTTGAAGTCGTCCTTCAGGGCGGCGGGGGCCGCGGTGGCCGTACCTGCCAGGGGCAGGGTCAGCCCTCCGGCGGTGAGGGCTGCGGCGGTGACCGCGACGGCCAGGTTTCTTGCGCGCACGTGGGGCTCCCGGGAGCGAGGTGAGGGGACTGGGGAGTGGACGGGGGGTGAAGGCGTGGTGAGCTCGGGGGGTGTGACTGGCGGCGCGGGGGAAAGGTTGTGCGAGCCGGGGGTTTCTGGGCCCGGCTGCTTGCTGCCTCGCGCGAGGGCGGTGGCTGGTGTTCCGCCCAACGGGACTGCTTCCAGAGGTACGTTCGGAGAGTCGAGCCCTGAACGGAGGCGCCGGTATGCCCGAGACCCGCGACACCGGTGAGGTACCTCAACTCACCTTCGGCCAGCGCGTCCAACGCGCGCGGACCCGTACGGGCAGGACGCGTGCGTACGTCGCGGACGTGATGGGCCACTCCGAGGAGTGGGTGAAGGCCATCGAGCGGGGCACCATCGCCATGCCCCGGCTGCCCAAGTTGCTGCGGCTCGCGCAGGTCCTCGGGGTCGAGGACATCGCGGAGCTCACCGGGGACGACCGCATCGCCGCCGCCAGTTTCACCAAGGCCGAGCACCGGCAGCTGCCCGCCGTCAAGCAAGCCTTGAACAAACACCAGTTGGCTGCCGCCGAGGGCCCGACCGAGCCGGTCGAGGTGCTCGCCGCCAGGCTGCGGCAGGCGTGGAAGCTGTGGCACGCGGCTGAACGGCCCGCAGCCCGGCGGGACGTGGGCGAGGGCAACCGCACCCGCATCGGCCGACTCCTGCCCGCACTGCTCGCCGACACCAGGCACGCCGCCCGCACCCTCGAAGGAGCGGACCGTCGCAGGGCGCTGATGGCGCAGGCCGAGGCGTACCACCTGGCGCAGTTGTTCCTGTCCTTCCAGCCAGCGCCGGACCTGATCATGCTCACCGGCGACCGGGCGATGACGGCGGCGCAGGACGCCGACAGCCCGCGCGCCATCGCTGCCGCGGCCTGGTACGTCAACCACGTCCACCGCGACGCGGGCGAAGCGGCCGAGGCGCGGGTCGAACTCGCCGAGCAGGCCGCCGCCCTGCTGCCGGACACGGAGGACCCGGAGAGCATCGCCCGCCGGGGGCTGCTGTACCTGGCGGTGGCCCTGTCCTACGCCAAGACGGGGCAGGCGGGGGACGCCTGGCGGTACTGGGACAAGGCCGACGCCGCCGCGCGCAGGCTCGGCGACGACTACGCACACCCGTGGCTGATCTTCGGGCGGGGGATCGTCGGCGGGTACGCCATCACCATGCACAACGACCTGGTGCAGCCGGGCAGGGCGTTGGAGGTCGCGGACGCCCTGAACCTGCGCCAGATCCCCTCGGCCACCCGCCGCTCGTACCACCTCATCGAGACAGCGCGGGCGCACGGCCTGCTCAACGAGGGCGCGGCGGTCGTGTCGTACCTGCAACGCGCCCACCGGGAGTCCCCGGAGACCATCCAGTTCAACCTCTACACGCGGTCGGCGCTGCCGGGCCTGGTGACGTCGGGGCCGCGCATGGTGCGGGAGGACGCGGAAGAACTGGCGCGGGAGCTCGGCGTGCCTGTCTGATCACGTAGGGGGTAGCAACGCTGCCCCTTGGCGAGGGGGTACGAGCCCTGCCCCCGGCAGGGCCCGGGCGCGCCTACGGTCGGTCGTGTGACCCGAATCCCCCCGCCCCCAAGGCCCCCCACGCCCCTGCCCGAACGCGACAAACAACAGATCAGCGCATGGCTCGCGGGCGCCGACGCCCACCCGGGCGCCGTCCACGCCGCCTGGGCCGACCGCGGCCTCGCCCTGCTCCCCCTCGGCCACCGCTTCGACGCCATCCGCGTACCCGCCGCCCGCGTCCACGCCGCCGTACACAGCAGCGAGGCGCAGACGGTGGCCGCGTTCCTGCACGACTGGCTCGCGGGCCCGGTCATCCGGGACACCCGCAGCGGCCCCGGCCCGTACTACGTCCTCATCGCCCCGCACTCCGCCTGGAACGGCATGGAAGAACGGCTGAGCACCGGCGCCTTCCTGGGCGTCCCGCGCCTCGGCCATCCCGTCTCGACGCTCACCCGCTGGGTGGTCCCGCCCACCGCCCCCGGCGACCTGTGCGATCCCGCGCACCTGAGCGCGCTGCTCCTGACGGCCGAGACCCTGAAGGCGGTCGAGCCGTGAGCGCCTCCACCGCCGCCGAGCTCGACGTGCGGGCGACGGCCGTCTACGCCGACTTCATGGGTCACTTGTACGGGTGCCGCCCGTGCCAGGGCGGCGACTACTGCACCAGGGGCACGCGCATGCGAGCGGCGTGGAAGGCGGCCAGGAACATCTCCCTGCGGGCCCACCGGGCTAGTCGAACCCCTCCGTGGAGAACGTGACCCCCACCTTCCGGGACACCGGCCCCTGCGCCCCGGCCCTGCCGGGATACACCTCCACCCGGTCCCGGCCCTGCCCCCAGGCCGTCCGCACGACCAGATCCGCCCGCCGGTCCCCGTCGAAGTCGGCCACCTTCAGGACCTGGACGGTGCCCTCGCCGACCCGCGAGGGCACCACCGTGGCGGTCGCGTTCGCGGCCAGGCCGGACGCGCGGCCGCGGTGGACCCACACTTCGCCGGGACCGCCTCCGGTCACGACGAGTTCGCTGCGGCCGTCCCCGTCGAGGTCCGCCGCGTTGAGCCCGGCGTCGCGTACGTCGAGCGCCCCGCGGGCGGTGCCCGGCACGTCGTAGCGCAGCGCGATGCCGCCCGGCGCCGCGAGGGCCGCGTCCAGTCCCTTGCCCCGGCCGAAGGTGCCGAAGGCCACCTCGGTGGCGGCAGGGAGCAGTACGCCGGTGCGGTTGGGGCCCTTGGGGCCGCCGAGGACCACGCTGCCCTTCGAGGCGCGGGCCTCCGTGCGGACCACCAGGTCGTCGTAGCCGTCGCCGTTGACGTCGACGGCGGGCGCGCCGGTGACCAGCTCGTTTCCGGGGGCGGCGAGCGGCTTCCCGGCCGCGCGCGGGGCGCCCTTGCTCGTGAACGGGCCCCGCAGATACGTCAGATGGGCGCCGCTCGCGTGCAGCACGAGGTCGTGCGCGCCGTCGCCGTCGAAGTCGCCGCACACCGGCTGGTCCGCCCAGTCGTTGCCGAGCCTGGCCCGCGCGGGCACCTGGAGCTTGACGGCCTTGCCGGTCAGGCCGGCCGGGGAGCCGAAGAGGATCTGGAGCGGGACCGGGGGCTGCCCCTGCCCGTCGTAGGGCGGGTCCGTCGACACCAGGAGGTCAGTGAAGCCGTCCTGGTCCAGGTCGCAGGACGCCTCCGACTCGAAGGCGGCGGGCAACTCACCCTTCGTACGGGCGCCGTTGGCGTGCGCGCTGAGCAACTGCCGGGCGCCGGGGGCCAGCCCGTGCTTGGTTCCGTACACCACACCGATGCCCGCGTCGTCGCCCTGGCCGCGGTGCGCGAGGGCGTCCAGGACGAGGTCCCTGGCGCCGTCGCCGTTGAAGTCGTCGGGCACCTTGCTGCCCTTGCCGCGCGGGACGGGCTGCTGGGGCGCGCTCTTGCCCGAAACGCCCGCCATGGCGGTGTTCTTGGGGCGCGCGCGGGACTCGCCGTCGCCGCCGTCGCCGCCGCCACAGCCCGCGAGGACCAGGGTGCCGCCGATGACGGCGGCCAGCAGACGTCTCCCGGAACTCCTCATGCCCCACCCACCCCTACGTCACCGCGCGTCTTCATGCTCACGACAGAACCGACAGCACCACAGGTTTACACGACGACGAAGGGCCGGTCCCGCCCTCAGGCGAAACCGGCCCTTCCCTGCGCGTACCGCGTGGCTACTTCACGGGCTCCGGCTCCGGCGCGTCCGCCGACTCCGCGTCGCCCGCCGGGTCCACCGGCGTCTTCACCGAGTCGAGGAGCAGCTGCGCCACGTCCACGACCTGGAGCGACTCCTTCGCCGCGCCATCGTTCTTCTTGCCGTTCACCGAGTCCGTGAGCATCACCAGGCAGAACGGGCAGGCCGTCGACACGATGTCCGGGTTGAGGGACAGAGCCTCGTCGACGCGCTCCGTGTTGATGCGCTTGCCGATCCGCTCCTCCATCCACATCCGCGCGCCGCCGGCGCCGCAGCAGAAGCCGCGCTCCTTGTGGCGGTGCATCTCCTGCTGGCGCAGGCCCGGGACCTTGTCCATGATCTCGCGCGGGGGCGTGTAGATCTTGTTGTGGCGGCCCAGGTAGCACGGGTCGTGGTACGTGATCAGGCCCTCGACCGGCGTGACCGGGATCAGCTTGCCCTCGTCGATGAGGTGCTGGAGCAGCTGGGTGTGGTGGATGACCTCGTAGTCGCCGCCGAGCTGCGGGTACTCGTTGCCGAGGGTGTTGAGGCAGTGCGGGCAGGTCGCGACGATCTTCTTCGCCGACTTCGGCTTCTTCGTCGCCTCATCCTCGTCGTCTTCGCCGAAGGCCATGTTCAGCGACGCCACATTCTCCGCGCCCAGCTGCTGGAACAGCGGCTCGTTGCCGAGGCGGCGGGCCGAGTCGCCGGTGCACTTCTCGTCGCCGCCCATGATCGCGAACTTGACGCCCGCCATGTGCAGGAGCTCCGCGAAGGCCTTGGTGGTCTTCTTGGCGCGGTCCTCCAGGGCGCCGGCGCAGCCGACCCAGTAGAGGTACTCGACCTCGGTGAGGTCCTCGATGTCCTTGCCGACGACCGGCACCTCGAAGTCGACTTCCTTCGTCCACTCCAGGCGCTGCTTCTTCGCCAGGCCCCAGGGGTTGCCCTTCTTCTCCAGGTTCTTGAGCATCGTGCCCGCCTCGGACGGGAACGCGGACTCGATCATCACCTGGTAGCGGCGCATGTCGACGATGTGGTCGATGTGCTCGATGTCGACCGGGCACTGCTCGACGCAGGCGCCGCAGGTGGTGCAGGACCACAGGACGTCGGGGTCGATGACGCCGTTCTCCTCGGCGGTGCCGACGAGGGGGCGCTCGGCCTCCGCGAGGGCGGCGGCGGGGACGTCGGCGAGCTGCTCGGCCGTCGCCTTCTCCTCGCCCTCCATCGTCTTGCCGCCACCGGCCAGCAGGTACGGGGCCTTGGTGTGCGCGTGGTCGCGCAGCGACATGATCAGGAGCTTGGGGGAGAGGGGCTTTCCGGTGTTCCAGGCGGGGCACTGCGACTGGCAGCGGCCGCACTCCGTGCACGTGGAGAAGTCGAGCAGGCCCTTCCAGGAGAACTGTTCGACCTGGGAGACGCCGAACGTGTCGTCCTCGCCCGGGTCCTCCCAGTCGATCTGCTTGCCGCCGCTGGTCATGGGCTGGAGCTCACCGAGGGCGGTCGAGCCGTCCGCCTCGCGCTTGAACCAGATGTTGGGGAACGCCAGGAAGCGGTGCCAGGCGACGCCCATGTCGGTCTTCAGGGCGACCGTGATCATCCAGATGAAGGAGGTCGCGATCTTCAGGCCCGCGAAGAAGTACGTGAGGTTCTGGAGGGTGGAGACGTCCATGCCGCCGAACCACGAGACGAACGGGTACGAGATGAAGAACGAGGCCTCGTAGCCGTCCACGTGGTGCTGGGCGCCCTCCAGGGCGTGCAGCGTGAAGATGCAGACGCCGACGATGAGGATGACGCCCTCGACGAAGTACGCCTGGCCGGTGTTGGAGCCCGCGAAGCGGGACTTGCGGCCGGGCCGGTCGGGCCTGCTGAGCTGCCGTACGACGATCAGGGTCAGGATGCCGAGCACGGTCATGGTGCCGAGGAACTCGACGAACATGTTGTACGGCGCCCAGTCACCGATGATCGGCAGCATCCAGTCGGCCTTGAAGAGCTGGCCGATGGCGTTGACGATCGTGAGGAGCAACGAGAAGAAGCCCACCGCGACGAACCAGTGCGCCACTCCGACGATGCCCCACCGGTTCATCCGGGTGTGGCCGAGGAACTCCTTGGCCACGGTGAGGGTGCGCTGGGCGGGCGCGTCGGTTCGGGTGCCGGCGGGCACGGGCTGACCGAGCCGCATGAACTGGTAGATCTGCACGATGGCACGGCCGAACAGCGCGACGCCGACCGCGATTAGGACCAGCGACACGATGATCGCGGCGAGTTGCATGGGGGCTCCCCGGGCCTGCGAGGCGAACTATTACTAAGCGGTAACTTATGCAGTCCGTCTGAGACTACCCACTTACTTCGCCGCACTGTAGCCAGCCAGGCGGTGATCTGCGTCGCTCAGGTTGGCCTGCCTTGCCCTGTCCCTGTTGTTGCCCTTGTCCTGACGTGCCCCCGATCGCGCTTCGCGCTCGCCCTCAAGCGCCGGACGGGCTATTCGTGGGTTGCGCGTAAGGGTTAGATAAGAGTTGAGTCGGGGTGACTCAGCTCTGTTGACTCAAGGGGGCCGCTGATGCATCCTTGAGCCAGTTCCACTCAAGTAGGTATCTGGAGGAAACCGAAATGGCACGTGCGGTCGGCATCGACCTGGGCACGACTAACTCCGTCGTCAGCGTTCTGGAGGGCGGCGAGCCCACCGTCATCACCAACGCCGAGGGTGCCAGGACCACGCCGTCCGTCGTCGCCTTCGCGAAGAACGGTGAAGTGCTGGTCGGCGAGGTTGCGAAGCGCCAGGCGGTCACCAACGTCGACAGGACCATCCGCTCCGTCAAGCGCCACATGGGCACTGACTGGAAGGTGGACATCGACGACAAGAACTTCAACCCGCAGCAGATCAGCGCCTTCATCCTGCAGAAGCTGAAGCGGGACGCCGAGTCCTACCTGGGCGAGAAGGTCACGGACGCGGTCATCACCGTGCCCGCGTACTTCAACGACTCCGAGCGCCAGGCCACCAAGGAGGCCGGCGAGATCGCGGGCCTCAACGTCCTGCGTATCGTCAACGAGCCGACCGCCGCCGCCCTGGCCTACGGCCTGGACAAGGACGACCAGACCATTCTGGTCTTCGACCTCGGTGGCGGCACCTTCGACGTCTCGCTGCTCGAGATCGGCGACGGCGTCGTCGAGGTGAAGGCCACCAACGGCGACAACCACCTCGGTGGTGACGACTGGGACCAGCGCGTCGTCGACTACCTGGTCAAGCAGTTCAACAACGGCCACGGCGTGGACCTCTCCAAGGACAAGATGGCGCTCCAGCGCCTGCGCGAGGCCGCCGAGAAGGCGAAGATCGAGCTGTCCTCCTCCACGGAGACCACGATCAACCTGCCGTACATCACGGCGTCCGCCGAGGGCCCGCTGCACCTGGACGAGAAGCTCACCCGCGCCCAGTTCCAGCAGCTCACGTCCGACCTCCTGGAGCGCTGCAAGACGCCGTTCCACAACGTCATCAAGGACGCGGGCATCCAGCTCTCCGAGATCGACCACGTCGTCCTCGTCGGCGGCTCCACCCGCATGCCCGCCGTCGCCGAGCTCGTCAAGGAGCTGACCGGCGGCAACGAGGCCAACAAGGGCGTGAACCCGGACGAGGTCGTCGCCATCGGCGCCGCCCTCCAGGCCGGTGTCCTCAAGGGTGAGGTCAAGGACGTCCTGCTCCTCGACGTGACCCCGCTGTCGCTTGGCATCGAGACCAAGGGCGGCATCATGACGAAGCTCATCGAGCGGAACACGACGATCCCGACCAAGCGGTCCGAGATCTTCACCACCGCCGAGGACAACCAGCCGTCCGTGCAGATCCAGGTCTACCAGGGCGAGCGCGAGATCGCGGCGTACAACAAGAAGCTCGGGATGTTCGAGCTCACCGGCCTGCCCCCGGCGCCGCGCGGCGTCCCGCAGATCGAGGTGTCCTTCGACATCGACGCCAACGGCATCATGCACGTGACCGCGAAGGACCTCGGCACGGGCAAGGAGCAGAAGATGACCGTCACCGGTGGCTCCTCGCTGCCGAAGGACGAGGTCAACCGGATGCGCGAAGAGGCCGAGAAGTACGCGGACGAGGACCACGCCCGCCGCGAGGCCGCCGAGTCGCGCAACCAGGGCGAGCAGCTCGTCTACCAGACGGAGAAGTTCCTCAAGGACAACGAGGACAAGGTCCCGGGTGACGTCAAGACCGAGGTCGAGACCGCCGTCGGCGAGCTGAAGGAGAAGCTCAAGGGCGACGACACGGCCGAGATCCGCACCGCCACGGAGAAGGTCGCCGCCGTCTCCCAGAAGCTGGGCCAGGCGATGTACGCCGACGCTCAGGCGGCGCAGGGCGCGGCCGGTGCCGAGGGCGCCGCTCCGGGTGCCGAGGGTCCGAACATGTCGAAGGACTCCGCGGAAGAAGACGTCGTGGACGCCGAGATCGTCGACGACGAGAAGCCCGGTGACGCGAAGGGCGGCGCTGCCTGATGACGGAGGAGACCCCGGGCTTCGGCGAGAACGCCGAGCAGCCCGACGTCCCCTCCGGCGGCGCCACCCCTGACGACAAGGCGCCGCAGGCCGACGGGCCCTCCACCGAGGAGGGCCCGGCGGCCCCGGCCGGGGACGCGAACCAGGCGGCAGGCCTGACGGCCCAGCTGGACCAGGTGCGTACGGCGCTCAACGAGCGCACCGCGGACCTCCAGCGGCTGCAGGCCGAGTACCAGAACTACCGCCGGCGCGTCGAGCGGGACAAGGTGACGGTCAAGGAGATCGCCGCGGCGAACCTCCTGACCGAACTGCTCCCGACGCTCGACGACATCGGCCGCGCGAGGGAACACGGCGAGCTGGTCGGCGGCTTCAAGTCGGTCGCCGAGGCGCTGGAGACCGTCGTCGCCAAGATGGGTCTGCAGCAGTTCGGCAAGGAGGGCGAGCCCTTCGACCCGACGATCCACGAAGCGCTGATGCACAGCTACGCACCGGACGTCACCGAGACGACGTGCGTCGCGATCCTCCAGCCGGGGTATCGCATCGGCGAGCGTGTCGTGCGCCCCGCGCGCGTGGCCGTCGCCGAGCCGCAGCCCGGCGCGCAGACGGTGAAGTCCGAGGCGCCCGAGGGCGACGAGGGCTCGCCCGCGGAGGCGGAGGGCACGGCCGACGGCGCCGAGGGCGCCCGTACCGCCCAGGACAAGGAGAGCGGTGGCCCGGACGAGGGCTGACGCCGAGACGGCCGGCGGAGTCGGCACCGAGGGCGACCTCGGCGCCGGCGCCCGCCGGATGAGCCGTACGACAGGGAAGGAGGGACGTCGGGGATGAGCACCAAGGACTTCATCGAGAAGGACTACTACAAGGTCCTCGGCGTCCCCAAGGACGCCACCGAAGCCGAGATCAAGAAGGCGTACCGGAAGCTCGCCCGCGAGAACCACCCGGACGCCAACAAGGGCAACGCGAAGGCCGAGGAGCGCTTCAAGGAGATCTCCGAGGCGAACGACGTCCTCGGCGACCCGAAGAAGCGCAAGGAGTACGACGAGGCCCGCGCGCTCTTCGGCAACGGCGGATTCAGGCCGGGCCCGGGAGGCGCCGGCGGCGGTTCGTTCAACTTCGACCTGGGCGACCTCTTCGGAGGCGGCGCCCCGGGTGGCGGTTCGGCGGGCGGGGCCGGCGGCTTCGGGGGCGGTCTCGGTGACGTCTTCGGGGGCTTGTTCAACCGCGGCGGCGCGACCGCCGGCACGCGGACGCAGCCGCGCCGCGGCCAGGACATCGAGTCCGAGGTCACGCTGAGCTTCACGGAGGCGGTGGACGGCGCGACGGTTCCGCTGCGCATGTCCTCCCAGGCCCCGTGCAAGGCGTGCTCGGGCACGGGCGACAAGAACGGCACCCCGCGCGTCTGCCCGACGTGCGTGGGCACCGGACAGGTCTCGCGCGGCGGCGGTGGCGGCTTCTCGCTCACCGACCCGTGCGTGGACTGCAAGGGCCGCGGCCTGATCGCGCAGGACCCCTGCGAGGTGTGCAAGGGCTCCGGCCGCGCCAAGTCGTCCCGGACGATGCAGGTGCGCATCCCGGCGGGCGTCTCCGACGGCCAGCGGATCCGCCTGCGCGGCAAGGGCGGCCCCGGCGAACGCGGCGGCCCGGCCGGCGATCTGTACGTGGTCGTGCACGTCGACGCCCACCCGGTGTTCGGCCGCAAGGGCGACAACCTGACGGTGACGGTGCCGGTGACGTACGCGGAAGCGGCGCTCGGCGGCGAGGTCACGGTGCCGACCCTGGGCGGCCCGCCCGTCACCCTGAAGCTGCCCCCCGGCACGCCCAACGGCCGCACCATGCGCGCCCGCGGCAAGGGCGCGGTCCGCAAGGACGGCACCCGGGGCGATCTGCTCGTGACGGTGGAGGTGGCCGTGCCGACCACACTGTCCCCCGCCGCGACGGAAGCCCTGGAGGCGTACCGGAAGGCGACTGCGGACACCGATCCGCGGGCAGAACTGTTCAAGGCCGCGAAGGGAGCGTGACCTCATGGAGCGGGACGGCCGCCGACGCAACCCGTATCAACTGACGGACGAGACCCCGGTGTACGTCATCTCGGTGGCGGCCCAGCTCTCCGGCCTGCACCCGCAGACCCTCAGGCAGTACGACCGCCTGGGCCTGGTCTCGCCCGACCGCACCGCAGGACGGGGCCGGCGGTATTCCGCCCGCGACATCGAACTGCTGCGCACCGTCCAGCAGTTGTCGCAGGAGGAAGGCATCAACCTCGCGGGCATCAAGCGCATCATCGAGCTGGAGAACCAGGTCGCGGCGCTGCAGGCGCGGGTGGCCGAGCTCTCGGCGGCCGTCGAGGGCGCGGCGACGGCGATGCAGCAGCGGGAGGCCGCGGTGCACGCGTCCTACCGCCGCGACCTGGTGCCCTACCAGGACGTGCAGCAGGCGAGCGCGCTCGTGGTGTGGCGGCCGAAGCGGCCGCAGGATCCGTAAGTCGCAGGATCCAACGCCCGCTTGTGGGCGTCTTACGAGGGCCGGGTGGATTTCCGCTGGTGCGGGAACCGACCCGGCCCTTTCGCGCGTTGCGCGCGGCGACTTTAGGCTGACCGCTGAGTCGACCACTCCGTTTCGTCGTTCACCTTCATCTTTCATCGGGGGAAGTGGGTTCTCATGGCCATGGTGGGGCTGTTCTGGATCGCCGAGGGCGATGTGTACGTGGGCTCGAAGCCCTCCGGTCTGGCCCCCGGGGTGCGGCTGACCCCCGAGGGTGTCGCGGGGCTCGGGCACAAGCAGGAGGGCCTGTGGCTGTGGGACGACGTGCGCGGCCTGACCGTCGAGGACGTGCCCGTGAAGTCCTTGCGGCGGCAGGTCGGCATGGTGGTCGACATGGCGCTCACGGTGGGCCTCGGCGGCGGCGAGGACGCCCCGTCGATGACCGTCTGCGTGGAGACCGCCGACGGGGAGGCCGAGCTGACGGCGTACGTCGCCACCGCGTACGGCTACTCGCAGCGGGAGTACGACCTGTCCCGCGCGCTCCTGACCCGCCTCACCGAGGGCGCCGCCACGATGATGACCACGCTGTCGGCGATGGCCGAGTGGGGCCGCTCGCACGAGGGCGGCTCCCCGCGCCGGTACGAGCGGGAGCGGCTGCTGCGGGAGTGGGCGGGCGAGAACGCGGCGCGCGCGTGAGCGCCCCGGCCGACCACGGGGCGTAGCCGAACCGGGGCGCACCTTAGGGAAGCGCGGCTCTGCGGGGGGAGACCACGACAGAGCCACATGGCGGCCGGAAACGGTCCGGTTCCCGTACCGGACGTGGGACCGGTCGTTCCCCGCTGCCGTCACCACGATGCAACGCCGTGCCCACTCTCCGCTACCGTCATCTTGTTGCGGTGCAACGGGCGGAGGTGGGGGCAAGTGGCACCAATTCAGGACGTTCGTGATTCAGCGGGTTTGCCCGGGTCCCAGGATTCCTGAGCGGCCGATGAGGAAGCCGAGTTGGGTGCGGCTGGTGCTGCCCAGGTTGGTGGCGAGCTTGGAGATGTGGACGCGTACGGTCCGTACGTTCATGCCGAGCCGTTCGGCGATGTCGGCGTCCGTGAGTCCCTCGACGAGGAGCTCCGCGATGGCCCGCTGCCGCGCGCTGACGCCGTTCTCGGCGGGCTGCGGGGCGGCCGGGTGCGGGAACATCGGCGTGGCGAGCCCCCAGAGCCGGTCGAAGAGGGCGGCCAGGTAGCCGACGAGGGCCGGGGCGCGGATCTCCAGAGCCGTGGCGAAGTCCCGGTCGGCGGGGAGGAAGGCGACCGTACGGTCGAACACCACCAACTGCTCGGTGACTTCGCTCAGCGTACGCACCTCCACGTCCCCTTCAAGCCGCTCGAAGTGCGCGATCACGGGTGGGGCGTGCCGGGTGGTGTGCTGGTACAGCGTGCGCATCCGGCACCCGCGCGACAGCAGCGCCTGCTCGCGGGGTGGCGCGGACCCGAGGTCGGAGATGGGCCGGAAGCCGCCGGGCTGGATGGTCAGGACCTCACGGGTGCAGCGGGAGACGGCCGCGTCGATGGCGGCGGTGATGCGGGGGAGGCCCTTGAGGGAGGTGAGGGCGGCCGGGCGGGGGGCGGCGGGCGTCCGGGCGGGGCTGGTGGGGAGTCCGTGTGTGCGGTCGCCCGGGAAGCCGTGCGCGGGCCCGCTCGGGAGGCCGTGCGCGGGGCCGTGCGTGGGGTCGCCCGGGAGGCCGAGTGCCAGCAGCGGCTCGAACGCCGCCGCCACCTCCGCCTCGCGCTGCCGCTCGTGCGCGACCTCCTCGTCGATCCCGCGCAGCAGCCGCAGCAGCGCGCTCGCGGGCTCGCTCGGCAGCAGCCACCGCATGTCGTCGACGTCCGGATGCAGCAGCCCGAAGTCGACGAGGCACGGCGCGGGTTCGGCCTCCCGGCTGTGTACGCGGCCCTCGCGCAGGGCGCGTAGGTAGAGGGCGGAGGCGGGGGCGCACAGCACGTCGGGGCCATGGGGCGTGTGCCTCGGTCCGCCCGGATCCGGTCCGGCGACGGCCGGTCTCTGCTCCGGGCCGTGTGGCCGGCCCTCGTCCTCGCAGGGTCTTCGCTCTCTGGACATGGTGGTGCCGCCTTCCCGTGGGCGCAGGGCGCGCGGACGCGCCTAGGGCGTGTCCGATGGGTCGGCGCGGCGTCGCGACGCCTGGCACGCACGCTCGCCGCGTTGCCGAAACGTCCTAGTAGCTCCGCTACTAGGACGCTCCGGCGCCTTGCGATCGCACGCACCAGACGCCGCTCCTTGCTCCACGCCGACCCATCGGACACGCCCTAGTGGTGCTGTTCGAGCAGGCCCGAGCGGCCGATGAGGAAGCCGAGTTGGGTACGGCTGCCGCTGCCGAGGAGAGCGGCGAGCTTGGCGATGTGCAGCCGGACCGTGCGGACGTTCATGCCGAGGTGCCGGGCGATCTCCGCGTCGGTGTGACCGTCGGTGAGCAGCGCGGCGATCGCCCGCTGGGCCTCGCTGACGTCCTGGGCCGGCGGGCACGGGGTGTCCTCGCGGTACAGCGGCGTGGCAAGCCGCCACAGGATGTCGAAGGCCGTCGAGAGATAGCCGATCAGGGCGGGGGCGCGCAGCTCGATGACGATCCCGTCGCTTTCGACGTCCGGGATGAACGCGACGCTCCGGTCGAAGACGAGGAGGCCGTGGGGGAGTTCGTCGAGCGCCCGGACCTCGCAGTGGGGGTCGGGGTGTTCCGGGTGGGCGCGTCCGGCCGGGGTGTCGCGGCCCGTCCGCGGCCGGGAGAGGGTCCGCATGTGCCCGCCGCGCGACGCGAACTCCGCCATCCGCCAGGGCTCGGCGAGCGGCAGCAGCCCGAGCCGTGCGTCGCCGGGCTGGATGACGAGGATCTCGTACGTGGCGTCGGCCATCGCCTGCCGCACGGCCCGCCCGGTGCGGGGCGCCCCCTTGAGCACGGTGACCTGCGACTCCGCGGCGTCGGGCACCCGGGCGTCGGACAGTTTCAGGAACGGCTCGAAGGCCGAGGCGAGTTGGGAGGCGCGGCTGCGCTGCCGGGCCACCCGCGCCTCGATGTCGTCCAGCAACCGTGGCAGAGCGACCACGGGCGGAGTCACGCGCAGCCACGCCGGGTCGTCGGCGTCCGGGTAGAGGAGGCCGGAGTCGAGGAGGCAGGGGGCGCCGACGGCGGACTCGCGGATCCGGTGCTCGCGCAGGGCGCGCAGGTACAGCCTCCTGCCGGTCTCGCACACCTCGTCGGACGCGTGCGGCGCATGGAGACGGGGCACCGGCTCCTCGCTCCGGGCGGCCCCCGCCACCCGGAACCGTGCGGAGCCCTTCGCCTCGCCCTGGGCCCTCGTGGTTGCCACTGCCTGCGCCGCTACGTCGTGCACATGCTCCCCCTGCTCGGCTCGCAGTGATCACGCGCATGACTGACGTCGCACGTGAGTTGTCATCCTTGTCAACAGCGCAACTGATATCAATGGCAGGTTTATCGCTTGCGATGACCGACCAATTATTCAAACTTCAACGTACGCGCGTCCCTGGCCGTGTGTCGTTTCACACAGGAGGGGAAGGTGCGGCGCCCGGCGAAGATATGTCCATGGACCTTCCTGCGGACCTGGCCGTCCTTTCCGGTGACGGCCTGTACTTGTGGGCGCCGCGCGGCGCCGCGGGCTCCTGGGGCCTCGCCAACTGCCTGCTCATCACGTCCGGTACGGACGCGGCGCTCATCGACACGCCGTACGACGAGCGCATGACGCGTGCGCTCATCGCGGCGGCCGCGCATGTGCTGCCCGAGCGGGCGGAGGTGCGTACGGTCGTCAACACCCATGCCAACGGGGACCATTGCTTCGGCAACGTGTTCTTCCCCGGCGCCGAGATCATCAGTACCGATGCCAGCCTCGAACGCCACTGCCGTGAGATCACACCGCAGCAGATGCAGCAACTGGTGCACGGCGGCGCCCTGGGCGGCCCGCTCGGCTGGTACGCCCGCGACCGCTTCGGCGCCTACGACTACACGAGCGTCACCGTGGTCCCGCCGACCGTGACGTTCAGCGGCTCGTACCACTTCCAAGTCGGCGACACCGACGTGCGGTTGCTGGAGGTGGGGCCGGCCCACACCGCCGGCGACCTGGTCGCTCATCTGCCGCAGCACGGGGTCGTCGTGGCGGGCGACGTCATCTTCGCCGGCGACCACCCCGCGCACTGGGAGGGCCCGCTCGCCGAAGTGGTGCGGGCCAGCGAGGAGATACTCGCCCTCGACCCCCAGTGGGTCGTCCCCGGGCACGGCGAAGTCATCGGCCAGGACGGCGTCCGCGCCTACATCGGCTACCTGAGGGACCTCGAAGGAGAGATCAAGGAACGGTACGGCCGCGGACTCACCGCGTACGAGGCCGCCGCGGACATCCTCGCCACCGGATTCCACCCGCACCTGGGAGCCCCCGAACGCGTCGTCATGCTGACGTTCATCGAATACCACCACCTCGGCGGCACCGGGGAACCTCTCGAGATGGTCGAACTGGCCGGACACGCGGCACGCTGGGCGTATGACCAGCGGCACCTTCCCGCCGACGCATAGCGCGGCGCCGAGCCGTTGTCGGCGCGCGGCCCCGGCACCGGACCGAACCGGCCGATGATTGCGATCTGTTGGTCGGCGACTCGTTTGGGCCTATGGTGCAGATATCGTGCTCGTGGCACGTCACGTTCATGGGCGCGAGGAAGGGGGGAATCGCAGTGGCCGAGGAAGCACTGCGCCGAATACTTAAAGAACTACGTTCAAGAATCTCGCCCGAGGAAGTGGGACTGACCCCGAAGCCGACGGGGCGTCCCGGTCCTCGCGTGACCGGCCTCTCGCAGCCGGATATGGACATCCTCATGAACCGGGCGGTGGGCACCTACCACCGATTCGAGAGCGGAAAGATGACCCCGCGGGACGACTACCTGCGGCAGGTGGGCCAGATCCTGCGCATGAGCGAGGACGAGTACACGCAGGTGTATCTCCTCTGTGTGGGCCAACGGCCGCCGCATCCGCTGGACCCCAGCGGCGGGGTCAGGATGGCGGCCGCCCCGGCCTGGCAGCGGGCCGTCTCCGGGCAGCGGGAAATCGCGTACGTAAACAATGTCCAATGGGACCTTGTCGCCTACAACGATCCGTTCGCCGAAATCTTCGAGGGCGGTATACCGCCGGAGAACACGATGCGCTGGATGGCGCTCGCGGACGAGGCCCGGGACTACGTTCTCACCGACTGGGAGACCCGCTGGGCGCCCGGCATCCTCAACCAGATCAGGCTCGCCCACATTCAGCACCCGGAGAACCGCTCCCTGGCCCAACTGCACCGGGACGTCGCCCGGGACAAATACGCGGGCCCCATTTATGAGCGCGGCACGGAGGTGTATATCCATCCGGATGGCGACGTCAGGCCGCTGTACCACCGGAAGAAGGGTCCGGGGCACATCACGATGGTCGTGTCGGAACCGGCGAGCTCGCGGGGGGCTCGCCATGTCGTGCTGCTCTTCGACCCCCTCTCCGAGGACGGGAGCCCCGGCGGGCCGGAGCGGTCCGAGGGCTCGCGGAAATCCTGGAACTCCACGCCCTGAGCGGCGAGATGAGGGCAGCGTGACGGCATGGAGGAGTCAGTCGAGGCGATGACCGTCAGCGACGCGGACCACGTGGTCCCCCTGACCGAGGGCGCGGAGCTCGCGCCCGCCTGCTATTCCCCCGTCATGCACGCCATCGCCGCCGACCTCAACGGCCGTGGATACCCCGTGACCTGGGTCGTGGACCGCCAGATGCTGGCCGGGGACTTCCCCCTCCAGGTCGTCGCCAAGGTGTCCGTCGTCCGCGTCCTGAACATCGCCCTCGACGACCGCCCGTCCCCGCACGCGCCCTCCTGGCAGGTCAGCATGGGACGCCCGTCCTCCGTACGCTGGGAACAGTCCGCCGTCCTCACCCTCGGCCCGGCCGGCCTCGACGCGGAGTGCGTGGTGCGGGAGGCGTTGCGGGCGCTGGGGTTACCGCTGCAGCGCGCTCTCTACCACTGACGTGGTCGCTTCCTCCGGCCTGCGCCGAGTTTCGCTCAGCGGGGCTGGGTGAGGATTCCCGACTTGCCGATGAGGTAGCCGAGCTGGGCCCGGCTGTTGCTGCCGAGGACGGCCGAGAGTTTGGCGATGTGGACGCGGGCGGTGCGGACGTTCATGCCCAGGCGGGCGGCTATTTCCGTGTCGGTGAGGCCCTCGGTGAGGAGGGCGGCTATGGCTTGTTGGCGGGCGGTGACGCCATTGGCGGTCGGGAGTGGTTCCGCGTGCGGGAACATAGGGATGGCCAAGCGCCACAGAATCTCGAAGATGGCGACGAGGTAGTCGATGATGGCCGGCTGCCGGAGTTCGAGTGCCACGTCGTCACGGTTCTTGTCGGCCGGGACGAAAGCTGTTGCGCGGTCAAAGAGCAGGAGGCGTCGGGGCAGCTCATCCAAGGTGCGGACTTCGACGTCGCCGTCCATCTGCTCATAGTGGGCCAGCGCGGGCTGTGAATGCCGCGTTGTGTGCTGGTAGAGCGTGCGCATGCGTCCGCCCCGGTCGAGGACCCCCTGCGCGATCCGCAGAGCCCTCGGGAGCCTCGCGGATGGCCGCTTGCCGCCGGGCTGTATGACGAGGAGTTCCTCGGATGCCCCGGTGCCTGCCCGGTCTATGGCCAGCTCAATTTGTTGGAGGCCGTTCAGGACCGTCACGCCGGAAGCGTACGAGGCGGTAGTCCTGAAGCGGCCGAGCGGCATCAGGGGTTCGAAGGCGGCGGCTACTTGCGCGCCCAGCCTGCGCTGATGGGCTATGTGTTCTTCGACGCGCTGCAGCAGCCGGGGCAGAGCGACCGACGGTGTGGTGGGGCGGAGCAACAGCGCGTCGTCAGCGTCCGGGTACAGCAGGTCGAGGTCGAAGAGGCAAGTGATCCTCTGGGCGTCCTCATATCGGAGGCCACCCTCCTGGATGGCGCGGAGGTATGTGTCTCTGCCGTCCTCGCAGAGCAGTACCGCCTCATGCGATCTGTGCTCCGTAACCACGCGCCGTACCTCCCCGCACCCCCCTGAAGCCCCCGCCCCAGGTGCCCGACAGCTAGTGATTCTGGTCGAGGAGCCCTGACTGGCCAATGAGATATCCGAGTTGGGCGCGGCTGTTGCTGCCGAGGATCGCGGCGAGTTTGGCGATGTGTTCGCGGGCGGTGCGGACGTTCATGCCGAGACGGGTGGCTATCTCCGTGTCCGTGAGGCCTTCTATGAGGAGTTCGGCGATGGCCCGCTGACGGGTGGTGACGCCGTTCTCGGCGGGGAGTTGGGCCGCGTTCGGGAACATGGGGGTGGCCAGTCGCCACAGGCGCTCGAAGGTGGTGATGAGGTAGTCCACGATGGCCGGCTGGCGTACTTCGAGTGCCACCGTGCGGTCCTTGCTTCCGGGGATGAAAGCCACCGCGTGGTCCAGGACCACCATGCGCTCGGTTACTTCGTTGAGCGTGCGGACTTCTACGTCGCCGTCCAGTTGTTCGTAGTGGGCGAGGGCGGGGAGCGAGTGGCGCGTGGTGTGCTGGTACAGGGTGCGCATGCGGCAGCCGCGGGAGAGGAATTCCTGTTCGCGGGGCAGCGCGTCGGCCAGGATCTCGGGGGAGCGGGCGCCGCCGGGCTGGACGGTCAGGAGTTCCTCGGTGGCGTCGGACATCGCCTGGGTGATCGCCGCGTTGATGCGCTCGAAGCCGTCGAGGACCGTGATTTCCGGGGGTGCCGTGCCGGCGGTCTGGCGGGCGTCCAGCGCCATCAGCGGCTCGAACATCGCCGTCAGCTTCTCTTCGCGTTCGCGGTGGCGGGCGATGTGGTCCTCGATGCCGCGCAGGAGTTGCGGCAGCGCGACGGCCGGGGCGGTGGGGCGCAGCCAGGCCATGTCGTCGATGTCCGGGTGCAGCAGGCCGAAGTCGATCAGGCAGGGGGCGTCGTCGGCGTCCTGGTGCCGGACGCGGCCTTCGCGCAGGGCGCGGGCGTAGAGGGCCGAACCCGCCTCACACAACTCGTCGGGTCCGTGTGGGTGAGGGCGGGGTTCGGTGGTCATTTCGGTTTGTCCTGCTCGAGGATGCCGGACTGGGCGATGAGGTAGCCGAGTTGGGCGCGGCTTCCGCTGCCCAGGGCGGCGGCGATTTTGGCGATGTGGGCGCGGCAGGTGCGGACGTTCATGCCGAGGCGGCGGGCGATGGCTTCGTCTACGTGGCCTTCGATGAGGAGTTTAGCTATGGACCGCTGGACGCCAGTGATGCCGTTAGGCGAGATTTCGTAGGGGACCTCTTCAGTCAAAGGGACGGCCTGCTGCCAGAGTTGTTCGAACACCTTGGTCAGGTATCGGACCAAGCCCGGATGGCGGAGTTCGAGCGCTACGCGACGGTCGTCACTTGCCGGAATGAAGGCGACGGTCTCATCGAAGATGATCAGACGCTCGATCAACTCCTCCAGGGTCCGAACCTGCACCTTGCCGCCTGATATGCGGTCTACGTAGGCAAGAGTCCCTTGGCTGTGCCGGGCCGTGTGCTGGTACAGCGTGCGAATGCTGACGCCGCGGTCGGTGAGCGGTCGGTCTCGTTCAAGGGCCTGGGTCAGGGCGTCCGCCGGGCGTCCGCCGCCTGGTTGCACCGTGAGCACCGACGTCTGGCACTCGCTGGTGGCGAGATTCAGTGCCTCGTTGATTCGATCGAATCCTTCTAGGACCGTGATCGCATGCGCCGCAACGGGTTGCTGGGCACTTATGGCCAAGAACGGCTCAAAGGTGTCGGTCAGTTGAAGTGTCAGGCGGCGCCGGTCCTGGATCTCCCGCTCGAGGGGGTGCAGACGCTGAGCGAGCACTGAGGAAGGAGGGACAGGATGTAGCCAATTGGGGTCGTCGGGGTCCGGGTGCAACAACGCGAATTCGACGAGACAGGGGGCGGGTTCCGCGTCGGCGCGGGCGATGCGTCCAGCGCTCAGGGCATGGGCATACAGCCGGGCTCCCTCATCGCACAGCTCGGTGATGGAGTGTGGATGTGTCGGTTTTGTGTCTGTTGTGAGCAAATCTCCACCCCCCAGGGTTCTGTATGTGCAGGAACATGATGCACCGCCCCTGTGGCTTCGACGTGCTTGATTGAGACATCGTCTTCTTTGAGCCGGGGGAGTGGAACCTACCAAGTGAGGACGAAGCCGACTATGCGCGTGAAAATACTTGGTTCGGCGCTTGCTGCGGTCTTCTCTGCTGCTGTGGCTCTCGGTGCCCTGGGGGGCTTGAGCGCTGACACGGGGGAGTACACCCAGAGCGTGCGCCAACCAGACACGGGCTGGACCAACGTGCAGACGGCCGAGGCGGACACCGGCTGGACCAGCGCCCCTAAGGGGGGAGCGGCATGACCACACCCCCTGACGACCGCACCTTCCGCCGAGAAATGGCCACCGCCTACCGCTCGGGCTGGCACTTCATCGACCTCGTCACCGCGATCCCCCACCCCGGCGACTCGTTGATGGTCACCCTGGTCGGAGAGCCCGTCATCATCGTGCGCGACGACGACGAGGACATCCGCGCCTACCGCTGCCTCCGCCGCCCCCGCGGCGCCCCGCAGCCCGTCCGGTGCGCCGTGCGCTACGGCATGGTCTTCGTGAACCTCGACCAGCGCGACCACCAGGTGATCGACAAGCGGAAGCGGGCCGCCGATCACAAGGCCGTCGAGCGGCACACCGCCGCCGACCCCCTCACTACCACCCCCCGCAGCGCCTGACGCGATTCCCCCGTCGTTGTAAATCGCGCAGGTGCTTCCCCCAGCAGCGGCGCCACCGTGGACCTGAACACGGTGGCGCCGCTGTGGTGTGTGCGCACAGCGAACGCGGGCGCGGACGCGGGCGCGCTCAGCCCGCCTTCCCCAGCACCCGGTCCACGTGGATCTCGATCACCACCCGGTCCGGGTTCACCCGGGGCGCCCTCCCGTACCGCTCCTCGTACCGCCGCTCCCCCTCGGCCACCCGCTCGGCCTCCGCCGACACCTCGGCCCGGCCCTCCAGCGTCGCCCACCGCCGCCCGTCCACCTGGCACACCGCGACCCGCGCGCCGGGGCCGTCCGCCTCGGACGCCCCGGACAGCCCGGACGCCGCGAGGACGTGTGCCACCTTCCTGCTGGACTTGTTCGCGAGGACGCGGGCCAGGCCCGCCCCGGGGTCGTACGTCACGCCGACCGGCACCACGTGCGGGGTGCCGTCCGGGCGCAGGGTCGTCAGGGTGCACAGGTGGCGTTCGCGCCAGAAGCTGAGGTACGGGGCGGGCAGGTCGCCCGGATCGATGGCCATGGTCAGGAATGTAATGCCCGGGTCAGGATGGGCCTTCCTCGCTCCCCTTGAGTGGAATAGACTCAACTTTGTGTACGTTGGTTAAGTCAGTATTGGACAGGGGTACCCGAGGGCCCCAAGGCCGACCCAGGAGGAGAACCCGCACGTGGACGCCGAGCTGACCAACAGGAGCCGGGACGCGATCAACGCGGCTACCAGCCGGGCCGTGTCCGGAGGCCACCCCGATCTGACCCCCGCGCATCTGCTCCTCGCGCTGCTCGAGGGCCAGGACAACGAGAACATCACCGACCTGCTCGCCGCCGTGGACGCCGACCAGGCGGCCGTGCGCGCCGGCGCCGAGCGCGCGCTCGCCGCGCTGCCCAGCGTCACGGGGTCGACGGTCGCCCCGCCGCAGCCCAACCGCGACATGCTGGCCGTCGTCGCCGACGCCGCGCAGCGCGCCAAGGAGCTCGGCGACGAGTATCTCTCCACCGAACACCTGCTCATCGGCCTCGCCGCGAAGGGCGCCGCCGCCGGTGACGTACTGAACCAGAACGGCGCGAGCGCGAAGAAGCTGCTCGACGCCTTCGAGACCAGCCGCGGAGGCCGTCGCGTGACCACCCCCGACCCCGAGGGTCAGTACAAGGCGCTGGAGAAGTTCGGCACGGACTTCACCGCCGCCGCCCGCGAGGGCCGCCTCGACCCCGTCATCGGGCGGGACCAGGAGATCCGCCGGGTCGTGCAGGTGCTGTCTCGGCGTACGAAGAACAATCCGGTGCTCATCGGTGAGCCGGGCGTCGGCAAGACCGCCGTCGTCGAGGGGCTCGCGCAGCGCATCGTGAAGGGGGACGTGCCGGAGTCCCTGAAGAACAAGCGGCTCGTCTCGCTGGACCTCGGCGCCATGGTCGCGGGCGCCAAGTACCGCGGCGAGTTCGAGGAGCGGCTCAAGACCGTCCTCTCCGAGATCAAGGAGAGCGACGGGCAGATCATCACGTTCATTGATGAGCTGCACACCGTCGTGGGGGCCGGTGCGGGCGGGGACTCCGCCATGGACGCGGGGAACATGCTCAAGCCCATGCTCGCGCGTGGTGAGCTGCGGATGGTGGGCGCCACCACCCTCGACGAGTACCGCGAGCGGATCGAGAAGGACGCCGCGCTGGAGCGGCGGTTCCAGCAGGTGCTCGTCGCCGAGCCGTCCGTCGAGGACTCCATCGCGATCCTGCGCGGGCTCAAGGGGCGGTACGAGGCGCACCACAAGGTGCAGATCGCCGACAGCGCGCTCGTCGCGGCGGCCACGCTCTCCGACCGGTACATCACCTCCCGGTTCCTGCCGGACAAGGCCATCGACCTCGTGGACGAGGCGGCCTCGCGGCTGCGGATGGAGATCGACTCCTCGCCCGTCGAGATCGACGAGCTGCAGCGCGCCGTCGACCGGCTGCGGATGGAGGAGCTGGCGCTCAGCAAGGAGACCGACCCGGCCTCCAAGGAGCGGCTCGAGAAGCTGCGCCGCGACCTCGCCGACAAGGAGGAGGAGCTGCGCGGCCTCACCGCCCGCTGGGAGAAGGAGAAGCAGTCCCTCAACCGCGTCGGTGAGCTGAAGGAGAAGCTCGACGAACTGCGCGGGCAGGCCGAGCGCGCCCAGCGGGACGGGGACTTCGACACGGCGTCCAAGCTGCTGTACGGCGAGATCCCCACCCTGGAGCGGGACCTGGAGGCCGCGTCCGAGGCCGAGGAGGAGGCCGCCAAGGCCGACACCATGGTCAAGGAGGAGGTCGGGTCCGACGACATCGCCGACGTCGTCGCCGCCTGGACCGGCATCCCCGCCGGGCGGCTCCTGGAGGGCGAGACGCAGAAGCTGCTGCGGATGGAGAGCGAGCTGGGCAAGCGGCTCATCGGGCAGGGCGAGGCCGTGCGGTCCGTGTCGGACGCGGTGCGCAGGACCCGGGCGGGCATCGCGGACCCCGACCGGCCCACCGGCTCCTTCCTCTTCCTCGGCCCCACCGGCGTCGGCAAGACCGAGCTGGCCAAGGCCCTCGCCGACTTCCTCTTCGACGACGAGCGGGCCATGGTCCGCATCGACATGAGCGAGTACGGCGAGAAGCACAGTGTCGCGAGGCTCGTCGGCGCGCCTCCCGGCTACGTCGGGTACGAGGAGGGCGGTCAGCTCACCGAGGCCGTGCGCCGACGGCCGTACTCCGTGGTGCTGCTCGACGAGGTCGAGAAGGCCCACCCGGAGGTCTTCGACATCCTGCTCCAGGTCCTCGACGACGGCCGGCTCACGGACGGCCAGGGGCGGACCGTGGACTTCCGCAACACCATCCTCGTGCTCACGTCCAACCTCGGCAGTCAGTACCTGGTCGAGCCGCTGACCAGCGAGGAAGAGAAGAAGCAGCAGGTTCTGGAGGTCGTGCGGGCCTCGTTCAAGCCGGAGTTCCTGAACCGGCTCGACGACCTCGTCGTCTTCTCGGCGCTCACCAAGGACGAGCTCGCGCACATCGCCGAGCTGCAGGTCGGGCGCCTCGCCAAGCGGCTCGCCGACCGGCGGCTCACCCTCGACGTCACGCCCGAGGCGCTGGCCTGGCTCGCCGACGAGGGCAACGACCCCGCGTACGGCGCGCGGCCGCTGCGCCGGCTCATCCAGACCAGCATCGGCGACCGGCTCGCCAAGGAGATCCTGGCGGGCGAGGTCAAGGACGGCGACACGGTCCGCGTGGACGTCTTCGGGGACGGGCTCATCGTCGGCCCGGCGGCCGGGGCGACCGAGGCCGCCTCGCCCACCGGGACATCCGGGAAGTCGCTGTAAGGCGCCGTAACCGGTCACTTCCACGGGCGGGGGTTGCGGGCCCCCGCCCGGCATGGGAGAGGATGGCTCAATCCGTACGAAGTACGAAGGGAAATAACGGTGACCATCGACCCGTCCTCGATTCCGAATTTCGGGGGCCAGCCCGAACCGCAGCAGGGCGCAGGACCGGCGGGCCCCGTCGTCCCTGACCAGGACCTGGTCAAGCAGCTCCTGGATCAGATGGAGCTCAAGTACGTCGTCGACGACGAGGGTGACCTCGCGGCGCCGTGGGAGGAGTTCCGTACGTACTTCATGTTCCGCGGCGAGGACGACCAGCAGGTCTTCTCGGTGCGGACGTTCTACGACCGGCCGCACGGCATCGAGGAGAAGTCTCAGCTCCTCGAGTCCATCGACGACTGGAACCGGCGCACGCTGTGGCCCAAGGTCTACAGCCACACCCACGACGACGGCACGGTCCGCCTCATCGGCGAGGCCCAGATGCTGATCGGCACGGGTGTCTCGCTGGAGCACTTCGTCTCGTCGACGGTGAGCTGGGTGCGGGCCGCGATCGAATTCGACCGCTGGCTCGTCGAGCAGCTCGGCCTGGAGCAGGCCGTGGACTCCGCCGAGGGCGAGGAGAAGCCCGGGGACGACGAGGCCTGACGGCCCGGCGGTTCCGACGGCGCGGTCGGCAGGGGCACAGGCCCCGGCCCGCGCCACGCGTGACCGACCACGACGGCACGTGACCGACCACAACGGCACGTGACGGACTACAACGGCATCCGGGCGATCGTCACCAGATACGTCCCGTACGCCACCGAGAGCCCGGCCAGGGCGCCCACCACCAGGTAGGCGTTCCTCGGCCGGGCTTTCGCCGTCCGGACCAGCGCGCGGGCGAGCGGGATCAGCAGCGGGAAGGCGGGCAGCAGGAAGCGCGGCTTGGACTCGAAGAAGCCGGAGCCGCCGACCGCGATCAGCAGCAGCACGCCGGTGTAGACGAGCAACGGCAGCGGCGCCCGGTCGGCCACGAGCAGCGCGTACAGCAGCACCGCCACCGCGACGATCACCAGCGTCACGGAGTGCACCAGCTTGTCGCCGTGCAGCAGCAGATGCTCGACGAAGGCGAGCGAGCCCGCGCCGAAGTCGAAGCGCGAGCCCCAGCCGCGCTGCACCGCGAAGTAGCCGCCGAGCGGGTCCCCCTCGCGGACGCCGACCCACAGGACGTACGCGGCCCAGCCGAGCGGGGCGAGCAGCGCGCCCGTCCACAGGCTGTGGGGAACGTCGCGGCCGCGGCGCCGCGCGATCTCGTACACCGCCACGGCGAGCACCGCCGCCGCCACCGCGAACCCGTTCGGCCGGGCCAGGCCCGCGAGCGCCGCGAGCGCGCCCGCCCACAGCCAGCGGCGGGTGACCAGCGCGTACAGGGACCCGGCCGCGAGCGCGGTGAGGACCGGCTCCGTGTACCCCATCGACAGGATGACGGAGTGCGGCAGCAGGCCCCACAGGAGCACCAGGACGGTGGCGGTGCGGCGGTCGTACAGGCGGGCGGCGAGCGCGTGGATGCCGAGGGCGGCGGCCCCCGCGGCGAGCCAGGACACGACCAGCCCGGCCGCGCCGTGGGACAGCGGAGTGACGGCGGTGACCGCGCGGATCAGGCCCGGGTACAGCGGGAAGAACGCCAGGTCGCTCTGGACCACACCCGGCTCGAAGTAGAGGGTGCGGCCGTAGCCGTGAGCGGCGATGCCGGTGTACCAGCGGGAGTCCCAGGAGCGGCCGAGCAGGCGGAAGGTGTCCTGGCCGGTGGCGTGCGCCACGGCCGTCACGGCGAGCAGCCCGGTGAGCCGCGCCGCGGCGAAGACACCCAGCGCGCGCACCGCCGTCGGCCCCTTGGGCACGTAGGTGCGGCACTGGGTGCGGGGTGGTTCGGTGAGCGGGGCCGGGACCGTGGGGCTCGGGTGGGTCACACCCGAACCCTCCGGGGTCGTGGCGGCGGATGCGAGCCGGGTGGGTCCGTGTGGGTGCGTGCCGTACCCCGACCGCGGCCCCTGGTCGGCTACAGCGCCTTCAGCCGGTCCACCGCGTCCGCGAGCACCGCCGTGCGCTTGCAGAACGCGAACCGCACGAAGGGCGCGCCCGCCTCACGGTGGTCGTAGAAGACCGCGTTCGGGATGGCGACGACACCCGCGCGCTCCGGCAGGGCGCGGCAGAAGGCGAAGCCGTCGCCGGCGCCCGAGCGGCTGTCGCCGAGCGGGCGGATGTCGGTGGTGATGAAGTACGTGCCCGCCGGCCGGTAGACCTCGAAGCCCGCCGCCGTCAGGCCCGCGGCCAGCAGGTCCCGCTTGGCGCGCATGTCCTCGCGGAAGGACGTGAAGTAGCTGTCGGGCAGCGCGAGCGCTTCCGCGACCGCGTACTGGAAGGGGCCCGAGGCCACGAACGTCAGATACTGCTTCGCCGAGCGCACCGCCGTGACCAGCTCCGGCGTGGACGTCACCCAGCCGACCTTCCAGCCGGTGAACGAGAACGTCTTGCCCGCCGAGCCGATGGTGACGGTGCGCTCGCGCATGCCGGGGAAGGAGGCGAGCGGCAGGTGCGCCGGTGTCACCTCGTCCGTGAAGACCAGGTGCTCGTAGACCTCGTCGGTGACCACGAGCAGATCCTGCTCGACGGCCAGCTTCGCGATCTCGGCCAGCTCCTCGCGGGTGAGGACGGTGCCCGTCGGGTTGTGCGGGGTGTTGAGGAGCAGCAGCCGGGTGCGCGGGGTGACGGCGTCGCGCAGCTCGTCCAGATCGAGTACGAAGCGTCCGTCCCGCGGGCGCAGGGTGACCGGGACCCGGGTGCCGCCCGCGAGCGCGATCGCGGCGGCGTACGAGTCGTAGTACGGCTCCAGGGCGATCACCTCGTCGCCCGGCTCCACCAGGGCGAGCAGCGAGGCCGCGATGGCCTCGGTGGCGCCGGCCGTGACCAGGACCTCGCGGTCGGGGTCGTACGCCAGGCCGTAGTGGTGCGACTGGTGCGCGGCGACCGCCGTGCGCAGCTCGGGGACGCCCGGCCCCGGCGGGTACTGGTTGCCGCGGCCGTCGCGCAGCGCCCGCACCGCGGCCTCGCGCACCTCTTCGGGGCCGTCCGTGTCCGGGAATCCCTGGCCCAGGTTGATCGCGCCGGTCCGCACCGCGAGCGCGGACATCTCGGCGAAGATCGTCGTGCCGAACTCCGCCAGGCGGCGGTTGAGCAGCGGGCGGCCGTTCATCGAGGCGCCGGAGCGGCCGGGCGTGCCGGGGGCGGCGGGGGCGGCGGCAGGGCCGGAGGAGGACGTCATGGCCGTCATCCTGCGCCGAACCTCTGGACTTCCTCAACTCTGCTTTGGCCGGGTGTGGCCGGGGGCATTCCCTTGTCACGCGACGACGCGGGACGAGATCGGCACGGCGGGACCGGCCCGGGGGAACGGCTCCGGCCCGCTACGGGGGAACGGAAAGGAAGGTGAGGGACATGATCCTGATCCTCTTCTTCATCTTGTGGCTCGTGATGGTGGTGGCGATCGGCTACGGCGTCAGCAGGCGCACCAGGCGCCCGAGGCTGAGCCGTGCGTCGGGCAGCAGCAGCTGGTGGGCGAGCTCCGGCGCGAACAACTCCAGCTCGGGCGCGACCAGTTGCGGCAGCAGTACGTCCTGCGGTGGCGGTTCTTCCTGTGGCGGCGGCTCGTCCTGCGGCGGGGGTGGCGGCGGCGGGGGTGGCTGCGGAGGCGGCGGAGGCAGCTGACACGGGGCAGCTGGTCCACTGGGCGAAGCGTCCGGCGGGAGTCAACTCCCGGCGGGCGCTTCGTCGTTGGGGTGGTTTCAGGTTTCGATGCCGAGGGCGGGGCAGAAGGGCTGTACAAGGGGTTGTTGAAGGGCGACAGGGGGGATATAGGTCTATTGGCGACCGTACCGGGACGCTTCCGGATCGTCTGAGTTCGCAGAAACGTGAACAGATGAACTGTTCAGCCCTCTAGGGGATGGAAACCCTACGAAGTTGGGTAAAAACGCTGTGGCAGTGTCGCAGTTCATGATTCCCTCTTAACCGTCACACCGCCCTCGGACGTTCTCGGCTCAGCGATCGGGACTTCTCCGTGGGCACGAGCCGGCATTCCGACCTCCTGGTGTCCGACCGGGTGCGCCGGCCCCCCCACCTCCATTGCGTGCTAGCGGAGCCGACCCATGCTCACGACCCTGAAGACTGTCTACACCGACACGCGCGCCGGGGACCTGGCCTGGGCCCTCGGCCGCGAGCCGTTGCCCGCACTCGCCACGCTCGACCTCGAACTGTCCGGCGCCGCCGTGCAGTTGAGACTTCTCGGGGCGTCGCACCAGGTGCTCCTGGAGGAGGAGCGGGGGACCTGCTCGGAGACGGTGGCCTGCATCCCCGGCAGCAGCACCCCGCTGCCGCTCGGCGTCTCCAAGCGGGTGGGCGAGTGGGAGTACGAGTTCGCGGCCTGCGTCGAGACCCTGTCGCGGGGTCAGTTCGCCGGCCGGGCCCAGGAGTTGTTGGCGCTGGTCACCGAGCACCCGCACGGCCTGGCCGGGGTCTTCCCCGGCATCCCGCACGCCTTCACCGCCATGCTCGCGCAGCGCCACGAGGGCGCGGTCATGTGGCGCACGTGGCACGCGTACCCGCAGGACGGGCAGTTGGTGGCCACGCGGACGCGGGTGGGCGTGCGGATGCCTGCGGCGCTTTGAGGGTTCTTTCCCGCCCGCCCTCCCGTTTCCAGTTGGCCGTGGGGTGGGCGTCTCCTGTGGGGGGCCTTCGCCGTCGGCGGCTGTCCGTGATCTTTGTGGGCGGCGGTTACACGTTCCCACCCGGACCTCCACCCATGTGGGGGACTTGGTGTAAGCGTGTGGTGACGTAGCGTTCGCAGCGTGATCGAGCCGCCCGTGCGCCTGCCCGTCACGCCCCGGACAGGCCGCTTCCTCGTCCTCGCGGGCGTGTTCATCTGTGCTGCCTGCGGCCTTGTGTACGAACTCGAACTCGTCGCCCTCGCCTCGTACTTGATCGGTGACTCCGTCACCCAGGCCTCCGTCGTGCTGTCCGTGATGGTGTTCGCGATGGGCGTCGGCTCGCTGCTCGCCAAGCGGCTGCGGTGCCGGGCCGCCGCCGGGTTCGGTCTCGTCGAGGCGGCGCTCGCGCTGGTCGGCGGGTGCAGCGCGCTGGTTCTGTACGCGGCCTTCGCCTGGGCCGGGGACCGGGGCGAGATGTGGGCGAGCGGATCGCGCTATCTCTTCGTGGCGTTCTCCTTCGTCATCGGCGTCCTCATCGGCGCCGAAGTGCCCCTGCTCATGGTGCTGATCCAGCGCGTCCGGCGGCAGGACGCGGGCGGCGCGGTGGCCGACCTGTTCGCCGCCGACTACGTGGGCGCGCTGGTCGGCGGTCTCGCCTTCCCCTTCCTGCTGCTGCCGTGGTTCGGGCAGCTCACCGGGGCGCTGCTCACCGGCGCCGTCAACGTCCTCGCGGGCGGGGCGCTGGTCTTCGGCCTGTTCGGGCGCGACCTGAGCGGCCGCGGCCGCTGGATACTGATCCTCGCCAACGTCACGGTCCTCGCCGTCCTCGCCTCCGCCGCCGTGCTCGTCGACGACTTCGAGCGGGCCGCGCGCCGCGCCGTGTACGGCTCGGACATCCGCGTCGCCGTGCAGACCGGCGTCCAGGAAGTCGTCCTGACCGGCGGCGACCGGGAGTCCCTGCACCTGTTCCTCGACGGCCGGCTGCGCGTCAGCGGCCGCGACGAACGCCGCTACCACCAGGCGCTCGTCCAGCCCGCCATGCGCGGCGGGCCGCACGCGCGCGTGCTGATCCTCGGCGGCGGCGACGGTCTCGCGGCCCGCGAGGTGCTGCGGCACTCCGGCGTACGTCACGTCGACGTCGTCGAGATCGACCCGGGCGTCGTGCGGCTGGCCCGTGAGGACCCGGCGCTCAGCGAGCTCAATGGACACGTGTACCGGGACCGCCGGGTGCGCGTCACGCACGCAGACGCGTTCCGCTGGCTGCGCGGGCCGCACGAGCGGCACCGGCCCTACGACGTCGTGCTCGCCGACCTGCCCGACCCCGGCATCACCGCGAGCACCAAGCTCTACTCGCAGGAGTTCTACGGCCTGCTCGCCCGCGTCCTCGCCGACGACGGCCGGTTCGCCGTGCACGCCGGGCCCGTCGTCACCCGGGGCCACACCTACTGGACGGTTGACGCGACGCTGCGCGCCGCGGGCTTCGTCACCACGCCCTACCGCGTGACGGGCCGTCACGCCGGCTTCGCCGCCGGGCCCGACCGGACCGAGGACGGCACCGCCGAGCCGCGCGACTGGGGCTTCGTGCTCGCCGCGCGCACCCCGGAGCGGCTCACCGCGGCCGCGGCGTCGGGCGTCCTGCGATCCGGGGCACGGGCCGCCGAACGGGTCCGCCCCGCCCCCGGCCACGGCATCGCGCCGTCCACCCTGGTGCATCCGCGGTACGCCGACTGACGGGTCGTCCGGCCATGGACACGGTCAAGTGGCCTCAGGGGCATACATCATGCGGCGGGCGTCGGTACGCTCGACTGTCATGGAGCATGAGGTGTTCGTACCGGTTCCGGAAGAGCAGCTCCGCGAGGCGCTGGCCGACCCCGAGCGGGTCGCCGGTGCGGTGCCGGGGCTGCAGCGTGCCGCCGACGCGGACTCGCCGCCCGTGTCCGGGCGGCTGAGAGTGCGGGTCGGCGGGCACACGATCACCTATCGCGGTGCGCTGCGGGTCGCCCCGCGAGGCGACGGCGGGTACTCCCTGGAAGGGGAGGGCGCCGAGGTCCGCGGGACCGGGGCCGTCAAGTTCTCCCTGGTGCTGCGGCTGGCGCCCGCCGCGGAAGGGGGCACGAGCGTCGCCTTCAGCGGGAGCGGGTCCGGGGACGGGCGGGTCGCCGAGATCGCGGAAAGTTCTCCACAGGCTGTGGAGGGGGCGGTGCGGAGGTTGCTCGGGCGGTTCGCGGAGGGGCTGGCGTCCGGGGCCGCGGCGCGGTCCGGCGGCGCCGGGGCACCGGCTTCGGACGGGGCCGACGACCGGTCGGCTCCCGGCGGCTCTGTTGACTCCGCCGCGTCCGCCGGCCCTGCTGAGTCCGCCGACCCCGCTGGCCCCGCCGAGTCCGCCGGGCCCGACGAACCCATGGGCCCCACCGGGACCGGAGACGGTACATACGGGATCTTCCGGGCGGAGGTGCCGCCTCCGCCGTTGGATCCGCTCGCCGACGATCTCGACGGGGCGTTGGACGAGGGGGGCGTTCCGGCCGCGGAGGCGGCGCATGCTCGGCGGACGATGATCGGGCGGAGCGCGGAGGAAGTCGACCACGCGCCGCCGCGGGGGCGGTATGCGCCGGTGCCCGTGCCGGAGGCGATGTCTGGCGGGGTCGCCACGCTGCGGTGGGCCGCGCCGGTGGCCGCGGTGGCTCTCGCTTCCGCGATCGTGGTCTCCCGGGCGCTGCGGCGGCGCCGTTGAGGGCCCCCTCCGGGGGGCGTTCTGGGCCCGGGCACCCGGGCCGGGGTGGCCGCCGATCGGCGCTCCGCGCCTCGTCCTCAAGCGCCGGACGGGCTTTCCCCCACCCGCCCGCCCTTTCCAGCCCTGCGGGCTCATCCGGCCCGCCGTTCCTGGGGCTCCGCCCCAGACCCCGCCCCTCAATCGCCGGAGGGGCTGAAATTGTGCTGGTGAGTTTCAGCCCGTCGAGGGGGTCCCTCCCTGCTCTTTAAGAGCTTGGGGGAGATTGAGGACGAGCCGCGGAGCGGCGATTCGGGGGTCCAGGGGGCGGAGCCCCCTGGTTACGGGAAGGGGCGGGATTGGGGAAGCTTCCGGCAGGAGCGAGCCGTAAGGTCGACCCCGTGAGTAGCAGCAGCGAAGAGATCAGGCTGGCCGCCGGTTCCGTGGGGGTCAGCGTTCAGCCGGGCAACGGATGCCGCCTCGGCAGCCTCACCGTCGACGGAGTCGAACTGCTGCGGCAGGGTGAGCGTTATGGCAGCTTCCCGATGGTGCCGTGGTGCGGCCGCACCCGGGACGGCCGCTTCATGAACGGCGGCACACAGCACCAGCTCCCCGTCAACTCCCCACCGCACGCCATCCACGGCACCGCCCGCGACGCCGCGTGGAAGACGGCCCGGGCGAGCACGACGGAGGCCGTCTTCACGTACGACCTGACGGACCCCTGGCCCTACCCGGGCCGCGTCACGCAGGTGGTCGAGCTGACCGAGGACGCCCTGACCCTGCGGATGGCGATCGAGACGTACGGGGATTCGTTCCCGGCGCAGGCGGGCTGGCACCCGTGGTTCAACCGTCACCTGGAGGGCGGGCAGGGCGGGGCGGACGGCGCCGACGCCGGCGTACAGCTCCGCTTCGACGCCGCCTGGCAGGAGCAGCGAGGCGACGACCACCTGCCCACCGGCACCCGCATCGCCCCCACCTCCGCCCCCTGGGACGACTGCTTCGGCATGCCCGGCGGCGTGGACGTGACCCTGACCTGGCCGGGCCGCCTGGAGCTGAACGTGGCCAGCCGCGAGGAGTGGGTCGTGGTGTACGACGAGCCCGCCGAGGCGGTGTGCGTGGAGCCGCAGACCGGCCCGCCCAACGGCCTGAACACCCTGCCGCGCCTGGTGACCCCGCTGGAGCCCTTGGAGACGTCGACCACCTGGACCTGGCGGCGACTGTGACCCCCGCGCCCCGCGGCGCGCTTAAGCTCGTAGCCATGACGAACGACGTACGCGGCGACCTGCTGCAGCAGATCAAGGACAAGGCCGTCGTGCACGGCAAGGTGACGCTCTCCTCGGGCATCGAGGCCGACTACTACGTCGACCTGCGCCGCATCACCCTCGACGGCGAGGCCGCCCCGCTGGTCGGGCAGGTGCTGCTCGACCTGACGGCGGACCTGGAGTTCGACGCCGTGGGCGGGCTCACCATGGGCGCCGACCCCGTCGCCGCCGCGATGCTGCACGCCGCCGCGGCCCGCGGCAAGCGGATCGACGCGTTCGTGGTGCGCAAGGCCGCCAAGGCGCACGGCCTGCAGCGCCGCGTCGAGGGCCCGGACATCAAGGGCCGCCGCGTGCTCGTCGTCGAGGACACCTCCACCACCGGCGGGTCCCCGCTCACCGCCGTGGAGGCGGTGCGCGAGGCCGGTGCCGAGGTCGTGGGCGTGGCGACGATCGTGGACCGGGCCACCGGCGCCGCCGAGAAGATCACCGAGGGCGCGGGCGTGCCGTACCTCTTCGCGTACTCCAAGGACGAGCTGGGCCTGGACTGACCGCACGGGCTGGAGCAATCCGGCCCGTCTGGAAAGATGGGGGCGACGACGGTGTCGCCCCCGGTCCGGCCGGTGCCCCAGGCACCCCGGGTCCCCCCAGGTCAGGGACAAGCAGCAGAGCAGCACTCACCCCGCACATCACAAGGAGCGGACACATGCCCATCGCAACCCCCGACGTCTACAACGAGATGCTGGACCGGGCGAAGGCAGGCAAGTTCGCCTACCCGGCCATCAACGTGACGTCCTCGCAGACCCTGCACGCGGCGCTGCGCGGCTTCGCGGAGGCGGAGAGCGACGGCATCATCCAGATCTCCACGGGCGGCGCGGAGTTCCTGGGCGGCCAGCACAACAAGGACATGGTGACGGGCGCGGTGGCCCTCGCCGAGTTCGCGCACATCGTCGCGGCGAAGTACGACATCACGGTCGCGCTGCACACCGACCACTGCCCGAAGGACAAGCTCGACGGCTACGTCCGCCCGCTGCTCGACGTCTCCGCCGAGCGCGTGGCCAAGGGCCAGAACCCGCTGTTCCAGTCCCACATGTGGGACGGCTCCGCCGAGACCCTCGCCGACAACCTGGCCATCGGCCAGGAACTGCTCGCCAAGGCCGCCGCCGCGAAGATCATCCTTGAGGTCGAGATCACCCCGACCGGTGGTGAGGAGGACGGCGTCAGCCACGAGATCAACGACGAGCTGTACACGACCGTCGACGACGCGATCCGCACCGCCGAGGCCCTCGGCCTGGGCGAGAAGGGCCGCTACCTCCTCGCCGCGTCCTTCGGCAACGTCCACGGCGTCTACAAGCCGGGCAACGTCGTCCTGCGCCCCGAGCTGCTCAAGGACCTCCAGGAGGGCGTCGGCTCGAAGTACGGCAAGCAGTCGCCGTTCGACTTCGTCTTCCACGGCGGCTCCGGCTCCACGGCCGAGGAGATCGCCACCGCCCTGGAGAACGGCGTCGTGAAGATGAACCTCGACACCGACACCCAGTACGCGTTCACGCGGCCCGTCGCGGACCACATGTTCAAGAACTACGACGGCGTCCTGAAGGTCGACGGCGAGGTCGGCTCGAAGAAGACGTACGACCCGCGCACCTGGGGCAAGCTCGCCGAGGCCGGCATGGCCAAGCGCGTCACCGAGGCCTGCGCGAACCTGCGCTCCACGGGCACGAAGCTCAAGTAGTCCACTGTCTCGTCCGCCCGTCGGGCCCGGTACTCCGCGTGGGTGCCGGGCCCGCGGCATGTCCGGAGGGAATCATGGCTGTGACCACGGCGTACGACTTCGACACCCCCGTTGACCGACGCGGTACGTGGAGCGTGCAGTGGGACGGGATCGCGGACCGGTTTCCGGTTCCCGACCTCCTTCCGTTCACCATCTCCGACATGGACTTCGCCTGCGCCCCCGAAGTCCTCGCCGCCCTGCAGCGGCGCGTCGCGCACGGTGTCTTCGGCTACACGGACTGGCGCAACGACGACTTCCGCGGCGCGATCCGCGACTGGTTCAAGCGGCGCCACGACACGGACGTCGACCCCGACTCGCTCGTGTACGCCCCGTCCGTGCTCAGTCAGGTGTCGCAGCTGCTGCGGATGTGGAGCGCGCCGGGGGAGGGGGTGGTGGTGCACACCCCTACGTACGACGGGTTCCGGAAGGCGGTCGTCGGGCTGGGCCGGGAGCGGCGGGGCGTGCCGCTGGCGGACCCCGGACTCGCCGCGCTGGAAGCCGAGTTGGCGCGGCCCGACAGCCGGGTGCTGCTGCTCTGCTCCCCGCACAATCCGACCGGGCGGGTGTGGGCCGACGCCGAGCTCGCCGCGATGGCCGAGCTGTGCGAGCGGCACGGGGTCGCCGTCATCAGCGACGAGATCCATGCCGACCTCACCCATGACGGGTACGTCCACCGGCCCTGGACCCGGTACGGGCGGGGGCGCTGGGCGCTCGTCACCTCCGCGACCAAGGCGTTCAACTTCCCCTCGCTGAGCGGGAGTTACGGCTTCATCGGGGATCCGGACGAGCATGCCGCGTTCGTGCGGCGGATGGACACCGGGGAAGGGCTCGCCTCGCCCGCGGTGCTCTCGCTCACCGCGCACATCGCCGCGTACCGGGAGGGCGGGGCGTGGCTCGATGCCGTGCGGGCCTATACGTACGGCAACCTTCGGGTGGTGGGGGAGCGGTTGAACGCGGCCTTCCCCGAGCTGGGGTGGGTGCCCCCGCAGGCGGGGTATCTCGCGTGGATCGATCTTCGGCCCGTGCTGGGGGACGGGGTCGGCGACGAGGTGTTGCAGCGGGAGTTGGTGGAGCGGCAGGGGGTGGCGGTTATGCCTGGCGGGACGTATGGGGCGCCGGGGTTCGTGCGGCTGAATGTGGGGTGCCCGCGGGCGAAGGTGGAGGCGGGGGTGGGGGCGTTGGTGCGGGGGGTGGCGGCTGTGCGGGGGTGACCCTGCCGGGGGCCTCCCCATGTGCCGGTGAGTTTTAGCCCGTCCGGCGTTTGAGGACGAGGCCGTTCAGGCCGATAGCGGGGGTCCAGGGGGCGGCAGCCCCCTGGTTACGGGAAGGGGCGGGATTGGGGAAGGCCCCCTCAGAACGCCAGCTGGGCGATTTCCTCCGCCACCACCGCGCACGCGTCCGCCCCCGGGTCGATCAGGGGAAAGTGGCCGACGTCCTCGAGCAGGGTGACCCCGACCACCTCGCCGGCCTTGGCCGCCGCGTCCGCGTAGGCCTCGGCGACGGCCTGCGGCACGACGATGTCGGTGCGGCCCTGGACGACGGTGGTGGCGATGCCGGTGGGCAGCAGGGCCGCCGGGTCGGCGTGCGCGAGGCGCTCCTCGAACAGCGCCTCGGCCTCCGCGTCCGCCGCGTCGCCCACCCCCAGGAACTGGCGCACCGCCCCCGAGCAGACGTCGAGCTCGTCCGCCACCCGCAGGTCGGCGATCGGCGCGAGTGCCACCACGCCACGCAGCGGTGCGGGCCGGGCCCGGTGCCAGCGGGAGCCCTCCGGCAGTACGTGCCGTGCCGCCGCCCACAGCGCGAGATGGGCGCCGGCCGAATGGCCGGTCACCACGACCCGGTTCGGGTCGGCCATCGGCAGGGCCTCGCGGGCCAGGGCGGGCAGCGCGTCGAGCGCGGCGGCCACGTCGTCGAGGGTCTCGGGCCAGCGCCCGGCGACCGGACCGGTGGCGGCTTCCGCCGTGGCGGGGGCTCCCGCCGTGGTGGAGGCATCTTCCACCGCGGCCGGGCCGCCCTGCGCCGGGATCGGGCCGCCGGTCGAACTCCCCTTGCGGTACTCGACGTTGGCGACGGCGAAGCCGCGCCGGGCCAGGAAGTCCGCGAACGGTGTCACGTGCAAGCGGTCGTACGGCGCCCGCCACGCCCCGCCGTGCAGCACGACGACGAGCGGCGCGGGACGGTCGTCGGCGCCGCGCGGGACGTAGAAGTCGACGATCTGATCCGCGTGCGTGCCGTACGCGGCGGTGCTGTCGGGCCGCACCGCGGGATGCGCGAAGGCGGCAGCCTCCTCGGCGGCATCGCGGGCCACGGCGGCGTCGTCCGGCATGCGGCAACCCTCTCAAATTCGCCCGGGCGTCCGCCCTCCGGGCCCCGGCGGCAACCGACCGGCGACCGGAGGGCGTTCGAATCATGATCCAGATTTGCCGGACGGTATCAGGACCCGCTCGGCGTCCGTGCCGTCAGGCCCCCTGGGGCGGGCTCTCCGGCAACTCCTCCAGTGTGTCCGCGAGGGTGTCCGCGAGGACCCGCGCGGCACGCTCCGTGTCCGCGAACGACACGTACAGCGGAGTGAAGCCGAAGCGCAGCACGTCCGGCGCGCGGTAGTCGCCGACCACGCCCCGTTCGATCAGCCGCTTCATCACTCCGGCGGCGTCCGGGCAGCGCAGCGCGATCTGGCTGCCCCGCTCGGCGTGCGCTGCGGGCGTGATCGACTCGACCCGCCCCTCGGGGACGTACGCGGCGACGCACTCCAGGAAGAAGTCCGTCAGGGCCAGGGACTTGGCGCGGACCGCCGCCGTCGACACCCCCTCCCACACGTTGAGCGCCGCGTCGAACGCGAGCAGCGACAGGATGTCGGGGGTGCCGACGCGGCCGCGCACCGCGTCGTCGGCCGGGGCGTAATCGGCCCGCATCCCGAACGGCTCGGCGTGCGAGTTCCAGCCGGGCAGCGGCGAGTCGAAGCGCGGCTGGTGCTCCTTGCGCACGTACAGGTACGCGGGCGAACCCGGGCCCCCGTTCAGGTACTTGTAGGTGCAGCCGACCGCCAGGTCCACGCCGTGCTCGTCCAGGCCGATCGGCAGGGCGCCCGCCGTGTGGCACAGGTCCCAGACGACGAGGGCGCCCACCGCGTGCACGGCCGCGGTCAGGCCCGGCAGGTCGTGCAGCTTGCCGGAGCGGTAGTCGGCGTGGTTGAGCAGCACCGCGGCGGTGCGCGGGCCGAGGACGCCGGGCACGTCCGCCGGGACGGACGGGATCAGCCGGCAGCCGGTGAGGCGGGCGGCGGACGCGGCGATGTATCCGTCGGTGGGGAAGGTGGTGGCGTCGACGACGATCTCGTCGCGCTCCGCGCCCTCGCCCTCGCCGCCCTCCCCGCGGGCGATGCGGACCGCGGCCACCAGTGCCTTGAAGACGTTCACGCTGGTGGAGTCGGCGACGACGACCTGGCCGGGGGCGGCGCCGAGCAGCGGGGCGAGGCGGTCGCCGATCCGCTCCGGCGCGGTCCACCAGCCGCTCTCCTCCCAGGAGCGGATGCGGAGCTTGCCCCACTCGCGGGTGATGACGTCGGCCACCCGGGCCTCGACGTTCGCGGGCAGGGCGCCCAGCGAGTTGCCGTCCAGGTAGACGGTGTCGTCGAGGACGAACTCCTGCCGCTTGGCGGCGAGTTCGTCCTTGCCGTCGAGCACCGCGGCCCGGTCCCGGAGCTGGGTCTGGTGCGTCATCGGTGTCCTCTGTGTCGTCTGGGCGGGCGTCTCAGACATGGCTGCGCGCCGTCCACAGTTCCGGGAACACGTTCTTCGTGGCGCGCTTCTCCAGCCAGGCCACCCCGGCGGAGCCGCCCGTGCCGGTCTTGGAGCCCATGGCGCGGCGGGTGGCGACCAGGTGGTCGTTGCGCCAGCGCCAGACCAGCTCGCCGACGTCGGTCAACGCCTCGCCGAGCCGGAGGAGTTCGTCGCCCTCGTCACCCGCGTACAGGGCCGTCCAGACGGCCTCGACCTCGGGTGACGGCTCGTACCTGCGGGAGATGTCGCGCTCCAGGACGGCGGCCGGGATGGGGTGCCCGCGCCGGGCGAGGAGCCGCAGCACCTCGTCGTACAGGCTCGGCTCCTGCAGCGCCTTCTCCAGCTCCGCGTGCACGCGCGGGGCGCCGCGGTGCGGCACCAGCATGGACGCGGACTTCTCGCCGAGCAGGAACTCCATGCGCCGGTACATCGCCGACTGGAAGCCGGAGCCCTCGCCGAGCGCGCCCCGGTAGGAGTTGAACTGGGCGGGGGTGAGCTGGCCGAGCGGCTTCCACGAGTGGTTCAGGGCCTCCAGCTCGCGCACCGACCGCTTCAGGGCGGCGACGGCGACGGGCACGTCGTCCTCGCGCAGCGCGCGCGATGCCGTCTCCCACTCGTGCACGATGACGGTGAACCACAGCTCCATGACCTGCGTGGTGACGAGGAAGACCATCTCGCCGGGGTCGTCGGACCGCAGGTGCTGGAGATGGGTGAGGACGTCCGCCTGGACGTAGTCCTCGTAAGGGGTGGTGCCTGCGAAGTCGAGGTTCGGGCTGTCCGGGCTCTCGTCGTCCGTGGTCACGGACGGTGGCCGGGTCTCGTGCGCCGCGTGCGCCTCGTGGGACATCGCTGTCTCCTAGATGCGTACTCCGGGTAGCGGTCCGCCCCTGCCGGTACCGGCACGGGGGCCCCGGTCCCCACCCGCATCCTCCGCAACATCCCCGGAAACGGCAAGACCTGCCTGGTCACACCTGGTGTCCAGGCAGGTCGTGGGTACGTACGTACGCTGCCGGGCTCAGCCCAGGGTGTCCGCCGCCGTCGCCGAGGACTCGCGCAGGAACGTCGAGCACCGCTCGTACTCCTCCTGCTCGCCGATGGCGCCCGCCGCGCGGGCGAGGGCGTGCAGCGCGCGCAGGAAGCCGCGGTTCGGCTCGTGCTCCCACGGCACCGGGCCGTGGCCCTTCCAGCCGCTGCGGCGCAGGGCGTCCAGGCCGCGGTGGTATCCCGTGCGGGCGTACGCGTACGACTCGACGACGCGGCCGGCCTCGTATGCCTCGTCGGCGAGGCGGGCCCAGGCGAGGGAGGACGTCGGGTACTTCGCGGCGACGTCGGTGGCCGGGGTGCCGGCCGCGAGCAGCTCGCGGGGCTCGGGGTCGTCGGGCAGGTGGGTCGGGGGCGGTCCCCCGAGCAGATTCTCGTGAATGGCCATGGGGTAAGTCTGCGGCATGGGGCCCTGGCGGGGGCCTCCCCAACCCCGCCCCTTCCCGAAACTGGGGGCTCTGCCCCCAGACCCCCGCTCCTCAATCGCCGGAGGGGCTGAAATTGTGCCGGTGAGTTCTAGCCCGTCCGGCGTTTGAGGACGAGGCCGTTCAGGCCGATAGCGGGGGTCCAGGGGGCGGCAGCCCCCTGGTTACGGGAAGGGGCGGGGTCGGGGAGGCCCCCGGCAGGGCCGCCGTAGTACCTGCGACGGACCCCGGACAACCCGTCCCGGAGGGGACGCGACCCGCGGCCCCCGGCCCGTACCGTCTGTTGCGTGACCGAGAAAACGCGCAGTCCGGAGTTCCACCTCGCGCAGAACGCCCTCCAGGGCCTGCGCACGGACCTCTTCCACGACGCCTTCGCCTACCGCCCCCTGCCCCCGCTGGGCGGGGACACCCCGCTGCTCCAGTGGGTGCCGAAGCGCATACGCAGGTACGCGATCTGGTTCCCGCACGCCGTGGTGCTCGCGATGGCCCTGCTCACCTTCGCCGTCGCGTACACGGAGTCCGCCCTCGGATACGGCACCAGCGACTTCACCAAGATCATTTTGGGGTGCGGTCCGGCGGCCGCGGTGGCGTTGACGCTGGTGCGCCCGGTGTTCGCCTGGTGGCTGTCCCTGGGCCTCGCCCTGGTCACGGCGGCGGTGGGCGACGGCACGGACTATCCGTGGACGTCGGGCTCCCTCGCGGGTCACACCGCGGTCATGGTGGTGGTGGCGGCCCGCACCCGGCCGCGCACGGCGGCCTGGATGTGGCTGCTCACGGCCGTGTACTCGGTCGTCGCGGAGGGGGCGGGCACGCGCTACGCCACCAACACCGGCCCCATGCTGGTGTTCAGCGGCATCTGCGTCGCCCTGGTCACCCTGGTCACCGTCAACCGCGACACCCGCCGCGAGGTCGCCGCCGAACGCACGGTCACCGCCGTCGAGCGGGACAAGCGCACGCTGCTCGAGGAGCGCACCAACATCGCCCGGGAGCTGCACGACGTCGTGGCGCACCACATGTCGGTGGTCGCCATCCAGGCGGAGGCCGCCCCGTACCGCGTCGAGAACCCGCCGCCCGAGCTGGAGCAGGCCTTCGCGACGATCCGCGAGAACGCCGTGATCGCCCTGACCGAGCTGCGCCGCGTGCTGGGTGTCGTACGGGCCGAGGACTACGAGGCCCCGGACGCCCCGCAGCCGACGCTCGCCGACATCGGCCGGCTGCTCGACAACGTGCGCGACACCGGCCTGAGCGTGGAGAAGGTCGTCACCGGCGCCGTGCGGGAGCTGCCGCAGGGCGTGGAGCTGTCGGCGTACCGCATCGTGCAGGAGGCCCTCAGCAACAGCCTGCGGCACGCGCCGGGCGCGACGGCCCGGGTGGAGATCGGCTATGTGCTCGGCGGGCTCGGGCTGCGTATCGTGAACGGGCCCGCGACGGAGTCCGTGCAGCCCTCGCCGGGCGCCGGGCACGGCATCACCGGCATGCGGGAGCGGGTGACGATGCTGGACGGCGAGATGACGGCGGAGCCGACCGCCGACGGCGGGTACGAGGTGACGGTGTTCCTGCCGGTGCCGGCGGAGCCCCCCAAGACGGCGGACGACGCCACCAAGACCCTCTCCCTGGACAAGCACGACAAGCACGACAAGCACGGCGAGCACGACGAGCACGGCAAGAACGTCAGACACGACAAGCACGCCGGAGGCGCATCCGCATGACCCGGACCATTCGTGTCCTGATCGCCGACGACCAGATGATGGTCCGCGAGGGATTCTCCGTGCTGCTGAACGCCATGCCGGACATCGAGGTCGTCGGCGAGGCGGTGAACGGCCGCGAGGCCGTCGAGCGGGTGCGCGAACTCGCCCCGGACATCGTCCTGATGGACATCCGCATGCCCGAGCTGAACGGCATCGAGGCCACCCGCGAGATCGTCGCGGACGCCCTGGTGGAGACGAAGGTGCTGGTCCTGACGACGTTCGACCTGGACGAGTACGTGTACCAGGCGCTGCGCGCGGGCGCGTCCGGATTCCTGCTCAAGGACGCGTCGGCCCGGCAGCTCGCCGAGGGCGTACGCGTGGTGGCCGCCGGTGAGGCCCTGCTCGCGCCGAGCGTGACGCGCCGCCTGATCACGGAGTTCTCGAAGCTGTCGGACAACCCTCGGCTCATGTCGTCCGCGCAGGCACGGGCCCAGTACGGGGAGTTGACCGAGCGCGAGACGGAGGTCCTGGTGCTCATCGCGCAGGGGCTCTCCAACGCGGAGATCGCCACGCGGCTCGTCGTCGCCGAGTCCACGATCAAGACGCACGTCAGCCGGGTCCTGGTGAAGCTGGGCCTGCGCGACCGCACCCAGGCCGCCGTGTTCGCGTACGAGGCCCGCCTGGTCACACCCGGCTGAGCGGGTCTGGTCAGGCCGGGGCGGGCGGGGCTAGCGTCCCTTCATGGATGCCCGCGCCGCCCGCGCCGCCCGCGCCGCCCTCGACGGCCCCTTCGACCCCTGGTCGCCCGCCTTCGTGGCGGACCCGTATCCGGCGTACGCGGCGCTGCGCGCCGCAGGCCGCGTGCACTACTACGAGCCGAGCGACCAGTACCTGATCCCGCACCACGCGGACGTCGCGGCGCTGCTGCGGGACCGGCGGCTCGGCCGCACCTATCTGCACCGGTACAGCCACGAGGAGTTCGGCCGCCCGGCGCCGCCGCCCGAGCACGAGCCGTTCCACGTCCTGAACGACAACGGCATGCTCGACCTGGAGGCACCGGCGCACACCCGCATCCGCCGCCTGGTGGCGAAGGCGTTCACGCCGCGCACCGTCGAGCGGCTGCGCCCGTACGTCGAGGGCCTCGCGGACGAGCTGGTGCGGGGGCTCGTGGCGGACGGGGGCGGGGACCTGGTGGCGCGGGTGGCCGAGCCGCTGCCGGTCGCGGTGATCGCCGAGATGCTGGGCATTCCGGAGGCGGACCGGGGGTCGCTGCGGCCCTGGTCGGCGGACATCTGCGGGATGTACGAGTTGAACCCGGGGGAGGAGACGGCGGCTCGGGCCGTGCGCGCCTCGGTGGAATTCTCCGCGTACTTGCGGGAGTTGATCGCGGCGCGGCGCAAGGAGCCCGGGGAGGATCTGATCAGCGCGCTCATCGCGGCGTACGACGAGAATGAGGAGGTGCGGCCCGAAGGGCCTCTGTGGAAGGGCGGTGGCGGGAGACGGGCGGGACGGCTCAGCGAGCAGGAGATGATCTCGACCTGCGTGCTGCTCCTGAACGCGGGCCACGAGGCCACCGTCAACTCCACCGCCAATGGATGGAACGCTCTCTTCAGTCACCCGGAACAGCTCGCCGCCCTGCGGGCGGAGCCGGAGCGGCTGCTGCCCACGGCCGTGGAGGAGTTGCTGCGCTTCGACACGCCGCTCCAGCTCTTCGAGCGGTGGGTGCTCGACGACATCGAGGTCGGCGGGGCGCGGATCCCGCGCGGCAGCGAGGTCGCGCTGCTCTTCGGCTCCGCCAACCGGGACCCGGCCGCGTTCGCCGCCCCCGACACCCTGGACCTGGCCCGCGCGGACAACCCGCACATCTCCTTCAGCGCGGGCATCCACTACTGCATCGGCGCGCCGCTCGCCCGGATCGAACTCGCCGCGTCCCTGGGGGCGTTGCTGCGCCGGGCCCCGGATCTGCGGCTCGCGGCGGAGCCGACGCGCAAGCAGAACTTCGTGATCCGGGGGCTGGGGGAGCTGCTCGTCGAGTGCTGACCGGCGCCGTATGCCCGGCGCCGTATGCCCGGCGCCGTATGCCCGGCGCCGTATGCCCGGCGCCGTATGCCCGGCGCCGTATGCCCGGCGCCGTATGCCCGGCGCCGTATGCCCGGCGCCGCATGCCCGGCGCCGCATGCCCGGCGCCGCATGCCCGGCGCCGCGTGCCCGGCTCCGCGCAGCGGCCCGTGCGCCCGGTTCAGCCCGTCGCCATGTCCCGGCGGCGCAGTCCCGCGAGCCCGGCCACCGTGCACACCACCGCCAGCCCCGTGAGCAGCAGCACCGGGCTCCACGTCATGTCCGACCCCGGCAGCTTCGGCAGATGCGAGAACGGCGACAGGTTCATCACGGGCTGCGGCACGTCCAGGGCGGGGCCGATCCAGCCGATGAGCAGGGCCAGGCCCGCGACTCCCCAGGCGGCGACGGCCAGTTGGGGCGAGACGCCGTGGAGCAGCACGGCCAGCGAGCCGATCAGCCAGATCGCGGGGAGCTGCACCAGGCAGGCACCGACGACGGGGCCGACGTCCTGCCCGTACCCGAGGGCGAGACCGCAGGCCGCGAGCAGCATGATCAGCGCGGCGCCCGCGAAGGCGACGACGAGGTGGCCCGCCGCCCAGCGCAGCCTGCCGACCGCGTTCGCGAGGACCGGTTCGGCGCGCCCCGAGGTCTCCTCGCCATGCAGCCGGAGCACCGAGGCGACGATGTAGAGCGCGCCGACCATGCCGACGAGGCCGACGATCGCGGCGAGGAAGGCGTCGGTGAGTCCGGTCTGGCCGCCCATGCGCTCGAAGATCTCGCGGGTGTTCTCGTTGTCGCCGACCAGGTCGGCGGCGCCCTCCGTCATGCCGCCGAAGACGACGCCCGCGGTCAGGAAGCCGAGGCCCCAGCCGATGACGGCGCCGCGCTGCAGCCGCCAGGCCAGCGCGCCCGCCGTGCCGAGGCCGCCGTGCGCGGGGCCCGGCCGGGACGGCAGGAAGCCCATGCCGACGTCGCGGCGCCCGGCGAGTTCGTACGCGGCCACGCACTGCACGCCGACGGCGCCCGCGAACAGCAGCAGGACCCACCACCGCTCGTCCCCGAACGCCCGCAGGTTCTCCAGCCAGCCCACCGGCGAGAACCAGGTGAGCAGCGAGGAGCCGTCGGCCGTCGCCGAGTCGCCGGCCGCGCGCAGCACGAACGCCGCGCCGAGCAGCGCCGAGGTGAGGCCCTTGGCGAGCCGGGCGCTCTCCGTGAACTGGGCGACGATCGCCGCCATCGTGGCGAACACCATGCCCACGCAGGCGATGCCGGCGCCGAGCGCGAGCGCGCCCGTGGCGCCCTGGCCGGCCAGTCCGGCGGCCACGAGCAGGCCGAGGAGCGTGTTGGCGACGAGCGCGGTGAGCAGCGCGGAGGTCAGGGGCGCGCGGCGGCCGACCATGGCCGACGAGATCATCTCCTGGCGGCCCGACTCCTCCTCCTCGCGCGTGTGCCGTACGACGATCACGAGGCTCATCACGGCGGCGAGCACCCCCGCGAAGGCGCCGACGCGCCAGGCCGTGAGGCCGCCGATGGACTGGTCGAACACCGGCCCGTAGAGGGCGCGCAGGGAGGCGTTGGTGGCCAGCGAGTCCATCAGGTCGGCGCGCTGGGCGGCCGTGCCGTACACCTCCTTGAGGGTGTTCGGCATGCTCAGGACCATCAGCGCGATGACGGCGAGCCACACCGGGATGATGACGCGGTCCCGGCGCAGGGCCAGGCCCAGCAGGGGCCGGGTGCCGGTCATCTCTGCCGTGGTCATCGCGACACCGCCTCTTCGGTACGCGCCGACGCCGTGTTGTCGTCGTCGTCCTGGTAGTGCCGCAGGAACAGCTCCTCCAGGGTGGGCGGGGTGCTCGTCAGGGTGCGTACGCCGGAGTCGGTGAGCGCGCGCAGGACGGCGTCCAGCTTGTCGGTGTCGACCTGGAGCGCCACGCGGTGGCCCTCGATCTCCAGGTCGTGCACGCCCGGCAGGCGGGACAGGCCGTTCGGCTCGCCCGCGAGTTCGGCGCGGACGCTGGTGCGGGTGAGGTGGCGCAGGTCGGCCAGCGAGCCGGACTCGACGGTGCGGCCCCTGCGGATGATGCTGACGCGGTCGCAGAGGCTCTCCACCTCGCTGAGGATGTGCGAGGACAGCAGGATGGTGCGGCCCTCGCGGCGCGCGTCCGCCACGCAGCCCTGGAAGACCTCCTCCATCAGCGGGTCGAGGCCGGACGTCGGCTCGTCCAGGATCAGCAGCTCGACGTCCGAGGCGAACGCGGCGACCAGCGCGACCTTCTGGCGGTTCCCCGTGGAGTAGGCGCGGCCCTTCTTGGTCGGGTCCAGCTCGAACCGCCCGATGAGGTCGGCGCGCCGCTTCTTGTCGAGGCCGCCCCTCAACTTGCCGTACAGATCGATGACTTCGCCGCCGGACAGGTTGCGCCACAGGGTGACGTCCCCCGGTACGTACGCGAGGTGCCGGTGCAGCTCGACCGCGTCGTGCCACGGGTCCTTGCCGAGGAGCTGGACGGCGCCGGAGTCGGCGCGCAGCAGGCCGAGCAGGACGCGGATGGTCGTGGACTTGCCCGCTCCGTTGGGCCCGAGGAAGCCGTGGACCTCGCCGCGCTCGACGTCCAGGTCGAGGCCGTCGAGCGCGTGCGTCCGGCCGAACGACTTGTGCAGCCCGGAGACGGTGATTGCCTTCGTCATGTTTCTGAACGTACGACGCTTTCACAAATTTGTGAAGTTAAGGAAGTGTATAAACTTGGGGTGCGCCGGGGCGAGCAGGGGAGAGCCGGGGAGATGATCTACGGATGAGCACGGAACAGAACGATGAGCGCGAGGAGGACCTGGCGGCCGCCTCGCGCTTCACCGAGCAGTTCGCCGCGCAGCTCGTGTGGGCCGGGATGCCGCGGATGCCCGCGCGGGTCTTCGCCGCGCTGCTCGCCTCCGACTCCGGGGCGCTCACCTCGGCCGAGCTGGGGGAGCGGCTGCACGTGAGCCCGGCGGCGGTGTCCGGGGCGGTGCGCTATCTGACCCAGCAGTACATGGTCACGCGGGAGCGGGCGCCCGGGTCCCGGCGTGACATCTTCCGGGTGCACAGCAACCAGTGGTACGAGGCGCTGACGAACCGGGACTCCGTGCTCCAGCGGTGGGAGGCGGCCCTGCGGGACGGCATCGCGAGCCTCGGCGCGGACTCGCCCGCCGGACACCGCCTCCAGGAGACCCTCGCGTTCTTCGAGTTCGTCCAGGCGGAACTGACGGGAATGATGGCTCGCTGGCGCACCCACAGAGAGACCCTCTTCGGCCCACAGAGCTGATCTCCGTCAGCTGGGCAGCGTAAGCCCCCAGGCCTGCGGCCGAACCTGCCACGTCCGGGTCCGGACCGGGCCCGTGACCACCGCGTCCGCGCGGTACCGGAAGTCCGGCCCGGACACAGTCACCGAGCGGGCCCGCGCCCGCACGGGCGCGACCTCCGCCCCGACGGAAGCCGGATGCACCTCCACCCGCGCGAACCCCCCGCCCCCCGGCCGCACGGACACCCCCTCGACCGGCTGGTCGAGGTCCACGAGGGTCACCCCGTCGGCCTCGACCCGCAGCCGCGAGGGCCCGCCCGGAGCCACCCGCGAGGGCCGGGCGCCCAGCGTCCGCACCAGCGACTGACACGTCCGCAGCCAGGCGTGCCGCTCCCCGCCCGCCGCGCCGGCCGAGGCGTCCTGCGGCCCCACCGGCGGGATCCGCACATCCCCGAGCACCACCCCGTCCCGGTCGTCCACGAGCAGATCGAGCCGCCGGGGCGTCCCCTCCAGGACGGCCCGCGCCGCCGCGACCGCCCCGGCGGGCACGCCGAGCCCCCGCGCGATCCGCACGGCGGACGCGGCCGCGCCGACGGGGACGACCGACAGGACGGCGGACGCCAGCGCCCGCTCCCCGTGCAGGACGGTCACCGCACGCAGCAGCGCCCGGTCGTCACCGACCACGACGGGACGCCGTGCCCCTCGCCTGACCAGCGCTTTCCTGAATTCTTCGGGGCTTTCAGGCAGGCACACCCTGACGCCCGCGCCCGCGCCAAGCACGTCCTTGGCGATGCGCACGGACTCCCCGTCCGTGCGCCGGGCGACCGGGTCGATGACCACCAGAAGCTGGTCGCGAGCCGACACGTGCGCCCTTTCTTTAGTCCTCGGGTAGCATCTTTGTGCAAGAGCCCCTTGCGCTATTGCGCCAGGGGCTTCGTCTATTCCGGGGCAACCAAGGCACACCCACACCGGCGGCTGACGGCCTCCGGCTGCGGCCCCTGACCTTGGACATGCCCCGCCCGGAAGGGGTGTACGCCTGTGCCCGCACTCGTGCTGCTCGGTGCTCAGTGGGGTGACGAAGGCAAGGGAAAGGCCACCGACCTGCTCGGTGGCTCCGTGGACTATGTAGTGCGTTATCAGGGCGGCAACAACGCCGGCCACACGGTTGTCGTAGGCGACCAGAAGTACGCGCTGCATCTCCTCCCTTCCGGGATCCTCTCGCCGGACTGTGTCCCGGTCATCGGCAACGGCGTCGTCGTCGACCCGTCGGTCCTGCTCTCCGAGCTGAGCGGGCTCAACGAGCGCGGCGTCGACACGTCGAAGCTTCTGATCAGCGGAAACGCGCACATCATCACGCCGTACAACGTGACGGTCGACAAGGTGGGCGAGCGCTTCCTCGGCAAGCGGAAGATCGGCACGACCGGCCGCGGCATCGGCCCGACCTACGCCGACAAGATCAACCGCACCGGCATCCGCGTCCAGGACCTCTACGACGAGTCGATCCTGACGCAGAAGGTCGAGGCGGCCCTGGAGCAGAAGAACCAGCTCCTGACCAAGGTCTTCAACCGCCGCGCCATCGAGCCGCAGCAGATCGTCGAGACGCTCCTGGAGCACGGCGAGAACATCAAGCGGTACGTCGCCGACACCACGCTGATCCTCAACAACGCGCTCGACGACGACAAGGTCGTCCTGTTCGAGGGCGGCCAGGGCACGCTCCTGGACGTGGACCACGGCACGTACCCCTTCGTCACCTCGTCGAACCCGACCGCGGGCGGCGCCTGCACGGGTACGGGCGTCGGCCCGACGAAGATCAGCCGCGTCATCGGCATCCTGAAGGCGTACACGACCCGCGTCGGCGCGGGCCCGTTCCCGACGGAGCTGTTCGACGCCGACGGCGAGGCGCTGCGCACCATCGGCGGCGAGCGCGGTGTGACGACCGGCCGGGACCGCCGCTGCGGCTGGTTCGACGCCCCGATCGCCCGCTACGCGACCCGCGTGAACGGCCTGACGGACTTCTTCCTCACCAAGCTCGACGTGCTCACCGGCTGGGAGCAGATCCCGGTCTGTGTCGCGTACGAGATCGACGGCAAGCGCGTCGAGGAACTCCCGTACAGCCAGACGGACTTCCACCACGCGAAGCCCGTCTACGAGATGCTGCCGGGCTGGTCCGAGGACATCACCAAGGCCAAGACCTTCGCCGACCTGCCGAAGAACGCGCAGGGCTATGTGAAGGCCCTGGAGGAGATGTCCGGCGCCCCGATCTCCGCGATCGGCGTGGGCCCCGGCCGTGACGAGACGATCGAGATCAACTCGTTCGTCTGACGCGTCCGCCGCGTACTGCCGCCGCCGGTCCGGCTCAGGCCCTGCCCGCACACCGGCGGCGGTAGTACGCGTACGTGAGGATCAGCAGCAGCGGTCCCCACAGGGTCATCAGACCGCTGACCGTCATCGCCAGGACGTCCCACCCCTCGGCGTAGGGCCAGCCCGCGGGCCCCTCGGTGACGGCCCCGACCAGCCAGTGCGCGGTGAGCGCGCTGAGGGCGAGGCCGCCGGCGGCCGCGGGGACGATCACCGCGGCGGGCGGGATGCGGCGGCCGCCGAGGCGGGGCACCCAGTGGGGCACGACCTCGCCCCAGCCGCGGACCAGGCCGAAGCAGAGGTGCGCGAGCAGCTCCGAGAGGACGCTGAGCGTGAGGACGTACGGGATGTTCCACGCGGACTCACGCAGGGGCTCCCCGCCCATGGGGTGACCGAAGGGGATGGGCAGCCGCCAGACGCAGACCGGCAGGACGACCAGCGGGATGGCGTGGGCGACGCGAACGGCCCAGGCGGGGACGGGGAGTTCGGTGCGGGTCGCGGGTGCCGACGGGCGGGTCGTCGGGTGCGTCTGCGGGTGCGTGGTGGTCATGCGTCCAGCCTGTCCGGCCCGGCACGGACGGGGATCGGCGCCGCGGCGGATCATGCTCCGCCGCGCGGGTGAGGTCGGCTCCTACTCCTCGCCGCAGATCCGCAGGCCCTCCGGGGTCGCGCACGGCGGCTGGCCGCGGGAGGTGCCCCCCTCGGCGCGGCACCCGGCGCTCGTACCAGATCGCCCCGAGGGTGGCGAGCAGCCCGAGCGCGGCGGTCAGGACAGCGACGACGTTCTCGGGGCTCAACCAGTCCACGGGCGCACGCCACGGAGGCGCCCCCGGAGCGGGGAACGCCCCGGCGGGGGACTTCGCCGTTCCGTCGCCGGGCGTTCGTGAGTGGTTCAACTTCCTTGCGGGACCGGCCAGTTGCTCAGTTGCCCTTGGTGTACGTCAGCGCGCGGGTGCCGTCGGTGTTGACGCGGTGCAGTTCGCCGCTCGGCAGGATCGTGACCACGGTCGGCTTGCCGGGGTCGCACGCCGGGGGCCCGCCCACGGTGACCCGTGTCGGGCCGATGTGCAGCCGGTCGTCGCTCGCGGACTCCAAGTCGCCCTGGAACACGCAGTGGTAGGTGCCGCCGCCCGCCAGCGGTCCGTCGGCCGTCATGGAAAGGACGGTGTCCCCTTCCTCGCCCTGCTGAATGGTCAGCACCCGCGTGCTGACCCCGGCGTCACCGCTGACCGTGCCGTTCCAGGTGCCGAGGAACTTGTCCGGCACCGTCTTCTCCGAGGCCACCGACGTGGACGGCGAGGGGGTCGGCGCGGAGTCGGAGTCCGACGGGGTGCCGGGCGTCTTCGGCGCGCTGCTCCCCCGGTTCTTGCCGTCGCCGCCGCCACGCGCCTTCGGGTCGCCGTCGTCCCCCTTCATCACCGCGTACACCGTGCCGCCCGCCCCGAGGGCCACGACCAGCGCCACCGCGACGAGCAGCGCGGTGGAGCGCCCGCTGCGCCGCGGCGGGTCCACGGGCGGCGGCCCGTACGGGGGAGTGGGCCCGTACGGAGGCGTCGCACCGTACGGAGGCTGCGGATGCGGATACCCGTACGCGGACCCCGGCGCCTGCGGATACCCGTAGGCGGGCGAGTGACTGGGCGTGGGCGTGGGGGTCGGCGCGGGCGGCATCCCGCCGACCATGGTGGGGAGGTGGTTGACGGGGGCGTGCCCGGGGGGACCGGGCGGGGGCGGGGTGTCCGCCTCGGCGGCTGCGGCCCCTGCCGCTTCCGGCTCCGGCTCCGTTTCTTGCTGTGGTGCCGGGTCGCCGGACTCCGACGCCGCCCCGCCCGGCCCCTCGGGTTCCTCGATCTCCAGCAACTGGACGGCGTGCCGCCCGAGTTGGGCGACCAGGGCGCCGGGGAGCCACGGCTCCAGGGACTTCCCCTCGGAGAGGGTGTCCTCCGCCCCGGTCCGGGAAAGTATCTCGTCCAGCGAGGGCCGGTCCCCCGGCACCTTGGCGAGGCAGGACTGAACCAGCTCCCGCAACTCCTCGGGCAGGGCCGAAAGCTCGGGCTCCTCCTGCGCGATGCGGAACATCAGCGCGTGCACCCCGCTGTTGGCGGTCCCGAACGGCAGCGCCCCCGTCGCGGCGTACGCGAGCACGGACCCCAGACAGAAGACGTCGCACGCCTCCGTGACCCGGTCCCCGCGCACCTGCTCGGGCGCCATGAAGCCGGGCGACCCGACGAGCGCCCCGGTCCGGGTGAGCCCGCCGTCCGTGACGGTCTCGAGGGCGCGGGCGATGCCGAAGTCGATGACGCGCGGCCCGTCGATGGTGACGAGGACGTTCGACGGCTTCAGGTCGCGGTGGATGAGCCCGGCCGCGTGGATGTCCTTGAGGGCGTTGGCGAGCCCGGCGGCGAGGATGTTCACGGACCGCTCGGGCAGCGGCCCGTGGTCGTGCGAGACGACGGACTGCAACGAGGGCCCGGCGACGTACCCCGTGGCGACCCACGGGATCGCCGCCTCCGTGTCGGCGTCGAGCACCGGCGCCGTCCACGCCCCGCCGACCCGCCGCGCGGCCCCCACCTCCTGCCGGAAGCGCCCGCGGAACTCCTCCTGCGCGGCCAACTCCTCGCGCACCAGCTTGACCGCGACCGTGCGGCCGCGGTCGGAGCGCGCCAGATAGACCTGCCCCATGCCGCCCGCGCCGAGCCGCGCGAGCAGGCGGTAGGCACCGATCCTCTGCGGATCCCCGGGCCCGAGTTTCTCCATGGCCATCGGCGCCGTCCTCCCCCTGTGTTCCTGCGGTTTGCGAGCCGCCGTGGAGCGGCGACTCTCCGTGCACCGCTGTGCAACAGACCGAGGATAGTGCCGTGGTGGGAGGGGCGGCCCGGGCTTACCTCTACGGTTCCGTAACGGCGGGCTCAAGGCCCGCGAGGGCCTCGGAGAGCCGCTCCAACACCTGGGCGGTTTGCGCGAATTGTTCGGCTCCGAGGGCGTCTTCGAGCCGCGCGGCGAGCGCCGCGTGCCCGGGGTCGATCTCCGCGACGGCGGCCCGCCCCTCGTCGGTGGGCCGCAGGAGCTTGGCGCGGCGGTGCGCCGGGTTCGGCGCGTACTCGGCGAGGCCGCGCCGGACGAGCAGGTCGGCCACGCGCTGCACGCTCTGCCGGGTGATGCCCATGACGCGGGCGATGCCGGCGACGGGCAGGGGCTCGCGCAGGACCGCGCCGAGGACCTGCCACCAGGCGGCGGTGAGCCCGGCCGGGCGGGCCAGTTCCTCCGAGACGGAGAGGAACTGGCCGTTGAGCCGGAAGACGCTCAGCGCGGTGCGGCTGAGCAGGTCCTGCGCGTGCCGCTCCCGGTCGGCCGGGCGGCCCTGCGCTTCTTCCCCGCTCACGTCTTCCCCGCTCACGACGCGAGCGTCTCGTACGCCGTCGGGTCCGAGTCGTGGAACAGCCGGTACCACGCGTCCAGCTTCTCGCCCTCGAACGCGCCCATCCGCTTGAGGACTTCGCGGGCGAAGGCGACGGGCTCGGTCGGCCCCGCCGTGATCAGGTCGCCGTCGGTGACGGCGTCGGACTCGACGTACCGCCCGGCGCCCCGGTAGCCCGTCGCGTCCAGGTACATCGGCACCGCGCTGGTGTGTGCGCGGTCGTCGAGCAGGCCCTCGCGGGCGAGCCCGGCCGTGGCGCCGCAGATCGCGGCGACCGGCACGCCCGCGTCCAGGAAGGAGCGGGCCGCGCGGGCGAAGGGGGCGAGCGAGTCGCCCGTGTCCCACAGGTCGGCGCCCGGCAGGATCAGCAGCTCGCTGTCCTCGGGGCGCAGCTCGTCGAGGGCCAGGTCCGGCTGGACGCGGACGCCGCCGACGCTGGTGACGGGCTCGCGGGTGAGGGCGACGGTGCGCAGCTCGTGTCCGGCGCGGGCCAGATACGCCGTGGCGTAGCCGGTCTCCCAGTCGGCGAGGGTGTCGTAGACGGCGAGGTGAACGGTGCGGGGACGCTGCGCGCTGTGCGGGGCCTGGCTGTTCATGGTGACCTCCACGGGGGCTGATGTAAGTATGCTGTCAGCATGACAGCGTGCTGTCAACGGCCTCGTCTGGGACCAGCTGCTGTTTAACCTCGGTCAGGGGCCGCGTTAACCCGCCCCTCCCTAGCGTCCCGGTCATGGATCTGACGACTCTCGCCGCCCATCTCGGTCTCGATCTGGCGGCCGTCTCGCTGCTGACCTTCGGCGTCTTCTGCCCACGGCACCGCAGGCGTGAGCTGGTCCCCGCGTATCTCGCCCTGAACGTCGCCCTGTTCGCGGTCGTCGCGGCCCTCTCGGAGGCGTCGGGCGGCGGCGGGCTCGCGCTCGGCTTCGGGCTCTTCGGCGTCCTGTCGATCGTCCGGCTGCGCTCCGACGCGGTGCGGCACCAGGAAGTGGCGTACTACTTCATCACCCTCGTCCTGGGCCTCCTGTGCGGGCTCCCGGGCCTCTCGCTGCCGATGGCCGCGGGCCTCGCGGCGGTGCTGCTGCTCGTGATGTACGTCGGCGACCACCCCCGTCTCTACCGGCGCGACCGCCGGGCCCTGGTGACCCTCGACGCCGTGTACCGCGAGGAGGACGCGCTCCGTGCCGAGCTGGCCCGGCGGCTCGGCGAGCCGCTCGGCTGGACGGTCCAGGAGGTCGACTACGTACGGGACCTCATGGTGCTGGAAGTCCGCTTCCGGCAGCCGGAACCAACGGAGTGCGACGGGGAGTTCACAGGAGTGACCCCGTCGACCCGGTCGGCTCCGTCGGCCCCCTCGACACCGCCGTACGCCAAGGAGGCCGTGTGAAACCCGCCGTACGCGCCCTGAGCCGCGCCGCGCTGGCCGCCCACCCCGTCTCCCTCGACGAACTGAACGCCCGCGCGGAGCTCCTCGCCCGCTACGACAACAGCTATCTGGTCCCCGTGGAGATCTTCGAGGACTTCGCGGCGCTGCTCACCGACCCGCGTCGGCCCTGCGGCGCGTTCCGCGCGCTGAGCATCGGCGGCCGCCGCTCGTTCGGGTACCACTCGACGTACTACGACACCCCCGCCCTGCACACGTACCACGACCACCGCCAAGGCCGAAGACTCCGCTACCGCGTCCGCGAGCGGGTCTACCAGGACAGCGGGGAGCGGCAGTTCGAGATCAAGCTGAAGACCGGACGCGGTGAGACCGTCAAGCACAGGCAGCGGATGTCGGGCGACGACCACGCCCTTGACGACGCCCGGCGCGGGTTCCTGGCCGGGGTGCTGCGCGGCTCGTACGGCATCGATGCCCCCGCCGGCCTGACTCCCTCCCTCGTCACCGACTACCGCCGCGCCACGTTCGTCGCCGACGGGCAGCGGGTGACGTGCGACGCGGCGCTGGTGGTACGGGACGTGGCGACGGGCCGCACGGCCGCGGCCGACGGCGGGCTCGTCCTCGTCGAGACGAAGACCCGGGGCCGCCTGACGGAGGCCGACCGCGTGCTGCACCGCTATGGCCTGCGCGCCGCCGAATTCACCAAGTACTGCGGCGGCTTCGCGGCCGTCCGCCCCGACCTCGGCGTCAACCGGTGGGCCCGGGCGGTGCGGACGGTGTTCCCGCGAGCGGGAAGGTGAGCGTGACGCGGGTCGGCCCGGCCGCGACGGCGAACGTCCCGCCCGCGTCCTCGGCGGTCCGCCGCGCGATGTCGAGCCCGAGCCCGGTGGACCCGCCGCCGCTGGCGCCCCGGGCGACGCCCGCCGCGTACCCGTCCGGGAACCCGGGCCCGTCGTCGGCGACGGTGAGCCGCGCCCACCCGTCCGCCCCCTCGACGACGATCCGGAAGCCGGTGCCTTGGGGGGTGTGGTCGAGCACGTTCCCGATGAGGGCATCGAGCGCGGCGGAGAGTTCGTCCGGGGGGACGGGGACGAGAACGGGGGCGGCAGCCGCGTCCGCTCCGCGCTGCGCGCGAGCGACCATCTCCCGCTCCCCCTGTGGGCATCCGGTCTGCTCCCGTCCCCTGCTGTGGGCAGTCGTTCCGCAGGGCGGCGACTGTCCGGTACCGCCTGTACCCGCTGTGGGCAGCTGGGCCGCCAGGGGCGGCACCCGACCCAAGGAAAGCCCAGGCCGACGGGGCGTTTGACGTGGGGGGCGACCAAGGCCGACGGCGTCAACGGTCAGCGAACGGCCCTGGTCCTCGGCCAACGGCAGCCAGAACGCCCCACGTTCCCGCGCCACGGCGGCGAGATCGGCGCAGGCCGCGCCCCGCAGGGGCAACCGAGCCCGACGGATCACGTCGTCCACGCTGCGCTCCAGCGCGGACACATCCTCGGCGATCCGCCGAGCCTCACCCGCGTCCCGCAACGACTCGGCGTCCAGCCGCAACGCGGCAACAGGCGTACGCAGCCGATGCGCGAGATCCGCGGCGTTCTCGCGGGCATTCTCCCGCTCGGCGCTGAGCAGCTCGTCGATCCGCCCGGCAAGCCGGTTCAACTCACCGGCGACGAGCCGGAGTTCGGGCGGCCCGTCGGGCACGGCCCGAGCCGTGAGGTCCCCGGCGGCAAGCCGGTCGGCGGTGCGGGCGAGCCCCCGCGTCGCCCCCACGAGCCGCGCCCCGAGCCGATCGGCGAGCAGCAGCCCGAGCAGCACAAGGCCCACGCCGATCCCGGCGAGCACGAGCCAAGAGGTGAGCGTCCCCGCGTACAACTGCCGCTCCGTTAGGGTGACTTGGACGACGGCGGTCCCGTCGGCGGCACCGTGCACGGGGACGAGGACCTGCCGCCCGCCGGTCGAGGGCTCATAGGTGAAGGCGCGCCCGGTACGGGCGAGCCGAATGGCGTCGGAACCGGTACCTGTACCGGCGTCGGAACCGGCACCGGTACCAGGCCCGATGACAGTCCCGTCGGCGAGGACGAGCGAAGTCCGGGGCAGCCCGGACCCGTTGACCCCGGCGACGGTCTGCTCCGCGGTGGGCCGCTCCGCGGCCGAGGCGAGCGCGGGCCCGATGGCGTGCGCCACCCACTGCGCGCGGGCGGTGGCCTCGGCGGTGGCGCGGTCGGCGGCGTGGCTGCGGGTGAGAAGGGTGAGGGGGACGAGCAGGGCGGTGAGGACGAGGGCGGTGGTGGCGGCGGTGAGCAGCAGCAGCCGGCGGCGCATCAGAGAGGCCCGTGGCCGGAGCCGCCCTCGGGCTCCGGGCCAGGCGTCGGCGCCGCAGCGGCGGCAGAGGCAGGGCCGGAGGCGGCGGGCCGGGCGTCCGGCGCCGCGAGTTTCACGCCGACCGTGCGGACGGTGTGCAGATAGCGCGGCGCCTGGGCCGTCTCGCCCAGCTTCCGGCGCAGCCACGACAGATGGACGTCGACCGTCTTGTCGGCGCCGCCGAGCGGCTGGTGCCAGACCTCCGCGAGCAGTTCGCGGCGCGAGACGACCTGCCCCGCGCGCCGGGCGAGATGGGCGAGCAGGTCGAACTCGCGCGGCGTGAGCTCGACCGGCACCCCGTCGAGGGATACCTCACGCGCGGCCGGGTCGACGCACAGCCCGCCCACCCGCAGCGGCGCCTCACCCTCACCCCCGCCGAGCCGCCGCAGCACCGCCTTCACCCGGGCGTCCAACTGCGCGGCGCCGAAGGGCTTCACGATGTAGTCGTCGGCCCCGTCGCCGAGGAGCGCCACCATCTCCGGCTCCTCGTCGCGCGCGGTCGCCACGATGACGGGTACGTCGCTGACCGCCCGCAGCATCCGCAGCACCTGCGCCCCGTCCACGTCGGGCAGTCCGAGGTCGAGCACGACGAGGTCGGGCCGGTGCGTCACCGCCGCGTCGAGCCCGGCCATGCCGGTGGGCGCGGTCGCGACGGCGTGGCCCTTGTCGCGCAGGGCGCGGACGAGGGCGCCGCGCAGCTGTGGGTCGTCCTCCACGACGAGCAGGTGAGCCATGGGGCCACGGTAGCCAGGGGTTGGCCCCGAATTCGCCGCAGGTTCACGTCGGAGTGCGGCGGGGGGCCGACCTTAACCGGGCCCTTAACCGGACGTTAGGAAACCGTGGGGGACAGTGGCTCCATGGGGAAGTGGCAAGGAGCCGTGGCGACGGCGGTGTGGGTGGCCGCGGGCACGGCGGCGGGGGCGCTGGGCGCCTGGCAGTTGGCGAGCGCCGATTCCGGCGGGGCCGCCCACAGCAGGCCCTTGGACGAGGGGGCCGTGCGGCGGGCGCTGGCGGACACCCCGAACGCCCCGTCGGCTTCCCCCACCCCGACCCGTACCCCCGCCCCCTCTGCCTCTCCCTCTCCCTCCCGTTCGGGCTCGGCCGGGCCGACCCGTCGGGCCGTCGAACGGTCGACGGTCCGGTTCACGGGCGGAACGGCGACGGTGGAGTGCCGCCCCGACGGCACCGTCCGCCTGATCTCCTGGAGCCCGGCCGACGGTTACCACATCGACGAGGACGTCACCCGGGGCCCGGCCGCCACCGCCCGCCTGGAGGCCGAGGCCAACGACGACGACGAACGGGACGACCTGACGTACGAAATCCGCTGCACCTCGTCCGGCCCACACGCCCGGGCCGTCCCCGAGGCGGACGACTAGGGCGTTCGCACCGGCTAGCCGATCGTCAGGTTCTTGTACTGGATGGTGACGGCCTGCTCGTTGCCGGTCGGGGGGTTTTCGACCTTGATGACCCTGGGCTCTTGCAGGGTGTACTGCTTCGTCACGTTGCCCGCGTAGTCCAACCCGTTGAGGGACGCTGTCCCGGGCTGGGTCTTGCCGTCGATCAGGTCGGTGAACTGCTGGGACTGTTCGGTGCCGCGGACCACGGTCACCGTGCCCGTCTTGTGCTCGCCGGGGATGAGCTTGTTGGAGGGAACCTGCTGCGTGGGCTCGTCCGCCGTCGGCCCGGCGGAGACTTCGGCGAGGATCTCGGTGCCGCCGTCGACGCTCAACTGGACCCTGTGAGCGACGAGGCCGTTGCCCTCCTGGAGGTTCGACTCCCCGCCCCCGGACCGGGAGGACAGATCCGAGCGGTCCTTCGCGCCGTTGCCGGACGGCTTGGCACGCGGCTCGGCCTTCCGGGACGAGCCGGCGCTCGACGCGTCGGTGTCCGAGGACTCGGAGCCGCACGCGGTCAGCAGACCCAGGGGCAGTAAGGCGGCGGTGGCCACCGCGGCCATGCGGCGGCGCGAGCTGATGGTGGAACGGGTCATGGGGAGGCTCCCTGAGCTGTCGGCGGCTGCGTGTGTCGGACGGCTTGAGTCTGCGAGCCGGCCGGTCCCAGCCACCACGAAAAGCGGGCAGAACGGGAAGCTGGGACGCACCTTCCCCGCTGACCAGGTGAAACGAAGCACGGGTGGAACGCTGGAGCGGGACGCCCACGGCGGGAGCCCGTGACGCAGGGGGAGGGGAACGCGCGGTAAGGCGCCCCGCCGGACGACGCCCGACAGAATGTCGCGTTCCCGGCGAGCCGCCAGACAGGACGCCCATGTCCCGTCCACGGAGTGGACATTTACCCTCGGCCACATGACCCCTCAGCCAAACCCGCAGCTCGGCGCAGCCGTCTCCGCGGCGGACCGCGCACACGTGTTCCACTCCTGGTCCGCCCAGGAGCTCATCGCCCCGCTCGCCGTCGCCGGCGCGGAAGGCTCGTACTTCTGGGACTACGAGGGCAACCGGTACCTCGACTTCACCAGCGGACTCGTCTACACGAACATCGGCTACCAGCACCCGAGGGTCGTCGCCGCGATCCAGGAGCAGGCCGCGACGATGACCACGTTCGCGCCCGCCTTCGCCCTGGAGGCCCGCAGCGAGGCCGCCCGCCTCATCGCCGAGCGCACCCCCGGCGACCTGGACAAGATCTTCTTCACCAACGGCGGCGCCGAGGCCGTGGAGAACGCCACCCGCATGGCCCGGCTGCACACGGGCCGCCCCAAGGTGCTCTCCGCCTACCGCTCGTACCACGGCGCCACCGCCGCCGCGATCAACCTCACCGGTGACCCGCGCCGCTGGCCGTCCGACACCGCGTCGGCGGGCGTCGTGCACTTCTGGGCGCCGTTCCTGTACCGCTCGCCGTTCTACTCCGAGAACGAGACGCAGGAGTGCGAGCGGGCCCTGACGCACCTCGAGGACACCATCGCCTTCGAGGGCCCGGCCACGATCGCCGCGATCATCCTGGAGACCGTCCCCGGCACCGCCGGGATCATGACGCCGCCGCCCGGCTACCTCGCGGGCGTGCGCGAACTGTGCGACCGGCACGGGATCGTCTTCGTCCTCGACGAGGTCATGGCCGGCTTCGGCCGCACCGGCAAGTGGTTCGCGGTCGACCATCACGAGGGCGTCGTACCGGACCTGCTGACCTTCGCCAAGGGCGTGAACTCCGGGTACGTGCCGCTCGGCGGCGTCGCGATCTCCGGCGCCATCGCCGAGACCTTCGCCCGGCGGCCCTACCCGGGCGGGCTCACCTACTCCGGGCACCCGCTGGCCTGCGCCGCCGCCGTCGCGACGATCAACGTCATGGCGGACGAGGGCGTCGTGGAGCACGCGGCCCGTCTGGGCGAGGAGGTGGTGGGTCCCGGCCTCCGTGAGCTGGCCGCGCGCCACCCCTCCGTGGGGGAGGTCCGCGGGCTCGGCATGTTCTGGGCCCTGGAGCTGGTCCGGGACCGTGAGACGCGGGAGCCGCTCGTCCCGTACAACGCGGCCGGCGAGGCCAATGCGCCCATGGCGGCGTTCGGCGCCGCCGCGAAGGCGAACGGTCTCTGGCCCTTCATCAACATGAACCGTACGCACGTGGTGCCGCCGTGCAACATCTCGGAGCCCGACCTCAAGGCCGGCCTCGCGGCCCTCGACACGGCGCTGGACGCGGCCGACGCCCACGTGGCCTGACGCGGCCGCCCGAGCCGGGCGGGGTGACCCTGCGCGATCGGGTCACCCCTTCCCCCGCTTCCCCCGCCGCTTCGCGGCGGATTCTTTCCCGCCCGCCCGTTTCCAGCAGCAACGGGCTGCCCGCCGGCACCGGCGCCCGGCCCCGCCTTCCGGCGCGGGCGGCCGGGCGCACCGGTGCCACAAACGCTTGTCCGGCGTTGCCGGGGCCGGTGGGCGGGATCCGACGCCACGGCCAGCCTCTGCCCCAGTGCGGGCAGGCGTTCCGCACGGCGAGTGGGGCCTCCCCTGCTCGAGCGAAGCCGAGAGCTTGGCGAAGGGTGGGCACAGCCCAGGCCGACGGGGCCGTCCCGGTCAGGGGCGAGGTGGGCACAGCCCCGGGCCGACGGGCAGCCCTCCGGGCGAAGGTGAGGTGGACGAGCCCCCGGCCCGCGAGGGCGTTCCCGGCAGGCGAGCCCCCCGGCCCGGAACCGTCCCGCAGGGAGGCAACCCCCCCCCCGCCCCCGGGGCGCCCGACGCCGCGGTGACCCTGGTCACGGGGCACAGGAACCCCGACCGCGTAGTCTGACGTGCTCGTAAGCGACCAGAACGTACCCGCGTTCGCCGAGACGCCCACGTCAGAGAACCGCCCAAGACGCCCACGTCAGAGAAAAGCGTAGGGGGACACCCACCATGCCCGGACCCGACGGCCCGGCCGTCATCCGCAGCACCCTGCGCCAGCAGATCGCCGACGCCCTGCGCGACGAGATCCTCGCGGGCCGCCTCGTGCCGGGCCAGGAGTTCACGGTGAAGGAGATAGCCGACCAGTACGGCGTCTCCGCGACCCCGGTCCGGGAGGCGCTGGTGAACCTGGCGGCCCAGGGCCTGCTGGACTCGGCGCAGCACCGCGGCTTCCGCGTGCACGAGCACACGCTCGAGGACTACCGCGGCATGATCCAGGCCCGCGGCCTGATCGCGGACGCCATCTTCCGCGAGGTGGCGACGACGTCCGCGCACGACTCCATACCGGCGGCCGGCTTCGTCTCCGTGCGCCGCCGCGGCGAGGAGGCGGCCCGCGCGGCGGCGGCCGGCGACCTGACCGTCCTCATCGGCTACGACCTGCGCTTCTGGCGCGAGCTGAGCGCCCTGTTCGGCAACGCCTACCTCTCCGACTTCCTGCACCGCCTGCGCGTCCAGTCCTGGGCCTGCGCCGTCCCGCGCCTGCGCCGCGAGGCGGAGCGCGGCGGCGGCCTGCGCGGCCGCCTCTGGTGCCGGCACACCGACCTGGTGGAGGCCCTGACCCGCCGCGACGCGGTCCTCGCGCACGCGATCGTCGCCGAGTACAACGCGCACTCCCTGAACCTCCTCGAAACCCTCGCCGCCCGTCAGTCCGACGCCGGTCCCGCCACCGATCAGGACGAGCCCCAGGCCCCCGCATGACCGTCGACCTGACCATCGTCATCCCCGCCTACAACGAGGAACGCCGCCTCGCCCCCACCCTGGACGCGATCCGCGCGTACCTCGACGCGGGCTCGGAACGGCCGCAGTGGGAGCTGATCGTCGTCGACGACGGCTCCACGGACCGCACCGCGGACATCGCCGCCGAGGCCGCCGCCGCGGACCCCCGCGTCCAGCTGCTCCGCGGCGGCCGCAACCGCGGCAAGGGCCACGCCCTGCGCCAGGGCGTCCTCGCCTCGTACGGCCGCCGCGTCCTGGTCACCGACGCCGACCTGGCCGCGCCGATCGAGGAGCTGGAGGCCCTGGAGAAGGCCCTCACCGACGGGCACGCGGCCGCCGTCGGCTCCCGGGCGCGGCCGGGCGCGACGATCGGCGTGCACCAGCACCGGCTGCGCGAGCTGCTCGGCCGGGGCGGCAACTTCCTGATACGCACGGTCGCCGTCCCCGGAATCCGCGACACCCAGTGCGGCTTCAAGCTCTTCGACGGCGACCGTGCCCGCGCGGCGTTCGCCGCGTCCCGGCTCAGCGGCTGGGGCATCGACGTCGAGATCCTGCACCACTTCCGGCGGCAGGGCTGGCCCGTCGCGGAGGTCCCGGTGCGCTGGTCGCACCAGGAGGGCTCCAAGGTCCGCCCGAGCGACTACGTACGCGTACTCGCCGAGGTCACGTCCCTGAGGGCGCGCGCGATACGGCGCGCCGATCTCCTCGTGGCCCTGCTCTTCCTGGCCTTCGCCACCGTGCTGTACTCGGCCCGCTGGATATCCCCCGACCACCGCTACCTCCCGCACTCCCTCCAGGACCAGAACCAGTGGGAGTGGTTCTTCGAGGTCACCGCGCACAACGTCGGCCACCTCCAGAACCCGCTGTTCACGCACCTGCAGAACGCCCCGGACGGCGTGAACCTCATGGCCAACACGGTCATGCTCGGCCTGTCCGTCCCGCTCGCGCCCGTCACCTGGCTCTTCGGCCCGGCCGTCAGCCTCAACCTGGCGATGACGGGCGGCCTGGCCGCGACCGCCTTCGCCTGGTACTGGCTGATCGTCCGGCGTCTCGTACGCCACCGGGGAGCCGCCGCGCTCGGCGCCGCCCTCGCCGCCTTCGCGCCGCCGATGATCAGCCACGCGCACGCGCACCCGAACTTCATCGTGCTCTTCATGATTCCGCTCATCGTCGACCGGGCGCTGCGGTTGTGCGAGGGGCGGCGCGTCGTACGGGACGGGGTGGTCCTCGGGCTCTTCGCGACGTACCAGATCTTCCTCGGCGAAGAGCCGCTGCTGCTCGCCGCGATGGGCATGCTGCTGTTCACGGTGGCGTACGCGGTGGTGCGCCGCGATGTCGCACGCGTGGCCTGGCGCCCGCTGGCGCGCGGCATCGGCATCGCCCTCGTGGTCTGCCTGCCCCTGGTCGCCTTCCCCCTCTGGTGGCAGTTCTTCGGGCCGCAGAGCTACAAGAGCGTGCTGCACGGCGACAACGCGGGCAACAGCCCGCTCGCCCTGCTCTCCTTCGCCGAGCGCTCCCTGGCGGGCGACGCCGACACCGCGGCCTCGCTGTCCATGAACCCCACCGAGCAGAACGCCTTCTACGGCTGGCCGCTCGTCGCCCTCGCGTCGCTGATCGTGGTGTGGCTGTGGCGGCACGCGGTCGTGAAGGCGCTGGCGTTCACGGCGGTCGCGGCGGCGTTCCTGTCCCTCGGGCCGAAGTTCCGCGTTCCGCTCACGGACGTGGTCCTCTCCGGGCCCTGGGCGCTGCTCTCCGACCGGCCGCTGTTCGAGTCGGTCATCGAGTCGCGGGTGGCGATGGTGTGCGCGCCCGCGCTGGGGATGCTGGTCGCGCTGGCGGTGGGGCAGTTGGTGGCGCGGGGCGCCGAGGGCCGTCCGGTGTGGGGGAGGCCCGTCCGGTACGCGGGACTCGCGGCCGTCGTCCTCGCCCTCCTCCCCCTCTTCCCGCTGCCCCTGAAGGCCGTCGACCGCACCGAGGTGCCCGCGTTCATCGCCGACGGGACGTGGCGGCGGTACGTCGACACGGACGCCGGCGAGACCCTCGTACCGGTGCCGCTGCCCGACCCCGCCTACGCCGAGGCGCTGCACTGGCAGACCACCGCCGACCTGGGCTTCCGGCTGCCCGGCGGCTACTTCAACGGGCCCTGGGGCCCGGACCGGATCGGCATCTACGGCGCCTCGCCGCGCAACACCTCCAACCTGCTGAGCGACATACGCAGTACGGGGCGGACCGTGCGGATCACCGACGCCTGGCGGAACGCGGCCCGCGTGGACCTGCGGTTCTGGAACGCGGGCGTCCTGGTGCTCGCGCCGCAGCCGGGCGACGCGGCGCTGCGGTCCACGGTCGACGATCTTCTTGGACAGCGCGCAAAGTGGGTAGACGGGGTGTGGATCTGGGACGTGCACGGGGGAGGCTGAGCGGGTCCCGGTGCCACTACGCTGCCGGGGCAACACGCACGGTAGCGTCCACCGACTCTAGGAGTATTTCTTGGCCTGCGACCTGTGGCTGGTCCCGCTCGTCGACGTGCTGTGTCACAGCCCCGACAATCCCTTCGCCGAGGAACTCGCCTCGTACGACAAGGCGTTGGGGGACGCGGGGCTGCCGACGGTGCCCGTGTACGCGTACATGCCGGGGCTCTCCGGTGACGTGGCCCCGGTCGCGGGGTTCGACTACGACGCGCTGCACTTCCTGCGGCGTGCCTATCTGCTGAAGATCTGCGGCCTTGAGGTCACGCCCGTCGACGAGCTGGGCGGGGACTACGAACAGCTCCTGGAGATGTTCGACTCGACCGCCCAGCAGTCCCATCTCGTCTGGCACTACGACCACGCGGGTGCGTACGTCCCCGTGGACTTCCCGGCACCGCTGTCCAACGACGAGCTCCTCGCCGGCGGGGGCCCGCTGGGCTCCTCCCAGGCCCTCCTCCGCGAACTGGAATTCGTCGCCCCGTCCATCGGCATAGACCCGGCGAACCCCCCGCTCCCCCCGGCACCCCCGCAGGGCCCCACCGCCCTGGAGGAACCGGCCGTCCCACCCCCGCACGACCCGAGCCCCTTCGCCCGCGAACGCCACGTCTGGCTGGGCCTCCACGCGGCGACGACCAGAAGCCTGGCCCAGGGCTCCATGATCATCTACAGCTGAGCCCTTTCAGCCCGTCCGGCGCTTGAGGACGAGGCCGCAGGCCGATCGGCGGGGGTTCGTCCCACCCGCCCGGGACTCCCACCCTCGGGGGTCCGGGGGCGGAGCCCCCGGTTTCGGGAAGGGGCGGGATTGGGGAAAGCCCCGCAGGGCCCGCCCCCTCACCGGGGCTCAGGCGGCCGCTGTCGAGGCATGTTCGGCCGCGCCCCGGGCGGCAACGGAAACCGCCCGGGGCCGCCCCCACCCTCGCGGGGGTGCCCAACGGCCCCGCCGGGCACCGCGGCCTGCATCACCAGGGGCGCGGGCCCCGCCCGGAACTCCACCATCCAGTCGGCCGTCTCGGCCCGAACCAACTCCGTCACGTCCTCGGAGAAGCGCCGCAGCACCCCGAGACACCGCTCGGCCGCCTCACTGGCGGTCCCCTCCGTCGGCCCGAGAACCTCCCGCACACTCTCCGACGCCCAGTCGAACTGCAGCACCTGCAACCGCCGCTGCACGGCCTGCGCGGTGGCGACATCCCGCATCCACCCGGAGGTGAGCCCGAAGAACCGGTCGCACCCCACGCACGCCACCCCGGCGAGCAGCGACACGAACCCCCACGGGGCGGCGCCCGCCACGCCCCCGGCGAGATCGAGGAGGGGCAGCACCCCCGCCCCCACGGCCCCCACCGCGGCCCCGCCCCGCAGCACCCGCGCCCCGAGCCGCTTCCGCGTCCGGTCCCGCAGATACCACCCGGCGGTCTCCAGCGCCCCCTGCTCCACCCACCGGTACAGCTCGTCGAGCCGCTCCGCGGGCTCCCCCCAGTCGCCGACGGGGAACAGCCGGCCCACCAGGTCACCGGGCGCCGCCCCGGCGGCCGCCCCCGCGCCGTCCCCGTTCCCGTCCCCGCCCTGGGGCACCCCCTCAGGCTGCATCTCCGGCTGGTGGTGGCTCACCCGGCACTCCCTCGGCTTCCGCATAAGTGACGCAACGTAATGGATGGTGCCTCTGCGCGGCACCAGTCCTACCGCCCAATGGGTGGCTATGCGGCAGTTTTCGCGGCTTTTCCGCCTGGAAGGGTCGCTTGATCAGGTATAGGAGCCGGGCCAATCTCACCCGAAAGAGTGGCGACCGGAGTGCTGGGGCGAGCACACCCCTGACCACGTAGGCTCGTGCCAGAGGGGAAAACCCCCGCCATACGGACCATAAGAACGACGTACCGAACCATAAGAACGAACGACGTACCGAACCATCAGAACCGACGTACGGAACCAGGAGCTGATCGTGATTCCCGGTGGTGGCCAGCCCAACATGCAGCAGTTGCTCCAGCAGGCCCAGAAGATGCAGCAGGACCTCGCCGCGGCGCAGGAGGAGCTGGCGCGGACGGAGGTCGAGGGGCAGGCGGGCGGCGGCCTCGTCAAGGCGACGGTCACCGGTTCCGGCGAGCTGCGCGGTCTCGTGATCGACCCGAAGGCGGTCGACCCCGAGGACACGGAGACCCTGGCGGACCTGGTGGTCGCGGCCGTGCAGGCGGCGAACGAGAACGCCCAGGCGCTCCAGCAGCAGAAGCTGGGCCCGCTCGCCCAGGGCCTGGGCGGCGGCGGCATCCCCGGCCTGCCGTTCTAGCCGCGGTTCCCTTCTAAGTAAGCCGACGGCCAACTACGGTACGTACAAAAGCTCCCTGAGCCCCGAAGACTGAAGACCGAAGATCCGGAGACCGGCGAGCGGACCCGACGTCCGCGGGCCGGGCCGGAAAGAGGAAGGCACTCCGTGTACGAAGGCGTGGTCCAGGACCTCATCGACGAACTGGGCAGGCTGCCCGGCGTCGGTCCCAAGAGCGCGCAGCGGATCGCCTTCCACATCCTCCAGGCCGAGCCCACGGACGTGCGCCGGCTCGCGCACGCCCTCCTTGAGGTCAAGGACAAGGTCCGCTTCTGCGCGACCTGCGGGAACGTCGCGCAGGAAGAGCTGTGCAACATCTGCCGCGACCCGCGCCGCGACCCCTCGGTGATCTGTGTGGTCGAGGAGCCCAAGGACGTCGTCGCGATCGAGCGGACCCGCGAGTTCCGCGGCCGGTATCACGTCCTGGGCGGCGCGATCAGCCCGATCGAGGGCGTGGGCCCGGACGACCTGCGGATACGGGAACTCCTCGCGAGGCTCGCCGACGGCACGGTCACGGAGCTGATCCTGGCCACCGACCCGAACCTGGAGGGCGAGGCCACGGCGACGTACCTCGCGCGCATGATCAAGCCCATGGGCCTGAAAGTCACCCGCCTGGCCAGCGGGCTCCCTGTCGGGGGAGATCTGGAATACGCGGACGAGGTCACCCTGGGCCGCGCTTTCGAGGGGAGACGACTCCTAGATGTCTAAGTCACCCGAGGCACAGATGCCTCTGTCAGCCGAGGCACCCCAGCCCAAGCTGCTGCACGCCGTGACCCAGGACCCCGACGACTTCGCGGTCCAGATCTCGGACCAGATCGAGAGCTTCATCGTGGCCGTGACGGAGGTCGCGAAGGGCGACGAGCCGGACTCGGCGGTCCCCTTCCTCCTCCTGGAGGTCTCCCAGCTGCTGCTCGCCGGCGGCCGCCTGGGCGCGCACGAGGACATCGTCCCCGACGAGCGCTACGAGCCGGACCTGGGCCCGGAGGCGGACGTCGACGACCTCCGCGAGAGCCTCGCCGCCCTCCTGGACCCCATCGACGTCTACTCCGAGGTCTTCGACCCCTACGAACCTCGCAAGGCCCCCGTCGCCTGCCGCATCTCCGACGACCTCGCGGACGTCGTCACCGACCTCCGCCACGGCCTCGCCCACTACCGCGAGGGCCGCACCACGGAGGCCCTGTGGTGGTGGCAGTTCTCCTACTTCTCCAACTGGGGCTCCACCGCCTCGGCGGCCCTGCGCGCCCTGCAGTCCCTGGTCGCCCACGTCCGCCTGAACCAGCCCCTGGAAGACCTCGACGGCCTGGACACGGACGAGGACCTCTCGGACGACGCCCTCGCGGAGGTGGCGGGCCAGGTCATGGTGGAGGAGATCGCGGGCCCGCTGGGGATCCGGCCGGCGAAGTAGGAACCGGCCGACCGGCGCACTGGCCGGCGGAGCGGCCGGGCGACGTCGGCTGGTGGACGTCGGCTAGCGGATGACGTCGAAGACGTTCTTCTGCAGGCCGTTGGCGTACGCCTCGTACTCGACGAGCTTCAGCTTCTGGGTGTCCTTGTCCGTGCTGCTGAAGAGCCGCTTGCCCGCGCCGAGGAGGAGCGGGAAGACGAGCAGGTGGTAGCGGTCGATCAGGCCGGCGTCCGACAGGGCCTGGTTCAGGGAGGCGCTGCCGTGGACGATGATCGGGCCGCCCTCGGTCTCCTTCAGCGCGGCGACGTCGTCGAGTGAGCGCAGGATCGTCGTCTCGCCCCAGTTCGTCACCAGGTCGTCCTCGGTGAGGGTGGTGGAGACGACGTACTTGGGCATGGCCTTGTACTCGGTGAACTCCTCCATGGCGGGCCACACCGGGCTGAACGCCTCGTAGCTGACCCGGCCGAGGAGCAGCGCGGTGGCCTCGCCCTGCTCGCGGCCCTTGATCTCGTAGGCCTCGGGCAGGAACTCGACGTCCTTGAAGGTCCATCCGGAGTTGCGGTAGCCGGGCTCGCCGCCGGGGGCCTCCATGACGCCGTCGAGCGAGATGAAAGCGGTGCTGATCAAGGTACGCATGTCAGGTTCCTCAGTGTCCGGGGCCAGGCTCTTACGTCCGGCTCTCGTGTCCAACCATCCCAGTCACGTACTCAGACCGCGGATCACGGAGAAACTCATCGGCCGACGGTGGTCGGCGTGCCCCGAGCGTCCCACGTTCGCATTCCAGGCACCCCACGTTTGTGCAGGCCACGGCTCATGTTCGCGTTCCAGTGTCCCGAACTGCCCGGATTTCTTGGCGGTTTGGGCGGATCACCCCACAGGCTGGATGCGGGCTCAACGGCCCAGCAGCAACGACACGAGGAGTCCGTAGATGCTTCGCAAGCGCTCACGTCTGCTCGCCGCGCCGATCGCGGCGGCCGCCCTGACCCTGACCGTCGCCGGCCACCAGGCCGGTGCGGCCGAGTCGCCGGCCTCGGGCGGCGCGGAACGATCCGGCAAGGCCGCCGCGGCGAAGCCGTGCCTGGCAGGCGCCACCACCCTGATCGGCGACCTCGACGGCGACGGCCGACCCGACAAGATCTCGAACCCCGGGCACACCGGCACCAAGATGACGATCCAGTGGGGGACCGCGAGCGGCTCGTTCGGCTCCAAGCACGCCGTCAGCAAGCTTCTCGGCGCGCGGAGCGGAGAGGTCACGACCGCCGCGGCCGCCGACTTCCGACACGACGGCACGCTGGACCTGGTCGTCAACATCGTCAAGCCGTCCGGTGTGGACGACCCCGCGACGGCGCGCGTCTCGCAGTACCGCCCCGGCCCGCTCAAGCGCGCGAACCTGGCCTCCGCCGACGCCCGCAAGTCCGACATCGGCACCCAGGGCGAGGCCAAGCAGATCCGGATCGCCAACTACGGCGGCGACGCGTACCCGGACCTCGCGGTCCTCAACAACGCCGGCGACGGCGTGTGGGAGCGGAGCGTACGCCTCTCGAAGCCGGGCACCGGCCCGGGCAAGTTCGACTACGACCTGCAGCAGAGGTACGGCAAGTCCGGCACCCCGGCGGAGCCGCCGTCGATGCCCACCAACGGCTGGAAGCACTTCTACAAGCCCTGCGCCTGACCGGCCCATGCCTGGGCGTCGCCCGGATGGCAGCGGCGCCCAGCGCCGGGCTGACGCCTTCGCGTACAGGTCGGTCATGTCGTCGATGCGGACCGTCGACCAGATGGTGCGGCCGGGGCCGATGTGCCGGGCCACGCCGCTCGCCCGTGCCTGCCGGAGGAGCAGTTGCGAACAGGGTGGTGAGGCTGAGCACTAGTACACAGAGCCCGGTGAGTACCTCAGCCCTGGGAGCGGGCGCTGCGCCGCGGGTTGGATCGGAGTCATGCCCCCTGCCCGTTCCCTGAGTTCCTCCGCTTCGGCTGTTCCTTCTCCTCCGGCGGCCGGCCAGGTCGGGAACGGCTGCCTGGTGGGTGCCGTGATTCTTGGTCTCTTGGTCATCGGGGGCGTGGTGTTCGCCGTTCAGACCTGGCAGTCCATGGCGGGAGGGCCGGTCCGGTCGGCATCCGAGTACCGCGGCCATGTGCGTACGACCAAGGAGGCGGGCATGCGCGCCATCGAGGAGCTGAAGCCCGCACCGCGGCTGGCCGGCACGCTTCCCGGCGCGACGCTGGAGGGCACCGCCGACAAGGAGGAGGCCAGCGCTTCCTGCGTGGACGACCTCGGCTACGACGGCGACGGCGTCACCCGTCAACAGCCCGTGTACAGCTGGGACTTGGAGTTCAAGGACCGCAACGCCTACCTCAGGGCGGTCCAGAGCCTGCGGCGTGCGTGGGCCGCGCATGGCCTCGCGGTGAAGAGCCTTCCCGCCCGCGAGAGGGGCGAGCCCGGCCATGGCCTGCCCGGAATCAAGACCACCGACGAGAACGGCATCGACCTGCTGTTCGGCCCGGACTACTACACCGGCAAGCTCGTTGTACGTGCCGACGGCGGATGCGTACGCCACCGCTGAGACCGGGCACGATCTCCGGCGGCCGCTGCCGCCCCCCGCCATACAGGGCCCTGGGCCCAGCCCTCGCCCAGGGCCCAGGCCCCAGAAGCTGTGAAGCAGCCCACTTTCCGGAGTGGGGCGCTCCACGGCGGGCATGTGCCTTCGCGGAGCGGCCGGAGAACGGACAGCACCGGTGATCACTTCGTGAGCGGGACATCTCACGATGTGATATGCGCGGGGCGGATTTCGGCCGCTCGTTAGACTGAGCCGACCGCAGCAGTGCGGTAAGAGACGCAACTGAGCGAGGAGCGCACGTGGGCCTTGTCGTGCAGAAGTACGGAGGCTCCTCCGTAGCCGATGCCGAGGGCATCAAGCGGGTCGCCAAGAGGATTGTCGACGCCAAGAAGAACGGCCACCAGGTCGTTGTCGTGGTGTCCGCGATGGGTGACACGACGGATGAGTTGATCGATCTCGCCGGACAGGTATCGCCGATTCCTGCCGGGCGTGAATTCGACATGCTGCTGACCGCCGGAGAGCGGATCTCCATGGCCCTGCTGGCCATGGCGATCAAAAACCTGGGCCACGCGGCCCAGTCGTTCACCGGCAGCCAGGCCGGTGTCATCACCGACTCGGTTCACAACAAAGCGCGGATCATCGATGTGACCCCCGGCCGGATCAGGACCTCGATCGACGAGGGCAATATCGCCATCGTCGCCGGGTTCCAGGGCGTCAGCCAGGAGGGCAAGAACATCACCACGCTGGGGCGTGGCGGTTCCGACACCACGGCCGTGGCCCTCGCCGCCGCTCTCGACGCGGAGGTCTGCGAGATCTATACCGATGTCGACGGTGTCTTCACCGCCGACCCGCGGGTGGTGAAGAAGGCCCGGAAGATCGACTGGATCAGCTTCGAGGACATGCTGGAGCTCGCCAGTTCCGGGTCCAAGGTGCTGCTCCACCGGTGCGTGGAGTACGCCCGCCGTTACAACATCCCGATCCACGTGCGCTCGTCCTTCAGCGGGCTTCAGGGCACATGGGTCAGCAACGAACCACACCCCGAGCGAGGAGCCCGCAAGGTGGAGCAGGCCATCATCTCCGGTGTCGCGCACGACACGTCCGAGGCGAAGATCACGGTCGTGGGCGTCCCGGACAAGCCGGGCGAGGCCGCCTCGATCTTCCGGGCCATCGCCGACGCCCAGGTCAACATCGACATGGTCGTACAGAACGTGTCCGCCGCTTCGACGGGCCTGACGGACATCTCCTTCACGCTGCCGAAGACCGAGGGTCCCAAGGCCATGGAGGCCCTGGAGAAGACCAAGGCGGGCGTCGGATTCGACTCCCTTCGGTACGACGACCAGATCGCGAAGATCTCGCTCGTCGGGGCCGGGATGAAGACCAACCCCGGTGTCACGGCGACCTTCTTCGAGGCGCTCAGCGACGCGGGCGTGAACATCGAGCTGATTTCCACTTCGGAGATCCGCATTTCCGTTGTCACGCGCGCCGACGACGTCAACGAGGCCGTGCGTGCCGTGCACACCGCCTTCGGGCTCGACTCGGACTCCGACGAGGCCGTGGTCTATGGAGGCACCGGGCGATGAACCGCAAGCCGACGCTCGCGGTCGTCGGAGCGACCGGGGCCGTCGGCACGGTGATGCTCCAGATCCTGTCGCAGCACGCCGACATCTGGGGCGAGATCAAACTCGTCGCCTCACCGCGCACGGCCGGCCGCAAGCTGGCCGTGCGCGGTGCGGAGACCGAGGTGCTCGCACTGAGCGAGGACGTCTTCGACGGCGTCGACATCGCCATGTTCGACGTGCCCGACGACGTGGCCGCCCAGTGGGCGCCCGTCGCCGCCTCCAAGGGCGTCGTCGTGGTGGACAACTCCGCCGCCTTCCGGATGGACCCGGACGTGCCGCTGGTCGTCCCCGAGGTCAACCCGCACGCCGCCCGCGTACGCCCGCGCGGCATCATCGCCAACCCCAACTGCACCACCCTGTCGATGATCGTCGCCCTCGGCGCCCTGCACGCCGAGTTCGGCCTGCGCGAGCTGATCGTCTCCTCGTACCAAGCCGTGAGCGGGGCCGGGCGGGACGGCGTCGACACGCTGCGGCGGCAGCTCAAGCTGGTGGCCGGCACCGAACTCGGCACCAGCCCCGGCGACGTACGCCGCGCCGTCGGCGACGATACCGGGCCCTTCCCCGAGCCCGTCGTGCTGAACGTCGTGCCCTGGGCCGGGTCCGTCCGCGACGACGGCTGGTCGTCGGAGGAGATGAAGGTCCGTGACGAGTCGCGGAAGATTCTTGGGCTTCCTGATCTGAAGGTCGCCGCCACGTGCGTGCGCGTGCCCGTCGTCACCACCCACTCGCTGACCGTCCACGCGCGCTTCGAGGACGAGGTGACCGTCGCCCGCGCCCGCGAGATCCTGGCGACCGCGCCGGGCGTCGTGCTCTTCGACGACCCCGCCGCCGGTGAGTTCCCCACGCCCGCCGACGTCACGGGCACCGACCCCACCTGGGTCGGACGGCTGCGCCGCGCCCTGGACGACCCGACGGCCCTCGAACTCTTCGTCTGCGGGGACAACTTGCGCAAGGGCGCCGCCCTGAACACCGCGCAGATCGCGGAGCTGGTGGCCCGGGAGCTCGTGAACGGCGGCTGACGGTGGCCGACGGGAGTGGCTGGTGGCGGCCGACGGGAGCGGTCGGCACTGGCTGATACCGGTGGGGCGGACGCTCTGCTTCCGGCTCCCGAGGCGGAACGCCCCGTAGGAACTGTGTAAATTCTGTGTCCAATCCGATGGTCCAGACCGCTTGAACTGGGGCGTCTCCGCGTTCGAAGATTCGGCTTCTGCGTGCTGCAACCGCGGCGGCGCAGCGCACGTCTTCGCCGTCGCCCTCCCGTGGGCGGCCCGAAGCGCTGCGAAAAGAAAATTGGGGCATAGGGGAAGAGCTGGTACGCATGGGGGCTTTTGATGCATCGTCGCGAGCGGTTCCCGCGGCCGCGGCGCGCGCCGCGACCACGGCGTCCGCAGTATGCGGTGGGCAGGCGATGCACAACGCCACACCCGACGCGTACAACCCTGATGGGGGGAAGCGTGTCCAACAGGCGTGGCAGAGGTACTGGACTTCACAGCGGCGAGCGGCGCGGCGGCATTGCGACCGCCTCGCCGCCCGCGCGTACCCGGCGGCATGCCGGTGATAGCCCCCATGCCCGCAGCGCGGCCCGCCCGCATCCCGACTCAGCGCGAGGGCGATGAGTTGAGCGTGACCGCGGGCACCACCGTCGACCATCTCACCGAGACCTACCGCGCCCACTACAGGTCGTTGCTCGGCCTCGCGGCGCTGCTCCTGGACGACACCGCCTCCTGCGAGGACGTCGTGCAGGAGGCGTTCATCCGCGTGCACTCCGCACGCAAACGGGTGCGCGACCCGGAGAAGACCCTCGCGTATCTGCGGCAGACCGTGGTGAACCTCTCCCGGTCCGCGCTGCGCCGCCGCATCCTCGGCCTGAAGCTCCTCACCAAGCCGATGCCGGACATGGCGAGCGCCGAGGAGGGTGCGTACGACCAGCTGGAGCGCGACGAGCTCATCAAGGCCATGCGCGGCCTGCAGCGCCGCCAGCGCGAGGTCCTCGTGCTGCGCTACTTCGCCGACATGACCGAGGCCCAGGTGGCCGAGACGCTCGGCATATCGCTGGGCTCGGTCAAGGCGTACGGCTCGCGGGGCATCGCCGCCCTGCGGGTCGCCATGGAGGCCCCGGCATGACGCGCGAGGAGCGGAACGTGTTCGCCGCCGCGCGGGACGTGGCAGAGCGGGACGCGCACGGGGAGCGGGACGCGTACGACGCGTACCAAGAGCGAGACGCGCACGAGAAGCGGGACGCGTACGAAAAGCGGGACGTGAACGAAGAGCGGGGCGCCGGGCGCGACCGCGGGCAGGACGCTGGGAACGGAACTGTGCAGCAGGGGCCGGGCGGCAAGGGACGCTCCGACCGCGAGCTCGGCGAGCTCGGTGAACCCGATGAGCTCCGTGAGCTCCGTGAGCTCCGTGAGCTCGGTGAACCAGGCGGCCGGGGCGAACTGGGCGTTCTGGGCTTGATCGGGGGCGCCGGTGGTTCCGGCGGTACCGGCGGCGGCTCGGGCGGCGGGCCCTTCGGGGGCGGCTCCTTCGGCGGCGGTGGCGGCGATGACGGTGACGAGCCCCCGGGGCTCGGCGCCGACGAGCTCGCGCTGCGCCGGATGCTCCACGGCGTCGTCAAGGAGATCCAGCCCGGCGACGCCGCGCTGGACAAGCTGCGGCACGCGGTGCCCGCGCGCCGCGCCCGCAAGCGCCAGGCCCTCGTCGGCGTGGCCGCCGCGGCGCTCCTCGTCGGCACCGCCATCCCCGCGTTCGTGCACGTCGCCGGTTCCGGCGGCGACTCGGACGCGCGGCCCTCCATCGTGGGCGCCGGCAGCAACCAGCCCACCCAGGGCGACTCCTCCGGCCAGGGCAAGGACCGCGACAAGCCCGGCAAGGACCCCAAGGACGACAAGTCCAAGGGCAAGAAGAACAAGAAGGACGACAAGGGCAAGGAAGGGAAGGGCAAGGAGGGCAAGGGCAAGGACAACAAGCCCGGTGCCACCGCCGGAACCGACCCGGGCTCCGAGGACACGGCCGCCGCGTCCTCGCCCAGCTGCGACGCCTCCCAGCTCGGCAACGCCACCGCTTCGGTCGGCACCGCCGAGGCCGACGGCAAGGTCTACGGCACCTTCCGCATCGCCAACGTCTCCGGCAGCAGCTGCACCGTCACCTCGGCGGGCTCCGTCGGCGCCACCGCCCAGGGCGCGGCCGACCCGGCCAACGTCAACGTCGTCGACCACACGGCGGGCGACGCCGCGACCGGCCTGCCCGACCCGGCGCAGGAGTCCAGCTCACTCGTGCTCCAGCCCGGCGCGTCCTACGAAGTGCGGTTCGCCTGGGTGCCCGCCGCGTCCTGCCCGTCGGACGGCGGCGACCCCTCGCCGAACCCCTCGCCCAGCGAGGGCGGCGCGGGCGGCGGCACCGGCGGCTCCGAGAGCGGGGCCCCGGACGGCACGACGACCCAGTTGGGCCGCGAGGACGGCGGCACGGTCGACGGCAGCGTCGCGGTGTCCCTGACGGCGGAGCCGGGGTCGCCCTCCACGGCGACGACGGTCGGGAACGCGTGTTCCGGGACGATCTACAAGACCGGGGTGCTCGCGGCGGCGCAGTAGCGCCCGCCGCCGGGGCGGTTCAGCTCCGGGCGGGTGCCGCGGCGTTCGTCCCGCCGGGGTCGTTCGTCTCGCCCGGGTCATTCGTCCCGCCCGTGTCGTTCGGTACGTCTTCCGGTACGAGGCCGAGTTCCGCGTCCCGTGCCAGCTCCCGCTCGCGGCGGAACAGGCGGAACCACATGAACAGGACGAAACCGGCGAAGACGAACCATTCGCCCGTGTAGCCCAGGTTCTGGAAGGCCTTCATGTCCAGGCCGCTGTCCTCGGGCGCGGACGCCGGGACCGCCTTCATCCCGGCCGTGCCCTTGTCGCCCTGGTCCAGCGTGACCCACGCGTCGTACACGTCGTCCGGGACCAGGTTCACCAGCGACGCGGCGCTGATCATGCCGACCTGGCCGGACGGGAGCCCGCCCGCCGTCGTCACGCCGTCGGAGCTCATGCTCTCCGACGCCTGCAGCGCGCCGGTCACCGTGACCTCGCCCTTCGGCGGGGCCGGGGCCTTCTTGCCGTCGGCACTGCCCGGCAGCCAGCCGCGCACCACGGGCAGTGCCTTGCCGCCGCCGGTGTCCAGCATCGTCAGCACGTAATACCCGCGCTTGTCGTCCAACTCCCGGTCCGGTACGAGGAGTTGCTTTCCCCAGCGGCCCGTGGCCGACGCCTTCTCGCCCGACGTCTCCTTGTCCACCGGGAGCAGGGAGGTGAGCGGGCGGGCCGCGCCGGTGTCCGTGGTGGCCTGGCGCTTGGCGTCCTCGTGGTCCTGGACGCGGTCCTCGAAGCGGCTCAGCTGCCAGGAGCCCATGAAGAGGCACACGGGGATCGACAGCGCGACGAAGATGTTGATCCCCCACCAGCGGGGGGTCAGCAGGAACCGGTACACACCACCCACGGTACGGGGCGCCTGCGGCGGGCCTTCCCCCACCCCGCCCCTTCCCGAAACTGGGGGCTCCGCCCCCAGACCCTCGTATCGGCCTGAACGGCCTCGTCCTCAAACGCCGGACGGGCTGGATATGTACCGGCACATTTTCAGCCCCTCCGGCGTTTGAGGAGAGCCCCGCAGGGCCTACCCCAGGTGCCGCCTCGCGAAGTCCAGCTCCAGCGCCACCTGCTTGATCCGCTCGTCCACGACCAGTGACCCGTGGCCCGCGTCATAGCGATACACCTCGTGGACGGCGTCGCGGGCCGCGAGGCGGTTGACGTAGTTCTCGACCTGGCGGATCGGACAGCGCGGGTCGTTCACGCCGGCGGAGATGTAGACGGGGGCCTTCACCGCGTCGACGTAGGTGAGGGGGGAGGACGCCTCGAAGCGCTCGGGGACCTCCTCGGGGGTGCCGCCGAAGAAGGTGCGGTCGATGGACTTCAGGGCCTCCATCTCGTCGTGGTACGCCGTCACGTAGTCGGCGACGGGCACGGCGGCGAGGCCGAGGGCCCAGGCGTCCGGCTGCGTGCCGAGGCCGAGGAGGGTGAGATAGCCGCCCCAGGAGCCGCCGGAGAGGATGAGGCGGTCCGGGTCGGCGAGGCCGGAGTCGACGGCCCACTCGCGCACCGCCGCGATGTCCTCAAGCTCGATGAGGCCGACGCGGTGCTTGAGGGCGTCCGTCCACTCGCGGCCGTACCCCGTGGAGCCGCGGTAGTTGACGCGCACCACCGCGTACCCGTGGTCGACCCAGGCCGCCGGGCCCGCCATGAAGGAGTCGCTGTCGTGCCAGGTCGGGCCGCCGTGCACCTCGAAGACGGTGGGCAGCGGGCCGGTCGCGCCCCGCGGCTTCTGCACGAGGGCGTGGACGCGGCCGCCGGGGCCCTCCACCCACACGTCCTCCACGGGCACGGAGCCCGGCGCCTTCATGCCGGGCGGGTCCAGGACGACCTTGCCGGAGGTGGAGCGCAGGACGGGCGGCTCGGCGGCCGACGACCACATGTACTCCACGGTGCCGTCGGGGCGGGCCGTGGCGCCGGAGACGGAGCCGCGCGGGGTCTCGACGCGGGTCAGCTCGCGGGTCGCGAAGTCGTACCTCCACAGGTCGCCGCGGGCCTCGAAGCCGTGCGCGACGAGCAGCGCGGAGCCGTCCGGATACCACTCGGCGGAGACGTCGCCCGGCAGGTCGAGGTCCAGGTCCGTCTCCTCGCCCGTGGCCACGTCCCACACCATCGGCTCCCAGCGGCCGCGGCGCTGGTGGCCCACGAGGAGGCGGGTGTCGCCGTCGACCGGGGCGAAGCCGAGCACCTCCAGGCCCAGCTCGACCGTGCCGCCCTTGCTGTCGTCGAGCTCGGCGACCGTCGAGCCGTCGGTGCGCACCACGCGCAGCGCCGCGTGCATCGCGTCGCCGTGCTCCGTGTGCTCGACGGCGATCAGGGTGCCGTCGTGGGAGAGGTCGCCGACGCCCGCGGACTCCCGGTGGCGGTAGATCTCGGCGGGCGCCTCGCCGGGGGCGGCGTCGGGGCGGACGACATGGATCGTCGAGCCGTCCTCGTCCGTCGAGCGGCCCACCACCACCGTGCGGCCGTCGCGGCCCACGGCCAGGCCCGCGGGGTAGGACGGCGCCAGGCCGGGCACCGCGGGCTCGTCCGTGCCGCTGCCGTCGAACGGCTGGCGCAGCCACACGCCGAACTCGTCGCCGTCCTTGTCGTCGAACCACCAGATCCACCGGCCGTCCGGCGAGAGCAGGCCGTCCGTCGTGCCGTTCGGCCGGTCCGTGACCTGGCGCTGCTCGCCCGTTTCGCGGTCCCATGCGTACAGCTCGTACGTCCCCGTGGCGTTCGACACGAAGAGGGAGCGGTGCGGGGCGTCCTCCGCCCAGTCGGGCAGGGAGACGCGGGGGGCGCGGAAGCGCTTCTCCCAGTCCGGCATGGCCGCGGGGTCCGGCGTGGACCCCGCGACCGTGCCCCGGCCCGCCTCTGTCGCGCCCCGGCCTGTCCCTGCATTCGGCTGCGTACCCGTGTCACTCATGGCCCCATAGTGCCTGGACCCGATGACAATCCGCTGGCGAGGCCCCGAGGCTGTGGACAACCCCCAGCCTGTGGACAACTTCGCCACCCGTCCCGGCCCGCCTCACCCCGCCCCGGGCCCGCCTCACCCCCGTCCCGGCCGCAACCACGCCTCCCTCGGCGGGGACGCCAGCTCGCCCAGCTTCGTGTAGGACCAGGCGCGCAGCACCTCGCGGGCGGCCCCGGGAGGCGTCGCCGCGACGATCACGTCGGTGCTGTGGCGGGACAGGAGGAGGTCCCGGAGCCGGGTGGCCACACCGAGTCGCCGGTATTCCGGCACCACCATCAGTTCGGCGATCACGAACAGGCGCCCCGCCCCGGCGTGGGCGGCCGCCTCGGCGGGCAAAAGGTCCCGGAGCGTGTCCGCGAGCGCGCTGCCCCGCTCGGCCCGGAAGCCGTACAGACAACCGGCGAGCACCGCCCCCGAGTTGGCGGTCACCATGTCGAAGTCCAGTTCCTGTACGTGCCGTTCGAAGCGCTCCAGGAACCCCTTGCGGGCCGTGCCACCGCCCGGACCGTCGAGCCCGTGGCACTCCACATACAGGTTCGCCATCATCTCGCGCTGCTGTTCCGCCTGCCACCGGGTCAGCCGCCGCAAGAACACCTCAGCCATGCACGCCTCCCACCCCGCACCCCGTGACCCCGCGTCGCCCCACCCCGCACGCCGCGCACCTGGACTCCGCATGGTGGCACCACCGGCCTCCTTGCGGAACTACGCGTGTACGACGATCACGCGACGAGCCGCGCCGAAGCCGGGCGCCCGCGCACCCCGGAGGTGCGCGGGCGCCGTGGGCCGCGGTGTCCCGGCCCGTGTACCAAGCACGCGAAGAGCCTCCACGCAGCGCCACACACCGGCTACGGTGAGCCTCGATATGCGGGGCGGATATGTGCACGTCTGCTCGGGCGGAGGAGCCGATGGGCCAACAGGGGGCGGGCACCGAGCAGTTGACCCGGCTGCGCCTCGACGAACTGCTCGAGGAGCTGGCCGCGCGGATCAGCGCGGTCCGCGGCACCCGGGACCGGCTGCACAGCCTCCTGGAGGCGGTCCTGTCGGTGGGCCGCGAGCTGGACCTGGCGCAGGTGCTCAGACGGATCGTGGAGACGGCCGTCGCGCTCGTCGACGCCGAGTACGGCGCGCTCGGCGTCATCGGCGAGGGCCGCAGGCTCGACGGGTTCCTGCCGGTCGGCATCAGCGAGGAGCTGCGCGCGCGGATCGGTGAACTGCCGTCCGGCCACGGCCTGCTCGGCGAACTGATCCGCAACCCGCAGCCGCTGCGCCTCGCGGAGCTCTCCGACCACCCCGCGTCGGCCGGATTCCCGCCGCACCACCCGCCGATGCACTCCTTCCTGGGTGTCCCCGTCCGGGTACGGGACGAGGTCTTCGGCAATCTCTATCTGACCGGGAAGCACGGCGGCGCCGAGTTCGACGCCGAGGACGAGTCGGTGCTCTCGACGCTCGCGGTCGCCGCCGGTGTCGCGGTGGAGAACGCCCGTCTGTACGAGGAGGCGCGGCTGCGCGAACGCTGGCTGCAGGCGAGCGCGGAGGTCACCAGCGCGCTGCTGTCCGGCGCGCCGGAGGCGCAGGTCCTCGAGCTGATGGCGGAGCGCGCGCAGGAGATCACCTCGGCGGACCTCACCGCCATCGAAATGGTGCAGGGCGACGGCGACTTGAGGGTGGAGATCGCGCTCGGCGTGCGCGCGCGCCTGCACCACGGCGCCACGCTGCCCCGCAAGGGCTCGTTCGCCGGGGCCGCGCTTGAGGCCCAGGCCCTCGTCCTCTCCACCGACGTGCGCAAGGATCCGCGGGTGACGTACAAGGCGTCCCGCTGGGAGGGGCTCGGTGCCGCCGTCGCCGTACCGATGAGCACGCGCGACGACGTACGCGGAGTGCTGCTGCTCGCCCGCAGCAGCGGCCGTCCCGGCTTCTCGGAGGCCGAGACCACGCCGCTCACGGGCTTCGCGGGCCAGGCCGCGCTGGCCCTCGAACTCGCCGACCGGCGCCGCGACGCCGAGCAGATGAGCCTGCTGGAGGACCGCGACCGCATCGCCCGCGACCTGCACGACCTGGCGATCCAGCGGCTCTTCGCGACCGGCATGACGCTGCAGAGCGTGCAGCGCTTCGTGGAGCACCCGGGCGCCGCCGAGCGCTTGCACCGCGCCGTCGACGACCTCGACGCCACCATCAAGATCATCCGCTCCACCATCTTCGGCCTGCGCGACCACGAGGCGCCGGGCGGCGCGGCCGGTCTGCGCGTACGCACCGTCCGCGCGGTCGAGGACGCGGCCGCCGCCCTCGCTTTCACGCCCGCGCTGCGGATGGAGGGCCTGCTCGACACGGACGTCCCGCGCGAGGTGGCCGACGACGTGGTCGCCGTCCTCAACGAGGCCCTGTCCAACGTGGCCCGCCACGCCGGGGCCCGCCGGGCGGAGGTGTCACTGGTGGTGCGGGAAGGCGTCCTTGAGGTGGCTGTGGTGGATGACGGAGTGGGGGTGAGTGCTTCTACGACGACTGAGGCCGGGGCCGAGCGAGGCGCGGGCCTGCGGAACCTGGCCGAGCGTGCGGAGCGGCTGGGAGGCGAGCTGACGGTGCGGGCGGGGGAGCGGAAGGGGACGCGCCTGGAGTGGCGGGTGCCGTTGACGAGGTCACCCTGACCGCCGGCGCGGGCGGGCAACCAATAGCCCGTCCGGCGCTTGAGGACGAGGCGCGAAGCGCCGAAAGGCAGGGGGAGAGGGGGCGCAGCCCCCATACCGGGCGCCGGAGCCGCCGCTGGACGAAGAGCGGCGGGGCTAACAGCCCCGCCCCTCCGCGGCGCGGCTGACCTGCGCCGCGAGCACCGCGGCCTGCACACGCCGCTCGACGCCGAGCTTGGCCAGCATCCGCGAGATGTGGTTCTTCACGGTCTTCTCGGACAGATACAGCTTCCCGCCGATCTGCCGGTTGGTCAGCCCCTCCCCGATGAGCGCGAGGATGGCACGCTCGCGCTCGTTCAGGACGGCCAACCGCGCGTCCTCGGCCGACGGTTCACCCTCGTCCGCGCGCAGCGACCGCATCAGCCGGGCCGTCGTCGCCGGGTCCATCAACGACTGCCCGGAGGCGACCGTACGCACCGCGGTCACCAGGTCCGACCCCTTGATCTGCTTGAGTACGTAGCCCGCGGCGCCGGCCATGATGGCGTCGAGCAGCGCGTCCTCGTCGTCGAAGGACGTGAGCATCAGGCAGGCCAACCCCGGCATGAGCGAACGGAGTTCACGGCACACCGTGATGCCGTTCCCGTCCGGCAGGCGTACGTCGAGCACGGCGACGTCGGGCCGCAGCGCGGGCCCCCGGGCCAGCGCCTGCTCCCCACTGGCGGCCTCCCCGACCACCTCGATGCCGGGCTCCCCGCCGAGCAGGTCGCGCAGCCCCCGGCGGACGACTTCGTGGTCGTCGAGGAGGAACACGCGGATGGCGGGGTCGGCGGGGCCAGCAGGGTCGGTGAGGTCAGCGGGGTCAGCGGTGCCGGTTGGACCGGTGGCCTCCGGGGCGGGATCCGGTACGGCGGCAGTGCTGTCCGTGTCGTTCACGTCGTCCACGTCCACCCCTTGGTCGGCCGGCATGCCTCTTCGGTCGGCCCGGCATGTCACTTCGAGAGTGACGGAAAGGGCTTGCTCCCTGCCAGGGGCCGAACGGCCCGGCACGGGCCGGGCGTCGGGGCCGAGTGGCCCCCGAGGAGGGCCACTCGGCCCTCGCGCGACGCGTGCCGCGCAGGGCATTGTTGAGTACGGAACGACCCTGAAGCAGGGCCCCGATGCGCGGCACAGAGCCGCCGCGCCGGGGCCGTCCAGGTGCGGCACGGCTGAGGGCATGTCCAGCGACCACCGCACCCCGCCTGCGCGGCCGCAGGGGAGCGGCCGCGCAGGCGCGTTCTTCTGGCGGGGGCGCCTTGGCCGCCCCCTGGCGCGAGCCCTTCGCAAATCCAGACATGCCGGACCCTGGTAGATTCCTGCCGTCCGATCATCTGAACAAGTGGGACAACAGGCACGGCAGCAGGGGGAACATGTCCGCGGAGCCGCTCGACGGGCACAACTTCATGGCGCTGCTGGGCATCGTCTTCCTCTGCACGGTGCTGGCGACGGGCCTCACGGCGTACGGCTGCGCGACTCTCGTACGCCACGTCGTCCGAGGCGCGACGCGCTCGCTGCCGCACGCCCTCCGCGGCGCCGCGTCCTTGGCGGGGGCGGGAGCGCTCGCGGTGTACGCCTGGGGTGCCGTGCGCCTGCTCGCGTTCGACGACACGGAGCACGACTCGGCGTGCCGCGCGGCGGAGGGCCCGGTCGACGTGACGGCGATCGACGGCTACAGCGCCACGTACGTCCCGCTGCGCTTCGGCTGCCATACGACGGACGGCACGACGTACGCGGTGGGCGTTCCCGACTACGTCAACCCGGCGGCGCTGACCCTGGCGGTCACGGCGACGGCCCTCGCGGCCGCGGCGGCTCTCACCGGCCCTTCGAACCCCCGTCCAGGGTGTACTTCACGAGCGCGTTGGCGTGCCCGTGCCCGAGCCCGTACTCGGCCTTGAGCCACCCCACGAGCTCCATGTGCTTGCTGAGCTCCGACCCCCGGATCAGCGCTTCCCACTCGGCGATCGGCCGACCGTACTTCTTCTCGATCGAAGGAAAGTAGCTGGCGGGCCCTTTGACGGCGGCAGTGGACATCGAACATCCTCCCCTTGGTAACTGCCCTATAGGACAGCCGCGGCTTCCCGAACTGATCGCTCCCCAGGGTGATCCACGCCACTTGCCCATAGCCGCGGTCAAAGCCGCAGCCCCCCGGCACCTGCACCCGCAGCCGCGGCCGCACTCACAGATGCAGCATGTGCATCAACTCGGTGCTCCGCATCCCGGTCGGCACCTGAGGCGCGTCCTCTCCGGGCCGCATCCACCCCGCCCGCACCGCGGCGGCGACCGCGGCCGCCTCGGCCTCGTCGGCCGCCGCGTTCAGGGCCGTGTTCGTACCCAGCTCACCCGCCTTCGCGGCGGCCGCCGCGGCCTGCGACGCGGTGAGGGCCGCGCGGCAGGCGGCGACGGCGAGTTCACTGTCGCCGTCGTGGATCTGGCCCATGCGGGCGGCTTGAGCGGCGGAGGCGGACGCGTTCCTCGCGCAGCGCGAGTCCGCCGCCGGGGCGGGGTCGCTCTCGGACAGCACCGCGACGGCCTGTGCGGACACCCGGGCGGCGTGGGCCGCCTTCCACGCGACCTCGTCGTCCGCCGGTTCGGCCCGCCTCCGCTCGACGTACCGACTGACGGCCGCGGCCCGGGACGCCGCGCTTCGGGCCCGGGCCGCGTGGCTCGCCCTGAGGGTCGCCCCGGTCGAGGGCGTGTCCGGCCGCTCCCGCTGATCCGGCTGCTTCAGCTGCTGCTCGTCGCGGTCGAGTTCGCTCACGGGCCGTCTCCTTGTCCGCTCGGGTCCGCTCGGGTGCCCCGCAGGGTGACATGCCGGGCCGCAACAGGCCAGAGCCGTCCGGCCACCGATGTGCCGCCGACCTCAGACGAAGAACCCCAGCGCGTTGTCCACCGACCACACCTGCCAGCTCATCCCGAACAGCGCCACGGCGGAGATCAGCGCCATCATCAGGTTCTGCCCCTGCTCCGCCCAGTCGTGGATCATGAGTACGAGATAGATCAGGTTGAGCACGAGTCCGCCGACGAGGGCCACCGGCGTGAGGAATCCGGCGATGAGGCCCAGGCCGAGGGCCAGTTCCGCGTACGCGACGACGTAGGCCATGAGCCGCGGGCGCGGCTTCACCAGGCGGTCGAAGCCGCGGCTCACGACGGGCCACCGGTGCTTCTCGGCGATGCCGCCCGCCCAGCCGATGCCCCCGCCGGCGAACCACGACTTCTTGTCCTTGTGCCGCCAGCTCTCCAGCCACCACAGGCCGAGCCCGATCCGGAGGACTGCCAGCCACTCGGCTCCGCCGAGCCAGATCGTCTGCATCGAGGTCCCTCCCGGGCCAGCCGCCGACCAACTCCTGACGGTGTGTCAGTTCAGCGGACGGGTCCCGATCCCGCAAGGCCTCGACTTCTGGGCGGTCGCGCCATAACCTCCATCTGATGGAGCGTCAGATACGGGCGGTGAGGGGTGAGGAGTGCAGCGTGAGCGGCAATGAGAGCGGCAACGAGAGTGGCGGAACCAAGGACGTTCCCAGGGTCATCAGCGTGGACGATCACGTCATCGAGCCCGCGCACCTCTTCGAGACATGGCTGCCGGCCAAGTACCGCGACAGGGGCCCGCAGCCCTTCACCGCGGGCATCGGCGACCTGCGGTACGTGGGCGGGAAGTACCGGTTCACCACCGACCCCGAGGGCCAGATCACGGACTGGTGGCGGTACGAGGACGAGATCTTCCCGTACAAGCGCATCATCGCGGCCGTCGGCTTCTCCCGGGACGAGATGACGCTCGACGGGATCACGCGGGAGCAGATGCGCCGCGGCTGCTGGGACCCCAAGGCCCGCCTGGCGGACATGGACATCAACCACGTGGAGGCATCGCTCTGCTTCCCCACCTTCCCGCGCTTCTGCGGCCAGACCTTCGCGGAGGCCAAGGACAAGGAAGTGGGTCTGGCGTGCGTCCGCGCGTACAACGACTGGATGGTGGAGGAGTGGTGCGGGGACAGCGGCGGCCGGCTGATCCCGCTCTGCCTCATCCCGCTCTGGGACGTGGACCTGGCGGTCGCGGAGATCGAGCGGAACGCCGCGCGCGGCGTGCGTGCCGTGACGTTCAGCGAGATCCCGACCTATCTGGGGCTGCCGTCGATCCACTCCGGCTACTGGGACCCGTTCTTCGCGGCCTGCGAGGAGACCGGCACGGTCGTCAACATGCACATCGGCTCGTCGTCGCAGATGCCCGCGGCGTCCCCGGACGCGCCCCCCGCCGTGCAGGCCGCGCTGTCCTTCAACAACGCGATGGCCTCGATGATGGACTTCCTCTTCTCCGGTGTCCTCGTGAAGTTCCCGCGGCTCAAACTCGCGTACAGCGAGGGGCAGATGGGCTGGATTCCGTACGCCCTGGAGCGCGCCGACGACGTCTGGGAGGAGCACCGGGCGTGGGGCGGCGTCAAGGACCTGATCCCCGAGCCGCCGTCGACGTACTACTACCGGCAGATCTTCTGCTGCTTCTTCCGCGACAAGCACGGCATCGAGGCCATCGAGAGGGTCGGCGTGAACAACGCGACCTTCGAGACGGACTACCCCCACGTCGACTCCACCTGGCCGCACACGAAGCAGGTCGCGACGGACCACGTGGGCCACCTTCCGGAGGAAGTGGCCTACAAGCTGCTGCGCGGAAACGCGATTCGTATGCTGGACCTGCCGTTTGATCAGGATCGGACGGTCTCGGCCACGGCCTGATCCGGGCTCGGCCTGTCGAAGCTCGAAGGTCGAAGGTCGAAGGTCAAAGGCCGAAGGTCGCAGGTCAAAGGTCGCAGGTCGAAGGGGCGAAGCAGATGAGCAGCGCGGTGTCGGAGGCCCTGGTCACGCTCGGCCGCCGATACGTACGGGACGCTCCCGGCACCTGCGGCAAGGCGGCGCTCGCCGCGCGCTGTCTGAACCCCTGGCTGCGGGACCACCCGCGGCGGCGGGTGGTCGACGCCGTCTTCGGGGCCAGGTTCGCGGTCGACACGCGTGACCTGATCCAGCGCTACATCTACCTGTTCGGCGTCTGGGAACCGCACATGTCGCGGTGGCTGCGCGGCAGGCTGGGCCCCGGAGACGTCTTCGTCGACGTCGGGGCGAACATCGGCTATCTGAGCGTTCTCGGCTCCCGGCTCGTCGGAGCCGAGGGGCGTGTCGTCGCCATCGAGGCGTCCCCCGAGTTTCACCGGCGAGTGCTGCACCACCGGGACCTCAACGGATGCGACAACATCCGGGCGGTCAACGCGGCCGTCTCGGACAGCCGGAAGAAGCTCACCTTCGTCCTGGCCAGCGCGCAGAACATGGGGGCGAACAGCGTCGTTCCGTGGGACGGCCCGGTGGAGTCCCGCTTCGAGGCCGACGCCTTCCCGCTGCCCGAACTCCTGGAGCCGGACGAGCTCGCGCGAGCCAGGGTGATCAAGGTGGACGTCGAGGGCGCGGAAGGCGGTGTCGTCCGGGGCCTGGCTCCCGTCCTCGACCGGCTGCGCCCGGACGTGGAGATCGCCGTGGAGGTCACCCCGGACCGGATGGCCCAGCTCGGCGACTCGGTCGACGAACTCCTCGCGACCATGCGTGCGGCCGGATTCCATACGTATCGCCTGGTCAACGACTACGCGCCGGGCAGCTATCCGGCGGCGGTACGGCAGGCGCGGAACGGGCCGGTCAGATGGCGCGGGCCCGTCCGCGGAGAGGTCGACCTGATCTTCTCCCGGGTGGACGCCGAATCGCTCGGGTGAGACGGGGCGACCGGGCGACCGGGCCCGGGCCCCGCCCTCGGCCCTTCCCCGCTCCGGCCTGCCCCAGCCCGCCCCCGGTCCTGCCCCCGCCCGCTAGCGGGAAAGGGTCCGGCCCGTGGACACGTTGGTGTACGCCGCTTCCGCCCGCCGCCCTTCAGGGGTGTCGGCCGGAGCGTGGGCGAGGAAGTCGCGGGTGGCGCCGGTGAAGGTGATCGTTCCTTCGGTGAGGACGGTGACGTCGTCGGCTTCCTCGGCGAGGTCGGCGACGTCGTGGGTGGACATCAGCACCCGCACCTCGTCGGTGGCGAGGCGGAGGATCAGGTCGCGGAAGACCCGTCGCTGGGTGGGGTCCATTCCGGCGGTGGGTTCGTCGAGGAGCAGGATCCGGGCGTCGTGGACGAGCGCGGAGGCGACGCCGACGCGTCGCAGCTGTCCGCCGGAGCTGTTTGGTCTTCGCCTCGGCCCTGTCCTTCATCTGCACGCGGTCGAGGGCGGTGGCGGCGGCGGTCCAGGCGTCGGCGCGGTTCATGCCCTTGAGCCAGCCGGTGTAGGCGACTTGCTCGCGGGCGGTGAGTCCGGTCATGGCGGTGATCGTCTGGGGTATAGGGCGCATCCGATCACCGCGTACGCGCACACGATGCCCATGGCCATGAACAGCGGCGCCAGCGCGGCCGGGGTCGGCGCGAGCCGGGTCTCGATCAGACGCATCACCACCGGCAGCACGAGCACCAGCCAGCCCGCGCCGACTACGGGCACCAGCGTGTGCGCGGCCACCCGGTACCGGGACCGTCCGGGCGCGAGCTGCCACACCCCGTCCCTCTTCAACCGCCCGCCCTCCCACACGGCGAGCCCGACCGTGACGGCGTAGGCGAAGACGTAGAAGTACGACAGGGCCAGTTGAACCTGCTCGGGCGCCCAGAGCGGGCCCGCGACGACTTCCTCGTACGAGTCCTCGAAGTGCAGGGCGTAGAAGTAGTAGAAGGCGACGATGCCGAGCCAGACGGGCGCGGTCCACACCGCCGGGGTGGTGCGCAGTCGGGTGCGAAGGTGCAAGGGAACGGGCCGCTCTGTGAAGAGAAGGGCAGGCCGACTCCTGTGCCCTTTCAGTGAAGATCATCTAAGGGCACTGTTCGCCTTGCTCGCTGTGGCGGAGGCCATACCTCCGCGTCAGTACCGCCACCGGAAGTCGCACAGCGCCCGCGCGCGGGCCTCCGCCACCGCCATGCGTGCGGCTCGTTCGGTCGTGTCGGTGTGGGAGGGGAGGCTTGTCGCCTGGCCGGGCCACTTGCGGTAGAGGAGGCCCACTTCGGCGGAGAACCAGCCGCGGGCCACCGCGTTCAGGGCGAGGAGGAGGCCGGTGTCCTCCGACGCGGGCAGTGCCATCCAGCCGCCGAGCGCGACGAGCAGGTCCCGGCGTACGCAGAGTGTCGCCGGGTGGACCTGGGCGCGGTGGTCGTGCGCGGCCCAGTGGTCGAGTACGGCACGGCGCTCGACCGGGCCCGGCTCCGGGTCGTCCGGGAACCCGACCGTCGAACCGTCCGGCAGCAGGTCCAGCGCGCGCGACGTCGCCCAGCCGATGGTGCGGTCGCCCTCCAGGGCGGCCAGGTCGCGGGCCAGCGCGCCCGGCGCGAGCTGGTCGTCGGCGTCCAGGACCTTCACGTACGCGCCGTGCGCGTGCGCGAGCGCGAGCGTGCGGGCGACGCCGGGCCCGCCGCGACGGCCCTGCCGGAAGGTCACGCGCGGGTCGTCCGGGACGTGCGGGGCGACCTCGTCGCTCTCGCCGTCCTCCTGGATCACCCAGTGCCACTCCCACCCCTCGGGGAGCTCCTGTTCGCGGAGCGACTTGTGCGCGTCCGCGAGGAAGTGGGCGGACGGCCCGTGGACGGCAGTGATGACGACAATGCGCCGACGCACGGCACTCATCTCCATACATACCCCTGCGGTAATTGGCCCGGAGGAGGGCCATAGGGTTCCGTGTAGCGTGAAAGTGTCTTTTGTCTTGGTTCGGCGGGCCTGTCGCGCGCGGCTAAATGCGTCTTTCCCTTACATACAAGGGCTTACATGCAAGGGCCCGATCGCTGGCGACGGGGGATGCACCAGCGATCGGGCTGAATCCAACCGTAACAAGGCTGGTCGCGCGGGGGGAGTGAACGGTCGAATTGAGAGGGTGGGTTGTGATCGGTATCACTCGGCTCGATCCGGCCGCCTTCCAGCCATCTTCCAGCTGCCTTGCGGCTGTCTTCCGGCTTGCTCTTCGCCCGCCCGCCTTCCGGCCTACTCCTCGCACGGCGGCGCGTATGAGAGACGAGGAAGATATTCGCGCCACTTTTCCCGCGTCAGAACACCCCGCGTGGTCGAGCAAATACGGCTGATCGCCTCGTCGGTGTCCAGGTTCCACAGCCGGACGGTGTCGGCGCCGCTGGACACCCCGAGCACGTGGCTCCGGGGACGGAACGACAGGAAGCCGCCCGTCTTCGCGTTGGGGCTCATCGACTGGCCGATGGGGGAGGCCTGGGCGGGGCTGGCGACGTCCCAGAGCCGGACCGTGTTGTCGTTGCTGCCGCTCGCCAGCGTGCTGCCGTCCTCGCTGAACGACAGCGACACGATCGCGTCGGTGTGGCCCTTCAGGGAGGCTTCCAGCCGGGGCGCCCGGGGGTCGGCCACGTTCCACAGCCGGACCGTGCCGTCGTCGCTGCCACTGGCCAGGGTGTGGCCGTCCGGGCCGTAGGCGATGGTGTTGACGGGGCCCAGGTGCCCCTTGAGCGGCGTACCGAGCCGGGTGGCACGACGTGGGTCGGTCACGTTCCACAGCCGGACGGTGCTGTCCGCGCTGCCGCTGGCGAGCGACCGCCCGTCCGTGCTGAAGGCGAGGTGGTTGACGTAGCCCCGGTGGCCGGTGAGCGGCTCGCCGAGCGGGCGGAGGCGGGACGGGGTGCTGACGTCCCAGAGCTGTACGGTGCGGTCGGTCTGCGGGGTCGCCAGGGTGCGGCCGTCCGGGCTGAAGGCCAGAGCGGCCGCGAACCGGGTCCGCAGGGTGACGGGCGGCCCGTGGGGGACGGGGCGCGCCGGGTCGGCGACGTCCCACAGCTGCAGGGCGTGGCTTCCGGTGAGCACCGCGAGCGTACGGCCGTCGGGGGAGAACACCGGCGAACGCACGTCCCCCTTCCCGGGTCTGAACGGTTCGCCCAGCGGCACGGGCCGGTTGGCGCGCCGCACGTTCCACAGCCGCACCCGGTCGTCGCCCGCCGCCGTGGCGAGCACCTTCCCGTCGGGCCGGAACGCGCCCACGCGGCCGATCATGTCCGCCGTCGGTATGGACCACAGGCGGACCTTGTTGTCGCCGTTGCCGGTGGCGAGGGTCTGCCCGTCGGGGCTGAAGCCGAGGGCGTACATCTCCCCGCTGCCGCCCGCGAGCGGCTTGCCGACCTGGGACGGATGGGCCGGGTCGCTGACGTTCCACAGGCTCGCGGTGCTGTCCGCGCTGGCGGCCGCGAGCATGGTCCCGGCGGGGTTGAAGGCCACGGACCACAGGGGGCCGGTGTGGCCGGTGAGGGGTGAGCCGAGCGGTTTCGCGCGGCTCGGCTCGGCCACGTTCCACAGCCGGACGGTGTGGTCCACGCCGCCACTGGCGAGGGTGCGGCCGTCGGGGTCGAAGGCCACGGAGTGCACCGTGCCCGTGTGGCCCTTCAGCACCCTGGCGAGCGGCTCGGGCCGGCGCGGCTCGGCCATGTTCCACAGCCTGATCGTGCCGTCGTCGCCACCGGCGGCGAGGGTCCGCCCGTCGGGGCTGAACGCCACGGAGCGTACGGCGGCGGTGTGGCCGGTCAGCGGCGAGCCGAGGGCCTTCGGGCGGCCCGGGTCGCGCACGTCCCACAGCCGCACGGTGCCGCTGTCCTGGGCGGAGGCCAGCGTGCGTCCGTCGGGGCTGAAGGCGAGCAGGTAGATGGTGCCGCCGTGACCGTTCACCGGCGCGCCGAGCGGGCGCGGGTCGCGCGGGTCGCGGACGTCCCACAGCCGGACCGTGCCGTCGTCCGACGCGGTGGCGAGGGTGTGGCCGTCCGGGCTGAAGACGGACGTGCTCACCCAACTCTTGTGGCCGGTCAGCGGCTTGCCCAGGCGCTTGGGGCGCTCGGGGTCCGACACGTCCCACAGCCGGACGGTCCGGTCGTAGCTCGCGGTGGCCAGGAGCCGTCCGTCCGGGCTGAACGAGGTGAGGTAGACGGCGCCGGTGTGGCCGAGCAACGGGGTGGCGAGCGGCGCGTTCACGATCGAGATGAGCCGGTTCCTGGTGCCCTCGTCGCCCGGCCGCAGACGGTGCGCCACCAGGTCGAGTTGGGCGGACAGCGAGGGATCCGTGTCCTGGGCGCGGTCGGCCTCGGCGACCACCTGCTCGAACACGGCGTCGTTGCGCCCGGACACGGCGTCGTTGCGCTGCTGCCAGGCGACCACCGCCGACACGACGGCCACCATCGCCAGGACCACCAGCGCCGCCACCGCGGCACGGCTGATCAGGACCGTGCGCCGACGCAGCCCGGCCGACGCGGCGAGGAACTCCCGGGCGCCGCGGGTCAGGAAGGTGTCACCGGCGGACGTCGCCCAGGCACGGGCCTGTTCGAGACGGGAACCCCGATACAGCAGGGCCGCGTCGCGGTCGGAGTCCTCCCAGGCCCTGCTGTCCTCCTCCAGGCGCTGCCGCAGCAGGTGGTCGTTCCTGTCCTCGTCGATCCAGTCGCGCAGCCGCGGCCAGGCGTGCAGCAGCGCTTCGTGGGTGATCTCCACGGTCTCCGCGTCGAGGGTCACCAACCGGGCGCGTACCAGCGCCTCGAGGGATTCCTCCGTCTTGCCGGGGTCCGTCGACTCCTCCGCGAGCTGCCGCCGCGTGCCCCGCCTGCGGGTGGCCTGGGTGTCCTCGCTCAGCCGGACCAGCCGCAGCAGGAGCAGCCGGGCGGCCGTACGCGCCGCCGGGTCGAGGCCGGACCAGGCGCGCTCGGCGGTCGCCGCCACCGCTCCCTGGATCCCGCCCGCCGCGCGGTATCCGGCCAGCGTCAGGCGGCCCGTCTTGCGGCGCTGCCAGGTGGCGAGCAGGGCGTGGGAGAGGAGCGGCAGGACGCCCGCGTCGTGCGCCCCGCGGGGCCCGTCGGTGCTCACTTCCCGGACGATCAGCTCCGCGAGGCCCGGTTCGAGCTCGAGCCCGACGGCCTTGGCCGGGCCGGTCACCGCGGTACGCAGCTCGGCGGTGGTCAGCGGCCCGAGCACCATGTGCCGGTGCTGCAGCGCGTCGGCCAGCTCGGGGTACCCGAGGCACTCCTCGTAGAAGTCGGCGCGGACACCGAGGACGACGAGCGCGGGGGCGGGGTCACCGGAGTCGGCGGGCGAGCAGGCGGCGTGCAGGGCCTGGACGAAGGCACGCCGGTCCGCTTCGTCGGAACAGAGGGTGAAGGCTTCCTCGAACTGGTCCACGATGAGGACGGGGCGGCCGGCGGAGGGGGACTGGCGCCGGGCCCATGCGGTGACGGATTCTCGTACGGATGGGGCGAATCGGGGCGTATCGGGCTCCAGGGTTCCGAGTTCGGGTATTCGGTCGGCCAGTTCCGCGAGCGGATCGCTTCCCGGTACGAGCTGCAGCACCGGCCCGACCGGCCTGTCCCCGTCGCCGGTGTCGCCCCTGTCGCCCCCGTCGCTCTCCTCGCTCTCGTCGCGTGTGTCACCCACGCCGCGTACGTCACCTAGGTCGCGTACGTCACGTACGTCACGTACGCCACCCACGTCGCCGAGCGCGCCGTTCCGCAACGCGGGCACCAGACCGGCGTTCAGAAGGGAGGACTTCCCCGCCCCCGAGGCGCCCACGAGCATGACGAGGCCGCCCGTCTTCTCCGCGGCGCGGAGCTGGGCGACGAGGGCGTCGGTGCTCCGCTCGCGGCCGAAGAACCACTGGGCGTCTTGCTGCCGATACGAGGCGAGGCCGCGGTAGGGGCATACGCCGCCGAGGGCAGCGGCATCGGCGGGGAGCCGTTGACCACCCTTGGCAGCCGCCCCAGACCCCCCAGATGCCCCAGACATCCCAGGCGCCGCCGCCGCGCGATCCCCGACCGGATCGGCCACAGACCGCTCCCAGAGCCGCTGCCACTGGGCGAAGTCGTACAGCCCGGGGGACACCGGCGTGGGCCGCTTGCGCCGGGCTTCGGGGATCAGGACGTGCAGGACCGCGGCGAGCGCCGCGAATTGCGCGGGCACATTGTTGGCCCGCCGCCAGTCGCTGATCCGCTGCGCGGACACCCGCACGGGGCGCCCGCGTTCGTCGACCCGCTGCAGCTGGACGACCGCTTCGGCCACGCGTTTGAGGGGCGGATTGCCGGCCTCCTGATACAGCAGCGCGAGGCGTTCCGCGAAGGCCGTGCGTGCCCCCGAGTCGGAACTCAAGGCCTCCACCCCTCACTTCCCCCGCTGCTGGACATCCGGACCGGAAAACCCACTTTATACGGCTGACCTGCGGTTTAGGTCTCCGGACGGTACCGGAACCTCCTCAGCGGAAGCCGGAACTGGCAGGATCGCAGCGCAGTAGCGAACCAACCACACGGCGTCAGGGCAGGCCACCGGCTCGGCGCTCCGAGAGGCGACTCATGGCGCTCCCTGTTCCTGGTCGGGTTCCTGGCTGGTTTCCGCCGGAGTTACCAAGCGGTGGCGAGACTTTCCTCGCGCGAACCAACGAGATCCGCGGAGCAGGTCACACCCGGACCGCCTCCGCGCCCTCCGCGTCGTTCGGTACCGGTCCCCACGAGGGGAGGGACCGGTGCCGATACGACGCGGCGCGCGCGGCGTACTCAGCCGCGAGGCACGCAGTCCGCTGCGCGGCGGCCCACGAGGCGGGTCACGACGACTTCGGCTGGGGCCCTGCGGCCCGTGACTCCGGCTGGGGCCCGCGGGGAAGAAGCCCGCTCCCCCAGCGCCTGGACCTATTCGGGCCGCTGGGTCCCGGCGTTGTGAGCCAGGCCGTCGGGGTGCTCCGTGGTGCGCGCTCCGAGCGGCAGCACCATTACGCGTAACACGGTCGGGGCAGGCGAGGGCCGGTGGACCTGCCCGATCTCCTGCCAGCCCCAGGCCGCGAAGGCGGCGAACGCCGAGTGGTCGGCCTGGTCGATCAGGGTGGCGCCGAGGGAGGCCTGATGGTCGGCGAGCAGGCGCTCTTGCAGACGGCGGGCGACCCCGAGCGCGTCCTCGTGCGGATGGACGAGGGTTTCGGTGATCGCGAAGACGTGTCCGGACGCGGTGAGCTGTTCGAGGTTCTGAGGCAGCGGGCCGTCGAATCCCTGCCACCAGGATCCGTCGCGCGGCACGGGAACTCCGTACGCGCAGCCGGCCAGCGCTTCCGTCTCGGCGACCAGCATGTCGAAGCCGGGCTGTTGTACGTCGTGCGCCAGGCGGAGCAGGAACTCCTGTCGGCCGCGGAACTCCTCGCCGGAGGGAACGGTGGAGGATTCCACGTACAGGTCCGCGAGGTCCTCTCGCAGGTCCTCGGCCTGCCAGCGGTTGAGCCGGCGCAGACGTACGGAGTCCGTGGCGGACGGCTGTGAGCTGTCGGGGTCGTGAGGGTGCTGCGGAGTGTGCATGGGGCGCCTCGGTTCAGGAGACCGGAACAGGTCCGGGACAGGTGTCGTGCCGCTGCCGGCACGGGATCACGGTGGAGCGGGCAGGTAGACGGTCAGGGCGCGGCCTCTCTTGTCGAGGACGAGGGTGTCGGGGGCGGGGCTGACTTCGCCGTCGCGGGTGTAGTCGCCCGCCTTTCCCATGCCGTCGATGCGCAGGCGGGTGGCGGTGGTTTCCCGGTAGACGCGGGAGCGGGCGAGGGTGCCGGTGAGGAAGGCCGTGATGAGGCGGGTGCGGGCGAAGGGGTGTTTCGCGTCGACGAGGCGGAGGTCGAGGAGTCCGTCGTCGAGGGTGGAGCGGTAGGAGGGGGCGAAGCCGGGCGGGTCGTAGCGGCTGTTGCCGGCGAAGAGCAGCCACAGCCGCCGAGGCCGTCCGTCGAGGGTGACGTCGACGGGGGCACCGTCGGCGAGGACGCGGGCCAGGCCGAAGGCGAGGGCGGGCCATTTGCCGAGGGTCGTCTCACGGGCTTCGCGGGCCCGGACGAGTTCGGGGTAGACACCGATGCTGAAGGTGTTGAGGAAATACGCGCAGGTGCCGTCGCCGGTGATCCGGCCGAGGTCGACGGTGCCGCCGCGGCCCGCCTCCACGGCGTCGGCGGCCGCCTTCAGGGTCGAAAGACCGAGGTCGGCGGCGAAGTGGTTGAGGGTGCCGCCGGGGAACACCGCGAGCGGCAGCCGGTTGTCCACGGCCAGCACGGCCGCCGCGTTGACCGTGCCGTCGCCCCCGACCACGCCCAGGGCGCCGCCACGTGCCTGTACCTGCGCGGTGGCCTGCCGCAGGACGGTGTGCAGGTCCTCGCCGGCTGCACAGAGCCGCAGGTCCGCTTTGGGCAGCAGGGCCCGCAGTTCGCCTTCGGCCGGGACGTCGTCCCCGGCGTCGCTGTTGACGACCACGACCAGACCCTCGCCGGAGGGAAGCGCGGGAACGGGGAGCGTCGGCCGGGCGCTGTCGGCGGGCCCGTCTCGGTGCAGTGGCCACCACCGGCAGGTGGCGGCCGCGACCCCCACGCCGAACGCGACGTCCGCCAGAACGCGGCCGGGAGTATGCGCGCCCGCGCGGAGCCGGGAGACGGCGATGCCCCCGGCGAGGGGGAGGAGGGCGGCCCCCAGCCAGGGTGTCTCCAAGGCGGCGGCCGCCGCGAAGGCGGCGGCACCGGCCGTGCGGTGGGAGGAGACCACCCCGCTCGGCGGATGCCGGAGCGGCCGGCGCGTGTCGAGCACCTTGCCGGCGCCCCGGACGGCGGCGGAGACCAGGGCCAGCGAGCCGGTGCCACGCAGGGCGGCCCGACGCGCGCTCCGGTCCCCGGTCAGGACCTTCACGGCCGAGGAGGCGAGCTGCGTGCCTGCGCCGAGACGCGGTTCATGGGTTCGCATGCCCGCCGAGTACCCCTGCCGCGGGTGAACAGGCTGCTGCCGGTACGACGTATCACGCCTCCGTACGGGGGCACTCGGGGGCCAGGACGCGCATCGCGCGCCCCATGCCAGGGGGAGGACCTCGTGACGTCGTCTCAAACACCTCAAGCACCTCAAGCGCAAGGCAAGGGCCGGGGCGGAGGTTCCGCCGCCCACGCCGCCAAGGAAGAGACGCTCACGGCCGCGGGCCGGGCGGGTTTCACGGCGCGCGGTGTCGTGTACGTCCTCATCGGCGCCCTGGCCATCCAGCTGGCCCTCGGCGGTGACGGGGAGTCGGCGGACCGCCAGGGTGCGCTCGACCAGGTCGCCGAGCAGCCCTTCGGGAAGGCGATGTTGTGGACGCTGGCCGTCGGCTTCGGCTGCATGGCGCTGTGGCGGGGCTCCCGCGCGGTGCTCAGCAGGGGGCCCGAGCGGAAGGCGTCCTCGCGGCTCCTGGACGGCGGCAGGGCGATCTTCTACGCGTCGGTCTGCTGGGCGACCGCCGCCTTCGCCGCGGGCGGTGGCCAGGGTTCCAGCGGCAACGCGAAGTCGCGGGACTGGACGGCGTCGGTGCTGAAACTGTCGTACGGCCAAGTGCTCGTGGGGGCCGCGGGCTGCCTCCTGATCGGCATCGGTGCCGTACTCGCGGTACGGGCGGCCCTGCGCAAGTTCCTGAAACAGCTGGACGTGGGCGCGATGAGCCACCGCACGCGGCAGATCGTGACCGGCCTGGGGGTGGGCGGCGGCGTGGCGCGCGGCACGGTGTTCGCGGCGGCCGGGATCTTCATCCTGATCGCAGCCGTCCGGTTCGACGCGGACGAGGCCAAGGGGGTGGACGCCACGCTCCGCAGCTTCACGCAGACCCCCGTTGGCCCCTGGCTCCTGGTCGCCGTCGCGATCGGGCTGATCCTCTTCGGCGCCTTCTCCTTCGCCTCGGCACGCTGGCGCCGCCTGTGAACAGGGGCTCTACACCCTGCAGCCCGTCGCGTCGCCACGGGAGCCGAGCACACCGCCCGAAGCGGCAGGGACGGCCGGAGGCCCCGCGAGCAGGAAGCCGCAACCGGTGAGCTCGATCATCCTCGCCAGCATCGGAGGCGGGTAGTGCAGGTGCAGCGTCCCGCCGGCCGCGGTGGTGCGCTGGTACGACTCGATGAAGAGATTGAGACCGCTGCAGTCGCAGAAGGTGACGGGAGTGAGGTCGACGTCGACGGTACGGATGCCGTCGCGCAGGCAGTCGTCCAGTGTTCCGCGGACCAGGGACACCGTTTCCAGGTCGATCTCACCGGCCGGCGTGATCAGTGCCCGGGGCCTTCTGTCGTGCCGGTAGACGTTCAACTGCGGTAAGGACATGACGCCTCAGTTCCGGAGGCCCGCCGGGCGGAGTCACGGGGCGGAGCCGGACTCCCGGCTCCTCTCGGGGCGTTCCCGGCAGAGGCATACATGAGCGCGGAGGCAGGCGAGCAGGCGGCCCGCCGGTCTGTCCACCAGCGGCAAGGAAACTGCCCGGTTCCTCCAGGAGATGCACCGGGCGACCGGACGAAGAGATCCGTCCGCTCCCCGCAGCCATCCGTGTCGAGCGACAACAGGTCCGCCGGGGTCCAGGACGTCCGTACCTGAGGATAGTCCCGATCCCGCACCGGACGGCGCCCGGAGGCTGCCCGTCTCAGGGGGTGGACGGACGTCTTCCCCCTGAAGAGGGCGGACGGCGGAACAACTCCGGTACCTACGCGTGTCCGGAGGCGCCGGACCTCCTGCTCGGGTTGCTGCGCCCCTAGCTGTCGTAGTTGTCGGTGCCGACGTTGTCAGTGCCGACTCCTATGGTCCCGCCATGGCGATATTCCGGTCCAGTCACTCGCTCCGGCTCATGGTCGAAGAAGCGCGAAATCTCACCGTGCACGCCGGCGTGCACGAACGGATCGACGCGGTGCTGCGCATCATGGGCGATGGCTTCGGCGGGACGTACGGCAAGGGAAGGCCGCTGGTGGACGCCCTGGAGGATGTGGCCCAAGCGTGCCTGCTCCATGAGGAGTTCGCGCTGGCTCAGCGCTTCCAGAGGTTCGCCGGCTACGCGGGCGGCAAACTCTTCCTCGACACCATTGAGAATTACTACGACGCGGAGGCGCGGCAGCGGAGCGAGGAGTTCATGCGGCGAATGGCCGCCATGGGCGCCGATCGAGCCGTGTCCGCCTTGGAGGCGCTGCGCGCCGAGAGCCCCGATGCGAGTGTCACCGACGCCCTTGCTCTCTTCCGCGGCATCGCCCGGTCCACCGGCCACCTGGGTATCGGAGACGGCGAGGGCGGAATCCAACTGCCCACCAAGTACCTCAAGCGCCTTCAGGAGTTCGGGCACATGGAGCTGATCCTGCGGGACCTGCCCCGCCCGGCCTCCGCTGAGACCGCCCGGATGATCAGCGAGTTCCTGGCAGACGCGGACGCTGGAATGCTGGCCCAGTTGCTGGAACTGCGGGCCAGACGGGCGGGCCTCGCCTCCCTGCGCGTCGCAGTGGATCGCCCTGCGAGCTCTGAGGGTGCTCTCCACGCCTGCCTGAAGAACCAAGAGTGGATCTTCGGTGGTGTCTTCGTGGCTGAGCTGGCCCGCCGCCAGTACACCCCGGACACCATTCTCGACATTCCGCTGCTGCGAGGGGACGGCTCCTTGCACGTGGTGGAACTCAAGCGCGCGAACATCGAGAAACTGGTCATCCGGCCCAGCGGCCAACTCATGCTGGGCGCCCCGGTCCACCACGCGGTCTCGCAGACGCAGAACTACCTACGGACCTTGGACGAGGGCCGTGAAACCATCCTCGCGCGGTACGGGGTCGACACGCGCAGGGCCTCCGCGACTGTCGTGATCGGGCATCCGCAGTACGTGAATGAGGGGGTCACACCCCAGCAGGTCGCGGACACGCTGCGGACCTACAACACGCACATGGCACGTATAGAAGTGATCACCTACGAGACGTTGCTGAACACCTTCCCGGTAGACGAGGATGCCGCAGCCCGGCTGAAGGAGGAGGGTGTTCCTCCGGTCGGCCTGGACCTTGAGCGTCCACTGACCGGTGTCACAGAACTTCAGCACCGCGTTGAACTCGATGTACTCGTCAATCTGGCCCACGGGCACGAGCTGCTTGTCGCGAACGATGATGCGGTAGTCCCCCAAGGGCAAACCTCTCTGCACGACGCCGGGAGGGAAGCCATCCATGGTCTCCCTGTCCGGCTTCTCTTCCTTGAATTCTTGTCGAGCTCGGACACGCGCGGCGGAGGGTGCAGTGCACACGGGGTTCTTGGGCAGGGAATTGGCCGCAAGGCGGCTCGCCGTCGGCTAGCTCCTGTCCGCAGCATGGCCTAAATGGTCATATTTGGATTGACGGTGCACTGAGCGGCATGGTCCGATCACGTTCGGTTTCGAACTCGAAGTCGAACGTGCCTCCTATGGCCAGGGAGGCCAACCACAGAGGGGGACTCTTGCTCAGCAATTCATCTCGCAACGTCAAGGTGGCGCTTGCCGCCGGCGCCGTCGCGTCGGCTCTGCTCATTCCGACAGCCGGATCCGCTACGGCTTCCCCGAGCGGACCGATCGTGACGCCGGGGGCTAGCGACATCGGCCAGACCTGCCGGAGCCACGGTAGGAACCACATCGTTCGCAAGTACCACCGTGGACCTGAGGAGTTCACGTTGCGCTGTGGCACCCGTACGTGGGGCTGGAAGCACATAAAGGCGCGACACGGCTGGAACAACACGATGGACAGGAAGATCAGTGCCGCCATCTGGTCCGGCGTGTGGAACGGGGGCGGGTACTCGACCTGGTCCGCTTCGTGCCCGAGCAAGGAGAAATTCCGCACCAAGACCAAGACGCCAGCCGGTACCAACGACCTGCGGACCGCCTACCGCGTCACGAACTCGGCCACCGCCCCCAGGTGCTAGCGACTAACTTGGGATACCCGTAGACGAGGTGAGAGGTGTACATGGCGACTCGCACGCCGGCCGAGCTTGCTCTGGCCCGCTCGTTCACCAGCGATGATGGCGCGGTCAGGTTCAACGTCACTGATCTGACGGTAGACCACCAAGCGGACCGGAAAGTCACGTTCACCTATGGCCTCGTCATCGAGCGGAAAGGGCGCACTGACGAGAGCTGGCTCTTCACACTGCCGTGGAGCGACAAGTCCTTTAACGACGTGCTCACCTCGTCTGTACCTGATCCTGAGCGTCTTCGCCAACTGGTAGAGCTGGTGCGCGGCCTCTTGGAAGAGTGGTGGGATACCAAGGACTTCAACCGCCACTTTGCGAAATTGGGGCGCCGATGCTCTTGAACTGTCCCATTGAGCTGTAGGAAGTCGGGGCGCCGGGGCACGGCCCCCGGCACCCCGACTTCTATCGTCCGTGCATCAGGTGAGCCCGTTCCAGCGCCCGCAGGATGGTGTTCTCGGTAGGGACATCCGGAGCGGCGGTGATGTTGACCGTGATGTTGCGTGCGCCCAGGAGTGCGGCGGTGTCGGGCGCGGAGTGCACCCGCTCACCACCGCGCATCTCGATCAATTCGGGGCCGGCCTTGCCGACGAGGGCCAGGCCGGGGGAGGCCGAGCGGGTGCCCCTGGCGTACCAGTGGTTGCGCCGCCAGAAGTCCCACGCCTTTCGGGACTGCCGTAGCGGTCCTTGACGTAGCCGAGGCCCCGCTCCTGGGTGACCGGATTGGTCAGCCAGTCGTGTCCGGCCGAGGCCATCTTGCTTCCCGGAAGGCTCTGGGGGATTGGCCATCGCCCGCGACTACTCCCTTGACCTCGGCTGGCTCACCGAGGCCGCCTGGACCTACGTCGGCGACTCCGTGTGGGAGCCGCTTGACCTGGCCGTCGGCGCCGAGGGAGAGGACGCTGCCGCCACGGCCGCCGACGCTCTGGTGGAGTTGCTCAGCGCGCTCGCCCGTCGGCAGCACGAGAACCGGGCCCGCACGGTGGAGCGCCTTGTGGCCGTCACCGACACCGGGCTCCTTCCAGCGGAGCTGTCCGAAATGGCCGTCTACTACCGGGCCAAGGCGCAGCGCGACCTCGGGCACACCGAGGAGTCCCGGCAGGGAATGCAGATGGTCGCCACCGGCGGGCGCCTGGCAGCGAACGCCCGCCGCGGGCTTGCCCCCCTCTCCCGACTCGTCGGCGACTTCCCGACAGCTCTTGAGGCCGCTGAACGCCTGAGCTGGGAGGGGCGGCACCATCGCGTCCTCGGCGACGTGCTACGAGCAGGAGATGGTTGCCCACTTCGGCCCTGAGTACAGCCTGGCCGATCGGCTCCGATTTCCGATTTCACTTCAGGCCCTCACTGCTGAGGGGCGGGAGCAACTCCTGGCAGCGGCGAAGAAGCTGCCAAAGCATACCCGCGACCTGGTGGCGAAGTTCGAGGCCGCCATCGATCCTGCGGTCCTCGACGACCTTAGGTACGACTACCGCGTGCGGCTTGTGCCCATCATCGGCTCGAAGACGGATGCCGACCTGGCGATCAACTTCGTCAAGCTCGCCGAGCTGAGCGAGGAAGAGCGCAGAATCATGGTCGAGGCGGGGCGTCTCGGCACAGTCATCGAGAAGATCAGGCACGTTGAAGTGGCAGACAAGGACAAACTGCGCCCCGGACGGGTGGCTCGCCTTGTGGAAGACCAAGTGCCCTTCGAATTCAGCGTCCACAACGAGTACGCCAAGATGTGGCGACGCCTCGCGGTCAGACCTGCTAATGGAGCTTCCGACCCCCACGCCACGAACGCGAAGTACTGCGTCTACAGCGAGGCATTCGGGACGTATTTCTATACGTCCGCCTGGGTGAAGAAGATCGTCAGGGAGATCGGCACCGTCGAGAAGTATCGTGCGTTCTTCGAAAAGGAGCCCCGCATGAAGAAGGTGACCCCATTTTCCGAAGCAGGCGGGGGTGCCAGAAGCGAGCAACGCCCAGCAGCACAGCATGTCCGCCTGAAGCTCCCGCAGAATTGTGTTACTCATCGAACAGGCTGTCCTGCACGTACTCGACGACCTTCCGCTCTGGGTAGAAGACGGCCAGCAGCATGAAGGTCTTGGGATGGGCCGCGATGTTGCCAACAAAGAAGTGGACGGCCCGTTTCGGGGCGCACATCCGGTCGTACCAAGTCTCACGCAGTGCCTCACGGACCCCGCGCTCGCCGTACTTGCGCAGGAATCTGCGGTACGACTGGCCGGCCTCCCAGTCCTTCAGCCCCATGTCGTGGGTTGGACAGTCGCCGTCGGCGCAGCGGAAGCTGTAGCGGAAGTCGAGCGGCACCCACTCCAGCGGATTCAGTTCCTGTTCGAATAGGTCGAGTTGGTCGGCCAGGGCGGCCTTGGACACGGACCAGGGCTCGGCAGGCTCCAGCCGGAAGCGGGTGATCTCGGCGGGCTGGAAGACGCCCAGGGACGTTCCTCGCTTCTCCTGATCCCGCTTGATGGCGCAGAGCGACGGGGCGACCAGCGGCTCCACGTACCGGTACCGCTTCTTCCAGCCGTCGTCGGGCGGTACCTCGCCCACGATCTCCACTGTGTCGAGGTCGGGCCGGAGACTCTCTGGGCGGGAATCCCGCTCCGGGCGGTGCGGTTCGACGTCGACCTCGATGATCGAGTACTTGGAGAACTGGGCGTCCTGGCTCAGGAGCCGGAAGGGCACCGGGAAAAGCCGGACGTGCTGAGGCTCGCCCTGGTCCAGGCGTATGCCGGCCACGCAGCTGGTCTCGCGGTACTTGTTGGACAGCTCCGGATACGTCTTGACCGTGATCATGATCCGTGCGCGCTGTCGTTTCCCGAATGCCGACGACGCCATGGTGTGCCCCCTCCGTCGCTCTCCCCGATCTGATTGGAAGAGAGGCATGCGCCGCTGGCAAGGGCGTGTGCGAAAGCCGGGGACGAAGTCAGGCCAAGGGATTCACCGGTACTGAGACCCGGCTGCGGATCGTCTCCAGGACGACCTGCCGGTGGCAGCGGCTTTCGTCCTTCTCGAAGCACAGCACCGCGACCCGCGACGCTCGGGCGTGCTCTGCGAGGCGGTCAAGGTCGGCCTGGGCCTCCTCGTGCCGCAGCAGGCCGCGGAAGCGCGCCCGGCCCACTTCGACGCGGCCGTCCCAAAAGGGCTCCCGGTTGTCCTTCGGATTGCCCAGGCCACGCAGGTGCGTGTACTCGATGCCGGCTTCGGCCAGAGCCTCCCCGAGGCGGGTCTTGCTGAAGCCCTTCTTGCGGCTGATTGGGGTGAGCCGTACGTCCGCCACGACACTGATGCGGCTGTCGACGAGCGAGGCGACGAACGACTCGATGTCCCGCCCTTCGTACCCGGCTGACCAGAGACCGGGCGTGACGGGCGGGACCCGGGCCGTCCGGAACAGATCATCGAGGGAGATCGCAAGAGCCTCGGCCACTGCGCCGATGGTGAAGAAACCTGGCTGGATCGCTCCCTCGCTCTCCAGACGGCCCAGCGTCCCGACGGCGATGCCTGCCTCCTTGGCCAGCCGTTCACGCGTCCACCCGCGGTCCTCCCGCAACGCCCGTAACCGCTGGGCGAGCGCACGGGCGTGGTCGTGGGGAGGCGCTGAGCGATGACCTGCCATGTGCGGTGTTCCTAACGACCGTTGGGGCGGCCCGCTGCGGCGTTCCTGGTCAGCTACGAGCCCTGGATTCGCGAACGCGCAGGTCCGAGGGCGCTTGAGCGCTGCTCATCCTGCGGCACTGGAGACTGCTCCTGGGAGAAGCCGACCAAGATCTTCTCCCAGATTTCTCCCAAGCGATCTCCAGGAACCACTCAGGGGCCTGATCCGCACTGCGGATCAGGCCCCTGACCTGGTACTTCACTGTCGGGGTGGCGGGATTTGAACCCACGACCTCTTCGTCCCGAACGAAGCGCGCTGCCAAGCTGCGCCACACCCCGATGTCGTTGATCCGGCGGCCTGCTGCGCAGGTCGCGGCGACATCGATTACTTTAGCGGACCGGCGGCCGGAGACGAAATCCGGTTTTGCGGGGTGGGACGTGGGTGGGACGTGGGTGGGGGTCAGGGGCGCGGAGGGCGTTCCGTGAGGGTGAGGAGGGTGGCCTCCGGGGGGCACGCGAAGCGGACCGGGGTGTAGCGGCTGGTGCCGCAGCCCGCGGAGACGTGGAGGTAGGAGGTGTGGCCCCCGGACTCGTGCCGGGACAGCCCCTTCACGCGGCCCGTGTCGAGGTCGCAGTTGGTGACCAGGGCGCCGTAGAAGGGGATGCAGAGCTGGCCGCCGTGGGTGTGGCCCGCGAGGATCAGGGGGTAGCCGTCGGCCGCGAAGGCGTCGAGGGCGCGCAGGTACGGCGCGTGCACGACGCCCAGGGAGAAGTCCGCCCCGGCCACCGGGCCGCCCGCCACCCGCGCGTACCGGTCCCGCTTGATGTGCGGGTCGTCCAGGCCGGTCAGCGCGATCTCGTAGCCGTCGATCTTCAGGGCGCCGCGGGTGTTCGTGAGGTTGAGCCAGCCCGCCGCGTCGAAGCCGTCCCGCAGGCCCTCCCACGGGTTGTGGATCGCGCCCACCACCGGCTTGTTGCCGTTCAGGCCGTGCCGGCCCTGCGCCTTCTCGATCAAGTAACGCGCGGGGTTGCGCAGTTTCGGGCCGTAGTAGTCGTTCGAGCCGAAGACGTACGCACCCGGGAACTGCATCAGCGGGCCCAGCGCGTCCAGGACCTCGGGGACGCCCTCGGGGTCCGAGAGGTTGTCGCCCGTGTTGATCACGAAGTCGGGGCGCAGACCCGCCAGCGACCGCAGCCAGCGCTGCTTCTTGCGCTGCCCGGACACCATGTGGATGTCGGAGACCTGGAGCACACGCAGGGGCCGCATCCCTGGAGGGAGGACCGGGACCGTCACCCGCCGGAGGCGGAAGAGGCGGGTCTCGATGCCGACCGAGTAGGCGATACCGGCCGCGGCCGTCGCCGTGATTCCCAGAGGTACTGCGTATCGCGCGCGCATACGACCATCGTGTCAGACGCCACACCACGGCCGGTGAGTGAGTCCGATGATCCGACGGCGGGGGTAAAAGAGCGCGCCCCCTCCCCGCCCACCTGCCACAATTACGTCATGACCACGCTGAAGGCCAAGCTCAAGGAAGACCTCACCGCGGCGATCCGGGAGCGCGATGAGCTGCGCTCCTCGACGCTCCGGCTGACGCTCACCGCCATCTCCAAGGAGGAGGTCTCGGGCACGACCGCCCGCGAGCTCTCCGACGACGAGGTGCAGAAGCTGATCACCCGCGAGGCGAAGAAGCGCCGCGAGGCCGCGGAGGCCTTCGCGCAGGGCGGTCGCGCCGCGCAGGCCGAGCGCGAGAAGGCGGAGGGCGAGGTGCTCGCCGAGTACCTGCCCCAGCAGCTCTCGGACGACGAGCTGGAGCAGATCGTCGCGGCGGCCGTCGCCGAGGCGAAGGGCGCGGGCGCGGAGGGGCCGCGCGCCATGGGCCAGGTCATGAAGATCGTGAACCCGAAGGTGGCCGGCCGGGCCGAGGGCGGCCGCGTCGCCGCCACGGTCAAGAAGCTGCTCGCGGGCGGCTGAGCGCTCTCGCCGGTTCGCATGCCTGCGTACGTTTCCCTGTACGCGCCTGCGTACGTTTCCTTGTACGCGTACGTCGATGGGGCGCCCCCCGAGTCCGACTCGGGCGGCGCCCCATCAACGTAGCCAAGGGATCAAGGTGTCCCAGGAGAGACCTGGGCCTCAGTCCCGCCAGCCCCCGGGCCCGCCGTCCCCGCCGCCGATGACCCCGGGCGGCAGCGAGACGTCCGGCTACGGGTTCCTGCCGCCGTTGCCCCCGTTGCCGTTGCCGTTGCCGCCACCGCCGTTGCCGCCGCCCGGCTTCCCGTCGTCGTCGCCGCCGTCACCGCCGTCATCACCGCCGCCGTCACCACCGTCGTCCCCGTCGTCGTCACCGTCCCCGTGGTCCCGGTCGCGGTTCTTGTCGCCCGGGATGTGGACGGTGTTGAACTCGGGGTCCGGCTTGCCGGAGAGGGCGCCGCTCATCGCGTCGCGCCAGATCGGGCCGGGGACCTCGCCGCCGAAGACCTTGTCGTAGGGGCGGCCGCCGATCGTGATGGAGACCATGCGGCGCTCGTGGGCCGGGTCGCCGACCCAGACCGCGCCGGACATGTTCGGGGTGTAGCCCGCGAACCAGGCGGCGTACCGGCCGTCGGTCGTACCCGTCTTGCCCGCGCTGTCCCGGGAGCCGAGGCCGGCCTGCTTGCCCGTGCCGTCCTCGACCACGCCCTTGAGGAGGGTGTTGATCGTGTCGGCAGTCCTCTCCGACATGGCGCGCGAGCACGTCGACTTCGGCACCGGCAGGTCCTTGCCGCCGAGTGTGCGGATCGACTCGATGGCGATCGGCGTGCAGTACGTGCCGCGCGAGGCGAACGTCGCGTACGCGCTCGCCATCGTCAGCGGCGACACCTCCTGGGTGCCGAGCGCGATCGACGGCGCCTGGTCGATCGGCTTGCCGTTGGCGCGCTTGACGCCCATCTTGTCGGCCATCTTCGTCACCGGGCAGATGCCGATGTCGCCGATCATCTCCACGAAGTAGGTGTTGACCGACTTCGCGGTCGCCTCCCGCATGCGGTAGGGCCCGACCTCGGACTCGTTCTCGTTGGTGAGCTTCTGGTTGCCGTAGTTCCGCCAGGTCTTGCCGTCACAGGCGGCGACCCGGTCGGGGTAGGGCATCTCGTACGGCGAGTCGTACCGCTTGCGCGGCGACATGCCGCGCTCCAGGGCCGCCGCGGCCACGATCGGCTTGAACGTCGAACCGGGCTGGTAGCCCGCGCCGCCGCCCATCGCGTCGTCCACGGAGAGGTTCATCTCCGTCTCGTTCTTGCCGTAGCCGAACGGGCGGGACTGCCCCATGCCGAGGATCTTGCCGGTGCCGGGCTCGACGATGGTGGCGGCGGTCGCCACGTCGTCGGTCTGGTAGACGTGATCCTTTATCGAGTCCTGCACGGAGGCCTGGGTCTGCGGGTCCAGCGTCGTCCTGATGCGCAGCCCGCCGCGGTTCCACAGCTTGGCGCGGGCCTCCTTGGTCTTGCCGAAGACCGGGTCGTTCAGGAAGACCTTCTCGACGTACTTGCAGAAGAACCCGGCGCCCTTCACGGCGGTGATGCAGCCGTTCTTGGGGCGGCTGACGTTCAGCCCGAGGGGGGTCTTCTTGGCCTCGTCGGCCTCGCGCTGCGAGATGTCGTGCGTCTCGGCCATGCGCTGCAGTACGACGTTGCGGCGCTGCTTGGCCTCGGACTCGTCGTTCACCGGGTCGTACCGGCTCGGGGACTGCACGATGCCGGCGAGGAGGGCCGCCTCCTGGAGCTTGAGGTCGTCGGCGTGCTTGGAGAAGTACCGCTGCGAGGCCGCCTCGACTCCGTACGCCTGCTGACCGAAGTAGGTGATGTTCAGGTAGTTCTTCAGGATCCGCTTCTTGCCGAGCTCCTCCTCGACCTGGATCGCGTACTTCAGCTCGCGGATCTTGCGGCCCAGCGTCTGCTGCGTGGCCTGCGCGACCTTGTCCGGGTCGTCGCCGGCCTCCTCCACGAAGACGTTCTTCACGTACTGCTGCGTGAGCGTGGAGGCGCCCTGCGCGACGCCGCCGCTCTGCGCGTTCTGGTTGACCGCGCGCAGGATGCCCTTGAGGTCCACCGCGCCGTGCTCGTAGAACCGGGAGTCCTCGATCGCGACGATCGCCTTCTGCATGTACGGCGAGATGCGGTTCAGCGGGACCACGGTGCGGTCGCGCGAATACACCGTGGCGATGGCGCCGCCCGCCGAATCCATGATCGTGGTGCGCTGACTCAGCGGCGGCCGCTTCAAGTTGGCCGGGATCTCGTCGAAGCTGTCCACCGACCCCTTGGCCGCGAGCCCGATCACACCCGCCGCGGGCAGCGCGATCCCGGCGAGCACCGCGCCCGCGAGCACGCTCACGCCCAGGAACTTGGCGGCCTGCTGCACGGGGGAGAGACCGCCGCCCGATCGCTTGTTTGCCATGGGGGCAGCCTACGTTCTGATTCGCCGGACACGCGTATATGCCTTGGCCTAAGCTGCTCTCAACTGTCACAGCCGTGCGGTCCCGCAACAAGCCCCGTGCCGTTCCCGAATCCGGCCCCTTTCCGGCGGACCTCGAGAAACCCGGATGGAATCCCTGTCCGAATCCGCCACATGCGTCTTGTCGCGTCCCGCTGTGACCCAACTGAACTGCCCACATTTGCCGGGTTGGTCACGCATGTCGCCAGCTCACTCCGTCGGGTGATCTGCCGCTTACGCATAGTCCGTTCGGGCCATCCAAGATTGGGCCCGAAGGGGGTGTTGCGCTGTGCCCGCCTTCCGTAACGTCCTCAACTGGCGGCGGTGAATATGCCGCTGCCGCCGTGGGGGAGCCTCGATTCGGGAGAGGACGGCGCCGGTATGGGCTGGGTAACCGACTGGAGTGCGCAGGCTGCCTGCCGCACTACCGATCCGGACGAACTGTTCGTACAAGGAGCAGCGCAGAACAGGGCCAAGGCAGTGTGCACCGGTTGCCCGGTGCGTACGGAGTGCCTGGCCGACGCGCTGGACAATCGCGTCGAATTCGGCGTGTGGGGTGGCATGACAGAGCGGGAGCGGCGCGCGTTGCTGCGCAGGCGCCCCACCGTCACCTCGTGGCGCAGGCTGCTCGAGACCGCACGCTCCGAGTACGAGCGTGGCACGGGCCTGCTGCCCGTGGACTTGGAGGACGAGGAAACCTACGAGAGCTACGCGGCCGTGGGCTGACCCCACGTCACGCGGCACCACCGATCGCCTATCACCGGCCCCCAGAGGTGCCGCCGCACACGGGCGGCACCGGGGCCGCCGGGGCATGGGCTCCCACCAGGCGGCATGGGTTCACACCCGACCCCCGGCGGCATGGTTCACACCGGCCCCGGCGGCAGGGCTCTCACACCTGACCGCCGTCGCTCGCCTCCGCGAGCCGGTCGCCGATGGTGCGCAGGCCGTCCAGGTCGTGCACATCGCCCGGCAGCGCGGCCACCTCGGCCACGGCCACTTCCGGGTGCAGCGCGGTGAAGCGGTCCCGCGTGTGCCGCTCGCGGGCGAGCAGGCGCATGCGCTCCGCGTGCAGCCGCAGCAGGCCTGCGGTGAGCTGCTCCACGGACGCGCCGGAATCGGTGTCTTCGGTTGGACGGGAACTGCCGGAAGCCTCAGGGGAGTTGGGAGCCTCGGACGCTGAGGAGTTACGTCCTCCTACCTTCCCGCCGTCCTGATCCACAATGCCGGACGCCTCAAGATTTTCCGCGGCCTGCTCCTCCGGGCCCTCCCCCCGTTCCTCCGGTCCCTCCTCGCGCTCCTCCAGGCTCTCCGCCGCCGCGAGCGCCCGCTCCGCCGACAGGCCGGCCGCCCCACTCCCGTGCACCCGGTTCAGGACCAGACCGGCCAGCGGCATGTCGTCCGCGGCGAGCCGCTCCACGAAGTACGCCGCCTCCCGCAGCGCGTCCCGCTCCGGCGACGCCACCACCAGGAACGCCGTCCCCGGCGCCTGCAACAGCCGGTACGTCGCGTCCGCGCGCTTGCGGAAGCCGCCGAACATGGTGTCCATCGCGGCCACGAAGGTCTGTACGTCCCGCAGCAGCTGGCCCCCGAGCAGCTTGCCCAGGGCGCCCGTCATCATCGACATCCCGACGTTCAGGAACTTCATGCCGGCCCGGCCGCCCACCTTCGCCGGGGCCATGAGCAGCCGGATCAGCTTTCCGTCGAGGAACGACCCGAGCCGCTTGGGCGCGTCCAGGAAGTCGAGGGCGCTGCGCGACGGAGGCGTGTCGACGACGATCAGGTCCCACTCGTCGCGGGAGCGCAGCTGCCCCAGCTTCTCCATCGCCATGTACTCCTGCGTGCCCGCGAAGCCCGCCGAGAGCGACTGGTAGAAGGGGTTGGAGAGGATGGCCTCGGCCCGGTCCTTGTCCGCGTGCGCCTCGACGATCTCGTCGAAGGTGCGCTTCATGTCGAGCATCATGGCGTGCAGTTCGCCGCCGCCATGGACGTCCTTCACCCGCCGCGGCACGTTGTCCAGCGAGTCGATCCCCATGGACTGCGCCAGCCTGCGCGCCGGGTCGATCGTCAACACGACGACCGTGCGGCCCCGTTCGGCGGCGCGCAGCCCGAGCGCGGCCGCCGTGGTCGTCTTGCCGACGCCACCGGAGCCGCAGCACACCACGATGCGGGTCTTCGGGTCGTCGAGCAGGGCGTCGACGTCGAGCGGGTCACGTGCCGGGTCGAGGCTCATGATTTTCCTGGTCTCCGCGTGGTGATGAGTGGTGTCGTGCCGTACGCCGCGCAGGCCGTCCTGCCGTACGCCACGAAGGCCGCGTACGCCGCCGGGCCGCGCGCCGCGACGGCCGCGTACGCCCCGCCGCGTTCACGAGACGCCCTGCTGCCGCAGCTCCGCCGCGAGCTCGTACAGGCCCCCCAGGTCGAGCCCGTCGGCCAGCAGGGGCAGTTCGTGCAGGGGCAGGCCGTGCTCGCCGAGGACGGCGCGCTGGGCGCCCTCCAGGGCGTACCGCTCGGCGTACTCGGCGGCCTGGGCGAGCAGCGGGTCGACGAGCCGCCCCGCGGCACCGCGGGCCCCGCCGAGGCCCGCGGCCGCCAGGGACTTCGCGATGGCCGTACGCGGCGTCCGCTCCAGGCCGAGCTCCAGCTCGGCCTCGTCGAGCAGCGCGGGGCGCACCATGTTCACGATGACGCGGCCCACCGGCAGCTGCGCGGCGCGCAGTTCGGCGATGCCGTCGACCGTCTCCTGGACCGGCATCTCCTCCAGGAGGGTCACCAAGTGCACGCTCGTCTCGGGAGACTTGAGCACCCGCATGACGGCCTGCGCCTGGTTGTGTATCGGCCCGATCTTGGCGAGCCCCGCCACCTCGTCGTTCACGTTGAGGAAGCGGGTGATGCGGCCGGTCGGCGGGGCGTCCATGATCACGCAGTCGTACGCGTACCGTCCCCGCTTGTCCTTGCGGCGCACGGCCTCGCAGGCCTTGCCGGTCAGGAGTACGTCGCGCAGGCCCGGCGCGATGGTCGTGGCGAAGTCGACGGCGCCGAGCTTCTTCAGGGCGCGGCCGGCGCTGCCCAGCTTGTAGAACATCTGGAGGTAGTCCAGAAGGGCCAGTTCGGGGTCGATGGCGAGGGCGTACACCTCCCCGCCCCCCGGAGCGACGGCGATCTTCCGCTCCTCGTAGGGCAGCGCTTCTGTCTCGAAGAGCTGCGCGATGCCCTGTCTGCCCTCGACCTCGACGAGGAGGGCGCGCTTGCCCTCGGTCGCGAGGGCGAGCGCGAGGGCCGCGGCGACCGTGGTCTTGCCGGTACCGCCCTTGCCGCTGACGACCTGGAGCCTGCTCACGTCTTCGAGCCTAACCAGTCGCCCGGCGGGCTACGCATGAGGCTGCCCATGAGGCCGCTCCGGGAGCGGTTCGGGGGCCGCTTCCCTGGCTGTCTCCGGGCTCCGCGCGAGGCGGTGGCCGCCAGGCATTACAGTCGCCGTATGACCAAGTGGGAATACGCAACCGTGCCGCTGCTCGTCCACGCCACGAAGCAGATCCTGGACACCTGGGGCGAGGACGGCTGGGAGCTCGTCCAGGTCGTGCCCGGGCCGAACAACCCCGAGCAGCTCGTGGCCTACCTGAAGCGGGAGAAGCAGGCGTGAGCGGCGTGGTCGAGGCGCGCATCGCCGAACTCGGTCTGACCCTGCCCGCGGTCGTCCCGCCGCTCGCGGCGTACCGGCCCGCGATCCAGTCGGGTGTGTACGTGTACACGGCCGGCCAGCTCCCCATGGTGGACGGCAAGCTGCCGGTCACCGGCAAGGTCGGCGCGGAGGTCACGCCCGAGGAGGCCAAGGAACTCGCCCGCACCTGCGCGCTGAACGCGCTCGCGGCGGTCAAGTCCGTCGCCGGTGAACTCGACCGCATCGCGCGCGTCGTGAAGGTCACCGGGTTCGTCGCCTCGGCCCCCGACTTCACGGCCCAGCCCACCGTCATCAACGGCGCCAGCGAACTCCTCGGTGAGGTCCTCGGCGACAAGGGCGTCCACGCGCGCAGCGCGGTCGGCGTGGCGGTGCTTCCGCTGGACGCGCCGGTGGAGGTCGAGGTCCAGGTGGAGCTGCTGCCTTCGTAGGCCTTGGGTGTTCTTCCGTAGTCCTTGAGTGGTCGTCCGTGGTTCGCGGGCGTTCTTCGGCGTCCTAGGTGCACCCACCAAGGAGCCTCTCGAACATCCGCACCACACCGGATAGCCTCCGCCCATGGCAAATGGGCAGTGGTACCCACCGGAGTGGCCCGACCGCATCCGCGCCCTCGCGGCAGGCGAGCTGACGCCTGCGCCGCCCCGTGCCGCGGCCACGGTCATGCTCCTGCGGGACACCGGGAACACAGGGAACATCGGGGGCACCGGAGCCCCCGGGGCGGGCCCCGAAGTGCACATGCTGCGTCGGCGCACGTCGATGCCCTTCGCCGGGGGTGCGTACGCGTACCCCGGCGGCGGCGTCGACCCCCGCGACGACGACCGTCACATCCGCTGGGCCGGGCCGCCCCGCTCGGCCTGGGCGGCCCGCCTGGGCCTGGACGAGGCGGCCGCCCAGGCCACCGTGTGCGCGGCCGTCCGCGAGACGTACGAGGAAGCGGGCGTCCTGCTCGCGGGCGCGACCCCGGACACCGTCGTCGGCGACACCACCGGCGACGACTGGGAGGCGGACCGCGCGGCCCTGGTGGCCCGCGACCTCTCCTTCGCCGAGTTCCTGGACCGCCGCGGCCTGGTCCTGCGCAGCGACCTCCTGGGCGCCTGGGCGCGCTGGATCACCCCGGAGTTCGAACCGCGCCGCTACGACACGTTCTTCTTCGTCGCCGCCCTGCCGCACGGCCAGCGCACCCGCAACGCCTCCACGGAGGCCGACCGCACCGTCTGGATCAGCCCCGCGCGCGCAGCCGAGCGCTACGACCGCGGCGAACTCCTGATGATGCCGCCCACCATCGCCACGCTCCGCCAGCTCACCGCCTGCGCGACGGCCGCCGACGCCCTCGCCGCCGCCGCGACCCGCGACCTGACCCCCGTCCTGGCCCAGGCCCGCCTGGAGGACGGCGAGTTGATCCTGACCTGGCCGGGCCACGACGAGTTCACGAAACACATCCCGACGGGCGGCACGGCATGACGGCGCGCCCGGCTTCGTACGCGTACCCGGCCCCCACACCCTCGGACCCGACGGGAGTCACCCCCGCATGACCGAAGCAGCCGCCCTCCCCGGCCAGCCCCGCGGCGGCGTACTCGGCGGCCCCGCCACCGACCGCGCCGTCAACGTCCTCGCGCCCAATCCGTCCGCGATGACCCTGGACGGCACCAACACCTGGATCGTCGCCGAACCGGGCTCCGACCTCGCGGTCGTCATCGACCCGGGCCCGCTCGACGAGGGGCACCTCGCCCGCGTGATCGCGACGGCGGAGGAGGCTGGACACCGCGTCGGGCTCACCCTGCTCACGCACGGCCACCCCGACCACGCCGAGGGCGCCGCCCGCTTCGCGGAGCTGACCGGCTCCAAGGTCCGCGCCCTCGACCCGGCGCTGCGCCTCGGCGACGAGGGCCTCGCGGCGGGCGACGTGATCACGACGGGCGGCCTGGAGCTGCGCGTCGTACCGACGCCCGGACACACCGCCGACTCCCTCTGCTTCCACCTGCCCGCCGACCGCGCGGTGCTGACCGGCGACACGATCCTCGGCCGCGGCACCACGGTCGTCGCGCACCCCGACGGCCGCCTCGGCGACTACCTGGACTCGCTGCGCCGGCTGCGCTCCCTGACGGTCGACGACGGCGTGCACACGGTGCTGCCGGGCCACGGCCCGGTCCTGGAGGACGCGCAGGGCGCGGTGGAGTTCTACCTGGCGCACCGGGCGAACCGCCTCGCCCAGGTGGAGACGGCGGTCGAGAACGGGTACGTGGCGCCGGGTGACGTGGTGGCGCATGTGTACGCGGACGTGGACCGGTCGCTGTGGCCGGCGGCGGAGCTGTCGGTGCGGGCGCAGCTGGACTATCTGCGGGAGCACGGGCTGGTCTAGGGAGCCGGCGTCTGGGGGGGGCTGACGGTCTAAGGCGACGGTGTCCGGGGCCTAAGGCGACGGTGTCCGGGGCGCCGACTCCGCTGCCGTGCCCGCGTCCCGCGCGGGGGTCCCGTCCTGCCCGGGGCGCGGGGCCTTCACGCCGTGCACGGCGGCGTACTCCTCGGCGAGCCAGGGACCGATCACGTCGGTGTACTCCCGCAGGGCCGCCCGCAGCGTGTCCGCGTCGGCTTCGGCGTCCGGTTCGTACGCCATGGCGGCCGCCGCGCGCATCCGCTCGGCCCACTGCGGGTAGTACGCGCCGAACGCCTCCGCCATCTCCCTGAGGTCGCTGGTCCAGCCGCCCCAGCGCGGCATGACGAGGGTGAAGCCGGTGCGCACGAGGTGGCGCCCGGCACGGCGGACGAGGGCGCGCAGCTCCTTGGTGTCGGAGGCGTCGGAGGCCGCGGCGGCCTGGGCGCGCCAGCGCGGCAGGAACAGCGCCAGGTCGCCGTTGGTCTCGCGGGCGAGGAGGCTGTCGGGCCGGTAGCGGGGCAGGAATTCGGCCAGGTCCTCGCCGAGCAGCGGCGTGCAGAGGCAGGCGACGAACCAGCCGAGGTCGTACGTCTCCAGGTCGCTCAGGGTCTGCGCGCGGCTCGACAGCAGGATGCCCACGCCGTCGACCTCGGGGAACTCCTTGTCGACGGCCGCGGCGACGGCGTCCGCGTCGGCGCGGTCCGCCGGGGTCGGCTCCTCGCGCAGGACGAGCAGCAGGTCGAGGTCGGAGCGGCCCACGCGCGCGGTGCCGCGGGGCACGGAGCCGTACAGGTACGCGCTGTCGAGGCGCTTGCCGAAGACCTCGGCGACGCGGTCGCGCACGGCGGCGACGGCGGGCCGGAAGGCGTCCGGCACGCGTCCCAGCGAGCCCTCACGCTCGATGTAGCCCTGACTGTCGAGTCCACGACTTCCCCGACTTCCCCGATTTCCCCGACTTCCACGACTGACGGTGCCCATGGGGCCACTGTTGCAGCGGGAGGGCGCGCGGGGCACGCACTTTCGCCCCGAAACCGCCTTGTGGCGCGGGGCCCGCCGCGTGGTGGCGAGCCCCGGCCTCGTACAGAAGGCGCAGCCTCGTACAGCAGGGAAGGCGCAGCCCCGTACGGAAACAGCGTCAGCGGGACCGCTTGGCGAGGCGCTCCACGTCGAGCAGGATCACCGCGCGGGCCTCCAGGCGCAGCCAGCCGCGGCCTGCGAAGTCGGCCAGGGCCTTGTTGACCGTCTCGCGGGAGGCGCCGACGAGCTGGGCCAGCTCCTCCTGGGTGAGGTCGTGCACCACGTGGATGCCCTCTTCGGACTGCACGCCGAAGCGGCGCGACAGGTCGAGCAGGGCGCGGGCCACGCGGCCGGGGACGTCGGAGAACACGAGGTCCGACATCTGGTCGTTGGTCTTGCGCAGGCGCCGGGCGACGGCGCGCAGCAGGGCGGCGGCCACCTCCGGGCGGGCGTTCAGCCAGGGCTGGAGGTCGCCGTGGCCGAGGCCGAGCAGCTTGACCTCGGTGAGGGCGGAGGCCGTGGCCGTGCGCGGGCCCGGGTCGAAGAGCGACAGCTCGCCGATGAGCTCGCCGGGGCCCAGCACCGCGAGCATGTTCTCGCGGCCGTCCGGGGACGTCCGGTGCAGCTTCACCTTGCCTTCGGTGACCACGTACAGGCGGTCTCCGGGGTCACCCTCATGGAAAAGTGCGTCTCCGCGCGCGAGCGTCACCTCACTCATGGAGGCGCGGAGCTCCGCGGCCTGCTCGTCATCGAGCGCCGCGAAGAGCGGGGCGCGCCGCAGAACGTCGTCCACGAGTTCTCTCCTTGTCGACCTGCATCAGGGGACCGTGCCCCCAGTTTGCCGGACGGTTCAAACAGTGTGATCAGTCACTCAAGTCTGCCGCACTTGTGACGGAGGCAATGCGGAAGGGGGCCAATTGGGGGCCGATCCGGGGGACCGACGGCGGATACGGACGTCCGGACGTGGGTCGGACATCTGCTCCCTGGCCCGTGAGAGCACAGGCTACGGCGACAGCGGTCACGGTTGTCCTGGAGAATTCTGCTGTGGGCGAACACGTTTACGTTACCCCGGGGAACCAGACAAAACGGGCGTCGTGCGGGGGGTGAACGGGGGGCGCGTGTCCGTCTTCGTGAAGGTCAACATCGCGATGACAACTGCGCATCTCCGCCGTCCGTGTCAGTGGCGGCCCGTACGCTGGCGCCATGGCGAAACGAGGTGCTTCGGAGGGCTCCGGGGGTGCGGCTCCCGCGAAGGCCGGGGGCACGGCTCCCGCGAAAACGGAGGGCGCGGCTCCCGCGAAAGGGGCCGCTCCCGCGAAAGGGGCCGCTCCCGCGAGAGGGGCGGCTGCCGCCAAGAAGGCCGCCGCGAAGAAGGCCGCGTCCCAGAAGGTCGCCGCGGCCGCGAAGGCGGCCGTCGCCCCGCTGAAGAAGCCCAAACCCCCGCAATCCCGGACGGCCCTCGTGCGGCAGGCCCGGCGCATCAACCGCGAACTCGCCGAGGTGTATCCGTACGCCCATCCGGAGCTGGACTTCGAGAACCCCTTCCAGCTCCTGATCGCCACCGTCCTCTCGGCCCAGACGACGGACCTGCGGGTGAACCAGACCACCCCCGCCCTCTTCGCCCGCTATCCCACCCCGGAGGACCTGGCCGCGGCCAACCCCGAAGAGGTCGAGGAGCTGATCCGCCCGACGGGCTTCTTCCGCGCCAAGACCAAGTCGATCATGGGCCTCTCGGCGGCTCTCCGCGACGACTTCGACGGCGAGGTGCCCGGCCGCATAGAGGACCTGGTCAAGCTGCCGGGGGTGGGCCGCAAGACCGCCTTCGTCGTCCTCGGCAACGCCTTCGGAGTCCCGGGCATCACCGTCGACACCCACTTCGGCCGCCTGGTGCGCCGCTGGAAGTGGACCGAGGAGACGGATCCGGACAAGGTCGAGGCCGCCGTCGGCGCGCTCTTCCCGAAGAGCGAGTGGACGATGCTCTCGCACCGCGTGATCTTCCACGGCCGCCGCATCTGCCACTCCCGCAAGCCCGCCTGCGGCGCCTGCCCCATCGCCCCCCTCTGCCCGTCGTACGGGGAGGGGGAGACGGACCCCGAAAAGGCCAAGAAGCTCCTGAAGTACGAGATGGGGGGCCTGCCCGGCCAGCGGCTCAAGCCCCCGCCGGACTATCCGGGCAAGCCTGCGCCGCCCCTGGGCGCCGCCGGGTGAGCCAGGGGCCGAGGGGACCGAGTGAGGAACCATCCGCGGGGCAGACGGCGTTGTGCAGAGACGGACGGGGGTGCCGATGACGCACGCGAGCGACATGCACACAGGCGAAACCGACACGCACACAGGCGATAGCGACACGCACACAGGCGATAACGAGACGCACACGGGCGATGGCGACACGCACACGGGCGATGGCGACACGGACATGAGCGACGGCCACGGCCACGAGCGTGCCCCCGCGCGTCCGGACGACTCGCGGCCCACGCCCGCGCGCCCGGCCGACCCGCACCCGGGTCCGGCGCACCTCGATGACCCGGGCCCCGCCCCCGCGCACCCCGACGCCTCGCCCTCCGGCCCCGCGCAGCCCAACGGTCACGACCCCGCCCCCGCCCTCCGTGGCGACCACCACGCCCTCACCGCGCGCGGGCTGCTCAGCACCGAGGGGCTGCCCGACTGGCTGGCCCCCGTGGTGCGCGCCGTCGAGACCGTCCGGCCCGACCAGCTCAGCCGGTTCCTGCCGCCGGAGAGCGGCGCGGGCCGCCAGTCCGCAGTCCTGATCCTCTTCGGCGAGGGCGGGCGCGGCCCCGAGCTGCTGCTCATGGAGCGGGCGAGCTCGCTGCGCTCGCACGCGGGCCAGCCGTCGTTCCCCGGCGGCGCCCTCGACCCGGAGGACGGCGACCCGCGCGTGGAGGGCCCGCTGCGGGCCGCGCTGCGCGAGGCCGAGGAGGAGACCGGCCTCGATCCGAGCGGCGTCCAGCTCTTCGGCGTGCTGCCGAGCCTGTTCATCCCGGTGAGCGATTTCGTGGTCACGCCCGTGCTCGGCTGGTGGCGCGCGCCGAGCCCCGTCGGCGTGGTCGACCCGGCTGAGACGGCCCGCGTCTTCACGGTGCCCGTGGCCGATCTCACGGACCCGGCGAACCGCGCGACGACGGTCCACCCGAGCGGACACAGAGGCGCGGCGTTCCTCGTCGAGTCCGCGCTGGTCTGGGGTTTCACGGCCGGCGTCATCGACAGACTGCTGCACTACGCGGGCTGGGAGCGCCCCTGGGACCGGGACCGGCACGTCCCGCTCGACTGGGGCTCATGACAAGGTTGCGGGGGCCGGGGCCGACGAGGCCCGGGACGGTGCGTACGACCGGTGGGGCGGACGCGGCGACGGCGAGGGCGAAGACCGTGAAGCACAGCGACGACCGTGAAGCACAGCTGCCGTGAGGCGCGGCGACCGTGCGGAACGGCGACCACGAGGCGAGGCGAGGCGGGGACTGATGCGAGGCGAGGACTGAATCCGTGAACCTGCTGGACATCCTGCTGCTGCTCGCCGCCGTGTGGTTCGCGATCGTCGGCTATCGCCAGGGTTTCGTCGTCGGCGTCCTCTCCGTGATCGGCTTCATCGGCGGCGGCCTCGTCGCCGTGTATCTGCTGCCGGTCGCCTGGGACGCCATGACCGACGAGGGCGACAAGGTCAGCACGACCGCGGCCGTCACCGCCGTGGTCGTCGTGATCGTCTGCGCCTCCGTCGGCCAGGCCTTCACCACCCACCTGGGCAACAAACTGCGCCGGTACATCACCTGGCAGCCCGCCAGGGCCCTGGACGCCACCGGCGGCGCGCTGGTCAACGTCGTCGCCATGCTGCTCGTGGCCTGGCTGATCGGCTCCCTCCTCGCGGGCACCACGCTGCCGACGCTCGGCAAGGAGGTCCGCAACTCCAAGGTGCTGCTGGGCGTCGACCGCGCCCTGCCCGGCCAGGCCGACACCTGGTTCACGGACTTCTCCTCGGTCCTCGCGCGCAACGGCTTCCCGCAGGTCTTCAGCCCGTTCTCGGACGAGCCCATCAAGGACGTCCAGCCGCCGGACCCCAAGCTCGCCGGCAGCAAGGTCGCCGCCACCGCCAAGCGCTCCATCGTGAAGGTCAGCGGCGACGCGCACAGCTGCGGCAAGGCCCTCGAAGGCACCGGCTTCGTGTTCGCCCCGCGCCGCGTGATGACCAACGCGCACGTGGTCGGCGGCGTCGACGAGCCCAAGGTGCAGATAGGGGGCGAGGCCGAGAAGTACGACGCGAAGGTCGTGCTCTACGACTGGAAGCGCGACATCGCCGTACTCGACGTACCGACCCTGCGCGCCCCCGCGCTGCAGTTCACCCCCACGGACGCGGAGAGCGGCAACAGCGCGATCGTGGCGGGCTTCCCCGAGGACGGCCCCTACGACGTGCGTTCCGCGCGCGTACGCGGCCGCATCACGGCCAACGGCCCGGACATCTACCACCGGGGCACCGTCCGCCGCGATGTGTACTCGCTGTACGCCACGGTCCGCCAGGGCAACTCCGGCGGCCCGCTGCTCACTCCGGACGGCAGGGTCTACGGCGTGGTGTTCGCCAAGTCGCTCGACGACCCGGACACCGGGTACGCGCTGACCGCGGACGAGGTGCGTGAGGACATCGAGCGCGGCCGCACCGCCAACCAGGAGGTCGACAGCCAGGGGTGCGCGCTGTAGCGAGCCGCGGGGCGGGGCGGGTCAGTCGCGGGTGTGCCGCAGCCGGGCGGACATCCAGCGGGCCCTGCGGCGCAGGATGCGAGGGATGCCGATGGCCTCGGCGGAGGCCACGTCTCCGGAGTGTCCCGGATCGCGCGGGCCGCCCCTCTCGTGGCCGTTCACCACGGTGGCCGTCCGGCGCTTGCGTGCTACGTCACTGTAGTCGTGCGTCCAGCCCATACCCGGACGTGTGCCCGTGCCTCAAGGTCGGTAACCGCGCCCAAGGGCCCCAATTGGCCTATGCGGCAGGCAATTGGCGTTCGTAGGACAGTAGTTCCTCGCGGAGGCGACAGTAGTCCCCCGCAGAGGTGACGGAAGTTCCCCGCAGAGGGGACGAACTGCTCTACCGGTCCGGCTCGGGGGCCGACTCAGCGGTCTGGCTCGGAGTCCTTCAGCCAGTTCACCAGCTCCGCCGAGAACGCCACCGGATCCTCCTCGTGCGGGAAGTGCCCGAGCCCGTCGAACAGCCGCCAGCGGTAAGGGGCTTCGACGTACTCGCCGGAGCCGGCCGCGCTGCGCGTGCGGATCACCGGGTCGAGGGAGCCGTGCAGATGCAGCGTCGGCACCCGCACCGGACGCTTCATACGCCGGTTGAACTGGATCCCGTCCGGCCGCGCCAGGGACCGCACCATCCAGCGGTAGGGCTCGATCGCGCAGTGCGCCGTCGAGGGGATGCACATGGCGCGGCGGTACGTCTCCACGGCCTCGTCCTCCGGAAGGCGCGGCCCCGACCAGTCCCGCACGAGCCGCCCCACCAGGGCCCCGTCGTCCGCGACGAGCTGCCGCTCGGGCAGCCACGGCCGCTGGAAGCCCCACACGTACGACCCGGCCGCCGTCTGCTTGCGGTCCCGCAGCATCGCCGCGCGCCAGCGCCGCGGGTGCGGCATCGAGGAGACGGCGAGGCGGCGCACCAGCTTGGGCCGCATCACGGCGGCCGTCCACGCCAGGTAGCCGCCCAGGTCGTGCCCGACGAGCGCGGCGTCGGGCTCGCCGAGGGAACGTACGACACCCGTGATGTCCAGGGCGAGGTTCGCCGGGTCGTAGCCGCGCGGCGTGCGGTCGCTGCCGCCCACCCCCCGCAGGTCCATCGCCACCGCGCGGAAGCCCGCGTCGGCGAGCGCGACGAGCTGGTGCCGCCACGCCCACCAGAACTGCGGGAAACCGTGCAGGAGCAGCACCAGCGGGCCTTCGCCGAGCTCCGCGATGTGGAAGCGGGCGCCGTTGGCGGCGACGTCCCGGTGCGTCCAGGGGCCCTCGATCCGTACGGTCGCGGGGGACACGGGGGCGCCGGCGAACGAAGGCGGTGCCGCCGTGGGCTTGGCCGGGGGTGGGACTTGCTCCGTCATGAGGACGAGCGTGCCACAACGCCCGCCCGCTCACCCGGCTCGAGCTCGAGGGCACCCGAGGCGCCCACGGCGCGCGGGTGCGGCTTGGCGTGCGCCAGGACGGCCGCGGTCTCCTTGGCGGCCGCCGCGGCCTTCTGCGGGCCCTTGCCCTTCGCGGCCTTCTTCGCGAAGATCACGCCGATCAGGGCGAGCAGCCCGGCCACCAGGACGTTCGCGGCGAAGGAGAGCACGAAGCAGATCGCCAGGTTCCAGTCGCTCCAGGTGTGGATGCCGTACGCCAGGGCGAAGCTCAGCATCGGCAGCGAGAAGATGAGGACGGCGATCGCCGCGATGAACGCGGCGCTGCCGATCGCACCGCGCTTGACGTCCTGCGTCAGCTGGGCCTTGACCAGCGCGATCTCGTCGTGCACCAGCTCCGACATCTCTTTGCTCGCCGCGGAGACGAGCTGGCCGAGGCTGCGTTCGGTGCCGACGGGACCGTCGGGTGCGCTCATCGCTTGCTCCTCATTTCTCTGCTTCTCTGAATTTCTCTGACTGACTGTCGCTTCCCTGACTGTCTCCGACTGACGGTCGCTGTTTCTCCGACCGACTGTCGCCGACTGGTCAGATCATGCCGGACCGTCGCCGTTGTCGCTCGGTCCGGCCGACAGTTCAGCAAGTCGGCGGTGCTCGGCGGCCTTCTTCTCGTAGATCTCCGCCATCCGCAGGTGGTAATCGGGTTTGTCCTGTTCGTAGACGTCCGGGATGCCGTCCAGGTCGTCGTCGCGCTCCTCTTCCTCCCACAGCTTGCGGTACTTGACGTCGCGTACCTTCAGCAGGATTCCGGAGACGACGGCCGCTATCAGGGAGCCGATCAGCACGGCCGCCTTGATCTCGTCGGTGAGCAACGGGTTCTCGCTGAAGGCGAGTTCGCCGATGAGCAGGGAGACGGTGAAGCCGATGCCGGCGAGCGAGGCGACGGCGAACACGTCCGGCCAGGCCAGGTCCTCGTTCAGCTCGGCCTTGGTGAAGCGGGCGGCGAGCCAGGTGCCGCCGAAGATGCCGACGGCCTTGCCGACGACGAGGCCGAGCACCACGCCGAGGGTCTCCGGCTTGGTGAAGACATCGCCGACCGCCCCGCCGGAGACGGCGACACCGGCGCTGAACAGCGCGAACAGCGGCACGGCGAGCCCGGCCGAGAGGGGGCGTACCAGATGCTCGATGTGCTCACCGGGGGAGTGCGACTCGCCCTCCTTCTTGTGGCAGCGCAGCATCAGGCCCATGGCGACACCGGCGATGGTGGCGTGGACGCCGCTGTTGTACATCAGGCCCCAGATGGCCAGGGCCAGCGGAACGTAGACGTACCAGCCGCGTACGCCCTTGCGGAGCAGCAGCCAGAAGACCGCGAGGCCGAGGACCGCGCCGCCGAGCGCCGCGAAGTTCAGGTCGTTGGTGAAGAAGATCGCGATGATGATGATCGCGAAGAGGTCGTCGACGACGGCGAGCGTCAGCAGGAAGGCGCGCAGCGCGGACGGGAGCGAGGTGCCGATGACCGCGAGGACCGCGAGCGCGAAGGCGATGTCGGTCGCGGTCGGCACGGCCCAGCCGTCCGTCGAGCCGCCGCCGACGGTGTTCACCAGCGTGTAGACGAGCGCCGGTACAGCCATGCCGCAGATCGCGGCGATCACGGGCAGCGCGGCGGCCTTGGGGTCACGCAGATCGCCGGCGACGAGTTCGCGCTTGAGCTCGATGCCGGCGACGAAGAAGAAGATCGCGAGCAGCCCGTCGGCCGCCCAGTGCTGCAGCGAGAGGTCGAGGCCGAGCGAGCCGGGCCCGATGTGGAAGTCCCTGACGCTCTCGTAGCTCTCCTTGATCGGGGTGTTCGCCCAGATCAGTGCCGCGATGGCGGCGATGAGGAGCAGTACGCCACCGACGGTCTCGGTCCGCAGCGCCTCCGCGACGAAATTGCGCTCGGGCAGGGAGAGGCGTCCGAGAACTTTGCGGTTGTTGCTGGTGGGCGCGGCCACGAGAGTCGACCTCCGTCGGGTAGGCAGGGCTGAGCACATGCCGACCAGACTTCCCGGCGCACCTATGCGTTTCTTGTCGCGTTGTTGACGTTGATCCTTAGCTTACCTAACCGTGCGCCTGGACTTATCCGGCGAATATCACACTAAACACAAAAGGGGCACCCGGCGCGGGTGGCGCCGGGTGCCCTGAGGTGCTGAAGCGGACTAGTCCTCGCTCGGCGCCGCCGGCAGCTTGGACTGGATCAGGTCCATGACGGACGAGTCCGTGAGCGTGGTCACGTCACCGAGCTGGCGGTTCTCCGCGACGTCCCGCAGGAGCCGCCGCATGATCTTCCCGGAGCGCGTCTTCGGCAGCTCGGCCACCGGCAGGATCCGCTTGGGCTTGGCGATCGGCCCGAGCGTCGTCCCGACGTGGTTGCGCAGCCGGCCGACCAGCTCCGCGTCCTCCGCGTCGGCCGTGCCCCGCAGGATCACGAAGGCGACGATGGCCTGGCCCGTGGTCTCGTCGGCGGCGCCCACGACCGCGGCCTCGGCGACGGACGGGTGCGACACGAGCGCCGACTCGACCTCCGTGGTCGAGATGTTGTGCCCGGACACGAGCATGACGTCGTCCACCCGGCCGAGCAGCCAGATGTCCCCGTCCTCGTCCTTCTTCGCGCCGTCCCCGGCGAAGTACTTGTCCTCGAAGCGCGACCAGTAGGTGTCGATGAACCGCTGGTCGTCGCCCCAGATCGTGCGCAGCATGGACGGCCACGGCTCGGTCAGCACCAGATAGCCACCGCCGCCGTTCGGCACCTCGTTCGCCTCGTCGTCCACGACCGTCGCCGCGATCCCGGGCAGCGCCCGCTGCGCGGAGCCGGGCTTGGTCTCGGTCACGCCGGGCAGCGGCGAGATCATCATGGCGCCGGTCTCGGTCTGCCACCAGGTGTCCACGATCGGGCACTTGTCGGCGCCGATGTGCTTGCGATACCACATCCACGCCTCGGGGTTGATCGGCTCGCCGACCGAGCCGAGGACGCGCAGCGAGGACAGGTCGAACTTCGCGGGGATGTCGTCGCCCCACTTCATGAACGTACGAATCGCCGTCGGCGCCGTGTACAGGATCGTGACGCCGTACTTCTGCACGATCTCCCAGAACCGGCCCTGGTGCGGGGTGTCCGGCGTGCCCTCGTAGATCACCTGGGTCGCGCCGTTCGACAGCGGTCCGTACGTGATGTACGAGTGGCCGGTGACCCAGCCGATGTCGGCCGTGCACCAGTAGACGTCGGTCTCCGGCTTGAGGTCGAAGACCGCGTGGTGGGTGTACGACGCCTGCGTCAGATAGCCGCCGGAGGTGTGCAGGATGCCCTTCGGCTTCCCCGTCGTCCCCGAGGTGTAGAGGATGAACAGCGGCTGCTCGGCCTCGAACGCCTCGGGCGTGTGCTCCGCGGACTGCTTGCCGACGATGTCGTGCCACCACAGGTCACGGCCCTCGGTCCAGGCCACCTCCTGCTTGGTGCGCTGGACGACGAGCACCTTCTCGACACCCTGTACGCGGCCGACGGCCTCGTCGACCGCGGGCTTCAGCGCGGACGGCTTGCCCCTGCGATAGCCGCCGTCGGCGGTGATGACGAGCTTGGCGTCGGCGTCCTCGATGCGCGCGGCGATCGCGTCGGCGGAGAAGCCGCCGAAGACGACGGAGTGCGCGGCACCGATGCGGGCGCACGCCAGCATCGCCACGACCGCCTCGGGGATCATCGGCAGATAGACGGCGACCCGGTCGCCCTTGGTGATCCCCAGCTCCGTCAGGGCGTTGGCCGCGCGGCTGACCTCGTCCTTGAGCTCGGCGTAGGTGATGGCCCGGCTGTCGCCGGGCTCACCCTCGAAGTGGATGGCCACCCGGTCGCCGTGGCCCGCCTCGACGTGGCGGTCCACGCAGTTGTACGCGACGTTCAGCCGGCCGTCCTTGAACCACTTGGCGAACGGCGGGTTCGACCAGTCGAGCGTCTCGGTCGGTTCGGTGGCCCAGGTCAGCCGACGGGCCTGCTCGGCCCAGAAGCCGAGCCTGTCAGCCTTGGCCTGCTCGTACGCCTCCGCCGTGACATTGGCGTGCGCCGCCAGCTCGGCCGGTGGCGCGAACCTGCGCTCCTCACGAAGCAGGTTGGCCAGGCTTTCGTTGCTCACGACATCTCCCTTTCCCAGGGTGTCCGTTGTGTCCCAGGCCACAGCTCATCAGACACCCGGCCCCGGTGACAAGGGCTTGCCGAAAATTGGTTTAGACCTCTACCGGGCGGGTGGGGGTGACCTGGCTGAACACCTCACCAGGTGCCTGCCCCGCAGGTGCCGTCCCACCCTCTTCCGCACCTCCTTCCGCGCTCTCGGCCAGCAGATATGCCTGTGCCTCGCCCACGTGGAAGTACATCCCGTGCAGTTCCAGGGAGCCCTCGGCGAGCCGCCGCGCGACCGCCTCGTGGGCCCGCAGGTGCTCCAACTGCTGCACGACGTTGGTGAGGCAGAGCTGCTCGACGGCGTCGGCGGGGGCGCGGCCGGCGATGCGGGGCCGCCCGGCCGTCCTGCCCACGAGCTCTTGCTCCGCCATCCGCCGCAGGCTGGGCAGCCCGTGCCGCAGCCACCGCTTGAGGGGTGTCGCCGCTCCGGTCGGCGGCGAACTGAGCAGCGCCTGCATGGCCCCGCAGCCCGAATGCCCGCACACGGTGATGGACTTGACCTGCAGTACGTCCACCGCGTACTCGATCGCCGCCGCCACCGAGTCGTCGCCGCTCTCGGCGCCCGGCAGCGGCACCAGATTGCCCACGTTGCGCACGACGAACAGGTCCCCCGGGCCGCTGGACGTGATCATCGACGTGACGACGCGGGAGTCCGCGCAGGTCAGGAAGAGCTGCACGGGCCGCTGGCCCTCGCGCGCGAGCCGGGCCAGCTCGCCGCGCACGCGCGGCGCGGTGTGCTGCTGGAACGCGCTGATGCCCTTGGCCAGTTGATGCTGCTCGCGGCCGTCGGCCCGGGGGGCCTCCTGAGGGGTGTCGCACTGGTGGTTGCGCCACGGCGTCCAGGGGCGGCAGCCGCAGTGGGCCGTGGCCGCCGGCTCGGTGATGCGCTGTCCGCCGCGGCCGGTGACCTCGGCGCTGCCCCCTTGCGCGGCATGCGCGTCCAGCCAGCTGTTCAGCGTCTCGTACGCCGCGTGGTCCATGAAGGAGCCGTCCAGCTCCACGACCGCGTGTGCCCGCTGGGGGATGTGGTGCAGGCAGCGGCTCAGCCGGGGCACCGCGAGAAACGTCAACTGCCCGCGCACATGTACGTGGTGGACGCCCTCCGAGTCCTCCTCGCAGGTGATCCGGGTGCGGGCGAGGCGGTGCAGGGCGACGGCGACGGCGACCGCGACGCCGACGGCCACGCCTTCCAGGACCCCGAACAGGGAGACGCCGAGGGTGGTGACGACATACACCAGGATTTCGCGGTGGCGGGTGACGCTGCGGATGTGGTTGAGGCTGACCATCTGGATGCCGATGGCCATGACCAGCGCGGCGAGCGCGGCCAGCGGGATCAGTTCGAGGACGGGCACGAGCAGCAGGGCGGCTACTACTACCCAAACGCCGTGCAGCATCGTGGAGTTCCTGCTGACGGCACCGGCGCGGACATTGGCCACGCTGCGGACCGCGACTCCGGCGATCGGCAGCCCGCCGAGCGCCCCGGACACGATGTTCGCGGCGCCCTGGCCGCGCAGCTCGCGGTCGAGGTCGGAGCGGCCGACGCCCGGCGCGGATCCCGGGCGGGCGACCGTGAGCTTGTCGATGGCGACCGCGCCGAGCAGCGACTGCACGCCGCACACCAGCGTGATGGTGAGCACGGCCGCGACGAGCCCGAGCACGGGCCCCTCGGGCAGGCCCACGAGGGCGTGACTGCGCCATGAGGGCAACTCGACCTTGTCCAGGCGCAGATGGGCGAAGCCGGCGAGCGCGGTGGCCGCGGTCACCGCGACCAGGGGCGCGGGGACGGTCCGGGCGACCCGGCCGGCCCGCCCGGGAAGCCGTGGCCACAGGGCCAGGGCGAGCAGCGTCAGGAGGCTGATCGACAGCGCGGCCGGGTGCAGGTCGGCCAGTTGGGCGGGCAGGGCGCCGAGGTTGGCGGTCACGGAGCTCTGCGGTGTGCCGCCGAGCACGATGTGCAGCTGGGCGATGGCGATGGTGACGCCGATGCCGGCGAGCATGCCGTGGACGACGGCCGGGCTGACGGCGAGCGCGGTGCGTGCCACGCGCAGGCAGCCGAGGCCGACTTGGGCGAGTCCAGCGAGGACGGTGATGGCGCAGGTCGTCCGCCATCCGTACCGCTGGATGAGGTCGGCGGTGACGACCGTGAGGCCGGCGGCGGGGCCGCTGACCTGGAGCGGGGCCCCGCCGAGGCGGCCCGCGACGAGTCCGCCGACGGCGGCGGCGACCAGGCCCGCCTGGAGCGGCGCGCCGGTCGCGAGGGCGATGCCGAGGGACAGCGGCAGGGCGATCAGGAAGACGGCGACGGACGCGGACACGTCGGCGCCGGCGATGCGGAATCTCTTGCGCGGCGGCGCGTGGGGCTGCTGGGCGCGTGGGCCGTGAGCCGAGTCGGTGTCGCTGGTGGGGGCGCAAGCAGTCATGTTTCCCGTCTCCTCCGGGGCAGCGCGGTCGCGGAACAAGGGGTCCTCCGGCGAGCGGCCGGAGGGCGGGTCGCGGCCGTGGGTCACGGCGTTGCAGCGGCGGGATGTATCAACTCTCGGTAAACGAATCGTAATGCTGAGTAAAGCTCGTGTCAGGACCTTCCCGGCAAATGGGGCAGGCGATCACTCCAAGGGGTGAATAAAAATGCTTATCGGCTTGTCGTGATACGTCCCCTGCGCCGCCATGTGAAGTTGCTTCCGTTCTGTCCCGACTTGCAACGGAAGAAGGTGGGCGGGAGATGGCCGCCAACCCAAGGACTGGGGCGGGGGCGCGGCGGACGGCCGCGGGCCTCGCCGCACTCATGGTCTGCACGGCGGCCCTGGCCGGGTGTGCCGACGACTCACCGGGCGACAAAAGGGGCGCGCAGGGGGCGAAGAAGCCCGCCGGTGCTCCGGCGCCCAAGGCGGCGGTCCGCATGATCGGGGACGGCTCCACCGCGTTCACCGGTCAGCAGCCGCTGCTGCCCAGACCCGAGCGCCTCAGACCGGGCCAGAAACCCCCGCAGTTCGTGGTGTTCTCCTGGGACGGCGCGGGTGAGGACGGCCAGAAGCTGTTCTCCCACTTCCGCAAGGTCGCGAAGCGGAACAACGCCACGATGACGTACTTCCTCAGCGGCGTGTACATGCTTCCCGAGGAGAAGCGCCGGCTCTACAAGCCGCCGCAGCACCTGGAGGGCAGCTCGGACATCGGCTTCAACGACCGCCAGGGAATCAAGGACACCGTGGACCAGCTCCGCGGCGCCTGGCTCGAGGGAAACGAGATCGGCACCCACTTCAACGGCCACTTCTGCGGCACGGGCCGGGGCGTCGGCGAGTGGTCGGTCGACGACTGGAAGAGCGAGATCAGCCAGGCCAAGTCCTTCGTGAAGGCATGGAAGACCAACACGGGCTTGAAGAAGGCGGCGCCACTGCCCTTCGACTACGACCGCGAACTCATCGGCGCCCGCACTCCCTGCCTCGAAGGCCGCACCAACTTCATGCGCGCGGCCCGCGAACTCGGCTTCCGCTACGACACCAGCGGCGTGAACAACCAGCTATGGCCCAAGAAGAAGGAGGGCCTGTGGGACCTGTCGATGCAGCTCGTGCCGGTCCCGGGCCGCGGCTTCGAGACGCTCACCATGGACTACAACTTCATGGTGAACCAGTCGGGTTCGACCTCCCAGGGTGACCCGGACAAGCATGAGTACTGGGGCGACCAGATGCGTGACGGCCTGCTCCAGGGCTTCAGGCGCGCCTACAACGGCAACCGCGCCCCCTTGATCATCGGCAACCACTTCGAGTCGTGGAACGGCGGCGCGTACATGCGCGCCATCGAGGAGACCATCGAGCGCGTCTGCACCAAGCGCGAGGTGCGCTGCGTGTCCTTCCGGCAGCTCGCCGACTGGCTGGACGCGCAGGACCCCCAGGTCCTCGACAAGCTGACCCGGCTCGGAGTCGGCCAGGCCCCGAAGGAGGGCTGGCGCCCCTATCTGTCCGCCAGGCCCGCCCCGGCGCCCAAGGGAGTCCCGGGCGCGGAGCCGGCCAAGCAGTGATCAGGCCGTAGCGGCGGCGGGGCACTCACGCAGGACGAAGTCGGGGTCGACCTGGGCGGCCAGGTCGACACCGGTCCGCTCGTTGCCCCAACTCCGCGCGTTCTTCAGGTGGAAGTGGACCATCTGGCGGGTGTAACGCTCCCAGTCGCGGCTGTCGTACGTGGCGTCGGCCGCCGCCTGGAGCGTCTTCAGGGCGAGGTGGTTGCCCTCCTCCAGGAGCGCGAACCGGGGTGGACGGCCCTTCTCCATGGAGCGCACCCAGTCGGAGTGCCCGACGGTCACCAGGAGGTCGTCGCCGACCTGCTCGCGCAGGAAGTCGATGTCGTCCTGGCCCTGCACCTTGTTGCCCACGACCTTGAGGGCGACGCCGAAGTCGCGTGCGTATTCCTTGTACTGGCGATAGACGGAGACCCCCTTCCGGGTCGGCTCGGCGACGAGGAACGTCATGTCGAAGCGGGTGAACATCCCGGAGGCGAAGGAGTCCGAGCCCGCGGTCATGTCGACCACCGCGTACTCGTCGCGGCCGTCGACCAGGTGGTTCAGGAGCAGTTCGACCGCTCCCGTCTTGGAGTGGTAGCAGGCGACACCGAGGTCGGCTTCGGTGAACGGCCCGGTGACCATCAAACGCACGGCGCCGCCGTCGAGTTCCACGGCCCGCGCACACGTCTCGTACACCACGTTCTCCTCGCAGACCCGCAGCAGTCGCGAGCCCGCGCCGGGCGGGGTCGTCTTGATCATCGAGTCCGCGCCGGCGATGCGCGGGTTGGTGCCGCGCAGATAGTCCTTGATCAGCGGCAGCCGCCCGCCCATCGCGGGCAGCTCGGCGGCCTGCTCCTCGTCGAGTCCGAGGGCGGCGCCCAGGTGCTGGTTGATGTCGGCGTCCACCGCGATGACCGGGGCACCGGCGGCGGCGAGGTGTCGGATGAAGAGCGAGGACAGCGTGGTCTTGCCGCTGCCGCCCTTCCCCACGAAAGCGATCTTCATGTTCATGTAGCGTAGCCGCGCCCTCTTGCGCGGGGCGCTGTTCGAGAGAAGAGAGCGCCGGTTCGCGTGAAGAAGACCACTCCTTCGTGGCGTGTGTGCCGGTGGTGCGTAGGGTCGTACTCATGAGTACGAAAGCCGATCCGCTGATGGCCCTGGGCACGTTGCCCGGCGTCGCCGACTCCGTGGACTCCGTGCGCAAGGCCGTCGACCGGGTCTACGGCCACCGGATCATGCGGCGCCGCAGCACTGAGGTGACCGCCGAGGCGGCGCTGCGCGGTGCGCGTGGCTCCGCGGCGCTGTCCGGTGCCGAGTGGGCGCTGGAGGAGGTCCGCAGGCGCAGCGACTTCGGCGGCGAGGGCGACGCGCGTGTGATGGGCGCCGCGTTGCGGCTGACCGCCGAGGCGGGGCAGCTCCTGAGCATCTGGCGGCAGTCTCCGCTGCGGGTCCTGGCACGCCTGCACCTGGTCGCCGCGGCCGACGCCGACGAGACCGCGGGCCGGCCGCGGCTCGCCGGCGAGCCGGTCGAAGAGCCGCTGATCGAGCTGGAGTTGCCGGACGCGGAGGAGGTGGCGGGGCGCCTCGAAGGGCTCGCGCAGCTCGTCATCGCGGGAAGCGCGGCGCCGGCTCTGGTGACGGCGGCCGTGGTGCACGGCGAACTGGCGGCTCTGCGGCCCTTCGGCTCGTACAACGGCCTGGTGGCGCGCGCGGCCGAGCGCGTCGTCCTGGTGGGCAGCGGCCTCGACCCGAAGTCCATCTGCCCGGCCGAGGCGGGCCACGCGGAGCTGGGGCGCGCGGCCTACGCGGGTGCCCTGGAGGGGTACGCGTCCGGCACGCCGGAGGGCATGGCCGCCTGGATCGCCCACTGCGGCAAGGCGGTTGAGCTGGGTGCCAGGGAGTCGACGGCGGTGTGCGAGGCGCTGCAGCGGGGCGCGGCGTGAGGGGCGCGGCGTGGTGCCCCGCGAAGGGTGTGACGTAGCAGCGTACGGGGGATGCGACGTGGCGCCGCAGGACGGGGCGCGGTCGGCGTGACGGGCCCTGAACAGGGTTGCGGCGGTACGAGAATTCGTACCGCCGCTGGCATGTTCACCGGGTTACCAAGCGTCCTCGAATATTTTGCCCATCAGGTCGGGAACTTTGCCCGTCACCTGGTGCGGCTGGCCCGTAATCGACGGGTCGACGTCGCGTGGGTGCTCGATGACCATGCTTCGGTCCGTGGGGCCAATCATTGCGGTTGAAGGTAATCCTCTCGGATGTCCTTGGTCTCGCGGGCCGTTGACTCCTTTGTACTCCTGTCCTGGGGTGAGCGGAAGCCCTGGCTGCACTTCTTTACTTTTAGGTTCAAACAAGGGTGAATCGGGCGGGGCTTCCCGGCCGCCTCACGGATGTCGCCGACCGGCCGGGCCCGGGACGTCAGCCGGCCGCCGCGCGTCGGCGGCTGGCGAACCAGACGAGACCCGCGGTGGCCGCCGCTGCGCCGACCGCGGCGACCGCCACGAGCGCCGGACGGGGTGGCGCGGGCAGCCGCTGCTTGAGCCGTACGGGGCGGTGGAAGTCGAGAATCGGCCACCCGCGCGCGAGGGACTCGCGGCGCAGCGCCCGGTCCGGATTGACGGCGTAGGGGTGGCCCACGGACTCGAGCATCGGCACATCCGTGATCGAGTCGCTGTACGCGAAGCAGCGCTCCAGGTCGTACCCCTCCGACTCGGCGAGCTCCCGCACGGCCTCCGCCTTGGTGGGGCCGTATGCGTAGTACTCCACCTCGCCGGTGAAGCAGCCGTCGTCGCCGACGACCATGCGCGTGGCCACCACCCGGTCCGCGCCCAGGAGTTCACCGATCGGCTCGACCACCTCTGCGCCCGAGGTGGAGACGATGACGACGTCACGGCCCGCGGTGTGGTGCTCCTCGATGAGGGAGGCCGCCTCGTCGTAGATGATGGGGTCGATCAGGTCGTGCAGCGTCTCCGCGACGATCTCCTTGACCTGCTGCACGTTCCAGCCTCGGCACAGCGAGGACAGGTACGCGCGCATCCGTTCCATCTGGTCGTGGTCGGCGCCGCCGGCGAGGAACACGAACTGGGCGTAGGCGGTCCGCAGCACCGCCCTGCGGTTGATCAGCCCGCCTTGGTAGAACGACTTGCTGAACGTCAGAGTGCTCGACTTCGCAATGACCGTCTTGTCCAGGTCAAAGAACGCGGCTGTGCGAGGCAACGAGTGGTTTTCCACGAGGCCGAGCATAGGCGCCCACCATTCGGCGTAAGCTGAGGCGCGTGGGTTTGCCTGAGAAGGCTCTCGGGTACACCATGGAAGTCACGGATCGTTCGCGACCGTGCTAACCCGGTCTGGCTCCTCCCCCCCCGAGTCGGACCGAGGGGACGACCCCCGCTCTCCCCCCCGGCGGGGGTCGTCGCATGTCCGGGTGGGTTTTTGCTCCTCATTCCTGATCTTTTCTGATCGCCCGCGCCCTTCGTGTGCCCGAATGGTGCCGATGAACCGCGCCCAAGATCCGTCACTGTGTGTAGCCGAGGCGCTGCGCTCTGGAAGTCGTTCGGGCCGTCACCGGTATGGGTGAAGGAGATATTCACAGGCAGCGCGTTCTCCACAGTTATTGACCAAGATCCACACGATTTCCGGGATCGCCGCACGCTTGATTCCGCTCGTGAAGTTCATGGCCGGATTCCATTGGCCGGTCTTCGCGTGGGCGGATCCGGATGCGCAGGTGCGCATTCGAAGGACTTGCAGCGAGAGGGGGCCGGAGATCGTGGCTGGAGTCATTGCGTGCGACACGCCGCCGCCGTCCGAGGGGCGTGCCGGCGGACCACTGATCGTCACGGAGGACGTGGACCTGCTGGACGACCTGCTGCGGCTGTGCGCCGCGGCGGGGGCGCGGCCGGAGGTGCACCACGGCGTGCCGGAGCGCGGCGGCGGATGGGAGTCCGCCCCGCTCGTCCTCGTCGGGGACGACGCGGCGGGCCGGGTGCGCGGGGCCGCGCGGCGGCGCGGCGTCGTGCTCGTGGGGCGGGACCAGGACGATTCGGGCGTCTGGCGGCGGGCCGTGGAGATCGGCGCGGACGACGTGCTGATGCTTCCCGACGGCGAGCAGTGGCTGGTGGACCGCATCGCCGACGTCGCCGAGGGCGTGGGGCGGCCCGCTCTCACCATCGGCGTCATCGGCGGCCGAGGCGGCGCCGGGGCCTCCACACTGGCCTGCGCGCTGGCCGTGACGGCGGCGCGCGCCGAGCGGCGCACCATGCTGGTCGACGCCGACCCCCTGGGCGGCGGGCTCGACGTGATGCTCGGCGGAGAGGCCGCCGAAGGGCTGCGCTGGCCCGCCTTCGCGCAGTCGCGCGGCCGGGTCGGCGGCGGCGCCCTGGAGGAATCACTCCCGGCCCTGCACGACCTGCGCGTCCTCAGCTGGGACCGGGGCGACGCGCCCGCCATCGCGCCCGAGGCCGTGCGGGCCGTGCTCGCCGCCGCCCGCAGGCGCGGGGGAGTCGTGATCGTGGACTTGCCGCGTCGGGTCGACGAAGCGGTGGCGGAGGCGTTGGCGCAGCTCGATCTCGGGCTGCTCGTGGTGCCGGCCGAGCTGCGCGCGGTCGCCGGGGCGCGGCGGGTCGCGTCCGCCGTGAGCATGGTGCTGCGCGATCTGCGGGTCGTGGCCACCCCCGGCCCCGGCGCACCGGGCGGCGACAGGCTGGACGCGGACGAGGTGGCCCGGCTGCTCGGCCTCCCGCTCGTCGGCGAACTGCCCTGGGAACACGGCCTCCTGGCGGCCCAGAGCGGCGGACGGCCGCCCGGTGGCTCGGCCCGCGGGTCTCTCGCCCGCTTCTGCGCCGCCTTCTGGGAGCGGCTCCCGGCCGAGGCCGGAGGGGGCGTATGAGCGCGGTCGTGGGCGCCCGGATGCTCGACGGAGTGCGGCAGTGGCTCGCGGCCAACGGCACGGAGCCCACTCCGGCGCGCGTCGCCGAGGCGCTGCGGGCGCAGGGCCGGGTCCTCGGGGACACCGAAGTCCTCGGTGCCGCCGAGCAGTTGCGCTCGGAGCTGGTGGGCGCGGGCCCGCTGGAGCCGCTGCTCGCCGATCCGTCGGTGACCGACGTGCTGGTGTCCGCACCGGACCGCGTGTGGGTGGACCGCGGCGGCGGCCTGGAGCTCACGGGCGTGTCGTTCAGGGACTCGGCGGCCGTGCGGCGCCTCGCCCAGCGGCTCGCGGCCGTGGCCGGCCGGCGCCTGGACGACGCGCGGCCCTGGGCGGACGCCCGGCTGCCGGACGGCACCCGCCTGCACGCGGTGCTGCCCCCGGTCGCCGTCGGCTCCACGTATCTGTCGCTGCGGGTCGTGCGGCCGCGAGCCTTCACGCTCGCGGAGCTCGTCGCGGCGGGCACGGTGCCGCCCGGGGGCGAGCGGGTGCTGCGCCGACTGCTCGACGCCCGCCTCTCGTACCTCATCAGCGGCGGCACGGGCAGCGGCAAGACGACGCTCCTGAGCACCCTGCTCGGCCTGGTCGGGCCCAAGGAGCGGATCGTCCTGGCCGAGGACTCCGCCGAGCTGCGCCCCGACCACCCGCACGTGGTCCGGCTGGAGGCCAGACCCGCGAACCAGGAGGGTGTGGGCTTCGTCGGCCTTGACGACCTGGTGCGCCAAGCGCTGCGGATGCGCCCCGACCGGCTGGTGGTGGGCGAGGTGCGCGGCGCCGAGGTGGTGCACCTGCTGGCCGCGCTGAACACGGGCCACGAGGGCGGCTGCGGCACGGTGCACGCGAACGCCGCCGCGGACGTGCCCGCCCGCCTGGAGGCGCTGGGCACGGCTGCCGGGCTCGACCGGGCGGCGCTGCACAGCCAGCTCGCGGCCGCCCTGTCGGTGGTGCTCCATCTCGCCCGTGACCGGGCGGGGCGGCGCCGGATCGCCGAGGTGCAGGTGCTGGAGCGCGGCCCTTCCGGGCTGGTGACGACCGTGCCCGCGTTGCGCTGGGGCGAGCGGGGCTTCGTCCAGGAGCGCGGCTGGCCACGGCTGAGCGCACTGCTCGGGAGCCGGGGTGAGGAGCCGTGAGCGCGATGACGGCGTGCGGCGCCGCCCTGTGCGCGGGTGGGTCGGTGTGGCTGCTCGGCGGGCGCGCGCGGGCCGCCCGGGGGCTGAAGCGGGCGCGGGCACTCCTCGCGGCGGACGGCACGGCGAAGGCGCCCTGGTGGCCGCGGGCGCTCATGCGGGTGCGCGGGCGTGTGGGGTACGAGGCCTGGCTCCTGGTGGCCGGGGCGGTCGTGGCGCTGCTGGGGGAGTCCTTCCTGCCGCTTGTCGCGGGGGCGGTCGGCGTTCCCCTCGCCGGGCGGGTGCGACGGGCCCGGGAGGCGCGCCGCGAGCGGCTGCGACGGGCCGACGCGGTCATCGCGCTGTGCGGGGCGCTCGCCGGTGAGGTGCGGGCGGGGCGGCAGCCCGGGCAGGCGCTGCGGACGGCCGCGGAGACCGGTGAGGGGGCCGGTCGGGGGCTCGGCGGGGCGCGGACCGGGGTGCTCGCGGCTGCGCGGTTCGGCGGGGATGTGCCCGCTGCGCTGCGTGAGGCGGCACGGGATCCGGGTGCCGAAGGGCTCCTCGGGCTCACGGCGTGCTGGCGGGTCGCGGTGGACCGGGGCGCCGGACTCGCGGCGGGCCTGGACCGCCTCGAAGCGGCGCTGCGCGCGGAGCGGGATCAACGGGCCGACCTGCGCGCCCAGTTGGCCGGCGCCCGGTCGACGGCCTTGATGCTCGCCGGGCTTCCCCTCCTCGGCCTGCTGATGGGCGCCGCCCTCGGGGCCGACCCGCTGCGGGTGCTGTTCCACACCGGAGCGGGCCTGGGGTGCCTGCTGGTGGGCGGATTGCTGGAGGGCGCGGGCGTGTGGTGGGCGCTGTGGATCGTACGGAAGGCGGAGGGGCGATGAGAGGCGAGTTCGTCGGCCTGCTGGCTGTGTCCGGCCCGTATGGCGGCGTCGGAGTTTTCCACAGGCTGGGGGTGGCCGTGTGGTCGGCGGTGGCTCTGGTGTGGCTGGTGCTGACGGTGGCGGCGGCACGGCGTGAACGGATCGCGGGGCGGCGGGTCTTGGCCGTGCTGGGTGCCGGAGGACGGCCGGGGCGATCGTGGGGACTGGGGCGCGGCGGCGGGGCCGGGGAGTCCGGGGAGCGGTGCCGGTTCAGGCGGTGGGGAGGTGTGCTGTCCGGGCGACGGGAGCTCGTGCGGAAGTGGCTGGCGGTCGCCGGGGTGGTGGGCGCCGGGTGGGCGCTGGTCGGCGGGGTCACGGGATGCGTGCTCGGCGTGGTCGCCGGGTGCTGTGTGTGGCGGATGCGGCCGGGCGGCGACCGCGCCGAGGAAGCCGACGCGGCCCGCGCCGAACAGCAACTCCCGCTGGCGGCCGACCTGGTGGCGGCCTGCGTGGCCGCCGGGGCCGGGCCCGTCGTGGCGGCACAGGCCGTCGGCGAGTCCCTGGGAGGCCCCCTCGGGCAGCGGCTCGCCTGGGGTGCCGCCCAGATGCGGCTCGGTGGCGCACCGGCCGACGCCTGGCGGCAGGTCGGTGAGATACCGGGCGCCGACGGGCTGGCCCGCCTCCTCGAGCAGGCCGCCGAGTCCGGTGCGCCCGCGGCCGACCCCGTCGCCCGGCTCGCGGCGGACTGCCGCGCAGAACAGGGCCGCAGGGCGACGGCCAGGGCCCGGCGCGCCGCCGTCCTGATGGCGGCGCCGGTGGGGCTGTGCTTTCTGCCCGCGTTCGTCGCGGTCGGGGTGCTGCCCGTGGTGATCGGGCTGGCCGGGGGCCTGATGGGTGGGAGGTGAGGGGGTCCGCTGGGTCCGCTGGGCCGGGGTGGGGTGCGCGGTGGGCCTGGCCCGGGAAGTGGTGGGCCCTGCCCGGGAAGTGAGGTCGGCCGGGCGAAATGTCGTACGGCTGGCAGGACACCGAGAGTGCCTGCCGAGGGCGCCTGGGTCGCTCCGGCCGGCCAGCCCTGAGCAACCAATTCTGAACGATCAACTGTGACCAACTGACGGAAATTTCATGGGGGTTGACATGTGGGGACAGGTGCGTGCGCGGGCACGGCTGTACGTGGCGTGGGTGACGTGGTGGATGCGGTGGGAGCGTCCGGGGCGGACCGGGCGTGCGGGGCGGCTCGCGCCCCGGGTGTGGACGGCGCGTCAGATGCGTGGGGTCGCGAGGGACGCCGGAATGGTGACGTCCGAGTACGCCATGGGTCTGATCGCGACGGTGGCGTTCGCCGGGCTGCTCTTCAAGGTCGTGACGAGTGGCCCGGTCAAGGCGGCTCTGCAGGCGGTGGTGGAGAGTGCGCTGGATGTCCGGTTCTGAGGGGCGCCGGGCCCGGCGTGACGGCGGGTACGTGACGGCCGAGGCGGCGGTGGTGCTGCCGACGCTGGTGCTGTTCACGATGGCGCTCGTGTGGGCCCTGCTGGCCGCGTCCGCGCAGATCCAGTGCGTGGACGCGGCCCGGGCCGGGGCCCGCGCGATGGCCCGCCAGGACCCTCCGGGCACGGCGGTCGCGGCGGCCCGGCAGGCGGCTCCGCGCGGCGCGAGCGTGGCGGTGAGCCGGGACGGTGACCTGGTCCGGGTGGAGGTCGTGGCGCGGTCGCCGGGCCCGCGGGCGCTGGGGCTCGGGCTGCGGCTGAGGGCGGAGGCCGTGGCGATGGCTGAGGAGACGGTGGCGGTGGGGACATGAGGGGCGGTGACGCGGACGGCGTGCGGGTGGGGCCGGGGCAGGTAGGTGCGCGTGGGCGCGGGGTGCGGGCGGACCGGGGTGCGGCCACGGTCTGGGCCGTGGTGGCGATGGCCGTGCTGTGTGCGGTCACGGGGGCCGTGCTGGCGATGGGGCAGGTGATGGTGGCCCGTCACCGTGCGGGTGGCGCGGCCGACCTGGCGGCCTTGGCCGCGGCGGACCACTGGACGGAGGGGCGTGCGGGGGCGTGCGCCCGGGCCGAGCGGGTGGCGCGGGCACAGGGCACACGGATCGTGCGGTGCGCGGTGGCGGGGGAGGTGTCGGAGGTCACGGCGGCGGCGGAGTTCGGGCCGTTCGTGACGGAGGTTCGGTCGCGGGCGGGGCCTGTGGGTTCTGCGGGGCCTGTGGGTTCTGCGGGGCCTGTGGGTTCTGCGGGGCCTGTGGGTTCTGCGGGGCCTGTGGGTTCTGCGGGGCCTGTGGGTTCTGCGGGGCCTGTGGGTTCTGCGGGGCCTGCAGGGTCTGCGGGTTCTGCGGGGCCTGCGGGCTCTGCGGGTTCTGAGGAGCCTGCGTGGTCTAAGGGGTCTGCGGATCCTTCGTCGTCTAAGAGGTCTGCGGGGTCTTCCGGCCCTGAGGGGTCTGCAGGCCCTGAGAGATCAGAGGGGTATGAGAGGTCCACGAGGTCTGAGAGGCCGACGGGGCCTGCCAGGTCGGCGGGACCTGCGAGGTCAGCGGGGCCAGGGGGGCCAGAGGGGCCTGCGGAGTCCGCAGGGCCTTCGGGTTCCGCCCGGCCCATGGCGCCGGCCCACGCCCCCGGCATGGGGGGCTCAGCTCGTGGGGGCGTCCTTCAGGAGGGTGGTGAGGAGGCGCACCGCGCCGCGCTTGTGCAGCGGATCGTTGCCGTTGCCGCACTTGGGGGACTGGATGCAGGAGGGGCAGCCGGCCTCGCACTCGCAGGAGGCGATGGCCTCGCGGGTGGCGGTGAGCCAGGGGCGGGCGGTGTGGAAGGCGCGCTCGGCGAATCCGGCGCCGCCGGGGTGGCCGTCGTACACGAAGACCGTCGGCAGCAGCGTGTCCGGGTGGAGGGGTACCGAGACGCCGCCGATGTCCCAGCGGTCGCAGGTCGCGAAGAGGGGCAGCATGCCGATGGAGGCGTGCTCGGCGGCGTGCAGGGCGCCGCCGAGGATCTCCGGGTTGACGCGGGCGGCGTCGAGCTGATCCTCGGTGACCGTCCACCAGACCGCGCGGGTGCGCAGCGTGCGGGGCGGCAGGTCCAGCTTGGTCTCGCCGAGCACCTCGCCGGTGATGAGCTTGCGGCGCAGGAAGGACACGACCTGGTTGGTGACCTCGACGGAGCCGTAGCAGAGGCGGCCGGGGCCCCAGGGGATCTCGGTGTCGGTCTCGAGGACGGAGATGGCGGTGGTGTCGCGGGCGGTGGTCGAGTACGGCGGGACGGCCTCCTCGACGAGGGCGACCGAGTCGTCCAGGTCCAGGCGCCGGACGAGATACGTGCGGCCCTGGTGGAGGTGGACCGCGCCCTCGTGGACGGACGTGTGCGCGGCGGAGGCGTCGACGGTGCCGAGCAGCCTGCCGGTGCCCTCCTCGACGACCTGTACGGGCCTGCCGCCCTCGCCGCGGATGTCCGTGAGGTCGGCGGCCCGCTCACGGCGGGTCCAGTGCCAGGCCTTCGTGCGCCGGCGCAGCAGCTTCGCGGCCTCGAGCTGGGGGAGCAGTTCCCCGGTGGCCGGGCCGAAGAGCTTGAAGTCGGCTTCGGTGAGCGGGAGTTCCGCGGCGGCGGCGCAGAGGTGGGGCGCGAGGACGTACGGGTTGTCGGGGTCGAGGACGGTCGACTCGACGGGCTGGTCGAAGAGGGCCTCGGGGTGGTGGACGAGATACGTGTCCAGCGGGTCGTCGCGGGCGATGAGCACCGCGAGCGCGCCCTGGCCGGAGCGCCCGGCGCGGCCGGCCTGCTGCCAGAGGGAGGCGCGGGTGCCGGGGTAGCCGGCGATGAGGACGGCGTCCAGGCCGGATACGTCGACGCCGAGTTCGAGGGCGGTGGTGGCCGCGAGGCCGAGGAGTTCGCCGGAGTGCAGGGCCTGCTCCAGGGCGCGGCGTTCTTCGGGGAGATAGCCGCCGCGGTAGGCGGCCACGCGCCGGGCCAGGGAGCGGTCCACCTCGGCGAGGCGTTCCTGGGCGATGACGGAGATCAGTTCGGCGCCGCGCCGGGAGCGTACGAAGGCGACGGAGCGGACGCCCTGGACGGCCAGGTCGGTCAGCAGGTCGGCGGTCTCGGCGGTGGCGGTGCGGCGGACCGGGGCGCCCTTCTCGCCGTGCAGCTCGGTGAGCGGCGGCTCCCAGAGGGCGAAGACGACCTCGCCGCGGGGTGAGGTGTCGTCGGCGACCTCGGTGACGGGCAGGCCGGTGAGGCGCTCGGCGGCCAGGGCCGGGTCGGCGGCCGTGGCGGAGGCGAGGAGGAAGACGGGGTCGGAGCCGTAGCGGGCGCACAGGCGGCGCAGGCGGCGGAGGACTTGGGCGACGTGCGAGCCGAAGACGCCGCGGTAGGTGTGGCACTCGTCGATGACGACGTAGCGCAGCGCGCGCAGGAAGGAGGACCAGCGGGGGTGGGACGGGAGTATCCCCCGGTGCAGCATGTCGGGGTTGGTCAGGACGTAGTTGGCGTACTGGCGTACCCACTCGCGTTCCTCGACGGGGGTGTCGCCGTCGTACACCGCGGATCGCACCGCCGTGCCCAGCGGCGCGGCCAGGGCGCGCACGGCGCGGCGCTGGTCGGCGGCCAGGGCCTTGGTGGGGGCCAGGTACAGGGCCGTGGCGCCCCGGCCGTTGGGCGCCTCGGAGCCGTCGAGCAGGGCCGAGAGGACGGGTGTGAGATATGCCAACGACTTGCCGGACGCGGTGCCGGTGGCGACGACGACGGACTCGCCGTCCAGCGCGTGTTCGGCGGCGCGCGCCTGGTGGGCCCACGGATGATCGATTCCGGCCGCCTGCACCGCCGCGACCACCTCCGGGCGGATGCGATCGGGCCACACTGCATACCGGGCCGCACGCGGGGGCAGGTGCTCCGTATGAGTGATGCGCGCAGCTCGGCTCGGCCCCGTGGTCAGCCGGTCAAGGACCGTCTGCGGGGAGACGCGGGCCGGGGTGTCCGCCGAGGGTCCTCCGGCAGGAGAAAAGTTGGCCATCGGCACCGAGTGTGTCACTGGCGGGATGGACAATGGTCCGAAGGCGTCGTGCACGCCTGCCGGTAAGTGATTGAATGCCATCGCGGCTGGCGATCCGTCCCGAGGGCGTGGGCCGAGGTGTCCCGAGGGGCGACCGCTCGATAGCAAGGTGCTGGAGGATCCGTGGACCTGTCTCTGTCGACCCGTACCGTCGGCGATCGTACGGTCGTCGAGGTCGGTGGCGAAATCGATGTATATACCGCGCCGAAGTTGCGCGAGCAGTTGGTCGAGTTGGTGAACGACGGCAGTTTCCACCTGGTCGTCGACATGGAGCGCGTGGACTTCCTCGACTCCACCGGACTCGGCGTGCTGGTCGGCGGCCTGAAGCGGGTGCGGGCCCATGAGGGCTCGCTGCGCCTGGTGTGCAACCAGGAGCGCATTCTCAAGATCTTCCGCATCACCGGACTGACCAAGGTGTTCCCGATCCACACCTCGGTCGAGGAAGCGGTCGCGGCCACCGACTGAGCGGCCACCGACTGAGCCGGAGTCCGGCTGCGGCCGGACCTCCCGGGCCTCGCCCCGGGGTTCCGGGCCGCGGCCCGGAAGTGGCAGTACGGCAGGGGGCCGGGCCGGCGGCCGGGCCCCCTGACAGCACGCGCGTATGTCCGAGGGGGATGCATGGCCACCGTTGAACTCCGCTTCAGCGCGCTGCCCGAGCACGTCCGGACCGCCCGCCTGGTGGCGGCGGCGGTGGCCCGCAGGGCCGGAGTGGACGAGGCCGTCCTCGATGAGGTCAGGCTCGCCGTCGGCGAGGCGTGCACCCGGGCCGTGGGGCTGCATCAGGCGGCCAATGTGCCCGCTCCGGTGCGGGTCGCTCTGATCGAGGAGGAGAAGCAGTTCTCCATCGAGGTCGGCGACGAGGCTCCGCGCTCCACGCCCGGTGAGCGGGTTCCCGGGGCAGGCCCCGAGGACCCCGAGGCCGAGGGCGAGGACGAGATGGGGCTCGCGGTCATCAGCGGGCTCGTGGATGACGTGGAAGTGACCGCCGGGGAGAACGGCGGGTCCATCCGGATGACTTGGCCCACGACTTCCTGAGGGACGCTGGGACGCTGGGCGCTGTTCCTGTGCGGTGACGTGGTTCGCCGTGGCGTCGGCGTGGCCGCCGGGGCTTTGCTTCCCCGCCCGCCCGCCCCTTCCAGGGCTTCGCCCTGTGCCCTCTCTGGGGTGTCCTCCTACGGGGTGTCCTCGTATGGGGCTTCGCCCCTCTCCCCCCTTGTCGGCCTTCGGCCTCGTCCTCAAACGCCGGACGGGCTGTAGCCACCTTCGGCCTCGTCCTCAAACGCCGGACGGGCTGTAGCCACCTTCGGCCTCGTTCTCAAACGCCGGACGGGCTGTAGCCACCTTCGGCCTCGTTCTCAAACGCCGGACGGTCTCTACACGCGCCGTTGCGCCCCGGGCCGGGCGTTCGGTTATCGGCGTGCGGTGTCCGGGTTTTCTTTTGTGTTACTAGTGGGCCCAGGGGCCAGAAAACGCCGTGATCAGGAGCGAATCCCGGGGTCAACGTCGGCGTCAATGCTTTTGGGGCGTTACCGCTTTCGGGGTCAAAGTTTGGGCGCGATCTTTTGCGGACACGCACTTGCGCGCCAATTCCGTTTGCGGCGCACTGTTTTGATCAGGTCAGGCTCCCTACAATCCGTCCACATCTTGAGCTCAGCCCAAGCGTCAAGGAGGACGAATGGCGGGGCTTTCTACCCCTCATCAGCTTGACCACCCCTCAACCCTCGCAGCTGCGGTACTGACCGACGACAACCGTCTGATCGTGATGGTCATCGCGGCCGTCGCGGTCGCGGCGCTCGTGCTCGCCTGGGTCCTGGTCCGCCAGGTACTCGCGGCCGGCGAGGGCACCGACAGCATGAAGAAGATCGCGGCAGCGGTCCAGGAAGGCGCGAATGCCTATCTGGGGCGACAGATGCGCACCCTTGGCGTATTCGCCGTCGTGGTGTTCTTCCTGCTCCTGCTGTTGCCCGCGGACGACTGGAATCAGCGGGCCGGCCGCTCGGTCTTCTTCTTGATCGGCGCGGCGTTCTCGGCGACCACCGGCTATATCGGTATGTGGCTCGCCGTACGCGCCAATGTGCGCGTGGCCGCCGCGGCACGGGAAGCGACTCCCGCGGAAGGTGAGCCCGAAAAGGATCTCACCGCCGTCTCGCACAAAGCCATGAAGATCGCTTTCCGTACGGGCGGCGTCGTCGGCATGTTCACGGTGGGGCTCGGTCTGCTCGGCGCCTCCTGTGTGGTGCTCGTGTACGCGGCCGACGCGCCGAAGGTCCTCGAGGGCTTCGGCCTCGGGGCCGCGCTGATCGCGATGTTCATGCGTGTCGGAGGCGGCATCTTCACCAAGGCCGCCGACGTCGGCGCCGACCTGGTCGGCAAGGTCGAACAGGGCATTCCGGAGGACGATCCGCGCAATGCCGCGACCATCGCCGACAACGTGGGCGACAACGTCGGCGACTGCGCCGGGATGGCCGCCGACCTCTTCGAGTCGTACGCCGTCACGCTCGTCGCCGCGCTGATCCTCGGCAAGGCGGCGTTCGGAGACTCCGGACTCGCGTTCCCGCTGATCGTTCCGGCGATCGGCGTGATCACCGCCATGATCGGGATCTTCGCGGTCGCGCCCCGGCGTGCCGACCGCAGCGGCATGACCGCCATCAACCGCGGCTTCTTCATCTCCGCGGGCATCTCGCTGGCGCTCGTCACGGCGGCCGTCTTCGTCTACCTCCCGTCGACGTACGCGGAGTTGGACGGAGTCACGGACGAGGCGATCCTCGCCAAGTCCGGCGACCCGCGGATCCTCGCGGTCGTGGCCGTCGCCATCGGCATCGTCATGGCGGCGCTGATCCAGCAGCTGACCGGCTACTTCACCGAGACCAACCGGCGTCCCGTCAAGGACATCGGCAAGAGCTCGCTCACGGGCCCGGCCACGGTCGTGCTCGCGGGCATCTCCATCGGGCTCGAATCGGCCGTCTACACCGCGCTGTTGATCGGGCTCGGCGTGTACGGGGCGTTCCTGCTCGGCGGTACGTCGATCATGCTCGCCCTGTTCGCCGTGGCGCTGGCCGGCACCGGTCTGCTCACCACCGTCGGCGTCATCGTCGCCATGGACACCTTCGGTCCTGTCTCCGACAACGCGCAGGGCATCGCCGAGATGTCCGGCGACGTCCAGGGCGCGGGCGCGCAGGTCCTCACCGACCTGGACGCCGTCGGCAACACCACCAAGGCCATCACCAAGGGCATCGCCATCGCCACGGCCGTACTCGCGGCCTCGGCGCTCTTCGGGTCGTACCGCGACGCGATCGCCGAGGCGGCGGACGACGTCGGCCAGAAACTCGGCGACGGCGCACCGATGAACCTGGTGATGGACATCTCACAGCCCAACAACCTGGTGGGCCTGATCCTCGGCGCCGCGGTCGTCTTCCTCTTCTCGGGGCTCGCGATCAACGCCGTGTCGCGGTCGGCCGGGGCCGTGGTCTACGAGGTGCGGCGGCAGTTCCGCGAGCACCCCGGGATCATGGACTACTCGGAGAAGCCGGAGTACGGGCGCGTCGTCGACATCTGCACCAAGGACGCGCTGCGCGAGCTGGCCACACCCGGACTGCTCGCCGTGCTCACGCCGATCGCGGTCGGCTTCAGCCTCGGCGTCGGCGCGCTCGGCTCGTTCCTCGCGGGCGCGATCGGCACCGGCACGCTGATGGCGGTGTTCCTCGCCAACTCCGGTGGCGCGTGGGACAACGCCAAGAAGCTCGTCGAGGACGGCCACCACGGCGGCAAGGGCAGCGAGGCCCATGCCGCGACGGTGATCGGTGACACGGTCGGCGACCCGTTCAAGGACACCGCGGGCCCGGCGATCAACCCCCTGCTGAAGGTGATGAACCTGGTGGCGCTGCTGATCGCGCCCGCGGTCGTCAAGTTCAGCTACGGCGAGGACAAGAGCGTGGGGATGCGGGTCGTGATCGCCGTGCTCTCCATCGCGGTCATCATCGGGGCGGTGTACGTGTCCAAGCGGCGCGGCATCGCCGTGGGCGAGGACGAGAACCCGGGGAAGGTCGCCAATTCGGCCGACCCGGCGGTGGTTTCGTGACCTAGACGGGCATCTGGAACCGCTCAACACGCGGGCGGGCGGCGCTTTTTGAGGCGCCGTCCGCCCGCGTGTGCGTGGGGCGGGGTCGCGCGTCCGGTGCCCGTGAGCCTTCTCTCGTCCGCCGCACCTTGGTGCAAATGGCTTCAATAGGGGACGTAACGCACCTCCGGCATGCGGTTGTCGCCCGGTTGGCGTGTAAGTTCCGGGGCCGAGAGCCATGGAAGGGACCAATCCGGTGAACAAGAAGCTCGCGGCCGCACTGTCCGGCGGTGCGGTACTGGTACTGGCGCTGTCGGGATGCAGTGACGACGACGGTGACAAGAAGCTGGACGACTGGGCCAAGAAGGTCTGCGACACGGCCGTGGGGCCGCAGTCGAAGAAGATCGCCGAGGCCAACGCGGCGATCAAGAAGCAGACCGCGGACAACAGTTCGCCGGACGAGGTCAAGGCGACCGACTCCAAGGCGTTCGGGGACATCTCCACCGCGTACGCCCAGCGCGCCACCGCCCTGAAGAAGGCGGGCGCCCCGCCCGTCGACGACGGCGAGAAGAAGCTCAACGACGCGGTGAAGGAGCTGGACGGCCTCTCCAAGTCGTACGCCGACCTGAAGACGCAGACCGACAAGCTCGACACCAAGGACCAGTCGGCCTTCGCGGACGACCTCGCGAAGATCGCCGAGGAACTGGGCAAGCTCAGCAAGAGCGAGAACACGGCACAGAAGAAGCTGGAGGAGGGCGACGCGGGCAAGGCGATGCGCGAGCAGGACAGCTGCAAGACCGCGGCGTCGTCGCCTGCGGCGAAGGGCTAGGTGACGAGAGCTCAGGCCGCGAGCGGCCGGGTGGCGAGCGGCCGGTGACGGGCCGCTGGGCGTCGGACTGGGCGTCAGGCGGCCCCGGCCGCGCGGCCGCCCCGCCGTTCTACTGCCCCGCCATCCCGCCGCCCCGCTCATCCGTACGGCCGTCTGCCCCCGGTGCCCAGTGGCGCCGGGGGCGCCGTCTTGAGCGGGCGGGTCACAATTGGAAGGTGAGTATCGCCAGCATGCCCTTGCCCTCGTCCGACCGTGCCGATGTGTCCGCGCGGCTGCGGGAAGCCTTCCTCGCCGCCGACTTCACCGCCGACGGGCTGCTCGAACTGCTCGGGGCGTCCGCCTACGCCGCGCTCGCCCGCAGCGAGACCGTGCCCGCCCTGAGGGCCACTCGGGGCGACGGCGCGCTGGAGTCGCTCGTACGGCTGTTCCTGCTGCAGGATTCCGTGCCGCACGCGCGCGTGGCCGGCGTCCTGCCCGTCGACGCCCTCCTGGAGAGCGGCTGGCTCGTGGAGGCAGGGGCGGGTGACGCGGGCGCGGGGAGCGTCGGGAGCGGGCTCAGGGCGACCGTGGACGTGCGGCCCTACGGCGGGCCGGACGGCGAGGACTGGTTCATCGTGTCCGACCTGGGGTGCGCGGTCGGCGGGGCCGGCGGCATCGGGAGCCGGGACGAGGGCGTGGTCCTCGGCGTCGGCGGCGCGTCCACGACGCTCGCGGGCATCACGGTGCGGGCGCCCGTCGCGAGCGCCCTCGACATCGGCACCGGCTCCGGCGTCCAGGCCCTGCACGCCTCCCGGCACGCCACCCGCGTCACCGCGACCGACCTCAACCCCCGCGCCCTGCACTGCACCCGGCTCACGCTCGCCCTCTCCGGCGCCCCTGAGGCGGACCTGCGGGAGGGCTCCCTGTACGAGCCGGTGGGCGACGCGACGTACGACCTGATCGTGTCCAACCCGCCGTTCGTCATCTCGCCCGGCGCCCGGCTGACGTACCGGGACGGCGGCATGGGCGGGGACGATCTGTGCCGCTCGATCGTTCAGGAGGCGGGAGCACGACTGAACGAAGGGGGGTACGCGCAGTTTCTCGCCAACTGGCAGCACGTGGAGGGCGAGGAGTGGACCGAGCGGCTCCGCTCCTGGGTGCCGCGTGGCTGTGACGCGTGGATCGTGCAGCGCGAGGTGCAGGACGTCACGCAGTACGCCGAGCTGTGGCTCAGGGACGCCGGGGACCACCGCACCGACCCGGCCGAGTACGCGGCGCGGTACGACGCGTGGCTGGACGAGTTCGAGGCCCGCAAGACCCGGGGCGTCGGCTTCGGCTGGATCACCCTGCGCAAGTCCGGCGCCGCCGAGCCGTCCGTGACCGTCGAGGAGTGGCCGCACCCCGTCGAGCAGCCACTCGGCGAGACGGTGCAGGCGTTCTTCGAGCGGCAGGACTATCTGCGGGACCACGACGACGCAGCGCTGCTCGCCGCGCACTTCAAGCTCGCCGGTGAAGTGGTGCAGGAGCAGGTCGGCCTGCCCGGGGCCGAGGATCCCGAGCACGTCGTGCTGCGCCAGCACCGCGGCATGCGCCGGGCCACGCAGGTGGACACGGTGGGCGCGGGCTTCGCGGGTGTGTGCGACGGCACGCTGAGCGCCGGCCGGATCCTGGACGCCATCGCCCAGCTCATGGGCGAGGACCCGGTGCTGCTCCGCGACCGCACCCCGGCCCAGATCCGGCTCCTGGTGGAGCAGGGATTCCTGGAGCCTGTGGGGCGGTAGAGGAGCGAGGGGTGGCTGGTGCATGAGGACGAAATCACCCCCTCATGGAGGGAAACCAGCCCCTCCTGGAGGGAAACCAGCCCCTCCTGGAGGGAAACCAGCCATTGTGGGCCCTGCCCGCCGCCCCCCGTTCACCCGGATTTCGTGCTTCCGCCGTCCAGGCGTGCCAGCCTCCGCAGCCGGGGTACCCGACAGGTGCCGCGCACGGACGGCACGGGAGGCCAGGGGCATGGAGAGCGGACCAGCGATCTTCGCCGGAACGGTGTTCGCGCTGTTCGGGGCCGGACTGCTGCTCTGGACGGGCACCCGCGTCGCCCACCGCGCCCCCGTGGCCCACGGCGTCCACCCCACCGCGGCCGCCACCCTCGCGACCTTGGCGGGATCCGGCGCCCTGGCCCTCGCGGTGTGGTGCTTCACACGTCTGTGAGCCCCGCCGCCCGGGCAACGTAAGAGGACGGCCCCGGTCAGGGCGACGCGCGGCGCAGAACGTGCCCGGCAGGCGGCGCGCAGCGCAGAACGTGCCCGGCCAGGCCGCGCGCAGCGCAGAAAGGGCGGGTGGGTGGGAAAAAAGCCCGTCCGGCGTTTGAGGACGAGCGCGCAGCGCGACAGACGGCAAGCCAGGCCGACGGCAACAATAAAAAGGACCCGACCCAACACCGCTCAAGGCCCCGGGGCCAGCCCAGGCGGCAGGAATGGCGGTAGTCGGGTTACCGTTCGAGTGGCCGTTGCGGGCTTTTCCCGTTTGACACGGGGGCGGGATGTACCGTCACACTCCGCAGCGTCAGCGCAACGCAAGCGCCGTCACGGCGCCCCACCAGGCGTCGGTACCGCACTGCCGAAGCACCGCAGCACTGCCACCGAGCGTCGATCCGGAGAGAAGAGCGAAGTTGTCCCCGACCAGCGAGACCGCAAAGGGCGGCCGCCGACTCGTCATCGTCGAGTCGCCTGCCAAGGCGAAGACGATCAAGGGCTACCTCGGCCCCGGATACGTAGTCGAGGCGAGCGTCGGGCACATCCGCGACCTTCCCAACGGGGCCGCGGAGGTCCCCGAGAAGTACACGGGCGAGGTGCGCCGCCTCGGCGTGGACGTCGAGCACGACTTCCAGCCGATCTATGTGGTCAACGCCGACAAGAAGGCCCAGGTCAAGAAGCTCAAGGACCTCCTGAAGGACTCCGACGAGCTCTACCTCGCCACCGATGAGGACCGCGAGGGCGAAGCCATCGCGTGGCACCTCCTCGAGGTCCTGAAGCCCAAGGTCCCGGTCAAGCGCATGGTGTTCCACGAGATCACCAAGGACGCGATCCAGGGCGCCGTCGCCAACCCGCGCGAGCTCAACCAGCGCATGGTCGACGCCCAGGAGACCCGCCGCATCCTGGACCGTCTGTACGGCTACGAAGTCTCGCCGGTGCTGTGGAAGAAGGTCATGCCGCGGCTGTCGGCGGGCCGTGTGCAGTCCGTCGCGACCCGCCTCGTCGTCGAGCGGGAGCGCGAGCGCATCGCCTTCCGCTCCGCCGAGTACTGGGACCTCACCGGCACCTTCGGCACCGGCCGCCCCGGTGACACCAGCGACCCCTCCCAGCTCGTCGCCCGCCTCACGACGGTCGACGGCAAGCGCATCGCGCAGGGCCGTGACTTCGACTCGCTCGGGCAGCTCAAGAGCCAGAACACCCTGCACCTGGACGAGGCCAACGCCCGCGCGCTGGCCGCCGCCCTGGAGAACACCGACTTCTCCGTACGCTCCGTCGAGTCCAAGCCGTACCGCCGCTCTCCGTACGCGCCGTTCCGTACGACGACGCTCCAGCAGGAGGCCTCGCGCAAGCTCGGCTTCGGCGCGAAGGCGACCATGCAGGTGGCGCAGAAGCTGTACGAGAACGGCTTCATCACCTATATGCGTACGGACTCCACGACGCTGTCGGACACGGCCGTCGCAGCGGCCCGCGCGCAGGTCACGCAGCTCTACGGCGGCGACTACCTGCCGGACAAGCCGCGTACGTACGCCGGGAAGGTCAAGAACGCGCAGGAGGCGCACGAGGCGATCCGCCCCTCGGGTGATCGTTTCCGCACACCCGCCGAGACCGGCCTGACCGGCGACCAGTTCCGGCTCTACGAACTGATCTGGAAGCGGACCGTCGCCTCCCAGATGAAGGACGCGACCGGCAACTCGGTCACCGTCAAGATCGGCGGCCGGGCCGCCGACGGCCGTGACGCCGAGTTCAGCGCGTCCGGCAAGACCATCACCTTCCACGGCTTCCTCAAGGCCTACGTGGAGGGCGCGGACGACCCGAACGCCGAGCTGGACGACCGGGAGCGCAGGCTGCCGCAGGTCTCCGAGGGCGACGCGCTGTCCGCCGAGGAGATCTCGGTCGACGGCCACGCGACCAAGCCGCCGGCCCGCTACACCGAGGCCTCGCTGGTCAAGGAGCTGGAAGAGCGCGAGATCGGCCGCCCGTCGACGTACGCGTCGATCATCGGCACGATCCTCGACCGCGGCTACGTCTTCAAGAAGGGCACGGCCCTGGTGCCGTCCTTCCTCTCCTTCGCCGTCGTCAACCTCCTGGAGAAGCACTTCGGGCGGCTCGTCGACTACGACTTCACCGCCCGCATGGAGGACGACCTCGACCGCATCGCGCGCGGTGAGGCGCAGGCCGTGCCGTGGCTGCGGCGGTTCTACTTCGGCGAGGGCGAGCCCTCCGGAGGCGCCGCCGACGCCGGGAACGGCGACGGCGACCACCTGGGCGGCCTCAAGGAGCTCGTCACCGACCTGGGCGCCATCGACGCCCGCGAGGTGTCGTCCTTCCCCGTCGGCAACGACATCGTGCTCCGCGTCGGCCGCTACGGCCCCTACATCGAGCGCGGCGAGCGCGACTCCGAGGGCCACCAGCGCGCCGACGTCCCCGACGACCTGGCACCCGACGAGCTCACCGTCGAGTACGCGGAGGAGCTGCTCGCCAAGCCCAGCGGCGACTTCGCGCTCGGCACGGACCCGGCGACGGGCCGCGAGATCATCGCCAAGGACGGCCGATACGGTCCGTACGTGACGGAGGTCCTCCCCGAGGGCACCCCGAAGACCGGCAAGAACGCGGTCAAGCCGCGCACGGCCTCCCTCTTCAAGTCCATGTCCCTGGACACCGTGACGCTCGAGGACGCGCTGAAGCTGATGTCGCTGCCGCGCGTCGTCGGCACGGACGCCGAAGGCGTGGAGATCACCGCGCAGAACGGCCGCTACGGCCCGTATCTGAAGAAGGGCACGGACTCGCGCTCCCTGGAGACCGAGGAGCAGCTCTTCAGCATTACGCTGGACGAGGCCCTGGAGATCTACTCCAAGCCGAAGCAGCGGGGCCGCGCGGCCGCCAAGCCGCCGCTGAAGGAGCTCGGCGAGGACCCGGTCAGCGGCAAGCCCGTCGTCGTCAAGGACGGCCGCTTCGGTCCGTACGTGACGGACGGCGAGACCAACGCGACGCTGCGGTCCGGCGACAGCGTCGAGGAGATCACCCCTGAGCGGGGCTTCGAACTCCTCGCGGAGAAGCGCGCCAAGGGTCCCGCGAAGAAGACCGCCAAGAAGGCTCCGGCCAAGAAGACGACGGCAAAGAAGACGGCGGCCAAGAAAACGACGGCCAAGAAGACTGCCGCCAAGAAAACAGCCGCCAAGAAGACGACGACTGCGGCCAAGAAGACGACCGCCAAGGCGACCACCGCCAAGAAGGCGACGGCTTCGAAGGCCGCGGCCGACGACTGAGCCGCAGTCGACGACTGAGCCTCGGCCGACGACTGAGCCTCGGCCGACGACCGAGCCTCGGCGACGGCGCAGACCGACCGAACCGACCACCGCGTCGGGCCCCCGTCCACGGGAGTCCCGGCGCGGTGGCCGTATGTTCGGACGGGCGCCGCAGGGAAGGCAGCCGTCCAGATAGGCTGGACGGATGACGCGTGCCGAGCAGCCACCCGCCATGAAAACGGCCCCCGACGACGCCCTGCTCGCGGACTCCCGCGAGCGCGCCGTGCGCTCCCTGCTGCGCGTACCGCAGCTCAAGCGGCTGTGGAGCGCGCATCTCGTCGGCAGCGTCGGCGACGCGCTCGCGTTGCTCGTGCTGGTGATGCTGGCCCTTCAAGCGGCCATCGCCGAGGGCGCGTTCGGAGGTGGCTACCGCGGGGTCGCCATCGCCGTGACCGCCGTCTTCGGAGCGCGCGTTCTCGCGACCCTCCTCTTCGGAGCGGTGCTGCTCGGCCCACTGACCTCCCTGACGTCACCCGACGGGCCGTTGGACCGCCGCTGGACCATGGTGGGCGCGGACGGGGTCCGCGCCGCGCTGTTGATCTGCGCGCCGCTGTGGATCGACTGGACGCCCGCCAACGCGCTCGCGATGCTCCTGGTCACCGCGTTCGTCATCGGTGTCGGCGAGCGCTTCTGGACGGTCGCCCGCGAGAGCGCCGCGCCCGCGCTGCTGCCCGCCCCGCCCCTGGAGGGCGCCACGGTGCGCCCGCTGCCGGACCACATGGACGCCCTGCGGCGCCTGTCGCTGCGTACGGGATTCGTGGCACTGCCCCTCGCGGCGGTCGCGCTCGTCGCGATCAGCCTCGTCGGCATACTGCTCGGCTCCGGAGTCGACTGGTTCGACCAGCACCAGGCGGGCCTCGCCGCGTTCCTCGCGGCCGGACTGTTCGCGGCGTCCCTGTCGATCGTGTACGCCATCAAGCTTCCCGGTACGCACACGCCCCGCGCGCGCAGCCCCCTGGAGGGCCTGCGCAGGCCGCGTACGGGCAGCGGCCCCGACAAGGGGCGCACGGGTGCCATCCCGCTGCTCGTGGCCGCCTGCACCGCCGTCGCCGGGGCCATCGCCGCGGCCGTCGCGGTCGCCGTGCTGCACGCCAAGGACCTCCAGGGCGGGCCCGTCACGTACGGCCTGTTCGTCTTCGCGCTGACCGGCGGCACGGTCGCCGGCATCCGCACGGCGCCCGCGCTGCTGCCGTCGCTCTCGCGCCGCCGCCTGCTGGCGCTCGCGATCACCACGACCGGCGTCGCGCTGCTCGCGGCCGGTCTGGTTCCCGATGTGACGACGGTCCTGCTGATCCTCGGGCTCGCGGGCCTGGCGGCCGGCGTCGCCGCGAACACCGGTCACGCGCTGCTCGACCAGGAGGTCGAGGACTACCGCAGGGCGCGCACCACCGAGCACCTCCAGGCGGTCGTACGGCTCTTCGTGGCGCTCGCCGCGCTGGTGGCGCCGCTGCTGGCGGCCGTCATCGGGCCGCACCGGATGGTCAACGGCAAGTTCGTCTTCGACCACGGCGGCGCCTCCTTCACGCTGATGCTGGTCGGCGCGTTGCTGCTGCCGGTGGCCGCGCTGGTGCTGGCCAAGGCCGACGACCGGCAGGGCGTGCCGCTCCGCCACGACCTGCGGGACGCGCTGCGCGGCGGTGACGACCCGGTGCAGGCGCCCGCCGCCTCCGGCTTCTTCATCGCCCTGGAGGGCGGCGACGGCGCCGGCAAGTCCACGCAGGCCGAGGCGCTCGCCGAGTGGATCCGCGCCAAGGGCCACGAAGTCGTCGTCACGCGCGAGCCGGGCGCGACGCCGGTCGGCAAGCGGCTGCGCTCCATCCTGCTCGACGTGTCGTCGGCCGGTCTGTCGCACCGCGCGGAGGCGCTGCTGTACGCCGCCGACCGCGCGGAGCACGTCGACACCGTCGTACGACCCGCCCTCGCGCGCGGGGCCGTGGTGATCTCCGACCGGTACATCGACTCGTCCGTGGCCTACCAGGGCGCGGGGCGCGATCTGTCGCCGACCGAGGTCGCCCGCATCAACCGGTGGGCCACGGGAGGCCTTGTCCCGAACCTGACGGTCCTGCTCGACGTGTCGCCGGAAGCGGCCCGCGAACGCTTCACCGAGGCGCCCGACCGGCTGGAGTCGGAGCCCGCCGAGTTCCACGCGCGCGTGCGTTCCGGTTTCCTCACCCTGGCCGCCGCGGACCCCGGCCGGTATCTGGTCGTGGACGCCGCCCAGGAGCCGGAGGCCGTCACGACCGTCATCCGGCACCGCCTCGACGTCGTACTGCCCCTCTCCGAAGCCGAGGTGAAGGCCAAGGAGGAGGCCCGCAAGGCGGCCGAGGAGGAGGCGCGGCGGCGCGCCGAGGAAGAGGCCGCGCGCAAGGCCGAGGAGGAGCGCCTGGAGCGCGAGCGCCAGGAACAGCTCGCCAAGCTCCGCGCGGAGGAGGAAGAGCGCAAGCGGCGCGAGATCGAGGAGGCCCAGCGCCGCGAGGCCGAGCGCCAGGCCGAGGAGGCCCGGCAGCGCGCCGAGGAGGCCCGCCGCAAGGCCGAGGAGGAGCGCGCCCGGGTCCTCGCCGAGGAGCAGGCCCGCGCCGCCGAGGAGGAGCGGCGCCGCCGGGCGGCCGAGGAGGAGGCCCGGCTGCGCGCGGAGGCCGAGGCACGGCGCCTGGAGAAGCAGCGCAAGGCTGAGGAGGCGTTGCGGCGGGCGGAGAAGGCGCGGTTGCTGGCGGAGGCGGCGGCTGGTTCCGCGGAGGAGCCGCCCGCGCAGGCTGCTCCGTCGGCGCCGGCTGCTTCTTCCGGGGCGGCCGCGGCTTCTGCGCCGGCTACGCCGCCGGCGTCGGCTGCTTCGTCGGCGCCGCCTGAGCCTTCGGGGTCGGCCGTGCCTTCCCCGCCTCCGGCGTCGGCCGCACCTTCCGCGCCGAGTTCGCCTGCCGAGTCGAGTGCGCCCGAGAAGTCGGATTCGCCCGACAGTGAGACGACCATGACCGTGCCGACGCCGGTCGTGAACCCGCAGGTGCCGGGTGCCGCCGACGAGACGGCTGTGCTGCCCCAGGTCACGGAGGACGGGGCGGCGGATGGAGCCGGGCGGCGCGGAGGGGCCGCGGACGGCGCGTCCGACGTGACCGCCGAGCTGCCGCAGGTGTCCGTGCCCGGGGCCGCCGACGAGACGGCGGTCCTTCCGGCCGTGGGGAACGAGCCCGCGCCGCGGGGTGAGAACGCGGCGGACAAGGTGCCGCCGGGGTACTTCCGCGACGAGCGGCCCGGCCCCGACGACCGTACGCGGGAGCTGCCGCAGGTCGGCGAGGACGGCGCGCCGCTGCGGCGCCCGCGCCCCGACTGGGCGGAGGAGACACCGCTGGACGACCTGCCGTCGCTGGCGGACGAGCTGCTCGGGTCGCATGAGGGCGACGGTGCAGACGGTTCCGACGGTGCGGATGTGGCGGACGAGGCGGACCGGGGGCGGCGCAGGCGCTGAGGCGTACGTCGGCGTGGGCCCGCTGATCCGCGTAGGCCCACCCGCCGACGGTAGGCCCGCCTCCACCTCGTATCGCGTATGAGCCCAGCTCAGCGCAGCCGTGGGCGGCGTTGTCAGTGGGGTGCCCCACAATGAATCCGACAGCGTGGAATGGGACGTGCGCCGAGGGTGGCGGGCGTCGGTGCAGGCAAAGGCGGTGACCCATGCCGGTATGGGACGACCTGGTGGGCCAGGAGAAGGTGAGCGGGCAGCTCGGCGCGGCCGCCCGTGACGCCGACGCGCTGGTCACCGCCGTCGCGGCCGACACCCCGCTGCCCGAGTCGTCCAAGATGACGCACGCCTGGCTGTTCACGGGCCCGCCCGGCTCCGGCCGCGCCACCGCCGCCCGTGCCTTCGCCGCCGCCCTGCAGTGCGTGAGCCCCGACCGCGCGCTGGGCGGCGAGCCGGGCTGCGGCTTCTGCGACGGCTGCCACACGAGCCTGATCGGGACGCACGCCGACGTGGAGATCGTCCGCACCGACCTGCTGTCGATCGGCGTCAAGGAGACCCGTGACCTGGTCCGGCGAGCCCAGCTCTCCCCGGCGGTCGGCCGCTGGCAGGTCATCGTCCTGGAGGACGCGGACCGCCTCACGGAGGGCGCGGGCAACGTCCTGCTGAAGGCGGTGGAGGAGCCGGCCCCCCGCACGGTGTGGCTGCTCTGCGCGCCCTCGCTCGAGGACGTGCTGCCCACGATCCGCTCCCGCTGCCGCCACCTGACGCTGCGTACGCCGTCGGTGGAGGCCGTCGCCGACATGCTCGTCCGGCGCGACGGCATCGAGCCCGCCGCCGCGGCCGCCGCCGCCCGCGCGACCCAGGGCCACATCGGCCGCGCCCGCGCCCTCGCGACGGACCAGCGCGCGCGGGACCGCCGGGCCGCCGTCCTCAAACTGCCGCTGCGCGTCGCGGAGATAGGCGGCTGCCTGAAGGCAGCGCAGGAGTTGATCGACACGGCGGCGGAGGAGGCCAAGCAGGTCGCCGAGGACGTCGACGTCAAGGAGACGGAGGACCTGAAGGCGGCGCTCGGCGCGGCCCAGGGCGGCCGCATGCCGCGAGGCACGGCGGGCGCGATGAAGGACCTGGAGGACAAGCAGAAGCGCCGCAAGACGCGCACGCAGCGGGACAGCCTGGACCTCGCCCTCATCGACCTGACAGGGGTCTATCGGGACGTCCTCGCCCTGCAGTTGGGCTCCCGCGTGCCGCTCGCCAACACGGAGGTGCAGGACATGCTGGAGCGCATGGCGCGGGGGACGTCGCCGGAGTCCACGCTGCGCCGCATAGAGGCGATCAGCGCGTGCCGCACGGCGCTGGACCGCAATGTGGCGCCGCTGCTCGCGGTGGAGGCGATGACGGTGGCGCTGCGGGCGGGCTGAGGAAGGCCTCCCGGCCTGGGGATGTCCGGTGCTCTGGGCCTGCCCGCACCCTGGGCACATCCGCACCTTGGGGTCATCCGCACCCTGAACCCGCCCGCACCCTGCCCCCCAAGGGTGACCGCACGATTTCTGGTTGACCGTATCCCTCATACGGGCACGAAAAGTGATCCAACAACTCCATAGGGTTACTCTCGCGAGATGGAGACGCCCTTTCCCCGAGCCCACGCCCCCGCTCGAGCAGGAGAGCCCGCCCGAGGGCCGGTCGGAGAGTCCGCACAAGGACCGGCCCGAGAGCCTGTACGCGCCCGCCCGTTTCGCCGCGGCTGCCTGGCCCTGCTGGTCGCGGGTCTGCTCATCTCCGGGTGTTCGGCGGAGAGTTCGTCGGCGGACGTGGTCATGGCCGAGCTGCCGAGCGCGACACCGAAGGATCTCGCGCCGTACTACGGCCAGAAGCTGCGCTGGCGCGAGTGCGGGGTGCCCGGCTTCCAGTGCGCGACGATGAAGGCGCCGCTGGACTACGACAAGCCGGACGCGGGGGACGTGAAGCTGGCGGTGTCGCGGAAGCGGGCGACGGGAAAGCCGGGCCGCAGGCTCGGGTCGCTGCTGGTGAACCCGGGCGGTCCGGGAGGCTCGGCGGTCGGCTATCTCCAGGGGTACGCGGCGCTCGGCTATCCGGAAAAGGTCCGCGCCCGGTACGACATGGTGGGGGTGGACCCGCGCGGCGTCGCCCGCAGCGAGCCGGTCAAGTGCCTCAACGACCGGGAGATGGACGCGTATACGCAGACGGACGTGACGCCGGACGACGGGCGCGAGGTCGCCCTGCTGTCGGCGACGTACAAGAAGTTCACGGCGGGCTGTGAGAGGCGGTCGGGCAAGCTGCTCGGGCATGTCTCCACGGTGGAGTCGGCGCGGGACATGGACATCCTGCGGGCGGCGCTGGGGGACAAGAAGCTGACGTACGTGGGGGCGTCGTACGGCACGTTCCTCGGCGCGACGTACGCCGGTCTCTTCCCGGGGCGCGTGGGCCGCCTGGTCCTCGACGGTGCGATGGACCCCTCGCTCAGCGCGCGCCGGATGAACCTCGACCAGACGGCGGGCTTCGAGACGGCGTTCCGGGCGTTCGCACGGGAGTGCGTGCGGGAGCGGGACTGCCCGCTCGGCAGGAAGAGCGTCGCGGACGCGGGCAAGCGCCTGAAGCGTTTCTTCGCGGACCTCGACCGCGCGCCGATCCCGGCGGGCGACCCCGGCCCGTCCGGAGGCCGCAAGCTCGGCGAGGCACTGGCGACGACCGGCGTGATCGCGGCGATGTACGACGAGACGGCGTGGCCGGAGCTGCGGGACTCGCTCGCGTCGGCGATGAAGAACAAGGACGGCTCGCCCCTGCTCGCCCTGTCCGACAGCTACTACGAGCGCGACGGGGACGGGGCGTACACGAACCTCATGTTCGCCAACGCCGCCGTGAACTGCCTCGACCTGCCGCCGTCCTTCACCTCGCCCGAGGACGTGCGCAAGGCGCTCCCGGAGTTCGAGAAGGCGTCGCCGGTGTTCGGCGAGGGCCTGGCCTGGTCGGCCCTGAACTGCACGTACTGGCCGACGAAGGCCACGGGCAGGCCGAGCCGCATCGAGGCGAAGGGCGCCGCCCCGATCATCGTCGCCGGCACCACCCGCGACCCCGCCACCCCCTACCGCTGGGCCAAGGCCCTCGCCTCCCAGCTCACCTCGGCCCGCCTCCTCACCTACGAGGGCGACGGCCACACCGCGTACGGCCGCGGCAGCGACTGCGTCGACGAGACGATCAACACGTACCTCCTGGAGGGCCGGGCCCCCAACAAGGCCAAGCGCTGCACATAACCCCAGCTCACGGCCCTGCGCCCCCCGCTCCCGCCGTACCCCCGGCCCGCTCCCGGCCCGCCCCGGAGGCGTGTACGGAGCACCCTCCGAAACTGTGTAGACTTGGCGTCGTTGCTGATCGCACCATAGGTGCGGGCAGCGCGCCGCCTTAGCTCAGATGGCCAGAGCAACGCACTCGTAATGCGTAGGTCTCGGGTTCGAATCCCGAAGGCGGCTCCACTGGAACCCCAGGTCACGCTTGTGGCTTGGGGTTTCTTATTCCTAGGGCGATCTCGTTCATCCCCTCGCCGACGTTCAAACCGCGCGAGCACCAATCCGGTGGGGTACTCCAGGGCGGCGATCAGGTGGCGGTCGCGCTCGCCACCGAGCTGAGGGTGCCTTCGCCCGGATCTCGCCCTGGTCCGCCGATCCGTGGAACCCGGCGCGACAGCCGACGAGCGAACCTCACCCCCTCACGAAGGCGGGCACTACCAGACGCCTCGGGGCGTCGCCCGGCTGATGGCCGGGCTGGCCGGGCCTCGAGTCAGTGAAGGTGACGTGTCTGGGGTCTTCGGGCCTTGGGGGGATACGGGACACCGGGCGGTGGAAGTCTCTAGAGTGCGTGATCGTCGGGTAGTGCGTGCAGGGTGCTGCGGCTGGTGGAGGGGGCTGTTGTGAGGGTCGAACTTCCGCCGGAGCCGGTGCACTTCGTCAATCGTGACGATGAGCGGGAACGCGCCTTGCGTGCCGTGACGGAATGGCGGAGCCGTGCCCGCCCGCTGGTCCTGTCGCTGAGCGGTCCTGGCGGCCTGGGAAAGACGGAGCTGGGCGCCCTGATCGCCCGTACTCTGCTGGGCCGTCACCCCTTTACCGATGGGGTGCTGTCCGTCGACCTCGACGACTTCCGGGTCGACGGCGTGCTGGACCCCGGTGATGTGCTCTCCCAGCTGCTGGATTCGCTCGACGTGGAGCCGGACCAGGTGCGGTCTGCTTACGGGGCCCGGTGCAGGCAGTACTGGAACAGGACCTCCGGCGCGCAGCTGATCCTCCTGCTGGACAACGCGCGCTACGCCTCCGAGGTCGTCCCCCTGCTTCCGGCGTCGGGCGACAGTGTCGTGATCGTCACGAGCCACGGTCCGCTCCACGACCTCGAAGCCGGCGCCGCGGTGGATCTGGCGCTGCCGCTGTTGGAGGAGTGGGCGGCGATGGAGCTGCTGGAGTTGATCGTCGATGACCATCGGCTGGGCGCCGAGCCGGAGGCGGCGCGGGCTGTGGTCCGGTTGTGCGACGGTCTCCCCGCGGCGCTGCACGTGGCGGGCCGATGGGTGCGCACACACCGGGTGCGTCCGCTCTCCCGCGTCCTCGCCGATCTCCAGGCCGAGTTGGACGAGAAGGGCGTGACCGGCGTGGAGCACATCTGGGACCGGGCCTACGCCGATCTGTCCCGCCCTGCGGCCCTGCTCTATCGGCTGCTGGCGCACCATCCCGGCGGGACGTTCACGCTCCCCTCCGCCACCGCGTTGTCGGGGCTGGGGCCGGAAGCCTGCCAGGACGCCCTGGAGGAGCTGGACCGGGCCGGGTTACTGGACCTGCGTCTGCTGCCGCTGACGGAGGCCGGCCAGATGAGGCTGCCGGGGCCACAGCGCGCGCACGCCCTGCGCCGGTCCCGCCGGGAGACGGGGGATGGGGAGGTGGCGGACGGGGAAGCGGCGGACGGGGAAGCGGCGGACGGGTATGCGGCGGCCGGGGACGTGGCTGAGGCGCAGGTGAGGCTGGTGCGCTGGTTCGTACGGCAGGCTCAGCTGGCCGACCGGTTCGCCGCCGGCCGTCGGCTGACCGTCGTGGATCTCTTCGAACCCGTTCCCGGTGCGCCGGACATTCCCCTGGAGGACCCGGAATCGGCCGCGGACGACAGGGCGCGGGCTGAACGTGCCGAACGCGCGGCGCGCTGGCTGGACGAGGAACGTCATGTGCTGTTCGCGTGCGCGCGCCTGGCCCACGGTCGTGAAATGGACACCGAGGTCGTGGCCCTGTCCGAGCCCGTGTGGACCCATGCCCTGGACCGTCCCCACCAGTCCGAGGTGGTCGAGGTCTTCCGGCGCGCCGTCGACTCGGCGGTGCGGCACGGGGGGAACGCGGGGTGGCTGGTGCGCACGCGCTGCCAGTTGGCCAGGCCGCTGTGGGAGTCGGAGGAGCTGAGCGGGGCCCAGGACCAGATCGACAGCGCGATGTCAGCCTGTGAATTGCTGGGGGGCTCCGAACGGGACCGCAAACTCGCCGCGTCGGCCGTCGAGCACCGCGGCATGCTCAAGGGCGCACGGGGTCAATGGAGTGCCGCCCTGGCCGACTTCGCGACCGCACGCGACATGCACCGGGCGATCCCCAACCCCTACGGCGTCCTGCTCCAGACGTATCGAATGGGAGAGGCGAGCGCGAAGACGGGTGACCTTGGGGCCGCGCATCGTCTGCTGTCCGAGGCGCACACCGGGTTCGTGGAGAAGGAGCGCGAGCGGTTGATCGGACGCTCGGCGTTCGCCCTCGCCGGTGTCCTGCACCGCCTCGGCCGGACGGACGAGGCCCGTGAGCTGTACGAGAAGTCGCTCGGGCGTGCCGACAGGCGCCGCTCGGGCTTCGATCTGGCACGCGTCCACGACGCGCTCGCGGACCTGGACACGGCCGAGGGACGCCTGACGGAGGCCGAGGAGCACCGTGCGGCGGCCCGGAGCCTGCGACGGCGCAACGGCCTGATCTAGATCACCTGCGTTGCTGAGGGCCCGGTCTAGATCACCTGCGTTGCTGAGGGCCCGGTCTAGATCACCTGCCTCGCCTCGGTGTCCGTGGCCGGGCGGAGGATGATCCGGAAAGTCCGCTCTCCGATGAGGCAGTTCAGTACGGTGCGGCTGTCCGGGGCGGGCCGCGGGGAGACCAGCCGGGCGTGCGCGGCCGACAGCGCGAGGGCCGGGTCGATCCGTACGATCCGGTCTCCTTCGGAGCGGGGTTCGACCTGGACGGTGTACGTCCGCTCATGACCACGGACTCTGAGCAGGCCCGTGCCGGACGGCAGCCCGCCGGACGGCAGCAGCGCCGCGGCCGAGCGGCAGCCCGGGTAGGCGGACAGGGCGTGCCGTGTCCACCCGCCGGCGGTCCAGGCCAGGTCCACGGGGGCGGCGGACGCCGGGAGCGGACGCCGGTACAACAGGCCCGCGGAACGGGCGAGTCGCTCGTCCGCCGCACCGTGCTCCACGGCCAGATGGTGGCCGGGCGGGCCGGTGCCGGCCGGGTGTCGGGTGATCCGGACGCCGGCCGCGGTCGTGTCCGCATGGACGTCGAACGCCGTGGGGACACGCACGGCGGGCGCGGGAGAGGGCAGCAGCCGGGGTGGGACCCCGTGGGCTGGCGGCGCGAGACCGAGCAGGGCGTAGACCTCGGTGCGCAGGAGGCCCGCGGCCACACCGTGGGGTGCGAACGCTGCCTGAGCGGCGGCGCGCCCGGGGCCCGGACAGTACGCCCGCAGCGCGTCGGCGAGATCCTCGGCGCGTCCCAACCGCGGTACCCGGTCGAGGAGTACGTGCATCGGGCTGCCGGGGATCAGCTCGCCGCCTTGGTGGACGCTCACGACGGGGCGGTCCTGGGCCGCGCAGTAGTACAGGGCGGCCGATCCGTGGTCGGTGACCAGGGCGTCGGCGGCGATCAGGACGGAGGCCCACTCCTCGTACGGATCCGGCAGGATCATTCCCGCGTCGAGGGCCGGTGCCAGGCGTTCGGTCAGCTCGTACGTCCCGAGCAGGCTGCGCTCGTTGGGGTGGACCACGAGCGCCAACTGATATTCGTCGTACGGGAGTTGGGCCGCAAGCCGGGCGGGCAGGCCGGGGTGTCGCCGGATGAGGGACTCGGGCCCCCAGGTGGAGGCCAGGACCAGCAGCTTGCGGGCGCCGGTGCCCAACTCCGCCCGGTAGCGGTCGCGCAGGGACGTCGAGGCGAGGACGCGTTCCAGAGTGAGATCGCCGATCACCTTCGCGCGCCGGGCGGCCCCCGGATTCGTGGCGGCGAGCCGGGCGACCTGATCGGGATGGGCCAGGGCGTGCAGTGCCGTCGGAGCGTGTCCGTGGGCCGTTCGCAGGTACTCCGGGTCGAGGCCGGACGCCGAGTCGGCCGAACCCTCGCCGGGGATCGTCTTGTTGAAGCCCGCGCCGTGCGGCAGGAGGACGTGCGGGCCGCGCAGCAGCTTCAGGTCGCCCTTCGGGCTAGCGGCGACGACCAGGTCGTGGGTGCGATCGCACGCTTCGCTCCACGGCACCGTGCGGCCGCCGAGGGCTTCGATCGTGGAGAGCGCGTCGGTGCCGAAGTCCGAGCCGGGGACGAGGGTGAACAGGCGGGTGATCCGGTCGTCACCGGAGAATATGGGGAGAACGTCGAGCAGGCGGTACAGCGCCACCGCCGACCGAGCCGCGAACAGAACCGTGCGCTCGTCGCTCGTCGCTCGTCGCTCGTCGCTCGTCGCCCGTCGCCCGTCGCCCGTCGCCCGTCGCCCGTCGCCCGTCGCCCGTCGCCCGTCGCCCGTCGCCCGTCGCCCGTCGCCCGTCGCCCGTCGCGTAAGTGTCCAGTTTACCGGGAACCCGCGGGCGGAATCCGCTGTTTCCGCAGGTCGGCGCAGGTTCCTTCGCGTCGTCGGGCGACATGATCCGATCCTATCGCGCACTGTTCGACGGTCGCCGAGAGTGATCCGTGCCGCACATTCGGCAAGGGCGGTATGGCATGCCGCGGCCGGTCGCGAGGATGGCCGCATGAGTGACGCGAGGATGGCCGCATGAGTGACTGGGGAATCGCACTGATCGCCGCGGGATCGGCGATCGCGGGCAGTGTCGTCACCGGCTGGTACGCCCGCAGCTCCGGCCTCCGGCAGGCAGCAGCGGCACGCCACGCGGGCGACCGCCAGGCGGACGCGCTTCTCGAATCGGTACGCATGACCCTCCGCGCCGAGTCCGGCCACCGCGAGTTCGCCCTCCGCCGCCAGACGTACGCGGAGTTCCTCGGAGCGGCGGAGGCCAGGATCCTCACCGAGCGGAACGGGCGGGGCCAGGCCGACGACGACGTTCTGCTGCAACGCACTCTGGGCGGGGTGCTCCTGGAAGGCCCGCCGGATGCCGCCGCCGCGGCGCAGCACCTCGTCGACTGTCTGCGACGCCATGAGCGGCCGGACGAACTCAAGCGCGCGAAGCTGGCCTTCGTCTCGGTGGCGCAGGAGTGCTGCCGGTCCCGGTGACCCTTCCCGGCGGCCGGCTGGTTCTGCTCAGCTGGTTCGGGTGCTCTGCTCAGGGTTGTTGGCTGTTCGGATCGCTGCCGTGATGCGGTCCACGTCGCCTCGTTCCGCCGGGGGCAGCGGGGCGTTCACCGAGGTGCGGAGGCGGGTCGCCGTGGTCAGGAGGCGGGCCGCCCGGGTCGGAGTTCCGGAGAGGAGGTGGGCGCCTGCCAGGCCCTCCAGGGACAGGGCCATCGCCCGGGGGTCGCCCGTGGCGCGGGCCGCGGCCAGGCCCTCTGTGTGGAGGCGCAGCGCCGACTGCGCGTCGCCGCGCTGTTCGGCTACGAAACCGAGTTCCGCGAGGAGGACGCCGACCGAAAGCCGTCCGAATGCCCACCGAATGCCCACCGAATGCGACCGAATGCCCGGCGAACGCCCGCCGAAAGGCCCCACCCGCAGAGTCGTTCTCGTACCGATCGACGACTCACCAAGTGGAGCTGGACATGAGCAAGTTGGCAGGTAAGACCGCCGTCGTCACCGGCGGTACGCACGGCATGGGGCTCGCCATCGTCAAGGGGCTGCTCGACGGCGGCGCCGAGGTCGTCCTCACGGGGCGCAACGATCGTCCTCACGGGGCGCAACGAGAAGACTCTGGAGGAGGCGCGTACCGAACTGAAGGGGCGCGCGGCGCGCGTCGTGCGTTCCGACGCGGCGAGCATGGCCGACATCGCGGGCCTGGCCGACCTGGCGCGGGACCGGCTGGGCCGGATCGACCACGTCTTCGTGAACCACGGCATCGCGGAGTTCGCCGAGCTCGCCGAGGTCACCGAGGAGTCCTGGGACCGGCAGTTCGCGATCAACACGAAGGGGTCGTTCTTCACGATGCAGCGGCTCGCTCCGCTGATCAACGACGGCGGGTCGGTGGTGTTCACGACGGTCGTGAACGACGTCGTCTTCCCCGGGCTGAGCGCGTACTCCGCCTCCAAGGAGGCGATGCGGGCCTTCGCCCACGTCCTCGCCGTGGAGCTGTTGCCGCGCGGGATCCGGGTGAACTGGGGCGCAACGGGACCGTCGACGAGGTCGCCGCGGCCGCGCTGTTCCTCGCCGCCGACGCGACGTTCACGACGAACGTCGAGCTGGCGGTGGACGGCGGGTTCGCGCAGGGGCTGCCCGTCGGCCACTGACGGCTCTCCGGTCAGGGGGCGCTCCGGCGCCCCCTGACGTCGCTCGGACGTCTGTGCCTACGATGCGCGCGTGCGGCCGGACGGCCGGTGCGGTGCGCGGGGGCGGGGAGGCGGGAGACGGCCATGGGTACGGATGCGGTCATAGGTACGGGCGCGGGCGCGCACACGGGTACGGGCGCGCACACGGGTACGGGCGCGGACACGGGTACGGGCGGCGGCGTCGGTTTCGGCGTCGTCGCCGCCGCGCACCCCGACCGCCCCGCCCTCGTCGAGCCCGACGGCACCACCACCACGTACGGCGAGCTGGCCGCCCGCGTCCACCGGCTCGCGCACGCCCTGGCCGGGCTCGGGCTGCGGCCGGGGGACTGTGTCGCCGCGATGCTGCCCAACAGCCGCGCCTTCTTCGAACTGCGGCTCGCCACCGGGCGGTCGGGGCTGTACTTCACGCCGTTCAGCCACCACTTCACCACCGCCGAGGTGACGTATGTCGTCGCCGACAGCGAGGCGAGGGTGGTGGTCGTGGACGCGTCGCTGGTGGAGGTGGCGGGGCCCGCGCTGGACGCGGCGGGGGTGCCGGAGGGGCGGCGGGTGGTGTGGGGGGCCGCCGAGCGGGTTCCCTCGGCTCGGTCCGCGTCCTCGCCGCCGCCCGCGTCCTCGCCGCCGTCCGTGCCCCCGGCTCCGTCCGTGCCCTCCGGGTGGCTCGACTACGAAGACCTCCTCGCCGCCGCCCCCGCGACCCCGCCCCCGCACCCCCGCGCCGGCGGCGTCATGCTCTACACCTCCGGGACCACCGGCCGCCCCAAGGCCGTGCGCCGGGCGCTGCCCGACGCGCCGCCCGGGCCGAACCCGTACGAGCTGGACTTCATGGCGCGGGTCGGGGTGCGGCCGGGGCCGTACACGCAGTTGAGTGCCGCGCCGCTGTACCACGCCGCGCCCGGCCTGTTCGCGAACATGTCGATGCAGCTCGGGCACACGGTCGTGATCGCCGAGCGGCCGGGCACGGAGGAGTGGCTGGAGCTGATCCAACGGCACGGCGTCCACGTGCTGTTCGCGGTGCCGACGGTCCTGCACCGGCTGCTGCGGCTGCCCGCGGAGGTGCGTGCGCGGTACGACGTGTCGAGCCTGCGCGCGGTCGTGCACGGGGCCGCGCCCTGTCCGCCGGACGTGAAGCGGCGGGCGATCGACTGGTTCGGCCCGGTTCTGTACGAGTTCTACGCCGCCACGGAGGGCGGGGTGACCGCCGCGAGCAGCGCGGAGTGGCTGGCGCGGCCCGGCACGGTGGGGCTTCCCCTCGCGCACGTCGACGTACGGATACTGGGCGAGGACGGGACGCCGGTGCCGGCCGGGGAGACGGGCGGGGTGTACTTCCGGCCCGTCGTGCCGTTCACGTACCACAAGGACGCGGAGAAGACCCGACGGTCCATGCGGGAGGGGTACTTCACGGCCGGTGACCAGGGGTACGTCGACGAGGACGGGTGGTTGTACCTGCGGGACCGGCGCACCGACCTGATCATCTCCGGGGGCGTGAACGTGTACCCGGCGGAGGTCGAGGCCGTCCTCATCGGGCACCCGGACGTCGCGGACGTGGCCGTGGTGGGGGTGCCGGACGAGGAGTGGGGGCACCGGGTCGCCGCCGTCGTGCAGCCCGAGGCGGGCGTGCGGGGTGATGACGGGCTCGCCGCGCGGCTCGCCGAGCACTGCCGGTCGGAGCTCGCCGGGTTCAAGGTGCCCCGGGTGATCGAGTTCCGGGAGCGGGTGCCGAGGTCGGACACGGGGAAGGTGCTGCGGCGGGAGCTGCGCCTCACTTCTCCGTCGGCTCCGTCGGCTCCGCAGCCACCGTCGGCTCCGCAGCCACCGTCGGCTCCGCAGCCACCGTCGGCTCCGGAGCTTCCGTCGGCCTGAGCCCCAATCCGCTGACCAGGTCGCTGAGTTCGTCCCGGTACAGCCTGTCCGGGTCGCCGATCTGCGGGCGCAGCAAGCCGTCGATCTCCAGGGTGACCAGGCCGTGCATGCGGCCCCATACGCGCAGTGCGAGGGCGAGCGCGGCCGGGGTGAGGGACGGGAAGGCGGCGCGGGCCACGGTGGTGAAGGCGGGGTCGAAGTCGTCCCAGGTGTAGCGGCTGTCGTCCGTGCCGCCCGCGGGGCGCCGGGCCGTCGTGGCGATTTCCACTATGCCCAGGCACAGTTCGTACTCCGCCTCGGTGCTGTCGGCCGTGTCCGCGCGCGGTGCCTGTCCGCGCCCGCTGAACAGCAGCCGGAACTCCTGCGGATGTGCCAGCGCCCACGCGCGGTAGGCGAGGCCGTGGGCCAGGGCGCGGGCGGCCGGGTCCGTCGGCGGGTGCGACTCGCGGGCCTCGCGGAGGTGGGCGGCGAGGTCCCGGTACGCGTCCGCGGCGAGGGCGGCCAGCAGGGCCTCGCGGGTGTCGAAGTAGCTGTAGAACGTGCCGGGCGCCATGCCCATGTCGCGGGCGATGCCCCGCAGGGCCACGGCTTCCGCGCCCTCCTCCACCAGGTGCTTCAGGGCGGTCGCCTTGATCTCGGCGGTGGTCTGGGCGCGGTGGCGTTCGCGGCGGCTGGCTGCAGGCATGGCCCCATGGTACGGCGAGCAAATGTTGAACAGTGTTTGGAGTTTGGTCAGCGTTCGAGTTACGTTCGTGGGGTGCCCGGGGGCGTGTGCCGGGTGCGCGGAGATCCACCGACAGGAGGGGTGTGGCATGGCCACGCATGCGTACGGGACCGGGCCGATCAAGGGGTACGAGGTCGGGCCGATCCCGATGGAGGCCGCGTTCACGTCGGACTTTCCGCTGGCCGCGGGGGTCGGGGTGCAGGAGATCGTGGACAAGCAGGAGGTGGAGCGGCGGGTGATGGACGTACGGCCCGGCATGTACGCGAAGTACATGCCGAGCCGGATCGACGCGGGGGCGGCGGCCGGGTCGGCCGGGACCCACTTCACCGGGGGGCGGTACCTCTTCGAGACGTGGGACGACGTGCTCGACTACGAGCGGTTCACCAGTGAGGAGTTGGAGTTCGAGCCGGGGGTGAAGTTCTGGAGCCGGTCGTTCTTCTTGGATGTGGAGCGGTTTGTCTGGCGGGTCGCCGGGGCTCACAACTTTCTGCCTCTGGAGGAGCATCACGTGAGCCGGTTCGAGCGGTTCCGTTATGCGTACGAGGGGGACGCCGGTGTGGTCGTGCAGCGGGCGTGGGCCTCCCTGCGGGGCGAGGCGGAGGCGCGGGGGCTGGGGGCCGTGTGGCTGTTGCATCAGCCTGAGCAGCGGTTGATCGGGATCCACTCGGTGGCGTCCCGGGATGCCTCGGCCGCGCTGGAGGCCCAGGTTTCCCTGGGCTCGCTGCTTCCGGGGTCCCTTGCCGTGGGACGGTACTTCGACCGGACGAGTCGGATCCTGTCCCTCTGGCTCCCGAAGTCCCGGCTGGCGGGCGGGGTGCCGTCGGCTTACCCGATGTCGCCCCCGTTGCCGCTGCCGACTGTGCCTGTGCAGGCGGTCTGCGGGGCGCCGAACTTGCCGGAACGGCAATAATCCTCTGCGGTTGGCCCCCCGCCCGTACAGACTTGCGATCACCTGCCCCGCACACCGGAGGAGTCACGATCATGAGCGCATCCGCATCGCTGGACGTGAAGCACACGCTGCTGGAGTCGGCCGAGAGTCCGGGAGTGCGGATTCATGCCGTCGAGCAGGGGAGCGGGCCCCTCGTGCTGTTGGTGCACGGGTTCCCGGAGACCTGGTACTCGTGGCGGCGGCAGCTTCCCGCGCTGGCGGAGGCCGGGTATCGGGCGGTGGCCATCGACGTACGCGGGTACGGGCGTTCGTCCAAGCCGCGTGGGACGGACGCGTACGGAATGCTCGCGCACGTCGCCGACAACGTCGGGGTCGTGCGGGCGCTCGGTGAGGAGAGCGCCGTCGTCGTCGGGCACGACTGGGGCTCGCCGATCGCGGCGAACTCGGCGCTGCTCCGCCCCGACGTCTTCCGGGCCGCCGCCCTGATGAGCGTGCCGTTCGCGCCCCGCGGCGGCCCCCGCCCCACCGACGCCTTCGCCGCCATCCCCGGCGACGAGGAGTTCTACGTCAGCTACTTCCAGGAGCCGGGGCGGGCCGAGGCCGAGATGGAGCCCGATGTGCGCGGGTGGCTCTCGGGCTTCTACGCGAGCTACTCCGGCGACACCATGCCGGAGCCGGCCGCCGCGCCCAGCCCCGCGTTCGTGCCCAAGGGTGCCCGGATGTCCGACCGGTTCGTCACCGGCGGGCCGCTGCCCGGCTGGCTGTCCGAGGGCGAACTCGACGTGTACGCCGCCGAGTTCGAGCGCGGCGGCATGACCGGGCCGCTCAACCGGTACCGCAACATGGACCGCGACTGGGCGGACCTCGCCGCGTGGGACGGCGTGCCCCTCGCCCAGCCGTCCCTGTTCGTCGGGGGCGAGCTGGACCCCTCCCTCCAGTGGATGTCCGCCGCCATCGACGCCTACCCCGTCACCCTCCCCGGCCTCGTCTCCTCCCACATCCTCAAGGGCTGTGGGCACTGGGTGCAGCAGGAGCGGGCCGAGGAGGTCAACGGGATCCTGGTGAGCTGGCTGCGGGCGGTCGTGTGACCCACCGCCCCACCGGCCGGCCGCGCGCTACATCCACACCCCGCCCAGGAACGGGTACGCGTCCGCCAGCTTCGTCGGGCCCTGGACCAGCTTGCCCTTGCTGACGATCACGAACTGGTCGCCCTTGACGAGGAAGAAGTGCATGTCGTTGTCGAAGGGGGCGGAGGTGGCGGTGTCGGGGCCGAGCAGGAACTCGGCGGGGGCGTGTTCCAGCTCGAAGGGACCGATCTGTTCGAGGCCGAAATCGGAGAGTATGGACTCCTCTTCGAGGAAGAGCGCCACCCTCTCCCCCTTGGCGTCCGCAGCGGTGGCCGCTTTGATCTGCCGCTCCCTGTCCACGGCGTTCCGACCGCGTGCCAGGGAGCGGGCCTCGTCCCCGGACCGCTCCGAGAACTCCCAGACCTCGCCCGTGATGATGGCCGCGTGCGTGTAACTGCTGCCCTTGCGGGCGTTCAGGACGTCGGCGGCGTTCTCGGGGAATCCCACGGGCAGGTGCGGGAACTGCTCGCTGATCTTCTTCGGGCCCGCCTCGATGCCGCGCCGCGGCGAGAAGCGGATGAACTCGTCCCCGCGGAAGCCGTCGAACCGCAGGTACGGCGCCCTGGGGTCCGGCACCGTCTTGGCCATCGTCTCGAAGACGCCGCCGCCCGCGTCCAGGATCCCCTTCAACCCCGACGCCAGGACGTTGGCGGGCGTGGAGAAGGTGCCCGGGCTGACCACCCTGGCCGTCAGCGCGTCGAACGCCTTCGACTGGCCGAGCGCCGGGACGCGTTCGACGCGCCACACCTGCGTGCCGCGGTCCTCGCCCGTCTTCGGCTCGGCCTGCTCCAGCTCGGCGTTCGCCTCCTGGCGCTCGCCCCGCACCGCGAGGTTCTTGGCGCTGTTCGCGTTCACCCAGACGTAGAGGTCGTCGCCGACCGGCTCCGGCCGCCACAGCTGTGTCGCCAGCAGGTCGTCCCGCGACTCGGGCGGGCACTGCTGCACCGCCGCGCCGGCGCGCTTCCTGTTCACCATGATGTCCATGCGCAGCGTGCTGTGGACGTTCTGCAGGGTCCAGTGCCCCTCGCGCGCGCTGTGCGGCTTCAGGTGCCAGAACTGCCGGTGCCGCTCCGGCCCCTCGGCGTGCAGTTCGTCCAGTACGACCTTCGCGCCCTGCTTGGCGCCTCCTCCCGGCTGCACCCCCGCGTACAGTCCGCTCGCCTCGTTCTTGATCAGGTAGATGCCCTCGGACAGTGCTGCCACGGTCAACCTCCCGGAACGACGGGTCGGGCACGCACCCGCGGTGCGCAGCGGTCAGCCTAGAAGCGCGGGCCGTGATCCCGATACGGCCCGATTTCGGTCGTTATTAACCCCTCAACTACGAGAGTTGCCAGTCGCTCCCGTAGCGCTCGACCTTGCGGTGCAGCCACTCCCTCATCTCGCTCTCCTCCAGCGCGGTCGCGGGCCTGAGGTCGCCCACCCTGATCGTCGCCACGAAGTGCGTGAACCGTACGCGGCGGAACTCGCCGTGGGCGGACAGCACTTTGCCCGGGCCGTAGATGTCCGTCGTCGCGTGCGCCACGTAGGCGCCCTGCTGGTGGGGGGTGTCCATCGTGCTGCCTCTCGCTGTGTGTGTTGTTTCGATCACACAGTGCGTTGGGCGAGGTTAGGCTCGCCAGTAGGCGGGGCTTGACAACTGTGCTGGCACGGTAGGGAGTTGCGATGGCCATCGAGGACAGCCCGGAATCCCGGCTGCGGTACGGGGAGGAACTGCGTTCCCGCAGGGAGGCGGCTGGGTTCACCCAGGAGGAGCTGAGCGTGCGGGCGATTATGTCCCGTACGCATATCGCCCACATCGAGGCGGGCAGGCGGCGCCCCAACTTGGATGACGCGCAGCGTCTGGACGACGTCTTGGGTGCGGGGGGTGTGTTCGTACGGTTCCTTCCGTCCAAGTCGGAGGGGCGCGTTGCCGAACACTTCGCAGAGGTCCTGGAGCTGGAGCAGAAGGCCACGGTCATCCGTACGTACGCGTCGCAGCTCGTGCCTGGCCTGTTGCAGACGAGGGGGTACGCGAGGACGGTCTTCCAGGCGTTCACTCCGCCCAGGACGGATGAGGAGTGTGACCGGCTCGCTGACACACGGCTGGCGCGTGCTCGCATTCTGGAGAACTTCAAGTCGCCGGTGGTCTGGTTCCTGCTCGACGAGGCGGTGCTGCGTCGTGCCGTCGGCGGCCCAGCCGTCATGTGCGAACAACTGCGGCACATCACGCAGTTGATGGAGATCCGCCGCGTCCGCGTGCATGTGCTTCCGTTCTCGCTGGGGAATCACGCCCTGTCAGAGGGGCTTGTGCACCTGATGTGGTTCGACGACCTGCCGTCCATCGCCTACGTTGAAGCGCTGAAAACGGGCAGGGTGCTGGAGCTTCCGTCAGCGGTGCACGAGTGCCAAGTGGCTTACGATCGCGCCATGGGCGACGCCATGTCGCTTACAGAGTCTCTTGCTCTGATCAAGTCCGTCACGCAGGAGTACGAGAATGCACAGCAGCCGTGAGCAGTACGCACGGGTCATCGACGCTTCGTCGCTCACGGCGTGGCGCAAGTCGACGTACAGCGCAGGCGAAAGCGGCGACTGCCTCGAAGTCAGCGACGCCCACCGCGAGGTGGGCATACCGGTCCGCGACAGCAAGAACCCCCACGGCCCCGCCGTACTCTTCGGCGCCCCCGCCTGGCAGGCGTTCGTCACCTACCTCTCCAGGTAGGCCAGTACAGCCAGCACCCGCCGGTTCGCGGACTCCGAAGGCGGCAACGCCAGCTTCATGAAGATGTTGCTGACGTGCTTGGCGACGGCCTTCTCCGTGACGAACAGGGCCTCCGCGATGCCCGCATTGGAGAGGCCCTGGGCCAAGCACTCCAGGACCTCGCGCTCACGCGGAGTGAGCGAGGCGAGCGGCTCGTCGCGGGACTTGCCGGTGACGAGCTTGGACACCACCTCGGGGTCCATCGCCGTGCCGCCGCCCGCGACCCGCTCGATCGTCGCGACGAACTCCGCGCCGTTGGAGACGCGTTCCTTCAGTACGTAGCCGACGCCCTCGGAGCCCGTGGCCAGCAACTCGCGGGCGTACAGAGGCTCGACGTACTGGGAGAGGAGCAGGACGGGCAGGCCGGGCACCCGCGTACGGGCGGAGACCGCCGCGCGCAGGCCCTCGTCGCTGAACGTCGGCGGGAGGCGTACGTCGACCACGGCCACGTCGGGGCGCAGCGAGAGGAGCGCCTCCTCAAGGAGGGGGCCGTTGTCGACGGCCGCCAGGACCTCGTGGCCGAACGCCTGGAGGAGGCGGGTGACGCCGTCCCTCAGGAGGAAGTGGTCTTCGGCGAGGACAACTCGCACGGCAGCTCCATCGTCAGCAGGGTCGGGCCGCCCGGCGGGCTGCTCACGGCGAGGACGCCGTCGAAGTGGGCGAGGCGCCGCTCCACCCCGCGCAGGCCGGTCCCCGCGGACACGTCCGCGCCGCCCCGGCCGTCGTCGGCCACGGACACCCGCAGCGCCCCGGCCTCGTACCGCAGGTCGATCCAGCAGCGCTCGGCCTCCGCGTGCTTGGCCGCGTTGGTGAGGATCTCCGACACGGCGAAGTACATCGCCGACTCGACGGGCGGTTCGGGGCGGGCCGGGAGGTCGATGACGACCTCGGTCTTCAGCGGGCTGATCATCGCCAGGGAGCGTACGGCATCGGCGAGTCCGCGGTCCGCGAGGATCGGCGGGTGGATGCCCTTGACCAGGTCGCGGAGTTCCTTGAGGGCGGCCGTGGAGGACTGGCGGGCCTCGACCAGGAGGTCGCGGACGGCGTCCGGGTTGGTCTCCAGGAGGTGCTCGGCGGCGTTCAGGGTCATGCCCATCGCCACCAGGCGGGCCTGCGCGCCGTCGTGCAGGTCCCGCTCGATGCGGCGGATCTCGGACATCTGCGTGTCCACCGCGTCGGAGCGGGTGCTCTTCAGGTGCTCGACGCGGGCCGCGAGCAGCTCGGCCTCGCTCGGCGCCAGCAGGACGCGGAGATAGCGGGCGTGCACCCGCAGCGCGCACGGGGCCGCCCAGAACACCGAGAGCGGCAGGCACAGCGCGCCGAGCACGCCCGCGAGCATCGCCGTCGCCGGGTCGCCGACCGGGATGAAGAGGAACCACATGCTGTCCCACTCGGGGGAGAGCCGCGTGCCGACCGCCGCCGTCCACAGGCCCCACACCCCGGTGAGGAACAGCACCACCGGTCCCGCGGCGATCGCGCCGCCCGCGAACGCGTCGACGTGCACCCAACGCCAGTCCCGGTGCACCTGGTTGCCCTTGTCGAGGAGCTGGGCGCGCAGCGCCTTCGCCCGCCCCGCGCCGGTGGCGGGCACCTCCCCGTACACGGCCGGGATGTCGATGCCCGCCCACGCGGCGGCGTGCGCCCGCTGGCGGTCGGCCAGGGCACGCACCATGCGTACCGTCCCCGGCAGCAGTTTCAGGCCCACCGGGCCGCGGAGCATCGACGACACCGTCATCAGCCACAGCGACAGCCAGAAGGCGCGGTGGGAGTCGGCCCACAGGGCCAGAGTGCGGCGGAATGCTTTGGTCGCCTGTCGGGTGCGGTTCATGTACGCATTATCGAAAGCGGGGTGGGCGGTAGGCAGTGGTAGAAACTCCCCTCTTCGGGGGCGAGCGCCAAGCGCCGTGTTGGTTTCGCGGTGATGACCGTGCCGGTCGGTGGGGGCTTGTCGCGCAGTTCCCCCTTCAGGGCGCTCGTCCTACCGCAGCGGCACGGTCAGGCCAGACGCGTGAGCCAGTCGCCTACCGCCTCGTTGAACTCCTCAGGGCGTTCCAGGTTCGGGAGGTGGGCTGCGCGTTCGATGATGCGCAGTTGGGAGTCCGGTAGCGCCGCGTGCATCGCCTCCGCTTCCGCCACGGGGGTGTACGTGTCGTCCCTGCCCACCACCACCAGGGACGGGACCGTGACGCGGGGCAACACCGGGCGGTAGTCGGGGCGTTCGGCGCGGGCGCGCAGGGCCGCGGCGGCGCCCTGCGGCTGGGCCGCCAGCATCATGCGGAGCACGTGCGCGGCGGCCTCCGGGTTGTAGGGGGCGGCCATCTTGTGCAGCACCTCCTCCGCGTACCCCTTCATGCCCTCGGCCAGGAGCCGCTCGGCCGTCTCGCGGCGGAACGCCTTCACGGCGTCCGTGTCGACCGCCGGTGCCGTGTCGGCGAGCAGCAGCCCCGCGATCCGGTCCGGGAAGCGGGCGTACGCGTCCATCACGATCTGTCCGCCCATGGACACGCCGCCCAGCGCGCAGCGCGCCACGCCCAGGTGGTCGAGGAGCGCCTCCAGGTCCCGGGCGAAGTCCCCGAAGTCCGTGACCTGCGGGGCGGACCGCGCGGTCGACTCGCCGTAGCCGCGCAGGTCGAAGGTGATCACCCGGTGCGTCCCGGCGAACGCGGCGACCTGCGGGTCCCAGAGGGAGCGGTCGAAGGGGTGGCCGTGGACGAGGACCAGGGGGACGTCCTGGTCCTGGTTCTCGTCGGGGCCGGGGTGGTCGTCGTAGGAGAGGTGGACTCCGTTGCTGAGCTGAGCAGTTGGCATGGAGCCAGGCTATGTGGCCGTCAGCGCTTCAGGAGTTCCCGCAGTGCCGCCGTGACCTCGTCCGGCGCCTCCTCCGCCATGAAGTGGCCGCACGACACCGTGCGGTGCGTGAGGTCCGGGGCCCAGCGGCGCCACAGTTCCTCCGCGTCGAAGCCGAGCGCCGCGCCCCAGTCCTGCTGGAGGACCGTGACCGGCATCCGCAGGGCGTTCCCCGCCAGCCGGTCCTCCGTGTCGTGCTCGACGTCCACGAAGGCCGACGCCCGGTAGTCCGCGACGATGGACGGGACCGCCTCGCGGCACGCCCGCAGGTACGCGGCCCGGACGTCGGCGGGCATGGCCTCCGGCGACCGGGACCACAGGTCGAGGAAGTGGCCGAAGAACGCGTCCGGGTCCGCCGAGATCATCCGCTCCGGCAGGCCGGGCGGCTGCGCCATCAGGTAGAGGTGGAAGCCGACCGCCGCCGTCGTGCCGCGCATGACGTCCCACATGTCCAGGGTCGGCAGGACGTCCAGGGACGCCAGGTGGGTGACGGCGTCCGGGTGGTCCAGGCCCGCGCGGATCGCGACCAGCGCGCCCCGGTCGTGGCCCGCGAGCGCGAACCGCTCGTGCCCGAGGGCGCGGGCCAGGGCCACCACGTCGGCGGCCATGGTCCGCTTGGCGTACGTCTGCCCGTCCGCCGTCTCCGCCGGCTTTCCGCTCGCCCCGTAACCGCGCAGGTCCGGGCAGATCACGTGGTGGTCGGCGGCGAGGTCCGCGGCCACGTGGCGCCACATGAGGTGGGTCTGCGGGAAGCCGTGCAGGAGCACGACGGGGGTGGCGGACGGGTCGCCCCCGACGGCGGCGTTCAGGTGGACGCCGCCGTCGGCGACGGGGAGGTGGTGGTAGGTGAAGCCTTCGATGCGGGGTTCGTCGCGGGAGCCGGCCAGGGGTTCGTTCGATGTCATGTGTTCAGCCTGCGGGCTGCGGATCAGCAATGGATCAGTGACGGGTCCGTGCAGGTGAGGGGAGGTACGTTGAGGTCGTGCCTTCCGTGACGTTTCAGGTGCTCGGGCCCCTCGCCGCGTACGACGGCGGCGGACGGCCCCTGGACCTGAAGGGGCCCCGGCACCGGGCCGTCCTCGCCCGGCTCCTGATCGCCCGCCGCCGCACCGTCCCGGTGTCCCGGCTCGTCGACGACCTCTGGGAGGACCCGCCGCCCACAGCCGTCGGAACGATCCGGACGTTCGTCGGCGACCTGCGGAAGGCCCTGGAGCCGGAACGCCCGCGGCGGGCACCCGCGCGGCTCCTCGTGACGTCGGGGCCGGGGTACGCGCTGCTCGCGGAGGACGGGGCGGTGGACGCGTGGCGGTTCGAGGGAGTGGTGGGGGCGGCTGCGGGGGTGTCCGCTGGGGCCGCCGAGGCCGCCGGGGCCGATCTGGCGCTGCTCGACGACGCGCTCGCCTCCTGGCGGGGGCCCGCCTACGCCGAGTGGGCCGACCAGGACTGGGCGCGGGCGGAGGCGGCGCGCCTCGACGAGCTGCGGCTGCTCGCCGTGGAACGCCGGGCGGAGGCGGCGCTCGCGCTCGGGCGGGCGGCGGAGGCCGTCCTCGACCTGGAGCCCCACGTCGACCGGCACCCCTGGCGCGAGGACGCGTGGGGGCTGCTCGCCGTCGCCCTCTACCGGGCGGGCAGGCAGGGCGACGCCCTCGCCGCACTGCGACGGGCACGGGAGCGGTTGGCCGGGGAGCTGGGGGTGGAGCCGGGGGAGCGGCTGCGGCGGCTGGAGGGGGAGATTCTGGCTCAGGGGGTGGGGTTGGCGGGCCCGGGCCCGGGCGTGGGTGGCGCGGTGACGCTTGAGGGTCCCGCTCGGCGGGCGGAGCCTGTGTCGGATTCGGATTCGGATTCGGATTCGGATGACGTGGTGGCGGGGGCTTCGGAGGAGGGTGTCGTCCCTGTGGGCCGGGGGCGCGTGCTGGTCGGGCGGGAACGGGAGTCCGCCGACCTGGACGCCGCGGCGCGGGCCGCCCTGCGGGACGGGCGGCTCACCCTCGCGCTGGTCTCCGGCGAGGCGGGCGTGGGCAAGACGGCCCTCGTCCGGGACCTGACGGACCGCCTGGAGGCGGAGGGGTGGACGGCGGCGTGGGGGCGGGCCCCGGAGCAGGGCGGAGTGCCTGCGGGGTGGGTTTGGGCGGAGGTGTTGGAGGGGCTGGGGGTGGTCGGTGCGACGCCGTCGGGGAGCGGCGGGGCCGGGGGCGCCGGGGATGCCGGGGATGCCGGGGGTCAGGATGTGTCCGGCGCCCGTTTTCGGTGGCACCGGTGGGTGGGGGACCGGATCGTGGGCGCCGCCGACCGGGGGCGGCCCCTGCTGCTCGTACTCGACGATGTGCAGTGGGCGGGCGCCGAGACCCTGGAACTGCTCGCCGCGCTGGTGGACCGGCCTGTCGAGCGGCCCGTACTCGTCGTGGGAACGTACCGGGACGACGTCGACATGCCGCCCTGGCTGGGGGAGTTCCTTGGCCGGTCGGCGCGCGCCGAGCCCCTGCGGGTGCGGCTCGGCGGGCTGGCGGAGGAGGCGGTCGGCGAGCTGGTACGGGCCGTGGCCCAGCGCCCCGTGACCGCCGGGACCGCCCGCGCGGTGCGGCAGCGCAGCGGCGGCAACCCCTTCTTCGTGCGCGAGATCGCCCGCCTGTACGCGGCCGACGGCGCGGCCGCGCTGTCCCAAGTCCCCGTCGGCGTACAGGACATCGTCCGCCGCCGCCTGGCCGCTCTGCCGCGGGAGACCCGGGCGGTGCTGCGGCGGGCGGCGGTCGTCGGGTCCGTCGTCGACCTGGACGCGCTGGTCGCGCTGGTGGGGGACGAGGACGCGGTGCTGGACGCGGTGGAGGCGGGGGGTGGGGCGGGGTTCTTGGCGGTGGGCCGGGCTGGGTTGCCGGACGGGGGTGCGCCGTCCGGCCGACCGGGGCCGTCGGACGGGCGGGCGCCGTCCGGCCTGCCCGGCCCGTCCGGCCGACCTGACCTCGGCCGACCCGGCCCCGGCCAACTCGGCCCCGGCCAACTCGGCCCCGGCCAACTCGGCCCCGGCCGACCCGCTCCCACTCAACCCGGTCCCGAACACGTCGAGTTCGCGCACGACCTCGTCCACGAGACCCTGTACGGCGACCTCTCCGCACCCCGCCGCGCCCGCCTGCACGCCGCCGTCGGCGAGATCCTGGAGCGGCTGCGGCCCGACGCCGTCGAAGCGATCGCACACCACCTGCTCAGCGCCGGTACCCGCGCCCCGGCCGCCCGCACCACCGACTTCGCCGCCCGTGCCGCCCGGCGCGCCGAGGCGAGGGGTGCGCCGCACGAGGCGGCGCGGCTCTGGGGTGCGGCGCTCGACGCGTATGACCGGGGCGGGGCCGAGGCGTACGACCGGGGCGGGGCCGTCGCGTACGACGAGACCGGAGCCGTCGCGTACGACGAGGCCGGAGCCGTCGCGTACGACGCTGCCCACGCCGACCCGGAGCGGGAGCGGCCCGCGCGCGGCGCTCCCGACCTCGACCGGCCCGCCGCACGCGCCCGTACCCGCGCACGCCTCACCCTCCTCATGGGGCTCGTACGGAACCTCGCCGTCACCGGCGCGCTCGCCGAGGCCCGCCGGTACCGCGCCGACGCGCTCGTCGCCGCCGAGGCCACCGGCGACCCCGAGCTGACCGCCCGCGTCATCGGCGCCTTCGACGTACCCGGCATCTGGGCCCGCAACGACGACGAGGCCCTCTCCCGGCGCATCGTCGCGGCGGCCCTGCGCACCCTCGACGCCCTTCCGGACGACGGGAGTCCGGGGCGCCGTGCCGTGCGGTGCCGCCTGCTCAGCACGGTGGCGATGGAGACGCGGGGGTCGCGTACGGGGCTCGGGGCGGAGGCCGCCCGGGAGGCGGAGGCGCTGGCGCGGGAGGCGGTGGAGGAGGCGTCGGGGGAGGGACCGGAAGAGGCACCGGAAGAGGCACCGGCGTGGGGCGAAGGGGGCGCGGGCGGCGAGGAAGCCACGGGCAGTGCGGGAGGCGCACGCAGTGCGGGGGGCACGGGCAGTGCGGGAGGCGCGCGCAGTGCGGGGGGCACGGGCAGTGCGGGAGGCGCGGGCAGTGCGGGAGGCGCGCGCAGTGCGGGGGGCGCGGGCAGTGCGGGAGGCACGGGCAGTACGGGTGGCGCAGGCACCGCGGGCGGCGCAGGCACCGCGGGCAGCGCGAGCACCGCGGGCGGCGCCGCCGCGCTGCTCGCCTTCGCCCTCAACGGGCGGTACCTGCACACCTTCCACCGTGCCGGGCTCGCCCCCGAACGCGCCCGCATCGGCGCCGAGTTGACGGCCCTCGCCGCCCGCCACGGGCTCCTCACCTTCGAAGTCCTCGGCCACCTGATGCTGCTCCAGGCCCACTCCGCGCTCGCGGAGTTCGACCGCGCGGACGGGCACGCCGCCGCCGTCGACCGGCTCGCCGAGCGGCACGGGCTGCCCCTGGTGGGGGTGTTCACGCAGTGGTACGGGGCGCTGCGCGCGGCGGTCGCGGGGCGGGTGGCGGAGGCGGAGACGGCGAGCCGGGCGGCGGCGGAGCGGATGCGGGGGAGCGGGATGTCCGGGATGGACGGGCTGCTGGAGCTGGCCTTGGGGTGCCTGGCGGTGCAGAGCGGCGACGCGGACGGCGGCGAAGGGGACAGCGGCGGGAGCCCCGACCCGGGGGAGGCCGTGCCCCGGGACCAACTGCTGGAGGCACGGCTGTGCCTGCGAGCCAGGTCGGCACTACGCGGCACCGACGTCCCGCGAGACGTACTCGACTCCCTCTACCGAGAGCTGCTGCCCGCCGCCGGCGAGTTGGCCGGCGCCGGAACCGGAGCACTGACCCTCGAACCCGTGGCCCTGTACCTGGGCGACCTGGCCCTGGCCCTCGGCCGCCCGGCCCTCGCGGCGACGCACTACCACCAGGCACTCACCCTCGCCGAACAGGCCGGAGCCCCCCACTGGCAAGCCACCCTGCTCCGCCGCTCCGCGGCGGGATTCCCCGGCGATGCGAGGATGCCCCCGTGACCGACGCCGGGACGCCCCGGTAACCGCGAGAGCCGTCAGAAGTCGTAGGGCTTCGCCGTGTTCCAGTTGGTGACGTCGGCGTTGGTCCAGGTGAACTTCGACGGGACGCCCTTGGCGTCGAAGGCCTCCGTTCCGGCGCCGGGGCCGGCGTCGCCCGTGTGGTCCTGCATGGCGATGCTGAGGTTCGACGAGGTGTGCGTCTTCGCGCTGTCGGTGAAGAGGTTCACGGCCGCGTAGACCTTGCCGCCGGGCTTCACCACGAGGGCCTTGCCGCCGCCCGGGGCGTCCTTGCCCGAGTGCGGCAGGACGCCCATGGTGTCGCCGAGCATGACTGACGGGTACGACGTGACGTAGCAGGGCTTGGAGTCGGCGTTCGTGGCGGTGATCAGCAGGTGCTCGCCGCGCTGCTTCGCGAAGCGGTGCAGTACGGAGTACGACATCTCCTGGCCGTCGCAGGCCCGGACCCCGGCGGCGGAGGCCTTCGCGCCCTTGCTTCCGGTGGTGGCTTCCTCGCCCCCGTGGACGGTGGACGTCCTGCCCGCGCCCGCGGCCGAGCCCTTGCCGGCGCTGACCGTCGAGCCCTTGGCGGAGTCGGCGGAGCCGGAGGACTTGGCGGAGCCCGCGCCGCCGGACGTGCCCGCGCCGCTGTTGTCGTCCGAGCTGCCGCAGGCGGTCAGGGCGAGGCCGAGTGCGGCGGTGGTGGCGGCGAGTGCGGCGGCGCGGATCCGGGACGTGCGCATTGGTGTTCCCCCTGCGGTGCGGTGCGGTGGTGTGTCGTGGCGGTCGTTCCGCCGTGGGACCAGCCTGGACGCACCCGCTGCCGTCCCGCTCACGCGCCACTGCCGTCCCGCTCACGTCGCCCCGGGAGCCCCCTCCGCCGCCGCCATCCGCCCCACCGCCGCCGCGTGCCGCTCCCGGAACCCCTCGTCGCCCGACACCCGCAGCAGCGCCCCCAGCGCCCGTACCGCGCCCTCGTCGAAGCCCGTCGTCTCCGCCTCGCGCGCCGCGTGGTCGAGGCGGCGGATGCCCTCCGGCTCGTCGCCGAGGCCGAGCAGAGCCTCGCCGGTCGCCACGGTGAGCAGGACACGGGCGGCGCTCGGGGTGTCCGCCGGTTCCTGGGCGGTCAGGGTCAGTGCCTCGGTCGCCGCGTCGAGTGCCGACTGCCAGTCCCGGGCGGCGAGTCGGTGGCGCGCCAGGTGGTGCAGGGCAAGGCGTTCGGTGTGGCCGTCGCCGACGCCGCGGGCCAGTTCCGCCGCGCGTACGCAGCCGTGCACCGCCTCCTCCGTGTCGCCGAGCGCCGCCTGCGCCAGCGACAGGTTGACCAGCGCCGTGGCCTCCCCGCGCGGATCGCCCGCCCGCGCCGCCAGCGGCACCGCCGCCTCCAGGGACGCCAGGGCCTCGGCCGTGCGGCCCTCCTCGGTCAGCACCCAGCCGAGCAACGCGAGCACCCGCGCCTCGGCGTACGCGTCACCGCAGGCCCGCGTCGCGCGCAGCGCCGTCTCCAGGAGCGGCACCCAGCCGTCCCGGACCCGCCACACGATCAGCGGCCACAGCGCGAGCACGATCCGCCACGTCCGGTCGTGCAGCCCGGCCGCTGCCGCCGCTGCCGCCGCGAGCGCCAGGTCCTCCCGTTCGGCCGCGTACCAGTCCATGGCCGCCGTGCGGTCGCCGAACTCCCGTACCGCGCACGGCTCGCGGAAGTCGGCGGGGAGCGTGAAGCACGCCTCGTCGCCGGGCTCCGCCGCCCCCGCCGCGGCGAGCGCGGTGGCCACGCAGTGGTCGAGGACGCGCGGCAGCGCCTCGGGGTCGGCGTCCAGGCCGCGGGCGTAAAGACGGACCAGGTCGTGCGGGGTCCAGCGGTCCGGCGCGGTCCGTGTCAGCAGGTGCGCGGCGGTCATCCGGTCGAGCGCGGCCTCGGCGGCCGCCGGGTCCGTGCCCGCAAGGGCTGCCGCCGTGTACCGGTCCACATGGGTGCCGGGGTGGCGGCCGAGCTGCGCGAACTGGTGGCCGACGGCCGCGGGGAGCTGCCGCAGCGTCAGCCGCAGCGCCGCCCGCACTCCGGTGTCCTCCACGTCGAGCAGGACCGCACGCCGTGACTCGTCGGACAGTTCGGCGGCCATCGCGGCCAGCGTCCCCCGCGGCTGGTCCGCGAGGCGCGCCGCGACCACCCGCAGCGCCAGCGGCAGCCCGCCGCACAGCTCCGCGAGCCGCCGCGCGGCCACCGGCTCCGCGAGCACCCGCTCCTTGCCGAGCACCCCGGCGAGCAGCGCCGTGCCGTCGTCCGGTCCGAGGACGTCCACGGGCAGCGGCCGCGCCGCGTCGGTGGCGATCAGACCGCGCAGCCGGTACCGGCTCGTGACGACGGTGACACAGCGGGCCCCGCCCGGCAGCAACGGCCTGACCTGCTCGGATTCTCGTACGTTGTCCAGTACGAGGAGCAGTTGCCGCTCGGCGGCCAGGGAACGGAACAGCGCCGCCGCGCCGTTCGCCGACTCGGGTATCCGGCGTGGCGGCACCCCGAGCGCCAGCAGGAACTCGCGCAGCACGTCGAGCAGGGGAGGCTCGCCCGTGTCGGCGAAGCCGCGCAGATCGGCGTAGAGGCGGCCGTCGGGGAACGCCGCGCGGTTGCGGTGCGCCCACTGCACCACCAGCGCCGTCTTGCCGACGCCCGCGGGCCCGGTGACCAGACACACCGGAGCCTCGCCGGCCGCCGCCCGGGACAGCGCGGTGAACTCGGCCGCGCGGCCGTGGAAGCCGCGGGGGGCGCGGGGGAGGAGGTCGGCCGTCGGGGGGTGCGGGGGTGTCCGGTCCTGGGGGTGGGGGTGGGGGTTGGGGTGTGAGTGTGGGGCGGTGGGCGGCGCGGGGTGGCTCGCCGCGGGGGGAGCCGTCGGGGGAGCCGGCGCGGCCCCCGCCTGCTGCCCGGTCTCCTCCCCCTCGCCCTCCCCGCGCAGCGCGAGCGCGTACGCGTCCGCCAGCTCCGGCCCGGGGTCGAGGCCCAGCTCGTCCGCGAGCACCCGGCGCGTGCGATGGAACCAGTCCAGCGCCTCCGAGCGGCGGCCCGCCCGCCGGAGCGCCGTCACCAGCGCCGCCGAGAGCGACTCGCGCAGCGGGTGCGCCGACACCTCCGCGCGCAGCAGCGCCGCCGCCCGCGCGTGCTCGCCCAGCTGCCCGTAACCGGCCGCGAGGCGCTCCACCGACGCGAGCCTGGTCTCCTCCAGCGCCTGCGCCGCCGCCTGGAGGGCCGGTCCGGTGTGCACCCCGGTCAGCGCCGGGCCCTGCCACAGCGCCAGCGCCTCCTCGTACATCGCCACCGCGTCGGCCACCGTCCGCTGCCCGCGGGCCAGCGACACCAGCTCCTCGAAGCGGTGTGCGTCGAGCAGCGTCTCCGGCATGCGCAGCAGATACGCCGTGCCCCGCGTGACCAGCTCGACGCCGTACATCTCGGCGTCGGCGGCCACCAGCAGGGTGCGCAGCCGCGACACATGCCCCTGAATGACGCCGCGGGCCCGGGGCGGCGGCTCGTCGTCCCACAGGGCTTCCATCAACCGCTCTACGGGGACGGGGTAGTTGGGCCGCAGCAGCAGGGTGGCGAGCAGGCCCCGGCGCTTCGCGGGGCCGAGCGGCAGTTCACCGGCCTCGGTGGCGATGGACACGGCTCCGAGCAGCCGGAACTCCACTGGACCTGTACCTCCTGAGGCGAAAGATCCCAGAGTAACCGGCGGGTAACGGCGGATCGGCGGCGCCGTCGGGGCCGTGGTGAGCACCCCCGCCGGGGGCGGTCCCGCGAGTTATGTGAATCCTGTCAGGGCCGCTCCGTGGCGGTCGTGGACCGCCGAGGTCCACTTATGCTCGGGCGCATGTGCGCTTTTGTCCTGGTCGCGGAGGACGACGAGAAACAGGCCGAGCTGATCCGCCGCTATCTGGAGCGCGAGGGCCACACCGTCGGCGTCGTCCACGACGGGCGGGCCGCCCTGGAGCAGGTGCGGCGGCACGAGCCCGACCTGCTCATCCTCGACGTGATGATGCCGGAGGTGGACGGTCTCGGGGTCACCCGGGTGCTGCGCACCGGATCGCTGCCGGGGGAGCGCCCGGGACCCGGCACGCCCCCGGGCGCGAGCACCCTGCCCATCCTCATGCTCACCGCCCGCTCCACCGAGGACGACCTGCTGATCGGCCTCGACCTGGGCGCCGACGACTACCTCACCAAGCCGTACAGCCCCCGCGAGCTGATGGCCCGCGTCCGCACCCTGCTGCGCCGGGCCGGCGGCCTCGCCCACCAGCCCCCGCCGGACCCGGACGCCCGCGTGCTGCGGGCCGGTGGCCTCGTCGTGGACGAGCGGCGGCACGAGGTGACCGTGGACGGCGACCGGGTCGAGTGCACGCCCGGCGAGTTCGAACTGCTCGCCGCCATGGCCGCCGAACCGGACCGGGTGTTCACCCGGCCGCAGCTCCTGGACCGCATCCACGGCTCCTCGGGGTACATATCCGCGCGCACCGTCGACGTCCACGTACTGAATCTGCGCAAGAAGATCGAGGCCAATCCGCGCAAGCCGCGCCGCCTCGTGACCGTCTTCGGGGTCGGGTACAAGCTCGTCGCCCACCACGGGCCGGGCGAGCGGCACACCGGGGCGGCGGCCCGCCATGGCGCGTGAGAGCGAGTCCGGTGCGTCGGGCGAGTCCGGGGTGTCGGGCGAGTCCGGGGTGTCGGGCGAGTCTGATACCTCAGGTGAGTTCGGTACGTCGGGCAAGTTTCGTACGCCTCGTAAGTCCCGTATGCCGGGCGCGCCCCGCAGCCGCGTGCCCGTCCGCAAGAGTCTGCTGACGAGGCTCCTCGTCGTCTCCGTGCTCGTCTCCGTCATGTCGATCGCCGCCACCGCGTGGCTCGCCGCGCAGACCACCTCCGGGGCGATCCGGCAGGAGCAGGGGCAGGTCCTCGCCGACGACGCCCGCATCTACGACAAGCTCCTCGGCCTCGCCGCCACCCGCCCCAACTGGCGCGGCGCCGACCGCACGGTGCGCGAGCTCGCCGCCGGCACCGGCCGCCGTATCGCCCTGACCACCCAGGACCGCAAGGTCATCGCCGACTCCGCCGGGCGCGACCCGAAGCACGACGCCCGGCTCCCGGCCCGCGCGACCGCCGTCGTGGACCCGTTGTCCGTCGACACGACGCTGGCCGCCGCGCGCGGCGACACGACGGGGTCGGGCTCCGGGGCGGGGCTCGGTACCGCCACCGGTGCCGTCGACCGCATCGACCCGCGCGCCGTCGGCCCCTTCCGGCTGCCCGCCCGCGAACGCCGCGACCTCCGCGCGATCGCGGAGAAGTACGCCGCGTGCCTGGGCCAACGCGGCATCAACGCCAAGGTCGTCGTCGGGCCGAGCGGGCGTCCGTCCCTGGAGATGCCCGACGACCCCGGCGTGAAGGTCAACGACTACAGCTGCGGCACCCAGAACCCGGACACCTTCACCGCGACCGAGCGCAAGGCGCTGGACAAGGTCAACAAGCTCGCCGAGGCCTGCATGCGGCGCAAGGGCTCCGAGCCCGTGAAGCTCGGGCTGACCATCAGCCGGGGCGGCGCCCCGCGGCTGTACCCCGCGAGCGTTCCGCCTGACTACCCGCGGCCGATCCCGACCCCCGCCCCGGGCGAGGAGGAGGCCGCGGACGACGATGTGCCGCGGTCCCCCGGGGACGCTCGCCAGAAGCCCTCCGTGAGCGAGCCGCCCCTCGCCGACGGGGCCGAGGTGTCGGAGCGCCGCGCGGAGGCCCTGCGCAAGGAGGAGGCCACGAAGGCCGCCGAGGCGCTCGCCGCCAACTGCGTGGACAGCGCCCGCCGTGAGCAGCTCGGGCCGTACGTGTCCTCGGGCGCGCTGTTGTTCATCACCAGCCCGGACGGCTCCCGCCCCTCCTCCGAGAGCGGCTTCCGGCTCTCCGGCGCCAACACCACGCGCCTGGTCGGGCTCGCCGCCGCGGTCCTCGCCGTCACCGTGGCCGCGACCGCGTTCGCCGCGACCCGGCTGACCCGGCCGCTGCGCGCCCTGACCACGGCGACGCAGCGCATGAAGACCGGCGAGGCGACCGAGCCCGTGCCCGCCCGGTCGGCGGGGGAGATCAGCCAGCTCGCCGCCGCGTTCAACGACATGGCCGCGCATCGCAAGGCGCTCGAGGAGCAGCGCAAGGCGATGGTCAGCGACGTCGCGCACGAGTTGCGGACGCCGCTGTCCAACATCCGCGGGTGGCTGGAGGCGGCGGAGGACGGCGTCGTCGCCACCGATCCCGAACTCGTCACCTCCCTCCTGGAGGAGGCCCTGCTCCTCCAGCACATCGTCAACGACCTCCAGGACCTCGCCGCCGCGGACGCCGGTACGTTGCGGCTGCACCGTGAGCCCGTACGCGCCGTCGAGCTGGCCGAGCAGGTCGTCGCCGCGCACCAGGCCCGCGCGGACGCGGCCGGTGTCCGCCTCACCGCCGGCGCGGAGGGCGACCCGTGGCTCACGGCCGACCCCCTGCGCCTGCGCCAGGCCATCGGCAACCTCGTCTCCAACGCGATCCGGCATACGCCGGAGGGTGGCCGGGTGACGGTGGTGTGCCGTCGCGCGGCCGACGGGAGCGACGGGCCGGGTGTCGTCGTCGAGGTCGCCGACACCGGGACCGGCATCTCCGCCGCGGACCTGCCGCACGTCTTCGACCGCTTCTGGCGCGCGGACAAGTCCCGCACGCGGGCGACCGGAGGGAGTGGGCTCGGCCTCGCGATCGTCCGCAACCTGGTGCGGGCGCACGGGGGCACGGTGTCCGTGCGGAGCGAACGGGGTAAGGGTTCCGTGTTCACGGTGCGCTTGCCGGTGACGTGAGAAATTGAGCCCGTCGAGGGGGTCTCCCCTGCTCTTCAAGAGCTTGGGGGAGTTTGAGGACGAGCGCGAAGCGCGATCTGCGTGAGCCGTCTCACCCGCAGGGAACATGCAGCGGGAGAACATGCAGTGGGCCAGAGGCCAGTTTGGGCGGACCCGGCCGCGGCGGCGACACTCCCCCGAGCCACGCGTCGACACGCGCGCACCGGCGGGGCCAGGTCCGATGTAGTGATCACATCAGGCCACGCCAACAGATGGCTAACATGTGGCCAACGGCTTTCCGGAACGGGGCGGATGGCCGGAACCGTACGACCGGCGGGACGGCGCGGGTGGCCGCCCCGGCGGGAAGGGGGAGTTGGGCGCGCATGGCGGAAGCGCTGCGGTTCGGGCTCCTCGGCGTGCCCGCCGTGTTCGACGCCGACGGCGAGCCGCAGGCCGTCGGCAGCCCCAAGGGCCGTGCCCTGCTCGTCGCGCTGCTGCTGGAGCCCGACCGGGTGGTTTCGGCCGACGCCCTCAAGGAGGCGCTGTGGGCCGGCGGCCCGCCCGCGTCCGCGCACGCCTCCCTGCAGAACCACGTGACCCGGCTGCGCCGCCTGCTCGACGACCCGGACCGGCTGCGCGCGGTGCCGCCCGGCTACCGGCTGCGCGTCGGCGACGACGAGCTCGACGTACGCGTCTTCGAACGCCGCTTCGCGCAGGCCCGCGCCGCCCACGCCGAGCGGGACTGGGCCGCCGCCGAACGCGCCGCCCGCGCGGCCCTCGCGCTGTGGCGCGGCACTCCGCTGTCCGGGCTGCCGACGGCGACGGCGGACCACGCCCTCGTACAACGCCTGGAAGAGGCGCGGCTGCTGCTCCTGGAGTGCCGGTACGACGCGCTGCTCGAGTCGGGGTCGGCGGGCACCCCGCTCGCCGAACCGGCCGCCGTCCTCCCGGAGTTGACCGCCCTGGTGGCGGAACACCCCCTCCGTGAGCCCTTCCACCGCCAGCTCATGCTCCTGCTCCACCGCACCGGCCGCCAGGCGGAGGCCCTCGCCGTCCACCGCGCGCTGCGCCGCCGCCTGGTCGACGAACTGGGCGTGGAACCCGGTGAGGCGATACGCGAGGCCCACGGCCGCATCCTCCGCGCGGACGCGCCCGCCCCGGCCGCCGCGGCCGCGCCCGCGTCCCGCCCTTCCGGCACCACCCGGGCGGTCGACGGCTCGCCGGGTGCTCGGCCCGCCGCCGGTGCGCCCGCGTCCGACGCGGGCGCGCCCCCGGAGGACCTTGCACCCGACGTCGACCGCCCCGGTGCTGACCGCTCCGGCGTCGACCGGCTCGGCGCTGACCGCTCCGGCGTCGACCGCCTCGGCGTCGACCGCTCCGGCGTCGACCGCTCCGGCGCCGATCGCTCCGGCGCCGATCGCTCCGGCGCCGATCGCTCCGGCGCCGATCGCTCCGGCGTCGACCGCTCCGGCGCCGATCGCCTCGGCGTCGACCGCTCCGGCGCCGATCGCCCCGGTGTCGACCGCCCCGGCGGTGGCCCGGTCCAGCCGCCCCGGTCGCAGCCGCCCCAGTCGCGGCAGGTACAGCAGCCGCCCCAGTCGCAGCCGCCCCGCCCACCCCGTTCCGTCCTCGCCGGTGGGCGGCAGACGGCCTCCTCGCCCACCCGGCCGCCCCGGCCCGCCCAACTCCCGCCCAAGCCGCTGCATTTCACCGGGCGTGCCGACGAGATCGATCGGCTGGCCGCCCTGCTCACCGGCGTCGACCGCGGAGGCACCCCGGCCGTCGCCGTGCTCTCCGGCATGGCCGGGGTCGGCAAGAGCGCGCTCGCGCTGCACGTCGCGCACGAGTTGCGGGGCGAGTTCCCCGACGGGCAGCTCCACCTCAACCTGCACGGCGCCACCCCGGGCATGACCCCGCTCACCCCCGGCCAGGCCCTCGCCGCCCTGCTGCGCGACCTCGGCACCGAGGCCCGGCACGCCGCCGGTGACACCGACGCGGCGGCCGCGTTGCTGCGGTCCCTGCTCGCGCCCACCCGCACCCTGCTCGTCCTCGACGACGCCGCGAGCGCCGCGCAGGTGCGGCCGCTGCTGCCCGGCGGCCCCGGCTGCGCCGTCATCGTGACCAGCCGCTCCCAGCTCACCGCGCTCGACGGCGCCGCCCGCCTCCCGCTGCGGCCGCTGTCCGACGCCGACAGTGCCGCGCTGCTCCGCGCCGCGTCCGGGCGCGGCGGGCTCGACGCCGCCCACCCGCTGGTCGCGCTCGCGGGGCGGCTGCCGCTCGCGCTGCGTATCGTCGCCGCCCGCCTCGCCGCCCGCCGCGCCCTCACCCCGGACGCCCTCGCGGGCCTCCTCGCCGACTGCGGCGACCGCCTCCACCACCTGGAACACGACGACTTGAGCGTCCGCCGCTCGCTGGACGTCGCCCTCGAAGCGCTGCGCGCCTCCGGCCGGGAGCTCGACCGTGATGCCGCCCGCGCCCTGGGCTCCATCGGCGCCCTCGACCTGCCGGAGTACGGCGCCCCGCTCCTCGCCCAGCTGCTCCGGCTGCCCCTTCGCCGCACCCAGGCCGCGCTGGACCGGCTGGTCGACGTCGCCCTCCTCGACGAGGCCGCGTACGGCCGTTACGTCCCCCACGACCTCGTCCGTGACTTCGCCCGCGAGCACGCCGCGCCCACGGAGTCGGCCGACGGCGAGGCCCTGGCCTGGTACGTCGCCGCCGCCCGCCAAACCCTCCACGCGATCATGCCCGAGGGCCAGGACAAGCGGGACCGGATGGGGGCTACGCCCCCTTGCCCCCCTTGGCGCCGCTCCGCGGCTCGTCCTCAAACGCCGGACGGGCTGGATCGTTGCCGCAGCGGCACAGTTTCCGCCATACCAGCGTTCAGCGACATCGACCAAGCCTTCACCTGGGCCGATCAGGAGCTCGCCAACATCGTCACGCTCACCGAGCGGCACCCCGACGACGCCAGTGGCCTCGTGCCCGCGCTGGTGCGCAACCTGTTTCCCTACCTCCAACGGAGGGGGAGGCTCACGGAGTTGGCGCGGCTTGGAGGCATAGCCGTGGACGCCGCCCGGCGTGCGGGTGACCGGCGGGCCGTCGCCCAGGCCCTCACCGATCTCGCGGGCCACCGCTTCATGGCAGGTCGCGCCGGTGAGGCGTTGGCCCTGAACGACGAGGCCCTCGCTCTCTGGCGTGCCCTCGGCGAAGCCTCTTGCGTACGTCGCGGCCTGAACCACCGGGGACTCCTCCTGGACGGCCTCGGCCGGCACGCCGAGTCCGCCGAGGCGCTCCGTCAGGCCCTCGCCCTGGCCCGCACCCTCGACGACCCGCTCAGCGAGGCCATCACCTTCAGCCACCTCGGCAACCTCTACGAACACACCGACGCCCGCGCCGCCATCGCCCACCACGAACGCAGCCTCGCCATCGGCGAACGCATCGGCCACGTCATCGTCCGCCAGTCCGCCCACTGCAACATCGGCTACGCCCGCCTCACCCTCGGCGAACCCGCCGCCGCCCTCGCCCACTTCGAGGAGAGCCTGCGCCTGCACGGCGAGTACGAGGACTGGCACGGCGAGTCCCAGTCCCGCCTCGGCCTGGTCCGCTCCCTGCGCGAACTGGCCCGCCACCAGGAGGCCGCCCGCGAGTGTGCCCTGCTCCTGGACCGCGCCGAACACCGCGGCGACACCCACATGGCCGGCCTCGCCCGCCACCAGCACGGGCTGCTCCTGCACGCCCAGGGCCGCACCCGGGAGGCGTACGCCCAGTGGGAGTCGGCGCTCGCCGCCCTCGAATCCCTGGACGGCGCGGGCGCCAAGGTCGTCGCCGAGCTCAACGACCTCCTCGCGCTCTGTGACGAACGCTCTATTTGGCGTCCGCGTAGCACTCCACCACGGCCACCGTGAACGGAAACCGCACCGGCGTCTCGCCGAACGCGATCCGCCCCGCCAGCTCCCCGGCCTCCCGCACCGCCGCCACGACGGCCGCGGCCTCCTCCTCCGGGCAGTGCACGATCACCTCGTCGTGCTGGAAGAACACCAGCTCGGCCCGCATCCCGGCGGTCGCCCTGCGCAGCGCGGCGAGCAGCAGCAGCGCCCAGTCGGCGGCGCTGCCCTGCACCACGAAGTTGCGGGTGAAGCGGCCGCGGGCGCGGGCGTCGGACGAGGCGTACCCGGGCGTGAACTCCCCTTCGGGTGAGGTGCGTTCGGGCAGTGGCTGGTCCTGCGGGATGCCCGCCTCGCCGTCGTCGTCCCCGGCCCCGACCGCCGGGGGACTGGTCCGCCCGAGCCAGGTCCGTACGAGACGGCCCTCCTCGCCGGCCTTCGCCGCGTCGTCGACGTACGCGACGGCCAGCGGGAAGCGGCGGCGCAGCGCCGCCAGGTTCTTCAGGCCGTCGCCGGACGTCTGGCCGTACACCGCGCCGAGCAGCGCCAGCTTGGCGTGCTCGCGGTCGCCGGCGAAGGCGCGGTCGGACAGGCGGGTGTAGAGGTCCTCCTCGCTGCCCGCCACGTCCATCAGGCCGCGGTCGCGGGAGATCGCGGCGAGCACGCGCGGCTCCATCTGGTCGGCGTCGGCCACGACCAGGCGCCAGCCGGGGTCGGCGACCACCGCGCGCCGGATGACCTTCGGGATCTGCAGCGCGCCGCCGCCGTTGGTGGTCCAGCGGCCGGAGACGGTGCCGCCCGGCGTGTACTCCGGGCGGAAGCGGCCGTCGCGCACCCAGTCCTGGAGCCAGGACCAGCCGTGGGCGGTCCAGATGCGGTACAGCGTCTTGTACTGGAGGAGGGGTTTCACCGCCGGGTGGTCGATCTCCTCCAGCTCCCACTTCCGCGTGGACTTGATCCGGATGCCCGCGCGGGCGAACGCCTTGATGACCTCGGCGGGCAGGTCGGGGCGGACGCGGTGGCCGAACGCGGCGGAGATCTCGTCCGCGAGCTCGGCCAGGCGCCGGGGCTCGCCACTGCCGCCGTAGCGCTCGCCGAGGAGTTCGCGCAGCACGTCCTTGTGTACGTCGGCACGCCAGGGCAGGCCCGCGTGGTTCATCTCGGCGGCCACGAGCATGCCCGCCGACTCGGCCGCGGTGAGCAGGCGCATGCGGCCGGGGTGCGCGGTGGCGTCGTGGCGGCGGAGCTGGTCCGCGTACACCTCCAGGAGGGCTTCGAGGGGGAGGTGCGCCGCCGGGGACGGCTCGAAGAGGGAGTCCTGGGAGCCGGGTTCCGCCGCGCGGGGCGGGGGGTCGGGCGGCACGGGTCTTCGGTGCAGGCGGGCGTGGGCGGCGGCCGCGGAGCGGGGTTCGCCGTGGCGGCCCTCGTGGCCGAGGAGGAGGTTCTCGGCGGCCTCGATGTCGTAGCACCGCTGTACGCTCGCGGCGGCCGCGAGCAGTCTCGGATACACGTCCGCCGTGGAGCGCCAGACCCAGCGGGTCACCTCGGGGTGGTTCCGCACCGCCGCGACGACGTCCGGCTCCCGGCGCACGTGCCCCGCCGGGCGGCCGTCCTCGCCCACCGGCACGACGGTCGCGCCGCCGCGCTCGTCCTCCGCCACCAGCCACCGCTCGCCGTCACCCATGCCCCCGACGATGCCACCCACCACTGACAACGCCCCCAAGCGTGCGCGTCGCCCCCACGTCGGCGCCCTCCGCCCCCGCCGCTCCGCGGCGGGTTTCCCACCCGCCCGCCCGTTGCTGTCGGACGCGGCGCACTGCCGGGCGCCTGCCCTGGGCGGGGTTGTTGTCGGGCGTGGCTTGCCGCCGGGCGCCTGCCCTGGGCGGGGTTGTTGTCGGGCGCGGCTTGCCGCCGGGCGCCTGCCCTGGGCGGCGTTGCTGTCGGGGCGCGGCTCACCGCCGAGTGTCCGCCCGGCCCGCCGGTAGTCGCCGGTGCGGCCAGGGCTACTGCCCCCGCAGGCGTTCCGCCTGTTCCACCCCCACCTCCGTCGTGCGGGTCAAGTAGCGCTCCACCGCGCTCAGTTCCTCCTCCGTGAATTCGTCCAGCGCCGCCGCGAACGCCGTGCCGGGGGCGTCCCAGGCCGCCGTGAGGTCCGGGGCGCGGTGGGCCGTGAGGGAGATGCGGGTTCTGCGGCGGTCGTGCGGGTCCGGGTGGCGTTCCACCAGGCCCGCCCGGAGCAGGCGGTCCACGAGGCGGGTGGCCGAGCCCGAGGTCAGGCCGGTGAGCCTGGCGATCTCGCCGGTCGTGAGGGGATCGGGTTCGAGGCCGAGCAGGCTCACGCACTGCAGGTCCGTCGGATGCAGCCCGAGCCGGTCGGCCATGGCCTGGTTGAACAGCGTGTACGCGGCATGCTGCCGCCGCGCGGCCACCGTGACGGCCGCGAGCAGCTCCGCGCGATTCGGATTCCCGTTTGACACGGCTCGGCGTTCTCCGTTCAATTACCTGCGTCACGCAGATGTTGCGTGACGCACTCATACTTTATCCGAGGAGAGCACTGTGAGCAGCAGCGCCCCGTCCGCCGCCCCGCCCCGCGACCACCAAGAGCCGGCCGAGCTGTACGACCGCTGGTGCGACCTGTGGCGCGGCGACTTCCGCCACGCCGACGACATCCTCGACCCCGACTTCGTCGTCCACCAGGCCCGCCCGGACGGCACCGACTCGGGCGCCACCCGGGGCCCCGCCCGGCTGCTCCCCGAGATCGAGCAGACGATGGCGGTGTTCGGCGACATCACCCTCACCGTCGACCTCGGCCCGCTCGTCGACGGCGACCTCGTCGCGGCCCGCTGGACCCTCCGCGCCCGCTACACGGGCGGCCTCCCGCACGCCACGGCGCCGGTCGGCACCGCCGTCTCCTTCAGCGGCCACGACATCCTGCGGGTGTCCGGCGGCAGGTTCGTCGAGTACTGGACCTGCACGGATGTCCTGGCCGGCCTCGCCCAACTGGGCGCCATCTCCGGTCCCAACGGCCCGGCGAAGTCTTAGCCCGTCCGGCGTTTGAGGACGAGCCGCGAAGCGGCGATAAGCGGGGGTCCAGGGGGCGGAGCCCCTTGGTTACGGGAAGGGGCGGGACTGGGGAATGCCCCGCAGGGCCCACACCTGGCCCCTCCCGACATGCCACCCCCCGCACCCCCTGCCAGGCTCACCCCATGCGAGTCGCGCTGGCGCAGACGGACTGCGTACTGGGAGAGGTCGAGGTGAACCTCGACGTCGCCCGCGCGCAGGTGGCCCAGGCGGCGGCCCAGGGCGCCGACCTCGTCGTGTTCCCGGAACTGAGCCTGCACGGCTACCACCTGGGCGCCCTGAAGCGGGACACGTCCCTCGCCGCCGACGACCCCCGCCTCCTCGGCCTCTCCCTGCACGGCCCGGACCGCCCGGACGTCGTCGTCGGCCTGCACGAGCACACCAGCCTGCGCGCCTACAACACGTCGGCCTACTACTCCGGCGGCCGCCTCCTGCACGCCCACCGCAAGCTGTACCTGCCCAACTACCTCGCCTGGGAGGAGCGCAAGCACGTCAGTCCCGGCCAGCACCTGCGCGCCTACGACCTGCCCGGCAACCGAGGCCGCGCCGCCACCCTCGTCTGCAACGACGCCTGGCAGCCGGTGCTGCCGTGGCTGGCGGTGCAGGACGGCGCGGAGGTGATCATCGTGCCGACCAACAGCGCCGCGAGCCTCGACCCGGAAGCCATGGACACCGGCCTGTACTGGGACACCCTGCTGTCGTACACCGCCCGCATGCTCCAGTGCTGGGTGGTGTTCGTGAACCGGGTCGGCAATGAGAACGGGGCCACGTTCTGGGGCGGTTCACGGGTCGTGGACCCGCGCGGCACGGTGGTCGCGCAGGCGCCGAAGTGGGAACCGGGCCTCGTCACGGTCGACATCGACGTGCACGAGGCCCGCCGGCAGCGCCGCGTCGTCCCGCTGGTCGCGGAGGCCCGCCTCGGCCTCATCGACCGCGAGGTCCGCCGCCTGATCGACGAAGGCGGCGACTCCTAGGCCCCGCGGTTCCCGGGGCGCCCGCCCGGCCCGCCGGGGTCCGGTCCGGAACACCCGCCCAGCCCGCCGGGGCCCCGGAACACCCGCCCGCACACCTACACCGCCCCCGGCACCCTCCGTACCCCCAACACCCCACCCCCCACAGCCACCACCGCGCACACCGCCACGCACACCCCCATCACCCCCCACGGCACCACCACCCCCGCAGGCGCCGACAGGCTCGCCAGCCCCGCGCTCAGGCCGCCGAGGCCGACCAGCGTCACCGCGAGGCCGAGCAGCGCGCCCACCGCCACCGCGAGGGCCGCCTCGGCGGCGACCACGAGCCGTATCTGCCCCGGGGTCGCCCCCACGAGCCGCAGCGAGCGCAGTTCCGGAGCCCGCACCGGCGCCGTCATGAGCTGCGTGCTCAGCAGCGAGATCGCCGTGTACGCGAGGCAGATCGCGAGCAGCATGAGCAGCCCGAGGCGCGTCTGGTGCTTCATGCCGGGCGGGTGTTCGGCGGCCAGCCACTCCCCGGCGGGCCGCACCTGTCCGCCCGTCGCCGTCCGCAGCGCCGCCGCCACGGCCGTCCGGTCGGCGCCGTCCCGAAGGCGCACGTCCATGCGGTCGAGCGGGGCGGACGGGGCGTTGCGGGCCGTCACGTACGCCCCGTTGTCGCCCGTGCCGCGCGCGAGCACCGCCGCGATCCGCAGCCGCGCCCGGCGCCCGTCGCCGAGCCACACGTCCACCCGCTCGCCGACCCGGTGCCGCTCCCACTCCTCGTTCACGACGATCGAACGGTCGTCGAGGCGGCGTACGTCTCCCGCGACCACGGGCAGCCGCGACACCGCCGCGAACGCCTCGGGGTCCGGCACCGCGCGGGCCTCGGAGCGGATGAGCGCGGTGCCGCCGTCCTCGCGTACGAACACGGCGGTGGCGCCGGACGCGGCGACGGTCGCGCCCGGCACGGGCCCGTCGACCGGCCGCAAGTCGTCCCCGGTGACGACCAGTTGAGCCCCGGTACGCGCCTTCGCCTCCGCCGCCTTCGCCCCACCCACCGTCGCGGCCGACCCGAACAGACACCCGGCAAGCGAGACGGTGACGAGCACAGGCGCGGCAACAGCGGCGGTACGCCGCACAGACCCGCGGACGTTGGCCCGAGCGACCCGGAAGAGACTGCTTACCCTGTGGGCGGCTGGGCCGCCCACAGGGCGGAACGGGCGGGCACAGCCCAGGCCGACGGCGCCCTGACGGCCGACAGTCACCCCGCCCCCGGACGGGCCCCCACGCCGCACCAGCACCCGGGGCCGACGGAACAGCAGCATGACGTACCGCACCAAAGCCGGAGCCAACGCGGCGACCCCCGTCGCCAGCACCATCGGCTGCGTCGTATACGTCTTGCGCTTCAGCAGATCCGCCGGCTCCGACCACAGCGTCCACGCCAACAGCCCGAGCCCGCCCGCGAGGAGCACCCCGCCCACGACCCGCCGCACCGGCGGCATCGCGCCCACGTCCAGCGAAGCCTCCCGCAGCGCCTCCACCGGGCTCACCCGCCCCGCCCGCCACACCGCGCTCCACGCCCCGGCGACCGCCACGACAAGGCCCGCCCAGAAGGCGAGCTGGTACGGCCACCAGGTCCAGGAGAAGCCGTCGGCGACGGTGAACCACGGCGGCGCCACCTCCGCGTCGACCAGTGCCCGCGCCAGCACCGGCGCCGCCCACGCCCCACCCGCGCAGCCGGCCGCCGAGGCCACCGCGCCCACCACCACGGCCTCCCCGAGCAGCCACCGCCGCACCTGCCCCCGGCTCGCCCCGGCCGCCCGCAGCAGGCCGAACTCCCGCCGCCGCAGCGCCACCACGAACGCGAACGTCGACGCGGTCACGAACGCCGACACGAACGCGGCGACCCCGCCCGCCGTACCCAGGAAGGAGTTCACGGCCACCAGGGCCCGCGCGTCCCGCTCGGTGGCGGGGTCGACCAGGCGCCGGTCGTCGCCGGTGAGCACCCGCGCCCCGGTGCCGGACGCGGCGACGGCGGCGCGCACGGCGCCGACCGGCGCGGCCACGCCCACGGCGTCCGGCGGCGTACGGTCCGATGGCTTACGGTCTGTACGGATCTGCCCCAGGCGGCCGAGCTCGCGCAGCAATTCGTTGTCCACAGGGTGTGGATGAGCGAGCCGCTTCGCCACGTGCCGGACCTCCGGCCCGCGCCGCACCGGCACCGTGAGCGTGTCCCGCCCCGCCACCACCACCGGCGACGCGGCGAACCGCTGCGGCTCCCGCACCGGCGCGTCCAGGCTGGCCGCGAGCCCCACCCCCATCGCGGCGGTCAGTGCCACCCCGAGGGCGACGGCCACGAAGGCCCCGAGGAATCCGGCCCACCGGGCCCGTAGCGACGCGAGAATCATGGGTCGAGCCAACCGCGCCGGGCCCCCGCGCTCACGACCACCAGCGGGCGGGTCGAAGGTAGGGCCAGGCCTACCCTTAGGGGTATGGAATCGGTGATCGACAGGGCGTTCGCGGCGGCGCTGTACGGGGGAGACGCGCGGGCCGGACGCCCGGGCAGGGGCGACGACGGCCTCGACACCGGCGCCTCCCTGCTCGCCGCCGACCCCACCGCCGACGCCGAACTCACCGCGCGCGGCGAGGAGTTGATACGCCGCGCGTGGGAACGCGGCTGGCAGCCCGCCGATGTCCTGCGCCTGGTCCGCCGCGACCTCGACGAACCCCACATACGCCTCGCCGCCGCCCTGATCCGCGCCGAGACCCGCCGCTACGCCCCCGACCGGCTGCCCGCCCGCTGGCCCGCCCAGCTCGCCGCCCTCGACGAGCACGCGCCCTGGCGGGCCCCCGACCGCTTCGCCCACGCCACCGCCGTACTCGCCCTCTACCGGCTGCTGCTGCGGCTCCCCCCGATAGAGCCCGTCGGCCCGGCCCCCGGCACCCCCCTGCACGTACCCCCGCCGCACCCGGGTGACGAGCCCCGCGCCCTCACCCGCATCCGCGCCCTGCTCGCCAAGGCCGAGGCGACCGGCTACCCGCAGGAGGCGGAGGCGCTGACCGCCAAGGCGCAGGAGCTGATGGCCCGGCACAGCGTCGACGAGGCGCTGCTCGCCGCGCGCACGCACGCGAAGGACGCGCCCGGCGCCTGCCGCATCGGCGTCGACGCCCCGTACGAGACGGCCAAGGCGATCCTCCTGGACGCCGTCGCCGGCGCGAACCGCTGCCGCGCGGTCTGGAACGAGGCGTACTCCTTCTCCACCGTCGTCGGCTTCGAGCCCGACCTGGAGGTGGTGGAGCTGCTCCACACCTCCCTCCTCGTGCAGGGCACGGCGGCGATGACCAAGGCCGAGGCGGGGCAGCGCGCGGGCGGCCGCAAGCGCACGAAGGCGTTCCGGCAGGCCTTCCTGATGGCGTACGCCCAGCGCATCGGCGCCCGCCTCGAAGCCGCCGCCGCGCCCGTCACGCACGCCGACGGCGACGGCGGCGCGCTGCTGCCGGTCCTCGCCGCCCGGGACGTCGCGGTCACCGACCGGGCCGAGCGGATGTTCCCCGAGACGACCACGACGCGGGTGCGCGGCGTACGCGACGGGGAGGGCTGGGCGCAGGGCGCGGCGGCCGCGGACCGGGCGCGGATGGGGTCCGCGGCGCCGCTGGAACGCTGACCTTCACGCGCGTGTGAAGGTATGCGGCCGGAAGGCACCGGAGAACCGGAAGGAACCGGAGGATCAGGGGGACTCATGCGCATCGGAGAACTCTCGGAACGCACCGGCACGCCCCGCAGGCTGCTGCGCTACTACGAGGAACAGGGCCTGATCGTCGCCGACCGGGCCCCGAACGGCTACCGCGACTACGACGCGTCGACGGTGGACCGCGTCCTCCAGGTCCGCGGCCTGCTGGACGCCGGTCTGCCCACCCGCATCATCAAGCAGATCCTCCCCTGCCTCGACAAGCCCCGCGCCATTCACTTCCCGGACGCCACCCCAGAGATGCTGGCCACCCTGGAACGCGAACGCGACCGCATGGCCCAGCGCGTGGAATGCCTGACCCGCAACCGGGACGCCATCGAGGAGTACCTGGCCGCGGTGCGCGCGAAGCGCGCCGAGGGCGGGAGGCGCGGGGAGGGTGAGAGGCGTGGGGAGGGCGGGCGTCGCGGGGAGGGGCGGAAGCAGCCCGCCTGACGTCCGCCCCGCCCCCAGGGCCGATGTGCCCCATATGCCCCGTATCATCGCCGGGGTGACCTGGTGGCGAGCCCTGAAGCAGACGGCGCGCTCCGGTCTTGCCGTGGAACGGCGGCGGCTGGAGCCGCTGGTCGCGCTGCGCGGCGCGGTGGGGCTTGCGCTCGTGATCGGCCTCAGCCTCACGCTGTTCGGGCCCGCGGTCGCGGCGAGCTCCGCCTTCGGCGCCTTCCAGGCGGCCATCGCCACGTTCCAGCGGAGCTGGCGCCCCCGGCCCGAACTCGCCATCGCCTCCGGCACCAGCCTCGCGCTCTCCACCTTCCTCGGCTACCTCACCGGCAGCCATCTCCTCCTGTTCCTCGCCCTGCTCGCCCTCTGGACCTTCCTCGCGGGCCTGAGCTGGGCGGCGGGCCCGACCATCGGCCTCATCGCCACCTCCAACGTGGCGATCATGCTCGTCACGATCACCCTGCCCACGTCCGTCGCCGCCGCGGCCGGGCACGCCGCGATGATGGTCGCGGGCGGCGCCGTCCAGGCGGCCCTGGTGATCCTCTTCCCGGTACGCCGCTGGGGCGCCCACCGCGACGCCCTCGCCGACGCCCTGGCCGCCGAGGCGGACTACGCGCGCCGCCTGCGCCACGACCCCGTCGCCCCGTTCGACCCGGCCCCGCTGATGACGGCCCGCGCCGCCGCCCACATCACCCCGCGCCAGGCCCGCACCCGCCCCGCCGAACTCCACGGCGCCCGCGGCCTCGCCGAACGCATCCGCCCCGTCCTCGCCTCCCTCGCCGACCCGGCCCTCGGCGTCCCGGCCGAAGGCCCCGAACGCGACCGCGTCCGCGAACTCCTCGGCGCGGCGGCCGCCGTCCTCGACGCGGCCGCCCGAGCCATCCGCCACGGCCGCCCCGTGGACCTCCCCCCGTCCGCGGTGTCCACGTTCCGCACCCCGGACACGGGGGCGATCCTCTCGGGCCCACCCCACAGGGCGGCCCAACGCCTGGGCACACTCCTGCGGGACGTGGTCGAGGTGGCAGGCGGGCCGGGCCCAGCTTCTGCCACTACCCCCGTGGGCGGCTGGGCCGCCCGGAAGGCGGGTCCCGACCCCCAGAGAGCCCAGGCCGACGGCACCGTCACGACAAGAGGCAACCTGGTCCGCCCAGGGCTCACGGCCCTGGTTCCGGCCGCCCTACGGGCCATGCGCGCCGAGCTCAGGCAGCGCTCCGCGGTGACCCGCCACGCCGTACGCGTCACCACCGTCGCCACCGCGAGCTACGCCGTGGGCCACTACCTCCCCCTGGGCCACGGCTACTGGGCCCCCATGGCCTCGGTCATGGTCATGCGCCCCGACTTCTCCCAGACGTACGCCCGCGCGGTCGCCCGCTTCGGCGGCACCCTGGTGGGCGTGGCCCTGGCCACGGCGGTGGTCCGGCTCGCCCAGCCGGGCACCTACCTCTCGGGCACCCTCGCGGTGGCGAGCGCGGGCCTGATGTACCTCCTGATGCGCACGGGCCAGATCGCCGCCCAGGCCTGCGTCGCCGCGTACGTCGTCTTCCTCCTGGGCATGGGCGGCGAACAGTGGACCCAGACGGTCCCGGAACGCGTCGTCCTGACGCTGATCGGCGGCATCCTCGCCATGACGGCGTACGCCCTGTACCCCGCCTGGGAGACCCCGCGCCTGCGCACCCGCCTCGCCGACTGGCTGACGGCGTACGGCCGTTACGCGGGGGCGGTCGTCGGCCACTACGCGGACCCCGCGGGCAAGAACTGCCCGGACGTCCGCGAGGCCCTGCTCGCCGCCCGCGACGCCCGCGCCGCCTGGCAGGAGGCGGTCGAACGCGCCGAGCACGAACCCGTACGCCACCGCGGCCTCTCCCGCGCCGCGGCCGCCGACGCCGAACACGCCCTGGCTCAGGCGGGCCGCGTAGCCATGCTCCTGGAGGCCCACATCCCGGACCGGGGCACACCTCCCGTGCCCGCCGCCGCCTGCCTCGCCGACGCCCTGCGCACCGCCACCGAGCAGGGCGCGAAGGCCGTACGCGAACGCCGCGTCCCCCGGTGGGACCCGGTCCGCGAGGCCCTGGACGCCTGGGAGTCCGGCGACGCCCCCGACCGCGTCGTACGCCGCGGCGGCACCCTCCTCCTCAAGGCCCTGGACGGCCTCTCCGACGCCCTGGACACGGCACCCCCGCCGATGCTGGTCGACGGCAGCGACAGCAACGTACGCAAGCGGGAGACCCCGGAACGACCGGAGCGGCAGACCGAACCGCCCCCGGAAACGCCGAACGGGCCGCAGGGCCCGGAAGGCCCCACGACCCGCTGACGGCGCGGACCGTCAGGACTGCGGCAGCGCCAGGACTGCGGCAGCACCAGGACTTCGGCAGCGTCAGGACTTCGGCAGCGTCAGGACTTCGGAATGTCCGCCGTCGGCAGACCCTCCGGCAGCTTCCCGTCCTTCGTCTTCAGGAACTCGTCCTTCCCGAAGCCCTGCCAGGCGACCTTCAGCGTCTTGCCGTCGACGGACTCGACCCGCCCGTCGGTGCGGTCCATGTCCCCGTCGGCGCACTTGAGCTTGAGCGTCTTCGCGTCGGCCGTGCCGTTGCACACGTGCTCGCCGACCAGCGTCGCCCGCTTGCCGGTGATCACGAGCGCGACCGGCTTGCCACCGGTGGTGGCGACCCAGCTGCCCTCCACGCTGCCGCCCGTCGCGCCCTCGTCGCCCGAGCCCGCGTCGTCGGAGCCGCCGGAGCCGGGCGTCTTGGCCGCGCCGTCCGCCGCGCCCTTGTCCTTGCCCTTGTCCCCGTTGTCATCGCCGTCACTGCTGCAACCGGTCAGGACAAGCGCGGCGGCCAGCGAGGCCACCGCGGCGCCGATCGTCACGCTGCGGACATTACGGACACGAGTACGCACTGAAGTCCCCCTATGTGGAGCTGCGTTGAGCTAGATGGAGCGTTCGTTCCAGTGGGCCGCGGCCCACTGAATCGCGCGCCAAGCTACCAGGAGGACTTGCGGACCCCGGGCAGGAATCCCGCGTGCGCCTGCTCACGCAACCGCACCCTGGACAGGCCGAACGTGCCCACGTACCCGCGCGGACGCCCGTCCACGCTGTCCCGGTTGCGCACCCGGGTCGCGCTCGCGTCGCGCGGCTGGCGGGCCAATTCCCGCTGGGCGGCGAGCCGTTCGGCGTCCGGCGTGGACGGCCGCCGGATGATCTCCTTCAGCTCGGCCCGGCGCGCGGCGTACCGCGCGACGATCGCGCGGCGCTTCTCGTTCTTCGCGATCTTGCTCTGCTTGGCCATCAGACCTTCACCCCGCGCGCACGGATCCTGGCCACGGCGGCCTCGACGCCGATGGTGTCCACGGTCTTGATCCCCTTGGCGCTCAGCCGCAGGCGGACGTACCGGCCCTCGCTCGGCAGCCAGTACCGCTTGCGCTGGATGTTGGGGTCGAAGCGGCGCGGTGTGCGCCGGTGCGAATGGGAGATGTTGTTGCCGAACCCCGGCTTCGCGCCGGTCAGCTGGCAGTGGGCGGACATGGTGACGCACCTCTCGCTCGGTTTCGCTCCCGCCCATTTGGAAACGGGATTCATTTTCATATACTAGCCCTCATGGCTCGCAACGAACTCCGCCCGGTCATCAAGCTCCGGTCCACCGCCGGAACCGGCTACACGTACGTGACCCGCAAGAACCGCCGGAACAACCCCGACCGCCTGACCCTGCGCAAGTACGACCCGGTGGCCGGCCGGCACGTCGACTTCCGAGAGGAGCGCTGATCCCCGTGCGCGACGGAATCCACCCGCCCTACGGCCCCGTCGTCTTCCGCGACAAGGCCGCGAACTTCGCCTTCCTCACGCGCTCGACGGCGACCAGCGACAAGACGATCGACTGGGAGGACGGCAACACCTACCCCGTCATCGACGTCGAGGTCTCCTCCGCGAGCCACCCCTTCTACACGGGACAGCAGCGCGTCCTCGACACCGCGGGCCGCGTGGAGCGCTTCGAGCGGCGTTACGGCGGAGCGCGCTGATGGGCGCCCATGGGGACGGCGGCCGGCAGGAGGACGCGGCCGCCCGCATGGACGTCGCCGTCGTCGCGGGCCTGCACGCCGACGCCCGCGCCGCCGCCGTCGCCCGGCTGCTCGCCACGGTGCCGGGCAGCGTCGCGCTGCACCACGACCTGTCGACCGCCGCCGACGGCACGGTCACCCGGACCGTGCGCGACGCGGGCGGGCTGCTCTCCACCGGCGAGGCGCCGCTGGTCAACGACTGCGCCTGCTGCGCGCTGCGCGAGGACCTGGTGCCCGAGCTGGAGCGGCTCGCCGAGAGCGGGCTCACCCGGCTCGCGGTCGTCGAGCTCTGGGACTCCGTCGAGCCGAAGGCGATGGCCGAGGTCATCGCCGGGCACGGCTCGGCCGCGCTGCGGCTGAGCGGCGTGCTCACCGCCGTCGACCCGAGCCTGCTGCTTCCCTACCTCGCCAACGGCGACGACCTGATGGAGGCCGGGCTCGCCGCGGCTGCCTCCGACCAGCGCACGGTCGCCGACACCTGGGCGCGCCAGCTCGAATACCCGCCCGTGCTCGCCGTCCTGGAGTCCGAGGACGCCGATGCGGAGGACCGGGCGCTGCTGGCGCAGCTCCACCCGACAGCCCGCCAGGTTCCGATCGGCCACGGTGACCTGGCGGGCGCGGCGCTCGGCGGCTTCGACGTGGAGGCGGCGGCCGCGGCCCAGCATCCGGCCTGCGCGCTGCTGCCCGCCGAGGCCGACGACAGCGGGGTGAGTACGTTCGTGTGGCACCGCGAGCGGCCCTTCCACCCGGAGCGTCTCTACGCCGCCCTGGAGGACCTGACCTGCGCCGCCGCCCGCAGCCGCGGCCGCTTCTGGCTCGCCGACCGGCCCGACACGCTGCTCGCGTGGGACGCGGCGGGCGGCGCGCTGTGCGTGGAGAACGCGGGGCCGTGGCTGGCCTCGCTGCCGGACGCCGCCTGGGAGATGGTCCCGCCGGTGCGCCGGGCCGCCGCCGCGCTCGACTGGCACCCCGAGCACGGGGACTGCTGCCAGCACCTCGTCTTCACCTCGCCCGGCCTCGACCGCGACGGACTCGCCCAGGTCCTGGAGTCCTGCCTGCTCACGGACGAGGAGTACGCCGCCGGGCGCGCCGCCTGGAAGACCCTGCCCCCCGCCTTCGACGCCCTCCTGGAGGTCTGACGTTGTCCCCCTCGTCCTCGTCCTCGCGCCGCTCCGACCGCGGCAAGCCCCTCAAGTCCCGCCCCAACCCGCTGGACGTAGCAGGCATCACGTACATCGACTACAAGGACACCGACCTGCTGCGGAAGTTCATCTCCGACCGCGGCAAGATCCGCAGCCGCAGGGTCACGCGGGTGACCGTGCAGCAGCAGCGGCAGCTGGCCAAGGCCATCAAGAACGCCCGTGAGATGGGTCTCCTTCCGGTCGCGTCCCGCTGAGCCGCCGACGTACGAGACCGCCGCATCACCGGGGACCGCCCCACCACGACACCGCGGCTCCGCCGCACCACCACACCGCCGCCGTGCGATGGACACCTCCCGCCCTCCGACTCGTTACCGGGAAGTAGGGTTCGGATGGGGGAGTGGCCGTCGCACGGCGGCGGTGTTGCGTCTTCGGCCAAAAAGGAGCCAGAACGCCTCCCGCTGCGTCTGCCTAAGTGGAGGTTCGGGGACGGTCGTTCGCATGTCACGGGGGCATGGGGGGAGCGGCGGGAGGGGCTGTAACCAGCTCACCACGGCGCGTGCACGTGCATCTGCCCATGCATCGGCACATGAACACGGCTATGATCCGGGACAGTTGACGGCTACAACGACAGCCACGGCACCACCGGGGAGCGACCTGTGCACCACGTGTTCAACGGCATGGCGGCCACGGATCTTCACGGGGTGGTCTGGCAGAAGAGCAGGCACAGCAACTCGCAGGGCGCCTGCGTGGAGTTCGCGAAACTGCCGGGCGGCGATGTGGCCGTCCGGAACTCGCGGTTCCCCGACGGGCCCGCACTCGTCTACACGCGCGCCGAGATCGAGGCCATGCTGCTCGGCATGAAGGACGGCGAGTTCGACGACCTGATCGGCTGATCGGCGGCCGACCACCGCCGACGGGAGAGGGAAACGGGGGCGGGGCTGTTCCCGCGGCCTAGGCCAGCTGGAACAGCGCCCACACCACCTTGCCGTTCAGCGCGCCCGCCAGCGGGTGCCAGCCCCAGCCGTCGCTGAACGAGTCCACCAGGAAGAGACCGCGGCCCGACTCCGCGGAGAAGTCGTCCTCCGCCTCCTCGCGCGTGACCGGGCTCTCGTCGCTGGGGTCCCGCACCGCGCACACCAGGCGCGAGGTCCAGCGCATCATGTGCAGCCGCACGGGCGCGTCCTCGCTGCCGCCGACCGGACACGCGGCGCGCGGGGTGTCCGCGGGCAGGGCGTGCCGCAGGGCGTTGGTGACGAGTTCGGAGACGACGAGCGCGATGTCGTCGAACCGTTCCTCCAGCTCCCACGACACCAGCGTCTTGCGGGTGAACTGCCGTGCGCTGCCGACTGCTTCGTAGCGGGCGGGAAGGGCGCAGGAGGCCGCACTGGAGACCGCGGAGGGGTCGAGCGGAGGAAGGCCCTGCCGTAACGGCTCGAGCATGGTCGATCCATTCGTCCCCATGCGAGGCACTCCCCGGTTTTCGCGGTTCGCGGTACAAAGCGATCGTGCGGTGGCGCGGTCGGTACAGCCGGGCGGCACAGCGATGGCGCAGCAGTGACGCGCGGACCATGGTTCCGAATGCGTACAGCAGATGCAAGGGCAGATGCACGTGCACGCGCCGGACTTGACCGCTCCTAGGCTGCTTCTGGCCCATTTCTTCCTACGACTTCTTGTGCAGACCTTCCGGAGGCTTTCCGTTTCCGTAACCGAACGAGTACGGCCTGAAGCGTTTAATGGCAGACTGCGGGTCTCACATCTTGGGGAGGACTGAGCGAAGTGACCGCTGGGGAGTCGAGCGGCTCGGTGGTACGGCGCATTCTGCTGGGCTCGCAACTGAGGCGCCTGAGGGAGTCGCGGGGTATCACCCGTGAGGCGGCCGGCTACTCGATCCGCGCTTCCGAATCGAAGATCAGCCGCATGGAGTTGGGACGGGTGAGCTTCAAGTCGAGGGACGTCGAGGACCTCCTGACGCTCTACGGCGTCATGGACGAGGCGGAGCGCAACGCCCTGCTCTCGCTCGCCAAGGAGGCCAACCTGACGGGCTGGTGGCACAGTTACTCGGACGTCCTGCCCGGTTGGTTCCAGACATATATCGGTCTGGAGGGTGCCGCCTCCCTGATCCGCGTCTACGAGGTCCAGTTCATCAACGGGCTGCTGCAGACCGAGGCGTACGCCCACGCGGTCGTGGAGCGCGGCATGAAGGCCGCCGCCGCAGGCAAGACCGGCGCAGCCGGCAAGTCCGGCCGCGGCGGGCGGCTCAACCGGGCCGACGTGGACCGCCGTGTGGCCCTGCGCCTGGAGCGCCAGAAGCTGCTCGTGTCCGAGCGCGCCCCGAAGTTCCAGTGCGTCCTGGACGAGGCGGCGCTGCGCCGTCCGTACGGCGACCGGGAAGTGATGCGCGGCCAGATCCAGCATCTCATCGACATCTCCGAGCGCCCCAACGTGACGCTGCAGGTCATGCCGTTCACCTTCGGCGGACACGCGGGCGAGTCCGGCGCGTTCACGATGCTCAGCTTCCCGGAGTCCGACCTCTCCGACGTGGTCTACCTGGAGCAGCTCACCGGCGCCCTTTATCTGGACAAGCGCGAAGAAGTCGCCCAGTACGAGGGCGCGATGGCCGAGTTGCAGCAGGACTGTCCAAATCCGGCCGACAGCCGTGACCTTCTCCGTGGTCTACTCCAACTGACCTGAATCGTCAGTAGGATGACGTGAAATCAGGTGTCTGCACTTCTGCGGCAAGGGGTCTCGCGTCATGTCCTTCTTCACCGATCTGGCTCACCAGTACATCGACGGTGAGTGGAAGGCCGGCTCCGGTTCCTGGGACATCATCGACTTCAATCCGTACAACGGGGAGAAGCTGGCGTCGATCACCGTCGCCACCGCGGACGAGGTGGACCAGGCGTATCGGGCGGCGCAGCGCGCACAGGAGGCATGGGGCGCGACCAACCCCTATGCCCGGCGCGCCGTCTTCGAGCGTGTCCTGCGGATCATCGAGGACCGCGAGGCCGAGATCACCGAGGCGATCGTCGCGGAGCTCGGCGGCACGCTGGTCAAGGCCGGCTTCGAGCTCTACCTGGCCAAGGAGTTCCTGCGCGAGGCGATACACCTCGCGCTCGCCCCGCAGGGCCGGATACTCCCCTCGCCCGACGACACCAAGGAGAACCGCCTCTACCGCCTGCCGGTGGGCGTCGTCGGCGTCATCAGCCCGTTCAACTTCCCCTTCCTGCTGTCGATCAAGTCGGTGGCCCCCGCGATCGCGCTCGGCAACGCCGTCGTCCTCAAGCCGCACCAGAACGCTCCGGTGCTCGGCGGCAGCCTGCTCGCGAAGATCTTCGAGGACGCCGGCCTGCCGCCGGGCGTCCTGAACGTCGTCATCACGGACATCGCGGAGATCGGCGACGCGCTGATCGACCACCCGGTGCCGGGCGTCATCTCCTTCACGGGATCGGACGCCGTCGGCCGCCACGTCGCCACGGTCTGCGCCCAGAACTTCAAGCGCTGCGTCCTCGAACTCGGCGGCAACAGCGCCCTGATCGTCCTCGACGACGCCGATGTGGACTACGCCGTCGACGCCGCCGTCTTCAGCCGCTTCGTGCACCAGGGCCAGGTGTGCATGGCCGCGAACCGCATCCTCGTGGACCGCTCGGTGGAGGCAGAGTTCACCGAGAAGTTCGTCGCCAAGGTCAAGTCCCTGAAGGTCGGCGACCCGGCGGACCCGGAGACGCACATCGGCCCGCTCATCAACTCCTCGCAGGCGGACGGGGTTTCGTCGCTCGTCGCGCAGACCGTCCAGGCGGGCGCCAGGGCCCTGCTGCACGGCCGCACCGAGGGGAACCTGGTCGCGCCCTCCATCCTCACCGACCTGCCCGACGACGCCCCCGTGCTGCGCCAGGAGATCTTCGGCCCGGTCGCGCTGCTGCTGCCCTTCGACGGCGAGGACGAGGCCGTCCGCATCGCCAACGACACTCCGTACGGCCTGAGCGGCGCCGTCCACACCGGCGACACCGAGCGCGGTGTCCGGCTCGCGCAGCGCATCAGGAGCGGCATGATCCACATCAACGACGGCACGGTGCACGACGAGCCGATCGTGCCGTTCGGCGGCGAGAAGCACTCGGGCATCGGGCGCCTCAACGGCGACGCGACGATCGAGGCGTTCACGACCCACAAGTGGATCTCGGTGCAGTACGGCCGCTCGCGCTTCCCGTTCTGATTTCGCGTACGCCGTTCTCGTACGCCTTTTTCGCGAGTCTTCTCGTATGTCGCGGACCCTTGCGGACAGAACCTGTCCGCAAGGGTCCGTAGCGTCTGTGGTGTCGGAAAGCCCGGCGGCCCTCAGGGGCGAAGAGAGGCGGACGCCATGGTCACCCACGTCAACGCGGAAACCCCCGGCGACGAGCGCGGCGCGCTGATCGCTTTCGTCGAGGCCCAGCGCGGCGGCATCCGCCGCTCGGTGCTCGGTCTGAGCGACGAACAGGCGTCGGCCCGGCCGAGCGCCAGCGAGCTGTCCCTCGGCGGTCTCGTCAAGCACGTCGCCGAGACGGAGTTGAACTGGCTGCGCCTGGCCCAGCAGAAGCCCAACGAGCGGCAGCGCACCGAGGAGACGTGGGGCGACAGCTTCCGCCTCGTCGAGGGCGAGACGCTCGCCGACGTGCTCGCCTTCTGGCGGCAGGTGGCCGCCGAGACCGAGGAGTTCATCCGCGCGGTGCCGAGCCTCGACGACACCTTCCCGCTGCCGGACCAGCCCTGGTTCCCCGACGACGGCGCGGTCTCGATGCGCTGGCTGATGCTGCACCTGGTCGAGGAGATCGGCCGGCACGCGGGGCACGCCGACATCATCCGGGAGTCCCTGGACGGAAAGACGGCCTTCGAGCTGGTCGCGATGGACCAGGGATACGCTAGTCAAAGTTGAATGGCTGCGTTGAACGGCTGAAGGGCTGTCTCGGAGAGGTGTGGTGAATGTCGGCGATCCGGCTGCTGGTCCTGGGGGCCGTCCGTCAGCACGGGCGGGCGCACGGCTACCAGGTGCGCAACGACCTGGAGTACTGGGGCGCCCACGAGTGGTCCAAGGCCAAGCCCGGCTCGATCTACCACGCCCTGAAGCAGATGGCGAAGCAGGGCCTGCTGCACGAGCACGAGACGGCGCCGTCCGCCGCGGGCGGCCCGCCGCGCACGGAGTACGAGATCACGGAGAAGGGCACGGAGGAGTTCCATGCCCTTCTCCGCGCCGCCCTGACCACCGTCGCGCACGACCAGCAGTCCGACGTGCTCTCGGCGGGGGTCGGCTTCATGGTCGACCTGCCGCGCGAGGAGGTCGTCGCGCTCCTGAAGGAGCGGATGCGCGCCCTGGAGGACTGGCGCCACTCCGTCACGGAGTACTACACCCCGGAGGACGGCCCCGAACAGCTCGGCCACATCGGGGAGATCATGAACCTCTGGGTGCAGTCGGCCGACGCGGGCGCGGAGTGGACCAAGGGCCTCATCGAGCGGATCGAGAACGGCGCGTACACCTTCGCCGGTGAGGGGGAGCCGTTCGTGGCGGTGCTCGCGGAGGGCGAGGAGAACCCGTACGCGACGGGGGAGAGGCACCCCGGGGACAAGCGCTGACGCCACCCGGAAAGCCCGGCGGGCAGTGACGCAGGACTCCCTGCTTGCCTGTTAATCAAGTTTGACTAATCGACCTGCCGGGGTTACCTTCGCCTACCTAGTCAAGCTTGACTAGGTGATCTTGAGGGAGACGAATGACGGACGCGATCATCGTCGAAGGCGTACGGAAGCGGTATGGCGAGAAGCGGGCCCTGGACGGGCTCGACCTGGTGGCCGCGGGCGGCACGGTGCACGGCGTGCTCGGACCGAACGGCGCGGGCAAGACCACGGCGGTGCGGATCATGGCCACGCTGCTCCGGGCGGACGAGGGGCGCGTGGAGATCGCCGGGTACGACGCGGGGCGGCAGGCGGGCGAGGTGCGCCGCCGCATCGGCCTGCTGGGCCAGCACGCCGCGGTCGACGAGGAGCTCAGCGGATGGCAGAACCTGGAGATGTTCGGCCGGCTCTACCACCTGGGCGGGCGCCAGGCGCGCGTGCGGGCCGGTGAGCTCCTGGACCGCTTCGGCCTGGCCGACACCGGCCGCAAGGCGGTCAAGCAGTACAGCGGCGGCATGCGGCGCCGGCTGGACCTCGCGGCGTCGCTGATCACGGAACCGGCGGTGCTGTTCCTGGACGAGCCGACCACGGGCCTGGACCCGCGCGGCCGCGCCGAGGTGTGGGACGCGGTGCGCTCCCTGGTCGGCGGCGGCACGACGGTGCTCCTGACCACCCAATACCTGGAGGAGGCCGACCAGTTGGCCGACCGGATCTCCCTGATCGACCACGGCAGGGTCATCGCGGAGGGCACCGCGGACGACCTGAAGGCGAGGCTCGGCGGCGACCGCATCGACGTCGTGGTGCGCGACGGGGCCCACCTGGTGCGCGCCGCGCGGCTGCTGCCGGGCGCCGGCACCCAGCACGACGACGTGACGGTCGACGCCGACCGGCGCCTGGCCAGCGCGCCGGTCACCGACCGCATGGAGGCGCTCACCCGGGTCGTGCGGGCGCTCCAGGAGGAGGGCATCGAGGCGGAGGACATCGCGGTGCGCAGGCCGACCCTCGACGAGGTGTTCCTGCGCCTGACGGGACGTACGGAGGACGCGGCGGACGCGAAGGACGCGGACCGGACGAAGGAGGCCGTGTGAGTACGACGATGACCGGCGGCGCGCCGGCGGCGGCCGCGTCCGGGGCGGGCGGCTCGCGGATCGGCTGGGCGGTCACCGACTCGTGGACGATGACGCGGCGCGAGCTGGCCCACTGGGCGCGGCAGCCGGTGCAGGTCTTCGTGGGGCTCGCCTTCCCCGTGATGATGCTGCTGATGTTCAACTACCTCATCGGCGGCGGCAAGGGCATCGAGGGCGACTACGCCGAGTTCCTGGTGCCCGGCATGTTCGCGCTGACCATGGTGTTCGGCCTGGACGCGACGATGGTCGCGGTCACCACCGACCTCAACAAGGGCGTGGTCGACCGCTTCCGGGCCATGCCGATGACCAACGGGGCGGTCCTGGTGGGCCGTTCGGTGGCGGACATGCTCCAGTCCTTCGCCTCCCTCGTCGTCATGATGGGCGTCGGCCTCGCGATCGGCTGGCGCTGGCACGGATCGCTTGCCGGGGTCCTCGGGGCCATGGGCCTGCTCATGCTGCTGCGCTTCGCGATGCTCTGGATCGGCATCTACCTGGCGATGGTCGCGGGCAAGCCGGAACTGGTGATGGCCGTGCAGATCCTGGTCTGGCCGGTCGGCTTCCTCTCCAACGCCTTCACCGTCCCGCAGAACATGCCGGACTGGCTGGGGGCGGCGGTCGAGTGGAACCCGATGTCGGCGACGGGGACGGCGGTGCGGGATCTCTTCGGCAACGATCCCGGGGTGACCGGCACGTCCTGGGCGGCCGAGCACGCGGGTCTCCTCGCGGTGATGTGGCCGGTGGTGCTGGTGGGCCTGTTCCTGCCGCTGGCTGTGCGGAGGTTCGGGGCGCTGAGCAGGTAGTTCCTGGGGGCTCCGCCCCCAGACCCCCGCTCCTCAAACGCCGGAGGGGCTAATACTTCGCCGGTGCGGCAAGGTTTTAGCCCGTCGAGGGGGTCCCCCCTGCTCTTTAAGAGCTTGGGGGAGTTTGAGGACGAGCCGCGAAGCGGCGACAGCGGGGGTCCAGGGGGCGGCAGCCCCCTGGTTACGGGAAGGGGCGGGATTGGGGAGCCCCCAGCCGGGCCACCCACCTCAGTGGTGAAACCCCGTCGCCACCCCCCGATCCCGCGTCAGCGGGTGCGGCTGCCGGCGCAGCTCGGGCAGCAGTCGGCCCAGGTCCTCCACGAACAACTGCGCAAGGTCGGCCGAGAACCCGTTGCGGCACACGACCCGAAGAACGGCCAGGTCCTCCCGGTTGGCCGGGAACGTGTACGCCGGCACCAGCCACCCCCGCTCCCGCAACCGCCGAGCCACATCGAACACGTCGTACGCCGTCACGTCCGACGCCGTGGTGAACGCGAACACCGGAAGCTCCCCGCCCCGGGTGAGGAGCCGGAAGTCCCCCAGGGACTCCACACGCTCGGCCAGCCCCCGGGCCACGTCCCGGGCCGCCTGCTGCACGGCCCGGTACCCCTCCCGCCCGAGCCGCAGAAACGTGTAGTACTGCGCCACGACCTGCGCACCGGGCCGCGAGAAGTTCAGCGCGAACGTCGGCATGTCACCGCCGAGGTAGTTCACGCGGAACACCAGCTCCTCCGGCAGCTCGGCGGGCGTACGCCACAGCGCCCAGCCGACGCCCGGGTAGACGAGCCCGTACTTGTGCCCGGAGGTGTTGATCGACGACACACGGGGCAGCCGGAAGTCCCAGACCAGGTCCTCGTCGAGGAACGGCGCGACCATCGCGCCGGACGCCCCGTCGACGTGGACGGGGACGTCCAGGCCCGTGCGCTCCTGGAGGGCGTCGAGGGCCGCGCAGACGTCCGCCACGGGCTCGTACGAGCCGTCGAACGTGGATCCCAGGACGGCGACGACGCCGATGGTGTTCTCGTCGCAGAGCGCCGCCGCGGCCTCGGGGGAGAGGTGGAACCGGTCGCCCTCCATGGGCACCTGGCGCGCCTCCACCTCCCAGAAGGCGCAGAACTTCTCCCAGCAGACCTGCACGTTCACGCCCATCACCAGGTTCGGGCGGGCCTCGCGCGAGGGATAGCGGTCGGCGTTCCGCCGCATCCAGCGGCGCTTGAGCGCCATCCCGGCGAGCATGCACGCCTCGCTGGACCCGGTGGTCGAACACCCGACGGCCGACGCCGGGTCCGGGGCGTTCCACAGGTCGGCGAGCATCGCGACACAGCGGCGCTCCAGCTCCGCCGTCCGCGGGTACTCGTCCTTGTCGATCATGTTCTTGTCCCGGCACTCCGCCATCAGCACACCGGCCTGCGGTTCCATCCAGGTGGTGACGAAGGTGGCCAGGTTGAGCCGCGAGTTCCCGTCGAGCATCAGCTCGTCGTGCACCAGTTGGTACGCGGTCGTGGGCGGCAGCGGGTCCCGCGGGAGCCGGTGCTTGGGCGGGGCCTGCGTCATGCCGCCTACGGGGTTCGCCTCGCCGTAGAACGGGTTGACGGACAGCGGGCGCTCGGCGCGGCGGTCGTCCGTGCCACGGTGCAGCGACATGGCGGTGCCTCCGTTGCTCGCGAGAGGGGGTGGCGGGTCCCGGCGGGTTCCGGCGGTGGGCCGCCGGGGGCGTACGGCTCTCGCGGTCACTGTAGGCGGGCGAACGGGACATAACATCCCGAGGATTCGGACTTGCACCTCACGTGACGTGAGGACCCAGGCTGAGCCGCGTACGAGAAACCGAGAAGGAGGGGACGGAGGTCATGAGCTACTCCGTGGGACAGGTCGCCGGTTTCGCCGGGGTCACGGTGCGCACGCTGCACCACTACGACGAGATCGGCCTGCTGGTGCCCAGTGAGCGCAGCCACGCCGGGCACCGGCGCTACAGCGAGGCGGACCTGGACCGGCTCCAGCAGATCCTGTTCTACCGGGAGCTCGGCTTCCCCCTCGACGAGGTCGCGGCCCTGCTCGACGACCCGCGGGCGGACCCGCGCGCGCACCTGCGCCGCCAGCACGAGCTGCTGACCGCCCGGATCGCCAAGCTGCAGCAGATGGCCGAGGCCGTGGAGACCGCCATGGAGGCGAGACGCATGGGCATCAACCTCACGCCCGAGGAGAAGTTCGAGGTCTTCGGAGACTTCGATCCCGACGAGCACGCGGAGGAGGTGGAGCGCCGCTGGGGCGACACCGAGGCGTACGCCGAGTCGCAGCGCCGCACGGCCGCGTACACCAAGGAGGACTGGAAGCGGCTGACCGAGCAGCTCGACGCGATCCACGCGCGCATGGGCGACCTGCTGGCCTCCGGAGTGCCCGCGGACTCCGCCGAGGCGATGGACGTCGCGGAGGAGCACCGCCGCTTCATCTCGTCCAGCTACTACGACTGCGCGCACGAGCTGCACACCTGCCTCGGCGACATGTACGTGGCCGACTCCCGCTTCACGGCCACGTACGAGGCCATCCGGCCGGGCCTCGCGGTGTACATGCGGGACGCGATCCACGCGAACGCCGCCCGCGGGGGCTCCGCGGGCTGACGGTCCGGGGCGGTCCGGGGCGGTCCGGGGGCGGGCCGAGGCGGTCCGGGGCGGTCGGAGCGGGTCGCGGCGGGCTGGAGCGGGCCGGGGCGTGGCGGGTCGGGGCGGGGCGCGGGGCGGGCCGGGGGTGCCGGGTGCATCCGTGGGTACCCGGTGGAACCTGCCCGCTTCACCTTGCGTTGGTAACTTTGGGCGGCGGCCGCCGGCATCACACCGCACGGCCCGCCCCGAAACGCCCCACCCGCCGCACTTCCTCACACCCACAGGAGCCCGGAACCGTGACGACGCTTGCGCTCGGACCAAGCTGGCTGGATCCGGACTACCTGCTGAACCAGTTCGGCCTCTGGGGCCTGCTGCTGATCGTCTTCGCCGAGTCGGGCCTGCTCATCGGCTTCTTCCTGCCCGGTGACTCGCTGCTGTTCACCACGGGCCTGCTGATCACGACGAACAAGCTGGACACCCCGCTGTGGCTGACCTGCGTGCTGATCTGCGTCGCCGCGATCCTGGGTGACCAGGCAGGCTATCTCTTCGGCAAGAAGGTCGGCCCGGCGCTCTTCAACCGCCCGGACTCCAAGCTCTTCAAGCAGGAGAACGTGGTCAAGGCCCACGAGTTCTTCGAGAAGCACGGCCCGAAGTCCCTGGTCCTGGCCCGCTTCGTGCCGATCGTGCGGACCTTCACGCCGATCATCGCCGGCGTCAGCGGCATGCGGTATCGCTCGTTCATCACGTTCAACATCATCGGCGGCGTCCTGTGGGGCGCGGGCGTCACGCTGCTCGGCGCCTGGCTCGGCAAGCACGAGTTCGTCCACAAGAACATCGAGGCGATCCTGATTCTGATCGTCCTCATCTCGGTGATCCCGATCATCATCGAGTTCCTGCGGGCGCGGAGCAACGGCAAGAAGGCGGCCGCCCAGGCCCCGGCCCACCACGACGACTCCGGGGACGACGGACAGCACCCGGCCCAGCAGTACCAGGCACAGCAGCCCCAGTCCCCGTACCCGGGCCAGCAGGGCGGCCAGTACGGCGGCCAGGGTGGCCAGTACGGCAGCCAGGGCGACCAGTACGGCGGCGGGCAGTACCAGGCCCAGCAGCCGCAGTACGCGGACCCGCACCAGCCGCAGTACGGCGACAGCCAGCAGTACCAGCCCCAGCAGCCCTACTACCAGGGCCAGCCCGCCCAGCACCCCCAGCAGCCGCAGTACCCGGACCAGTACGGCCGGCAGCCCCACTACGGCGACCAGCACCCCCAGCACGAGCAGTACCCCGCCCAGTACGGCGATCAGTACGGCCAGTACGGCACCCCCGCAGACGGCCGGCAGTACCCGGACCAGCAAGCCCAGTACCCGGACGAGTACCCCCAGCAGGGCGGCCACCAGGCCAACAGGTACTAGGCGACGTAGGCGACGTAGGCGACGTACTAGAAGCCGCGCGTCCGCTTGGCAGCGCGGCGCCCCTTCTGGGCGTCGGCCGCCCGCGGCGCCTTGAGGAACAGCCGGGACAGCTCCCCGCCCAGGTTCACGCCGATCGCGATGGCCAGGGCCAGGGCCGCCGCCTTGGAGAGCGAGGCGAGCCCGGGGTTCAGGTTGTTCCGGGCGATCTCGAGCAGCCCGAAGTACGTCGCGCTACCGGGCAGCAGCGGCCCGATCGCGGCCGTCACGTACGGCAGCGCGGACGCGAACCGGTAGCGCGACAGGAGCTGCCCGAACAGGCCCACGAGCCCCGCCGCGGCCGCCGTCGCGGCCACCGGCGAGATGCCCCCGGTCCGCGCGAGGGCACCGAACACGACCCAGGCGACACCGCCGTTCAGCGTGACCAGGAGCACGGTGGAACGTTCCTGCTGAAGCAGGATGGCGAAGGCCAGGCTCAGCGACATGGACGCGAGGATCTGGATATACGGACGGTCGCTGGAGTGGATCGACGTCTCCGGGTTGAGGCCCGCGTCCAGCGTCACGCCCAGATAGAGCACCATCAGCACGCCGCAGACGATGCCGACGATCAGATACCCGACTTCCAGGAGCCGGGCCGCGGCGGTGATGTAGTAGCCGGTCAGACCGTCCTGGACGCCCGCGACCAGGGCCCGCCCCGGGATCAGGGCGAACAGCCCACCGGTGATCACCGCGGACGCCTTCACGTCCGGCAGGTCGAGCAGACTGATCGCCACCCCCATCGCGGCCGGCGGCATCGCCGCCACCACGAACTGGTAGAACTCCGGCAGCCCGCGCCCCGCGCACAGCCACGCGAGCCGGTCGCCCAGCATCGCGCCGAGCGCGGCCGCCACGAACACCAGGACGTCACCGCCGACGAGCACGGACGCCGACCCGGCGAGCAGCCCGGCCGCGGCCGTCAGCGCCCAGCCCGGGTAGGGGTGCCGGTTGCGGCGGAGGTCGGCGAGGCGCCGGTAGGCCTCCTCCAGGGAGACCTCGACGTCTTCGGAGCTGATGTCGTCTACCAGCTGGTAGACGGCCGACAGGCGCGTGTAGTCGGTGCCCCGGCGGCGTACCGTCCGCGACGCCGTCACCGGGTCGTCGACCAGCGAGGGCTGGTACGAGATGGCGATCAGCGTGAACGTGACGTTCGGCTCGCAGCGGTCGAGGCCGTACGAGTGGGTGACGGCGAACATCGCCGCCTCCACGTCCTCGGCGCCCTCGCCGCCCGCGAGCAGCAGCTCGCCGATGCGCAGGGTGAGGTCCAGGACGCGCGGCACGGCACGGCCCTCGTCGTCCTCGCGCTTCTGTGTCGGCTCCGGCGCCGGGCGCTCGGCCACCGGGGTGCGCAGGATGGTGCGCATCCGGTCCTGCCAGGGCGCCTCCTTGACCAGCCGGACCACCGGCACACCGGCGGGCGGGGTGAAGGCGGGCGGTGGCTGCCGGGAGTCGTACGTCTCGGGCGGGGTGAAGGCCGAGGACTCCGTGTCCTCGGGCGTCGGCGGAATTCTCAGGCCCGACGGGATCGTGAACTCCGAAGAGGGGTGATCCTCCTCGGGTGCGGCCGTGTGGTCGACGCCGCCGACCGGGGCGAACGCGCTGTGTGCCTCGTCCGACTGCGGCTTGCGGTCTTCCTCCTCCAGTTCACCCACGGGTGATGCCTCGCTCCTGTGTACGTACGTGTCGTGCGCACCCTACGTACGTCAGTATGCGCACGACGTACGTCAGTATGCGCACGCGTTTGTAGTGCATACGCGGACGGGCCGCGTGACCCGGGTGTGGGTCACGCGGCCCGTCGGTGCCGCCGGCCGGTCTCAGTGACCGTGCGCCTCGGCGCGCTTGTAGGAGGCCTCGATCTCGGCCTCGGCCTCGGTGCGGCCGACCCAGTTGGCGCCCTCGACGGACTTGCCGGGCTCCAGGTCCTTGTAGACCTCGAAGAAGTGCTGGATCTCCAGGCGGTCGAACTCGGACACGTGGTGGATGTCGCGCAGGTGCTCCACGCGCGGGTCGGACGCGGGCACGCACAGCAGCTTGTCGTCGCCGCCGGCCTCGTCCGTCATCCGGAACATGCCGATCGCACGGCACTTGATGAGGCAGCCCGGGAAGGTCGGCTCGTCAAGAATGACCAGCGCGTCCAGCGGGTCGCCGTCCTCGCCCAGGGTGTTCTCGACGAAGCCGTAGTCCGCCGGGTAGCTGGTGGACGTGAAGAGTCGACGGTCCAGGCGGATGCGGCCGGTCTCGTGGTCGACCTCGTACTTGTTCCGCGAACCCTTCGGAATCTCGATGGTGACGTCGAACTCCACGGGTGGCTCCTCCATGATCAGCACATACTTCGGGTGGTTAAGTGTCCCTCACGCAGATGTGTGATCGCGAAAGGGGCAGGTCGTCGTGGACGAGCGCAAGCCTTGGCAGCAGCCTCGACAGCTGCTGCAGCTTCTGAGGCGGCTTGCTGTCAAGCCTCCCGCGAAACTCAGGACCTGGCAGCTCACGGCCGTCTCGGCCGCTGTCGGCCTCGTCGTCGCGGCCGTGGCGATCGCCGCGGCCGGCCCCTGGGACTCCTCGGGTCAGCGTACGGCGGAGCGCGAGCTGGCGGCTTCCCGGGAGGCGGGGGGTGGCACAGATCACGCCGGTGGCCCGGGTCACGGGGTGCCCGACGTCGCACCGAGCGCGCCCTCCGTGCTCGCCGGACTCAGCCGCTCCGCCCGCACCGCGCCGGAGCCCGGCGGCCCGCGCCTCGCGGACGTCCTGCGCCCGCTCATGGACGACAAGAAGCTCGGCCGCGAGCGGTCGGCGGTGGTCGTGGACGTGGCCACCGGCAAGCGGCTGTACGGCAAGGGGTCGCGGCAGGCGCTGACGCCCGCGTCCACCACCAAGATCGCCACGGCCGTCGCGGCCCTTTCCGCCCTCGGCCCCGACCACCGGCTCACCACGAAGACGGTCGTCGAGCCGGACTCCCGCAACGTCGTCCTCGTAGGCGGCGGCGACCCGACGCTGACCGCGCGCGGGGAGGGCCGGTACGTCGCCGGCTCCGCCAGCCTGCGCGAGCTCGCCGACGACACCGCCGAGGCCCTCAAGAAGCGCGGCGCCGACCAGGACGTCTCGCTCGCGTACGACACCTCGCGCTACTCCGGTCCGCCGCAGCACCCCATCGGGCCCAACGAGAACATCGCGCCCGTCAGCGCCCTGATGGCCGACGAGGGGCGCCTCGACGACTCCTCCTCGGGGCCCGCGGCGCGCACCGCCGAGCCCGCGCGGGACGCGGCGCACAACTTCGCCAACCTGCTGCGCGAGCGCGGCATCGGCCTCAAGGCCGACCCGCGGCCCGGGCAGGCCCCCAAGGGCGCCGACGAGCTGGCGCGCACCCAGTCGCCGCCGCTGTCCGCCCTCGTCGAGCGGATGCTGACGCACAGCGACAACGACATCGCCGAGGCCCTCGCCCGCGAGACGGCGGTGGACGCGGGCGAGCCCGCCAGCTTCGACGGCGGCTCCAAGGCGGTGCGGGCGCGGCTCGCCAAGCTCGGACTGCCGCTGGACGGCGCCGTGTTCGCCGACGGCAGCGGGCTCGACCGGGACGACCGGCTCACCGCGAAGCTGCTCGCCGCGCTCCTGAAGCGGGCCTCCGGCCCCGGTCACCCCGAACTGCGCTCCGTGGTGACCGGGCTGCCCGTGGCCGGCTTCACCGGCACCCTCGTCGACCGCTACCCGGACGCGTCCGTCGGCACCGGAGTGGTCCGCGCCAAGACCGGCACCCTCACCGGCGTCAACAGCCTCGCCGGCACCGTCGTCGACGCCGACGGCCGCCTCCTGGCCTTCGCCTTCATGACCACGGGCACGACCGACCCCCAGGGGGCCCAGTCCACCCTGGACGCGATGGCGTCGGCACTGGCGGCGAGGGGCGCCTGACGTCTCCTGCCCGCGCCCGCCGGGGGCGCCCGTGCCGATCCCGCCCGCCCCTGCTGGGGGCGCCCGTGCCGGTCCTGCGCGGCCCCGCCGGGGGCGCCTGCGGCGACGGCGCCCCCAACCCCGTACGCAGGCGCGGCCGACCACGTACCGTTGACGGCATGACGAGCCTCGGTGGTGCGGAGATGGTCGACTGGAATCTCGCGGTGGCGACCGCGACCCGGCTCGTGCGGCCGGGCCCGGAGGTGAGCCGGGACGAGGCCCGCGCGGTCGTGGCGGAGCTGCGCCGGCACGCCAAGTCCTCGGAGGAACACGTCCGTTCGTTCACACGGATGGGTACGGAGGAGACGCACGACACCCCCGTGCTCGTCGTGGACCGCGCGGGCTGGGTCCGGGCCAACGTGGCGGGCTTCCGGGAGGTCCTGAAGCCGCTCCTGGAGAAGATGAAGGACCGGCGCGGCAGCGGCCCCGGCGGCGCCGTCCTCGGCGCGGTCGGCGGCAAGGTGACGGGCGTCGAGCTCGGCATGCTCCTGTCGTTCCTCGCCTCCCGCGTCCTCGGCCAGTACGAGACCTTCGCCCCGGCGACCCGCGAACTCCCGGCGGGCGCGAACGGCGGCGGCCGCCTCCTCCTCGTGGCCCCGAACATCGTCCACGTGGAGCGCGAACTGGACGTGGACCCGCACGACTTCAGGCTCTGGGTGTGCCTGCACGAGGAGACGCACCGCACCCAGTTCTCGTCCGTGCCGTGGCTGCGCGACCACCTGGAGGGTGAGATCCAGTCCTTCCTCGGCGAGACCGAGGTCGACCCGATGACGGTCCTCGAACGCATCCGCGAGGCGGCCCAGAGCCTCGCGGGCGGCCGCCCCGAGGGCGAGGACGACGACGGCGGCCGCTCCTTCGTGGAGCTGGTCCAGACCCCCGCCCAGCGCGACATCCTGGCCCGCCTGACCGCGGTGATGTCCCTGCTCGAAGGCCACGCGGACTACGTGATGGACGGCGTCGGCCCGGACGTGGTCCCGTCCGTCACCGAGATCCGGGAGAAGTTCAAGGAGCGCCGCCAGCGCGGCGCGAGCCGCCTGGACCAGGCGCTGCGCAAGCTGCTCGGCCTGGACGCCAAGCTGCGGCAGTACCGCGACGGCGAGCGGTTCGTGCGGGCGGTGGTCGAGGAGGTCGGCATGGACGGCTTCAACCGCGTATGGACCTCTCCGAACACGCTTCCCACCAAGGCGGAGATCGCCAAACCAGCGGACTGGGTCGCGCGGGTGCACCGTAAGGCAGACTGAGCGAACAGATGCGGCCGACGGCAGGAGAACGCCCCCGCAATCACCCGTCCGAGGGACCGTGAGCCATGGGTAGGCGTGCAATGCTCGGGTAACGGCTCGGCTCTGTCACCATCGACACACTCTGAGTGACTGAACCGAGGCTCACCCCCCGAACTTCATGAAGGGAACCAACCGGAATGGGTCCCCATCCTGCGGTCGCGGCGATACGCCTGGCGGTCCGCCGCGTACTTCACGACGTACTGACCGACGTGGCCACCCGGCGCGAGCTCCCCCCGCCGCACGCCCCCCACACCCCCCAGACCCTCCACACCTCCCAGAACCCCGACGCCCCGGGCACCCCCCGCACCCCGGGTACGCCGGACACCCCCCACACCCCGGACACCCCCCCTACCCCGGACGCCGCACACACCCCGGGCGCACCGGCCCCCGCACACGAGCAGCCGCCGACGCCGCTCGTGCTCGTCGCGTGCTCCGGCGGCGCCGACTCCATGGCGCTCGCCTCCGCACTCGCCTTCGAAGCCCCCAAGCTCGGCATCCGCGCCGGCGCGGTGACCGTCGACCACGGCCTGCAGCCCGGCTCGGACCTGCGCGCCGCCGAGGTCGTCGCCCGCATGACCGCCCTCGGCCTCGACCCCATCGAGTCCCTGGTGGTGCACGTCGGCCGGGACGGCGGCCCCGAGGCCGCCGCCCGCGACGCGCGGTACGCCGCGCTGGACGAGGCGGCCGACCGCCACGGCGCCGCCGCCGTGCTGCTCGGCCACACCCGCGACGACCAGGCGGAGACGGTCCTGCTCGGCCTCGCGCGCGGGTCCGGCATCCGCTCGCTGTCGGGCATGGCCGCGGTCTCGGGGGCCGACGGCCGTTACCGACGCCCGTTCCTGCACCTGGACCGCCAGACGGCCCGCAAGGCCTGCATGGTCCAGTCCCTGCCGGTCTGGGACGACCCGCACAACGCGGACCCGGCCTACACCCGTTCGCGACTGCGGCACGAAGGCCTGCCCGCCCTGGAGAAGGCGCTCGGCAAGGGGGTCGTGGAAGCCCTCGCGCGCACCGCGCAGCTCTCCCGCGACGACGCCGACGCCCTGGACGCGTGGGCCGCCCAGGCCGAGGCCTCCGTGCGGGACGCCAACGGGCGCCTGGAGTGCGCCAAGCTGTACGCGCTGCCGCCCGCGGTGCGCCGCCGCATCGTGCGCCGCGCGGCCATCGAGGCGGGCGCGCCGGCCGGCGCGCTGTTCGCCCGGCACATCGAAGAGGTGGACCGGCTGATCACCGGCTGGCGCGGACAGGGGGCCATCAATCTCCCGGGCAAAGTCGTCGCACAGCGGCAGGGTGGCAGACTGGTCATCCGGCAAGGCTGACGCGGGACCGTTTTTCCCGACCGGCCGGTGGGACGACCGAAAGTGATGCGGGTGGACGCGAAAGACATGGGCACCGACCTTCAGTCGGTGCTCATCACCAAGGAAGAGATCGACGCGAAGCTGGCCGAGCTGGCCGCGAAGATCGACGCGGAGTACGCGGGCAAGGACCTGCTGATCGTCGGCGTGCTCAAGGGCGCGGTGATGGTCATGGCGGACCTGGCGCGCGCGCTGTCCACGCCGCTCACGATGGACTGGATGGCGGTGTCCTCGTACGGCGCCGGTACGCAGTCCTCCGGCGTGGTCCGCATCCTCAAGGACCTCGACACCGACATCAAGGGCCGGCACGTCCTGATCGTCGAGGACATCATCGACTCCGGCCTGACGCTGTCCTGGCTGCTGTCCAACCTCGGCTCGCGCGAGCCCGCCTCGCTGAAGGTGTGCACGCTGCTGCGCAAGCCCGAGGCGGCCAAGGTCGCCATCGACGTGGAATGGGTCGGCTTCGACATCCCGAACGAGTTCGTCGTCGGGTACGGCCTGGACTACGCGGAGAAGTACCGCAACCTGCCGTTCGTCGGCACCCTCGCCCCGCACGTGTACGGCGGCTGACGACTCGCGCGCGACGACCCCGGCGGCGTAGCGGGACGCCCGGGAACCCTCAGGGGTTTCCCGCCGTTGGAGCATGCGAAGGCGGGAATGCCAGCCGTCCCGTGCGGCTTCGGGTGACAATGCTGGGGTACCGTCCGAAGAACAGTCTTTATCAAACTCACTATGGCAGGAGGTACGGAGCGGCAATCGCTCCGTGGGATGGACGTGAAGCGATACTTCCGTGGGCCAGTCATGTGGATCGTGCTGGCCGTCCTTGCCGTGGTCGTGTTGATGCAGGTCGTCGGTTCGTCCGGCGGCTACAAGACGGTGGACACCGGCCAGGTCGTGCAGGCCATCGACGACAACAAGGTCGAATCGGCCAAGCTCACCACCGGTGACGATCACACCATCAAGGTGGAGCTCAAGGACGGCCAGAAGGTCAAGGGCAGCAGCAAGATCCAGGCGAGCTACATCGGCGACCAGGGCGTCGAGCTCGCCAAGACGCTGCAGGCCAAGTACGAGGACAAGCAGATCCCGGACGGTTACACCGTCTCCCCGTCGAAGCAGAACCCCTTCGTCGGCATCCTGCTGTCCCTCCTCCCCTTCGTTCTCATCGTCGTCGTGTTCCTGTTCCTGATGAATCAGATGCAGGGCGGCGGCAGCCGGGTCATGAACTTCGGCAAGTCCAAGGCGAAGCTCATCACCAAGGACACTCCGAAGACGACCTTCAGCGACGTCGCGGGTTCCGACGAAGCGGTCGAGGAGCTCCACGAGATCAAGGAGTTCCTCCAGGAGCCGGCGAAGTTCCAGGCCGTCGGCGCCAAGATCCCCAAGGGCGTGCTGCTGTACGGCCCGCCCGGTACGGGCAAGACGCTCCTCGCGCGCGCCGTCGCGGGCGAAGCGGGCGTCCCGTTCTACTCGATCTCGGGTTCCGACTTCGTCGAGATGTTCGTCGGTGTCGGTGCCTCCCGTGTGCGCGACCTCTTCGAGCAGGCCAAGGCGAACGCCCCGGCGATCGTCTTCGTCGACGAGATCGACGCCGTCGGCCGCCACCGCGGTGCCGGCCTCGGCGGCGGCCACGACGAGCGCGAGCAGACGCTCAACCAGCTGCTCGTCGAGATGGACGGCTTCGACGTGAAGGGCGGCGTCATCCTGATCGCCGCCACCAACCGCCCCGACATCCTGGACCCGGCCCTCCTGCGCCCCGGCCGCTTCGACCGGCAGATCGCCGTCGACCGCCCGGACATGCAGGGCCGTCTGGAGATCCTCAAGGTTCACCAGAAGGGCAAGCCGGTCGCCCCGGACGTCGACCTGGGCGCCGTCGCGCGGCGCACGCCGGGCTTCACCGGCGCGGACCTGAGCAACGTCCTCAACGAGGCCGCCCTGCTCACCGCCCGCAGCAACCAGAAGCTGATCGACAACCACATGCTGGACGAGGCCATCGACCGCGTCGTGGCGGGCCCGCAGAAGCGGACCCGGATCATGTCCGACAAGGAAAAGAAGATCACCGCGTATCACGAGGGCGGACACGCCCTGGTCGCGGCGGCCTCCCCCAACTCGGACCCGGTCCACAAGATCACGATCCTGTCGCGCGGCCGCGCCCTCGGCTACACCATGGTCCTGCCGGACGAGGACAAGTACTCGACCACGCGCAACGAAATGCTCGACCAGCTGGCGTACATGCTGGGCGGGCGCGCGGCCGAGGAACTGGTCTTCCACGACCCGACCACCGGTGCCGCCAACGACATCGAGAAGGCCACGGCCACCGCCCGCGCGATGGTCACGCAGTACGGCATGACCGAGCGTCTGGGCGCGATCAAGTTCGGCGGCGACAACACCGAGCCGTTCCTCGGGCGCGAGATGGCGCACCAGCGGGACTACTCCGAAGAGGTCGCGGCGCTGGTCGACGAAGAGGTCAAGAAGCTCATCGAGACCGCGCACAACGAGGCCTGGGAGATCCTCGTCGAGAACCGGGACGTCCTCGACAACCTGGTCCTCCAGCTCCTCGAGAAGGAGACGCTCGGCAAGGAGGAGATCGCGGAGATCTTCGCCCCGATCGTCAAGCGCCCGGCACGACCGGCCTGGACGGGCTCCACACGGCGTACGCCGTCGACGCGCCCGCCGGTGCTCTCGCCGAAGGAGCTGTCGCTGACGAACGGCGCGAACGGCGCCACCCCCGCGGTGACCGCCGGCGCGACCGGTGCGACGGGCACCCCCGGCACGGGTGAGACGAAGGGACTCGAGGTGGCCCCCGAGGACCGCCCCGAGAGCTGAGCCGCACCCCGTCCCGGGCGCCTCACCAGGCCCGGAATGGATGCCGCGCCCCCCAGGTTCTAGCCTGGGGGGCGCGGCTGTTTTCGGCCGCCGCACGACACAGGAACCAGGAACGAGGCACAGATGACCGACCCCGTGACGCTGGACGGCGAGGGCTCGATCGGCGAGTTCGACGAGAAGCGGGCCGAGCACGCCGTTCGGGAGCTGCTGATCGCGGTCGGCGAGGACCCGGACCGGGAGGGTCTCAAGGAGACGCCGGGACGGGTGGCGCGTGCCTACCGGGAGATATTCGCCGGCCTGTGGCAGAAGGCCGAGGACGTCCTGACCACGACGTTCGACCTGGGCCACGACGAGATGGTGCTGGTCAAGGACATCGAGGTCATGAGTTCCTGCGAGCACCACCTGGTGCCCTTCGTCGGCGTCGCGCACGTCGGCTACATCCCGTCCCACGACGGCAAGATCACCGGCCTGTCGAAGCTCGCCCGGCTCGTGGACGTCTACGCCCGCCGCCCGCAGGTCCAGGAGCGGCTGACCACGCAGATCGCCGACTCCCTGATGGAGATACTGGAGCCGCGCGGGGTCATCGTGGTCGTCGAGTGCGAGCACATGTGCATGACGATGCGCGGGGTCCGCAAGCCCGGCGCGAAGACCATCACGTCCGCGGTGCGCGGGCAGCTGCGGGACCCGGCGACGCGCAACGAGGCGATGAGCCTGATCATGGCGCGGTGACGCTCGCGCTGTTCGGTGGCTGTTCATCGCGCTGCGCGCTCGTCCTCAATCGCCGGACGGGCTGACATCGGCCGCCCCGCCCAACTCCCCCTGCGCGACTGGCATTTGTCGCGGCTGATATTGGACGGCGGCGTCGCTGAGCCGTAAGACTCGGGCCATGACCATGACCCATGCTCACGATGACGACACCCGGGGCCCCGGCCGGTCCCTGCCCACCCGTCGACTCGGCGGCCTCGAGGTCTCCGCGCTCGGCTACGGCGCGATGGTGCTTTCGCCGGGGGTGTACGGCGAGATCGACGACGACCGGGCCGAGCGGGCGCTGAACGCCGCGATCGACGCGGGCGCCACCCTGATCGACACCTCCGACGGCTATGGCGTCGACGGCCACAACGAGCGGCTGATCGGCCGCGTCCTGAAGGGGCGCCGGGAGCAGGTCGCCGTCGCCACCAAGTTCGGCTTCCGGCTGCCCGAAGGCGTCGAGGCACACCCCTTCCCCGTCGGATACGCCTTCGGGGAGCTCGGGGTCAACGGCGACCCCGCGCACGTACGCGGCTACGCGGAGGCGAGCCTGCGGGAGCTCGGCACCGATCACATAGACCTGTACTACCCGCACTTCCCCGACCCGCAGGTGCCGCTCGAGGACACCGTGGGCGCGGTCGCCGAGCTGATCGAGGCGGGGCTCGTGCGTCACCTCGGCCTGTCCAACGTGACGGCCGGGCAGCTGCGGGCCGCGCACGCGGTGCACCCCGTCTCGGCCGTGCAGATCGAGTGGTCGATGTGGCGGCCCGCGGAGCCGGAACTGCTGACCGCCGCGCGGGAGTTGGGCGTGGGCCTGGTGCCCTGGTCGCCGCTGGGCGCCGGCTTCCTCACCGGCACGGTCGGGAAGGTGGCGGAGGGGGACTTCCGGCAGAACGCGCCCCGGTTCGACGAGGCGAACCTGAAGGCCAACAACGACAGGTTCGCGCCCGTGCGGGGTGTCGCGGCCGAGCTCGGCATCACCCCGGCGCAGCTCGCGCTGGCCTGGCTGCTCCACCAGGACCCGAACGTCGTCCCCATCCCCGGCAGCCGCACCCCGGCCCACATCGAGGAGAACCTGGCGGCGGCCCACGTGGACCTGGACGCGGACGTACTGGCCCGCCTGAACGGCATCCTCAAGGAAACGGCTGTGGAGGGCGGCACCCTGCTGTAACTGGCGGTGCGCCTGGTTCGGCGGTCACGGTGCCGACGGTGTCAGGCGGGTGCGCCTGGTCGGACAGAAACGGGCGGGTGCGCCTGGTCGGACAGAAACGGGCGGATGCGCCTGGTCGGACAGAAACGGGCGGGTGCGCCTGGCCCGACAGAAACGGACCGGTACGGCTGGGCCGACGGTCACGGTGCCGACGGTGTCAGGCGGGTGCGCCTGGTTCGACAGCAACGGGCGGGCGGGTGGGAAAAACGCCGCGAAGCGGCGGAACCAAAGCAGCACGGCACCCCCCGCCCCGGGGGCGGCTCACGCAGCGGGAGCCGCCCCACCGTGCTCGTCGTCGCCGTCCTCCGGCAACCTGCATACCCGCTCCAGGAAGAACGCCGCCGCTATCACGCCGATGCCCGCGAGCACCGAGAAGCCCGCGTAGTACGCCTGGTCGCGGCGGGCGGGGATGTCCAGGAACTCCAGCATGAACACGCCCACGCCGCCGTACATCCCGCAGACCAGCGCCGCGACCAGCGCGCTGGCCTGACCGAAGACGACCGCGCGGGCCGCCATCAGCGGCTCGACGCCCTTCGCCCCGGGCCGCCGCTCCCGCTGGGCGCGCAGCCGCGCCCGCAGCGAGATGGCCGTGGCCAGCAGGACCACGGCGATCAGGGCGAGGACGATGGGCGCGGCCAGCGGCACCCGCGGCAGCGTGCCCACGGAGTCCCACAGCCGGGCCCCCGCCCAGGACAGCACTCCGGCGACGGCGAAGAGGCCTGCCAGCACCCTCACGCGCAGTTGCTTCATTCCGGAGGTCGCCCCTTATGTTCCTGTCCGTGCCTGCTTGCTTGCCGGGTGAGTTCCTGGCCCGCTGTGTGGTCCCTGTGGACCTTAACGACTACTCGGGCAGCCGGAGTTCCAGGTCGGCGCGTGGCGCGACACCTTCGCGGGTGACCTCGTCGAGCAGCCGCGCCACCGGCCCGCGGCCCGCGAGCTGTGCCTCCGGCTCGACGTCGTGCCAGGGCGCGAGCACGAAGGCCCGCTCGTGCGCGCGGGGGTGGGGGAGGGTGAGGACCGGGTCGTCGGAGACCACGTCGGCGTACGCCACGATGTCCACGTCGATCGTGCGCGGGCCCCAGCGCTCGTCCCGGACCCGGTGGAAGGCTTCCTCGACCGCGTGCGCCCGCTCCAGGAGCGAGGACGGGGGGAGCGTCGTCTTCACGACCACGACGGCGTTGAAGTACGACGGCTGGGAGCCCGGCTCGACGCCCCAGGGCTCCGTCTCGTACACCGGAGAGACCGCTTTGACGCGCAGGCCGGGGGTGTCCTCCAGGGCGTCGACGGCGCCCTGGAGGGTCTCCAGGCGGTTACCCAGGTTCGACCCGAGGGAGAGGACGGCGCGCTTGGGGTTGGAGAGGGTGGTGTCGGCTGCGTCCACCTGCTCCACGACGGACGTGGGGACCGGCTGGACGGTGGGGTCGCTGTGGGGGGTCATACGCGGCTCCGGGTGATGGTGACGGTCACGTCGTCGAACGGGACGGTGATCGGGGCGTCCGGCTTGTGCACCGTGACCTCGACTTCCAGGACTACGTCGTGCTTCAGGCAGGCCTGGGCGATGCGCTCGGCGAGCGTCTCGACGAGGTTCACCGGCTCGCCCTCGACGACGGCCACGACCTCCTCCGCCACGATGCCGTAGTGCACGGTCTTCGCCAGGTCGTCGTCCGCCGCGGCCGCTCGGGTGTCCAGACCCAGGACGAGGTCCACGATGAAGGTCTGGCCCTCCTCGCGCTCCCGTGGGTACACACCGTGATACCCGCGGGCCTTGAGGCCACGCAGCGCGACACGATCCACGCGAATCACTCCTGACAGTCGTCGGTAACGGCCGGTCCTGCCGAGTGCGGTCGACACACCGGCCACATTCGAATCTACCTGCGAGCACCGACAGTGTTCGCTCGCGGGGCCGCCGGGCGGCGCTCCCGCGAGGGCTCGCGGGTGCCCCTACCCAGTCGGCGGGAGCCCGCCACCCCTCAGGAGGGTGTCTCGTCGTCCTCCGTGTCACCGGATTCGGCGAGCACGGGTGACGCGTGGTGCGACCACAGTTTCCAGCCGTCCGGTGTGCGCCGGAACACATTCGTGGCGACCACGAGCTGGCCCACGAGCGGCCCGAGCTCCTCGCTGTCCTGCGGCGCCGGGCCACCGCTGAGGATGTTCTCCGTGCAGGTCACCAGGGCCGTGTCCCCGGCCACGCTGACCTTGAGGTCGGTGAGGAAGAACTGGATGTACTCGGTGTTGGCCATGATCAGCGCGTACGACCTGAGGACCTCGCCGCGGCCGGTGAGCACCGGCCAGCCCGGGTGGACGCAGGAGATCGCGGGACCGTCCGTCCCGGAGCCCGTGACCTCCGTGTCGTCCGTGTCGTCGGGGCCCCCGGTGTCCGTGTCGGGGAGCGGGACCGGGATGACCGCCGCTTCCGGGCTCGTGCCGGCGTCGCCGCCGGTGTCCGGCGTTCCGGCGTACGTCTCCGCGTCGGCGAGGTCCGTGGCGTCCAGCCACAGGTCCGACACGCCGTCGAAGTCGCCCCGCTCCAGCGCTTCGTAGAAGGCCGTGTTGGCGAGCTCCACCTGCTCGACGTCTGTCCGCGCGCGCGTCACTGAGCGCCCGCCTCCCCGGCGGCACCCGGGCCGCCTGCCGTGTCGGCCCCGGTCCCCGCCGCGTCCGTCACCGCCTGTGCGACCCGCACCGCGTCCGCCGTGGCCCGCACCTCGTGCACCCGCACCGCCCAGGCGCCCTGATGCGCGGCCAGCGCGGACACCGCGGCCGTCGCCGCGTCGCGCTCCCGCGCGGGCGGCGGGGCACCCTCGGGGCCCGCGAGGACGCGGCCCAGGAACCGCTTGCGCGACGCGGCCACCAGGACGGGCCGGCCGAGGGCCAGGATGCGGTCCAGGCGGGCCAGGAGGGCCAGGTCGTGCTCGGCGTCCTTGGAGAAGCCGAGGCCCGGGTCGACGACGATCCGCTCCGGGGCGATGCCTCCGGCGATGGCGGCCTCCACGCGCGCGTGGAGCTCGTCGACGACTTCGGAGACCACGTCCTCGTACGAAGGCCGGACATGGATGTCGGTCAGGAAGCCGCGCCAGTGCATGACAACGAACGGCGCCTGCGCGGCCGCCACGGCCGGGACCATGTCCGGGTCGGCGAGGCCCCCGGAGACGTCGTTCACGAGGACCGCGCCCGCCGTGAGGGCCTGCTGGGCGACCCGGGCCCGCATGGTGTCCACGGACACCGTGACGCCCTCGGCGGCCAGGCCCCGTACGACGGGGATGACGCGCCGCAGCTCCTCGTCCTCGTCCACGCGCGGGGCACCGGGGCGGGTCGACTCGCCGCCCACGTCGACCAGGTCGGCGCCCTGGGCGACCAGGTCGATGCCGTGCTTGACGGCGGCCGTGGTGTCGAACCAGCGGCCGCCGTCGGAGAAGGAGTCGGGGGTGACGTTCACGACCCCCATGACCGCACAGCGGTCCCACTGAGGCAGACCCTCGACGCTTCCCCGCCCGCGCAACGTACTCATGCCTCAAGCCTAGGCCCCGCGCGGGCAGCGGATATGCCGCGAGGGGCTGCCGCTGTCCCGGGCGGGGACACCGCTCTCCCGCGCGGGGCCGGTGCGGCACCGCGCGGGGCTGCCGTTATGCCGCGCGCACCTCGCGTTCGGCGGTGTGTGCCGACTGGTGCGGGCAGGGGCGGCGCTGTGCGGTGGACCGGCGCAGGAAGCGCGGCAGGGCGAACGTCACGAAGCCCTCCGCCTGCATCGCGGCGAAACCGATGCGCGGCAGGTCGCGGCTGGAGCGGTAGACCACGAAGCGGGGCTCCCAGCGGGGCCGGAACTTCGCGTTGAACTTGTACAGCGACTCGATCTGGAACCAGCGCGAGAGGAACACCAGCAGGCCCCGCCAGGCGCGCAGGACCGGGCCCGCGCCCAGCTTCTCGCCGCGGGCGAGGGCGGCGCGGAACATCGCGAAGTTCAGCGAGACACGCGCGATGCCGAGCTTCGGCGCGGCCTGCAGCGCGGCCACGATGAGCAGCTCGTTCATGCCCGGGTCGGCCGAGCGGTCGCGGCGCATCAGGTCGAGCGAGACGCCGTCCTTGCCCCACGGCACGAAGTGCAGCACGGCCTTCAGGTCGCCGTACGCGCCCGGCTTCTCGTCGGCCTTGTGGGCGGTCGCGATCAGGCAGTCGCCGTCGTCCGGGTCGCCGATGCGGCCGAGCGCCATGGAGAAGCCGCGCTCGGTGTCGGTGCCGCGCCAGTCGTCGGCGGCGCGCTGGATGCGCTCCAGCTCCTTTTCCCCGAGGTCACGGATGCGCCGTACGCGCGTCTCGTAGCCATTGCGCTCGATCCGCTTGACCATCTGGCGCACGTTGCGCATCGCGCGCCCGGACAGGGAGAAATCCGCGACATCCACCACCGCCTCGTCCCCGAGCTCCAGGGCGTCCAGGCCCGTCTCGCGGGTCCAGACCTCGCCGCCGGTCTCGGAGCAGCCCATGACGGCGGGCGTCCAGGAGTGCGCCTTGGCCTCGTCCATGAAGCGCTCGATGGCGCCCGGCCAGGCCTCCACGTCGCCGATCGGGTCGCCCGACGCGAGCATCACACCGGATACGACGCGGTAGGTGACCGCGGCCTTTCCGCTGGGAGAGAACACGACGCCCTTGTCGCGGCGCAGCGCGAAGTGGCCGAGCGAGTCCCGCCCGCCGTGCTTGTCGAGCAGCTCGCGCAGCCGGCTCTCGTCTTCCTGGGTGAGGCGGGCGGCCGGGTGCTCGGGGCGGAACGCCAGGTAGATGGTGGTGAGCGCGGTCAGCATGCCGAGCGCGCCGAGCGAGAAGCCGACCGTCCAGGAGGTGTTGCCGGTGTAGCCGACGGGCCCCTCGAAGCCGAACAGGCCGTACAGCACGTGGGCGAGGCGGTCCGTGATGCTGGGGTCGCCGACGACCTTGTCCGGGTGGACGCTGACGATCACCAGGCCGAGCGCGATGGAACCGGCGCCCAGGAGCACGAAGTTGGCCAGCGCCCGCCAGCGGCTGCGCGGGTCGGGCAGCGCGGCGAACTCACGGCGGTGCCGCAGCAGCAGCGTGAGCAGCGCCACCGAGATCAGGACGCCGATGAACGAGTGGCGGTACGCGAACTGCGCCACCGCTCCCGCGGGGAGCAGCACCACGGCGGCCCGCCAGGCCCGCCGCTTGTGCCGCCGCAGGCCGTGCGCGAGCAGGAGCAGCAGGACGCCGCAGCTCAGCGCGGCCGCGGCCGCGAAGGGGCCGAGCGCGCCCGGCAGGACTTCGGCGACGGTGTGCAGCCAGCTGTGCCGGAAGCGCGGGAAGACGCCGGCCGCGACGTTCAGCAGGCCGACGAGGGCGCAGACTCTGGCGGCGAGGACCGGGACGGCTTCGGGGCGGGGCCCCCGGAGGATGCGGCGCAGGCCACCCTTGGCGCCGTCATTGCCTCCTGGAACCGCACCCGACATTTCCCCATCTATCCTGACAGACATCGCATCCCGTAGTTCTGCGAGAGAGCTTCCATCCGGTGCCAAAGGTGGCATCCGGTGATATTGCGCCCTCTAGGACGGTCCTTCGGGGACACGGGTTCACTCCCGGCCGGAAAACCGGCGGAAGGCTGGCGGAAAAGGCACGGCTCGACCTGGAACCGTCGGTTCCGCCCTCCGCAGCGGCCCCCCAGGAACGAACAGGCAGAAAGCGCAGGCAGGATCATCCCATGGGTCTCACGAGCAATAAGGTGCTGGCACTTGCGGTAGCGCTGGCCGTGCTGCTGTTCATCGGCACGATCTGGCTGTGGCCGCGGCTCGCACGCCGCAGCTGGCGCGCGGTCACGGGGCGCGTCGGGCTGCTGCTCGCCACGCAGCTCGCCGTGTTCGCGTCGGTCGGTCTCTCCGCCAATCAGGCGTTCGGCTTCTACGCCACCTGGGCCGACCTCTTCGGCCAGGAGACGTCGCAGGGCGTGGTCGTCGACCACGACGCCATGAAGGGCGAGAAGGGCCCCGTCCGGGTGGTCGACACGAAGTCCGTCGACGTTCCCGGCGGCGGCATCCCCCGGATCGGCGGGCAGATCCAGAAGATCGACATCCAGGGCCGGCAGTCGAAGATCGCCAGCCCGGCGTACGTCTATCTGCCGCCGGAGTACTTCCAGCCGCAGTACAAGCACCGCACGTTCCCCGCGGCGGCCGTCCTGACCGGTTACCCCGGCACCGCCGAAGCCCTCATCAAGGGCCTGCACTACCCGCAGACCGCCCACAGGCAGGCCAAGGACGGCAAGATGCAGCCGATGATCCTGGTCATGCTGCGGCCGACCGTGGCACCGCCGCGGGACACCGAGTGCGTGGACATCCCCGGCGGCCCGCAGTCCGAGACCTTCTTCGCCAAGGACCTGCCGAACGCCATCACCGACCACTACCGCGTCGGCAAGAAGCCCGACAGCTGGGGCATCATCGGCGACTCCACGGGCGGCTACTGCGCCCTGAAGGTGGCCATGCACCACCCCGACGTGTACGGCGCCGCGGTGGGCCTCTCCGCCTACTACAAGGCCGCCCAGGACGTGACGACCGGCAACCTGTTCCACGGCGACAAGGAGCTGGAGCGGCGGGCGAACCTGATGTGGTACCTCGACCACATGCCGCCGCCCAAGACCTCCCTGCTGGTGACCACCAGCAAGAAGGGCGAGGGCAACTACAAGGACACCAAGAAGTTCATCGACAAGGTCAAGGCGCCCACCCGGGTGTCGTCGATCACCCTCGACAGCGGAGGGCACAACTTCAACACCTGGCGGCGGGAGATCCCCGCGTCACTGGTGTGGATGAGCGGGCGCCTGACCGGCGGGTCGGACGTGCGCTGACGAGGGCTACGCCCCCGCCACCGACGCCACCGTCTCCAGCTCCACGTCCTCGCGCGCGATGTCCCGCGCGTCCGCCGCCGTCGAGCGGCGCAGCGCCTCGTGCAGCCGGGCCGGGGTGAGCACCCCGAGGAAGCGGCCCTCGCTCTTCTCGTCGATGACCGCGATCCAGCCCGCGTCGTGCTGGAGCATCGTCGAGAACGCCTGCTTCAGGCTCGCGCCCACCGGGAGCCACGCCTCCATGCGGCGGGCCTGCTCGCGCACCGTGCCGGTGCCCACGCGCGCGTGCTCGGCGGACAGCCAGCCGTGCAGGTTGTTCTCGCCGTCCAGGACGACGGCCCAGCGGGCGCCTTCTCCTTCGAGGTCCTTGGGCAACGGGTCGTCCAGGTGCACGACCGGCGGCTGCTCCAGGTCGCCCACCTCGATGGGGGTCACCGAGAGTCGCTTCAGGCCGCGGTCGGCGCCCACGAAGTCGGCGACGTACTCGGTCGCGGGCGCGCCCAGGACCGTGGACGGGGTGTCGAACTGCTCGATGCGGCCGTTGCCGTAGACGGCGATGCGGTCGCCCAGGCGGACGGCCTCCTCGATGTCGTGCGTGACAAAGAGCACTGTTTTCCGTACGGCCTGCTGGAGGCGGAGGAACTCGTTCTGCAGGTGCTCGCGCACCACGGGGTCGACGGCGCCGAACGGCTCGTCCATGAGGAGCACGGGCGGGTCGGCCGCCAACGCCCGGGCCACACCGACGCGTTGGCGCTGGCCGCCGGAGAGCTGCTCGGGATAGCGGTCGCCGAAGGTCGCCGGGTCCAGGCCGACCAGGTCGAGGAGTTCGGCGGCGCGCTCGCGGGCCTTGGCGCGTCTCACGCCGAGCAGGTGCGGGACGGTCGCCGTGTTGTCCAGGACCGTCTTGTGCGGAAACAGACCGACCTGCTGGATGACATAGCCGATACGGCGGCGGAGTTGGACGGGGTCGATTCCGGATATGTCGTCGCCGTCGAGGAATATCCGCCCGCTGGTGGGCTCGATGAGCCGGTTCACCATTTTCATCGTCGTGGTCTTGCCGCAGCCCGACGGGCCGACGAGCGTGACCAGTTCACCCTCGCCCACCTCGAAGGACAGATCGTCGACGGCCGTCGTGCCGTCCGCGTACCGCTTGGTCACGTTCTCGAACCGGATCATGATTCCCCATTGTGGCGCGTGTTCTGTGAAGGCCGCGTTGCGCCGGGACGAAGAGCCTCTCCGCATCTCGGTGATTGTCAGTGCTCGGGGTTAGGGTCGCCAGTCGGAAGGACATGTGGGTTTCGGCACGTGTCGGGGACGGCATGGCGACGGGGTTTCGGGGGAGGCGGGGCGGGTGAGCAAGCGGAACTGCCTTGTGGCGAACGACTGGATCTGCGGGGAGTACGTCCGATCCCGCAGCCAGGAATTGATCGACGCGACGGTCGAGCACGTGGCGATCACGGCCGCGTCCGTGGCGATAGGCGTGGCGGTGGCGCTGCCCCTCGCGCTGCTCGCGCGGCGCTGGCGCTTCCTGGCGGCCCCCATTCTCGGCGTCACGACGGTGTTGTACTCGATTCCGTCCCTGGCCATGTTCTCGCTGCTGCTGCCGTTCTTCGGCCTTTCCGCGTCGCTGGTCGTCACGGGCCTCGTGCTGTATTCGCTGACGATCCTCGTGCGGAACATCCTCGCGGGCCTCCAGGCCGTCCCCGAAGAGGCCAGAGAAGCCGCCAAGGGCATGGGGTACGGCCCGGTGCGGCTGCTGTGGGAAGTGGAACTGCCCCTCGCACTTCCGGCGTTGCTGGCGGGCGTGCGCATGACGACGGTCTCGACGGTGGCGCTCACCACCGTCGGCGCGATCGTCGATTACGGCGGCCTCGGCACGCTCATCCTCGACGGCCTCGACACCCAGTTCAAGGCGCAGGTGCTCACCGCCTCGGCGCTGTGCGTCGTGCTCGCCGTCGCGGCGGACCTGCTGCTCCTCGCCCTCCAGCGGCTCCTGACGCCGTGGACGCGAATTCATCGAATACGACCGGGCCGACTCTCGCGCGAAGCGGGCGCGGCCAAGAGCGTGGCCAAGGTGGCTGAGCCCGTATGAACGCGATATCCGGCGCCTATGAGTGGCTGACCACGTCCGCCAACTGGCAGGGCGAGAAGGGGGTGTGGCACCGGCTCGCCGAGCATCTGTACTTCACCGGCGTCTGTCTCGTCGTGGCCTGCCTGATCGCGCTGCCCCTCGCGCTGCTGCTCGGTCACATCGGCAAGGGCGGCGCGCTCGCGGTCAACATCTCCAACGTGGGCCGTGCGGTGCCCACGCTGGCGGTCCTCATCCTGCTCACGCTCACCCCGCTCGGCGAGCACGGGGACGTGCCGACGCTGATCGCCCTGGTCCTGTTCGCCGTCCCGCCGCTGCTCACCAACGCGTACATCGGCATGCGCGAGGTGGACCGGTCCGTGGTGGAGGCCGCGCGCGGCATGGGCATGAGCGGGCGTCAGCTGTTCGCGCGGGTCGAGCTGCCGCTGGCGTATCCGCTGATCATGACGGGCGTCCGGTCGGCGGCGGTGCAGGTCGTCGCCACGGCCACGCTGGCCGCCATGGCGGGGGAGGGCGGCCTCGGCCGGATCATCACGGCCGGGTTCAACCTCCAGAACACCCCGCAGGTCGTCGCGGGTGCCTTCCTGGTGGCGCTGCTCGCGCTGGTCGTGGAGGGCGTCCTGGTGCTCGCGGGGCGGTTCTTCGATCCGATGCGGGGGCGGTCCCGAGTGAGCGACTGAGGCCGCACCTGCCTTCCCGGCCCGTTCCGTTCGGGGCCGGACTTTCCTGGCCGGACCTTCTTGAAGCGTGAAGCTTGCAGTGAAGACTCTCGAAATGGTGGTTCACCGATGAACAGCAGGACGCGTCGCGCGCGACGGATGGCAGGGGCGGCCACGGCCGTCGTGGCGCTCACCGCGGGGCTCACCGCGTGCGGCGGGGACAGCCTGGAGGACGACAAGGGCTCCGACGGCGGCGGCAAGGGCAAGGTGGTGGTGGGCTCGGCGCGGTTCACCGAGCAGAAGGTGCTCGCCGAGCTGTACGCGGGCGTCCTGCGCGACGCCGGGTACGACGCGTCGGTCAAGACCGTGCAGAACCGCGAGGTGTACGAGCCCGAGCTGAAGAAGGGCACCATCGACGTGGCGCCCGAATACGCGGCCACGCTCACGGAATTCCTCAACCTGAAGAAGAACGGCTCGGACGCGAAGCCGGTCGCCTCCAGCGATCTCGACGCGACGTACGGCGAACTCACCAAGCTCGCCGAGCCGCGCGGCCTGAAGGCGCTCCCGGCCGGTGCGGCCGTGGACCAGAACGCCTTCGCGGTGACCGAGGATTACGCGAAGGAGCACAAGCTCAAGACGCTTTCGGATCTTGGAAAATCCGGCGAGAAGGTCCGGATCGCCGCCGGTGACGAATGCGAGACGCGGCCCTTCTGCGCGCCGGGCCTGAAGAAGAAGTACGGCATCGACGTCGCCGGAATCGACCCCAAGGGCGTCGGCACCACGCAGTCCAAGCAGGCCGTGAAGAACGGCACGGACCAGCTCGTCCTGACCACCACCACGGACGCGACGCTGAAGAACTTCGGCCTGGTGATCCTGGAGGACGACAAGAAGCTCCAGAACGCGGACAACATCCTTCCCGTCGTCAACGCGAAGGAGGCCGGCGACAAGAAGATAGCCGCGGCCCTCGCCAAGGTCACCAAGGCGCTGACGACGGACGACCTCATCGAACTGAACCGCAAGGTCGACGAGGAGCGCGAGAAGGAAGCGGACGTCGCCAAGGAGTATCTGGAGTCGAAGGGCCTGATCAAGAAGTAGACGCACGGACGGGCCCGGGACCACGCGGTGCGCGCGCCCGGGCCAGGCCGAACGACGGTCCTTCAGGGAGCCTTCGGGGGGCCTTCGTGGCGGAATGCGGAAGCGGCGCGCGCCGGGTTGCGGAATCCGGGCGGAGCAGATGGAGTGACGCTTCGGAGACGAAGTGGTTCGGTGGCGTGGGGAGTTGCTGTGGGGGGACCGGGAATTTGGCGGGCGGGACACCAGACTTCGCCTACGCGCGGTAAGTTTCTGGCCATGCCACGTGGACGTCACCGCCATTCCCCACCGCTGCACAGGCTGCTTCCTCCGTCGGCGGTCGCAGGCTTCTCCCTCGTCTGCGCCGGCGGCGCCTGGATGTTCGCGGAACCGGTCGTGCTGCGCGGCCTCGTCGCCGCGGCGGCCGCGAGCGCCGTCGTGGGCTCGGTCGTCATGCGCCAGTGGGACCGGACGGCGGGCAAACGCGTCGCCGAGCTGGGCCGGGCCCGGGCCAGCGACGAATGGCGTTACGAGGAGCGGATAGCCGAGGCCGAATCCGACCTCGACGAGTCGCGCGAGATGCGGTCCAGGCTGGAGGCCAAGCTGCGCTCCAAGCGGGCCGAGCTGGCCGCGCTGCGCAACGAGCACGCGGCGCTGCTGCGGCGGTACGCGACGGCGGAGACGGAGCGGGCCACTGCCCTTGAGGGGCGGCGGCTGCTGGCCATAGAGGCTTCGGCGCCTACGCGCGCGTTGGTGGCGGGTTCGCCTTCCGGCGAGGAGGCTGTGTCTTCCGCTGAGGAGACCGGCGGGGCGGAGGGAGCTTCTGGTGAGGCCTCTTCGGCTGGTGAGGTCTCCTCGGCCTCCGGGGCCTGGGGCGCGGTTCGGCCCGGGGCGAGCCCGACACCTTCGCTGTACGGGCGTGCCAACGCGGCGCTCGACCGGCTGACGCGTACGTCGACGGTGGCGCGGCCCGCGATGTCGGGCGAGCGGGGTGACGTCGGTGACGTCGAGGCCGGGGGTCCCCACGACTCCGCCCAGGAGGCGGACTCGGACGACCCCGACGACGCGCCCGACGGCATGGCGGCCGACGGCGTGGCCGACCGGACCGCTCACGAGCGCGCGGCTGCCCGGCACTTCACCGTTCCGGCCGCGACGGCCGTCGTACCGCCCGCGAAGACGCGGCAGCCCGCCGGGGAGGGCGGCTTCGACTTCTTCGGTACGAAGAGCACGTCCGCGAAGAGTGTCGCTCCGGCCGCGCTGGAGGCCGTGCAGAACGCGGACCTCGCCGATGTCGTCGGCGAGGAGGTCCTCGCGGTGCACAAGGCCGAGGCCGAGGCCGAGTTCAAGCCGTCGGACGCGGCGACGGACGCCGAGCGCGAGGTCGGTCAGGTCATCGACCTGACCGCCCACGACGAGACGGAGCAGATCGACGTGGAGGGGCTGCGCACGGCACTGCGCGCGTAGCGTTCCCCTGGGCAGGGCGCCTTACGTTCGGCCGCCGCTGCGCGGCAGCCGTTTTCCCACCCGCCCACCCGTGACTGCCGTCCGCGGCGCACCGCCCGAACACCCTGCGCGCGGCGTTCCCCTGGCCGGGTGCGCCTTGCGTTCGGGCCGCCGCTGGGCGGCAGCCCTTTTCCCACCCGCCCACCCGTGACTGCCGTCCGCGGCGCACCGCCCAAGACCGCGCGCTGCGCCGCCACTCACACGCCCGCTCGCTCCCCGCGCTGCGCTCCCGCTCGCTCCCCGCGCTGCGAACAGCCTGGTGCCGCGACCTGCCACGGGCGGCTCGCCCCGCCGCTTTCCGCTGTGGGTGGCTTGCCTGCCGCCGCCCGCTGCGCTCAGCCCGCCCGCCGCCACCCGCTGTGGGTGGCTTGCCCGCCGCCACCCCCTGCGGGCGGCCCACCTTGCCGCTACCTGCTGTGGGCAGCTGGGCCGCCAGGGGCGGCACGGGTGGGCACAGCCCAGGCCGACGGTGCCGATATGCGGGGGGAGGGGCACAGCCCAGGCCGACAGTTCCATGACGACCGGGGAGGGGCACAGCCCACGCGCCCACAGTGCCGTCATGTGTGGGGACGGGCACAACCAGGCCCTCGGCCGGCCTAGGCCATCCAGCGGTCCGGGCGGGCCTCCCGGCGCCCCGTCCGGGAGCGCTCCGCCTGGGACTGGAGGAGGCCGACGGCCTCCTCGGCCGCCCGCAGGCGGGCGGTCACCGTCTTGTTGGCCCCGGTGTCCACCTTCACGTCGGCCACGCCCTTGAACCGCTCCCAGGGCCCCTGCACCAGCCGCACACTCTGCACCTTCGCGTGCGGCACCAACGACAGGCGCCGCCGCAACAGCCCCTGCCGCGCCGCGAACACCGCGTCGGTGACCGCGAGCCCGTACCCGTGCCACCACACGGGCACACACCACGCGGCCCGCGACGGCGGCCGCGACAGCTCGCTCGCCGCCGGCACCCGCACGCCGGGCAGAATCTGCGCGATCACCGCCTCCGCGTGCGCGCGCGGCGCGACCGGCACGAGCACGCTGTTGGACGACCCCGCCACGTCCAGCTCCACCCGCACCCACCCGAGCCGCCGCCACAGCAGCGGCTCGACGACGCGCACGGTCTGCACCCGCCCCGGCGGCACCGTCTCGTGCGCCTTGTCGAGCAGCCCGTGGTCGATGCGCAGGCCGTCGGGCGACTCGCCCACCCGCCAGTCGTACTCCGCGACGAACCGCCCCACGCTGCTCGCGAAGGCACCGCCCACCATGGGCAGCGCGGTCGCGATGACGGTCCACGCGTTGTGCGTGACCAGCCACAGGACGGTCGGTACGACGAGCGCGGCCACCAGGAGCACCCAGGGCGCGCCGGTGAGCAGCAGGGACACGGCGAGCATCCGCGGCTGCACGTGCAGCAGGTTCCGCACCGGCGCCTCGCCGACCTCGCGCGCCGTCTCGGGGGCGAAACCGGCCGCCCGCGCGAGCAGTTCGGCGCGCAGCTCGGCGGCGTCCTTCTCGTCCAGGTAGGCCAGCTCGTCCTTCTTCTCGGTGCCGACGACGTCCAGCTTCAGCTTGGCCACGCCCACGATGCGGGCGGCGAGCGGCTGCGTCACGTCGACGGCCTGGAGCCGGTCGAGCCGGATGTGCGCGGTGCGCCGGAACAGCAGGCCGGTACGGATGCGCAGCTCCGTGTCGGTGACCGCGAAGTGCGTGAACCACCAGCTCAGAAAGCCGTACAGGGCGCCCCCGACGACCACGGCGGTGGCGCCGAGGGCGAGGGTGGCGGCGGTCAGCTCGGCCAGCCGGCGCTGGGTGCCGTCGGGGTCGTGGAAGGCCCAGCCGACGAGGATCGCGATGGGCGCCCAGGCACGGCGCAGGGGCGTGACGGGGTGCAGCCGTCGTTCTCGTACGCCGCCGGGTTCGGGCGGGCCGCCGGGGTTGAGTGCGCCGCCGGGTTCGGGCGGGCCCCCCGGCTCGGGTGCGCCGCCGGACCCGGGTCCGCTTCCGGACCCCTGCCCGCTCCCGAGCCGCCCGTCCCCGGGCTCAACCCCACTACCCGGCCCAGGCCGACCTCCCGCCTTCGCCGCCCCGCCAGGGGCCGCCTCACCCCCCGCCTCGGGCGCCCCGCCGGCGATACTCACAACCCCGCCGAACGGGCCTCGCCCAGCTCCGTCAGGCGGTCGCGCAGCCGCTCGGCCTCCTTCGGGTCGAGGCCGGGGATGCGGGCGTCCGTGGCGGCCGCCGCCGTGTGCAGCTGGACCCCGGCGAGCCCGAAATAGCGCTCCACGGGGCCGGACGTGACCTCGACGAGCTGCATCCTGCCGTACGGCACGATCGTCTCCTCGCGCCACAGCACGCCCCGGCTGATGAGCAGGTCGTCGGCCCGCTCGGCGTACCGCCACGAGCGCCAGTTGCGGGCGAGCAGCACCCAGCCCCAGGCCGCGAGGGCCAGCGGCAGCGCCGCGAAGGCGGCCCACAGGGGCCCGGCGAACAGCCCGAGCAGCACCCCCAGCGCCGCCGCGAGCGGCACCAGCCACACCACGAGCAGCATCCTGCGCATCGTCAGCACCCCGCGCGGCAGCCCGGTCCACACGGGCGCGCCGTCGCGCTCCCCCGTGGATCCCCCTGGCCCCGCCGCCGTCCCCGTCTCCATGCCTCAAGCGTACGTACGGGATCTGACAGTGGTGCCTTCGCGCGCGTACGACAGACTGTGGGCATGAGCCCCAAGACGGAGCACACGCCCACGACGCGGCCGCGGCGGACGACGGAGCAGGCCGAGACCACCATCGGGATCGGCGGCGCGGCCGAGAGCACCGACATGGTGCTCAACATCGGCCCCCAGCACCCGTCCACGCACGGCGTGCTGCGGCTGCGCCTGGTCCTGGACGGCGAGCGGATCGCACACGCGGAGCCCGTCATCGGCTATATGCACCGCGGCGCGGAGAAGCTCTTCGAGGCGCGCGACTACCGGCAGATCGTGATGCTGGCCAACCGCCACGACTGGCTGTCGGCGTTCTCCAACGAGCTGGGCGTCGTGCTCGGCGTGGAGCGCATGCTCGGCATGGAGGTGCCCCAGCGCGCGGTCTGGACGCGCACGCTGCTCGCCGAGCTGAACCGGGTCCTGAACCACCTGATGTTCCTCGGCTCGTACCCGCTCGAACTGGGCGGCATCACCCCGGTGTTCCACGCGTTCCGGGAGCGCGAGGAGCTCCAGAACGTGATGGAGGAGATCTCCGGCGGCCGCATGCACTACATGTTCAACCGCGTCGGCGGCCTCAAGGAGGACCTGCCCGCGGGCTGGACGACCCGCGCGCGGGCAGCCGTCGCGGCGGTGCGTTCGCGCATGGACGTGTACGACAACCTGGTGCTCGGGAACGAGATCTTCCGCGGACGCACACGCGGCGTGGGCGTGCTCTCCGCCGCCGCGGTGCATGCCTACGGAGTGAGCGGTCCCATCGCCCGAGCCTCCGGAGTGGACTTCGACCTGCGCCGCGACGAGCCGTATCTGGCGTACGGCGAGCTGGGCGACGTCCTGAAGGTGGTGACCCGCGAGGACGGCGACTGCCTGGCCCGCTTCGAGTGCCTCCTGGAGCAGACCCACAACGCCCTCGACCTCGCGGACGCCTGCCTGGACCGGATCGCGGACCTGCCGCAGGGTCCGATCAACCAGCGCCTGCCGAAGGTCCTCAAGGCCCCGGAGGGCCACACGTACGCGTGGACCGAGAACCCGCTCGGCATCAACGGCTACTACCTGGTGTCCAAGGGCGAGAAGACCCCGTACCGGCTCAAGCTCCGCTCCGCCTCGTACAACAACATCCAGGCGCTGACGGAGCTGCTGCCCGGCCAGCTCGTCGCCGACATGGTGGCCATCCTCGGATCGCTGTTCTTCGTAGTGGGCGACATCGACAAGTAGCCCTCCCTGTAGAGGGCGGGTTACGGCGCGAGCAGCTCGTCCACGCGCAGGCCCACCGGCTGCACCAGCCACCCGAAGTCCCCGAGCCCCCCGGCCGCCGTCAGTTCCGCCGCCTCTCCCGCGCGCGTGAGGGCCCGTACGTACGCGGCCGGATCGCTGGAGGCGAGCGTCAGGGGCGGCCGGTCGCCGATGACGCCGAGGGCGTGCAGGGCGGCGCGCTGGGTGAGCAGGCGGGCGTCGGGCGGGGCGCAGGCGTCGAGCGCCACGTGTGCGGTGATGTCGCGGCTGCCGTCCGGCACGGGCGGCTCCTCGCGGCCCGCGCGGAAGCCCGTCAACGTACCGAAGGGCGGCCGGTGCTCGCGCGTGTGCGCGTAGTCGACGGCGACCGCGAGGCCGCGCGTCAGCGTCGCCGCGGCCGCGGCCCACGCCTCGTCCCGGGGGCGGCCGATCTCCGCGCGGAGGCCGGGTTCGGTGCCGAGCGGCCACCAGCGCGCCAGCCACGCGGCGTCCGGGCCGGCCACGGGCCCGCCGAGCTCCTCGGTGCCGTCGTCGCGTACGAGGACCCGCCGCAGCGCCCCGTCGGGAGCCCGCTCGGCCACGTCCAGGGGCACGTTGTCGAGCCACTCGTTGGCGAAGAGCAGGCCGGCCACGTCGGCCGGGGGCTCCGCGCGCCACTCGACGCGTGCGTCCAGTCCCTCGGGGCGCTCGGCGCGCTCCACCGCGTACGCACGCGCGCGTGCCGCCACGTCGGCGGGCAGCGCCGCGAGGACGCCCGCCGACAGCTCGCCGCGGCCCGCGCCCATGTCCACGAACGCCAGCTCCCCGGGGTGCCCGAGCGCGGCGTCGACGCGGCACAGCAGCCGGGCCACGGCGTCCGCGAACAGGGGCGAGGCGTGCACGGAGGTGCGGAAGTGGGCGGCGGGTCCCTCAGCCCGTCGGTAGAAGCCGTCCGGGCCGTACAGCGCCGCCTCCATGGCCTCCCGCCAGCCGCGCGGCGCGCCGGTTTGCCGTTCGCGTGCTCCTGGTGCCTCGTTCGTCACATCCAGAAGGCTAAGCGGGCCTCCACCTTGGGGAGTACGAGGCGGCCGTACGGATCGGACCTCCGGTTGACCCGAGGGGCCCGACGGGTTGCCTACGCTGGGTTACGTGCAGCGCCTCTATGACTTTCTCCGCAGACACCCGACGGGGGTCGACGCCTTCTGGGCGTTCGTCCTGTTCGGGCTCTCCGGGCTTGGCTTGGTGGCCGTTGCCGACAGCGAGGGCCGGGAGCCGGCCCTCGTGGCGGTGCCGATCATCATGGGCCTGTGTGTCGTGGTGGCGCTGCGGCGCCGGGCGACCGAGCGGATGCTGGTGCTCGCCGCGGGGCTCGGCTGCGCACAGATGATCTTCGATGTGCGGCCCGGTCCTGCGAACTTCGCGATGCTCGTGATCATCTACACGGCGGCGGCGGACGGCCCCCGGTGGGCCTCGCGGTTCGCCCTGGCCGGCGGGCTCGCGGCGGCCCCGCTGTCGCAGTTGCGCTGGCCGGAGAACACGGCGGGCGTCTGGGGCAACATCCTCTTCACGGTCTTCATGGTGGTGCCGTTCGCGCTGGCCTGGGTGCTCGGCGACTCCATCCGCACCCGCCGCGCCTACCTGGCCCAGCTGGAGGAGCGCGCCGACCGGCTCGAGAGGGAGCGCGAGGCGCAGTCCAAGGTCGCGGTCGCCGCCGAGCGCGCCCGCATCGCCCGTGAGCTGCACGACGTGGTCGCGCACAACGTCTCGGTGATGGTCGTCCAGGCCGACGGCGCCGCCTATGTCCTGGACGCGGCGCCCGACCAGGCCAAGCAGGCCCTCGCCACCATCTCCGGCACCGGCCGCCAGGCGCTCGCCGAGATGCGCAGGCTGCTCGGCGTGCTGCGCACGGGCGAGCCCGAGGAGAGCGGGGAGTACGTCCCGCAGCCGGACGTGGAGCAGCTCGACGAGCTGATAGAGCAGGTGCGCGGCGCGGGCCTGCCGGTCGACTTCAAGGTGGAGGGCACCCCGCGCCCGCTGCCCAGCGGCGTCGAGCTCACCGCGTACCGCATCGTCCAGGAGGCGCTGACCAACACCCGCAAGCACGGCGGCGAGAACGCCGGGGCGAGCGTCCGGCTCGTCTACTTCGACGACGGCCTGGGGCTGCTCGTCGAGGACGACGGCAAGGGCGCCCCGCACGAGCTGTACGAGGACGGCGGCGCCGACGGCAGCGGGCACGGCCTGATCGGCATGCGCGAGCGCGTCGGCATGGTCGGCGGCACGCTGGACGCGGGCCCCCGCCCCGGCGGCGGATTCCGCATCAGCGCGCTCCTCCCACTGAAGCCCGCACACTGACACCTGTCACTGCCCGAGCCCCGCCGGTGCCTCCCGAGTCGTCGGCGATGATGGGTTCACGAACCTCCCACGAAGCCCCCATGAAGGGACCCCCTTGATGTCGATCCGCGTGATGCTCGTCGACGACCAGGTGCTGCTGCGCACCGGGTTCCGGATGGTGCTTGCGGCGCAGCCGGACATGGAGGTCGTCGCGGAGGCCGGTGACGGCGTCGAGGCGCTGCAGGAGCTGCGCTCCACGGCGGTCGACGTGGTCCTGATGGACGTCCGCATGCCGAAGCTGGACGGCGTGGAGACGACGCGGCGCATCTGCGCCGACGCCAATCCGCCGAAGGTGCTCATCCTGACCACCTTCGACCTGGACGAATACGCCTTCTCGGGCCTGAAGGCCGGCGCGTCCGGCTTCATGCTGAAGGACGTGCCCCCGGCCGAACTGCTCGCCGCCATCCGCGCGGTGCACAGCGGCGACGCCGTCGTCGCGCCGTCCACGACGCGGCGCCTGCTCGACCGCTTCGCGCCGATGCTGCCGGGCACCGGCGGCCAGCCGCAGCACAAGGAGCTGGAGCGGCTCACCGAGCGCGAGCGCGAGGTCATGGTGCTCGTCGCCCAGGGCCTGTCGAACGGCGAGATCGCCGCGCGCCTGGTGCTGTCCGAGGCGACCGTGAAGACGCACGTGGGCCGCATCCTGACCAAGCTCGGGCTGCGCGACCGGGTGCAGGTGGTCGTGCTCGCGTACGAGACGGGGCTGGTGCGGGCCGGCGGGGGCGGCGCGGGCTGAGCCCGCGGGGCCGCGCGGACCGGGCCCTCGCCGTCAGCGCAGCACGCCCTCGATGAACTCGCTGCCCAGGCGTGAGACCACGCCCAGGTCGAGCTGGTGCTGTACGTACCGCCCGCGGCGGCGCGTGGTGATCAGCTCGGCCTTCTTCAGGACGCTCAGGTGCCGGGATATCTCCGGGGGCGTCATGCCGTGGGCGTCGGCCAGCTCCCCGGTGGTGTACGACCCGCGGGCCAGGTGGCGGCACAGGCGCATGCGGACCGGGTGGGAGAGCGCGGACATCCGGCGCGTGAGCTGCTCCACGGAGGCGGGGGCGGCGAGGCCCGGGGAGTTCACGGGGTAGGTGATCGAGGACTGCCAGCCGTACCGGTGCAGGACCATCAGGTGGGGCCAGCCGAGGCTGGTCGGCACCAGGACCAGGCCGCCGTCGCCGGTCACGTGGTGGCCCACGGCCATCTTGTCGACCGTGATCCGGCGGGCCTCCTCGTCCAGGGACACCGCTCCGGAGATGGCCTTCAGGGCTTCCTTCAGGCCCTTGCGGCGCAGCAGTTCGGTCTTGTGGCGGGCGTCCGCCGTGAGCTGCTGGCTGAGCCGGGACCAGGTGTCCGCGAAGAACGCCTCGTCGCAGTCCTCCATCAACTGCCGGAACCAGGCCCGCACGTCGGGCGGATCGTCCAGCAGCCGCTTGGTGAACCGCACTTGGTGGTCCCCGCGCGCGGCGGCCAGCTCCAGGGCGTGGCGGCGCATCTTCGGGTCGTGCAGGGGGTTCGTCGACCGCTGGTCGTACGACAGCTGGCAGGTGAACTCCAGGGCCGCGTCCACGAACTGCTCGTCCGTCAGCTTGTCCAGGAGGTCCAGCTCTTCGGCGAGCGTGGCGCCGGGGAGGGTGGTCCTGCCGGGGATGCCCGCGAACGGGGCGAAGACGTCGGAGAACGTCGTCCGCCACAGGAAGTCCGCCTCGCACATGCGGTCCGCGAGGCACGGGGGCAGCCGCGCCGAAACGGCTGTCGTCCAGCCCTGCAGCCCCGGGTGGTGAGCGGGCTCGGACAGTGCGTGCAGCGCCATGCCGAGCTCGGCGAGGGGCGAGGGCACGACATGGATCCGCTCCGGCGTCAGGCCGCTGATGTCGATGCTCACGCTCATGACCCCCATGGTGCACCGCGGCACTGACATCGCGGCCGTCGATTGACGGCTGGCGTCAATCCACGCGACACAGGCCTTGGGCCTCTTGCAGGGTTCATATGGGGCTGCGCCCCTCTCCCCCCTTCGCCGCTTCGCGGCTCGTCCTCAAACGCCGGACGGGCTTGGTGCGCCCTTCTGTTGTCCGTTAAGTACTCTTTGTTGTGAAAGGTCGTTTGTCATGAGTGTTACGCAGCAGTATCTGCTCGACAGCTACCGTGCCGCCCAGCACGGGGAGCGGACGCCGCCCGCTCCCGGCGTCAACGACTGGCAGGTCGTGCGTGAGGTGCGCGAGTACGGGCGCTTCAACGCCGTCGTCCACGAACGCCCGGCGCACGGCCGGGTGCGCGCCGCGCTCGGGCGTCTCCTGCACGGTCTCAAGGGAGGCGGCGCACGAAGTCCGCGATCGCTTCCCTGACGTCGTCGGGCGTCCATGCCAGGCCCGGTCCGTTCACGGTGACCTCCGTGACGGACAGGCCCGGCGGGCCGTCGGGGAACCAGCGCCAGAAGAGCTGGGTCCCGGTCTCCTCGGCCTGCGCGACGGCCGCCTCGTTCAGGACCTCGGGCGGGTACGGCAGCCAGACCTGGAACTGGTGGGTGTGCGGCGGATCGGGGTGCACCCGTGACCACGGCACCCGCGAGGACGCGAAGCCGTCCCGCAGCGCGCCCGCGACCACGCGCGCGTGGGCGACGTATTCCGGCAGGCGCGGCAGGACCCGCTTGAGGCCGAGCAGCGCCGAGACGGCGGTCGGGAACTGCTGGAACATCAGGCCGCCGTACCGGTGCCGCCAGGCGCGGGCCTCCTCGGTGAGGGACCGCGGCCCGGCGAGCGCGGCGCCCGCGATGCCTTCGAGGGACTTGTAGAACGACACGTAGACGCTGTCCGCGAGGGCGGCGATCTCCGTCAGCGGCCGGCCGAAGTGCGTGGTGCACTCCCAGAGCCGCGCCCCGTCGACGTGCACCACGGCGTCCCGGTCGCGCGCCGCCGCCACCACGTCCGTGAGCTCCTCCCAGGTGGGCAGCACGAAACCGGCCTCCCGTAGGGGCAGTTCCAGCATCAGTGTGCCGAACGGCTCCTCGAAGTCCCGCACTTCGTCGGCCGTGGGGGAGCGCGGCTCGTCCGTGGGGTGCACGGTGCGCAGACCGCTCACCACGGAGAGGGCGTCCGACTCGTGGACCTCCGGGTGCGCGCGCGGGTGCAGCGCCACCGTCGCGTTGCCGGTGCGCCCCGCCCAGCAGCGCAGCGCCACCTGCTGGGCCATCGTGCCCGTGGGGAAGAAGACGGCGGCCTCCTTGCCGAGGAGCCGGGCGACCTCGTCCTCCAGGTCCGCGACGACGCCGTCGCCGTACATGTCGCCGAACTGCTCCAGGTCCGCGACCTCGGGGGCGCCCTCGGCCAGGGCCGCGACGCGCTCGCCCAGGGAGACGCTCATCGGGGAGCGCGCCAGGACCCGCTTCGCGCTCCGCGCGGCCGCGAGCCGCCGCGCGCGCTCGTCGGTCTCGGCAGGGTTGCCCCCACCGTCGTTCCGTCCGTCCAGCTCACCCTCGCGGTCGCCCCGCGCGCCGTATGCCGTCATCCACAGATCATCGCGCGTGGTCGTACGAATGCCCACAGCCTGTGGACAGCCGACGGCACCGCGCCGGGCAATAGCGTTAGCATGACGAGAAATCGTCCGGTACCCCGAGCGGACTGGAACGGAAGGCTTCATCGCGTGAACGCATCTCACCGGCCGGAGCAGCACCCGGAGCCCCGGTCGGACCCCAGGGACCGCCCCGCGCGGCTCACCGTGGGCGTCGTCGGGGCGGGCCGGGTCGGGCCCGCGCTCGCCGCGGCGCTGCAGCTCGCCGGGCACCGCCCGGTCGCCGCGTCCGGCGTGTCCGACAGCTCCGTGCGGCGCGCCGCCGTGCTGCTGCCCGACGTGCCACTGGTCCCGCCCGCCCAAGTCCTCGAGCGCGCCGACCTCGTGCTGCTCACCGTGCCTGACGACGCGCTGCCCGGCCTGGTCGAGGGCCTCGTCGAGACCGGCGCGGTGCGCCCGGGCCAACTGCTCGTGCACACCTCCGGGCGGTACGGCACCAAGGTCCTGGAGCCCGCCCTGCGCGCCGGCGCGCTGCCCCTCGCGCTGCACCCCGCGATGACGTTCACCGGCACCCCCGTGGACGTACAGCGCCTCGCGGGCTGCTCCTTCGGCGTGACCGCCCCCGACGAGCTGCGGCTCGCCGCGGAGGCGCTGGTCATCGAGATGGGCGGCGAGCCCGAGTGGATCGCCGAAGAGGCCCGCCCGCTCTACCACGCGGCCCTCGCGCTCGGCGCGAACCACCTGGTCACGCTGGTCGCCGAGTCCATGGAACTGCTGCGCGACGCGGGCGTGACGGCCCCCGACCGCATGCTCGGCCCGCTGCTCGGCGCGGCGCTCGACAACGCCCTGCGCTCCGGTGACGCGGCCCTCACCGGCCCCGTCGCGCGCGGGGACGCGGGCACCGTCGCCGCGCACGTCGCCGAGCTGCGCAAGCACGCGCCCGGGACCGTCGCCGGCTATCTGGCGATGGCCCGCGCGACCGCCGACCGCGCCCTCGCCCACGGCCTCCTCAAGCCGGAGCTCGCCGAAGACCTGCTCGGCGTCCTCGCGGGCGGCGTGACCGCCCCCGGCGGCCCGGACGGACCGCGCGGCGGCGCGACGGACGGAGCGGGCGAATGAGCCACACGGCCGACCTGCTGCACACCGCCGCCGAACTGCGCGCCCGCGCGCGGGCCGGGCGACGCGCCGTGGTGATGACCATGGGCGCCCTGCACGAGGGCCACGCCACGCTGGTCCGCACGGCGCGGGAGGCGGCGGGGACCGACGGCGAAGTCGTCGTCACGGTCTTCGTGAACCCGTTGCAGTTCGGCGCGGGCGAGGACCTGGACCGCTATCCGCGCACCCTCGAAGCCGACATCAAGACCGCCTCGCAGGCGGGCGCGGACGTCGTGTTCGCCCCCTCCGTGGAGGAGGTCTACCCCGGCGGCGAGCCCCAGGTCCGGGTGACCGCGGGCCCCATGGGCGCCGTCCTCGAAGGGGCCACCCGCCCCGGGCACTTCGACGGCGTGCTCACCGTCGTCGCCAAGCTGCTGCACCTGACGGCGCCCGACGTGGCGCTGTTCGGCCAGAAGGACGCCCAGCAGCTCGCCGTGATCCGCCGCATGGTGCGCGACCTGAACTTCGACGTGGAGATCGTCGGCGTGCCGACGGTGCGTGAGGACGACGGGCTCGCCCGCTCCAGCCGCAACCGCTATCTGTCGCCCGAGGAGCGCCGCACCGCGCTCGCGCTGTCCCGCGCCTTGTTCGCGGGCCGCGACCGGCACGCCGCCCAGGAGGCCCTGCGGGCCCGCGCCGCCCTCGCCCCCGCCACGCACGCGCGCGTGGACGGCCTGAACGCCCTGGGCGAGGCCCGCGCGGCCGCCGACGCGCACGCCGTCGCCCAGGCCGCGCCCACCGGACCCGCCGCGCCCACCGGCCCCGCCGGGGTCCGCGCCGCGGCCCGGCAGGTCCTCGACGAGGCCGCGCGGCTGCGTCCGCCGCTCGTCCTGGACTATCTGGCGCTCGTCGACCCGGCGGACTTCCAGGAGATCGGCCCCGGCCACCGGGGCGAGGCGATCCTCGCCGTCGCCGCCAAGGTCGGCACGACCCGTCTGATCGACAACATCCCGCTGGCGTTCGGAGCCCCGGCATGAGCCTCCGCATGGACGCGCGCCCGGACAGCCACGCCGCGACCCGCGACGCCGAGACCCCCGACACCGCGACCCGCCACACCAAGACCAGCCACACCGAGACCCGCCCGACCCGGATCGGAGCCCCCGCATGAGTGCCACTGGCATACGGCTTTACGCCCCCGCCCCGGGCTGGTCGCTCGACGCCGACGTCGTGGTCGTCGGCTCCGGAGTGGCCGGCCTGACCGCCGCCCTGCGCAGCTCGGCGGCCGGCCTGAAGACCGTCGTCGTCACCAAGGCCCGCCTGGACGACGGCTCCACGCGCTGGGCACAGGGCGGCATCGCGGCGGCACTCGGCGACGGCGACACCCCCGAACAGCACCTGGACGACACCCTCGTGGCGGGCGTGGGCCTGTGCGACGAGGAAGCGGTGCGCACCCTCGTCACCGAGGGCCCCGACGCCGTACGCCGCCTCATCGCGACCGGCGCCCACTTCGACGAGTCCGCGGAAGGCGACCTGGCGCTCACCCGCGAGGGCGGCCACCACCGCCGCCGCATCGTGCACGCGGGCGGCGACGCGACCGGCGCGGAGGTCTCCCGCGCCCTCGTCGAGGCGGTCCGCGCGCGCGGCATACCGACGGTCGAGAACGCCCTGGTCCTCGACCTCCTGACGGACGACGAGGGGCACGCCGCCGGCGTCACCCTGCACGTCATGGGCGAGGGCCAGCACGACGGCGTCGGCGCCGTGCACGCGCCGGCCGTGGTGCTCGCCACCGGCGGCATGGGCCAGGTCTTCTCCGCGACCTCGAACCCTTCGGTGTCGACGGGCGACGGCGTCGCGCTCGCCCTGCGCGCGGGCGCGGAGGTCTCCGACCTGGAGTTCGTGCAGTTCCACCCGACGGTGCTCTTCCTGGGGGCGGACGCGGAGGGACAGCAGCCGCTCGTCTCCGAAGCCGTGCGCGGCGAGGGCGCCCACCTGGTGGACGCCGACGGCGTGCGCTTCATGGTGGGGCAGCACGAGCTCGCCGAGCTGGCGCCGCGCGACATCGTCGCCAAGGGCATCACGCGCCGCATGCAGGAACAGGGCGCCGAGCACATGTACCTGGACGCCCGGCACTTCGGCGCCGACATGTGGGCCACCCGCTTCCCGACGATCCTGGCCGCCTGCCGCGCGCACGGCATCGACCCCGTCACCGAGCCCATCCCGATCGCCCCGGCCGCCCACTACGCCTCCGGCGGCGTCCGCACCGACCTGCACGGCCGCACCACCGTCCCGGGCCTGTACGCCTGCGGCGAGGTCGCCTGCACCGGCGTGCACGGCGCCAACCGGCTCGCCTCCAACTCCCTCCTGGAGGGCCTGGTCTACGCCGAGCGCATCGCGGACGACATAGCCGCCCTGCACGCCGCCGGCGCCCTCCACGCGCGCGTGCCCGCCGCCACGGCGCCCCCGGAGCGGCCCGCCCACCCGCTGCTGCCCCCGGAGGCCCGCTTCACCATCCAGCGTGTGATGACCGACGGCGCGGGCGTCCTGCGCTCCGCCGAGTCCCTCGCCGAGGCCGCCGAGCGGCTGGCGGCCGTCCACGCGGACGCTGCGGGCGCGCTCGCCGAGCACGGCAAGACCGCCGAACCCGGCGTGGACACCTGGGAGGCCACCAATCTGCTGTGCGTCGCCCGCGTCCTGGTGGCGGCGGCGCTGCGCCGCGAGGAGACTCGTGGCTGCCACTGGCGCGAGGACCACGCGGACCGCGACGACGAGGCCTGGGGACGCCACATCGTCGTACGCCTCAATCCGGACCGGACCCTCGCCACCCGCACCACCGACAACGCCCGTTTCCCCAGCACCCAGGAGCAGTGACCGACGTGAGCACCCCCGACCTCCCCCTCGCCGACGGCACCGGCGGCTGCGGCGACGCCTGCGGCTGCGGCGACGCGGCGCCCGACGCGATGGAGTGCGGCCTCGACCCGGCGCTCGCCCGGATGCTGGCCGACGCCGGGCTCGACCCCGTCCAGGTCGAGGACATCGCGCACCTCGCCATCGCCGAGGACATGGAGTTCTCGCCGGACGCCATGGACGTCACGACGGTCGCCACCATCCCCGAAGACGCCGTCGCCACCGCCGACTTCACCGCCCGCCAGGCGGGCACGGTGGCGGGCCTGCGCGTCGCCGAAGCCGTGTTCTCCATCGTCTGCCAGGACGAGTTCGAGGTCGAGCGGCACGTCGAGGACGGCGAGCGGGTCGAGGCCGGTGACGTGCTCCTGAGCGTCACCTCGCGCACCCGCGACCTGCTCACCGCCGAGCGCAGCGCCCTGAACATCCTGTGCCGCCTGTCCGGCATCGCGACCGCCACGCGCGCGTGGGCGGACGCCCTGGAGGGCACCAAGGCCAAGGTCCGCGACACCCGCAAGACGACGCCGGGGCTGCGCTCCCTGGAGAAGTACGCGGTCCGCATGGGCGGCGGCGTCAACCACCGCATGTCGCTCGCCGACGCCGCCCTGGTCAAGGACAACCACGTGGTCGCCGCGGGCGGCGTGACGCAGGCCTTCAAGGCCGTACGGGAGATGTTCCCGGGCATCCCGGTCGAGGTCGAGGTGGACACCCTGCACCAGCTCCGCGAAGTCGTGGACGCCGGTGCCGACTTGATCCTCCTGGACAACTTCACGCCCGGCGAGACGGAGGAGGCCGTCGCCATCGTCGCCGGCCGCGCGCTCCTGGAGTCCTCCGGCCGCCTCACCCTGGACAACGCCCGCGCGTACGCCGACACGGGCGTCGACTACCTGGCCGTGGGCGCCCTCACGCACTCCTCGCCGATCCTCGACATCGGCCTGGACCTCCGCGAAGCCACGGTCTCCGGAGAGGCCGCCGGCTGATGCTGCTCACCATCGACGTAGGCAACACGCACACCGTCCTCGGCCTGTTCGACGGCGAGGACATCGTCGAGCACTGGCGCATCTCCACCGACGCCCGCCGCACCGCCGACGAACTGGCCGTGCTCCTCAACGGGTTGATGGGCATGCACCCGCTGCTCGGCGAGGAGCTCGGCGACGGCATCGACGGCATCGCGATCTGCTCCACCGTCCCCTCCGTCCTGCACGAACTACGCGAGGTAACCCGGCGGTACTACGGAGACGTGCCCGCCGTCCTCGTGGAGCCCGGGATCAAGACCGGCGTGCCGATCCTCATGGACAACCCCAAGGAGGTCGGCGCCGACCGCATCATCAACGCGGTCGCGGCGGTCGAGCTCTACGGAGGCCCCGCGATCGTCGTGGACTTCGGTACGGCGACGACGTTCGACGCGGTCTCCGCGCGCGGGGAGTACGCCGGCGGTGTCATCGCCCCCGGCATCGAGATCTCCGTGGAGGCCCTCGGCGTACGCGGCGCGCAGCTCCGCAAGATCGAGCTGGCCCGGCCGCGCAGCGTCATCGGCAAGAACACCGTGGAGGCCATGCAGGCGGGCATCCTGTACGGCTTCGCGGGGCAGGTCGACGGCGTCGTACGGCGCATGGCACGCGAGTTGGCGGGGCCGAACGGCAACCCGGAGGACGTGACCGTGATCGCGACGGGCGGGCTCGCGCCGATGGTGCTCGGCGAGGCGTCCGTCATCGACGAGCACGAGCCGTGGCTCACGCTGATCGGGCTGCGGCTCGTCTACGAACGGAACGTGTCGCGCAGTTGAGCGCGGAACGGAGTGCCGCGGGGCTGAGCGTGCGTTTTGCGCCGCGGAGCACCGCTCGCCGCCAACTTTTCGCTTCCGCGGGACAACCTGGGTCCCCCTCCAAGAGTCTGTGCTGCGAGGAGTTCTGACCGGGTGTCTGGTGCGGGTGTCTGATGAGCGTGGGGCGGATGAGGGGCAAGACGCGACGGGGTGTCGTGGCGGTGGTCGCGGTGGTGGCGCTGGCGGGAGGAGCGGCGCCCGTGACGGCGGTGGCGGCCGACGGTCCGCCCGTCTCGTCGCCCGTCTCGACCTCGTCGTCGCCGACACCGACCACACCCGCGTCGACGGTGACCCCGTCGCCCGCGTCCCCACCGGCCCGGCCGTCGTCCACACCGGCCCCCTCGGGGCGCATGGCGGACACCGGCGCGGGGATCGTGCCGTGGATCGTGGCCGGAGCGGCGGGCGCCCTGGGGGTGGGGGCGGTCGCCTTCGCGACGACCCGACGCCGCCAGGACTGACCCGACGCCGCCAGGACTGACCCGACGCCGCCAGGACTGACCCGACGTGGCAGACAGGACTGACCCGACGGCGCCAGTGAGCTGCCCCGCCCACGCCGTCAGGACCGACCCGCCACCCCGACGGGTGTCCGTTAAGAGGATTTTGTTCGTCTTGCGCGTATCGTCACCCCATGCCCACGCCATACGGATCCCGGGGCGGCATGGCCTTCGGTGCGCAGGAGCTGCGAGTGCTCCGCCGTGCTCTGGCCCACGCCCTGCACCCCAGTACCGTTCGTGTCCTTGACGACCACACCGTGCAGGCCTGCGTGCGCCTCGCCGACGACATCGACGAGGCGGTGCGCGAGGGCGCCCGGCTGCGCGCCTTCCTGGTGGCCGATCTCGCGCGCTACCGGGCGGCGCTGCCCGGCACCGCGGCCGGGTATCTGGAGCTCCTCGAGGACGTGCTCCCCAGCGGGTACCGGCCGGACGCCGACGACCTCGCGGCGCTGCGCGCCCTGCGCGGCAATCCGCGCGCGGCCGCCCTGCTCGACCGCTGCCGGACACTCGCGGAGGAGGCCGTACGGGAGCGCCTGGCGGCCGCCACGGAGGCCCGGAGCACCGCCGCCCGGACCACCGCGGGCAGGCCCGCGGTGCCCGCTTCCCGGCCCGCGGAGAGCGTGCCGGCGAAGGGCCGTCCCGCGGTGCCCCCGTCCCGTACCCGCCTGCTCGCCCTGCCCGGCGGGCTCACGGCCGCCGACGAGAAGACCGGCAAGGAGAAGACCGGCAAGGACCAGAAGCCCGCGCCCCGGCCGAACCCGCCCGCCGAACGCCCCGCGCCCTCGCCGGAGCGGCCCCGTCCGGTGCCCACGCCGGCCGAGGTGTTCCCGCCCAAGCGCCCCGCACCGCCCGCCGCCCCCGCGCAACGGCTCGCCGCGGGCTAGCTACTCTGGGGGCATGGACTACGTCTCCGCGCTCCTGCCCCCCGTAGTGATGGCCGTGTTCTTCGTCGGCCTCATCGTGACGATCGTCAAGACCCAGGGCGGCGCCAACAAGGCCAAGGAGGACGCCGCCGTCGACGCGGCGATCGCCCGCGCCGAGTCCGTCCGGCAGACCCCCAGGGCCGGCGACGCGTGAGCGGCCGCTGACCGCCCGACGACCGGCCGGAGGCCAGGGCCACCGGCCGCCGGACCATGGGGGCGCCGCCCCCGGCGTACGACTCGACACCGAGTCGTACGCCCTTTTTGTTGCGGAAATGACCGGTATGCCACGTCCATCACGTCATTAGGGGCCTCGCCCACTATTGTTCAACCGTGCCTCGCCCATTGGGAGAACTCGAAGACGCAGTGATGACCCGGGTGTGGGAGTGGAACCGCCCCGTGACCGTTCGAGAAGTCCTGGAAGATCTCCAGCAGGAACGGTCCATCGCGTACACGACCGTCATGACCGTTTTGGACAATCTCCATCAGAAGGGCTGGGTGCGCCGCGAGGCGGAAGGCCGGGCCTATCGATATGAGGCGGTCTCCACCCGCGCCGCGTACGCCGCCGCCCTGATGAACGAAGCCTGGTCGCAGAGCGACAACCCGGCGGCCGCTCTCGTCGCCTTCTTCGGGATGATGTCGCCGCAGCAGCGGGAAGCGCTGAGCGACGCCGTTCGCATGGTGGAAGGCGACACGGTTCGCATGGAAGGCGACGCGGATCGCAAGGCCGAAGCCGAAGCCGAGCGCAAGGCCGAAGCCGAAGCGGATCGAAGGACCGAAGCCGAAGCCGGGGGCGAACGCGAGGCGGAAGGCGAGCAGAACCCCGGAGGCTCCGGGCCGGGGTCCGAGCGATAGCGTCCGCTCATGCCAGCACAGCCCGACGAACTCCCGCAGGCGCCCGACGAACTCCCGCAGGTGCCCGGCGAACTCGACCGGGCGCCCGGCGAACTCGGGTCGCGCGGCCCGCTCCCGGCAAATGCGGTCTCCGTACGCCGGGCCCGCACCACCGATGTGCCCGCGGTGCGGGCGCTGCTCGACCCGTACGTCAGCCGGGGCATCCTCCTCGACAAAGCGACCGTCACGCTTTACGAGGACATCCAGGAGTTCTGGGTCGCGGAACGCACGGACGACCACGGCAAAGCGGGGGCGGTGGTCGGCTGCGGCGCGTTGCACGTGATGTGGGAAGACCTCGCCGAAGTGCGCACCTTGGCGGTGAATCCACAGGTCAAGGGCGCGGGCGTGGGCCATCGGCTGCTCGGTGAGTTGCTCCGGACCGCCCGCTGGCTCGGTGTCCGGCGGGTTTTCTGCCTCACCTTCGAAGTGGACTTCTTCGCCAAGCACGGCTTCGTGGAGATCGGCGAGACACCCGTCGATACCGTCGACACAGATGTCTACAGCGAGCTGCTGCGTTCCTATGACGAGGGCGTCGCGGAGTTCCTCGGCCTCGAACGAGTGAAACCGAACACCTTGGGCAACAGCCGGATGCTTCTGCATCTGTGATCGTGACCGAGCTATTCCGGGCAGTCACCTGCCCAGGTGCCCTATGTCCGAAACGCGCATGTTTCCCGGGATCTCGTGGAGCCGGTCTCTCCCAGGGGTTTGTGTTTTTCCAAGAAAAGCGGTTTGCTTTCCGACGTACTGCAGTGCTGCATATAACAGGGGGCGGGGAATCGGCGGCTCACGCCGCATGGTCCGGCCCTGAAGTTATCGATGAAAGGAAATCCGGTGGCACAGAAGGTTCAGGTCCTTCTTGTCGATGACCTCGACGGCGGCGAGGCGGACGAGACCGTGACGTTCGCGCTGGACGGCAAGACGTACGAGATCGATCTCACCACCGCGAACGCCGACAAGCTCCGCGGTCTTCTCGAGCCGTACGTCAAGGGCGGCCGTCGGACCGGAGGCCGCTCCAGCGGGCGCGGCAAGTCGCGGGCCGCCGCTTCGGGCGGCAGCCAGGACACGGCGCAGATTCGCGCGTGGGCGAAGGACAACGGCTTCGAGGTCAACGACCGCGGCCGCGTCCCCGCGTCCATTCGCGAGGCCTACGAGAAGGCCAACGGCTGACTGCTCGTGCGCCACAGCCGGACCCGGTGGCACTGTGTTGCCGCCGTGTCCACGAGGCGTACGAGATCGGAGCCCGCGGCGGAGCCGGAATGGGGGTCGGTTCCGCTGCCGCCCGTGCACAGGGCCGCGCTCGGCGCCAGGGCAGGCACGGCCGTCAGGGACGGCAGCGTCGCCTCCACCTCGTAGCCGGGCTCGGGGGGCCGCAGCCACACGGCGGCCCCTCGCGGACCCGCCATGCCAGGAGGGGTGGGCGCGTCGACCAGGCCGCCCGCGCCGATCGCCGTCAGGTCCAGGGGGATGCCCCCCCACTCCAGCCAGTCGAGCAGCCCCGGCAGCTCGTCCGCGCTGCCCGCGGCCACGAACAGCCGCATCGTCTCCCCGTGCAGAGCCACGGGCGCCCTCGGCCCCAGCCGCCGCAGCGACGCGAAGCCCGCCTCGGCCGGCAGCTCGAGCACGTCGAAGCGCAGCCCCGTGAGCAGCCGGACGTCCGGCCCGGGAGTCACGGCCCAGCCCAGGCCGTTCTCGTACCAGCACCTGACCGCCGCCGGATCCCACGGGGCCGCCGCGCGTACGTCGCGCGGGTCGGCCGGGGGCCTGGGGTGAGGAACGCTGAGGGCCATGCCCGGAGCAACAGCGCGAGGCACACTGGGGTTACGGCTCCCGTCACGCTGCGTGCCCTGGTGGATGCGTAGGGTGGTGTCCCAGGGGGCGTGATGGCGTACTTCGCGGCGCAAGGGTGTTCGCCCGTAGCGGAGGGAACCGGTGCGCGCCGCATGGAGTGTCAGTGCATACGGGTAAGACATCCCTAGTGGGGAGGGGCGACACGCAGCGTTCAGGTGTCTCACGTTCGCCAACGGCGTACTCATGGCGAGGGTAACTGCTTGGCCTGCGGGAACATCGTCTCGCACCATCAGGTTGGAGCATGTGTCGGCGTATGAGTCAGGAAGCGTTCCCTACCGTAGTGAGGGTGATCCGGACGGGTGTCGGCAGTTGGAATGAGCGGTCCCCGCTTGCGGGACTAAGCTGCGGAAGGACAGGGAGGGGAGCGTCCCCTTACTGCCTGACCGCTCTGAGGAGCGATTAACGATGTTCGAGAGGTTCACCGACCGCGCGCGGCGGGTTGTCGTCCTGGCTCAGGAAGAAGCCCGGATGCTCAACCACAACTACATCGGCACCGAGCACATCCTCCTGGGCCTGATCCATGAGGGTGAGGGTGTCGCCGCTAAGGCCCTGGAGAGCCTCGGGATTTCGCTCGAGGCGGTCCGCCAGCAGGTGGAGGAGATCATCGGCCAGGGCCAGCAGGCGCCCTCGGGCCACATCCCCTTCACCCCTCGTGCCAAGAAGGTCCTGGAGCTGTCGCTCCGCGAGGCCCTTCAGCTGGGCCACAACTACATCGGCACGGAGCACATCCTGCTCGGCCTGATCCGCGAGGGCGAGGGCGTCGCCGCCCAGGTCCTGGTCAAGCTGGGTGCCGATCTCAACCGGGTGCGGCAGCAGGTCATCCAGCTGCTCTCCGGATACCAGGGCAAGGAGACCGCCACCGCCGGCGGTCCTGCCGAGGGCACGCCCTCCACGTCCCTGGTCCTCGACCAGTTCGGCCGGAACCTCACCCAGGCCGCTCGTGAGTCCAAGCTCGACCCGGTCATCGGGCGCGAGAAGGAGATCGAGCGGGTCATGCAGGTGCTGTCCCGCCGCACGAAGAACAACCCCGTCCTGATCGGTGAGCCCGGCGTCGGCAAGACCGCCGTCGTCGAGGGCCTCGCCCAGGCGATCGTCAAGGGCGAGGTGCCCGAGACCCTCAAGGACAAGCACCTCTACACCCTGGACCTCGGCGCCCTGGTCGCCGGCTCGCGCTACCGCGGTGACTTCGAGGAGCGCCTGAAGAAGGTCCTCAAGGAGATCCGCACCCGCGGCGACATCATCCTGTTCATCGACGAGCTGCACACGCTCGTGGGTGCGGGTGCCGCGGAAGGCGCCATCGACGCGGCCTCGATCCTGAAGCCGATGCTGGCGCGCGGCGAGCTCCAGACCATCGGCGCGACCACGCTCGACGAGTACCGCAAGCACCTGGAGAAGGACGCGGCCCTCGAGCGCCGCTTCCAGCCCATCCAGGTCGCCGAGCCGTCGCTGCCGCACACCATCGAGATCCTGAAGGGCCTCCGCGACCGGTACGAGGCGCACCACCGCGTCTCCATCACCGACGAGGCCCTGGTCCAGGCCGCCACCCTGGCCGACCGGTACATCTCGGACCGCTTCCTGCCCGACAAGGCGATCGACCTGATCGACGAGGCGGGCTCCCGGATGCGCATCCGCCGGATGACCGCGCCGCCGGACCTCCGCGAGTTCGACGAGAAGATCGCGGGCGTGCGCCGGGACAAGGAGTCGGCGATCGACTCCCAGGACTTCGAGAAGGCCGCCTCCCTGCGCGACAAGGAGAAGCAGCTCCTGGCCGCCAAGGCCAAGCGCGAGAAGGAGTGGAAGGCCGGCGACATGGACGTCGTCGCCGAGGTCGACGGCGAGCTGATCGCCGAGGTCCTCGCCACGGCGACCGGCATCCCGGTCTTCAAGCTGACGGAGGAGGAGTCCTCCCGTCTGCTCCGCATGGAGGACGAGCTCCACAAGCGCGTCATCGGCCAGAAGGACGCCGTCAAGGCGCTCTCGAAGGCGATCCGGCGTACGCGAGCGGGTCTGAAGGACCCCAAGCGCCCCGGTGGCTCGTTCATCTTCGCGGGCCCGTCCGGCGTCGGTAAGACGGAGCTCTCGAAGGCCCTCGCCGAGTTCCTCTTCGGTGATGAGGACGCGCTGATCTCCCTCGACATGTCGGAGTTCAGCGAGAAGCACACGGTGTCGCGTCTCTTCGGTTCGCCTCCCGGTTACGTGGGCTACGAAGAGGGCGGCCAGCTGACCGAGAAGGTCCGCCGCAAGCCGTTCTCCGTCGTCCTCTTCGACGAGGTCGAGAAGGCCCACCCGGACATCTTCAACTCGCTGCTGCAGATCCTGGAGGACGGTCGCCTGACCGACTCCCAGGGCCGGGTCGTGGACTTCAAGAACACGGTCATCATCATGACGACCAACCTCGGCACGCGGGACATCTCCAAGGGCTTCAACCTGGGCTTCGCCGCCCAGGGCGACACCAAGTCCAACTACGAGCGCATGAAGAACAAGGTCTCGGACGAGCTGAAGCAGCACTTCCGGCCCGAGTTCCTCAACCGCGTGGACGACGTCGTCGTCTTCCCGCAGCTCAGCCAGGACGACATCCTCCAGATCGTCGACCTCATGATCAGCAAGGTGGACGAGCGCCTGAAGGACCGGGACATGGGCATCGAGCTCTCCCAGTCCGCGAAGGAGCTCCTCGCCAAGAAGGGGTACGACCCCGTCCTGGGTGCGCGGCCGCTGCGCCGCACCATCCAGCGCGAGGTCGAGGACACGCTCTCCGAGAAGATCCTCTTCGGCGAGCTGCGCCCCGGGCACATCGTGGTCGTCGACACGGAGGGTGAGGGCGAGGCCAAGACCTTCACCTTCCGGGGTGAGGAGAAGGCGGCGCTGCCGGACGTGCCGCCGATCGAGTCCGCCGCGGGCGGCGGGCCCAACCTGAGCAAGGACGCGTAGCCCTTCCAGGGCACGCTTGTGGGGCTGCCTCGGACCGTTTCGTACGGTCTGGGGCAGCCCCTTTCAGTTGTTCGGTTGTGCGGGTGGGATGTTCCAGTAGCTGTTGCCGACCTCGACTTCCGCGTACGGGAAGAGCTCTACGTAGCGGTCGGCAGGCAAGTAGTGAGTGCTCGGGGGCGCAATGGTGACCTTGCGTACGTTGGGGAACACCCGAGGCAGGTCGGAGAGGTCTTCTGCGCCGTGGAGCACCCAGAGGCGGAGATTTTCGATACTGGGCAGAGCGGGCGCGCCCTGGAACTCAGGCAGCATCAAGCGATGCAGCAGGAGGTCATTGAGGAACGGGTGTGTGGCCAGTTCTTCGAAGTCCCGAGTGGTCAGCCTGCATTGTCCCTTGTCCAGGTTGAGGCGGCTGAGCGTCGGCCAGTGTGAGAGGCCTTTCAGACCGCACGTACCGATGGCTCCGGGCCCGAGGAAAAGGCTGTTCAACGGGGCTTCCACAGGTAGCCGCGTGGTGAGATCGTCGCCGTTCAGGGTGTTACTGATGCCCAGTATGTGCAGAGAGCTCAGGTGCTTCAGCCCCGGTACATCGCCGGCCTCGCCGCCAAGTCGCAGTTCCAGCCACCGCAAGTCCAGTTCGGCCAATGGCCCGAGATCGATCGGCCGAGTGCAGTTGGACAAGCTGAGCGTCATGAGATGGCGCAAGCGTAAGAAGGGGCGGAGGTCGTCCAACACTGGATTGTCGAGGACGGTCAACTGCTTGAGAGCGTCTGGATCGACGAAGGTGAGCAGTTCCTGAGCGGTGTACGAGCCGGAAATGCTGAGGGCGGGATGCGGGCACAAACGTCGCAGGGCTTCTGCCTGGTCCCTGGTCCTGGCGGTGAGGAACATTCCTCGGCGCGCGACGTGAGAGATCACCTCATCGACGAATTCGTCGGTGTCGAACTCGCCCCAGGCAGACAGCAACTGTCCGGCGATCCTGCGGTCCGGGTGGTCCCGGAACCGCTTCAGCACGGGCAGTGCGTACTCCTTGCCCACCAGCCGGGCCGTATGCACCACCCCTAGAGCCTCGTCCTCTGAAAGACCCTCCGGACCTGGCAGCAACTCGAGGACCAAGGGCCCCGCCTCTGCGAGGATCTGGGCCTCCGCCGCCGTACGCGGCGGTATCAGGCCCGCCGCCCGGGCCTCGACCTCCTCCCGTACCCGCGGGTCCAGCGACGTCGCGTCCTCCAGGCAGGCCAGGGCCAGCAGGCTTACGCGAGGGCCGTGGTCGGACGCCAGGATCTGTCTGAGCAGGCGGGCCCGTTCCGTGGGGCGGGCGTGGGCCACGGCCATGCGGATGACGTCCTCCCACTGGGGGTCACCGGCGTGGCTGACCAGGGCGTCCAGGTGGCCCTCGGCCACCGCGGCCCGCGCGCCCAAGTAGTCCTGGAACGTGCGGTGGACGAAATGGACGACGCCGGGGGCCGGTTCGCGCAGGAGGCCACTGCGGAGCAGGAGGTGGGGGAAGACGGCCGAGGCGTCGCCCTGCTCGGCGGCGGAGGCGATGTTCGGGAGGGCCCGCTCCAGCAAGAGCAGCGCACCGTCGTGGTCCATTTCCGTGCGGCCGCAGAGGATCAGGCTGTAGGCGAGGGACTGGAGGAGTTCGAGCTGGGCCTCCTCGCTCAGGTCGATGCCGTCCGGTGCGCCCATGCCGCGTTCGCGGTCGCGGCGGGTGAGGAGCATGGAGAGGGCCGCGTCGTACAAGGACTTGCGGCCCTGTGGCAGGAAGCCCCGGCGCTCGCGGTGCAGGGCGCAGATCAGGCCGCACATGAGGGGGTTGGTGGCCATCCGGGCCAGATCGCGCTTGGCGCGCAGTGCGGTGAGGAGCTGCTCGGCGTACGGCTGGGCGTCCGCCGCGGTGTGCCAGCGGTGCACGAACGTGGCGACGTCGGCGCGGTTCATCGGGGCGAGAACCAGTTCGCGGAAGTCGCGGTCGGCGAGCCAGGTGGGGCGGACGGCCGTGGGCCGGGAGGTGACCAGCCACTGGTTGGCCGGGTAGGCGTGGGTGAGGTCGAGGAGCCAGTCGCGGGTGCGGGTGCGATCGGCGGCGGGGACCTCGTCGATGCCGTCGATCATGACGAGACCGCGGCCGGAGCGGAGGATGCCCGAGGCCCAGCCGTCGGGCGCGGTGTGCGGGCAGCCGACGGCGGTGAGGAAAGCATCGGCGGAGGGGAGGGTTCCGGTTCTGAGCAGCGTACGTAAGGGGAGTACGAACGGGACGCGGTCGGCGACGGACGGGGTGCGCGTGGCCCGGGTGCGGGTGGCGGTGCTGACGGCGAGCCACTGGACGAGGGTCGTCTTGCCGGAGCCCGCGTCGCCGCGCAGCAGCACGCGGGGGTGTTCGGCGAGGGCCGTGTCGGCGGGGAGCCGGCCGGTGACGGGGCCGGTGTCGGGCAGGCCGTCGAGGCCCTCGTGCGGGCGGCTGTCGGCGGTGGTCGCCTCCAGGCTCAGGTACGCGACTTCCAGGGGCCAGCGGTCGGGGGACTCGCGCAGGTCGATGCCGTAGATGGTGATGCGGTTGTGCTTCTCGGCGATGTGGTCGAGGTAGCGGCGCTCGAACTCGGCGGCTGCCGTGTCCGGGCGGAGGTTACGGGCGATCAACTCGTCAAGTTTGGCTATCAGTTCCGCCTGGGCGCGGGTCTGCTCCACCAGGGTGCGGGCGACGAAGGTGGAGCGTTGCGTGAAGAAGTGGACGACGTGGACGCAGGCCAGCTCGGTGAGGGAGTCGAGGAGGACGGCGGCGTCGGCGGAGAGGTGGGTCGGGGCGGGAGCGCGGGTGCGGAGCTCGCGGGCGAGTGCCGCGTGGCCGAGACGTACCGCCTGGACGTCGTCCATCTCCAGGTCGCCGAGGGCGAGGAGGGTGCGGGCGAGCGCGTCGGCGACCGCGGTCTCCTCGTCCGGCGGGCAGGCGGTCTCACCGGGCGCGGCGAGCGCCCTCCGCACCAGCTGGGCGGCCAGTTTCCGTACGTCGGGCTCCGTGAGGGCGCGCTTCTCGCCCCGGAAGGAGAGGAGGGAGGCGAGGCGTACGGGTCTGTCGGTGAGGCCCGCGCCGGGGCCGTCCTGACGGAACAGCTTCTTCAGGAGCGGCGCCACGGCGGTGGTCGCCAGCCGGGTGCCGAGCAGTGCCGGATCCATGTGCGGTGCGCCCCCTGTGACGTGGTCCGTGAACCGTGCGCGCTGCGGTTCGGCAGCGTCTCATGGGTCCCCGGTGCGGCGGGAGTTCGCGTACCGGCCACGGGCTGCCGGGCGCGTACGTGACTGGGCTGCGGGGCGAGTACGTCACGGGGCCGCCGGGCGGGTTCGGGACGCCGCCTGCCGGGGGCGACGAGGGGGCGCGGCACCGGCCGGCTCGGGACCGAGGTCGTAGACGTCGACGTCGATGTGGCCGGGGACGGCGTCGAGTCCCGTCGTCAGTGGGCCGGGCACCTGGACGCGCGTCAGTGACGGCAGCGCGGCCGCGAGGGCGCCCGCGTCGATCGGCGCGACGTCGCGCGAGCGGATGTTCACGGAGAGCACGGTCACGGCCGGGAAGATCCTCGTGAGGCGGGCCGGGACCTCCTCCCACTCCCCGGTGTGGTCCAAGTGCACCTGGGTGACGTGCTGCAGGCTCAGGTCCTCCGGCGCGCTCCACAGGCTGTCGGCCGACAGGTACAGGGTGTCGAGGCGGGGGAGGCGGGCGAGCGTCCGCCACTCCGTGTCCGACCCCGGCCCTTCGTCGCGGTCGTAGATGACCCACTCCAGCTCCGGCCACCGGTCCATGGCGTCCAGGTCCGCCACGTACTCCTGGGGCCCGAGCACACCCAGGGTCTTCAGGGGAGCCTCGGCCGGGAACATGCGGAGGCTCCAGGGTTCCTCGACGTCGAAGACGCGAAGTGCCTTGAGCCTCCGCAGCGCCGCGAACGCGTCGGGATCGAGCCGGGCGGGCGGGGTCCAGAGCATCAGGGTCTCCGGTTCGCAGTCCACGAGCAGCCGGGACACCGTCTCCGGTTCGAGGTCAGGGCGGATGTCCAGGTGCTTCGGGCGCAGGCCCAACCGGTCCAGTTCCGCGACCTGTTCGTCGCTGCGCAGCGTGAAGTGCGTCTCGCCGTCGTCAAGGCGGGCGACGACCTGCTCCGCGTACGACCGGCAGGCGAACCGGTGCCAGCCCCACATGAGCTGGCTGCGGACACCGAGGCTGGGGTGGTCCGCGTACCGGGCGAGGAACGGGATCGCCGCGTCCGACCGCACATGGGTCGCCGCGATCGCCACGCAACGGGCCTCGACGTGGCTGAGGCCGTCCGGGCCCGGAAGCAGATCGAGCACCATCGGCCCGACGGCCCCGAGCTCCCGCGCGTCCTCCGGGCTCCGCGGCGGAATCAGCTCGGCCGTCCGCCGCTCCACCTCCGCCCGCACCTCCGGCGCCAGCTCCGCCGCGTGCTCCAGGCAGGCCGCCGCCAGCAGATGCGCCCGCTTGCGGGCCGAGCCGTCGGCGTGGCCGTCGCCGTACGCCAGCAAGTCGCCGAGGAGTTCCGCCCGTTCGCGGGGGCGGGCCTGGGCCACCGCCATGCGGATGACGTCCTCCCACTGGTCGTCGGCCCCGTGCCCGGCGAGGACCCCGAAGTCCCCCTCGTCCACCGCCGCCCGCGCCCCCAGGAAGTCCTGGAACGTGCGGTGCACGAACTCCACCGTCCCCGGCCCCGGTTCGCGGAGCAGGCCGCTGCGGTGCAGGAAGTGGGCGTACACCGCCTCCGCGTCGCCCAGGGAGGCCAGCTCCGGCACGGCGGGCAGCGCGTCCGCGATGATCGACTGGGCGCGGGAACGGTCCATCGCCGTGCGGCCGTTGCGGATCAGCCAGTACGCGAGCCGCTGCAGCAGCTGGAGCTGGGGCTCCTCGCGGAGTTCGGGGACCGCCATGTGGCGTTCGCGGTCGCGGCGGATCAGGAGCATGGACAGGGCCGCCGTGTAGAGGTCCTTGCGGCCCAGTGGGAGGAAGCCCCTGCGGTCCCGGTGCAGCGCGCAGATCAGGCCGCACATCAGGGGGTTGGTGGCGAGCCGGCCCAGGTCGGGCTTGGTCCCCACGGCTTCCAGGAGCTGGGTCTCGTAGGCGGCCAGGGCCGCGTGCTCCTCGGGCGCGCCGGTCGCCGCGGCGGCGTGCCAGCGCCGGATGAACGCCGCCACGTCCGTCCCGCTCATAGGCGCCAGCGTCAGCTCGGTGAACTCCTCGTCGGCGAGCCAGTCCTCGCGCACGGCGGAGGGGCGCGACGTGACCAGCCAGCGGTTGCCGGGGTACGCCTCCATCAGGTCCGTCAGCCACGCGCGCGTGCGGGCGCGTTCCGTGTCCGGGACCTCGTCGATGCCGTCGACCAGGACGAGGGCGCGGCCGGCGGTCAGGACCCGGGACTCCCAGCCGTCGGGCTGCGTGCCCGCGAGCGGGGAGCCGACCGCCGGGAGGAAGTCCTTGGGGGCGGGGAGGCGTTCGCCGTGGCGGGTGAGGGTGCGCAGGGGGAGGACGTAGGGGACGCGGTCGTGCAGGTACGCCATGCGGTCGCCGCGCTCGTCCTCCGGGGGCGGCACGCGGTCGGCGCCCTCGCCCGGATTCGGCGCGTCGCCGCCTCCCGGATACCGCACGCGTTCGCCGCGCCCGTCCAGGACCTGGCGCGCCGCCGACACCGCGAGCCACTGGACGAGCGTCGTCTTGCCGGAGCCCGCCTCGCCGCGCAGCAGGACGCGGTCGTGGGCGGCGAGGGCCTCGTCGGCGGGGCGGGGCGCGGCGTCCAGGTCCGCGTCGAAGACCTGCCGCCACTCGTCCGCGAACAGGATGTCGCCCACGTGCTTGCCGCGCCGGGTCGCCGTCAGGCTCAGATACGCCGCGTCCAGCGGCCACTTCCCCGGTGAGTTGGCGAGGTCGATCCCGAAGATCGTCAGCTTGCCGTGCTTCTTCGCCACGTACGCGAGATAGCGCTGCTCGAAGGCCGCGTCCGCCGCCCCCGGAAGGGGGTTCCGCGCGATCAACTCGTCAACTTTGGCTATCAGTTCTGCCTGGCGGCGGCTCTGCTCCACCAGGGTGCGGGCCACAAAGGTCGACCGCTGGGTGAAGAAGTTCAGGATGTGCAGGCAGGCCGTGTCGAGGAGGCGGTCGTAGAAGTACGTCGCGTCCGCGGAGAGATCGCGCTCAGGGCGCCCGCTGGTCCGGCGCAGGCGGCTCGCCAGCTCCTCGTGCCCCAGGGACACCGCCTCCACGTCCGTGAGCGTGACGGCGCCGAGGGCGAGCAGGGTGCGGGTCAGGGCCTGGACGACGGCCTCCACCTCGTCCTCGGCGACGGGGCGCTCACCGGTGCGCAGGGCCTGGCGGACCAGCTCGGCCACGAGGTGGCGTACGTTCTTCTCCGCGAGCTCGCGCCGCTCGCCCCGGAACGACACCAGGGCGTCGATCCGTACCGGTTCCTCCACCAGGCCCGCCCCCGGGCCCGGCCGTGCGAACAGCCTCTTGATCAGCGGAGCGACGACGCCGGACGCGATTCGGATGCCAAGGGCCGCGGGGTCCATGCGCGCGAGCGTAGTGGGCGTAGCGGGCGTCACATTCCCGGGGTGGTGGATCTTGCCCTCCGGTGACATGACGCACAGGGCATACGTCACATACGAGGTGGATTAGTGGTGCTCTTCGCCCACCCGGAGGGGTGGTTCGGCCCGGAACCGCCCGTAGGGGCCGCCGCCCCGGACGCCGAACCGCGCGCGTGGGCCGCCGCTCCGGACGCCACCGGGTACGGCCACGGCTAGTAGAGGGGGTGTTTGGGGGCGGGGGCGGGTGGGGGTTACCAAGGGATAGCCGTCCGGCATGCGCAGTACGCGTGCCGGATTCCCTTTTGCCAGCGGCACCCCGTACGTCCCCGTCCCCACGCCTTGCCCCGGAGGTACCCCCATGTCGAAGCGCGCCACGTCCCACTCTTCCGGCCCGTCCCTGCGTCGCACCCGGGCGGCCGTCCTCGCCGCCGGTGTCGGCGTCACGGCCGTGTTCGGTGCCGGGGTCGCGGCCGCCGCCGACGCCAAGGGCGGGGCCCAGTCCGTGACCGCCTCCTCCGTGGGCGCGCAGGCCGCCGCCCAGGCCAAGGCCGCCGAGCAGGCCAAGCAGGCCGCGGCGAAGAAGGCCGGCCAGGCCAAGCAGGCCGCCGCCAAGAAGGCCGCCGCCTGGCAGGACCCGGTCGACAACTACCGCCTCTCCGCCAGCTTCGGCCTCGGCGGCAGCATGTGGTCCAGCAAGCACTCCGGCCAGGACTTCGCCGTGCCGATCGGCACCGCGGTCAAGTCCGTGCACGGCGGCACCGTCGTCAAGGCCGGCCCCAACGGCGCCGGTGACGGCCCCGCGTACGGCAACGCCGTGGTGATCAAGCACGCCAACGGCACGTTCTCGCAGTACGCGCACCTGTCGAAGGTCGAGGTCCGCCCCGGCCAGACCGTCGGCACCGGCCAGCGCATCGCCCTGTCCGGCAACACCGGCAACTCCAGCGGCCCGCACCTGCACTTCGAGATCCGTACGACGCCGAACTACGGCTCGGCCGTCAACCCGGTCAACTTCCTGCGCGAGCAGGGCGTCCGCGTCTGATCTCGTTCCCCCGTGAGTCTCGCCCACGAGTCTCGCCCCCCCCGCGAGCAGGGGCCGTATCCGGCCCCCGTACCCGCGCGAGCAGGGGCGTCCGCGTCCGATCCCCCGCGCGTGACGCCCCGGCTCAGACGCCGTTGTGCGCCTGGGTCACCAAGTCGATGGCGACCTCGAGGATGGCCTTGCGCTTCACCTCGGGGTCGCCATCGGCGTCTTTCAGCACGAACATCCCGCCGTGCATGGTGAACAGCGCGCTGAAGCAGCGCACCTGCGCGGTCATCGGCGTCGCCGGATCGTCGTCACTGAGGATGTCGAGGAGCTGCAGCATGCGGTCCTTGAAGCTCTCGCCGGTCTTCAGGTCGCGCATCGTCGCCTGGTTCTCCTGCATGAAGCGGAAGAGCGGGGCGGCCTTGGTCAGGATCACGCTGTAGCGGGTCAGGATCTCGCGCTTGACCGCCAGCGTGCGGGGCTGCTCCTTGCCCCAGGCGATCAGCTCGTCGATGGGCCGCGTCAGGTCGTCGAAGATGCTGGTGAGGATGTCTTCCTTGGTCTTGAAGTGGTAGTACAGCGCCGCCTTCGTGACCTCCAGACGCTCCGCGATCTCGCGCAGTGACGTCTTCTCGTACCCCTGCTCGGCGAAGAGTTCGAGTGCCACGTCCTGAATGCGCTGGCGGGTGTCCCCCCGGCGCTGCCGCTTGTCTGTGCTGCCCATGGTGGCGATCCTCGCACTTCTTCCCGACCTCGCCAGAACTTACTTGACGCCCGGCTAGTTAAGGGTCTACTTTCCTCCACTGTAGCTAACTTGCCGGGCGGCAAGTAAGTGCGACGGGCGCATCAGCACACGTACAGGGGAGCGGGGACCGTGGCAGACCTCAAGAAACAGGCCGGGCAGACACAGGCGGGACAGGCGGGACAGGCTCCGGCCGGGAAGGCCGGGGCCGGGGCGGAGCCAGAGCCGCGCAGCGTGCGCGTCGTGATCTTCGCGCTGATGGTCGCGATCCTGCTCGCGATGCTCGACAACATGATCGTGGCGCCCGCGATGCCGACGATCGTCGGCGACCTCGGCGGCCTGGAGCACCTGTCGTGGGTCGTCACCGCGTACACCCTCGCGACCGCCGCCTCCACCCCGATCTGGGGCAAGCTCGGCGACATGTACGGGCGCAAGGGCTCCTTCCTCGCCTCCATAGTGATCTTCCTGATCGGCTCCGCGCTCAGCGGACTCGCCCAGGACATGGGGCAGCTCATCGGCTTCCGGGCCGTGCAGGGCCTCGGCGCGGGCGGCCTGATGGTCGGCGTGATGGCGATCATCGGTGAGCTGGTGCCGCCGCGGGAGCGCGGCAAGTACATGGGCATGATGACCGGCGTCATGGCGGTCGCGATGATCGGCGGCCCGCTCGTCGGCGGCACCCTCACCGACCACCTCGGCTGGCGCTGGGCCTTCTACATCAACCTGCCGCTCGGCATCGTCGCCCTGTTCATGGTGAGCGCCGTGCTGCACCTGCCGAAGAAGCGCGCCGAGGGCCGCATCGACTATCTCGGTGCCGCGCTGCTGACCATCGGCATCACGTCGTTCGTCCTCGTCACCACCTGGGGCGGTACGGAGTACGCCTGGGGCTCGGCCGTGATCATGGAGCTCATCGGGCTCGGCGTCGCGTCGCTCGTCGGCTTCTGGTTCGTCCAGCAGAAGGCCGCCGAGCCGATCATGCCCTTCCGCATCTTCCGCAGCCTCAACTTCAGCCTGATGTCGGTGGTCGGCTTCCTCACCGGCTTCGTGATGTTCGGCGCGATGCTCTTCCTGCCGCTCTACCAGCAGGCCGTGCAGGGCGCGTCCGCCACCAACTCCGGGCTGCTCCTGATGCCGATGCTGCTCGGGATGATGGCGGTCTCCATGGTCGTGGGGCGGTTCACCACGGCCACCGGCAAGTACAAGGTGTTCCCGATCGTCGGCAGCGTACTGATGGCCGTCGGGCTCTTCCTGCTCGCGCAGATGGACACGGACACCTCGCGCTTCACGTCCGGGGTCTACATGGCGGTCCTCGGCGCCGGCATGGGCTGCCTGATGCAGATCACCATGCTGGTCGCGCAGAACAGCGTCGAGATGAAGGACATGGGCGTCGCCTCGTCCACGGCCACGCTGTTCCGCACCCTCGGCTCGTCCTTCGGCGTCGCGATCATGGGCGCGCTGTTCAACAACCGGGTCCAGGACGAGATGACCGAGCGGGCCGGTGCCGCGGGCGACGGCGTCGCCAAGGTCACCGAGCACTCCGCGCAGCTCGACGCGGCGAGCCTCGCCAAGCTCCCGGAGGCGGCGCGCGACGCCTACCAGCACGCGGTGTCCGCCGGTACGCACGTGGCGTTCCTGCTCGCCGCCGCGATGGCCGTCGGCGCGCTGCTCGCGGCGCTCTTCGTGAAGGAGACGCCGTTGCGGGGGGCCGGGCCCGCGGACAAGAAGCCGGCCGGCGACGCGGATGGGGACTCCGCGCGCGGGGAGCGGGAGAAGACGGTGGCAGAGGCCGTCTGACCCGTCGACCCGCCCGGCCCCCGGCCCCCCGGCACCTTGGTGCCGGGGGGCCGTTGTCAGTGGCCCGTGCCAGCATCGAGGGCGTGGACAGACTGCGGCAGCTGCGCCTTGCGAAGGACGCGATGGACCGGGACTGGGCCGACCCCGCCCTCGACCTGGCCGCCGTGGCCGCGCACGCCGGCTATTCGCGCTATCACTTCCTGCGCGCCTTCAAGGAGGTGTACGGGGAGACGCCCGGGCAGTATCTGACGCGCCGCCGCATCGAGCGCGCCGAGGACATGCTCCGCTCGGCCGACCTCGCGGTCACCGAGATCTGCCTGCTCGTCGGCTTCACCAGCCTGGGCACGTTCTCGTCGTCCTTCAAACGGCAGACGGGCCTGACCCCGAGCGAGTATCGCGCCAAGCACGTGGGCCGCGGCGCTGCGCTGATCCCCGGGTGTTACGCACTGCTGTGGGCCGGAGGCTTCCCGGCGCGGTCGGGGCAGGACGGCACGGGCACACCGAGACCGGAACCCCCGGACCGCAATTCTCCGGAACTCCCGGACCGCAATTCCCCGGAACCCCCGGACCGCAATTCTTGAGAAGCGACCCGGACGCGGCCCTGCCTACGGTGGCCGGGCAAGCAGACAAGCCCCCGGGCGCAAGCCCCCTCCCCAGGAGCACATCATGATCAAGGGACTCGCCATCTCCACCGTCTGGGTCCTCGACCAGGACCGGGCCAAGGAGTTCTACACGGAGAAGCTCGGCCTGGAGGTCCGTACGGACATGACGCTCGGCGAGGGCGGCATGCGCTTCCTCACTGTCGGCGCCAAGGACCAGCCCGAGCTGATGCTGGCGCTGATGGTGCCGGGCGGCGCGGGCATGGACGCCGAGTCGGCGGAGGCGATGCGGAAGCTGGTCACCAAGGGCGTGCTCGGCGCGGGCGCCCTCAGCACGGACGACATCCACGGGGACTACGAGAAGCTGAAGGCGCGCGGCGTCGAGTTCCTCCAGGAGCCGCAGGAGCGGCCGTACGGCATCGAGGCGATCTTCCGCGACGACTCCGGCAACTGGTTCTCGTTCACGCAGCCGCACGAGGGCGAGTTGGATCTGTCCAAGGACTGGGGCTGCTGAGCCCGGGCCGAGGGCGCGGGTGGCCGGGCCGGACCGCGCCGACCGCCAAGTGGTCGGCTATTTGTCCCACTTGTCCGGAAGTTGGAGCATCGGATAGCTCCCGGTGTTCGTCGGCGCGTGCTCCGGCAGCCACAGCACCGCCACCGCCCCCTCGGCGGCCTCGTCGGGCGCGGCGCCCGGCGGGCGGATGTTGCGGAAGGTCAGGCGCGCGCCGAGCACCCGCGCCTGGCCCGCCGCGATCGTCAGGCCCAGGCCGTGCCCGCGGCCCGCGCGGTCCGCGGAGCCGGTGCGGAAGCGGCTCGGCCCCTCGGCGAGCAGGGCCTCGGGGAAGCCGGGCCCGTGGTCGCGCACCCGCACCACGCGGCCCTCGACGCTGACCTCGATGGGCGGCTTGCCGTGCTTGGCGGCGTTGGCGACGAGGTTGCCGAGGATGCGCTCCAGGCGGCGCGGGTCGGTGGTGACCACCGACTCGTGCACGACCGTGACCCGCACGTCATGGCTCAGCACGGCCATGCGGCGGCTGACGAACTCGCCGAGCGTGATGTCCTGCAGCTCGGCCCGCTCGGACGCGGAGTCGAGCCGGGCCACTTCCAGTACGTCCTCGACGAGCGTGCGCATCGCCTGGGCGCGGTCCTTGACCAGCTCGGTCGGCCGGCCGGGCGGCAGCAGTTCGGCCGCCGTGAGCAGCCCGGTCACCGGTGTGCGCAGCTCGTGCGCGATGTCGGCGGTGACCCGGCGCTCGGCCTCCAGGCGCTGCTTGAGGGCGTCGGCCATGGCGTCCACGGCCTGCGCGAGATCGTCGGTCTCGTCGCGTACGTAGCCGCCGATGGCCTCTTGTACGGTCACGTCGGTCTGGCCCTGCGCCACCTCGCCCGCGGCCGTCGCCGCCTTGCGCAGCCGCCGCGCTATCTGGCCGCCGATGAGCACGCCGATGGCGCCGCCGCCGAACACGACCGCGATGGAGCCGATGACGAGGGCCTGGTCGAGGTCCTTCATGATGGCGGCGCTGCGGTCGGTGAAGGGGGAGTGCACCGACAGGACACGGCCGTTGCTCAGCGGCACCGCGCCCCAGATGTCCGGTTGGCCGTTGGCGTGCTCCTGCACGTAGGTGGCCCGGCGGCCGGTGAGGACCTTGTGCCGCAGTTCCTTGGGGAGCTTCGGGTCGTCGATCTTGGCGCCGTAGACGGCGGACGTGGTGCCCCGCGAATCGAAGGTGCGCTGGGCGATCTGCACGCGTTCGTCCTGGAGGTCGCGGGCGTTGTCGAGCATCGACACCCAGGCGGCGTTGTGCACGACGAGGCTCAGCGCCACCGCGACCAGCGCGCCGACCAGGCCGATGGCGGCAGCGATCTTCCAGCGCACGCCCGTGCGCAGCCGCGTACCGAGCAGCTCCCGCAGCCCCTGCGGGCGCAGCAGTTCCCGCAGCCCGCGCCCCCGCAGCCGCGCGCGCGGCCGGCCGCCCGGAGCGCCACCCGGCGCTGTGCTCGGCGCGGACACCCTGTTCACGCCCGCTTTCATGCCCCCGCCCATGGCAGACCCCTGTCCCCCGCCCATGGCAGACCTCTGTGTTCCCGCATGCCGCAAGCTCACGCCTTGAGCTTGTAGCCGAACCCGCGGACCGTCTCGATGCGGTCCTGCCCCACCTTTGTCCGCAGCCGCTGCACATGCACGTCGACCACGCGCGTGTCGCCGCCCCAGCCGTAGTCCCAGACGCGCTCCAGGAGCTTGTCGCGGGACAGGACCGTGCCGGGCGCGGACGAGAATTCGAGCAGCAGCCGCATCTCGGTGGGCGTCAGCGCGACCGGCTCGCCGCCGCGGCGCACCTCCATGCCCTCGGTGTCGATCTCCAGATCGCCGAAGGTCAGCACGCCGCCGTCGGGGGTCTCGCTCTTCTCCGCGGCGGGCGCGGCCGAGCCGGGCCCGCTGGCGTGCCCGAAGCGCCGCAGCACGGCGCGGATGCGGGCCACCAGGACGGCGCCGTCGAACGGCTTGGTCACGTAGTCGTCGGCGCCCGCCTCCAGGCCGAGCACGACGTCGATCGAGTCGGCGCGCGCCGACAGCATGATCACCGGCACCGTCGACTCGTCGCGGATGCGGCGGCAGAGGCTGACGCCGTCCAGGCCGGGCACCATCACGTCGAGCAGCGCGATGTCGGGACGGTTCGCCCGGAACGCCTCCAGGCCCGACAGGCCGTCGGGCATGGCGGTGACCACGAAGCCGTCGCGCTCCAGGGCGAGCTGCGTGGCCTCGCGGATGACGTCGTCGTCCTCGACGAACAGGACATGGGTGTGTTCTGCCATCGGGTGCTCTCAGTTCCGCTCAGTTCAGGGATCGGGGGCTTCGGGGGCTTTGGGGGCTTCGGGGTTTTCCGGGGCCCGGTGGGCGTCAGTTCTCCGTCGGGGCGGAGTGGTCGCCGCTCACCGCGCTGCTGTAGTTGTTGCGCGTGCGTTCCGTCTCGGCGAAGTGACCGTCCGTCCAGCGGTACGTGATGATCTCTTCTCCGGTCGGGTCCGACACCGAGCCGTCCTTGCCGAACAGCTGCTTGCTGACGACCAGGTCGCCGCGGTCTATCTCGGCGTAGACGGGAGGCTGCTCGTCGGCGAAGACATTCTCGTACTTCTTGCCGTCGGGGCGGTATACGTAACTGCCGATGCCCACCCTGTCGTCGCAGGTCAGAACATTCACGACGACGTCGGCGGAGGCTGCGCCGGTCAGGTTGCCGTAGGAGACGTCCACCGGATACTCGTCGGCGGAGCACGGCTTCAGGTCGCTCTTGACGGCCATGCTGACCTTCGGGTCGTCCTTGACCATCCGGACCGCGTCGACGCTCTTCGGGGTCGGCGACGGGGAGGCCGAGTGCGAGGTGGGGGGCATGGCACCGACGCGGGCCGGACCCTCGTCCCGGGTGCCGGAGCCGCCCGTGGAGCAGCCGGTGAGGGCGACCAAAAGGCCGAGGGCGGCGAGCACGGCCACCGCCGTGCTCCCCGCCTTGCACTCTTTTGCCGCTCTTGTGGCCCGGCGCCTTCGTCCGGTCCGGGCACTCAGGCCGCGCAACGCTCCCGCTCCTCACGTTCGAGCACGCGCGCGGCGGTTCCGGCCGACGTCTCGTCGGCGTTCCGGCTCTCCAGCTCCTGACGGAGCCGTGCGAGCGCCCGGTGCAGCGTGCTCTTGACCGTGCCGGCCGACATGCCAAGCGCGGCGGCCGTCTCCTCAGTGGACATCTGCTCCCAGTGTCGCAGCACGACGACGCTGCGCTGCTTCGGGGCGAGCACCTTCATGATGTCCATCAGCAGGGCGCGGTCCGCGTGCTGCTCGGTGGAGTCGTCCACGGAGGCGTCCGGGAGCTGCTCGGTGGGCACCTCTTCGAGCTTGCGGGCGCGCCACCACTCGGTCCGCGTGTTGATCATGACGCGGCGCAGATAGGCGTCCGCGAGGCGCTTGTCGGCTATGCCGTCCCAGCGGCCGTAGGTCCGCACGAGCGCCGTCTGCAGCAGGTCCTGCGCGTCGACCGGGTCCGGGACGAGCCGCCGGGCGCTGCGCAGCAGGGCATCCTGCCGAGTGCGGACGTACTCTTCGAACTCGAGCACCTCGCCGTGCGCCATTCCAACCGCCTCCGTTCCCGTTCATCCCCGGCTGTCCCCGGTCGATTCCGGTGAGCCTCGCGACCGCTGATCCCTTGCCTGTGCGGTACGGGAATGAAGTTACGGAGGCCGTGTCACGGCGTTGTGCGGAGCAGCCAGCGGCGGGCGCACGGCTGTACGTCGGTTGTGTAACAGAGGTAGGGAAGACGTAAACCGGCAGGTGGGTGTGGGGGCAGATGCCCTTTATGTCGGCGGTTTGGCCGGTGTTTCGCAGGCGACGGGTGGATGCCGCCTGCGACGGACGGGGTGCCGCGGGGCGGCTCAGGTCAGCGGCAGCCGGTAGAACCCGTCCGGCAGCGGCTCCACGAGCCCGTCCGAGACCAGGCCGTCCAGGGCGCGGGCCCGCTGCACCGGCTCGTCCCACACCCGGTCGAGCACGGACTGCGGTACGGGCGAGACGGCCTCGCGCAGCACGGCGAGCAGCTTGCCGCGGACCTGGCGGTCGGTGCCGGCGTACGTCTGGCCGCGGCGCGCGGGCCCCACGTGCGCGGGCTTGCCCGCCCTCAGCCAGGCGCACTGCGCGGCCAGCGGGCAGCGGCCGCAGTCCTCGTTCTTGGCGGTGCACACCAGGGCGCCCAGCTCCATGGAGGCGGCGGCCCAGCGGGAGGCGGTGCGCTCGTCCTCGGGCAGCAGGGCACGGGCGAGCTTGCGCTCGGCGGCGGTGGTGGCGTTCGGCGGGTACTGCGCGCCGGTCACGGCCCGCGCGAACACCCTGCGCACGTTGGTGTCGAGCACGGCGTGCCGCTGCCCGTACGCGAACGACGCCACGGCCGCCGCGGTGTACTCGCCGATGCCCGGCAGCGCGAGGAGCTGCGCGTGCTGTGCCGGTACGTCGCCGCCGTGCCGCTCCGTTATGGCGACGGCGGCCCCGTGCAGCCGCAGCGCCCGCCGCGGATATCCGAGCCGCCCCCAGGCGCGCACGGCCTCGCCGGGCGCCTCCTTGGCGAGGTCGGCGGGGCGCGGCCAGCGGGCGAGCCACTGCTCGTACACCGGGAGCACGCGGCTCACCGGCGTCTGCTGCAGCATGAACTCGCTGACCATGACCCCCCAGGGCCCGGCGTCCTCGCGCCGCCACGGCAGATCGCGCGCGTTGGCCTCGAACCAGGCGATGACGGGTGAGTGGAACTGCTCATCCAGCGAACGGGCGTCGGCGGTGCCGTCGCTGACGAGATCGGCGGCGAGTGCGGTCGGCATGCGGACGATCCTGCCACGGGGGCGGGGGGCCGCGGGCCAACGGCACGGCGCGCCCCGGTCCTGCCCCTTCCCGAAACCGGGGGCTCCGCCCCCGGACCCCCGCTATCGGCCTGAACGGCCTCGTCCTCAAACGCCGGACGGGCTAGAACTCACCGGCACAATTTCAGCCCCTCCGGCGTTTGAGGAGCGGGGGTCTGGGGGCAGAGCCCCCAGTTTCGGGAAAGGGGCGGGACTGGGGCGCCCCCGCGAGGGCCGACCTCAGCCCGTCGACACGCCGCCCCATTCGTCCACGCGGGCGGGCGGAGACCTGACGATCGACAGGGGCGCCCACCGCCGGACGGCAAGTAGCGTCGACGGCGTGAAGAGCCGACGCCCAGTGGACGCCGCCCTCTGGGCGGCCCTGGCCGTGCCCGCGGCGAGCGCCGACGCGATCGGCCTGAACGAGCCCCGCCCCCTGTGGGCCCAGCTCACCGGCCTCGCCGTCCTGGTGGCCGCCGCCGCGACCTGGCGCACCCGCCCGGCCGCCGCCTTCCTCCTCGCCGCCGCCCTCGGCCTCACCGCGCCCGCCCTGTTCACCGCGTCGTACGGCCCCGCCCTGGCCGTCTTCGCCCTGCTCCTCGGCAAGCACGGCCCCCGCGCCCGCCCGGCCCTGCTCGCCTTCGCCGCGGTGTGGGCCGCGGGCACGGCCAGGATCGCGATCCGGGACGTGGACCCGACCGTGGAGTGGCTGGTGCTCACCGGCACGCTGCTGTTCGGCGCGGTCTTCCCCTGGCTCGCGGGCCGCTACTGGCGCCAGGGCCGGGAGCTGGCGGCGGCGGGCTGGGCCCGCGCGGACCAGCTCGAACGCGAGCAGCGCATCGTCGCCGACCGCGCCCGCCTGCGCGAACGCGCCCGCATCGCCCAGGACATGCACGACTCGCTGGGCCACGAACTGAGCCTCATCGCGGTCCGCGCGGGCGCCCTCCAAGTGGCCCCCGACCTGCCGGACCACCACCAGGCCGCCGCGTCCGACCTGCGCGCGGCCGCCGCGGAGGCCACGGACCGGCTGCGCGCCATCATCGGCGTACTCCGCGACGAGGGCGACGAGACGGCGCCGCTGGCCCCGCCGGGCGAAACGGTGGAGCAACTGGTGGCGCGAGCGGCGGAGTCGGGCCTTCCGGTCCGATACGTGTCCGACGCTCCGGCCGGTCCCGGCGCTCCGGCCGGTCCCGGCGCTCCGGCCGGCCCCGGCGCCCGCAGCAGCCCTGACGCCCCTGCCGACCCCGACACCCCCGCCCACACCCGCCGCCTCGCGTACCGCGTGGTCCAGGAAGCCCTGACCAACGCCGCCAAATACGCCCCGGGCGCCCCCGTGACCGTGACGACGACCCACACGGACGTGGGCACGACGATCGAGGTCACCAACGCCCCGCCCCCGCACGGCGGTTCACCCCGCGCCACGCGGCCGGGCACCGGCTCGGGCCTGGCCGACCTGCGCGCCCGGGTCACGACGCACGGCGGCACGCTGGCCGCGGGCCCGCGCGACGGCGGCTTCCGCGTCACCGCGAGCCTTCCCGCGACCGGCCCGGCCCCGGGCACGACACCGACAACACCACCGAAAACACCACTGGCAACCCCACTGACAACACCACCGACAACGCCCCCCGGCAGGGTCCTCGCCCACGCCCGCCGCCGCACGGCCCTCGCCTTCGGCGCCGCGGTCGCCACCGGAACCGTGCTCGTCGCCGGGGCCTTCGGCTGGTACGCGTACACCAAGACGCACTCCGTCCTGAAGCCCGCCGACTACGCGGCCCTGCGCGTCGGCCAGCCGCAGTCCGAGGTCGCCGCCGCGCTGCCGGACCGCAGCGTCACCGACCCGCCCGCCGAGCGCGCGCCGACCCCGCCGCCCCCGGGCGCCGACTGCCGCTACTACCGCTCCAGCGGACAGCTCTTCACCTCCCTCACTCACTACAGGCTCTGCTTCGACGACGGAAGGCTGGTGGACAAGACGGTGATCCCCAAGGCGGGCACGGAACACAAGGCGGGCACGGAACACAAGGAGGGGTCGCGGTGATCCGGGTCCTGCTGGCGGACGACGAGGCGATGCTCCGCGCGGGCGTGAGCGCCATCCTCGCGGCGGGCCCGGACATCGAGGTGGTCGCCCAGGCCGCCGACGGCCGCGAGGCGGTCGACCTGGCCCGGGCCCACCGCCCCGACGTCGCGCTCCTGGACATCCGCATGCCGCGCCTGGACGGCCTGGCGGCGGCCGAGGAGATCGTACGGACGCTGCCGGGCACCGCGGTCGCCATGCTCACCACGTTCTCCGAGGACGCGTACGTCGCGCGGGCGCTCGGCGGCGGCGCCACCGGCTTCCTGCTGAAGTCCGGCGACCCGCACGAACTCATCGCGGGCGTCCGGGCGGTGGCGAGCGGCGCCGCGTTCCTCTCGCCGCGCGTCGCGCGGCAGGTGATCGACGGCTACGGCCCGCGCCGCCTGGTGCGCGGCGCCGAAGCACGCGCCCGCGTCGCGGTTCTGACGCCGCGCGAGCGCGAGGTGCTCGCCCTGGTCGGCGCGGGCCTGTCCAACCCGGAGATCGCCGCGCGCCTCCACCTCGTGGAGGGCACGGTCAAGGCGTACGTGAGCGCGGTCCTCGACCGCCTGGAGGTCAAGAACCGCGTCCAGGCGGCGGTCGTCGCGTACGAAGCGGGCCTGGTCGCGGACGACGGCGAGGCCGCGACGGCGTGAAGTCCCGCTTCAGGGACGGCCGTTGGGCTCCTCCGGACCGTACGAGGCCGGGTACTGCGGCTCGTACGGGGGCTGGTGCTGCGGCTCGTACTGCGGTTGGTGGCCCTGCTCCGGGCGTCGATGCAGCGCCATGGTCTGCTCGTGGGGGTGCTCCGCCGGGGAGTACTGGGCGTATGGGGGTTGCTGGGAGTACTGGGCGTACTGGGACTGCTGGGACTGCTGCGTGTACTGGGCGTCCGCGTACGGGGCCGGAGCCTGCCGCACGGGCACGGTGGCCGCGCCCGGCCCCGCGAACCACCGCACCACCCCGGTCCGCGACCCCCGCATCGCCTCCGTGATCCGCGTCACGGGCCGGCCCGCGAGGCGTACCACCAGGAAGGCCACGAGCGCGCCGAGGGCCAGGCCGACGCCCACGTCGTGCGGGTAGTGCACGCCAACGAACACCCGCGAGAAGGCCATGAGCGCCGCCATCGGCAGCGTCAGGGCCGCTATCCGGGGCCAGGCGAGCGCGAGGCCCACGGCGGCGGCGCCGGCGATCGTCGAGTGGTTGCTCGGGAACGACCAGTCGCCGTGCGGCGGGCACTCGACGAGCGGCTTGAGCGCGCCGGACACGGCCCGGCACGGCCGTTCCTCGTCGACGAAGGACTTCACGGTCTCACTGATGACGTACGCGAGTGCCGTGCCGAGGGGCGCGAGGACCGCCACCGCGACGGCACGCGGGTCGCCGCCGCGCGCCCGCCACCAGGCGACGACGAACAGCACGCCGAAGAGCAGCAGGCCCAGCTCCGTCCACACCTCCGCGAGGTGCTGCACCCAGGTCGGCGTGTCATGGGCGAACTCGGTGACGTCTAGGTAGAGGCCGGAAGAATCCATGGTGTCCATGATTACGGACGGTACGGAGTGGTCCGGACTCGTCACATCCAGCGATCGACGGATCACCGACCTGACGAAAGACAGGGGTGAGCAGCCGATCGACGGTGTCGCGGGGGTGTTTCAGGGGTAGGGCGCGGGCGCCCGGGCGGCTCCGCCCGGGATGATGATCCGCAAAAGTTGTGGCCTGAGGCGGCGGGTGGGGCAGGACAACGCCCGGTTCTCTCGTAAGGTTTGGGCGTGGGATCACTGCGCAATCCGATCGGGCCGCTTCCCTCCTCCATCTACTGGCGCCGGAGGGCCGTCCTGCTGTCCGTGGTCGGACTCCTCGTGTTGCTTGTCGTGTGGGCGCTCGCCTCGGGCGGAGGTGGCGGGAAGAACGGCGCCGACGGCTCGTCGGGCAAGGGGCCCGCGACGTCCATCACGCCCGGTCCTTCCGGCTCCGGCCCCGCGATCAGTGAACACCCGGGCGGCCGGGACGAGTCGGACGGCTCGGACGGCGACGGCGACGGCGATGGCGACGGCTCCGGCGACTCGGAGGGCTCCGACGGCTCCGGCGGCTCGGGCTCCGACGGGTCGTCGGACGGCGGCGCAGGCGGTGGCGGCTCGGACGACGCCAAGGGCGGCGGTGGTTCGGGCGACCGGTTGCCGGCCGGGTCGAGCATCGCCAAGTGCACCTCCGGCGCGGTGAAGTTGAAGCTGCGCAGCGTCCGGAATTCGTACGCGCCCGGGCAGAAGCCGAAGCTGGAGGTGACCGCCGTGAACACCGGCGGGAAGGCCTGCAAGGTCGATCTCGGCGGCAAGGGCACCGTTTTGACGATCACTCAGGCCGGTTCCGACAAGGCGATGTGGTCCTCCGAGGACTGCCCCGGGACCGGGGCCAGCCTGCTGTTCCGGGTGCCCGCGGACGGCCGGGTGACCCACGCCCTGGAATGGGACCGCAAGGCCAGCGCCCCCCGGTGCGCGACGCCTGCACCGGGCGCCGCGAAGCCGGGCACCTACCTGGTGGAGGCCCACACCCCGGGCCTGGGCAGCGCGAAGACGTCGTTCGTCCTGGCCAAGGACTGAGGTTTCCGGCCAAGGCCTGGCGTTCCGGGTGCGGCCCGGTGGGTGGTGGCCCGCGCTGTCGCGCGGGCTTTCTCCCACCTGCCCACCCTTTGCCCGCCGGAGGCTAGACGTACCGCTCGAGGATCGAGGACTCCGCAAGCCGCGAAAGCCCTTCGCGCACGCTGCGCGCGCGGGCCTCGCCCACGCCGTCCACCGTCTGGAGGTCGTCCACGCTCGCGGCGAGCAGCTTCTGCAGTCCGCCGAAGTGCTCGACGAGCCGGTCGATGATGGCGCCGGGCAGCCGGGGGACCTTCGCGAGCAGCCGGAAGCCGCGCGGCGACACCGCGGAGTCGAGGGTCTCGGGCGAGCCCGTGTACCCCAGCGCCCGTGCCACCGTGGGCAGTTCGAGCAGCTCGGCGTGGGTGAGGTCGTTCAGCTCGACGAGCGCCTCGTCGACGGTGCGCGAGCGCTTGGCGGTGGGCTCCGGCACGTAGTCCCGGACGACCAGCTCGCGCTCGGGCTCCACGCCCGCGATCAACTCGTCGAGCTGGAGGGTCAGGAGGCGGCCGTCCGTGCCGAGCTCGACCACGTACTCGGCGATCTCCGTGGCGATGCGCCGGACCATCTCCAGGCGCTGGGCGACCGCGGTGACGTCCCGCACCGTCACCAGGTCCTCGATCTCCAGGGCGGACAGCGTGCCCGCGACCTCGTCGAGGCGGAGCTTGTACCGCTCAAGGGTGGCGAGGGCCTGGTTGGCACGTGACAGGATCGCCGCGGAGTCCTCCAGGACGCGGCGCTGCCCGTCCACGTACAGCGCGATCAGACGCATCGACTGCGAGACGGACACGACGGGGAAGCCGACCTGCTTGCTCACCCGGTCCGCCGTGCGGTGCCGGGTGCCCGTCTCCTCCGTGGGGATGGTCGGGTCCGGCACCAACTGCACGCCCGCGCGCAGGATCTTGGTGATGTCCTTGTCGAGCACGATGCCGCCGTCGAGCTTGCACAGCTCGCGCAGCCGCGTGGCCGTGAACTCGACGTCCAGGACGAAGCCGCCCGTGCACATCGACTCGACGGTCTTGTCCGAGCCGAGCACGATGAGCCCGCCCGTGTTGCCTCTGAGGATCCGCTCCAGGCCGTCGCGCAGGGCGGTGCCGGGTGCGACGGCGCTCAGGGAGGCGCGCATCAGCCCGTCGGCACCGGAGCCTGTACCGGGCTTGCCGGGAACCGCTGCCCGGTCGTTGGCTGCCACTGCACTCCTCCGGTCGCAGGTTGTCCAAGCCTCTTCGCACGTCTGGGTGCACGCCTCGTGCAGGCCCGGCTTCGTACGGATGGGCGAGACCAGGGCAAAGTCTACCGGCGGTCTTCGTCCTGGCGTGGGGCCTCTCGACGACGCGATCTCGGAAGGACGCGCAGCGCGTCGCCCATGTCGGCGACTTCGGTGACCTTCATACCGGCCGGGACCTTTCCCGGATCGGTCGGTACGAGCGCGTGGGTGAAGCCCAGGCGGTGGGCCTCGGCCAGTCTGCGCTGCACGCCCGTGACCCGTCTGACCTCGCCCGCGAGGCCCACCTCGCCGATCGCGACCAGGTTCTTCGGCAGCGGGGTGTCGCTCGCGGCGCTGGCCAGGGCGAGGGCCACGGCGAGGTCGGCGGCGGGCTCGGACAGCTTCACGCCGCCGACCGTGGCGCTGTAGATGTCGCGCTTGCCGAGGGCCGTGATGCGGCCGCGCTGCTCCAGGACGGCCAGCATCATCGAGACGCGGGACGTCTCCAGGCCGGAGGTGGTGCGGCGCGGGGAGGGGATCTGCGAGTCGACCGTCAGAGCCTGGACCTCGGCGACCAGGGGGCGGCGGCCCTCAAGGGTCACCGTCAGACAGGTGCCGGGGACGGCCTCGGCGCGGCGGGTGAGGAAGAGGCCCGACGGGTCGGCGAGGCCCGTGATGCCCTCGTCGTGCAGCTCGAAGCAGCCGACCTCGTCCGTCGTCCCGTACCGGTTCTTCACGCCGCGGACCAGGCGGAGGCGGGCGTGCCGGTCGCCTTCGAAGTGCAGCACCACGTCGACGAGGTGCTCCAGGAGACGCGGGCCCGCGATCGCGCCGTCCTTGGTGACGTGGCCGACCAGGAGCGTGGACATGCCGCGCTCCTTGGAGGCGCGGATGAGGGCGCCGGCGACCTCGCGGACCTGCGCCATGCCGCCGGGGGCGCCGTCGATCTCCGGCGAGGCGACCGTCTGCACCGAGTCGAGGACCAGGAGCGAGGGCTTCACCGCGTCCAAGTGGCCGAGGACGGCGGCCAGATCGGTCTCGGCGGCCAGATACAGGTGGTCCGCGATCGCGGAGATGCGGTCGGCGCGCAGCCGGACCTGGCTGGCCGACTCCTCACCCGTCACGTACAACGTCCGGTGGTCGTCGCTCGCCGCCTTCGCCGCGACGTCGAGCAGCAGCGTGGACTTGCCGACGCCCGGCTCGCCCGCGAGCAGCACCACGGCGCCGGGCACCAGGCCGCCGCCGAGCACGCGGTCCAGCTCGGCCACGCCGGTGGTGCGGGCGGTGGCGCTGCGGCCGTCGACCTGGCCGATGGGCAGGGCGGAGGAGGTGACACGGCCGGGGGTGGTCGTGCGCACCGCGGGCGCGCCGTACTCCTCGACCGTGCCCCATGCCTGGCATTCGGGGCAGCGGCCGAGCCACTTGGCCGTCTGCCAGCCGCATTCGGTGCAGCGGTAGGACGGGCGGTCCTTCGCGGTTTTCGTACGGGCAGCCATGCGTGAACCGTAGCCGTCCCCACTGACAGCGCCCGCCAGCGCCCGCCAGCACCCGCCGGTGCCTGCCATCGTCCGCCGACGTCCGCACGGGCGGGTCGGGGCGGTGCGAGCTCCTCTCCATCGAACAAGCAACGGAATCATGGCTTCCTGTCCCCTTTTGAGGGATCTGTTCACCCGTAAGGATTAAATGTGCTCAAGGGGGAGGAAGCCCCCTGCATCATGCGCCTAACTTCGCACGGGTGATGAGCAGCAGTCCGGAAACTCCCACGTACACCACCGGCGCGCACCGGGCGCACCCCGGCGCCCGCAAGCGGGTGGTGCCGCGCACGGTCCCGCAGTCGCCGGCACCTCCGTCCACGCACTACGAACCATTCCTGGACGGCCTGTTCACGTACTGCCTGTCGGTGCTGTGCGACCACGACGCCGCGACGGCCGCGCTCGGCGAGGTGCTCGCGCTGGCCGAGCGGCGCGGCGCCCGCCCCGACGGCGAGACCCGCGCGTGGCTGTACGCGCTCGCCCGCTGGATGTGCCTGCGCGCCCTCGCCGAGAACAAGCAGCGCGGCCGCCATGGCGCACACACGGCCGCCGGGGCCTCGACGGATGCGGCGCCCGCTTCGGGCGCCGGGTCTGTTTCGGGCGCTGCGTCTGCTTCGGGCGCCGGGGCTGTCTCGGGTGCCACCCCCGGCCTCGTCGCCCACCCGCCCCCCGGCACTCCCGCCGCCGCGGCCGCCGCGGCCACCTCAAGGGGCACCGTTCCCGCCGCCCCCGCCGACGACCTCGCCCGCGCCCGCCGCCGTGAACTGGCCCAGCTCGCCTGGCCGGAGGCCGCCGGGACCACGCCCGAGCAGCGCGAGGCCCTGGAGCTCGCCGTCCGGCACCGGCTCTCGGCCAAGGAGGTCGCCGCCGTCCTCGGCCTCGACCCCGCCGCCGCCCGTGACCTGCTCGCCTCCGCCGCCTGCGAGGTGGAGCGCACCCGTGCCGCCCTCGCCGTCGTCGAGACCGGCACCTGCCCGATCGTCGCCCGCCTCACCGGCGACAACCAGGTCCTGCTCGGCACGGCCCTGCGCCGCGAGCTCGTCCGGCACGTCGACGACTGTCCGCGCTGCCGCAGCACCGCCGAGCGCGCCGGTTCCAGCGCCTGGCCCGGCACCGCCGTCACGCCGGCCGCGCTGCCCGTCGTCGCCGCACCGCGCGCGGCCCTGCACCACGCCATGGCCCTCGCCCCGCGCGACCGGCGCCGGGCCCGCGGCGGCGGCCCCCGCTTCGACCGCCGCGGCTTCCCGATGGACCCCAAGGACCACGCCGCCCGCCGCGAGCGCCTGCGCGCGCGTGCCGTCACGACGACGGTCGTCGCCACGGTCGTCGCCGCCCCCGTGCTCGCCCTCTGGGCGGCCTACCGCGGCGCGCCGCTCACCGGTGAGGGCCACGACGGCCGCACCACCGGCGTCACCGAGGCCGACGGCGGCCCCGGCGGCAAGGACGGCGCCCGCGGCCGCGAGGACTACGAGAACGCGGGCAACGCCCGCACCACCCCCGACCCCCGCTTCCGCGGCGGCCGCGGACCCGGTGTCTCCGTAGAGGTCATCAGCCCCGGCGGACCCGCCGCCGGCCGGATCGGCGTACAGGCCCGGTCGCACGGCGGCGTCACGCTCATCACGCTGACCGGCGGCGGCAGTTCACCGGTCCGCTGGTCGGCGAGCACCGGTGCGCCCTGGCTCGTCCTGAGCCAGTCCGCGGGCACACTCTCGCCCGGCGAGTCGATCACGATCAGGGTCTACGTGGACGACGACCGCGAACCGCCCGGCCACTGGAGCGCACGCGTGACCATCGCCCCCACCGGAGCGGTCATCTCCCTGGAGGGCTACGGAAATTCCGGCACCCCGGACCGCCCCGGCAAGCCGGCCCCGCGCCCCACCGCGACCAGGCCGGGCCCGCCCAACCCGGACCCGACCCCAACCCCCGGCAACCCCACACCCACACCAACCCCCACACCCCCGAACCCGACCCCCACCCCCACGCCAACCCCGTCCGACCCCCAGACGCCCACCCCCACGCCCAGCGACGACCCGGGTCAGGGCTGAGCCTGGGGCAGGGTTGAGCCTGGGACGGGGCCGAGGCGGACGGACGGTTGCAGAGGGGCGCGGGGAACTGCGCGCTCAGCCCAGAACAAACCCGCACCCGCCCCCCCGGGCGAACCCCAACGGCGCCTAGGCGCACCCGCCAGGCGCCCCGCCAGAATCCGCAGGATGCGGGGCGATCAACGGCAACTGCGAGGCAAGCCGAGCCTCACACAGCTCGACCAGCCGGTCATACCCCGCCTTGCCCATCAGCTCGATCAACTCGGGCCGATAGGACACGTACACAGGATCCCCGGCGCCATGCGCCGAGGTCGCAGACGTGCACCACCAGTGCAGGTCGTGCCCACCCGGCCCCCACCCCCGGCGGTCGTACTCACCGATGGACACCTGGAGGACCCGCGTGTCGTCCGGCCGGTCGATCCACTCGAAGGTGCGCCGCACGGGAAGCTGCCAGCACACATCCGGCTTGGTCTCCAGCGGCTCCCGGCCCTCCTTCAGGGCCAGGATGTGCAGCGAGCAGCCCGCGCCGCCCGCGAAGCCGGGCCGGTTCTGGAAGATGCACGACCCGTTGTACGGGCGGGTCTGCCGCTCGCCGTCGTCGTCCTGCGAGACCCAGCCCGTCTGCGTGCCGACGTCGTGGTGCTGCCAGATGTCCGGCGTGAGCCGCGCCACATAACCCGCGACCCGCTTCTCGTCGTCCTCGTCCGAGAAGTGCGCGCCCAGCGTGCAGCAGCCGTCGTCGGCCCGGCCCGCCTGGATGCCCTGGCAGCCGCTGCCGAAGATGCAGTTCCAGCGGGAGGTGAGCCACGTCAGGTCGCAGCGGAAGACCTGCTCGTCGTCCGCCGGGTCCGGGAACTCCACCCAGGCGCGGGCGAAGTCCAGACCCTGCTCGTCCTGGACCGCCTTCTTGGACTTCGTGACCTTGCCGGCCTTCGCGATCTTGTCGGCCTTCCTGGCCTGCTTCTCCTTCTTGGCCTGCTTCTCCGACTTCGACGACACCGAGGACTCCGAAGACTCCGAGGACTCCGATGACTGCGACGGCTTCGATTTGTCGGGCTTCGCCTTTTTCGTCTTTGGCACGACTCCAGGGTATGCGCGCCCGTCTCTCCCCGGAGACCAGCAACGTCCGCCCGGCGACAGCCGGACGCCGTATGCGCAGTAGCGTTCCGTATATGAGACTCGGTGTCCTCGACGTGGGTTCGAACACGGTGCATCTGCTGGTGGTGGACGCCCACCCCGGCGCCCGCCCGCTGCCCGCGCACTCCCACAAGGCCGACCTGCGCCTTGCCCAACTGATCGACGAGGCGGGTGCCATCGGCCCCGACGGCGTCGAGCTGCTCGTCGCCACGGTGCGGGACGCGCTGCAGGCCGCGGAGGACAAGGGCGTCGAAGACCTGCTGCCGTTCGCCACCTCCGCGGTGCGCGAGGCGACCAACGCCGACGACGTGCTCGCCCGCGTCCGCGACGAGACCGGCGTCGACCTGCAGGTCCTCAGCGGCGCGGAGGAGGCGCGGCTGACCTTCCTCGCCGTGCGCCGCTGGTTCGGCTGGTCCGCCGGCAAGCTGCTCGTCCTCGACATCGGCGGCGGCTCCCTGGAGATCGCGTACGGCATCGACGAGGAGCCGGACGCCGCGGCCAGCCTGCCGCTCGGCGCCGGCCGGCTGACCGCTGCCTGGCTGCCCGCCGACCCGCCGGACCCCGCCGACGTCCGGGCCCTGCGGCGCCACGTACGCGCCCAGATCGCCCGCACTGTGGGCGAGTTCACGCGCTTCGGCAGCCCCGACCACGTCGTCGCGACCTCGAAGACCTTCAAGCAGCTGGCCCGGCTCGCGGGCGCCGCCCGGTCCGCCGAGGGCCTCTACGTACAGCGGGAACTGAAGCGCAAGTCCCTGGAGGACTGGGTGCCGCAGCTCGCCGCGATGACCGCGGCCGAGCGCGCCGAGCTGCCCGGCGTCTCCGAAGGGCGGGCCGGGCAGCTGCTCGCCGGGGCACTCGTCGCCGAGGGCGCGATGGACCTGTTCGGCGTGGAGTCGGTGGAGATCTGCCCGTGGGCCCTGCGGGAGGGCGTGATCCTGCGGCGCTTGGACCACTTGCCGGCGGTAGCGGGTCCTCACGGAGCGCCCCGGTCCCGCCCCTTCCCGTAACCAGGGGCTGCCGCCCCTGGACCCCGCTATCGGCGCTCCGCGCCTCGTCCTCAAACGCCGGACGGGCTGAATCCAGCCCGTCCGGCGTTTGAGGAGCGGGGTCTGGGGCGGAGCCCCAGTTTCGGGAAAGGGGCGGGACTGGGGCGCCCCCGCGACGGCCCCGTACCCTGTTCCCCGTGGCAGAACCAGTCGTGCGTATCCCGGATGCGAAGGTCGCCCTCTCGACGGCCTCCGTCTACCCGGAGTCGACGGCGACGGCCTTCGAGATAGCCGCGCGCCTCGGCTACGACGGTGTCGAGGTCATGGTGTGGACCGATCCGGTCAGCCAGGACATCGAGGCGCTGCGCCGCCTCAGCGACTACCACCAGATCCCCGTCCTCGCCGTGCACGCGCCCTGCCTGCTGATCACCCAGCGGGTCTGGTCCACCGACCCCTGGACCAAGCTCCAGCGGGCCCGGACCGCCGCCGAGAAGCTGGACGCGTCGACGGTCGTCGTGCACCCGCCGTTCCGGTGGCAGCGCAATTACGCGCGCGACTTCGTCGAGGGCGTCTGGCGCATGGCGGACGAGACGGACGTGCGGTTCGCCGTGGAGAACATGTATCCCTGGCGCTACCGCGACCGCGAGATGCTCGCGTACGCCCCCGACTGGGACGTCACCAAGGACGACTACCGCCACTTCACGATCGACCTGTCGCACACCGCGACCTCCCGCGTCGACGCGCTGCAGATGGTCGACCGCATGGGCGACCGGCTCGGCCACGTCCACCTCGCCGACGGCAAGGGCTCCGCGAAGGACGAGCACCTGGTGCCGGGGCGCGGCACGCAGCCCTGCGCCGAACTGCTCGAACGCCTCGCGGCGACCGGGTTCGACGGCCATGTCGTCGTCGAGGTCAACACCCGCCGCGCGATGTCCAGCGCCGAGCGGGAGGCCGACCTGGCCGAGGCCCTGGCGTTCACGCGGCTGCACCTGGCGTCGGCGGTGAAGGTGCCGCGGTCGTGACCGGTCAGGCACCCGCCCCGGCCCCGCGGCGCCGGGGACGCCCCTCCCGTACGCAGTCGGAGCAGGGCCCCGCCATGCGCGAGGTGATCCTGGAGGCGGCCCGCGCCCAGTTCTCCGAGCGCGGGTACGAGAAGGCGTCGGTGCGGTCCATCGCCAAGGCGGCGGGCGTGGACTCGGCGCTCGTGCACCACTACTTCGGTACGAAGGAACAGGTCTTCGCGGCCGCCATCGAGGTGGCGTTCGCGCCCGCGCTGCAGGCGCCGGCCGCCGTGGCGGAGGGCCCGCTCGACGACGTCGGCGAGCGCCTGGCCCGCTTCGTCTTCGGCGTCTGGGAGAACCCCGAGACCCGTGCCCCGCTCCTCGCGATCGTCCGCTCCGCCGTCAACAACGAGGCGGCGGCAGCCGTCTTCCGCCGACTGGTCTCCACCCAGCTCCTGTCCCGCATCGCCGAGCGCCTCGACCTCCCGGACGCCGAGCTGCGGGCCGAGCTCGCGGCGGCACAGCTCGTGGGCACGGCGATGCTGCGGTACGTGATCCAGGTGGAGCCGCTGGCCTCGGCGGACGTGGAGCAGATCATCGCGCGGGTGGCGCCGGTGGTGCAGGGGCACCTGACGGGGGAGTGGCCGGGGCGGGGCTGAGGGCGGCCCCGGGGGCGTACGGCCTGAGACGCCTGTCCCGTCATCCGGACACCCTGTCCGGATCTTGGATCCTCGGCGTACGCTCGACTCAGTCACACATGAGTCACACACGCCCGGAACATGCCCCGCAGCATGACCCTTGAGGAGCGAGCGACGATGCCCGAGCTGAGGTCCCGCACAGTCACCCACGGCCGCAACATGGCGGGCGCGCGCGCCCTTATGCGGGCCTCCGGGGTACCGGGCGCGGACATCGGCCGGAAGCCGATCATCGCCGTCGCCAACTCCTTCACCGAGTTCGTGCCCGGTCACACGCACCTGGCGCCCGTCGGCCGGATCGTGAGCGAGGCCGTCCGGGAGGCGGGCGGCATCCCGCGCGAGTTCAACACGATCGCCGTGGACGACGGCATCGCGATGGGCCACGGCGGCATGCTCTACTCACTGCCCTCCCGCGACCTGATCGCGGACTCCGTGGAGTACATGGTGGAGGCGCACTGCGCGGACGCGCTGATCTGCATCTCCAACTGCGACAAGATCACCCCCGGCATGCTGATGGCGGCCCTGCGCCTGAACATCCCGACGGTCTTCGTCTCCGGCGGCCCCATGGAGGCGGGCAAGACCACCCTCGTCAACGGCACGGTCCGCAAGCTCGACCTGATCGACGCGATGGTCGACGCGTCGAACGAGAACGTCTCCGACGAGGACGTCCTGCGCATCGAGGAGAACGCCTGCCCGACCTGCGGCTCCTGTTCCGGCATGTTCACGGCCAACTCGATGAACTGCCTGACGGAGGCCATCGGCCTCTCGCTGCCGGGCAACGGCTCGGTCCTCGCCACGCACACGGCCCGCAAGGCGCTGTACGAGCGCGCGGGCGCCACGGTCGTCGAGCTGACCAAGCGGTACTACGAGGAGGACGACGACTCCGTCCTGCCGCGCAACATCGCCACCCACGCCGCCTTCGAGAACGCCATGGCCCTGGACATCGCCATGGGCGGCTCCACGAACACGATCCTGCACCTGCTGGCGGCGGCCCAGGAGGCCGGGGCCGGGTACGACCTGAACGACATCGACGCCGTCTCGCGCCGCGTCCCGTGCCTGGCGAAGGTCGCGCCCAACGTCGCCCCGACCACGACGTACTACATGGAGGACGTGCACCGCGCGGGCGGCATCCCCGCGATCCTCGGCGAGCTGTACCGCGGCGGGCTGCTCAACGAGGACGTGCACACCGTCCACTCCCCGTCCATCAAGGAGTGGCTGGACGCCTGGGACATCCGCAGCGGCTCCGCGTCCGGGGAGGCCGTCGAGCTGTGGCACGCGGCCCCCGGCTGCCGCCGCTCCGCCGAGGCGTTCTCGCAGTCCGAGCGCTGGGACACCCTGGACACGGACGCGGCGAACGGCTGCATCCGCGACGTCGCGCACGCCTACTCCAAGGACGGCGGGCTCGGCGTCCTCAAGGGCAACCTGGCGGTCGACGGGTGCGTCGTGAAGACGGCGGGCGTCGACGAGTCGATCTGGACCTTCGAGGGCCCGGCGGTCGTCTGCGAATCGCAGGAAGAGGCCGTCGAGAAGATCCTCAACAAGCAGGTGAAGGAAGGCGACGTCGTCGTCATCCGCTACGAGGGCCCCAAGGGCGGCCCCGGCATGCAGGAGATGCTCTACCCCACCTCCTTCCTGAAGGGCCGCGGCCTCGGCAAGGCCTGCGCGCTCGTCACCGACGGCCGCTTCTCCGGCGGCACCTCGGGCCTGTCCATCGGCCACGCCTCCCCGGAGGCCGCGTCCGGCGGCACCATCGCCCTCGTCGAGGACGGCGACCGCATCCGCATCGACATCCCGAACCGCTCGATCGAGCTGCTCGTGGCCGACACCGAGCTGGACCGCCGCCGCGCGGCCCTGGGTGGTGTGTACGCCCCCAAGTCCCGCGAGCGGAAGGTCTCGCAGGCGCTGCGGGCGTACGCGGCGATGGCGACCAGCGCGGACAAGGGCGCCGTGCGGGACGTGTCGAAGCTGGGCTGACGCCGCCCCCTCCGAGTGGGGGGACTGTCCTGCTTTGTCCTGCAACTGGCTTGGTGCGCGGGCGCGTCTAGGGTGTGGAGTACATGCCATGGGCGGACCGCGCCGCCCGTTTCACGGGGGAACGAGGTAGCAGGATGAGCAGCGAGGAACTGACGGTTGCCGTTGGGGCGGATGGGGCTGTTGGGACGGACGGGGCCGACGGGGCAGAGGTGACCGTCGAGGCCGCCGCGGCCCGGACCTACGCCGTCGTCGCGGACGTCAACGTACGCTCCGGACCCGGCACTTCCTACGGCAAGGTCGGCCGTCTGCGGGCGGGCAGCCGCGTCTCCATCGCCTGCCAGCGGCCCGGCGAGACGGTCACGGGGCCGACCGGCACGTCGAAGATCTGGGACCGGATCGGCAGCGGCCGGTATGTGTCGGACACGTATGTGAAGACGGGGAGCAACGGGTACGTGGCGCCGCGCTGCTGAGTCCGCCGACCGCCTTCTCGAACTTCTCGTACGAAGCCGAGCTACTCGTACGAAGCCGAGTCGCACGAAGCCGCCGGGCCCGGGTTCACCCGGACTTCGGCGGCTTCGCCGTGTCGAAGGCGTACAGCAGGTTGCTGGCGCCGGACACGATCGCCGCGCGCCCCGCGAACGTCACGCGCGGCGTCGGGCTCAGGCCGGAGCCGCCGTTGACCTTCGGGTCGGTCGACCACAGGCGCTTGCCGTCGCGCGGCGCGAGCGCGGCGACCCGGCCGCCGGCCGAGCCGAAGTACAGCGCCCCCGGCCCCGCGCTCGGCCCGGACGCGCCCTCCACACCCGTGTGCCGGGCCCACCGGGGCCTGCCGGAGGCGGCGTCGACGGCGCTGACCTTGCCGCTCTGCTCGGTGAAGTACACCGCGCCGTCGACGAGCCGCGGCGCTCCGCCGTACGCCCGGGGCAGCCGGGTCGTCGTCGCCTTGCCGCGCCGCTGGTCGAGGCGGACCACCGCGTCGTACTCGACGACGCCGATCTCGCCCGCCCGCCGCCGCGCCAGCACGAGCTGTCCGTGGTCGGCACCCAGCGGCTCCACCGGCCCGGCCACACCGAAGGACCGCCCGAGGTCACCGGAGGCGAGGTCGACGGCGCGCACCGTCACGCGCCGCACCTCGCCCGCCGTGAGCTGTGCCTTCGGCGCGCACATCAGGTACGCGCGGCCGCCGGCGCCGAGCGGCGCGCACTGGTCGCCCGCGGGGAACGGGACCGTCCACAGGGTCCTGCCCGAGCGGGCGTCGCGGCCCTCGACCCGGGTGCCGCCGGCGTCGGCCGTCAGGACGGTGGAGCCGATCACCACGGCGTCGGCGGCACCGGGGCCCGCGACGGCCACGGACTGGATGCCGAACGGCGCGGACCACAGCTCCTTGCCGCGCGCGGCGTCCAGGGCGACGACTTCGTCGGGGCGTCCGGAGCCCTCGGCGGCGGGGCGGTAGCCGATGACGGTGCGGGCGGGGTCCTTGGCGGGGGCGGGGTCCTGACGGTCGCCCTTGCCGCGGCCGTCGGCGGTGGCCAGCCCCGCGAGGTACAAGTCCTGGACCGGTACGCCCGGTCCGCCCGTCGTCCACAGCCGCTTGCCGTCCGCGACCCGGACCCGGGTGGCGACCACGCCGCCGCCCCCGCAGTAGACCGAGTCGCCGCCCGGCAGGCAGCGCACCTCGTCGGGGATCTTCGCCTTGCCCGCCGGCACGTCCTGCCGCCACGGCCGGAAGCCGCCCGGGAGCGCGGCCGCACCGGTCGCGGCCACGTTGCGGCCCTTGCCGTCCGGCCCGGCCGGGGTGCTGTCGGGGCCCGCGTCGAGCACGACGACGCCGGCGGCGACGACGCCGATGACAGCGGCGGCGGCGAGGAGGGGGCGCCAGCGGCGGCGGAAGCGTCGGGGGCGAGGGTTGGATGCCGCGTCGGCGCCAGGCTCAGGTTCGCTGCCACCGGACTTGCCGCCGCCGGACCCGTCGGCGCCAGACATGCCGGACCCGGACGCACGGGCCCCGGGCCCGGCGCCCTCGGCCGCACTCGCACCCGTACCCGCCGGCGCCCCCGCCCCCGTGTCCCGCCCCAGTTGGTGCTCGGTCGCGACGTCACGCGTGCGTCCCCCGCCCGCGAGGACCTCCAGCTCCGCCGGCAGATCCCGCAGCAGGACGAGGAGCTCGTCGACGGACGGCCGGGCCGCCGGGTCCTTGGCCAGGCACGGTTCGACGGCCGCGCGCAGCGCCTGGGGCACGGAGTCGAGGGCGGGCGCCTCGTGCACCACCTGGTAGGCGGTCATGTAGGGGGAGTCCGCGTCGAAGGGCCCCTGCCCCGTCGCCGCGTACACCAGCAACGTACCGAGCGAGAAGACGTCCGAGGACGGACCGACCCCGCGCGGTGTCTGCAACTGCTCCGGCGACATGAAGGGCGGCGTACCGATGACCCGCCCCGTCATCGTCAGTGTCTGCTGGTCGGCGGCGCGCGAGATGCCGAAGTCGATGACGCGCGGCCCCTCCGCCGAGAGCACCACGTTGGATGGCTTGAGGTCACGGTGGACGACGTCGGCGCGATGGATGTCGCGCAGCGCCTCCGCGAGGCCGATGGCCAGCGAGCGCAGCTCGGCGCCGCCGATCGGCCCGCGCCTTGCGATGCGCTGCGCGAGCGTCGGGCCCTCTATGTACGTCGTGGCCATCCACGGATGCAGGCCCTCGGGGTCGGCGTCGACGATGCGGCGGTGAACGCGCCGCTGACCCGGCGCGCGGCGGCGACCTCCTGCCGGAAGCGGGTGCGGAACTCGTCGTCGTTCGCGAACTGCTGGTGGATCAGCTTGATCGCGACCGGTCGGCCGGACGCCGTACGCCCCAGAAACACGGTGCCCATGCCGCCGGAGCCGAGGCGGGCCTCCAGTGGATAGCCACCGATCTCCTCAGGGTCACCTGAGCGGAGCGACACTTTCGACCTCCCGTCCCGGGTGTCCCTCGTACATCTGTCTGCTTGCCCAAACTAGCGTGGGCTGGCCCCTGGGCCTTAGGCGGCTCGCCCCGTATGGGGCTGCGCCCCTTTCCCTCCTCTTTGCCGCTTCGCGGCTCGTCCTCAAGCGCCGGACGGGCTTGGATGCTCCGGGCGGGCTGGAAAGTCCCCGTGCAGGTGATAATCGGCGGCGTGAGTCACGAACCGCGTACCGCGCAGCCCGGGGGGACCCCCGCGGGGCCGCAGCCCGAGTCCATCCGCTTCTTCGGCACGACCTGGGTCGACCACACGGACCGCTACGGCCTGCGCCGCGCCGGTGTCGCGGTCGGCTCGCTCGCCGCTGCCGTCGTGGGCTGCCTGGTGCTGCGCTTCGCGTACCAGGGCCTGGAGATCGCGGACGTGGGCGCCTTCGTGAACGTGCTGGTCGTGATCATGTTCGCGATCTGCAGCGCGATCGCGTTCCGGCGTACGTGGGAGGGGTTCGGCAAGCGCCACGACCCGCAGTCGGTGGCGTCGACGCGCAGCCTGATGATGATCGGCTTCATCGGCTCCCTGCTCGCGTACTTCTTCCGCTCCCTGAAGGAGGCCCCCGGCGAGAAGCTGCACCGGGAGGAGTACGAGACGGCGCGCGCGCAGTACGAGAAGCGCGCCTCGCGACGCCCGGGCAACCGCCCCAAGCGCAAGCGCCGCAAGTAGCCTCCGGCCCGGGTGGGTCGAGTCCGGCTGGGCCGAGTCCCCGGCCGGGCCACATGGCCGAGCCCGGCCCTGAGCCCTGTCGCGCGGGGCCGTGGCCCAGTGGCCGAGCCCCGCCCCGAAGCGCGAGCATGACGGGATGCCCGACCACCGCGCATATCCCGGCCGTTCGCCCGAGTTCGCCCTCTCCTTCGACTCCGTGGCGGCCCAGTACGCCACGGCCCGCCCCGGCTACCCGCGCCAACTCCTCACCACGGTGGAGGAATTGGCGGAACGCCCGCTGCCCGGCGCCACCGCCGTCGACGTGGGTGCGGGCACCGGAATCGCCACCCGCCTCCTGCGGGACCGCGGCGCCCACGTCATCGCGGTCGAGCCGGGCCCCGCCATGGGCGCACAACTGCGCGCCGCCCTGCCCGGCACCCCGCTCGTGCGGGCCGTGGGGGACGCCCTGCCGCTGGCGGCCGCCTCGGCGGACTTCGTCACGTACGCCCAGGCCTTCCACTGGACGGACCCGGCCCGGTCCGTCCCGGAGGCCCTGCGGGTGCTGCGCCCCGGCGGCGCCCTGGCCGTCTGGTGGAACCTGCCCGACCTGGACATCCCCTGGATCGCCGCTCAGGAGGCCCGCCTGAAGTCCCGGCTGCCCGGCTACCACGCACGCGGCATCTCCGGCGACGCGCCGCGGTTCATCGCCGCCGCGGCCCCGGGCCTGATGCCGGTCCACCGCCGTCTGCGCTGGACGCGCCGGATCCCGCTGGACGTCCACCTGGCCCACCTGGGCAGCCGCTCGTACTTCGCGCACCTGGGCCCGGAACGCGCCGCCCCCGTCCTCGCGGACGAGCGTGCGCACCTGCGCGTCCACTTCCCCGACGAGGTCGTGGAGGAGACGTACGCCCTGGACGTCACGGTCGTACGCAGCCTGGAACGCACCCGCTGACGGCCACGCGCCCTCATCCGCGATTCCCCGACTCTCCCGCGCCCCGCGTCACGGCAGCCCGGCCCGCACCGACGCGGGGCGCGGTGCTGCCCGAAACGGCCCTGCCCCCGGGCCCCAGAACCCGCCTCACCCCGCCGTCCCCTTGACGGAGGCCCCATCGTCGGCCGCATAATCATCACATGATGAATATTGCGACCCCACCCCGGACCGAAGCGGCGCCGGCCGCGACCACCACCCCCGCGATCAGGGCCGAATCCCTCACGGTCGTGCGGGGCCCCCGCACCGTCCTGCGCGGCCTCACGTTCGCCGTCCCCCGGGGCCAGATCACCGGGCTCCTGGGCCCGTCGGGCTGCGGCAAGTCCACGCTGATGCGTTCCGTGGTCGGCACCCAGGCCAAGGTCACCGGCACCCTGGAGGTGCTCGACCACCCGGCCGGCACCCCGGCCCTGCGCTCCCGCATCGGCTACGTGACGCAGGACCCGTCCGTCTACGACGACCTGACGGTCCGGCAGAACCTGGAGTACTTCGCCGCGGTCCTGGCCCCCGGCCGGGGCGCCGCGGCCACCCGCCGCCACGACGACGTCACCCGCGCCATCGCCGACGTGGACCTCACCGCCCACGCGGACGCCCTCGCGGGCAACCTCTCCGGCGGCCAGCGCAGCCGCGTCTCGCTCGCGGTGGCGCTCCTCGGCGCCCCCGAACTCCTCGTGCTCGACGAGCCCACCGTCGGCCTCGACCCCGTACTCCGCCGGGACCTGTGGAACCTCTTCCACGCCATCGCCGCCGACCGCGGCACCACGATCCTGGTGTCGTCGCACGTCATGGACGAGGCGGAGCGGTGCCACCGGCTCCTCCTCATGCGCGAGGGCGAGATCCTCGCCGACGACACCCCCGACGCCCTGCGCACCCGCACCGACTCCGAAACGGTCGAGGCCGCCTTCCTCCACCTGGTGGACGAGGCCAACGCACGCTGACACCCACAAGCCGCCCCCACCCCTTGGAGCGAGCGACATGAACCTCCACCGAACCCTCGCCACCGCAGCCCGAGTCCTGCGTCAGCTCCGCCACGACCCCCGCTCCATCGCGCTGATGCTCCTGGTCCCGTGCGTGATGCTGCTGCTCCTGCGGTACGTCTTCGACGGCAGCCCGCACACCTTCGACTCCATCGGCGCGTCGCTGCTCGGCATCTTCCCGCTGATCACGATGTTCCTGGTGACGTCCATCGCCACCCTCCGCGAGCGCACCTCCGGCACGCTGGAACGCCTCCTCGCCATGCCCCTGGCCAAGGGCGACCTCATCGCGGGATACGCCCTCGCCTTCGGCGCCCTCGCCGTCGTCCAGTCGGTCCTCGCCACGGGGCTCGCCCTGTGGGCCCTCGGTCTGGACGTGACGGGCTCGGCCTGGCTGCTGCTTCTGGTCGCGCTCCTGGACGCCCTGCTCGGCACGGCCCTCGGCCTGTTCGTCTCGGCCTTCGCCGCGTCCGAGTTCCAGGCGGTCCAGTTCATGCCGGCCGTGATCTTCCCGCAGCTCCTGCTCTGCGGCCTGTTCACGCCCCGCGACAAGATGCAGCCCGTCCTGGAGGCGATCTCGAACGTCCTCCCCATGTCGTACGCCGTCGACGGGATGAACGAAGTCCTGCGTCACCCCGACATCACCGGCGACTTCGTCCGCGACGCGGCGATCGTGGCGGCCTGCGCCGTCCTGGTCCTGGCCCTGGGCGCCGCCACCCTGCGCCGCCGCACCGCCTGATCCCGGCCGCGGACCGCGCGACCGTCGCCCGATGCGAGGATGACCCCGAACGACGCACCCCCGGGAGGCCCGCGCCCATGAGCACGCCGAACACGCCGAACAAGCCGAGCAAGTCGAGCACGCCGAACAAGCCCACCCAGAAGGTCGCCGTCCTCGGCACCGGAAAGATCGGCGAAGCCCTGCTCAGCGGCATGATCCGCAGCGGCTGGGCACCCGCGGACCTGCTCGTCACCGCCCGCCGCCAGGAGCGCGCCGAGGAACTCCGCACCCGCTACGGCGTGGAGGCCCTCACCAACCCCGGGGCCGCCGAGCGCGCGGACACCCTCATCCTCGCCTGCAAGCCGCAGGACATGGCCGCCCTCCTCGCCGAGCTGGCTCCGCACGTCACCACGGACACCCTCGTCATCAGCGCGGCCGCGGGCATCACCACCGCCTTCATCGAGGAACGCCTCGCCGACACCATCCCCGTCATCCGCGTCATGCCGAACACGCCGGTCCTGGTGGACGAGGGCATGTCCGTCATCTCCGCGGGCAGCCACGCCACCGCCGCCGACCTGGCCCACGCGGAGGACATCTTCGGCGCCGTCGGCAAGACCCTCCGCGTCCCCGAGACCCAGCAGGACGCCTGCACGGCCCTCTCCGGCTCCGGACCGGCCTACTTCTACTTCCTCGTCGAAGCCATGACCGACGCCGGCATCCTCCTCGGCCTCCCGCGCGACAAGGCCCACGACCTCATCGTCCAGGCCGCGATCGGCGCCGCCGTCATGCTCCGCGACAGCGGCGAACACCCGGTCAAGCTCCGCGAGAACGTGACGTCCCCGGCCGGCACCACCATCAACGCCATCCGGGAACTCGAGAACCACGGCGTACGAGCGGCCTTGATCGCGGCCTTGGAAGCAGCCCGGGACCGAAGCCGAGAACTGGCATCGGGCAACAACACCTGACTGTTTTCAGCCCCTCCGGCGCTTGAGGATCGGGGGCCCGGGGGCGGAGCCCCCGGTTTCGGGAAGGGGCGGGACTGGGGAAAGCCCCGCAGGGCCACCCCACCCCCACCCGCCCGCGCCTACCGCGCCCCGCTCACCGGCACAGCCCCGGCCCCAGCCGGCGCAGCAGGCAGCAACCCAATAGCCCGATAGGCGCCATCGACCGTGGGCCGAGCCATCCCCCGAGCCCGCTCAGCCCCGACCCGCAACACAGACTCCACATACGCGGGATCCGCGACGAGCTCCTGATGCCGCTCCCGCACGGGCCGCAGAAGCTCCACCACGGCATCGGCGACATCCTTCTTCAACGCCCCGTACGACTCGTACCCCCCGCTCAGGCCCTCCGGGTCCCCGCCTTCACAGGCCGCGAGAATCTCCAGCAGATTCGAGACCCCGGGCCGGCCCTCGCGGTCGTACGCGACCTCACTCCCGCTGTCCGTCACAGCGCGCATGATCTTCTTCCGCACCACGTCGGGCTCGTCCAGCAGATAGATGATCCCGGCCCCCGACTCATGGGACTTCCCCATCTTCGACGTCGGGTCCTGCAGATCCATGACCCGCGCGGCCACCTCGGGCCGCGTCGCGCGCGGCACCACGAACGTGTGCCCGTACCGCTGGTTGAAGCGCACGGCCAGATCCCGCGTCAGCTCGACGTGCTGCGTCTGGTCGTCGCCGACCGGCACCTCGTCGGCGCCGTAGGCCAGGATGTCCGCAGCCATCAGCACGGGGTACGTCAGCAGCGACAGCCGCACACTCCCGCCCCGCGCCTGCTCGACGACGGATTTCTCCTTGTACTGGATCATCCGCCGCATCTCCCCGTCCGAGGCGACGCACTCCAGCAGATACGACAGCCGGGCGTGCTCATCCACATGACTCTGTACGAACAGGACGCTCCGCCCGGGATCGATCCCCGCCGCGAGCAGCAGCGTCGCCGCCTGCCTGCTGAGCCTGCGCACCCGCGCGGGATCGTGGTCCACGGTCAGGGCGTGCAGATCGACGACGGAGAACACCGAGTCGGCCCGGTACTGATCGACCTCTGCCCAGCCCCGGATGGCCCCCAGGTAGTTCCCGAGCGTCAGGTGCCCCGTCGGCTTGATCCCACTGAAGATCCGCGTCATCTCTTCTCTCCACTTCCGGAACGGGGCCGCCGACCCGGCGACCGGGCTCAGGACCTCCGGAGGGAGATACGCGAACGGCCGCCGAAGCGGCGGCCGTTGAGTGCATGCGTGAGCGCGGCCGCCGTCAGGCGGCCCACCACTGCTGGGTGCGCGCATGCGTAGTCATGGCCCCACAGTAGCGCGCCCCGCCCCGAAGTTGACACGCCCTGGACCGGAACGTAGTGTTCTCCGAGTTGCCCGACGTGAGCGCCGATCTCTGGTCGGTCCCCGGGCGGCCATTCCGCAAGACCATTCAAACGATCGATGCACAATCCCTTCGTATCTCACGAGGGACTGCTGTCGGCTCGTTTTCATGCGCTTTTGCGAAATGAGGAGTCGGCGTTCGAAGGGACGCCCCCGATTAGGTCGGGAGCCGAGATTCCGCTAAAGTCTCACTCGTCGGAACGGCCCAACAGCCGCAACGGCAAACCCGGTTGACTGGGAATCAGGCCCGAAAGGATCTGATAGAGTCAACACCGCCGGAAGGCCGAAAGGCCGGAAAGCACCGAGGAAATCGGAACGGACCGGGAAGCCGGAAAGATCTGATAGAGTCGGAAACACGAAATACCGAAGGGAAGCGCCCGGAGGAAAGCCCGAGAGGGTGAGTACAAAGGAAGCGTCCGTTCCTTGAGAACTCAACAGCGTGCCAAAAGTCAACGCCA
>NZ_BMSY01000004.1 GCF_014649395.1 Streptomyces aureoverticillatus
CCCGGCCCCCCGTCCGACGTCGCGGCCGTTCTCCACCGCGGTGGCGCAGTAGACGCTCATGTCACCCAGGCTCGGCCCGCAGCCAGGGACGTTCTACCCCCTGTGGGACGTCCCGAAGTGGCAAACCGTGGAGGTTCCTACGTCCCAGATGGCCGCTGGACGATCGCGAGATACGTGAAACCCCGGCGACCGCGCGAACGGCCCCGGGGCGTGGCCGACTACCGAGGAGTCGACATGGCCGAGAGTATGGTCCCCCGGCCGGGCCCGGGAAGCAGCGCACGGGAGCAGGCACCCGACCGCGGCGCCATCGCCGACTGGCTCGCGAGGGCCCACCCTCGCCCACGCGAGGCCGTGGCGGAGTGGGCAAATCGGGGTGTCTCACTGCTGCCTCTCGGCGTGCGGTTCGACGCGGTACGCGTCCCGGCGGCGCGCATTCACAGCGCCGTATGCAGTGAAGACCCGAAGACGGTGGCTGCGGCCCTCGACGACTGGCTGTGCGGGCCGGTCGTCCGCGATCTGTGGGCGTCCAGCGGCGACTACTACGTACTCGTGGCACCAGAAGCCGAGTGGAACGGCGAGGAACAACGCCTCGGCAAGGGCAGCTTCCTCGTTGTCCCGCGCATCGGCAATCTCTCGATGATCACACACTGGGTCGTGCCCCCGCGCTACCCCGGGAACCTGTGCTCCACCGCCCGCCTGCGCGCGCTCCTCACGCTCGCCGACGTGCTGAGGACCGTCGAACGATGACTGTCACCGACCTCGATGCCCAGGCGACGAAGCTGTACGGGAACTACATGGGCATCTGGACGGCTGTTCCCGCTGTCGCCGTGAGGACTACTGCGACGAGGGCACGCGCATACGCTGGGCCTGGAAGGCAGCCCAGGCCGCCGCTGCCCAGGCCTGCCGGGCACGCGCGACAGCGCAGCGGTGACGCGCGAAGTGGCCGAGTTGCTGCGGATGTTCGCGGTGCCGGGCAGCTCCGAGCTGACGCCGCAGCAGCGGAGCGGCAACGTGTGCATCTGGTGCCCGCGTCAGTTGGCTCCGGGCGGGGGTGTCGACCTCGGCGGTGCCGACGCCTGGTACCCGCGCGCCTGCCAGCCCTGCTACGAGATTCAGGGCCGCGCCCTCGTCACGTACCTGGAGTGGAACGACCACGCGGTGGACTGCACCGTCTGTCGGGCCGCTCCGTGCGACACCGCCCAGACTCTCCGCCACGCCCACGAGGACGCGCGGGAACGAGCCGGGTTGCCGACCATCTTCTGCCTGGACTGCGGCAACATGTGCCGCAGGGCTAGGGGCATGATCGCGGAACCGAACACGTGCTCCCCCCTTTGGGCGATGACCTTCCGACCGTGTGCCTGTTACACATGAGGTGGCGCCCGCACCGTGGGGCGTGTCGGGTCGTCTCACTGAGAGCCCGGTTCTGGCGGTACGGAGTCGCTCGTTGGTGGGTTGTGCCTGGATCGGAGGCGGACAAGGAGCGGGTGTTCGCGGTGGAGGCGTTCCAGGAGAGGTGATCAGTCGCGGCGGTCCGGGAGGCGCAGCCGGACCCGCCAGCCGCCGTCCCCGGACGGCCCCGATTCCAGGCTGCCGCCCAGCAGTTCGGCGCGCTCGCGGAGGCCGACGAGGCCTTGGTGCGCGCCGGGCAGCGGGAGGGCGGGGCGGGCCGGGGGGCCGTTGGTGACGGTGACGCCGTATGCCGCGCCGTCGTGCCAGAGTTCGACGGTCGCGGCGGCGCCGGGGGCGTGCTTGCGCACGTTGGTCAGCGCCTCCTGGACGGTGCGGTAGAGGGCGCGCTGGGCCGGGGCGGGGACGGCGTCCGCCCCCGGGAGTCCGCCGGTCAGCTCGGCGTCCAGGCCGCTGCCGAGGACGAGGCGGCGGAGGTCGGCGAGGGTGGGCTGCGGGGCCAGCTCCGTGGTGTCGCCGCCGGAGGCGCGGAGCAGGGTGACCATGGTGCGGAGCTCGTCGAGGGTGTCGACGCTGAGCGTGCGGATCGTACGGGCCGCCTCGTGGGTCTCGTCGTTGGCGGTGGCGACCTGGAGCGCCCCCGCCTGTACGGCGATGAGGCTCACCTGGTGCGAGACGACGTCGTGCATCTCCCGGGCCAGCTGGGCCCGTTCGCGGGCGAGGACGGCCTGCGCGTGCAGTTCCCGCTCGTGCTCCCTGGCCGCCTCGGTCTCCGCCAGCTGCCGCCCCAGGTCCCGCCGGGCCTGGACGAGCTGGCCCAGCAGCACGGGGGCGGCGGCCGTCGCGAGCATGTAGACGAAGGTGACCAGTGTCCAGGTGCGCTCCTCGCCCGCGAAGTCCGTCAGTGGCCAGGGGGTGGCGGTGGTGAGCGCGAAGAGGGTCGCGTACAGGGCGAGCAGCCGCCGGTCGCGGGAGCGCGCGGCGAGGGTGTAGAGCGCGGCGATCGGCGCGACGAGGACGTCCTGGACGAGGGAGCCGGGGAGGCAGAGCAGGAAGGCGGAGAGGGGGAAGCGGCGGCGCAGGAGCAGCGCCACGCAGGCCAGAGCACCGAGGGCGAGGCCGAGCGGGGTGTCGTCCTCCAGGTTGAGCCAGAGGTCGAGCCCGGCGAGGACGACCAGGCCGGCGTCGGCGAGCGGGGCGGGGATCCTGGTCATCGCCGCTCCAGCAGCCCCGCCCGCTGCGCGAGCAGCGCCGCCTGCACGCGGCCGCCGACCCGCAGCTTGGTGAGGATCGCGCTGACGTGGTCCTTGACCGTCCCGCCGCTCAGATGGAGCCGGTCGCCGATCTCGGCGTTCGAGAGCCCCTCGGCGACCAGCACCAGCACGTCCCGTTCCCGCTCGGAGAGCCGTCCGACCCGGGCGGTGCCCTCGTCGGCCTCTCGTGTGCCGGGGTGGCTGCTGAGCAGGGAACGGGTCGCCTTCGGCGACATCACGACGCCGCCCGCGGCGAGGGTCCGCACCGCCTGCGCGAGCTGGACGGGCTCGGTGTCCTTGAGCAGGAAGCCGGCGGCCCCGGCGTCGAGGGCGGTCAGGACGTACTCGTCGGTGTCGAAGGTTGTCAGCATCGCGATGGCGGGCCGCTCCGGGGCGGGTAGCGCGCGCAGCTCGCGCAGGACGGTGAGGCCGTCCACGTCCGGCATGCGGATGTCGAGGAGGACGACGTCGGGCTGGTGCTCCCGTACGGCTGCGAGGGCCTCGCCGCCGGTGGCGGTGGCGACGACCTCGATGTCCTCGGCGGCGTTGAGGATGAGCCGGAAGCCGGAGCGCACGAGCGCCTCGTCGTCGACCACCACGGCCCGGATCATGTGCGTGGTCCCCCTGTGCGTCGTCACATACCCGACCTTACGGCTCGTACGGCCCCGGCGATCACACAGGCGAAGGGCTCCGGCCGGTCGGGGGAGGCGTGCCCGCCGACCGGCGGGTACCGGGCACGACCCGTGGAGCGGGAAAGTGCGGCAATGACCGACCCGAATCCCACCCGCCACCCCCTCGTCGCCGCCCTCGCGGCCGCCGCCCTGCTGGCCGTGGGCTGCGCCCCGTCCTCGTCCGCCGGGGAGCGGCAGCCCGCCGGGCGCCCCCTCGCGGTGATCTACGACGGCCCGCAGGGCTGCCCCGACTGCGCGCCGTCGGTGGCCAGGGTGCTGCGCGAGGCGCCGCAGCGCTACCGGGTCAGGTACGTGAAGGCCCCGCTGAAGGCCTCCGACCTCGCCGGGGCGAAGCTGTACGTGCAGCCGGGTGGCGGCGCCGACCTGGAGCGGACCTGGCGGGACCTGAAGGGCTCCGCCGGGGTCCTCCGCACGTGGGTCCGGGAGGGCGGCAGCTATCTGGGCCTGTGCTTCGGCGCCTACCTGGCGGGCCGCAACCCGGGCTTCGGCCTGCTGCCCGGCGACACCGACGGGTATGTCGACTCCCCCGGCACCACCGTCCCCGACGAACGCGACACCGTGGTGCCGGTGAAGTGGAAGGGCAAGCCTCGGCACATGTACTTCCAGGACGGGCCCGCCTTCTTCCTGAACAAGGGTGCCGACGCCGACGTCCTGGCGACCTACGCCAACGGAGATGCCGCCGTCGTCGTCGCCCCGTACGGCAGGGGCCGGGTCGGCGTGAGCGGCCCCCACCCGGAGGCCGACAAGTCCTGGTACGCAGAGAAGGGACTCCACAACCCCGATGGCATCCGCTTCGACCTGGCCTACGAGCTGATCGAAGCAACCGCCGGACGGCGGTGAGGCCGGCGCGCTGCCTCCGACCCTCGAGTGAACCCAACGGCGGTGCTACACAAGCATGATGAACGCCCTTTCCGAGCAGACCCGCTGGCTCGACGCGGCCGACCAGGCGGCACTCGTCGCGTCGGGGGAGGTGAAGCCCGGCGAGCACCGTGGCAGGACCGCCGCCCGGCCCTGTAGTCCCGGACCAGAAGGCAACGAGGACACCAGCCGGCCCGGTCCAGCACGGGGCGGTCCAGTCGCCATCCGGCGATCGAACCGCCCAAGCAGGCCAGGCATGCTGTCGTGCGGCTAGCCGCCCAGCTCGCGGGCGGCCAGGGCAGTGCCCTCGATCCGGGCGCGGATCTTGGCGAAGGCGGTGTCGCGAGAGGTGGAGATGTCGTCGGCGAAGGGCGAGAATCCGCAGTCGTCGCAGGTGCCGAGGCGGTCGGCGGGCAGATGGCGGGCGGCGGCCAGGACCCGGTCGCGGACCTGCGCGGGGGTCTCGACGCGCGGGTCGATCGGGTCGGTGACCCCGACGAACACGCGAGCCTGGCCGGGTAGATGGTCGGCGAGGATGCCGAGAACCTTGTCCGGTTCCGGCTCACTGGCCAGTTGGACGTAGAAGTTTCCGGCCTTGAGCCGCAGCAGCGCGGGCAGCAGGGCGGCGTAGTCCACGTCGAGACTGTGGGTGGAGTCCTGGTCGCCGCCCGGGCAGGTGTGGACGCCGATCCTGGCCTGCTCGGCGGCGGAGAAGCGTTCCAGGACTCGGTTGTTGAGCGTGATGAACTGCTCCAGCAGGCCCCCTGACGGGTCCAGCTTCAGCGCGAGGCGGGCCTCGGTGAAGTCGAGCTGGACGCTATGGGCGCCGACGTCCAGGCAGCCTCGGATGTCGGCCTCGGCCTCGGCGGTGAGATCGTCCACGAAGGCTTCGCGGGGATAGCCGTCGATGCCGTCCGCCGGATAGAGCAGGCTCAACGCCGAAGGGGCGATGACAGCTTGCTTCACGGGGACGGTCGCGTGCAGGCGTGCGACCCGCAGATATCGGTCGGCGTGCACGGCGTAGCGCAACGGTCCGGCCGTCAAGCGGGGCAGCTGCCGCTCATGTCCGTCGGCGAAGGGAATGACGACGCCATCGGGTGCGAGGTGATCCAGCCCGGCGAGAGGGTACGTGACGAAGCTGGGCTTGGACTGTTCGCCGTCGGTGACGACCGGCGAGCCGATCTCCTCCAGCCGCCGGATGGTGTCACGGACCGCGCGGTCTTGAGAGGCAGCCAGTTCCTCGTCGCCGATCCGGCCGGCCGCGTGGGCGGCCACGGCGGCGAGCAGCTCAGGGGGGCGGGGGATGCTGCCGATCGGTTCGGTGGGAATCCCCACGGAGGCCGCGGTCACGGCTGGATCTCCAGCTGCGCCCGACCGCTGCTGCCTTGGAGGCCGGAGGTGAGGCATTGCGTGGGCAGCTGGCTGGGCAGCGCGGCAACCGTCCGATGCGCCGAATGTCCCTCGCCGCGCCCTTCGGTGACCCGGCCCGACAGCCTGACGACGAGAACGCCGGCGACACGGAGCGTGGTGCTGCTGCTGTAGATGATCAAAGACCGCTCGCCGTCGGCATACCGCACCTCTTCCGTGAGGCGGGAGTTGGTCAGGGCGACACAGGATGCCGCCGGTGACACCCCCTCCAGGGAACCGGTGGCCGACATGGTCCGGCCGGGCGCGACGGCGCACTCGTACCGGGCCTCTGTGTGAACGCGGGTCTCGCGCGGTGTGAGGGTCAAGGGCGGGTTGTACGTGCTCTCACTGTGCCCCGTGCACAGAACACCCCCGCTGTACCTGCCCGCATCGGCCTGACTGACTGGAGCCCACGCCCACGTCGAGCCCATCAGAAGCAGGGAGCTCAAGGCCATTGCCGCACCACGTCCACCGATCATGTGCCCTCCAGGTATCCGGATTCACTTCGGGTCCATGGCTGCCCATGGCTGCCCCTGAGTGACCTTGGCCGCCCCCGCCGTCCCCGGCTTGTCGCGGCGCACCTCCGGCGCCCGTTCCTCTCGTGCGCCGGGATGAGCGCTCGTGCATCTCGTCACCGCAGGGCCAGCAGTCACGAGCGCCTGAAACCCGGGCGTATCGGGTATGGCTGGCAGAACGCGATCACAGATCCATGTGGGCGTGAACTTGGCAGAAGGAACATCGATGGACGACATCAATGCGAAGCGACTCGTCTTTGCCATGCTGGACGCGGACGGCGACGGGGTCATCTCGGCGGACGAGTACTTCGCGCGTGCCGAGCGAGTGGCAGCGGCGACGGGACGTACCAAGGACGATCCCCTGGTCATTGCCGCACGCACCGCCGGTGAGCGGGCGTGGGCGGCGATGGACGCGGACGGCGACGGAGGGGTGACCTTCGAGGAGTACGCAGCATGGGCCGGCGCCGATGCGTTCGACACCGTCTGCGAGCCTGTGCTCGGCGGGCTGTTCGACCTCGCCGACACCGACAAGGACGGTGCCCTGAGCCTGGCGGAGTTCACGACGCTGCGCACGGCGCTGGGGAACCCGGTCGGCAACATCAAGGCGGCGTTCGCCGTGCTGGACACCGACGGCGATGGACGGATCAGCCGTGACGAATACCTCGCCTCGGTCCGCGCCCACGTCAGCGGGGGAAACTCCCCCATGGGTGAGGCCCTCTACAGTCTCGGGACAGCGGGTACGGCAGACGCGTGAGGGCTGAGCCTCGGATACGTGCCCCAACACGCTGTGCCGCCCCGCAGGTCGCCTTGGGTGGCCTGCGACCACCGAGTCACCCCGCCACCGCCTACGGCCTACGGCCTCCAAAGTATCGGGAGGCAGTTTGCGCCCCTTTGCACCAGGGGACCCGCAGAGGCAAGAACGGAACGTGGTCGCGGCCCCAAGGGGGAACGCTCGGAGAACGACTGAACAGAACGACTGAACAGACTGACCCGGCTGAACCGGACCGACGACGAACCGACCGTGGGCCGGTCGCGAGAATGCGGCCCACGAGGAGCGAGTCACCATGCGTCTTTCATTTCTGCAACCACTCCTTGACCGGCCCGGCCCCTGGGCGACGGTGTACTTCGATCCCGGTCAGGCGGACGAGGCGGGCGCGAAGCGCCGTGAATTGTCCGTGCGGGAGACATGCCGGACCCTGGAGCAGGAAGGTGCGGACGAGCCCACCGTCACGGCGGTCCGCGACAGCCTGACGAGGCTCTCGCCCGCCGAGGACCCCGCGGGGCACGTCCTCTTCGCCACCGGCGGCGAGGTCGTGCTGAGCCACCGACTGCCCCGGCGGCTCCGGGGCGGGTTCGCCTGCTGGGCTGCTCTTCCGCGGCTGACTCCCCTGCTGGAGCTGTGTGGCCAGGACCCGGTGAGCCTGGTTGCCTACATCGACCGCACCGGCGCCGACTTCGAGCTGCGGACCGCGGCCGGCCCGCAGGACTCCGGGCACGTCGAGGGAGAGCAGTGGCCGGTGCACCGCACCGCCACCTCCGACTGGTCCGAACGGCACTTCCAGCTCAAGGTGGAGAACACCTGGGAACACAACGCCGCAGAGATCGCCGAAGCGCTGGCCGCGGTCTACGAGAAGTCGGGCGCCGACCTCGTCGTGCTGGTGGGCGACCCCCGCGAGCGACCGGCTGTGCGCGACAAGCTGCCGGAAGCCGTTCGCGCCGTGACCGTCGAGACGGAGCACGGTGGCCGCGCCGCCGGTTCCGGCTCCGCGGCGCTGGAGGAGGCCATCGAGAACGCCTCCCAGGAGCATCTGCATCGGCACGTCGACGAGGTGCTCGACCGCTTCCGGGCGGGCCGCGTGGGCACCGACCGGCCCGCCGGCGCCGTCGAGGGCGTGCCCGCGGTGGTGGACGCCGCCCGCGAGCACCGCATCGACACCCTGCTGGTGCGGCCCGACGGGCCTGACCTGCACCGCGAGATGTGGGCGGGCTCCGATCCCGACCAGATCGCTGTGCGGCGGACCGACGCCGAAGCCCTCGGCGACGGCGCCCCCGTCCCCGTGCGTGCCGACGACGCGCTGCTGCGTTCAGCGGCGGCTACGTCCGCCGATGTCCTGATCATTCCGCTTGAGGTGGTGAGCGACGACGTCCCGGCCGGCGGACTCGGCGCCCTGCTGCGCTGGACGTACGAGCCGAGTGCGGCCGGCAACGGCTGATCTCCCAGTCAGCACATAGGGGGCACATACGCCCCGTCCGCTCGCTGCCCCCGTGGGCTACACGCCCTGGGGCTGCGGGTGGAGCTGCTAGATCCAGTCGCGTTTGGTGTACCTGTCCCAGTGCTGCTCGGCGGGGTCGTCGGGGTCGACGACCGGAACTCCGCGATGGCTCTGTCCTTCGACGACGCCTGGGAAGGCTTCACGTACTACGTCGAGAAGCTCTGTGAACTTCAGGCCACCGACCCCGCCGTCGCCGACGTGGTCAGCGGCCACTGTCCGGACGCGAAACGTCTCATGCCCGCCTGTTCCTCCTGGACGGCCTGCGCACCGAATCCGCCCGCCGCCCCCCTGCCCGCAAGCCGGCCGACCCAACAACAAGTCCACACCGCTCTGGCAAGCCTCGGCGACAAGGCCTAGATCGATCGAAGGCGGCACGGGAGAGAACGACCGGCCCTGCCAGCCTCGGGGCCGAGCTGTTCGCGCTGTTCGCGCTTGTCAGGGAGGCGCCGGAAGGCACCCCCTCACCGGTGAAACGCGATGACACGCGAAGGCAGCGGTGTGAGGCCGAGCAAACCTGTCACGGCACGTGCGGTGAGTTCGTGCCATGCGGCCGCCCGCCGGAGCATGGCGTGGCCGCTGCCCCGCACCTCCACGAAGCTCGCGTGCGCGCCGGCGGCCCTGGCCCGGGTGCAGAAGTCGACGGACGCCTTCGGGGCGGTCACGCGATCCCGGTCGCCGTGGAGGAGTATGACGCGTCGGCCGTCGAGGTGCCGCACCGGTTCCTCCGGAGGGCACCAGGGGGCGAGCCCGACGACTCCCCGCACGCCGGGGGCACCGCCCGCGCGCAGGGCGGCACGGGCGCCCATCGAATGTCCCACCAGGATGGTCGGCAACTCCCCGGCGGCTTGGGCGAGTTCGCGCAACGCGGTCTCGGCGTCGCGGGCCGCGTCCGCTCGCTCGCCGTTCCAGCCGCGGCAGCGGTAGCGGACCCGCCCGATGAGCACGGCGTGTCCCGCCGTGGCACGGCGGACGGCCCATTCGAAGGGGAGCATCCGGACGGCGGGGAGGTTCCACGGGCCAGGAGCCGACGTACCGTACTCGTGGCCGCCGTGCAGCAACAGCACAGCGGCACGCGGGCGTTCGACGCTTCGGCTCAGGGCCAGCGCTGAACGCGGGGACCGGTCCCGTTGAGGCACATGAACTCCTTGCGACTCCGGACAATCTACAGGCCCCTCCCCCGGTGTACACGGCACCCGTCGTGGGCGCTCCGGCGCTGGGCCCCGCCGCCTCAACTCCCGTACGAATTCATGGCCGTGGGGCTGCTGTTCGAGAAGTGGTCCGGCGCTGTACCGTCTGCCACGACCTTTGGTGGCGAAGATAGGAACGGCGTATGACCAGCCCCTTGGATCGAGTTGACACCTCGACGGCGCACTCCGCTCGCGTCTACGACTACATCCTGGGCGGCAAGGACCACTACCTCGTCGACATCGAGGCGGGCGACGCCATGTGCCGGCACTGGCCGTCGCTGCCCGTGCACATGCGGGAGAACCGGCGGTTCATGCACCGCGCCGGGCGCTATCTGGCCGAGGAGCAGGGCGTTCGGCAGTTCCTCGACATCGGGACCGGGCTGCCCACCGCGCCGAACCTGCACGAGGTGGTGCAGAAGGTGGCGCCGGAGTCGCACGTGGTCTACGTGGACAACGACCCCATCGTCCTCACCCACGCCCGTGCCCTGTTGCAGAGCTCCCCCGAAGGCGCGACGGCCTACGTGGACGCCGACATGCACGATCCCGACGCCATCCTGGGCAGCCCGGAATTCAGTGAACTGCTGGACCTGAACAAGCCAGTCGGCCTGATGATCATCGGCATGCTGCACTTCATCCTGCCGCCGGACGACTGCCGTCTGGTGCGGCGCCTGCTCGACCCGCTCCCCTCGGGCAGCTTCCTGGCGATGACGATCGGCACCGCGGACTTCGCCCCGGAGGAGGTCGGCCAGGTCGCCGAGGAGTACGCGCGGCAGAACATGCCCATGGCGCTGCGCGACCTGCCGACGGCCGCCTCGTTCTTCGACGGCCTTGAGCTGGTCGAACCCGGCGTGGTCCAGGTCCACAAGTGGCGGCCGGGCGACGGTCAGCACGCCGTCGACGACCGGGCCATCGCGATGTACGGGGCGGTGGCGCGCAAGCCCTGAGCCCGCCGCCGCACAACAGCACTTCCCTCCCCACACACTCTCGGTTCCGTACGGAGCCGAGGCCCCCCACAAGTGAAGTGAAGGGACAGCAATGCTGCATCACATACGGCTGGGAATAGCGAGTACCGCCGTCGCGGTCGCCCTGACCGCGGCACCGGCGGCGAACGCCCTGTCCGCGCCGGAACCGGCCGCGGCGAATGACGCGTCGGCAGCGGTGACGCTCCGCTACGACGACAGCCGGGCCGCCGGCTGGGAGGCGGCGATCACGGCCGGTGTCGCCTCGTGGAACTCGAACGTCGAGAACGTCAAGCTGGTCGAGGCCGCGCCCGGTACCCGGGCCGAGATCCAGATCGTGGCCACCAGCGGCTGGCCGCAGGCATCGCTCGGCCCGGTCCGCCCCGGCGGCCAGGCCCGTGTCGAACTCGGCAGCCAGGCGGTCACGCAAGGCCACGACAAGACCCGCATCGTCGCCCACGAGCTCGGCCACAACCTGGGCCTGCCGGACACCAAGCCCGGCCCGTGCTCCCAGTTGATGTCGGGTTCCAGCGCGGGCACCAGCTGCAAGAACGCGGTGCCGGACGCGGCTGAGCAGGCTCGGGTCGAGCGCGCCTACGCGGGCGGCGCGGCCGCACGCGTCCCGGCCGACGGCCGCATGCTGGTCGACGCGCGGTAGCCGCAAGGAAGATCACAGCGCACGGTGCCTGACCGCGACGCGCGACGCGCGCGGTCAGGCACTCGCCCTATGCCACACCCGGCGCCCGCGCCGTGTCGGCGTACGCGGCCAGACCGTCGGCCATCCGCTGCATGAAGCGGGTCAGATACCAGCGCCAGAACGGCCCCGAGAGGGGAAGCTTCGGCGTGAAGGTGGCCGACCAGGTGATGTCGGTGCCGCCCTGCGGGGCTTCGGTCAGCTCGACGGTGCCCCGGTAGGAACGGAACGGGCCACCCACGTTCTCGTAGCCGAACCGCCGGTCGGCGATCAGCTCGACGATCTTCTCGCGAGCGGCCCCTCGGCCGGTACGGAACACGCGTACGTCGCCGACCCCCTGCGGCAGGTCGGGATCGCCTTCTCCTTCGATCTCGGCGGCGTCGATGGGCGACCACGAAGGCCAGGTGGCCGCGCGGAGGAGCACGGTGAACACGGCTTCGGGCTTCGCCGGTGAATGTGAGGTCACGGCATAGGTGTAAGGCACGCCGCCACGCTAGGACGGCGCACCCGGGTCAGGACATGCGCGAGATTGCTCACCTGTCGACGCGTTCTTGCGGAACACCGACGGCCGGACACCGACGTGCGCCAGGAAGACCGAGGAGAGGCCTCCCGGGCTGGCGAAGCCGCAGCGTTCGGCGATCTGCCCGACGGTCAGGTTGGTACGGGCCAGCAGCCGCCGGGCCCGCTCGACGCGCAGCCGGGTCAGATACCGATGCGGGGTCTCGCCGGTGGCTTCGCGGAACACGCGGATGAAGTGGTACACGCTCAAGTGCACTTCGGCGGCGATGTCGGCGAGCGTCAACGGGTGGGCCAGCCGGTCCCGCATGATGGCGACGCCTTGGCGTACCGCGGCGCGGTCGGGGCCCGGAAGGCGGTGGTCGCGGCCCTGCGTCAGCAGATGGGTGGCGAGAAACGCGGCCGCGGACTCCGCGTAGACGTCGGTCGCGCCCTCGGCCGCCGGCAACGCGCGCACAAGGTGTTCAACGAGTGGATCACCCGCGCCCAGACCGGCGGACAGCGCCTCGAAGTCCGGCTCCGGCCCACCGAGTTCAGCAGCCGCCCGCTCCACGGTCGCCCGCGGAATGTGCACCTGGATGCTGCTCATCGTCGTCGTCGAGCGATAACTGCGCACGGTCGAGTGGCCGGGGACCATGAGCTCCAGACGGCCGGGTGCCCAGTGCCGACGCGTCGGCTTCCCGTCGCCGCGCGTCCGCATCTCCACGCTCCCTCCCGTGCACAGGACGAGATGCAGGTCGGACACTCCGGGAAGGGCAAGGCACTCCACCTCCCGCGCGTGGGTGAACCGCTGCACCAGCAGCGACCGCCAGCCGACGTCGTGCCAACTGCAGTACGTACGCCGCACGAGCCTCGCCGTGTCGACATCGGCGTACGGCGCCAGATCGAAGTCGGACGTGTCGAACACGCCTCAAGTCTAGGGTCCCTGGTCGGAGGCCCCGCGAGGGGACGAACGTCAGGGACGCGGGACATCAACATCGCCTATCGCACGGGCCGTTCGATCCCGGCGGGGCGCGGGTGGACGAACTGCTGCCACGTGTACGCCGCTTACGGCTGTGCCGGAGCTGGGGTGGTGCTGATGACCGCGCCCGTGGTGAGGGTGCGGTGCACCGGGCACTTCTCGGCGATCTCCATCAGCCGCCGGCGCTGGTCGCCGTCGAGTGCGCCGTCGAGACGGATCTCCCGGGTGATCCGGGAGACCAGTCCGCTCCCGCTTTCGCACTCGGCGCAGTCCGCGGCGTGGGTGCGCCGGTGACGCAGCGAGACAGTGACCTTCTCCAGGGGCCAGCCCTTACGGGCGGCGTACATGCGAATGGTCATGGAGGTGCAGGCGCCCAGTGCGGCCAGCAGCAGGTCGTAGGGGCCGGGGCCGGTGTCCGTGCCCTCCGGCTCCGGTTCGTCGGCGGCCAGGAGATGGTGGCCGACTCTCACCTGCTGGCCGTAGGGCCCGATCCCGTTCTCACTGACCACGACGAGCCCGGCCTCGCCTGCTCCTGGTCCCTGTGCTGAGCTGTTCGGCTGCTGGTCGGTGGTGTGCGGTGTGGGCATGTTTGGCCTCCTGAGTTCGGTCGATGCGTGCGGATGCGGAAGCGTCGGCCTGCCAGGTCGGTGTCGGCTTCGCCGCGCCGGGTGATCTCCGCTGTGTGGCGACGAATGGGTGGACGACGTGGTCGCCCCTGACGCAGGCTTCTTCGGTCCGGGCGCGGCCGCCCTGATGGGGCGATCCGGCGGCAGGGGGGTGTCAGACGGCATGGGCCGGGGCGTGGAGCTCGGCCAGGGCGGCCAGTTCGGCCAGCAGGTCGCGCAGCAGGCTCTCGGTGATGTCGTCACCGCTGAAGGTGCCGTCGGCGTCGAAGCGCCGGTGGGACTGGAAGACGGTGACCTCCGGGTGGGCCACGACAGGGGCCTGGATGCGGTGCAGGATCTGCCGCAGGACCAGCTGGCCGCGGGCGGTGCCGAACTGGGAGGGTGAGGCGCCGATGACGGCGACGGGCTTGTGGCGCAGGGCATGCCGGCCGGTGGGGCGCGAGAGCCAGTCGAGGGCGTTCATCAGCACGCCGGGGATGGCGGAGTTGTATTCGGGGGTGGCGATGATGACGCCGTCGGCCTCCCGCACGCGTCGGCGCAGGTGGGCGACGGCGGCGGGGTCGGGGCCGTCCTCGAGGTCCTCATTGAAGAAGGGGAGCCTGCCCAGCCCTTCGTAGAGGTCGATGGTGACGCCGTGCGGGGCGAGGTTCTGCGCGGCGCGCAGCAGGCCGGTGTTGTGGGAGGAGCCGCGCAGGCTGCCGGAGAGGGCGAGGAAGGTCAGGTCGGACATCGCGGATGGCCCTTCGGGGATGTCGGGTCGGGGCTGGAGAGCGGGTGGGCCGGCCCGGCACCAGGGCTGGTGCCGGGCCGACGGAGCACGGTGGTCATGACGGCGTGCGCCCGCAGGGCAGCGGGTGCACGCCCTCGGGCCGACGTGGGCTGTGTCAGATCGGGTAGACCGGCTGGGAACCGCGGACGGTGATCCAGCGGGTCTCGGTGAAGGCGTCGATGTTGGCCTCGCCGCCGAAGCGTGCGCCGGTGCCGGACCAGCCGACGCCGCCGAAGGGGATGAGGGCATCGTCGTTGATGGTCTGGTCGTTGATGTGCACCAGACCGCTCGGGACGCGCTCGGCCAGCTCAAGGCCGGCCATGACGTCGCGGGTGAGGACGCCGAGCGAGAGGCCGTATTCGTCGTCGGCTGCCAGCTGTGCGGCCTCGTCCGGGGTGGCGAACGTACGGACGGGCACGACCGGGCCGAAGACCTCCTCCGCGTAGGCGGGCGCGTCGTCGGGAACGTCGACGAGGACGGTGGGGCGGTAGAAGAGGTCGTCGTAGGTGCCGCCGGCCAGCAGCCGGGCGCCTGCGGCGATGCTGGCGGTGACCTGGGCGTGGATGGTGTCACGCTGGTGGGCGTTGATGAGGGGGCCGAGGTCGACGTCGGAGCTGGCGGGGTCGCCGACGGTGAGCTGCTCGGCCTTCGCGGCCAGACGCGCGGTGAACTCCTCGGCGATGTCGGTGTGGACCAGGATGCGTCCGGTGGCCATGCAGACCTGCCCCTGGTTGAAGAAGGAGCCCCAGGCGACCGTGGACACGGCGCGGTCCAGGTCGGCGTCGGGGAGCACGATCATCGGGTTGTTGCCGCCCAGTTCGAGGTGGGCCCGCTTGAGACCGCGGGCCGCCGCCTCGCCGACCTTGCGGCCGGCCCCGGTGGATCCGGTGAAGGAGATGACGCGGACGTGCGGGTCATCGACCAGCGCCGCACCGGCTTCGCCGCCGCCGGGGACCAGGGTGAGCACGCCCTGCGGCAGGCCCGCTTCCTCGAAGATCCGCATGATGGTGACGCCGCCGCTCACCGCGGTGCGCGGGTCCGGCTTGAGGACCACGGTGTTGCCGAGCGCCAGGGCCGGAGCGACGGACCGGATCGCCAGGATCAGCGGCACGTTGAACGGCGAGATGACGCCGACGACTCCGGCGGGCATTCGGCGGGTCATGCTCAGCCGCGGCTCGGCGGAGGGCATGACCTGTCCGATCGGGTGCGAGCACAGCACGGCCGCCTCGTAGCACTCCTGTACGGCCTGGTCCGTCTCGAAGACGGCCCTGGCCCGCGTGCTGCCGCTCTCGCGGATCAGCCAGTCCTGGATCTCCGGTGCGGCGACGGCGAACAGTTCACCGGCTCGCCGGAGTATGGCGGCGCGCTCGGTGTGCGGGGTGGCGGCCCAGGCGCGCTGGACCACGGCGGCGCGGGACGCGGCGCGGGCGATGTCGCTCGCGTCGGCGGATCCTGTGTGCTCCAGGATTCCACCGGTCGACGGGTTGATGACGGCCGTCTTGCCTCCGGAGGCGTCGTGCCAGCCGTCGATGTTGATCTTTCCGGACCAGAGCGCAGGGTCGAACAGGGACATGGGTTCCTCGGATTTCTTGCTCCGCCGCTGCAGGGCGGACATGTGCAACTTCAGATGGGACGGTCTAGGGGCTGTCCGCCCGGTGACCTCAACGGGTGGCGCGGTACGCCCGGTTGATCACGTCGCCGACGACATGCGGATGGCTGACCATGACCGCGTGGGAACTGTCGACCTCGGTGATGTGGGCGTCGGCGCGCTTGGCCATGAAGCGCTCCAGGCTCGGGGCGATGGCGTGGTCCTTCTTGGCCACCAGCGCCCAGGACGGGATGGTCTTCCAGGCGGCCTGCTTGGCCGGCTGGCCGAACGCCTCCGCCGCGATGGGCCGCTGGGAGGCGGCCATCAGGGCCGCGGTCTTCGCGGGCACGTCGGCGGCGAACGCGTCGGCGAACTCGGCCGGGTCGAGCATGACTTCGGTGCCGGTGGTCCCGTCGGGCCGGGTGAACTGGAAGGCCTGCTGCGGCAGCGGCGGGACGCCCGGGTCCGGGTGCTGCTCCAGCAGCCCGCCGAGCGTCTCGCCCTGGTCCGGAGCGAAGGCGGCGACGTAGACCAGTGCCTTGACGTCGGGGATGGCGGCGGCCGCGTTGGTGATCACGGCGCCGCCGTAGGAGTGGCCGACGAGGATCTTCGGACCCTTGACGCCCCTGAGCATGCCCTCCAGATACGCCGTGTCATGGTCCAGGCCGCGCAGCGGGTTGGCCACCGCCCGGACCCGGAAGCCCTGATGGCGCAGCCGGGCGGCGGTCTCGTTCCAGCCGGAGGCGTCGGCGAAGGCTCCGTGGACCAGCACCACGGTCGGCTTGGCCGCCATCTCCTGGTCCTGGGCCACGGCGGGCGCGGGGGCCGTCGTGGCGAGGAGCGCCGCTGTGGCCGTACCGACGACGGCGGCAACGCGGCCAGTGTGCTTTTCAGTGCTCATGAGATTCCTTGCGCATTTCGTTCGGCGAATGCCGCGAATGGATCACCGGGGCGGCTGTCCCGCTCCCGGCATGGAGGTGTGGGTGACGGCCGAGGACCGCTGCCCGAGTGGCGCGCTGTCCGGCGGGACAACCATGCACCACAGGTTTCGTTACAGTCAATGATTGGAATTAAACTGCTCGGGAGGGGCCCGGAGCTGGCTAGTGTGGATGCCTAACAAGGAGGGACGACACGCCGTGAGCAGCAAGGACCAGACAGGCGTCGGCCGCGCACACCGACCACGACGCAAGGCCGTGACGGAGACGGGCGCGCCTGAGCAGGAGCGCACGCCGCATCCTGGCGGCAGGCCGCGGGACCCCGCGATCGAGGAGGCGATCCTGAAGGCCACGCGCGAACGCCTGGCCACCGACGGGTACACGCGGATGACGATCGGCGACGTGGTGGCGGACGCCGGTGTGACGCGCCCGACCCTGTACCGGCGCTGGCCGAACAAGCACGAGCTGGTGGTGGACGCGCTCCACTACGGCCTGCAGAAGCAGCGCGACGCCTACCCTCCCCTGGACGTCGATGGGGTGCCGCCCGTGGAGGCGTTCACCGAGGCCGTCCGGCGCCTGGACCCCCGGTACCACAACGAACGGGCGATGGTGCTGCACGGCAACTTCATGGGCGAGGCCGAGCGCGAGCCGGCCCTGTTCGAGCAGATGCGCGAGCACGGCAACAAGCCGCGCTGCGCGGAGCTGACACGGACCCTGCAGCGGCTGCAGGACACCGGCGCGGTGCGTGCGGACGCCGACCTCGAAACCGTGGTCGCCCTCTGCTTCGGCAGCTACTTCGGCGACTACCTGCAAACCGGAGCGAGCACCCCGTCCGATCACGCGGACCGTGTCGTCGCCGTGCTGTGGCCCACCATCCGGGCGGACGAGCAGGGGTAGCTGTCGGGTGGTCCTTCGGCGCGAGCCGTGAGCAGGCACGCGCGCAGGGCCTTCTTGTCGGTCTTGCCGACGGTCGTCCGCGGGAGGGCGTCTGTGATCGAGTAGGAGGCCGGCGCATAGAGGTCGCCGAGTGCGTCGACGATCTCGCGGGTCAGCCTCGCGAGATCTGGGGCACCGGCCGGGTCCTGGGGCACCAGGACCACGTGCACGCTCTCCTGGCCGTCGGCATCGGGCAGGCCGACGGCGGCGGCGTCCTTGACGACGGGGTGTGCGGCGAGGAAGTCGTCGAGAAGACGGGAGTAGACGTTGTCGGCGGTGCGGCCGGTCACGATGATGTCCCGCGCGCGGTCGACCAGGTACAGGTAGCCGCGCTCGTCCTGGCGGGCGATGTCTCCGCTGCGGAACCAGCCTTCGTCATCGAGTACCTCGGCGGTACGTTCCGGGTCGTTCCAGTAGCCCTCCATGACCGTAGGGCTGCGCACGTACAGCTCGCCGAGGTGTCCTGCGAGCACGGGCTTGCCGTCCTCGTCCCGCAGCTCCACTTCGACTCCCGGTCCCGGGCGCCCGCAGCCGGCGAGAGACTCGGGTCGCTGCAAGTCGTGTTCCGCGGGGGTGAGTTCCGTGACGAGCCCGCTCTCGGAGGCTGCGTAGATCTGGTGCAGTACCGGACCGAAACGTTCGATTGCCTGCCTGAGACGTGCGGGGGAAGCGGCTGCCCCGCCGTAGAGGAGAGTCGTCAACGCGGGGAAACGGCCGGGGAGGCAGTCCGGATGGTCAAGCAGTTCGTACAGCATGGGCGTCACTACGATCATTCTGCTGACGCGCTCGCCGTTCATCACGGACAGGGCCGTGTCGGCGTCGAAGGTCCTCAGCAGGACGATGGTATGGCCGCTCAGGGCGCCTGCCAGGAAGGCCCCGTGGCCACTGGTGTGCGTCACCAGCGTGCATATCAGCATCGCGGGGTCGGCCGGCGCGCCGTCAGCGTACGCGTCGGACATCCGCGCGTAGCCGTCGTAGTAGCCGCTACGGTGCACGACCAGCTTGGGCAGGCCGGTCGTACCACCCGTGTAGAGAAGTGTCGCGATGTGCTGGGCGTCGGCAGCCTCGTGGAGCGAGAGAGCGGCACTGCTGGACGCTGCTGCCAGGAAGTCGGCCGCATCCGACGAGGCGCCGATGCTGAGGACATGCGGAATGTCCACCTGATCGGCAATCCGCCCGGCCCGGTCTTCGAAGGCCGGGTCGAACAGCAGCATTTTGACGTCAGCGCGCCGGATCAGTGCTTCGAGTTCGCTGTTGCCGGGCTCAGGCGGCACGAAGACCATGCGGCATCCGGTGAAATGGACGGCCAGCTGCAACAGGAGCGCCTCGGGAGAGTTCTCCACGAACAGCGCCACCGCGTCTCCGTCCGCCAGCCCTCTGTCCCGCAGGGCTCCGGCGAAGCGCAGGACCGTACGGACGGCCTCGGTGCCGCTGATCCGCCGTGTTCCCGCGACGATCGCGTCACGGTCGCCTCTCGCCGAGAGCCGATGCAGCACCGAGACGGTGTAGTTCTCGTGGGCAGTGACCTTGTTCATGATCCTTCTTCGTGTTCTGTCACGTTGTTGGGGTGGGTGGGCCTGGCGGCGCGTCAGGGTGTCGTCTGGCCTGCGGAGCTGCCGCTGAAGGTGTCGGGTCCGGCCTTGCCGTGCGTCAGCGTCGACGTGTGTAGAGGCCTTCGTGCTCCCAGGCGCGCAGGGTGTCGTAGTCCTCGATCACCTCGTCGCCGGTGGGGGCCGCGAGGTAGGCGAAGCCGGGAGAGGTCAGCATGTCGCTGGTGGGAGCGAGGTACTGGCCCGGGGCGAAGCCGGGGAAGACGGCGACGACGCTGGGGAGTTCCGCGATCTTGGTGAGGGCGTCGGGGTTGGCGGGGCCGGGATGGTGGTTGATGAAGTCGACCCACCGAAGCACCGGCCCCTGGCTCGCGTCGGGGGTGGTGGGGGTGTGCAGCGACGCGGGATCAATCGTGGCGGTGACGGCCAGGGCGGTCTGGGAGGGGCCGAGGTAGGCGTCCACCACATCGGGCCCGGTGGCACCGCCGAGGCGGGCGCCGGTCTCGATGAGGACCGGCCCCCTGGGGGTGAGCATGACTTCGGTGTGGGCGGGCGTCTCGGCGATGCCGAGCGCGTCCAGTACCTCCCGGACGTAGGCGATGAGCACTCTCCCCTCGGTACCGGCGGGCGCGACGGGCTCCTGGAAGTCGTAGATGGGGGCGGCGGACGGGCCGATGCGTTTGGTGTAGCGCCAGACCTCGGCGACGTGGTGCTCACCCCTGGAGGAGACCGTGTTGACGCAGTACTCGGTGCCATGCAGGCGTTCCTGGACGAGCACGGCGTCATTGGGCTCGCCGAATATGTTGGTGGTGCCGAGGACGGCGGTGGCGGCCTGGCCGACTTCCTCGGCCGAGCCGCAGAACGTCACGCCGTCGGTGCCCCCGCTGGCCAGGGGCTTGACCACCGCCTCGTCCAGGCCCCATACGGCGAACCAGTCCGCTGCGGCGCGGGCGGAGCGGGCGACGGTGGTATGCGGGGTCGCAAGGCCCGCTGCCTGCACCGCCTGCTGCATCAGTGACTTGTCGCGGCGTGCCCCGACCAGGGCGGGGTCGTTCGTCGGCAGACTCAGAGCGCTCGCCAGGGTCTCCGCCAGCACGACGCCGGATTCGGTGCCGGCCAGCACGCGTGAGACACGCAGGCGCGAGAGCTCCCGCGTGAGGTTCTTGAGGTCGCCGGTGAAGCCCAGGTCCAGGACGTAGTCGTCGGGGCTGAACGAGCGCAGGAGGAAGGCGCCGATGTCCGGCTGGCTTCGCACGTGGACGCAGTCAACCCCTGCTCGGGCAAGTCGTTTCGCCAGCGACGCCCCTGTGGAGTACCCGTCGACGATCGCTACCTTCATGGGTGTTGTTCCTCTCATGGTGCTGTGGTGCTGTGGCGTTGTGGGCGCGGGAATGCGGGCCGTCGCGGAGCCGGGTTGGCAGGTGGCGGTGCCCGGCCGACCCTGATGTGCCTCATGTGTCCGATGGGCGCAGGGCGCGGGAGAGAGGCACGCAGGCCAGAGCGCCGAAGGCGGCGCTTGTCACGAGGAGGCCCGCGACCAGGGGGCGCCCTCCGGCGTTGAGGGCGCCGGCGATGCCCAGCGGGGTGAGCGAGGCGATCGCGCCCGCGGCACTGAGGGCGGCTTGGTAGCGGCCGATGGCGCCGGGTGGGGCGGCGGTCGCGACGAAGGCGCCGGCGGCGACGCTGTAACAGATCTCACCGGGCACCATGATCACTGCTGCGGTGGTGTAGCCCACGGTGGTGTGCTGCAGTGCCGCCAGTCCCATGGCGGCGCCGAGGATCAGACTGCCCGCGGCGAGCACCGGGCCGATGGGGTATCGGACGCGGTCGTCGGCGCCTACCAGCAGGCGGGTCAGAGGCGGGCTGAGCAGCAGGACCGCGGCCGAGTTGGCGAGCATGGCGGTGCCGTAGGCGGACGGGGCGAGGTGGTCGGCGCTCATGACCAGGGGCAGGACGCTGATCAGGCCGTAGGCACAAGTCGTCGCCGCGATGGCCGCAGCGACCATCCATCGCAGCCGGGGGTCGGAGACGATCTGTGCGTAGGTGGCGTGCTCGTGCTTGCGTTCCGTCCGGGGCGCGACCGGTCGACCGGTCAGCATGCGGCGTACGAGGAGGGCTGCGGCCACGCAGGCAACGGCGTTGAGGGCGAACAGGAACCGGTAGCCATGGGCGTGGGCCACGAAGCCGCCGACGCCAGAGCTCAGCGAGAGGCCGACGTTCGAAACCCAGTAGACCCAGCCCTGGGCGCGGGTTCGCGCTCCCTCGTTCGTCAGACGGTCGTTGATCTGCGCGGAGACGGCCGGCCTGTGGACGTCCATGGTGCAGCCCAGGCAGAAGGCGAGCAGCAGCAGTGCGTGCAGGCTGCTGGCCACAGCGAGCCCGGCGCAGACCGCCGCGGCCAGCAGCAGTCCCGCCGTGCACGCGGCGCGGGCTCCGATCCGGTCGGTCATCGCCCCGCTGACCAGTTGTCCGACACACCAGCCGACCCCGAAGATCGTCAGCGCGGCGCCGGCGGCGGTCGTGCCGTGCGCCGCGCCGATGGAGTAGCCGAGGAAGTCGTAAGCGAATCCGCAGGCTTTGACCAGGAAGGTCGTTGCCAGGAGCGCGGTGATGACCAGGCGGGCGGACGGATCGGAGGGGCGGGGTGGTGCGGCCGCAGGGCGGGGTGCCGTGACTGTCATGCCGAAGGACCTGCCTTGTCAGGGGACGTCACGCTGCTGCTCGCGTTGGTGGTCGCAGCGGGCAGGTGCCGAGCGGGGCCGGTCAGTTCGGCGAGGCCCCTGACGATGAGCTCGCGCAGTCGCGCGATCTGCGCTGGCCGGTGGTACCGCGGGGAGTAGGCCAGTTCGATGCTGCACCGCCCGCTGAAGGTGGAGACGAAGTAGCCGACCCAGGTCACCGCCTCAGAGGTGGCGAAGCCACGGAAGTCGACGATCTCGATCCCTGTCGGCACGGCGAGCTCAGGCACCGGACCCCAATTGGTGATGAAGTTCCCGACACCGGTGCGCGCGCGGCCCTGGGCGGCCCCCGATGCCGCGGCCCGCATGACCGCGAGCGCGCTCCCGCCCTCGATACCGGCGACGATCTGCGCCTTCGCCTCCTTGGCCAGGACGTTCAGGTCCGCACCGGGTCCGCACGCGGTGACCGTGGGCGCGAACCCCAGGGCGTTGGTGACCTCGTCGGGGCGCGCCACAGGGCGCAGGTGGGGACGCAGATCCACGAGATGGAACATGATCATCGGCAGTTCGGCCGCGGCACCGGCCGCTTGGGTGAGCGTCGCGCGTTCGGCTCGGATGATCGCCGCGGCCAGCAGAGCGTGCAGGGTCGTCCCCGTTGCCCGCGCGCGAGCGAGCAGGGCGCCGGTGTCACCTTGCGACAGGGTGATGCGCTGCGCCGGGTCGGGGGCGAAGCCCGCACCGCCCCCGGTGTCCGTGGCGGGGACGGCGTGCACCGGGCCCGCCGCCGACATGGTGAGGTCGGGCAGGGCCAAGGAGCGGGCGTGATAGGCCTGTTCGAGGCTGCGCGGGTGAACCGGGGTCGGATCCGGGAGCGTCGCGCCCCCGGCCACCGCGGTGGCCGCGTGCCAGAAGTACTCCAGCAGCGCCGACCCCAGCGTGGCGTCGTTGATCGCGTGAGACACCTGCAGGACGACCGCGGTCTGCTCGCCCTCGGCCACGACGGTGAGTTTCGCCAGGCCGCGCGCGGGATCCAGGACCGTGAGGCCGCGGGCGAGCCAGTCGGAGATCGAGCCCTCGACGACCTCAGTGGCCGCGGCGCCGGCGCCGTCGTCCGGAATGTGCAACCAGCACTGCTCGCCGGTCACCTCTATCGTCCCGCGCAGCATCGGATACTTGCCGCACAGCAGCCCGAACGCGGTGCGCAGCCCCGCGACATCGACCACACCGGCGCAGACGGCCGCATAGCTGACCGTGAGCTTGCGCGGCACGAAGCCGTGATCGATCAGTCCCAGACGGTATTTCATGTCACTCTCCGCAGACCAGGGGCCAAGTGGCGGGCATCGGGGGCGCGATCACGCCAGGCCCAGCAGCGCCAGGTGGGTGGCGCGCGCCCGCACCCCGCGCGTCGGGCCGGCGACCAGGCGCCGACTCCGCATGCCCAGCGGCCCGCTGACGCGGTGCGCCTCGGCGAGGAGGGTGCCGCCCGGTTGGGGCCGCACGTGTTCCTCGGTGGCGGGCTCGTAACTGCGGACGGAAAAACGCATCGTGATCGGCACGGCACGCACAGCGCAGACCTCCAGGCACTTGTCGGAGCGGGTGTCGCAGAGCCAGCGTGTGGCCGCCGCGACACCGTTACCAAGACGGCGCCGACGCTGGTGCCGGCAGCACCTGGCAGCCGGTGCGGGCGTCGCTGATGATGGGTGGGTGAACTCCGCCCTCTCCCCCCGTCGCACCGAACTCGCCGCGTTCCTGCGCAGCCGCCGCGACCGCCTCACCCCCGCAGCGGCCGGCATAGCACCAGGACTGCGCCGCCGGACACCAGGACTGCGGCGCGAAGAGGTCGCCCACCTGGCCGGGGTCTCCATCACCTGGTACACCTGGCTCGAACAGGGCCGTCCCATCAACGTCGGCGCGCAGATCCTCGACGCCATCGCCACGACCCTGCGCCTGGACGCCGTCGAACGCGCCCACCTCTACCGCCTGGCCGAGGTACCGATCCCCGCGGTGGCCACCACCGCCGACTCGATCACCCCCACCCTGCAGGCGATCCTCGACGCCATCACCGGCTTCCCCGCCGCGGCCATCAACACCCGCTGGGACATGCTGGGCTGGAACACGGCGGCCGCCGCGCTGTGGCCACGGCTCACCGCACCCGATGGCTCTCGCAACGTCTTGTGGGAAATGTTCACCACCCCCGAGTGCTGCCGCCAATTCGTCAACCGCGACATCGGCCTGCCCCACATGGTGGCCTCGTTCCGCGCCGACTTCGCCCACCACCTCGACGACCCGGCGTGGACCGACCTGATCCGCGCGCTGGCCACCGCCAGCCCGGAATTCACGCGGCTGTGGGCCACCCAGGACGTCGCCGCACCACCGACACAGATCATGACCTACCGTCATGCCGCGGTCGGCGAGCTGTCGCTGTCCCTGACGCGCATGGAGCTGCCCGCCACCGCGGAAACCATCGTCACCGTGTGGACCCCCGTCGACGAGGACAGCCACCGCCGCATGGACCAACTCCTGGCCCACCCCGAAGCCCTCTCGCTGGACCACACCCACTGAGACGGCGCCGTCGCACCCGGCGCGGGGTCGGCCGGGCCGTCCGCGCCCCCGGCCGGGGCGCTGCCCTCGGCCAAAGACTGCCTCGGCACCCTCGGCTCGCGGCGCCTTGAGCGGCGCTTGTGCCGCAAGGGCTCCAACTCCCCTCCCCCGTAGGGGATGTCACGCGGCCGGGTCACCACCGGCCGGGGACTCGACTCACCCCACGGATCCCGCTCAAGGCTGAGCGGCAACGTGGCTCGCACCCGAAGGCCATTTACGTTACAGTCATTGATTGTAACTGTGGACGCCCGAAGCTGGGGGTCCACCGCTGACGATTTCCACGCTGGAGGACAGCCATGGCAAGTGACTATGAACGCGGTCGAGTAGGACTGCTGCTCGTTGACCTCGTCAACGAGAACTTCTCCAAGGACGGCAAGGCCTATCCCATCTACGCGCCGGAGTACGAACGGCTGGGCACGATCGACAGCCTGAAGAAGCTCATCGCCGGGGTGCGGCGGCACGAAGACATTCCCGTCTTCTACTCGAGGACCGCCTTCACCGATGAGGACTACTCGACGTGGAGGCACGTCTCCGGGATCCACCGGCAGATGTTCGACAGCCGGATGTTCGAGGCCGGCACCTGGAGCACCGAATTCCACGAGGAACTGGCTCCCCAGCCGGGCGACGTGATCCTCGCGCCGCACAAGGGCCTCGACGTGCTCCAGCACACCGACCTCGAATTCCAGCTGCGCCAGCGCGACATCGACTACCTGGCGATCGCCGGGGTCTCCGGGATCATGGCCGTGGAGTCGACGGCCCGCACCGCGATGGAGCGCGGCTTCCACGTCACGGCGTTCACCGACGCGATAGCCGCCCCCGGCGGCCTGGTGACGTACCAGGCGATGATGCGCGGCCTGACCATGGTCTCCCACAGCGTGGCCGGCGTTGACGACTTCCTGGCCTCGCTCGACGAGCTGACGGCGTAACACCTTCACCACCGATCCGGCCAGGAGAGCAGCGGGGGCATGCAGCGGGTACGAGCGCGGTTGGCGGACGCTTACGATCGGTTCTTGGCATCCGATCCCGGACTGCTCCGGATGCTGTCCGCACTCAGCACGATCTGCGCGGTACTGCTGACGCTCGGCGTCATGGCGGCGCTGGATGCCCCGGTGCCGATCCTGGTGACGGGTGCCCTCACGGCGATGGTCAGCACGGCCGCGGTCACCGAACCCCGGCCGTGCGACCAGGCGTTGACCCTCGCGACGGGGGTGCCGGTCGCCCTGGCGGTCATGGCGGTCGGCAGCGCGCTGGCACCGAACCGGGTCGCGGCGGACGTGGTGTTCGTGCTGCTCATCTTCGCCGCCATCTACATCCGGCGGCTCGGCCCGCGCGCGACCACGCTGGGCGTCTTCGCCTTCCAGCTCTTCTTCGTGACCCAGTTCGTCGAGACGCGCGTAGAGCAGTTGCCACAGCTGTTCCTGGCCGTGCTGGTGGCCTTCGGGAGCTCGGCGCTGGTCCGGTTCGCCCTCCTGCGGTCGCCGCCGGGGCGGACTCTGGCACGGCTGCGGCGAGCCTTCGGGCTGCGTCTGGCACCGGTACTCGACGCGCTGATCCATGTGGCCGAGGGCGGACCGGAGGCGCCGCGCGCCGAGCGGGCGGTCGGTGACCTGCTTCGGCACACGGCCCGCCTGCACACGGCCGCGATGATGATCCAGAACCAGCTGGGGACCGGCACGCCCGGCGAGCGCACTGCCTCCGCGATCCAGCGCCGCGTGGCGGAAGCGGAGACTGCCGCGGAGCGGCTGGCCGTCCTCGTCCTGCGCGTTCTGTGGCCCGGCGCCGACGTCGACACCCTGACCCCGCACCCGACGCAGGTTCGCCCCGCGGGGTCCGCCATCGACACCCGCGACACGGCAACGCTGCCCGTGCTGATCTCGGAGCTGCGCACGCTGCGCGTGGCGATCGGTCCGGGCCCGCTGCGGCCGACGGGCCCCGATCCCACCGAGGCGCACAACCGACTCCTCGGCTACCGCGGTGACGAGGGTCTGCCCGATGCCTCCCCCGCGATGCAGGACGTCTTCCGTTCCGCCGGAGACCTCACCCGCGCCCTGCTCGGCCTGCGCCTGGTCGTCGACGGGCAGACCCCGGCGGTCCAGGACACCCCCGAGGCGACACGGTCGCGTGCGGAGCTCGAGGCGGAGGACTCCGGCCTGGCCAAGGACGCCGTCCCGAAGCGGCAGGGCCCCCGCGTCCGCCCCACCACCAGGACCGCGCTCCAGGTCGCGACCGGATCGGCGCTGGCCATCGTCGGCGGTGAACTGGTGTCGCCGCAACGCTGGTACTGGGCGGTGTTCACGTGCTGGGTGGTGTTCATCGGCACCGCCTCCACCGGCGAGATCCTGGTCAGGGGATACCGGCGCCTGCTCGGCACGGTCGCGGGTGTCGTGGCCGGGCTCGCCCTCGCCGCCCTGATGGGCGACGCCCCCGCCCCGGCCTTCGCCTTGGCGGGCCTCAGCGTGTTCGGGATGTACTACACGATCGCGGTGTCCTACACACTGATGTCCTTCTTCGTCACCACGATGATCGGCATGCTCTACACGCTGCTCCACACCCTCACCCCGGGCGTGCTGGTGGTGCGGATCGAGGAGACCGCGCTGGGGATCGCGTGCGGGCTGATCGCCGCTCTGCTCGTGCTGCCGGTGCGCACCCGGGAACGCACGGACCAGTTGCTGCGCGACGTGCTGGAGCGGCTACGCGCGGCGCTCTCCCAATCGCTGGCCCAGTTGGGCGGCGAGTCCGGCGGAGACCTGCTTGATCCGGCTCGCGCGCTGGATTCGGCCCTGGACAGCCTGCGCCTGTCGGTTCAGCCGCTGACCACCCCCATGAATCCGTTGCGGTTCCGGCGGCGCACCGCGCTCTCCGTCCTGGGGCTGCTGGAAACCGCGGCCTTCCACACCCGCAGCCTGGCCGCCACCGCCGAACTGCTCCCGACCGGCCGCCACATCGGCGCCGATCCACGCCTCGTGAACGAGGCCCGCCGGATCGACCACAACCTCACGATCCTGATCAACCAGGTAGCCGTCCGAGGCGCACACGACATCACGCTCGTGCGCGGTCCCGGAATTCCCACCGAGCTCGGAGTGAGCGAGGGTGCCGCGCGCGCCGAGGACATCAACGCGACGCGACGGGTCCTACGACACCTGCGACGTGTGGACGAGAGCATTCAGGGTCTGGCTCGGACGCTTCACCTGCCCGTCCGCCAGGACCCGTGACGCGGCCACCGGGGCGTGTCCACGCATGACGCGCCCCGGCACGACGTGCCACGCACGACGTGTCCATGCACGACTGCCGCGGGTACATCCGTACTCGCGGCAGTCGTCGTCATTAAGCGTCGGGCGTCGGGCGTCGAGCCTCAGGCCTCAGGCGTCGCGCCTCACAGCTCTCGGCTCACAGCTCTCGGCTCACGCCCCAGTTCAGATCGTCTTGCTGAGGCGGTCGGCCAGCAGGGCGGCGAAGCGTGCCGGGTCGGCCAGGTCGCCCCCTTCGGCGAGCAGGGCGGTACCGTACAGCAGCTCGGCCGTCTCGCTCAGCTCCGGGTCGTCGGGCCGCTTCTCGTGAGCCGTCTTGACCGCGCTGACCAGCGGGTGCTTCGGGTTCAGCTCAAGGATGCGCTTGACCGACGGGAGCTCCTGGCCCATCGCCTTGTACATCTTCTCCAGGGCCGGCGTGAAGCCGTCGGTGTCGCTGACCAGGCACGCCGGTGAGCTGGTGAGCCGGGTCGTCAGGCGCACCTCCTTGACGTCGTCGAGCGTCTCGTTGAGCCAGCTCAGCACGGCCGCGTACTCCCCGGCCTCCTCCGGGGACGGCTCCTCCTCGGAGGGCAGGTCCACCGCGCCGCGGGCGATGGACTGGAACTCCACATCCTCGTAGGCGTGGACCGCCTCGACCCAGATCTCGTCGACCGGATCGGTGAGCAGCAGGACCTCGTACCCCTTGGCCCGGAACGCCTCCATGTGCGGGGAGTTCTCGATCTGCGCGCGGCTGTCGCCGGTCATGAAGTAGATCTTGTCCTGGCCCTCCGGCCGCCGGGCGAGGTAGTCGGCCAGCGTGGTGGGCTCCTCGCCGGCGGTGGAGGCGAAGGAGGCGATGTCGAGAATCGCCTTGTGGTCCTCCGTCCGGTCGAGGAGTCCCTCCTTGACGGCGGGGCCGAACTCGCGCCAGAACGTGCGGTACTTCTCGGCGTCCTTGCTCATCAGCTCCTTGATGGACGCCAGGATCTTCTTCGCCAGGCGGCGGCGGATGAGCTGGATGTGCCGATCCTGCTGGAGGATCTCGCGGGAGATGTTCAGCGACAGGTCGGCGGCGTCCACGACGCCCTTGACGAAGCGCAGGTGGTCGGGCAGGAGCTCGCGGCTGTCGTCCAGGATGAACACGCGCTTGACGTACAGCTGGAGGCCGTGGCGGGCGTCCCGCTGGTAGAGGTCGTGCGGGGCCCGCGACGGCAGGAACAGCAGGGCCTCGTACTCGAAGGTGCCCTCGGCCCGCATCTGGATGATGTCGAGCGGGTCCGTCCAGTCATGGCTGATGTGCCGGTAGAACTCCCGGTACTCCTCCTCGCTCACCTCGGAGCGCGGGCGGGACCAGAGCGCCTTCATCGAGTTGAGGGTGCTCTCCCCCATCCGGATGGGGAAGGAGATGAAGTCCGAGTACCGCGTGACGATCTGCCGGATCTTTCCTTCATCGGTGTAGTCGTAGAGCGCGTCCTCCTCGTCGGCGGGCCGCAGGTGCACGCGGACCGACGTGCCCTCGGGTGCGTCCTCGACGGTCTCGATCGTGTACGTGCCGTCGCCGTCCGACTCCCAGCGCACGCCCGTCGGCTCACCGGCCTTGCGGGTGAGCAGGGTGACCTTGTCGGCGACCATGAACACGGAGTAGAAGCCGACGCCGAACTGGCCGATCAGCTCGGCCGATTCCTTGTTCTCCTTGAGCCGACGCAGTGTCTCGGCCGTGCCGGACCTGGCGATGGTGCCGATCAGCCCCACGACCTCGTCGCGCGTCATGCCGATGCCGTTGTCCCGCACGGTCAGCGTGCGGGCCTCGTTGTCGGCCTCGATCTCGATGTGCAGGTCGTCCGTCTTGAGGCTGTCGTCCTTCAGGCCGGCCAGGCGCCGCTTGTCCAGGGCATCAGAGGCGTTGGAGATGAGTTCGCGAAGGAAGATGTCCTTGTTCGAGTAGATCGAGTGGACCATCAGCTCCAGCAGCTGTCGCGCCTCGGCCTGAAACTCCAGCGTCTCGGTACTCATGACTTCCCTTCTGGTCGGTTGGTCTGTGCGACGCCAACATTTTCCGTGACCATTTTCAGGGAACGGCGCGGGGGTGGCACACCCGTCTGCGTCGCCGCCCTGCCAGGCGGGCCCGGCAGACGGTCGGGGGCGCGACGGAGCGCGGCTCGGTCGACGGACCGGTCGCGAGACCGACGGCTCGGTCACTTCAGGGAGGGGCGTCGGTCCGCGACGGAGCCGACCCGCCCGCCGTCCGGTCAACCCTTTTCGGCGCCCTGAGGTTGCCCACCCGATCCCCCTTTCTCGTACGCATTCGCCCGCCGTCCGCGTCTAAAGCCGCTGTGCACAAATAGACAACGGCTGCGCACGCTCAGCCAAAGACTTCCCGCCGCACCGTACGGCAGGCTCCTGAGCAGATACCGGAGAAGCTGTCAGAACGGCGGAGAACCGTGGAGACGATGGAGCTGGCGCAACAGGAAGACATACTTTCTGCTCTCTTTCCCCGGGCCGGGGACAAGGAAGTCAGGAGGGCGGTCCGGGAGGGGCATCGGCTCGCCGACAGCGTCGATCCCGCACTGCTCGAAGGAATTCGGGACTCGGCCCTCCTGGCCCTGGACGCCCGCGCTCTCGTGCGCGGTCATCCGCACGGCGTACGGCTGCATCTGACCCGCTCGCCGGGCCGGTACCGGGCCGACATCGTCGTCGACGGCCGGCAGGGAGGCGCCTTCTTCGACGACGGCGTCTCGGTGAACCTGGAGGAGTTCGACCGGGTCTGCCCGGCGGCCGACGCCCTGCTGGGCGCGCTGGCCCACGCCTTGGGCGTACCACGGCGGTTCTGCGGCTGTTCCGCGTTCGTCTCGCCTCCGGGCAGTGGCCTGCCCCTGCACTTCGACAGCAAGGACGTCGTGATCGTGCAGGTCACCGGGGACAAGCGCTGGCGTCTCGCCGCCAACACCGGGGTGCGCTATCCGACGGCCAACTACGCGGCGGGCGGACCCGTCTCCACCGAGCTGGCGCGCTACTACCGCCCCGAAGCGCCTGGTGCCGGGGCGCCCGAGCGGTGCGACGCCGTCGACCTGGGGCCGGGGGACAGCCTGTTGCTGCCGCGCGGCCACTGGCACGGAACCGAGGCGCACCAGGAGGCGGCGTCCGTCTCTCTCTCCTTCGGCATCGCAGCTCCGTCATGGTCCGCGGTCTTCCTGGAGCGGCTGAAGACGCGGCTCCTGACCGTCGACCACTGGCGGGCCCCGGCCGTCCGGCTGGACGGCGACGGCGGGCGTTTTCTGCCCGCCGATCTCATCCAGCGCATGGACGGGGCGATCTCGGAACTGCTGTCCGGCCCATTCGGCCGGGCACTTTCCGAGGAAATTCCCCAAGGCCGGACGACGTGTCCGGCTGACGTACCGTCACCGGCTCCGACGAGGGGCCGGGGAATAGGAGAAGAAAATGTCGGAGAACATCATGACCGCTGAGATCGAGGAAGTCGACATCGAGGTCGGATTCATCGTCGGCTCCTCCTCCTGCTCCCTCGAGCTGGAAGAGGACGACCTGGACGTCGCCGCTGACGAGTAAGGCGGACGGGGGCGCTGCCGTCAGAACGGCATTCCCCTAAGTCCTGAGGAATCGCGCAACACCACGCCGCACCCATGACAAGGAGTCCTTCATGACGGGGAGTTCGTCGCCGGAAGCCGTACAGCGGGACCCCCGCCAGGAGACGCCGCCGGGAGCGGCCCGCGCCTCGGGCCGCGCGACCAGGTCGCCGCTGCCCGAGGCGCACCCTCTGCTCGACCGGATCATCCACCAGGAGCAGGTGTTCGCCGCGGTCCCCCGGGTCCGCCGCAGGCCGGGCGACCCGGCCGTGTACAGCCACACCTGTCTGCCGGGGCCGGCGGTCGCGGAACTGGGGCACTTCGGCCGGTACACGAAGTGCGCGGGCGCCGGGTTCCGGCCCGCCGACAGCTGGATCGCGGCGGCCGCGGAGGGGCTGGAGCGCTACTACGCCATCCGGTACAGCCAGACCGCACCCTGCCGCAGGGGCAGTTGGGCCGACGATCCCGACGCGCGCGTCCACCCCGGCGCGTGGACACCGTTCGCGCCCGAGCAGTACACCGAACCGGGCTTCCCCTTCCGGCCGTTGACCGAGGACAGCGAACTGCGCTGGTACCCGGGCGAGGACCTGCACACCAGGAACGGCGTCTGGCTGCCCGGACCGGCCGTCTGCTTCCCCTACCTCAGGTCCAGGGCCGAGCACAGGATGCTGCCGGCCGTCACCACCGGTCTCGCCTTCGGATTCGGGACGGAGAACGCCACCCGTTCCGCGCTGTGGGAAGTGATCGAACGCGACGCCCTGGTGCTCGCCTGGCACTGGCAGTTGCCCGTGCGCAGGATCGACGCGGACACCGGGCTGTGCCGTCAGCTGAGCGGCGCCGCCGAACTCGACGACCGCTACACCGTCGACGCCTTCGACATCACCTCCGACCTCGGCATCCCCGTCTGCCTCGTGATCCTGCGGGTGCGGGACGCGGCCGGCCCGCTCCTCGCCATCGGCTCCGCCTGCCGCGGCAGCCTGGGCGCCGCCCTGCGCAAGGCATTCCTGGAGGCCCTCCAAGGCGTGCCGTACGTCCGGTACTTGTGCGCGACCCAGGCGGACTGGGTGTTCGGCGGTGACTTCTCCGAGGTGCGCTCCTTCGAGCACGGCGCCGCCTTCTACTCGCTGTTCCCCGATCAGTTGGCCGCCTGTCTCGCGGCCCGCCCGGAGTTCCTGAACGTGCGGGGCGACGCGGTCACCGTGGAGGACGGCCCGGACGGGACGCCGCATCCCGACGCGACGCCGCACCTCGACACCGCGCCGCCGGGCCTCGACGCGACCCTCGCAGCGCTGCACCGGCGCGGCCACCGGGCGTACGCGGTCGACATGAGCGCCGACGTGCTGCGCGCCGCCGGCTGCGTCGTCCGTCGGGTTGTCGTGCCCGGCCTGTACGGCCTCGAAGGCGCGCATCGCTTCCGCAACCTGCACCCCGCGCGCGCCAGGGCCGTCGGGGCGCTCACCGGCGATGTGCCCGACCCGCACCCGTTCCCCCATCCGTTGCCCTGACCAGCGATCGCGAGGAGGTGTCCCGATGAGCGCAGGTGTCCCGATGAACTGGAAGGCCCTCCCCCTGGTGAGCCCCTCGGAGCCGCCCCCGGCGCGCTGTCCGGCGCACGGCGGGCAGGACGGCGCCGAACGGGCCGAGGCAGGCGCGGGCCGGGCCCCGGGCGGGCACTTGGAGGAGCTGCGCCGACAGCCGCTGGACCTGCTGCGCCGGTCGGCCGAGGAGAGCGCGCACCGGCTGGCCCGGCTGGACACCGGGCCGGGCGCCTGCCTCGTCGTGAGCGACCCGGACGCCGTGGACGTCGTCCTCACGGATCACGACGCCACGTTCTTCAAGCCGAAGATGGAGCGCTGGAAGCAGGTCCTCGGCGAGAACGTACTGACCAGCGAGGGGGCCGTCTGGGCCCGGTCGCGGCGCAGAAGCATGCGGATCACGGGGGCCCGGTACGTGCGGCGTGCCGCGCGCGTCGTCGCCGAGGTCACGGACGAGCGGCTGCGGAGCTGGGCGGGCACGGGGCCGCTCGGTGCCCACGGCGCCTCCGACATCCACGACCACCCCGAAATCCCCGACATTCACCAGGAGATGCGCGCCCTGACCCTCTCCGCGGTCCTGCGGCACCTGTGCGGCACCGACGACGGCTTCGACCTGGACGCCTTCGGACATCATCTGCAGACGGTGATGGAGTGCATCCACACCCTGGAGTCCGCACCGGCCGACGCGGAGCCGAGCCCGCGCGTCGAGCGTGCCTTCGCCCACGCCGCCGGGGAGCTGCGCGCCGCGGTGCTCCGTCTGGTGGCCGCGCACGCGGGCGGTGACGACCTCATCGGGCTGCTCACGGCGCCGCCCGACGCCGCGTCGGGTGACGGACGCGCCGCGGAGCCGCTGACCCGCGACCAGGTCTGCGACGAGGTCCTGGCGCACCTCATCGCCGGGCACGAGTCGACGGCCACCGCGCTGGCCTGGTCGCTGCTGCTGCTCAGCCGCGACGCGGACGTCACCCGCCGCGTGCGTACCGAGATCGAGACGACGGTCGGCGACCGGGCCCCGGACCCGGTCGACCTGGCCGGGATGCCGCTGCTCCAGGCGGTGTTCACGGAAACGCTGCGGCTGCGTCCCCCGGCGTGGACGATCATGCGGGCCACGGGGCGGGCCTGTGAGCTCGCCGGTGCCCGAGTGCCCGCGGGAGCCGTGCTGTTCGCCTCGCCCTACAGCATCCAGCACTCCGCGCGCTGGTTCCCGCGGCCCGACGAGTTCCTCCCGGACCGGTGGCTCGGCGACGCCGCGGCCGGGGCGCCCAAGTACGCGTACTTCCCCTTCGGAGGCGGCCGCCGGTCCTGCCCGGGCCGGATGCTGGCGCAGATCACCGCGGGTGTCGTCCTCACCCGGGTGCTCCAGGGTTTCCGGCTCGAACCCGTCGGCGGCCCGCCCACGGCCGACGTCGGCATCATTCTGCGCCCCAGCCCCGGAACACGGCTGCGGGCGGTCCCCCTGCAACCGGAATCCGCCGGGCAACGAGAGGAGTCACCATGAGGCAGGCGACGACCAGGCTGGTCGCGGGGCTCATGCGCAAGGAGGAGTTCGCCGGGCGGTCGCTCGAGGAAGCCATGGCGCGCTACGTCATCAGCCCCACGCTGGCTTCCCGTACGGCGGCCGTGCACTGCAGTCACTCGGGGCGCCTCGCGTCGCCCGGAGTGGTGGAACTGCGGTGCAGCACCCGCGTCGAGGGCCTGACCAAGCCTTTCGCGGTCAAGCACACCTACAGCTTCCCGCTCCTGAACGAGGTGCGGGAGTCGGGCCTGGTGCTGCGCCCGGAGGCCCCCGGCGGAACGACCGAAACCCTCGTCGCGCTGAAGGACGGCGCCAAGAGCTACGTGAACGTCGCCGTGCACGACGACGAGGGCTACATGCTGTACTCCTCGGTGCTGACCTACAACCGGAGGGGCGAAGTACGGCCCTACGTACCGGTGTTCCCCGACAAGTTCACCTCGCCGCTGTCCCTGGGGCAGGCCGACCTGGGCGAGGCGGTCGACGAGCAGGGCCGCCGGGTGCTGCGGCTGGTTCTCGGGCTCGAGGAGCTGACCGGCCCGACCGTCGTGAAGGTCGGCTACAACACCGTGGGCATCCAAGAGGTGCGCCGGTTCGAAGCGGCGCCCGCCGCGCCGGTCGTCGTCTCCGACCTGCCCCTGGAGGACAATCCCGAGCTGCTGCCGGGCGAGTGGGTGATCGGCGCCACCGACGGCGAGGACCGCATGCTGGTCAACGGCATCGTCCGCATGTCCGACCTGGGCGCCTCCCATGGAGCTCCGTGATGACGCGGCGCGAGCCCGCTGCCGGACGCACGCCCGGGGCACGGGACCTGGCGGCCGCCTCGGCGGCGCTGCGCTCGCTGCGGCAGCCCCGTGTCGTCGGCCGGACCGACGACGGCGCACTCCCCGTCCTGCCGTTGGCGGACGAGGCGTGGTTCTACGAGATGCTGCTCGTGCGGTTCGCCTCGCTGTGCCCCGAGGACACGCAGGAATGGCGGGACCGGCTCGACGTACTCCTCGACGATGCCTGCGCGCTGCCGGCGGACGCCTCCCGGGACGTCGGGGACACGGCCGCCCACGGGGCCGACACCTGGGGTGCCGACCTGCTGGGTGCCGCCATGCTCGCCCATCTGCTCCGCGTCCGACGTCCGGGCGAGGCCGCCGCCGAGTGGTTCGTCGGCCACACACTGGAGGGGTGCGCGCGCTCGCTGCCCTTCGCCGACCGCCTGTCGCCGCTGGACGCCCTGTGCCTGGCCTACAACCTCGACGAGATGGGCGAGCACGCCATGGCGCGGGCCCTGCCGGTGCCGGTCACCGCCGACGAGGCCGCGGCGGGACTCACCGGCCCCGAACGGCTGTTGACCCAGGCGTACTTCCACACCCACGCGGTGCTGTTCGCGTTCGGCACCTTCCGCCGGACCGAGGCGGATCCCCGGCCGCTGCGGCCGAATCTGCGCTTCCTGCGGAGGCACGCGCCGACGTTCGAGAGGTACGGGTGGGCGGATCTGTGCGCCGAGTCGGCGCTGTGCCTGTCGCTGTGCGGAGCTCGGGACGAGGACTTCCACCGGCTCGTCACGACGCTGCGCCGCCTGCAACGGCCCCAGGGTGACTGGAACCATCCCCGGATCGACGCGCGTCAGGCCCGGCACAGCACCATGCTGGCGGCTCTCGCCCTGCTGGAATCGGCGCGCGCGAGTGCCGCGGCACCGGATGCCGTGGCGACGGCCGAGCGTGGGTGACGGGGCGATGGACCTCACGCGCGCCGGAGCGGCGGAGCTGCGCGGCCTGGAGCGGACGACCCTGACCCTGCGCACCCCGCACCCTCCCGGCTGGGGCCCCGTCTTCCCGCTGGCTCACCTCGCCGAGCACTTGCTGGGGCGCGAACTGGGCCGCCTGCCCGGGCTGAGCGCCCTCACCGGTCACCTGCGCCAAGACGTGATCACCGTACGGTTCCTGCTGTCCCCGGCCGGGCGGGCCGGTCTCGACGTGGACCGGATCGTCGAGCTGGCCGACACCTCACCGGCCGACTTCGCCCAGGAGCAACGGGTGCTCGCCGTCGAGGACGCGATCCTGCCGGAGGCGCTGCGCAGCGCGGGGCGGCTCCCGGCGTCGCTCGAACGGTTCCGGGAGGAGTGGCGGCGTACGGAGCCGCGGCCGACGCTGGTCCGGCGGCCCTTCGTGTCGTCGCGTCTCGCCGAACTCCTGGACCCCGCGACTCCCCCACCCCTGCCACCTGACCGCGCCGTGGCCGCCGACGCCGGGGCCGCGCGCGGCGGGGAGGCGGACGACGGGGAGGCGGACGAACGCCATGAGCATGCCGAGGCGCTCGCGGCGGTACGCCGCAGGATCGGCGGGCGGGAGCCCGAACTGTTCCTGTGCGGCGGCCCGTTGGACCAGTACTGGAGCGCGACGTCGGTCCTGCTCGCCGGGCTGTCCGCCTACCGCTCCGCGCTGTTCCGTCGGCTTCGGGAGGGGCCGCGGCCGGTGTACTGCCTGAAGTTGTTCGACTTTCCCTGGCGGAGTCGTCGTTACGTCGCCTGTGTCACGCAGCCCGCCGTGGGCCCCGCCGCGTTCCGCTCGGACATCGGGCCCCGCGCCGCCGCGATCGTACGGAGTCTTGGCCCCGCCGAACTGCGCACCGTGCTGGCCGAGGGGCGCCTCGCCGTCCTCGACGAGTTCGTCTCCGTACTGGATCATCCACCCCGGCGGGCGTGGGTGCCGCTGTTGTCGCGGCTCAACGGGTTCAGCGCGCGGCCCGCCGACCTCGCCCGCCCCGTGCTCGACTGCCAGGTCGACGATCTCGCGCGCTGCCGTGACGCGTTCCTGGACGCGTACACGAGGCAGCTCCACCGCAACGCCACGCAGGACAACGGCAAGGCGGCCAAGGAGAAGGAGGAAGCCGTATGACCAGCGCCTCGTTCGCCCTCGTCGGCTTCGACCCAGGGCACTCGGCCGTGCCGCAGGGTGCGCGGGCCGAGCACTTCGCCGGCGCTCGCTGCCCGGTCGAGACGGCCGTGGGGGCCCTGCGCGACCGACTCGCGGACCTCGCGGCGGCCTCCCGGACCGCTTGTGTGGTCGCCCTGCTGGACGCGGACGACACGATGGAGGCGGTGCGGCTGCGCGGCGCGCTGAACGAGACGGTCCTCACCTCGGAATCCCTGCTCGTGCCCTGTGTGGTCACCGACCCCTGGACGGCGTACGTCGGTCCCTGGATGAAGCCGCCGTCGACGCCCTGCCTCGGCTGCTTCGCACCGGACCTGCTCCCCGCCAACGACGGCTTCCGGCTCGACGAGGTGCGTCACCCCCCGGCGGGGCCGGGGCGCGGCGCGCACGGGCGGGCCGCCGCGTCGGACGACGGTCCGGCCAAGCCGGACGAACTCGCGGCGCTGGCCCTGAGCGAGGCCTTCGGGACGCTGCGGCACGGCCTGGCGGGAAGTCCCGATCGGTCGGTGTGGGGGCGCGTGCTGAGTCTGCACCTGCGCGCGAACGGAACGGCCGTCAGGGAATCGTGGCGCGTGCCGAGGGATCCGGACTGCCGCTGGTGCGGAACGCCGGTCTGTGCGGGGGCGCCGCCGCTGCCCCGGCTGTCCCGGATTCTGCACGAGAACAGCAAGTTGCACGATCACTTCAAGGAACGGGACGCGATCAACAGCGCGTACGCGACCGAGCCCGTCCCTCGCCTCTCCGACAACGCATACGCGACCGAGCCCGCCCCGCACCCCTCCGGCAGCGCGACCGCCTCCGCCGGCCGGGCCGCAGCAGCGCCTGGCACGGCGTACCCTCTGCCCGACGTCAGCGCCGCCCGCTCCCTGCCCCTGGAGGAGGCCATCACCCGACGTCGGTCGCGCCGCCGCTTCGGCCTCTCGGGCCTGACCCTGGACGAGCTGTCCGCCGTGCTGCACTACTCCTCGGGCGTCACCGGCTGGGCCACCACCACCAGCGGAGGCAGAGCCCCACTGCGGGCCGCGCCGTCGGGCGGCGCGTTGTACCCCCTGGATGTGTACGCGTACGTACGCCGGGTCTCGGGACTGCCGCGCGGACTGTACCGCTACGACCCGCTCGCGCACGCCCTCGTCGGCACGGGCCGCCCGGCCGATGCCGGTGAGGCGCTGTCGGCGCACTCGGCCCACGGCGGTGTGCTCGACGACGCGGCCGTCGTCGTGCTCCTCGCCGCCTCGTTCCGGCGCGTTCAGGCGAAGTACCTGGAGCGCGGGTATCGGCTCGCGCTGATGGAGGCCGGGCACATCGCGCAGAACCTCCAACTCGTCGCGGCGGCCCGGCGGCTGCGTGCCTGCGGGGTGACCGGTTTCGTCGACGACGTCGTCAACGGCGTTCTCGGTGTGGCGCCCAGAGGGGAGTCCCAGGCTCTGTATCTGCTCGCCCTGGGCCGGGCGCCCGCGCCCGCGACCGGCGGTCAGCCCTGACTGAGCCTGCGCTTGCGGTACTCGCGCGGCGACATGCCGTACGCGGCCCGGAAGGCCCGGCTGAAGTGAGCCGCGTCCGAGAAGCCCCACATGGACGCGATCGCACCGATGGGCCGGGACCGCAGCCGCGGGTCCGCCAGATCACGCCGGCAGTGCTCCAGCCGGCAGTACCTGATCCACGCCGCGACGCCCATGTCGTGGGTGTCGAACACCTGGTAGAGGTAGCGCACGGAGATGTGGTGAGCCTCGGCGATCGACGCCGGTGACAACGCCGGGTCGGTCAGGTGATCTTGGATGAAGGCGTCGATGCGCCGCCGCAGGAGGCAACTCCGCGAGTGTGCCGTCACCGTCACGGGCATCAGTGTGAACTGTCCGCCCCGTGCCGGCGCGAAGCCCTCCTCGCCTTCCCGGGGTTGTTCCAGTTTGATCAACAGACGCGAGAACACCGGTGCCCCCCGTGTCCCCCATACCTCTCGCATAAGACCGATAAGACCGATAAGACCGATGACGACATCGCCGTCCCTCCCTTTCACCCCTCGCCGCCACCGCGGCGACGCCCTTCTTGCATTGTGTGCGCCTGCGCACCTTCTGTGGGAAATCGCTGCAATAGACCTGAACCATGCAGTTCCGGCAGACCGGAAGGATCTCCACCTCAAGGAACAAATGTTCCGTCGACAGGACGGACCCATGACGCGCAGGGCCACACCCGCAACGGCCCTCTCCCCCACACCACCAACCTCGGCATCCGCACCTGGCCACTCATGGCAGCCAGGCCGACTTCCGACGCATGGACGGCGCTTCCCGCCATCGCGGCGCAGCCAACCCAGGGGCTGCCGCGTCAGGTCAGACTCTCGACCATGGCGGCCTCGTACGCGCGCAGGGTGTGGACGAACATCTGCCGCTCGCTGGAGGAGAGGGGCGCGAGGGCCTTCCGCCAGGCCGCGGCGCCGCGCGCCAGCCGGCCTTGGATCGGCGGCCGCTTCGCGTCGGTGATGTTCACGATGCGTCGACGCCGGTCCGCCGGGTCCTCGTGTCGTTCCAGGAGCCCCTTCCGGCTCAGGTCGCCGACCATCAGGCTGACGGTCGTCGGTGCGACTTCGAGCCTGGCTGCCAGTTCGTTGACGGTCAGGGGCCCGTCGAAGAGGAGGTACGACAGCAGCGACAGGTGGCGGGGGGCCAGCTCGAGGGATTGGAGCTCCTCGCGGGCGCGCTCCATGGCCGTCGTCGAGATCTTCGGCATCCCGAGGCACCGGTGGGGTGTCGGCGGCGTGCCGGGCGGCGTGCACTCCCCCGTCGTCTCGCTCCATGTGCGCGAGGCCGCACTGCACTTGCCGGGAATCGACGACGATCCGGGACAGCTGATCCGGGCCATCACTGACGCCGTCGCCGACGCCTGCGGCGAATCCGTCCGGGATCGTGTCGGCGTTCAGCTCGTCGGCGTGCCGGCCGGGCGCTCCGGGGTCGGTGGCGAGGTCGACCCGCCAGCGCCCACCTGACCCGCAACGCCCGCCAGCACCGGGGCCGGGTCCACCCGAACGGCCGTCTCCAGGTGCCGCGTTGAGCGGCGTGGCGAAACCTGGGAGACCGGGCCATGTGGGGGCGGGCAACGTCGTGCGGCGCGCAGGCGAAGACCCCGCCGGGCCCACATCCCGGAGCGAGAGGGCGAGGGCGAGCGTGTCGGACACCGAGGTGGGAAACGTCCCCGCGGCACCCCCGGCCGGACCGCGCCATCATGCTCATCACCGAGGCGTGCCCCGCCTACTGTCGGCACTGCACTTGTGGACGATCACGCAATTCCCCACCGGCAACGCCAGCTTCCCCGCCCAAGCGTGCGATGGGGACGAGCTCACGAGCGTTCATCGATCGGCGGAAACAGGCTCCACGTCGCCTCGCGGGGCCGGTTCCTCTTCTGCTTCCTCTGTGTTGGCCAGCCAGAAGAAGACCGGCGGCAGGCCGAGCTCGATCACCGTCAGCGCGATCTGGAACCCGTGCGGCCAGCCGTGCACGGCGAGCGAGAGCAGCCGGCCCGCGCCACCCAACAGGAAAATGCCGGCCAGCCACCGCACCTCCCGAGCCGGGATCGGGCGCTGCCGCGCGACCCAGAGCCAGGCCAGCCCGTAGCCGACGAAGACGGCCCCCATGAACCGGCCCCAGCTGTCGACCGTCGCGCCCGCGGAACCGGCCCCGGGGGTCGCCGCGTTGCCGAGCGCCACGTGGAACAGGCCGATCGCCACGCAGGCCCAGCCCATCAGCCGTGTGAGTGTGCGCAGAGCCCTGGTCATAGTCCCTCCAAGCCGTCCTGGCGGAGCTTAGTTGACATGCGTCTACTACAGTGGCGCCCTAGTAGACGCATGTCAACTAAACTTCACTCATGCCTCCCCGCCAGCGACTCACCCCCGCCGACCGCCGCGCCCAACTCCTCGCCGTCGGCTCACGGCTCTTCGCCGCACACCCATACGCCGACGTGCTGATGGAGGAGGTAGCCGAACAGGCCGGTGTCTCCCGGGCCTTGCTCTACCGTCACTTCCCCAGCAAGCACGCCCTGTTCGCGGCCGTCTACCAGCAGGCGGCGGACCAGCTGCTCGCCGAGACGCGGTTCGACCCCGCCGACTCCCTGGTGGAACAGCTCACCCAGGGCATGGACGTCCATCTCGACTATTTCGTGGCGAACCGCAACGCCGTCCTCGCCGCGAACCGGGTCCTCGCGGGCGACCCGGTGGTCCAGACGATCATGACGAACGAGCTGGACGCCCTCCGTGCACGGCTGCTGACCGTACTCCCACTCGCGGACGAGAGTGCCCGCGAGGCCGTGTCCAGCATCCTGAAGAGCTGGCTGGTCTTCGTCCGCGTCCTCTGCGTCGACTGGCTCACCCACGAGACCTGTACCCGCACCCAGTTGCGCGACGTCTGTATCGGCGCGGCCCTCGGCGCCCTCCGGCCGCTACTCGCCGAGGACCCCGCCCCCGACTGGCCGCGACAAGGGCACGGCGCGGGCGCCTAGGGCCTACCCTGCCAACACGAACAGGGACCCCCATGCGCTGCCGGCGGGTCGGGCTCGAACGTCTGGATGAGGAAGCCGACGCTGCCCGTGGGGAATTGCGTGACGTTCCACAGCACTCGCACATTCCACACCACGGACGTCTCAGGCAGCTACGTCCGAGACAACGAAGGCGGGGACTACGCGGAGGATGTCTACGGCACGATCACCCTCGCTGCGATCCACCCATGGCTTCGCGCCTGACGTGCCGCGTTACCGGTCGAGTTCGTAGTCGAACCAGATGCGGTGCGTGCCGTCGGCGTCGACCTTGATGCCGCCGGTCCCGCTGATCCCTGCCAGCTCGCTCGTTCCGCTGCCCGGAACGATGACGAAGAACTCGTCCTGCGGGCCCTCGCCCAAAGTGGTTTTGGAGTGCGCGAAGTTGAAGGAGCCTGCCCGGCCGCAGAGCGCCCCCTCGAAGGACTCCATGGCGACATAGGTTCCCACGGCGGTGGACTCGTTGAACGCGGAGGTGAACAAGGTGGTCGAGCGCCCGATCACTTCGCCTTCGTACGCCTTGTCCATCGTGGCCACACCGACAGGGACGGCGGTCTGGATCTGTGGGCTGGGCACCGGGGCCGGCGTGAAGTCGGCAACTTTGAACGTTCCTGAAGCTCGCATCCCCAGATCCTACGGTGCACCACTGACAGCGGCTCCAGCCGAACCTCATGATCTGCCGGACAGGCCCCGACCCGGTGCGACAGCTCACCGGAGGGCATGAAATCCGCCCAGTCGCAACCTTCCAGAAGTCACGAAATCCTTCACCTGGAAAATCTGCCAGAGGGCACAGAATTGTTCAGTCCGCAAACCCGGCAGAGGGCATACAGGCCGTCCAGTCGCAACACTATTGGCAAGAAACTCCAAGCTTGACGGCGTCGCGGAGTTTGCTTATGGTCCAGTCGTTCAAGTTCGCGCCGCTCGATATCCGAAGGTGTTCATGACCGCGCCCCCAACGTTGCCGAAGTCCAGGCAGCAGTTGATTCTTGCCGTTCTTATGTTGTGTTCGCTGCTGATTTGGCTAGAAAATACCGTCCTGAGTACCACGCTGGAGACCCTTGCAGACCCGGTCCATGGACTTGGGGCCAATCCCGGTCAGCTGCAATGGGCGACCGGTGCGTACACTCTGGCCTTCGCCACATTGATGTTCACTGCGGGCGCATTGGGCGATCGATTCGGTCACCGGACTGTGTTTTCCAGTGGGTTGGTGATTTTCGCCGGATCCTCGCTGTGGGCGGCGTACGCAAGCGATGCGGGCCAGCTGATTGCAGCTCGAGCTGCGATGGGGGTGGGCAGCGCGCTGATCACGCCCGCCATGATGGCCATCCTTATGTGGACGTTTACTGGCCCCGCGCGGGCTGCCGCGATCGGAATTTTCTCGACGTCGGCCGGTGTCGGAATGGCTGCCGGCCCGGTGCTGGCGGGGTTCCTGCTCGAGCATTTCTGGTGGGGCTCGGTCTTTCTGATCAATGTCCCGGTCGCGGCATTGGCGTTGGTCGGGCTCGCCGTGCTGGTTCCGAATTTCCGCAGCCCCACGCTGCGGCCTCTGGACCCCGCTGGAATGCTGCTGTCGATCAGTGGGCTCGTGGCGTTGTCCTACGGGCTGATCCGGGCGGGGCAGGTAGCGGCGTGGAGTCGTACCGACGTCTGGGCGCCGATCGTTGCCGGTCTGCTTCTGCTGACCGTTTTCGTACTCGTCGAACTGCGCGTCAAGGCGCCCAGCTTTGATCCGCGACTGTTCGCGCAACGCACATTCGGTGGCGGCAATGTGGCGCTCGGATTGCTGCTCTTCGGCGTGGCCGCCATCACCTTCTACAGCGCGTTCTATCTGCAAGGCGCGCTCGGATTTTCACCGATGAAGGCGGGTTTGGCCAATATCCCGACCGCATTGGGCGCGCTCGCGGGAGCGCCCCTTGCCTCGCGCCTGGTTCGCCGCTTGCCGCTGCGCCTTGTCACCGTTCCGGCCCTCACCGTGGCTGCGCTGACCATGGGCGGGTACGGGTTCCTCGGACTCCAAACTCCACTCGTCTGGATCGAGATCCTGTTGCTGATTCAGGGCCTCTCGGTCGGCATGGTGATCGGCCCCGTCACAGCCGCATTGATCAGCGACCTGCCGTTGGAACAGGCCGGTGCGGGATCGGCCGTCACCAACACCGTGCGACAGACCGGCAGCGTGATCGGAATCGCCGTAGGCGGCACGATCATGTCGATCATGTACCGACGTGAGATCGAACCTTCGCTGGAGGGCGCACCCGGTCCGGTGCAGGATCAGGCGCGAGTCTCCGCCGAACAAGCCCGCCACGTCGCCACCGCTGTCCACCGGCCCACTCTTGCTCAGGCTGCCGACAACGCGTTTATCCATGCTATGCACGTCGGCGCGGGCTGGATCGCGGCCATCGCACTCCTCGGAGCAGCGGTGCTGCTGATTGCCTTGCCTGCCGCCGGAAAGAAGAAGGATCCGCTACCGGAGCCGGACTACGAAGAGGCCCGCAGCTCCGTCTGAGAGTGTGCTGGCAGAACCCGGGCTCAGGCCCGCCGCATTCCATCCCACGAGCGGCGGGATTCACTGTCGGAAACAGCCCCTCCGAGGTCCATCGGCAACGGACGGTGCGGGGACGAGCGTTTGTCGCCCGTGACCAGGAGCAGGCCGCCGGTGGCGGGGTGTGGGCCGTGGGAGGTCAGGATGCGGGTACGGACGCGGCGGAAGCCGGCATCGGCGAGTACGTCGCGGTGGGTGGCGGTGGACCAGAAGGTGTCGGTGATGTCCTGCCAGGCGCCGTCGGGTCCACGCAGGCGGCTGTGGACCGGGGCACCGTCGAGGTAGGGGCCGGGTTCGGTGTGCCAGCCGTCGTAGCCGGCCTGACCGATGGAGGCCGGGTCCGAGCCCAGGACGGCGAACCGGCCGCCGGGGCGCAGGACCCGGTGGATCTCCGCGCAGATGAAGTCGAGTTCGTCCCGGCTGGGTACGCAGATGAAGACGAAGCAGCACATGGCGGCGTCCATCGACGCGTCCGGGAGGAACGGCAGGCTGCCGTCGTGGCTCTGCAGGTAGTCGATCCGCGGGTCCGGCCGGGCGCGGGCGAGTTCGAGCATCGCCGGGGATGTGTCGACCGCGCACACGCGGGTCTTGAAGACGTGTGCGGCGGCGCGGGCCGCCTCTCCGGGGCCACAGCCGTAGTCCAGCAGCGTGGCCGGGCCCGGTCGGTCCACAAGCAGTGATGCGAATACGGCCGGGTAGCCGACCGTCCGCTCCAGGGTGTGGGGCGCGGCGGCGTAGGCGGCCGCGATGCCCGCATCCTGCCAGGCAGTTGCCGTCGTCGGCGCCGGCGGTTCGTCCATGGGCTCTGCCGACCTCTCCCTCGCGCTGACGTGGCTCTGGGGCAGCCGGGCAAGGTGCGACAAGGGACGGTCCTTGCGCGGCGGAGTGACTACTGAGTCTGCCCGTCAGCGGCTGTCTTTGAACTCTGGCCCTGCGTACGGCCGATGACCTGCATGGGGCCGGTGGAACCGGGTCACCCCCTCGACTCCCCCGACCCGGCCCGCACCAGGCCCTCCCGCAGCCTGATCCACCCGGCGAGGATCACACACGCAGCCAGACAGCCCGACGCGGTGATCAGCAGTGCCGTGTCGGCGGCCGCTTCCGAACCCACGCCGCGGTCCTGGTCGGTGACGGCCCCTGCCAGCCCGACGCCGAGGCCGGCGGCCACGGTGATGACCGTCTTGGTGACTCCTGACGCCTCCCCGGCCCGCTCCGGCCGGATCACCGCCTGGGTGGCGATGAGCGTCAGTGAGTTGGCCACTCCCAGGACCGCGCCGCCCACGGTGGCCACGGCTACGTACAGAGTGAGGGAGGAGGTCCGGGCGAGGCACGCCAGGACCACCGCTCCCCCGCCCAGGCAGCCCGCCATCAGCCGTACCGCGGCCCGTGGCGGCACCCGCCCGGCGATCGGCCCGGCGAACGCCATGGCCAGCGCGGGGGCGAGGAACGCGCAGCCCGCGAGGACCACCGAGAGGTCCCACTGGCCCTGGAGCGTCAGGGGCACGACGAACAGGAACATCACGGTGGTGGTGTTGGCCACGGCACCGGCCAGGGTGAGCGCCATGTACGGCCCGTTGCGGAACAGGCCGAGCTCCACCAGCGGATGGGCCGCGGCCCGCTCACACCGTACGAACAGCATCAGCAGGACTGCCGCGACGGCCACGCCCGCCGACGCGAGGGGCCACGGCAGGCGCGGTCCACGGTCGATGACGACGCAGAGCGCGGCGAGCGCGGCCGTGGCACCGGCCAGGCCGCTCCAGTCGACGCTGCGGGGCGCACTCGTGTCGTAGCTCTCGGCGGTACGTGAGGCGCAGACCGCGCCGAGTACGGCGAGCGGGACATTGAGCCAGAACACGGCACGCCAGGACACCGACTCGGTCAGGGCGCCGCCGATGAACGGACCGCAGGCGGTGGCGATCCCGCCGATCCCGAGGGCCCAGCCAGTGGCACGGCCGCGTAGTTCGGCCGGGTAGACGTTGGTCAGCAAAGACAGCCCCACCGGCATGATCATCGCGGCCCCGGCGCCTTGGGTCACCCGGGCACCCACGAGGACGGGCAGGCTCGGGGCGAGCGCGCAGGCCAGCGAGGACGCGCCGAACACGGCGAGCCCCGCGACCAGCAACCGCCGTCGGCCGAACAGGTCGCCGAGCCGTCCCGCCCCCAGCATCAGCGTGCCGGTGGACAGCAGGTACGCGCTGATCACCCACTCGATGCCGTCTCCGCCCGCGTGCAGGTCGCGGCCGATCTGCGGCAGCGCGAGGTTCAGGCCGAACGAGTCGAACTGGATGCAGAACACACCCACGGACATGGCGAGGAGTGCCCATCGCCGGGTGCCGAAGGGCGGCGGCGCAGCGCTTCGCCGGGTGGTGAAGGGCCCTGTCGCGCCGCCGGTCCCGGTCCTCAATGTCTCGCCCTTGTTCACGATTGCCCATCTCCTCATGGTCGGCCCCTTCGGGCGCAGTCCTTGTCGCCGGTGGTGAGGGAGGGGGGAGGTCGCAGCCGAAGAGCGCTCCTGGGCACGGAGCGTCGCTGCGGGAGAGACGGAGGGAGGAAGAAGTGGGGGCCGGGATGCGGGGGATGTGGGGCCTGCCCACGGGAAGTCCGATGTGCCACGTCGGCGAGACCGCTGCGTAGGTGACGCATGCAGGTCCGTGCCTCGACGGGTGGTCGGGACGAGATCACCGTAATTGCCCACCCGGGCACTTGCCAACCAGTAAGCCGACTTATGAACTCCCGCCCGCCAGTCCCGGCTGCCCCAGGCGCAGGGCCGCTCCGCTCCCGTGATCGGGCCGGTGCGAGGTGGGGGCGGGCAGGTGTCGCGGCGCGGCTGAGGGCTGGGCGCGGCGCGGGCGGGGCAGGGCGGGCTCGGGTTCGATGAGGATCAGGGCGACGTCGTCGTCCGAGGCGCCGTGCGTGTGATGGACCAACAACGCCAGCACCGCATCCAGCGCCTCGTCCAGGTCGGGCAGCCGACAGGCAGGGAGCAGGGTGCTGAGGTCGAAATGGGTGCCGCCGGGGTCACGGGCGTCGATGATGCCGTCGGTGTAGAACAGCAGCCGGTCCCCCGGAGCCAGGGCCACCTCCTGGAGGCCCGGGGCGGGTTCCAGGCCCAGCGGCGGGCTCGGCTCCGACGGGACGAGCAGGCGCGGCGGGCCCTCGGCGGGCAGATGCAGCGGCGCGTGGTGACCGCAGTTGGCCAGCCGCACCCGGCCCGGGGCGAATTCGGCCACCACCGCGGTGACGAAGTCCTCCGTGTCGAAGTCCCCGGCCAGCCGCGCATCGGTCTCCCGGACCACATCGGTCAGTCGGGGATGGGTGTACGCGCAGTTGCGGAAGTAGCCGATGGCGGCGGCGGACAGCCGCGCCGAGCCCCTTCCCTCGTACGTCTCCGATGATCAGGCGCAGTCCGGTGGGTGTGTTGGCGAAGGCGTACAGGTCGCCGCCGATGACGGCCCCCTCGGCGGCGGAGTGGTGGCGGGCGCACACCGCGGTGCCGTCGATGCGGAACGAGGTGGGCTGCAGGATGGCCCGCTGTGCCACCGCCGCCACCTCGGCCAGCTGCCCGTCGCGCCGGACACGTTGGCGCGCCGCGAGCCCGGCGAAGAGACTCCCGGCGACCAGTACCGACAGCCGCAGGATCTGGTCGGGCTCACTCAACGTGCGCTCCTGAAGGGACACCGCCAACGCGAGCGCCACAGCCAGGGCGGACACGACGCTGGTGCGGGCGCCGTCCAGCACCAGGGCGGCCAACAGCGGACAGATCAGCAACAGCCCAGCCAGACTCACTCCGGCCCCCAGCAGCAGGTCCGCAGCCGTCAGTGCAAGTCCGGTCGCGACCGTGAGCAGCAGCCACCGGCCCGGGTGCGCTGTGCGCATCCCTCCCCCTCTCCGCGACCACCGTCAGGCCGCGCCCGCCGCGGCAACACCTACCAGCCACGCCCCCTGCGCGTCGCACCTGAACGCATCTGAACGGAACTTGACCGCAGGATGGACCAGCGGTGACAGAACCCGCCCACTCTTCGGCCTCGCCGTCGTAAGTGACCATGGGCGGGGCCGGGACCCCGCCGGAGCCCGAAGGAAGGTCTGGCCGTGCCGCGCGAGCTTTGGGGGCGGTGGCCGCGACCGTAAAATTCATGATCTTGACGAGTGGGGTGAGGGGGCCGCCGCTCGGGACATTGAGCTTCTCGGGACATTGAGGGGGCGGGCAGTGGACCTGCTGGAGCGGGACGAAGAATCTGCGGTGCTGGCCGCGCAGTGGCAGCAGGCTGTGGCGGGTCACCCCCGGGTGGTGGTCGTCGAGGGGCCGGCGGGGGTGGGCAAGACCAGCCTGTTGGAGGAGTTCGCCGACCGCGTCGGCGGCAGTGCCCAACTCGTGTTGCGGGCCGCCGGGGACGAGCTGGAACGGGACTTCGGTTTCGGCGTGGTGCGCCAGCTCTTCAGCCTACTGCCCGAGGATGCGCTGGAGTCCGCGGGCCTGCCCGATCCGCTTCACGACTGGGCCCGGCGTGTTCTGTCCCCGCTCGCGTCGGATCCCGCGCCGCCCGCCGGGGCCGAGACGGCGGCGATGGCCCTGCACAGCCTGTACCGGCTCACCTTGAGCCTTGCCTCGGACCGCCCGCTGCTCGTACTGATCGACGACGCGCACTGGGCCGACACCCCATCGCTGCGCTGGCTGCACTACATGGCCCGCAAGCTCCACAGCGACCGCCTGCTCATCGTCCTCGCCCGGCGCACCGGCGAGGGCGACGAGCAACTGAGCACCTTGGCTCTGCGGCCGCGCAGTCGGCTCCTGCGGCTGCGGCGGCTGTCGGAGCAGGGCTCCGCGGCGCTCCTGGCCCAGGCGCTGGGACGGCGGCCGGAACCCGAGGCCGTGCGCGCCTTTCACTCGGCGACCGGAGGCAATCCCCTGCTGCTGCGGGCCGTGGCGGCCACGGTGCCTGCTGACGGGGGACGTTCGGACTGGGCGCGCGGGGAAATCGGGCGTGCCACGGCGGTGACGTTCGGGGAGTTCCTCTCCGGCTGGCTCGCGCAGATGCCCGACGCCACCCGCGCCTTCGCCTCGGCGCTGGCTGTTCTGGGCGAAGCCGAGGCGATCGGTCCGGTGGCACGGCTGGCCGAGCTGAGTGAGGTGGACGCCTGCCAGGCGCACGAGCACCTGCGCCGGCTCGGCCTCCTCGCTCCAGGTGAGGTGCTGCGCTTCGGCCACCCACTGATACGCGAAGGACTGCACGGCCGACTGCCTGCCGACCGACGGGCACAGCTGCACGGTTGGGCATCTCGGCAGTTGCACGACGACGGGGCCTCGCTTGATCAGGTCTGCGCGCACCTGCTGCATGTCCCGGCCGCTGTGCCGGCCGCACCCTACGACCAGTGGGCCGTGCAGGTCCTGTCCGAGGCCGCCGCCGCGGCCATGGGCCGAGGCGCCCCCGAGAGCGCGGTCCGCTACCTGAGCCGGGCCCTTGCCGAATCACTTCCGGCCGCCGAACGCCTGGAGGCGGAGCTGCGGCTCGGCCTGGCCGAGGCCCCGCTGCGGCCTGCGGCCGCGGCCCGCCACCTGGCCGCGGTCATCGACCGTCTCGACGCCCCGCAGGTGAAGGTTGCCGCCGCGCAGGCGCTGGCCGACTGCCTGGTGCGCACCGGCCAGCACAGCGAGGCGGCAGCCCTCTTCGCGCGCCTCGCCGACGAACTGACCCCGTCCGACCCGGAACTCGCCCTGCACCTGCGCGGCCTCGCACTCGGCTGCGACCTGCACATCGTGTCCGGAGCCCTGCCCAGACAGCGGCTCGAGCACCTCGTGGAGACGTACACCGGCACCACGCCCGGGCAGCAAGCCCTGCTCGCCGCCTGCGCCATGGGCATCGGCTGCCTACCGGGCTGGTCGGCCGGCCAGGCCGTCGAAGTCGCCGAACGCGCCCTGCCCTCCGGGGCGCAGGCCCCCTCAGGGCTGCTCTCGCACGAGCCGATGGTGGTACTGACCTGGGCCGACCGACTCGACGACGCGATCGCCCTGTGCGAGGCGGCCATCGCCCGAGCACGCCGTGACCATGCCCTGCTCGCCCTGGAAGCCCTCGTCAACTTCCGTTCCCACATGGCGATGTACGGCGGGCGCCTGGACGAAGCAGTCCGTCTGCACGCCCAGGGCGGCCTCGAAGACCGCCTCGACATGTGGGGCGAACTGCGTGCCGGACCACTCACGATGCGCCTGACGATCCTGAACCAACGCGGCGACGTGGCGGCGGCCGCGCCGCTGGCAGACGAGCTGATGTCGGCGTCCGCGGACATCACGGACGCGATGTCCGCCTCGCTGACCTACACCTGCGGGGTGACCCGCGCGCTGCAAGGACGCCTGCGCGAAGGACTCGACATGGTGCTCGCGGCCGGCCGGTGGGCCGATGGGGCCGGAATGGTCCATGTCGCCGAACGCTCCTGGCAGATCAGCGCGGCCCACCTCCATGCCGACCTGGAGGAGCACGAGCAGGCCGTGGCACTGGCCGAACGGGCCCTTGTCCGTGCCGAGGAGTGGGGCACACCACGCGCGATCGGCATGGCCCTGCACGCCCTGGGCCGGGCCAAAGGCCCGCGCCGGGGCGAAGCACTGCTCCACCAGGCCGTCGAAACCCTCGAAGCCTCTCCGACCAGGCTGGAGCTGGCCAGGGCACTGCTGAGCCTGGGCACCGCACAGGCCCGCAACGGCCGGACCGTCCAGGCCCGCGCCACGCTCACCGCCTGCCTGGCACACGCCGAATGGTGCGACGCCCCCGGACTCGTCGCCCGCGCCCGCGACGCCCTGAGCGCCACCGGCGCACGCCACCGCAACCGGCCTGTCACCGGCGTCGGTGCCCTCACGCCCACCGAACGCACCGTGGCCGACCGCGCGGCGGCGGGCGACACCAACCAGGCCATCGCCCGGGCCCTGCACCTGACGCTCCGGACGGTGGAAACCCATCTCACCGCCACCTACCGCAAACTCGGCATCCGCGGCCGCACCGAACTCACGCGGGCGCTCGCCGCACCGGGTATCGGCGCGACCCCATGACGACAACGCGGGCGGTGCTGATCAGGCGAGCAGGGCAGAACCTGCCGATGGGATCTCGTGGTTGTTCTCGTGGTCCGACCACGATCCTCGAGCGGTCCCGGGCAGGCAGGCTTGCGGCACGGCTCGGCGAACAGACCAGAGCCCGCCCCGGCGCCCGGCGAGAAGAAGCCGACCCGGGGCGCACTCGCACAACTGATCAAGGAAGACCAATGACGCGCACGAACCCGCTGCTGACCCCGGAGAACTCGGTACTGGTGCTCATCGACTACCAGCCGGAGATGTTCTCCCTGGTGCGGTCGATGGACACCCGACTCCTTGAGCTCAACACCAAGATGGTCGTCCGCGCCGCGCAGGGCATGGGCGTGCCGGTGATCCTCACCACGGTCGGGGTGGACATGGGCGTCAACCAGCCCACCGTCCACGGTCTGCGCGAAGAGCTGCCCGGCACAACCGAGTTCGACCGCAGCACAATGAACGCCTGGGAGGACGAGGCCGTACGCGAGGCCGTTCTGGAGACGGGCCGGGAGAACATCGTCTTCGGCGCCCTGTGGACCGAGATCTGCCTCGCCTTCCCCGTCGTGCACGCCCAGGCGGACGGCCACCGCACCTTCTTCGTCACCGACATCGTCGGCGGCACCAGCCCGGTCGCCCACGAGACCGGGATCCAGCGCATGGTCCAAGCCGGGTCCGTCCCCACATCCGCCAACGCGCTGGTCTCCGAGTGGGTCCGCGACTGGAAGTTCAGCCCTCACGCCGACACCGCCCGCACCATCGGCCGCTGGTACGTCGACGAGCTCGCCAAGCTTGACGCCGCCTCTCGCGGCTGAACCCGGCGGCCTGCGGCGGGCCGAGCCGGCTGTGGAGGAAACCAACACCCGGGCGCGTGCGCTCTACGAAAGGATGAGTTATGTCGCATACGCCCGTCAGCAGGACTCGTGGGACGAGCAAGCCCCTGACGGATCGTTGCGCCGCTACGCAACGATGTGCACGTTGATGCGGAAGGAACTCGCGTAGGCCCAGTCACCTTCACGAGGTCTGCCAGCGGACACATCGTCCAGGGCACGTGGTCATCCATCCCGGGTGCCATCCTCCAAGACCGCCGGCCACGGCGGATGCTTCTTAGCCGCGTTCGGTTTGCGGACGCGGAGCGTGCGGAGATGCTGCCGGGCCCTCGTTTGGAATCCGTACCGCGGGCTACCCGAGCGGGGCGCCCGACGGTCGACCCGGACGAAGGCACCGGAGAGTTGAGGACACAGCTCCCGGTGTCGCCCGTAGCGCACGAGCCGTCACCGCTGATCACGGAGGCGCCTCAGCGCGCCATGCAGTTCGCGTCGGATCCGCTCGGGGAGCAGCTCGCCCTGGGCCGTGGCGATCAGGGCCGCGGCCACGTCACGGAGTTTGATGTTGCAGTGCTGCGAGACGTCCACCAGCAGTCCCCAGGCCCGTTCACTGGAACAGGGCGCCAGGGCCATCAGCATGCCGCGCGCCTGGTCGATCACCGCACGGCTCGACAGTGCCCTGACCAACTGATCGTTCTCCGCGCGCAGTTCGATGACCTCGGCCACAAGAGCCGCATGCCCCGCCGAAGCGGCAGCCGTCACCCGCTGTTCGTCGTAGGGCGTGATCGCTTGATGCATGGTGCCTACCTCACAACGCAGTGACGAGAGCTCTGGCCTGTGCATGCCCTCGGGGCACCACAGGCGGTCAGCGGCGGGCGGGTTGCCGCTCAGGGGCCGACCTCACCAGTGCTTTGCCATAGGTGACCTTGAGGCCCCGGACATCGGCTGCGTGAATCATGACGTTCTCCCTCCTGGAGGCGCCCATACCGTGGGCTCGATGTTCAACGCCGGTCTGCCGCGTGGGGGCGCCGCAGCGCACGACGTAGCGCCCGATGCATCTGCTCGGGAAGCGGCTTGCCCTCCGTGGTGGCGACCAGGGCCGCAGCAACCTCTCGCAGTTTGAGATCGCACCGCCGCGCGACATCCACCAGCAGCCCCCGGGCTGCCTCGCGGCGGCAGGGGGTCAGGACCATCACCATGCCACACGCCTGATCGATAGCCGCGCGGCCGGCCATCATCCGGCGCAACTGATCGTTCTCGGTGCGCAGCACGGCGGCCTCCTGCCCTGGCGGCGCGCTTCCCAGTAGTGGACGAGGGCGAAGACCAGCAGGGCCGCAGCCACCCACCACAAGGCATGGAGGAAGCCGAGCCCGAACAGGACCGCGACGAGGATGAACAGGAGCACGAACACGGCGGGCCTCCCCAGAGCGGAATGGGCATCGCTGCCGGGGACTGGGGCCTCACCCGACAGCGTAGTCCCGCCCGGAGTCCGCGGATACCTCGCCCGTGTAACCGCGTAACCGCTCGACGTAGATTCGTACTTGACATCTGGTCAGCGATTGCGGCGGAGACTAGCGTACGCCGTGCCGCCCCAGTCCCCGGCAGCGCCGAACAGCCCTCGCGCTCCCCAGGGGGCGCACCGTACGCATCGCTGCCGGAACCCGCCGCGTCACGGGCGTGGCCGCTCCCGACCCCGCAACGTGATCCCGGCACGGCCTTGATGCGCTCCATGCGGGCACCGATCTGCTGCCCGCCGCGTCGCACGTGTCTGACTCCAGGCGGTACGCATGTACGCGCTGATCGTTCCGGCCGCGGCTCCCTTCGTCCTGCTCGCCACCGTCATGGGCCTGTCCTGGTGGGAGGACCACGTCCTGCCGCCAGCTGAGCCGGCCGAGACTCCCGGCGGGACTCCCATTACCCCGGCAGTCCCGGCCGTGCTCCCCCAGCCCGCCCGTCCCCACGGGTCGTTGACAAGCTACGTTGCCGGGAGTTGACTGACAGCACGGCGTAGGGCCATGCCGCTCCGGATCGTTCGGGCGAGGCATTCCGCCTTCCCGCTTCGCCCAGACCCCGCGGAAATCAGGAATCTTCTCCGCGATCTGGAGGCCCGGCGATGCTCTTGTGGATTCTTCTCCTTCTGCTGATCCTGGTGATCTTCGGGTTCGGCTTCACCATGCAGATCCTGTGGTACGTCGCGGCGGTACTCCTGGTCCTCTGGCTCGTCGGCTTCGTGATGCGCGGGCGCGGCGGCGGTGGCAGGCGCCGGTTCGGCCGCAGCCACGGCTGATCCACCCCGGCCCCGTGCCCTGACCGCGGACAGGGCGGCTTGCACGGCAATCAGGCGCGGGAGCCCATCCAGCGCACGAGCAGAGGACAGCCATGAGCGTGGGACGAACGATCAGGCACACGACACAGGCCTTCACAGGCCGGATCACGGAACGCTTCGCCAGGACCACCGGCAAGAGGCGGCTGCGGCGGCAGGGCAGGACCGACCGGGTCTCCGGAAATCTGAAGCAGTCCGGCGACGAGGCCAAGGGCGCTTTCCGGCGCTGACCACGAACGCCCCCGTTGGTGCCCACGGCGCGCGTGGGCACGAACCGGCCGGCCCCAACACTGAGCGATCCGACAGGGATTGATGGAAATGCAGCAGAGCGGCCAACGGGTCAACAACCAAGGAGGGCAGCCATGATCACCATCGTCATCATCGCCGTGCTCGTCATCGCGGCAGCCGCCCTCTTCTTCGTCGTGCGTGGACGAACCCGGGGCGGTGGCGGCCGTGGCCTGAAGCGGCGCTTCGGGCCCGAGTACGACCGTGCCGTCGCCCGCCACGACGGCGACACCAAGGGCGCCGACCGAGAGCTCAGTGAGCGGGTGAAGCGGTACGGCTCCCTCAAGGAACAGCCGCTGTCACCTGAGGCCCGTGAGCACTACGCATCTCAATGGGCCACCGTTCAGGAGCAGTTCGTGGACTCCCCGCAGAAGGCCATCATCGAGGCCGACGCGCTGCTGGCGCACCTGGCCAGGGACCGGGGCTTTCCCGACGGCGAGCACTTCGAGGAGCAGCTGGCGGCGCTCTCCGTCCACCACGCCCACTACGTCCATGGCTACCGCAGCCTGCACACGGCAGCCCGCGGCCAGAGCGGCACCGAGGAAATGCGGGAGGCCATGATCGGAGCCCGCAGCCTCTTCGAGGCCCTGGTCACCGAGCAACCAGCCGACTCGGACCGGCGCCGTCCGCAGTCTCCCGACGACCGCGGCCACGCGCCGTGGGCACTGAACCGGCGCCATGCGAAGGGAAGTGGCACGCGATGACGTACGACCAGGAACGCGCACAACAGCCCCAGAGCGGAAGGCCCGATCTCGTCGAACAGCACGCCTCGCAGACACCTCGCACCGAGTCCGCTCGCGCACCGCGTGAGCCGGCCGCCAGTGCTGACGCATCCGTCCGCACCCCGGGGTCCGCACTCCTGGCGCAGGGCGAACGGGACAAGCTCACCATGCGACTCCGGCAGGCCCTCAACACCTTCGTCGAGAGCCCGCGCCAGGCCGTGGAAGAGGCCGACGGCGTCTTCGACGAAGCCGTCACCCAGCTGACCGAAACCCTCGCGGAGCGGCGCCGTGCCCTGCGTGCAGCCTGGCAGGGCCAGGACACCGAGGCGCAGACAGAGGAACTACGGCTCGCGCTACGGCAGTACAAGGAGACAACAGAGGTGCTGCTGCGCATGTAGCGCCCCCCGAGCAGTGAAACTGCCCCCCGCCCGAAACACAGCCGCCGCGGAAGATCGGTGCTCAGGTCCGCACTGGTCGAGAATGCGGCGGCTGTGCGCCCACATCACAACCCCGCGATCCAGCCCCCTCCACCCGGACTGGCAACAATTCGCTCTCGTGAACGCATCGTTGAAGCAATAGCCTCAACGGTCAGCCACGGGACCTCCGCCAGCGGCACCTGGGCCGGATCCGGTAGCCACCTCCAGGGCCGCTCGAGCCTCGGCCCGAGCGGCGTGCCACCCGACGAGTTGTGGCAACAGCCCCCACAGTCCGCCGCACACCAGCAGCGTCGCGCTGCCCGCGATGGCCCCCTCGACCCGGCCGAGCACCACGTCGACGACGAGCAGCACAGACCCCGTCAGGGCCAGCATCAACACGCTCATGCCCGCCCCCGCCAGCCGTGAGGAGACCCGCACGATCTCGGGCTTGGCCCCCCGCTGGAACAGCGCGCGATGCAGCGCGGCCGGCGCGGTGAACAAGGCCGCCGCCAGCACGGCGAGCAGCAATGTCGTGATGTACACCGCGCGCTGCGTCGTGTCGAGCATGGCGAAGCGGGCGGTGAAGGCCAGCGTCAGCAAGAACGCGAACAGGATCTGGACGCCGGTCTGGATGATCCGCAGCTCCTGGAGCAGCTCGCCGAAATTGCGGTCGGCCCGCTCCAGCGTCGTCTCCTCGCGCGGCGTACGGTGACTCTCCTCGGCCATGTCTCAGCAAGCTAGTCGACACACGCCGAACCGTCGCCAGGCCAGGCTGAACATTCTGGTCCCACGAGGCATGCGGGCAGACAGGCCCAGGGCTCACCCTCCGAGCGGACACCTGGATTCGGTCTGGGGAGTTCATTGCCCCGGCGCGGCGAAGCGCAGGATGCGTCCCCAGGTGGAGCCGTACTGCCGCCACAACGGTCCGGTGACGTACGGGATGCCGTACTTCTCGCAGAGTTCCCGCACCCGCGAGGCGATCTCGGCGTAGCGGTTGCTGGGCAGATCGGGGAAGGCGTGGTGCTCGATCTGGTGGCTCAGGTTTCCGCTGAGGATGTGGAAGAGTGTGCCGCCCTCGATGTTGGCCGAGCCCTGGATCTGCCGCAGATACCATTGCCCGCGCGTCTCGTCCTCGATGCGCTCCTCGGTGAAGGTCTGCACGTCGCCGGGGAAGTGGCCGCAGAAGATGATGGTGTGCGACCACAGGTTGCGTACGGTGTTGGCGGTGAGGTTGCCCAGCAGGCACGGCAGGGCGGAGGGCCCGGCGAGGAGCGGGAAGAGCACATAGTCCTTGGCGAGCTGGCGGGTGCCCTTGGCGAGGAACCCGGTCAGATCGGCTGCGAAGGACCGCCATGTTTTGCGGCCGGCGGCGACGGCATCGGGCTCCAGGTCGTACAGCGCGATGCCCCACTCGAAGAGCGGGGCGAGCACGAAGTTGTAGAGCGGCTGGGCGAGATGGCGTGGACGCCAGCGCTGGTCGGCGCTCATCCGGAAGACGACGTATCCGAGGTCCCGGTCGCGGTCGACGACATTGGTCCAGGTGTGATGCAGGTGGTTGTGGGTGTGCTTCCACGCCTCGGCGGGCGTGAGGAAATCCCACTCCCACGTGGCCGAGTGGATCGCCGGGTCGCCCATCCAGTCCCACTGGCCGTGCAGGATGTTGTGGCCCAGCTCCATGTTCTCCAGGATCTTGGCGACGGCGAGCATGGCTGTACCCGCCGCCCAGGCGGGCGGGAACAGCGAGACGGCCAGAGCGGCTCGCCCTCCCGCCTCCAGGCCACGCTGGGCGGCGATCACCGTGCGGATGTAGCGGGCGTCGTCGGCACCGCGCGCAGCGAGGATCTCGGAGCGGATCCGGTCGAGCTCCGCACCGAGCTCCTCGCCGACGTCCTCATCGAGGGCCGTCTCTATGGAAGCGGGAGGGGTCACAGTCACGGGGGCTCCTTGGTGGCTAGGCGTCGAGGGCCAGCGGTCCGGCCGCCGCCGAGAGGCAGGTCTGGATCATCTGGCCGGCCCGGTCGTGGATTTCGCCGGTACGCAGGTCGCGCACGCGGCCGTAGGTCAGCGGGGTGAGACAGCCGAAGCAGATCCCGCGCCGGCACCCGTACGGCATCACCACCCCCGCCGACTCGCCGACGACGAGAAGCGGGTCCAGCCAGGCCAACGACCGCCGGGCCGCGTGGAGTTCGGAACCGAAGATGCTCTCCCGAGCGCAGGGCGCACTGTGATCGTCGGGAGCCCGTCCTCCCGGCCCGGCCGGACAGCGAGCGTGACAGCACCCGGAGTCTCCGGCCACACCTCTGTCACCCGCCCCACTGGGAAGCGGGCGCCGAGCAGGGAGTCGATCAGTCCGAGAGAGTCGTCCGGGGTGAGCGGGCTGGTCAGCCAGGAGGCCACGTTCAGCAGCCTGCTCGCGAGGGCCGACAACTCAGGCATACGCGGATTCCTCTCGTCGCGCAGCACGACGGGTGCTGCGTACGTCGAGTCGTCCCGGGCCCGGCAGAGGCAACGTAACCACGACCGTGTGAACGGACGCGCGCCCAGGAGGCACATCCCGCCACCCGCGGCCTGCCGTATCCGGCGAACGCGCGTCCGCACAGGGCGGTGGCCTGCGTGGGTAAGCCGGGGCGCGCCAAAGGTAATTGGCCGGATGCCCGTGCCGGTTCCACGACACCCGACCGCCTCCATGTAAAGAGACCGCCTCGGGAGCCTGCTCACCAGGCTGCTGGACCTTCGCGGGAAGGCCGCCGAACGCCATCGTCTGGCTGATCCTGGAAACCACAGCGCGGAAGAGCTGGCGCAGCGTCACCGCCGTGACGTACTCCGCCGCCGCCAGCCGCGCCCGCTCCGCCACCTGCGGCCACACCATCGCCACACGGGTACAAGTACCCGCCGTACAGGGCGCGTTGGCTCGATCGAGGCGAACACGCGGCCGATCACGGCACAGCCCGGTTCCAGCCCGGCGCCGGGAGGTGCGCCTGGACGCCTGATGGCACACGTTGGAATCGGCCACCCGGTGATCTCTGGTGGCCCCGGACCTGCTCGATGGACTCCCCACCCATACGGCTCTACACCTGCGGGCGGACGTCGCGAGGGAGGGGGGCCGAGGTAGCCGGCCAGGTTTCCAGGGCCAGTTTCAGAGCAGGGACGCAGAGGGCCCCGCACGAAGCCGGGAGGTCGCGGGTTCACGGTAGATGTAGAACCGCTGGAGGTCGTCCTCCGTGCAGGAGGCCGTCTGCAGGACCGCCCGTTCGGTGGCCGCGTTCTGCGCGGCGATGGTCGCGCACCCGCCGTTGCCCCAGTTCCACAGGGACGCCTCGATGACCCCGTTCTGCTCCGTCACGTTGCACAGGCGCCAGTTGTCCAGGTGGGCGCTGAAGATCGACGAGGGCCGTAGCCGGACACCGTCGGCCGCCAGGACCGGTGCGCCCCAGGAGAGGGGCTTGCCGGGCACGGCGATCTTGTAGACGGTGACTGGCAGTCGAGAGCGGCCCGCGCGCTGCGCCCGGTGGCCTTGGGCTGTTCGGCGGACGTGCCGCTGGTGTGAGCCGGGCGCTGCGCGAGGCGGTCGCGCCTCTGCTTCTCCGTAGGCGCCACCGCACCCGCCGGGTGCTCGGCCTTCGCGGCGGCCGAGCCGCAGTCGAGGAGGCCTCGTGCCTTGGCCACAATGCTGCCCGCGGGCACCTCGTCCTGGCAGCGCACCGCGCCTTCCTCGAGGGTGGTGTAGGTGGTGAAGCTACCGCTGCCGGGCCCCTCGATCCACTTCAACGCCCAACTGCCGCTGCCCTGTTGGACGCGGTTGCAGTTGAGGCTTCCGTACGTACCGGTGACCTTCTTGGTGCCCTTGTAGACACCGTAGTAGCCGGGCTGGTTGAAGTTCCACGTGACCGTGTTCGACTCGCTGCTGGTGGAGGTGTAGTCGACCTTTACGTTCAGGCCCAGGCTCGCGCCGACGTTGCCGAGGGTCTCGACGGCGAAACCGCCCTCGACATTGCCGTTGAGTCCGACGGAGACCGAGATGGTGGTCTGGGTGCTGGTGGTGACGGTCTGGTTGCCGGTCGTGCCCTCAGTGACGTACCAGCCCTTGAAGTGGGTGATCGTCGGGGACACTTCGGTGGTCTTGATGTACGGGTGGCGTGTGCCGAGGTCGGCCGCCGTACAGGTGTCGCCGGGCCGGGGCGACGTCGTGGTGGTGGGTGCCGCGGCGGCCGGTGTGGCGGCGTGAGGCCCCAACTGGCCACGAACGATATGGAGGGGCCTATTTCGCCCCTGGAGCAGACCGTTGCCACGTCGGCTCAATCCCCGGTGAACCCGTACGCCACCGAACATGGGGGGCCACCCTTGGAAACACGGCAGGCACCTGCTCGCGGCAGTAGCCGCACTCGCCCTGACCGCAGCCCTCCTTGCCCTGGGCGCCTCCCCGGCCGACCACGCGCGTCGCCCATGTCCTGCTCCCTGGAACAGACCGCCGAGGCCATCGCCAAACGGAAGCCGGTGGCGTGCTCGGAACTTACGGTTTGTGGGTTACCCAGAGCAGTTCTGCCGGCCAGCGGTGTGCCCAGTCGGGTGGGTCGGTTTCGTTGTAGCCGTTGGGTGTTCCGAGTTCGGGCCGCGGCTCGATGAGGTCGTCGATGATGAGGCCCGCGCCGCGCAGGACCCTGACCCAGTCGCCGTAGGTGAGCTGATAGCTGGTCGCGCCGTCGCCTTCGGCGATGGTGTTCAGCCCGAAGTAGTCCTGCTGCAGCGTCGTGGTCACGCGGCCGGCGGCTTCGTCGTAGCAAGCTTCGAACCATGGGCTGGCGACGTTGAACACCAGGCGCCCGCCTCGACCCAAGACGCGTGCGGCCTGCGGGACGGCCAGGTGCGGGGGCGCCCAGCTGAGCCCACCGAAGTCGCAGAACACCAGGTCGAAGCTGTCGGCGGCGAAGGGGAGTTGTTCGGCGGCGCCTTGCACCAGCGGGTAGCGGGCCGCTCCCATCGCGCGGGCCGCTGCGGCGAGTTGGGCTTCGGACAGGTCGAGCCCGACCACGGTGGCGCCCTCGGCGGCGAGCGCCCTGGACCACTGGCCGGCGCCGCAGCCGAGTTCGAGGACGCGCTTGCCGGTGACATCGCCCAGGGCGTGCAGGTGCGCGTCGGGAATGGAGTACATGCCCCACAGCCGAGGTGCGGCGCCGATTTGCGGGTCGTGCTCGTGCTGGTAGGCGCTGCTGATCTGGTTCCAGAGCCGCCGGTTGGCAGGGATGCTGTCCACGTGCCGACTCCAGCACTGCCTGCCGGGGGCGGTCAACACCATTAGGGCATTGGCCGGCCCTCGCCTCGGTCAGGTCCTGGCTCGGCCCATGATCCGCGCACGAGCGCAGGAAATCTGCTCACCCGCACCTCAACAAGTCGATGTCCTTGCCGCGACCCCGCCACGACGCAGGAACGGCGGATTCCAGAGAACTTCCACCCACACACCGGGCCTCACCGCATGACGGTCCGCGGGTGCCGGGACACTGGCTTCGAGTGGCCAGCGCTGTGTGTTGGGGCCTCGCCTTGACCAGCACCGTCTGGCTGGGGAAGCTACCTCAACCCCCAGGGTCGCGGCTATGCGGGTTTGACGTCGAGTACCGTGGGCCGTCCGAGAGCATTGCGCAATTCGGGCGGGGGCACTTTCAACGTGGTCATGCGGCGCCACCCTCCGCAGCGTTCGTACAGGTACGCGGCACGGCTACCGCAGGACAGCAACCACCTCTTGGCCTTCGACCAGCCCAGGATGCCGCCCATGCGAGCCATCACGGCCAGGCTGACATCGCGGTGGACGCGGATCTCGATGAGCGCCGTCCGCCGCAGGCTGCGTCGTACCGATGCGGTCCCGTCCGCTGTCGCCCCTCGTCGCGCTGAAGTCGATCCACTGCAGCCACCCGCACAGACCCGGTCCCTGCACCGCTACCCGAACCGCTACCTGCGCCGGCGCGACGCCAACGCCCGCCGCGAAGGCTCGAATCGGTGCGGCAGGAACCGGTTTTCCGTCGGTCCTACTACGCAGCGCCGTCGAAAATTCTGTTGCGAAGTCGTCTGAGCACTCGATACCCAGCATCGAGACGACAAGGAGCACAGGATGACGACCCGTCTGCGTTCATTGAACGAGTTCTGCTGGATGGACCTCAAAACCCGTGACTTGGCCGGCACCGCCGCCTTCTTCTCGAAGACGCTGGGCTGGCGCTTCACGGTGGACGAGAAGGACTGGCGAAGGGCCACCAAGATAACCGTCGACGGCCACCCGATCGGCAGCGTGAGCGACCTGGCGAACCCGGTCTACCCACCGGAAACACCTGCCCACATCGCCTACTATTTGACAGTCGACGATGTCGATCGCCGCGCCGAAGTGGCGACGGTGAACGGCGCTCGTCTTGTCGTACCTCCCTTCGATGCGGGCGATCAGGGGCGCATGGCGACATTGATCGATCCGGTAGGTGCCGCCTTCTCGCTGTGGCAGCCGCGCAACTTCACCGGATGGCAGTTCCCGACCCCCTTGGCGGGTGCCCCGCACCGCATGGTCCTGACGTGCGACCAGCCTGAGAAAGCCCGGCACTTCTACGACAAGATGACGGGGAGCCCTCTGAACTGCGCCGATTTCATCGCTGCGCGTGGACCCAGCGCATCCGTTCCGCAGTGGGAACTTGCGGTCGCCGTCGAGGATCTGGACAGCATCGCCGTACACGCACACGATCACGGCCAGGACTCGGCCACCTGGACCCAGAAATCCGGTGCTCGTGTTGTGCGGTTGAGCAGCCCGGAGGGGCTCACATTCCTGGTTCGCCGCCTTGAGCAGTGACTCGGCCGTCGATCAGGCGGTGGTCGCAGCCCTGACCCAACCCGGCGGACCTATGCGGTCACAGCACTAGCCGCCCAGTGCGTCGTCGAGGGCCTGTCGATGGGCTTGCCGATGCGCTCGTCGGCGGGCCAGTCGGCGAGGTTCGCGGAGAGCACCACGCGCCGCTCGCCGTCCCGCGTGGTGAACGCGAGCGTGGCGTAGCCGGGGATGCCGCCGGTGTGGCCGATCGCTGTGCGGCCGCAGCTCAGCTTGTGCTCCTTGAGCCCGAGTCCGTACCGCTCGCCGGGCTCCCCGGTGGCCACGGTGCGGTTCATCTCCCTCCACTGCGCGGGCCGCAGCCGCTCGCCGGACTTCAGCGCCGTGAGCAGCCTGTCCATGTCGCGCGGGGTGGAGACGATCTCCCCGGCCGGGCCGGCGAAGGACGGGTTGAGAGCGCTGATGTCAGCCTTACCCAGGTAGCCGTGGGTGTGTGGGCCGGGGATGGCGGAGCGGTCGCCGGGTACGAACGTGTGGCGCAGCCGCAGCGGCGCGATGATCCGGTCCTGCACCTCGGCGGCGTACGAGCGGCCGGTCACGCGCTCGATGATCAGTCCGGCGATGAGGTAGTTGGTGTGGGAGTAGGCGTAGTCGGTGCCGGGCGGGAGGTCGCCGGGCCTGGCCGCAGCCCGCCGCACCTGATCGGCCATGTCGTAGTAACGGAAGCGCGTACGCACCAACTCATTGCCCTGCGGCAGGTCCCGCGCGACGTCGTGCAGCCCGCTGGTGTGCTGGAGCGCCATCCTTACGGTGATCCTGTCGCCCTGGGGTAGCAGTCTCGACGGCAGACAGCGCGAGAGGGGCGCGTCCAGCGACACCTTGCCTTCCCCGACGAGCCGGAGCAGTGTCACCGACGTGAACAACTTGGTGGCGCTGCCGACGCGGAAGAGCCCGCCGCGCGGCACCGGCGCCTCTCCGGCTCTCTTCGCACTGCCGGACCTGGCCAGCAGGTGAGCAGAGTCCGGGAGACGCGCATGGTGCCCCTTGGTGTCGTGTGCCGCGCGATTGCGTACGCCCATCCCACCTCCTGCTTCTCCGCAGGTCACGGGAGCTAACCCCCGTCCTGGGGCTCGGAATTCCCGAACGTTGCCGTCAGGCGCCGGCCGGGGGCCCTGAGCCGGCCCTCCTGCTGCCCTGATGTCACAGGGCTCGTGCGGAACGCTTTTGCTCAGCAGGGCCTCTCACTGCCTGTACGGCTGTATCCCTCTGAGAGGAGTTGTTCTGCATGGTGCGTCGCTTTCGTGTGCTGCTGCTCACCGCTCTCGTGCTGGTCGCGGGCTCGGTGATGTCGTCCGCTCCCGCCTCCGCCGTCATCGGCGGGTCGAAGAGCACCTATGGTCCATGGGCGGTACGCATGCTCGTTGACGGCAAACCGGCGTGCACCGGGACAGCGGTCGCCCGGGAGTGGATCCTCACCGCCTCACACTGCTTCTACGAGCAGGCACGACCGGTCGCCGACAAGCGGATCTCCTTCCGGGTGGGCAATCTCGACATGCGGAGAGGCACGACGGTCCGCCCCATACCCCGCAAGCGCGTGGGCAGCGCGCACGCCGACATGATGCTCGTCAAGGTCCCGCGGATGAATGTCCGCACGGCGCGCCTGGCCACGGTCGGCGTCCACCGGGGCCAAGCCGTACGGCAGTACGGCTGGGGCGCCACCTGCACCACGGACGAGAGCGCCTGCCAGTCCCCCGTTCTCAAGCAGTCGGACCTGAAGGTCGTACGGCCCAACGACCCTCTGTGCGCGGGGCACACCGCCCCGGGCGGCCCCGACTTCTGCATGAAGAAGGTGTCCGGGATTCCCGCCGGGGGCGACTCCGGAGGCCCGGTGATGACCGTCGGCCCGCGTGGCACCGAAACCCTCATCGGCGTCTTCAACGGCTCCGACCGGGAGAAGAGCGCCGAGGCCGGGGAGGTATCCCAGCAACTCTCCTGGATTCGCTCAGTCATCCGGCGATAGCGCCGACACGGCACGTGGCGCCGGCAGGGCACCGGCGCCGCGTCATGTCGATCAGCGCGCACGCCTCCGACCAGAATGACCCAGCCGTGCACGTGCTGGCACCGATGGCTTACGGGGTGCCCCGCCGAAGACAGGTGATCAGTTGAAGACGAGGATGTCCGTGCGCATGGGAATCGGACTTTCCCAGCCAATGTAGACCCCGAAGTGCACGACTCCTTGGCCTGGGGCGATGCCCCAGATATTCAAGCCTGCGTCTCCGATGAACCGAGTGTTCCCGGCGCTGGGACTGATCTCGCAAACCTCCATGACGACGGTCGAATCAATTTCGATGACCCCCCAGTCGATCTTGAGCCTGTGCGTCCCATATGACGGAGTCCATAAGGACCAACCCCGCCATGCCGCCCTGAGGTTGCCACCGATCTCCGCAAGCCCCTCGGCCTGGGCAGGCAGCGAGGCTTCTGTGATAACGGGGGGTGTGGAGCCAGCAGGTGCGTTCGATGTGGTCACGGCAGTTCCCCTCTCACGCCCGAGTGGCCCGACGGGCCACCCTGCATCTTGAGTGTCTGCCAGGACACGCGTCCCCATAATCCCGCGAATGGGTGAACTTCCTGAATATCGCGAGTATGTCGAGCGAGAGGCCGGACCGTTGGGTCGTCGCCCCGGCGGCGACGGGACGCCTCCGTTTACCAAGAAGGTCGGGAGCCGTTTGCCAGGGAGGTCGGGCTCCAGGTTCGGACCTCGTACCACCTCGTGTCGCTCGTACTGCCGCAGGTGCGTCCCAACAGTCACAGGACTAGCCTGAAATTACGGCTATGAGGTCGTGAGGGCATGGGCCCCGAGATCCCCTCCGCGAGGCCGTGTGGGCCTGTCCCCCCACAGAGTTGCAGGCTTCGGGCCGGCATTTCTCCGACTCGCGGTGCGGGAGGAGGTGTATCACAATGCGTGCCTACGAGCGCCCCACGCTGACGGCGGCAGGGACCTTCTGGAAGGCCACCGGGATGGCCCTCAAGCGCACCGGTCCCCCTGACTTCCTCGGCCAGCACAGCATCCTCCGCTGACGTTGCGACGTGACGTCTGACGGGAAACGGAGCCGAAGTTGACCGGACAGTCAGATGGACAATCGGTGGCGGACGGCAACGCCCGCCACCGCTTCGTCAGAGAGGCCGGACTGGCCGAACTCGCCGCTGTGCCCACGTGGTTCGTGGCTCTCCCGGACTGCGCTGCGGCCGGAGTGGCCGGGGCGCGGCTGCGCGAGTACGCGGAGTACGGGGTCCCGCACCCCTCCGGGCGGCCCTGGCTGCTCGGCGCGGGCCGGGACGGGTTGGCCCTGGGGCAGGGGCGGGACGCCAAGGTCGCGGTGTTCGGGCAGCACGCCGTCACCGAGGGCGAGCTGGACCGGATCGCGGGGCGGATCGCGGCGAGCGAGGAGGCGGGGGCCTACGCGGAAAGGCTGGCCGGGAGCTTCCACCTGGTCGCGTCCGTGGGCGGACAAGTGCGGGTGCAGGGCGCGCTGAGCGGGCTCCGGCGGGTGTACACGGCCGAGGTCGACGGCAGCACGGTGGCCGCGGACCGGGCCGACGTCCTTGCCTTCCTCACGGGAAGGGGGACTGGGGGCAGCGGGGCCGAACTCGACCACGCACAGCTCGCGTTCCACCTCCTTGACCCCCCGCTGCTGCACCCCCTCACCGACCGCCCCGTGTGGCGCGATGTGACCTTCGTGCCGCCGGACCACTGTGTGCTGCTCGACCGCGACGGCCGGGCGCGCACCCTCCCCCGCTGGACCCCACCCCCACCGGACCTCCCGCTGACCGAGGGGGCTCGCGTCGTGCGGGAGGCCCTCGAAGCGGCCGTGGCCGTCCGTACCGCGGGTCAGCAGCTCGTCAGCGGAGACCTCAGCGGCCTGGACTCCACCTCGGTGTGCTGCCTGGCCGCAGGCCGTACACGGGTGGTGGCCCTCACCGCTGCCAGCCCCGACCCGCTCGACGACGACGTGGAGTGGGCGGTGCGCACCGCGGCGGCCGTGGGCGGCATCGAGCATCACGTCGTACCGGCCGCCGAGATGCCGTTGATCTACCACGGGCTGCCGGGCATGGACGAGCCGTTCGACGAACCGTGCGGTGTGATCGCCGACTCGGCGCGGTGGCTGGCCCTCGCCCGCCGGGCCGCGGCACACGGCTCAGCCGTGCACCTGACCGGCTTCGGCGGCGACGAACTGCTCGGCGCCAGCACCAGCCACCTGCGAACTCTCCTGCGCCACCGCCCCCTTGAGGCCGTCCGGCAGCTGCGGGGCTTCACCGCGCGCTACCGCTGGTCGCGCCGCCAGGTGCTGCGGCAGCTGTGCGACACCCGCTCGTACGGCCACTGGCTGGACGCCGCAGCGGGACTCCTCACCGCTCCCCCGCCGTCCGAGAACGCGCCGACGCTCGACTGGGGGCCGGTGCCGCGGATGCCGCCGTGGGCGACCGGGGAGGCCACAGACGCCGTACGCGCACTGATACGGGACGCGGCACCGGACGCCGAACTGCTCGCCGAGCGCCGCGGGATCCACGACGACCTGGAGGGGATCCGGAACGCGGCCCGCCCGCTGCGCCCCATCGGGCAGCTCGCGGCCCGCACGGGGATCCAGTTGGCCGCGCCGTACTACGACGACCGGGTGCTGGACGCCGCACTCGGCGTGCGCCCCGAGGAGAAGCGCACCCCATGGCGGTACAAGCCGCTGCTGCTGGAAGGCATGCGGGGCGCCGTACCCGAGGTGAGCCTGGCCCGGCAGAGCAAGCCCCCCGGCACCTGCGACCTGGACGGGGCCCTGCGGAAGCACCGCGCCGAACTCCTGGCCCTGTGGGAGGACTCCAGGCTGGCCCGGCTCGGCCTGGCTGACCCCGTCGCGCTGCGCACGCTGTGCGCACGGCCCCTCACGGAGCACGGGCGCGGCCTGCACGGCGCGCTCTACCAGGCGGTGGCCTGCGAGGTCTGGCTGCGCACCAGGGAGCGGGCAGCCGCCACCCCCGACCCGGAGGCGAAGAGCCCATGTTGAAGCTGCGCGACGGCGTGTCCCGCGCCGACACCGACTACGGCATCACCCTGCTCGACGAGGACAGCGGGCAGTACTGGAATCTCAACGGAACGGGAGCGCTGGTACTCCGTACGCTGCTCGACGGCGGGACGCAGGAGCGGGCCGTCGAACGTCTGACGGGCGAGTACGCGGTGGACGCCGACAGCGCCCGCGCGGACGTCAGCGAACTCGTCGAGGCGTTGGCCGCCGCCGGTCTCGCGAGAGTCGAGGAGGTGCCCAGATGAGCACTCCGCAGGCCATCAGGCACCAGCCGCGCTCGGTGCCGCTACCGCGCCGGGTGCTCGCCCGGCTCGCCGTGGGCTGCGCCCGCGCGCTGGCCCACCTGCCGCCGCGACGGCTTCGGGCCGTCCTTGACCGGGTGCGGCGAGGTGCCCGGGCCGCCTCGCACGCCGACGCCACGGCAGCCAGGGAGACGGTGACCGCGGTCAGCCTCGCCTGCACCGGGCCCGAGGGCTGCCTGCCCCGCTCGCTGGCCACGGCACTGCTGTGCCGGGCGCACGGACAGTGGCCGGTGTGGTGCGTGGGAGCGCGGCGACTGCCGCCGTTCGGGGCGCACGCGTGGGTGGAGGCCGAGGGCGTACCGGTCGGCGAGGACCACCCGGCGGACTACTTCCGCCCTTTCTTCACGGTGCCGTGAACGACCGCGGGCCGTGAGCGACCGTTCTGTGAGTGACCATGCCATGAGCGACCGTGCCGTCAGCGACCGTGCCATGAGCGCCACGACCCGCTCGGGCCTCCGCGAGGTCTACCGGGTGTTGCGCGGGCACCGGCGCGGCATCTGCCTCGCCGCGGCGCTCACCCTGACCGGCTCCGCGCTCGGCCTGGCGCAGCCGCTCGTGGTGAAGAACGTGATCCAGGCGGCGGGCGCGGGCTCGGCCGTCGCGGGCGCGGTGACGCTGCTGGTGGCGCTCTTCCTCGCGCAGGCGCTGGTGCAGGCGGTGGGTCGGTACGTGATGGTGCGTACCGGCGAGGGGGTGGTGCTGGGTGTGCGGCTCAACCTCGTCGACCGGCTGCTGCGGCTGCCGCTGCGTACCCTCGACCGGCACCGCACCGGCGATCTGATCTCCCGTACCGGCACGGACAGCACCGCGCTGCGGCTGCTCATCGCGGAGGGCTTCACCGACGCGGTGACGGGGAGCATCGGGCTGCTCGGGGTGGTCGCGCTGATGCTCTGGCTGGACTGGCTGCTCTTCCTGGTCGTCCTCGGCATGATCCTGCTCGGCGCCGCGCTGCTGACCACGGCGCTGCGCCGGATCGAGGGCGCCTCCCTCGCGGCCCAGCAGGCCACCGGCACCATGACCGCCGACCTGGAACGAGCCCTGGTCGCGCTGCGCACGGTGCGGGCCAGCCGGGCCGAACGCCGCGAGGCAGCCAGGATCGGCGAGCAGGCCCGGGCCGCGTACGCGGCCGGCGTGCGGGTGGGGCGGCTGGACGCGGTGGTCGCCCCGGCCGTCGAACTCGCCGTCCACGGCTCGTTCCTGGCAGTGCTCCTGATCGGCGGCACCCGGGTCGCGGCGGGCGGCTCGGTCGCGGACCTGGCCGCCTTCCTGCTCTACATGCTCTACCTGGTCGAGCCGATCGGCGCCGTGTTCCAGGCGGTGAGCAACGTGCAGCAGGGCTCGGGGGCACTGCGCCGGATCACCGAAGTCCTGGAGCTGGAAGGAGAGTCGGAAACGGGCCAGGTCCCGGGCACGGCTCCGACCCCCGCCAGGGGTCCGCTGCTGCAGTTCCGCGACGTGTGGTTCGGCTACGAGCCCCACCGGCCGGTGCTGCGCGGAGCCACCTTCGATGTGCCGCAGCGCGGGCACGTGGCGCTGGTGGGGCTCTCCGGCGCGGGCAAGTCCACCGTCTTCGCGCTCACCGAGCGGTTCTACGACCCGGACCGCGGGCTCGTCCTCTTCGACGGCCAAGACGTCCGCGACGTACAACGACACGCACACCGCGCCCGGATCGGGCTGGTCGAGCAGCACTGCCCCGTGCTGCACGGCACACTCCGGGAGAACCTGACGTACGCCGCACCCGACGCGGACGAGACGGAGCTGCGACGGGCCCTGGAGCTGGCACAGCTCACCGAGCTGGTCGCCCGCCTGCCCCGCGGCCTGGACACCGATGCCGGCGAGCAGGGCGTCGCACTGTCGGGAGGCGAACGCCAGCGGATCGCGATCGCCCGCGCCCTGCTGGCCCGACCCCAACTGCTGCTGCTGGACGAGCCCACGGCACATCTGGACGCGGTCAACGAAGCGGCGCTGCGCACGTCGATCCGGGAGACGGCGAAGGAGTGCGCCCTGCTCGTGATCGCGCACCGCGTGTCCACCGTGCGGGAGGCGGACGTGATCGTGGTGCTGGACGGCGGGCGGGTGGTGGCGACGGGCCGCCACGGGGAACTCCTCGCCGAGAGCGCCCGTTACCGCGCCCTGTCTCCCGGATAGGGCGGGGCGACACGCCCCCGCGGAGAGGCCCGCACGCCCCGACCAACTGCTGAAGGCCGCAGCAGTCGAGGACCCTGATCAACCGGCGGCTCACACTCAGGCTCGGACGGCCGCGATCACGCCGAGATGAACGGCTCCGTCAGGTGCGGCGTCGCCAGGTGCAGTGTGGTGCCGGTTTCGTGGCCGAGCATGCGCTCCCTTGAGTGCCTGGCCGCCTCAGGGTCGATCTCGTGCGAGTAGGCAAGCTCGGGGTGGAGCAGTTGGAGCGCGTGCACCAGGAGGTCGCCGGTGACGAGCGCCAGCTCGCGCCCGTCGGCGACCAGCACGCTCTGGTGCCCGGGCGTGTGACCGGGCGTGGCGACCGCGCTCCCGGTGCGCAGTGGTGTGTCCCCGTCGAGGAGCCGGAGCTGACCGGCAGCCTGGAGCGGGTCGGTGAGGGTCTCGCGAAGCTGCGGGTTGAGCGTGTTGAGGGCATCGAACTCGGCACGCTGGAGCAGGTATTCGGCGTTCGGGAAGTATGGGCGGCGGCCGCTGGTCGCGCTGCCGGGCGAAGGGGCGCCGCCCACCGCTGCGCCGGTCGAAGCGTTGCCGTCCACCGTGCCGTCCGCGGAGGGGACGGCCGTCTCGGTCACAACGGCCCACCCGACGTGGTCGGTGTGCAGATGCGTGAGCACCACGGTGTCGACCTCGGCCGGGTCGATGCCCGCGGCGGCGAGCGAGTCGGGGAGAGTACCGGGCACGGGCGCCCACGAGCCGGCCGGGCTGTCCGCCGGGCCAATCCCGGCGTCCACGACGGTGAGGCCCTTGTCACCGCGGATCGCGTACGCGCGGAACTGGAGCCGCCAGCGACCCTCGATGTCGACCGCGCCCGGGTCGTAGCGGTCGGCCTCGGCCCACTGAGCGGCCGTGGCCTCGGGGAAGGCTTCAACGCGCGGCGAGAAGAACGGGCCCTCGCCGTCGGCGAGGGCGATGATCTCGGTCGAGCCGATCCGGAGGCGAGGAACGCTGAGGGGCATGGCCGCGATCTTGCCATGCGTTGCACGCGGGTGGTGGCTCGCCCCATGCCGCGATCACATCGGTGGGGCGAGGTGGTCTCTCAGCTGAGCAGTCGGCAGTGCTGGGGCCGTTGCGGCCTGTTGCGGTGTTACGTCGGCCGTCGGTGTATCGGAGGCGGCTGATCAAGGGGATCCGTTCACGCTCTCAGGTCGGCTCGGCCCCGGTGTGCTGTCCAGAAGGGGAGGACCATCGGCGTGGGTCGTTGTCTGCCTGGTGCCGAGAACGATGGACAGTGCCAGCACAAGTAGGGCCAGTGGTGCGGAGAATGCCCAGCGTGCCGCCTGGAGCGGGCCCAGATCGGCAGTCGCCTGGAGAGTCAGGCCCACGAGTGCGGCACCGATCACTGACCCGATCCTCTGTCCGGTGGAGAAGATGCCGGAGGCCACGCCCAGCCACTTGTCGGGCAGCGTGGCCAGTCCCAGGTTGACCGGCCCGGCGAACACCACTCCCATTCCGATCCCGAACACCACGAGGCCCGGCACGAGCGCGCTCGGCCCGCTGCCGAGTGTCGCCATGATCCAGATCGTGCCCAGCAGGAAGCAGATCAGCCCCGTCACGCTGACTTGCCGGGCTCCACGCGGCCGGTCGGTCCAGCGTCCGCCGAGGACGGCGCAAGGCACCGACACCGCGGGGGCGATCGCGAGGACCAGGCCGGCGTCGGCCGGTGACAGTCCAGCATGTTGAAGGACGTAGGCCGACAGAAAGAACATGGCGGTCACGGCGGCGGGCAGGGAGGCCGCGACCACGGTCATGGCCAAGAACATGCGATGGCCCAGCAGTTCGAACGGCAGGAGGGCATGTCCATCCCGCCTGCCTCTCTGCTGGAACGCCAGGGCTGTGACGGCCACCAGGGTGAGCGGCGCCGCTACGACGACGATGTTTCCTTGGCCGGCGTGCAGCAGGGAGATGGCCAATCCGGCGATACTCAGGGTCGACAGGGCTGCTCCGGCGATGTCGACAGCGGCCTTCTGAGGGCCGGGTCGGGGGGCCCAGCGCCAGAGCAGGGCGCCGGCGACGACACCGAGTGGGACGGTGACCCAGAAGATCGACCGCCACCCGAACAACGTCGTCAGCAGCCCGCCGACGGTCGGGCCGGCGGCCACCGCGACCCCGGCCACCATTCCGCCGAGGCCGAAAGCGAAACCACGGCGGTGGACTGGTGTGACGGTGAACGTGAGAGAAACGATGTGAGGAGTCACCAGCCCCGCCCCGAGACCTTGCACGGCTCGGCCGGCGACAAGGAACGTCCCGTTCGTGGCCACGGCGCATGACGCGGAGCCGAGGACGAATACGCCCAGACCGAGAAGAAGTATGCGTGTGCTTCCGAACCGGTCCCCCAGCCGCCCGGCCACCACCAAGGTTGAAGCAAGGGCGACCATGTACGCGTTGATCACCCACATCAGCGTCGTCAGACCCAGGGAAAGGCTGTCGATCAGAGTCGGCGCCGCAAGGTTGATCGCGTAGCTCTCCATGCCGATCGTGAACGACACAAGGTTGAGCATGCCCACGACGGCCCACGAGGTGCGTACGGAATTGGATTTCATATCTGGATCCTGAGCCAGAAGTGGTGCAGCAGTATGATCCACCTTCATGCGCGAAACATGGGCCACTTTGCGGGAGCTTCTCCTTCCGGATGGAGCGGCGCTCGATGCCACAAGGCCGCGCCGTCACCTGGAGACGCAACTGAGAACCGCCATCACCAGCGGTCGGTTGGTCCCGGGAACACGGCTGCCGTCGACCCGCGATCTCGCTCGCCAGCTGAACGTCTCCCGAGGAACCACGCTGGCCGTGTACGAGCAGCTCGTGGCCGAGGGCTACCTGGAGAGCAAGCGGGGGTCAGCGACCCGAGTGACCTGCGGAGGCGTTCCCCGCCCTCCATACGCCGCCCCCGGTGAAACTCCCCAGCCCGTCAAGGAACAGGTCCTGCACTGCGATCTCGACCCGGGATTTCCCTCCCTGTCCGCTTTTCCGCGCAACGCGTGGTTGGCTGCGTACCGGGCCGGCTTGAGCGCCCTGACGGACGCCGACCTTGGCTATCCGCCTCCTGCGGGCCTCCTCTCCTTGCGCCGCGAAGTCGCAAGCTATCTCGGACGAGTTCGGTCGATGCCCACGTCGACGGACGATCTCGTCATCACCGGCGGGACGTTCGACGCCCTGGCCGTGATCGCCGACTGTCTTCGGGAAGCGGGACACTCGACCATCGCGGTCGAGGACCCCAGCAACCCGCATCTCCTGCGGATGTTCACCACTCATGGACTGGAGCCGGTCCCGATCGCCGTGGACGAAGAGGGACTGGACGTTTCCCGACTTGACCGCAGCGACTGCCGAGCCGTCCTTGTCACGCCCGCCCACCAGTACCCACTTGGTGTGCAACTCTCGCCCCAACGACGACGCGCCCTGATCGATTGGGCGATCAAAGGCGACTGCCTGGTGATCGAGGACGATTACGACGCTGAGTACCGTTACGACCGCGCTGCACTCGGTGCGCTACGCACGCTGGCCCCCACTGTCGTTGCCTACCTCGGCACGCTCAGCAAAACGCTGGCTCCTGGGCTCCGTATCGGGTGGCTCGCTGCACCGGCATGGCTGTGCGCGTCCGTGCGGAACAGAAAGCACCTCGGCGACCGGGGTGACAACGTCATCACGCAGGCCGCGGTCAGAGAGTTCCTGGGTGCAGGGGGCTACGACCGTCACCTTCGGTCCACCCGGCTGCAATACCGACGTCTACGCGAGAACCTGCTGGAGAGCGTCTCCACACACCTGCCCGACTGCACACCCGTCGGGATCGAGGCCGGTTTGCACGTGGTGATCCGCCTGCCCGAGAACGAGCAGGACAGCACTCTGGTGGAACATCTGGCCACGGCAGGCATCCGTGTCGCAGCCCTCACCGCCTACCGTCACCACCACTCAGGCTTTCCCGGCCTCGTCCTTGGATGGGCCCAGGCCCGGCCGAACCAACTGGCCACCAGCATCCAGACACTTGCCGGGATCCGCAGAACCCTTGCCTCCGAGCGTCACATCCCTGCAGCCCGCCCCCGCCTGCGAGACTCTCCCTGAAACCTTGTGACGCGACCTTGCCGAGCCGTGCCGTGGCGGCTGGGACGTCCTGGCGGACTGGCCCGGCGGTGGAGCCGGCGGCCTTCAGCAAGGCGTTCGCGGCCCGTCGGCCGGCCTCATTGGCAGTCTCCATCAAGGTGAAGTCGATGTCGCTATACGTACGGACGTAGTCGGCGGCCAGGAAGAGGTTGGGGATCGCGGTCGCGGCGTCCGGGCGGTGCTCCCAGGAGCCCGCGTCATTGAGCAGATAGGGCTCGTCGTTCGCCAACTCGCCCGCACCCGATCTCGGTGCTGAGCCACTGTGAGCGTGTCATTGGCCACCGCCTGTTGCGGGCAGTACCCCAGCGCACCGAACCGCTGCACGGAGCCGCAGTCCGGCATCAGCTGTCCCACCGCGATGCGCAGCAGCGTGCTCTAGCCCGGGCGGTTTTCGCCCACTACGCCGGCGAGCAGCCGGCCGACACCGTCAGGTCGGCGCCGCGCAACACCACCCGTCGGCCGTACGCCTTGTGCGCGGCCCCGATGTGCAGCCGCGTGTCTGCCAGACACGCCTGATCGGCATCTGTCCGGACACGGCGCATGCCCGAGAGGTGAGCAATCGTGCACTCCGCCAGCACGGCAGACCCCGGGATGCCATCGAGCAGGCCTCCGGGATCGCTCCTCAACTGATCCGCCAGGAACGGAGTTTCTCGGGGTTTCTCACCGCCCAGACGTGCCTGATCCGGTCGCCCGCGAACTCGAACGCGAACACGGTCGCGAGGTTGCCGTCCTGCTGCGCCGCCAAGCCGGGCAGGCCGTTGACCGTGCACTCCAGGAACGTGGTGCGGTCGCCGGACACGCGGGCGATCTCGGCGTAGGCGTGTGCGATCTGCTCGCTGCCCACGATCGGGTGCAGGTGGGTGACGGCGAGCCCGCCGCCGTCGGCGGTCGCGACGGCGCGGGGGTCGAGCAGGCTGATCAGGGCGTCGATGTCCTTGGCCTCCCACGCCGTTCTGAACTGCCTGACGATGCCGGCCTGTCCGGCACTCGGGCCTGCCGGACTCTGGGCAGTGCGGATGCGCCGTCGGGCGGACGAGGCCAATTGGCGGCACGCCGCCGGGGTGCGGCCGACGACCTCGGCGACCTCGGCGAAGGGGTAGCGGAAGACGTCGTGCAGGACGAACGCGACGCGCTCGGCCGGTGTCATCGCATCGAGGACGACCAGGAAGGCCATGGTCACCGACTCGTCGAGGGTGACCCGGTCGGCCGGGTCGGTCTCGCCCGGGCCGGTGCGTCCGGTGATCCACTCCGTGGGTTCGGGCAGCGGTTCCGGGATCCAGTCGCCCACGTACGTCTCCCGCCTGGCGCGCGCCGAGCCGAGCAGGTTCAGGCAGATGCGGCCGGCGACCGTCATCAGCCAGGCGCCGGGCGACTCGATCGCCTGCTGCTCTCGTGCGGACATGGCGTACCAGCGGGCGTAGGTCTCCTGCACGACGTCCTCGGCGTCGGCAAGGGAGCCGAGGAGCCGATAGCCGAGGTTGATCAGCCGGCTCCGCTCACTCATGATCGCGCTGGTGCTCGGATCGGTCTGATCGTGGCCGGGCTCGGCTGTCGTGGTCATGCTCTGACCGTCTCCTTCGCTCGCTTGTGTGCCGCTACCCGTTACGACAAGACAGCGCTTCGGAATGTGAGGCGGCACGTCGGCCTCACATTTCGGAGCGCTGCGTTGTCGTAACGGTGTCGTACCGGTGAGGGCGACAACAAGACGGAGAGGGAACTTTGATGAACGACTTCCAGGCCATCGCGGACCGCGTCGAGATCGAGGCACTGCGCGGCGAGTTCACCGATGCGGCGATGATGCGCGACCGGCCCCGCCTGGCCTCACTGTTCACACCGGACGGCGCCCTGCGCATGCCCGACATCCCCGTCGAGCTGGTCGGCCGCGAGGAGATCCTCGCCGGGGGCGAGCGGCTGCAGAGCCAGTGGGACTTCTTCGTACAGAACACCCACCCCGGCACGATCCAGCTCGACGGCGACACCGCGACCGGCCGCGCCTACATCCAGGAACTCGCGCGCGCCCTCGACGGACGCCAGGGTCTGAACTACGCCGTCTACCACGACCGTTACCAGCGCACCGAGGAAGGCTGGAAGTTCGCCGAGCGGGTGTACGAGGTCAGGTACCTCGACACCTCCCCGCTGGCGGGCACGGCGCCCCGCGCGGCGCAGGGCTCCGGGACCGACCCGGCCCACGCGACGGCCACCCCGGCTCCGGCCGCGTCCTTCACCGGCCCGGCAACGGCGGAACAACTGGAGCGGGTGGCCGCCGCGCTGCGTGCCAACGGCTTCGCGGCCGAGATACTCGACGACGCCGCAGACGCGCGCGTCCGCGTCAAGGACCTGATCGCCGAGGGCGCGAGCGTGCTCACCGGAGCCAGCGAGACCCTCCGCCTTTCCGGCATCGACGAGGACATCAACGCGAGCGGCCAGTACGACGCCATCAGGCCGCGCATCCTGGCCATCGACCGTGCCACCGGCGCCGACGAGATCCGAAAGCTGGTCGCCTCCCCCGACTTCGTCGTCAACAGCGTCGCCGCGGTCACCGAGACCGGCTCGCTCGTGTTGGCCTCGGGCAGCGGCAGCCAACTCCCTGCCAACGCGGGCGGCGCCGCTCATGCTGTCTGGATCGTCGGCGCGCAGAAAGTGGTGCCTGACCTGAGCACAGCCCTGCGCCGCATCGAGGAGCACGCCCTCCCGCTGGAGAACGCCCGCGCTCAGGCGGTGTACGGGATGCCCAGCGCCGTCAACCGCCTGCTCATCCTCAACGCGGAACCCCGCCCGGGGCGCGGCACCGTGCTGCTTCTCCGAGAAGCCATCGGGTACTGACCCGGCCCAGGCTGTCCTCGGCAGGCGGCACCATCAGCTGGCGTACGGCTCTGGTGCAAGAAGCAGCCCGCGCTCGCGCGGGCTGCTCAGCGTGTACGGAGTCGTTTGACGAGCTTCAACGTGAGCGGTTGCGCAATGTCTTGGAGATCCCATTTCCCGGCTCGGACGGCCTGGTTGCTGATCCAGAACACTGTCAGGTCGCTGTGCACACCGCGCACGCTCACGCCATACGACCAGCCGTTGCCGCCGGAGTGTGTGGCCAGAGCGCCGCCGGGCAGGATGACCCACCCGTAGCCAATGGAGTAGCCGTCGTAGCCGGGCAGTCCTATCGGGGCGTAGCCCTTGAACATGTGGGCCTTTGCGTCGCGGTCCAGGAGCGTGTAACCGGCCAGTGCGCGGGAGAAGCGGCACATGTCGCGGGCAGTGGAGAGCAGGCCGCCGTTGCCGCGCAGATTCCAGTACGGGCCGTCCGCGGCCCACCTGTGGTCCAGCGGCCGCCCCTGGGGCAGGCCCTCTTCGTCGTATTCCACCGCGACTTGGTCGGCGTTCCAGCGGGGCAGAGCGTAGCCGGTGTGGGTCATTCCGGCGGGGGCAAGGATCTCCTTCGCCAGGAAGTGCTCGTAGTCCGTGCCGGCGGCCTTCTCGATGATGGCGGCCAGCAGGCTGTAGCCCAGGTTGGAGTAGGCGAACTTCGCGCCAGGTCGAGCGACCAGCTTGGACTTGGCGGCTCCGGCGATCATCTGCCGGCGGGAGATCGGATCGTAGTCGTCGCCGAGGCTCTCCGGCAGACCGGAGGTGTGGGTGAGCAACTGGTGAATCGTGATGATGCGCTTGTCCGCGGGCAGCGGGCCGACGTATTTGCCGATTGGCTCGCTCACCCGCAGCTTGCCGGTCATCTGCAGCCTCATGATTGCCACGGCGGTGAACGACTTGGTCATCGACATGATGTCGTAGACCGTGTCGCAGCTCGCGGCGATGCGGCGGGCCCGATCTGCCAGCCCGCGACCGGCGCAGTGCACGACCTTTCCGTCGCGGGCGGCGATCACGGTGCCGCTCCCGCCGGGGGGCAGGGCCTTGTCGAGGATCGCCTGGATCGACGGATCCACCACAGCAGACGTCGTCGTACCAGGAGGTGCCGTACGGGCGGCGGAGGGGGTGTCGCTGTTGCCGCAGGCGGACAGAACCAGCGCCGCCACCAATGCGAGCACGACGGGAACACGGAATGTGGGCAGCCTCATGTGGAGTCCTTGGTAGCTGCCGACAACGGGCCCGCGAGTTCGCCACGGGACGTCCATGAGGCCGACGCGCAGATCATACACATGACGGCTTCGCAGCCTGGGGCCGTACGCGACAAGGTCTCACCGGCTGTCGGGGCGAACGCTGCCTGCGGGGCGCTAGCGGGTGGCGAGCCGCTCCAGCAGAGCGGCGCTCCGTGCCAGCAACGCCCGCTCCTCATCGGTGAGTTCGGCCTCGATGGCCTGCGCGAGCCAACCGGCCCTGCGGCCGCGCTCCGCTTCGAGCGCGGCTCGGCCCGCGTCCGACAGCTCGACCAGTGACTTGCGGCCGTCGGTGGGGTGCGCCCGGCGCGTGATCAGGTTCTGTTCCATGAGCAGGCCCACCGCCCGGGCCATCGACTGGGGGCGTACGCGCTGATCGGCGGCGAGGTCGCTGGTGGTCATGGCGCCGTTGCGGTCGAGTGCGCCGAGCACGGCGGCCTGGCCCAGCGGGATGCGGTCCTCGTGCTTGACGCGGCGGGTGAGCTTGCCCATCGCGGTGCGCAGTTCGACGGCGATGGCGGCGGCTTCCGAGGTGGGCATAGGGCACTTTACCCCGTTGGTCAGCAAAGCTGTGCACCTGGCCTGCACAGCAATGCTGTACAGCAAAACTGTGCAGCATTGCTGTATGGTTTGGCGTTGTCGGGCTCAGCGCCAGCGTTGTCGCAGCCGGGGCCACGGCACACGACAACGGGAAGGACCTCCCATGTCCGCAAAGGCAGCTGGAACCGTCACCGCCGCCATCGAGACCGTCACCGCCCGCCGGATCATCGACAGCCGGGGCAACCCCACGGTCGAGGTCGACGTCGTCCTTACGGACGGGTCCCTAGGGCGCGCGGCCGTCCCCTCCGGCGCCTCCACCGGCGCCCGGGAGGCCGTGGAACTGCGCGACGGAGACTCCGCGCGCTGGCACGGCAAGGGCGTCGACCGCGCGGTGGCCCACGTCAACGGGGAGATCGCGGCGTCCGTGCGCGGCCGGGACGCGGCGGACCAGGCAGGTCTCGACGCCGCGCTGGTCGCCCTCGACGGCACCGCCACGAAGTCCCGGCTCGGCGCCAACGCGATCCTCGGCGTCTCCCTCGCCGCCGCCAAGGCCGCCGCGGCGGCCCACCGCCAGCCCCTCTACCGCTACCTCGGCGGCCCTGACGCCCACCTCCTGCCGCTGCCGATGATGAACATCATCAACGGCGGCGCCCACGCCGACAATCCGCTGGACTTCCAGGAGTTCATGATCGCGCCCGTGGGCGCGGACACTTTCGCCGAAGCCGTCCGCATGGGCAGCGAGGTCTTCCACACCCTGCGCCGCGATCTGCTGGCCGCCGGGCACTCCACGGGCGTCGGCGACGAGGGTGGCTTCGCGCCCGCGCTGCGTACCGCCGAGGAGGCGCTCGACTTCGTGATGACCGCCATCGAGCGCACCGGCTACCGCCCCGGTACGGACATCGGCCTGGTCATGGACCCGGCGTCGTCGGAGTTCTTCCGCGACGGGGTGTACGACTACACGGGCGAGGGAGTGCGCCGCACCCCCTCCGAGAACGCCGACTACCTGGCCAAGCTCGTCGACACCTACCCGGTCGTCTCCATCGAGGACCCGATGGCGGAGAACGACCTGGACGGCTGGCGCGAGCTGACCGCCCGCGTCGGCGACCGCTGCCAGCTCACCGGCGACGACGTGTTCTGCACCAACGAGACGCTGCTGCGCGAGGGCATCCGCACCGGCGTCGGCAACTCGGTCCTGGTCAAGGTCAATCAGATCGGGACCCTGACCGAGGCGCTGGCCGCGGTGGCCACGGCCCACCAGGCGGGCTGGACGGCCGTCATGTCGCACCGCTCGGGCGAGACGGAGGACACCACCATCGCGGATCTGGCGGTGGCGACCGGCTGCGGCCAGATCAAGACCGGCTCGCTCTCCCGCTCCGACCGCACGGCGAAGTACAACCAACTGATCCGGATCGAAGAGGAGTTGGGCGACTCGGCGCGCTTCGCGGGCCGCCCCGCACTGCGTCGGGCGTGAACAGCGGGCAGCGGTAGAGACCACGCGGGCCCCCGATCACGATCGAGGGGCCCGCTCGCGTGCCGGGGGTAAGCACAGCCCTGCGGCGCGTGAGCGTCATTCCATGCGGGCGACAGAACAAGTACGCGTGCGTGAGATCGACGATGACGCGGGCACGCGGTCGCGGCCGCGCTCCTCCTCCCCTCCCACCTTCAGCGGGCATGTCTGCCGCGACCGTCCGGCTTCGGCCATGGCCAGGGAGCAGTCCTTGTGTACCGGCAGGCAAAGGCCCTGTACTCGTCGTGGTCATCGTGCTGTCACGGACGGTGATACCGCAGCTCGACGCAAAGACGACACCTCTCAACGACGGGGAGCGGGACGTGCGTGAGCGGACACAGGTACTGATCGCCGGGGGCGGCCCCGCGGGAACGACAGCGGCCGCCCTGCTGGCGCCGCAGGGCTTCGACGTTGTCCTGCTGGAGCGGGAGCGTTTCCCCCGCTACCACATCGGTGAGTCCTTGCTCCCTTCGCTCCTGCCCGTCCTGGACGTCATGGGCGCCCGCGAGACCGTCGAACAGCACGGCTTCGTCCGCAAGAACGGCGCCTTCTACGGCTGGGGAGGGCAGGAGTGGGCCCTGCGATTCGACGAACCAGGCAGGCCCGCGACCCACAGCTTCCAGGTCATCCGCTCCCAGTTCGACCACCTCCTCCTTCAACACGCCCGCCACCAGGGAGCGGACGTACGGGAGGAGACCCGGGTACGGCACATTGCCATGACTGACGGCCGGGCCATGAGCGCGTCCTGGTCCGATAGGGACGGCCGCGACGGCGACATAGACTTCGCCCACCTGATCGACGCCACCGGCCGGGCCGGGGTCCTGGGGGCCCGGCAACTGCGTACCCGGCGCGTGCACGACGTGTTCCGCAACATCGCAGCCTGGGGGTACTGGCGAGACAGCGCACCTCTGCCCGATGCCCCCGAGGGAGCAATCGGAGTGTTCTCTCTGCCCGGAGCCGGCTGGTTCTGGGCGATCCCCCTGCACGACGGCACCCTCAGCGTCGGCCTGGTCACCGACAAACGCTCCTTCAACCAGACCAAGGACAACCTGGGTTCCGTCGACGCCGTGTACCACGAAGCACTGGCCCAATGCCCGCTTCTCGCCCGCATGCTGGAGGGCGCGCAACAGGTGTCCGACCTCAAAGTCGAGAGCGACTACTCCTACACCAGCGAAGCGTTCTGCGGCCCCGGCTACTACCTCACCGGCGACGCCGCCTGCTTCCTCGACCCGCTGCTGTCCACCGGCGTACACCTGGCCATGTACAGCGGCCTCCTGAGCGCCGCAGCCATCGCCACCGTCCTACGCGGCGAAACCGACGAAGCCACCGCCCGTCGCTTCTACCAGACCACCTACCAACGCGCCTACGAACGCCTCCTCATCCTCGTCGGCGCCTTCTACCGCATCCACGCCGGCCGCGACGCCTACTTCCGCCAAGCCCAACAGCTCAGCCACCGCGACCAGCAAGGACTGCACCTCCATGAGTCATTCCTCAACATCATCACCGGCGCCGAAGACCTCCACGACGCCCAGGAACACCCCCTCGACCTGCTCTACGAAAAACTCCGCAGCCCCCTGAACGGCCGCCACCCCCACGGCCTCGGCGGACACGGAACCAGCCACATGCTCCCCCTGCCCACCACCCCCGACCAGGCAGCCGCAGGCCTCTACCTCACCCTCACCCCCCACCCCACCCTGCGCCCGGCCCCCGGCCACCCCAGGCCCTGACAGAGCGAGGCAGATCACGAGGAAGCCCCCCACCTGGCGCTCCCACGCCGGGAACAGCCCTGTCCGGCATGGCGATGAGCCCTGAACGCCACGACACGAAAGCAACCTTGGCGCTGGTGGCTTCCCTCGTGCGAATCTTGTGACGGCCCCCTCGACAGCGCCCGTCGGTCCGTACATCGGCGACGAACAGATGATCCATGCTCCCCGCCGGGATGCGCTCATCCAGATCTGGCCCTACCGCTACGCAGGAGACGACTACGCTCCCTGCACGACGTGAGCCTGGCCGCTGGAGATGCGGCCAGGCTCACTACGGGCTCTCGGGGAATCCTTGACCGACTCCCCTTCGGCTGCCATCCGTTGCGAGGGCGATGCCTACGAGCCCGAGAGGTCGGCGGCGCTCAGCAGGCGTCGACCTTGTATACGCGGGTCCAGTCGCCGCTGCGGTCCTCGGAGTAGGCGGGACGCGTTGTGTGGATGAGCCGCCCGTCTACCCCATACATGCGGGCCCGCTGCTCGTCGGACTGGTTGTTGCTCCAGGAGCCATAGCCGACCCAGGTGATGTTGATGGGGTCGTTGCACCGCTTCTGTCGCTTGACTTCACCGGTGAAGTTGGTGCCCTTGTAGGCACAGAAATTGTAGAAGGCGCACGACGACGGCGCCTGGGCGCGGTTGCTCTGCGTGGGAGCATCCAGGTCCCGGGCGTACTTCTCCCCGGGCAGGGGAAGCAGCAGTTCGGACTTGTCCGGTAGCACGATCTCGTTGGCGGCCGTCTGGGTACCGCCCGTTTCGCGTATCCGGGCGTCGATGCGGGCCTGCAACGACTGTGCATCGGCATCGCTCAGGCCGGCTGCGGCTGCTTGTGCCCCAAATGCCTTGTCTGCACGGTTGCTCGTGGTGCCGTCGGCGGATGCCGCAGGAGAGATGAGCGTAAGGGCGGTCAGCGCCATGACTGCTGTGGCGATCGCGATCTTGGGTTTGGTCGTCACGGCGTTGCGCCCTCGCAGGTTCTCATGCGTAGTGGCCACGGTTGTCCTTTCGCTGGTCGTGTTCGGTGGAGAGCACTGAGGGTCGACGTGCCGCCTCACATCTGCACAGCCGAGGCGGTGTTTACGCGCCCCCTGGAGGACTGCGCCGGCGTCCCGGTCACTGCCTTGACGCATCCAGCTTTCGCTGCCACAGACGCGACGGCGAGCTGATTCGGTCTCGACCGGTGCCAGGAAGGGAACTTTCAGGAAGCTGGCCGTACGGACAGAAGCAGAGCCAGCTGACGCGACTGGCGTGGTCGTGCGGCCGCGGTGACGGTCGCCACGGACGCCCTCTTCGGAGGGCATGCGAGTCGCCGGGCCTTGATCCCCTTCCGCTGTGGGACGTGATCGGCTCAGAACTGGGTTGTGCGAGAACAACTGTTGCCGTGATCCTTCAACGGACCAATCCATTCGACCTGCCTCGAACAGCTGGACATTGACAGGAACGTCCCGGGGGCCCCATGGGCGTACGCATCCACTTCAGTGGCGACGATCTACGGAAGGTGACGATCGCTCAGCAACCAGCGCTGCTGTGGGAGATCGAGCGCAGCCTGCGCGCCCTGCAGGTGGCGGACACTGGTGCGGTAACCGCGCCCTGGCGGGCATGGGCGCGGATGCGCCTGCCCCGGAGCGCGCATCACCTGCTGACCCTGGTACCGCCCAGCGGCCCCTGCCCCGATTTCCTGACGCCGGCCGGGGCCGCGCCCAGCCTGGAGAGTGGCCTGGAGCAGATGTTGAGCACCCCGCGCTCCCTGTTGGACCGCGACATGGGTCAACTCGCCGAGCAGCGTCGCCTCCCGATGTGGGCACAGGATCTGGGGCGGGGAGCACTTCCGGCTCTGCGCTCCCTGGGACGTGCCGTGCGTGACTACCACCAGACGGTCATCCAACCCATGCATCGCCGACTGTCCGCCGACTTCGAGACCGTCGCAGGAGGTCTGGCACAGACGCTGTCCCGTCATGGCCTGGACGCCCTCCTGTCGGGCCTGCACCCCTCGATCCGCTGGAACCCGCCCGTCCTGTACGTGGGCCACGCACTGTTCGACGAAGACGTACACCTCAGCGGTTGGGGACTCCACCTGGTGCCGTCGTTCTTCACTCCGGCCAACGCCTTCTACGTCAACTCCACCCCGCCAAAGACGGTGGTCTTCCCCATCACCCCCCGAGAGCCTTGGCACCCGGGGCCCGGACCCGGCCGAGCACGTACGGCCGACACCCTTGCCACACTGCTCGGCGGCAAACGCGCCACGCTCTTGCGCGCCATCGCCGCCACCGACGGCATCACCACCACGAGACTTGCCGACACCGCAGCTCTCGCACCCTCCACCGTCAGCCACCACACCGCAGCGCTGCGCGACGCGGGACTCATCACCACCCAACGCACCGGCACAAGCGTCCGCCACCGCACCACACCTCTGGGCCTCAATCTGCTCCGCGCCCAACCCCACGCCCTCGTGTGAATGTGACGTTCACCCATTGCGACCTCGCCAGTTCATGACGGTCACGCCGCTCGGCCATGCGCGGTCGTCCACCTTCAGGAACGGCTCGCCCAGTACGGTCGCCGGGGTTGTACCGGTGAACGCCCTGACGTCCCGGTGCAGATGGGACTGATCGCAGTAGCCACCGTCCGCCGCGACTTGGGCGGCGCCTTCACCGGCGAGCAGACGGTGAACGGCATGGTCGAAGCGGACCAGCTTCGCGGCATTCTTCGGTGGCATACCGATGTGCGAGCTGAACCGGGACCACAGACGCTTGCGGCTCCATCCGAGTTCGGCCGCCAGGCGGTCGACCCGGACGAGACCCCTGCCGACGACGATCCGGTTCCAGGCCCAGACCACCGCCGGGTCCACCGGCGACCGCGCTTCAAGCCGACGGGCGAGCAACGTGTCCGTGAACGCGAAGCGGCCCTCCCACGAGGGGATTTGGGCCAGTTGTTCGCTGATCCGTGACGCCTCCCTGCCCCACAGTTCGTCGAGGGGCACCAGGGAACCGGCCAGATCGGCCGGGCCGACGCCCAGAACCGTGCCGGCGACCAGTGGGGACAGGCGCACCTGCACGCACTCGACATGTCCGCCCCACGCCCGGACCCCACCTCCGCAGCCGAACCCGGGCCCGGCGACGACACTTCCCCGAAGCCGCCGCCCGGCGCCGTCCTCCATGGCGCACGGGCCCGCTCCGAACTGCAGGATCAGCATCACGGCAGGGTGCGGAACCACCCGCAGGCCACCGACGGGAACGCCGGGGACCCGGAACCCGGCCATGTCGACACCAGCCACCCTGCTGGGTCGCTGTGGACGTGCGACGTCCCACACAGCGAGATCATCACGTTCATTCGTGGTGGACCCCATCACCAAATGCTACGCGGGCCAAGGAGGGAACATTTGTCCAAGCCGCCAGGGTGCACTGGCGGCCACTGTGGACTCATGACTCCTCCCGACGGGCACCCTCATATGAACGATGACACCGGCGCCGCTGAGAACTCGATCCTCGGCCTGGAGCATGGCGACATGTACGTTTGCCAGGACGGCCCTCGCGTCGCCCCCGTGCTCCTGCTCATCCATGGATCCGCCGCCTCGAGCCGTTCGTGGGACGCGCTGGTTCCGCTGCTGGCCACGCGCTGTCGCGTCATCCGGATCGACCTGCCGGGGCACGGCCGCTCGGCCGAACCGGGCGACGGCGATTACGCGATCCCCGAGCAGGGACGCAGGATCGGCACGGCACTGGACCGGCTCGGCATCGAGCACGCCATCGTCGTCGGCCACTCCAGCGGCGGCTATGCCGCCACCGCTCTCGCCGAGCAACGCCCCGACCTGGTGACCGCGATCGCACTCATCAACACCGGCCCCAGCATGGATGCCTTCATCGCCCCGGAGGCAACGATGGACCCCACGCAGTGGCCACCGACCGACGAGCAGATCCGCCGGTTCGCGAGCACCGGATTCCGCACGGGGTACCAGGTCCCACAAGAGCTCATCGACGAACTGCGCGGCATGACCTATCACGCGGTCACCGCAGCAATGCAGGCCTCCGCCGCCTATCTGACGCAGCAGCCGCTGCCGGATCGGCTGGTGGCCCTCGACAAGCCGCTGCAAGTGATCTTCGGCGACCAGGACCGCCGATGGCGACCCTCGTCCGCGGCTGACTACCGCGCCGTTCCGGGCGCGAGAGTCGAATTGCTGCCCGGCGCCGGACACACACCCATTCTGGAGGATCCGCCGCGGACCGCCGCGCTCCTCCTGTCCTTCGCCGAGATCCACACCGCTTGAGCGCTCGCGGCCACTTGACGTTTGCGCCCCACACGGCAGGCCTGCGGTCTGCCGTGTGGGGCTGTGGCCTGCGCGTCTCAACTGTCCTGTCGCAGCGCATCCGTCAGACGACGGGCTTTCCACCTGCGGAGTAGCCCTGTCGTCTGCGAACGCTGATGGGTCGGGTTCTCAAACGGCATTACATTCGCGGAGATCGTGCTCTGGTCGGCACATCGGCCGCTCAGCGGACCGGTGTCGTCTGGGCCAGGGCGATGCGCCAGTCGTCGCCCTGGCGGGTCAAGACGTAGGTCATGGCACCGATCGAGGGCAGCTCGGGCGAGTCCAGCGCCTCGGGCCGTTCGTCGTGGACGGTCTTGGTGAGGCTGACGATAGCGACGTCGGGGGTGGTGAACTGTATGTCGTCGACCTCCAGCGAGGTCCGGATGTCCTTGAGCGGTGATGAGAGCGCTTCGGCCATGGCCGAGGCGAAGGCGTCACGCCCGAACAGGCGCCGCCCAACCAAGTTGACGATCACCAAGTTTGCGGTATGCAGCGCAGGCAGCACGTCCGGGTCGTTCTGCGCCTCCTGGGACCGCGCGACCAACTCGCGAATCTTCTGCTTGTCGGCGTCGTTGGCGGGGAGAGTGGAGTTCGTGGTGTCCATGGGGGAAAGCTAGGACGTCAACTTAGGTTGAGGTCAACTCCCCTCGCTTTCTTCGTTGAGCCACGGCACGAGCTGCGGAGCCAGGAAGCGCACCTGTGTCGCCCAGGCCTTTGAACCGGCCCGCACCTCGAGCACACCAGTCGTCTCGTCGAAGCGGATGATGACGACGTGCACTGTGATGTCCGGGCCAAGGGCCTCACGCCACGCAGTCAGGAGCACGCCAGACTCCCCTGGCCAGCCCGTCTTCTGCTCCGTCAACTCAACAAGTGCCTGTTCGGGCAGAACCGCCGGCCGCCTTTCCGGACGCACGCGCCGGGAGCGGCGCGGCCGCAAGGCCGCGCGCCGGGCATTGTTCATGGCGATCCTCAGTGCGATCCGGGCAAGATCCGGCCGGGTGCTGAGCCGGTCGCTGCGGGCTTGCCGCAGCAGCCGGTGCGCTCCGCGAAGGGACAGAACGCACGTGCGCCTCCGGCAGCCTCGATGTCATCACGGTCGTGGCCACCCCCTCGGCCGCCACGAACGACGCCCAGTCCTCTACTGGGATCATCCAGCCGACGCGCGCCTGTAATACGCACGTGCATCCGCTGTGTTGCGGAACGGCCCGAGGCGCCGTTCGAAGTCTTTGATGTACTCAATCACCCGGGTCGAGCTCATCTCTGCCGTCTGTCCGGCCGCCTCGGCAGCAAGCCGGCAGGCCTGGTCGAGTTCACCGAGGCCGAGGCGGGCGGTGGCAAGGACGACCTTGCAGAGCAGGCTGCTGCGGGCGTAACCGGGGGCACGTAGTCGCAGGGAGCGTTCGGCGTGCCGGGCGGCAGCCCGGAACTGCTGAAGGTCGCGATGGCAGTGAGCGAAGTCGTCGAGGAGCTGTGCCTCGTCGACGAAACATGCCCAGTGAGGGACCTCATCGCCGGGCCGGGCGGTCTCAAAGGCCCGGTCGGCGCGCGTGAGAGAGGCGGTGCAGGCTCGAACCTCGCCCAGCAACGCGTGCCCGCGCGCCTCCGCCGCGTAAAGCATCGTTTGAACGATGGGTGAGACGTCGGTACCGACCCCCTGCTGCGCCACGCGCGCGAGTTGTACCGCTTCCCGCCCGTGCCCGAGGTAGGCGGCCTGCTGGCTCATGGTGACGAGGACGTACGCACCGAATCCCCGGTCCCCGGCCGCCTGTGCGAGGCGCAAGGCCTGCACGAAATAGCGCTGGGCGATTCCGTGCGCGGCCAGGTCGTAGGACGTCCAGCCCGTGAGCCTGGTGAGGTCGGAGGCCACCGCAAATAGGCGGCGACCTGTCTCCTCGTCATACGTGCCACGCAGCAATGGCTCCAGCTCGTGCGCGAGGCAGGTGATCAGCTCCTGCCTCGCGTGACCGCCGCCATAAGCCTCGTCCAGCTTGCGAAAGAACTCACCCACCGAGCGCAAGGCAGAGATGTCGCCCGGAAGGACGCGAGTTGGCCCCTTTCCGCCATGCCCAGCTCGCGGCTGCCTGTGGGGAGTTTGCGCGACTCGTTCATCGGCCCGCCCGATAAGCCAGTCGCGCGAAGGCACCACCAGTCCCGCCGGGGTGAAGGCCACTTTGCGGAGCTCGACGAGGTCGCCGGCGTCTGTGCGCCACAAGCAACTGACGATGTCGACGGCCTCCTGTGGCGTGGTCGCGTACTCCAAGCCCGTATACACCGTGATCGGATCAAGGCCGAGATCTGCCGCTGACACTCCGCGTCCGAGTCGGCGGTTGAAGACCTCGGCGATCAGGGCCCGAGTGCTGCCGCGTGGTTGCTGACCACGCAGCCATCGGGCGACCGATGTCTCGTCGTACCTCTGATCAAGACCGTGCTCCTGGCCGAGTTGGTCGATCCGGCGGGCCAGTCCGGCCTGAGTGAATCCCGCCTCCGCGATGAAGGCAGCCAGACGCCGGTTGCACGCGGTGGCGGAGGTCGCGGCTGGAGCCTCCGTTGTCCCGGAGGGCTGCTGGGGCTGGGATTCCTTGGCGACGGCGTAGCCCGCGTGCTCAGGTGCACTCCGCTGTTCCGAAACGGGAGGGGGATCGGCCCGCAGTGAGTGCACCTCCTCCTGCGCGGTGGCGGCTTCAGTGTTCACGGCCGCAATATCTCCGAGCTCGCCGATGTCGAGTTCGGCCAGGCCTCCGGCGGCCGCCTCGGCACTTCTGGTGTTCTCGCTGCCCCGGGGGCTCCGGGGGTCCCGGAGGTTCCTCACTGCACTGGCGTCCGGGAGCAGGGCCCCGGCTCGCTCGGCGGCCGCCGCCATCAGTTCCTTGGCGTCGTCGATGCGCTGCCGGGACCCGGAGCTCTTGGCGGATTCGTACTCCGCTGTCGCGAGGGCGAGTGTCGCGGAGACCGCCTGCGGGTGTTCGGGACCCATCAGGGCTGACGCCTTTTGGGCCGCGATGGCAAGGACGTCCGTGGCCCGTTGCAGGCGCTCGCGGTCGCCCGCTGCGCGGGCCGATGAGGATTCAGCGGAGGCCAGTGTGACGAGGGCCGAAAGGGATGCGGGGTGGCCACTGCCGCGCTCGCGCACCACGTCCCGGACAGAGGTCTCAAGTTCAGGCAGAAGGGTGTCAGCCCTGGCGTCCTCGCCCATCGCGCGGGCCGCGGCCGTGCTGACGGCCAGTGCGAGCATCCGTACGTCGGAGCGGGACTCGGGGACTTCCTCCGCGGTGAGGGCGTCGAGCGCCCGGCGCGCTTGGTCCGCCGCCGCCGGGATGTTGCCGAGCCGCAGGGCGACGGCGGCGGTGTTGGCCAGGGTGTGCGCCCGGAGCTCCCTGGTCTCGGCGCCGGTGACCGCGGACGCCATGTGGTCCAGCAGGCGGGCCGCGGCGGTGAGTTGTCCACGGCCTGCCAGAACCGCGGCCAGCTGGTTGCGGCACGCGGCGTCGTGGCTGACCGGCACGGTGTCCTGGAGGATTCCTGCTGCCAGGTCGTCGAGGAGGGACTGGACGGATTCGTGGTGACCGAGCGTATCGAGGAGCGAGATCAGGATCGTGAGGTCGCGCGCGGCCGTGGCTGGGCGGAGGGCGGAGGCGGAGCGGCGCAGCTGGGACAGATCATCGAGGAGGCAGGTGCGGGCGTCGGGGTCGCCGCTCTGTGCGTCTCGCGCGTGGGACAGCGCGCGGCGCCAGAGCCGCTCCGAGCGGTGTCGTCCTCGCACGATCCTGAGTTCATCGGTCACGGGACACCGCCCTCGCCGAGCTCGGCCTGGATCTTCCGCTTCGCCACCATGAAGGTGAGCTCCGAGATCTGGGCGGCGTCCATGACGCCTTGCGCGGCCCACCCCTGGATGGTCTCGAAGAGTTCGTCGGCCTTGGCCGCCATGGAGTTGATCAAAGGGTTGACCATAGTGTCTCGGGTGGCCTGGGGCGGTACGGCGCTCGCGACGGCGGGTTCCGCGTCGCGGGGCGGCCGCAGCACATCGACGAGGTGGGCGACGTCCAGGTAGTTGAAGCGGCGCATCGCCTCCGCGATGGTGGCCGCGAAGAGGACGTTGGCCGCGCGGTCGGCCGCGGCCCGGTCCGGCACCTGCTCCAAGAGGATGCCGACGACCACCGCGTCCTGCTTGCTCCCGTTCTGGTCGGGAGCGTGACCGTCGCAGGACGTCGTGTCCTCGACCGGTCCCCCGGAGTAGCCCGAGTAGTCGCCGAGGAGCTGATCCGCCGACAGTTGCAGCGCCTCGATGACGCCGCCGCCTTCGCACGCGTAGGCGGCCGCCCTGGTGTCGATGCGTCCGCTGAGCTCCACGTCGTTGGCCGCGGGGCGGTACGGGCCCCGCCAGCGGCCACCGATCCGGGCGGGTCCCGATTTCGGGATCTGCGGGGCCGCACGCTGCGGCGACGTGATGCTGACGAGCGCCAGGTCCGCCTCCGCGTCCAGCCTGCTCACGTGGGCCGCGAGGCGGCGGCCGTCGGCGAGGACGACATCGACCCGCTCATCGATCCGCGCGAGGCCGCGCAGACAGTGCAGCGCGGTGAGCACCAGCCAGTTGGTCAGCAGGAAGCCGCCGCCGAGCCGCTGTTCGGCCCGGTGCAGATCCACCCAGTACGGTCCGCAGGTCACGGGCGCCCTACGTCCGCTCCACGGTCAGGGTGACCTCGAAGGACGCCTCGGCGGAGGCTTTGGAGAGGATGACCCCGGCCTCGGCGGCGAGGGTGAGGCCGAAGGTGACCTCCATGCCGGCGATCCGCCAGCCGTCGCGCGCGGGCACCTGGGCCAGCGACTCCTGCGCGATGGCCGACGCCTGCACGATGGCTTCCTCGAGTTCGGCGGCGCGGCCTTCGAGCGGCGATGTGGTCCGCGTCCTGTTGGCGATCTGCCGGCTTCCGGCGGCGTCGAAGGCGACGGTCTCGACTCTGACATGGGTCATGGCTCGTCCCGCTTCCCCCGAGTACCGGTGCCCGCTTCGCTGTGTACCGGTGCGCGAACCGCGGGCCGACGCCCACCACACGGGAAGTCCCCCCAGCACAGCAGGTGTTGGTGGCGCACTGCCTGGCTCTGAAAAGGGTATCGACGGGTGGGCGTGCGCGCGATGGCTTCGGCGATACCGCGGGCCTTTAGGTGGCGTTTGCCAGAGACGGCATACGCCTCTCACGCGTGAACGCGCCCCCGGTGGGACGCGCCGCAGAAGGTGGACGGTCCGACCAAGGCCTTGCCCGACGTGCGGATGGGTGCCGGTTTCGGATGCGTGGGTCCGGCGCGTTGGGGCAGTGGTCATGGCTAGGGGTGCGGCGTATACCCCGTACGTCCATCAGCGCGAGTTTGCTCTGCAGGGCGGAGCGGAACCGAACCAGCGCGGCGCTGTGGTCCTTGTCGGTCGACGGACAGCTGCTGGTGGCGACGACCGGTGTTCTGAAATTGGTTGGTCGTGCTGGTGAATTGTCCAGGCGGGGGTGGTGGTCAACGACTTGGTGCGCGACTTCAAGGAGGGAGCGTTCGTGGGTGAAGGCGTAGGCGCGCAGTCGGAGCAGGGCTTGGTCGATGGGGAAGTCCCCACCCGCGCCTGTGCATGATCCCGGTGGTCATCCCAGACAGTCGCGATGCAGCCCCCGACCACCGATGATCCGACACCATCCGCTGCTCCGCCGCTGGCACGCCCCCCAGGCCCGCAGCAGGCACGCACCCGGTGCGTCTGCGCGGCACGCAAGCCACTGAATTGTGTCTTTGGCGGGTCGAGTTGACCTCAACCAAGGTTGGGATTGAAAGCTGTAGCTGTGCCGCTCGAACAACACGGGTGGTACCCGGACACAGCCCGTCGCAGCAAGGAGAAACACCATGAACCCCCAGGTCGTAGGCGTCACGGTCCCGCAAGAAGAGGTGGATGCCATCGTCGCACTGGTCGCCGGAGTCGAGGACGCCCAACAGAACGCCCTGCCGGACAAGTTCATGAGCGCATTCCGTGCGGACAGCTTCTGGACCACCGCCCATGGCAAGCGGCTGACCGGCTTCGACGAGATCAACGCCTTCACCCACAAGGTGCTCCCCGGCACGATCGACCAGCCGACAACGGCCACCTACGAAGCCGAGCACATCTTGTTCATCCGCCCCGACGTCGCCGCGGTCAAGGTCCGCCAGCGTCCGGTCACCCGCGACGGGCAGGCTCTCGACGAGGTGTTCCGCGGTCAGGACGACCCGGCCGCCCTCGTGGCCACTCACCCCGATGCCGTCCCCGGCACCCCGCTGTACGTCCTGGCCAAGGACGACGGCGTATGGCGCATCGCCGCGGCCCAGAACACCAAGGTCATCGACCCGGAGACCCTCGCCGCGACCTGAGCCCACGCCACGACGCGGGCGACACCAAGAGGAGACCCTCGGAGGTGACTCGTCCCAGGGAATCCCGCGAGTCGCGATGAGTCCTGCGGCGTCCGGCGGTCCTACTGTCGAACCCGTCACCGAGGAGGACTTCTGATGCGCAGCGTGACCTATTCGATGGGCGTCTCCCTTGACGGCTACATCGTCGGGCCGGACGGCGGCTTCGACTGGACGGAACCCGACGACGACGTCTTCCGCTTCTGGATCGACGAGATTCGAGACGTCGGCGTCCACCTGCTGGGACGAAGGCTGTACGAGACGATGCTGTACTGGGAGACCGCCGACCAGGATCCCTCGCTCGACGACTCCATGCTCGAGTGGGCCGCGCTCTGGAACCCGCTCCCCAAGGTGGTGTTCTCCACCACGCTGTCGGCGGTGCAGGGCAATGCCCGCCTGGCCTCCGGCAGCCCGGCGGAGGAGATCGAGCGGTTGCGGGCCGAGCCGGGCGAGGGCGACATCGCGATCGGCGGCGCGACTCTCGCCTCCGAGGTGGCCGCGGCAGGTCTGATCGACGAGTACCGGGCCATGGTCCACCCGGTGCTGGTGGGCGGCGGCATTCCGTTCTTTTCCCGACACGAGCGGCGAGTGGATCTCGAACTCGTCGAGACCCGCACCTTCAGCTCGAAAGTCGTCTACCTCCGCTACCGCGTGGCGCGTTAGGTCCTGTCGTTCGGATCAGCCCGGCCGTGAGGTGCGGCACCTCTCGACCGACCTGACGCCGCGACGCCGGGATGATCCAGCGAGAGGTCCTAGCCCAGATACCGGGCCACCGCCTCCTCGATCCCGGCCGCGTCCGCACCCTCCGCCGCCCAGGCCACGTATCCGTCGGGCCGGACCAGGACGGTCGTCCGGCGGTCGCCCGCCCAGCGCTCCACGGTCAGCCACCCCTCTCGGACACCGGTGCCTTCGTACGTACCGGGCGTGATCAGTACGAACCGGCCGCCGCGCAGCGCCTCGTAGAGTCGGCCGTCCTTCAGGGCGACGTCGGGGACGCGTGTGCCGGTGAGGCGGTGGGCGCTGCGGGGGGCGGGGTAGGCGTAGCCGATCCCGGTGATCTGGCCCAGGGCCTTGCGCTGGACGGGCGGGGCCATGTCGACGAATGCGGACACCACGGCGCGGGCGGCGCGCAGCAGCGGATTCCGCGCGCGGGCCAGCCGGACCAGTCCGCCGCTGCTGCGCAGCACCGCCTTACCGACCGGGTGGCGCTCGGCCTCGTAGCTGTCGAGGAGCCCTTCGGGCGCCCGGCCCTGTACGGCCGCGGCGAGCTTCCAGCTCAGGTTGGCGGCGTCCTGGAGGCCGGTGTTCATGCCCTGCCCTCCGGCCGGGGAGTGTATGTGAGCGGCGTCCCCGGCGAGGAAGACCCGCCCGACCCGGTAGTGCGGTGCCTGGCGCTCGTCACTGTGGAAGCGGGAGAGCCAGCGGGCGTCGTGCATGCCGTAGTCGGTGCCCAGGGCACGGCGGGTGATCGCCTTGACCTCGTCGAGGTCGACCGGGGCGTCGTCGGAGACCTCGTTGCGACGGTTCCAGCCCATGACCCGGTACCAGCCGTCGCCGAAGGAGGCGATCATCGCGAAGGTGTCGCCGCGGCCGTTGACGGTGAGGACACCCTCGGGCTTCTCGGCCAGCCGGACATCGGCCAGGATCAGCGACTTGATGACGGAGACACCGGGGAAGTCGAGGCCGATCGCCTCCCGCACGGCGCTCCGGTGGCCGTCGGCGCCGACGACGTAGGCCGCCCGGCGGGTGACGACCGCCCCGTCCGCGCCGCGCACGTCGAGGTCGACCCCCTCGTCGTCCTGCCGCAGCCCCACGACCTCGCTCTCGTACGCGAACTCGACCCCGGCCTCCCGGGCCCGCCGCTCCAGGAGCCGCTCGACCTCGTACTGCGGAGTGATGAGCAGGAACGGGAAACGCGAGGGCAGCGTGCTCAGATCGAGGGAGAGGCGGCGGAAGAGCCGCAGGCCGGTGATGGTGTCCCCGGTGGTGAGGAGTTCGTCGGCGAGACCGCGGGCGTCGAGCTGCTCCAGGGTGCGGGCGTGCACCCCGAAGGCCCGGGAGAGGTTGCTGATCTTGCGCGGCCGCTTCTCGACGAGGGTCACGGTGACACCGGCTGTGGCGAGGTCACCGGCGAGGAGGAGGCCGGTGGGGCCGGAGCCGACGACGATCACGGTGCGGTGGGTGGCGGTGCCGTTCATGGTGGCCTCCTGTTGCCAACGCTTGCTTGCGTCACCTGCATGCCAACACTTGTTGGCCAACGCTCGTTGACTAACGTAGCGAGGCGCCCGAGGGCTCGTCAACAGCCGTTGGCAAACAAACGTTGGCGAACAGTTGTTGACCTACGCCCGTTGGCCTACGCTTGTTGGCATGAACGGCAGCGACAGCACCTCCACGGTTCCCGGCTCGGGCGCCCCCCGCCGCTCCGACGCCACCCGGGGCGCGATCCTCGCGGCGGCCCGCGAGCGCTTCGCGACCGACGGCTACGAGCGAGCCACCATCCGCGCCATCGCCAGGGACGCGAGCATCGATCCGTCGATGGTGATGCGGTACTACGGCAACAAGGAGGGCCTCTTCGCGGCGGCCGTCGCCATCGACCTGCGACTGCCGGACGTGAGCGGGGCGGACCGCCGGCAGGACGGGGGGCGGATCCTCGTCGAGCACTTCCTCGACATGTGGGAGAACAACGAGGTCCTCACCGCCCTGCTGCGGGTCGGCGTGACCAACCAGGCCGGGGCGGAGCGCATGCAGGGCATCCTGCGGGACCAGCTGCTACCGGTCACCCGGCAGGTGTGCCCCGACCCCGAGCAGGCCCCGGCACGGGCGGCACTCATGGCGTCGCAACTGCTGGGGCTGGCGCTCACGCGGTACGTACTGCGGATGCCGCCGGCGGTGGAGCTGGCGCGGGCGGAGATCGTGGCATGGCTGGCGCCGACGATCCAGCGGTACCTGACAGCGCCGAGTCCCTGACACGCCTAGGGCGTGTCCGATAATTGATCTTGTGGTGGGTCGAGGTACCCGCTGGGAGGCGGACGGGACCTGGGCCCGTCTGCTTGAGAAGGTCCAGGGCCTCGACGACTGGGTCGGGGCGGTGGAGTGGACCGTGTCGGTCGACTCCACGACCAGCCGGGCCCATCAGCACGCGGTCGGCGCCCGCAAAAAAGGGCTGCGTCGGGGGACGAACTGGAAGATCCGGAACGCGCGGCGGCTGGCCAGGCGCTCGGCCGGCCCCGAGGCGGTCTGACCACCAAGGTCCATCTTGCGTGCGACGGCCGGGGCCTGCCCTTGGCTGTCGTCGTCACCCGGTAATCGTCAACGACTCCACCGTCTTCGACGCGGTCCTGGACGCGGTGAGGGTTCCCGGGGCCGGTGCCGGGCGGCCGCGTTGCCGGCAGGAGGCGGTCATCGCCGACAGCGCATTCGTCCCGCGCGGTCCGTCGGATGCTGCGGCAGCGGGGCATCCGGGCGGAGATCCCGGAACGAGCCGATCAGAAGGCCAAGCGCGTGCGGCGCGGAAGGGCCTGCGGCAGGACACCAGCCTTCGACCGTGAGCTCTGCAAAGCCCGAAACGTCGTCGAACGCTGCTTCAACCGACTGAAGCAGTTCCGCGCGATTGCGACACGCTTCGACAAACCGGCTGACCGCTATCGGGGCGGGCTTGCCCTCGCGTCACTCGTCCTCTGGCTTCGCGGATCACGGGATGATCAATCGCCGACAAACCATAGGTAGCTGCCTGGGGTCTGTGAGCAGGACTGCAGCAGCCTCTCAAGGTCCAGGACGGCCGCCGTCTGGGATGGCCCCGAACACTGCTGCAACAGGTCAGGCACCTCCCGCAGCGCAGCTTGCGCCTGTTGCTCGTTGAACAACGTGTCCCCGTAAGGATCCACACGCGCAAGGTTGCCTTGACAGGTCTCGCCCACGCGGAGCAACACGTTGGCCAACTTATCGCCATGCTCGTACGACCCACGGATCAAAGTCCCCCTGGACCGATCCCAGTCCAGGACAGGCCGGTCGGCATGCAGTTCTATCTCGACGCCCACGGTGGTCCCCTTCGAGCGCTGCACCAAGCAGTCAAGTTACTGGCGATCAGTCAAGCAGAGGCAGGGAGCGACCGGAGATCATTTATTCAGACAGGCCCTAGCCCTGGAGCGCCCCATCAACCATCGCAACGCCTTGGAGGCCGCTGAGGTGAGCCACCGCAACGCCCTGGAGATCGCGCGTGAACAGGTGGAAGCCGAGCGTCTCAAGTGGATGACGGAGGCGCAGCGAGCTGCGTGCAGGGCCTTTCAGAGCTCGTTGGGGCAGCTTCGTCGTGCCCTTCTGGCTGACGAGCTGGTTCCTGACGACGTGAACAACGCCTTCCACGAGCTTCACGAGAGTCAATACGCAGTCCACGATGTGGGGCCGCGAGAGCTGAGGCACATCACCTTCATGATCAAGATCCGGTGCGAGGAGATCATGACGACTTCGGAGTCGGACTCCAAAGCGCAGCGTGCCGAGGTTTGGGCGACGCGGGTGCGGCCGTTGCGGATTGAGCTGAGTGAGGCCATGGAGCGTGTGCTTGGCGGTCCGGGAATCTGGACTTGGACTTGATCAGGTTGGCTCCGTCGGCGCAGGCGTCAGCCAAGTGCACTGTCGCACAGCGCTGAGACGTGCAGGACCCGCCTATGCCTCTTTTGCGTTGAAACGCCGACGCCTGGAAAGGCCAAGCGGCCGTGCCGGGAACAGCCGGTCCGGTCGGCACAGTTGCATCGACCGAGGGCGGGCGCCGCGCCGCGCGCTCGGACCAAGACGTATTTCTGCAGGAGGACTGTTTCGTGATTGACCGGCCCTTGACGCTCATGGCAGTACACGCCCACCCCGACGACGAGGCCACCGGAACCGGAGGGGTCCTCGCGCGGTACGCGGCGGAAGGCATCCGCACGGTTCTCGTGACGTGTACCGACGGCGGTTGCGGTGACGGACCGGGGGGTGTCAAGCCGGGTGATCCCGGGCACGACCCGGCGGCCGTCGCCTTGATGCGCCGTCAAGAACTTCAGGCGAGCTGTGACGTCCTGAAGGTCAGCGATCTGGAGATGCTGGACTACGCCGACTCCGGGATGATGGGCTGGCCGAGCAACGACGCCCCCGGATCCTTCTGGCAGACCCCCGTGCAGGAAGGCGCCGCCCGGCTTGCCGAACTCATGCGGCACTACCGGCCCGACGTGGTCGTCACCTACGACGAGAACGGCTTCTACGGCCACCCCGACCACATCCAGGCCCACCGCATCACGATGGCGGCACTGGAGATGACCGCGCTGACACCGAAGGTGTACTGGACCACGGCGCCCCGCTCGATGATGCAGCGGTTCGGCGAGGTCATGCGCGAGTTTCATGAGGACATGCCGGAGCCGGATCCCGCCGAAGCCGCCGCGTTGGCCGAGATCGGCCTCCCCGACGACGAGATCACCACGTGGGTGGACACCACCGCGTTCAGCGGTCAGAAGTTCGATGCGCTGGCCGCGCACGCCAGTCAGGGCGAGAACATCTTCTTCCTCAAGATGGGCAAGGAGAGGTTCGGCGAGTTGATGGGCATGGAGACCTTCCTACGTGTCCAGGACGCCACCGGCGCGGCCGTACCCGAAAACGATCTCTTCGCCGGACTGCGCTGATCCGCCCGTCCGGACAGGTCCGGGTCGCGCGTGTTGATGACCTGCTGTGATGCCTGGTGCGGACGGTGCCCTGCCTACCGCGTACCGATCTCTTCCAGCATTTGCTGTTGGTGGCGGTGGCCGATCGTCTCGTAGCCGATCACGGTGACGAACGGCGCGAGCATGACCACGAGCAGACACACCGCGATGGCCACGCCGGCGGCGGCCAGCAGGACCGCGGCGAGCAGCACAGCGAGGGTGAGGGAGATCAGGAGCAGGTGGAAGCGGTCGGCGGCGGACAGCAGGAGGGTGTGCAGCAGATAGACCATCAGGAGGTAGAGGCCGACCGGGAGGGCCAGAGCGAGGACGACGGCCGTGCCGGAGATCTCGGCGTGGTGCTCCATGTACAGACCCGCCACGTGCAGGCCCGCGCCGGCTCCGGCGACGCCGATGAACAGGGGGATGTGGCCGTAGCCGAAGAGGTAGCCGCGGCTGCGGCGGTGCACCAGGATGTCGCCGAACGGCGTCATGAAGTACGTCCACCACATGCCGAAGGTCAGGCCCACGCCGGCGATGACGACAGCGATCGCGTTCCAGGTCCAGTGCGTGCCGTCGCCCCCGCCGAGGAGGTCGCCGGAGGAGGCGACGGTGCCGACGACGCCCTCGCCGAGCGTGATGATGGCGAAAAGTCCGTACCGTTCGGCGACGTGGTGCGGGTGCCAGGGCGTGCCGCCCGCAGAGCCCTGCGTGAGCACCGGCAGGACGAGCTCGAGGGCGCCCAGGACGCCGAACGCCACGAAGACGGCGGTGATGGGCAGATGGACGAAGGCCACGACGATCCAGCCGGCCTGGGCGATCACCGTCCAGCGGATGTTGGCCATGCCGACGTCGCGGAACGGCGGGGACTGCCGGGCCGCGCGCCACCACTGGAGCACCATCGCGATCCGCATCACGACGTAACCGATGACCATGGCGCGCAGTTCGAGGTGACCGCCCTCCTCGACGGAGTGGAACATCGCGGGCAGGCCGAGCGAGAACACGACGACGCCGATCATCTGCACCATCGTCAGGGCCCGGTAGAGCCAGTCGTCGGTGGCGAAGGCGGAGGCGAACCAGCTGAAGCTGATCCAGGCGACGCTGATCGCGAACATTGCCAGTACGAACGCGATGACCGCCTGCCCGGCGTGCCCTTCGGCGACCATCTCGGCGAACTGGGACGCCGCCGTGCCGACCGCGACCACGAAGGTCAGGTCGAACAGCAGCTCCAGTGGTGAGGAGACCCGGCCGTGCTCTTCCGGGTCACGGCCGGTCATCGGAACCAACCGTCGTGACGGGGCGTGCGCGCCGGGCTCGCTGGTGTGCTGGGGATCGTTCATGCGCACCATCCTTTCCAACACCTCCGCTCGGTGCGCTCGCGCCGCACGGAAAGCTGCCCTGCAGCAGCGGGGCGGCTCCCTTCTGGAGGCAGATGGCGACGGAGGTGAGCCCGCACGATCGTGGAGTCCACCGAGACCACCCAGTTGAGGTCTTCCTCCGCGTCGGCCTGAGCCATCAGCGCGGTGAAGAACCGCTCCCCGGTCCCGTCGACGGCCCACATCCGCAGCCGGTCGCAGACCCCTCGCCAGTTGCCGTACTTCTCTGGCAGCTGGACCCGCTGGGTACCGGTCTGGAACTTGTAGGCGTACGCGTCGATCACCTCACGACGCTCCCGCCAGCGGCCACCACGTGTAGCTCCGTCTCGGGGGGGGGCAGCTGATCTGGGGTGTTGCGACGACCGTTGACCAGCCCGGGGTGTTGTGATGGGCGGTGCTCGGTCGGGATATTCGCTGGTCGTTGCATGTTGATGGTGGCCATACTGCCGCGATGGATCCAGTGACCCTTGAGACCGACCGTCTGGTGCTGCGGGCCTTCACACCGGCCGACGTGGATGCGGTGTACGAAGCCTGCCAGGACGAGGACATCCAGTTCTATACCCCGGTGCCGGTGCCGTACCGGCGTGCGGACGCGGAGGAGCTCGTCGGTGAGAAGCTGCCCGCTCAGTGGGCCGAGGACAGGGACTACACCCTCGGCGCGTTCCGCAAGGACACCGGGGCCCTGGTCGGCTCGTACTGCCTGACCCTCATCAGCCGCGGCGTCTGGGAGCTCGGTTACTGGGCGGTCAAGGAGCAGCGCGGCCGCGGGTACTCGGTGGACGCCGCTCGGGCCCTGTGCGACTGGGGCTGGGCCACCCTCGACGTCCACCGCATCGAGTGGTGGGCCATGGCCGGGAACACCGGCTCGCGTGCCGTCGCCGAGAAACTCGGCTTCACCGTCGAAGGGACACTGCGCAATCGCAGCATCGCCAACGACGGCAAGCCGCACGACTGGTGGGTGGGCGGACTGCTGAGGCCCTGATGCTCGGGCCGGTGCTTGGCCGACTGCGTTTGCTCTGCTGCCGGGAAGTTCCCAGCTCGGACACTTCCCTCAGGAGAGCCACACCCATTGATCATCGTCGGGCAGCCGTGACGTGGCAGTGGCCGCACGGGTCCTCGAAGAAGCCGAAGGGCGACGCGCCGCTCGGCGAGCAGTACGCCTGGCGGGAGATGCGCCGACAGCAGTCCTCGGAGCGGATCTGCGCCAAGCACGCCAACGCATAATTGCGGCAGTGGTGCCCGCTCCAGCACTAGGGCGTGTCCGACGGGTCCGGCCGACCATGTCCGGGATGCCCTTCATCGGGGCAGAGCGGCGTCTGGTGCGTGCAGCTGCAAGGCGGAGGAGGGCGTCGACGCGGAGCGTCGGCAACCGACGACAACGCAGCAGATGTGCGTGCCAGACGCCGCGACGTCGGCAGGACCCGTCGGACACGCCCTAGGCTGCTTGGCCGCCTCCTCTCCGCCTCACCGGGCGATGGAGAATCGCAGCTCTGGCCGCTCCCACGCGACCTTCGGGGGCGACGGAGCAACTGTCCCCACGCGGTCGGCCCCCAGGCGGCGGTAGAACCTCTCGGCCGGAGGATGTGCGACGACACGCACGTCGCTCAGTCCGGCCTCGCCGGCCTGGTCGGTCATGTGCTCCACCAGGAGGCGGCCGATACCCATCCCCTGGGCCTCGTCCGCGACGAACATCAGGTCCAGCTCGGGGGGATCCAGCACCAACGCGTAGAAGCCCAGCAACCGGCTGTCGGCGCCGACGGCCATGAAGACCCGATGCCGGGCAATGTAATCGGCGGTGACCCGGTAGCCGGAGATGATCGAGGCGTACTGCCCGCGGTAGGCACCGGAGCCGCGGACGAGAGCCGTGAGGCGCTCCGCGTCCTGCCCCACGGCCCGCTTGATCGCTGTCGACTGCATCCATGCAGTATAGGACCGCCAGCGGCACGAGGGTATTACAGATCCACTTCCGACGTCTTTCACGGCACCGTGCCCCATGCCGCCGTACGTCTCTGGCTCTGCCCCTGACGCGCCGGAGAGGCCCTAAGCGCGGTTGAGGTTGCGGGTGACTCCTGCGGCGATGGTCGTGGCGAGGATCCAGCCTGCGGCGATGAGGAGATAAGACAGCCATTGGTAGGGGCCGGTGGGGGTGAATGCCTTTTCCTGGCCGAAGTCGACGATGGGCAGGAGGAGGTCGAGGGCGTAGATGACGGGGTTGAAGTCCGGGCCTTTGCCGCGCTCGGCCGGGGGCAGGTGGTTCAGTCCGTAGGCGACCGAACCGAGGAGCAGCAGGGCCAGGAGCCAGGCCATGGCGCAGGTGGGGCGGAAGCCGTAGCCGACGGTCGCTTCCTGCAGGTGTCCCCAGAGCTTGCCGTACCAGGGCAGTGTGGTCCGGTGGCGGCGCTGTTTGGCGAGTTGGGCCGCGCGGGCTTCGGCGTCGTCACCGACGCGCAGGTACGAGGCCGCGAGTTGCCCGTCGACGCGTATCGCGGTGGCCATGAGGGCGGGGAGGTGGGACGCGCTGAGGTCGAGCCGACGGGTCTGCGCTCCGCGCAAGTCCGGGGGGTTGCTCGAAGTGGCAGGCGATGAGGCGGATGGGGTGGGGTATCTCCGCGTGCTGGAGGTTCAGGGGGCCGGTGATCCGGGCGCCGGTGAGATGGAGGCCGGGCACCTCACCGGGTCCGGACGCGCCGCCGAGGAGGAGGGCGCGGAGGACCTCGGCGCGGACCATTCGCTCGGCCGCTCGGGCGCCGGACTGTGCAGGGTTCTCGTCCGGAGACTGGCGGAGGTCGATCGGTTCACCACGAGAGAACGCCTGGCACAAGCGGTGTTCCAGAGAGGTCAAGTCCAACATCTCCACCCGCGGGACAATACCCGCCGGTGAAGGAGTGGCTGCCCTCACCGGGCCCGGTGCTCCAGGCGTCCGCGTACCCGGGAGGTCGTCGCGCGAGGGACAATGGAGACGTACCGCCACCGGAAGAAGCCAGAGCATCAGGAGTCACCGACTTGTCCGAGCGCACCTCGCACGCCGCCCAGCCCGAACTGCAGGCCGACTGCGCCAGCTGCTTCGGGCTGTGCTGTGTGGCGCTGCCCTTCTCCCGCTCGTCGGACTTCCCCGTGAACAAGGCCGCGGGTACGCCCTGCGGCAACCTCCAGGAGGACTTCCGCTGCGGGATCCACGAGCGGCTGCGGGACAAGGGGTACAACGGCTGCACCGTCTTCGACTGCTTCGGCGCCGGTCAGAAGGTCTCCCAGGTCACCTTCAAGGGTGTCAGCTGGCGGGAGGACCCCGACTCGACCCGCACCATGTACGAGGTCTTCCCGGTCATGCGGCAGCTGCACGAGCTGCTGAAGTACACCGCGCAAGCCCTGGACCTGGCCGCGGCCCGGCCCGTGCACAAGGACCTGCGGCGCGCGTACGACCGGCTGGAGGGGCTGACGCGGGACACCCCCGAAACGCTGCTCACCGTGGACGTGGACGCACTGCGCGGCGAGGTGAACCCGCTGCTGCTGCGCGCCAGCGAGCTGGCCCGGGCCGCGGTACCGGGGCGCAAGAAGAACCACCGCGGCGCCAACCTCATGGGCGCGAAGCTGCGCGGTGCGAAGCTGAGGGGCGCCAGCCTGCGCGGCGCCCTGCTGATCGCCGCCGACCTGTCCGGCGCCGACCTGCGTGACGTCGACCTGATCGGCGCGGACATGCGGGACACGAACCTGCGCGGGGCCGACCTGACGGGCGCCCTGTTCCTCACCCAGCCGCAGCTCAACGCCGCGCGGGGCGACGCACGGACCAAGGTCACGAGCCCTCTGGAGCGCCCCGCCCACTGGGCCGCGTAGTCTCCTCCCCCGCGCGGCCGTACGCCGAAGCGATCCGCACCGCCCCCGGCCGACTGCGGGTCGCCCTGACCACCGAGCCCTGGACGGGCCCCACCGTGAACGGCCAGGTCGCCGCCGACGCGACGGTCGCGGCGGGCCCCAGGTCCTGGAGTGGATCCGCGGTCTCGCGATGCCCCCCCGAGGAAGCCTGCTCCGCGGGGCCCACCCAGCCGGTGGTACGTGCGCATCGGACCGTCGTCGATCTTGCTGCGTACGGTGCCGCCGAGCACGTAGGCGTAAACGAAGGCGTCGCCGTGCCGGTGCGGTGCCGCGCTTCCCGCGGGCGGGAACTCCACGATCCTTGAGGTGAACGTCTTTCCCTTCACGTTCGGAAGTGCCTGCTGCACCAGGGGCGTTGGCGGCTTGGCCGGGTGCTGCGGCGTCGCGGCGGCAGCGGGCGCCTTGTCGGTGTTGTGCTCCTTCTCGGAGCTGCATGCGGTGAGTGTGGCCATGGCGCCGACTGCCAGAAGCCCGGAAAGGATACGTATCCCGTCTTGGTCGCACCTTCCTTGGGCACGTCCGTCATGACCCCGACCGTATGCGCCGAGTGGCCCCACCATCTGGGCCATTTCCGCGGCGATTACAGAGCCATTCCTCCTGCCCGTTGCCCCCTCACCACCTGCTGCGTGGCCCCGCGCAAGCGGCTCCCTGCCGCAGGCCCGCGCCGTATCGGACCAGCGCGATGATCTGGTCCAGGGCCGCGTACACGTCCCTGCGTGGTGGGCGGCTGTAGCCGACGATCAGGCCCTGGGCGCGGCGCGGTCCGTGCCAGAACGGGCCGAGTCCGAGCAGCGCGACGGATCGTTCGCGCGCGGCGGCGATCATCGCGTCCTCGTCCCGCACCGGCAGCAGGGCGTGCAGCCCCGCGGCGATGCCGGTCAGCGGCAGCCCGGCGGCGATCAGGTGATCCCGTCTGCGCCGGTACTCCGCTCTCGCGTGCGGCGCATGTGTCGGTCGAGGCGTCCCTCACGGATGAGCGCCGCGAGCGCCAAGGCGCAGGCGGGAGTTCAAAGACAGGCTCTGACCGCGAGCGCATCGAGTCCGGCATGTTCACCGCTGAACTCGTCTTCGTCTTCGTCAGCCACGGCGACGCCCAGCGGGACGCCGACGGCGTAGTCGGCGACCCGCGCGCCTGCACCGGGCTCACAAACCTCGGTTACGCACAGGTCGAGCGGGCTGCGGCACGGCTGGCTGCCGAGCACCAGGACCGCGGCAGAGCCGGCCGAACTCCGCACGTCCTCGGCCCGTTCGGGTCAATCAGCGGCGCCAATCGCCCGATCACGTCCCACGCCAAGTGAGAGTATTCGCTCTGCGAGGCGATGGCTGGCAACGGGCGAGGTGGCCGCTTGGAAGCTGCAAGGATTCGGGCGACGACGTACAGTTCCCGCTCCCGCAGCCATTGAACTGAGCGCACCTCATGAGGAGAGCGCCGTTTCGATGGCGGCCTGGATGTCGTCGCTTTGGGCGTCCGAGCCGCCCGGGCCGAGGTTCACCATGACCGTGGCCTGCCTGCCGTCGATCGTGGCGGCTGCGGCCGTCTCGTAGCCGAGGAAGTCGCCGGTGTGCCCCCAGTAAAGGCCGCCCCCGGGCAGCGGCTTGCTCTCCAGGCCGAGGCCGTACGCCCGGCCGTCCGAGCTGCCGGTCGGGCGGGTCTTCATCATCGCCTTGAGCTGCGCGGGGGGCAGCAGCTTGCCGCCCAGCAGCGCGCTCAGGAACCGGTTGATGTCGGTGCCGCTGGAGATGATTCCGCCGGCTGTGCCACCTACCGTGGGGTTGATCGCGGTGATGTCCAAGAGCGGCGCGTCCGGGCCGGGTTGCGCGTATCCGCGCGGGTGCGGTCCGGGGATCGTCGGGTCGTCGCCCGGGAAGGACGTCCCCCGCAGATGCAACGGCCGGACGATCCGCCGCTGCAGCTCCTCGTCGTACGAGCGACCGGTCACCTTCTCGATGATCATGCCGGCCAGCACGTAGCCGGTGTTGGAGTATTTCCAGTCGGTGCCCGGTTTGAAGGTCGGCGGGTGGGCGAGCGCCAGCTTCACCAGGTCATGCGGGGCGTGGTGGGCCATCGGGTCCTGGACGACATCCTGCGGTTTGAGGTAGGCGAGGAAGTCGGGCAGACCGCTGGTGTGCTGGAGAATCTGCCGGACGGTGATCTTGCGTCCGTCGTTGCCGTGGCCACGGACGACGCCGGGCAGGTAGCGCTCCACTGGCGCGTCGAGGTCGACGCGCCGCTCCCCCACGAGTTGCAGCATCATCGTCGCGGTGAACGTCTTGGTCATGCTGCCGATCCGGAACCTGCTGTCGCGGTGCACTGGCGCGTGGCTGTCAACGTCCGCGACACCGCTGGTCAGGACCTTACTGCGGTGCCGGTCCCGCACCTCGGCGAGCGCTCCCGGAGCGCCGTCGACCGTGGTCAGCCGGTGCAGCAGGGCGCGCAGCCGCGCGTCGTCGGCGTGGTGCGCGGATTCCCCGGCCGTGGATTCCGCGGCGGGGACCGCGGTGGCGGTGGCCGGCAGCACGCCCCCCACCACACCCATCGCCACGGCCAGCGTGAGGGCGCCACCCAGCGCGCGCTTGTGCTTGAGCATGTGGTTTTCCTTAGCTCGTCCGGGCCTACGGTGTCATTCCACGATCCCCGCAGCGGGTGCGCCGCAACGATGGGGTGATCAACCGGATCGGTGGTGGGGTTAACCCCCTGTCGCGAGGAGGACACCGAGCCGGCGTGGCCCGTCAGGCCGTTCTGTCCCGCCCGGGCAGTCCGTTGGAGCTCTGGGCGATCATTCACGAAGCGGCGCTTCACCAGCGGGTCGCGATCCGGCCCGCCACCATGCGCGAGCAGCTTCGCCGGCTGCTCGACGCGGCCGAACTGCCCAACGTCACTGCGTGACTTACGTTGAAGGCGACGACGAGACGAGCCCCTTCATCAAGGCGTTCGAGCGTATCCGCGCTGCCGCACTCTCGGTGGAGGACTCGCTCGCACGGATCGCGGAACTGGAAGAAGCGCACCGGAAGTGAACGCCCCCAAGGCGGAGTTGTACGCACTCGAGCTCTCGGCCGCCATCTGGCGCAAGTCCTCGGCCAGCGGCGCGGAGAACAATTGCGTCGAGATCACCGACCTGCCCGGCCACGGACGGGCGGTGCGCGACTCCAAGAAGCCCGAGCGGGAAGCACTGCGGTTCACCAGCGACACATGGACAGCGTTCCAGAAAGGGGTAATCAGCGGCGAACTCTGAGCCCAATGAGCGGTGTGCATCGTGACGTCGTAGGTCACCGACCTGGTGTGAATGGCGAGTTGGGTACTGGTGCCGGTCGGCGGCCGATGACCATGGCGTAGATCCTCGGGCAGGTCCGGCTCCGGCGGAGTGCCGGGGTCGGCTGCGCCCACGACCGGCCTCCGCCTACGAACCGTCAGCAGTCGCTGCCCTAGCGGGGGCCTCAGTCGCCATGGGCGACCGGCCCGGGATCGGCGTCGAGCGCATCGAGCACTGCGTCGCCGTTTGCCCTCGCCCACTCGGTCAGCACGTGGATCGGCCGGATGAAGAACCACAAGATCCTCCGCGACTGCCGGCAACGCGGCAACGGCCTCCATCACGCCGTCCAAGCCGTCGCCCACATGCACAACCTAGCCCTCGCTGCATCACCAGCCACGCCAAAACGCCGGCCCAGGCTGCCAGTTCACGGCCTTGTGCAACACGCTTCAGGCCGTGTATCGAAAGTCAGCCCCCGGCCCCGGTCACGCTGCTTTCGCGTCCTCACCGGCCAGGAATGGATGCAGCAGCGTGAGCAGGGCGCGCGGGCGGTGCAGCGGGATGATGTGGCCGCAGTCTTCGATGATGTGTCCGGTGAGATCGTCGGTGACCGGGCGGAGCTGGCGTTCCAGCGCAGCACCGACGGGCCGGGCGCCCAACGCCATCGTCGGCACCGTCAGGCGGGCAGCGGCGACCGCCTGCTCGATCTGTACCGCGCTCTCGGGCAGCGCCCGGTAGTACGAGAACGCGCGGCTCAACGCCTGGCGGCCGGTGTATGCGCGGACGAAGGCGTCCCGGAGGGCGGGGCGCACCCCGTCGCCGAGCGTGCCGGCGCGCAGAAACCAGTCGACGTAGGCGGCCTCGTGGCCCTCCAACACGGTCTCGGCAAGGCCGGGCGCGGCGGAATGGAAGCCGAACCACCACGGCGGCCCGTCGGCGAGGAAGTCCTCGGCGCCGGGCAGCCTGCCCAGCAGGGACTCCATGACGACCAGGCGCCGGACGAGACCGGGTCGACGCAAGGCGAGGAGGAAGGCCGGCGCGGTACCCGCGTCGATGCCCACCACCGCGGCCGAGGACACGCCGAGCGTGGTGAGAAGCGCCGCGGCGTCCTCGGCCAGGGTGCCCGCGTCGTACCCGGAGGCGGCCCGGCTGCTCGCGCCGAACCCGCGCAGGTCCGGCGCGATGACGCGGTAGCGGCCGGACAGGTCGGCCATGACGTCCGTCCACAGCTCCCAGGTGTGCGGGAAACCGTGCAGCAGCAGTACGGCCGGGCCCGATCCGACGAGAGCGACGTTCAGTTCGACACCGTTGACGGGGACGCGCCGCAGCTCGGGCATGGAGAGGCTCCAGGTGTGTGGTGAGGACTAGTGACCAGGTCACGCTAGGGAACTATCCTGGTTCGTCCAAGACGGCACCTTCCCTTCAGGTGGTGAGCCCTGAGTGACCACATCAAGGCCCGGCGAACCCCGCCGGCGGCCCGGTGAGCGGGGTGACCTGCTGGATCCGCGCTGCCCGACCCGCCAGTTGCTCGACCGTATCGGCACCAAGTGGACGTCGATGGCGGTCAAGGTGCTGGCCGAGGAGGCTCCGGACGAGCTCCGTTTCGCGGAACTGCGGCGCCGTATTCCTGGCATCTCACAGAAGATGCTGTCCGTCACCCTGCAGAGCCTGGTCCGCGACGGCCTGGTCGCGCGCCGGGTGGAACCCACCGTGCCGCCCGCCGTCCACTACCGGCTCACCGAGCTCGGCCTGTCCCTCGAAAGACCGCTCTCCGCCCTGCGGGTCTGGGCCGAGACACACATGCCGGAGATCGACCGCAGCAACCAGCTCGCCGACGAGTCACCCCCCAACTAGGGCGTGGATCGAATGTGCTGGTCACAGCCACTCGTTGAGGGCCGCGACAAGAACGGTCGCCTCGTAGCGGACCGCCAAGCGAGCCACGTTTCTTGCGGTTGCAGGCATGGTCGGCCTTGTCCGGGATGGTGCAGCGGATGCCACGCCGTCGCAGGTAGGCGCGGTTCTTGCAAGAGGCGTACGCCTTGTCCGCGCGGACCCGCCGCGGCCGAGTGCGGGACCTGCCCAACCCCAGCCGGGGAACCCGGATGCGGCCCACGACGACCTCGAACTGCGGTGAGTCCCCTTACTGCCCCGCGGTGATGACGGGCGAGTCCCCTTACTGCCCCGCGGTGATGACGATCGACATGGGCTTTTGCTGCTGCCCGACGGCCAGATGCAGCTTGGTGGTCAGGCCACCGCACGAGCGTCCGAGGCCATGGTCGGCCGGCTCGGTGGCGATGCCGCCGGGCGGTTCCTTCTGCAGATCCCCCCTTCTCGCGCCCCGGCAGCGTGCTGGAGGCACGGACGATGGCGGAGTCGACGTTGAGGTCCCAGGCGATCAGGTCCTTCGCGTCGGCCCGGGCCTGCAGTTCAGTGAAGATCCGCTGCCAGGTGCCGTTCCGCTGCCAGCGGCGGAAGAGGTCGTACGCCCGGCCCCACGGCCCATACTCCTCCGGCACATCCCGCCACGGGGTACCGGTGCGGGCCCGGAAGCGTATGCCGTCGATCAGCTGTCTCCTGGTCCATATCGACGGTCGGCCGGACTTCTTGCCCTTCGGCAACAGCGGCTCCAGCACCGCCCCTTGCTCCTCTGTCAGATCTCCACGCGCCACGAACCGAGATCGCCTCACGCTCAAGATCCACTTTCGAAACACGCCCAAGGAGGCTCCACGTATCGGTGCCGGGGTTCTCTCGACGAGGCTGCTGTCAGTACTCGATGCGCTGGAGCGCGGGAATGGCTCGAACAGCACGCCGGTGTGCGGCCGTGCGGCCCCCCTGCAAATGACAGAGGGGCCCGAGCCGGTCACGGGCGCGGTGTCCTGCGGGGCAGCAGGAACATCAGCATCCACATCGTCACAACGGCGCCGACGACGTACCAGATGGTGCCTGCGAAGGCGTTGGTCACGGTGGTGCCGTGGCTGCCTGCAGGCGCGTGGACGAAGAACACCACGGAGGCCAGCGCGATACCCATGGCGGTGCCGAGTTGCATCGCCGTGTTGAACAGCCCGGACGCGGAGCCCGCGTTCTCGGGTTCGACCTGTCCGAGCGCCAGTCCGGCGAGGCCGGCACCGATCATGCCGAAGCCCGCCCCGAAGAGGACCATCGGGGCGACGGCGGCCGCGAACGGCAGCCCGGTCCCCTGAGCAGTGATCAGCAGGTGGTAGCCGACCAGGGTGAGCGCGACCAGCAGGGCGCCCGCCTGTGGCACCCGCCGGGCGTGATCAGTGACCCACTTCGAGGCGAGCATGGCGCCCGCCATTCCGCCGATCGAGACCGCGATGGAACCCGGGGCGAATTGCCCCGCGGACAAGCCGAGACCGTCCTGCATGAACAGGGTCCAGGTCAGCAGGAACACGCCCGAGACCAGACCGAACACCAGCTGGGCGGCGAGGCCGCCGGTGAACGCCCGGCCCCGCAGCAGGGAGAGCGCAACCAGGGGCGAGCCGTCCTTGGCGGCCTTGGCCCGCTGCTGGAGGACGAACACAGCCAATACCAGCAGCCCGGCTCCCAGCATGGCGAAGCTCCAGACGGGCCAGTGCCGTTCGCCGCCCACGGTGAGCGGGTAGACGATCAGCAGCAGGCCCGCGGCGGAGAGGACCATGCCGAGCGGGTCCAGACGCCGGGCTTGCTGGTCCCGGGACTCGGGGATGAAGCGCAGGCCGATCAGGACGGTGGCCAGGCCGATCGGCAGGTTGATCAGGAAGATCGGCCGCCAGCCGAGGCCAAGGAGATCGGCACTGGTCAGCACGGCGCCCAGGACTGGGCCGAGCACGCCGCCGAGCGACATGATCATCCCGTACAGGCCGAATGCCTTGGCACGGGATTCCCCGTCGAAGGTGACATGGATCGTGGCCAGTACCTGCGGCACCATCGCGGCCGCCGCGGCACCCTGAATGGCCCGGGCCGCGATCAGCAGTTCCGGTCCGATGGCGATGCCGCACAGCAGCGAGGCGACGGTGAAGACGCTGGTGCCGACGAGGAAGGTCCGCTTACGACCATAGAGGTCACCGAGCCGCCCGCCGGTGATCAGGCCGAGGGCGAAGGTGAGGGTGTACGCGGCCGGGATCCACTGCACCGCGGCGCTGGAAGCGCCGGTGTCGCCCTGGATGGCGGGCAGCGCGGTGTAGACGATCGAGCCGTCGAACGCGTTCATCAGCTCGGCGACCAGCACCACGACCAGCGTGATCGTGGCAGCGCGGACAGACGCGGTGGGGCGCGCGCGCCCGGTGGTGGTAGGGGTGTCGGATGACACGAGGAAAGATCCTGTTCTGCAGTAAAAAGGAGTACGGCAGGCCGGGACCGCGTACGCCCACTGCGCACAGGAGCGGAAAAAGGGTATGACGAAGCCCAGGCCATCGGGACATGCCGCCGACGGACCTGACCGGAGCACGCCTCAGCGGCTCACGGGGTCAGTGCCAGAACGAACGGCTACTGGGCCTGGGAGATAAGTCGTCACCTCAAAACACACACGAGCGGCGCGCAGACGCGCACCGCCATCTCACTGCCAGGATAAAGGCGGCTTCAGTCGGAGAAAACTTGTTTTTCCGGCTGAAGCCGCCTCCGCAGGCTCCGCGCGGACAGGCGCGGTGTCAATCCTCGGATCGAGGCCGCAGACGGCTCAGCAGTCGCCGACTGTGCCGACCATAGTGCGGGGCGTTGAGAGCAGCATCAACGAAATCCGTGTGCCGCAGGCGGCGATCCAGCCGCGTCTCAAGACAGCCGACACAAAGGATGCTGTCGTGCGCGGCATCAGCGCGCTCCACACGCTGTCGAGCACGGTGTACCACTCGTCAGGTCCGTCAACGGGTGCGGTCAGCAGTCCGCAGTCGTGACATGGGAACTCATCCCTCGCGAGACGACGGTGCCATGCCCCCGTAGCCACACCACGACTGCGGATGGCGGTACTGAGTCTGCTTACGATCCGGCCCAGCGGGATCAGGCGGAGACGCGACGTTCCACCTTGTCCTTCTTGATGCACGACGTGCACACCTTCATGCGGACGGGCGTGCCGTCCTTGACGGCTCGGACTGGCTGGATGTTCGGGTTGAACCGGCGGCTCGATCGCCCCCGGACGTGTCGGCTTTGGGCGCGGCTCCCGGAACGTGCTACGCGCTTTCCGAAGCTGGGCTGCTTGCCGCATACATCACATCGACTGGACATTGTGTCTCTCCCGGTCTGCGACGGATAACGTCGCCGTTCATTTCTCGCCTGGCTGCGCACTTCACTGAGCGGCTCCAGCCAATGGAGTTCGTGCTGGAGGCGAAGGCCCGTCTTGAGGTCCGCGCCGAGCTCGAATTCTCCCAACTCCGTACCGAGCCATGCACCGGGTTAGCGCACCGCTCTTTCCATCAAAGGCGCGCTGACCTGCAGGTATAGGGACCCTTGGCGTGCGCGGCAGTTGGCAGTCGAAGGCGAAGTGCATTGTTTCCCGTGCAGATTGCACGCCTTTCCGGCCCCGGTCGGCCCGGTCAGATCCAGCCGCGGGTTGAGGCCGTGCGTATCGCCTCGATGCGGTTGCGCGCCCCGACCTTGCGGTTGATGGCGGCGAGGTTGTTGCGCACCGTCCCCGCAGACAGGTGCAGCGTCTCGGCGATCTCCTGGGGTGTGTGCCCTTGTGCGGCCAGCCGGAGGATGTCGATGTCGCGTTCGTTGAGCGGGTTGTCGGGGGTGCGCAAGGCGTCGGTGACGAGTCGGGGGTCCAGGACCCGGTCACCGCGGGCCACTTTGCGGACGGCGTAGATCAGCTCTTTGATCGACACGCCCTTGCCCACGAACCCCTCCACTCCCGTCGTGAGGGCGGCCCTAAGGGTGCCGGGGCGATCGAGGGTGGCCACGATGATGATGCGGCACGTGGGCAGGGTGGCTTTGAGCTGCGCTGCTGCCGAGATCCCGTCCAGCCCGGGAAGGTTGGTGTCGATCAGGGCCACGTTGGGGCGGGTACGCAGTGCGCTCGGCACGATCTCGTCGCCGCGTGGTACCTGTGAGACCACTTGAATGCCGGGCTCGGACACAAGCACGGCGGACAGCGCTTCGCGGGTCAGTCGCGGACCATCGGCGATCAGCACTCGGATCATGGGGGGGTGTTCCTCGTTGAAGGACCATGAGGGCCTGTTGCCATGGGGCAGGTCTGGGCCCGGCCGTGACAAGGGCCGGGCCCAGGAGGGCGGTCAGCGTGTGGGGCGGCGCTTGGGCAGCAGGAGCATGAGCGCCCACATCAGCAGCAGGGCGCCGATGACGTACCAGAGGCTTCCGGCGAACGCCGTGGTGACGATGGGCCCCTGGCTGCCGATCGGCGAGTGGGCGAAGAACACCACGGTGGTCAGTGCCGTACCGAGGGCGATGCCGAGCTGGGTCGAGGTGTTGAAGATCCCCGATGCGGAGCCGGCATGACGGTGGTCGACCTGCCCCAGGGTCATGTCTGCCAGTGCAGCCCCGACCATGCCCAGGCCGATCCCCACCGCCAGCATCGGCAGGACGGCCAACACCAAGGGCAGGCCGATGTTTTGGTCCGCGACCAACCACGAGTAGCCGCCCAGCGCGGCAGCGGCCACCAGAGCCCCCGCCTGCGGAGCTCGCCGCGCCCGACGGCTGGCAAGGCTCATCGCCAACCAGGCACCACCCATCTCGCCGAGGGACGCCGCCACAAAGCCCAGCGCCGTCCGGCCGGGGGTCAGGCCGAGGCCGTCCTGCATATACAGGGTCCATGCCAGGAAGAAGACGCCGGACAGCAGCCCGAAGACGAGCTGTGCGGCCAGACCTCCGCTGAAGGCCCTGCTCTTGAACAGGGCCAGGACAATCAGCGGATCACGGCCTTGTGCGGTCCTGGCCCACTGCTGGATCACGAATGCGGCCAGGGTCACCAGACCCGCCGCCAGCATGACGAAGCTCCAGGCAGGCCAGTGGTGTTCTCCGCCGACCGTGAGCGGATAGGCGATCAGCAAGAGGCCCAGGCCGGCAAGGACCATCCCCAAGGGGTCGAGCCGCGGGGCGTTGTGGTCCCGGGATTCGGGGATGTGACGCAGGCCAAGGAGCAGAGCCGCCAGGCCGATGGGCAGGTTGATCAGGAAAATCGGGCGCCACCCGAGGCCGAAGAGATCAGCACTGGTGACGACGCCTCCGAGGACCGGCCCGAGGACGCTGCCCAACGACATGATGATGCCGTACAGGCTGAACGCCTTGGCCCTGGAACCCTCGTCAAAGCTGACGTGCAGGGTTGCCAGCACCTGAGGGACCATCAAGGCCGCGGCGCCGCCTTGGATGACGCGGGCAGCGATCAGAAGGGCCGGGGTGCCAGCGAGGCCGCAGACCAGCGACGCCGCGGTGAAGACGCCGGTGCCGACGAGGAGGATCCGCTTGCGTCCGTAGAGGTCGCCCAGACGTCCGCCGGTGATCAGTCCGAGGGCAAAGGTGAGCGCGTACGCGGCGTGGATCCACTGAACACCGGCACTGGAAGCGCCGGTGTCGGCCTGGATGGAGGGGAGGGCGGTGTAGACGATCGAGCCGTCGAGGGCGTTCATCAGCTCGGCGACGAGCACCACGATCAAGGTGATGGTGCGGGCGCGGCCCGGCTCGGCGGCGGTTCGGGGCCGACTGGAGGTGTGGGTGTCGGTAGACACGGACACGAAGGTTCCTGTTCACACAGAGGAGGAATAGGGGCAAGCCTGGGCAAGCCCGTACGCCTATAGCGCGACAGGAGCGGAAGAGAGTGTGACGAAGCCCAGGCCATCGGGTACGCCGCCACTGAGGCATCGTCGGAAATCCGCCGGAGCAGACAACCGGGAAGAGCGCCTCACAAGGAGCGGCTACAGGGCCTGGGAGATAGGTCGTCACCTCGAAACACAACACGAAACAAGCGCTGGCGCGCTTTACGATCTCCCTCAGGGTAAAGCGGGCTCCAGCCCGAGCAAACTCATTTTCCGACAGCCCTTCCACGTACCCTGCGGGTGCTCTCGTAGATGGCGCTAGATTCCTCCTCACCCACTGCGCAGGCCTTGGCGGGGAGTTCTCGTTCAGGGCGTAACGGAGGTGTGTGCCGCGCCATACGCGAATCCGTGTCCCCTCGACCCCGGGGCCGTGACCCGAATCGTCGAGGAGGCTTGGGCGGGGTCGACGCCGACCACTCGGGCCCGGTACGGCGTGGTGGGTCGCCCGCGTTGAGCGCGAGGTGGACCGCGTTCAGGGTAGGGGGGTGAGTGCGTCCTCCAGCGCCGCCCGCGCGCCGCGCAGGGCGAGACGGAGCTGGTCCGGTGTGCGGCGGATCTGCGCCAGCAGGAGGCCGCCCTGGATCGCGGCCATGGTGAGGTCGGCCAGCTCCGTCACGTCCGCGTCCGGGCGCAGCTCGCCCGACTCCTGCATCCGGCGCAGGCCCGCGATGAGGGGGGCTTCCCAGCGCGCGAAAGCGTCCACGAACGCTTGGCGGGTGAGGTCGTCCCGGCCGCTGAGCTGGCTGGCCAGCGAGCCGATCGCGCAGCCGCCCACCGCGTCCTGCCGCGTCCCGTTGGCCTCGATCGCGTCGAACCAGCGGTGGATGCCGGCCAGCGAGTCGACTTCCAGGAGCAGGGGTTCCTGTGCGGCCAACACCGTGTCCACGGTGGAATGAACCACGGAGCGGATGAGATCGTCCCGGTCGTCGAAGTAGTGGTAGAGCTGGCTGCGGCCGACCCCCGCGGCGCGTTCGACATCGTCCAGCGTCACCGCCGCGACGCCGCGCTGCTGGATCAGGTCTGCTGCCGAATCGAGGATGCGCTCTCGGGTCGCACGGCCCCGCGCGGTGGTCGGTGTGTGTCCCATGGCCCCTCCTCCGTGTTCTGTACTTCACAGTACACAGATTTTTGTACTCGCTGATACAGTCTGCCGCAGACCGCTCTGTACTGAGCGATACAGTCCGCACTGAGCGATACAGTCCGCGAGGAGGAACTGTGAGTCGGTTCGCGGTTACGAACACACGAGTCTTCACCGGGACGCACATAGCCGATGCCTCGGTGGTCGTCGTCGAGGACGGGACGATCGCCGCGGTCGGCCACCAGGTCCCTGAGGGTGTGGAGAGGATCGACGGTGGGGGCGCGACCCTGCTGCCGGGTCTGATCGACGCCCACACCCACACAGACGAAGACGGTCTGCGCACGGCCCTGCGCTTCGGCGTGACCACCGAGTTGGACATGATGTCGGTGCCGGACATGATGGACCCGGTACGGAAGAAGGCGCAGACCGAGTTCGATCTGGCCGACGTCCGCACCGCCTCGTGGGGCCTCGCCCACCCCGACGGACATCCTCACCAACTGCGGCGCGGCCTGGACGACCCGGTGTGGCCCACCGCCACCATCCCGAGCGAGGCGCCCGCCTTCGTTGAGGGGCGCTTGTCCGAGGGTGCGGACTACATCAAGATCATGGTCGAGGACGGCACCGCGTTCGGCACGTCGCTGCCCGCGGTGCCGCCCGAGGTCGTCGCCGCGGTTGTCGAGGCGGCTCACGAGCGCGGGGTGATGGCTCTGGTCCACACTCTCGGCGCTGCGGCTACACGGGTGGCTGTCGAGGCGGGCGCGGACGGCGTGACCCATCTGCACTATGACGAGGTCATCAGCGACGATCTGATCATCCGGATGCGCGAACAGGGCATGTTCGTCATCACCACTCTGGCCGTCACCGCCTCCGGCGCCTCCGACGGCGCCGGCCCACGCCTGGGCGCCGACCTGCGTGTGGGTTCCCGGCTGAACGCGGCATGGCGCGACAACCTGGGGCGCGAGTTCGCCTGGAACGCCCACTTGCCCAACGCCCTGCGCTCGGTCGGGCTGCTCCACGCCGCCGGCGTCGAGCTCCTGGCCGGTACCGATGCGGCCCACCTCGGTGCCCCGGGCCTCGCTCACGGCGCCAGCCTGCACGACGAGCTACGCCTGCTCGAGACCGCCGGGCTGAGTCCGGTCGAAGCGCTCAGTGCGGCGACACGGCGTACCGCTGACCGGTTCGGCCTCACCGACCGCGGGCGGATCGAGCCCGGCGCCTCGGCGGATCTGGTGCTCGTGGACGGTGACCCGACCTCGCAACTCTCCTCGACGCTGAACACCCGCGCGGTGTGGCGTCGGGGGCACCGCCTGGCATCGGCCGGCGTGACGGGCGGGCATGATGCCTGAGTTCTCGCTGGTTGATGTCCACGCCCGTTTCACCACCTCGCACTACATCTATTGATCAGGAGCGGTTCGGGTTCTGGGTCGTTGGAGGGGTGTGAGCGATCTGGTGGGGGCTGCGCGGCGCCTTTCGCCGTCGGCGCAGGAGGCCCTGCGGCTGCGGGCGGTGGCCGCGTTGATGGCGGGGCGGGAGCGTGAGGATGTGGCGGCGGTGTTCGGGGGTCGCTGAAGGCGGTCGGCACCTGGCGGGCGAAGGGGCAGGCCGGTGGGCGGGCGGGAGGCGCTGGTCATGCGTCCGCGCGGTAAGCCGGTCGGGGTGCATCAGGTGCTCGGGGAGGCCGAGCAAGCCGCTGTGCGGCAGGCGGTCCTCGATCACCGCCCCTGCGACGTGGGCTGGGCGCACCCGCGCCGCTCCACCGACGACTCATGAGGGAACCGCTACCTCGCAGCTCCCCCGCGCTACCCGACCACTGCGAGACCTCGGCGATACGCACCACCGCGTCACTTCGCCGCGAAGATCCCGACCCCTGAGGCCCTCACCGAATCAATCTCACCCTGACTGCACGTCCCGTGGCCCCGCGGTTGTCGTCCATCGTGTCCACACGAGCGCCTCGCCCAAGCAGGCGGCCGTCCATCTCCCCCTCAACACCGACTTCGTCACAACCAAAGTGGAGGCGTAACGCAGGACTTCCAGGCCATCCACGACGGAGTCGTCGCAGCGGTCCCTCCCGAAGACCAGATCACCGACCTCTTCTGGGCCCTGCGGCGCGCCACCGAGAGTGCCATCGGCGCCGAGCCGATGCCCACGGCTCCCAAGGGCTTCTGGCCTCACATGAGTCTGGCGCACAGCAACAGCAACAGCAACAGCAACAGCAACAGCAACAGCAACAGCAAATGGGATCACGATGATCTCTCATATGCCCTGGCGATCAGCCGACGCGCCTCGCGCTGTTGCAGATGTAAGGGACTGGAACGATGGCTTCATGGACCGTTACTGACAGCTGAGGGGCAAGTAGAAGTGACGATTGCGGGGCGTAGGGATTGTGAACTGCTACTTCCCTCGGCTGCATCCACGGACTGGGAGGGATGCGGAACCTCGACGAAGGATGCGGAAGGGCCGATTCTTTGCTGTAGGGACTGGAAGCTCACGAAGCCAGCCGCATCTCAGGACTGCGGCGCTTGTTCCCGACCTACGACGCTTCTGGGTACGGTGAGGCCCAGCGGCGGCAGCTCGCTCCGTAGGAGCTGCGATCCGGTCGCTCGCCAGGGCCGAACTGACCGTGTGCAGCCGGTGCCGTACGGACTCCGGCGCGGACGCCGGGTCCAGCACGACCACGTACCCGTGGTACTCGATCGGCTATCGCGGTCGGCATGCGCACACCTCAGGCTCCGAGTCCTCACACTCCCGCCCGCACCTCGGCGCACACGCGCGCGTCTCCCTCTCACCACATCCAGGCGGGGACCGCCTCAACACCCGACTTCCCACTGCTCAGCTTGTACTTGTCGTGATACTGGCGCTGCTCTGCGGCGTAACTGGGCTTCGCCGCGGCGTTCATAAGACGTTGATCAATCAAAGATCGCTCCCTGTCAGTCTTCACCGCGGGCGCGTCCGCGCCCGGAATCGGCAAGAAGACCGGCAAGAAGAAGGGAGCGTCCCTGTGCGTAAGAGACGCACGGCGGCTGCCTGGTGCGCGGCACTGGCCTTCGCCCTGCTCGCGACCCCCGCGGTCGCGGCGGACGGCCCGGAGGGGCCCACCAGACCCGACCGCCCCCAGAAGCCACGGCCACCGGCGGCGGCGAAGGCGGCCGGCGGGGCGGGGGCCCCGTCGGCGACGGCGGGCACGGAGGCCGCCGCGAGCGAGGACGAGGGGCCGCCGACGGACGGGAAGTTCTACATCCAGAACGCCTTCAGCGGCTACCACATGTCGGCGACCAACAATCCGGTCGCCACCCACCCCCCGAAGGGTGACGAGGACCAACAGCAGTGGGAGTTCGCCCGGAACGCCGACGGAACGTACAAGATCAAGAACCCGGACTGGGACGGGCAGTGCCTTGCTGAGCAGAGCGTCGACCGGCTCGGGGTCGAACCTTGTGGCAACCAGCAGACGGACTGGGAATTCCGGCACGAGAAGGGTGACCGGTACCGCATCCACGTGCCGGGGTCGGAGCGCAGGCTGCGGGGCGGGGAGGACAAGGACGCTCCGCTCTGGGTGGACGCCGAGAAACCGAAGTTCGAGAAGCAGGACTGGTACATCACGCCGATCAATCCGCCGAAGACGCCGATGCCGTCGGATCCGAAGCTCGACGACATGACGTTCCTGACGACACACAACGCGTACTTCAATTCGGAGGACTCGGAGGGCACACCGGCGCCCATAGCGCCCAACCAACCGCACTCCGTGTCCCGCCAACTCCGGGACGGCGTCCGGTCCGTGATGCTCGACGGGCGCTACGCCAACGGGCGCGTACGGATGTGTCACGGCAGCTGTATGGACGGCGAATCCTCCCAGACCATGACCTTCTCCAAGATCTTCGAGGACATCGTCGCCTACATGAAGGAGGACAAGGAGGCGGTCGTCACCGTCTTCCTGGAGGACTACACGACCGCGGAGCAGCTGGAGAAGGAACTCGGCGACGACCTCGCCCCCGGCACCGACGCGGCCAGGATGGTCTTCCGGCCCGACGCCGCAGACGTGAAGGAGAAGGGCTGGCCGACCGTCAAGTCCATGGTCGACTCCGGCAAGCGCCTGCTCCTCTTCACCGGTGACGGGGACGCCACGAAGCAGGAGAACGGCAAGAACAAGCTGGGGTTCATGTACGAGCAGGACTGGATCGTGCAGAACCACTGGTCGATGGGGCTCGGCATCGGCAACGGCGACTGGAGCTGCTACAGCCGGTGGGATGCCCTTCCGCTCCTCACGGAGGAGAAGAACTTCCGGCGCCTGTACGTGATGAACCACTTCCGGGACTCTCCGTTGGATCCCACGTACCGCAACGACAACCGGAAGCTCCAGAACCGCGCCGAGCGCTTCTGCGCGCCCGCCGCGCGCAAGAAGCCGAACTTCCTCGCGATCGACCAGTACAAGGACGGCGACCCCATGGCCGCCGTCAACGCTCTCAACAAGTACACGTACCACGGCGACACCCCCGGCATGGGCGGCACGCCCGAGAGCCCGCCCGCCACCGGCAGCGCCGGTGACCCCGTGGACAACGCCACCGACGACCGCTCCGCCAAGCCCTCCACCTCCGGCCCGCACGAGCAGTGCCGCCCCGAGGGGCTCGCCGCGACGAAGGGCGTCGACACCCCGTACTGCAGGGTGTACGGCGACGACGGGCGCGAGTGGCTCGGCGGCAACGGGCACGACAAGCGGGTCGTCGGCTACTTCACCGGCTGGCGCACCGGCGCCAAGGGCGACCCGCGCTATCTGGCCAAGAACATCCCCTGGTCGAAGGTGTCGCACGTCAACTACGCCTTCGCGAGCGTCGACGGCGGCGACCGGATCTCCGTGGGTGACACGGACGACCCGAAGAACCCGGCGACCGGAATGACCTGGCCGGGCGTGCGCGGGGCCGAGATGGACGACTCACTCCCGTACAAGGGCCACTTCAACCTCCTCAACCGCTACAAGAAGAAACACCCGCAGGTGAAGACGTTGATCTCGGTCGGCGGCTGGGCCGAGACGAAGAACTTCTACACCATGGCCACCAACGCCGACGGCTCCGTCAATCAGGCGGGCATCGACACCTTCGCCGACTCGGTGACGGCCTTCCTCGACCGGTACGGCTTCGACGGCGTCGACATCGACTACGAGTACCCGACCGCGCTGCCCGACAGCGGCAACCCGGCCGACTGGGAGCTGTCCAACGGCCGCCGCAAGGGCCTCCAGGCCGGTTACAACGCGCTGATGAAGACCTTGCGCGAGAAGCTGGACCGCGCGGGCGCCGGCAAGGACCGCTACTACCTCCTCACCTCGGCGGGCTCCGCCTCCGGCTACCTGGTACGCGGCTACGACGCGGGCCAGGCCCTCCAGTACCAGGACTTCGTCAACGTCATGTCGTACGACCTGCACGGCTCCTGGAACAAGTACGTCGGCCCGCAGGCGCCGCTGTACGACGACGGCAGGGACGGCGAGCTGGCCGCCGCGAAGGTCTACGACGAGAAGGAGTTCGACAAGACCGGCTACTTCAACGTCGACTGGTCGTACCGCTACTACCGGGGCGCGCTGCCGCCCGGCCGCATCAACCTCGGCGTCCCCTACTACACACGCGGCTGGCAGAACGTTTCCGGCGGCACGGACGGCCTGTGGGGCACCTCCTCACTCCCCGACCAGGGCGCCTGCCAGCCCGGCACCGGGGAGAAGGTCGACTGCGGCCACGGCGCCGAGGGCATCGACAACGTCTGGCACGACCTCGGCACCCGGGGCGAGGAGGTCGCCTCCGGCTCCAACCCCCTGTGGCACGCCCGGAACCTCCAGGACGGCATCACCCCCGGCTACCTCCCCTCCTACGTCGACACCGACAAGGAGTCCGGCAAGCTCAAGGGCACGTACACGGAGAAGTACGACGACACGCTCAAGGCGTCGTGGCTGTGGAACGCCGAGAAGAAGGTGTTCCTCTCCACGGAGAACGACGCCTCGATCGACGCCAAGGCGCAGTACGTGAAGGACAACGGCATCGGCGGCGTCATGCTGTGGGAGCTGGCGGGCGACTACACCAAGCGCGCGGGCGGCGAGTACGGCATGGGGTACGACGTCACCAGCCGCCTGGACGGGGCGCTGCACGGCTCCGGGGGCTACAAGACGGAACGTGCCGGTGACACTCCCCTGCCCGACGAAGTCGTGGACGTCTCCGCCGAGTTCGTCGACTACCCGACGGCCGAGGGCGACATGTGGCCGATCCAGCCGAAGCTGCGCATCACCAACAACACGGAACGGACCCTGGGCACCGGCACCGAGATCTCCTTCGACCTGCCCACGTCCACGTCCCCGCTCCTCAAGGACGACGGCTGGTCGGAGCTGAAGGACACGGTGAAACCGGGACGCTCCGGGCCCAACGTGGGCGGTCTGAAGGCCGACTTCCACCGCGTGACGCTGAAACTCGGCTTCTGCGAGGCCATCGCGCCCGGCAAGTCCCATGACATCGGCCTCAAGTACTACCTGCCGGTGACCGGCCCCCCGAACATCACCGTGTCGACCGGCGACCACACGTACGGCTCCGTCCAGGACGACCGCAAGGGCGTACGGACGGTCGAGCCGGACACCGGTGACGCCAAGGAGTGCGACGCCCCGGAGTGGAAGCCGGGCTCCGCGCACGGCAAGACGGTCGGCCGGACCTTCGCGGCCTGGGACAAGGGCGACAAGGGCTGGCAGTTCGAGTACCAGGGCAACCTGATGGACCACCACCCCGGCGAGAACCGCGCCCACCTGGTGGAGCCGCAGGACGGCAACCCCAACCAGCTCTGGACCCCCCGCGGCGCCGGGAACGGCTGGTACACCATCCAGAACGCGGGCAAGTGCCTGACCGCGAACGGAGCCCGCGAGGACATCAAGGTGTCCGGCTGCTCCTCCTCGGAAGCCCAGCGCTGGCACTTCATCCCCATCGACCCGGCGACGGGGTCGGAGGGCTCCCCCTCCGCCCCCGCCCACGGCAAGCTCTTCACCCTCCGCTCGGCCGGCGGCAAGGACGTCGAGGCCGCCTTCGGCGCCACGACTCCCAACACCCACCTGTGGGGCGGCGACACCGCCGACCCGGCGACCGGCGCCTACGTCTCCTGGAAGGGGTCGTACTGGGCGGCGTCCTGGTACACGACCGTCGAACCGGGCACTTCGGAGCGGGACAGCCAGGGGAAGGAGGTGTTTCCTTGGCGGAAGTTGGGGCGGGCGAGCTGATGCTGCCCTGAGGTCCTGGGTTCCAAGGGTGTGAGTCCCGCCGGGGCTTGAGTTCCAGTGATCGTCGCAACACCCCAACGAGCCCCACCGGACCGTGGCGCCCGTGCTTGCTCCGCGGACGCCACGGTCCATCGCGTCGCGGTGCCTGTGCGAGGACGAGCGCATCTTCAGTCGAAGAGGGCTCCGCGTATGACCTGCGCTGGGGGTCCGCTACTGCCCCCCCGCGTCGCGTCCGGCAAGGGGTCGGCCCCTCCTCCTTGCCGGAGCCGGGCGCGTAGCTCATCGCTCTCATCGGTTTCGTAGGGCTCTGGGGCATGCTCTGATGACCACGGTTCGCGCAGCGCCATCTCGATCCTCTCGCTGCTACGGAGGACGGCTGTGCCCTCCTCGGGGCCAGCGGGCCAGACTTGCAGGAGGTAGTCCTCGACGGGGTCGCCTTCGGCTGTGGTGGGAGCATCGGCGCGGCCGCGGGCGTGGACGCGCACCCGGTAGGCCCCGCTTCCCGCCGTGCTCAGTACCGGCAGCTCTGGGAATTCGCTGTCCTCGAGTGAGTGGGCCCGTAGTCGGCCGGTGGGTGCCTGGACCGTGACTTCGATGATCTCCTCCCACTCGTCCTGGTCGTCGGCGACGGGCGGCGGCTGGGAGCTGATGGCTGTCTGCACCCGGACAGGACCGTAATCGACACCGGTGGCGATGAGTGCGCCGGCCGTCATCACGGCCACCAGGCCGTTGGACCAGTCTGCGGTGTCGGCAGGTAATTCTCCGTCATCAAGGATCCCGAACAGGCCATCGATGGCCTCCACAGTGCTCATGCTCATCGCCATTGCCTCCTGGCTCTTACCGTCGGTGCGCCCGCGCCCGGATGCCCGGGGCCGGACTTGGTGGAGCGTCCAGCCCCGGACACTACTGCGGCACTGCCACCCCGCACGAGGGAACGATTGGGCAGGCCCCGGCTAACTCAGGGGATGATCACCACGTCGAAGGGGTCCCCGTCCAGGACCCGTTGGTCCCTGTAGAACGCACCGGTGGTACCGCCCTGTGAGCTGTTCTGTGCCGCGCGCACCGCGCAGGCGCTGGCGCCCTTCGCCCCAGTGCCCGAGGGGATGTCGCTGTAGGAGCAGCCGTCAAAGGTGCGGCGCTTGCCGCCCGCGCTCAGGCCGTTGCTGGAGCTGGCGAGCGGGTATTCGTCGCAGTTCTTGCCCCCCGCCGCGGGGCGGTCACCACACGCCAGCCGCCTGTTCTTCTTCCTGATCGACTCATCCGTCGTGCGCTTGAGCCGCTTGGGCAGGCCGGATGCCTGGGCCAGGGTGATGTGCCGTGCCACGTCGGGGATTCTGGCCTTGCTGTACCGAAGGTCGGAGGCGTACCACGGCACCACGCACCCGACGATCGGGCGGCCGCCGGTGGCGTTGTCGCAGCGGAACTCCTTGAACTTGCCGGGAATCACCACCGGCTTGTACGGCGCGTTCGTGATCTTCATGGACCAGCCCGTACCGCATTTGCCCATCGCTCCCGGAGCGGTGGCGGTGGTGTCGAAGAATGCCTCGCCCACCATCCATTTGTGCAGCGCCAGCTTCTGGCCGGGAAATTTCGCGCTCTCGGTCTTGCACGAGGCGCTGGGCGCTCCCTTGCCGCCGATCTTCGCCTTGAGGGTGTCGCCCCAGCCCCTGGTGGCGTACACCTCGATCTGGTGCGCGACCCGGCCGATCCCGCTGTCGCCGTAGCTGTAGTTGAGGAAGATCATTTTGGTTTCGCCGGTCTTCACCCAGCGGCCGTTGATCCTCTTCCGCGTCCAGTAGGACCAGCCTTCGACCTTGCATACCTTGGAGCGCGTCCCCAGCACCTTCCGGTCTTCGGTCGGGCACCAGGACGGCGGGTCAACAGCAGCCCGACGCATTCGGACGATGTCCTGCGGTAGTTCCTGAGGGTCAACCGGATTCGGCTCCAGGCACGCGGCCCGGCCCTCCGCGTCGGGTTCGCTGCACGTCTCCGCAGTCGGCGGCTGCTCCTGAGCCTTCCCCGGTGCGGCCTGCGCTTCGTCCGCACCCGGCGCGCCTTCGGGAACCACGCCGTGTCGATCCCGCTCCTGCTCACCGGCGCGAGGCTTGCTCGCGGACGATCCACCGGGATCATCCGCCGCGGCCGTGACCGCTCCGCCCCCGGCTAAGACTGTCAGCGCGGCGACGGTCGTACATAACCGTCTGAGTCTCATTTTCCCTCCCCATAGAAGTGATTCAGCGCGGCGCGCACAGGACGACGCGCACACGTCACACCGCCGGACCTCCGACAGCAGCACGGAACCGGCGTCACAAGGCGACCAGCATGCGAACTGGGCTTCAACGACGTTGAGAAACGCTGGCCTGATTCGCACTAGCGATGCTTAGGCACGGACGGGAAGAGGGGAGATGCCGGACGTTGATCGTTCGGCCGAATGCCCAGATAAATCGTCACGGCAAGGGAGCATGGAAGCGCGCAAGTGGCCGGACAATCGCCGCGATTCCCGCAGGGATCGGTCGCGTTCTCAAACATGGCTGATTCGCCGGCACGCACCGACGGCAGCGCATCGCTTCAAGGCGCGAGCAGGCTGCCGCCGGTCATCGAGGACGCGGCCCGGTTCGGCGTATGGCGATGTACAAGGCCATCGTCGACGCAGCCTACGGCGACGTCATCACTACCGCGCACGATCCTGCATGCTGCCGCTGACCTGCGAATTCACGAAACGACAGCCAGAGCCGCTTCCACGCGTACACCGCCAGCAAGCGGCCAGCCCTGAGCACGACCCGTTACAGGCCGCGCCCAGGGGTTAGATGGAGTTCTCAACGGTCGCAACGATGGGGGACCTCAGTGCTCAGGCGCAGACTTGGTGGTGCATAGTCCAACTCGCCACTGGGAAGTCAGCAGAGCTTGCGGTAGGGGACCTCTGGCAGATACGTCCGCCATTCCGCACGGGACGGCCCGCCGGCGGCGCGTGCGCATACAGAGGCGCTGACCCGTCGGGGATCTACTGCGTACGCGCGCAGGGCGATGCGTTTTCCCGCGGCGTAGAACGTGCGGCCATCTGCGGCGAAGGACAGCGCGACAATGTGATCTCCCGGAGTGCGAAATGGCAGCCCAAGGGGTTGGCGTGTGGGAATGTCCCACAACTGGAGCGTGCCGCTTTTGCCTCCGACCGCCAGGGTTTTTCCGTCGGGTGAGTAAGCAAGCGCGCCTACCGTCTCGGTGATTCCGGGTCGCCCTCCTCGGTAGGTGCCTGCGAGGGAACCGAGCCGATGCTTGCCCGAGCCGTCCCAGAGCACGACTCGCCCTCGGTTTTCTCCGGCTGCGAGCTGGCCGCCGTCGGGTCTGAACGCATAGGCCAAGGGCGTGTCCATGCCCAGTTTGCGGGTGGTGGCCCGCGCGGGGGGAAGCGTGAAGACCCGGCCCGCGGTGGCCAGCGTGTGGCCGCGGGGGTGTAAAGCGATCTGGCCAGGGGAGATGGCGTCTAGCCTTTCACTCTCCAGGGAGTTGGAATAGTGCGGAGGCGAGGCCGTCTGCTTCTTCGTTCCTCGCGATGTGTTCCAGAGATCGACGCCGTTCAGATGCACCTGGGGAGCCAGCAGTGACTGTCCGTCGGGGCTGAAGACGATGCCCTCCATTCCTCCGCCCTCACCGCGCGCGGGCGCCGTGAGGGAACGGATACGGGTCCGTCGCGTGATGTCCCAGAGTGTCACTTTTTCAGGCTCGCGAGGGCTGCCGGATTCGTCGTCCAGTACTGTCTTGCCGTATGCAAGGGTGCCGCCATCGGGGCTGAGGGCGAATGTTGCGTAGCACACGTCCTCGCCCTCCATGGTATTGGCTGCCTCATCACAGCGAAGGCTCGGAGTTCGAGCTATGCGTTTGCCATCCGAGGCGCGCCGGATCTCGAACCACAACAAGTCGCCGCTGCGCCGCTTAAGTGCCAGCCTCCGTCCGTCTGGGGTGAACACCCCTTGCGTTGCCGGCTCTTTGCGCCAGCCTTCCGCCATTGCGGGACCGTAGGACAGTGCCCGCACCGTGGGTTCGTATGAATAGGCGGCATCGATGTACCGAATGACTCCCGACTTCACATCGAATCTCAGATGTCTGACAGTTTCATAGGTGAGCGGGTGACGTAGGACCGGTTTCGTGGGGTCCTTGATTCGCCAGAGTAAAATTTCTCGCCCGTCAGTCGCCGCTACGAACTTTCCGTCAGGACTGAACTCGAATTCCTGGATCCCTCGGTGCTGAACACTGCTGGTCACACGTCCGGAAGCCAGATCCCAGATCTGCAGGCCGTCTGGGGAGCGGCCGGCCAGACCCTGACTGTCTGGAGTGAATCGCAGGGATTGCTTACGGCAGGCTTGTCGCACGCGTGCATCTTTCCGCAGCACTGGCAGCTTGCGGTGCTTGACCGTGTCCCACAGTTCAAATCCGGCACCGGCTGCCGTGCATATCGCTAAGAACCGGTCGTCCGGACTGACGGCCGAACTCATCACATGGCCGGCAGTATCCTCTGCAAAGACCAGCCGGTGCCGCTTGAGGTCCCACATGCGCACGCCGCCCTCATAGCCTTCGCCTACGGCAGTGCGGCCGCTCGCCCCGAAGTAGGCCTCCTGGTCGCGGTCGAGAGTAAGACGGAGTGACTTCCCGGTTCGCAGATCTCGCAGGTGTGCTTCCCGGCCCGATCCTACGATCGCCACTCGGCCGTCGGGGCTGACGTCCTGCACCCATCCCGACCTGAACCGTCGGGGTGTGCCGGCGCGGCGGGTGGGGACGTCCCACGCTTGCACACTGTTCAAGCCCTCTCTGACAACTGTGCGGCCGTCCACACTGAGGAACGCGCGAGCCATATCACCGCGGGTGATGCGGTAGGCGTCCTGTTCTCGCTGGGACATGGCCCCCAGGAGTGCCGAGCGGCTTTCCGGTGTCTTGCTCAGCGACCAGGCCGCCAGACTCAGCCGCATGGCCAGGGCCGGGTCGGACAGGCGAAGGCTCTGGGCAAGGGCGGCCACTCGGCGAGCAGTTGCTTCGGCTTGCCGTTGTTCGCTGGTCCGGTTCTGCTGCCAGGCGGCCATGCCTGCTACCAGCGCGGCTACCACAGCAAATCCCACGATGCCGATGGCAGCCCGACGGGTGCGGCGTGAACGGACGCGCGAAGCGGTGCAGGCCCGGAGGAAGTGCCGCTCAAGTGTGGCCAGTTCGGCGTAGTGCTCAGGCGCGTGGAAGGCGTTTTCGATCTCGGTGAGTTCGGCGCCGCGCAGCAGCGCACCGCTGTCGCGACGGTGATTTTGCCAGTTGCGGGCCGCATCAGTCAGGCGCCGGTGCCGACAGAGCCTCTCGCGGTTGTCATCGACCCATTTCTGCAGCCTGGGCCATGCGGAAATGAGCGCTTCGTGGGCCAGCACGACTGTGCCGTCATCCAAGGCCACCAGCCGGGCGTCGGCCAGGCGGTCGAGAGCTGCCTGTCGGTCTGCGGCATCAGCGAGGTCCAGCTCCGCTCTGCTGACAGGGCGGCAGGTGTCCGGCGCGCCTTCACCGGGTGCGATCAAGCGCAACAGGATGCCGCGCGCCGCTTCGGCCTGGGCCGGCGACAACTGGACGAAGCAGGATTCAGCGGTCTGGGTGATGGCACCGTGCAGTCCCCCAGCAGCTTCGTAGCCTTCCACTGTCAGGGCCCGGCCACGGCGACGTCTCCAGATTTCCAGAAGCGTGTGCGACAGCAGCGGCAGTGCGCCGGGCTCCCCCTTCATCTCGTCGATGAGCCGGGTGGTCAGGGCCCGTTCCACGATCAGTCCGTCGGTGGTGGCAGGTTTGACGATGACCTCGCGCAGTTCCTCCGGTGCCATGGGGCCCACAGGCAGACTCGCCTCCCCCAGGACCTCGGCCAGACCCTCGTACTCAAGACAGCGGGCGTAGAAGTCCGCCCGCACCCCCACCACCACGCGCAGTCGGCTTCCAGGGCGGCGGGCTGACAGCACGAGGTCGATGAACTCCCGCCGCTGTGCGGGGTCGTGGCAGAGGGTGAACACCTCCTCGAACTGGTCCACCACCAGCCACGTATCCGCTGGGCCCTCTGCCCCGGCCAAGTCTCCTGAGTTCTCGGCCGGGGTGAACAGCTTGCGGTGATCGCGCACCGGCTGGGGCCCGGGCGTCAGAATGCGGATCGCCGCCGGCCGCAGCTGCGGGTTGGTGGTGCTCTGTAATCGGGGGATCAGGCCCGCGCGCAACAGGGAGGACTTGCCGCTGCCCGAGGGGCCGAGCACCACCACGCACCGATGGGCACCGGCCAGCGCGGTGAGCTGGTCCGTGAGCCGGGTACGGCCGAAGAACCGCATGTGATCGCCGGGTTCGAACCGGGCCAGACCACGATAGGGCGGATCCGCCGATTCCACATCCGTCTCTGAGGGCTGAGCGGCCTCTTCGTCCCGCACGGCCTGCCAACGCCGCTCCCACTCCGCCAACTCGCCCCTGCAGGCCTTCACGTACGCCAGCGTCAGCGCCAGGGACGGCAGCGTCTCTCCCGCCGCCGCGCGAGCCAGCGCGGCGATCGAGTATCCCGCGGTCTTGGCCATCTCCCGGTAGGGCGGGCCGCCCGCCTCCTCGCGCAGCTTGCGCAAGGCGAAAGCGAACCCCTGCACCGGACCCGCCCCGGGATCGATCGGCTTCTCACGACGCCCCACCCCAGCCTCAGCCTCCCTGCACCAGACTCCTCCACCAGCCCACCTAGCCCATCACAGCCACCACACCAACGAGAAGTGGCCCGATCGCCACCTCCAGTCGCGATCGGGCCACCGCTGTTTTTTCTACCAGCATGAATACGGGCTGCGAGAAAACGAGCCGGCCGCTGAAATCACTGGAGTACGGCCGGAGTCGCTGCTGTCGGCGAGGGCGGGTCGAGGCCAACGCACCGCAATGCGTGGCCTACCGGACCCCCTCTCATGCCGCGCCCCCCGGGGGAGGGCACGGCGGACCGCGGCAGCAGCTCCGGCGAGCGTGCACTCACCTGTCACATCGAGAGTGAAGGGATCGTTCACACGTGAACACGCACATAGCCAAGGCGCGGATAGCCGCCGTGAGCGGCATTGTCGCCGCATCGCTTCTGGGCGGAACACCGGTGGCGTCCGCCGCCGCTCCTGAACCCAACCCTGATGCTCCCCAGGCCCGGAACTGGCAGGGCCATTTGGGCGCCGTCCTCACGGGGTTCCAGTCCCGCCGGTGGAAGGACAAGGGGTACTCACAGGTCTGGTTCAAGGGGTGCGAAGTAATTCCCAGCAGGGACATTTCCACGCATGTAGATCTCCGGTGGCACCGTAGCTTCCGGCCGGACAAGAGCTGGGGAACCAAGAAGTTCACCCGCTGCTTCGACGGGCCCAGGCGCAAGAGCAACGGTCAGTGGCACGGGCTGGCAAGCGGCAAGCATTTCTTCCAGATCAAGAAGATCAACGGCCGCGAATACGGCAACCACCTCAACGTCAAGAAGGTGTACGTCGACACGTCGAAGAAGGACTGACCCGGAAGGCCGGCCCGATTGAGGGGTGCCTCCGCACCACAGAGGCACCCCTCGCTTCTCGCCTCAACGGCCCTGGAGCCTCATGAATTTCGCCACCGTATTTCGCGCCTGTAGTGCCCTGCGGGCTTCCCCGTTGGCGCTCGGGCTGGTGTTGTTCTATTTCTCCTTCAGCTTCTCAAGAGACTACGAGTTCACCAGGGGAGACATCGCATACGCCCCGGAGATCGTCTCTTTCGTGCTGGATCCCACGTACGCCCTCGCCTACGCCACCGCCTGCAGCTTGGCGACGTGGGAGAGCGGCCGCATCAAGCGCGACGGGGTGTGGGCGAGCGCACCGGTCAGGAGCCGCTACGGCATCGCCGCCCACGCACTGCTCCCGGTCCTGCTGCTCGCTTGGGCGATGTTCGTGCTGCCGGTTGTCCTGGGGCTGATCGGTGAGGGCGTCGCGTTCACACGGGATTGCGTCCCGCTGCTGGCCATGGCGCTGTTCGTGGCCGCCGCGCACTGTGTCATCGGCTTCGCCATCGGCCTGGTCGTGCCCCGGCTGATCGCGGCACCGCTACTCGCCGCGGGCGTCTTCTACAGCGTGGCCTCCTCGGCGTCCTCCGGCGAGTGGATGTGGCCTCGCCATGTGTCCGGGGCGTTCTCCTCGATCCTGTCGTTCGGAGAACGGACCACGTGGACCGCACTCGCTCCTCACTTTCTCTTCACCGGAAGCATCGCGCTGGGCATCGCAGTGCTGGGAGTGCCCCTCCGGAACCGGCGCGTCCGGCCCGTCATACCCGTGATCGCCTGCGCTGTCGCCCTCACCGGCACGCTGACCGCGCACAACATCGCCGAAGACTGGGGCCACACCGCGCCGCTGTCGGTCGGCCATGCGGACATGAAGTGCGCGGGAGCGGCTCCCCGGGTCTGCGTCCCCGCGGCCGGCGGCGCGGACCCAGACCACGCCCGTGCGGACGCGGAAGCCGTATTCAGCGAACTCGCCGCAGCGGGCGTACGGATGACGCCGCCCCACACCATCTCCGACAGCGTCATCAACGGTGCACGGTCCCGCCCCTCCACCAGCGACACCTGGTGGATTCCCCTCACCACCAGCCAGCGGGAGGCGACCACGCGCTACCAGATGCTGACACAAGCCGTCCGCTTCCCCTGCACACGCACCACCGACGAGGTCGCCAGCCGCAGCGCCATGCTGTGGGCCGCTCAGCACACCGGCGAGGAGAAGCGGTATCTCAAGGGGCAACGCGAGGAGCTGGCTCAGTTCGACAACGGCGACGAGGTGTTCGCGCTCATCAAGGAGCGGGTCGCCACGGTGCGCCGCTCGTCCACCGCCGCGCAGGCATCCTGGTACCAGAGCGAGCTCAGGCGCGCATGCGGCGACGCGCGCCGAGCAGGTGACACGTGATGTGGTGGTGGGTCAAGGCACGCCGGGCACACACCCTGCTGCCCGCGGCGCTGACGTTCCTCACCGCGCTCGTCCTGCTGGTGCACGACACGGTCACGCAACTGCCGTCGTTCCTCACCGGCGGCGACAACCCGGTGATGGCCATGCTGCTGGTGCCGGTCCCGCTGTGCGCCGCGCTGCTGATGTCGCTGGAGTCACGGCTGCACTCCGCAGAGGCCTCGTCCGCGCGCCGGGTCCGGCCCCGGGACGCGGGACTCACGCTGGCCGCCGTCGGCGCCGCGACGGCGGTCGGGCTCGGCGCCGGCGCGGTGCTGGACTCCGATACCGCCGTGGCCCTGGGCCGCAACACCGCCTTCCTCACCGGGCTGATGCTCTGCGTACGGGCCGTGGCCGGGACGCCCGCCGTCATGACACCGCTCGCCTGGTTTGCCGCCATCGTCTTCTTCGGCTTCGACCGCACCGGCCACCCCACCTTCTGGACAGTGCTCCCCCGCGCCAACGACGACCCCGTCGCCACCACAGCAGCCGCCCTCACGCTCGCCGCCGGCCTCGCCGTCCAGCTCAGCACCCGCCCCCGCACCGACTCCTGACCGATACGGAAGAGAACGCCATGACGCTTGAACTCCGTTCGTGCACCTACACCTACCGGCCGTGGGCCCCGCCCGTCCTGCGCGACCTCGACTACGTACTGCCGCAGGGCCTGACGGTCCTGCTCGGCCCCAACGGGGCGGGCAAGTCCACCCTGCTGCGCCTCGCCGCGTCCGTGACCCGCCCCCGCAAGGGCACCGTCACCCTTGACGGCACTCCCTCGCACCAGCGTGCCTACCGTGCCGCCGTCGCGTGGATGCCGCAGCACATCACCCCCATGACCGGACTGACCGCCCGCGAACAGGTCGCCTACACCGGCTGGCTCAAAGGCATGACCAAGCGCGACGCCTGGGACGCCGCGGCCCGCGCTCTCGCCCGCGTCGGCCTGACGGCACAGGCCGAGACGAAGACAAAGCAGCTCTCCGGCGGCCAGCTGCGCCGCGTCGGCGTCGCCTCTGCTCTCGTCCACGACGCCCGTGTCCTGCTGCTGGACGAGCCCACCGCCGGCATGGACCCCCATCAACACCGCGTCTTCCGCGACACGCTCAGCGCACTCACCGACGACATTCGTGTCCTGCTGTCCACCCACGACGTAGCCGACCTCGCCACGGAGTCGCACCACGTCACGGTCCTTCATTCCGGCCGGATCACGTTCACCGGCACCACTGCCGACTTCCTGGCTCACGCCCCGGCAGACGCTGCCTCAGGACGTATCGCTGAAGCCGCCTATACAGCCCTCGGCGCGGAAGCGTGGGGGCGTCCTTAGACTGCGCGAGGCTCGCTTCACGGACCTGCATGTGACGGAGAGGCGAAACGGTGTGGACTGTGCCTCTTGGAGTGAGACAGAACCTGCGGGACGAGACAGGCAATACGGGCCTCCCGTGAACCCCACGAGCCCCTTTGAATCCCGGGCCACTCCCGGGTGCTGCTGCGCCACATGGATATGTCGGGAGCAAACAGACTCTGTCAATAGAACGACCCTGGGCAACCACGACCACGACAAGTACCGCCATCTTGTCTGGGATCTGGGCGTGAAGCCGCTGGTCGCCCGCCAGGGCACCGAGCACGGCTCTGACCTGGGCACCCAACGCTGGTTCATCGAGCTCGCGTTCGCACATCTGCGCTGGTTTCGCCTCCTGCGGATCCGCTGGAAGATGCGAGACGGCGCGAACCGCCCGGCCGCTACCGGCGGCGGCTGGAGCTTCAGGCCACGTGAGCATCGGAGCGTTCGACGAGGTGGCACGCGTTTGAAGCGGGCTCCGGATCGGACGAGGGCGAGCACGGGCACGCCTTCCCGACCCGCGGCCAACGCGGGCCTACTCGGATACCAGTCGATCGATCACCCGGGAAGGTACGCCCTCCGGAGCCGATCCACAGGATCTGAGCATTGCTCCATGCAAGATCCAACCGGCCCATACAGCCACCGATGCACGGTCTATCTGACCTATACAAGGTCAGCTGCTGGAGGACAGCAGTCGCCGCGATCCGGCTGTGGCCATCGCCGCTTTCGCCACTGTCACCAGACCGTTCCTGCGAGACGCGGTGGCAGGCCTGGGGGAACCACCCAGGGCGCGGGCAAACCGCGCTCCTGGTCCAGCGACTGCTGGTCAGAGGCGTCGGCTTCCTGCAACTGCGCGCACCACGGGCAGGTGTCTACGTCATCCACTCGACGTGCCGTGCCGTCGGCGTCGGCGCGCTCGACATCCAGGGCCGGACTCCGGCCGGGGTCGAAGGCTTCCATGTCCGGCCAACCACTCCACCCCGCGCCCGGCAACGGCAGTGCCCGACGAGGCAGTTGCACTGCCACCCATTCGCCGCGACACACACCCATGACGCGCACCTCTCCACGCCGGCACACGCAGCAGCCACTCGCCGACCGCCCCCATGGTCCGGCGCACGCTGCCCGGCTCTCGGCAAGAGGGCCCCATGCGCCCTTCCACCTCAACGAGCCGTACAGCTTCCCGGCACGCGGCCGCGTCACCTCCGGATTCCCTGGCCGGCATAGGGCCCTGCGGGACCACACGGCGGGTGTTGTCGGCCAGAACCGCCCAGCCTTCCCGGATCACGTCGCAGCGCACCCGCTCGCCCTCGGCCAGCATGCGCTCTGCGCCACCGTGGACCGCCGAGCGGTGAGCGACCGCGTCGCCTCCCCTGTCGTGCAGGGTGATGGCCCCCCCCCGCGGTCCGGATCGAACCACTCACCACGCCGCATGGCATAGACACCCCCTCAGTTGGAGCCGGTCGAGCGGAAGGTGTACACAGCGTCCGCCCGCGCACTACCAGCGGCAACCCGCGCGCTTACCGACACGCGACGCAGACACCCCGCGCCCGGCCTCCAGTGTTGACGGGCCGCTTGAAGCAGACGGAGCGAGGACGCCGACACCGTTCACTGGCCGCCGCTCCTGACCCATCGGACCGGCCCTATAGGGCAGCAACGACGCCCACAGTCACACCGATCCTGGGCGAGCCACAATTTGCGTGACTTGGTCATACGTCCTCCTGCTGGTCGCCTGGCTGGCCTTGTGTTCGGGCAGGTACCTCAGCAGCCTGCCGTGGCTACCGCTGGGAGGTCGTACCAAAGGCAAGGGCCGGAGCCCCCGGGGCCTTCCTTGCCCGGCCCGCCCCCGGCCTTCGGGGGCGGGCCCGATCTTCAAACGCTCTTCATACGCTCACGCAGGGGCCTTGAGCTTCACCGTGGCGTTCCTGGCCTTGTAGTAGCCGGTGTCGAACTTCTGCGCCTTGCCGCCGCAGTCCTTGTAGGTCTTCTTCTTCCCACTCGGTCTTGCCGACGACGCGACGGCCGTTACGGCCGACCAGCTCCGCGGGATGACCGAACGTCTCATCACCGCCGTGCAGTGGCAGTCAGGCGACCGGGACATGCTCGTGGTGATGGACACCGGCCACGACGTCATGCGGCTGGCCTGGCCGCTGCGGGACCTGCCGTCGACCTCGTTGGCCGCTTGCGCGCAGTCGCGACGTTCTGGTCAGTGTCGTTCTTCCGTAGCTGTGACCCGGGGCGTGCACGACCAATGGCTGAAGTTCTTCGTGCGCTCCCATATGGCGCGCCCACGCTGGATGCTCCATTCAGAATCCAGAGCAGTCAGCGGAGCGACACCGAGCTCCATGAGTTCCAGGTCCGAGAACTGGAACAGACCCCACTCCCGACTGCCGTCAGAGTTGCCCCAGATCCAGAGCGGATCGAGTTGCGTCATACAGCGCACGAGACGGACCGCAGTGTCAGGCTCTTCCGGAAATACTTCGCGCAGCCGCTGTTCTACTCGTTGTGGCGACCATGCGTTAATCCTTAGATTTTGCCCGTAAAGAGCCTTCTTGGTTGCTTCATCCACCATCGTGGTCACCGGCAACCCGGCAAACGTTTGGAAAGCAGTAACCCGCATCTTCGTATAGGGGCCGAAGACAGCATCTGCGGGGAGGTCGAGCCCATGACTCTGAAGCCGCCTTTGCAGTTCTTGGACACACGGATTCAGCTGCCCTTTGACCAGCACTCTGGAGCACTGCTCAGACAACAAAAGGGCCTGCTGGCCCGACCCTGACGAATCGATGGACGCTACGCCGCCTGCGGGGCGCTCGTCCGTATCGTCGGCTGCCAAGAGCCAGGCACTCGCCGTCAGTACGGCCACTGCCACCGCTGCTGACGTGAGGTGGCTACGTCGGAGCGAGGATGCGGCTCGGGCGGGGGCAGCGACGTCGGGGGGGAGGCTTCTCTCCGGCAACGATTCGATCCCTGGCCGTCAGCCACGCGTCAACTTCGTGGTCCTCTGCGCAAGCACGGACGAACGCAGCCAGCAACTCCGGGCGAGGCAGAGCGTCTCGGCGCATGACGTCGGCCAAGGTGCTGCGCGCCAACGCCTCACCACGCCCGGCAGCGCGTTCCTCCAACTGCCGGTAGGTGAGCCCCGACTGTTCTTTGAGCTGCCGCATCAATGCGACGAACATGGCCGCGTCACGAGCCCCTCGCGGATCCAATTCCCCCCGGCTCCCCATAGCCAGCATCCTGGCCGAACCCGAAGGGCTTGACAACACCCATCCAGGCCTCCTCCCACTACCGAGCGCGGGCTCCGGACAGCATCCGGACAAGGCTCTGACCAGCCCGGACAGCAGCATGCTGTCCGGGACAACCTCATACTGTTGCCCGAAACCACCCACGCCAGCAAGCTCTTGCGCAGTCAGCCGAGTTGTCTCGCTCCCTCGAGCAAGCGAAGCCCCCGGGCGTCATATCCGCGCAGTGCCACTCCTCAGGGGCGTCAAGGCACCGGCGACAGCAGAAGCAGCAGCCTCGTCACCACAGATCATTCACCCAGCAAGCAGCCTCTTTGTGCAGCGCTTGCTCACTTCACCCTCACCTAGGAGCTCAGATTGCGTATTCATACCTCCTTCGTGGCTGTCTTCGCAGCAGCCGCCATGGCATCCGGAACGCTCACCGCCTCAGCAAGCAGCGCGAAGAAGCCGAATGCATTGAAGAGTGCGTGCACGCCGCAGACCGTCACACGGTACCCGGGAAGCTCAGTTCCTCCTCGCTGGCGCTTTGGAGAGGTGAAGTTCGAGGTAGCCGTGTGTCCACAGGACGACCCGTCGGAATGGGAACCCATCGCCCTGGCCACCACGAACACCACCGGGCACAGCCTGGGGTACTTCCTGGAATCACCGAAGCTGCGGGTCATGGCCACCGGCGAGAACGCACGGACCAAGAGCGCCAACTACATGGGCAGCTTCACCCTCAAGGACTGCGTGCCCTTCATCGAATGGCCGTGCTCCAAAACCCACAAGATCCAAGTCAGCATCGCGGTGGTGTACAACAAGGCCGCAGATACCTCACGCGTGATCTATGGCAGTGAAATCGGAGTGCCGCCAGGCCTGCAGCTGCACACCACCCCGTGAACGGACATGAACGGCAAACGCAAGGAGAGAATCGTGCAACTCACACGTCTCGCCACCGCAGGAGCCTCGCTGTCGCTTCTCCTGCTGGCCGGCTTCACCAGCGCACAGGCGTCAGAGAAACCCATGGCTGCCGCTTGCGAGAGCGCCGATGTCACCCTCTACCCCGGTTCCTGGCTCGGTCCACGCTACGGCGAGTGGAACATGCACATCATCGCCTGCCCCGACAAGAACCCGTCCACCTGGAAGAAGAACTCCGGGGTCGAACTCAATGCCGTGGCAAGCAATCTGGGCATGAACGTCCACGGAGACCCCGTCGTCAGGACGACGGAGACCGGCGAGAACCAACACAACCGGTTCGGTCGATATGAGGCGATATTCCAGACGAGAACCTGCGTCCCCTACGTCGGGTGGCCCTGCCGAGGCCCCTTCGTCTGGAAGGCACAGTTCACCGTCACCGCCGACAAGAAGACCAAACAGGTGAACGTGCACCTCCAAGGCCGCACCACCCCCGCCCCCACCCTGGTCCTCTACGACACGCCCTGACGGGCCCGTGCGGGCTGACGACCGGGCCGTACTCAGCAGCTGATCAGGCACAGTCCGGGGCCGCCGGGCATGGTGTGGTCCTGCCTGGCGCCCGACGTCTCCAACCGGCCCGCTAGCGGTGAATGCGCCGCGTGGCAGGCGTGTGGGGTGCGTTCGACCGAGGGGGGCGCCCCCATGCGCGCCCGGCAGGGTCTCTTCCTCGCATGGGTTACGGCTGCGTAGCTGTCCCCGGTGTGATCTATGTGGTCTGCGCGGACCGACCGGCGCTCTCCGGGCTGCGACGGCAGCCCGGAGGGCGCCGACAGCCGGGACGGCCGGCCCTCGCAGCCACGCGTCCGGATCGACCTGCTTCACCAGCGCCACGCAGGTACGGCGTCCAGATCGCTCGCGAGCAGCCTGAGCCCGTCGGCCTTGAGCAGCCGCGGGAAGTACTGCGTGAGTTGGTTGGGGCGCGGTTGCGATGGACGAACGTGCCCGTTGCCGGCCACTGCGGGTTTCCGCGCGGGCAGCCCACGATGTTGCGTGTCCAAGCTGGCCCTACCTCGCTGCCTCCGAGGTGCCAGCGGAGCAGCGCCGACAATGTTGCCCCAGGTCAGCCGCGGTAACCCAGGTCCAGGCGGTCGGCCAGGCCCGCGGCGGTGAAGGCGGCGACGAGTTCGTCGCGGCCCTCGGTGAAGTGGGCCCAGCTGTCGTAGTGGAGGGGTACGACCCGGCGGGCGTCGAGGATCTGGGCGGCCTCGGCGGCCTGGGCGCTGTCGAGGACGATGCACGCGCCGTCGAAGAGGACGGCGAAGCGGGGAGCTCCGGCGAAGAGGAGTGCGGTGTCCACGGGGGCGAAGCGTGCGGCTATCTCCTTGACCAGGTCGAGCGAGGCGTTGTCGCCGCTGACGTAGACCGTGGGCAAGCCGTCCCCCGTCAGGACGAAGCCGACGACCTCGCCGAGAACCGGCTCGACCTCCTCGCGTGATCCGGGGCCGTGCAGGGCGGGAACACCGGTCACCGTGATCACGCCGCCGCCGGGACGCTCCAGCTCGGTCGGCTCCCAGTCGGCCAGCCCCTTGGCCCGCTCCCCGAGGCGCCGCGCGCCGCCGGGGGTGGTGAGCGTGAGCGGGACGTCGGCCAGCAGGGCCCGGCCGGAGGTGTCGAGGTTGTCGGGGTGCTCGTCGTGGGAGAGCAGGACGACGTCGATGCGGCCGAGGTCCGCGGGACTGCCCGCAGAGGGTGCCGTCTTGGTCAGCGACCCTCCTTGCGCCGGGTAGTCGCCGGGAGCGTCGAAGGTCGGGTCGGTCAGGAACCGCAGGCCGCCGTACTCGAAGAAGGCGGTCGGGCCGCCGAGTACACGCACGGGAACCTGTTCACCGGTCGCTGCGCCGGAGGAAGTCATGGAGCACCACTCTCATGGATGGGATGCTGATATCCGTGAGGACACCGTAGCAGTTCTCACGAATAGCGTGAGCTGTACCATGAGAATCATGAACGAGGCCACGGCCGCCGAGCCCCTGCCACTGCCCGCCCCGGGCGCCGAGACGTACCCCGCGCTGGACTTCGCCAACAGCGCCATCACCCTGCCCGGCGGGCGGTACGTAGACTTCCTCGGCACCCCGGCGGCAGCCGATCAGTGGCTCGCCGAGCACGGTCTCGCGCCCGCTGACGCCGGACTGCAGGAGATGTGCACCGCACAACTACGGTCCCTGCGCGAACAGATCAGGTCCCTCCTGGCCAGCCGCGTCGCCGCACTACCCGCGCTGCCCGCCGCCCTGTCCGCCGTCAACGACGCGCTGATCAAGGCACCGGCGGTCGCGCTCCTGCACTGGGACCAGAAGGACGGCCCCTACCGGGCGGCCCCGCACCCCACCACCCAAATCCTTGACCACGCCCTGGCGGCCCTCGCCGACAACACCGCCGACCTACTCACCGGTCCCGACGCCGAACGCCTCACCGCCTGCGGCTCCAGCCCCTGCAACCGATACCTGCTCCGCCACGGCCGCCGCCACTGGTGCTCCACTCGCTGCGGCGACCGAGCCCGCGCGGCCCGCGCGTACGCCCGGCGCACCAGGTCCCAAGACGACTGAGCGACACACGACTTCACCACCGGGTCGACCCTGGGGCCGTTCCTCACTCCCCCGCCGCGCCGCTTCCGACACGTACGGACATGCCGGTTCAGGCCCGGCCCGGGGACGCGCACTCATGCGTCGGAGGCGTGGAGGCGTACGCCACCTCCTGCAAACGACACCGGCGCGCCCGCCGCATTTACGGCCTCCGCGTCGCCGCCCAGTCCGCACGCCCTGGTCGCTGACCAAGCAGGGGTTCCGGCAGCTTCTCGGTCTCGTCCGCGGGGACGTGCCGCCCGACCGGGCGGGACGAGTTCTGTTCTGTCCGACATTCCGGACGGTAGATTGGATAGACCCCTCGAGGGAGGCGATTCGATGCCGTGGTTCGTATGGCTGCTCGCCGCCGCGGCGCTTGGCGTCGCAGAATTCTTCACCCTGACGCTGGTCTTCGGGTTGCTGGCGGGCGCCGCATTGGTCGCCGCAGTCGTGGCTGGTGTGGGCATCGGCATTCTCGGCCAACTCGTGGCGCTCGGAGTGACAGCGGCAGCGGGCCTCGTCATCATCCGCCCTGTCGCGTTGCGGCATATGGCACAGGCGCCCCTCACGCACGAAGGCAGCGACGCGCTGATCGGCAAGCGGGCCGAGGTCATGCAGGAGGTCACCGCCACCCGCGGCCTGATCAAACTCTCCGGCGAAGAGTGGTCCGCCCGTGCCCTCGACGAAAGCCATGTGATCCCGGCGGGAGCACTGGTGGATGTCATGGGGATCGAAGGCGCCACAGCGATCGTCTATCCCCGCGAACTCCTTCCGTGACACGGCTGAACATTTAGCACTGGAGGAAGCATGGATCCGGTTGTTGTCCCGATTCTCGTGGCGGCGATTGTTGTTGTCTTCCTCGTGGTCGCCACGGTGCGGATCGTTCCGCAGGCGCGCCGCTACAACATCGAGCGGTTCGGCCGATATCGCCGGACGCTGCAACCCGGCCTGAACTTCGTCGTGCCGGTGGCGGACCGCGTCAATACCAAACTCGACGTGCGCGAGCAGGTGTATTCGTCCGAGCCCAAGCCGGTGATCACCGAGGACAACCTCGTGGTGAACATCGACACCGTGCTCTATTACCAGATCACTGACCCACGGGCGGCGGCCTATGAGGTCGCTGATTACCTTCAGGCGATCGACCAGCTCACCGTGACCACGCTGCGGAACGTCATCGGCAGCATGGACCTGGAGGAGACACTCACCTCACGCGAGGAGATCAACACCCGGCTCCGCACCGTCCTCGACGACGCCACCGGCAAGTGGGGCATCCGGGTCAACCGCGTCGAGATCAAGGCCATCGATCCTCCGAACACCATCAAAGAGGCGATGGAGAAGCAGATGCGGGCCGAGCGCGACAAGCGCGCGGCCATCCTGCACGCCGAAGGAGAGCGGCAAGCCAAGATCCTTACCGCGGAGGGTACGAAGCAGAAGGACATCCTGGAAGCACAGGGCACACAACAAGCCATGATCTTGCGGGCCGACGGCGAGGCGAAGGCGGTGGAGCGCGTCTTCCAGGCCGTCCATCGCAATAACGCCGACCCCAAGATCCTGGCCTACAAGTACCTTGAAACGCTTCCGCACTTGGCGAACAGCGACAACAACACGTTCTGGGTGATCCCGGGGGAACTGACAGAGGCAGTTCGCACCGTCACCAGTGCGTTCGGCGACCACTCAACGGTGGGTCTCCCCCAAACTGCGCAACCTGAGGGAGCAGCCACCGCCGACGCCGACGACACGCCGGACGAAGGGTCTGCGGAGCGGGAGGCAGGCTCGCCGCTTTCACTCGACGCTGCTGCGGCTGCCGACGAGGTCGCGAAGCAGGCCGACGCCGCCGTGAGCGATGCCAAGGCCGAGGCCGAGGCCGCGCGGACGTCCCGGGTGCCGGGCCGGGAGCAGACGTCCGGCGGTTGAGCCCACCCTCGTTCACGGCCCAGCACTGACCGCACCCAAGTCCACGCTGCCATCACCCAGCAGCCCCCGCCGCCCCACAGCTCCTGGGTCACCGCTCCGCTGAGGCACCGCTCGGACGAAGCACAGCCAAGCCCTCTCGCTGCCGAGCTCCGGCAACCTGAGGGCCACTCAAGTACGCGCTAAGAAGCTGTCAATGCCGAGTAAAGAACGTGTAGGGTTTCCCGCGGTGTGCCGGGAAGCCTGGTCGGCGGTCTTGCTACAGGTCCCTTCGCCGACCAGGGAACTCCGGCCATGGTGCTCATCGCTCTCTTCGGGGCCGCACTGCTCATCGCGGTGCTGCTGTCGGGTCTCGCCGCCAGGACGGTCCTGTCCACCAGCCACGCCGAGACATCCCTGGCGAAGCTCGGCCTGGAACTGGACCCATGCCCACCAAGACGCTGCGGATTCCCACCACGGACGGCCAGGCCGACGCCTTCGCAACGCATCGGAGAATCGTGAACGACTGGCGCAGCTGGGCAGCCATCGCCATCTTCGTCGGCACCTACGCGCTGATCATCAGCGAACGGATCCACCGCGTGGCCGCCGCGCTCGGCGGCGCGGCGCTGATGCTCGCGGTCGGCGCGACCGACGACACATCGGCCTTCTACTCCGAGCACAGCGGCGTCGACTGGAATGTCGTCTTCCTGCTCATGGGCATGATGATGATCGTCGGTGTGCTCAAGAAGACCGGCATGTTCGAGTACTTGGCGATCTGGGCCGTCAAGCGCGCACACGCAGAACCGTTTCGCGTCATGGTGATGCTCATCGTCATCACCGCATGCGCCTCGGCACTGCTCGACAACGTCACCACCGTGCTGCTGATCGCCCCGGTCACGCTCCTGGTCTGCGAGCGCCTCGCCCTGCCCGCCGCGCCGTTCCTCATCGCCGAGGTCTTCGCCTCGAACATCGGCGGCATGGCGACGCTGGTCGGCGACCCACCCAACATCATCATCGCCAGTCGCGCGGGGCTCAGCTTCAACGACTTCCTGGTCCACCTGGCCCCGCTGTCCGCCATGCTGACCCTGGTGCTCATCGGGCTGTGCCGGTTCCTCTTCCGGAAGTCCTTCACGTACGACCAGGACCGCGCCGAGGAAATCATGGCGCTGGAGGAGCGCGAGGCCATCAGTAATCCCCGCCTGCTCATTCAGGGCCTGATCGTCCTCGGCCTGGTGGTGATCGGCTTCGTGCTGCATCCCGTTCTGCACTACGAACCCAGCGTCATCGCCCTCCTCGGCGCCGGACTCCTCATCGGCCTTTCCGCGGTGGAGACCGGCGAAGTGCTGGGAGAGGTGGAGTGGCCGACCCTCGCGTTCTTCGCCGGGCTGTTCATCATGATCGGCGGTCTCATCGAGACGGGCGTCATCGGCGAGATCTCCGAGTCGCTCGCCGATGCCATCGGGGGCAGCGAACTCGGCGGCTCGATGCTGTTCCTCGGCGCGTCCGCCGTCCTGTCGGGCATCGTCGACAACATTCCGTACGTCGCCACGATGGCGCCCATCACCAGCGACCTGGTCAATGACATGGGCGGCTCCAGCACCCACGTCATGTGGTGGGCCCTGGCCATCGGCGCCGACCTCGGCGGCAACGCCACGGCGATCGGCGCGAGCGCCAACGTCGTCGTCCTCGGCATCGCCGAGCGCAACGGCCAGCCCATCAGCTTCTGGCAGTTCACCAAGTACGGCCTTGTCGTCACGGCCGTCACCGTGTTGCTGTCGGCCGCATACGTGTGGCTACGCTACTTCGCCCTCGCATAAAGGGAATCGTGAGCGTCACGGTCGTCGTCCCGACCGCGCAAGGCCGCGGCCGGGCCACAGGCCGGGGCGGCGGGCCGGGGCGCCGCGCTGCTCGGCCGGCTGCAAACCGTCATCGCGCGAGCGACCGGCGCGCCCGCCCACGCGGAGACGTAGGCTCCCCCGCGTCCTGGAGGCGCCGGACCTCGACGAGGCGGCGCTGGCCGAGGCCGGAGTGCGTGAGGCGTCCGCGCTCGCGCTCGTCCATGACGACGACGAGACGAACATCCACGCCGCCCTGGCCGCCCTCCGCCTCAATCCCCGTCTGCGCCTGGTCATCCGCCTGTACAACCGCAAGCCCGGCCAGCACTTGGAGGACCTCCTCGACCAGGCCGCCGCGGTCCCGGTTCCCGGCCTGGACCCAACGGCACTCGACACGTCCACGACCGCCCTGTCGGACGCCGACACCGCCGTACTACGCCCCAGGACCGCGTCGTCCCGGCCGCCACCCGTCAGGGCCTCGCCGAGCTCCTCAGGCGGCCCCGACGGCAGAGAGGTGCGATGGGCCCCTAGCCGCCCCGCGGGTCCGGCCCCCTGCCTGGAACTCGCCGCGTATGTTTCGTGTCAACATCCTGGCTTGCGCCTCGCATACGTACGACTCTGTGCGCAGGGGATGCCTCCGGCACATCATGAGGAGTCGGCCATGCGCGCTCGCGACCTGGCGGTTGAGTACGAATCGGTGCGCGTCGACAGCGACGCGATGGAAGCGGCCCGGCTGATGGCCGAGCACAGACTGCCCGGGCTCCTCGTCCTCGATGAGCGGGGCGAGCCGAAGGCGATCCTGCCCGCCTCCCAGATGATCAAGGTGCTTGTCCCCGCCTACGTCATCGAGGACCCCACCCTCGCCGCCGTCGTCGACGAGAAACACGCCGACCTCCTCTGCCAGAAGCTGGTAGGACGAACGGTCGGCGCGTGCCTGTCCCGCAGCACCCCCGCTCCCCCGATCGCCGCCCCTGACGACACCGCCCTGGAGGTGGCCGCGCTCATGGCGCAGCTGCGCAGCCCGCTGGTGGCGGTGGCGGAGAGGTCCAAGGACGGCACCCATCTGCTCGGCGTCGTCACCGCCTCGCACCTCCTGCACGAACTCCTCAGCGCCACCGGCAAGCTGGAGAGCGGCCAGACCTGACCCCGTTGTGCAGGTGCACGCAGGCGCGCGCAGTGGGGTGGACTCGGCTTCCTCCAGTCTGGGCTGTCAGCCGGCCGAACTCCTCCATGATCTCGCAGAGTCGGTCACCGTGCTGTGCGGTCAGGCGGGCCACGCCACCGGCGCGGGGGCGGGGGGGGATACGGCGGCCCGTTTACTGAGCACCGTGAGGGTTCTCAGGCTGTCTGCTGGTAGGCGGCCCGCCGGTGCTCTGCGGCCCGGCGGGCCGTCTCGGCCTGCTGCGCGTGATGACGCTGGGCGTGTCAGCACGTGAGAGAGGCCAAGCGTCTCCTGACGTCAGCCGGTCAAGGAAGCCCTGAGCCGCCACAAAAGCCCCACGGCCCTATGGGACGAGCCAGCGGCCTCATGCGGCACAGCTGGGACCGAACGGGTGGCGATTTCACCGGAGTACATGGCGACGTCGCCGCTTCTCAACGGGGACCGCCTCTCGTCATCCTTTCGGCCATGACGACCACGCGAGGACTACGCGAGTGCTTCGACGACACCGCATGGGGAGCGGTGGGTTCCAGCCCGTCCAAGGCCTTCCGCGCCTGAGGATGTGAGTCAACCTGTAGGGCCTGTTGCGAAGCGGATCTTCTGTCAGACCTGCCTGGCATGCTCTGGGCATGGAGATGACAGTACAGCTGACGATCGACTGCTCCGATCCGCAGAGAATGGTGACCTTCTGGGCCGAGGCCCTGGGCTATGTGCCTGAGCCTCCGCCGGGCGGGCACGCCACCTGGCGTGCCTACTGGGCGGCCATGGGGGTGCCCGAGGCAGAGTTGCCGGCCGGTGCCGGGGACATTCCGGAGTCGATCATCGATCCTGCGGGCCGTGGACCGAGGGTGTGGTTCCAGCAGGTTCCTGAGTCGAAGGTCGGCAAGAACCGGTGGCACTTCGACCTGAAGGTCGGTGGGGGCCGCGACGTCCCCCTGGACGTCCGCATACAGCGGGTCAAGGCTACGGTGGAACGGCTGGTCAAGGCTGGTGCCACCGTGCTGCGAGTCAAGGATGAGCCGGATATGGGGCTCTACGCCGCCGCCATGCAGGACCCCGAGGGCAACGAATTCGACGTCGTCTGAGGGCAGTTGCGACGGTGCTGGTCCACAACCACTCGTTCATGGCTGCGACCAGCACTCTCACCTGGTAGCGGAGGGAGAGCTTGTCGTACCTCGTGGCCACTGCGCGGTGCCTTTTGAGCTCGGCGGCCTGCAGCGGTGTGAACAAGGCGGGACGGCCGTAGTGTTGACGGACTTTGAGCCCGGGCAGGCCTGCCTGGGCAAACCGGCCACGCCAGCGGCGCACGATGTCCAGATGCAGCCCTATCTCCTGGCCGAAGTGGATCACTGGCACCCCACAGCCTGTCCCGCCCGCCACCGCCCCAGCCCTCGCGAGGACCTATGCAAGAGGCCACTTGAAGAGGGAAAACGCAACTTCGACATGGCCCGCAGAGGCAGCTGCCTTCACCTGGTCTTCGGCAATCGCCCACGGCCGCACAGGAGTTCCTTGTACCCACCTGGCAGGACGGGGTTTCCAGGCTGGAACACCTCCACGACCACGGCTCCGCGCCGCACGCCTTCACCTTCCGCCACTCGTTCACCCCGGACGGAACTCCGGCCAGGATCAAAGGCATCGGACCGAAGAGCGACCAGGCTCACTGACAAGGAAGCCTGTCGCCGGGGCTGAGGGTTGTGTGGTCACACGGTGCGTAGGAAGTCTTCGAGGGCCTTGTTGAAGGCGTCCGGGCGTTCCATGTTGGGGTAGTGGGCGGTTGCGTCGATCGATGTCGTGCTGCCGTTGGCGACGGTGTTGGTGAGGCGTTCGGCCATGCCGAGGTGGTCGGGTGAGTCGATGGCGCCGTTGATGGCCAGCACGGGCACATCGATCTTGGCAGCGCGGTTCCAGCTGTCGTGGATGGGGATGCGCAGGTCGGGTTCGTCGGGGGTGTGCTTGGACAGGGTGCTGCGCGTCATCTCGCGCAGGCGGCCGACGACTTCCGGGTTGAGATCGTCGAGGGTGCGGTGCGGGCCCGCGGCGAAGAGTGTGAACGCCTCGACGGCGGCGTCCAGGTCGCCGGCTGCCATCGCCGTCTGCCACGCGGTCCAGGTGCGGGTGGTCCAGGGGTCGGTGAAGTACGGTTCAGCGGTCCCGGCGCCGCTGACGACGACGGCGCTGACCAGTTCCGGATGCTCCAGCGCGGTGTCGACGGCGATGCTTCCGCCCATGGAGAGGCCCACCAGGACGGCGGGGCCGGTGCTCAAGTGCCGTAGCAGCGCGGCGAGGTCGTCGGTGTGCCGGAACGGTTCGGTGGCGTTGGCGGACCGGCCGTGACCGCGGGCGTCGGGCGCGATGACGCGGTACCGCCCGGCGAAGGCGGGGATCTGGTCGTCCCACATGCGGTGGTCCAGGAAGCCGCCGTGCAGCAGGACGAGGGGGCGGCCAGTGCCGGTGTCGAGCCAGAACAGATCATTCATGACAACCAAGGTGTCATCACGGGGAGGGAAATGGCAACCAAGGTGTCATCATGGTGGCGTGAATGAGACAGATCGCAGCCTGGCGTCCGAAGAGCTGACCGACCGGCTCACCGAGGTGTTCGACCTGGTGGGCCCGCTGTACCGGCGCACCCAGCGCAAGGTGGAACAGGACGTGTCCGTCGAGGGGCTGTCGGTGGGGGTGCGGGCCGTACTCAACCTGCTCCGCGAGCACGGCCCCATGACCGTCCCTCACATGGGCCGGGCACAGGCACTCAGCCGCCAGTTCGTCCAGCGCATGGTCAACGACGCGGCCGCACGAGGTCTCGTCGAGCCCGCCCCCAACCCGGCCCACAAAAGGTCCTCCCTCATCCAGCTGACCGAACAGGGCAACACCGCCATCACCGCCGTCCTCGACCGCGAACGCGCAGTGCTGCGCCAAGTCGGCGGCGACCTCACCGACACCGAGGTCGACGCCTGCCTCCGAGTCCTCTCCCGCCTCCTCGAACTCATGGGCAACGTCGATGTCGACTGAGCCAGAACTGTTCGCCGCTACGTCCTGACCGGACCTGCCTCCGCTACGAGTCGTCCTCCAGCGCGAAGCGCAGGTACCGTTCCGCGGAACAGCGCACCGCGTCCCTCTGGGTCATCGGCCCAATGCAGCACGGTTCCGCCGGCGAAGTGCGTGCCCGCGTTGATCAGCGTCATGCCGGGCACGATCTGATGGGTGTCGCCGGTCCAGTACTCGATCGCCGGATCGGGCCGCCCGACCCAGTCACGGTCCGCTTAGGGATGCGACCGGCTTTGAAGACGACACCGAAGTCCTCCCTCTCTGCAACCCCCACCGAATCCCACCACTTGTCGATGTTCGCAGCAGTCTCTCCGAACGGGCCGGGCTTTACGACCGTAGACATTGACGCCAGCGTCAAGGCAAACCGATACATGACGCGTGTGGGCGCAGGCGTGACCGGTCAGCCGTTGGGCGAAGGCGTGGACCACTTTGAGTACGCGCGGCCTTCGCCAGTAGGCAGTCACACCGGGTCCGGCAGGTTCATGAGCGCGAGTTCGGCCGGGTCGACAATGGCGGTGATCTCGGTGATGCAGCCGTCGGCGACGGTGAAGGCGAGGAGGGAAAGCGGGGTGCCGTCTTCGCTCCAGGAGATGACGCCGGGGCGGCCGTTGACGGTCGCCGCATGTGCTCGTGCCGCGCTGCCGGCCACTCGTGCGCGGGTGGCGACTTCGGTGGCTCCGAGCGTGACGAACTGGCCGTTCGGGGTGTGGACGGTGAACTTCACTTCAGGGTGGAGCAGTTGCAGCAACTGCTCGAACCGACCCTCGCCCGCCGCGGCCAGGAAGGCCTGGACCACCTCGCGTTGTTGTCGTCCGGCGCCGGCCGGCTGCAGGGCCGTCTGTACTTTCCTGCGGGCGCGGCTGGTGAGCATTTTGGTCGCGTCGGCGGACTTGCCGAGAATCGTGCCTATCTCCGCGTGGGGCACGGCGAACATATCGTGCAGCACGAACGCCAGTCGTTCGTCCGGGCGCAGCGAGTCGAGGACCGTGAGGAGCGCGAGGCCGACGGATCCCCGAGCGTCACGAGGTCTTCCGGAGCGGGAGCGTCGTCGAGCGTCACGGTGAATTCGGGCAGTTGGTCGTCGAGGGCGACTTCTGGGCGGGTCCGGCCCGACCGCAGGACATCGAGGCTGATGCGGCCGACCACGGTGGTCAGCCAGCCGCCGAGGTTGTCGATGGTGCCGGTGCCCTGGCGGGAGAGACGCAGCCACGCCTCTTGGACCACGTCTTCCGCGTCGGCGTGTGATCCGAGCACGCGGTAGGCGACGGCTCGGAGCCGGTCGCGGTGGGACTCGAAGGCATCGACGATCGGATCCGTGGGATGGGCGTCGGGCATGTTGTTACCTTCCTGAAAGCTGCTCCGTCATTGGGGTGACGGGCACCAGCCCCGGAACGTAACCCCGATCAAGGAGAGCACACCGCATGGAGAACCGGCTCAAGAACAAGAACACGAACAACCCCGATGTGTGGACCGCGATCCAGCACCTGCACAAGGCGATCGCCGCCGGTGGCGTCGACCCGAAGCTGCTCACGCTGCTCCACCTGCGCGTCAGCCAGATCAACAGCTGCTCGGCGTGCGTCTACGCCAGCGTCGCGGCAGGGAAGAAGGCCGGTGAGACCGACGAGCGGCTGCACAACGTGGCGGCGTGGCGTGAGGCGCCGTTCTACACCGTGGCAGAACGCGCGGCACTGGCGCTGGCCGAGGCCGCCACCCGGTTGCAGGACGGTGCGCAAGGCGTCACCGACGAGATATGGGAAGAGGCCAACGCCCATCTCACAGAGGAGCAGATCGGCGCGATCAACCTGGAGATCGCGCTGACCAACTTCTTCAATCGGATCAACCGCACCATCAAGGAACCGGCCGGCCAGACCTGGGGCTGAGCCCAGCGCTGCACTTACCACTGAGGCTTCCCCGGCGAAATGATCTCCGGGGAAGTTCCTCGCCCGGCTGTCCGCCGGCCACCCCGGCCGGGATCGTCAGCCCGACCCGCCACGGATCCGTAAGAGCCGCGATGTCCGCCACCCTCATGCTCCGGCGGCCGGGGGGCTCCGTGGGCTCCTCGGCCAGGACCGGGGTGAGGCGGCGGGTGGCGACGGCGACCGTGACGGCCGCCATGGCGATCCCCACTCCGGTGAGGATCGCGGCCGGGATCGAGAAGCGGTCGATCGCGACGCCTCCCGCGAACGAGCCGAACGCGATCCCGGCATTGATCGCGGAGGCCGGCAACGACTGTGCGAGCCCCCCCGCCTGGGCCGGCCAGGCTGACGACTCGATACTGCAACGAGGGCGCCATACCGAAGACGCAGACGCCCCAGGCCAGCATCACCACAACCACGACGACCGCGCTCGCGCCGAGGAAGTAGAGGGCCGGCAGTGTGACGGCACAGCCCGCGGTGCCCACGACCAGGGTGCCCGCGGCGTTCTGGTCGGCGAACCGGCCGCCACCGAAGGAGCCGATGGCCGTGGCGGCGCCATACGCCAGCAGGAAGCCCCCGGCCGGCGCGCCGCCGACACCGGTGACCTCCGCGAGGAACGGCACGATATAGGTCAGGGCGGCGTAGGTGGACGCGAACACGAGGAAGCACAGGCCCAGCACGGCAAGGACCCGCGGCGCGAACGCGTGCCTGGCCTGGTCGGCCGCGCTCCCTTCCTCTGCCGGCACGGACGGGACCAGCGTCCTGGCCGCGGCCAGGACGGCACCGGCGAGCACGATCACGGCCACGAACGACCCGCGCCACCCCAGCAGGTTTCCGACCACGGTGCCCAACGGCACGCCGAAGGCAGCCGACACCGGGACACCGGAGATGACCACCGCGATCGCGCGACCGGCACGCTCCGGGGGGACGCTCGCGATGGCCACCGCGAACGCGGTGGCGTCATAGAGCCCGGCCACCGCGCCGGTCAGGGCCCGGCTCACGAGCAACAGGCCGAAGCTGGTCGTGGTCACCGCGACCACGTTGCCCAGGATGAACAGGACGACCGCGGCGACGAGGACGTTGCGCTTGTCCAGCCCCGCATCGTCAGCGCGGTCAGGAGCGGCCTGCCGAAGGCGAGACCGAGTGCGTACACCGTGACCAGCGCGCCGGCCGTGGAGGCCGAGACGTCGAGGTCGCCCGCCATGACGTCGAGCACGCCGACCACGAGCAGCTCCGAGCCGCCCATGACGAACATGCCGAGGAACAATGTGCCGAGCACACGGTTCGACCGCCGCGAACCACGAGAGCTTGCCTGGGTACTCACGAGTCCTCCTGTCGACGTGGCGGCACCGGTCATGCCGTCGGCTGCCCGTGGTCGGCGCCGAGGCCGAGAACCGGACACCGGTCCTGGCAAGAAATGGTGGGTGACGACGTGTCCGGTTCGGCGCGGTGGCTTCGACCACACGGCGAGCGGCGGGACGAGGTGTTCCGCCCCGACGATGAGGAGCGAACCATGAAGTACCTGCTGATGATCTACGCCTCGACCGAGGACTGGGAGGCTCTGAGCGAGAGCGAACGCGCGGAGATGGACGCCCAGTACCAACAACTGCTGGCCGACTGCACGGCGTCCGGCGAGTGGCTGGCCGGCGATCCACTGGCCGGCCCGCCGTCTGGCAGGGCGGTCCGGGTCCGGGACGGGCAGGCCCTCGTCACCGACGGGCCGTAGCTCGAACTCAAGGAGCACATGGCCGGCTACCGGCTCATCGACTGCGAGTCCATGGATCGCGCCGTGGAGATCGCCGCCCGGTTCCCGGACGCCCGGCACTGGGGCGTCGAGGTCAGGCCGGTGCTCGGCTTCGGCGGCGCGGCCGACGAGCTCTAGCCGTGGCGACCGAGGCTCGGCTGGAGGCGCTGCTGCGAGAGCTGCTCCCGCAGGTGCTGGGCGCGCTGACCCGGCGTACCGGCGACTTCGACCGGTCCGAGGACGCGGTCAGCGAGGCGCTGCCGGCGGCCGCGCAACAATGGCGGACCGAGGGCGTGCCCGCTGACCCCCGCGCCTGGCTGGTCACGGTCGCGAGCCGTCGGCTGACCGACATGTGGCGCTCGGAGTCCGCGCGGCGCCGGCGCGAGCTCAAGACCGCCGAGGAGCAGGCGCGGCTGACCGCTCCGGTGGAGTACGCCGTAGACGACACCGCCGATCTCCTCTTCCTGTGCTGTCATCCGGATCTGTCGCCGCCCTCCCAGGTGGCGCTGACCCTGAGGGCGGTCGGCGGGCTGACCACCGCCGAGATCGCGGCGGCGTTCCTGGTGCCGACCGACACCATGACGCGGCGCGCATCTCCCGCGCCAAGCAAACGGCCGCGGCGGCCGGCGGCGGGTTCGGGGTCCTCGACGCCGCGACCAGGTCCGAGTGACTGCCGAGCGTGCTGCGGGTGCTCTACCTGATCTTCAACGAGGGCTACTCGGCCGCCACCGGGACAGAGCTCGCGAGGGTGGAGCTCTCCAGCGAGGCGATCCGGCTGACCCGCCGGCTCCGGGAGAGCCTGCCGGAGCAGCCCGCCGGGCCGGCCTGACCGCCTGCGAGGAGCTGGCCCGGGAACTGGGTGATCACCACCGATGGTTCGCCGTACGCGCCCACCTGCTCGAGGACTCGGGCGAGACGCAGGCCGCGGTCCGCGCCTACCGCGCGGCGGCGCGGCGAACCGCGAGCCTGCCCGAGCGCGACTACCTCACCCGCCGCGCCGACCGACTCAGTGCTGATCCGGACTGACGTCCCCGTTCGCGGGCCTCGTCCAGCCGCGCGAACCGGTCGAAGACCCGCTCGCGCTCGGTTTCGGGATGCCGCGGCGGTCGTCCCGCACCGACAGCTCCACCGCGGTCTACTGTGGTGGCTGCGCGTCAACTCCCTGATTTTTCACCGTCGGTGTGCGGGGACATCGCGGGTAGTTCCACGGTGATGCGGACCCCGCCGGCAGGGCGCGGGGTGAGGGTGAGTGTTCCGTCATGTGCCTGGGTGATGGTTTTGACGATGGTCAGGCCGAGGCCGACGCCTGCGTGATCGCTGTGCAGGCGCTCAGTCCCGCGCTGGAAGGGTTCGGTGAGGGTCGAGACCTGCTGTGGGGTGAGCTGCTCGCCGGTGTTTTCGACGGTGAGCTCCACAGTCATGGGGCGGACACTGGTCTTGACCCACACGGTGCCCTGTTCAGGCAGGTTGTGGACGATCGCGTTCTGCACGAGGTTCGTGGTCAGCTGCAGCAGAAGCGTCGGCGATCCGAGTGTGGGGGTGATGTCGCCGCTGGTCTCGATGGTGACGCCACGCCCTTCCGCGAGAGGGAGGAGCGTTTCGATGGCCTCTTCCGCCATGAGGGACAGGTCGACGGGTTCTCGGGTGAAGGACCGCAAGTTGGCGCGGCTGAGCAGGAGCAGTGCCTCGGTGAGGTCGATCGCCCGGGTGTTGACGGCCTGGAGGCGGTCGACAAGCCGGCCGGTGTCGCGGTAGGGGTCGGTGCGGGCCGCGTCGAGAAGTGTCTTCGTGATCGCCAGCGGGGTGCGCAGTTCGTGGGAGGCGTTGGCTGCGAATCTCTGCTGTTCGGCGACGTGTGCTTCGAGCTGCGCGAGCATGGTGTCGAAGGCGTCGGCGAGTTCACGGAACTCGTCTTTGCGGCCCGGCAGCCGGATGCGGTGGGAGAGAGAGCCGTTCGCGGCCATGCGTGTGGCGTTGGTGATCCGAGTCAGCGGGGCGAGCATGCGGCCGGCAAGGAGCCATCCTCCCACGAGGCCGAACACCAGCAGGAACGCCAGTACCAGGATTCCCGCCGGTACGAAGACGACTGGACCAAAATTGCTTGGGTCGAAGACGCGTAGGAAGTCGGACCGATCGGGGACGGCCAGGCTGTTCGACCTTCCTCGCAGAAGGAACACCCACACGGCGGCGAGCAGCAGGACGCCCGCGATCACGAGGAACCCGGCGTAACTGAGGGTGAGCTTGAGGCGGACGCTCAACCCTGGACGCCTATCCACGCACCGCTCCCCGGTCATCGGCGCCCGGGCCTGCGTCGATGCGGTAACCGACCCCCGGCACGGTGGCGATCAGCCAGGGCTCGCCGAGGCGTTTGCGCAGGGCCGAGACCGTGATGCGCACGGCGTTGGTGAACGGGTCCGCGTTCTCATCCCACGCTCGCTCCAGCAACTCTTCTGCGCTGACGACTCCTCCTTCGGCGGCGACGAGGACTTCGAGCACGGCGAACTGCTTCCTGGTCAGCGCGACATAGCGGCCGTCGCGGTAGACCTCACGGCGGAACGGATCCAGCCGCAGCCCTGCGATCTCTCGCACGGGCGGCCTGCTGTGCGCGCGCCGGCGGTCGAGTGCTCTGAGCCTGAGCACGAGCTCTTGCAGCTCGAAGGGCTTCGTGACGTAGTCGTCGGCGCCGAGGCCGAACCCGGTGGCCTTGTCGTCGAGCCGGTCGGCCGCGGTGAGCATGAGGATCGGCATGCCGCTGCCGGAGGCGACGATGCTTTGGGCGATCTCGTCACCGGACGGTCCGGGAATGTCGCGGTCGAGGACGGCGATGTCGTACGTGTTGATGCTCAGCAACTCCAGAGCCGTGTCCCCGTCACCCGCGATGTCGGCCGCGATCGCTTCGAGGCGCAGGCCATCGCGGATGGCTTCTGCCATGTAGGGCTCGTCCTCGACGATCAACACACGCATGCTCCGAGGCTACGAGCAGGCACATATGGTCGGCATATCGAAAACCACATACGTGTCGGCAACACCGCGCTGTCTTGACTGACGGCATGAATCGAACCCCACCTTTAGCACGAACAACGACCCGCGGGATTCAATGGCTCCTCGTCGTCGGCCTGATAGTCGTCGCGGCAGTGATCACCGCGGCCCTCGGCCACCAGTGGTCGAAGTCCTCGCATGCGGATCGCGGTGAGCACCGTGGTGCGCTCGGCGAGGCCGGCGGCGTCGTCCCCGACGGCGTGACGGTCTTGGACGACGCGATTCCGGCGGTCACCAACCTCGATCCGGATCTGCTCAAGGCCCTCCGCCAGGCTGCGACGACCGCCGCGGGCGACGGACTCGAGTTCTACGTGAACAGCGGCTGGCGTTCCCCGGAGTATCAGACGCAGCTTCTTCGCGAGGCGGTCTCCAAGTACGGGTCGGAAGACGAGGCCGCCCGATGGGTGGCCACCCCGACGACGTCTCCGCACGTGTCGGGGGACGCGGTCGACATCGGGCGCTCCGACGCGACGGCGTGGCTGTCCGAGCATGGCGCCGAGTACGGCCTGTGCCAGATCTACAAGAACGAACCCTGGCACTACGAACTGCGCGCCAACGCGACCGATCGTGGTTGCCCGCCTATGTATGCCGACCCCACCCAGGACCCGAGGATGCAGCAGTGACCGGCCGTGAACAAGGACAGACGATGACGCAGGTGGACACGGCGGAGACCGGGCAGGGCGACGCCGACCGCCGGGCTGCCGGAACCGGTGCCTGGCGCGCGCGCATCCGGCGGTGGATCCGTGTCGGGTCCCGGCCGGAACCCTGGAAGCGCGGGCCGGTGCTCGCGGCGCTGGCACTGCTTCTGGGCCTGTTCATGCTGTTGCACGCGGAGATCCCCAACCGGACCGGTGGCCTCGGCAGCCTGGTGGAGACCTTCCTGCCGTGGTTCGGTCTCTTCGTCCCGGTGCTCCTGGCCGGGGCGCTGTGGCGCCGCTCCGCCTCCGCGGTGGTCGCGCTGCTGCTGCCGGTCACGGTGTGGCTGAACCTCTTCGGCGGGCTGCTCGCCGACAAGTCCCACCCGGGCGGTGACCTCACCGTGGTCAGCCACAACGTCGGCGCCGACAACCCCGACCCGGTCGACACCGCCCGCGACCTGGCCGCCTCCCATGCGGACGTGCTGGCACTGGAGGAGATCACCCCGCAGGCCCGGGGCACGTACGAGAAGGAGCTGGCGAAGGCATACCCGCACCACACTGCGCAGGGCACGGTCGGGCTGTGGAGCAAGCTGCCGCTGTCCGACACCCAGCCGGTCGACATCGCGATGGACTACGGGCCGCTGGGGGACACCAAGCCGCGCGACGTCAAGTTGGCCTACAACCGGGCGCTGCGCGCCACGGTGACCACCGACCACGGACCGCTGGCGGTGTACGTGGCCCACCTGGGGTCCGTACGCGTGAATACCAGGGCGGGCTTTTGGACCGACTCGCGAGACCGAAACGCCCAGGCGCTCGGTAAGGCCATCGCCGCCGAGCAGAACAAGCGGGTGGTGCTGCTCGGCGACCTGAACGGCACCGTGGACGACCGCGCGTTGGCCGGCATCACCTCGCAGCTGCGCTCGGTCCAGGACGTGGCAGGGGACGGCTTCGGCTTCAGCTGGCCGGCGAAGTTCCCGATCGCGCGGATCGACCAGATCCTGGTCCGTGGCGTGGAGCCGAAGAGCTCGTGGGTGCTGCCGGCCACCGGCAGCGACCACCTGCCGGTGGCGGCCGGAATCAGCTGGTGAACCCCCGCAAATCCGGCTGGCGGAGGGCGTCGGTTGACGAAGCCGTCCCCAGCGCCACGGAGACCGGACTGGTCTCCGAGCAGGGCCACCGCGAGTTGGTTCGCCGCACTCGCGGGGACCAGGACCAGGCCGGCCACCGCCTGGCGGCCTGAAGTCCCCGGTTCAGCACGGCTCGGAGAGGAAAGCGATGACCGCATCGGCGAAGAGGTCTGGCACATCGTGGTGCACGACGTGACCGGCAGGCAGTTCGACACGGCGGATACTGCCGGACCGGCGGGCGACCATGTCGCGGGCGTGCTCGGCCGCCAGCTCATCGCTGTGGGTTCCATGGACCAGCAGTGTGGGGCAGGACACCGATATCCAGTCGTTCCAGTGATCACCGTTGAGCGCCTTCTGGGACGCCACTGTGTCAGCGACGTCGAAGGAGAACCCCCAGCCCTGATCTGTCTGACGGAAGGAACACTCCAGATAAGGTGCCGCCGCCCCCAGAGCCGCGGCCAGGACCTCCCGGGACGGTGCGACGCCGGGAAGACGCGTGGTGAACGACCAGTCGCAGTCCACTACCGCACCGACGTCCTCGACGATCAGCTTGCTGACCATGTCCGGGAACCGGGCCGCGAACTGATAGGCATTCACCCCGCCCAGGGAATGTCCCAGCACCGCCACCGGGCCGACTTCCAGATGCCGGTGAAAGGCCGCTACGTCGGCTACGTACTCGTACCGCTCGTAGCTGTGAGCGCGGTCTGACTCTCCATGCCCGCGCTGATCGAGCGCGATCACTCTCCACTGTGGAGCCAGCGCCGCGGCCAACGGCGCAAACGTCGACGCTTCGTTGTAATGCCCGTGCAGGGCCAGAAGCGGCCTACCGAGACCCCCAAAGTCCAGATACGACAGTCTCCGACCACCCGCCATGAAGAATCTACGCATGGTGTGGACAGTAGGGGAAAGCCCTGACACTGGTCGGCTGACCGGCGCCCTGTCGTGGGCCCTGCCAGTCGACGGCTTCGGCTGCTGGCGACAATCGATCGATGAGCAACGTAGATGCCGTCCCTGAACGCCGACGAGCGCACCACGCCTCGTGAGGTCAGGGCATAACTGCGGCTCTGGCAATCGGTCGCCACGCATCGGCGTCAGGTCACGGATCTGGCCACTGCGACCGCCCAGGCGATGTACAGGACGTTCACCACCAGCCGGGCCACCGCACCGGCCGGCCGCTCCAGCAGCCTGGGCCGGTCCGGCCGCGCGCGACGCAGCGCGTCCACGTGGGACACCAGGTAACAGGTGATCAGGACGGCGGCGGCCCAGCCCCCGACCCGCCTGCTGCACGGAACCAGCACCAGCGCACCCACCACGACCTCCGCCGCCCCACTGACGGCCACGAGGAGCCGCTCCCGGCGGAGCCATGCGGGTATCAGCATGCGGAAGTAGCCGGGGGCCAGAAAATGCATGACCCCCGTGACGACCAGGAACATCGACAAGGCGACGGCAGCGATAGCGTGCATGGCACGATGATCCGTTCACCTCACGCCTGGACACTTGAACAAAACGATCGCCGCACAGTCTTCGCCTCCGGCACCGAAGCCACGATGTTCGCCGAGTCCCGCCCTTTCCGCGTCGCCCATCACCGGCTGCCCGCGTGGAAAGCCGTGCTGCCGATCGGCGGCCACGCCCAACTCCTCCAGCCGGGACGGCCCATGGTGACGGCGCCCGGGCTGATCGTTCCGCCCCAACTGGCCCACATCTGTGCGGCGACCTCGCCCTACATCGCCCTATTCATCGACCCCTGGCTGTTGCCGTCCCGCCCGGGGCCGATACCGCTTGATGCAGGCGAGGTCCGCCGCTTGCTCGCCGCGCTCGGCACCACCGATTTCGACGGCCCCGGCACCTGCGTGGACCTGGCCGCCGGATACACCGAGCTGCGGACACTCGCTGGGCGCCCGACCCCGCTCGATCCGAGAGTCGCCCACGCTGTCGACCTGTGCACGTTGCGCGATCCGGACATGCCCATCGCCTCCATCTCCAACGAGATCGGCCTGTCGGCCCCTCGGCTGCGCGCCCTGGTCCGGCAGGACGTGGGCATCGCGCTTACTCGCCTGCGCCGATGGGGCAGGCTCCGCACCGCGATCGCCGCCCTGCCGGATTCGACCGCCGCCCTGGCCGCAGCCACCGCAGGCTTCGCCGACCAGGCCCACCTCACCCGCACTGCGCGGGACTTCATCGGGCGTACGCCTGCCTCCTTCAGGGTGGGCACGCACAGCAGCTTCGGGTTGCCGCCGTAGACCTCGTCGCCTGCGACCCAGCCCACGCGGTGCCCAGCATCCAGGAACCGGCCGATCATCCGGGCGGCCAGGTCCGGCTTGGTCGCGAAGACGGTGTCCGCGCCCAGGCCCGCGGCCCGGCAGCGGTCCGGATCCGCAGTCCACGAGCGCGGAATGTACAGCCCACGGTCCACCGCCGCGTGCCCGCGCCCTCCCGCGTAGACGAGGTAGAGGGCGACCTGCGCGTTCTCGATCCTCCCGGCGGTTCCGGTGTAGCTGGCGCTGGACCCCGACGGTGTGCGTGCCCTTCTTCACGTCCCCGGTCTCGTCGACCACCAGCACCGCGTCTCGTCGTGCAGAGGCTCCAGCACGTACTCACACACGTCATGACGCACGCGGTCGGCATCCCACCGGGCCCGGCCGAGCAGGTGCCGCATGCCCTCCGGACTCGCCTCCCCGGCCCACTCGGCGATCGACCAGCAGTTCTTGCGCGGCAGGTCCGACAGCGGCCCCAGCACCAAGTCCTTCACCCGGCGCCGGGGCTCAACCGCGCGAACCGGCCCGCCGGCAGAGTTCCTGGCCCACGAGTGTGGTCATGGCCTGCTGGGTTTTCTGGCCGCCGTCACTGGTGACGTACACCACGGCGGTCCGGGCCCCGTCTCGGGTGGCGCCGCCCCAGGTGACATAGCCGAGGAGTTCGCCCCGGTGGCCGAAGTAGCTGCCGCCACAGGGCAACGGGATCTCGGCAAGACCGAGTCCATACCTCACGCCCAGGTCGGGCAGCGCGGGCATGGTGGTCGTCATCTCGTCGAGCTGCGCCGGAGCCAGCAGACGGCCGCCGAGCAGCGCGGCGTAGAACTGGTTCATTTCATGCGCGGTGCTGATGATCGAGCCGGAGCCGACGGCCATACTCGAATTGAGCACCGTGACGTCGGTGCCGGTGCCGGTGTCGAACGCGGCGTAGCCCTGGGCGTGCGGGCCCAGGATGAACGGGAAGGCGCCGGGCGTACTGGTGTCCCTCAGGCCCAGCGGGCGGATGATCCGGTCCTTCACCTCGCGTGCCCAACTCCGGCCGGTGACCTTGTGGATGATCATCGCGGCGAGAATGTAGTTGGTGTTGGAGTACGACCAGCCGGCGCCCGGGGAGGACTTGGCAGGGTGCCGCATCGCCAGACCCACCAACTCCTCGGGGGTGTACGTGCGGAACCGCTCGGCCCGATAGCCGTCCGCGCTGTTCAACGCGGGTATCTCCGGCTTGACATCAGGGATGCCGCTGGTGTGCTGCAGCAGCTGCCGCACGGTGATCTGGCCGCCGTCGTTGCCGTTGCCCCGGACCACTCCCGGCAGCCACCGCTCGACGGTGTCCTCCAGGGACATTCGCCCCTCGCCGACGAGTTGCAGCACAACCGTGGCGGTGAAGGTCTTGGTGGCACTGCCGATCCGGAACCTGCCGTCCCGCGGCATCGGTCTCGTTGTGTTCATCGCGGCCGTCCCGGCGTACGCGCTTTCGCGTGTGTCCGGTGACGTCACCTCGGCGTGCACACCGACGGCCCCGGTGTCGTGGACCGCCTCCACCTGCTGTTGGAGCGGATCGGTCGGCCGCGGCTTCGCCGCCGCCGTGGGCACGGTCGATGCGGCGAGGACGACTGTGGCCACGCTGGTCAGGGCGAGGAGACCTCGCCGACGTCTTCTTAACCCATGCATGATGACCCCTTCTCTGCTGAGGTTGTGCGCGTGTTCAGGGACCGCTCAGGCTGTGGCCCGCGACTGTGTCGCCCCCGGAGCCGGCGGTCGACGACCATCCCATCAGCGGAGGGGGGGATCGCCCCATCCGGCTTTCCCCCTGGCGTACCGATGCGCTGTCCTCAGGGCGGTGCCGGGGGTTACCCCCCTAAGGATGCTGAGGCTCCCCCCGGTCGGCCCCGACCGGCAAGATCACGATCTACGGCTGGAGTACAGGTATCCCTTGGATGCCAAGCTGACGCTGTGTCCGAGCGCACCGGACGGGCTGGGAGGAGAGGCAGTGAGGGAAACCAGGAAGTGGGCGCAGTGAGCTGCGAGCAGTCTGCGCCCGACACAGCGGCTCGAATCAAACACCTCGCGCGGACTGAGCCAGGACGCTTGGGTCTGCGCGAGCGGACACCAGCATCTTCACCACGGACTGCCAAGGTCCGGTTACTGGGGCAAGGAGAGAGCTACACGGCCTGGCGCCTCGATGCCGACGGAAGTCCTCCCCTGGTCATCCGGATCACACGCCGGGCTCCCGCAGACCTGCCCAGGCCGATGAGCAACGAATTCACCGCCCTCACCGTCCTCCCCGACGGCATCGGTCCCTCGGCCGTGCTGCTGGAGCAGGCACGCGACAACCCTCTGGGGTCGCCCTACATGGTGTGCGGGTACGTTTCCGGCCGGGTGCTCCGGCCCACAGAGTGGAACGACGACCTTCTGGCCGCGCACGCCCGCCAGATGAGCAGACTCCATACCCCGGCCTTCGACCGGTGCGGTGACATCGAGGCACCGCCGGAGGAACGGGCAACGCATCTGTCACTGACCCGCCTGTTCACCACCGGCCTCACCTGGTGGAGCGAGACGCACCCGCACGTGGTCGACGATCCGGAGGTCAGCCGACTGCTCCCCCGCGTGGAAGCCTTCGTAGCGGCGGCGGAACCCGCCTTCCGGCGCCTGGAACGGTTCACCCTCATTCACGGCGACCTCGTGGTTCCCAACATTCTGGTCGACGACGCGGGCACGCCACGTTACGTGGACTGGGAATGGGCCGAAATCGGCGACCCGGCCCAGGACCTGGCCTACATCGGTGGCTGTGTACCGGCTCCGCCGTGGTACGTGCCGCTGGATCGTACGAGGATCCGCCGGTTGCTGGAGAACTATCTGCGGCACTCCCCGGACCCCTGGGGTGAGACGCTGGGCAGCCTCGAGACGCGCCGCGACGCGTGGGAGGTGTACGAGCGGTTCTTCTCCTCCCTGCACTTCCGTACGCGCCGCAACACCCCCGAGGACCGGCAGACCGGTCTCTACACCCATGCGGTCGCCCAGCTCACAGCCGGCCTGCGCGACCGCCTCGCCCCGTCGTGATCCAGCCTTCGAAACCGCCCAAGTATTTGTCGTCGGCGGGCCGATGCCCGAACCCATCCAGCTGTGCGCGCCGCTGGCCGCACCGGTGGGCTACGCTGTTCCGCCATGACTACCGGGACGGCATTGCGCCACACACGGATTGGTGACCCGGTGCTCTGCTGAGCGCCGTACGGGCCGGAGCGGTCCCGCTGTTCGATCGTGGATCTTGCGCTGCTGCGCGTGCCCCACCTCCGTCGTGTTGATCACAGGCTCCACACATCAACCCACGACAGGAGAACCCATGCCCACCAAGACGCTGCAGATTCCCACCACGGACGGCCAGGCCGACGCCTTCGCCGCCTACCCCGACCACGGCGAGCAGCACCCAGGCGTGTTGATGTACGCGGACGGCTTCGGCATCCGGCCGGTACTGCGGGAAATGGCCCGCGAACTGGCCGGGCACGGGTACTACGTACTCGTCCCCAACCTCTTCTACCGGCACGGCCCGGCACCGGTGATCGAGCTTCCCGAGCACATCGGAGAAGAGGTCCGGCCCACACTCATGGCCCAGTTGATGCCGCTGATCGAGGCGCACACCACCGAACGCACCCTGCGTGACGCCGACGCCTACCTCAGGTTCCTCACCAGCCGACCCGAGGTCGCCGCCGGGCCGGTCGCCGTGACCGGCTACTGCATAGGCGGCCTCCTGGCGACGCGCACCGCCGCGGCCCACCCCGGCCAGGTGGCCGCCCTCGCCGCCTTCCACGGCCCCGTGGGCGCGGACGGGCCCGACGCCCTCGCCGAGATCACCGCCCAGGTCCACTTCGGCCACGCCGAAAGCGACTTGACGCCCGAGGCCCTCGGCGGGCTCAACCGGGCCCTGGACGCCGCGGGTATCGGCTACACCTCCGAGATCTACCCCGGCACCGTCCACGGTTTCACCATGTCCGACACCGACGCCTTCGATCCCGCCGGACTGCAGCGCCACTGGGACCGCCTACTCCCCCTCCTCGACCGCACCCTGGCCAACAGCTGAGGCTCGCGGCTCGGAGGCCAAACGTTCGGCGGCCAGGCGGGCCACCGCCATGCCGACATCGGTGTGGCCCGCCGTGCCGCCTGCTGGTCCAGGTCAGCGGCATCTGCGGTCACCAACTTCGCTGGCTGGTGCCCTGACGTCACCCTCGGTCGCACCGCTCCATCGGCCGTACGACGGAGCCGAGTTCGCCTGCAGAGCGATCCTTGGCGACCCCCGTGGCTGGGATCTTCATTACCGAACTAGCCAGCCCCGGCCCACGGAACCCAGGGTCGAACATGCAGCCGCTCCGGCACACCGAGGAACCCACTGCCGCCCGTCCCGGACGACTCCGCCCCGCATGGCGGGCCGCCCACGACCCCGTTGCCGGTGTGGGTCTTCCGGTCCCTGTCCACCCGCGCGGTGCTGGCCACGCCGACCGACGACGCGGTGATCCCGCCGACCGTCACCGAAGCCGTCGCCGCCGCCCTGGGCGCATCCCGGTCGAGCTTCCCCCGGCTCACCTACCCAGAAGCCGACGACCGGCTCGGGCTGTGGTTCGCCGACAATGCCGTGCCACGCGGACGCTTCGTCGATGCCGTACTTCGAGGTACGGACGGCGCACACGTGCCCCGCCCACCCCGCCAGGTGATACCTGACCGTACATAGGGAGCTCGAGCAGCCGCCGACAACGCACGCACCAAGCGTCAAGGGCCTGCTGGGCCGCCCAGGGACGGCACGACGCCAGTCTGGGGCCGGGCGTGCGGGCCTGGCGCCACGGAACTCACCCCGCCACCCGCGGACGCGGGCTCGCGCAGGCCGTCTGTGGCTTCGTCCTCGACGATCTGGTCCGCAGGTACGGACGTGCCGCGCTCATTGTGGATGCCGCCAACATGTCGGCGATCGCCGCGTACGAACACCTCGGCATGGCGAAGCACCTTTCTGGAGCGGCGCGCTTCGCTCCCCAGTGAGTTCAGGGGGCGTCGGCCGGCCCCCGTCGTGGCATCCGCGTTACGCGGTCCGGGATCGCTACCAACCGGTGCCTGGTTACGCCGAGTTGGGTAGTGGCACGGGCCATGAATCAAGATCGTGCGCTCGAAGCGTTTCGCCAGGAATCCGGGGTGCGGCTTCGACGCGATCTGGCGTCGAGTCGACCGGCTGTGCCGGATACAGCCGGTCGACCGTGCCGTGCGGACGCGTCATGGTGACGCCATGCTCTTGTCGGAGTTCCTGCTCACCCGAGTTGTTGAAGTCGCCGTCCACGGCCTCGACCTGGCCGATGCGCTCGGACGCGAACCCTGGCTCACCTCGTCGGCCGGTGACGCCGTGCTGGAGCTGCTTCTCGGCGCAGAGCAGCTCGCGGCCGCCGACGAGTTGGGGTGGAGCCAGCCGCATTTCCTGCGCAAAGCCACGGGCCGCGAGCCGTTGGACGAATCAGAGACCGCACAGATCGAACAGCTCGGCATCCGCTGGCTCGCCCTTGGCTGACACCTGCACTCGGCTGCGCCGGGAGGCCGGGCCGCTGACCATGTGGCTGCTCGCGTCGTCGAGTTCGCGGTGCGAGGTCACGAGCGAGACGCGGCCGCGGGTCTCGGCGATGCGGCGTCGTTACGAGGCTCCGTCCTCGTTGCCGCCATCATCGAGTAGTCGTGCCGTGCTGGTCCGACGACAGCTCGAACACCCGCACTCGCCGACCGCTGGTGGGATTGACGGTCTCACGGACCGGATGCATCCCCAGTTTGGTCATGATCCGTTCGGAGGCGTCGTTGCCCACTTGAGCGATGCTGACGATCCGCTCCAGCCCTCGCTCTTCGAACCCGAACCGTACAGCGGCCACAGCGGCCTCGGTGGCCAAGCCCTGCCCCCAGTGGGAACGTCCCAGCCGCCAGCCGACCTCAACCGCCGGCAGTACCTCCGGCAAGAAGTGGGGCACCGAAAGGCCGGTGAACCCGGCCAGCTCGCCGGTGGACCGGATCTCCACGGCGAACAGGCCGAAGCCCTGTGACTCCCACTCGCTCTCCCATGCCTGGATCCCGTCCCGAGTCTGGTGTTCGTCACGGACGCTGCCGTCACGGATCCACCGCATGACCTCGGGGTCGCCATTGACGGCAGCCATGGGAGCAACATCTTCCTCGCGCCAGCGACGCAGGATCAAACGGGGAGTCTCAAGCGTGACCATCCGATCATTCTGGATCACAAATGGCCCCTTCACCATCCTCACCAGGCACTTCCGGTACTCACCCTGAAGCCTGTCGCAGAACCTCTGCGGTTGAGTGAGCCCAGCTGGCAGGGCCCATCGACGGTCACGGCGCCGATGCCACCACGCAACGCGTCCTGCCGTCAGGGATTTGTGTGATGGGTGCGGGTGCGCCGTATGCGTCGGGCGCCCCTCGGTGCGCCCTGATCGCCGGAGCAAGATCATGGAACGGTGAGAGCTTCCGGCGGAGCCCTCGATGTCGGTGTTCCTCATGGGAGGGGCCGGGGGCACCCTCGGGCGAGGAGGAACTATGCATCGTTGGACCCCCGTTGCAGTGCTGGGCGCAGCGCTGGCCATGCTGGTGGGCTTGACTGCGGCCCCGGCGGTGGGACAGGCGGCGCCATCTGCTCTGCCCTGCGAAAACATCGCTCACCTGCCCTCGAGTGACGGTCACGCCAGGGCCAAGGCCGACGTCCAGCGAAGGGGCGGGGGTTGTGGCAACGCCACGGTGGAGATCACCATCTGGGCCGATCTGTCCCTGCGCCCCGATGTGCGCATCGCGCACAACAAGCAGTTCTTCTCCCAGGGGTTCCTGGGGGCAGCAGGAGCTTGCTACAACGGCTTCGGTCATGTCCGCGGCATCTACACCGAAATGCACGTCAACGGGCAGAAGGTAGCGGAGTCCGGACGCGCCCCGCTTCCCGGCTGTGTCGCGTAGAGCTGCCCACCCCATCCCCGGACCTACCGCCGTCCGGCAACTCCGTTGCGGATGGGCGCCTTCCAGCGGCTGCTGAAGGGGGTGCTTGAACAAGGCGGCAACGGCACCGGGATGGGGCGCCCGTGGGTCTGCCGCGGGATGAGCGGGTGCTGCTGATGGCGGTGTACTGCCGCCGGCCTGACATCCTCCGCGACTGCCGGCAACGGGGGCGACGGACTCCACCAATGCTGTCCGAGCCGTCGCCCACACGCACAACTTCGCCCTGGCAACGTGATCACAACCACCAGAGAACTCGCCCTGACCTGCCAGAACGCAGCCTTCCGCAACAGGCTTTAGCGCTCCAGCCGTAGTTGCAGATCTTGGTGGGCTGCCAACAGCAAGCAGCCGAGTACGGGGGAAAGTGGCCGGAGTGAGGACTCACTCATTGACGGAGTGAGTCCTCACTCCGTACTCTCGCGGGCATGACAGCACCCAAGGAAAACCAGACCGCCCGCCGCCGCGCCCCCGCCATGTCGCCGGAGCAGCGCCGCGCAATGATCATCCAGACCGCGATCCCGCTGATCGCCGAGTACGGCGCCGCGGTGACGACCGCGAAGATCGCCCGCGCCGCGGGCATCGGCGAGGGCACGATCTTCCGGGTTTTCGCCGACAAGGACGAGCTGCTGCAGGCCTGCATGGCCGAGGCGCTCTCCCCCGAGCACGCCGTCCGCGAGCTCGACGCGATCGACGTATCCCAGCCGCTGCCCGACCGGCTCGCGGAGGCGGCCGAGGCGCTGCAGGCGCACATGTCCAGGATGGGCGCGATCGCCGGGTCGCTGGGGCATCGCGGCGGCAAGCATCCCGGCACGGTGCGCGGCGCGGGCCGCGACGAGTCGACGACTCGTATCCGCGCGGCCCTCGCGGAGCTGCTGGAGCCCGACAAGGCCGCCCTGCGCCGACCGCCGGAGCAGATCGCGGCCCTCTTCTTCGGGCTGCTCTTCACCCAGCCGCGTACGGAGGACGAGCCCGACCTGACCCCGCAGGAACTGGTGGAGGTGTTCCTGCACGGGGCGCTCTCGGGGGGTGTCAAGTGAGCGCGTGGAGAAGGCGCCTGGGGGTTATGGCCCTGGCCGCCCTGGCCCCCGTCCTGGTGTGGCTGGTCGCGGACCCACTGCTGGGGCACCGGCTGCGGATCGCCGACGGCGAGCAGACGCTCGACATCGGCGCCGTGCCCGTGGCGGTCGTCGCACTGCTCGCGTCGCTCTGCGGCTGGGGACTGCTGGCCGCTCTGGAGCGGTTCGGGGCGCGGCGCGCCCGCGCCATCTGGACCGGGGTGGCCGGTGCCGTACTGGCCGTGTCCTTCCTGCCGTTCATCGGCGACGGCATGGACGGCGGCACCCGGGTCTCCCTCGCCTTGATGCACCTGGCGGTGGCGGCGGTGCTGATCCCGGGGCTGAGCAGCAGGCCCCCCGGGGCGGAAGCCGGTGGCGCCAGGGAGTGACCGTCAGCACCAAGTACGCCGCGAACAGCACCAGATAGAGGCATCCCTGCTGGAGCGTCGCGCGGCCGGGGATGACCGCCACAGTGCCCACCACCATCGAGATGCAGCGCGTAACCGGACGGTTCGCGCGTGCCGAACCCCGCCACCGGGTGGGGAAGTTCATCCGAGGGCTGCTGGCGGACCTGCCGCGGAAGAACTGCTGGACGATCGCGAAGAGCTGAGATCCCACGGCTGTTCGCCACCCCCACAACGCCGCCCGACAACCAAACCGAACACCGCCTGCACTGGTCCCTATGGCGCCGCCGGCATCAAGCCGGGGCCCGCACATGCCACGCCACTACTGTCGCCGCACAGCCACACCATGAAGATCCACTTGGTTGGTGAGGGCGGCCTGCGGCCCCTGGCCCTACTGATCACACCCGGACAATGGGGCGACGCACCGCACACCGAAGTGGAGCGGCTGATCGGGAAGTTGAAGATCAACCGGGGCGGTTGCCACGAGGTTCGACAAGCGGGCCTACGTCTTCTACGGCACTGTGACCGTTGCGGCCATACGCCTGCGGCTTCGCGAATGACCCGTCAGACGGAACCTAGGGATGTCTGTCTGATGGGTCGATGAACGATCCGGAGACGGGATCGCTCATCGTGGTGTGGATACACGTCCCAGGTGGACCGTTTCACCCTTTCGATGTTGCCCTCCTTCAGCGTCTGGCCCGCCACAGGGAGCACCTGCCGTGGAGGTGCGGCCGGAATCCGGCCGTTTTCGCTGCTCAGTAGCGGTTTACCGTAAGTCGTCGCAGTGGGCCCCGCCGTCTGTCCCTGCCGCGCACCACGAATCTCTCCACCCAGGACGGGCGATTTATCCAGTCACGTCCAAGGGTTGGGTCACACGAATATCGAGCGTATGTTCGCCCGTCGATTAGGGGTGCAAATCCCGGCCTCAGCCGACAATCTGAGGATTTGACCAGCCGTTCATCGGCTCGGTACCCCTTTCCCGGTCAGAGCTGATCTTCCTGCCCGTGGTGACCGCTGCCGGGCGAGCGTGCTCTTGGACCATGCGCTCGGGACCCGCTTGCCAGCAAGCGGGTCCTGCCACTCCCCTTGCGTCGAAAGGCACGCAGATGCACCTGCTACCTGATCGGTCAACCGCCAGTACCGGGATGAGAAGGGCCGTACTCGTAGCCGGCGCCGTCGCGCTCGCGAGTTCGGCGGCGGTGCCAGCTGTGGCTGACACCAACTCCAGCACGGAGAAGTCGTCGCAGCTCCTGTGCCACGTCGTGCTGTTCTCGCCCGGCGCGCAGCCCGGCGGCTGCCACAGCGTCCAGGTCGCAGGGCAGGAGATGGCCAAGACGGGCACCTCCAACAGCAGCCTCATCGACTACCTGCGCACGGACATCACGACGGGCCTCCTGCCCTGACGGCTGCGCGTAAGGCACCGGCTGTCCGGGCCCTGTCCACTTCACCTCACCCACCAAACCTTCATGGATGGAGTTTCATGAGCGGGAACACCCTCGTTCGTGCCATTGGCGTCGCCCTGGCGGCCGTCGGGCTGGCCGTCAGCGCGACCACCACCGCTACGGCCGACACGAACAAGAACAAGCAGAACGCGGTGCAGGACGGCCCCATGGCTTCGGTCCTGTCGCTCGTCGGCGGCCCGCGCCACACCCCCGGCAGCGTTCAGGCCGGCAGCCAGGTCATGGACAAGGCACACGCCACCAACAACTCCGTCATCGACTACGTCGGCGGCACCGACGGGCCCACATGTGGGCCGCTGGCCTGCTGACCAGGGCCCGACACAAGCAACGACCGAAAGAGGAATCCCGCATGAACACGCTCACCCACAAGGTGATGGTCGCCCTGGCGGCCGTCGGCATGACTGTCTGCATGGCGACGAACGCCACGGCTGACACGAACAAGAACCAGCAGACGTCCATCATCGACGGTGGCGCACTCAGCCTCCTGTCGGCCACCCCGCAGGGCGGCACCCTGCAGACCGGCCAGCAGACCATGACCAAGAAGCACACCGTGAACAACTCGCTCATCGACTACATCGAGCTGCCCAGCACGCACATCACCTCTCCTTGAGTGCCCGCAGGAGCCGGCGCGCCGGCCCGGACAGGCTCCCTGGAGACCGTCCGGGAGTCACGGACGAAACCAGACACGCATGGCGGCAACGGTTACCGTGCCGTGAACGATATGCGCCCGCCGACCCCTGCCACACTCATCAACAGCCCCCCGTATGCCCGCATACCGGGGGACAGTGATCACTCGAAGGCCCCGTTGGCCCCCGCCGACGGGGCTTTCGGCGTACCAGGGCGGAGGCAGACGTACGTGTCCCCGACACCCCCACCGATCATCTGCGACACCGTCGCCGCCGCCCGGTACTCCACGTCAGCCCTGCCGCCGTCCGCCAGTGGATCCGACGCAGCCACGTCGAGGACAACGGCTACGACCGTGCCGGCCGCGCCCTTGTAGACCTGCGCGAAGTCCGCGCCTACCTCACCCATCGGGAGCGTTCGAGTCCAGGTCCGCGATGACGCGGTGGGTCGGGTGGAGTGGACCGTCGCGATCGACTCCACGATCAACCGCGCCCACCAGCACGCGGCTGGTGCCCTCGAATAGGGGTCGCGGACGGGGACGAACTGGAAGATCCGGGCCGCTCGCAAGCGCGCCAGGCCCTGGGGCGGTCCCGGGGCGGGCTGACCACCAAAGTCCATCTCGCCGTCGACGGCCGGGGCCTGCCACTGTCGATCGTTCTCAGACCGGGCAATGTCAACGACGCCACTGAAGCAGTTCCAAGCGATCGCCACGAGGTTCGACAAGCTCGCCGACCGCTACCGCGCCGGACTCGTCCTGGCCTCATTGGTCGTGTGGCTCCGCGAACCGGCTGGCTGATCATTTGTCACGCACAGCCGAGGCCGGCTCGCGCACCATGAACACGTCCACCGGGTCCTCGGTCTCAAGTGTGAATCCGTGCCGCTCATAAAGCCGCTGGGCCGGACTGCCTTGCAACACGTTCAGCCGAACCCGGGTGCCATCGCGGTCACACCGCTCCAGCAACTCACGCAGCACAGCAGTACCGATGCCACTGCCCTGCAGGTGCGGAGCCAGGTAAAAGTGCTCCAACCAGTGGGCGTCCCCGGCAGGCCGCAGCGACACACAGCCGGCGAACAGACCACCCACCTCGATCACCCAAGTGTGCGCCGGCGTGAACCCCTCCCGCAGCCGCTGCCGCACTCGCTGCTCGTCGTACCGCCCGAGCCGCTCCAGATCCGCCCGCAGCACCACGGCCCGCAGCTCGGCCACCGGCTCGACGTCCGCCATCGAAGCCAGCCGAATCATCCAGTCCCCCATGATCGCCAGGCTACCGCGCCAAGCTCCTCCCACTCTCACTGACGACCTGACTCAGCGAACCGGCCGGCTGATCAGTTGTCAGACAGCCCCTAGGAGGTGGCCACCGGCTCCGCGGAAAGGTCGATGGTGAACGCCACCCGGTCGAGTCCGGGGCCGTCGTAGTCCGGCTTAACGGCTGAGGCCGTGAAGCCGAGTCGAGTGTGAAATGCCCGCGACGCGGTGTTCTCCGGGCTGGTGATGCAGTGCACGTAACGGCGCCCGTGCGACCGAGCGAGCGCGAAGAAGGCCCGGTAAAGGGCGCGCCCGACACCCTGTCCGTGCAGCGCCGGGTCGACGCCGACGAAGTGCACATAGGCGGCTTCGGGCTCTGTCTGCGACAGGAAACCGACCAGGAAGGCGGCAACTTCTCCACTGCCGCGTTCGAGCAGAAAACTGGTGGTGGTGAAGTGCTGGAAGTACAGCCGGGGCAGAAGCAGCGCACGTTCCGTCGCTCCTGCCTCCCCCTTCAGGCCACCCCACCACGTGTCCAGTACGGCGAGCACGCGGAGATGGTCTTCCTCGGCAAGGTGTCGGGCCCTCAGGCCAGTGGGAAGAGCGTCGATCATCTGTGCAGTCTGACAGCCGCGTGAGGCGCATCGCGAACTCGGCCGCTGCTGTGGCGACAGGATCGCTCGGTGAGGTCGGGGATCCGCTCGACGAACGTTCACCGCCGGCACCCGGCTCGCTCGCAGAGGAACCGCCCCACCCGCAACGAGATCACCAATGGCCCTTCTGCGACCGGGCGTTCGGCCGGTTGGCGCCGGTAGCGGGAGTGCACCAGGCGTCCCGGACGGCTTCAGCTCGGGCAGTCCTGTGGCCGACCACAGCAGCGGTGGCTCGGCCGTGGCTGGGGTGGCCGGCCCGGGTGTCTTCTCGCTGGTGCGGTGGCTGTGATGGGCGAGGTGGGCCGGTGGAGATGTCTGTTGCAGGGGAGGCAGAGGCTGGGGTGCGGTGCGGTTCTCCCCCGACGGCCACGCACTGGCAGCCATCGGCTCCCGTGCCACCGCCCGCGCCTGGAGCATCGACGTCGACTACGTCGCCACACGTAGTCGTGATACAGCGTTAGCCTTCTTCTCGCGCCGCTGACTGCGTCGCGCGGACACGTTGGACAGGACCGGGACGGAACTACGTCGGGAGAGATTTCGCCCACCGGGAAGCACTCCGGCCCCGACTCGTCACCTGAGCTGAGGGCCTCTCATGCGGACCGGGACCGGGTGGTCGACGTGCTGCGTATCGCGGCGGGGGACGGTCTGCTGACCGCGGACGAGTTGGACGAGCGCCTCGAAGCTGCCCTGTCGGCGCGTACCGTCAGCGAACTGACCGCGCTGACCGCTGACCTGCCGGCCGTGTCCGCTTCGACGGGGACGGCCGTACCGGAGGTCAAGGACGTTCTCCGGATCGAGGGGATTCACAGTGGTGCGGTCAAACGCGTGGGGCGCTGGGTGGTGCCGCGAAGGCTGGAGCTGGCCACTGCGTGGTGTGAGGTGACGCTCGACTTCACCCAGGCAGTGATCACGCAGGACACCTTGCGGATCGACATGAATACGACAGGCACGTCGGCGAGCCCATCGGCAACCCGCTGGAGGTGCTCCGGCGACCGCCAGACCCCCTCACGCCTCCTGCGCCGCGCGGCCAGCACACGTGCGGCAACGGCGGACGCCACGGCCAGGGCCAGCAGCAGCCAGCCGAGCCGCACCGGACCCGGGTCGTAGCCGCGCGGGAGCGGTAACGCGGGCCGTACGGCCAGGAGATACAGCCCGAAGCCCGCGACAAGCCCCGGTACGCCCACCGACACATGTGGCTGGACGTACAGGTTCATGATGTCGCGCGCTTGGATGAGGAATCCCTGCTGTCCACCGCGGTTGTTGTTGTACATGTCCCCCGAAGGCTGCCTTTCCTCAGTCACCTGGCACCTATCCGCCGTGGTTGCCGAGGTTGATGTCGCCGTAGATGTCACGGGCCAGGATGGCGGTCTGCTGGCGGCCGCCGAAGACTAGCCTGGAAGCAGAGGCCTGAGAACCATCTTGAAACTCTGGTGGGTGTGCTCGCCGACGCGAAACGCCACCGACATTCCAGGTCGCCACACGCATCCGCAGTCCAACCCTCCGGCAGTGCGGTGGTCGTCGTTGAGTGAGGAGGTGCGTGGACGTGGATGTGTACGAGGCCGTGGACAGCCGCCGGGCTGTGCGGGCGTTCAGCGACGAGCCGGTGTCCAAGCAGGTGCTCGAACGAGTGCTGGCTGCGGCCACGCGGGCTCCGTCGAGTGGCAATCTCCAGCCGTGGCATGTGTTTGTCGTGACGGGCGACCCCTTGGCCGAGCTGAAGAGGCGCGCGACGGCCAGGGCCCTGGCGGGAGACCCGGGTGATGAGCGGGAGTACCCGATGTACCCGGCCGAACTGTCCTCGCCGTATCTGGACCGGTTTTCCGCCGCGGCCGCCCAGCGGTACCAGGCGCTGGGAATCGAGCGCGACGACCCCGAAAGACCCATGAAGATCGCTGCCTTGAACTCGGGGGCGTTCGGGGCGCCGGTCGTGTTGTTCTGCTACCTCGACCGGACGATGGGGCCCGGACAGTGGGGGGACGCGGGGATGTACCTGCAGACGGTCATGCTGTTGCTGAGGGCGGAGGGATTGCACAGCTGCCCCCAGGTGATGTGGACGATGTACCGCACGACCGTCAGCCAGATCGTCGGAGCCGAGGACGGGCTCGTGCTGTTCTGCGGAGTCTCGGTGGGCTTCGAGAAGGAAGGGGCGCCGCGGCTTCGCACCGGCCGGGCGGACCTGGCAGAGACGGTGAGCTTCCTGGGAACGTGACCGTGACCGTCAGGCAGGCACGCCCACAGGACCGCTCCCCGAGGGACCGCTCGGACCGCGAATGTCACTTCTTGGAGGCCGCGCCCGTCCAAGAAGTGGACACTCAACCACCGTTCTCACGAAGAAGGAGACTTTCGTGTTCGCCGCCTACCTGGTGGTCACTCTCCTCGCCTCGGCCGTCAACGGTTCGGCCGCCGTCGCCAACTTCATCGGCCACGACTATCCCAAGAGCCAAGCGGACAAGTTGCGCGTGCCCCGATCCTGGATGCGCCCGCTGGGCGCGCTGCTCGCAGCGGGCGCGCTGGGGCTGCTGGCCGGGTTTGCCGTGCCGGTGCTGGGCATACTCGCCGCCGCCGGTCTCACCCTGTACTTCGTCGGCGCGTTCTGCGCCCATGTGCGAGTCCAGGACCGCCAACTGGGCCCGTGGGCCGTGTTCTTCTGCCTGGCGGCAGCCGCCCTGGCCGTGAACTTGGCCTACCACGGTTCTTGGTGACGCAGGCACGTGGTCGGGGTTGGGGCACGGACCAGGCTGCAGACCGCACGCTCCTACCGCGCCTTCGCTGTCGGCGCTTCGCCCCGCTGCGCCTGTCGCACCCGTTCCACCAACGTGCGAACCAGCGAATTCATCACCCTGGGATCCGCTGCGGGGCGGTGCTCATAGAAGTTCAGGTTCACCCACGCGTGCACGGCACCCCTTCGAAAATGAACAGAGGTGAAGCATCCCGGGCCGAGGCAATACTTTGCCGTGAATACCTCATCAACGCCGTAAAACCTCACGGACTTCACCAGTGAGCCTTCAGAGCGCTTCCGCATGCCCGCGAACTCGACCCGTGAGGCCTTCGCGCTGCTGAAGGAGCGGAGCCCGAACCCGACGACACCATCAAGGTCCGGAGCCCGATAGCCCCTCCGCGCGAAACCGACACGGCCGCCCTCACCCCGCCCAAGGACCTCAGGGTCTCTGCGCGGCCGCCAGCCTTCAGGGACAACCGATGGACCTGGCAGCACCTCGCGCACTTCCTGCTCCCCCAGAACCTGCGTCGCGCGAGCAGAGGCGCCGGCCGCCGGCTCCTTCGCGGGCTTCGCCCCGCCGCTGCACGCCGCCGTCCCCACCCCCACCACGAGCACCAGCGCTAACGCCGAACGCCACGAACCCACCCACAACTCCCTCGAACGGAACGGCACTTCCAGCGATCCTAGGCTTAGCGGCGCTGCGGCAACGCCGACGATTCCCCAAGGACACCGTGCTCATTGTTGTTTGCGGCCAGTGGAGATCCCCCATGGGCGGCCAGTTGGTGGGGAGCACCCGGCCGCGTGAACAGTCAGGGCCTGGACACGCGATTCAGGGCGGTCCACGCGACGTCGTCGACCGCGAGCCATGGCGCGGTGGATACGGCCGTGGGCGTCACCCCGGTGAAGGCCATGACGTCCCGATGCAGGTGGGACTGGTCGGCGTAGCCGCTCTCGGCCGCCACCGAGCCGACGCTGTGCCCCGCGGCGAGGCGGTGGGCCGCGTGGTCGAAGCGAACCAGCTGCGCGGCGCGCTTGGGCGTCAGGCCGATCTGGGAGCGGAAGCGTGCCCACAGCCGCTTGCGGCTCCAGCCGACCTCTGCTGCCAGCGGCTCGATGCGGATCTGCCCTCGGCTGATCTCCATCTGCCGCCAGGCGTAGGCGACTTCCGGGGTGATCGCCCGGCCTGCCTCGTGTGCTCGGGCGAGTGCGGCCTCCGCGATCGTGAACCGCTCTTCCCACGAGGCGGCAGCACGTAGCTGCTCATGGGTTCGCGTGGCGCCCCGGCCCCAGAGAGCGTCGAGGGCGACCATCTCTCCGCCCGGCTCCAAGGAGGCACCAAGTACCGCGTGCGCGGTCACTGGTGACAGCCGTATCTGCAGGCAGTCGATGTTCCGGCCGCGCACGCGAACGCCGCCGGGCGCGAGACCGAAGACGACGCCGTCGCGCTGCTGTCGGCCACGGACGTCGTCGACTATCAGCCCGTTTCCCAGGTCGACGGCCACCGTGACAGCCGGATACGGGATCACATGGAGGTCGAGGGGGGTCGTGCTGCGGTCGCGGAATCCGGCCATGGCGACCCCCGGCATCCGGCCGGGTCGTGTCGGAGTACTGATGTCCCACCTCGCGGCAGCCTCACGAGTTCCCCCGGCAGATCGCATGGTTTCAGGCTACGGGCCGACTCCCCTGGTTTCACAAGTCGTCGCGACATTCGTTCAAGACGCGCCCTCGGCCGTGCGGCAACACTGACGTCCCGCCAACCACCCTGGAAAGGACTGCTTGTGACGCGCTACTCGATCGACCCGTTCGCGTCGGCCGTCGAGCTCGCCGCGGCCATACGCCGCAAGGAGGTGAGCCCGGTTGAGGTGGCCGACAGCTACCTGGAACGGATGGACGAGCTGGACCCCCGGCTCAACGCGTACTGCCACCGGGCCGACCACGACGTCCGCAAAGCCGCGGCAGTGGCGGCCGACGCGGTGGTACGCGCCGCATCGCCCGAGGACCTGCCGCCATTCCACGGCGTTCCGCTCCCGGTCAAGGACTACCTTGACGTGGCCGGATGGCCCACGACTTACGGGAGCGCCGGCGCCGATCTGACACCGGCCGCGGCGTCGGCCCCGGTGGTGCGCCGGTTCGCGGACGCGGGGTTCGTGCTGCTCGGGAAGACCACCACCTCCGAGTTCGGCTCCGTGGCGTTCACCGAGAGCGAGGCCCTCGGCATCTCCCGCAACCCGTGGGACCCGGACCGCTCGCCGGGCGGGTCGTCGAGCGGCGCGGGCGTGGCGGTCGCGTCCGGGATGGCGCCGATCGCGCACGCCGCCGACGGGGGCGGCTCGATCCGCGTACCGGCCTCGTGCAACGGTCTCGTCGGGCTCAAGCCCACCCGCGGCCTGGTCACCGACGCGACCGTCCTCTGCGAGGGCATGGGCACCGACGGCGTGCTCACCCGCACGGTGGCCGACTCGGCGGCCGCCCTGGACATACTCGCCCGCCATGATCCCGCCGCGTGGTGGTCACCGCCGACCCCGCGGCGCCCCTTCGCGGACGCACTCACGACGGCACCGCCGAAGGGGCTGCGGATCGGGGTGCTCGTCGAGCCTCCGATTGCCGGGATGGGCGTCGACCCGGCGTGCCTGGCAGCGGTCGACACTACGCTGCGGACCCTCGAGGCCGCGGGTCACCATGTGGTGGACGTACCCCTGCCGCTGCCGCCGACAGACGAGTTGATCGCGGCGTTCACGACGATCTGGAACGTCGCTGCCGCGGGTGTTCCGCTCGCCGATCCGGACCGTGTCGAGCCGCACAACCGGGCCCTGCGCGAGGCGGCACGCGCCGTCGACTCCTGGGCCTACGCGGAGGCCGTGCAGCGCACCCAGCATCTGTCGCGGTGCATCGTCGAAGCATTCGTCGGCAATTTCGACCTGCTCATCACGCCCACGATGGCATGCCTGCCCCCGCCCGTCGGCTTCTGGCGCACGGGCAGCGGCGATGACCCGCTGACACCCCTGCACAAGAGCTATCCGCTGGCCGTGTTCACCTCGCTGTTCAACGTGACCGGCCAACCGGCCATTTCGCTGCCCGTCCACCACGACGACGCCACCGGTCTGCCCGTCGGCATCCAACTCGTCGCCGCGCCATGGCAAGAAGACCTGCTCCTGCAGGTGTCGCGCACGCTCGAACTCGCGCTGCCCTGGGCGCACCTCCGACCGGCTGTCAGTTGACGCCCCTCGAAGCCTTCGGCAGGGGCACGCGCTCACCAGCACGTCCAGAACAGTTTCGCCGCAGAAGGGAAGTCCCGGCATGGCCGTCACTCCGATCGATCTCTACGCTTCTTTCCTCCACCTCCGCCAAGACGGCCAGGTGCACGCCGAGCAGCCGGTCTTCGCCCCCGAGCGGGACGGCTGGCAGGTGATGACCTTCCACGTGGAGAACGACGCCGACGTCCACGGCGACCACTGGGAAATCCACACCGCCGCGGACGAAGTCGTTTCCTGCCTCACCGGCGGGATACGCCTCTGCTTGCGCCCGCAGCAGTCGGGAGACGAAGAGGAGCAGATCAAGCTGACCGCCGGAACCGCAGTCGTCGTGCCGCGCGGGCGATGGCACCGCATCGCCCTGGACGCCCCCAGCGACATCATGTCCATCACCGTGCCGAGTGGCAGCCGTCTGGAGAAGCGGACCGAGACCTGACGAATCGGACTGCCCAGCCCCTACCCACAGCAGGGGCTGGGCAGTTCGCCTGCTGCCTCTGCCCATGAGCGTCCTTGCGGATGAGGGAAGACTTGCACGGCAGACAGCTCATCTCCTTGGGCTGGCGTGACGTTTCACCCCTCGATTGGGGGCTCGCCTGGTTGTGGTGCGACGTGGTCCGGCTCGGTGATGAGGGGAAGGCGGGGATAGAGACCGGTGCTGTCGAGTGCTTGGCGGATGGCTGGGCTCACCGCGCTGAGGGCGAGGCTGTCCAAGTCTCCGGCCAGCCGGAGCATGACGTGGTGTTGGCTGGTGGCGGACGCGTCGTGGATGGTCAGCCGTTCTTGCGCGTCGGTTGTGTCGTACTTTCCCGTCACCTGGACTCTTTTTGCGTATCGGGGGTGGAACGTCAAGTGGCGGATGATGGTGACATCGGCGTTCTTCGTTCGGATGGCCCTGAGGTGTGTCCGATGGGACCTTACCGGTGGCGCTCCTGCCGGCACGGGAATGAATCCGACGGCAGCCTGGTTGTACGGAGCGGTCGCAGTTTTACTTGTGTGTTTGTGCCAGTCGCATGCTCGCAGAGAACGATGTTGCGGGCGCGAAAATCTGCCTTCCAGGTCGCTGGAGCAGCCGCGTCGTGAACCGGCCGGGAGTCTCGCACGGTGCGAGTACCCCAACCCAGCCCCTGTAAGGAGCAGCAATGACTCAGGGAACCGTCAAGTGGTTCAACGCCGAGAAGGGCTTCGGCTTCATCGCCCAGGCCGACGGCGGCTCGGACGTCTTCGTGCACTACTCGGAGATCGACAGCTCGGGCTTCCGTAGCCTCGAGGAGAACCAGCACGTGGAGTTCGACATCGTGCAGGGCCCCAAGGGCCCGCAGGCCTCGCGCGTCCGTGCGCTGTAAGCACACAGCGCACCGACGCACCGGCAGGCCAAGCCTGCCGAGGCTGATGTGACAGAAATGGGCCGGCACCTTCCCGGTGCCGGCCCATTTCGCGTCCCACTCAGCGGCTCGATGACCTCCCCCTCCCGCGTACGCACCGCCCAGAAGGCCGGAGTGGGCCGGTGAATGGTGGCGCTCTCGCGCAGCCGGGTGTGGGGGGCGTAGAGGCCCGAGCACGTAGGATCGGTTACCGATATCGGTTCCGTCACTGTCGGACGGGCGTGGAGGTGGCAGGTGCGAGAGTTCCAGCGGGGTGCCGTGCGGCTGCACATCCTGCATCACGCGGCCGAGGGCGAGATCCACGGCGCGTGGATGACCGAGGAACTGGCCGGACACGGCTACCAGATCAGCCCGGGCACGCTGTACCCGACGCTGCACCGGCTGGAGGCGGACGGGCTGCTGGTCTCCGAGCAGCGGGTGGTCGACGGCCGCACCCGCCGGGTCTACCGAGCCACCGGGGCCGGGAAGCAGGCTCTGGCCGAGGACCGCAAGGCGCTGGCGGAGCTGGCCCGCGAGGTCCTCGGCGGCGACGCCCTCGCGTGATCAGCAGGACCTCCATGCCGAGGGCGCTGCGGTAGGCGACGAAGCGGGAACCCGGGCGATCCCTCGCATCCCACGCACCCCGCGCATCCCACACACCCCGCGCACCCCGCGCACCCCGCGCACCGGCCAGAGTCCCACCCGGATCAGAATCAGGACGGAACGAAAGTCCCGCCCGGATCAGGACGCTCGGCGCGTGCTGAGTACGCGGCGCACCCCGTAGGCAGCCGCGCCCAGCACCAACACCGCGGCGCCCCAGACGACCGAGACGGCGGGCAAGGTGAAGGCGAGCAGCAGGCACCCGGCCAGGCCGAGCACCGGGACGGCGCGGGGCGGGCGCCCCTCTTGCGAAGTGAGCGTGAACGCCGAGGCGTTGGCGATGGCGTAGTACGCGAGCACGCCGAAGGAGGAGAAGCCGATCGCCCCGCGCACGTCCACCGTGGCGGCGAGGATCGCGACGACGGCGCCGACGAGCAGTTCGGCGCGGTGGGGCACCTTGAACCTCGGGTGCACGGCGGCCAGAGCGTGCGGCAGATGGCGGTCGCGGGCCATCGCCAAGGTCGTACGCGAGACCCCGAGGATCAGGGCGAGCAGGGAGCCGAGCGCGGCGACGGCCGCGCCGACACGGACCACCGGGACCAGCCATCCCGCACCGGCGACGCGTACGGCCTCCGACAGCGGGGCGGCGGCATCGGCGAGGCGCTGGGGCCCGAGAACCAGCAACACGGAGACGGCGACGGCCGCGTAGACGACCAGGGTGATGCCCAGGGCGAGCGGGACGGCCCGCGGAATGGTGCGAGCCGGATCGCGGACCTCCTCGCCCAGCGTGGCGATGCGCGCATACCCGGCGAAGGCGAAGAACAGCAGCCCCGCGGCCTGCAGCACCCCGGTGCCGGTGGCATCCGTGCCCCACTCCAGACGCGCCGCGTCCGTGCTGTCGGCAGTGAGGCCGACGGCCACGACGGCGGCCAGCACCGCCAGGACCACGGCGACGATCACCCGCGTCAGCCAGGCACTCTTCTGCACGCCGCCGTAGTTCACCGCGGTCAGCGCCACCACCGCGGCCACCGCGACGGCGCCGGCGTGGCCCGGCCAGACGTACGAGCCGACGGTCAGCGCCATGGCGGCGCAGGAGGCGGTCTTGCCGACCACGAAGCCCCACCCGGCCAGGTAACCCCAGAAGTCGCCCAGGCGTTCGCGGCCGTAGACGTAGGTGCCGCCGGAAGCCGGATAGCGGGCGGCCAGGCGCGCGGAGGAGGTGGCATTGCAGTAGGCCACCACCGCCGCCAGTGCCAGTGCGAGCAGCAGCCCGGATCCGGCCGCGCCCGCCGCCGGGGCGAGCGCGGCGAAGATGCCCGCGCCGATCATCGACCCCAGGCCGATCACCACCGCGTCTCCGACGCCCAGCCGCCGCGTCAGCTCCCCGTCCGCGGCCCGGGCCGAGGATCCGCTCATCGCCGTGCTCCATTCACGTCGGGGCACACGCCCCACACACCATGTCGAGGTCCGATATCGCGAGACGATACGGCATGCCGTGCGGGCCTTCCCACGCCAGGCGTGATCGGTGTGAACATGCGACGTCGAACGGCCGCGGAGCCGGGCCGCAGACGGCTGCATCAGCGCCGACTCCCCCGGCTCCACCCCCGTACGCACCCACTGGCACCGCCGTGGGTAGTGCGTCGTCTTCGCGTTCGGCGCCCCGTCACTCAACGGGTCACAGCAGCCTCCGTGACGCCCGCACCATCGCTGGGCTGTCTGCTGTCCACGGAAGGCGGGATATCGAGGTCGGCGGTGTCCAGCGGCTCCTGGCGGTCGAAGGTGGCGATGAGGGAGATCGGCTGGCCCAGCTCGCGCTCGAGCGCCCGGGTGAGCGAGCGGACGCTGGGCTCGAATTGTTCCCAGGCGCCCCTGTCTGCCAGCCCGACGACAAGGTGCCCGGGCAAGGCCTCGATCCGGGTCGGTTCGGGGACCGCTCCCACTTGTTCGACGGCGCGAAGCCACGCCGCGCGGAGTGCGACGGAATTCTGCTGGGTGAACTCGGGGGTCTCTGGATGCGAGGGGGCGACCGACGGCGCAGAGAGCTGAGCGCCGGGGTCCGTGCCGGGAGCTCCCATGTCGAGAGCGTTCTGTACGCGGCCGCAGCTGGTACAGATGTAGGCGTTGTCCGCATGCTTGCGGTGCGGCACCAGACCTCGGGTACACGGGCATCGCAGCAGGTACCCACTCGGGGCGGAAGGTGCCTTGGGGCGGAAGAAGCGTCGGCGTGCGTGGCGGCCACGGGGTCTGCGATCGTTCCGCGTCAGCAAGAGCCGGATGCGCCCGCGCTGTGTCCACAGCGCCCAGGCAGTCAGGATGACGATGCACGCGCAGATGACGCCCTGCTGTATCCCCCACGGCGGCGCCGACGCTGTCGGATCGTCGCCCGCGTCGTCGGCGGGAGTCACCTGTCGTTGAGCTCCGACCCTCATGCCCAAAGCCGACAGGACACCCACAACTGCCGTGGTGATACTGGCGCGCAGCAGGAGAAGGGCCCGCGAACTGTGCCGGGCCACGGTACCGGGGTGCTTGCCCATGAGGACGGCGACCTCATTGCGCGTGTAGTCCATGGCGTGTGTGGCCCACACCGCCACGCGCTGCTGCGCGGAGAGCTCCAGCACGGCCTTGTGCACCACCTCGCGATTGGCCACCAACGCGCTGAAGTCGGCGACCACCAGCGGATCCACACGCAGGGGATCGGCTGCCCGCCGCTCCTCCAACTGCCCTCGCCTGGCTCGCCGGCGAGCCAGGTACGCCACATCGGTACGGATCACCTGATACAGCCAGGCCCTGGCGTCGTGCAGCGCGGCGGGATCGCGCAGGGCCTTGGCGAAGGCGGTACTGACGATGTCGTCGGCATCGGCCACGCACTCGGGAACATCCGCGGCGGCCAGCAAAGAGCGCGCCTTCCCCGTCATCTCCGCACGGCATTCGACGAACAACGTCTCCAGGTCCCCGACGGTCCCCGACTTCAGCTCAGGCATCCGACTTCACCGCTGCCTTCCCGCCCTCACGCACCTTGCGCCGAGCCTGTCCGCCGCGCCCCGTGGAGATCCCGGAACGCTGCGCACGGATCACCTCGGCCCGGCCTTGCGCCCGGATACGGAACGCGACGCTGTCCACCAGCTGCTTCACGCTGGGTGCCACGAGCAGAATCACAAGCACCAGGATGCCGACAAACCCCACCCTCGTCCTCCCATCACTGTGCGGCCGCCCCATACGAGGGGGCGCGGCCGTTCACCAAGGAGAGGCCCGAGCCCGGCATTCTGATGACACCTCCGCCAAGATCTTTTCCGAACCCGTCGCGATCGGCGCGCCCGCACTCCATCGCGGGGTTCCCACCCTTTCGGGAGTGGCGGTGGTGGGCTGACATCAGTCGCTGCTCTCCTGAGCCTTGACCGGCCCGGCTGCGGCACTCATCGATGGTCATCAGGTTGGGCTGCAACGGGTTGAAGGGGACGAGGCAGACGGACGCGTTCTGGTTGAGGGTGACGGTGCAGGGCGTTCCCGCACCGTCGGTGGCGGTGCCGCAGCCCACCCAGTTCACCGGGATGCTGCCGTCCGGGACGCCGGCGTCGTAGGCGAACAGGCCGCCGATGATGAGCGCGGCGACGACTGCCACGGACAGCACGGCGAGGAAGGCGTTGCCGATCTCGTTGAGGATGCGGTTGAGCTGGGTCCGGGTGCGTTGCTTGATGTCCTTGTCGACCTTGTCCTTGACGACCGGAGTGACCAGGACGGGGACGAGCGCGGGGGTCAGTGGTTTGATCAGCCGGTCGCGCTGGGTGGTGCAGTTGTCGCAGCGCAGGCAGGTGTTGAGGTGGCGCACGATGCGCTGGCGCAGTTTCGGGGTGAAGTTGTCGCCGCGCCAGGCGGCTTGATCGAGGATGCGGGCCAACTTGGGGCAGTGGCTGCGGCCTTCCCGGGCCAGGACGAGCGCGCCGAACCCCTCGTACGCGAGGGTGATGATCTCGCCGGTCCGGCGGCTGGCCTCTTCGGGTTTGGTGCGAAGAACAGCCCCGAGCTGTTTGCCGACCAGGCCCTGGCGCACGGCGTGACGGCAGAGCTGCTGCTGCTTGTTGGTGAAGGTCGCGGCCACGGCGTCCAGCAGTCGGTCGACCTCGACCTGCCGGGCCTTGCTGGCCTTCAGGTAGGCGTCCGCTTGTCCTCTTCGTCCTCGGCTTCCGGCAGCGGTTCCTGTCGGGCTCGGCGTTTCCATTCCTTGCGGCACTGGTTGCGGGCGATACCCAGCAACCAGCCGCGCAGCTTGTCCGCTTCCTTGAGCGCAGCGAGGTCGGTGAAGGCTTCGGTGAAGGTCTGCGCCGCGGCGTCGGCGGCCGAGTGCGGATCTTGCAGAAGACCACCGCAGTAGGCCAGGACCCCTCGGTGGTGCCGGGCGAAGACGGCAGCGAAGGCCGACCTGCGATCGGCCATGTCCTCGGCGTGCAAGGCCTCCTCGACCAACTCCCGGTCGGGCAGGTCCTCCCAGTGCCGGTCTGCGGTCCGGCTCTTCGTCATGGCCGCGCCCCCTGCTCTGCCTGCCCGGACGGGCGCAGACAACGTCCGTAAAGAATCTTCGCGACTCGGGGGGAGATTTCCCGGTCCCGTTCCCCGCCCCTCCACACGGCCTCAGGCCCAAGGAGGGAACAGATGATCGACATCGCACCGAAGAGCCGGGAACACGCCGGCCACGTCGCCGTCCCAGCGGGGCGGTACGTGTGATGGCCCGCGACAGCAGGAGCCGTATGGCGGGAGTGATCGGCGGAAGCGCTGCGGGCACCCCCTTCGCCCTCGCGGCTGCCTCCCATGGAACGACCGGTCTCCTTGTGGGCGCCGCCGTCGTGGTGGCCACCACGTTGTTCGGGGCCGACGGCCTGTTCTGGCCCATGGCGCTGATGATGCTCAACCGCCAGCAGCGCTGGGCGTGGCGCAAGACCCACTCGGTCAAGGACACACTGCGCTTGGACGCTCCCGCACGGCGGACGCTGGAGAAGACGGTGCGTGCCCGCGCGGGGATCGCTGAGGACAGCACGCCCGAGGCACGTCGTCGTCAGCGGCGTACGCCACGAGGAAGGTAGCCCTCCCCCGGTCCAGCGGCCACAACGGCCGCTGGACCGCCCGGAGTCGGTGCGGACCTCGCGAACAGTGCTCACTCTCGTGTTGTAGAGGCTCTGTGCGCTGCGGCGATTGCGTTCAGTGACAGAGCCTTGATGTTTACGACGAAAGCGGTGCCGGGCGCGCTATGGAAGACGTAGCCGTGTGACGGCGGTGAACGCGCCGACGGCGAGCAGCGGCCCCACAGCAGATGCAGCACATGGCAGGCGTTCATGCAGCTGTTCGCCGTGCGGTGTGCGCGGGTATGGCGAGATGTCGTCCCTCTGCGTCGATTCAGGCTCCATTTTCGTCTCGACGGCGCTGGCCCGCAGGAGCATGCTGCTTGAACGTGGCGGGCGGTATATGACAACCAGGCGACGTGGCTGGGGCGTTGCCCATGGCCAGGGACCCGCAGCGGAGGGATCAGCGCCAGGTGGGGGGCATCGTGTCGGGTACGCAATGGTTATTGCCGGTTGGCGTGTGTGCGGGCGTCACGTGGGTGGCACTCTTGGTCCGATTCTGGCGTGAGGGCCGGTTGCTGGCCACCCGCACGTCCCGGTGGTGCGCTGTCGCATTCGTGGCATGGACGGCCTGTGTGGCGGGACTGGCCAGCTTCTGGCTCATGCCTCACGCCTCCCGTGTTCCGCCGACGCTGGTCGGGGCCATCGCCGGCTGGGCCCTGGTCTCCCAGGTCGGCCGCGAGCAGGAGAGGCAGCTGCAGAACGTCCCTCTGCTGAAGCTGTTCACCCTGTACGACTCGGTGCTGTTGGAGCGCCTGGCCAGGCAGCTGAAACACGACGAGGTCACCTGGTGCCGACAGCTTGCTCGGGGCTTCTGTGAGAGCTGGGAACTGCGAAGCTTCATCGACGACGTCCGCAACATCCTGCTGCTGCGGGTGGACGTGTCTGGTCTCACCGCTCACCGGCGCACCAACCTGAAGGAGGAAATCAACATCAGGTACGACGAGGCCGTGGCCTCGCTGAACAAGTGGACCACGCAGGCGCGAGCCAGGGAGAAGGCGAGCGAGGATCCGAATCCCCACGTCTTGGCGGATGCGGAAATGAAGTACCGCAACGCCCGCGGTCAAGCGGAGCAGAAGTGCTGCTTCCTGCTCGGCATCGCCTACAAGGAGGGGAATCGCTCAACTGATCGCGAGATCTTCAATATCAAGACGGCTCTTCAGCACGACGGCGTTGAACACGGCACGCAGAACGGTCCCGCGCCGAGCAGGTGGGTCTCGCTGCCACGTCAGGCACGCAGCCGCCCGTGACGGCTAATACTGTGCGGGGACGTACGGACGGACCGGTCCGCCGTCGGCCCTCGTCTGATCGCGCCCTGACTGCCCGGCCAGCGGAGAATCGACGAAATGGACCTCGATGCCGATGTCCAGAGACTCGGCTATGTTCGCCAGCGAGCGCAGCGTGAGGTTCTCATCACCCGAGAGGATCTGGCTGACCCGACCTGGCGATACGCCCATGCGGTCGGCCAATTGCGTGCGGGATATCGCCCGCTCTTCCAGTAGCCCTGCTATCGATGCGGTGACCTGGCGGGCAAGTCGCGCGCCCGCTAAGTCGTCTTGCCTCCTCGTGGTGCTGTCACGCCAACTCATGGCCACCCCCACAGATCGAGGCCCCGGTCCAGAGGCTTACTACGAGCATGCCACGTTTAGCCGTACCTAAAAGCCCTCGGAAGGCAAAGACTTGACTACCCGTCAACCGATTAGCAAGGCAGGCGCTCGTGACCAGCGGCGATGTATTGGCTGACGATATTCAGCCACTTTCCCCGGCAGATCAACGTGATCGGCGGAGCACTCGCCGAGGTGGCCATTCGATCGGTCCTCCGGTCGAGTCTCAACGCGCCCGAACCGAACACTCTGGCCCCAACTAGCTTGATACTGACCGATAACACCGCGCCATGACAGCGGTGAGGCGGTCCTGGAAAGGTTGCGGCGACGAGGCCCCTGTCCCACAGCCCTCTGCCACCTCGCGATCGGATCCAGCCACGGGCGCCGGGGAACGAGCTATGCACCGTCGTCGTCATCGCGCAGGGAACGGATCATGCTCTGCAGGCTCCGGAACGCGTCCGACTGCTCGGTCTCGGTCATGCCGGACAGCATTCTGACCTCGACGGACCGGACCGCTGCGGACGCCTTCTCGAGGCTCCGTCGGCCGCGAGGCGTGAGCCGCGCGGGAAGAACCTTCCCGACGGCTGCCTCCGCGGGCCTGGTCACGTAGCCCTCTCGCTCCAGGTTTTGGAGCAGCACGTTCATCGACTGCCGTGTCACGAACGCGCCCCGCGCGAGCTCGGAGTTCGACAAGCCCGGTCGTTGAGCCAGCAGTTCGAGGCAGGAGTAGTGCGTCACGCTCATCCCGAGCGGCCGCAGCACCTCCTCCATGGCTGAGCGGAGGACGCTCGACGCCTCTTTCAGCAGGTAGCCCAGTGACGTCTCCAGGTCGACGCCTGCCCCGTCTTGTTTCATGTCAGCATTCTGACATAGGTTGACTTGTGTCAGAAAGCTGACACGAAGAGAAGGAGCATCCTCATGCCCGTCACCGGCCCCGACTTCATCTCACTCCAAGTGCGCGACCTCGACGCTTCGCAGGCGTTCTACGAGCAGTACCTTGGCCTCGTCCGCTCGCAGGCCGGGCCTGCGCACGCCGTCGTCTTCGAGACGAAGCCGATCGCGTTCGCAGTCCGCGACGTCGTTCCCGGCACCGATCTCGCATCCGTTGCCCAGCCCGGCATCGGTGCCGCGATCTGGCTCCACGCCACAGACGTCCAAGCCATTCACGATGCTCTCGTCGCCGACGGCCACACCATCGTCTCCGCACCGATCGACGGCCCCTTCGGCCGGACATTCACCTTCGCCGACCTCGACGGCTACCACGTCACCCTCCACGACCGCGCCTGATCGACCGAACGCCGGTGGTCGGCCAGCAGCTGCATCCCGTCGCTGAAGCAATCAGCGAGGCGGCACAGCCCGTGGCGCCACCGCTGTTCGCGCCGCCGCCACGAACGCTGCGATCGCCGGGTGGGTGCCTCCGCCCGCACGGAAGGCGATCTTCGAACGGCGGAAGAGGGGCAGTCGGGTCAGGACCACGTCCTCGGGGGCGTATGCGGTGGCCATCTCCGGTACGAATCCGGCGCCTTGCCCGATGGCTGCCAGCGCCAGGACCGTGCGGAAGTCGTTGACCCGATGGCGGATGCGCGGCTGGAATCCGGCCGCCAGACAGGCGCGTACGGCCATGGCGTGACCGGTCGTGCCGTCCCGGGCCGTGATCCATGGGGACATGGCCCACGGTCCGAGCAGCTCCGCCAGCGTTTCGCCGCGGGCGACGCGACCGGCAGCGGGAGCGCTGTCGGTGGTGCCGCCGGTGGCCAGGTACATGGGTTCCTCCAGCAGAGGCACCTGATCGACCGTGGTGTCCGGCGACGCGGGCACGAAGTCGTAGTCGTGGACGAGGGCCACGTCGAGTTCGCCGGCGCGCAGGCCGTCGGAGACCCGCGCCGAGTCGATCTCCTGCACCATCGGTTCCAGCGCGGGATGCCGTTGGGCCAGTTCGGCCAGCGTGGCGGGCACGATCGCGGGGCCGCCGGAGGGAAACGTCCCGATCCGCAGCGGCCCGCCGATGCCCTCGCGTGCCCCGGCCAGCTCGGAGACCGCCAGTTCGAGGCGTTCGAGGACGGCATCGGCGTGGGTGACGAGGGTGCGGCCCGCGGGGGTGAGCACCACCCGTCTGCCACTTCGTTCCAGCAGGGCTACGCCCGCCTCGCGCTCAAGCGCGCTCAGCTGCTGGGAGACGGCCGAGGCGGTGAAGGTCAGCGCCTCGGCGACGGCGGCGATGGTGCCACGTCGGTCCAGTTCGCGCAGCAGGTGGAGACGTCGGACATCGAGCATAAGGTGAGCTTACGCATAAGCGAAGAAATATGAACTGGATCTACTGGGTTTGTGTCGGTCAGGCTGGGCGCATGAAGCCCGAAGCCAACCTCACCGGCCTGTTTGTCCCCTTGGTGACTCCGTTCACCGACGACCTGCGCCTCGCCCCGGACGCACTCGCCCGCCTCGCCGACGAGGCGCTGTCGGCCGGCGGCGCTCGGGGACTCGTTGCCCTGGGCACCACCGCGGAGGCGGCCACGCTGACCACCGAGGAGAAGCGTGCCGTGGTCCGCATCTGCTCGGCCGCCTGCCGGGCACACGGAGCTCCGCTGATCGTCGGCGTCGGCACCAACGACACCGCCGCCGCCATCACGACACTGCGGGAGCTCGCCGAGAGCGGTGACGTCGCCGCGGCGCTGGTTCCCGCACCGCCCTACATCCGGCCCGGCGAGGCGGGAACGCTGGCGCATTTCACGGCACTCGCCGAGCACGGGGGTCTGCCGCTGGTCGTCTACGACATCCCGTACCGCACCGGTCAGTCCCTCAGCCTCAGCACGCTGAACGCGCTCAGGCACCTACCGGAGGTCGTAGGGGTCAAGTACGCAACCGGTGCGATCGACGCAGCCGCGATGGAACTGCTCGGCTCGACGACCCCGGGCTTCGCGGTGCTCGGCGGCGATGACGCCGTCATCTCGCCCCTGCTCGCGGCGGGCGCCCACGGCGGCATCCTGGCGTCGGCCAATGTCCGCACCGCTGATTACGCCGAGCTGATCTCGCTGTGGCAGCGCGATGCCACCGGACCGGCCCGCAGGCTGGGAGCCGAGCTGGCCCGGCTGTCCGCCGCGCTCTTCGCCGAGCCGAACCCGACCGTGATCAAGGGGGTGTTGCACGCCCAGGGCCGCATCCCCAGCCCGGCCGTCCGGCTGCCGCTGCTGGCCGCCTCCGCCGATTCGGTCTGGCGAGCGGCAGACCTGGCCACTGCCAGGACCCACCGAGTCCACCAAGAGAACGCGGCCTGACACGGGCCCTTGGCCCCGGCGGAAGCCGTGTGGCGCGCGCCCTCGCCGCTACTCCCGGCACAGGCAGAAGGGGTGCCCCGCGGGGTCGGCGAAGACGCGGAACCCGCGTTCGCCGCCCTGGTCGTCAAGGTCGAGCGCCTTCGCCCCGAGGGCGAGAACCTCTTCCTGGGCGCGATCCATGTCGGTGACAGTGAAGTCGAGGTGCAGTTGCTGCGAATCGGATGACGCCTGGGGCCACTTGGGCGGCTGGTGGTCGGGGGCACGCTGGAAGGAGATGCGGTGTCCGCCGGGGGCGTACAGGTCGTACCAGTCCTCGTCGTACTGCTTGATCTCGCCGCCCAGTACGGCCGCGTAGAAACGGGCCAGCGACTCCGGTTCCCGGCAGTCCAGGGCGACGAGGGTGTACGTCGCGATCGCCATCGGGCTCTCGCCTCCTTGTCCAGGTGGTCCGGCCGTCCTCTCGGCCGTGCACTGTTCGGTTGCCCCGTTTTCTCCCCCGTAAAGGGGCAAAGCGCGGTGCGGGACGCTGTCCCGGTCAAGCGCTCCGGCGGTGTCGGCCGGACGCGGTCTTCTTCGCCGCCCTCTTCTTGGCCGGGCTCTTCTTTGCTGTGGTCTTCTGCGCTGTGGCCCTCTTCCCCGCAGGCTGCTTCGCCGTGGACTGCTTCGCCGCGGTCTTCGTCGCCGCCGTCTTCTTTCCCGCGGTCTTCTTCGCTGCCGTCTTGCTCGCGGTCCGCCCGGGGCCAGTCTTCTTCGCCGTCCGCTTATTCGGCTTCAGTTCGTGCACGTCCGCGTCGGACTCACCACGGGTTTCGCGGGCTCGCCGTACGGACTGCTGAAGTGCGGCCATGAGGTCCACGACTTCGCCTGCCGGCGCTTCCTCCGCCTCCGTACGAGGCGGCTTCTTGCCTTCCGCCTTCGCGTGGATGACCTCCTCCAGCGCCTGTGTGTACCGGTCGGTGGCCCACTCCGCGCCCTCGATGCCCTCGTCGCGGGTCATCGAGTCGATGAGCTGCACCGCTTGGTCGATCTCGCCGTCGTCGACGTCGATGTCCTTGGGGGCGAGGCTCTCCGGGGAACGGATCTCGTCGGGCCAGCGCATCGCGTGCAGGACGATGGCATCGTCACGGATGCGGAGCAGGCCGAGCCGCTCGCGGCCGTGCCAGGCGAATTTCGCCACGGCCGCCTTCGCGTTGCGCTCCAGTGCCTTGCGCAGCAGCGTGTACGGCTTCACGGCGACCTTCCGGTCCGGCTCGAGGTAGTAGCCCTCCCGGATCCGGATCGGATCGATGCTCTCGTAGGGGACGAAGGCGGCGATCTCGATCGCCTTGGCCGTCGGCAGCGGGATCTCACGCAGCTCCTCGTCGGATACGGCGACGAGGGTGTCGCTGGACACCTCGTACCCCTTGCCTATCTCGTCCTGGCTCACCTCCCGGTCCTCGAGTTCACACACCTTGCGGGTACGGATCCGCCCCATGTCTTCCAGGTGGTACTGGTGAAAGCGAAGGGAATGGTCCTCGGTGGCGGCGACCACCTTGATCGGGATCGTGACCAGTCCGAAGCTGATGGCGCCGGACCATACGGGGCGGGGCATGACGGACCTCCCAGACAGCCCCGAGGCCTCCAGGCTAGGAGCGTCCTTCCCGGTTCGCACACGCAGGGGCGAAGTTCCTGCTCCGCGCGGCCCACTCGTAAGACCGCCGGTCAGGCCGCTCCCACGTCCCCGGTCCCGCCCGCCGCGGGCGTCGTCGCTGACAGCGGTGTCGCGATGTCCTCCAGGGAGCGCCGTTCGGCCGGTACGGCGAGGGCGGCCGCCACCAGGCCGGCCAGCGTCATCAGGCCGGCGCCGACCTGGAAGGCGAGCACCGTGTCGGAGACGACCCCCGACTTCGTGAGCTCGGCGAAGAGCAGTGGGCCGCTGATGCCTCCGGCCGCCGTGCCGATGGCGTAGAAGAAGGCGATGGCCATCGCCCGGGTCTCCATGGGGAAGATCTCGCTGACGGTCAGATAGGCGGAGCTGGCTCCGGCGGAGGCGAAGAACAGCACGACGCACCAGCAGGCCGTCAGCGTCTTCGCGGTCAGATGCCCGCCGTCGAAGAGCCAGGCCGTGCCGAAGAGAAGGACGCCGGACAGGATGTACGAACCGGAGATCATGACGCGTCGGCCGACCGTGTCGAAGAGGTGGCCGAGCAGGAGCGGCCCGAGGAAGTTCCCGACCGCCATCACCGCGAAGTAGTAGCCCGTCGAACCGCTGGGCACGTCGAAGAACGTGGTGAGGATCGCACCGAACCCGAAGGTGATCGCGTTGTAGAGGAACGACTGCCCGACGAACAGCGAGAAGCCGAGCACCGCGCGCTTGCGGTACGTCGACAGGACGGTCTTCGCCACGGTGCCGAACCCGATGCTCTTGCGGGTGTGGACGGTGATCTCGCCTTCCGGCTCCGGCAGCAGCCCTCCTCTCTCTTCGGCGATCTTCTCCTCCACGCCGCGCACGAGTTCCTCCGCCTCGTCTCCGCGCCCGTGGATGAACAGCCAGCGCGGACTCTCGGGTACGTTGCGCCGTACCAGCAGGATGACGAGGCCGAGGACGACGCCGAGGGCGAACGTCAGCCGCCAGCCGACGTCGAGCGCGAAGACGTCGGTGTTCAGCGCGAGCACGGACAGCAGGGCACCGCCGACCGCGCCGAGCCAGAAGCTGCCGTTGATGATGAGGTCCACCCGGCCCCGGTAGCGGGACGGGATCAGCTCGTCGATGGCCGAGTTGATGGCCGCGTACTCGCCACCGATGCCGAATCCCGTCAGGAACCGGAAGACGAAGAACCACCAACTGGAGAAGGACACCGCGGTGAGCGCGGTCGCCGCCAGGTAGACGGCCAGAGTGATCAGGAAGAGCTTCTTGCGGCCGAAGCGGTCGGTCAGCCAGCCGAAGAACAGGGCGCCCGAGCACGCCCCCGCCACATAGAGGGCGGCGGCGATGCCCGTGACCTGGGAGGAGGTGATGGGCAGCCCGCTGCCCTCCTCCGACAGGCGGCTGGCGATGCTGCCGACCACGGTGACCTCGAGGCCGTCCAGGATCCAGACGGTGCCGAGTCCGATGACGATCGTCCAGTGCCAACGTGACCACGGCAGCCGGTCGAGCCGTGCCGGCACGGAGGTCGTGACCGTGCCCGTGCCGCCGCCCGCGCCCACCCCCTCGGCCTCACCCTCGCCGCCGCCCGTTGTCATCCCAGCCTCCTTGGCCCGCGCGTCCGGGGTCCCGCGTCCCGGCCCGGGCTCAGCAGCGAGTGCCCGGCCCGTCGGTGCGCACACCATCCACACCAGCATCAGCGCCGGGTGCCCGAGTCGCAGCCGGTCGGGAGCCGTGCGGGCGACGGCCCTGGCGCGCAGTGCTCATCCCGCCGGAGGCCTCATCCCGCCGCAGGCCCGTCCCGCCGTACCGCCCCGTCCCAGCGTGGGCCTTTTGAGTAGCCGTACTCAGGACGCCTCCTCCTGGCGCCGCCACGATGGGTGGGCCGAGTCGAAGGAGCGCCCCGATGTCCCCTCTCGCAGCCACCCATGGTCGTCGTACGGCGGATACGTCCGTGCCGCCCTCGGTGCTCCCCCGCGTCTGCGTCGCCGTGGTGGTGGCGGGGCTCGCCGTCTCCGCGTGGGCGCCGCACGACCGGATGACCTGGCTGCTCGAAGTGGTGTGGGTGCTGGTCGGGTTGCCACTGGTGGTCCTGGCCTGGCGGCGCTTCCCGTTGACGGCGCTGCTGTGCTGTCTGCTCGCGGCGCACGCGCTCGTCCTGGCATTGGGCGGGCACTACACGTACGCCCGGGTGCCGCTGGGTGAGTGGGCGCGGGACGGGCTGGGGCTGGCGCGGAATCCGTACGACCGGTTCGGGCACCTGATGCAGGGCTTCGTACCGGCCATCCTGGTGCGGGAGTTGCTGATCCGGACCTCACCGTTGCGCGGCAGCCGATGGCTGGCACCGCTCACGGTCTGCGCGTGCCTCGCCTTCAGTGCCGTCTTCGAGATGCTCGAATGGGCGGCCGCGGTCATCGGCGGCAACGCGGCGGACGACTTCCTGGCGACGCAAGGGGATGTGTGGGACACCCAGTGGGACATGTTCTGCGCGCTGATCGGCGCCACGGTCGCACTGCTGCTGCTCAGCAGGTGGCACGACCGGCAGCTGGCGCGCCTGGGAACCGGTCACGTCGCGGCGTGAGCGGGGCGGCTCTCGCGTCCTCCGGGGTGCCGGTGGCGCCACACCCAGAACACGGCACTCGCCACCAAGGCCCAGGCAGCGAGGACGAGGTAGGGGAAGGCGTGCTGGTGGCCGTTGAAGTAGACGGCCGTGTGCTGGGCGTTGACCGAGGCGCCCGGCGGCAGCCAGCGTCCGATGTGCCCGAGCACGGAGGGCAGCAGCGGCCAGGACACGGCTCCGCCCGAGGACGGGTTGCCGAGGAGCACCATCAGGCCCCACGTAGGGATCATCGACCATCGTCCGACGAGGGTGTTGAACATCGTGAAGACCATGCCCGAGGTGAACATGGTCAGGCTGAGGATGAGCCAGGACTGGACGAAGGGGAGGTCGAGGGCGCCCAGCCACCAGTCGACCACCGCGGCGATCGCGAAGGCGCCCAGCAGGGCGTAGGCGAGGGTGAACGCGATGCGCTCGGCGGGGTTGAGCTCGCGGGCGTGCACGCTCAACTGGATGGCCCCCACGAAGCCGATGATCACGGCGGCCAGTGAGATGTAGAAGATCGCCAGACCGCGGGGGTCGCCGGGCTGCAGGGGGTTGAGGTCATGGACGGTCACCGGGACTCCGACGGTGCGCCCGACCTTCGTCGCCGTCTGGGCCAGCAGCTCGGCCACGGAGGCGCCGGAAGCACCGGAGACGTCGAGTGCCACGCGGTCGCCGGGGCGGACGTCGAGGATCGCGAAGACCTCCTGCTGCTCGACCGCTTCGCGGGCGGCGGCCACCGTGTCGTAGCGGTGGACTTCGACCGAGGCGTCGAGGGCCTTCTCCATCCCCTCCAGGAACGCTTCGCCCCGCGTCGCGTGCTCTGCTCCGACCACGGCCGTCGGCACCTGACGAGGGGTGGGATTGGCCATGGCGTACGTGTACGAGCCCGCGAAGAGCCCGGCGGCCGCGGCCAGGATGAACACCAGCACGGTGGCCGGCAGAAAGGGCGACTTCTTGAAGCCTTCCCATCGCTCGGGCCAGCCGGCCCGTCGGCCGTGTTCTCCGTGTGGAGGGCGAGGGTGGGGTGCATCCGCCGACGGAGAACTTTCGGGAATATCAGGCATGACGCCAAGCTAGATCACGATCACCCGAGCTGCAGCAGGTGCCTCGCCCGCCGCCGCCTCGACCCGGTGCAGGTAGGTTGATCACCGGTTTGCCGGAGGTCGCGGGGAGGAACTGCTGTGACAGAGATCGAGGTCCCGGGACCTGAGCCCGACTGGCAGCCGGCCGCACAACCGCCCTACTACACCGGCAAGAACCCCGCCTACCAGTACAGCGTCTGGGAGCACTCCGCCCCGCTGTTCCAGATGATCGGAGGGCTGGCGTTGCCGGTGCAGCCCGTGGCTCAGCGGCTACGCCTGCACGTGGAGCGGTCCTGGGACGGGCTGGACGATCTCGACGTCGTTCTGTTCCGGCTGAAGGGTTGCGCCCGGCCCCTTCCGGGAGGCCGGGCGCACAGTCACATTGCTGCTCTTCGGGTGGTTCCCCGCTCAGTACTTGGGGTTCTTCTTCCACTTCCCGAACTTGCAGGTGTCTTGATGCGTACACGCTGCCGCGTGCCGGGGAAGGAGGACAGGGCTTTCGGGCAGGGCCGAAACACGCGTCAAAGGCCGGGGCCGTTCGGCCGGGACCGGGCAACCCGAGTGAATGCTCGGTGAACAACGCTCCGCGTGCGCTATCGAACATATGGCGGGTGACGGCCCCACACCTATGGTGAATGCATGGCCATCACTGAAATGGGCGCCGCGGCGGAGGTGGATGAGACGCAGGGCGAAACCTGCACCCCCGGCCTCGCGTGCCTGCTCATCGAGCGCGACGAGGCCGAGCGCCTCGCCGTCATGCTCAAGGCCATGGCCGACCCCACGCGGTTGCAGATCTTCCGCATCATCGAGCGCGCGCCGGCCGGCGAAGCGTGCGTCTGCGACCTGGCCGACTGCCTGGGCTTCCGGCAGCCGACCGTCAGCCACCACTTGAAGATCATGACCGAGTCGGGCCTGTTGAACCGCGAACGCCGCGGAAACTGGTCCTGGTACTCGGTGAACTACGACGGCCTGAACAGGGTGCGCGCGATCCTCAACCCGTCGGTCGCCCCGGCAGCCGCCACGGCTTGACGCCCGCCACGGTCGTCGGCCCTCCTGGGCGTGCCGACGTGACTGACGTAGGCGCGCCGTAACAGCTCGACGTCATTGAGCGAGGTCCTGCTCCGAATTCGGGGTAGGACCTCAGCGTTTGCGCGGGCATGAGGACCACGTTGCCGTGGTCGCGCTCACGCCTGGGGGTCCGGCCGCTCCGGGGCGATCTCCTCGATCAGGCCCTCGACGAGCTTCTTGATGTCGTCGCGGATCGGGCGGACCGCCTCGACTCCCTGCCCGGCCGGGTCCTCCAACTGCCAGTCCAGATAGCGCTTGCCGGGAAAGACCGGGCAGGTGTCACCGCACCCCATGGTGATGCACACGTCGGACTCCTTGACCGCGTCCACGGTCAGGATCTTCGGGGACTCGGCAGAGATGTCGATGCCGACCTCGCGCATCGCCTCGACGGCGGCCGGGTTGACCCGGTCGGCGGGCGCGGAACCGGCGGAGCGGACCTCGACGCGGTCCCCGGCGAGGTGGCTCAGCCACGCCGCGGCCATCTGGGAACGGCCCGCGTTGTGGACACAGACGAACAGCACGGAGGGCTTCTCGGGCATCAGAGGTCTCTCTCGTCTCAAGATGGCATCAGGCGCGAATGACATCATCACCCGATGGTGTCAGTCACCACTGATGTGAGAGTATCAGCCCATGATGACGTCAGTCGACACTGACCTGATCCGGGTCCTCGCCGACCCGCTCAGGCTCCAGATCGTGACCCTGCTCGCCCGCGAGACGCTGTGCACCACCCACCTGGTGGAGGAGACCGGCGCCCGGCAGACGAACCTCTCCAACCACCTGAGAGTCCTGCGCGAGGCCGGGGTCGTCGAGACGGAGCCGTGCGGCCGGTTCACCTACTACAAGCTGCGCCCGGATGTCATCGCCTCGCTCGCCGGCCAGTTCGCCGACCTGGCCGAGACCGCTCGTACCGCCGCCGACAACAAGAGGGCCTGCCCGTGACCCGCACCGAAGCACCCGCGACCATCGCCGAGGAGGCGTCGGTCGTTCGGAAGCTGTCGACGCTCGACCGCTTTCTGGCTGTCTGGATCCTCATCGCCATGGCTGTCGGCCTGGGGCTCGGCAGGCTCGTCCCCGGCCTCGACGACACCCTCGCCAAGGTCGAGATCGGCGGCATCTCGCTGCCGATCGCGCTCGGCCTCCTGATCATGATGTACCCGGTCCTCGCCAAGGTCCGCTACGACAAGCTCGACGCCGTCACCGGCGACCGCAAGCTCATGGCCTCCTCGCTGGTCATCAACTGGGTGCTCGGCCCAGCGATCATGTTCGCCCTCGCCTGGATCTTCCTGGCGGACCTGCCCGAGTACCGCACCGGTCTGATCATCGTCGGCCTCGCCCGCTGCATCGCCATGGTCATCATCTGGAACGACCTCGCCTGCGGCGACCGCGAGGCGGCCGCCGTCCTGGTGGCTCTCAACAGCGTCTTCCAGGTGATCGCGTTCGGCCTGCTCGGCTGGTTCTACCTCGACCTGCTGCCCGGCTGGCTGGGCCTCGGCGACGGAGAGCGTCTCGACATCTCCATGGGGAAGATCGCGCTCAACGTCGTCATCTTCCTCGGCGTCCCACTGCTCGCAGGCTTCCTGACCCGCCGGATCGGCGAGACGAAGATGGGCCGCGAGAGCTACGAGCAGGGCTTCCTGCCGAAGATCGGCCCGTGGGCCCTGTACGGCCTGCTGTTCACCATCGTCATCCTCTTCGCGCTCCAGGGGAAGACGATCACCTCGCAGCCGCTGGACGTGGCGCGCATCGCGCTTCCCCTGCTCGTGTACTTCGCGGTGATGTGGTTCGGCACCTTCGCCCTCGGCAAGGCCATCGGCCTCGCCTACGACCGCACCGCCACCCTCGCCTTCACCGCCGCCGGCAACAACTTCGAGCTGGCCATCGCGGTCGCCATCGCCACCTTCGGCGTGACCTCCGGCCAGGCCCTCTCGGGTGTCGTCGGACCGCTCATCGAAGTGCCGGTCCTGGTCGGCCTGGTGTACGTGTCGCTCGCCTGGCGCAAGAAGTTCACCGCCGCCCAGTCGGCTTCATGACGCGGCACGTCGATGCGGTGGTGATCGGCGGCGGCCAGGCGGGGCTCGCCGCCGGTTACCACCTGCGCCGCCTCGGTGTGGACTTCGTCGTCCTGGATGCCCAGGCCACGCCGGGCGGTGCCTGGCAGCACGCCTGGGACTCGCTGCGCCTGTTCTCCCCGGCCGCGTACTCCTCCCTGCCCGGGCGGCCGATGCCCGTACAGATGGGAGAGACGTACCCGGACGCGGCACACGTGGTCGGCTATCTCACCGAGTACGAGCGGCGGTATGAGCTTCCGGTGCACCGGCCCGTCCGTGTCGCCGCAGTCCACCGCGAGAGCGGGACCCTGCGCGTCGAGACCGACTCCGGCACGTGGCACGCCCGCGCCGTCATCAGCGCCACCGGCACCTGGTGGCGGCCCTTCCTGCCCGCTGTGCCCGGCCGGTCCGACTTCCGCGGGCGGCAGTCGCACACGGTCGACTACCGCGGGCCGCGCGACTTCAGTGGGCAGCCTGTTGTCGTGGTCGGCGGTGGCAACTCCGGCGCCCAGATCGCCGCCGACCTGGCCCACCACACCGAGCTGACCTGGGTGACCCAGCGCCCCGCCCGTTTCCTCGCCGACGACATCGACGGACGCGCCCTGTTCGACGCCGCCACCGCGCGCCGCCGCGCCCTCGACGAGGGCCGGACCGACACCGGCGGCATCGCCTCGCTCGGTGACATCGTCGCCGTACCGCCCGTGCGCGAGGCCCGTGACGCCGGGCTGCTCAAGGCGTCACCCATGTTCGTACGCCTCGACCGCGACGGCGTCGTATGGGCCGACGGCACGCGGGCGAAGGCCGACGCGGTCATCTGGTGCACCGGCTTCCGCCCGGCGCTCGCGCACCTGGCACCCCTGGGCCTGCGGGGCCCTCGTGGCCGTATCGCCACCGCGGGAACGCGGTCCGTGGACGAGCCGCGCCTGCACCTGCTCGGCTACGGCGACTGGACCGGCCCCGCGTCCGCCACGCTCATCGGCGTCGGCCGCCCGGCCCGGGACGCGGCCCGCGCCATCGCCGAACTAGTCGCGTCTGAACGGTGATTGAGGCACCAAGTGAAGCCCGTCAGCGCAGCGCCCTGACGACCTTGCGCACCTCGGCGGCGACGGACTCCGGCAGCGGCGCGTAGTGGATCCTGGACAGGGGCCGCTGGCCCGCCGGGCTCGCGGTGTAGGTCAGGAAGGACTTGAGCGCGGGCAGGGTGTCGGGCTTGTTGCCCCGGTCGCAGACGATCTCGTACGACACCAGGACGATCGGATACCTGCCGTCGGCCGCGGTCCGGTAGTCGAACTTCAAGGTCATGTCCTTGCCCGCACCGACGACCTCGGCGGCAGCTATGCCCGCGGACGCGGTCTTCGTCGTCGCCGGCACGGGCTCGCTGCCGCCGGTGTCGATGCGCACGCTCTGCATCTGGAACTTGCTGGTGAAGGACAACTCGAAGTAACCGATGGAACCGACGGTGGAGTTCACCGTCTTGGCCACGAGATCCGATCCGCTGGCGGAGATGCCCCCGCGCCCCTGCCACGCCTTCTCCGCCGGGTGCGACCAGGCCTCGGGGGCCGCGTCCGCGAGATAGGCCTGGAGGTTCTGGGTCGTGCCCGAGTCGTCGGACCGGTGTACCGCCTTGATGGGCATGGACGGCAGCGTGGCGTCGGGGTTGAGCTTGCGGATGGCCGGGTGGTCCCAGGTGGTGATCTTCGAGTCGAAGATCCTGGCCACCGTGGGCGCGTCCAGGACCAGGTCGTCGACGCCGGGCACGTTGTATCCGAGCGCGATGGGGCCGCCCAGCATGGGCAGGTTGATGGCGCGGCCGCCCGGGCAGACGCCCTCGGCCGGCTTCGCCTTCTCCGGGTCGACGGGGGTGTCGGAGCCGCCGAAGGACGTGGCCCCGCGCATGAATTGGGCGACGCCCGCACCGGAGCCCAGCGGGTTGTAGGCGATCCGCACCGGCGGGCAGGCCCGCTCGTACTGCTTGATCCAGTACTTCATCGCGTGCTGCTGAGCGCTCGACCCCGAACCGGGCACCTTCCCGCGCTCGGCACAGGCCGCGTCTGCGACGGCGGGTGGCGGCGTGGGTACGCCGGACTCGGGGGCGGAGCTGTCGGCTTCCCACACCCAGGCCAGCGCTCCACCAGCCGCCGCCACCACCGCCGCGGCCACGCCGACCGGAAGGAGAAGGCTCCGCTTGCCGCGCCGCCGATGCTGCACCCCTGACCCCTTTCAACAGGCGTACGGGCGGCGGGCCGTATGTCATCGCCGTGGTCTGGCCGTTGACTCGCGCCGCCACTTACCAGGGGATAGATGCTTGCCTATGCAGTGTTGACATTGGCGACGCGCAGGCGAACGCCAGTTGACGCGTTCCCGACGCGCAGGGGCGCGAGGAGGCAACGGCGTCACGGCGATCCGGACTCAGCGAGCAGTGAGCAGCTGCCCCATCGCCGCGAGGACCGACGGCTCCACCCGGTAGTAGACCCAGGTGCCGCGCCGCTCCGAGGTGAGCAGCCCGGCCTCCCTGAGCTTCTTCAGGTGATGGGAGACGGTCGGCTGCGAGACCCCGACGTCGGAGATGTCGCACACGCAAGCCTCACCGCCCTCGTGCGAGGCCACCGCCGAGAACAGCCGCAGCCGCACCGGGTCGCCGAGCGCCTTGAACATCGGCGCCGTGCGCTCCGCCTCCTCGGCACTGAAGGGGCGCTCGGTCAGGGGCGGACAGCAGGGCGCCACGGCCTCGGCGGGTTCGGGGTCCAGCAGCGGCAGCACCTTGGCGTTCGACATACATCTATGTTGACACATGTCGAACCAGTGCGGCCAGGCCCTACGGCACGGCGAACACGCGTGGCGCGAACACGTGGGGCCGGCCAGCCCCGACGCAGGCGCGCGGCCAAGAGACCGGCGATCCACTCCCGCAGATTCGATAAACGTCTATGTTGACGCTCATCGAAGCAGGTGGCATGCTGGCCCGCACAAGACATCGACAGAAGTCGAAACAAAGGGGAATGTCGTGAGCGCGCCCACCAAGGATCAGCTGCCCGTCGTGGTCATCGGTGCCGGGCCTGTCGGCCTGGCCGCCGCCGCCCACCTCGTCGAACGGGGCCTCGAACCGCTGATCCTGGAGGCAGGACCGTCGGCCGGAACCGCCGTGCGGGACTGGGCTCACGTCCGGCTGTTCTCCCCGTGGGCCGAGGTCACCGACCCGGCGGCCGAGAAGCTCCTCGCCCCGACCGGCTGGGTGCGCCCGGACAGCGCGACGTATCCGACCGGCGGCGACTGGGCCGAGCAGTACCTCCAGCCGCTCGCCGACGTTCTCGGCGACACGGTCCGCTACGGCGTCACGGTGACCGGCGTGGCCCGGGCGGGCCGGGACCGCATCGTCGACTCCGGCCGCGACCAGCAGCCCTTCACCGTCCACATCCGCACCGCTCGGGGCGGCGAGGAGCGGATCACCGCCCGCGCCGTCATCGACGCCTCCGGCACCTGGTCCGGCCCCGCCCCGCTGGGCGCGAACGGCCTGCCCGCCCTCGGCGAGACGGCCTGCGCCGAGCACATCTCGCATCGGGTGCCGGATCTCAAGGACCCAGCCGTACGCGCTCGTTACGCGGGCCGGCGCACCGCCGTCGTCGGCTCCGGCGCTTCCGCCTTCACCGCCCTCGCCCACCTCGCCGACCTGGCGCGGGAGGAGCCGGGCACACACGCGGTGTGGATCCTGCGCCGCGGGATCGGCGCCGACACCTTCGGCGGCGGCGAGGCCGACCAGCTCCCGGCGCGCGGGGCGCTCGGCCTGCGCGCCAAGGCGGCGGTGGCGGACGGGCACGCGTCCGCGGTCACCGGCTTCCGTACCGAGGCGGTCGAGCGCACCGGTGACGGCCGACTGACACTGGTGGCCGAGGACGGCCGCCGCCTGGACCCGGTCGACGAGGTCATCGTCCTGACCGGTTTCCGCCCCGACCTGGGCTTCCTCTCCGAGCTCCGCCTCGGCCTGGACGAGCGCCTCCAGGCACCGACCGCGCTCGCCCCGCTCATCGACCCCAACGTCCACTCGTGCGGCACCGTCTACCCGCACGGCGTGAACGAGCTGTCCCACCCGGAGAAGGACGTCTACCTGGTCGGCATGAAGTCCTACGGCCGCGCCCCCACGTTCCTGGCCATGACCGGCTACGAACAGGTCCGCTCCGTCACCGCGGCCCTCGCCGGAGACCAGGATGCGGCCGAGCGCGTCGAGCTCACCCTCCCCGAGACCGGCGTGTGCGGTGGTGCGGGCCTCTTCGACGACCCCGAGAACACCGAGCAGGCCGGGGGCTGTTGCGCCGCTCCCGCCACCCTCCAGGTCGGGGGCGCGACCAGCACCTCTGGGGGCTGCTGACCGGGGCGACGGACCTCGACACCCTCAAGGGCGCGACCGGCACCGGGGACCGGTCGCGCCCTCGCGCCGCCCCATCCCCGGGACCACCTCGGCGAGCGGGGCGTGCCGGGCGTGGGGTGCGGCGGTCATCGCCGCTCCCGCGCCAGGCGTCCCGCAGGGATACCGCCGTTCGCAGGGCTTCCTCGGTGTGGCCACTGTTGCTGACCGCCACCGCCACATCCCCGGCCCGCGCCACACCGAGGCCGCCGTGCAGGGCGTTCGAGTTTCCAGCGGCAGCCGTGTCCCGGCCGGGGGATTCCTCCGCGCTCACGCCGTCATTCCCTTGACGAGGTCGTCGACTGCCTTCAGCGCGGCGAGCAGACCGGGAAGCTGGTCCAGGGCAAGGCTGTTGCTGCCGTCGCTCAGGGCACGGGCCGGGTCCTCGTGGACCTCCATGAACACCCCCGCCACTCCGACCGCCACCGCGGCCCTCGCCAGGTGCGGGATGAACGCCGGCTGCCCGCCGGTCGCATCGCCCGTCCCTCCGGGCAGCTGCACACTGTGGGTCGCGTCGAACAGGACCGGCGCGCCGGTCTGCCGCAGCATCACCAACGACCGGTAGTCCACCACGAGGTTCTGATACCCGAAAGTGAACCCGCGCTCGGTGACCATCACCTGGCTGTTGCCCCCGGAGCGGGCCTTGGCGACCATCGGCAACGCTTCCTGCGGGGACAGGAACTGACCCTTCTTGATGTTCACCGGCTTCCCCGCGCCGCACACGGCCAGCAGGAAGTCGGTCTGCCGGCACAGGAATGCCGGCGTCTGCAGTACGTCGACCACCTCGGCGACCGCCGCCACGTCCTGGCGCTCATGCACATCAGTGATGACCGGCACGCCGACTTCAGAACGGACCTCGGCCAGAATCTCCAGACCGGCGTCCAGCCCCGGACCGCGGAAGGAACCCACCGAGGTCCTGTTGGCCTTGTCGTAGGAAGCCTTAAACACATACGGCACACCCAGCCGCCCCGCGATCTGAGCGGTCCGCTCGGCATGCCTCAGCGCCGAATCCCGACTCTCGATCACGCACGGACCGGCGACCAGCGTAAACGGACCACCCTGGTCCACCACCAGATCCCCCACCCGCACCGGCGCCACACCGCTGACCGTCATGGATCCTCCCCGTTCAACCCCAGTCACGGACGAGCAGACATCCAGAATCGATGATCAGGCCAAACGCAACAGCGCGCCTATTGTCGGTGCATGACTCATGCATGGCGAATAGGACTGGCCGCGGCCGGTGCTACGGCGGCTGCTGTCGCCACGATGCTCGTGAACGCCGAACCGGCAGCCGCGGCGATGCCGTTCGGCTCGGTGAACCCCGGCACCGTGGCGCAGTTCAAGCTCAACCAAGTCGTTTCCGGAGGCGGCGCCAACGGCATGGACGCCGCGATCGAGGCGGTGGAGAAGACCGGCGCCGTCAAGAACGTAGACGTCAGTACGCTTCTCAAGACGAGCGGCAACACCGGTATCGCCGGGCTCTGCCATGACACCGGCCTGTCCGCGAGCCTCAAGCCGAGCGGTTACTGCTGGAAGAAGCAGGACGACACCTCGAGCAGTTGGAACGCCACGGACGGCGGCTGGACGCCCCAGGGCCTGTCGCTGCCGTACAGCGATTCCGGGGCCCCCGCCGACGGCAAGTGGCAGGGCATCCCCGCCTACGCCGCGACCTGGCATCACAGCACCGACATGGGCAACCCCGATCCGACCAAGCGGCGCGGCGACGAGTACGCCCGGCTCACACTGGTGAACGCGGAGAGCGGCACGCCCAACTATCACAACCTGCTCCTGGTCCAGCCCAGCAAGGGCGCGGACGGCAAGGGCAACTTCCGTGTGGTTTCCGGCAATCACGTCGACGGTGTCGTCTGGTACGGCGACCGTGCCTTCGTCGCCAACGGACGCTACCTCCAGGTCTACGACCTGAGGCACATCTGGAAGCTGAACAAGCAGGCCAAGGAGGTGGGCATCTCTGGCACCACCTCGTCGGGCCTCTGGCACAACTACGCCGTCCCGATGGTCGCGATGTACCAGACGACCACCGGCAACACCGCCTGCACCGTCACTTCGGGAACCACTCCCTGCCTCAACTCCCTCAGCCTGGACCGCACCGGCGGCCAGGACGCCCTCGTCTCGGCCGAGTACAAGAAGGACGCGGCGGGCGGCCGAGTCGTACGCTGGCCGCTCGACGGCGCGACCAAGCTCCCCCGGGGCAACGCCTCGGCCGCGTACGCCTCCCCGGTCTGGTCCATGCAGGGCGCGGCCACCGACGGCACCAACTGGTACATGGCGGGGACCTGTCCCACCGGGGCGGGCGGTGGCACCGCCGACGATCCGTACTCCTGTGTCCACAAGGCACAGGCCGACACCGCGCCGCACGTCATGACCGCCGCCCCCGTCTACACCCAGAACCTCAACTACTCCTGGTCCACGGACCGGTTGTGGGGCATCAACGAACGCATCAACACCGCCGCGGGCAAGCGCGTGGTCTTCTCCGTCAACACACCCTGACGCCGCCGGCGGAGCTCAGGTCAGGTCGTTCAATTCGGCCGTGAAGAGCAGCGCGGGGTCGAATCCCATCCCGGTGAAGTGGCCCGCGAGTTCGAGGGACAGGACGCCGTGCAGGCGGGTCCAGCAGGACAGGGCCCGGTGGAGGGTGGCGGACGGGGCGGGGTGCCCGTCCGCCCACTTCCGGTGGTCCGCGAGGTGCGCGTCGAACGGCGTCTCGGGGCCGCCCTCGGAGGGCAGCCCGGCGTACGCGTCCAGCAGGGTCGTCATGATCTCGGAGGCGATCGTGGTGACGTCGTCCGGGGCGTGATAGCCCGGGACAGGGGTGCCGTAGACGAGGAAGTACCGCTGTGGGTCCTCGAGCGCCCATCCGCGCAGCGCGTGCGCCAGCGCGGACACGTCGGCACCGGATTCCGCGGCCGTGCGGAAGGTGTCGGCCAGGCTGCGGTACGCGTCCCTGATGAGCGCGGTGATCAACTCGTCGCGGTTGGCGAAGTAGCGGTAGAGCGCGGGGCCGCTCACGCCCATCCGCTTGGCGATCGCGTTGAGGGAGAGCGCGGACGCGCCCGCTGTGGCGATCTGCTCCCACGCGTGTTCCTTGATCTCCGCACGCACCTGGGCGCGGTAGCGCTCGCGCGGGGTCGTGCCCGTGTCCCCCATGGCCGCCACCTCTCCGCGTTTTTGGCGTCTACGTGTCCACGCGACGAATGCTTCAAGTTTCCGTTAGAGGTTATCACCCAAGCTCTTGACGCTCGTCGCTCACCGACGTTAGAACTTATAACTAACGGCAAGGCTTCTCGCACCGCCTGGATGCGACCTGCCCACACACGAGGAGAACGTCATGTCCGCTGCCTCATCCGCACCCCTCGCCCACCCCGGCCGTCGCACTCCGCGGCCCGTGACCGTCTCCGCCTGGGCGGCGCCCGTCATGGTGGTCGGCCAGTTCGCCCTGATCGCGGTCGTGCCGGTGACGATCGCGCTGGTCGGCAGCCTGCTCCGCGCTCGCGACCGAGCGGTTCGCCGGGCGGCCGCGGCGCTCGCCGTCGCGTACGCGATTCCGCTCACGGTGTGGCTGGCGCGGCCCGACGGGGCGCCGAGTCTGTCCAAGGACATCCACCCGGCGTTCGTCGGGGTGATCGTCGCCGCGTCCGCCGTGCTCATCGTCACCATCCGCCGGACCCGCAGCTCAAAGTGACCCAACGTGGATGACGGGGGTGAAGAGCCTGCCCGTCCGGAGCGGCGGGCCAGGGCAAAGAGGAGTACCCACTCCTTGCCACTTTCAACTTATAGCGCACAGGGGGGCTTGCGGCAAGGCCCCCGTCGTACCGCAGAATCACTGGCCAAAGCCAGTACCTGCGGGAATCGGAGATTCACCAAGTGCGTGTGTTGTTGTCGGTTTACAGATCGTGCGGTGACGTCGAGCCGCTGGTGGGACTCTCACCACGCTCGCGGGCGCACGGCGCCGAAGTGCGGGTATGCGCGCCCAATTCCGCAGACGCGGCCTCGGATCGGAGCTGATGACATGAATCCCCTGACCATCAGTGCGTTCAACCTTCCCGACCGCCTCTCCCCCAAGGCCGACCCGAAGCTGATCGACGCCGATGAGCGGCACTTCGCCGCCATCGCGGAGAGCCTCGAGCAGGCGATCGCCGAAGTGTCCGAGCGCCTCGACGCCCTGCGCAGGGCACCCGGCGGCATCGGCCGGGAGGCGATGGACCGGGACACGGAGATCCACCGGCTGACCGGCCGTCTGCGTGCCTTGCGGCGCTTCGGTTTGGACCTGTGCCTCGGACACGTCGTCAGCACCGACGACGCCGAGCCCGTGTACGTAGGACGACTCGGCCTCACCGACAGCGCGGGGCGCCGGCTGCTGCTCGACTGGCGCTCGCCCGCGGCCGAGCCGTTCTTCGCGGCGACCCACGCCAACCCGATGGGTCTGGCGAGCCGTCGCAGGTATCGCTGGACCGGCGGACGGATCAGCGACTACTGGGACGAGGTGTTCACCTCGGACGGGCTGGAAGGGCACGCCGCCCTGGACGACCAGTCCGCCTTCATCGCCAGCCTGGGCGGCAAGCGGTCGTCCCGGATGCGCGATGTGCTCGGCACCATCCAGTCCGATCAGGACGCCATCATCCGGGCGGGATCCCGCGGCGCCCTCGTCGTCGACGGCGGTCCGGGTACGGGGAAGACCGTCGTCGCCCTGCACCGCGCCGCCTACCTCCTCTACTCCGACCCCCGCCTCGGTCACCGCCGTGGCGGCGTACTGTTCGTCGGTCCGCACCGGCCCTATCTGGACTACGTCGCCGACGTCCTCCCCAGCCTCGGAGAGGAAGGCGTACAGACCTGCATCGTCCGGGACCTCGTCGCCGAGGGAGCCGAAGCACCGGTCGAGGCCGATCCGGAGGTGGCGCTGCTGAAGTCGTCCGCGGACATGGTGAAGGCGATCGAACCCGCCGTCGGCATCTACGAAGAGCCGCCGACCAAGGGGATGACGGTCTCGACCCACTGGTCCGACATCTGGCTCAGCGCCGACGACTGGGCGGCGGCGTTCGAAGCACCGGAGCCCGGCACTCCGCACAACGAAGGCCGTGAACAGGTCTGGGAGGAGCTGGTCACGATCCTGCTGGACAAGCACGACGGCGGATACGACGGCGAAGACGTCCCGCCCGAGCTGTTCCGGAAGTCGCTGCGGCAGAACAGGGAACTGGTCACGACCCTCAACCGCGCGTGGCCGATGCTCGAAGCCACCGACCTCGTCGGTGACCTCTGGACCGTACCCGCCTATCTGCGCAAGTGCGCTCCCTGGCTCAGCCGCGACGAGGTGCGCAAGCTGCAGCGCGCCGACGCCCAGGCGTGGACGGTGTCGGATCTGCCGCTCCTGGACGCCGCGCGGCATCGGCTCGGTGACCCCGAGGCGGCCAGGCAGAAGCGTCGGCAGGAGGCCGTCCTCGACGCCCAGCGCGAGCGCATGGCGCAGGTCGTCGACAACCTGATCGACGCCGTATCCACCTCGGGGGCCGACGGTGACGACGGCGAAGGTCTAGTGACGATGCTGCGCGGCCACGACGCCCAGGTCAGCCTGGTCGACGAGTCCGAACTGCCCACCGCCGACCCGGATGTGCTCGCCGGCCCGTTCGCGCACATCGTCGTGGACGAGGCTCAGGAACTGACCGACGCGGAGTGGCAGATGCTGCTGCTGCGCTGTCCGTCCCGGAGCTTCACCGTCGTCGGGGACCGTGCCCAGGCCCGGCACGGGTTCACGGAGTCGTGGGAGGAGCGGCTCGAACGGGTCGGGCTCGGCCGGATCGAGGTGGCCCCGTTGAGCGTCAACTACCGGACGCCGGAGGAGGTGATGACGGAGGCCGAGCGGGTCATCCGGGCGGCACTCCCGGACGCCAACGTGCCGACCTCCATCCGCACCAGCGGCATCCCCGTCGTCCACGGATCCGTCGCGGAACGGGACTCGATCCTCGACGACTGGCTCACCGCACACGCCGACGGGGTCGCGTGCGTCATCGGCGACCCCACATTCCGCTCGACACCTCGCGTCCGGTCGCTGACCCCGGAACTGTCGAAGGGGCTCGAGTTCGACCTCGTCGTCCTCGTGGACCCGGAGGCGTTCGGTGAGGGCATCGAGGGGGCGGTCGACCGCTATGTAGCGATGAGCCGGGCGACCCAGCAACTCGTCATCCTCACAAGCTCCTGACGTCAGCCGGACGGACGCCTCACTCGGCCTGGGCGAGGGGGGCTCCGATCCCCCCTCGCACCAGCCAGGCACCGGCAAGTCGCCCGATCGCCCGATCAGTGACCGTTGTCCCCCAGCACCTGGTGCAACGCCTTAGCGAAGTCCTCCGGGGCTCCGTGCTGGCCGTACTCGCCGCCGAGGAATCCGCCGTGGTGGCTGGGGAACACGGTCAGGTCGACGCCGAGTCGGGTGGCGATCTGAGCCGCCGCCCGGGCGGCGAGCTCGCCCTCGGACTCCTGGCCGGCCGCGACGACGATGCGCGTGGAGGCGGCGCGCAAGGCGGCGAAGTCGGGCTGGTAGCCGGTGCAGGCCAGCAGGTTCTGGGCCAGCAGCGGGTCGTCACGCGAGCCGTTGTCCTGCGTCGGCAGCCCGAAGTCGGCGGGGTCGGGCACGGGCTCGTCCGCCCAGTCGGCGGGGAAGGGGCCCTTCCGGCTGGACACCGCGATGAACTTCGCCATTCCGGGGCCCGCCCCGTCGCGCTGGTACGTGGCGTGGATGTCCGCGATGGCCGCCAGCGCCTCTTCACGGTCCTGGAGTACCTGGGCCGTCGGTGGTTCGTGCGCGACGAGCGTACGCACCAGTTCGCCGTGCCGCTCCACGAGAGCGAGCATGTTGACGGCTCCGCCGCTGCTCGCGAACACGTCGACCGGCCCCGCTCCGAGTGCCTCGATCACCCGCCGCAGGTCGTCGGCGTGCTCCTGGGGCGTCAACTCCCCGGCGCCGTCGTGCCGTTGGCTGCGCCCCGTACCCCTTGGGTCGTACGTCACGACCGTACGGTCGGTGAAGTGCGAGGCCAGCGTGGCGAACCCGGCGGCGTCCATGGGCGAGGCGACCAGGAACAGGATGTTCTCATCCGTCACGCCGCCGGTCCGGCCGCCGCGGATGTCGTAGCACAGGGTGGCTCCGGGCACGGTCAGGGTGCGGGTCTCTGCCTCGGCCATGATTGTTCGCTCCTCGGTCGCGTCGGTCATCGCGTGGTTGTCGTTGTGAAGTAGGACCGTCGACGTCACGAGGATTCATCGCTCCGCGCCGAAGTTGTTGGTGTCAACCCGGGCAGCAACAGATCCCTGGGCTCCCACGACAGGGGAATGATCAACTCGCCCCCGGGGGACCCCATGGGCAGTTACCCCTCGGGCCGCGCGTCACTGCGCCCCGACCGCGGCCCGAAAGGGCCACCACGGCAGCGCCCTCACGGCGAGTTGGGCGAGGGCGGCCGACCCCACGGCGCCTCCAAGGTCGCCCGCAGGGCATCGACCGTATCCCGGCCGATGCGCTCGGCAAGCTGCTCTTCCAGCCGCTCAAGGATGATGCCGGCCTGGTGGTGCGCGCGTTGCCCCTCCTCGGTGCGCCGAATCAGCCGCTGTCGGGCGGACGCGGGGTCCGGAACCTGTTCGAGCAGGCCGGCGGCGACCAAGGCGTGCACCGCCTGGTGCGCGGTCTGCCGGGTCACACTCATGCGCCGGGCCAGCTCGGACACCGTGGTGCCGTCGTCGTCCAGCACGGCGAAGAGCTGGGCCTGCGTCGGGGACACCGGCGCGGCTCCGGCCGCTTCCATGGCAGCCAGCAGGCCTTCTTCGAACCAGCGCCGGGCGTCACCGAGCAGCTGGGGGAGGTTGCGGCGGGTGGACTGCATCTGTTCCTCACGAGGGGGCCGGGCTCGTATCCAGCGCTTGATCAGCGACAGCCTCTCATGTCACGCTGCCTTCATGTCAGGCTACCTGACATTCACACGGGAGCTCTATCAAAGGAGACGGCATGACCATCGAGTACGCCACCCGCTACCGGCAGGCATCACGCATACCCGCGGAGCCGGGCAAGCCCTACTTCATCGAGAAGGGCGAGGGGGACCGCGCCCATCTGTTCGGCGACCTGATCACCATCTACGCTGGCGGGGAGCAGACCGAGAACACCTTCAATTTCTTCACCGTCGAAGGCCCCAAGGGTGACGTCATCCCGGCCCACCTGCACACCGACACCCACGAGGTCTTCTACATCACCCAGGGCGCCGTCCGGCTGTTCGTCGAGGACACCGAGGGCAACCAGCAGGAAAAGCTCCTCACCCCCGGCGACTTCGGCTTCGTACCCAAGAACTGCCGCCACGCCTACCGCATGGAGCGCCACCACAGCCAGGTCGTCGGCGTCGCCGCCGGCCCGGGAGGAACCTTCGAGCGGTTCTTCGAGAACCTCGGCGCACCCGCGGAACAACTCGGCCTGCCACACCAGCCCGTCGTCCCGGAACCCCACAAGTTCGCCAGCGTCCCCGAGCAGTACGACGTGCGCTTCCTGCCGGACCACCGGTGGTCTACTTTGTGATCTGGCTTTCGGGCGGCACTGAACCGGAAGTCAACGTCAGCACTCCCCGCCCCACTTGGCATACTTCAGCGTGGCGGAGCCCGGGATCTTGACCCAGGTTTTGGAGTCCGGCGGGTGGTGGAGGCAACCCTTCTTCGTTGAGCCGTCCCCCCTCACCTTGTAGCGAATGTGGTCCGCGCCCGGGTATCGCTTGCCGTTGTTGAAGATCGCGAGCCCTCGGTAGGAGCTCCAGCCGGTGATCACGGCCGGGTCGGCTCCCGGTCGTCGTTGTCGTGAGCAGCCCCGGCGTCAGGCCGTCCGGATCCGGTCCCGCACCTCCGGCCGCACCTCGAACCCGGCCGCCTTGTACGTGGCGACGCCGCCGACGTTGGAACTCGGCGTGCATACACGGACGCTCGACGAGCCCATCTCCCGCAGCGCGGCCGCCCCGGCCACGGTTATTGCCCGGCCGTAGCCGCGACCACGGTGGTCCTCGTGGACACCCATCGGCTCGACCAGCCCCGGCTTCCCCGGGCCGGCCGACCACACCGTCGCCACCGCCGCCACGCTGCCCTGGTCGTCATAGGCGCCCAGGCAGCGGGCGTCGGCGTAGAACGGTCCCGCCGACATCGCGTGCCAGTACTCGCGCGTAGGACGCGAGGTGTTGAACGCCGACCGCAGGACGTCGGCGAAGTCCTGCGCCTGCTCCGGGCCGATCGACTTGATCCGCACGCCGGGGTCCTCCACCGGCTCGGTGAGGTCGCGGAAGAGCGGCGTCCACGGCTCGCCGACGCCCCAGCCCTCCTTGCCGAGCAGGTCGTGGAGCAGCAGGCCCAGCGGCGCCTCGACGGACACCGCTCCTTCCGGCAGCACGCCGCGCTCAGGCAGCGAGAGGTCCTGGACAAGCCGCCGCGCCAAGTCCTCATCCTGGAAAGCGTCCGGAGCGACCGTCATCCGCACCAGCGTCGGCGAGTCGAGCATCCCGACCGCGAGAATCCGCCCGCCCCTACTCCAGGTCCGGACCACCGCGGCCGTCTCGGCCGTTCCGAACCGGTAGTTCCAGCCGATGTCTCCGGAATGCAACTGCATCGGCGCTTCGTCGTACTGCCACTCCCGCAGCGCGGCCATGGCCTCGCGTACCCCGTCGACAGTCGGCGTACCCAGCACAATCGTCATGGCTGGGATCAGACACTCCATCCCGTGGGTCCGCAACCGATTAACCGGCCCGGCCACTGATCCCACAGCGGCCCGACCAAGAGCTTCTGCTCCCGCAACAGCGCCTACGCCGAGGGCACCCGGCGCGGTGCCCCCAACGCCCTGCCGGTCGCTGACCGGTTCCATCTGCGGCAGGGCCTCGGCCGGGACGCGATCGGCGCCCGCGCTGAGCCGGTGTCGGCGTACGCCCACCTCGGCACCCACGGCCGACTGTGGGGCCCAGAGTGACCCAGTCCCAAGTGGAGTGCTCAGTCACAGGAGTTGTGACTGAGCACTCCACTGGCGAGTTGAGCGCCTGAGTCGGCGCCCCGCGTGTTCACGCGTCGGGGCATTGGGGAGGCGTCAAGGCTCCTCCGCCTCAGCCCGGAGCGAGGACGTCGAACTCGTTGCCCTCCGGGTCGACGTGCACACAGTCTTCACTGTCTTGGGTCCCGGGACGGTGATGACGTCGATGCAGACGGCGGTGGGGTCGCAGTTACTGTCGCCAACCAGGACATCAACTCGCCCGCCACTCGCCCTCTCAGCTGCCTGGCACAGCAGCACGACGCACGACGGCGTGAATCACTCCGAGTGAATGATCAAGACTTCCCATTGGTGTCCACCGATGGGGATTTTCGGTGTCCACCCGCACCCGGGCCATGAAGTTCGAGGGGTGCACGAGTCATTGCTCACTGCACAGCCGCCTCACGTCACCCGTACGATCGTTACGCAAAGCCCTGAACAGGGGCTATTGTCACCGCCACACGGACCACCTGCCCGACAGGTACGTGTGAGGGCGTCGCCGGGCGCAGCCCGCCGACCGCCGCCACGGCCAAAGAACAGAGAAAAGGGGCCGACACCATGACCGAGACCAACTCATCAACGGCACTGGCATCGCAGTACGCCACCCAGGTGAGCAGCGACCTGGAACGCAACGTCAAGGAGCAGGAACGTATCCGGGCCGAGATCGACACCCTGCAGGAGCAGCTGTCCGCCCTGCTCCATGACCACACCGTGCTGATGAACATCCGCCAGGCCCTGGACGTTGCGACCCCGGCCGCCGACACCGCTGAAGCACCGCAGCAGGCCCCCGTGGTTCCCGCTCCCCGGGGCAAAGCCTCGACCGCCACCAGCAAGAACAAGAAGCCGGCAGCCAAGAAGTCCGGTTCGGCGCAACGCCGTACGTCGGGCGGAAAGCAGGCCCGCAAGGCCGCACCCGCAAAGACCGCCGAGCCCACGCTGGTTGAGCTCATCTCCCGCCACCTCGCCGCGCAGAGCGAACCACGCTCCGCGGCGGAAGTCGCCACCGACCTCGGTCAGGCGCATCCCGACCGCAACATCAAGACCACCGTCGTGCGCACCACGCTCGAAGGCCTGGTCGCCAAGAACCGGGCCCAGCGCACCAAGCAGGGCTCGTCGGTCTTCTACACCGCCCCCGATGCTCCCGCTGCTTCCGCCCAGGCGGCCGCCTCCGAAGAACAGCCTCAGCCCGACCACGCCGAATGACCCTTGCCGCCAGCGCGTCCGCGAGGCGGCGGCCGCACTGGCAGACGTGACCGCTGACCTCAGCCGGTCACGACAACTGAACAGAAGGACGCTCCACTTGACCGTGGGCGGGGGCATGGCCGCCTGATGCGAACGGTGGCGCTCACCTCGTCTGCCCCGCCCCGCCTGGCGGATTCCCTCCGATGCGCGTACGAGGCGTACGTGCGCAGCGACGCCCGCCACCGCCCAGGCACAACAAGCGCGGTCAAACGTCGGGAGCGTCGTAGACCAGCGTGTACCGCCAGAACAGGCGGCGGTGTATCCGTGCGCCGGGAAGTTCTTGCGCGGCAGCCGCCCGGATGACGCGCAGGGTCTCCTGGGGTTCGGCGGTGGGCGCCGCCATGTGTGCGGGCGGTGCGGCGGCGGGCGCCGGGTGCTTGGCCAGTCCCATGGCCGGGTTCGCGAGTGCGGCCGGCAGCGTGGCGAGCCTGTCGGCGGCTCCGGCCTCCCGGTAGCAGCCCACGACCACGAGGCGCCCGCCCGGGGTCAGGCAGCCGCGCAGCTCCCGCAGCGTGGGCACCAGCGGAAGGTGGTGCAGGACGGCGACGCAGGTGATGGCGTCCCAGCACCGCTGCCGGTCGCGGCCCGCGAAGGTGGTCTCGACGATGGTGACCGCCGGGTCGTCGGCGAAGCGTTCCGCCGCGGCGCGGGCCGTCTCGGGGTCGGGTTCGAGTCCGGTGACGGTGGCGGCGCGGCGGCGGAGCCGAACGGCGAGGTTTCCCGTGCCGCACCCGACGTCGAGGACGTCGCGGGCCCCGGACGCGGCCACCTGGTCGGCGGCCCAGGGGCCGTAGTGGTCGTTGTGACTCCACGGATGCCGCTGATTGAAACGGTGGAGGTGCGACAGCAGTGTCATCTCACCACGGTAGCCAGGCACAGCGCCGCGCCCTCGGCGGGAGGCGCGGGCCTTGCTGCGCTCACGCGACACCGCGCGAGAGTCGGTCCCGTCAGTGTCCCCCGGTGAGCTCGCCGCTGAGCTTCTCGTGGATCCGAGCACTCGGCTGGTTCAGGTCGACGATCTCGACGCTCTCCCCCCGCTGCTGGTACTTGGTCTCGATGGCGTCGAGTGCGGCGACGGAGGAGGCGTCCCAGATGTGGGCGGCGGTGAGGTCGATGACCACCTTGTCCGGGTCGCCCGCGTAATCGAACTGAGGTCAGAAGGCGGGAGGACCCCGTACGCGGGACGGAACCGGTACAGCGGACAGATCCCGTACGGAGCACCCGCAGCCGGCTTCGGCCTCGACGAGTTCGCCCGGCCAGGGCGGCGCTGTTGACCCTTCGCGGGCTCCGCGATTCCATCGCGTGTGCCCTCCGCGCAAGGCCGGGGGCACGGGGAGCAGGGGGCGGCTGCGGCCGTCCCGCGGCCACAGAGGGAGCACTGATGAGAAGACCTTCGTTACCCATCTCCATGACCGCCGTCCTGGCGGTGGCCCTCGGCTGTCTCGCTTCGCCCGCGGGGGCCGCGAGCGACGACCGGGCTCCGCGCACCGAGCGGATCAGCGTGGCCCCCGACGGCACCGGCGGCAACCGGCATTCGGTGAAACCGGCGGTCAGCGCGGACGGACGTGTCGTGGCTTTCCAGTCGTCGGCGACGAACCTGGTGCCCGGGACGGACGTCGCCAACAGCATCTTCTACCGGACGGCTCCGGGTGCCCCGTTGCGGCGTGTAGTGGTGCCGGGCGAGTCGACGTCGACGCCTCAACTGTCCGAGTCGGGGCGCCACTTGACCTTCAACTCATGGTCGGCCCCGGCCCAGAGGTCCTCCGTGCACGTCATGGACCTGCGCACCGGGCGCGTCGAACGCCTGGGGCCCGCGATGGACGACGGCTACGGGGTCTCGTACGGCACCGCCCCGATCAGCGCGAACGGGCGGTACGTCGCCTTCGTCGCCCGGCCCACCGAGGACGAGCACGGAGCGTACGCCTGCCGCGTCATGCTCCTGGACCGCTGGACGCAGCGCGTGGAGCGGGTCAGCCGGCCCTCGGACGGGTCGAAGAACTTCCACCAGTGCGAGCAGCTCTCGATGAGCGCCGACGGCCGCAAGGTGGCCTATCTGGAGGGATACTCCGGGCCGAGCGACGATGACCAGGGCGACATCCTCGTGTACGACCGGGTGACCGGGAAGACGACGCAGGCCGACGCCACGCACGACGGCGCGCCGGCCGACCGGTCGGCGATCGCCCCGGTGCTGAGCGCCGACGGCTCCAAGGTCGGCTTCAGCTCGGTGGCCGGCAACCTCGTCCCGGGCACCGACCCCAACGGGAACACCAGCACGTCCTGGAACGCCTTCGTCCGTGATCTGCGCACCGGCACGCTCCGGCGGTACGACGGCCACTCCCCCACCGACCGCACCCTCGTGTCGGATCTCTCGGTGAACGGCACGAAGCTGCTCCTCAACACGGCGGACGCGGACGGCCGGACGCTGGGACTGATCCTGCGCGATCTGCGCACCGGCCACGAGGAAATGCTGTCACCGGGCCAGGACGGCAAGCCCGTCACCGTGGGGCGAGCGGCACTGAGCGCCGACGAGGCGACGGTCGTCTTCGACTCGTACCACCCCGGCCTGGTGCCCGATGACACGAATCTGATCGGGGACGTCTTCGTCCGCACGTTGCGTTGAGCCACACGCGAACACACGCGCACCCAAGGACGCACGACGACGGTGAACGGCTTCGGGGTCACGTATTCGGAGCCAAGTAGCCGTACCATGAATCATCATCAAATACCTTGTGCCATAGGCAAGTTCCACGGGTTCAACGGAGTTCGGCGGCAGGCCTTGAGGGGACGGAGCGTCCAGGTTGCCCAGCGTCCTGTTCATCCACGGTACGGGCGTGCGCGCGCCCGGTTACACGGCCTCGCTCGACACCGTGCGCGAGGGCCTGGCCGCGGTGCGCCCCGACGTCACGGTGGCCGGGTGCGACTGGGGCTCCGCGCTGGGTTCGTATCTGCGCGCGGACGGCGCCTCGATCCCCGGCTACCGGCCGCGCAAGCCGATGGAGCGCCCGGCGGCCGAGGACGAGGAGCGGGCCCGGTGGGCCCTTCTGTACCTGGACCCGGATGCCGAGTTGGCGCTTTTCGCCCTGATTGAGCGGGATTCGTCCCCAAGCTTCGTCCCGGGAGCCGTCTCACCGGGCTCGAAGCTGTGGACACGTGCCACGGCGCTCGCCGAGTCCGACGGCGTGCGGCGGGCGTGGGAGGCGGCCGGGCTTCAGGAACTGCTCGCGGAGTGCTTGCGGGGAATTCAAGCTTCGCTGGAGTTCCGGCGGGCCTGCGACGCCGCGCGGGACGACCTGGACGCCGGCAGCCTGGCGCGGCTCACCGGACGATCACTTGTGGCCCGGGCGCTCGCGGGGCTGCCCGGCGGTCCGGGCTCTGTACCGGTGCCAGGACGGGACGCGATGGTGGACGCCGTCGTGGAGGCGCTCGGCGGCGAGGCGCGCGGTTTCGCGAGCGGCCTGGCACGGGCTCTCGGCGCGTCCGCGCGGCTGATGGAGCGGGCCGGTGGATCCCGGTTCGTCGTCGGGCGGCGCGACGCGATCAGCGAGCGCTCGCTGGGGTTCTCCGGCGACATCCTGAGCTATCTGGTGCGCGGCGAGGCCGTCCGTGCGTACGTCGCCGACCTGGCAAGGGAGTTGGCTCCCCCGGTGGTGCTCCTGGGGCACAGCCTGGGCGGCATCGTCGCCTTCGACCTGCTGGCGCGCGGGGTGCGGGTCGACCGGGCGGGTGACGCGGCGGCGGCGGCCGATGCGGCGCCCGACGCTCGGCTGGACGCGACCGCGGACCTCGCGCCGTGCGCCGCCGGGCCGGTCGCCGCCAAGCCTTCCGCCGGGCCGTCCGTCGCCCGTCTCATCACCGTCGGCTCGCAGGCCCCGCTGCTGTACGAGTTGGACGCGCTGCCGTCCCGCCCGTTCGGGACCGGCCTGCCGGCCGGGTTCCCGGAGTGGGTCAACATTTACGACCCGCGCGACCTGCTGTCGTTCGTCGGATCCGACGTCTTCGGCCCGCGGGTGCGCGATGTGGAGGTGGACAACGGACAACCCGTATCGGCGGCCCACAGCGCGTACTGGGCGAACCGGCACCTGTACGAGGTCCTGGCGGAGGTGATTCCGCGGTGAACGGAGCATCGCCGCGCGGTGCGAAGGGGAACGCACGTGCCACAGCGGTCAACGAGAGTCGCGGCGGGGCGGCAGGCCGGGCAGCCTGCGGGCCGGCCGGTGAAGCAGCGCGTACTGGCGGCGCTCGTGGAGGTGTTCGGCACGTCGATGGCCCTGGTGGACGCGCGGGGCCGCCAGCAGTGGGCACGCGAACTCACCGAGGAGTTCCCGGGGTTGGAGATCGCGGGCCTGCCCACCCCGCGCCAGGAATTCGTGGAGGTGGTGCGGCACTGCAGCCGGATCGAGGACGGCCTCGAACGCCTGGCGGACGTAACGGAGTTCCTGGCTCCCGCCCTGTCCAGCCGACTCCGCCCGCTCCTGGACGAGTGGTACGCGACGGACCTCTACGAAGGCCGTGACTGGACGGCGCTGCGCTCCGGGCTCGAATTCACCCTGCCCGAACTGCCCTCGCTGGTCGCCGAGGTGAGCGGCGACCGCGTCCGCACGCCCTCGTACTGTCACACCGCCTGGCACGCCTTCGTCCATCTCGCCGGGCACAACGCGCCGGTCGGCGGCCTGGAACCCAGCATGGTCCTGCTGGAGCACCTGATGCTGCGTACGGAGGCGGCGGCGATCGTCGGTGAGATCCGGGCGTGGAACGATCACTTCGCCGGTGTCTGGGAACGCAAGGACGGACGGAACGGCCTCGACGCACTGCGTGAGCGGCTGGCGGCCGAACACCGTCTGTCTGGCGATGAGTTCGGGCTGACAGAAAGTGAACCAGCCGCCCCACGGGGCCCGTTGGGCAGCATGACCGACCCGGCCGAGTGGCCGGAGGGGGCCGATCAGCAGGTCCCGGTCATCCGTATGTTCATCAAAATAGCCCCGGACCTGCGCCCTTCCGACCGCGAGACGGCCCGCCAGGGGCGGCGCGAAGCGCGCTACCGGATCTCCTCGCGGGTTCGTTACGCGGAGTCCGCACGGCTTCATCACGAGGACTGCGACCCCGAGGAAGCCGTACCGCGCAGCAGACTGCCAGTCGCGATGGCGGAGCTGCTGTCCACGACGGCCGAGCTATGGCAGTCTCGGGACGAGAACGTGGTCCTGGAGTTCTTCCTCCCGGCTGAGTTGCTCACCGAACCAGTCGAGTGGTGGAACCGGGACCCCCAACTGAGCCATTCCAACCCGCTGTTGAGCAAGTATCCGTGGATATACGCACACAGTCTGGAACGCATGCAGCGGCGCGATCTGCACCACGCGTGGCGTAGGAGATGGGCGCGTTGGAAGAGCGATCCGGGGGGTGGGCGCATCCACTGGTGCGATCCGGGGGGACGGCCCGCGGCAGAACACCTCGAACTGCTGGATGCCAAGATCGGCAAGGAGGAGGGGGTGGTCTGCATGGTCCTCAGCGACTCTCCGCGGACCAGGAACGCCTTGGGGCTGCGCGAACTGCGCCTCGGCCTCGACCATGGGGTGCCCGTAATGATCTTCGAGCGTGAGCATGCCGCGCCGGACGTCTTCAGGAGCATGGTCAAGGAGCTGTTGGCCGACGAAGGTCTGGCCAATCTTCCCGAACGTGCACGACAGTGGAAGGGCGATGCCGCGGCGGGATCCGCCCTCCACGGCACCGGCCCGCACGACAAGGCCGTGCTCAGGAATCTGGGCGTGGTCTGGGACGATCCGCAGCAGCTCCTCGACGGTGACGCGTGCGCTCCCGCCGCTTTCGTAGGGGGGACCGATTGAACGCGCAGGAGACGAACGGGCTGCCGTACCGCGGCACGGGACGGACGCTTCCCGCAGTGCCCTACGAGGAGCGGAGCTGGCCCGAGGGGCCGCGCTGGCGAAGCTTCAGCGGCGGTCCCGTCCTGCCCGCGCCGCCGGACGACGACGAGGCCGACCGCAGGCTCGGCCCGGTCGACGCGCCCCGCCGCGCCCCGGCGGACGAGGTCCGGCTCGTGAACGCCTCGATTCTGCTCCGCCGGCCCCTGCTGGTGACGGGGCGTCCGGGCGTCGGCAAATCGGCGCTCGCGTTCCGCATCGCCCGGGAGCTGTCCCTGGGCCGGGTGCTCCAGTGGCCCATCACCAGCCGGACCACGCTGGCCTCGGGACTTTTCGAGTACGACGTGATCGGCCGGGCGCAGTCGGGGCAGGCTTGGTATGTGGCACAGCAGCAGGCAGCACCCGTCGAGGGCTCCGAGGCCGCCCCGGGGCCTCAACCGCCCACGGACATCGGCGACTTCGTCCAGCTGGGGCCCCTCGGAACGGCGATGCTTCCGTTCCGGCTGCCGCGCGTCCTGCTCATCGACGAGATCGACAAGGGCGACGCGGATCTGCCCAATGACCTCCTCACGCTCTTCGAGGACGGCTGGTACTCCGTGCCGCCACTCGTTCGAGTCAGGAACCAGAGCCCGGACGTGACAGTCCACACCGCTGATCCGGGCGGCTTCGCTCCGATCAGGGAAGGAATCGTCCAAGCTCGGGCGTTTCCTGTCGTCATCATGACGTCCAATGGGGAACGTGAGTTCCCGGAGGCCTTCCTCCGGCGGTGTCTGCGTTTGGACATGCCCGACCCCGATGCGGAAGGGTTGGCGGAACTGCTCTCCGCCCACTTCTCGGACCGACTCGGTGACATGCAGGCAAAGTTGATCCGCGACTTCAGGTCCCGCAGCGAACAGTCCGACGGCCTGGCCGCCGACATGCTGTTGAACGCCGCGCACCTCGCGACGTCCGGCTCCTACGCGTACGAGGAGTCCGACGACGCCGAATGGCAGGCGGTGCTCAGCGCCATCTGGCACCCGCTGACCGGTGATGGGACTGGGCGGAGTGACTGAGCACCCCTCCGCCTCCGAGGGCGGGGACGCGCGGAACTCGCGTCCCCCGGCGGATCACGGGCGCCTGGGCGTGGCCGGCCTGCGCTGGTGGGAAGTGGCCGACGCCCTCTGGCTCACCCGGCACCACCCCGAGCTCCTCACGGGGGATGAGGAGTCGGCGCCCGAGCGGGGCGCCGGGCGGCAGGAACCGCACCAGGGCCCGGCCACGGAAGCCGAGACACGGGGAACCGACCACCCACGCCCCCCGGCCACCGACGCCCCCCAGCCACCCACCGATCCCCCCGCCCCGGAAACGCTCGAGCCTGCCTCCCCACCCCTGGAGCACGCCCCCTCCCCCACCCCGGACCACGAACCCGCGCGGCACCCCCCCGACACCCCGGAACGCCCGCGCCGCCGCCCCACGCGCGCCCGCCCCCGAACCCACCGCCAGGGCCTGGACGCCGCCGCCCTGGGGCGCGCCCTGCGCCCCCTGCGCCAGCGCGCCCGCACCTCGCCCGCCGAAGAGGTCGACGAGGAGCGCACGGGCGAGCAGCTCGCCGAGGTCCCTTGGTTACCCCCGGTGCTGCGCCCCGCCCCCGAGGGCCGCTGGGACGCCGTGCTCGTCGTGGACAGCGCCCCGCACATGACGGTGTGGCGGCACACCGCGCTGCGCCTCGCCGCCGTGCTGCGCCGCTACGGCGGCTTTCGCGACATCGAACTGCGCTGCCTGGACACCTCGTCCCCGGACTCCGAAGGCGTCGTGCTGCGCGGTCCCGACGGCCGCGGCAGGCCGCAGTCCCTGCGCGGCCTGGTCGACCTGACCGGGCGGCGTATCGTGTTCGTCCTCACCGACGGCGTCGCGCCCGCCTGGCGTACCGGAGCCGTGCGTGCCGCCCTCGCCGTCTGGGGACGCCACCAGCCGCTCGTCATCCTCAACACTCTGCCCCAACGCCTCTGGCACCGCACCGGGTTGCTGCCCGAGCGGGTGCGCCTGCGCGCGTCGGGGCCGTGGGCGGGCAACGGCGAGGTGCGCTGGGAGCCGCTGGAGCGGTACGGCGCCGAGGCGTGGGCGGATCCGCTGCGCCGCGCGCGCAGCTTTCCCGTGCCCGTCCTTGAGGTCTGTGGTGACTGGCTGGCACCCTGGGCACGGTTCGTTGCGGGCGACGAGCCACGCTGGACGGATGTCGCCGCCACTCTGGTGACCCCGGGGGAGAAACCCGACCTCCTGCCCGAGTCGAGCCGGCTTCCCCGTGAGGAGATCCCTGCGGAGAAGGTGGCGCGCTTTCGCGTGTGGGCGTCGCCGGATGCCTTCGCGCTCGCCGTGCGGCTTGCCGCGGTCCCGCTGGACCTTCCGGTCATCACCACGATCCAGCGCGAGACACTGCCGGAATCAGGCCCGGAACACCTGGCCGAGATTCTTATGAGCGGACTCGTCGAGCCCTTACCGGGCGACGGGCGACGTTACATATTTCTTCCCGGTGTCCGCGAGGAATTACTGGCGGCGAGCACCAAACGCACCACCTTGCAGGCATCACGCAAAGCAGCCGAAACTCTTGCACCAAAGAGCATGGCGGCACGCGAACTCCTCGCCCATTTCGATGGCCGCGAGGAATCAGGTGACCCCGAAGTCACCTGGGACAACATGCGTTTCAGGACCGCCGAGCACGCCGTACTCAGCGTGCTCGGCGCACATCATCTGCGCCGCGCAGACCGACTCCGCGGCCTCATCACAGCTCAAATGGAGTCATCGGAGCTGAATGAGGTCAAGGCGCGCGGCACAGCCACCACTGATTCACGAAAAGGTTCCGGCATAATGCATTCCCGCGCTACACAAGAGAGCCGGAACGACCCCAGCACAGGCCCATGCCAAGGAGGCACGACAGTGACCACGGTTGCCCCGGGGACCGCCACCCCGGCGCCTGATGAAGGGGCCGCGACGCCGGACAGGCCACACCCTGGCACGACCGCGGTCCGCCCGGCGGTGCTCGGCAACATGCCGCCGCGGAACCTCGTCTTCACCGGCCGTGAGGACTTGCTGCTGAAGCTCGAACGGGACCTCAGCCAGGGGCCCACGGCGGTTCTTCCGCACGCCCTGCACGGCATGGGCGGCGTGGGCAAGTCCCAACTCGCCCTGGAATACGTCTACCGCAACGCCTCGCGGTACGACATCGTCTGGTGGATCCCCGCCGAGCGGCCCACCCAGATCGCCCAGGCCCTCGTCGAGCTCGCCCAACGGCTCTCCCTGCCCGTGACCGGAGAGGCCAACACGGCCGTTCCCGCGGTCCTCGAAGCCCTCCGCACCGGCCGGCCCTACGGCAACTGGCTCCTCGTCTTCGACAACGCCGAGAGCCCCGAATCCGTACAGGGATACTTCCCCACCACGCCGGGCAGCGGGCCCATCGGCTCCATTCTCGTCACCTCACGCAACCCGCAGTGGAACACGCTCGCCCATCCGCTCGAGGTCGACGTCTTCAAGCGCGAGGAGAGCATTCACCTCCTGCAGCGCCGCAACCCCGACCTGCCCGAGAGCGACGCCGATCAACTCGCCGCCGTCCTGGGCGACTTGCCGCTCGCCGTGGAGCAGGCGTCCGCCTGGCGCGCGGAGACCGGCATGCCGGCCTCCGAGTATCTGCGGCTCTTCGAGGAGAAGCGGGCCGAGCTCATGACGGTCTCGCCTCCCACGCACTACGAAGAGACCGTGGCCACGGCCTGGAACGTGTCCCTCGACCACCTGGAGAGCAAGAACGCGGCCGCCCTCCAACTCCTTCAGGTCTGCTCGTCCTTCGCACCCGAACCCATCTCCCGGCCGCTGTTCTCCGGCGCGCCCGTGGAGCCCATCGCCCCCGACCTGGACCGCGCGCTCACCGACCCGCTGCGGCTCGGCCGGGCGGTCCGCGAGATCAACCGCTACTCCCTCGCCAAGATCGACCACCGCACCAATTCGATCTCCATGCACCGTCTGGTCCAGGCGGTGCTCATCGCCCGTATGACACAGGAACAGCGCGACCGCATGCAGCACGGGGCGCATCTGCTCCTCGCGGCGAACACCCCCCGCAACCCGCAGGACCCGGCGCACTGGCCCCGCTTCGCCGAGCTGTACCCGCACGTCCTGGTGTCGGACGCGATGCGCTCACCCTCGCGCAACGTACGGCAGATGGTCCAGACCGTGGCCGAATACCTCTTCTGGTGGGGCGACCACGAAGGGGCCAGGGACTTCACCGAGAAGGCCTACACCCTGTGGTGCGAGCTGCACGGCGAGGACGACCGCCAAACGATGCAGCTCACCCGGCAACTGCGGTTCGTCCTGTGGACGATGGGCCGGTTCGAGGAGGGCGCCGCCCTCAGTCAGCGCATGCTCGCGGTCCTTGAGCAGTCCGAATCCGATGCGGGCGAGGAACTCCTGATGGTCCAGGCCCAGGTGGCCGCCGACCACCGGGCGCGCGGCGAGTTCACGACATCGCTCCAACTCAACGAGCAGGTGCACCAGCGCGCACTGCGCGAGTACGGCGACGACGACCCGGAAACGCTCGTTCACGCCCACAACCTGGCCGTGAGCCTGCGCGTGAACGGCCAGTTCAAGGCCGCCCTCGCACTCGACGAGCAGACCTGGCAGCGCAAGGCGCAGATGTTCGGCGAAGAGGCGCTGAGCAGTCTGCTGAGCGAGAGCAGTGTGGCGCTCGACCGGCGGGAGCTCGGCGAGTATCTGACGGCGGTGCAGCTCTTCGAGGGCATCACGGAGCGCTACCGGCAGCAGGTCGGCGCCAACCACCCCAACACCCTCCGCAACCTGGCCCGCCTCGGCGTGTCCCTGCGCAAGGCCGGACGCCACGCGGAAGCCGCCGACCTCACCCGGCAGGCCCGCAAGGAGTTCATCAGCCGGTACGGCCACCAGCACCCCGACTCCCTGGTCGCCTCGCTCAATCTCTCCGTCGACCTGCGGCAGTTGGGCGAACTGAAGGACGCGATGCAGTTGGGCGAGCAGACACGGGATCTGTATGTGCAGATCTTCGGCCCCGAGCATCCGTACACCACGGAGGCCAATGTGGACCTGGCCATCACGTATCGCCTGATGAACAAGGTCGACGCGGCCCGCCGGCTGAACGAAGCGGCGCTGGCCAACTGTGTGGCGACGCTGGGAGAGGAGCACCCCGACACGCTGGTGTGCCGGATCAACCTCGCCAGCGACATGTTCGCGCAGGGCGACGCCACCGCGGCGCTCGCCATGGACCAGGCGGCGCTGGAGGTCGCGAGCCGGGTACTCGGCGAGAACCATCCGACGGTGCTCGTGCAGACCAGCAATCTGGCGCAGGACCTCAAGGCCCTCGGCCGCACCGAGGAGTCCGAGGCCCAGCACCGCACGGCGGTCGCCGGGCTGGCCCGGGCGCTGGGCGAGCAGCACCCGGCGTACGCGGACGCGGTGGCGTGGCGGCGGGCGAACTGCGACATCGACCCGATGCCTGTGTGACGGCCGGGACCGGACGCCGGTGCCCCGAGACCCGCGCGGGTCTCGGGGCACCGGCGTCCGGGGCTCAACTTGAGTTCTGACCTGGCGAGTGGCGTCAGGCGGACCGGCTGACGTCGTCGAAGTCGGTGGAGGCCGACAGCTCGGCCCATGCCAGCATGTCGCGCTCGAAGGCGTCGCGTCCGGCCCGGACGAGCCGGAGCGCGTCGGTGCCGAGCAGCAGGCGCGTCGGCGGCTGGTCGGCCGCCACGATGCGCAGCATCGCGGCGGCGGCCTTGTCCGGGTCGCCCGGCTGGCGCCCATTGCCGTGGACGCGCCGGGCTCGCAGCGGCTCGAACAGCTCGTCGTAGTCGGCGATCACACGGGGTGCGCGGATCATCGAGCGGCCGGCCCAGTCGGTCCGGAAACTGCCCGGCTCGACGGCGGTGACATGGATGCCGAAATCGGCAACCTCCTTGCCGAGCGTTTCGAGGATGCCCTCCACCGCGAACTTGCTGCCGTGGTAGAAGCTGAGGCCCGGCATGGTGATCAGCCCGCCCATCGAGGTGACGGCGATGATGTGGCCGCAGCGGCGCTCCCGCATGTGCGGCAGCACGGCCTTGATCACCGCCACGGTTCCGTAGACGTTCACCTCGAACTGACGGCGAAGGTCGTCCATCGACGACTCCTCGAAGAGGCCGTCATGGCCGTACCCGGCGTTGGCGACGAGTACGTCGACCGGGCCCAGGTCGCGCTCGGTCTCGTCCACGACCGCGTCCACCGCGTCATGGTCGGTCACGTCCAGGATGCGGGCGTGCGCGTCGCCGGCGAGCGCCTCGAAGGCGTGTGCGTCGGCGGGCGTGCGCACCGTGCCCACCACCCGGTGGCCCGCGGCCAACGCCGCGCGCGCGAGTGCGCGGCCCAGGCCGGTGCTGACGCCGGTGATCAGGAATGTCTTGGTGTCCGACACAGGAGTTCCCTTCGTGCGATGCGAAACAGAGCCGACCGGGGCGGTTGGGCGCCGGTCGGTCTCGACCCGTTCCACTTCAGCACCGGAATCGGCCGCTGATCGGCTTCCAGGGGGTCCGCTTCGCCCCGGGGACAGCCGGACCGGGGGACTGCCAGTCCCCCTTTCGCGGGCCGCCGGGGCGATCTTGGGCCCTATCGTGAACGGCATGGACCGCAACACAGCTCTCGGCGAGTTCCTCCGCTCCCGGCGGGCGCGGATCACCCCGCGCCAGGCGGGCCTGTCCGACGACGGCGGCTCTCGGCGCGTACCAGGACTGCGCCGTGAAGAGATCGCGCAACTGGCGGGCGTGAGCGTCGACTACTACGTACGCCTGGAACGTGGACGCCGACTGAACGTATCCGAGACCGTCCTTGACGCCATCTCCCGCGCGCTGCGCCTCGATCCCGTCGAACGCGCCCATCTGTTCCAGCTCGCCAAGCCCGCCGCAGGCAGGCCCCGCCGCGCGGCGACACGTCCGCAGCCGGTCCGCCCGGGGCTGCGCGAGCTGCTCCGGATCCTCGAGCACACCCCCGCCCTTGTGCTGGGGCGGCGACTGGACGTACTCGCGTCCAACCGGATGGCACGTGCGCTACTCACCGACTTCGACGCGCTGCCGCACCGGGAGCGGAACCTGGTGCGGTTCATGTTCTGCGACGAGACCGCCCGCTCGCTGTACACCCACTGGGACACCCACGCCCAGGACATCGTCGCCTCGCTCCGGCGCGACGCCGGACGTCATCCCCACGATCCACTCCTCGCCGAACTCGTCGGCGAACTCTCCATCAAGGATGAGGACTTCCGCCGCTGGTGGGCCGACCAGAACGTGCATCGGCACACGCACGGCAGCAAACACTTCCACCACCCGATCGTCGGCCCGCTCACCCTCCAGTACGAGTCCCTCACCCTGCCCGCCGACCCGGACCAGCGGCTGAGTGTCTACACCGCCGAGGCAGGCTCCAGCTCCGAAGAGGCGCTTCGGCTCCTGGCCGCGTGGATGCGGCAGCCCGAGACCTCGCACGGGCAGCACGCGGATCATTAGCCGCCCGCCGGTCCGCGAGGAGCGGTTCGCCGCAGTGGCTGCGTCCCAGTCCCAGTCCGGGCAAACGGCGGGGCAATGACGGGCTCTCAGGCTCGGCGCAGGGAGTCGATATAGCCGCTGATGACCGAGTCCTTCTCGCCCGTCTGTGTGGCAGGGCGCCGGGAGTCGTCGGTCTCGGAATCGCTGAGTAGCCGGCGATGGCGGGCAACGACACCGCCACCGCCGGCAGCGGCACCGACACCGTCGCCACCGACCCCGGCGACACCACCACCAGCTGCTGGACTCCCCGCTCCCCGCAGCTACTGTTCCACCAGTGTCCGCGGGCAGCAACACCGCCGCCGGACACTGCCGAACCCAAGCACCGACGCCCGGCCAGGCGTGCCCACTTGCGCGCTCCGCCGACTGGAGATCGACGACTCCCACACCCTGCAGAGACAACGCTGAAAACGTTCAGCGAATCCCGGAGCTCAGAACGACACCATGTAGTCCCAGCTGCCGGTCGGATCGTGACGTCCACCAGCGGGACAAGCTCCAACCACATGCGTGAAGAAGAGTCCTTGGCACCTACGGCAGGATTTCCATCCACCCTGTTTGCTGTTGAATACCCCCTCCCCCCTGAAGAGGGTGTAGGCGAAGCTCCCCCCAAAATCGTGGTTTCCCCCTGCGAGACACATGTTGGTCGTGGGAATCCCACCGAACGTCATCCGATGACACCGGCGGCACGAAAGCCAGCCCGCTTGCAGACCATCAGGCAATGGGTTGTAGGCGCACATGATGTAGTGGAAGCTTCCGGCGAATTCGTGGTCACGCCTGTCTGCCGGGCACTGGCCGGAAGTCGACAGGCCGGTGAAGACCAGGCACTGGCACTTGGCGCATGACTTCCACCCTCCTTGCGCCATGACGCTCCGGTCCTTGACGGTCTTCCACACGGGGCCTCGCTCGGAGCTCTCCTGGTCTCGGGTGAATTCGTGAGCCGGTTCCCCGGTGATCTCCAGCAGTTCGCGCCACCTGGAAAGGTCGACGTCCGATGCTTGTTCGGGGAAAGTGGCGTGCGGGTCTCGCGGGTAGAGGACGTGGAGGGAGGCCATGTCCCAGTTGTCGGCGAAGACACTATCCCCGTCGGACTCTAGCCGGAGCTCGAACTTGGAGACGTGGTCGACGACGATCGGGCCGATCGGATCAAGGGTCTGAAGACTGAACTTGAACCATTCCTTGGCGGTAGACCATGGACGGTAGCCGAAATAGCCACCAGTCAATTGCTGCGTCAGCGTCCGTGAGCCGAACGGGTTTTTGAACTCGACAGACGCGAAAAGCCTACTGCCATTCAGACCCGGGAACCATTCGTAGCCGCGGAGGTCGTCCTCGCCGGTCTTGATGACGAGGATGAATTGCTCAAGTCGCGTCCCCAGAGTTTCCAGCCTCAGAGGCGCCCATTCTGCTTCCTTGGCGTACGCTTGTCGACCTGCCCCCAAGGCCAATGCCCCACCTGCAGTTGCCGCAACCACTCCTTTTAGCGCCGACCGTCGCGACACCGATGCTTTGAGCAGCTTGACGCCGTCACCGTGCCCCATCTTTCCCCCACCCCTGCCGCAGTCCTCCCCTTGCTACCGCCGCAGTGTAGAGCAAGGCACTCCTGGCGTCCCCTGCTGGAATTAACCAACTTTTCCGTTCACTTTACCGCCTTTCACGCCACCAACATTGCCCCCATCATTACACCGACACTCGAGACCTTTCGAATGCATTAGCTATTCAGGAAGGCTCTTACGCCGGGGACCGTGGACGCGCGTCACTGTGCGTCGCGGTGCACGCGAAGACGGCCCACACCGATCTTCCGCCGTCCGCTCCAGCGTGCCTGGTAGGGGCCGAGAGCTGGTGGAAGACGCGTCTGACGGTGTTCCTGGGGGCCGCACGACGCCAAGTCCATGATCGTATGGCTCAACGGCACGCACGGCGCGGGCAAGACGACAACCAGCACGCTCCGCCGGCGGCCGCCGTGGCGGCCGCTCGTGGTCGAGACCGCCCGACGCGTCCTCGACTGCACCGGCGGCACCCTGGTGATGCCCATGACCGTCCTGGTCGAGTGGTACTGGCGCGAGATCAGCTCGGCCCTTGCCGAGCACGATATTCCAGTCCGGCACTTCGTCCTCCACGCCGACCGGGCAACCCTCCGCGCGCGCATCGCGGGCGACACCGTTCTCGGGCGCACGGCCCAACGTGGACCAGTCGGCGTGGCCGCGGAATTGGCAGCGCGTCCGCACACGTCCTTGCCCACAGCGGAGAGGGGCCGCCACCCGGGAGGGGTGGCGGCCCCCGCGTCTGTTCAGTTACGCGTCGCTATGGTTTCGAAACCACTGCGCGACCTGGTCGGCATGGGTGTCCGGTGGGAAGACGGGGTAGAAGACGTGCTCGATCGTGGCGCCGCGCAGTACGAGGGTGAGACGCCGGTAGAGCGTCTGGCCGTTGGCCTCGAACGTCGGGAGCTTCAGCTCGTCCGCGAGCGTGAGCCGGGGGTCGGAGAGCATCGGGTAAGGCAGGTGCAGGCGGTCCACGAGCGCCTGCTGGTAGTCGGCTCGGTCCGAGGACAGGGCGAGAACACGGTCGACGCCTTCCGCCCTGAGGGCGTCCAGGTTGTCGCGGAAGCTGCACGCTTCCTGGCTGCATCCGCGGGCGCCGGGGATCTCGTTCCAGCCCTCGGGGATGTCGGCGGCCGGGTCTCCGGTGAGCGGGTAGAGGAAGAGCACCCAGCGGCCGTCGGAGACCGTGTCCAGGCGGATGTCGCTGCCATCCGTGCCGTTGAACGACAGGCCGGGGAGCGTTCGGCCCGGCAGATGGGCGGCGGCGCCGTCGTCCACCGGGACCGGCAGGTCGGAGGGCAGAGGGTCAGCCTTGGGCAGCATCTCGTCGGGCTCCTTCGATGGGTCGGTGGCGGAGGGGAAACCTCGCCGGGCCGCCGCGTCCCGGCGGCTGATCAGCTGTTCCCGGCTGTGCGTCAGCCGGGCGACGAGGAGGTCAAGTGCCTCGATCTTCTGCTGGTAGGCCGCCAGGGACTCCGCGCAGTAGTCGCCCGCATCGTGTCCCGCGCGAAGGCAGGCAAGAAATGGCCCTGTCTCCTTGGGGGTGAGACCGAGCGCCCCGAGGCTGCGGATCTCCTCTGCCAGCCGGACGTCTTCCACGGTGTAGTCGCGGTAGCCGTTGGCCGCACGGCCGGGGCTGAGCAGCCCGCACTCCTCGTAGTAGCGCAGCGCCTTGATCGTCACGCCGGCGGCCGCCGCCGCCTCACCTGCACGCATGTGCACCTCCTCGCGTCGTCCAGAACGCTAAACCCGGACCTTGGGGGACGGGTCAAGGGCAGGCTGTCGGGCCTCTGTGCGCCGAACTCGATTTCTGGTGCGAGGCGGTCACCGACTGGCACCGCCGCCGCGGAACGCTCAGGTCATAACCATCGCGTGCCCAGACACGCGCCTCAGGCCAACGCTGTGGGAGCGAGACGGACCGTGTGCTGCTGCGCGCGCGTCCGGATACGGATGGACACAAGCTCGGCCGTCCGGCCGGCCCGCCCGGGAGGATGGGATGCGGTGCGGGGGGGGGCGGCCGGGTGAGACGGCGGACCATGAGACTGATCATGGACTGTGCCGCGACGACAGCTGCGCCAGGTCCATGGAGTCCAGCCCCAGGTCCGCTGTGAGGGAGGCGGCAGGTCAGCACGCCCGGAGACTTCACCCTCAGCGGCGTGCGGAGCACCCGAAAGCTCTCCGCAAAGCCCGGTGCCAAGCCACTTCGTACGCAGAGCCCTCGTGAGCGCCGAGCCGTCCACCGTGGCTCGTATACGGGATCAAACGAGGCTCGACGATGGGTTCTCAGCACATCGGCGCGAGACCGTCCAGCCACGCGGTGAAGGTGACCGGGTCGGGTGCCTTCCCGTCCCGGTCTCTCACCGCCTCGTAGACCGCGCGCGCCACCTCCGGTCTGCTCTGCAGGACCTGACCGCGCAGGGCGAGCGCGAAGCAAGCCCATGAGGACGTGTCGCCGGGCCCCTCCCGCACGGCTGCCGTGCTCAGTTCGAGGGCACCCTCGACGTCTCCGAGCACCTGCAGCAGTTCCGCGCCCGTCGCGTCCGGGACGAGAGCAGTGACGGCCTGCGGTGCGCCGACGGCCTTCTCCAGGGCGCCCGGATCCGTGAGGCGCAGTCGATACAGGGCTGTGACCGTGTCGAGGTGGGGCACGTCGGGGTCGGGCCGCAGCTGTGGTTCGCCGGTGTCCAGCGGTGCGAGCCGCCGCGGCCAGGTCCGCGCGAGGGTTCTCACCACCGTCGGGTCCGGGGCCACATGGTGCAGCCGCCAGCGCATCGCGTGATGGTCGGCCGCGTCCTCGGCCATCGTGCGGGACGGCTGCCGCGCGGGGCCCGGGAGCTCCCAAGCCGTGATCGTCTCGCGCAGCCGCTCGATCACTCTGCGGCCCAGGTGGGTGAGGCCCGGGTGTTGCTGTACGTCTCTGATGACGCGCAGGAGTTGGCGCCGCCACAGGGCGTGCTCGAAGTGTGCGGCGGCCGCGCTCTCCTCGTCGATTCCCGGGCGTCGGCCCCGGCCCTGCCAGAAGCGTGCGACTGCGGTGAAGGCGTACACGCCCTGCAGGACCCCGCGCAGTGGACGTGGATCGTCGCGCCAGGGAACGTAGAAGAGGCTGGCGTCGTCCGGATCGTACAGCCGGTAGAGGTGCATCAGGACAGCCAGCTTGCTGTGCTGGATCTCGTGGGCGAGCACGGCCGCGAGCTGCAGCGCGTTCGCGGGCCGCCCGGACGCGAGGCGGCCGACGCCGTCCCCCGACGTGGCGCTGCTCAGCCTCTCGTTCTCGGCGGGGGCAGGCAGCGGCTCGACGCTGCGCAGCAGCACCGCCACGTCCCTGGCCGACTGGGCGTCCGCGTCCGCGAGCAGGGGCCCCGCCTCGTGCAGCAGGTCGGTCCAGCGCCGAGCCTCTTCGCCGGACAGCCGCTCGGGGGGCAGGCTTGCCGGCGTCGGGACGATGCGCTGGCAGCCCAGGTCGTCGAGGTGGACGGCGGCATCCGTGCCGGACAGCGGCAGTACGGCGGTCCGCGCCGCCTCCCAGCCGACGCCGGGTCCGCGGCCGCCCGACCGCACGGTCCGCCCGCCCAGCGTGACGACCACCTCGCCTTTTCCGTACGTGACTTGGGCGCATCCCCAGATGGGCTGCCCGCCCCGTCCGTACGTTCCCGGCAGCACCGCCCGCCCGAGGGACGGCAGCTCCACGGTGCCGTGGCGTGCGGGGACGACCACGGTGAAGTCGATCCCAGCGCGGAGGGCCGCTGCGGCGGCGAGCGCGTGGAACTGGCCGACATCGGCCCACAGGGGGATGCCGGAGGCCGGGGCGTCGGTGCCGGGGGCGACGTCTGCGGGCGCCGCGCCATCGGCCTCGCCGCGGAGTCTGCGCAGGACGGGGGCGAGCCACAGCCCGGTCTCCGGCCGGAGCAGGAGGTCTTCGACCGCGGCCCGGTCGTGTCCCTCGGCGCGGAGCAGGAGCTGCCAGGCCTCGTCGGCGGCGGGCAGCGGTCCGAGCGCCTCGGGACGCTTCGCCAGCAGGTCCAGGAACAGGTCGAGGAGCAGGAGACGGTGACTGCGCTCCGCCTCCCAGAGCAGCGAGAGCACACCGGTGTCCCCGCCGCCGCCCGCCAGGGTGTCGAAGTCCTCAGAAGAGAGTCCGTGCCGCCGGGCCGGGCCTGCGTCGCCGCCCGGCGGAGCGTCAGCGGGCATCGACCGGCCCCACCCGGCCTCTCACCGCCGTCGGGCGCGACACAGCCGGCCTTGGCGGGGCCTGCGGGCTCGACCCGGCCGACGCCGTGGTGACCAGATCAACTCGTGTCGTCGCCACCGAAGTTGACGTCGGGGTGATCGAGCTTGCGCAGCAGCCGCTGTTTGTCGGCCGCCCGTTCCCGGCAGTTCGTCGCGCGTAGCTGCTCAAGCGGCACTCCCCCGAGGTCGAGAAGTTCGGACTCGATGGCGCTGTCGGCGTGCTCCATGGTGCCGTTGCCCTCCCAGCGTCCGGGTCGATGCGGCCGACGCCGACCCGCTGTGTCTCCCATCATCTCCCCGCCCGGGAAGACCGGAAACCCCGTGTCTCAGACATCCTTTCGAGCCGAGAATGGCTCAAGTCGCCTCCTTACCAGCGGCGTTCACGGGACGGCGAGTCCTCAGTACGGCCCCGCCACGTCCCGCACCGCGGCTGCGAACGCCGCGCGTGCGGTGGTCCCGCCGTCCACCATGTCCAGCGCCTCGAGCAGTTCGTCAAGCCCTCCGGGGAACGACAGGCAGGTGTCGATGAGATCGAGGAGCGCGAAGCGGGTGACGGCGGGGCGTGGAACGCTGGCCGCGATGTCGGGCGGGAGCTGCCGTATCACGCTGGCGCGCGTGTCGGGGTCGACCATCGCCGGTACCCGCTGGAGGGTGTCGAGCAGTCGTCTGCGCTGCTCCCGGGACGGATGCGCGGCCGGGGCCCCGCCGGGCGCGTGGGGCGGGGGCGACGGGCGGGACCAGCGCTCGCTCTGGCCCTCCGGGCCCGAGTGCCAGAAGTACGTGGGTGTCTGGCTGGCGTCCCCCGCCTCCGCGGCCGCGTTGACGCGCTCCCGGAGGGCCTCGACGACTGCCCGCGGGTCCGTCGCCCACCTGCCGCCCAAGGGGCCCTTGTCGGCGTCACCGTCGGCGATCCCGTCCATGAGGCTGAGCACGTGTGAGGTGAAGGGAGCGGTTCCGGCGCTTCCGCCCTCTCTGGCCGTCTGCCCCGGCGCGCACGCGAACAGCGCGTACTGCCCGGCCCGTTCGCGCAGCGTCCCCACCGGCACCGGATCCGGCCGCAGCGCAGCGCCCACACCCGCCGGGTCGGCGAACACCTGGCAGGCGTCGATCAGCCACAGCTGGCGGGGGAAGGACGGGACCAGGTCGGAGCGCCACGCGGAGAGCGTCGCGTCCAGGTCCAGGCTGCGGATGTCTTCCGGCACGGCGTCCGCGTACAGCAGCCGACGCCGTCCGCTCGGATCCACCAGACCGTGCCCTGACCAGGCGAGGAAGAAAAACTCGCCGCTCCGGGCGGGCAGTTCACGGAAGAGGGTCCGGTGGACGGACTCGCGGTCGGCGGGCCGGTGATCGAGGCCGCTCCGCTCGACGGCCGCGCCGTTGGCGGACAGCGGGGACGCGAGGAGCGTCAGCCGCTCCGGGGGAAGCCCGGCGTCGAGCAGCCTGCGCGCGTACGCGAGCGCGTCCCGCACCGGCCCGTCCAGGTTCCACGCCGACCCGCCCGCATACCGCTCCACCCCCACGACCACGGCATGCGCCGTCCGCAACAGGTCTCGCATGCCGGGTACCTCCCCAGAGGACCGGTCCGGCGAACCCGCGCCTGCCCTTGTCCTGACGTCTCGCCCGCCCGCGTGCCCGCCCGCCCACCCGCTCGCCCGAAGTGGACTTTCCTACTCCGCCTCGCCCTCCTTGAGTTGGTACAGCTCAGGCAAGGAGACCTTGATCGGCTCTTGCGTGGTCCGTGCGATGACGACGACCGCGGGCTCGTCCGGGTCGGGGTTCTCCTCCCGGTGCGGAACGTTCGGGGGGACGAGGAAGAAGTCGCCGGGGCCCGCGGCGATCCGGACCTCCTGCGTGCCGTCGTGGTAGACGAACACCGGATGACCGCTGACCACGTAGATCCCCGCCTCCGATTCCCCGTGATGGTGGTTGTCCGTCGCACTCAGCGGCGGGTTCTCCACCATGCCCATCCAGAGGTTCTTCGAGCCGACGGTCCTGCCGCTGATGGCGGCGAAGCCGTCCAACTCGCCCGCCCGGACGTGGTGGACACGGTTGTTCAAGGGCCGCTTGCCGTCGGTGCCCTGCTCGCCGCCCGCGCCCTGCCGCGTCCCGGCGTCCTTGTGGGTGCTCATCGCGCAACCTCCTGTGTATCGATGGCCTTTGGGTCCTTCGGCCGGGAACCAGGTTGCAGGCACCTGGCCCGCTTCGGCAATGCAAGTTGCCGTAATAGCAAGAAGACAAGTACGCGCAGGTCGCCGACCGCCACTACCGCGGCGGTCTGGTCGGCGGTGGTCTGTCCGGGCGAGAGAGTGGCCGGCCACGCTTGAACGGCGAATCCGTGGGCGAGGCCTGGACCATGGTCGCCTTGCCGCAGATCGCCCCGATGCTCGCCTCGACCGGGCCCCTCCCGCCGCAGCGGGCCGATCAGCTGTGGAGCGCCGAGACGAAGTACGACGGTCAGCGGGCCGTCGTGTACCTGCCCGGCGACGGCTCACTGCTGTTGCGCTCACGCTCCGGCGCCGACATCACCGCCGCCTACCCCGAACTCCACGGCCTCGGCGAGCAGCTGCCCGGCCCCGCCGTACTGGACGGGGAGATCGTCGTCCTCGACCGGCACGGCCGGCCGGACTTCGCCCGCCTCCAGCCTCGGATGGGCCTGGCCGCCTCCCCGGCCCGCGCCGCCCGCCTGGCCGCCCACGACCCCGTCCACCTGGTCCTGTTCGACGTCATGTTCCTCGACGGGCGACTGCTGACCGGACTGCCGTACACCGAGCGCCGCCCGTATCTGCGGCGGCTGGTGGCCCCAGGTCCGCGCTGGTCCGTGCCGGCCTCGGTGCCGGGACACAGCCGCCAGGCGCTGGAACTCACCCGCTCCCAGGGCCTGGAGGGCATCGTCCTCAAGCGCCTGGACTCGGTGTACGAGCCCGGGGTGCGCTCCCCGTCCTGGATCAAGGTCAGGAACATCCGCACGGTGGACGCGGTGATCGGCGGCTGGGTGCCCGTGCGGGGGCGTCAGGGCGGTCCGCCGGGGGCCGTCCTCGTGGGTGAGCCCCGGGAGGGAGCACTGCGCTATCTGGGCAGCGTGGGCTCCGGGTGGAACGAGCAGGAACGCGGCGTCCTGGCCGAGCTTCTGGCCGTCGCCGCGGACGACACCTGCCCCTTCGCTCCCCCGCCGGCCGTTCCCGGCGCCCGCTGGGTGCTGCCCCGGCTCGTGGCCGAGATCCGCTTCACCACCCGCACCCGCGCCGGTCTGCTGCGCCAGCCGGTGTGGCACCGGCTGCGTCCCGACCTCGCGCCCGACGACCACGCCTGACGCCGCCGCTCGCCGGGCAGCCGCCCTACGGTCAGGGCGAGCCCCGCAGACGTAACCCCGGGCAGGGGAAAGCCCCGGCTGGACGGGGGAGACCAGCCGGGGCCGTAGGTGGTGACGGCGGAGGGCGGTCGCCTCTCGGCGAAAAGGCTCCACAGGGTTTCAGCCGAACGATCGTCCCTGTGGGCTATGAGTGGGCCCGGGGACACTGTCCCCTCCGCAGCCACGTACGGAACAACGGCCGACCACCACCGTTTGTTCCAGGCCCGTGGCCACGCCGGGAGTGAACTGGGACACACCTGCCCGCAGCGGGAAAATCGCCCGCCCGGCCGAACGGCGGAAGGGACAGGACGTGTATGCGTGTATGCCGGGAAGGCGTCCTCCATGACGAAGCTCGGACCTCACCTGACACAGCTCGGTCTCCCGGACGCCGTCCGGGCCTGCCTCTTCGATCTGGACGGGGTCATCACCAAGACGGCCGTCGTCCACGCGGCCGCCTGGAAGGAGGCCTTCGACGCGTTCCTGCGCGAGCGGGAGGGCGACGGCTTCCAGCCCTTCGATCCGGTCGCCGAGTACGACGAGTACGTGGACGGAAAGCCGCGCGCCGACGGGGTGCGCTCCTTCCTGGCCTCCCGCGGCATCGAACTGCCCGAAGGCCGGCCCGACGACCCCTCGGACCGGCCGACCGTCCAGGGCCTGGGAAACCGCAAGAACGACATCCTCCTGGAGAAGATCCGCACCGGCGGTGTCGAGGCGTACGACGGCACCCTGCGCTATGTCGCGGCCGCACGGTCCGCGGGCCTGCGCACGGCGGTGGTCTCCTCCAGTGCCAACTGCCGCGACGTGCTGCGCGCGATCGACGCTGAGCCCCTCTTCGACGTACGCATCGACGGCGTCGTCGCCGCCGAGCGCCACCTTCCGGGCAAGCCACGTCCCGACACGTTCCTCGCCGCGGCGGCCGACCTCGGCGTCGAACCGGCGCAGGCCGCGGTCTTCGAGGACGCGCTGGCCGGCATGGACGCGGGACGCTCGGGCCACTTCGGCTACGTCGTCGGCGTGGACCGCGTCGGCCAGGCGGACGCCCTGCGGGCGCACGGCGCGGACCGGGTCGTCCGGGATCTCGCGGAACTGGGAGGCGAGGCATGATCACGCACGCGTCGTACGGCGTCGAACCCTGGTGCCTGCGCGAGAACGTCCTGAACCTCGACGTCCTGCCGCAGAGCGAGTCGGTGTTCGCCCTGTCCAACGGCCACGTCGGCTGGCGCGGCAACCTCGACGAGGGCGAACCGCACGGCCTGCCCGGCTCGTATCTCAACGGCGTCCACGAGCTCCACCCGCTCCCCTACGCGGAGGCCGGCTACGGCTACCCGGAGTCGGGTCAGACGGTCATCAACGTGACCAACGGCAAGGTCATCCGCCTCCTCGTGGACGACGAGCCCTTCGACCTGCGCTATGGACGCCTCGTGTCCCACGAGCGGGTGCTCGATCTGCGCGAGGGAGTGCTGCGGCGCACCTGCGAGTGGACCTCCCCGGCCGGCCGCACCGTGCGGGTGCGCACCACCCGTCTGGTGTCCTTCACCCAGCGGTCGGTGGCCGCCGTCGCCTACGAGGTCGAGGCCGTCGACAGCGAGGTCCGCGTCGTGGTCCAGTCGGAGCTGGTGGCGAACGAGCAGCTCCCGACGTCGCCGAAGGACCCCCGCGCCGCCGCCGTCCTCGAATCGCCGCTCGCGTCGGAGGAGCACTTCGCGAGCGGCCGGCGGCTGCGCCTGGTGCACGCCACCCGGCGCAGCGGGCTGCGGGTCGGCGCGGCCGCCGACCACACCGTCGACGGGCCCGACCGGACCCGGTCGAGCAGCGAATCCGGCGACGACATCGCCCGGCTCACCGTCACCTCCGTCCTCGAACCCGGCCAGCGGCTGCGCCTGGAGAAGTTCGTGGCCTACGGCTGGTCGAGCACGCGGTCGCTGCCCGCCGTGAGCGACCAGGTGGACGCGGCGCTCGCGGCGGCCACCGACGCCGGCTGGGCGGCCCTCGTGGCCGAGCAGCGGGCCTACCTGGACGCCTTCTGGTCCCACGCGGACGTCGAGGTCGACGGGGACGAGGGCATCCAGCAGGCCGTCCGCTTCGCGCTGTTCCACGTCCTGCAGGCCGGGGCGCGGGCGGAGCAGCGGGCGATCCCGGCGAAGGGGCTGACCGGCTCGGGCTACGACGGGCACGCCTTCTGGGACACCGAGATGTTCGTCCTGCCCCTGCTGACGTACACCTCGCCGGGTGCCGTCGCCGAGGCGCTGCGCTGGCGCCACTCGACCCTGCCCGCCGCACAGGAGCGGGCCGCGCAACTGGGCCTGCGGGGAGCGGCGTTCCCGTGGCGCACCATCGAGGGCTCGGAGGGTTCCGCGTACTGGCCGGCCGGCACCGCCGCCTTCCACGTCAACGCCGACATCGCCGACGCCGTCGTACGCTACGTCTCCGCGACCGGCGACGGGCAGTTCGCCCGCGACACCGGGGGCGAACTGCTGGTGGAGACGGCCCGGCTGTGGAGGTCGCTCGGCCACCACGACGTGCACGGGGCGTTCCACATCGACGGGGTGACGGGCCCGGACGAGTACAGCGCTATCGCCGACGACAACACGTACACCAACCTGATGGCCCGCTCCAATCTGCTCGCGGCAGCCGACTTCGTCGAGAGCCACCCGGAGCAGGCCGCCGCCCTCGGGGTCGACGAGGAGGAGAGCGCGGCGTGGCGGGACGCCGCGGAGGCGGTGCACATCCCGTACAACGCCGATCTCGGGGTGCACGAGCAGCACACCGGCTTCACCCGCTACCAACACTGGGACTTCGCGGCCACCCGGCCCGACCAGTACCCGCTGATGCTGCACTTCCCGTATTTCGACCTCTACCGCAAACAGGTCATCAAGCAGGCCGACCTGGTGCTCGCGATGTACACGTGCCCGGGCTACTTCGACGAGGAGCAGCTGGCCCGCAATTTCGCCTACTACGAGCCGCTGACGGTCCGCGACTCCTCCCTGTCCGCCTGCGGGCAGGCGATCATCGCGGCCCGTTCCGGTCATCTGGGCCTCGCCTACGACTACTTGGTGGAGGCGGCGCTGATGGACCTGGACGACCTGGAGAACAACACGCGCGACGGGCTGCACATCGCCTCTCTCGCCGGTACGTGGACGGCGCTGGTCGCCGGGTTCGGAGGGATGCGCCAGAACGCGGACACGCTGGAGTTCACGCCCCGCCTTCCGCAGAATCTGAGCCGCGTCGCCTTCAACGTGCAGGTTCGCGGCCGCTGCCTGCGGGTGGAGGTGCACGCCACGGCCGTCACGTACACCCTTCTGGCCGGAGAGGAGCTGACCATCGGCCACTACGGTGAACCGCTCCTCCTGGCCGCGGACGAGTCGCGCAGCCGGGAGATCCCGGACGTGAAGCCCCGCCCCACTCCGGACCAGCCGCCGCACCGCAGGCCGAACGCCCACCGCTGAATCCGGCCGACGCGGGGGTCGGAGCCTACAGGTCGACCGGTCGGCGTGCCTGGGCGCGCCGACCGGATCCGCGTGGGCGGGCACGCGGGGAGGACGGCCGCCCGGCGGATTCTCCGGTGGCGGGGTGCGAGCAGGGTGCTTAGAACAGTTAGACGTTCACAGGCCGGGGTGCGACACGCCCGGCCACTCGCCCGCCCCTCATGGTGGGACGCCCACTGAAGTGGAGAAGCAGACATGGCCCCTGAGTCTTTCTCTGCCCGACCCGCGAATACCGGCACGGGCGAACTTCTGGATCCGACGTCGCTCCACTGGGGAACCGCCGAGCTCGGCACCCCGTCGCACGGTCCCGCCGCGCAGGCGGCCGGGGACGGAACGGCACCTTGGACGGAACCCGGAGGCGACGACGGCGCCGAGCCCGATGGCGGTGACGCGATAGCGGAGCTGATACACGCCGCCGCCGTTTCCAGGCCCCTGGACGACGTCGTCCACCTGGTCACCCTGCTGGAGCAGTCCCCCGAGGGCCTGACCATGGCGGCGTCGGTGCTGCGTACGGCCGCGGTGGTCCGCTCCGTGGACGACGTCACCCGGCTGGTGGAGGAGCTGGGCCCGCCCGACCACCCCGTGGACCACATGGACGACGCCATCCGGCGTGCAGCGGAGGAGCGCCCCATCTCCGAGGTCAGCCGCCTCGTGCTCCTGCTGCACCGCCCGCCGTACGACCCGCACACGAGCGCCCAGGCGGTGCAGGCCGCCGCCACGGCGAGGTCCGTCGAGGATCTGGTGCAACTCATCAGCCGCCTCGGGGAGGACCAGGCGGCCGAGGCGGCGGCGACGAACAGGCCGGAGGAGGCGACGACGCCTCTCGCGGAGAGCACCGACGCCACGCCGCCCCCTCCGCCCAGCGCGCCGTCCACCCTGCTGTTCCCCCCGGACGAGAGCAGGTCGAGCCGTGCCGTGCCCCTGGTGTGGATGCGCCGGCTGGCGGGCGTGGTGCTCGTGCTCTGCGGTGCGGCCCACTTCCCCACGGGTGGATCGGACGCGCCATCGCTCGGTCTCGCCGCCGCGTTCGGCGTAGCCGCCGTCTGCGCGGCCGTCGGCATCGCGCTGTGCCTCACCGAGTCCCCCGCCGCGGCCGTGCTGAGCACCTTCGTGACCGGGGCGCTGACCATCGGCCATCTCGTCGAGGACAGGGTCGACTCGAAGTCGCTCCTCTACGTGCTGCGCCCCGAGGGCGTGGCGCCTCCCCTGCCTGCGCTGTCGGCCGCCCTCGCCGCCCTGGCCTCACTGCTGGTCGTAGCCGCGACTGTCGCCCGCCTCAGGGCGGCGGCCAACCGCCACAGCGGCGCGCGCCGATAGCAGCTTGCCCGGGGCCTGGACGTCTTCGGCGTGGCCGGACCGTCAGCGGCACCGGCAACCGCGGAAATCCGTACGCACCGGCAGCGGCCCCTTGCCATACTCCGTTCATGGCGATCGGGGTGGAACGGGCCGTCAGTCAGTTCTCGGGAGTGGCGGGAGAAGCCGCCACGGTGCTCGAGTTGGGGCGCGAACTGTCGCGGGAGCTGCACCCATTGGTCCCGCACGACGGCTTCATGCTGTCGGGCCTCGACCCCCTCACCTGCGTGAGCTGCTTCCTCAGCGGTGAACACTCCTACAGCTACGCGTCGTTGCGCGATGTCCTGCTCGGCGAGTTCCGCAACGGCGACCGCCACACCTTCGCGGAACTGTGGCGCGGGGCCTCCCAGGTCGGCGTGCTCGGCTCGGGCGTACGGGAGGAGCGCAACAGCCTGCGCCTGCACGAGGTCATGGTGCCGCAGGGTTTCGGCAGCGAGATACGGCTCGCGCTCGTCAGCGGCGGCCGGCTGTGGGGGACGATGGCGCTGGTCCGCCAGCGGGGACGGCCGTGCTTCACGGCTGCGGAAGCCGTCCGCGCCCAATGCCTGGTCACGCCGCTCGCGCAGGCGTTGAAGCGATTCGTCGCCCGCAGGACGCCCCGCCCACTGCGCTCCGCCCGTCCGCCCGCGGTAGTGGTCGTCGACGGCTCGGACCGGATCCGGGCCGCGACCCCGGACGGCCGCGCATGGCTCCGCGCCTGCCTGCCCGGCTTCACGGGCCCGGACGACCTGTTGCCGATCACGTACTGGCACATCACCTTCATGGCCCGACGCTGCGCGGGCCCGGTGGTGAACCGGATCCCGACCCCCGACGGCTGGATCGAAACGCACGCCCAACCGCTGGCCGACATGGCTCCGGGTTCAGGTACGGGTGCGGATACGAGTGACGTGGTCATCACCATCCAACCCGCCACCTCCCGTGCTCTGCTGCCCGCGGTCGCCGCCTGGTACAGCATCACCGCCCGCGAATTCGCCGTACTGCGCCAGGCCCTGGAAGGCCTGCCCGCACGACAGATCGCCCGCCGCCTGGATGTGTCCCCCCACACGGTCAACGACCACTTCAAGGCGCTCTACCGCAAGGTCGGTGTTTCCGCCCGCGAGGAACTGCTGGCCACGCTTTCGCACTGAACCGCAGGGTCGCACTGCACGCGATCCGCGCGGTCCTTCCGGTAAGCAACGAGCCAAGGAGCTCTGATGAAACCTGCCACACGAAGCGCCACCGGGCCCGCACCGGTCAATCGGGACCCGATCGGACAAGGCCGAGTGCTACGACCACCGATTGGAGCCCCGTGCTCAGCCTTCCTCAATGACGGTGCGGCAAGACGGACTTGCCCCTGGTCAGCGTCGACTCCACGACCACCCGCGCCCACCAGGATGCCGCCGGGATGCTCGTCGACGAGGATGTGATGGAGGCTCTCGAGGAAGCGGCCGCCGAGCACGAACAGACCCAGGTCGGCCGCCAACCGCAGGAAGATGGGCAGCCGAGGTGGCAGGTCCATCACGCAGGCCTAGTACAGGGCTTCGCCCATCGGTGACCCTTCGCCCGTGACGTAGGCACGGATCGCTGCCAGGTACTCGTCGCGGCCGACACGACCGTCCTTGTCGGCGTCCAGCGCGGCAAAGGCTGCATCGGACTTGTCGACCTGATTGCCCAGTGCTTCGCGCAGCATCGTGAACTCTGACCGGTTCAGGTGGTTGTCCTGGTCTGCGTCGGCGAGGTCGAACAGTGCGCTGAGCGCGTACTTGCAGATGGTGTCGAACTTCTCAGCGTCCACCCAGGCCGCGTACTCGTCGAACGTCATGATGCCGTCGCCGTTGGCGTCCATGGCCGCCCAGGCCCGCTCCCCCTTGGAGTAGGCGGCAAGGACGAGCGGGTCGTCGTCGGCGCGTCCGGATGCCTTCACCGCCCGATCGATCCGCACGAAGTAGTCGTGCCGGGAGGCGACTCCGTCTCCGTCCATGTCCAGCATGGCGAAGACGCGCGCCTTCGGGGCTTCTGCGATCTGCCGGTCAGGCATGGGGGCACTCTTCCTGTGCGTGGTGAGTTTCTGGTCTCGAACTCAAGCGACTGGCGCGGCCGGCGTGATGGTCATGGCGGCTGGGCCCTCGACCTTGGCGGGCAGGCCACAATGGGGCATCGGGATCGTGCTGGTGACGCTGTCACCGGCGTACTTGCCCTTCACGACGGTGCCGGTCACACGGACGTCGACCGCGCCCGGCTCGATGGCCACCTCCATGGGGATCTCGATCTCGCTGGTCGTCCCGTCAGGCCAGGTCAGTGTCTCGCGGGTGGTGGCGCTCAGCTTGGTGCAGCTGCTGTTGGCCGTTCCTTCGACCACCGACTCGACCGCAGTCGGAGCAAGGAGGTCGCCCCCCGAGCAGACATAACTCCGTGTTCCCTTGTAAGTCTGCGGTGTCGGCTGTTCCTTGAGCCCGTCGGACTCGATCTTGGAGGTACCGGTGCATTGCACCGGCAGCACAGGGGCCGACGTCGCGACGGCAGCCGGTCCGGACGACAGCAGGGCAGCGGCAGCGCAGCCGACCGTCATGACACGAACGAGGAGGGGAAGGCGCACTGGGAGAGTTCTTTCTACTCGAAAGGAACGAAGCGGCACGTCTGTCGAGCATGGCACCGGCGAGGTCGAAACCGGGTCTCCTCGGTTGGAGAATCACTCGGACGGTGAGCGGGGCGCGACAGAAGCCGGGACGGCCAAGGACCGCACCGCGCTCTGAAGCACCACGAGGCGTCGTCCTGCCTTGAACCGCCAGATCACGCCCTCGAACTGCTGCCGCAGCCGAAGAGAGCCGGACACCCGCCGTGGCGAGCGACGCCAGACAGAACGGCCAGAACCCGTGACCCGCCTTCTGGCATGAGGCAGGCCACGGGTCCGCTGTGCACTTACCCAGTGCCACACAGCAAGAAATGCGACAATTCCGGGACAGTTTCCCGGAATTGTGCGCGGTAAGATCCCGGAGACATTCCGAGTCCCGTATCAGTAACCCATCGCGAGGAGGAGCCGGCTCCGCGAGGTGACGGGCTCGACACCGCTGTCAGGTCTCCTCCGTCGTCGAGATCACCACCATCTTCGTCACCGACCCGTCGTCGCCCACCACGTCCCGTACGTGGCGGAAGCCCATGCGTTCGGCCATCGCCAGGCTGGCGGTGTTCTCGGCGCCGACCATGCCGTAGGCCTCCTTGAGGCCCAGGTTGTCGGCGGCGTGGCGTACGAGGGTGCGGACCACTTCGGTGCCCAGGCCCTTGCCCCAGTGTTCGGGAGCCAGGGCCGTGATGAGTTCGTGGCCGTCGACGTTGCCCGTCTTCTTGACCTCCGCGTGGCCGACGTACCTCCCCTCGAGCCACAGGCCCCATACGTCGAACAGCCCCTGCGGGTAGATGTCGGTGAGGATCGCGCGGAACGCCTTGCGCAGGTCCTCCTCGGGCACCTCGTCCTGGCCCATCCAACGGCGCACCTCCTCGTTGCGCAGGAGGGTGACGAAGGCGTCCTCGTCCTCTGATCGGTACGGCGTGAACTCCAGCCGTTCGCTGTGCAGTGTCGGCGTCATCGGCGAACTCCTCGAGCAGAGCAGGGAAACGGAGTGTCAGCGGCCGCGCTGCGGGGCGGGGGGAAGTGCGGCACGAGAGTTGTGCTGGCGTGCGGGTGAGGGGGGCTGGGCGGGGTGGGGCACGGCCGGGGCTAGGCCCCCGCGTTCTCCATGCGCTCGCGCAGGCTGCGCGGGCGCATGTCGGTCCAGGCCTCGTCCACGTAGGCGGAGCACTCGGCTTCAGTGCCCTCCTTGCCCACGGGCTGCCAGCCGGCGGGCACGTCGACGTCGAGCGGCCAGAGCGAGTACTGGTCCTCGTCGTTGCGCAGCACCTGATAGCGGGTGTTCTCGTCCATGTCAGGGTCTCTCCGTGGTCGGTGGTGGGGCGGTCGTCGCAGTCTCGACGGCTGGCCGGGGCGTCCGCGGCGGTGCCCGGTGAGGGGCGGGTTCGGAGGTGGGGGCCGGCGGGCGGTGGTCCGCGGATCCCGGGGCGGGGCGGCCTCATCGGCGGCCCCGGGCGGGGCCGGCCGCGCTGTCCCGGGCATGCCCGGCCAGGTGGCGCAGGGCCGTGGCGAACTCGTCGGCCACGCGGCGTACGGTCTCGGTGTCGTGCAGGCCGGGGCGGTGGTGCCAGGTGAAGGCGAGGCGGCCGTCCTGCACCGCGCCCACCACCTCCAGGGGGTGCGAGCCGCTGTCCCGGGGGTCGTGGTCCTGTCCGAACGAGCCGTGCTCGGTGCGCACCAGGGCGCCCTCGGGCGCGGTCGGGCGGGCGTCCCACTGGCCGAGGTAGTTGAACACCACCTGGCCGTGCGCCGCCGCGCCCAGTTGCTCGCGCACCTCGGGCGGGCCGAAGGTGCGCAGCGCGCCGAAGCCGAGTCCGTTGCCGGGGACGGTGCGCAGCTGGCGGCGTACGGACTTCACCAGGGCCCGCCAGTCGCGGGACGGGCCGAGGTCGTCCGGATCGGGCACCTGGAGGGCGACCGGGTGGACGGTGGTGAACCAGCCCACGGTGCGGGAGAGGTCGACGTCGTCGAGCACGTCCTCGCGCCCGTGTCCTTCCAGGTCGAGGCGGACCCGGTCACCGCCGGTCCAGCGGGCGAGGGCCAGGGCGAGCGCGGCCAGCAGGACGTCGTTGACACGGGTGCGGTACGCGGTCGGCGCGGACCGCAGCAGGGCCGTGGTGTCCTCCTCGCCGAGCTCCACGGTGAGGGTGCGGGTCTCCCCCGCGTCCGGTCCCGGCCCGTCGGCGGGCGGCAGCGGCTCGGCTGTCACCGCCTCCTGCCAGTACGGCAGTTCGTGGTCGAGGCCGCCCTCGGCGACGTGGGCGGCGAGCCGCCGGGACCAGTCCCGGAAGGAGGTGCTGCGCTCCCCCAGGGCGATGGGCTCCCCCTGGACGGCCTGGTGGTAGGCGGCCTCCAGGTCGTCGCGGAGGATCCGCCAGGACACGGCGTCCACGACCAGGTGGTGGGCCACCAGGAGGAGGTACACCGGGCGGCCCGGGTCACCGGTGAACAGGGCCGCCCGCAGCAGCGGGCCGCGGCCGAGGTCGAAGCCGGTGTGCAGGTCGTCGGCGGCCTTTTCCATGGCCGCGTCGGCTTCCTCGGCCGACAGACCCGCCAGGTCGTACCGGACCGGCATGCCCTCGGCGGCGTCGCCGTCGGACGGCGGCGGGTTGAACTGGTGCCAGCCGTCGGCGTCGTGGGTGAAGCGCATGCGCAGGGCGTCGTGGTGTTCCAGCAGGGCGGCCAGGGCCGCGCGCAGCGCCGTCGGGTCGGGCGCGGCGTGCAGTTCCAGCAGCGCCGACTGGTTGAAGTGGTGGTGGCTGGCGCGCGGCGTGGTCAGGAACCACTCCTGGATGGGGGTGAGCGGTACGTCGCCCGTCGCCGGGCCGTCCTCGGAGCGCTGGGGTGCGGTGCGCACGACGGTGGCGAGTTCGGCCACGGTCTGGTGGGTGAACAGGTCGCGGGTGGCCAGGTGCAGGCCCTCGCGGCGCAGCCGCGACACCACCTGCATGCTCAGGATCGAGTCGCCTCCGAGGTGGAAGAAGTTGTCGTGCGCGCCGACGTCCTCGACGCCCAGGACGTCGCCCCAGATGCGGGCGATGTCGCGTTCGGTGTCCGTGCGCGGCGCGGTGTGCGCTCCGGTGCCGCTGTGGGCGGGGCCGGGTTCGGGCAGGGCACGGCGGTCCGTCTTGCCGTTCGGGGTGAGCGGCAGCCGGTCCAGCGGGACGAACACGGACGGGACCATGTGCGGCGGGAGCAGCCCGGCCAAGTGGTCGCGCAGTGCGCCGACCGGCACGTTCTCGGGATCTCCGGTGGCGGGGACGACGTACGCCACGAGGCGGGAGCGGTCGTCGGCGGCCACCCGGCCGGCCGTGGCCTCCGCGCCGTCCTCGGTCTGCTCCCCCGGCTCGCCCAGGTCGTTCGCACGCGGGGCCGTGCGGACGACGACCGCCGCGTCCCGCACCTGCGGGGCACCGCGCAGCGCGCTCTCGATCTCGCCGGGCTCGATGCGGAAGCCGCGCAGCTTGACCTGGTCGTCGGCCCGTCCGGTGAAGCGCAGTTGGCCGTCGGCCCCCCACAGGACCAGGTCGCCGGTGCGGTACATCCGCTCCCCCGGCCCGCCGAACGGGTCGGCGAGGAACCGCTGGGCGGTCAGCCCGGGCCGGTTCAGATAGCCGCGGGCGAGGCCGGGGCCCGCCACGTACAGCTCCCCGGTCACTCCCGGCGGGACGGGGCGCAGGCCCGCGTCCAGGACGTAGAGGCGGGTGGCGCCGGCCGGGCGGCCGATCGGCGGGGCGGCCGCGCCAGGGCTCAGCGGGCCCGTCCAGGTGGCGACCACCGTGGCTTCCGTCGGGCCGTACGAGTTGATCATCCGGCGGCCGGGGGCCCACCGCTCCACGAGGTCGGGCGGGCAGGCCTCGGCTCCGACGATCAGGGTGCGCAGGTCCGGCAGGGCTCCGGCCGTCCCGGTCGGCACGGTGGCCAGCGCCGCGGGCGGGATGAGGGTGTGGCTGACGCGCCGCTCGGCGAGGGCGTCGGCGAGGCGCTCGCCGACCAGCGGCCCCTCCTCGCCCGTCACCAGCGTCGCCCCGCTGAGCAGCGAGGAGCACAGTTCCAGGACGGAGGCGTCGAAGCTGGGCGAGGCGAACTGCAGGACCCGGTCGCCGGGGCCGACGGCGTACTGTTCGGCGGCGGCCGCGGCGAAGCCCGCGAGGCCGTGGTGCGGCACCACGACGCCCTTCGGTGTGCCGGTGGACCCGGAGGTGTAGATGACGTACGCCGGGTGGGCGGGCGTCAGGGCGGCCGTGCGGTCGGCGTCCGTGGGGGCGCTGTCCGGGCCGTCCTGCACCCACACGTCCGCCGCGTCGTCCAGGACCAGCGTCGCGCCCGCGTCGCGCACCATGAACTCCCGCCTTGGCGCGGGGTAGTTCGGGTCGACGGGCAGGAAGGCGCCGCCCGCCTTGGCGACGGCGAGCTGCGCGACCACGCTTGCGCAGGCGCGCGGCAGGGCGAGGGCGACGATCCGCTCGGGGCCGACGCCTTGGCCGATGAGCCGGTGGGCGAGCCGGTTGGCGGCGCGGTCCACCTCGGCGTACGTCCACTGTCGGGCGCCCTCCACCAGGGCCACGGCACCCGGCGTGCGCGCCGCCTGCCGTTCGAACAGCTCCGGCAGGGTCGCGGCCGGTACCGCCCCGGATGTGCCGCGTCCCTGGTCGAGCAGGGACTTCAGCTCCGCGTCGGCGGCCAGCGGCAGGGCGCCGAGCGGGCGGTGCGGGTCGTCGGCGACGGCCGTCAGGAGGGTGCCGAGCTGGTCGGCCATCCGCTCGGCGGTGGCGGCGTCGAACAGGTCGGTGTTGTACGTGAGGACGCCGTGCAGGGCTCCGGAGTCCGTCTCGGCGAACTCCAGGGCGAGGTCGAACGCCGCGTGCTGGAGCTCCGACTCGACGTCCTCGACGTGCAGGCCGGGCAGGTCCAGGTCGGCGGTCGGGGTGTTCTGCAGGACGACCATGACCTGGAACAGCGGGGTGCGGCTGGTGTCGCGGGCCGGCTGCACCTCGTCGACGACCTGCTCGAACGGCACGTCTTGGTGGGCGAAGGCGTCCGTGACCGTCTGCCGGACGTCGTCGAGGAAGGCGGGGAAGGGCCGGCCCGGGTCGACGTGCGAGCGCAGGACCAGGGTGTTGACGAAGAACCCGACGAGGTTCTGGATCTCGGCGCGGTCACGGCCCGAGGTGACGGTGCCGACGGCGATGTCGCGCCTGCCCGACACCTTGGCGAGGAAGGTCTGCGCGGCGGCGACGAGCGTCGTGAACAGGGTGGTGCCCCGCTCCCTGCCGACCTGGGTGAGGCGTCGGGCGGTGTGGGGCGGCAGGACGAGGCGGGCGGTCGCGCCGTTGCGGGTGCGTACGGGCGGGCGGGGCCGGTCCGTGGGCAGGTCAAGGGGTTGGGTGTCGGCCAGGTGCTCCTTCCAGTACGCGAGCTGCGTGTCGGCGCCGGGCGCGGTGCGCTGCCAGTGGGCGTAGTCGGCGTACTGCACCGGCAGCGGCGGGAGTTCGGCGGGGGCGCCCTCCAGTGCGGCCCGGTAGAGGTGGGCGAGGTCGCCGGTGAGCACGGCGGTGGACCAGCCGTCGGTGACGATGTGGTGCAGGGTCAGGGTCAGGACGTGCTCGTCGGCGGCCAGCCGCACCAGGCCTGCCCGCAGCAGCGGGCCGACGCGCAGGTCGAACGGGCGGGCCCGCTCGGCCGCCAGCAGCTCGTCGAGCCGCGCCTCGCGCTCCTCGCCGGGCAGCCCCGACAGATCCGACACGTCCTGCAACGGCGGCGCCACCTCGTGCGGCGGGTGGACGACCTGCACACCGTGGCCGTCCACCGCGTCGAAGGTGGTGCGCAGCGACTCGTGCCGGGCCACCAGACCCCGCAGCGCCGTGGCGAGGGCGCTGATGTCGAGGCGGCCGCGCAGGCGCAGCGCGAGCGAGGTGACGTATTCGGCACCGCCGGGTGCGAACTCCTCCAGGAACCACATGCGTTGCTGCGCGTACGACATCGGGGCCGTCGCGTCGCGCTCGACCGGGACGACGGCGGGACGGGCGTCGCCGGCGGCCCGGTGGTCGCCGAGCAGCGCGGCGAGGGCGCCCGGCGTCGGGTGGGCGAACACCGTGCGTGGCGACACGTCGGTCCCGAACTCCTCGGCGAGGCGGGAGGCGAGTCGGATGCTGAGGATCGAGTCGCCGCCGAGGCGGAAGAAGTCGTCCTCCATGCCGGGCCGGTCGATGCCGAGTACGTCCGCGAAGACCTCCGCGGTGCGGCGTTCGGCGTCGGTGCGGGGTTCGGTGCGGGTGCCGGGCTCCGCGCCGGTGTCCGGGTCCGGGGCCGGGAGCGCCGCCCGGTCCACCTTGCCGTTGGCGCTGAGCGGAAGCGCCGTCAGGGGGACGAACGCGGACGGGACGAGATAGTCGGGCAGCGCCTGGAGGGCGTACTCCCGCAGCCCGGCCAGGTCGTCGCAGGCCGGGCCGACGAGGTAGGCGACGAGGCGCCGTGCCCCGGGCCGGTCCTCGCGGGCCACCACGGCCACGTCCGCGACCCCGGGGTGGCCGGCGAGGGCGGCCTCCACCTCGCCGGGCTCGACCCGGAACCCGCGGATCTTCACCTGGTCGTCGGCGCGGCCCAGGAACTCCACCGTGCCGTCCGGTCGCCGCCGGGCCAGGTCGCCGGTGCGGTACATCCGGGTGCCGGGCGGCCCGTAGGGGTCGGCGAGGAACCGGGCCGCGGTCTCACCGGGGCGGCCCAGGTAGCCGCGCGCCAGGCCCTCGCCCGCCACGAACAACTCACCCGCGCAGCCCGGCGGTACGGGCCGCAGGCGGGCGTCGAGCACGTGGACGCGCATGTCGTCCAGCGGGCGGCCGATGGGCACGGTGTCGGGCACGTCCGTGGCGTCCGCCAGGGCGTGAGACGTGGCGAAGGTCGTGGTCTCGGTCGGGCCGTAGCCGTCCACGACGGTCAGTCCGGGGCAGGCGGCGAGGACGCGGCGCACGGCGGCCGCGGGGACCACGTCACCGCCGGTCCACACCTGGCGCAGGCCCGCGAAGCAGTCCGGGGCGTCCTGGGCGAGGAGCCGGAACAGACCGGCCGTCAGCCACAGCGCGGTCAGTCCGCCGGAGCCGACGCCGCCGGACGGGCCGTCGACACCGACTTCGGCACCGGCTTCGGCGCCGGCTTCGGCAGCGGGTTCCGCACCGGCTTCCGTACCAGCTTCGGCAGCGGCTTCCGGACGGGCGAGACGGCGCAGCAGAGCCGCGTCCACCGTCTCGCCCGGGGCCACCACGACGCAGCCGCCCGTCAGCAGCGGCGCCCACACCTCGAAGGTGGCGGCGTCGAACGCGACGGGCGAGTGCAGCAGGACGCGGGCGCAGACACCGTCGGCGAAGCGGCTGTCGGTGGCGAGCGACGCCACGTCACGGTGGCGCACGGCCACGGCCTTCGGCTCGCCGGTGGAGCCGGAGGTGAACATCACGTAGGCCAGCCGGTCGGGGTCGGCGGCCGGGATGGTGGGCGTCCCGCCGGGCGCGGTGTGCTCGGCGGTGACGTCGGCGGTGGTGAGCCGGGCCGAGGCGCCCGCCCGGTCGAGCAGGGTACGACGGCGGTCCTCGGGGGCGCGGGTGTCGACGGGCACGTAGGCGCCGCCCGCCTTCAGGACGGCGAGCTGCGCCACCACGAGTTCGGCGGAGCGGTCCATCAGGAGCGCCACGCGGTCTTCCGGCCGCAGGCCGTCGGCGAGCAGCCGGGATGCCACGCGGTCGGACCAGGCATCGAGTTGACGGTACGTCACCTCGCGGCCGTCGTCGTCCAGGGCGGTCGCGTCCGGGGTACGGCGGGCCTGCTCGGCGAACAGGTCCACGGGGCTGCGCGGCGGCACCTGCCGGGCGGTGGTGTTCCACCGGCGCAGCAGGTCCCGGTCGTCCGCGGTGAGCAGGTCGAGGTCGTCGGCCGTGCCGGAGATGCCGTCGGCGAGCCGGGTGAGGAGCGCGGCGAGCCGGGTCGCCGCGCGTTCCACGGTGGCGCGGTCGAAGAGGGCGGCGTCGTAGGCCAGGTCGAAGCCGAGCCGGTCGCTGACGTGGGCGCGCAGGCACAGCGGGAACGTCGTGGCGTCGTCGGCGTGCACCTCCGCCACGCCCACCCCGGTCCGGGCGGTGGCCGCCTCGTCGACGGGGTAGTTCTCGAACACCACCATGCTGTCGAACAGGGCCTGGCCCGCCGGGACGTCGCTGAGCGCCTGGATGCGGGACAGCGCCATGAAGTCGTGGCGCCGCGCGTCGCTCTGCTCCTCCTGGAGGCCGCGCAGCCAGGACAGCACGCTGCCCGCGGGCACCCGCACGCGTGTCGGCACCGTGTTGATGAACATGCCCACCATGGACTCCACGCCCGGCAGTTCGGCCGGTCGGCCGGACACGGTCGTGCCGAACACGACGTCACGGCGGCCGCTGTAGCGGGCGAGCAGCAGGGCCCAGGCGGCCTGCACCACGGTGTTGACGGTCAGTCCGGCGCGGGCGGCCGTCTCCCGCAGCCGCCGCGACACGGCCACGTCCAGCTCGTGCTGGACGGCGTCCCCGGAACGGGCGCGGTGGGCCTCGGCGGGAGCGCGGTCGTACGGCAGCGGCGTCGCGGCCGGGAAGTCGGCGAGCGCGTCGGCCCAGAACCGTTCGGCCGCGCCCTCGTCCTGGTCGCGCAGCCAGCGTACGAAGTCCGCGAACGGCCGCCGCAGCGGTGGTGCCGCGTCCGTGCCGCCGGTGAGGGCGGCGTAGCATTCGCACACCTCGGTGAGGAGTTGCCCGGTGCTCCAGCCGTCGAGGATCAGATGGTGCGAGGACCACAGCAACAGGACCTCGTCGCCGGGCAGGGCGGCGATCGTGATCCGGGTGAGCGGCGCGCTGGTCAGCTCCATGCCCGCGGCGCGGTCCTCGGCGAGCAGCCGCTCCGTGGCCGCGGCGCGCCGCTCGGGCGTCAGCTCGCGCCAGTCGAGGTGGGTGACCGGCAGGTCCGCGTGCTGGTGCACCACCTGCACCGGGTGCGGCAGTTGCTGCCAGTGGACGCTGGTGCGCAGCGCGGGGGTGCGGTCGGCCACCTGCTGCCAGGCGTCCGCCAACGCCCGCGGGTCGGCCACGCCGGTCAGCCGTACGGCGGTCCGGTCGAAGTACGCGCCCGCGTCGTCGACAAGGCCGTGGAAGAGCATCCCGGCCTGAAGAGGTGTCAGGGGCAGCACGTCCGCCACCTGCCGGCCGTCGCCCACCAACCGGTCGAGCTGCTCCTGGGTGAGGTCGGCGAGGGGGAAGTCGGACGGGGTGCGGCCGCCGGTGTCCGGCAGCGCGCAGTGCGCCACGATGTCGCGCAGCGCCGCGCACGTCTCCTCGGCCAGGCGGCGGACGGTGGGCTCGTCGTAGACGGCGGTCGGGTAGGTCAGGCCGAGTTCGAGCCGGCCGTCCTGGACGACGCCGGTGAGGTCCAGGAGGTAGGGGCGGGGTTCGTCGGGGTCGGTGTCGCGCCCGACCTGCGGGAGGGCACCGCCGTACAGACCGCTGCCGGTGCCGGTGCCGCTGCCAGTGCCGCCGCTGGTGCCCGTGTCCCACTGCCCGTGGTAGTTGAACCCGACCTGCGGCGCCGGGGCGTCGGCCAGCGGGCTGTCCGGAAGGAGTCGGCGCAGGGCCTGGTGGCTGAGGCCGTGGTGCGGGACCGCGCGGAGCTGTTCCTTGACGGACCGCAGGGTGTCGCGCCATCCCGCGTCCGGGTCGACGGTCAGGGCGAGGGGGTACTCGGCGGTGAACCAGCCGACGGTCCGGGACAGGTCGACGTCGTCGGCGTCGACGCGGTCGCCGGGGCCGTCGAAGAGGTCTTCGCGGCCGTGCCCCTCCACCCCGATGAGCACGGTGTCGTGGTCGCACCAGCGGGCCAGCGTCCGGGCGAGGGCGCCGAGCAGCACGTCGTTGACCTGGGTGCGGTAGACGTCGGGGACCTGGCGCAGCAGCGCTTCGGTCTCCTCGGCCGCCAGCGTGACGGTGACCGTGGCGGCGGTGCCGTGGGTGTTGGGGCCGGGGCGGCCCGCGGGCAGGGCGACGGGCGCCACGGGACGCGTCCAGTAGGTCAGGTCCGCGTCCAGGCCGCCGGAGCGGGTGTGCCGGTCGAGCAGGGCGGCCCACTGGCCGTAGGCGGTGCCGATCGGGGGCAGGGCGATGGTCCGGCCCGCCGCGGCGGCGCGGTGGGCGGTCTCCAGGTCGGCGAGCAGGATGCGCCAGGACACGCCGTCCATCACCAAGTGGTGCACGGTGACGAGGAGTTGGGCGGAGCGGTCGGGACCGCGGTCGAAGACCAGGACGCGGACGACCCGGCCCTCGGTGGGATCGAGGGAGGCCTGGGCGGCGTCCGCCGTCCGCTGCACCTCGGCCTCCAGGGCGGGGCCGTCCAGGTCCGCCACGTCGTGGTGGGTGACGATGCCGGCCGGGGGCTCCGGCAGGACTTCCTGGCGCCAGCCGTCGCCGGTGTGGCGGAAGCGGGTGCGCAGGGCGGCGTGGTGGCGTACGACGGCGTCCGCGGCCTCCCGCAGGGCGGACAGGTCGGTGCCCGGGGCCAGTTCGAGGCGCTGCGTCATGGTGAAGCGCAGCGGGTCGCCGGGGCGGCGGCCGTCGAGGTACCAGCGCTGGATGGGCGTGAGGGGCGCCTCGGTGGGCGCGGCGCCGCCCGCAGCCGCGGGCCGGGGCGCCGCTTCCCGTACGCACAGGGCGAGTTCGGCGACCGTGCGGTGGCGGAAGACGTCCTTGGTGGTGACGGCGAGACCGGCCTGCCGGGCGCGGGAGACGATCTGGATGCTGAGGATCGAGTCGCCGCCGAGCGCGAAGAAGTCGTCGCGCGCGCCCACCCGTTCGACGCCCAGGACCTCGGCCCAGATCGCGGCCAGGCGCGCCTCGGTGCCCGGCCGTGGCGCCACGTACCGCGTGGTGCTGTCCGGCTGTGCGGGCGGCGCCGGCAGCGCGCGCCGGTCCGTCTTGCCGCTGCTGGTCCGCGGGATCTTCGCCAGCGGCACGAAGGCCGCGGGCACCATGTGGTCGGGCAGGGTCCGCCGCAGCCGTACCCGCAGGTCGTCGGCCGACGGGGGGTGCTCGCCCGTGGACACCAGGTACGCCACGAGCATGACGCGGCCCGCGTGTTCGCGGGCCGTCACCACGGCCTCGGCCACGTCCGGCGCGGCGAGGAGCGCGGCCTCCACCTCACCGGGCTCGATGCGGAAGCCGCGGATCTTGACCTGCTCGTCGGCCCGGCCCAGGAATTCGAGCAGGCCCTGGGCGTCCCAGCGGGCACGGTCACCGGTGCGGTACATCCGCTCCCCCGGCCCGCCGAACGGGTCGGCGAGGAAACGGGCGGCGGTCAGGCCGGCCCTGCCCAGGTAGCCGCGGGCCACCTGCGCACCGGCCAGATACAGCTCACCCGGCACACCGGGCGGCACGGGCCGCAGCGCGCCGTCGAGGACGTAGGCGCGCAGGCCGCGTCCGGGGCGGCCGATGACCGGGCGCCCGGGCTGTTCGGCGCAGCGGCCGTAGACGGCGTCGACGGTGCACTCGGTGGGCCCGTACATGTTGTACGCGGTCACGCCGAGGTCCTGCGCCGCGCACAGCTCGCGCCAGGCGTCGGCGCCGACGGCCTCGCCGCCGACCAGAAGCACGCGCGGGTGGTGGCGGCCCGGGGCGAGGAGCCCCGCGCCGGTCAGTTCGCGCAGGAAGGACGGCGTGACGTTCACCAAGTCCAGCTCGGCGTCGGCGACTTGGGCGCAGAACGCCTCAGGGTCCAGGCGTACGTCCTCGTCGACGAGGTGCACCTCCTGGCCGAGGGCGAGCAGCAGCGGGCCCTCCCAGGAGGTGTCGAAGGAGAAGGAGGCGCTGAGCGCGGCCTTCAGGCGCCGACCGTCGGCGGTGTGCGGGGCGACGAGCCCTTCGCGGTGGTCGTGGCAGAGGTTGACCAGCTGCCGGTGTTCCACGACGACGCCCTTCGGCCGCCCTGTGGAGCCGGAGGTGTAGATGAGGTACGCGCCGTGGTCGGGGCGCAGCGGTGCCAGGCGGTCGGCGTCGGTCGGGTCGTGGGCGGGCAGTCGGTCCCAGGGGACCTCGCGCAGGGTCTCGGCCGTCAGGAGCGTGCGCGGGGCGGCGTCCGCGAGGAGGAACGTCACGCGCTCCTCGGGCAGGTCGGGATCGACGCAGAGCAGGGTGCCGCCCGCCTTCAGGACGGCGAACAGCGTCACGAACAGGTCGGTGGTGCGCGGCAGTCCGACCGCGACGACCTCCTCGGGGCCGACGCCGAGGGTGATGAGGTGGTGGGCGAGGCGGTTGGCGCGATCGTTGAGGGCCGCGTAGTCGAGGGTGGTGTCGCGGGCCACCAGGGCGGAGGCGTGCGGGGTGCGCGCCGCCTGTGCCTCGAACAGGGCCGCGAAGCTGCTGTCGGCCACCGGCAGCCGGTCGCCCTGCCACTCCTCCAGGACCTGACGGCGCTCGGCGGCGGTCATGAGCGGCAGCGCGCCGACCTTCTTCTCCGGGTCGTCGGCGGCGGCTTCGAGAAGCAGCGTCAGCCGGGCGGCCAGGCGTTCGGCGGTGTCGGCGTCGAACAGGCCGGTGTTGTACTCCAGGTGGCCGGTGACGCCACCGTCGTGTTCGACGAAGTCGAAGGCGAGGTCGAAGGTGGCGTTGCGCACCGGCGGCGTCACGGGCTCGACGTCGAGGCCGGGCATGCGGGGTGCCTCCCCGCCCAGGTTGTGCAGGGCCACCATGACCTGGAACAGCGGCGTGCGGCTGGTGTCCCGCTCGGGCTCCAGGGCGTCCACGAGCCGCTCGAAGGGCACCTCCTGGTGGGCGGACGCGTCCAGGACGGTGGTGCGCGCCTCACCGAGCAGCTCGCGGAACGTCAGGTCGGGGCGGACCCGGCCGCGCAGCACGAGCGTGTTGACGAACATGCCGACCAGGTTGTCGAGTTCGGGGCGCTCCCGGCCCGCCGTCACGGTGCCGACCGCGACATCCTCCTGACCTGCCCAGCGAGACAGCAGGACCTGGCAGGCCGTGAGCAGCGTCATGTAGAGGGTGGCGTCGGCGCTGCGGCCCGTCGCGCGCAGCCGCTCGGTGAGCTCGGCGGGCAGGCGGAAGGTCAGCAGGGCGCCGTCGCGGGTGCGCACGGCGGGGCGGGGCCGGTCGGTGGGCAGCTCAAGCGGCTCCAGGCCGGACAACACCTCACGCCAGTGGGCGAGTTGTTCGTCGGCGATGTCGGTGCGGGCGCGCTGCCAGGCTGCGTAGTCGGTGTACCGCACGGGCAGTCCGGGCAACTCGGGGGCGCGCTGCTCCAAGGCGGCCGCGTACAGCTCGCCGAGGTCGCGGCCGAGGACGGCGCCGGACCAGCCGTCGGTGACGATGTGGTGGACGGCGAGGACCAGGACGTGCTCGTCGTCGGCGAGGCGGACGAGCCGGGCGCGCAGCAGCGGCCCGGTGGCCAGGTCGAAGGGGGTCGCGGCGACGCGGTCGAGGACGGCGTCCAACTGCTCGGCCTGGCCGGCGTCCGCCAGGACGTCGAGGGGCAGCTCCACCGCGTACGGCGGATGGACGACCTGCCGGGCCCGGCCGTCGTCCTCGGCGAAGGTGGTGCGCAGCGCCTCGTGCCGGGCGACCAGACCGTCCAGGGCCGTGCGCAGGGCGGCCTCGTCGAGAGAGCCGCGCAGCCGCAGCACGGACAGCGTCGTGTACTCGGTGCTGCCGGGTTCGAAGCGGTCGAGGAACCACAGGCGCTGCTGGGCGTACGACAGCGGCGGCGGGGTGCCGGGGTCCGCGACCGGAATGACGTCGGCCCCGGCGTCCCCGTCGGCCATCGGGGCGCCGAGGGCGGCGGCCAGGGCGGACAGCGTGGGGTGGGTGAAAAGGAGCCGCGGTGAGACGTCCTGCCCGAAGACCGTGCGGAGCCGGGAGGTGACGCGCACGGCGAGGATGGAGTCGCCCCCGAGCGCGAAGAAGTCGTCGTCGGCGCCCACGGCGTCGGTGTCGAGCACGTCGGCCCACGCGGCGGCGACCGCGCGCTCCGCCGGGGTGCGCGGCGGGGTGCGGTCGGTGCCGGTGGCGAAGCCGTCGGGGCCGGGGGCGGGCAGCGCGCGCCGGTCGAGCTTGCCGTTGACGGTGAGCGGCAGGGCCGCCAGCGGCACGTAGGCGGCGGGTACCATGTGGGAGGGCAGCAGGCGCTCCAGGTGGGCGCGCAGGTCGGCGGCGGAGGGCGCGGCGGGCTCCGCGCAGCCGGGCTCGCCGCCCGTAGCGCTGCCGCCCGGACCGGCGCTTGGACCGGTGCCTGGACCACTGTCGCCCGCCCCAACGCCTGTACCCCTGCCGCGCGTGCCGGCGCCGGCGGCACCGTCCGGGTCCGCTCCGGAGCCGTTCCCGGTCCCGACGACGTGGGCGACCAGGCGCCGGGTCCCGGAGGTGTCCTCGTACACGCCGACCGTCGCGGCGCTCACGCCCGGGTGGCGGCGCAGGGCGGCCTCGATCTCGCCGGGCTCGATGCGGTAGCCGCGGATCTTCACCTGCTGGTCGGCGCGGCCGAGGTACTCCAGGGTGCCGTCGGCCCGTCGGCGCGCCCGGTCCCCGGTGCGGTACATGCGCTCCCCCGGCCCGCCGAACGGGTCGGCCACGAAGCGGGTGGCGGTCAGCCCCGGCCGCCCCAGGTAGCCGCGGGCCAGGCCCTCCCCCGCCACGTACATCTCCCCGATCGCACCGGGCGGTACGGGCGCGAGGTCGCCGTCGAGCACATGGACCCGCAGGTCGGGGATGCCGGTGCCGATGGGGCTCGCGGTGCCCGTGCGCGTCGTCGCGCGGTCCAAGGGCTCGTACGTGACGTGCACGGTGGTCTCGGTGATGCCGTACATGTTGACCAGGCGCGGCGCGCTGTCAGCGTTATCAGCGTTGTCTGCGTTGTCTGCGTTGTCTGCGTGGCGCGTGAACCAGTCGGCGAGCCGGTCGACGTCCAGGGCCTCGCCGCCGAAGACCACCGTGCGCAGCGCCAGGCGGGCGCTCAGGTCGGGGTGTTCGGCGTCGGCGCGGGCGAGCGGGTAGAACGCGGACGGGGTCTGGTTGAGGACGGTGACCCGCTCGTCGACGAGCAGCCGCAGGAAGTCCTCCGGGGAGCGGGCGATGTCGTCGGGGACGACGACGAGCCGGCCACCGTGCAGCAGCGGCCCCCACAGCTCCCACACGGAGAAGTCGAAGGCGTAGGAGTGGAACAGCGTCCACACGTCGTGCTCGTCGAAGCCGAACCAGTGCCGCGTGCGGGTGAACAGCCGGACGACGTTGGCGTGCGGCACCACCACGCCCTTGGGGCGGCCGGTGGAGCCGGAGGTGTAGATGGTGTACGCGGCGCTCTCCGGCAGCGGACGGCGGGCCGCCTCCGGAAGGGTGGCCGGGCGTCCGGTGAGGTCGGCGCGGACCGCCGGGTCGTCCAGAAGCAGCACGGGCACACCCGTGCCCTCGGCGGGCAGGGCGGCGTCGGTGGTGGTCACCAGCGTCACGGGGGCCGCGTCGTCGAGCAGATCGGCGACGCGCTCCACGGGCAGCCCGGGGTCGATCGGCAGATAGGCGGCGCCCGACTTCAGGACGGCGAGGATCGCCACGACCAGATCGGTGGAGCGGGGCAGGGCGAGGGCGACGTAGTGCTCGGGTCCGGCGCCGGCCTCGGCCAGGCGGTGGGCGAGGCGTCCGGCCTCCGCGTCCAGCGTGGCGTAGTCGAGGCGGTCGTCCCCGCAGGTGACGGCGGTGGCGTCGGGCGTGCGGGCGGCCTGTGCCTCGAAGAGGTCCACCAAGGTCTCGGCGGGGCGGGCGTGTTCGGAGCCGTTCCGCTCGACGAGGGCGCGGTCCCGCTCCTCGGCGGTCGTCCAGGGCAGGGCGCGCAGCGGCCGCTCGGGGTCCGCGGCGATCCCGGCGAGCAGCAGGCACAGCCGTTCGGCGAGCGCCCGGACCGTGCCGACGTCGAACAGGTCGGGGTCGTAGGCGAGGTCGAAGCCGACGCGGTCGCCCTGGTAGGCGCGCAGCACGAGCGGATAGTTGGTGGCGTCGCGCGAGGTGACGTCCGCCAGGCGCACGCCGGAGGCGGCCGTGCGGGCCTCGTCGAAGGGGTAGTTCTCGAAGGCGACCATGCTGTGGAACAGCGGGGTGCCGGAGGGCACGTCGCTCACCGCGGTCAGTTCGGCAAGGGAGACCGCGGCGTAGCGGCGCGACTCGGCCTGGGCCTCCTGGAGTTCGCGCAGCCACGCGCTCGCCGTGGCCCCGCTGTCGACCCGCACGCGGGTGGGCACGGTGTTGATGAACATGCCCACCATGGACTCGACGCCCGGCAGGTCGTCGGGGCGGCCGGACACGGTGGTGCCGAACACCACGTCCCGCTCGGCGCTGTAGCGGGACAGGAGCAGCGCCCAGGCGCCCTGGACCACGGTGTTGACGGTGAGTCCGGCCTGCCGGGCGGTGCGGGCGAGCGTCGCGGACTCGGTGTCGGACAGGCCGGCCGTGTGGACGCCCGCGGAGCGTGCCTGGTGGGCCTCGCCCAGGGGGCGGTCGACGGGCAGCGGGGTCGGCGTGGCGAATCCGTCGAGGGCCGCGCGCCAGTGCGCGCGCCCGGCGTCGGCGTCCTGCTCGGCCAGCCACCGCACATAGTCGGCGAAGGGTCGGCGAACGACCGGCTGCGGGGTGCTCCCGGTGGTGCGGGCCGCGTACTCCTCGCACACCTCGGACAGCACCTGGGCGAGGCTCCAGCCGTCCAGGATCAGGTGGTGGGAGGTCCACAGCAGGTGCAGGCGCGCGTCGGACAGACGGATCAGGGTGAGGCGCATCAGCGGCGCGGCGGCGAGGTCGATGCCGCGCGCGAGGTCGTCGGAGCGGACCTGGTCGAGGCGCTCGGCCCGCTCGTCCTCGGTGAGTTCGCGCCAGTCCAGGTGGGTGACGGGCACGCGTACGTCGCGGTGCACGACCTGGAGCGGTACGGGCACGTCCTCCCACACCACCGAGGACCGCAGCGCGGGCGTCCGGTCGGTGACGCGCTGCCAGGCCGCGGCGAAGGCGCCCGGGTCGGCGACGCCCTCCAGGAGCAGGGCGGCCTGGTCGACGTACACGTCGTCGGGGCCGCCGACCAGGCGGTGGAAGAGCATGCCCTCCTGAAGCGGCGTCAACGGAAGCAGGTCCTCGACTCCGCGGCCGTCACCGGCCAGGCGGTCCACGCCTGCCTGGTCCAGGCGGGCGAGCGGGAAGTCGGAGGGGGTGCGGCCGCCGGCGTCGGGCCGCGCGCAGTGCTCGGTGATCGCGCCCAGCGCCCGGACCATGCCGTCGGCGAGACTCCGGACGGTGTCCGCGTCGTGTGTCTGCTCGCTGTAGTGCCAGGTGATCTCCAGTTCGCCGTCGGCCACCACGGCCGAGACGTCCAGGAGGTGGTCCAGGGGTGCGTCGGCCGCCATGTCCCGGCCGGGCACGTCGGCGGCCGGGGCGAACTCCTGGCCGCCGGAGGTGTCCCACTGTCCGTGGTAGTTGAAGCACACCTGGGGCAGGGGCAGTTCGCCGAGCAGCCGCGCGGCGGGGTCGGGCGAACCGAGGCGGGCCAGCGCCTCGTAGCTCAGGCCGCGCCGGGGCACGGAACGCAGCCGCTCCTTGACCGCCTTCAGGGTGGCACCCCAGTCGGGTGCGGCGGCCGGTCCCGCGGGGGCGAGGGTGACGGGGTACTGGGTGGTGAACCAGCCCACCGTGCGGGACACGTCGACCGTGTCGGCCGTGTCGTTCTCGCGGCCGTGCCCCTCCAGGGCCACGGTCACCCGCTCGGCGCCCGTCCAGTCGGCGAGGACGCGGCCGAGCGCGCTGAGCAGCACGTCGTTGACCTGGGTGCGGTAGACGCCGGGCACCCGGCGCAGCAGTGCCTCGGTGGTGGTGCGGTCCACGCGGGTGCGGAGGGTGCGCACCGATCCGGCGAGCGGGGTGGCGGTCCGGTCGACGGGCAGCGGGGGGCGGGGTTCGGCGGCCTCGGCCGTCCAGTACGGCAGGTCGTCGTCGAACTCTCCGGCGCGCACCCGGCTCGACAGGTGGGCGGCCCAGTCGGTGAACTCGGTGGTAGTGGGCTCCAGTTGGACGGGGTCGCCCGCGGCCGCCTGCCGGTAGGCCTGTTCGAGGTCGGGCAGGAGGATGCGCCAGGAGACGCTGTCGACGGCCAGGTGATGGGCGGTCAGGAAGAGCTGGGGGCGCTCGCCGGCCGGGGGCAGCAGCAGGGCGGCGCGGAGCAGGGTGCCGGTGGTCGGGTCGAGGGCGGCGCGGGCGGTGTCCGCGGCCGCGGTGCGGGCCGCCGTGGGGTCGGGGGTGCCGGACAGGTCGTGGCGGGTGAGCAGGCCGGTGGCCGGGGCGCTGCCGGGATGCTGTTCCCAGGCCGCGCCGTTCCGCGTGAACCGGGTGCGCAGCGCCGTGTGGTGCGCGGCCAGCGCGGTCAATGCCCGCTCCAGGGCCTGCTCGTCGACGTCGTACGGCAGATCGAGGAGCATCGACATGCTGAAGTGCCGCAGCGCGCCGTGGGTGGTGAAGAACCACTCCTGTACGGGGGTCAGCGGGGCGGGTCCGTCGGCGCGCGGACGCCGGGGCGCGGGCACGGCGGCGGTCCGGTGGGACGCGGCGGTGGCCAGGTCGGCGACGGTCTGGTGGCGGAAGACGTCCTGCGAGGTCAGCCGGAGTCCGGCCGCGCGGGCGCGCGAGACGGCCTGGATGCTGAGGATGGAGTCGCCGCCCAGCTCGAAGAAGTTGTCCGTGACACCGACTTGGGCGATGCCGAGGACGTCGGCCCAGATGTCGGCGAGGGTCTGCTCGTCGGCGGTGCGCGGGGCGACGAACTCCCGCTCGCGCGGGGCGGCGTCGAGGTCGGGGGCGGGCAGGGCGCGGCGGTCGAGCTTGCCGCTGGTGGTCAGGGGCAGCGCGTCGAGCAGGCTGAAGGACGAGGGCACCATGTGGTCGGGCAGGACCCGGCGGCAGGCGGCCCGCAGCTCCGAGGCCTGCGGCCGGACGGCGTCCGTGGCGGGGACGAGGTAGGCGGCGAGGCGCAGATGGCCCTGGGCGTCGGCGACCGCGACGACCGCGGCGGCGGTGATCTCCGGCAGGTCGAGCAGCGCCGCCTCGACCTCGCCCGGCTCGATGCGGTGGCCGCGCACCTTCACCTGGTCGTCGGCGCGCCCGAGGTAGTCCAGGAGTCCGTCGGCGGTCCAGCGGGCCAGGTCGCCGGTGCGGTACATGCGGGTGCCGGGCGGCCCGTAGGGGTCGGCGAGGAAGCGCGCGGCGGTGAGGCCGGGTCGTCCCGCGTAGCCGCGGGCCAGTTGCTCGCCCGCGAGGTACAGCTCGCCGCCGACGCCGGGCGGCACGGGCCGCAGTCCCGCGTCGAGGACGTAGGCGCGCACGTTGGGCAGCGGCCGGCCCACCAGCGGCCGGTCACCGCCCTCGATCCGGCAGGCCAGGGCGTCGACGGTGCATTCGGTGGGGCCGTAGAAGTTGTACGCGGCCACGTCCCGGTGGGCGGCGAGCTCGCGCCACAGGCCGGGGCCGATGGCCTCGCCGCCGAGCATCAGCACGCGCGGGCGGTGGCGCGGATCGGTGAGCAGTCCGGCGGGCAGCAGCTGCCGCAGGTAGGAGGGCGTCAGGTCGAGGAAGTCGACGCGGTGCTCGACGACGTACTCGACCAGGGCGGCGGCATCGAGCCGGGTGGTCTCGTCGACCAGGTGCAGCGGGTGGCCGTCGGCCATCAGCAACACGCCCTCCAGCGAGGTGTCGAAGGAGAACGACGCGGTCAGCGCCACCCGCAGCGGGCCGCCGCCCGCGTCGGCGACGAAGCCCTCGCGGTGGCCGGCCAGGAGGTTCGCCGCGGAGCGGTGGGACACGGCGACGCCCTTGGGGCGCCCGGTGGAGCCGGAGGTGTAGATGACGTAGGCGGTGGTGTCGGGGTCGGGTGGGGTGAGGGTGGTGGAGGCCGTCGGGTTCGCTTCCCCGGCCGCGCCCGTCGGGCCCGGCTCCCCCGGTGCGTCCGGCTCCCCGGCCGCGTCGGGCAGCGCCCGCAGCGTCTCCTCGTCCAGGACGAGGGCCGGTCGCGCGTCGTCGAGCAGGAACCGCACGCGCTCCTCGGGCAGCGCGAGGTCGAGCGGCAGATAACCGGCGCCGGACTTCCACACGGCGAGGATCGCCACGACCATGTCGGCGGTGCGGGGCAGGCGCAGCGCGACCAGCCGTTCGGGGCCCGCGCCCCGGGCGACGAGGTGGTGGGCGAGCCGGGTCGCGCGGGCGTCGAGCGTCGCGTAGTCGAGCCGCTCGCCCCCGGCGACCAGGGCGGTGGCGTGCGGGGTGCGCGCGGCCTGACGCGCGAACAGCTCGGGGCAGGTCGTGGTGGGGACGGGGCGCGCGGTCGCGTTCCACTCGTCCGTGACGCGCCGTGCCTCGTCCTCGGAGAGCAGCGGCAGCACGTCCAGGGACCGGTCCGGTTCCGTGGTGGCGCCGTCGAGGAGCCGAAGGAGCTGGTCCGCCATCCGCTCGGCGGTGGCCGTGTCGAACAGGTCGGTGCGGTACTCCAGCAGTCCGACGAGCCGGTCGCCGTCCGGTATGAACTCCACGCTCAGGTCGAACGCGGCGGCCTGGCGGGGCACGGCCACCGGGGCGACGGCCAGGCCGTGCAGGGCGGGCGCCGTGGGCGGGTCCGGGTGCAGCAGGACCATGACGTCGAACAGGGGGTTGCGGCCGGCCTCGCGGGGCGCGCCGACGGCCTCCACCAGGCGTTCGAACGGTGTGTCGCCGTGCGCGAAGGCGTCGTTGACGGTGTCGGCGGTGGCCGTGAGCAGGTCACGGAAGGAGCCGCCGGACTCCACGGGGGTGCGCAGGACGACGGTGTGGGCGAAGAAGCCCACGGCGCGTTCCAGGTCGGTGCGGGGGCGTCCGGGAGTCAGGGAGCCGACGGTGATGTCGTCCTGCCCGGACCAGCGGGCGAGCAGCGTCTGGCAGGCGGCGACCAGCGCGGTGAAGAGGGTGGTGTGCTGCTCGGTCGCGAGGGTGCGCAGCCGGGCCGTGATGTCGGCGGGCACGGTGAAGCGGTGGATCGCGCCCGCTCCGGACTCCTGCCCGCCGCGCGGCCGGTCCAGTGGCAGCACGGGCGCCACGGATCCGGTCAACTGCTTCTTCCAGTAGGCGATTTGGCGTTCGAGGCGTGCTCCGGAGAGGTGTTCGCGCTGCCACACCGCGAAGTCCGGGTACTGCGTCGCCACCGGCGGCAGTTCCGGCTGCGCGCCGCGGGCGAAGGCATCGTAGGCAGTGCACAGTTCGTCCAGGAGCACGCCCATCGACCAGCCGTCGGTGATGATGTGATGGGCCGTCAGCATCAGGACGTGAGAGGTGTCCGACTCCCGCAGCAGGAGGGCGCGCAGCAGCGCGTCGGCGCCGAGGTCGAACGGGCGGTCGTACTCGGCGAGGAGCGCCGCGTCCAGCACGGCGCTGTCGACGGCTTCCGACGCGGCGGGGGCGTGCCCGTTCGATGCGTGCAGGGCGTCTCCGCCCGGCACGTACGAGGCGTCTCCGCCCGGCACGTACGAGGCGTCTCCGCCCGGCACGTGCGGGGCGTCCCCGCTCGGCACGTGCGGGGCGTCTCCGCCCGGCACGTGCGGGGCGTCCCCGCTCGGCACGTGCGGGGCGTCCGCGCCCGGCGCAGCCAGGTCCCGGACCGGCAGCGGCACCGGGCCCGCCGGGCGCACGGTCTGCGTCGGCCGCCCGTCGCTCTCCTCGAACGTGGTGCGCAGCGCCTCGTGCCGGGCCACCAGGGTGTCGATGGCGCGGGAGAGGGCGGCGCGGTCCAGCGTGCCGGTGAGCCGCAGGGCGACCGCGCTGTTGTAGCGGGCGTCGCCGGGGCTCAGCCGGTCGAGGAACCAGAGCCGCTGCTGGGCGAAGGACAGCGGCAGCGGGCGGCTGCGGTCGGCGCGCGGGATGCCCCGCCGGGCCGCCGCGTCCGGTGCCCCGCCCCGGCCTGCGGCTCCGGCGGCACCGGCTCGTCCGGCAAGGCGGCGGCGCAGCGCCTCCTTGAGGTCCTGGGGCAGGGCCTCGGCGCGGTCTCGCTTCGAAGACGTCATGGTCGTGGGGGTCCTTACCGTTCGTCGTGGTCGCTGTCGCCGCGCGCGGCGTCTTCGAGTTCGCTGAGCACCTGCTCCTCCACCAGGTCGGCCAGGGCGGCGACCGTGCGGTGGACCAGGACGTCGCGGGGGGTGAGGCTCACGCCGAAGGCGTCGTTGGCCCGCGAGACGATGTGCAGGGCGCGCAGGGAGTCGCCGCCGAGCAGGAGGTAGTCGTCCTCCGCTCCCACCGTCGTGTGCAGGACCTCCTCCCAGATGTCGGCCAGGACCTCCTCGGTGGGGGTGCGGGGCGCGACACGGTCGGGCGTCTCCTCCAGTTCCGCGGGGGGTGCGGGCAGCGCGGCCCGGTCGGTCTTGCCGTTGTCGGTGAGCGGGAAGCTCTCCATGACGACGAACGCCGACGGCACCATCGGGCCGGGCAGGGCACCCGCGGCCAGGGCGCGCAGTTCGGCTGCCGCCGGGGGTTCGGCCCCCGGTGCGGCCAGCAGGTGGGCGACCAGGCGCGGCAGGTCCGGCTCGTCCTCCCGCACGCTCACCACGGCGTCCAGGACGGCGGGGTGACGCGTGAGGACTGCCTCGACCTCGCCCGCCTCGATGCGGTGACCGCGCAGCTTGAGCTGGTGGTCGGTGCGGCCCAGGTAGTGGAGTTCGCCGCGGGCGTCGCGTCGTACGAGGTCTCCCGTGCGGTACATGCGGGTGCCGGGCGCACCGAAGGGATCGGCGGTGAACCGGGACGCTGTAAGACCTGGCCGGTTGAGGTAGCCCCGGGCCAACGACGGCCCGCTGAGCCACAGTTCACCGGCCACACCGTCCGGCACCGGCCGCAGCCGCGCGTCCAGCACATAGGCACCGCTGCCCGGCAGGCGGCGGCCGATCGGTGGGGCCGTGTCTTCCGGCTTCAGCGGAGCCGACCAGATGGCCACGACGGTGGCCTCGGTGGGCCCGTAGGAGTTGACCATCCGGTGGTGCGGTGCCCAGCGCGCGACCAACTCCGCCCCACACGCGTCAGCCCCGACCGTCAGGGTCTTCAGATCGGGCAGCGTCCCAGGGGTGTCCGACGGCAGCGTGGCCAGAGCGGCAGGCGGCAGCAGCGTGTGCGTGATACGCCCGCCCCGCAGCACCTCCGCCAACTCGGCACCCAGCAGCGGGCCGGGCGGGGGCACGACCAGACTCGCCCCCTGCGGCAGGGACATGCACAGTTCGAGCACCGAGGCGTCGAAGCTGGGCGTGGCGAAGGCGAGAACCCGATCCCCGGGGCTGACGCGGTAGTGCGCGGCCTCGTTGGCGGCGAAACCCGCCAGACCCCGGTGAGTGACGACCACACCCTTGGGCGTGCCGGTCGAACCCGAGGTGTAGATGACGTACGCGGCATCGTCGAGCCGCAGCGGACGGACACGCTCGGCGTCCGTGGGCCGATGCCCCGACTCGACGCCCCATGGACCGGTGAGCAGACCGGTGACCTCTTCGGCGCCCAGGGTGAGAGCAGGCGCCGCGTCCCGCAGCATCAGCGCGATCCGCTCCTCCGGATACCCGGGGTCCACCGGCAGGAATGCCGCGCCCGCCTTGGCCACCGCGACCTGGGCCAGGACCATCTCCGCCGAACGCGGCAGAGTCACGGCGACGAGATCGCCGGGTCCCACACCCCGCGCGATGAGTCGATGCGCCAGCGCGTTCGCCCGCCCCTCCAACTCCGCGAAGGACAGCGACAAGCCTGGCGCCTCCAGCGCCGGAGCCTCCGGGGCGCGATCCACGGCGGCCTCGACCAGGGCAGGCAGCGTGGCCGGTGCCACGGGCTCGATCTGCGGGCGGGCCGCACCCGCCAGCAACCGGGCCCGCTCGGCGGGCGGCAGCACATCGACGGCGTCCACCCGCGTGGCATCCGTCGCATCGGCCAGCTCGTGCAGCGTGTGCAGCAGCTGGTCGGCCAGGGAGCGGGCCGTGGTCGCTTCGAAGTAGCGGGGGTCGTAGCCGAGTTCGACGGAGAGCCGCTCGCCGGGTGAGATGACCACGGTGAGGGGGTAGTTGGTGGCCTCGCGGGCTTCGAGGTCCCGCATCTGCACGCCGTGGGCGCCCGCGGTGCTGTCGTCGACCGGATAGTTCTCGAAGACGAGCAGGCTGTCGAACAGGGGTGTACCGGCGGGCACTTCGGTGAAGGCGTGCAGGCGGGTGAGCGGTACGTGGCCGAAGCGGCGGTCCTCGGCCCGCGCGGACTGCGTCCGGCGCAGCCACGCCTCGCACGTGTCCCCGCCGTCCACGGTGGCCCTCGCGGGCAGCGTGGTGATGAACAGGCCGGTGATGGTGTCGGCGCCGGGCAGGTCGGAGGGCCGCCCGGAGACGGTGGTGCCGTAGCACACCTCCGTCTCGCCGCTCCACCGCGAGAGGAGCAGCCCCCAGGCACCTTCCACCACGGTGTTGAGGGTCAGTCGGTGGCGGCGGGCGAACTCCTGGAGCCGCCGGGTGGAGTCCTCGCCGAGCCGCTGCGACAGCCAGGTGCCGGAGCAGGCCGTGGCGCCCAGGGCGGGCCTGCGGTCGTAGGGCAGGGCGGTGGGGGCGGTGAGTCCGGCGAGGGCGGTGCGCCAGTGCTCCTCGGCGCGGGCGGCGTCACGGCCGGCGAGCCACGCCGCGTAGTCCGCGAACGGGCGGCGGTCCGGCAGGCGCGGCTCGTCGCCCGCGACGAGCGCGGAGTGACAGGCCACGACGTCCGACAGGACGTGGAAGACGCTCCAGCCGTCGAGCAGGACGTGGTGGAACGTCCACACCACGCGCACCTCGTCCGGGGCGAGCCGGATCAGGGCGACGCGCAGCAGCGGCACGCCGTCGAGGGCGAGACCACGGGCCTTGTCCTCGGCGAGCAGCCGCTCCAGTTCCGCCGTGCGCCGTTCGGACGGCAGGGCGCTCCAGTCGTACTCGGTGACGGGCAGGGGCGCGGCGCGGTGCACGGTCTGGAGCGGGACGGGCACGCCGCTCAGGACCACGGCGGTGCGCAGCACCGGGGTGCGGTCGACGACGTGCTGCCAGGCGGCGGCCAGCAGACCGGTGTCGCGCACCCCGTCCATCACGAACGTGACCTGCTCGGTGTACACGCCCCCGCCGGGGTCGTCCATGCCGTGGACGACCATGCCGGACTGGGTGGGGGTGAGCGGGTAGACGTCCACGATGTCGCGGCCGGTGCCCACGAGGCGGTCGACGTCCTCCTGGTCCAGCGGGGCCAGCGGGAAGTCCGACGGGGTGCGGCCCCCGGCATCGGGCTCGGCGCAGTGCCGCACGACGGTGCGCAGCTCCTCCGCCATCTCGGCGGCGAGACGGTCGACGGTGTCGCGCCGGTACACCTCGCGCGAGTACGACCAGGTGAACTCCAGGCGTTTGTCGGTGACATGGCCGAGGACGTCGATGAGGTGCGGACGCTCCGCGGCACGGTCCATGCCGCCGATGAGCCCGCCGTGGGGGGCGTGCAGCAGGCCGCCCGTCGGTGCGTTGCCGTCCTGCTGCCCGAGGTAGTTGAAGCCGAGCTGCGGCAGGCCGGGAAGCCGGTCCCCCGCCGTGGCGTGCAGATGGCGCAGGGCGCCGTAGCCAAGGCCGCCGCGTGGCACGGCGCGCAGGCTCTCCTTGACGGATTTCAGGGCGGAGCCGGTGTCCGCGTGCCGGGGCACGTCGAGGGCGACGGGATACATGCTGGTGAACCAGCCGACCGTACGGGACAGGTCGACGTCGTCGAACAGTTCCTCCCGGCCGTGACTCTCCAGCGTGACCGCCACCCGGTCCCGTCCCGTCCAGCGCGCCACGACCCGGCCCAGGGCGCACAGCAGGACGTCGTTCACGCGGGTGCGGTAGGCGTCGGGCACGTCCTGGAGCAACCTGCGGGTGTCCTCGCGGTCCAGGACGACCGTCACCGTCCCCTCGCAGGCGGCGGTGTTGGCGCCGGGCAGGTCGGTGGGCAGGGTGGCGTCCCCCGACACGGCCTGCCAGTGGGCGAGTTCGTCGTCGAAGCCGCCGGCGGCGGTGTGGTCGAGGAGCCGGCGCGCCCACGCCCGGAAGGACGTGGTCTTCGGCCCGAGGTCCACGGGCCGGCGGTCGCGCAGCGCACGGTAGGCGCTGTCCAGGTCCTCCAGGATCACGTGCCACGACACGGCGTCGACGACCAAGTGGTGGGCGGCCAGGAGCAGGACGGGCCGCCCGTCTCCGTCGGGGCGGCACAGCGCGGCCCTGAACAGCGGCGCGGCGGACAGGTCGAACCCGCCGCTCAGGCGCTCGGCCAGCTCGTGCGGCGCCGCGTCGGTGCCTTCCGGGGTGCGCCGCGGCAGGTGGTGCACCTCCAGGTGGACCCCGGCGCCGGGGGCGGTGCCGTACTGCTGCCAGTGCCCGTCGGCGTCCTTCTCGTAGCGCAGCCGCAGGGCGTCGTGGTGTTCGAGGACCGCGGCGAGCGCGCCGCGCAGCAGCGTCTCGTCGGTGTCGGCGGCCAGTTGGTGCGAGACCCCCTGGGTGAGGCGCGCCGGGTCGCCGGTGAGGGTGTCGAACAGCCAGTGCTGTACGGGCGTCAGCGGCGCCTCGCCCACGACCGGGCCCTGTTCGGCACGCGGCGCCGTGGCGGGCAGGTCCTCGGCCGCCACGGCCAGCTCCGCGATCGTCTGGTGCTGGAACAGGTGCCGGGGAGTGAGGGCGAAACCGGCCCGGCGGGCGGCGGAGACGATCTGGATGCCGAGGATGGAGTCGCCGCCGAGGGTGAAGTAGTTGTCGCGCACGCCCACGTCGGGCACGCGGAGCACCTCGGACCAGATGGCGGCGAGCGTCTTCTCGGCGCCGGTGCGCGGCGCGTGCTCCCCGCCTCCGGTGTCACCGGCCGGCCACACCGGCTCGGGCAGCGCCCGGCGGTCCAGCTTCCCGGTGGCGCCGAGCGGCAGCTCCGCCAGCGGCACCACCACGGACGGCACCAAGTGGTCGGGCAACGTGAGCGCGAGGAAGGCGCGCAGTTCGGCGGAATCCGGGACGTCGGCGCTGTCGGCGCTGTCGGGCACCGCGTACGCCACGAGGCGCCGGTGGCCGTCGTGCTCGACCACCCGGGCCGCGGCCGCGGACACCTGCGGGTGCCGGGCGAGGGCGGACTCCACCTCGCCCAGTTCGATGCGGAAGCCGCGCAACTTCACCTGGTGGTCGGTGCGGCCCAGGTAGTGGAGTTCGCCGCGGGCGTCGCGTCGTACGAGGTCTCCCGTGCGGTACATGCGGGTGCCGGGCGCACCGAAGGGATCGGCGGTGAACCGGGACGCGGTAAGACCTGGCCGGTTGAGGTAGCCGCGCGCCAACGACGGCCCGCTGAGCCACAGTTCACCGGGAACGCCATCGGGCACCGGCCGCAGCCGCGCGTCCAGCACATAGGCACCGCTGCCCGGCAGCCGCCTTCCGATGGGCGGGGCCATGCCATCCGGCTCCAGCGGAGCCGACCAGGTGGCGACCACAGTGGCCTCGGTGGGCCCGTAGGAGTTGACCATCCGGTGGTGCGGCGCCCAGCGCGCGACCAACTCCGCCCCACACGCGTCAGCCCCGACCGTCAGGGTCTTCAGATCGGGCAATGTGCCAGGGGTGTCCGACGGCAGCGTGGCCAGAGCGGCAGGCGGCAGCAGCGTGTGCGTGATGCGCCCATCGCGCAGCACCTCGGCCAGTTCCGCACCGAGCAGCGGGCCGGGCCGCGGGACCACGAGGCGGGCCCCTTGGGGCAGGGACATGCACAGTTCGAGCACCGAGGCGTCGAAGCTGGGGGTGGCGAAGGCGAGAACCCGGTCGTCTGGGCTGACGCCATAGTGCGCGGCCTCGTTGGCGGCGAAACCCGCCAGTCCCCGGTGAGTGACGACCACGCCCTTGGGCGTGCCGGTCGAACCCGAGGTGTAGATGACGTACGCGGCATCATCGAGCCGCAGCGGACGGACCCGGTCGGCGTCCGTGGGCCGGAGCCGTGCTTCCTGATCCTGGTCGCCGGTGAGCAGGCCGGAGATCTGGTCGGCTCCGAGGGTCACGGCAGGGGCCGCGTCCTGGAGCATCAAGGCGATCCGCTCCTCCGGATACCCGGGGTCCACCGGCAGGAACGCCGCGCCCGCCTTGGCCACCGCGACCTGGGCCAGGACCATCTCCGCCGAACGCGGCAAGGTGAGGGCGACGATGTCACCGGGTCCCACGCCCTGCGCGATGAGCCGGTGCGCCAGCGCGTTCGCCCGCACCTCCAACTCCGCGAACGACCACAGCAGCCCCGGCGCCTCCAGCGCGGGTGCGTCCGGGGTGCGGTCCACCGCGGCTTCGACCAGGGCGGGCAAGGTGGCCGGTGCCACGGCGTCGATCTGCGGACGGGCCGCACCCGCCAGCAACCGGGCCCGCTCGGCGGGCGGCAGCACATCGACGGCATCCACCCGCGTCGCATCCGTCGCATCGGCCAGCTCGTGCAGCGTGTGCAGCAGCTGGTCGGCCAGGGAGCGGGCCGTGGACTCCTCGAAACAGTGGGGGTCGTAGCCGAGTTCGACGGAGAGCCGCTCACCCGGCGAGATCATCACGGTGAGCGGATAGTTGGTCGGTTCCAGGTCGCGTTCCTGCTCGACGGCGAGGCCGTGGCGGGCCAGGGCGCCCGCGTCGAACGGGTAGTTCTCGAAGACCACGATGCTGTCGAACAGGCTGGTGCCGCCGGGGATGTCGCTCCAGGTCTGCATCTGGGCGAGGGAGACGAAGTCGTGGCGTCGGGACTCCGACTGGGCGGCCTGGAGCTCGCCGAGCCAGTCCAGGAGGCGCCGCTGCCCGTCGACGTGCGCCCGCGTGGGCAGCGTGTTGATGAACAGGCCGACCATCGAGGTCACGCCCGGCAGGTCGGCCGGGCGCCCGGAGACGGTCGTACCGAACACGACGTCGTCACCGCCGCCGTAGCGGGAGAGGAGCAGCGCCCAGGCGCCCTGGAGCATGGTGTTGACGGTCAGTCCGGCCTGCTGCGCGGTCTCCCCCAGCCGCGCCGTCACGCCGGCGTCGAGCGTCACGCGGACCGAACCGGACGAGGACGCGTGGTGCGCCTCGGCGGGCCACCGGTCCCGGGGCAGCGGCGTGGGCGCGGAGAACCCGGCCAGGGCCGTACGCCAGTACCGCTCGGCCCGCTCGGTGTCCTGGCCGGCCAGCCAGCCCAGGTAGTCGGCGAAGGGTGCCCGGTCGGGAACCTCGGGGCGGCGGCCGCCGGTCAGGGCCGCGTACCGCTCGCACACCTCGTCGAAGACCTGGGCGGCGCTCCACCCGTCGAGCAGCACGTGGTGGAACGTCCACACCATCCGCACCCGTTCCGGCGCGAGCCGGATGAGGGTGAGCCGCATCAGCGGTGCCGCGCCCAGGTCGACGCCGGCCGCGCGGTCCGCGGCGAGCAGCCGGTCCATCTCCTGGTCGCGGCGCTCGGCGGGCCAGGTGGTCCAGTCGTGGTGGGTGACGGGCACGGTGGCCCGCCGCTGCACGACCTGGAGCGGTTCGGCGGTCTCCTGCCACTCCAGGCGGGTGCGCAGCACCGGGTTGGCGTCCGCCGTGTGCTGCCACGCCTCGGCCAGGGCCTGCGGGTCCGTGACGCCGCACAGCACCAGTTGGACCTGGTTGACGTAGGTGCGGCCGTCCGGGTCCAGGAGGCTGTGGAACAGCATGCCCGCCTGCATCGGCGTCAGCGGGTAGAGGTCCGCGACGGTGCGGCCGTCCCCGACGACCCGGTCGAGGGCCGTCTGGTCCAGGCGGGCCAGCGGGAAGTCCGACGGGGTCCGGCCGCCGGCGTCCGGGCGCGTGCAGTGGGCGACGATGCCTTCCAGGGCCTGGAGCATGCCGGACGCGAGGCCCACGACGGTCTCCTCGCGGTGCAGCCGGTGGCTGTAGTGCCAGGTGATCTCCAACTGGTCGTCCTCGACGCGGGCCACCACGTCCAGCAGGTGCGGGCGCACCGACTCGGGTGCCTCGGCGCCGCCGAGCCCGCCGGGCACGGAGCGCACGAGGGCGCCGTCGTCGCGGTTGCCGTCGGTCCAGCCGAACCGACCCAGGTAGTTGAAGCTGACAGCGGCCGTCGGCACGCCGGTGAGCCGGTCGTCCCCGGCCAGGTACCGCAGGGCGCCATAGCCGATGCCCCGGTCGGGAACCGACCGGAGCTGCTCCTTCACGGCCTTCAGGGCGGTGCCCCAGTCCCCGTCCGGCACGGCGAGCGCGACCGGGTACAGGGAGGTGAACCAGCCGACCGTGCGCGACAGGTCGATGTCGTCGAACAGCTGGTCCTCGCGGCCGTGCCCCTCAAGGCCGACAGCGACGGTCCGCCGCCCGGTCCACTCGGCGAGGACCCGGCCGAGGGCGGTCAGGAGCGCGTCGTCGATCCGGGTGCGGTAGGCGCCGGGCACCTCGCGCAGCAGCGCGTCGGTGCGCTGCCGGTCGAGACGTACGGTGACCTCACGGACGTCGGCCATGGTGTTGCCGCCGTCGGCCTCGCCGGCCCCGCCGTCAAGGGGCTCGACGGGCAGCGGCGCCGCGCAGTGCCGGGACACGTCCTCCCAGTGCTCGCGCTGGGCGGCGAAGCCACCGGAGTCGGTGTGCGCGTGCAGACGGCGCGCCCACTCCTGGACGGAGGTGGTGCGCCCCGCGAGCCGCACCGGCTCCCCGTCCCGTGCCTGCTGGTAGGCGGTCTCCAGGTCCTCCAGGAGTACGCGCCAGGAGACGCCGTCGACCACCAGGTGATGCACCGTCAGGAGCAACCGCGGGCGGACCCCGGTGAACAGACGGGCGGTGAGGAGCGGGCCGGTGTCGAGGCGGAAGGCGGCGTGCGCCTCGGCCGTGAGGCGGGCCTCGGTCTCCTCCGCGGCCGCGGGGTCCAGGCCGCTCAGGTCGTGGACTTCGAGGAGTTCGGGTGCCGCGGCCCCGGCATCGGCGCACGTCTGCCGCCACGCCCCGCCGTCCTGCCGGTCGAAGCGCGCGCGCAGGGCGTCGTGGTGGGCCCAGAGGGCGGCGAGCGCGCGGCGCAGGGCGTCGGGGTCGGCGTCCTCGGACGTCTCGACGACGAGGGACTGGTTGAAGAACTCCGGGCGGTGCGGGCTCGCGTCCAGGAACCAGTGCTGGATGGGCGTGAGCGCCACTTCCCCGGCCACCGGGTCGGTACCGGCGACGGGTGCGGCGGTGCCGCCGGCGGCGGCGAGGGCGGCGATGGTGGGGTGCCGGAACAGGTCGCGCGGGGTGAGGGCGAGACCGGCGGCGCGGGCGCGCGAGACGACCTGGATGCTGAGGATGGAGTCGCCGCCCAGCATGAAGAAGTTGTCGTCGGCGCCTACGCGTGCCACGCCGAGCAGGTCCGCCCAGATGTCACTGAGAACCTGCTCGGCCCCGGTGCGCGGGGCGCGATAGGCGGTGTCGCCGGTCGCCGACCAGTCCGGTTCGGGCAGCCTGCGGCGGTCCACCTTGCCGTTGGCCGTCAGCGGCAGCTCCGGCACGCTGACGAAGGCGGCGGGCAGCATGTAGTCGGGCAGGTCCGCCGACAGGTGGGCGCGCAGCTCCGCCGCGTCCGGGGCCACCGCGCCCGGGGCCGGTACGAGGTGGGCGGCCAGGCGCTTGCGTCCGGCGTGCTCGTACAGGGACACGACCGCTTCGGCGACGGCCGGGTGGGCCGTGAGCCGGGCCTCGATCTCGGCGGGCTCGACACGGAAGCCGCGAATCTTGATCTGGTCGTCCGCGCGTCCCACGAAGCGCAGTTCACCGTCGCCGCTCCAGCGCACGATGTCGCCGGTGCGGTACATGCGGGTGCCGGGCGGGCCGAACGGGTCGGCGAGATAGCGGGCGGCGGTGGCGCCGGGCAGTCCGGCGTAGCCGCGGGCCAGACCGGCGCCGGCGATGTACAACTCCCCTGGGATGCCCGGAGGTTGGGGCTGCAGCGCGTCGTCGAGGACGTACACCCGGGTGTTGTCCAGGGGCCGTCCGATGGGCAGCACGGCGGGCAGCGGGTCGCCGGCGCGGTAGGGGCGCCGGGTGGCGAACGTGGTGGTCTCGGTGGGGCCGTAGCCGTCGACGACCGTCAGGCCGGGGCAGGCGTCCAGGACCCGGGCGACCACCGCGCCGGGCACGGCCTCACCACCGGTCCACACCTCGGTGGCACCGCGCAGGCAGGTCGGGTCCTCCTGGGCGAGCAGGCGGAAGAGACCCGCGGTGAGCCACAGGCACCGCACGCCCTGCTCGGTGATCGCGCGGCGTACGCCGGCGGCGTCCAGGTCGTCCGGCGGCGCGAGCACCGCGGTCCCTCCGTGCAGCAGCGGTACCCACAGCTCGTACGTCGAGGCGTCGAAGGCGTGCGGGGAGTGCACAAGAACCCGCTCGTGCCCGGCGAAGGCGCGGTCGAGGGCGAGCGCGGCGACGTCCCGGTGCCGCACGGCGACACCCTTGGGGATGCCGGTGGAGCCCGAGGTGAACATCAGGTACTGGACGTTGTCGGGGTGCACGAGGGGGATGTCCGGCGCGTCGGACGCCGGCCCGCCGGACGCCCGTCCGTCGGACAGCGGCCCGTCGGCGGCCACGTCGTGGAGACCGCCGCCGAAGCCGTCGCCCAGGTCGCCGTCGACGCGCAGCACGGTGCCGTCGGGCAGCACGTCCCGCGCCCTCTCCTGCCAGGCGGCGTCGGTGAGCATCAGCCCCGTGCCCACGTCGGTGAGCATGCGCCGCAGCCGCTCGCCGGGGGCCCTGCCGTCCAGCGGGACGTACACGCCGCCGGTGCGGGCGAGGGCGAGCTGCGCGACGACGAGGGTGATCGAACGGTTCATCAGGACGCCCACCGGAACTTCCGCCGTGACGCCGAGCGCGGTGAGCCGGGGGGCGAGGGCCGCGGCCCGGTCGTCCAACTCTCCGTAGGTGAGCCGTTCGTCTCCCGATACCAGGGCGACGGCGTCGGGCGTGCGCCGCACCTGGGCCGCGAACAGGTCCGCCGCGGTGACGTCCGGGGTGTCCGTGGCGGTCTCGTTCCAGGTCTCGAGCACCTGGTGGCGGCGGGCGGGCGTCAGCAGGGGCAGCCGAGCGGGCGCGCGGTCCGGCCCGGTGGTCATGCCTTCCAGGAGGACGGTCAGGTACTCGGCCATCCGTGCGGCGGTGGCGGCGTCGAACAGCTCGGGGTCGTACCCGACCCTCAGGGCCAGCTCCGTCCCGGGGTACGCCACCAGGCTGAGCGGGTAGTTGGTGGTCTCGATGCCGTCGAGCTCGCTGAGTCGCAGCCCGTGGGCGGCGGCGAGGTCGTCGTCCACCGGGTAGTTCTCGAAGACCACGATGCTGTCGAACAGGGCGGCGCGTTCGGGGAGTTCGGTGAACGCCTTCATCCGCGTGAGCGGCACGTAGTCGAAGCGGCGGTCCTCGCTCTGGTCGCGCTGGAGACCCCGCAGCCAGTCGAGCAGGGTGCCGTCGCGCGCCACGGTGACGCGGGTGGGCAGGGTCGCGATGAACAGCCCCGTCATGTCCTCGGCGCCGGGGAGCTCGGGCGGCCGGCCGGAGACGGTGGTGCCGAAGACGACGTCGTCCCGGCCCGCCTGCCGGCTCAGGAGCAGTGCCCACGCGCCCTGGACGAGGGTGTTGACGGTGAGCCCCGCCGTCCTCGCGAGGTCTTCGAGCGCCCGGCTGGTGGCCTCGGGCACGGTGACGCGGACCGCTTCCGTGGACTCGGCGTGGTGGCTCTCGCGGGGCTCGCGGTCGTAGGGCAGCGCGGTGGTCTCGGTCAGGCCGGTGAGGCGGTCCTGCCAGTGGCGTTCGGCCTCCGCCCGGTCGCGCTCGCGCAGCCAGGCCACGTAGTCGCGGTACGGACGCCGGCCGGGCCTCTCCTCGGGGGCGCCGTCGGCCACCGGGGTGCCGGTGAGGCGGGCGTGCCGGGCGAAGACGTCGGACAGGACGTGGAACAGGCTCCAGCCGTCGAGGATCAGGTGGTGGAAGGACCACACCACGCGCACGGCGGTGTCGGAGAGCCGGACGAGGACCAGGCGCTGGAGCGGGGCCGGCGTCAGATCGACGCCGCGCTCGCGGTCCTGGTCGAGGAAGTCCCGCAGCCTGGTCGCCCGCTCGTCCTCGCCGAGGCCGCGCCAGTCGAGGTGGGTGACCGGGACGGCCGCGTGGCGCCGCACCACGAAGAGCGGCTCGGGGACGTCCTGCCACACGACGTGGCCGCGGAGCACAGGAGTGCGGTCCGTGACCTGCTGCCAGGCCGCCGCGAACGCCTCGGGGTCGGACACGCCGTCCAGGACGAACGACAGCTGCTGGAAGTAGACGCTCTGGTCGTCCTGCGACAGGCCGTGGAAGAGCATGCCCGCCTGGGTGGGCGTGAGCGGATGGACGTCCTCCACCGCGCCGGGGTCGTCGCCGGTGACCCGGTCCACGGCCGCCTGGTCGAGCTCGGCCAGCGGGAAGTCCGACGGGGTGCGCCCGCCGGCGCCGGGCGTGGCGGCGTGCCGGGCCAGGCCCGCCAGCGCGTCGGCGAACCGCCCGGCGAGGTCGGTGACGGTGGACTCGCGGTGCACTTCGGCGGAGTAGAACCAGGTGAACTCCAGCTCGTCGCCGTCCAGTTGGCCCACGACCTCCAGCGGGTGGGGGCGGCCGGCGAGCGGATCGGCGTCCAGCTCCAGCGGGCGGAACGTACCGCCGTACAGGCTGTCGGGGGCACCGGTGACCCCGAACCGGCCCAGGTAGTTGAAGCTGACCTGCGCGGTGGGCGCCGGCGGCAGCACACCGGGCCGGGCCAGGTACCGCAGGACGTCGTGCCCCAGGCCGTGCCGGGGCACCGCGCGCACCTGTTCCTTGACCTGCTTCAGTACGGCGTCCCAGCCGGCGTCGGGCGGGACGGCGAGGGCGACGGGGTGGCGGGTGGTGAACCAGCCGAGGGTACGGCTGGTGTCGACGTCGGCGAAGACTTCCTCGCGGCCGTGCCCCTCGACGTCCACGAGCACGCGCTCGTGTCCGGTCCACGCGCATAGCACCCGGCCGAGAGCGCTCAGCAGCACGTCGTTGGCCTGGGTGCGATAGGTGTCCGGCAGCGTGCGCAGCAGGGCGGAGGTGTCCTCGGCGGTCAGGCGTACGGTCACCGAGCGCGCCGACGCGTAGGTGTCGGCGCCCGTCAGGTCGCGCGGCAGGTCCGCCGCGGCACCGGCGGTGGCCTCCGTCCAGTACGCCGCCTCGTCGTCGAAGCCGCCCTCGGTGGCGTGGGCGGTCAGGCGCCGGGCCCAGTGCCGCAGCGGCGAGGACTTGGCGGGCAGCGCTCCGGCCCCGTCGCGGCCCTCGCGGCGGGCGCGGTAGGCCCGGTCGAGGTCCTCCAGCAGGACGCGCCAGGAGACACCGTCGACGACGAGGTGGTGGACGGCCAGGTGCAGGACCGTGGGCAGGCCCTCGCCCCTGTCGTGCAGGACTGCGCGCAGCAGGGGGCCGTTGACCAGGTCGAAGGGGCCCAGGTGGGGGCTGTCGGCGCCGGGGCCCGTGTGTCGGCCGAGGCGCAGTCGCGGCATGCGCTCGTCGATGTGCCAGCCGCCGCCCGGCTCCCCGTCGGTGCCGGGGAAGCGGGAGCGCAGTGCGTCGTGGTGGGCGACGACGTCGTTGAGGGCCTGCTCCAGGGCCGCCGGGTCGACGGTGCCGGTCAGTTCCGTGGACAGGGTCTGCGCGAAGTGACCGGCCCGTTCGCCCGCGCTGTCGAACAGCCAGCGCTGGATGGGCGTCAGCGGTGCCGTGCCGGTGGCGGCCACCACGGCCGGGGCCTCGGTTCTGCGGGGGCCGGCGGCGTCCGCGCAGCGGGCGAGGGCGGCGACCGTCTGGTGCCGGTAGACGTCGCGGGAGGTCACCGTGAGCCCCGCCTGCCGGGCCTGGGCGACCACTTGGATGCTGAGGATGGAGTCGCCGCCGAGGGCGAAGAAGTTGTCGTCGGCGCCGACCCGCTCCACGTGCAGCACCTGGGCCCAGATTCCGGCGAGGACCCGCTCGGTGGGGGTGCGGGGCGCGACGTGGCGGGGGGCGTGCCCGGCGGGCGCCGGGGCCGGGAGACGGCCGCGGTCCAGCTTGCCGTTGGGGTTCAGCGGCAGCGCGGGCAGCACCGTGACGACCGTGGGGACCAGGTAGTCGGGCAGGCTGCGGCCGAGGGTCCGGCGCACCGCCTCCGGTTCGAGGTGCGCCTCCGCAGCCGGGACGACGTAGCCGACCAGGCGCCGGTGGCCGTCGCTCTCCAGGACGGTGGCGGCGCTCTGCGCCACGCCCGCGCAGCCGCGCAACGCCTCCTCGACCTCGCCGAGTTCGATGCGGAAGCCGCGCACCTTGACCTGCTGGTCGGTCCGGCCGAGGTACTCCAGCTCACCGTCGGCGGTCCACCGCACCAGGTCCCCGGTGCGGTACATGCGGTCCCCCGGCAGGCCGAACGGGTCGGGGAGGAAGCGGGCGGCGGTCAGGCCGGGGCGCCCCAGGTAGCCGCGCGCGAGGCCGCCGCCGCCCAGGTACAACTCGCCCGTCACGCCCGGCGGTTGGGGGCGAAGGAGTCGGTCGAGGACGTAGGCACGGGTCCGGGCCACGGGCCTGCCGATGGGCGGGGACTGGCCGGGCACCTGCTCGCCCGCGAACCAGGCGGTGGCGTAGACGGTGGCCTCGGTGGGGCCGTAGATGTTGGCCACCTCGCAGGACGGCATGGCATCGCGCAGGTCCTGCACGGTCTGCGCGGGCAGCGCCTCGCCCGCCATGACGACCGTCTCGGCCTCCACGGCCGCACCGCCGGAGGTGAGCATCCGCGAGACCACCGACGGCACGCCGCTGAGGAGCCCGGCCCGTTTCGACCCCGCCTCGTCGGCGAGCGCCGCCAGGTCGGCGACCACCTCGACGCAGCCGCCCGCGAGCAGCGGGCAGAGCAGCTCGAAGACGGACACGTCGAAGTTGAGGGAGGTGGAGGCCAGCACGTGCGCGAGGCGGCGAGGGCCGAAGCACTCCCCCGCCCACGCGGCGAGCGCGGCGACGCTGCGGTGGGTGACCACGACTCCCTTGGGGCGTCCGGTCGAGCCCGAGGTGTAGATGACGTACGCCGGATGGTCCGGGAGCAGCGGCTGCAGCCGGTCGGCGTCGGTCGGGTCCGCGTCGGCCGGGCCCGGGTCGCCGTCGGCCGGGCAGTCGTCGAGGAGCAGCGGATCGCACCCGTCGGGCAGCGCGTCCGCGGTCTCACGGGTGGCGACGACCAGGGCCGGTGCGGCGTCGTCGAGCATGAAGGCGACGCGTTCGCGCGGATAGCCGGGGTCCACGGGCAGATATCCGGCGCCGGACTTCAGGACCGCCCACAGGGTCGGCAGGAGGTCGGCGGTGCGGGGCAGGCACAGTGCCACGAGCGTCTCGGGCCCGGCGCCGCGGGCGACGAGGAGCCGGGCGAGCCGGTTGGCGCGCCGGTTCACCTCGGCGTAGTCGAGGCGCGTGGGGCCGCAGATCACAGCGGTGCGGTCGGGGGTGGTGGCCACCTGCGCCTCGAAGAGCGCCGGCAGGGTGCCCTCGCCGCGCCGGTGCTGCCCGGCGGAGGCGGGCGGGTTCCATGCTTCGAGCAGCGTGTGCCGCTCGTCCTCCGACAGGAGCGGCAGCCTGGCCAGGGTCCGGTGCGGGCTCTCCACCATGCCTTCGAGGAGACGGTGCAGATGACCGCTCATGCGGGCGACCGTGGCCGCCCCGAACAGGTCGGTGTTGTACTCGACCGTCAGCTCGCAGCCGCCGTCGGGCTGCGGCGAGAACTCGAGGACCAGGTCGAAGCGGGCGGCCGGGCGCGGCAGCGGGTGCTCCTCGACGCGCACCCCGGCGCAGTCCTCCGGGTGCTCCACGGCGGTCTGCTGGACGACGAGGGCCTGCACGAGGGGCGTGCGGCTCGGGTCGCGGGGCGGCGCGAGTTCCTCGACGACGCGGTCGAACGGCACCCCGTCGTGGGCGAAGGCGTCGAGGACGGTCGCGCGCACGCGCTCCACGAACCGGTCGACGGTCAGGCTGTCGTCCACCTCTTCGCGCAGCACCACGGTGTTGGCGAAGAAGCCGGTGACGTCCTCCAGGTCCCGGCGGCCCCGCCCGTTGGTGACGGTGCCGAAGGCCACGTCCCGCTGCCCGGAGTAGCGGGAGAACAGCACGGCCGCCGCTCCGGCGAACAGGGTGAAGACGGTGGTGCCGCGTCCGCCGGCCAACTGCCGCAGACGTGCGACCAGGTCGGCGGGGAGCGCGTGGCGGTGCGCGGCCCCCGCGGTGGTGCGCACGGCGGGACGGGGCCGGTCGGTGGGCAGTTCGAGCTGCGCCATCCCCGTGAGGTGGCGCTTCCAGTACGCGAGGTCCTCGGCGTGGCCGTCGCCGGAACGTTCGTGCTCCCAGACGGCGAAGTCCGGGTACTGCACGCGGGGCGCGGAAAGGCCGTTCGGTGTGCCGGAGACCTCCGCGCGGTAGAGCGCGGTCAGGTCCCGGGTGAGGATGCCCACCGACCAGCCGTCGGTGACGATGTGGTGCTGGGCGAGCAGCAGCAGGTGGTCGTCGTCGGCGCGGTGGACGAGCAGGGCCCGGGTCAGCGGCCCCGCCGCCAGGTCGTAGGGGCGGCTCAACTCGTCGGCGAGGAGCCGCTCCGCGGCCTCGGCGCGCTGCTCGGCGGGCAGTTCCCGCACGTCGGCGGTGCGCAGCGGCAACGCGGACTCGCGGCCCACGCGCTGTACGCCCTGTCCGTCGACGGTGGCGAACGTGGTGCGCAGCGAGTCGTGGCGGGCGGCCAGCCGGTCCAGGGCCCGCTGCAGCGCCAGGGTGTCCAGGTCTCCGCGCAGCCGCAGTGCCACGCCGGTGTTGTACTCGGTGCCGCCGTCGGAGAGGTCGTCGAGGAACCACAGGCGCCGCTGCGCGCTGGACAGCGGCAGCGGCCGGTCGCGAGGGGCGGGCGGGATCGGCTCCGCCGTCACGGCGGCGGAGGGTTCCGCGAGCAGCGGGGCGAGGGCGGCGACGTTGCGTGCGGTGAAGACGTCTCGTACGGAGAGAAGGATCCCCAGTTCGTCGCGGATCCGGGACAGGGCCTTGGCGGCGAGGATGGAGTCGCCGCCCAGGTCGAAGAAGTCGTCCTCCACGCCCACCGCGTCGACGCCGAGGACGTCCGCCCAGATGGCGGCGAGCGTCTCCTCCTCGGGGCTGCGGGGCAGGACGCGGCCCGCCGCGGGCGCGTGGGTGGGGGCGGGCAGGGCGCGCCGGTCGACCTTGTGCTGCGGGGTGAGCGGCAGCTCGTCCAGGACGACGACGGCCGAGGGGACCATGTGCGCCGGCAGGGCGGCGGCCGCGAAGGCGCGCAACTCCGCGGGGTGCGGGGCCCGTTCGCGCAGGGCCGGGGTGACGTAGCCGACCAGCCTGCGCCGTCCCGGCTCGTCCTCGCGCACCACGACCACGGCCTCGCGAACCCCGGTGTGGCGCAGCAGTGCCGCCTCGACCTCGCCGGGTTCGATGCGGAAGCCGCGCACCTTCACCTGGCGGTCGACGCGGCCCAGGTACTCCAGTTCCCCGTCGGCGGTCCAGCGTGCCCGGTCTCCGGTGCGGTAGAGGCGGGCGCCGGGCGGCCCGAAGGGGTCGGCGACGAAGTGGGCGGCGGTCAGGCCGGGCCGGTTGAGGTAGCCGCGAGCCACGCCGTCGCCGCCCACGTACAGTTCGCCGTCGCCGCCGGAAGGCACCGGCCGCATGTCCGCGTCCAGGACGTGGGAGCGGGTGCCGGGCAGCGGGCCGCCGATCGTCGGGGGGCCGCTCGCCGCGGACAGGGGGCCGGTCCAGGAGGCGACGATGGTGGCCTCGGTCGGACCGTAGGAGTTGATCATCCGGCGGCCGGGCGCCCAGGTGTCGACGAGGTGCGCCGGGCAGGCCTCGGCGCCCACGATCAGCGTGCGCAGATGGGGCGCGCCGCCGGGGCCCGGGGCGGGCAGGGTGGCGAGGGCGGCCGGGGGGATGAGGGTGTGGCTGACGCGGTGCTCGTCCAGGACGGCGGCGAGTTCGTCACCGAGCCACGGTCCGTCCGGCGGGACCACGAGGGTGGCGCCGGTCAGGACGGAAATGAACAGTTCGAGCACGGAGGCGTCGAAGCTGGGTGAGGAGAACTGGAGCACGCGGTCGCCCGGACCCACCGCGTACCGCTCGGCGGCGGCCTCGACGAAACCCGCGATGCCCCGGTGAGTGACCGTCACGCCCTTGGGCCGGCCGGTCGACCCGGAGGTGTAGATGACGTACGCGGCGTGGTCGGCGCCGACCGGCGCGTTCGGCGTCCCGGCGTGCGCTCCCGCGGCTCCCTCTCCCCCGGCTCCGGTGCCGTTCCCGGCGTCCGTGCCGTGTACGGCGTACATGCCGTGTTCGGCGTCCGTTCCGCTCCCGGCGCCCCTCTCGCGCACGGCGTCAGCGACCCTCTCGCGCACGGCGCCCGTGCCGCGCGCGCCGTCCATGACGTCACGGACCCGGCTCAGGTCGTCCAGGACCACCGTGGGCACGGCGTCGCCCAGCATCAGCTCACGCCGCTCGGCGGGGTAGTCCGGATCGACGGGCAGGAAGGCGGCGCCCGCCCGGGCCACGGCCAGTTCGGCGGCTATCAGTTCCATGGAGCGCGGCAGGACCAGGGCCACGGTCCGCTCGGGGCCCGCCCCGCGCCGTACGAGGTCGTCGGCGAGCCGCCCGGCCCGCGCCGCCAGTTCCCGGTACGACCAGGTCCGCCGGCCGTCGGTCAGCGCGGGCGCCTCCGGGGTACGCGTGACCCACGCCGCGAACAGGTCGGCCAGCGACGGGTGCGGCGCCGGAGCGGTGCCCTCGCTCCGGGTGGCCGCCGCGGCCTTGCGGGCCCGCCGCACAGAAGACGCCGGAGTGGATGTGTCGTGCGGCTCGGTCATGGGGACAGTCCTTCGGAGCGGGGACGATGCTGGGCGCGCCGGTGCGAGGTCGCGGGAGTGCCGCGGCCGCACGGCGCGGGAGGACGGCGGAGCGGTGTGGGTCAGGCGGTGCCGGTGCGGCGGGCCGCGCGACCCGAGATCTGCACGTGGTCGATCACGCCGGTGACGGGGTCGCGGTGGAAGCGTCCGCCGGGCTCGTGCTTGCCGGTGGCCGGGTCGACGAGATCGCACGACAGGTCCGGGTAGCAGATCAGGGGCAGCGGCACGTCGCCGTCGACGGACAGCGTGGGGGAGCCGTCCGCGCCGAGGGTGATCCGGTATTCGGTGGGGCCGTTGTGGTAGGCGCCGGCGCATTCGGGGAGGGCGATGGGGTCGCCGCGGTGAGCGGGTGCCGGAGCGGCCGGCACCCGTGCGCCGATGAGCCTGGTGAGGTCGTCGGTGAGGTCCTGCCACAGGGCGGTGGCGCCGCCGGCGTTGCCGGTGAAGGCGACGACCACGCCGCTCTCCGGTTCGGCCCGCAGGTGGCAGGAGGTGCCCTGCGCGTTGCCGTCGTGGCCGCACCACCGTCGGCCGTCCTGGTCGAACAGCGCCACGCCGAGGCCCCAGGCGTCCGCCAGGGCGCCCGGGGCGGCGCCGGGTTCGGGGCGCCGCATGCGGGCGGCCACGTCGGGCGGCAGCACGGCGGAGCGGCCCGCCAGGGCTCTGCCGAGGTCCATCAGGTCCAGGGCGCCGGTCAGCAGGGCTCCGGCCGGTGCCTCCACCGGGGCCAGGTTCTGATGGGCCGGGCGCAGTCGCCCGGTCGCCGTGTTGACGGCGTGGCCTGCGGCGACGGGGCGGGCGGGAGCCGGGTCGCCGAGGAAGGCCGGCGCGGTGCCCAGGGGTTCGAGGAGCAGGGCCTGGACGGCTTCCTGCCAGGTCATGCCCGTCACCTGCTCCACGAGGCGGCCGGCGGCTATGTATCCGGCGTTGGAGTAGGAGAAGCCGGTGCCCGGTGCGAACAGCGCGTCCTGTGCGGTGCAGACCGCGGACAGGTAGCGGGAGACGGTGGTGCGGGCCGCGGTGTCCGAGTCCGGTCCGGTCGGCAACCCGGCGGTGTGGCCGAGCAGGTGACGTACCGTCACCTGCGGTAACTCCCGCAGTTCGGGGAGGTACGAGGCGACGGGGTCGTCCAGGTCGAGGTCGTCGTCGTCCGCCAGGAGGAGGACAGCGGCGGCGGTGTAGACCTTGGTGACGGAGCCCAGCGGGACGGCCGTGTCGGCCGTGAACGCGCTGCCGGTGGCGGCGTCGGCCGTGCCGGTGTGGACGCTGATGATTTCCGTGCCGGTGTCCACGGCGAGGTGGGCTCCGGGCACCTGGTGGGTGTGGGCGAGGGTGTCGAGGCGGTGCTGCAACTCCTGGCTCAGGAGCGGTGCTTGCCGGTCGACGACCGGGGTGGCTGTGGGATACGGCATGAGAAGGGCACTCCCGTTGGCTGTGGCTCGTGGAAGGTGACACGCCGACCGGCGGGGAGGGCGGTGGCCGGCCGCCCCGGGGGCCGGTCGCTAGGGCCTTTTGACCTCGACCGGCAGGTGACGTACGCCGACGATGACGGCGGGGTTCTGGTACGTGACGTCGGCGTAGGAGGGGATGGCGAGATCGCGGTAGTCGTCGAGCAGCATGCGCAGCGCGATCCGTGCCTCCAGGCGGGCCAGGGGCGCGCCGAAGCAGAAGTGGATGCCGTGCCCGAACGTCAGGTGGTTGTTGGGGCTCCGGCGGATGTCGAGGGTGTCGGGCGCGGTGAACCGGCTCGGGTCGCGGTTGGCGGCACCCAGGTGGGCCATGACGAGGGCGTTGACGGGCAGTTCGTGGCCACCGAGCAGCACGGGCCGGGCGATGCGGCGGCCCAGTTCGGGGAAGGGCGGCAGCAGACGCAGCACCTCTTCGACGGCGTCCGGCAGCCGGTCGGGTTCCGCGCGCAGGGCGGTGAGCGTGCCGGGCTGCTGGTCGAAGGCCACCAGGGCGTTGCCCAGCAGGGCCGTGGTGGTGACGTGCCCGGCGACCAGGAGCAGGGCGACGAACCCGACCATCTCCTGGTCCTCCATGCGCACGCCGTCCACCTCGGCGGCTATGAGCTTGCTGATGAGGTCGTCGGCGGGGTGCGCGCGGCGGTGCCGGATGTGGTCGAGGACGTAACTGTTCATCTCGCGCACGGTCGGCGCGATGGCTTCCAGTGCGCGCTCCAGGTCGGCCGTGTCGGGCGTCTCGCCGAGCTGGTCGCCGCCGAACAGGGTGGCGGCCCACTCCTGGAACAGCGGGTGGTCGTCCGGCGGGATGCCGAGCAGTTCGGCGATCACGATGATCGGCAGCGGGTAGGCGAGGGTGTCGACGACGTCGAATCTGTCGCGGTCCGCGACGGTGTCCAGCAGGCGCCTGCACACGGCCTCGATGCGCGGTTCGAGGCCGTGTACCACGCGCGGTGTGAATGCCTGGCTCACCAGGGTGCGGAACTTGCGGTGCTCCGGCGGGTCCATGCCGACGAAATTGCCCTGCCTGAAGGCGTCGAAGTCCTCCTGGGAGGGGGCGATCGGGGTCATGTCCGAGGAGTACGTCGCCGGGTCCGCGAGCACGGCGGCGACCCCCTCGTAGTCGACGACGTGCCACACGCCCTGCGCTTCGTCGAAGCGCACCGGTCCGGTCTCGCGCAAGGTGCGCCAGCGGTCGGTGAGCGTGGCGAAGGGTAGGTCTAAGTGTGCCTCTGTCGATTCGCTGCTGGTCACTTCTCTCCCTTGGATGGCGCGCGCGGGCACAGTGGGGCCACGGGCGGGCTGCTGCTGAGCGGGCGCGTTCGGCGCGCCGACCGATGGACGGCGTGCGCCCCCGATCGGACGGGCAACGCGCACGGACGGAAACGGCGAGGGCCGGGCATGCCTGCCACCGCTGCCCGCGGGCTCGAACTCGGCATGCGGGCGGGCCGGTCGGGCCGGCACGTCGCGCGGGCCGACCCGTGCGCGGGTCTAGGCGCAGGTGGCGTGATCGCCGGGCTGTACGGCTGTCATCCGTCCGTCAACGACGCCGCGTGGGCCGGCTCAACACGTCCGCCCCGGCGCACTTCGGTGCTTCGCCCGTCCTTGGACGAAGGACGACACCTGTTGTGCGAACCTTGCCGACATCACTCATCCCCCAGTGAAACGTTCCGCGCCGCTGTTTGCGCGCGTACTTCCCCATGCACCTACGAACCGGTGGCGGCCCCGCAGAGGCCGGATGTCCAGGAACGGGGTGAGGCGGTGCGCACACGCGACGGACGCTGTCCGACGATCTGCTCCCTGCGCACTCGAACCACCTTCGTCCCGGTCGAACTCGGCCACAGTCTTCACGGTGGGTCACGGGATAGCAACCCCCTAAAGTTGAACGGATAGTGCTCCTGCTGCCGCGCGCAGTAACCGGCGAGTAGCTTCCGCGGGGCTCCAACCTCGCACGACGGCCACGGCCAGGCCGCCGTCTGCCACCAGTGCCCGGCCGTACCCCCCTCAAACACGGGCGTTCGGAAGACGGCGCGTTCTACCCTGCGGACAAGTGACCGAAAACCCCTCTCACCAGGGGTGGAAGTGGGACTGAAATCGCGAACGGCCAGCCGGTGAACACCAGTTGGCCGGTTCTACTCGTCGGCAAGCCCCAATCCGGCCCCGCGGCATTGACACGGGCCGGACAAGTCCGGTGTGCCTGCGCACGAACGACGGGCCCGAAGGGCGACACCGCCCGGCTCAAGGAGGGGAGCACCGGGGGCGCACGGTGACCCAGCGTGCGCGGGGGCGTGCCCCTGGCAGAGGCGGCGTTCGCTGCCGCCACGACCACGCCGACCGTCCGCCCCGCGTGCGCCCCAGCGAATTCGCTCTGCCGTTCCCCTCCACGAACAGTAACGCGCGAGGCGGACGGCGCGGCTGCCGAAGAGCGGCCGGAACTCGTGCCATGAGGGCGAGTTTCGCCCGCCGTCACAGGGAAAGGCGGCACGAGAGACTGTCGAGACCCCTCCGGGCGCCATCCCGAACAGGGGAGACTCCCGCGCCCCTGGGTGCCTGTTGAGGGAGTGCGCCCCGCGCAGGGAAGGGAGCTCCCCCGCGGGGCGCACGCGGTCGTTACCCACGGACTCGGCGACGCCCGCCGTCCTGCACGGCACCGTGTTCGACACAGGACGCCCCTGAGCGACACCGCGGGCAGCCGCACTCCCGCGACAGCCGTCGCCGGTGCCGCCGACCAGGAGCCACGCACGTACACACTCCGCTCTACTCCCCCACGCCATGACCCGACAGGGACCGAACGGCCCTGGATGTCAGTGCTTCATAAAGCAATTCAGTTCCCCTGCGCTGACGGAACGTCAGGACGTGCGGTCGCACCCCTAGGAAGTGCGAGGCCGCGTCGTTACCCTCCGGCGCATGATTTCCACGGTGGTCTGGGGTACCGGCAATGTCGGCCGCGCGGCCATCCGCGCGGTCGATGCCCACCCGGCGCTGGAGCTGGCGGCCGTGGTCGTCCACAACGAGGAGAAGGTCGGCCGGGACGCCGGTGACCTCGGTGAGCTCGGCCGCGCGCTCGGGGTCACGGCCACTGCCGACATCGCATCGGTGCTCGCCGCCCGCCCCCGGGCCGTGGTGTACGCGGCATCCGGTGACATCCGCCCGGACGACGCGCTCGCCGACGTCGTCAAGGCCCTCCAGGCGGGCTGCGTGGTCGTCACGCCCTCCCTCTACACCTTCTACGACAAGCAGGGCACCCCGCCCGAACTGCGGGATCCGGTCCTGTCCGCGATCGCGGACGGCGGTGGCTCCCTGTTCGTCTCCGGCGTCGACCCCGGCTGGGCCAACGATGTGCTGCCGCTGCTGATCAGCGGACTCGGCACCACCGTGGACGCCATCCGCTGCCAGGAGATCTTCGACTACTCCACGTACGACCAGGAGGAGTCGGTCCGTCATCTGGTCGGCATGGGCCACTCCATGGACTACGAGCCGCCGATGCTCGCGGCGTCGGTGCCGACCATGGTGTGGGGCGGGCAGATACGCCTGATGGCCCGAGCCCTGGGCGTCGAACTCGACGAGATCCGCGAGACGGTGGAGCGCCGCGCGCTGGACACGACGGTGCGCACCCGCACGATGGGGCAGTTCGACGCGGGCAGCCAGGGGGCCGTGCGGTTCGAGGTGCAGGGCGTCGTCGACGGCGAACCCCGCATCGTCGTCGAGCACATCACCCGCGTCCACCGGTCCTGCGCCCCGGACTGGCCCACTCCCCCGGACGGCGACGGCGCGCACCGGGTGGTGATCGAGGGCCGCCCACGGATCGAGGTCACCGTCGAGGCCACCGACGAGGGCGAGAACCGGTCCGCGGGTGGGAACGCCACCGCTGTCGGCCGCCTGGTGGGCGCCATCGACTGGCTCGCGGCGGCCGAGCCCGGCCTCTACGACGCCCTCGACGTCCCGCTGCGCCCCGCGGCGGGCACCCTGGGAAGGAAGCATCCATGATCATCGACATCCCCGAGGGCCAGGAACCGATCGGGTACGTGTGGGGCGAGCTGGTCCCCGGTATCGGGACGGCCGCCGCGAACTTCTCGCTGGCGGTCTACGAGCACACGACCCTCGGACTGCGCGAGTTCGAGGCCGCCCGCCTGCGGATCGCGCAGATCAACGGGTGCGCCTTCTGCCTCGACTGGCGTACCGAACGCGACGGGCAGAAGGTCGAGGACGGCTTCGCGGACGCGGTCACCCAGTGGCGCACCACCGACGCCTTCGACGACCGCACCCGGCTGGCCGCCGAGTACGCCGAGCGCTACGCCCTCGACCACCACGGTCTCGACGACGACTTCTGGACGCGGATGAAGGCGCACTACAGCCAGGTGGAGATCGTGGAGCTGAGCATGAGCGTGGGCTCCTGGCTCGCGTTCGGCAGGCTCAACCACGTGCTGGGCATCGACAGCGTGTGCGTCCTCCCCACACCCTGAGCCGCCCTCAACCGGCCCCCGCGGTACGCGCGTTGTTGCTGTCCGGTGACATGCGGGACAGAGCCGTGACGTACGCGAGGACAACGGTCGCGGGGCTCCACGGGTCGTAAGGAGCGTAGATCGCCGCTTAGGGGGGCGGTCCGATCCGCACGGAGCGGCGGGTCGACGAGAGCCGACTTGGGGAGACGAAGCATGAGCGTGCGTGTGAATGTGAGGCTGCTGGCGGTGGCCGTCGTGGTGGCCGGCTCGGGTGTCGCGATGGGGACGGTTCCGGCTGCGGCCGCCGACGGTACGCCGCGGTTCCTGGCGCCGTCCGAGCTGCCGCCGCACGCGTCGTCGGACTGGTACGCGGGGCCGGTGACGGCCGGTCAGCCGGACCCGTTGCCGATGTGCGGGGGCGAGGCGCTGCCGTCGATCTCCGTGCACCGCGCCTACCGCACGGACCTCGACACCGGGGCCCTGCAGGTGACGGTGGTCGAGCGCAGCGAGCAGCGGGCCAAGGACTTCGCCGAGCTGGTCCGCAAGGATCTCGCCGGCTGCGCGAAGAAGGTGATGCAGCAGAATCCCGACATCACCGCGGCGCAGAAGTCCTACGGCAAGGTGAACGCCGAGGAGGGCGCGTACGTCTACGGCGTCCACACCGAGGCCACTTGGGGGGCGTCGGACATCAACATGTACGCCGTGGGCCGCGACGGCAACACGGTGACGCTCGTCCACTGGGGGCAGATGGGCGACTTCGCCGACGCCCCGGTGGCCGCCTTCAAGACCACCACCGCCACGGCCGTGAACAAGCTGTACTGACCCACAGCCGGCCCGGTGGCCGGCCGGCCGGTGCCGCTGCGCCAAGGAGGCCCCGCAGTCGCGCTTCCGCGCGGCTGCGGGGCCTCTCGGGCTGTGTCCGGCCCCAGGGGTCAGCGGTGGTGGTGACCGAAGGTGCCCTCGTGGTCGTAGGAGAAGCCGTGGCTCTCGGTGATGCCCAGCGGGCCACCGACGTTGCTGTAGCTGCCGGCCTTGCCCTCGTGGTCGTAGCCCTTCTCCCCGTCCGCGAGGGCCGTGCCGGCGCCGAGCGACAGAACGGACGCGGTGAGGACGGCGGCGAAGATGGTCGAGCGAACACGCATGGGATATTCCTCCCGAAATATGCGGATAGTGCCGTTGGTTGTCCTCCCGCGCCGTCCGGAGAAAGTAACGGGGGAAGTGCACCAGCCACCCGAAGAGAGGAGCGCGAACGGGGGAGTCAGTCCGTGCCGAACTCCATCGCGGCGCGGTCCAGCATCTCGTCGTCGCCGGAGACCTCGCCGCGCGATGCGATGGCTTCGGCGCCGCCCTCGGGGACGCTGCCGATCAGGCCGGTCGCGGCCGCCTGCGCGGCACCGACGGCGGGCGTCTCGGAGCCGACCAGGCCGAGGCCCGCGTACTGCTCCAGCTTGGCCCGCGAGTCGGCGATGTCGAGGTTGCGCATGGTGAGCTGGCCGATCCGGTCCACCGGGCCGAACGCCGAGTCCTCGGTGCGCTCCATGGACAGCTTGTCCGGGTGGTAGCTGAACGCCGGGCCCGTGGTGTCGAGGATCGAGTAGTCCTCACCGCGCCGCAGCCGCAGCGTCACCTCGCCGGTGACGGCCGTGCCCACCCAGCGCTGCAGCGACTCGCGCACCATCAGCGCCTGCGGGTCCAGCCAGCGGCCCTCGTACATCAGCCGGCCGAGGCGCCGGCCCTCGTTGTGGTACTGGGCGACGGTGTCCTCGTTGTGGATCGCGTTGACCAGGCGCTCGTACGCCGCGTGCAGCAGGGCCATGCCGGGCGCCTCGTAGATGCCGCGGCTCTTGGCCTCGATGATCCGGTTCTCGATCTGGTCCGACATGCCGAGGCCGTGCCGGCCGCCGATGGCGTTGGCCTCCATGACCAGGTCGACCGGGGAGGCGAACTCCTTGCCGTTGATCGTCACCGGGCGGCCCTGGTCGAAGCCGATCGTCACGTCCTCGGCCGCGATCTCGACCGACGGGTCCCAGAACCGCACGCCCATGATCGGCTCGACGGTCTCCACGCCGGTGTCGAGGTGCTCCAGGGTCTTGGCCTCGTGGGTGGCGCCCCAGATGTTGGCGTCGGTGGAGTACGCCTTCTCGGTGCTGTCGCGGTAGGGCAGGCCGTGGGCGAGCAGCCACTCCGACATTTCCTTGCGGCCGCCGAGCTCGGTCACGAAGTCCGCGTCCAGCCAGGGCTTGTAGATCCGCAGACGCGGGTTGGCGAGCAGGCCGTAGCGGTAGAACCGCTCGATGTCGTTGCCCTTGAAGGTCGAGCCGTCGCCCCAGATCTGTACGTCGTCCTCGAGCATCGCCCGGACCAGCAGGGTGCCCGTGACGGCGCGGCCCAGCGGCGTGGTGTTGAAGTAGGCACGCCCGCCCGAGCGGATGTGGAACGCCCCGCAGGTGAGCGCGGCCAGGCCCTCCTCGACCAGCGCCACGCGGCAGTCGACCAGGCGCGCGATCTCCGCGCCGTAGGTCTTCGCGCGGCCGGGCACCGAGGCGATGTCGGGCTCGTCGTACTGACCGATGTCGGCGGTGTAGGTGCAGGGGACGGCGCCCTTGTCGCGCATCCACGCGACCGCGACCGAGGTGTCGAGGCCGCCCGAGAAGGCGATGCCGACGCGTTCGCCGGCGGGAAGGGAGGTGAGGACCTTAGACATAGGAAGAGTATGCACCCTCTCGCATGATCATGCAAAGAGGTTCAGGCGGGAACCGCGGACAGGAACGCCCGGGTCGCGGGCGTGGGGTTGAACCTGCTCCAGGCGAGGTATTCGACCCGGCTCGGACCGTCGGTGAGCCCGAGCACCCGGACATCCGGGCTGGAGTGGGCGAGGGCGGCGGGCAGCAGGGCGACCGCGAGCCCTCGGCCGACGAACCGCATCATCAGCTCGGCGGACATCATTTCGTAGGCGACGTCGCGCTCCAGCCCCGCCGCCTCGAAGGCCCGATCACTCTGCACCCGCCCCCCGGAACCCACGGGGAAGTCGGCGAAGGGCGAGTCCACGAGCTGATGGAGGGCGACCTCCCCGCGGTCCGCGAGCGCGTGCGTGGGAGCCACGACGGCGACGAGCCGCCCCCGGCCGAGTTCCCGCGCCTCCACGCCCTGCGGCGGGTTCCCGGCCGCCAGGCCGAGGAAGGCCACATCCAGGTCGCCCGCGGCGACCTCGGCCGCCATGACGTCGCTGGCGCCGACGTGCAGGCCCACCCGCACTTGGGGGTGCCGTTCGCGGAACTTCTGGAGGACGGCGGCGATGTCGACCGCCGTCACGGTGGGGATGATCCCGATGGCCAACCGGCCGCGCACCTCGCCCACCGCGGCGGCCGCGTCGCTCACGGCCCGGTCGGCGGCCTCCAGGCACTGCCGCGCGCCCACGAGGAACGCCTCACCGGCCGGCGTCAGCTCCACCCGCCGACTGGTCCTGGCGAACAGCTTCACCCCCAACTCCCGTTCCAGAGTGCCGATTTGGTGACTCAGTGCCGACTGGGCGACGAAGCACTGCCGGGCGGCCCGGGTGAAGTTCCTGGTCTCCGCGACGGCGACGACGTACCGAAGTTGCCGAAGTTCCACGCGATCCATCTCCCAACGCGATTGGTTCTATGCCAACCATATGTTGGACGGATGAATGGTGGCGGACTGAGACTTCCGGCATGACCACTTCACCGCCCAAGGAACAGGTACGGGAGCCGGCACAGGCCGCACGCTCCGCCCGTGCGGGCCTGGCGAGCGGCACCGTCGCGCTGATCGCCGCCACGGCCCTCGCGCCCGCCTCGTGGGGCACCACGTACGCGGTGACGACCGAGTTGCTGCCGCCCGACCACCCGTTGTTCGCCGCCCTGTTGCGGTCGCTGCCCGGCGGGCTGCTCCTCCTGCTGATCACCCGCACCCTGCCCCGCGGCGACTGGTGGTGGAAGGCGGCCGTGCTCGGCGCCCTCAACATCGGCGCCTTCTTCCCGCTCCTCTTCCTGACCGCGGAGCTGCTTCCCGGCGGGGTCGCGGCGACCCTAGGGGCCGTACAACCCCTCATCGTCGCGGGCCTCGCGGTGGTCGTGCTGCGGGAGCGGCCCTCGGCCTGGCGCATCGGGTGGGGTGTCGCCGGGGTCGTCGGCGTCGGGCTCGTCGTCCTCGGGCCGACCGCGCGGCTCGACGGGGTCGGCATCGTCGCGGGGCTCGCGGGGGCCGGCTCGATGGCCCTGGGCGTGATCCTCACCAAGCACTGGAGCCGCCCCGGCGAAGTCGGTCCCGTGACGCTCGCCGGCTGGCAGCTGACCGCGGGCGGCCTTGCCCTGCTCCCGCTCACGCTCCTCGTCGAAGGCGCTCCCCCGCACCTCGACGGATCCGCCGTGACCGGCTACCTGTGGCTCGGCACCGTCGGCGGATTCGTCGCCCACGCCCTGTGGTTCCGCGGCATCGGACGCCTCCCCGTCACGGCCACCGCCATGCTCGTCCTGCTCTCGCCCCTGGTCGCCGCGCTCATCGGCTCCTTCGTCCTCGGCGAGGCCTTCACCCTCGGCCAACTCGCCGGATTCGCCCTCGCCCTGACGGCGCTCGTCGCCGGACAGCTCACCCCCCGCAGACTCACCACATCCCCCAAGGAGTGACGATCCCCATGAAGATCACCGTCATCGGAGCCACCGGCATGGTCGGCAGCCGCGTCACCGACGAGGCCGCACGCCGCGGCCACACCGTCACCGCCGTCTCCCGCCGCCTCGCCGCCCCCCGTTCCTTCCCGGAGACGGTCGACCCGGTGGCCGCCGACGTCACCGACCCCGACACCCTGCGACCGCTCCTCGCCGCGGCCGACGCCGCCGTCCTGACCATCCGTCCCGCTCCCGGCTCCGAGGCCACGCTCGCTCCGGCGACCACCGGAGTGCTCGACGTCGCCGCCGCCACCGGGACGCGGCTGCTCGTCGTGGGAGGCGCAGGACCGCTGCGCAGTCCGGACCGGCCCGATCTGCTCGTCGCCGACAACCCCGTGTACGTCCCCGCCGAATGGCGCCGCATCGCGGCCGCCAGCACCGAACAACTGCGGGCCTGCGAGCGCCACCCCGGTGCCAAGTGGACGTTCCTCAGCCCGCCCGCGATCCTCGAGCCGGGCGAACGCACCGGGACCTACCGCAGCGGCACCGACACCCTCCTGGTGGGCCCCGACGGTCGCTCCCGCATCAGTGCCGAGGACCTCGCGATCGGCGTGCTCGACGAGTTGGAGGCTCCGTCGGGCCGGCGCCATCTGACGGTCGCCCACTGATCGGGGTCGGGGGGCGGAGCCCCAGGAACTCTTTGTTCCCGCACCTCAGCGGAGCTGCTTGGGGCTTGCTCTCGAAGTCGGGTGTGAGCTTGTGGCAAGATCGCGGGATGCTGCGACTCACCGATTTCATCATCGACTGCCCGGACACGATGAAGCTGGCGGCTTTCTACTCCGAGGTGACGGGCCGTCCGATCAAGGAAGGCAGCTCCGAGGAATGGGCCGGCATCCAGTTCGGCGAGATCGAGCTGGCATTCATCCGGGTGGACGACTACCGCGCTCCGCAGTGGCCCGACAGTGAGCACCCCAAGCAGTTCCACCTCGACTTCGAAGTGGACGAGATCGAGTCCGAGCAGCGCCGCGTCCTCGACCTCGGCGCGACGCTGAGGCAGGACTTCATCGGCCCCAACGGCTACGGCTGGAAGATCTACACCGACCCGATCGGCCACCCCTTCTGCCTGTGCCGCAACAAGGGCGTCATCTGGACCGACCAGGGCCCGATCTGGCCCGAGCGCGGCTGAGCGCGGCTGAGCGGCTTCGATGAGGTTCGTCGCCGACTGTCGGATCCGGTCGCGTCGGGCTGCGCGGTAGCAGGTAGAACAGCTCCACATGGCGCCCCTCTCACGGACGCCCACCCCACCAGCAGCCAACCTCGCCCGAGTCGCTCAGTCGCTCGTGAGCAGGCACGTCCGCAGGCGGGCCAGGGTGCGGGAGAGCAGCCGTGACACATGCATCTGCGAGATGCCCAGGACGACGCCGATCTCGGCCTGGGTCATCTCCTGGCCGAAGCGCATCTCGATGATGCGGCGCTCCCGCTCGTCGAGCTCTGCCAGGAGCGGGGCGAGGGCGTGCAGGTGCTCGAAGACCTCGATGGCGGGGTCCGGATCGCCCATGACGTCGGCGAGGGAGCGGCCCGTGTGGGGCCCCTCGCCGTCGTCGCTCGCATCGTGCGGGGCGTCCAGGGATCCGGCCGCGTACCCGTTCGCGGCCATGATCCCCTCCAGGGCCTCCTCCTCGGTGACCGCCAAGTCCGCCGCGAGCTCCCTGACCGTCGGCTCGCGGCCGAGCACGCAGGCCAACTTCTCCTGGGAACGGGCCAGTTCGGCACGGAGTTCCTGGAGCCTGCGCGGAACGTGCACGGCCCAGCTCGTGTCACGGAAGTAGCGCTTGATCTCGCCGAGGATCCAGGGAACGGCGAACGAGGTGAACTCGAACCCGCGGCTCACGTCGAACCGGTCGATCGCCTTGATCAGGCCCACGGTCCCGACCTGGACGATGTCCTCCATCTGGCCGTTGCCGCGATTGCGGTACCGACTCGCCACATAGTGCACCAGGGTCAGGTTCATCTCGATCAGGGTGCCGCGCGCGTACTCGTGCTCGGGCGTCCCCTCCTCCAGCGTCCGGAGCCGGTCGAAGAACAGCTTCGACAGCTCCCGCGCGTCCCTCGGCGCGACCTGGTCGGCCTCCTCGATCCACGGCAGCGCGGACGCCTCGTCCCGCGCGTCGTCGGCCGGCCCGGCCGCCCGGTCGGCACCGACCGCCCCGAACGGCATCACCCGGCTCCCCTCACACTCCCGCCGCGGACGACTCACGCGCGTGTCGCTCATCCCGATGCCCGTTGGCACAGCAGCCTCTCCTCACCCGGTTCGTGCGGTCCCGCGAGTGGTTCCGCACCCGGCAGGCCGTGTACCGGGACCTTGCTCACTCGCCTCGGGGACCATCGCCACCTCTCCGCCGGACCCAAAGGCCCACGACCGGTCAGGTCAGCTGCTCGGGCGGGATCCGGGGCCCGGTGTGAGACTGCGGGGGAGGCGGTGATCACAGATGGCGAGCCAACCGAGGGTGCCCGGCCCCGGAGAGCAGCTGCTCGAACAACTGCTCTCCTCCGCCCACGCCGCGACCGCCCTGGAGCTTCCCGCCCTGGTGCAGCGGTTCGCCGATGCCGCCGGGCTCGACCGGATCGACGTGTACCTCGTGGACCTGCAACAGCGCAGCCTGGTGCCGCTGGCCGACGGGCCGCCCGTACTCGGCGTGGACCATTCAGTGGCCGGTTCGGCCTACCGGGCGCACGCGCTGCGCGTCGAGGAACTGCCCCAGGGCAGGATCACCACCTGGCTGCCCCTGATCGACGGGGTGGAGCGGCTCGGCGTCATCGGCGCCACCGCCTCGGCCATCGACGGCGCGCTGCTGCGGCGCTGCCGCATGCTGGCCTCGCTCCTGGCCATGGTGATCACCTCGAAGCGGTCGTCCAGCGACAGCTTCGCCCGCCGCACCCGCTCCGAGACGATGCGGCTCCCCGCCGAGATGCTCCGCGCCTTCCTGCCGCCCCGCACGATCGGCAACTCCCGCGTGATCTCGACGGCCGTACTGGAACCGGCGTACGAGATCGGCGGTGATGCCTTCGACCACTCCCTGACCCGTTCCACCCTGCACATGGCCATCCTGGACGCCATGGGCCACAACCTCGCCTCCGGTCTGACGACCGCCGTGGCCATGGCGGGCTGCCGCAACGCCCGCCGGGCGGAGGCCCCGCTGCCCGAGCTCGTCGACAACATCCAGCAGGCGCTCGCCCAGTGGCTGCCCGAGCAGTTCTGTACGGGGATCTTCGCCCAGCTCGGCCTCGCGGACGGCGTCCTGCGCTGGTGCAACTGCGGCCATCCGCCGCCGCTGCTGATCCGCGACCACCGCGTGCTCGACCGTGCGCTGGAGCGGCAGGCACAGCCGCCCATGGGGACGCCCGCCCTACTGGCCGACGTCCGGTGGGAGGTCCACGAGGAGGCCCTCCAGCCGGGCGACCGGGTGCTCCTGTACACCGACGGCGTGACCGAGCTGCGCACGGGAGGGGACGCCGAGTTCGGCCTGGAGCGGTTCACCGACAGCATCATCCGGGCGACGGCCGCGGGGGAATCGGCGCCGGAGGCACTGCGGCAGCTCATCCACTCCATCCTCGACCGGCAGGAGAACCAACTGCGCGACGACGCGACGCTGTTGCTCCTCGAGTGGTGTCCACCGGAAGGCGGCTGACTCGGCCACGGGCCGCCCCCGGTGCCGTGCGTGGCCGCCCTGGTGACGCCGCTTCTTTGATCGCCTACGCTGCCCGGCAGCCGATCACTCCCGCGGCGGCTGCCGCCGCCCGGCCCCTCAGCCCCGGGCTCCGGCGCGCGCCGCCCTTGCACGAGGGGACACAGTCCGTGACACAGCCGCCGTTCGGCAACTACCAGAACGAGATCTACCTCAACGGCCTGGACGGTGTCCTGCCCACCCTGCCGATGACGTTCGCCGAGCTCGAGGCACGCGCCGGTCAGGCGCTGCCCCCGTCGGTGTGGTCGTACGTCGCGGGCGGCGCGGGCGACGAGCGCACCCAGCGGGCCAACGTCGAGGCGTTCGACCGCTGGGGACTGATACCGCGGATGCTCGTCGGGGCCACCGAGCGGGACCTGTCGGTCGAGCTGTGGGGCACGCGCTGGCCGGCCCCGGTGTTCATGGCTCCGATCGGCGTCGTCGGGCTGTGCGCCCAGGACGGCCACGGTGACCTCGCGACCGCGCGCGCCGCGGCCCGGACCGGGGTGCCGATGTGTGCCTCGACGCTGAGCGTGGACCCCATGGAGGACGTCGCGAAGGAGTTCTCCGGTACGCCCGGTCTCTTTCAGCTCTACACCCCCACCGACCGCGATCTCGCCGAGAGCCTGGTGCGCCGCGCCGAGGCGGCCGGGTTCGCCGGGATCGTCGTCACACTCGACACCTGGGTGACCGGCTGGCGGCCCCGCGACCTCGCCACGGCCAACTTCCCGCAGCTGCGCGGCCACTGCCTCGCCAACTACACCAGCGACCCGCACTTCCGCTCCCACGTCGACGCCGACCTCGACGCCGATCCCCGCGCCGGCGTGCTGCACTGGGCAAGCGTCTTCGGCAAGTCGCTCACCTGGGACGACCTGACCTGGCTGCGTTCCCTCACGACCCTGCCGCTCATCCTGAAAGGCATCTGCCACCCCGACGACGCACGCCGCGCCCGGGACTACGGCGTCGACGGGATCTACTGCTCCAACCACGGCGGGCGCCAGGCCAACGGGGGCCTTTCCGCGCTGGACTGTCTGCCCGCCGTCGTGGAGGCCGCCGGTGAGCTGCCGGTGCTCTTCGACTCCGGCGTGCGCACCGGCACGGACGTGGTCAAGGCCCTGGCGCTCGGCGCGAGCGCCGTCGGCATCGGCCGCCCCTACGCCTACGGCCTCGCCCTGGGCGGCGTCGACGGCATCGTGCACGTCCTGCGTTCGATCCTCGCCGAGGCCGACCTGACCATGGCCGTCGACGGATACCCCGACCTGGCCGCTCTCACCAAGGACGCGATCCGGCGCTGCTGAGGCGGACAGTGGCGAAGGCCTGGGCGCGAGCACGCGCCTCATGCCGCCGCCAGCGCTTCCGTGGGCGGAAGCCGCGCCGCCCGCACCGCCGGGTAGAAGCCCGCCAGGCCGCCGATCACGAGGGTGGCGCCCACGCCGCCGGCCATCGCCCACAGGGGGACGACCGTCGGCCAGCCCTGGTAGCCCGCGTACCCCGCCGTCACCGCGATGCCCAGGGCCACGCCGCCCAGACCGCCGAGGGCCGACAACAGCAAGGACTCGCACAGGAACTGGGTACGGATCTGGCCCCTGGTGGCGCCCAGGGAGCGGCGCAGGCCGATCTCCGCCCGGCGTTCCAGGACCGAGATGACCATGGTGTTGGCCACTCCGACCCCGCCGACCAGGAGTGCCACCGCGCCCAGGCCCAGGAGGAGACCCGACAGCGCGTCGTCGGTGGCCTGCTTCGCCGCGAGCGCGTCGGAGGGGCGGGAGACGTTCACCTCGTTGGGGTTCTCCGGGTTCGCCGTCGCGCCAAGGACCTCCTGGACGTCGTTCACCGACGGCTCGTCCGCCCGTGCGTACACCGTCGTCGCGAAGCCGTCGAAGTCCAGCTCCTCCTTGGCGGCGGGCCAGCCGACGAGCGCGGCCGAGTCGAGTTCGGGGGCGAGTTCGTTCGGGGCGAGGAGGCCCACCACGGTGAACCACCGGTCACCGAGCCACACTTGTGTCTCCGGGCCCGAGGCGTGCACGCCGAGCTGTTCGGCGGCTCGCGCGCCGAGGACCACGGCCGGATACCGGGAAGTGGCCGCGTTCAGCCAGCGGCCGTCGACCACGTCCACGCCCACGGTTCCCGGCAGGTCGGTACGGGCCGCGAACACGCCGATTCCGCCGGTCGCTTCCTTGGGGACGTGGTCGTTGCGGTACACCTTCGCGGCGGTCTTGCCGATCGCCGAGACCGACTCCACTCCCTCGACGGCGCCGACCATGTCGACGGCCTCGTCCGGCAGATGCGCCGCGCTGCCGCTGAAGGACTGGCCGGGCGCGGCCGTCAGCAGATTGGTGCCCAGTGCCGCCATTTTGCGGTCCAGCTCCTCCTGGCTGGAGGTGGAGATGCCCACGACGCCGATCATCGCCGCGATCCCGATCGCGATGCCCAGCGCCGAGAGGAACACCCGCATCGGGCGCGAGCGCAGGCCCGAGCCGCCCGTGCGCAGCATGTCCGCCGGGCTCAGCCGGGCCGGCCTCGGCCGCGGCCGCGTCGCCGTACTCATCGGCCCACCCGTTCCACGACAGCGGCGCTGTGCTCGGCGGCGAAGGCGCGGGGGGCGGCGCGGCCGTTGTCGCTCCCGGCGATGCCGGAGTCGTGTTCGATCCGGCCGTCCTTGATGCGTACCTCGCGGGGCAGCGACGCCGCGATGTCCCGGTCGTGGGTGATGACCACGACCGTGGTGCCCGCCCGGTGCAGTTCGTGCAGGAGGTCCATGACCACCTCCCCCGACCGCGAGTCGAGCGCGCCCGTCGGCTCGTCCGCGAGCAGCAGCTTGGGGCCTCCCCTGCTCGAAGCGCTCGGGGACGGGTCGCCGAGTACGGCCCGTGCTATCGCCACGCGCTGTTTCTCGCCTCCGGAGAGCTGGTGGGGCTCGTTGTGCAGGCGGCCGCCGAGGCCCACCCGGCGCAGCGCGCGCTCCGCGAGGCGGCGCCGCTCGGCACGCGGCACGCCGCTGTAGAGCAGGCCGTCCGCGACCGCGTCGAGGGCCGGTACGCCCGCCGCCAGATGGAAGGCCTGGAAGACGAAGCCGATGGTGCGGGCGCGCAGCGCGGCCAGCTGACGGTCGGACAGGGCGTCGATCGCGTGGCCGTCGATGCGGACCTTCCCCGCGGACGGGCGGTCCAGCGTCCCCATGATGTTGAGCATCGTCGACTTGCCGGAGCCGGAGGGGCCGACGATCGCCAGCATTTCCCCGCGCCGGACGACGAGCCCGGCCCCGGCCAGCGCGGTCACGTCCCCGTACGTCTTGGACACCTGCTCCAACTCGACGACGGGCGGCGGCACTTCGTGATCTCCCTCCTCACGTACGAACCGCTCCGCTTCGCGGCACTCACGTTCGGGTACGGACGGCTTCACTTCGGAACCCCCACCTTCAGGCCCTCGGTGATGCCGTCACCGGACACCTCGACCATGCCGTTCGCGAACATGCCGAGCTCCACCGGCCGGTACTCGACGCCGGAGCCGGTGACGGCCTGGACCGCGTAGCCGCCGCCCCTGCGTGCGACGAGTGCGCCGACGGGCACGGCGAGGACGTCCTCGCGGCTCTCGGCGGCCAGCGTCACGTCCACGGGGGCCGCCTGGTAACGGCCCAGCTTCTTCTGGTCCTTGACGGTGAGCTCGACCGGCAGGGTGGCACCGTCGGCGCCGCCCGGGGAGTCGCCGCCGTCCTCGGAGGGCTTGGCGGTGGCGGCGTTGCCGACGTCCGTCACGCGGGCTTCTGCCTCCGTGCCGTCGGGCAGGGCGACGGTGGCCTTGGTGCCTTCCTCGACCAGGTCCTCGTACTGCGCCTCCAGATCGACGGTGACCTTCCGCGCGGTGCCGGTCCAGGTGAGCACCTCGCCCGACGCGGCGTTGCCGCGGGACGACTTGACCTCGGCGACGCGCCTGGCTCCGGACGCCACGACGGCGTCTCCGGGCGCGACCTCGCCGGTCTCTTCCCGGCCCAGGTCCTCCTGCCAGTCCTTGACCGCCTCCGCGGTGCCCGCGCTGTACTCCTCGTCCACTGTGAAGCCGGTGTGGCCGAGCGCGGCCAGGTTCTTCTCGAGCGTTTCCACGTCGTCGCCCTCGGCGCCCACGTCGAGCGTGCGGTAGAGCGGGGTGGCGCCGTACAGCAGCGGCACCTTCTTCTCGTCCGCGCTGTACACCGTCTCTCCGCGTTCGATCTGTTGGCCTTCGGCGGGGAGCCAGGTGAGGGTGCCCCCGGAGGCGGTGGAATTCCCGCCCTCGGGAGCGGTGGAGGACCCGCCCTCGGAGCCGGTGGAACTCCCGCTCCCGGGAGCGGCGGCGTTGGCGTCGTTCGCCCCGCCCTCGCCCGCCGGTTCGCTCGCGCCGCCCGCCCCGGCCTGCACCGCGCTCGCCTCGCCGTATCCGAGCGTGCCGTCGACCGTCTCGCCACGGGTGAGCGTCCGCTTCTCGACGGTGGCCGTGCGCGCCGGTCCCGACGGGTCGGCCGCTGAGGGACCGGCACCGTCACCGCCGAGCGCGCCGGTCGCGGCGATGCCGCCCGCGCCGGCGACCGCGGTCGCGGCCAGGACGATCAGCGACGTACGCAGGGGCCGCCGTCGACGGCGGGACGGCCCCGTGGGACCGGGCGGAAGACCCGCGCCGTCGGCGCCGTCGCCCCTGTCGCCCCTGCCCCCTGTGCCATCGCTGCCGTTCCGGCCGTGGCGGTCATCGCTGTCGAGGACCGTGCCGACGCTGCTGTCCGGGACACGCGGCCGGTCATCGGTGTCCGGCCCGCCCGCCTCGGCGACGGGCCCGCCCCCACCGGCGTCCGCCCCGCTCACTGGCCCCCGCCGCCCTTCATCATCACGCCACCGGAGGGCCGCTTGTCCCGGCATGCCTCCATGGCCTCCTGGAACTTGGGGTCGTCGCCCTTCATCCCGACGGCCGACATGTCGATGACCATCGATCCGCCGTCGATCTCCGGGTCGGGGAACTTGGGCACGCCGTTCTCACGCATGCACCGCGCCCACTCGGCGACCTTCGCGGAGTCGAGCGGCTTGCCCCCGTTCGGGCCACCGGCTCCCTGCGGAGACAGGTCTTTGCAGGCCTCCTGGGCCTTCTTGAACTCCGACGACTGCGGGTCGACGCCCGAGCCGGGGCCGATCCTGATGCCGCCACCGCCCTGCTCCGGGTCGGGAAACTTGGGCACCCCGTTCTCGCGCATGCACTTGGCGTACGCGAGGCCGCGCTCCTCCGGGCCGGTCGGCGACGGCTTCTCCGCCGCCCCCTGCCCGTCCGCGTCCGCCGCCTGCGACGACCCGTCCGAGCAGGCCGTCAGGACGGCTCCCGTCAGCACCACCGAGGCGAGCAGCGGGGCAACGGCCCATGTCCGTGCGCTCTTGCGCTTGTCCGTCTGTGTCATGCGGTCAAGGTCTACGGACCCAGTGGTTACACGGCGGGAACGCGGACTGTTATGCCGGTGTAACGCCCTCTCCGGCATTCTGTCGGCCATGCGCGTGCTGATTGTCGAGGACCACCGGGAGCTGGCCGACACCGTGGCCACGGGCCTGCGCCAGGACGGCATGGCCGTCGATCTCGCGTACGACGGCGGGGAGGCCCTGGACCTCGCCCTCGTGCACGACTACGACGTCGTCGTCCTGGACCGCGACCTGCCGCGCGTGCACGGCGACGAGGTGTGCCGCGTCCTGGTCGCGCGCGGCGGCCGCTGCCGGGTGCTGATGCTCACCGCCGCCACGACGATCGAGGACCGGGTCGGCGGGCTCTCCCTGGGGGCGGACGACTACCTCCCCAAACCGTTCGCCTTCGCCGAACTGATCGCCCGGGTAAGGGCCTTGGCCCGCCGCGCCCAACCGGCCGTGCCCCCGGTGCTCACCCGCGGCGATCTCACCCTGGACTCGGCGCAGCGCATCGCCCGTCGCGGCGGTCGCCGCCTCGACCTCTCCCCCAAGGAACTCGCCGTCCTGGAACTGCTGCTCGGCGCGCGGGGCGGCGTCGTCTCCGCGGAGCAACTCCTGGAGCGCGCCTGGGACCAGGCGGCCGACCCCTTCACCAACACCGTGAAGGTCACGGTCAGCCGGCTGCGCCGCAAGCTGGGTGACCCGCCGGTGATCGAGACGGTGCCCCATGCCGGCTACCGCATCTGACCGCGTGGGCCGCTCCCCCGGCCCAACCCTCGGCCCCTCACCCGCCCCGCGCCGGTTCCGCTGGACCGTGCGGCTGCGCCTGACACTGCTCTATGGCGGGCTGTTCCTGGTGTCGGGGGCGGCGCTGCTCATCGTCACGTACGTCCTCGTGGCCACCCGTAAACCGCAGATAGTGCGCAAGATGACCGGCACGGGCGCGACCCCCTGGCTGCCCCAGGACACCGGCCGGCTGCGCGATCCGGGGGCGGCGCAGCGCGAGGCGATGCTGGAGCAGTTGCTCACCCAGTCCGGGATCGCGCTCGCTCTGATGTCGGCCGTGTCCGTGGCGCTGGGATGGCTGATGGCGGGTCGGGCGCTGCGCCCGGTCCGTACGATGGCGGACAAGGCCCGTCGCATCTCCGAGCGCAACCTCCACGAACGCCTGGCGGTCGACGGCCCGGACGACGAACTCAAGGACCTCGGCGACACCTTCGACGGCCTGCTCGCACGCCTCGACACGGCCTTCACCGCGCAGAAGCGCTTCGTCGCCAACGCCTCGCACGAGCTGCGTACCCCGCTCACCCTGCAGCGGGCCATGATCGAGGTCGCGCTCGCCAACCCGGCGGCGAACGCGCGGTCCCTGCGCGCCGTGTGCGAACGCCTCCTGGCCACGGGCGAGCGCCAGGAGCACCTCATCGAGGCGCTCCTCACGCTCGCCCGCGGCCAGCGCGGCCTCCAGCGGAGCGAGCGCGTCGACCTGGCGGCGCTCGTGCGGGCCGTCCTGCACGAGCACGCCCCCACCGATCTGCGCCTCCAGCTGTCGTCGGCCCCGGCCCTCACGGTGGGCGACCCGCGCCTGCTGGAGAGCCTGGCGACGAACCTCGTCACCAACGCGGTACGCCACAATGTGCCCGGCGGCTGGATCCGCGTCCGCACGGGGGTGAGCGACGGGCGACCGGTGCTGCGGATGACGAACAGCGGGCCGGAAATCCCGCACGAGCGCATCGCCGCCCTCTTCCAGCCCTTCCAGCGCTTCGAGACCCGCACCGGCCCTCCGGACGGCCACGGCCTGGGCATGTCGATCGTCGCCGCGGTCGCCGACGCCCACGGAGCCCTGGTGACCGCCCTGCCCGGCCCCGAGGGGGGCCTCGACATCACGGTCGCGTTCGGTCACGGCCCGCCGGGGCGGAGCATCTTCCGGCCCGCCGTGCTGCCGCCGTCCACCGCGACCGAGGCGCCGGTCATGTAGGGGAAGTCGTCGGAGGCCAGGGCGAGGACGGCGTGGGCGATCTCCTCGGGTTCCGCCATGCGTTCCAGGCCGTCGATGTTCAGGGGGCCGAAGGCCTTCTTGTACTGGGCCCAGTCGGCGTCCGGGATGCCCGGAGGGCGGACGAAGGCGGTGTCGGTGGTGCCGGGGAGAAGGGCGTTGACGCGGATGCCCTTGGGTCCGTACGCGAGGGCGGCGGACTTCACGATGCCCTGCACGGCACGCTTGCTCGCCGTGTAGGCGGCGCCGTTCGGCCGGGCCTGCTCGGCTGCCGACGACGAGGTGCAGATGACGATGCCGTGCCCCGCCCTGAGCATGTGCGGGATCTCGTACTTGAGGGCGAGGAACACGCCGCGGGCGTTGGTGGCCTGCACGTCGTCCCACTCCTCGGCGGTCATCTCGTGGGGCAGCTTGGCGCTGCCGATGCCGGCGTTGTTGAAGGCCACGTCGATGCCGCCGTAGCGGTGGGCGATCCGGTCCACGAAGGAGCGCACCTGCTCGGCCTCGCGCACATCGGCCTGGACGTACGTGGCCTCGCCTCCGGCAGCGCGGATCTCGCGTTCCACCGTGCGCCCCAACTCCGCGCGGCGGCCGCAGAATCCGACGTGCGCGCCCGCGGCGGCGAAGGCACGCGCGGTCGCCTCGCCGATGCCGGAGGTCGCGCCGGTGATGAGGACCGAGGTGCCCGCGAAGCGACCGCGGGCACGTCGGCGCGCGGCGGACTCCGCGGCGTGCGCGGTGCCGTCGAGGGTCAGGGAGGCGAGGCCGAGGGCGGCGGCACCGCCGAGGAGGGAGCGCCGGGTGGTGTCGTGGGGGTTCGTGTTGTGGGCGTTCATGCTGCGTGCGTTCGTGTTGCGTGCGTTTGGCCCGTGTGCGTTTGTGCCGTGAGCGTTCATGTCGTCTGCGTTCACGCCGTGCGCGTTCGTGCCGTCTGCATGCCTGCCGTCTGCGTTCATGCCCGCCACGCTGTCAGCGCCGACGGCGGGCCGCTTCCGTCGGCAAGCCGGTGAACCGGCTGGTGGGAGGAGGCGGCCTCCTCCCACGGCAGGAGCCCGTGCCCGGGGGCGGCGCATATCGTGAGGCCCGTGAAGCGATCGTGGGTGGAGCCGGTCTTCGACGAGAAGTACGCCGCGGTACGGGTGTTGGTGATCGCGGGCACGCTCCTCGGCGATCTGTTCCTGGTCCAGCGGCCCTCCGGCGCGGCGGACTGGGGATTCGCCGCGGCCGGTCTCGCGCTGTGCGTGGCGGGGACCAGGTGGCTGTTCGGGGCGGCGCTCGCCCTGCCGGTCCTGGTCGTGGCCGCGCATGCCGGGGGCGCCGAGCCGGTGGCGGCCTTGAAGGTGCTGGCCGCTCTTACCCTCTTCGAACTCGCGGTACGGACGCCCGGGCGGCGGCCGGTCGTCGCGGCGGCCGTCCTGGCGGGTGCCGTGGCCGCGAACCGGATCACCGACCTGCCCGCCGAACTCCTTCCCGTGCTCTACAAGATGGGCGTCGTGGCAGGGGTGCCCTTGTTGTTCGGCGCGTACGTACGGTCCGTGCGGGAAGCGGCGCGGCGCGCCCACGAGCACATGACGCTCGAGGAGGCGCGCGCCGAACAGCGGCTCCTGGCCGCCCGGGCCGCCGAACGGGCCACTGTGGCACGCGAGTTGCACGATCTGGTGGCCCACCATGTCTCGTCGATGGTGCTGCGGGTGGGCGTCGCCCGCCATGTCCTCCCGGCCGCGGGCACGGACGGCGCGGCCGACCCGCGGATGACGGCCGTCCTCGACGATCTGCATGCCAGCGGCAGCGCGGCCCTGGCCGACTTGCGGCGCCTGGTGGCGGTCCTGCGCGACCCCGACAGCGTCGACCCCGACGCCTCACCACTGCTGTCCCCGGGAGCGCTGGCCACGGCCCTGGCGTCGGTCGTCGAGCAGAGCGGCCGCTCCGGCCTCGCGGTCGACGCGGACATGGACGAGCGGGAGCTGACACGGGTCGACACCGCCCGCGGTCTCGCCGTACTGCGCCTCGTACAGGAGGGCCTGGCCAACGCGGCCCGGCACGCCGGTACGGGCGCGCACGCGGAGGTGGCCGTGCGCGTCGCCGGGGACGGCGCGGTGCGGGTCACGGTCGAGGACGACGGAGCGGGCCGTCCGTCCCGGATTCCGGTGCCGGGGCCCTCCGGTCACGGTCTGATCGGCATGCGCGAGCGTGTGCAACTGCTCGGCGGCCGCTTGGAGGCGGGGCCCTCCGGGCGGGGGTGGAGCCTGCGGGCGGAGCTGCCCGCCGCGCCGGGAGGGGCGGCTTCGGACGTGGGGTCGGCCCCGGCTTCCGACAGGGAGTCGGACGGGGCTGCGGACGCGGCTGCGGCGGACGCGGCTTCTGAGGTACGGGAGGCCCGGCTGTGATCCGTCTGCTCGTCGTCGACGACCAGCAGCTCGTCCGCATGGGCCTGCGCATGCTCTTCGAGCAGCCCCCGGACATCGACCTCGTGGGCGAGGCCGGTGACGGGGCCGACGCCGTGCGGCTGGCCGACCGCCTCGCCCCCGACGTGGTCCTGATGGACCTGCGCATGCCGGGCGTCGACGGCATCACCGCCACCCGGCGGATCACGGCGGTCCGCCCCGCCGTGCGCGTGCTGGCCCTGACGACGTTCGACGACGACGATCACCTCTACCCGGCGCTCGCCGCCGGTGCCTGCGGGTTCCTGGTGAAGGACACTCCCCCGGCGCAGCTCCTCGACGGCGTACGGCGTGCCGCGCAGGGCGAGGCCCCCTTCAGCAAAGCCGCGCTGGACCGCCTGGTCACCCGGGCGCTGCGCGCGGACGACAGCTCCCCGGCCACGCGGGAGTCCGCGCTGCTTCCGGCGGGCCTGACGCCGCGCGAGCGAGAGGTCCTCGGCCTGCTGGGCCAAGGTCTGTCGAACAAGGAGATCGGCGACCGCCTTCACCTGGGCGTGACCACGGTCAAGACGCACGTGGCGAACCTGATGACCAAGACGCGGTGCGACAACCGCATCCGTCTCGCCCTCCTCGCCGTCCGATCGGGCGTCACGGCCGGACCCTTGAGCCCGCGAGGGTGAGCCGCACCCAGCCCGCGCCGACAAGAAACCAGTCGTCCCGCGGCGAGCCGGAGGCTAGGTTCACAGGGCACACGTGAACCATCCCCGTCCCTCTCCGCGAAGGCCTGCCTGTGACGCTGATCCGCTCCGCCCGCCCCCACGAGCTCCCCGCGCTGCTCGACCGCCCCGAGGACCCCGAGCGCAACGCGGCGACCCGCGCCTATCTCGACCAGTTGCTCGACACCAAGTGCACCCGCCCCGAGTGGTGTCTGGTCGCCGAGGACGGCGGCGGGCACGTGGTGGGCAGCGTGGTGCTGTGGACCATGCCGGGTCAGGACGTCCCGTACGCCTTCGTCCTGTTCGAGGCACCGGCCGACCAGGACGACACCGGGATCGCGCTGCTCGACGAGGCGGCCGCGAGGGCGCGGGCGCTGGGCGCGGACGAGTTGGAGCACGTCGTCGACTCGCCCGCTCAGGAGCCGCAGTTCCAGCGGGACCCGGCGCGGCGCGGCGAACTGCTCCGGCGTGCCGGCTTCCGGGTCATCCGCGACGGGCGGAGATTCAGGCTGCGGGTGCCGGGTGAACTGCCGGCCGACGACCCCCGGCTGACGTTCAGCTGCCTCGCCGATCTCGGCCCCGGGCCGTTCATCGATCTCCTGGAGGAGTTGCTCGCCGAGACGGCGGACGCCCGGCTGGCCGCTGACGTCGAGGAGTACGGGGCGCGGGGGGCGGCCGAGAGGCTCTTCGAGCTGACGGCCTCGCTGCGGCACGAGCCGCGGTGGTGGGAGATCGGCTACGACGCGGACGGCACCCCCGCGGTGATCAGTCTGCCCGCGGAGAATCCCAGCGTGCCCGTGATCGGCTTCGTCGGTGTCGCCCCCGCCCACCGCGGCAAGGGCTACGCGGCCTCGGCCGTGGTCCGCGGCACCCGGATCCTCGCCGCGAGCGGCGCCGAGGAGATCCGCGGGGACTGCGACGCGGCGAACACGGCCATGGCGAAGGCGTTCACCAGGGCCGGCTACGAGAACTTCGCCGACCGGCTGGAGTTCCACCGCTCCCTGTGACCGTACGTCCATGAGGTGACCGGTGTGTCCGTGAAGTGACCGGTGTGTCCGTGAGAACCGGCGTACTTCCCATGGAACCGGCGCACCCTCCACCGCCCGACGCGCGACACCGACTCGGCCCCGTCCACCCCATCCGTCACCCCGGCCCGCGAAAAACTAGACTCGGCGGATGGCGAAGTACTTCGACGTGCACCCCGAGAACCCGCAGCGGCGCACCATCGGCAGTGTGGCGGACAGCATCCGGTCCGGCGCGCTCATCGCGTACCCGACGGACTCCTGTTACGCGCTGGGCTGCCAGTTGGGCAACCGTGACGGCATCGCGCGGATCCGCACCATCCGGAACCTGGACGACCGGCACCACTTCACGCTCGTGTGCGAGACCTTCGCGCAGTTGGGTCAGTTCGTGCACATCGACAACGACGTGTTCCGGGCGATCAAGGCGGCGACGCCCGGCAGTTACACCTTCATCCTCCCCGCCACCAAGGAGGTGCCGCGCCAGCTGCTGCACCCGAAGAAGAAGACGGTCGGAGTCCGGATTCCCGACCATGCCGTCGCCCAGGCCCTGCTCGCGGAGCTCGGTGAGCCGCTGCTCTCCAGCACCCTGCTCCTGCCCGGCGAGGACACGCCGCTGACCCAGGGCTGGGAGATCAAGGAGCGCCTCGACCACGTGGTGGACGCCGTCCTCGACTCCGGCGACTGCGGCACGGAGCCGACGACGGTCATCGACTTCTCCGGCGGCGACATCGAGATCGTGCGCCACGGGGCGGGCGACACCTCGCGGTTCGAATAGCACCGCACGCACCGGTCACCACGCACCACGCGCGCGGAACAGCGGCGGGCGGCGGGTGGGTGGGTGGGCGCCGGGATTCTCCCGACCTCAGCCACCTCCACCGCCGCCGACCGGCTCCAGCTGGAGGTGGTCCAGGTTCCAGTTCTGGTACGCGTCCGCGTCCAGGGACAGCCGCAGGGTGTGCCGGCCGCGCTCCAGCGCCCGCGTCACACCGCTGTCCTGGAGGGCGAAGGCGTGGTGCCCCGTCGTGTTGGCGACGCGCGCGGCGGCGCTGGGCGCGCCGCCGTCGAAGGCGAGCCGGTAGGTCCCGGCGGGGTCGTACGGCGACGACACCCGCACCTTCACGGCGTAGCGACCGGACCGCGGCACGTCGACCGCGTACGTGAGCCATTCCGAGCCGCGCATCCAGCACACCGCCACCGCGCCGTCGTGATCGCACACGTCGACGTCCGCACCGGGTCGCCCGGGTCCGTCGCCCCGGTTTCCGGCGTCGGTGTCGTGGTACGCCACTCCCTCGCCGCCCGGGGCGTGGTCCTCGCCCTGGACGCGGACCGCGCCGGGCGGCACCGCGCCCGCCACTCCCGTGGCGAGGTAGGACTCCAACGCCTCGACGTTGTCGGTCTGGAGGATGGACGCCCCGTAGCGTCCGATGAGCGTGGCCCAGCCACGGGCCGGGGCGATCAGCGAGGCCTCGTCGGTGTACCGGGCGGCCAGGCCGTCCCGCATGCTGTTGATCCAGACCCGGCTCGTCGTCCGCAGCCGCCGCACGTACGCGGGGTCGGCTACCGCGTCGTCGACGTCGTCGAAGACCACCTCGAAGGCGGGTGGCCGGTCGTCCCCGAACTCCGTCACGGAGGCGGCGTTGGCGTCGTCGACGAGGTGCATGTAGAGCGCCCCGGGGTGGCGGGTGCGGAACGCCCGCACCTCGGTCACCGGCGCGCGGGACTTGAACACGCCGTTGCGCACGGTGCCGGTCTTCTCCAGCACCCGCCAGACGGCCTCGCGGTGCGGCCAGGCCTGGTCGAGGTTGACGAGCCCGCGGGTCCGGGCGGCCTCCATGGCCTGGGCGAGCGTGGGCACGCGGTGGCCGGTGAGTGCCGTCTGACGGCCGCCCAGGCCCTCGCGCAGCCGCAGGGCGCTCAGTTGGGCGTAGGTGAGGTCGGCGACGCGGCCGGTGCCGTCGGTGGTGCGGTCCACGGTCGCGTCGTGCATCAGGACGGGCACGCCGTCCTTGGTCAGCCGGATGTCGGCCTCGACGATCTCGGCGCCGTCCGCGAAGGCCGCCAGCATCGCGGGGAGGCTGTTCTCGGGCGCCTCGCGCCACTGGCCCCGGTGGGCGGCGGTCATCACGCCGATGTCGGGCCCGTGGTCGAGGAAGTCGCGGTACGCCCGGTCGGCGGCCGTGTCCTCGGGCGCCCCGTGCTCCGCGGCGGACGTGCCGGGGGTGATTCCGCCGAGTGTCAGCGCACACGCGGTGGCGGTGACGGTCAGGCGGACGGTGAGACGGCGGCGCGGGCTCGGCCGGGTGCTGCTCGGCGCGGGACGGGCAGGGTGCGGGATCTTGTGCGAGGGCATGGGCGAGAGCATCGGCCAGTGGATGCCGCCCGTCCACGACCGCCCCGGCCTGTCGCGCAAACCCCCGACGCGAGATCATCGACTGTCGGCTCCGGAGCCGCGGCACTCGGCCGCGGTGTTCCGGACGCCCACTCAAGTGGACGGATTCGGATGAGGGTGCCCCGCGATGGCCAGTGACTGGGAAATCGACGTACAGCTGCTGCTGGACGTCACGGACGAAGAGTGGGCAAGGCTCCAGGAGGGCATGGTCGACGCGCTGGAAGGCGAACCGCAGTACGAGATCGTGCCGACCGCCACATCCAACGCCCCGAGCGGCGCCTTCTTCTCCGTCGGCGCCACCTTGCAGGTCTTCGCCGAGACGCCCGGCGAAGCGGCGGACACCGCTGTCGCCGTGACACGCCGGGCCCTGCGGTCCGCCGGCGGACGCGCGGACAGCGGCGTCGCCGAGATCAACATCCGCCAAGGCGGCGTGGACCCACGACTTTTGGGCCACTGACGTCGCAACAAGGCCCCTTTCCGGCCGGGCCTCTTCCTTTCCGGCGGGGCCGCCGCGCCCCCTCGTGAGAAGCTCGCGCTCATGCGAAGTGACGGACATCTGACGATCGGGGTGGAGGAGGAGTACCTCATCGTCGACCCCGCGTCGCGCGCTGTGCGTTCGTGTGCCGATGCCGTGGCCTCGGCGGCCGCCAAGCGGCTGGGCGAGGAACGGGTCGGCGACGAGATCACCCGCTTCCAGGTCGAGGCGAGGACCCGGCCGCACACCACCCTCGGTCAACTCGCCGAAGAAGTACGGGAGATGCGCCGGGCCGTCGCCGGCGCCGCCGCGCAGCAGGGGCTGGCCGTGGTCTCGTCCGGTTCGCCGGTGCTCGGGGACGTACTGCCGCTGCCGGTCACTCCCGAGCCACGGTATGCCCGCAGCCTGGAGGAGTTCCGGGCCCTCGACGACGAGCAGTGCGCGGGCGCCTGCCACGTCCACATCGGCCTCGCGGACCGCGCCCTCGCCGTGCAGGTGAGCAACCACCTGCGGCCCTGGCTCCCGGTGCTCGTCTCCCTCACGGCCAACTCCCCCTACTGGGCCGGGCGCGACACCGGCTACGCGAGCTGGCGCACCCTGTCCTGGGCGCGCTGGCCGGTGGCCGGGCCGCCGCCCTACTTCGAGTCCGTCGCGCACTTCGAGGAGCTGGTGGGCCGGTTGCACGCCTCCGGGGCGGTCATGGACCCGGGTGGGCTCTACTGGGACGTTCGTCCTTCGGCACACGTCCCGACCCTGGAGGTACGGGTGGCGGACGCACTGATGACCGCCGACGAGACAGTGGTGTACGCGGCGCTGGTCCGGGCCTTGGTGGAGACCGCGCTGCGTGATGTGGCGGCCGGAGAGCGGGCGCCCGATCCGGCGCCGGAGGTGCTGCGCGCGGCATACTGGCGGGCCGCCCGCGACGGGCTGGGCGGCCACGGCTTCGACGTGCGCTCCGCTCGCCTGCGGCCGGCCGGGGCGCTGGCCGACCTGCTGTACGCCCACGTCCGCCCGGCACTGGAGCGGAGCGGGGACCCGACGAACGTACGAGGAGCGTGGGCACGGCTGCTGAGCCACGGGACGGGGGCGCACCGGCAACGGTCCGCCCACCGCCGCCGGGCCCGCCTCGAGGATGTCGTCGACGATCTGATCGCCGCGGTCACCGCTCAGCCGTGAATCCCCCGCACGGCGCCGGTGCCGGGGCTCGGCGTCACTTCCCTCCGCCGGCCTCGCGGGCCGCGCGCTCCAGTCGCCCCCGATAGTCGTCCCACCACGCCGCGTCACCGGGCGGCATGTTGTCGTTGCCCTTGTTCATGCCCACGGCGCCGTCCAGGAGTTCCCGGACGATGTCGGCGTGCCCGGCGTGCCGGTGCGTATCGGCGATCACGCGCACGACGGCGTGATGCAACGTCACCTCGGCCCTGTCGGCGGGCCACCACGGCACGCGGCCGATGGTGTCCAGCGGCAGCGCGTCGATCGTCGCGTCCGCGTGCGCCCACGCCCTGCGGTAGAGCTCGACCATGTACGCACGCGGCTCGTCGGCGGTGACCCACATGTCGGCGTTGGGTTCGGCGCCGTCCTCGAGCCAGGGCAGCGGCTCGCCGGACGGCCGTCCGAAGGTGTCGCCCAGGTAGCCCAGCTCGACGCTCGCCACGTGTTTCACCAGGCCCAGGAGGTTGGTGCCGGTCGGTGTCAGGGGGCGGCGGATGTCGTACTCCGAGAGTCCTTCGAGCTTCCACATCAGGGCGTCGCGGGCGGACTGAAGGTAGAAGTGGAGGTCGGCTTTGGGGTCGGATGGATTCATGGGGCCAGTCTGCAGTTCGTGGAGTCGGTGGGGCTGGGGGGGTGCCCGCTCTTCTGCTGCGGAGGACGTCACCCAGCGGTCAGAGGCCAGGGGTCAGAAGCCGACAGACGTCGCCCAACGGACGTCACCCGGCGGTCGGGGCCGACGGACGTCGCCCGGCGATCACAGGTCGGCGAGCAGGGCATCGAGTGGGGCGGGGACGCGGTCCGGGTCGAGGGCCTCGACGAGGACGTGGCCGTAGCGGATCTTGCGCCCCTTCTTCGTGCCGAGGAAGCGCCGCAACTGCTGCTGTGGGGGGCGGCCCTGTTGGGCGGGCTGGCGCAGGAAGGTCTCCAGGGCGCGCAGGTCGCCCTCCGCGCGGATGAGCTCCTCCACCCGTCGCACGCCCAGCGCGCGGATGAGCTCGTCCTCCAGATCCGCCGCGCAGACGAAGAACCCGTGTTCCGCCAGGCCGGCGCGCTCCCAGCCGCGGGCGTAGTAGCGACGCTCCGCCTCGTCGCACAGTCCCGTGAGGCGCAGGCCGAGGCCGGTCGGCCCGAGGAGACCGGCGAAGCGGCCGACGCTCATGGCGCCGCCCATCGGCAGGACGCAGACGCCTTCCGCTTCCAGGTCCCGGTGGCGACTCACGGCCAGCGCGTCGACCGCCGCGGCGTCGCTCGGCCCTTCGAGCAGGACGACTGCCCGGACGGGCAGCCGCGCGGCCAGCTCGCGCGCGGGGTCGCCGGGGCCACCGGCCGCCCACGCCGCGACCGCTTCCCGGAACGACTCCATGTCAGCCATGAGAGGAGTCTCCGCCCTTTCCGGCCACCAGGGTAGGGAATTTCCGCCAGGCCGTCCGCGGAGCGACGCGGGGAACATCCGGCGGCGCGGTCGCGTGCGCTGTGGGAACGTGTCGCCATGGTCATCGAAGTTCGTCCGGCCTCGGCTTTCGAGGACGTCCGCGCCGTGCTCGGCCCGAAGTCGCCCGGAGCCAACGTCTGCTGGTGCCTGAGCTACCGGATCCCGTCCAGACTCAACAACGAGCTGCGCGGGCCGGCCCGCGGTGAGTACGTCGCCGAGCTGTGCCGTGGGCAACTCCCTCCGGGGGTGCTCGCCTACGACGGCGACGAGCCTGTCGGCTGGGCCGCCGTGGCGCCGCGCGCGGACACCTCCTTCGCTCGCAACCGCAAGATCCCGCACGTCGACGACCTGCCGGTCTGGTCGCTGTGGTGCGTCCGCGTACGCCCCGGCCACCGGAAGAAGGGGATCTCGCACGCCCTCATCGCCGGCGCGGTCGCCTTCGCCCGCGCGCACGGCGCGCCCGCGATCGAGGCGTACCCCCTCGACAACGGTGACGCCCGGGTCGACCTGACGATGGCGTACGCCGGGCTCCGCAAGAACTTCGAACGCGCCGGCTTCACCCACGCCGCCGACACCACGTCAGTCCTGGCCGGCCATCCCCGGATCCTCATGCGCCTCGACCTCCGCTGACGGCCTGTCGCCGACACCGCATCAGAAGAAGGTCTCCCCGCGCGCGTCGTGCAGTGGCCCCCGGTGGCACGCCGGGGCCACTCGGGGCAGCGGGCGCGCCTGCTCCCCACCTCTTCCGTATCGTCATGCGCAAAGCGAAGCAGGGGGCATGTGATCAGCTCAAATCCTCACGGCAAAAATGTCGGCCGCGGATCCAATACTTCACGAACTGCAAGGGGGTACGAGGCCGTCGGGGCATGAGGCTCTAGCTCCTGATGACTCATGTGCCGTCAAGACTGATCGCAATGACATCCAGTGGGGCTCGTGGTGCTGAAGTGGCGGCTATTCCCATTGCAGTGTCGTTTCCTCGACTTGAGATGTGACCGCTTCGCGCACACTGCGCCGACCGCGTAAGCCAGAGCGTTATGCTTGGCGCGCTCGCCAGTCACCTCGGGGGGAATCATGAGCAGTCCGTCCAGCGGGGCATCACAGGACCCTCCAGACGGAAATCAAGGCAATTGGTTTAGCCGCCACTCCACTCCACTGATTGGTGCGGCTGGGGTGATTTCGGCGGCAGTAATTGCGCTCATAGGGGTCCTGCTCACCACAAACCCTTCGGAGGACTCCGCCTCTGCGAAGGGCTCCGGGCCTGGGCCATCGGCATCGACCGACGGTCAGGAGCGGCCGACCACGCCCACCAGCGAGCCACCTACCACCACCGAACCACGAACTCCGCCGAAGTCTCCAGCAGCACAGGCGCGTTGGAAGGGGGTCGCAACCCTCCCCCTTTCCACCAACCAAAATTCGGACGAAGGGGCAGAACTCGACGGCAGCAATCCGGGGCAACTCGTCGGCGTAGGGGACGACTTGCGAGGCGATTACAGCACTTCGGCGTCAATCATGGTCATGAGCGGCCATGTCGCGGAAACGTCTGGTGATGTCGACAGTCTTGAGCGAGCTACGTGTGAGCGGAAGCTCTCGACCGGCGTGGCGAACAAACCCCAATGGGTCAGCATTTACCGCGGTAACGAAGTTGGCGGAACCTACTGCATGACCACCACTGAAGGGCACTTGGCGGCATTCACGATCGTTTCAGCCGAACAGCTCCCGCTGCCCGATTCAGTGACCGTCCAGGTGGCTCTGTGGGATTGAGGCCATAACTCCACGTCCTGGTACTCCAGCTGTAGATCGTGATCTTGCTGGTCGAGGGCGGTCAGGGAACGTGTACGGCCACCGGCGATCATCGGTGTGTGAAGACAGAAGATCAGGCGGTGGCCGCAGGTCACCGCATAGGTCCTGCCCGCCGGCAGGGCATGTCCGAGGCCCTGATGGGCCGCATCGCGGGGCGCTTTGCCCGGGTGGAATCGCGGTGCCGGGCACGGCAGTTCGTCCTCGGGCTGATGTCGGACCTGCCGCGCAAGTGCTGCTGGACGCTTGCCGAGCACTCCTGGATCCAGGACCTGGCCCGCTGCCAGGCCGCCGGAATTCCTGGCACCGTGGGCTTCGCCACGAAGCCCCAACTCGCCGCACGCATGATCGGCCGCGCACTGGACGCCGGAGTTACCGTCTCCTGGGTGGCCGGCGACGAGGCTTACGGGCGCAACCCGCACCTGCGGACCGCGTGGGAGCAACGGCAGCTCGGCTACATCCTCGCCGTCGCGCCTGCGACCGCCAGATCACCACCCGGGCGGGCAGGTCCCGCGCCGATTCCCTGGTCAAGAAGCTTCCGAAGCGAGCCCGGCAGAAGCTGTCCGCGGGAGCTGCAGCTAAAGGCCACTGCATTTACGACTGGGCACACCGGCCGCACTGGTCGATCTGGCGCCGTCGCCACCAAGCCCGCGCCCGTGCAAGCCACTACCACCGCCAAGCGACCCTCCAACCATGAAGACCGCATGCCGGCCAGCCCGCTGCCGAGGCACTCAGCGCTCGATCCGCGCCGGGCACCCACCGGGCCAGGAAGAATACTCACATGATCACTTGTCATTTGCGCTACGAGATCGACCCCAGCCAGACTGCCGCGTTCGAGACGTACGTGACGGGGTGGATCCCCATCGTCACCCGCTTCGGCGGCACGCACCACGGCTGCTTCTTGCCGCACGAAGGAGCCAACGACATCGCCTACGCCCTGTTCTCCTTCCCCAGCCTGGCTGCCTACGAGGACTACCGTGCTGCCATCCGGCACGATCCGGAGGCTCAGCAGCTCTGGCAGCTCAGCAAGGAGACCCGCTGCATCCACCGCTTCGACCGGACCTTCCTCCGCCCGGCAATGCAGCCGTCAGGCGGCGTTGAGACCTCATAACCCGCCCGGAGACGGGGGCCCCTGACCGGCACTGTTCGGCAGGGGCCCCCGGCTCCCTGGCGTCATCTCCTCCACGCCACTCCACGACCACGAAGATCACGATGAGGGCTGGAACACGTTGCCACTTCAACGGTTCGAAGGAAGGCAAAGGGTGGATTAGCCGGCCTGTCGGGGGACGAGGTGGTCCACGTCTCGAAAATCAAAAGGGCGCGCGACTACGCACGGCAGAAAGCTGAAGCCGACACCTCGCGTAGCGAAGCGGACGTGAAAAAGCTGGCGGATTTGGATAGCGCAATCAGGAGCGCGAAGGGCGGGCCGAAGAGCGCCAGCACTGCGATGAAGATTCAAGCTCTCGAACGAGAGCGGGATTCCATCAACAGCAAGTTGAACAAGCAGAAGGAGGAGCACGACAGAAGCAAAGCCATCTACGCGGTGATCGCCGACGTACTCGACCAGGCCCTTTGAATACCGGCACCCTGCGCAGCACCGAAGCCCCTGCCCGCTCCACCGCGGGGGCTTGCTTGCTCGGGCGGTCCCAGCATCGGCCAGAGGAGATAGAGGGCCTTGCCCCCATACGTCCTGCTCCAGTTCAGCAAGGCTGCCTAACTGTAGTTGAGTTGGGTGTCAGAAACGGCGCCAAACCAGCAGAAGCCTCCCCACGCGCACGCCGGGCAGCACACTCCCGCTCGTCAGCTCGGGGCACCCGGGGACAGGACAGGGGGTATGGGGCTTGCGGGGCATGGGGTGCCTCCAAACCCGGTGCCAACGTGGCCACAACCTGGCCATGCTTTGGCGTAGAGGTGCCAGCGCAGAGCTGTTGAGATAGCTGCCATGACTAGGAACTCGAACGGAAGTTGGCCCGCAACCCGTGCAACGCCTACACCGCACCTCTCCCGCCCCTGAGCGGACTGACTGACTCAGGGTCTGGGGCGTGAGTGCGGGCTGAGGACTATGTGGCAGGAAAGGGTATCCCTGAACGGGATGGCGCGCCCTCGTGAACTCTGCGGAATCCCACTGACTAATGGGCCTCTCACCCTAAACAGAGAAACTTACCCAGAGTTCGGCGCTGGCATGCGCCCACTACCCACATTTCTTGCACCGGTGCGGCTGAACATTTGGTGATCAATGGCCAGTTACCGCAGCCATCCCCGCATCATTGATGGGCATCCCGAACCACTTCGAAAGAGGGCACAGGCATGCCTAAACACGCCAGCTCTGGGGACAGCTCGCGCCCCTTCCTTGAACTCCACTGGGGAGTACTGCACCTGACCATTCAACGTGTACCCGCGTGGTTGATCACGCTTGCCACCACAGCTACCGGAACCGGCGTCGCCTGGTGGACCAGCCGCTAGGCAACCCCGAACCCCGTCGCCGTCTTCAGCCCGGCGCACAGCACCTGAACGTTGCCGGCCGTGTCCGTCCCACCCATGGCGGGGGCCGCACGTGGTCCTAACAGGGCGGGAGGACGTGAGTCGCCACTTCCGCCGCATCCGACCCCTGCCCGACCGCCGACGGCGTCGGCCGACGGGAATCCGGAGCGGCGTACCACAGGAACAGGGCGGGGAAACCACGTCTACGGCCGTCGACGCTTCTCGACCCAAGCCTCTGCCGACTCCACCATGGCTTTCAGCCAGGACACTTGCGGGTTCTGTTCAGAGAAGTAGCGGTGCATCCGCAGACTGGCCAGGGCGAAGGAATCAATAGCCCGTGGGTCCGCACTCGTCCACGCCGAGCAGTGAGAGGCCCAGCCTTCGGCTGCCTCCGCCGTGTGCCCGGCCGCAATGAGCTGCACCACGAGACAGCCCGGGTCGATGAATGCTGCTCCCCTGGTCGGCCATGACCAGTCCACGACCCACGTGTCTCGTTCTCCGAACATGATGTTGCTGGGATTGATGTCCGTGTGGATCAGCGTGTTGCCCCGGAGTAGGGCAGTCTCAGCCTCACTGGCGGTGAAGTCGTCCCACCGGTCTTCCGTCCAGTCCTGCGCGACTTCCGGCAGATCCAGTTCTGCGATGCGGTTGAGCGCCTCGACGATGGCGGGCAAGTCTGGCGAACCCGGCTCGAAACGCGATGTCCTACCCTCGACGACTTCGAACCCTAGGATGATCCATCCGTCCTCGTCTCCGCCGGCGCTCCACTTCAACGGCGGAGAGAGGGGCTGTACGTACGGATTGATTGCCTGCTCCCGGAGGATGGAGTCCTTCCGTCCTCCGGGAACGTTGAACATGGCCTTGACGAAGAACCGGCCCTTCTCGCCTTCGAGGACTGCGGCGAAGTCCGAACTGAACCCGCGGGCAGGGGTCTGGACGTGACTGACTACTCCCGTGTGCGGGTGGATCAGTTCCTCGAAGTGCGAGTCAGGAAGGCCAGCCATGCCACTTCTCCTCGTACGTCAGTTCCTGGGTTTGCATTCACTGGGCGGAGTACCTGGGCGGCACGCGGAATTCGGTTCGCAACGTGGGTCGCACGGGTTCTGTGGGACGCAGTCGGGGCGGCACGCCTTGGTCTTGGCCTTGCCCCTCAACGCACCTTCGATGGATGTGACCGCCCAAGACAGCGCGGGACCGCTCAGGATAGAGGCCAGCGAGTTGTCCTGGACGTTGCCGACACTCATCCAGGTGGAGAAGACGCACGGAGACACCTCACCGTTGGGGCCGATTGAGGCCCTACCGTCACCGCACATGCCGCACAGGTTCGAGGCGTCCGGTTCCTGACCGCCACACGCCCGTCCGAACTCTCGGATGCGGTCAGCGCCAATCTTCTCCACGCCCATCTTCTGAAGGTCGCGCTTCGCGGTCCAGATGTGCCGCTTCTTGTTCCCGACGATCCCTGCGCGGATCGGAATGCCCAAACTGATGGCCTTGGCGATGTTGTTGCGAGTCCTGGCGTGGCTTGGGCGACGGGTGACTTGATTGTGCATCTCGGGCTGGTTCGAGTAGTACGAGGTGGCGATAGACATGCCCTCTCGCTGGAGCACAGTCCACCAGGGCTCCGGGACGTGTACCAAGTTGCTGTACACCTCCACCTCCATGTCGAGAGCCAGAGCGCGCTCCGTTACCTCGATCGCGTGGGGGTACAGGGTGGGCTCTCCACCGATCAGCGTGACGTTACTGACGCCGATCGTCGCCGCCTGGTCCAGAACGCTGAACCAGTCGTTCCGGGTCATCACTCCATGGTCACCGTCCGGCCCGGACGAGTTGTAGCAGTGCCCGCAGTTGAGCTGACACTTGCGAGTCACGTCGAGCCACAGAGACTCGGCAGTAGGAGTCCTTTCCTGCTTCGCTGCGATGGTCGTCACGTGCCGTCCTTCCTCGTAGGACTACCGCACTTGGGCCCAACCCCTTGCCAGTCGATCGCTCCGCAGGGAGCCGGGCGGTTCCCCTGCCCGGACTCGAACCGGGGCTTCTGCGTGGGGAGGTGGGGAGGAGTGCCAGTCAGACCCACATCACGCAGCGCTCTGCCGTCTGAGCTACAAGGGATCGGACCCGCTCCCGAGCCGGAGGGGAACCCACGGCACGTTGGGGGCAACCGGCTCAGGAGCGGGAGTCTGGGGTTACATCCAGGTGATTCCGCAGGAGCACCGCCAGCCACCACCAGGAAGCGGCGTCGCCGTACAACCGGGACCGCCATGTGAGTTCTGGGTATCCATCAATACCGCCATGTGCCGACCTCTCGTCCTTTGTGATCTCAGCGGGAGTCTTGGTGCCCCGGTCAGTGGTCACTCGATCACCACTGACCGGGGCCTGGTGCCCGGCGCCCTGTCCGGCCGTCGAAGGGGCAGGGCGCGGGCGGGGAGCTCACCTCGCCACCGTCCGGGGGCGAACGGCCCCCCAGCGAGTTGAGCGGGTCTTGGAACAACGGGTCCCCGGCTGTCCGCCGTCACGCGCCCAACCGGGGCCTAGGAACAGGCAGGTCACAACTCCCTCTTGCTGTGATCGCATTCGCGGATCTCACGAGCGCGGGAGGAAGCCGAGTCCATGTCACCAGACCTCAAGGCGTCGCGGCGTTGTTTAGCCAGGGCTCCGCACACGTCACAAGTGGGGTCAGGCTCACAGGAGACGCGGAAATCGTCCACCAAAGCCGGGCGGTGCCCCGTCATGCCGAGCTACCCAAGAACGGGCGCGGGACGTGGCAACCGGATTCCGGCGGAGGGTGCTCCGAAATGCGACCCGAGCATTCATCAACTGCGCGCAAGTCACCTGCCTTACGCGCGATTTCGCGGGCCTCAGCTGGCGTGCCGCACGGCCCGCACCCTTCAACAGGTACGGGCTCAAGTTGCGCGGCTCTGCCAACTACCCCACGAGCCATAGCCTTTCGCCGCCCTCCTCACCCTGCATGAGAACACCAGGCTACGTACGGCGAGGACGTGGTTTCCACGGTGTTCTACGAGATTCTACGTGGGTTACCCGAGAGAGTTAATCGCGTCGGCGATGAGGGCGCGCGCCGGGGCTCCGTGGAGCGCACGCTCCTGTTGGCGTGCAAACGCGTCCACATACATCTTGATCTCACTCGGTGTCGTCACAGTGATTGCCGCAGAGAGCAGTTCCACACTGACGCGTGCCTCGTCGTAGATGGAGAACGTCTCCAACTTCCACATCGCACGCGGGATGCCGACCGGAATGACGCCGATGGACACCGCGGGCCAGGCCATGGCCGTCATGAGGTAGCCAAGCTGCCCTGCCATCGTCTCCGCGTCACCCATGACGTCCCGGAGCACCGACTCCTCGACCAGGAACGCGAATCTCCGCCCGGGGGCCCTTAGGATCTCTGAGCGTTCCAGGCGGGCGTCCGCGGCTTCGTCTACGTCGTTCACCGTCCCGTGGACGTCGGACACTTGGCTCAGCAGTGCGCGGGCGTACTCCCGGGTCTGGAGCTGCCCGGGGATGACGGTCGACGTGTAGACCCTGAATGAAGTCGTCCGCTCGAAGAGTGGGACGTAGGAGTTCTGGAGCCGCCGGAGCCCTGCGCGCTGGGCGCGGCGCCACTCGACATACAGCGAGTCGGCATCTCGTGCGGCGGCGATCAGGTCCGCGGCCCGGTCCTCCGTTCCGCAGGCACGGCACCATGCCCGGATGTCGTCCTCTGACGGGGGCGTCGTCCCGCTCTGGAAACGTGACACCTTGGACGGCTGCCAGCCCAGTATTTGAGCGAGGGCGCGCCCCGTCAGTCCCGCATCTCTGCGCATCTCGACGAGGCGTACGGCAACCTCTTCGCGTGCAGCCTGAACGTTGGGGGACGGGTGGGGTGCGCGCCTCATCGTCGGCTATCGGATCTCGTAGTCCTCGTGCGGGACGGCGCGCTCCCACACGGCGTCGAAGGCATCGGCGTGGCGCTTCGCGACGTCAGGATCCCGCTCGATGACGTCCTCCAGGAAACGCCCTTCCCCAGAGAAGAGAGCAAAGCGGACGAGACGCCGGTCAAAGATCCATAGATCGTTGGTGGGGATCAAGAGGCCCGACGCCAACCGGCGCGGCAACCACCGGACGCCCTCCCCCGCCATGATGTTCTGCGGCGTGCACGCGTGCTCGTAGCGAATGTAGTCCGTGACGGGCTCGGAGACGATGCGGGCCCGGCGAAAGACGACGCCACGCGCTACAGCGTCGGATACCGTCTGATGGAAGGCAGTCCACCACGCATCACGGTCGGCCAGGTCGTACGAGCGGCCGGCACGCCACGCCACGAAGTCCTCATCCTCCTCCGTCACGGCGTACACGTCCCGGGTCTCCAAGTGCACGGCGGACTCCTGGCAATCCGCGATCAACTCAGCGAACGTCGGATTGCTCTGCGACACGACATGCCTCCTGAAGAGCCTGTGCCATGCGGACGGGCAGACGGACTACGCCCTCCGTGTCGGGGACAGGCCCGGCCTGCAGGCATTCTGCCGTGGTGGTCTCGTCCGCCTTCCACCCTTGGATGACGAACTCGCCCTTGTCCTTGTCGACCCACACCGTCGGGCAGTGCTCCCCGTTGGTCTCCGGGTCCTTCGCGATGAGTCGTAGCGGCATGATGCCCCTCCCGCGTTCGGTTGTTGCACAGCGTTCTACGAGCTTCTACGCGTAGTTGCTGCGGCGTCAAGTACATGTGATGAAAGGGGCGTTAAGTGGTACCGCCGCCATGAATCCTGCCCTTGCACGACTGACGGCGTGCCTTGTTACCGCTCCCCCAACGATCAAGCCGGAGCCCGCGCTCCCGGGCTCAGGTTGCGCCCGAAGTGTGATGACGCAGCAAGTGATCATCACGTGCGCGCCACCTGGCCGTAACCCGCGGTGCCTTGGATGGCCGACGCCGGTGTGCTCGTTCGACCGGCCCCGTCCCCACCCCCCCACAGGGAGATTCCCCATGCCCCACCCCACGCCGCGTACGTACGCGGCCGGCGCCGTCAGCGTCGCGTTGGCCGCGACGGCGACGCTGGTCGCGACCGCCCCCACCGCGGCGGCCGCCCCCGCAACGTCGGCCACAGAGGCCACCCCGCGCCTGAAGGTGCTGACGTACAACGCCTTCCTGTTCAGCAAGACGCTGTACCCGAACTGGGGCCAGGACCACCGTGCCAAGGAGATCCCCGCCGCCGGGTTCTTCCGGGGCAACGATGTCGTCGTACTCCAGGAGGCCTTCGACAACTCCTCGTCCGAAGCGCTTCAGCAGCACGCCAAGGCCGCCTACCCGCACCAGACGCCCGTCGTGGGCCGGTCGAAGAGCGGCTGGGACGCCACCGGCGGCGCCTACTCCTCCGTCACGCCGGAGGACGGCGGTGTGACGGTGCTGAGCAAGTGGCCGATCGTGCGCAAGGAGCAGTACGTCTACAAGGACGCCTGCGGGTCGGACTCCCACTCCAACAAGGGCTTCGCCTACGCCGTGCTCGACGTGAACGGCACCAAGGTGCACGTCGTCGGCACCCACGCCCAGTCCACCGACCCCGGCTGCTCCGCGGGCGAGGCCGCCGCCACCCGTGCCAAGCAGTTCAAGGAGCTCGACGCCTTCTTGGACGCCAAGAAGATCCCGGCGAACGAGCAGGTCCTGGTCGCGGGCGACCTCAACGTCGACCGGCACAGCGGCGAGTACGCGTCGATGCTCGCCGACGCCGGGCTCGCGGCCGCCGACGCGCGCACCGGGCACCCGTACTCCTTCGACACGAAGGACAACTCCATCGCCTCCGAGCGCTACCCCGACGACCCCCGCGAGGACCTCGACTACGTGTTGCACCGCCAGGGCCACGCCCGCCCCTCGGGCTGGCGCAACGACGTGGTCAAGGAGACCAGCGCCCCCTGGACGGTGTCGAGTTGGGGCAAGGAGTACACGTACACCAACCTGTCCGACCACTATCCGGTGGTGGGCGAATAGGGCGGGACGAGGGGAGGGCGAATCGGGCGGACGAGCGAGGACCTGTCCGAGCGGGCTGCCAGGTTTCGTCCCGATGCCATCGGTAATGCATGAGTCATGCATGACGCGGAATCCCGTACGGCGAACCTCCTCGGGGCCACCGCGCTGGCGCTGAGCGATCTGCTCCTGTCGGGAGTCGGCGCGGCGGCCGGCACCAGCGGCAGCGGCGCGGCCGCGCTGGTGGTGCTGGCCGGCGACCCGGGCCTGAGCGTGACGGAGCTGGGCCGACGGGTCGGCCTGACCCAGTCGGCTGCCGCCCGCATGGTCGACGGTCTTGAGCGGCAGGGCCTGGTCCGCAGGGCCTCCACCCGCGGGCGCGCCGTCGCCGTCCGCCCCACCGAGGCGGGCACCGCTGCCGCGCACCGCCTGCTCGCCGCCCGTGGCGACGCGCTGCGGGCGGCGCTGCACCACCTCGGCCGCGACGAGCGGGCGCAGCTCGACCTGCTGCTCGGCAAGCTCCTCACCGGTCTCTACCAGCAGCCCGGTGACGCCGAGCGTCTCTGCCGTCTGTGCGACCGGGACGTCTGCGTCAAGAACCGGGCGACGTGCCCGGTGGGACAGGCCGATCGCGACCATCGCGCCCGGCGTGAGCGAGGCGATCCGGACGATGGGTGAGCTCCTCGCGCTCCTTTCGGCGCTGCTGTTCGGTGCCACCCACTTCTTCAACGGTCTCCTCGCACGCCGGGTCCACAGCACCACGGTCGCGCTCATCGGCCAGGTGGGCGGCACCGTCCTGGCCCTCGCCGTCGCCCCGTTCGTCGCCGCGCCACACGTCAGCGGCGGCGCACTGGGCTGGGGAGCCCTGTCCGGAGTCGGCACAGGGCTGGGCGTGGCCTTCCTCTACCGGGGCATGAGCGGCGGCCACTTCAGCGTCGTCGTGCCGCTGAGCGATGTGGCGGCCGTCGCCCTTCCTGTCCTCGTGGGCATCACCTTTCTCGGCGACCGGCCGGGCATGGCGGCCTAGTGCGGGATCGGCGCGGCGCCGGCGGCACTGTGGTTGGTGTCCCGATCCGGCCACCCCGGTGGGACGGGCGACGGGGACGGCCGGGGCGGAGACGCTTCCGGCCCCCGCCGAAGCGCTTGCCGTCCTCGCCGAACCACTTCCCGCCCCCGCCGAACCGCTGCCGGTCCTCGCCCAACCGCTACCGGTCCCCGTCAGACCGCTGCCGGCGCACGCGACGGCCTCATCGCCGGGATCGGTTTCGCCCTGCAGTTCATCGCGCTGGCCCAGGCCGACCCCGCCGCCGGGCTGTGGCCTCTGGTCGCAAGCCGCGCGGCCTCGGTCCTTGTCCTCCTGCCCACCGTCGCCCGGCACACCGACCGCCTGCGCATGCCCGGCCGGCTCGCGTGGAGCTGTGTCGCCGCCGGGGCCCTCGGCACGGCGGCGATCACGATGTATGCCCTCGCCACGCGCGAACAACTGCTGTCCCTCGCCGTCGTCCTGACCGCGCTCTACCCCGCCATCCCCGTGATTCTCGCCATGACCTTCCTCCATGAACGCCTCACCCGGGCGCAGAAGTTCGGCCTGGTGTGCGCGGGGGCCGCGATCGCGCTGATCTCGCTGGCCTGATCGCCTCCCTGCCCCCAGGGGGCCGCGGCTGCCACACCCAAGGGTGCAGTAGCGTGCTCGTCATGATCGCGGAAACCGAGGACGGCATCGTCGGCCGGGTGCTGGCGTGGGCCCGGCGACAGCAGGACATCCAGGCCGTTTTGCGTACGGGTTCACGGGCTCGCCACGACGGCACCGTGGACGCCTTCTCCGACCACGACATCGAGCTCTACACCACTGACACCGACCGCTATGAGGACGGAGCGTGGGTCGAGGGACTGGGCCCGGTGGTGGTGCAGGTGGGGCTCGAGGGCCCGTGGGAGAACCCGGCGCGCCTGGTGTTCTTCGAAGGCGGCGTGAAGGTCGACTTCCAGGTGGTTCCGGTCGGCCGCCTGGCGAAGATGACCGCCGAAGGGCTCGACGACCTGCACGATCGGGGCTACGAGGTCCTGTGGGACCGCGAAGGCGCGGCCGCCGCGCTGCCCGCGCCGACGGGCACCGTGCCGGCCGAACTCCCGGACGCCGAGGAGTTCGAGGAGCTGTGCGCCGAGTTCTGGTTCGAGGTCGCGCACCTGCCGCGCTGTCTGGCGCGTGGCGAGCTCTGGGTGGCCAAGTCCCGGGACTGGACCACGAAGGAGCTGCTCGAGTGCATGATCGAGTGGCACGCCCTGACGCGGCGGGGCGCCGAACTCGACGTCTGGTACGGCGGTACGCGGATGCGGCGCTGGGCGGCGCCCGGCGTATGGGAGAGCCTGCCGGAGACCTTCGGCGACTTCACCGCCGACGACACGCTGCGCGCGGCCCGCGCCACCGCCGACCTCTTCGCCCGGCTGGCCCGGGAGGTGGCGGACGCCCACGGCTTCCCGTACCCGGACAAGGCCGAGCGCGCGATCCGGCCCACTCTCGACCGGCTCCCGGTGCTCTGAAGAGCGGTCCTCTCGCAAACGTCGGCACCGTGAGGGTGGTGCTGGTGCCACCCCGGCCCGGGCCCCAGGCCTCCTGACTCGTGGCCCGTCACGGCCGAGGATTCTTCCTGTCAGCAGCGACGAGCCCGGGCCCACCGCCGGGTGCCCGAGGGCGGACGGGGAGACATGATGGCCAGTCATACGCGGCGCAGGATTCTGCAGGGGGCGACGCTCGCGGCGGCGACCGGTGTGGCCGGGGGTTTCGGGCTCGGCCGGTCCGCCCCCGCGGCGCGGGCCGCGACGGCGGACACGATGGCGGACACGGCGGCGACGGGCAGTGGCGCGGGCAAGGGCAGAGGCAAGGGCGCGTTGCCCTTCCTGGAGGGGGCCTTCACCCCGGTCACCGAGGAACTCACCGCGTTCGACCTGAAGGTGACCGGCCGCGTGCCACGTGATCTCGACGGCCGGTATCTGCGTACCGGCCCGAACGCGCTGGGCCTCGAGGACGTGCGGGCGCACCACTGGATGCTGGGCGACGGCATGGTGCACGGGGTGCGGCTGCGCGGCGGACGCGCCGAGTGGTACCGCAACCGGTGGGTGCGCTCGTCGCGGGTGGCGAAGAAGCTGGGCGAAGAGTGCCCGGGCGAGGTGCCGCCGGACGACTTCGCGTGCAACACGCACGTGATCCCGTACAAGGGACGCGTCCTGGCGCTGCAGGAGGGCGGGCCGCTGCCGTACGAGCTGGACGGCGAGCTGAACACCGTACGGCCCTACGACTTCCGCTCCACGTTGCGGGGCGCGTTCACCGCGCACACCAAGTACGACCCGGTGGCGGACGAGCTGCACGCCGTGACGTACTACCCGGCCTGGGACCACGTACGGCATCTGGTCGTCGACCGGACCGGACGGGTGGCGCGGGCGACCAGGATCCCGGTGGCGGACGCGCCGATGATGCACGACTTCGCGCTCACCCAGAAGTACGCGGTGGTCGTGGACGTCCCGATCACGTTCGACGCGGAGGCCGCCGGGGCGGGCGCGGTGGTCCCGTACATCTGGAACGACGAGCACCCGATGCGGGTGGGTGTGCTGCCGCGGACCGGTGGCCCCACCCGCTGGTTCGAGGTCGACCCGGTGTACTACTCGCACACCCTCAACGCCTACGACCAGGGCGACACGGTGGTGGTGGACTTCTCCTCGATGCCCGCTCCCTTCTACGCGGCCGGCCGGGGCAGCGGCGGGCCGTCCGCGACCGGCGCGCCGGCGCTCGACCGGTGGACGATCGATCTGCGCGCGGGCCGCGTCACCGGCGTCCGCCTCGACGACCGTCCGCAGGAGTTCCCCCGCGTCAACGAGACCCGGGTGTCCCGTCGGCACCGCTTCGGCTACACGGCCAGTGCCGCGGAGATGTGGCGTGCGTACGAGACCGTCGACGGGGTGCCGCCGGACGACAAGTTCACCAACTGCCTGGTGAAGCACGACCTCTTGCGCGGCAGCCGGCAGGTGCACCGGTTCCCGAAGGGGGCGGCGGCCAGCGAGCCGGTGTTCGTGCCGCGGCGCGGTGCGCGGGACGAGGACGACGGCTACATCCTGTCGTACGTGAACGACCCCGACCGGGGCGCGACCGACCTGGTGATTCTCTCGGCGCAGGACTTCACCGGTCACCCGCTGGCGCGCGTCCAGCTGCCGGGGCGGGTGCCGCTGGGTTTCCACGGGAGCTGGGTGGCGGACGCGTGACGTCCGCGCCGGCCGCGGCCGCGCAGCGGCGGGCCAAGTGCGCGAAGGCGGCGCTGAGTTCGGCCGGTCCGACGACCTCGATGTCGGCGTCGAACCTGCCGATGGTGGCGGCGAGCCCGGGCCATGACCAGGAGCCGAGGACGAGCCGGCAGCGGTCCGCGCCGAGTTCCTCGACGACTCCGTCCGGCGCGTGCGGGGCCACTGCCGCCGCGGGCAGGCCGAGGATCACCTCGCCCCGGCAGGGCCAGCCGCCGGTGCCGTCGGCGCCCTGGAACCTGCTGGTGACGAAGGCGGCCACGTCGCCTCCCGGCAGGTCGCGCGGGGTGAAGCGGGGGCCCGTGGGCGTACGCGGGGTGATCCGGTCGGCGCGGAAGGTGCGCCAGTCGTCGCGGTCGAGGTCCCAGGCGAGGAGGTACCAGCGTCCGCCGCGGGTGAGGAGGTGGTGCGGCTCCGTCCGGCGTGGCGGGACCGGCGCGGGGCCGGAGGCGGCGGCTTCCCGCGGGGCCTGCGAGGCGTGGTCGATGGCTTCTCGCGGGGACGCCGAGGCGTGGTCGACGGTTTCTCGCGGGGACGCCGAGGCGTAGGGGGCGACAACTTCCCATGGGGACGCCGGAGCGTAGTCGAAGCGCAGCACCTCGCGGGCGCGGACCGCCGCGCTGAGCGTCACGAGAACGTCCGGGCCGACCGGCGAATCCGGCCGGTCCCCCGCCCCTTCGACGGCCATGACCTGGAGCGCGTCGACGCGGTGGCGCAGCCGTACGGGCATGACCTGCCGGACGGTGCTGAGGGCACGGGCCGCCGCCTCCTCGATACCCGCGCCGGTGACGGAGGCGGTCCGCAACGCCACGGCGAGGGCCACGGCCTGGTCGTCGTCGAACAGCAGCGGCGGCAGTTCCGTGCCGGCGTCGAGCCGATACCCGCCCTCGGGGCCCTTCGTCGCGACGATGGGGTAGCCGAGTTCACGCAAGCGGTCGACGTCACGGCGCACGGTGCGCCGGCTGATGTCCAGGCGCTCGGCCAGCAGCGCGCCCGGCCAGTCCCGGCGTGCCTGGAGCAGCGTGAGCAACGACAGCAGTCGCGCGGAAGTCTTCTGCATGGTCCTCATGCTGCCCCGAGTAGCGGTCACGACCTGTCCGCTTCTCCTGCCACTGTGATCAGTGGGCCAGGACCGCTGCGATCAGCGGGCCAGGACCAGGCCCGTCACATCCAGAGGCAAGGAGCCCCCATGTCCGTCAACGCCGTGACCCACCTGAACTTCCGCGGTGACGCCCGCGCGGCGCTCACCTTCTACCAGTCCGTGTTCGGCGGGGACGTCGCCATGGTCACGTACAAGGACGCAGGAAACGTCCAGGAGCCGTCCGAGGCGGACCAGATCATGTGGGGCCAGGTGGCCGCCGACAACGGCTTTCGCGTGATGGCCTACGACGTGCCCGCGCGGCTGCCCTGGAACCAGGGCGAGAACGCGTTCTTCGTCTCGCTGCGCGGCGAGACGCCCGAGGAGATCACCGCGTACTGGGAGCGGCTCTCCGAAGGCGCGACCGTCCAGCAGCCCTTGGGGCGCGCGCAGTGGTCGCCCCTGTACGGGATGCTCACGGACCGGTTCGGTGTCACCTGGGTGGTGGACGTCGTCGTCGAGTACGACGGTTCGTGACCCGGCGCAAGGACGTACCAGTGAAGATGACCGTTCTCGACGACCGGGCCCTCAACCGCGCCACGCTGGCCCGGCAGTTGCTGCTCGACCGCGCCGACCTGCCGGCCCTCGACGCCGTGGCGCACCTCTGCGGTCTGCAGGCGCAGGAGCCGCAGGAGCCGTTCGTGGGGCTCTGGTCGCGGCTGCGCCGGTTCGAGGCGTCGGTGCTCTCGGACCTGCTGACCGGGCGGCGCGTGGTGCGGACCCACCTGATGCGCCGGACCGTTCACCTGGTCACCGCCGCCGACGCCCTGGCCTGGCGGGCCCGTCACGACGCCATGCTGCGCCAGCGGGTCCTGGGGGTCTACCGCGACGAGCTCGCCGGGGTGGATCTCGACGAACTCGCGGCGGCGGGCCGACAGGTGCTTGCCGACGGCGAGCCGCGCACGATGAGCGAGCTGGCGCGGGCGCTGGCCGAGCGCTGGCCGGCGCCGGGGCCGCGGGCGCTGGGCGAGATGCTGGTCGCCGGGCTCATCCCGATGACGCAGCTCCCGCCCCGGGGACTGTGGCGCACCAAGGCGGGAGCGCGTTACGCCCCGTTCTCCTCTTGGCTGGGCCAAGAGGCCGACCCGCCGTCCCCCGACGGCTCCGACCCGGTCGGCCAGGTGCTGGTGCGGCGCTACCTGGCCGCGTTCGGCCCCGCCACCTCGGCCGACCTGCGGGCCTGGTGCGGCCTCGCCGGGCTGCCGGCCGCGGTGGCCGCCCTCCGCGAGGAGCTGGTCGGCTACCGCGACGAGAACGGCCGGGAGCTCCTCGATCTGCCCGACGCACCACGCCCCGACCCCGACACCCCCGCCCCGGTACGGTTCCTGCCGGCGTTCGACAACGCCATCCTCGGCTACCAGCACCGCGGCCGGATCATCGACGACGCCCACCGCGGGCTGTCCGTGGCGGGCGAACGCGTCGTCCTGGTCGACGGCAGGGTCGCCGCGACCTGGGCGGTCGACGCCGACACCGTCGTCGTCACGCCGCTGCGCCGGTTCTCCCGCGCCGACCGCGCCGCCGTCGCCGAGGAGGGGCGGGAGTTGGCGTCGTTCCTCTCCGACGAGGAGAGCCGACGGGTACGGGTCGCGGCCTCGCCGGGGTGAGGGGCGCCCACGACACCTGACGCAGCGGCGGAGGCGGACGGCTCAGCGGTGCCTCTTCGTGACCACGAACCGGTCGATGACCAGGTAGTCGATCTCGGTGGCGAGGAAGCACTCCAGCGCGTCCCGCGGCGAACAGACGATGGGCTCACCGGCCACGTTGAAGGAGGTGTTGAGCAGGCAGGGCACGTCCGTCCGCGCGGTGAAGGCGCGCAGCAGCTGCGTGAGGGCCGGGTTCTGCCGCTCGTCGACCGTCTGGACGCGTGCCGTGCCGTCCACGTGGCAGGCACCGGGGATCCGCTCGCGGTACTCCTCGCGCACCGGAAAGACGAACGTCATATAGGGGGACGAGGTCTTCTTGCCCATCTCGAAGACGCGCGGCGCCTCGGACGCGAGGACGACGGGCGCGAACGGGCGGAACGGCTCGCGGTGTTTCACACGGACGTTGATGATGTCCTTGATGTCGGGGAAGGCCGGGTTGGCGAGGATGCTGCGGTTGCCCAGGGCGCGCGGCCCGAACTCGGTGCGGCCCTGGAACCAGCCCACGACGTTCTTCTGGGCCAGCAGCTCCGCCGTCCTGTCGGCCGCCGAGGTGGCGTCGGGCTCCTCCTGCCACTCCACGCGGTCCGCGTACTCCGCCAGTGCGTCCAGAGTGTGCTGTTCGCCGTACGAGGGGCCCAGGTAGGGCGTGGTGACGGCGCCGGCGGGACGGTTCCTGAGACCCGCGGTGTACACGGCCGCGCCGATGGCGACGCCGGGGTCGCTGGCCCCGAAGCTGACGTCCATGCCGGTGAACGAGGACCTCTCCAGCATCTTCGTGTTGGCCACGCAGTTGAGTGCGAGGCCGCCCTCGAAGAGCAGGTCGTCCAGGTCGGAGGCCGCGGTCAGTGCCCGCAGTTGATGGGCGGTGACGGCCTCGACCATGTGCTGGGCGAAGCCCGCGACCTTGACCCGGAAGTCGAACTCCTCGCGCTTCTCGCTGTCGCCGCCGAACAGGTCGTCGAACAGCGCGTAGTAGGCGTCTCTGTCGCGGGGGACGGAGAGGGTGTACGAGCCGTTCTCGTGCAGCCGGACGACGCGTTCGAGCAGCGGGTTGTGTCCGGGCGGCGGGCCGTACGCGGCCAGGCCCATCACCTTGTACTCGTCGTTGTTGGGCACGAACCCCAGATAGCGGGTGATCCGCCCGTAGGCCACGCCGAGTGAGCTGGTCATGTCGACGGCGCTGTCGTCGAAGAGGCGGACCACGCCGTTGCGGAGTTCTCCCATGACGGCGGACAGGGTCTCCGCCCGGCCGTCGCTCACCAGGAACGCGGCGTCGCCCCCGCCGGCCAGATAGGCGCCGCACATGAGGTGGGCCAGGTGGTGGGGCACCAGGGCGAGCCTGTTGGGGTCAAGCTCGTGGCCGGTGCGGCGGACGAAGTCGTCGTACACCGCCTCGGGGCTGAGCATGCCGGTGTAGAGCTCGCCCGTGCGCCGCAAGGCGTCGAACTTCGCGGGGACCGTGAGGTCGGTGTCGCATATCTGGGAGATCATCTGCTCGCCCACCGTCGACGAGAAGCGCCAGGGGAAGGCGAAGACGTCCACCTGGTCGAGCTCGACGCCGGCCGAATCCAGGCACCAGTTGATCGCGTGCACGGGGAAGTCCGAGGTCTTCTTGACCCGGCTCAGCCGCTCCTCCTCGACCGCCGCGACCAGTTCGCCGTCGATCACCAGCGCCGCCGCGGCGTCATGGCCCACCAGGAGATTGCGGTCGACGCCCGTTGCCCCGTACAGCTTCCCGAAGAGTTCCGCACCCCTGGTGAATCCGTTGTAACCGAGCACGATCACTGGCCCTCAGCCTCCCCAGCACGACAGCAGCGGCGGACGCAGGCTACTCGGCGCATATACGGGAGGGATAGGCGTGGCGCATGAGCAACCTGTGACGGGCTTGCCCGGACGGATCGCGCGCCTGACGCGTATCGCGCGCCTGTATCGCGCGCCTGACCGCGTATCGCGCGCCTGAGGCGTATCAGGACAGGGCCAGGCCAGTCCCCGTCCGGCGCCGTCCGGAGTGCCCGGATGTGTCGGCTGTGGCAGCTTGGGCACGCGGTCTGCACAGCACCACGGCCCGTCCCGGAAGGTCATCCACGCCATGGGCAGCGACATCCACGACAGCGAAGCGGGCGGCGGACCATCGGCGCCGCCGGACGAGCACCGTTCCACCACCACGCTCCGGGTCAACGGCAAGCCCCACACCCTCGTGGTCGACCACCGGCGCGCCCTGCTCGACGTGCTGCGCGAGGACCTCGACCTCACCGGTGCCAAGAAGGGCTGCGACCACGGCCAGTGCGGAGCCTGCACGGTCCTGCTCGACGGGCGCCGCGTGAACAGCTGCCTGCAGCTCGCGGTCGCCCTCGACGGCAGCGAGGTGACGACGATCGAGGGGCTCGCGGGCGACGGCGAGGAGCTGCACCCGCTGCAGCGGGCCTTCCTCGACCGGGACGCCTTCCAGTGCGGCTACTGCACGCCGGGCCAGATCTGCTCGGCCCTCGGCGCCCTCGACGAGGCGGCCGCCGGCCATCCCTCCCACGTCACCGCGCCCGCCGCGCCCTCGGGCCGGCCCGTCCCGCTCGACGCGGACGAGATCCGCGAGCGGCTGAGCGGCAACCTGTGCCGCTGCGGCGCCTACCCGCGCATCGTCGAGGCCGTGGAGGACGTGGTCCGGTGAAGCCCTTCGGATACGTACGGGCCGCGAGTGTCGAAGAGGCGACCGAGGCCTTCGCCGCGCACCCCGGCGCCCGCTATCTCGGCGGTGGCACCAACCTCGTCGACCTCATGAAACTGGGCGTGGAACGCCCGGCCGTCCTCGTCGACGTCAGCCGGCTGCCCCTGGACGTGGTGGAGGAGCTGCCCGACGGCTCGCTGCGCGTCGGCGCCGCGGTGCGCAACAGTGATCTCGCGGCGCATCCCATGGCCCGCGACCGCTACCCCGCACTGTCGCAGGCGCTGCTCGCGGGCGCCTCCGGCCAGTTGCGCAACGCGGCCACCACGGGCGGAAACCTGCTCCAGCGCACCCGGTGCCCGTACTTCCAGGACGTGTCCAAACCCTGCAACAAGCGCGAGCCCGGCAGCGGCTGCGGGGCCCGTGACGGAGTGCACCGGGATCACGCGGTCCTCGGGCACTCCGAGAGGTGCGTCGCCACCCACCCCTCGGACATGGCAGTGGCGTTGGCGGCGCTGGACGCGCGCGTGGAGCTGTACGGGGAGCAGGGCGCCCGGAGCGTTCCGGCGGCGGCGTTCCACCGGCTGCCCGGGCAGCACCCGGAGCGGGACACCGAGATCCGTCCGGGCGAGCTGATCACGTCGGTGGTGCTGCCCGCCGCCACGGCCGGGCTGCCGTCGGCCTATCGCAAGGCCCGCGACCGGGCCTCGTACGCGTTCGCCCTCGCGTCCGTCGCGGTGGTGCTGCGGGTGTCGGACGGCGTGGTCGCGCATGCCGGGATCGCCTTCGGGGCGCTGGCACACCGGCCCTGGCGGGCACAGCGGGCCGAGGAGGCGCTGCTCGGCGGGCCCGCCACCCCGGACGCCTTCGCGCGCGCCGTCGACCTGGAACTCGCCGCGGCCGAGCCGCTGCGGGACAACGGCTACAAGGTGCCGCTCGCCCGCAACATCGCCGTCGACGTGCTGACCCGGCTCGCGCCGGCCGCCGCGACCTGAGCCGCGCGGGGCCGAACCGCCTTGTCCGCGGAGCCGACCGCCTTGTCCGCGGGCCCGAACCGTCATCTCACAGGAGGACTCCATGGCCGGCACCGGCACCGCCCTCGGCGCACCCGCCGAACGCCGCGAAGGGCAGCTGAAGGTCACCGGCGGTGCCCGCTACGCCGCCGAGCACGCCCTGCCGGGCCGCGCCCAGGCCTGGCCGGTGCCGGCCACCGTCGCCCGGGGCCGGGTCACGGCCGTCGACGCCACGGCCGCCCTGCGCCTGCCCGGCGTCCTGGCCGTCCTCACGCACGAGAACGCGCCCCGGATCACCGAGCCCGAGGACCCCATCCTCGGCGTGCTGCAGAATCCGGCGGTACCGCACCGCGGCTGGTTCGTCGCCCTCGTCGTGGCCGAGTCCCTGGAGGCCGCGCGCGCCGCCGCGGCGGCCGTACGCGTCGAGTACGCGGCGGAGGACCATGACGTCACCCTGACGGCGGATCACCCCGAGGCCTACGAGCCCGAGAGCGTCAACGGCGAGCATCCCACCCGCCGCGAGCACGGCCGCCGCGCGAGCGACTCCCCCGCCGCCCGCGTCAACGTCGCCTACGAGGTGCCGCCGCTGCACAACCACCCCATGGAACCGCACGCCAGCACCGCGCACTGGGACCAGGGCCACCTGACCGTGTACTCGTCGAGTCAGGGCGGCACGACGGTGCGCGAGACGCTCGCCGCGCTGTTCGGGATTCCCGAGGAGCGGATCACCGTCGTCGCCGACCACGTCGGAGGGGGCTTCGGTTCCAAGGGCACCCCGCGCCCCGATGTCGTCCTCGCCGCGATGGCCGCGCTCACGACGGGCCGTCCCGTCACGGTCTCGTTCCCGCGCCGCTTCCTGCCCGCCGTCGTGGGCCACCGCGCCCCCACCCTGCACCGGGTCCGCCTGGGTGCCGACGCGGACGGCCGGCTGACCTCCCTCACCCACGAGGTCACCACCCACACCTCGCGCATCAAGGAGTTCGTGGAGCAGGCGGCGGTGCCCGCGCGCGTCATGTACGACGCGGCGCACAGCCTCACCGTCCACCGCGTGGCACGGCTCGATGTGCCCACTCCCTCGTGGATGCGCGCGCCGGGCGAGGCACCCGGCATGTACGCCCTGGAGTCGGCCATGGACGAGCTCGCGGCCGAGCTCGGCATGGACCCGGTGGAGCTGCGGATCGTCAACGAGCCGGAGCGGGAGCCCGACAGCGGCAAACCGTTCAGCAGCAGGCATCTCGTCGACTGTCTGCGCGAAGGCGCCCGGCGCTTCGACTGGTCCCGGCGCGATCCCCGGCCCCGGTCCCGCGCGGAGGGGCCCTTGCTGATCGGTACGGGCGTGGCATCGGCCACGTACCCGGTCCTCGTGTCGCCGTCGACCGCCCGGGCGCAGGCCCTGCCCGACGGCACCTTCGTGGTGCGGGTGAACGCCACCGACATCGGCACCGGGGCCCGTACCGTGCTCGCGCAGGTGGCGGCGGACGCCCTGGAGGTGCCGCTGGATCGGGTGCGTACCGAGGTGGGCAGCAGCGATCTGCCGTCGGCTCCGCTGGCCGGAGGCTCGTCGGGGACGGCCTCCTGGGGCTGGGCGGTCCACGTGGCGTGCCGTGAGCTGGTGGCACGGCTCGCGGCCCATGCGGGGCCGCTGCCCGCGGAGGGCATCGACGCCCATGCGGACACCTCCGGCCGGGCCGACGCGGACAGCCCCTTCGCGCGCCACGCGTTCGGCGCGCATTTCGCCGAGGTCGGCGTCGACACCGTCACGGGCGAGGTCCGGGTCCGCCGTCTGCTCGGTGTGTACGCCGCCGGGCGGATCCTCAACGCCCGTACCGCGCGCTCCCAGTTCGTCGGCGCCATGACCATGGGCCTGGGCATGGCGCTCACCGAGGGCAGCACGATGGACGCCGCGTTCGGCGACTTCACGGAGTGCGACCTGGCGTCGTACCACGTGCCCGCGCACGCCGACGTACCGAGCATCGAGGCGCACTGGCTCGACGAGACCGACACCCACCTCAACCCGATGGGGAGCAAGGGGATCGGCGAGATCGGCATCGTCGGCACCGCCGCCGCGATCGGCAACGCGGTCCACCACGCCACGGGCGTCCGCTTCCGCACGCTGCCGCTGACTCCGGACAAGGTGCTTGGCGGGCTCGCGGGTTGACCCGCGCGGGCGGGGCCCGCGTCGAGCGGACCGGCCTGCGCGGGTCGTCCCCGGACCGTGCGGTCAGGCTTCGAGTCGTTCCGTGTACGCCTCGGTCGGCGGGGCCGCCGTGCGGCTCGTCATGCCCGCCGACCAGAATCCGGCGGTGCCGGGAATGGGGGTCACGTCGTTGAGGTACGGCGTCGCCGTGCCGGCGGGGCCGCGTACGACGGTCCAGGCGGAGCCGTCCTTGCGCAGGTACGTGGAGCGGCTCTGGTCCTGGTGGTTCCAGCCCGATATCCAGGCGGCACGGCCCCGCGCGTCGGCGGCGATGCCGCTCAACGCCCCGACAGTGAAGCCGGGTTCCAGCCGCGTCCAAGCCGTGCCGTCCCAGTGGGCCAGGGCCGGGTTGCCGGGGCGTCCGGGCGGTCCGCCGACGCCCGCCTCGGTGCCCACCGCCCAGACGTCGTCCGCACCGTCCGCGTGCACATCGCTGATGGTCAGACGGGCACCCCAGATCGACGGAAGGACCGTCCACGATCCGTTCCAGCGCGCCACAAGTCCCGTCCAGCCGCCGCCACTCGCCTGATCGCCGCTCACCCAGACCTCGCCGGGTGAGCCCAGCACGATCTGGTACAGGGCGGCGCTCGCGACGGGCAATGGGTCCAGCCAGCGCCACCGCCTGCCCTCCCCCAGCAGCAGGCGGGCGGCGCCGCCTCGGCTGCCGCAGATCCACACCCGCCGGTCGGGGCCGACCACCACCGAGTTCAGCCGGACGTCCGGCTCGCCCTGCCCCGGGAAGGGGGTCTCGCGCCAGGTGGTGCCGTCCCAGCGGAGCAGCGGGCTCGACTGCCCGGCGGACAGGCCGACGCTCCACGCCGAGGTGGGGCAGGTGACGGCGACATCGCTCAGCCGCGTGTGGCCCAGGTGCGACAGATCGGTCTTCGACCAGGTCTTGCCGTTCCAGAGCATGGCCAGGGCATGTCCCCCGGTTGGCCCGCCGAGGTTCTCCTCGCCGACGGCCCAGGCCAGTTCGGGTCCGGCGGCGGAGATCCGGCGCAACTGCGCGACGGGGACGCTGCCGGGCGCCGGCACCGCCTGCCAGCCCTGCGTCCGGCGTGCCGAGCCGTTCGTGCGGGACCCTGATCCTTTCGTACGGGACGCCGCCTCGGTGGCCCGGACGGGACCCGCACCGAGCGTGACCCCCGAAAGCGCGCCGATCGTCCCTGCCACGAATTGTCTGCGTCTCATCGCCGGCTCCTTCCACGCGGGTAGGACGGACCACCCTGAACCAACGAAAGTCCGGGGTCTAGCCACACACGTGACAAATTCCGTCCCGGCACGAATCCTTGCCGCTGCATTTCGGCCAGTTGTAGCCTGACGCAGGCAACTCGCCGCCTCGACCGAAAGGAACCGGCTCGTGGGTAATGCGTCCCCCTCGGACCCCGCTCTGACCAGCACCGTCGTCGCCAAGGAATTCGCCCGCTGGAGCCCGCCGCTCCGGCAGGAATTCGTCGACAACGCGCACGACGGATGCATCGGCCAGGCGCTGTTGAACGAGACCGATTCCGTACGCGTCTGGGAGACGACGCTCCAGCCGGAAGAACGCATTCCTGTTCACCGGCATGTGCTGGACTACACCTGGATAGCGCTCACAAACGGCCGGGCCCGACAGCACAACAGCGACGGCACCACGCGAGAGATCTCTTACGTCCGCGGCCAGACCCTCCATTTCCGTTTCACCGCGGGGCAATACCACCTGCACGACCTCAAGAACATCGGTGACGACGTTCTCTCGTTCTTGATTGTCGAGCAGAAGCAGGGTGGGGCGAACGAGCCCCTTTCGCTGACTTGACGGCGTCGGCGTGGGCGGCGGCTCCGCCGCCCACGCCCCGTCACTCACAGCGCGCCCATCACTCACAGCACGAAGGAGAGCGCCTCCAACAAGGCGTCGTTCGCACGCCGATCGCCGATGGAGATACGGCAGCTGGCGGGGACGACGTGGCCGGTGTCGGCGACGACGATCCCCGCGTCCCGCAGCTGTTCCATGACGCGCTCGTGCTTGTGCAGCCGGACCAGCAGGAAGTTGGTCTCGGAGGGGAAGACGCGGTCCACCGCGGGATGTCCGGCCAGGGCCGCGGCCATCCGGTCCCGCTCGGCCCGGATCGACTCGATGGCGGCGAGCGCCGGTCCGGAGTTGGTCAGCCGGTCCCGTACGGACTGCTGCGAGGCATCGGTGAACCCGAAGGGCACCTGCACACGCCGCAGCGCCTCGACGAGGCCGGGCTGGGCCAGGGCGATCCCGCAGCGGGCACCGGCGAGCCCCCAGGCCTTCGACAGCGTCCGCAGCACGATGAGGTTGTCGTGCTGGTCGATCAGTCCGGCGTACGAGGCGTTCTCACTGAACTCGACATAGGCCTCGTCGATCACCACGAGGCCGCGGGCGCGAGTGACGAGGTCGAGCACCTGGGCCCGGTCGAGCCGGGTCCCCACCGGGTTGTTCGGATCGCACAGGATCGTCACGCGGGGATCGGCCGCCAGGATTCCCTCGACGTCCAGCTCGGACAGGTCGTCGCCGCGCAGCGGTGCCTCGACGACGGGCAGACGCAGCACGCGGGCGAAGTGGGTGTAGAGCGGGAAGGTGGGCGGTGTGACGCAGACCCGCTCGCCGGGCGAGGCCAGCGCCGCGAGCAGCAGCATGACGCCGTCGACCGCGCCGCTGGTGAACAGCAGGTGATCGGTGCTCAGCGCGCCGACGCCCTCGTGGCCGGGCAGTCCGGCGATCGTGGTCAGGTACGTCCTGGCGAGTTCCGCCGTGTCCAGGTGGGGGTACTGGCCCCCGGCGCCCAGGAACGGGTTGGTGTTGCTCGACAGGTCGACCGTGTCGAAGCGCGGCACGTGCCGGAACCGGGCCGGTCCCGGCACCGGCACCGACGCGACGGGAGGCGTCGCGAACCGCGAGAGCACCGGCGCCGTCTCGCCCTCCCCCGCCGTGAGGCCCTCGGCGCGCAGCCAGTGGTCGAGAGGCACGAACAGGTCGGCGCCGAGGCGGCGGTTGCCCTCCTCGTCGCCCCGGCCGAGGTGGATCCAGTCCAGTCCGGCGTCCCGGGCGTCGAGGTACAGCTGGTACAGCGTCGCTTCGTGGAGGCCGCCGCGCGCGACGGGGTCGTCGTGGTCGATGGCCTGCGTGAGGCAGTAGACGCCCCGGCCGTTGTGGGACACCGTCGTCAGCCCGACCTGGACCACGGTGCCCTTCCGGCGGCGTACGAACATGTCGGTGCGGTCCGCCAACTCCCCCTGAGCCAGGGCGTCGAGGGCGGCGGCGTTGTACGGGTTGGGGAGGTCGCCGTGGCGTTGCGCGTGGCGCCGGTGGAGTTCCACGAAGGCGTCGCGCGCCCAGGGGCTTTTGTCCAGTTCGCTCAGGGGGATCCGCTCCCAGCCGACTTCCTGGGACAGCGCGTGGTGGTGGCCGCGGAGTTCGCGGAACCGGTCGTCGCCCACGCGTCGGCGCAGCACGTCCTCCACGTCTCCGGTCAGCCGCAGGACGCACTCGGTGTCGGCGACGACGGGGACGAACCCCGCTGCCCGCAGTGGCCCCGTGTCGTCGCTGCGGCGCACGCCGGGCACGAGGATCTGGGCTACGTCCAGCGCTTCCGCGCGCCGCACCAGCGCGTCGAGGGCGGGGGCGGTGGGGGCGGGGCTGGTGGGACCGTAGAGGGTCGCGCCGCCGATCAGGGTGCGGCGCCGCAGCACCGCGGGGTCCAGGGACGCGAACGCGGCGGCTTCCCGGCCGAGTTGGGCCAGTGAGCACACGGCCGCGTCGGAGGCGAGGGCGGCGCACATCACGCGCCGCAGGGCTTCGGTGTCGATGGGCCTGCGCATGCTAACCCCGCTCGCTGTCGAGCTCGTAGGCGTGGATGCGGTCGCGGTACTCCTCGAACAACTCGGCCATGGTGCGGGCGATACCGGCCTTCCAGCCGACGGTGCAGTCGCCGATCAGGGCGCGGCGGACGCTGTGGTCGAAGATCGCCGTCTCGCGGCTGTAGTCGCCGCGGTCCAGCTTGACCGGCACGCCGGTGAGCGCGGACATGTACTCCAGCAGGTCGGTGATGCCGACCTCCTCGTCACCGCCCCAGTTCACGACGCGCGCGGGCGACTGCGCCGCCTCCCACAGCAGGGGGACCTGTCGGACGACGTCGTCGGTGTGCAGCAGGTTGCAGTAGTTCTGGCCCTCGCGCGGCACCGCGCACGGCTGCCCGTCGCGCATCTCCCTGAACAGGATCATGGGGACGCCGCCGTGGCCGTACGGGCCGTAGGCGATGTTGAGCCGGGCTATCACGGAGGGCAGTCCGAGTGCCTCGGCGAGGCCCCGCACCACGCCCTCGGCGGAGAGCTTGGCGACGGGGTACGTCGGCAGCCACGGCGCCGCCCCGCCCAGGGGGTCGCCCTCGCGGTACCGGTGTGTGCGGTCGGCGCGGTGGTAGACCACGCCGGAGGAGACGTACAGGAACGCCTCCGCGCCGGAGCAGTGGGTCATCAGCCGGGCGGTGCCGGCGGCATTGATGCGCGCGGTCTCCTCGAAGTCCCGGCGGTCGCCCCGGTGCACGGCCGAGTGCAGTACGTGACTGAAGTCGCGGGGCAGGCCCTCCAGGTCGTCACCGGCCATGTCCCAGGTGAAGGTGCGGGCGCCCGCTTCCTCCAGTTCCTTGCGGGCGGCCGGGTCTCCGAACCGGCCGAGGCACCACACCTCGTTGTCGGCGGCGAGCGCTTCGGCGACGGGCCTGGCGACCTGCCCCGTCCCTCCGGTGACGAGAATCTTCTTACCTTGCATGCTCAGTGGCTCCTGGTCGTTTCAGCGGTTGCCCCGGGCTGTTCCTGGGGCGTCGTGTTCCTTGGGCGTCCTGTTCCTCAGCCGAGCGCGCGGGCCAGTTCGCGCCGCAGGGTCGCCTGGAAGGTCTGTACGTGCTGAGGGCTCATCAGCGTGTAGTGCTCACCGTCGACTTCGATGTACCGGTTGGTGTCGCGCGTGAAGTCGTCCCAGTGCCGGAGCTGGTTGTCGAGCCACTCCTGCTTGGTGCCGCGCAGTGGGGTGCAGTAGAAGACCTGTGTCCGTGCGACCGATCCCGACGGTGCGTAGTCGCGGCCCAGGTGCACCATGTTCTGCGCGAGGTGCACCCAGGCGGTGAACCTGTCGACGGTGAGGTCGAGTTCGGTCAGGCGGCGCTTCGGCGCGTGCTCGATGAGGTGGGCCAGCTGCTCGGCCTCGGGCAGGAGGCGGAGTCTCGTGGTCAGCCCTTCGACGTCGGCGGCGTCGATGAGTTCGAGGAACAGCGCGAGGTTGATCGCGCCGTCGGTGAAGGTGATCTCGTTCATGCGGTCGGCGATGCGCGGCGGCAGGTTGAAGACGCCTACGAACTTGACCTCGTCGCCGTCGGCCTCCAGCCGTTTGGCGATCTCGAAGGCGACGGCGCCGCCGTAGGAGTAGCCCGCGACGGCATAGGGGCCCTGGGGCTGGACGCGCCGGATCGCCTGGACGTAGGTGGTGACCATCTCCGCGAACGACCCGAAGTGGGTCTCGGCCTGCCCGAAGCCGCGCGCCCGCAGCGCGTAGAACGGCCGCTCGCCGGTGAAGTACTTGGCGAGGTTGACGAAGACCAGCACCTCGCCCAGTCCCGGGTGGACGCAGAACAACGGCGTTCCGTCGCCCGTGACCTGAAGGGGCACCAGCGGGTCGTAGGCGGCGTCTCCGTCGGCGCCCTGGCCGCCGGTCAGGCGGCCTGCCAGGGCGCGCACGGTCGGGGCCTGGAGGAGCGTCGCCATCGGTACGTCGGCGATGCCGAACGCGGCCTGGATCTCCAGCTTGAGCCGCAGGACGTCCAGCGAGGTGCCGCCCAGATCGAAGAAGCTGGCGGTCGCGGGCACCGCCGTGCCGACGTTCAGTACGCGGGCGTAGACGGCGGCCAGGGTGGTCTCGGCCTCCCCCTCTGGCGCCACGTAGGCACCGAGGAACCGGGTGCTCACCTCGCTCGCCCGGCGCGCCGCCGCGTCCAGGTCCCCGGCCTCGACGGCCTTGCGCAGCCGGGTGCGCTGGATCTTGCCCAGGTTGCTGCGGGGGATCTGGTCCTCGTCGACGGGCAGGATCAGTTGGGGGCGGAATCCCCAGTGCATGACCGTGGAGCTGCGGATGGCCACGATGGCCCGGTACACGGCGGTGTCGTCGGCGGGGTCGCCCGACGGGGTGAACGCGACGGCGAGTTGTTCGGAATCGGCGCCCTCGGGCCGGATCGGGAACGCGGCGATCTGCCCGCGCCGCACGTCGTCCAGTTCGTCCAGGGCCGCTTCCAGGTCGTGGCTGTAGTAGTTGACGCCGTTGACGATGATGGAGTCCTTGGTGCGGCCGACCAGCGTCAGCCGGCCGTCGGAGTCGAGGCGGCCCAGGTCACCGGTGCGGAACCAGCCGTCGGGCGTGAAGGCCTGGGCGGTGGCCTCGTCGTTGCCGTAGTACCCGTCGGTGACCATGGGGCCGCGCAGGTGCACCTCGCCTGGCTCGGCCGTTCCGGGCCGGGCGGCCACGGGCTCGGCTGTTCCGGCCTCGTCGGTGGAAGCCAGCACCCTGCCGTCGCCGTCGGTGATGCGGATGCGCAGGCCCCGCACCGGGCGGCCCAGCGGAGGGAACTCCGTGTCCAGGTCGCGGGTGGCGAACTCGGGGTTGAACACGCTGCCGGCGCAGGTCTCGGTCATGCCGAACGCGGGCACGATCACGTCCTCGCGCAGTCCGTATCCGGAAAGGGTGTTCAGGAAGTCCCGGACCGTGGCGGTCACGGTGGCCTCTCCGCCGGAGATGATGTACCGCACCTGGGAAAGGTCCACGTCCTGCTCTGGAGCGGGCCGTTGTGCGAGTGCCTGGTTGATCTGGCCGAACAGGAAGTTGGGGGTGAACGTCACCCGTATCCGGTGCGCGGCGAGCAGCCTCAGGAACTCGATGGGGTCGGCCAGCACCGTCGCCGGGGTCGCCATGACCTGGTCGGCACCGTTGAACATCGGCAGCAGGTGGGCCTCGATGGCAGCTATGTGATCGGTGGAGATCCAGTTCAGCGTGGTGTCGGCGGGCCCCAGTCGCAGTGCCGCGGCCTTGCCTGCCTGCGCCGCGAGCAGGTTGGCGTGGGTGAGCCGGACCGCCTTGCTCGATCCGGTGGAGCCGGAGGTGAGCATCAGCAGCGTGAGGTCGTCGGGCGCGGGCACGTGGTCCTGTGCGGGCTCGGCCGAGGTATGGCTCAGGTCCTCCACCGTCGCCGTGCGCAACCCGACGTCAGGAAGATCGCCGTACGCCGTCTTGGACACGACCACCAGCGGGTCGCCCAGGAGTACCCGCAGGTATTCGAGCTGCGTCTGCCGCCGGGCGGGGTCGGCCGGGAGCGCGACCGGGCACGGCACGACACCGGCCAGCACGCACCCCCAGAAGACGCGGAAGAACTGCTCGGGCTCGGTGGCGGCAATCAGCACCCGGTCGCCCGGCACGGCGCCGTGACCGCGCAGCCCTTGAGAAATTCGGCAGGCGCTCTCCCGCAGTTCCGCGTAGGAAAGAAATGAGCCACCTGGGGCACCGATGAATGTGATGCCTCGGCCCGTGTCACGGGCCGCGTTTTCCAGCAGGCGAGGGAGCGTCGGGGCAGGAATGTGTTCGGGCATGGGGATGGAGACCTCCGATCGGCAGGGCCGGTCGTACGGCCCTGAAACTTCATCGCGAGCGGATGCTGGACAGAGGTTCTGAAATGCCGTCCGACTCTTCGCCGACCACGCGCCAGGGCCAGGAGATTGACCACGGCTCACGGTCAAGGGAGTCGACCATCCGTCATGGCCGGGGACAGCGTGACGATTGCCAGGAGTGGAAGGCGGCCGGAACTGTCTTGCGTGGTTCAGCCAAGCTCGTTGAAGCGGACGATGTCCTCAATCGTCTTCTTCAGTTTGAGCTCGTCCTGGTCGGATACGATCGCCTGGCCGACGCGGCCATAAGGACCGGCCTTCGTGTCGGGCGAGGAGGAATACTCGATCTCATCAAAAGTAAAGTTGCGCTCAAAATCCCGCTGGGTCAGAGAGCCATGCTCAGGGCGCCGCAGAAGGATGTAGCCATAGAAGCGGTCCGGCGTGTTGTCGTCCAGGTTTTGGTTCACTCCTTCGCCGAGTGCGAGGCTGATTTCCACGTCGAAGAGATCGACGCCGAACGTCATTTTGTTCACCTGCGGGGACAGCGCCCCCGGGAGCCGGATCGCGCACTCACCGAACGTCAGCCCGGACTCTTCCGCGAACACCTCCAGATGGAAGACGCAATCGGGTGCGTTCAAGCTGCTCAGCACTTGTCTGGTGAGGGCTTCTGTTTCCGCGAACAGTTCGGCATGGCGTCTCTTGTCCAGAATGTGCGCGGCCAGGATGCCGCCCTGTGCCGCACTCAGCGGCGAGCGGTGATAGCGGGTCATGGACGACCAGTGGAGATCCCCCTTTGCCCAGATGCCGTCCATATAGACTTCCGGGGCTTCTATGAAGGATTCGGCGACGATCTCGACGTCCGAATGACTCGGAAGGGGCTTCAAGGCTTGCGCGTAGTCCTCCGGGGAACGGACGACAGCAGTTCTGAGTGATCCGGCTCCGGTGGCCGGCTTGATGACGAACACCTCCCCCAGATCGTTCACGAGATCCGAGTACGACGTATCCGTGGAAACGTATCGGCAGCGTGCCCGCTTGATGTGCGGCGGCAGCCCGCTCTTCTGGAGATACTTGTCCCGGAAATAGAGCGCCGTCTTCGAGTCCGCATTCCCCGGAAGATTGAGCTGCTGCCGCAGATAAGCCGCACCGAACACGCCCATCTCATGAACACTGAGCACCCCCGCCACCTCACCGAGAGGCGCGGAAAGCACCGCCCGCAATACCTCCTGGACGTTCTCCATGTCCGTGACGCGTCTGAAGCTCCGCCCCGTCGGCGGGCTCACCGGCGCCTGCACGAGATAGAAGGGGTCCAGGCCACGGCGCCGCACCGCCTGGTCGAGGTCGTCCCGGTATCCGATAACGATCATTGTCGGCATTGTTGTGTCCCCCGGTTTACAGCCTGCTGATCTCGGCGACTCTGCTGGCGGTACCGCCGTCGTCAGCCGAACTCGTTGAAGCGCACGATGTCCTCGATCGTCTTCTGCAGTTTCAGTTCGTCCGGATCGGACACGATGGCCTGTCCGAAACGGCCGTAGGGGCCGATCGGCGCATCGGGCGACGAGGGGTAGTCGATTTCATCAAAGACGAAGTTGCGTTCGAAGTCCTGCTGGGTCAGTTCGTCGGAGCGACGCAGCAGCATGTATCCATAGAAGCGGTCCGGTGTGCTGCTGTCCAGGGGCTGTGTCATCTCTTCGCCCAGCGCGAGGCTGATCTCGGCATCGAAGAGGTCGACGCCGAACGTCAATTTGTTCACCTGCGGTGACAGCGCCCCCGGGAGCCGGATCGCACACTCACCGAACGTCAGCCCCGACTCTTCGGCGAAGAACTCCGCATGGAATACGCAATCGGGTGCGTTCAGGCTCCCGAGCACCTGGCGGACGACTGCGTCCGCCTCTTGGAACATGTCGGGATGCCGATTTCTGTCGAGTATGTGCGCGGCCAGGATGCCGCCTTTGACGGCGCTGAGTGGGGCGATGTGATTGCGGCTCATGGACGACCATCTAAGGTCGCCGTTCGCCCAGATGCCATCCATATAGACTTCCGAGGCATCGATGAAGGATTCGGCGACGATCGCCACGTCCGACTGGCCCGGCAGCTGTTTCAAGGCGCGCGCGTAGTCTTCCGGGGAACGAATGATCTCGGTGCGGAGAGCACCGGCTCCGGTGGCGGGCTTGATGACGAACACCTCCCCCAGATCATTCACGAGATCCATGAAGGGAGTGTCGGCTGTCACGTAGCGGCAGCGTGCCCGCCTGATGTGCGTCGGCAGCCCGCTCTTCTGGAGATACTTGTCCCGGAAATAGAGCGCCGCCTTCGAGTCCGCATTCCCCGGAAGATCGAGCTGCTGGCGCAGATAAGCCGCACCGAACACGCCCATCTCATGAACGCTGAGCACCCCCGCCACCTCACCGAGACGCGCGGAAAGCACCGCCCGCAATACCTCCTGGGCGTTCTCCATGTCGGTGACGCGTCTGAAATTCCGGCCCTTCGGTGGCGTCACGGGCGGCTGCACGAGATAGAAGGGGTCCAGGCCGCGGCGCCGCAACGCCAGGTCGAGATCGTCCCGGTACCCGATCACCATCATTGTCGGCACTCTTGCATCCCCCGAATTACAGCTAGCCAGAACTGTCGAGAAGCCATTTGCCGTACTGTCGCCCGGGTTGCGCTTCAGCCAAGAGCCAAGGGCAATCCGTTGGCATCGTGCCACATACATTCAGCCATGTGGACATGCCAAACCATGATCCTTTACGGGCCGATACGTGATTTGGATCACAAGTCGGCCGGGTGCGCAGGGCGATGGCAAAGTCTTGGTGCTCTTGTAGGTGTGCAGGTCATGGACGTGCGGCAGGTGGGTCGGCTCAGGGGAGGAGTTTCGCGAGCTGGGCCATCTCGGCGGGTGGGTCGATCACCGGCTGGATGAGGAGTTCGTCGACGCCGGCCTGTTCCAGGGTGGCGACGCGGGCGAGGAGGTCGTCGCGGGTGCCGACCAAAGCCACGGTGTTCATCAGCGAGGGCAACACCAGGTCCCGGTCCTGCGGGGCGATGCGTCCGAGGTAGTTGGGGTAGAGCTTGGTGTGCCGGTCCGGCGCGGTGGCGGTGGTGCCGCGCCGGTCGAGAAGTTGCCGCACCGCCTCGCGTTCCTCGGGGCCGAGTTGATCGGCGAAGGCGGGCGTGTCGGCGGCTGTGTCGGCGGCGAAGGCCAGCAGCGACAGGACGAGGTGACCGGTCGCGTCCCGGGCCGCGTCGCCGTGGGGGTCCTCGTCCTGGTCGAGTAGGTGGAGCGCGGTGACGACGTAGGAGTCCGTGTGGGAGACGGGGTCGCCGGGCTTGCCCTGGGCGGCCTGGCGGCGGGTGTCGTGCAGCGCGTGCCAGGCGGTGGGGTCCAGCAGGCCGAAGGAGATGAGGCCGGTGCCGCGGCGGCCGGCGACAGCGGCGGCCTTCGGTCCGAGCAGCGCGGCCACGACGAACTCGATCGGGTCGGCGGTGTTCACCTGCGCCCCGGCGTGCAGGAACCGGATGTCGCGAACCTGGTCACCTTCGCGGTACTCGGTCGAACGTCCGGCACACAGCTCCTGCAGCGCGGCGGTGAAGCTCTCCAGCCTGGCCGCCGTGGTCGGCCGCATGCCCAGGGTGCGCCGGGCGGTGTTCCCGGTGCCGACTCCGCAGATGATCCGGCCCGGTGCCAGGGCGTTGAGGCTGGCGAGCCCGCTCGCGGCGGCCGGGGCGGAGCGCAGTGCCGGTGAGGTCACGCCGATGCCGAGCCGGATGCGGCTGGTGGCCTTCGCACACAGGCTCAAGGCGACGAAGGGGTCGCCGTGGACCATCGGGGTGTCGTTGACCCAGAAGCTGTGCAAGCCCAACTCCTCGGCCCGCACGGCGAGGTCCTCCACACCGGGCTGCGCGGCGATGACGACGCCTGCACGCATCAAAACCTCCAAGGTATGAGGACCGGAACGACCCGGCCGCGGCACGGGTGCCGCGCGGTGTCCGCGTACACCTGACGGACGAGTTCGAGATCAGCAGGCCGCGCTAGGCGCAGGACGGGCACAGCCCGCGGTAGGTGACCTCCACCTCGGACACCGTGAAGCCGAAGCGCTCCGCCTGCGGCAGGTCGGCCAGGGGGTTGCCGGTGGGGTGGACGTCGCGGATGGCGCCGCAGTTGGAGCAGATCAAGTGCTGGTGCGGGTGGTGCGCGTTGGGGTCGTAGCGCTTGGCGCGGCCGTCGGTGGAGACCTCCATGACCTCACCGAGGGACACCATCTCGCCCAGCGTGTTGTAGACCGTCGCCCGGGAGATCTCGGGCAGCAGGTGTGCTGCACGCGCGTGCACCTCGTCGGCCGTCAGATGCACGTGCTCGCCGTCGAGGACCTCCGCGACGACACGCCGCTGAGAGGTGACTCGCCAGCCGCGTCCTCGCAGCCGCTCCAGCAGGTCGCTCATATCGTTCACCTATCCAGGCTCGGTGGAGTACGCGGAGTTTACCGGTAGCTGTACGGAATCCGAATGGATATGGATCAGTTGAGCTTCTTGACCTGGACTCCGTCCATCGTAGGATCGGTTCCCCGACCATGACCAAGGGTCGGACAGGTTCGGCGTCGACCGCTGCCCGGCTGTGTTCGACCACCCGACCATGTTCGACGACACGGCTGTCGATCGACAAGGCCATGGCCATCCACCGGGGCCCGTGCCCCGCCGCTTCACCGCGCAGTTCTCCGAGCATCACGATCCGCCAAGTTCGACCCGTTCGAAAGGATTCCCATGGCTGAGAACCCGGACGCAATCGTCACCGACCCCAAGATCGAGGACGCCGAGGGCTGCCCGGTCGTCCCGCACGGCAGTGCCCGTGCCCCGCACCCCACGCAGGGGGGCGGCAACCGCCAGTGGTGGTCGGAGCGGCTCAACCTGAAGATCCTCGCCAAGAACCCCGCCGTGGCCAACCCCATGGGCGAGGACTTCGACTACGCCGAGGCGTTCAACTCGCTCGACCTGCCGGCCGTCAAACGCGACATCGCCGAGGTGCTCACCACCTCGCAGGACTGGTGGCCCGCCGACTTCGGCAACTACGGCCCGCTGATGATCCGCATGGCCTGGCACAGCGCCGGCACGTACCGCATCAGTGACGGCCGCGGCGGCGCCGGCGCCGGTCAGCAGCGCTTCGCGCCGCTCAACAGCTGGCCGGACAACGTGAGCCTGGACAAGGCCCGCCGGCTGCTGTGGCCGGTCAAGAAGAAGTACGGCAAGAACATCTCCTGGGCCGACCTCATGATCCTCACCGGCAACGTCGCCCTGGAGACGATGGGCTTCAAGACCTTCGGCTTCGCCGGCGGCCGCGAGGACGTGTGGGAGCCCGAGGAGGACGTGTACTGGGGCCCCGAGACCGAGTGGCTCGGCGACGCGCGCTACACCGGCGACCGCGAGCTGGAGAACCCGCTCGGCGCCGTCCAGATGGGCCTCATCTACGTCAACCCCGAGGGCCCGAACGGCAACCCGGACCCGATCGCCGCGGCCCGGGACATCCGGGAGACGTTCCGCCGCATGGCGATGAACGACGAGGAGACCGTCGCGCTGATCGCCGGCGGCCACACCTTCGGCAAGACCCACGGCGCCGGACCTGCGGACAACGTCGGCGACGACCCCGAGGCCGCGCCGATGGAGCAGCAGGGCCTCGGCTGGAAGAGCACGCACGGCACGGGTGTCGGCAAGGACGCCATCACCAGTGGCCTGGAGGTCACCTGGACCACCACGCCGACCCAGTGGAGCAACGGGTTCTTCAAGAACCTCTTCGAGTACGAGTACGAGCTCACCAAGAGCCCGGCCGGCGCCCACCAGTGGGTGGCGAAGAACGCCGAGGAGATCGTCCCCGACGCGTTCGACCCGTCGAAGAAGCACCGCCCGAGGATGCTCACCACCGACCTCTCGCTGAAGCTCGACCCGGTCTACGAGCCGATCGCGCGGCGTTTCTACGAGAACCCGGAGGAGTTCGCGGACGCCTTCGCCCGCGCCTGGTACAAGCTGACGCACCGCGACATGGGCCCGGTCGTCCGCTACCTCGGCCCGGAGGTCCCCTCCGAGGAGCTGCTGTGGCAGGACCCGCTGCCGGCGCGCGAGGGCGAGCTGATCGACGCGGCGGACATCGCCTCCCTCAAGGAGCGGATCCTCGGCTCGGACCTCACGGTCTCGCAGCTGGTCTCCGTCGCCTGGGCCGCGGCCTCGTCCTTCCGCGGCAGCGACAAGCGCGGCGGCGCCAACGGCGCCCGCATCCGGCTGGAGCCGCAGCGCGGCTGGGAGGTCAACAACCCGGACCAGCTCGCCCAGGTCCTGCGTACGCTCGAAGGCATCCAGGAGTCCTTCAACTCCGCGGGCGGCAAGCGGGTCTCGCTGGCCGACCTGATCGTGCTCGCCGGCAGCGCGGCCGTGGAGCAGGCGGCCAAGGACGGCGGCGTCGAGGTCGAGGTGCCCTTCGCGCCGGGCCGTGTCGACGCCGCGCAGGAGCAGACGGACGTGGAGTCGTTCGCCGCGCTCGAGCCCACCGCCGACGGGTTCCGCAACTACGTCGGCAAGGGCAACCGGCTGCCGGCCGAGTACCTGCTGCTCGACAAGGCGAACCTGCTCACCCTGAGCGCGCCGGAGATGACGGTCCTCGTCGGCGGCCTGCGCGTCCTGGGCGCCAACCACGCCCAGTCGAAGCACGGCGTCCTCACCGACAAGCCGGGCACGCTGACCAACGACTTCTTCGTCAACCTGCTCGACCTGGGCACGACGTGGAAGTCGACGTCCGAGGCGCAGGATGAGTTCGAGGCCCGCGACGCCTCCGGCGCGGTCAAGTGGACCGGCACCCGGGCCGACCTGGTCTTCGGCTCGAACTCCGAGCTGCGCGCGCTCGCGGAGGTCTACGCGAGCGACGACGCGAAGGAGAAGTTCGTGAACGACTTCGTCGCGGCGTGGACCAAGGTCATGAACCTGGACCGGTTCGACCTCGTCTGATCGTGACGTCAGGGCCGGTCGGCGCGCGCCGACCGGCCCTGACTTCCGTTCCCGCGGGTCCTGCGGGCGATGACCCGTCCGGTGTCAGCTCCAGCCGAACCGGCGGTCCACCACCGCCGAGAACTCCTCCAGCGTCAGCACCGCGTCCCCGTTCTGGTCGGCGGCGTCGAACAGCGCCGAGGACGCCTCCGCGTCCCCGACGGCCCAGAACGGCAGATCACCCGAGGCGGCCAGGGACGGGCCCTTCGTCCGCAAGGCGGTGATCACTTCTTCGCGGGTCAGCGTCCCGTTGTGGTCGAGATCGAGCGCGTCGAACAGCTTCCGGGCCTTCTCACTCATCCGTCGTCCTCGTCCCTCTCGTAGGCAGGCGGGCCGCCCCGCCGCACTCAAGGACGCAAACGACGTCCGCCCCGTTCCGGTTCCGCCCCGACCTGCTCAGAAGTCGTCCGCCGAGCGCACCCGCTCCCGTATCCAGGCACCGGCCGGCTTGAGCGGGCCCGTACCCGTCCAGGGACCGTTCGCGTTGCAGGTGCCGGACTTGAAGACGGCCCCGGTGCGGTTGTCGTCGGAGAAGTTCCAGTTGACCCAGCTGATCTTCTTCGAGGCCATCAGGTCCAGGTACTTCTGCGACATCGTGAAGTCGTTCGAGCCCTCGCCCGCGTAGTTCTGGGTGCCGAACTCCGTGACGAACACGGGGAGTTTGTCGGCCGCGCGGGACAGCGTGTTCAGGTACTCGTCGCGGTGCGAGTACGCGTAGAAGTGGAACGTGTACATGATGTTCCCGGCCTTCACCGGGTTGTTGACCACCTCGGTCTCGCTCGCGCCCTCCGAGACGCCGAAGGACGACCAGGCGCGGGTGCCGACCAGGACCGGGGCGTCGGCGTCGATGTTCCTGATCACCGGGATGATCTGCTCGGCGTAGGACTTGATGCGGCTCCAGCTCACGCCGCTGGGCTCATTCGCGATCTCGTACAGGACGTTGTTCTTGCCTTTGTGCCGCTGGGCGATCTCGGTGAAGAAGGTCTTCGCCCGCGCGAGGTTGGCGTGCGGGTCGCCCGGGTCGAGCATGTGCCAGTCGACGATCACGTACATGCCGCGCGCGGTGGCCTTCTCGATCAGGGAGTGGGCCAGGTCGGTGAACTTGCGCGGATTGGTCTCGTACCCCCCTTCCTGTACGTACGTGGATACGCGCAGGACGTCGGCCTTCCAGTCGCCGGAGAGGGCGTCGAGCGATCCGTCGGTGAGACAGTTCGCGTACCACTGGGTCCCGTGGCTGCTCATGCCGCGGAGCTGGATGGCCTTGCCGTTCTTGTTGCACAGCTTGGTGCCGCAGACGGCGAGCTGGCCGTTGGCCGTGACCGGGGAGGCGGCGGCGGGGCGCGGGGCGGCGGGGTTCGCGGGGGCGGAGCGCGCGGTGGTGGCGGTGGCGGACGGGGCGGCGGAGACGACGGCTGCGACGAGCGCGGTGGCGAGAGCGGCTGCTGGGCGGGCTGGTCTCATGGGGGGCCTCCAGGCCGTTGAAGGTTAGGAACCTTTCCTAACTGATAGATAGCAGCGGCCGAGGCCGATCACAAGGTTCATGACAACCGGTGCCCTACAACCGGATGCCGATCGTCCCCAACAGCCCCACATCACACGGCAATTGACGGAGCATCACGTTCCCATACGCAGTCACCGCCGTTTCCTTGCAAGCGCATTGCACCCACTTCACCCACCCCCCACAATGAGCGTTCCGGACCACGCAAGGAGTCTGCGCGTGAGTGATCCGCCCATCGTGTTCCCGGACGTCGAGCGCCTCGTCGTCGACCACCTCAAGAGCCGTCCCGAGCTGGCCGGAGTCATCGTCGACAACCGCACTCCCCCGGGTTTCGACGGCACCCAGAAGGCCGTCCTGGTGTCCCGGTCGGGCGGTGCGTGGGTCGACGACCAGCACCTCGACCACCCCCTGATCGACCTGGAGGTCTACGGCCCCGACAAGCCCGCGGCCCACACGGTGGCCACCGCGGCCCGTACGGCACTGCTGACCGTGCGCGGCACCACGTACGGCAGCGCGTACGTCACCGACGCCGTCGAGGCGGACGGACCGCGCTGGCTGCCCGACTACAACCGGCAGGCCGCCAGCCGCTATCTGTCCACCACCCGGCTCTCGATCCGCCCGGCCTGACGCACGCGCCCGGCCGGCGCGCCTGAAGCAGCTCGAAGGAGCCAAGAGGAGTCAGCATGCCCGGAATGAACCCGAACGAGATCCGCGTCGCCGGCACGGGACGCATCCTCACCGCCCCGCTCGGCACCCAGGCACCCGCCGACGTGACCGCCAACTGGGCTGCGGGATGGCGTGACTTGGGATACACCACCACCGACGGCATCCGCTTCACCAAGAAGGACAAGATCGATCCGGTGGACACCTGGCAGTCGGTCAGCCCGGCCCGCTTCGTGTACTCCGACCGCGACCTCACCGTGAAGTTCGCCCTGCTCCAGCTCAACGAGGACACGCTGCCGTTCTTCTTCGGCGGTGACGTCGTCAAGGAGACCGCCGAGGGCTCCAAGCTCTACTCGTACCAAGTGGCCGCCGAGCCCAAGAAGGACGAGCGGATGCTCGGCGTGGAGTTCGCGGACGGGGATGTGATCAAGTACCGCTTCACCATCGCCCGCGGCCAGGTCACCGAGACCGATGAGCTCCAGCTCACCCGCACCGCCTCGGTCAAGCTCGGCGTCACGTTCACGGCGCTCGCGGTGGACAACGCCGCGCCGCTGGCGAGCTGGCTCATGAACGATCCCGCGTTCGCGAAGTAGCAGGCGACCCCACCGAAGACCGAGGAGCCGTATGCCTGACAAGTCTGGGCCCTTCAACGTCAACGCCGCGCGCGCCCAGCGCCTCGAATCGCTGGGCCTGAAGTGGGAGTTCCAGGTGGACGGCGAGTCGTTCTCGCTGCCCACCGAGATCCCGCGCCGCTCCGCCCACGCGCTCTCCTCGCTGGGCGACGACGACCTGGACGGGCTGCTTGCCCTGCTGCTCGGCGAGGAGCAGTACAAGCGGCTCGGCGACCACGACCTCAGCGTTCAGGACGTCGCCGCCATCCTCAACGCCTACGGCGAGGCGACAGGGCTGAGCGTGGGGGAAGGCTGAGCCTCGGCGCGCTCGTGGAGGAGCACGCCGAGGCGCTGGAGGCGGATCTGCTGCGGTACTACGGGGTGGACCTGCTCGACTGGCACCGCGGTGAGCTGTCGTCGCGGCGGCTCGCGGTGCTGATCCGGCATCTGCCGCAGGACAGTGCGTTCCGCATCGCCCAGGAGGGGGAGGCGGCACGCTGGTCCCTGACCGACCACCTCCTCGCCGCCACGGTCGACCACCTGGCCATCGCGAACTGGATGTTCGCCTCGGTCAACCGCGACGAGGACGAGCCGGCCCCCGAGCCACCGCAGCCGGTGCCCCGGCCCGGCGTGGACGAGGACGCGTCCGACGACCCCGGCGGGGACAGCACCCCGGGGCCCGCGGAACTGGCCCGTTTCTTCGGCTGACCGGCTCTTCGGCCGACCCCGCGGAAGCCGCCCACAGGAGGGTTCATGTCCGTAAGCCCCGGTCCGATGGGACCGTACGGCAAGGAGTACGCCGAAGCCCAGAGGGCCTTCTCCTCATGGGTCGACAAGCAGGCCTCGCGGGTGCTCAGCGACATCAAGAAGGGCCTGCTCAAGCCGGAGGGCGGCAAGGGCGAAGTGGCCGGGGCCAAGGTGGAGGGGGTCGGCGTCGCCGCGGGCGTCAAGGTGATCGGCGCCGAGAAGACCCTGATCGACCTGACGAAGATGGCCGAGGACGCCCTGCTCCGCAGGAAGGGCCAGCACCCCGAACAACTCAAGCTGTCGCTCGACAGGACCCGCACCACCGTCGGACGCAACATCAGGCGTATCGGCGACCTCTCCAGACGAGTCGGCACGACGTCCACCACGGCCCGCAAGGCCGGGACGGACGCGTTCAAGGCCCGGGACATCGCCCTGCGCGCCCACGCCCTCGCCCGCACCGCGCTGAACCGCCAGCGGACCGCCGCCGCCACGGCCCGGCAGGCCGGACGCGGCGCGCGGGTCCCGCCGCGCGTCGACGTCTCCAACATCAACGCCGCGGCGGCCGCCATCAGACGTCTTGAGCGGCAGGTCGACCAGCTCGTGCGGGCCCTGTGAGGAGCCAGGAAGGTACGCCATGTCACTCGTGCAAGCGCTCAACCGCTCCGCCACCGGCTTCCGCGGCCTGCGCACCAACGCGGGGCAGGCCGAGTCCGGCGTGAGCAGGCTGCGCGGGGCCGTGCAGCAAGCGGACCGGGCCGTCACCCGGATCAAGGGCGGCCTCGACCGCACGGCCAGTTCCTTCCGCGGCGTCAAGACGCAGGCGGACGCCGCCGCCCGCAGCGCGCGGCAGGCCGACCGGGCCATGGACGGCGCCGGGAAGTCGGCCGGGCGTGGCGGCGGCCTGATGGGGCGGATGAAGACGGGGCTGCAGGGGGTCACCACCGCGCAGCGCGGGCTGAACACGGCCATGAAGGCGAACGTCTTCGGGGCCGTCATGGCGCTGCTCCTTCCGCTGATCACCAAGCTCGTCGACATGGCGATGCAGTCCAAGACCGTGCGGCGCATCGTGCAGACGGCGTTCCGGATCATCGGGCAGGTGATCGGTACGACGATGCGGGTGGCCCGGCAGGTCGTGCAGACGACCTGGAACGCCATCAAGGTCGCCTTCCAGGTCGTCCTCAAGGTGATCTGGACCGTCGTCAAGACCTACTTCACCATCTACAAGACCATCATCACGACCGTCATCCGTGCCGTCCTGGCCGTGATCAGACCGGCCCTGAACTTCCTCCGGGAGCGCATCCCGGCCGCGTTCCGCGCCGTGCGCGACGGCCTGCACCGGGCGTGGAACGGCCTCGCGGGGTTCACCAAAGGGGTCTTCAACAGCGTGCTCGGGGCCGTGAAGGGGCCCATCAACGCGGTGATCGGTCTGGTCAACTCCGCGATCCGGGCACTGAACACGGTGAAGGTGACCATCCCGAAGTGGGTGCCGAAGTTCGGTGGCCAGAGCTTCGGCGTGAACCTGCCGACGATTCCCACCCTGGCGCAGGGCGGCGTGGTGCTGCCGCGCGCCGGCGGGACGCTCGCCCTGCTGGGCGAGGCGGGGCAGGCCGAGGCGGTCCTGCCGCTGAACAGGCTGGAGGCGCTGCTGGCCCGCGGGATGCGGCCGGGGGTGGGGGCTGCCGGCGCCCTGGCCCCGAGGCCACGGGGCGCCAGCGGCCCCGTGGTGATCGAGAACTACTACGAGGCGCGGGGCGGCAGCGCCCGGCAGACCGCCGAGGAGCTGATGTTCCTGATGAAGGCCAGGGGGTGAGGTGAGCGGATGGCTACGGGAATACGGATGGCTACAGGAATACCCCTCCGTACCGCGGACACGGCCACCGGGGAGCCCGGTGCGCTGATCGCCATGGACGGACAGGTGCAGTGGGCGGATCTCCTGATCGGTCCCGGCACCGTCTACTGGGTCGCCGCCGAGGGGCTCACCGGCTGGGAGGAGCTGCCGGGCCTGGAGTCGTCGGACGCAAACCGCCCGGCGGGGCACGGCGGTTGGCCGGGCACGCAGTGGGCGCAGCCGCGCACCGTCACCGCCCAGCTGTGGTTCGCGCCGGACCCGGACGGCGGGCCCGAGGCGGCGCTCGCCGCCCTGCGGGCGCTGCGCGCCGCCACCGCCGTACGCGACGAGGAGGAGTGGCTCGCGGTGCGGCTGTACGGCGAGACGCTGGCCGTCAAGGCACGGGTCGTGCAGCGTGTGGTGCCCACGGACCGGCAGTTCCTCGCGAGCCGCCTCGCCAAGGCGACGCTCCAGTGGAAGGCCATGGACCCGCGGCGCTACGAGAGCGGCGCGCGCCGCGTCACGGTCGGCCTGCCGCGCCGGGAGCCCGGCCTGTCCTGGCCGCTGACGTGGCCGCTGGACTGGGGCTCCGGCGGGGCCAGCGGCGATGTGACGGTGGAGAACGCGGGCAGCGCCCCCGCCCATCCGCTGCTCACCTTCACGGGGCCGTGCGTCAACCCCCGCCTCGCCAACCACCACGACGGCACCTGGCTGGAGTACGCCCTCACCCTGTCCCAGGGCGACGTGCTGGAGGTCGACACCTCCGAAGGGACGGTCCTGTTCAACGGGACCGCTTCGCGCCGCCACACCGCGACCGTGGGCAGCGCCCCCGAGGAGCTGTTCACCCTTGCCCCCGGCGCGTCCCGGCTGTCCTTCAGGGCCGAGTCCGGTGACGTGGAGCAGGCGTCGGCCACCGTCGCCTGGCGCTCGGCGGAGTGGTGAGGCCCCCATCGACTGTCACCCTTGGAGTGATTCATGACGATACGTTCCGCATGGCACCGGCCCACCGGGCAGACCCGGGAGGACACGCGGCTCGCCGTGAGCCTCGGGATGGCCTCCTCCGGACCCCTGACCGCCCGTGGCGGCTGTGTCGTCGGCGGCCTGCAGCTCACGGGTTCGGCGGCCACCAGCATGCAGGCCCGGCTGTCGCCCGGGCGGCTGTGGGTGCCCGGCGGCTCCGCCGCGGCCCAGGGCGGCTACCCGGTCACCGTCGACACCGACACCCTGCTCACCTTCGCCGACGGCCACGCCACGCTGCCGCGCGTCGACGCGCTCGTGGTGCGGGTCTACGACGCGGACTACGACGCGTCGGGCCGCTACGAGGCCGTCCTGGAGATCATCCAGGGCACACCGGCCAGCGCGCCGGTGCCGCCCGCCCTGCCCAAGAGCGCCGAACTGCTGCACGAGGTGTCGGTGCCCGCGGGCGCCTCGGCGGCGCGGGGCATCACGTGGGCGTCGGCGGTCGCCGACCGGCGCCGCTACACCGCCGCGCTCGGCGGCATCCTGCCCGCCGGGGGCGGCCACGGCGCCCAGGGTGCGTACGTCGGTCAATACCGGGACGTGGGCGGGCGGTTGGAGCGCTGGAACGGCAGCCGGTGGATGCTCTACACCCCCAACGCCGTGCTCAACCACAGCATCGACCGCGGGAAGACCACCTCCGCCGGCTACACCGAGACCCTCCTCGACGTCGGCTCCAACCCGTTCGGCCTCACGTTCATCGCACCGGCCTCGGGGTGGGTGCAGATCGCCGTCGGGGCGCACATGTGGAACGAAGCCGACAAGGAGGCGTACATGTCGGTGAACGTGCGCGCCGAGGGGGGCGGCACTCTCCTGTCCCCCGCATCCGACGAGCGCGCGGCCGGCCACAACGGCCCCGGCTCTGCCTCGACCTGCACCAACTTCGCGCTCGGTGCCCTGACGCCGGGCGCCTCCTACAGCGCCATCGCGGCCTTCCGGGCGAGCCCGGGCGGCGGCAACGTCGCCATCTTCGACAACCGCTTCGTCCGCGTCGACCCCGTGGTCTGACACCCATGGACAGCCCCTACCGCGCCTTCTTCGCCGACCTGCGCACCAACACCCCCATCGACGTCCTGCCCCTGCAGGGCCTGGAGTTCGACGACTACATCGGCAAGCCGGGCTCGCTGACCGCCACCCTGCCGGTGCCCAACCGGCGGATGGCACGCCGGGTCAGGGAGATCGTGGAGGGCCGTACCGCCGTCTACCTGGAACGCGGCGACCAGGTGTGCTGGGGCGGCATCGTGTGGACGCTCACCCCGGCCATGGACGAGCAGGGTCTGGTCAGCGTCGCGTTGCAGGCCGCCACCTTCGACTCGTACGCGGGCCGCCGCCACCTCCGGCAGAACCTGACCTACACCGACACCGACGACCTCATCATCGTGCGCCGCCTGTGGGAGCACATCCAGGCGGCGCCCGGCGGCGACATCGGCGTCGGCTACGCGCCCGCGCCGCCGGGCACGCGGCGCACCGTGACGTACCAGGACGGCGACGAGACGCCGGCGGAGGAGGCCATCTCCCAACTCGCGGCCATGGAGCCAGGATTCGAGTACCTCGTGAGCGTCTACCGCGACCCGGCGACCGGACAGCGCGCCAAGCGGCTCCTGTTCGGCGCCCCACGCATCCAGATCGGCGAGGGCACCACGGTCCTGGACCTGCCCGGCGACATCCTCACGTACTCCTTCCCCCGGGACGCCACCCGCGGCGGCACGACCGCGCGCGCCCGTGGCGGCACACCCGAGGGCGCCCAGCGCCCGGTCATCTCGGACGAGCACGTCGCCCAGGCCCTCATCGACGCCGGGTACCCCCGCCTCGACACCACGTCCGACCACAGCAACGTCAACGACAAGGCGGCCCTCAACGCCCTCGCCCGCGCCGAACTCGCCGCGCTCGGCGGGCCGGTGGTGATCCCCGCCATCCGTGTCCGCCTCGACGCGGACACCACGCCTTCGCTCCTCGGCACGACCGTGCGCCTGCGGATCCACGACGTGTGGTTCGACCCGGGGCTCGACGCGTCGTACCGCGTGATCGGCGTGAAGGTCACGGCCCCCGAGCGGGGCCGCGCCGAGACCGCGGAACTCTTCCTCGAAGCCCTGGCAGGCCCGAACGCCCTGGAGGCCGACTGATGCCCAATCTCCCCGAGGACATCGTGGACCGCATCAAAGCCCTGGAACGGCAGGTACGTCAGCTCACGACCTACGTCAACACCCGGGCGGCGGCGCCCGCGAGCGCGACGGCGGAGGCAGCCGTGCGGGCCGAGGGGGGTGTCGGGGATGCTGGGAATGCTGGGAATGCTGGGAATGCCGGGGACGAGGGCGACGGAAGCGGCGAGCAGGAGGCAGGCGGCGCGAGCGGCGAGAACGAGACGGGCCGCGGGAGCGGCTGACGACCGGTCAACCGTCGCTCAGCGGGTCAGGCGCCCAGCGTGGCAGGAGGCCCGCCTCGGGCCCGGCAGCGCCCGGCCCGGTCCGCGCCCGGGCAACGCCCGGCCCGTTCCCGTGCCCCGGCAGCGCCCACGGCGGTCACCTCCCCAGTTTCGCCTCGATCCAGGCGACGCCGAAGCTGACGACGTCCGCGGCCTCGAACAGGTGGCTCTCTGCCGCACCGACCATGCCCTTCCTGCCGATTCCGGAGGCGACCATGTCGCGGCCGATGGCTTCGAAGGGCCACTGTCCCTCCGGCACCACGGATGAGTAGTCGAAGGCTCCGTCCTGGGAGTCGATGTCGTGGAAGCGGCGCCAGACCCGCCGCCCGTCCACGGTGATCGGCTGCTCGTAGTCCACGAATCGCTTGCCGGGGGCCTCGGCCAGCGCCTCCGCGTGGTGCAGCAGGGTCAGGGAGTCCAAGGGGGCGCCGAGCAGGAGTACCCGGCCGCCGCTGCGGACGAGCCGGGCCAGCGGACTGTCGGGGCCGTGCGGGTCGTCCCAGGGGTGGTCCGCCATCAACGGGTCCGCCTGGGCGCCGAGTGCCGCGAAGCCGGCGTCGGGGTGTCGGCTGCGGACGGCACCCGGCCGGCGGCGCAGCGCCTCCGGGAGTCGGCCGTAGGAGTGGTCGGCCTCGCTGAGGAGGGGGTCGTACGCGGGGTGTTCGTCACGCAGGGCGTCCTGCCAGGCCTGCGGCCAGTCGGTGAAGTCGTAGGGCGGTGCGTCGTTCCAGCCGCAGGTCACCATCAGGGTGCCCTGCTCCCCCACGACGTCGAGCAGGGCGCCGATCAGCGTCTGGGGGCCGCCGGCCACATACCCGAGGGCGGACATCTGGGTATGGAACATCACCACGTCATCCTCGGCCAGGCCGAGTGCGGCCAGATCACCGGCGATGCGACGGCGGGTCACCGGGCCGTCGGAACGCTTGAGAAGAGCAAGCTCGCCCATGATTGCGAACGTATCCGCCCGGCACGGGCGACGACACTGGTTTTCGCCCGACGGCCACGCACCCGCGTGGACGGGGCTCTTCGCCCTGTCCTGCCCGGCTACGGGCCGAGCGGCTCGGACTTCAGGAAGGTCCGCACGTCGCCGGCGAGGTTGCGCATCTCCTCGCCGGGATCGTGCTCGGTCGTCAGCTCGAAGTGCCATCGGTCTCTGTGGAGCCCGTCATGCAGCCCCCAGGCCAACCGGACCACCCGTCCCGTGTGCTCTGCCGAAAGCGTCAGGTCGCGTTCCAGCGAACCCCAGGTCCGGGCGCCGCGCCAACCGCGGAAGTCTTCCGCCAACTCGGCCAGGAAGCCGTCGAGGTCGTCGCCGCCCCAGGTCCTCACCATGACCTCGATCCGCACCGCTTCGCCGTGCACGGTCGCGGTGAAGTCGCGCATCCGGTCGTCATCCTCCGGAAAGGAGCGCTCCAGCCCGTGGAAACGCAGTTGGACGGCGCCCGGACCCTCTCCGCCCACCCGGACGTCCGGACTCGTCTCGTCTTCCCCCACCATGGCTGCAGGCTACGGGCCCCACCCGCACGACAGCACCGCAGGCCTGATCAGCGGCGTGCCCGTGCTGCCGTAAAGTACGGCGGACGCCTCACCGCATTACCGTACGAAGCCGGAGCAAGTTCCCGTGACTGCGCCCCTGAACTCCCTGAAGTCCCTCCAGCCCGTTCTGGACCGTATCGCCGACGAGGTCCAGGCCCTGCCGGGCCGTGGCCGTCCCGCCGACTACATCCCGGCGCTCGCCTCGGGCGATCCCCGGCGCTTCGGGATGGCCGTCGCCGATCTCGACGGCACGGTCTACGGCGTCGGGGACTGGCAGCAGCCCTTCTCCACGCAGTCCATCACCAAGGTCTTCACCCTCGCCCTGGACCTCTCCCTGGAGGGCGAACTGCTGTGGGAGCACGTCGGCCGGGAGCCGTCGGGCAACCCGTTCAACTCCCTGGTGCAGCTGGAGTACGAGAACGGCATCCCCCGCAACCCCTTCATCAACGCGGGCGCCCTCGTCGTCACCGACCGCCTCCAGACCCTGACCGGCGACGCCGCGGGCACCCTGCGCGACTTCCTGCGTGCCGAATCCGGCAACCACCGGCTGACCTTCGACGAGGACGTCGCCGACTCCGAGACCGCGCACGGCGACCGCAACGCCGCGCTGTCCCACTTCATGGCGTCGTACGGCAACATCACCAACCCGGTGCCCGCGCTCCTGGACCAGTACTTCCGCCAGTGCTCGATCGAGGCGTCCTGCGCCGATCTCGCCCTGGCCGCCGGGTTCCTCGCCCGCCACGGCATACGAGCCGACGGCTCCACCCTGCTCACCCGCAGCCAGGCCAAGCAGGTCAACGCGGTCATGCTGACCTGCGGCACCTACGACGCCGCGGGCGACTTCGCCTACCGCGTGGGCCTGCCCGGCAAGAGCGGCGTCGGCGGCGGCATCATCGCGGTCGTACCCGGCCGCTGCACCCTGTGCGTGTGGAGCCCGGGACTCGACCAGCGCGGCAACTCGGTGGCGGGCGTCGCCGCCCTCGACCGCTTCACCACGCTGACCGGGCTCTCCGTGTTCTGACGGCCGAGCAAGAAGTCGGCCGCCCGCGCCCACCCGGTCAGTCCATGACCGCGGTGGCCTCGATCTCGACCAGATGCTCGGGTACGTCCAGTGCCGCGACGCCCAGCAGCGTGCCCGGCGGAACCGGCGTGACCCCCAGCTTCGCAGCCGCCCGCGTGATCCCCTCCAGCAGCAGGGGCATCTTGTCCGGCGTCCAGTCGACGACGTAGATGGTCAGTTTCGCCACGTCGTCGAAGGACGCACCGACGCCCGCCAGGGCCGTGCCGATGTTCAGGTAGCACTGCTCGACCTGAGCGGCGAGGTCGCCTTCGCCGACGGTGACCCCGTCGGCGTCCCAGGCGACCTGCCCGGCGATGAAGACCTGCTTCGTCCCCGTCGCGATCGACACCTGCCGGTAGGCGTCGATCTCCGGCAGTCCGCCGGGGTTCACCAGGGTGATGGCCATGCTGCGCGCCTCCTCGTCCCGCGAGCCCATGGGCTCGCTGCCGCCGGGCCGAGCGGCCCACGGTCTCTTGTGGTTACTCGGGAACCGTAGGAGAGTGGCCGCTGACATGGAAGAACGCACTTTTCAGTGACTGGGGAACCTGATGGTGACCACGGGCCTGCCCGACGGCGCGCCCCTCAACCCCGGGGCGCGTCCAGAGGCCGCGCGTAGGTGACGGACTCGTGGTCCACCGTGAACCCCGACTGCTCGTAGAAGCCCAGCGCGCCGGACGGGTTGACCGTGTCCACGGTCAGCGACACCGTGTCGTACCCCGCGTCGCGTGCCGTGCGCAGCACGTCGGTCAGCAGCGTCGGCGCCGCGCCCCGGCCGCGGAAGCCCCGCCGCGTGCCGAGGAAGCCCACATGGCAGTCCCGGCTGCCCGTCGCGGCGGTCTTCGCCGCGCTCTCCTCCGCCAGGAGGTACGCCGCCACCTCGTCGCCCGCGAGCAGCAGCCGCGACATCGCGGGCCGGAACGACGCGGCGCCGGTGACCCAGGTGCGCCAGTCGGTCCTGTCGAACACGGTGAAGTTCCAGTGGTCGCGGAACGCGTCGTTGTGGGCGAGGCGGGTGGCCTCGTCGTACGCCGCGTCGAAGCGGACGAGACGGGTGCCCTCGGGAGCGGGGCGGGGCTCGGGCCGGTCGCCGTCCAGCGGCTGCTTCATGTCGAACCACCAGCGGCACGCCGTGAAGCCGCACCGCTCGGTCAGCTTCCGCAGCCCCTCGTCCCGGGCTTTTCCGTCGAGCAGCAGCTCGCCGGGCAAGGCGGACAGCTCCGTGTCCGCCGCGTGCAGGGCCTCGGCCCGCGCCTGCATCCAGGTCACGAGCCGGGTCCCGATGCCGCGCCGCCGCCGGTCGGGGAGCACCGCTGCGTCGCCCTGGAAACGGGCCGCGTCGACCGCGCCGTGCGGCGTGTACACCACGGCGTAGGCGACCAGGCGCTGACCGTCCCACAGCCCCAGGCTGTCCCGCTCGGGGTCCAGTTTGGGATCGGACAGCGCCTCGGCGAGTTCCTCGGCGTCGACGTGGTCGCCGGTCCGGTCGACGCGCTCGACCGCCTCGTGCAGCTCCAGCCAAGCAGGGACATGGTCCTTGCTCAGGGGCCGGGTCTCCAGGCTCTCCGGTCCCGCCATGTCGCCTCCCTCTGCCGGGTCGTACCAGCTCGATGATCTCGCCCTGAGCGAGCGCCCGCCATTCGGACGCCGGCCGCGGCCGCCGCTTCGAGGGGCCGCCCGCGCCAGGCGGTGGCCCTGCCGCCACCGCTTCCACCACGGCGGCGACGCCTCCACGGAGGCGGCCGCGTGGGCACCGCTGCCGTGCCGAAAACCGATGGGGCCGATCACGGCGGCAGACGTACCATGCGCGGACATGATCACACCCCCCTGCGCAGGCATCCGCCCCTTCCGCATCGACATCCCGCAGGACGCCCTGGACGATCTCCACGACCGTCTCGACCGCACCCGCTGGCCCGACGAACTGCCCGGAGTGGGCTGGGAGTACGGCATCCCGCGCGGCTATCTGAAGGAACTCGCGCACTACTGGCGGCACACGTACGACTGGCGAGCGGCGGAGGCCCGGCTGAACCGGTGGCCGCAGTTCACCACCACCGTCGACGGCGCCCGTCTCCACTTCGCCCACATCCGGTCGCCCGAGCCGGACGCGACGCCGCTCCTGATGGCTCACGGCTGGCCGGGGTCGATCGTCGAGTTCCTCGAGGTCACCGGTCCGCTCACCGACCCGCGCGGGCACGGCGGCGACCCGGCCGACGCGTTCCACCTGGTCCTGCCGAGCCTCCCCGGCTTCGGCTTCTCCGGCCCCACCCAGGACACGGGCTGGGAGATCCGACGGGTGGCCGCCGCGTTCGCCGAGCTCATGGAGCGACTCGGCTACGACCGCTACGGGGTCCAGGGCGGCGACTGGGGAGCGGCCATCACCCGCGAACTCGGCCGGGCCCGGCCGGAGAACGTCATCGGCGTACACCTGAACCTGCTGCCGAACTCGACCCCCACCCAGGAGCCCAGTACCGAGGAACTGCGAGCGCTCAGCCCCGACGAGCGCGAGCGCACGCTCGCCTCGTGGGAACGATTCCAGTCCTGGACCCGGGACCGTCAGGGTTACGCGGACATCCAGTCCACCCGCCCCCAGACCCTCTCGTACGGCCTGACGGACTCCCCCGTCGGCCAACTCGCCTGGATCGCGGAGAAGTTCAAGGAGTGGACCGACTCCCGGGAGCGCCCGGAGGACGCCGTCGACCGTGATCAGCTGCTGACCAACGTCATGGTGTACTGGCTCACCGGCACCGCCGGGTCGGCCGCTCGCCTCTATTACGAGCGGAAGCACTCCGACTTCCAGAGCAACCCGCCGCTGCCCTCCTCGACGCCGACCGCGCTCGCCGTCTTCCCGCACGACAACTTCATCCCCCTGCGCCACATCGCGGACCGCACCAACAACATCGTCCAGTGGACGACGTACGACCGCGGCGGCCACTTCCCGGCGATGGAGCAGCCTCAGGTGCTCGTGGACGACGTACGACGGTTCTTCCGGGCGAACAAACACAGCAGCCGGGCGACCTCGGCCGCCATCGCGTCCCGCCCCGGGCCCACATAGCGCCGGGGGTCGACGACGGCGGGACCTTCGGCCAGCACGGCGCGCACGGCCGCGGTGAACACGGTGTTGAGGTGCGTCGAGATGTTGATCTTCCGGATGCCGGCGGCGGCCGCCGCGGCCAGGGTCGCGTCGTCGGCGCCCGACGAGCCGTGCAGGACCAGGGGCACGGGCACGGCGGCGCGCAGGGCCCGGATGAGGTCCAGGTCGAGGCGGGCGGTGCGTTCGGTCATGTGGTGGGAGGTGCCGACGGCCACCGCGAGGGCGTCGACCCCGGTCTCCTTCACGAACCGGGCGGCCTCGCCGGGATCCGTGCGCACCCCGGGCGCGTGCGCGCCGTTCTTGCCGCCGACCTCGCCGAGTTCGGCCTCCAGGAACACGCCCCGCTCCCGGCAGCGGTCCGCGATCCGGCGCGTACGGGCGACGTTCTCCTCCCAGGGCAGATGGGCGCCGTCGTACATCACCGAGGTGAAGCCCAGACGGACGGCTTCCTCGATCAGGTCGGGGCGGGTGGCGTGGTCCAGGTGCAGTGCCGCGGGGACGGCGGCCGCCTCCACGGCGGTGCGGGCCGCCGCCGCGAGCGGGGCCAGGGCTCCGTGATGGGCGACGGCGTTCTCGCTGATCTGGACGATCACGGGCAGCCGGGCCTGTTCGGCGCCGGCGAGGACGGCCTCCAACTGCTCGATGAGGGCGATGTTGAAGGCGCCGACCGCTTCATCCGGAGCGGGAAGCAGTGCGTCCGGAGTGGGGAGCAGTTCGTACGGGGTGACCAGGGGCATGACTGTGTTCCTCCGTCAGACGAGGACGACGGACCGGGTCAGGTGGGCGGGCCGGTCGGGATCACGGCCGGCGTTCTCGGCGAGCCGCACGGCGAGGCGCTGTGCGAGCACCAGTTCCGCCAGCGGATCGAATCGTGGCCGGCGCAGCTGGGCGCCGGTGGCCTCGATCCGGTCGGTGAGGTCCGCGGGCAGCGGCGACAGGCTCCACACCGCCCGGCCGGGGGCGGCCACGGCGATGGGCCCGTGCCGGTACTCCATGACCGAGTAGGACTCGGTCCAGCGGGCCGCCGCCTCCCGCACCTTGAGTGCCGCCTCGTGTGCGAGCCCCGTGTGCCAGCCCTCGCCGAGGAACGTGATCTGCTCGGCCCGCAGCAGCTCCGGATCGAGGGGCGCGGTCAGGGCAGTGGTGACGTCGGTGCGGGCCTGCTCGACGGAGTGGCCCAAGTGGGCGAGCAGGAGGACGAGTTGGGCGGTCGGGTAGCGGGTCTGGACGACGGACCGCTCGTCGGCGTGGTCGAGCGGGATCACGTCGTGGGCGGCGCGGGCGGCGGGTGATCCGGGCACCGCGGTGAGGGTGGTGATGCGGGCGGCGGGGTCGGCCGAGGCGAGCGCGGTGAGGATTTCCGTGGTCGTGCCGGAACGGGTCAGGGCGATGATCCGGTCGTAGCGGCGGTGCAGCCGGGCCGCGGACGCGGGGAAGGCGTCGGTCGGGCCGTGCCCGCTGTCCTCGCGGAGGTGGGCGTATGCCTGGGCCATGAACAGCGAGGTCCCGCAGCCGATGACGGCGACGCGCTCGCCCTTGTCGGGCAACGCACCGGCGTGTACGGGCAGTTGACGCAGCGCACGCTCCCAGCACTCCGGCTGGGTGGCGATCTCCTGGCTCGTGAGGGACATGAAAGGGTCTGCCTTCTGTGAGTGCGGCGCCAGCGGACACTGCTTGTGCGGCCGTGGCTTCCGTAGGCGTGAGTTCTGTGGATGTGAGTTATATGCGTGTGAGTGATGCGGCTGCGGCGTGTGCTGCGACGCACCGGATCAGTCGTCGGCGGTCAGTACGACCCGCAGGGACGGCTGGAGCAGCTCCGCGTGGGCGCGGACCATGTCGTCGCACAGCCGCCAGATCTGGTCCACGGTGAGGGTGGCGGCGGTGGCCGGGTCGGTCATGGCCGCGTGCCGGATGTGGCGCGGTTCGTCGTCGAGGGCGGCGCGGACGACGAGGTCGTTCATGCTGAGGTAGGTGCGGTTCAGCGCGGCCAGTTGGGGAGGCAGCGCTCCGGCGCGGGTGGGCTGGACGCCGTTCGCGTCGACGAGGCAGGGCACCTCGACCACGCCGTGGGCCGGGAGGTTGTCGATGAGGCCGCGGTTGGGGACGTTGCCGTAGACGGTGCGCGGGGTGCCGGTGACGATGCTGTGGATGATCTGCGGCGCGTACTCCATGGTGCCCTCGACGGTGAGGGGGGCGCCGGAGGCCAGGGCGTCGCGGGTCCTGTGGTACTCGGCGACGTTCTCGTCGACGATGCCCAGGTAGGCGCCGACCGGCAGCCGCAGCCGCTCGACCTCGCTGTCGTGGTGCAGGTACCAGGGGACGTACTCCGACGAGTGCTCGCTGGTCTCGGTCGGGTAGTAGCCGAGCCGCCGGTACATGTCGACACGCACGCGGCGCCGCAACTGCTCGTCCCGGGCGATCAGTTCGTCGAGCCGCGGATAGAGGTCGGTGCCCCGGTGCTCGAAGCGCAGCACCCAGGCCTGGTGGTTGACGCCGGCGGCCCGGTAGGTGACCTCCTCGTACGGCACGTTCACCAGCTTGGCGAGGTCGTGCATGGTCCAGTACACGGAGTGGCACAGGCCGACGACCCGGGTCAGGCCGGTGGCCCGGGTGAGGTACTGGACGTTCATGGCCATGGGGTTGGTGTAGTTGAGCAGCCAGGCGTCGGGGCAGAGTTCGGCGATGTCCTCGCCGAGCCGCTCGAGGAACGGGAAGGTGCGCAGGGCGCGGAAGATGCCGCCGATGCCGAGGGTGTCGCCGATGGTCTGGCGCAGTCCGTAGCGGGCGGGCACGTCGAAGTCGGTGCGGGTGGACTCCCCCATGCCGATCTGCACGATGTTGATGACGAAGTCGGCGTCGGCCAGGGATTCACGACGGTCCGCGTGGGCCGTGACGCGGGCTTCGGCGCCGAGTCCGCCCGCGATGCGGCGGGCCGCGGCCTCGGCGGTGGCGAGGCGTTCGGCGTCGATGTCGTGCAGGGCCACGTGGGCGTTCCGCAGCTCGGGGAAGGCGAAGAGGTCGGCGAGCAGGCCTTGGGTGAAGACGACGCTGCCGGCACCGATGAAGGCGATCTTGGGGTGGGTCATGTCAGGAGTGCTCCGGTCCGGGTGGTGTGGGCGAGGGCCTCGTCCCACGTGGGCTGGGCTCGGGTGCCGCCCTGGGCCCTGGTGGACAGGGATCCGCAGACGGCGGCGAACCGCAGCGCCTCGTGCGGGGGTCGGCCTCGGAGAGTGGCGGCGACGAAGCCCGCGTCGAAGCTGTCTCCGGCGCCGACCGTGTCCTTGGGGATCAGCGGGAGGCCGGGTGCGGTCATCAGCGTGCGGCCGTCGTGGCAGAGGGCGCCCTGGGCGCCGTTCTTGACGGCCACCAACGGGACGCGGGCGGCGAGGAGTTGGGCCGCGTGCTGCGGGGTGTCGGCCGAGGGTCCGGCCAGGCGCAGGGCTTCTCGGGCGTTGGGCAGCAGGATGTCGGTCTGGGCGAGGACGGCGTCGAGGGCGGCCGCGTCCCATGCCCCGGACGGGTCGTCCTGGGTGTCCAGGGACGTGGTCGCGTCGTGCGCGCGTGCGGTGCGCAGCAGGTCCGGCAGGTCCTCGGCCAGGCGGGGTTGCAGGAAGTACGAGGCGGCGTGCACGTGGCGGCTGCGGGTGAGGAGTCCGGCGGGCACGTCGCGGCCGGAGGTGGCGGTGAGCGTGCCGGGCGAGGTGAGGATCGCGCGGTCGTCGCCCCGGTTGATCACGACGGTCAGCGGGGTCGACCGGTCGGCGTCCAGGAGCAGGGCGCTGGTGTCGACGCCGCGGGCGGTGAGCGCGTCGCGGAGGTAGCGGCCGGCGTCGTCGTCTCCGACACGCCCCGCGAAGGCCACTTTCAGGCCAAGGCGCGCGGCTCCGCAGGCCATGATCGCGGCGGAGCCGCCGACGACGAACGAGCCGGTGTCGACGAGCTGTTCGCGCTGGCCGAAGGCGAGGGGGCCGGTGAGCGGGCCGAGTATCACATCGGGGTTGGCGTCCCCGATGACAAGCAGGTCGTACGCGTGCGGCATCGCGGTCCTTCGGGTCGTACGGAGAGTGCGGGACTGGGCGGCAGGTCAGCCCTTCAGGCCACTGGAGGTGACCGATCGGATGAAGGCCTTCTGCGCGAAGAGGAACGCGAGCAGCACCGGCAGGACGGTGAGCACATTGCCCGCCATGACCGCGGACCAGCGGGTGTGGTGCTGCCCCTGGAAGGTGGTCAGGCCCAGTTGCAGCGTGTACTGGGTGTCGTGATTGATGGCGATCAGTGGCCAGGTCAGGTCGTTCCAGGTGGTCAGGAAGGTGAGTACGGCCACGGTGGCCAGGGCGGGCCGGGCGAGCGGCAGCACGATCGAGCAGAGCACCCGCAGCCGTGAACAGCCGTCGATCCAGGCGGCCTCCTCCAGTTCCCGGGGCAGGGAGAGGAAGAACTGCCGCAGCAGGAACACCGCGAACGGCGTGACGAGCGCGGGCACGATCAGCGCGCCGAGGGTGTCGATGAGTCCGAGCTTCTTCATCACCAGGAAGGTGGGGATCATCGTGAGCTGGAAGGGGACCGCCATCGTCGCCAGCATGAGGACGAGGAGCACACGTGAGCCCCGAAACCGCATCCGGGCGAACGCGTACCCGCCGAGCGCGCCGAACACGAGGTTCGAGGTGACCGCGACGGCGGAGACGATCACCGAGTTGAGCAGCCAGCGCGGGAACATGGCGTTGCCGAGGACGTAGCGGTATCCGCCCAGATCGATCGAGGACGGCCACAGTGCCGGCGGGAAGCGGTTGATCTCGGCGTTGCTCATCACCGAGCTGAGCAGCAGCCACACCAGAGGGGTGGCGAACAGCGCGGCCAGCGGCGCGAGCAGCAGATGCCAGGCGCTGAAGGGGAGGCGGAAGCGGCGGCGCGCGGCGGGCACCGCGGCCGGACGGGAGGTGACGTGCTGCGGCCCTGTCGTGGTCGCGGTCATGAGGCGGCTGCTTTCGTACGAGGGGTGCGCTCGCCGGTACGAGGGGTGTGCTCGCGGCCGCGCGCCACGCGCAGCACGGCGGCGACGACGAACAGCGCCAGGGCGAGGACGTAGGCGGCCGCGGCTCCGTACCCGGCGGTGAATTCCTTGAAGGCCTGTTCCCAGATGAAGTAGACGATCACGGTGGTCGAGCCCAGCGGGCCGCCCTTGGTGGTCACATAGACCAGGTCGAAGACCTGGAGGGACTGGATGGTCTGCCACAGGAGCAGAAACACGCTCACCGGTGTGAGGGCGGGCAGCGTCACATGGCGCAGCAGCTGCAGCGGTCCGGCGCCGTCCAGGCGGGCGGCCTCGATCAGGGACTGCTGTACGTCCTGCAAGGCGGCCAGGTAGATGACGGTGCACAGGCCGGTGCCGCTCCACAGGGTGATGGCGACCAGGACGAGCAGTGCCTGTGAGGGGTCGGTGAGGAAGCCTTGCGGTGAGATCCCTAGGCGGTGCAGGACGGAGTTGGCGGCGCCGAACTCCGGGTCGAGAATGAAGGAGAACAGCACGCCCTGCGCCGTGGCGGAGATGACGAACGGCACGAAGAACAGCGTCCGGTAGAGCCCGACGAAGCGGATGCGCCGGTTCAGGACAAGGGCGAGGGCCAGTCCGAGGGCGATGCTCAAGGGGACGTACAGAGCGGTGTAGACGAGAGTGTTCTTGACGGCCTGGTGGAAGTTCGGGTCCTGGCGCAGGGCGTGGTAGTTGTCCAGGCCGACCCAGCGGCTGGGGGTGACGAGGTCGTTGGCCTGGAAGGACAGCAGGAGCGACCAGACGACCGGCAGGATGCTCAGGCCGAGGATGACGAGGACGGCGGGTGAGATGAACGCCCAGGCCGTGGCGGTCTCGTTGCGGCGCCGGCGGCGCAGGGTGCGGGGACCGGACCGGTCCGGTGGCAGGGTCAGCGGTGCGGGAAGTCGGGGCATGTCGGGTCCTCAACGCGGTATCAGCAGGGCGGCATTGGACTCCTTGGCGCAGGAGCGCACCGCGTCGGCGGGGCTGGTGCGGCCGAGCAGTACGGAGACGATGGCCTGCCCCAGGGCGCGGGAGACGCGGGGGTAGGCCGGGTGCACCGGGCGGACCCGGGCCGAGGCGACCGCCTTGGTGAACACGGGCAGGCCCGGTGTGCGGGCGGCGTGCTCGCGCCAGGCCGGGCGGTCCTCGCTGCGGCGGCTCAGCGGGAGGCTGCCCGCCTCCACGTCCCAGCGGCTGTCCTGGGCGGGCTGGATCAGCCAGGTGACGAAGGTGCGGGCGGCTTTCGCGCGGGCCTCGCCGTTGTCGAACAGGGTCCAGGTGTCGGGACCGGAGATGGTCATGGGGCGGCCGCTGAAGCTGGGCAGGGGCACGACGTGGTAGTCGAGCCGGGCCTGCGCGATGTCGGGAAGCTGCCAGGGGGCGGTCATCACCATGCCCATGCGCCCGGCCAGGAAGACCTGGTACATCTGCTCGCTGCCGGGCTTGGGATCGATGTAGACGCTCTTGTCGCGCGCCAGGTCCCGGACGACCTCCAGGGCACGTGCGCCGGTGTCCGCGAAGCCGATGCTGCGGCCGTCCTCGGCGATCACGTCGCCGCCCAGGTCCCACACCATGGGCCACAGCCGCCACACGGTGTCCTCGTCGCCGGTGCCGGGCCAGCCGGTGCCGAACCGTCCCTTGCCCGCGTCGGTGAGGCGGCGCGCGGTGTCGGTGAACTCCCGCCAGGTCCAGCCCGCCTCGGGCAGGTCGAGCCCGGCCTCGGCGAACAGCTTCTTGTTGCAGACCACGGCCAGGCAGTCGAGGAGCGCGGGCACCGCCCGGACCCGGCCGTTGACGGTGACGGCGTCCCGGGCGGGCCCCCAGTAGTTGCGCCACGGGACGGGGCCCTCGCGTACGTGCGCGGTCAGGTCGACGACCTGTGGGCTGCGGGCCACGCTGGCCAGGTCGGAGCCGAAGACGTAGGCGATGTCGGGGTAGGAGCCGGAGGCCAGCGCGGCGGTGACCTTCTGGAGCATGGCGTCCGCGAGGACTCCGCCGCCGATGTCCACGCGGATGTCCGGGTGGCCGCGCTCGAACTCGGCGACCAGGCTCTTGATGACCTTGGCGGCGGTGTCGGTCTGGCCGTGCCACATCTGGATGGTGACGCGCCCGTCGGGGCCGACCCCGTCCCCGGCGCCCGTGACGCAGCCGGACAGCCCGAGGCCGCCCGCCGCGAGCGCCCCGGCACCGCCGGCACGGAGCAGGGTGCGCCGCGAGGGCGGGCCCGGCGCAGGGGGTACTGCGGTCATCACTACCTCCAGGAGGATCGGGCCCACCCGCCGACGGGGGGAAGCAATTCGGGGCGCGGCACGGCCCGGACATCACCAAGGCCGCTCAGACGAAGAGAAGGACGAAAAGAGGGACGAAAAGAAGGCGGCCGTTCAGCAGGTCTCGCGGACGTATCCGCTGCTGCCCGCGGGCGAGACACCGACGTCACGGCGGACGATGCTCAACTTGTCGCCCCAGCCCTCGCATGCCTTGCGCAGGCCGTCGGCCGAGTACTCGATGACGAGGACGTGATCGCCGAACGCGTCCGTGTACTGCCCGCATTCGTCCCACTCGCCGCACTCCTCGGCCACGGCGAAGTCGAGCCCGGTCTCCTCGCGCGCGCCCGCCAGCTCCGGCGTGTTCTTCTGCGCGATGGCCAGGCCCTTGTCGTGGGCGTGCGCGGACAGCAGCGAGATGAAGGCCTTGGCCTGGTCCGCCGTCAGCAGGCCGGGGAAGCGGGTGTACGTGTCGTAGTTGTCCGGCTCGACGGCCTGGAATCCCTTGTCCGCGCAGCCGTCGATCCAGCCGTTCACCTTGGCGGCGATCCGCTTGCGCTTGCCGGCGGTCCGGATGTCGAGGACGGCCTCGCCCCACTCGCCGTCGTACACGACATCGCCGTTGTCGTCGCGGAGGAGCAGGTCGGGGGCCCACTCCTGTTCCGCGCCGGGCTGGGCCTGGAAGGCGTTGACGTAACAGAGGTTGTACCGGCCGGGCGCGGGCGCGGCGCCCTGGTCGCGGCTGACGACCTCGACGCCGGGCGGCGGGGTGTAGGCGCCGCCGATCTGGTAGTCGAACCCGGCGCCCGGCGGGGGCAGCGGGGCCTCGGTCGCGCCGGCCGACGCCGTCGACGGTGCGAGCAGGCAAGCCGCCGCGGTGGCCGCGCACACCGCGGCCGCACTCGTCCACCTGAGCAGAACACGATTCCTGAGCGGAACACGATTGAGGCTCATCAGCGAGCTCCAGATGTGGGAGGGCACGTCCCCGCCTCGGACCCAGAGAGGTCCTGGCGACTCAGTCCGGGCTCGTGGCCGAGGCCAACTACCGGCTAGGCGTACCTCTGCGCCGAGCGCTCGTCATCGGCGTTGCCAGGGAGTAAAGCGAGCGTGTTCAGCCATGTCAAGGGATCGGAAATGACGCAACCACCGCTGATTCGCGCACAATCACGCGCCAGAGGTGCGCGATTGGTGAGCGATCCCTGAGCGAACGCGCAGCCCAGGGCTATGCTCACCAGGTGCTGAGAAGCGACCGCCATGTGCGGATACTCGACCACGTCGCCGCGCATGGAAGCGCCGACGTGACGCAGTTGTCGCGGCTGCTCGGGGTCTCACAGGCCACCGTGCGGCGCGACCTTCGGTACCTGAGCGAGCAGCGGCTGCTGGAGCGCACGCACGGCGGCGCGACGCCCGGCGGCCTGAGCATCGAACTGCCGCTGCAGCACCGGGCGGATCAGCGTTCCCCGCAGAAGCAGGCGATCGCCCAGGCCGCCGCCGAACTCGTCCCCGACCGGGCGGTGGTCGGGCTGACCGGCGGCAGCACCACCACGGAGGTGGCCCGGCTGCTCGCGGACCGGGGGCGGCCCGTCACGATCGTCACCAACGCCGTCAACATCGCGGCCGCTCTCGTGCTGCGCCCGACCGTCACGCTGATCGTGATCGGTGGCACCGCCCGCAGCGAGAGTTACGAACTGGTCGGGCCCATCGCCGAGAAGACCCTCGCCGACCACCACACCGACATCGCCTTCCTCGGCGTGGACGGCATCAGCGCCGCCCACGGGTGCACCACGCACGACCAGTTGGAAGCGGCCACCGACCGCGCCTTCGCCTCGCACAGCGGCCGGTGCGTCGTGGTCGCCGACCACTCCAAGATCGGCCGGACCACGTTCGCGAAGATCTGCCCGGCGGGCGACGTACACACACTGATCACCGACGCCGAGGCGCCCACGGCGGAACTGGAGGCCATCGCGGCCATCGGCGTACGGGTCACCGTCACGTAGCGGGCCCGCCGCCCGTCGGCCCATCTCGACGCCGTGCTCCGCGCCTGACGGTGATCAGACACCAGCGGTCCCCTCACTGCCCCAGTGAGGGGACCGCTGCATCAGAACGGCTCGCCCAGAGCCGATGGAGGCAATCGCCCCGGCTTCAGTTCTGGAACCGGTCCCGGGCATCGTCCGCGGCGTCCTGGGCCTGCTCCTGGCCCTGCTGCGCCCGCTGCCGAGCCTGCTCCTCACCCTGCTGCCGACGCTCCGACGCCTCGTCCTGAGCACCGGCCCGCGCCTTCTGGGCCTGCTCCTTCAGCTGCTCGGCCTTGTCCTGAAACTGATCCTTGATGCCCACGGCGGGCTCCCTTCGAGATCGGGGATCTGTTCACAGGTTTGAGCACAGCCCCGCTGATCGCATGTCGAACAACCACAGAGCGTCACCGGAGAGGAATGAACCCGCTAACCTCCGGCCTCCGCGCCGTCGCAGCGGGCCAGATCCCGCAGCCAGGCCCGCGCCGTGCTGTCGGACGGCGCGCGCCAGTCACCCCGCGGCGAGAGGGACCCGCCCGCGGACACCTTCGGCCCGTTCGGCATGGCCGATCGCTTGAACTGCGCGAAGGCGAAGAAGCGGCGGCAGAAGACCTCCAGCCAGTGCCGGATCTCCGGCAGGTCGTACGCCGTCCGCTTGGGCTCGGGGAAGTTGGGCGGCCAGGTGCCCGCCTCCTGGTCGTGCCATGCGTGCCAGGCCATGAAGGCGATCTTCGACGGCCGGAAGCCGTGCCGCAGCACGTGGTGGAGGGTGAAGTCGTGCAGCGCGTACGGCCCGATGGTGGATTCGGTGGACTGCGGCTGCTCCCCCGGCACCAGCTCCGGGCTGATCTCCGTGTCGAGGATCGCGGTGAGCGTCGCGCCGGTCTCCTCGTCGAACTGGCCGCTGTCGACGACCCAGCGGATCAGGTGCTGGATCAGGGTCTTCGGCACCCCGGAGTTGACGTTGTAGTGGCTCATCTGGTCGCCCACGCCGTACGTGCACCAGCCGAGCGCCAGTTCCGACAGGTCGCCGGTGCCGAGCACGATGCCACCGCGCTGGTTGGCGAGGCGGAACAGGTAGTCGGTGCGGAGCCCGGCCTGCACGTTCTCGAAGGTGATGTCGTACACCGGCTCGCCCGCCGCGAACGGGTGGCCCAGCTCCCGCAGCATGAGCCGCGCCGTCGGCGTGATGTCCAGTTCGGTCGCGGTGACGCCGAGCGCGCGCATCAACCGGTGGGCGTTGCCCTTGGTGTGGTCGCTGGTGGCGAAGCCGGGCAGGGTGAAGGCCAGGATGTCGCTGCGCGGCCGGCCCGCGCGGTCCATCGCGCGGGCGGCGACGATCAGCGCGTGGGTGGAGTCGAGGCCGCCCGACACTCCGATGACCACCTTCGGGTCCCCGATCGCCGCCAACCGCCGCCGCAGTCCGGCGACTTGGATGTGGTACGCCTCGTAGCAGTCCTGGGCGAGCCGGTCGGGGTCGGCGGGCACGAACGGGAAGCGCTCGACGCGGCGCCGCAGCCCGAGGTCGGCCGTCGGCGGGTCGAGCCGGAAGGACACCTGACGGAAGCCTCCGGTACGCGCGGCGTGGGCGCGGCGGTTGTCGTCGAACGTGCCCATCCGCTGCCGCTCCTGGCGCAGCAGGTCGAGGTCCACGTCGGCGACCGCGTACTGGTCGTCCTGGGGGAACCGCTCGGTCTCGGCGAGGAGCACGCCGTTCTCGTAGATCATGGTCTGGCCGTCCCAGGAGAGGTCGGTGGTCGACTCTCCCTCGCCGGCGGCCGCGTACACGTACGCGGCGAGGCAGCGCGCCGACGCCGAGCGGCACAGCAGCCGCCGGTCCTCGGCCCGGCCGACGGTGATCGGGCTGCCCGACAGGTTCACCAGCACGGTCGCGCCCGCGAGGGCCGCCTCCGCGCTCGGCGGCACCGGAACCCACATGTCCTCGCAGATCTCCGCGTGCAGCACGAGACCGGGGACGTCCTCCGCCTCGAAGAGCAGGTCCGTCCCGAATGGCACCTCCACGCCGCCGACGCGGATGGTCCCACCGCGTTCGTCGTCGCCCGTGGCGATCTGCCGCCGCTCGTAGAACTCCCGGTAGTTGGGCACGTACGACTTGGGCGCGACGCCGAGGATCCGGCCGCGGTGCACGATCACCGCGCAGTTGTAGATCCGGTGGCGGTGACGCAAGGGGGCGCCGAGGACCAGCACCGGCAGCAGCTCGGCCGAGCCGGCCACCACGGCCGTGAGCGCCTCCTCGACCTGGTCGAGCACCACGTCCTGCAGCAGCAGGTCCTCGATCGAGTAGCCGGACAGGCAGAGTTCGGGGAAGACGGCGACGGCGACGCCCTCCCCCGCACACCGGCGCCCGTGTCGCAGCACCGCCTCGGCGTTGGCGGACGGGTCGGCGATGGCGGCGTGGCCGGTGCACGCGGCGACGCGCGCGAAGCCCTGCTGATAGATCGACCAGAAATTCACCGGGACTCCGCATCCAGCCAGGGCCGGTGTCCCGGTCCGCTCGGGTGTGTGCCGGTGACGCCCATCATCACCGAGTAGAGGCTGGTCTGCGCCGTGATGAAGAGGCGGTTGCGCTTGGCGCCGCCCCAGGAGATGTTGGCGACCGGCTCGGGGACGTGCAGCCGTCCGAGCAGCGTGCCGTCGGGGTCGTAGCAGTGCACGCCGTCGTCCATGGCGGCGGCCCAGAGCCGTCCGGCGTCGTCGAAGCGGAGGTTGTCGAAGCGGGCGGCGTCGCGGGCCCCGGCTTCGGCGAAGACCTCACCGTCCGAGAGCGTGCCGTCCTCGCGCACATCGAAGACCCGGATGAAGCCCGCCCGGGTGTCGGAGACGAACAGTCTCCGCTCGTCCGCCGAGAAGACCAGGCCGTTCGGGGCGCCGAAGCAGTCGGCGACCAGCCGCACTTCGCCGGTGCCGGGGTCGATGCGGTAGACGTTGTTGGCGCCGATCTCGCTCTGCGCGCGGTGGCCCTCGTAGTCGCTGGTGATGCCGAAGTCCGGGTCGGAGAACCAGATCGATCCGTCGGACCTGACCGCCGCGTCGTTCGGGCTGTTCAGGCGCTTGCCCTGCCAGCGGTCGGCGAGCACCGTGACCGTGCCGTCGTGCTCCGTCCGGGTCACCCGGCGGTTGCCCTGCTCACAGGTGATCAGGCGGCCTTCGCGGTCGAGGGTGTTGCCGTTGGTGTGCCCGGCGGAGCGCCGGAAGACGCCGACCGCGCCGGTCTCCTCGTCCCACCGCAGCATGCGGTCGTTGGGGATGTCGCTCCAGATCACCTGCCGCCAGGCGGGCACGTAGAGGGGCCCCTCGGCCCATCTGCAGCCCGTGTACAGCACTTCGAGGCCGTCATCGCCGTTCATGCACCGACCGGTACGGAACCGGTCGTCGAACATCTCGTACAGCGCGGGGCGCTCGCGGTTCATGGCGCCTCCCCTTTCCACAACTGGCAGAAGCTCCTACGGCACAGAGCATAAACACCCGGATGAGATATGGTCATAGCAAGACTAGCCCGAATGGAATGCAATGGATCACATCGACCGTACTCTGCTGGAGCGGCTCCAGCAGGACGCCACCCAGTCCTACGCCGCACTGGGCGAGGCCGTGGGACTCTCGGCCGGCGCGACTCACGAACGCGTACGGAAGCTGCGCGAGCGCGGAGTGATCCGCCGCACCGCGGCCGAGGTGGACCCGGCGGCGGTCGGCGGCGGCGTGCTGGCCTATGTGACGGTCGACTCGACCACGTGGATGGGCGACGCGGCGGAGAGCTTCGCCGCGCTTCCCGAGATCCTGGAGGCGCACATCATCGCCGGCAGCGCGTCGGTCCTGGTGAAGGTCAGGACCGCGACCACCGAGCAACTGCAGGACGTGCTGCGGCGGTTGTACGCGATCGACGGGGTGAGCGGCACGCAGGCGACGGTGGTCCTGGAGACCTTCTTCGAGCGGCCGGTCTCGCCCCTGATCGCCGATCAGGACTGACTCCGGGCCGGAAGACGCCCGGGAGGAAGCCTTGGAGGAAGCCTGGGAGGAAGCCCTCACCCCTGTCAGCACGCCGAGTCCGACACTCTGCGAATGGGCGAATATGCGCGGACATGCGGCATAAGTGGATGTACTTGTTCATGTCTCTGACTCCTCGACCCAAGTTCCGCACTGGAGTGACATGCGAATCCGTACCATCCCCCTCGCCCTCAGTCTCGCCGCCCTCTCCCTCGCCGGCACCGCCGGGAGCGCGGCCGCCATCGGCGACGACGGCAGCACCACCAGCGCCAGCGGCAACGGCGCCGAGCAGTCGTTCGGCAACAGCAGCACCCACGGCAAGCAGAGTGCGCAACTCACCGCGATCCAGGGCTCCTTGAACAAGCTCTGCCTCGGCGTGCCCGTCAAGGCGAACGTGGGCTCCCTCGTCGGCCTCCTGAACATCGCCGTCCAGGACATCCCGATCCTCTCGGCCCCGCAGAACCAGCAGTGCACCGAGAACTCCACGCAGGCCAAGGGCGACGAACCCCTGTCGCACCTCGTCGACGACATTCCGGTGCTGTCCGGCAACGGCAAGGCCAACGGGTGAACCGAGCGCCCTGCGGGCCCGCGTCGCGCGGCCCGCAGGGCGCTGCCCGCCGCTCCGCGACGTAGGGTCCGCGCATGGCAGCAGATGTGGTGGACGCCGAAGAACTTCTGCGACGCATCCGGGCCGCACGCGACTGGGCCGTTCGTGAGGAACAGCAACTGGACGCGGCAGCGCGGGCGGCGATCGACGAGACCGACGTACTGGGCCTGACCATCAGGTCAAGCGCCTTCGAGGCCGTGCGTCTGGCACTGGACGAGATCGTCGAACCCGGTACGCACCAGAACACCGACTAACCTCGGGGGCGGCGGCCCGCGAGGACGCAGAACTCGTTCCCCTCCGGGTCGGCACGGGTGACCCGATCGATGTGGACGCCGATCGCGCAGGGAGACGTACGCCATGGGGACGGGAGCCGACGACCCGCGTGAGGAGCCGGGCGATGCCGGAGACCCGGGCCTGCTGGACGAGTTGTCCGTCGACTGGTCCAGACCCGAGCAGCCCGTACTGCTCGACAGCCGCGGCCTGCCCATCGACACCTGGCGGGAGAACTATCCGTACGACCGGAAGCTGCGCCGCAACGAGTACGAGCGCGCCAAGCGGATCCTGCAGATCGAGCTGCTCAAGCTGCAGAAGTGGGTCAAGGACACCGGACAGCGGATCGTCGTGGTGTGCGAGGGCCGGGACGCGGCGGGCAAGGGCGGCACGATCAAGCGCTTCACCGAACGCCTGAACCCTCGCGGGGCGCGCGTCGTCGCCCTCGACAAACCGACCGAGCGTGAGCGCGGCCAGTGGTACTTCCAGCGCTACGTCACCGAGCTCCCGTCGGCCGGCGAGATCGTGTTCTTCGACCGCTCCTGGTACAACCGCGCCGGTGTCGAGCGCGTCATGGGCTTCTGCTCCCCGGAGGAGTACCGGCACTTCCTGGAGCAGGCCCCGCCGTTCGAACAGATGCTCGTTGACGACGGCGTACTGCTGGTGAAGTTCTGGTTCTCCGTGTCCCGCAGCGAGCAGCGCACCCGCTTCGCCATCCGCCGCGTCGACCCGGTACGGCAGTGGAAACTGTCACCGACGGACATCGCCTCCCTGGACCTGTGGGACGCGTACACCGCAGCGAAGATCGACATGTTCCGCGCCACCGACACCACGCACGCCCCCTGGACGGTCGTGAAGACCAACGACAAGCGGCGCGGACGCCTGGAGGCGATGCGCCACCTGCTGTACCGGTGCGACTACCCCGCCAAGGACAAGGACGCCGTCGGCAGCCCCGACCCGCTCATCGTCGGCGCGGCGGACACCCTGCTCGAACCGGGCGAGGAACTCACCGACCTCTCCCCCACTCCCCTGGCCGACAACGCGGCGGGGCCGGGAAGCCATCCGGCGGACGGCGCATAGCCGTGGGCTCGCCGCCTTCTGGACCCTCACCAGCGGCTGAAGGCACCAGCGCCGCCCCTAGGGCGTGTCCGCGCGAAGCAACGCGACACCGCATGGAACGACTCCTTCGGCTCCCAGTGCCAGCGCGCCGTCGGGTCGTCCTCCGTCTTCCAGATCGCCTTGGTGAGGCTGTAGCTGGCGATGTCGAGGTCGTAGCGGCGTTGGCGGCGGTGGGGAGCGTCCGGGGTGACGAACTGGTAGACCATCGCGGCGTGCAGGTTCATGCGCTCGTACACCTTCAGGACCTGTGTCAGGTACTGGGCCTGGGTGTGTTCGCTGCGTTTCACGCCGGGGCGGATCTCCGGCTTGGGCTTGTCGTAGTCGACGATGTCCCAGCCCATGCCGCCGGCTTCGGGGGCGCCGTCGAAGGTGCAGGTTCCGCACTCCGTGATGGCGACGGGCTTGCCCCACTCGCGGTAGGGGCTGAGCTCCTTGACGTAGCCGCGGGGATCGGCGAAGTACGAGTAGTAGTTGACGCTGACGAGGTCGAACAGGTCCCAGTCCACCCGGTCTCCGTGCGCGGAGCCGTACGTCAGCGGCCCGTGGAACACCCGGCGGGCGGTCTTGGCGGCCCGGCCGATGAAGCGGTCGAGCTTCCGCTGGGCCTCTTCCGGGTTCCAGTTTCCGTTCTTCATGTTCTCGATCCGCTCGACCGCGTTGTCCCCGGGGACGATGCCGGGCACGAAGAGGATGAACTCGCAGCCGACGCTCAGGTACACCCCCGCGCCCTGCCGGCGCAGTCGTTCGGCCTGCCTGCCGGTCTCGGCCAGGTGGTCCAGGATCTGGCGTTCGGGAAGGTCGGCCAGGCGCGGCTGGAGCCATATGTGCAGCCCGTTCTCGGCCGCCTCGGTGGCGGTGGCGGTCAGTCGCTCGACGCCGGTGCCGTAGGCCACCACCGAGTTGGCGTGCAGCTCGCCCTTGATGGTGCGCAGGTCGGACCGCATCCGGGTGCGGTTCCATCCCGTGTGCGGCGTCTCGCCGTCCGTGCACTCGTTCATCACACCCCGGCGGGCAAGACCGCGCCGGGGCTCCGTCCGGCCGCCCGCCGGGCGTGTGCCGGCGGCCGCTTGCCCGGCGAGCGCCGTGCCCACCACCGCGCCGGCGCCGACCGCCGCCGCCCCGGCCAGGAAACTCGCTCGCGTCATCGCTTCGTTCCGCATCAGGTACTTTCACTCCCACGGTCAGGTCACCGACGGACGTGCCCAGAGTCGGGGGTGGGCGAGGGGCCGATCATCGGCCATCGGTTCTCTTCGCGGTAACCAAAGTCGAAACCGCTACTCGTCCTCCGCGGCCGCGGTCGTCTCCACATCGATCACGCCCGCGTTCTCGAACAGCTCGGCGGTCAGCTCGCCGCTGTCGGCGGTCCCCTCCAGTTCGAGCAGGACGCGGGCGGCGGAGTCGGTTCTGCCGGGCAGCCGGTCGACCTTGACCCGCACGATCCGGAACCCGCGGCGGGTGCACGTCTGCATCAGCCGGGGCAGCAGCGCGGTGCCCGTGCGGTACGTCATGCGCAGTTCGAAGGCGGAGCCGGTGGCTCCCGGGAGCAGTATCCCGGCGAGCCGCGGATAGCCGCGTACGACGATGAAGTGCAAGGCTGTGACGACCACGGCGAGGACCGGCAGGCCACCACCGCACGCCATGCCCACCGCGCAGGTGAGCCAGATCGTCGCCGCGGTGGTCAGGCCGCGGACGGCGTCCCTGCGTACGAAGATGAGGCCGCCGCCGATGAACCCGATCCCGGAGACGATCTGCGCGGCCACCCGGGAGGGGTCGAACGACACGTTCTCCAGGCCGAGGACGTGGGTGAAGCCGTGCTGGGAGACCTCCATCATCAGCGCGCTGGCGATGCCCACCAGGGTGTGCGTGCGCAGACCGGCGCTCTTCTGCTGCGCCGCGCGTTCCCAGCCGATCAGGCTCGACAGCAGCAGGGCAAGGCCGAGTTCGGAGAGCTGTCGGGGGCCCTGCCCGTTGCCCACGTCCCACAGCAGAACCGCCAGACCGGTCACGCGCGCCTCCTGCCCGACCTCGCTTCGGATCACGCTTCCGCCCTCGCCCCTGCCCCGGGAGAAAGGGGGACATTCCTCAGCGCGTCACCGCCGCCCGCCGAACTCCCAGTCGTGGACCTCGACGGCCGCGTACCGCTCGGGGACGAGGACGGCGCGTGCCGCGGCCCGATCCGGGGCGCGGAGCAGCACCGCCGTGCCCAGCCAGGTGGCGCCGTCGTCGGACAGCAGCGGCCCGTAGGCGATCAGCTCGTCCTTGTCGGACGGCATGACGATCTCGGCGGGCCGGCCCGAGCCGAAGCCGAGGACCAGGTACCGGTTGCCGCCGGTCGGGCCGCCGGGGAAGTCCCACATGGTGCGCCCCAGCGTGTTGTGCCACCGGCGCAGCAGCACGTCGCGGTACACACCTGCCTGCTGGTTGGGCTCGTCGAAGGCGAAGGCGCGGGCGGCGGCGGGGTCCGGCAGGTCGACGATGTGCAGACTGCCGGAGGGCGTTTCGCCGTCGTCGGCGAAGGTCGGGCCGCGGGCGATCATCCGCGTCGCGTACTCGTCCATGTAGGACCAGTGGTCTTCGATGAGCTCGTCGCGCAGGGTGGCGGAGCCGGGCCGGTCGCGGTGGTAGCAGAGAAACTCCATGCCGACGGACTCTTCCCTACGTACGAAAGCGCCTCAACGGAGTTGTGAAGTGAATCACGCCGGTGGACTGTCACGGTTCACCGGTGCGGGGTGTCTCGATGGGCAGCCGACAGAAAAGGAGCCGGGGCAGTGACGCAAGGACGTGGCCGGATGCTCGTGGTGGAGGTGAGCGCGGACCATGGCTGAGGACGCCTTCACCGAACACCGCCCGCTGTTGTTCACCATCGCCTACGAGATGCTGGGCAGCGCCGCCGACGCCGAGGACGTGCTCCAGGAGAGCTATCTGCGGTGGAGCGCGGTGGATCCGGACACGGTCGAGCATCCGCGGGCCTATCTGGTGCGCGTGGTGACCCGGCAGGCCCTCAACCACCTGCGCACGGTGCGGGCGCGGCGCGAGGACTACGTCGGTACGTGGCTGCCCGAGCCGATCCGCACCGCGCCCGAGGCCGGCGAGGACGTGGTCCTGGCCGAGTCGGTGTCGATAGCGATGATGCTCGTCCTGGAGACGCTGAACCCGAGCGAGCGCGCCGTGTTCGTGCTGCATGACGTGTTCGGCTACACCCACGGGGAGATCGCCGACTCGATCGGCAAGTCCGAGGTCACCGTCCGGCAGATCGCCCACCGCGCGCGACGGCACGTCCAGGCGCGGCGGCGCCGCTTCGAGCCCGGCTCCGAGGCCAAGCAGGAGGTCGTCCAGCGGTTCCTTCAGGCGGCCTCGACCGGTGAGGTCCAGGCGCTGATGGACCTCTTGGCGCCCGATGTCGTCGCGATCTCCGACGGCGGCGGCAAGGTCGTCGCCGCCCGCAAGCCGGTCGTCGGCGCCGACGACGTCGCCCGCTTCGTCCTCGGCGTGCTGCGCACCACCAGCACCACGAGGACCCGGGTCGAGCCCGCCACGTACAACGGCATGCCGGCGGCGCGCTTCCTCACCGACGGCGCGCTCGACTGGCTGGTGGCGTTCGAGATCCACGACGGATCGATCACCGGCATCTACGGCGTGCGCAACCCGGACAAGCTGCACCGTGCCGACGCGGTGCGGACACTCGACAGAGGAGAACACCTGCCATGGAAACCATGACCGTCGAGCGCACCATCGCCGCCCCGATCGACGAGGTGTTCGCCTGGCTCACCACGACCACCAACTACGAGCGCTCACGCCTGGTGCTGCGCTGCCGCCTGGCCCGGCGCGGTGAGGGCGCGCCCTACGGCGTCGGCGCGGTACGCAGTCACCTCTGGGCGATCGGCTGGCTCCGCGAGAGGATCACCCGCCACGACGCTCCGTACGTCACCGAGTACGCCGTCGAGCGCAGCTTCCCGCCGTCCCGGCACGAGCTCGGCCGCATGACGTTCACCGAGGTCGACGGCGGCACGCTGGTGAACTGGACCACCCGCGCCGAGATGAGCGCCCCGCTGATCGGCGGCTTCCTCACCCGGCATCTCGTACGGCCGATGATCACCGGCAGCTTCCGCAGCATCCTCGATGCCGCCGACAAGGCACTGACCGGACCTCAGGCGCACTCGCGCAGGACAGGCACGCAAGGAGTTGACGCATGACTTCACATCAAGATCTGGTGACCGATCCGCTGCCCGACATCCTGCGGGACGACGCCGGCCATGTGCTCATGGGCGAATGGGACATGGGAGATTCCGAACGCCAACAGGCCGTCATCCAGGGCGCCTTCGAGGCGTGGCGGCGTCACCCGCTGCCGGACGGCCTTCTCTCCCGTGTCTTCCTCGCCGGGACGGACGGCCGGACGGTGCTGAACTACTCCCAGTGGACGAGCGCCGACGCATACCGCGCCTTCGCCCAGAGCGACCGCTATCAGGAGCTGGCACGCGACATCCATGCGGTGGCCGAGGTGGACAGGGGAGACCTGGGCGTCCATCGGCTGTACCGCAGCATGACGGCCGCGGCAGGAACGCGGTGCGTGACGCCGGGCGTTGTGGTGCGCGTCGCCTTCGACACCGACGGGGAAGCGACCGCGCGCAGGCTCGTCGACACCATCGTCGACCACTACGGGGGCGTACAGCCGCCCGGCGACGACGGCGGGGGCCTGGCCTCCCACTTCCACATCCGGCAGGACGGTCTCAGGGTCGTCAACTACAGCGAGTGGGCCTCGGAGGAGGCGCACCAGCGGATGTTCGAGGGCCATATCGACGTCGAGGACGGCGGGCCGATGGCGGTCATCAATGAGGTGCCCGGGGTGCGGGTCCTCGGATTCCGGCGCTTCCTGCCCGGACTTGGCCTCCGGCGCCCCTGAGCGGTGGCCCACGGGCGCGTTGCCCCGACGGGCGCGGAGGCTCTCAGACCCGGTCCGCCGCGATCAGCAGGTACTGGAAGCTGCCGTTTCCGTAGGCGGCCAGGAACGTTTCCTCGATGCCCGTCACCAGGTGGTCGGCCCGCTTGCGCAGCTCCCAGTAGGGCACGGCGGCGGCGGTCAGGTCCTCGACGTGCACCGGTACGAGCCGGTGGCGTGCCATGGCCCGGAAGTACTCCGAGCGGGGGTGGATGTCGCAGATGTAGTGGGCGTTGATGAGGGACACCTCGCGGGACGCCCGGCCGTAGGCGTCGTTGTAGCAGCCGGTGATCGTCACATAGCGGCCGCCGCGGCGCAGCAGCCGGGCGTGCTCGGCGAACAGCAGGTCCAGCTCGACGTACATCGTGGACTCGTTGTTCCACGACGCCGCGTACGCGCCGGCGGGGAAGCCGGTGTCGAGCATGTTCAGGTGGTGGTAGCGCACCTTGTCGTCGATGTGCCGCTTGCGGGCCTGGGCGGCGGCGAAGTCGGCCTGTTTCCGGGAGATCGTGACGCCGTCGGCGTGACAGCCGTACCGCAGATGCGCCACGACCGACCCGCCGCCCCGGCCGCAGCCCGCGTCGAGGACACGGTCCGCGGGTGTCAGGGGGCCGAGGTGCGAGGCGAGCAGGTCGGCCTGCGCCTGTTCCAGGCGGTGGAGTTCGGCGGTGACGCGCTCCTGCCGCTCGGCGGAGGCGGAGGCGGTGCTGTCGGCCGGGTCGAGCACGGACCAGTCGACGTCTCCGATGCCGTAGTGGTGGTGGTAGAGGTCGTCGATCTTCCCGAGTTCGAGGTTGACCGGGTTCTCTTCGGCGTTCCAGTAGTCGGCGACGCGGCTCTGGTACGTGGACTGGGAGGGGACCGGTGCTGCTGCGGGCTCGGCGTCGGCAATGGTCAACGGTGACTCCTCAGGGCGAGAGCGAGGACGAATGGGGGGGGTAGGGAGGCGAGCGTGGAGGGTGGGGAGGTGAGCGTGGGAGTGTGGACGGAGAGTGCGGGGTGCTACCAGTAGTTGGGCAGGTGGTAGCGGTGGGTGTTGGTGGCGTGCCACTCGTGGTTGCCGGACACCCACGCGGCGAGACCCTCGGCGTAGCGCTCGACCAGGGGTGAGGTGGCGGACAGGACCGCGGACTCCTCCTCGAAGGCCTCCATGACCCTGTTGTGGATCTCGACGGCCTTCAGGTAGGCCGCCTTCAGGCCGCACCGCTCGTTGGCGGCGATGACCCGCGGCAGGTTCCAGTGGTGCGGGTCGCCGGCCAGCTCCTTGGTGAAGGAGTACAGGTCGTTGACCAGGGTGGTGGCATTGCAGGCGAGGGCTGTGATCCGCTGGATCTCGGGGCGGGCGTAGAGCGCTTCGGGCAGTTCGTAGCCGTCGACGGCGTCCACGATGGACAGGCAGGGGCGGAAGTTGTTGAACTGCCGCATCACCAGGTACTCCCACGTCCGCGGCACGTACCGGGTCTCGGCCCAGGCGGCCTCGCCGAGGTAGCCCAGGTGCAGCCGGGCGATGTCGTGCACGAACCGGTCGGCCTGGCTGGGCGTGGCGAGGGCGGCGAAGTCCTTCACGGCCCAGTGGTACGAGCGCAGCGGCCCGTCGGCCTGCACACCACGGCGCCACTCCCCCTCGTGCACCGGGTCGCCGTGGAACGGGTCGATGGCCGACTGGGCCAGGACCAGCCGCCCGCCGAGGCCGCGCGGGGAGCCGCCCCGGCCCTCTTCGGCCTCGCAGTAGCAGCTGTCGACGAGGTTCTCGGCGAGCAGCAGCTTTCCCGCGGCGGCGAGCCGGTCCAGATCGGCCGCGCCCGGGTGCTGGAGCACCACGGCCCGGCCGAACTGGAAGCCCGCGAAGTCGCCCTTCCACGCCGCGGGGAACAGGTCGTGGTGGCGCGCCCAGGCCTCCAGCCTGCGGTCGACCTCCTTGACCTTCTCGGGGTCGGCGGGCACGGCGGGCCGGTGGCGCAGGCCGGGAATCGGGCCGCCCCGCCGGGCGCGGAGGGCCCGGGCCGGACTGGGCGGCCCGGGTGGTCGCCACGCAGGCGTCTCGGACGCGGACGGTGTGCTCATTCCGCGCTCCGCCCGATCTGTACGTTCTCCAGGATCCCGGCGGCGTCGGGCACGAGGATGGCGAGGGAGTAGTACGCGGTGACCAGGTAGCTCATGATCGCGGCGGTGTCGATGCCCATGAAGCGTACGTTCAGGCCGGGTTGGTACTCGTCGGGGATGCCCGTCTGGTAGAGGCCGACGACTCCCTGGTCGGCCTCTCCGGTGCGCAGCGCGATGATGCTGGTGGTGTGCTCCGGGCTGATCGGGATCTTGCCGCACGGGAAGAGCGGGACGCCCCGCCAGGCGGGGACCTCGTGCCCGTCGACGTTCGCCGTGCCGGGCACCAGGCCGCGCCGGTTGCACTGCCGGAAGAACGCCGCGATGGCCTTCGGGTGGGCGAGGAACAGCTTGGTCTTGCGCCGCATCGACAACAGCTCGTCGAGGTCGTCGGGGGTGGGCGGGCCGGTGAAGGTGCTGATGCGCTGGCCGTAGTCGACGCTGTGCAGCAGTCCGAACTCACGGTTGTTGACCAGCTCCCACTCCTGGCGTTCGCGGATCTCCTCGATGGTCAGGCGGAGTTGCTGCTCCGTCTGGTCCATGGGGTTGTTGTAGAGATCGGCGACCCGGGTGTGGATGCGCAACACGGTCTGGGTGAGGGACAGTTCGTACTCGCGCGGGGTGAGTTCGTAGTCGACGTAGCCGCTGGAGAGGGTCTGCTCCCCCAGGTGTCCCGCCAGCACCGGGACATCGGCCTCGCCTTTGCGGTTCATGGGTTTGCGCTGCCGCTCGGCGAAGGCGTCCAGGTGCGCCGCGAGCGAGGGCGTGTCCTCCACGATCTGCATCAGCGCGTCCCAGGGAAGCACCAGGACCACCCCGGGGGTCTCGGCCCGCACCGAGGTGAGCCACAGCGGGTCGGCCCTGCCGACGGCCTCGTCGCCCATCTGGTCGCCGTCGGTGACCACGCCGACGACCTCCTCCTCGCCGAACTTGCCCGTGGCGTAGCGGGTGAAGCGGCCGTGGACGACGAGGTAGGTCTCGGTGACGGGCTGTCCGGCGTCGAAGAGGATCTCGCCGACGTGCACCTGGCGCACCCGAAGGCGGGAAGCGATGTGCTTGAGGACCGCGGTGTCGGAGTAGCCGCGCAGGACGGGCAGTTCGGTCAGGGTCTCCGGGATCACCTTGATGTCGTCGGCGCCGTTCTGCTCGAACTGCACGCGGCCGCGGCCGATCCTGAGCTGGAGGCGCCGGTTGACGCGGTAGGTGCCGCCCTTGACGTCCGTCCACGGCAGCATCTTGAGCAGCCATCGTGACGTGATGGCCTGCATCTGGGGTTCGGACTTGGCGGTGGTGGTGAGCTGGCGCGCGGCCTGGGTGCTGAGGCTGGTGGGCTGTGCCTCCGCGGTGGGTCCTTCGCCTTGCTCGGTGCCGGGTCCGGCGGCGCTTTCGGGTGTGGACACATTGCCTCCCTGTACGTGGACGGACATGAGCGGACGTGCGCGGGGTGCGCGCTGATGCGTGCGCTTGGCGGGTGCGGGGGTGCCACGCGGCGCGGATGCGCGCCGGTGCGTCCCGGGCCGGCGTGAGTGGGGGGGGACGGCGCGGTCTGGCGCGGGCGGGAGCGGAGCGCCTGGTTCAGCCAAACAGCCACGGGAGGGAGCACGGAACGTGGTACTGGAAGTGGCCGGGGGCACCAGGAGGTGCGGATCCCCCGAAAGGGCGCGTCTGAGACAGGCGTGTGATTACGCGCCGGTCGCGTCCGGCACCGTACGCCCGGCGCGGCCCGCGCATGCGGACGCGCTCACGAAGGCCGCGCATGCGGACGCGCTCACGGGGTCGCATATGCGGACGCGCCCACCGGGCCGCGCATGCGGACGCACTCATGAGGTGTGTCCACGTCCACCGTCATCAGGGTGTTGGTTCCACCGCGAGGTCTGCGGCCAGCGGGATCCCCTCACGCGGGCCGCTCTGAGAGGCTGGTCCCGCAAGCCGCCCGCTTCCCTCCGAACGGCAGGAGATCTCGCGTGTACGACATGGATGGCGTGTATGACGTGTCCGAGCAGGAGCGCCGCAGGCGGCGTTACTTCCGGCGCCGGCGCCGGAACGGCCCTGGACGCGCAGGCGGTGTCGCCGCGGTCGTCGCCGCGGCGGTACTGGCCGGTGTGTTCGCGGCACCCGCCTCCTCGGCGGCCGAGACGTCTGCCTCCACCCAGGAAGCCCTGGACGCCGTGGTCGAGGGCGGCGTGCCCGGGGCCGTGGCGACGGCCCAGCGGGGGCGCGACACCTGGTTCGGCCGCGCCGGCACCGCCGACCTGAGGACCGGCGCACCGCCCCGGGCCGAGGACCGGTACCGGGCCGGATCCCTCACCAAGACCTTCGTCGCCACCGTCATGCTCCAGTTGGAGTCCGCGGGAAGGCTGAGCCTGGACGACAGCGTGGACCACTGGCTGCCCGGCCTGGTCCGGGGCAACGGGCACGACGGCCGCCGGATCACGCTGCGGCAACTCCTCAACCACACCAGCGGGATCTACAGCTACACCGAGGACCCGGACTTCCGGCGGCGGGCGTTCTCCACCGAGTTCCTCGCCCACCGCCACGACACCTGGACACCACGGCGGATCGTCCGACTCGCCATGAGCCACCGGCCGGACTTCGCGCCCGGCGACGGCTGGCACTACTCCGACACCAACTACACCCTCGCCGGAATGGTCATCGAAAAGGCCACCGGCCGTTCCTACGCCCACGAGATCGAACGCCGCGTCCTGCGCCCGCTCCACCTGGACGCCACCACTCTGCCGGGCACCGAGTCGCGCATGCCCCGGCCCAGCGTGCGGCACTACTCGAAGCTGACCGGGGGCCTGGGAGGTCCCGGCGGCCCAGGAAGCCCGACGTACGACGTCACCGACCTCAACCCCTCCCTCGCCGGCGCGGGCGGCGAGATCGTCTCGACGTCCGGGGACCTCAACCGCTTCTACCGGGCCCTGCTGTCCGGAAAACTCCTGAAGCCGCGCCAGCTCGACGAGATGACCACCACGGTGCCGATCGACGCGCACGGCAACGCCTACGGCCTGGGCCTCTTCCGGATGAAGACGTCCTGCGGCGACCTGTGGGGCCACAACGGCCTCATCCAGGGCTCCTTCTCCTACTCCCTGGCCACCAGGGACGGCAGGCACGCGCTGTCGATGAACCTCAACGGCGACTGGGCCGACCCCGCCTCCCCGGTGCGCGTCGTCGAGGCCGAGTTCTGCGGCGCTCAGGCCACCCCGTCCACCACCCCGTCCACGACCGCGGGCCGGTAGGGCGGCCTGCTGTCGATCCGGCGACGGTCTTCGGGTGACGCGAACCGGTAGTCGATGCGGCGCACGGCCTCGGCCCAGTCCGCGCGGGTGCGGATGCGGTTGAGGCAGTCGAGGACGAACGGGTCGTTCCACCGCTCCCGCACCCGGCGCCACACCTCACGCGGGTCGTCGGTGAGCAGGCTGCCCACCGTGCCCTCGTAGATCGGCATGCCGCGCACAGCGCCGTCCGGTTCGATCTCGAAGGGCCGGAAGCTGGGGGTGCGCGCGAGGAAGTCCGGGTTCATCTGGACCTCGAAGTTCTCGGTGGTCTCCACCGTGACGGACGCCGGGGCGGCCTCCTGGAGCCTGCGCCGGGTCTCCGGCGCGATCAGCTCGGCCACCTGCTCGTCGCTGAGCAGCTCGTGTTCGACGAACGAGGGCCGGCTGGCGAGGCCGGTGGGCACCACGGCACCGAAGTACACGGTCTCCAGGTGCGGGAACCGGGGGGCCACCTCGGCGCACACCTGGTCCATTTCCTGGTAGTTGCTGCGTACGACCACGTAGTCGATGCCGAAGCGCGGCGCCGCAACGCCCGCCGCGAGCCTGCGGCCGACCTCGGCGTCGATCCGCGCGAGCGCGCTCATCGCCCGCTCGAAGGAGCCGGCCCGGCCGCGGATCCGGTCGTGCGTCGCCGCGTTGCCGCCGTCGACGCTTACCACGATCTTGGTGGCCACCTCGGCGAGCGCCTCGACCGTCGCCGCCGGCATGGCCCAGCCGCTGGTGTAGAGGAACACCCGCACGCCCGCGTCGGCGAAGTGCCGGGCGACGTCGATGATCCGCTTGATGGTCAGCGGTTCGCCGCCGCACAGCGTGATCATCTGCGGTTCGAGGGAAATGATCGCATCCGCGACCTTCAGCATTTCCTCGTGACTGAGATTCTTCGCGGGGCGCCTTCCCGACTCCGTATAGCAGTGATAGCAGCGCAACGGGCAGGCGAAGGTGACGTCCCAGATGACGGCGTTGGGATTCACGTCGTCGTCCACTTTCTCGGGGCTTTCCTCATGGGTCATCGGTGACTCTCCAGGCTGAAGGCGGACACACATTCCTGGATCGGCACTGTACGAATCGCCCGCGGCGGCGGTCGTCCGTAGTGGAGTACGCAATGAACGGACCTTTGTACGCAAGGGCGTTGTACCTACGGACGCCGCCGCCGCTTCCGTACCGAGCGCGTCGAATTGCGTACTCGACTACGGATCTCTTTCCGCTCGCCGCCGATTAGCGTTCCTTTCAGCCGAGAGCGAGAGGAGGTGCTTTCCCATGATGTATCCGCCCCCGACCACCGGCGGTAACTGACGCCCGGCGGTGGCCGCTCGCTTCCGGACAGGAGCGGCCACCGCGCCCACCACCGGCCCCGTGTGCCGGCGTCCGCAGAACGGTGAACGGTGAACGGTGAACGGCCCGACCGCTGAAGGGTGAACCGGACCATGACAGTCCACAACGGAGTCCTCGCACTGGTCCGGCAGTTGCCGCGGATCGCGCGCGGGCTGACCCTCGTCCTCGCGGCGCTCCTCGTCGCGCAGGCGGTGGGCAGCGCCCTGCTGCCCCTGGCGACGGGCCGCCTCGTCGTCGCGCTCACCGAGACGCCGAAGTCCATGCGCGGTGTCGTCATCGGGCTCGCGCTGCTCGCGACCGTCCTCCTCCTCGACATGGTCCTCGATCCGGTCAGGACCATGGTGGCCGCGCGCCTCGGCACCGCGCTCGACGGCGCGATGGCCCAACGCACCGTCGACGGCGCGCTGCGCCCGGCCCAGATCGGGCATCTGGACGACCCGGACGTGGCCGACCGGATCGAGCGCGCGCGGGCCGTCGGACTCGGCGCGCACCCGCCGGGTCAGGCGGTCACCGCGCTGGCCGGACTGGTGCCGTTGCGCCTGACCGGGCTGGTCTCGGCCGTCCTGCTCGGCTGGGCCGGCCAGTGGTGGATGCCGCTGGTCCTCGGCGCCGCCTGGGTGGTCACCGGCCGCTGGCAGGAGAAGGAGATCGAGCGGTCGGTGTCGGCGCACGCGGGTGAGACCGCGCAGCTCAGGCGGGCCGCGTATCTGCGGGACACGGCGACGACCGCACCCGCGGCCAAGGAGCTGCGGCTGTTCGGCCTGCGCAGCTGGCTCGTGGAGCGGTTCGCCGTGGCCTGGTGGGACGGCATGGTGCAGCTGCGCCGGGCCCGGGTGAGCCCGCGCCGTCACACCCTGGCGATCCTCCTCCTGCTCCTCGCGCACGTCGCCGTGGTGCTGCCGCTCGCCCTCCAGGCGGCTCACGGTTCGCTCGCGGTCGGCCAACTGGCCGTCGCGCTCCAGGCGTTGCTCGGCCTGTTCGCGCTCGGTTTCACGGGCGACCTGCAGTGGCAGCTGCACACGGCGAGCACCGCCGTACCCGCGGCGCTCGCCGTCAGCACGCTGGACACGGCAGGCGAACGCGGACGTCTCGCCGCCGTGGGTCTGCCCCGGCGCGAGATCCGGTTCGAGAAGGTGCGGTTCGCCTACCCCGGTGGCCGAGGACCGGTGCTCGACGATCTGGACCTGGTCGTCCCCGCGGGCTCGTCGCTCGCGATCGTCGGCGACAACGGCGCGGGCAAGAGCACCCTCACCAAGCTCCTGTCCGGGCTCTACCTCCCGGACGACGGCCGGATCACGGTCGACGGGCAGGATCTGCGCGCCTACGACCCGGACGGCTGGCGGCGGCAACTGGCCGTGGTCTTCCAGGACTTCGTGCGCTACCCGTTCTCCGTGCGTGACAACGTCGGCTTCGGTCACGTCGAGACCGCCACCACCGACGCCGATCTGACCGCGGCGGCCCGGCTCGGCGGGTTCCTCGGCGTCGAGCAGGAGCTGCCCGACGGCTGGGACACCCCGCTCAGCGGCGCCTTCACCGAGGGGACGGAACTCTCCGGCGGGCAGTGGCAGCGGCTCGCGCTGAGCCGCGCGCTGTATGCCGTCCAGCACGGCGCCCGGGTCCTCGTCCTCGACGAACCCACCGCGCACCTCGACATCGAGGCGGAACACGAGCTCTACGCACGGTTCCTGGAGATCACCGCGGGGCTCACCACCATCCTGGTCTCGCACCGCTTCGCCACCGTCCGGCTCGCCGACAAGATCGCCGTGCTCGACGACGGGCGGATCAGCGAGTTCGGCACGCACGACGAACTCGTCGCCGCCGACGGCCGGTACGCACGGATGTTCCGCGTCCAGTCCGAACCCTTCCAGCTGCACGGAGGAACCCGTCGTGCGTAAGACCGTACGCAAGACCGTGCGTGAGAACCTCGCCGCCGTCCGGCTGCTGCTCGGCACCGCGATCCGGGTGGATCCGCGGCGCGGGCTGCTCGTCCTGATCCTCTCCCCGCTCCTGAACGTCGTCGCGGCACTGCAGGCGATCGGCCTCCAGTGGATGGTCGACGGCGCCGTCGCGCACGACCGGACCCAGACGGTGCGGGGCGGGCTGCTCCTGCTGGTGGTCACCGTGCTGGTCCACCAGGCCACCGCGGTCGCGACCGACGTACGCCTCGTGCTGCAGCATCGGGTGGGCCTCGAGTTCGACCGCCGGCTGATGAACCTGTGCTCGACGCCACCGCACATCGGGCACTACCAGGACCCCGAGTTCCTGGACACCGCCGAGGTGGTGCGGCAGCGGCGCGGCGAATTCGGCGGCGCCCTGGCCGCGTTCGTGGAGAACGCCAACCTGCTGGCCAGGTTCGTGGCCGCGCTGATCCTGCTGATCACCGCTAGTCCGCTGCTCGCCCTGCTGCCGCTGACCGTGCTCCCGCTGGCGGCGGCCAACCGGTGGCAGGCCCGTCTGGTCACGGCGGCCGAGCGCGCCGGCGCCGAGGCCGATCGCCGCCGGATGGCCCTGTTCTCCCTGGCCACCGATCCCGCACCGGCCCGCGAAGTCCGGCTCTACCGGCTCGCCGACGAGATCTCGGCGCGGCACCGGGACGCGTTCGCCGCCGCGAGCGGGCCGCGCGAGGCGGCGCGGGCCAAGGGCGCGATCGCCGTCGCGGCGGGGTGGCTGCTCTTCGGCTCCGCGCTCATCGGCGGCCTGTACGTCGTGTCGCGGTCGGTGATCCATGGTACGGGCTCGGCGGGCCAGGCCGTGCTCGTCCTGCTGCTGAGCACGCGGCTCGTCGGCGCCACCACCGGGCTCGGCTGGCTGCTCGGGTGGCTGCGCCGCTCGCTCGACACGGTCGCGCTGTATCTGCGGCTGGTCGACTACCCGCACTCCGGTGGGGCGTACGGGAACGAGGGCGCCGGCGAGCGCGGCGAAGCCGACGGGGCGGCCGAGACGGGCGCGGGGCTGCCGCCGGGCGGCGACCTCGTCCTCGAAGGGGTCTCGTTCACCTACCCGGGCCGCACGGCTCCCGCGCTGGGACCCGTCGACCTGCGGCTGCCCCGGGGGGCCACGGTCGCGGTCGTGGGGGACAACGGCGCGGGCAAGTCCACGCTGGTCGCCCTGCTCGCGGGGCTCCAGCCGGTGTCGGCCGGGCGGATCGTGTTCGGCGGCCGGGACCTGTCCGAGGTGCCTCCGGAGCGGTGGCGAGCCCGGGTGACGGCCTGCTTCCAGGACTTCTGCCGGTTCGAGCTGCTCGCCCGTGAGGCTGTCGGCCTGGGCGACCTCGGCGCGCTCGACGACCCGGCGGCCATCCGGGCCGCACTGGAGTCGGCCGGTGCGGCGGAGGTCGTGGCGGGCCTTGCGGCGGGGCTCGACACCCAGCTCGGCCGGACCATGCCGGACGGCACGGACCTGTCCGCCGGCCAGTGGCAGAAGCTGGCGCTCGCCCGCGCCCGGATGCGCCCCGCCCCCGCCCTCGTCCTCCTCGACGAGCCGGCCGCCAGCCTCGATCCGGGCAGCGAGGCCGAGTTGCTGCGCCGCTACCTGCGGGGCAACGGGCCCGCGTCGGACACCATCACCGTCATCGTGTCGCACCGGTTCTCCACGGTGCGCGACGCGGACCTCATCGTCGTCCTGGACGGCGGCAGGATCATCGAAAGCGGCACGCACGCCGAGCTGTTCGCCCGGGGCGGCCGCTACGCGGACATGTACACGCTCCACGCGGCGGCCTACTCCACGGGTCCCGTCGTCCGCTCAGCTCCTGCCGATCCTGCCGATCCTTCCGAGAACGGCCGGAAGGTCGCGCCGGGAGTGCACGCCGAGCTTGCGGTAGATCCGGGCGAGGTGGCTCTCCACGGTACGAACGGACAGGGCGAGCCGGTCGGAGATCGCGCGGTCGGACAGGCCCCCGGCGGCCAGTGAGGCGATCTCCACCTCCCGGGCGGTGAGCGCCTCGGACGGGGCCGCCGCCCGGGCGACCCCGAGCCGCTCCCGCAGCCGGCTCACCAGCAGCACCGCGTCCCGGCGGCGGTGGCCGCCCTCCCCACGCAGGGCGGCCACCGCCGCTTCGGCGAGCCGCCACGCCTGCGAGCTCATGCCGAGGGCCTCGAGCCGGGCGGCGTGGTCGAGCAGTTGGGCACCGCTCCCGCGGGACAGCGCCAGTACGGCTTCCGCTCCGGCGACGAGCCGCGGCGCGTCGACGTGACGTACGGCGACGGCGAGCCGGTCCATGACGCCGGGCGGCGGCTTGTCCGGCGCGAGCCAGGCCGCGTACGTCAGGTACTCCACCTCGACGGCCCAGCATCCGGCGTCCCGGGCCGCCTCGGCGGCTGTCCGCACCGAAGCCGACGCGGTCATGAGGTCACCCCGCGCCGCGGCCACGGCGGCGTCCGCCCAGGGCACCTGGCCCGGGACGACCCCGACCGGGTCGGACCGGCAGTCGGCCAGCACGCGTTCGGCGGCGTCGGGCTGTCCTTCCTCCGCCAGGCTGACGGCCAGCCAGCAGGACGCCTCCGTACGAAAGAGGCGCCGGCCGCCGGACTGCTGTCCCACCGCCTCCCGCAGCAACGCGATCGCCTCCGGCCGACGGCCGAGGACCCACTGGAGATAGCCGCCGAGCAGCGCCGACTCGGCACCCTGCGGGTGTCCCGGTACGTCCGGGTCGGCCGCGTGTGCCACAGGGGCCGCGTCGCCCGCGTGTGCCGCCTCGCCCGCGGGCCACAGCAGCCGGAAGTCCCGTACGACAGCCGCGAGTTCGGCCAGGTGAGGCGGGCAGTCGCTGCCTGTCGGAGCTTCCTCGGCGAGCGCGACCGCCTCTTTCGTACGTCCGGTCAGCGCGAGGCAGACAGCGAGCGTCAGGCGGGCGGACGCGACGCCCGGCCCGTGCGCCGGACGGCGCAGGATCCGCTCGGCGACATCCATGGCCGCCCCCGTGCGGCCGCCGAAGAGCAGCACCAGCGCGTGAGTGCCGTCCAGCGCGGCCAGGTCGGTGGGCGCCGGCACTTCGCCGCGCAGCGTGGCGAGTTCCACGGCGGCGCGGGCCGGATCACGGTCTGCCCAGCACCGGTGCTCGGCGAGCGCGATCGCCGGTGACAGCCGTGCGTCCGGCTCGGTCGCCTGGGCGCGGGCCCGTTCCAGGACCTTGCGGGCCTGCGCGGTGTCGCCGAGTTCGACCAGCGCGCGGGCCAGCGGGACGGCGGCGGCGCCCGACTGGTGCAGCGCCCGGCGTGCGAAGCGGCAGGCGAGGTCGGGGTCGTGCCGGTAGGTGGTCTCGGCCGCACGGGTCAGGAGACCGGCGTCGACGGGGCCATGGGCGTCCAACTGCCAGCGGGCCCGGGTCACTTGATCGGGTTCCGGGAGTGTGCTCGCGGCGAGCAGCGCGCCCGCGAGCCGGCGGCGGCGCAGCAGGGGCATCCGCTGGCGTGCCGCCGCGCCCAGCATCGGCCCGCTCAGCCGCACCAGGATCCGGCCGTCGTCTTCGGTCGTGCGGACGTAGCCCCTGGCCTCCAGGCACTCGACGACGTCGGGCGCCACCGCCTCCAGGACGGGCAGCGGCAGCGGCTCGCCCAGGGCGACGGCGTCCAGGGCGTCCCGCTGGACCGGCCCGAGGCCGCGCAGCTCACGGTCGAACAGCTCAGCGAGGCGCGGCGGCACGGTCACCGGGCCGCGCCACCACCACAGGCCGCACATCTGCCGCAGGCGGCGCGTCACCCTGGCGTACCGGACCAGTTCGGTCACGAACAGCGGGTTTCCGCCGGTCCACCGGAACAGGAGGTCCACGGTGCTGCGCGCCGCCTCGCCGTTCACCAGCGCGCACGCCAGCCGGCCGGTGTCGGCGCGGCTGAGCGGGGTCAGGTCGAGGCGTTCCAGGTACTTGTCCTTCCACAGCGCCACCACGGCGTCCGACATCTCCAGGCCGGAGCGGGCGGCGACGACCAGGCGCAGGTTCCCCTCGGCGGCCAGGTTCAGCGCCAGGGCCGCGGACCACTCGTCGAGCCGGTGCACGTCGTCGATGACGAGCACCGGGGTGCGCTGTCCGGCGCGGCGGCTCAGTTCGCGGCGGACCAGGCCGTACGTCCGGCCGTGGTCGAGCGGCGCGTCGACGCAGAGCAGTCCGCGGAACACGCCGAAGGGAATGCGCCCGCCAGCCTCGGTGGCCGCCGCCCAGACGACTTCGAAGCGGGCGGGGTCGAGCCGGCGCGTCACGGCGGAGAGCAGTGCCGTCTTTCCGACACCGGCGGGCCCGATCACCGCCGCGCCCCGTTTGGCCATGACGGCGCCCAGTAACTGTTTCTGTTCCTGATCCTTGGCGACCAGCGTTCCGGCACCCAGATCGTGCGGCATTGATTCTCCCCCGTGCGATTTCCCCGCCTGCCTTCCGCCGCACGGCGGATCGGTGACGCCGTGGCCGGTGCGCCGACAGCGCCTCGCCATCGCGGTCCTGACGCGTGGTCATCGCGGTCCTGACGCGTGGTCATCGCGGTCCTGACGCATGGTGGTCGCGGTTCTGGCGCATGGTCGTCACAGTTTCCGACGCGTGCGGACATGGCAAGGCGTGGATTCGTATCTCAAATGGCGTGACCGGACCGGTCACGGGCGTCGCATTCGACGCGAGCGTTTCGCGCCGAAGCGATGAAGGAATCTCCCTGGACTGAGAGATCCCCTGACAAGACCCCGCAGAAAAATTCTCCCTGTCGGACTTTCGACTCAGTTCGACTCAGGAAGTCCCTGACAACCTCCCGGGGAGCGCCTGACAACTTCCCATAAGATCCGGCCACACTGCTCTGGTCTCGGCCCTTTTGGCCGGAACTCGGCCAGGAGCGTCGGATTCCCGGTCGTCAGCCTTGTCGTACGGCGGACGCGTGCACAGGACGGCCGAAGGAACGCCGGTAGGCGGCGGGCGTGGTGTGCACCAGGGCGTGGAAGCGTCTGCGGAGGTTGGCGGCCGAGGACAGGCCGACGCGTACCGCGATGGTCTCCACCGGGAGCTCCGTCTCCTCCAGCAGGGCCCGGGCCGCGGCGACGCGCTGCTGGAGCAGCCATCGGCCGGGGCTGACGCCGAGTTGGCCGGCGAACCTGCGGGCGAGGGTGCGCGGCGAGATCCTGGCCTGTGCGGCGAGGTCGTCGACGGTGAGGGGGTGGTGCAGCCGTTCGGTTGCCCAGTCGAGGACGGGGGCCAGCGACTGCGGTGGGGGGTCGGCGGGGGCCGCGGTGCTGTACTGGAGTTGGCCGCCCTCGCGGTGCGGGGGCATCACCATGTGCCGGGCGATGTGGGCGGCGTAGGCGGCGCCGTGGTCGGCGCGGGCCAGGTGCAGGCACAGGTCGATGCCGGCGGCGGTGCCGGCGCTGGTGGCGATGTCACCCAGGTCGATGTAGAGGGTGTCGGGTTCGACCCGCACATCCGGGAAACGGGCAGCGAGTTCGCCGGCGAGCCGCCAGTGGGTGGTCGCCCTGCGGTCGGCCAGCAACCCGGCCTGGGCCAGCAGAAAGGCGCCCGAGCAGATCGCGACGACGCGGGCGCCGCGGAGGTGGGCCCGCCGGAGCGCGCCGATCACCGCGGGCGAGGCGGTCGCGTCCCACTGGTGCCGGCCGGGGATCACCACCGTGTCCGCCGCGTCGAGCGCCGTCAGGCCCTCGCCGACCACCATGTCGTATCCCGCCAGGGTCGGCACTGCTCCCGGACGCTCGGCGCACACCGTGAACGCGTAGCGACTCGGCAGGCCGGGGCGGCGCACGCCGAAGACCTCGGCGGCGCACGCCAACTCGAACGTGGACTGCGGCGGCAGGACCAGCGCGGCCACGCGATGAACGCCCATGGCAGGAATGTACCTGTAGGCGTCGATCGAGACACTGGGCGGAAGTGATCGGCCGCGTGAGGATGGGGTCATGACGCGAGACTCAAGTGACGTACAGATCCTGTGTGTTGACGATGTCGACCCCGTTGAGGTCGTCCCCGGCATCCTCCGGCGGCGGCTGCCGGCCACCGAGTGGGCCCGTGGCTGGATGTACGACTTCGCTCCGGGCACCGAATGGCCCGAGGTCGACGTGCACGAGGGCGAGGAGCGCTACTACGTGATCTCGGGCGAGTTCATCGACCGCGGACAGCGGCTCGGGCCGGGCAGCTACGTCGTGTTCGCCCCGGGCAGTACGCATCGCCCACGCACCGAGACCGGCGCACGGATGCTGGGCATCAGCATCGTCCCCCGGTAGCCGTGCGCCGCGCCCCGCACTGTGAGTTCCCGCGCGCCGTCGGGGGTAGGAACGAGACCGTCCTTCCTGCTTGCGGGCAGGACGGTTCCGACGGGTGGGAGTGGCCATGGTGAGCAGGCGCCAGCTGCTGGCCGGGCCGATCGGGGCGGCAGCTGTCGCCGCCTTGGGTCGGGCGGACGGAGCGGTCGGCTCCGGTGCCGCGAGTGAGGCGCGGGTCGTCGTGGACGGGCGGCCGGACTGGGGTGCGGTGCGGGCGCAGTTCCGAATGGAGCCCGGCTGGGTGAATCTGGCGATGTTCTATCTGGCGTCGCATCCGCGCGTGGTGCGTGAGGCGGTGGATCACCTGCGTCGGCAGATCGACGCCAATCCTCTGTCGGTCACCGCGGGGCTGTCCCTGCCCGACGGCCCGACCGGGTGGCCGCGGGTCCGGGCTGCTCTGGCCGACTACCTGGGGGCGCAGCCCGAGCACCTGGCGATGACCGCCAGCACTGCCATCGGTCTTGGTGTGGTCTACAACGGGGTGCGTACCCGCCCCGGCCAGGAGTTCGTGCTGAGCGACAACGATCACTTCACCCATGTGGAGGCCGCCCGGCTGGCAGCGGACAAGCACGGAGCCAGGGTGCGGCTGTGTTCATGGTTCGACGACCCCGCCCGGACCACCGCCGAGGAGGTCACGCGCGCGGTCCGGGAGCAGATCCGCCCCCACACCAGGGTGCTGGGCGTCACCTGGGTGCAGTCCAGCACCGGGGTGCGGATGCCGGTACGTCGGATCGCCGAGGTGGTACGGCAGGCCAACAAGGGCCGCGGGGAAGCCGACCGCTGTCTGCTGGTGGTCGACGGGGTGCACGGACTGGCCGCCGTCGACGAGGACGGGGCGCGCCTGGGAGCCGACGTCCTGGTCGCCGGAACGCACAAGTGGCTCTTCGGGCCCCGCGGCACCGGGCTGGTGTGGGTGTGTCCCCAGGCGCTCGATCAAGTGCGGCCGACATTCGCGAGCTTCATTCGCGGCGGCGGGGCGGCGCCCTTGTCCCCGGGCGGCTTCCTGGCCTTCGAGCACGCCTTCGCTCTTCCGGTGTCCGTCGCCTTCCACCAGAGGCTCGGCCGGACCCGTGTCGCCGACCGCGTCACGGAACTCTCCACCCGGGCCAAAGAAGGTCTGGCCCGCATTCCGGGCGTGACACTGCGCACCCCCTCGGCACCCGGGCTGTCCGCGGGCATCACCTGCTTCAGCGTGCGCGGCCGCAGCGACGAAGAGGTGGTGGCCCGCGCCGCCGAGCGTAGGATCCGGCTCTCCCACGCGTCCAACGAGAACCGGCCCTATCCGCGCATCGGCACCGGCATCATGAACTCACCCGACGACATCGACACCGCACTGACCGCGATCGCCGACATCGCACGCTGAATCCGCCGCCGACCGCCGGACGCGGCGCCGTGTCGCCAAGCGGTGCCGCCCGCCCCGCCGCAGCCGGGGGCCCGGCGCGCTCACGCCCCGTAGAGCCAGCTGTCGAACGCCGCGGCGTCCACGAGGTGGTAGAGGCCGTAGGGGCCGGGGAAGAGCAGCAGGCCGACCACGCCGGCGCGGACGCAGGTGGGCGCCATGATCGTCACGGCCTCGGTCTGGCCGGTGATCGTACGCAGGTCGCGCCAGCGGCGCACGTCGCTGCCGCACATCGCCCAGAAGAACAGGCCGACCAGCAGCAGGAAGCCACCCGCGATCAGGCCGAGCCCGGACACGACCGCGAGGAACGTCTCCCGTTCGCTGTGGTCGGTGACGACGCACATCCCGATGAGCGGTACGAGGTTGGCGAGCACCCCGAACAACACGCCGCGCCCCAGCACGCCCTTGAGCCGCAGCCGGGGCAGCAGCACGCCTTCCTCGTCTCGGGTGGAGCCCGGCCCGGGCCGCTGCGCAGAAGTCACGCGCGTACGGTATGTCAGGGCTGTGCGCGGGCGGCGAGGGGGTCCGGACGAGCTTGCGGCTTCGGCGGCCGGCGGGCCCCGCAGGCGGGCGCGTTCAGCTCTGCGACGCGGCTGTCGGCGCCCCGGACCCCGGCGGCCGCACGACCGGAGCCGACGGCAGCTCGCGCAGCGTACGCAGCGGGGAACACAGGACCGGCAGGAACGCGGCGGTCAGGCATACGGCACCCGCCCACACCGCCGCCCGTACGCCCGCGAGTTCGCCGATGAGTCCGGCCAGGGCGGAGCCGACGGCGAGGGCACCGGTGAGGAGGAAGCGGAAAGTGGCGTTCATCCGGCCGAGGAGCGCGTCGGGGGTCAGGCGCTGGCGCAGGCTGACGCCGAGGACGTTGTCCACTCCGATCCTCGTCGTGGTCGCCAGCCAGCCGGCCGTGGCCACCCACAGCCAGGGCCCGTGCCCGACCAGGCCGACGGCCACCCCGGCGGGCGCGAACCACAACCCGGCCAGCCCCAGGGCCCGTCCGTGCCCGAAGCGGGCGGCAAGGCGGCGGGCGCAGGTGGCGCCGAGCAGGATGCCCGCGCCGCCGACCGCCCAGTACAGGCCGAGCGTCCCGGCCGACAGGCCCAGATCACGGGTGAACAGGACCGGCAGCATGGCGTTGATCATCTGTGCGCCGAGATTGCTGAGCGTCGCGGTGAGCGCGAGCGCGCGCAGCTCGCGGCTGCCGAAGACGTGCCGCAGCCCCTCCGCGATGTCGTCCCGCAGTCTCCGCCCGGCCGGTGCCGCGGCGCGTGCGCCCGGACTCCGTACGCCGACAAGGCCGATGGCGGCGGCCAGGTAGGCGACGGCCGCTCCGAGGACGGCCAGGGGCGTGGTGAGGAGCTGCACCAGCAGACCGCCCGCGCCCCGTCCGGCGATGTTGGCTCCGGCCATCAGGCTCACCACGGCGGTGTTGGCGGGCACCAGGCGCTCCCGGCCGACGAGTTCGGGCAGGATGCTCTGCGAGCCGACGTCGAAGAAGACCGTGGCGCAGCCGTTCAGGAGCACGACCACGTAGAGCTGCGGCAGCGACAGCGCGTCCAGGTACCAGGCGACGGGCACGGAGGCGAACAGCGCGGCCCGCGCCGCGTCGGCGGCGACCAGGATCCGGCGGCCGGGCAGTCGGTCCACCCAGGCGCCCGCGGGCAGCCCGATGAGCAGGAACGCGGCGGTCGACAGGGCGGCGAGGGCACCGGCCTGGCCGGGAGTCGCGTCGAGAACGGTGACGGCGAGCAGCGGGATCGCCACATAGCCGACGTTGGTGCCGAGGTGGCTGAGCGCGCTCGCCGTGAAGAGCGTACGGAAACCGCGGACGCGCCACGGAGACCCGGGATCTGGATGCATGCGCATACGGTGCGCGGCAAGTCGCGGCCCTTCCTACTGATTTAGTCTCCTCTGAATGATCGAGATCGAGTTCGGCCGGGAGGACATCGCCCGTACCCGCTTCGCGCTGTCCCCGCTGTGGGAGGTGGTGGCGAGCGTCCGGGTGCTCAAGGGCGCCGACGAACACGGCCTGCACCGTACGTGGACGGAGCAGGTCCGCCCACGCCTCGCCGCCGCCGCGCTCGACTTCGGCGCCCTGTTCGACCTGATCCCGGTGCCGTCGCCGTCGCCGTGGACGGGCAGCATCCCCTCCTTCCTCTGTCCTCCGCCCATGACTCCGCTGCCGTCACTGGCCATGGAGTTGGCGACGCTGCGGGCCACGCCGCCGGAGCTTCTGACGACCACGTCGGCGGTGCCGGAGGCACGTATGGCCGCGCTGCGCGCCGACCCCGCCGCGCGGCTCGGCAGCCTCGCCGACGTGATCGAGGCCTACTGGGAGCTGGCCCTCGCCCCCTACTGGCCACGGATCCTCACCCTCTTGGAGAACGACATCCGCTACCGCGCGAGCCGCCTGGCGGACGGCGGCGCGCACCACCTGTTCACGGACCTGGACCCCCAGGTCGCCTGGGCCGACGGCACCCTGCACCTGGCCCACCGCACGGCGCGCGGTCCGCGCCGCCTGGACGGCCGGGGCCTGCTGCTTGTGCCGTCGGCCTTCGTCTGGCCGCGCATCTTCTCCGTGCTGGGCGAGGCGTGGCAGCCATCGCTGCGCTACCCGCCACGAGGCGTCGGCGCCCTGTGGCAGTCGCGCACCGCTCCCGCCTCCCAGGCGCTCGCCGGCGTCATGGGCCGCTCGCGCGCCCTGCTCCTCGCCGAGCTGACCGCCCCTGCCTCCACGACGGAACTGGCCCGCCGCAGCGGCCTCACCCCCGGCGGCGTCTCCCAGCATCTGACGGCCCTGCGCACGGCGGGTCTGGTGAGCGCGCACCGGGCCGGACGGCAGGTGTTGTACGCGCGTACGCGTGCCGGAGAAGCGGTGGTTGACGCAGCAGCGGCGGGAACGTGACCAAGCCACCGCATTGCCTGGTTCAGGCCCGTATGACCGGCAGACGACGGAGCTGGCCACAACGGAGCAGAGGGAACGAGGCATACCCCGTCCGGATGCGGGAACAAGGCCGTAAGGCCCCGCCGCGCTCCCCCGTCGCGGCGGGGCCCCTTGATGCCTGGTGGGTCGGTCCCTCGATGCCTGGTCACGTGATGTCCGCGATCGATGCCTGGTCGGGTGTGTCCGCGACGGCCGGTCACGTGATCGCGGCGAGGAGTTCCGCGCGGCCGCCCGCGCCGGTCTTCCGGAAGACCGCCCGGATGTGGTCGTTCACGGTGTTCCTGGACACCTCCAGGTACCGGGCGATGCGTTGCGGCGCGGTTCCCCCACTGAGGTGGCGGACGACCTCGCGCTCGCGGGCGGTGATGCCGTACCAGTCGCAGAAGGACGGCAGCATGTGCTCGCCCGTCGCCGCGTGCACGACGACGGCCAGGTCGCCGCGCGCCTCGCCGTCCAAGGGCTGCGCCTGGCAGAGGATCCAGCGGCCGTAGGCCGCGGCGGGGCCGATGAGGGTCGGGGGGTTGGTTCGCGGGTCGTGCGCCTGCCGGCGCGCGTACGTGGCCAGCCCCGTCAGGAACGCCTCGGCGACCCAGGCCGGGTCCCGCACGGAGCCGCTGAGTTGCTCGCTCCACGCCCGGCCCTGGGGCGTGGCCGCGCGGACCGAGCCGTCGGGGCCCACGATGGTCACGCCGGGCGCAGGCATGGGCGCGGTGGGTACGAGCGGGGCCCTGGTGACGTACCCCCGCAGGAAGGCCACGAGCAGCGGCGCGAGCTCCGCCGTGCGTCGCGCGTCGGCCTCGCTGAAGGGACCGGCACCCTGGGACCGCAGCAGGCCGAGCATCCCCCACACGCCGCGCGCGTCCCGGATCAGCAACTGCAGCTCGCTGCCGATGCCGAGGGCGGCGAGGGCGGCGATTGGCGAGCGCGGGTTCACGGCGTGCGCTGTCCCGGCGCCGCCGCGTGCGGCGTGCTGGATGCCGACGGGGACCGCGCGCCGGGCGAGCGTCTGCGGCGGGTAGGGGTCGTTCCCGGCGTAGAAGCGGCGGACCAGGGCCCGGCCGATGTCGGGCTCGACGGCGTGCCAGAAGGTGAAGGAGGCGATGCCGAGCCCCGCCGTGGGGCTCGTGGCGATCAGCGTAGCCGCGTCGTGCGGCACGACGGACGCGACCACACGAGAGACCTCCGCGCCCAACTCGTCCGCGGCCGCGCCGAGTTCCACCGCCGCGAGCAAGTCCCGCCCGAGCCGGCCCTGTACGCTCACGCGGCCAGTGTGCTGGATGCGCCCGGCGGCGACAACCTGGCCTCGGGCCGCTCGACGGGCGTCCGCGATGCGGTGGGGATACGCCCGCGGCCTCCGGGCACCAGCCCGCACCGCCTCCCGGACCGACGTCAGCCGGCGCCCGGCAGGGCGCGGTCGAGGAGGACTTCCGCCGCCGCCCGTGCGTGCCGGCCGTAGTCCGGTTCGTCCAGCACCATGGCACGACTTGCCGCCCCGTCCGCGAGGGTCACCAACTGATCGGCCAGCGCGGCGGGTTCGCGGCAGCCCAGCTCCGTCACGAGGGCGGTGACCAACTCCACCATCCGCAGCTTCTGTTCGCGGGCGTAGGCGTGGACGGCGCTCCGCGGGTCGGGGAACTCCGCGGCGGCGTCGATGAACGGGCACCCGCGCACGGGGGCCGCGTCCGTCGCGGGCCGGTCGAACAGGGCGAGGAGCCGCTCCCGCGGCGAGATGTCCTCGCGGGTCAGCACGCTCTCCAGGGTGGCGCCCGACGACGCGAGGTTCTGCAAGTGGGCGATGACCAGGTCGCTCTTGGTCCGGAAGTGCGCGTACAACGTGCGCTTGGACACCGGCGCTTCCTCCGCGACCTGTTCCATGCCGGTCGGGTTGATCCCCTGGGTCGCGAACAGCTGGGCGGCGGCGGCCAGGATGCGCTCCCGCCCTCCGCGCCCTCGGGATGCCGTAGCCGTCGCAGTCGTCGTCGCGGGAGTCGCACTCATACAGCAAGTATACGTGCGCGTTTACTTCAGTGGGTGCGACTTGCTAAGGTCCAGCCAGCAAGTAAACGCACCCGTTTACCTGAGCTGTCGTTTGAGGAGTGCTCCATGAACAAGCCGACCCCCACCGAACTGAGCGGCTGCGCGGAGAAGCTGATCCGCGGCCGCCACGCGACCCGCGCGTTCCGCCCGGACCCCGTACCCGCGGACACCCTGCGCGCGATCTTCTCGCTGGCCGGCGCCGCGCCGTCCAATTCCAATGCGCAGCCCTGGCAGGTGGCGGTGGCGAGCGGCGCGACGCGTGCGCGCCTGGCGGATGCCCTGCAGGCGGCCCACGCCGAGCAGCGCACCTCGGTGGATCTCCCGTACTCCGAGGACATGTACGCACCGGTGCACCAGGCGCGCCGGGCCGCGTTCGGCGCCGAGTTGTACGGAGCGCTGGGCATCGGCCCCGAGGACCGCGCGGCACGCGCGGCCTACGACGCGGAGAGCCTGCGCTTCTACGGCGCGCCCCACGCCGCCTTCCTGTTCGTCACCGGTGACGGCGGGGCGCGCCTGGCCGCGGACGTCGGCGCCTACATGCAGACGCTGCTCCTGGCGATGACCGCGTACGGCGTGGACAGTTGCCCGCAGGGGCTGCTCAGCTTCTACGCCGACACCGTCCGGGACGAACTCGGCATCACCGGAGGGAAGCTGCTCGTGGGCGTCTCCTTCGGCTATGCCGACGAGACCGCCCCCGTGAACCGGGTCACGACCGGCCGGGCAGCGCTCGAGAGGACCACGGCTTTCCACGACTGAGCGGTCTTGAGTGAGTGCGTTGCGGGGCCGACCGGGTTGCTTACCAAACGGGTCGACCCGTAAAGTAAAAAGGTATGAGCTCCTCTCCGTCCTCCAGGGGACGTCCCAGGGATCCCCGCTCGCACGAGGCGATCGTCAGCGCGGCCACGGAGCTGGTGATCGAGGTCGGCTACGCCGCGACCTCGATCGGGGCGGTGGCCGCCCGCGCCGGTGTCGGCAAGGACACGGTCTACCGGCGGTGGCGCGGCAAGCCGGAGTTGGTCTTCGAGGCCGTGTTCACGACCGCCGACCATGCTCCGACCCCGGACACCGGAACGCTGGCCGGGGACCTGACCGCGCTGCTGCGGGGCCTGATCGAAGAGTTCCACGCACCTGCCGCCGCAGCGGCGCTCCCGGGGCTGCTCGCCGACTTCGCCGCCGATCCGGCGCTGCAGGCGCGCATCCGCAGCGACTTCCTGGCCCCCTCGAAGGAGCGGCTGCTGATCGTCTTCGAGCGTGCCGTGGAGCGCGGGGAGATCGCGGCCGACACGCCCGTGGACCTGGTCCTGGACACGCTGGCGGGAGCCGTCTTCTTCCACGTCGGTCTGGTCGGGGAACAGCCCGACCACCGGCTGGCCGACCGGCTGGCCGCCGTCATGGCCAAGGGAATCGAGATCCGATGAACGGCTGGCTTCTGGCAGCGGGCATCACCGCGTTCGGTGTGGCCGTGGCGCACATCGTCGGCGGGCACCGGGATGTGGTGCGCCCGCTGCTGTCCTGCGGACTCGCGGAGGAACCCAAGCGCGTCCTTCACGCCGTGTGGCACATGGTGAGCGTCGACCTGGTGCTGTCCGCAGCCGCCTTGATCTACCTCGCGGTGGCGGACGGCACGTCAGCGACCGGCCCGATGGCGTGGTTCGTGGCTGCGCACTTCGTGGCGTACGCAGTCGCTTTCCTGGTCGTCACGCTGTCGGTCGGCTGGCCGAAACCGCTGCTCCGGCTGCCGCAGTGGATTCTTCTGCTGCCGGTCGCGGTGCTGACAGGGGCGGGTGCCACGTAGCGACCACTGCGTCTGGACTGCGCCGCGCCGGCCGCCCCGCTTCCCTCACCGCCCCGTCCACACCGCCCCCGCGCTGGCCCCCACCACCAGCGCGATCGCCACGCACTGCGGCGCCGACAGCGTCTGACCCAGCACCAGGAAGCCGGCCAGCGCGGCGATCGCCGGGGCCATGCTCGTCAGCACCGCGAAGGTCGCCGCGGGGAGCCGGCGCAGGGCGAGGAGTTCCAGTGCGTACGGCACTCCCGAGGACAGCAGTGCCACACCGAGGCCGAGGAGCAGGACACCCGGCTCCAGCAGCGTGCTGCCCGCGGAGACGATGCCCAGCGGCAGGCTCACCAGCGCCGCGACCGCCATCGCCACGGCAAGACCGTCCAGCCGCGGGAAGCGGGCGCCCGCCCGGGAGTTGAAGACGATGTACGCCGCCCACATGGCGCCCGCCCCCAGGGCGAACCCGGCACCCGCCGGATTGAGCTCGTCGAAACCGGCCTGCCCGAGCAGGCAGACCCCCGCGAGCGCGAGCCCGGCCCACACCAGGCTCACCGCCCGGCGTGCGGCGACGACGGACAGCAGGAGCGGGCCGAGGACTTCCAGGGTCACCGCCGGGCCCAGCGGAATCCGGTCGATCGCCTGGTAGAAGAGGATGTTCATGCCGCCGAGCGCGAGCCCGAAGGCACCGGCGACCGCCCAGTCCGTACGGTCATGGCCGCGCAGCCGGGGACGGCAGACGACAAGGAGCAGCACCGCCGCGATCGTCACCCGCAGGGTCACCACGCCCAGCGCTCCGGCCCGCGGGAAGAGCAGCGCGGCGAAGGCGGAACCGAACTGCACGGAGAGGGCGCCGGCCAGTACCAGGCCGACGCCGCCGAGGCTGCCGACACCGGCGGGCCTCCGGGCGGCGGTACGGATGCGGCCGTCCGAGGGGGTGGCCCGCCCCGCCGCGGTGCTCTGCGCCCCGGCCCCGCCCCGCGCGGTCGCCGCACCCCGCGCGGCCGTCGCCGCACCCCGCTCCGTCGCCGCGCTCCGCGCACTCGCGGGTCCCGCCCCCGCAGATCCCACCCGGGAAGTCATGTGTGTCATGCCCAGCACGCTACGAAGCCCTCGGCTCCGCGTGAAATGCCGATTGAGCCGTGATTATGCTTGCCAGGCATGACCATGGAACTGCGGCATCTGCGGGCCTTCCTCGCCATCGCCGAGGAGGGCACGATCACGCGCGCCGCGGCCCGGCTGCACATCGGGCAGCCCACCCTCTCCCGTACGCTGCGCCAGCTCGAGACGCACCTCGGCGTACGCCTGGTCGACCGCTCCACACACCACCTGGAGCTCACGGCGGCGGGCCGGACGTTCCGCGACAAGGCCGCCGCCGCGCTGGCCGCCGTGGACACGGCACTGGACCCGCGCTCGCTCACCGCCCTGCCGCTGCGCGTCGGGCACCCGTGGCCCGCGCTCGGGGACCGCACCGTGCCGCTGCTGCGCCGCTGGGACGAGGAACACCCGGACGTTCCCCTGGAGTTGCGCCGCATCGACGACCGTACGGCCGGGCTGACCCAGGGCAAGGTCGATGTCGCCCTGCTGCGGGGTGAGGTGACGGCGCCGGGGCTCGTCACGGAACTGCTGCTGCACGAGGAGCGGGTGGCGGCGCTGCCCGCGGGCAGCGAACTCACCGAGCACGACTCCCTCACCCTGGCGGACCTCGCGGCGTGGCCCATCGCCATGAACACGGTGGCGGGCACGACCACCCTGGACCTCTGGCCCCCGGCCGCGCGTCCCACGGCGACGATCGAGGTCACCAACACCGACGAGTGGCTGACGGCCATCGCGGCGGGGCGGGGCGTGGGCATCTCGACGTCGGCGACGCTCCACCTGCACACCCATCCGGCGATCGCCTTCCGCCCGCTGACCGACGCCCCGCCGGTGCCCCTCGTCCTGGCCTGGCAGCGCGGCACTCTCACCCACCCGGCGATCCCGGCCCTGGTCCGCCTGGCCCGCGAGGTGGTCGCGGAGGACTGACCGGGCCCGGAGGGCAGGCCGCCGAGAAGCCGGTACCCAGGCATGGGAGAACCCGGATGCTCAGGCCGCCGCCCGGGCGTCGTACGGCGGAATACCCGCCTCGCCCGCCGCCGCCCGCAGCACGTCCTTGAGCATGTCCGGGGTCAACCGGCCGGTGAACGTGTTGCGTTGGCTTACGTGGAAGCAGCCGTACAGGGTGACCGGGCCCGGACCGGGGCCATCGGCGGCTTCGGGCGGTGCCGCCCGCTCCAGCGTCACCCGCGCGCCGTGCGCGAACACCGGCCGCGGCCTCGGCACCCGCCACCCGGCCGCCGCGAACGCCGGCAACGCCGCCTGCCAGCCGAACGCCCCCAGCACCACCGCCGCCCGCAGCCGCGGCCCCAGCAACTCCAGCTCCCGCACGAGCCACGGCCTGCACGTGTCCCGCTCCCCCGGCGTCGGCTTGTTCTCCGGCGGCGCGCAGTGCACCGGCGAGGTCACCCGCACCCCGCGCAGCGCCAGGCCGTCGTCCAGGGACACCGACACCGGGCTTGACGCCAGCCCCACCTCGTACAGCGCGCCGTACAGCACGTCTCCGGAACGGTCGCCCGTGAACATCCGGCCCGTCCGGTTGCCCCCGTGCGCGGCCGGGGCGAGCCCGATCACCAGCAGCGAGGCATCCGCCGGCCCGAACCCAGGCACCGGCCGGGCCCAGTACGTCCAGTCCATGTACGCGGCCCGCTTGACCCGCCCGACCTCCTCCCGCCACGCGACCAACCGCGGGCAGGCCGTACAGCCGGCGATGCGCGCGTCCAACTCGGCAAGCGGATCCATGGCCTCCAGGCTAGGTGGACGGGAGACGGAGTGCGGGTGCGCCCGGCGTGTGGGGGTACTGGTGGGGCCGGTCGGTCCGCCGGGAGAGCCGGGCCACGGGATGAGGAACGGAGCGTGCATGGCTGTTCAGACGCGGCGGCGGGAGGCTCCCGCGGCGCAGGGCCGGCTGGCCCGGATGCGGCAGTGGTGGAGCCGGGCCCGGGGCGGCGAGGGGCACGAACGCCATACGTTGCTGCTGCTCGGCAAGAGCACCCTGGCCGCGACGGTCTCCTGGGTGCTCGCGTACGACGTGCTCGACGCGCGGTCGCCCGCGTTCGCGCCCTTCTCCGCCGTGCTGATCATGCGCGTGACGGTGTACGAGTCCTTGCTGCACTCACTGCGCTACGTGGGGGCCGTCACGGTCGGCGTGGCCGTCCAGGCGGTCCTGGGGTTCCTGGCCGGACCGGATCTGCTCACGTTCGCGCTCGTGACGGTGGTGGCGCTGGCCATCGGGCTCTGGCCCGCCCTGGGGACACAGGGCTCACAGGTGGCGACGGCGGCGTTCTTCGCTTTCGCCACCTACGTGACGGCACCGACCGGACTCGACAAGGTCACCCATCTGGGGCAGATCGTCCTGCTGGTGCTCATCGGGTGCGGTGTCGGCATCGTCATCAACATGACGGTGGTCCCGCCGCTGCGCCATCGCAGTGCGGAGTACGGCATCCACGCCCTGGCCGGTGCTCTGTGCAACCTGCTCGGCGACATGTGTCCGGCCATGCGGCACGACGCCATGGACGAGGAACGCGTCCGTCACTGGCGCGGCCGGGCCGAGCAGACCGACGCCCTGATCGCGCGGGCCGAGGACGGGCTGCGGACGGCGCGCGAAAGCGTCTACTACAACCCGCGCAGCCGGCTCGGGCGCCACCGGGGCAGGACCAGTTTCGAGGGGTACGGCGCGGTGCACCGGGCGCTGCAACGGACGATGTACCAGGTCGCTTCGCTCACCCGCAGTCTTGACCAGTGGCAGCAGGACGGTGATCCGAAGGACCGGCGCCTGCTGTGCGACTACGCCGACTTCCTGGAGTCGATCTCCCGGATCACCCAGGTCCTGGAGACGCTGGAGGAGGGATCGCTGCGCCCGCAGGCCCGCCGGCTGTGCGAGCTGGCGAAGCACGCGCAGCGGTGTCGCCGCCGGCTCACCGAGCGGGCCGAGCAGGACGGCCTGCCGCTGACCGATCCGGGCTATCCGTACGGCGTGCTCCTGGTGGAGGCCGCGCGCCTGATGAACGAGTTCCAGTACGTCTGTGACGTACTCCAGCACTACGTCGACGAACAGCCCTCCCTGGGCGACCGGGCGAAGTGACGCGCTCCGGTGGGCATCTGCCCGGCTTCCGGCGCGTCGCTGTCGTACTCTCGCGACGTCTGCCCCACAGCGCGAGTACCGGCCGCCGAGGTGGGCACCCGCCCTGCGGGAGCGGCCGGGCCCTCCGGGGGCGGCGAGGAGAGAGGCGGCGTCATTTGCGTACCGTGGGCGTGGAGGAGGAGCTTCTCCTGGTCGACCGGGAGAGCGGGGAGCCGCGGGCTCTCTCCGCGGCGGTCCTGGCGCTCGCGGCCAAGGAGGCCGCCGAGAGCCCGGGCGCGACTTCGGGTTCCGCGCACGGATCCGGGGCGGCCTCCGGTTCCGGCTCGGCTCCCGGCTCCGGCTCGACTCCCGGCTCCGGCTCCGGCTCCGGCTCGACTCCCGGCTCCGGCTCCGGCTCGACTCCCGGCTCCGGCTCGGCTTTCGCTCCCGAGGACGAGCGTTTCGAGAAGGAACTCCACGGCCAGCAGATCGAATTCGCCACCCAGCCGCACTCGGACATGGACAGTCTCGCCGCCGACATCGTCCGCTGGCGGGCCGAAGCGGCCCAGCATGCCGGCGATCTGGGCGCCTCGGTCGCCGCGCTCGCCACGTCTCCCCTGCCCGCCAGCCCCTCGGTCAACGTGGGCAGCCGCTACCAGTGGATGGAGGAGCAGTTCGGGCTGACCACCCAGGAGCAGTTGACGTGCGGCTGCCACGTCCACGTGTCCGTGGAGTCGGACGAGGAGGGCGTGGCCGTCGTGGACCGGATCCGGCCGTGGCTGGCCGTCCTGGTCGCGCTGAGTTCCAACTCGCCCTTCTGGCAGGGCAAGGACAGCCAGTACTCCAGTTACCGCAGCAGGGTGTGGGGCCGCTGGCCCATGGCGGGCCCCACCGAGATCTTCGGCTCCGCCGCCCGGTACGAGGAACAGGTCGGCGCCATGGTCGCCAGCGGTGTCCTGCGCGACCCGGGCATGGTGTACTTCGACGCCCGGCTCTCCCACCGCTACCCCACCGTCGAGATCCGCGTCGCGGACGTGTGCCTCGAAGCCACCACGACCGTCCTCGTCGCGGCGCTCGCACGCGCGCTGATCGAGACGGCCGCGCGGGAGTGGCGCACGGGAACACCCCCGCTCAGGCACGGTGTCAGCCTGCTGCGGCTGGCCTCGTGGCGTGCGGCGCGCTCCGGCCTGGACGACGCCCTGCTCGATCCGCTGACCATGCGGCCCACCGCGAGCGCCCAGGTCGTGGACGCGCTCCTCGACCACGTGACCGACGCCCTCGCCGATTCCGGTGACCTCGCCCTGGTGCGCGAGCACGTGGCGGGGCTGCTGGAGCGCGGCACCGGGGCCCGTGTCCAGCGCGAGCTGCTCGACCGGACGGGGAGCCTCGGCGCGGTGGTCTCGGAGTGCGCACGACGCACCCTGGCATGACGTCGCACCTCCCCCTCTGCCCCCTGACTCCTGCCCCCGCTACTCGGCGACCGCGGCTTCGACGGCGAAGAACGGCTCGGCCCCCGGCAGCGGCGTCACCGAAGTGACCGTCAGCCCCGCCTGGCCGCACACCTCCTCGAACTCGGCCCGGGTGCGCTCCCTGCCGCCCACGTTCACCAGCATGTTGAGGTCGCTGAGGTAGGTGAGCCCGGCGGTCTCGGGGTCCACGACCTCGGGCAGCACGGGCTCGATGATCAGGACGCGGCCGCCGGGCGGCAGCGCCGCGCGGCAGTGGCTCAGGATCGTGACGACCTGTTCGTCCGACCAGTCGTGGACGATGCTCTTCAACATGTGCAGATCGGCGCCCTCGGCACCGTCGGGCACCGCGCGGAAGAAGTCCCCCGTGACCAGGGAACAGCGGTCCGCGAGTCCGTCCCGGCGCAGCGTCTCGGGGGCCTGGGCCAGGCCCTCCTCGGTGTCGTACACGACGCCGGTGAGGGCAGGGTAACGCCGCAGTACGGCGCTGAGCAGGGTGCCGTCGCCGCCACCGACGTCCATCACCGTGGTGAACCGCCCGAAGTCCACGGCCCCCGGGAGCACCGCGGCCGTCTCCCGGGTGGCCTGGCTCATCGCCGCGTTGAACTTGGCCGAAAGCTCCGGGTGTTGCCTGAGGTAGTCGAAGAAGTCCGTGCCGAAGACCCGGTCGAAGGCCGTGTGGCCGCTGCGGACGCTGTCGTCCAGGTGCTCCCAGGGCCGGATCATCTCCGGCTCGGTGAACATGTGCGCGAAGGAGGCCAGCGAGCCGGGCCGGCCGGAATCGAGCAGCGCGCCGGCGGGCGTGACGGCGAAGGTGCCTGGGGCGCGTTCCTGGAGCAGGCCGAGCCCGGCCATGGCACGCAGCAGCCTGCCCATGGGCCCGGGTGCGGCCGAAGCCTGCGCGGCCACGTCGGCGGCCTGCATCTCCTTGTCGCCGATCAGCTCGACCACCCGCAGCCGCAGCGCCGCGCGCATCGTCTGTGCGGCCATGCTCCCGAAGGCGAGCTGGGCGATCACGCCTACGTCGGCGGGAGTTGCCCCCGTCTGGGCTTCGTCATGCGTCATGTGTCTTCCTCTCCGCGCCGTTCAGTTCCGCGCTGTCCATCACATCGGTCATTTCAGTCACACGTGGTGTATCTGTTCCCGTGTCCGTGTCGACGGACGTGACCATCCCCGCCAGGGCTCCGGGCGTCCACCCCGTGAAGGCGTGCACATCGCGGTGGAGATGGGACTGGTCGACGTACCCGCACGCCAGTGCCGCCTCGACGGGATCCTCGCCCGCGCACAACCGCTGGGCCGCGCAGTGGAAGCGCACGAGCATGGCCGCGCGCTTGGGTGTGAGGCCGACCTGGGCGGTGAACCGGGCCCACAGCCGCTTGCGGCTCCATCCGCACGCCGCGGCCAGCTCACCGACCCGTACCCGGCCCCGCCCGGCGGCGATGCGCGACCAGCTGGCGGCCACCTCCGCGTCCACCGACGGCGCCCGCGACCCCTGTTCGACCAGGAAGTCGTCGATCAGCGCGAACCGTTCGGACCAGGCCCCCGCGGCGGTGAGGCGCTCGCTCAACCGGCGCCCGCGCGCTCCCCACAGATCGTCCAGGCCGGTCACCGCTCCGTGCATGTCCGTGGGTGAGGCATCCAGCAGCGAGTAGGCGGCCACCGGCGACAGCTTCAGCTCGACGCACGCGAAGTGCCGCCCCCGAACCCGTGTCGGCCCGGGGGCGGGCCCGGCGACGAGGCTGCCCAGGGCCTGCCGCCCCGTGCCGCCGTCGACGGCCAACTCGGCGTCCCCCAGGCCGAGTACGACGGTCACGAACGGCTGCGGCAGCACCCGCATGTCCAGCCGCTCCCCCGGACGGCACCGGAACCCGGCCACCTGAACACCGGCCACCCCCGGCCCGCCGCCGAGCGGCCGCACGACGTCCCAGCCGTCTTCGAGGTCGTAGCTGTACATGCCCTCACCCTCGCCGGTCCCGGCAGAACCCGTCTTGGACAAATGTTCCATGCCGGGCGGTGTGTCGGGGTGCCTCGGGGCGCCAGGGCTTGAACGGGCCCGAGGCCAGGCCGTCGTCGACGAAAATTTGTTTCGTGGTGCGCGGCGGGCGGCCTATCGTGGCGCGGTGACGACTCGGATGATCATCCTCAACGGCGGTTCCAGCTCAGGGAAGTCGGGGATCGTACGGTGCCTCCAGGCCGTGCTGCCGGATCCCTGGCTGGCGTTCGGCTGCGACTCGTTCGTCGACGCGCTGCCCGCGAAGATGCAGGCGTCGGACGGGGGCATCACGTTCGAGGCGGACGGCGGGGTGAGCGTCGGGGCGGACTTCCGGGAGCTGGAGACGGCGTGGACGGAGGGCATCGTAGCGATGGCCCGGGCCGGCGCCAGGATCATCATCGATGACGTCTTCCTCGGCGGCGCGACGTCTCAGCAGCGCTGGCAGAAGGCTCTCGGTGAACTGCCCGTGCTGTGGGTCGGCGTACGGTGCGAAGGTGCGGTCGCCGCGGGACGCGAGGTCGCCCGGGGGGACCGAGTGCAGGGCATGGCCACGGCGCAGGCCCAGGCGGTCCACGAGGGCGTCGTCTACGACCTGGAGGTGGACACGACGCACACCGAGTCCCTGGCGTGCGCGCGCACCATCGCGGCCCGCGTCGACTGATCGACCGGCGCCGGCCGGGTCGACGCGCCCCCGGCGAGGCTCGTGCTCGCCGGGGTGCGGGGGCGTCAGGCCTGGCCGCGGTCCCTCCCGGCCGGCCGGGACCGGCGGGTGACGCGACGAGGGCCGGGTGTCATCACGGCGACGGCATCATGCGCCACACCTGGTCCGGGTTCGTCGTGCGGTCCCACTGTTCCGCCTGGGCCGCCTCGTCCTTGCTCTGGCCGCGGATGCCGAGGTATTTCCCGCTGCGGAGATTGGCGAGGGTGAAGGTGCTGTTCTCCGTCGGCCCCTCCGGCGTCATCGCCCAGGTGTGGAACTTGTAGCCGTCGCAGGAGAACTGGTTGGCGTTGGCGCCGTTGTCCAGGCTCCCGTTGCTGATGGCCAGGCACTTGCCGCTGTTCTCGTTGACGACGGCGACCTTGCCCTCCCCCAGCTCCACGACCTGCCAGCGCTGGTCGGTGCCGCCCGCGCAGGTGCGCTGGATCGCCCTGGCTCCGTCCGCCCCGCTCTGGTCGAGGATGCCCAGGCATTTGCCGCTGTTGGTGTTGACGAGAGTGGTGCCCCACTGCCGGGGCGGCTGCTGCTGGGCGAAGAGCGAACCGGGCTGCTGGTTGCAGTCCCACTGGCGCAGCGCAGCGCCGTCGGCGGTGGAGGACTCGGTCACCTCCAGGCACCGCGGCGTCGTGGAGGTCATGGTCTGGAAGCCGACGCCGTCACCGATGGACACGATCCGGAAGCTGACGGCGGGTCCGCTGCCACACTCCGCCAGCCGGAGTGCGGCCCCGGCGGCGGGGCTGGCGTTCTCGACGCCGACACAGGTGCCGCTCACCGCGCTGACGATGTTGACCGCGCCGTTGCCCGCGCCCGACGTCTTGAGGTACCAGCGGGCGGCGGGCTTGCCGAAGCAGCGTCCCTGGCGTACCGGCTGGCCGAGGGCGGACGTGGGAGTCTCCATGCACAGTTTGCTGTGGGTGTTGACGATGTTCACGACCTGCGCGGGCGCGAAGCGCGCCGTGCGCTCGGGAGCGGCGGCGTGCGCGGGCACGCCGAGGGCTGCGGCGAACGCGGCGCACATCAGGGCCACGACGATGCCGACCCCCTTCCGCGGCGCCCCTCGCACCCACCGCTCCCACGGCATCCGCGTCGTTCTTCGCCGGGGGCAGGTCCTGTCCTGTGTGGTCATCCGAGACATCTCCCTTGGGGGACCGCGCGTGGCATTGTCGGTGTGCTATGGGTGCAGTGCGGTCCAGGTCGCCGCGTCGACGACTCCGGTGGCCGGCAGTCCGAACTGCTGCTGGAGATGCTTGACGGAGGCCTCGGTGATCACCTCGAAGGAGCCGTTCACCGGGACGGTCTGATAGCGGTAGACCTCGTTGAGAACGCACTGGAGGTGGCGCACCGGCTCGCCGCTGTCTCCTGCTTTGAGCGTGGGGTGGCCTCCCAGGTACATGCACAGGCGCCATTCGGTCGTCGCCTTGGTGGCGGGGGCCGTGGTCTGCGCGTGGGCCACCGTCGGCGCCGCGGCCAGTACGGCGGCGCCGATCAGCGCCGCGAACTTATGGGGCATGGCAGCTCTCCCTTTCTGGACCGGGGTACGAGATCCGGGATACGGGATACGGAGACCCAGGGCCCCGGGGAGATCCGGGGCGGATCCGGGCGTCTAGAACCACGGGCACCGGGGCAGGTTCGGGAAGGGATGCGGTGTGCCCGCGGGCAGTTGCACGACCTCTGCGGGGACGTTGCCCCACCCCTTGATCCTGGGCATCGCGCCCACCTGATCGCCCTGGGTGTAGTACCAGGTCTTGTTTCCCTTGGTGTCCGCGGGACCGGTGGTGAAGCAGGTGAACCACGACGGCGACAACTTCAGCCAGCCGCTGACCGGCGAGGCGAAGTCGGCCCTGGCGTACACGTCCGAGGGGAGGTTGTCGCAGTACAGCGCCTTGGTGAACGCGTTGCCGATGGCGTCCCGCAAGTGGATGTCCTCGCGGAGCTCGCACGTCGCCGCTCTCTCGGCGGCGTGCGCGGGAGCGGCGATTCCGGCCCCCAGGCCTAAGACTCCAAGTCCCGCTACGACGGCGGCAGTTCGCCGCCATCCGGCGCGAACGACGGGAATGCGCGCGCGTGATGTGGTGACGGTCATGTCCACGGGCACTCCATCAGCCCGGGGAAGGGATGGCTCGGCGCCTTCACCGACGTCGCCGGGACGTAGCCCCAGGCCTTGGCCGCCGGCGTGGACACCACCTGGTCGCCCTGGGTGAGGTACCACAGGTCGGTGCCGGGATAGGTGCTGCCCCGCTTCCAGCAGACGAACCAGGCCGGCGAGTAGAGCATCGTCCCGTTGACCGGGCTGGTGGATCGCGACTGGAGCCTGATGTGCCCAGGCTCCACCTCGCAGAGCAGGTCCCCGGTGTATCTCCGGCCGGTCCAGTCGGTGTGCTGCTCGTCGGGGCGCAGCCGGCACTCCGCGGCCTCGGCCGCCGCGGCCTGCCCCGGAGCCGTCAGGCCGCCGGCGAGCGCGCAGAACACCCCCGGGATCACACAGCCGCGCAACAGCCGTGCGCCGCGTCTGCTTCGTCTTCGTCTTCGTACGGCATCCCTGCCGGTTCGTACGGCATCCCCGCCGGTCATGACGCCCCCAACTCCGAACGAATCACGGATCGTTCACCCGGAGCACCCGCTGTGCTCGGATGGAGCACTCTCGCCCACGCCCCTGACGTGCCGCTGACATCCCTGGGAACGCGTCCGAGATTCGCCCTCGGGCCGGGGCGGCCGGGTCAGGACCGCCGGTCATGGCGGGCGCGCCCCCACCGGGTCGGCCGACTACCCCTTCCCGCAGGCGGCAATCAGGAGCCGGGCAGCTTGGGCCGCCTGCGCCGCCGGATCGGCACTGCGGGTGATCGCGGCGGTCACCATCGCGCCCTCGGCCAGCAGGAACACATGGTCGCCCAGGCTGCTCGGCAGGCCCGCCCGCTCCACGAGTTCCACCAGGTAGTCCTTGAACGCCGCCTTGTGCAGCCGGCCTTGGCGGGCAATGGGTTCCGAGGTGGCGCCGAGTTCTCCGTACGAGTTGATCCAGGCGCAGCCGTTGAAGTCGGGTTCGGCGAACCACTGGCCGAGCCAGTCGAAGACCGCGAGCACACGGTCCTCGGCCGCGGCAGGCCGCTCGGGGTGCCCGTGCTGGTCGACCTGCTCGACGTACTCGGCGAGGCGCTGCCGCCACCGTACGTCGCGCCGCTCCAGATAGGCCTCGACGAGTCGCTCCTTGGCGGGGAAGAGCTGGTAGAGCCGTTTGAGCGAGAGCCCCGACGCGGTGCGGATGTCGTCCATGCCGACGGCTTGGACGCCCCGTTGGTAGAAGAGCCGCTCGGCCGCGTCCAACGCCCGCTCCGTGGCGACTGTGCTGTCCATCGGCCGACATCCTCCTCATTGAGCCGCGTGGCTACCGTACCTCTCCGTTCGCGGGCCGCTTTGCCCCAGTGACAAGCGCACTATCCAGGAGAACGTTCGTTCTCTAGAGTGATCGGCACACCCGGGAGAACGATCGTTCCCCGAGGATGGCGCACGACGCACCAAGGAGCTGACATGACGTCACGTCCGCCGTTCCCCCCGTTCGACGAGGAGAGCGCACTGCGGAAGGTCCAGGCGGCCGAGGACGCCTGGAACACCCGGGACCCCGAGCGCGTGGCGCTCGCGTACACCGTCGACTCGGTCTGGCGGAACCGGGACCGGTTCGTCACCGGCCGGGCCGAGATCGTGGACTTCCTGCGCGAAAAGTGGTCCCGCGAGCAGGAGTACGCCCTGCGCAAGGAGCTGTGGGACTTCCACGGCCACCGGATCGCGGTGCGGTTCCAGTACGAGTGCCGGACCGCGGACGGGCAGTGGTGGCGCAGCTACGGCAACGAACTGTGGGAGTTCACCGCGGAAGGCCTCATGGCCCGCCGCGAGGCCGGCATCAACGACGTCCCGATCACCGAGACGGAGCGCCGCATCTTCGGCCCACGCCCGGAGGCCGAGCGCGGGCAGCCGCTCCCCCTCCAGTAGGGGTCAGGCCCCCGGGGCAAGAGTCACTCGGCCTTCGTGAGGAAGGCGCTGTCCAGGTGGTTCAGCAGGTCGGAGGGCGTGGCGTACACGGCGGAGGCGCCGGCCTCCTCCAGGTCCCGCCGGGGAATGCCTCCCGACAGCAGGGCGACGCCGCGCACTCCCGCTCGGCGGGCCGCCCGCATGTCCCAGACGGTGTCGCCGACGAACACGGCCTCGTCCGGCCCACACCCTGCGATGTCCAGGGCCTGGTGGACGGGATCGGGGGCCGGTTTGCCCTCGGACACGTCGTCCGCGCTGGCGACCCCGGCGATCACCTCGTCCGCGTCGATGGCCCGGCGCAGCGCCTTCAGTTCCCCGCCGCCCGCCGAGGTCGCCAGGACGATGCGCCAGCCTCGGCGGTCGAGCGCGAGCAGGAGATCGCGGGCACCGTCCAGGGCGGCCAGCCGGTCGAAGTACGTGCCGTAGAGGGTGCTGTGCGCGGCGCTGATCTCCTCGTCACGGGTGCGGTCGCGCTCGTCGCCGAGCAGATGGGCGATGAGGTCGGTCGAGCCGAGTCCGATGGCGCGGTGGATGTCGTGCGTGGCGACCTGCTGTCCCGCTTGCCGGAACGCCTCCCACCAGGTGACCACGTGGAGATGGTTCGTGTCGGCGAGCGTTCCGTCGACGTCGAACAGCGCCGCGTGCGCCATGGGCTCAGCCCCTTCCTGACCTGGTGCCTGGCTTGTTGCCCGGATTGTTTCCTGGCTTGTCGCCCGGCTTGTTTCGTGTCCTGCTGTCGCCCTTGTCGTGCTGGACGTTCTCCTGCGCGGTGGGGCTCGGGGTGAGCGTGTCCGCGGCCTCGCCGTCCTTCTTGTCGTCGCGCTCGTCTCCGGGGAGGCGTGTTTCCGCGTCCTCGACCTCGGCGAACACCTCCTCGGCGGCCGTTTCCGCGCCCCCTTCCGGGGTGCGCCCACTGCCCTCGTACGCGTTGCCTCGCTTGTGGTTCATGGCGGACCTCCGGTTTCCGGTCAGTGCACTTCGGAGATGACGAAGCCGCTGCGCGGCCCGGTCGGCACCCGGCTGAGCGGGATGCGCAGGTCCTGCTCGGGGACCTGGTACTGAAGCCGCGCGAGACGCGGCAACACGGTGCTCAACACCGCGAGGGTGATGTCCTCGCCGGGGCAGCGGTGCCCTTCGGCGGCCTCCCCGCCGCCTTGCGGGACGAGTTCGTCACGTCCGGGTTCGCGGCCCAGGAAGCGCTCGGGGTCGAACATGTAGGGGTCGTGCCACAGCTCCGGGTCGTGGTTCTGTCCGTAGATGTCGAGGAGGACGAGGGTGCCCTCCGGGATCGCTTCGCCGCGCCATTCCACGTCATCGGGGGCGAGCCCGGCGACGAACGGCGCGAACGGGTAGAAGCGCCGCAGCTCGTGGGCGAACGCCCGGGCATAGCCCTCGCTGTCCGCGGCCAGCCGTTCCCGCAGCCCTGGGTTGCGGTGCAGCGCGTGGGCACCGAACACGGCGTACCAGGTGATGGCGGCGGTGGGACGGATGACGTTGAGGATCTCGACGGCGGCGGTGTGCGGGTCGAGCAGTTCGCCGTCGGCGTCACGGTGGGCGGCCACCGCCTGCACCACGGAGGGCGGTCGCTCGCCGTCCGCCGGCGCGTCACCGCCGGCCGAGCGGATCTCCTCGACCAGCCGGGCCAGGCGTTTCTCCTGCCGCCGCCGGGCGCGCCGCGCCTGCCAGTGCCGGGGTCCGGCCGTCGCGAATCCGTCGACCATCGCCACCAGGTCGCGTGCGGTGCGTCGCGCCCCGTCGTCCGGGCGGTCGCCGAGCGGCACGCCTGCCCACGCGCACACGGCCCGCGTGATGAGGACACTCACCTCGTCGAACAGCGTCACTTCAGAACGGCCGGTCCACTCCTTGCTCGCCCTCTCCCACTCCTCGGCGACCTGGCGCGCCAGCAGGGCGACGCCCGACGCGTCCTTGAGGAGCGACACGAAGAGGGCCTTGCGCCGACGGTGCTCCGGCCCGTCCAGGGTGTGCACCGCGCCCTTGCCGAAGAGCGTGCTCAGCACCGGTTCGGGCAGGGCCGTGCGGCGCCGGACATGGTTCTCGTCGTAGAAGAACGCGACAGCGGCCGGGCCGCGCAGGGCGATGGCGGGCTTGCCCAGCAGGCGCGTCCGGACGGGGCCCGGCCCCTTGCGACGGCTCAGGTCGGGAAGCCACGCGTACCCCTGGGTGAGAAGCGGCAGTGTGTTGTCCACCATGAGGTCCTCCCGGTCGTCCGTTCCCCTCGACTCCTCTCGACCCTCCGTCGGGAGGGACGGCGACACCACTGGAACGAGGCTGAACGTGCGTGGTCGATCACTGTGGTCGGGTGCCCCGGCCCGCGCCGGTGAATCAGCCCTCCACGCCCGTCGAGTCGTGTGCGGCGCCGACCGGCTTGGACTCCGGTGAACCACGGTGGCGGAGGTAGACGGAGAAGATGGCCATCGAGCCGACGGCGAGGAGCTCCGACTGCCAGTTCTGCAGGGTCCGGTCCCAGAAGTCCGCCGCGGTCAGGTACTGGCCCCAGCCGATGGGGGCCTGGAGGTCGCGCAGGTGCTGTTCGTTGAAGGCGGCGCAGCCGGCGATGGACTGCGCGAGCCAGGACAGCAGGAAGAGGCCGCACATGAGAATGCCGAGCGAGCGGGAGTAGAGCACTTGGCGGACTCCGTCCGCGGCCGCCCACGCGGGTGAGCTCGCGCGGGCGTGACGTCCGGTCTTCTGCTCGGCGTCGGTGCCCGTGCCCTCCCTGCCGATCTCCTTGGATTCGGGGGAGCCGCGCTGGAGCAGCCAGACGGTCGCGTAGATGTAGAGGAAGAACTGCAGGTACTCGGACTGCCAGTTCTCGGTGACGTCGACGGCGAAGTCGGTGCTGAGGAGGTAGGCGCCGAACGGCAGCGGCGACAGGCCGGTGGCGATCAGGTCGTTGTTGTACTCGGCGTGACCGGCGAGCGCCTGGCCCGCCAGGGTGAGGAGGAACCCGAGACCGAACGCCAGCGTCAGGCCGTTCTCCATGAGGAAACGGCGCGCCCGGGAGGATGTCACTGCCGTGTCGCTCCCATCGCGATGAAGTACGCGAGGCCGCCGAGGATGACGACCACGTAGAGGCCGAAGAGGTAACGCATGGGATGTCACCCGCCTTTGAGCAGGCAGTCGTAGGGCCGCTCCGCGGTGTCCGGCGGGGTGCAGCCCGCCGCTGTGATCTTCCAGTCGCCGTCGATGGACGCGAGGAACAGGGTGTCCCGGTCGAGCACCACCCGTGCCTGGCGGCCGTAGACATCGACGCCGGTGACCCGGTGGGCCACGGGCAGGCCAAGATCTCGCAAGGCCTCGGGGCAGGCGGACTCCGCGTCGAGTTCGAGCTCTTCGCGGGTGGCGGGCGCCAGGTCGCGGCAGGCGGTCTGCGGCCTGAGGTGGGACCGCTGGAAGTGTTCCGCCACGGCGGTGGCCGCCGACTCCCTGCCCGCGAGTGACGAGCAGCCGGCCAGGGCCAGCACAGCCGCGCCGGTCAGGAACCTGGTCGGCAACCCGGCCGGCAACCCGGCCGGCAGCAGCCAGTTCCCGGATGGCATCCGGCCGCCCCTTTCTCTGGCATCTCTCGCGACGGGCTCCCTCGGGCTCGGCGAGCTCCCTCGGGCTCCTCGGGGGACTATCGCCGCCGGCCCGTCGGTGGCGGTGAACTCCCGCGACGACACGCAGCAGACTCCCCCGGACAGAGGGCGGCGCGAAGAGCCGCCGGTCACGGCCGGACGTCGCCGCGTACGTGGCATCACCCTGAACCGCGCCCGGCCCCGCGCCCCTGCGCCCCGCGCCCCGCGCCCGGGGTGATGAGCAGGGACACCCTGGTCACCGGATGCGTTCAGGCCCGGGCGCGCATGATGTCGATGTTCCCGTGCCGGCTGCGGGCGCGGACCTGGACGGTTTCCTCGGTCTTGGCCGGGCTCTCGGAGGCCGTGAGCATGTTGCGCACCTGCCCGGAGCCGGTGCCGGCGTCGAGATGGGCGGCCGTGCCCTCGCGGATGCCGACCTCGATGGCGCCGTAGGAGGTCTCCAACTCGACGGTTCCGCGGGCCACGTCGGCCGCGCGCAGGGTGCCGTGGGCGGTGGTCGCGGCGACCGAACTCTCGGCGCGCGCGATGTCGATCCCGCCGTTGCCGCTCTCCGCCCGCAGCTCACCGGTCACCACGCCGACGGTCGTCGAGCCGTGCGTGCTCTTCAGGACGGCGGAGCCGTCGACGGTGCCGACGCGCAGGCTGCCGGAGCTGGTGGTGATCTCGGCCGCGCCCTCGACCCGGTCCACGGTGATGGAGCCGTGCGACGCGGTGACCCGCAGCGGCCCGGTGGTGTCAAGGCGGACGTCGCCGGACGAGGTCTTCACGTCGACCTCACCGAGCCGGCCCTCGCCGAGCACCTGGGCCCAGGCGCCGGTCATGTCGACGCGTGAGCCGGTGGGCAGTTCGACCGTGATGTCGACGGTGCCGGTGCGGCCCAGGATGTTCCGCTGCTTGGGCGTACGGACGGTCAGGGTGCCGCCTGCGTACGTCACGTCGGTCTGCTCGGCGTCCCGCACGTCCTGGCTCTTCTTCGGGTCGCGGGGCCGCACCTCGACGAGGGTGTCGCGGCGGTCGCCCGCGGTGAAGCGGATGGCTCCGGCCTCCACGCGAGCGGTGACCGAGATCGGGTCGGGAGTGTCGAAAGAAGGCATGTCTGTACCGTCCTCATGAGTCCTGGGCGAAGAAACTGATCGAAGCGGGCCGGGGGCGAATTCAGCAGCACCTCCGTCCGTGACGCCATCATGGCACCATGATGGCGTCGCACGCAACCCAGATGACGCCACGTCGGGAGTGGCGCCAAGAATGGCCTTCCTGGCTGCAGAAACACGAAGATGGCCGACACGCGCCACAGCGACGCCACGCGTACGCATCCGTCTCCTGGAAAACGAAATGGCACCGGACGGCACCAATCGGTGCCGTCCGGTGCCATGTGATGCCGACCGGGGTTCTGCGCGGCCCAGGCGCGCGCCACCCGGCCGAGCCTTCGCCCACGGCCGGGTGCCCAGGTCCCCGTCAGCCGCCGACGTAGGCGGCCAGGTGCTCCCCGGTGAGCGTGGAGCGGTCTGCGGCGAGGTCGGCGGGGGTGCCCTCGAAGACGACGCGGCCGCCGTCGTGGCCGGCGCCGGGACCCAGGTCGATGATCCAGTCGGCGTGCGCCATGACCGCCTGGTGGTGCTCGACGACGATGACCGACTTGCCGGAGTCGACGAGCCGGTCGAGCAGGCCGAGGAGTTGCTCGACGTCGGCGAGGTGCAGGCCGGTGGTCGGCTCGTCGAGGACGTAGATGCCGCCCTTCTCTCCCATGTGCGTGGCCAGCTTGAGCCGCTGCCGCTCGCCGCCGGAGAGCGTGGTGAGCGGCTGGCCGAGGGTGAGATAGCCAAGCCCGACATCGGCGAGCCGCTCGAGGATCTTGTGCGCGGCCGGCGTGCGCGCCTCGCCCGCGCCGAAGAACTTCTCGGCCTCGGTCACCGACATCGCGAGCACCTCGCTGATGTCGCGGCCGCCGAGGTGGTATTCGAGCACCTCCGCCTGGAACCGCTTCCCCTCGCAGTCCTCGCAGGGGGTGGCAACGCTCTGCATGATCGCCAGGTCGGTGTAGATGACGCCCGCGCCGTTGCACGTGGGGCAGGCACCCTCGGAGTTGGCACTGAACAGCGCGGGCTTCACGCCGTTGGCCTTCGCGAACGCCTTGCGGATCGGTTCGAGCAGTCCGGTGTACGTCGCCGGGTTGCTGCGCCGGGAACCGCGGATCGGGGCCTGGTCGATCGACACGATGTTCTCGTCGGCGGGAATCGACCCGTGCACGAGGGAGCTCTTGCCGGAGCCTGCGACACCGGTGACGACGACCAGCGTGCCGAGCGGGATGTCGACGTCCACGTCCTGGAGGTTGTTCGCCGTGGCCCCGCGAATCTTGAGCGCGCCGGTGGACGTACGCACCGACTCCTTGAGGCGGGCCCGGTCGTCGAGGTGGCGGCCGGTGACCGTGTCACTGGCGCGCAGTTCGTCCAGGGTGCCCTCGAAGCAGACGGTGCCGCCCGCAGCACCGGCGCCGGGGCCGAGGTCGACGACGTGGTCGGCGATCGCGATCGCCTCCGGCTTGTGCTCGACGACGAGCACGGTGTTGCCCTTGTCGCGCAGCCGCAGGAGCAGGTCGTTCATGCGCTGGATGTCGTGCGGGTGCAGGCCGATGGTGGGCTCGTCGAAGACGTACGTGACGTCGGTGAGCGAGGAGCCGAGGTGACGGATCATCTTGACGCGCTGCGCCTCGCCGCCCGACAGCGTGCCCGCAGGCCGGTCCAGCGCGAGGTAGCCGAGACCGATCTCGACGAAGGAGTCGAGGGTGCGCTGCAGCGCGGTGAGCAGCGGCGCCACCGTCGGCTCCTTGAGACCGCGGACCCATGCGGCGAGGTCCCTGATCTCCATGGCGCAGGCGTCGGCGATGGAGATCCGCTTGATCTTCGATGACCGGGCCCCCTCGCTGAGCCGGGTGCCGTCGCACTCGGGGCAGACGGTGAAGGTGACCGCGCGCTCCACGAACGCCCGGATGTGCGGCTGCATCGCCTCCTTGTCCTTGGACAGGAAGGACTTCTGGATCTTCGGGATCAGCCCCTCGTAGGTGAGGTTGACGCCGTTGACCTTGACCTTGACCGGCTCCCCGTACAGGAAGGCGTGCAGCTCCCTCTTCGTGTACCTGCGGATCGGCTTGTCCGGGTCGACGAAGCCGGACTGGGCGTAGACCTGCACGGTCCATTGGCTGTCCGACTTCCAGCCGGGGATCGTGAACGCGCCCTCGGCGAGCGACTTGGAGTCGTCGTAGAGCTGCGTGAGGTCGATGTCGGAGACCTTGCCGCGGCCTTCGCAGCGCGTGCACATGCCGCCGGTGCGTTGGTAGGTCGCCTTCTCCGCCTTCGTCTTGTTGCCGCGCTCGACGGTGATCGCGCCGCTCGCGCGGACCGTCGCGGTGTTGAAGGAGTAGGCGCTGGGCGGGCCGATGTGCGGCTTTCCGAGCCGGCTGAAGAGAATGCGCAGCATCGCGTTGGCGTCGGTGGCGGTGCCGACGGTGGAGCGCGGGTCGGCGCCCATCCGCTGCTGGTCGACGGTGATCACCGTCGTCAGGCCGTCGAGGACGTCCACCTCGGGGCGGGCGAGGTTCGGCATGAAGCCCTGGACGAAGCTGCTGTACGTCTCGTTGATCAGCCGCTGCGACTCCGCGGCGATCGTGTCGAACACCAGCGAGCTCTTGCCTGAGCCGGAGACACCGGTGAACACCGTGAGCCGGCGTTTGGGGATCTCGATGCTGACGTCTTTGAGGTTGTTCTCGCGCGCGCCGTGCACACGGATCAGATCGTGGCTGTCGGCAGCGTGCGGCGCAGGCGACCGCGGGGCCGTCTGTCTTGCCTTGCTCATCGCGTCTCCATCTGTCGGGCGGAGCCGCCCTCTGTCCCGGCGGGTCCGCCCTGTCTCTTGGGCGGCCCCGCCGTCACGGGTGCCCAGCCGCTCACTTCACCTGCTGGATGCGGATCATGTTGCCCGAGGGGTCGCGCACGGCGCAGTCGCGGACGCCGTACGGCTGGTCGGTCGGCTCCTGGACGACCTCGACGACGCCGATGCCCTGGAGGGTCTCGAAGGTGGCGTCGACGTCGGCGGTGGCCAGGACGATGCCGCCGTAGGTGCCCTTGGCCATCATCTCGGCGATGACCTGGCGTTCGTCGTCGGTGATGCCGGGGTCGGCGGCGGGCGGGGTCAGGACGATGGAGGTGCCGGGCTGGCCGGCGGGACCGACCGTGATCCAGCGCATCCCTTCGTACCCGACGTCGTTGCGGACCTCGAAGCCGAGGGCGTCGCGGTAGAAGGCCAGGGAGGCCTCCGGGTCGTTGTGCGGGAGGAAGCTCGCGTGAATGGTGATGTCCATGCCCGTCACGCTAGCCCCGGCCCGGGGACCGTGCTTCTTGATTCCTGACGGGTCGGGTCACCTGCTTCGCCACGCACGCGGGGATGCCCGCCGTCGCGCTCGCCGCCTGCCTCCGGTAGGCGCTGGGCGGCATGCCGACCAGCTCGGTGAAGCGCGTGCTGAAGGTGCCGAGCGACGAGCAGCCGACCTCGAAACAGACCTCGGTGACGCTGAGGTCGCCGCGGCGCAGCAGGGTCATCGCGCGCTCGATGCGCCGCGTCATCAGATAGCTGTACGGCGACTCGCCGTACGCGGCCCGGAAGGCGCGGCTGAGGTGCCCGGCCGACATGTGCGCGCCGCGGGCGAGCGCCTCGACGTCCAGGGGCTGGGCGTACTCCCGGTCGATCCGGTCCCGGACGCGGCGCAGTCGCGCGAGGTCGCGCAGCCGCTGCTCCGGATCGGGCCTGCTGGTCACGTACGAGATCGTACGCTCCGGAGCTCGGCCGCGTTTGGGACCGGCGAGCGCGGACACCGGACGCGGCGCGCATTGCCCCACCCCTCGATGCGGGGAGCGGGCCGGGCCGGTCCCCGACCTTCAGCGCGCCGCGCTCAGCTCGGCGTACAGCTCCGGCCCCGTCCACGTGCGCGGTGTGGACTCCGCCGCGTGCACCAGGGCGACGAGGCGCGCGTTCGCGGGGGCGCTCTGGCCGTGGGCGGCGGCGAGGGCGACGATCTCGCCCTGCAGTGAGTCGATCTCCGTGGGCCGGCCGCGCTGCAGGTCCTCCCACATCGAGGAGCGCGCGCGGGCGTCGATCTTGAGGGATGCCGCCGCCACCCGGCGGAAGACGGCGTCGGGCAGCCCCAGTACGTATGGGGTGATGCCGGGCGCGGTGGGCCCGAGGCGGGCGGGAGTGACGCCGGCGGCGCGGTAGGCGGCGAGGGCCTCGCGCTGGCACAGGGCAAGGCAGCGTCGGTAGGCCCGCAGGCCGAGCTGGTCGCGCAGCGGCAGCCCGGAGAGGGCGTTGATCGCGTTGTTCAGGTTCATCAGCAGCTTGGCGTGCTGCACTTCGGACATGTCGGCGCGGGCCTCGACGGGCAGGCCCGCCTCACCGAAGGCGGCGAAGAGCGTGTCGTCGGGCTCGGCCATGAGCCTGCCCGGCATGCCCTGGTGCACGGTGCCCGGCGCGGACTGCACCACGTTGTAGGGCACCATCCCGGCCAGCACGGTGCGGCCGGGAAGCGCGGCGCGCAGGGTGGCCGGGTTGTGCAGCCCGTTCTGGAAGCTGACCACGACGCTGTTCGGGGCGAGATGAGCGGCGAGATCCTTGGCAGCGGTCTCAGTGCCGACGGTCTTCACGGTGACCAGCACATAGTCGGCGTCGGCCGCGGCGTCGGCGCGGGTGGCCAGCGTCAGTTGGTCCGGCGTGAGGTGGACGGGCGGGCGGACGGAGGTACTGAGGGTGAGCCCCCTCTCGGCCAGCACATCCATGGCGGCGGGCCGGCCGATGAACGCCACGTCATACCCGGCGGCGACGAGGTGGCCGCCAAGATGACAGCCGATGCTGCCGGCGCCGAGGACAGCGAAGCGGGGCTTGGACATGGGGGCTCCTGGGGCTCCTGCGATCGGGCAGTGGGGGCAATGGGGCAAGCGGGCTGGGACAAGCGGCTGAGACAAGCAGGGTCCAGCCTTGTCCAGGAGCACACCGCTGACCAGGCCCCGGCCGTATGCGTCGGCCTACACGATGGCGAGCGCGGCTGCTTTGCGTCGAAAATCGAACATACGATCTACTGGAGGGCATGGACCGCCACACCTTCCCCGCAGACCTCCTGGAGACCCAGACGGCCTGGTACGTCACGTACGAGCAGCTTGCCGCAGCCACGGTCGACGACGGTGCGGCGGCGTACCGTCGTCGGCTGCTGCGGCTGTCCCGGCTGATCGCCGCGCACCCCTTCTGGCAGACGCGGGCAGGCACGCCCGCGGCCCGGGTCGCGCTCAAGGAGGTGGCCCGAGCGCGGGCGGCGGGGGCGACGCGGTGACGCCCGCCGGGCGGCTGTCTCCCCCGTCCGGCAAGGGCGTTTCGGCAGCTCAGGCGTGCGCCGCGTAGGGTGTTCCGGCGATCGGGAGCAAGACGATCGGGAGCAACCGGCGCGAGGGGGAGACGATGAGCGGGCACGAGACGACCGTGGCACCAGGCGCGGCGGCTACGGCTACGGCTACGCCGAGTGGGCCGCGACCGCCCATGTCCGGCGTACGGAAGCTGGTCGGCTCCTTGCTGTGGGCCGTGCTGCTTCCCGGGCTGCTGGTCCTCGGCGCCGACATCGGGCAGTGGGTGATGTGGCTCGGCGTGGTCGTCATGCTGGCGACCGTCGCCGTCACCGCTTGCCTGATCGGCGGCATCTGGCACCGGGCCGGGGCCGCGACGCTCGCCTGCTTCAGCGGTTTCGCCCTCACCCTCTTCGCCGGGCCCGCCGTGTACGAGGTCTACATGAAGTCCTACGGCGACCCGGCCCCCGCCGTGGTGACCGAGGTGGTGGACACCGACAGTCGGCGCGGCGCCGAGATGTTCTGCACCGTGCGGGAGACCGGCGGGGACCGCGAGACGTACGAGGTGTCCCAGCAGGAGAACTGCTTCGGCCAGGCCAAGGAGGGCGACCGCGTCGAGATCCGCAAGGATCCGCTCGGCCTGCTCGACCCTCGGCTGCCGGACAGCCCGGACGACCGGAGCACCACGCGGATCACTGTCGGCATCGCGGCCGGACTCACGTCGCTCACCGCGGCCACGACGTTCTACGGGGGACAGCGGCGCAGGGATTGGTAGCCCGCGCAGCGGCCGGGTCCGACCGGCGACGAGCACGCATCGTGCCGCGCGCCCGTGGCCGGCACGAATCGTGACGCGCCTGTGGCCGGAAGCGTGGGCTCCGCCACAGCCGTCCTGATGGAGCCTGCTTGACTCGGCCAATGCTCTTTCTGCTCCTGCTGTTGGCCCTGGCCGGTCTGATCGCCGTCTTCGGTTTCGTCGGCTACGGATGCGGCACCCTGGGCCGCGTCGGCCTCCGGCGGGCCGACCGTGAGACATGGCTTCGAAGCTGCGCCGCCCTCCTGTGCGCGGCGGCGGTCGCCCTGTACACCTTGGGCCTGCTCGGGGTCGCCGGTGCGGTCATGACCGCGGAGGACGGCGGTACGGACTCGGCGCCGATTCGGTCCTGCCGTACACCGGGCTGGCAGGAGCGGACGGCGGCCGACGGGATCGTCGGCTACACGGTCGACTATGTGCCGCTCCGTTTCCTCTGCGAGACGAATGACGGCGGCAGTTACGCGACCGGCGCCGTTCCCGGTTACGTCAATCCGGCCGCGTTCGGTTTCGCGCTCGCAGCCGTGGGGCTCGGGGTCAGCGCCGCCCGGTGCGGCTCTGGTCGCGTGCCGCGCGGTAGCGCGTGATCAGTGCGGTGAGTTGTGAGTTGAAGCCTTCCGCGGCCTCGAGGGCGGCTTCCGGCAGGGGGTCGTCCGGTGCGCAGCCGAGCGCCGGGTGTCCGGCGAGGTGGGCGCACAGGGCGTCGAGGTGGTCCAGGAGGGCGGCGTCGCGCTCCTGGGCGGGGGTGAGGGAGCGCAGCCACGCGAAGCGCGCGGCGGGGGCGTCGGGGCGGGGCGGCAGGGCGCGGCGCAGGCTCTCGGCGCGCGCGGTCAGGGTGTTCCACACCGGCACGCGCAGGACTGCGACCAGGCTTCCGAGGTCGGCTTCCACGGTGGTGGTCATGTACTCACGCTCGCAGAGGGCACTGACATCGGGGCCCGGCGCGGGCGGCGCGTCAGGTGAGTCAGCCGTCCGGGTCCCGCCCGGTGGGGCAAGCGGGGGCACGGCCGGAGCGGGGGCGTGGGGCTGCGGGCTCACGGCCGTCCGGGACCCGCGGGCCCACGCTCACGCCGAGTGCCGGTCGCTCACGAGCATGCGGATGTCGTCCGCCGCCCACAGCACGAACCGTTCGATCGGTGTCACCGTCTCGCGTCCGGGCGCGGGCCGGAACCGGAAGCGTTTGAGCAGCACGGCCAGGACCAGCTCCGCCTCGACCATGGCCAGCGCCGCGCCCTCGCAGCTGCGGGGGCCGAGCCCGAAGGGGATGTAGGCGAGCCTCGGACGCTTGGCGGTCTCCTCGGGGGTGAACCGCTCGGGTACGAACTTCTCCGGTTCGGGCCAGTACGCGGGGTTCAGGTGGACGGCCCAGAACGGATAGAAGATCGTCGCCCCGGCGGGGATCTCGTAGTCGCCGAGGACGAGCGGCTCGGTCGTCTCGCGGGCGCCGTACGGGCCGGGCGGGTACAAGCGCATGGACTCCTTGAGGGCCATTTCGAGGTACGTGAGGCGGCGGAGGTCGGCGTACTCGGGCGCCGCCCGCTCCCCGAGCACGCGGTCCAGCTCGTCGGCGACGCGGGTGGCCGCGTCGGGGTGGCGTGCCAGCAGGTGCAGCGTCCAGGAGACGGCCACCCCGGTGGTGTGGTGGGCGGCCAGCATCGTCACCATGACGGTGTCGCGGATCCGCGCGGGGCTCTCGCCGGCCTCGATGAGCGCCCCGATCAGATCGCTCTTGTCCGCGCGGCCGCCGGAGCGATGGGCCGCGACGACCCGGTCGACGGTCGCGCGCAGGAAGGCCAGGGCCTCCTCGGCGCGCCGGGCGCGTTCGTCCTGCGTGCCCGGGACCGGCACTTGGTAGAGCCGTCCCAGGTATTCGGTGAGCACCTCCTCGAACGCGGCGATGACTCTGTCCGGGTCAGCGAGGTCGCCGTCGCCGCCGAGGGCGTACTCGCTGATCATCCGCAGTGTCAGGGCGGTGAGGTCCTTCTGCAGCTCGACGGGTTCGCCGTCGGCCCGCGCGGCCCAGTCGTCCGCGAGCGCCGTCGCCAGCTCGGTGAACCGCCCGAAGTGCCGTTCGTGGGAGGGGCGCCCGGCCAGCACCGAAAGGAGCACCCGGCGCCACGGCGTGTGTTCGTCGGCCCCGATCACCTGGAGGTTGCCCGCCTCGCAGAGCGGGGCCAGGAACTCGAACAGTCGCTCCGGCCGCTTGTCGATGTGCGCCGTCGCCTCCAGCAGCACGGGGTCGGCGACCGACACGGCCGTCTCGGCGCCCGGGAGCTGGAACCGTACGACGGGTCCGTACTCCGCGTGCAGCCGCAGCTGGTAGTGGTGCAGGCCGCCCGCCTCCGTGACGGCACCCACGCCGCCGTCCGTGCGGGGCTCGGGGCCGGGGATCCGCATGTCGCCTCCTGGAGGCCAGTTGGCACCTTGAGCAAGAACGTGTCGTCGCTTCCGCGAGCCTCCCCATAGGGCTTCCGCGCCATGCGCGCAGGCCCACCGTCCACGGCGGAGAGGCTGCCCGCGCAGGCGCGCGGGGCGTACCGGCGCGGCAGACCGGCGGGGCGGCTGTCCGGCCCGGACGAGCGGCGGGAATGATCGAGTTCATGCTCCTCGAGTCCCTGTCCGTCGCCGCGCTGGTCGTGGTGCTCGTCTGTGCCGTCGTCCGTCCCTTCGGCCGGCCGGAGGCGGTCTTCGCGGTGCCCGCGGCGGGCCTCGTGATCGTCACCGGCGCGATCCCGCTGGAGGACGTGCGCGAGGAGGCGGCCCGGCTCGGGCCGGTGATCGGCTTCCTCGCCGCCGTTCTCGTACTCGCCAAACTCTGCGACGACGAGGGGCTCTTCCGGGCCTGCGGGGCCTGGATGGCGCACTGGGCCCGGCACCGGCCGCGGCGACTACTGGGCGCGGTGTTCGGCCTCGCCTCGGTGGTCACCGCCGCGCTCAGCCTCGATGCCACGGTGGTCCTGCTGACGCCCGTCGTGTTCGCCACGGCCACCCGCATGGGCACCCCCGCCAAGCCCCATGCCTATGCCTGCGCGCACTTGTCCAACACGGCGTCCGTGCTGCTGCCGGTGTCGAACCTGACGAACCTGCTCGCCTTCACCGCCACCGGGCTGACCTTCACCCGCTTCGCGCTGCTGATGCTGCTGCCGTGGCTGGCCGCCATCGCCGTCGAGTACGCCGTGTTCCGGCGCTTCTTCGCCTCCGAACTCGACGTCGCCCCCGAAGCCGACGTTGCACCCGATCCCGACGCGCCCACCGAACTCGACGCATCAACCGGGAACGACAGCGCCCGGGAACCCGCGCGGCTCCCCCTCTTCCCCCTCGTGACCGTCGCCGCGACACTCGTCGGGTTCGCCGTGGCCTCCGCGGTCGGCATCGACCCGGCGTGGGCCGCGACGGCCGGCGCCGCCGTCCTGGCCGGCCGGGCCCTCGTCCGACGCCACACCACCCCTGCCGCGATCGTCCGCTCCGCCGCCCTGCCGTTCCTGGCCTTCGTCCTGGCGCTCGGCATCGTCGTACGAGGTGTACTCGACAACGGTCTCGGCGACGCCCTCGACCGGGCCCTGCCCGACGGCGCCTCGCTGCCCGCCCTCCTCGGCACCGCCGCGCTCGCCGCCGTCCTCGCGAATCTGATCAACAATCTGCCGGCCGTGCTCGCCCTCGCCCCGCTGGCCGCCCCCTCCGGGCCGGGCGCGGTGCTCGCGGTCCTCCTCGGCGTCAACATCGGCCCGAACCTCACGTACGCGGGATCCCTGGCCACCCTCTTGTGGCGGCGCGTCACCCATCACCATGACCACGAGGTCCAGCTCAAGGAGTTCACCCTCCTCGGCGTGCTCACCGTGCCCCTCGCGCTGTTCGTCTCGACTCTCGCGCTGTGGGCGTCACTGAGGATCAGCGGCACATGAGCGGCGCCCGTCTTCCCTCGCCGGGGGCAGGCAGGAGCGGCCCTGTTCCCTCGCGTCGCCGGCGAGGGAGATCGCCGTGTCCAGCCGGTCCCTTGTCTCCAGCAGGTCGCTGATCTGCCCGTCGATACGGGCACGTTCGGCGCGCAGCCGTTCCAGGAGCTGTGGGGCCACTTCCTCGGACTCGATGCACGGCAGCAGTTCCACGATGGTCCGGCTGGCGAGACCCGCGGCGTAGAGCTGCTGGATGAGCCGGACCCGGTCGATGGCCACGGCCGGGTAGTGGCGCTGACCGCTGGGGCTGCGGTCAGCGGCGAGGAGGTGCTGTTCCTCGTAGTAGCGCAGCGCTCGTACGCTCACGCCGGTCGCAGCGGCGAGTTCACCGATCCGCATGCTCTCCCCCTCCGGAGCCAGTCTGTGGCGGCGGCCTTCGGGCCGATTCTCGCAGCGCCGATTGCTCGGGGCCCTGAACTACTTGCCTCTGACGTCAACGTCAGGTTTTAGCGTAGCCGACGTACCGCCCAACCCCAGTCGTCGGCACCACGCGAAGGACACACCACTGTGACCAGTCTGTTCGACAGCTTCCAGCTCGGGAACCTCACGCTCCCCAACCGCATCGTCATGGCGCCCATGACACGTGCCCGCGCGTCCGCCGACGGCATCCCCAATGAGAGCGCCGGAACGTACTACGCGCAGCGCGCCACCGCCGGACTCATCGTCAGCGAGGGCGTACAGCCCAGCCTCACCGGTCAGTCCAACCCCAACACGCCCGGTCTGCACACCGACGAGCAGGTCGCCGCCTGGCAACCGGTGACCGCCGCCGTCCACACCAACGGCGGCCGCATCTTCGCCCAGCTCATGCACGCCGGCCGCGTCGGTCACCCCGATGTCGCCGGTCACCACCCCGTCGCGCCCTCCGCGATCGCCCTCGACACTCCTCTGTTCACCGGCCCGCGCGGCCGCCGGCCCGCGCCGGTCCCGCGCGCCCTCACCACCGCCGAAGTCCGGGGCGAGGTACGGGTCTTCGCCGACGCCGCCCGCCGGGCCGTCGACGCCGGCTTCGACGGCGTCGAACTCCACGGAGCCAACGGCTACCTCATCCAGCAGTTCCTCTCCTCCAACACCAACCGGCGCACCGACGCGTACGGCGGGTCCGTCACCGGCCGCATCCGCTTCGCCGTCGAGGCCACGGAGGCGGCCGCCGACGCCATCGGGGCCGACCGCGTCGGCCTGCGCCTGTCCCCCGGCGGCCACGTCTGGGACATCGCCGAGGACGACGTCCCCCAGCACTACGCGGCCCTGGTCGAGGCCCTCGCGCCCCTCGGCCTCGCCTACCTCCACCTCCTCGTCACCACCGACGAGGACACCCTCGTCGCGCTGCGCAAGGCCTGGCCGGGCGCCTTCATCATCAACCCCGGCGGCCAGATCGGCCCCCAGGAGGGCGACCGCGCCCTCGGCGACCACTGGCTCACCCAGGGCGCCGACCTCATCAGCTACGGCCGCGCCTACCTCGCCAACCCCGACCTCGTCGAACGCTTCCGCACGGGTTTGCCTCTGCACACCGCCGACCCCGACACGTGGTTCCAGGGAGGCCTCACCGGGTACACGACGTACGCGAGCTTCCAGCACTGAAGTGCCGGTCGCGGGCTGCTCACAGCGCCGGATACGGCGGGGAAGACTCGCCGGATGCGTACTCGTGTCGAAGTCCCGTCAGGGCTGCTGCTGCGCCGCTGGGAGGCTGCGGACGCCGCTTCGGTGCTGACCGCTTTCGCCGATCCCCTCATGCGGGGGCAGAGCAGGGAGCCGGTGGATTCGGTGGACGCCGTCGAGGGGCGGCAACGCCAGAAGCTGGCGTACGACGGCGTCCGCCATGACGTCGAGCTGCACGCCCGGCTGGCGACGGACCCGGAGCCGTCGACAGCCTCCGCCACGTTCAACTGACCCCGGACGGAGGGGAGCAGGCAGAGGCGATAGGGTCGGCCTCATGAAGTGATGATCCAGGCGCGCCCCTCCACCCGACGCCGTCCGAGCGCGTGCTCCGGCGTCGGGTAGGTGTGCCTTGGGCCCGCAGCAGCTCATCATTCACTTCGCAACGAATCGGACACTTCACATGACCGACGACCTGTTCCTCGACCACGTCGCCGACCAACTCGCCGCCCTGCCCGCCGTGCGCGCCGTCACGCTCGGCGGCTCTCGCGCCCAGGGCACCCATACCCCCGACAGCGACTGGGACTTGGCCCTGTACTACCGAGGCGCGTTCGACCCGGACGACCTGCGTGCGCTCGGCTGGGGCGGCGAGGTCTCCGGGATCGGCGGCTGGGGCGGCGGGGTCTTCAACGGTGGCGGCTGGTTCACCATCGACGGCCGGAGCGTCGACGTGCACTACCGCGACCTCGACGTGGTCGAACACGAACTCGCCGAAGCCCGGCAAGGCCGCTTCCGCTGGGAGCCGTTGATGTTCCACCTCGCGGGAATCCCCAGCTATCTGGTCGTGGGCGAACTCGCCGTCAACCAGGTGTTGCGCGGCACCCTGCCCCGGCCCGAGTACCCCCAGGCACTGCGCGAGGCCGCCCCGCCCGTGTGGCGGGACCGCACGGCCATGACGCTCCAGTACGCGAAGTCCTCGTACGTACCTCGCGGTCAGGCCACCGAGGCCGCGGGCGCCATCGCCACCGCGGCCCTGCAGACCGCGCACGCCGTGCTGGCCGCGCGCGGCGAATGGGTCACCAACGAGAAGCGGCTCCTGCGGCAGGCGGGGCTGCGTGACGTCGATGCCGTGGTGGCGGAGTTGCGGCCGGAGCCCGACGCCGTGGCGCGCGCGATCACGGACGCGGAGGGGATGTTCGCGGCGGCGGGCTGACCCGGCGCGGGCCGGGCACCCCAGGGGGCGGGCCTTGCCGGTTCATCGGCGCGGCGGGGCCGTGATCGCTCGTCGGCGTGGTGGGGCCGTGATCGCTCGTCGGCGTGGTGGGGGTGAGACCGGTTCGGGCGCGCCTGGAGATCGGCTCCCGGGGCTGGCACGATGAACGTCCATGAATGATCATGAGACGGCTCGCGCCGAGGCCTCACGGTTGGTTCAGGCGCGCTTCCCGCACGCCCTGGGTGCCCTGCTCGGAGGCTCCGCCGCCCATGGGCGCGCCACCCCGACCAGCGATCTCGACGTGGCCGTCCTCCTGCCGGACTCGGACACGAGCCGGCGGGAGGTGGTCCGCCACGACGGCCGCCTCGCCGAACTGTTCCTCAACACCCTCGCGGACATACCGGAGTTCTTCGCGTGGGACAGGAACCGCCGCCGGGGCACGGTCCTCTTCCTGTACGACCAGGGCGTGCCCCTCGCCGACCCGTACGGCCATGTGGCCCGCACGCGGCGACTGGCCCAGGACGTGCTCGCCTCCGGGCCGCCCCCGCTCCCCGCGGCGGAGCGGGAACACGGCCGTTACGTCCTCACCTGCTTCATGGACGACCTCGCCGACACGCCCCCGGCCGATCGCTACGAGCAACTGGCCCTGGCCGACCAGGTGTTGGGCAAGGCCACCCATCTGCTCACCGCCCATCACCACGCCTGGACAGGCATCGGCAAGTGGCTGCCGCGCAGGCTGCTCGACGCCGACCCGGTACGGGGGAAAGCGCTGCTGGACGGCCATCGCGCCGTGGCCGAGCAGGCCGACCCCGGCCCGTTGGCGGCCGCGGTCGAGGAGGTGCTGGCGCTGCTCGGCGGGCCCTTGCGGGAGGGGTACTCGCACGGCTGGAGCCCGTGAGGTCCGGAAACCTTGAGCCCGCCCCCCGGCCCCCCGGCTACCCGTCCCCGCCCTCCGGGGCTCTGCCGCCCTCAGTCCTGAGCCAGCATCGGCAGCAGCACCGCCGCCGACCAACTGAAGTTGGGCGAGTTCAGGGGCGCGCCGGTCAAGGGGTCGTAGTTCTCCATCACCGGGCTCCGGGCCGACAGCCCGCGCGCCGTGGACAGGAGCCGGTCCGTCAGCCGCCGGGCCTGTGCCGCGTAGCCGTAGCGCCGTAGTCCCGCCTGGGCGAAGTACGCCTGGTCGAGCCAGACCGGGCCGCGCCAGTAGCGCTGCGGGGCGAAGTGGGGCGAGCTCCGGGCAACGGTCGGGAAGGGGACGGGGGTGGCGAACTCGTCGGGGTCCGTGAGCTTGTCGCGTACGGCGGCGGCCTGCGCGGGCGATGCCGTGCCGGTCCACAGGGGGACCGCGCCCTCGATGCCCCGGCCCCGCGCGGTGAGCCGCTCAGCGCTGTCGAGCGCCGTGTCGTGGAACCAGCCGTCCGCGGCGTCGTACATCCGCTCGCGCACGGCCCGGTGCGTCGCCGCGGCCCTGGCCCGCCAGTGCCGCTCCCCTACCAAGTCCCCCAACACGCCCGCGATGGCGGCGAGATGGCCCTGGTCGGCGGCGAGGTAGGCGTTGAGGTCGACGGACTCCTGAGTGAGCGAGTAGCCGGTCACCGTGCCGGAGGCGTCGCGGTTGGCGACGACGGACGTGCCGAGGTCGGCGTCGAAGCGCGGCGCGTTGTCCATGCCGCTCTCCCAGGCGGCGGCGAGCCTGCGCTGCTCCGTGCTGTCGTTGGCCGGGTCGACCGTCGCGCCGTACTCCGCGAGCCCGTCGCGGTCGTGATCACGATTGCGGTACCACCAGGCCTGGTAGGCGGCGAGCTTCGGATACATCTCGCGCAGGAAGGCCCGGTCGCCGCTGTGCCGGTAGACCTCCCACACCGCCCACGCGGCCAGCGGCGGTTTGCTGTTGCGTTCGTTCCAGTTGCCGCCGCCGTCGGCAGGGGTGTTGTAGAAGACGGCGTCGGGGATCATTCCGGCGTCCTGGGGCCGGGTCGCCGAGGTGGGCCGGATCTGGTGGTCGAACATGGCGCGGATCTGGGACTGCGCGAGCCGCGGGGCGAAGCGGGCCGTGCCGACGGCCTGTTTCCAGGTGTCCCAGGCCCAGACGCCGCCGGCGAACCATTTGTACGAGAGGGAGGGGCTGATCGCGTCGTGCCTGATCCGGCCCGCGGCGGAACGCCAGTTGGTGACCAGGGTCTCGAGCGACTTCACCGCCAGGCGGCGCCGGTCGGCCGGGACGCCGTGGGTCACCGAGGTGACGTAGCCGCGCCAGCGCGCGTCGCCGGACGCGGCGGTGGCGGCGGGGCGGGCGAGCACGCGGCGTACGGAGGCGGCTTCGCGCGTCCGCTCGGCGGTGGTGAAGGTGTAGCTCTCGGTCCAGTCCAGGGTGCGGGTCGCACCGGGCGCGAGGGAGAGGGGGGAGGTGAGGTCGGTGCGGTAGGTGTCGCCCGTGACGGTCGTGCGGACGGGAGCGCGGTGGGTGACCTCGAAGCGTTCGGTGCCGTCGGTGAGGTAGTCCCACTTCTCGCGGACCCGGGCGAAGCCGACGGCGACACCGCGGGACGTGGCCCCCAGCGCGGGCGCGTCACGCTGAGGTGGCGCCTCGGGGCGCAACAACGTGCCGGTCCAGTCGGCGGCGAGAGTGCGCGGCGCGTGGCCGGTGTTGTGGATCCGGGCCCTGACCAGTGCGGTGCGGTCGGTGGCGAAGCGCAGTTCCAGGGTGAGGCGGAGGCCGTCGAGGCGGTAGGTCTGACGCAGCAGTCCGGGCAGCGAGGTGAGGCGCGGGGTGCCCCGGGCGGCGAGGTCGAGGGCCTTGCCCGCCTCGGTGAGCCGGATCCGGCTGAAGGACTTGCTCAGCCACCAGGGGTATTCCTGGGCGATGTGCAGCGGTCCGGTGAAGCCCCCGTACGTCGACGGGTCGCTCGCCGACGGCAGCGCGTAGGCGTGCCAGGCGCCGCGGTCGGCGAAGACGTTGACCGGGTTGAACTCGCCGGGCTGCGCGGACGTCGGCACGCCTTGGAGGTCGAGGACGTCCGCGTACGAGGAGGGGGCGCGGGGCGCCTGCGAGTCCGGCGGGGCGGTGTCCTCGTACGCCGAGGGAGGCGCCTGCCCGTGCACCGACTGCCGCGCCTGCCCGTGCACAGGCTGCCGCTCCTCCCCGTGCACCGGTTGCCGCGCGTCGGCGGCGGGGGCGAGGCCGACGGCCATGGTGAGGGCGGCGGCGAAAGCGGTCAGGACGCGCGGGCGGGGGCGCAACGTGAGGGGCTCCGGTCTGTGGGTGCTGCGGGTGGCGGGGGGGCCGGGCCCGCGTCGCGAAAGGACGCGGACCCTGCGTCGCCTCCGCGCGGTGGCGACGACCGCACCGCGCGGAGGCGACGGAACTACCTTGCGGCGCCCGGGCCGTGTGCGGGCGCCGGCGACGAAGTCGCTCAGACTCCGGCGATGCTCTGGATCCAGGAGCGGTACGCCGTCACGTTCGTGTACGCGGTGGTGGTCTGGCGGTCGCTGGTGGACGCGACGCCGACCTGGACGCCGCCCGCCATCATCGGGCCGCCCGAGTCGCCGCCCGCGGTGATGCCGTTGCCGCGGCGGGCACAGATGGCGCGACCGCCGTAGGCGTCACCGCAGCCGCCGGTCACGACGACGTCGGCGACCTTCAGGAGCCGGGACTGGCAGTTGATCTCGGAGCCGCACTGGGACGTCGCGCCCCAGCCGTACACCTGCACGGTCTGGCCCACCGACACGGAACCCGGCGCGCCGAGGCGCGAGTAGGTGGCCGACACGGAGCGGTCGAGCTTGACCAGGGACAGGTCGGAGGACGAGTGGTTGTGGACGCTGACGCCGTTGGCCGTGGTGCCGCCCGTGGTCTGGTCGAGGCTGCCGATGCGGAACGAGAGCCCGCCGCCGCTGACGCAGTGCTTCGCGGTGAGGATCCAGGTCGGGGCGATGATCGTGGCGCTGCAGGTCTGCCGGCCGTTGGAGAAGAGCCGGGCCGCCCAGGGGGCGTTGCTGGCGTAGCCGCCGCCGATGATCGGCTGGGCCGAGGTGCCGTTCGCCGCAGCCGGGGCGTTCGCGCTGGGGGCCGTCTGTGCCGCTGCCGTGGGCGCGAGGCCCAGGACGGCGAGTGCGGTGGCCGCGAGCGCGGGGACGAGTCTGGATATTCGCACGTTCGTCTCCATTGTGTGGGGGTGGAGCGTCCTTGATGAGGACGTGGCCGCATAGGCATCGCATAGGTATGCGGTCGGGCGCACGTGCGTCGGGCGGGTTGAGCCCTGGCGCGTGCATGCCATATTCGGCTGGGGCGAATGTGGCAGAGGAGTAGTTGCCCACGCAAGGGGTTGGCGCGCCCAACTCGGCCTCCGGAGCCGTGAGTTCCGCCGCCTTCGGATCAACGTTGCAGTTCCCGGGCGCTATTTGGGGCCCTGAGGCAGCACACGACCGGACGAGCACGCGAGGCCGCCTCCGCCGGACAGTCGCGACATCTGACGTCGGACGGATCCGCCGTCCCCTGCCGAGGCGCGGCGCTCACGGGGCGAAAGTCTCCCCCCGGCGCCCACCGGGCTCGCCCGTGTGCAATTGCAGCTTCGGGCATACCCAAGCGCCTGGCTGGTGACATACAGTGGCTCCCTTTGACTCCGATTGCCCCGATCTCTCAGCCAGGAGCCCCTCTTGTCCCTACGCGTGCGTCCGATCCTCCCCTCCTCCACGGTGGCGTCCGTGGCGGCGGGGGCGGCCGTCATCGCCTGCCTCACCGTTCCCTTCACGGCCCACGCGGCCGAGGGTGCCCGCCCCGCGCCGGTCGCCGTCCCGGCCGCGCCCCAGGCACCCGCCGCGACGGAGACCGTGGTGACCGAGGGACATGTCAAGGAGGCGAGCCCCGGCGGTGTCATCCGCTACCCCAGCGTCACCAGCTGTCTGACCGTCACCGTGCACCTGCGCCCGGGCGGAGCGGTGGCCGCGCACGCGAGCCTCTTCCAAGTGCCGGGCGAACTGCGCTCCGACCAGATTCTGGGCCGGATCAAGAGCCTGGTCGGGCATCGCGCGGTGACGGCCGTGGACGTCAGGGGCGCGGTCGGCGCCTGGCATCCGAGCTACTTCACCAAGGCGATCGAGAGCTACGGCGAGGGCGAGCGGGTTCCCGTGCCCGAGGGCCAGGACTTCGCCGGCCTGACGTCCGCCGTGGCCCAAGGACTCGGGGTACCGGGGGATGCGGTGACCGTGAAGGACGTACCCGACGGGGACCAGATCGTCCCCCTCAGGACTCCTTCGCCGTACGCAGCCATCGCTCCATGACGGTCAACAGCGCGTCGAGGTCCACCGGCTTGGTCAGGTAGTCCGTGACTCCGGATTCGACGGCCTTCTCGCGATCGCCTTTCATGGCCTTCGCGGTGAGCGCGATGATCGGCAGCCGGGCGCCCTGCGGCATTTCGCGGATCCTGCGCGTGATCTCGTATCCGTCGATCTCCGGAATCATGATCTCGATGAGGACGATCCCGACGTCCTGGTGCCGTTCGAGGACTTCGAGGCATTCCCGACCGTTCTCGGCGTACATCACTTCCAGGCCGTGCTGTTCCAATCCGTGGGTGAGCGCGAAGACGTTGCGGATGTCGTCGTCGACGACCAGTACCTTCTCGCCGTCGAATACCTTCTCGCCGCCGAACGGGAACTTCGCCGGGACGGCGGGTGCGTCGTCCAGGAGGGGCGCGACGTCGAGTTCGGGCCCCGGCAGCAGGTCGTACGCGTCGCGCTCCCCCACGAAGCCGGGGTGCAGCGGCAAGTACAGCGTGAAGGTGGAGCCGCAGCCGGGCTCGCTCAGCGCGTGGATCTCGCCGCCGAGCAGCCGCGCGATCTCCCGGCTGATCGACAGGCCGAGGCCCGTGCCGCCGTACCTGCGGCTCGTGGTGCCGTCGACCTGCTTGAACGCCTCGAAGATCATCCGCATTTTGTCGGCCGCGATGCCGATGCCGGTGTCGGCCACGGAGAACGCGACCAGGTCGGCGTCCGCGTCCCGCAGCGAACCGGCCTCAAGAAGCTGCTCCCGGATCGCGTGCGGCACGTCGGCGCCGGCGAGCCGGATGACCAGTTCGACCGCTCCGGAGTCGGTGAACTTCACCGCGTTGGACAGCAGATTGCGCAGCACCTGAAGGAGACGCTGTTCGTCCGTGTGCAGCGTCGCGGGCAGCTCCGGCAACACGCAGACGGCGAAGTTCAGCTCCCGCCCGGTGGCCAGCGGGCGGAAAGTGGCATCTATGTAGTCCACGAGTTCGGCGAGCACGCAGGGACCCATGCTGATGTCCATCCTGCCCGCCTCGACCTTCGACAGGTCGAGAATGTCGTTGATGAGCTGGAGCAGGTCCGAGCCGGAACTGTGAATGGTGCGGGCGTACACCACCTGCTCGGGCCTGAGGTTCGCGTCGGCGTTGTCGGCCAGCAACTCGGCCAGGATCAGCAGGGAGTTGAGCGGCGTACGCAGCTCGTACGACATGTTCGACAGGAACTCGGACTTGTAGCGCATGGAGATCGCGAGTTGCTCGGCGCGTTCTTCGAGGACCTGCCGGGCCTCTTCGATCTCCCTGTTCTTGAGCTCGATGTCGCGGTTCTGCCGGGCCAGCAGCGCGGCCTTCTCCGCCAGTTCGGCATTGGATTGCTGCAGCGCCCTTCGTGACGCCTCCAGTTCGGCCGAGCGCTCCCTCAACTGGGCCGTGAGTTCCTGCGATGCCGTCAGCATCTGCTCCGTGCGCTGCTGGGCGGTGATCTCCTCGCGGCTCCGCTCGACCAGGTCCACCACGGCTTCGGGAATGTCGCACGCGCGCTCTCCCCACCAGCGGTCCGCCTCCGCGAGGCGGGTCGCGGACAACAGGTCCCCCTCCGCGGCACGCTCCTCGACGACGGCGAGCCACTGCTGGAAGTCGGCGTCCTCCTCGACCCAGGTCGCCAGCCTGGCCCATTCGCGGATCAGGGCCTCGTGCGCGATCTCGGCGGTGTCGGGCCCGCCGGGGCCGAGGACGACGAGGCGTTGCTCGGGATCCGCGAGGAGTTGGGCGATGCACCAGTCCTTGCCGAGGTGGGAGCGGTGGACGGTGACGCGGACAGCGCCGGCGGCGCCGCCGCGGGCGCGGACCATGGACAGCAGCACGCGCCGTATCCGGGACTCGCCCCATTGCTGGGCCAGTTGGCCGTACACCTTCTCCGCGTGCTGGTTCAGCGCTCCGGACACGCCGCCGATGCCCTGGTAGCTGTCGAAGCTGAGGCGGCGGTCGTGCTGCATCGACCACAGCTCCGTCAGCGTGAATTCCAGCAGCGGCAGGCTCCCCGCGGCCTTGCTCGCTTCGGCGGCGATGGTCTCGGCGAGTCCCGGTGTGAGGGCGACGCCCGCCACGGCCGCGGGCTCGACGATCACCCGGGTGAGCGCGGCTTCGTCGAACGGAGACAGGTTCAGCTGGCGGTCCTGCAGCCGGGGCCCGATGTCGGGCAGTTCCAGCAGGTCGGGCAGGAAGTCCGCGCGCAGTGTGCACACGAGCCGGACGTGGGGGTCCTGTGCGACGTCCGCGGGTGGCAGCAGCTTCCGCAGCAGCTCCAGTTGCGCCTCGTCGTGCGCATGGCCGCTGAACACCTCCTCGAACTGGTCCCCGATCAGTGCCAGCCTTCGCCCGGTGAGGATCCTCAGGCGTGACGCGACCGGCCAGAGCCCTTCGCTGCGCACGGCGTGGGCGCGGTGTTCGAGTTCCTCGAGGCTGTGGTCCCTCGTCGGGTCCTCCAGTTCGAGGAGCGCACGAGCCACGGCGTCGAAAGGCGAGACCCCCGGCCGGAACGTGGCCACCGACCACCCCTCCGCCGCCAGCTCCGGTTGCAGGCCGGCCGCGACCAGCGAGGACTTCCCCACCCCCGACGGCCCGGTCACCATCACCAGCGGCTGCGCCTTCACCATCAGCCGGAGCCGTCCGACCTCGCGTTCCCTGCCGACGAACACGCCCGCCCGCGCGTCCTCGGCGCTGAACGCCTGAAGCCCTCGGTAGGGGCAGGGCGGCAGCACGCTGCGCCCCAGGGCCTCGGGCCAGGCGGCCGACACCTCCGACAGCGGCACGGCGTACGCGTCGTGGGCGGCGCCGTCGCGGCTCGCGATCGCGAGCATGCCCACCACGGCGTCCCCCCACCGGTCCGTCACGATGACGGGAGAGCCGCTGTAGCCCGGCTGCGCCCGCAGCGCCGCCTCGCTGCCCGCGTCCAGCTGAATGAGGCCCCCGCCGACCGCGCCCCGCAACACGCACGAGCTCCAGGCCCCGTTGACCCGTCGAGGCGGCTTCCCCGGATACCCGAAGGCCTTCACCTCGGCGTCGCCCACCAGTCCGACCCGGGCGTCGACCAACCGGGCCGCCCCCGCGCCGCCCGGCAACGTGTCCCCGCCCACCAGCGTCAGCCCCGCCACGTCCCGGCCCAGGCGGCCGGAGCCGGGCGGCGGATCCCATGAGCTGATCCGGCAGTGCCGCAGCGGCGCCCCCTCCGCGTCCCCGAGGAGGACGAACTCGACCTGGATCCGGGCGTCACCCGCCGGGCGGTCCGTGCTCCCCTTGTCCCGGCCGAGGGCCGCGTTCACGACATGGGCGCAGGTCACGATCTCCTTGCCGCCGACGACGAAGCCGACGCCGACCGGCTCGCCCGTCGTGGTGGTGCGCACCTTGACGATGAAACCCTCACGCTGTGCGCCGCCCATCGCGTCAGGGGCGATTCCACGTCAGGCGGACGGCGAAGTTCACCTCGGCCGTCCCCTTGGCGATGATCACCCCGGTCTCGCCGCCCATCTTCAGGCCGAACTCGACCTCTGCCGCGTCCGGCCCCAGTTCCCGCAGCGTGTCGGCCACCCTGGTGAGCGTCGGCTTGATCTGCTCCAGCGCCTCGTGCACCGAGACCCGTGCGCGCGCCACCACGCCGTCCCCGGCCGCGGCCAGATCGAGATCCATGGCGTCCGGATCGGCGTCGACCTCGAACACGGCAGTGCTGTCGTCGCCATTGCCAAGCTTCATGGTCAACTGCTGTGTCACAGCGCTCCCTCAGACCTAGGACCCCGCACGCGACGTACCACGTCGATGCCTGCCCATCCTCAGGGACTTCGCCTGCCGACCGCAGCCGGATCAGGAGGATGCGGCCCACTTTTCCTTCCCCCCGCACGAGTCGAAGGCCGCTCCCGACCGCGCGGAGGGTCGGCTGTCAGCCCCCGTTCACCGCCTGGCGGTCCGTCAGCGCGCGGGCCTTCGCGTTCTCGATGTGCCGCCGCATCTTCTTCGCGGCACCCTCGGCGTCTCCGGACGCCATCGCCTCGTACACGGCGGTGTGCTCCCGCGCCGGGGACTCGGCCTCGGAGGCGCCGAGTTCGGTGAACAGGCGGAAGCGCTGGACGTGGCCGCCGAGGGAGCGGTACGCCGTCTCCAGGAACGGGTTGTCGCACTGGGCGGCGATGCGCAGGTGGAAGCGCTCGTCGGCGGCCCAGTACGGGCGCACGGAGGCCGAGCGGGGGGCGGCCGCACAGCGCCTGAGCTCCTCGATGCTCTCCTTGAGCTCGTCCAGGAACTCCGGGGTGGTGCGGCGGGCCGCCTCGTGGACGATGGCCGGTTCCAGGACGAGGCGCGCGTCCATCAGCTTGATCAGCTCGCGCTCGGTGAAGAGCGGCGCCACCCGGTATCCCTTGAGCGCCTCGCGGCGTACCAGACCCGTGTGTTCGAGGCGGGCCAAGGCCTCGCGGAGCGGGGTCTGGCTGACGTCCAGCTCGCGGGAGAGGGCCCCGATGTTGACGGACTGACCCGGTGACCACAGACCGTCCATGAACTGGCCGAGGAGTACCTCGTACATCTTGTCGGCCAGGGGTTGCCGGGCGGACGGGCGCGTCGTAGCCATCATGCCTCCTTCGGTGCCCGACCCTAGCGCAGCCGCTCCCCACTCTTGATCAAGGCCAGATCCTATACTATTTTGCTCATCGCTATAGTATAGCGAAGGATCAAGGAGGATCCCATGCGTGCTGACCGCTCGTGCGTGGTGCTCGTGACCACGGCGTACCTCGAACCCGACGGCGAGGTCGACCGGCTGCTGCGGGAGGCCGGATTCCGTACGGTCTTCGCGCGGCCCTCGGACCGGCGCGCCACGGAGCGGTCCCTGGCCGCGGCCGTCGGCGACGCGGGGGCCGCGGGCATCGTGGCGGGGACCGACCCGTTCACCGCCGAGGTGATCGAGGCCTCCCCCGGACTGCGGGTGATAGCCCGCTGCGGCGCCGGATACGACAACGTCGACGTCGCGGCCGCCACCCGGCGCGGCGTCGCCGTCACCCACACCCCCGGCGCCAACCGGCAGTCGGTCGCCGAGCACGTCCTCGGGTTGATGGTGAGCTGCGCCCGGGGCATTCCGCAGAGCGTCGCCGACGTACGGGCGGGCGGCTGGTCGCAGCCCAGCGGGCGGGAGTTGGCGGGCGCCACCCTCGGGGTCGTCGGGCTCGGCTCGATCGGGCGGACCGTCGCCCGCCTCGGACTCGCGCTCGGCATGCGCGTGGTCGGGCACGATCCGCACCTGGACCCGGCGTTCCTCGACGAGACCGGGGTCGCCGCCCTGCCGCTGGAGGGGGTGCTTGGCGAGGCCGACTTCGTGACGCTGCACCTCGCCCTCGACGCGTCGACCCGGCACCTCATCGACGCCGCCGCGCTGCGCCGGATGCGACCCGGCGCGTATCTGATCAACACCGCGCGGGGCGGCATCGTCGACGAGGAGGCCCTCGCGGACGCGCTCGCCGAGGGCGGGCTCGCGGGCGCCGCGCTGGATGTGACGGAACGCGAGCCGCTGCCGGCCGACTCCCGGCTGCGGGCCTTCGACAACGTGCTGGTGACCGGGCACATCGCGGGCGCGACGGCGGAGGCCAGGTCGCGCTCCAGTCTGGCGGCGGCCCGCCAGGTCGTCGACGTCCTGTCCGGGCGGGTGCCCGAGCATCTCGTCGATCCGGGGTGGGCGGCCGCGCGCGTGGAGGTGCGGTGATGGGGGCCGGGACCGACCGTGGCGGGCCCGGGGCGTCCCTGCCGTGCGCCGGTGGCGGGCCCGCGGCGCCCTCGCCTTCCGCCGCGCCGGTGAGCGCCCTGCGGATCCCGGGCGGGCCGCTCCTCGCGGCCAACCTCAAGTGGCTCTTCACGGAGCTGGACTTCGAGCGGCGCTTCGACGCCGCGGCCGCGGCGGGCTTCGCCGGTGTCGAGTACGCGGATCCCTATCCGTACGCCCCGGCGCGGCTGCGGACCCTGTTGCGCGGCGCGGGCCTGCGGCAGGTGCTCATCAACTCGCCCGCCGGGCAGCCCGGTTCGCCGGAGCGCGCGGGGCTCGCCTGCCATCCGGGGCGGGCCGCGGACTTCCGCGCCGGGATCGAGCGCGGCCTTGAGTACGCGACCGAGCTGGGCGCCGGGCTCCTGCACGTGCTGGCCGGGATCACGCCCCCGGACGTGAGCGCGGAGCGCGCCTTCGCGACGTACGTCACCAACATCGCCTGGGCCGTCGAGCGCGCGCACGGCACCGGCGTACGCATCGTGGTCGAGGCGCAGAACGAGCGGGACGCGCCCGGGTACTTCCTGCGCACCCAGGCCCGGGCGACGGCCGTCGTGGAGGCCGTCGGCCGTGACCGGGCCGGGCTGCTCCTGGACCTCTACCACGCCCAGGTCACCGAGGGCGATCTCGTACGGACCCTGCGCTCCTGCCTGCCGTACGCGCTGCACCTGCAGATCGCCGACCCGCCCGACCGCACCGAGCCGGGCACCGGCGAGATCCGCTGGCCACGTGTCCTCGGCGCCCTGCGCGAGGCCGGGTACGACGGCTGGATCGGCTGCGAGTACCGGCCGGCGCGCGGCACGGTGGCCGGGCTCGGCTGGGTCGCGGAGGTGACGGCATGAACACCGCCCCGCCGCGTCCCCGTATAGCGCTGATCAGCGCCACACCGGCGGCCATAGGCCCCGCCGTCGCCGGGCTCGCCGACGACTTCCCGGACGCCGCGCCGTGGAATCTGCTGGACGACGCCCTGCTCACCGATGCCGACGCGCAGGGCGGGCTCACCCCCGCCCTCGCCGAGCGGATGCGGCGGCTCATCGCGTACGCCGTCGAGGGCGGTGCGCGGGGCGTGTTGCTCACGTGCTCGCTGTACGGGCCGGTGGCGGAGCGTGCCGCGGCGGACGTCGACGTGCCGGTCCTGGCGGCCGATGCCGCCGCCTTCGCCGCGGCTCTGGCGGGCGGTCACCGGCGGATTCTCGTGCTCGCCACGTTCGAGGCGGCGTTGAGCGATTCGCTGGAGCGCTTCCGCGCCGCCGCGCGGGCCGCCGGGTCGTCCGTGGAGGCGGTCGGACGGGTGATCGCGCCCGGGCAGTCCGAGGACCACCACCCGGACCCCGGCGACGCGGACGGCGTGCTCCTCGCCCAGTATTCGCTCGCGCCCCACGCCGACGCCCTGGCCGCGGGCCTCGGGCTGCCCGTCCACGCGGGGCCGCGTGCGGCGGCCCGCGTTCTGCGCGCCGCCGTGGGCGGGCGGGCAAGTACCGCGGTCGAAGGAGGCGCGCCGTGCTCGGAGTGATCGCCGACGATGTGACCGGGGCGAGTGACGTGGCCCTGGCCCTGCGGGAGAGCGGACTGCGCACCGTCCTGTACTTCGGGGTGCCCGGCGAGGACGTGGCACCGCCGGGCGCGCACGAGGCGGTGGTCGTCGCGCTCAAGAGCCGGATGGCCGCCCCGGCCGACGCGGTGGCGCAGTCCCTGGAGGCGCTGCGGCGGCTGCGCGGACACGGAGCGCGGCAGGTCTATTTCAAGTTCTGCTCGACCTTCGACTCCACCCCCGACGGCAACATCGGCCCGGTCCTGGACGCGCTCGCCGACGCCCTGGACGCGCCGGCCGTGCTCCTGACGCCCAGCTCGCCGCGGCACGGCCGTACGCAGTACGCGGGTCACCTCTTCGTCGACGGCGTGCCGTTGGCCGAGTCGCCCCTGCGGCACCACCCGGTGACGCCGATGACGGACTCGTCGCTGCCGCGGCTGCTGCGGGCGCAGACGCAGCGGCCGGTCGACCTCGTCGGGTGGGACACGGTGCGCGCGGGCGCCGACGCGGTCCGCGCGGCCGTCGCCGACGCCACGGCGCGCGGAGTCCGCTATCTGCTGGCCGACGCGCTCGACGAGGACGACCTGCGCACGCTCGGCCGCGCCACCGCCGACGCGCCACTGACCGCGGGTGCGGCCGGGCTGGCCGCAGGGCTCGCCCACGCCGTTCCGGGCGGCGCCCCGGACGCGTACGACGAGGACGATCCGCTGGACGCGTGGCCCGCCGCCGTCCTGTGCGGGAGCTGCTCGGCGCGCACGCTGGAGCAACTGGACGTCCTGCGCGCCCTGGACCGTCCCGTGCACCGGCTCGATCCCGTTGCCGAGCCGGACCCGGCGGCGCTGGCCGGGCACGCCCTCGACTGGTACGACGCGCTGCCGCCCGGCGCACCGCACGGGGCACCCGTGATCCACTCCTCCGTTCCGCCCGACGAACTGCGTTCCATTCAGCGGGCGTTGGGCTCCGAGCGTGCCGCGGCCGTGCTCGAGGAAGCCACCGGCCGCGTCGCCGCGGGACTCGTGGCACGCGGCGTACGGCGGGTGATCGCGGCGGGCGGCGAGACGTCGGGCGCCGTGGTGGCCGCGCTCGGGGTCACCGGCGGCTGGATCGGCCGGGCCGCCGCACCCGGCGTGCCGTGGATCCACCCGACATCGGGCCCCCGCATCGCCCTTCTGCTCAAGTCCGGGAACTTCGGCGGCCCCGACTTCCTCGCGACCGCCTCCACCCCTCCCCCGGACCGCTCCCCCTCCCCCGCACGGACGACCCCAAGGAGCCCGCTCATGACCACGCCCGCGTCCCACGCGACCGCTGTCGCCACCCCGCCCCACGCGACGGAACCCCCCACCTCCCCCCTCTCCCCCCGCTCCCCCTTCTCCTCCCACCCGGCCGCCCGCGCCGCCGTCGTGGCCACCGCCCGCGCCCTGGCCGCCCGCGCCCTCGTGCACGGCCGCACCGGCAACGTCTCGCTGCGTACCGGCGACGGCGGCGTCCTCATCACCCCCACCGGCGCCGATCTCGCGACGGTGCTCCCCCAGGACCTGTCCGTCATCGACGCCGACGGGGCGCACCTCGACGGGCCGCCGCCGTCGAAGGAGGCGTTCCTGCACGCGGCCGTGTTGCGCGCACGACCCGACGCGCGGGCCGTCGTGCACACGCACTCGACGCACGCGGCCGCCGTGTCGTGCCTCGACGGCCTCGACGCGGACGACGCGCTGCCCCCACTCACCGCCTACCACGCGATGCGCGTCGGACGGCTCCCGCTGCTGCCGTACTTCGCGCCCGGCGACGCCCGGCTGGCGGACGTGGCCGAGGCCAAGGCCCGTACGCACGCGGCGCTGCTGCTGCGGCACCACGGGCCGGTCGTGGCGGCGCCCGGACTCGACGCGGCGCTGGAGGCCGTCGAGGAGCTGGAGCAGACTGCGCGGATCTTCCTGCTGCTGCGCGGCACGGACCACGCCCGCCTGACCGAGGAACAGCGCGCGGCCCTCGCGCCCCAACTCCCGGGCACAGTCGCCCTGTTCAGCGCGCTCGCCATCAAGAAGGCGTTGGACGACGCCGTCCTGGAGGCGTTCACCAGCACCACCGGCATCGGCGTCGAGGGCGTCTACGAGCCCACGAACGTCCTCCTTGAGCGGATAGCGGGCGGCGCGCGGCCCGACGTCATGGTCGGGGTGACGGGAGGCATGGAGAAGCTGGCCTCCGGCGTGCTCGACGCCGCCTCGCTGCGACCGCTCGCGCGCGTCGGGATCGGCGTGGCCGTGCCGCCGGGCGCGCCCGCGGTGGACCTCTCCAGCACCCGGGCGCTCGTGCGGGCGCTGACGTCCGCGCGCTCGGTGGCGTACTCGCGTACGGGAGCGAGCGGTGTCGCGTTCGCGGCGCTCCTGGAGCGGCTCGGCATCGCGGAGGAGGTCAACTCCCGGGCCACGGTGGTCGAGAAGGGGTTCACCGCGCTCGCGGTGACGGACGGCCGGGCGGACCTGGCCGTGCAGCAGCTGAGCGAACTGCGCTTCGTACCCGAGGCCCGGGTGGTCGGCCCGTTCCCCGAAGAGGTCCAGCACTACACGGACCTGTCGGTCGCCCTGGGCGCGCACGCCGCGCGCGATCCCGAGGCCGTCGCGCTCCTGCGGCACCTGACCGCCGCTCCCGCGCGCGAGGCGTACCGCGTGGCCGGTCTGGAAGACCCACGCTGATGAACGCGATCCTCGCCCTGGTGGCGTTCATCGGGGTCATCATCGTGTGGAACGTGGCGTTCAGGCGGAACATCGGCGAAGCCATGATCCTGGGGTTCCTGGCGAGCGCGGCCTTCGGCGGCACGGACGCGCCGCGCGTGGCCTGGGAGAGCCTCGTCGAGGGCATGAAGTCGGAGATCACGTTCGCGGCGCTCGCGTTCGTCTTCGTCAGCGAACTGCTCACCCGTACGGGGCTCGTGCACCGGATGATCGACATCCTCAGCTCGCTCCTTGGCCGCCGCGAGGGCGGCTCCGCGTACGCGGCGACGGTCGCCTCCGGCCTGTTCGGCGCCGTCGCGCACAACGGCGCGGCGATCGTCGCCACCGTCGGTTCGCTGGCCATCCCGTGGATGAAACGGTCGCGGGCCAGCGGCGAGACGGCCGCGCTCGTCCTTTCCGGCAACGCGGGGGTGGGCGCGACCTTCCCGTTCAGCGGCGCGTTCTTCGTCCTGCTCGCCGCGCCGACGGTGGTGCCCGTGCTCTCCTCGCACGACGTCGTCGCCACGCTGTTCGTCACCGGCGCGTGGATGGTCGCGATGCGGCTCCTCGTCGCGTACGCGATCGTGCGGTGGCGGGGCGTGGGCACGATGGCGGCCGACGACATCCGGCCGCTGCGGCAGTCGTTCGGCGCGGGCTGGACGTCGCTGCTCGTCCTCGCCGCCGTCGCCGTACCGGTCCTGCTGACGACGGGCCCGGCCAGCGACTGGGCGACCGACCGGCTCGACGGCCTCGACGCCACGGACGCCGTACCCCTGCTGGTGTGGCTCCCGGTGGTGATGCTGATCGCCGGGCTCCTGGTGGAGCGGCGGGCGCTGCCGCACGGCGGCGGCGACTGGTGGCGGACGCTCGGCGAGATCGGCCCGAAGCTGGGGCTCGTGGGCGTGACGATGGTGTCCGCGTTCGCGGCCTCGGAAGTCCTGGCCCGGCTCGGCCTCGGCGAGCAGCTGGCGCCGTACCTCAAGGACCTGCAAGGTGTGCCGCCCCTGGTGGCGGCCCTGGTCGTGGGCCTGATCCTGGTCATCGTCGCCGGCCCCCTCAACACCACATCGACGCTCGCGGCCGTGGGCCCGGTCGCGTTCGCCGCGCTCACCGCGGCGGGCATCCCCGCGCACGTGGCGTTCGCGGCGGTCATCGTGTGGGCCTCCTCGGAGGGGTGCTCGCCACCGGGCGCCGCCCCGCTGTACGTGGCCGCCGGCATCGCCGACATCAACCCGGCCCGCATCTTCCTGCCCGTCGCCCTGTACTACCTGCTGCCGACCTATCTGTTCGGCGTGCTGATCGCGGTGGGGGTGCTGTGGATTCCCGGCTGAGCGGGCTGCCGTCCCGGCTGGAGGCAGCAGTCCCGCCCGGAAGCAGAAACGCATCGGTCCCGCCCGGAAGCAGAAACGCAGCAGCCCCGCCTGCAAGCAGAACTGCAAGCAGAAACGGAGAGCCACCATGCACAACGTCGTGCCCACTTTCCTGCGTACGTTCCTGCTGGCCGCGACCCGCGTCCTCCTCGTCGCCTTCCTGCTCGGCGGCCTGACCGTCGTCGCCGGGCAGATCGCGGCCCTCGCGACGGGCGACCGGCACCTGATGGAGCTGTTCGGCACGGATGTCACCGGGGTGGTGTGCATCGTCGCGGGCTGCGCGGGGATCTGTTCGTTCCTGCTGCTGTACGTACGGGAACGCTGAGTGCCCCGGCGCGGGCGGCGGAGCGCGACGTTCGTCCTGGCGTGGTGTCCGTCCGCCCGCCCCGGGGCAGAGATCTCGGCGGCACGAGGCGACCCGGTGGGAGGACACAGTGGTCACGGACCGGCACGCGCACACGATGACGCACACCGACGCCGACGGCGCCCGGCACTACGAGAAGGCCCTGGACCATCTGCTCTTCTTCCGCGAGGAGGTCGCCGCGGAGGCCCGAGCGGTGCTCGACGCCTCGCCCCGCTCCGCCATGGGGCACGTCTTCGGGGCCTACCTCGGCCTGTTGGGCACGGAGGAGCGGGACGCGGCCGAGGCGGCCACGGCATTCGAGGCGTACCGCGCGGAGGTGCACGCGTCCAGCCTGACCCCGCGTGAGCGCATGCACGTCGAGGCCGCGTCGCGCTGGCTGGACGGCGACATGCACGCGGCGGGCCGCGTCCTCGCCGAACTCGTCGTGGCCCACCCGAAGGACGCTCTCGCCCTCGCCGTCGGCCACCAGATCGACTTCTTCACCGGCCACGCCGTGCTGCTGCGCGACCGCATCGGCGGCGCCCTGTCCGCCTGGGACACGGACGATCCGCACTACGGCCTGCTCCAGGGCATGTACGCGTTCGGCCTGGAGGAGGCCGGGCACTTCACCTCGGCCGAGCGCGTGGGCCTGGAGGCCGTCGAACGCAACGCGCGCGACGTCTGGGGCATCCACGCCGTCGTACACGCCTACGAGATGCAGGGGCGGTACGAGGACGGCATCCGCTACCTCGACGCCCGCGCGGACGACTGGTCGACGGGCAACTACCTGAACGTGCACAACTGGTGGCACTACGCCCTGTACGTCCTGGAGACGGGCAGCACGGACAAGGTCCTCGCGGTCTACGACACCGCCGTGCGCCACCACGGTTCGGGCGACGCCGCGATGGAGCTCCTGGACGCCGCGTCCCTGCTCTGGCGGCTCCACCTGGCGGGCACCGACACCGGCGACCGCTGGGCCGCCCTCGCCGACGCGTGGGCCCGGCGGAGCGACGGGGCCTACTACGCCTTCAACGACGTCCACGCCGTCATGGCCCACGTCGGGTCCGGTCGTCTGGCCGACGCCGAACGGCTCATCCGCGACAGGGAGGCCTGGCTGCGGGACGCCCGCTCCGGCCGCCCGGGGCTCTCCAACGTTCCGATGACCGCCGAGATCGGGCTTCCGGTGTGCCGGGCCCTGGTGGCCTACGGGCAGCGGCGCCACGCCGACGCGGTCGACCTGCTGCTGCCGCTGCGGCATCGTCTCCACACCTTCGGCGGCAGCCACGCCCAGCGAGACGCCGTACAGAAGACCCTGGTCGAGTCGGCGCTGCACGCCGGCCGTCACGACCTCGCCCGCACGCTCCTGAGCGAACGCGTCAACCTCCGCCCCCGGTGCCCCTACGACCAGGACGCCTGGGCCCGTCTCGCCAGGGCGACCCGCGCCGTGCGCTCGGCGCCCGGGGTGTGAGACCGCTGCTCGGGGGCACTCGGGACAGCGGAGGTTGATAGACATGATTCCTTTGCTGCTTGTTCTCCTGCTCGCGCTCGTGCTGTTCGGGGCGGGTTTCGCCGTCAAGTTCCTGTGGCTGGTGGCAGCCGTCCTGATCGTGGCGTGGCTGCTCGGCTTCGTCGTCCGCCCGGTCGGACACGGCGGGCGCAGGGGGCGCTGGTACCGCTGGTGAGGCACCCGGGGTGAGCGTCACTCCCGTACGGCAGTGACGTCGCTCCGTACGTCCGGAAACCGAAGCGAAGCGTTTCACCGGCCGCCGTGGCCGAGATCGAAGGAGTACGGATCCATGACCCAGCGGACGCACCAATCGAAGAGCCCGGCCATACCCGAGGGCCTGCGCAAGCAGGCCGAGGAGACCAAGCAGGGGCTCGGCCGGACGGTCGACGCGCTGGCGGCCGCGACGACCGACGTGAAGGCCAAGGCCGCCCACACCACGGACCAGGCCAAGGCGATGGCGAGTCAGGCCGGCGACAGGCTCCAGGAGCAGACGCCCGAACTGCTGAAGCAGAAGGCGGGCCAGGGCGCCGAGGCGGCACGCGACAACCGCGTCCTGCTGCTGGCCGGCGCCGCGGCGGCCACCGCGCTGTGGCTGGTGCTCCGGCGCAAGGAGAAGTGAGCCTTGCGTGCGGCGAAGATCGCGTACAAGCCGGTCGGCCTGGCCCTGGGAGCCGTCAGCGGCATGCTGGCCGGCGCGCTGTTCCGGCAGGCGTGGAAGAAGCTCGGACACGAGGAGGACGCGCCCGACGCCACGGACGAGGACCGCACATGGGGTGAGGTGCTGCTGGCCGCCACCCTCCAGGGTGCGATCTTCGCCGCGGTGAAGGCGGCGGTCGACCGCGGCGGAGCGGCCGCGACCCGCAGAATGACGGGCACGTGGCCCGGTTGAAGGCACGACCCGTCCCACTCGGATGCGCGGCTCGACGTGTGGTGAGCCCGCCTCTGTCCCGGACGGCGTGACCGTGACGCGCGGTCCGCCCCTCCCTTCCCGCGGCAATCCGTCGCGGCACCGGAGGGGCGGACCGCGCGTTACGGCATCCGGCCGAAGGTCCTGTTTGCCCCGGCGGACACAGGGGACGCGAACAACATGGTGCAAATCGGATACACGATGATGACCGAGCAGGCCGGGCCCCGGGAGCTCGTCGAGCATGTGGTCGGCGCCGAAGCGGCCGGGTTCGACTTCTCGGTGACCAGCGACCACTACTTTCCCTGGCTGCGCTCGCAGGGCCACTCCCCGTACGCCTGGAGCGTCCTGGGCGCGGCGGCACAGGCCACCTCGCGCATCCCGCTGATGACGTACGTGACGTGTCCGACCTTCCGCTACCACCCGGCGGTGGTGGCCCAGAAGGCCGCGACGCTCCAGCTCCTGTCCGAGGGCAGGTTCCGTCTCGGCCTGGGGTCGGGCGAGAACCTCAACGAACACGTGGTGGGGCGCGGCTGGCCCGCCGTGGACGTACGCCACGAGATGTTCGAGGAGGCCGTGGGCATCATCCGGGCGCTCTTCGACGGCGGGCACGTCACGCACCACGGCAAGCACTACGACGTGGACTCGGCGCACCTGTGGGACCTGCCCGACGACCCGCCGCCCATCGGCATCGCGGTCTCCGGCGAACAGTCCTGCGCGCTCGCCGGACGCCTGGGCGACCTGGTGATCGCCACCGAACCGAAGCAGGAACTGATCAGCGCGTTCGACCGCCACGGCGGCTCCGGCAAACCGCGGGTCGGACAGCTGCCCATCTGCTACGACACCGACCGCGACGCGGCCGTCGCGCGGGCGCACGACCAGTTCCGCTGGTTCGGCGGCGGCTGGAAGGTGAACGCCGAACTCCCCCATCCGGACTCCTTCGCCGGCGCCACCCAGTTCGTGACCCGCGACGACGTCGCCGAGTCCATCCCCTGCGGGGACGACCCCGACGCCTTCGTCGCCGCCGTACGGCCCTACGTCGAGGCCGGCTTCACGGAGGTCGCGCTGGTGCAGGTCGGGGGCGACACACAGCAGCCGTACCTGGAGTGGTCGGAGAAGACGCTGCTGCCCGCGCTGCGTGACGCGTTCGGCTGACCGGCCCGGTCGGGAAAGGGACCCCGGCGCGGGCGCGCGACCCCTAGGATCCCCGGGGAGGTGCGGGGATGAGTTTCCGGCTGGCGGCGTACGCCGTGTGTGTCGAGGAGGGCCGGGTGCTGCTCGCCCGCCACGTACCGCCGGAGGGCGAATCGAACTGGACTCTCCCAGGGGGCCGGGTCGAGCACGCCGAGGATCCGTTCGACGCGGTGATCCGGGAGGTCGCCGAGGAGACCGGCTGCGACGCGGTCGTCGAACGCCTGCTGGGCGTGGACTCGAGGGTGATCCCGGCCACCGTCGCCCGTGCCGGTACCGAGCACCAGAATGTCGGCGTCTTCTACCGGGTCCGTATCACCGGCGGCCGGCTCCGGCCCGAGCCGGACGGCGAGATCGCCGAGTCGGTGTGGACTCCGATCCCTGATGTCGCCGGCCTCCGCCGGTCCTCGCTGGTCGACATCGGCCTCGCCCTGGCGCAGACCCTTCCGGCGACCGGCCACGTCGCGCCCGTCCCGGTCGGCGGCCTGATCCAGCACTGAGCCGAGCCCGTCTTCCGGACGGTGTGCGTTCTCCGCGTTCACGGGTACCCGGGCCCTGTGCCGCGCGGGATCGTCGGCGCGGCACACCGCGATCAAGCACGAGGAACAGACCAGGTCCGCGTCCGCGGGCCAAGAGGAGGCACGCTGATGAGCACGGTCACGGAGACGGTGGACGTCGAGGTTCCCGCTCGCACTGCCTACAACCAGTGGACCCAGTTCGAGGAGTTCCCGCACTTCATGGAGGGTGTGGAGGAAGTCGTCCAGCTCGACGACCGGCGCAACCACTGGACCACGAAGATTGCCGGTGTCCGCAGGGAGTTCGACACCGAGATCGTGGACCAGCTCCCGGACGAACGCATCGCCTGGCGCACCATCGGCGGCGACATTCGTCAGATGGGCATGGTCCGCTTCCAGCCGCTGGACGAGTCCCGCACCCGGGTGGAGCTGGTGATGGACGTCGAAGCCGGCGGGATGGCCGAGAAGGCCGCCGATTCCATGGGCATCATCGACCGCCGGGTCAAGGGCGACATGCAGCGGTTCAAGGACTACATCGAGCGCCGCGCGCGGGAGTCGGGGGCCTGGCGCGGCCGGATCAGGCCCGAGGACATCTGACGGCATCGCACGACTGCCGTCTGCTGCCTGCCGTCTGACGGCAAGGCACGGCTGACGGCTGACGACGGCTGACGGCACCTGACTGCGAGGGCCGCGCGGAGGCGTCCTCCGCGCGGCCCTCAGTCGCTGCCTCCGGCCTCGGCGAAGCAGACGACCGAACAGACCGATCAGGAATGAAGAAGCACCGGCACCCGAGGCCTACGTAGCGTTCCCGCCATGTGCATCACCCCCTATTCCCATGGGAGACAAGGCATGAAGGCGCATGTGAGCTCGATCCTCCTCGGCGTTCAGAATCTGGAGCGGTCGAAGCGGTTCTACACCGAGGGTCTCGGCTGGAAGGTTGAGCGGGACTACGGCGTCTCGGTGTTCTTCGGATCGGACGGCGGCTCGCTCGTCGGCTTCTACGGCCGTGAAGGCCTGGCGGACGAGGTCGGTGTGAGCCCAGAGGGCAGCGGCTTCAGCGGGCTGGTACTCACCTACGTCGTCCGCAGTGAGGCGCGGGTCGACGAGATCCTCGCGGAGGCCGCGAAGGCCGGCGCCACGATCCTCAAGCCTGCCGCTGCCAAGCAGTGGGGCGGGTACGGCGGTTCGTTCGCGGACCTGGACGGCTACATCTGGGACATCGGATACAGCGCTCAGGGAGAGAACCAGCCTTACGCGGAGTAGCCGTCGAGTCCGGTGCGAGGAGCCGGTCACCGGCTCCTCGCACCGGCCGAGTACATCAAGGCCGGACCCCGCCGCCTCCCGTCGTCGCATGTGCCACCAGCGCCGCGCACCCGGCAAATTCAGCCCCAGACAGACGCTTTGTCGTCAACTCCGGGTAACTGAGCCATCACCGGGTGGGGTTCGGGCTATGCAAGGAGATGGATCGGACTGTCTGTCTTGCCTGACGGGGGGCGTGCCGGGTGATTCTGACGATCAACGTGGCGTTCCTGCTGGCCGTCATCATCATCTTGCGACTGCGCCGACGCACCCAGGCACGAAGCCGGAACGACGAGCAACTGACCGTGGTCATCGTGTTGGTGTTCGGTGTGCTGATCGCCCCCACAGCCTTCGGTCAGTGGATCGTGGACGTCGTGGGCGACCTCGCCGAGGCGATCTCGGACTCGGCGACACCGTGAGTCCCCGATGTCGGCCCAGCGCATGGAACAGCTTCCCCGGCCACCAGAACCACCGGCCCAGGTCCAGAGCCAGGGCGGGCACCAGCACCGTGCGGACGAGGAAGGTGTCGAGCAGGACGCCGATGCCGACGATGACACCCATCTGGGCCATGGTCACCAGCGGCAGGCCCGCAAAGACCGCGAAGGTCGCGGCGAGTACGACGCCCGCCGACGTGATGACACCACCGGTGCTCGTCAAGCCCTCCAGTACGCCGCGTGTGTGGCCGAGGCGGGCGGCCTCCTCCTTGACCCGGTGCATGAGGAAGATGTTGTAGTCGATGCCGAGGGCGACCAGGAAGACGAAGCCCATCAGAGGGATCGACCAGTCCACACCCGCGAAGCCGAGCGCGTGCTCGAAGAGCAGGTTCGAGGCGCCGAGCGCGCCGAGGAAGGACAGGACCACGGTCGCCAGGAGCAGAAGGGGAGCGATCAGCGCGCGCAGCAGCCAGATCAGGACGGCCAAAACGACCAGCAGGACGACCGGGATGACCGTCGTCAGGTCGCGGTCGGCGGCACGCTGGGTGTCGACGGTCTGTGCGGTGGTGCCGCCGACGAGGGCGTCCGCGCCGTCCACCGCGTGTACGGCCTCGCGGAGGCGGTCGACGGTGTCCTTGGCCGCCTGACTGTCGGGCTCGTGCTTCAACACCGCGGAGAGCTGGGCGAGTTCACCGTCGCCGGTGCGGGCGCCGTCCCCGGTGCGGGCGCCGTCCTCGACGCGGGCCACGCCTTCCACCCGGGACGCGGCTGACTTCACCTGCTCGGCCTGCGGCGCGTTCGTGATGATCTTCGCGGGGTCGGAGGCGCCGGACGGATAGTGGGCGGAGATCTTCTCCTGGGCGACGACCGACTCGGGCTTGTCCTGGAACATCCCGGCCTGCGTGAGGCCCATGTTGATGCCGAAGGCGCTCAGCGCCAGGACACCGGTGACCGCCACCGACATCAGCCAGGACCAGCGGGGGCGCAGCGCGACGGCGGCTCCGACGCGTGACCAGACCGTACGTTCCTTGCGCGCGGGCGTGCCGTGGCGGGGCACGAAGGGCCAGAGCGCCCAGCGGCCCGCGACGACAAGGAGCGCCGGCAGGACGGTGATCATCGCGAGGAAGGCGCAGACGACGCCGACCGCGCCGACCAGGCCGAGGGACCGCGAGGAGTTGATGTCGGCGAAGGCCAGGCAGGCCAGGCCGACGGCGATGGTCCCGGCCGAGGCGAGGATCGCCGGCCCCGAGCGGCGCTGGGCGATCCGCATCGCCGTGTGCCGGTCCTCCTGACGGTGCAGCTCTTCGCGGTAGCGGGCGATGAGCAGCAGTGCGTAGTCCGTGCCGACGCCGAAGACGAGGACCATGAGCACGCCCGCGCTCTGCGGGTCGACGGGCAGGTCCGCGTACTTGGCGAGGACGTACGTGCCGACCTGGGTGAGGACGGCCGCGAAGCCGACCGCGATCAGCGGCAACAGCCACAGGACCGGACTGCGGTAGGTGATCAGAAGCAGCACGGCGACGACAAGGCCGGTGGCGATCATCAGGGTCGAGTCGAGGCTGTCGAAGACGGCGACCTGGTCGGTCAGGGAGCCGGCCGGACCGCCGACCTCGACGTCCAGGCCCGGTGGCGCGTTCGCACCCGCGATGTCGCGCAGGTCCTCGACCTTGTCGGTGATGTCGTCGTCCTCGCTGGACAGCGGGACCACGACCATGCGGGCCTCGCCGTCGTCGGACGGCAGTGGCCGCGAGACCCGCTCGCCGGCGGCGGCGAACTTCGCGAAGGCGGACCGGTCGGCGGTGGCGGACCGCTCGGCGGCGGCCGCCGCCCTCACACCGTCGCCGGAGTAGACGACGACCGCGGGCATGACCGGGTCGTCGCGGAACTTCTCCAGTTCCGTGTTGACCCGTGCGGACTCCGCGCCACGCGGCAGGAACGCGTTGGCGCTGGTGTCCTCGACCTCGCCCAGCTTCCCGGCCAGCGGGCCGAGTGCCACGGCGAGGATCAGCCAGGCCGCGAGGACGAACCATTTCGAGCGCCGTCCGGCGGGCGCACGGCTGATGCGCTGGAGCAGCGGACGCATGAGTAATCTCCTCCATGTGGAGCGCGCCGCCGGTCACCGACCGGCACGAGGCGCACGGGTCCCGCGCCACGGCGTCTGCGGTGTGACGACCTGCCGTGGCGTACGGGTGGTGGTGTCGGTCCGGGGCTTCATGGCCCCGGGGTGTGTTCTGCCTTGGTACGGCCGGGAGTTGCCGCTCCTGGCCGTACCGCTTCCGGTGGGCATTGCGGGCTGTTGTCGCACGGTCACGCGCGCCCGCGGGATGCGGTGCCTATTCGATCTCGCGCATCATCTTCTCCATCGACGTCACCGCGAGGCGGGTCTGGGCCAGTTCCTCACGGGTGAGCCTCAGTTCGTCGGCCGAGCGCCGGTGCAGCTCGACGTTGTCCTCGAGGAGCTGCGCGTACTTCGCCGTGAGCTGCTTGTACTGCTCCTCGCGGGCAGCGATCATTCGGGCCCGCCACGTGGCCGCGAGCTGCCAGACGATCACGGTCAGCAGGAGGAAGAACCCGCCCGCGCCTATCCCGCCGACCCATGCCCCCACAAGGTCGGAGTCGGCGGCGAGCGTCACCCCTTGTCCGTTCACTTCGCTTCCTCTTTCGTGGTGTGCGCGGTCTTGTCGGCCTTGGCCGGACCTTCGCGCGTATCGGTGAGAGTCCGCGCCGCCTCGCGGATGACCTCAGGGGTCACCTCGTAGAGAAACGGGGCGACTTCGAAGTACTTGACCGTCTTGCCGTCGTCCGCCACTTCCAGTGATCCGACGACGAGCCCGGCGGCTTCGAGCAGCTTCAGGTGCATGTGCAGCAGCGGGCGGCCCATGCCGATCTCCCGGGCCAGCGCGCTGACGTAGTTGCGGCGCTCGGTGAGTGCGGCGACGATCCGCATCCGGTGCGGATTGCTCAGCGCGGTGAGCACCTTGAGCAGCTTGTCGCCCGTCGGTCCCGGAGCCTGCTCCTCGGCCATCACGGCCTCTCTCCCTTGTTCCTGTCAAGAAAAGCTGACATGGGCCGGGGCACCTGTCAAAGATTCTTGACACATATCCGGGGCGCATCCGGGACACATGGGGGACGCCTCAGGGTCACCTCAGGGTCCGACCCGAGGTCGGCTCAGGGTTCACTGCGGGTCCGGCTACTCCGGCGGGCGCATGCGTGCCCTTCGGAGGACTGCGCCTCCGGTATCCAGGATCTCCCCCAGCTGCGCGACGTTCTGGTCGTCATGCCCGAGATGCCGCTGTTCGGCTTCTACACCGACTGGCTCAACCACGGCGAGGGTGGCCCGCCTGCCGTCGAGACCTTCCACCTGCACGAGGTGCGCCGCCTGCCGAAGCGCGGCTACGGCGCCGGGACGCGTCGCGTGGCCACGGGTGAGTCGCAAGGCGGATTCGGCACCCTGTCGTACGCGGCGCGTCACCCCGGACTGTTCCGGGCGGTCGCGAGCTACAGCGGCTTCGTACACCCCGCACAGCACCCGCACGCCATCAAGGCCGCGATGACGTACCTCGGTCTGGACTGGCGGGCCCTGTGGGGCGACCCGGTCACCGACCGCGCCAACTGGCGGGCGCACGACCCCTAGTCTCCCCGACCGAGACACTCATGGCGCGCCAGTCCCGCGCGCTCGCCGACCGCCTGCGGGCCACCGGCGCCCCGGTGACCACGCACTTCTACGCGGGCACGCACTCCCCGCCGTACTGGGCAAGGGAGTTCCACCGGTCCCTGCCGATGCTGCTGCGCGCGCTCGCACCGGTCGGCTGACCGCCCGACCTCCGCCCTCGCCTCCCGTCGCCTCCCTCAGCGCACGGACGGTGACGGCGGCACGCAGCACCGCGAGCGCACACCCCAGCGCGGTCACCGCGATCAGCAACTGCCCCACGTCGGGGGCGAAGAGCCGGACCTGACGCAGCCCGACACCCATCAGCTCCGGCGCCAAGTACGAGGCTGCCGCAGCCAGTGACAGGCAAGCCGTCACGGCGAGCACCCCGCCCACGAGGACCCGGCGCCGGCTCCGCGCCCGGCCCCGGCGGGGACGTACGAGCCGGACGAGCGACCACGCCAGGGCCGCCCCCAGCAGTGCGGCGACAGCCACCAGGGTCGCGAGGGCCCGCCAGTACCACGAGGCGGTGGCACCGGGTTCGGGATCGGCGCCGAGCAGGATGCGCAGCGCGCCGAGGCCCGCGGCCACGAGAAGATCGTCGTTCTGCCTGCCGTAGATGTTCTGCTGTATGACGACGGCGAGCCGCTTCTCGGGAGCGAGTACGACGATGGCCTGGTAGGCGGGCGTCGCGCCGCCGTGCCAGACGGTGCGGACGCCCAGGTCGTCGAAGGAGTCATCGCGCCAGCCCAGTCCGTAACGCTGAGAGCCGCTCACCGGCACGGTTCCGGTGTGCATCTGACGAATCCCCCTTGGGGACAGCACGCCCTGTGTCGCGCCCAGTTGGACGGCGGCGAAGCGGCTCATGTCCTCCAGGGACGCGCCCAGGTAGCCGTAGGGGACGCCGGACGTGTCGAACGCGGGACCGTGGCGCTGGGGCCTGCCGAAGTAGTAGCGGTGGCCGGGGGCCAAGTCGCGGCGCTCGGCGGTGGCGGCGTCGGTGATCGTGCCCGCCATGCCGAGGGGACGCAGGATCTCCCGCGTCAGATGGTCGCCGAACGGGCGCCCGGTGACCTTCTCGACGACGGCGCCCAGCAGCATGAAGTTGGCGGCGCTGTACCGGTGCCGCTCGCCCGGGAGCCCGCTGAGCGGAACCCCGTCCAGGCTGCGCGCCCGCCGCTGGACCCCGCCCGGCTCGTTGTCCCCCTTGTCGGATCGCTCGAGCCCCTCGCGTTCGGAAATGCCGCTGGTCTGGTTGAGCAGATGGCGTACGGTGACGCGCTCGCCGCCCTCCCCCGACGGCCGGAACCACGGCAGGTACGCGCGCACCGGGTCGTCGAGGCGGATTCTGCCCTGCTCGACGAGCCGCATGACGGCCATCGCGGTGACCGGCTTGGCAACCGAGCCGACGAGAAAGGGAGTTCGGGGCGTGATCGAGGCCCCGTTCCCGTCCCTCCCCCAGGTGCGCCGATGGGCCACATCCTCACCGCTGATGACGGCGTAGGCCGACCCGGGCGCCCGGGTGCGCTCCAGTTGTTCCCGCACATAGGAGTCGACGCGAGCGAAGCGCCCCGCCGGGCTCTCGTCGGCACCCGCCGGCCCCACAACTCCCAGTAACAACAAGACGATCAGGCCCACCACAGTCAGGCGCTGACGCATTGCCCCACCTCCATAACCATATAGTCGTATGGTTTTGACGTTACCGTACAGCGATATGGTTAAGCCATGTCTCGTGTAGCCGACCATGACGAACGGCGCCACCAAGTGGCCTCCGCGGTGGGGCAGCTCATCAGCGCCGAAGGGCTGAACGCCGTGACGGTCGCCAAGACCGCCGCCCGGGCGGGCATTTCGGTCGGCCTCGTCCAGCACTACTTCCGCACCAAGGACGAGATGCTGCTCTTCACGTACCACCACGTCCTGGAGCGCATCGAGCAGCGCGAGACCGATCTGGTGGCACGCTCCGAGACGGTCGGCACCCGCATCGAGCACATCGTGCTCGACGCGCTGCGCGAATCACTGCCCCTGGACGACGAACGCCGTCAGGAGTGGCGGGTGGCACTGGCCTTTACCGGACGCGCGGCCGACGACCCGCGGCTTGCCGAGGTGAAGGTGGCGGCGCTGCGCCGCCGCCGCGCGCGGATCGCCGAGGCGGTCACCAACGCCAAGGAGTGCGGCGAGGTGCCGGAGGCCACGGACGCCGACACCGCGGCGGCCCGCATCGCCGCGTACGCCGACGGCCTCATCGGTCACGTCTTCGCCGACCCGACGGGGATGCCGCCCGCCGCCGCGCAGGCCGCGCTCGGGGACCATCTCGCCTCGGTGTTCACCGGCGAGTGCAGGCTCCGCGGCCGCGCTCCCGGGGAGCGCCCGGCGTAGGGCCCGAGGCAGGTCCCCCGTCGACCGGCAGCCCTGAGCGCGCCGACCCCGCTCCAGGCCCTCGACGGCGACCGCAGCGACACGATCCGTCGGCGCCTACGTCACGGCCTTCGTCGACACGCACCTGCGGGGCCGGGAGAGACCACTGCTGAAGGGACCGTCGGCACGGGACCCGGAAGTGCGCTTCCATCGCCCCCAGAACCCCAACTGACCACCACCGCAAAGCTGCTGGCCTGTTTCACACTGTGCACCCGCAACCCATGTCACGATTCCCCACGACCGCACACACTTTCAGGGGGAATCGTGCACGCACGCGCCATCACCGTTCTGTCCGTCGCCGGGCTCTTCACCGTCCTCACCGCCTGTTCGTCCGACGACAACGACAAGGACGCCGCACCGCGCCCCACCACCACGCGGTCCGCCGAACCCACCGCGCCACCGCAGCCGAAGAAGGAGGACACCGCCGCTCTCGAAGCAGCCGTACGCGGCTACACAGCCGCGTACTTCAAGGGGGATGTCGATGCCCTGGACGACATGCTGTCCAGACGGTGCGGCAAGAAGATCAACCGTGCGGTCCTGACGGCGCTGACCGAGCGCGCCGTCGGCGATCACGGACACGAGGACGTCAAGCGGTTCAAGGTCGACCGGATGGCGGGCAACGCCGCGCGCGTCTCGTACGGCGTGGGCGAGCCGCGCTTCGATCACCAGGGAGAGCCTTGGCTGCGTGAGGGCGGCGAGTGGAGATACGACCGATGCTGAAGGCCGATCGCCCGTCCGGTGCCCCTACCGGGGAGCCAACGCCCGGGCGTGCGCGGCCCGTGCGATCTTCGGGCCCAGCCAGCGCTTGAGGCGGCGCAGGGCCTTGAGGCGGCCGACGGCCTTGTCGAGGCCGTAGTAGAGGTGGGGCGGGACGTGCGGCAGCAGGGGTGAGTGGCGTTGGCCGAGGAGGGCGAACATGCGGTGCGGGGGGAGGTGGATGTAGCGGGGCAGCTGCTCGTACCACTGGGCGCTGTAGCGGGCCGCGCTCTGGATCGACAGGAGGGCGGACTTGCGCTCCTCTTCGTACGCGGCGAGAGCGCGCGGAAGAGACGTGTGCTCACGCAGCGTGCCGGCGAGCGCCATGGCGTCCTCCAGGGCGAGCGTCGTACCGGCCCCGATGGAGTAGTGCGTGGTGTGGGCGGCGTCGCCGAGGAGGACCACGTTGTCGCGGTACCAGCGCCGGTTGGTGAGGGTGCGGAAGGTCAGCCACTGGGGCCTGCCGTCGCCGGCGGTGCGGCCGATGAGGCGGTGGCCGTCGAGCACGTCGGCGAAGAGCTTCTCCAGCAGGGCGAGCCCGTCCGCTTCGTCGACGCGGTCGAGGCCGAGGCCGGCCCAGGTCTCGGGGGCGCACTCGATCACGCAGGTGCTGCCCTCGGTGCCGTAGCCGTACGCGTAGCACCAGACCCAACCGTGGTCGGTCTCCACGAAGGAGAAGGTGAAGGCGTCGAAGACCTTCGTGGTGCCGAGCCAGGCGTAGTGGTTGCGCCCGGCCGTGACGTCGGTGCCGAAGTGGTCGGCGTCGCGGGTGCGCAGGCTGCTGTGCAGGCCGTCGCCCGCCACCACCAGATCGGCGTCCCCGGGCAGCGAGTCCGGGGACATCTCGTGGGCGAACTCCAGCCGTACGCCGAGGTCCCTGGCCCGGGCCGCGAGGATCTTCAGGAGCCGGTGGCGGCCGATGCCGAACCCCTCGTCGCCGTGGTGGCGCGTCGTCAGGTCCCGGGCCCCGTCCCGCACATGGGCGACGCCGTCGCTCCAGCGGACCGAATGCTCCTCGACGGCGCGCGCCGACTCGGGGTCGTGCGCGTGCAGCTTGTCCAGCAGCCCGCGCCAGTACGTGACGCCCCAGCCGTAGGTCGAGCCCTCGGGATTGCGTTCGTACACGGTGATCTCGGTGGACGGGTCCTGCCGCTTCAGCAGGATGGAGAAGTACAGGCCGGCGGGCCCGCCTCCGACGCAGACGACCTTCACGCACACCCCTACACGGTTCCGCTGGCTTCTACCCGTTGCGTGTGCGGCACGTGCGTGGCACGCGTCGCACACGTGGCCATGAATGGCCGAATCGCAACGGACCGTAACATCACGAGTAGGTGATTGTCCTAAATGCCGGTATTAAGGCTTTCGGCGATCACTCCTGTGCTCGTGCCGCGTCACTCCTGTGCCTGCGGACCGGACACTCCTGTGCCTGCGGACGGCCACCCGCTCGGGCCCGCCCCGCCCGACTCACCGTCGGGCACCCCACTGCTCCCGGGTGATCGCGTACTCGACCGCCCGGAGATCGGTGCCCGGCGGGAAGTAGCTGGGGTCCGCTTGGAATTCGCGCACGCACTGCAACCCGAGAGCGGCCATCGTCGCCCGTGAGGCGGTGTTGGCTGCCGACGCCCTGGCAAAGATGCGCCTGAGCCCGAGGTCTTCGAGCCCGTGCCGCATCAGCTCGCGCGATCCCTCACTGGCGAGCCCTTTGCGCCAGTAACGCCGCAGAAGCCGGAACCCCAGCTCGGCCTGCCCCTCCACCGATTCCTCGCCGTCAGGGTCCGGGGCCCGCAGGATCCAGTAGCCGGCGAAGTCCCCCGCGACGAATCCCGCCCAGTACCCCAGGCCCGGGACCCGGTCCGCTTCCGCGAGAGTCTCGCGGTGCTTCTTCTCCACCTGTTCACGGGTACGAGCGCCGCCTACATAGCGCATCACCTCAGGGTCGGCATCGAGCTCGACCTGATACTCAAGGTGCTCGTCGGACAGCGGGACCAGCTGGGCCCGTTCGGTACGCAAGATCGTCTGGGACATGACGCAGAGCGTCTCAAACAGCCGGCTCAGCGATCAAGAGATCATCCCAATCTGCCCGGCACCGGGTGCAACAGGCAATGCCTCGGCGGCATTTATGACATTCCCCATAACCACTTCATGAAGTCTGCGCCGGATCAGCGAGTTCACCGCGCCGCCCAAGAGAGCGCGATCAACCTGGCATTGACAGACTCGGACGGCCTGATCAATCATCACCTCTGACAGTCGCCATCGGTCGACGATGCGGCTGTCACTTTGCATTCACAGGGCGGCAGTGGTCCCCCAACTGTGGGGACGTATTCATGCACTACTCGGAGGTATTAACGCTCTACAGCAGGTCACACGGCATGCCGAGCCCTTACGCCGACGAATCCGCCACTTCCGTGCATGGCACATGCGCCCTGGTGCGCGCGTCCTTGGATCCTTACATCCTTGCTCGCTACGCCCTCACTCAAGTTGCCAGCTCATCGATTGCATTTCGGAACTCCTCCGGGACTCGGCCGACCCCGCTGAGCGAAATCCCGCGACCCATTCCAGTCACCACTGTGAATTAGCCCCGAGAGTGGAAGAGTCAGCTTTGTCGGCGAACCAAGGTGCCCATCGTTCTCCCTCCGAGCGGCGACCGAGCGCGACGCGGAAGCAGCCCGCCATCCCGCGAGCGGACCGCACCGTTCCCCTGACGGCCTCCCACGGCCAGCAGCGGCTGTGGTTCCTGTCGCACATGCAGGGCGCGAGCGACGCGTACCACATGTCCCTGGCCGTGGAACTGCGCGGCGCCCTCGACGCCACGGCGCTGTGCCACGCGCTCGACGCCCTGGTGGCCCGTCACGAGGTGCTGCGCACGCGCCTTGTCGCCGTGGCAGGCGCGGCCTTCCAGGAGATCGATCCGGCCGACATCGGCTTCCCCCTCACCTTGGAGGATCTGACGGGCATCCCCGGCGCCGAGGAGCGGCTCGCACTGCTGCGGCGCGAGGAGGCCACCTCGCCGTTCGACCTGGCGCGCGGGCCGTTGCTGCGCGGCCGCCTGGTGACGCTCGGCGCCGACCGGCACGTCTTCCTGCTGACGATGCACCACATCGTGTCGGACGAGTGGTCGATGGGGATCCTCACGCGGGAGCTAGGTGCCCTGTACGCCGCGTTCCGCGACGGTGCGCCCGACCCGCTCCTCCCGCTGCCCGTGCAGTACGCCGACTACGCAGCCTGGCAGCAGCAGTGGCTGTCCGAAGGAGCAGCGGAAGAGCAGCGCGCGTACTGGCAGGAGGCCCTGGCAGGCGCCCCGGCGGTCCTCGAATTGCCGACGGACCGGCCCCGCCCGGCCGAGCAGGACCATCGCGGCGGGCGGATACCGCTCTGCCTCGACGAGGAGCTGACCGCCGCGCTGCAGGCCCTCGGCGAGCGCAACGACTGCACCTTGTTCATGACCGTCCTCGCCGGGTGGGCGCTGGTTCTCGCGCGGCTGTCGGAGCAGTCCGACGTGGTGATCGGCACGCCCGCGGCCCATCGCCCCCGTGCCGAGTTCGAGGGTCTGATCGGCTGTTTCGTCAACTCCGTGGCGCTGCGGATCGACTTCTCCAAGGGCCCGACGGTGGCCGAGCTGCTCAAGCACGTGCGCGGGGTGACGCTGTCCGCGCTGCGGCACCAGGAGCTGCCCTTCGAGCAGGTCATCGACCTGGTCAAGCCCGCCCGCAGCCTCGCCCACACGCCGCTGTTCCAGGTGATGTTCGCCTGGCAGAGCAGCGAGGAGGGCGTGGTGGCGCTGCCGGGGGTCGAGGCGACCCCGCTGGAATCGGCGCACTCCGTCGCCAGGTTCGACCTGGCCCTGTCCCTGACGGAGGAGGACGGCCGCATCACCGGGAGCCTGGATTACGCCACGGCCCTCCTCGACGCCGGTACGGCCGAGCGGTACGGCCGACGGCTGCGTCATGTGCTGGAGCAGATGGTCCAGGGAGACCTCCCGGTGGCGGAGCTGACGCTGCTCGACGAGCGGGAGCGCCGGCAGGTACTCGTGGACTTCAACAACCCGGCGCGCCCCGTGCCGGCCACACCCCGCGCCGCCGCAGCCGCTGCGCACACCCCGCAAGCCGGTCTCGTCGAGCGCTTCGAGGCCCAGGTGCGTGAACGGCCCGGCCAGACCGCCGTCGTCCACGAGGGTGAACAGCTCGACTACGCCACCTTGGACCGGCGCGCCAACCGCCTCGCGCACGCCCTGCTCTCCCGAGGTGTGGGCGCCGAGCAGGTGGTGGGCCTGCACACCCACCTGTCCGTGGATCTGGTCGTGGGCATCCTCGGCGTCCTCAAGGCGGGCGCGGCGTACCTCCCGCTCGATCCCTCGCTGCCCGCGGAGCGGCTGACGGGCATGGCTGCGGACGCCGACGCCGTACTGGTGCTGAGCAATGACGCCGCGCCGCCGGACGACGGCTGGCTGCCGCTGACCGGCGTCGAGGCCGAGGGGCAGCGCGAGGACCCGCCCGCCGGCGGTTTCCGTCCGAACGGCCTGGCGTACGTGATCTACACGTCGGGCTCGACCGGCCGCCCCAAGGGCGTGGCCGCCACCCACCGCGGCATCCTGAACCTCCTCGACCACTGGCTGTCGCAGTTCGAGGCGACACCCGGCCAGGCGTCGGCGATGTGGCCGAGCTTCGCCTTCGACGCCTCGCTCCAGGAGTTGATGCTGCCGCTGACCAGCGGCGGCACTCTGAAATTGGTGCCCGGGGACGTACGTGACGACCCCGAGGCGCTGATGGGCTGGCTGCGCGAGCACCGCATCGTGGAGGTGCTGCTGCCGCCCGCGTACGTCAAGTGGATCTGTGAGGCCCCCGAGGAGCGCCTGGCCGGGCTGTCGTTGAGGTACATCATCACGGGCCTCGAACCGTTGCCGGAGGATGGCCTGAACCGGCTGGAGCAGGCGCTGCCGGGCCTGCGGGTCCTCAACGGCTACGGCCCCACCGAGACGGCGCTGTACTGCACCGCCTATCTCGATCCGCGTCCGCTCGCGCGCCAGGCGCCGATCGGCCCGCCGGTGACCAACACGCGCGCCTACGTGCTCGACGAGCGGCTCCGGCCGGTGCCCGTCGGCATGGCAGGCGAGCTGTATCTCTCGGGTGCCGGGCTGGCCCGCGGCTATCTGGGCCGCCCCGGCCTGACCGCCGAGCGGTTCGTCGCCGACCCGTTCGTTCCCGGCGGACGGATGTATCGCAGCGGCGACGTGGCCCGCTGGCTGCCGAGCGGTGATCTGCTGTACGTCGGCCGCCGCGACCACCAGGTCAAACTGCGCGGCTTCCGGATCGAACTGGGCGAGATCGAGGCGACGCTGCTCGACCAGCCCGGCGTGACGGAGGCCGCGGTCGTCGCCGACCGCGACGGTGCCGGTGAACCGCAGTTGGTCGCCGCCGTGGCCGTGGGCGACGCGGCGCCGAGGCCGGTGGCCGAGTGGCGTGCCGCCCTCGCGCGCCGGCTTCCGGCCCATATGATCCCGGCCCTGCTCGTCGAACTGCCGCGGTTGCCGCAGACGTCCAACGGCAAGCTCGACCGCGCGGCACTCCTTGAGCGAGCCCGCGCGGATCGTCCTGTCCAGGTCAACCTGACCAGCCCGCGCGACCACATCGAGCTGACCCTCTACCAGATATGGCAGCGGCTGCTCGTCCGGTCCGAGATCGGCATCCGCGACAGCTTCTTCGACATCGGCGGCACCTCGGTCTCCGCCATCAAGCTGGCGCACGCCGTCCGCGAGGCGTTCGGTGAGACCCTGCCGATCCGTGACATCGTGCGCCACCCGACCATCGAGGAGCTGGGCGGACGGCTGCGCCGGGGCGACTCGGGAGCACCGCCGAGCAACCTGCTGGAGCTGCGCGCGGGCAACGGCCGCGCCCAGGTGGTCTGCGTGCACCCGGCGGGCGGCACCGCCTTCTGCTACCTGGCGCTGGCCAAGGCGCTGCCGGAGTCCGTGGGCGTCCACGGGATCCAGTCCCCCGGCGTCAACCCCGGAGAATCGTTCCTGCCCACGGTGGAGGCCATGGCCGCCGCCTATCTGGAACTCATCGAGCCGCTGCCCGACGCGCCGCTGGTCCTCACCGGCCTCTCCTACGGCGGCCTGGTCGCCCACGAGATGGGCCGCCGCCTGGCCCTGGCCGGGCGCACCGACGTGAGTGTGGTGCTGCTCGACACGCCGGGCACGGACGACGCCGAGCGGCGTGCGGGCGTCGCGCCGGTGGACATGGCCGAGTTCCGCGACAAGCTCGTGAAGTTCAACGGCATGTACCCCGGCATCGAGGACCGGCAGATCGAGCAGTACTTCCACATCTACAACCACAACCGGAGCACCACGCGCGACCACGTGCCGCGGTCGTCGCCCGCCCGGACGGTGTTCATGCAGGCCCTCAAGGACGTGCCGGACGAACTCCTGCAAGAGATACGGGACTTCTGGCGCCGCCGCGCCGACGGCGACTTCCTGGTGGAGCCCGTCGACTGCGATCACTGGGAGATGCTGGAGTCCGCGGCGGTGCCGCGGGTCGCCGCGACGATCGAGGCCGAGCTGGACCGCCTCACCCGGCGCGGCCCGCTCACGGGTTCCCACCCGCTCACCGGCTCCTGCCCCCCGAAGAACTCCGCGCCGCAGGCGGAGATCGTACCGACGCCGGAGTCGTGATGAACGCCGCACCACAGCCGCCGGTACCGCCCCGGCACCCGGACCACCCCGACCACAGCCACCTCGCCGAGACCGGCCTCGCCCGAGCCGTACTGGCCAGGGCCCGCCGCCACCCCGCCGCCACCGCTGTCGTCGACGGCGAGCGCACCCTCACCTACGCCGACCTCGACACCGCGAGCGCGGCCGTCGCCGGGGCCCTGCGCCACCACGGCGTACGCCCGGGGCAGGCGGTCGCGGTCTGTCTGCCGCGCTCCTGGCAGCTCGTCTGCGCCATGCTCGGCGCCCTGCGCCTCGGCGCGGTGGTCGTGCCCCTCGACGCCCAGAGCCCGCCCGAGCGGCAGGACCACATCCTCGCGGACTCGGCCAGTGTCGCCGTGATACACGGGACGGCGGCGCCCGTCGGCCTGCCCGAGGGAGTCCGGCCGCTCGCCGTGGACTCACTGCTCACCGCGGACGGCGGCGACAGCCCCCAAGAACCCGCCGCGCCGAACAGCCAGGACGTCTCCTTCGTCTTCTACACCTCGGGCAGCACCGGCCGCCCCAAGGGCGTCGAGGTGCGGGACGCCGGAATCCTGCGCCTGGCGCGCCCCGGCTACCTCAGCCTGCGCGCGGGCGCCCGCTTCGCCTGTCTGTCCAACCCGGCCTTCGACGCGATCAGCTTCGAGGTGTGGGTGCCCCTGCTCACGGGCGGCCGCTGTGTGATCCTCGGCGACGAGACGGTGCAGACCCCCGATGTCCTGGCCGCCGAGCTGGCACGCCTGCGCGTCGACGTCCTGTTCATCACGGTGGCGCTGTTCAACGCGATCGTCGACAAGGTGCCGCACTGCTTCTCCGGCATCGGCCAGGTCCTGGTGGGCGGCGAGCAGCTCAACGCCCGTCTGATCCGCCGGTGGTACGCGGACAATCCCGACAGCCCCACCCGTCTCCACAACGTCTACGGCCCCACCGAGGCCACCACCTTCGCCCTCTGCCACCCCATCCCCCGCGACTTCGACGGCGACGTGATCCCGATCGGGCACCCACTGCCCGGCACCGAGGCGCTGCCGGTCCTCGACGGGAGCCGCCTGGCCGCACCCGGTGAAGTGGCCGAACTGTACTTGTCGGGCGAGGCGTTGGCAGCCGGGTACCGCAACCTGCACGAGGAGACCGAGCGCCGCTTCGTCACCCTGCCCTGGCACGACGGCGGGAACGGCCGCCACTACCGCACCGGTGATCTCGTGCGCGTCGACGCCGAAGGCCGCGTCGAGTACGTCGAGCGCGCCGACCGCCAGGTCAAGGTCCGCGGCTTCCGCGTCGAACCGGGCGAGCTGGAGCGGCAGATCGCGGCCCACCCCGCAGTGCGCCAGGCGTACGTGTGCACGCGCCGCGACGACAACGGTGTCAACGAGCTCCTGGCCTATCTGGTGCCCGGCGCGGAGCTGTCGTACGACGACTTCGACCGGCATCTGACCGCCGCTCTGCCCGCGTACATGCGCCCCCACCGCACCTACCGGGTGGCGGAGTTGCCGCTCAACTCCAACGGCAAGGTCGACAAGTCGGCACTGCTGTGCCGCGACGACGCCCCCTGGACCGGCACCGACACCGACTGCCCGCGGGATGTGTCCGTCACTCCGTGGCAGCGTCAGGTGCTCGATCTGGCGAGCCAGGTCCTGGGCGTCACCGACCTCCGCCTCGGTGACCGATGGGTGGCGAGCGGCGGAGACTCGCTCAAGGCGCTGCGGTTGCGCTTCGAGATCCGGCGCCGCTGGGGTCGAGAGCTGCCTCAAGCCCTGGTCCTCCGCGGTGACTTCGCCGAACTGGCCGCCGCGATCGCGTCGGGCCGCGCCGAGGACGCCGTGCCCTATCCGCCGGTGGCCGCCCCCGCCGGGGCCCGCGCCGCGTCGGCCACGTCCGAGCAGCAGCGGCTGTGGCTGCTCCAACAACAGCAGCCGGGTTCGCGCGCGTACAACGTCCCGTTGGTCTTCCGCCTGGACGGCGAGGTCGGCACAGCCGCGCTGCGGCATGCCTTGTGCCGCCTCGTGGTGCGGCACCCGGCGCTGCGTACCGCCTTCGAGGCCACACCTGACGGGCTGCGGCAGGTGGTCGGCGACGCCTACGACCCATGGGTCGCGCCCCCGGAAGCCGCACTGCGCGATGAGGACGGCCGCCGCGCGTTCACCGGGGAATTCTTTGCCGCTCCCTTCGACCTGGCGACGCCCAGGCTCCTCCGGGCGTGCTGGCTGCCGCGCCCCGGCGGCGGCGAACTCCTGCTGCTTCTGCACCACATCGCGGTCGACGGCTGGTCACTGAGTGTGCTGTTCGCTGAGCTGTCGGCGGAGTACACAGCCGTTGCGGACGGCCCACGACAGGACGAGACCGCGTCGGGCAGCGAGCGGGGGGAGGAAGCCGGGTCTCTCCCGACACCGACTCCGCTCGACTACGCGGCCTGGCAGGCCGCATGGCACACCAGCGCCACGTATCGCATTCAACGGGACCGCCTGCGCGAGCATTACGCCTCGCTGATGGACGACACCGCCCCGCTGGAGCCCGTCCACCCCCCGAGCCACGCCGACGGCCGACTGCTGCGCACCTCGCTCGACGCCGACCGCCGTGCCGCGCTCGACCGGCTCTGCGCCGATCTCGGCCTCACCCGTTTCCAGCTCCTGCTGAGCGTCTTCTCCTTCAGCCTCTACGGGGTGACCGGGCGCACCCGGCCACGAATCGCCGGGCCCGTCGCGGGCCGACCTGTGCAGGAGTTCGAGGCCAGCGTCGGCATGTTCGCGAACACGATGCTGCTGCCGCTGGACCTGTCACCGCACGAAGGACTCCGTACCCACCTGCGCCGGCACGCCGCCGCCACGCAGCCGGTGCTCGACCGGCAGGACGTCGCCCTCGCCGATGTCCTGGCCGACCAGAGGTCAGGGGCCGGGCGGGCACCGTTCGACTTTCTCTTCGTCCTGGAGAACACCGACTTCGGCGCACTCGCGCTGCCCCGCTGCGAGGCCCGTCCCGAGTGGCCGGCGCCGGCCGAGGCGAAGTGTCCGCTGACCCTGTCCGTGGTGGAGCACGGCGCGGACATCGACTGCCTGTGGGAGTACGACGCACGGTATTTCGGCGTCGGCGAGGCGGCCGCGTTGGACGACCTGTTCCGCCGTGGCCTCGACCTGCTGGCCGACGGCGCCGATCCCACCTTGGCCGAGCTGGTGGCTCCCCACCGCCGCTCGCTGCCGGAGACCGGCCGTGCGGACACGGCGCCTCTGGACTTCACCACCGTCGCCGAGGGCTTCGCCCGCCAGGTCCGCCGCGCCCCGAACACCCCGGCGCTGGCCGTCGGTGATCGCACCCTGACCTACGCCGAACTCGACGCGTACGCCGCCGTGTTGGCCGCAGAGCTGCGCCACGACCACCCGCTGCCGCCGGGCGACAGCCACCCCGGCCACGTCGCCCTGTACTTCCAGCCCTCGGCCGAGCACGTGGTGGCGCTGCTCGCACTGGCCAGGCTGAACCTGACCGTCGTCCCCCTCGACCCGTCCTACCCGCCCGCCCTGCTGCGGCAGGTCCTGGACCAGGTCGAGCCGTTGTGCGTCCTGGTGCAGCCGGACGACGTGGACGCCCTCGACGCGTTCGCCCCGGGCGCGGACGCGCTGCCGCGCCACCCCGTCGCGCTCACCACCCAGCCGCCGGTGGCGCCCCAGGCCGACCCGGTGCCGCCGCACGACGGACGACGGCCCCTGTACACCTTGTTCACGTCCGGATCGACCGGCACCCCCAAAGGCGTGCAGGTGTCCGACCGCACGCTGTGCAATCTGCTCCAGTGGCAGCGCGAGTCCGGTGGTCTCGCGGCGCCCGCCGTCACTCAGCAGTTCTCCATGCTGTCCTTCGACGTCTCCTTCCAGGAGATCTTCGGCACGCTGTGCGGGGGCGGTCTGCTGCATCTCGTACGCCCGGGCCTGCGGCAGGACGCGCCGGCACTCCTCGACCGGCTCGAAACGGCCGGGATCGAGCGCCTCTTCCTGCCGTACGTGGCCCTGCAGGTCCTCGCCGAGCACGGCGTCCGCCTCGGCCGCCACCCTTCGCGGCTGCGTGAAGTGATCACGGCGGGCGAACAGTTGCTGTGCACGGACGCCATCCGACGCTGGTTCGCGGGGATGCCGGGGGCACGCCTTTTCAACCACTACGGCCCCACCGAGACGCACGTGGTCAGCAGCCTGTGTCTGGAGGGCGACCCCGCGGCCTGGCCGGAGCGTCCGGCCATCGGTCGTCCGGTCGCCGGAGCCTGGCTGCGGGTCGTCGACGACGCCGACGAGGTCGTACCACCGGGGTGCCCCGGTCGACTGCTCATCGGCGGGCCGATGGCCGCACCCTGCTACCTGGGCGACGCGGCGCTCAACGAGGAACGCTTCGTCGAGCTGCCCGGTCTCGGCACCTTCTACCGCAGTGGTGACCTGGCCCGCTTCGACCGGGACGGCCTGCTGCACTACCTGGGCCGCGACGACCAGCAGATCAAGCTGAGCGGCCACCGCCTGGAGCTCGGGCAGGTCGAGGCGGCGCTGCTGCGGCATCCGGATGTCGTCAACGCGGTGGCCGTCCAGGACGGTGCACGGCTGGTCGCCTGCGTACAACTCCGTGACGAGGTCGCAGGACCGGCAGCGGAATCAGCCACACCTCCGGTGCGGACCGTCTCGGCATCCCTCACCCCGGAGGACCTGGCCCGCCATCTGGCGCCGCTGCTGCCGCCGTACGTACGGATCGACCGCTTCCGGCGCCTGGAGAGACTGCCGCTGACGCCGAGCGGAAAGCTGGACCGGCGGGCTGCGCTGACCGCGCCCGGCGAGGAGCTGCGGGCGTCGCGCGACACCACCGCCCGGCCGGCCCTGACCGCGCGCGAGTCCCGGCTCACCGAACTCTTCGAGCAGGTGGTCGGGCGCCCCATCGATCCCGAGCAGCGCTTCTTCGACGCCGGTGCGTCCAGCCTCGACCTGATGCGCTTCCACCTGCGCTGCACCGCCGACCGCGACCTGCGGTTCACCATCTCCGATTTGTTCGAGCACGTGACCGTGCGGCGGCTCGCCGCCTTCCTGGACTCCGGACGGCAGCCGGACGTGCCCGACACGGACGTCCGGCACCCCCTCGCCGCCGCCGACGAGCCCATCGCCGTCATCGGCATGGCCGTCCGCCTGCCCGGCGCCGACGACCTCGCCGCGTTCTGGGAGCTGGTCCGCACCGGCGCCCGCGGCATCGAGCACTTCGACGCCCCCGACGGCCTGGTCGGTGCACGCAGCCAGATGTCGGAGCTCCTCTCCTTCGACCCGGAGCACTTCGGCATCAGCCGTCAGGAAGCCCGGCTGATGGACCCGCAGCAACGGCATCTGCTGATGACTTCGGTGCAGGCGATGGCCCACGCCGGCATCGCCGACCCGTCCACGCAGCGCGTCGGCCTGGTCGCCGGATGCGGCGAGAACACCTACTTCCAGTCCCTGCTCGCCGAGGCCGACCCCGCGGAGCTGCCCGACGGCTTCCAGATGGCGCTCCACCACGACAAGGACTTCCTCACCACCAAGGTGGCCTACCACCTCGACCTGTCGGGCCCGGCCTTCACCGTGCAGGCGGCGTGCGCCAGTTCGCTGGTGGCCGTGCACGTCGCGGCCGGCCTGCTGCGCCAGGGCGACGCCGACGTGATGCTCGCGGGCGGCGTCCTCGTCGACACGCTGCTGACCGACGGCTACGCGTACCGTCCGCAGCACATCTTCTCCAAGGACGGGCACTGCCGCCCCTTCAGCGACGACGCCGACGGCACCATCGGCGCGAGCGGCGTCGGTGTGGTCGTCCTCAAGCCGCTGTCGCGTGCGCGGCGCGACGGCGACACCGTGTACGCGGTGATCACCGGCTCGGCCCTCAACAACGACGGCTCCGGCAAGCTCAGTTACAGCGCGCCCTCACTGGCCGGGCAGCGCGAGGTGATCCGCACCGCGCTGCGCCGCAGCGGGCGCACCGGTGCCGACATCGGCTACGTCGAGGCGCACGGGACCGGCACGCGGCTCGGGGACCCGGTCGAAGTCGGGGCGCTGCGGCAGGCCTTCGGCCTTGACGGCTCGGGCTCCGGCACCGGTGACGCCGCTCCCGGAGCCTCCGGTCCCGACGGCGCGGGCCTCGGCGCGGGCGGCTCCGGACGGTGTGCGCTGGCCTCGGTGAAGAGCCAGATCGGCCACTTGGGCGCCGCTGCGGGCGTGGTCGGTCTCGTCCGCGCCGCCCTCGCGGTGCACCATGGTGTGATCCCGCCCAACGTCGACTTCCGCCGGTTCAACCCTCGTCTCGGCGACGACGTGGCGCCGTTCCACGTCCCGACCGAGGCGCAGCCCTGGCCCGCCGCGCGCCCGCGCGTGGCTGCCGTGAGCAGCTTCGGCATCGGCGGCACCAACGCCCATCTGGTGCTCGAAGCGGACGGGGCGCGTGGGGCGGACGAGCCGGAGGAATCCCCGGTTTCCACTCGTCACCTGCCCGCTGTTCCTTGTTTGTTGCTGTCCAGCAGCAGCGTCTCAGGGCTGCGCGCGGACGCCGCCCGCATCGCCGACTACCTCGCCGCCCGGCCCGAGTCGTACGGTCGTGTCCTGCGCCATCTGCAGGCCGGACGGCCTTCGCGCCGCTGGCGGGCGGCGGCCGTCCACACGGACGTCGACAGCGCGGTGGCATGGCTGCGTACCGTGTCCGGCTCCGAGGTGACGCCCCACGACGACACCTGCGCCGCCGAGGACCACACGCCCGCCGAGCTGGCCGACGCCTGGCTGCGCGGCCGGGTCGTCCGCTGGCCGCAGGGACCGGCTCACGCCCCCTGGGACTTCCCACCGCCGGCGTTCGACCTCAGCGAGCACGACTTCCGGCGCGCCACGCCCACGGGCACCGAAGAGCGCGAACCGGACAGTGACGGGCAGCTGCCGGGGCGGTCGGAGACCGGCTGGCCGCAGCGGCTCCCCGAGGCCGACTGGCTGCATCAGCCGCACTGGGTGCGGCTGAGCCGCGCCCGCACCACTCCCGGGCCGCGCGCGTCCGGACTGCTGGTGGCCATGACCGCCGCGCCGTTGTCGCCCGAGGCGCTGCGCATCCTCGAAGCGACGTACGAGCGGGTGGTGCGGGTCAGCGCTGCCACGGCCTTCGCCCGGCTCGCCGAGGACGTCTATGAAGTGGATCCCGCCGACCCGGCATCGCTGCGGCAGCTCCTGGGTGCGCTGGCCGACGGGGGCCGTTCCGGCATCGACTGGCTGCACGCGCTGCCGCTCGCGGTCACCGGGCCGGTCGGTGAGCACTCCCTCGATCGCGCGCGCTGGGCCTGTCTCGACACCCCGGCTGCCCTGATGCGGGCGGCCGAAGTTCTGCCCGCGTCCGTGCGACTGCGGCCGTGGTGGCTGTCGTACGGCGCCCAGCCGGTCGAAGGCGGCGTGCGGCGACCGGAGTTGGGGCTGCTCGCGGGCGCGGCCGAGGTGGTGCCGCAGGAGTGCGACATCGACGGCCGCTGGCTGGACCTGCCCACCGAGGAACCGGTCGACTGGGCCGCCGCTCTCGCAGGGCTGCCGGCGGAGGCCGACGCCTCGGCCGCACTCCCCCGGCGTCTCGCGTTGCGGCAGGGCTACTGGTGGCGGCAGGCGCTGCTTCCGGTGCTCGCGCCCGAGGTGACAGAACCCGGCGTCCCCCTGCCCGGCGCGGTGCCGGACGAGCGCGGTACGTATGTGATCCTCGGCGGCACCGGCGGCATCGGCTGTGCCGTCGCGGCCTGGCTGCTCGCGCAGTCCGACTGCCGGGTCGTCCTGCTGGCCCGCCGACGACGGCTGCCGACGGACCTGGCACTGTGGGCCGATCGTGTCGAGCTGATCGAGGCCGACCTCGCCGCGGAGCCTCCCGGGGTGGTCCTGGCCCGGATCGAGCGGCGCACGGGACGGGTCGACGGTGTGGTGCACGCCGCAGGCGAGGCGGGCGGAGGCCTGATCACACGCCGTGACGGTGTCGCGATGCGGCAGGCGATGGCGGCCAAGCTGCACGGCGCGCTGCTGACGGAGCGGCTGATCGAACGGTTCCGGCCGGACTTCGCCGCGTACTGCTCGTCGATGTCGGCGCTGTTCGGCGGCATCGGTCAGTTCGACTACGCCGCCGCGGGCGGGCTTCTGGACGCCTTCGCCCACCACCGGTCCGGGGCGGCCGGGACCACGGCGCGCATCGGCATCGACTGGGACATCTGGAGCGAGGTCGGCATGGCCCGCGACGCCCTCCGGTCGGACGCGCGCCACCAGGCCCATCTCGCGGTCGGTCTGGCGGAGAAGGAAGGGCAGCGGCTGTTCGCGCGGGCGCTGCGGCTCCAGTTGCCCCAACTGCTCGTCTCCACCACGGACATCGAGCGGGCGCGCGCGTTCTACACGGCACCGGCCGACGCGGCACAGGGCCGACGACGTACTACCCCGCGGGACGAACGCCAGGGCGGCGCCGTGTCGACGACCGCGGCCGCCTCCCGGCTCACCGGCGTCCTGTGCGGCCTGCTGGGCCTCGACTCCCTCGACCCGGAGGCGTCGCTGTACGACCACGGCGCCGACTCCCTCACCCTGCTCGACGTGATCACCACGGTGGAGGAGCACTTCGGTGTCACCCTGGACCTGTCCCGGCTGAGCCACCAGGTGAGCGTGGACGAGATCGTGGCGCACATTGCCGAAGCCTCGCCCGGTGACCTCCCCGCCGCGGAACCGGTCGCCGTGGAGGTCTGGCAGGAGGGCACGGGCCGGGACCTGGTGTGCCTGATCCATCCGGTCGGCGGCGACATCCAGGCCTACCGCGCCCTGGTGACCGCCCTCGCCCCGCACCTGACGGTCTGCCTGATCGCCGACCCCGCGCTGCGGCGGGCCGATCTGCCCGCCTGGTCGATCACGGAGCGGGCCCGGCAGTATCACGCCGCGCTGCGAACCCGCTTCCCGCACGGCGAGTGGCGATGGCGTCTCGCGGGCTGGTCCTTCGGTGCCTGGGTGGCCCACGCCATGGCCGCCGAGGCGGAGGCGTCCGGTCGCCCCGCCGACGGCCTGTATCTGCTCGACCCGCCGCCTCCGGACGCCTCACGGCACTTCCAGGCGTACGACGAGACGCAGTTCGAGGCGGTCTTCGAGCACGAGTTGAGCCAGAGCGGCGACGGGGCACCGGTGAGCGCGGGGGCGACGGCGTACGCCGAGCGCCTGGCCCGCTGCTGCCGGGCCAACGTGGCAGGCATGGCACGGCACGAGCTCCCGGAGCTCACCGTCACTCCCACGCGGGTCTGGCTCGCGGGCCATCCGGTCGCCGGGCTGCCGCCACTGGGCCCACCGAACGTCCAACAACGCCTGTGGCAGGGTCGGTTGCCCGAGCTCCAGTCCTGCGACGTGCTCGACACCACGCATTACGGCATCGTCCGGCAACCGCAGGTGCAGGCAGTGGCCGATGCCCTCGACGCGGAATCCCTTCCCGTTGCCCCGCCCCTTCGCACGACAAGCCGAGGCCCCGCATGACCCCCTATCAGTCGCTGCCGCCGCGCGCCTTCTGGCGCACCGCCGTGGCCGACCCCGACCTGCGGGCCATCGGTGGCCTGTGGACACCCAAGTTCCCCGTGGGGCAGGACGACGTGGTCCTGACCGCCGGGTCCTGCTTCGCCCGTCACATCGGCCGCACGCTGCTGGAGCGCGGCATGAACTGGCGCGACGCCGAACCGGCGCCACCGGGCCTGACGGAGGCCGAGCGGCGGGCCCGGCACTACGGCGTGTTCTCGTTCCGCACCGGCAACGTCTACACGGCCGCGGCCCTGCGACAGTGGCTGTCATGGGCATCGGGTGACAGCGCTCCGCCCGATGAGGTGTGGAACGAGGACGGCCGCTGGTTCGACCCGTTCCGGCCGTCCGTCGAACCCGACGGTCACGCGTCGCCCGAGGAGGTGGCACAGGCGCGTGAGGTCACGCTGGCGGCGATCCGCGGCGCCGTCGCGGAAGCGAGCTGCCTCGTGTTCACCCTGGGCCTGACCGAAGCCTGGCGCGGACGCGCGCACGGGGCGGTCTACCCGGTCTGCCCCGGGACAGTGCGTGGCACGTACGACGCCGAGCGGCACGCCTTCCACAATTTCACCTTCGCCGAGGTGTACCGCGACCTGTCCGCCGCCGTCGAGCTCGCGCGATCCGCCAATCCGGGCCTGCGTGTGCTGCTGACCGTCTCACCGGTGCCGCTCACCGCGACGGCCACCGGCGACCACGTGCTGACGGCCACCACCTACTCGAAGTCCGTTCTGCGGGCGGTGGCCGGCCAGTTGGCACAGGAGTCGGACCACGTCGACTATTTCCCGGCGTACGAAATCGTCACCGGCTTCCCCTTCAAAGCGGAGTTCTTCGAGCCGAACCTGCGCACGGTCTCGCCGGAGGGCGTCGACTTCGTCATGGGCCAGTTCTTCGACGCCCTCGCCGGTCGCCCGGCCGAGGCGCGCTCGAACGCCGCCCGTCCCACCGAGCCCACCGCCGGAGAGGAGTTCTGGTGCGATGACGCCGTACTCGACTACTACAGCCCCCGCTGACCCCTCAGCCGGGTCGGCTGCCGCTGCCGCCCGGTTCCTGCTGCTCGGCGACTCGCACGCCGGCCCGATCGGCCGGGCGGCGAAAGCGGCCGGAATCCCGTTCTCCGGGGGGCCGGTCGGTGCCGGGCGCGAGTTCAACGCCGAGTTCTTCGACGTACGTGAGAACGACGTCGTCTTCCGCAAGCCGGAGACGGACGCCCTCTACCGCGGATTCCTGGAGGAACTGGGCATCGACGGCCTGGCCGGGCTCGCCGCGCCGCTGGTGTGCACCTTCGGCTTCAGCGCCCACTTCGTCGCCACGACGGCGAACTGGGACATCTACCGGGTGCCCGGCGGCGGCTTCGTACCCGGTTTCCTCGACAGCCGCCTGTTCGACGGTCTCGTCCGCGCGACGGTCCGCGACGCCCTGGCGTTCTACGGGCACGCCCGGGCGCTGGGTCTGCGGGTGGTCTCGGCGATGCCGCCGCAGCGAGTTCCGGGCATGTCGGACCCCGTGGTGTTCATGGCGGCGCAGGACGTGATGCGCCGCGCCCTGCTCGAACTCGGCGTGGAAGTCGTGGATCTGCGCGCCCGCGTCACCGACGGGGAGGGTTTCCAGCGCCCCGAGTTCAGCGAGGCCACCGACACGATCCACGGCAACCTGGCCTTCGGCCGCCTGATCCTGGCCGAACTCCTGGCCCTGGGGCTGTGATCCCGAAAAGCGCTGGATACCGCACACTTTCGAAGCTTCACCCGCTACCCGCTCTGCCTACCGTCATGATTGCCAGGAGGATGGAATGGAACAGTTCGCGCTGGACGCGATCAAGCAGGTGACCACGAGGCCGCCGGAGGTCTACGACACCATCACCGTCGAGCCGCTGACCCCGGTCATCGGCGCCGAGGTGTCCGGCCTCGACCTGTCCAAGGAGCTCACCGACAACCAAGTGGCCGAGGTCAAGCGCGCCTTCCTCCGCCACCACGTGCTGGTCTTCCGCGACCAGACGCTGTCCGGTGAGGACCACAAGCGGGTCGCCGGCTGCTTCGGCGAGCTGCACCCGGTGACGCTGCCCGTCGAGGGTTCCGACCCGCACATCCTGGAGATCAGCGCCGACAACAACTCACGCACGGTCGCCGGACACGGCTGGCACGCCGACGGCACCGCCGACCTGAGGCCGTCGCTCGGCTCGATGCTGTACATCACGCGCACCCCGGAGCCCGGCTGCGGCGGCGACACCATGTTCGCCAACATGCATCTGGCCTACGAGATGCTCTCGCCCGCGATGAAGGAACTCCTGGACCCGATGACCGCGGTCCACGACGGCCTGCTCGCCTGGGAGGGGAAGACCCCGCCGCCGGAGTACGACGTGCCCGTGCACGCGCACCCGGTGATCGCCCGCCACCCCGACACGGGCCGCAAGCTCCTCTACATCAACGGCGTCTACGTCTCGCACATCGAGCAGTTGTCGAAGGGCGAGAGCCGGGCGATCATAGACATGCTGGTCAAGCACATCACCAACACGGCCCTGCTGCACTGCCGGGTCCGCTGGACACCCAACACCCTGGTGTTCTGGGACAACCGCTGCGTGCAGCACCACGCGATCTGGGACTACTTCCCGCACTCGCGCTACGGCCGGCGCGTCGCCATCCGGGGGCACCGGCCCACGGCCTGAGCCGAGCCGGTCGGCCTCGGTCGGGGTGCATCCGTCGAGGCCGACTCCTAGGGCGTGTCCGATGGGTCGGCGCGGCCCTTGCTCCACGCCGACCCATCGGACACGCCCTAGCCCGCGCTCCGGCCCACGCTCTCGGCAAGCCCGTGGCCGAGCCGTCCGCACGCCGCGCGGTACCGCTCGGCGCGCACGTCCGCGTCGGCACAGGTCTTCTCGGCGTCCTGGTCCTGCCCATTCTCGTCCCGCTGTGCGTGCGCGAGCGCGCAGGCATGGGCGTACGCGAACGGATACGCCTCGGCGAAGGCTTTCGCGTCGGCCGTGGCGAACGCGGCCGCCAGGGCACGCGCGTTCGCGAGGGCGTTGGCGTCCGCATAGGAGCGGGCGTTGGCATCGGTGTTGAGCCTGGCGTACATGGTGGCGAACTCGGCGGCCTTCTCCTCGCCGTAGTCGTTGTCCAGGGCGTAGGCGCGCGCGTTGACGGAGGCAGTGGTGTAGGCGTCGGCGTACGCGTACGCGTACCGGTAGAGCTCGCCCAGCGCGGGTCCGAGCGCCACGCCCCAGGCCCTCTCCTCGACCCGCTCCCCCGCCGACGCCTTCTCGTGCAGCCGCCGCACCGCTTCCTGCGCGACACCGTCCGAACCGCGCCGCGCGCTCGTGTCCGCCAACATCGGGCAGACCGTACGCGCATGCCAGTCGTGGACCACGTCGAAGGGCACCTGCCCGCCGAGCCGCCCCAGCCCGTCATACATCTCCCGTGCCCAGACCTTCGCCGCGTCTCCGCCCTGCCCGCAGTACAGTGCGGCGGCGATCTGGGCGAGCCACGGCGGCATCAACGAACCGCCGCCCGTCGGACCGTCACCGTCCACCCGCTCCTGTACGACCCGACCATCCGGATCGGCAGGCCCGGCAGGACCGTCCCCGAGCCGGGCGACGAACTCGTCCAGCGATTCAGCAACGCCCTCCGTACGCCCCATACGGCCCATCAACCTGCCCCCATCCGCCCTGTTCCGCTCCGGCGACGGCAACTCTACGCACCATCAGGGCCGTCAGCCGAAGGGAGCGGGGTCATCGGCCGGACCACCTCGTAAGCGAGGCGGATCGTGTCATCGGTCGCCGGGTCGGACAGTTCCGCGCGCCACCCCGCGACGAGCTGGCCGTCCAGGCGTTTCCCCGAGCCGTTCCGGGCGCACGCGGAGGCCGCGCCGCTCCTCGCGGCCTCCCGGGGTCCGGTCCGACGAAGTGCCGCACGTCCGCGCGAAGACCGCCGAGCCGAACAGTCGGCGCCCGGAGCTGTGGCGCTGAGCAGCCCGAAGGAAAGCCCCGCCCAGTCCCCGAAGGAGAGCCCCGCCCAGTCCTCGCACGACAGCCGCCCGCCCCCAGAAGCAGTCCGGCTCACCCACTCGGGCGCAGGCGGTTCGCGCCGCGACCCCGTATGACCCCGCCCCTGCCGGGTACGCGGCAGGTCCCGCGTTGCGCCGCGGCGAGCGGCGCGACAAGGTCGATGCAGGTGTACAAGGAGGCCACAGGCATGCCCATCGCAACCGTGAACCCGGCGACCGGCGAGACGGAGCGGACCTTCGAGGCGCTCGGCTCGCAGGAGATCGAGGCGCGGCTCGCTCGCGCCACGGCGGCCTTCGATCGCTACCGCAGCACGCCCTTCGCCGAGCGCGCCGTCCGGCTGCGCCGCGCGGCCGACCTCCTCGACGAGGAGGCGGCCGACGTCGCGCGCACCATCACCACCGAGATGGGCAAGCCGCTCGCGGCCGCCCGGGCGGAGGCCGGCAAGTGCGCCAAGACGATGCGCTGGTACGCCGACCACGCGGAGGGGCTGCTCGCCGACGAGCGGCCCGACGAGGGCGACGTACGCGACTCGGGTGCGAGCCGTGCCTTGGTCCGCTACCGCCCCCTCGGCGTCGTCCTCGCCGTGATGCCGTGGAACTTCCCGCTCTGGCAGGTGGTGCGCTTCGCCGCGCCCGCCCTGATGGCGGGCAACGTCGGGCTGCTCAAGCACGCGTCGAACGTGCCGCAGACCGCCCTGTACCTGGAGGATCTCTTCCGGCGCGCGGGTTTCGACGAGGGCTGTTTCCAGACGCTGCTCGTCGGCTCCGGCGCCATCGAGGGCATCCTTCGGGACCCGCGGGTCGCCGCCGCCACGCTCACCGGCAGCGAGGGCGCGGGCCGTTCGGTGGCCGCGATCGCGGGTGACGAGATCAAGAAGACCGTCCTGGAGCTGGGCGGCAGCGACCCGTTCGTGGTGATGCCGTCCGCCGACGTGGAGGCGGCGGCACGCACCGCCGTCACGGCGCGGGCGCAGAACGCGGGCCAGTCCTGCATCGCCGCCAAGCGGTTCATCGTGCACGACGAGGTGTACGACGCGTTCCTGGCGCGGTTCGCCGCGGGCATGCGGGAGCTGACCGTCGGCGATCCGATGGACGAGGGCACCGACGTGGGTCCGCTCTCCAGCGAGCAGGGCCGCGATGACCTGGAGGAACTCGTCGACGACGCCGTGCGCCAAGGCGCGACCACCGTGTGCGGCGGGCAGCGGCCCAAGGGTCTTGAGCGGGGCTTCTTCTACGAGCCGACGGTGCTGACCGGCATCACCCGCGCGATGCGCATCCACCGTGAGGAGACCTTCGGCCCGGTGGCCACGGTCTACCGGGTGGCGGACCTGGACGAGGCGATCGGCGTCGCCAACGACACCTCGTTCGGGCTGAGTTCCAATGTGTGGACCACGGACACGGCCGAGCAGGAGCGTTTCGTACGTGATCTGGAGGCGGGCGGCGTCTTCTTCAACGGGATGACCGCCTCGCATCCGGCGTTCCCCTTCGGCGGCGTCAAGCGCTCCGGATACGGCCGTGAGCTGTCCGGCCACGGCATCAAGGAGTTCTGCAACGTGACCACCGTGTGGCACGGCGCGTGAACGTCCCGGGGTGCGGAAGGTGGCACGCATGGAGCCCGTCGAGGCGCTGAACCGCATCGCCTTCCTGCTGGAGCGCGCCCAGGAGCCCACGTACCGGGTACGGGCCTTCCGCACCGCCGCGGCCGCCGTCGCCGCGCTGTCCCCCGACGAGCTGGCCGAGCGGGTGCGGACGGGCACCCTTGAGGCGATCAAGGGCATCGGGCCCAAGACGGGGCAGGTGGTGCGCGAGGCACTCGACGGTGAAGTGCCCGGCTATCTGGCCCACTTGGAGGAGGAGCCCCAGGGTCCGCTGGCGGCCGGCGGTGCGCGGCTGCGGTCCCTGCTGCGCGGGGACTGCCATCTGCACTCCGACTGGTCCGACGGCGGCAGCCCCATCGAGGAGATGGGCCGGGCGGCCGCCGCGCTCGGCCACGAGTGGGCCGTGCTCACCGATCACTCGCCCCGTCTGACGATCGCCCGTGGCCTCTCGCCGGACCGGCTGCGTGAACAACTGCGCGTGGTGGCCGACCTCAACGCGACCTGGGCGCCGTTCCGGCTGCTCACCGGCATCGAGTGCGACATCCTGCCGGACGGCGAGCTCGACCAGGAGCCCGAACTGCTGGCCCGACTCGATGTCGTGGTGGTCTCCGTCCACTCCAAGCTGCGCATGGACGCGCCCGCGATGACGCGCCGCATGGTGGCGGCCGTACGCAACCCGCACGCCGACATCCTCGGCCACTGCACCGGCCGCCTTGTCAGCGGTCGGGGCCGGCCCGAGTCCACCTTCGACGCCGACGCGGTCTTCGCCGCCTGCGCCGAGTCCGGCACCGCCGTGGAGATCAACAGCAGACCCGAACGCAAGGACCCGCCACGCCGTCTGATCCGCCGTGCCGTCGACGCGGGCGTCCTCTTCTCGATCGACACCGACGCCCACGCGCCCGGCCAGCTCGACTGGCAGATCATCGGCTGCGCCCGCGCCGAGGAGTGCGGGGTGCCCGCGGAGCGCGTCGTCACCACGTGGAGCGCCGAGGAGCTGCTGGCCTGGGCGGGGCGGTCGGGGGCGAGCGCCTAGTCACGGGCCCGCGTGACGGGTGTCACCGTGGCCCGGTGCGGCTGCCTCGCGCGCTCAGCCTGCGGATGGGGCCGATCAGCAGCCGGTAGACCGGCCGCACCGCACGGCCGGGAAGGCGGCGGTGCCGCTCCTCCTTCCAGACCCTTGCCCTCTGGTGTCCCGCGATGGGCGACCACCGGTCGGGGTCCGGGGGCCGGGACGTGTGGCACTCGATGCGGCACAGGTGCTTCGTACTGACGAAGCCGTACTGGCTGGGGCTGACCAGCCGTAACGGAGCACCGTGGTCGCCGTCGATCGGTCGCCCGTCGAGACGGTCGGCGATGAGCACGTCGTCGGCCAGGGCGTCCTCGATCAACACGGTCGACCGATAGCCGTCGAGCCCTTGGAAGGTGAAGTGACTGATCGGCGCGCCCGTGGTGTGCAGGGGTTCGACCCACGTGCGGTAGACGGTCGAGAACGCGACGCCTTCCCACAGGAGGTCGGTCGCCGACCATCCGGCGACGCAGTGGAAGTCGGCGCCGAGCTCTTGCCGTGGCAGCTTCGCGAGGTCGGCCGGGGTCAGGGTGACGGTCTCGGTCAGGTCGCCGCCTATCTCGATCACCGGGTCGGCGGGGACGGGCGGGGGCGGGTGATGCAGATGGGTGCCGAAGCGCGGGAATCCGTCGACGGCACGTTGGCCTGGGGGAAGCGTCATGTCGATCCTCCCGTGTACGCGTGTCGGGCCCTCATCCATACAGGGCCGTGTGGGAATCGACAGTAGAGCGATCCAGGCGACCACGGGCGTCATCGAGAAGGTCGAGGCCGGCGGCGGTGACGCGCGCACGAGGCTGCGGCGGCTGTTCGTGAGTTCTGTGCTGATCCCGACGAGGTCGAGTCCGCTGCACGCTGTGCTTCGCGGTGTGGATCGGCAACCGCCTGCTCACCGTCGACCACGGCGAACGCAGCCCGGCCGAGGTGATGGAACTCATCCAGCGCCGAGTGCTGGAGCAGGGTCGCCGCGCCATGGTTCAGCCGAGCTGGCTACTGGCCGTGACATCGCACCGCCAGAAGGTCTCGTCTGCCGTGAGTTCGGTGCCGAAGGTGGCGTTGATCCGCCGGGCGGCGGAGGGGGTGAGATGAAGCTCGCCGCTGTCCACGTTGACCTTGACCTCACCTGTCAGCTCTGCCTCGCCGTGAATGCTGGAGGGCGGAATGGCGTAGGACGCGATCTGGCTGGGCGCCTTGTCCTTCTCCGTTCCCTTCCGGGTCTTGGTGGTGACTGTGAACGAGGCCGTGCCGGACGGCAGGGTGCCCGAGGGATCGGCGAATTCCATGCTGCTGCTGCCGTCTCCGTTGCTCAAGGCGAAGCCGCCACCGGCAAAGATGTGTCCCTCAAGACGGATACTGGCCCGGCCTTTGACGGAGGACCAGCGGACCTTGTTTCCGGGTAGCGTCGCAGCGGGGGCGACCGCTTCATAGCTGACGTCCTTGTCCTTGAAGGCTTTGGCCGCCTGCTCTGTCAAGCCACACTCCACCGCTCCGTCGGTGATGCTGCCTACGGACACATCGAAGGCGTAGGCGGTGGTCAGTGTCCCCACTGCCGCAACCGAGATGGCAGCGCAGACGAGTCGACGACGCATAGGAGTACCTCATTCTCTCGGTGACCTTCCGGCCGACCAGGCCCGGGGCGTCATGGGTCGGCAAGAGGCGCGACTGCTGCTGTGCGGACGCGTACTGGTGGTTGCTGATCGTTGGTCAGCGAGAGCCAGCCGGTGGTCCGCGGCTGCATATCCGAACGCGGTCTTCGCAGGTGAGGCATTGCCCGGCCGGCCGCCCTTCAAGCAGCCCGCCATCCGAACGAGTGAAGAAGTAGCGACCAGTGCTCTAATGCCGGGAATGGATCGGTCTCACCGTCCGGAGTGCGAGCGACGACATTCAACTCAGGCAGCACCAGCGGCGGCCCGACACCACCGCTCCCCTGGGCGGCCTGCTCACCAGCAGGCGCTGCCACACTGCCGCGCCTTTGGAGTCGTGGCGAAACAACGCATACCGCGCATGCAGGTCCTCGTGTGCGTTGACGACCAGCGCGGAGCGCATGGTGGTGGCCTCATCGAGAAAGGCGTCGACCACGTCGGCGGCCGCTGCTGCCTCTCCCTCGTCCAGTAGCAGAATTCCGAGTCGTGCCCTGGCCAACAGGCGGGCTCGGCGGTGCCCGGGAGGCAGCAACTGCACGGCCTTGTGCATGGCGGCAACGGCCCTGGAGGAGGCCCCCTGCGCACCCAGGACCTCGGCCTTGCACCAATGGACGTGTGCCCGACCCACGGTCTGGTCCTCCGTCTTCTCGGTGGCATCCCCCTCGTCGTCGAGCAGGTCTTCTGCGCGGTGGAGTCGGGACGTGGCGCTGCGGTGCTCGGAGACGTCTGCCAGGCAGGCCGCGAGGTGTCCCGTCCGCTGGGCGCGGACGGTGTTCGAAAGGCCGGGGGGTGTCGAGTCCAGAGCGGCCTCGGCCAGGCCCAGTGCCTCCCGCCGCTGCCCCAGGAAACGGGCATGGGCGCTTATGCGGTGAAGAACCCATGCCCTGGCGTCAGGATCCGACGACTGCTCGGCCAGCTTGAGAGCCGCCCGGTAGTAACTCTGCGCCGCGTGGTGGAGGTGCGTGTCGAAGGACATGGTCCCGCACAGCGCGGTGAGGCGGACTGTGATGCCGCACAGTTCCTCCCGAGCCGGCCCTTCTGCTTTGGTTTTGAGCTGGTCGGCAATGGGAGAAGCCAAGTACTGGACGAGGGCGGTGCGTGCGTGCCCGCCTCCGTAGACCGCGTCAAGCGTGGTGAAGCAGGTGAGCATCATCCGGGCGGTCTGGGCCTCGTGCCGCTGGCTCCACGGGTGGGCAACGTGTACGGCAGTGGCTCCCGCGTCCCGGATCGGCCGCCCTTGGAAGGGAAGGGTGGTGTGCGGCGTCTTGGACAGGTCCTCGCCGTATCCCGGAATGACGTTCCAGGCACTCAGCTGAGTCAGCCGTTCGGCAACGTCCACATCCCCGGGTAGGCCGCACCGGAGGTCGCCCGGCGTGGCCAGGCCGGTGGCGTCGATGGTGACGGGCCGGCCCAACCGGCGGGCGAGGGCCTCGGCGATGAGTTCGGGTACCGGCGGCCGCGGCCTGACTCCGCGTAGCCAGTGCGCGACACTGGTGCGGTCGTAGAAGAGCCGCAGTCCCCTCTCGTGGCCGACGGCGTTGACCGCACGCGCGAGTGCTTCTTGCGTCATCGTCGTCTGCTGGAGCAGAGCGCGCAGTTTGAGGTTGGCTTGTCGACTGCCGGACACGAAACCTCCTGAGCGAGTTCCACTGCCGAAGGAAAGAACGTGGCGGGGGCGTAAGCGATGCCTGGATGGCTTGTCTTCGAAGCTGTCGGCACCGGCCCGAGACGCAGATGTGCACCGTACTCTCCCCGTTGTGCGCGGGTCGGCCACGCACGCCGTAGTGGGCGATTCCGGCGGTCCGGTTGGGCGATTCCGACGGTCCGGGGGGCGGATCCGTCGGTTACCGGGACCGCTCCGGCCCGGACGTCGCCAGGCGCGCGACGGCGCGGAGCACAGCGTTGCGGATCATCCCGCTGGCCCAGCGCATCATTCGCCAGTACGACCGGAATTTCTGTCGCGCTGCCTCGTCGGTGGCCCGGATCACCGTCGTGGTGGAGATCCGTGTGCCCAAGGCGTGCGGGGAGAGCTCGAATGTCACGACGGCCTTGGCAAACCCCGGCGTATCGAACCGCGTGAATTCCTCGCCGGTGACCACGGTCCGGTAATGCGGAACCAGTTGCCAGAACTTCCCGATCCGTCCGAGGGCCACCCGGTGGGGCCGCTCACTGACCAGCCGGGTGAAGCCAGCCGTGGCGAGCTGCTCCAGCAGTGGAGTGCCGGCGCCGTCGACTGCGGACCGTCGGCCCTTCAGCCGCCCGGGCAAAGCGCGCACGGCGAACAGGATCCGGGCTGTCGGCACGTCCTTCACCGTCACACGGTGGAGCAGGTCCCAGGCCGTCTCCACCTCCGCGGCCACCAGGACGGAATGGGTCTCCTCCTCGTCCCACGGGCCACCCAGCCAAGGACATGCGTCCGTTGTCACAACTGTCTCCGGTTGACGGTCGGCGAGCGGTAGCCGTAGGCGTGCCAGTTCTCGAGGACTCGGTTCTGGATGTCCAGGGGCCAGCCATGGCGGAAGTCGGCGACGACAGGGCGCGCGCCCGGCGGGTACCGGTCAGCGAGGAGGCAGTTGTGCACGACCTTGGTGGTGCTGCACGTGGTGCGCTCCTGGCTGTCCATGAATACGGGCAGGTACGAGGCCAGCCGGTCCGGATAGGGGAAGGCGCCGGTTCCCGGGTGGGCGCGGCTGGCGAAGGCGTAGACGAGCTGGCCCACGTCCGTGAGGTCGACATCGTCTTCGATGACGAGGATTTTGGGGATGGCCATCCCAGGCTTGTTGCCGAAGACGAGGTCGGCGATCGTGTCGCACAACTCCCGCGCGGAAGTGCCGAGCCTTTGGTGCCAGTCGGGCTTCACCCCCACCGCCAGCCAGTGCCCGGCCGACTCGGGGACCATCCAGCAGAGGGTGACGGGCAACTCCGCGGCCTGGAGGAGGTGCAGGCACTCCGCCGCGTGGGGGATGCCCCAGGCCGTGTGGTTCTCCTCCACCGGCGGGCCGGCGGTGACGACAGGCAGAATCGGATCGTTCCGGTGCGTGACGGCGGTGACGTTCAGCACCGGTCGCGGTACGGCGTCACCGGTCAGGTAGCCCGGGTATTCGCACATCGGGCCCTCAAGCGCCGTTTCCGTGTGCGAGATGTGCCCCTCGATGACGATCTCGGCAGTGGCCGGCACTTCCAGCGGTACCGTCTCGCACGGGACGGTCTCCAACGGCTCGCCGAAGTACCCGCCGAGCAGGTCGAGTTCGCTGACCCCTGCGGCGACAGGCATGCCGCCGACGTAGGGAAGGCCGGGTTCGACGCCGAGCGCGACGGCGACGGGCATCGGCTCCCGCCGCCGCTCCCACTGCGCCTTGATCATCCCGATGTGCTGGACCGGTGGCAGCAGGCAGGCCAGCCGTCGACTGTCCACCAGCATCATGCGGTTGATCGAGGCATTGGTCCACGTCCCGTCCGGGGTACGTACGACGTTCATGCCCCAGGTCTGCAGGTACCGCCCGCCATCGCCTTGGTGCAGGAGCGGGACAGGCAGCCGCAGCAGGTCGGCTTCCGAGCCGGTGAGCACGTTCTCCTTGCACGGCGCCGCCTCCCGCGTCACGATCCGCGGCGGGACGAGGTCGATGGACCGGTAGCGGGCCAGCGCCTCGACGATCTCCCGGCCGGACGCGGACGGGGGGAGGCCCAGTGCGGTGGCGATACGGCAGAACGTGAGGCCGGGCAGGTTGCTCAGTCCGCCCGGCGCGCCCAGCACGCGGTATCCCGTCGCCACACCTTTGATCGAGGTGAACAGCGGGGCCGGGGCGCGCAGGTCGTACGACCGCCGGATCACCGCTCCCATCTCCAGGTGCCAGTCGACCTCCGCCCCGATGGGTTGTAGGTCCCCGAGGCTCTCCAGGACCGCGATGAACTCGCGCAGCGAACGCAGATGCTTCATGAGACACCACCAGACCGGGGCAACCCGCGCTGGATCGGCGGCCGTTGCCGGGCCTACCGTAACGTGCCACCGCGAATTCTCGGTTTCATCGACGCGAAAGGTTTTGCGCATGTCGAACGTGTTGAATTTGCCCATTCAACACGTTCAACAACGCTCGTTCTTTGCCATCCGAACCCCCACATGCGTACATGAAGAGGCGCCACGGACACGGAGGCGGCGGGCGTCAGCATGCCCGTATGTGCCGTCGGCAGAAGGGAGGCACGTCATGGGTAACCCCTGTGCACTGGTAACCGGCGGGTCCCGCGGCATCGGGCGGAGCATCGTGAAGCAACTGGCCCGTTCAGGTTTCGATGTGGCCTTCTGCTGCCGGTCGACGGAGAGCGAGGCCGAGCACCTCGCAGCGCAGGTCGAAGAGGGCGGTACCCGCTGCCATGCCAGGTGCGTGGATGTCACCGACAGCCGAGCGGTCGATGCGTTCGTCACCGAGGTGGAAGCGACCTTGGGGCCCGTGCAGGCACTGGTCAACTGCGCCGGCGTGGTGCGGGACAGCTCGCTGGCTCTCATGCGGGAAGAGCAATGGCACACCGTCATCAATACCAACCTCGGTGGCACCTATAATTTCTGCCGCACTCTGGCGTTACCACTGCTCAAGCGACGACAGGGCACGATTGTCAACATTTCTTCGGTCAGCGGAATCCACGGGAATGTCGGCCAGTGCAACTATTCGGCGTCGAAGGCCGGAATCATCGGCCTGTCCAAGGCCATGGCCAAGGAAATGGCACCGTATGGGGTGCGGGTCAACGTCGTGGCGCCGGGCTTCATCGAGACCGACATGACAGCCGGCTTGCCGGAGCGAGGCCGCGCATCAGCGCTGGAAAGGATTCCGCTCGGCGTCTACGGACGTCCCGAGGACGTCGCCCATGCCGTGGACTTCCTGGTCTCCGACCGGGCTTCCTACATCACCGGGCAGGTCATCCGGGTGGACGGGGGCATCGTCGTATGACGTCCGCCGTCTTTCAGCTCCGCAGGGCTTTCGCCTGTCCGCAGTCCGGCAACTCCGAGGAGAAGCTATGACCACCGCCGCCACACAGCACTTCGAGGAGCTGCGGGAGATGGCCGCCGAAGTGCTGGAGGTCGACCCCGTGGAACTCACCCCGACCAGTCGGTTCGTCGAGGACCACGAATCCGACTCGCTCCAGGCGATCGAACTGCTGGCCCGCATCGAACAGCGCTACAAGGTCGAGATCCCGCAGGAGGAGCTGGCGAACATGAGCCACCTGCGGGCCGTGTACGACATCGTCAAGAAGCACGCCGGATGGCAGGAGTGACATGCCCCGCCGCGTGGTCATCACCGGGGTGGGACCGGTGTCCCCCATCGGCACCGGTGTCCGCGCCTTCACCGACGCGCTCCGTCAGGGTCGCTGCGGTATCTCGGAGTTGACCGGCCCCGAGTTCGCCGACTTTCCGACCCGCTATGCCGGAGCCGTCACGGATTTCGATCCGTCCTCAACGGTGGAGAGGCTCGCTCCGGACCAGTGGGGGCGTACTTCGCTGCTCGGGTCGGCCGCCGCGCGGCTCGCGGTGCGCGACGCGGGCCTGGACCCGGCCCGGATTCCGCGCCACCGCGCGGGGGTGAGCATGGGGACGACCGGGGGCGAGAGCCGGCTCGTCGACCAGGGAACGGCTCAGTGGATCGGCAAGGGACTGGACCACCTCGACCCTGGTCTGGCCCACCAGCTGCCCGCCTCCCGGATGGCTGAGGCCGTCGCCCGCGAACTCGGCTGGACCGGTGAGGCGATGACCATCGCGAGCGCCTGCGCCGCGGGCAACTACGCGGTGGGCTACGCCTACGACGTCATCGCCCACGGGGATGCCGACTACATGATCGCGGGCGGTGCGGACTCCCTCAACCGATGGGGTTACGCCGGGTTCTACCGGCTGGGCGCGATGGCCGCGCGGGCCTGCGCGCCCTTCGACCGCGGCCGGGACGGGATGCTCGTCGCCGAGGGCGGCGCCGCGATGCTCCTCGAACCGCTGGAATCCGCCCGCACCCGGCGAGCGCACATCTACGCCGAGGTGCTCGGCTACGGCCTCAGCTGCGACGCCGACCACATGGTCGCGCCGAACTCCACCGGCATGGCGACGAGCATGCGCCGCGCCCACCGCCAGGCCGGGGTGGAAGCCGGAGAGATCGACTACATCTGCGCCCACGGCACCGGGACCCCGTCCAACGACGCGGCCGAATGGCGCGCCATCCTCGACGTCTTCGGGAACAGCCCGCCGCCCACCAGCTCCGTCAAATCGATGCTCGGCCACACCATGGGCGCCGCCAGTGCCTTCGGGGTGCTCGCCTGCGCCGTCGGACTGGCCGAGGGGTTCATGCCGCCCACCGCACACCACCAGCAGACCGATCCCGGCCTTCCCCACCTCGATCCGGTGCCGGGCCGGGGCCGTCCCGCCCGGCTGAACCGGGTACAGAACAACGGCTTCGCCTTTGGCGGCAACAACGCCATCACCGTGCTGGGGAGGGTGGAGTGAGTGCCGTGACAGCGCCACCGATCATCACCGGCTGGGGCATCGTCTCCGCACTGGGCACCGGGGCGGCCGAGTTCACCGAGGCCGTCCTCAGGGGCGCCGACGGCGCGGTCGACGCTTCCGGAATGTTCAACGAGCCGCTCCCCCGCAACACCGCCTGCGTCCTGCCCGACTTCGACATCAGGGAGCGCCTCGGCCGCAAGGGGACCTCCACCTACGACCGCCTGACCGGACTGACCGTCCACGCCTGTGGCCTGGCCCTCGAGGACGCGGGACTCCCCGCTCGCGCTCCGGACACCGAGGAGGTGGGCCTCGTTCTCGGCACGAATCTCGGGAGCGCCCGCTCCACCTGGGAGTTCGACCGGAAGACCTATCTCCAGGACCGCCCCTACCTGGTGAATCCGGCACTCTTTCCCAATGCGGCTTTCAACGCCGCTGCCGGGCAGACAGCCATCCGCTACGGATTGCGCGGGATCAACACCACCCTCGCCGCGGGTCCGCCGGCCGCTTTGGCGGCACTGCGCTACGCCCGCAACGCACTGCGCGGGGGACACGCCACCGCGATGATCGCCGGAGCGGCCGAGGAGTACTCGCCACAGAACGCCTGGCTCGCCCGGCACTGGCATGGCGATCGGCAGGCCCGGTTGTTGGGCGAGGCCGCGACTCTGTTCGCCCTGGAACCCGCCCCGGTCGGGGCGGCACGCCGGGGACGCGCGGAGCTGCTCGCCGTCGAACTGGTCACCGGCGAGGCCGACTCGGAAGCGGTGTCCGCCACCGTGGAGGACTGTGTCAGGCGCGCCCTGGACCTGGCACAAGTGGCTCCGGAGGACGTCGACTTGGTCGTCACCTGCGGCGGCCCGGCCAACTGCTCCCGTACCCGGGCCGAGGAACAGGCGCTGGGCCGCCTGCTCCCGCAGACCGACTGCCGTCGCCACCGCGTCGCGGACACAGCCGGAGACTGCCTGGCGGCAGCTGCCGGAGTCCAGCTGGCGACCGTGCTCGCGTGGTTCTGCTCCCCGCAGCTCCGTCCGCGCCGGGCGGTCGCGCTGGTCACCTCCCTCGGCTGGGACGGAGCGGCCGGAGCAGCCGTGTTCAGGAGGTGCCCCGATGACCGCAGTGATCACCGGCTGTGAACTGCTCACCTGTTTCGGCAACAGGCAACAGACCTTTGCGGCCCTGCTTGCGGGGCGGTGCGGCGCGGCCCCGCTCCGCCATCTGGACGGCACCCGGCTCGGCGTCACGCACGGCTACCAGATCGCGGACGGGAACGAGGAACTCCCCCTGCGCCCCAGTCGCTGGCTGGCCCGTTGCGTGACCGACGTGGTCCGTGCCGCACGGCTCGACGTGTCCGGCCGACGGATCAGCGCCTTGGTGGGCACCGGCCTGCGGGAGATTCGTGGGCTGGAGCGGTGGGGGCCGGGTGACCTGCCGCCGGATCCGGCCGGCCTGCATTTCGCCGAGGCCGTCCGGTCGGCCCTGCCCGGGGTGGCCGAGGTCGTCACCCTCGCCAACGCGTGCGCAGCCTCGGGTCATGCGCTGGCCCTGGCCTGTGACCTGCTGGCCATCGGTGAGGCGGACGCGGTCCTCGTCGCCGGCTGCGACGGCCTCGCCGCGAGCATGCTCGCCTTGATGGGTCGCACGGCTGCGGCCCCCGCCGAACGCGTCAGTCCCTTCGACCGGGACCGCAAAGGCGTCCTGTTGGGTGAGGGTGCGGTCGCTCTGGTGCTGGAACCCGAGGAGGCGGTGGTCGCCGAGGGCCGCACGGCGTTGGGCCGCGTACTCGGTGTCGGCCTGTCCTGCGATGCCCACCACATGACCGCTCCCGACCCCGTGGGCATCACCCGTGCCGTACGGGACGCCCACCGCCGGGCGGGCATCACCCCGGGAGACGTGGAACTGGTCATCGCCCACGGCACCGGGACGGCGCTCAACGACCCCAACGAAGCCACCGTCCTGCGGGAGGTCTTCACCCCGCACGCCTCACCGGGTCCCCTGGTGACAGCGATCAAGGGCGCCATCGGTCACACCTCGGGCAGCGCGGTGCTGCACAGTGTCGCCGTCGCGCTGGACATCTTCCGCACCGGGCGCGTCCCGCCCATCACGGGACTGCACCGGCCCATCGACGAACTGCGGGGGCTGCGGCCGGTGGTCGGGGGCACCGTCACCGCCGCGATGCGCCGGGCACAGGTCCACGGGTTCGGCTTCGGCGGGGTCAACTCCGTCGGCGTACTGGAGGCGACCTCATGACCGCCGTCGCCGTGACAGCCTTCGCCCTGGCCCTCTCGGGGCAGCTCCCCCGCCTGCCCGACGGTCTGCCCGTTGCCGGGCACCTGCCCGAGGAGGCGCACCTGCTGCTGGGGCGAAAAGGACTGCTCGCGAAGGAACCGGCGACCCTGCTCGCCCTGTGTGCCGCGCACCTGGCGCTGGGAGTGCCGCCGGGCCGACCGACGCCGCCACCGCCGTCGGCGGACCTCACCGCTGTGGTGGTCAGCTCCAATCTCGGCAACGCGCACAGCGTCCGCACGGCCGCCCACGCCGTCCGCCATGGCTCGTACCGGGACATCAGCCCCCTGGCCGGCCCCAACCTGTCCGCCAACGTCATCGCCGGCACCATCGCCCTTCGCTACGGCCTGGCCGGCGCGAACCTCACGGCCTGTTCCGGAGCTGCCGGTGGTCTGCAGGCGCTGCGCCTGGGCGCACTACTGCTCCGCGCGGGCCGCGCCGAACGGGTGGTGGTCGTCGGCGTGGAACCGGACGACGCCACCGCGCGGGCCCTGCAGGCCGCCCGCGGCCCGGAATCCCACGGGGCACCACCTCGCGCGCAAGCCGCATGCGTCATCCTCGAGGCGCCCCCAACCCCACCCCGCCGCAACGCACTGCTCCTGGGTCGGTTCACCCATCACGGCTCCCGCCCTCCCGACCCGCCCCACCACTCATCGGCGCTCCGCACCTTCGGCACCGACCTGTCCTCGCTGGGGCCGGGTTACGGAGCTGACGGTGTCGTCCGTACGGCCGTCGCGGCGGCCTGGCTCCGTGGGCGTACCCACTGCAGCTGGCTGCGCGTCACCAGCGGGGACCGCTCCGACGGCTATATGTCGGCCCGGCTCGGGCAGTTCGAGCGACGGAAGGCGGAGTGAGATGACCCACCGGCCCGCCTGGCACCTGCTCGAAGGGGGTGCCTCCCGCGCCACGCCGCATCCCACGGTCATCGCCGCCGCCCACGGCCTGCAAGACGGCTGGCGTACCTGGGTGCCGTTGGCTCAGCGTCTGCCGGCCGGCATCCGCATCTACGCCCTCGACCTCCCCTGGCGCACCGCGAACGATTACCGCTGGCGGCTTGCCGCCAGCGCCTCCCAGCATCTGGCACAGGCACTTCAGACCCTTCCGGAGCACCCGGACGTCCTCGCGGCGCATTCCCTCGGCGCCAACGCGGCGCTGGAATACCTGACGCGAGCGCCTGCCCGTGCGGGCCGGCTGCGCGCCGCGGTGCTCGCAGCGCCCTTCTACCGCGCCGAGGGCTCTCCTGCCGACCGGACCGTCTGCGAGCGCCACCGGGAGACCTTCAGTGCCGTGATGACCGACGCGGTACGCAGCCGGCTCGGGCAACGCGCCCACGATCTGGGAGAAGGGGTACTTGCGTCCATGGTTCAGACCGCCCTCGCCCGGCTGGATCCGCAGGCCTTGGCGGTGCTTTCCGACAGCTACCTCACCTCCCGCACCCTCGACCTGAGCACGGTCCGGCTCCCCGTCCTGGTGGCAGTCGGCGAGAAGGACCCCGGATCCGGCGCCGACCAAATCAGCGCGCTGACCACATGTCTTCCCGCCGCGAGGCTCCGCGTCTATCCACGCATCGGCCACTTCGTCATGCACGAGGCTCCCGATTCCTTCGCGGCGGACATCGAAGAGTTCCTCATCCCGCGCGGCACGGCAATCGGCCCCTCCCCCGTTCTCCGACCGCGACGGACCCCTACAGGGCCCGATGCCTCGGGACACACAACCCCTTACGGAGAACACCATGCATGCGCCGAGTGACACCTTTGACGCCGCCATCGTGGGACACCCACGCTATGAGGGCGTCAACATCCGCACCTGGGCGGGTTTCAAGCAGTACCTCTATCTCCTGGAGGATGCCGTACTCGAGCACTTCCACCGCTCCGGATCCGGCGCGCGACGGATGTACGAGGAGTTCGGCCATGGACTCGACATCGTGGAGTCGTCCGGGACCTACTCCGCGTCCATCACCGTCGACCAGACTCCCCGGACCCGGCTGACCGCCACCGATCCGGTGCCGCGCCAGGGCCTACGTATGAAGGCGCGGATGACGGTCGACGACCTCGAGCGGCCGGCCTTCCGCGGCGCGGTCCAGGTGGTACTCGTCGCCGACCGGGAACGGACGGACCACCCGCCGCTGCCGTCCGCACTCCAGGCGCTGGCCGTCGACTCCATCGACGCTCTGAACCGGCCCGTCCTCGCCGGGGACCCCCCGCCCCCACTGCGCCTGCCTCCTTCGGCCGTCCCGGAGGCCTCCCTGACCGGACCGGGAACGGGGGCGTTCCTGTGGCGCGAGCGCATTCCCTACTTCCACTGCCACTACGACCGCCGCATGCAGCACTCGGGCTACGTCCGGGTCCTGGAGGACATCGTCGACCGTTACCTGGCGGCTCGCGGAATCGCGATCGGGCATTACCTGGCCACGCGTGGCTGGGTACCCGTCGTACACCGGACGCGCATCCGGATGCTCGCGGACGCGTTCATGGAGGAGACCCTGTACACCGTCTTCACGGTCACCGACATCATCCGCAACACCCTTTTCGACGCACGCATGGACTGCTATGTCCGCCGCGGCCACGAACTGGTCCCCACAGCGACGGCGACCATCACCCACGGCTACGCGCACACGACGGGCGAACGCACCGGCACGCTGGCCGAGCTGGACGAACCCACCGTCAAGGCCCTCCTGGGAGGTCACCGATGAAGCAGCGGCCCCGCCTCTACTTCAGCCTGCGCTCCCCGTTCAGCTGGATGGGTCTGCGGCGCCTGGAAGCGCTGTACCCCCAAGCGCGCCAGCACATCGACTACCGGCCCTTCTGGGAACCCGGCCGACAGCTCACCGAGCAACTCACCGCCCGTGGCAGCGGCTTCCACTACGCGCAGATGAGCCGGGCCAAGCACCGGTACATCTTGCAGGACACCAAGCGGCTCGCCACCCGCTTCGGATACCGGATGACCTGGCCCGTGGACGTGGAGGATCCCTGGTGGGACCTGCCGCACCTGGCGTGGATCAAGGCTCGGCAGTTCGGACGGCACCATCAGGTCTACGAGCTGATGACCACCGCCCGCTGGGGACGTGGGGAGAACATCTGCGACGCCGAGGTCCTGCGCAAGGTGCTCGCCGCGGGCGGGCAGGAGCTGACGGTGCTGGTGGAGGCGGTGCACGACCCGCAGGTCCGTGCCGAAGCGGTCGACGCACTCGCCACCACCTATGACGACGAGGTCTTCGGCATCCCCTACTTCGCCGTCGGATGGCACCGGTTCTGGGGCCTGGACCGCGTCGAGGACTTCCTCGCGAAGCTGACCGAGCAGCCGACGGACAAGCCCACAGGGCGCAACGGCCACACCGCTCCGCTCAGCCCACTGCCGCGCCGTCTGCTGGACTCCGTGGGCGCCTACGACCGGGACACCGCCGGCGGCTGCGGCTGAGGTTCGGTCGGCGCCTCGTGGGATGAGCGGAGCGGGCCCGGAACCACGTGGGTTCCGGGCCCGCCCTCTACCTGTCCGGCGGCGGCAGGGCCCGGGGAGGGGCCGATTGCCGTGCCGCGCCGGTCAGTACACGTTGACGCCGTAGGCCGTCAGGGCCTCGCGTACCGGCTGGTGGATGGCGGAGCCGTTGGTGCCCGTGCAGCCGGAGCTGCCGGAGTGGATGCCGAGGGCGACCGTGCCCGCGAAGTGGGCGCCGCCGCTGTCGCCGCCGGCGGAGCAGGCGGTGGTGCGGACCATGCCGTGGACGGGGCCGTCGCTGTAGTTGACGGTGACGTTGACGGCAGTCACGGAGCCGCTCGTCACCTTGGTGGTGGAGCCGCTCTTCTTGATCGCCTGCCCCACGACGGCGTTGGCCGCGGAGGAGATCTCCTGGTAACTGCCGTTGTAGAGATTGACGTTACCGGCCGGGGAGGAGCCGTTGGTGTAGCGGACGATGCCGTAGTCGTTGGTCGGGAAGCTGGTTCCCTCGCGGACGCCGATGGCCGCGCCGCCGGACGTGGCGGACCAGTTGGCGCTGATGTTGGTGCAGTGCCCGGCCGTCACGAAGTACTTGGTGGTGCCCTTGGACACGTTGAAGGCGGCCGAGCAGCGCGAGCCGCCGCCGTAGATGGCGTCGCCGCCCGCGACCTCGCGCTTGAAGGTGCCGGGCACGCGGCTGACGCGTACGGCGCCGTCGAGCGAGTCGGCGACCGCGCGCAGCCGGGCGAGTTCACGGGCCGAGACCGACTGGTCGGCCTGGACGGCTATCTGGTTGGTCCGGGGGTCGACGCCCCACGAAGTGCCGGTCATCTTCGCGCGGGACTCCAACGTGTCCATGGCGGCGTCGAGTTCGGCCGCGCCGCGCTGCACCCGCTTGGGGGTGGCGCCGGTGGCGCGGACGCGTTCGGCGGCGGCGTCACTGGTGACGGTGACGACCAGCTTTCCGGTCTTCCGGTCGAGGTAGGTACCGGCGCTGTCGTCGCCCAGCTGCCGCTCGACCTGAGCGTTGAGGGCGTTGACACGGGACGGTGAGGCGGCGGGGGAGGCGGCCGGTTCGCTCTGCGCGCCTACGGGCGTGGCGCCCAGGGCGAGGGATCCGGTGACGAGGAGGGCGGACAGGCCCAGACGCGCACAGGTCGTGCGTCTCATGTGGGGGGCTCCTTTGACGGTGACGCGTGACGTACCGCAGTACGTGTGGGACGTACCGAGCAAGGAAAGTGGCATGGTCGCGTCAATCGCGCAAGGGTCTGGACCTGACCTGCCCGGATCGTCCGGATGATGAAGGTGTCCAGGTCGTCCGGTTGATCCGGACGATGAAGGTGTCCCAGGCAGCACAAACGGCACCCCTCAAGGGGCGCCGTTTGTTCACCGGCTCGTGTTCCCTTGTGTTCATAGGCCCGCTCAGCCGTCGCTCAACGGCCCGTCGGCAGGCCCTCGTTCACCTCGGTGCGCCGGACGATCCCACTGTCGGCAGGTAGCGCGGTGCCCGCCAGGCCTTCAGCCGGTGCTCCACCGCGGCGCCCAGCGACAGCAGCTTGCCGTCCTGGTGGTTGCCGGCCATCAGGAGCAGGCCGACCGGAAGTTCGTTCACGGTCCCGGCGGGCACCGACAGGGACGGGTACCCGGAGACGGCCGCGGGGGTGGAGGACGGGATGACGTCGTTGTCGCCGCGCGCGCAGTCGGTCGTCCAGGCGGGCGGGTTCGTGGGCGCGGCGATGGCGTCCAGCCGGTGGGCCGCCATGGTCTCGTCGAGGGAACGCCGGGAGAGGTCCTTCAACTCGGCGCGCATCGCCCGGTACTCGGGGTCGGTGGTGGGTGGCGCGGCCAGCGCCCGCTCGAACAGCTCCTGACCGGCGAAACAGGTCCGCTCCTCGGGGTGGGCGCGGTTGAACTCGATCAGCTCGGCGAGGTTCCGGGGTCCCTCGCGCGTGCCGAGGTAGGCGTCGATGTCCCGGTGGAACTCGCTGAGCAGCGCCGGGAATTCGAGTTCGGCGAGCCGCTCCTGGTACGGGGGCGTCACCTCGACGACCACGGCTCCGGCCTTGCGCAGTTTCTTCGCCGTACGGGTCATCACCGCGTCCACGTCGGGTCCGAGCGAGGGCAGGCGCCACAGACCGATCCGCTTGCCGCGGAGGCCGGTGCGGTGCTCGGCCCCGGCGCCCTCGCCACCGCTCAGCACCGCGAACGTGAGCGCGGTGTCGATGACGTTGCGCGCCATGGGCCCGGCCGTGTCCTGCTCGGCGGAGATCGGCACCACGCCCGACTGGCTGACCAGGCCGAGGCTCGGCTTGTGGCCGACGACGCCGTTCATTCCGGCCGGGCACACGATGGAACCGTCCGTCTCGGTGCCGATCGCCACCTGCGACAACGACGCGGCGAGCGCGGCGGCCGAGCCGGAGGACGATCCGCACGGATTCCGGTCGAGGACGTAGGGGTTGTGGGTCTGCCCGCCCACCGCCGACCACCCCGATGTCGGCTTTGCCGCACGGAAGTTGGCCCACTCGGACAGGTTGGTCTTCCCGAGGATCACCGCCCCCGCCTTGCGCAGCCGGGTCACCAGTGCGGCGTCGGTGTCCGGCGGGCTCCCGGCGAGCGCGAGCGACCCGGCCGTCGTCGGCATGTCACGGGTGTTCACATTGTCCTTGAGCAGGACGGGGATGCCGTCCAGCGGTCCAAGGGTCTCTCCGCGCCGATGCCTGGCATCACTGGCGGCCGCTTGCCGCAGAGCCGTCGGGCTGGTGCGCAGCACCGAGTGGATCTTGGGATCGACGTTCTTAATCCGCCGCAGGTAGGCCCGGGTGAGCGCCGACGAGGTCAGCGAGCCGTCCGCCATGTGCGCCTGCAACTCCGGGATCGTCACGGTGTCCAGGTCGACCCCTGGCGCGGGAGGTGACCCGGCCGGTGGCGACGAGTTGTCGGCGCCGCGCTCGGCGGCTCGCGCACCCGCGTTCGGTACGCCCGTCAGAAGTGACCCCGCGACGAGGGCGGCGGTGATTGCGGCGGTGCTCCTCTTCCCCATGCGGATCAGCGGACTACATGGGCAGCGTCCGGCGCAAGGGTGCCCATCGGGCCCAGTTGTGCGAATCTGGCGAACCGTCAGGCGGCGAACCCGTCGACCCGTGGGTCAACCCGTCGACCCGGGGGAGCAGGGCGGAACGCTCGCCGTTCCAGGCGGCCAGCAGATGGCGGGCGAGCCGTTCCTCGACGAGTCCGGTGGCGTCGGCGCCGAAGGCGACATCTGCGTCGAGGTGGGGCTCGTCGGTCAGCAGGCCGGTGACGAGTTGATGGCGGACGACCTGTTCGTGGACGGCGTCGGCTTCGACGTGTTCCGCGTAGAAGTGCTCCGCCGCGGCGCCGGCGCCCAGTCGCCGCATGGCCGCGGCCAGGCGCCGGGAGCCGGGCGGCGAGGTGATCTCCACGGCGGCGAAGTGCCCGACCAGCGCGCCGCGCAGGGCCCGGTGCAGGCCGAAGAGGGACATCAGGTTGACGGCGGCCAGGGCCGGCGCGGGCGCCCGGTCGAGGTAGTGGCCGTAGGTGTTGTCGAGGCCGAGGTCGGACATGAGATCGGCGAAGAGGCGGGCGTGGATGCGCTCGGGACGGCCTGCTCCGAACTCGTCGTACTCGACCGCGACCATCGCCGCCTTGGCGCGCCCGCGCAGCCGCGGCACGACCCACAGATGCGGGTCGGCCTCCTTGAGGTGGTAGAGCGAGCGCAGGGCCGCGTACTCACGCACCTGCCACAACTCGCCCTCGACGGCGAGATGGTGGCTGACGCTGCCGGTGTGGTCGACGGGTTCGACGAGGAGTTCGTCGAGGGCCCGCGCCGCGGCCCGGCCGTCGGGGGTGCCCGCGCGCAGGGCGTCCAGGAACACGGCCTCCAACTCGCCCCGGAGCGCGAGGAGTTCGGGATCCCACTCGCGGTCGTCGGCGACGGCGTCGAAGCCGCGGTAGTGGAGTTCGTACAGCACGTACAGGGCGAGGTGCAGGTCGTCGCCCCACGGGTCGGCGGCCCGGACCTCAGCGCGGGACTCCCCCGAGGGGAGTGTCTCGGGACCGCCACGCAGGGCGCTCACCACCGCGTGCGACAACGGGCCTCGGGCCGGCGGCAAGGTGGTCACGGGGTGTCCTCGCAGTCGTCGTGAGGGTCGCCGGCCTCCCTCTCTTTCGTACGCCGACGGTGGCTGGTGTCGCACCAGGGCGGCGTACGGGTGCGCCGGCAGGTGCACACGGCGACCAGGAAGCGGTCCGAGCGGGCGACGGTCCCGTCGTCGCGGACGACCTCCACCGGCCCTTCGACGAGTACGGGCCCCTGCGGGTCCACGGTCACGCGTCGCGCGCGTCGCGCGTCAGGATCGTTCGGCACGGATCACCACCAGCTCCTCCTCGGCCGACTCGGGGTCGATCAGCCCGCGGTCGCACAGCCAGTCCAGGCGCCCCCGCAGGACGGGCCCGTACGGGACGAGCGCGCGCTCGGCGACCTTCGCGCGCAGCCCGGCCTGTTCCAGCCGTGTCAGGGTGCGGTCCGTGCCGCTCAGGGCGGAGTGGACCAGGAGCAGGACGCCGTGGGGGCGCAGCAGCGCCGGGGCGGCGTCGCACAGCCGGTCGAGTACGAGGCGGCCGTCCCTGCCGGCGTCCCACGCCCGCGCCGCTCCCCGCGCGGGCGCCGCCGGATCCGGGGCGGGCACGTAGGGCGGGTTGCTGACCACCAGGTCGAAGCACCGATCAGCGAGGCTCTGCGCCAGGTCCCCCCGTATGGCGGTGACCGGCCTCCGGGCCCTGAGGGCGTTGAGTCGGGTGCTCCAGACGGCGCGCCGGGAGACGTCCAGGGCCGTGACGTGAGCGCCCAGGTGGGCGGCGTACAGCGCGAGGGCGCCACTGCCGGTGCCGATGTCCAGGACGTCCAGGCCGCTCACGCCTTCACGGTGGAGGGCATGTGCCAGGAGGCGGGTGTCGGCCTGCGGCGCGTACACGCCGGGCAGCCGCCACAGCCGCTGGGGGACGAGCTGCCGGGCGGGCGCGGGGCCGCGGGCGGGGGCCCGCGCGGACACGAGCGTTCTCGCCATGACCGGCCTCCCTGTGCGTGCTTCGGCTGAGGCTTCTGGGGGAGGTGGGCAGGAAGGGCCCTTCACCAGGGTTCCTCGCTTTCCGCCCGGCGTCCACCGGGACAGTCGGGGCTCCGGGGCCACGATCAAGGTCAGGACAGCTACAGGTGCCCCTGAGCGCCCCGCTGATGCATGGTGAAGTGGGTTCTTTTGGGTTCTCCCTCACCCGGTGGGCGGGAGACGCGGCTGGAGAAGCTGGGGACCAAGGACTGAGGGCTGAGGACTGAGGACTGGGAACTGGGGGGGTAGGGACACGGGCGGCTGGACGGCGAGAAGGAGACGACATCGTGGTCAACCCGGCGGTCGCAACCGTGGCCAACCCGGCTGTCACAGCCCCGCAGTTGGTGCTGGCGAACTTCGCGTCCGCGCTCGCCGTGGGTCTCTCCGAGCACGTGGTGCTCCAGAAGTGGGCCACGCAGGCGCCCCGCGAGATCTGGCTGCTGCGCCCGGGCGACCTGCTGGTCACCCCGGTGCGCCCGTCGGAGGCGTTCCTGGCCACGACCTGCGGGCTGCTCGGCATGACGCCCGCCGACATCTCCGTCGTCACCGTCCCCGACCTGCCGGGCGTGGCGATGGCCGAGTCCGTACGCCGCGCCGGGCTGCTGCCGGTCCTGGCGCGGTGGGCCCGTGAGCGGCCGGGGGCCCGGCTGCTGCCGGTCGCCCTCGACGCACCGACCGCCCGCCTGGCGCGCGACCTCGGCGTCGGCATGGCCCCCTATCCGGATACGGCCCCGCCGTCCGCCAGCACTGTGGCGGCCGTGATGGACGTCAACACGAAATCCGGCTTCCGTACGATTGCCCGGGATCTGGGCATCCGTATCCCGCCTGGTGAGACGTGCGCGGCGGCCGACCTGCCCGACGTCATCCGGAGCTCCCTCGCGGTCCACGGGGGCGTCGCCGTCAAACCCGACCGTGCGGCCGGGGGCCACGGGGTGCGCTTCCTCACGGAGTCCGGGTCCGGGGCCCGGTCCGGGGCGGCGGAGATGGCGCAGGGGGCGAAGGAGGCGGCAGCAGCGGGCGCGCAGGCCGCCGACCGCTGGGTCGTCGAGCGCCTCATCCCCCACCGGTGTTCCCTGAGCGCCCAGTTCAGCGTCGAGGAACGCGCCACACACTGGGAGTTCGACGGCACGATGGCCGTCCACGACGGCGCGTTCGCCGGCTACCGCAGCCCGCTCCCGGCCCCGGTGGCGGCCGAGCAACTGCGCGAGTGGGGCATCCGGTTCGGGCACCACCTCGCCGCCTGCGGCTATCGCGGGCCCTTCGGTCTCGACGCCCTCCTCGCCGAGGACGGCAGCACGCTGTACGCGACCGAGGCCAACGTACGGCGTACCGCCACCACCACCCCGTACGCCCTGGTACGCCGACTGACCGACGCGGCGGAGCGCGGCACCGTGGCCTGGCACACCGGCCACACCCCGGGCGGCCCCGACGCGTCCTTCGAGCGAGCGCACGCCCTGCTCACCGAGGCAGGGCTCACCTACCGCCCGGCCGCGGGCGAGGGCGCCGTGCTCTACGCGGACGTCTCCCCCGGCGTCCCCGTGCGCTATCTGGTGGTCGCGGCCACCACCGACCGGGCGACGGAACTGGAGGACCGCACGCGGCGGGTGCTGTCACTTCGCCACGCCGCCGCTGTGCGTCACCAGTAGTGCCGCCGACCGCCGAACGCGTGCCCCATGCCGCCGAGGACCCACAGCACGACGCCGACCGCGACAAGGATGATCCCGATGGTCCACAGAATGTTGATGCCGGCCACCAGGCCGATGATCAGCAGGACTACGCCGAGGATGATCATGACGCCTCCGATCACAGAAGGCCCCTGATTAAGTTTCGACCCGTAGGTGCCCTCCGCGCAAACCTCTTGGAGCGGGAACCGGACGACGGCGGCGAGTGACAACCCGTCACGGAGGGTGAGAACGGGGCAGAGGGCGGGCCGAGGCCGACGTCTTCCACGAGTCCCGTCGGACAGGACACCCGGTCGTGCCGCTCATCCCCCTCTCCACCCTCTCCATCGCCCCGTCGTCTGCGGTCTTACGGCGCAAACGCCCCACACGCGACACGGGTGACTTACGCTGCCGCCGACGGACCGCAAGAGTGCGAATTCAGCCAAGTGCAGACGACGTTCAGGAGCGCGGAGTGACGATGACGATACGGAAGAGATCAAGGACCGGTGCGGTCGGTTTGGCGGCGGCCGCGCTGGCGGCCACCGCCTTCACGGGTCCCGCCGAGGCGTCGCGGGACACGGCTGCCGCGGCGGTCGACCACGGGGCGACGCAGCGCGCGATGGACGCGGCCGTGAAGGCCGGAGTCCCCGGCATCACCGCCCACGCACGCGATGCCGACGGGGTCTGGAAGTCGGCCTCGGGCGTCGGCAACCTGAAGACGGGTGCGCCGCGCGGCAAGAACGACCGGTTCCGCGTCGGCAACATCACCAACACCTTCGTGGCGGCCGTCCTCCTCCAGATGGAGGCGGAGAAGAAGCTCAGCCTCGACGACACCGTGGAGCGCCATCTGCCCGGCCTGGTGACGGGCAACGGCAACGACGGCCGCGAGATCACCGTGCGGCAGCTCCTCAACCACACCAGCGGCCTGTTCGACTACCTCGGCGACAAGGACTACGTCGCGACGTACATCGAGGGCGACGGCTTCGTCCGGCACCGGTACGACACCGTGAAGCCCGAGCAGCGCGTCAAGGTGGCCCTCTCCCACGTGCCGCTGTTCAAGCCCGGCGACCGGCACTCGTTCTCGCACACCAACGATGTCCTGGCCGCGCTGATCGTCGAGAAGGCCGGCGGCAAGTCGTACGAGAAGGAGGTACGCGACCGCATCATCAAGCCACTGAAGCTCAAGGCGACGTCCCTCCCCGGCAACAGCTCCCGCCTGCCGAGGCCCAGCAGCCGCGCCTACGCCAAGCTCTTCCTTTCGCAGCCGGACCGCATCGACGACGTCACCGCGGTGAACGGGTCGCAGGGCTGGGGCAACAGCGACGTCATCTCCAGCGCGAACGACCTGAACCGGTTCTACGCGGCCCTGCTGCGCGGAAAGCTGCTGCCGCCGAAGCAGCTGAAGGCGATGAAGACGACCGTCGACAACCCGGACTTCCCGGGCGCGTCCTACGGCCTCGGCATCGAACGGTACAAGCTGAGCTGCGGCACCACCCTGTGGTACCACGACGGGGGCATGGTGGGGTGGCTCACCTTCACCGCCAGCACTGAGGACGCCGGCCACCAGCTCACGTTCAACCTCAACAGCAGCTGGGGAGCGGAGAACCTCCTCCCCATCCTGAACGCCGAGTACTGCGAGTCGCCTTCCCGCTCCCGCTGAGCCAGGCCGCAGGAGCACCCCCTTCGCGACCGCGACATCACGACACCGGCCCGCACCACCACCCGGTGCGGGCCGGCGCCATCACGGCGCACGCGTGTTCTCACCCCATCGGTCGCACCGGCAGTTCCGCGACGCTGTTGCCCACGAACCCGGCCTGACGGGGCAGTTCGCTCTCGGGGACCGCGAGGTCGAGGCCGGGGAAGCGGGTGAAGAGCCGTTCCAGTGCGATCGTCGCCTCCATCCGGGCCAGCGGTGCGCCCAGGCAGAAGTGGGCGCCGTGGCCCAGCGAAAGGTGCCGGGCGCGCCTCGTGACGTCGAAGCGGGCGGCGTCGGGGCCGTACGTCGCCGGGTCGCGGCCGGCCGCGGAGTAACCGGCCAGTACCGGCGTGCCCCGGGGAATCGTCGTCCCGTCCAGGGTGAGGTCGCGGGTCGGGTAGCGGAACGGGAAGAAGCTGACGGGGCTGTCCCAGCGCAGCGTCTCCTCCACCACGTCCGGCCAGCCCGCCTTGCCCGCGCGCACCAGCTCCAGCTGGTCGCGGTGCGCGCAGAGCGCCCGGACCGCGTTGGTGATCAGGTTCAGCGTGGTCTCGTGGCCGGCGATGATCATCAACAGCAGGGTGCCGATCAGCTCCTGCGGGCTGAGCCGTTCGCCGTCCTCCGCCCGGGCCGCGATCAGCGCGCTGGTCAGGTCGTCACCGGGCTTCTCGGACCGGGCGGCGGCCACGGCGGCGAGCACCTCGGCCATCTCGCGGTTGGCCGCGACCGCCTCTTCGGGCCCGATGGACGTACTCACCACCTGGCCCGACAGGCAGTGCAGGCGGTCCTGGTACTCCGTGTCCACCCCGAGCAGTTCACAGATCACGCCCATGGGCAGCGGGAGCGCGAAGTGGGCGCGCAACTCGGCGATCCCGTCGCCCGCCACTGCCGCAGCGGCGAGGTCGTCGAGGAGCTCGGCGGTCAGCGTCTCGATCCGCGGGCGCAGCGCCTCCACCCGGCGCGGGGAGAACGCCCCGCTCACCAGCGACCGCAGGCGCCGGTGGTCGGCACCGTCTGCGGTCGTCATCCCGCGCACGGTGGCGAAGGTCCGCAGCGGCCAGCCGTCGGCTATCGCGCCCTCGCGCAGTGCGGTGAAGTGCTCGGCTCCCTTGGCGACGTCGGGGTGGGAGAGGAACTCCTTCAGTGCCTCGTGCCCCAGCACCGCCACGCCCCGTACCTCACCGGGCAACACGATCTCGGCCACGGCGTTCTCCGCGAGCAGTCGTGCGTTGTCCGCGTGCGGGCAGCCCCCGGCCGGGTCCATCCGGTGCTGCGTACGGCGTGCGCGTGAAGGGGGCACTGCGTCTCTCCGGGAGTGGGAGAAGGGCCGACGGTCAACGGCCGTCAACAGGTCTGCTGTTTCCGCGAGTTGAGGCCGCCATTCTCCCGCACCACCCGGTGCCCCGGTAGCAGGCCCGTCCGGGCGAACCGCCCCCACGGACTCGTATCAACCGAAGGCATCGCGTCAACCGAAGGCATCGCGTCAACCGGAGGCATCGCGGCTTCGCATCACGCGCCGCTCCCGGCCCTTCGCCGCGCGCCCGATACGATCTCGACCACACGGGCCCGGAGACCGGGGCCCGTTTCCTTGAGGCGCTAGCAAGTGGGGGAATTCCCTATGGTGAGAACCGGGTTCGCGCGTTCGGCGACCGTGGTCGTGAGCAGTGTGGTGTTCGCCGCGGTGGGGGCGACGCATGCGGTGGCCGAGCCCGCGAGGAGCGCGGGGGCGGACCCGGCGGCGGTGCGCGCGGCGCTGGAGCGGACGGTCGCCGCGGGCGCGCCCGGCGCGTTCGCGGTCGTGCGGGACCACGGGGGCAACGGCCCCGCGGGCGACGAGAGCATCGCCGTCGGCAAGTCCTCCCTGGACGGCACGCCGATGAACGCCGACCGGCGCTTCCGGGTCGGCAGCAACACCAAGATGTTCACCTCCGTCCTGACGCTGCGCCTCGCCGAACAGGGGCGCATCGACCTCGACAAGCCGCTGCGCGCGTACCTCCCCTCCGGCACCCTGCCGGAGGGCTGGGACATGACGGGACGTCAGGTGCTCCAGCACCGCTCCGGTGTCTACGACCACACCAACGACCTCCTCGAGCAGCCCGGCGAGGAGACCACGAGCGCCTTCGAGAAGCGCATCCGCAACACCGTCTACACGCCCGCCGAGCTCGTCGCGCTGTCCGTGAAGCACGGGCCCCAGTTCACGCCCGGGTCCCGGTACGCGTACTCGAACACCAACTACGTGCTGCTGGGCATGGCCATCGAGCGCATCACCGGCAGCTCGTACGCCCAGACGCTGCGTGAGCAGATCATCGAGCCGCTCGGGCTGACCGAGACCTCCTACGTGGTGCCGGACAAGACGATCGCCGGGGCGCACGTCACCGGCTACCTCACGAACGACGACCGCACCAAGCCGCTGCTGGATTCCACCGAGCAGAACGGCTCCTGGGTGGGCAGCGCGGGCGCGGTCATCTCCTCCGCCGCCGACCTCGACCGGTTCCTCGCGGCACTGCTGTCCGGCGGCGTCGGCGGGTTGGTGTCCGACGAGTCGCTGCGGCAGATGACGAGCGCGCTGCCCACGCCGACGGCGAAGGTCGGCTACGGGCTCGGGCTCCGGGAGATCACGCTGTCCTGCGGCAAGGTCTACGGCCACGGCGGCATCGTGCAGGGCTTCCAGACCCAGTCCTTCGCCACCCGCGACGGCAGGCGGACGGTCGTCGTCTTCGCGAACGCCTCCAACAACAGCGCGGTGACGCAGGGACTGACCAATACCCTGGAACCGGCCTTCTGCGGCACCAAGCCCCCGGCCGCCACGAAGTCCCGGCGTTCGGCCGACGCGGGTCACACCGGCGGCGACGCCCGGAACGGATCGGCCGTGCCCGCGGTTCCCGTGGTCGAGGACACCCGTATCTAGTACGTCCGTTCTAGGACGTCTGCCTCCAGGCTGTAGGGACACCGCCGTCCCTACAGCCCGTAGGTCTTGCCGATGATGTCGCGCTGGATCTCGCTCGTCCCCCCGTACACCGTGGAGACGACGGTCGAGCGCAGCAGGGCTTCCATGCCGTACTCGGTGGCGTAGCCGTAGCCGCCCATCATCTGCATGCCTTCCAGGGCCACGTGCTTGGCGAGTTCGGTGCACTTGAGTTTGGCCATGGATGCCTCGCGGGCGAAGACGCGGCCGGGCTCGGCGTCGATCGCGGCCGCGACGTGGTCCACCAGGAGCCGGGCGCATTCCAGTTCGGTGGCCATGTCGGCGATGCGGTGCTTGAGCGCCTGGAAGGAGCCGATCGGCCGGCCGAACTGCTCCCGCTGCCGCACGTACGCGAGGGTGTCGTCGAAGGCGCGCCGGGCGGTGCCCAGCATCAGCGCGGCGAGGATCATCCGCTCCAGGTTCAGTCCGGTCATCAGCTGCGGCCAGGCCTGACCGGGCGTGCCGACGACCGCCGAGTCCGGCACGAAGCAGTCGGTGAAGTACAGGTCGTTGACCTCCCGGCCGCCCATCGTGTCGATGCCCCGGATCTCCAGGCCCTCGGCGTCGGCGGGCACCAGGAACTGGGTCAGCCCCTCGTGCTTGGAGCCCTCGTGCGAGGTGCGGGCGATGAGCAGGATGTGATCGGCGATGTGCGCGTTGGAGCACCAGGTCTTCTGCCCGTTGATCACGTAGCCGCCGTCGGCGCTGTCCGCGCGGCAGGTCAGCGCGCCCACGTCCGACCCCGCGCCCGGCTCGGACATCGAGATGGCCTCGACCCGGCCCCTGGTCACGCCGTCGAGTACGACGCGCTTCTGCTCCTCGGTGCCGAACTTCTCGTACGCCGCCGCCGCGATGACCGTGGTGGCGAAGCCGCTGATCGGGGCGAGGCCGTAGGCGGTCTCCTCCAGGAACAGGCACAGGTCCGCCATGCCCCGGCCCGCGCCGCCGTACTCCTCCGGGACGACGATGCCCAGCCAGCCCAGCTCCGCCATCTTCTCGTAGAGCTTCTGGTTGTGCGGCGTCTGGCCGCCCGCGGTCAGCTTGTCCCGCTGTTCCTTGCTGCCGCACTCACGGCGGCAGAAGTCGGCAATGGCCTTGACCAGGTCGCGTCGCTCATCCGTCAGGACTCGGGGCATGGTGCGCGTTCCTCCTTGAACCCTAGGTGTACATCGACTCGATGCGGGCTCCTCTTGGCAGTGTGCCGATGGCCGGCGCCAGGGCGAACGCTACGCGTGGGCCGCGGGCGGCGGACCGAGCATCGGCACGAGGAACTGCCGGGCCACCGCCCGCACTTGGTCCTCGTCGTCGAGGTCGACGACGTGGCTGGGGATGACCAGGAAGGACGCGGAGACCCGCACCATCATCTCGGCCACGAGGTCCACGTCCACGTCGCGGGCGACGTTGCCCGCCTGCTGCTCCCGGCGCAGTCTGCCCGCGACGAACTGCTGCACGACGGCAAGGGTGCGGCCGCCGTCGCTGGTCATGGACGGCACGACGACATCGGGCTCGGCCTCCATCAGACCGCCGATGAGGGGGTTGCCGCGGATGGCCCGCAGGGAGCTCACGAAGCCGAGGACCACGCGGTCGGCGACGGACTCGGCGCCTTGGACGTCGACGATGAACTGGTCGAAGTAGCGCCGGAACTCGCGCCGCACGACCTGCTCGACCAGCGCGTCCTTGGAGGCGAACCGGCGGTAGACCGTGATCCGGGAGACCCCCGCGCGGCGGGCCACGTCCTCCATGGTGGACCGCCGGATGCCCAGGCGGCGGAACTGCTCGAAGGCGGCGTCGAGCACGCGGGTGGTCGTCTCGTCGCTGTCGTCGACCCGCTCGGCGGCCTCGGTGAACGCGCGCTCAAGCACCGAGTCCGCATCCTCCGGTGTGACGAGGAAGGGAAATGCAGGTTCCACAGTCGCCTTTCTTGGGGCGCGGGCCGGTCGACGGCAAGGCCGGTGACTGCGACTCGCTCCACGAGGTCGGCGAGCCGAAGAAGTTGGCCCCGGAGGCTGGTGCTCCGATCCGGGTTGTGCTTCTCTCGATGATACGCAGCTACAGACTCTGTATCAGAGTATCAGCCAAGGTTGAGGCGACTCAAGGAGGAGTCCCGGGCATGGACGAACTCAGCAGGCGCAAGATGCTGCTCACGGGTGGAGCGCTGGGTGCGCTCGGAGTGCTCGGCGCGGCCTCACCGGCGGGCGCGCGGTCCGCCTGGAACTGGGCGGCGAGCGGCTCGGTGGCCGGATCGGGCGCGGGCACCGACCCCCAGTGGGTGTGGGACGACGAGGCCGACCAGCTCCTCGGCTCGATCCTGCGCCGAGGCGACGTACCGAAGGTCAACAAGTTGCTGCGCACCTGGACCCGCAACGACCAGCCGCTCCCGGACGGACTGCCCGAGGACCTGCGGCAGTTCATGGACACGGCACGCCGGCTCCCCTCCTGGGCCGACCGGAACAAGCTCGAGACGGCCGCCCGGTTCAACGAGACCAGGGGTTTCTACCTCAACGTGCTCAACGGCATCGGTGGCGGCATGCTGAGCACCGCCATCCCCCGCGAGGCGCGCGCCGTCTACTACTCCAAGGGCGGCGCCGACATGGAGGACCGGGTCGCCAAGACCAGCAAGCTGGGCTTCGCCGTCGGGGCCCTGGACGCGTACCGGCCCGACGGCACCTGCGTCGTGGAAGCGGTGAAAACCCGGCTCGTGCACGCCGCCGTACGCAACCTGCTGCCGAAGTCGCCGGGCTGGTCCGACACCAGCGGCGGCCAGAAGATCCCCATCAGCCAGGCCGACATGCTGGTCACCTGGCACACACTGCCCACGTACGCGATGCGCAAGATGCGCGAATGGAAGGTCCCGATCACCTCCGCCGAGTCGGCGGCCCACCTGCACGTGTGGCAGGTGACGGCCCACATGCTCGGCATCAGCGACGAATACATCCCCGCCACCTGGGACGCGGCCGAAGCCCAGTCCAGGCAGCTCCTCGACCCGGTTCTCGGCCCCACCCCCGAAGGTGTCGAGCTGACCGACATCCTCCTGGGCCAGCTCGCCGAGCAGACCAGCCCCGGCAGCGTCGACCGTCCCCTCGTCAACGCCTTCGCGCGCCATCTCGTGGGCGACCGGATCGCCGACTGGGACGGCATCCCCCGCGAGCCGTTCTGGGAGGCGGCCATCAAGACCGCCTGGCCCCCGCTGGTGGCCTTCCGCGAGGGCGTGATCAAGCTGCCCCTGGTGCCGAAGATCGCCTGGACGATCGACGAGGCGGCCCGCCAGTACATCCTGTTCTACCTCTCCAAGGGGCGCGAGGTGCACATCGAGATTCCCGACACCAACCGGCCCACCTGACCCCGGCACCGCCGGTCACCTGGACGCGAGGAGGCGTTCCGAGCATGGACGAACTCAGCAGGCGCAAGATGCTGCTCACGGGCGGGGCCCTGGGAGCACTCGGAGCGCTCGGCCTGGCGTCGCCGGCGGGCGCGCGGTCCGCCTGGAACTGGGCGGCGAGCGGCTCGGTGGCCGGATCGGGCGCGGGCACCGACCCCCAGTGGGTGTGGGACGACGAGGCCGACCAGCTCCTCGGCTCGATCCTGCGCCGAGGCGACGTACCGAAGGTCAACGAACTGCTGCGCACCTGGACCCGCAACGACCAGCCACTGCCCGCCGGACTCCCCCAGGACCTGCGGCGGTTCATGGACACGGCACGCCGCCTTCCGCCCTGGGCCGACCAGCGGAAACTCGACACGGCCGCCCGGTTCAACAAGACCAAGGGAATCTATGTCGGCGCCCTCTACGGGCTCGGCAGCGGCCTGATGAGCACCGCCATCCCCCGCGAGGCGCGCGCCGTCTACTACTCCAAGGGCGGCGCCGACATGAAGGACCGCATCGCCAAGACCGCGAAATTCGGGTACGACGTCGGGGACCTGGACGCCTATCAGCCCCAGGGTTCCATGATCGTGACCGTGGTGCGGACCCGGCTGGTGCACGCGGCGGTACGCAACCTGCTGCCGAAGTCGCCGGGCTGGTCCGACACCAGCGGCGGCCAGAGGATCCCCATCAGCCAGGCGGACGTGATGGTCACCTGGCACAGCCTGGCCACCTTCGTCATGCGCAAGCTCAAGGACTGGGAGGTGCCGGTCTCCCCTGCCGAGTCCGAGGCCTATCTGCACGTGTGGCAGGTGACCGCGCACATGCTGGGCGTCCGCGACGAGTACATCCCCGCCACGTGGGAGGCGGCCAACGCCCAGTCCAAGCAGCTCCTCGACCCGGTCCTCGGCCGCACGGACGAGGGCGTCAAGCTCACCGAAGTACTCCTCGACATCGTCGCCGAGCTCGACGCCGGTGTGACCCGGCCTCTGGTCAGCGCCTTCTCCCGGTATACGCTCGGCGACCGGATCGGCGACATGATCGGACTGTCCCGGGAGCCGTTCTGGCAGCCGCTGATCTCGACGGCCTGGCCGCTCCTGGTGGCCTTCCGGGAGAAGCTGATCCCCCTGCCCCTGGTCCCCGAGGCCGCCTGGGCCATGGAGGAGGCCATCCGCAAGTTCGTCCTGCTCTTCCTGTCCGAGGGTCGGCCCATCCATCTTGAGATCCCGGACGCGAACCGACCACACTGAGCCGGGCGAACCACACGCACCACACGTATGACACGCACTCGTACGGCAGGCACTGCACGCACTGCACCGCACCGCACACACGGAACGCACCGCACACACCGTCGAGATGGGGCGAAGATGAACTACGCGGTATGGGGCAGGCGATGACCAGAGCTGATCGTTCGCTTGAGTCCAACGAGGTCGATGATGTCGATGATGTCGAGTCCGGTGTGCCCGGCCTCGGGCGGCGTCGGTTTCTCGGTTATGTGCTGGTCGCTCCGACCCTGGTGACCGCCGCCGAACTCGCCCCGGCACCAACGGCAGCGGCGGAGACCGCGGCAGCGGAGACGTCGTCGCGGGGTCTTCCGTCGCCGGAGATCACCGAACTGGTCGACCTCAACGACGTGATGACCCTGGCGGCACTGCCGACCTCGAATCTGATCACCATCGAGGTCCACCAGGACGGCACCGTGTCCTTCGCCCTGCCCCGCGCCGAGGTCGGCCAGGGCATCACCACCTCGACAGCCATGCTGATCGCCGAGGAGATGGACCTCCCCGTCGACCGGGTACGCGTCACGCTGGCCGACGCTCGCCCCGAGCTGCTGTTCAACCAGCTCACCGGCGCCTCCAACACCACCATCTCCACCTACACCCCCGTCCGCGTCGCCGCCGCCGTCGCCCGGGGACGGCTCCTTGAGGCCGCGGCACGCGAACTCGGCGTGCCGATCGGCGACTTGAAGCTGAAGGCCGGCGTCGTCACGGCTCCGGGAGGCGGCCGCGTCGGTATCGGGGAGCTGGCCGAGAAGGCCGCCGGAGTCAAGGCGCGGCGGGTGTCCGTAGAGCTCAAGGAGCGCGAGCAGTTCAAGGTCATCGGCCGGCCGCACAACCGCATCGACGCGCTCGCCGCCGTCACCGGCCGCAAGAAGTTCGCCCTGGACCTCGACGTCCCGGACGCCAAGCCGACCATGGTGTGCCGTCCGCCGACCATCAACGGCAAGGTCGGCTCCGTGGCCAACCTCGACGAGGTCCGCGCCATGACCGGCGTCACCGACGTCGCGGTCGTCTCCACCGGCGTCGCGGTGCGCGCGCGGACCTTCGGCCAGTGCGTCAATGCCGTCCGCGCCCTGCGCGTGACCTGGAGACCCGGTACCGCGGAGGGCAAGTCCGACGAGTCGGTCCTCAAGACGCTGAAGGCGGCCGAGCCACCACTCGGGCTGCCGCCGCTGACGCCGTCGGTGGAGGCCAGGTTCACCTTTCACTTCCGCAGCAACAGCGCGCTGGAACCCAACTGCGCGATAGCCGACGTCCGGCCGGACCGGGCCGAGATATGGTCGGGCCTCAAAGCGCCGATCGTCGCCAAGCAGGCCATCGCCGCCCGCCTCAAGCTCCCGCCCCACGCGGTGACCGTGCACGTCACCGAGGGCGGCGGCTCCTTCGGCCGCAAACTCTTCTTCGACGCCGCGCTGGAAGCGGCCGAGATATCCCAGAAGATCGGCAAACCCGTCAAGCTCATGTGGCACCGGGCCGACGACTCCCGCCAGGGACGCACCCACCCCATGGCCACCTCACGCGTCCGCGCCGCGTACCTCGGCAACACCGTCCTCAGCTACACACAACGCCACACCAGCGTGTCCACCGACCTCGGCCACGGGCTCGGCGAGGTCTTCACCGCCCTGGCCGCGAAGCTCCCCGTCGGCGACATCGGCTTCTCCCAGACCTTCTTCCACCTCTCCCAGTCCATGCCCTACGACTTCGGGCACCACAGCCGCCTGCTCAACGAGACCGACAAGACCTTCAACACCGGCAGCATGCGCGGCGTCTACTCCCCCGACGTGGTGTGTGCCCGCGAGCTCGTCGTCGACCAACTCGCCACGAAGATGGGCAAGGATCCTTTCCGGTTCCGCCGCGACTTCCTACGCGGCGAGCGGGACCGGGCGGTCCTGGAGAAGGTGGCCGAGGCCGGGAACTGGGGCCGTACGATGCCGGCCGACACCGCGCAGGGCATCGCCTTCCACTCCGAATACCACTTCGCCAGCGCCGTCCTCGTGGAGATCGACTGCCGTCCCGAGACCGTCAACCGCCCCATCCGCGACGGCGTCACCGGCCCCCGCGTCACCAAGGCCGTCCTCGCCGTGGACGCCGGCCTCACCGTCAACCCCCGCGGCCTGGAGGCCCAGATGATGGGCTGCCTCATGGACGGCATCGCCCAGACCCTCACCTCGAGCCTGCACCTGCGCGACGGGTACTTCCTCGAAGCCAGCTGGGACAACTACTTCTACACCCGGCAGTGGAACACACCGCCCGAACTGAAGATCATCGTCATGCCGTCCACGACCGACGAACCCGGCGGCGCCGGGGAACTCGGCGTCGCCACCGCCATGGCCGCCGTCGCCTGCGCCTACGGCCGCGCCACGGGCACCATGCCGACCAGCTTCCCCCTCAACCACGGCACCCTCTCCTTCGTACCGAAGCCGACCGTCCCGCCCATCCCCGCCTCCCCCTCCGACGGCCTGGACCACACCCGCTGAACCACCCACCCACTGACAGCTTGGAGATTCCGTGCCCGAGCACACCTTCCGCCTCAACGGCGAGCAGGTCACCGTCGAAGCCGACGACGACGAGCGACTGCTGTGGGTGCTGCGCGACATCCTCGGCGTCACCGGACCCAAATACGGCTGCGGCATCAACGTCTGCAAAGCCTGCACCAGCCACCTCAACGGCAAGGCCGCCAACCCCTGCGCCATCCCCGTCAAGAACCTCCGCCCGACCGACGAAGTCACCACCATCGAGGGCCTCCCGGCCACCGCAGGCACCGACCTGCACCCCATGCAACAAGCCTGGCTGGACCAGGACGTCGCCCAGTGCGGCTACTGCCAACCCGGCCAGATCATGACCGCCGTCGCCCTCGTCCGCCGCCTCGCCCGGGAAGGCCGACAGATCACCGACGCCGACCTCGACGGCATCCGCAACATCTGCCGTTGCGGGACGTACTTCCGGATCCGCGAAGCGATCCGGGCAGGCGCCGAGAACATGTGAGGGATCGACATGAACGCACAGCTCCCTGGCGTGCCCGACCATGCCTGGCTGGGTGCCCCGATCGACGCCCGCTCGCTCTTCGCCCCTGAGCACGCCGCACTGATGGCCACGCTGCGCGGTCTGGCACCCGCCGACTGGAGCAAGGAGGCGGTGCCCGGCTGGAGCGTGCGTGATCTCGCCGCGCACCTCCTGGGCGACTTCTACGGGCGCCTCGCCCGGGACCGCGACGGACACCAGGAAGGCCCCGCCTTCACCCTGGACCTGATCGGCGGGCAGGTCGCCCGGTTCTTCGGGACTACCAGGCCCGACGCGCCGTCGCTGGGGGTGTCCTGGGCCGCCACCGCCACCGAGGACCGCTGGTCCCTGGCCGAGATCGCGACCGAGCACCCCACGGCGACCCTGTCCCTGGACGCGGAGACCGCTTGGCAGCTGTGCGCCCGCCGCGTTCAGCCGGGCACCGCCCTGGCCCGCGCCCGCGTACACGGCGACCGTCAACTGGCCGAAGCCGCCTGCCAGATCGTGTCCATCATCTACTGACGGCGATGGCGATGCCGGACGGGACTGCGGACTGCGGACTGCGGTGCATACGCTCTACGGCGCCCCGGGACCGAACCACACACTGTTGGGACGGTAGGTTCCCCAGGTCACACCCGTCCCCGCCGGTACGACTTCCTTGGTGCCCTGACAGCGGAAGACGCCGGAGCCTGTGTACAGCGTGGCCTTGCTGTCCGTCTGGTTGTCGACGCCGAGCGAGGTCCTGGTGAGGTCGAGGCAGATGCCGTCCGGGGGGTTGAGCATTAAGTTGTTCGATCCGTCGGTGCCGGTGTAGTAGAACCTGCCGGTGGCGGCCTGGCTGCTGGTGGGCAGGGCGGTGGCCAGCGCCAGCGCGGCACAGGCGGCGAGCAGACTGCGGACGGTCCTCTTCTGTACTGCCATGGCGTCGCTCCTCGACGATGGGGCCTCAGTGGTCGTGGCGAGGCGTGCCGGGCTGCCGCTCCGACTACGGAGGAAGGCAGCGTATGGAGGAAGGCGGCCTTCACCCCCTTCACCCTTGAGGGTCCACCGCCTGCGCCGACCCGCTGAAGGGCCCGTTCCGTAAACCCCTCGTTCGGTGCATGCCGAGGTGCGGGTACGAACGCCTGGCGCCTCCTGGGCCGTTGCGTCCCGCGCGGCGCGCGCTCGGGCGCCATCCGAAGGACCGCGGCGCGCCGCTGCGGGCCTGCCGAAGAGCGGGCGCCGGTCTCGCCGTCACCCGCCCGGTGGCGTCCGGGCTCAGCGCCGTGCGCGGCGGACCTTCAGCCGTCCCATTCCCATGGTCCCGGAGATCCTGATCTTCGGCCCGCCGGGGCGGGAGGGCTGCCCGGTCTTGTCGTGCGGGTCCTTCCACACGCCCCGCAGCCCGTTCATGTCGACGTCCGCGTCGCGAGGCACCGTGATCTTGGCCCGGCCGGTGCCGAGTTGCAGCTCGATGTCGATCACCGGATGTTCGATGACCGCCCGGGACAGGTCCAGGTGCACCCGCCCCATCGAGGACTCGACCTTGAGGGTGCGCGGGACCCGCCAGGCGCCGCTCCGTTTGATCCGGCCGGTCATGGCGCCGATCGTGGCGGTGGTGTCCGCCTCCTTCGCCGCCGGGAGCGGGAGCGAGGCCAGGGCCGGCGCGAGGTCGTCGTGCGTCTTGGCGGTCAGTGCCCGGTCGAGGCGGTCGTCCATCTCCTCGTGCGAGATGTGCCCTTCGGCGTACGCCTCGCGCAGGCGCTGCACGGCCGCTTCGCGGTCGTCTTCACTGAGCACGGGCGATGGGTTCTCAGGCAGGGCGGTCACCGTTCCACTTTAGTGCCCGCCACCGCGTCACCGAAGACCCCTGATCCCGTTAACAGAGCGCATTCGGGCGCCTACGCTCTGACTCGACGGCGATGCGTGGCGCGAGCGGCGGCCGAGACGGTGGACGACGGGCACGGGGGCGGCATGGGATTCGGGTTCGGGCAGCGGCGCGGCGGGCAGTTGCCCGTCGAACGGACCAGCTTCGTCGGGCGGGCCGAGGAAATCGCCCTGGTCCAGGAGGCGTTCACACAGGCGCCGCTCGTCACCCTGGTGGGGCCGGGCGGGGTCGGCAAGAGCCGTACGGCGCTGCGTGCGGCCGACGGGCTCGGGGACCGGTTCCCGGACGGGGTGTGGCTCGCGGAGCTGTCGGGGCTGCGGGATCCGGAACTGGTGCCCGCCACGCTCGCCGCCGTCCTCGAACTGCCCGAACAGCCGGGCATGGAACCGCTCGACGCGGTCGTCGCCCATCTGCGGGGACGACGGCTGCTGATCGTCCTGGACACCTGCGAGCATCTCCTGGACGCGTGCGCGATGCTGTGCGACGTCCTGCTGCGGGAGGCTGCCGACACGTGCGTGCTCGCCACCAGCCGGCAGCCGCTGGACGTCCCCGGCGAGCATTGCCTGACCATCGCGCCGCTCGCGGCCGAGGACGCGGTCGAACTGTTCGTGCAGCGCGCGGTCGCCGTGGCGCCGGGCTTCGCGGCCGACGAGGACAACCGGGCCCAGGTGAGCGCCCTCGTCGGCCGTCTCGACGGCATCCCGCTGGCCCTGGAACTGGCGGCGGTGCGGCTGCGGGCGGTGCCGCTGGCCCATCTGGTGGCCCGCCTCGACCAGCGCTTCGGGGTGCTGACCGGCGGTCGGCGCACCGCGCTCGCCCGGCATCAGACACTGCGTACGGCCATCGACTGGTCGTACGAACTGTGCCTGCCTCAGGAGCGCGAACTGTGGGTGCGGCTTTCGGTGTTCGCCGGGTCCTTCGAGCTGGCGACGGCGGAGGAGGTGTGCGCGGGCGGTGAACTGCCGCGCGAGGAGGTGCTGGAGACGCTGGTCGGGCTCGTCGACAAGTCGGTGGTGCAGCACCTCAGCGGGGACGCGGGGCGCTACCGGCTCCTCGACACGCTCCGCGCCTACGGTGCCGAGCAGTTGGCCCTGAGGGAGAGCGCGACATCGGTGCGGGAGGCGCACTTCGCGTACTACCGGCGGCTGGGCCGGCGGCTGTGGGACGAGCTGCTGACCGACGCGCAGGCCGAGCTGTACCGGACGGTGCGCGCCGAGGTCGCGGACATGCGGGCCGCGCTGGGGTACGCGTACGCCACCCCAGGCCGGGCGCGGCAAGGGCTGTGGCTGGCCGCCCAGTTGGCGTCGTTCTGGCGGGCGGCGGGGACGCTGTCGGAGGGGCGGTACTGGATCGACAAGGGGCTCGCCCAGGTGCCCGAGGACTGCCGGGAGCGGGCCTGGGGCCTGCTGCTCGGCGGGGTGCTCGCGGTGTGGAGCGGTGATCTGGCGGTGGCGCCGGGCCGTTTCGCGGAGGCGCGGGCGGTGGCGGAGCGGTGCGATGAGGAGCGCGTGCTGCTGTTCGCCGATCCGTATCTCGGCGCCATGCGGGCGATCGGCGGCGAGGTCGAGGAGGGGCTGGCCGATCTGGAGCGGGCGCGGCAGCGGATCATGGCGGCCGGTGACCCGCTGGGCATCAGCGTGATGCACTGCGAAGGCGCCCTGGTGCGGGCCGTGTTCGGCGACACCGCCGGGGCTCTGGAGCTCTGCGAGACCGGACTCGCCCACCTCAAGGAGACCGGGGACCGCCAGCTCTACGCCACCACGCTGATGGTGCAGGGCATCATCCTGTGGCTCGCCGGGCGCTACGAGGACAGCGCGCCGTCGCTGCGCCGGGCCCTGGACGCGGTGAGCGAGGTCGGGGACGTGCTGGTGGCGGCGCTGAGCTGTCTGGGGCTCTCCTGGTACGCGGCCCGGCAGGAGCGGTATCCGCGGGCCGCCTGGCTCATGGGCTACGCGGAGAGCGCGCGCCGGCTGGCGGGGGATCCGGTGGCGATGCTGCCCTCGCTCCTGGAGCAGCAGAAGTCGGCGCAGCGGACCGTGCGGGAGGCGTTGGGCAGCGCGGCGTTCGAGCGCTGGCACGGAGTGGGGGTACGGATGACCGGCACGGAGATCCTGGCGGCGGTGCGCGCCGACGCGGACGTGCCGCCCTCGGCGCGGTGCGTACCCGGAGCCCGTCAGGGGCGCGCGGCCGACTCCCTCACGCCGCGCGAGCGCGAGGTCGCCGAGCTGGTGGCGCGCGGTCTGTCCAACCGCGAGGTCGCCGAGCGCCTCGTGATCTCCAAGCGGACCGCGGACACGCACGTCGAGCGCATCCTCACCAAGCTGGGCCTCCGGTCGCGGGCGGAGATCCCCGGCGAGCTCGGCGACTGACGCTGCCCGGGCAGGGACGGCGTACGTACGTAACCCCTCCCCCCTGCTCCGCCGCGCACCGCACTCGGCGCTCGGCGCTACGTATACGGATCCCGTCGGGTTACGGATGCCGGGACCCCCGATCGCTCGCGACGATGTGGCAGCCGCCCGAGGGCCGGGAGCGTGGTGGGCGCCGGCAGCGAGGAATGGAGTCCCCCGCTGCCAGGCACGGGCGTCCGTACCGCCTCCCCCCTCAGGCGGTACGGCGGGTGGGCGGCTGCTCTCGTCGGCGGAGCAGCCGCCCACCCGTTCCGCGTCGCGGGCGCCCGCCGCGCCCCGCGGCACCCCGGGCGGCGGCCGTCATGAGCTGCCGGTGGCCGGATTGTTCCGCCACCGCCAGTGCCAGGGGCCGACCGCCCGGGGCCCTACCTGAAGCCCGGACCCGGGGGTCCCCCACCCGCGCTCACCTGCCCGCCTACGATCACCCCATGGCCCTCTTCCGCGTCGAACGCGCCACCCCGCTCGCTCCGGACGAGGCGTGGCGACGCCTGACGGACTGGGAGCGGCACGGTCGGGCGGTGCCTCTGACGCGGGTCACGGTCTCCGGCACCCCGCCCTACGGCGAGGGCACCGTGTTGACCGCACGCTCCGGGGTCGGGCCGCTGGCGTTCGACGACCCGATGGAGGTGACCGTCTGGCAGCCTCCCGAGGCGGACGGGCGGCGCGGGCTGTGCCGTCTGGTCAAGCGGGGCTCGGTGGTGACGGGCTGGGCCGAGATCGAGGTGCACGCCCGGGGCCGGGGCTCACAGGTGATCTGGCACGAGGAACTGCGGGTCCGTGGACTTCCCCGGTTCGTGGACCCGCTGCTCGCGCGGGCGGCTTCCTGGCTCTTCGGGCGGGAGGCGAGGGCGCTGCTGGCCTCGCGCTGAGCCCCGGCCGCCGCAGGGCCCGTAAGGCTCCCCTCCAGCCCCGGGCCCACGACCTGCGGCGGGTGGGCGCGAGTCTCCGCCGGCGTACGGTGCGGCGGCGAGCGTCGCGCCGCCGCTGGGCGGTGGCCATCCTCGGCCGTCGTCACGGCGGGGTCGCTCAGCGGTGTAGACGCCATGCAGGGCCCGCTTGATGCGCAACGGCCACCCCACCGGACAAACCCGACCCAAAAGCCTGTTGACTCCCCAGCGGGCACGGCGGACAGTACCGCTGACCGGCTTGTCATGTTCTTGTCCACACCCTTCAGGCAAGAGGTGAGCCTTGTTCCTCCGCCGTACACCCATACGTCGCGCCAGAACGCCTCACACCCAAGCCCGCCCAGCCCGAGCGCAAGCCCGAGCCCGAGCCCACCGAGTCGACCGGGCCCGACACCTGCGACGGGCCCGTCGCGCGGGGCTTCTCGCCGCGCTGCTGGGGCTCCTCGTCTCGCCGCTGGCCGCGGGCCCCGCCCAGGCCGCCCCCGAACCCGCCGACCGGCCGCCCCTCGTGCGGCCCATCGACCCGCAGCGCTGGCAGAACCCCGACGACATGACGTGGGCCGACCACCGGTCCGTCCCCGGCACGAACTGGGCCGATCCGGAACTGGAGCCGACGCAGCGCACGTTCAAGGGCGCCCTGGTCCTCCTCGACTACCCCGACGAGGAGTTCACGGTCAGCAAGCCCGCGGGGTCGAGCCTGTTCGGTAATCCGCAGGTCGGCGCGTCGGACATCCCGCGCAGTCAACTGCCCGCGTTCTACCGGGACTTCCTCAACAAGCCCGGCGCGCTCAACCGCGGACACACCATCAACGAGTACTGGATGGAGGACTCCGGCGGCCGCATCGGCGTCGACCTCACCTCCTTCGGCGTCTACCGCATGCCGCACAAGTCGTTCCAGTACGGCATCGAGCCCCAGATGAACCCGGGCGCGTGCCCGAGCGGCAGCACCTGCGGCAAGAACATCCGCACCGACGGCAAGGCGGCCTGGGTCGCGGACGTCGGTGCGGGCGAGGCATCGAAGTACGACTTCATCTTCTATCTCACCGCCGGGCAGGACGAGTCGTCCGTCTGGCAGGAGTTCGGGCAGATGAAGTTCTCATCCCCGCAGGACGTACCGGCGAAGTGGGGCCCGCCCGCCCCCATCGCCACCGGCGGCAACGCCGCCACCACCCGCTACGTGCCGTGGACCTCATGGGCCGCCGCGGCCCGCATCTGGCCCAACGCCTCGAACGGCTCCTCCACCCAGGCCGAGAGCTCCGGCATGGGCGTGTACGCCCACGAGCTCAGCCACATCCTGGGAATCGCCGACAACTACAACAACCCCTACGGCAAACCGCTGCGCCGCGCCTACACCGGAATCTGGAGCATGCTGTCGCGCGGTTCGTTCAACGGCCCCGGCGGCCCGCACACCCGCTGGCAGATCCCGGCCACCAACGGCGCTTCCATGGGCTCCCAGCACGTCCTGCGCGACAAGCTGAAGCTCGGCATCGTCGACGAGAAGAACGTGCTCCGGCTCGACCGCGACGCGCTCAAGGACTCCGGCACCGTCGTCGCCCGCGTCACCGCCCGCTCGGCACCACCCGGCGACAAGGGGCTCAGCGGCGTCAACATCGCCATGGGCCGGGACCTGTCCCCCGCCTGCGATCCGGCCAAGGACCCCTTGTGCGACGGCGGCGGCTACGACAACTACACCGTCGAGGTCGTCGACCGCATGGGCATGGACTCCTTCACCCCCGACCACGGCGTCCTGCTCAGCAAGACCAAGACCGAGGACCGGGCCCCGTTCGCCTGGGTCGTCGACTCGCACCCCGAAGACATCGACATGGTCGACTTCAAGCGCCCCGACGGCACTCCGCAGAAGATCACCATGGGCGACTACCGGCAGCTCAGCGACGCGCTGCTGCACGCCGGGGCGGACTCGGGCAGTGAGTACGAGTACGTCGACCGCGCCAACCGGCTGCACTTCTACGTACTCGACCTGAAGCGCACACGCTCCGGCGTGCTCTCGTACACCGTGGCCGTGAAGTCCCTCGACGGCGCGGGCCCGCACCGCCGGGGAGCGCACCTGAGCCGCGGCTACGCCAAGGGCGACCCGGAGCGCCGGGCCCTGTGCACCTTCGATCTGGACAACACCGGCCGCACCGTGCCGCAGCAGCCCGGTCATCCGGAGAACGTGGACCGGTACCTGACCTCCGATGTCTACCGTCTGTCCGCCAAGGCCTCCGGGCGCGGCTGGTCCGTGTGGCTTCCCAACCGTCTCGCCACCGCCCGGACCGACGACTCCGTCGAGGTCGACGTCGCGGTGACCGCGCGGCCGGGCGCCGAGCGGCACAACCGGGTCACGCTCACCGCCCGCTCGGAGAGCGACCCGGGCAAGACCGCGAAGGCCGTCTGCAGGCTCAGGAATTGAGGGATCGGTGAGGAGGGGGGCGGTCTGTGGCCGACGCCGCCGGCCGCCCTTCCCTCTCCCAGCCGCTCCTCTCCGGCGGACGCGTGGCCGCCGTCAGCGGCGGCGTGGTCGTCATCACCCCCCGGAACCGGCTCCCACGCTCCCGGTTCCTCCTAGGCTTACGCCTGGAAAGGTGGGAATGATGGACATACCAAACGTCGTAGGGGACTGGCAGGAGTATCAATCCAAGGAATGGGCCGGGCTGCGCGTCCGCCTGCACCACCTGCGCAGGGCCACGCCGCAGCGCGGGCGCGACGAGGACGCCAAGGGGCTGACCTATGTCGCGTTCGACGTCACCTTCGAGAACCGCGGTTCCACCTACTTCAACATCGACCTGTACGACCACCCCCGCCACTACGACGTCCGCGTGGGCCGGGACGGACACGGCGCCTTCGTCGACGAGTTCGGCGGCGCCGTGATCCGCGACTTCAACCTGTATCCGCAGCGCCGTGTGACGGCCACGCTCTACGCCGCCGCGCCCGCCGCCAAGCTCAAACAGCTCGACATCCAGATGAGCCCGGGGATCGACGACGAGCCGGCGTTCGGCTATGTGTGGACCGGCGGCCTCGGCGTCCATGAGGGCTCCACCCGCAATGGCGGCCGGGCATCGTCGGCCAAGACCGGGGTCGCCAGCGAAGTGGAGCGGTTCCTCCAGGACAGCGCGGGCGACTGAGCCCGGCCGGGGCGTCGGCCGGGCTCAGTCGGTGACCGTACTCGGTCGCGTGCGTATTCAGTCGGTGAAGGGGCCGGGTTGGTGAGGGGGCCCGGTTGGTGAGGGGGCTCAGTTCGTGAGCGTCACGCAGGGCAGGCCCACGCTCGCCCCACCGCGGAAGCCCTCCGCGCAGAGCCGGGTGCCCGCGGGGAAGTGCCGCTGCGGGTAGGCCTGGTCGCGGTACGTCCTGAACTTGGCGACGTCCTCCACCTTCGTGTGGGCGCTCCAGCCGTTGGTGGTCCACACCCGGGCGGAGATGCGGTGGGGCTGGTTGGTGTTGGTGACGGACACCTCCACCCGGCCGAGGTAGGTGCCGTTGTCGTACGTCTCGATGCACACGGAGTGGTTGCACCACTTGCCGGCGGCCGCGGCCGGGGGCCCCGCGGTGATGACGCAGCCGAGGGCCGCGGCCACGGCTCCGATTCCGGCGGCGATCTTCTTGGTGATGGTGTACATGGCGAGCACTCCTTCGAGCGTTCTCCACGGCCCCGCGTCGAGGCACTGGAGGCAGACGGTTCGGATCCCTGCGAGCCGGCCGGCTCCCTGGGGTCCGGCAGGCCCGAGCGGACCAACGCGGGGCAAGATCATGAGTTACGCCGCGCACCCCTCCGGTGCGTTCGCCGCCGCAACGCCCGAGGTCAGCAGTGCTCCACCAGCCACTCCAGGGCGGCCGGGCCGGAGTTGAGGACGGAGATGTGTCCGTCCTCAGGCTCGAGCCACAGTTCCGCCGCCGGGCAGCGGTCGGCGAGCCACCGGCCGTGGCTGCTGGGTACGGAGCGGTCCACGCCGCCGTGCAGGATGAGGACGGGGGCGGTGACCTGCCCGGGGTCGAATCCCCAGGGGGCGACGTACGCCAGGCCGTCGTCGACCAGTCCCCCCGGCCCGGATGCCACCGCCGGGCCGACGACCTCGTCGAACCACGCCCATCCGGTGGCGAGCGCCTCGTGGTCGGCCGGGGCGAACATCTCGGGGTCGTACTCGTCGGCTGCCGCGTGCGCCTCCGCCGCCGCACGACCCGCCGCGGCCGCGCGGAGCGACGCCACACCCGAGTCCGACATGCCGGCGAACCAGTCGAGGCCGGCGGCGTCGTACGGCGCGAGACCCGACGCGCTCACCACGCACCGGACCCGGTCCGGCAGCAGCGCACCGCACGCCAGGGCGTGCGGGCCGCCCCCGGAGTGCCCCATGACGGCGAAACTGCCGATGCCGAGCGCGTCGGCGACGGCGCGGACGTCGGCGGCCGCCGACGCCAGGTCCCGGCCGGGCGCCGGGGTCGATCCGCCGTAGCCGGGGCGGTCGTACGACACCCAGCGGATGCCGAGCCGGGACGCGGCCGGAAACAGCGGCACGGGCGGGAAGCCGATGTTCGGGGTGCCGTGGTGCCAGAAGACCGTCCGGCGGGGGTCGGCGCCCTCGGCCCCGGTGTCGTAGAGGTGCAACTGACGGCCGTCACCCAGCCGCAGGTCTGTCTCCGTCACGTCCACGATGTCGCTCCCGCCCCCGTCACACACCAGTACCCGAGCATGGTCGCCCGGCGACAAAATAGCCGGAGCCCGGTCGACCTGGGTCGACCGGGCTCCGTTATCGCCTCGGAAGGCCGGGGCCAGGCCCCGGGCCTCACGTGGCGCGAGCGGTTACGCGCCCCACGTGCCCTGGTTCACGGCGCAGTTCCAGCCGGAACCGCGGACGCTGAACTTGACCTTGTAGGACCGCTTGTTCAGCAGCTTCGAGCGCACCTGAACGCCGAGGCTGGCCTTTGCCTTCAGCGTCTTCTTGTAGACGGTGACGGTCTTCGACGTCTTGTGGGTGACCTTGCCGCCCTTCGCCTTGGCGGTGCCGAAGCGAACGTTCTTGACGTTGGTGACCGTGAACTTGACGTTCTTGAAGCTCTTGTTGCTCTTGTTCTTCAGGCCGAAGTACAGGCCATTGCCCGTCACCCAGCCGCCCGAACCGATGTAGAACCTCGACGTGTAGACGATGTCGATCGGGCAGCCGGCACTGCGCGGCGCGACCTTCGACGCGGACGACGCGGACGGAGCGGCGGTCTCCGCGGACGCGGAACCGGCCAGTCCGAGCTGAGCGGCGGTGATCGCCCCGGCCGTGGCCAGGACTGCGGCGGACGTGCGCATGCGGTTCACTACGGTTTTACCTCTTCCCCCTGTGGCCCCTTGTGGGCCCGACTGACAGCACAGTGCGACGCGTTCACACGAGACGGTTCACGTCCCCGCGGCGCCCCGTATTCCTAGCACGAGGACGAGGCGAGAGAACAAATGAGCCATCAAGTGCTGCGGCACCGTGACAGAAGCCGGACAATCGTAAAGCATCCCGCGGCGCCTCTGAGCACCCGGTTTCCGAGGGTGCCTTTCGCACGGAGTTTCCCGTTCCCGGAACGGCTTGCAATGGCTAATCCAGAATGCTGTCTTCCGATTGTCAGTCGCTTCGCAGCCGCCTGTCAGTCACTTGTCAGCGGCTTTCTCCCGGCATCTCGCACGCATGGCTTGACTCCGTCGTCACGGGAGCGGCTGTGGCAGGTGCAATGGATGAGTGCAACGGAACGGACTTGTCCGTGTGGGCTCTCGGGCCCACTCTGCCGGAAGGAGACGACTCACCTTGGCAGCGAACGAGCACCCCGTGAAGGGCCCTTCGGCCCCCACCCCCGAGGAAGTCGGGGCAATGTACGACCAGTTCGGCGACATGCTCGCCATGACGCTCGGGTCGGCCGCCGTGCACATCGGCATGCTGGTCCCGCACGACGCGCGCACGCCCGTCACCTCGCTCGTCGGGCTCGCCGATCTCGCGCAGGACCGGCAGACCGACTTCCTCGTCGATACGCTCCACCCCGAACCGGGCTCCCACGTCCTGGACATCGGCTGCGGCACCGGCGCCCCCGCGCTGCGCCTCGCGGAGCGCACCGGCAGCCGGGTCACCGGCATCACGGTCAGCAAGACACAGCTCGCCCGGTGCGAGGAACGGCGAAACGGCCATCCGGCAGGCGAGCGCGTGGACTTCGCGTACGGCAACGCCATGGAACTCGGCCATTCCGACGCGACGTTCGACGCCGCCTGGTCGATCGACTGCCTCCCGCACCTGTCCGACCGGCCGCGGGCGCTGCGCGAGGCGCTGCGGGTGCTCAAGCCGGGCGGGCACCTGCTGTTCACCGAGTTCACACTGCGGGGCACGCCCTCCGAGGAGGAGTCGACGGCGTACACGAAGCTGTGGACCTGCCCGCCCCTGCGGCCCTTCAGCACCCTCGTCGGCGAGGTCGAGGAGACCGGCTTCCGGATGGTGCGGACGCAGGACATGAGCGCCAACGCGGTGCTGTGCTCCGAGCTGATGGCTGTGCTGTACGCGGACCGGCGGGCGGAGATGGAGGAGCGGTTCGGCGAGGAGGCGCTGGCCGCCACCGACCCGCTGATGGCGCCCTACCGCACGTTCTGCCACGACCACTTGAACTACTACCTGGTGCTGGTACGCAAGCCGGACGCGTCGTAACCCCCTCAATCGTCGCAACTCCTCAATGGTCGCGACTCCTCAATCACAGGCGTCGACCACCTCGTCGAACGTCTCCAGCAGACCGAGGAACGGGCCCCTCCCCCACGCCCGCACCGCGAGCGCGGCGGCCAGCACCGCGGCACCGTGCGCGGCCGCCGCGCCGTCCGGCCACCACGCCCGCAGGTCCGCGTCGCCCCCGTCGGCCCACGCGCGTACGGCCTGGGAGACGGCGAGTTCGTGGTGGGGCGGCCCGGCGGCGGCGATGGTGTCGGCCGTGCTCACCACGTCCGCGGGGGTGAGGGTGCGCGGCCCCGACATCACGATGCCGACGACCAGCCGCAGGATGTCCCCGGTGACGAAGGGCAGTTGGCGGGTCGCGGCCCGGTCGGCGCCGTCGAGGGCGGCGGCGACCGCCGCGGCGTCCCCGCGGGTGTAGGCCCGTACGAGCGCGAGCCCGCGACGCATCGCCTCCCGGCCGGACGGGTCACCCGGGACGGCCGGTTCCTCGATCGCCTCTTCCCGGCCGGCCGCCGGCAGCGCCCCGTACAAGTCCATCGATGAGCGGTACGTCGTCATGCCCAATCCCCTTTCGCAGGACGTGACCCGATCCTGCAACTTCAAGTGCACTCGAGGTCAAATCGGCCCACCGGCGTCCACGAGGAGGCCCGCACGCCGTTGAGCCTCCCGTAAGGGGAGACGACAAGGTGGGCCCATGAACGACGAAGCGCTGTACTCGATAGGTGAGCTGGCCCGGCGCACCGGGCTGACGGTGAAGACGATCCGGTTCTACTCGGACCGGGGCATCGTCGAGCCGACGGAGCGCAGCCCGACCGGCTACCGCCGTTACGGCACGGAGGCGGTGGCGCGGCTCGAACTGGTGCGTACGCTGCGGGATCTCGGCCTCGACCTGGGCACGATCCGGGGTGTGGTGGAGCGGGAGCTTTCGCTCGCCGAGGTGTCGGCGGCGCACGCCGAGGCACTGGACGTACAGATCCGCGCGCTCAGGCTGCGGCGCGCGGTGCTGACGGTGGCGGCTCGGCGCGGCTCCACCCCCGAGGAGCTCGACCTGGTGCACCGGCTCGCGAAGCTCTCCGAGGCGGAGCGGCGCCGCCTCGTCGACGACTTCCTCGCCGCCGTCTTCGACGGCCTGCACGACCACCCCGCGTTCGCGGGCGTCATGCGCTCGATGACGCCCGAGCTGCCCGCCGACCCGGAGCCCGAACAGATCGCGGCGTGGGTGGAGCTGGCCGAGCTGTTCCAGGACCCCGGCTTCCGTACCAGCCTGCACGGGATGGCCCACGACATCGCGGCCGATCGGGCCCCGGACGACGCCACCGGGCTCCCCCGCGTCCTCGCCGAGGCCCTGCGCACCCGCGTCACCCCCGCCCTCGCGGCGGGCACCGACCCGGCGTCGCCCGACGCGGAACCCGTCGTCGCCGACCTCACCGCCCACTACGCCCGCATCCTCGGCGGCCACCTCCCCACCGCCGACCTGCGCCGACGCCTGCTGGCACGCCTGGAAGCCATGAACGACCCACAGCGCGACCGATACCTGGACCTCCTCGCCGTGGTCAACGGCTGGCCACCACCGGACAGCCTGGCCCCGGCCCTCGACTGGTCCGTGGCCGCGCTGCGCGCCGCCCGATGACGACCAGCCGCTCCGACGGGCTGCGCCAGGCCGGGACCGGGGCCGGAGCGCGTCGCTGCGTCGGCTGTTCGCGGCGAACGCCTTGTTCGTCTGCGCGGTGACGGGCGTTGATGTGGTGCTGCCGAGGTACGCGCAGGAGCACGGCGCGGTCGCGTTGTCCGGCTGGTGTCTCGGTGCGCTGTCCCTGGGCAGGCTCCGCCTTCGCGGCGCTGTGTACGACGGGTGGGGACCTAGCGCCGGAGGGACGCGTCACGGAGACCATGGCGTGGCTGAACAGCCTCGACCTGGTCGGCGGGGCGGTCGGGGCTGCGGTCTTCGCGGGGGGCGGCGGCGGGGAGCGGGACGGCGCTGCTGCTGGTGCCGGTGGTCGCGGCGGCGGCCGCTCTGCTCGGGACCTGCGTGACTCGGCTCTCGGGACCGGCATGACTCCGAGTCCCGCGCGCTCCACGCGCCGCGCTCGCTCCCGTGCGCCCCTCCTGTGGGGGATGGCCCCTCCTGTGGGGGATGGCGGCTCGCCGGACGGGTCAACCAGCCTGGGAGGCATCATGGCCCGCGCACTCGTGGGCCGGATCGCGAAGGGGGATCACTATGCGCAGGGCAATCGTGACGAAAAGGAAGACGAGAAGGAAGCTCTCCGTGCTGGTGGCGGTGTTGGCCGCCGTCACCGCCTCCGTGGTGCCGGTCTCCACGGCGCACGCGGCCGATGGGTACGACCGGTGCCCCGACGGCTACTACTGCATGTTCTCGGGGCTCGACGGCACCGGCGACATGATCAGCCTGCGGGGGAACACCCCGGATCTCGCGGCGCTCGGCATGAACGACCGGGCCAAGTCGGACTGGAACCGCACAGCCTCCACCATCTACCTGTGGTCCGACCCCAACTACACCGGCTGTACGGCGGTGACGTCTTCCGGCCCGACGGGCAAGGGCAACTTCTTCCCCGCCTACCAGGACTTCTTCAGCTCGGTGCAGTTCGACGGCCCGGGCGGCCCGAGCTGCGGCACACCGCCCGGCGAGGGCGGCTGAGCGCCCTCGCCACCGGGACGGACCCTTACTCGTGTGCCTCCGCCTCCACCGGCTTCGGGATGAGGAAGGACGTCAGGAAGGCGGCCGCGATGAGGACGACTCCCGCGATCATGCCTGCCGAGTAGCCCGCGGCCGAGGTCTTGTCGGCCGGCTCGGCGGCCGTCTGGACCGCGTACAGAAGGGCGAAGCTCAGGCCCGCGCCGAGGTTGAAGGCACCGGCGTTCAGACCCGGCAGGAAGCCGGGGTTCTCCTTCGGGGAGAGGACGATGCCGAGGCCGTTGAGCACGATGTTGCCCACGCCCGCGTATGTGACGCCGATGAGGATCGACGAGACGAGCAGGAGCGGGCGTGAGTCGGCCTGGAGGGTGAGGAGCATCAGGGCGACGGTCGCGGCGGAGCCGATGAGGCCGAGGCGCAGGACGCGGCCGTAGCCGTACGTGGCGGCGAGGCGTCCGGCGAGAGGGCCCATGGCCAGGCCCGCGAGGGCGTACGGCGTGAGGGTCCACCAGGCCGACTGTTCGGCGCTCATCCCGAATCCGGCGTCCGCGTTCTGGGCGAACGCGGGGATCATGCCGTTCATGACGGCGAACACGCCCGTCATGGTCAGGACGGTGGTCAGCAGCAGCGCCCAGGTGGAGCGCCGACGCAGGTGCCGGGTGGCGACGAGGGGGTGGCTGCTGCGGTCCTCGGCGCGCCAGAACGCGGCGAAGGCGAGCGCGGCGACGACGGCGAGCCCGGCGACCAGCGGCCAGTTCGCGGCGCCGAGCTTCCCGGCCTCGTTCAGGCCGATGAGGGCCGCACCGACGGACACGACCAGGAGCGCCACACCGGGCCAGTCCATGCGCCGCTCGGAGCCGGTGACGCGGGCGGTGGACTCCGGGGTGAGCGTGGCGACCAGGACCATGGCGATTCCGGCGACGACGGCCATGACCCAGAACACGGACTGGAAGCCGTACTTGTCGGCGAGGGAGCCGCCCGCGATGGAGTCGACGCCCGCGATGCCGCCGTTGACGGCGGTGATGACGCCGAGCAGCGTGCCGTACCGCTTCGGCTCGTGCACCTCGTTGCGCAGCATGATCAGGCAGAGCGGCACCGTCGGCCCGGACACGCCCTGGATGACGCGGCCGACGAACAGCATGGGCACGCTCTGCGCGAGCGCGGCCACGACGCAGCCGACGGCCATGAGCGCCATCATCGCGGCGAGCACGCGGCGGCGGCCGATGAGGTCGCCGAGGCGCGGCAGGAACAGCGAGAAGAGGGCCGCGGAGGTGAAGAAGGCCGTCTGGGTCAGGCCCACCTCGGCGGAGGTCGCCCCGAGGGAGTCCTCGACGCTCTTCAGGGCGGGGCTGAGCATGCTCGCGTTGAGCTGGAAGGCGAAACAGGCCGCGAGCAGCGCGCTGACCAGGACCCATACGCGCACGGGACGGCCGCCGGGGGCGGCGGCGGGGGCGGCGGATTCGGTGACGGAGGTGTTCACGCGCGCACGTCGCCGATCCGCTCGAGGGCGTCCACGACCAGGTCCCAGAACCGCTGGTGGTCCAGGTCGACGGCGACCTGGGTGCGGCAGTCGGCGGGAGCGGGCGCGCGGAAGTCCGCGACGGTCATGCCGAGGGTGAGGGTGCCGGTGAGCTCGACGTCCACGGGGGCCTTGCGTACGGTCATGACGCTCGGGTCGATGACGTACGCGACCGCGCACGGGTCGTGCACCGGCGGGGCCTCGAAGCCCTGGTTCTTCAGGTACATGGCGCCGAAGAAGTCCAGGAGCTCGTTGACGAAGACGGCGGGCTTGGTGCCCACCTTCGCTATGCGCTCGACGACCTCGGGGGTCGCGAGGGCCTGGTGCGTCAGGTCGAGGCCGACCATGGTGACGGGCCAGCCCGCGTTGAAGACGATGTGCGCGGCCTCGGGGTCGATCTTGATGTTGAACTCGGCGACCGGGCTCCAGTTGCCCGTGTGGTAGCCGCCGCCCATGAGGACGACCTCGCGGACGCGCTCGGCGATGCGGGGCTCCTTGCGGACGGCCAGGGCGATGTTCGTCAGGCCCGCGGTGGGCACGATGGTGATCTCGCCGGGCTCGTGTGCCATGACGGTGTCGATGATGAGGTCGACGGCGTGCCGGGGGTCGAGCGCCAGGGTGGGCTCGGGCATGACGGGGCCGTCGATGCCGCTCTCGCCGTGGATCTCCGGGGCCGTCTCGACGGTGCGTACGAGGGGGCGGGGGCAGCCGGCCGCGAAGGGGACGCCGGTGATGTCCGCGATGCGGGCCACGGACAGGGCGTTGCGGGTGACCTTCTCCAGGGTCTGGTTGCCGACGACCGTGGTGACCGCGACCAACTCGACGTCAGGATTGCCGTGCGCCAGGAGCATGGCGATCGCGTCGTCATGTCCCGGGTCGCAGTCGAGGATGATCTTTCTGGCCATCGGCGGAACCTCTTTGTTCGGCTGAGCTGCCACGGCGGGGCGGCGCTCGGGAAAACGTTCTCCGAAGACTTTGTGCAGGAGTATGAATTCTGTCAATGACGTGGGCCACGCCTCGGGCGGCAAAGCTGTGATCTTCACCGCGAAAGGGACCCTGGTCGCGACCGGCAGCCGTTGATAACGTTTGCCGAAATTCACCGGAGGGGTGGGCACAGGCGTGGCTGACGTGACACCGAAGGCGTGGGCCCGGGCGTGCCACCGGAGGGGTGGGCCGAGCGGTGTCTGAGATAACGCTGCGGGACGTGGCCCGGGCCTCCGGCTGCTCCGTCGCCACCGTCTCCCGGGTCCTCGCCGGGACCCGGCCCGTCGGCGCCGAGACCGCCCGCCGCGTCCGCGAGGCCGCCGCGGCGCTCGGCTACCGGCCCAATCACGCCGCCCGCGCCCTGCGCAGCCGCGCCACCGGCACGGTCGGCCTGGTCCTGCCGCAGATCACCAACCCCTTCTACCCGGCGCTCGTGCGCGAGCTCACCCACGCCCTGCACGCCGAGGGCCGCGCCGTGCTGCTCGCCGACTGCGACGACGATCCGGTGGCCGAGGCCGAGTACATCGACGACCTGCTGAGCCGCCGTGTCGACGCCCTCCTCGTCATCCCGGCCGACGAGCGCCGCAGCCGCGACGCGGTGGCCGCGGCCGCCGCCCGGGTACCGCTGGTCCTGATGGACCGCGGCTGCGGCCCGGGCATCGCGGACTCCGTGGCCGTCGACAACTCCGCGGGCATGGCCCTCGTACTCGATCATCTGGCCGCCGCGGGCCGGCGCCGCGTGTGCTTCCTCGGCGCCGACGGGACGGCGTCGGCGGCGGCCGAGCGGCGCGCGGCGTACGCGGCCGGTTCCGGTGCCCTCGACGCCGCGGCCCCGGGGCGGGTCGCGCTCGGCGACTTCTCCGTGGAGTGGGGCCGCGCGGCCGTCGACCTGGTGTGGGACGCCCGGCCCGACGCGCTGGTGTGCGCCAACGACCTCATCGCGGTCGGCGCGCTGCAGCGCCTTCAGCAACTCGGCGCGGACGTGCCGGGCGACGTGGCTGTCACCGGTTTCGACGACATTCCGATGGCGGCGCTGTCCGCGCCGGGCATCACGACCGTCCGCCAGCCGGTGGCCGAACTGGCCGCGGAGGCCACGCAGTTGCTGAGCCGACGGCTGGCCGCCCCGGGCACCGAAGGCCCTCAGCGGGCGATACGGCTCGCGCCGGAGCTGGTCGTGCGGGAGTCGAGCGGGCCGGGGGCGGGCGAGCGAGGCGCGGACGAGGCGGACGTCGCCGTTCCGGTGAGCTGAGGGGTGGTTCCGGCTCCCGGTACGTGGTCACCGAGGGCGGGGCGGGCCTGGTCGCCGAGGACGGGGCGAGCGTGTCACCACACGCGGAGCGTGGTCGTCGTCCCCGAAACGTGAACCGGTGCACCAGTTCAGGCCGTTGGGACGTACCTTGTGCGGTGACCAGTTCACGCCTCGGCAGAAGATGGACGGTGCCCATGACCGACCCCGCGACGACACCCGGACCAGCGGCGCGGCAGAAGATCGACACGTCGGTGCCGCACTCGGCGCGGATCTGGAACTACTGGCTGGGCGGGAAGGACAACTACCCCGTCGACGAGGCGGCCGGCGACGCGTACAGCGCCGTCTACCCCGGCATCGTCACCATCGCCCGCAGCAGCCGCGCCTTCCTGCGCCGCAACATCGGATACCTGGTCGAGGAGGCGGGCATCCGGCAGTTCCTGGACATCGGCACCGGCCTGCCGACCGTGGACAACACCCACGAGGTCGCCCAGCGGCTCGCCCCCGAGGCCAGGATCGTGTACGTCGACCACGATCCGATGGTCCTCGCGCACGCCCGCGCGCTGCTCACGTCCACCCCGCAGGGGGCGACCGCGTACGTCGACGCCGACATCACCGACCCCGACCGCATCCTGGCGGCCGCCGCCGCGACGCTGGATCTCAGCCGCCCCACCGCCCTGATCCTCAGCAACATCCTGGGCCACGTCGCCGACTACGACCAGGCACGCGCCATCGTCGCCCGGCTCATGGACGGGCTGCCTTCGGGCAGTCATCTCTCCGTGAACGACGGCTCACGCGGCATCGACGCGGACTACGAACAGGCCCAGGACGCCTACAACGAAACCGGCGCCGTCCCCTACTTCCTGCGCCCCGTCGAGCAGATCACGGCCTTCTTCGACGGCCTGGAGCTCCTGGACCCCGGTGTCGTCTCCGTCCCCTGCTGGCGCCCGGATGCCGCGTCTCCCGCTCCGGTACCCATCGGCGAACACGGCGGTCTTGCCCGCAAGCCGTGACGCTCCGATCGGTCGCCCGGGGGTTAGCCCTACCTGCTGCTGGGCGGGTAGCGGGATAGCTCCGGGTGATCGCCTACGGAAATGCTGGACCCGGCGGATGCCGCTGGTTTTCCCATGATCCCGTAGGAGTTGGCTAGTGCGTGAGCAGGCGTGGCAGAGGAATGGTTCTTCCGGGCGGCGGCGGGGTGGTCGGCGCGGAGTCGTGCCGGCCGCGGCGGCGGTGGCCGTGGGCGTCATGGCGATGGGTGCCCTGACGCCCACGGCCACCGCCGCCGAAGGGCCGGACACCGTCCGGCAGGGCCTCAAGGAGCTGGTGCGCTCCGACGGCGTGCCCGGCGCGCTGGCGAGCGTCAAGGGCCGTGAGGGCGGCGCCCGTACCTACACCGCGGGCGTCGGCGACGTGGCCACCGGCGCGAAGGTGCCCAGGGACGGCCAGGTGCGCATCGGCAGCAACACCAAGACGTTCACCGCGGTGGCCGTGCTGCAACTGGTCGGTGAGGGGAAGGTCGACCTGGACGAGTCGATCGACACCTATCTGCCGGGCCTCGTCCGTGGCGAGGGCATCGACGGGCGCCGCATCAAGGTCCGCCAGCTCCTGCAGCACACCAGCGGGCTGCCCAACTACGTCAAGTACCTCGCCGACGACGTCCGCTACTACGACCCCCGTGACCTCCTCGACCTCGCGCTGGAGCACAGGGCCGAGTTCGAGCCCGGGAAGAAGTGGGAGTACAGCAACACGAACTACGTGCTGGCCGGCCTGCTCGTCCAGAAGGTCACCGGCCGCCCCCTCGCCGAGGAGCTGGACCGGCGCATCATCCAACGCGTCGGGCTGCGCCACACGTACTTCCCCGCCCCCGGTGACGCGACCATCCGCGAACGTCACCCCAAGGGCTACGACCGGCCGTCAGCAGGCGCGCCGCTGGTCGACGTCACGGAGTTCGACCCTTCCTGGGGCTGGGCCGCGGGCCAGATGATCTCCACCAACTCCGACCTCAACCGGTTCTTCACCGCCCTCCTGGACGGCGACCTCCTGCCGCCGGCCCAGCTCGCCGAGATGCGTACCACCGTCCCCGCCGGAGCCCCCTTCGCCCCCGGCGCCCGCTACGGACTGGGCCTGGTGAGCACGCCGCTGTCGTGCGGCGGGGTCTACTGGGGTCACGGCGGCAGCACCACGGGCTACGAGACCCGGGGCGGCGCCACCGACGACGGCCGTGCCGCCAACGTCGCGATCACGACCCAGCCGACCGACAAGGCAGTGATGCCGCGTGTCGAAGCCGTCGTGGACAAGGCCCTGTGCCGCTGAACGGCATCGAGGGCCGCGCACAGCCACATGGTGTCGCTGTCACAGCCACATGGTGTCGCTCACGGATCCCAGGCTGGTGCCGGACAGGCGGCGGTGCAGGGTCATGGCCTGGTCCTCGGTCAGGGAGGCGACGTGGTCGGCCGCGGCGCGCAGCGGGTCGCCGTGGAGGTCGAGTTCCTCGGCCCGGTCGGTGGGCAGGAGTCGAGGGGATTCATTGGTCCAGCGCAGCAGTTCGGAGACGATGCGCCGCTTTCCGTGCTGTTGGGTGGCCAGTGCCGGGCGGTCGATGACGTAGCACCAGACGAGTTCCTTGAGCAGGTCGCAGGCGGCCCGGCGCTCGGCCGGGACGACGAGCCGGGCGCCGTAGCGGATCGCCGCCGGGCCGCCGACCTCCAGCTCGATGTCGCGGGTGAAGTGGTCGATGAGTTTGGCGGTGCGGGCGTTGACGGCGACGTCGTCCCCGTGCCGGCCGGCGTAGGGGCCCGGGACCGACAGCGCCTTGGCGATGTCGGCCAGCAGGTGCACCGCCTCGTCCCGGTCGAAGGCGCCACCGGCGCGGCGGCGCTTGGTCTCCACATAGTCCAGGAAGCGCCGCGTCTCCCGCTCGGTGTCGCCGCCCGCGGCTCCCGGGGGCGGGAACAGCGCGGCCAGCGGGATCAGTCCGGTGCGGTAGAAGTCCTCCACGTCGTGGCAGGCGTACGTGACGTCGTCGGCCCAGTCCATCACCTGCTCCTCGACCGGCACCGCGTCGTCCCCGCGGCCGGCCCGCACCCACGCGAACGCCTCCCGGTCGACCGCGTAGACGCCCCACTTGGCGTGCCGCGCGGGGTCGGCGTCGCGCGGCGCGCGTTCCCAGGGGTACTTCGTCGCGGCGTCCAGGCAGGCCCGGGTGAGGTGCAGGCCGCGGTGGCCGGGGTATTTGTGCGCGGCCAGGAAGGTGAGGATGTGCAGGGTCTGGGCGTTGCCCTCGAAGCTGTCGAGCACCCCGCCCGCGAAGTGCAGCTCGTCCATCGTCGCGCGCAGCGCGGTCTCGCCAGCGTGGCCGAAGGGCGGGTGACCGATGTCGTGCGCCATGCAGGCCGCCTCGACCAGCGCCGGGTTCGGGCCGCCGTAGCGCCGCTCCAGGCGCTCGGCCATCCGCCGTCCCAGCTGGGCGACCTTCATGGAGTGGGTCAGCCTGGTGTGGTAGGCGCCGAGCTCGCCGCTGGCGACCACCTGGCTCTTGCCGGCGAGCGCGCGCCACTGCGTGGAGTACAGGATCCGGTCCACGTCGTGCTCGAACCCCGACCGCTGTCCGTCGTCTGCGACCCGTCGGCGCAGGGAGTGTTGTTCCAGGTCCTCGTCACTGTAATGAGCCGGTCGCATGACGGGATAGTAGTGCCCTCCGCTCTTCCGGGACCGGGGCCCCGCCTCGGACGGGGCCCCGGCTCCCGACGGCCGCGGGCTCAGTCCCGCAGGACCACCAGCACGAACGCCGCCGACACCGCGCCGAGTAAGACGGCCGCGACCCCGCGGGAGAAGCGGTGGTCACGCGGGCCGGGCAGGAGTTCGTCGGCGGCGAGGCGGCCGGGGCCGGTGAGGGCCACGCCCACCGCGCCGGCCAGGAGGACCAGGTCGTACTCGATGCCCTCGGGGCTGAAGAAGCCGCCGCCCCACTTCACGGCGATGGCGTTGAGCATGATGCCGAGGATGCCCGCGCCCGCGAGCGGGGTGAGCAGGCCGATCGCGAGGCCGAGGCCGCACAGGGTCTCGGTGAGCGCGGCGACCCAGGCCATCGCCTTCGCGGCCTTGTAGCCGTCGGCGGCGAAGAAGGCCGCGGTGTCGTCGAGGCCGGAGCCGTCGAACCAGCCGAAGAGCTTCTGCGAACCGTGCGCGGCCATGGTGAGGCCGACCGCGAGGCGGAGCAGCAACAGGCCGATGTCGGCGCCGGGTTGGGGAGCCGGGGCCGCGGAGGCGCCATGGCGGTGCGGTGTGCTCGCGGGTGTGGGCGTGGGGGAAGGTGACGACATGGGGGATCTCTCCTTGTGCCGAGAAGGAAGAAGGAAGGGGGGAAGGACCGGGTGAGGGAGGAGAGGGCCCTCTACGTTCTGATGACGCAGGTTCTGTACCGGTCGACGGCGGTGATGTCGGGAAACGACGTACCGCCGAGCGAGGCGATGCCCCGGCTCGGGTCGTGGCGCGGGGAGGTGGCCCGCTGTGCGGGAGCGCCCGGCTGTTCGGGTACGGGGAGCACGGCCTCGCGGGGCGTCTCGCGCTCGCCGCCGGTGCAACCGCTGTCGCCGCGTGCCTCGCTGCGGCCTTCGAGGGCGTCGGCCGGCGGCCCGAAAGGATCGGTCGCGGCGGTGTGTTCGCCCTTCTCCCCCATGTTTCCGGGGAAAAGGTTGGCCGCCGGTCCGAGCGCCATGATCAGGCAGAGCAGCGCGACGAGCAGGCACGGGACACCCTTGAGGCCCGCGGTGCGCGCCGCGGGGGCCTCGGCCGGGAACCCGTTCGGGAGCCGAAGCACGCGCTCCGGCCGCCCGAGGGGGAACTCTCGCCCGCTCATGCCGACCGATGGTAGGTCCAGACCTGGTCCGGGCAGAAGCCCCCCGGCGCACACAGACCGCCGTGGGGCTCACTGAGGCCGGATCTCACCCCTCGCCGCTTCGCCCCCGGTCGTGCCGGCGCCGCATGCGCACCCTCGGCCGACGGTCCAGGCCACCAGCGCGGGGTGCGCCGACACGACGTACGGACGCTACGCGCCCTGGTCCTCCTCAAGCGTGATGGCCCGCACAGGGCAGGCCCGTACCGCCTCTCGGACCATGGGATCTCCCGCCCCGTCCTCGCACCCGGGCAGCAACTCGCTGAAGCCGTCGTCGTCCTGGGTGAAGACCTTGGGCGCCGTCAGGACGCACTGACCGGCGCCGATGCACACGCCGGTGTCGATGGTGACGCGCATCAGCCGCGCCCCCAGGTGACGGGCAGTTCGATCAGCCCCTGGATGGTGTCGCCCGGCTTCATCCGGATCTCCTGCGCGGGTACGGCGAGCCGCAGGTCGGGCAGGCGGGTCAGCAGCGAGTGCAGGGCGATCTCCAGCTCGGCGCGGGCGAGGTTCTGCCCGAGGCACTGGTGGATGCCGAAGCCGAAGGCGAGATGGTGCCGGGCGTTGCGCCGGACGTCGAGGTCGTCGGCGTCGGGATAGACGGTGGTGTCGCGGTTGACGGCGGCGGCGGAGAGGATCACTCCGTCGTCGGCTCGGATGGTCTGCCCGGCCACTTCGATGTCCTCGGTCGCGACGCGCACGAGCCCGTCGGCGATCGAAAGGAAGCGCAGCAGTTCCTCGACGGCGTCGCGGGTCAGTTCCGGGTCGGCGCGCAGGGCCCGGAGCTGGTCGGGGTGTTCGAGCAGGGTGAAGGTGCCGAGGGAGATCATGTTGGCGGTGGTCTCGTGCCCGGCGACGAGCAGGATGAGGGCGAGGCGTACGAGTTCGTCACGGTCCAGGGTGCCGTCGCTCAGCCGGTCGCGGACCAGCTCGTCGAGTACGCCCTCGGGGGTGGCGTCGGCCGCGGGGGCCGCCGCCCGGCCGTCGGCCAGGTCACCGTGGCCCGCCCCGCCGCCGGCTGTCTTGGTCTTCCGGTCGACCAAGTCGCCCAGGTAGTCCATGAGTTCCCGGCGGCCCGCGTCCGTCTCCTCGGCCGTGGCGCTGCGCAGGATCCGGCGCGAGGCTTCTTCGAAGAAGTCGTGGTCGGCGTACGGGACACCGAGCAGTTCGCAGATCACGATGGACGGTACGGGCAGGGCGAAGGAGGCGACCAGTTCGGCGGGCGGCCCTTGGGCGACGAGGGCGTCCAGGAGTTCGTCGACGACGCGCTGGATGCGGGGCCGCATGGCGGCCACCCGTTTCACCCCGAACGTGGGGATCAGGGTGCGGCGCTGCTTGTTGTGCAGCGGGTCGTCGACGCCGAGCAACGCGAGCGGCTCCCGGCGGGACAACTCGAAGCGCCGGGCGATCAGCGGGAAGGCCGGGTTCTGCCGATCGGCGGAGAGCCGGGGGTCGGTGAGCAGGGCCTGGGCTTCGGCGTGCCCGGTGACGAGCCAGGCTTCGGTGTCGTCGTAGAGGGTGACGCGGTTGAGCGGGCCTTCGGCGCTCAACGGCCGGTATCCGGTGGGCGGGTGATAGGGGCAGGTGCGGTCCTGAGGGAAGGGGATGGCCTGGGCCATGAGGGCCTCCGCGGTGCTCGGACGGGTCGTACGGTGTTCCGACCCTCACTTCATGCCTCATGCACCTACCAGGGACATGCCCGGTTCGGCCAACTTCGCCACGGTCGGCCCCGAGTGCGACCTGATGGCCGGTTCACGGCACTTGACGGGCTCTTTGCGGCGCCCGCCTGTGCACCGCCTCGCCCCACGACCTCGCCGGAATGGCATCGCTCCCATCCGGCTGTACATGTCAGTAGCTGACATGAATGGCGCATTCTCGCCGAGCGGGCCGGACGACCACCCCTTGGGCGTCGTACGCCCCGTGCAGGTTGCCGTGATCCGACAGGGCGGCGATGCGTCACCTGTCCGCTGTTCGTACGGGAACGACGTTGCCCGCCGCGTCGCAGCGTACGGTCCAGGGTGTCTCGTAGCCCTCCTCGTAGACCCGTACGTCCACGTCGGGGGGTTGTTTGCCGCCGGTCGCCGCCGCGTTGGCGGCGGTGCAGATGATCTGGCTGAGCCCGAGGCCGCCGCCGGTCATGTTCGCCACCGGCACCGGGAGGCGCAGATCCACGGCGCCGTCGGCGGCCCGCGCGATCAGTCGTCCGTGGAGCGTGGGCACCTCGGTGATCAGGCCGCGGGCGCGTTCGGCGGCGTCGGGGCCCTTGAGGAGCAGGTCGAGGGCCTGTTGCGGGGTGGCGCGGGTGTCGACCTCGCGGGTGACGGCCTGGATGCCGTGCGGGCTGACGAAGTACAGCTGGGCGTAGTGGTCCGCGGAGCCCGGTTCGCGAAGGCCGGACGCCGGGCCGCCGGCGCGGACCGGGCCGGTGGAGCCGATGCCGCAGCCCGCCGCCAGCGCGCCCAACACGACTGCGAGACACGCGAGTCGGCGCTTCATGACTGCTCCTCCTGCCGGAGTGTGCGCGGGAGCGTGAGAGTGAACACCGCGCCGCCTTCCGGGCGGTTGGCGGCGGTGAGGGTGCCGTGGTGCAGTCGTACGTTCTCCATCGCGATGGCGAGCCCGAGGCCGCTGCCCTCGGAGCGGGCCCGTGCGGCGTCCGCCTTGTAGAAGCGGTCGAAGACATGGGGCAGGACCTGCTCGGGGATACCTGGGCCCTCGTCGGCGACCTCGATGACCAGGGACTCCCGCGTGACCGTGGCCCGGACGGTGACGGGAGCGGCGCCGTGCCGCAGCGCGTTGCCGATCAGGTTGGCGAGGACGACGTCGACGCGCCGCGCGTCGACGCGCAGGCGCACCTCGTCCGCGGGCAGCTCCGTGATCACCTCGTCCGGCTCGCGCCAGCCGCGCAGCTGCAGCGTCTTGTGGACGACGGTGCGCAGACTCACGTCGTCCAGATGCAACGTCGCCGCCCCCGCGTCGAAGCGGGAGATCTCCATGAGGTCCTCGACCATGCCGGTCAGCTTGCGGGTCTCGTCGCTGATGAGGAGGACCGCGTCGGCGGTGTCCGGGGGCAGCGCCCCGGAGCGGGCGTCCTCGTCGAGGGCGTCGGTGACGACGGCCATCGCGGCGAGCGGGGTCCGCAGTTCATGCGAGACGTCCGCGGCGAACCGGCGGGCGTTGGCCTCCATGCGCCGCAGCTCGGCGTCGTCCCGCTCAAGACCGGCCGCCATGGTGTTGAACGTGCCGGTCAGCGCGGCGAGTTCGTCCTTGCCGACGACGTCCAGGCGCGTGTCCAGGGCGCCCGAGGTGATCTTCTCGGCGGCCGTACGCAGCTGTCGTACGGGACGCAGCACCCGGCGGGCCGCGAACAGGGCGGGCACGACGGCGAAGCCGAGCGCCGGGACGGCGCCCGCCCAGGCCGCGGTGATCAGAGCGGAGATGTCGGCCCGTTCGCCGTGCAGCGACAGAACGGCGTAGGCGACGAGGCCCGACGGTTTCTCCGCTTCTTCGCGCCGGTCGGTGTAGCTGATCGGCATGCCGATCACCAGTCGGGGCCCGTCGGCGTGCTCCACGCGCTCGTAGAAGCTGGTGTCGCCGCTCTGTGTCGCGGCGCGCAGGGAGCCGCTGACGTCGCGCGCGGTGCCGATGAGCGGCCCGCCGTCGCGGGAGACGGCCGTGTGCCAGCCGCGCGAGCCCGAGGCGCGGTCCAGCTGGCGCGCGAAGGTGCGCAGGTCCGTGCCGGTGGGGTCGGCCGGGAGGTTGGGGGCGAGCGAGTCGATCTGGAGGCGCAGGTCGTGGACGGCGCTGTTCTGGGTGCGGTCCAGGATCGTGCTGCGGGCCTGCCGGAAGGTGAGCGCGGCGGTGATCAGCGCGCTGAGCGCGGCCACCAGGACGAAGGCGACGATCAGGCGCGGGCGCAGGCCGCGGGGCGGTGCGAGCTTCATGCGGGCAGCGGGCCGAAGCGGTATCCGAAGCCGCGCACCGTCTGGACGTACACGGGGCGGCGCGGGTCCTCTTCGATCTTGGAGCGCAGGCGCATCACGCAGGCGTCGACCAGCCGGGCGTCCCCGTAGTAGCTGTGCTCCCAGATGTCCTCCAGCAGCTCCTGACGGCTGAAGGTCCGCTCCGGGGCGGCGCTGAGGAAGAGCAGCAGCTTCAACTCGGAGGGAGCGAGGGGGAGTTCCTCGCCGTGTTTGCGGACGATCAGCGCGTCGCGGTCGATCTCGAGATCGCCCACCCGGGTCGGCCCGGTGCCCGGGCCGGTGTCGGCCTGGGCCGGGGCGACGCGGCGCAGCACCGCGCGCATCCGGGCCTCGATGACCGCGGCACCGGCGGGTTTGACGACGTAGTCGTCGGCGCCCGCCTCGAGGCCGACGACGACATCGATGTCGTCGCCGCGCGCGGACAGGATCACGAGGGGAACCCGGCTGGTCTCGCGGATGCGGCGGCACACTTCCAGGCCGTTCATGCCGGGGAGCATCAGATCGAGGAGCACGAGGTCGGGCTTGAAGGCGGCCAGGGCCTCCAGGCCGTCCTCGCCGGTGCCGACCGCCTCGGTCTCGTGCCCGTTGCGGGACAGGCCGAGGACCACACCGCGGCGTACGGCCGGATCGTCCTCGATCAGCAGGACTCGGGTCATGTACGGGCCCTTTCGCAGTAAGTGTGTTGTTCCGGCGTTACATGAGCTATCAGGTGGATCGCCCACTTTACGGTCACCTCAACTGCTCCACGTCCACCGTGCCCGCCCCCGGCACCGGCTCGGGCACCGCCGCCCACAGAACGGCTCCCGCCAGGGCCACCGTGACCACGGCGATCAATCCGCGCCTGCCACGCGCCCACCCCGCCCGGAACCGCACCGGATCCTCGACGAACCGCTTCGTCACCGCGGCGGCCACCACCGAGACCCCGATCGCGACGACGATTCCACCCCAGTCCCCGAGCGCCGAAAGCCGTGGCAACAGCAGCAGGTACACCGGCCAGTGCCACAGATACAGGCTGTACGACAGCTCTCCCAGGCCACGCGGCAGGCGGCTGCCCGCGACGCGTGCCGCCCAGGTGCCCGGCACCTGGGCCATCAGGACGATCAGCACGGCCGCGGTCACCGAGTGGAGGAACAGTCCGCCCTGGAAGAGCAGGGGTGCCTTCTCGCCCTCGGTCACCGTCCACGCGACGGCGAGGCCGCATCCCAGGGCCAGGCACACCAGGTCGGCCGCGCGGCGCGGCACCCGGCGCGCGAGGTTCCGCACCGGGGCGGTGGCCACGAACGCCCCGAGCAGCAGGGCGCCGCCGCGGGTGTCGGTGCCCTCGTAGGCGCGGGTGGTGTCCACCGCGGCGCCGAGCGAGACGGTCAGGGCGAGGGAGACCAGGGCACCCGCCCCGGCGAGCGAGGCCACGATCCGCTCACCGCACCGCCCCCGGGCGGCCACGGCCACCACCAGCGGCCAGACCAGGTAGAACTGCCACTCCACGCCGATGCTCCACAGGTGGGCGAAGACACGGGTGTCGGAGCTGTTCCAGTAGCCGATCTGCTCGGTGATGTAGTGCCAGTTGACCGTCTGGGCCCCGACCCAGGGCATGTCGTCGAGCGCGAAGCGCAGTTGGTCCGTGCTCCCCCACGCCCACGTGGCCGCCACGGTCACGACCACCACACAGCAGAGGGCGGGCAGCAGGCGACGGGCGCGGCGGCCCCAGAACGCGGCCAGGGCGATCCGGCCGCGCCCACTCGCCTCGCCCAGCAGCAGCCCGGTGATCAGGAACCCGGACAGCACGAAGAACAGGTCGACGCCGAGAAACCCGCCGCGCAGCTGCCCGGCGTGGAAGAGCAGCACGGCCGCGACCGCGAACCCGCGCAGCCCGTCGAGGGCGGCCACGTGCGCACGGCCCGCCCCGCCGGAGCGCGCCGCACGATGCCGGGCCGGCGCCGTACTGCCGCGCGCAGGCGCGGGCAAGGGAAGTCGCGAAGGCATGACGTCGGCCGTTCCGTCACGCGGCACAGCGGAGCTTGCTGTAGCGCTCGTCGCCGGTCCAGGACTTCTGCGCCCAGGTGTCCACCGACGCGGGCGTGAAGCCCTCCCGCTCGCCGAGCTTCCCGGTGAACCACTTCGCGAAGGCGGCCGCCCCCTGCTGGCAGTTGTGGATCCCGTCCGAGGCACGCTGCGCCTTCCCCGCCGAGGCGTCGGTGCCCCACACCTGGGAGGCGTCGAAGAACGCCGCCGTGCCACCGCTCTTCCGGGCGACCTCCGCGGCCACCTCGGGAGCGGTACGCATCTGCGCCTCGTGCTGCTTGTAGAACCCGTCGATCTTGATGGGCGGGGACGGCACGAACACCACCTCGGCCCCGGCGTCCTTGGCCGTGCCGACGAGCTTCTCGTAGGCGGCCCGCTGCTTGTCCTTGCTTCCCCAGTCGTACGTCGTGACTTGGTAGGCGATCACGGTGGGGCGGAACGAGTCGATGTTCTTGGTCAGTTGCTTCCAGGTGTCGCCGGAGATCATCCGTGTGATCTTCTCGCCGCTGTCGACGATCGTTCCGCCGCCGTCCGAAGAGGAGTCCTTGAACTCCACGCCGCCGGCCTTCAGGGCCGCGCCCAGGGCGGGAGCCTCGGCGCCCGCGATGGAGTCGCCCACCCAGAGCACCTTCGTGCCGGTGCGCGTCGTCGACTTGTTCTTCCCCTCGTCCTTGACGCCGGAGCCCTTCTCGCCGCATCCGGCCAGGGTGAGGCCGAGCGCGGCGACCGCGCCGACCGCGCCGAGGGCGCGGCGGGCCGGGCGGCGAGAAGAACGGGAACGGGACTTGTGCTTGCTGTTCATGGCCCCAGCACAACAGCCCCCGGGCGCCCGACCCCCCGCTGTCATCGTTTGCTCATAATCCGGGCAAGGAGCGCTCATGAAGGCCGCCGCCCGCGCTCACGCGGCCGGCGCTCACGACCCGACGTATTCCCGCAGGTGACGGGCCGTCAATGTGTCGGCCTCCTTGACCAGTTCGGCCGGAGTGCCGGTGAAGACGATCTCGCCGCCGTCGTGGCCGCCGCCCGGGCCCAGGTCGATGATCCAGTCGGCGTGGGCCATGACGGCCTGGTGGTGTTCGATGACGACGACCGAGTTGCCGTCGTCGACGAGCCGGTCCAGGAGGGCGAGGAGTTTGTCGACGTCGGCCAGGTGGAGGCCGGTGGTGGGCTCGTCGAGGACGTACGTGGAGGACTTCTCGGCCATGTGGATCGCGAGCTTCAGGCGCTGCCGCTCGCCGCCGGAGAGGGTGTTGAGCGGCTGGCCGAGGCGCAGATAGCCAAGGCCCACGTCGGAGAGGCGGCCGAGGATGGTGTGCGGCTGCCCGGAGGGGAAGAAGTCGTACGCCTCGGCGACCGACATGCCGAGGACCTCGCTGATGTTCCTGCCGCGTAGGTGGTACGTGAGTACCTCCGGTGTGAAGCGTTTGCCCTCGCACTGCTCGCAGACCGAGGCGACGCCCTGCATCATCGCGAGGTCGGTGTAGAGCAGCCCGAGGCCGTTGCACTTGGGGCAGGCGCCTTCCGAGTTGGCGCTGAACAGGGCCGCCTTGACGCCGTTCGCCTTGGCGAAGGCGTTGCGGATCGGCCCGAGCAGGTTCGTGTACGTCGCGGGGTTCGAGCGGCGCGAGCCGCGGATCGGGGACTGGTCGGCGACGACCACGCCGTCCCGCCCGGACAGATAGCCGTGGATCAGCGAGCTCTTGCCGGAGCCGGCCACACCGGTGACCACGGTGAGGACACCGAGCGGCACGTCGACCGAGACGTCCTTGAGGTTGTGCGAGTCGGCGCCCCTGATGGACAGCTGGCCCTTGGGGGTGCGGACGGTGTCGCGGAGCCGGGCGCGGTGGCCGAGGTGGCGGCCGGTGAGCGTGCCGGAGGCGCGCAGGCCCGCCACGTCACCGGTGAAGCAGATCTCGCCGCCCGCGGTGCCCGCGCCGGGGCCGAGGTCCACGACGTGGTCGGCGATCGCGACGACCTCCGGCTTGTGCTCGACGACGAGCACCGTGTTGCCCTTGTCGCGCAGCCGCAGGAGCAGGTCGTTCATGCGCTGGATGTCGTGCGGGTGCAGGCCGATCGTCGGCTCGTCGAAGACGTACGTGACGTCCGTGATGCTGGAGCCGAGGTGGCGGACCATCTTCACACGCTGGGCCTCGCCGCCGGAGAGGGTGCCCGAGGAGCGGTCGAGGCTGAGATAGCCGAGGCCGATCTCGGTGAGCGAGTCGAGCAGGTCGAGGAGGTTGGCAAGGAGTGGGGCGGTGCCCGCGTCCTCTATGGAGCGGATGAAGTCGGCGAGGTCGTCGATCTGCATCGCGGAGCACTCCGCGATGTTCACGCCGTTGATCTTCGATGAGAGCGCCTCCTGGGTGAGCCGGGCGCCCTCGCACAGCGGGCACCGCGCGAAGACCACGGCGCGGTCCACGAACGCCCTGATGTGCGACTGGAGTCCGTCGCGGTCCTTGGCGAGCCAGGTCCGCTGCATCTTGCTGATCAGGCCCTCGTACGTGAAGCCGTTGGAGCCGACCTTCACCTTGACCGGCTCCTTGTGCAGCAGGTCCGCCCACTCCTGCTCGGTGAAGTCCTTGAGCTTCTTGTCGGGGTCGTAGAAACCGGAGTTGACCATGATCTGCCAGCCCCAGGAGTCCACGGCGTAGTACGGCAGGGTGAGGGCGCCCTCGTTGAGGGAGAGTTCGCGGTCGAGGAGCTGGTCGACGTCCACGGTCGAGACCTCGCCGGTGCCCTCGCACTCCGGGCACATGCCTTCGGGCAGGTTGAAGCTGAAGGCGCCGGAGGTGCCGATGTTCGGCACGCCGAGGCGGCTGAAGATGATGCGCAGCATCGTGTACGCGTCCGTGGCGGTGCCCACCGTGGAGCGGGAGTTGGCGCCCATCCGTTCCTGGTCGACGACGATCGCGGCGCTGAGGTTGCGCAGCTCGTCGACGTCGGGGCGGCCGACGTTCGGCATGAACGACTGGATGAAGGCGGTGTACGTCTCGTTGATCAGGCGCTGCGACTCGGCGGCGATGGTGCCGAACACCAGCGAGGACTTGCCGGAGCCGGAGACTCCGGTGAACACGGTCAGCCGCCGCTTGGGCAGGTCGAGGGAGACGTTCTTGAGGTTGTTCTCGCGTGCTCCGCGGACCTGGATCAGGGTATGGCTGTCGGCAGGGGTGACCTTCACGGGCCCTACTTTCTCTGTCTGGTGGGAACTGGCCATGCGTGAGCTCGGCGGGCCCCGGGGCGGCCGGCCGACCGAATGGCGTACACCGTACCCAGTCGAGGCTCCCGACGCCCGCTTTTTTCGTCCCGACCGATCCGTCCGCCCCTTCCCCGGTCACCCGTCCGTCCGCCCCTTCCCCGGTCACCCGTGCCCTGGTCCGGGGCGGGCCGCGGTCTATCCGGCGGCCCCGCGCAGCCGCTTCTCGATGACGGGTACGAGGGTGGCGAGAACGCCGGGCGTCACCAGTGTGTGGTGCTTGGAGGGCACGTGGTGGCAGGTGATGTCGCCGTCGATGTATGCCTGCCAGGTGTCTTCGTCGAGGATGGCGGGCTGTCGGTCGGTGGCGGCGAACAGCAGGAGGTCGGTGGAGACGGGTTCGTGCCGGTACTCGCCGACGAGGCGCAGGAAGTGCTTGGTGCGTCGCAGCATCGCCGTGACCTCCTCCTCGGACAGTGAGCCGAGTGCGGTGCCCGTGGTGCGGGCGGTCTCGGCGAACTCCTCGTAGGTGAGGTGTTCGCGTGGCGGTGCGGCGCCCATCAGTTCCAGGAGTGTCGCGTAGACGCGTCCTGTCTCGGCCAGTTCGTCATGGTGCTCGGGTGGGACGGGCCGTGCGGGTTCGGCGTCCAGGGCCACGATGATCTCGACGCGTTCGCCGTCGTGCTGGAGCAGCGCGGCCATGGCGTGGGCCACGATGCCGCCGAGGGAGTGGCCCAGCAGGTGGTAGGGGCCCTTGGGTTGGATGCGCCGCATTTCGGTGATGCAGTCGGCTGCGATCTCCTCGATGCCGGCGGGCAGGTCGTCGGGGTTGCGGAGCATGCGTGACTGCAGCCCGTAGACGGGGAAGTCGGTGCTGAGCAGGGGCAGGAGGTTGGCGTAGCTCCAGCAGTCGCCGCCGCCCTGGTGCACGCAGAACAGCGGCGGCCGCTCCCCCGTGGTGCGCAGGGGCAGCAGGGCGTCAAGGGCGCTGTCGCCGCCGGCCTCGTCGGCGAGGTGCGCGGCGAGTTCGGCGACGGTGGAGTGGGCGAAGAGCATGCGCAGCGCCACCTCGGTGCCCGTGGTCGCCCGGATACGGTCGGCGAGGGTGATGGCGAGCAGGGAGTGGCCGCCGAGGTCGAAGAAGTTGTCGTTGACGCCGATGTCGTCGATGCCCAGGGTCTCGGCGAAGAGCGTGCACAGGATTTCCTCCTGCGGGGAGCGCGGCGGCCGGTGCCGCGTGTCGGCGGCGGGTGCGGGCAGGGCGTGTGGGTCGGCGGCGGGGTCGGGTGCGGGCAGGGCACGTCGGTCGCCCGCGCCGTTCGGGACCCGGCCGGCCAGGAGTTGTTCGTGCTCGGCCGCGGTGAGCGGGTCGGCGTCGGAGAGGCGCTGCGAGGGGTCGGTGACCACGGCGCGCAGCAGCCGCTCCCAGCGGGCGGCGAAGGCCTCGACGGTTTCGCGGTCGAACAGTTCGGTGGAGTACTCGATGCCGATGGTGACGCCGGCGGGGGTGGCCGGGTCGGTGTAGGTCTCATTCAGGCTGAGCAGCAGGTCGTAGCGGGAGGTGCCGGTGGCGGTGCCCTCGATGCGGATGCGCAGGCCGGGCAGTTCCAGGTGGGCGTCGTTGTTGTTCTGCAGCGCGAGGGCGACCTGGAACAGGGGATTGTGGGAGGCGGACCGCCGCGGGTTGAGCTTCTCGACGAGGCTTTCGAAGGGGAGGTCCTGGTGGGTGTAGGCGGCGAGGCTGGTCTGACGCACCTGCTGGAGCAGTTCGGTGAAGGTCGGGTCGCCGGAGGTGTCGGTGCGCAGGACGAGCATGTTCACGAAGAACCCGACCAGGTGGTCGAGGCTCGCGTCGGTGCGGCCCGCGATGGGTGTGCCGATCGCGATGTCGGTGCCCGCCCCCATGCGGGTCAGCAGGCCCGCCATGGCGGCCTGGAACACCATCTGGACGGTGCTGCCGGTGGTGCGGGCGGTGTCGATGATGCCCTGGTGGAGGCGGGCGTCGAGCGGGAAGGTGATGAGGTCGCCGGTGTGGTCGGGCGTGGTGGGGCGGGGGCGGTCGGTGGGGATGGTGACCAGTTCGGGCAGGCCGGCGAGGTGCTCGGCCCAGTAGGCGACTTGAGTGGACAGCAGGCTGTCGGGGTCACTGTCGTCGCCGAGCAGCTGGTGCTGCCACAGGGTGTAGTCGGCGTACTGGATGGGCAGGGGCGTCCAGTTGGGTGGGGTGTGTGCGCGGCGTGCGGTGTAGGCGGTGGTCAGGTCCTGGGTGAGCGGGGTCATGGACCAGCCGTCGGCGGCGATGTGGTGGATGACCAGGGTGAGAACCGACCGGGTGGGTGCGGTGGTGAACAGCCGGGCGTGGACGGGGATGTCGGTGGCCAGGTCGAAGGCGTGCCGGGCGGTGTCCGCGACGGCGGCCTCCAGCTCGTCCTCGGTGACCTCGGCCACCGGCAGTTCGACGCGGGCCTGGTGCGGGTCCAGGACGTGCTGGTAGGGCGTGCCGTCGGCCATGGGGAAGACGGTGCGCAGGGTTTCGTGGCGGGCGATGACGTCGTTGAGCGCGGATCGCAGTGCCGGGATGTCGAGTTCACCGTCGAGGTGCAGCACGAGGGGCATGTTGTAGGTCGCGCAGGGGCCCTCCAGGTGGTGCATGAACCACAGGCGCTGCTGTGCGTAGGACAGCGGGAGGTGTTCGGGCCGCTCGGCGGCGGGCGCCGGTGCCGAGCGGACGTCGGAGGTGGCGTCCAGGCGGTCGGCGAGCCCGGCCACGGTCGGGTGCGTGAACAGGGTGCGCAGCGCCACTTCGACGCCGAGGGTGGCGCGGATGCGGCTGATGAGTCTGGTGGCGAGCAGGGAGTGGCCGCCCAGGTCGAAGAAGCTGTCGTCGATGGTGACGGGCGCGGGCAGGGCGAGGGTTTCGGCGAACAGGGCGCAGAGGATGTCCTCGCGGGGTGTGCGTGGGGTGCGGCCCTCGCCGGAGGAGCGGTGGCCGGGGCCGGGCAGCGCCCGGTAGTTGATCTTTCCGTTGGGTGTGAGGGGGACCTCGGTGATCGCGATGAGCGCGGACGGCACGAGATGGGTGGGAAGTTGCTCCTTGAGGCTCTGGTGGACCTCGGTGAGGAGGTTCGTGGTTGCCGCCGTGCCGGCGGGGGTGTTCGTGAACGACGGGGGCAGGGCTGCCGGGGTGTACGTGCCGACGTGCGGACCGTCGGCTGCGGCCGTCGGCAGGAGCACGGCGTCGAAGGCGTCCGGGGTGTGGGCGTTCCAGGTGGTGCGTGCCGTGTAGCCGTGGGCGGCGGCCCATTGGTGGACGGAGTCGGGGTCGACGGCGGTGGGGTCGGGGTGGGTGAGGAGGTGGCGGATGTGCTCCAGGGGGGTGTTGGCGGTGGCGGCCCGGTGGGCGGCGATCTCCTGGGTCAGGCGGGCGTTGGGGATGTTGGTGATGCGCAGCGGGCCGGGTGTGTGTGCGGTGAGAGATGCCAGGGCGACGTCGGTGTCGGCGGTGTCGTGGCCGGGCCAGGGGCGGGTCGGGATGGTGGCCAGGTCGGTGGGGTGGGGTGTGGTGTGCAGGACGGCGTCGTAGCGGTGGCGGGTGAGTTCGTTGTGGTGGGTGGCGTGTTTGAGGCGGATGTCGGCGCCGGTGGTGGCTGGGTGGCGGCGGGTGTAGTGGGTGAAGTAGGCGGGGTGTACGAGGAGTTCTTCCTCGGTGAGGACCGCGCGCTGCACGGTGTCGTACAGCGCCGACGTCGTCGCCGTGGTGGCCTGTGGGGCGGTGGCGGCGGTGCGCAGGGCGGGGAGCAGGGCGTGGTGGCGGATGTCGCCGAGGATGACGCGGCCGCCGGGCTTCAGGAGGTCGAGGGCTTGGTCGAGGACGTCGGTCAGGTAGCGGTGGGTGGGGAAGTACTGGATCACCGAGTTGAGGATGATCGTGTCGAAGTGGCCGGCCGGCAGGCCGGTGAAGTCGTGGGCGGGCTGGTGGCGGACGTGGACGTGGTCGAGGTGCCGGGTCTGCTGGGTGAGGCGGTCGACGGAGGCGGCGGACAGGTCGGTGGCCCAGTACGAGGCCACCGTGGGGGCCAGGGGGCCGAGGAGCAGGCCCGAACCGGCGCCGATCTCCAGGATGTCGCGGGGGCCGTGTTCGCGGATGAGGGCCACCGTGGCGTCGCGCCATTCCTGCATGTCGGCGAGGTGGATGGGGTGGCCGGTGTAGGTGCTGTTCCAGCCGTGGAAGTTGGTGCCCAGCGGCAGGTCGGGGGCTTCGGTGTAGACGGAGTCGTAGGTGCTCTGCCACTGCGTGATGTGGTCGTGGCTGGTGGTGTCGTCGGTGGCCGGCACGACGTGGGCGATCAGCTGCAGGTCGGCACTGGAGGTGCCGGCGCCCGCGCCGGTGTCGTGGGTGGTGACGATGGCCTGGGCGACGGCCGGATGCGCGGCCAGTGCGGCTTCGATCTCGCCGGGTTCGATGCGGAAGCCGCGGATCTTGATCTGGGCGTCGGTGCGGCCCAGGTACTCCAGCTGCCCGTCGGCTGCCCGGCGCACCAGGTCGCCGGTGCGGTACATGCGCTCGCCGGAGGCACCGTAGGGGCAGGCCACGAAGCGCTCGGCGGTCAGGGCGGGGCGGTGCAGGTAGCCGCGGGCCAAGCCCGGCCCCGCCACGTACAGCTCGCCCGGCACCCCCGGAGGAGCGAGGCCGAGGCGCTCGTCGAGCACGTACAGGCCGGTGTCGACGGCCGGAACGCCGATCGCCACCCGCCCTCCCTCGGCGAGGCGGGCCGCCGAGGCGCAGCAGGTGGTCTCGGTGGGCCCGTAACCGTTGATCAGGCGGCGGCCGGGCGCCCAGCGGTCGGCCAGGTCGGGCGGGCAGGCCTCACCGGCCGCCATGAGCACCCGCAGGCCCGTCAGCGTTTCCGGCGCGTCGGCGGGGAGTGTGCCGATCACGCTGGGCGGCAGCGTGGCGTGGCTGATGCGTGACTGGGCCAGGACCCGGCCCAGTTCGTCGCCCGCGAGCCGCGGCTGCGTCGGAAGTACCAGCGTGGCGCCGGTGGTGAGGCCGGCGATCAGGTCCCACACCGCCACGTCGAAGCTCATCGACGCGGCCTGCAGCACCCGCGCGCCGGGACCGGGCTCCAGGTGGCGCAGTTGGGTGGCGCGCAGGGAGGCAAGCCCGCCGTGCGTGAGGACGACACCCTTGGGGCGGCCGGTCGAGCCCGAGGTGTGGATGACGTACGCCGGATGAGCCAACGAGAGCGCGGCGGTGCGGTCGGCATCCGTGGGGTTGGTGGCGGGTGCTTGCCGCCAGTCGTCCTGGAGCTCCGGCGCGTCCACGGCGACCGGGCGGGCGGACACGCCCTCAGGCCACTGCTCGGCCACCGCCCGGGTGGCCAGGACGAGCACCGGGGACGCGTCGCGCACGAGGTAGGCGACGCGCTCGGAGGGGTGGTCGGGATCGATCGGCAGATATACGGCGCCCGCCTTGACCACGCCCAGGACGGCGGCCACCTGCTCGCACGAGCGCGGCAGCGCCACACCCACCACCTGCTCGGGGCCGATGCCGCGTGCGCTGAGCCAGTGCGCGATCCGGTTGGCCCGCTCGTTCAACTCCCCGTACGTCCAGGCGTATGGGCCGTCCTCGACCGCCGGGGTGTCCGGGGCGGCGGCCACGGCTGCCTCGAACAGCTCCGGCCAGGTGGCCCCCGCCACCGCCGCGTCGGCGCGTGCCCGCCCAGTGAGGAGTTCCGCGCGCTCCTCCCCCGTGAGCAGGTCCACGGCGCCGATGCGCAGGCCCGGGTCGGCGATCACCGCGTGCAGCAGCCGCTCCCAGCGAGCCACGAACACCTCGACGGTGCCGCGGTCGAACAGCTCGGTGGAGTATTCGACATAGACGCTGACACCCGTCGGCGTGCTGGTGCCCTCGGCGAATGTCTCGGAGAGGCTGAGCATGACGTCATAGCGGGACGTTCCCGTGCCGGTGGCCTCGCCGCGCACCCGCAGGCCCGGCAGCTCGAAGTGCGCCTCCTCGTTGTTCTGCAGCACCAGGGCGATCTGGAACAGCGGATGATGGGAGGTGGAGCGCTGCGGGTTGAGCTTCTCCACCAGGGCCTCGAAAGGGATGTCCTGATGGGCGTAGGCGGCCAGGCTCGTCTCCCGCACCCGCCCCAGGAGCTCGGAGAACGCCGGATCGCCCGAGGTGTCCGTGCGCAGCACGAGCGTGTTGACGAACAGCCCGACCAGATCCTGCAGGCTCTCATCCGTGCGCCCGGCGATGCCGCTGCCGACCGGGATGTCCGTCCCGGCGCCGAGCCGGGTCAGCAGCGCGGCCATCGCCGCCTGCAGCACCATGAACGGCGTGGCCCCCGAAGCACGCGCCAGATCAACGACTCCCCGGTGCAGGGCGGCGTCCAAGGTGTGCTGCAGCAAGTCGCCGGAGTAGGCAAGCACAGCAGGCCGCGGACGGTCCGCCGGAAGACTCACCAACTCCGGCAGACCCGCCAACTGCCCGGCCCAGTAGGCGTGCTGCTCACTGAAGCGGCTGCCGGGGTCCCCGTCGTCGCCCAGCAAGTCGTGCTGCCACAGGGTGTAGTCGGCGTACTGCACCGGCAGCGGCTCCCAGACCGGCGCCCCACCCTCGCAGCGGGCGGTGTAGGCGGCGGCCAGGTCCCGGGCGAGCGGGGCGAGCGACCAGCCGTCCGCCGCGATGTGATGCACCACCAGAGCCAGCACCCACTCGCCGGGACCGGCCCCGAACAGCCAGGCACGCAGCGGCATCTCCGTCGACAGGTCGAACGGGTACCGCGCCGCCTCCTCCAGCGCCCCGCGCACCTCCTCCCGCGCCACCGCGCGCACGGTCAGCCCCGTGTGCGCCTCCCCTGGGGCCAGGACGTGCTGGTAGGGCTTGCCGTCGGCCATCGGGTAGACGGTACGCAGACTCTCGTGGCGGGCGACGACGTCGTACAGCGCCAACTCCAGTGCCGGAACGTCGAGTTCTCCCTCCAGACGCAGCGCGAGAGGCATGTTGTAGGTCGCGGAGGGGCCCTCCAGGCGGTGCAGGAACCACAAGCGCTGCTGCGCGAACGACAGCGGAAGCCGCTCGGGCCGGTCGGCGGCGGGCACCAGCGCCGCCCGGGCCTCGGCGGCGCCGTCCAGACGGGCGGCGAGACCGGCCACCGTCGGGTGCGCGAACAGAGTGCGCAGCGACACCTCCACCCCGAGCACGGTGCGAATACGGCTGACCAGCTTGGTGGCGAGCAGCGAGTGGCCGCCCAGCTCGAAGAAGCCGTCGTCGATCCCGACGTCGTCAACGCCGAGGACGGCGGCGAAGACGCCCGCGAGGATCTCCTCCTGAACGGTCCGCGGAGCACGGTAGGGCTCCGCGCCGACGAACTCGGGTTCCGGCAGCGCGTTGTGGTCCACCTTCCCGTTCGCAGTCAGCGGGACGCGCGCCAGCGGCACGAAGGCGGCGGGCACCATGTGCTCCGGCAGCAGCTTCGTCGCCAAGGAGCGCAGTTCGGCAGGGTCGGGCCCCTTCTCCGCGTCGGTGAGGACCGTGTACGCGATGAGCTGCTTGCCGAACTCCTCACTGTCACGGGCGACCACCAGAGCCTGGGCAACGGCCTCGTGCCGAGTCAGGGCCGCCTCGACCTCACCCGGCTCGACACGGAAGCCCCGGACCTTGACCTGGGAGTCGGCACGGCCACGGAAAACCAGCCTGCCGCCCCGCGTCCACACGGCCACATCGCCCGTGCGATACATCCGCTCGCCCGGCGCGCCGAAGGGGCACGCCACGAAACGTCCTGCGGTCAGGCCGAAACGGCCGAGGTAGCCGCGCGCCAGACGGTCCCCGGCGATGTACAGCTCGCCGGGCACGCCCGGCGGGACCGGGCGGAGCGCGGCGTCCAGGAGGTACACCCGGGTGCCGTCCATCGGCCGGCCGATCTCGCCGAGCGCGCCGATCTCGTCGGGCGTCGTCACGGGGTGGATGGTGGTGGACATCGTCGCCTCGGTCGGCCCGTAACCGTTGATCACCCGGATGTTCGGGCAGGTGGCGAGGATCTTCTCGAAGGCAGCACGCGGCACCACATCACCACCCGACCACGCCTCACGCACTCCGGCGAAGGCCTCCGGCATCTCCTCGGCGACCACCCGGAACATGCCCGAGGACGCCATCACCGAAGTCAGCCGGTGCTCGGTCACCAGGCGTGCCAGGGTGGCGGCGTCCAGGCGTCCGGGCGGTGCGATCACGAGGGTGCCGCCCTTGAGGAGCGGGAACCACAGCTCGTAGGTGTTGGCGTCGAAGGCCTGCGCACACTGCATCAGTACGCGCTCGTGGGCACCGTCGCGGTGCCCGCCGTCCGCCATGAGGCGTACGACGCCGCGCTGGGTGACGCCGACGCCCTTGGGCACGCCGGTGGAGCCGGAGGTGTACATCACGTACGCCAGCTGGTCGGGGTGCGTTGTGGTGGTCACCGGCTCGGCCGACTGCCGGGCCAGCGCGGCCTCGGTACGCGGCTCGTCCAGGACGAGATGCGGGCAGTCGGTGTCGGACAGGCCCGCCGCGACCTCGGTGTCCGTCACCACCAGGAGCGGCGCCGCGTCACGCAGCATGAACGCCAGGCGCTCAGCCGGGTAGTCGGGGTCCAGCGGCAGATAGCAGCCGCCCGCCTTCAAGATGGCGAGTACGGTCACGACCTGGTCCGCCGAGCGCGGCAGCGCGAGGCCCACCACCGAGTCCGGCCCCACACCTCGCGCCGTGAGCAGCCGGGCGAGCCGGTTCGCCCGCGCGTCCAACTCCCGGTACGTCAGCTCCTGCTCACCGCGGACCACCGCGACCCGGTCCGGGCCCGACACGACCCGCTCCGCGAAGAGCTCCACCATCGAGCCCCGCACGGCCGGTGCCGCCGTGTCGTTGAATCCGTGCAGCACGAGCTCCCGCTCGTCCGACCCGAGCAGGTCCACCGCCCCGATCCGTCGGCGGGGGTCGGCGGTGAGCTGTTCGAGCAGGCGGACGTACCGGTCGGCCAGCTCACGGACCGTGGTGGCGTCGAAGAGGTCGGTGGCGTACTCCACCAAGCCCCAGGCTCCGCCGCGTGCGGGCTCTTGAACCAGGTTGAAGGTGAGGTCGAACCTCGACGCCTGGCTGCCCGTCCACTCGTACGCGGTCCGCACGCCAGGCAGCGCGAAGTCGTCGTGACTGTTGTTCTGCCAGGCGAACATGACCTGGAACAGCGGCGCGTAGGCGGTGGAGCGCTCGGGGTTGAGTACTTCCACGAGCCGCTCGAAGGGCACGTCCTGGTGGTCGTAGGCCGCCAGGGACTTCACCCGCACCTGGTCGAGTACGTCCGCGAAGCTCGGGTTGCCGTCCAGGCGGGTCCGCAGGACCCAGGTGTTGACGAAGAACCCGACCAGGTGCGTCAAGCCCTCGTCGGTACGGTTGGCGATCGGCGAGCCGATCGTGATGTCGTCCCCGCCGCCGAGGCCGTGCAACAGGACTGCCAGGGCCGACTCCAGGACCATCGAGGACGTCGCCCCGTGCGCGCGGGCGACGTCCTCGACAGCGGTCATCAGCCGCGGGTCGAGGGTGAACTCCAGGGAATCGCCGCGGTGGCCGGCCTCGGCCGGGCGGGGCCGGTCGGTGGGCAGCCGCAGGGGCTGCGGGACGTCGGCCAGTTCTTGCTGCCAGTAGGCGACCTGAGTGGACACGAGACTGTCGGGGTCGTTGTCGTCGCCGAGCAGGTCGTGTTGCCACAGGGTGTAGTCGACGTACTGCGCGGGCAGTTCCTCCCACTGGGGAGCCTGCCCCGCCGACCGTGCGGCGTAGGCGGTGGCCAGGTCACGTGCCATGGGCGCCAACGACGCGCCGTCGCACGCGATGTGGTGCACCAGCCACACCAGCACATGGTCCTGCGAGTCCAGGCGCAACAGCGCTGCCTTGACCGGTATCTCGACGGACAGGTCGAAGCGGTGGGAGGCGACGTCGGCGATCGCGCCCACCAGTTGGGCCGGTTCCACGTCCACGACGGGAACCTCCGGGCGGGCCTGGTGGGCGGGCCGCACCCGCTGGAAGGGCACGCCGTCCTCGTCCTCGGCGAAGACGGTCCGCAGGCTCTCGTGCCGGGCCACCACGTCGCGTACCGCCTCCGCCAACGCGTCGGTGTCGAGCTCACCCGTCAGCCGCAGCGGGAAGGGCACGTTGTAGGTGGTCGAGGGCCCCTCGAAGCGGTCGATGAACCACAGGCGGCGCTGGGCGAAGGACAGCGGGACGCGCTCGGGGCGCGGGCTCACCCGGGTCAGTGCCGGACGCACACGCTCTCCCCGCCCCAGGTGGGAGACCAGGTCCGCGACGGTGGGTGCGGTGAATATCGTGCGGATGGGCAGTTCCACGCCGAGTACGGTGCGGATGCGGCTGACCAGGCGGGTGGCGAGCAGGGAGTGGCCGCCCAGGTCGAAGAAGCTGTCGTCGACACCGACCCGCTCCAGGCCCAGGACCTCCGCGAACAGGCCGCACAGCAGCTCCTCCTGCGGTGTGCCGGGGGCCCGGCCGGTCGCGGCCGCCGCGAAGTCCGGCGCGGGCAGCGCCTCGTGGTCCAGCTTGCCGTTGCCGGTCAGCGGGATGGCGTCGAGCGCCACGAAGGCCGCCGGGACCATGTGGTCGGGCAGCACGGTCCGCAGCTCGGCGCGCAGTGCGGCGGTCTCGGGCAGACCCGCGCCGCCGATGGGGACCACGTAGGCCGTGAGCGCCTTGTCCCCGCCCGCGTCGACTCGCAGGGTCACCCGCGCGTCGGCCACGTCGGCACGCGCGAGCAGGGCCGCCTCGACCTCGCCGGGCTCGATCCGGAACCCGCGGAGCTTGATCTGCTCGTCCGAGCGCCCGACGTACTCCAGCCGCCCGTGCGGCGTCCAGCGGGCCAGGTCGCCGGAGCGGTACAGGCGGCCGCCGGGCGGCCCCAACGGGTCGGCGACGAACCGCGTCGCCGTCAGCCCCGGACGGTTCAGATAGCCACGAGAGACCTGGCCGCCGCCCACATACAGCTCTCCCACCACACCGGCCGGCACCGGCCGCAGCGCCCCGTCCAGGAGCCGCACGTCCAGGCCGGGCAGGCCGGTGCCGATCGCGCTGCCCGCCGCCTCACGCACCATGGCCGGGTCGAGCGGGCCGTGGGTGACGTGCACGGTGGTCTCCGTGATGCCGTACATGTTCACCAGCCGCGGGGCATCGGCGGCGTGCCGCTCGTACCACTCGGCCAGGCGCGGCAGATCCAGCGCCTCGCCGCCCAACACCACCGTGCGCAAGGCCAGTCGGCGCCGCGGACCGGGGTTCTCCTTCTCCGCGCGGATCAGTTGGTAGAACGCCGACGGCGTCTGGCTGAGCACCGTCACGCCCTCATCCGCCAGCAGCGCGAGAAGGTCCTCCGGCGAGCGGACGATCTCGTACGGGACGGTGATCAGACGTCCGCCGTGCAACAGCGGCCCCCACAGCTCCCACACCGAGAAGTCGAAGGCGGGCGAGTGGAACATCGTCCACACGTCGTCGGCGCCGAAGCCGAACAGGTTCCGCGTACGGGTCATCAGGCTCAGGATGTTGCGGTGCGTGACCACCACGCCCTTGGGGCGGCCCGTGGAGCCCGAGGTGTAGATGACGTACGCCGCGTCATCAGGACGGCGGGTGCCGCGCTCGTCCGCGCCGAGGTCGTGGCCCGGCAGCGCGGCGAGCGCCGCCTCGGTCCCCGGGGCGCCGAGCACCACCGCCCGTGGACCGGACGGCAGCCGACCGGCCAACACGGCGTCCGTCACCACGAGTTCGGGCCCCGCGTCGGCCAGCGTGTACGCGATCCGGTCGGCCGGGTGACCCGGGTCGACCGGCACATACGCCGCGCCCGACTTCAGCACCGCCAGCAGCGCGACAACCAACTCCGTGGCGCGCGGCAGCGCCACGGCCACCAGCCGGCCCGGCCCGGCCCCCTGCCCGCGCAGCAGCCGGGCCAGCCGGTTGGCGGCCGCGTTCAGCTCCGCGTAGTCGAGCGTCACCCCGCCCCCCGTGACGGCAGGCCGGTCCGGATCCGCGGCCGCCGCCGCCTCGAAGGCCTGCGCCACCGTCACATCGGGAACCGGACCGCCGGGACCACCCGCACGCGACCAGTCCTGCAGACACAGCCGCTCCCGCTCTTCCAGCACATCCACCGCGCCGACACGCTGCGCGGGATCGGCCACGAACTGCTCCACCACCCGCACGAACCGGTCGGCGAACCGCTGGACGGTGTCGCGGTCGAACACGTGCGGCCGGTACTCCAGGCCCACCTTCAGATGCGGCTCCGCGATCGCCGTCACCACCAGCGGGTAGTGAGCGCCGTTGTGCGGGGTGATCCCTGTCAGCTCGATCCCGGCGGTCGCGGCCGCGTCACCGAGACCCGCCGCGTCGATCGGGAACGATTCGTGGACGACGAGGGTGTCGAACAGTGTCGGCAGGCCAACTGCCCGGTGGATCTCGGTGAGTCCGTGGTGATGGTGGTCGAGCAGCGCGTTCTGACGCTCCTGATGCCCGACGACGAGGTCCCTCAAGGTGCTGGACGGAGTGCAGTTCACCCGCACCGGAAGGGTGTTGATGAACAGGCCCACCATCGCGTCGGCCCCGTCCACCTGTGGCGGGCGCCCGGACACGGTGGTGCCGAACACCACGTCCTGACGTCCGGTCAGCCCGGCGAGGGTGACTGCCCAGGCGCACTGCACGGCGGTGTTCAGGGTCACGCCGAGCTCCGCCGCGCGCCGCGCCAGCGCACGGGCCGTCTCCGCGGACAGCGGCACGTCGGCCAGCGCGACGTCCGCGGCCGCGGGTTCGGCCTCGGGCGCGCCCTGCGCCAGGAGTGTCGGCTCGTCGATCCCGGCCAGTTCCGCGGCCCAGGCGGTCGCGGCCGCCTCCTTGTCGTACCGGGAGAGCCAGGTGAGGAAGTCGCGGTAGTCGCGCGCCCTGCCGAGGGCCGTCGCGTCGCCCGCCGAGGCGTACAGATGCAGCAGGTCCCGCATGAGCAGGGGCAGGGACCAGCCGTCGAAGAGGACGTGATGGGCGGTGAACACCAGGTCGAAGCGGTCCGCGGCCAGCTTGACCAGGGACATGCGCGCGAGCGGCGCCCTGGCCGGGTCGAAGTGCGTGATGTGCTCCCGGGCCAGGTACGCGGCGAGTTCCGCCGCCCGCTCGGGTGCGCCGCGGTCGCTGAGGTCGCGGGTGGTCCAGGGCAGTTCGACGTGGTCCCGCACGAGCTGGACACGCTGACCGGCCTCGCCCCTGACGAAGGCGGTGCGCAGGTTGGGGTGGCGATCGAGCAGAGCCTGACCGGCCGCGCGCATCCGGGCGGCGTCGACCTGTCCGGCCAGGTGGAAGACGATGTGCATCTGGTAGGGGTCGAAGGCGGCCCCGGCCAGCTCGGCGTGGAAGAGCATGCCTTCCTGCACGGCGGTCAGCGGCCATACGTCCACCAGGTCCGGGCAGAGCTCCTGCCAGGCGTCGAGCTGGTCCTGGCCGACGGTGACCAGGGGCACGTCGGACGGGGTCAGGCCGCCCGCGCCCGCCGAGACGGCGTGGCGGGCCAGGCCGTCAAGTGCCCGGCGCCACAAGGCGGCCAGCTCCTCGACCTCCGCGCGGTCGAACAGGCCGGCGGGGTAGTCCAGACGGGCGGCCAGGCGGGGGCCCTCGGGGGTGTCGGTGACGTAGGCGGTCACGCTCACCGACGCGAGGGCGGGCATGTCCGCGTCCAGGTCGGCGATGAGCTCGGTGGTGCCCGGTGCCTGGGTGAAGCCCGCCTCGCGCAGCTGCTCCGGCACGGCACCGGAACCCGCGTAGTGGCCCAGGTGGTTGAAGGAGATCTGCCCGCACCCGTACCCGGCCAGGGCCTCGGCGGTCCGGGGGTTGAGGTGGCGCAGCATTCCGTAGCCGAGGCCCTTGTCCGGGACGGCGAGGAGCTGCTCCTTGACGGCCTTGACCGCGGCCGATGCGGCTCGGCCGCCGGTGAGCGCCTCGTCCACGTCAAGGCCTGCCACATCGAGGCGGACGGGGTACATGCTGGTGAACCAGCCCACCGTACGGGACAGGTCCGCGCCCGCGACCACCTCCTCCTCGCGGCCGTGGCCCTCCAGGCGGATCAGCACCGAGGACTCCCGCACGCCGCGTGCCTTGCGCCAGGTGACCAGGGCCAGGGCAAGGGCGGTCAGCAGTCCGTCGTCGACCCCGGCGCGGTAGACGGCCGGCAGTGTCGTCAGAAGGGGCTCGGTGACGGACACCGGCACGTCCAGGGAGACGTGCTCGACCGTCGCCATCACATCGACAGCCGGGTCGAAGGCCCGCCCGCCGAGATCCGGGTCCGGACCCGAGACGACCTGCCGCCACAGGGCAAGCTCGGCCGTCCGCTCGGGGCTCGCCGCCTCCTCGGCCAGTGCGTGTGCCCAGCGCCGCACCGAGGTGGCGACCGGCGCGAGCTCCGGCCTGCGCCCGGCGCGCAGCTGCTGCCACGCCTCGGCGAGGTCGGGCAGCAGGATCCGCCAGGACACCCCGTCGACCACCCAGTGATGCAGCACGATGATCAGCCGTCCGGCGGTGCTCGCGCCCGCGTCGAACCACACCAGCCGGGCCATCGCCCCACGCCCGGGGTTCAGCTGGCCTGCGACCGCGTTCAGTTGGGCGGTGGCCTGGTCGCGCCACGCCTCGCCCCACACGCCGTCGCTCTCGACACGGCGGATCAGCGCGGCCACGTCCGTCGTGCCCGGCTCGGCGACCGTCAGGCCCGCCCGCTCCCCCTCGACGAGGCGGGAGCGCAGGATGTCGTGCCGCTCGAAGACCGCGCCGAGAACGGCCGCCAGTTGGTCCTCGTCGATGCCGACGGGCAGGTCCACGGTCATCGACATCGCAAACCGGCCGCTGCTCCCGCCCAGTTCCCGCAGATAGTGGCCGATCGGCGGCAGCGGTACGAAGCCGACTCCGCCTCCCTCCCACTCCTCCAGGGCCGGTCCCGCCGGCTCGCCGGCCGCGGCCGCGGCGAGCTCCGCCACCGTGCGGCACTGGAAGATCTGTCGCGGCGTGACCTCGACGTCCTGGGCGCGGGCCCGGGAGACGACCTGGATGGAGCGGATGCTGTCGCCGCCGATGGCGAAGAAGTCGTCGTCGACCCCCACCCGGTCCAGGCCGAGGACTTCGGCGTAGACGGCGGCGAGGACCTCCTCCCGCGCGGTGCGCGGAGCGCGGTACTCGCCGCCGGTGAACTCCGGCTCGGGCAGCGCCTTGTGGTCCAGTTTCCCGTTCGGTGCCAGCGGCAGCCGGTCCAGCGTCACGAACACCGAGGGCACCATGAACTCCGGCAGTCTGCCGGAGACGAAGCGGCGCAGGTCGCGCGCCGAGACCAGCGCCGTCAGGTCCAGGTTCAGCTCGCCCAGGCTCTCCACACCGCCCAGGCCCTCCGCACCGTCCTGCGGCACCACATAGCCGACGAGCCGGGCGCTTCCCCGGCTCTCCCGTGCGACCACGGCGGCCTGCGCCACGCCCGGGTGCGCGGTCAGCGCCGCCTCCACCTCCCCGGGCTCGATGCGGAACCCGCGCACCTTCACCTGCGCGTCAGCGCGACCCTCGTACTCCAACTGCCCTTCGGGCGTCCGGCGGGCCAGGTCACCGGTGCGGTACATACGGGCCCCCGCAGGCCCATGGGGATCGGCGACGAAGCGTTCGGCGGTCGCCCCGGGCCGCCCGTGATAGCCGCGCGCCACGTTCCCGGCCACATACAGTTCGCCGACCACTCCCGGCGCCACCGGCCGCAGCCCCGGGCCCAGTACATAGGCGCGCATGTTGCCCAGCGGCGTCCCGATCGGCGCGCCGGCCGTGCCGGTCCAGTCCGTGGCGGAGAAGGCGGTGGCGTAGAACGACTCGGTCTGGCCGTAGGCGTTGACGACGCGGACCCCGGGGATGGTCTCGCGGACCTTCCGCACCAGGGCGGCGGGCAGCGCCTCACCCGCGAACACCACCACCTCCGCGCTGATCTTCCCGCCCACCTGGTCGAGGAGTTCGGCGAAGACGGAGGGGACGGTGCTGATGACCCCGCCGGACCAGCCGCCGCGCTCACCGATCACCAGGACGTCGCGGACGACTTCGAGCGTGCCGCCGACGGCGAGGGTCGTGATCGTCTCGAAGACCGACACGTCGAAGTTGACGGACGTGGCGGCCAGTGTCCGCGTCCCCGCACCGATCCCCACCACATCGGCCAGGCGCAGCACGCCGTTGACCACATCACGGTGGGTGATCGTCACACCCTTGGGCGTGCCGGTGGAGCCGGAGGTGTACATCACGTACGCGGCGTCCGCGGGCCGCGCCGCCCTGAGCCCGTTGTCCGCGGCAACCGGTGCCACGTCGTCCAGGAACAGCGTGGGCACATCCGTCGCCGGCAGCACACCCACCGTCTCCGCGTCCGTGAGCACCAGCGCCGGACACGCGTCGTTCAGGATGTGGTCGAGCCGGGTGCCGGGGTACTTCGGGTCGATCGGCAGGTACGCCGCCCCCGCCTTGAGAATGCCGAGCATCCCCACCACGAGTCCCTCGGACCGCGGCAGGGCGAGGCCGACGACGGTCTGCGCCCGCACGCCGCGCCCGGCCAGTTCATGGGCCAGGCGGTCGGCCCGCGCGTCCAGCTCCGCGTACGTCAGCTCGCGATCACCGCAGATCACCGCGACCGCGTCCGGTGTCGCCGCCGCCTGCCGCTCGACGAGCCCGGCCACGCCGATCTCGGGTGTCGGCGCCTGCGCCCCGTTGCAGCCGCGCAGGAGGAGGTCGCGCTCCCCCGCCCCGAGCACGTCGGCGAGCACCACCGGCAGCGACGGGTCGTGCACCAGCCGGCGCACCACGCGCTCGTAGCGCTGGGCGATGCTCTGTGCCGTGGACCGGTCGAACAGGTCCGTGGCGTACTCCAGCGTGACGGACAGGCCCGGCTGCGCGGGGTCCGCGAAGCAGCTGAACTCCAGGTCGAACTTGGCGGTCGACGTGGCCAGGGCCGCGCCGTCGGCCGTGACGCCGCCGGGCAGCCGGACGCCGATGGAGCGCTGGGTCTCCCAGGTGAACATCGTCTGGAACAGCGAGTGGTAGGCCGTGGACCGCTCGGGGTTGAGCACCTCCACCAGGTGCTCGAAGGGCGCGTCCTGCCGGTCGTAGGCGGCCATGGCCCGCTCGGCCACCTGGTGGAGCACGTCCTCGAACGACGGTGTGCCGGACAGGTCGGTGCGCAGCACCCAGGTGTTGACGAAGAAGCCCACCAAGTCGTCGAGCCCGCTGTCCATGCGGCCTGCGAACGTGGAGCCGATCGAGATGTCGTCGCCCGCGCCGAGCTGCTGGAGGAGCACGGCGAGCGCCGCCTGGAACACCATCGGCGCGGTCGCACCCGTGCGGCGCGCGAGCTCTTCGGCCCGGGTGAACAGGTCCGCGTCGAGGGTGAAGTCGACGGCGTCGCCGTGGTGACCGGCCACCGGCGGGCGGGGGCGGTCGGTGGGCAGGCGCAGCGGCTGCGGGGCGCCCGCCAACTCGTCGCGCCAGTAGGAGAGCTGGCCGGCCAGGATGCTGTCGGGGTCGTTCTCGTCGCCCAGCAGCTCCCGCTGCCACATCGTGTAGTCCGCGTACTGGACCGGCAGTTCGGGCCAGTCGGGCTCGCCGCCCGTGATCCGGGCGGTGTAGGCGGCGGCGAGGTCGCGGACGAGCGGGCCCAAGGACTGGCCGTCGGTGGCGATGTGGTGGACCAGGAGCAGCAGCCGGTGCTCCTGGGCGCCGGTGCGGAAGACGGTGGCGCGTATCGGGATGTCCTCGGCCAGCGTGAACACGTGGTGGGCGGCCTCGGACACGGCCGCGTCGACGTCTTGCGGTGCCACCTCGACGAGCGGGAGGTCTAGGCGTACCTCTTCGGCCGGGACGATCTGCTGCTCCGGGATGCCGCCCGCGCTCTCCGCGATCAGGGTGCGAAGGCTCTCGTGCCGCGCGACCACATCCCGCACGGCCGCGGTCAGTGCCCGGGTGTCCAGCTCACCGCTGAGCCGGATGACGAAGGGGACGTTGTACGTCGCCGAGGGGCCCTCGAAGCGGTCGATGAACCACAGCCGCCGCTGCGCGTAGGAAAGAGGGGTCATCTACTTTGCGCTCCTGTTCATGCGGCGCAGCTGGGGCCGCCTGGTGGCCGACGCGGTGCGGAGAGTCCCGGAAAGGTCCGCCACGCGGCGGGAGTTGAGCACCGCGCGCATCGGCACGTCGACCCCGAACGTTTCGCGGATGCGGTTGACCAGCTTGACGGCGAGCAGTGAGTGGCCGCCCAGGTCGAAGAAGTTGTCGTCGATGCCCACCCGGTCCACGCCGAGGACGTCGGCGAACAGGGCGCACAGCGCTGCTTCCTGGGGGGTGCGTGGGGCCCGGTAGGCCGTGGTGCCGGTGACGTCGGGTGCGGGCAGGGCCCGCTGGTCCAGCTTGCCGTTGGGGGTCAGGGGGATTTCGGTGAGGGGCAGGAGGACGGCGGGCACCATGTGGGTGGGCAGCCGGTCCTGGAGGTGGCCGCGCGCCTCGTCGGTCAGGGCGGTGATCTGCTCGTCGGTCAGGGCGGTGATCTGCGCGGCCCCCGCGGGCCTGCCGCTGCCGTCCGGGTCCGCCGGGACCACATAGCCCACCAGTTCCTTGCCCGTCCCCGCGGCGCTTTCGCGGGCGACGACCACGGCCTGCGCGACGCCCGGGTGGCCGGCCAGGACCGCCTCGATCTCGCCCGGCTCGACCCGGAAGCCGCGGATCTTGACCTGGGTGTCTGCCCGGCCCTGGAAGACCAGACGGCCTTCCGAGGTCCAGCGGACCACATCCCCGGTCCGGTACATCCGCTCACCGGGTGCGCCGAACGGGCAGGCCACGAAGCGTTCGGCGGTCGGGGCGAAGCGGTCCAGGTAGCCGCGGGCCAGGCCCGTCCCGGCCAGGTAGAGCTCGCCGGGCACGCCTGGTGGCACCGGGCGCAGTGCGGTGTCCAGGACGTAGGCGCGCATGTTGTCCATGGGCCGCCCGATAGGGATCGCCTCGGCGGCCGCGCCGTCCGGCGTGAGCGGCTCGGCGGCCGCGCCGTCCGGCGTGAGCGGCTCGGCGGCCGCGCCGTCCGGCGTGAGCGGCTCGGCGGCCGCGCCGTCCGGCGTGAGCGGCTCGGCGGCCGCGCCGTCCGGCGTGAGCGGCTCGGCGGCGGCGCCGTCCGGCGTGAGCGGCTCGCATGCGGCGAAGGTGGTGGTCTCCGTGGGCCCATAGCCGTTCACGACCAGGATGCCCGGGCAGCTCTGCTGCGTGGCGCGCACGGCCGCCGGGGACAGCACGTCACCTCCGGCCCAGATCTCCTTCAGCCCGGTGAAGGTCTCCGGCCGTATCTCGGCGAGCACCTTGAACAGGCCCGCGGTGGCCCACATCGCGGTCACCTGGTGTTCCTCGATGACCTGGGCCAGCACGGTGGCGTCCAGTCGGCCGGGCGGGGCGAGCACCACCGTGCCGCCGCGCAGCAGGGGGATCCACAGCTCATAGGTGGAGGCGTCGAAGGCCTGCGCCGAGTGCAGCAGCACCCGCCGGTGCGCCTGCGTCGCGAACCGGCGGTCCCGGGCGAGGTCGATCACGGCCTCGTGGGTGACGCCGACGCCCTTGGGCCTGCCGGTGGAACCGGAGGTGTACATCACGTACGCGAGCTGGTCGGGGTGCGTGGTGGCGGCCACCGGCTCGGCCGGCTCCCGGGCCTGCGCGGCTTCGGTGTCCGGCTCGTCGAGGACGAGGTACGGGCAGGCGCCCCCCGGCAGCTCCGCCGCGATCCGAGCGTGGGTCACCACCAGGACCGGTGCGGCGTCGCGGAGCATGAACTCCAGGCGCTCGGCGGGGTATTCGGGATCCAGAGGAAGGTAGCAGCCGCCCGCCTTGATGATGGCGAGGACGGTCACGATCTGGTCCGTCGAGCGCGGCAGGGCCAGACCCACGATCGACTCGCGGCCCACACCCTGAGCGACCAGGACCCGGGCGAGCCGGTTGGACCGCTCGTCCAGCTCCCGGTACGTCAGCCGCTGGACCCCGCCGACCACCGCGACCCGGTCCGGGCCCGCCGCGACCTGTTCGGCGAAGGCCCCCGCCATGGTGGCTCGCGCGGTCGGCGTGGCGGTGTCGTTGAAGTCGGTCAGCAGTTGTTCGCGTTCGGCGGGCGCGAGTACGTCGATGTGGCCGACCCGGGCCTCGGGGTCCTCGGTGATCAGGGTCAGGACGCGGGCGAAGCGCGTGGCGTAGTCGGCGGCGGTGGCCTGGTCGAAGATGTTCTGCTGGAACTGGATGTTGAGGCGCGGGTGGGGGCCGTCGGGGTAGACGAAGACGGCCAGCGGATAGTGGCTGGGGGTGAACGCGCGGACGCCGGTGACGGAGATCCCGGCCGCGGCACTCGCCTCGGCGATGGCCGCCCGATCCATCGGGAAGGACTCGAACCCGATGAGCGTGTCGAACAGTGCCTTGTGGCCCGTGAGCCGGTGCAGGTCGCTGAGCGCGTAGTGGTGGTGCTCCTGTAGCGCGCCTTGCCGGGCCTGGAGGTCGCTCAGGACGTCGGTGAGGGTGTCGGCCGGTGCGCAGCGCACGCGTACGGGGAGGGTGTTCAGGAACATGCCGACGGCCGAGTCCACGCCGGGCAGCTCGGGCGGGCGCCCGGCGACACTCGAACCGAACACCACATCCTGACGGCCCGTCACCTGTGCGAGGAGCAGTGCCCAGGCGCCCTGGATGACGGTGTTGAGCGTCAGGCCCAGCTCGACGGCCGTGCGCGCGAGGTCACCGGCCTGCTCGGCGGTCAGGGGCACGTCGACCTGGCCGATGCCGGGGCTGTCGCCGGACTGGGCGCCAGGGGCGAGCAGCGTGGGCTCCTCCAGGCCGCTCAGCTCCTGGCTCCAGGCGTCCGCCGAGGCATCGGTGTCCCGCCCGGCCAGCCAGGTGAGGAAGTCGCCGAAGCCGCGATCACGCGGTGTCCCGCTCGCCGCCTCGCCGCTGCCGTAGCAGCGCAGCAGGTCGCTCACAAGGAGCGGCACCGACCAGCCGTCGAACAGGACGTGATGGGCGGACAGGACGAGCTCGAAGCGCTCCTCGGCCAGGCGTACCAGGTGCAGGCGCAGCATCGGCGGGTCGGCCGGATGGAAGTGCGCTTGCAGGTCGGCGGCCAGCAGGTCTTCGAAGGCCTCGTCCTGCACGGGGCCGGTGAGGTGGCCGAGGTCGGTGTACGCGTAGGGCACCTGCACGCCGTCGACGACGAGTTGGACCAGGCTGCCGTCGGTGTGCGGGACGAAGGCGGTGCGCAGGGCCGGGTGCCGGTCCAGGAGCGCCTGCCCGGCCGCCCGCATCCGGTCCGCCTCGACCGGCCCGAACAGGTGCAGGGTGTATTGCTCCTGGTAGGAGTCGAAGGAGCCGCCGGACGTGGTCGTAGCCGCGTCGGTGGCGTGCAGTTGGCTGTGGAAGAGGATGCCGGACTGCACGGGCGAGGTCGGCCAGATCTCGGCCAGGCCCGGATAGCGCTGTTCCCAGCGGTCGATGTCGGCCTGGGTGACCGCGACCAGCGGCACGTCGGAAGGCGTGAGCCCGCCCGCGTCGGCACGGCGTGCGTGCCGGGCCAGCCCGGTGAGGGCCTCAGTCCACAGGTCGGCCAGCTCACGCACCGCCTCGGGAGCCAGCACACCCTCGGGAGCGGCGAACAGGGCGCTCAGGCACGGCCCCTGGGCGGTGTCGGTGACGGCGGCGTTGATGTCCAGCTCGGCCAGGGCGGGCATGCGGGGGTCGTGCGCGGCGTCCAGGACCGCCAGCTCGGCCACGTCCTGGGCCTGGGTGAAGCCCAGACCGTGCAGCTCGGCGGGCATGTCCGCGGCCGAGGAGAAGCGGCCCAGGTAGTTGAAGGAGACCTGGCCGATGGGGTGGGGCGCCAGGGACAGCGCGGTGTCGGGGTTGAGGTGGCGCAGCAGGCCGTAGCCGATGCCCTTGTCCGGGATCGCCCGCAGCTGTTCCTTGACCGCCTTCACAACCCGCCCGGCCGCCTCCCCGCCCGCGAAGGCGTCGGCCAGATCGGCGCCCGCCAGGTCCAGCCGGAGGGGGAAGACGCTGGTGAACCAGCCCACCGTACGGGCCAGATCGGCACCCGCAGCAGCGGCCTCCTCGCGGCCGTGTCCCTCCAGCCGGATCAGCGCCGACGACTCCCGTACCCCGCGCGCCTGCCGCCACCGGGCCAGCGCCAGCGCGAGCGCGGCCAGGAGTCCGTCGTTGACCTCGCCGTGGAAGGCGGCGGGCAGTTCGCCCAGGACCGCCTCGGTCACGTCCGCGGGCACCTCCACACGGGTCTCGCGCACCGTGGCCCGTACGTCCACGGCCGGGTCGAGGAGCCGGCTGCCGAGCAGCGGGTCGGGGCCGTCCACGACGGACCGCCACAGGCCGAGCTCGGCCACCCGGCCTGGACTCATGGCCTCCTCGGCCAGGGCGTGGGCCCAGCGCCGCAGCGACGTGCCCACGGCCGGAAGCTGAGGCATCCGCCCCTCGCGGACCTGGCCCCAGGCGGCCGCGAGGTCCGGCATCAGCACACGCCAGGACACCCCGTCGACCACCAGGTGGTGCAGGACGACCAGCAGCCGCCCGGCCCGCTCGGGCCCGGCGTCGAACCACACGAACCGGGCCACCGCACCCGCGCCCGGATCCAACCGGCCCGCCGCCTCCTCCAGTTCGGCCGGCACCAGCGACCGCCACACACCAGGCCGCACATCCCAGTCGCCGTCGCACGCGACGCGGCGCACCAGCGACGCCACATCCACCGTGCCCGGGCCCGACACCACCAGACCGCCGCCGCCGTCGTCCTCGTCCTCGTCCTCGTCCACCAGGCGGCAGCGCAACACGTCATGCCGGTCCACGACCGCCGCCAGCGTCCGGGTCAGGCCCGCCTCATCGATGCCCTCGGGCAGATCAAGCACCATCGCCTGCAAGAACCGCTCGAAACCCGGCCCCAGGTCCTTCAGCCAACGCGCCACCGGCAGCAGCGGCATCCACCCCGCGCCGCCACCCTCCAACTCCTCCAGCACGGCCGCCGGTCCCGTTTGCCGGTTGGCGGCGGCGGCCTCGGCGAGGCGGGCCACCGTACGGCACGCGAACACCTCGCGCGCGCTGACCTCAAGACCCTCCGCCCGGACCCGCGAGACCATCTGGAGGGACTGGATGCTGTCGCCGCCGAGGGCGAAGAAGTCGTCGTCGACACCGACTCGCCCCAGGCCGAGGACGGCCGCGAACGCGCCCGCCAGGACCTCCTCGTCCCGCGTACGCGGAGCGCGGTGGACGACGCCCCTGAACTCCGGCTCGGGCAGCCGCTCCTTGTCCACCTTGCCGTTCGCCGTCAACGGCAGCCGATCGAGCACGAGCACCGTCGCCGGCACCATGAACTCCGGCAGGCGGTGCGCCACGAACGCACGCAACTCGCCCGGCGTGCAGCCCGAGCCGAGGTCCAGATAGCCGGTCCCGCCGCCCTGGTCACCGCGGTGCGGGGTGCCCGGGTCGGCCGGGACGACGTAGCCGACCAGCTGCTTGCCCGTACCGCGGCCCTCGTGGGCGGTCACCACGGCCTGCGCCACGCGCGGGTGCGCCGCGAGCGCGGCCTCGATCTCGCCGACCTCGATCCGCAGGCCGCGCAGCTTGATCTGCTCGTCGGTGCGGCCGAGGTACTCCAACTGCCCGTCGTCGCCGAAGCGGACCAGGTCACCGGTGCGGTACATGCGGCCCCCCGGCTCACCGAACGGGTCGGCGACGAACCGTGCGGAGGACAGGCCGGGCCGCCCCAGGTACCCGCGGGCCACGCCGGGACCGGCGACGTACAGTTCACCGGGCGAGTCCGGGGACACCGGGGTGAGACGCTCGTCGAGGACGTACAGACCGGTGCCGGGCACCGCGGTGCCGATGGGCACGCGGGGCGCGGGAACGAGCCGGGCCACCGTGGCGGCGCACGTGATCTCCGTGGGGCCGTAGGCGTTCATGACGTGCCTGCCGGGTGCCCAGTCGCTGACCAGGCCGCGCGGCACCGCCTCCCCCGCCAGGGACAGGACACGCAGGTCGGTGAGGGTCCGCGGGGCGTCGGCCGGGAGCGTGCCGACCACGCTGGGCGGCAGTGTCGCGTGGGTGACGCGCTCCTGGGCGAGGGTGTGGGCGAGTTCGTCGCCGACCACGCGCTGCCGCTCCGGAAGGACGAGGGTGGCGCCGGTGGTCAGGCCCATGATCAGGTCCCAGATCGACACGTCGAAGCTGAGCGAAGCGGACTGCAGGACGCGGGAGCCGGGGGTGACGTCGAACCGGGCGAGGTGCGTGGCGCTCAGCGCGGCGATGCCGGTGTGCGTGACGGTCACTCCCTTGGGGCGGCCGGTGGAGCCCGAGGTGTAGATGACGTACGCGGGATGCGCCGGGTGGAGCGGGCAGCCGCGGTCCGTGTCGTCCGGGTCGGTGGCCGGGCCGCGCTCCCACGCCGCGCGGACGGTGGGTGTGTCGACGGCGACGAGCGCGGGCACCGCCGCGCTGTCCGCCTCGGCGTGCGCCGCCTGCCCCGCTGCCAGGTCCGCGGAGAGTCGCCCGGCCACGTCCCGAGTCGTGAGGACGAGCACCGGCGCGGCGTCCGCGACCATGTACCGGATGCGCTCGCCCGGATAGTCGAGGTCGATCGGCAGGTACGCGCCGCCCGCCTTCAGGACGCCGAGGACGACCGCCACCTGCTCGGCGGAGCGAGGCAAGGCCACGCCCACCGGACGCTCCGGCCCGATGCCGCGGCCGACGAGCCAGTGCGCGATCCGGTTCGCCCGCGTGTTCAACTCTCCGTACGTCCAGGAGAGTTCCCCCGACGCCACGGCCACCGCGTCCGGAGCCGACGCGACCCGGTCCTGGAAGAGGTCCGGGAACGTGGCGAGGTCACCGGACCCGCGCGCGAAGAGGTCGGCGACGGACGGGGGCTGAAGGTACGTCACGAAAGCTCCAGAAACTCAAGCGGTGTGTGCGGGCGCCGCGGGCGGACGGATTGCGCGCGGCGCCCAGCGCGCGGGTGACGGTGTCGGGCAGGACGTACGGTGGCGGCTCGCGCCGGAACGCCGCGCACCGTCCGTGACCGCGGCGGGTCACGGACGCCTGGGCGAGCGCTGCCGGGCACGGCCGGTGGTCCGGGCGTGGCTGACCCACGCGGTCGGACGGCCCCACGCGGTCGGACGACGTGGCGCGGTCAGACGACGCGGCGTTGCGGCTTGCTGAACGGGCAGGGCTGGGAGAAGAACTCGCGCCGCTCCTGCACGTCCTGGAAGTTCGACTGCGTGGACGCACCCGTCGCGGCCAGCAGCATCCCGTCGGTGGAGTCCGGCCCGTCGAGGTGGGCGGCGAGCGGGCCGTCGGTGGCGCTCAGCGGCACCTGCGTCCCCTTGTCGCCGCGCGCCGTCGGGTCGGCCTGGGCCGCGTTGTCCCGCATCTTGCGCACGGTGCGGATGGCGTCCGGGGCGCCGGTGAGCGACTTGGTCTCCATGCCGCCGAGGTTGTTGCGCGGCAGGTGCAGGTGCATGTCGCGCCAGGCGAAGATGAACACCCGCAGGCCCACACCGTGCCGCTCCAGGCGTGGCAGGAACGGGTCCTCGCAGCCCTCGTCCCGCAGCCGCGCCAGCTCCTCGCCGAACTGCTCGAACAGGTCGGTGAAGAGGTGGAACCGCATGCTCACCGAGTGACTGCCGCTCGTCAGGCCGAGGTTCTCGCGGATCTGGTGGTAGTCGTGGGTGCTGAGGTTGTCCACGATCGGCGGCAGGCACACCTCGACCGGGTCGAAGAGCTCGGCGGCACCGTCCAGGACGTCGACGGCCGGACCGATGTCGCCCTTGCGGGCACGGAGGATCGCCGCCTCGATGCGGTCGTTGATCTCCCGCACGAGCAGTTCCGGTATCTGGTGCAGCGCACGGAACTGGGTGAAGTAGGTGTCGCCGGCCAGGTGGTGCTCGTGGACGGCGTGGCGCAGCCGCTCACTGGCGAGCAGCCGCTCCGGGGCGGCTCCCGGCGCGGGGTGCGCCGACTTGGCGAGGTTCGAACTCCACACCCGCGCGTCGTGGTTGGCGACGCGCACACAGTGCAGCACGCCGAACCACGAGTCCTCCAGGCCGCGCTCCGCGATGACCCCGTGCACGTCGACGCGGCCCTGCTCGGCGAGTTCGGTGAGCTGCCGGTCGAAGCGGCGCAGCGCCGGGGCGAACTCGGCGTACGCGGGCGTCGCCCCGACGTCCCAGCGGGGCGCGTCGGGACGTTCACCGCCGCTGACGCGCAGCGCGGCGACACTGAGCCGCACCAGGACGCGGTGGAAGCTGCGCACCCAGTGCAGGGCCGTGACGCAGCGGTCGACGTCCATCGCCCGCAGATGACCGCTCGCGCGGTCGAGGAGGTCGGTGAGGTTGTAAAGGGCAATCTCGGCGGACTGATAGAGACCGACGAGCAGCGCTTCCGGAGTCACTGGTTCCGCAGTCGCCGCCGCGCGTGCGTCTTCGATCGCGCGCAGGCTTTGGAGGGCGTAGTAATGCTCGGCTATGATGCCGCGCTCGTTATGGGTGGCAGGTCCGTCGGCGGCAGGCTCGAGTTGCAAGAGTCGTCCCTTCGCGGGCAATTGGCGTGCCATCGGGTGGGGAGCCGGATAACCGCCAAAATCGGTGTCTGTCGCAGGCCGTACCCGTGCTGGGACGAGTCTCACCGACACGGGGCCCGGGGCGATGGAATTCGGGGCCATTCCCTGTCCGGTCGCCAGGACATGCGCTCTGCACCATAGCCGCGCGCCAGACATGAGTTTGGGTCGCGTGCGGAATGCGAGGAGAACGGGTGTCGGATATATCTGCTTTATCGGAACCGCTATGAGCACATGCTCAACGTCGCCGTCGCGACGTTACGGAAACCGGATCCGGACGGTTATGGCTCCCGGTCGTGGCGAGTTACCAGCGGGTTTCCGCATGCCCGGGGTGGTGAATTTCTGTGCGTGAAAATTTCTGTACGTGAAACAGGACGCGCCCCGAGCAGGGGGCGCCGCTCACGTCGCGGGGCACAGGACGCCGCGGCCCTCCGCGACGTCGAGCTCGCCGGTCACGACGTGCAGGGCGAACTGCAGGTCGCGCAGGCCGCTGAGGGAGCTGAAGTCCCGGGCCGTGTGCCGCTCCAGCGCGCGCAGGTGGGAGCGCACGGTCGCTTCCGAGAGGCCCAGCGCGCGTGCGGCCGGTTCGATGTGGGCGTCGTGGGTGAGCCAGACCGTGGCGGTGGTCAGCAGGTCCCGGCGGTCGCCGCGGGCGGTGTGCAGCAGGGTGTCCGCCCAGGCGAGGACCTGGGGGGCGGCCAGCAGTGAGGCGAGCGTCGGGGGCGTCACGTCGGGCTCGGCTGAATCCGCGGGGCGTTCCCGCCGCGTGACCAGCTCCAGTGCCAGGCCGACGGCGATGCGGTCGGCGACGGTGCCGAAGTCCACGTTCAGGGCCTCCGCCGCCCGGGTCACGCGCCGGGTGACGGTGTTGCGGTGCAGGCGCAGACGGCGGGCGGCGACGGTGTAGGGGTGGGCGAGGGCGCTGGCCAGCGTCTCGCGCATCTGCTCCCACTGGGTCTCGTGCCGCATCAGCGGGTCGAGGAGGTGCCTGGCCCAGCGCTGCGCTTCGCGCGGCGGCAGCAGGCCGACCAGATCGGTGTGGTGCGCGGACAGCGCGACCGCGTCGGTCTTGTGGAGGGCGAACCGCCGGGCGGCGACTGCCTCTTTGAGCGCCTCGGCGACCATCGACATGGAGTAGACGCCACTGCCGCTCAGGGAGGCTTCGGCCCCCAAGGACGCGACCAGGCGGGAGAGTTCGGCAGGCACGCCGGATGCGCCGGGGAGTTCTGCTGCGCCGGTGCCGCCAGGACCGCCCGTGCCGCCCCCCACGGACGCGGTGGCCGCGCTGCCGTCGGCCCGGCCGACCCGTCCGGCCCGAGGGGGCTCCTGGATCGGCTGGACGACCAGCACCCGGCGCTCCTCCCGTGGATCCGCGATCACCAGGGCGCGGCCCGCCGTGACGACCTCGCACCGGCGCACGGCGGCGTCCCGGTGGGTGCGCGCGGTCTCGATGACGAAGACGCGGGCCGTTTCCGGCTCCAGGAGGCCGGGCGCCTGCGGGGCCATGACCCGGCGCGCCTTGTCGACCTCGGCGTCCAGGAGCAGTTCCACCGCGGCTCTGCGGGCCGCGCTGGAGGCGTCGGCGGCCGCGCGGTACTCGCGGCGCGCCTGGTCGAGGAGACCGAGGAGCTTGGCGGTCTGGCCCAGGAGGCGGACCTCGGCGTCGTCGAACGGGGACGAGGCGCGGGCGACGGCCAGCACCGTGTCCGCGCCGTGGGGCGGGGCGAGGGTGATGAGCCGGGTGTGCGGCCCGGTGGACCGCTCGGGCGCGGCGGCGCCGACGGATCTGTGAATGATCGCCGGTGCCAGGGTCTCGGCCGCGGTGGCCGGCGAGGCGGCCAGGACGCGCTGCGGTTCGCTGACGAGGACCTGCACGTGCAGGGCGCGAGCGAGCCAGTCCGCGATGCGCTGCATCGCTCTGGGGTCGGCGAGCTGGGCGGGCATCTGCTGGACGAGCGTGGCGAGTTGAGCGGCCCGGCGCTCGGCGCCGGCCAGCCGGTTCTCCTGGAAGCGGTGCCGCGCCGTGGCCCACTCCCGCTGCGGTGCGGTGGTGACCATCAGCGGGACGGCGAGTGCGGTGGACAGGTCACGTATCGCCTGCGGGAAGGGCTGGTGGGCGCCGGGCGTCGCGTTCACCACGAGGCCGGCGCACTTGTCCAGCGCCAACTGCTCCACGAGCGTCTCCAGCGCGACCGCCGCGTGCCCCCGGAGCCGGAACGGCAGTCCCGTGACCAGGACCAGGGATCCGGGCTCGAGGCGTCGCTGGGGCTCGCCCTCCATGAGCTGCGGGAGCGTCAGGGTCGTCAGTCCGGTCACCCCGGCCGACTCGTACCGGGCCGCGTCGATCCCTCCGGCGAAGGCGAGCTCGAGCTCGGCCCTGCCGACCAGCGCGCCCAGTGTCAGCACGTCATCTCCCGCTCCTGCCAGAGGCGTTGGTGATGTCTCTCGACACACTCAAAGGGTTGCGAACAGAGATTGCAAGCGACAAGGTGTGCACTGTCCGCAAGTTGCGGTGAGTGCCGGAAGGAGAGTTCGTGGCCCGCGAAAGGTCCGGCCCGACCCTCGCGCACCTCGTTCTGGCCACCCGGCTGAAAATCCTGCGCGAGGCGGCGGGGCTGACGCGTCAGCACGCGGCCGACGCGCTCGGCGCCCACCCGGTCACCGTCCGCCGGATCGAGCAGGCCCAGACGTCCCTGGACGAGGGGCAGGTCCGGGCGCTGCTGCGGGCGTACGGGTCGCCTGTCGCGGAGATCGACGAATTCCTCGGCAAGCTGGCGACGGCGAACCTCCCCGGCTGGTGGCATCCGTGGCGTGCCGCCATGGACCCGTGGCAACTCGACCTGATGAGCGTGGAGTCCGCGGCCAGCATGATCCGCGCCTGGGAACCGGCGCTCGTGCCCGCCCTGTTGCGCACCCGCGCCTACGCCCGCGCCGTCGACGACGCCCTGCGCCCGGACCTGTCCCCCGCCGACAAGGACGCGCGGACCGAGTTGCTGATGAAGCGTCAAGAACGGTTGCGCGCACAGCAGACACGCATCTGGGCCGTGATGTCGGCCGCGGCACTGCACACCCGCGTGGGCGGTGACGACGTCATGGCCGAGCAGATGGCGGCGCTGCACGCCGCCGTCGACGGGCCCGACGTGACCTTGCAGATCCACCCGCTGGACGGGCCGCCGCACGCGCTGACCGGCACGCCCGCGATCACCGTCTACCGGGTCGAGGCGCCGGAGATCCCCGACCGCGTGGTCCGCGAGGGCGGCCCGGCCGGCAGCGCCGACGTGTGGGACGTGTCCGCGACCGTGACCGACTACCGCCTGCTCCTCGACTACTCCTGCGCCATCGCCCTCCATCCCGACAAGTCGAAAGAGGCATTGCCTTGACCGAGCCGACCGATCCCCAGCAGATAGACACCTCCGTCGCCCACAGCGCACGCGTCTGGAACTACTGGCTGGGCGGCAAGGACTGGTTCCCCGCCGACCAGGCCGCGGGTGACGCCTACCGCGACAAGTACCCGCTGATCGAGCCGATGGCCCAGGAGTCGCGGGGCTTCCTGATCCGTACGGTGACCTGGCTGGCGCGGGAGGCCGGGATCAGGCAGTTCCTCGACGTGGGCGCCGGCCTGCCGACGGCCAACAACACCCACGAGGTGGCCCAGCGCATCGCCCCCGACTGCCGGGTGGTGTACGTCGACCACGACCCGCTCGTCCTGCTGCACGTCCACGCCATGCGCAAGAGCACGCCCGAGGGCGCCATGGACTACGTACTCGCGGACATGCGCGACACCGACGCCGTCCTGGAGGGCGCGGCCAAGACCCTGGACATGACCCGGCCCATCGCCCTGGTGATCAACGATGTGCTCGGCCACATCGTGGACTGGGACGAGGCGCTGTCGCTCGTACGGCGCCTGGTGGACCGGCTGCCCTCGGGCAGCCATGTGTCCCTGAGCCACTCCACCGCCGCGGACGACAAGCACCGGGAGGTGCAGGAGGCCTACAACAACTCCGGTGCGATCCCCTACATCTTCCGGGAGCCGGAGCAGACGGTGGCCTTCTTCGAGGGCCTGGAGCTGGTCGAGCCCGGCTATGTGTCCTGGCCCAACTGGCGGCCCGACGCGACCACCGGCCGGCTCACCGTGCGCGCGGGCTGGGGCGGCGTCGCACGGATCTCATGACGCCGAGCGGCGCGGGCCGTCCGGGGCACCTCGCGGGGCCCGCGCCCGCCTCCGCCGCGCCGGACCTGTCCGGCCAGGCGCTGCGACGGCTCACGCGGGCGGCCGCGCACTCCGGCGCGGCGCTGATCGCCGAAGCGGCCGACCTCACCGACGGCTGGGCGGTCCTGGTGGACCCGGTGACCGGCGCCGTCCACAGCACCCCGCACCCGGCCGGCCCCGAGGGCGAGCGGGCCGCCGCACACCCCCAGGCCCACCCGCACCTCACGATCCATCAGGTGAACGACGCCGCCGGCACCGTCCTCGTCCTCGGCCCGCGCAGAACACCCGCCCCCCAGGCCGGCCTCGTCGCGCGGGCCACCGCCGACCTGCTGCGGGTGCGGGCGCGGCGGGCGGACGAGGTACGCGAGGCCGAGCAGCGGCTGCACGCCGCCGTACTGCGCCTGCTGCTGCACGGCCACGCGCAGCTGGCCGCCGATGTGCTGGGCGGCGCCACGGCCACGCACGCCACGGTGTACCGGCTGGCCGGGCGCGCCGCGCACACCGCCTACCAGGCTCTGTGGCGGGCGGCGCAGCCCGGCGTGTCCCTCGGCGGCACGCGGGTGCTGCTCTGCCTGGACGGGGCGGAGCTGGTGGTCGTGGCCCTCCACGGCGCCCACGGGGACCACCACCCGGCGCTCTCCCTGGTCGCGCGCGTCGCCGACCGGCATCAACTGGCGGGCGGGGCCGCGGATCCCGCTCCGCTGGACATGTTCGCCACCGCGTGGGCGGAGGCCGGCACGGCCCGCAACAGCGCCGCCGTCGGCTGCCTGACCTGCGCGACCGGCCTGGGCGCGCACGGGCTGCCCCGCGTCGTACCGGCGGACCGGCTCGCCGCGTGGTCCGCGGCCGTCCTCCAGCCCCTGGACCGCGAGCAGCGGCGCACCCTGGAGGCCTGGCTCCGCTCGGGTTCGGCACTGGCCGCCGCGCACGCCCTCGACGTGGCGGAGGGCACCGTACGCACACGGCTGCGCGGCATCGGAACGCTGCTCGACGCCGATCTGGACGACCCCACGGTGCAGGCCCAACTCCTCCTCGCCCTGCGGGCCCCGGCATCGGCCCCCTCCCCCTCCACGGCCTCGCGCACCCGAGTGACCCCCCACCCGCCGCTGCCCGCCGACCTCCTCGCCCCCGAGCACGCCCACCGCTGGGCGTCCACGCTGCTCGAACCGCTCGACACCCGGCTGCGCATCGCCCTGCGGTGCTGGCTCGGCCACCGGGGCCGCACCGCTCCGGCCGCCGCCGCGCTGGGCCTGCACCGGACGACCCTCACGACCTGGCTCACCGAGTGCGGCCGGCTCCTGGCCCTGGACCTGTCGTCGGCGACGACCCGGACGGAGCTGCGCCTGGCCGTGGAGACGATCGCGCGGCCCGGCGACGTACCGGAGGCGCTGCCCCGCCGCGGTGGCAGGACCTACCGAGGGCCACGCCCCACCGGGGAGTAGGCGGGCCGGTCCGGGGCGCACGGCGGCCGCAGCGAGCGTGGCGTCAAGAAAATCTAACACTGCCAAATTCCGCCGCGCCTCGCTAACTTCGGCAACGGCGACGGCGAGCGCGACACCGCGTTCCGGGCCCGGCCCGCGTCGTCGTTTCGGCGTCGGTACCAGAGCGCGCCTTTCCCGCCCTCATGTCACTCCGGCCGCTGCATGTCCTTTTCCCCGCAAGACCCGAAGGAGAGAGTGCGTGTTCGAACGCATAGCCGAGCTGGCGATCCGCCGGTCCCGGCTGGTCCTCATCGTCGCCGCCGTGGTGGTCGTTCTCATGGGCGCCCTGGGCGCCGGGGCCTTCGGGAAGTTGCTGGGGGGCGGATTCGACGACCCGGCCTCCCCGTCCTCCCGGGCCAGGGACGTCATCGACGAGAAGTTCGGCGGAGAGACGAGCCTGGTGCTCCTGGTCCGCGCTCCCAAGGGCCGCATCGACGCCCCGGCCGCCGAGGAAAGGGGCCGGGCCCTGGTGGCCGACCTCAAGAAGGAGCAGGACCTCGACCACGTGGTCTCGTTCTGGGACACGAACAGCCCCGACCTGCGCTCCAAGGACGGCCGCGAGGCCATCGTGCTCGCCCATGTGAAGGGGCACGACGCGGAGCAGCAGGAGAACGCCAAGGCCGTCATCGACGACTACGCCGGGACGTACGAGGACACGCTCACGGTCAAGGCCGGAGGCAGCACCGGCGTGAGCTACGAGATGGGGCCGCAGACCACGGAAGACCTCGTCCTGGCCGAGACCATCGCCGTGCCACTGATCCTCCTGCTGCTCCTGGTCGTCTTCGGCACCGTGGTCTCCGCGCTGCTGCCGCTGGTCATCGCGCTCATCGCCATCGTGGGTGTGTTCGCGCAGCTCTACCTCGTCGGCAGTGTCACCGACGTCTCCATCTTCGCGATCAACCTCACCACGGCGCTCGGCCTCGGCCTCGGTGTCGACTACGCCCTGCTGATGATCAGCCGGTTCCGGGAGCAACTCGCGTCGGGCGCGAGCGTGGAGGACGCCGTCCGGAAGACGATGAGCACCGCGGGCCGTACGGTCGCGTTCTCCGCCGCGACCGTGGCCGCCGCGCTCGCGGCACTCATGGTGTTCCCGCAGTACTTCCTCCGCTCGTTCGGCTATTCCGGGGTCGGCGTCGTCCTCATCGCGGCCCTCGCCACCCTCTTCGTGATGCCGGCCCTGCTCAAGGTCCTGGGGCACCGGGTCAACAGCGGGCGGATGCCGTGGGTGAAGCCGGGGCGCGCCGCCCCGTCCGGGTCGTCCGTGTGGGGGCGCCTCGCCCGCACCGTCATGCGGCGGCCCGCGCTCACCGCGCTGCCCGTGCTCGCGGTCCTGCTGCTCGCGGCGAGCCCGCTGCTCGGCATCACCTTCGGCACGGCCGACGAACGCGTGCTGCCCGAGGGCGCCGAGAGCCGCCGGGTCTCGGCGGCGCTGCGGGACAACTTCAACGGCAACGACGCCGCGCCCCTCCACGTCGTCATCGACAAGCCCGTGGCCAAGGCCCCGTTGGCGTCGTACGCGGCCGAGCTCTCCGGGCTCGAGGGCGTCGCCCGCGTCGAGACCAGCGCGGGGGTCTTCACCGACGGGCAGGCCAAGGCGACCGGCCCCGGCAACGCGGCACTCGGCCGCCCCGCCGCACAGCAGCTCAACGTGGTGAGCACCCTGACGCCGAAGTCGGACGCGGCCAAGGACCTGGTCGAGGACGTCAGGACGGCCGCACCGCCCTCCGGGACGGACCCGCTGGTGGGCGGCGGCGACGCCGAACTCGTCGACTCCAACGACTCCATCGGCGGCAGGCTCCCGCTCGCCATCGGCCTGATCGCCGTCACCACCTTCGTGCTGCTCTTCCTGTTCACCGGAAGCGTCGTACAGCCGCTTCGCGCCCTGGTCCTCAACCTGATCAGCCTGGGAGCGACCCTCGGCGTCATGACCTGGATCTTCCAGGACGGCAACCTCTCCGGCCTGCTCGGCTTCACCGCGCAGCCGATGGAGACCTCGATGACCGTGCTGATGTTCTGCGTGGCCTTCGGTCTCTCGATGGACTACGAGGTGTTCGTCACCAGCCGGATCAAGGAACTCCACGAACTCGGCGAGGACAACGAGTCCGCCGTCGCCAACGGCCTCGGGCACACCGGACGCATCGTCAGCGCGGCGGCCGTCCTGCTCGCGGTGAGCTTCTTCGCCTTCGGCACGGCCAAGATCAGCTTCCTGCAGCTGTTCGGCCTGGGCAGCGGCCTCGCCATCCTCATCGACGCCATCGCCGTACGCGGCGTCCTCGTCCCGGCCGCGATGCGCCTGCTCGGCCGCTCGGCCTGGTACGCGCCCGGTCCGCTGCGCACGTTCCACAACAGGTTCGGCCTGAGCGAGAGCGGCCCGACGCCCGCGCCCGCGCCGGAACTCGTGGCCGTGAACCCGCCCGAGAAGAACTCGGCGGGCGTCTGACCCGCGCGACTCCCCCGAGCCCGTGTCCGCTTCCGCCCCGACGGAAGCGGACACGGGTGCGTGCCGGGCGGGCCCGCGTTTGACGGAGACCACGTGGGTCACCCGTGTCCGGTCGTCGCACGCGAGCCGTCCCGAGGCGCAGAGGACACCGGCGGGGACACGGTCCCGAGACCGACCGCGAGGAGGCACCACCCATGACGATGACCTTCGCCCTGAGGCGTCCGGCCGGCATCCGGGTGGCCGTCCACTGGACCGTTCCGGTCGCCTTCGTTCTGGTCGCGTCGGCGCTGGCCGAGGCCCGCCTGCCCGATGCCCATCCCGGCCGGCCGACGTGGCTCTACTGGGCGGCGGGGCTCGGCGCGGCGGTGGTGTGCTGCGCCTCGCTGCTCGCGCGGGACGGCGCCCGCGCGGTGGTGGCCCGACGCCAGGGTGTGGCCGCCGACTCGATCGTGCTGTGGCCGTGCGGCGGGGCCGCCCGGCCCCCGGACACGGCCGCGAGTCCGGGCGCGGAACTGCGGATCGCGGGTGCGGGCCCCTTGGTCAGCCTGGGCCTCGCACTGGGGTCGATGGTCATCGCGAGCCTGTTCAGCGCGGTCGGCGCCTCGGACCTGGCCGTGGAGACGGCGACGTGGTTGGCGGCGGTCAACGCGCTGCTGGCCGTGGGCCACGCCCTGCCGGGCGTGCCGCTCGACGGCGCTCGGCTGCTGCACGCAGTGGTGTGGTGGCGTACGAAGGACCGGCTCCGCGCCACGGGCGTGACCGCCGCGGTCGGGCGGCACGCGGGGTGGCCGCTGCTGCTGGTCGGCCTGGCCCGAGTGGTGTTCGCCGCCGACCTCGGCGGGCTGTGGTTGGTCCTGGTGGGCACGTTCCTGGTGACGGCGGCGACGGCCGGGAGCACACCGGCGCGGTCCGCGGAGGCGCCGCACGACCTCCCCGTACGGCAGGCGATGAGCTCGCATCCGGTGACCGCGCCCGCGGCCCTCAGGGTGTCCGAGTTCCTGAGCGGTTCGCTCTCCGGCTGCCGGCACTCGGCCCTGCCGGTCGTCGACGACGACGGGAAGCCGCTGGGCCTGATCTCGGTGCCCTCGGTCCAGCGGGTCGCGGCTCCGGCGCGTACGTCGACGACCCTGGCCGACGTGTCCCTGCCCCTGGACCGCGTTCCCACCGTGGCTCCGGACGACCCGCTCGGCGGCGTGCTGCCGCGCCTCGACACGTGCCCGGCGCACCGGGCGCTGGTCGTCGAAGGCGGCCGCGTCGTGGGCGTCGTCACGCCGTGGGACGTGGGCCGTGCGCTGGCACGGCACTGCGTGGGCATCCCGTCCGGCAGCGGCGGCGGTGACCCGGTCAGTCGCCCGTTCGGGCTCACCCGCGCCAAAGGTGTTACCGCGGGTAATCCGGTGGACTGAGGTCGTGTGCCGGTGACGATCACGGGTACCCGGCTCGAACCGGCCAGTGAGCCCGCCGGACCCGACGGAAGGGAGCTGCCGTGAGTGCCGAGGACGGGCTGCGGGCCTATCGCGGGAAACGGCGTTTCGACCGGACGAGCGAGCCGAGCGGCGAGCGTGCGGAGCCGGACGAGGCCGTACCGGGCCCGGACGACGAGGCCGCGCCCGGCACGGACGACGAGCCCACGTTCGTGGTGCAGATCCACGACGCCAGCACGATGCACTTCGACTTCCGCCTCGAGGTCGACGGCGTACTGAAGTCGTGGTCGGTCCCGAAGGGCCCCTCCACCGATCCGCACGACAAACGGCTCGCCCTTCCCACCGAGGACCACCCTCTGGAGTACAAGGACTTCGAGGGAGTGATCCCGCAGGGCGAGTACGGCGGCGGGACCGTCATCGTCTGGGACCGCGGCACGTACCGGCCGACCAGCCATGACAAACGGAACCGGCCGGTGCCGTTCGCGCAGGCGCTGGAGAACGGGCACGCCACGTTCGTGCTGCACGGCGAGAAGCTGCGCGGCCAGTACGCGCTCACCCGGTTCCACGGCCGTGAGGAGAAGAGCGGCGGATCCGCCGGCAAGCCGACGTGGCTGCTCGTACGGACCGGGCACGGCTCGGCGGGCGGCGGTACGCCCGATCCGCGGCGGGCCCGCTCCGCCCGCAGCGGCCGAACGCTGCGCCAGGTCGCCGAGGCGCCGGACGCGCCGACATGGGAGCCGAACGGCGGGAAGCGGAGATGACCGGCCTGTTGGACACGCTGCCTCCCGCACTGGACGCCCGCACCCGCAAGGCGGCCCCGGGCGTCGAACTGGCGGCATCTCCGATGCTGGCGACGCTCAGCGACCGGCGTGACTTCCCGCAGGGCTGGATCTTCGAGCGGAAGCTGGACGGCATCCGGGTGCTCGCGGTGCGCGAGAACGGCACGGTGACGCTCCGGTCCCGTTCCGGTCGACGGCTCGACGCCACGTACCCGGAGATCGTCGACGCGCTGACCGCGCAGGACCGCGCGGACTTCACCACCGACGGCGAGATCGTCGCCTACTCGCACGGCCGGACGGACTTCGCGCGCCTCCAGCAGCGCATGGGGCTCACCCGGCGTGCCGACATCGCGGCGAGCAACGTCGCGGTGACCTATTACGTCTTCGACCTGCTGCGCCTGGACGGCGTGGACGTGCGGCGGCTGCCGCTGCGCACCCGCAAGTCCCTGCTGCGCCGCTCGATCACCTTCAGGGCGCCGCTGAGGTTCAGCACCCACCGCAACGAGGGCGGGCCCGAACTGCTGGCCGACGCGTGCCGGCGCGGCTGGGAGGGGCTCATCGCCAAACGGGCCGACAGCACGTACCAGCCGCGCCGCTCGGACGACTGGCTGAAGCTGAAGTGCGCCCGGGGCCAGGAGTTCGTGGTGGGCGGCTTCACGGAGCCCATGGGCACCCGGGTGGGTGTCGGCGCGCTGCTCATCGGCTACTACGAGGACGGACGGCTGCGCTACGCGGGCAAGGTCGGCACCGGCTTCGACCGGCGTACGCTGCTCGCCCTGCGCAAGGAACTCGACGGACTCCGAACGGCCGACTCGCCGTTCGACGGCCGGGTCGCGGAGCGGGCCGCCCACTGGGTGCGGCCGCGGCTCGTGGCACAGATCGCCTTCTCGGAGTGGACGCGTGACGGCATGCTGCGCCATCCCCGCTATCAGGGGCTGCGCGACGACAAGAAGCCGACCGATGTCGTCCGGGAACGCGGGGAGCCATGACGGAGAGAACACACGGCCCGGCCGTCCGGCCCCGAAGATCCGTTGCCGCGGAGAGGGCAGGATTCGAACCTGCGTGGGCTTGCACCCGACTGAAGCGAACTCCGGTCCCCGATAAGCCACTCCGGGCACCTCTCCCTCGCCATGGGGACGGCCTCTGCGCTCGGGGCCGTCCCTCCTTGACGCTCATCAGTTTCTCCCCGCTCCCTGATACGGCGCTGACGAGCGGGACGAGCGGCCGGCCCGCGGGCCGTGTCCCGGCGCGCACCGTCGAGACCTTGTGCGGAACCCTCGTGCGGAAGGTGAACCCAACGTGACGTCGCCGCCATCGCCCCCGGCCGCGCCTGCCGCGGAACCCCTCGTTTCCCCGGTCAGTTCCCACAACGAGTGGGACCCGCTGGAGGAGATCATCGTCGGACGTCTCGACGGTGCGACGATCCCCTCCAGCCACCCCGTCGTGACCTGCAACATTCCCCGCTGGGCCGCGCGGTTGCAGGGGCTTGCCGCGGGCATCGCGTATCCGCAGCGGATGATCGAACCGGCGCAGCACGAGCTCGAGCAGTTCATCGCCCTGCTGCAGTCCCTGGGCGTCACGGTCAGGCGCCCGGAGGCGGTCGACCACGGCCGGCGTTTCAAGACCCCCGACTGGTCGTCACGCGGCTTCTGCAACACCTGTCCGCGGGACAGCATGCTCGTGATCGGCGACGAGATCATCGAGACGCCGATGGCATGGCCGTGCCGGTATTTCGAGACCCACTCCTACCGCCCGATCCTCAAGGACTACTTCCGGCGCGGCGCGCGCTGGACGGCGGCGCCGAAACCTCAACTCACCGACGCCCTCTTCGAGAAGAACTTCAGCGTCCCCGAGGCGGGCGAGCCCATGCGCTACATCCTGACCGAGTTCGAGCCGGTCTTCGACGCCGCGGATTTCGTGCGCGCGGGGCGGGACCTGTTCGCCCTGCGCAGCAATGTCACCAACCGGATGGGCATCGAGTGGCTGCGGCGCCATCTCGGGCCCGGTTATCGCATCCACGAGATCGAGAGCCGTTGCCGGACCCCCATGCACATCGACACGACGTTCCTCGTGCTCGCGCCCGGCAAGGTGATGGTCAACCCGGAGTACATCGACGTCGACCGCCTGCCCGACTTCCTGCGCTCATGGGACATCCTGATCGCCCCCGATCCCGACCCGATCGACGAGCGCCTGCTCAAACTCACCTCGCTGTGCGGCAAGTGGCTCAGCATGAACGTGCTCATGGTCGACGAGAAACGAGTGATCGCGGAGCGGCACCACACCAACATGCTGCGTGCGCTGGAGACATGGGGCTTCGAGCCCGTTCCGTGCGACCTGTTGCACTACGCGCCGTTCGGCGGCTCGTTCCACTGCGCGACGCTCGACGTCCGGCGTCGCGGCACGCTCGAATCGTATGTCGAGTGAGGACGGTGCGCGCCGCGCGCATGAGGCGGGCCGCCTCCCGCACCGACGTGAGCGGTACGACGGTGACCGGTGCGCGGGAGAGCCGGATGGCGGCAAGGATGCGGCGGGCAAGCGACCCATATGTTGCGCTCTGAGTACGTTTGCCCGTCCGGGGTGGCGGGGAACCTGCTCTGCCGGGGTCCACGGTCAGCCGGACGAACCACCACCGCGTCGCCCCCCCGGGACGGCGTCGACACCATGGAGGGAAGCCCAGCGATGCCGGAAGACGACACGGCACCCCCCAACCCCGCCGACAAGCACCCTCAGCCCGAGTTTCCTCAGCAGGACCAGGAGCCCCCGGGGTGGACGGGACCGATGGACCCGCCGCCGGATCACGGCGAGGACTCCTACCGGGGGTCCGGGGCACTGACCGACCGCAAGGCCCTGCTCACCGGCGGGGACTCCGGGATCGGCCGGGCCGTCGCCCTGGCCTACGCGCGCGAGGGCGCGGACGTGCTGTTCACCCACCTGCCCGAAGAACGCGAGGAGGCCCACCGGACGGCCGACCTGGTCGAGGGCGCGGGCCGGAAGGCCGTCCCCGTCGAGTGCGACATCCGTACGGAAGACGCGTGCCGGAGTCTCGTCGACCGGGCCGTGGCGGAGTTCGGCCGGATCGACGTCCTCATCAACAACGCCGCCTACCAGATGGCCCAGCCCGACGGCATCACCGCCATCACCACCGAACAGTTCGACCGCGTGATGCGCACGAACCTGTACGCCATGTTCTGGCTCTGCAAGATGGCTCTCCCCCACATTCCCGCGGGCGGCAGCATCATCAACACGACATCCGTCCAGGGCTACAAGCCCAGCCCCCACCTGCTGGACTACGCCACGACCAAAGGCGCGATCGTCACCTTCACCCACGGGCTCGCGCAGCTGCTCGCCAAGGACGGCATCCGCGTCAACGCGGTCGCTCCCGGCCCCGTCTGGACACCGCTGATCCCGGCCACGCTGCCCGACACCAAGGAGTTCGGGAAGCAGTCCCCGCTCGGCCGCCCGGCCCAGCCCGCCGAGATGGCGCCCGCCTACGTCTTCCTCGCCTCCTCCCGCGCGAGCTACATCACCGGCGAGATCGTCAACGCCACCGGCGGCACCCCACTGCCCTGACCGGACACCCCGGAGAAGGCGCCCTTGCGTACGACGAGAGGGGGTACCCGCCCGGCCCGGGGCCCGGACGGCCCGTACGACCTGCCTGTGCCCGATCTGGAGGGAGTGACCCGGATGGCCGAGGAGCGGAGGGACGAGGCCGGAGTCCCTCTGGTGGCCCACCCTCCGGCCTGGTGGACACGGCCGGGCTTGTGGCCGCGCTGCGTCACGCGGTGGAACGCATCGCCGGCGAGTGTCTGGCGGACATCCGCACGGGCTACCCGAAGACACCGCGCCGGGTCTCCGGCTACAACCTGGACTCGCTCCTTCCGGAGAACGGCTTCGATGTGGCCAAGGCCCCGCTGCAGTTCAGCGGTGACAGTCAGGACGAGGTCGACGAGCAGGCGCTCGCGCTGCTGCGCGCGGTGGGCCGCGGTGAGAAGGACGCCACCGTCGCCTTCTCCGACGACCCCGAGCGCGAACACCGGATGCTCAAGGCCCGCGAGGCCGGGCCTCGGCGTGACCGCGCGGCCGCCGGACGGCCGGGAGACCTGGGAGGGCGGGGAGGACTCCGCCGTTCCGCCCGAGCGCCTCGGAGACTATCTGCGCGACCTGAAGAAGCTGTTCGACGATTTCGGCTACGACCATCCCTCGCCGTACGGGCACTTCGGCCAGGGCTGTGTGCACACCCGGATCCCGTTCGAGCTGACCAGCGCCGAGGGCGCGCGGTCACCGCCGCGGCCGGCCGCGGCTCGCTGCGGCGCCTTCGCCGGCGCACGTAGCCCCCGGCCGTCGTACGCAACCCGACAACAACACACGGCGCACCCCCGACGACAACACGCTCTGCGCACCCGACAACAGACACGCTCTGCGCACCCACCGGAAAGGTCAGCACCATGTCGATGAAGGTCTCCGACCACATCCTGGAGCGTCTGCGTGCCTGGGAGGTCGAGCATGTCTTCGCCTACCCCGGCGACGGCATCAACGGACTGCTCGCCGCCTGGGGCCGGGCCGACAACAAGCCGCAGTTCATTCAGTCCCGCCACGAGGAGATGTCCGCCTTCGAAGCGGTCGGCTACGCCAAGTTCTCCGGCAAGGTCGGTGTCTGCGCGGCCACTTCGGGGCCGGGCGCCATCCATCTGCTCAACGGTCTGTACGACGCCAAGCTCGACCACGTGCCCGTCGTCGCCATCGTGGGACAGACCAACCGCAGCGCGATGGGCGGCTCCTATCAGCAGGAGGTCGACCTGCTGAGCCTCTACAAGGACGTCGCCTCCGACTTCTGCGAGATGGTCACGGTGCCCGAGCAACTGCCGAACGTGCTCGACCGTGCCATGCGCACCGCCATCGCCCGGCGTTCCGTGACGGCCGTCATCATCCCCGCGGACGTGCAGGAACTCGACTACTCCGCGCCCGACCACGCGTTCAAGATGGTGCCGTCCAGCCTGGGCATGGCCCAGTACGCCACGGTGCCGTCCGACCCCGACGTCGAGCGCGCCGCCGAGGTGCTGAACGCGGGCGAGAAGGTCGCCATCCTCATCGGGCAGGGCGCCCGCGGGGCCCGCCAGGAAGTCATGGAGATCGCCGACCTGTTGGGCGCGGGCGTGGCCAAGGCGCTGCTCGGCAAGGACGCCCTGGACGACGATCTGCCGTACGTCACGGGCTCGATCGGCCTGCTTGGCACCCGGCCGTCGTACGAGATGATGCGGGACTGCGACACCCTGCTGGTGATCGGATCCAGCTTCCCCTACACCCAGTTCCTGCCCGAGTTCGGTCAGGCGCGGGCCGTGCAGATCGACATCGATCCGCACATGGTCGGGCTGCGCTACCCGTTCGAGGTCAACCTCGTCGGCGACGCCCGCGAGACGCTGCGCCGCCTGCTGCCGCACCTGCGGCCGGCCAAGGGCGACAAGGAGAGCAAGAGCACCAAGGACGCCAAGGACGGCTCCTGGCGCAAGCAGATCGAGAAGAACACCGCCCGCTGGTGGAAGGTCATGCAGCGGCGCGCGACGGTGGACGCCGATCCGATCAATCCCGAGTACGTCACCCACGCGCTGAACGACCTGCTGCCCGAGGACGTGATCCTGGCCGCGGACTCCGGGTCGGCCGCCAACTGGTACGCCCGCCATCTGCGGCTGCGCGGCGCGATGCGCGGCTCGCTGTCCGGGACGCTCGCCACCATGGGGCCGGGTGTGCCCTATGTGATCGGCGCCAAGTTCGCGCACGGTGACCGTCCCGCGATCGCGCTCGTGGGCGACGGGGCCATGCAGATGAACGGTCTCGCCGAACTGATCACGATCGCCAAGTACTGGAAGCAGTGGGCCGATCCGCGCCTGGTGGTGGCCGTGTTCAACAACCAGGACCTGAACCAGGTCACCTGGGAGATGCGCGCCATGTCCGGCGCCCCGCAGTTCCTGCCCTCGCAGGAGCTCCCCGACGTCGCCTACGCCGAGTTCGCCCGCTCGCTGGGCCTGGACGGAATGCGGGTGGAGAAGCCGGACGCCGTGCAGGGCGCCTGGCAGGCGGCACTCACCGCCGACCGGCCCTTCGTCCTCGACTTCCGCACCGACCCGGCCGTGCCGCCCATCCCGCCGCACGCGTCCCTCGACCAGATCGAGGCGGCCGCGGCCTCCGTCCTCAAGGGCGACAGCGACCGCGCCGCCATGGTCCGCCAGGGCTTCAAGGCCAAGGTCCAGGACATGCTGCCGGGGCGCCGTCACCGCGAGGACCGGCCGAGCGCGGGAGAGGAGACGTGACAGCAGGCCCGGTCGCGAAAGCCAGGCCGGTCAAGTCGCCAACTGCCCAGAAGGGAACCGACCGACCATGCCCCAGACCGTCGTCATCACCGGCGCCAGTGCCGGCGTCGGCCGTGCCACCGCCCGCCTGTACGCGCGGCGCGGCGCCGACGTCGTACTGATCGCCCGCGGCCGGGCCGGCCTCCGCGCCGCCGCCGACGAGGTCGGCTCCCTCGGCGGCCGTGCCCTGGTCCAGGTCGCCGACACCGCCGACGCGCGGCAGGTCGAGGCCGCCGCGGACGCCGGGGAGAAGGCCTTCGGCCCCATCGACGTGTGGGTCAACTGCGCGTTCGTCGGCGTGTTCGCGCCCTTCGACGAAGTCACGGCCGAGGAGTATCAGCGGGTCACCGACGTGTCGTACCTGGGCTTCGTCAACGGGACCCGGTCGGCGCTCAAGCGGATGGCGCCCCGGGACCGGGGCACCATCGTCCAGGTGGGCTCGGCTCTGGGCGAGCGGGCCATTCCCCTGCAGTCGGCCTACTGCGGCGCCAAGCACGCCGTCAACGGCTTCACCTCCGCTCTGCGCACCGAACTCCTGCACCGGGGCAGCAACGTGCGCGTCACCGTGGTCCAACTGCCCGCCCTCAACACACCGCAGTTCTCCTGGGTCCGCACCCGCCTGCCCCGGCACGCCCGCCCGGTCCCGCCGATCTACCAGCCCGAGGTCGCCGCCCGCGGCATCGTGTACGCCGCCGACCACCCCCGCCGCAAGCAGTACTACGTGGGTGCGTCCACCGTGGCGACCATCTGGGCCAACCGCCTGGCGCCCGCTTTCCTCGACCGCTACCTGGCCCGCACGGGCTTCGACTCCCAGCAGGCGGACCGTCGCCCGCCGCCCGGGCGCGGCAATCTCTTCGAGCCGGCGGACCGCCCGCCGGACAGCGATCAAGGCGCGCACGGCATCTTCGACGAGGCAGCGCACCCCCGTTCCGTCGAGGCCGCCGTGTCCCGCCATCCCCTCGTCACCGCGTCCGCCCTGGCGATCGCTGCCACCGCCACCGCCAGGGCCGCGCTGCGCCGCCGCGAGCGGGCCTGACCGCACCGGTACCGGCAGCGGCCTGGCGCGGAACGCTCACGCCGGCGCGGCGGGGTGGTCAGTGCTTGTCGGCGAGGGGGCCTCGGGAATCAGCCCTTGATCGATGATGGCCTGGGCCACGAGGGTCAGGCGTCGGCGGTGCCGGCGCGCGTGCGCCCGCATCAGCTCGAAGGCGTCGTCCACGGTGGTGTCCAGGCGTGTGGCCAGCACCCCTTTGGCCTGTTCGATGGTGATGCGGCTGTGCAGGGCGGTCCGAAGCTGGAGGGTGGTGGTGCGGTGCCGCCGCAGGGTCTGTTCGTGGATCAGGCCGATGGCCGCCGCGTCCGCGAGCGCCTGGGCCAGGCGCACGTCCGCGGCGGGCAGCGGGCTGCCGACGGTGCGCAGCAGCAGGAGGCAGCCGAGTGTGTCACTGCGCAGGCGCAGCGGGAGGGCGCCGGCGCAGGAGTATCCGGCGTGCCGGGCCCGGGCGGTGAAGTGGGGCCAGCGGTTGGCGCACTGGTGGAGGTCCACGGGGGCGGCCGGGGCGGCGGTGCGGCAGCACTCGCGGGCCGGACCGTCGTGGGCGGCGGTGGTCAGGACGTCCGCGAGCTCGGGGACCGGGTCACAGGGTGCGACGGCCTGCGGCACTTCGTCCGGCGGGGCGAGGAACACCCCGGCGGCGTCGACGGCCAGCAACTGGGTGCAGCGGGTGCACAGTTGCTGAAGGAATTCGATGACGTCGAAGTCGTCGACCAATGTGTCGGCCAGTTCCACGAAGGCGTCGGCCAGATCCTGTTCGCGATTCATGGCTCGCTTCCCTCACGTAGTGAAGTCTCGTGGGTGAATGGCGGTCGGGAGTGGCGGTGTGCCGGGGTTGAGTGGCGGTGTGCCGGGGTTGGTGGGCCGTTCGCGCAGGTTCACTTGTGGGTTACTCGCGCAGGTTCAGTCGTCTGGTCACGATGGCGCGGGCGACTTCGGTGATCGGCAGGTCGTGCGCGAAGGCGTGGGCACGCAGCCGGTCCAGTGCGGTGTGCAGGGGCAGGCCCAGCTGGGTGCTGACCATCCCGGTCGCCTGATGGACCTCCGCGCGGCGCAGGTCCTCGAAGGCGGGCGGCGGCGGTGAGGTGCCGCCGTGGCCAGAGGCCGGTTCCGCGCCCTGTCCCAACAGGAACAGGGTGAGCGCGTCGGAGATCGTCAATGCGTCGTCGATGGCCTCGTCACGGAGCGAGGTCGCGGTGCGGCGGTGCACCGTCAGTACGCCGATGCGGATCGCCCCCAGCCGCAGGGGGAAGGCGAAGACGGCTCGTATCCCTTGGGCCAGCGCGCCCGGGACGAAGGCCGGCCAGCGGGGGCCGGGCGCCTGCGCGAGGTCGCCGACCAGGCACAGCGAACCGTCCCGGGCGCACTCCACACCCGGCCCCTCCCCCAGGGTGAACTGCAGGTCGTCGAGCCGAGCGCTCCGCTCGTCGCTGTACCAGATCAGCTCGGAGGCGTTGCCGCGCAGCGCCACCGCCACGCCGTCCATGCGCAGCAGGGCGGCGCAGCGCTGCGACCATTCCACCGACGGGCCCGGCCCGCCCGGCCTCAGGGGTCCCGTCAGGTCAGCGACAGTGAACCTGGACATCACGAGTCACCAGCGTCTGCCTGTTCCCTGCCCGCCGCCTCCAAGGGGGCGGCGGGTGAGCTACCAAGGAAGAGGATGCAACGCCACCAGATGTACGGCAAGTTGGCATAGCTTCCCGACAGGACAAACACGGCAAGAGGCGTCTGTCGGCACCCCTCAGGTCAGCGCACGAGGTCGCTCGGGTCGGTGTTGGCTCCGCACAGGACCACGCAGACCTTCTCGCCGCTGCCGGGCCGATAGCCGCTGCTCGTGGAAGACGACCGGTCACGCGCGTCCGGTTCGGGGGTGTGCCGGTCCGGCGAGGTGAGCGCGGCGAGGGCGGTGGCGGCACCGTGCTCGACGGCGATCCGGCGGTGGTCCCACAGCAGTTGGCGGGCGCGGACGATCTCGGTGTCCGGCACGAGGACGGAATGCGTCCGGTCCTGCCGGCCCGCGTGCAGAGCCATGGCGGACGTCCGGCGCGCTCCGAGGGAGTCGGCGGCGATCGACTCCACGGTGACGTCCACCAGGCCGCCGGCCTCCAGCGCGGCGTTGAGCGCGCGGCAGTGTTCCGGTTCCACGGCGACGGTGCGGATGCCGTGGTGCCGAGCGGCCGTGGCGACGCCGGTGAACAGGCCACCGCCGCCCACCGCGACGACCACCGTGTCCAACTCGGGTATCTGCGCCCGGATCTCCTCCAGCAGCGTGCCTGCGCCCGCCGCGATCAGCGGATGGTCGTAGGCGTGTGAGGTGAGAGCGCCGGTGGTGGTGGCGAACTCCTCGCAGACCGCGAGCGCTTCGGCGTACTCGGAGCCGACCAGCCGTACGTCGGCGCCGTACGAACGGAGCTTGGCCACTTTCACCTGCGGCGCGTTGGCCGGCAGGAAGACGGTGGCACGAACCCCGTGCCGCTGGGCCGCCCAGGCGCACGCCATCCCGGCGTTGCCGCCGGAGGCGATGGTCACCCCGGCCTCAGGGAGGGTTCCCGCGTCGAGGTGGGCCTGGATGAAGTTCGCGGCACCACGGGCCTTGAAGGAGCCGGTGTGCTGCATGAACTCGAGCGCCAGCCAGACCTCACAGGGCTGCCCGGGGTTCCCGCCGCGAGGCGCGCCGCGGTCGCCGCCGATCGCGCCGGGGTCGACTCGCGTGAGGGTGACGGGCCGGACGTCTCCGGTGATCCGGTCGGCGGCTGTCTTGATGTCCTCGTACGCGAGGGCGTTCATGTGGTGCTCCTGTCAGCAGTCAGGACCAGGCGATATGAGCAATACGCAGTACCGTACGCCGTGCCCCACGCCCGTCTCGGCCGCGGGCAGTTGCCGGGAAGCCGCCCAGCGCGTCGGCGACCGGTGGCTCCGGTCACCATGCGTCGATGACCGGCGCGTCGGGTTCGTGCTGCCGCCAGGCCTCGTTGAGGCGCGTGAGCCGGTCCGCGGCGGCGATGCCGCGCATGGACGCGACCTTGCCGTCGCTGACTTCGAACGCCACGGCGCCCACGACCCGGCCGTCGACCACGGCGAGGACGGCCGGGGAGCCGTTCACCAGCGCGATGTGCATCGCGGGGGAACCGCCGGCCATGCGCCGCTTCGCCGCGGTGGGCTTGAAGCCGGCCCGCACGTAGGAGGCGACCCGCTCGCGCGTGTTGTGGCGCAGCAGCCGCCTGGCCAGTCCGGCGCCGTCCGAAACCGCGGTCACGTCGTCGGTGAGCAGCGCCACCAGCCGTTCGGTGCGCCCCGACGTGGCGGCGGCGAGGAACTCCTCGACGATCCGGCGTGCGGACGCGGGGTCCACCTCGTGGCCGCCGCGGCGCTCGGCGGCGACCCGGCGTCGCGCCCGGTGGACATGCTGCTGGCTCGCGGACTCGGTGATGTCGAGGATCCCGGCGATCTCGGCGTGGGGGTACGAGAAGGCCTCGCGCAGGACGTATGCGGCCCGCTCGACCGGTGAGAGGCGCTCCATGAGGGTCAGTACGGCCAAGGACACCGATTCACGCTGCTCGAAGGTGTCGGCCGGGCCGAGCATCGGGTCGCCCTCGAGGAGCGGCTCGGGCAGCCAGGCACCGGCCGCGCGCTCGTGGCGCGCCTGCGCCGAGCGGAGCCGGTCGAGGCAGAGGTTGGTGACGACCTTGGTCAGCCACGCCTCCGGCGCCTCGACCTGTTCACGGTCCGCGGCCTGCCAGCGCAGGAACGTGTCCTGCACGGCGTCCTCGGCGTCGGCGGCCGAGCCGAGCAGACGGTACGCGAGCGAGGCCAGCCGGCCCCGGCTGGCCTCGAACCGATCGATGGCTGAACTGTCCATGCGGAACAACCTAGAACGGCCTATGCGGCGACCCGCACCCCGGCCCGGTCGGGCGCGGTGGTCAGGCGGCGCCTGCGCTTCGGCATGCCGAAGGTCGGGTGGGCGATGCCGAACCCGGCCCCCCTGAGCACGCCCGACTTGAGCCGCGCGGCGGGGCGGCCGCCCAGGTACCAGGACTTCGAGCGGGCGTCCCCGTCCACCATCTGGAAGATGGCGTCCCGCCGCCCGAGGCTGATGTGGTTGCCGTAGTACTTCAGCCCGACGGTCGGGACCTCGCCGCCCGTCAGGCGCGCGATGATCGCGGCGGTCGCCTGCATGTTGGTGAAACCGGCCGAGGCGCAGGACATCGGCAGCGGCCGGCCGTTCTCGCCGATCGCGTAGGCGCAGTCACCGGCGGCGTAGACGTCCGGGTGCGAGACCGAGCGCATGGTGCGGTCGACGACGATCTGGCCGGTCTCGGCGACCTCCAGGCCGCTGGCGGCCGCGATGGGGTGCACGGCGAACCCGGCCGCCCACACGGTGACGTCGGCCGGGATGGACGTACCGTCCGTGGCGATCGCCCGTGCCGGCTCGACGGCTTCGATGCCGGTGTGCTCGTGGACGGTGATGCCGAGCCGGTCGAAGGCCTGGCGCAGATGGCGGCGGGCCTTCGGGGAGAGCCAGGCGCCCAGCTCGCCGCGGGCGGCGAGCGCGACCGAGAGGTCGGGCCGGGACTCGGCGAACTCGGTGGCGGTCTCGATGCCGGTCAGCCCCTCACCGACGACCAGCACGGTGCCGCCCCCGCCCAGGCCGGCCAGGCGCTCGCGCAGCCGCAGCGCCGAGGACCGGCCGGTCACATCGAAGGCGTACTCGGCCACGCCGGGGACGCCGTGGTGGGCCACGGAGCTGCCGAGGGCGTAGAGAAGCGTGTCGTACGCGAGCTCGCCGTCGCCGTCCTCGCCGGTCACGGCGACGGTCCTGCGCTCGGGGTCGACGCCGGTGACGCGCGCCAGGCGCAGCCGCACCCCGGTGCCCGCGAATACGTCGGCGAGCTTGCGGAACGCGAGGTCCTGGCCGCTCGCGAGCTGGTGGAGCCGCATCCGCTCGACGAAGTCGGGCTCGGCGTTGACGACCGTGATCTCGGTGTCGGCGGCGGCGAGCCGACGGGCCAGGTTTCCGGCGGCGAAGGCCCCGGCGTATCCGGCGCCGAGGACGACGATGCGGTGCTTCATGGCGATGCTCCTGTCTCGTTCGCGTGCCCTTTGAACGAGATGGCGCCCCGATTGCTGACAGGAGCCGAGTGTGGCGTGGGTCACTGAACTGCGACGAGCGGCTGAGCCTCCGCCAGACGCTTGAACCTGTCTCGGATTCCGCTGAACCTGTCTCGGATTCCGCGACGCCGTCGAGGGCTTCGTGCCGCTCAGATCACCATCGCGGCCAGCGGCCAGCGCCGCACCGCGTACGGCGTCCACCAGATGTGGTCCCCGAACCGTACGGCGAGTTCCTCGTGGAGCAGGTCGGCCAGTACCGCGCTGGGGACCGCCCGGGCCGGTGCGCCGTCGGCCAGGGTGCGGATCGCCGCCAGGTAGTCGGGGGCGTCGATGGTGAAGCGGCGCAGCCGCCGGTGCCGCCGGTCGCGTACCTGGACGAAGCCGGGCCCCTGGCGGTGGACGCATTTGCAGAGGTAGTGGTTGTGGCGCCACTGCCGCAGCGCCTCCTCGGCGTCCGGCGGGCCGTGCAGTGCCGTCGGCGGGTGGAGGTGGCTCAGCGCGATCCAGGCGTCGGGCCGGGCCGGTGGCGTGCGGACCTGCCAGTCGACCGCCACGGCTCGCCCTGTCAGGGCCCCGATCAGGCTCAGTGTGTGTACGGAGCGGGCGGCGTCGGCCGTGTCCGTCAGGTCCACCGTCCCGCGCAGGGCCACGCGCCGCGCGCCGACGTCGAAGAGGGCCCGGGCGGCCGCTGTCACGGGGCCGCCGGGGACCGTCAGGTCCCCCAGGGACATGCCCGGCAACTCGCCCACTGCCGGGTCGTGGTCCCGCCAGGCGGCCACGGCGAGCACGCCGTCATCCGCGGTGTGCTGGGTGTGTACGGTCATCGAAATCCCTCCGGTCACACGGGGGCCGACTGCAGGGAGGCGGCGGCACGGTCGCCGGCCCCGTCGGGAACGGTGTCGACGCCCAGCTGTCGCAGGTATCCCGGGCGCAGCAGTTCCTGGTTGACGGCCTCCGGCGCCACGTGCACGTACTGCCCGCCGTCGGTGAAGACCAGGCCGAGCCCGAGCCAGCGGCCGAGGATCTCCCCGACCCGGGCCTCGCCGACCTCGCCCAGCTTGCGTGCCGCGGCGGCAGGGGTGTGCGGCTGGTCCAGCAGGCGGAACAGCGCGACCTCGCAGGGGTCCGTCACTTCCAGCACGCTCCAGTCGAAGGCTCGTCGCCGGCTGACCAGGACGATGCGGTCCTCGAAGTCGGTGTGGGTGAGGCGGCTGCTGTCGTGGGCCTGCTGCCAGGTGGTGATGGCCGCGTTCAGCCGGTCCACGACCGTGTCGTCGATGCCCCGCGGCGGCACGTCGAAGATGTAGGCCAGGTCGAACAGTTCCTCTTCCGGCAGGTCGTAGATGTAGCGGTACTGCTGTGCCGACCGCAGCTCGCGGAAGCCGAGCCCGGGGTTGTTGAAGTAGGGGCTGAAGCGTTCGACGGCGATCCGGCCGGCCTGGCTCCCGGGCGGGTTGAGGTGTTCCAGCGCCGGGATCTGCTCGATCACCTCGTCGTAGTCCGCGGCCTCCTCTCCCGGGAACCCGTACAGGTAGTTCCACGCCACCGACAGGCCGACGGCGGAGGCGTCGCGCAGCATGCGCACGTTCAGGCACCCGGTGACACCCTTGTCCATCAGGCCAAGGACCCTGCTGTTCAGGCTCTCGATGCCGGGCTGCACATGGATCACGCCTGCTTCGGCGAGGATCTCCAGCTGGTGCCGCCGCATGTTCGACTTGATCTCGTACTGCAGCCTGAGGTCGTAGCCGCTCTCGGCGATCCGGGGCAGCAGCGACTTCAGGTAGTTCATGTCGAGGATGTTGTCGACCACGTACATGTCCAACACCTGGTGCCGGCGGGCGAGTTCGGTGAGCTCGTCGAAGAACACCGACGGGTTCTTGCTGCGGAACTGCATGGACGAACCGTTGAGACCGCAGAACGTGCAGTGATGCTTTTCGCCCCACCAGCACCCGCGGGCACTTTCGACGACGAGCTTCGGCTCGACCCACGACCGCGCCCGCGAGGACGCGAGGCGCTCGAAGTACCCGGTGTAGTCCGGCGCCAGGATCGCCGAGGGCGGCAGTGGCCGGGACCGCATCGGGTTGACCACACACCGGCCTTCCTCGTCGCGCCGGCACAGCCCGGGGATGTCATCCAGCCCCCGCCCCTCCTGGAGCGCGGTCAGCAGCGCGGGGAACGACTCCTCTCCCTCGCCGCGCACCACGAGATCGACGAAGGGGAAGTTGCGGTGCATGGCCTCCCCCTGTTTGCCGTCGCAGTTCGCACCTCCCATGACGGTACGGATGCGCGGATCGAGCTCCTTGACGTACCGGGCCGCCGCGAGAGCGGCCGTGTTCTGCTGGAACGTCGAGGTGAAGCCGACGACGTCGGGCTGCCGTTCCACGATGCGCCGCGCGGTCTCACGCACGAATTCGTCGGCCAACTCGTGCAGTGTGAAAGCCTGCTCGCGCCGTGCGGCATCGACGCTTTTGCGCGTACCCTCGACGAACTCCGCGACGCGCCACGAGCGGTCGCCGTAGAGCGCGGAGGAGAAGACCCAGTCGCCGCACCCGATGAAATAGGAGGCAAGAGAGTAGTAGTCGTAGTCACCCAGGGCGAATCCGGTGCGCCGGGTCACCCAGTCGACGAATTCGATGTTGGCGTGCATCACCTCCGCCCGGCTGTCGGGAACGCCCTCGTCGACGCTGCGCTTGAGGATTCCCAGAGCCAGCGAGGGCAGATCGATGGAGGCCCAGGGCATGTTGACCAGCAGTACGCGCACGAGCGGCCTTTCTCGCGAGGTGGTGGGCGAAGACGACGCGAAGGCGGGCCGGCCGCGGTCAGGCACGGCCGGCCCGCCCGGGCGGCCTTAATCGCCGGTGTTGCCGATGGGAATGTTGATCCAGATCATTCCGGCCTGAAGCTCGCCGTCCTCGCCCGCCAGCGGGTCGTTGTCGATGACGTCCTTCTCCATAACCCTTCCCTTCATCAATTCCTCAGGTTTCGGGACCGGATGACGCACACCCGGCACGTCCGTCGGTGATTCGGGCGCCATGGAACAGCACGAATTCCGGATCACCGTGACGCTACGGTCCTGGATGGGATGGTGCCGACCGATAGAGCGATGGTCGCCGCGACCGATCGTCGGGCGGTATCCCAAGATTTGAGGGGTTGCGGTTCGGGACACGCCCCGAAGTCAGAGCCCGACGCCCAGGTGAGCGGTGATGCGCGCGATGCTCCGGGCGTTGTCCTCGTACAGATGCGCCTGCATGCCCGCGGCCTGGGCGGCCTCGACGTTGACTGCGACATCGTCGATGAAGAGACAGTCCTCCGGACGTACGTCCAAGGCGACGCAGGCGGCCTCGAAGGCTCGCGGGTCGGGCTTGCCGATGCCGATCTCGTGCGAGTAGACGATCTGGTCCACCAGTTCGTCGAAGTGGTACAGCGCCGTTTCCCGCTCCCGGGCGCCGACGAAGCTGTTGCTCAGGATGCCCAGCCTGCAACTCCCCCGCAGACCTCGCACATAGGCGATGAGTTCCTCGTTCGGCGTCCCCACGTACTCCGTCCAGAGATCAGCCATGAACGCCTCGACCTGGGGCGTGTCCAGCCCCAAGCGTGCGGCCACCTGCTCGTGGACCTCCTGCTCGCTGATGCTCCCGACGCTCCCGGCGCGCCACACGTCACGCATCCGCTCCCCCACGGTGCCCGGCGGCAACTCCAGCCGCTCTTCCCACCGTTGCACCCACCCCGTCTCCGGCGTGAACTCCAGCACGCCACCGATGTCGAGGATGACGCAGGTCCCGGTCGTCACACGAACTCCCCCTCTTCGACTCTTCGTCCTGCGTGGCCGACGAGCACAGGCGCCGCCCACTCATGTGATCTGCGGAAACACTGTTGTCCATCCCTCTGTCGCGAGGTCAAGCGATCTTGGTCTCTTGTGACAGCCCTGTCGCAAGCCGCAGGCCCCGGCCCCGGTCAGGTCACTGGCCGGAGACCTTGTGGACGGTGGTGTCGTCGGGGTGCAGCCGCCGCCCGTCCGCGGACCGCACTTCCAGTGCGCGGAGGGGGTGCCCCTGCCGGCGGTCGACCAACTGGGAGTGCGGTTCGCCGGGGGCGAAGAAGTTCTGCTCGCCCCACTGCCGCAGAGCCACGATGACGGGGAAGAGGGCCTTGCCCTTCTCCGTCAGTACGTACTCACGGTAGGCGCTGCCGTCCGAGGCGGGGACGGATTCGAGGACACCGCCGGCGACGAGGGTGCGCAGCCTCGCGGTGAGGATGTTCTTCGCGACGCCGAGGCTGCGCTGGAACTCCCCGAAGCGCCGACTGCCGTCGAAGGCGTCCCGCACGATCAGCAGGGACCACCAGTCGCCGATCGCGTCGACCGACCGGGCGACGGGACATTCACTGTCGTCGAAGCGGGTCCTGGTCACCATGGCGTCCCTCACTCACTCTCACGATGGTTGCAACATGCTACCAAAAACGGCTACCGTCGCCGACGTCATTGGTAGCAAGATGAAACCAGATGTGTGGAGGGGTGCTGATGCCCAGCAACGGTGGGGCCGCGACAGAACGGACCGAGGCCCCCGGCCGGGAAGATCCCGCGTTCGTCCTGTCCCGTGGCGTCGTCGCACTGTTCGCCGTCGCCTGCGGAGCCGCGGTGGCCAACGTCTACTTCTCCCAGCCGCTCCTGGTGACCATGGGCCACGACCTCGCGATGAGCCCGGCACTCGTCGGCAGCGTGGTCACCCTCACGCAGGTCGGATACGGCGTCGGCCTGTTCTTCCTCGTGCCGCTGGGCGACGTGGCCGACCGCAGACGGCTCATCGTGGCCCAGTTGCTGCTCCTGGTGGTGGCGTTGGCCGTGGTGGCCGCCGCTCACACGGCGGCGATCCTGCTGGCCGGGGTGGCCGCGGTGGGGCTTCTCGCGGTCGTCACGCAGACGCTGGTGGCCTTCGCGGCATCACTGGCGCCCGCCGCCGGGCGCGGCCGGGTCGTCGGCCTGGTCACCAGCGGCGTGGTCATCGGAATCCTGCTCGCCCGCACCGCGTCCGGCCTGCTGGCCGACCTCGCGGGCTGGCGCTCCGTCTACCTCGCCTCGGCGTCGCTCACCGCTCTGCTCGCCCTGGTCCTGTACCGCGTGCTGCCGCGCCAGAGTGCCGCTCCGCCGACCACCCTGCGCTACGGACAGCTCCTGCGCTCCACGATCACCCTGTTCGCGCGGGAACGACTGCTGCGGCTCCGGGCCCTGTTCGGCCTGCTGGTCTTCGCCGCCTTCAGCACCCTGTGGAGCAGCGTCGCGCTGCCGCTCAGCGAGGCCCCGTACTTCCTGTCCCACAGCGCGATCGGGGCGCTGGGACTGATCGGTGCCGTCGGCGCCCTGGCCGCGACCGCGGCGGGCCGCCTCAACGACCGCGGACTCTCACGGCGGACCACCGGCATCGCCCTGACCCTGCTGGCCGCCTCATGGCTGCCCCTGGCCTACACCCGCGCCTCGCTCTGGGCCCTGGTCGTGGGGGTGATCCTGCTCGACCTCGCCGTGCAGGCGGTCCATGTCACCAACCAGACCCTGATCTACGCGCTGCACCCGGAGGCCGGCAGCAGACTGATCGGCGGATACATGGTCTTCTACTCGATCGGCAGCGCCACCGGCGCCATCGCCGCGACCTCCCTCTACACGGTGGCCGGTTGGGGCGCCGTATGCGCACTGGGAGCCGCGTTCAGCTGCCTCGGGCTCGCGCTGTGGGCGTTCACCCGGCACAGCGCCCCGGACCCCGTCGTCACCTCGTAAGACTTTCGTCATAAGAATCCGGGAGTGCCGGGCGCCCGCCCGCCGTCATAAGGGAGCAGAAGCACACTCGATCTCTCTCGGAGGCATCAACATGGGACGCGTACGGCACACCCTCGGCAGACCGTGGTTCATCACAGCGCTTTTCGCCGGTGTGGTGATCGCGGGTGTGGGGCTGTACTGGTTCCAGCCGTGGAAGCTGTGGGTGGACGAGACCGTTCGGGATCCGTTTCCCGCGGCGGCGTCGGCGTCGGCTCCGGCCCGGAGCGGGGAGCCGACGGCGGCCGGGCCGGAGGAACTGGCCAAGGGGCAGCTGATCAGCCACGAGCACGAGACCAGCGGATCGGTCCGCGTCCTGCGCCTCGCGGACGGCACCCGCGTCCTCCGGCTGACGAACCTGGAGACGAGCAACGGCCCCGACCTGCGGGTCTGGCTCAGCGACGCGGAGGTCAAGCCGGGCAAGGACGGCTGGCACGTGTTCGACGACGGCCGACACGTCAACCTGGGCAAGCTCAAGGGAAACAAGGGCGACCAGAACTACACGCTGCCCGCCGACGTCGACCTGAACCGATACAGCAGCGTCACCATCTGGTGCGACCGCTTCGACGTGTCCTTCGGCGCCACCGAACTGGCCCGTACCTGACCTCCGTGGGATCAGCGGCGCGACTTCTTCCGCCGGACCTCGTACGCGTCGCGCAGCAGGCCGGGGGCCAGGCGGCGGTGCACCGCGGACAGGGGTGGCCAGATGCGTGACGCCAGTGGCCGGTCGTAGCCGACGATCGTCGCCATCGACAGCTGTTCGTCCTCGACGTGCATGACGAGGTGGCCGGTCAGCATCCAGGAGCGGGCCTCCAGCCTGATCGAGTCGTCGCCGCGTTCAGCGATCTTCCATCCGGCGATGTGATCCGGTGCCGACCGGCGCTCCAGCCGCAAGCCGAGCAGTACCCGCCAGACGAACTGGCCCTGGAGGGCCGCGACGTCGTCGAACGCCGCACGGGCCCATTCCTCGGACGAGCTGCGTGCGGCGTCAGGGGTGGTGAGCGTGAAGACGTCGATGTAGTCGGGGTCGTTCGGACCGAGGGCACGGATCGCGCCGGGAACGCCGGGCTCTTGACGGACCGTCAGCTCGCGGGTGTCGCTGTTCGGTCCAGGGTGGTCGGCGGGACGGTTGCTTCTTGGTGCCACTTTCATCTCCTAGCCGTACGTCTTCACGAGCGCGGGCGAGCAAGTGGGGCTCCAACTCTCCAACTAACATACACACGTGCATGTATGCTCGATGCCGACGGGCACCCGGTGCGGGACGGCGGGTGGATCGTCACGTGGCCCAGCAGGCACGTCGAGGCGAGCGGCCTCGGCGCAGCGGGATGTCGACGAACTGAGCGGAGCTGTCATGCGGACCCCGGACACGCGACGCGGGGCACAGCAAGGGCCGGTCGAACCGGACGGCCCGGGCCGGCGCCGCGCCACCCAGGCCGATCGCAGCGCGCGCACGCGCACCGCCCTGCTCGAGTCCGCCGCACGGGGCCTGTCCCGCTACGGCTACGGCCATCTCAAGCTCGAGGAGGTGGCCCGCGACGCCGGGTACACGCGCGGCGCGCTCTATCACCAGTTCAAGGACAAGCAGGACCTGGCCCTCGCCGTGTGCGCGTGGTACCGCGAGACCTACTGGCACGAGGTGGCGCGCTTCGTCGAGCAGGAGCCGGAGCCCGTCGCGGCGCTGCTCACCCTCGCGCGCGGTCACGCGGTCTTCTGCCGGCGCGACGTGGCGCGTGTGCCGATCGCGCTGCGGCTCGAGTTCAGCGGCCAGGACCATCCCGTCGGGCGCGAGGTCGAGCGGAACTACGAGACGCTCCTCACGCGCTGCGCCCACCTCATCGACGCCGGCCGCGAAGCGGGAACGATCCCGCCCGGCCCGCCGACCAGGACCCTCGCGCTCGCCTTCGTCGGCGCGCTCGAGGGGACCGTGATCGCACTGGCCGGCGAGACTCCGGACGACGAGTTGTTCGCGGCCCGGGCCGTCGCGGGCGTACTCGGACTCGACCCGCCGGCGTGACACATGGCTGAAGCCATGACACGTCACGGACGTACACGTCACGTCACCGACGCACTCGTCACTGGCGTCGTGACACATCACCGAGCAGCAGACAGACGGAGGTTCCACGAATGAAACTCCCGAACAGCGCGCACACCTCCCGGCCCTGGCGGATCCACGAGATCACGCCCGACTTCCGCCTCTACGACGTATGGGCCCTGCCGACACCGGGAGGCCCCGACGACTTCCCGCACCTGGTGCGGCAGACCACCGCGGGCGACACCTCGGACAACCCCTCGTGGCTCGCCCGTACGCTCTTCGCGATCCGCTGGAAACTCGGCAAGCTGCTCGGCTGGGACAACCCCGACTCCGGCGTCGGCTCCCGGGTGCCGACGCTGCGCGACCGGCTGCCCGACGACCTGCGGGACGGCCCGTTCGGGCCGGAGTTCGACCGCCTGCCCTTCCGCTCGGTCTTCCTGACGGACAACGAGTGGGCGTCGGAGATGAGCAACCGGACCATGCACGGCGTGATGCACCTGAGCTGGGTGCCGGACGGAGCGGGCGGCCATCGGGGCCAGATGGCCGTGCTGGTCAAGCCGAACGGCCTGTTCGGGAAGGCCTACATGGCCGCCATCGCGCCGTTCCGGCACCTGCTCGTGTACCCGCCCCTGATGCGCGGCATCGCAGCCGAGTGGCGGGCCGACCCGCCCCGAGGAGCCAAGCCCGCGGCATAGCCCGCCCTGCCGGTCCTCCTCTGAGGCCTTCGTCCACTCGGGCGCTCCGCCACGCCGGGAACTTCCCGCTGAGCCGCGACGTTGGCCTGGCGCCCGCTTGATCGGATCAAGGAGTACCGTGCCCGAGTCCTCGTCCACCCCCGCCTCGCTCCCGCCGCTCACCGCCCAGGCCCAACGCCTGATCGAGCTCGGGGTGCACGAGCTTTCGGGGATGTCCGCCGACGAACTGCGCGCCTTCGCCGAGGAGGCCGGGGGCACCGACAGCGACACCCTCCTCGCCGTCCACCCGGACCGCGCCCCCGCCTCCGCCCTGGCACCGCTGCTCCGCCGCGACGACAAGCCCGGCTTCGTCGTCGTCGACATGCCCGACGTCGACCGCTTCGCCCCGGTCGCCCCTCTCGCGCTGCCCGACGCTCCCCTCTATCTCGTCACCGGCCTCGACCGCGGCGACCACATGTCCAACTGGAGCCCGGACGAAGCGCTGCCCGCCCTCACCGAGGAAGACCGCACGCCGCTGCTGCTCAGCGAGGGCATCCACTGGGTGCTCCAGCAGCCCGCGATCCTGGAGCGCAACCGCTGCTTCATGACCATCGGCTCCCGGCTCCGCAAGGAGAACGGCGCCCTGGACACCCGCACTCCGGCGATCTGGATCAGCAACGGCACCGGACGGGACGGCCGCGAGCGGCGCAACGCGCCCAAGGTCGGCTGGTGCTGGTGGGGCAACCGCCACACCTGGCTGGGCTTCGCCTCCGCCACCGGCCGCAGGCCGTAGGCGTACACAGGCCTGTAGCGACTCCACCCGGCAGTTCTGACCGGTACACGCCTCATGAATTGTCATGTGCACATCTACTCTGGGTCAGCAGCCCGCTCAGCAGTCCGCTGTGCGCCAATCCACCGAGGAGGTACCTGTGTTGAGACGCGTCATCGCGGCCGCTGCCCTAGTGGCGGCGACCACCCTCGTTCCCGTCGCGCCGACGACGGCAGACGACGCCACGCCCGCACCCGCACCCGCACCCGCACCCGCACGCATCCAGCCCGCCCCGATCCCGACCGTCGGCGAGGAGAAAGCGGTCGATCTCAGGCTCGGAGGCTCCGGAGGCCCGGTCCGGCACGTGATCCGGCACCGGGCGGCGTCGTACATCAAGGTGCACTTCGCCCGGCTGAAGCTCGCCCCCGGCGCGTATGTGACGGTGGCCGACCCGGCCGGGCGCGAGGTGCACACGTATCACGGCGATCCGACGCGCGGGCGCGCCGCGCGCGGCGACGCGGGCTTCACCCGGCACGGTGCCGCCGGCTTCGCCGCGATGTCGGTCGACGGGGACACCGCCGTGGTCACCCTGCACACCCGCGGCGGACGCGGTGCGGAAGCCTCGATCGACCGCTACTGGCGCGGCTACACCGAGGCCGAGATCACGGCCAAGAACCCGCCCAGCGTGTGCGGCGCCGACGGCCGCCGCGACGCGGTCTGCTACCGGACCAGTCATCCCGCGCAGTACGCCGCGTCACGCGGCGTGGCCCGCATGCTGAAGAACGGCGGAGGCTGGTGCACGGCCTGGCGCGTGGGCCGGGGCAACCACATGCTGACCAACAACCACTGCGTGAAGTCGCAGGCCGAACTCGACGCGATGGAGGTGCAGTTCGACTACGACTGCGCCACCTGCGGCGGCAACAATCCGCGTCCCGGGACCAAGGTCGGCGCGAACGCCCTGCTCCGCACCTCGGCAGGTCTCGACTTCACGCTCTTCAGCGTGGACGACTTCGACCAGATCTCTCAGTTCGGCACCCTGTTCCTGGAGACCCGTGCTCCGATCGCCAACGAGCAGGCGTACGTCGCCGGCCACGGCGACACGCTGCCGAAGCGCATATCGCTGTACGAGGAGCGCGACGGCGGCGCCTACTGCGGGGTGCGGAACGCCCAGCTCGGCACCGAGGACGTGGGGTACTCCTGCGACACCTCGGGCGGCAACTCCGGCTCCCCGGTCCTCGCCGGCTCCTCGCACAAGGTGATCGCCCTGCACTGGGGCGGCTCCTGCCCGCACAACGTGGGCACGCGCATGGACCGGATCTATCCGCAGATCCAGGACCTGATCGACAACCGTCCCTAGCCCGACGGCAGGCAAGGGTGCCCGCATAAAATCCCGGGATGAGGAATGAGCATCTTCGCCTGACGGTCCTGGGGAGCGCGACGCCGTACCCGAGCGCGGACAACCCGTGCTCGGGCTACCTGGTGTCGAGCGGCGACACCCGGATCTGGGTGGACGCGGGGAGCGGCACGCTCGGCCCGCTCCAGCGGCACGTACGGCTGGACGAGCTCGACGCGATCTGGATCTCCCACCTGCACGCCGATCACAGCGCGGACCTGCTCACCGCGTACTACGGCGCTCTGTACGCGGACATCCGCCTGGAAGCGCCGATCCCTCTCTACGGCCCGCCGGGGACCGCCGACCGGCTCGCCGGATTCCTCACCAACGGCCCGGCCCGCAGTCCGGTCGAATCCGCCTTCGCGGTCACGGAGTTGCACGACGGGCATCAGGCGGCCATCGGTTCGCTGCGGCTGACCAGCCGGGCCGTGGCGCACGGCATGCCGGCGTTCGCCGTACGCATCGAGGCGGACGGCGGGTCGCTGGTGTACTCCGGGGACACCGCGCCGTGCGCGAACCTCACCCGGCTGGCCGAGGGGTGCGACGTGCTGCTGTGCGAGGCCGACAGCGCCCAGGCACCGGCCGACGGCGAGGGCGACCCGGTGCACCACACACCCGAGGACGCCGGGGAGACCGCCCGCGCGGCCGGGGCAGGCCGGCTGATCGTCACGCATGTCGGCCGTTTCCTCACCCCGAGGCAGGCGGTGGCACGCGCCTCGGCCCGGTTCGGCGGTCCTGTCGAGCACGCGGATCCCGGGGCCACGTTCACGATCGGTCACACCCCGACCGATGGTGTTCCGGAACGGGGCCGGGCGGCATCCCGAGTACTCGGGGGTTGAAGGCGCGGGCGGTTCCGGAGGTTACTTGCCTCAACGGAACCGGGGCGCAAATGCCCCCGCCATGAAGGGATTTCACATGAAGTTCAGGCTCGCCGTCCCCGCCGTCGCCGTTGCCCTCGCCGTCGGTCTGGGCAGTCTCGCGCTCGCTCCGGCCGCCCTTGCCTCGAGCGCCCACCCGCAGGCCTCGTCCGTGTCCGCCGAGGCTCCCGCCTTCGACGCCTCGGGCACCTGGGGCATCACCCAGAGCAATGGGCTGCATCCCACGGTGGTGGTGAGCCAGGACGCCCTGGGGAACCTCACCGGCACCGCCTCGGTGGGCAGCACGACGGGCACCTTCGAGCAAGGCTTTGTGGACGGCACGTACATCGAGTTCGTCATCGACTGGAACAACGGCACCAGGGGCCGCTACATCGGCGAACTCGGCAGCGACCGCCGTCTCAGCGGGGTGGGCACCGACCTGGCCCATCCCAGCAGCCAGACCACCTGGGTCTCGAACCGGACGTTCTGACCCGGCCGTTTCCCGCCCTCAGAGGTCATACTCACAGAGTGACCTGGAATCCGGAGACAGTGTCCCGGGGCGTGCTCAACAAGGCCTCTGAGGCAGGCGCGGTGCTCGGTGACCTGGCCGGCGAGATGTCGCGCCTGGTCGGGCACGTCCTGCCGCATGACGGGTTCTGGCTGGTGGGAATGGACCCGATCGCCGGCACCCCGGCCTTCGCCGCGCGCCACCACGGCTACAGCCCGTACGCGTGCTTCCGGCTCGAGACCAGCCATCGGGCCGACCATGACCTCAACCCCTTCGCGGCGCTGCTCAACGGCCCTTGCCCGGCAAGAGCGTTCGGCACCGGCTCACCCAGGAACGAGGTCACGGCACCGCTGCACGAACTCATGGCCGCGGAGGGGGTGGCCGACGAACTCCGTATCGCCCTCACCCTGCGCGGCCGCGCCTGGGGCGGACTGGCGCTGCTGCGCGGGCCGGGGAGCCGGCCGTTCACCGCGGCGGACGCCGACGGGGCGGCGCGCCTGGGGCCGTGTCTGGCTGCGGCGCTCCGGACGTTCGTCAGCGGCAGAGGACGGTTGGGCCCGGCGCGTGGCGGCGTCCGCGGCGCCGGCACCCTGGTCATCGACGAGTGCAACTCGATCACTTCCGCCACTCCCGACGCGCGCGCCTGGCTGCGGGACCTGGCGGCGGATCCCCTGCACGCCGACGGCGGCCGCACGGTCACACCGCTCTGGGGCCCCCTCGTCGCCGCCCGGCGAGGCGACCCGCGCACCACCTGCACCCCCACGGCACAGGGCTGGATCGCCGTCAGCGCCCAGCGTTTGGACGGCCCCCTGTCAGGACAGGTGGCCGCCACCATCCAGCCCGCCTCCGCCGAAGCCCTGCTCGCCGCGATGTCCACCTGGTACGGCATCACCCCCAGGGAGCGAACGGTCGTCCAATGGGCCCTGGATGGAGCCCCGGTCAAACAGATCGCCCGCCACCTCCAGCTCTCGTCGCACACGGTGTACGACCACTTCAGGGCGATCTACCGCAAGGTCGGCGTGAGCAGCCGGGATGAGCTCATCACGCTCCTGACCCGCTGACCGGGCCCCGCGCGACACGAAGTCGGAGGGCCCGGCAACGCGTCATCGCCCTGCGAGCCGTGTGAACGTCCGGGCCAGCCGTTCGGCCATCCCCGCCGCGGCGTCACGGTCGAACAAGTGGCGCTGGTACGACAGGGAGACGCTCAGGTGCGGATCGACCGTCACGCCGACGACCAACGGGTAGCGGGTGCCGTTGACCGTGTTGACCCCGGTGATCGCGATCCCGGCGGCGGTGTTCGCCTCGCGGATTCCCGCACGGTCCTTCGGAAAGGACTGGAACACGACCTGGGTGTCGGCCTGTCGGCAGTCGGTCCGCCCGAACTGATGGTGCTCAAGCAACCGGCCCTGCCGGTCGTGGAGTTCGGTCAGCAGCTCGTCCCAGGTGCTCTCCGGGGAGCGACGCACGCGGACCGGCACGGTGTTGACGAACAGCCCCACCATCGTGTCCACCCCGGTGACCGCGGGTGGCCGGCCGGACACCGTCGCGCCGAACACCACGTCGTCCCGCCCGGTCATGTCCGCCAGGACCGCAGCCCACGCGCCCTGCACGACCGTGTTCAGTGTCACGCTCAGCTCCGCGGCACGCCGGGACAGCGCGTCCGCGGTCTCCGCGCTCACGGGGACCTCGACCGTGTCGACGCCCACGGGGTCGCCTTCGGACGGTTCGGCCAGCAAGGTCGGCTTGTGGCCGTCGAGTTCGTCGTCCCACACGCGTTTTGCCGCCTCGCGGTCCTGTTCCGCCAGCCAGACCAGGAAGTCCTTGTAGGGGCGGGCCTCCGGTAGTACGGACGGGTCGGCGCCCGAGCCGTACAACCGCAGCAGTTCCTGTAGCAGCAGCGGAACCGACCAGCCGTCGAAGACCAGGTGACTGGCCGTCAGCAGCAGTTCCGAGCGGTCCTCCCCCAGCCGCACCAGCGTCATCCGCACCAGGGGCGGTGTCGCCGGGTCGAAGTGGGCCGACTGGTCCTTGAGGCGGAGCTCCTGGAGCGCGCGGGCGCGCTCCTCCTCGCCGAGGCCGCTCAGGTCGCTCTCGGACCACGGCAGTTCGACGCCGTCGACCACGACCTGTACGGGGTCGCCGGTGGCACACCTGGCCACGGCCACCCGCAAGTTGGCGTGACGGTCGAGCAGGGCCTGGCCCGCGGCCCGCATCCCGGCCGCGTCCACCTGCCCGGTGACCTGGAAGGCCATCTGCACGTGGTAGGGGTCGTATGCCCGGTCCGGCCGCATGGTGTGCGGGAGCATCGAGGACTGCTCACGCGTGAGGGGCCACACGTCGGCCAGGCGCCCGTAGCGGCGTTCCCACCCCTCGATGTCCTGCTGGGTCGCGGTCACCAGAGGGAGGTCCGACGGCGTGAGGCCGCCCGCGTCCGGCCGCGTCGCATGCCGGGCCAGCCCCGTCAGGGCGTCACACCAGTGCCGGGCCAGCTCTTCCACGTCGGTGCGGGTCAGCACACCCGTGGCGAAATAGAGCGTGGCCTGCGGTCGCGGACCGTCCTCGCCGTCGACGACCATCACGCTGATCTGTATCTCCGCCAGCGCGGGCATGTCGGCGTCGGGCGTGATGTCCATGCTGTCCGTGTCGGCGGCCGGCGTCCAGCCCAGTCCCCTCAGGTCCCCGGGCATGTCGGCCGTGGAGAACCGGCCCAGGTAGTTGAAGGCGATCTGCGGTGCGGGGTACTCGCCGAGGTCCGCACCGGTCTCGGGGTTCAGGTAGCGCAGCATCCCGTAGCCGAGGCCCTTGTCCGGTACGGACAGGAGTTGCTCCTTGACCGTCTTCAGCGCGCCACCGGCGGCGGGCCCGCCGGCGAACGCCTCCTCCAGCGCGCATCCGGCGACGTCGAGACGGGCCGGGAACACGCTGGTGAACCAGCCGACGGTGCGCGACAGGTCCGATCCGGGCACCACGGCCTCTTCGCGGCCGTGTCCTTCCAGTGCGATCAGGGAGGACGACTCGGCCACGCCGCGCTCGCGTCGCCACTGGGCCAGCGCGAGCGCGAGACCGGCGAGCAGGCCGTCCTGTGTCCCGCACCGGAACTTCGCCGGGAGCATGGACAGCAGGGCCTCCGTCGCCCGGTCGGGCAGGTCCACCCGGATGCTGTCCAGGGTGGCGACGGTGTCGCGGCGGGGGTCCAGCCTGCGGGACCCGAGCAGCGGATCGGGTCCGTCCAGCACGTCCTTCCAGTACGGCAGCTCCGCCGCCCTGTCCGGAGTGGTCGCCTCGGCCGCCAGGGCGTGTGCCCAGCGCCGGGCCGACGTCCCCACCGGCGGCAGCACGGGAGCCCTGCCCTCGCGCACCTGTGCCCAGGCCGCCGCCAGGTCCGGCAGCAGAGTCCGCCACGACACCCCGTCGGCCACGAGGTGGTGCAACACCATCAGCAACCGGCCCGCCGCCCCGGCGCCGGGGTCGAACCACACGAACTGGGCCATCACCCCGGCCTCCGGGTCCAACCGGCCCGTCGCCGCGTCCAGCTCGGCCGCACTGTCCCGCTCCGCCTCGGCCCGCCGCAGCAGGCCGGCGACGTCGACCGTTCCCGGCGCGCCCACCACAAGGCCGCCGTCGTCGGGGAGGAGCCGGGAGCGCAGCATGTCGTGGTGGTCGACCACGGCGCTCAACGTCGCGACCAGCGTCGTTTCGTCGATGTCCGGCGGCAGGTCGACCATGACCGCCATGGAGAACCGGGGGAACCGGCCGCCCACATGCCGCGCTATCGGCGGCAGCGGCATCCAGCCGGCCCCACCGCCGTCGAGTTCGGCGAGTACGACACCCGCCTCGCCCTCGCTCGCCACGGCCGCCAGTTCGGCCACCGTGCGGCGTTCGAAGATCTGCCGGGGGGTGATCCCGACGCCCAGCGCCCGAGCCCGCGACACCACCTGGATCGACCGGATGCTGTCCCCGCCGACGGCGAAGAAGTCGTCGTCGGCACCGACCCATTCCAGTCCGAGGACCTCGGCGTACACCCCGGCGAGAACCTCTTCGACGGGCGAGGCCGGGGCCCGGTACGCCGCGGCGGCGAATCCCGGGTCCGGCAGCGCGGCCCTGTCCAGCTTCCCGCTGGGTGTCAGCGGAAGCCGGTCCAGCGTCACGACCTGCGACGGCACCATGAACTCCGGCAGCCGCTCGGCCAGGGACCGCCGTATCTCGGCCACGTCCACGCCGAGGTCGACGTCGTAACCGGACACAGCGGCCGGAACGACGTACCCCACGAGGCGGGTGCCCCGGCCCCCTTCGACCGCCGCCACCGCCGCCTGCGCCACGCCCGCGCACGACACCAGTGCGGCCTCCACCTCACCCGGCTCGATCCGCACCCCGCGCACCTTCACCTGCGCGTCGACACGCCCCACGCACTCCAGCTCGCCGTCCCGGTTCCAGCGGGCCAGGTCCCCGGTGCGGTACATCCGCGACCCGGCAGGACCGAACGGGTCCGCCACGAACCGCTCCGCCGTCATGCCCGCCCGGCCGAGGTAGCCGCGGCCCACCTCGCCGGCCACGTACAACTCCCCCACCACACCGGACGGCACCAACCCCAGCCCGGGGCCCAGCACATACGCGCGCACGGTGCCCAGCGGCGTACCGATCGGCACCACGCCCGGATCCGTCTCGTCAGGGATCCGGAACGCCGTGGCGTAGAAGGACTCGCTCTGCCCGTAGGCGTTGACCAGCCGCGTTCCGGGCATGGCGGCCCGCACCCGGTCGACCAGACCGGCCGTCAGGGGTTCACCGGCGAGCAGCACGGTGTCAGCCTTGATCAGGTCACCGACCTGGGCCAGGACCGACGGCACCGCACTGACCACGTCCCCCGACCAGGTGCCGCACTCGACGATGTCCTGGACCACCTCGACGGTGGCGCCCGCGCTCAGCGCGGCCACGACCTCGAAGACCGACACGTCGAAGCCGACCGAGGTCGACGCCAGCACGCGCTGTCCCGGCCGCAGGCCGATCAGCTCGACAAGGCGCGACACGTCGTGCACCACGCACCCGTGGGTGATCACCGCGCCCTTGGGCGTACCCGTCGAGCCGGAGGTGTACATCACGTACGCGGCGTTGCCGGGCCGTACTCCGCTGTCGAGGTTTCCGTCGTCGCCCGCCGTGAGGTCCAGCTCGTCCAGGTCCGTCAGGACGAACTCCGGGCGCGCTTCGGACAACACGACGTCCGCCCGCCCGCTGGGGTACCGCGGATCGATCGGGACATAGCCCGCACCGGACTTCCAGATGCCCAGCATGCCGACGACCATGTCGACCGACCGCGGCAGCGCGAGGCCCACCAACGCCTCCGGCCGCGCGCCCCGTTCCACCAGCGCACGGGCCAGCCGGTTGGCCCGCATGTTCAGCTCCCCGTAGGTCAGGGAGACGCCGTCACACGACACCGCGATCGCGTCCGGAGCAGCCGCGGCCCGCCGCTCGAACAGCTCCGGCACGGTCACGTCGGGCGCCGCCGTCACGGCGGTGGCGGGCCCGCCGAGCAGGCGTTCCCGCTCGCCCGCCATCAGTACGTCCACGGCGCGAAGCCCGGGGTCGGCCACCACCTGCCGCAGGACGGCCTCGTAGCGGCTGACGAGGGCCTCCGCGGTGGCGCGGTCGAACAGGTCGGTGGCGTACTCCAAGCGGCCGTGGACGCCCTGGCCCGGGATCTCGGTCAGGTTGAAGAACAGGTCGGACTTGGCCGTCGTGATCGGCACCGATTCCAACGTGGCGTCGAGGCCCGTCAGGGCGAAGCCCGGACCCGCGGCCTGCCGCCAGACGAACAGCACCTGGAACAACGGGTCGTAGGCGGTGGACCGTTCCGGGTTGAGGACCTCCACGAGCTTTTCGAACGGGACGTCCTGCTGGTCGTACGCCGCCAGGGCCTTGCCCCGCACCCGGTCCACGACGGTCTCGAACGTCGGGCTGCCCGACAGGTCGGCCCGCAGGACCCAGGTGTTGAGGAAGAAGCCGACCGAGTCGGCGAGCGCCTCGTCCACCCGGCCCGCGATGGGCGAGCCGATCGTGATGTCCTCACCGCCGCCGAGCTGGTGCAGCAGCACGGCCAGCGCCGCCTGCAACACCATGGGGGCGGTCGCGCCGCGCGTCCGCGCCAGCTCGTCCACCTCGTCGAGCAGACCGGGGTCGAGACGGAGTTCCACCGCGTCGCCGCGGTGGCTGGCCACGGGCGGGCGCGGGCGGTCCATGGGCAGGCGCACGGGCCGTACCCCGGCCAGTTCGTCCCGCCAGTAGGCCACCTGGCTCGCCGCGAGGCCGTTCTCGTCCTCCAGCAGTTCCTGCTGCCACAGGGTGAAGTCCACGTACTGCACGGGCAGTTCCGGCCACGTGGGGCGGCCGCCGCCACGCCGGGCCTCGTACGCGGCGCTCAGGTCGCGCGCCAGCGGCGCCGCCGACTCGCCGTCGGCCGCGATGTGGTGGACCAGCAACACCAGCACGTGCTCGTCCGGGCCGGAGCGGAACAGTGACGTCCGCACCGGGATCTCCGCGGCCAGGTCGAAGGGCCGGGCCACGGCCGCCGCCACGGCATCGGCCAGACCGTCCGGCTCCACGTCCACGACCGGCAGGGCCGCCAGTGCCTCGTCCGCGGGCAGCACCCGCTGGAACGGCACGCCTTCCTCCTCGAAGACCACGGTGCGAAGGCTCTCGTGACGGCGGATCACGTCCCGTACCGCCAGCGACAGCGCCTCGACGTCGAGCGCCCCGGTCAACCGCAGGGTCAGCGGGATGTTCCACGCGGCCGACGGGCCTTCGAACCGGTCGAGGAACCACAACCGGCGCTGCGCGAACGACAGCGGCACCCGCTCCGGCCGTCGCCCGACGCGCCGCAGGGGCGGCCGGGCCGGGGCTCCGGCCTGGAGCCGCTGGGCCAGCTGTGCGACCGTGGGTGCCTCGAACACCGCCTGGATGGGGACCTCGGCGTTCAGCGCGGTGCGGATCCGGCTGACGAGGCGGGTCGCGAGCAGGGAGTGCCCACCGAGCTCGAAGAAGCCGTCGTCGACACCGACGCGTTCGACGCCGAGCAGGTCCGCGAAGAGACCGCACAGGACCTTCTCGGACTCGGTGCGGGGCGCGCGGTACGCCGAGGCGGCGACCTCCGGCTCGGGCAGGGCCGCCTTGTCCAGCTTCCCGGCCGGCGTCCACGGCATCCTGTCGAGCACCACGACGGCCGACGGGACCATGAACTCCGGCAGACGCCCCGCCAGGAACGCACGGAACTCCTCCGCGGTGACGCCGTCGCGCGCGACCACGTACCCCAACAGGTACTTGCCCTTGTCCTGGTCCTCGCGGGCCACCACCGCCGCCTCGACCACCGCCGGGTGGGCGCCGAGGACGGCCTGGATCTCGCCCAGCTCGATCCGGAACCCGCGGATCTTGACCTGGTCGTCCACGCGTCCCTGGAAGACAAGCTCGCCGTCCGGGGTCCAGCGGACGACGTCGCCCGTCCGGTACATCCGCTCGCCCTGCGCTCCGAACGGGCAGGCCACGAACCGCTCCGCCGTCAGCCCGGGCCGGCCGCGATACCCGCGTGCGAGCCCCTCGCCCGCGAGGTACAGCTCACCGGGAGTGCCGGGCGGCACCGGACGCAGCGCCTCGTCCAGTACATGGACACGGGTGTTGTCCATCGGCCGCCCGATGGGAATGTCGGCGTCGAAGTCCTCGGCGGCGTCCATCGCGCGGGCGGTCGCGCAGATCGTCGTCTCGGTGGGCCCGTAACCATGCTTGAACGTGGTGCGGGGGCAGGCGTCCAGGGCCTTGCGGAGCGCGGAGGGCTGCGCGCGCTCACCCCCGGTCCACACCTCACGCAGGCCCGCCAGGCACGTCACGTCCTCCTCCACCAGGACGTTGAACAGACCGGTGGTCAAGAAGACCGACGTGATGCCCTCGTCGGCGACCAGCTTGGCCAGCGTGCCCGAGCTCAGCCGCCCCGGTGGAGCCATCACCACCCGGCCTCCGCGCAACAGGGGCACCCACAGCTCGTACACCGAGGGGTCGAAGGTCAGCGGCGTGTGGCACAGGACCCGGTCCTGCGTGGCCGCGGACCAGCCGCGGTCGACGGCGAAGGCGACGACATCCCGGTGGGTGATGCCGACCCCCTTCGGCGCCCCGGTCGAGCCGGACGTGTACATCACGTACGCCAACTGGTTCGGGTGATACCGGCGCGGCCGGTACTCCGCCGCCGGAATGTCCTTCGGAACGTCCGGGGACTCCGGAGCCGATTCCTTCATGTCCAGCACGGGGCAGGGCAGGTCGGGCAGGGTCCCGCCGGCGGTGAGCACCAGGGCGGGCCGGGCGTCGTCGATCAGGAGCCGGATCCGGTCGGCGGGCTGGCCGGCGTCCACGGGCAAGTAGGCGCCGCCCGCCCGCGACACCGCCAGGATCGCGACCACGTACCGCGGTGACCGCTCCACCGCTACCGCCACCACCGACTCCGGCCCGATCCCCCGCGCGCTCAGGGCGCGCGCCAGCCGGTCCGCCCGACTGTGGAGCTCGCGGTAGGTGATCGACTCGGCGCCGGAGACCACGGCCACCGCGTCCGGCGTGATCGCGACCTGCCGCTCGAACAGTTCGGGAAGCGAGATCTCGGGGACCGGGACCGTGGTGTCGTTGACGGTGGTGTCGTGGGTGGCCGTGTCGCGGATGGTCGTGTCGTGGGCGGTCGTGTCGCGGACGGTCGTGTCGCGGACGGTCGTGTCGCGGACGGTCGTGTCGCGGACGGTCGTGTCGTGGGCGGTCGTGTCGTGGGCGGTGCCGTCGTCCGTCGGCTTCGCGGTGTCCGCGCTGTGCGCGGTGCCCGCTGTGTCTACGGCGTCCGCGGTGCCCACGGCGAGGAGGTCGCGGAGCGGGCGGTCGGGGTCGGCCATCGCGGCGGCGGCGATCTCCTGGAACATGTCGGCAAGTCGACGCATGGTGGTGACGTCGAAGAGGTCGACCGCGTACTCCAGGAAGGCGTCCATCGGGGCGTCTTCCTGGTCGAACACCCCGATGGTCAGGTCGCACTTGGCCGTGCCGGGGGCGATGCCGTCGACGTCGTCGGAGGCGTGGGACACCGTCGTCCCGGGGAGCTCCCCGGTGGGGGCGTGATTGTTCTGGTGCGTGTACCCCACGGTGAACACCGGGTGCCTCGACGGGTCACGGTGGCCGCCGAGCTCCGCGACGATCTTCCCGAACGGGATCTCCTCGTGGTCGAGGACGCCGGTGACGGTGCGCGTGCACCGGTGGACGAGGTCGCGGAAGCTCAACTCCGGTCCGACCGGGGTCCTGAAGGGCAGGACGTTGTTGAAGTAGCCGATCAGCCCGTGTGTGGCCGGGTTCGTCCGGCCGGAGGTCGCCACACCGACGACCACGTCCCGGTGCCCGGCCCACAGGTGCAGCAAGGCATCGATGACGGCCAGCATGGTGACGAACGTCGTCACGTTCTCCCGCGTGCTGAACGCGCGCAGTTCCCGCGCGAGGTCCGGCGAGAGCTCGAACTTCAGCAGGTGGCCCACGTGCGACTGGGTCGCGGGACGCGGGTGGTCGAGCGGAAGTTCCGCGGGCGACAGATCACTCAGTTCGGTACGCCAGAACTCCAGGCCGCGCTCCATCCGGCCGTCGGCGAGCCAGGACCGCTGCCAGGCGGCGTAGTCCGCGTACTGGACCGGAAGGTCGGGCAGTTGTGGCGTCCGGCCCTCGCGTCGGGCCGCGTAGAGTTCCGCGATCTCGCGGTAGAAGACTTCGGGTACCCAGCCGTCGAAGACGATGTGGTGCCAGGAGTAGAGCACCATGTGGTCTTCGTCGGCGAGCCGGATGACGGTCGTTCTGAGCAGGGGCCCCGCGGCCAGGTCGAACGGCCTGGTGGTGATCTCCTGGACCACCCGGGCCAGTTCCTTGTCCGGCTGCCCGCCGAGGTCGAGGACCTCCAGTTCCGGTTCTTCCAGGTCCGCGAGCGCGTACGGTACGCCGTCGTCGTCGAGGATCCGGGTGCGCAGGATCTCGTGGCGCCGCACCAGGTCACCGAGGGCGTCCCGGAAGGCGTCGAGATCGAACGGGCCGCTGTAGCGTGCCCGCGTCGGCAGGTTGTAGAGCGGGCTGTTCGGGTTGAGCCGGTCGAGGTACCACAGCTGTTCCTGGTTGAAGGACAGCGGCAACCGGCCGCCGCGCGGCAGCACCGGAATCGTCCAGCCGTCCGCGGCGGGCGCCTCCCGGGCCGAGTCGACCAGCGCCGCCAGCTCCCGGACCGTCGGGCAGCGGAACAGGTCGGCGAACGTCAGCCGCACCCCGAACCGCCGCTCGATCTCCCGCAGCACCGAGATGCCCGCGATCGACGTCCCGCCCAGTTCGAAGTAGTTCGAGTCCGGCCCGACCTCGGCCTTCAGCACCTCCCGCCACACGTTGGCGATCTCCACCTGGGGTGCGCCAGCGGAGAGTTGGGAATCGGGCTCCCGGTTGCTGGCGGGTTCCCGGGTGCCGGCGGGTTCCGGCACCGGTGTGGGGCCGCCCGGCGGCAGGCACCAGCACGAGACCTCCTCGAACGGGTACGTCGGCAGCTCGACCCGCGGGAGGTGGCGTCCGGCATAGAAGCGGTCCCACTCGACGTCCACGCCCAGCGCGTACAGCTCGGCCAGCGCCCGCAGCACCCCGTCCCGGGACGGGTCGGAGAACATCCGCACCACCGGCAGCTCCGGGGCGACACGTCGGATCGCCCGTGACAAGGTGCCGTCGGCGCCCAGTTCCACCATGACCGCGCCCTGGTCGGCGAACTCCGCCACCGCCCGCCGCAGCCCGCTCTCGTTCACCTCGTCGGTGATCGGCGCGTCGCGCGTGTCCACGTCCTGGCCGCGCAGCCGCCGAATCGCGAGGTTGCCCACGCCCGATCCCACCAGCTGGAGTTCGCTCACGCCCAGCGACCGCACCAGCTCGTACGCGGTACACAACCGGTCGGCCAGGCGCTCGCCCGCCGAACCGGTCCCGCCCACTCCGGCGAGTCCGTCGTACGACTCGGACAGCCGGTCCCATGTGGCGTCGCCCAGCTCACCGTCACCGGAGAACAGCAGCACGACCTTGGCGGCACGGGGTGTCGTACGGAACGTGGTCTCCCGCAGGGACGCGGCCAGCTCGCCGGTGTCCTGGGCGACACCGGCCCAACGGAACGGGTGGTCGTCGCGGCCCCTGTTGAGCACGTGCGCGACGGCGGCCAGTTGGTGGTCCGTTCCTTCGAGGAACGCGGCGACGCGCGCGGCGGAGGTGGCGAGCGCGGACGCCGACTTCGCCGACAGGGTGACCAGTTCGCTGGTCGAACCGTCCACCGCGGCACGGTCGTTCGGGGGCTGCTCGATCACCGCGTGGACGTTGGTGCCGGTCAGCCCCAACGAGCTCAGTCCCGCCCGCCGGACGCCCGAGGACGGCACCCACGGCGCGGCCGACGTCTCCACCTGAATCGGGCCGGACACGTCGACCAGCGGGTTCGGCGAGCGGAAGTTCGGATTCGGATACCGCGTCCCGTGCCGCAGGCCGGCCAGCACCTTGAACAGACCCGCCATGCCCGCGGCCTGGTCGAGGTGGCCGACGTTGCCCTTGACCCCGCCGATTCCGCACGGCCCGGCGAATCCCGCCTCCGCGAAGGCGAGTTGCAGGCCGTTGGCCTCCACCACGTCGCCGAGCGGAGTGCCCGACCCGTGGCACTCGACGAGGTCGATCGCGTCGGCGCCGGCCTGCCGCCATGCCTCCACGATCACCTCGGCCTGACCGTACGCGCTCGGCGCGCTCATGCTCGTCGCCCGGAAACCGTTGTGGTTCACGGCGATGCCGGTCAGCACCCCGTGAATGTGGTCCCCGTCGGACAGCGCGTCGGACAGCCGCTTGAGCAGCACGAGCCCGCCGCCCTCGCCGATCGCCGTGCCGTCCGCCTCGGCGTCGAACGGACGGCAGACGGCGCCCGGCGACTCCACGCCCCGCAGCGGCTCGTGGGCCTGCCGGGTCAGCGGTACCGACAGGACGTTCAGGCCGCCCGCGACGGCGAGGTCCGCCCGGCCGCCGCGCAGGTTCTCCACGGCCGTGGCGAGCGCGGTGAGGCTGCCGCTGCACGCGGTGTCCACCACGGACGCGGGCCCGGCGAAGTCGAAGACGTAGGAGATGCGCGCGGCCGTGGCGGACGGCAGGGAGCCGAGGATCTGCTGCGGGTCCTCGTCCGCGTACAGGCTCGCGTAGCCGGGTGTGGGCGCGCTGAGGACGACGGCGGTCTTCGAGCCGCGCAGCGCCGCCGGGGCGTAGCCGGCGTTCTCGATGGCGCGGTGGGCCAGCTGGAGGGCGATCCGCTGGTGCGGGTCCATCAACTCCGCTTCCCGCAGCGAAAGCCCGAAGAACCGGTGGTCGAACAGGTCGATGCGGTCCAGGTAGGCCATGGTCACGTAGTCGGCGTCGACGGACGCTCCGACGTGGTGGATCCGGTCCCTGGCCGGTGGGCGCACGCTGACGCGGCCGTCGGCCAGGTTCTCGTGCAGGGTGTCCAGGTCACCGGCGTCCGGCAGCGCGAGCGCCACCCCGATGATCGCCACAGCCTCGTGCTCAGAGCGCGTCACGGCTCGTCCCCCCATTCTCCGTCGCCTTCTCCATCGCCCTCACCGGTTGCGCCGATGGCCGCCGTTCGTCCAGCGGGGGCGCCATCGCCTCCACCGTGGTCACGGGCGCCGGGTAGCGGTGGAAGCCCTGTCCGCTCTTGCGGCCCAGATGGCCGTCGGCGACCAGTTGGCGCAGCTTCTCGCAGGGCTGGAATCGCTGGTCCCCGGTGCATTCGAGCAGGACGTACAGGGTGTCGACGATGGTGTCCAGGCCGATCAGGTCGCCGGTGGCGAGCGGGCCCATGGTGTGCCCGAAGCACTCCTGGAAGATGCGGTCGACGGCGACCGGGTCGGCGGTGCCCTGCTGCACCACGGTGGCGGCTTCGTTGACCGTGAGCATCAGGACCCGGTTGGAGACGAACCCGGGCGCGTCCGCGACGACGATGCCCTTCTTGCCGAGGTCCGTGAGCAGGCCGAGCGTGGTGTCCAGGGTGGCGTCGGTCGTCCGCGGGCCGCGGATGACCTCGACCGTGTCCTTCAGCGGCGCCGGGTTCATGAAGTGCGTGCCGATCACCTGCCCCGGCCGTGCCGTCTGCGCGGCGAGCCGGTTCACCGGGATCGCCGAGGTCACCGTCGCGAACACCGCCTCGGGCGGGCACACGTCGTCGAGTTCGCGGAACAGCTTCTCCTTGAGCGGGATGCGCTCCGGCGCGCAGTCCAGGACGAACCGCGCGGAAGCCAGGTCCTGGAGCCGCGTGGTCCAGGTGACCGCCTCCAGGGCCTGGTCCATGGCCACGGCGGCGGGGGCTCTGCGGAACATGGTGGCCAGCCTGATGCCGTTGCGGAGCCGGGCCGGCGCGTCGGCGAGCGCGGCCTCCTCGGGGTCGACGGCCACCACGCGGTGCCCTGCCTCGGCGAGGCACTGGGCGATGCCGATGCCCATCGTTCCGGCGCCGACCACGCCGATGACGCCGGTCGCGGCGCTGTCCTGGTGCATGGGGGTCTCCGTGTTCGCGTCGTTCGCGTCGTTGTTGCGGTCGTTTCGGGCGCCTCGGGCGGCCGGGTCCCGGTCGGGGCGGCGTGGCCCGGTCACGCGGTGACCACCCGCACCGGGTGCGTGCGGGCGCGCGGCGGGTTCGCCGGATCGATGGCCAGGGTCATCCGCTCGCCGTCGTCCTCGACCACCGCGAAGCCGCCGAAGCGCAGCGTGACCAGCATCTGCCGGTTGACGTCGGTGGCGACGAACTCCGCGACCGGGCGGCGGCCGGCGGCGAGCGTCTCGGCGACGATGTGGTCGATGAGCACCGCCCCGACGCCGCGCGACATCACCCGGCAGGACATCAGCAGCAGTTCGAGCACGGTCGCGTCGTCCCGCAGCGCGGTGACCGCGAGACCGATGGTGCCGTAGGAGCCGAAGCGGTCCTCGAGGCCGGCGACGAGCACCTCGTGCCCGGGGTCCGCGCACAGCCGCCGCAGCTCCTCCAGGTCGAAGGTGCGGCCGGTGGTGTTGAGCTGGTGGGTGCGCACCGTCAGTTCGTGCGCCCGGGCGAGGTCGGCCTCGGTGGCCCGGCGGACGGTGAGGACCAGGTCGAGCGAGGCGAGGAACTCCGCGGGCGGGCCGGTGTGTTCGGTCTCCGCGGCCTTGCGCCGCCGCTCCGTGCGGTAGAGCCGGCGCCGCTGGGCGGACTCGTCCGTGACGAACGGCGGGGTGAACTCCTCGTACGCGGCCAGCTGTTCGGCCTCGGTCGCGGCATAGCAGCGTACGGCCGGCAGCGCGGCGGCCACCTCGGCCCGCTCCACCGCGTCGTTGTCGATGAACGCGATCGTGTCGAGGCCGATGTTCAGGTCGGCGGCGATCCGCTCGACGGCCCCGGACTTGGCGCCCCAGCCCACCTCCAGGACGGTGAACAGGTCGTCCAGCCCGTGCGCGGCCAGGTGGGCCGCGGCGACGTCGTACTCGCCCCGGCTGGCCACGGCGTGCAGGATGCCCCGCTGGTCCAGGGCATGCAGGGTCTTCACCGCCGCGTCGAAGGGGACGGGCGCGTCGCCTTCGAGGACGACGCCGTCCCACAGGGTGTCGTCGAGGTCCCAGACCAGGCACTTCACCGTCGGTGCCGCGGCGTTCCCCGGCGCGGCCGCCGCGCTCCGCCGCCCGCTCGCTCCTGAACTCATCGCCGTCCTTCCTCTCGCTCCGGCCGCCGTCCGCCGGGCCGGTGTCCGTGGGCGCGCAGCAGGTGGTCGGCGATGTGCAGTTCGGACACCTGCGCCGAGCCCTCGATGATCTCCATGACCTTGGCGTCCCGGTAGCACCGGCCCACCGGGCTGTCCGGGGCGCAGCCCGCCGCGCCCAGGATCTGGACGGCGCTCCCGGCCACCGCGGTGGCGGCGCGTGCCGCCGCGTACTTGGCCGCGACCGTCTCCGCGATGGCGTCCGGGTCGCCCGCCTCCCGCAGCCGGGCCGCGCGCAGGCACAGTTCGCGGGCGGCCCTGCTGTCCACCGCCGCGCGCCCCAGGAGCGAGCGCACCAGCTGGTGCTCGGCGAGGACGACACCGCCCTGCGCGCGCCGTGCGGCGTGCTCCGCGGCCGCGTCCAGGCACGCCTCGGCCATCCCGACGCAGCCCCACGCCACCGTGAACCGCCCGTGGTCGAGCGCGGTGGCCACCACGTGCGACAGGCCGAAGCCGGGCGGTGCCACCGCGTTCTCGCGCGGTACCCGCACGCCGTCGAATCGTACGTGCGCCAACTGGGCGGCACGCATGCCGAGTTGGCCGCGCACCGGCTCCCGCAGGACGCCGGGCCGGTCCGCCTCCACGAGCACGGCGGCCGGACGTCCGCCCGCGCTGCCCAGGACCAGGAACACGTCCGCGACCTCGCCGAAGGTGATCCAGCGCTTCTCGCCGGTGACCGTGTACGTGTCGCCCTGCTCCTCGACGGTCGTGGTGACCGCGGCCAGGTCGCTGCCCGCCTCCGTCTCCGTGGCGGCGAAGGCGGCGAGCAGTTCGCCGCGGGCCAGGGCCGGCAGCCACCGCTCGCGCTGCTCCGCGGTGCCCCAGCGCAGCAGCGCCGCGGCCACCATGCTCTGTACGGTGACCAGGCCGCGCAGCGCGCTGCACACGCCGCCGATCCGGGCGCACGCCTCGCCGAGCTGGGCGGGTGTGGCGCCGAGCCCGCCGTGGCGGACCGGAAGGTCCGCGCCGAGCAGCCCGGCCCGCGCCGCCGCGAGCCTGACGTCGGCGGGCAGTTCGCCGCGCGCGTCCCAGTCCGCGGCGTCCTCGCGGACGGAGTCGGCGAACCGCGCGCCCAGGTCGGTGAGGTCGGCCACGCCGGCGAGGGCGGTGTCGCTCACGCCGCCGCGCCCCGGTTCGCGGTCTTGGCCAGGACGAAGTCCCGCAGCCTGCCGAGGGTGCGGAAGTGGTCCAGGTCGAGGTCGTCGACGCCGACCTCGATGCCGTACCGCTGCTCGACGAAGTTCACCAGCTCCATCGCGAACAGGGAGTTGACCAGGCCCAGCGCGAAGTAGTCCTCGTCCGGGCCCAGTTCCTGCCCCAGGTTGCGAGTGAGGTACGCGCTCAGCTCCTGGGTCACGTCCGCCACGGCGGCCGCATCCGTCTGGTTCGGTGTTTCCATTCGGGCCCTGCTCCTCACGAAGGTGCTTTCACGAAGGTGTTGTCACGAAGGTGTTGTCACAAAGCGGTTGTCACGAAGGTGTCGTCACGAAGGTGCTGTCACGGGGTTGTCGTCGCTGAGGGTGCTGTTCAGTGCTGTTCACGAAGGGCCGCGCTCACAAGTAGTGCGCGGCGGCGGCGCCGTCGCCGGTCTCGCCGATCTGTACGAGCAGCAGGCTCCACGCGGCGACCGGGCTCGCGCTGAGCAGCACCGCGTACTGCCCGTCCTCGAGGCCGCCGCGGTCGAGCTCCGTGCGCAGGTTCAGCAGCACGTCGTTGGGGCCGAGATGGCCGTACTGCCGGAGGTTGTCGAAGCACGACGTGCCGATCTCGATGCCGAGGGCCTCCTCGGTGAACCGGAAGGCGCCCACGGACAGGTTGTGGCTGAGGTAGCGGGAGATGTCCCGCGGCGCGAGGTGGTTGCGGTCGAGGAGGCGGCGGTGCAGGGCGCGCAGCCGGTTGCGGGTCTCCACGGCGAGCCGGAAGGAGTACGAGGGGATGTCGCGGCACTCCTCGCGCCACTGCGCGGTGGGCCGGTCGCGGTAGTCGACGCGGAACAGGTCCCAGTGGTCGCCGTTGGTCTCCTGGACGATGTCGAGGACGCGGACGGGGCCGCCGCGCGAGATCACCGCGGCGGCGCCGCCGTCGCCGCTGACCGTCACCGGGTGCCGGTAGCGCAGCGGGGCCGGTGGCTTGCTGCCATGGGCGACCAGGACGTGCTCCAGGTCGCCGTCGGCGGCCAGCAGCCCGCGCGCCGCGAGCAGCGCCGGGGTGAGGGAGACACACCCCAGGCCGCCCACCGAGAACGTCAGCGCGCGGTCCGCCCCGAGCAGCGCCTGGAGCCGGGTGGCCGCCGACGTCATCAGCGCCTCGGGGGCGCGGGCGTCGATGAGGATGAGCGCGTCGAGGTCGTCGGCGGCGAGGTGCGCCTCCGCCAGGGCCCGGCTCGCGGCGCGGGCCGCGAGGTCGAAGGCGGACAGTGAGTCGTCCGCGCGGACCTCCTCGACGCCGAGCGCCGCGCAGGTCTCCCGTTCGGTCTCGTCGAGGTCGGCCAGGCCCGGCAGCTTCGCGACGGGCAGGACGCTGTCGGGCTGGTAGCAGGCGGCCGCCTTGATGGCCGTCACCGGAGGCATCAGCGGCCCCCGTCGGTGGCGGGTCCGGCGGACGCCGCGACCGGGTGATCGGCGAAGGCCCCGACCAGGTGGCCGGCGACGGCCTCCGGGTTCGCGGCGGCGGGCCCGCGGTGGACCGGGCCGGATCGCGCCACGGCCTCCCGGCCCGGGCGGCTCGGAGGCGTCATAGCTCGTACCCCATTTCGTCGGTTGTTTCGCGGTCGGGCTGGTCGGGCCGGTCGTCGAGCAGGCGGGCCATCGCCTCGACCGTGGTGTGCTCGAAGAGGGCGCTCACGGGCACCTGGTGCGGGCCGAGTCCGGACAGGCGGCGGCCCAGCGTGAGCAGGGAGAGGGAGGTGCCGCCGGCCTCGAAGAACTTCTCGTGCACGCCGATCTCGTCCCGGTCCAGCAGCTCGGCCCAGATCGCGGCGACCGCCCGCTCGGTGGCCGTGCGCGGCCGCGCCGGAGCCGCCGCGTGCCGCACCTCCGGGCTCGGCGGGGCCGGCAGGGCGCGGCGGTCCACCTTGCCGTGGCGGGTGAGCGGGAAGGTGGCGAGCGTGACGAAGGCGGCGGGGACCATGTACGGCGGCACCCGCCGCGCCACGTGGGCGCGCAGCTCCTCGGGCGCCGGAGCCGCGGCCGCGCCGTCCCCGGAAGCCGCCGCACCGCCCGTCTCCCCGCCCTCGGAGTCCGCGGCCGGAACGACGTAGGCGATCAGCTGCCGTCCTCCGGTGCCGGGAGTGTCCCGCGCGACGACGGCCGCCCTGCCCACCCGCGGATGCGCCATGAGGGCCGTCTCCACCTCGCCGGGCTCGACCCGGAAGCCGCGGATCTTCAACTGGTCGTCGGCGCGCGCCTTGTACACCAGCTCCCCGTCCTCCGTCCACGTCACGACGTCCCCGGTCCGGTACATGCGGTCACCGGGCGGGCCGAAGGGGCAGGCCACGAAGCGTTCCGCGGTGAGCCCCGGCCGCTGCTCGTAGCCGCGTGCCAGGCCCGAGCCCGCGAGGTACAACTCGCCCTCCACGCCCGGCGGGACGGGTCGCAGCAAGTCGTCGAGGACGTGGACGCGCGTGTTGTCCATCGGCCGCCCGATGGGGACCACCGCACCGACCTGGTCGGCGGCGGTGACCCGGTGGCAGGTGGCGAACACGGTCGCCTCCGTCGGCCCGTACCCGTTGACGACGGTGGTCCCCGGACAGGCGCGCAGCACGCGTGCCACCGCCTCTGGGGGCACCGGCTCGCCGCAGGTCAGTGCCTCGCGCACCCCCGCGAAGCTCTCCGGGCGCTCCTCGGCGACCACGGCGAAGAGTCCGGCGGACAGGGCGAGGCCGGTCACCCGGTGCTCCGCGACGAGCGCGGCGAACGTGTCGACGTCGAGCTTGCCGGGCGGGGCCACCACGGCGGTGCCGCCGGCGAGGAGCGGTACCCACATGTCGTAGCCGGAGACGTCGAACGTCGACGCCGTGTGCAGGAGCACCCGTTCGTGGGCGCCGCCCGCCCAGTCCCGGTCCGCCGCGAGGTCCACGACGGCGCTGTGGCTGACCCCGGTGCCCTTGGGCACGCCGGTGGAACCCGAGGTGTAGATGATGTACGCGAGCCGGTCCGGCCGCCCCAGGTCCGGCAGGTCGTCCCCCGGCTCCCCGGATACGGCCGCCGCGGTGTCCGGGTCGTCCAGGACCAGTCGTGGGCACCCGGTCTCGGGCAGTCCGGCCGCGGCGCCGGAGGTGGTCACGAGGAGTGCCGGACGCGCGTCGCGCAGCATGGACTCCAGGCGCTGCGCCGGGTCGTCGGGAGCCAGCGGCACGTACGCGCCGCCGGCCTTCAGCACGGCCAGGACCGTCACCACGTACTCCGGCGAGCGGGGCACGGCCACGGCCACGGGCGACTCGCGGCCCACACCGCGCCGCACCAGGGCACGGGCGAGCCGGTTGGCGCGTACGTTCAGCTCCCGGTACGTCAGCGACTCGGCGCCGCGCACCAGCGCGACGGCGTCCGGTGCCTCGGCGGCACGCTGCTCGAAGAGCGCGGGGACCGTCACCGGAGGTGTGGGCGCGGTGGTGTCGTTGATGTCGTGCAGCAGGTTCCGCTCGGCGGGCGTCAGCGCGTGCACGGCGTGCAGCCGCGTCCGCGGGCGGGTCGCCAACTCCCGTACGAGGCTCGCGAACCGCTCGGCCAGCGCGGTGACCGTGGCGCGGTCGAACAGGTCGGTGGCGTACTCGACGAGCCCGGAAAGCCCCTGCCCGGCCCGCCGCCCCTCGTCGTGGGGCTCTTCGACATGGAAGAGCAGGTCGAACTTCGCGGTTCCGGTCACGACCGGTTCCGGGGTGGCCTTCACGCCCTCCAGTTCGAGGTCGCCGGTGCCCTTCTGCCAGAAGAACGCCACCTGGAACAGCGGGTGGTGGGCGGTGGACCGCTCCGGGTTCAGGGCTTCGACGAGCCGCTCGAAGGGCAGGTCCTGGCGGTCGTAGGCGTTCACGGCCTTGTCCCGCACCTGCCGGAGCAGGTCCTCGAACGACGGGTCGTCCGACAGGTCGGCCCGCAGGACCCAGGTGTTGACGAGGAAGCCCACCATTTCGGCCAGTGCGTCGTCCGTGCGCGCGGCGACGGGTGACCCGATGGGGAGATCGTCACCGGCGCCCATGAGGTGCAGCAGCACCGCGAGGGCGGACTGGAGCACCATCGGCACGGTGGCGCCCTGCGCGCGTGCCAGCTCCTCGACCGCGGTCAGGACGTCGGCGTCGAGGACGAATTCGACGGTGTCGCCCCGGTGACTGGCCACCGGCGGACGCGGCCGGTCGAGCGGGAGCCGCGTCGGCTGCGGCACGCCGTCCAACTCCTCGCGCCAGTAGGCCACATGGTCTTCCAGGGGACTTTCTGGGTCGTCCGTGTCGCCGAGCAGTCGCTGCTGCCAGAGGGTGTAGTCGGCGTACTGCACGGGCAGTTCGGTCCACCGCGGCGGCGCACCGCGCCGCCGGGCGGAGTAGGCCGTGGCCAGGTCGCGGGTCAGCGGTCCCATGGATTCACCGTCGACCGCGATGTGGTGCAGCAGCAGCATCAGGACATGCTCGTCGGGCGCACAGCGCAGCACCCGGGCCCGCACCGGAAGCTCCGCCGCCAGGTCGAACCGGCGGCCCACCTCCTCGGCCACCGTGGCGGTCACCGCGTCCGGAGCGACGTCCCGCACGGGCACGTCGAGGACGACGGAGTCCTCCGGCACGACGACCTGTGCCGCGACGCCCCGGTCGTCGGCGACGAACAGCGTGCGCAGACTCTCGTGCCGCACCACGACGTCCCGGAGCGCCGACGCCAGCGCCGCCACATCCAGCTCACCGCGGAGCCGGACCACGAGCGGAAGGTGGTACGTCGGCAGCGGCTCCAGCTCGTCGAGGAACTTCACGCGCTGCTGGGCGAAGGACAGCGGTATCCGCTCGGGCCGTACCTCGGCACGGCGCAGCGCGGGGCGCGACGACCGCCGGTGCGTGTCCAGGCGCTCGGCGAGGCGCGCCGCGGTGGGCGCCTCGAAGACCGCCCGGATCGGTACGTCCACGCCCAGCACCGCGCGCATCCGGTTCACCAGGCGCGTGGCCAGCAGCGAATGCCCGCCCAGGTCGAAGAAACCGTCGTCGATCCCGACGCTCCCGACCCCGAGCACCTCGGCGAACAGCGCGCACAGCACCTTCTCCTGGGGGGTGCGGGGTGCCCGGTGGGCACTGGTGGCGGTGAGTTCGGGGCTGGGGAGCGCCTTGTGGTCGAGCTTGCCGTGGGGAGACAGCGGCAGGCGGTCGAGCGGGACGACGGCGGTGGGGACCATGTACTCCGGCAGCAGCTCGGCGGCGAACGCCCGCAGCTCGGCGAGGTCCAGCTCGGCACCGCCGGAATCGCCGACGGCACCGCTGGCCGCACCGGCGGTGTCGGCGGGGACGACGTAGGCGATCAACCGGCGGGCCGCGGTGGCGCCTTGGGCCACGACGACTGCCTGGCCGACGTGCGGATGGGTGGTGAGGGCCGCTTCGATCTCGCCGGGTTCGACGCGGAAGCCGCGGATCTTGACCTGGGTGTCGGTGCGGCCCGCGTACTCCAGCTGTCCGCGGTGGTTCCGGCGGGCGAGGTCGCCGGTGCGGTACATGCGGGCGCCGGGCGGGCCGTAGGGGTCGGCGACGAAGCGTTCGGCGGTGCGGGCGGGCTGCCCGAGGTAGCCGCGGGCCAGCTGCCCGGCGACGTACAACTCGCCGACGACACCCGTGGGAACCGGCCTCAGCCCGGGGCCGAGCACGTAGCCGCGCATGTGGGGCAGCGGGGTGCCGATGGGGGCACTGCCGTCGCCTGTGCGGGTGTCGTCGGTGCTGCGGGTGTCGTCGGTGGTGCAGGTGTCCTCGGTGGTGCAGGTGGTGGCGTAGAAGGACTCGGTCTGGCCGTAGGCGTTGACGACCCGGACGCCGGGGAACGCCTCCCGTGCCCGCTCGACCAGGCTCGACGGCAGCGCTTCGCCCGCGAAGACGAGGGTGTCGACGGTGGCGGTGCGGCCGATCCGGTCGAGGAGTTCGGCGAACGCGGACGGCACGGTGCTGATGACGCTGCCCCGCCAGGTGCCGCGTTCGGCCAGCTCCAGGACGTCCTGGACCAGGTCGACGGTGCCGCCGTGGCACAGGGTGGTGAAGGTCTCGAAGACGGAGACGTCGAAATTGACCGAGGTGGAGGCCAGCACCCGCGAGCCCGCTCGGATCCCGGTGCGGTCGGCGAGGTGGTGAATGCCGTTGACGACGGCGGCGTGGTCCACGACCACGCCCTTGGGGGTCCCGGTGGAGCCCGAGGTGTACATCACGTACGCCGCGGCCCGGGGGTCCGGCCGCTCCGTGGTGGCCGGGGTGTCACCGGGCCGGCGGGAGACGTCGAGGGCGTCCAGGCGCAGGACCGGCGCCGTGGTCTCGGGCAGCACGCCCGCCGTCGCCGTGTCGGTGAGGATCAGGGCGGGGGCGGCGTCGTCGAGGATGAAGTCCAGGCGGGTGCTGGGGTACTTGGGGTCGACCGGCAGGTAGGCGGCACCCGCCTTGAGGACCGCGAGGAGACCAACGACCAGGTCGGGGGAACGGGGCAGCGAGACGGCCACCACCGTCTCCGGGCCCACCCCCCGGGCGGCCAGTTCCCGGGCCAGGCGGTCGGCCCGCGCGTCGAGCTCCGCGTACGACAGCCGGTTGCCGCCGCGGACCAGAGCCGTCGCGTCCGGTGTGGCCGCCGCCTGCCGCTCGAACAGCCCCGGGACCGTCGCGTCCGGCACGGCCGTGCCCGTGGCGCCGGGCGCCCGCAGCGCCTCCTCCCGCTCCTCGGGGGCCAGCACCTCCACCGTGCTCACCAACGCGTCCGTGTCGGCGGCGAGTTGGGCGAGGACACGCTGGAAGCGGTGGGCGATGTCCCGGACCGTGTCGGCGTCGAGTACGTTCCGCTGGTGCTGGAGCGTCAGCTGCAGGCGGGGATCGGCCGAGGCCACCACGGTCAGCGGGTAGTGCGAGCCGGACAGCGGGCGGATCCCGGTGACCTCCACCCCCGCGGCCGTGGTCGCCTCGCTCAGGCCCACCCGGTCCACGGGGTACGACTCGAAGGCGACGAGGCTGTCGAACAGCACGCTGGTACCGGTGGCCCGGTGGATCTCGGTGAGGCCGTAGTGGTGGTGGTCGAGCAGCGCCGCCTGACGGTCCTGGAGGTCGGTCAGGACCTGCGCGAGACTGTGGCCGGGCCTGCAACGCACCCGCACCGGAAGGGTGTTGGTGAACAGGCCGGCCATCGCGTCGATGTCGGGCACCGCTGCCGGGCGGCCGGACACCGTGGCGCCGAACACCACGTCGTCCCGGCCCGTCAGGCCGCCGACCAGCAGCGCCCAGGCGGCCTGGACCACGGTGTTCAAGGTGACGCCCGACTCGGCGGCCCGCGCGGACAGGCCACGGGCCAGCTCCACGGAGACGGGCACCTCGACCTGGCCGAACCCTTCGGCGTCGCGCTCCGTCCGCCGCGCACCGGGTCCCGGGTCCGCCGCGCCCGACCCGGCCGTCACCACGGGGGCGAGCAGCGTCGGCTCCGTCACCCCCGCCAGCTCCCGCGCCCACGCGCGGGCCGTCGCCTCCTGGTCCTGCCCGGCCAGCCAGGTCAGGAAGTCCCGGTACCGGGGTGCCGCCGGCAGCGCGGAGGCGTCGCCCCCGGCCCCGTACAGCCGCAGCAGATCCTGGGTGAGCACCGGCAGCGACCAGCCGTCGAACAGCAGGTGATGGGCTGTCAGGACCAGCTCGTAGCGCTCGGGGCCCCGCTTCAGCAGGGCCATGCGCAGCAGGGGCGGCTTCGCCACGTCGAAGTGGTCGCGCAGGTCCTCGGCCAGGAAGGCCTCGAAGGCGTCGCTGCCCTCGGGGTCCGCTGCGCTCGACTCCCCGGCTTCCGCCGCTGCGCCCGCTGCTTCCGCTGCGCCCGCTTCTGCCGCGTGTGCCGCCTCTCCCGCCTCGCCCGTCAGGTCGACCTCACGCCACGGCAGCTCCACGCCGTCCACCACGACCTGCACCGAGCCGCCGTCGGCGCCCGCGACGAAGGCCGCGCGCAGGTTCGCGTACCGGTCGAGGAGCGCCTGTCCGGCCGCCCGCATCCGGGCTGCCTCCACCCGGCCGCGCAGGCGCAGGACGAACTGCACGTGATACGCGTCCGGCTCCGTGTCGGCGTACAGCGCGTGGAACAGCAGTCCCGACTGGAGCGGGGTGAGCGGCCACACCTCCGCGAGGCCCGGACAGCGGCGCTCCCACGCCTCGATGTCGCGCTGGCCGACCGGCACCAGCGGCACGTCCGAAGGCGTGAGCCCGCCCGCGTCCGGCCGCTCGGCGTGCCGGGCGAGCCCGGCGAGGGCGGCGGCCCACAGGTCCGCGAGCTCCTGGGCCTCGGCGCGGGACAGCGCGCCGGTGGCGAACTCGAACTCCGCGTCGAGGCACGGCCCGTGCGCGGTGTCGACGACCATCGAGTTGATCTGCAGCGCGGTGAGCGCGGGCATGTCCGGGGCCATGTCACCGGTCGGCCCGCCCAGGTCGGTGACCTGCGTGAAGCCGAGGCCGCGCTGCTGTTCCGGCATGTCGGTGGCGGAGAACCGGCCCAGGTAGTTGAAGCCGATCTGGCCGGTGGGGTGTGAGCGCAGCACGGCGCCGGCCCGCGGGTCGAGCTCGCGCAGCAGTCCGTAGCCGATGCCGTCGTCGGGCACGGCCAGGAGCTGTTCCTTGACGGCCTTGACCGCACTGCCCGCCGCGGCGCCGCCCGCGAAGGCCTCGTCGAGATCGCACCCGGCCACGTCGAGGCGGACCGGGTACATGCTGGTGAACCAGCCCACCGTCCGCGACAGATCGGCTCCCGGAACCGCCGCTTCCGCGCGTCCGTGGCCTTCGAGGCCGACGAGGAGCGAGTGTGCGTCGGCTCCCCGGGTACGGCGCCGGCGGGCGACGGCGAGGGCGAGGGCGGCGAGCAGGCCGTCGTTGACGCCGCAGCGGAAGGCCGTGGGCACGGCCGTCAGGAGGGCTTCGGTGACCGGCACGGGCAGCCGCAGGCGCACGGTGTCCACCGTGGCGCGGACGTCCACCGCCGGGTCGAACCGGCGGGCGCCGAGCGCCGGATCGGGCCCGTCCACGATGGCGAGCCACCGGGGCAGCTCGGCCGCCCTGCGCTCGCTGCGCGCCTCGGCCACGAGCGCGTGCGCCCACCGCCGGAACGACGTGCCCACCGCGGGCAGCACCGGGGTCCGGCCGGCGCGCACCGCGTCCCAGGCGGCCGCGAGGTCCGGCAGCAGCACGCGCCAGGACACCCCGTCCACCACCAGGTGGTGCAGGACGACCAGGAGTCGGCCGGCGCCGCCGGCCGGTCCCGGGTCGAACCAGACGAACCGCGCCATCACCCCGGCCGCCGGATCGAGCAGGTCCGTCGCGGCGGTCCGCTCGGCCGCCACCGCCTGCCGCCAGTCCTCGCCCCACGGCCCGTCGTCCGCGGCGTGCTCCGGCCCGCGGTCCACGCGGCGCAGCAGCGCCTCCGTGTCCACCGAGCCCGGGGCCGCCACGAACAGCCCTCCGCCGTCGTCGGTCACCAGCCGGGCGCGCAGCATGTCGTGGTGGTCGACGACCGTGTCCAGGGTGGCGAGCAGCCCGGCGCGGTCGATGTCCTCGGGCAGTTCGAGCAGGACCGACATGGAGAACCGGTCGGTGTCGCCGCCCCGTTCGCGGATGTGGCGGGCGATGGGCGGCAGCGGCAGCGGCCCCGTGCCGCCGCCGTCGAGCTCGTCGAGGACCGCGCCCCGGACGTCGTCGTCGCTCCGCTCGGCGTGCGCGAGCCGGGCCAGTTCGGCGACCGTCCGGTGCTGGAAGATCTGGCGCGCGGTGACCCGCACGCCCCGCGTGCGGGCGCGCGAGACCACCTGGATCGAGCGGATGCTGTCGCCGCCGGACGCGAAGAAGTCGTCGTCGACGCCGACCCGGTCCACGCCGAGGACTTCGGCGTACACGTCCGCGAGTACCCGCTCCTGCGGGGACCGGGGCGCCCGGTAGGCGCTGGTGGCGAACTCGGGCTGCGGCAGCGCCGAGCGGTCCAGCTTGCCGTTGGGCATCAGCGGCAGCCGGTCGAGCAGGACGTAGGCCGCCGGGACCATGAACTCCGGCAGCCGGCCCGCCACGAACCGGCGCAGCTCCGCGGTGGACACGCCGACGTGGAAGTCGATGTCCCCGGTGCCCGCGATGCCGCCCTCGCCGACGCGGACGACGTAGGCCACGAGCTGCCGGGCGCCGCCCGTCCCCTCCCCCACGACCACGACGGCCTGGGCCACGCCGGGGTGTGCGGTCAGGGCGGCCTCGATCTCGCCGGGCTCGATCCGGAACCCGCGGATCTTGACCTGCTCGTCCGTGCGGCCCTGGTAGACGAGGGAGCCGTCGCGGGTCCATGTCACGAGGTCGCCGGAGCGGTACATGCGCTCGCCCGCCGGGCCGAACGGGCAGGCGACGAAGCGCTCCGCGGTCAGCGCCGGACTGCCCAGGTAGCCCCGGGCCAGCCGGTCGCCGGCGATGTACAACTCGCCCGGCACGCCCACCGGGACCGGCCGGAGCGCCGGGTCCAGGACGTACACCCGGGTGCCGTCGAGGGGCCGCCCGATCGGCACGGCCGCGCCGAGGTCGGCCGTGTCGCGCATCTTGTGCGCGGTCGTGGCCACGGTCGCCTCCGTGGGCCCGTAGGCGTTGACGACGGTGATGCCCGGGCAGGCGGCCAGGACGCGCTCGATCGCCGCCGGGGGCACGACGTCGCCGCCGGACCACGCCTCCCGGACGCCCTGGAACGCCTCGGGCCGCTCCTCCGCGACCACCCGGAAGAGTCCCGCCGTCAGCAGGACCCCGGTGACCCGGTGTTCGGCGATCACCGCTGCCAGGTCGGCCGGGGCGAGGGAAGGCGACGGCGGCACCACGATCGTGCCGCCGCGCAGGAGCGGCACCCACAGCTCGTACGTGGAGATGTCGAAGGCCTGCGTCGCGTGCAGCAGGACGCGCTCGTGGCCGCCGCCCGCGAAACAGCGGTCGAGCGCGAGCCGCACCACGCCGTGGTGGGTGACGCCGACGCCCTTCGGGGTGCCGGTGGAGCCGGACGTGTGCATCACGTAGGCGAGGTGCTGCGGCGACAGGAGGGCGGACCGATCCGCGTCCTTCAGGTCGGAGCCGTCACCGGTGCCGAGGTCCATCCGGTCGAGCAGCACCTCTTCGGCGCCGTGTCCGGGCAGTACGCTGCGCGTCGCCGTGTCGGTGAGGACGAGCCGCGGGGCGGCGTCCGCCAGGACGAAACCCACGCGGCCGCTCGGGTAGCGGGGGTCGAGGGGGACATAGCCCGCGCCGGCCTTCAGCACGCCGAGGAGCGCGACGACGAACTCGGCCGAGTGCGGCAGCGCGACCGCCACGAGGGAATCGGGGCCGACACCGCGCCGCACCAGGGCGCGGGCGAGCCGGTTGGCCCGTGCGTTCAGCTCGCGGTACGTCAGCGAGCTGTCGCCGTGCACCACCGCGAGGGCGTCGGGAGCCGTGGCGGCCCGCTGTTCGAAGAGCGCGGGCATCGTCAGGTCCGGCGTGCCGGTGTCCGTGTCGTTGAACGTGCGCAGCAGCCGGTCGCGCTCCTCGGGCGCCAGCACGTCCACCGTGCGAAGGCGTGCCCGTGGGGTCGTCGCCAACTGCCGTACGAGGCGCGTGTACCGGTCCGCGAAGGCCTCGGCGGTGCTCCGGTCGAACAGGTCGGTGGCGTACTCGACGTCGCCCACGACACCGCGCCCGGGGGTGTCGGCGAGCGCGAACGCGAGGTCGAACTTCGCGGTCCCGGTCGGGACCAGTTCGAGGGCCGAGCGGAGCCCCGGCGCGTCGAAGACCTGGTCGTCCGTGCCGCGCCAGCCGAACATCACCTGGAACAGCGGGTGGTAGGCGGTGGACCGCTCCGGGTTCAGTGCCTCGACGAGCCGCTCGAAGGGCACGTCCTGATGGTCGTACGCACGCACGGCCTTGTCCCGCACCTGCCGCACCACGTCCTCGAACGACGGGTCGCCCGCCAGGTCCGCCCGCAGCACCCAGGTGTTGACGAAGAACCCCACCAGGTCCCCGAGCTCCTCGTCGGTCCGTCCGGCGATCGGCACGCCCACGGTCAGGTCGTCGCCGCCGCTCATCAGGTGCAGCAGCACCGCGAGGGCGGACTGGAGCACCATCGGCACGGTGGCGCCCTGCGCCCGCGCCACCTCCTCCACGGCCGCCAGGACGTCGGCGTCGAGGGCGAAGGGGACGGTGTCGCCCCGGTGACTGGCCACCGGCGGACGCGGCCGGTCGAGCGGGAGCGGCAGCGGCTGCCGCACCCCGTCCAACTCAGCGCGCCAGTAAGCCAGTTGGTCGGCCAGGAGACTGTCGGGGTCGTTCTCTTCGCCGAGCAGGTCACGCTGCCAGAGCGTGTAGTCGGCGTACTGCACCGGCAGTTCGGCCCACCGCGGTGCCTCGCCCCGTCGCCGGGCGGTGTACGCGGTGGTCAGGTCGCGGGCCAGTGGACCCATGGACTCGCCGTCGGCCGCTATGTGATGGATCAGGAGCACCAGCACGTGCTCGTCCGGGCCGCGGCGCAGGACGCACGCCCGCACGGGCAGCTCCGCCGCCAGGTCGAACCGGTACGCGGATTCCTCCGCCACGACGGCGTCCACCGACTCCGCCGCCACCTCCCGCACGGGCACGTCGAGGACGACGTCGTCCGCCGCCACGACGACTTGCGCCGCGACGCCCTCGTCGTCGGCGACGAACAGCGTGCGCAGGCTCTCGTGCCGCACCACGACGTCCCGGAGCGCCGACGCCAGTGCCGCCGCATCCAGCTCACCGCTCAGGGGCAGGACGTACGACAGGTTGTACGTGGCCGAAGGGCCCTCGTAGCGGTGCAGGAACCACAGGCGCTGCTGGGCGAACGACAGCGGCACCCGCCCGGGCCGCGTCTCGGCCCGGCGCAGCGCCGCACGCGCCGACCGAGCCTCCGTGCCCACGTGTTCGGCGAGGCCGGCCACGGTGGGCGCCTCGAAGACCGCCCGGATCGGTACGTCCACGTCCAGCACCGCACGCATCCGGTTCACCAGGCGCGTGACCAGCAGCGAATGCCCGCCCAGGTCGAAGAATCCGTCGTCGATCCCGACGCTCTCCACCCCGAGCACCTCGGCGAACAGCGCGCACAGCACCTCCTCCCGCGCGGTGCGCGGCGCCCGCCCCGTCCCCGCACCCGTGCGGTCGAGCGCGGGCAGCGCACGCCGGTCGACCTTGCCGTTCGCGTTCAGCGGCACCTCGGCGAGGGGCACGACCACCGAGGGCACCATGGAAGCGGGCAGCCGCTCGGCCACGAAAGCGCGCAGGTCCCGGGAGGTCGGCACGGTGGCGCCCGGTTCGGGCACGACGTACCCCACGAGGCGTCGGTCGCCGTCGCGCTCGTCGCTGGCGACGACGGCCCGGGCGACGTCCGGGTGCTCGCTCAGCGCGGCCTGCACCTCACCGAGTTCGACGCGGTGGCCGCGGATCTTGACCTGGTCGTCGGCGCGCCCGTGGAAGAGGAGCTGACCGTCACGGCCCCGGGTGACGACGTCGCCCGTGCGGTACATGCGGCTGCCGGGCGCCCCGTACGGACAGGCCACGAAGCGTTCGGAGGTCAGGCCCGGACGGCCGAGGTAGCCGCGGGCGAGGGAGTCGCCCGCCAGGTACAGGTCGCCCGCCACCCCCGTCGGCATGGGGCGCAGCGCGTCGTCGAGGACGTACAGACGGGTGTGGGCGACGGGGCGGCCGATGGGCGGGGTGCGGCCGTCGGCGGTCAGCGGGTCGCTGAAGGTCACGAACACCGTGGCCTCGGTCGGGCCGTAGGCGTTGACCAGGCGCCGGCCCGTGGACCAGGCGGTCACGAGCTCGGGGGTGGCCGCGTCGCCGCCGATCACCAGGGAGGTCACGGTGGGCAGCGAGTCGGCCGGCAGCGTGGCGAGCACGGCGGGCGGCAGGAAGCAGTGCGTGATCCGCCGCTCGGCGATCGTCCCGGTCAGCGGGGCGCCCGGGACCAGTTGGTCCTGCGGGGCGAGGACCAGCACGGCGTCGGTGAACAGCGCCGTGCACAGCTCGTGGACCGAGGCGTCGAAGGCCGGCGAGGCGAACTGCAGCACGCGACTGTCGGCGTTCAGGCCGAGGCGGGCGAGCTGGGTCGCGACGAGGGCGGCGGCGCCGGAGTGGGTGGAGGCCACGCCCTTGGGCCGCCCGGTCGATCCCGAGGTGTACATGACGTACGCGGTGTGCCCGACGCGGAGGGGACCGCCCCGCTCCTCGTCGGTCACCGGGCCGCTGTCGTGCCGTGCCACCGCCGCGATGACGGCCGGGTCGTCGCACCGCAGGACGGGCACGGCCAGGTCGGGCAGTTCCGCCGCGGTGGCGGCGTCCGCCACGATCAGTAGGGCCCCGGAGTCCGCCAGCATGTAGCCGATCCGGTCGGCGGGATAGGAAGAGTCCACCGGGAGATAGACGCCGCCGGCCTTCATCACGGCGAGCAGCGTGACCACCAGGTCGGGCGAGCGGCCCAGCGACACCGCCACCGCCGTCTCCGTGGTCACGCCGCGCCGCAGCAGCTCGCGCGCGAGCCGGTTGGCACGGGCGTCCACCTCCGCGTACGTCAGCGACGCGTCGCCGCATTCGAGCGTCACCGCGTCGGGCGTCGCGGCCACCCGCTGCTCGAACAGGCCGGGGAAGGTGTCCTGTTCGACCGGCGGTGCGGTGTCGTCGTGCCCGTCCTGGAGGTACGCGTGCTCGGCGGGCGTGAGCAGGTCGAGGCGGCCGACGGTCGTGCCGGAGTCGGCGGCGATCTGCCCGAGGATGTGCGCGAGCCGCTCCGCGACGTCCTGGGCGGCCGCGCGGCCGACGAGGTGCGGCCGGTGCTGCAGGGCCACGCGCAGGTGCGGCTCGGCGGTGAGGGTCACCGTGAGCGGATAGTGGTTGCCCACGAACGGGCGGACGCCGGTGACCGCGAAGTCGCCGCCGCTCACGTCGCCGTGCTCCACCGTGTAACTCACGGACGTCACCAGGGTGTCGAACAGCTGGCTGGTGCCCGTGGCGCGGTGGATGTCGGTGAGGCCGCAGGCGTGGCCGGGCAGGGCCTGCTGCCGCTCCCCCATGCCGCGCAGCACGTCCGCGACGGTGTCCGTGGGCGCGAGGCGCACGCGCGCGGGCAGCGTGTTGACGAAGAGACCGGCCATCGCGCCGACCTCCGCCACCGCGTCCGGACGCCCGGGCACGGTCACACCGAAGACCACGTCCTGCCGCCCGGTCAGGGCGCCGAGGAGGAGGGCCCAGGCGCCCTGCACCAGGGTGTCCGGCGTGACGCCGAGCGCGTCCGCCTGCCGGGACAGCGCGTGCACGGTCTCGTCGGCCAGGTTCACCTCGACCTCGCCGAGCCCGTCGGTCCGCGGGTCCGTCGGGTCGGCCGCCCCCTCCGTGACGACGGGCGCGAGGAGCGTCGGCTCCGTCACCCCCGCCAGCTCCTCGGCCCATGCCTGGGCGGCGGCATCCCGGTCCTGCCCGGACAGCCACACCAGAAAATCGCGGAACTCGGGATTCCGGGGCACTGCGGACGCGTTCCCGCCCGCCGCGTAAAGGCGTTGCAGATCCCTCACCAGAACGGGCAGCGAAAGTCCGTCGAAAAGGACTTGATGGGCCGTCAGAATCAGCTCGTAGCGCTCTTCCCCGGTCCGGACCAAAGCCATGCGCAGCAAGGGTGGCGTACCGATGTCGAAGGGCTTGCCGAATTCCTCGGACAGCAACGCGTCAAAGGATTCCGAGGCGGTCGGCCCTATCGCCCCGTCCGTCAAGTCCACCGCGCGCCAAGGAAGCTCCGCTCCCGCCACGACGACTTGCGCCAGGTCTCCGTCGGCGCCCGCCATGAAAGCCACGCGCAAATTCGCGTACCGGTCCAGGAGGGCCTGACCGGCGGCCCGCATCCGCTCGCCGTCCACCGGCCCCCGCAGGTGAATCACGAACTGCATGCGATAGGCGCTCTGAGCGGAGTCGCCCAACAGCGCGTGAAAGAGCAGACCGGACTGCAACGGCGTCAGCGGCCACACTTCCACGAGGCCCGGACAGCGCCGCTGCCACGCCTCCATCTCGCGCGGTTCCACCGGCACCAAGGACGCGCCGACCGTTCCGAGCGGCCGGTCGGGCTCGGCCACGACCTGCCGTACGACCCGCACGAACCGCTCCGCGAACGACTCGGCGGTCTGCCGGTCGCACCCGGCCTCGGCGTACTGGAGCACGCCGCTCACCCCGCCACCGGAGCTCCCGTCGAGGGGCGGGCGGTGCAGGGCGAACGGAAGCGCCTCGGCGAACGACGGGTCGCCCTGCCACAGATCCGCCGGTACTGCCGAGGCGTCGGTGAAGAGCCACACCTGGCCCACCGGGCCGTGGCCGGGAGGCACGGACTCCTCGCCGGTCCCGACAGCTCCGGCCTCTCCGGCAGTCCTGCCAGTCCCGCCCGTCCCGGCGATGGGCAGCCCCACGGCCAGGCCCTCGCTCCCGCCGAGCCGCCGCAGGAACACCGCGAACGCGGCCTCCAGCACGCTGAAGGCCGTGGTGCCCCGCTGGAGGGCCAACGCCTCGACCGCGTGCAGGAGTTCGCCGTCGAGGACGAATTCCACCGTTCCGACGGCGCCCCTGGAGGCGGCATCCGACGCGGGCTCGAAGGGGCCGCCTCGGCGGCGAGCGGCGTACGCCGCCTCCAGGTCCCGCACGAGCGACGCCGCCCGCCCGGCGCCGTCACTTGTGCCTTGGCCTTCGCCGCGCACCGGGAGGCCGACCACGTGATCCTCGGTGCCGCGCCGGACCAGCCCGGCGTCGCCGCCGTCTTCGGCGCCCGTGACCTCCCGGACCGCCGACGCCAGCGCGTCCGCGTCCAGTTCGCCCTTCAGGCGCAGGACGAGCACGTCCGTCTGGACCGCCGTCGTATCCACGCGACGCTCCGTGAACCACGCCCCGCGTCGCACCGAAGACCAACAGATCACTGAGTCCGCTCCTGTTCCTCGCACAACGGAACAGACCCGTGATGGATCCGCTCCGCCCGCCGTTGATGCGCGAAATAAATGGCAGCGTGCCGCGTTTACCTCCTGCCGGAGCGGTCGAAGGACGACAACTCGCCCAACCGGCAGTGGCTTTCCCTGCCCGTACCCCTGCCCGGACTGACCCCGATTCGCTTCCCGAAGGATGTCACCGTCATGCGGGGATTGCCCATAAAAAGGCTCTGACAAGGCGCGATTCCAGCACCTTCATCGCCACTGAAACACGATTCCCGCGTGTTCAGGCAGTGTCGGGCAGCGAGGCCGGGGGAATCGGCCCGTCGGCATGCCTCTCCGGCATTCTCGACGCCTCCGCCACCAAGTAACCCTGCGGGGCGGCCGTCCCGTCGACATGACAACAGGAAACCACCTGCTATTCGCCGAATTGTCCGCCTTGCAGGTCCGGCCGCCCGAAGGCTCGGGTCAGCGGGAGGCTTCGATTCCCCAGGCGGCGGCTCGCGCGGCGGCGGCCGCGCGGTTGGGGACGTCGAGCTTGGCGAGGATGTGCTCGATGTGGGTCCCTACGGTGCGCGGGGTGATGTACAGCCGCTCGGCGATCTCCCGGTTGGTGCGGCCGGTGGTCAGTTCGGCAAGCACCTCGAGCTCCCGTGGCGAGAGGCCACCGGGCCGCCGCGCGTTCGCGGCGGGGCGGGCCGCGGCGATCTCCTCGGGCGGCCGGTCCTCGCGAGGGGCGACGGCCGCGGCGAGGGCCTCGGTGAGCAGGGTGACCACGGCGCGCGCCGGGTCGGGCGCGCGCCGCGGCCGGCGGGTGCTGACGTTCAGCATGCCGACGTAGCGGCCGTCGGCGGCGAACAGGCACTGGGCCACGCCGTCCTCGATGCCGAGGGGAGCCAGCACTTCCTGGAAGCCCGGGGATGCCGCCAGGAGTTGGCCGGGTACGTCCCTCAGCCAGAGGCCGCCGCGGGCCGGGCTGCGCAGCACGGGGAACACCGGGTCGTGGTGGAGGCGGGTCTCGATGTAGGCCGTGGCCTCGTCCGGGTAGCTCCCGGCCAGGGTGGTGTGGCGCCGGTGCAGCGGATCCCACCGGGTCAGGGAGGCGTGGTCGTAGTCCATCACCTCCGAGAGCGCGGCCAGCACCGCGTCGAGGCCGGTCGCGCCGGTCGTCGCGGTGCGGGCGGCCTCCCGGACGTGGACGGCCGCCTCCAGGATCTGCGCCGCGCTCCGCTCCGCTGTCATCCCCCAAGAATGATCATTTGGCCGGAATACGTCAATCGCGAAGGGTGTCGTGCACGACCTGCCCGTCCACGACCGTGAGGACGACGGGCATCTCGGGGATGTCGTGGGGGTCGGCGGCGAGCAGGTCCCCGTCGAGCACGCAGAGGTCGGCGACCTTGCCCGGCTCCAGCGAGCCCTTCCAGTCGTCGGCGAAGTCCTGCCAGGCCGCTTCGATGGTGTACGTACGGATCGCCTCGGCCAGGCCGATGCGCTGCTCGGGACCGCTGACGCGGCCGGTGGCCTTCGACTCGCGCAGCACCATGGTGGCGACGCCCTGGCGCCAGTCCGGGTGGGTGACGGGGGCGTCGGACCCGCTCGCGACCCGCACGCCCGCGTCGATGGCATCGCGGTAGGGCCATGCGTACGCGGCCCGTCCGGCGCCGACGAAGTCCTCCTCCATGTCGGCGACGGTCCACTTGATGGTGGGGTTCATGTTGGCGCCGAAGCCGTGCGCGGCCAGCACCTTCATGCTGTGCGCGGTGAGGAAGTCGCCGTGGATGACGTAGTGGCGGGCGTCGGGGCGCGGGTGCTCGGCCAGGGCCGCGGCGAAGGCGTCCGCGACGGTGTCGGCGGCCCGGTCGCCGGTGACGTGGACGCCCACTTGGTGCCCGGCGGCGTGGGCTTGCCGGATCATGCTCTCGATCTCGGCGACCCGTTCGGCGTCGGTCTCGCCGCCGACGCACAGGGAGCCGCAGCCGCCGCCGACGTACGGCTCGTGCATCCAGGACGTCTTGTTGGGGACGATGCCGTCGGCGAAGATCTTGACGCCGTGGATCGCGAGGCGGCGCGGGTCGGCGTCGCCGGTCGCGCCGGACGCGTCGAGGGCGGTGAGGGTACGGGCGAACTCCTCGGCGCTGCTCGCCATTCCGGTGGGCAGGACCAGAACGCCGAGGCGGGCGGTCAGTTCGCCGTCGGCCAGCAGTTGTCGGTAGACGTCGAGGGTCTCCGTGCCGAGCGCCCCGCGCATGATGCCGTCGCCGCCGGGGCCCAGACCGGGCTCGGTGTAGCTGGTCACGCCGAGCCGGGCGAGCGTGGCGAGGGTCGACCTGATCGCGTCGGTCCGCTCCTGCCGGCTGAGCGGCGGCAGCGCGTTCTGGACGAGGGCCTGGGCTCCCTCGTGCAGCAGCCCGGTCGGCTCCGCGGCTTCGTCCACGACGATGGCCCCGCCGGGCGGCGCGACGGTGTGCCGGTCGATCCCGATGAGTTCCAGGGCCTTGGAGTTGACCCAGGTGGCGTGCCCGGAGAAGGAGTACAGGACGACGGGGTGGTCCGGGCTCACGCCGTCGAGGTCGTGCCGCGAGGGCAGCCGCGACGGATCGGACACGCACTCGGCGAGGTAACCGGTGTCCCAGCCGTGCCCCGTGATCCACTGCCCGTCCGGGACCCGCCCGACGGCCTCCCGCACCGCATCGGCCACGTCCGCGAGCGAGGACACGGCGGGATGGCCGAGGTCGAGGGAGAGCGGCGGCGTCGCCATGCCGAAGGCGCATCCGTGCAGATGGGAATCGTTGATACCGGGAAGCAGTGTCGCCCCCCGCAGGTCGACGACACGGGTGCCGGGTCCGACGAGCGGCGCGACATCGTCCCGCCCGCCGACGGCACTGATCACCCCGCCGGTCACCGCCAGGGCCGAGGCGACGGAGAACTCCGCGTCGACCGTGACCACTCGCCCGCCGACAAACACCAGATCCGCGTACGCGTCCACAGAAGGTCCTTTCCACCAGCGGGCGCCGCACGGCCACCCGCAAACGATCTCCCGAGGACTATGGCCGCGCCCCCACCCCCCGCACATCGGTCGTCCCACCGATACGCGCTCGCGCCGATACGCGCTCGCGCAACCAGGCCGCCGCCCGGCCCGAGCCGTCCTGTGGTGCGCAGGCACCAGGACACGTGAGCGGCTGGTCCAGGTGCACCAGGGGAAGACGGCGGTCGGGGACGATGCCCGGCCGGGGCGCCGCAGGCAACGGTGGGAGGCGCGTGAATCCCGCGCGTTCCCCTTGCCTAGCGGTGTCTGGAGTGATCTACAGGTGGCGACATTTCTTTACCGGATCGGACGGTGGGCCTTCCGGCGGCGCCGGCTCGTGGGCGGCCTGTGGCTGGGTGCCCTGGTGCTGGCCCTCGCCGCCGCCGCCATGGCGCCGTCCGGGGAGGAAGAGGACCTCTCCATGCCCGGCACCGAGTCGCAGAGGGCGTTCGACCTGCTGGACGAGCGCTTCCCCGAGAGCAACTCCCAGGGTGCCGAGGCCCGCCTGGTGTTCCAGGCCCCGGACGGGCAGCGGGTGACGGCCAAGGAGCACAAGGCGGCCGTCGAGGACGCGCTCGGCTCGCTGGACGGAGGCGATCAGCTCGCGTCGGCCACCGACCCCTATGAGACCGGCGCCGTCAGCAAGGACGGCACCATCGCCTACTCCACGGTCACCTACACCGCGGACGCCGTCGATCTGACCGAGCCGACGAAGAGCGCCCTCGAGGACGCCGCGAGCCGGGCCCGGGACGCGGGGCTGACCGTGGAGATCGGCGGCTCGGCCCTGGAAGCGGAAGAGTCACCGGGCGGTACGACGGAGATCATCGGCGTGGCGGTGGCGGCGGTGGTCCTCGTCCTCACCCTCGGGTCGCTGGTCGCGGCCGGACTGTCGCTGCTGACCGCCTTCGTGGGCGTGGCCATCGCCTTCGGCCTGGTCTCCGCGCTGGCCGTGCCGCTGGGCCTGACGGACACCGTCGCCATCCTGGCGCTGATGCTGGGACTCGCGGTCGGCATCGACTACGCACTCTTCATCACCTCCCGCTTCCGCGACGAGCGCGCCCGGGGCCGCGAGCCGGAGGAGGCCGCGGGACGGGCGGTGGGCACGGCCGGGTCCGCCGTCGTCTTCGCCGGCGCGACCGTCTTCATCGCCCTGGTCGGCCTCGGGGTCGTCGGGATCCCCGAACTCACCAAGATGGGCCTGGGCGGCGCGGGCGCCGTGGCCCTGGCCGTACTCGTCGCCCTGACACTGGTGCCCGCGCTGTTCGGCTTCTTCGGCCGACGGATCCTGGCGCGTGGAGCGCCCCGAAGGGGCGCGGGGAACTGCGCGACCAGCCACGACGAACCCGCAGACGACCGACAACCCACCGCGGCAAATCCAGCGAAGCGCATAGGCACCCGCTGGGCGCGGTTCGTGCTGCGCCGACCGGTGGCCGTGCTGATGGTCGCCGGACTCGGTCTCGGGGCCGTCGCCCTACCGGCGCTGAGCCTCGAACTCGGGCTGCCCGGAGACGAGTCCAAGTCGGTGGAGACCACCCAGCGCCGTGCCTACGACCTGCTGTCGGAAGGCTTCGGCCCCGGCTTCAACGGCCCCTTGACCGTGGTCGTGGACACGTCGGAGTCCGGGGACACCCGGGCCACCACGGACCGGGTCGTCAAGACCGTACGGGGAGTGGACGGGGTCGCGTCGGTCGGTGATCCGGTTCTCAGCAAGGCCAAGGACACGGCCGTCCTCACCGCCGTACCGCAGACCGCGCCGAACAGCGGCGAGACCAAGGACCTGGTGCACGCGATCCGGGGTGCGGTCTCCGGCGTCGAGGCCGGCACGGGCGCGGGCATCCTGGTGACCGGCACCACCGCGATGAACATCGACATCTCCGAGGCCATGTCCGACGCCCTCGTCCCCTATCTGACCGTCGTCATCGGCCTGGCGGTACTCCTGCTGACGGTGGTCTTCCGCTCGGTCCTGGTCCCGGTCAAGGCCGCGCTCGGCTTCCTGCTGTCGGTGGGTGCCGCCTTCGGTGTCCTCGTCGCCGTCTTCCAGTGGGGCTGGGCGGCAGACCTCGTCGGCATCGAGCAGACCGGACCCGTGATGTCGCTGATGCCGATCCTCATCATCGGCATAGTGTTCGGCCTCGCCATGGATTACGAGGTCTTCCTCCTCACCCGCATGCGAGAGGCGTACGTCCATGGCGCGTCCCCCGGCGAGGCGATCGTCACCGGTTTCCGGCACAGCGGACGCGTGGTGGCCGCGGCGGCGATCATCATGGTCAGCGTGTTCGCCGGATTCATCGGGATGAGCAACCCGACCATCCAGACGATGGGCGTCGGCCTGGCCGCCGCCGTCGCCTTCGACGCCTTCGTGGTCCGGATGGCGATCGTGCCCGCGGTCCTGGCACTGCTCGGCCATCGGGCCTGGTGGCTGCCCCGTATCCTGAACCGTGTGCTGCCGAACGTGGACATCGAGGGTGAGGCACTGAGCGGGCACGTCCCGGCCTCCGCGAACGAGCCGGACGCGGCGGCCGCGCGGCTCCCCCTCGGCCGGAGCTGAGCCGGCCGTGACGCACACGGGTGGCGGTGGCCCGCGACCACGCGGCACGTGGTGGCGGGAGGCAGCGGTCACCGCGACGGCGTTCGCGCTCTGTCTGCTCGGCGGCGTGCTGCAGGACGACGACACCGCCTTGTCACCGCCGTCCGCCGCCGCCTACTTCATCGCCGTGGTGTCCAGTGCCGTGCTGCCGCTGCGGCACCGGGCGCCGCTGGCCGCCATGGCGGTCACGACCGCGTGCGGCGTGCTGGTGCCGCCCTTGGATCTCCTGCTGAGCCCGCTCATCGTGGCCCCCGCCGTGATCACCGCCTACTCCTACTCGCTCACCGTGCGCAACGAACGGCGCGCGGCGAGCGCGGTGTTGCTCATCTCCGCGGCGTTGCTGCTCGCCGCCACCCCCTTGTTCGGGGCCCTGTCGTGGAAGGACGCGAGCAGGGTGGGGGCGGTGGCGGCGTTCCCGCTGGTGGCGGGCGTACTCGGTCGCTCGGTGCAGAACCGGCGGGCCTACCTGGCGGCCGTGGAGGAGCGGGCCCAGCGGGCCGAGGAGAGCCGGGACAGCGAGGCCCGCCGGAGAGTGGCGGAGGAACGGGTGCGCATCGCCCGGGAACTGCACGACCTGGTGGCCCATCAGATCACTCTGGCCAACGCGCAGGCCACGGTCGCCGCCCACCTCTTCGACGCCCGCCCGGAGCAGACCCGCAAGAGCCTGAACGAACTCGTCGAGACCACCGGCAACGCACTCGACGAACTGCGGGCCACGGTCGGCCTGTTGCGTCAGACCGGGGACACGGCCACGCCCGCCGAACCGGCGCCCGGCCTGTCCCGGCTTCCCACGCTCCTCGAGTCCTTCCGCCGCGCGGGCCTGGAGGTGTCGGTGCACGAGGAGGGCACGGCCAGGCCGCTGCCCCCGGGAGTGGACCTCACCGCCTACCGCATCATCCAGGAGGCCCTGACCAACGTGACCAAGCACGCAGGTACCGGCAGCGCCGGGGTGCGCCTCGTCTGGAACCGCGATCGCGTGACCATCACCGTCGCCGACGACGGAGGCGGCGCCCGTACGGCACCGGCCGCGTCCACGTCCACGGGACCGACCGCGGCCACGGGACCGAGTGCGGCCACGACGGCGGACCGTCCGCCCGGTTACGGTCTGATCGGGATGCGTGAACGTGCCACCGCGGTCGGGGGGCATCTCTCCGCGGGCAGTCGCCCGGAAGGCGGCTTCCTCGTCTCCGCCCAACTGCCCCTCCCGCCCGCGAAGGACATGGCGCGGACGACCGACGGAGCAACAACAGTCGAGGGGCGGACGGCCGACGGACCGACAGGCGAGGGACGGCCGGGCAGCGGGCCGACAGGCGAGGGGCGGCCGGGCGGCGGGCCGACAGGTGGCGGAGAGGCCGGTGATGCGTCGTGACGCTCCGGGTGCTCCTCGCCGACGATCAGGCCCTGCTGCGCGATGCCTTCCGGATGCTGCTCGACACCGCCGACGACATCACCGTGGTCGGCGAGGCCGGCGACGGCAGGGAGGCGGTGCGACTCACCCGGGAGCTGCGCCCGGACGTGGTGATCATGGACATCCGTATGCCCGAGGTGGACGGTCTCACCGCCACGTCGGAGATCTGCGCGGACCCGGACCTGCGTGCCAGCCGCATCCTGATCCTCACCACGTACGAGACCGACGAGTACGTCGCTCAGGCGCTGCGCGCGGGCGCCGGCGGCTTCATCGGCAAGGGCATCGGGGCCGAGGACCTGCTGGACGCCGTGCGTACGATCGCCGACGGCGACACTCTCCTGTCCCCCGCCGCGACCCGCTCCCTGGTCGCCCGTTTCCTGGCCACACCGGACGACGCCGCGCCGCACCAGCCCGAACAGCTCGCCGTGCTCACCCCGCGCGAACGCGAGATGGTGGCCCTGGTCGCGACCGGCCTGTCCAACCAGGAGATCGCCGAGCGGATGTTCCTCAGCCCCTTCACCGTCCGCGCCCACGTGCAGCGCGCCATGACGAAGCTGGAGGCCCGCGACCGGGCGCAACTCGTCGTCATCGCCTACCGGACGGGGCTGGTCCGCGCCACCCCCGACGGTGACACCGACCGGCTGCCGTAGTCCGACACCGGGGCCGTTCGGCGTCCGGCTGCCGGACCGCTCTGCGTCCGGCTGCCGGACCGCTCTGCGTCCGGCTGCCGGGACCGTTCGGCGTCCGGCCGCCGGGGCTCTTCGGCGTCCGCTACCGCGGGCTCATCGGCGGCTCCACGCGGCCGAATTCGGGCAGCGTAAGGGCTGAGTGGGCCGGTCGTGCCGGCGCGGCGGGCATGGTGACGAGGTCACGCAGCATGGCGTTGCGCTCCTCCAGGGCCCGCGCCGTGGTGGGGAAGAGCGTGGCCGCGCCGTTGTCGACCAGTGCCTGATTCATGGCCACGAACTCGCGGACGTCACGCTCGTAGGCGGCGAAGGCCGCGGTGTGGTCCCGGTGCGTGGCCAAGGCGTCGGCGAGCATGTAGGCGCCGACCAGCGCGAGGCTCGAGCCTTGTCCGGTGAGGAACGAGGGTGCGTACGCGGCGTCGCCGACCAGCGCGACGCGGCCGCTCGACCAATGGGGCATGCGGATCTGACCGGCCGTGTCGAAGAACAGGTCGTCCGCGTCGCGCATGGCGTCGACCATGCGCGGGACCTCCCATCCCGCGCCCGCGAAGACCGTGGCGACCAGGTCCCGCTGGGCGTCGGGGTTCCGGAGGGCGTCGAGCGGCGGCTCTGGTCGGTGGAAGTTCAGGAAGGCGTGCAGCTCGTCGTTGTCCCCGACGGCGTAGAGCGCCGCGGCCTTCCCCGGGGTGTTCCACAACACGACCTCACGGGAGAGCCCGAAGGTGTTCGGCATGGTGAATACGGCGAAGCAGTAGCCGAGGTGGCGGTGGAACCGCTCTTCGGGGCCGAACAGGGACTCCCGGGTGGCTGAGTGCATTCCGTCGGCGCCGACCACCAGGTCGAACGTGCGCCGTCGCCCACTGTGGAAAGTGACGTCCACCCCTTGTCCGGACTGGTCAAGGGTGTCTATGGAGTCGCCGAACAGGAACTCCACGTCATCGCGAACCATCGCGTGGAGGATCGCGGCCAGATCGCCACGCCGCACCTCGAGGTCCTGTCCCTCGACGCTGCCGGCCACGGCGCTCGGGCTGACCGAGGCCACTTCACCGCCATCGGCGTCGAGGAAGGTGCAGCGACGCGAGTCGATGTGCGCGTCCCGCAGTTGCGGCAGTATCCCCATCCGCCGGACCACCTCCGTCGCGGTGCCGCGGATGTCGATGGGGTAACCGCCGTCGCGGAGTGCGCCCGCCTTCTCCACCACGGTGACCGCGCATCCGGACCGGTGCAGCCAGTACGCCAGCGCGGGCCCGGCGATGCTGGCCCCGGAGATCAGAACTCTGCGCTTCGCGGCAGTACTCACGCCCGTCGACAGACCGGTAGGTGTCATGCCTGGACTCCCTTCTTCGTGATACGGATCTTCGTGACACGGAGCCGCGTGACACGGAGCCGCGTGACACGGAGCCGCGTGACACGGAGCCGCGTGACACGGACAACGAGCAGTGCCAACGCGGCGACGAGGCCGGCGACGGCGAAACCTGTGACGAAGGCCGATTCGGCCGGCAGGCCCGACACCGGGTCGGCCCCGGCGTCGAGGATCGCGCCGGCCACCTGGGCGCCCAGAGCGACACCGATCACGCGCGTCACCACGAGCAGGCTGGTGGCGATGCCGATGTCCTTGGTCTCGATGGCGGTGGCGGTGCCCGCGAGCAACGCCGTCGTACCGACACCCGCGGCGAACGCGGTCAGCACCTTCGCGAGGGCGAGCTGCCACTCCGCGCTGTGCAGCGACGCCAGGCCGATCATCGTGGCCGCCGTGACGACGGCGCCCACGACGACCACGCCACGCGGACCGAGACGCCGCGCCGCGACCCCGCCGACCGAATCGCTCACCGCCCCGGCGATGGCGCCGGGCAGCAGGAACAGTCCGATGTCGGTGGCACTGGCCCCGAAGCCGTACCCGTCGGCCGCTACCCCGAACAACTGCGGGAGCAGAAAGACCACCATCCCGAAACTGGTGGTGATGACGAAGGTGAGCGCGCACGCATTCCACATCGCGGGCTTCGCCAGCATGCGCAGGTCGACCATCGGCGAGGCGGCCCGTCGCTCGACGGCGACCATCCGGTCCCGAGGGCGGCCACGACCGCCGCGAGGGCACCGACGGCGAGCGGCGGCAGGCCGCCGTCCCTCGTCACCGTCACGAGCCCGAGCATGAACGCGAGCAGCGTGCCGCTCAGCAGGACCACGCCGGGCCAGTCGATCCTGTCGTCCGACGGGATCGGCGGATCATGCGGCATCAGCCGCGTCAGGACCGACGTCGTCGCGATGATCACGATGGTCGGCAGCGCGAACATCCAATGCCAGGACAGACCTTCGGCGACCGGTCCGGCAACCAGCGTCCCCACCATGCCGCCGCCGGTGAACAGCGCGACGACCAGCCCGATCGCCACCTGCGACTCTCCTGCCGGGAGGTGTTTGCGCACCAGGATGAAGGAGAGGGGCAGCGCACCCACCATGACGCCCTGCAGTACCTGACCGAGCAACAACACCGGCAGGTTCGGCGCCAGGCCGGCCACCAGACCACCGGCCGAGACCACGGCCATCAGCCGGACAAGGACCCGCTTTCCGCCGTAGCGGTCGCCGAGTTTGCCCGCGACGGGTGTGACGACCGCGCCGGTGATGAGTAATACGTTGCCGATCAATGCCCCTTCGGAAGGGCTGACCCCCAACTCGCGTTGCAGCAGCGGGAGCGCGGGCTCCACCACTGACTGCAGGGCGCCGAGGGCGAGCGCCAGGAGGCCGAGGACACCGATCGACAGCCTCCCGATGCGGGCCGGGGAAGCCACGGCTTCGGACGTGGACGCCGTTTGCAGCACTTGTTGATCACTCCAGACACCGCGAGGCAAGGGGAAGGCGCGAGATTCACGCGCCTTCCACACTTGCCTCCGGCGCCCTGCCGGGCATCGTCCACCGCCGCCGTCTTCCCCTGGTGCGTCCGGACCAGCCGCGCACGTGTCCTGGTGCCCGCGCACCACAGGGGCCCGCGCACCACAGAGCCCTGCGGCCGCCGCGCACGCGACGGCGGCGAACAAGCCACGGGCGCGCGTCAACCGGCGTCCAGCAGGGGTTGCGTTGGATTCCTGCGACAAGGACTCTGAGAAGGACGCCCGCTCTGTCCGATCGGAGGCCCGTATGACGTCCGCCGCGTCCCGTATCGGGCCCGAGCCCCCGAACCCCTCGGACTCAGCCGAGGTGCGGGCGCTACGCGAGGAAGTGGCGCAGCTGCGGCATGCCATGCACGCGCACGCGACGGTCGATCAGGCCATGGGGGTCGTCATTGCCGTAGGAGCGCTGACCCCTGAAGAGTCGTGGGACGTGTTGCGGGAGATCTCCATGCGCACCAACACGAAGCTGCGCCTCGTCGCCGAACAGCTGGTGACCTGGGGGCGCACCGCCGTACTTGACCCGACTCTGCGCCGCGAGCTGGAACGCCAGTTGACGCTGCGCCGCGAAGAGCGAGCGGTTCGCGCCGCGCGGGCGCCTGCGGAGGGTCCACCACTCCCCGACCGATGCGGCGGGGAGCGGTAGCCGGGCTCACTGCCGAACCCACCAAACGAGCGTAGTTTCCAGCGGGGCAAATCACTATCGCGACGCATGACTTCGCGGCGGTCCGGCCAAGGGGGCCGGGCGAGCGATCAGCGACCACCAGGCTCCGCGTGCGTCCGACGATCTCCGCCACCTCTATTCGGTTCCTCCCTTCCTGCGGTGGCAGGCCAGCCACAGCGCGACGGCGCCCGCGGCGGCTGCCACAAGGAGCGCGGTGCGGTTGTCCCGGGCCAGCTGGGCGCTGCGGGCCGTCTGCTGCCGTACCTGTTCCGGGGCCTTCTCCTCCCACAGGTGCCCGGCCCGGGCGGCCTTGGCCCGGGTCTGCTCGGCAGCGTGGGCCGCCTTGTCCTTGACCGGGTCGGGCAGGTTGTCCTGCACCTGGTGCGCGACGTCGGCGGCCTTGGCCTTGACCTCGCCGGCCTTGGCCGTCGTCTGCTCCTTCACCTGTGCGGCCTTCTCCTTGACCCGGGTCTTGACGTCGGTCCGGGCCGCGAGTTCCTGGACCGTCTTCCCGAGTTCGTGCCGGGTGTGCTCGACCTGCTCGCGCAGTTCCTCGGGGCTGGAGGCGGTGGGCTCGTCGTGCGGCGGCTGGGTCATCGCTGAGCACTCTCCTTGATTTCGGCCACGTCGGCCTTGACGCTGTCGATGGTCTGCTGAGGTGTGGCCGGTTGGGCCTGGGTGACCTGCTTCTTGCCCGTCATCGCCATCACCGCGGCGATCACGCCCAGGACGGCGGTGACGATCAGCGCGGCGGCCCACACCGGCAGCGGCACCGCCAGGGCGGCGATCGCGGTCGCGACCAGCGCCTGGAGCATCAGGAAGCCGACGACGCCGGCACCGCCGAACAGGCCGCCACCCTTGCCGTAGCGCTTGCCCTTCTCCTTCATCTCCGCCTGCGCCAGCCTCAGTTCACCGCGCACCAGCTCGGTCAGCTGCTGTGAGGCCCGCTGCACCAGCTCGCTCACCGGCTCCTGGCCGGCGCGGATGTCCCGGTCACCTCCGGTGGCATGCTGCTGCGTGCTCGACACGGCGATCACCTCCGTCTTCCTCGCTCTTTCTCGGTCGTCTCGGTCCGGAGCGGCCGGGCCGCGTCACACATCGTCCCGGCCGTCCAGCGCACGAGTACCCCGAACAGGCCAGCTCAGCGCACCGCAAGTCGCGGCCTCCGCGAGCCACGCCGGGGGCGCGTCAGGGCCTCGCCGGCGACCTCGATTTCAGAGCATGACGGGCAGACGCGTTCAGAGCATGATGAGCAGACGCGTCTTCGGCTTCAGTTTCCTGTTCACCGAACGACTCTGCACATACACCTCCAACTTGGGGTTGTTCCCCGCCTTCACGGAGACGGTCCCCTGGATATCCGTCCCGAACAGAAGCCTGCGCGCCGCGTCGCCCGTATAGGCGCGGTCGGTGTCCTTCTCTACGACGATGACTTCCTTGTTCTGCTGGACCTGAGCCCGGGCGCCCAACTGGTAGTAACACGCACCACGTTCGTACGTCACGCCCGGATGCGAGTTGACGAAGGGGCGAATTTCGACCTCCTTGTCGACCTTCAGGAGCCGGTATTTGTCGGCCGGAATCGGTTCGAGGTTCGCCCGCACCTCGTCAACCGATATGTCCTGGCCGACGGCGAACAGGTTCTTCGTGCCGCGCACCCCCTGCTCCCGCCCCCGGAGGAAGCTGGTGGCGGCAGCGCGCACGGTGCCTATCGCCTCCTCGACGCCCTTCTGGGAATCCGCGTCCCAGATGGCGATGTTCCCGGCCGGGAAGCCGTAATTCTGGGCGGTCCGCTTGGCCAGGGAGTTCGGAACGAGGATCGCGGAGGTCCAGTGACCCGGAAGAGCGCCCATCTTCGCGGTGATCCTGTCGAGCCAGGGCCCGAGGATGGCCGGGTCACCGTCGTGCCGCACGTCACCGCCGGAGGCGTTCTCCTCGCCGTCCGTCACGACGATCTGGAGGAAGCTGTGCTCGCCGTACTCCTCCCAGATATGGCCCAGGTCGTCCAGGGACTTCAGAGAGGCCTCAATGAGGGCCGTGGCGCCATTGTTGACCTGGTACAGACCTCGCATGGACGGCAGGTGCTTCACGTCCATGTCCCAGACCAGATTCTCCACCCTGTGGTCGAAGGCGTAGAGGCTGATCCGGGTTTCGTGGCCGAGGCTGTCCGATTCGGCCTTCAACCCGGCTACGAACTCGTCGACCACGCGAATGAGTTGGCTCTGATGCGGACGCATGGAACCCGAACAGTCCACTACCAGCGCGACGTGATTCACCTTGTGCTGAATCCTGTTTGCGGACACGTTGACGCTCCCCCTCCAGGGCTCCCCGAGTGATGCTTTCACTCTATGGGGAGGCACTGACAACGACGTTTCCGCCGCTGTGCCGGGAACCCGCCGGCCAGGAGTTGCACAGTCGCCCCCACGGTCGTCCGGGCGCAGAATGGAGATAGCGGAGCTGGAGCTGGCAAGGGGACTTGGCAGCTCTGAACGCCCGATCACGCATGCCGGAAGGGGGTGCGACGCCATGTCCCAGTTCATGGACGTCCACCACGGGATGAAGGGCATCACGGCCGACCAGCTGAAGCAGGCGCACCAGGCCGACCTCGCCATCGAAAAAGAAGAAGGTGTCCACTTCGAGAAGGCCTGGGCGGACCCGCAGTCCGGCACGGTCTACTGCCTCTCCGAGGCGCCCTCGGCCGAGGCAGTCCAACGCATCCATGAACGTGCAGGCCACCGGGCCGACGAGGTCCACCCGGTCCCCCTGACCGTGTGAAACCGGCACCGGACCTTTCCCCTGCCCCCTGATCACTACCCGCCGGTAGCGATCAGGGGCGCTGTTCGTACGGCTGCGGCAAGATGATCCACTGAACCGAAAGTGAAATCGCTCGACACAGCGACGGCAGAGAGGGAGCACACCGTGCTGATCGACCTCGTCGGAAAGTCGGCCCTGGTCACAGGCTCGACCCAGGGCATCGGAGCCGCGATCGCCGCGGGTCTGGCCCGCTCCGGAGCACGCGTTTCGGTGAATGGACGTACGCAGGAATCCGTCGACGCCGCCATCGAGCGGCTGCGCGGCGCGGACCCGGACGCGGAGTTGGTGGCGGCCCCCGGTGACATCACCACCGACGACGGTCTGGAGCAGGTGCTCACCGCGCTGCCCCAGACGGACATCCTGATCAACAACCTGGGCATCTTCGGGGCCCGGCCCGCCGTGGACATCTCCGACGACGAATGGCGCCGGTACTTCGAGGTGAACGTGCTCGCCGCGGTGCGGACGACCCGCGCGTATCTGCCGGGGATGCGGGAGCGAGGCTGGGGCCGGATCCAGAACATCGCCAGCGACTCCGCCGTGGTCATCCCCACCGAGATGATCCACTACGGCATGTCCAAGACCGCGCTGCTCGCGGTCTCCCGCGGGTTCGCCAAGGAGGCCGCGGGCACCGGCGTCACCGTCAACTCCGTCATCGCCGGGCCGACCCACACCGGCGGCGTCGAGGACTTCGTGTACGAGCTGGTCGACCGCGACCTCGAATGGGACGAGGCGCAGCGTGAGTTCATGCGCCTGCACCGGCCGCAGTCGCTGATCCAGCGGCTCATCGAGCCCGAGGAGATCGCGAACATGGTGGTCTATCTGAGTTCACCGCTCGCCTCCGCGACCACGGGCGGCGCGGTCCGGGTGGACGGAGGGTACGTCGACTCGATCCTGCCCTGAGCCGGACGGGACGTACGCACCGCCGCGCACCGCCGTCTATTTCAGGTCCACGTCGGCATGCACCAGGTGGTGGTCCGAGTACGCGGTGGGTTGCACGCGGTGCTTGAGCGGGGCGATGCCTCGCAGGAAGACGTAGTCGAACTTGAGGTGCCAGTCGGTGGTCGGCTCGCAGGTGCCGGACCCGGTGGGCGAGGGATGGCACTGAGGGGCCGCGTCCGAGGCCCGCGCCCACATGCGGCTGAGTTCGGGGGCGTCCGGCACGGCGTTGAAGTCGCCCAGGGCGATGGCGCGTTCGTGCCGGGCGACGGCTGTGGCGAGTACGGCGGCCTGGTCTGCCCGGACTGCCTCTTGGCGTCGTTGGGCGAGGTGTGTGTTGAAGACCCGGACGGGCCGGCCGTCGACCTTGGTGGTGACGGCCATGTACCCGCGGTCTTCGGATCCGCCGTCGGGATACTCCACGTTCACGCGGTCCGTCATCGGTGCGGCCGACAGGATCGCCTGGCCGAAGGCCCCCGGTCGCCACGGCCATCCCCCGCAGCGGCCCCGGTTCCGCAGAACCGTTCCGTACTCGACGTGGTACACCAGCCCGTGCAGGTTTTCCAGATAGTCCCGGATCCGCTCGACGTCACGCACGCACGCTTCTTGCAGGCCGATGACCTGGGGCGCGAACCTGGCGATCTCCGCTGCCCGGTCCACGTTGTCCTCGTCGCAGGGGTTGCAGATGTTCCACGTCATGACCCGGTTCGGTACGACGTCCCGGACGGGCTCGACGGGCCGTGACCCGGCGAACACGGCACCGCTCGGCTCGCTGGGGCCTACGATCACCATGCAGGCCAGCGCCGCGGCACCAGCGAGCAACCACGTGCCCTTTCCGAGCACCATCGCCTCCTCAAAGCGGCTGCACATGGCACGTCTGACGTCTCCGTGCACCGTGCCGGTCCGCCGTACGCCACGCCGTTCGGCCGTGCACCATGCCGTTCGGCCGTACACCGTTCCGGTCGGCCGTGCGCCATGCCGATCAGCCGTCTAGTCTGCCCCAGACGGCCACTCCTGTCGCCAGAGCCCGCGCCCCACAATGTGCTGGATCTCCCGTACGAACTCCTGGCGCGCCTGCTCCGACACATGTCCGCGTACCACGAGCCAGGTGAACCGTCCCTGGCTCTCCACCGGGATCACGGCCCTGCCGCCCGGCAGCCAGTCCACGAACTCCATGTCGAACTCCGCCCACGGCTCACTCAACCCGCCCGGCTCATCACATCGCTGCGCGTCGTCGTCTGCCATCCCAGTCCCTCGCGGCCACATTCGTCACCGCCACACGGTCGAGACCGTGCGCGGTGGGATCCGACTGCGCCCCCCAGGCGGCGGATCACCGACTGTGCCACACCGGTCGGCCTGCGGCCAGGGTGAGTTGCCGCGCGCCGCCGCCCCGCACTACCCCGCCGCACCCTCGCTCCGCGCACGCCTGCGAGCGAACGTCTCCGCGATGTCCGCCAACTGTCGGCGCTCGGCGTCCGACATCTCCTCGATGTGCGCGGCCAGCACCCGCGTCGTACGGTCCTCGCTCCATACGTACGAGGTCATGCCGAGGAACTGCGCCGCCGCGGCCTCCTGGAGCACCCGCAGCGGAAGCTCCAGGCCCACCGCCAAGGCGCGCAGCAGCGCGGGGGGCGGGGCGTCGGTCGGCCGCCCCTTCTCCACCTTGGAGATCCACCCGAACCGGGCCCGTTCACCGACCTCCGGGTCGACGGACCGTGCCTCCAACTCCCGGAGGCTGATGCCCAGTTCGGCCCGGCGATCCCGCACGAGGTCGTTGAAGTCCGTCCGCTCCTGCTCGCCCATGAGGCTCATCCTGCCTGCCTGTCGCCGTGCGCTTCCTCATGCCTACGCCACGAACCGCGGATACGCCATCCCCCGTGAGTCGCGGGGCGTATCCCGAAAGTACTGTGCGTTTCCGTAGACACCCTGTATACGAGAAGTGCTCAGCCGAGGAGCAGTCGACACCGACGAAAGAAGCGCCGATGCCGTGGGCACACATCGATGACCGGTTCCCGTGGAACTGGAGGGTACGGTTCCTGTCCGACGGGGCGTTCCGTCTGTACGTCTCCGCGATCTGCTGGTCGGCGGGGAATCCCACCGGCGGTGTCATCACCACGAAGGAGCTCAGACTCGTGGTCGACGCACGGGCCCCGCGGCGGCAGGCCGAGGAGCTCGTCGCGGCCGAACTCTTCGAGGAACTCCCGGGCGTCGGTTGGCGCGTCCAGGACTACCACGACGAGGGACCGGTCTCATGAGGCCCCCGCCAGGCACCACGCGAGGACGGCGGCCGCGCTGTGCATCTTGTTCTCGGCCTGGTCGAAGGCCGCGCTCACCCGGCCGTCCAGGACCTCCGCGGTCACCTCCTCGCCCCGGTGGGCGGGCAGATCGTGCAGGAACCGGGCATCGGGGTAGCGGGCCATCAGGGCCGCGTCCACCCGGAACGGTTCGAATACCGTCCGCCAGTCCGGATCGGCCTTGCTGGTGCCCGTCGTCTGCCACCTGGTGGTGTAGACGAAGTCCGTGACCTTCGGCGCCAGGGCCAGATCGTGGGCGCACACGAAGGTGCTTCCGGACGCTTCCGCGTACGCCTTGGCACGCTGTTCCGTCGCCGGGGGCAGGCCGTAACCCGGCGGCGTGATGACGTGGAGCTCGGTGCCCTTGAAGCGGGTGAGCGCGAGGGCGAGGGCTACGGCCGAGTTGTTTCCCTCGCCGACATAGAGCACTTTCGCGCCGTCGACCTCGCCGCGCAGCCGCAGGACCGTCGTGAGGTCGGCGAGTGCCTGCGTGGGGTGTTCGCCTTCGCTCATCGCGTTGATGACCGACATCCGGTCCTGCGCGGCATAGGCGGCGAACTCCCGGTCCGGCCCGGCGGTGCGGACGACGAGGCCGTCGAGCATCCTGGAGAGCACGCGGCCGGTGTCCTCCACGGTCTCCCCGGTGTTCTCCTGAAGATCCCCCGGCCCATAGGCCACCACCTCGGCGCCGAGGCGCAGGGCCGCGGCCGAGAACGCCGTGCGGGTCCTCGTGGACGTCTTCCGGAAGTACGTCCCTATGACCCGGCCCGCCAGGACCTTCTCGTAGGCGGAACCGGCCATCGCGGTCGCCGCGAAGCCACGCGCCATGCGCACGAGCTGAAACAGCTCCGCGTCCGTCAGATCCACGAGGGACAGCAAGTGCCGACGCTTTTCCCGCATCGAGTTCTCCGCTCGTCAATATTTCCTGGGACAACTGAATTTCCTGGAACACCTGAGATCGTCGCCGGAAAAGTCAATCGGGAGCTGCCCGCGCGCACCACGCCTGGGCCACGATTGGCGCCATGTCGCCATGTCGCGCGGGCAGTTGCTCCCGGCGGCACTACACGCCGACGGCGGCCGGGGAGCCGAGTTCGCGCTGCCGGCCGAGGAAGCGGCCGAGTTCCTCCTTGCCGATCGAGGGTCGGCCCAGCCCTGCCGCGGCGAGCCTGCGCTCGGTGTGCGGCGCCGTGTGGTCCTGCTTCATCAGCGGCTGCTCCGGGTCGAAGTCCACGTTCGGGAACAGCGGAAGGAGCCGCTTCAGGTCGCCGCCCCCCGGCAGCTCCGCCGCGGCGAGCAGCCGGGCACGCCAGGTCAGATACGGCAGCGCGGCCACCGGTTCGCCGGTGTGCTCGGCCAGCCATTCGGCCATGTCCTTCCAGCGCACCGGCCGCCCGCCGATGATGTGGAACACCTCGCCCGTGCCGTCGCTCCGCCGGGAGAGTTCGACGATCGCGGCGACCACGTGGTCCACCGGGGCCAGGTCGAGTTCCAGGTCGGCGACCGGGATCGCACCGAGGCGCGCGCAGGCGGTGATGGCCCGGCAGACCACGTCCTCGGGGTTGGCCGCCCCGGTGCCGCTGTGCCAGGAGACCGTGCCCAGGCGGTGGACCGTGGCCGTGAGGCCGCGTGCGGCGGCGGCGCGGACCAGTGACTCCGCGGCCCATTTGCTCTGCGAGTACCCGTCGGGGATGCCGTCGAGGTCGTCGGTGGCGGAGTCCTCGCCGACCGGGCCCCGTTCGACCTGGCGTGGGGAGAACACCGACATCGTCGAGATGTAGTGCAGTGGCGTGTTGGCGCGGGCCGCCAGCTCGACGAGCGTCTTCGTGCCGAGCACGTTGGCGGCTCGCAGCGCGGGATACGGGTAGACGGCGTTGACCTTGGCGCCGTTGTGGTAGATCGCGGCGAGTCCGTCGCCGAGCGCGGCGAACGCGGCGTCGTCGAGGCCGAACCGCACCGCCGCCAGGTCGCCGGGCACCACCTCGACCCGGTCGTCGACGTCCGCGTCGGACAGGGAGAAGCGCAGCAGCGCGTCCCGGACCCGCCGGCCGCCCTCGGCGGCGTCGGCGCTCCGGACCAGGCAGCGCACCTTGCCCGGGGTGCGGTCGAGCAACTCACGCAGCAGGAAGGCTCCGACGAATCCCGTCGCCCCCGTGAGCAGCACCGGCGCGTCGGCGCCGACCGGCCGCACCTCGGCCGGGACGGCGAACGCCGGGTCGAGCACCGCGTCGGCGCGCACCTGGTCGAGGACGCCCGCGACCTCGCCGCCGCGGAGCCGGTCGGCCAGCTGGGCCACCGTGGGGTACTCCAGGACGTCCCGCAGGTCGAGGTCGATGCCGCGCGCCGTGGCCTCGGCCACGATGCGCAGACTGATCATCGAATCCCCGCCCAGCTCGAAGAAGTTGTCGTCCCTGCCGACCCGGTCCAGGCCGAACACCTTGACCCAGATGTCGGCGATACGGGCCTCGACCGTGTTGCGGACCCGCGCGAACGGCACGGTCAGCTCGGGCCGTTCCTGCGGAGCGGGAAGCCGCCGATGGTCGATCTTGCCCCCGATGGTGACCGGGAGCTCGTCGAGCAGCAGCAGCGCGGCGGGAACGAGGTAGCCGGGCAGCTTCTCGGCGAGGAATCGGCGCAGTTCGCCCGGGGTCGGCTCGGCTCCCGGGTTCGCCACCGCGTAGCCGACGAGCCGTCGGTCGCCCGGCACGTCCTCGCGGGCGACGACGACGGCGTCCGCGACCGCGGGATGGGTGCGCAGGACCGCCTCCACCTCGCCCGGCTCGATCCGGTGTCCGGCGATCTTCAGCTGGCCGTCGGCACGGCCCAGGAACTCCAGGTCACCGTCTTCGCGACGCCGTACGAGGTCACCGGTGCGGTACAGCCGGCCACCGCGTGCCGAGAACGGGTCGGGTACGAAGCGTTCGGCGGTGAGGCCGGGCCTGCCGAGGTAGCCACGGGCGAGGCCCGCGCCGCCGAGGTGCAGTTCGCCGACCACACCGGTCTCGACCGGATTGCCGAACCGGTCGAGGACGTACGCCCGGGTGGCGGCGATCGGTGTGCCGATCGGCACCCGGGTCGCGTCCGCGGCGGTGGCGGTGACGTCGGCCACGACACAGCCCACGACGGTTTCGGTGGGACCGTACTCGTTGATGATCACCGCGTCGCCGGTCAGCTCGCGCCAGGCCCGCACGCTGTCCGCGCGCAGTTCCTCGCCGCCGACCACGAAGGTGCCGACCGAGTCGATCCGGCCGTCGTCGGCGAGCCGGGCCCGCAGGAGTTCCAGGTGCGCGGGCGTGACCTTCAGCAGGTCGAACCGTCCGGGACCACGGAGCAGCTCCGCCAGCGCCTCCACGGGTCGGTCGTCGGGGAGCAGCCGCACCGCGGCTCCGCCCGCGAGCGGGACGAGCAGGTTCGTCACCGCGAGGTCGAAGGCGACCGAGCCGAGCAGCGGCACCACGCCGCCCTCGGCCACCTTGTACCGCCGCACGGCCCAGTCGAGGTAGTTCGCCAGGCCCCGGTGCGTGATCATCACGCCCTTGGGTGTTCCGGTGGATCCGGAGGTGTAGATGGTGTACGCCAGCGCGTCCGGGTCCGGCGAGGGCAGGTCACCGTCCGCGGGGGCGGCGGCCGACAGTTCTTGGGCGTCCACGAGCACGGTCCGCCCGGCGTGGCCGGACCCGAGCCCGGCGGCGAGTGCCTCCTCGGTCAGAACCAGCGCGGCACCGCTGTCGGAGAGGACGTACTCCCGTCGCTCCGCGGGGTGTTCGGGGTCCAGCGGCACATAGGCGCCGCCTGCCTTGAGGACGGCCAGGATCGCGACGATCAGCTCCGCCCGGTGGGTGAGGAGGATCCCGACCCTGACGTCGGGGCCGACGCCACGCTCGCGCAGGACGGCGGCGAGCCGCCCGGCGCGGTCGTCGAGTTCGGCGTAGCCGAGGGCCGTGCCGTCCGTGCCGATGACAGCGGCCCGCTCGGGTGCGCTGCGGGCGTGGGCGGCGACGCGGTCCGCCGGTGTGCTGACCCTCTCGGCGGTCTCGTGTCCCGCCGCGGCACCGTGGTGAGCGGTCAGGAGCCGGTCGCGCTCGTCGGGTGCGAGATGGCTGCCGCGGGCATCTCCGTCGGGGTCGGCGACCATCGCCTCCAGGACGCGCCGGTAGGTGGCGGCGAGACGCTCGGCGTGCTCGCGGTCGAGCACGTCGGGGCTCGTGGTGAGGACGATGTGCCCACCGAGCGACGTCACGGCGAGCGGGAACTCGTTGGGGCTCTCGTCGATGCTGTCGCCGAAGTCGACCAGGTCGGTGTCGACCATGTGGAAGTCGAGGTAGTTGAAGAACACGTCGATGAGCCGGGTGCCGCCCGCGCCCTGCGCGCGCTTCATCGAGGACAGCGGGTACCTGCGGTGCACCCACACCTCGGATTCCCGCGCGTAGACGTCGGCGACCAGCTCGCGCCAGGTCGCCGCGGTGAGCCGGAACGGGAACGGCACGGTGTTCAGGAACATCCCGTACAGCCGGTCGGCTCCGGGCACCTCCGGCCTGGTGTCGCAGACGAGGCCGGAGTAGAACGCCTGCTCCTCGGTGAGGGTGCTCATGACCTTGAGATGGGCGGCGTGCAGCACGCTCTTGAGGGACACGCCCACCGTGCCCGCCAGGTCGCGCAGCCCGTCGTGGAGATCGGCGACGGGGACCCAGATCTGGTACGGGACGTTCGCGTCCCGCTCTTCCCCACGCGCCGCCCAGGCCTCGGGCATCCGCATCCGCGTGTGCGCGTCGAGCACGCCCCGCCAGTACTCCTGGTGCTCCGCGGAGTTCAGGGTCCGGCGTTCCAGGGCGACGAAGTCGGCGTAACGGGTGGCCACGGCGCGGCGCTCGGGAAGGGGCGCGCCGGCACGAAGGGCTCGGTAGAGGTTGAGCAGCTCCATCAGGAGCGAGTGGTAGCTCCACCCCTCGAGGATGGCGTGGCACTCGGTGATCGACAGCCGCCAGCCGTCGTCGTACACATGCACGCCGAGGCGCATCAGCGGCGGCCGGGACAGGTCGAACACGTCGCGGCGCTCGTCGGCGATGTGGGCGCGGACCATCCGCTCCTGCTCGTCGGCGGGCCGGCCGCGCAGATCGGTCACGGACAGCGGCAACGTGGCCGTCGGGTGCACCAGTTGCAGCGGCTCCGCGTACTCCGTCGGGTGCAGCGAGGTGCGCAGGATCTCGTGCCGGTCGGTCAGCTCCGCGGCCGCGGCGCGCAGGGCGTCCGCGTCGAAGGGGTCGCTGTCGCGGATGCTGAACGACGTGATGTTGTGGTAGTTGCGCAGTTCGCCCGCGAGCATCTCGATGACCATGCCCACCTGCACCTGCGACATCGGGCAGGCGTCGACGAGACCGGCGGGCAGCCGGGCGGCGTCCGCGGGTGACAGGAGCGAGAACGGCTCGATGCTCGGCAGTGGTTGGGCCGTGCCGGTGCGGTCGGCGAGCGCCTCGGCGAGTCCCGCGATCGTCCGGTGCTCGAACAGATCGCGTACGGCGGCGTCGATGCCCTGGGCGCGCAGGGCGCCCACGACCGCGACCGCGCGCAGCGAGTCGCCGCCGAGCTCGAAGAAGTTGTCGTGCACGCCGACGCGGTCGATGCCGAGCACCTCCCGCCAGGCGGCGGCCACCCGCTGCTCGCCCGGGGTGCGCGGCGGCTCGTAGGCGCTGCGCGCGGCCACCGCCGCGGAGTCCGGCTCGGGCAGCGCCGCGGTGTCGAGTTTGCCGTTGGCCGTCAGCGGGACCGCGGGGATCTCCAGATAGGAGACGGGGACGAGATGGCTCGGCAGCCGGCTCGCCAGCCAGGCCCGGACGGCGCCGCGGTCGAGGCCGGACACGCCCTGTTCCGGCACGAGGTAGGCGACCAGGTGCGTCGTCCCGTCGTGTCCGGCCGTGGCCCGGACGACCGCGGTGCGCACGGCGGGGTGCTCGGCCAGGGTGGCCTCGATCTCGCCGGGCTCGATGCGGAAGCCACGGATCTTGACCTGGTTGTCGGCCCTGCCGATGACCTCGAGCGTGCCGTCCTCGCGTCGGCGGGCCAGGTCGCCGCTGCGGTACAGCCGCGCGCCCGCGGGTCCGTGCGGGTCCGGCACGAACCGCTCGGCGGTCAGGTCCGGCCGGTTCAGGTAGCCGCGGGCGAGTCCGGGCCCGCCGACGTGCAGCTCGCCCACCACCCCGACCGGAGCCGGGTGGCCCGCCGGTTCGAGTACGTGGACGCGCAGGTCGCTCAGGCCGTGCCCGACGATGCTCGGCGCCGCCGGGCCCAGCTCCTCCGGCTGTATGTGGTGGTACGTCGTGTGCACCGTGGTCTCGGTGATGCCGTACATGTTGATCAGTCGCGGGCCCGCGTCGCCGACCATCTCGTACCACGGCAGGAGTTCGGCGGGTTCCAGTTTCTCACCCGCGAAGATCACCGCGCGCAGCCGCAGCTCGGCGAGGCGTGCGTCGCCGGGCCCGGTCGCGGCGAGCAGCGTGCGGAAGGCCGACGGGGTCTGGTTGAGCACGGTGACGCGCTCCCGGACCAGCAGGTCGATGAACTCGTCCGGCGAGCGCGTCACTTCGTAGGACGGCACGACCAGCGTGCCGCCGTGCCCGAGCGCGCCCCACAGTTCCCAGACCGACACGTCGAAGGCGTAGGAGTGGAACAGCGGCCAGACGTCGGCGGGCCCGAAGTCGTAGTGCTCGTGGGCGGCGGCGAAGAGGCGCAGCACGTTACGGTGGGTCATGCACACGCCCTTGGGCCTGCCCGTGGAGCCCGAGGTGTGGATGACGTACATGAGGTTGTCGCGCGTGGTGACGGGCTCGGGGTCGGTCGTGGCGGCGTCGGCGAGCAGGTCCGCGTCGTCGTCCAGGGAGATGAGGTCGCCCTGGTAGGAGTCCGTGCACACCGCGGTGTGCGCGTCCCGGGTGATGAGCTGGCGCAGGCCGGTGTCCTCCAGGATGTAGCCGAGCCGACGCGCCGGATACGCGGGGTCCAGCGGCACATACGCCCCGCCTGCCTTCACCACGCCCAGCAGGCTCACCACCAGGTCGACGCCGCGTTCCAGGCAGACGCCCACGAGGCTGTCGGCTCCGACGCCCCGCGCCCGCAGCACATGCGCGAGCCGGTTCGCGCGCGCGTTCAGCTCACCGTAGGTCAGCGACTCGCCCTGGAACACGAGCGCGACGGCGTCCGGGGCCGCCGCGGCGTGCGTCTCGAACGCCTGGTGCATGCCGACGTCCGGGCCGAGGAGGTCGTCCCCGTCGAGGACACGGTCGGGCTCGGCGCCGCCCGCCCAGGTGACGAGCAGGTGGTGCCGCTCCTGCGGCGACAGCAGGTCCGCGTCGGACACACGCTTCTGCGGCTCGGCGACGAGCGCGGCGACGAGCCGGTGGTAATGACGGGCGAGGCGGGCCACGGTGGCCTCGTCGAACAGCGCGGTGGCGTATTCCAGGAAGCCGCCGATCCGGCCGTCCGGCGCCTCGGCCAGTTGCAGGTTGAGGTCGAACTTCGCGACGGACCAGTCCACTTCGACCGGCTCCGCGGTCAGGCCCGGCAGGCCGGGGTCCGCCCCGGCGCCGCCCTGCAGGCCGAACATGACGGTGAACAGCGGCGTGCGGCCCAGGTCGCGCTCGGGGGCGAGCTCCTCGACGAGTTGCTCGAACGGCACGTCCTGGTGCGCGAGTGCCTGCCCGACCGCGCGCCGGGCGGAGGCGAGCAGGTCGAGGAAGCTGGGGTCGCCCTCCCACCTGTTGCGCAGCACCACCGTGTTGATCAGGAAGCCGACGAGGTCGGCGAGTTCCGGCCGTTCACGTCCGGCGACGGGAGTGCCCACCGCGATGTCCCGCTGCCCGGTGTGACGGAAGAGCAGCACTTGGAACGCGGTGAGCAGCACCGTGAACACGGTGGTCTCCTGCTGCCTGGCGAGCAGCCGGACCCGCTCCGCGAGGTCGGCGGGCAGCTCGAAGCGCAGGGTGGCGCCGCTGTGGTCCCTGACGTGCGGCCGCGGCCGGTCGGTCGGCAGCTCGACCGCCGTGAGCCCGGCGAGTTCCTCGCGCCAGTAGCCGAGCTGGCGGTCCAGCTCGGCTCCGGAGAGCCGGTCCCGTTGCCAGGCCGCGAAGTCCGCGTACTGCACCTGGGGGCGTGGCCCTTCGGTGTTCCCCGCCGCGTCCGGGTCGACCCTGCGCCGGTACGCCGTCGTCAGTTGCTCGGCGACCAGGTCGAGCGACCAGCCGTCGCAGGCGATGTGGTGCATGACGAGCACCAGGAGGTGGTCGTCGGTGGCCAGGCGCACCACCCGCAGGCGCGCGGGCAGATCGGTGTCGAGGCGGAACGGGGAGCGCGCCTGGTCATCGGCGAACGCGAGGGCGAGCTTCTCGCGCTCGTCCGCGGGACGGTCGGCGAGATCGACCACCGCGAAGTCGGTCTCCGACTCCCCGCCGACGACCTGCACCGGCTCATGGCCCTCCAGCGCGTACCGGGTGCGCAGGATCTCGTTCCTGGCGACGACGTCGAGCCAGGCCGCCTCCAGGTCGTCGACGCGCAGCGCGCCGCGCAGCCGTACCGTCCAGGGCACCAGGTACTCGGGGCTGCCCGGTGACAACCGGTCCAGGAACCACAGCCGTTGCTGGCCGAAGGACAGCGGCAGCGGCCGTTGCCGGTCGGCGGGCGGGATGACGCCGCGGCGGCCGCGGCCGCCCTGCCGCCCCGCGAGTCTTTCGGCGAGGATCCGGGCCCTGAGTTCGGCCGCGTCCCGCGCGTCTCGGTTACCGCTCACGTCGCTCGCTCCTCGCATCGTCCGTTCACGCGTTCTCGTTCTCGCCGTGCCGCCGGGTGGCCAGCAGGGCTGCTTCGGCCGCGAGTTCGCCGTCCGTCAGCGCGTCGACCTCGGCACGGATGGCGGACTCCACGGCCACGGCGAGGTCCGCGACAGTCGGCCCTTCGAACACCACCCGCACCGGGAGATCCAGGTCGAATTCCCGTTGCAGGGCGCTCACCAGCCTGATGGCCAGCAGTGAGTTGCCACCGAGCGCGAAGAAGCTGGTGCGCGCCCCGACCTCGGCGAGGCCCAGCAGTTCGCCGCAGAGTTCGGCGATCCGCTCCTCGACGGGGCCCTCGGGTGCCGTCCGCCCGCCGACCCCCGCGGCGGGCTCGGGCAGGGCCGCCCGGTCCAGCTTTCCGTTGCGGTTCAGCGGGAACGCGTCGAGGGCGACGAAGGCTCCCGGGACGTACGCGGCGGGCAGGGTCCGGCGGCAGTGCCGGGCCAGCTCGTCCGGCGCGGGCGCGGCGCCCTCCGGCAGGTAGTGGGCGACCAGGGCGTGGCCGCCGGCCGCGAGCGACCGTGTGGTCACCACCGCCTCGCGGACCGAGGGGTGGGCGAGGAGCGCGGCCTCGACCTCGCCGGGCTCGATCCGGACGCCGTTGACCTTGACCTGGTCGTCGGCCCTGCCGGTGAACTCCAGGACGCCGTCCGCGCGGCGCCGCACCAGGTCGCCGGTGCGGTACAGGCGCGATCCGGGCGGGCCGTACGGGTCGGGCACGAACCGCGCCGCCGTCAGGTCCGGCCTGCCCGCGTATCCGCGTGCCAGGCCCGCCCCGCCGACCAGGAGTTCCCCCGGCACCCCGGCGGGCGTGAGCCGGCCCTCGCGGTCGAGGACCCGCAGCCGCAGGTTCGGCAGCGGTCGGCCGATCGGTACGGCTCCCGTGGCCCCGGCTGCGACGGGGTGCGCCGTGACGTCGACGGCGCACTCGGTGGGGCCGTACGTGTTCCACACCTCGACGTCGACCCGCTCGCGCAGCCGGGCGACGAGATCCGCGCTCAGCGGCTCCCCGGCCAGCCACACCTGACGCAGCGCCGACAGGTCGGGCCAGCTCGGCAGCTCAAGAAGCATCCGCAGCACCGACGGGACCAGTTGCAGGACCGTCGCCGCGCCGTCCGCGGCCGCGCCCAGCAGCGCGGCGGGGTCCTGTTCGGCGTCGGGCGGGGCAAGCACCACGGTGCCGCCCGCGGCCAACGGGGCGAACAGTTCGAGCATGGCGGCGTCGAACCCGGACCTCGTCTTGTGCAGCACCCGGTCGCCGGCGTCGATGCCCTGCCCGGACACCGACCAGGCGACCCGGTTGGCGAGGGCGCCGTGCTCCACCACCACACCCTTGGGCCGCCCGGTCGAGCCGGATGTGAACATCACGTACGCGGCGTCGGAGGCCGTACGGCGAACGGCCGGGGCGGTGGTGGGCCGGGCGGCGACGGCTTCGGCGTCGGCCACGACGTCCACGCGGGGCAGCCGCGGCAGCTCGGTCCCGGTGAGCGTGCCGTCGGTGAGGACGGCGGCCGCTCCGGCGTCGGCGCACTGCGCGGCGAGCCGCACCGGCGGGTGCGCGAGGTCGAGCGGCAGGAAGGCCGCACCCGCCTTCCACGCGGCCAGCATGCCCACCAGCAGGTCGATTCCGCGCGGGAGCGCCAAGGCCAGGACGTCGCCTTCGCCGACCCCGACCGCCCGCAGGTGGTGGGCGAGGCGGGCGGCCCGGTCGTCGAGTTCGCGGTAGCACAGGCTCCGGCCGTGCTCCCCGGCGTCGGTGACGGCCAGGGCGCCGGGCGCGGCGGCGGCCCGCTCGGCGACGAGGTCGGGCAGCGTGCGCGCCCGGTCCAGTTCCGGGCCGGGCGCCAGGAGTTCGGCGCGCTCGGCCGGTGACAGCGGATCGAGCCGCGACACGGGCAGGGCCAAGTCCGCGCCGCCCCGCAGCAGCTGGACGAAGTGCGCGGTCATCGCCCGCACGGACTCCTCCCGGAACAGCGCGGTCGCGTACTCGACGGTGCCGACGTAGGAGCCGTCCGGCTGCGCGCGCAACGTCCAGGTCTGGTCGAACTTGGCGGCCTGCCACAGGCCGGCGAACCGCTCGTCGAGCTCCATCGCCGCGGCGTCGCCGTCGTAGCCGCCGTCGTGAACGCCGTCGGGGCCGCCTTCGAAGCCGCCGTCGGGGCCGCCGGAGTCGACCACGTCGAACAGGACAGAGACCAGAGGGGTGCGGGACAGGTCCCGCTCGGGGCTCAGTTCGTCGACGAGGCGCTCGAAGGGCAGATACTGATGGGCGAACGCGTCCAGGGCGGTCGCGCGCACCCGGTCGAGGAGCTCCCCCACGGTGGGCTCGCCGGACAGGTCGTTGCGCAGTACCAAGGTGTTGACGAAGAACCCGACCAGGTCGTCCAGTTCGGGCCGGGCGCGCCCGGCCACCGGGGCACCCACCACGACGTCCCGCTGCCCGCTGTACCGGCCGAGCAGGACGGTGAAGAAGGCGAGCAGCGCCATGAACTCACTGGCGCCGCGCCGGCGGCCCGCCGCGACCACCGGCCCGGCCACGTCGGCCGGAACGTGGAAGGCGACGACGGCCCCGCTCGCGTCCCGTACCGGCGGGCGCGGGTGGTCGGTCGGCAGCTCCAGACAGGGCAGCCCGGCGAGGTGCGACCGCCAGAAGGCCAGCTCGCTCTCCAGGCGCTCGCCGGTGAGCCAGGACTGCTGCCACGTGGCGAAGTCGGCGTACTGCACGGCAAGTTCGGGCAGCTTGGGCAGGTCGCCGTCGGCGCGGGCACGGTACAGCTCGAGCAGGTCGCGGCGCAGCACCGGCACCGAGAGGCCATCGGCCGCTATGTGGTGCACCACCAGCACCAGGACATCGCCTGCGCCCGCTTCGGCCGCACGCAGCAGCAGAGCGCGCCAAGGCGCCTCGTCCGCGGGCCGGAAGCCGCGCCGGATGCTCTCGCCGAGCGCGGCGACCATGGACTCGACGGGGCCTTCGACCACGCCGAGTCCACCCACGCCGAGCCCGCCCGCGCCGAGTCCACCCACGTCGAGCCCGTCGTCGTACGCCGCGGGCGGGTCGATGAGCTGTCGCGGTTCGCCGTCGTGGCGCACGTAGCGGGTGCGCAGGATCTCGTGGCGTTCGGCGAGGTCGGCCAACGCCCCGCGCAGGAGCGGCAGTTCGGCCCGGCACGGGAGGGGGATCACGACCGGGAGTACGTATTCGGGGCTGTGCGGGGTGAGCTGGTCGAGGAACCACAGCCTGCGCTGGCCGAAGGAGAGCGGCAGGCCGGGCTCGCCGGGCGCGGGCCGCGGAAGGGACGGGATCGGCGGCGGCGCCTCGGCGCGGGAGCCGCCGGTGGTGAGCAGTGCCGCCTGGTCGCACAGCCGGAGCGCACCGAAGAGGGTGTGCACGGCCAACGCCACCCCGGTGCGCTCGGTGAGGCGCGCCGCGAGTCGCGCGAGCAGCAGGGAGTGCCCGCCGAGGGCGAAGAAGTCGTCCTCGGCGCCGACCCGTTCGACGTCGAGCAGCTCCGACCAGACGTCGGCCACGAGCCGTTCGGCCGGTGTCCGCGGCGGCACGTGGGTGGGCCCCGCCCGGTGCCCCTCCTCGGCGGGTGGCAGGGCGAGCCGGTCGACCTTGCCGTTCTCGGTGAGCGGCAGTTCGGCCAGCGGCACGTACGCGGTCGGAATCATCGAGGCGGGCAGCAGCGTGGCCAGATGCGCCCTCAGCTCGGCCGCGGTGGGCGCGCGGCCCGGCCCGGCCACCACGTGGGCCACCAGGCGCGGCTCGCCCCGGCGGTCGCGTTCGGCGCGCACGTGGGCCGCCGTCACGCCGGGGTGGCACAGGAGCGCGGCGGTGATCTCGGCGGGTTCCAGGCGCACACCGTTGACCTTGAGCTGGTCGTCGGCCCGGCCCACGTAGCGCAGCAGTCCGTCGCGGCCCCTGCGCACCAGGTCACCGGTGCGGTAGGCGCGCGCACCCGGCGGGCCGTAGGGGTCGGGCACGAACCGCTCCGCCGTCAGGTCCGGCCTGCCCACATAGCCCCTGGCCACGCCGGGCCCGCTGACGAGCAGTTCGCCCGGCACCGAGTCAGGGACCAGGTTGCCCTCGGGGCTGACGAGAGCGATCCGGGTGTGGTCGATGGGGGTGCCGATCGGCACGGTCCCGGTGCGCTGGTCCGGGTCGTACCGGTGGGCGGTGACGTCGATGGAGCACTCGGTGGGCCCGTAGGTGTTCCAGATCTCCGGCGCGGCCAGTTCGAGCGTCCGCGCGCACAGCCCCGCGTCGAGCGGCTCGCCCGCCGAGAACAACAGCCGCAAGGCGCCGCAGTCCTCCCATCCGGGCTGCTCCACGAGGAGGCGCAGCACCGAGGGGACCACCTGGAGCACGGTCGCCCCGGTGTCGGCGACGGCGCGCACCATCGCCGCGGGGTCCCGTTCCACGTCCGGTGCGGCCAGGACGACGGTGCCGCCGACGACCAGGGGCGCGAACACCTCCCAGCCGGCGGCGTCGAAGCCGATCCTGGTCTTCTGCAGCACGCGGTCGCGCGCGGTCAGACGGTGGGTGCGCACCGACCACCACACCCGGTTGGCGATGCCGGCGTGGCTGATCACCACGCCCTTGGGCAGGCCGGTCGAACCGGAGGTGAAGAGTACGTACGCCGCTCCGTCCCGGTGGGCGGGCTCAGCCGGGCCCACACCCGGTCCGGCGGGTTCGGCGGGCTCGGCGGGCTCGGCGGGTTCGGCGGGCTCGGACGGCGCCGTGCCGTCGTGGTCGAGCACCAGAGCCCCGCGTACACCGGACTCCCCGAGCTCGGCGAACCCGTCGTCCCGGCCAGGTCCGGTGATCACCAGCTCCGCCCCGGCGGCCGCCGTCATGTGGCCCCACCGGGCGGGCGGGTGCTCCGGGTCGAGCGGCAGATAGGCGGCCCCGGCCCGCCACACCGCGAGCAGGCTCACCACCAGCGGCAGCCCGCGTTCCAGACAGACACCGACGACGCCCTCCGCTCCCCCGCCCCGTGCGCGGAGTTGACCGGCGAGGCGCCCCGAGAGGACGTCGAGTTCGCGGTAGGTCAGTGCCCGCTCACCGGCGCGTACCGCGATCGCGTCCGGTCGTGTCCGCGCCTGCTCGACGAAGGCGTCGACGAGTAAGGGCCGTTCCGCCAGTAAGGGCCGTTCCGCCGTCTCCGCCGCTTCGGCCGTTTCCGCCTCGCTGTCCGGGTGCGACGGCTTCGCCGTACCCGCGGCGAGTTCGGTGTGCTCGGCGCGCTCGGCCTCGGTCAGTGTGCCGATGTGGGCGACCGGTGTGTCCGGCTCCGCCGTGAGCCGGTCGAGCAGGTGCAGATGGTGCCGGGCGAGCTGCTCGATCGTCGCGGCGTCGAACAGCGCGGTCGCGTACTCCATCATCAGGTTGTGCGTGCCGTCGGGGCGCTCCACCACGTGCACGGTCAGGTCGAGCTGCGAGACGTCCTGGGAGATGGGCAGGTCGATCGTCTCGCCGAAGGCGGCCCCCTTGGGCCGCAGCAGGTTGAAGCCCACCTGCACCAGCGGGGGCTCGCCCCGGTTCTCGCCCCGCTCGGTCTGCTGGACGAGCCGTTCGAAGGGCACGCCCTGGTGGGCGAACGCCCCCGCGGTCGTGGTGCTCACGCGACCGGCGAGCTCCCGGAACGTCGGCGCACCGGTCATCCGCACCCGCACCGGGACCAGGTTCACGAACATGCCGACGAGCTTGTGCAGCTCCGGCTCGGCGCGCCCCGCCAGGTAGGTCCCCACCAGGAGATCCTGGTGATGTGTGTAGCGCGAGAGCAGCACGCCGAGCGCGGAGAGGTGCAGTACGTAGGGAGTGACGCCCTCGGCCTTGCTCAGCGCCCGCAGCCGCGCCGTGGTCGCGCCGGGGATGTCGAACTGCAGGGTGTTCCCCGCCAGTTCCGGCATCGGGGGACGGGGCCGGTCGGCAGGCAGCGCGAGGGAGGTCGGCACGCCGCTCAACTCAGTGCGCCAGAAGTCGAGTTCGGCGTCGAGCCCCCCGGACTCCATGCTCGACCGCTGCCACGCAGCGAAGTCCCGGTAGGACACCGGGATCTCGGTACGCGTGGCGGGCTGGGACAGCTCCATGGCGATGAGGTCGAGCGAGCTCGCGTCCGCGATCAGGTGGTGGGCGGCGATCACCATCATCGACTCGTCCGGGCCGAGCAGGATGATCTCGGCCCGCCACAGCGGCGCGGTGTCCAGGCGGTACGGCCTGCGCGCGACCTCCTCGGCGTGCGCGACGGCCGCGGCGCGCGGGTCGGGTGCGGCCGAGAGGTCGGTGACCGGCACCCGTACCGCGATGTCCTCGATGTCGTGCACCACCATCAGCGGTCGGCCGGCCACGACGTCGACGGACATCCGCAGGCAGTCGTGCCGGGCCACGACCTCGCGCAGGTTCTGCGCGGTCAGCTCGGCGTCGAGGCGGACCGGCAGCGACGCCAGCGTCACGAGGTGGAAGGCCGGTGTGTCCGGCGCGAGTTGCGCGGTGAGCCAGACCCTTTCCTGCGCGAAGGAGAGCCGGACCGGGCGGTCGGGGTCGGCGGGCGGCACCCGCCGGGGCGCGGGCTCGGCCCTGCCCGCGCGCAGCTTGGCCAGCAACTCGCGTTTGACGTCGGAGAGTTCGGGCGCCGTCATCGGGCCGCCCCCCGCGCGGCGGCTGCCGCGACGCGCAGCTCCCCGCTCACCGCGGCGGTGAGCGACTGCCGGTCCTGCTCGAAGAATCCGTGGTCTCCGGGGTAGAGGCGCAGCGAGAAGTCCCGCGCGGTCTCCTCGCGCCAGCCGAGCAGCGTGGGCACGGTGGTGCTCGGGTCACCGGTCGCGCCGTACACACTGATGGGCAGGTCGAGGGGTGGCTCCTCCTGGTAGTCGTCGGTCTCGTAGACCTCGTAGTCGGCACGCACGCTCGGCTCGAACATGTCGAAGAGTCCAGGGGTGTTCAGGATGGTGTCCGGGATGATGCCGAGCGCGGAGAGGTGCTCGACGAGCTCGGGCTTGCCGAGGGCGTGCGCCCCGCTGTCCCGCAGCACCATGGCGGGCGAGGGGCAGGCGCAGGCGAACAGGGCGGCGGGCGGCCTGCCGTGCTCGCGCTGGTACCGGGCGAACTCGAAGGCGGTCAGCGCTCCCGAGCAGTATCCGAAGAGCCCGTAGGGAACGTCGAGGAGTTCGTCGAGCGCCTCGCCGAGCAGCCCGACGAGTTCGCCCATCTTCCGCACCGGGGGCTCCCGCAGTCGGCTCTCGCGTCCCGGCAGGCGCACCACGCACAGGTCGATGTCGTCGGGCAGGTCCTGGGCGAAGCCGCGGAAGGTGGCCGCGCCACCGCCCGCGTGGGCGAAGCAGATCAGCCGGAGTTGCCCCGTGCTCGCGGGGCGGAGCCGGGCTATCCAGGGGTTGGTCGAGGCAGGCATCAGGCCCTCCACGTTGTTGTCCGGACACGGGCCATGCCCAGGTGACTGTTCGGTGGTGCACTCACGACGACTTCGCTCATGACGGCTTCACGTACGACGACTCCACGTATGACGGCTTCAGGTACGACCACTCCACGCGTGACGGCTTCACGCATGGGGTGCTTCTTGCGGCTCGGGAGAGGCGGACAGCAGACGGCCCAGCGTGTGCACGGTCGGGTACTCGAACACCGTGTGGACGTCCAGGCGGGTGCCGAGCGACTCGGCGATCCTGTCCACGAGCTGTATGGCGAGGAGACTGTGCCCGCCGAGGTCGAAGAAGTCCTCGTGCACGCCGACGGTGTCGATGCCGAGCACGTGGGCCCAGATGTCCCGGAGCGCCCGCTCGTGCTCGGTCGCCGCCGTGCCCGCGCCGGTGCCGGTACGCGGCCGTGGCTGCGGCAGCGCGGCGCGGTCGACCTTGCCGCTGGCGTTCAGCGGCAGCTCGTCGAGCACGGTGAACACGGTGGGCACCAGGTGCCGGGGCAGGACGCGGGTCAACGCGGCGCGCAGGGCCCGCTCGTCGAGGGTGGCGTCCCGTTCGGGCACGACGTGGGCGACCAGTTCCATGGCGCCGTCCCGTGCGCCGGGCCGACTCCAGCCGGTCACCACCGCCTGCCGGACACCGGGAAGTTCCGCGAGCGCCCGCTCGGTCTCGGCGGGCTCGACCCGCACCCCTCGGATCTTCAGCTGCAGATCCGTCCGCCCTGCGAGCTCGATCTGGCCGTCGGACCTGCGTACGGCCCGGTCACCGGACCGGTAGACCCGGCCGCCCCCGGGGTCGAACGGGTGGGGAAGGAACCTCTCGGCGGTGAGATCCGGCTTGCCGAGGTAGCCGCGGGCGAGGCAGGCGCCCGCGAGGTAGAGGTCGCCGGTGACGCCGATCGGTACCGGCCGCAGCTCGGTGTCGAGCACATACGCGGTGGTGTTGCTGATCGGGTCGCCGACCGGGACCGGCCGCCCCGGTACGGGGTCGTCGCCGACGCGCTGACACAGCGTGTCCCACGCCTCCGAAGAACCGTACAGATTGCGCAACTCGCGGCCGGGCAGCCGCTCGGCGAAGAGCCGGGCAAGGCTCGGCGGCAGTTCCTCGCCGGAGCTGACCCACCGGGTCAGGGCGGGCAGCCGGTCGGCGAGATCGGGGATCTCCAGGAGCGAGTGCAGCAGGGACGGCACCACGAGCAGGTTCGTCACCCCGTGCTCGGCGAGCAGGTCGGTCAGCAGGCGCGGGTCCGTTCCCTGTTCCGCGGTGGCCACGACCGTCGGTACGCCGTGCAGCAGCCCGCCGAGCAACTCCCACAGGCCGTCCACGAACCCGATCGACCCCTTCTGGCACAGCGTGTCGCCCGGACCGAGCCGGGCCGCGGACGCCATCCAGTCGATCCGGTTGAGCAGCGAACGCGCCGTGATCGCCACGCCCTTCGGCAGCCCGGTGGAGCCGGAGGTGTAGATCACCGCGGCGAGCGCGTCGATGTCGGGCGTGGGCGGCAGAGGCACGCCGCGGTCGGCGCCGTCCGCTTCGTCCTCGGCGGCGTCCGCTTCGTCCTCAACGGTGACGTCCAGCGCGTCCTCGGCGGTGACGTCCAGCTCGCCCTCGGCGGTGACGTCCAGGACGATCCGCCGCACCTCCGGCGGCACCAGGTCCGCGCCCGCGGTGTCGGTCACCACCAGGCCCGTGCCCGAGTCGGCGAGGAGGTGAGCCAGCCGGGACGGCGGGGTCTGCGGGTCGAGCGGCAGGTAGACGCCCCCCGCCCGCCAGACGGCCAACGCGGCCACCGGCAGGTCGAGGCCCCGGGGCAGGCACACGCCCACCGGGGTCTCCGGCCCGACGCCTGCGGCCCGCAGCCCGGCGGCGAGCCGCGCGGAGCGCCGCTCGATGTCCGCGTAGGTGAGCGTGGTGTCCCCCACGACGAACGCGGCGGCGTCGGGGGTCCGGGCCGCCTGCCGCAGGAACCGGGTGCTCGGGGCATCGGTCGCGAACCGCTCGCCGTGGCCCGCCGCCTGTGTGATCAACTCGTGGTGCTCGACGGGGGTGAGCAGCGCGAGTTCTCCGACCGGACGGTCCGGATCGGTGAGCGCCTGCTCCAGGACCCACCGCACGTGGTCGGCGAACCGCGCCGCGGTGCGCTCGGCGAAGACATCGGTGGCGTACTCCACGAAGCCGTCGAGTCCGCCGTCGGGGCTCGGCCACACGTGCAGCGCGAGGTCGAACGTGGCGGACCGGGTCTCCGACGGCAGCGACTCCACGCGCACGTCGCCCAGCGTGCCGGCGTCGTCGGGCATGTTCTGCATCACCAGCGCCACCCGCACGTACGGGGTCTCCCCCGCCCTGCGGCGCGGCGCGAGCTCCTCGACCACCCGGTCGAACGGCACGTCCTGGTGGGCGAACGCGCCGAGCGACACCGCACGGCACCGGGCCACGAGATCGCGGAAGCTCGGGTCGCCGGAGAGGTCGACCCGCAGCGCCAGCGTGTTGACGAAGAAGCCGACGAGCTCCTCCAGTTCCGGCTGGCCCCGGTTGGCCGAGTAGGTCCCCACGACGACGTCCTCGGTCTCGCCGTAGCGGCCGAGGACGACGCCGAGCACCGCGAGGAGCCCCATGAACGGCGTCGCGCCGGTCCTGGCGCAGAACGCGGCGAGCTCCGCCCCCGGCCCCGCGGGGAAGGACACCTCGTACCGGGCACCGGCGCCGGAGCGGACGGGGCCCTCGGGCACGAAGTCGGCGGGCAGGCGGGTGGTCTCCGGCGCACCGGTCAGCCGCGCGCGCCAGAAGTCCAGTTGCCCGGTGAGCACCGGGCCGGAAAGCCAGTCCCTCTCCCACACCGTGTAGTCGCCGTACTGCACGGGCAGGGGCGGCAGGCCGCCTCGTCCGTCGCCGGTGCGGAACTGGTCGTACAGCGCCGAGAGATCACGCAGCAGCACCGACGAGGACCAGCCGTCGAAGACGATGTGGTGCACGCAGATCAACAGCACGTGCTCCTCGTCGGTCACCCGCAGCAGCTCGGCCCGGAACAGGCAGCCCGCCGCCAGGTCGAAGCGGTGTGCCGCGGCCGCCGAGATGCGTGCCGCGACCTTGGCCGCGCGCTCGCCCTTCGGCAGGCCGCGCAAGTCGGTCAGCGGGCAGTCGACGTGCCCCGCGGGGCCGATGATCTGGACCGGCTCTCCGTCGACGCTCGCGAACCGCGTGCGCAGCACCTCGTGCCGTGCCACCACGTGGGCGACGGCCCGGCGGAGCGCGGCCACGTCGAGGGTGCCGAGCAGCCGCAGCGGCCACACGATCGTGTAGTCGACGCTGTCCGGGTCGAGTTGGTGGGCGAACCACAGCCTTCGCTGGCCGAGCGAGGCGGGCAGCGGGTCGGGCCGGTCGGCCGGCAGCGGCGCGGGACGCGCGGTGTTCGGCGTCGCGGTGAGCGAGGTACTGAGGGCCGCGGACAGCTCGGCGACGGTCGGTCCCGCGAAGAACGTGGCCAGCGGAAGATCGCGGTCGAACGTGCGGCGGACGCGCGCGAGCAGCCTGCTGGCCAGGAGGGAGTGCCCGCCGAGGTCGAAGAAGTTGTCGTGCACGCCCACCCGGTCGAGGCCGAGCACATCGCGCCAGACACTGACGACGCTCTCCTCGATCGGGCCCCGGGCCGGCACATAGCCGGTGTTCAGCTCCGGCCGCAGACCGCCCGCGTCGGGCAGCGCGGCCCGGTCCACCTTGCCGTTCGGGTTGAGCGGCAGCGCGTCGAGGACGACGAGCTGCGCGGGCACCATGTAGCCGGGCAGCGTGCCGCGGCAGTGCTCGATCAGTTCGCCGGGCCGCGGCGCGCCGCCCGGCGCCGGCTCGACGTAGCCGACCAGCGTCTGCTCGGCCCGTTCGTCGGCGATGGCCACCACGACCGCGTCGCCGACGGCCGGGTGCCTGCGGAGCACCTGCTCGATCTCGCCGAGCTCGACGCGGAAGCCCCGGACCTTCACCTGGTGGTCGGTGCGGCCGAGGAACTCGAGCAGCCCGTCGGCCCTGCGCCGCACGAGATCACCGGTCCGGTACAGGCGTGAGCCGTCGGCGCCGAACGGGTTGGGCAGGAACCGCTCGGCCGTCAGCTCCCGCCTGCCGAGATAGCCGCGGGCGAGGCAGGCGCCGCCGATGTACAGCTCGCCCGCGACGCCGGGCGGCACCAGCTGGAACCGGTCGTCGAGGACGTACAGTTCGGTGCCCGCGATGGGTGCCCCGATGGGGACGCGGCCCTCGACGCCGTCGCGCGGCCGCATCGTGTGGGTGCTGGCGAAGATGGCGGCCTCCGTCGGGCCGTATCCGTTGACCAGCAGCGCCGAGTCGTCGAGCAGGCCGAGGGCGCGCTCGACGTGGCTCGTGGACAGCTGGTCGCCGCCCGCGATCAGCGTGCGCGTGCCCGCGAGGCCGTCGCCCGCCGTGTCGACGACGGCGTGGAACAGCGCCGCCGTCAGCCAGGCGACACTCACCTCGTGCTCCAGCAGGAACGCTCCGACGTGCTCCGGCATCGCCTTGCCGGGCAGCACGGCGAGTCGGCAGCCGTTGGTGAGGGCGCCGAAGACCTCGAGGACCGAGACGTCGAACGACAGGGCCAGGGCATGCAGCATCACGTCCTGCTCGGTCAGCGACATGAAGCGGGGGTCGTGCACCCGGGTGACGGCGGCGCGGTGGCTCACGGCGACGCCCTTGGGCAGCCCGGTCGACCCCGAGGTGTAGATGACGTAGGCGAGGTTGTCCGGCCCCGCGGCGCAGGGCGGCGGCGTGGGTGCCGCCGGGGCTTCGAGGACCTCGTCGAGCAGCACCGTGGCGAACCCGTCGGAGGGCAGCCGGTGGCGCAGGTCGGCCTGGGTGACGACCGTGGCCGCACCGGAGTCGGCGATCACGTAGGCGAGCCGTTCGGCCGGGTTGTCCGGCTCCAGGGGCAGATAGGCGGCTCCGGCCTTCAGGACGCCGAGCAGGGCGGTGACCGACCGGACCGAGCGCCGCACGCACACCCCGACGAGCTGCTCGACGCCCACTCCGTCGGCGCGCAGCCGTGCGGCGAGCTTGTCCGCCGCACGGTCGAGTTCCGCGTACGTGAGGGACTCCTCGCCGCAGTGCACCGCGACGGCGTCCGGGGTGCGGGCGGCCTGCGCGGCGACCAGTTCGTGCAGGCAGGCGGCGGGGGCCGGGGCCGTGTCCGCGCCGGCGGCGGCCAGTGCCGCGCGGTGCTCGTCCGCGGTGAGCAGCGCGTACGCGCCGATGGGCAGGTCCGGGTCGGCGGCGGCCTGCTCCAGTACGCGCCGCACGTGTCCGGCGAAGCGCAGCGCGGTGGGCTCGTCGAACAGGTCGGAGGCGTACTCGACGAACCCGTCGAGCGCGCCGTCGTCGGCCGGCCACAGCTGGATCGAGAGGTCGAAGGTCGCCGTGCGGGTCTCGACGGGCAGCGACTCCACGCCGAGGCCGCCCAGCGTCTGCTGCTCGCCGGGTCCGTTCTGCAGGACGAGGGCCACCTGTGCGTACGGGGTCGTCCCGGCCGTACGCCGCGGTGCGAGCTCCTCGACCAGCCGGTCGAACGGCAGGTCCTGGTGGGCGAACGCGCCGAGAGCCGTCATGCGGCAGCGCGCGAGGAGTTCGCGGAAGGTCGGGGCTCCGGAGAGATCGATCCGCAGCGGCAGCGTGTTCACGAAGGTGCCGATGAGGTCTTCGAGTTCCAGCTGGGCGCGGTTGGCCGACAGGGTGCTCACCACGACGTCCTCGGTGCCGCCGTAGCGGCCGAGTACGACGCCCATGGCCGCGAGCACGCCCATGAAGGGCGTCGCGCCCTCCCGCGCGCACAGCTCGGTGAGCGCGCGCGCCGAGGCCTCGGGGACGGACACCGGGCGGCGGGCGCCCGCGCCGGAGCGGCCTCGGGGACCCACGGTGGAGTCGGTGGGCAGGTCGATGGTCTCCGGTGCGTCGGCCAGGTGCTCACGCCAGTGGGTGAGGTCCTCGTCGAGCGCTTCGCCGGAGAGCAACTCCTGCTCCCACGCCGCGTAGTCGCCGTACTGCACCGGCAGCGGCACGAGCGTGTCGCCGCGCCCGCCGCCGCGGAAGTCCTCGTACAGGGCGGACAGGTCGCGCAGCAGGACCGACCAGGACCAGCCGTCGAAGACGATGTGGTGGGCGGCGAGCACGAGCACGTGCTGCCGTTCGTTCTCCCGCAGCAGCTCGGCCAGGAACAGCGGGCCGGACGCCAGGTCGAACGGTCGCGTCCCGGCGGCACGGACGCGCGCTCGGACGTGGGCGTCCCGCTCGTCGTCGGCGGCGTCGGCCAGGTCGGTGAGGCCGCACTCCAGCGTCACCGGTGGGTCGATCACCTGCACCGGTTCCCCGTCCACGCCCACGAACCGGGTGCGCAGGACCTCATGGCGGGCGACGAGTGCGGTGAGCGCCGCGCGCAGCGCGGTCACGTCGAGGCCGCCGGTCAGGCGCAGCGGCCAGACCACGGTGTAGTCGGTGCGCCCCGGCTTGAGCTGGTCCTCGAGCCACAGTCTGCGCTGAGCGGCCGAGGCCGGGCAGATCCGGGTGCCGCCCGCGGCGAGCCGCTCGGCGAGGAGTTCCCGCCTGCCGGCGACGGGATCTCCCTCCCGCTCGGCCTGCCCCTCTTGGCTGACTGTCATTCCTGTCCCCCCTGTACCGGTGCCGTCCGCCCGTCGACTGCCGCGTCCGCGGCCCCCAGCAACGCCGCGACCCCGGCCTCGGACATCCCCGCGGTCAGCCGGGTGATCGAGTCGGCGTCCCGGCCCGCCTTCGGTACCAGGGCGGGCCGGGCGGGGGCCGCCGCCGTCAGGTCCCGGTCGAGGGCGGCCGCGAACTCGGTGAGCACCGGCCGCTGGAACAGCGGGGCGAGCCGTACCCGCCCGCCGTAGTCGCGGCGCAGCCTGCTGATGACCTGGGTGGCGAGCAGCGAGTGCCCGCCCAGCGCGAAGAAGTTGTCGTACCTGCCGACCTCCGGCACCCCGAGCACTTCCTGCCAGACCTGAGCGACCGTCTGCTCGGTCCTGCCGACCGGAGCCGCGCCCGGCGGCACGGCCGTGCCCGCCGGGGGTTCGGGCAGCGCGGCCCTGTCGATCTTGTGGTGGGTGTTCAGCGGGAGTTCCGGCAGCGGTACGAAGGCCGAGGGCATCAGGTAGGCCGGCAGCACCTCGGCGAGCCCTTCCAGGAGGGCGGGTTCGTCCGGCAGCCGGGCGCCCCGGGCCGCGACCAGGTAGGCCACCAGGCTCGCGCGGTCGCGGTGCGGGACGACGACCGCGGCCGAGACCTCCGGGAACCGGAGCAGCGCCGCCTCCACCTCGCCGGGCTCCACCCGGTATCCGCGGATCTTGAGCTGCTGGTCGGTGCGGCCGCGGAACTCCAGCTCGCCGTCCGGGGTGAGGCGGGCCAGATCGCCGGTGCGGTAGAGCCGTTGCCCCGGCACGAAGGGATGGGGCACGAACGCGTCGGCGGTGCGGGCCGGGTCGGCGAGGTATCCCCGGGCGAGCCCGGCGCCGCCGAGGTGGAGTTCGCCGACCGCGCCGGGAGGCACGGGTTCCATGCGGTGGTCGAGCACGTAGCAGGAGGTGCCCGGGATCGGTTCGCCGAGCGGCATCCGGCCGTCCGCGGGCGGCGGGCTCTGGCCGCCGGCCAGCGTCGCGATGGTGGCGACGATCGTCGTCTCGGTCGGGCCGTACACGTTGGTGAGCAGCGTCCGCGGGACCGCGGCGCGCCACTGCGCGACCTGGGCGGGGCCGGGTGCCTCGCCGCCGATCGCCATCGCCCGGAGCCCGGCGTGCGGCCTGGCGCCGGTCGTCACTTCCGCGGCGAGCTGGTGGAACCACGCGGTGGGCAGGTGGGTCACGGTGACCCCGAGCCGCTCGCACTCGGCGAAGAAGTCGGCCGGTGTCTCCAGCATCCGCTCGGTACGCAGCACCAGGGCGGCGCCGGCGGCGAGCGCGGGGAACAGTTCCTCGGCGCTCACGTCGAAGGTCAGCGCCGTGAACATCAGGACGCGGTCGTCGGCAGTGAGGCGGTAGGTGGCGAGGTCGGCCGCCACATAGGTGTCGAGCCCGCCCCTGGTGACCATGACGCCCTTGGGGGCACCGGTGGAGCCGGACGTGAACAGCGTGTAGGCGAGGTCTTCGCGCCGCGCCGGGTGCCAGGCGGGCGGTTCGCCTACGTTGGCAGCCGGGGGCGGCGGCAGGGTGACGGCGGCCGCGCCCCCGGTCGTCAGGCCCGCGAGCGCGCCGTCCTCGGCCAGGACGGCCGCGGGGCGTGCCGCGTCGAGGATGGCCTCGGTGCGGGCCCGGGGCTGGTCCGGGTCCAGCGGCAGATAGCTCGCGCCCGCCCTGAGCACGCCGAGGATCGCCGCGATTCCCTCGGCGGAGCGCGGCAGGAGCAGGGCGACGGAGGCTCCCGGGCGCACGCCTCCCTCGGCCAGTTCGGACGCGATGTGGCCTGACCACAGGTCCAGTTGACGGTAGGTCAGCGCAGAGCCGTCGGGGTGCACGATCGCGGGGGCCGAGCCCGAGTCGCGCAGGCGGCGCGCGATCAGGTCGGTCACCGACGGGGCCGGTGCGTCCGCGCCGGTGCGGTCGTACCGGTCGAGCAGCGCCGCCCTGCCCTCCTCGGTGAGCAGCGGCGCCTCGTCGACGGGCCGGCCCGGGTCGGCGAGGAGTCCGGTCAGCAGGGTCCGGTAGGACTCGAGCAGTCCCGTCACGGTGGCGCGGTCGAACAGGTCGGTGGCAAACTCGGCGACGAGGCGCGACCCGGCCTCGTCGGTCTCCACCGAGAGGGAGAGGTCGAACAGCGATATCCCGCGGTCCCGCACCCGCAGCGGCTCGCTGCGCACGCCCGGCAGCCGGAGCCGGTGCGCGCCACCCGGCTGTACGTCGAACATGACCTGGAACAGCGGGTTGTGGCTGTGCGCGCGGGCCGGCCGCAGCCGCCCCACCAGGTGCGCGAAGGGAACGTCCGCGTTGCTCTGCGCCTCGGCGACGAGCGTGCGCACGGTGCCGAGCAACTCGCTGAACGGCTCGGTGCCACGCACCGGTACGCGGAGCGCGAGCGTGCTGGTGAACAGGCCGATCAGCCGCTCCAGTTCGACCCGGTTCCGGCCGGCGTCCACCGTGCCGATCACCAGGTCGCCGGAGCCGGTCAGCCGGTGCAGGAAGACGGCGAACGCGGCGAGCAGCGTGCCGAACCGGGTACACCGGTAGCGGCGGCAGGCGGCGTCCACCGCGTCCTCGACCGACGGCGGGAGCGCCAGCTCCACGAGTTCGCCGCGGAAGGTCTGTACGGCGGGGCGAGGACGGTCGGTGGGGAGGTCGAGCACGGCGGGCGCGTCGCCGAGTCGCTCTTCCCAGTAGGTGAACTGGTCGTCCCAGGCGCCGCGTTCGAGCATCTCTTGTTGCCACTCGCCGAAGTCGGCGTACTGCAGGGGAAGTTCGTCGAGGCGCGGCGCCGTGCCGTCGGCCCCGGCCGCGTACGCCTCCGTGAGCTCGTCGAAGAGCACGCCCGCCGACCAGCCGTCGAACACGGTGTGATGCAGCGTCAGCAGGAACACGTGCTCGGTGGCCGAGAACGACACGAGGTCGGCGCGGAGCAGCGGGCCGTCGGCGAGGTCGAAGGGCGCGCGTGCGTGCGCGGTGGCGAGGCGCAGGGCTTCGTCCCCGCGAGCGGCGGGTGCGACGTCGGTGCGGCGGGTGTGGCGCAGCGGCACGGCGAGGCGCTCGGCGATGATCTGCTGCGGTACCCCGGCGACCGGCCTGAAGGTGGTCCGCAGGACCTCGTGTCTGGCCACGAGCGTGTCGAGGGCGGACCTCAGCACGTCCACGGCGACCTCGCCGTACCAGCGGAACGCGAAGTGGACGTTGTAGAGCGCTGTGTCATCGGCGAGCTGTTCGAGCAGCAGGAGGCGCTGCTGCTCGTACGATGCCGTCACCGCCATGACCGGCTCGGTGCTCATCCCGTGCTCCCCTGCTGGTCGAACTGCGTCAGGTCCATCCGCTTCCTGTTCCGGGCGGTGAGGGCGAGATCGGGGCCCGCGGCGCCCGGCCGCCCCGTCCTGCGGGCGACCCCCTCGACCGTGGGCTGGGTGATCAGGTCGCGGACGGTGAGGTCGAGGCCGAGTTCGGCGCGCAGCCTGGTGACGAGGCGCACGGCCAGCAGGGAGTGCCCGCCGAGGTCGAAGAAGTCGTCCCGCACACCGACCTGCCGGAGGCCGAGCACCTGCTGCCAGATCTCGGCGACCGCGCGTTCGGCGGCTGTTCGGGGTGCCGTGTACGCGGCCTGGGCATCGAGTGGTGCCGGTTCCGGTGCGGGCAGCGCGCCGCGGTCGATCTTGCCGCTGGTCGTCCGGGGAAGGTCGGCGAGGACGACGAAGGCGCCGGGTACCAGATAGCCCGGCATCCGCTCGCGCAGCCAGTCCCTGAGCGCACCCGCCGTCAGGGCGGCGGACGGAGCGGGCGTGCAGTAGCCCACGAGTTCGGTGCCGTCGGCTCCGGTGCGCGCCGCCACCACGGCCTCGGCCACCGCGGGGTGCCCGCGCAGCTCCTCCTCGATCTCGGCGGGCTCCACCCGGAAGCCGCGGACCTTCACCTGGTGGTCGCGTCGCCCGAGGAACTCGATGGCGCCGCCCGGCCGGTAGCGGCCCACGTCGCCGGTGGCGTAAAGGCGGCGGCCGGGCCGTGCCGGGTCGGGGTCGGGCACGAACCGCGCCGCGGTGCGGGCCGGGTCCGCGTGATAGCCACGGGCGAGACCGGTGCCGCCGAGGAATATCTCCCCGACGACTCCCGGCGCCACGGGCTGTCCGGCGGCGTCGAGCACCACCGCTCGCACGCCCGGCAGCGGGCCGCCGATGGGCAGCACGCCGGTGCGGGCCGCGTCGTCCTCGTCCGGTGGGTAGAAGGTGTTGCCGACGGTCGCCTCCGTGACGCCGTACACATTGAGGATGCGCGTTCCCGGCGCGGCCGCGGCGCGGAAGCGCCGGTAGTCGGCGCCGCTCCACGCCTCGCCGCCCACGGCGAAGAGCCGGGCGGGCGGCAGTTGCTGCCCGGTGCGCTCGGCGTGGTCCACAAGGAGCCGCAGGACCGAGGGCAGGAACTCCGCGTAGTGCACGCGCTCCTCCCGCAACAGCGCGAGCAGGCGCTCCGGTTCGAGCACGGTCTCGGCGGGGCAGAGCACGAGACGGCCGCCTGAGAGCAGCGCGCGGAAGACGTCGCCGGTGCACACGTCGAACGCGACCGAGGCGAGCTGGAGGTGGTTGGCGGGCTCGCCGCCCAGTTCGTAGGTGCGCTCCCAGGCCCGGTACTTGTCCACGAGCCCCTGGTGCGGGATGGCCACGCCCTTGGGCTTTCCGGTGGAGCCCGATGTGTAGATCACGTACGCGAGTTCGGCGGGGTCGACGCGCACCCCGGGATCCGTGGTGGGCGCGCCGGTGACGTCGGGCGCGTCCATCCGTATCGCGGGTACGTCGAGTGCGGACAGGTCGCCCGAGAGGGTCAGTGCCAGTCGGGGCCGCGCGTCGGCGATGATGTCCGAGAGCCTGGCGGCCGGGCTCGTGGCATCGAGCGGGAGGTACGCCGCGCCCGCCTTCAGCACGCCGAGCATCGCCACCACGAGGTCGAGCGAGCGCGGCAGGTGGAGGGCCACCACGTCACCGGCGCCGACTCCGTGCCCGGCGATCAGGTGGGCCACCTGGTTGGCCCTGCGGTCCAGTTCACCGTAGGTGAGGTCGCCGGCGGACGAACTCACCGCGGTCGCGTCGGGCCGCCCGGCCACGACCCCGGCGAACAGTTCGGGCACGGTCGCGGGCGCTCCCAGAGCGGCCTCGGGCCGGTCGTCGCGGGGCCCCGGCCGCCCGGCGGGCAGCTCGGCGACCGGCCGGTCGGGGCCGGCGAGCGCGGCGTCGAGGAGTTCTGTGTAGCCCTCGGCCAGCCGCTCGATGGTGCCGGGTTCGAACAGATCGGTCCGGTACTCCCAGATCAGCGTGATCCGCCGGTCCCGTTCCGTACGCGGAACACCGAGCTGCCGTTCGGCGCGCGGCACCACGAGCACCGAGAGGTCCAGCTTGGCGGTGCCGTTGTTGCGCTCGAGGTAGCTGCACGCGACCGGGCCGAGCCGCAGTTCGGGCAGCGGCGAGTCATCGAAGTTGATCATTGCCTGGAACACCGGGTTGCGCCCCGGTGCGCGCGGCGGGTCGAGCTCCCTGATCAGCTCGACGAACGGCAGTTCCTGGTTGGCCTGGGCGTCGAGCACGACCCGTCGGGCCCGGTCGAGCAGGTCGGCGAAGTTCGGGGCAGGCTGCCCGGGGCGCCGCAGCGAGCAGCGCAGCACCACCGGGTTGACGAACATGCCGATGACTCCGGCGGTTCCCGGTACGCCCCGGTTGCCGAAGGCGGAGCCGACGCAGACCTCGTCCTGGCCGCTGTAGCGGTGCAGCAGCGCGGCGTACCCGGCGAGCATCGTGATGAACAGCGTCACGCCGTTGTCCCTGCTGAACGTGCGCAGCCGCTCGCACAGTTCGGCGGGGAGCTCCATCCGGTGCACCGCGCCGCTGGTGTCGTCGTGCTCGGCTCGCTGCCCGTCGTAGGGCAGTTCAAGGTGCTGGGGCGCGCCGTCGAGCTGGTGCTTCCAGTAGTCGAGCTGGGCGCGCATCGCCGGGCCGTCGAGGACTTCCTGCTGCCAGCGCGCGAAGTCCTGGTAGCGGACGGCGGGTTCGGGCAGCGCGGGCCGCGCGCCCTCGTCCAGGGCGGTGTAGATCCGGCTCAGTTCGTCCACGAGCAAGGCGAAGGACCAGCCGTCGTGCACCAGATGGTGCTCGACCAGGACCAGCTCATGGGTCTCCTCGGCGAGGCGCAGGGCCGTCCACCGGATCAGCGGCAGGCGGCTGATGTCGAAGCGGACGCCGATGTCGGCGCGGATGAACTTCTCCGCCGCGGCCTCCGGGTCGGCCTCGGCACGCAGGTCCATCAGCGGCACCCGGACCGAGTAGGGCTCGTGCACCACCTGCGTCGGCTCGCCCTCGCGCAGTTCGACCGTGGTGCGCAGGACCTCGTGCCTGCGCACGATCTCGGTGAGCGCGCGTTCGAGGAGGGCGAGGTCGAGCGGGCCGTGCAGGCGCAGGGTGGTCGGCGCGTTGTAGGCGGAGCTGTCCGGCGAGAACTGTTCGACGACCCAGACCTGACGCTGCATCAGAGAGAGCGGTGCCGTGTCGGCCCGCGCCCCTCGTACGACCGGTGGCAGCACCGCGGCGCCGGTCGCCCCCTCACCGAGCACCTCGCTCAGCCCGAGCGGGGTGGGGGCCCTGAACAGCGCGTGCAGCGGCAGGTCGGCGGCGAGGCCGGCGCGGATCTCGGCGAGCGCGCGTGCGGCGAGCAGCGAGGTGCCGCCCAGCTCGAAGAAGTCGTCGTGAATGCCGACGTCGGGCAGGTTCAGCACGCGGCACCACACGGCGCACAGGTGCCGCTGCACCTCGTCGCGGGGCGCTTCGTAGGGCCTGCCGGTGTCGGCCCGGTCGGCGCCGACCGCGGGCAGCGCGGACCGGTCGACCTTGCCGCTCGCGGTGACCGGCAGGCGGTCCACCCAGGCCCACGCGGAGGGCGTCATCCAGCGCGGCAGTCGTTCGCCGAGCCAGTCCCTGACCGCGGTGAAGGGCAGCCGCGAGCCATCCGCCGCGGCGACGAGGTAGCCCACGAGGCGGTCGCCGTCGGCCACCACGGCGGCCTGGCCGACCGCCGGGTGCGCCGCGAGGGCGGCCTCGACCTCGCCCGGTTCGATCCGGAAGCCGCGGACCTTGACCTGGTCGTCGACCCTGCCCAGGAAGGTCAGCTCGCCGTCGCCCGCGGCGGTCATCCGGTCGCCGGTGCGGTACATCCGCGCGCCGGGCGGCCCGAAGGGGTCGGGCACGAACCGCTCGGCGGTCAGGTCGGGGCGTCCGAGGTAGCCGCGTGCGAGGGCCGCTCCCCCGACATGGAGCTCGCCGGGCGCGCCGTCGCCGACCTCGTTCAGCTCGCCGTCCAGGAGCCACAGGCTTCGCGGCCCCACGACCGTGCCGACCGGCACCGACCCGGTCTCGTCCGCCCGCGAATCGCCGCCGCCCACGCCGGTGGCGACGGCCGTTTCCAGCACGCTCACCGAAGCGGTCATCACGGACTCGGTCGGACCGTAGGCGTTGACCACGCGCGGCCCGCCCCCCGAGGAGGCGAACACGGCACGCCACCGGTTCAGGGCGGCCGCGGGGAACGCCTCACCTCCGACGAGCACGGTGTGCACCCGCGAGAAGAACGCGGGCAGGCTTCTGGCCTCAGGGGTGCCGACCAGCTCGCAGAACAGCGCGGTGGGCAGGTCGGCCACCGTGACGAGCCCCTTGCGGAGCTCGGCGCAGAGCTCGGCGGGCCCCCACGGCTCGTCCCCGCGCAGCACCACCGCCGCCCCGGAGGCGAGGGCCGCGAACAGCTGCTCCACCGCGACGTCGAAGGCCTCGCCCGCCATCTGGAGCACCCCGTCGCCGAAGCCGACGCCCATCCGGTCGGCCATGGAGAGCACATGGGCCGCCGCGGCACGGTGCTCCACGACGACGCCCTTCGGCGTCCCCGTGGAACCGGAGGTGTAGATCACGTACGCGGCGGAGGACGGGTCGACCTCGGGCAGCCGCCGTACGGGCGTCTCCCGGAACACGGCAGCCTGCGCGTCGTCCTCCAGCGGCAGCACCGGGCAGGGCAGCTCCGGCAGTCCGGCCCGCAGCGCGGGCGCGGTCACCACGGCCGCGGCGCCCGCGTCCTCGACGAGGCCCTCCAGCCGGGCGGCCGGCAGGTCTCGGGGCAGCGCCAGGTAGGCGGCGCCGGACTTGAGCACCCCCAGGATCGCGACCACGAGCGAGAAGTCCCGGCCCGCGTGCACCCCGACGACGGCCTCGCGCCCGATGCCCCGGGCGACGAGCCTCTCTGCGAGGCGCGACGCGGCGGCGTCGAGTTCGGAGTAGGTCAGCCAGCGGCGTCCCGAACGCACGGCGGGCGCGTCGGGGACGCGGGCGGCCTGCCGTTCGACGAGCGCGGACAACGTACGCGGCATGCCCGCGGGCTCAGTAGCCACAGTTACCTCCGTTTGGGGCCGAAGCCGTCCTTGTGTCGGCGGCCAGTACGTGGGCCGGTGTCGGCGGCCAGTGCTTCGGCCGATGTCGGCGGCCGGTGGCTCGGCCGGTGTCGGCGGCCGGTGGCTCGGCCGGTGTCAGCCGGCCAGTGCCTCGGCCGTGCGCTGCAGCAGCGCGGGGTCGTAGTGGGCGCTGGCCATCGGGGTGAGCACGACCTCGGTGGCACCGGCCGCGTGGTAGCGCGCGATACCGGCCCTGACCTGTTCCTCGTCCCCGATCACACCGACGCCGTCGAGGAGACGGTCACCGATCTGCCTGCTGCTCACCTCGTCGGCGAAGCCGCTGGCCTCGTACATCCGCCGGTAGTTCGGCACGCGCGCGTACGTCGACAGGTACTTGCGCAGCACCTCGCGGTCGGCGTCGAGATCGTCGGAGACCATTCCGGGGATCATCACCGTGACCGGGCAGGAGTCGGGGTCCCGTCCCGCCCGCAGCAGGCCGGCGCGCACATTGGGCAGGGCCACGTCCCGGACGTACTCGGGAGTGCACATCCACAGCGCGACGCCGTCGGCGAGTTCACCGGCGAGCCGGCACATCTTCGGCCCGAACGCGCCGAGGTACAGCGGCTGGTCCGCGCGCCGCGGCGAGCTGTACACGGCGTGTGCCCGGTACCAGCGGCCCTCGGCGTTGACCTCACCGTCGGCGAGGACACCGCGCACGGCGCCGAGGTACTCCCGCATCTCCGCCACCGCGGGGCCCGGTTTCCTGCCGAGGCTCCACTCGGCGATCATCCCGTGCCCGGTCCCCACCGCGAGGGTGAAGCGGCCGCCGGAGAGTTCGTCGATGGTCGCCGCGGTCTGCGCCATCACCACGGGCGGGCGGCTGTAGTACGGGAGCACGCCCGCGGCGAGCTGAACCGTCTCGGTCGAGACGGCCAGGGCCGCGAGCACGCTCGCGCTGTCCCGGATGGTGGGCAGCTGCACCAGCCATATCGAGTCCACTCCGGCCTTCTCCGCCATCCGGGCCCGCCCGAGGAGCTCGGACACCGTGATGTCCTGCCCCTCGAGCACGATCCCGCTCCGTACGGCCGTGCTGCGCTCACTCACCATGGCGGCTAAGCACTCATCCGCTCGCGGAGGCTCTTCGGCCGCATGTCGGTCCAGACCTCCTTGATGTGTGCCAGGCAGGTGTCCTTGCTGCCGGTCACGCCCACCTCGCGCCAGCCCGCGGGGACCTCACGCCCCTGCGGCCAGATCGAGTACTGCTCCTCGTCGTTGATCACCACGGTGTACTCGCGGTCATCGTCGTCGTCGAACATGTGCCGGTCTCCCTTGTGGTCATAGCGGGCCTTGTAGACCTGATAGCCCTTGTGGATCTCGTGGTCGATTGCCGTTCCGCTGTGCTCAGTTGGCGGCGAGCTTGGCCGCGGCCTCCGCCTCGGAGAGCCCCTCGACCAGGGCGAGCAGCGCCCTCTCGATGTGCTCCGCGAGGCCGCGGGCGGTGCGCGCCTCGAACAGGTCGGCCACCGCGACGTCCACGTCGAACCGCTCCCGGATGCGGGCCACCAGCTGCACGGCCACCAGCGAGTTGCCGTTGAGGTCGAAGAAGTCGTCGTCGATGCCGATCAGATCCACGGCGAGGGTCTCCGCCCACATCTCGGCGATCACACGCTGCGCCTCGGTCTCCGGCTCCACGTAGGGCGTCGCGAGGTTGCGCGGGCTGGCCGTCACGGTGCGCTGCGGCGCGGCGGCGAGCTGCTCCCGCAGGGCGTCCCTGGTGACTTCCTTGGCGAAGCCGAGACGCCGGGTGAAGCTGTCGGGACAGAGGATCAGCTGGGGGGCGACACCGGAGTCGAGGATGTCCCACAACATGGGATAGCCGTCCTCGTTGCGGATGCCGAACTCCCGCTCGTTCACGCGCAGCAGCGCCAGTTCGAGCTGGGTGCCGATGTCGGTGGAGCCGCCGGCCGTGGCGGCGGGCACCGGTACCGCGGCCGTCGTGGGGGCGCCCTTCGACGCCTGCAGCGCGTCCTCGCTCTCCACCGCGATCAGCGTGAAGCCCTCGATGGCGACCAGCTCGGTGCCCGCGTCGTCCACCACGGTCACGTTGGTGCGCACCAGTGAGCCCCTGGTGTCGTCGAGGTGCTGGATGCGGCTGTGCACCCGGGCCGGGAGCGGACCGCGGACGACGATCCGGTCGTAGCCGAACGGCAGGTAGGAGCCGTCGCCGTCGCCGATGATGCGCTGGGCGATGGAGGTCGCGCTGTCCAGGACGGCCGGGTGCAGCCCGAACGTCTCGATGTCGGCGTGGTACTTGTCGGGCAGTTCGATGGTGGCCAGCTCGTCGAACCGGCCGTTGTCCGCCACCTCGCTCGTCCAGTGGCCCGCGATGTTGTCCCAGCGGGGGCCGAGCCACACCAGGCTGTCCGGGGCATCCTCCCGTTCGTCCGCGTCGGGAAGGTGGCTGTGCGCGCGCCACTCGTCCAGGGTGTGCGTCGGGGCGGGCCCGGTCCCGCCGGGGCCGACCTTGGCGGTCGTGTAGTCGAGGATCTCGCCCTCGGTGTTGTCCGCGTCCCTGATGACCGCCGTGAACCGCTGCTCGCCCTCCGGGATCAGGAGGATGTGCACGGTGTGGCTGGTCTCGAAGGAGAGCGGCCGCTGGAAGACCAGGTTGGTGATCGAGCACGTCGCCGATCCGGTGGCCTCCTCGTAGGCGGCGCGGATGGTCTCGATCAGGCTGGTGCCGGGCATGGTCGGCAGTCCGGCCACCGTGTGCTCCGCGGTCACCCAGTCCTCGGTGGACAGCTTCTTGACGAAGATGACGTTGTCGTTGCCGGACCGGATCAGCCTGCTGCCGAGCAGCGGATGCGCGACCTCCTGGTAGCGGTCGCCCATCTCGAAGTCGAGCAGCAGGTCGGGGGCGTCCACCTTGTCCGCCATGCCGAGGCCCTGCCAGATCGGCCAGTTGACCGAGACGACGTGGCTGCGGCCGCCGCGTGCGGAGCGTGCGTGTGCGTAGGCGTCCATGATCGCGTTCGCGGACACATAGTCACCGAGGCCGAAGTCACCGGTGAAGATCGCGAAGGTCGAGTAGAGGACGAGCGCGTCGACGTCGTCGCCGAACACCTCCTCCAGGGCCAGCGTGCCGAACACCTTGGCCGCCATGACCCGTTCGGCGTCGTCCTGCGACCTGGCCTCCAGCATGCCGCCGCCGGTCACCCCCGCGGCGTGCAGCACCACGTCCACCTTGCCGAAGGCCTCCTCGGCCTTGGCCCGCACGGCGCGCAGCTGGTCGGCGTCGGTGACGTCCGCGGCGCAGACGAGCACCTCGCCACCGAGTTCCTCGACCTCGCGGACCGCTTGGATCCGCGTGACGCCCGGGTCGTCCGCGTCGTGCCCGGCGAGGTAGTCGTCCCACTCGGCGCGCGGCGGCAGGCCGGAGCGGCCGAGCAGGACCAGCTTCGCCGCGTGCTTCTCGGCGAGGTCCTTCGCCGTCACCAGGCCGATGCCGCCGAGGCCGCCCGTGATCAGGTAGACGGCTCCGTCACGGAGGTACTTGGCGCCCTCACCGGTCGGCGGCAGGGCCACCTCCTGGTGCTCCCACACCCACCGGCGGCCGCCGCGGTAGACGACGCGCTCGTCGTCGCCGTGCGCGATCTCCCGCAGGATCTGGTCGACCTGGGTCGCGGGGTGGCCGGCCGCGGCGATGTCGACGGTCCGGCACCGGGTCTGCGAGAGCTCCTTCGGCAGCAGCTTGACGAAGCCGAGCACACCCGACTTGGTCGGCTCGATCCGCTCGGTGCCGGTGACCGGCTCCGCGTCGCTGGTGAGCAGCACCAGGTCGAGCGGGGTCTCGGTGACCTTGCGGGTGATGGCGTGCACCGCGGTCAGGATGCTGAAGAACCCGGTGTCGAGGCCGCCGCGGGCCCGCTCGGCCGCGGTGGTGCCCTCGAGGTCACCGACGAGCCAGCCGTGCACGACCCGCACCTTCGCCGGGTCGCCCGCCGCCACCGCGGTGAACACCTCGATGTAGTCGGCCAGTTCACGCGGCCGCACCGTGAAACCCTGCTCACCGTCCCGTGCGAACTCGGTGCCCGCCCGGACCACGAAGGTGGTGGCACCCGCGGCGCGCAGCCGCTCGACGAGGCCCGTCAGCGGGGCCGTCGGGGACTCGTACACCAGCCAGGTGGCCTCGGTGTCGATGCCGGTGCCGCCGAGCAGGGTCCGCTCCCGCCAGCTCGGCACGTAGTACGGGCCGGTCTCGGTGTCGGCCGCGGCCGCGCCTGCGGTGCTGCCGTCGGTCGTCGCTCCGGGCTTGGCGTCCAGCCAGCAGCGCAGCTTCTCGTACGGCACCGGCGGCAGCGTGATCCGGCCCCGGCCCTCGCCGTTCCACAGCCGGCCGAGGTCGAGCGGCGCACCGGCCTGCCAGGCCTGGCCGACCGCGCCGAGCAGGACCGCCACATCGGGCTGGCGCTGCTTGACATGGCGCACCGTGGGCACGATGAGCCCGGCCTGCTCGGTCTCCAGCTGCTGCCGGGCGAGCACGGTGAGTGCGTTGCCGGGCCCGACCTCGAGCAGCACGCGCCGCCCGCCTTCCAGGAGCAGGGCGGCCGCGTCCCCGAAGCGCACGGCGCTGCGCAGGTGCCGCGTCCAGTAGTCGGGGTCGACCGCGTCCTGCGGTGTCATCCAGTCACCGGTCACGTTGGACACGAACGCCGCGGTGGGCTCGCGCCGTTCGACGCCGGCCACCAGGGCCCGGAAGTCGGCGAGGATCGGCTCCATCATGGCGGAGTGGAAGGCGTGCGAGGTGTGCAGCGGCCTGCCCTCGACGCCCTGCGAGGACAGCAGTGCCCGTACGTCCTCGACGCTCTCGTCCGGCCCGGAGATCACGGTGGCGTTGGGCGCGTTGGCCGCGGCCACACTGACGTCGTCCGGAAGCAGCGCCCGTACCTGCTCCTCCGACAGCGGCACGGAGAGCATCGACCCCGCGGGGACGCCCTGCATCAGCCTGCCGCGGTCGGCCACCAGGCGCAGCGCGTCGTCGCGGGAGAACACGCCGGCGAGGGTGGCCGCGACGAACTCGCCGACGCTGTGGCCGACCGTGGCCTCCGGCCGCACGCCCCAGCTCTCCAGGAGCTTGGCCAGCGCGTAGGAGAAGACGAACAGGGCGGGCTGGGTGACCTCGGTCTCCGTCAGCCGCGCCGTCGCCCGGTCGCGGTCCTCGTCGGCCGGGTAGAGCACGTCGAGCAGGTTCCAGCCGGTGTGGTGGGCGAGCACCTTCGCGCACGCGTCCACCTCGGCGGCGAACACCGCCTCCTGCTCGTAGAGTTCCTTGCCCATCTCCACGTACTGCGCGCCCTGGCCGGGGAACATGAAGGCCACGGAGCGCGCCGTCCCGCGCGCCGGTATCAGCGCCGGGCCGGGCTGCGGCACACCGGCCGCGAGCCGGTCCGCGGCGGCCTCGGCGCCGTCGGCGACCAGGTACCCGCGGACCGGGCGCTGCTCCCTGCCGACCGCCAGGGTGTAGGCGGCGTCCGCGAACTGGTCCTGGCGCTGACGCAGGTGCTCGCCGAGCGCGGTGGCACTCGACTCCAGTGCCGTGGGCGTGCGCGCGGACAGGACGATGAGCTGCTGGGCGCGGGCCGGGGCCGGGGCGGCGGGCTGGGCCGGGGGCTCCTCGAGGACGACGTGCGCGTTGGTCCCGCCGACGCCGAACGAGCTGAGGCCCGCCCTGAGCGGCCCGGTGTCGCAGACCCACGGGCTGAGTTCGGTGTTGACGTACAGCGGGGACGAGGCGAAGTCGATCTGCGGGTTGGGCTCGTCGAAGTTCAGGCTCGGCGGCAGGATGCGATGCCGCATGGCCATGAGGGTCTTGATCAGACCGACGACCCCGGCCGCGGCGCCCAAATGCCCGACATTTGTTTTCACCGAACCGACGGCGCAGTACTGCTTGCGGTCGGTGAATTCGCGGAACGCACGGCTCAGCGCGTTCACTTCGATCGGGTCCCCGACAAAGGTGCCGGTGCCGTGTGCCTCCACATAGCTCACCGTGGAGGGCTCCACACCCGACCTGCGCCAGGCGTCCATCACCGCCTTGAACTGGCCGTCGGCGCTAGGCGCCGAGAACGCGCCCTTCTGGGAACCGTCGTTGTTGATGGCGGTCGACCTGATGACCCCGAGAATGTTGTCCCGGTCCTCGAGGGCCGATTCGAGGGGCTTCAGCAGTACGGCACCGGAGCCGCTGCCGAAAATGGTGCCCCGCGCCTTGGCGTCGAAGGCCCGGCAATGGCCGTCCGGCGAGTACATTCCGCCCTCGGAGTACATGTAGCCGGTAATCTCGGGGAAGAAATACTCGACGCCTCCGGCGAGCGCCATTTCGCATTCTCCGGCGCGCAGTGCCTGGCACGCGAGATGCAGTGCGACGAGCGAGGTCGAGCACGCGGTCAGACAGGTGAGCGAGGGCCCTTCGAGGCCGAGCCGGTAGGACACACCGGTGGCCACGTAGTCACTGATGTTGGCGAGGTTCGAGGTGAGCCCGCCGAGCAGCTGGTACGCGTCGGAGTTCGGCTTCACATTGCGGTCGAGGTACGTGTTGATGCCGGCGCCGCCGTACACACCGATGCGTCCGGAGAAGCTGCCCGGCGCGTAGCCGGCGTACTGCAGCGAGCCGTCGCACGCCTCGAGGAACGCCCGGTGCTGCGGATCGAGCACCTCGGCCTCACGTACCGTCATGCCGAAGTAGCCGGGGTCGAACAGGTCCGAATCGGGAGCCAGCGGCGCGGCTTTGACGTAGTTCGGGTCGGCGAGGAACTTCTCGCTGACGCCTTCGGCCCTCAGCTCTTCGTCGCTGAAGAACGTAATGGATTCGACGCCGTTGACCAGGTTCTGCCAGAGCTCCTCGGTGTCCCGAGCCCCTGGGAACTTTCCTGCCATTCCGATCACGGCGACATGACCGCTTCGGTTCTTGTCCACGGTTCCCCCTTCAGAAATCCCGAACAAAGGAATGCCGTGGCGCACCGTCGTACCCATGGAACGAGCGCCGGAACCATTCCGTAGGACGCCAGAGTGCGGACAGCGCGGACCGATCACAAGAGTTCACAGGGTGCCTGGCGTAAACTGGACAGCTCGTTGACGGCACGGCGCCGACTGCCGTTCCCTGAGCTGATGCAGGCACAATTCGGCGGCGGGGAGCAGACCACGTGACGGCGACGGCATCCTCACCCACGGCCGACGACGAGGGCCGACGGCCACGCTTCGGCATCGGTTTCTCCGCTGTGTGCGGCGGAATGTTTCTGGCGAATCTGGCCTCCGGCATCAGCTCGGTGGCGTTCCCCTGGCTCGCCACCTCGGTCACCGACAACGCGCTGCTGATCTCCGGCGTCGCCATGCTCCTCGAACTGCCCTGGCTGCTGGCGAGCCTGCCGGCCGGAGTCCTCATCGACCGCGCCAACCACCGCTGGACGCTGGGGCTCACGCACCTGTTCCGCGCGCTGGTCGCGGGCGGCATCGCGCTGGCCGTGGCCGCCGGATCGGCGCCGCTGGCGCTCATCTACACCGCCGCGTTCCTGATCGGCTCGGCCACGGTGCTGAACGAGAACACCAGTCAGGTGGTGGTGCCGAGGCTGGTGCCGTCGCCTCTCCTTGAGCGCGCCAACGGGCTGCTGGTGATGACCGACACCGTGGGCGGGCTGTTCATCGGGCCCTGGCTCGGCGGGCTGCTGCTCGGGACCTCGCTGGTGCTGCCCTTCGTCTTCGAGGGCGGACTCTTCGTGCTGTCCGCGGGGTTGATGCTCCTCGTGGTGCTCGCCCCGCGCGAACGCGACCGACCCCAGCGGACGATGCGGTCCGACATGGCCGAGGGGCTGCGCTACTTCTGGCGCCACCCCACGCTGCGTACGCTCGGCCTGTTCCTCGGCCTGCTCAACCTCAGCAGCGCCATCGCGCTCTCCACCCAGGTGCTGTTCGCGCAGACGATCCTCGGTCTCGACGCGACCCGGTTCGGCCTGCTGTTCCTGGCCGGCGGGATCGGCGCGATGCTCGGCGCCTGGCTGACGAGCACCCTGGAACGGCGCCTCGGCGCCCGCCGGATCCTGCTCGTCAGCCTGGCGGGCAACGCCCTGAGCAGCCTGCTCATCGGCCTGGCGAGCAACGCCGTCGTCGTGGCCTTCGCCATCGCGGGCGGCGGCATGCTCTCCACGATCTGGAACGTGCTCACGGTCAGCTACCGGCAGCGGGTCGTCCCCGAGGAGATGCTGGGCCGGGTCAACAGCATCTACCGGCTCCTCGCCTGGGGCCCGCTCCCCCTGGGCTCACTGCTCGGCGGCCTCATCGTCACCGCGTCCGGGGCCCTGACGAACACGGAGACCGGCCTGCGCACTCCCCTGCTGATCGCCGCGCTGATCGCCACGGCCCTCACGGTCTTCGGGGTCACGCGGCTGCGCGACGGCATCTGGTCACCTCACTACCGCGTCGGCGAGGAGAACAAGTCATGAGCTCGGCGTCCGTACTTCCGCCCCATCGCACCGGACTCCCGCCCCATCGCAGCACCGGCTCCGGGGACCCGGTGCTGCTGCTCGCGCCCGCCGCGACCCGGTCGGAGGTGTGGTCGCTGCACCAGGTCCCGGCCCTGCGAGCGGCCGGGTACCGGGTCATCACCTTCGACCACCGGGGCACCACCGACGACTTCGTACCCGAGGGACCGGCGCGCTTCGCCGAACTCGTCGCGGACGCGGGCCGGCTCCTCCAGGACGTGGCGGTAACACCGTGCCATCTCGTCGGCTCCTCGCTCGGCGCGCTCGTGGCCCAGCGGCTCGCGGTGCTCCGGCCTGACCTCGTCCGCTCCCTCTCGCTGCTCGGCACCCGGTCCCGCACTCCGGCCTTCATCGCCACGATGGTCAAGGCGATCGTGGACGCCGCCCGGTCCGGCGAGGTCCCCGACGACTACGCGGCGATGTCCACCATGGCGCAGCTCTTCGCCCCCGGGACGCTGCTCGACGACAGGTTCGCCAAGGAGTGGTTCCACCTGATGACGCGGAGCCCCATCCGGGGCGAGGGAGCGGCCCGGCAGTATCTGGCCACGCTGTCCGTGGACGACTGGGCGGGCGAGCTGACCGCGATCGGCTGCCCCACCCTCGTGGTCGGGTTTCCCGCGGACGTGGTGATGCCGGCCCCGTTGGGCCGGGAGGTGGCCGCCGCGATCGAGGGGGCTCGGTACGAAGAGGTGCCCGGCTGCGGCCACTTCGGCTTCCTCGAACGGCCCGCCGAGGTCAACACCCTGCTCCTGGACTTCCTCGCCAAGGCCTCGGCCGCCGGCTGACGCGTGCCTCGGCCGGGTCCGGGCCTTTCGGGGTACGTTCCTCAGTCCTCGTCGACGGTGATCAGGCCGCGGTTGACCGCGACCATCACCGCGGCCGTGCGGTCGGCGACCTCGAGCTTGCCGAAGATCCGCAGCATGTGGGTCTTCACGGTGGCCTCACTGATGAACAACGCGGCGCCGATCGCGGCGTTGGTCAGGCCGCGTGCGACAAGGCGCAGCACCTCCGCCTCGCGCGCGGAGAGACTGTCCCGCTTCGGGCTGCGCACGCGGCGGGTCAGCCGCGCGGCGACCGAGGGGGCCAGGACGGTCTCGCCGGTGGCCGCGCCACGAATGGCCTGGAGCAGCTCCTCACGGTCGGCGTGCTTGAGCAGATAGCCGGTGGCACCCGCCTCCACGGCGCTGAGGATCTGGTCGTCCGAGCCGTAGGTGGTGAGCACCAGGACCCGGCACTCCGGCTTCTGTTCGGCAAGACGCGCGGTCGCCTCGACGCCTCCGCCGGGCATCCGCAGATCCATCAGCACCACGCCGGGGCTCAGTGCGTGGGCCATCGAGACGGCGGTGTCGGCGCTGCCGGCCTCGCCGACCACCTCGATGTCGCTCTCGTTCATGAGCATGCCGCGCAGCCCGGCCCTGACGACCGGATGGTCGTCGACGATCAGCACAGTGATCGGTTCCGTCACCTGGGCACCTCCACGAGCAGCGTTGTTCCCTTGCCGGGGGTGCTGTCCAACGTCCTGACCCCGCCGACCTGTTCGACTCTCCTGCGCATGCCCACCAGGCCGTACCCATGGGGCTTGACGCCGGCGTCGATGCCGTCCCCGTCGTCGCGTACGCGGACCGCCACGGTCTCGTCGGTGTAGCTGAGCGTGACCTCCGCGGAGGAGGCCCGCGCGTGTTTGCGTACGTTGGTGAGGGCCTCCTGCGTCGCCCGCAGCAGGACCACCTCGACGGCCACCGGCAGCGTTTCGGGCTCTCCGTGCAGCGCGAAGGTCGTGGAGAGGCCGCAGTCCTCGGCCGCCCGGTCGGTGAGCCGGTGCAGGGCCTCGGGCAGGGAGCCGGAGTCGAGCGCCGTCGGCCGGAGCGCCTCGACCAGGGCGCCGGCCTCGGCGAGGCTCTCCCGCGCGGTTCGGGCGACCAGCTCCAGCTGCTGCCGCGCCAGGTCCACCGAGTCGCTGTGGTGGGCGGGGAGTCCGTCCATCTGGTCGAGGGTCGATCCGGTGGCCTGGACCAGCATCACGATGCTGCTCAGTCCCTGCGCGATCGCGTCGTGGATCTCACCGGCGAGCCGCTCGCGCTCGGCGGCCATCCCGGCCTGCCGGGACACCTCGGCCAGTTCGACGCGGGTCGAGGCCAACTCCTCGATGAGATCGGCGCGTTCCCTGCTCTGCTCGATGATCCGGTGCACCCAGGTGCCGAAGATGGCGGAGAACACGATGATCGCCACGGCGGTCGGGCCCTGGTCGGCGACGCTGCGTGTCACCGCGCCCGTGCGCAGGGTGTCCATGGCCACCGGCACCATCGCGAAGACCGCCACCGCGCCGGTCGCGTGCAGGGGCCGCATCGTCCAGTACGCCTGCGGGACGATCGCGACCATGGCGATGGAGCTCGCCGACGCGAAGGCGTCCGCCGACGCGAACAGGATCAGGAGGACACCGAGGTACAGCAGGCCGCGCCAGCTCTCGTCGTCGGCGCGCATCAGCGACCTGCCGTACGCCACGTACCAGGCGGCGGCACAGGCCAGAACGGCCGCGGCCACCGGCCGGCTCCTGGCCGTGGAGTCCTCGAGGGTCAGCACGAACGCGATCGCCCCGATGAACGCGGCCGCGTAGTAGCAGTCCCAGATGAGGAATCCACGGATCCATTCGTGCCCCGACTTGGCTATCCCTGGCGGCCGTTCTTCCACCGGAACGTGAGGAGACACAGGACCAGGCCGCCGACGCACCACGCCGCGAGAATCAAGGCCATCCGTCCCAGTTCCCATGATCCTGCTACCTCCTGGAACGTCATCGAGTCGGGCAGGAAAACCGACCGGAATCCCTGAGCCATCCACTTGAGCGGGAAGACCGAACCGATCTCCACCAGAGGTGAGGACAGTGCGCTGATCGGATTGGTCAGTACACCAGAGATGAACTGTAGCCCGATGAACGGGAGCATGATGACTGCCGAAGCGCTCTTCGCCGACCGGGGCACGCTGCTGATCGCGATGCCGAGCAGCGCGCACGCGATGACCCCGAGCACGAACACCCAGGCGAAGGTCAGCCAGCTGGTCACGTCGGTGGGCAGCTTCAGGTCGAACAGGCCCTTGCCGACGGCGAGCAGGACGACGACCTCGGCGAAGCTCACCACGAGCACCATCAGGATCTTGCCGATGAAGTAGGACGTCATCGGGGTCGGCGTGCCGCGCAGCCGCTTCAGGGTGCCGTCGTCGCGGTCCTGCGCGATCCCGGTGCCGAGGCTGACGAACGTGGCGGACATGATGCCCGCCGCGATCATGCTGGCCGCGAAGATCTGACTGGCCTCGACACCCGTCTTCTCGACCGGGTCGCTGAAGATGCCGGCGAGCAGCACCAGCAGCACCACGGGCAGCGAGAAGGTGAACACGACCGCGTCGCGCTCCCGGAAGAACTGCTTGAGCTCGATGGACGCCCGGGCCACGCCCACCTTGATCGGGTTCGGCGGTGCGGGCCTGGTCTGCCGCACGCGCGGCGCCTGGGTGGTCATGCCGATTCCCTTCGGTAGGCCGAGGTGCTGGTGTCCTCGCCGATCAGCTGCAGGTAGACGTCTTCGAGGCTCGGCCGCTGGACCGAGAGGCCCGGCACGTTCCCGGCGTTCCGCCGGACGAGTTCGGCCACGAACTGGTCCGGGCTCGCCGTCTCCGTCTCCATGAGCCGGCCGTTCTCGCGCCAGCTGACCACGGCGCCCGCGTTGGCCCGGTCCCCGAGCGTCGCCGGGTCGCCCACGACCTTCATCTGGCCTCGGGCGATCACCGCGACGCGGTTCGCGAGCGCCTCGACCTCGTCCAGGTAGTGCGTGGTGAGCACGATCGTGGTGCCCTCCATGGAGAGTTGGCGGATCAACTGCCAGAACTGCACCCGCGCTTCGGGGTCGAAGCCGGTCGTCGGCTCGTCGAGGAACAGCAGGTCGGGGTCGCCGATGATGCCGAGGGCCACGTCCACCCGGCGGCGCTGGCCGCCGGAGAGCCGGCCGACCCGCTTTCTGGCGTGCTCACCGAGCCCGACCCCGTCGATCACCGCGTCCGGGTCGCGGTGCCGCGGATACGTGGTCGCGAAGTGACCGACCACCTCACGCACGGTCAGCTCCGCGGCGTCCGAGGCCGTCTGGGCGACGATGCCGATCCGGCTGCGCCAGGAGCGGCCCGCCTTGCCCGGGTCCTCACCGAGCACCGAGACGGTGCCGCTGTCCCGGTCGCGATACCCCTCGAGGATCTCCACTGTCGTCGTCTTGCCCGCGCCGTTCGGCCCGAGCAGCGCGAACACCTCGCCGTGGGCGATGTCGAGGTCAAGTCCGTTGACGACGGGCGTGCCGCCGTAGCGCTTGACCAAACCCCTTACGTGAACTGCTGTTTCGGTCATGCCCCCAGCGTTGTCCACACGGGCGGAATCCTGTAGCCACCTGAGGTTGGATCCCGGTGTCAACCGGTCGATGGACAAGGCGCTCGGTGCGGTGGCCATAAGTCGCCATACAGCTTCCGGAACCACGCCCAGAAGTAGATGCTGCAATCGACAGCCTATTTGTGCGTAACCCAGGAGATTTCACTTGTTGCAGCGAATAGACGAGCTGCGCGCCAGCATTGCCACGACGCCGATTTCGACGGTTGTCGTCGAATATCGCGGGCGCGCCCATGAACTGATACTCAAGCATGAGAGCCTCAATCCGACGGGGTCCATCAAGGATCGGACCGCGACCGGATTGCTCGTCGACATCGACCGAGTGAAGCCGCTGGTACCCGGCACTGTCATCGTCGAGTCCACTTCGGGCAATCTGGGCCTCGCGCTGGCCAGGCTCGTCCGCATGCTCGACTGCCATTTCATCGCGGTGATCGACGAGAGAACGCCGGGCCCGACGCGGGATTCCCTGACCGCGAGCGGCGTCGAACTCCGATTCGTCGACGAGCCCGACGGTCAGGGCGGCTATTTGCTCAGCAGATTGAAGGCGGTTCGCGAGTTGTGCGGGGCGAATCCTGATTACCGCTGGCCGAATCAGTATCACAGCAGCGCCAATCCGCTGATTCACGAACAGACCACGGGACCCGAGATCGCCCGGCAGGGCGGCAGGGAGCTGGACGCGGTGTACGTCGCCGTGTCCACCGGGGGCACCCTGGCCGGCATCTCCGCGCATCTGCGCACGCGTGATCCGGCCGTCAGGATCGTGGCGGTGGACTCCACCGGGTCACTGGTCACGGGCGGTGTGGGCGGTCACCGGCTGATCGCCGGTCTCGGCGCGAGCAGGGCTTCGTCCTTCATCAACGAGACGTCCTACGACGCCGCGGCCCGGGTCGCCCCCGCGGCCACCGTGGCCGCCTGTCGCATGTTCCTGGAGGACACCGGTGTCGCCCTCGGCGGTTCGAGCGGCAGTGTCCTCTGCGGCTACCTCGGCGATCTCGGTCAGGGCCGCTTCCCCCGCAGGGCGCTCTGTCTGTGCCCGGACGGCGGGAGCAAGTACCTCGGCACTCTCTACGACGACGGCTGGCTCGGCACCGTGCACATCGCCGAGGATGTGCACGGTGCCATCGAGCGGTTCCGCGCGGACGGCCTGCGGTTCCGCGCCACCACCGGGTGACCGGGGCCCTCAGACTCCCGGGTCGTGGCCGAGCTCGGTCACCGCGTTGCGCTCGTCGACGAACACGACGCGCGGCGCGGTGCTCTTGGCCTCCTCGTCGGCCACCATTCCATAGCCGATCACGATCACCAGGTCGCCGGTGTGCACCAGTCGGGCCGCGGCGCCGTTGATCTGCACCTCGCCGCTGCCCCGCGTCCCCTCGATGACATACGTCTCGAGGCGCGCCCCGTTGTTGATGTCCACCACGTGGACCTGCTCGCCGGGCAGCAGATCTGCCGCGTCCATCAGATCCGGGTCGAGTGTCAGCGACCCGATGTAGTTCAAGTCCGCGGCCGTCACCGTGGCGCGATGGATCTTTGATTTCAGCATGACTCTGAGCACGCTCTTCGCCTCCCCTTTTGAATACCGAACAGGGGCAGCCTAGGAGAGGCCTACGCGGCGGCCGACACCTATGGCGATGATGCGCCAAGGAATTTCCGGATCAGCGGTTCTTGCGCACGTTGTAGGAAACGTTGACGAGGGCGATGCCGGCCCAGGCGGCCGCGGCCACGAGCACGCTCCCAGAATCCGAGAACGAGGTCGCCACACCGGTGGCGGGAATTCCCATGCCGACCGAGACCACCGCGAGCCAGAAACCGCCGCTGTCGGTGGAGTCCCCCTCGCTCGCAGCGACCTTCTCCGCGATTCTCTGGTCGACTCGGGCGTCGATGGCGGCCGACGTGCGCTCGAGAAATCCTGCGATGACGGCCGCCTCCGCTTCGGCACCCAATGCCCGGCGCGCCTCGAGTGATCCCTGGACTTCGGCGGCGTCGATCCCTAATTGCTGTCCAAGGGACCGGTCGTATTCTCTGGGATTCGATTCGCTCACCGGCACACCATACTCCGCGACCGCCCACAACTCGCAATGGTTTCTGCAGAATTGACCGGCACATTCAGACGAACGATGGACACGCCGTCATCCGACCCGTCACCGGGGCTCCACCGGGCGCACACGAGCCTGCGGAACAGAGACAGGCTCAGTCGGGCAGCCTGTCGGCGAGCCCGCTCAGCCGCTTCGCGCTGTGTTCCGCCGTGGCGCCGGCGGGCGCGGTCGGGTCGGGCAGCGGCCCCCCGGCGCAGGTGGCGCCGCGCCTGGGCAGCTTCCCGGTCGCCAGGTACACGTCGACGGCGCGGTCAACACACTTGTTGTTGTTGCCGAACAGCATGTGGTCGCCCTCGCCGGTCACCTTGAGGAAGCGCGAGCCCTTGAATCCGGCACTGGCCGACCGCGCGCCCTCGATCGGGGCCGCGGGGTCGTGCTCGGACTGCACCATCAGGACGGGCGGGACACCCCGGCCGGTCGGTTTCGGCAGCTCGACCGCGGGCCGGTCCCAGAACACACAGGGCTCGGCGATGCTGCGCCAGCCGATCAGTGGGAAGAGCTTGCCCTGCGCGGCCGAAGTCGCCGCCAGCGTCTCGCGGTTGCCGTACCAGCGGGTGTCGTTGCAGCCGACCGTGTAGAACGTGGCGTCGATGGCGTCCGGCGCTCCCGCGGCCAGTGCGCCGGGCGCCTTCGCCGCGCCGCGCACCTCGGCCACCCGCTCCGCGAGCCCGCCCTCGCGCGCGGCGCGCGGCGCGGGTGTACCCACCGCCGCGTTCAGTCCGGCGAGCAGTTCGCCGAGCCGGGGGAAGTTCGACTTGCCGTACAGGCTCCCCGCGATCATCGAGTCGAGCGCCGTCGCGGTCAGGACCGTGTCGCCCAGGTCCAGCGGCTTCTCCGCTATCTTCGCCCTGATGCGCTCGTAGCTCGCGCGCACGGCCTGCGGGGAGTCGCCGAGCCCGTACAGCCCCTTGTAGCGTGCCGCCCACGGCAGGAAGTCCTGCCGGAACCGGCGCTCGAAGCCCATCGGCTGCAGGGCGTATATCTGTTGCCAGGTTCCGGTGAACCTGACGCTGGAGTCGAAGACGAACCGGCCGACGCGCGACGGGAACGCGGTCGCGTAGTGCGCGCCGAGCCAGGTACCCGCGGAGAACCCGAACCAGTCGGTCCGGTCGTAGCCGAGCAGGGAGCGCAGCAGGTCGAAGTCGCGTACGGTCTGCGCGGTGTTGACGAAGTCACCGATCGGGTTCGAAGCGCCCTGGCAGGAGCGGGCCATGGCTTCCGCGTCGTCCAGCATGGCGTCCACATTGGCCCGGCTGCGGTCGCGCACGTCGCGCTCGCGGCCGATGGTGTCGCCCGCGCACGTCGCGTTGGTGCTCCGGCCGGTGCCCCGCACGTCGACGCCGACGATGTCCGCGGAGTCGGCGACCGCGGAGTGCGCGGGGTCGAGGAACAGCAGGGGAACGATGACGCCTTCCTCACCGGGGCCGCCCGGGTTGGTCATCAGGAGGCGCTTCGGCTTGCCCGACTCCGGGCGCAGCCTGCTCACCGCGACGTCGACCGTGCCACGGCTCTGCTTGTTCCAGTCGAGCGGGGCCTTCATGACCGAACACTGGAGGCGCTCGGCGCCGGGCGGCAGCCCGGGACCGGGATTCGGGAAGCAGGGTTTCCACACCAGTTTCTGAGCCCGGAAGGACTGGCCCACCCCTGTGTCACCGGTTTCCGTGGCGTCGACGGCCACGGCACCCGCGGGCAGGGCGCTCAGCGTCAGTCCGAGCAGTACTGCGGGGACAAGGGCGCGAGATCTGCGCATGTGTTGTGCCACTCCTTGATCGAGTTCGATGACCGGGTCAGCGCGGGATGCGCCGCCCGAGGCCCTGCCGCTCCGCGGCCGCCGCCACCGCGCCGCCGAGGGCGACATCGAGGATCGACATACCGAAGGGGTTGCACAGCACCAGATCGGCGTCGGCCTTGCGACCGGGGCGGGTACCGAGCAGTACCTCGCCGAGCGTGCCGTCGACCTGACGGGCTCCTGGGTGTGGCTCCGCCTGCTCCGCGTACGTGCCGTCGGGCCCGCGGAGCCTGCCCTCGCGGTACATCCGGCCGAGCAGCCTGCGATGGTCGTGGCTGACCAGGCCCCAGTCGTCGACGACGACGAGCCCGGCCGCGTCCACGACTTCGGGCAGTACGTCGTCCAGCGAGACGTGCACGATGAGCGTGCCGGGCGCGAACCACTCCGGGCGCAGGTAGCCCTCCGTGGTGACGGTCGCCGGGATGACGAGATCGGCGTCCCGCACGCAGGCCTCGGGGCTCGCCGCGACCTCGGTGCGGTAGCCGGCGAAGTCCGGGTCCGATGTGACCGCGTCGGCGAGCGCCCGGCTCCGTTCGGGGGCGGTGTCGTACAGCGTGAGCGACTCCAGGTCGCCGAGGGCCCCGCAGAGCAGTTGGACGTGCGCCCGCGCGAGGGTGCCGCAGCCCAGGATCGCGAGATGCCGAAGCGGCTCGACGCCCAGGGCCAGCGCGCTGACCGCGCTCACCGCCGCGGTGCGGAAGGCGCTGACGTAGGCGGCCTCCATCACCGCCCGGGGCCAGGCGAGTTCACGGTCGAAGAGCAGCATGAGGCCCTGCGACCGGGCCATGCCCTTGCCGGGGTTCCCGAGCGATCCATTGATCACCTTCAGGCCCAGCTCGAGCCCGTGATCGGTGTGGATGCCGCCGGGCATCGCCAGGGAGCGCGCCGCGAAGCCGTCGTCGGTCGTCCATCCCAGGTACGCCTCGTCGGGCAGGATCGTACGGCCCTCGGCATGGCGCACTATCGCGTCCCGGACCACCGACACCACGTCGACCTCGGCAGCGGCGAGACACACGTCCTGCCTTGACAGATAAACCAGGTCCGTATTCGGGTACTCGTCGAACCGCAGCATCCAGCACTCAATCCAAACGTTGGTCTTCCGGCGCGTAGGCAGCACGGAGCGTGGGCTGACGCATGACTTCTTGGAGCGGCCACGACGCAACCACTGGATTCAGCCCGTCGGCAAGGGATCTGGCGTGTTCTCGCCACCTGAGCGTGACCGCACCAAACTGACCCAGGATGGCGTCCTGTGCCGACAGCAGAAGACGAAGGACTGTATAGGAGGGGCAAAGTCCCGGGAGGGACCCGCATACTGTGGCACGCGAGGCCGTACGCCCCGACGACCAACGGGCGGGACGGGCGCGCTAAAGAACGATCTACGAACCGCGGCAGGGGGAGAGGCGAACCGCGTCACGACGATCGATCAAAAGAAGCGTAGCGCCACCATGTAATGGCCGGGTTACAGGCGCTGCGTACGGGGAGAGAGGCTTACGCCAACAGGCGTGCGGACGCCCGCTTCAGGGGCAGGTGCGTCCGCGGCGCGGCGAGGGCCTCTCGGTGAATTCCTGAGGGAATGAGCACAGAGACCATGGGGGATTTTTTGAAAGCCTTCGATGACTCAACAGCTGCGAGTGAAGCAAACCCGGTAAAATTGCGTCTACTTGGAAATGCGGAGCTCGTTGGGGGAGATCGCAGCTTCCCGGCCGGCGGCCCGCTGGAGCGCGGGCTTCTGGCGACACTGGCCGTGCGGGTGAACAACCATGTCGGAGCGGAGGCGATAGCGGCGGCGCTCTGGGAAAGCCCGCCGCGCACCGCGCTGCGACAGATTCAGACCAAGGTGTGGAAGCTGCGGGATCTCCTGAATCAGGCGTTCGCCGACGAAAGCGTCCAGCAACGACCTCAGCTGATCAACCAGGCCGGCGGCTATCTCTTGTTCGTCGAGCCGCCCTCGATCGACCTCGTCCTCTTCCACACCCATGTGAAGGAGGCCCGGAAGGCGGCGTCCGGTGGCGAGTTCGAGAAGGCCGCCCGGAAGTACCGGACAGCCCTTTCACTGTGGCGCGGCCCGGCCTTCGCGGGAATTTCCGCACCGTCCGCCTCCGCCCCGGGGATCCGGGCCGAAGCCATAAAGCTGGAGGACCATCGCATCACCGTCACCGAGGAGCGCATCGGAACCGACCTGATCCTCGGCAGGCACCATGAAGTCATTGCCGAACTGCAGTCGCTGGTCGACACCTATCCGTTGCGTGAGCGTTTCCGACTGCATCTCATCCGCGCCCTCGCCCGGGTCGGCCGGCGCAATGAGGCGGTCGAGACATATCTGGAGGGCCATCGCCTCCTGACTCAGGAATTCGGCCTCGATCTGAGTCCGGACCTGACGGAGGCATATCGCGTGGTGCTCGCCGGCGGCCCACCGACCGTCAGCGTGCCGCGCCGGCTCGCGCCACCAAGCGTCACCATTCCGTCGGCCTCGGCCACGTTGCCGCTGGTCACCGAGGGAATGCACTACAGGAACGATTCGGCCCACACCATCGCGTCGATTCCGGCGCAGGCGGGGGAACGTCGGCTTCCGGGCACCACGGCCACGGGTGGTGCACACTTTCCGGGCAGCCACACGCACCACGCCTACCGCGGCAACCGTCGGCCACCGGCTCATCTGGAGCCCATTCTGGAGCAACTACTGAACGGCGCCACGGATCTCACGGCCAGTCGGCGGCTCGGGCTTTCCCCGCGCACCTTCAGCAGACGTGTGTCCGAACTCCTCGAATACCTCGGCGTGGTCACCCGCTTCCAAGCGGGCGCCGAAGCCTACAGCCGGGGCTGGATCACCATCAGGCCCGACGGTGCGATCAACTGTCGGCAATTCGCCACCCGGCTGCCGGAATCCGTCAACTCGAACGAGACGGTTTGAGCGCCTTGGCCGCACTCGGCTCCTTCACCCGGCGAGGGGGCCGAGTGCATCCCACGCGACAAAGCTTCGGGGAGTCGGAGACCTCACAAGGTCTCCGACTCCCCGAAGCTTTGTCGCGTATCAGCGACGACTGTCAGAGCGGGCGCAAGACCCGACCGGCCAATTCGGCGCCTCCGACCGGCAGCAGCTTCGCCCTGACCACATTTTCGAACTGCCGACCGGGCCACCAGTGGGAAAGCATCACCACCGACGCGCCCGAACCGACGAGGACGGAGGGATCGGACTGCGCGGCGAGTCCCACCACCAACCCGGCGACCGTGGGGGTGGCCGCGGCCAACAGGCGGGCCGTCATCATGGAGTTGACCATCCGGGAAACGCGACCTGGCGACATGTCCCGCTTCGGGACGAGCGACGGATCGACCACATGTTTCACGCCGACAAGGCCGAGCACGGCCACCGCCGCCGGAATCCAGAACAGCACATCACCTTCGAGACCTGGGTCCGGCACGAGTGCCGTGATACCCAATACGCCGAGGACAACGCTGATCGCGAAGGTCAGCGACGCCAACAGCCGAAGCCGCGCCAGGGTTGATTTCATAACGGCATCCTACTCAACTCCCCTGAAATATCGCCCTTGTTGACGGCCGCCGAGCATGGGCGCCCGGCTCAGCCGATGCCCGGCCGTTCCCCCGCCACCGGGTAGGGGACGAAGGTGCTGCTGTTCTCGTCGATCGCCAGGCGCCGGTCCAGGGGCGGCGCGGCCCGCTGAGGGCAGTCGGTGCGCTCACACAGGCGACAGCCCATGCCGATGGGGACGGCGGCGGAGACGTTGTCGAGGTCGAGGCCGTCGGAGTAGACGAGCCGGGAGGCATGCCGGATCTCGCAGCCGAGGCCGATGGCGAAGGTCTTGCCGGGCTCGCCCCAGCCGCCCCGGTGGCGGGTGACGGCGCGGGCGGTCCACAGGTGGCGCCGGCCGTCGGGCATGGCGGCGACCTGGACGTGGATGCGGCCGGGAGCGGCGAACGCCTCGTACACGTTCCACAGCGGGCAGGTGCCGCCGGCGCGGGAGAAGTGGAAGGCGGTGGCGGACTGCCGTTTGGACATGTTGCCCGCGCGGTCCACGCGCACGAAGGAGAAGGGCACGCCGCGCAGCCGGGGGCGCTGCAGGGTGCTGAGGCGGTGGCAGATGGTTTCGTAGCCGATGCCGTAGTGGTCGGTCAGTCGCTCGATGTCGTAGCGGAACTCCTCCGCGGCCGTGTGGAAGCGGCGGTACGGCAGGATGAGGGCGGCGGCGAAGTAGTTGGCGATGCCGATGCGGGCGAGCGGCCAGGCCGCCGAGTCCGGCGCGAAGTCCTCCGAAGCGAGTGCGGAGATCTCGTCCGCGTACTCGAGCAGGGCCAGTTGTGTGGCCATCCGGAACGCCTGCTGGCCGGGGCGCAGCCGGCCGGAGAGGTGCAGGACGCGGGCCACCGGGTCGTAGTGGTGCAGGAGGTGGCCGGAGTCCGCGACCAGGCGCACCCCGTGATGGCCGGTCAGGCGGGCGGAGAGGGCCCGGACGGCCTCGCCGGGGCGGATGCCGATCGTGCCGGCGAGCTGTTCGGCGGCGAGGTCGGTGTCGTGCAGGTAGTTCTGGCGGCGGTAGAAGAACTCGCGGATCTCCTCGTGCGCGGAGCGGGGCTGCGCCCGCGTTCCCGGCCCCCGCCCCTCCTCGGCTTCGGAGAGTTGTTCCGTGAGGTGCTGGTTCCGGCGGCCGAGGTCCACCAGGACCGTCGCCACGGCGGGCATGCGGGAGGCCAGTTCCGAGAGGTCGGTCGCGGACACCCGGCCTGCGGAGACCTCGCCGGTGAGGGCGTCGCGCAGGTCGGCCACCAGCCGGCTGGTGTCGCGCTCGGAGAAGAAGCCCGGATCGATGCCGAAGGCCTCCGTCAGGCGCAGCAGCACGGGCACGGTCAGCGGCCGGGAGTCGTGCTCCATCTGGTTCAGATAGCTCGGCGAGATGTCGAGGGCCCGGGCCAGTGCGGCCTGGCTCATGCCCCGTTCCTCCCGCAGCCGTCGCAGCCTCGGGCCCGCGTACGTCTTGCTCATCCGTGGCTCCTGTCCGGTCTCGTCGCGGTCGCCGGTGCCGCTTAACAGAGTTGGCAGAACAGCGGAGGAAGATGCGCAGAAGTTAGCAGCTTTCCCTGGTTGTTGGCACCGAGTGCCGGTGGAACAGTCGTGTGTGCGGCCCGAGGAAGGCGACAGAGCCGCACCTCGGCACATTTGATCGGCACTCAGTGCCATTCATTCGCACTGTTCACGAGTCTCCGGGAGACGGTCATGGCGCAGGCAGGGACGACGACGGAAACGGCCCAGGAGCTGGCTCGGCGATGGGCGACCGACGTCCGTTGGCAGGGCATCGAGCGTACGTACACGGCTGAGGACGTGGTCCGCCTCTCCGGCAGCGTCCGCGAGGAGCACACACTGGCCCGGCGCGGCGCCGAGCGACTGTGGCGGCAGCTGCACGAGCGCGACTACATCCACGCGCTCGGCGCGCTGACCGGCGGCCAGGCGGTGCAGCAGGTGAAGGCGGGACTGCAGGCGATCTACCTGTCCGGGTGGCAGGTGGCCGCCGACGCCAACCAGGCCGGGCACACCTACCCCGACCAGTCGCTCTACCCTGCCAACTCCGTTCCGCAGGTGGTGCGCCGCATCAACAACGCGTTGCTGCGCGCCGATCAGATCGCCACCAGCGAAGGTGACAGTACGGTGGACTGGCTGGCGCCGATCGTCGCGGACGCCGAGGCCGGCTTCGGCGGCCCGCTCAACGCCTTCGAGCTGACCAAGGCGATGATCGCCGCCGGTGCGGCGGGCATCCACTACGAGGACCAGCTCGCCTCCGAGAAGAAGTGCGGCCACCTCGGCGGCAAGGTCCTGGTGCCCACCGCCCAGCACATCCGCACCCTCAACGCGGCCCGCCTCGCCGCCGACATCGCCGATGTGCCGACGGTGATCGTGGCCCGCACCGACGCGCTCGCCGCCACCCTCCTCACCAGCGACGTCGACGAGCGCGACGCGCGGTTCGTCACCGGCGAGCGCACCGCCGAGGGCTTCTACCGCGTTCAGAACGGCATGGCCCCGGTCATCGCGCGCGGCCTCGCCTACGCCCCGTACGCCGATCTGATCTGGGTGGAGACCGGCACCCCGGACCTGGCGCAGGCCCGCGAGTTCGCCGAGGCCATCCACGCCGAGCACCCGGGGCAGCTGCTCGCCTACAACTGCTCGCCGTCCTTCAACTGGAAGGCGGCGCTGGACGACGACCAGATCGCCAAGTTCCAGCGGGAGCTGGCCGCGATGGGCTATCGCTTCCAGTTCATCACCCTGGCCGGGTTCCACTCCCTCAACCACGGCATGTTCGACCTGGCCCGCGGCTACGCCGAGCACGGCATGACCGCGTACGTGGACCTGCAGGAGCGGGAGTTCGCCGCACAGCAGCACGGGTTCACTGCCGTTCGGCATCAGCGGGAAGTCGGCACCGGGTACTTCGACCTCGTGTCGACCGCGGTCAACCCCGCCTCGTCGACCACCGCGCTCGCTGGGTCCACGGAGGCGGAGCAGTTTCACTAGACCGCTTCACCCGCTATGCCGCTCTGCGCTTCGTCCGCGGGTCGGTGGGGGCTTGGCGCGCAGTTCCCCGCGCCCCTTACGGGGCGCGCCCCTGCCCCGCCCGCGCCCCCACGGACGCCTGCAGCCGCCACCTCACCACCCGCTCGGAGGGACACTCATGACCACAACCATCAACCGGGTCGGCGTCGTCGGCGGCGGCCTGATGGGCGCCGGAATCGCCGAGGTGTGCGCCCGCGCCGGGCTGGACACCGTGGTCTGCGAGGCGGACGCCGTCGCCGCCCGGGCCGCCCGCGAACGCGTCGCCGTCTCGCTCGAACGCGCCGTCCAGCGCGGCAAACTGGACCGCGTCGCCGCCGAGGACGCGCTGGCCCGGATGGTCTTCACGGGCAGCCTCGACGATCTGGCCGACCGCCAACTCGTCATCGAGGCGGTGGTCGAGAACACCGCGGCGAAGACGGAGGTGTTCACCGCCCTCGACAAGGTCGTCGAGGACCCCGGGGCAATCCTCGCCACCAACACCTCCTCCATCCCGGTCATGCGCCTGGGCATGGCCACCGGGCGCGCCGACCGCGTCCTCGGTCTGCACTTCTTCAACCCCGTTCCCGTCCTGCCTCTGGTCGAGGTCGTCTCCTCGCTGCACACGGACCCCGAAACGGTCGCCGTCGTACGGGACTTCGCCACGCGGACCCTGGGCAAGACCGTCGTACGTTCCCGGGACCGGGCCGGGTTCGTCGTCAACGCGCTGCTCATCCCCTACGTGCTCTCGGCGATCCGCATGGCCGAGTCCGGATTCGCCACCGCGACCGATGTGGACGCCGGGATGGAGCTCGGCTGCGCCCATCCGATGGGTCCGCTCAAGCTGGCCGACCTGATCGGCCTGGACACGGTGGCGTCCATCGCCGAATCCCTCTACGAGGAGTTCAAGGAACCTCTGTACGCCCCGCCGCCGCTGCTCCAGCGGATGGTGGAGGCGGGCCTGCTCGGCCGCAAGAGCGGACGCGGGTTCCACACCTACGCGCCCCCTCACAGCTTCCCCCACTGATCGAATCCGTGGCTCATCTCACGTTCCGGCATGTGGGCAGTACTGCCCAAGACGGCACCCGCCCCCCTAGGGTGACCTGTGCAGCTGGTTCGCCCTGTCCGCCAGGCAGGCGCGTCGTAAGAGGGAACCCGGTGGGAATCCGGGACTGCCCCGCAGCGGTGAGCGGGAACGACCGCCGTCATACGCACTGGATCCGGCCATGGATCCGGGAAGCGACGGCCAGTAGGTGTCTGCCTCGGCAGATGTGCCCGCGAGTCCGAAGACCTGCCCGTTGCCCGCACGTGACCGATCGCGTGCGGACATCCCGGTGACCTCGTGGGCGGGTCGGCGTGCACACCAGGCGGAGCACCGCGCCAGTGGCGTCAGTGCGGTCCGTCCGGTTCGGCATCCCTTCGCGTCCGTGTCCCGTCTCCGGGATTCTCAGGAGTCATCTCGCGAAGGAGATTTCCGTGACAGCGAAGTCCGCAGCCGCGGCAGCACGGGCCACCGTGTACGGCTACCCCCGCCAGGGCGCGAACCGCGAACTGAAGAAAGCCATCGAGGGCTACTGGAGGGGCCGCGTCACCGCCGACGCCCTTGAGGAGACCGCGGCGGAGCTGCGCCGCTCCACCTGGCGGCAACTGGCCGACGCCGGCATCCACGAGGTGCCGACCGGTGACTTCTCGTACTACGACCATGTCCTGGACACCAGTGTCATGGTCGGCGCTGTCCCCCGGCGACACCGCGCCGCCGTCGACGCCGACATCCTCGACGGCTACTTCGCCATGGCCCGCGGCACCCAGGACGTCGCGCCCCTTGAGATGACCAAGTGGTTCGACACCAACTACCACTACCTGGTGCCGGAGTTGGGCCCCGACACCGTCTTCACCGCCGACTCCGCCAAGCAGGTCGCCGAGCTCAAGGAAGCCCTCGCGCTCGGTCTCGCCGCCCGCCCCGTCCTGGTCGGCCCGGTCACCTATCTGCTGCTCGCCAAGCCGGCGCCCGGCGTGGCCGCCGACTTCGAGCCGCTGACGCTTCTGGACCGACTGCTTCCCGTGTACGCGGAGGTGCTCGCCGACCTGCGCGCGGCGGGCGCCGAGTGGGTGCAGCTCGACGAGCCCGCCCTGGTCCAGGACCGCACCCCGGCCGAGCTCAACGCCGCCGCCCGCGCCTACCGCGACCTCGGCGCCCTCACCGACCGGCCCAAGCTCCTGGTCGCCTCCTACTTCGACCGGCTCGGCGACGCCCTGCCCGTCCTGGCGAAGGCCCCGATCGACGGCCTGGCCCTGGACTTCACCGATGCCGCCGCCAACCTCGACGCCCTCGCCGCGGTGGGCGGGCTGCCCGGCAAGCGTCTGGTCGCCGGCGTGGTCAACGGCCGCAACATCTGGATCAACGACCTGGAGAAGTCCCTGTCCACCCTGGGCACACTCCTCGGCCTGGCCGACCGGGTCGACGTGGCCGCCTCCTGCTCCCTGCTGCACGTCCCGATCGACGCCGCGGCCGAACGGGACATCGACCCGCAGATCCTGCGCTGGCTGGCCTTCGCCAAGCAGAAGACCACCGAGATCGTCACCCTCGCCAAGGGCCTGGGCCAGGGGACCGACACCATCGCCGCCGAACTCGCCGCCAACCGCGCCGACCTGGCCTCCCGAGCCGAATCGGCGATCACCCACGACCCGGCCGTACGCGCCCGTGCCGCCGCCGTCACCGAAGCCGACGGCCGCCGCTCCCAGCCGTACACCGAGCGGGCCGCCGCCCAGCGCTCGCACCTCAAGCTGCCGCTGCTGCCCACGACCACCATCGGCTCGTTCCCGCAGACCACCGAACTGCGCGCGGCCCGCGCGGACCTGCGCGCCGGGCGCATCGACACGGCCGGGTACGAACAGCGCATCGAGAACGAGATCCGCGAGGTCATCTCCTTCCAGGAGAAGACCGGTATCGACGTCCTGGTGCACGGCGAGCCCGAACGCAACGACATGGTGCAGTACTTCGCCGAGCAGCTCACCGGCTACCTCGCCACCCAGCACGGCTGGGTCCAGTCGTACGGCACCCGCTATGTGCGCCCGCCGGTCCTCGCGGGCGACATCTCGCGGCCCGAGCCGATGACGGTGCGCTGGACGTCGTACGCCAACTCCCTGACCGACCGCCCGGTCAAGGGCATGCTCACCGGCCCCGTCACCATGCTCGCCTGGTCCTTCGTCCGCGACGACCAGCCGCTCGGCGACACCGCCCGCCAGGTCGCCCTCGCCCTGCGCGACGAGGTCGACGACCTGGAGGCGGCGGGCACTTCGGTCATCCAGGTCGACGAGCCCGCCCTGCGCGAGACACTGCCGCTGCGCGCGGCCGACCGCCCCGCCTACCTTGCCTGGGCGACGGAGTCCTTCCGCCTCACCACCAGCGGCGTCCGGCCCGACACGCAGATCCACACCCACATGTGCTACGCCGAGTTCGGCGACATCGTCCAGGCCATCGACGATCTCGACGCCGACGTCATCAGCCTGGAGGCCGCCCGCTCACACATGCAGGTCGCCCGCGAGCTGGCCGAGCACGGCTATCCGCGCGAGGCCGGACCGGGCGTCTACGACATCCACTCGCCGCGCGTGCCCAGCAGCGACGAGGCCGCCGCCCTGCTGCGCAAGGGGCTTGAGGCCATCCCGGCCGAGCGCCTGTGGGTCAACCCCGACTGCGGCCTGAAGACCCGCGGCTGGCCCGAGACCCGCGTGTCGCTGGAGAACCTGGTCACCGCGGCCCGCACGGTCCGCGGGGAGCTGCCCGCGTCGTGACGGGGGCAGCTCCCGGGAAACCGGGGAGACTCGCGTGAAGGGGGCCGGAGCACCTGCTGGTGCTCCGGCCCTCTCAGCGCCGCCGCGACCAACTGCTCGCCCGCGCTCACTCGCCCGCGCTCACCAAGGCCCTGCACGCCGTGTACCGCGTGCCCTGAACGCCCGGCTACGCGGCGGGGGCGAGTTCGGCGCGGCCGAACAGCAGCGCGTAGCCGGACGGGAGCTGGCGCAGGATGCGGGTGAGGAGATCGGCGCCGGCCAGGGCGGCGACGGCGGAGAAGACGGATCCGGTGTCCCAGCGGGTGGTGGCCAGGGAGGCACCGGTACGGGCGGCGACGTCCTTGACGAAGGCCCAGCCCGTCAGGGGCTGGGGGTCGGGGATCTGTGCGGTGAGGACCCGGGCCGCTTCGAAGGGGAGGCGGGCGGCGAGTTCGACGCGTTCGTCGCCCGTCAGCTGGCGCCCCAGTCCCGCGATGACCAGCCGAACGGCTTCCTCGGCCCGCTCCCTGGTGGGGTAGGCGCCTTCGTAGCGCACCTTCTCCAGCATCTGCTCGTACGTCATCGCGGGCAGCTGGTGCAGCGGTGCACGCGGGTCGGAGATCACTGCGGTGGTTACCTTTCTGTCGCCGGGATGATGGTGCGGAGGACGGGAGAGGGGGGAGATCAGGCACCCGTCCTCCGCCGCTGTGCGGGCCTGCTCGCGCGGCTCAGCCGGAGATTTCCTTGTGGTCCGATCCGCCGCCGATGGCGATCTTGCGGGGCTTGGCGCGTTCGGCGATCGGGATGCGCAGGGTGAGCACGCCCGCGTCGTAGTCGGCCTTGATGTGCTCGGTGTCCAGCGTGTCGGCCAGCACGATCTGGCGGGAGAAGACACCCAGCGGCCGCTCGGACAGCTCCATCTGTACGTCGTCGGACTTCGTCACGGGCCTGCGCTCGGCCTTGACGGTCAGCATGTTCCGCTCGACGTCGATCTCGATCGCGTCCGCGCTGACGCCGGGGATGTCGAAGGACACCACGTACTCGTCGCCCTCGCGATACGCGTCCATCGGCATCGGGGACGGCCGTGACCAGGTGCTCGGACCCATCAGCTGCTGAGCCAGCCGGTCGAGCTCACGGAAGGGGTCAGTGCGCATCAACATCGGGAAACACCTCCAGTGGGTCGGGCAGTTGCTGCCAATGCGCCTCACTGAAACCGTTGTAGCATGTCATCCAATGGATGACAAACACGATGTCGTCCCTACGATGACACGTATGCGACGATGACGAGTGAGGCTCGACGACGACAAGCGAGGGAGTGCCCATGTCAGCAGCCGACCAGCCGGCCCCGGCCGGCGCCGACGACCGAAGCCCGGCCTCTTTCCTCGCCGCCGCGGCGGCCCTGCGAGCCGTGGACGACGCCCTGCGCGCCGCCCGGCAAGAGACTCCCGACCCCCCTGGCCCGGGCCCGGGCCCGGATCAGGCGCTGGCCTCCCTCCTGCTGCTGCGGCAGGTTCGCGAGCAACTGGCCGAGTGGGAGACCGGCCTGATCGAAACGGCCCGGCACGCGGGCGCCAGCTGGGCGGACCTCGCCGAGCCACTCGGCGTCGCCAGCCGCCAGGCCGCCGAGCGCCGCTATCTGCGCAACCGGCCCGGCCCCGCCGGAACCACCGGCGAACAGCGCGTCCAGGCCACCCGCGAGCGCCGCGCCGCCGAACGCTCCGCCGCCACCTGGGCCCGCCGCAACGCGGCCGACCTGCGCCGGATCGCCGGCCAGATCACCGCCCTCACCGACCTCCCCACCGCCGCGCGCCTGCCCCTCACCCAGCTCCACGCGGCCCTCGCCCACGACGACCCCGCCGACCTCATCCACCCCCTGAACGCCGCCCGCCCCCATCTGGCCGCCACCCACCCCGACCTCGCCGCCCAACTCGACACCCTCACGAACCCCGCCACGACCCCGCCCACCGCCGACTGACACTCCCCCAGAAGGCCGCGGGCGGTGGCGAACCGCCCGCCCGTTGACCGCGGAGTCGAGGAGTCAGGGCCTGCCCGCCGAGGGGTCGTCGCCGTATGCGATCGATCCGCCCTCGGGGCTCCACGCGGTGGCGAACGGCACGAGGTCCTTGATGGGGACGCTGCCGATGCCGTGCTCCGTGGGCAGGAGGACGCGAATCTCCGGGTGGTGGTCGAAGAGCACCTGCCGGTCCCTGCCGCAGGGCCCGACGACGCCCCGCCCCATGTTTCCCACGGCGACGATCGTGGTGAGTCGCCGCGCGCCGGACGCGCGCGCGTTGCCCAGCGCGACGAGTTCGGCGCAGGGCCCGCCGGTGAAGTGGTAGACGTTGATGCCGACGTGTGTGGTGCCGTCGGCGGCGCGCACGGCGGCGCCCACGGTGTGGATTCCGTCCTCGCCGTCGGTGTTCGCGTCGACGACGGCGCGGGCGAGGTCGATGAGTTCCTGGTCGGCGGCGGTGAGTGCTCGGGGCGTGATCGTCATGCCCGCAGGCTACGGATGCCCGGCGCGGTGGCTGTACCGGATTTCACCGTTCGGGGTGGGTGCTGCCGGTGAGCGCGGCCGCGGTCTGGGTGAGGTGCCGGGACAGCGCCTCGGCCGCGGCGTCGGCGTCGCGGGCCAGCGCCGTCTCCTCCAGCCGGCGGTGTTCCTCGGTGCCGTCCCGGTCGGGTGCGCGGTGCGCCGCCCAGCGGCGGGCCAGCTCGCTCGCGGTCCACAGCCGGTCGAAGGTCTCCAGCAGGACGGGGTTGCCGCAGCCCTCCAGCAGGGTCCGGTGGAAGACCCGGTGGGCTTCGGACCACGCGGCGCTGTAGTGCTCGCCCTCCTCCGGTACGTACACCGGGGTGCGGGTCAGACGGTGGTGGGCGGCTCGCACCCGGGCCTCCCAGTCGACGTCGCCGCGCTCGACGGACATGCGCAGCATGACCGGCTCGATGGTCCGGCGAGCCTCCGCGATCTCCTGCCAGCGGCGGTCGGAGAAGGCGGGAACGGCGAAACCGCGGTTGTGCAGCCGATCGGCGAGGCCCTCACCGACCAGCCGCACCAGCGCCTCCCGCACGACGGCCAGGCTCACGCCCTGCTCCTTGGCCAGGTCCTGCGGCTTGAGAGCGTCACCGGGGGCGTAGTCCCCGCGCATGATCGCGTCCCGCAGGTGGGCGTGGACCTGCTCCGAGAGCATCTTCTTCCCCGCCGCGGTCGGGGTCTGGACCGTCTGAGTCATGCGGCCAGCATAGACGATTCGGCAGATAATCGATTATCCGTGTTATAGTCGATCCTGCCGATCGCAGCTCGGCATGCACGGCATGACCCCAGCACGGCATGAAAGGAACGACGCGATGAGCGCCAACGACCCCTTCGCCCGCCTCCCCGAGGTGCCCTCCTTCACCGTCACCAGCAGCAGCGTCAGCGACGGCGCCGCCTGGCCGCCCGAGCAGCTCTCCGGCATGTCCGGCGTCCCCGGCGGGAAGGACCTCTCCCCGCAGCTGTCCTGGAGCGGCGCCCCGGAAGGCACCAAGAGCTACGCCGTCACGGTCTACGACCCCGACGCCCCCACCGGGTCCGGGTTCTGGCACTGGGCGGTCGCCGACATCCCCGCCACCGTCACCGAGTTGCCCGAGGGCGCGGGCGACGACACCGGCTCGGGTCTGCCCGAGGGCGCCTTCCAACTGCCCAACGACGCCCGCGCCGCCCGCTACATCGGCGCCGCCCCGCCCGCCGGGCACGGCCCGCACCGCTACTTCGTCGTGGTGCACGCCCTGGACGTCGAGTCCATCGGCGTCCCGGCCGACGCCACCCCGGCCTTCCTCGGCTTCAACGTCGCCGGCCACATACTCGGCCGCGCGGTCCTGACCGCCACCGCCGAAACCCCCGCGTGACGCACCGCATGTCCCACCTCATCGACGCCACGGAGATGTACCTCCGCACCATCCTCGAGCTCGAAGAGGAAGGCGTGGTCCCGCTCCGCGCCCGCATCGCCGAGCGCCTGCACCAGAGCGGCCCCACGGTCAGCCAGACCGTCGCCCGCATGGAGCGGGACGGCCTGCTTCATGTCGCCGACGACCGGCGCCTGGAGCTGACCGAAGAGGGCCGGCGGAACGCCACGCGCGTGATGCGCAAGCACCGGCTCGCCGAGTGCCTGCTGGTCGACGTGATCGGCCTGGAGTGGGAGCAGGTGCACGCCGAGGCCTGCCGCTGGGAGCACGTGATGAGCGAGGCCGTCGAGCGCCGCGTCCTGGCACTGCTGCGGCACCCGACGCACTCTCCCTACGGCAACCCGATCCCGGGCCTGGAGGAGCTCGGCGAGAAGAGCACCGTGGATCCGTTCCCCGGCGAGAGCATGGTCAGCCTCAGCGACCTGGAGCCCGGGCCGAACGGCGCGAGCGCGGTCGTACGGCGCATCGCGGAGCCGATCCAGACCGACGCCCACCTCATGTCCACCCTGCGGCACGCCGGGGTGCGGCCCGGCGCGGTCGTGAGCGTGACGTCGTCGCCCGGCGGCGTGCTGGTCGGCAGCGGCGGGGTGGCCGCCGAACTGCCCGCGCGGACCGCCGCGCACGTCTTCGTGGCCGAGCGCTCAGCGCTGAGCGCAGCCGAACGCTGAGCCCGGCCGGGCGCGGCCCGTGGCGGTCGCGTGACCATCCGCCGTGGCCATGGCCCGCGCGGGAACGAGGACGGCCCTCGACCACAACCGTGGTCGAGGGCCGTCCCGTTCCCCGACTCATCGAGGGGTCCCCGCCGTGAAGGCGAGTCGTACGCCCTCGAGGTCGGATGCGGCGTGCACCTGGCGCAGGTCGGTGACGTGCGCGGACAGCAAGGCGTCGACGGTGTCGAGACCGTCGCCGACACCGACGCACCGCATGCCGGCGGCGCGTGCGGCCCGCACTCCGGCCGGTGCGTCCTCCACGACGACGCACTGCGCGGGCGTGACACCGAGCAGTTCGGCCCCGCTCTGATAGCCCTCGGGGTGGGGCTTGCCGTGCTGGACGTCGTCGGCCGCCACCAGGTGCTCCGGCTGCGGCAGCCCGGCCGCGGCGAGCCGGCCGCGGGCGACGGCGCGGGTGCCGGAAGTGACGACGGCCCAGGCGCCGCGCGGCAGTGCCTCCAGGAGCCGAGCCGCTCCGGGGGTCGCCGCCAGGCCGTCGAAGTCGCGTTCCTCCCGCGCGACGATGCGGCGGGCTTCCGCCTCGGCGTCCAGGTGCGGGGCGATGAGCCGTACGACGTCGATGTCCCGTCGCCCGTGGGACAGGCTGACGGCCTTGTCGCCGTCCAGGCCGTGTCCGGCCGCCCACGCGCGCAGAATGCGTTCGATCAGCGCCATCGAGTCGACCAGGACACCGTCCAGGTCGAACAGGATCGCCTGGCATCCCAGAGCCTGCTGCCTCATCGGCGTTCCGTCCCTTCGGGTGCGGGTGGTGACGCCTCACTCTGCAATGACAGGATCATGGAGTTCAATCACAGGATTCTGGCATGAGGGGGTGACGGTACGACATGACCCAGCAGGCCGGCGGAACTCCGGGCGGGGCGGTGGAGGAGTCGGTGGCCGAGGTGGGCCGGACCCTGGCCGTCAATCTGCGGGCCGCCCGCACGGCGCGGGCCTGGCGGCTCGACGACCTCGCCGCTCACAGCGGCGTCAGTCGCGGCATGATCCATCAGATCGAGACCCGGCGGACGAACCCCAGCGTCGCCACACTTGCCCGCCTGTGCACCGCTCTCGACATTCCCATGAGTGAACTCGTCCAGCTCCCCGAACAGTTGGGGACGGTGGTGCGGCGCTCCGAAGCCGCGGTCACCCGGCACGGTACGCAGGGGCTGAGTGAGGCCGCCCTCCTGATGAGCGACGGACGTCACGAGCTCTGGGACCACCGGCTGCGGCCCGGCGACGAGATCCACGACTCCGGCCACCCGGCCGGAACCCGGGAGTTGATCCATGTCAACGAGGGGACCCTCACCGTCGAGGTCGGCTCCGCCACCTTCACCGTCGCAGCCACGGACGCCCTCCACTTCCGCGCCGCCGACCGGCCGCACACGTACCGCAACGTCCAGGCCGTGACGGCCCGTTACACGGTCACCGTGATCTACACCGGGCAGCCGGATCATCGATACCCGCTTCACCCTCCACGCGCCCCGGAAGGTGACAACGACACATGAGCAAAGCGGGCGCTGCCCGGACCCGGGTTCCGTAGCGCCCCCAGGGCCCCTACCGCCGACGAGGCGAGTAGGGGCCCTGGGGTCTTCGCGTGTCTGCGCGTATCTGACCGTGTCTGCGCGCGGGTCCGGGACCGGTCAGCGGGTGAGCACACCGAACTCGTTGCCGGGCCACGGGACCTGGGAGTCGACCGGCGCCTTCACCACGCGGGTCGGTGCGGTTCCCGCGACCTTGCCCTGCTTCGTTCCGACCGACCAGACCTCGGACGTGTTCGCCCGGACCGGAAGGGCGATCTCGGGCTGCTTGTCCCCGTTCAGGTCCGTGGTCTTGAGCAGTTGGGGGATGCGGTAGACGCCCGCGGGGCGGGGCAGGCCGGCCGCGTTGTAGCCGTAGAACGCGGCCCCGGTGCCGGTCACGCCCTTGGTCGAGCCCTTGAGCACGTACAGGCCGCCCCCGCTGATGTAGCAGTGTTCGCAGGTGGCGTGCCGCTCGCCGGGGGCGCCGACGATCAGCTCGGCGTAGCCGTCCCGGTTGAGGTCGCCCGCGGCGACGTCGTTCCCGAAGCTGTCCCCCGCCTCCACGCCGCCCGGGACGCCGGCGCTGTCCTCGGTGAGCACCTTGGTGGTGCGGTTGTCGTCCACACCGCCGGCGGCGCCGTAGTTGATCTGGACCCGGCCCGCGTGGCGCTCGGAGTCCATTTCGTACGCCGAGTCGCCCACCGCGATGTCGCCGTGCCCGTCCTTGTCGAAGTCGGCGATCACGGCGCTGTTGCCGCCGCGGACGGTGGCCTGGGTCTGGCGCAGCCCGGACGCGCCGCCGAGCAGCACCCGGCCCCGCCTGCGCTCCTCGCCGAGCACCACGAGGTCGTCGATGGCACCCTTGTTGATCCGGCCCACGGCCAGCCGCTTCTGGGCGTCGGTGTAGTTGAACATCGCGCCCACGTCCACCGGCTGGACGGAGGCGGGCGAGCCGTCCGCCTTGAAGGGCCCCCGGTACAGGCGGATCGACATGGAGTAGCCGACGACCAGGTCGGTCTTGCCGTCTCCGGTGAAGTCGCCGGCCTTCAGCACCGTGCCGAACCCGGGCCCGGCCTCGCTGCCGGGCATCCGGGCGCCGCCCTTGAGGCCGGTGGGGCTGCCCCACAGCAGGGTGACCTCGTCGCGGGGCGTGGAGCGCGAGGTGACGGCGAGGTCCGCGTAACCGTCGGCGTTGAAGTCGCCGTTGGCGAGCGTCCGGCCGAACCGCTGGTCCTGCCCAGCGTCGCCCGGCACGCCGGGGCTGTTCCGGGTGACGGGCTTCAAGCCGGTCTTCTGCGCACCGTCCTTGGAGCCGTACGAGACGGTGACGTAGCCCGCGCCCAGGACCCGGGTCGGGTTCCCGTCCGGACCGGGCACGTTCACCGCGCCGTCCGGGGCACCGATCGCGAGGTCGTGGTACCCGTCACCGTTGAAGTCGTCGGTGTACCGGGTGGGCGCGGGACCCGTGGCGGCGGCCCGGGCCTGGGTGCCGGTGGAGACCAGCAGGCCCCCGGTGAGAGTCGTGACGGTCGTGGCCGCCGCGGCGATCACGACTGCGCGACGGAGTTGGCTGCGCACGTGCGTTCCCCCATATAAGAACTCTGAGAACTCGATGGATTGCACCCCCAAGACCCCTGACGGGCGGGAACGGTTGTGCGGATCTTGCCGGATCCCGTGTTTCGGGCACCGCCGAAACCTCTGGGCCCCGGCACGGGAGGGCCGCCAGCATGGCTGCACGGATCGAGACAACAGGGGGAGATCCATGATCAAGAACCACGCGGCCACCGTCGGTGTCGCCTCGCTTCTGCTCGCGGCGGGGGCACTCGGGGCGACCGGCCTGCCGGCCTCCGCCGACACGGCCGCCCCGTCCGGGGCCCGGGAAGCCGGCGCCGCCGGGAAGTCGCAGTCCCAGGAGGCCAGGGCGTTCTGTTCCGGTCCCGGTACCGGGATCTACAGGGACAGTGGACACCGGACGTACAAGGGCCGCTTCACCAGCATCGACACAGAGAGCATCTGGGACAGGAAGGCCCGCGCCTACGCCGAGGACATCGTGAAGGGCGACAAGGTGCAGGTCCAGCGCAGCATCAAGCCGTTCAAGATGAAGAACCATGTGCAGCACCCCACGACGAAGTACATCAAGCAGAAGAAGGGCGGCTACGGGCGCTGCAGCAAGACGGCGAACGCGTTCGACGCGAACGTGCGTGACTGGATGGTGACGAAGGCCGTGCGGCTCCAGATCGGGGGAAACAAGTCCTACGCCGTGCGGAGCTGCATCTTCCCCAAGGGAGGCGGCAAGGGCTGCACCAAGTGGTTCGTGGACCACAAGTAGCGGACGCGAACGAAGCCACCAGGACGCCCTGCCGTAGTTCGGCAGGGCGTCCTGTGCGTAGTTCGGGGTTCGGGGTGACCGCCCACATGCGGTGACCGCCCGCACGCAGGGGCACCCGCGCCACCGCGTCAGCCGCGCTGTGCCCGGTCGTACACCTTCTTGGCCGTGGCCCCGAATATCTCCCCCTGCATCTCGGTCGGCGTCATGGAGTCCAGCGAGCTGTTGACCGAGACCAACGTGCCCCTGCCGGTGCCGGCGTCGAAGTCGGCGAACCACGGGCCGCCGCTGGAACCGCCGGTCATGTCGCAGGGGATGGCCTGCACGCCGTCCTTCTTCTTGGCCTTGCCGACGCAGCGCAGGAGCTCCTCGCCGAGCTGTGGACGGGTGGCGGAGTAGCCCAGGGCGGAAATGGTGCCGCCGACCGGGCGGTTGAAGGCGACGGCCCGGCCGCCCACGACGTCGGTGAGCTTCTTGCCGTCCTTGCCGGCGTCGACGACCAGCGTGGCCATGTCGTTCGTGGAGTCCGTCTCCCAGCTGCGCGGGGTCGCGGCGGAGCGGACCGCGAACGCGCCGTAGGGCTGCTTGCCCTTGCTGTAGCCGGGGACGAACACCATCGAGAAGTTCGTGTTGACGGGCGAGGAACCCCGGCGCACACAGTGCGCCGCGGTCATCACGGCGGACTTGTTGGCGCTCTTCACGGCGGTGGCCGTGCACCAGGTGTCGGCGCCCCTCGCGTTGACGAAGAAGAGCCGCCCCACGGTCTTCAGCGTCGAGCCCCGCCACGGCTTGGCCTTCGGCCCGGTCGGACCGAGGTCCACGGACTTCCCGACGGCCTTGATTCTGGCGGGCGTCCAGTAGGCGAGGGCGTCCTTGCGCTCCTTGGCAGTGAACTTCAGGACGGAGACCGGGTCGGCCGAGGCGGCAGGGGCCTGGCCGGCCTCGGCCGTCGCCGCGAACGGGACGGCGAGCGCAAGAGCCGTACCGGTCACGGCGAGTCCCATGGCCCGGCCACGGAAGCGCCGGATCACGGGAGGGGGTGTCTCGGGCATGGCGGATGTCTCCTCGACTGGTGCGAGCACTGGTGCAAGCAGCGGTGCAAGCAGCGGACAGGGGCTGTCAGTTCGCCGTGCAAGAGGGAGCAGCCGTCTGTTCGGTTGGCGCTGTCGACGACCTGTGACACAAGCACGGTCTGTGACACAAGTACGCCGCCCCGCGTCGCCCGCGGCGCGGTCAGTCGGTGGTCGCCCGGGACGAACCGCGGGGGGTGCGGCGCTGGTCCACGATCCCCTCGACGATTCTCATCAGCCGGTCCCCCGCCTGATCGATGCTTCCGTTCTGCGTGCTGACCTGTGCGCCTTCGAGTACGAAGGTGATCTCGGCCGCGGCCTCCTCGGGGTCGGACAGCCCGGCCTCGGTACACATGCCGACCAGCCTGCGGGTCTGGCGGGCCTTGTGCTTCTCGATCACCTGGCGTGCCGGATGGGAGCGATCGGGCAGCTCGGCGAGGGAGTTGATGAACGGGCAGCCCCGGTGCGAGATCGCCGGCAGTCCCTCGGCGATGAAGCGGGCCAGGCCGAGGATCTGCTCCCTCGGCCGGTCGGGGTACTCCGCCTCGACCCGGTCGAAGGCCGCCTGGTAGTCGGCGGCGACGATCCGCAGCCACTCCGCGACCAACGCGTCCTTGGTCTCGAAGTGCCGGTAGATCGCCATTTTGGTGGTCTCGGCCCGCTCGGCGATCGCCTGCACACCCACCCGCCGAATCCCCTCGCGCTGGAAGAGCTCCTCCGCCGCGTCGAGGATGCGCTCGCGAGGCGGCAGTTTCGCCACCCTGCTCGGCCTTCTGGCGGTCGATGCCATGACTACTCCGTGACGTCCGGTCGGTGGGGGGGCGCTCAGCCTCTGTTACGGTACCAGTCCGTTCCATGCGATACCGCTCGGTATCGCATGGAACTCAAAGGTATCGTTCGTTCCGTTGGGAGTGACAGTGAGAGTTGCCGAGTACGTCAGCTTCGACGCGGTCGGGCTCGCCGAGCTGGTGGCCAACGGCGAGGTGACCCCCGCCGAACTGGAAGCAGCCGCACGCGAGGCCGCGGAGGCGGTCAATCCGCGGATCAACGCCATCGTGGAGACGTGGCGCGCCGACGACGAGCCCCGCCCCGGCAGCACACCGCTGGCCGGGGTCCCTTTCCTGATCAAGGACATCGGCGTCTCCATGGCCGGGAGGCGGGTGGAGCTGGGCAGCCGTCTCGCGGCGGGCAACGTCGCCGGCGCCGACTCCTCCCTGATGCTGCGGTTCCGCCGCGCCGGTCTCGTCACGTTCGGGCGTACCGCGACACCGGAGATGGCCTACAGCACCACGACGGAACCAGCGTTGTACGGCCCGACCCGCAATCCGTGGGACCTGGAGCGGAGCGCGGGCGGTTCCAGCGGGGGCGCGGCCGCGGCTGTCGCCGCCGGGGTGGTCCCGATCGCCCACGCCACCGACGCCGCCGGCTCACTCCGCGTACCCGCCGCCTGCACCGGCCTCTTCGGGCTGAAGCCCACCCGTGGCCGGGTCTCCATGGGCCCCGACGCCGACGAGGTCTTCAACGGCCTGGCCGTGCAGGGCGGCGTCAGCCGCACCGTACGCGACAGTGCGGCACTGCTCGACCAGATACGCGGCCCGGAACCGGGCGACCCCTACTTCGCCCAGGAGCCGTCCCGGCCGTACGCGGAGGAAGTCACCCGCGACCCCGGCTCGCTGCGAATCGGTGTCCTCCCCCAGGCATGGGGTGGACGCCGCACCACCGCACCGGTGGCCGACGCCCTCGCGCGCACCGTGCGTCTGCTCGAATCCCTGGGCCACCGGGTGGAGGAGGCCAAGGTCGGCCTCGGGGCCGACTGGGAGGAGTTCGTCCTGGCCAACGCCCGTCTGTGGACGGCGAATCTCACGGCCTCGATCGACGAGCTGGCCGCCGCCTTCGACCGGCCCGTCGACTCCTCGACCCTCGAGCCGGTGACCCTGGCCGCGTACCACTACGGGCGGCGGGTCAGCGGCGCCCAGTTCGTCAGCGTGCTCGCGATCCGAAACCGGGTGGCTCGAAGCCTGGCACGGCACTTCGACGCTCACGACGTGCTGCTCACCCCGACCTTGCCGGAGCTTCCCGTGCCGTTGGGCACCTATGCCGAGGGGGTGGAGGCGCTGGACGGCCTGGGCTGGCTCGGCCGCGTCTTCGACCGCTCGCCGTTCACCGTGGCGTTCAATGTGGCGGGCACACCCGCCATGTCCGTCCCGCTGACGGCCGACGCCGGGACCGGGCTCCCGATCGGTATGCAGTTCGCCGCCGGTTACGGTCTCGAAGACCGCCTCTTCCGCCTCGCCGGACAACTCGAACAGGCAAGCCCGTGGTCGGCCCGAACCCCCACGGTGTGGGCGGGGAACCACACGGGCCGCTGAGGAGTGCCCCTGGGGAGCCGGGAGCGCCCTGCCGCTCTTCTCGGTACGGCGCTCACCGGGCCGCCCCGGCTGCGGCGGGCGTGGCAGCGCGGCTTCGGCGCAGGGAGAGGAGGATCAGGAGTCCGAAGGCGGCGAACGCGGCGCCCGTGCGCGCGTAGTTGAACGCCTCCCAGCGAGCCAGGATCTCGGCGTGATCGGCGGGCGCCGAGGTGGCCGCCCACTGCTTGATGCGGCCGTTGATGGGGACGTTGCCGAGACGGGTGATCAGGAACGACGCGACAGCGAGGAGCCCGGCCCCGCCTGCCAGCCGCCGTGCGGTGCCCCGCGTCATGGCGGCGAGCGCGAGGGAACTGAGCGCCGATATGCCCATGGCGCCTTGCATGGTGATGCCGTTCATCTGCATCAGCTGGGCGTGGAAGGACAGCCTCGTGTCCAGTGGTACGGCGCGGAAGGTGGGGACGAGGTTGGCCGCTCCGTAGCCGAACGCGCCGGCAAGGGCGCCGGTGGACATCAGGGCGAGGCCCTGGACGAGCCGGACGTGCCGACGGATCACTCCCCCGCCTCCGGTTCGGCGGGCGTGACGCTCCGCGTGAGCTGCTCGGACCGTCGCAGCAGGCCCTCGGGGGTGAACTCGGCGAACATGTGGACCCGCGTGGAAACCGGTCCGCCTTTGCGCATACGGGCGTGGATCGTGAAGCGCGTCGCGATCCGGTCGCCGTCCGCGAACGCCTCGTGCACCTCGCATCGGAACTGCCGCAGATTCCTGCGCACCGGGCGGAGGTGGGCGAGGAGGCGGTCCCAGTCCAGCGGCAGGCCGTCCGCGACCTGAACAACGTCACGGGTGTAGTACCTGGACATCAGGTCGGAGGGGTCTTCCGAGCCGTGGACCACGGCGTCGGTGAAGGACGTGAAGAAGTCGGCGACGAACTGCTCGGGAGGTTTCGCGCGGAGAGGGGTCACGATGCTCCTGCCATACGTGGGGCAACACCCCCACAGCGATCTCTTACACACCTGTAAGATATATCGAGGAATCCACCACTGACAAGGATGTAAGAGTTGACCGCTTTCGAGACCCCGGGCGACTCGTCGCGGGCGCGCCCTCGCCGTCGCGCCGACGCCGAGCGCAGCAGGGCCGCCGTGCTGGACGCCGCGATCCGACTGCTGGCCGAGCGGCCGGACGCCGGCATGGCCGCCGTCGCCGCCTCGGCCGGCGTGACCCGCCAGACCGTGTACGCGCACTTCGGCACCCGTGACGCGCTGCTGAACGCCGTCGCCGACCGGATCACGGACCAGGCCATGGCCGCGATGGACGAGGCGGAAGAGAACGGCGGCACCGCCCTGGACACGCTGCTGCGCCTCCAGGACATCGGCTGGCGGCTGTTCGAAAGCAACCCGGTGCTCCTCCAGCTCGGCAGCACCCGCTCAGCAGCCGACGCCGACCGGGCCCGGCACGAGCCCGTCGCGGACCGGCTGACCCGGCTGATCGAGCGGGGCCAGGCGTCGGGCGAGTTCGACCCCGCACCGCCGGCCACCTGGCTGGTGGCCGCGGTCATCGCTCTCGGCCACGCGGCAGGTGACGAAGTCGGGGCGGACCGCATGTCGGTGCGAGAGGCGGCGACATGGCAACGGGCCGCCACACTCGCCCTCCTGGGAGTCGGACCCCGGAAGCCCGGACCCTAGGGCTCCCCCGGGGCGTCCCGCAGCCCCAGGCGCAGGTGCTCGACGTGGAAGAGGGCCTGGTCGAGGAGTTCGGCGACGTGGTGGTCGTACAGCGCGTAGACGATCGAGCGGCCGCGGCGTTCGCCGGTGACCAGGCCGAGGTTGCGCAGCAGACGCAGCTGGTGGGAGCAGGCCGACTGCTCCATGCCGACCGCTTCCGCCAGGTCACCGACCGCGGCGGGCCCTTCCTGGAGGCGGGCCAGGATGTGCAGGCGCGAGGGCGTGGACAGGGCCTGGAGCGTCGCCGCCACGTCGGCGACACCGACCGCGTCCAGGCGCTCCCGCGTGGTGGCTCCGCTGTCGTCCTTCATCCCGTGGCCCATGGAGGTCATCCTAGCGACGACAGATGAAGACCTGTTCATTTGTTCCTGTACGGTGAAGACGTAGCCCTGCCCGCCCGTGAAGGGTCTCTTCGTCATGCCTTCTGTCACCGCCGCCCAGCGGCCCGCGCCGTCGGCCGCCACCCGTGCCGCGGCGGCCCCCCGCCGCCGTACCCGTGTCCTCGCCCTGGCCGAGGCCCGGTGGGCGGCAGCGGCCACAGCGGCCTTTCTGTCGGCGCTTCCGCTCCAACTGACCGGCACTCCGGCCTGGCTGTGGGGGCCGCTGTACGCGGTCGCCTACGTCACCGGCGGCTGGGAGCCCGCCTGGGCGGGGCTCCGGGCACTGCGTGAGAAGACCCTCGACGTGGACCTGCTGATGATCGTCGCCGCACTCGGCGCGGCCTCGATCGGCCAGGTCATGGACGGCGCGCTGCTGATCGTCATCTTCGCCACCTCCGGCGCCCTGGAGGCCCTGGCCACGGCCCGTACCGCCGACTCGGTGCGCGGACTGCTCGACCTCGCACCGGAGACGGCCACCCTGCTCGGCCCTGACGGCTCCGAAAAGGCCGTGCCCACGGGCGAGTTGAGAGTCGGCGAGGTCATCCTCGTACGGCCCGGCGAGCGGATCGGCGCGGACGGGTGCGTACTCGACGGGGCGAGCGACGTCGACCAGGCCACCATCACCGGCGAGCCGCTGCCGGTCGCCAAGGAGGCGGGCGACGAGGTCTTCGCGGGCACCCTCAACGGCACCGGCGCGCTGCGCGTGCGCGTCGGGCGCGACGCGTCCGACTCGGTGATCGCCCGGATCGTGGCCATGGTCGAGGAGGCGTCCGCGACCAAGGCACCGACCCAGCTGTTCATCGAGAAGATCGAGCAGCGGTACGCCGTGGGCATGGTCGCCATGACCCTCGCGGTGTTCGCCCTCCCGCTGGGGTTCGGCGCCGAACTCACCCCGTCCCTGCTGCGCGCGATGACCTTCATGATCGTCGCCTCGCCCTGCGCGGTCGTCCTCGCCACCATGCCGCCGCTGCTGTCCGCGATCGCCAACGCCGGGCGCCACGGCGTCCTGGTCAAGTCCGCCGTCGTCATGGAACGGCTCGCCCAGACCGACGCGGTGGCCCTGGACAAGACCGGCACCCTCACCGAGGGCACGCCCCGTGTCACCGACGTCCGGCCCTTGCCCGGTACCGGCGTGGACGAGGACGAACTCCTGGTCCTGGCCGCGGCCGCCGAGCACTCCAGCGAACACCCCCTGGCCCGTGCCGTCGTGGCCGCGGCACGCGCGCGCCGCCTCCCCCTTCCCGACACCGCGGACTTCGCCTCCGCCCCGGGTGTCGGGGTCACCGCCACGGTCCGCGGCTCCCGCATCGCCGTGCGCGCCTTGGCCCGGACCCCCGCCGCCGACGCGACGTCCCTCGCCCTGGCCGCGGAGTTGGAGGAAGGCGGCCGCACGGCGGTCCTCGTACTCCGCGACGACACCCCCGTCGGCGTCCTCGGCCTCGCCGACCGGCCGCGCCCCGACGCCGCCGCCACGGTGGCCGCCCTCACCTCCCTCACCGGCACCGCGCCCACGCTGCTCACCGGCGACAACCCGCGCACGGCCGCACGCCTCGCGGCCGAGGTCGGCATCCAGGACGTACGGGCCGGGCTGCTCCCCCAGGACAAGGTCGCGGCCGTGCGCGAGCAGCAGGCGGCGGGCAGCAGGGTGCTGGTCGTCGGCGACGGCGTCAACGACGCCCCCGCGCTAGCCGCCGCGCACACCGGTGTCGCCATGGGTCGCGCGGGTTCCGACCTCGCCCTGGAGACCGCCGACGCGGTGATCGTCCGTGACGAACTCGCCACCGTGCCCAGGGTGATCGGCCTCGCCCGCGCCGCGCGCCGCCTGGTGGTGCAGAACCTGGTGATCGCCTCGGTGTTCATCACCGGCCTCGTCGTCTGGGACCTCGCGGGCCATCTGCCGCTGCCACTCGGCGTACTCGGCCACGAGGGCTCCACCGTGCTCGTGGGACTCAACGGCCTGCGACTGCTGCGCGAGTCGGCGTGGGAGCGAGCCGCCGCCGGGAGCGCCGCGTGAGCACCCCGCCGCCGGGGGCGTTGCGGGAACAGCCCTCCCGGCCGGGGGCATCCGCCGATCCGCCGCGGTCCACCAAAGGTGCCGCACCCGCACCACCCGCCGGACGTGACCGGCGACCTCCGCGCCGATGCCGGTGCCCATCCCCTCTAACCTGGACACATGCCCCCCAGCGAGAAGCTCCCCACCGCACGGCAGCCGCATCTGCGCCCCCCGGACGCCGCCCGGCTCGCCGAGGCGTCGGGGCTCTTCGCCCTGCTCTCCGACCCCACGCGGCTGCATCTGCTGTGGCTGCTCGCCCGGCACGAGGAGGACGTGACCTCGCTGGCCGAGCAGTGCGCGGCCTCCCGGACCGCGGTCAGCCAGCACCTGGCCAAACTCCGGCTCGCCGGCCTCGTCGGCACCCGGCGCGAGGGCAAGCACATCGTCTACGCGCTCAGTGACGGACATCTGCGCCGCTTCGTCCTGGAGGCCCTGAGCCACGCCGACCACCGGGTCAGCGGGCGGGCTCCGCACGACTGACCTTACGGGCCGCCCCGCCCCGGACCGTCTTGAAGCCCGGCCGCCGCGAAAGATACATGTGCACGGATGCGCACATGAGCTTATGATGACGGGACAGCGCCCGCACCGTGAGCCGCCCCGGGGGTCGTCGCCGCATGCTGTCCGTCCTGCGCAACCGCACCTACCGCCGGCTCTTCACGGCCCAGGTCGTCGCCCTGGTCGGCACCGGCCTCGCGACGGTCGCGCTCGGGCTGCTCGCCTACGACATCGCGGGCAAGGACGCGGGCTCGGTGCTCGGCACCGCGCTCGCCGTCAAGATGGTCGCGTACGTCGCCGTCGCCCCGGCCGTGGGCGCGGTCGCCGACCGCGTCCCCCGCCGCGCGCTCATGGCCGGGTCCGACCTGGTCCGCGCGGCCGTGGCCCTCCTGCTCCCCTTCGTCGACCAGGTGTGGCAGGTGTACGTCCTGGTCTTCCTGCTCCAGTCCGCCTCGGCCGCGTTCACGCCGACCTTCCAGGCCGTGATCCCCGAAGTACTGCCGAAGGAACGGGAGTACACGCAGGCGCTGTCTCTCTCCCGGCTCGCCTACGACTTGGAGAGCCTGTTCAGCCCGGCGCTCGCCGCCGCGCTGCTCTCCCTCATCTCGTACAACTGGCTGTTCAGCGGCACTGTCGCGGGTTTTCTGGCCTCCGCCGCCCTGGTCGTCTCCGCCGTGCTGCCCAAGCCGAGCGCCGCCCCGCGCACCGGCAGCGGCTACGCCAGGGCGACCGCGGGCACGCGCCTCTTCCTCGCCTCCCCGCGCCTGCGGCCGTTGCTCGCCCTGGACCTGGCGGTCGCCTCCGCCGGGGCCGTCGTGACCGTCAACACCATCGTGTACGTACGCGACCACCTCGGCCGGTCCGCCGCCGACGTGCCGCTCGCGCTCGGCGCGTACGGTGCGGGCTCCATGATCGCCGCGCTGCTCCTGCCGCGCGTCCTGGACCGGGTGACGGACCGCGCGGTCATGCTGCGGGCCGCGTTCGCTCTGGCGGGTGTGTTCGTGGCCCTCGGGGCGGTCACCGCCGCCAGTGCCGGTGCCTGGCGCTGGCCCGCGCTCCTCGGCACCTGGGCGGCCTTCGGCGCGGCCTGCTCACTCGTCCTCACCCCGGCCGGGCGGCTCATCCGCGGCGCGGCCGAACCGGCCGACCGGACCGCCGTGTTCGCCGCGCAGTTCTCCCTCTCGCACGGTTGCTGGCTGCTCACCTACCCGCTGGCCGGCTGGCTCGGCGCCACGGCCGGACTCCAGTCCGCCGTCCTCGTCCTGGGCTCCGCCACGCTGGGCTCGGGCGTGCTCGCGGCGCGCCTCTGGCCGTCGGACGAGGCGCCGGACGCGACGGCGGGCGCCCCGCCGGGGGTGTCGCACGGGGCCGGGAGCCCTCAGCCGCACGAGCACACCGACCTCCCCGACGAGCACCCCCACCTGATCGGCGCCCAGCGCACGTCCGGCGGCTGGCGCCACGCCCACCGGCCCCTGCCCGACGGCCTGCACGCCGGCGCGCACTGAGCAGCCTGGGCCGCCGATGCGTGCGCGCCGACGCGAGCGGGGCCGACGCGAGCGGTCAGTCGTTCAGCCGGGTGCGCAGGAGACGCTTGCCCATCTCGGCGCCCTTGCGGCTGTCCGCCTGGGCCTTGCGGAAGAGCTCGACCAGTTCGGTGTCCTTCTCACGTTCCGCGTCCTGGATGTACGTCTCCAGTCGGAGCGCGTTGTTCAGGCACGACTCGACGTACCAGATGAGGTTGTAGTCCTTGTCCCGGGTGCCGGTGATGTCGCCGGACTGGGCGCTGTTCGTCATGGCGAATGTCCTCCGTGTCGTTCGTCGGACTTTCCGGGGTCGAGCAGGGGTCAGGTCGCCCTGCCTGCCTGGTGGCACAAATGCGGTCGACGGGTACCCGGAGCGCCGTGGCGTATGCCCCGCAGGGATTGCGTCGGCCGCCGACGGGCAAACAGAGCGGTGGGAAGGCCGTACCCATCGATCCGGAGGCCCATCGTGACGTCTGCCGCACCACTGGGCGGGGCAGCCCACGAAAGCACCGACCAACAGGTCTTGGCACTGAGAGAAGAGGTCGCACAACTCAAGCAAGCGGTGACCTCGCACGCGAAGGTCGACCAGGCCATCGGTGTCGTGGTCGCCGTGGGCGAGCTGATTCCGGCCGAAGCGTGGGACGTTCTGCGCGAGGTCTCCATGCGCACGAACACCAAACTGCGCGAGGTGGCCGACCAGCTCGTGCACTGGGCGCACACGAACGAGCTGGATCCGATCCTCCGTGGCGAGCTGGAACGCCAACTGAGGCTGCGCCGTTACGAGAAGGCCGTGCCGCCACCGCCCTACGACGAGGTACCAGCACATTGACGTCGGCGGCGGCCCGGAAGGAGGCCTCCGCCCTGCCACGGCCCCGCGAGGCCGGGCCCCGGAAGGGGCGGCCACCGCGGGAGCCGTCGGCCGGTCACTGCCGGCGCCGCCCTGCGGTCACCTCCGGAGCCAGGCGCTCGCCGCCTCCCGCCACTCCTCGAACAGCTCCCGCTCCCCGACGACCTCCACCGTGTCCTCCAGGACGGAGTCCCGCCGGTACATGAGCAGCAGCAACGCCGCGGCGGAGCCACGCAGGCCCACGGCCGGTTCCCCGTGCGTACGCTCCGTCGCCGCCGTGCGCCGTACGGCGGGCGCCTCGCCGGTGAGGTCGACGAGCCAGTCGCCCCGCGCGCCGGGGGCCGCGTCCGTCGCGTGGAAGTGGAGGGTGCGGCCGGGGCCGAGCAGGGCGCGCATCGCCTCCACGGACTCGTAGACCTGCGGCAGTTCGATGAAGCCGAGCCACTCGGCCAGGGCGTCCAGGGCGACGTCCTGGTCCAGGGTGTACGTCCCGTCGACGGCCGCGACCGCGTCCGCACGGTGCACCACCGTCTCCACCGTCATGCGGCGCGCCCAGAACACCGGGGTGCCGTCCGGCGCCACCGTCCACACCGAGGCGTGCGGTCCCGCCTTCCGCAGGGCGTCCGCGAACAGCGCCGCGCCCTCGTCCAGCCAGGCAGTGAGGGCGGTGGCGTCGGTCCGGTCGTCGCCGGACACGTCGTTCACCTGGTCGTCCGGCACCGGACCCGCGGCCCGGCTCCGGACGATCTCCTCGGCCCAGCGGTGCGCGCCGCCCAGGTGCCGCAGCAGGTCGCCGAGGCTCCAGCCGGCGCAGGTCGGCACCGGGGAGGCGAGGTCCGCGCCCTTGACGGCCGCGGTCAACTGCTGGGTCTGCGCGGTGATTTCGGCGGCGTAGCGGTCCAAGGTCAAGTCGGTCATGACGTCACGATAGGCGACGTCCCGGCGCCGGGGCCCGCCACTTTTCCCCGGCGGGGAGAGGCTTCCGCCCCGAGCCGGGCGGGCCGGGGGCGGGCCGGGGGCGGCCGCCCTTTCCCCGGCGCGGGCGGGGCACCGAGGGCGGTCGCACGCGCGGCCGCCCTCCCCCCTCCCCCACCGCTCAGGACGAGCTCGCGAGGAACTGCGTCGCGGCCAGCTCCCCGTACAGCGGGTCGGACCGCACCAGTTCGTCGTGCGTGCCCACCGCGCGGACCCGGCCGGCGTCCATGACGACGATCCGGTCGGCCAGCGTGACCGTCGACAGGCGGTGCGCGACGACGAGGACCGTCACGTCCCGCGACACCTCGGCGACGACGTCGCGCAGCGCGAGTTCGTTGACGGCGTCCAGTTGCGAGGTCGCCTCGTCCAGGAGCAGCAGCCGGGGCTTGCGCAGCAGCGCGCGGGCGATGGCCACGCGCTGGCGCTCGCCGCCGGAGAGCTTGGAGCCGCGGTGGCCGACCACGGTGTCCAGGCCGTCGGGCAGCTTCTCGACGAGGGCGTCGAGACGGCCGCGTACGAGGACGTCGTGGATGTCGTCCTCGGTGGCGTCCGGCGCGGCGAACAGCAGGTTCTCGCGCAGGGTGCCCGCGAGGACGGGGGCGTCCTGCTCGACGTACCCGATGGTGGCGCGCAGCTCGGCGAGCGGCCATTCCCGTACGTCCTTGCCGTCGACGAGGACGCGCCCGCCCGTGGCCTCGTAGAACCGTTCGACGAGGCCGAACACGGTCGTCTTGCCCGCGCCGGACGGACCGACGAAGGCGGTCATGCCGGGGCCGGGCACGGCGAAGCTCACGCCGTGGTGGACGTACGGAAGGTCCGGCCGGTAGCGGAAGGTGACCTCTTCGAAGAGGACGGAGGCGGGCCGGTGTTCGGCGGGCGGCAGGTCCGCCGACGGCGCGGGTATCGTGAGGTCCTCGGTCTCCATCCGCTCGGCCTGCACGATGCGGGCCACGGCGGCGGCGCCCACCTGGTACTGGGTGACGGCCTCGATGAGCCGGCTCACCGGGTCGATCAGATAGAAGAGCAGCATCAGGAACGCCACCAGGGTCGCGACGGAGATCGCGCCGGAGGCGACGCGCGCGCCGCCCACCCCGAGGACCCCCAGGAACGACACCTGGATGGCGAAACCCATCGAACTCCACGCCACCGCCTGCCACTTGGCCGACTTCACCCCGTGCCGCCACGCCTCCCGCGCCGCCTCCTCGACCTTGGCCACCTCGCGCTGCTCCGCCCCGGACGCCTTCAGGGTGCGGAACGCGCCGAAGGCCCGCTCCAGGGCCGTCGAGATCATCCCGACGGCTTCCTGGGCCCGCTGCGTGGCCTTGGAGATCTTCGGCATGACCAGGGCCGTGGCCGCGCCGATCAGGACGATCACGCCGAGCGTGACACCCAGCAGCACCGCGTCCATCAGGGCCATCATCACGATCGTCGCGGCGACGGTCAGCGCGCCGGAGAACCCCGACACCACCGCCTGCGTGGTGACCGCCTGGAGCAGTGTGGTGTCCGAGGTGACGCGGGACATCAGGTCACCGGGCTGCACGCGCTCGATCTCGGTGACCTTCAGCCGCAGCAGGCGGCCGATCAGGGACCGGCGCGCGTCGAGGACGACGGACTGGGCGGTGCGCTCCAGGATGTAGCTGCCCAGGGAGTCGACCGCGGTACCGATCACCAGGAGGCCGCTCAGCAGGATGAGGATCGAGGCGATCGACTCGTCGTCCGAGAGCCGGGTCACCAACTGCTCGATGGCGACCGGCTGGGCGAGGCCCGCGGCCGCGCCGATCAGGGTGAACAGGGCTCCGAGAGCCACGATGCCGCGGTGCGGGCGGAAGTGCCGGTAGAGGACGGTCCAGGTCTCCTTGGCGGGAAGACGCTCGACGTCCGTGTCCTTGCGGTCGGTCGGGTCTCTCTCGGCATGCGGCTGCTTGTCGAACGTGGGTTCTGGACTAGTCACACACGACAGGACGCGCCGGCACGCGTTCCACCTGACCGGCAGGCGCGGGCGATCGTCCAGGACGCCGGAGACACCGGCGCAGGACCCACCCCCAGCTCAGGGCGCGGACTTCCGGCCGTTCAGCTCCGCCGCCCGAGCAGCCGCGTTGACGGTGATCTTGCGCAGGACCCCCTGGAGTTCCGCGATCTCGGAGTCGCCGACACCCATGGCCTCGCCGATGGCCTCGGGCACGTGGGCGGCCCGCTCACGCATCTCGCGGCCTTCGGCCGTGAGCACGACGGCGACCGAGCGCTCGTCGTCGGGGCGGCGGTGCCGCTCGAGGAGGCCGCGCGCCTCCAGCCTCTTCAGGAGCGGCGACAGGGTGTTGTAGTCGAGCTGCAACTCCTCCACCAGCGCGCGCACGGTGGTCTCGTCGCGCCGCCACAGCACCAGCATCACCAGATACTGCGGGTAGGTCAGGCCCAGCGGGTCGAGGAGCACCCGGTAGACGGACGTGACGCTGCGCGAGGCCGCATAGAGGTCGAAGCAGAGCAGCTCGGCCAACGGTGACTTGGCTTCCATGGAGACCACTGTAAGACAGACCACAGCGCGGGCGATTACCTCGCGTGCGATGTAATCGTGTACTGTCTCCGTACGTCAGCAAGAGGAAACGAGAGGAACGGGCATGCCGTACATCACCGTCGGTACCGAGAACAGCACGTCGATCGACCTCTACTACGAAGACCACGGCACGGGACGCCCCGTGGTGCTCATCCACGGCTATCCGCTGGACGGGGGCTCCTGGGAGAAGCAGGTGCCCGCGCTGCTGGAGTCGGGACACCGGGTCATCACCTACGACCGGCGCGGGTTCGGCCGTTCCGGCCGGCCGACCACGGGCTACGACTACGACACCTTCGCCTCGGACCTCGACATCCTGATGCGCACGCTGGACCTGCGGGACGCCGTGCTCGTCGGGTTCTCGATGGGTAGCGGCGAGGTCACCCGCTATCTGTCCAGGTACGGGACGGAGCGCGTCGCGAAGGCGGCCTTCCTCGGGCTGCTCCAGCCGTTCCTGCTCAAGACGGACGACAACCCGCGCGGCGTCGACCAGTCCGTGTTCGACGGCATCCTCGCCGCCGTGAAGGCCGACCGGTACGCGTACTTCGACGCCTTCTACGCCGACTTCTACAACACCGACGAGACGCTGGGCTCACGCCTCAGCGAGGCCGCGCTGCGTGCCAGCTGGAACGTGGCGGCGGGGGCGTCCGCCCACGCCTCGGTCGCGGCGGTCCCGACCTGGACCACCGACTTCCGGGCCGACTCCGCCGCGATAGCCGCCTCCGGCATCCCCACGCTGCTCCTGCACGGGACCGCCGACCGCATCCTGCCGATCGACGCCACCGCCCGCGCGTTCCGCGAGATCCTGCCGGACTCCACGTACGTCGAGATCGACGGCGCCCCGCACGGCCTGCTGTGGACCCACTCCGAAGAGGTCAACGAGGCGCTGGTCGCCTTCCTCGGGAAGTGAACACGCCCATGTAGAAGCGAGAACAGCGGCAGTACGGGTCAGAACAGATCAGAACGCCGCCCGGGGTGCGGAGCCCAAGAGGGGCCCGCTCCCCGGGACTTCCCCGCTCTCCACCCGCCGCCCGCCCCGCGCGAGGAAGTCCGCGAGCGGCAGCGTCGCCGCCCCCCACGGTCACCGCGTCCGGCCCGAGTTCGCCGAGCTCGACGCTGACGCGGGCCGCGGGATGCCGCAGCGCGTACGCGTCGGCGTGGGCGCGGACGGCCGGGAGCAGGTGGGGGGGGCGAGGGCGAGGCCCGCCCAGCCGCCGACGAGGACGCGTTCGGGGCCGAAGAGGTTGACGGCCGCTCGCCGGCTACTACGCCTGGTCGCTCCTGGACAACTTCGAGTGGACCTACGGCTACGACGAGCGCTTCGGACTCGTGCACGTCGACTACGCGACCCAGCGACGCACCATCAAGGGGAGCGGGCGCCGGTACGCGGACCTGATCCGCCAACACCGGCTGCGGGCACGGCGGGTGGCGTGCGGCGAGGGCGGCAGCTCAAGGCGGGCGGGGGGCGCCCCGGTCAGGCTTTGAACGAGTGCAGGTTGGCTGCGGCGAGGGTTTGCTCCGCGTCGTACGCCTCGAAGGTGCTCACGCGCTGGAAACCGAGCAGGGCTGCGAGCCTGAGGGAACGCTCGTTGGCTGTCTGGGTCACGACCAGCACCGGCTGGTCGGGCAGCTCGTCGGCGGCGGCGCGCAACGCGGCCGTGGCGGCCTCGAACGCCAGCCCCGCTCCCCACGCGCTCGGCCGCAGCAGGTAGGTCAGTTCCAGTTCACCGCATTCCTCGGTGACATGCCCGGGAAGGTCGGGCGAGCGGCGGTCGAGCACGAGCGTCCCGAGCAACTGGTCGGTCCTCTTGTCGGCGATGACGAACGTGCCGGGCTTGTTGGTGACGTTGGCGGTACCGATCGCGTCGAGGCGCTGTTCGACAGCGCTTCGTGGCCGAGGGCCGCCGAGGTACAGCCGGACCTGTGGATCGGTCTGCAGCTCGATGAGTCCGTCGCGGTCGGCGTCGTGCGCTTTGCGCAGCCGGAGCCGCTCCGAGGTGAACTCCGTGGCGGAGAGTGCGGGCGATGCGTTCATGGGGTCCACCTTGCCCGAGCACCCGCGTCCTTGCCCGAGCACCGGCGTCGCGCGCTCACCGCAACCGCAACCGCAGCTCGCCCACCCTCAGCAGCCGTGCGAGCAGCAGGTATCCGACGATCAGGGCGACGGCTCCGGCGATCAGGGCGAGGGTCGTCGTCGTGGTGTCCGCGGTGTCCGCCGGGGCGGCGCAGGCCTGGGCCACCAGCCAGGCGAGGGCGGCGGCCGGGGCAGCGGCCAGGGTGAGTTTGCCGTAGGTGCGCAGCAGCCGCTTGCCGTCCATGCGGCCGTCGAGGCGGCGGCGCAGCAGCCGGGCGGTGAGCAGCAGGCCCACTGCGTACGACAGGGTGTACGCCGCGGCCATGCCGACCACCGCCCAGCGGGCGGGCAGGAGTTGGTGGCAGGCGGCGGCCAGAGCGATGTTCACGGAGGCGATCCAGGCGGCCGTCCAGAAGGGCGTACGGGTGTCCTCGAAGGCGTAGAAGCCGCGCAACAGCAGGTACTGGGCGGAGAACGGGATCAGGCCGAGGCCGAAGGCCTGGAGCATCTGGCCGAGCGGCTGTGTGGCCGCCGCGTCGGCGGTGCCGTGGCCGAACAGCAGCGCCGCCGTCTGCGGGCCGAGCGCCAGGAAGAAGAACCCCGCGGGCACGATCACGACGCCGGTCAGGCGCAGCGCGCGGGACAGCTCGCCGCGCAGGTCGTCGGTGCGGCCCTGGGCGGCGGCCTTGCTCAGCCGGGGCAGGAGGGCCGTGACCAGGGAGACGGTGACGATGGACTGGGGCAGGAGCCAGATGGTCTGCGCGTACGAGTACGCCGTGTATCCGGCGCCCGCGGTGGGCAGTTGCTGGTCGGCGGCGTTGGCGTAGTTCGTGACGACGGTCAGCGCGACCTGGTTGGCGAGGACGAAGAGGAGGGTCCAGCGGGCCGCCTGGGCGCTCTTGCGCAGCCCCGCGCCGCGCCAGTCGAACCGCGGCCGGAAGCGGAAGCCCGCCGCGCGCACGTACGGCACCAGCGCGAGGGCCTGCAGGGCGATGCCGCAGGTGGTGCCGAGGCCGAGGAGCCGGACCTGGGAGGCGGTGATGTCCTCGACGCGGTCCGGCGCGGTCATCAGCGTGAGGTAGGCGCCGAACATGCCGACCAGCACAATGTTGTTGAGCACCGGCGTCCACATCATCGCGCCGAACTTCTCGCGGGCGTTGAGGACTTGGCCGAGCATCCCGAACATGCCGTAGAAGAAGATCTGCGGCAGCAGGAACCGGGCGAACACGACGGTGAGTTCGAAGGCCGCGTGGCCCTGGGGTGTGTCGCGCATGTACAGGCCGACGATCTGCGGGGCCGCCCACACGGCGAGCGCCGTGCCCGCGGCGAGCACGCACAGCACCAGGGTGACCAGGCGCTGCTCGTAGGCCCGGCCGCCGTCGGGCTGCGTCGCGCGGGCCCGTACGAGCTGCGGCACGAGCACGGCGTTGAGCGCGCCGCCGATCAGCAGCGTGTACAGACCGGTGGGCACGGTGTTCGCCGTGTTGTACGTGCTGGCCAGCAACCCGGTGCCGAGCGCCGCCGCCTGGAGGACCTGCCGGATGAGGCCGGTCGCCCGGGAGACGACGGTGCCCACGGCCATCAGCAGCGAGGACCGGGCGAGGCCGCCGCCTTGTCCACGCCGGGCCGGCTCGCCGTGTCCGCCCGGCGTCCGGTCGCCTCGCGGCGGGCGGCCGCGCGCCCTTCTGCCGCGCGGTGCCGCGTGCCGCCCCCGCTTCCGTCCCGGCCGCTGCGGCGGCTCGCTCGACGTCGGGTCCCCGGGCGCGCTGCTCTTCCCCTCCACCATTTCGCCACCCTACGCAGCGAAGATCAATTGGAGGCAAAGCTTCCGCAACGGGGCACTTCAGGCGAGGTCCGCGGCCAGAGAGGGGTCGCGCCCAGACGGGAGCCGCAGTTGGGCAGGGGCCACAGTCAGGCAGGGGCCACAGACCGGGCGGACGGACGGTGGGCGCGGGCACCACGCGCGCCGAGCCCTTACGCCCGGAACGCCTCCGGCCGCTCCGGGCTCGCCGCCGCCAGCGCCTTCGCGACCTCGGCGACGCCCGCGCGCAGCCCGTAGACCGGGGTGTCGGGCTGCTGGCGCCAGGACTCGTCGATGCCGCCGGCGTCGACCGTGTCGAAGCCCAGCTCGTCGATCAGGTCACGGACCGTCTTCTTGGCGACCTCGTCGTCCCCGGCCACGGGCAGCGCCATCCGCCGCGGGTCGCCCTTGGGGAGCGGCTTGTCCAGGATGTCCTGGGCGTACGTGCCGTTGAACGCCTTGATCACCGGGTGGCCGATGTGCTGCTCGGTCCAGCGGCTCTCGGTCAGGCCGCCGTCCTCGATGGCGTCGATCCTGCCGTCGCGCTGCTGCGGGTAGTAGTTGCCGGTGTCCAGCACGGCGAAGCCTTCGGCGGCCTCGTCGAACAGGCCGGACGGCAGGTCAGGAACGTTCTTCAGCGGGATCGTCACGACGACCAGCTCGGCGCCGCGCGCGGCCTCGGCGACGGTGACGGGCGTGGCACCGGTCTCCTCGGCGAGGGCGGTGAGGGTCTGCGGGCCGCGGGAGTTGGCCACGGACACGTCGTGGCCGAGCGCGGTCAGACGGCGGGTGAGGTTGCCGCCGATGTTGCCCGCGCCGATGATGCCGATCTTCATGGGGTCCTCCAGGGATGTGCCGCGACCGGGTGCCGCTGCCGCATACGTGGCTGCAACCCCGGGGTCATCGGCACTATTTCCGCCGGATTCCGGGAATAAGTGGAGGTCGGCAGGTGTCCGCGCCATGCCCACGCGATCGAGCGACCCACACTGGGGCAGCCGCTCGCCATTCCCCGCGCGCCATCGGATATTCCATGGCAGCCACTGGATTCCCTATTGGATTCCTATGGCAGCGGGAGCCTACGTTCGGGGCATGTCGAAGATTCTGTACGTGATGACGGGCGCCGCCCACTGGACGCTCGCCGACGGAACGCAGCACCCCACCGGCTTCTGGGCCGAGGAGGCCGTCGCGCCCTACGAGGCGTTCAAGGCCGCGGGCCACCAGGTCACCGTCGCCACCCCGGGCGGCGTCGTGCCGACCGTGGACCGGGCCAGCCTTGCTCCGGAGGTCAACGGCGGCCAGGAGGGCGCCGACCGGATCGCGGCCGGGCTCGCGGCCTTCACCGAACTCCAGGACCCGATCCGCCTGGAGGACGTCGACCTGGACGACTACGCGGCCGTCTACTACCCGGGCGGCCACGGCCCCATGGAGGACCTGGCGGCCGACGCCACCTCCGGCAGGCTGCTCGTCCGGGCCCTGGAGTCCGGCAGGCCGCTCGCCACGGTGTGCCACGCCTCCGCCGCCCTGCTCGCCGCCACCAGGGACGACGGCTCCAACGCCTTCGCGGGCCGCCGTCTGACCGGCTTCACCAACGCCGAGGAGACCCAGGCGGGCCTGGCCGCCAAGGCGAAGTGGCTGCTCCAGGACCGGCTGGTCGCGGCGGGCGCCGACTTCCAGGAGGGCGAGCCGTGGGCCCCGTACGTGGTCGTCGACCGCAACCTCGTCACCGGCCAGAACCCGGCGTCGTCCGCACCGCTGGCCGCCGAGCTCCTGAAGAAGCTGGCCTGACCGACGCCGCCGCGGCCGACGGCACACGCGGGCCGCTGGTTCCGCGGCGGCGGTGGACGCGGCCCGCAGCGCTGTCCTGTCCGACGTGACGCCCCGGCGGGCCGGTACCCACCCGGTACCGGCCCGCCGCGCACCGGTTCCCCGGGCTGCCGGTGCACGACCCGGTCCGCTCTTCGCGCGCTCTTGCGCATAGGTTCGGAACCACACGTCTTGTCGTACGTACGCCGTGAAAGGACCGCTCCATGAGCACCTCGACCCCCGCACGCCCCGCCGACGCCTCGGGCACCTTCGCCCTCGGCGGCGATCTGCCCGTCAACCGGCTCGGCTTCGGCGCCATGCAGCTCACCGGACCGGGCGTGTGGGGCGAGCCCAAGGACCGGGACGAGGCCGTACGCGTGCTGCGCCGCGCCGTGGAACTCGGCGTGAACTTCATCGACACCGCCGACTCCTACGGCCCCATCGTCAACGAAGTCCTCATCCGCGAGGCCCTGCACCCCTACGCCGACGACCTGGTCATCGCCACCAAGGCCGGCCTGACCCGCTCCGGCCCCGACGACTGGCGCGCCGTCGGCCGCCCCGAATACCTGCGCCAGCAGGCCGAGTTGAGCCTGCGTCACCTCGGCGTCGAGCGCATCGACCTGTTCCAGCTGCACCGCATCGACGAGCAGGTGCCGCTCGCCGACCAGATCGGCGAGCTCGCCCTGCTCCAGCAGGAGGGCAAGATCCGCCACATCGGCGTCTCCGAGGTGACGGTGGATCAGCTCAAGGCGGCCCGCGAGCACGCCGAGATCGTCTCCGTGCAGAACCAGTACAACCTGGTCAACCGCAGCTCCGAGGACGTGCTCGAGTACGCCGAGCGCGAGAACATCGCCTTCATCCCCTGGTTCCCGATGGCCACCGGCGAACTCGCCCGCCCGGGCGGCCCGCTCGACGCCGCCGCCAAGGAGCACGGCGCCTCCCCGTCCCAGCTCGCCCTGGCCTGGCTGCTCCGCCGCTCGCCGGTGATCCTGCCGATCCCCGGCACGTCCCGGGTCGCGCACCTGGAGCAGAACACCGACGCCGCGGGCATCACCCTGACGGACGCGCAGTTCGAGGCGCTCGCGGCCGCCGTCTGAGACAGGTCGCCGTCCGGTGCGTACGTCAACGTCAGGTCGCGTCGGACGCACACGCATACGCACACGCACACCACCGCGCCACAGGGCTCCGCGCTCCGGCGCTCACCGCACGACGGTGAGCGCCGGGCCGGCGCCCCCCGGGTCAGCCCGGTCGACGACCGCGCAGCCCCACCGCCGCCACCGCGAGCACGGCGGTCAGCCCGCCCAGCGCCATCACCGCCGAGAGCGACGCCCCGTCGACCACCACGCCGCCCGCGAGCGCCCCGAGCGAGATCGTGGCCTGGAACGAGGCGGTGAACAGCACCGACGCCGCCTCCGGAGCGTGCGGCACCGCCGCCGCGAACCACGTCTGCGAGCAGACCGGCACGGCCCCGTACGCGACACCCCACACCACCAGCAGCAGCACAGCCCCGCCCGGCCGGGTCCCCAGGACGGGCAGCAGCAGGGTGGCGACGGCGATCAGCCCCGCGGCCCCCGCGAACGCGGCCCGCGGCCGGCGCACCACCACGGCACCGCCCATGAAGTTCCCGGCGATCCCGGCGGCCCCGTACACGAGCAGAACCACGGTCACCGTCCCCGGGCCGACGTCCGTCACCTGCCGCAGGAACGGCGTCACGTACGTGTACGCCCCGAAGTGCGCCAGGACGACGAGGACCGTCACCAGCAGGGCCCAGCGGGTGCCCGCGCCACGCGACGCGTCCCGCAGGACCGACCCCCGCAGGGCCTCTTCCGGCGGCAAAGGAGGAATCACCACAAGCATGACCAGCCAGACGGCCACCGACAGGACTCCCAGGGCGACGAACGCCGTGCGCCATCCCGCGGCGTCCCCCACGAAGGTGCCGACCGGCACACCGAGCACCGACCCGAGCGGCACCGCCGCGAAGATCACCGCCGTCGCCCGGCCCACCGACTCCCGCGGCACGAGCCGCCCCGCGAGCCCGGCCCCGATCGACCAGAACCCGCCGATGGTGACGCCGACCAGGACGCGGGACACGAGGACGAGCCAGTAGGCGGGTGCCACCGCGGCCAGGAAGTTCGCCACCGCGAGGAGCGCCATGAAGGCGCACAGCATGACGCGCCGGTCCACACGGGCCGTGGCCGTGGTCACCAACGGCGCCGACAGCGCGGCGAGGAAGCCGGGCATCGTCATCGTCAGGCCGGCCGTCCCGTCCGTGACGCGGAAGCTGTGCCCGATCTCCGGCAGCAGGCCGATCGGCAGGATCTCCACGGTGACGATGGCGAAGAGACCCGCCGTGACCGACGCGACCGCGAGCCAACCGAGCAGTGCGGAACGGGGAGTTGGGCGTGCGGGGGTACGTTCGGCGGCGGAAGTGGTAGTGGAGGAACGAGGCATGGGTCCGTCCTGGCGGGGTTTCAGTGGAGGGATTCCTGTGGCGGGCGGCGCGCTGCGCACTGACGGCGCTCATGGCGCGCGGCCGATGACACACGGTGATGCGGTGCAGTGGTGAAGTAGTGACGCAGTGAAGTGGTGGAGCGGTGACGCGGGGTATGTGCGTCAGTTCAACAGGAACGACCGCCTGTGGTCTGGCAGGTAAGCGACGCCGTAGTGGGCTGCGCGGCCCCCGGAAAAATGCCCGGCCCGGCCGCGGCCTCCGCTGCTAGCATCGCCGCATGATCACGCCCGAGTTCCGTGTCGCCATGATGCCCCGCCGACGGGGCCGCTGAGACCGGACGCGCGTGTCCGAGGCCCCGAGACGGGGCCTCGTTCCGAGCGGCTGCGGAGCCCCGCCTCTCCCCCTGGAGATCCTGGAGGCTCCCATGACGACACCGACCACACCGCTGCCCGCACCCCTGACCACACCGCCGACCGCGTCCGGCACCACCGCCTACATCACCACGACCATCCCGTACGTCAACGCCCGCCCGCACCTGGGCTTCGCCCTCGAACTCGTCCAGGCCGACGTGCTGGCGCGCCATCGCCGCCACCGCGGCGACCGGGTCCGCTTCCTCAGCGGCACGGACGACAATTCGCTGAAGAACGTGCTGGCCGCCGAGGCCGAAGGCGTCCCCGTGCAGGACCTGGTGGACCGCAACGCGGAGGCGTTCGCCGCGCTGCGCGCTCCGCTCGCCCTGTCCTTCGACGACTTCATCCGCACCAGCCGCGACCCGCGCCACCGTGTCGGCGTGGAGCGCCTGTGGCGCCGGTGCGCCGCCTCCGGCGACCTCTACCGCAAGCATTACGAGGGCCTGTACTGCGTCGGCTGCGAGCAGTTCTACACACCCGCCGAACTCGTCGAGGGACGCTGTGCCGAGCACGGCACCGAGCCCCAACGCGTCGCCGAGGAGAACTGGTTCTTCCGCCTCTCCCGGTACGCCGACCGGCTGCGCGACCTGATCTCCTCCGGCCGCCTGCGCGTCGAGCCCGCCGTCCGCCGCAACGAGGTGCTCGCCCTCATCGACGGCGGTCTGCACGACTTCTCCGTGTCCCGCTCGGGCACTCGCGCCCGCGGCTGGGGCATCCCCGTACCGGACGACCCGGATCAGGTCGTGTACGTCTGGTGGGACGCCCTCGGCAACTACGTCACCAGCCTCGGCTACGGCACCGACGACCCCGCGTACGAGCAGTGGTGGTCCGGCGGCGGCAGCCGCACCCACCTCGTCGGCAAGGGCGTCGTCCGCTTCCACGCCGTCTATTGGCCCGCCATGCTCCTGTCGGCGGGCCTGCCGCTGCCCACGGACGTCCTCGTACACGACTACCTCACCGTCGACGGCCGCAAGATCAGCAAGTCCAGTGGGACGACTGTCGATCCGGCGGACCTGGCGGCCGAGTTCGGCACCGACACCGTGCGCTGGTGGCTGCTGCGTGACGTACCGCGTGTCGGCGACGCGGACTTCACCCGGGAGCGGCTCGTCGCGCGGGCGAACGCCGATTTCGCGGGCGGGCTCGGGAACCTCGTCAACCGGGCCGTGACGATGGTCCACCGCTTCCGCGAGGGCCGCGTGCCGGAACGGAGCGCGGAGGTGATCGAGGGGACGGAGCGGCTCACGGCCGTCTGTCGCGAGGTCTCCGGACACGTCGACACCGCCCTGGCCGACTTCGACTTCCGGCGGGCGACGGCCGCCGTGTGGCGGCTCGTGGAGGAGGCCGACCGGTGCGTCGACGGCACCCGGCCGTGGGCGCTGGCCAAGGCCGAGCGCGGGGGCGACCGGGCGGCGGGCGAGCGGCTCGACGGGGTGCTCGCGGCACTGATCGGCGCGTGCCGCACGCTCGCGGACCAACTCGGGCCGTTCGTACCCGAGTCGGCGGCACGGGTGGCGGCGCAGTGCGCGGAGGACGACGGGCGGCTTCCGGCGGCGCGGCCGCTGTTCGCGCGGGTGGGCGACGGGGAGGGCTGAACGGGGAGGCCGCACCGGGCACCTGGGTCAGGGCCGGTGCGAGCCTCTACCCGGTGACCCAGTGCTGCTTCAGAGCTGCTTCAGAGCTGCTTCAGATCAGCCAGGAGGTCATCAAGGGCCTTGTCGAGGGCTTGTGAGTTGGCCGGGTCGAACCATGTGGTGCGGATGCGTTCGTTGTTGCCCTTCGGGGTCTCGTGGTCGGCGGCGAGTTGGTGCAGAGAGCGGGTCTCGTCGCTCAGGGCGCGGCCGACGCCCTGGAAGAGCCCGCGGACGTAGCGGTCGGCGGCCTCGGGGGCGATGCCGTGGCCGACGGCCCACGACGTGAGCGTGGCGAGATACGCGTAGTGGGTGGTCAGCGTCCCCGTAAACGCGGAGAAGACGTTGAAGGCCACCTCGTCCGCGACCGGCTGCGCCGGACATCACGTTGACCACCGTCTTGTCGTCGCCCACCCGCAGCCCGGCGAGCCCGGCCCGCTTCGGCTCGGCCTGCTTCGCTGTCGCGCCCGGCCGCCGGCCGGTACACCCGGACCGGGAGCTCTCGGCCGGGCAGTATCACCTGCTGCCACTCCGTCACGGCGCCGGGATCCGGTTGCCCGGTGAGCGCACGCGCTGCGGCAGACGCACGAAAGCGGTTCTCCGCGTCGCGGCAGGCGACCAGTTCCTCGGTCGTCATCGCGGGACGCGCTCGGCGAGCCGGAGCACCGGGTCCTGTTCTTCATCGACGTCGTGGTCGGCGTGCTGCTCCACCGGATGGGCATGACCGGCAGGCCGATGGCCGACGCCGACGTCGCCGCACCGGTCGAGATGGTGGTGCCGCACTTCGCCGACGATCCCGGCCCGCGGACTCGGCCGAACGGCTTGGCAGGATAGGTGGGGTTCTCGTCATTGCGGACATGCCTGAGTGGTTCAAGAATCTTGAGCCATGGACAACACCTGCGAAGACCTTGACGGATTCGGCGGAATCGGCGGACTCGGCGGAATCGACGAACTCCCCTTTCCCAAGAGCGACTTGGCGGCACGCGCCGTGCGTCACGCCCGCTCCCTGGAGTCCCCCGCGATCTTCAACCACAGCCTGCGCACCTACCTCTACGGCCGCTGCGCCGGCGAGCGGGACGGGGTGCTGCCCGGCCGCGACTACGACGACGAGCTGCTCTTCCTCGGCTGCGTACTGCACGACGCGGGGCTCAGCGCCGAGGGCGACCGGGACCAGCGTTTCGAGGTCGACGGGGCCGACGTCGCCGCCGAGTTCCTCACCCGCGAGGGCGTGCCGGCCGACCGGGTGGAGGTCGTCTGGGACGCGATCGCGCTGCACACCACGGACACCATCGCCCTGCGCAAGCGCCCCGAGATCGCGCTGGTGAGCGCCGGAGCCCGGCTGGACGTCGCGGGCAACGCTAAGGAACTTCCGACGGGGTACGCCGACCGCGTGCACGCGGTGCTCCCCCGCCTGCACACGGCCCCGGCGCTGCGTGACGCGATCGTCGGCCAGGCCCTCGCCAAGCCCGGCAAGGCGCCGCTGTTCACCCTCCCCGGCGAGTTGGTACGCCAACGGACGGGGGCAGACTGGCCGACGTGGGAGCAGATGACGCAGTCCCCCGGCTGGGGCGACTTTGAGGGCTACGACCCGTCGGCCTGATTCTCGCCCGGTCGGTCGACGACGTCCCGTACGGGATCCGCGTCCGGTGCCGGATCCATGTCCCGTACGAGGTCGATGGCCCGGCCCAGCGTGGTGAGGCGGGCGTCGAGGGTGTCACCGGCCGGATAGAAGCGGACCGTGGTGACCCCCGCCGCCCGCCACACCCGCAGCCGTTCCCGCACCATGTCCTCGGTGCCGATGAGCGTCGTCGCGAGCACCATCTCGTCGCTGATCAGGCGCCCGGCGCCGTCCCGGTCGCCCGCCTGCCAGCGCTCGCGCACGGCCGCGGCGACGTCGGCCCAGCCTTGGCGGCTGTACGCGTCGTTGTAGAAGTTGGTGGACGCCGAGCCCATGCCGCCGAGGCTGAAGGCGAGTTCCTTCTTGCGCCCGGCGACCATGGCACGCAGGGCGTCCTCGTCCTCGGCGAACGCCACCTCCGCGCCCTGGCAGATGTCGAGCTCCGTCCGCTTCCGGCCGGCTTCGGCGAGTCCGGCGTCCAAGTGGTCGAAGTAGGCCGCCCGGGCGCCTTCGGGTACGAAGCTGGTGCCGAGCCAGCCGTCGGCGATACGGCCGGTCAGGCGGAGCATGCGGGGTGAGAGCGTGGCCAGGTAAACGGGCAGGTCGTGTTCGGCGCGCACCGCCAGGCGCATCGGCCTGGCCTCGCCACCCGGCAACGGGATGGTGAACTCCCGCCCCTCGTACGCGATTTTCTCGCCGGACGCCGCCTGCCGCACGATCTCGACGGTCTCCCGCATGCGGGCCAGGGGGCGGTCGAAGGGGACCCCGTGCAGCCCTTCGACGACCTGTGGTCCGGACGGGCCCAGGCCGAGCAGGAAGCGGCCGCCCGAGATGTTGGACAGCGTGATCGCCGCGCGGGCGATGGCGACGGGGGTGCGGGTGGCGAGCTGGATGATGCCGGAGCCGAGCAGCATGCGCTCGGTCCGGGCCGCCAAGTAGCCGAGCGGGGAAGGCGCTTCGGCACCCCACGCCTCGGCGACCCAGCAGATGTCCAGGCCGAGCTTCTCGGCCTCGGTGACGTAGGCGACGGTGTCCTGCCAGTCGCCGCCGGACGCCTCGATGGTGGTGGCGGTACGCATCAGGCGTCACGCCCGGGCCCGCGGCGGGTCCCGGCACCGTCAGCGGACCCGGACCCGGACCCGGACTCGGACTCGGATTCGTTCCGGGACTCGGTCCCGGTCCCGGTCTCGGCGAGCGCCTTGATGGCCTCGACGGTCGCGCTCATCCCCCGCTCCAGCTCCCGCATCCGCACGAAGACGATCTTCTGTTCCTTCTCCGGCATCCGCTCGATCGCGAGCGAGATCCCGGACCGGGCCGGACCCATCCGCATCCAGTGCGTCAGCTCGGTGCCGCCGTCGCGCTCCCGCAGGCTGAACCGCCAGGTGGCGCTGGGGTGTTCGGGGTCGGTCACCGCCCACCCGAAGACCCGCGGCGCCTCGCACTCGACCACGTGGGACACCGTGGTCCACTCGCCGAACGCCTCGTGCTTGTTGTGCCCGGCGAAGCACGCCCCGCGCGCGGGAGCGACGGCGCCGTCCAGCCACTCCACGGCCTGCAACTCGCCGCTCCGCTCCGGCATCCGCGCGACGTCGCTCGCGAGTTCCCACACACGCTGGGGCGGCGCGTCGATCCAGGCGCTCACCTCGACGCTCGGCCCTTCCGCGTAACGTACCCCTGTCCACTCCATGACCAGCAGAGTTGCTCAACAGGACTGACCTGTCAAGCAGTTGTAGTCCCCGCACCCCTAAGGTCGGCCATGGCACCCGCCGCACCGGCGCCGCGGTCTCCGGCGCCAAGAGACCAGTGAGCGAGGCGAAGGACGATGTGGCCGCGAGTCAACGGAATGCGCTCCCTCGAGCTGGGAACTCCCGGCGCGATGCGGGCCGAGCTGAACGCCCTGGTCCTGTCCGGGGCGAAGACCGCCACCACCGGTCTCCTCGACGACTACGCCAAGGAGACCGAGGGCCTGGAGTACCCCGGCGAGCGGCTGGCGGTGCTGGACGACGAGGGCGGATGTGTGGCCGCCGTCGAGATCACGGACGCCGAGGTGACGTCCTTCGCGGAGGTGACGTGGGCCCACGCCGACGCCGAGGGCGAGGGCTTCACCTCCCTCGCCGACTGGCGTACGGGGCACCGGCGTTACTGGGCGGACCAGGGCACACCGGTCACGGACGGCACGCTCGTGGTGTGCCTGGCCTTCCGGCTGACACGCCCGGACGTCGCCCCGCAGAACCATCGTCTCTGATGCTTATCTGGGTGATCACGCCGCGGTGAAATCCCTGCAACGGAGCTGCGAAGCACGTACCGGACCCCGTCGGCCCCTCGTTGGCCCGTACATGGAGACCATCGAGGAGTCCGATCAGTCCCCGCCCACAGGAGCCGAACTGTTCGGCGCCTACTGGCTCGACAGCCCCGTCACGACGGGAGGCGAATGCCGCTTGTGCGAAACCCTCGCGGACGCCTCGGGCACGGAATGTCCACGAGCGCGGAGCGTCGGCGGATGGACCCGCGGGGTGATGCTCGCCCTGGCCGTGGCGTGCGTCGTGGCGGCCGCGGCGTCCGAAACGGTGTTGTAGTCACGAGGCCGTGTGAGCAGGGGTGTTGGGCTGATGTCGGCCCGTCGCCCGTCGCCCGTCGCCTCAGGGCTGGGCGAACCTCCTGCGCACCTCCGCCCGTTCGGCCAGGCGGGGCGGGAAGCCCGGGCCCATACGGGGACGGGTGTCCTCGGACGTCATCGGCTGTCTGCAGTGCGCGCACACCACCTCGGCGGCGCTGTCGTGGCCGCACGGCTCGTGCCGGAACACGACCGGTGCGCCGTCGTCGCCGCTGAGCCAGCGGTTGCCCCAGCTGTTCATGGCGGCGAGGACGCCGAAGAAGTCGCGGCCCTTCTCGGTGAGTACGTAGTCGTGGCGCACCGGTTCGCTCTGGTACGGGCGCTTCTCCATGAGGCCGTCGTCGACGAGGCGCCGCAGGCGGTCGGCGAGGGTGTTGCGTGCGATGCCGAGTTCCTGCTGGAACGTGTCGAACCGCGTGACTCCGTAGAAGGCTTCGCGCAGCACGAGCGGCGTCCACCAGTCGCCGAGCAGATCCATGGTGCGCGCGATGGAGCAGGGCCAGTTGGCAAAGGATGTCCGCCTCATGGGGTCAGCATAGGAAGGGTTCGCGCACGCGTACGCTCTCCGGCGCCCATCGGACGCCCCCGGTGCACCCGGCTGTGTCCCGCGACGGGCCCGCAACGGGCTCAACCACCCTCGCGTCGGCTCCCCTTGGCGCGCCGGTGTCCGGCCACCCGCTCGCGCGTCGCGCACCGCGGCGAGCAGTAGCGACGCGCCGTTCCGCTGCCACCGGTGACGTACACGTTGGCGCAGCGCGGTGAGGCGCACAGCCCGCCGGGGGGCCGCTGGCGGTCCCAGACGAGGACGGCGAGCGCCATGCAGGACGAGGCGAGGAACCACTCCGCCCAGGGCGCGGTGTCGTCGCTGTCCAGGTGGATGTGCCAGGGCGCGGCGCCACCGTGCGCGGTGAGCCGGACCGGGCCACAGCCCTCGGCCAGCAGCCGGTTCAGGCGGGCGGCCGCGGTGTCGACGTCGGGGGCGGCGAAGACCTCGCGCAGCCGTGCCGCCACCGCGCGCATCTCGACCACGTCCGTGGCGGACACACCCAGCGGATCCTGCTCGCCGTACTCGCGCAGGACCGCTTCGACCGTGTCGGCGGCGGGTGGCTCGTCGGCGCTGAGGACGTTGACGAGCGCGGCGGCGCGCTGCGCGGACCGGAACACGGAGTGACGGGTGGACCACTCGTGCTTCTCGGCCGTGTCAGCCGTCTCAGTCGCCTCAGCCGTCTCAGGCCTCTCGCGCTTCTCGGCCTTCGGCGGTTTCGGGCCTTTGGCATTCGGCTTGTTCACGAAGGTGAGGGTAACGCCTATGGTTCGATGTCCCGTTACCTTGTAACGTGACGTGAATGGCAAAGCGTTACAGGATGGCGGCGTACGTGACCGGAGCCACGGCGGCGCGTACCGGTGACGAGATGTCAGGTCCCGCGCTGCTGCTGGTGGGCCTGTCGGTGACGGGGTCACCGTCCACCGCGTCGGCGCTCCTGGCGGGGATCACCGTCTCCGCCGCCGTGGGCGGGCCGGTCTTCGGAGCCATGCTGGACAGGGCGGTGCGTCCGGGCCGGCTCCTCGCGGGCGCGCTGGCCGCGTACTGCCTCGCGCTGCTCGTCGTCCTGCAGAGCCTCGGGCGTCTGCCGCTGCCGTTCGTCCTCGCCACGGCCGTGTGCGGCGGGCTGCTCGGGCCCGCGCTCACCGGCGGGTGGACCTCGCAACTGCCCCGCGTGGCCACTCCGGAGGGCCTGCCGCGCGCCAACGCGCTCGACGCGCTGACGTACAACTTCGCGAACCTGGCGGGTCCCGCTCTGGCGGGCGCGGTCGCGATGGTGGCGGGCACGTCGGCGGGCGTCGTCGTGTCCCTCGCGCTGATCGCCCTCGCGCTGCCGTCGGCGTGGACGCTGCCGCGGAATCTCCGGGCCGCCCCGCGCAGGGCCTCGCGGTCGGTCGTCGCCGATCTGGCGTCCGGCTTCCGCGCCATCTGCTGCACCCGGCCCCTCGCCCGCGCGACCCTGACCTCCGTCGTCTCGTACGTCGGCGTCGGGATGCTGGTCGCCTGCACTCCCCTGCTCGGCGAACGGGCCCTCGGCGGCAGTGGATCGGGAACGTTCCTCCTGACCGTCCTCGCCACCGCGTCGCTCGCCGCGAACGCCCTGCTCGCCAGGCGCCCCGACCTGCTGCGCCCCGACGCGACGATCCTGGGCAGCACCCTCGCCCTCGCCGCCGCCCTGCTGCTCGCCGCGACCGTGTCGCCCCTCGCCCTGTTCACGGCGATGGCGGTCGCCGGCGCCGGGACGGGCCCGCAGCTCACGGCGCTCTTCGCGGTACGTCACCGGGAGGCGCCGGAGCAGCTGCGCGCCCAGATCTTCACCACCGGCGCCAGCCTCAAGATCACCGGCTTCGCGCTCGGCGCGGGCATCGGCGGCCCGATCGCCACCTGGTCGCTCTCCGGCTCGCTCGTCGTGGCGGCGGGGTTCGAAGTCCTCGCCGCGGTGGCCTACTGGGCGTTCAGCACGGGCTCTGTCCCGCCACAAGAGGAACACACGCATCGCCCCTCCCAGGGAAACTCCACGTCACTCTGACGCGCCGACACCACATGGCTCCCACGCGCGCATACGGCCGTAACGTCCGCTTCGTCCTGGGCGTCCCGTCGTGAGCCGCGTGTGCTCCGTCGCGGGCGCGCCCACCTCGCCCTCCGGAAAGGAACTGGAAGCGCGCACCATGGAGAAGTACGGCAACCCGCTGGGGCCGACGGCCGACCAGCAATTCGCCAAGTACGGGAGCTGGGCGGCCGTGATCGAGGCGGCGACGCCCAGCAACGCCGCCGTCGATCAGGAGCTCGGACGGGAGCGCCGCAACTGATGCCTGCCATAGGGACACCCTCCGCACCGCCGTCCGCGGTCGTGCTGCAGGACTACGACCGGCACGGCCGCGTCTGGTCGCTGGAGACCGGGACGGGCCTGCTCACGCCCGCGTCCGGCCGCTGCCACGGGTTCGTCCACCTCACGGACGCCTCCCGGCGCGGCGACGCACCGGTCGCGGCCGCCCTGTACGCCGAGGGCGCGGACACCACGACGCTCTGGCTGCAGTACGGGCCGCGGTGGTGGGACTGCTCCTCGGTCGCCGTGCGGCAGGCGTCCGAGCCGGACGGGCACCGGCTGTTCACGGTCTTCGGGGTGCGCGGCCCGGAGCTCGAACTGCGCTACCCGGCACCGGATCCCGGGCCCTTCGACCCGGCGTACGACTGGATCGACACCGTCGCGGACGACTTCTTCCTGTGGGCCGCCGAACGCCTCGCCGACGACGCGGAGGACGGCCGGCGGGCCCTGACGGAGCACTTCGGGACGGGTTTCCTGCCTGCGTGAAAGGGCGACCACAGGAGGGCCGAGGGGAAAGGGATGGCGGGGAAAAGGGGGTACCCGCGCCTTTCCACTCTCAACGTATAGCCCACCGGGGGGCTTGCGACAAGGCCCCGTTGATGCCGCAGAATCGCCCGCCGAAGCCGGGATCTGCGGACATGGGAGTCACGAAGTGCGGGTGCTGTTGTCGACCTACGGGTCGCGCGGGGACGTCGAACCGATGGCGGGACTCGCGTCGGAGTTGCGGGCGCTGGGCGCGGAGGTGCGGGTGTGCGCGCCGCCGGACGAGGACTTCGCGCGGAGGTTGGCGGGGGTGGGCGTGCCGCTGGTGCCGGTCGGTCCGTCGGCACGCGCGCTGACGAAGGCGGCGCCGCCGTCGTCGTCCCTGCCCCGGCGTGCCGCGGAGTTGATCGCCGGACAGTTCGACGCGGTCCCTCCCGCGGCCGAGGGGTGCGACGTGGTGGTGGCGACCGGCGTGCTGCCGGCCGCGGCCGGGGCGCTTTCGGTGGCCGAGAAGCTGGGCATTCCGTCCGTGTCCGTGACCTTCCAGCAGCTCACCCTGCCGTCGCCGCACCGCGCGCCGCTGGCGTATCCGGGTCGGCCGTTCCCGCCGGAGGTGACCGACAACCGGGTGCTGTGGGACCTGGACGCCGAGAGCATCAACGTGCTGTTCGGCGAGGCGCTCAACACGAACCGGGCGGCCCACGGCCTGCCCCCGGTGGACGACGTCCGCGACTACGTCATCGGGGACCGGCCGTGGCTGGCGACGGACCCCGTCCTGGACCCGTGGCACGGGACGCCGGACCTCGGCGTCGTCCAGACCGGCGCGTGGATCGTGCCCGACGTCAATCCGCTCCCGGCTGAGCTGGTGGAGTTCGTGGAGGCGGGGGCGCCACCGGTGTACGTGGGCTTCGGCAGCATGCCCATGCACGCGTCGACGGACGTCGCGCAGGTGGCCGTCGAGGCGGTCCGGGCGCACGGCCGGCGCGCGGTCCTGGCCCGTGGCTGGGCCGACCTGTCCCTGGTCGACGTCCGGGACGACTGCTTCGTCGTCGGCGAGGTCAACCAGCAGGCGCTGTTCCGCGGGATGGCCGCCGTCGTGCACCACGGTGGCGCGGGCACCACGACGACGGCCACCCGGGCCGGCGCGCCGCAGGTGGTGGTCCCGCAGGCGACGGACCAGCCGTACTGGGCCGGGCGTGTGGCCGACCTCGGCATCGGCGTGGCGCACGACGGCCCGACGCCGACCTTCGCGTCCCTGTCGGCCGCGCTCGGGACGGCCCTTTCCCCCGAGACCGGCGCCAAAGCGACCGCCGTGGCCGCAACGATCCGCACCGACGGAACGGCAGTGGCCGCGAAGCTGCTGTTCGACGCCGTCGGCCGAGAGCGGGCGCCCAGATCCGCCTGAGTGGCCCAGGACGGTCAAGTCCGCGTGTACCCCGTGGCCGCCTACATGTAGAACTGCGTGAAGCCTCGCAGGATTTCCCGGCCGTCGGTCCGGTATTCGAGGTGGGCCTGGGAGCCCATGAGGCGGCCGTTGTCGGAGCGGAGGAACTCCACGGGCGCGTGCTCGGAGCGGCCGATGACGCGGAAGCCCCGCGGAGCCTGCCGCAGGTACAGGGTGTGCCGCTGGAACAGCGTCACCGTCGGCCGCACGTGAGTGAAGAGCGGCTCCCCCGGGTCGACCCGCACCTCACTGCGTCCGACCCGCTGGGGCCCCTGGGTGAGGTGGCTGCCTGCGGCGACCGCGAGGATCTGCATGCCGCCGCAGATTCCGAGGACGGGGACGTCGGCGGTCATGACGAGGTTGATGAGGGGCTCGTAGTGCTCGCGGTCGTGGGCCCGCACCTTGGTGCCGCTCAGGACGATCGCCTGGTAACGGCCCTGGAGCCTGGAGGGCACCGAGGCCGTGTCCACCGTGTCGGTGTGGGATCCCAAGTCCTCCAGGCGTGTGCGCAGTTGAGGCAACGACAGGGTTCCGTTGTCGACGACCAGAACGCGCGGACGCGGCACGTGGTTGCCCCTCAGCCTCGGGTGATGACAGTTCCGGCGTGGGTGGTGAGCAGGGCCGTGACGGGTGCGTTGCCGATGACGACCCGCTCCACGCTCTGCTCCAGGGCTTCGCAAGCGGCTCGCAGCTTTTTGCGCATTCCGCCTGTGGCGACCTTGTCGCGAAGGTCGACCGCGGTCTTCTCGGTGATCGAGTGGACAGGCTTCCCGTCCGCCATCAGGTGGGTGACGTCGGTGACGAGTACGAGATCGGCGGCGCCGACCGCCCCGGCGACAGCGGCGGCGGCCCGATCGGCGTCGGTGTTCACCTCCTGGCCGGCCGTGTTGCGCGCCAGCGGCGTCACCAGAGGGATGTGTCCTGGCCGTGTGCGCGCCAGCCGCGCCGTGTGCACGCTCGTGGGCGGGCCGACCAGGTTCTCCAGCTCGACGAGCCGCTTGCCTCGCCACCACAGGCGCTCGCCCGGTCCCGCGCCGATCAGCCCGTCGCTGCCGAGCAGCCACTCGGCGGTGACATCACGCAGTTGGAGCTGCCTGAGGACTTCCCGGCTCAACGCGGCGCTGACGGTCTTGATGTCGTCGATGACCTCGGGCGTGGTCCATCGGCTCTGATTGCCGTACCGGTCGCGCAGCATCGCTGCCTGACGACGGTGACGGGGATGCAGCCGCCGCAGCGGGCGCGACCAGCCGTGAAGGAGGATCAGTGGCCGTGACTGTGCCTGCCGGGCCAGATCGTCCCACCAGAAGGCGTCGAGCAGATCGAGGCAGCTGCCGCCGAGTTTGACCACGGCCACGGGTGGCCGGGGCGGCGTCGCGCTCACGCGGGCATCACCGGCTGCATCGTCAGACCCGTCTCCTCAGGGAGCCCGAACCGTCGATTCGCGGCCTGCACCGCTTGGCCCGCGGCGCCCTTGACGAGGTTGTCGAGGGCGGCGAGGACGACGATGCGGCCGCCGTCCTCATCGACGAGGGCGGTCACATCGCAGTAGTTGGAGCCGAGCACCGCCTGCGGGTCGGGCACCGGAATCCGCGTTTCGGTGTGCCGCCGTGGCCGTACGAACGGGTGCCCCTTGTAGAAGCGCAGATAGGCCCGCTGCAGTTCACGTGGATCGACGGCCTGGTCGGTGAACACGTAGAGACTGGCGAGCAGGCCCCGCACGTTGGGGACGCCATATGCGGACATCCGCAAGGAGGCGATCGAGCCGGGTCGTGTCCGCTCCAGGAAGTCGGTGACCTCGGCGGCGTGCCGGTGTCCGGTCGGGGCGTACGGCGTGATGGCGCCGCTGCGCAGCGGATGCAGACCGGCGGTGCGCGGTCGCAGACCGCTGCCGCTGGATCCGCCCTTGGCATCCACGAGCGCCATGTTCACGTGCAGGCCCATGCCGAGGGTGAGGGGGGCCAGGCCCAGGGTGATCGCGGTCGCGTAGCAGCCGGGGAGCGAGATCAGCGCGGCGTCCGCCATCTGGTCGCCGACCAGTTCCGGCACCCCGTACACGAAGCGGTCCACGAGGGCCGCTTGGCGCTCCACCGTCGGATACCAGCGATCGTGGAGCTGCTGGGTGCGGAGGCGGAAGGCGGCGCTGAGGTCGATGACGGCCGGGACCCGGTCCGCAAGCAGGCCGGCGAGCTCCGCGGAGACCGGCGCGGGAGTCGCCAGGAAGGCCACGTCGAGCTGGGCGGCGGTCGTCTCGGTGACGTGCCGCACGGTCAGGTCGGTGTTGATCCGCAGGCCGGGGTGCAGTTCGCCGGGGCGCATTCCGACGCTGGAGGAGCCGCCCAGGAATGTCAGCTCCAGGTCGGGGTGTTGGCTGAGCAGCCGGATGAGTTCGCCTCCGGCGAGTCCGGAAGCACCGATGACTCCCGCACGGATCATGCGAGGACCTCCCGGACGTGGCGGGCGACGGCCGAGGGGACATCCGCTCCGGTCGCCGAGGCCAGTGCCCGGAAGCCCGGGGCGTGGTTGACCTCGTTGACCACGTAGCCGTCGGGGGTGCGGAAGAGATCCACCCCGTGGATGCCGGGCCCCAGTTCGGACACCACCCCGTCGAGGATCTTGCGCAGATCCGGATCGTGGGCCACGGCCCGGGTCCGGTTGCCCAGCGCCGCGTTGGACCGCCAGTCGGTGGCGTCGCCGGCGAATTCGACGGCACCGACCAGTTCGTCCCCCGCGACCAGACAGCGCACCGAGGTGTCGCCCAGGTACGGCTCCACCAGGCATGCCTGCTCGAAGGCGTGCCCGAGGTCCTCCACGTAGTCGTAGACGGACGGGGCGACGTCGGCGTGCCGGATCAGGGTGACCCGCCTGCCCATGCCGCCGAAGACCGGCTTGAGGACCAGGGGCAGTCGCATGTCCCGCAGGCAGCGCTCGAAGTCCCTGCGGGAGAGCACGAGCCGGAAGTCCGGGACCGGAATGCCCGCGGTGCGCAGCGCGGTGCGCAGAGCCGCCTTGTTCTGACAGGTGTGGATCGCGCGGGCGGTGTTCAGCGCCCGGATCGGAGTGGCCTCCGCGAGCGTGGCGATGAGCCCGCCGCGGGTGTAGCTGCGGCTGCGCACCAACAGTGCGTCGTAGCCCGCGAGCGTCTGCGCGTCCGGGTGGCCCAGGCACATGGACTCGTCGTTGATCCACTCCATGTGGAGGCCGAACGCCGGGGCCACGGCGATCAGCTGCCGTTCTTCCCAGCCGATCCGGTCCGCGGCGACGCCGACCGTCCGCCTCATGTCACTGGCCCCAGTCGCGCAGCCGGGTCTCGACCATGCACAGGGTGATGCGGCCGTCCGCGACATCCTCGATGCGGAGCGTGAGCATGCACTCGGGGCAGGCGAGAGTCTCGCCCTTGCCCATCACGGGTACGGTCAGGTCCGTCTCGCACTCGGGGCAGGTGCCTGCGAGCGTGTCGGTCGTCATGAGACATCTCCCTTGGTCGTGGCGGGGTTCAGGCGGGCGGGAAGGCGGCGGCGGCCGCGCGGATCGCGTCCCGGTCGAGCAGCGGGTTGCCGTCTCGTTCCTGCCGTTCGACGAGCCAGGAGGTGAAGACGTCGATGTCCACGTGGATGCCCGAGTCGGCCAGCGCCCAGGAGACCAGGGCCGGGCTCAGGCGGCTGCGGACGCGTAATCGGCGGGTGTTGCCGACGAGTTCGGCGGGCAGCGTCTCGTACGCCTCCGGGTGGCTGAGCTGGCCCGCCAGCTCGTAGGCGTACGCGTGCCGGGTGGCCGGTCCTGGTTGGAAGGCGTCGCCGAGGCCGGAGCTCTTGAGTGCGAGGCGGGAGAGCTCCGTGAGGTGGGTCAGGTCGAAACGGGTGTCCCCGTGCAGGACGCGCAGCGCGGTGAGCAGTTCGGCAAGAGGGGTGTTGCCGCCGCGCTCGCCGATGCCGCCGACGGTCGCGGACACCCATCGGGCACCCGCACGGACGGCGGCGAGAGAGTTGGCGACGGCCATGCCGAGCATGTTGTGCGAGTGGATCTCGATCTCGGAGCCGTCGATCGCCACGAGTTCCGCGATCGTCTCCTCCATCCGCCAGGGCGAGAGACAAGCGACGGTCTCGGCGAGCCGGAAGCGGTCGGCTCCGGACCGGAAGCCCGTCGTGACGTAGGGGACGAGCCGGTCGGTGGGGGTTCGTGCGCCGTCCTCACCGCTGAAGGTGACATGGAACCCGCGTTCCTTGGCCTGACAGATCGCCGAACGGGCGAGCACCTGGAGGAACTTGAGGCTGGCCGAGCCGAGCTTCAGCTCGGCGTGCCGCTCGGAGGTGGGTAGGGAGCACATGATGTGCCGCACGCCCAGCCGCTCGGCCTCCTTGAGGGCCTCGTCGACCTGCCGGCGGTCGCGCACGACGACGAGCGTCATGCTGTGCTCGGGGCCGACCGCCTCATGGGTGGCGAGGATGAGGTCCGCGTCCTTGGTCCCCGGCCCCGACACCATGCCCACCTCGACCCGTTCGACTCCGGTCCTGACCAGGAGGTCCGCGATGGCCGCGGCGTCCTTCGGGCCGAACTCGACACCCGCCATGTGCGCGGAGTCCCGCAGTGTGGCGTCGGAGATGCGAGGCGGCCTCGGCAGGCTCTCCAGGCCTTCTGCTGCCATGTTCCTCACCCCTTGTTCCGGACCGGCCTGCGCTCGGGTGACGCGCGCCTGGGTCACCGAAACGGACCTCCTGGCGGGCCACCGACAGATCGATGCAGGGCTCAGCGGTTACTCCAGAAAGCTGCCCATCGCCAGTTGAGATCACCCGACACATCGGGCAACGCGGCATTCGTTCCGTCGTCCGTCACGGAGTCGTCCGTCACGGAGTCCGCGGCAGGATCGCCCCCAGCAGGGTCCGCGCGCACAGGTCCCGCACCTGTGCGCGCGTCAGCTCCTGTTCCTCCAGCCACTCCAGGCAGACCGCGACCATGAAGGCGAGCCAGCCGCGCACCGCCAGGCGGACGGCGGGCAGCTCGGCCGCCAGGGGCGCGGTCTCGGGGTCGGCCGCGAGGGCCGCGAGGATCCGCCGCTCCTGGGCGGCGAGGCCCTCGCGGTAGACCTCGCGGACCATGGGGTCCCCGGCCGCCTCCGCGCGGTGGAAGGCACGGAAGCCCTGGGCATGGCCCTCCACGTACCCGAGAAAGGCGTCCAGGCCGGCGCCGAGCTGTTCGCGCACCGGCAGGCCCGGCTCGGCGGCCGTCAGGCGCAGCATGCGTTCGCTCTCGCGCCGTACCACCGCGGCGAAGAAGTCCCGTTTGGTCGGGAAGTAGTGGTACAGCAGCCCGCGCGAGACGCCCGCGATCTCGGCGACCTGCTCGATCCAGACGTCGTCGTAGGGGCTCTGCGCGAACAGCCGCGCCCCCACGGTCAGGAGCTGGTCCCTGCGCTCCTCGGTGCTGAGCCTGCGGCGCGTGCGCTCCTGCGGGTTCGCGGCCATGCCCGCAGCTTACTTGACGTCGATTCAACAACGGGACCAGACTGGAGGCCCCTATTGAATCCACGTACAACAGGCGCCAACGGGCCCTGTGCACAAGGGAGATGGCGGCCATGGCACAGAAGACGGAGCCGACGCGGCCGACTGGAGGTGCCGAGCCCGGCCCGGGGGACCTGCCGAAGGGATTTCGCGGCGCGGAGTCCGGCTGGCCCCAACTGCACCGCATACCGCACCCGCCCCACCGTGTGCCGCTGGTCGGCGACGTACTCGGCGTGCGTCCGCGCACCCCCGTGCAGGACTCGATGCGCATCGGCCGCCGGCTCGGGCCGATCTTCCGCCGCAAGGGCTTCGGCAAGGAGATCGTCTTCGTCTGGGGCGCCCGGCTCGCGGGCGAACTGGCCGACGAGGCGCGGTTCGCCAAGCATGTGGGGCTCGGGGTGGCCAATCTGCGGCCCGTCGCGGGCGACGGCCTGTTCACCGCGTACAACCACGAGCCCAACTGGCAGTTGGCGCACGACATCCTGGCGCCCGGGTTCAGCCGGGACGCGATGGCGAGCTATCACCCGCTGATGCTCGACGTGGCCCGGAAACTGACGGAGCGCTGGGACGGCGCGGCGGCCGCGGGGCGGGCCGTGGACGTGCCCGGCGACATGACGAAACTGACCCTGGAGACGATCGCCCGCACCGGATTCGGGCACGACTTCGGCTCCTTCGAGCGGGCCCGCCCGCACCCCTTCGTGACGGCCATGGTCGGCACGCTCTCCCACGCCCAGCGCCGCAACCTCATGCCGCCCGCCCTCGCGCCGCTGCTCCTGCGCGGTGCCGATCGGCGCAACGCCGCCGACGTGGCGTATCTGAACCGGACCGTGGACGAGGTCGTCGCGGCCCGGCGGGCGGCGGACGCCTCGGGCGCCCGCGGCGACCTGCTCGACCGCATGCTGGACGTCGCCCACCCCGACACCGGCGAACGGCTGTCTCCGGAGAACATCCGCCGTCAGGTCATCACCTTCCTGGTGGCCGGTCACGAGACCACGTCGGGCGCGCTGTCGTTCGCGCTGCACTACCTGGCGCACCACCCCGACGTGCTCACCCGCGCGCGGGAGGAGGTCGACCAGGTGTGGGGGCAGGCGGAGACGCCCGGCTACGAGCAGGTGGCCAAGCTCCGTTACGTACGCCGCGTGCTCGACGAGTCGCTGCGGCTGTGGCCCACCGCTCCGGCGTTCGCGCGTGAGGCCCGGCAGGACACGGTGCTCGGCGGGGTGCATCCGATGCGGCGGGGCGCGTGGGCGCTGGTCCTGGCGGTACTGCTGCATCGGGACCCGGAGGCGTGGGGCGCGCGGCCGGAGGACTTCGACCCCGACCGGTTCGCCCCGGCCGCGGTGCGCGCCCGGCCGCCGCACGTCTTCAAGCCGTTCGGCACCGGCGCGCGGGCCTGCATCGGCCGTCAGTTCGCGCTGCACGAGGCGACGCTGGTGCTCGCGCTGCTGCTGCGCCGCTACGACCTGGTGCCGGAGCCCGGCTACCGGCTGCGGGTCGCCGAGCGTCTGACGCTCATGCCGGAGGGGCTGCGGCTGCGTCTGGTACGCCGGTCGGGGTGACGCCGCGGCTGCCGCGGTGGGTCTCCGCAGGCGGCGCGCGTGGTGCTTGGCAGGCAGTTGAAGGGCAATTGTCAGACCCGTACGCAAGAGTGGGAGTTGCACCTTCGACTCATGGGACCCGCGCGTAAAGGAGCCAACCGACATGACCGGCACGACGTACCCCGAACTGGCCGCGGCGCAGGCTTGCTTGCGGCTGCTGCACACCGCACGCGCCGCCCTGGACGGACCCGTGACGGCGCAGACCGCGGCCCTGCTCGCCGTGCCGATCGCGGACGCCGACGAGGCCCTGCGGCGCGCGGGCCTCGCGGGCAACGAGGCCGAGCTGCTGAACAGGATCTACGACCTCGCGCCGCACGGCCCGGCGCCCCTGTCCACCGACGCGGCGCATCCTCCCGTCGACGCCCCCGGGTCGGCGTCCGCCCCGGCCCGGCGCCACGAGGGGAGCCTGCGGTGAGCGACGACGCGGCACAGCAGCGGACCGCGGCGAGCAACGAGGCGTACGGCAAGAAGCCGTTCAAGCGCTCGCGCAGCCACTTCGCCGACCGCATCACGGCCGACGGCCGGGACGGCTGGCCGGTGGAGGCCGGGCGCTATCGCCTGGTGGTGAGCCGCGCCTGCCCCTGGGCGAGCCGCGCGCTCATCTCCCGCAGGCTGCTCGGCCTGGAGGGCCCGCTCTCCCTGGCGGTCGCCGACCCGATCCAGGACGACCGCAGCTGGCGCTTCACCCTCGACAAGGACGGCCGCGACCCGGTCCTCGGCATCCGCTATCTCAGCGAGGCGTACGACGCGCGGGAGACGGGCTATCCGGGCGGCGTGAGCGTCCCGGCGATCGTGGACGTCCCCAGCGGCAAGCTGGTCACCAACGACTACCAGCAGCTGACGCTGGACCTCGCGACGGAGTGGACGGCCCTGCACCGCCCCGGCGCCCCGGACCTGTATCCCGAACCGCTGCGGGAAGAGATCGACACGGTGATGGAGGGCATCTACCGCGACGTCAACAACGGCGTGTACCGCGCGGGTTTCGCCTCCTCCCAGAGCGAGTACGAGGACGCGTGCGGGGATGTGTTCCGACGTCTGGAGGAGACCTCGCGGCGGCTCGCGGACCGCCGCTATCTGGTCGGCGACAGCATCACGGAAGCGGACATCCGGCTGTTCACGACGCTGGTGCGCTTCGACGCCGTGTACCACGGCCACTTCAAGTGCAACCGCTGGAAGCTGACCGAGGACCCGGTGCTGTGGGCGTACGCCCGGGATCTGTACCAGACCCCGGGTTTCGACGACACGGTCGACTTCGACCACATCAAGCGGCACTACTACCAAGTGCACACCGGCATCAATCCCACCGCCATCGTGCCCCTCGGCCCGGACCTCTCCGGATGGCTGACGCCGCATCACCGGCAGGACCTCGGCGGGAGCCCGTTCGGTGCGGGGACGGCGCCGGGACCGGTGCCGGAGGGGGAGGAGGTGCCACGGGAGGGGCGGCCGTGACGGCCCTCCGCTCGGCGTGACGCCCCCACCGCTGGGCGTGATGTCCTCCGCCCGGCGGACGCCGGGCCTGGCTCAGGGGCGCCTCACACCGGCCCGCCGAGCCGCTCCACGGCCTTGAGGAACTGCCCCGCGCCGTCCTCCGCGGCCATGGCGCGGGCGACGGCCGCGGCGGCGGTCGCGTACGCGTCCTCGCGGACCGCGCGGGTGAGCGCGTCGGCCAGGCGTTCCGCCGTGAGCGCCCGGAACGGGACGGGAGCGGGGGCGGCGCCGAGCGCGGCCAGGCGGGCGGCCCAGAAGGGCTGGTCGGCGGTGACGGGTACGGGCACGGCTGGCACACCGGCGCGCAGTCCCGCCGCCGTGGTGCCCGCGCCCGCGTGGTGCACCACGGCGGCCATGCGCGGGAAGAGCAGAGCGTGCGGGAGTTCGTCCACCGTGAGGATCCCGTCAGCGGACGCCACCAGACCGGCCCGGCCGGACTGCAGTACGCCACGGAGCCCGGCCCGGCGCAGTGCCGCCACGGCGAGTTCACCGAGCCGCTCGCCCTCTCCCGCAGCCATGCTCCCGAAGCCGATGAAGACCGGTGCCGGGCCGGAGCCGAGGAAGTCCTCGACGTCGGGCGGAAGCCGCACCGCCGGATCGTGGTACGGCCACCAGTTGCCGACGACGTCCAGCCCGGCGCGCCAGTCGGCCGGGCGCCGCACGACGGCCGGACTGAAGCCGTGCAGCACCGGCCAGGCCCTGCGTTCCCGGCGGGCGCGGACGGCGGCCGGCGCGTCGGCGGGCAGGCCGAGGCGCGACCGCAGATCCCTGACCGCGTCGGCGTAGACGCGGTCGACCATCCGCAGGGAGAAGCGCCCCATGGCGCGGTTGCCCCAGCGGCCCAGGGAACGAGCACCGCTCACCACGGGCGCGAACTCCCGCGTCGGGTGGGCCGGCTGGAGGTACGCGCCGATCGTCGGCACGTCGAGGGCCTCCGCGAGCTGCCAGCCGAGCGGAGCCGTCGTCGTGGACAGCACGAGCAGATCGTCGCCGGGGTCGACGGCGTCCGCGAGTCCGGTGCCCAGGTCGCGCACGAAGGTGCTCGCCGACCGCATCAGCTCGCGCCGGTTCGCGGCCGGGCCCGGGGGCCCGGCGTCGGCGAGCAGCGGGCGGAACCGCAGGCCCGCGCCGCGCACGAGCGGCGCGAAGCCGTCATGGGCGGCGAGCGCGACGTCGTGGCCCGCCGCGCGCAGCCGGGCACCCAGGCCGGTGTACGGGGCGATGTCCCCGTACGAACCGGCGGCGGTGAGCAGGATCCTCATCGCCCGTCACCTCCGCGCGCACCGCGCGCAGTCTCCTGATCGCCGCCGCTCTCAGCCTCGTGACCGCCGCCACCCTCAACCTCAGGTTCAGCTTTGACCTCTCGTCGAGCCGTGGCGCCGTCGCGCACCTGCGCACCATTGGCGCGGACCGCCTCCCGCAGATACGGGGCGAGCCCCGGCCGCTGCTGCGCGGGCGGTATCACGAGCGCGAACGCGCGGGGGTCGGTGACGAAGTCGTCGGCGATGCGCAGGTGCATGTCGGGCGGGCAGTCGGTGAACCAGCGGCTGATGTGCTGCCGGTGCTGCTCGGCGAGGTCCCGGGCCCGCGGGCCGTCGGCGGGCTCGTGGGCGTCGAAGGCGGCGAGGACCCGGTCGCGCCAGTCCGCCGCCTCGCTCATGATGCGGGCCCAGTCCTCCTTGGAGTGCGCGGCGGCGCGGGCCATGGCCTCCTTGTGCCCGGCGCTGCCCTCCCACTTGAGCTCGGCCTCGGTGGCGTAGCTCAGGTCGAAGGTGATGCCGCCGAACACCTCGAACCGTTCGCGCGGGCTCAGCCGCACGCCCGTCTGCTGCACCTCCATGGCGCGCTCGGCGACCTCGACGAGCCGCTCCAGCTTGCCGATCTGCTCGCGCAGCGCGCGGCGCCGGGCCCGGAGCTGGTCGAGGGCGTTGGCCTGCGGGTCCGTCAGGATCTCGGCGATCTCGTCGAGCGCGAAGCCGAGTTCGCGGTAGAAGAGGATCTGCTGGAGCCGGGCCAGGTCGGCGTCGCCGTACAGGCGGTAGCCGCCGGGGCTGCGCTCGCTGGGTGTGAGCAGCCCGGTCCGGTCGTAGTGGTGCAGCGTACGGACCGTGATCCCGGCGAAGCCGGCGACCTGTCCGACGGTATAGCTCATGATCGTCGCCCTTTCGTCGCCGCACAGCGTGCAGCCTGACGTGACGTGAGGGTCAACCGGTGGCTCGCACGGCACAGCGGTGGCTCTCACGCACGACGTAGCCGTGGCCCTTACGGCACAAGGGACGCTTTTTGTTAATGGGATCCATTTTCATGTAGCCTCTGGCCGTCCTTACCCATTGCCTCACTCCCCCACCCACACCCTCATCACCTCTGGAGGACCCCATGGCCGTGCCCAAGCGGAAGATGTCCCGCAGCAACACGCGTCACCGCCGCTCCCAGTGGAAGGCCGGCACGTCGCAGCTCGTGCCCGTGACGGTCGACGGCGTCACGCATCTCGTACCGCAGCGGCTCGTGAAGGCGTACGAGCGCGGCCTGATCCGGCCCGGAAGCTGAACGCGGGATGGCACCGCAAGATCGACGCGAGACGGCGTCCGCCGACGGCCGACTGCCGGTGACGGTCCTGTCGGGCTTCCTCGGCGCGGGCAAGACCACGCTGCTCAACCATGTCCTGGGCAACCGCGACGGCCTGCGCGTCGCGGTGATCGTGAACGACATGAGCGAGATCAACATCGACGCCGCGCTGGTGCGCGGCGGCGAGGCGGCGCTGTCGCGCACCGAGGAGCGCCTGGTCGAGATGACCAACGGCTGCATCTGCTGCACGCTCCGCGACGACCTCCTCGAAGAGGTCGACCGGCTGGCCCGCGAGGGCCGCTTCGACCATCTGCTCATCGAGTCCAGCGGCATCTCCGAGCCGATGCCGGTCGCCGCGACGTTCGCCTTCCCGCGCGACGACGGGGCGACGCTCGGGGATCTCGCGCGGCTCGACACGATGGTCACCGTCGTGGACGCGGCGAACTTCCTGCCGGAGCTGACCGCTGGCGACGGACTCGTCGAGCGAGGGCTTGACCAGTACGAGGACGACGAGCGCACCGTGAGCGACCTGCTGATGGACCAGGTCGAGTTCGCCGACGTCATCGTCCTGAACAAGCTCGACCTCGTGACCGCCGAGGACGCCGACCGGCTCACGGCCACGCTCACGCGCCTCAACCCGGCCGCCCGCGTCGTCACCGCGACGCGGGGGCGGGTGGACCTGCGCCACGTCCTCGGCACCGGACTGTTCGACCTGGAGCGCGCGCAGCTCGCGCCGGGCTGGGTGCGGGAGCTGAACGGCGACCATGTGCCGGAGACCGAGGAGTACGGGATCTCCAGCACCGTCTTCCGGTCCGAACTCCCCTTCCACCCCGAGCGGTTGTGGTCGTTCGTCACCAAGGGCATGGACAGCGGCACCTACGGCCGGGTACTGCGCTCCAAGGGGTTCTTCCGGCTCGCGAGCCGCCCGCGCGTGACCGGGCTCTGGTCGCAGGCCGGATCGGTCGCGCGGTTCGAGCCGACGGGCGCGCACCACACGGACGACGACATGCACGACCACGCGCACGACGACTCCGTGGGCGGCCAGGAGCTGGTGTTCATCGGCACTGGGCTGCGGACGGCGGCGCTGCGGTCTGCGCTGGCCGCGTGCCTGATGGCCGAGGGCGAGGAACCGCCGGTTCGGGACCCGTTCCCGGCCTGGGACACGGCTTCCTGATCCCGGGACACGGCTTCCCGATACCGAGGTACGGCTTCCCGAGAGGGTTGCGGCAGCATCTCCTGCATGGACTATCAGCGAGCCCGCGACCTCACCGCCGCACGCCGGACGGTGAGACTGCCGGTCAAGAACTATCTGCCTCCCCTGCTCACCGCCCTGGACCGACCGGACCGAGGGCTACGGGGCATTCTGGTCACCGGCACCAACGGCAAGGGCTCCACCTGCGCGTTCGCGGTCTCGGGGCTTGCCGCGCTCGGGCTGCGCGTCGGCAGCATGCCGGGCCCGGCGCTCCAGGAAGCCGTCGAGCGCATCCGCGTGAACAACATCCCCGCCTCGCGCGCCGCGTACGCCGCCGCCTACGCCGAGGTCGACGCCGCGGCCCGGCGGCTGAGCGATCCGCTCGACGCGCCGGCGTTCCGTGCCGCCGCGGCCGCCGTGCACTACCGCAGGGTCGGCGTCGACCTGGCCGTGCTCGAAGCGAGCGCCGGCGGCCGGGACACCGCCGTGAACTCCTTCGACCTCGGGGTGAAGGTCATCACGAATGTGGCCCTCGACCACACGGACCTCCTCGGCGACTCGTACGCGGAGATCGCCTGGGCCAAGGCCGGGGTGGTCCGGGACGGCGACCATGTGATCCTCGGCGAGTTGCCGCCGGAGGCGGCGCGCACGGTCCGGCAGGTGCTCGCCGAGCACAGCGGGCTGACGGTGTGGCGCCTCGGCGAGGAGATTCGGGTCACCGAGGCGCCGTACGCCGCCACCGCGCACGAAAGGCTGGTGGAGGTCCGCACCCCGCTCGGAATCCACCACGACCTGCCCTGCCCGCTGCGCGGGGCACATCAGCAGCGCAATCTCGCGCTCGCCGTCGCCGGGATCGACGCGCTGCGCGAACGCGGCCTGGTGCCCGACTTCGCCGAGGACCGGCTGCGGGCCGGACTCGCGGCCACCACGTGGCCCGGCCGCCTCGAACTGGTGCACCCGGCCCGTCTTGACGACTGGACCGGGTCGGTCCTCATGGACGGGGCGCACAACCCGCACAGCGTGGCCGCCGTGCTCCCGGACATCGTCCGGATGACGGCGGCGGGGCCGGCCCCCGCCCTCGTGTTCGCGGTGGAGGGCACCAAGGCGGCCGACGAGATGCTGGCCGAACTCCCCCCGGACTGGCCCCTGTTGTTGACGCGCACCGCATCCTCGAAGGCCGCCGACCCGGACCACCTCGCCCGCCTCGTCGCGGACCGCCCGCACGTCCACCGCGCCCCGGACACCCACGCGGCCCTGCGGCACGCGGCACGCCTCACCGGCCCCGGCGGCCAGATCGTGGTCATCGGATCACTGACGCTGGTGGGCGAGACCCGCACCCTCCTCGGCCTCCCACCGGGCTGAAGCGCCCGGCCACGCCGGGCCGGAGCGGCAACACCCCAGCCACGGAGCGCCGACTCGCCGCACCCATGCCTGGGCCGCGGGAGAAATCGGCGCTTTGTGCCGTTCCGACCGCTCCCGGCCGGGCTCCTGTTCGTACGCCTTCGACTCCCGCTGGAGCAAGGACGTGGCGGCCCGCCGGTCCGCGATCGGGCGTGTGTCTCGCCACCAGGACACCCCAACACGCCACTCCGGCCGGAAAGTTGAGGCTCGCGCGCGGGCCGCGCCCGCGCGGCCGTGGACGCCGTCGGGCGGGTCCGTACCTGACTGCTCCGCGCCGCCTCCACGTTTTCGCTGTCACTGAGCGCACACACCTGGACACCGAGCACCGGAGGTCCGTTGACTGCTCCCGGAGAGCGGCCGTGCACCGCTCTCGCAGGGCGGGCGGGAGCGGCCTGACTCAGCCGTGCGTCCCCCGTGCCCACGCCATCGCGTACCACACGGTCCACTTCACCTGGGGGATGGTCTCTTTGCGTTCGTTTGGCGTTTCCGCTGGGCAGGAAAGCCTGTGGCTGGCACAGAAGCTGACTCCGGACGTGCCGAACAACGTGGGCTCGCGCTGGCTCGTCGACGGCCCGATCGACGAGGAGGCGCTGTTCGCCGCGCTGCGGACCGCCCACCGCGAGTACACCGCCGCACAGGTCAACTTCCGTGAGGTGGGGGAAGAGTTACGACAGGTGGTGCGCGAGGACGCCGCGGCCACCTGGTTCCCGCTCGCCCTGGACGTCAGCGCCGAGGACGATCCGGAGGAGGCGGCCCGGACCCTGGCGGCCGAGCTCGAGTGGCGGCCGTTCGACCTGGACCACGACGCGCTGTTCCGGGCGGGCGTCATCAAGCTGTCCGAGTCCCGGCGCGTCCTGTTCCTGACCGCCCCGCACCTGGTGATGGACGGCTACACGGCACTCCGGCTGCTGCCGCGCCGCGTCGCCGAGTGCTACCGGGCGCTCGCCACCGGCACCCCGGTCCGGGACGCCGCCGCCGGCGGCCCTCGGCTGATCCACGAAGAGGATGTGCGCCACCGCGACTCGCCGCAGTTCGCGCAGGACTCGCGGTTCTGGCGCGACTACCTCGCCCAGGCCCCGGAACCGCTGCGGCTGCGCGGCGAGGGCGACGCCTCGGTGCCGTCCGTCCTGCACTACTGCGCGCCGGTGCCGCGCGCGGAGGTCGACGCGTGGCCGGCGACCGCGGACGCCGCCGGTGTACGGCCGGCGGCGCTGCTGACCGCTGCTGTCGGCGTGTGTCTGCGGCACCTCGGCGGGCGCCAGGAATTCACCGTCTCCGTGGCGGCGTCCGGCCGTACGAAGGCGACCAGGACCCTCCATGGCTCGCAGGCGATCACCATCCCGCTGCGCCTGGACGTGCCGCTGTCGTCGACGTTCCGGGAGCTGGCCGCCGCGGTGTCCGCGGAGATGAAGGAGGTGGCACGGCACGGCGCGCACCCGCTCGCCGGCATCCACCGCGAACTGCTCCGCGACGAGGCGGCCGCGAATCCGGGCGCCGGTTCGGGCGCGGGCCCGGCCGGGGCTTCGGACGCGGGCCCCACCACGGGTCCGGCCGCGGGCCCCACCACGGGTCCAGGCGCGCACCCCGCCACGGGTCCAGGCGCGCACCCCGCCACGGGCCCGGCCGCCACCGTCAGCCCGTTCGGCACCGCGGTGAACGTCGTCTCCTTCGTCCAGGAGCTGGACTTCGCGGGCACCAAGGCGCATCTGCTGCCCGGCTCGCCCGCGGGCGCCGTCGACGACCTGCGCGTCGCCCTGTACTTCGACGGCCGGCCCACCAGTGATCTGTATCTGCGCGTCGACGCCAACGCCATGCGCTACGGCACCGACGACCTGCGCCGGCTGTGGACCCGGCTCACCGCGGTCCTGGGCGCCGTGCTCACCGAGCCCGACGTGCCGTTGGGCCGGATCCAGGTCCTCACGTCGCTCGACCACGAGGCCCCGCCGGAGCAGGACTCCGACGGCGTCGACCACCGGACGCCGGACGCCGACGAGCGGCAGGACACCGTGCCGCTGTCGTTCGCGCAGCGCCGCATGTGGTTCATCGACCGCTTCGAGGGCCCGTCGGCGACGTACAACGGCCCCATCCCCCTGCGTCTTTCGGGCCCGCTCGACGTGGCGGCCCTGGAGCGGGCCTTCGGCGACGTGGTGGCGCGGCACGAGGCCCTGCGCACGCTGGTCGGCGAGGACGGTGCGGGCGTGCCGTTCCAGCGGGTGCTGCCGGTCGGCGAGGCCGCCGTCGCGCTGCCGGTGGAGGACGTGGCGGCGGACGCGCTCGCCGACGTGCTGCGGCGGACCGGCGAGCGCCCGTTCGGCCTGACCGCCGAGATCCCGGTCCGCGCGACGCTGTTCCGCTGCGGCCCCGAGGACCACGTGCTGCTGCTGGTCGTCCACCACATCGCGAGCGACGGCCTGTCGCTGGCGCCGCTGGCCCGCGACCTGGCCACCGCCTACACCGCGCGCCTCGCCGGCCGGTCCCCGGGCTGGGCGGAACTCCCCGTCCAGTACGTGGACTACACGCTGTGGCAGCACGAGCTGCTCGGCGCCGAGGACGACCCGGACAGCCTCCAGTCCGCCCAGGTGGACTACTGGCGCAGGGAGCTCGCGGGCGTCCCCCAGCCCCTCGTCCTGCCCACCGACCGGCCACGCCCGCCGCAGGCCAGCCACCGCGGCGCCGTCGTGGAGTTCGCCCTCGACGCGGACGTGATGGCCGCCGTCGAAGACCTGGCGAGTGCCCGCGGGGCGACGGCGTCGATGGTGCTCCAGTCGGCGCTCGCCGTGCTCCTGCACGGACTCGGCGGTGGCGACGACCTCACCATCGGCTCCCCGATCGGGGGCCGCACCGACGAGCAACTGGCCGACCTGGTCGGGTTCTTCGTCAACACCTGGGTGCTGCGCGCCGACCTGTCCGGCAATCCCCCGTTCGTCGAGCTCCTGGAGCAGGCGCGGGACAAGTCCCTCGCGGCGTACGACCACCAGGACGTGCCGTTCGAGCGCCTGGTGGAAGCCCTCAACCCCGAGCGGTCCACCGCCTACTCGCCCCTGTTCCAGGTCATGTTCGCCTGGCAGGACTTCTCCCTCACGGACTTCGCGCTCTCCGGGCTCGACGTGCGGTTCGAGTGGCCGCCGACCACGACCGCGAAGAACGACCTGTTCTTCAACCTGCTCGACAGCCCGGGACAGGGCGTCCTCGGGCGCCTGGAGTACGCCACCGACCTGTTCGACGCGGACACGGCACAGGCCCTGGCCGACCGCTACACCCGCCTGGTGCGACTGCTCTGCGCCGCCCCGGACCGGCGCGTCGGCTCGGTCGAGCTGCTGGACGCGGGCGAGCGGGAGCTGGTCCTGCGGCGCTTCAACGACACGGCCGCGCCTGTTGTGGACCTGACCGTGCCCGCGCTCTTCAAGCAGCGGGCCGCGCGCTGCCCGCGGTCCGTCGCCGTCGTCAGCGGCGACACCTCGTACACCTACGAAGAGCTGGACGCCGCGGCGGACCGGCTCGCGCGGGAGCTGGTGCGGCGCGGCGTCGGCCCGGAGACCCTGGTCGGGCTCGCCCTGCCGCGCTCGGCCGAGCTGGTCGTGGGCCTGCTCGGCATCCTCAAGGCGGGCGGGGCCTACCTGCCGGTCGACCCCCGCTACCCGAGCGCGCGGCTCGACTTCGTCCTCGCCGATGCCCGGCCGCTGCTGCTCCTGACGGACACGGAGGCCGCGGCCGTCCTGCCGGACTCCGGCGTCCCCCGGCTGTTCCTCGACGAGGTGCCCGACGACTCCGCCGAAGCACCGGCGCCGGTCGCCGCGGCGCTCCGTCCGGACCATGTCGCGTACGTCATGTACACCTCGGGGTCGACGGGGACGCCGAAGGGCGCCACCGTCACGCACGCCACCGTCGTCAACGGCGTCACGCGCCTCGCCGCCGCCGTGGGCGTCCACGAACACACCCGCATGCTGGCGGGCACGTCGGTCAACTTCGACGTGTCCGTCTTCGAGATCCTCACGACGCTCGCCGCGGGCGGCACCCTCGACGTCGTCCGGGACGTCCTCGCGCTCGGCGAGGGCGACGGCCGGCACGGCGGCGTCATCAGCACCGTGCCCTCCGTCTTCGCCGAGCTCCTCGACGACATCGCCGCCACGACCTCTGTGGAGACGCTGGTGTTCGCGGGCGAGGCGCTGCCCGCCGAACTGGTGCGGCGTGCCCGCGCGGCCTTCCCCGGTGTCCGGGTCGTCAACGCCTACGGCCAGACGGAGTCGTTCTACGCCACGCTCTTCACCGCCGACGGCGGCGCCCCGGACACGGGGAGTACGCCGCTGGGCCGCCCGATCGGCAACATGCGCGCCTACGTCCTCGGCTCCGGGCTCGCGCCCGTCCCGGTCGGCGCGGTGGGCGAGCTGTACGTCGCCGGACACATCGCGCGCGGCTACCACCACCGCCCCGGCCGCACCGCCGAGCGCTTCGTCGCCGACCCGTTCGGCCCGCCCGGCTCGCGCATGTACCGCACCGGCGACCTCGCCCGCTGGAACACCGAAGGACATCTGGAGTACGCGGGCCGCGCCGACGCCCAGGTGAAGGTGCGCGGCTTCCGTATCGAACCGGGCGAAGTGGAGGCCGCCCTCACCGCGCACCCCGAGGTCGCCCAGGCGGTGGTCGTCGCCCGGGAGGCGGCGGGGGCCAGGCAACTCGTCGGGTACGTGGTGCCCGGCCGCCGGGTCGTGCGGGACGACTCCGTCGACCTGATGGCCGGAATCGACGCCCAGGAGCTGCGGGCCGCCGTGGCGCGGCGGCTTCCGGAGTTCATGGTGCCGTCGGCGTTCGTGGTCCTCGACCGGCTTCCGCTCGCCCCGAACGGCAAGGTGGACCGGGCGGCACTGCCGGCGCCGGAGGCCACCGGCGGCGTGTACCGGGCGCCGCGCACCGCGCGCGAGAAGGCGCTCGCCGCGGTGTTCGCCGAGGTCCTGGGCCTGGAGCGGGTGGGCATCGACGACGACTTCTTCGCCACGGGCGGCGACAGCGTCCGCTCGCTGCAAGTCGTGTCGCGGGCCCGCGCCAAGGACGTCGGGATCACACCGAAGCTGATCTTCGAATGCCGGACGGTGGCGGCGCTCGCCGAGGCCGCCACCACCGGCGCACCGGCCGATGTCGTCGACAAGGACACCGGTGACGACTCGGTCGTACCGCTGCTGCCGATCGCACGAGATCTGCTCGACGCGGGCGGCGGGTACGAGCGGTTCGCGATGGCGCTGGCCGTGGAGCTGCCCGAGGGCATCGACGCGGCGGGCCTGCACGCGACGCTCACCGCCGTGTTCGCGCACCATCCCGTGCTGCGCACACGGCTCGCCACCGCCGACGGCGACGGCGACGCGTCCCGGCACGTCGCCGACGACAGCGACGGCGCCGGTGACGGCTCCGGTGACGGCGACAGCGGCCACCAGCCGGTTCTCCTCGTCGAGGATCCGGCCGCCCTCGACGTGACCGCCATGGTGCGCCGTACGGCATGGACGAGACCCGGCGAGGAGGCCGCCTGGAAGGAGCTGGTCGCGGCCGAGGTGGAGGCGGCCGCCGGCCGGCTCGACCCGCGCGGCGGGGTCATGGCCCAGTTCGTGTGGTTCGATCCGTCGCTTCCGGAGCGGGCCGCGGCACCCGGCGTACGGGGGCGGCTGCTCGTCGTCCTGCACCACCTGGTGGTCGACGGTGTGTCCTGGCGCGTGCTGCTGCCGGACCTGGCCGCCGCCTGGGCGCGGGTGCGCGACGGCGGCACCCCGCGCCTGCCCGCGGCGGGCACCACGCCGGGCCGCTGGGCGCGCGCCCTCACCCGTCAGGCGCACTCCGCCGAGCGGCTCGCCGAACTGCCCCTGTGGCGCTCGGTCCTCGACGGCCCCGATCCGCTGCTCGGCGCCCGGGACCCGGACCCCGAGGCGGACACCCGTACCGCCCTCGAACACCTGCGGATCGGCCTGTCCGCCGAGGCGACCGGGACGCTGCTCACCACGCTCCCGGCCGCGTACGGCGGCGGCGTGAACGACGGGCTGCTCACGGCCCTCGCGATGGCGGTGGCGCGATGGCGCCGCGACCGCGGTGTGGACGCGTCCGCGACGCTGGTCAAGCTGGAGGGGCACGGGCGTGAGGAGAGCGCGGTGCCGGGTGCCGACCTCTCGCGCACGCTGGGCTGGTTCACGACCGTGTTCCCGGTCCGCCTCGACGTCGCGGGCCACGACCTGGACCAGGCCTTCGCGGGTGGCCGGGCCGCGGGCGCGCTCGTCAAGGACGTCAAGGAACGGCTGCGCGCCCTGCCCGACAAGGGCCTCGGCTACGGCCTGCTCCGCCACCTCAACCCCGAGACCGCGGCCGAGCTCGGCCGGTATTCCGCGGGGCAGATCGGCTTCAACTACCTGGGCCGCTTCGCGGCCACGGACATGCCCGAGGACCTGCGCGGTCTGGGCTTCACGCCGATCGGCAACCTCACCGCGCCGCGCACCATGGACACCCCGGCCATGTCCGCCCTGGAAATCAGCGCGGCAGTCCTCGACACCGCCGACGGCGGCGCCTGCCTGGAGGCCGACTTCGCCTTCCCGCCCGGCGTGCTCGGCCACGCCGAGGTCAGCGAGCTCGCCGCCCTGTGGCGGGCCGCGCTGGAGGCGCTGGCCGTGCACGCGGGCGACAGCGACGCGGGCGGGCTCACGCCTTCCGACCTGCCGCTGGTCGCGGCCACGCAGGCGGACATCGACGAGTGGGAGCGCCGCTACCCCGGCCTGGTGGACGTCTGGCCGCTGACGCCCCTGCAGTCGGGGCTGCTGTTCCACACGGAGCTCAGCGGCGACGCCTGGGACCCGTACCAGATGCAGCTGACGTTCCACGTCTCCGGGCACGTCGACGCGGACCGGATGCGCGCCGCCGGGCAGGCCCTGCTGGACCGGCACGCGAATCTGCGCGCCGCGTTCACGACCGACACCGCGGGCAACCGCGTCCAGGTCATCGTCCCCGAAGGCGTCGAACTCCCCTGGCAGGAGCTCGACTTCAGGGCGCTGACGGACCAGGAGCGCGACGAGGCCGTCGCCGCCTTCCTCGCCGACGACCACGCCACCGCCTTCGCGCCGGGCACGCCACCGCTGCTGCGGATGTCCCTGCTCCGCACGGGCGAGCTGCGCTCGGAGGTGGTCCTGACCGCCAGTCACGTCCTGCTCGACGGCTGGTCACTGCCGCTGCTGATTCGGGAGCTGCTCTTCCTGTACGCCTCCGACGGCGACGCGGCGGACCTGCCCCGCGTCCACCCGTTCCGGAATTTCCTGCGCTGGCTCGACCAGCGGGACAAGGCCGCGACCGCCCGCGCCTGGGCGGCGGAACTCGACGGCGTGCGCGAGCCGACGCTGCTCCTGCCGGACGCCGCCTCCGGCCCCGGCGACCGGCGTACGGCCGACAGTTCGGGCATCGGGCAGGTCGAGGTCGGCCTGTCCCCGGACGAGGCCCGGGAGGTGTCCCGGCGCGCGGCCGAACTCGGTGTCACCGTCAACACGCTGGTGCAGGGCGCGTGGGCGATCCTGCTCGGGCAGTTGACGGGCCGTCAGGACGTGCTGTTCGGTGCGACCGTGTCGGGCCGCCCGCCGCAGGTGCAGGGCGTGGACTCGATGCTCGGCATGTTCATCAACACCCTTCCCGTACGGGTCCGTTGCGCCCCGGGCACGCCCCTCGCGGAGGTCCTGACCACGCTCCAGGGACGGCAGGCCGACCTGCTCGACCACCATCACCAGGGCCTCACCGAGCTGCACCAGACGCTCGGGCTGCCGACGCTGTTCGACTCCCTGGTGGTCTTCGAGTCCTACCCCGTGGACCGGGCCGGGCTAGCGGAGGCCCACGCGGCCGCGGGCATCGAGGTCACCGGCATCCGCCCGGTCACGGGCACCCACTACCCGCTGACCGTCATGGCGGAGGCCAACCCCCACCCGCGGCTCACCCTCCACTACCAGAACACCCTCTTCGAACCGTCCGCCGCGCACACGATCGCGGACCGCTTCCTGCGCGTGCTGCGCCGGATCGCGGCCGACCCGCGAGGGCCCGTCGGCTCGGTCGACATCCTGAGCCCGGACGAACGCGCCCTGCTCCTGGGCACGTTGAGCGGCGCGGCGACGGTCGCTCCGGCGCCGGAGGCGACGGTGGCGGACCTCTTCGAGCGGCAGGCGGCGGCGACTCCGGACGCGGTGGCGGTGCTGCACGACGGCACGTCGGCGACGTACGCGGAAATCGACGCGCGGGCCGACCGCCTCGCCCGGGAGCTGGTCTCCCGCGGGGCCGGCCCGGAGACCGTGGTGGCCGTGTCCCTGCCCCGCTCCCGCGATCTGGTCGTCGGCCTCCTCGCCGTCCTCAAGTCGGGCGCCGCCTACCTGCCGGTCGACCCCAAGTACCCCAGCGACCGCCTGGACTTCATCCTGAGCGACGCCGCACCCGCCCTGGTCCTCACCGACACGGAGACGGCGGACGTGCTGCCCGCCACCGCCGCGCCCGTTCTGCTGCTCGACACCGTCGACCTCGCGGGGCGTCCGGCGACCGGCGCCACCGACAGGGGCCGTCGGGGGTCCAGGGCGTTGGCGTACGTGATGTACACCTCCGGCTCCACCGGCACTCCCAAGGGTGTGCTCCTGGACCACGCCGCCGTCGTCAACGGCATCCGCCACCTCGCCGACCGCACCGGCATCCGAGCGGGCTCCCGCGTCCTGGCCGCGACCTCCGTCAACTTCGACGTCTCCGTCTTCGAGACCTTCACCACCCTGTGCCACGGCGGCACCCTGGATCTCGCCCAGGACGTCCTGGAACTGGCCGAACGCGGCACCTGGCAGGGCGGGGTCATCAGCACCGTGCCCTCCGCCTTCGCCGAACTCCTCGACCGGATCTCCGGCGAGACATCCGTGGAGACCCTGGTCTTCGCAGGCGAAGCCCTGCCGCCCACGCTCGTGCGCCGCGCCCGTGCGGCCTTCCCCGGTGTCCGGATCGTCAACGCCTACGGCCAGACGGAGTCCTTCTACGCCACCGCCTTCACCGCCGACGACACCGGCACGGGCGGCAGCACGCCGATCGGCACCCCGCTGCCCGGCATGCGCGCCTACGTGCTGGGCCCCGGTCTCGCTCCCGCACCTGTGGGCGCGGTGGGTGAGCTGTACGTCGCCGGGCGGCTGGCCCGCGGCTACCACCACCGCCCGGGCCCGACCGCCGAGCGCTTCGTGGCCGACCCCTACGGCCCGCCCGGCGCCCGCATGTACCGCACCGGCGACCTCGCGCGCTGGACCGCCCAAGGGCAGCTGGAGTACATGGGCCGCACCGACACCCAGGTCAAGGTGCGCGGGTTCCGTATCGAACCCGGCGAGGTCGAGGCCACCCTCACCGCGTATCCGGACGTCCGGCAGGCCGTCGTCATCGCTCGCGACTCGGGCGGCGCCGCCGGTACCCGGCTGCTCGCGTATGTGACCCCCGCCGGCACCGTCGACGTCACGGCTCTGCGCGCGTTCGCCTCGGCGCGGCTGCCCGAGTTCATGGTGCCGTCGGCGTTCGTCGTCCTCGATCAGCTGCCGCTCGCGCCGAACGGCAAGCTGGACCACAAGGCCCTGCCCGACCCGCGGCTCGACGGCGGTGCCTACCGTGCGCCGCGCACGTCCCGTGAGAAGACCCTGACGGACCTCTTCGCCGAGGTCCTGGGCGTGGACCGGGTCGGTGTCGACGACAACTTCTTCACGCTGGGCGGCCACTCGCTGCTCGCCACGCGCCTGACCGGGCGCATCCGCGTGGAGCTCGGCGTGGAGCTGCCGATCCGCGCGGTGTTCGACGCCCCCACGGTCGCGGAACTGGCACGGGAGCTCGCGACGGACCTGGACGTCCGGGCGGCGCTGCGGCACCGCCCGGACCGCCCCGAGCGGCTGCCGCTGTCGTACGCGCAACGCCGGCTGTGGTTCATCGACCGCTTCGAGGGCCCGTCGGCCACGTACAACATCCCGCTGACGCTGCGGCTGACCGGCGAGCTGGACGTGGCCGCGCTGACGGCGGCGCTGCGGGACGTGGTGACGCGGCACGAGAGCCTGCGCACGGTGTGCGCGGAGGACAGCGACGGCACGGCGCACCAAGTGGTGCTGCCCGTCGAGGAGTCCCTGCTTGACGTGCCGGTCGTGACGGTCGGCGCCGCGGAGGTCGCGGCGGCCGTCGACGAGACGGCCCGGCGGCCCTTCGACCTCGCCGCGGACATCCCGCTGCGGGCCCGCCTGCTGCGCTGCGACGCCACGGATCACGTCCTGTGCCTGGTGCTGCATCACATCGCCGGTGACGGCCAGTCGATGGCGCCGCTGCTGCGCGAGTTCTCCGCCGCCTACGCCGCCCGGCGTGCGGGCGGCGCGCCCCAACTCCCGCCGCTGCCGGTGCAGTACGTCGACTACGCGCTGTGGCAGCGCGACCTGCTCGGCGACGCGGACGACCCGCACAGCGTCCTGGCCCGTCAATGCGCGTACTGGAAGGGGGAGTTGGAGGGCGTGCCGCAGCCGCTGCGGCTGCCGACCGACCGGCCGCGCCCGGCGGTGGCGAGCCACCGCGGCGGCCGGCTCGGATTCACTCTGGACGCGGAGCTCCTGGAGGCCGTCGAGGCGCTCGCACGCGAACGTGAGGCGACGGCCCCCATGGTGCTGCAGGCGGCGCTCGCCGTGCTCCTGCACCAGCTGGGCGCCGGGGACGACATCCCCATCGGCTCCCCCATCGCGGGCCGCACCGACACCGCACTCGACGGGCTGATCGGGTTCTTCGTCAACACCTGGGTGCTGCGCGCCGACCTGTCGGGCCGCCCCACGTTCGCGGGCCTGCTCGACCGGGTCCGGAGCAAGGCGCTGTCCGCGTACGACCACCAGGACGCCCCGTTCGAGCGCCTGGTGGAGCTGCTCAACCCGGAGCGTTCGACGGCGCACCATCCGCTGTTCCAGGTGATGCTGGCCTGGCAGAACCTCGACCAGGCGGGCCTGGGCCTGCCGGGCCTGCGGGTCGCTCCCTTCCCGGCGAGCACCGGCACCGCGAAGTTCGACCTGTTCTTCAACATCGCCCCTGATCCGTCCGGGGGCGCGTACGGGCAGCTCGAGTACGCGACGGACCTGTTCGACCACGCCACGGCCGAGAGTCTCGTCGACCGCTTCGTGCGGGTGCTGCGGCAGGTGGTCGCCGATCCCGGGACGCGGCTGGGCGCCGTGGACGTGCTCACCGGCGCCGAGCGGGACTGGTTGACTCGGCTCGACGAGAAGACGGAACCGGCGCTGCGGGCGACGGTGCCGGAGCTGGTCGCCGCTCAGGCGGCACGGACACCGGACGCGGTGGCCGTGCTGTCCGGGCAGACCGCGCTGTCGTACGGGGAGTTGGGCGCTCGCGCCGACCGGCTGGCCGCGGTGTTGCGCGCGCACGGGGTCGGGCCGGATGTGCTGGTGGCCGTGGCGTTGCCGCGGTCGGTGGACCTGGTGACCACGCTGCTCGGGGTGCTCAGGGCGGGCGGCGCGTATCTGCCGGTCGACCCCGGTTACCCGGCCGCGCGCGTGGATCTCCTGCTCACCACGGCCGATCCGGCGCTGCTGCTGACCGACGGGGAGACGGCGGCGGCTCTGCCGCAGTGCCAGGTGCCGGTACTCCACCTCGACGACCTCCACCTCGACGACCCGGACCTCGACGACCTGGACCTCGACGGGCCTCCGGTCGCGGCCCCGGGCGCCGGTCTCCGGCCGGAGAACCTGGCCTATGTGATGTACACGTCGGGGTCGACAGGGGTCCCCAAGGGCGTCGCCCTCACCCACGCCGGTGTGGTGAACGGCGTGCGGGATCTGGGCCGGATCGCGCGGATCGAGCCCGGATCCCGGATGCTCGCGGCGACTTCGGTGAACTTCGATGTGTCGGTGTTCGAGATCTTCACCGCGCTCACCGCCGGGGCGAGTGTCGAAATCGTGCGTGACGTCCTCGAACTCGCCGAACGCGGCAGCTGGTCGGGGGCCACCATCAGCGCGGTTCCTTCGGTGTTCTCCGTACTGCTCGACGACATCGTCAGGAAGGCGCCGGGGAGCCTTGAACTCGATGTGGACACCGTCATGTTCGCCGGTGAGCCGCTCTCGGCCGATCTGGTCGACAGGGTTCGCGCCGCCCTGCCCGCTGTCCGTGTCGTCAACGCCTATGGGCAGACCGAGAGTTTCTACGCCTCCACCTTCACGCTGCCGCGGCAGTGGACGGAAACCGGTGCGGTACCGATCGGCCGACCCCTCTCCCATATGCGCGCCCACGTCCTGGGGCCGGAGCTGACTCCCGTCGCGCCGGGTGTGATCGGTGAGCTGTACGTCGCGGGGCTGCTCGCGCGCGGCTACCACCGCGGCGGCGGGCCGACCGCGGAGCGGTTCGTGGCCTGCCCGTTCGGGCCCGCCGGGGAACGGATGTACCGCACCGGTGACCTGGCCCAGTGGGACAGCGACGGTCGGCTGAGGTACGCGGGGCGTGCCGACACCCAAGTGAAGGTCAACGGTGTCCGTGTCGAGCCGACCGAGATCGAGACCGTACTCGTCGGGCATCCGACGGTCGGCCAGGCGGCGGTGACGGTCTGGGCGGACCAGACCGGCAACAGCCGGCTCGTCGGCCATGTGGTGCCGGTGGACAGCGGCGCCGGGGACAGCGACTTCGCCTTCGACACCAGCGTTTCGGTGGCGGATCTGCGGCGGTTCGCGGCCGGGCGGCTGCCGGACTACATGGTGCCGGCCCAGCTCGTGGTCCTTGACCGGCTGCCGCTGACCGCGAACGGGAAGCTGGACCGGGCCGCGCTGCCCGAACCGGAGTTCGCAGGCGCCGAGTACCGGGCGCCGCGCGGCGAGACGGAGCGGGTGCTGGCCGAGGTGTACGCCGATGTGCTCGACGCCCAACAGGTGGGTGTCGACGACGACTTCTTCGCCAGTGGCGGGGACAGCATCCGCTCCATCCAGGTGGTGGCGCGGGCCAAGACGCGCGGTGTCGTGATCAGCACGCGGGAGGTCTTCGAGCACCGTACGGTCGCCCGGCTCGCGGAGCTGGTCGAGGGCCGGGCCGACGAGCAGCGGGTGACGCTGGCCGAGCTGCCGGGCGGCGGCGTCGGCTGGGCTCTGCTGCCGCCCACGGCGGCGCACGTGCTCGCGCTCGGTGGTGGTATCGGCCGGTTCTGCATGTCCGCGATGCTGACGCTGCCCGAGGACATCGACCGGGCCGGTCTTGTCGCCACGCTGCAGGCCGTCCTGGACCGGCACGACGTGCTGCGCTCCCGGCTCGACCGGGCGCGGTCGGGCCTGTGGATCGAGCCGTCCGACAGTGTGGACGCCGGTGCGCTGCTGCGCGAAGTCCCTTACGCCGCCGCCGATGTGGACGCCGAGCTGGACGCGGCCGCGGGCCGCCTCGATCCGGACGCGGGCGTCATGGCGCAGTTCGTGTGGTTCACCTCCGAGGCGGAGGCGGGCGCCGGTGCGAACTCGGGTGCGCACTCAGGCGGGGGCTCGGGTGCGGGCAGGCTGCTGATCGTGCTGCACCACCTGGTCGTCGACGGGGTGTCGTGGCGCGTCCTGATCCCGGACCTGGTGTCCGCCTGGCAGCGCATCCGTGACAGCGACGCCCCGGAACCGGCAGAGGTGGGCACCTCGTTGCGGCGGTGGGTGCACGCCCTGGCCGACGAAGCGGCCACCCCGGAGCGGATGGCGGAACTGCCCGTGTGGCAGCGGATCCTGGCCGGTGACGAACCGGTCCTGGGCGCACGCGAACTGGACCCGGCCCGCGACGTCGCCGCCACCGTGGACACCGTCCGCGTACAGGTACCGGTGGACGTCACGGAAACCTTGCTGAACACGGTGCCCGCGCTCTTCCGCGGCGGTGTCGACGACGGCCTGCTGACCGCCCTTGCCCTGGCGCTGGCGCACCGGCGTGCCGCACAGGGCGCGTCCGGATCCTCGACGCTGGTCCGGCTGGAGGGCCACGGCCGCGAAGAGCACCTGGTGCCCGGCGCGGACCTGTCGAGCACGGTCGGCTGGTTCACCGCCATGTATCCGGTGCGCCTGGACCTGGACGGCGTCGACGTGGCGGACGCCTTCGCAGGCGGCCCGGGCGCAGGCCGGGCGATCAAGGCGATCAAGGAGCAGCTGCGGGCGGTGCCGGACAACGGCGTCGGCTACGGCCTGCTGCGCCACCTCAACCCGGAGACCGCAGCCGCGCTGTCCGGACAGCGCCGCCCGCGGATCGGGTTCAACTACCTCGGCAAGGCCTCCGGCACGGACATCCCCGAGGAACTGCGCGGCCTGGGCTGGGCCCCGGACACCACGCACCGGGACCTGATCGCCGCGCCGGACGCGGACATGCCGGTGCTGTCGGCACTGGAGATCAACGCGGTCGCCAACAGCACTCCCGACGGCGAGGAGCTGACCGCCTACTTCGCCTTCCCCACCGGCGTGCTCTCCCGCGAGGAGGTCACCGAGCTGGCCGGGCTGTGGGTCCAGGCGCTGACCGCCCTGGCCCGGCACGCCACGGCCCCCGACGCCGGCGGGCTCACCCCGAGCGACGCGCCCCTGGCCGACGTGACCCAGGAGGAGATCGACACCTGGGAGTCCCGCTTCGGCAAGCTGGCCAAGGTGTGGCCGGTGACCCCGGCGCAGTCCGGGCTGCTGTTCCACGCCATGCTGGCCGAGGCGTCGTTCGACGCGTACCACATGCAGCTGGTGTTCCATCTGTCCGGCCAGGTCGACCCGGAGCGGATGCGCCGTGCCGGGCAGGCGCTCCTTGGCCGTTACGCCAGCCTCCGCCCGGCGTTCGTCAACCGGGCGGACGGCGATGTCGTGCAGGTGGTACCGGAGGCGGTGCCCCTGCCCTGGCAGCACCTCGACCTGACCGAGGTCGACGAGGCGGAACGCACCGAGACGTTCGAGGAGTTCCTCACCCAGGACCGGGCCGCCCACTTCGACATGGGCACCCCGCCGCTGATCCGGCTGGCCCTCGTCGTCCTGGAGCCCGGCCGGGCCGAACTCGTGCTGACCGCCCACCATGTGCTGTTCGACGGCTGGTCCACACCCTTGCTCATGCGGGACCTGCTGCTGCTCTACGCCTCCGACGGCGACCCGACGGGCCTGCCCGGCACCCGCGACTACGACGACTTCCTCACCCTGTACGCCCGCCAGGACCACGAGGAGTCCGCGCGGGTGTGGGCGGCCGAACTGGAAGGGATGCAGGAACCCACTCTGCTCGTGCCGCGCACGGCCACCCAGCGCGATTCCGCCGGCATCGCGAACCTGGAAGTGGCGTTCGAGGACAAGCACGGCCTGTCCCGGCGGGCCACGCAGCTCGGCGTCACGCTCAACACCTTCGTGCAGGGTGCCTGGGCCGTACTCCTCGCGAACCTCACCGGGCGGTCCGACGTCGTGTTCGGCGCCACCGTGTCCGGCCGCCCGCCCGCGGTCAAGGGCGTCGACGACATGGTGGGGCTGTTCATCAACACCATCCCCGTCCGGGTGCGCTGCGAACGGCAGCACACCTTCGCCGACCTGCTCACCGAGTTGCAGAACCGGCAGGCCGCGCTGCTCGACCATCACCACCACAGCCTCGCGGAGATCCAACAGGCCACTGGGCTGAGCACGCTGTTCGACACGATGGTGGTGTTCGAGTCGTTCCCCGTCGACCGGGAAGCCATCGGCGAGGCCAACTCCACGGCCGGTGTCGCCATCACCGGGCTGCGTCCGTTCGCGGGCTCGCACTACCCGGTCACGTTGGCCGCCGGGACCGATCCGCAGCTGCAGATGGCGCTGCAGTACCAGCAGGACCAGCTGGACCAGGATGCGGCGGCGGACATCGTCGACCGGTTCGTGCGCGTCCTGCGGCAAGTGGTCGCCGACCCGCAGGCGCCGGTCGGCGCGATCGACGTGCTGGCGGAGGAGGAGCGGGACTGGCTGGTGCGCCGGCTCAACGACACGGCGCAGCCGGTGGCCGCGGACACCTTGCCGGGCGCGTTCGAGGCGCAGGTGGAGCGTGTCCCCGACCGCCTCGCGGTGATCGGGGAGC
>NZ_BMSY01000005.1 GCF_014649395.1 Streptomyces aureoverticillatus
TGGCGTTGACTTTTGGCACGCTGTTGAGTTCTCAAGGAACGGACGCTTCCTTTGTACTCACCCTCTCGGGCTTTCCTCCGGGCGCTTCCCTTCGGTATTTCGTGTTTCCAACCCTACCAGATCCGTTTTCCGTTCCGTTCCCGGTTCGGATTTCATTTCCGGTGGCCGTTGGAGGGCCTTTGCCTTTCGGCGTGTTCACTACGTTAGCGGATCTCCCTGGCAACTCATAATCGAGTTCCGCGGATTCGAATTTCGGCATGCGGACATGCGAAACAGGACCCCGCTGAAGGGAAGTCGTAGGTAGTGGTTGGCCGCTTCCGGCTGCTGGCTGAATGCCGTACCCGGGTCAAGCGGCTCGGGCTACGTTACGGAAGCGCCAACGCCGCGTCAAGTTCGGCGACGTCGAGGTGAATGGGCCCGATACGGGCTGACCGTAGGGTCGTTGGCCGTCCAGAAGCGCCAGGGGTGGACGCTGCCCTCGCCGCCCACTCCCGTGCGGGGGCCGCTGCTGACCTGGGCGGGGTCCGTAGGTATGCCGGTCAGGACGGAGAGCGGGGCGTCAGTGCCCGCGCAGACGTCGGCGCCGTCGAGGCGGCGGTCCACGTCGAGGGCCGTGGCCAGGCGGGCAGGGCCTTTGGCCAGTTCCTTGTCGTTGCGGGCCGAGAGTCGTCGTTCGCGGGTGAGCTCGGCGCCCTCGGTGATCTCGCCTGCCCGCAGCAGGACCGCGCCCGCCACGCCCTCCGGACCGCACACCAGGTTCATGCAGTGCCACATGCCGTAGGTGAAATAGACGTACACATGTCCCGGCGGGCCGAACATCACGCCGTTGCGGGCCGTGCGGCCGCGATAGGCGTGGGAGCCGGGGTCCGCCTCCCCCGCGTACGCCTCGACCTCTGTCAGGCGCAGCTCGATCGGACCGTCCGGGGTGTTCCGCACGAGGACGCGGCCGAGCAGGTCGGGCGCCACCTCGAGGACGGGGCGGTCGAAGAAGTCACGGGTCAGGGGCGTACGGTCAGGGGCCACGATCATGTCGTACGAGCGTACTGCACCGAACGTGTACGGGTTTGGCGCGGAGGGTGGCCTCCGGGCGTCGGCGCCGCGAGGGTGAGGGCGCGAGGGCGCCGGTGGAACCGCGTGCCTTCCGATTGCGTTTGTACGTTGTCGAAGGTCGACGATCAATCGATCGAGTCAAGCCACAGGCGGGGCCTGGGGAGGAGAGTCATGGGGTTCAAGAAGCTGCTGGCGAGTCTGGGTGCCGGCGGGGCCTCCGTCGAGACGGTGCTCACCGAGGCCAACGTCGTGCCGGGCGGTGTCGTCCAGGGCGAGGTGCGCATCCAGGGCGGGAGCGTCGACCAGCGGATCGAGGCGCTGTCCGTGGGCCTGCAGGCGCGCGTCGAGGTCGAGGGCAACGACCAGGAGGTCAAGCAGGACATCGAGTTCATCAAGCAGCGGCTCGGCGGCGCCTTCGAGCTGAAGGCGAACGCGGTGCACGCGGTGCCGTTCGGGCTCGACATCCCCTGGGAGACGCCCATCACCCACTTCGCCGGGCGTCAGCTGCACGGCATGAACATCGGCGTGACCACGGAGCTGGAGATCGCCCGCGCCGTGGACTCCGGCGACCTCGACCCGGTGAACGTGCACCCGCTGCCGGCGCAGCAGGCCATCCTGGACGCCTTCGGTCAGCTCGGCTTCCGCTTCAAGAGCGCGGACATGGAGCGCGGCCACATCCGCGGCACCCGGCAGAAGCTGCCGTTCTACCAGGAGATCGAGTTCTTCCCGCCGGAGCAGTACCGCGGCCTGAACCAGGTCGAGTTGAGCTTCGTCGCGGACGACCGGGAGATGGACGTCGTCCTGGAGATGGACAAGAAGCCGGGCCTGTTCAGCGAGGGCAGCGACTCGTACAAGTCGTTCAAGGTCGGGCTCAACGACTTCCAGGGCACCGACTGGGCGGCGTACCTCAACGAGTGGCTGTCGCAGGTCGGCAGCAAGCGCAACTGGTTCTAGGCTCGACCACGGCGAGCGATCGCCCCATACCGACGTACCGGAACCGATCAGGAGGTGCCTACGTGACCGAGGTCAAGAGGCCGCCGCTGCCCCATGACTTCCACCCTGCCGTGCCGTCGTTCACGGTCGTGAGCGCGGACTTCGAGCCGGGTGCGGTGCTCAAGGACGACCAGGTGTACGCGGCCGGGAACACCTCGCCGCAGCTGCGGTGGGAGGGTTTCCCGCCGGAGACGAAGAGCTTCGCCGTGACGTGCTTCGACCCGGACGCCCCCACGGGGAGCGGGTTCTGGCACTGGTCCGTGTTCGACATCCCGGCCTCGGTGACCGAGCTGCCGGCGGGTGCGGGCAGCGGCAAGTTCGAAGGGCTCCCGGAGGGCGCCGTCCAGGTGCGCAACGACTACGGGACGAAGGACTTCGGCGGCGCCGCCCCGCCGCCGGGTGACCCGGCACACCGCTATGTGTTCACGGTGTACGCGGTCGACCAGGAGAAGCTCGGCCCGGACTCGGACGCCTCTCCCGCCGTCGTCGGCTTCAACCTGCGGTTCCACACCCTGGCGCGGGCCCAGATCATCGCGGAGTACGCGGCGGTCGCCGACAGCTAGCCACATCCCGCACGAGCTCGCGGCAGCTCAGCGTTCATTGAACGTTTGCCCGCCCCTGGTCTTGGAAGTGATCAGGGGCGGGCATCTTTTATTGCGTTGTCCTACCCGGCGTGCCCGGCCAGAGTTGATCCAAGCCCGCCAGGGGGTGGGCCGGTGCACACGGGAGGTGGGCGAGATGCGGGACACGCTGGTGCTGAACGCGAGCTTCGAGCCGCTGTCGACGGTGCCGCTGAATCGCGCCGTCGTGCTGGTGCTGCAGGACAAGGCCGTCGTCGAGCAGTCCCACCCCGCGCTGCGCGTGCGTGCCGCCACCGTGGAGCTTCCGGTGCCCCGGGTCATCAGACTCTGCAGATATGTACGGGTGCCCTTCCGAAGACGTGCGCCGTGGTCGCGGCGGGGTGTCCTGGTGCGTGACCAGCACCGGTGCGCGTACTGCGGCAGACGCGCGACCACCGTGGACCACGTCGTGCCGCGCTCCCAGGGCGGCGCCGACTCGTGGCTGAACACGGTGGCTTCCTGCGCGATGGACAACCACCGCAAGGCGGACCGCACGCCGGAGCAGGCCGGGATGCCGCTGCTGCGGCAGCCGTTCGAGCCGACGCCGGCGGACGCGATGCTGCTCACGCTCGGACGCGAGGACTTCGAGGCGCTGCCGGACTGGCTGGCACAGCCCGCCGCCTGAGTACGTGACTGACGCTGGGGCCGCCCTCCACTCGGAGGGCGGCCCCAGCGTCGTACAGACGGGGACGCCGCTGTCGTACGTACGGCAGCGGCGGCGTCGGGTCAGTCGATCGGCGGCTGCTCGCGGCGCTCCACGCCGCCCGGGCTCTTGGCGCCGCCCGCTCCCCCGCCGCCACCGCCGCCGAGGGGGCCGAAGTTGCCGAGCGCCCCGCCGAGGCCCTTGAGGGCGTCGCCGATCTCGCTGGGGACGATCCAGAGCTTGTTGGCATCGCCCTCGGCGATCTTCGGGAGCATCTGGAGGTACTGGTAGGAGAGGAGCTTCTGGTCCGGGTCGCCCGCGTGGATGGACTCGAAGACCGTGCGGATGGCCTGGGCCTCGCCCTCGGCGCGCAGGGCGGCGGCCCTGGCCTCACCCTCGGCGCGCAGGATCGCGGACTGCTTCTCGCCCTCGGCCCGCAGGATCTCGGACTGGCGGACACCCTCGGCCTGGAGGATCGCGGCGCGCTTGTCACGGTCGGCGCGCATCTGCTTCTCCATCGAGTCCTGGATGGAGGTGGGCGGCTCGATCGCCTTGAGCTCGACGCGGTTGACGCGGATGCCCCACTTGCCGGTGGCCTCGTCGAGGACGCCGCGCAGGGCCGCGTTGATCTCCTCGCGGGAGGTCAGGGTCCGCTCCAGGTCCATGCCACCGATGATGTTGCGCAGCGTGGTGACGGTGAGCTGCTCGATCGCCTGGATGTAGCTGGCGACTTCGTACGTCGCGGCGCGGGCGTCGGTGACCTGGTAGTAGATGACCGTGTCGATGTTCACGACCAGGTTGTCCTGGGTGATCACCGGCTGGGGCGGGAAGGGGACGACCTGTTCACGCAGGTCGATGCGGTTGCGGATGGAGTCGATGAACGGGACGACGATGTTCAGGCCCGCGTTCAGGGTGCGGGTGTAGCGGCCGAAGCGCTCCACGATCGCGGCGCTGGCCTGCGGGATGACCTGGATCGTCTTGATCAGGGCGATGAAGACCAGCACCACCAGAATGATCAGGACGATGATGATTGGTTCCATCGTTGGTTCCCCGTGCCCTTCTTGCTTCGGTGTTCCCGGATTGCTTCGGTGTTCCCGGAAGCTTGCTTCGGTGTTCGCGGAAGATCTTGAGATCTCGCTGGTCGAGTCTGTCAGAACGCCGCGCCGACCGTGGGGCGTTCGGATCACCGGACGTCACGGACCGGCAGCCGTAAGGCTGTTGGGCGCCCGGACGCCGGGTCACATGACGACGGCCGTCGCCCCGTCGATCTCGACGACATCCACCTCCTGGCCGGCCTCGAAGCTCTGCTCGGTGTCGAGCGGCCGCGCCGACCAGACTTCACCCGCGAGTTTGATGCGCCCTCCGGAGGCGTCGACCCGCTCCAGGACGACCGCGGATCTGCCCTTCAACGCCTCGACGCCGCTGACGAGTTCGGGCCGCTGCGCGCGGTGCCGGGCGGCGATCGGGCGTACGACCGCGATGAGGGCGACCGACACGACGGCGAAGACCACCGCCTGCATCACCACTCCGCCGCCGAGACCCGCGGTCACGGCGGCGGCGACCGCGCCGACGGCGAGCATGCCGAACTCCGGCATCGCGGTCATCACCAGCGGGATTCCGAGGGCGACCGCGCCGATCAGCCACCACACCCATGCGTCCATGTCCACATGGTCATGGTAGGACCGCGGGTCCCGCTACCGACAGGGCGTGCGCGATCAGCCGAGCGGCAGGCCCTGGGCCGACCAGCGTTCGCCCCGCTGCTCGACGACCAGCGGCAGGCCGAAGCAGAGCGAGAGGTTGCGCGAGGTGAGCTCCAGCTCCAGCGGGCCCGCGGCCATGACCTTGCCCTGACGGATCATCAGGACGTGGGTGAAGCCGGGGGCGATCTCCTCGACGTGGTGCGTGACCATGATCATCGAGGGGGCGATGGGGTCGCGGGCGAGGCGGCCAAGACGGCGCACGAGGTCCTCGCGGCCGCCGAGGTCGAGCCCCGCGGCGGGCTCGTCGAGGAGCAGCAGCTCGGGGTCGGTCATCAGGGCGCGGGCGATCAGGGTGCGCTTGCGCTCGCCCTCGGAGAGGGTGCCGAACCTGCGGTCCAGGTAGTCGCTCATGCCGAGGCGGTCGAGGAAGGCGCGGGCGCGGTGCTCGTCGACGTCCTCGTAGTCCTCGTGCCAGCCCGCGGTCATGCCGTAGGCGGCGGTGAGGACCGTCTGCAGGACGGTCTGGCTCTTGGGGAGCTTGTCGGCCATGGCGATGCCGGCCATGCCGATGCGGGGGCGCAGCTCGAACACGTCGACCTTGCCGAGCTGCTCGCCGAGGATGGTGGCGGTGCCGTTGCTCGGGAAGAGGTAGCTGGACGCGACGTTGAGGAGGGTGGTCTTGCCGGCGCCGTTCGGGCCGAGGATGACCCAGCGCTCCCCCTCCTTCACCGACCAGGAGACCTGGTCCACCAGAGCCCGGCCCTCTCGGACCACGGATACGTCCTTAAGCTCCAGTACATCGCTCATGAGCGCGTTGTCTCCCATTGCTCTCTCGGCTGTCGCTCGCATGTCCGCGTCTGTGGACGCGGCCCCCGGATAAAACCTACGCCACCGGCCGACCGTTCCCGTGCCGAGCCCGGTCCTTAGGCTGTGCACATGCTCTCGGAACCACGCTCAGGACGCTTGGCCGCTTGGGGAAACGCCCTTTTGGCCGGACTTGTTTCACCTGATGACGCGGTGCACGCGATCGTGGGCGGCGACGCGGTGCACCGGGTCGAGGGGCTGCCCGGCGAGTCGGCGCCGGTCGGCCTGACGCTGGCGCTCGGACGGCTGCGCGCGCTCGGCGTGACGGGGCTGCGGGTGGCGCTGCCCGCGCCGGGGCATCCGCTCGGCCTGAGCGGCCCGCCGGCCTTCAACGAGCGGGCCCTGGAGGCGGAGGAGGCGGTCGTCGCGACGGGGGCGCCGTACGGGCTCGTGCCGGAGGTGTACGAGGCGGGGCCCGAGGGTGCCGCCGACGCCGAGGACGTCCATGTGGAGGTGGTGTGGCACTGCCTGCCGGTGCGGGAGGCGCCGCCCGCGGACGTGCCCTCGCTGGGTGAGGCCGAGCGGGAGCTCGCGGACGCGCTGCGGGAGGCGACGGAGGTGCTCGCGCGGCTCGACGTGGCGGCGTCGGGGCCGGTCGCGGAGGCCGCGGTCGACGCGTACCGGGCGCGCGCCGAGCGGGGGCGCGAGGTGCTCGCTCCGGGGTATCCGCCGCGGGCGGTGCGGGTGTTGGAGCTGGCGCAGCGGGTCGGGCTGCTGATCTCGGTGGCGTACGAGAACGGGCACGGCGGGGCCGTGAGCGCCTCGGAGATGGGGGCGCGGGCGCAGGCACTGCGGCCGGTGGAGCGGGTCGCGCGGCGGGCGCAGGTGGCCGCGTACAACGCGTATGTCGAGGAGCGGGAGCGGGGCGGGGGCTGAGCCTTCGGGGCCGGGGGTTCGGGGCCGGGGGTTCGGGGTTCGGCGTCCCGAAGCGCCGAGGGCCCCGCGGACCGTGTGGTCCGCGGGGCCCTCTACTCGGAGCCGGAGCCCTCTACTCGGAGCAGGGTGTCACTTGTTGACCGACTCGTTGCCCAGCGTCGGGTTCAGGATGCCGACGGCGTTGATGCCGTTGCCCGTGGCGTTGACCGGGATGTGGACCGGGGCCTGGACCAGGTTGCCGGAGCCGATGCCCGGGGAGCTGGTGGCCTTGCCGTCCGCGTGCGCACCGGAGGTGGCGGCGGCGGCTCCGGCGGAGGCACCCGCGGCGAGACCGGCGACGGCGACGGCCAGGGCGGCCTTCTTGGCGATGTTCATGAGTCGTGTTCCTCCAGTGACGGTGCGACCCCGGCTACGGGGTCAAGGGGGATGTACGGCGCGGCGGCGAGGACGCCGGGGAGGCCGGGTGGTGCGGGGGTGTGGAGAACGCGACCGGCCCTGCCCGCGGGTGCGCTGCGGGGCCGGTCGCCGCGACGCCGATCGCATGACCGTGATCGGCGGATCGCGCGGTGCGATCAGACGTTCTCGCAGACGTTGCCGAACGTCGGGTTCAGGACGCCGACCACGGAGAGGGTGTTGCCGCAGGCGTTCACCGGGACGTGCACCGGCGCCTGGACCAGGTTGCCGGAGACGATGCCGGGGGAGTTCTTGGCCACGCCGTCGGCGTTCGCACCGTGGGCGGAAGCAACGCCGGCACCGGCCGCGAGCAGGCCACCGGCCACCATCGTGACGGCAGCGGCCTTCTTCAGGTTCTTCACTTCTGAGTTCCTCCTGAGCGGAAGCTGCGGCCAGCCGCCGCAGCACGCACTGGAGAACGCCCCGGCGCCGTGGGGGATGCGCCGAATGGGGGACATCCACACGACGGTATGAATCTCAGCCCGGAACGCGACGGTCCGGGCTGACATCCGCGTCGCCGGTCGCTCCGGCATCCGCTCCGGCCCGGGGACCTGCGGAATCAGCCGGTGACACCGTGCCGCACGGCCCACAGGGCGGCCTGGGTGCGGTCGGCGAGGTCCAGCTTCATGAGGATGTTCGACACATGGGTCTTGACGGTCTTCTCGGAGAGCACGAGCGCGCGGGCGATCTCGCGGTTCGACCGGCCGTCCGCGATCAGGCCGAGCACCTCGCGCTCCCGCTCGGTGAGGGAACCGCCTCTCCCCTGCGTGTTGTTGGCCTCTTCCTGGGACAGCAGGGCGCCCGCCACCTCGGGCTGGAGCAGGACGTGCCCGGCGTGCACGGAGCGGATGGCTCCGGCGAGGGCTTCCGGGTCGACGTCCTTGTACACATAGCCCGCCGCGCCCGCCCGCAGGGCCGGGACGACCGTGCGCTGCTCGGTGAAGCTCGTGACGATCAATACGCGCGCGGGGTTGGCCAGTTCACGGAGTTTGCGCAGCGCCTCGACGCCGTCCATGCCGGGCATCTTGACGTCCATCAGGACGACGTCCGGCTTCAACTCCTCGGCGGACGCGACTCCTTCGGCGCCGTCGGACGCCTCACCGACGACCTCGATGTCGTCCTGGATCTCCAGGAACGTACGCAGACCGCGGCGGACCACCTGGTGGTCGTCGACCAGCAGCACCCGGATCGCCGCCTTGGGGTTGAGCACAGAGTCAGCCACCGGGGACCTCCATCTCGATCGTCGTGCCCTTGCCGGGCTCCGACTCCACGGTCAGCCGTCCGCCGACCCCGCCCGCCCGGTCCCGCATGGAGACCAGGCCCAAGTGCCGCCCGGCGCGCCGGATGACGCGTGGGTCGAATCCCTTGCCGTCGTCCGTGACGCGCAGCACCGCTCCGGGGCCGCGCTTCTGCAGCGCGACGGCGACGCGCTCCGCCTCCGCGTGCCGCAGCGCGTTGTGCAGTGCCTCCTGGGCGACGCGCAGCATGGCCTCCTCCTGGGCGGCGGGCAGGGCGCGCACCCCGCTGCTCTCGAAGGTGACGGTGGCGGAGTGGGCGCGGTCGAGGACCTGCGTGTGCGTGCGCAGCGTGGCGACCAGGCCGTCCTCGTCGAGGGCGGCGGGGCGCAACTCCACGACGGCCGCGCGCAGTTCGTCGGCCGCCTCGGCCGCGAGCGCCGCCACCTGCTGGAGCTCGCCCTTGGCGCGCGTCGGGTCGCGGTCCACCAGGGCGGCGGCGGCCTGGGCGGTCAGGCGGAGGGAGAACAGCTTCTGGCTGACCGCGTCGTGCAGTTCGTGCGCGAGGCGGGAGCGCTCCTCGGCGATGGTCAGCTCGCGGCTGCGTTCGTACAGCCGGGCGTTGGTCAGGGCGATCGCGGCGTGCTGGGCGAGGATGGACAGGAGCTCCTCGTCGTCCTCGTCGAAGCCGCAGCCGCCCGTCGGTTTGGGGCACTGCTTGTTGGCGAGGAAGAGGGCGCCGAGGGTCTCGTCCCCGTACCTGATCGGGAGGCCGAGGAAGTCTGACATGTCCGGGTGGGCGGCCGGCCAGCCCTCGAAGCGGGGGTCCTCGCGCACGTCGGCGAGGCGCTCGGGCTCGGCCTTGCGCAGCATCGCGGCGAGGATGCCGTGCTGGCGGGGCAGCGGGCCGATGGCCTTCCACTGCTCGTCGCTGACGCCGTCGACGACGAACTGGGCGAAGCCGCCGTGGTCGTCGGGGACACCGAGGGCCGCGTACTCCGCGTCCAGCAGCTCCCGGGCCGAGGCGACGATCGTCTTGAGGACGTCGCGCACCTCCAGCTGGCTGCTCATGGCGAGCAGCGCGGAGCTGACCGCGTACAGGCCGGATCGGGGTCCTTGACTCATGGCCCAACCGTACCGGCGGGGTGTGACAGCGCGTATCCGACCAGTGGTGGCAGGGCTCTAGGCCCCGGGGCCTAGGCCCAGCGGACGGCTTAGGGCAAAGGGACCCCGCACGGTGCTTCTGCCGTACGAGGCGCGCGGTGAGGGTCCGTTCCTAGCGTGGGAGCCACTACGGCCACGAGGGCACTGAGGGTCACGAGGGGACGGTTGTCATGCCGGTAGCGATCATTACGGGGGCTTCGAAGGGGCTTGGGCGCGCGCTGGCCGCGGCGCTCGCGGAGCGGGGCTGGGACCTCGTCCTCGATGCGAGAACGGAGTCGGTGCTCGGCGACACCGCGCGGGAGCTGGCCGGGCACGGCGGCCGGGTGCACGCGGTGGCCGGGGACGTGACGGACGCGGAGCATCGCGGGGAGCTGATCGCGCGTGCCCGCGCCCTGGGCGGCCTCGATCTGCTCGTGAACAACGCGAGCGCGCTCGGCGCCGAGCCGCTGGTCCGCCTGGACGCACTCGCGCTTGAGGGGCTGCGGCGGGCGCTGGAGACGAATGTCGTGGCCGCGCTCGGTCTCGTACAGCAGGCGCTGCCGCTGTTGCGGGCCTCGCGCGCGGGAGGCGCGGTGATCAATGTCAGCTCCGACGCGGGCGCCGAGGCCTACGAGACGTGGGGCGGGTACGGGGCGTCCAAGGCGGCGCTCGACCAGTTGTCGGCGGTGCTCGGCGCGGAGGAGCCCGCGCTGCGGGTGTGGGCCGTCGATCCGGGTGACATGGGCACGGACCTGTACCGGGCCGCGGTGCCCGACGACGCGGATCCGCGGCCGCTGCCCGGGACGGTGGTGCCGGCCTTTCTGCGGCTGCTCGACGAGCGCCCGGTGAGCGGCCGCTATGACGCTCCTTCCCTGCTGGTGGCGTCATGACGGTCGCGGTGCGGGTGCCCGAGGGGCTGCACGCCGCGCTGCCGGTCGAGCAGCGCGGCCGGGGGCTGCGCAGGGACTCGGTGCGGCTGCTGGTCTCGCGCGGTACGGAGGTGTCGCACCACGGCTTCGGGGAGCTGCCGCACTTGCTGCGCGCCGGGGACCTGCTCGTGGTGAACACCTCGCCGACACTGGCCGCCGCCGTCGACGGGCGGCTGCTGGAGGCACGTGGGAGCGGGCACGCGCGCGTGGACGCGCGGGACGGGCACGCGCGCGTGGGCGAGGAGACGGAGCACGCGCGCGTAGTGGTGCATTTCTCGACGCTCGGCGAGGACGGCCGGTGGGCCGTCGAGCTGCGCGATCCCGATGGACGCGGTACTACACGCGCGCGGGCGGGCGGGCCCGCGGGGACAGAGGTGGAGTTCCCCGGAGGCGTACGTCTGGTGTGCGAGGAGCCACTGAGCGCGGGCAGCGCGCGGCTGTGGTGGGCGCGGGTGTCGGCGGACGTGCCACGGCTGCTGCGGCGGCACGGGCGTCCCATTCGCTACTCCTACACGGAGCGGGACCAGCCGCTGTCCGTCTACCAGACGGTCTTCGCGCTCCCGTCCGCCGACGGCACGGGCAGCGCGGAGATGCCGAGTGCGGCGCGGCCGTTCACCGCGCGCCTGGTGGCACGGCTGGTGAGCCGGGGGGTGCAGTTCGCGCCGGTCCGGCTGCACACGGGGGTGGCATCGCCCGAGGTGCACGAGCCGCCGTATCCGGAGCGCTTCGAGGTGCCGGAGGCGTCGGCGCGGCTGATCAACGCGGCGCGGGCGGGCGGAGGCCGTGTCGTGGCGGTGGGGACGACGGCGGTGCGGGCCGTGGAGTCGGCGGCCGGTCCTGACGGGGTGGTCCGGGCGGCGGCGGGGCGCACGGATCTGGTGGTGACGCCGGAGCGGGGGGTGCGGGTGGTGGACGGCCTCCTCACGGGTCTGCACGAGCCGGAGGCGTCGCATCTGCTGATGCTGGAGGCGGTGGCGGGGCGGGCGGCGGTGGAGCGCGGTTATGCCGAGGCGGTACGCCATCTCTACCTCTGGCATGAGTTCGGCGACGTACACCTCCTCCTTCCGAACGAGTTTGCTCACCGAGAGCATTGCTCTAGCAACTCATGGTGAGACTGTTACGCGTCCGATGTGAGGCCGCGCATAGGGCGCACATCACGTACGAAGCTCCCTAGTGGATCCCTGGGCCCAGTAAACGGGGGTTAAGTGCGGGCGCCGGAGGCGGCGGCAGACCCCCTGATCCACTACCCGGGATCGTACGTCACACCTTTGCCTCAGAATTTTGCGCCAGCTAAGAATTGCTCCCGTCGCTCGAACGCCGCGGTCTCGTACCGCGGCGTTTTGCCGGAAGCAATCTGTCCCCCGCCGGTGCAGAGCGACCTCCCGATCCACGAAGAGGTCCATCTCCCATGTCCAAGCACGTCACCTCTGGTCATAGTCGCTCTACTCTGACCAAGACCCAGAAGTTCTCGATCGCCGGTGTCGCCACCCTCGGTGCCGCCGCCCTCGCCTTCTCGATCGTGCCGGGCAGCTCCGAAGCTCAGACCGAGGCGCTGGGCACCCACTCGGCTGCCTGGTCCGTGCCCGTCGACGCGCAGCAGAGCGTCAGCAAGCAGCAGTCCAACGCCAGCAAGCAGGCCAAGGACGCCGCCGCCGCGAAGGCCGCCGCCGACAAGAAGGCCGCCGCCGACGCCGCGGCGAAGAAGAAGGCCGACGCCGAGGCCGCGAAGAAGAAGGCCGAGGCCGACCGCAAGGCCAAGGAGACCGCCAGCCGCGCGGCCGCCCGCAAGCCCGTCTACGCCAACAACCTCGACGGCTGGATCCGCCAGTCCCTCGACATCATGAAGGCCAAGGGCATCCCCGGCTCGTACGACGGACTGCACCGCAACATCATGCGCGAGTCCACGGGCAACCCGAACGCCAAGAACGGCTGGGACATCAACGCGATCAACGGCACCCCGTCGATCGGCCTGCTCCAGGTCATCCAGCCGACGTTCGACGCGTACCACGTCGACGGCACCTCGACGAACATCTACGACCCGGTCGCCAACATCACCGCCGCGGCCAACTACGCCGCCGACCGCTACGGCTCGATCGACAACGTGAACGGCGCCTACTGAGTCGTACGACCCGGACCTCTTCAACCGAGGCTCACTGACGCCGAAGGGCGGCACCCCGCGCGGGGTGCCGCCCTTCTCGTACTTCTTGTACGTGTACTTCTTGCGCCTACTTGCGCATGACCTCCGGCTCGTGGCGGCGCAGGAAGCGGGCCACCAGGAAGCCGCAGAAGGCGCCGAGGGCGAGCAGGGCGGCCATGTCCATGCCCCAGGCCGCGGCCTCGTGGTCCCACAGCGGGTCCGTGCTGCCCGGGTCGTCCGGATTCGGGCTGATCTTGTTGAAGTCCAGCGTCGTACCGGCGGCGGCGACCGCCCAGCGCGAAGGCATCAGGTACGAGAACTGGTTGACGCCGACCGTGCCGTGCAGGATGAACAGGCAGCCGGTGAACACGACCTGGATGATCGCGAACATGACCAGCAGCGGCATGGTCTTCTCGGCGGTCTTCACCAGGGCCGAGATGATCAGGCCGAACATCATCGACGTGAAGCCGAGCGCCATGATCGGCAACGAGAGCTCGAGCAGCACGCCGCCGCCCAGGACCAGGCCCTTCTCGGGGATCTCGCGGGACGAGAAGCCGATGGCGCCGACCAGGGCGCCCTGCAGCACCGTGATGAAGCCGAGGACGATGACCTTGGACATCAGGTACGCGGAGCGTGACAGGCCGGTCGCGCGCTCCCGTTCGTAGATCACCCGTTCCTTGATCAGCTCGCGGACGGAGTTGGCGGCGCCCGCGAAGCACGCGCCGACCGCGAGGATCAGGAGCACGGTGGTGGCCGTGCCGTTCGGGAGGATCTTGCCGGTCTGCGGGTTCACGTTCGGCAGCAGACCCTTGTCCGGGTCGATGAGCAGGCTCACCGCGCCGAGCACCGCCGGCAGGATCAGCATCAGCGCCATGAAGCCCTTGTCGGAGGCGATCACGGACACATAGCGACGGATCAGGGTGATCAGCTGGGAGCCCCAGCTCTGCGGCTTGGGCGGCTTGATCGCCTGCGCCGGCGGCATGTGTACGGACTGCGCGGCGACGGCGTCGATGTCCGCGGCGTACATCTGGTAGTGCTGCGAGCCCTTCCAGCGGCCCGCCCAGTCGTAGTCGCGGTAGTTCTCGAAGGCGGAGAAGACATCGGCCCAGGTGCTGTAGCCGAAGAAGTTCAGCGCCTCCTCGGGCGGGCCGAAGTACGCCACCGAACCGCCCGGCGCCATCACCAGCAGCTTGTCGCAGATGGCCAGCTCGGCCACCGAGTGCGTGACGACGAGGACCGTACGGCCGTCGTCGGCCAGGCCGCGCAGGAGCTGCATGACGTCGCGGTCCATGCCCGGGTCGAGGCCGGAGGTCGGCTCGTCCAGGAAGATCAGGGACGGCTTGGTCAGCAGCTCCAGGGCCACCGACACGCGCTTGCGCTGGCCGCCCGAGAGCGAGGTGACCTTCTTGTCCTTGTGGATGTCGAGCTTCAGCTCGCGCAGGACCTCGCCTATGCGCTGCTGGCGCTCCTGCTCGCTGGTGTCGGCGGGGAAGCGCAGCTTGGCCGCGTACTTGAGCGCCTTGTTGACGGTCAGCTCCTTGTGCAGGATGTCGTCCTGCGGGACCAGACCGATGCGCTGGCGCAGCTCGGCGAACTGCTTGTACAGGTTCCGGTTGTCGTAGAGGACGTCGCCCTGGTTGGCGGGCCGGTAGCCGGTGAGCGCCTTGAGCAGGGTGGACTTTCCGGAGCCCGAGGGGCCGATGACCGCGATGAGCGACTTCTCCGGGACGCCGAAGGAGACGTCCTTGAGGATCTGCTTGCCGCCGTCGACCGTGACGGTCAGGTGGCGCGCGGAGAAGGAGACGTCACCGGTGTCGACGAACTCCTCGAGGCGGTCGCCGACGAGGCGGAACGTCGAGTGGCCGACGCCCACGATGTCGTTCGGGCCGATGAGGACCGTGGACGACTTCGCGATCGGCATGCCGTTGACGTACGTGCCGTTGTGCGAGCCCAGGTCGCGCAGCTCGAAGCGGCCGTCGGGCGACGCCGTGAACTCCGCGTGCAGACGCGAGACCTGGAGGTCGGAGACCACCAGCTCGTTCTCCAGGGCACGGCCGATGCGCATCTTTCGGCCAAGCGAGAACTGGTGGTACGTCGTCGGGCTGCGGTCGCCGTGGACCGGCGGGGCCCCCGCCGCGCCGCCGGACCCCACGCCCGCGCCCGGGCCCTGCTGCTGCGGAACCTGCCCCTGGCCCTGGCCCTGCTGCGGCCAGGACTGCTGCTGCGGCATGTGCTGCTGAGGCGCCTGGTAGTGCGGCGCCTGATGCTGCTGACCCTGCCCGGCCCAGCCCGGCGCGCTCTGCTGTCCTGCCTGGCCGGGGGCGTGCTGCGGCGGCGCGTGCTGCGCCTGCTGCTGCGCTCCCGGCGCGGACATCGCCGCGGCGGCGCCGGAGAGGATCAGCTGCGGGCCGTCGGTCGCGTTGCCCAGGTGGACGGCCGATCCAGGGCCGATCTCCATCTGATGGATCCGCTGCCCCTGCACGAAAGTGCCGTTGGTGGAGCCGTGGTCCTCAATGACCCAACTGCGCCCGCCCCAACTGATCGTCGCGTGCCGCCAGGAGACCCTGGCGTCGTCCAGCGCGATGTCACCCTGTGGATCACGCCCAAGGGTGTATGCCCTGGACGAATCGAGCGTCCAGGTCCTGCCATTCAATTCCAGTACGAGTTCCGGCACTCCATGCCCCACTGAGTTGTCCCCCGAGTTGCCCCCATCATGGGGAGTCTAGGGATGTCGAACATCGGGAGGAACTATTTCAGGCGGAGGCCTCTGACCGAAAGTCGGGCCTTGTGAAGACTGCGTACGGGCCACTATGACTGCCCCGTTGACGGGGCAGATACCGCCCCGGAGAGTAGTAAGGGCTCTCAGCGAGTACGGATCACGTGCATTGTGCGCATAGCGCTCATGGCGGCGATGCGAGTCATGTCTGCCATGACTGGCATGACTGCTGTGTCTTTCATGTCTCTCATGTCTTTCATGCGCCCTGCGGATTCCTTCGCACGCGTCCGTACCGGGAGGGCGATGCGCGCTGCGAGCTCGGGGGGTCCCATGGAGACCGGCCGGTACGAGGACGTGGGGCAGGGTGTGCCGCGGCGGGTGCCCTGGGGTGATGTGCTGCTCTCCGCGACAGCCGCGGTGAGCTGGGCACTGATCGGCATGGCGGGCACGGCCGCCCTGGGGCTGCATCTGCTGGGCGCGGACGCGGCGGGGTCGCTCGGGCCGATGACCGCGGCGGCCGTCGCGCTCGGCGTCGGCGGTTCCGTCACTCCCTCCGGAGATGTGTCGGCCTTCGGTCTCGAAGGCGCGGAGGCGACCACGGCCATCGAGGTCACCCCGCTCGGTGTGGGTCTCGTGGGCGCGGTGCTGCTCGCCCACTTCTTCCTGCGTTCCTTGCGCGGTGCGGGAGTTGTGATCTCGCCGGCCGAACTCGCCGCCCGCGCGGGCGCGGTGATCGCGCTATTCCTCGCCATGCTCGGCGGTCTCGCCTGGGCCGGACACGATGTCATCACGATCGACGGCAAACAGCTCGGCATCGACAAGGGAATCGACAAAGGCCTCGACAAAGGTCTGGACAATCTCCCCGGAGGTATCGGGGACCGGATTCCCGACGGCCTGAAGGACATCGGCGGCATCGGGGACATCGGCGGGCTGCTGCCCGACCGGCTCGGCGACCTCGTCGAGGCGGAGGCCGCGGTGGGCTTCACCGTCGACACCGGGGCCACGCTGCTCGGTGGCGCGATCTGGGTGGCCGCTGTGCTGCTCATCGCCCTGCTCGCCTCACGCCGCACCCCGCTGCCGCCCGGCCTCGACGTGCTGCACCGCGTGGTGCGGCCCGCCGCGTCCGCGCTCGTCACGGTGGTCCTGATGGCCGTGCTCGCCGGGGTCGCGGCGGCCGCGTACGCGATGATCGGCGACGCCCACCCGAAGCGGATCGCGGGCGGCGCGCTGCTCGGCACGCCGAACGGTGTGTTCCTCGGCCTGCCCGTGGGGCTCTTCGTCCCCTACAACGGTGAGGTCTCGGGCCCGCTGGCGCGGTTCCTGCCGGACCCCGTGGACGATCTCCTGAGCGGTGACACCGACAAGCCACTGACGCTCGGCCGGCTCGCCGAACTCGACGGCCGGGTGTGGCTGTTGGCGGTGGCCGCGGTGCTGATGATGCTGTTCGCCGGCGTGCTGACGGCCGTGCGGAGCCCGCTGGTACGGGACGTGGGCGCCGTCGGCTTCGCCGCCCGCTGCGCGCTGTGGCTCGGCCTCGTCACGGCGGCCGCGCTGCCGCTGATGGTGTGGCTGACGACGGTGTCGGCGGACGCCTCGATGTCGGTCTTCGGCTTCGACGCGTTCGCGGCCGGGCTGGAGCTGCACGGGGAGCTGGGGATGGCGGTGCTGCTGGGTGCCGCGTGGGGCGTGGCCGCCGGCGCGGCGGGGGCGCTGCTCGCTCGCGCCACGGGGGCGGCAGGGGGGCGGGCGGCGCCGCTGGCCCTCGGGGCGGGGCGGGGTGCGGAGCCGGGGTTGGTTCCTGCGGGGCCCGGCCCCTACCGGGAGAGCACGCCCTACCGCCCTCCTCGGGCGGAGACGAATCCCTACCTGAGGGTGCCGGAGGAGCTACGGGATCCGGGGGCAGGTGCCCCCGGGGCCTCGGGGGCGGGGCCTTCGCGGGCCGGCGGTGCGTCTCCGGGGGCGGGGCCTTCGCGAGCCAGCGGTGCCGCTCCGGGGGCGGGTGGTGCGTCTTCGCAGGCGGGGGGTGCCTCTCCGCGAGCCGGGGATGCGCCTTGGCAGGCGGGCGGTGCGTCTTCGCAGGCGGGTGGGGAGCCCTCGCGGGCGGGGGATGCGTCTTCGCGGGCGGGTGGGGTGCCGCCGCAGCCGGGGGGTGCGCCTTCGTCGCCAGGGGGTACGCCTCCGCGGGCGGGTGGGGTGCCGCCGCAGGTGAGCGGGGCGCCGACGGTGGCCGGGCCGGTGGTGCCGCCGGCCGGGGGCGGGCCGAAGCGGGGGCGCCGGGGTGAGGCGGACTGGCCTCCGCCTCCACCGCCACCTCCACCTCCTCCGCCACCTCCACCGAGGAGGAAGGGCTGACGCAGGCAGAGGGCGTGCCGCCAGGTCGGCCTGTTCCTCTCCATGCAGTACCGGCACCGTCGGCTTGGGGCTATGCCCCTCCCCCCGGCCCGTATACGGCACCGTCGGCCTGGGCTGTGCCCGCCCGTGCCGCCCCCTGGGCGGCCCAGCCGCCCACAGTGGGAGGGGCGGGGAGACCACGGCGGCGGGCGGAGCCCACGGCGGGAGGAGGAGCCCCCGGCGAGGGGGAGCCCCAGCGGGGGCGGAGCCCACAGCCCGGGGGGCGGAGCCCACAGCCCGGGGGGCGGAGCCCACAGCCCGGGGGGCGGAGCCCACAGCCCGGGGGGCGGAGCCCACAGCCCGGGGGGCGGAGCCCACAGCCCGGGGGGGGGAGCCCACAGCCCGGGGGGGGAGCCCACAGCCCGGGGGCGGAGCCCACAGCCCGGGGGCGGAGCCCCAGCCGGGGGGGGAGCCCCAACAGGGGCGGAGCCGACAGCCGGGGGGGCGGAGCCCACAGCCGGGGGGGCGGAGCCCACAGCGGGGGGGGCGGAGCCCACAGTCGGGGCGAGCGGAATGGGACGGTCGTCCACGGGAGGGGCGCCACAGCAGGGGTGGGGCGGAATGGGCCAGGCACCCAGAGCCAGGGCAGCCCAACCACCCCCGCGACGCCGGACGGCCTTTCCCGGCACCGTAAGGGCGGACTGCCCGCGGAGGTCGGTCGGCGTGGGGTGGCTTCCGGCCCGGGGCTGGTGTTCCGGTGAAGGGGTGGGCGGGTGGGAGATATCCGCCGCGACAGCGGCGGGACAGGAACGCGCCCCACCCCGCCGCAGGCAAAGGCAGCAAGCACCCCCCACCCGGCAGGTGAACAAGCCCCCACCCACCGGAAACCGCAGGGCAAAGGGAGCCCCGGTCTCCGGGGCGAGGGCGTCCGAGGGCCGGACAGCCCCACCGCCCCGCAAGCGCGGCCAGCTACCGTGGGGATCACCATGAGTGCCTCGACACCACCCACGCCCCGCGACGCGCGCACGCCGGAACCCACCGGCGCCCCCACGCCGGAAGGCGCCCCCAAGCCCACCCCGGGAACGGCCCACGCCCCGGCCCCGGCGGCGGCTACGCCGGAGGCAACCTCGGCGACAGCCCAGGAAGCCGCCCCGGCGACCACCCGGGCAACGGCCCAGGAAGCCGCCCCGACGGCCACCCCGGAAGCCACCGCAGAAGGCGCCCACGCCAGAGAAACCCTCCCCACACTCCTGGTCAAGATCTTCGGCAAGGACCGCCCAGGGATCACCGCCGGCCTCTTCGACACCCTCGCCGCGTACTCCGTGGACGTCATCGACATCGAGCAGGTCGTGACCCGTGGCCGGATAGTGCTGTGTGCCCTGGTCACCGCCCCGCCGACCGGCCTGGAAGGCGATCTGCGGGCCACCGTCCACAGCTGGGCGGAGTCCGTGAAGCTCCAGGCCGAGATCATCTCGGGCCGGGGCGACAACCGCCCGCGCGGCCTGGGCCGGTCCCTGGTCACGGTGCTCGGCCACCCCCTCACGGCCGAGTCGACGGCGGCGATCGCCGCCTGCATCACGGGCACGGGCGGCAACATCGACCGCATCTTCCGTCTCGCCAAGTACCCCGTCACCGCAGTGGAGTTCGCGGTCTCCGGCACGGAGACCGAGCCCCTGCGCACCGCGCTCGCGACCGAGGCGCACGCCCTCGGCGTGGACGTCGCGGTGGTGTCCGCGGGCCTGCACCGCCGCGCGCAGCGCCTGGTCGTGATGGACGTCGACTCGACCCTCATCCAGGACGAGGTGATCGAGCTCTTCGCCGCGCACGCGGGCTGCGAGGAGGAGGTCGCCGCCGTGACCACGGCGGCCATGCGCGGCGAACTCGACTTCGAGGAGTCGCTGCACGCCCGCGTCGCCCTGCTCAAGGGCCTGGACGTCTCGTCCGTGGACAAGGTCAGGACCGAGGTCCGGCTGACCCCGGGCGCCCGCACCCTCATCCGCACCCTCAAGCGCCTCGGCTATCAGGTCGGCGTGGTCTCGGGCGGCTTCACCCAGGTCACCGACGACCTGAAGGAACGTCTCGGCCTGGACTTCGCCCACGCCAACACCCTGGAGATCGTCGACGGCAAGCTCACCGGCAAGGTGACCGGCGAGATCGTGGACCGTGCGGGCAAGGCCCGGCTGCTGCGCCGCTTCGCCGCCGAGGCGGGCGTACCGCTGGAGCAGACCGTGGCGATCGGCGATGGCGCCAACGACCTGGACATGCTCAACGCAGCGGGCCTGGGCGTCGCCTTCAACGCCAAGCCGATGGTCCGCGAGGCCGCCCACACCGCCGTGAACGTGCCCTTCCTCGACACCGTCCTGTACCTCCTGGGCATCACCCGCGAAGAGGTCGAGGCCGCGGACATGCACCTGGACCACGACTAGCGCTACGCGCTCCGCTGGATGTGCCACACCATGCCGTCGCGACCCCGCGGGTGCATCGTGGCTGATCGCGCAGTTCCTCGCGCCCCTTCAGGGGCGCCGCCGAACCGCGCCGACTTCGCCGGGACCGCTTGGGCCGAGTCCGCTGAGTCCGGCCCGCGAACCGCGCGAGCGCTCCGGCGACCACCGGCACATCCCGTACCGCGCCGTACCGGACATCCAGCACGCCCCCCCGCGGACAGACACCACAGGGCCCGGCGCCCCCTCGACGCCGGGCCCTCTCTCATGGGTCAGGACGCTGATCTGCCTCTACTCCGACGGCGCCCAGTAGTCCACCAGGGTCGCCGTTCCCGGCTCCAGGGCCTTCCACGAGCCGGAGTACGTGAGGACGGCGAAGGCCGATGTCGGGAAGCCGCGGCGGTTCATCCGCGTCTGGGCGTCGCCCTCCGCCTCGCCGGCGAGGACGTCGGCCAGGCCGTGGACGCCCGGGTTGTGGCCGATCAGGATCACGTTCTGCACGTCGTCCGGGACTTCGTTGAGCACGGCGATCAGCTCGCCGGGTGAGGCTTCATAGACCCGCTCCTCGTACACCGTCCGGGGCCGCTGCGGGAATTCCTGGACGGCGAGCTTCCAGGTCTCGCGGGTCCTGGCGGCGGTCGAGCAGAGGGCCAGGTCGAAGGCGATGCCGCTGTCGACGAGTTTGCGGCCGGCGACGGGGGCGTCCCTGCGGCCGCGATCGGCGAGCGGGCGCTCGTGGTCGGCCACCTCGGGCCAGTCGGCCTTCGCATGCCGGAAGAGGACAATCCTGCGGGGTTCTGCGACGCTCATGCATCCCAGCTTCGCATGAAACATGCCACGGAGCGCAGGGAGTTGACGGGCTCCGCCAGCACGGGTGACGGGGCTTTCACCCCGTGACGCACGAGGTCGGGGCGCTGCCGGTGCGCCGCCGGGGCCGGGGCGGGCGCCCCGCGCATCCGCCGCTCGTGATCTTCGGTCCGGGCCGGGAACGCAGCCCGCCCAGGGTCAGGCCGCGATGCTCAGCAGGTCCCTGACGCGCTCCAGCAGGTCCGACACCACGGGCTCGCCGCTCGCCGCGTGGGCGTCGGCCGGGTTCAATATCAGCAGGAGCAGGGCCGCGAAGGCGATGGCGGGCAGCGCGATGGCCCACCACGGAAGCTGGATCTCGATGCCGGCCGGCTCCGCCTGGCTCGCCGGGTCGCGTCGAGTGTGCGAACGGGCCGACATGCCGCCTCCATGGTCTTCGAGTGCTCCGTGCCGCGTCCTCGCGGTCACATCTCGAAGGTACGGAGCCCGGGCCTCTCAACCCATCCGGTGATCCACCCAGTTAACCCTGACACTGGCCCCCTAGGGGATGGTGGTGCTAGCCCCACCATCCGTGCGACGCGGAGCCCTGCGCCGGAGCGACGCGGAGGCCCGCCCTGCCCGCTGAGGGGCCGTCAGGGCGAGGCCACCGTCGCGACGATTCCGATGATCACGGTGATGGCCAGCATCGCGCCGAGCACGATCAGGAGCTTCTTCTGGCCGTTCTGAGGGTTCGGGTCGAGCACTGGCATGCGCCAAGTCTCGCACCCCGCGCGCGGAGGGCGGCCGTCGGGGTCAGGCTCCCGCCGGCCCGGCCGCCGCCTTCGCCGCCACCTCGTCCTCGACGGTCCGGTCGCGGCCCGCCAGGATGCCGACGGCGATCTGCGGCACCATCAGGCCCGCCATGAGCGCGATGGGCAGGCCCCAGCCGCCGCTGTGCTGGTAGAGCACGCCGACGAGCAGCGGGCCGGGGATCGAGATCAGATAGCCGGTGCTCTGCGCGAAGGCGGAGAGCTTGGCCACGCCCGCGCTGCTCCTGGCGCGCATGCCGACCATCGTGAGGGCCAGCGGGAAGGCACAGTTGGAGACGCCGCACAGCAGCGCCCACGCCCAGGCGCCGCCCGCGGGGGCGAAGTACAGGCCCGCGTACCCGGCGAGCCCGCAGGTGCCGAGGGCGGCCACCACGGGACCCTGGTGGGACAGCCGCGTCGCCACGCGCGGGATGACGAAGGCGAGGGGCACGCCCATGGCCATCGTGACGGCGAGCAGCACACCGGCCTCACCGGCCGGCACGCCCGCGTCCCGGAAGATCTGCGGCAGCCAGCCCATGGTGATGTACGCGGCGGTGGCCTGGAGGCCGAAGAAGCAGGCCAGCGCCCATGCGGTGCGGCTGTGCGTGATGCGCAGGCCCTCGTCCTCGCGCCGCGCGGCCGCCGACTCCCGCCGGGTGGAGCCCCGCTCCTGCCCGGCGGCGGACGCGTCCGGCCCGCGGTGGCGCACCAGCGGGATCCACGGCACGACGGCGACGACGGCGACCACCGCCCACACGGCGAGCCCGGTGCGCCAGCTGCCGCCCAGCGCGTCGGTCACCGGCACCGTGACGGCGGCGGCGAGCGAGGTGCCGAGCGCGAGGGCCATCGAGTACAGGCCGGTCATCGAGCCGACGCGGTCCGGGAACCAGCGCTTGACGATCACCGGCATCAGGACGTTGCTGACGGCGATGCCCATCAGAGCGAGCGCGCTCGCGGCCAGGAAGCCGACGGTGCCGCCCAGGAAGGGACGTATCAGCAGACCGGTGGCGATGGCCACCATGCCCCCGCACACCACGGCGCTGGGGCCGAAGCGCCGGGCGAAGCGGGGCGCGAGGCTCCCGAAGACCGCGAAGCACAGGGGCGGCACGGAGGTGAGGAGGCCGGCCAGGGTGCCGCTCATGCCGAGCCCGTCCCGCACCTCTTCGAGGAGCGCGCCGAGGCTGGTGATGGCGGGCCGCAGGTTGAGGGCGGCGAGGACGATGCCGACGACGACCAGACGCGTGGCCCACGCGCGCGTGGCGGCCTGTTTCTCGGCGGCGGCCGCGGCGGCCGCCGACTGCGCGGAGCCGACTCCACCGGTGCTGCCGGCACGCCCAGCAGGCCCAGCAGGCCCAGCAGGCTCAGCCGACGGCGTCCCCGTACCCGTCGCCGTCTCCGTAGTCACAGTCGTCATCTTCGTAGTCGTCGTCTTCGCTTCCTCACTCGCCATGAGAGCCATCATAGAATCATGGGATGATTGGCTGTCCAATCCATTGATGCCCCTTGCCGTCCCACCCCTTGACCGGCGGCCGTCGACCGCCCACTCCACCCACTCCCCCGACCGCTCGCCCGAAGGAACGTCATGCCCCTGACCACCCCTCGCCGCTCGGCGCTCTCCGAGCAGGTCATCTCCGAGCTGCGCAACCAGATCTCGTCCGGCGAGTGGCCGGTGGGCTCCCGCATCCCGACCGAGCCCGAGCTGGTCGAGCAGCTCGGCGTGGCACGGAACACGGTGCGCGAGGCGGTCCGCGCCCTGGCGCACAACGGCCTGCTCGACATCCGGCAGGGCTCGGGCACCTATGTGGTCGCGACCAGCGAGCTGGCGGGCGTGATGCAGCGCAGGTTCGCCGACGCCAGCCCCCGGCACATCGCGGAGCTGCGCGCCACGCTGGAGTCGAGCGCGGCGAAGCTGGCCGCCGAGCGGCGCACCGAGCGGGACCTGCGGCAGCTCGACACGCTTCTCGCGCGCCGCGAGAAGGCGTGGGCGTCGGGCGACGCCGAGGCGTTCGTGGCGGCGGACACGACGCTGCACCTGGCCGTGGTGGCCGCGTCCCACAACGACGTCATGACGGCCATGTACGCGGACCTGGGCGAGGTCCTGCGGGACTGGCTGCGCGAGGACGTCGGCCAGGAGCTGACCCCGGAGGCCCACATGGACCACAGCCGCCTCGTCGAGGCGATCCGCGCGCGGGACGCGGAGGCCGCCGCGGCGGAGGCGGCGAGCTATCCGTACCGGTGCCGCCCGGAGCACCTGGCGGCCGACGCCTGAGGGTCACCCGCCCCCGCGGGGGTCATCCGCCCCCCCTCACCACCGGCGACCGCCCCACCGTCCGCGTGCCTCAGCGCTGGTGGCTGACCCACACCGAGCGGATCTCCTTCCAGCACCGCCCGGTGAGCCGCACGGTCATGGCGGGCCCGGCCGCGACGGGGTGGCTGTCGCTGTCGACGTCCCACCAGCGGTCGCACTCGATGTGCAGCCGGACCCGGTCGGTCTCGGGGTAGGGGTTGTGGCAGTACGCGACGGCGGTGGACCCCTGGACGCTGCTGCGGCACTCGGCGCCGAACGGCCGGTCGTCGTGCGCCGGCCGCGGCGGTCGCGGCGTTTGCGGCGGTCGCGTCGGCTGCGCCGTCTTCGCCAGTTGACGGGTCACGGCCCCGCCGGCGCCGTGCGACACGGCGTCATAGGGCAGGGCGACCAGGAGGGCGAGGGCGGCGAGCACCGCACCAGGTGACCAGCGCACACTTCAGGGTGCGCGGTCCGGGCCCGCCCTCGCCCGGTCAGGCGGCCGAACGGGCGACGCCCCGCCTCCCGCGCGCTGCGGGAAACGGGGCGTCGGCCACGTACGGACAAGACGTACGGGAACGTCCTACGGAGAAGACGTACGCGAACGTACGAAGACCTGCTCAGGCACCCATCATGTGGACGCCGCCGTCGACGTGCACGACCTCGCCCGTCGTCTTCGGGAAGAAGTCGGACAGGAGACCGACGACGCCGCGGCCCGCGGGCTCGGGGTCGGTGAGGTCCCAGCCGATGGGGGCGCGGTGGTTCCACACGTCCGCGAGCTCCTCGAAGCCCGGGATGGACTTGGCGGCCATGGACTTGATCGGGCCGGCCGAGATCATGTTGACGCGGACGTTCCGGCCGCCCAGGTCACGCGCCAGGTAGCGCCCGGTGGACTCGAGGGCGGCCTTGGCGACGCCCATCCAGTCGTACTTCGGCCAGGCGATCGAGCCGTCGAAGGTGATGCCGACGACCGAGCCGCCGCCGCGCTTCTCCATCAGCGGCAGCAGCGCCGTGGTGAGCGACTTCAGGGAGTACGCCGAGACCTGGAGGGCGGTCGAGACGTCCTCCCAGCTGGCCTCCAGGAAGTTGAAGGCGCCCTGCGGGCCGAAGGCGATCGAGTGGACGATGCCGTCGATGCCCTCGTCGTCGCCGAAGTACTCGCTGACCTTCCCGGCCAGGGAGTCCAGGTGCTCCTGGTCGGTCACGTCCATCTCGATGACCGTGGTGGGCTTGGGCAGCCGCTTGGCGATGCGCTCCACGAGCGTGACCCGGCCGAAGCCGGTGAGGACGACCTCGGCGCCCTGCTCCTGGGCGACCTTCGCCGCGTGGAAGGCGATGGAGCCCTCCGTGAGGACGCCCGTGACGAGGATGCGCTTGCCGTCGAGAATTCCGCTCATGGTGATCAGTGACCCATGCCCAATCCGCCGTCAACCGGGATGACGGCTCCAGTGATGTACGAGGCGTCGTCCGACGCGAGGAACTTCACCGTGGCGGCGATCTCCTCGGGCTTGGCGTAACGGCCGAGCGGCACCTGCGACACGATGTTCGCGCGCTGCTCGTCCGTCAGCACCTGGGTCATGTCCGTGTCGACAAAACCGGGCGCGACGACGTTGAAGGTGAGGTTGCGCGACCCGAGCTCCCGGGCGAGCGACCGCGCGAAGCCGACCAGGCCCGCCTTGGAGGCGGCGTAGTTCGCCTGGCCGGGCGAGCCGTAGAGGCCGACGACGGAGGAGATGAGGACGACGCGGCCCTTCTTGGCGCGCAGCATGCCGCGGTTGGCCCGCTTCACGACGCGGAAGGTGCCGGTGAGGTTGGTGTCCAGGACGGACGTGAAGTCCTCCTCGGACATGCGCATCAGGAGCTGGTCCTTGGTGATGCCGGCGTTGGCGACGAGGACCTCGACGGCGCCGTGCTTCTCCTCGATCTCCTTGTAGGCCTGCTCCACCATCTCGGCGTCCGTGATGTCGCACTTGACGGCGAGGACGCCGGCCGCGGTGAGGTCCTTGGGCGGCTCACCCGAGCGGTAGGTGATCGCGACCTTGTCGCCGGCGTCGGCGAACGCGCGGGCGATGGCGAGGCCGATGCCCCGGTTTCCTCCGGTGACGAGAACCGAGCGGCTCAACGGATCACCCTTTCCTTGACGGTGTGGTCACCCGAAAACCTATCGGTACCGTGCGTCATACGGAGAATCGGCGACCAACAGTGGCGCAGATGAGTCGCTGTTGGATCCCTACAGAAAGTGGTGGCCACCGTCCGGTTCGCGCGCCATGATCGGACGGACCGGCGGCGGACGATCCGAACGGACTGGCGGCGGGCGGCCCGAGGGACCGGCGGCGGACGACTCGGACGGACCGGCGGCGGACGACTCGGACGGCCCCGGCCACAGAGACCAGCAGCACTCGGACGGACCGGCCACAGAGACCCGGCAGCACAGGCGACAGCAGGGAGACATTCCGTGCCTCATTCCATCGATGAAGCCTTCACGGCGTTGCCGCTGAGGGCCCTCGCCGACGCCGCGCTGGCCCGTGCGCGGGCGCTCGGCGCCGAACACGCGGACTTCCGCCTCGAGCGGGTGCGCAGCGCCGCCTGGCGGCTGCGCGACGCCAAACCGGCCGCGTCCTCCGACACCACGGACCTGGGTTACGCGGTGCGTGTGGTGCACGGCGGCACGTGGGGCTTCGCCTCGGGTGTGGATCTGACGATGGACGCGGCGGCACGCGTCGCCTCCCAGGCCGTCGCGATGGCGAAGCTCTCGGCCCAGGTGATCAAGGCGGCGGGGTCGGACGAGCGCGTCGAGCTGGCCGACGAGCCGGTGCACGCGGACAGGACCTGGGTGTCGTCGTACGAGATCGACCCCTTCTCCGTGCCGGACGAGGAGAAGACGGGGCTGCTCGCGGAGTGGAGCGCGCGGCTGCTCGCCGCCGACGGGGTCGCGCACGTCGACGCCTCGCTGCTCACGGTGCACGAGAACAAGTTCTACGCGGACACGGCGGGCACGGTGACCACCCAGCAGCGGGTGCGTCTGCATCCGCAACTGACCGCCGTCGCCGTCGACGAGTCCAGCGGCGAGTTCGACTCGATGCGCACCATCGCGCCGCCGGTCGGCCGCGGCTGGGAGTACCTCACCGGGTCCACCTGGGACTGGGCCGGGGAACTGGCCCGGATTCCGGAGCAGTTGGCGGAAAAGATGCGGGCGCCGGGCGTCGAGGCGGGCCAGTACGACCTCGTCGTCGACCCCTCGAACCTCTGGCTGACGATCCACGAGTCCATCGGCCACGCCACGGAGCTGGACCGCGCGCTCGGCTACGAGGCGGCGTACGCGGGCACCTCGTTCGCGACCTTCGACCAGCTCGGCAAGCTCGCGTACGGCTCGTCGCTGATGAATGTCACGGGCGACCGCACGGCCGAGCACGGGCTCGCGACCATCGGGTACGACGACGAGGGCGTGGCCGCGCAGTCCTGGGACCTGGTCAAGGACGGCACCCTCGTCGGCTACCAGCTCGACCGGCGCATCGCGAAGCTCACCGGCTTCGAGCGCTCCAACGGCTGCGCGTACGCGGACTCCCCCGGGCACGTCCCGGTGCAGCGCATGGCGAACGTCTCGCTCCAGCCGGATCCCGGCGGGCTCTCCACGGAGGACCTGATCAGCGGCGTGGACCGGGGCATCTACGTGGTCGGCGACCGGTCCTGGTCGATCGACATGCAGCGCTACAACTTCCAATTCACGGGCCAGCGCTTCTACAAGATCGAGAACGGGCGGCTCGCCGGGCAGCTGCGCGATGTCGCGTACCAGGCGACGACCACCGACTTCTGGGGCTCGATGACGGCCGTCGGCGGCCCGCAGACGTACGTCCTCGGCGGCGCCTTCAACTGTGGCAAGGCCCAGCCGGGCCAGGTCGCGTCCGTGTCGCACGGCTGCCCCTCCGCCCTCTTCAAGGGCGTCAACATCCTCAACACCACGCAGGAGGCCGGGCGATGAGCTCGAACGGTACGTCCAAGCCGCACGAGATCGTCGAGCGCGCCCTGGAGCTGTCCACCGCGGACGGCTGCGTGGTGATCGCCGACGAGGAGTCGACGGCGAACCTCCGCTGGGCGGGCAACGCGCTCACCACCAACGGCGTCACCCGCGGCCGCACCCTGACCGTCATCGCCACCGTCGACGGCAAGGAGGGCACCGCCTCCGGTGTCGTCTCGCGCTCCGCGGTGACCGCGGACGATCTCGAGCCGCTGGTGCGGGCCGCCGAGGCCGCGGCGCGCTCGGCGGGGCCCGCGGAGGACGCGCAGCCGCTCGTGACCGGCGGCCCGGCGTCGCCGGACTTCACGGACGCGCCCGCCGAGACCTCGTCGGCGGTCTTCGCGGACTTCGCGCCCGCGCTCGGCGAGGCCTTCGCCCTCGCGCGGGCGGGCGGACGCGAGCTGTACGGCTTCGCCAACCACGAGCTGACCTCCAGCTATGTCGGTACGTCGACGGGGCTGCGGCTGCGCCACGACCAGCCGAGCGGCACGCTGGAGCTGAACGCGAAGTCACCGGACCGTACGCGCTCGGCGTGGGCGGGGCGGGCGACCCGCGACTTCAAGGACGTCGACCCGGGCGCCCTGGACGAGGAGCTGGCGCGGCGCCTGGCCTGGGCCGAGCGGCGGGTGGAGCTGCCGGCCGGGCGGTACGAGACGCTGCTCCCGCCGACCGCCGTCGCCGACCTGCTGATCTACCAGCTGTGGTCGTCGGCAGGGCGGGACGCAGCGGAGGGCCGCACGGTGTTCTCCAGGCCGGGCGGCGGCACCCGCGTCGGCGAGCGGCTCGCGGAGCTGCCGCTGACGCTGCGCAGCGACCCGCACGAGCCGGGCCTGGAGGCGGCGCCCTTCGTGATCGCGCACGCCTCCGGCGACGACGCGTCGAGCTTCGACAACGGCCTGCCGCTCGTGCCCACCGACTGGGTGCGCGACGGTGAGCTGAAGCACCTGATCACGACCCGGCACAGCGCCGCCCTGACCGGCCTGCCGGTGGCCCCGTCGATCGACAACCTCGTCCTGGAGGGCGGCTCGGACCGCTCCCTGGACGAGATGGTCGCCGCCACCGAGCGTGGCCTGCTGCTCACCTGCCTGTGGTACATCCGCGAGGTCGACCCGGCGACGCTGCTGCTCACGGGCCTGACCAGGGACGGGGTGTACCTGGTGGAGAACGGCGAGGTGGTCGGCGAGGTGAACAACTTCCGGTTCAACGAGTCTCCCGTGGACCTGCTGTCGCGGGCCAGTGAGGCGGGCCGCACGGAGAAGACGCTGTCCCGCGAGTGGGGCGACTACTTCACGAGGACGGCCATGCCCGCACTGCGGGTACCGGATTTCAATATGAGTTCGGTCAGCCAGGGCGTATAACCTCGGACACTGCACCCCGAGGCGTACGAACCTCGGACACCGCACCCCCGAGGTGCACGGTTCAAGCACACCCAAGGAGACACGAGACCCGTGACGGACATCGTCGACGAGCTGAAGTGGCGGGGACTGTTTTCCCAGTCCACCGACGAAGAAGCACTGCGCAAGGCGCTCGCGGACGGTCCCGTCACGTTCTATTGCGGCTTCGACCCGACCGCGGCGAGCCTGCACGTCGGGCATCTGGTGCAGGTCCTGACCGTGCGCCGCCTGCAGCAGGCGGGCCACCGCCCGCTCGCCCTGGTGGGCGGCGCCACGGGCCAGATCGGCGACCCGCGGCCGACCGCGGAGCGCACCCTGAACGACCCGGAGACGGTCGCGAACTGGGTGTCGCGGCTGCGCTCGCAGATCGAGCCGTTCCTGTCCTTCGAGGGCGAGAACGCCGCGGTCATGGTCAACAACCTGGACTGGACCGCGGGCCTCTCCGCGATCGAGTTCCTGCGGGACATCGGCAAGCACTTCCGCGTGAACAAGATGCTCACGAAGGAGTCGGTGGCCCGCCGCCTGGAGTCGCAGGAAGGCATCAGCTACACCGAGTTCAGCTACCAGCTGCTCCAGGGCATGGACTTCCTGGAGCTGTACCGGCGCCACGGCTGCGTGCTGCAGACCGGCGGCTCCGACCAGTGGGGCAACCTCACGGCGGGCATCGACCTGATCCACCGCCTGGAGCCGGAGGCGACGGTGCACGCCGTCGCCACCCCCCTGATGACCAAGGCAGACGGCACCAAGTTCGGCAAGACCGAGGGCGGCGCCGTCTGGCTCGACCCGGAGATGACGACGCCGTACGCGTTCTACCAGTTCTGGCTGAATGTGGACGACCGGGACATCTCGCGCTACCTGCGCATCCTCTCCTTCAAGTCCCGCGAGGAGCTGGAGGAGCTGGAGCGGCAGACCGAGGAGCGCCCGCAGGCGCGCGCCGCCCAGCGCGCGCTCGCCGAGGAGCTGACCGCGCTGGTGCACGGCGCCGACCAGTGCGCCGCCGTCATCGCGGCCTCCAAGGCCCTCTTCGGACAGGGGGAGCTGACCGGCCTGGACGAGGCAACCGTCGCCGCGGCGCTCTCCGAGCTGCCGCGCGTCCAGGTGGCCGAGCTCGGCCCGGTCGTGGACCTCTTCGCCGAGGTCGGCCTGGTGGCCAGCAAGTCGGCCGCCCGGCGCACGGTCAAGGAGGGCGGTGCGTACGTGAACAACCTCAAGGTCACCGCCGAGGACGCCGTACCGGCCCGCGAGGATCTGCTGCACGGGCGCTGGCTGGTGCTGCGCCGGGGCAAGAAGAACCTGGCGGCGGTCGAGGTCACGGCCTGACGGCCGAGGTCAGGGCCTGATCCTGACCGTCACACGCGCGTCGGCGGCCTTGAAGCTCGGGACACGCGCGTCGGCGGCCTGAGGCTCACCACACCCGCGCCGGCGGCCTGAGCCTCGCGCATGCGGCGGGGGCCGGTCCACCCGGACCGGCCCCCGCCGCACCGCGACCGCCGTCAGGTCGTCCGTTTCTTTCCCTTGATCATCGTGTACGCGGCGTCGCCGAGGCCCACCACCACGAGCGCCGCCACCAGCTGGAGGGCGTGCCGCCCCCAGTCGATTCCCTTGGTCTCGTCGATGCCGAATCCGGCGGCCATCCAGTTGCCGAGTACGGCGCCGATGATGCCGAAGATGGTCGTCAGCCACAGGGGACTGTGCTGTTTGCCGGGGAGGATCGCCTTGGCGATCAGGCCCAGCACGAATCCCACGATGATCGCCCACAACCAGCCCATAGCTGCCTCCTCAGACGGCTCGACATGAGCATTACGCTCAGTGTCGGTCCATCCGCCATACGGCGCATGTCGGGCGGCTCCATACGTGGCGCGACGCACGCGTCACCAGGAGGTGGACCGGCCCCCGGTCTACGCGTCTGCGCATGCGCGGCGTAACGTGGTAGAGCGTCCAGGCCGGGGAGAGCCTGGCAAAACGGGCAGGCGGTGGAACGTGATGCGGAAGCAGAGCAGCGCCGAGGTCTTCCGGATCACAGGGGCCCGGCAGGGCCTCGCGGAAGACGTGCGGGGGCGGCAGCGGCGGTATGTGATCTCGATGTCGGTCCGCACTGTTTCAGTCATTGCCGCGGCGGTCCTCTGGAACGTCGAGCGGCATGTCGCACTGGTCGCTCTGGTGCTCGGCATCCTTCTTCCGTACGTCGCCGTGGTGATCGCCAACGCCGGTCGGGAGAACGCTCCTTCGCTGCCGTCAACCTTCGTACCGGCACCGTCGCGTCCGATGCTGCCCCCGCCGGCGTCCCGTGGACAGGACCCGGAACCCGTCCCGGAAGAGGCGACGAGGCCCATGAACAAGGCGCCGGGCACACCGTCACACGAACAGAGCTGACCGTCGACCTTACGCCAAGCTCAAGAAATGCTCAGATGAATCATGCAGTTCCGGTGCCAGGCGGCCACTCCCCCGTGACATACTTCGTACGCGCTCCGCATCCCCCGTCGGAGCGACAGACCGACGCCGGGCAGCTCCCCCCGTGGCTGCTCGGCGTCGCCTTGTTTGGGATGAATACGTGAGCGACGAAACACCGATCTGTTCCGCCAAGGGCTGCCGCGACGCCGCGGTGTGGGTGCTCGCCTGGAACAACCCGAAGATCCACACCCCGGAGCGGCGCAAGACGTGGCTCGCGTGCGACGAGCACCGAGAGCATCTGTCCCAATTCCTGGGCGTACGGGGCTTCTTGAAGGACGTCGTGGCGCTGAGCGAGTGGGAGCAGCCCGAAGGATCGGGCGGCCCGCAGCACCCGGCGGCCGGCTAGCCGCCGATCGCGGACACCGGCTACCCGCCGATCGCGGACACCGGCTACCCGCCGATCGCGGACATCGGGCGCTCGGGCTGCAGGAACGACGGGTCGTCCAGGCCCGAGCCCGCCTTCTTGCCCCACATCGCGAGCTTCCAGATGCGGGCGATCTCCTCGTCCGAGCTGTCCTCGGCGCGCAGCGCCGCCCTGAGGTCGGTCTCCTCCGTGGCGAACAGGCAGGTGCGCACCTGGCCGTCGGCGGTGAGGCGGGTGCGGTCGCAGGCGGAGCAGAACGGGCGGGTGACGGAGGCGATCACGCCGACGCGGTGCGGGCCGCCGTCGACCAGCCAGCGCTCGGCCGGGGCGGAGCCGCGCTTCTCGGAGCCCTCCTCGGTGAGCTCGAAGCGGGTGCGCAGCGAGGCCAGGATGTCACCGGCCGTGATCATGCCGTCACGCTTCCAGCCGTGCTGGGCGTCCAGGGGCATCTGCTCGATGAAGCGCAGTTCGTAGTCGTTCTCGACGGCCCAGGCGAGCAGGTCGGGGGCCTCGTCGTCGTTCAGGCCCGGCATCAGGACCGAGTTGACCTTGACCGGGGTGAGGCCCGCCTCGCGGGCGGCCTCGAGGCCTTCGAGGACGTCGCGGTGGCGGTCGCGGCGGGTGAGGGTCTTGAAGACGTCCGGGCGCAGGGTGTCCAGGGAGACGTTGACCCGGTCCAGGCCCGCCGCCTTCAGGGCCGTGGCGGTGCGCTTGAGGCCGATGCCGTTGGTCGTCAGGGACATCTTGGGGCGCGGTTCGAGGGCGGCGCAGCGCTCGACGATGCCGACCAGGCCCGGGCGGAGCAGCGGCTCGCCGCCGGTGAAGCGGACTTCCTCGATGCCGAGCCGGGTCACCGCGATGCGGATGAGACGGACGATCTCGTCGTCCGTGAGCAGATCCGGCTTGGCCAGCCATTGCAGGCCTTCTTCGGGCATGCAGTACGTACACCGCAGGTTGCACCGGTCGGTCAGCGAAACGCGCAGATCGGTGGCCACTCGGCCGTACGTGTCGATGAGCACGTGAGGCCCCCTCCCCGGTCCGGATCGGCAGCGGCGTTGGTACGCCCTTTGACCATGAGCCTACGTGACGGCACTGACATCGAAAGGGCCTGATCCACCAGGAGCGGCGCGGCCGCGTCGTAGAGATCTACGACGATCTCCACGGCGCGGCCGCGTGCGGACCTCCGAGTTACCCCGTGTGCCCAGGTCAGTGGGCCCCGGTGCCGGTCAGGGACCGGACCTCCAGCTCCGCGTACTTCTCCTTGTCCGGCTCCTCCTTCGACAGGAGGGTGCCGAGCCAGCCGAGCAGGAAGCCGAGCGGGATCGAGATCAGTCCGGGGTTCTCCAGCGGGAACCACGCGAAGTCCACGTCCGGGAACATCGACGTGGCCTTGCCGGAGACGACCGGCGAGAACAGCACGAGGCCCACGGACGAGGTCAGGCCGCCGTAGATGGACCACAGGGCGCCCTGCGTCGTGAACTTCTTCCAGAACAGGCTGTAGAGGATGGTCGGCAGGTTGGCGGAGGCGGCCACCGCGAAGGCGAGGGCGACCAGACCGGCGACGTTCAGGTCGCGGGCCAGGGCGCCCAGCGCGATGGAGACGACACCGATGGCCACCGTGGCCCAGCGGGCGGCGCGTACCTCTTCCTTCTCCGTGGCCTGGCCGCGCCTGATGACGTTGGCGTAGATGTCGTGTGCGAACGACGACGAGGATGCCAGGGTCAGGCCCGCGACCACCGCCAGGATGGTGGCGAAGGCGACCGCGGAGATCACGGCGAGCAGGATCGCGCCGCCCGCGGAGTCGCCGCCGCCGCCGATCTCCAGTGAGGCGAGCGGGGCCGCCGTATTGCCCGCCTTGTTGGAGGCGATGATCTCGCCGGGCTTGAGGAGCGCGGCGGCGCCGAAGCCGAGGACGATCGTCATCAGGTAGAAGGCGCCGATGATGCCGATCGCCCAGTTCACGGACTTGCGGGCGACCTGGGCCGTCGGGACGGTGTAGAAGCGGATCAGGATGTGCGGCAGGCCCGCGGTGCCGAGGACCAGGGCGACGCCGAGCGAGATGAAGTCGAGCTTCGAGGTGCTGGAGACGCCGTACTTGAGGCCGGGTTCCAGGAACGCCGAGCCCTTGCCGCTGTTGGAGGCCGCCGTACCGAGCAGGTCGGACAGGTTGAAGTTGAACTTCAGCAGGATCAGGAAGGTGATCAGCAGGGCGCCCGCGATCAGCAGGACGGCCTTCACCATCTGGACCCAGGTGGTGCCCTTCATGCCGCCGATGGTGACGTACACGATCATCAGGACGCCGACGAGGGCGACGATCAGGATCTTGCCCGCGTCGCTGGTGATGCCGAGGAGCAGCGAGACCAGGACGCCGGCTCCGGCCATCTGGGCGAGCAGATAGAAGATCGACACGACGATGGTCGAGGTGCCCGCGGCGGTGCGCACCGGGCGTTGGCGCATGCGGTAGGCGAGGACGTCGCCCATGGTGTAGCGGCCGGAGTTGCGCAGCGGCTCGGCGACGAGCAGCAGCGCCACCAGCCAGGCGACCAGGAACCCGATGGAGTACAGGAAGCCGTCGTAGCCGAACAGGGCGATGGCGCCCGCGATGCCGAGGAAGGACGCCGCGGACATGTAGTCGCCGGAGACGGCGAGGCCGTTCTGGAAGCCGGTGAACTGCCGCCCGCCGGCGTAGAAGTCGGAGGCGCTCTTGGTCTGCCGGCCGGCCCACACGGTGATGATGAGGGTGGCGACGACGAACACGGCGAACAGGCTGATGATCAGCGGGCGGTGTTCGCTGGCCTCGTTCGCGGCCAGGACGGTGCTCTGGACGCTCTGGGCCGGGTGCACGCTCAGGGTACTCACGCGCCGCCCTCCATCCGGGACTTGATCGCTTCTGCCTTGGGGTCGAGCTTGGTGGCGGCGTGCCGGGAGTACCACCAGGCGATGAGGAACGTGGTCAGGAACTGGGCGAGGCCGAACACCAGGGCCACGTTGATGTTGCCGAACAGCTTGGTGTCCATGAAGCCGCCGGCGTAGTTCGACAGCAGGACGTACAGCAGGTACCAGGCGATGAACGCGATGGTGAGCGGGAACGCGAACGAGCGGTGGGCGGTGCGCAGTTCACCGAACTCCGCGCTCTGCTGCACCTCGACGAACTCCTCCGCGGAGGGCGCGTGAGGAATGGGTTCTTGGCCGCCCTTCGATGGTGGCGGTGGTTCGGTGGCCACGGAGTCTCCTCGTGGTGCGGGGGCGGTGGGGACGGAAGCGGTGCGGTCCATGTGATCGGTGCGGTCCATGTGTTCGGCGCGTTCTCTGCTCTCTGAGTGGCCCCGAGTGACCCGGATCACGTAAGCCGCGGTTGGTGATGCTAAGCCCCGGGGGCGCGATCCGACAGGGGGTTGATGTTGCTTCTGTCCACTGTTCAACGTCCTGGCGGCGCGCACGAAGCGGTCGAACTCCCCCTTTTCCCGCTTTCTGCGGGAAGCCATTGCTGGCCTGGGAGTTCGGGGGATAACTTCACCCTGCACCACTCGTCATGCACCTGCCCGAGCACCAGCAGTGTTCGGGCAGTTCCGTATCCGGATGATGTGGAGATCCCATGGCTCATCTGCGCTCCTCGCGCACGTCGCGCTCCAGACGACTGGCGCTCGCGCTGCCCCTCGGTGTCGCGCTCGCCGCGGCGGTCGGCTTCGCGCCCGGCGCCGCGACCGCCGCCCCGCTGGACGCCCCCGGTTCCACCACCGCGCGGGCCGCCGACACCGCCGCGGCGGGCAAACTGGCGTACGTCGTGAACACCCGGACGGACGCCAAGACCATCGCCGCCGTGAAGAAGGCGATAGCCAAGGCCGACGGCACGGTCGTCGTCACGTACAAGAAAATAGGCGTGATCGTCGCCCACTCGGCCAATCCGGACTTCGGCAAGCAGCTGCGTGACGTGCGCGGTGTGCACTCCGCGGGTGCCACCCGCACCTCCCCGCTGACCCCGGCCGCCACGACGCAGGAGGGCGCGCCGTCCTTCCTGTCGAAGGCGCAGCAGCGGGCGGCGAAGCAACAGGCCCCCAAGGCGAGGCCCAAGTCGCCGCAGCAGGGCGCCGCTTCGGGCAAGGGCGCCGCTTCGGGCAAGGGCGCCGCCCCGGCCCAGGAGCCCCTCGAGGCCGACCAGTGGGACCTGCGCTCCATAGGCGCCGACAAGGCCGCCAAGATCAACCCGGGCAGCAAGAAGGTCACCGTCGGCGTCATCGACACCGGTGTGGACGACACCCACCCCGACCTCGCGCCCAACTTCTCGGCCTCGCAGTCCGCGAGCTGTGTCGGCGGCAAGGCCGACACCTCCGCCGGCGCCTGGCGTCCGGCGAAGAAGGAGCACTACCACGGCACGCACGTCGCGGGCGAGATAGCCGCCGCCCGCAACGGCGTCGGCGTCGCGGGTGTGGCACCCGGCGTCAAGGTCGCGGGCATCAAGGTGGCCGACCCGGTCAGCGAGCTGTTCTTCCCGGAGAGCGTCGTCTGCGCCTTCGTGTTCGCCGCCGACAACGGCATCGAGATCACCAACAACAGCTATTACGTGGACCCGTGGCTGTACAACTGCAAGGACGACCCGGACCAGCGGGCCATCCTCGACGCGGTGAACCGGGCCCAGCTGTACGCCCAGAAGAAGGGCACCCTGAACCTCGCCTCCGCGGGCAACTCCAACCACGACCTGGACGCGGACGAGATCGTCGACGACTCCAGCCCCGACGACTCCACGCCGGTGACGCGCACCATCGACCCCAGCGAGTGCCTCGACGTGCCGACCCAGCTCCCGGGCGTCGTCACGGTCAGCGCGACGGGCGTGTACAACGCCAAGTCCTACTACTCCACGTACGGCAACGGCGTCGTCGACGTCGCGGCCCCCGGCGGTGACCGGCGCTACCAGAAGCCGACCGACACCCCCTCCAAGGACGGCGGCATCCTCTCCACGATGCCGGGCGGCGAGTACGCCTGGCTGCAGGGCACGTCCATGGCGTCGCCGCACGCGGCGGGCGTCGCGGCGCTGCTGAAGTCCACGCACCCCAAGGCGGGCCCGGCCCAGCTCCAGGGGCTGCTCAAGCGCCAGGCCGACAACCCCGGCTGCCCGACGAAGCCGTACGACCCGGACGGCGACGGCAAGGTCGACGCGGTCTGCGAGGGCGGCAAGAACCGCAACGGCTTCTACGGCCACGGGATCGTCGACGCGCTCGACGCCGTCAAGAAGTGAGGGCCCGATGACCGTTCACTCCACTCGCTCCAAGCCGCTCGCGCGGCGCGCGCTCGCTCTTCCGCTCGGCGTCGCGGTGGTGTCCTCGCTCGCCTTCCTGCCGGGCACGGCCTCGGCGCGGTCCGACGCTCCCGCGGCTCCGGCGGCCGCGGGCGCCGGCGTGCTCGCCGCCGCCGCGGACGGTTCGACGATGAGCTATGTCGTCAACGTCCGCACCGGTCACGGCGGTTGGGCCGCCAAGTACGTCAAGAAGGCCATCGCCAAGGCCGGCGGCAAGGTCGTGATCTCGTACGACCGGATCGGTGTCATCGTCGTCCACTCCGCGAACCCCGACTTCGCGAAGACGATCCGCAAGGTCAAGGGCGTGCAGTCGGCCGGTGCCACGCGCACGGCGCCGCTGTCCGCGCAGACCAGCGACGACATCGACGCGGCGCGGCCGCTGTCCGCCAAGGAGGCCGCGGCCGCGGCGGACCGGGCCGGGGCCGGCCAGGACGAGCTGGAGCCGCTCCAGTGGGGCCTGCCCGCCATGAAGGCGGACCAGGCCCACAAGGTCTCCCTCGGCAGCCCGAAGGTGACCGTCGGCGTCCTCGACTCCGGCGTCGACGACACGCACCCCGACATCGCGCCCAACTTCGACAAGCGCGCGTCCGCGAGCTGTCTGGGCGGCGTGCCCACGCAGAAGGACAACGCGTGGCGGCCGGTGGCCAAGGAGAGCGACCACGGCATGCACGTGGCGGGCACCATCGCCGCCGCGAAGAACGGCACCGGCGTCACCGGTGTCGCGCCGGGTGTGAAGGTCGCGAGCCTGAAGGTGGCCGAGCCCGCGACCGGTCTCTACTACACGGAGGCCGTCGTCTGCGGCTTCATGTGGGCGGCCGACCACGGCGTGGACGTCACGAACAGCAGCTACTACACGGACCCGTGGCTGTTCAACTGCCGTACCGACGAGGACCAGAAGGCCCTCGTCGACGCGGTCGGGCGGGCCACCCGCTACGCGGAGCGCAAGGGCGCGGTGAACGTCGCCGCGGCCGGCAACGCGGAGACGGACCTCGCCCAGGACGAGATCGTCGACGAGTCGAGCCCGAACGACACGACTCCGGTGAAGCGGACCATCAAGACCGCGGACTGCCTCGACATACCGTCGCAGCTCCCGGGCGTGGTGACCGTGTCCTCCACGGGCGCGAAGAACATCAAGTCGTCGTTCTCGAACTACGGCAAGGGCGTCATCGACATCGCGGCGCCGGGCGGCGACTCCACGGCGTTCCAGAAGCCGCAGCCGCCCGCCACCAGCGGTCTCATCCTGTCGACGCTGCCGGGCAACAAGTTCGGCTACAAGGCCGGTACGTCGATGGCCTCGCCGCACGCCGCGGGCGTGGCCGCGCTCATCAAGTCGTCGCACCCGAAGGCCTCTTCGGCCCGGGTGAAGGCCCTGCTGTACAAGCAGGCCGACGCGATGCCGTGCACGGACCCGTACGACATCGACGGCGACGGCAAGGTCGACGCGGTGTGCGAGGGCGGCAAGAACAAGAACGGCTTCTACGGCGTGGGCATGGCCGACGCGTTGGACGCCGTGCGGAAGTGATGCCTCTTTGAGGTTCCTTGGGGCCGGGCGGTCTGCTGACCGCCCGGCCCCTCGGTGCGCTGGTCCATGGACCCGTGTGCCGGTCCTCGTAAGTCGCGCGGCATAGTAACTGCATGACGCAATCACCTGGGGGCGGGCGGACCGAGGCGCCCTCCCCGCTGCTCGGCGCCGCGGCAGCCTGGGACGCGCTCGCCGGGGATCCCGCGCTGCTGTCCCGGCTCTCCCCCGTCCTACGCGAGGACGCCCTCCCCGCGAAGCTGCCCGTGCGGGCGCTCGCGCGGTCCTGCGTGGGCGTGTGCGCGCTCGCCGCGGCCGAGTTGGCCGCCCTGCGCACCGGGCGGGACGTTCCGCACGCGCGCGTGGACGACGGTTCCGTGGCCGCCGCGTTCACCAGTGAACGGCACCTGCTCGTGAACGGGCGCGCGCCGGTCACGTTCGCGCCCCTGTCGCGGTTCTGGCGCACCGCCGACGGCTGGGTGCGTACGCACGCCAACTACCCGCACCACCGGGAGCGTCTGCTGGCCGCGCTGGGGCTGCAGAACGGCGAGGCGTCGGCGGAGCCCGTGGGCGCGCGGCTGGCGGAACTGTCCGCCGTCGAGGTCGAGGAGTCGGTGTACGCGGCGGGGGGCCTGGCCGTCGCCCTGCGCACGCCGGACGAGTGGGCCGCGCACCCGCAGGGCGCCGCGGTGGCCCGGCTCCCCCTGGTGGGCCGTGAGCGACTCGGTGGCGACACCCCGGCCGCGGTGCCGCCACCGCCGCCGCTGCCGCCCCTGCCGCCCCTGCCGTCGGCCGGCGACGCGAGCCCGCTGCTGCCCGCCGCCGGGCTGCGCGTCCTGGACCTCACCCGGGTCATCGCGGGGCCGGTCGCGACCCGGGCGCTCGCCCTGCTGGGCGCCGACGTGCTGCGCGTCGACCCGCCGCACCTGCCCGAACTCCCCGACCAGCACGCGGACACCGGCTTCGGCAAGCGCTCCACGGCCCTCGACCTCGCCGACCACGCGGACCGGCGCGCCTTCGAGGACCTGCTCGCCGGGGCCGACGTCGTGGTGACGGGCTACCGGCCCGGCACGCTCGACCGGTTCGGCCTCGCCCCCGAGGCGCTGGCCGAGCGGCGGCCCGGCCTCGTGGTGGCGCAGCTCTCGGCGTGGGGCACGAGCGGCCCGTGGTCCGGCCGCCGCGGCTTCGACAGTCTGGTGCAGGCGGCGTCCGGCATCGCGGTCGCCGAGGGCGCGCCCGACCGCCCGGGTGCGCTGCCCGCGCAGGCGCTGGACCACGGCACCGGATATCTGCTGGCGGCGGCGGTCCTGCGGTCGCTCTCCGAGCGGGCGGCGGGTGATACGGGCGGCACCCGGCTCGTGCGGCTCGCGCTGGCGCGGACGGCGGCGTGGCTGACGGGATGGTCGTCGTACTCGGCCGACCCGTGGCTCACCGAAATGGACGGCCCCCTGGGGCGGCTGCGGTACGCCCGTCCGCCGGTGTCCTTCGCCGACGGCCCCGTGAACTGGGAGCGCCCGCCGGGCCATTGGGGCACGGACGCTCCCGTGTGGCGGTGAGCGGGCGCCTTCGGCCGGAATGAGGCCCCTCCAGTTGTTTGCCCGGACTTGCCCAGGAGTGGGACGACTGGTGAAGATCTTGTGGTGAGCTCCATACCGTCAGTGGAACCAGGAGGTGAGGCGGCGGCCGGCCAGGCCGCCGCCTCACCGCACACGGCCGCCGCAGGGGACGTGGCCGCTTCCGCGCGCGGGCAGGCCGCCGAGCAGGTGGCCGTCTCCCCGCACGCACACGGCGCCGAGCACGTGCCCGCCGCCGAGTACGCGCCCGCCTCCCCGCATGTGCCCGCCACCGAGCACGCGCCCGCCACCCCGCACATGCCCGCCACCGAGCACGCGCCCGCCACCCCGCACATGCCCACCACCGAGCACGCGCCCGCCACCCCGCCCCTGCCGGAGGCCGAGCGCGCGCCCGCCACGCACCGTCGCCCGTCCTCGACCGCCCGGGCCGTCGCCGTGCTCGTCCTCGTGGCCGTCGCGGCGGTGGTCCCGCTGTTCGGGCCCGCCGCCGTCCTCGACGGCACCGGTGAGGCGGAGGCGCCGGGCACGCCGGGCATCACCTTCCTGCGGACGGTGCTGTTCGCGGCGCTCTGCGTGCAGACGGGCGAGATCTTCGTACGACGGCTCGCGCGCCGGGTGCCGGGGGCGCCGGCGTCGGTGCCGCCCGGGTGGGGGTGGTGGGCCGCCGCCGCGGGCTGCGTGGCCGCGCTCGGCCTCGCCTCCGTCGTGGCCAGCGGCAACCTCGTGCCGCACCAGCCGTCCGACCTGGACGTCGGCGGGCTCTACCAGTCCCGGGACGGCCGCCTCGCGCTCCTGGAGGTCAACGCCTTCGTCGTGGCCGCCCTCTGCGCGCGCTCACGGCGCCCGGACGGCGCGGTGCTGCCGCTGGCCGCCGTGATCGTGGCGGAGGCGCTGCGCGCGCACCCGCCGACGGAGGACGCCCCGCTCGTCGGCTCCGGGCTCACCCTGGTGCACCTGACGTGCGCGGCGCTGTGGGCGGGCGGCCTGCTGTACGCGCTGCGTACGCTGCGGCGCTGGCGAACGGCCGCCCCGGAGGCGGGCATTGCCGTACTGGGCCTCTACGCGCGCGTGGCCGCCGTCCTGTTCGCCGCGATCACCGCGACGGGGATCCTCAGCACGCTGCGCCGGATGCCGCCGGACACCGTGACGGACCAGCTCACGGACACCGCCTACGGACGCACCCTGCTCGCCAAGGTGCTGCTCGTGGCCGTCGTCGCCGTCCTGGCGCTGCTCGCCCGCCGCCGCCTGAAGCGGTCCGCGGCGACGGCCTCGCTCACCGCGTACGCGCCCGCGCGCGCCGAGGTGGTCGCGCTCGGCGCGGTGGTCGCGGTGTCGGCGCTGCTCACCGCCGTTCCGTTGCCGATCCGCTGGTGAGCACGGAACGGGCCAGCAAGGTCTGCGCCGCGAGATAGGTCAGCATGATCCAGAAGTCGGGGCGGGGCGCCTGCGGCCAGTCCGCCACGTCCGTGGCGATGAGCGTGTCCGACAGCAGGAACAGGCCGCCGCCCGCCGCGGCCGCGAGACCCAGGGTGGTCGCGCCGAAGGCCATCGCCGTGAGGAGCAGGCTGTAGCCCGCGACCGGGACCCGCATGTCCGGCGGGAGGTCGGGCCACAGGAGCGCGACGGTGACGATCAGGGCGGAGGCGTACGTCCCGACGACGAAGGCTGCCCGCGCGCGGGCGTTGCCGTAGCTCTCCCCGTGGCGGCGGAACAGCACGAGGTAGCAGACGTGGCCGACGGCGAAGGAGCCCATGCCCGCCAGGAAGGCGGGGTCGGCGTCCGCCAGGAGGAGGGTGTCGCCTGCCCAGCCGCAGAGGAGGGCGGCGGTGAGCAGGCGGGGGCCTCGCCTGAGCACGACGTATGCCGCCAGCAGGGGCATCAGCAGCGGCTTGAGGACGAGGTGGCCTGCGTCGGACCCGGCCGCGAGGGCCGCCAGGTCGCCGACCGCCACCAGGGCGAAAGCCACCAGTGTCCAGGTGCCGTAGCGGTGCCTCGTGGAGGTAGTCGTATCGGCGACCGGAACGTGGGGCTGTGCCCACCCGTGCCGCCCTGCGGCACGGGTGGGCACAGCAGGGGTGGGCGGCTTCATGCTGTGCGCTCCGGTGTCTTGTGTTCCAGCTCCACCACCGTGGAGGGAACCGGCTGCCAGCCCGGGCCGCGGAACAGTCTTCCCGCTCGCTCGCCCCAACTGGAGGCCCCCCTCAGGTCCTTGGCTATCGCCGCGTACTCGTGGGTGGCCACGCGCAGGGGGTTGTACGTGGTGATGTTCTTGGTCAGGCCGTACACGGGGCGGTCCGTCTCGGGGACCCAGGAGCCGAACAGCCGGTCCCAGACGATGAGGATGCCGCCGAAGTTGCGGTCCAGGTAGCCGCCCTGGGAGGCGTGGTGGACGCGGTGGTGGGAGGGGGTGTTGAAGACGTACTCGATGGGGCGGGGCAGCTTGCCGATGCGTTCGGTGTGGATCCAGAACTGGTAGACGAGGTTCGTCGCGGAGCAGAAGGCGAGCGCGGCCGGGTGCACGCCGCAGGCGATGAGCGGCAGGTAGAACGGCCACACCGTCAGGCTGGTCCAGGGCTGGCGCAGCGCGGTGGTGAGGTTGAACTTCTCACTGGAGTGGTGCACCACGTGACAGGCCCACAGGATGCGGATCACATGGTGGCCGCGGTGCGACCAGTAGTAGAAGAAGTCCTGCGCGAGCAGCATCAGCGGGATCGTCCACCACAGGACGGGCACGCGCAGCGGCGTCAGCGCGTAGACGCCCGAGTAGATCGCGACGATCGGGATCTTCCAGAGGAGGTCGAAGACGAGGCTGCCGAGCCCCATGGTGATGCTGGTGGCGGCGTCCTTGGTCTCGTACCCGGCGGCGTCCTCGTCGGGGTGGACCCGGTGGCTGATGATCTCGATGACCGTGAGCAGCACGAACGCGGGGATGGACCACAGCACGACATCGGGCAGGTTCGGGGACATGCGTGCACCGTAGAACGGCCGTTGAGCCGCCGCTAGGGGTTGTTACTGCTAAGTATTACCGTGGGTACGGCCCCGGTTTTTGGTGATCTCCACCAATGCGGGGCGCAGGCCAGGGCCGCCGCGTCACACCCCGGCCGCCCCCAGCAGCGCCCCCGCCCCGTACGTCACCGCCATCGCCAGCGCCCCGCCCGCCACGTTCCGCACGACCGCGGGCCGCTCCGCCGCGGCGCCGAGCCGGGCGCTGCTGAAGCCGGTCAGGGCGAGTGCGCCGAGGACCGAGAGGACGGTCACGCCGAGGCGCCAGTCGGCGGGCGGCAGGACGATGGCGAGCAGCGGCAGCAGCGCGCCCGCGGTGAAGGCGAGGAAGCTCGCCCACGCGGCGTGCCAGGGGTTGGCGAGTTCGTCGGGGTCGATGCCGAGCTCCACGCGCGCGTGGGCGCGCAGGGCGTCGCGTTCGGTGAGCTGTTCGGCGGCCTCGCGGGCCACGTCGTGGCTGAGTCCGCGCGCGGCGAGCAGGTCGGTCAGCTCGATGAGTTCGGCCTCCGGCTGCTCGCGCAGTTCGCGCTTCTCCGTGGCCAGGGCGGCCTTCTCCGAGTCGCGCTGGGTGGACACGGAGACGTACTCGCCTGCGGCCATCGACATGGAACCGGCGAGCAGTCCCGCAAGGCCCGCCGTCAGGATGGTGGCGCGCTCGCTCGTGGCGCCCGCGACGCCGACGACGAGGCCCGCGGTGGACACGATGCCGTCGTTCGCGCCGAGGACGGCGGCCCGCAGCCAGTTGAGGCGGGTGCCGAGCGCGCCGCCGTGGGCCTCGTCGTGGTCGGGTGCGGTGGTACCGCCCTCGCCGGGTGCCTGATCGCTCACCCCGGGAGGGTCTCACCCGCGCGGCCGCGCACCGGGCAACGGCGCACCGGCACCGCACGACCGCCGCGGCCCGCCCCCGTCACCACACCCGCGCCCCACCCCCAGGCGCGAACACCGGGCTCGTCGCCCCGGTCGGGGGTTCTTCCAGGGGCTCGGCGATCTCCCCGACCGTAGGCCCCACCCGTGCCGCGATCTCGTCGAGGTGCCGCAGGTCGAACCCGTACACGCGGGCCGCGTTGCCGCCGACCATCGCCGCGACCTCGGCCGCGGGCAGGCCCGCGTAGGCGGTGCGCAGGCCCTCGCGCGAGTAGGGGTGGGTGCCCTCGTCGTGCGGGTAGTCGCTGCCCCACATGATCTTGTCGAGGCCGACGCGGTCGCGCAGCGCCGCCTCGTGCGACCGCATGAAGCTGGCGCCCACATAGCAGTTGTCGCGCCACACCTCGGAGGGCCCCTTGCCCATGGCCTCGGCGAGTCCGGCGCCGAACTTGGACTCGGCGGTGTCCCGGCGCGAGACGGCCGCGACGAGCCGCCCGTGATAGTAGTCCAGCATGGCGAGCACGCCCGGGATCCAGCCGGAGCCCTGCTCGGTGAGGACCAGCTTCAGCTCCGGGTGGCGGCGGAACGCGCCGCCGAACATCAGGTGCCACAGCGCCCGGTGCGAGAACCACGTCGTCTCCACCATGAACACCGCGCGCGCGGCGGGCTCCTCGCCGAGCGGCGGCGACGCCGAACCCGCGTGGTGGTTCACGGGCACGCCCAGTTCCGCGCAGGCGGCCCAGAGCGGGTCGTACGTCTCCGAGTACAGCTCGGGCAGCCCCGACCCCGGCGGCGTACCGGGAACGAGGACCCCGCCGGTGAGCCCCGCGCCGACCGACCGGCGGATCTCCTTGACCGCCTCCTCGACGTCGTTGAGGAGGATCTGGAAGACGCCCGCCCTGCGCCCGGGCGCCGCCGCGCAGAAGTCGGCGAGCCAGCGGTTGTGCGCGCGCAGGCCCGCCCAGCGCTGCTCGTACTCCTCGCGGGTCGGCGCCGGGGCCATCAGGGACGCCGACGGGAAGAACGGCGGGATGGTGTTGGGGAAGACGACCTCGGCGACGATGCCGTCCGCCTCCAGTTCGGCGACGCGGCGGTCGGAGTTCCAGTTCCGGTCGGCGGTGTCGGCGAGCAGGTCCTCGTACGGATTGACGTAGGTGGCCGCCCAGGCGTCGAAGGCGTCGTGGTGGCGCTTCTCCAGATACGGCTTGTAGTCGAGCAGGTCGGCGCCGGCGTGGCAGTCGGCGGAGATGACGGTGTAGCGGTCGGTGGCCGCGTAGGTCCTTGGGTACGTCATGGGGTCACCCCGAGCGTCGGGAAGTCGTGGTCGGTCAGCCAGTGGCGGCCCACCTCGCGCGAGCGCGCCCAGGACGCCTCCACGGCCTCCTGGTCGTCCGCCTGGCCGAGGTCGGCAGGGGTAGGGCCGATGCGGCGGGCCAGCGGTGCGAGCCGCTCGGTGTCGAAGCCGAAGACCTCGGCGGCGGCCAGGCCCAGCATGCGCCGGGTCTCCGCCACGGGGATGTCGTGAAAGGTTTTCGCCAGCCACGCGCGTGTGTCCGGCCAGGTGCCCTCGGGGTGCGGGAAGTCGCTGCCCCACAGGATGTTGTCGACGCCGATCTCGTAGCGCTGGGCCAGCTCGCGGCGCTTGGTGTTGGTGGCGCAGACGAAGATCTGCCGGTCCAGGTACTCGTGCGGCGGGCGCTTCAGCTCGGCGAACGGCGACAGCTTCTTGCCGCCGTGCGCGCCCAGGTAGAGGCGGTCCATGAACCACAGCAGGTTCGGCAGCCACCAGCAGCCCGACTCCGCGACGCCGAACTTCAGCCCCGGGTGCCGCTCGAAGACCCCGGACCACAGCAGGAACCACAGGGGGCGCGCGGGCCACCACGTCACTTCGGAGACGTAGATGCCGAGGTGGTCGCCGTACTCCTCGCGGGGCGCCGCCCCGGAGTGCGTGAGCACCGGCATCGCGCACTCGGCGGCCGCGGCCCACACGGGGTCGTAACGCCGGTCGTGGTAGGGCGCCTTGTCGACCCACATGGAGGGGATCATCAGGGCGCCGAGGCCCGACTCCTTGGCGCGGTGCACTTCGGCGACGACCCGGTCGACCTCTCCGGTGACGGGTAACAGCGCGACACCGCAGTGCCGTTCGGGGTGCTGGGACACGAAGTCGGCGAGCCACCGGTTGTGCGCCTGCGCGCCCGCCATGCCGAGTTCGGGATCCTGGTCTCCGGAGAGGCCGAGTCCCACGCCGAAGGGCGCGGCCGTCTGGGAGTCCACGGCGTCGGCGTCCGGGAAGACGACCTCGGCCGCCACCCCGTCGCCGTCGAGCTCCTTCAGCCGCTGCCCGGCGTCCCAGCCGCCCTTCAGGCCCTCCTCGTTGTCGCTGAACCACTTGGCGGCGAAGGCCTCGTTGCGGATGCCGAGCCGGGTCATCTCCTCGCGGCGCCGTTCGCGCCCGGCGAGGAAGTCGTCGAAGTCCCGGTGGAACCGGGCGTCCAGATAGGGCCGGTACTCCTCGGTGGGGAGGCCGGCGTGGCAGTCGGAGGAGATGATCAAGTACGGGTCGTGCTGAGCCGTCATCGTCAACCCTCAATCCAGGATGAAGCTTTCGAGGTACGTCGGGTTGGCGCGCTCCAGCATCGAGCGGGAGCGCGCGCGGATCTGCCGGTCGCTGTGCTCGCTGTCGGGGAGCATCCAGAAGCGGTCGGCGCGGATGCCGTCCACGACGTGCTCGGCGACCTCCTCGACCGGCGTGAAGGCCACCTCGTGCCCGGCCTCCTTCATGGCCGTCTCCCACTGGCCGAGGCTGCGGTAGGGCGTTCTGCGGGGGCGGGACTTGGCGTACCGCTCGGGGCGGTTGCGGTGCGACTCCCACAGGCCGGTGCGCAGCATGTGGGGGCCGGGGAACAGCACGGAGGCGCCCACGCGCGCGTGCTCCGCCCGCAGGTGCGCGTACAGCGACTCCGTCATCGTCACGACGGCCGCCTTGGTGACCGCGTACACCGAAGCGGTGGGCAGCGGAGCGATGCCGCCGTCCCCGGAGGAGGTGTTGACGACGTGGCCCTCCTCGCCGCCCGCGAGCATCCGGGGCACGAACGCCTGGATGCCGTGGAAGACGCCCCACACGTTGACCTCGAAGGCCCACCGCCAGTCGTTCGGCTCGTGCTCCCACATCCGGCCCTCGGCGCCGGAGCCGACACCGGCGTTGTTGCACAGGACGTGGACGGCGCCGAACCTGTCGTACGCGTCCTCGGCGAGCGCGAAGACCTGTTCACGGGCGCCGACGTCGACCACGCGCGCGTGCACCGTCGCCCCGTCCGCGCGCAGCCCGGCGGCCGCCTTCTCCAGGGCGCCCTCCTCGACGTCGGCGAGCACCACCGCCAGGCCGTCCGCCGCGAACCGCCGCGCGAGGGCGAGCCCGATGCCGCTCGCGGCGCCCGTGACGACGGCGACCTGACCCGCGCGCAGCTCCATCTCAGACGCTCCCCTCGGGCGGCCCGTCGAGGACCTGGCGCGGGTCGTCGTAGCGCTGGTGGACGTACGGAAGCAGCGCCTGCGCGCTCACCCGCTCCACCACCCGGCCGCGCTGGTCGCTGGTCTTCTCGCCGATGGTGATCTCCACCAGACGGCGTACGGGCAGGTCCGCGACCGGGTCGTACATCGACTCCCGCAGCACCACGTCCCCGGTGACGCTCTCCAGCTTGCGGACCCGCTCGTCGCGCACGCAGTGCACGAGCACCGGATCCGCGTCGAAGCCCGAACCGTCCACGCCGGGAAGGAACTTGAAGTAGAAGTCGGTCTTCTGCGCGGGCTCCGGCAGCGGCAGGGCACCGCTCACGGCCCCGCGCACCTCCACGAACGCGATGCCGTGCCGGGCCATGGCGGCCCGCACCACCAGACCGTCCCGCTCCACGGTGACCTCGCCCAGCTTCTTCGGCTCCCCGAAGACCTCACGGCCGCCGGTCAGGGCCCGCTCGTGCGTCATCGGCATCACGAGCGGATACCAGCCCGCCACCCCGCCGTGCTCCGCGGCGACGGCCACCGAGCCCGCGCCGAGGGGGTAGCCGGCGAGGTCGACCTTGCTGATGTTGGCACGCACCAGGGGGCGCGCCGTGGGCTTCAGGGGCGGCGGCAGGACGGCCGCCACCACGTCCGGGTCGCTCTCCCACACGGCGACCACGCCCGTGGACCAGATGTCGGGGAGCTTGCTGCTCGCGGTGCGCGTCGCGGCGATCTCCGCCTCGGTGCGCGCCCCGTAGCGTACGCGTGTCATGCCGTACCACCCTTCGCCGAAGGAACCGGCCGGACTGGACAGAGCGACCAGAACCGGACGGAACTGCCAGGTACTTGCGGGGGTTCTGTAACACAGTTACAACAGGAGCCGTGAAGGGTAAAGGGACGCGCGGCCCTCTGGACCGGGAACGGGTCCTCGCCGCGGCGGCGGACCTCGTGAAGCAGCACGGCCCCGCCGCCCTGACCATGCGCAGGCTCGCCGCCGAGCTCGGCACCGCCGTCACCTCGATCTACTGGCACGTCGGCAACCGCGAGTCGCTGCTCGACGCCCTCGTCGAGCGCACCGTCGCCGACCTCGGCGAGCTCCACCCGGCGGGCCCCACCCCCGCCCGGCGCGTGGTCTCCGTCGCGCGCGCCCTGCGCCGCCAACTGCGCGACCACCCGCACCTCGTCGCGATGGTCCACGAACGGGGCCTGACGGAACGGATGTTCCTGCCCGCGCAGCAGGCCCTGGCCCGCGAGATGCACGCCGCCGGGCTGCGCGGCGCACGCGCGGCCGACGCCGTGCGCGCCGTGCAGGTCCATGTCGTCGGGCATGTCCTGGTGGAGCGCAACCGCGAGCGCGCGCCGGTACAACGCCCCGACGAGCACCAGTTGTGGGAGGCGCGGACGGCCGGCCACGATCCGGCTCTCGCCCGCGCGCTGGCCCGGCCCCCGGACATCGAGCGGTTGTTCACGCTGTCGGTGCGGGCGCTGGTGACGGGGCTGCTCGGGCCGGGCGGGGACGTGCCGGACGGGAGCGGCGGGGACGTGCCGAGCGGGCGGCACGGCGACGCCGACGAAGGCGACGCGGGCGGCACCGCGTCCGGCCCTGGGAACTGACTGTCAGTCGTGGCCCGTATCCTCATGGACCATGCTCGAAGACCGCACGACCGCACCCCTGACAGAGGGGCCGGCGAGGCCGACCGCCACAGGGACGGGGACGACCGACGCGACGCCGCCGGGGCCCGCCACCCCCTGGCCGGCCGCCTACCCCTCGGGGTACGCGGTCGTCGACGTCGAGACCACCGGCCTGTCCAGGGACGACCGGATCATCTCGGCCGCGGTCTATCGCCTGGACGCCACGGGCGAGGTCGAGGACCACTGGTACACACTGGTGAACCCGCAGCGCGACCCCGGCCCGGTGTGGATCCACGGCCTGACGAGCGACAAGCTGGCCGACGCCCCGCTCTTCGCCGACATCGCCGACGAGTTCGCCGCCCGCCTCGCGGACCGCGTCCTCGTCGCGCACAACGCCGTCTTCGACTGGTCGATGATCGCCAGGGAGTACGCGCGCGCGGAGCGCACCGCGCCCGTCCGCCAGCGCCTGTGCACCATCGCGCTCTCCAAGGAGCTCGGCCTGCCGCTGCCCAACCACAAGCTGGAGTCCCTCGCCGCCCACTTCGGCGTCGTCCAGCGCCACGCCCACCACGCCCTCGACGACGCGCGCGTGCTCGCCGAGGCGTTCCGGCCGAGCCTGCGCGCGGCGGCCGGCGGGGGCGTGCGGCTGCCGCTCCTGGAGTGCCGCCCGCTCACCGAATGGTCCGACGGCGCGGCCCGCATCGGCCGCCAGGGCACGGGCTCGGGCTCCTGGGTGCCCAACTCCTCGTACCAGCCGGGGAATTGGCGCGCCTCCCGCAAGCGCCCCGCCTGCCCCTTCCCCAACCCCGGGCGGTGGGAGGACGGCAAGCCGCTCAAGCAGGGCATGCGCGTCGCCTTCTCCGGGGACACCTCCGTGGACCGCGAGCTCCTGGAGGACCGCGCGTTCGAGGCCGGCCTGCACATCGCCACGAGCGTGTCGCGGCTGACGAGCCTGCTCGTCACGAACGACCCGGACTCGGGCACGTCGAAGACGACCAAGGCACGGGCGTACGGCACCCCGGTCATCGACGAGGCCGCCTTCGGCCAGCTCCTCCAGGACGTGGCCCCGGCCGACGGCACCGCCCGCCGGGACACCCCGGCCGCAGACGCGCCCGGTCCCCGAACGGACGTACCCCCTCCCGGCCGGTCCCCCGCGTCAGACGGGTGATTGCCGGGCGACTCGCCCGCCCACCGCTCGCCCCGCACCGCCGCCGCGTCCCACCCTGTGGCGCATGGCACGTTGTGAGGTCTGCGGAAACGACTACGGCATGTCCTTCGAGGTGCACGCGCAGGGCGCGGTGCACGTCTTCGACTGTTTCGCCTGCGCCATCCACCGCATGGCGCCGATCTGCGAGCACTGCCGCTGCCGCATCATCGGGCAGGGCGTCGAGGTGGAGGGCCACTGGTACTGCGGGGCGCACTGCTCGCGGGCGGAGGGGCGGGTGGGGATCGTCGACAAGGTCTGAGCAGACCGCACAAATCGGTCGTGCGGTCCCCGCCGACGCGGGGGCCACCCCCGACGGGGCCCCTCCCGTCGGGGGTTTTCACGCCCGGGGTACCGTCGAAGTTGTGTACCGCTTCCTGTTGACCCGCCAGTGGGTGATCCTCACCCTCATCGGTCTCGTTCTGATCCCCGTGATGATCGAGCTGGGTTTCTGGCAGCTGCACCGCCACGAGGACCGCGTGGCGCGCAACGAGCGGATCGGCAAGGCGCTGGACGCCGCGCCGGTCCCCGCCGAGCGGCTCACCGCGCCCGGCCGTGACGTGCCGGACTCCGCCGTGTACCGCCGGGTGACGGCCAAGGGCACCTACGACACCGAGCACGAGGTCGTGGTGCGGCGCCGCACCAACTCCGACGACGAGGTCGGCTTCCACGTCCTGACCCCGTTCGTCCTTGACGACGGCAAGGTGCTGCTCGTCAACCGCGGCTGGGTCCCGGCGGACGGACCGCAGACCGCCTTCCCCAAGATCCCCGCCCCGCCCCGCGGCGAAGTCACCGTCACCGGCCGCCTCATGGCCGACGAGACGTCCGCGGCCAGCGGCATCAAGGACGTACGCGGCCTGCCCGACCGCCAGATCATGCTGATCAGCAGCGGCCAGCAGGCCCACGCCCTGGGCAAGCAGGTGCTCGGCGGCTACGTCCAGCAGACCTCGCCGCGGTCCGACTCCCCGCAGCTCCTCGACGAGCCCGACCACAGCGGCATCGGGCCGCACATGGCGTACGCGGTGCAGTGGTGGCTGTTCGCCGCCGGGGTCCCCGCGGGCTGGGTGGTCCTGGTCCGCCGCGAACGCAAGGACCGGCTCGCGGCGGCGGCCGAGGCCCCGGCCGAGCCCGCGGAGGCGTCTCCCGCGACGGCCTGAGCCGGGCCCGGCCCCGGGGGCGCCCCTCGGGCAGCGACCGACCCGGCCGAGGCGCGACCCGGCCCGTCCCACGGGCCGCGACCGACCCGCCCGGGGCCCGACCCGGCCCGTCCCACGGGCAAAGACCGGCCCGCCCCGATTGACGGCTCCCCGAACCGGGAAACCGTCACCCGTGCCACGACGCCCCATCGAGGACTACGCCCTGATCGGCGACCACCAGACCGCCGCCCTGGTCTCCCGGACCGGGTCGGTCGACTGGCTGTGCCTGCCCCGCTTCGACTCGGGGGCCTGCTTCGCCGCGCTCCTGGGCGACGACGAGCACGGCCACTGGCGCATGGCGCCCAGGGACGCCGACGTCTGCACCCGCCGCGCCTACCGCCCGGACACCCTGGTCCTGGACACGGAGTGGGACACCCCGGACGGCTCGGTGCGGATCACCGACTTCATGCCGCAGCGCGACCGCGCCCCGGACCTCGTACGCGTCGTCGAGGGCCTGACGGGCGAGGTGACCGTGCGCAGCACGCTGCGGCTGCGCTTCGACTACGGCTCGGTCGTGCCGTGGATGCGCCGCACCGACGGCCACCACGTGGCGGTCGCGGGCCCCGACTCCGTATGGCTGCGCGCCGAGCCCGAGGTGGCCGCCGAGGGCCGCGACTTCACCACGTACTCCGAGTTCACCGTCGCCGCCGGGGAACGCGTGACGTTCGTCCTCACCTGGCACCCCTCGCACGAGCCGTGCCCGAAGCTGCTCGACACCGAGCAGGCGCTGCGCGACAGCGTCGAGGACTGGCAGGACTGGGCGGCCCAGTGCCGGTACGACGGTCCGCACCGCGACGCCGTGGTGCGCTCCCTGATCACGCTCAAGGCCCTCACGTACGCCCCGACCGGCGGCATCGTCGCCGCGCCCACCACGTCCCTGCCCGAGGAGATCGGCGGCGTACGCAACTGGGACTACCGCTACTGCTGGCTGCGCGACTCCACGCTCACGCTCGGCGCGCTGCTCGCCGCGGGCTATCTGGACGAGGCCGAGGCGTGGCGCGACTGGCTGCTGCGCGCGGCCGCGGGCAATCCGGCCGACCTCCAGATCATGTACGGCCTCGGGGGCGAGCGGCGGCTTCCCGAGTACGAGGTGGAGTGGCTGCCGGGCTACGAGGACTCGACGCCAGTGCGGATCGGCAACCGGGCGGTCCGCCAGCGCCAGCTCGACGTGTACGGCGAGGTCGTCGACTCGCTCGCGCTGGCCCGCAGCTCGGGCCTCACCACGCGCCCGGACGGCTGGAACCTCCAGCTCGCGCTCATGGAGTTCCTGCGCCGGAACTGGCACAAGAAGGACGAGGGCCTGTGGGAGGTGCGCGGCCCGCAGCGGCACTTCGTGCACTCCAAGGTGATGGCGTGGGTCGCCGCCGACCGCACCGTGCGCGCCCTGGAGGACGATCCCGAGCTGCCGGGCGACGCGGACCGCTGGCGGCGGCTGCGCGACGAGATCCACGCGGAGGTCTGCGAGCGCGGCTACGACGCGGAGCGCAACACCTTCACGCAGTCGTACGGCTCGCCCGAGCTGGACGCCGCGCTGCTGCTGATCCCGCGCACCGGGTTCCTGCCGGCCGACGACCCGCGCGTCGTCGGGACCATCGACGCCGTGCGCGAGGAGCTCGGCAGCCGCGACGGCGTCTTCCTGCGCCGCTACTCCGCCGACGGCAGCACTGTGGACGGTCTGCCCGGCGGCGAAGGGGCCTTCGTCGTCTGCTCGTTCTGGCTCGCCGACGCGCTGCACATGACGGGCCGCGGCGAGGAAGCCCGCGCGCTCTTCGAGCGGCTGCTCACGCTCCGCAACGACGTGGGGCTGCTCTCGGAGGAGTACGACCCAGTGGCCGGGCGCCAGTTGGGCAACTTCCCGCAGGCGTTCAGCCATGTCGGTCTCGCGGGCACCGCCCTCGCCCTCTTCGGGACCGGCGCGGCAGGATAGGGCCATGGATCTTGGACTGAACAACCGTGTGTACGTCGTCACCGGCGCCACCCGTGGCCTCGGCAACGCCACCGCCCGCGAGCTCGTCGCGGAGGGCGCGAAGGTCGTCCTGACCGGGCGGGACGAGAAGGCGGCCGCCGCCGCGGCCGCTGAGCTCGGTTCGAACGCGGTGGGCGTCGGCGCGGACAACGCCGACCCGGACGCGGCCGGGCGGCTCGTCGCGGCCGCGCGCGAGAACTTCGGGCGCCTCGACGGCATCCTCATCAGCGTCGGCGGGCCGCCGCCCGGCTACGTCGCCGACAACACCGACGAGCAGTGGCAGACGGCCTTCGAATCGGTCTTCCTCGGTGCCGTGCGGCTCGCGCGGACCGCGGCGGCCGAACTCGACGAGGGCGGCGTCATCGCTTTCGTCCTGTCCGCCTCCGTGCACGAGCCGATCCCGGGCCTGACCATCTCCAACGGCCTGCGCCCCGGCCTCGCGGGCTTCGCCAACTCCCTCGCCGACGAGCTGGGACCGCGCGGCATCCGGGTCCTCGGCCTGCTGCCCGGCCGCATCGACACCGACCGCGTCCGCCAGCTGGACGGCCTCGCCGCCGACCCCGAAGCGGCCCGCCTGGCGGCTGAGTCCCGCATCCCCCTGCGCCGCTACGGCACGCCCCAGGAGTTCGGCCGCACCGCCGCGTTCTTCCTCTCACCCGCGGCGTCGTACCTCACGGGCGTGATGGTGCCGGTGGACGGCGGGGCGAGGCGGGGCTTCTAGCGCTGGTGGGGGGGTGGCTTCACCCACCCGCCCGCCCGTCGCGGACGGGCGCCCTCGGGGGTCACCCCGGGGCCGACGGTAGCGGGCGGGTGGGAACAGCCGCCGCGCAGTGGCGGCGAACAGATTCCGCCCCCGACCGATCAGCTGACGCGCTCCGCGCGGTGCTTCACCGCGCGCAACTCCACCGTGGCAGGCAGCCGCTCAAGCCCCGCCGAGTCCCGCGCGTGCCCGAGCGCCTCCTCGCAGGTCCGCCGCAACGCCTCCGCCGGGACGGCGTCGGCCTCCAGGAGGAGCCCGACCCGCGCCGAGGGCGCGTTCCGCCGCCCGGTCAGGCGCACGCGTGCGCGCCCCACGCCGTCCACGGCGGACGCCTCATTCGCGAGGACGCCCTCCAGCGCCCGCCCCCGCAGCAGCGCCCCTTCCCCGTCCCCGGTCTCCACAAGGACCTCGGCGAGCCGGCGCCGCCGGAGCTGCGCGGTCAGCCACCACAGGGCGAGCAGCACCGCCAGGGCGAGCACGCCGATGACCGTCGGCCACCACCAGCCGTCGTCGCGCCACCGCGCCCGGTCGGCGCCGCTGAGCAGCACGTCGTCGCGGCCGTCGTGCACCCACCACGACGGCGGCTCGGCACCGAGCCCGACGGCCAGCACGGACCCGCCGACCAGCACGAGCACCAGGCCGATGAGGCCGAGCAGTACGCGGTTCACCGTACGCAGCATGCCCGTTCACCCTTCCCCAAGCTCTCGGCTTCGCTCGGGAGACCCCACTCGGCCCGGCCGCGCCACGTGCACCGACAGCGCGGGCGGGCTGCCGAGCCCGAGCTTGCGGATGGCCTCGGCGAGCGTCGTGTCCAGGTCGCCGCGTACGTCGTCGAGTTCACGGAAGTGCGACACGGCCCGCACATCCACCTTGGACCTGCTCATCCGCACCCGCACCGACCGCACCCCGGACACGTCCATGGCCCGGTCCCGCAGCACCATCGCGGCGGCGGCGCGGTGCAGCCCGGCCCGCACCTCCGCGTGCGTACGCCGCATCGGCAGCAGGGCGCGCAGCCCGGGTGTCAGCGCGAGCACCAGCAGCCACAGCCCGATCGCGGCGGCCGCGGCGGCGCCGGCGAGCACCGCCGTGTTCTCCAGCGGCCGTTCGGCCAGCTCCCGCGCGAGCGCGCGCCGCCACCGCATGGCGGGGTGGTCGGCCCGCACGGCGACGATGTCGTACAGAAGCAGTCCGGCCCCGCCGAGGACCAGCAGGGCGAGCAGCCCGGCGGGCACGCGCCGCGCCGACCAGAAGCGGGGGGTGCGGCCGTCGTCGCCGCTGAGGGTGGGCAGCGGCCGGTAGTCGGCCGCGGACGCCGACTGGTCGAGCTCGGGCTCGTCCCCCGATCCGGCGGCTTCCATGACCGGCACCGCCTTGGTCAGGTCCGGCCCGCCGGCCTGCTGAGGCTCGCTCATCGGATCCTCCCCTGCGCCGCGGTCCGCGCCTGCGCCGAGTGCAGCCGCTCCACCTGGACCGCCACCTCGGGCACTTCCATGCCCGCCAACGCCTTTACCCGCTCGGCGACTCGGCGACGCACGGCACCGCACTGGCGGCCGATGTCGCTGGGGTAGTCCAGTTCCAGGCTGACGCGCACGCGTGCGCTGTCTGCTCGGGCGGAGTCGCGAGTCCGGGGACGCACGCTCACCGTCGCGTGCGGCGCCGCCGCCTCGGCGGGCAACGCGGGCAGCGCCTCACGCGCCGCGCGCGCGGCGATCTTCGCGACGACGCGGTCGGCGATCCTGGTCGCACCGCGCTCGCCGGGCGGGACCTGCCCCACGACCTCGGCCGCCACCGCTCATCGCCGCCGGTCGCCGCGGGGACGGAAGAAGTCGCCGGGCTCCAGGTCCCCCTCCAGGAACCGCCCCGCGACGAAGCCGATGGCGCCCAGGGCGGCCACCAGCAGGAAGGCTCCGAACCCACCGAAGTATCCGGCGAAGCCGAGGGCCATTCCGGCGATCATGCCGATCACGGCAAAGCTCATCGTGCGCTCCTTCGCTCCTGCGCGCCCAGTGCTCCCCCGCGGCCCCGCGGCCACGCCCGCCGCGGCGCGGCGCCTGCTGTTTCACGCATACCCAGACCGCCCGCCGAGGCCGCCTCGCGGCGGGGCGGAAAGCGTCCTGTCCGCCGCGCGGAGCCGGGACCCGGCCCCGCGCGGACGGCTGTCCTCCGAGGGGACGGCTGTGCTCCACGCGGCCGGGCCGCTACTGAAGCCGTCCCGGCTGCTCTTCGTCCTCGTCGTCCGGCAGCTTCACATCGCTCACCGCGATGTTCACCTCGACGACCTCCAGGCCCGTCATGCGCTCGACCGCGGCGATGACGTTCTCCCGTACGTCCTGGGCGACATCGGCGATCGACACGCCGTACTCGACGACGATCTCCAGGTCGAGAGCCGTCTGTACCTCGCCGACCTCGGCCTTCACCCCGCGCGAGACGGATTTCGAGCTTCCGGGCACCCGGTCCCGCACGGCCCCGAAGGTCCGGGCGAGCCCGCCGCCCATGGCGTGCACCCCTTCGACGTCACGCGCGGCGAGTCCCGCGATCTTCTCCACCACGCCGTCCGCGATGCTGGTCCGCCCGCGTGTCGCGGGGGCGCCTCCCCCGCGCCGCTGCGCTCCGCCCTTCCCGGCGGCGTCGGGCGACTCCTTGGCGAGCGTCTGGGACGTCGCGCGCTCTCCGGTGTCGGTCATCACGATGGTCCTTTTCGGCAGGGAATCCGCTCTTTCGTCCACACTAAGCGCGGCCCCGCACGCGCGCGCCCGGGATGCGGCAGGCTGGTGCCATGACGGGTGACGGATGGACCTCGGCGGTACGTCGCCAGCTGAGCCTCGGCCGGGTGTTGCCGCTGGGCGGCCCGGGTGACGGGGCGTGGCTCACGGAGTCGGCGGCCCGGTCGGTGCTGCGGGGATCGGCCGAGCGGGTGGCGGGGGTGCGGCTGACCGGCCTGCGGGTGTCCCTGGCGGATCCGGACGCCGGGCGGCTGTCTCCGGACGCGTACGTCTTCACGGTGCCGGCGCCGCCGAGCGCGCTGCCGCCGGGCCCGCTGCGGATCAGCGCGGACTTCACGGCCACCACGGCCGAGCCCCTGCCCACGGCCGCGTCCCGGCTGCGTACGGCACTCGGCACGGCCGCGGCGGACCGGCTCGGCCTGGTGGTGGCGGAGGTGGACCTGCGGGTGACGGGGCTGCTCGACGGGGACGACGCCGGGGTGGGCGCGGCGGCGGGCGCGACCGCCACCGACGCGGCCTCCGGCGACGTACCCCTCGAAGAGCGGCCCGGACAAGAACAGCGGGCCGACCGGCAAGAACGAGAAGAAGAGCGCCCCGGCCAAGGGGACGAGCCGTCGGCCGCCGAGTCCGACGAGGGGCGCGTGGCGCGGGCCGTGCTCGCGGTGCCGGGTGTGACCCGGATGGCGGGCACCCTCGGCGGCCTGGGCCGTGCCGTCCACATCGAGGAGCACGCGGTGCCGCAGGCGCTGCCGCGCCGCCACATCCGCGTGGAGCTGGCGGCGGACGCCGGCCGGCGCACGCTGGACGTGACCCGCGCGGTCCGCACGGCCGTCACCGAGGCACTCCCGGACCGCCCGACGGTGGCGGTACTGGTCACGGCACTGGACGAGCCGCCCGACAGCCCGGCCTGACCAAGGGCCGGGGCGGCTCCGGCACGGGCCGGGGCGTGTCCGGCACAGGCCGGGGCGTGTCCGGCACAGGCCGGGGCGTGTCCGGCACAGGCCGGGGCGTGTCCGGCACAGGCCGGGGCGTGTCCGGCACAGGCCGGGGCGTGTCCGGCACAGGCCGGGGCGTGTCCGGCACAGGCCGGGGCGTGTCCGGCACGGGCCGGGGCGTGTCCGGCACGGGCCGGGGGGGCGCGCCGGCCGCAGCTCCCGGCACCTGCCGAAAGCCCCCTCCGGCCCCACCGGAGCCGACCCCCGCCGTCCTGCCGAAATCAGCCGCGCCCGCAGGGATTCAGTCGCCGATCCCCGCCAGATCCCGCAGCCTGCGGGCCTGTGCGGCTCGTTCGGCGCGGCGCTGTTCCTCGTACGAGCGGGACGCGGCGCCCTGCAGCAGGGCCTTGGTCTCGATGACCGCGTCGCGCGGGGCGGCCAGCAGGGCGGCGGCCAAGTCCTGGGCGGCGGCGTCGAGTTGGTCGCCGGGCACGACGAGGTTGGCGAGGCCGATGCGCTCGGCCTCGGCCGCCTGGACGAAGCGGCCGGTGGCGCAGATCTCCAGGGCGCGGGCGTACCCGACGAGGGAGACGAGCGGGTGCGTGCCGGTGAGGTCGGGCACCAGGCCCAGACTGGTCTCGCGCATGGCGAACTGCGCGTCGTCGGCGGCGACCCGCAGGTCGCAGGCGAGGGCGAGCTGGAACCCCGCACCGATCGCATGCCCCTGGACGGCGGCGATGGACACGATGTCGCCGCGCCGCCACCAGGTGAAGGCATCCTGGTACTCGGCGATGGTCGCGTCGAGGACGTCGTCCGCGCCGCGCGCCAGGTCGAGGAACGACGGCTCCCCGTCGAAGCCCTCGGGCGTGAACGCCTGCCGGTCCAGGCCCGCGGAGAAGGACTTGCCCTCGCCGCGCAGCAGCACCACGCGGACGCTGCCGGGCAGCGCCCGGCCGGCCTCGGTCAACGCCCGCCACAGCGCGGGAGACTGGGCGTTGCGCTTGGCCGCGTTGGTCAGCGTCACCGTGGCAACGGCGCCGTCGACCGTGAGACGTACGCCGTCCTGGTCGAGAACCGGTGCCGGTGCCGGTGCCGGCGCGCTCGGACCGCTCTCGGGCGAACCGCTGTCGGGCGAAGCCATCAGTGCCTCCGGTGGTGGGTGCAGTCGTCGTGAACGGACGCGTCGACGCGGTTCAGCGCTGGTGCGGACGCAAGATCCGCGTCCGCGCCGCGCATGTCGACGCACCGCCTGCGGGCACTGGCTCGCGCCCACAAGTGACTGCACAGTAACCACCCGGCCGATCGGCAGATCGACCGGGTGGCCACACCGGCCCACCGGAGCCGGACGGCCGCGAGACGTCGGCTAGATGGAAGCGGCCTTCTTGCCTCGCGTCGCCCCGCCGCGTCCCCGCAGCGTGACTCCGGACTCACTGAGCATCCGGTGGACGAACCCATAGCTACGGCCGGTCTCCTCGGCCAACGCCCGGATACTCGCACCGGCGTCGTACTTCTTCTTCAGGTCTGCCGCGAGCTTGTCGCGCGCGGCGCCGGTCACCCGGCTGCCCTTCTTCAGAGTCTCGGCCACCCGTGCCTCCTCATGGGAAGTGCGCTCTGGACTTCTCATGATCACCCCTCCCGGGCCTCCTGGCCACCCATTCGGCAAGGTCCGTGTGACTTGATTGGCCGCGCGTCAAGCGGCCACCACGAGCGGAATGAACGATTCCGCACGTGACGGCACGTACCGCCGAATGGGTTCTGCAAGGAAGCGGCAGGTCAGCGAGGCGCAAGGGACAGACGGGCCTACGGGTCCCGTGAGCCGCAGAAATCCGTGTAGCGCACACTTCGGTACGAGGACGACTCACGCAGATGAAGGATCACGGATCGGCCGAATGATCCAGACGCAGTGGATCAGTCAATCGATCAAGCGCGCTGGGCGTCCCCCGTGGTCGCCCGCGGCCGCCGGAAGCACCGGGGCGCCGGGCCGGCCGGGCGGCCGGACGACGCCGTCTCAGGCGAGGGCGACCAGGTCCGCGTAGTCCGCGCCCCACAGGTCCTCGACGCCGTCCGGCAGCAGAATGATCCGCTCCGGCTGCAGCGCCTCGACGGCGCCCTCGTCGTGGGTGACGAGGACGACGGCGCCCTTGTAGGTGCGCAGCGCGCCCAGGATCTCCTCGCGGCTGGCGGGGTCGAGGTTGTTGGTGGGCTCGTCGAGGAGCAGCACGTTGGCCGAGGAGACGACGAGCGTCGCGAGGGCGAGGCGGGTCTTCTCGCCGCCGGACAGCACGCCCGCGGGCTTGTCGACGTCGTCTCCGGAGAAGAGGAACGAGCCGAGCGTCTTGCGCACCTCGACCAGGTCGAGGTCGGGCGCGGCGGAGCGCATGTTCTCCAGGACCGTGCGGTCCGGGTCGAGGGTCTCGTGTTCCTGGGCGTAGTACCCGAGCTTGAGGCCGTGGCCCTCTATGACCTGGCCGGTGTCGGGCTTCTCGGCGCCGCCGAGGAGCCGCAGCAGGGTGGTCTTGCCCGCGCCGTTGAGGCCGAGGATGACGACCCGCGAGCCCTTGTCGATCGCGAGGTCCACGTCGGTGAAGATCTCCAGCGAGCCGTACGACTTCGACAGGCCCTCGGCCATCAGGGGCGTCTTGCCGCACGGCGAGGGCTCCGGGAAGCGCAGCTTGGCGACCTTGTCGTTCTGGCGCACCTCTTCGAGACCCGCGAGGAGCTTGTCGGCGCGGCGCGCCATGTTCTGCGCGGCGACCGTCTTGGTGGCCTTCGCGCGCATCTTGTCGGCCTGCGAGTGCAGGGCCGCGGCCTTCTTCTCGGCGTTCTGCCGCTCGCGCTTGCGGCGCTTCTCGTCGGACTCGCGCTGCTGCTGGTAGAGCTTCCAGCCCATGTTGTAGACGTCGATCGCGGAGCGGTTGGCGTCCAGGTAGAAGACCTTGTTGACGACCGTCTCGACGAGGTCGACGTCGTGGGAGATCACGATGAAGCCGCCGCGGTACGTCTTCAGATAGTCCCGCAGCCAGACGATCGAGTCGGCGTCCAGGTGGTTCGTCGGCTCGTCGAGCAGCAGCGTGTCCGCGTCGGAGAACAGGATCCGGGCCAGCTCGATGCGGCGCCGCTGACCGCCGGAGAGCGTGTGCAGGGGCTGCCCGAGCACGCGGTCCGGGAGGTTCAGGGCGGCGGCGATGGTGGCGGCCTCGGCCTCGGCGGCGTACCCGCCCTTGGTGAGGAACTCCGTCTCCTGGCGCTCGTACTGCTTCAGGGCCTTCTCGCGGGTGGCGCCCGAGCCGTTGGCGATCCGCTGTTCGTTCTCGCGCATCTTGCGGATCAGTACGTCGAGCCCGCGCGCGGAGAGGATGCGGTCGCGGGCGAGCACGTCGAGGTCGCCGGTGCGCGGGTCCTGCGGGAGATAACCGACGTCTCCGGAGCGGCTGATCGTGCCGGCCGCCGGGGTGCCCTGGCCCGCCAGGCACTTGGTGAGCGTCGTCTTGCCCGCGCCGTTGCGGCCGACGAGGCCGATGCGGTCGCCCTTGGCGATGCGGAACGAGGCGTTCTCGATGAGGATGCGGGCGCCGGCGCGCAGCTCGATACCGGAGGCGGTGATCACGGTCAGACTCCTGGACAGGGGAAAGGACGGCGGGAGGGAGGCAAGGACGATGCACGATGCGATGTCGCGCGGAGCGCGCCGCTCAGCCGTCTAATGCAGGAGGAGAATGGCCATGCGGCAATTCTACCGGGGCGCCGCAACCGATTTTCCGCGCGGGCACCGGGGGCGGGCGCCGTCCCCGGGGGTCACGGTGCCGTCTTCGCGTGGGCCGCGGGCCGCTCGGGCGGCTCGGGGGCGCCCGGCAGGTCGTTGCCGAGGGGGGTGCGGCGCGGGGTGACGCGGCCTAGGTCGTCCACGGCGACGAGCTGCGCGGTCCACGCCGTCGCACGGTCGCGGCAGGGCTGGGCGACCAGGAGGGTGTGGCCCCGGCGTACGGCGCGGGCCGGGTCGAAGACGCAGCCCTCGCGCGCGGACAGCGTCCAGCGCAGATCGCCGTCGGCCGTGCGGTAGGCGGCGATGCGGTGCGGGGTGACGACGGCGAGGATGCGGGCCTCGCGGCCCAGCGGCCGCAGCGCCCCGGCGCCGCCGTGCGCCTGCGGCGTGCCGAGCCAGCGGGCGGTCGCGGGGACGGCCCGGTGCCAGCGGACTCCCCCGCGCGCGGTGTCGGTGACCAGGCCGTCGTCCCAGAGCGTGACGGCATGCCCGGGACCCGAGAGCAGCGTCAGCGCCCGGTGCCCCTCCCGCGCGTACGTCCACTGCTTCCGGCCGCTCACCGTGTCGTACGCCTCGACCCCACCCCGGCCCGTCGTACGCACCGACACCCGCGCCGACGCGGCCGCGACGTCCTCCACGCGCGCGTGGAGGGTGAAACGGTCTCCGTAGGGCTCCGGTCGCGCGTGGTGGGCCGCGCCGAGAAGCAGCAGCGCGAGGATGCCGAGGGCGACGGGGAGCACGAGGCGGAGCCCTCGGCGGCGGGCCGGGGGGTGGGGAGGAGCGGCGGCCCGGGGGGTCGGCACGGCAGGCGCCGCCTCGGCCCGCGCGGGCGGCGTGGTCCCGGCGCGGGTGGTCGGCGCGGTGGTCATGGGCGCCCCTTCGCTCCCTCCGGCAGCGGTACCGGTACCCCTGGCCACGGATCAGGCGCAGAGCGTAGCCGGGGGAGGGAGTGGCGGGGTCCGGGGTGGGCGCGACACGGCGGGTGGGGCGGCGGTGTCCCCCGTTCGGACCTCCGTCCGGGCCGGGCGTCGGGTGGCGTATCAGGATGAAGTGGCCGGACGCCCGGCACGGGGTGGCGCAGCGTCGTCCCGCAGACGAGGCGGCGATCTCGCCCCGAGATCGTGGCCTCACCCGAGGTGGCGGTCTCCCCCCGAGACCGGGGCCTCACCCCGAGACCGTGGTCCCGCGAGGCCGCGGTCTCCCCGGAGGCAGCGGGTCTCGTACGCGAGGCAGAGGGTGGTGCGCCCATGCAGTTCGACGACGACGCGGATCTTGACACCTCGGAGGTGCAGGATGTGCGCGGCAGCCGCGTCCCCGGCGGCAGGGCGACCGTCGGCGGCGGCATCGCGGGCCTGATCGCGCTGCTCCTGGGGCTGTTCTTCGGCGTCGGTCCTGACCAGCTCGGCCTGACCGACGACGGCGGCGACGAGCCCGCGGCCACGTCCTCCTCGCTCGCGCAGGTCCAGCAGAACTGCCGTACCGGCAAGGACGCGAACGCCCGGGAGGACTGCCGCACCGTGGCGGTCGTCAACAGCGTCCAGGACTACTGGCGCCAGGAGTTCCCGCGCCGCCAGGGCCGCTACGCGCCGGCGCCGACCGTGTTCTTCACCGGCCGGGTCGGCACGGCGTGCGGCGCCGCGTCGTCGGCGGTCGGGCCGTTCTACTGTCCGGGCGACCGCAAGGTCTATCTGGACCTGGGGTTCTTCGACGAGCTGCGGACGAAGTTCGGCTCCAGCGGCGGCCCGTTCGCGCAGGCGTACGTCGTGGCGCACGAGTACGGGCACCACGTGCAGAACCTGATGGGCACCCTCAGCCGCTCCCAGGACGGGCGCACGGGCCGGAACAGCAACGCCGTCCGCGTCGAGCTGCAGGCCGACTGCTACGCCGGGGTGTGGGCGCGGCACGCGACGCGGACCCCCGACGAGTCGGGCAGGCCGCTGATCACCCGGCTCACGGACGCCGACATCCGCGACGGTCTGGACGCGGCGGCCGCGGTGGGCGACGACCGGATCCAGCAGCGCTACCAGGGCCGCGTGACCCCCGAGTCCTGGACGCACGGCTCCGCGAAGCAGCGCCAGGACTGGTTCTACCAGGGCTTTCGGACCGGGGACATGGCTCAGTGCGACACCTTCGGCTGAGCCCGTGCCGAGGGTGCGTGCGGCCCGTCCGGCGCCCGCGGGCCGTTGTCAGACCCGGCTGCCAGACTGTGGAACAGGTCACGGTCACGACATTCCGCGGGAAATCCCGCAGACACACGCAGGCAGGCATACGTACGCAGACTCACGAACGAAGGAGTGATCGGCATGGCAGGCGCTGTCACGGGACGTCCCAGCATCTTCCCGACGCTGCTGTACGCGGACGCCAAGGCCGCGATCAAGCAGCTCACGGAGGCCTTCGGCTTCACGGAGATGAGTGTGTACGAGAGCGAGGACGGCAAGATCCTGCACGCCGAACTCGCGTACGGCAACGGCGCGGTGATGCTCGGCTCGAAGGGCCGCGGCGGACTCTACGCCGAGATCATGGAGAAGGCGGGCCCCGCCGGGACGTACGTCGTCGTGGACGACGTGGACGCCCATCACCAGCGCGCCGTCGAGCACGGCGCGGACATCCTGATGCCCCCGACAGACCAGGACTACGGCTCGCGGGACTACACGGCGCGGGACGCCGAGGGCAACATCTGGAGCTTCGGGACGTACGCGCCGGAGATAGTCGGCTGATCCGCCCCGCCGGCCGCGGCGGTCACACGCCTCCGGTGTGCACCTGGAACGCGGCGCGCCGCACGGCCTTCGCGAGGGCCGGGTCCGGGTGCGCGGCGGCGAGCGCGACGAGCACCTGCACGGTCCGCGGATGCCCGACGGTGCGCACCTCGTCGATGAGCGCGGGCACGGTGGGCTGCGGCGCCGACTCCAGGTGGCGGACGAGGAGTTCGGCCTCGCCGTGGTCGGCCACGGCCGCCGCGGTGTCGACCCACAGCCAGGTGGACTCCTCCCGCGTCAGGACGAGGTGGACGTCCTCGGGGTCGGCGCCCTCGTGCTCGGCGAGCCACAGCAGGGCATAGGGCCGCAGCGAGGTCTCGTCGACGACGGCGCGCACATCCGGTTCGGCCGGGGCGCCGACGACCCGCAGGGCCTCGAAGGCGAGGCCGCGCAGCAGGGCGTCCTCGCCGCGGGCGGCGTCGAGGAGTTCGGTGACGGCGCTGCCGGCGTCGCGGGCGGCGAGCCAGGCGCGGTATTCGGCGCGGGCCGCGTTGGGCCGCAGCCGGGCGCAGCCGCGGAGCATGTCCTCGGCGGACTGCTCGATGTGTCCGGCGGGGCTCTGCGCGGCGACGCAGATCTGCTCCAGCTTGACCCACACGGCCCAGCTGCCCAGCGGGGTGAGCGTGGCCTGCCCGTCGGCGCAGGTGAGGGCGCCGACGGCGGACAGGGAGCGCAGGGCCCAGTCGAGCAGGGCGGGCAGCGGCGGGTCGGCGCGGTCGTCGGGGCCGGTGGCATCGGCGGGCGGTGCGGCGGCATCGGCGTCCGGGTCGAGCGTGCCGGGGGACGCGGCCGCGTCGGCGGGCGGCGCGGTCCGGGGGTCGGGCTCCGCCTGCGGGCCGTAGGGGATCTCGCAGCGTTCGGTGCGCAGTTCCCGGACGCGCTGGTCCAGCAGGTCGAGGAGCTGCGGCACGGGCACGGGGCCCGCCGACAGCTGGAGGAAGGAGAGGAGCTGGGGGACGGCCTCGACGGTTTCCGCGACGGTGGCGGGCGGCAGTTCGGCGGGGGCCGGGTGGACGAGCGACCAGGCGTCGAACAGGGCGACCCAGCCGCGCAGCACGGCGGCGTCGTCCCGGTCCCAGGCGCGCAGCCGCCAGCCGGGCCGGGCGGCGGAGCCGTGCACCTCGACGAGTCCGGCCAGGCGTGCGGTGTCCCAGTCGGAGCGGACCTGGTGGACCGTCACGTCCAGGTCGGCGGCGGCGCGTTCGGCGACGGCGTCGGAGAGGGCGCCACCGGTCCGTTGGCCCGCCCCCGCATCGGCGTCGGCGGGCGTACCGGCCGCCGTCCGGGACTGCTTTCCGCCCTTGGCGCCACTTGTCGGGCCGCCTTTCGCGCCGCCCTTTACGTCACCTGTCGCGCCGTCCTTCGCGCCACCGGCCCGCGGGCCGCCGCCGTTGGCGCCGGTGCCCTTGCCGGAGCCGCGCAGCGGGCCGGTGCCGGGGCGCAGCGCGTGGTCGGCCCAGCGGGCGACGCGTACGGCGTCCGCCAGGCCCGCGCGCGCCATGCGGGCCAGCTCGGCGGGCGCCGGCGTGCCCTCCGGCGGCGGGGGCGCGGGACGGCGCGAGCGGCGCTGGGTCACCGCGCCGGGGGCGCCGAGCGGACTGCGCGGTCGGCCGCGCTCCGCCTCCGTTCGCCTTTCGGCCTTCGGGGACGGTGTGCGGACGAGGTGGAGCCGGGAGTCGCGCGGGATACGGGACGTCACGGGAGCAGTCTTCCTGCTGGCGGTCCGAAAACCCAAACGGAATCCCGGCGGCGCCCCGGCGCACGCGCCCCACGGCGGTCGCGGACCGTCACGCCCAGGGGTGAGGAGGCGGTCGCATCGCCTACATCAAGGGGGTGAGGAAGCGCCGCAGCGCCTCTTCGTACCGTGCGGAGTCGGCGTTCCACATGGCGCCGTGGGGCGCATCCGGAACGGTGTGCAGGGTGACGAGGTCGGGTCGTTTTTCGGCCAGTCGACGGGACAGGCCCCAGGGGGCCACGGCGTCGCCGGGCCCGTGCAGGATGAGCGTCGGCACCCTGAGCGCACGGGGGTCGGCGGCGCCGGTGGCGGCGACACGGTCCCCGCGCAGGCCGGTGCGGCCCTGGGCGGCGCGCACGGCCAGCGGGAGCAGCGGGGCCGGGGTGCGGCGCGCCGTGGCGAGGGCGCGCAGCGTGGTCTCCCAGTCGAGCACCGGCGAGTCGAGGATCAGGCCGCTGACGCGGTCGCGAAGCCCGGAGTGGGCGGCGGCGTGCAGGGCCATCGAGGCGCCGGTGGACCAGCCGTACAGGACGACGTCGCGCGCGCCGTAGCGCACCGCGTAGCGGATGGCGGCGTCCAGGTCGCGCCACTCGGTCTCGCCCAGGTGGCCGAGGCCGTCCGGCGAGCGGGGCGCGCCCAGGTCACCGCGGTAGGCGAGGTCGAGCACCGGCAGCCGCTGGCGGTGCAGGAAGTCCATGACGACCATCGGGTGCTCGCGCGTCGTGCCGAGGCCGTGCACGGTGATCACCCAGGTGTCGCGGTCACCGGGCACGAACCAGGCGGGCAGCGGGCCGAGTTCGCCGGGGATGTCGACGTCCGCGTGGTCGATGCCGAGTGCGGCGTGCGGGTCGCCGATGTGGACCTGCGGGGTGAGCCAGACCCGGGCGCCGGGTTCCAGGGTGCCGTGGGTGACGCGTTCGAGGCGGCGCACGACCGAGTCGGCCTCGTGCGGGGCGGCGTCGAGGACCGGGCCGACCACGGCGTGGCAGCCGTTGCCGCTCAGGCCGTAGCGACCGGGGCGCATCGAGGCCAGGGCGCGGGTGAGGGTGATCTGGCCGGCGGCCGTGGAGTGCACGGTCAGGCGCGGCTCCGTCGGCAGGGGGCGGCCCGCGGGGGCCTTGAGGGCGGCGTCACTGGCGTAGCGGCCGGCCGCTACGGCGAGGGCGGCGGTGGCGCCTAGGACGGCGGTGGCGGTGGTGACGGCGGCGGCCGTCGCTTTGGCTGGGCGCACGGAATCAGTGTCGGCGGGGCGGGGCGGTGGGGCCAGTGGGCGGTGCCGGTGGGGTGGATTTTCCCCAAGCCCGCCCCTTCCCGAGACCGGGGGCTGCCGCCCCCGGACCCCCGCTGCCGGCCTGAACGGCCTCGTCCTCAATCGCCGGACAAGCTTAGACGCGCTGGCCGTACCCCTTCAGTTTTTCCTCCGTTTCGCGGAGCTGGTCCGGGGACAGCAGCGAGGGCGCGTGGCCGGGCACCGAGCTCGCCGTGAGCCACAGGCGGCACATCCACTCGAGCTGGGCGGTGCGGTCGAAGGCCTGGGAGAGCGTGTTTCCGTAGGCGACCGTGCCGTGGTTCTGCAGCAGGCAGGCCGAGCGGTCGCGCAGGGCGTGCAGCATGTTCTCGGCCAACTCGTCGGTGCCGTACAGGGCGTAGGGAGCTACGCGGACGGGGCCGCCGAGGGCGGCGGTCATGTAGTGGATGGAGGGGAGTTCCGGTACGAGGGTGGAGACGGCGGTGGCGTGCACGGCGTGGGTGTGGACGACGGCTCCGGCGCCCGTGCCGCGGTAGATCGCCAGGTGCATGGGCAGCTCGCTGGTCGGGGCGAGGTCGCCGATGAGGGGGTTGCCGTCGAGGTCGACGCCGAGGACGTCCGCGGGCGTGAGCTTGTCGTAGGCGACGCCGCTCGGGGTGACGAGGACGGTGTCGCCGACGCGTACGGAGACGTTGCCCGAGGTGCCGACGACCAGGCCGTCCGTCACGGTCCTGCGGGCGGTCGCGACCAGCTCGTCCCAGGCCCGCGCGACCGCCTCGCGCCCCGGGCCCGCCGTGGTGTCGTGCCGCTGCTCAGTCATGCGGCGATCCTGCCAGAGGGCGCCGGGACCGCCCGGCCGAGGGGGATTCCGGGCGGTCCGGCGGCAGGGCGACGGCGGTGCAGGTGATCAGGATCTCTTCAACGGGTCGAAGGGCCGGTTCGGGCGGCTCGGGCGGGGCCCGCCGGAAGGGCCCCGGACGGCCTAATTCCGGGCCCACGGCGGGCTCGCGCCACCACCCCGCCGCCTCCTCCGGTGTATGCCGGAAGGATGTGGAGTGGCAGCAACCCACATCGGGTCACCGGGCAGCCCAACCCAGTTCACTTTCCGTTCACCCAGGTTGCCTACGTTCCACGAGCCACTGACGTCCAACAGAAGCCTGGGTAAATGGAACACATCACGCTTCTCCTCGGGATCGTGATCGTTACCGCTCTCGTGTTCGACTTCACGAACGGTTTCCACGACACAGCCAACGCGATGGCGACCACCATCTCGACCGGCGCTCTCAAGCCCAAGACGGCGGTGGCCATGTCCGCCGTGCTGAACCTCGTCGGAGCGTTCCTCTCCGTCGAAGTCGCCAAGACCATCTCCGGCGGCATCATCAACGAAGACGGTCTGAAGACCGAAGTGATATTCGCGGCCCTGGTGGGCGCGATCCTCTGGAATTTGCTGACCTGGCTGGTCGGCCTGCCGTCCAGCTCCTCGCACGCCCTGTTCGGCGGCCTCATCGGCGCCGCCGTGATGTCCATGGGCTGGTCGTCGGTCAACGGCGGCACCGTCGTCACCAAGGTACTGCTCCCCGCGGTGGCCGCCCCGCTCGTCGCCGGCATCGCCGCGACGCTCGCGACCCGGCTGACGTACAAGATCAGCAGCCGCGCCGACGAGAAGGCCACCTCGAAGGGCTACCGCGCGGGCCAGATCGCCTCCGCCGGACTCGTCTCGCTCGCCCACGGCACGAACGACGCGCAGAAGACCATGGGCATCATCACGCTGGCCCTCATCACCGGCGGCGTGCTGAACCCGGGCGCGAACCCCCCGATGTGGGTCATCGTCTCGGCCGGTGTCGCCATCGCGCTCGGCACGTACCTCGGCGGCTGGCGGATCATCCGCACCATGGGCAAGGGCCTCACCGAGCTGGCCCCGCCGCAGGGCTTCGCCGCGCAGACGTCCGCCGCGACCGCCATCCTCACCTCCTCGCACATCGGCTTCTCGCTCTCCACCACCCAGGTCTGCTCCGGCGCCGTGATGGGCGCGGGCCTCGGCCGCAAGGGCGGCGTGGTCCGCTGGTCCACGGCGACGCGGATGTTCGTGGCGTGGGGCCTGACGCTGCCGGCCGCCGGCCTGGTCGGCGCGGGCGCCGAGCTCCTCACCAAGCAGGGCACCTGGGGCATCGCCACCACGGCCGCGCTCCTGATCGGCGGGTCCGCCGTCATCTGGTCGCTGTCGCGCCGCCAGCCGGTCGACCACACGAACGTCACGGACGACAAGATCGGCACCCCCGGTGCCGACGCCGAGCCCGCGGGCGTCGTGACCACCGCCATCGCCGCCGTCACCCCGCCGCCGGCGGGCCCCGTGGCCGCGACCGCCACGCCCTCCGAGGACACCGACGCCACCGGCACCACCGATGTCCGGATGACCATCTCGCCCGCGTCCGCCGCGTCCGCCACGGCCACGGCGGACGCCGCCCGGCCCGCCACGGTCTAAGGAAGAAGCAGCATGAAGATCGACTGGGCAGCTCTGGGCTCCGTCTTCGGAGTCAGCCTCGCGGTGACCGTCGCCCTCGTGGGCGTGTTCACGCTCGGCATCGTCGGCCTCTCCAAGCAGGAGCAGGCCCGGGAGGCGCGGGCAGCCGGTGGCACGGCCGCGCTCCCCGCGCGCGTCGGCGCGTACGCCTGCTTCGCGCTGTGCGCGGCGGCGGTGGCGTACGGGATCTCACTGATCGTCGCCTGACCCGACCGCACCACGTCAAACGCCCTGGGGGCGGCAGCCGTTCTCTCGACGGCCGCCGCCCGCAGGGCGTTCGGCGTTCCCGTCGGCCGGCCGTGAACCCGGTCCCCGTGTGTACCTCCGCACACTCTCCCGTCGCAGGTCAACAGCGAGTTGACGGGCGTCGCGGGCCATGGTGGACTGCCGGAGCCAATTACGGCGGCAGGAGAGGAAGCCGGTGCGAATCCGGCGCGGTCCCGCCACTGTCACCGGGTGATCCGAACACGGTCCCCGGGAGCCAGGAACTCTCACCGCCGGTCTCGTCGAACCAGGGCGCGGACACCCTGAGTGAGGACATATCGCCATGCGCGGCCGCCCGTTGCCGGTCCCTGCCCTGTCGCGGGTGCCGTTTCCCCCGACCACTCCGCTCGGCGTGACGGCGGGCTGACCCCATGCGTGCCGATCGCGACTTCGCGTACGGCGCCACCGCCGGTCTCCTCGGCGACCTGCTCCTCGGCGATCCTCGCCGGGGGCATCCGGTCGCCGCGTTCGGCCGTGCCGCGGGCGCCGTCGAGCGGGTGCTGTGGCGTGACCACCGCGGGTGGGGCGCGCTGCACACACTGGTGTGCGCCGGGGGCGCCGTCGGCGCCGGTGTGCTCGCCTCTCTCGCCGTACGCCGCTCCCGTGCCGCGTCCGTCGGGCTGACCGCCGCCGCGACCTGGGCCGTCGTCGGGGGGACCTCCCTCGGGCGGGAGGCCCGTGCCGTCGGGGGCGCACTCGCCGCCGGGGACGTCGACGTCGCGCGGGAGCGGCTGCCGCACCTGTGCGGGCGTGACCCCGAGGCGCTGGACGCCGACGGGATCGCGCGGGCCGTGGTGGAGTCCGTCGCCGAGAACACGTCCGACGCCGTCGTGGGGGCGTTGGTGTGGGGGGCTGTCGCGGGTGTGCCGGGGCTCGTCGGGTTCCGGGCCGTCAACACGTTGGACGCGATGGTCGGCCACAGGTCCGCCAAGTACCGCCGGTACGGGTGGGCTTCCGCCCGGCTCGACGACGTCCTGGGGTGGCCCGGGGCCCGGCTCACCGGCGTACTCGCCGTGGTCGCCGGGGGGTCGCCTCGGGCGGCGGCGCGGGCCTGGCGTGCCGATGCCGCCCAGCATCCGAGTCCCAACGCGGGCGTTGTCGAGGCCGCCTTCGCGGGGGCGTTGGGGGTGCGGCTGGGGGGCACTCTGTCCTACGCAGGGCGCGTCGAGCATCGCCCCGTCCTCAACGGTGGGGGACGCCGCGTCGCCGTGGGAGACATCGAGCGGGCCGTGAAGTTGTCCCGTCGGGTCGGCTGGCTTGCCCTGGGTGTTGCGGTGGCTCTCGACCGCCGCACCAAGCGGCGCGGAGGGTGCTCATGAGTGGCGGGCTGCTCATCGCGGGGACCACCTCCGATGCCGGGAAGAGTGTCGTCACCGCCGGGATCTGTCGGTGGCTCTCCCGCAAGGGAGTCTCCGTCGCGCCGTTCAAGGCGCAGAACATGTCGCTGAACTCGTTCGTCACGCGCGAGGGTGCCGAGATCGGGCGGGCCCAGGCCATGCAGGCGCAGGCCGCCCGGGTCGAGCCCAGTGCGCTGATGAATCCCGTGCTGCTCAAGCCGGGCAGCGACCGGTCGAGCCAGGTCGTGCTCATGGGGAAGCCCGTGGGCGAGATGAGTGCCCGGGGCTATCACGGGGGTCGGCAGCAGGCGCTGCTCGACACCGTCGTGGGATGCCTGGAACAGCTTCGGGGCACGTATGACGCCGTGATCTGTGAAGGCGCGGGCAGTCCCGCCGAGATCAACCTCCGGCGTACCGACATCGTGAACATGGGCATCGCGCGGGCCGCCCGCTTCCCGGTCGTGGTCGTCGGTGACATCGATCGCGGGGGTGTCTTCGCCTCCTTCTTCGGGACCGTCGCGCTGCTGAGCCCCGCCGACCAGGAGCTGGTCGCCGGCTTCCTCGTCAACAAGTTCCGCGGTGACGTGTCGCTGCTCGAACCCGGCCTCGACATGCTGCGCGACCTCACCGGGCGGCGCACCTTCGGCGTGCTGCCGTTCCGGCACGGGCTCGGCATCGACGAGGAGGACGGCCTTCGGGTCTCGCTGCGCGGGGCGGTGCGGGAGTCCGCCGTGGCGGCGCCCGTCGGCGAGGACGTGCTGCGCGTCGCCGTGTGCGCGGTGCCGCTGATGTCCAACTTCACCGACGTGGACGCGCTGGCCGCCGAACCCGGCGTCGTGGTGCGGTTCGTGGACCGGGCCGAGGAACTCGTCGACGCGGACCTCGTCGTCGTACCGGGAACGCGCGGGACCGTGCGCGCCCTGGAATGGCTGCGCGAGCGCGGGCTCGCCGACGCGCTCGTGAGGCGCGCCGCGGAGGGCCGCCCCGTCCTGGGGATCTGCGGCGGCTTCCAGGTGCTCGGGGAGCGGATCGAGGACGACGTCGAGTCGCGGGCCGGGACCGTGGCCGGGCTCGGGCTGCTGCCCGTGCGGGTGCGGTTCCACAGAGACAAAACCCTGGCGCGGCCCGTCGGGTCGGCTCTCGGTGAGCACGTCGAGGGGTACGAGATCCACCACGGCGTCGCCGAAGTCCTGGGCGGGGACACCTTCTTGGACGGCTGCCGGGTCGGGGCCGTGTGGGGCACCCACTGGCACGGCTCGCTGGAGAGCGACGCGTTCCGGCGGCGCTTCCTCACCGAGGTCGCGCGCGCCGCGGGCCGCCGCTTCGTGCCCGCGCCCGACACCAGCTTCGGCACCCTGCGCGAGGAACAGCTCGACCTCCTCGGCGACCTCATCGAAGAACACGCGGACACCGACGCGCTGCTGCGCCTGATCGAGACCGGCGCTCCGTCCGGTCTCCCCTTCATCGCACCGGGGGCACCCTCATGACCGTCCTGCTTCTGTCCACCGCCGACACGGATCTGCTCGCGGCCCGCGCCTGCGGAGCGGCGTACCGCATCGGCAATCCGGCGCGCGTCGACGTGCGCGAGGAACTGCCCGCGCTCCTCGACGGCGCGGACATCGCCGTCGTACGCCTCCTCGGCGGCAAGCGCGCCTGGGAGGACGGGCTCGCCGCGCTGAAGGCGGCCGGGATCCCGACCGTCCTGCTCGGGGGCGAGGCCGTGCCGGACGCCGAGCTGATGGCCGAGTCGTCCGTCCCGGCGGGCGTGGTGGCCGAGGCGCTGCGCTATCTCGTCGAGGGCGGGCCCGACAACCTCGTGGAGCTGGAGCGGTTCCTGTCGGACACCGTGCTGCTCACGGGTCACGGCTTCGCCGAGCCCAGGAAGATGCCCGAGTACGGGGTGCACGGCGAGCGTCCGTACGTCGAGGGGCGGCCGACCGTCGGCGTGCTGTTCTACCGCGCGCACCAGCTCTCCGGGAACACCGCCTTCGTGGACACCCTGTGCGACGCCATCGAGGCCAAGGGCGCCAACGCCCTTGCCGTGTACTGCGGTTCGCTGCGCGGCGCCGACGCCGGTCTGTACGAGATCCTCGGGCGCGCCGACGCGCTGGTCGCCACCGTCCTCGCCGCCGGCGGCACGCACGCCTCCGACGCCAGCGCGGGCGGCGACGAGGAGGCCTGGGACATCGGCGCGCTCGCCGACCTCGACATCCCCGTCCTGCAGGGCCTCTGCCTCACCTCGTCCCGCGCCGCCTGGGCGGACTCCGACGCCGCCCTCTCCCCCATGGACGCCGCCATGCAGGTGGCCATCCCCGAGTTCGACGGCCGCATCGTCACCGTCCCGTTCAGCTTCAAGGAGCAGGGCCCCGACGACGTACCGGTGTACGTCGCCGACCCCGAGCGGGCCGCCCGCGTCGCCGGAATCGCCGTACGCCACGGACAGTTGAGGCACAAGCCGAACGCCGAGAAGAAGCTCGGCGTGGTCTTCACCGCCTACCCGACCAAGCACAGCCGCGTCGGCAACGCCGTCGGCCTCGACACCCCCGCCTCCGCGATCCGCGTCCTCGACGCCCTGCGCGACGCCGGGTACGCCGTCGACGGCCACCCCGACAACGGCGACGAGCTGATCCACACCCTCATCAACGCCGGTGGCCACGACGTCGAATGGCTCACCGAGGAGCAGCTCGCCGCCGCGCCCGCGCGCGTGCCGCTGGCCGACTACCAGGCGTGGTTCGACACGCTGGACCCCGAGCTGCGCGAGGGCATGCTGGAGGCGTGGGGCGAGCCGCCGGGCTCCCTGTACGTGGACGGCGGCGACATCGTGCTCGCCTCGCTCCAGTTCGGGAACGTCGTCGTGATGATCCAGCCGCCGCGCGGCTTCGGCGAGAACCCCATCGCCATCTACCACGACCCGGACATGCCGCCGTCCCACCACTACATGGCCGCGTACCGCTGGCTCGACAACACGTTCGGCGCCGACGCCATCGTGCACATGGGCAAGCACGGCACGATGGAGTGGCTGCCCGGCAAGGGGCTCGGACTGAGCGGCGGCTGCGCCCCGGACGCCGTGCTCGGCGATCTGCCGCTCGTCTACCCCTTCATCGTCAACGACCCCGGCGAGGGCACCCAGGCCAAGCGGCGCGGGCACGCCACGGTCGTGGACCACCTGGTGCCGCCGATGGCCCGCGCGGACACGTACGGCGACCTGGCGAAGCTGGAGCAGCTCCTCGACGAGTACGCGCTCGTCAGCGACCTCGACCCGGCGAAGGCGCCCGCCGTGCGCGCGCAGATCTGGACGCTGGTGAAGGCCGCCGAACTCCATCACGACCTGCATGTCGACGACCAGCCGGACGACGACGCGTTCGACGAGTTCGTGATGCACATCGACGGCTATCTGTGCGAGATCAAGGATGTGCAGATCCGCGACGGCCTGCACATCCTCGGCGGCGGGCCGGTCGGCGAGGCGCGCGTCAACCTCGTCCTCGCCGTGCTGCGGGCCTCGCAGGTGTGGGGCGGCACCGCCAACGCGCTGCCCGGCCTGCGGGCCTGTCTCGCGGAGCACTTCGGCCTGGACGAGAAGGAGTTGCTCGGTGAGCCGGGCGCGGCCGTGAAGGTCGCCGACGGCCTGACGGCCCTGGTGGACGGGCCCGCGCGGACCGCCGCCGACGCCATCGACCTGCTGGAGCAACTCTGTCGGCGGCTTGCCGAGGGCATGGAGGAGCGCGGCTGGGACCTCGCCGCCGTGCGCGGCCTCGTCCGTGACGTCGTCGGCGTCGAACTGCCGCCCGCCGTCGCCGTCCTGGGCTTCGCCTGCGAGGAGGTCGTGCCCCGGCTCGCCCGCACCACGGACGAGATCGGGCACATCCTGCGGGCCCTGAACGGCGGTTACGTCCCGGCCGGACCGTCGGGCTCCCCCACCCGCGGCCTCGTGAACGTGCTGCCGACCGGCCGCAACTTCTACTCCGTCGACCCCAAGGCCATTCCCTCCAGGCTGAGTTGGGAGGTCGGCCAGTCCCTCGCGGACTCGCTGATCGCCCGCTATCTGGCCGACACCGGCGCGTACCCGAAGTCCGTGGGCCTCACCGTGTGGGGCACCTCGGCCATGCGGACGCAGGGCGACGACATCGCGGAGATCCTGGCGCTGCTCGGCTGCCGGCCCGTGTGGGACGACGCGTCGCGCCGCGTCACGGGCTTCGAGGTCGTGCCCGTCGCCGAGCTGGGGCGGCCCCGCATCGACGTGACGGTGCGGATCTCCGGGTTCTTCCGGGACGCGTTCCCGCATGTGGTGGGGCTCATCGACGACGCCGTGCGGGCTGTCGCGGAGTTGGACGAGGAAGCCTCGGACAATTACGTACGCGCCCACGTGGACGAGGACGCCGCCGAGCACGGCGACCGGCGGCGCGCCACCGCCCGCATCTTCGGCTCCAAGCCCGGTGCGTACGGGGCCGGGCTGCTGCCCCTCATCGACGCCCGGAACTGGCGCTCGGACGCCGATCTGGCCGAGGTGTACGCGGTGTGGGGCGGCTACGCCTACGGGCGCGGGCTCGACGGGCGGGCGGCCCGGGGGGACATGGAGACGGCGTTCAAGCGGATCGCCGTGGCGGCGAAGAACGTGGATACCAGGGAGCACGATCTCGTCGACGCCGACGACTACTTCCAGTACCACGGCGGCATGGTCGCCATGGTGCGGCATCTGACGGGGGCGTCCCCCGAGGCTTACGTCGGGGACTCCGCCGTGCCGGACCAGGTGAAGACGCGGACCTTGGGTGAGGAGACCCACCGGGTGTTCCGGGCGCGTGTCGTCAACCCGCGCTGGATGGCGGCGATGCGGCGGCACGGGTACAAGGGTGCCTTCGAGATGGCCGCCACCGTGGACTATCTGTTCGGGTACGACGCCACGGCCGGGGTCGTCGACGACTGGATGTACGAGAAGTTGTCGGCGGAGTACGTGTTCGACCCGGAGAACCGGGCGTTCATGGAGAAGTCCAACCCGTGGGCGCTGCGGGGGATTTCCGAGCGGTTGCTCGAAGCGGCGGAGCGGGGGCTTTGGGCTGCGCCCGACGCGGAGACGTTGGAGCGGTTGCGGGCCACGTACCTCGAGCTCGAGGGCCAGCTTGAAGGGGGTGCGGAGTGAGGCCCTGCGGGGCTTTCCCCAGTCCCGCCCCTTCCCGAAACCGGGGGCTCCGCCCCCGGGCCCCCGTATCGGCCTGGACGGCCTCGTCCTCAAACGCCGGACGGGCTGACAACTTGCCGGACGCCTGGAACACGCTGGAGGCCGCCATATGACCGCCCCCTATCCCTTCACCGCCCTCGTGGGGCAGGACGATCTGCGGCTTGCGCTGCTCCTCAACGCCGTGTCCCCCGCCGTAGGCGGCGTGCTCGTGCGGGGTGAGAAGGGCACCGCCAAGTCCACCGCCGTGCGGGCGCTTTCCGCGCTGTTGCCTGAGGTGGACGTGGTCGCCGGGTGCCGGTTCTCGTGTGCTCCGGGGGCGCCCGATCCCGCCTGTCCGGACGGGCCGCACGAAGTCGGGGGCGGGGTCGCGCGGGCCGCGCGCATGGTGGAGTTGCCCGTCGGGGCCTCCGAGGACCGGCTCGTGGGGGCGCTCGACATCGAGCGGGCGCTCGCCGAGGGCGTGAAGGCGTTCGAGCCGGGGCTGCTCGCCGACGCGCACCGCGGGATTCTGTACGTCGACGAAGTGAATCTGCTGCACGATCACTTGGTCGACCTGTTGCTCGACGCCGCCGCCATGGGGGCCTCGTACGTCGAGCGCGAAGGTGTCTCCGTACGGCATGCGGCGCGGTTCCTGCTGGTGGGGACGATGAACCCCGAAGAGGGTGAGCTGCGGCCGCAGTTGCTCGACCGGTTCGGTCTCACCGTCGAGGTCGCCGCGTCCCGCGAGCCCGACCAGCGCGTGGAGGTCGTGAAGCGGCGGCTCGCCTATGACGACGATCCGGACGGGTTCGCGGGCCGGTGGGCCGAGGAGGAGGGCGCCGTACGGGCCCGTATCGTCGCCGCCCGTGCGCTGTTGCCGCGTGTGCGGCTCGGGGACGGCGCGCTGCGGCAGATCGCGGCGACCTGCGCGGCCTTCGAGGTGGACGGCATGCGCGCCGACATCGTGATGGCGCGGACCGCGACCGCCCTTGCCGCCTGGGCGGGGCGCGAGGACGTGCTCGCCGAGGATGTGCGGCAGGCCGCGCTGCTCGCGCTGCCGCACCGGCGGCGGCGCAATCCCTTCGACGCTCCCGGGCTCGACGAGGACAAGCTCGACGAGACGCTGGAGGAGTTCGGGGACGGCGACACCGACCCGGACCCCGATCCCGATGGCGGTGGGCCGGACGGCGGCGGGCAGCCGCCTCAGGACTCCGGGCCCGAGCAGTCCGGCGACAGCGGTGGCGCCGCGCGGCCCGAGGCCGGCGACGACGGGCAGCCACAGGGCGGCGGCGCGGGCGAGCAGCAGGCCGTGCGGGCCGGTGAGCCGTTCCGCACGAAGGTGCTGAGCGTGCCGGGGCTCGGTGAGGGCGCGGCGGGGCGGCGGTCCCGGGCGCGCACCGAGCACGGGCGTACGACGGGTGCGCGGCGGCCCCAAGGGGCGCTCACGAAGCTGCACCTGGCGGCGACCGTGCGGGCCGCGGCGCCCCATCAGCGGGCGCGCGGGCGGTCCGGGCGCGGGCTCGTGGTGCGGCGCGACGATCTGCGGCAGGCCACGCGGGAGGGGCGCGAGGGCAACCTCGTGCTGTTCGTCGTGGACGCCTCCGGGTCGATGGCGGCGCGGCAGCGGATGACCGCCGTGAAGGGCGCGGTGCTTTCGCTGCTGCTCGACGCCTATCAGCGGCGGGACAAGGTGGGGCTCGTGACGTTCCGCGGGACGGGTGCGGAGGTGGCGCTGCCGCCCACGTCGTCCGTGGACGCCGCCGCCGTACGGCTTGAGTCGCTGCCCACCGGTGGGCGCACGCCGCTCGCGGCCGGGCTGCTGCGGGCGCACGAGGTGCTGCGGGTGGAGCGGCTGCGGGATCCCGCGCGGCGGCCGCTGGTCGTCGTGGTGACCGACGGGCGTGCGACCGGCGGCGTGGAGCCGGTGGCCCAGGCGGGGCGCGCCGCCCGTCTCTTCGCCGCCGAGGGGCACGCCTCGGTGGTCGTGGACTGCGAGTCGGGGCCGGTGCGGCTCGGGCTCGCGGGGCAGTTGGCCGGGGAGCTCGGCGGGACCGCGGTGACGTTGGACGAGCTGCGGGCCGACTCGATCGCCGGTCTTGTCAATGACGTTCGGGAGTCGTACGGCTCCGCGAGGAGGGTTGCCTGATGCCTCAGGGACAGCCGAGTGTGGTGCCGGACGACGGCCTGACGACGCGTCAGCGGCGCAACCGGCCGCTGGTCGTCGTGCATACCGGGATCGGCAAGGGCAAGTCGACCGCCGCCTTCGGGCTCGCGCTGCGGGCCTGGAATCAGGGGTGGCCCATCGGCGTGTTCCAGTTCGTGAAGTCCGCGAAGTGGAAGGTCGGCGAGGAGAACGCGCTGCGGGTGCTCGGCGCCAGCGGGCAGGGCGGGAGCGTCGACTGGCACAAGATGGGTGAGGGGTGGTCGTGGATCCAGCGCGCTCCCGCCGACGGTGAGTTGAGCAACGAGGAGAAGGCCCGGGAGGGCTGGGAGCAGGTCAAGCGGGATCTTGCCGCCGAGACGTATCGGTTGTACGTCCTCGACGAGTTCGCCTACCCGCTGCACTGGGGGTGGATCGACGTCGAGGAGGTCGTGTCCGTGCTGCGGGAGCGGCCCGGGACACAGCATGTCGTGATCACCGGGCGCAACGCGCCGGCCGCCCTGGTGGAGTGCGCCGACCTCGTCACCGACATGTCCAAGGTCAAGCACCCCATGGACGCCGGTCAGAAGGGGCAGCGGGGCATCGAGTGGTAGCACGTCTGGTCGTCGCGGCGCCGTCTTCCGGGAGTGGGAAGACGACCGTCGCGACCGGGTTGATGGCCGCCTTCTCGGAGGCCGGGCTCGCCGTTTCGCCTCACAAAGTCGGGCCCGACTACATCGACCCCGGCTATCACTCGCTCGCCACGGGGCGGCCCGGGCGGAATCTGGACGCCTATCTGTGCGGGCCGGAGCTGGTCGCCCCGTTGTTCGCGCATGGGGCCGCCGGGTGTGATCTGGCGATCGTGGAAGGTGTGATGGGGCTGTACGACGGGGCCTCCGGGCAGGGGGAGCTGGCCTCCACCGCGCATGTCGCGAAGCTGTTGCGCGCGCCTGTTGTGCTCGTCGTCGATGCCTCTTCGCAGTCGCGGTCCGTGGCTGCGCTCGTGCATGGCTTTGCCTCGTGGGATCCGGAGGTCCGGGTCGGCGGCGTGATCCTCAACAAGGTGGGGTCGCCCCGGCACGAGGAGTTGTTGCGGGAAGCGCTGGACTCGTCCGGGGTTCCCGTGCTGGGGGCGCTGTCCCGGGCTCCTCAAGTGCGGGCGCCTTCGCGGCACTTGGGTCTTGTGCCGGTCGCCGAGCGGCGGGCCGAGGCTTTGGCCTCCGTGGCTGCGTTGGCCTCCCAGGTGCGGGAGGGGTGCGACCTGGAGGCGGTGTTGGCGTTGGCTCGGGGTGCGGCGCCGTTGTCGGGTGCGGGTTGGGATCCCTGCGGGGCCTTCCCCAGTCCCGCCCCTTCCCGAAACCGGGGCTCCGCCCCGGACCCCGCTCCTCAAGCGCCGGAGGGGCTGGGTGGGAGGTCGCGGGCGGGTGGGCCAACCCCCGCCGATCGCGCTTCGCGCTCGTCCTCAATCGCCGGACGGGCTGAAACTCAGCGCCCCGTCACTGTCGCCCTGGCCGGAGGGCCCGCGTTCTCCTTCGCTTACGCAGAGCACGCCGAACTGCTTGCCGCCGCCGGGGCCGAAGTCGTGACCTTCGATCCCTTGCACGACGAGGAGTTGCCCCCGGGCACCCGCGGGCTCGTCATCGGTGGCGGGTTCCCCGAGGTGTACGCGCCCGAGTTGTCCGCCAACGAACCGTTGCGGAAAGCCGTGGCCGAGCTGGCGGAGAGCGGGGCGCCGGTGGCCGCCGAGTGTGCGGGGCTGTTGTATCTGGCCCGGGAGTTGGACGGCAAGCCGATGTGCGGGGTGCTCGACGCGCGGGCGCGGATGTCGGAGCGGCTGACGCTGGGGTATCGCGAGGCCGTCGCCGTGTCGGACAGTGTGCTCGCGGCGGCGGGCACGCGGATGCGCGGGCACGAGTTCCACCGCACGGTCGTGGAGCCGGGCGCGGGGGCGGCTCCCGCCTGGGGGCTGCACGCTCCTGAACGGCGCGTCGAAGGTTTCGTACAAAAGGGTGTGCACGCGAGTTATCTGCACACGCACTGGGCCGCCGAGCCCGGGATCGCCCGTCGGTTCGTGGAGAGGTGCAAGGCATGAGCGGCAGCAGCAGGCTGATCGGTGTCGGGGTCGGGCCCGGTGACCCCGAGCTCGTGACCGTCAAAGGCGTGAACGCGCTGCGCGGCGCCGATGTCGTCGTCGTGCCCGTGATGGACACGGGCGAGCGCGGCCGCGCCGAGGCGACGGTGCTGCATTACGTGCCCGAGGACCGGGTCGTACGCGTCGTGTTCGCGCTGAACGAGCGCACCGACCGGGCGCGCCGCGAGGCGGCCTGGGACGCGGCCGGACAGCGGGTCGCCGAGTTGCTGCGGGAGCGCGGCACGGTGGCGTTCGCGACGATCGGGGACCCCAATGTGTACTCGACGTTCACGTATCTCGCGCAGACCATCGAGGAGATGGTGCCGGGCGTCGGTGTCGAGACCGTGCCCGGGATCACCGCCATGCAGGACCTCGCGGCGCGCAGCGGGGCCGTACTGACCGAGGGCACCGAGCCGTTGACGCTGGTGCCGGTGACGGCCGGGGCCGCCGTGCTGAAGGACGCGCTTGCCGGGCCCGGGACCGTGGTGGCGTACAAGTTCGGGCGGCTCGCCCACGAAGTGGCCGCCGCGCTCCGGGAGACCGGGCGCACCGAGGACGCGGTGTGGGGGTCGGCGCTCGGGCTGCCCGAGGAGTCCATCCGTACGGCCGAGGAATTGGGTGACGCGCCGCTGCCGTATCTGTCGACGCTCATCGCGCCCGCGCGGCGCGACGGCGGGCGGGGCGGGAAGCTGTGAGGAGCGCCGGAGGCGGCCGTGGCTCACTCGGCGATGCCCACCACCAGCCAGATGAACGCCGCTCCCGCCACCGTGCACAGCAGCGTCGAGCGCGCCGGGTGGTCGTGGTGCGCCTCGGGCAGGATCTCGGCGGCGGCGAGGTAGAGCAGGGCGCCGCCGAAGAAGCCGAGATAGCCGCCGAGCAGGGGCTCCGGAATGGTGAAGGCCAGCGTGGTCGCCGCGCCCACGACCGGGGCCACCGCGTCCGCGAGGAGCATCGCGACGGCCTTGCGACGCGCGTTCCCGTACAGCCGCGTGATCGTGTACGTGTTGAAGCCGTCCGCGAAGTCGTGGGCGATGACGGCGACCGCGACGGCCGCGCCCATGCCGCCGCCCACCTGGAAGGCGGCGCCGATCGCGACGCCGTCCATCATGCTGTGGCCGACCATCGCCGCGGCCGCCGTCAGGCCGACCTGCGGGACCCGGCCGCCGTTGTGCTCGGCCGCCCCGTGCGCCGACCGGCGCAGCGCGAGCAGCCGCTCCACCACGTGGGCGAACAGGAAGCCCGCGACGGTCAGCAGCAGCGCCGCCGGTACGCCGAAGACCGGGCCGCCGGCCGCCTCCAGTGCCTCCGGCAGCAGGTCGAGGCCGACCACGCCGAGCATCAGGCCGCCCGCGAGACCGAGCACCAGGTGCCGCCGGTCGGTGACCCGCCCCGCGGTCCAGCCGCCGACCAGTGTCATCACGAACGCGCCGAGCGCCACGAACACCGCCATGCGCTCTTGCTAGCCGATTGACCCCGCCCTCGCATCACGCCCCGCCCCACGGCCCCACGGGCCACTCCCCCGGCCCCGTCCCCGGGCCGCACCACCGCTCTTCTTCACTTTCACTTCAGACCTTCACTTCAGTTCGTACGAGAGGAACTTCCCCATGGCCGACGCCGTCCCCACCGGCCCCACCGGCAAGGTGACCTTCGTCGGCGCCGGTCCCGGCGCCGCCGACCTGCTGACCTTCCGGGCCGCCCGGGCCATCGCGGACGCCGACGTGGTGATCTGGGCGGCCAGCCTCGTGCAGGCCGAGGTCCTGGAGCACGCACGGGACGGCGCCGAGATCCTGGACTCGGCGGTGATGTCCCTGGAGGACGTCGTGGCCGTGTACGAGCGGGCCGCCCGGGACGGGCTGAAGGTCGCGCGGATCCACTCCGGTGACCCGGCGCTGTGGGGCGGCACGCAGGAGCAGTTCGACCGGTGCGTCGAGCTGGGCGTCGAGACGGAGATCGTCCCGGGTGTGTCGTCGTTCTCCGCCGTCGCCGCCATCGCCGGACGCGAGCTGACCATCCCCGAGGTCGCCCAGTCCGTGATCCTCACCCGCCTCGGCGGCGGCAAGACGCCGATGCCGCCCGGCGAGGAGGTCCGGGAGTTCGCGCGGCACGGCACGACGATGGCCCTGTTCCTGTCGGCGGCGCGCAGCGGCCAGCTCGTGCGGGAGCTCCTCGAAGGCGGCTACCCGACGTCGACGCCCGTCGTCGTCGCGTACCAGGCCACCTGGCCGGAGGAGCTCGTCCTCACCTGCACGATCGAGACGCTGGAGGAGACGGTGAAGGAACACCGCCTCTGGAAGCACACGCTGTTCCTCGTCGGCCCCGCCCTGGCCGCCCACGGCACCCGCTCGCACCTCTACCACCCCGGCCACTTCCACGGCTTCCGCAAGGCCGACCCCGAGGCCCGCGCGGCCCTCCGCGCGGAGAGGCCCCGCCCATGATCACCGTCATCGGTACGGGGACGGGGGCGCCGCTGGACGCGGCGGCCCGGGCCGCGCTGCGGGACGCCGCCCTCGTGGTGGGCGGCCGCCGCCACCTTGAGGCGGCCGGGGTACCGGCCGGGGTGGAGCGGGTGGTACTGGGCCCGCTGGCACCCGCGCTGGAGGCGATCGAGCGGTGCGGAATCAAAGCCCGTCCGGCGATTGAGGACGAGGCCGAAGGCCGATCGGCGGGACCACGGACGCGGAGCGTGGACTCTCCCCGCACCCCGGCCCGGGTGGTCGTCCTGGCCTCCGGGGACCCGGGTTTCTTCGGCATCGTGCGGGCCCTGGCGGACAGGTTCGGGCCGGACGCCCTGGATGTCCGGCCCGGCGTCTCCTCCGTGGCAACGGCATTCGCGCGGGTCGGCCTGCCCTGGGACGACGCGGTCGTGGTGAGCGCGCACGGCCGCGCCCTGCACACCGCGGTGAACGCGTGCCGCGCCCACCCGAAGGTCGCCGTCCTCACGGGCCCCCGCAGCGGCCCCGCCGAACTGGGCGCCGAACTGGCCCGCCGCACGGCGACCCGCACCCTCGTCGTGGCCACCGCCCTGGGCGACCCCGCCAGAGAACGCGTCGAGCGGGTCACGCCCGCCGAGGCCGCCGCCCGCGACTGGGGCACGGCGGTCGGCGTCGTGCTGTGCCTCGACGAGGACCGGGCGGTGACGGATGTCGCCCGCACCGTCGCGGGGCCCCGGCCCGGACCCGGCCGGTGGGCCCTGGACGAGGACGAGTTCGCCCACCGGGACTCGATGATCACGAAGTTCGAGGTGCGGGCGCTCGCGCTCGCCCGGCTCGGGCCGCGCGTCGGCGACCTGGTGTGGGACATCGGCGCGGGCTCCGGCTCCGTCGCCGTGGAGTGCGCGCGGCTCGGCGCCGCCGTGACCGCCGTGGAGAAGACGGCCGACGGCATCGAGCGCATCCGCGCCAACGCCGCCGCGCACGGCGTCGACGTCCTCGCCGTGCACGGGGCCGCGCCCACCGTCCTGTCCGACCTCGCCGACCCCGACGCCGTGTTCGTCGGCGGCGGCGGGCGCGAGCTGCCCGCCATCGTGACCGCGTGCGCGCGGCGGGCGCGGCGGGCCGTCGTGGTGTCGCTGGCCGCGCTCGACCGGGTGCCCGCGGTGCGCGCGGCGCTGCTCGGGGCCGGGTTCGACTGCGACGGGGTGCTGCTGCAGTCGTCGCGGCTCGCGCCGCTGCCGGGGGACGTCACGCGGCTCGCCGCGACCAATCCGGTGTTCTTGGTGTGGGGTACACGGTCCGAAGCGACGCCCCCTGCGCCCTCCAGCTCAACTTCCTTGAACGAAGGAGTAGTTCAGTGATCGGCCTGATCTCCGGCACGAAGTCTGGCGGGGGCGCCTGTGAGCGGTTGGCCTCGGCCTGGCCCACCCGTACTCGGGTGTACGAAGGTCCCGTACGGGAAGCGTTCGAGCGGGCCTTTCGTGAGTGCGAGCAGGTGGTGTGCTTTCTCGCCACCGGGGCCGTGGTGCGGTTGGCTGCGCCGCTGCTGGCGGGGAAGGCGGTCGACCCGGGGGTCGTGTGTGTCGATGAGGGTGGGCGGTTCGCTGTTGCCCTGCTGGGCGGGCATGCGGGGGGTGCGAATGCACTCGCGCGGCAGGTTGGGGAGGTGCTCGGGGCTGAGCCGGTGATCACTACCGCGACGGATGCGGCTTCCCTGCCGGGGTTGGACATGCTCGGGTTCCCCGTGGAGGGGGACGTTGCCGGGGTGACCCGGGCCATGCTGGACGGGGAACCCGTCGCCCTGGAGGCGGAGTTGGCTTGGCCCCTTCCTGCCCTTCCGTCGAACGTATCGGCACCGTCGGACTGGGCTGTGCCCACCCTTCCCCAAGCTCTCGGCTCCGCTCGAGCAGGGGATGCCCCACTCGCCCTGCGGGACGACTGCCCACAGCAGGGAGCTGCCGAGCAGCCCACGGTGCGGGTCTCTGATCGCACCCTGGAGCCCGCGCTGCGCGAAGTCGTGTTGCGGCCGCCCTCGCTCGTCGTCGGCGTCGGGGCCAGCAAGGGGGCGCCGGTCGATGAAGTGCTCGGGCTGGTGCGGGAGACGTTGCGGGAGGCCGGGCTCTCCGCCCTGTGCGTACGGGAGTTGGTGACCGTCGATGCCAAGCGGGACGAAGCCGGGATCGTGGAGGCGGCGGCGCGGCTCGGGGTGCCGTTGGTGACGTACACGGCCGACGAGCTGGCCGGGGTCGACGTGCCGAACCCGTCGGGGGCGCCGCTCGCCGCCGTCGGGACGCCGTCCGTCGCGGAGGCGGCGGCGCTGCGCGGCGGGGGCGAACTCCTCGTACCGAAGCGGAAGTCGGAGCGGGCGGACGGGCGGCCCGCCATGGCCACGTGTGCGGTGGTGCGACGGCCCGCGCGCGGGCGGCTCGCCGTCGTCGGGCTCGGGCCCGGGGCCCGTGACCTGCTCACGCCCCGCGCCCGCGACGAACTGCGGCGCGCGGCTGTGCTCGTGGGGCTCGACCAGTACGTCGACCAGGTCCGGGATCTGCTGCGGCCGGGGACCCGCGTCATCGAGTCGGGGCTCGGCGCGGAGGAGGAGCGGGCGCGTACGGCCGTGGCAGAGGCCCGCGAGGGGCGTGCGGTCGCGCTCATCGGGTCGGGGGACGCGGGCGTGTACGCGATGGCGTCGCCCGCGCTCGCCGAGGCCGGGGACGACATCGACGTCGTCGGCGTACCGGGCGTGACCGCCGCGCTCGCCGCCGGCGCGCTGCTCGGCGCGCCGCTCGGCCACGACCACGTGTCGATCAGCCTGTCCGACCTGCACACGCCGTGGGAGGTCATCGAGCGCCGGGTGCGCGCGGCGGCCGAGTCGGACCTGGTCGTGACGTTCTACAACCCGCGCAGCCGGGGCCGCGACTGGCAGCTGCCGAAGTCCCTCGCGCTGCTCGCCGAGCACCGGGCGCCGACGACGCCCGTCGGTGTCGTACGCAACGCCTCCCGCCCGGACGAGAGCGTGCGCCTGACCACGCTGGCCGCGCTCGACCCGGACAGCGTCGACATGATGACCGTCGTGACCGTCGGCAACACCGCGACCCGCGCGATCGCGGGCCGCATGGTGACGCCGCGCGGCTACCGCTGGCAGGGGGTGTGACCGCCGTGACGGAGAGGATCGTGCATCCCATCGAGCAGGAGTCGTTCCGGCGGCTCCGCTCACGGCTCGACACCTCGCACTTCCCGCCGCTGACGCGGGCCGTCGTGGAGCGGGTCATCCACTCGGCGGCGGATCTGGAGTACGCGAAGGACCTGGTGACGGACGAGGAGTCGCTCGTACGCGGCCACGCGGCCCTGCACGCGGGCGCGCCCGTCGTCGTGGACGTGGAGATGGTCGCGGCCGGCATCACGCGGCGCGAGACGGTGTGCCGGCTGAAGGACGCCAAGTCCGGTGCCGGTCTCACGCGTTCGGCGCACGCGGTGCGGCTCGCGTACGAGGAGGTGGGTCCGGGCGCGCTCTGGGTGATCGGGTGCGCGCCCACCGCCCTGGAGGAGCTGCTGCTGCTCGACGCCCGGCCCGCGCTCGTCATCGGGCTTCCGGTCGGCTTCGTCGGCGCCGTGGAGTCCAAGGAGGCGTTGCGGGCGAGCGGTCTTCCCGCCGTCAGCAACGTGTCCGAGAAGGGGGGTTCGGCGGTCGCGTCGGCCGCCCTGAACGCCCTGCTGTACCACCCCGCGGCGCCCGTCGCCGCAGATCGAACCGAGGAGAACGAGTGACCACCCCGCCCGCACTGCTGATCGCCGGACACGGCACCCGTGACGACGCAGGGGCCGCCGCGTTCCGCGACTTCGTCCAGGAGCTGGCGCGCCGCAACCCCGAACTGCCCGTCGCGGGCGGCTTCATCGAACTGTCGCCGCCGCCGCTCGGCGAAGCCGTGAGCGAACTCGTCGAACGGGGCGTGAAACGGTTCGCGGCGGTGCCGCTGATGCTGGTGTCCGCCGGACACGCCAAGGGCGACATCCCGGCCGCGCTGACCCGCGAGAAGGAGCGGCACCCCGGCATCTCGTACTCCTACGGCCGTCCGCTCGGGCCGCACCCGCTGATCCTGAAGGTCCTGGAGCGGCGGCTCGACGAGGCGCTCGGCGACTCGGTGCGCACTCCGGAGGACCGGGCGGACGTGACCGTGCTCCTGGTGGGGCGCGGTTCGACGGACCCCGACGCCAACTCCGAGGTGTTCAAGGCGGCACGGCTGCTGTGGGAGGGACGCGGGTACGCGGGCGTGGAGACGGCGTTCGTGTCGCTGGCCGCGCCCGACGTGCCGTCGGGGCTCGACCGGTGCGTGGCGCTGGGCGCGCGGCGGATCGTGGTCCTGCCGTACTTCCTCTTCACCGGCATCCTGCCGGACCGGGTGCGGCAGCAGACCGAGGGCTGGGCGTCGGCGCACCCGGACGTCGAGGTGCGGTCCGCCGATGTGATCGGTCCCGAGGAGGAGCTGGTCGAGCTGGTGATGGAGCGCTACCGCGAGGCGGTGGGCGGGGACCTGCGGATGAACTGCGACACCTGCGTGTACCGGGTGGCGCTGCCCGGCTTCGAGGACAAGGTGGGGTTGCCGCAGCAGCCGCACTTCCACCCCGACGACGACGGGCACCACCATGGCCATGGGCACGGTCATGGTCACGGTCACGGTCACGACCACCACGGAAGCCATGCGCACTCCCACTGAGGCCGGTTCCCCGGTGGCCGGTTCCCCGGCGGCCGCCGGCGCGGCCGAGGTCGATCTGCGGCATCACGGGGACGCGGAGGTACGGGGGCGGGACGAGCTCGTCGATCTCGCCGTCAACGTCCGTGCCGGTACGCCGCCTTCGTGGCTGAAGCAGTGCCTCGCCGAGTCGCTCGACGGCCTCGCCGCCTACCCCGACGGGCGGGCGGCGCGGGCCGCGGTGGCCGCGCGGCACGGTGTGGCGCCGGAGCGGGTGCTGCTCACGGCGGGGGCCGCGGAGGCGTTCGTGCTGCTCGCGCGGGCGCTGCGGGTGCGGCGGCCCGTCGTCGTGCATCCGCAGTTCACGGAGCCGGAGGCCGCGTTGCGGGATGCCGGGCACGTGGTGGGGCGGGTGCTGTTGCGGGCGGAGGACGGGTTCCGGCTGGACCCGGGCGCGGTGCCCGAGGACGCCGACCTGGTCGTCGTCGGCAACCCGACGAACCCCACGTCCGTGCTGCACCCGGCGGCGGACCTCGCCCGACTGGCCCGGCCCGGGCGGGTGTTGGTGGTGGACGAGGCGTTCATGGACGCGGTGCCGGGTGAGCGGGAGGCGCTCGCGGGGCGGGTCGATGTGCCCGGGCTCGTGGTGCTGCGGAGCCTCACGAAGACATGGGGGCTCGCCGGGCTGCGCATCGGCTACGTCCTGGCCGACCCGGCCCTCGTCGCCGAACTCTCCCGCGCGCAGCCGCTGTGGCCGGTGTCGTCGCCCGCGCTGGCCGCGGCGGAGGCGTGCGTGTCGCCTCGGGCGCTGGCCGAGGCGGGGCATGTGGCGCACCGGGTCGCCGCCGAGCGGCGGCATCTGGTGGCCGGGCTCCTGGAGTTGCCCGGGGTGCGGGTGGTGGGGCCTGCGGAGGGGCCGTTCGTGCTGGTGCGGGTCGCCGGGGGCGGCGGGGTGCGGGAGGGGTTGCGGGAGCGGGGGTTCGCCGTGCGGCGTGGCGATACGTTTCCTGGCCTGGGGCCTGAGTGGGTGCGGGTCGCTGTGCGGGACCGTGCTACGGCCGACTCGTTCCTGTCGGCCTTGCGGGGGCTCTGCCGGTAGTTCCATTCACCGTCCTGCCCGGTGGGGGCTGCCCCTGTCCCGCCGCTTCGCGGCGGACATCCCCCACCCGCCCGCCCATCACTGGGACAGTTGGCTTCGGGCCGAAGCGCAAGCCCACCGCCCGCCTGCCCCACGGCTGGCCGTACTCCCCGGTGCCGGGGAAGGTTGACTGGCGTCGACGGGGTGGGTGGGGTGGGCGTGCTGGGCTGCGTCCCACAGCGGAAGACCTCGCCCGATCTCCCGCTGTGGGCAGCAACCTGTCCCGCCCCCGCTGTGGGCAGCTGGGCCGCGGGGTGGGCGCACCGCTCCGTCCCCCGCTGTGGGCAGCCGGGCCGCCAGGGGCGGCACGGGTGGGCACAGCCCAGGCCGACGGGGCCGGTCAGGACGCGGGTGAGGTGGTCCGGTTCCCGGCCTACGGGGGCCGTCACGGGGGCAGGGTGAGGTGGTGCCCGGACCACGGTGCCGTCGGCGGTGGTGGCCCCGGCCGGGGATCGGCGGCCCCGGCCGGGGCGGCTGGTCAGCGGCGGCTGCGGCGGGTGCGGGTCAGCGCGAGGGTGGCGCCTCCGGCGAGGAGGAGCACCGCGGCGCCCCCGGCCACGTACGGAGTGGCCGAACTGCCCCCGGTCGCCGCGAGGTTGTCGTCGGGGGCCTCCTTCGCCACCACCGGCTCCGCCGCCTTGCCCTGCGGAGCGGGACCCTCGGCCTGCGGCCTGGGCAGCGGCTTGGCCGCGGGCCCGGGAGCGGCGCAGTTCGCCCCGGCCAGGGTCACGGTGCCCTCGACCGCCGCGACGCCGAGCTTCAGCGGGTCCACGGACACCTTCAGGCGCAGCGCGACCGCGGCCGCCGTACGGGACGTCGTCCGCGTCGACGACAGGTCGAGCCGCACCGCGCCGACACCGGGCACGGCCACCGTCGTCGTGCCCGCGGCCTTCACGGCGACCCGCTTGCCGAGCACCGTCACCCCGCCGAGCAGCTTCGACTCGGCCACGGGTCGCTTGCCCGAAACGCACAGGGCCTTGGACATCACCTGGTCCACTTCGAGGAGGGGCAACGTCGGAAGCCCGGGCACGTGCACCTTGGCCCGCGCGACGTTGCTGTACCCCTCCGCCGTGCCGCCCTTCACGGTGGCCCGCGCCGTCGCCACGTCCGCGCGCAGCACGGAGATGGGGCGCCCGCCGTCGACGCCGTCCAACTTCGCGGTGAGCGTGGTCTTCTGGGCGCTCGCGGGTGCGGACACCTCGTTGAGGGCTGTGTTCAGCGGGAGGTTCACGGTCTTGTTGAGCAGGGACACATTGAGGCCGGTGCGGAGCACGACGGCGTCGGCGCTGCCGCCGCGCCGGTCGTCGGTGGCGTGCGCGGCGCCCGCGGGGGCGAGCGCCGCGGCACCCGCGGCGACCACGGTCGCGGCGGCGAGCGCGCCGATGCGGCGGGCGGGAAGTCTGCGGAAGGCTTTGCGGGCCGAGAAGGCGTTGCTGGTCAAAGTGGTGGAACCCCCACATGAGTCACGGAAGTACCGCCGCGCACGCCACACGGGGACATCGCGTGCGCGCGGCACCAGGGAAGCCGGAGCGCGCCTGGGCGGCGCCCTCCCGACTCCCGGAATCTTTACGCACTGAGAGTGAACAGTCAGCAACGTGGCGTGAGTTCACTCCAAGGAGAGGTTTCCGTCGGTGTATTCGAATCCGGCGGCACGGGCGTTCCCTCAGACCCCGCCCATCACGTCCGTGCCGGTGACGAGCGTGATCGCCGCGTTGACGGCCCGCGCCACGGCCAAGTCCCGTACAACGAGCCGGACCCCGCGGCGTCACCCTCCGTCAACAGGAGCGGTGGCTCACCGATGGGGTTACGGATGTCCTGCCGGAGGCTCCGACATAGCCCGTCCGGCGATTGAGGACGAGCCGCGAAGCGGCGACAGCGGGGGTCCAGGGGGCGGCAGCCCCCTGGTTACGGGAAGGGGCGGGACTGGGGAAGGCCGCCCGCAGGGCCCCGCCTCAGCCCACCACCCTCCCGTTCAACACCACCGCCGAAGGCGCCACCAGCACCCTCACATCCGCCCGCGGATCCCCCTCGTACACGACGAGATCCGCGGGCGCCCCCTCCACAAGCCCGGGCCGCCCGAGCCACTCCCGGGCCCCCCACACGGCCGCCGAGATCGCGTCGACCGCCGGAATCCCCGCCTTGGTGAGCTCGGCGACCTCGCCGCCGACGAGCCCGTGCGCGAGGGAGCCCCCCGCGTCGGTACCGGTGTACACGGGGATACCGGCGTCGTACGCGGCCCGCACGGTGTCGTAGCGCCGGGCGTGCAAGCGGCGCATATGGGCGGACCACCGCGGGAACTTCTTCTCGCCGCCGGCGGCGAGCTGCGGGAAGGTGGCGATGTTGACGAGGGTGGGCACGATGGCGACGCCGCGTTCGGCGAAGAGGGGGATGGTGTCCTCGGTGAGGCCGGTGGCGTGCTCGACGCAGTCGATGCCCGCCTCGACGAGGTCGCGCAGCGAGTCCTCGGCGAAGCAGTGGGCGGTGACGCGGGCGCCGAGCCGGTGGGCCTCGGCGATGGCGGCCTCGACGGCGCCGCGCGGCCAGCAGGCGGCGAGGTCACCGGCGTCGCGGTCGATCCAGTCGCCGACGAGCTTGACCCAGCCGTCGCCGCGCCGCGCCTCCTGGGCGACGTACGCGACGAGGTCGTCGGGCTCGATCTCGTGGGCGTAGTTGCGGATGTAGCGGCGGGTGCGGGCGATGTGCCGGCCGGCCCGGATGATCTTCGGCAGGTCCTCGCGGTCGTCGATCCAGCGGGTGTCGGACGGCGAGCCGGCGTCGCGCAGGAGCAGCGCGCCCGCGTCGCGGTCGGTGAGCGCCTGCTTTTCCGCGACGTCCGGCGCGACGGGGCCGTGGGCGTCCAGGCCGACGTGGCAGTGCGCGTCGACGAGGCCGGGCAGGGCCCAGCCGCGCAGGGTGACCACGTCCCCGGCGGCGGGGCGTGTGTAGGTCACCCGCCCGCCGACCACCCACAACTCGTCCCGTACGTCCTCGGGCCCGACGAGCACCCGCCCCTTCACGTGCAGCACCGTGCGATCGCTCATGGACAGCAGCTTAGGCAGCCCGGACAGCACCGTGGGAGGCGAGAGGGCTGACTTCGGGGGTGGGTACGCTGCGATGCGCAGGCCCACCGATCCGACGAACGCCCACCGATCCACGACCGACATGAGCGAAGCGAGCAGCAGCGTGACCCATCCCTTCCTTGACCTGGCGCCGCTCGGCGCCGCGCACTTCGCCGCCATCGAAGGCCGGGTGGCCCGGCTCCTGGACACCGAGCAGGACGTCGTGATCATGCAGGGCGAGGCGCTGCTGCCCCTGGAGGGCTGCATCCGCGGCGCCGCGAAGCCCGGCACCACCGCCCTGAACGTGATCACCGGTCCGTACGGGCAGACCTTCGGCGACTGGCTGCGGGACTGCGGCGCGACGGTCGTCGACCTGGCCGTGCCGTTCCACACCGCCGTGACGGCCGCGCAGGTCGAGGAGGCCCTCGCCGCGCACCCCGAGATCGACTTCGTGTCGCTCGTGCACGCGGAGGCGGCGACCGGCAACACCAACCCCGTCGCGGAGATCGGCGAGGTCGTGCGCGCGCACGGCGCCCTGTTCATGCTGGACTCCGTCGCCTCGGTGGCCGCCGAGCCGCTGCTTCCGGACGCGTGGGGCGTGGACCTGTGCGTGATCGGCGCGCAGAAGGCGATGGGCGGCCCGGCCGGGGTGTCGGCGGTGTCGGTGAGCGAGCGCGCCTGGCAGCGGCTCGCCGCGAATCCGCGGGCGCCGCGCCGGTCCTACCTCTCCCTCCTGGACTGGAAGGAGCGGTGGATCGACGGCGGCCGCAAGGCGCTGCTGCACGCCCCGGCGCAGCTGGAGATGCTGGCGCTGGAGGCGTGCGTGGAGCGCATCGAGGCGGAGGGGCTCGACGCGCTGATGGGGCGGCACGCCACCGCCGCGGCGGCGACGCGAGCGGGGGCGCTTGCGCTCGGTGGCGGTCTGGAGCCGTACGTGTACGAGGCCTCTGACGCCGCGCCCGTCGCCACCACGTTGCGTGCGCCCCGGGGCGTCGACGCCTCCGAGCTGGTCGCTCGTGCGCTTGCCGCTGATCCGGTGCTTCCGCTCGTCGCCGGTGGCGGCGCGCTGGCCAAGGAGATGATTCGCGTCAATCACTACGGTCCCGACGCTACGCGGGGCGTAGTGCATGCCTCGCTGGCGGCGTTGGGGGCGGCGATGAGCGAGTCGGGCCTCGTGGTGGACCTCGAGGCGGCCCGACGCGCCGTGACGTCCGCCTGGGGCTAGCCCCGGCGCGCCCCGGGCTTCTTATGGGGCTTCGCCCCTCTCCCCCGGTCGGCGCTTCGCGCCTCGTCCTCAATCTCCCCCAAGCTCTTAAGGAGCAGGGGGACCCCCTCGACGGGCTGATACACGTTGCCGTCGCCGACAGGCGCCGAGGGACGCGGTGAAGGGCGGGTGGCTGGGGAAGCATCTGTTCATGCCCACCATGCCGGACGGTCGCCCCATCCCTCCCCTGATCGCCGACGAGCCGACCATGCTGGCCGGTTGGCTGGACTTTCACCGTGCGACGCTGGCGCACAAGTGCGCGGGGCTCGACGACGTGCGGCTGCGGCGTGCGTCCGTCGAGCCGTCCGCGCTCAGTCTGTTCGGGCTTGTGCAGCATCTCGCGGAGGTCGAACGGAGCTGGTTCCAGCGGGTGTTCGCGGGGCGTGACGTGCCGTGGCTGTACGGTGACCGGGCGGGCGGCTTCGCGCCGGACCCGGAGCGCTCGTTCGCCGACGTGCTCGCGGTGTGGCGGCGCGAGGTCGAGGTCAGCCGGGAGATCTGCGCGGCGCACGCGCTCGACGACACCGGGCGGCTGACCGCCGAGGACGCCGCCTGGATGGGCGGCGAGGCCGTCAGCCTGCGCTGGATCCTGCTCCACCTCATTGAGGAGTACGCCCGCCACAACGGCCACGCCGATCTGCTCAGGGAACGCGTCGACGGGGTGACCGGGCCCTGAGGCGGGCGGCGTCGGGCCCTGCCCCGACGGCGATTCCAGCGCTGGAATACAGCGCTCCACCGCAATTCACGCAGGCCTTTTCATGAATTCTTTATGAGCGCAGCTTCCCGTATTCTTCTGCCCGCTTTCCCGGGTCCTAAACACTAAGGTTTCGACAGCGCCAATCGCCGTAATTCGGGCACGTCTCGCGGGAGTTACGCCGCTGTGACGTACTCCACAAGCTGACCGTTTTAGCCCGATATAAACTGGTCAAATCGCCACAAACAGCCGCCCACTCATGCGGGCGCCCGCGCCTGCGTGATAACACATAGATGCGCTGTACGTAACCCCTTCCCCCGATGCAATCCAAGAAATTGCTCGGTAAATTCAATCCGCATGACCGCTGCACAAGCCGATCTACCGACCGACCTGCAAGCGAAATTCCTTGAAATGCCCGAGGGCCTGCGGATCGACACCCCGGGTGTCGCCGACGGCGCCGCGATCTGGCGGATCGCCCGCGACTCGAAGGCCCTCGACCTCAACTCCTCGTACAGCTACCTGCTGTGGTGCCGCGACTTCGCGGCGACGTCCGTCGTGGCCAGGGGCGCCGACGGCGAGCCCGCCGGGTTCATCACCGGCTACATCCGCCCCGACAAGCCGCGCACCCTGGTGGTCTGGCAGGTGGCCGTCGACCACGCACACCGTGGCCGGGGCCTCGCCGGTGCGCTGCTCGACGGCCTGGCCGCGAAGGTGGCCGCGCAGCGCGGACTCGACGCCATCGAGACGACCATCACGCCGGACAACAAGGCCTCCGAGCGGCTGTTCACCTCGTTCGCCGAGCGGCACCGGGCACGCGTCGAGCGGACCGTGCTGTTCGACGCCGGCCTGTTTCCCGGCGACGACGGCGGGCACGAGCCCGAGGTCCTCTTCGACATCGCGCCGCTGTCCTTCTGACCGGCCGCGACTGCCGCGGCCCGGTACTGACACACCGTCAACCGCGGTTGGCACGACTCCAGTCCACTCAACCCCTCACGATCATCCATCTCCCAGGAGATTCGCTGTGACCATCACCCAGCCCGACCTGAGCGTCTTCGAGACCCTGGAGTCGGAGGTGCGCAGCTACTGCCGCGGTTGGCCCACCGTCTTCGACCGCGCGCAGGGCAGCCGCATGTTCGACGAGGACGGTCATGAGTACCTCGACTTCTTCGCGGGTGCCGGCTCGCTCAACTACGGCCACAACAACCCGGTCCTCAAACGCGCCCTCATCGACTACCTGGAGCGCGACGGCGTCACGCACGGCCTCGACATGTCGACGACGGCCAAGCGCGCCTTCCTGGAGTCCTTCCAGAACCTGGTGCTCCGCCCGCGCGACCTGCCGTACAAGGTCATGTTCCCCGGCCCGACGGGCACCAACGCGGTGGAGTCCGCGCTGAAGCTGGCCCGCAAGGTCAAGGGCCGTGAGTCGATCGTGTCGTTCACGAACGCCTTCCACGGCATGTCCCTCGGCTCCCTCGCGGTGACCGGCAACGCCTTCAAGCGGGCGGGCGCCGGTATCCCGCTGGTGCACGGCACGCCCATGCCGTTCGACAACTACCTGGACGGCCAGACCCCCGACTTCATCTGGTTCGAGCGACTCCTCGAGGACCAGGGCTCCGGCCTCAACCAGCCCGCCGCCGTGATCGTCGAGACGGTGCAGGGCGAGGGCGGCATCAACGTCGCCCGCGCCGAGTGGCTGCGCAAGCTCGCCGACGTGTGCGAGCGCTGGGACATGCTGCTGATCGTCGACGACATCCAGATGGGCTGCGGCCGTACCGGCGCGTTCTTCTCCTTCGAGGAGGCGGGCATCGTGCCGGACATCGTGACGGTGTCCAAGTCCATCAGCGGCTACGGCCTGCCCATGGCGCTCACCCTGTTCAAGCCCGAGCTGGACGTGTGGGAGCCGGGCGAGCACAACGGCACCTTCCGCGGCAACAACCCGGCCTTCGTCACGGCCGCCGCCGCCCTGGAGACGTACTGGGCCGACGGCTCGGCGATGGAGAAGCAGACCCGCGCCCGCGGCGAGCAGGTCGAGCAGGCGCTGGTCGCGATCGTCGACGAGAACACCGACGCCGTCGAGGAGTACCGCGGCCGCGGCCTGGTGTGGGGCATCGAGTTCCGCGACAAGCAGCGCGCGGGCGCCATCGCCAAGCGCGCCTTCGAACTCGGCCTGCTGATCGAGACCTCCGGTCCCGAGAGCGAGGTCGTCAAACTGCTCCCGGCCCTGACCATCACGGCCGACGAGCTCGACGAGGGCCTGCGCACGCTCGCCCGCGCGGTCCGCGAGACCGCCTGAGCGGACGCCCGCGCGGCGCCCCGTCCACGTACAGAACACGTGCGTCACACGCACCGCCGTCACCCGCACTGACGGCGTCCAACGCACAGACAAGGAAGCGACTCACCGTGATCGTCCGCTCGTTCAAGGACATTGAAGGCACCGACCGGCACGTCAAGGCCGCGTCGGGCACCTGGGAGAGCAAGCGCATCGTGCTCGCCAAGGAGCGCGTCGGCTTCTCGCTGCACGAGACCGTGCTCTACGCGGGCACGGAGACGTCCATGTGGTACGCCAACCACATCGAGGCCGTCGTCTGCACCGAGGGCGAGGCCGAGCTGACCAACGACGAGACCGGCGAGAAGTTCACCATCACGCCGGGCACGATGTACCTGCTCGACGGGCACGAGAAGCACACGATGCGCATCAAGAAGGACTTCCGCTGCCTGTGCGTCTTCAACCCGCCGGTGACGGGCCGCGAGGACCACGACGAGAACGGCGTGTACCCGCTGCTCACGGAGCCGGAGGCGGTTTGACCCAGGGCTGACGGAAAGACATCCCGCACAGGGCCGTACGAGAGAGGAGAGGCAGGCACCACCATGACCACCGCACCCGAACGCACCGCCGACCTGTACCCGACCCGAGGCGCCGAAGAGGTCCTCATCGAGCGCAAGGACCCGGTGGTGTGGTCCGCGCCGGGTACGCAGGGCCCCTTCACGGGCGACGACCTGGCGGGGTTCGAACGCGACGGTTTCCTGGCCATCGAGCAGCTCATCACGCCCACGGAAGTGGCGGAGTACCACGACGAGCTGGAGCGGCTGATCAACGACCCGGCGATGCGCGCGAACGAGCGCTCCATCGTCGAGCCGCGCTCCCAGGAGATCCGGTCCATCTTCGAGGTGCACAAGATCAGTGAGGTCTTCGGGCGGCTCGCCGCGGATCCGCGCGTGGCGGGCCGGGCCCGGCAGATCCTCGGCTCCGACGTGTACGTCCACCAGTCCCGGATCAACGTCAAGCCGGGCTTCGGCGCGTCGGGCTTCTACTGGCACTCGGACTTCGAGACCTGGCACGCGGAGGACGGCCTGCCGAACATGCGGACCGTCTCGGTGTCGATCGCGCTCACGAAGAACCACGACACCAACGGCGGGCTCATGATCATGCCCGGCTCGCACAAGACGTTCCTCGGCTGCGCGGGCGAGACGCCGAAGGACAACTACAAGAAGTCCCTCCAGATGCAGGACGCGGGCACGCCGTCCGACGAGGCGCTGACCAAGCTCGCCTCCGAGTACGGCATCCGCCTGTTCACCGGCGAGGCGGGCTCGGCGACCTGGTTCGACTGCAACGCCATGCACGGCTCCGGCGACAACATCACGCCCTACCCGCGCTCGAACGTCTTCCTGGTGTTCAACAGCGTGGAGAACGCCGCGGTCGAGCCGTTCGCGGCGCCGGTGCGGCGGCCTGCGTTCATCGGTGCGAGGGATTTCACCCCTGTGCGGTGAGCCGGTCCCGGCCGGGGGTCCGGGGGTTGTCCCCCGGAGGAAGCAGCATCGGTGCGAGGGATTTCACCCCTGTGCGGTGAGCCGGTCCCGGCCGGGGGTCCGGGGGTTGTCCCCCGGAGGAAGCAGCATCGGTGCAAGGGATTTCACCCCGGTGAAGTGAGTTCGCGTGGGCACTGAGCCGCGTACACCGCGCACGTGAGGGCGGTGGCTGGGCACCTCTTCGGTGCCGGGCCACCGCCCTCAGGGTTTTCCGGCCGGGTTACGCGGACTGCAGCGTCGGGTAGTCCGTGTAGCCCTTGGCGTCGCCGCCGTAGAACGTGGACTGGTCCGGGGTGTTGTACGGGCCGCGGGTCTTCAGGCGGGCCGGCAGGTCCGGGTTGGCGAGGAACAGGGCGCCGAAGGAGATCATGTCGGCGGTGCCGTCCTCGATCAGGGCGAGGTCGTCGTGGCCGGTGGGCTCCTCGGTCGCCGGGTTGAGGACGAACGGGCCGCTGAAGCCCTTGCGCAGGGTGGTGACCAGGTCGCGGATCGGGCCCACCTCCATGATGTGCAGGTAGGCGAGGCCGAGCGCGTCCAGCTCCCGCACCAGGGCCGGGTAGGTCTCCTCCGGCGCGGGCTCGGAGATGCCGTTGAAGGGGTTGCCGGGCGAGAGCCGGATACCGGTGCGCGCCGCGCCGATCTCGGCGGCCACGGCCTTCGTGACCTCGACCGCGAAGCGGATGCGGTTCTCGGGCGAGCCGCCCCACTCGTCGGTGCGCCGGTTGGAGCCCGGCGCGAGGAACTGGTGGATCAGATAGCCGTTGGCGCCGTGCAGCTCGACGCCGTCGAAGCCCGCGTCGATCGCGTTGCGGGCCGCGGTGGCGAACTCGCCGATGGTGGCGCGCACCTCGTCGCCGGTCAGCTCGCGCGGCGTGACGAAGTCCTTCGGGCCCTCGTGCGTGTAGACCTGGCCCGCGGCGGCGATCGGGGACGGGCCGACGTTCACCAGGCCGTCGGGCAGCAGCGAGGGGTGGCCGATGCGGCCGGTGTGCATGATCTGGGCGAAGATCCGGCCGCCCTTGGCGTGCACGGCGTCGGTGACCTTGCGCCAGCCCGCGATCTGCTCGGCGCTGTGCAGGCCCGGGGTGTCCGGGTAGCCCTGGCCCACCGGTGAGGGCTGCACCCCTTCGGTGATGACCAGGCCCGCGCCGGCGCGCTGCGCGTAGTACTCGGCGACGAGGTCGGTGGGGACGCCGCCCGCGCCGGCCCTGCTGCGGGTCATCGGCGCCAGGGCGATGCGGTTCGCGAGCGAGAGGCCGGACAGGTCGATCGGGTCGAATGCGGTGGTCATCACAGCTCCATGGAGTACGACATTTGGTCGGCCAAGTAATTCAACCGGGAGCCACTGTAGCGTATTTCTTGGCCGACCAAGTTAATCTCGGGAGAGAGACCGGGCCGAGACTCGAGGAGAACCGGACGAGACTCGACGACACTGGTGCACGACGGCGACGGCGGACAGGGCCGGGCCACCGAAGGCAGGAGTTCCGATGAAGGCCGACACAGGGACGGCGGGGGTCGCGCAGGACGACCCCGCGTGTCGCGGGCAGCTGCCGCTGGCCGCGCGGAACGGGCCGGTCTCCCTGCTGGTCAGCCGGGTCGCCCGGCTGCACCGCATCGCGGCGGGCAAGGTCCTGAAGGGGCTCGGCCTCTACCCCGGCCAGGAGTTCCTGATGATGCACCTGTGGGACGCGGGCCCGGTGCGCCAGTCCGAGCTGATCAAGGCCGTCGACCTCGACCCGTCGACGGTCACCAAGATGCTGCAGCGGCTTGAGCAGGCCGGGCATGTGCGGCGGCGGCCCGACCCGGACGACCGGCGCGCGGTGCTCGTGGAGGCGACCGACGCCAGCTGCGGGCTGCTCACCGAAGTGCAGCGCGCCTGGGGCGAGTTGGAGGAGCACACGCTCGCCGGCCTGGACACCGACGAGCGCGCGCAGCTCGCGCGGCTGCTCGGCCGCGTGGAGGGCAACCTCTGTACGGAGACGGCGGACTGCCCGGAGGAGGCGCGGCGAGCGGCGCTGCGGTAGGGGGCGTACGCCACCGCTGCGGTACGTGGGTGCGCCACCGCAGCGGTACGTGGGTGCGCCGCCGCTGCGGTAGGGGCGTGCGCGCGGGACCTCAGCTGTTCCGCAGTCCCTCCAGGAGGCGGTCCACGTCCGCGTCCGTGTTGTACAGGTGGAAGGCCGCCCGCAGATTGCCCGCGCGGTCGGAGACCTCGATGCCCGCCGCGCTCAGCTCCGGCTGGCGGGCGCCGAGTCCGGGCACGGACACGATGGGCGAGCCCGGCGCGGCCACCGGCTCGTGGCCGAGCGCGGCGAGTCCGGCGCGGAAGCGGTCCGCGAGCGCCAGGTCGTGGGCGCCGATCGCGGCGACGCCCAGTTCCTCGATCAGGGCCAGCGAGTGCCGCGCACCCGCGTACGCGAACAGGCTCGGGCTCTCGTCGAACCGGCGAGCGGAGTGGGCGAGTTCGGTGACCGGGCCGTAGCAGCTGTCCCAGGGGTGCTCGCCCGCGACCCAGCCCGCGAAGAGCGGGGGCACGCGCTCGAAGCCCTCGCGGTCCTCCGGGACGACGAAGAACGCGACGCCGCGCGGGCAGGTCAGCCACTTGAAGGCGACCGACGACAGATAGTCCACGTCCGGCATGTGCTCCGCGAGGTCCAGCCAGCCCGTCGCCTGCGAGGCGTCGAGGTAGAGCCGGGCGCCGTGCGCGCGGACGGCGGCACGCAGCGCGGGCAGGTCGACGACCCGGCCGTCCGCCGACTGCGCGGCGGAGACCGCGACCAGGGCGGTGCCCGGCCGCACGGACTCGGCGACGCGCTCCAGCGGCACGGTACGGATCTTCAGGTCGCCGCGTACGTGGAAGGGGTTCACCGTGGAGCTGAAGTCGCCCTCCGCGGTGAGGACTTCGGCGCCCGCCGGCAGCGAGGCGGCGACCAGGCCGCTGTACACGGCGACCGACGCGCCCGCGGCGACCCGGTCCGCCGCCACGCCGACCAGGCGCGCGAAGGCGGCGCGGGCCGCCTCCACGTCCGCGAACATGTCGTCGGGGCTGCCCTGTGCCACGGACAGCGTCGCCTCGTGCATCGCGCGTACGGCGCGCGCCGGCAGGAGGCCGGTGCTCGCGCTGTTCAGATAGGTCGTCCTGGGGGTGAACTCGGAGCGTACGAGGGCCTGGAAGCCCTCGGTCGTCGAGACGGTGCGGTCGGGGCCCTGGCCGGAAGTCTCCATGAGGTCACTGTGCCGCCTCGGCCGGGTGCGGTCCATTGCGGATGGCTGACCCGTATCTCTAAGCGATGCTTATGCGTGGCCCCTGGCCAGGGGCTTTCCCCCGGCCGTCCGCCGGGCAGCGTCAGTCCCGTGGGACCGCGCAGCCGTCGGGGCCGCAGGCTTCGCCGTCGGTTCCGTCGGTTCCGGTTCCGTCGGGGGCGTCCTGGGAGATCACCGTCAGCGGCGAGCGGGCCGCCCACGCCTGTTCCAGGGCCTGCGTGAAGACCTCGGCGGGCTGGGCGCCGGAGACGCCGAACTTCCGGTCGAGGACGAAGAACGGGACGCCGTTCGCGCCCAGCTCCGCGGCCTCGCGCTCGTCCGCGCGGACTGCGTCGGCGTACGCGGTGGGGTCGGCGAGGACCTCGCGGGCCGCGTCGGCGTCCAGGCCCGCCTCGGCGGCGAGGGCGGTCAGGCGCTCGTCGTCGTCGAAGACGGACTGCTCCTCGGCGAAGTTGGCGCGGTAGAGCGCGCCGATGAGCCGGTCCTGGGCGTCCTGGCCGCCCTGTTCCCTGGCGAAGTGGAGCAGGCGGTGCATGTCGAAGGTGTTGCCGTGGTCGCGGCCCTCGGTGCGGTAGGCCAGGCCCTCGGCCGCCGCGTTGTCGCCGAGGCGCTGCTCGGCCTCCCGTGCCTGGGCCTCGGTCATGCCGTACTTCTGCGCCAGCATCGGGATCACGGGGGCCGTGTCGCCCTTCGGGCGGTTCGGGTCCAGCTCGAAGGAGCGGTGGATCACCTCTACGGCTTCCTGGTGCGGGAAGGCGGTGAGGGCCCGCTCGAAGCGGGCCTTGCCCACGTAGCACCAGGGGCAGGCGATGTCGCTCCAGATCTCGACGCGCATGTGGTTCTTTCCTCGGGTCGCACGAAGCGGAGACGTCCTCCGCGTTGTGGTGCAACCCGGGGCCGGGCTTGTGCATTCCCCGCCGCTCCGCGGCGGGATCTCTCCCACCCTCCCCCAGGCTCTTGAAGAGCAGGGGGACCCCCTTCCCGTTTCCACTGGCCGTCGGCTTCGGGCCGGAGCATGGCCCCGTCGACCGTCACCTCGCGCCCACCGGCCTTCCGGTGCCAGGGGAGGTCGTTCGGCGGCTTTCTGCCCGCTCCTGCTGTGGGCGGGCGTTCCGCAGGGCGGAACGGGTGGGCACAGCCCAGGCCGACGGCCACCGTCGAAGGCAGCGGTCAGGTCGTTTCCGGACGGGAGTCGGGTCCGGGCAAGCCGAAGTGGGCGGTGTTCGTGCGGATCCACGTGCGCAGGTGGGACAAGGGAGCCAGCGCGCCCCTGCCCAGGGGCGTGAGGTCGTACTCGACGCGGGGCGGGACCTCCGCGAAGACGGTGCGGCGCACGAGGCCGTAGTCCTCCAGGCGCCGCAGCGTCTGGGTGAGGACCTTGGGGCTCACCCCTTCCAGCTTCGAGCGGAGCTCGCCGAAACGTCGGGGCCCGTCCTCCAGCGCGGTGATCGCGAGCCCCGTCCACTTGTTGGCGAGCAGCTCGAAGATCTCCCGGCCGGGGCACAGCAGACCGTAGATGTCGTGCCGCCGCGCGGCAGCCTCCGCGGCCTCCGACGTCGGCACAAAGCGGCTCTGAGCTGTCATGGTTTCCAGAATATAGTTGGCACCCTTGCGGGTGATCGGCCCCCGGGCCGTACGGTCCGGGCATGATCCAGAACGCCCCCGCCCAGGCCCCCGTCCGCACCGGCATCGTCGGCCTCTCCGCCCGCTCCGGCTGGGCCCCGCACTCCCACCTCCCGGCCCTCACCCGCCTGCCCGGCTACGACCTGCGCGCCCTGGCCGCCTCCACCCCGGAGTCGGCCCGCGCCGCGGGCGCGAAGTACGGCGTCCCGCACGCCCACGGCAGCGCCGCGGACCTCGCCGCCGACCCGGCCGTGGACCTGGTCGTGGTCAGCGTCCGGGTCCCGCTGCACCGCGAGGTGATCCTCGCCGCGCTGGACGCCGGCAAGCACGTCCTGTCGGAGTGGCCGCTCGGCAACGGCCTCGCCGAGGCCGAGGAACTGGCGGCGGCCGCGGCGCGCGCCGGGGTGCGGACCTTCGCCGGGCTGCAGGCCCGCTCCGCGCCCGCCGTGCGGCACGTACGCGACCTCGTCGCCGAGGGGTTTGTGGGAGAGGTCCTTTCGACGAGTCTGATCGCGTCGGGGCGTCGCTGGGGGCCCACCTTCGAACCGGGCGGCCGCTATCTCCTGGACAAGGCCAATGGCGGCACGATGCTCACCATCCCGTTCGGGCACACCGTGGACGCCCTCGTCATGGTGCTCGGCGAGTTCACGGAGGTGTCGGCGACGACGGCGACGCGGCGGCCGGTCGTCCGGGAGGAGGGCAGTGGGCGGGCCGCGCCGATGACCGTGGAGGATCAGATCGCGGTCAGCGGACGGCTCGCGTCCGGCACCGTCGCCTCCGTGCACTTCCGAGGCGGCCTCTCCCGCGGCACCGACTTCCACTGGGAGATCAACGGCACGGACGGCGACCTCGTCGTCACCGGCGACCACGGGCACCTCCAGCAGGCCCGGCTGCGCGTGCGCGGCGCCCGCGGCGGCACGGACACCGCGCTCGCCGAACTCCCCGTCCCCGAGCGGTACTTCGACGTGCCGGAGCTGGACGAGCTGCGCGGCGAGGCGGCGTACAACGTCGGCGTCCAGTACGCCCACATCCTGCGCGACCTGCGCGAGGGCACCGGCACCGTCCCGGACTTCGCGCACGCCGCGCGGCGGCAGCGGCTGCTCGACGCCATTGAGCGTGCCGCATTTACCGGGGCCCGCGTCGCGTTGTAGGAAGACTGCGTGTTGTCTGTGGCTGGGCGCGCCCACGCGGCGGAGCCGCATGTCGACACGGCCCCGCGCCCCTTCGGGCGCTTCTCAGGAGCCGTCGCGCAGACCCTTCGGCCAGTTCGGCCGGAATTCGATCCGCTCGAACGTCACCACACACCCCTCCCCCTGCGGCGACTGCGCGAGGAAGCCGACGAGCGCGGCGGCCGCCGCCTCCTCGTCGCCGAGTTGGAAGATCCGGACGAACGTCCACCGCTCGCCGTCGGTGGACGCGTGGAAGGCGAACGCCGTGCCCGTGCGGCTGATCCGCAGCCAGGCGCTGGAGCCGTCCACGACGAAGGCGTTGGCGTCGTCCGAGCGGCCCCGGGTGACCACCGTGCAGATCGTGGGGCGGTCCGGGGAGCGCTCGAAGCAGAGCTTGGCCCACTCTCGCTCGCCCACGTGCAGATAGAGCACGCCCGCGTCGAAGGCGGCGGCGAAGCCGACCGTGACGCGGGCGATCAGCTGGAAGTCGCCCTCGGGCGCGCCGAGCAGCCGGGGCGCGTCGGACGCCGGGTCCAGGGCCTCGCCCGTGGGTGGCACGAAGCGGTCCTGGCGGGGGCCGGCCCAGCCGGTGAGCACGCCCTCCTCGTACGACCAGTTCCCCTCGGGGCCGTACGGCCGCAGCGGGAAGGGCAGTTCGGGCAGGGTCAGGCTTCCGGTCTCCTTGGCGTTCATGCCGTCAGTGTTCCAGGCGGCCGTCGCAACGGCGCGGCAGACCGAGGGGATTGGCGTCGTGGAGTTCGGGCGGCAGGAGCGCCTCGGGGGTGTTCTGGTAGACGACCGGGCGCAGCCAGCGTTCGATGGCGGTGCCGCCCACGGACGTGGAGGTGCTCGTCGTCGCGGGGTAGGGGCCGCCGTGCTGCTGGGCGGGGGCGACGGCCACGCCGGTGGGCCAGCCGTTGACGAGGACGCGGCCCGCGAGCGGGGTCAGTTCGGCGAGGAGCCGCGTGCCGCGGTCGTCCCCGGCGGCCCCGGCGGCCTCGTCCTCGGAGAGGTGCACGGTCGCCGTCAGGTTGCCGGGGAGCCGGGAGAGCACCGCGGTGATCTCGGCGTCGTCCGTGTACCGGGCGACGACGGTGACCGGCCCGAAGCACTCCTCCAGGAGCAGGTCGTGGGCGCCCTCGTCGGCCAGGTGCCCGGCGGGGACGGTGAGGAATCCGGCGGTGACCGTGTGCTCGTCGGCGGCGCCCGGTGTCACCGGGGCGCTCACGTCGGGCAGTTGGGCGCGCTCGGCGACCCCGGCGACGAAGTTGTCGCGCATGCGGTGGTCGAGGAGCACCCCGGCCCCGGTGGCGCCGACGGCCTCCGTCAGGGACTTCAGGAGGCGGTCGCCGCCCGCGCCCGCGGGGGCCAGGACGAGGCCCGGCTTCACGCAGAACTGGCCGACGCCGAGGGTCATCGAGCCCGCCAGGCCGGTGCCGATCTGCTCGCCGCGCTCGGCGGCGGCGGCCTCGGTGACGACCACCGGGTTCAGGGAGCCGAGTTCGCCGTGGAAGGGGATCGGCACGGGGCGCGCGGCCGCCGCGTCGAACAGGGCGCGTCCGCCGCGTACCGAACCGGTGAAGCCCGCCGCCGTGACCAGCGGGTGCCGGACCAGCTTCACGCCCGCGTCGAAGCCGTGCACCAGGCCGACGACGTCCTCGGGGAGGCCGTGCCGGGCGGCGGCCGCGCGCAGCACGGCGGCGACGCGCTCGGACGTGCCGGGGTGGTCGGGGTGGGCCTTGACGACGACGGGGCAGCCCGCGGCGAGGGCGCTCGCGGTGTCGCCGCCGGGCACGGAGAAGGCGAAGGGGAAGTTGGAGGCCGAGTAGACGGCGACGACGCCGAGCGGGACCTTGTAGCGGCGCAGGTCCGGGACGGGGGGTGTGGCGGTGTCGTCGGGGTGGTCGATGACGACGTCCAGGTACGCGCCCTCCTCGACGATGTCCGCGAAGGCCCGCAACTGGTAGCAGGTGCGGGCGAGTTCGCCGGTGAGGCGGGCGGTGCCCAGGGCCGTCTCGGCGTCCGCCTCGGCGACGAGGTCGTCCTTGGCGCCGTCCAGGAGTTCGGCGGCGCCGCGCAGGAACGCGGCACGGACCGTGCGGTCGGCGAGCGCGCCGCGCACGGCGTGCGCGGCCGTGACGGCGCGGTCCACGTCGGCCGCGGTGGCTTCCGTCGCGACCTGCTCGCGCTGCTTCCCGTTTCGGGGGTCGACACTCCAGACTGGTGCTGCTGCCACCGCGGGTTCCTCCAGGGTTGACGCGACTCGGTGCGCGGCTCCGCGCACGCGGCACGGGTGCCGCGACCCGGCCGCCGTGCGTCGGATTGCTGTCACTCGTTGCTGCCACTCATCAGGCGCGTTCGATATACTGAACGCCGTCTCCGTTGGTGAATTCGCGGAGACAGTGGAGACTATTTCTCTTCGGACGTGAGGGGTCAAGGGCGATGTCGGCTGGGGAGACGGGCGGGGGCGCGCAGGTCAAGTCGGCGGTGCGCACGGTTGAGTTGCTGGAGTTCTTCGCGGGCCGGCCCGGCATGCACGCGCTGGCCGACGTCCAGGAGGCCGTCGGGTATCCGAAGTCCAGCCTCTACATGCTCCTTCGTACGCTCGTCGAGCTGGGCTGGATCGAGACGGACGCGACCGGCACGCGGTACGGCATCGGGGTGCGGGCGCTGCTCGTCGGCACGTCGTACATCGACGGCGACGAAGTGGTCGCCGCGGCCCGCCCCACGCTCGACCGCCTCTCGGACGACACCACCGAGACGATCCACCTGGCCCGCCTCGACGGCACGAACGTGGTGTACCTCGCGACCCGCCAGTCCCAGCACTACCTGCGCCCCTTCACCCGCGTGGGCCGTCGCCTGCCCGCCCACTCCACCTCGCTCGGCAAGGCGCTGCTCGCCACCCACACCGACGAGCAGGTGCGCAAGATGCTGCCGGAGACGCTGCCGTCGCTGACCGAGAACACGATCACCGACCGCGAGAAGCTCATCGAGGAGCTGCACGCCGTGCGGGAGCAGGGCTTCGCCGTGGACCGCGAGGAGAACACGCTCGGCCTGCGCTGCTTCGGCGTGGCCATCCCCTACCGCACGCCCGCGCGGGACGCCATCAGCTGCTCGGTGCCGGTGGCCCGGCTCACGCCCGCCCACGAGCAGATGGTCAAGGACGCGCTGTTCGACGCGCGGGACCGGCTGACGCTGGCGACGCGGCGGCTCTGAGCCGTCGGTCCCGGTGCCTCCTCCCCCGCGCGGCGGAGGAGGTTCACCGGCAGGCAGGAGGTGCCACCGGGGCGGGCACGCGAGCGTGGAGGCATGACTCAGGCAGACCTTCCCGCCCGCACCCCGGGCCGCGCCGCCCGCACCTCCCCCGCCGAACCCCTCGGCAGGCCGCGACGGCTGCTGCGCGCCGCCGCCGTCGCCTCCTGCGTCCCGTACCTGTCTCTCAAGGTCGCCTGGATCGCGGGAAGCCACATCGGCATCCCCGAAGGCAGCTCCCTGCTGGAGCACCGCGGCATGATGGCGGCGGCCAACAGCGTCACCGTCCTCATGGACGGCGCCGTCATCGTCCTCGCGCTGCTGCTGACCCGGCCCTGGGGGCGCCGCGTACCGGCCTGGCTGCTCGGCCTGCCCATGTGGGCCGCCACCGGGCTGCTGCTGCCGATCATGGCCGGGTTCCCGGCCCAGCTCGCGGTGCGGGCCCTCGGCGGGTCCGTGAACAACGCGGCGGACACCGGCCGGGAGCCGTTCCTCGACGAGTGGGTCTTCGGGGTGGTGTACGGCGGGTTCATCGTGCAGGGACTCAGCCTGGGGCTGCTGTTCGTCCTGTACGCCCGTGACCGGTGGGGGCATGTGTGGCGGGGCCGGGTGTGGGATCTGCCGAAGGCCGCGGCCGGCGGGCGCGCGGTGCGGGCGGGCGCCGTGGCGGCGGCCGTGCTCGCGCTGTTCCCGGCCGGGCTGCGGGTGCTGTGGGCGGCCGGGTCGACGGTCGGCCTCAACGAGACGCGGGTCGCGGAGCGCACGTCCGACTTCTACGTCCTCTCGGTCCTCGAACTCGGCTACCTGGCCGCGGCCGTGGCCGGCGCGCTGGTCCTCGCCCTCCGGCGGCCGCCGGGCCTGCCCGTGAAGGCGGCGCTCGCGGCGGCCTGGGCCGGTTCGGGGGCGGTGGGGTGCTGGGGCGCGTGGCTGCTCATGACGTCGTTCGCGGGCTCGGCGGACGCGGCCGACCGGCCCACGACCGTGATGCTTCTGGCCTACGCTGTGCAGATGATCATCGGCGTATTCGTGGCGGCTGTCGGCGTGCGCTTCCTCAAGGAGCGCGCGGCCGGGGCCTCGCGGCGCCCGGCGTGAGACGGTTCGCGACCGCCCTCGTCGGGCGTCGGACGCGGCGGCGGTGGATCCATCTGATCCTCGGCGGCGCCCTCGCCATGCCATACGTCCTCGTGGGCTCCACGGTGGCCGGGCCGCTGCTCGGCGAGACCACGATGCTCGGCTCGTTCCCCTCCCAGCTCCTGTCGTTCGCGTTCGGCCTCCCCCTCGCCGCGATCACCGCGCTGTTCCCGCTGACCCGGCCCATGTCGGTGGCGGCGGTGCGGGCGCTGTGCGAGGTGCCGGACGAGTCGCTCGCCGACGGGCCGCCGCGGTCACGGGCCGCGCGGGGGCGCACCGTGGCCTGGTTCACGCTGCACCTGGGGTTCGGCGGGATCCTGAGCGGGATGACGCTCGGGCTCGTGCCGTTCGCGACCTTCCAGATCGTCCTGCCGGTCTTCGTGGGCCTGGGGGACTCCTGGCTGGGGCTCCCCGAAGACCTGCGGAAACCCTGGGTGCTCGCGCTCGCGCCGGTCACCGGCGTCCTGTTCCTTGTCGCGCTCGCCGGGTGCGCGGCGGGCTCGGGTGCCCTTCTCGCGCGCTGGGCGCCGCTGCTGCTCGGGCCCACACCCGCCGACCGGCTCGCCGACGCCGAGCGGCGCGCCGCCGACCTCGCCGTGCGCAACCGTCTTGCCCGCGAACTGCACGACTCGGTGGGCCACGCCCTGAGCGCCGTCACGCTCCAGGCGAGCGCGGCCCGCAAACTCCTCGACCGCGACCCGGAGTTCGTCCGCGAGGCGCTCGCCGCCATCGAGGACACCACCCGCCGCACCGTCGGCGACCTCGACGCCGTGCTCGGCGTGCTGCGCGAGGGCGGCGAGCGCGGACCCGGACACGATACGGCCCCGGCGCCGACGCTCGGCGGCGACCTGGACGGGCTCCTGCGCCGCACCCGCGCGGGCGGCCTGCGCGTCGACGCCGATGTCGACCTCGGCGCACCGGGTCCCGAGGGCGCCGACGCGCTGCCGCCGATGGTGTCCCGCGAGGGCTACCGCATCGTGCAGGAGGCCCTGAGCAACGCCCTCAAGCACGCGGGCCCCGACACCGCCGTGACCCTGCGCGTCGGGCTCGACGGCGGCGGCCTGGAGATCACCGCCGAGAACCCGCTCCCGGACCCCGCCCGCGCCGAGCCCGCGCCCGCCCGCACCGGCGGCGGCCACGGGCTGCGCGGCATCGCCGACCGGGCCCGCCTCCTCGGCGGCACGGTCGAGGCGGGCCCCGTCGACGGGCCGGACGGCGCCCGTGCCCTCTGGAAACTGCACGTACGCCTGCCCTTCACGGGCCACGCATGACCACGCCACGTACGAAGGGACCGACCCCATGACCGACACCGCCTCCCCCGCCCCGCTGCGCATCGTGCTCGCCGACGACGAGCGCATGGTGCGCACGGCGCTGCGCGCCATCCTCGCCGCCGAGCCCGACCTGGAGATCGTCGGCGAGGCCGCGACGGGCGCCGAGGCGGTGTCCGTGGTGCGCGAGCTGAAGCCCGACGTGGTGCTCATGGACGTACGCATGCCGGAGATCGACGGCATCCGCGCCACCGAGCAGATCCTGCGGGCCATGGACGCGCCGCCGCGCATCGTCGTCGTCACGACCTTCGAGAACGACTCCTACGTGTACGAGGCGCTGCGCGCCGGAGCGTCCGGCTTCCTGCTCAAGCGGGCCGAGGCCGAGGCGCTGGTGCAGGCGGTGCGGCTGGTCGCGCGCAGCGACTCGCTGCTGTTCCCGGCGGCCGTGCGGGCGCTGGCCGCCGAGCACGGGCGCGCCGAGACCGCGCAGGCACCCTGGATCGCCCGGCTCACCACCCGCGAGAGCGAGGTGCTGCGTTTCATGGCGGCCGGGCTGACCAACGCGGAGATCGCCGAGCGGATGGAGGTCGGCGCGGCGACGGTGAAGACGCATGTGGCGGCGGTGCTCGCGAAGACGGGGGCGCGGGACCGTACGCAGGCGGTGATCGCGGCGTACGAGGCGGGGTTCATGAAGAGTTCCTGAGCGGAGCCGCTCGGGATGGCCGCGGGGCCGCGTGGTTCATGAAGAGCTTCTGAGAAAACGGACACATCGGCGCAAGCGGGGAACGGAACGGCGGCGTCCGCTCGTCCTCCCGGTGGGATGAACAAGACGATCAGGCACGCCTCGGTCTTCACTCTGCTCCTGGTGCTCGCCCTGCTGGTGCGGGCGACCTGGGTGCAGTTCCACGACTCGAAGGCTCTCGCGGACGACAAGCTGAACCGGCGCAACGCGATCGAGCAGTACGCGTACCCGCTGGGCGACATCATCGTGGCCGGGGACGCCGTCACCGGTTCGAAGCGGACGACGGGCGGTGACCTGGCGTACAAACGCACGTACAAGAACGGGCCGCTGTACGCCGGCGTCACCGGCTACAGCTCGCAGGTGTACGGCGCCACCCAGCTGGAGGGCATCTACAAGGACCTCCTCGACGGCACCGACAACCGCCTCAAGAACCCCCTCGACACGCTCACCAACAAGCGGGCCGACCCCGGTGACGTCCTGACGACCATCGACCCGGACGTGCAGAAGGCGGCGTACAAGGCACTCGGCGACAAGAAGGGCGCGGCCGTCGCGATCGACCCGAAGACCGGGAAGATCCTCGGCATGGTCTCCACGCCGTCGTACGACCCGTCGAAGATCAGCGGCTCCACCGACGGCGAGGCGTGGAAGGCGCTCACCACCGACGAGGACAAGCCGATGGTGAACCGCGCGCTGCGGCAGCCGCTGCCGCCCGGTTCGACGTTCAAGCTGGTCGTCGCGGCGGCCGCGCTGGAGGACGGGCTCTACGGCTCCGTCGACGAGAAGACCGCGAGCCCGAACCCGTACACGCTGCCCGGGACGCGCACGGTCCTCAAGAACGAGAGCGCGTCGGCGCCCTGCGAGAACGCGACGATCCGTACGGCGCTGCAGTACTCCTGCAACAACGTCTTCGCCAAGATGGCCGTCGACCTCGGGCAGGACAAGGTGAAGGCGCAGGCCGAGAAGTTCGGCTTCAACGCGGACAAGCTGGATGTGCCCGTGCGGGCGTCGAAGAGCGCGTACCCCTCCGGCATGGACAAGGCGCAGACCGCGCTCACCGGCATCGGGCAGTTCGATGTCACGGCGACGCCGTTGCAGATGGCGATGGTGTCCGCCGCGATCTCCAACGGCGGTGAGCTGGCCGCTCCGCACATGGTCTCCAAGATCACGGACTCCGGCGGGAACGTGCTCCAGGAGTACGCCGACGGCGACGCGCAGCGGGTGGTGGGTTCGGCCACCGCCGAGGGGTTGCAGTCGGCGATGGAGACCGTGGTCGAGAAGGGGACGGGGACGAACGCGCGGATCAGTGGGGCCACTGTGGGCGGCAAGACCGGCACCGCTCAGCACGGTGAGAACAACTCCCAGACGCCGTACGCCTGGTTCACGTCCTACGCCAAGGGGGGCGACGGCGGTGGCGGCGGCAAGGAGGTCGCTGTCGCGGTGATCGTGGAGTCTTCGGACGCTGCGCGGTCCGAGGTCAGCGGGAATGGGTTGGCTGCGCCGGTTGCTTCAGCGATGATGCGCGCGGCGCTGCGGTAGCGGTTTTCGGCCCCGCCGCTTCGCGGCGGACAGCTTTCCCACCCGCCCTCCCGTTTCCACTCGGACGTCAGCTCCTGGCCGCCAGTGCCACCAACGCCCGTCCGGCGTCAGCAGGCCGTCCCTCGTTCGCCCCGCCGCTTCGCGGCGGGTTCCTCCCCCACCCTCCCCCAAGCTCTTAAAGAGCAGGGGGGACCCCCCTCCCGTTTCCAGTTGAACGTCAGCTCCTGGCCGCCTGTGCCACCAACGCCCGTCCGGCGTCGGCGGGTCGCCACATGATCCGCCCCCGCTGCGAGCGTTACCGCTGTGGGCAGCTGGGCCGCCAGGGGCGGCACGGGTGGGCACAGCCCAGGTCGACGGGCACTGTTACGGACGGCGGTCGCGGCGGCGGTGGGTGAGTAGGAGGGCCGTCACCGGGGCTGCGGCGCCGGCCAGGAGGCCGGTGGTGAAGCCGAGGCCGGAGGTCGCGTCGTCGGCGCGGAGGGCCACGGTGGCGCCGGACGCGGTCAGCGCGGCGACGGCCAAGGCCAGCGCGGCGTAGAAGCGGTGGCTCAGGAAGGTGTGGCGGGAGGGTGGCGCCGGGACGGCGGAAAGCTCCGCGGCGGGGCCGAGACTCGCCGCCCGCGGCCGCTTGAACCACGCGTACACCACCCAGTTCCCGCACGCCTCCCACCCGTCGGGCGCCAGCCGCCCGTCGAGCCCCTCACGCCCCCGCGTGACCAACTCCCGCCGGTACTCCCACCGCTGCGGCCGGGCGAGGTCCCGCCGGCACACGAACCTGCCCAGCGCGTCCACCCGCTCCACCTCCCAGCCCTCGTCCCCGAAGCGCCCGAGCAGCTCCTCGTCGACGAAGGTGTCGGCGGTCCACCGCCAGGTCTCGACGCCCGGACCGGCGGGCGTCGGCGCGGGCCTCGTCGCCCCCGGCGCCAGCTCCCGCGCGAACTCCTCGACCGGCCCGAACTCCTCCTCCGGAACACCCCCGCACTCCGCGAGATGCGCCCCCAGGTCAGCCACGGTCACCCGCACGTGCTCCGCGGGCAGCCCGAGTTCCCCCAGCCGCGCCCCCAGGGCTTCCAGGTACGGCGATCCCGTTTCGGCCGCGTTCATCGCGTTCATCGCGTTCATCGCACTCCCGCCCTCGCCAGCACCTCACGTACGGAGTCATCGAAGGCCAGCCACAACTCCCCCTGCTCGGACAGCGTTTCGCGGCCCGCCGGGGTCAGGGAGTAGTACCTGCGGCCCGGCCCTTTCTCCGTGGCACGGAATTCCGCCGCGACCAGGCCCGCCTCCTCCAGGCGGTTCAGGACGGGGTACAGCGTGCCGCCCTTGATCTGCCCGAAGCCCGCCGCGCCGAGCCGCTTGGCGATCTCGTAGCCGTAGCTCTCGCCGTCGGTGAGGGACGCGAGGACGAGCAGGTCGAGGACGCCCTTGAACCAGCTCGCGCGCCGGTCGGCGGTCACGCCGTGCCGCCCTGCGCCCGCGGGAGTTCGGGCGCGGGGATCAGCAGGTCCCGCACGGTGAGCATGGCGTGCACGGCGACCGGCAGGAGCAGGCTGCCGGTGGCCAGGTAGAGGCCGGTGAGCAGCGCCCCGAAGAGGGCGAAGACGAGCACGCCGGAGCCGCCCTGGTACCACCCGGCGAGCGCGTACACGGCGAGCGCCAGCGCCGCCGCCACGTGGAGGTCGAGGCCCAGGGCGCCGACGCCGAAGGCGATGAGCAGCCCGCGGTACACCAGCTCCGAGCAGAGGCTGTCGGTGACGGCGGCCGCCATCGCGAGGCGGCGCTCCGCCGCGGTGCGCGGCAGCATCGCCTCGATGGCCGCGCGGCCCGGGATGTGCTTTCCCTCCCTGGCCATCTCGTGGAAGGCGCGCCCGGACACGACGGCGACGACCGCGAACAACAGGAGGGCCGCGCCGACGTACAGCGGATCCTCCGGCGCCGCGAGGCCGAAGTCCGCGGCGGTGGCTTCGGGCGAGAGCAACAGGACCGTCACGGCCAGCGCGGCGAAGGCCCACCACAGGGCGATGGAGAGGGTGAAGTAGCGCGTCAGCGCGCGCGGCTGGGTGGCTCGGCGGCGGGCGAGCGAGGCGTACGTCCGGCGGCCGAGCCACGGCTCGACGAGCAGCAGATGGCCGCCGAGCGCGCCCGCGACGGCCGTGCCGGCCGCCGAGAAGTCCGGCGAGATGGTCATGAGGTCCCCCTAGGCAAGCCAACTACCTAGACCGTAGAGCGATCTAGTTAGGTATGCAACCTAGGGATGTACTGGGTGCTTCGTTGTCCTGCCCCTGCGGTCAGGGGCGCCAGTTCGGGTCCCTTCCGCTCAGCGCCACCACCTTGTCCAGGAGCGGGGCGTCGTCGGCGACCGGCCGCGGCGGCCCGAACAGCGCGTCCTCCCCGGCGGGCGTCTCCGCCGCCGCGGCGGACAGCATGGCGTACGAGACGCCGAGGCTCGCCTCGTCCGGCGCGTACTCCTGCCCGGTGGCGCGGGCCAGGTCCCAGCCGTGCACGACGAGTTCGTTGAGGGCGATCACGCCCGCGACGTCGCCGGTGAGGTCGACGCCGCCCGCCCGGGTCTCGCCGGTCCACGCCGCCGGGTCCCGCCACACCTCGGCGAGCTCGTCGAGCAGGCGGGGCAGTTCCTCGCGCCAGTCGGCGCCGATGTCCGGCAGGACGCTCGACGGGTTCGTGTCCGTGGTCGGTCCGAGCCGCTTGCGCCCGGCGTCGGCGAAGGCGACGGTCAGGCCGACGACGTGGCCGAGCAGATGGCGTACCGCGTAGTCGGGGCAGGGGGTGGGGCCGTCGAGCTGGTCGTCCTTGACGGCATCGGCGACGCGCGCCACGAGGCGCGTCTGCGGCCCGAAGTCCGGCAGCTCGCTCGGGGTGCCCGGCATGGGGCTCTCGTTCTCGTTCTCGTTCGTCCCCGGCATGGGGTTCTCCTTCGTCCGACGGCGCGGCAGGCCCTCAGCGAGGCATGCCTCTCTTCCGTAGGACTCCCGCCGCGCCCCGAACTCATCGCCGCCGGGCAGGGCACCTGGGTGGCCCGTGCCCCGCCCGGCGGCCGAGCGTCACTTCACGCCCGCCCAGCGCTTGATGGTCGCGACGGCCCGCGACTGCTGGGGCTCGGGCAGCTTGGCGATCGTCGCGCCGTGGTTGGCGCCCGGCACCTCGTAGAGGTAGGAGTCGCGGTGGCTCGGCGTGAACCGCTCGGCGCTCCACGGGTCGTTCTCGCCGTAGACGAACATCATGCGCTGCCCGCGGGTCTTCACCCAGCGGTCGACGTCGGCGATGGTGCTGTTGTTGTACGAGCCGCGCATGGCGGGCGGGAGCACCGAGTTCGGCTGGTAAATGTCCGGATGGTGGCGGACGCCCTTGAGGTGCTTGAACTCCAGGTCGGCCCAGCCGAGTTGGGTGGCGGCCTGGCGGTAGTAGGGGCCGGTGCCGTTGGCGCCGAGCTCCGCGTCGTGGTAGACGCTCAGGCCGTGCTTCGTCGACCAGTCGTACAGCTCGTCGTCGGTGGCCTTCTTGGCGTCGGGCACCGTCGGGCAGTCGGCGGCGGTGCCGGACTGCCAGAAGTTCCACACCTGGTCGAGGACCGCGAACTCGTAGGCCCGGTCGGTGGTGCCGAGTGTCTCGTGGAAGGTCTGGCCGTTCGCCTTCGCGTCCGCCTCGAACTTGGGAAGCAGCGTGTCGCGGCGCACCAGCATCTCGCGCTGCACGGCGTTCAGGGCGGTGCGGCACTCCTTGGTGCCGACGGTCCGGAAGAACCGCTCGTAGCCGCTGTCGTCCCTGTTGTTCGCGTCGTTGGGCGCCACGAACGCGACGACCGCGTCCAGGTCCTCGGGGTAGAAGCGCTCGTGGTACGTGGCGGTCATGCCGCCCTTGCTGCCGCCGGTGCCGAGCCACTTGCCCTTCTCGACGGTCCGCAGCGCCTGGGTGATGCGGTGCTCGTCGGCGGCCTCCTGCTGGACGGTGAGTTTGGTCCAGTCGCGGCCGGCGGCGCCGGAGGGGCGGGACTGCTCGAAGTAGCGGTGTTCCAGGCTGACTTGGTTGGCGTCGATCAGCTTGGTGAGGGCCGTGGTGTTCTGGGCGAGGGTGTAGCCGCCGGTGTAGAGGACCGTCGGCTTGTCGGTGGCCTTGTGCCACAGGGACAGGCGCTGGGTGAAGGTCTGCCCGTGCGGACGGTGGTGGTCGACGGGCTGCCGGTAGGTCAGGGAGTAGAGGGGGTGGCCCTCCTTGTCCGTGACGGAGACGACCGTCATGCCCGGTATCTTCTCGAGCTGTTCGCGGATGTCGGCGGTTCCGGCGGGCCGGTTCCCGGCGGTTTCGGACGGGCGGGCGTCGGCCGCGCCGGACGGGCGGGGGCCGGTCTGCGCGGCCGCGGGCGCGGTGGTCGCGAGCACCGCGGCGCCCGCCGTGAGGCCGGCGCAGACCAGCGCGGATATCCCCTTGTTGCGCACCATGTCTTCTCTGAGTCCCCTCTGGGTCCTGCCGCGGGAGCGTGGGTCGTACCCGGTCGCGCCCCGGGCGCGGCGTGTGGTGCGCGGATCGTAGCCCTTGTCAGGCGCTCTCCGACAGGGCTCTCCGGACCAGGGCGAGGTCGTCGTCCGAGGCCAACCCTGCGTGGTAAAGCCGCAGTTCAGTGGCGCCGAGCCGGGCCGCGCGCCGGGCGTCGGCGGCGAGTGTCGCGGGGCTGCCGCCCATGCCCGCCACCACCGTGAGGTTGGCGGCGAGGACGGTGCGTTCCCCGGCGTGGGCGGCGAACGGCTCCAGGAGGGCGGGGTCGCCGGTGCAGGGCACGACCACGCCGTCGGCCACGGCCAGGATGTGGCGCGGGTCCGCTCCGGCGTTCGCGCCGCAGTGGTACGTCACCGGGTCGGCGTGCAGGAGCACTTGGAAGCCGTCGGGGGCCGCCGCGCGCACGGCGCCGACCGCGGCCTCCTGGAGTACGCGGGCGCTCTCCTCGCGCCAGGCCCGGGTGGCCGCCGCCGTCTCGGCGCCGAGGAGCTTCTCGACGCCCGCCCAGCCGGGCGCGGTGGCCGCACCCCGCCACACCGGGTCGAGCGCGCGGCGCACGGCGGCCGCCAGCTCGTCCGGATCGTGCCCGTACCGGGCGTACCCGGCGCGGCAGTCCGCGCAGAAGCACAGCGACATCAGGTACTGGCCGGCCTCGCCGAGGCCGACACCCGCGATCTTGTCGTGGGCGTGCAGGTGCGCGAGGCCGTACCAGCCGCACGACTCCAGCTCGGTGCCGCCCGCGCCGGGCCGGGCGGCGGCCTCCGCGGCGAGTTCGACCAGGTAGGCGCGGGTGGCGGGCTGCGCGACGCAGGGCGCCCACGGGTAGCGGTCGCCGTAGGCGTTCACGACGGACGTGCCCGGATGCTCGGCGCCCATACGGGAGTTGTGGGCGAGGACCACCCAGGAGTGCACGTCGAGCCCGGCCGCGGCGAGGGCCTCGGCGGCCCGCCCGTAGGCGTCACCGGGGGCCCAGTCCCCCGCCGGGTACGGGCGCAGGGCGCGGCCCTGCCAGCGGTCGTCGGGCTCGTACAGGGCGGCGGCGTGCTCGGCGGTGACGACGCGGTGGCGCGGGTGGCGGGGGGTGAGGGCGCGGGTGGAGTGGTAGGCGGCGGCGAGCGTCACCTGTGCCACGCCCAGGTCGGCGATCCGCGCGGGCGCGTCCGGGTCGCCGACGACGTCCCACGGGTAGAGGAACGCGGACGCCTTCACACGCCCTCCCGCAGCAGCGCCCGGCCGCGCTCGATCAACTCGGCGAGCCGCTTGAGATGGTCGTCGGACGGCTCGTGCAGCGGCGGCCGCACCCCGCCGACGTCGAGCCCCGCGAGCCGCACGCCCGCCTTGACGAGCGAGACGGCGTACCCGCGGCCCTCCATGCGCAGCTCGACGAAGGGCCGGTAGAAGCCGTCGACGAGCCGCTCGGCCGTCTCGTCGTCGCCGGAGTTGAGCGCCTTGTGGAAGGCGAGCGCGAGGTCCGGCGCGAAGCAGAAGACGGCCGACGAGTAGAGGCTCACGCCGATGCCGCGGTAGGCCAGGCCGGTGAGTTCGGCGGTGGGCAGGCCGTTGAAGTAGAGGAACTCGCCCGGGACTTCGGTGCGTACGGCGCTGACGACGCGCTGCATCAGGTCGAGGTCGCCGAGGCCGTCCTTGAAGCCGATGATGCCGTCCGCGCGGGCGAGTTCGACGACCGTCTCGGGGGTGAACACGGCGTTGTCGCGCTGGTAGACGATGACGTCGAGCGAGGTGGCCGCGGCCAGTTCGGTGTAGTGCCGGATCAGCCCCTCCTGCGCGGCGACAACGAGGTACGGCGGCATGGCGAGCAGCCCGTCGGCGCCCGCCTCCTCGGCGAGCCGCGCGTACCGCACGGCGAGCGCGGTGCCGTAGCCGGCGCCGGCGACCACCGGGACACGGCCCGCGGTCTCCTCGACGGCGGCCCCGACGAGCCGCCGGAACTCCTCGGGGGTGAGCGCGTGGAACTCGCCCGTGCCGCAGCAGGCGAACACCGCGGCCGCGCCCGCCTCCACGCCCGCGCGCACGTGCGTACGGAACGTCTCGATGTCGACGGAGCCGTCGGCCCCGTACGGAGTGACGGGGAAGAACAGCGGCCCGCTGGGAACGCGGAGCCGAGAGGCGAGAGGGGCTGACGTCACGGGCGCTCCCTAAGCGTGCATGTTTCTGATTCATATCCATATCCCTGAACGCGCCCACGCTAGGGCGCCCGGCCGGGCCGGTCAAGCGCGCAAACCCGCAACTCAGGAGCGGATTCGCCGACTCCGCGCCCCACTTGACTCCGGCGTGCGGCGCTCCCTAGCGTGTCCACGAATGTGAATCTCATACATGAACGCGTACGAGGAGATCACCGTATGCCCGCTCCCCGCACAGTCCTGCTGACCGGCGCGGCCGGTGGCCTCGGCACCCTGATGCGGGGACTTCTGCCCGCGTACGGCTACGACCTCAGACTGCTCGACCTGCGTCCCGTCGATGGCGAGGCCGACGCCCTCACCGTGGACCTCGCCGACCGGGACGCCCTGCGCGAGGCGGTGCGCGGCGTCGACGCGGTCCTCCATCTCGCCGGGATCTCCCTGGAGTCCACGTTCGACAAGATCCTCAAGGCGAACATCGAGGGCACGTACAACCTCTACGAGGCGGTGCGCGAGGAGGGCGTCCCGCGCGTCGTCTTCGCCTCCTCCAACCACGCGGTGGGCTTCACGCCACGGCCGGTGGGCGACGACCCGCTGATCCCGGTCGACACGCCGCGCCGGCCCGACACCTTCTACGGCCTGTCGAAGTCCTTCGGCGAGGATCTGGCGCAGTTCTACTGGGACAAGCACGGCATCGAGACGGTGTCCGTGCGGATCGGCTCCTGCTTCCTGGAGCCCTCCAGTGTCCGGATGCTGTCGGTGTGGATGTCGCCCGGCGACGGGGCACGCCTCTTCCACGCGGCCCTCACCGCGCCGGACGTCGGGCACACCGTGGTGTACGGCTCGTCGGCCAACACCCGGCTGTGGTGGGACCTGTCGTCGGCGCGGGCGCTGGGCTACGAACCCCGGGACGACTCCGAGCAGTTCGCGGAGAAGCTGGTCGCCGAGCACGGCGAGCTGGACCCCGAGAACCCCGACCACGCCCACCTGGGCGGCCATTTCTGCACGAATCCGCCAGTGTGGCCGTATTGAGCTCCTCCTTGGAGCTGATGGTTCCGTACGCCTGCGGGCGCGTGCGGGTCAGCCCGCGGGGCGACGTGCGCCGACCCGCCGCTGGCTAGCGTGAGCTGTCATGACGATGACGACGACCCGAACGGCCCTGCGTGGGCGCGCTGTTGCCCCCGTGCTCGCGCTGGCGCTCGCCCTGCCGGTCGCGGCCACGGCCACGGCGCAGGCCGCACCCGCAACCGTCTCAGCCTCCGGCTCTGCCTCTGCCTCTGCCTCTGTCGACGCGCCCGCGACCCGGCCCCAACTCCCCCGCCCCACCGGCCCGTTCGCGGTCGGGCGCGACACCCTGCACCTGGTCGACAAGAGCCGCAAGGACCCCTGGGTGCCCTCCGCGGGGGCGCGGGAGCTGATGGTGTCGATGTACTACCCGGCGCGGGGAGCGGGTGGGCGGCCCACCGCGTACACGTCCACGGAAGAGGCCCGGCTGCTCCTGGAGGCCGCCAAGGTCGACGTCTCCCCCGCCACGTGGAGCTCGACCCGCACCTACGCGCGGGCCGGGGTGAAGCCCGCCAAGGGGAAGTTCCCGCTGGTCGTGCTCTCGCCCGGGTTCACGGCGCCGCGCTCGACGCTGACGCACCTCGCCGAGGACCTGGCAAGCCGGGGGTACGCCGTCGCCACGGTCGACCACGCCTACGAGACGTACGGCACGGCGTTCCCGGGCGGGCGCATGCTGACGTGCGCCGCGTGCGAGCAGACCCAGGAGCCCGAGAGCGGCAAGCTCATCGCCGAGGGCCGGGCCAAGGACCTCTCGTTCGTCCTCGACCGGCTCGTCGGCCGCGAGGCGACCTGGCGCCACTCCGGCCTGATCGACGCACGGCGGATCGGGATGGGCGGGCACTCCATCGGAGGGGCCGCCACCGTCGCCCTGATGAACACCGACCGGCGGGTGCGGGCGGGCATGAACATGGACGGCGGCATCCAGGTCATGCCCGACGGCCTCGGCGACCGCCCGTTCCTGCTCCTCGGCACCACGGACACCGTGAAGCCGGACGACCCCTACACGTGGGGCGGCGCCTGGCCGCGCTTCGAGGGCTGGAAGCGGTGGCTGACGGTCGCCGGGTCCGGGCACTTCACGTTCACCGACACGCCGGTCCTGTTCGACCAGCTCGGCGTGGACGACCCCGAGGCACCGATCTCGGGCACGCGCGCCGAACGGATCACCCGCGCCTACATCGGCGCGTACTTCGACCAGCACCTGCGCGGCATCGGACAGCCGCTGCTCGACGGGCCCACGCCCGCCCACCCCGAGGTCGGCTTCCACCAGTCCCTGACCGCCGACCCCGACCACCGGCCCTGACCGCCGACCGGCCCACCGGCCGGCACGACCGTCGATTTCCGGCCGCCCGGCGCCCAACCGGGCGGCAAACGGGCACCACGGGCCGATCAACGGGCACATGATCGGCCCGTTCCGCAGGCAGCCGCCCCGGCAAACGGGCGGATGCGGGCATCATCGGGCCCGTCGCGCGCCTGGTCAGCCTCTTCCCCGCGCTGTAGAACTTCCCCACAGGCCCGAACGGGCAGCGAAGTGGAACTGAAGTCTCCGGGGAAGAGGTGGCGCCCATGACGGCGGAGGAACGCCAGCGGCAGATCGTGCGCGCGGCCCGCCGCTCCGGGTCCGTCGACGTCACCGTCCTCGCGGCGGAGCTCGGCGTCGCCAAGGAGACCGTGCGCCGCGATCTGCGCGCCCTGGAGGACCACGGCCTGGTCCGGCGCACCCACGGCGGCGCCTACCCGGTGGAGAGCGCCGGATTCGAGACGACGCTCGCCTTCCGCACGACGATGCACGTGCCCGAGAAGCGCCGGATCGCGGCCGCCGCGGCCGAGCAGCTCGGCGACGCCGAGACCGTCTTCATCGACGAGGGCTTCACCCCGCAGCTCATCGCCGAGGCCCTGCCCAAGAACCGGCCGCTGACCGTGGTCACCGCCTCGCTCGCGACCGCGGGCGCCCTCGCCGAGGCGGAGCACGTCACCGTGCTGCTGCTCGGCGGGCGGGTGCGGGCCGGGACCCTGGCGACCGTCGACCACTGGACGACCCGCATGCTCGCGGGCTTCGTCATCGACCTGGCGTACATCGGCGCCAACGGCATCTCCCGCGAACACGGCCTCACCACCCCCGACCCCGCCGTCAGCGAGGTGAAGGCGCAGGCCATCCGGGCGTCACGGCGCACCGTGTTCGCGGGCGTGCACACCAAGTTCGGGGCGAGCAGCTTCTGCCGGTTCGCGGGCGTGGGCGACCTGGAGTGCATCGTCACCAGCGCACAGCTGCCCGCCTCCGAGGCGCACCGCTACTCCTTGCAGGGGCCGCAGGTCGTCCGGGCCTGACCGCCCGGGCACCGCCCGACAACCGCTTCCCGCCCGCTTCCCCCACCACACCGGCTCCCCGCGCGGCCGCCGGTGCGGCACCGCACACCCTCAACTGCCCCGCACCACCGACTCTGTCCCCTTTGTTCAGGAGCGATTCATGCGAACCCAGAGCCGACGGAGGCCGCGGCGGCTGCTCGCCGCGACCGCCGCAGGGACGCTGCTCGCCCCGCTGCTCTCCGGCTGCTGGGCCGGGGCGGGCGGGGGCGGTTCCGGCGGCGACTCCATCAACGTACTGATGGTGAACAACCCGCAGATGGTGGAGTTGCAGAAGCTCACCGCCGACCACTTCACCAAGAAGACCGGCATCAAGGTGAACTTCACCGTGCTGCCCGAGAACGACGTCCGCGACAAGATCAGCCAGGATTTCGCCAACCAGGCGGGCCAGTACGACGTGGCGACGCTCAGCAACTACGAGATCCCCATCTACGCCAAGAACGGCTGGCTGCGCGAGCTCGGGCCCTACACCCGCAAGGACCGTGCCTTCGATCAGCGCGACATCCTGCCGCCGATGCGCCAGTCCCTCACCGGTGCGGACGGCAAGCTCTACGGAGAGCCCTTCTACGGCGAATCGTCCTTCCTGATGTACCGCAAGGACGTCTTCAAGAAGGAGGGCCTGACCATGCCGAAGAAGCCCACCTGGCGGCAGGTCGCGGACCTCGCCGCCAAGGTGGACGGCGCGCGGAAGGGCATGAAGGGCATCTGTCTGCGCGGGCTGCCCGGCTGGGGCGAGGTGATGGCGCCGCTGACGACCGTCGTCAACACCTTCGGAGGCACCTGGTTCGACAAGGACTGGAAGGCCCACCTGGACTCCCCCGAGTTCGAGAGGGCGACCCGCTTCTACGTAGACCTGGTGCGCGAGCACGGGGAGTCCGGAGCGGCCCAGTCCGGGTACGCGGAGTGCCTGAACAACCTCACCCAGGGCAAGACCGCCATGTGGTACGACGCCACGGCCGCCGCCGGCTCCCTGGAGGCCGCCAAGTCCCCGGTCAAGGGCAAGATCGGCTACGTGCCCGCGCCGGTGGAGAAGACGGCGAGCTCCGGCTGGCTCTACACCTGGGCGTGGGGCCTGCAGAAGGCCTCGCGGAACCCCGACAAGGCCTGGAAGTTCATCTCCTGGGCGTCCAGCAAGGAGTACGAGAACCTGGTCGGCGAGAAGATCGGCTGGTCCAACGTGCCCGCGGGCAAACGCGCGTCGACGTACGAGAACCCGCGGTACCGCGAGGAAGCGGCCGCCTTCCAGAGCGTCATGCGGACCGCGATCTCCGACGCCCGCCCGCGCGACCCGGGCGTACAGCCCCGGCCCGCGCCCGGCATCCAGTTCGTCGGCATCCCCGAGTTCACCGACCTCGGCACCCGCGTCTCCCAGGAGATCAGCGCGGCCATCGCCGGACGCCAGTCCGTCGAGTCGGCCCTGAAGAAGTCCCAGAAGCTCGCCGAGAAGATCTCCGAGGAGTACGAGGGACGATGACCGCCACGACCAGCACCACCGTCACGCCCTCCGCGCGCGTGCCCGCGTCCACCCGACGCCCCTCCGGACGGCTGCGCGCCTGGGCCACCCGGGCGCCCCTCATGCCCGCCCTGATCTTCATGATCGCCGTGACCCAACTGCCGTTCGTGGCCACGCTGGTGATCTCCTTCTTCGACTGGAACGCCCTCTACCCGGACGCCCGCAGCTTCACCGGCTTCGCCAACTACGAAGAGGTCCTCACGGACGCCGACCTGCGCAAGTCCGTGTGGACGACGATCGTCCTGACGGCGACGGTCGTCCTCGCGAGCCTCGTCATCGGCCTCGGCCTCGCGCTGCTGCTGGACCGCAAGTTCCGCGGCCGAGGCGTGGTACGCACGCTCCTGATCGCGCCGTTCCTGCTGGTGCCGGTGGCCGCGGCACTGCTGTGGAAGCACGTGCTCTACAACCCCGAGTACGGCCTCTTCAACGGCATCCTGCACTGGGTGGGCGGCGACGGCGCCACCCAGCCGGACTGGATCTCCAACACACCACTGCTCGCCATCGAACTGTCCCTGATCTGGCAGTGGACGCCGTTCATGATGCTGATCCTGCTCGCCGGGCTGCAGAGCCGCGACACCGAACTCATCGAGGCCGCCCGCATGGACGGCGCCAACAACTGGCAGGTGTTCCGCCACCTCACGCTGCCGCACCTGCGCCGCTACCTCGAACTGGGCGCCCTGCTCGGCTCGATCTACATCGTGCAGAACTTCGACGCGGTCTTCACGATCACCTCCGGCGGCCTCGGCACCGCGAACCTGCCCTACACCGTCTACCAGAGCTTCTACCAGGCCCACGAGAACGGCCTGGCGTCCGCCGCCGGTGTGCTCGTCGTCATCGGCTCGATCATCATCGCGACCTTCGCGCTGCGCGTGGTGTCGTCCCTCTTCCGCGAGGAGGTGTCCCGCGCATGAGCGCCGACGTACGGAGCGTACGGAGCGTACGCGCCAGGGGAATCGGCCTGGGGCTCGCCGCCTGGCTGGCCGGGCTCCTGTTCTTCCTGCCCATCGCCTGGATGGCGCTGACGTCCTTCCACTCGGAGGAGGACGCGGCCACCAACCCGCCCTCGGTCGCGGCGTCCCTGACCCTGGACGGCTACCGGGAGTTCTTCGGCGCGGGCGGCGGCGCGAGCCCCTGGCCCTCGCTCATCAACTCCTTCGTGGCGTCGACGGCGTCGACGCTCCTCGTCCTCGTCCTGGCCCTCCCGGCGGCGTACGCCCTCTCCATCCGCCCGGTGAAGAAGTGGACGGACGTCCTGTTCTTCTTCCTGTCGACGAAGATGCTGCCGGTGGTGGCAGGCCTCCTCCCCATCTACCTCTTCGCCAAGAACACCGACTTCCTCGACAACATCTGGCTCCTGGTCATCCTCTATACGTCGATGAACCTGCCGATCGCCGTGTGGATGATGCAGTCGTTCCTGTCCGAGGTGCCGGTGGCGATCATCGAGGCCGCGCAGATCGACGGCGCCCGCCTCCCGACGATCCTCACCCGCGTGGTCGCGCCCATCGCACTCCCCGGCATCGCGGCAACGTCCCTCATCTGCTTCATCTTCAGCTGGAACGAACTGCTCTTCGCCCGGGTCCTGACGGGGGTGGTCGCGCAGACGGCCCCCGTCTTCCTGACCGGCTTCATCACCAGCCAGGGCCTGTTCCTGGCCAAGGTGTGCGCCGCGTCGCTCGTCATCTCCCTGCCGGTGCTCGCCGCGGGGTTCGCCGCCCAGGACAAGCTGGTCCAGGGCCTGTCGTTGGGAGCCGTCAAGTGAAAGCCGCCATCATCGAGTCCGTCGGCAAGGCAGTGGTCGGCGAGGTGCCCGACCCCACGCCCGGGCCGCGCGACGTCGTCGTCGAAGTCGCCGCGTGCGGACTGTGCGGGACCGATCTGCACATCCTCCAGGGCGAGTTCGCGCCGACCCTGCCGGTGGTGCCGGGGCACGAGTTCGCCGGCGAGGTGGTCGGCGTGGGCACCGCGGTCACCGAGCTGTCGGTCGGCGACCGCGTGGCCGTGGACCCCTCCCTGTACTGCTACGAGTGCCGCTACTGCCGCGACGGCCACAACAACCTGTGCGAGCGGTGGGCCGCGATCGGCGTGACCACGGCGGGGGGCGCCGCGCAGTACGCGGTGGCGCCGGTCGCCAACTGTGTGCGGCTGCCCGAGCACGTCCGCACCCAGGACGCCGCCCTCATCGAGCCGCTGTCCTGCGCGGTGCGCGGCTACGACGTGCTGCGCACCCGGCTCGGCGCGCACGTCCTGATCTACGGCTCCGGGACCATGGGCCTGATGATGCTGGAGCTCGCCAAGCGCACCGGGGCCGCGAGCGTCGACGTCGTCGACCTCAACCCGGAGCGGCTGGCCACCGCCGCGCGGCTCGGCGTCACCGGCACCGGCGCGAGCGCCGACGAACTCGACCGCCCGCAGGGCTGGGACGTCGTCGTCGACGCCACCGGCAACGCGGCGGCCATCCAGGACGGGCTGGGGCGGGTCGCCAAGGCGGGCACGTTCCTCCAGTTCGGCGTCGCGGACTATGCGACGCGCGTGACGATCGATCCGTACCGGATCTACAACCAAGAGATCACGATCACTGGGTCCATGGCCGTCCTCCACAGCTACGAACGCGCCGCCGAGCTGTTCGCCGCCGGGGTGCTCGACCCCGACGTCTTCATCAGCGACCGGGTGCCGCTGGAGCGGTACCCCGAGGCGCTGGGGAGGTTCGCGGCGGGGGTGGGGCGGAAGATTGTGGTGGTGCCGTAGGGGGCCCTGCGGGGCTTTCCCCAGTCCCGCCCCTTCCCGCTGCATCGATCAGCGGCTCCGCCGCGGGCAGGGGGCTCCGCCCCCTGGACCCCCGCTTGTCGCCGCTCCGCGGCTCGTCCTCAAACTCCCCCAAGCTCTTGAAGAGCAGGGAGGGACCCCCTCGACGGGCTGTATTTTTCAGCCCCTCCGGCGTTTGAGGAGCGGGGGTCTGGGGGCAGAGCCCCCAGTTTCGGGAAGGGGCGGGATTGGGGAGCCCCCGGCAGGGCCCACCCACCCGCAGAAAAACCCCGAGGTAAGGGAACGGCAAAGTCCCCCCGCTCGTTACCCCAGGCATGACAGCTATGACCCCCGGCTCGAACATCCCGCTGACCGCGGCCCGCGTGGCGGTGGACGTCACCGCCCCCGTGCGGCTCGACGTATCGGGCCTGCTGCTCACCGCCGACGGCAAGGTGCGCTCAGACAACGACTTCATCTTCTACAACCAGCCCACGGGCCCCGGCGTGACGTACCGCTCCGGCGGCGGCACGTCCCCGGACGCGATCACGGTGGACACCGCATCCGTCCCGCCCGGCATCGAGAAGATCGTCGTGACGGCCAGCCCGGACGCGGCCGGCCAGTCCTTCCAGGGCGTCGAGCCCACGGCCACGATCCGCAACGCGGACGACGGCTCGGTCCTCGCCACCTTCACCCCGCCCCAGCTCGGCACGGAGACGGCCCTCGTCATCGTCGAGATCTATCTGCGCAACGGCGCCTGGAAGGCCCGCGCGGTCGGCCAGGGGTACGCGAACGGCCTGGCGGGCATCGCGACGGACTTCGGCGTGACGGTCGAGGAGCCCGCCCCTGCTCCGGCCCCCGCCCAGCCCGCGGCCCCCGCGGCACCCCTTGCGCCGCCGACCGGCCCCCCGGTCCAGGCCCCGCCCCCGCCGATGGCCCAGCCCCCCGCCCCGCCGGCCCCCGCGGCCCCCGCCGCGCCCGCGCCCGGCGCCGGGAAGATCAACCTGGACAAGGGCCGGGTCAGCCTCCAGAAGAACCAGACCGTGTCCCTGGTCAAGGGCGGCCGCCCACTCCTCTCCCAGGTCAAGATGGGCCTCGGCTGGGAGCCCGCGTTCCGCGGCAAGGACATCGACCTGGACGCGTCGGTCATCGCGTACGGCCCGCAGCGCAACCACATCGACAGCTGCTATTTCGGCAAGCTGAAGATCCTCAAGGGCGCCGTCAAGCACTCCGGCGACAACCTCACGGGCGAGGGCGGCGGTGACGACGAGGTGATCGTGGTCGACCTCGGTGCCCTCCCGCAGGAGGTCACCGGCCTGGTCTTCACCGTCAACTCCTTCTCCGGCCAGAAGTTCACGGAGGTCGCCAAGGCCTACTGCCGCCTGATCGACGGCGCCACCGGCGAGGAACTGGTCCGCTTCGACCTGACGAACGCCGAGGCGCAGACGGGCGTGATGATGGCGAAGCTGATCCGCCAGTTCACGGGCGAGTGGGACATGACGGCGATGGGCGACTTCGTGAAGTCCCGCACGGTGCGGGGCATGGTGAAGCCCGCGGCGCAGGCGCTTTAGCGCGCGGCGCTCCGGTAGCGGCGGGGGCGTGGCGGGCACACCAGTGGTGTCCGCCACGCCCTCGCCCACGCCCACGGGCCCGCCCCCCCGGGAGGGGCCGGGCCCGCTAGTCGAACAGCGCGCTGTACGCGTTCAGCGCGGGCTGACCTCCCAGATGGGCGTACAGCACCGTGGAGTCGGGTCCGATCTCGCCGCGGCGTACCAGGTCGATGAGGCCCGCCATCGACTTCCCCTCGTACACCGGGTCGGTGATCATGCCCTCTGTGCGGGCGGCGAGCCGCATCGCGTCGAGGGTGGCCGCGTCGGGGATGCCGTAGGTACCGGCGTGGTAGCGCTCGTCCAGCTCCACGTCCGCGTCCTCGATCTTCCTTCGTACGCCGATGAGTTCGGCCGTGCCGCGGGCTGTCCGCAGAGTTTGCTCGCGGGTGCGCGCGGGCTCGGCGGAGGCGTCGATGCCGATGACGCGGCGCGACCGGGCGCCCCCGGCCGCCCCTGCCGCGCCCCCGGCCCCCCCTGCGGCTTCCGCGTCCTCGGCGAGCGCCGCGAACCCCGCGACCATCCCGGCCTGCGTGGACCCCGTGACCGAGCACACCACGACGGTGTCGAAGAAGACGCCCGACCGCCGCTCCTGCTCGGCGACCTCCGCGGCCCAGCCGGCGAAGCCGAGGCCGCCCAGGCGGTGTTCGGAGGCGCCCGCCGGGATGGCGTACGGCTTGCCGCCCGACTCCTCGACCTCCCGCACGGCCCGCGCCCAGCTCTCCTTGACGCCGATGCCGAACCCGGCCCGCACCAGGCGGACGTCGGCGCCCGCGAGCCGGCTGATCAGGATGTTGCCGACCTTGTCGTACACGGAGTCGGGCCACTCGACCCAGCTCTCCTGGATCAGCACGCACTTGAGCCCGGCGCGGGCCGCGACGGCCGCGACCTGCCGGGTGTGGTTGGACTGCACCCCGCCCACCGACACCAGCGTGTCGCAGCCCTCCGCGAGCGCGTCGGCGACCAGGTACTCCAGCTTGCGGGTCTTGTTGCCGCCGTAGGCGATGCCCGAGTTGCAGTCCTCCCGCTTGGCCCACAGCGCCGGGCCGCCGAGATGGCGGGTCAGCCGCTCCAGGGGGTGGACGGGTGAGGGGCCGAAGAGCAGGGGGTATCGGGGGAAGGACTGGAGCGTGGTGGCGAGGGACACGGGGCCTCCTGGGGTCCTGTGCGGGCGGGGCGGCCGGCCCGCGAGGACGCCCTGCGGGCCGGTCGGCCGCGGTGCCTTGCGGTCAGCAGCCAGCGTGCGGGCCGGGCCTGGGGACGATCAACCCCCGTGCGCAGCCTGTCCCGTGGCCCCGCCTCGCGGCGGTGCCCCGCCAGGCATCACCCGATCGAGCGGATGAGCGAGCCCGCAACCGTACGATGCCTCAGGGGCGTCGCACTGTGAGGTCGATCCGGGGAGGGGACTGGCGGCATGGCAGGGGCCACGCGGGGGACGCCCGTCGAAGTCGGGGGGTATCGGCTGATCGCGCGGCTCGGGGCGGGCGGCATGGGCCGGGTGGAGTTGGCGCGGTCCGCGTCCGGGCGGCCCGTCGCCGTGAAGACGGTGCACGCGCATCTCGCCGCCGAGCCGGAGTTCCGCGAGCGCTTCCGCCGCGAGACGGCCGCCGCGCGCGCCGTCACCGGGCCGTACACCGCGGCCGTGCTCGACGCCGACCCGGACGCCGAACAGCCTTGGCTGGTCACGGAGTTCTGCGCGGGCCCGGTCCTCACGGACGCCGTGGCCGCGCACGGCGCGCTGTCCGCCGCCGACCTCGCGGCGCTCGGCGCGTCCCTCGCGGAGGCGCTCGCGGCGGTGCACGCGGCCGGTCTTGTGCACCGTGACCTGAAGCCGTCCAACGTGGTCGTCACCCGCGACGGCCCCAAGGTCCTCGACTTCGGCATCGCCAAGAGCGCGGCCGACGACAGTCTCACCGCCACGGACGAGGCCATCGGCTCCCCGGGCTTCATCGCGCCGGAGCAGCTCGCGCGCGGTGCCGAGGACACCCGGCCGGGTCCGCCCGCCGATGTCTTCGCGCTCGGCGCGCTGCTCGCCCTCGCCGCGACGGGCCGCGCCCCGTTCGGCGCGGACGGCGCCGCCCGCGTCCTGTACCGCACCCTGCACGAGGCCCCGGACCTCGACGGCGTCCCCGGCCCCGACCTGCACGCCTTCCTGGCCCGCTGCCTGACCCGCGCCCCCGAGGACCGCCCGACGGTCGGCGAGGTCCTGGACTGGTGCGGGGCGCGGACGCGGGGGATGCCGTGGTGGGAGCGGGGCGCCGTGGCTGACCTGATACGACGTCATGAGGACGACGTGGCAAGGCTGTTGGGGCACGTCGGGACGGACGGCGCGCTTACGTCCACCGCTCCCCCAGCGCCGGACGAGGCACCTTCGCCCGCTCCCCCAGCGCCGGACGAGGCACCTTCGCCCGCTCCCCCGCCGCCGGGCGGAGCGACTTCGCCCGCCCCCTCACCGCCGGACCACGTGCCGCCCGCCGACGCGCCCCGGACCACGGCACCGCGCCCCACGGCACCCCCGCCCGCCACACCGTCCGCCACCGCGGCGCCCACCGTCGCGCTGCCGACCCGCGAGGGCCGTCGCCCCTCCCGGCGCCGGGTTCTCCTGTGGGGCGGCGGTGCCCTCGCCGCGGCGGCGGGGACCACCGGGGTGGTGGTCGCGGCCCTGGGCGGGCGCGAGGGTCGGCCGGGCGGAGGCTCCCGGGAGCGGCGGCGGCCGGGGACCACCGCGCAGGGGCGGGTGCTGTGGAGCCGTGACGCGGGCGACCTCCGGTCCGACAGCGGGCTGCTGCGCCGCGGCGACGATCTGTTTCTGCTCGGCGCGGCCTCCCTCACCTGCGTCGACGCCCGCTCCAACACGGTGCGCTGGGTGTACGCCGGGGAGCAGTTGCAGGGCGTCGACCGCTACCACGACACGGTGTACGTCCTGCGGGACGACCTCTTCGAACCGGAGCTGCGCGCCCTGAACGCCGCCACCGGCCGCGAGGTGTGGACCTCGCCCCACCCGCGCCTCAACCCGAAGCGCCGCACCACCGCGCCGACCGGCTTCGACGCCGACCACAGCGCGCTCGAAGGCGGCCAGGGCCGGTTCCTGCTGGCGGGCGACGTGCTGTGCCTCCTGACGTACGCCCCGTACGACACCATGTGGGCGCGGCGCAGCTCGTGGGGCCGGCACTGGCGGGCGTACGGATTCGACGCGCGTACCCGTGAGGCGCTGTGGTTCCACGAGGGCGCCGCCGCCGGGGTGATCGGCGTGGACCAGGCGGGCGGCCGCATCGCCGTGGCCACGTCGAAGAACCCGGGCAGCCCGGGCACGGACGACTACGCGCGCCGGGACCCGCTGGTCGTGCTGCGCGCGGCGGACGGCAAGGTGGAGCGGACGGTGCGGAACGGGGCCCGGTTTCCGCGGGCCCACCCGGGCGCGAAGGGCACGGCCTGTTACGCGGACCGCACCGCGATCCGCGTGGTGGACCTGGCCACGGGCCGCGTCCGCTGGAGCCGCCGGGTGGAGTCGGCCACGGCGGTGACCCCGCTGCCCACGCGCGGCATGCTGCTCGCCGCCACGTACGAAGGCCTGAGCGGGTACGCGGCGGCGTCCGGCGGCGGGCCCCGGTGGACGCGCACCGACGTCGACGAACTCACCACCGCCGACGGCTCGTTGCTGACCGCGGGCGGCCTCGTGTTCGTCTCGGGCCCCGAGCCGGACACGGACGGCGAGCCCGGTTGGGGCCTGCACGCCCTCGACGTCCGCACGGGCCGCACGGTCTGGGCGGTACGGTCCGACACCGTCGCGTCGACGAAGGCGGCGTCCGCCGCGCCGGACCTGGTCCACCTGTACGCCGACGGGACGGTCGTGGCGATCGCACCCCCGAAGGGACGGCCGTGACGGCACCTGGACGCGGTGAGGAGGCACGCCCCGAGCGGGGCGACGACGCGCACGGGTGCCGTGCCGAGCCGGGCGGTGTCCCGGCATGACCTCGCCGCTCCTCGCGGAGGATCCGAGAAGCCTGGGCGGGCACCGGCTGCTGTCCCGGCTCGGCGCGGGCGGGATGGGGCAGGTCTATCTGGCGCGGAGCCCGGGCGGCCGGCTGCTCGCGGTGAAGACCGTGCACGAACACCTCGCGGAGGACGCGCGGTTCAGGGAGCGCTTCCGCAGGGAGGCGACCGCCGCGCGGGCCGTGACGGGCGCCCACACCGCCGCCGTCGTGGACGCGGACCCCGACGCCGACCGGCCCTGGCTCGCCACCGCCTTCCTGCCGGGCGTCACCCTCCGCCGGGCCGTCGCCGCCACGGGCCCGCTGACCGCCGAGGTCGCCCGCGCGCTCGCCGCGGCTCTCGCGGAGGCCCTGGTCAGCATCCACGCCGCGGGCATCGTGCACCGCGACCTGAAGCCGTCCAACGTCCTGCTCACCGCCGACGGCCCCCGCGTCATCGACTTCGGCATCGCCCGCGCCACGGGCGAGCACGCGCACGGCCCGCTGACCGCGACGGGGTCGATGCTCGGTACGCCCGGCTACATGGCGCCGGAGCAGATCCTGGGCGGCGCGACCGGACCGGCCACCGACGTGTTCGCGCTCGGCGCCGTGCTGGCCTTCGCGGTGAGCGGCACCGCCCCGTTCGGCTCCGGCCCGGTCGCCGTCCTGCTGTACCGCGCGGCCCACGAGGACCCGGACCTCACGGGCGTCCCGGACCGGGCGGGCCTGCGGGAACTGGTCACCGCCTGCCTCCACAAGGATCCGTCCCTGCGCCCCACCGTCGGCGCCGTCCTGCGGAGCACCTCCGCACCGGACAGCCCCTTGTGGTGGCGCGACGAACCTCTCCGGTCCCTCATCGCCGAGTCGGCGCCACGGGTTCCGGGGGACGGGGCCGTCGTGGAGGAGGGGGCCGCTGTGGCGGAGGGGGCCGCTGTGGCGAGGGGAACCGGTGTGGCGGAAAGCACCGGTGTGAGCGACGTGGGGTCGTCCGCCGACGCCGCCCGCGCGGCCAACGACCGCTCCACCACCACCGACGCCGACCACGCCGCCCAGGCCACCCGCGCCGCCCGCGCCACCCGACGCCGCACCCTCACCCGCCGCTCCGCCCTCACCCTCGGGGGCGGCGGGCTCGTCGCCCTGATGGGGTGGGCCATCAGCACCGCGCCGGACTCCGGGCCCCCGGCCGCGGCCGGCGAGAGCATCCTGAGCCTGCGCAAGGGGCGCCGCACCCCGCGCGCCACCCGGTGGACGCTGACGCTGGACGACTCGCTCGGCGGGGGCGACCTGAACGGGCTGCTGCTGGTCGACGGCACCGTGTTCGTGCACGGACCCGACCGCGAAACCTCCCTGGGCGGCCAGGTGCACGCCGTGCGCGCCGCCGACGGCACCGAGCGGTGGCGGCGCCGCGGCGGGCCCCCGGCCGCGCCCGCGCTGTGGGGCGTGGCCGACGGGCTCCTGGTCGCGCCCGATGTCCTCGCGGAGGCCGTCCACGTACGTACGGGAAAGCCCTGGCCGGTGAAGGACGCCTGGCCGTCGGGGACCACGCGGTGGTACGCGGTCGCGGGCGGGCGGCTCGTGACGCTGCATGCCACCGGCTCGTCGAACGACCCGGAGCTGCGCCTTCGCGGCCTGCCCGACGGCGCCTCGCCCGACGTCCGCGAGGACGTGCCCGCCTGGCAGCCGCCCGCCGTCTCCGGCTCGTCGCTGCTGCTCGCGCCGGAGCCCGCCGCCCTCGACGACGGCGCGTCCTGCCTGGACGCGCGCACGGGCGACGCGCTGTGGACGTACAAGGGCCTCCGCGCCGACGACCGGGCGGTGACCGCGCCCGTGACGCTCCCTCGGCAGGGCTCGCGCGGCGCGAGGTTCGCGCTGCTGACGGAGGAGGCCGACCTGCATCTGATCGACGTACGCAGCGGCGACCGGCTCGTGCGCGGGCGACTGGGCGTGGTGGCGGGCCGGGGGGCGACGGCCCTCGGGCAGGCCGACGGCACCGGCCTGGTGCTCGGCGGCGGCAAGCTCATCGGCTTCGACCCGGAGAAGGGCAAGGAGCTGTGGCGGCACGACTCGGCCGGGCTGGACGCGAGTTGGCCGCGGCGGGCGGGCGGCGCGCCGGGGCCGGTCACCGCCGACGGCGTCCTGGCGCACTGGACGGACACGAACACCGTGCAGGCAGTCGACGTCCGTGACGGCGGAAGGGCGCTGTGGAAGGTGTCGTTCGAGGCCACCGGCCAGCGCCCGCCCGCCATCGGCGGCGGCACCGTCTACGTCACGGCGGGCAGCGAGGTCCGCGCGCTCGGCCTGCGCGACGGGAAGGAACGGGCGCGGTGGCCGCTGGACGGCACGGCCACCGCGCTGGCCGCCGACGGCGACGGCTGGTATGCGCTGATCGGCGGGACGACCGTACGGGCGGTCAACGCGCCCGCCGCGTAAGGCCGTTGGCGCGTCAGGGGCGCTGGCGCCGCCATGGCCCCGTGATCGCCAGCATGATGCCCGGCGACTGGATGTTGGCGTACAGCGTCCGCCCGTCGGGCGAGAAGGTGACGCCCGCGAACTCGCTGTAGGACGGCTTCTCGGGCGTGCCGACGTTCAGTTCGTTGCGCGCGATGGGGTACGTGCGCCCGCGCTCCGTCGCCCCGAACAGGTGCTGGACGCCGTCGCCGTCCTCGGCGAGGATCAGGCCGCCGTAGGGCGAGACGGTGATGTTGTCGGGTCCGTCGAACGCGCCGTCCTTGCCGGGGGCAGAGCTGTCGGTATTCACGCCGAGCAGCACCTTCAGGGTCAGGGTGCGGCGGCCGGGGTGGTAGAACCACACCTGCCCGTCGTGCCGCGCCCCCGGGCTCTCCTCACGGGCGTACGAGGACACGATGTAGGCGCCGCCGTCGGCCCACCACATGCCTTCGAGCTTGCGGGCGCGGGTGACGGCGCCGGTGTCGAACTGCTTGCGCACCGGCACCGTGCGCGCGTCGCGGTCCTCGACCTCCACCCAGTCCACGCCGTACACGGTGCCGGTCTTCGTGGCGCGCGAGAGGTCGTCGACGAAGCGGCCGCCGGAGTCGTAGCACTTGGGGGCCTTCAGAACGCCCGCGTCGTCGGCCAGGGCGCGCAGCTTGCCGCGGCCGTGCCGGAAGCCGTGTGGCGGGGTCCAGCGGTAGAACAGGCCGTTGGGGCCCGACGCGTCCTCCGTGAGGTACAGGTGGCCGCGCTTGGGGTCGACGACGACGGCCTCGTGGGCGTAGCGGCCGAGGGCCTTGATGGGCTTGGGGTCGCGGTTGGCGCGCCTGTCGTAGGGGTCGACCTCGAAGACGTACCCGTGGTCCTTGGTCATGCCGTTCTGGCCGGCCTTGTCCTCGGTCTCCTCGCAGGTGAGCCAGGTGCCCCAAGGGGTGCTGCCGCCCGCGCAGTTGGTGGCGGTACCCGCGACGCCCACCCATTGGGCCACCTCGCCGCTCCGGCGGACCTCGACGACCGTGCAGCCACCCGCGGCGGCGGGGTCGTACACGAGCCCCTCGGTGAGTGGCACCGGGTACTTCGCGCGGGAGCGGGGGCCGCCCAGCTCGTGGTTGGTGACGAGCAGGGTCACGCCGCGCGGGCCGGCGAAGGTGGCGGTGCCGTCGTGCTTGGACGGCGTGAACTCGCCGGTCTCGAGCTTCGTCTTCCCGCTGTGGGTGATGACGCGGTACGAGAACCCGGCGGGCAGCGCGAGCAGACCCTTGGGGTCGGGCAGCAGCGGCCCGTAACCGGGCGCCCCGTGACCGTGCCCGTCGTGCCCCTCTTGCCCTTCAGGGTCGGCCACCCCGGCTACCTCGGGGTCCTCCGCGGCGAGCGCTCCGGGCGCGGTGGCCAGCGCGCCGACGCTGCCGGCGAGGGCGACGCCCGCCCCGGTGACCGCTGATCGTCTGGCGAAATCCCTACGAGTGAGCGTCGACATGATGTCTCCTGAGGGAGCGAATGAGGGCGCGTATGGCCGGGCCTGCTGTCGGCGACAGATTCCCGTTCACGTATAAACGGCAGTTGAACGAAGACCGACTTCGGCGGTCGACTTCCGGACGCCCACGTTCCGCCAGGAGGCGCTGCCATGAGTACGACCCCGGGCCCGACCCCGCCCTTTCCGGCCACCGGCCGCCGCGTGCTGGTCAGCGGCGCCTCACGGGGCCTCGGCCGGGCCCTCGCCCGTGCCTTCGCGGACAACGGCGACCGGGTCGCGGTGCACTTCGGTTCCCGCGAGCAGGAGGCACGGGCCACCCTCGACTCGCTGGCCGGGGACGGGCACGTGCTGGTGGGCGGCGATCTGTCGGACCCGGCCGGGGCCAAGGACGTCGCGGACCGCTCCGCGGACGCCCTCGGCGGCATCGACGTCCTGGTCAACAACGCCGCGGTGAACCTGCCGCATCCGCCCGCCACCACGTCGTACGAGGACTGGTCCGCGCTGTGGCAGCGGCACGTGACGGTGAACCTGCTGGCCACCGCGAACCTGAGCCATCTCGCCGCGCACCGCATGGCGGACCAGGGCACCGGCGGCCGGATCGTCAACATCGGCTCGCGCGGCGCCTTCCGCGGCGAGCCGGACCACCCCGCCTACGGGGCGACGAAGGCGGCGGTGCACGCGCTCGGCCAGTCCCTGGCGGTGGCGCTCGCTCCGCAGGGCATCGCGGTGGCGTCGGTCGCGCCGGGGTTCTTCGCGACCGAGCGGGTGGCGCACCGGCTCGGCGGCGCGGAGGGCGCGGCCATCCGCGCGCAGAGCCCGTTCGGCCGTGCGGGCACGGCGGAGGAGATCGCGGCGGCCGTGCTGTGGCTGGCGTCGCCCCTCGCCGAGTGGGCCTCCGGCGCGGTCCTCGACCTCAACGGCGCGTCACACCTACGCACGTGAGCCCGGCCCCGACCTGGGGCTCTGCCCCCAGACCCCCGCTCCTCAAACGCCGGAGGGGCTAGGAGATAGCCCGTCCGGCGTTTGAGGACGAGCCGCGGAGCGGCGATACGGGGGTCCAGGGGCGGAGCCCCCGGTTTCGGGAAGGGGTGGGACTGGGGAAAGCCCCGCAGGGCCCCCGCCTAGGCCTGCTGGGAGCGGGCCTTGAACGCCGCCTTGCGGGCCTCCTTCGCGACCTTCTTGTCGGGATGGAGCCGCCCCATCGCCTCCAGAACATCCGCGGTAGCGGGATGCTCCACCCGCCACGCGGCGGCGAAGAACCCGCTGTGCTGCGCGGCAAGCCCCTCCACGAGCCCCTGCAACTCCTCGGAGTTCCCCTCCGCGGCAAGCTGCGCGGCAATCGTGTCGATGGTGAGCCAGAACACCAGCTCCTGGGACGGCGCCGGCACGTCGGAGGCGCCGTGCTCGGCGAGCCACACCCGCGCGAGCCCCCCGAGCTCGGGGTCGTCGAGCACCTCGCGCAGCGCGGGCTCGGCCTCGCCCCCGACGAGCGACAGCGCCTGCTGGCACCGCAGCCGCCGCAGCGGCGCCCCCTCGTCGCCACCGCGCGCCGCGGACAGCAACTCCCGCGCCGCGCCGAGCGGTTCACGCCGCGCGAGCCACTGCTCGATCTCGGCCTGCGCGGCGGTCTGCGGGAAGCCGGCGGTGCCGTCGAGGAGGGTGTCGGCCCCCTTGTCGGCGAGGTCGCCGACGGCGGGCGCGTCGAGCCCGGCCTCCAGCATCCGCGCCCGGATCCCGTACAGGCCGAGGGGCGTCAGCCGGACCATGCCGTACCGCGTGACGTCCTCGTCCTCGTCGTCGGCGGGCGGCAGCGGCTCCTCGCTGTCGATGTCGGCCATCAGGGCCTCGTCGACGGGCCGGTACTCGACGAGCCCGATCGGCTCCAGCATCCGGAACTGGTCGTCGAGCCGCATCATCGCGTCCGACACCTGCTCCAGGATGTCGTCCGTGGGCTCGCCCATGTCGTCGGGCACGATCATCGACGCGGCGAGCGCGGGCAGCGGCACCGCGCCGTCGTCCCCGGCGCCGTCGCCGACGGTCAGCAGGTACAGATTGCCGAGGACGCCCTCCAGGAAGTCCGCCTCGCCCTGCGGGTCCCAGCCGAGCGCCTCGAAGTCGATCTCGCCGCCGTCCTCGATGGCGTCGACGAGGTCCTCCAGGTCGGGCACCGTCGCGTCGGCGAACACCGTCTCCAGGGCGGCGAGCCAGATGCCGAGGACGTCCTGCGGCCCGCCCGTGGTGAGCAGCGCCAGCTCCTCGCCCGCGGTGACGGTCCCGTCGGCGTCCTCCGACTCGGCTTCCTCCGACTCGGCGTCCTGGACCTCCACCAGGCCGGTGTCGACGGCGACCCGCCAGGCCTCGCTCGCGTACGCGGCCGCGTCGCCGCCGTCCGTGTCGTCGGCGCCGCCGGTGAGCCCCAGCTCGGCCGCCGCGGCCGGCAGCTGCTCGTCGACGAGCTCACCGCCCGCGCCCACCCGGGTCTCAGGGCCGGCCCAGCGGGCGAGCCGCACGGCGCGGGCGAGGAGGGGTGTGGCGAGCGCGTCCCGCGCGAGCTCCGCTTCGGAGTGCAGCAGCACCGGCGGCAGGGTGGCGGGGCTTTGGGACATCGGCTGGTTCTCCTGACGAACGTACGGGTCTGCCGCCCTGGCGGGCGTACGGTCTGCGCCCTGGCGGGCGTACGGACTGCTGCCCTGACGGGCGCAGGGGTCTGCCGCCCTCACGGGCGTGCGGGTCTGCTGCGTGAAGCCTAGACGGATTTGACCGGTTGCCGCCTGCTTCATGTCCCCGTCAGGAAACGTACAGATCACACACACCCGGAGAACCTTGACAACTTCCCTGCTCACACAAGAGATTGACGCGCGTAGAGCACCGCACGCCGCACTCCCCCGGCCGCGTTCCGTCCCCGAACCCACCCTCACCCTCACCCGGAGTCCCGATGCCTCACATACCGAGATCCGCCGCCGTCGGCGCCGTCGTCGCCACCGCCCTCGCGGCCGGACTGCTGGCCACCACCGCGTCCAGCGCCTCCGCCGACCAGGTCCGGGTGCACGACATCCAGGGCACGACCCGCCTGTCACCGCTGGCCGGGCAGCAGGTCAGCGACGTACCGGGCATCGTCACCGGGGTGCGCGGCCACGGCTCGAAGGGATTCTGGATCCAGGACACACGGGCCGACGGCGACCGGGCGACCAGCGAGGGGATCTTCGTCTACACCTCCTCGGCGCCGACCGTGAAGACGGGCGACGCGGTCCGCGTCTCCGGCACCGTGACCGAGTACGTGCCCGGCGGCGCCTCCTCCGGCAACCAGTCGCTGACCCAGATCACCAAGCCGACGGTGACCGTGGAGTCCTCCGGCAACGCCCTGCCCGCACCGGTGACCGTCGGCGCCAAGTCCGTGCCCTCCGCGTACGCGCCCGCGGGCGACCCGGCGGCGGGCGACAGCGTCAACGCGCTCCCCCTGAAGCCCCGTTCCTACGCCCTGGACTTCTACGAGTCCCTGGAGGGCATGAACGTACGCGTCGGCTCCTCCCGCGTCGTCGGCGCCACGGACCCGTACTCCGAGCTGTGGGTGACGGTGAAGCCACACGAGAGCGCGACCCGGCGCGGGGGCGCGCTGTACGGCTCGTACGCCTCGCAGAACACCGGGCGGCTGCAGATCCAGCAGCTCGCGCCGATCTCCGAGAAGCCGTTCCCGAAGGCGGACGTCGGCGACGTGCTGTCCGGCGGCGCCGAGGGGCCGCTCGACTTCAACCAGTTCGGCGGGTACACGCTGACCGCGCGCTCGCTGGGCGAGATCGCGCACAAGGACTTGGAGCGCGAGAAGACCCGGCCGCAGCGCAAGGGCGAGCTCGCCGTGGCCACGTACAACGTCGAGAACCTCGACCCGGGCGACCCGCAGGCGAAGTTCGACGCGCTCGCCTCCGCCGTGGTCACGAACCTGGCCGCGCCCGACATCGTGGCCCTGGAGGAGATCCAGGACAACAACGGCGCGAAGAACGACGGCACGGTGGCCGCCGACGCGACGCTGAAGAAGTTCACGGACGCGATCGTGGCGGCGGGCGGGCCGCGCTACGCGTGGCGGTCCATCGACCCGCAGAACAACAAGGACGGCGGCGAGCCCGGCGGCAACATCCGTCAGGTGTTCCTGTTCAACCCCGAGCGGGTGTCGTTCACCGACCGCGGCGCCGGGGACGCGACGACCGCGACGGGCGTCGTGCGCGCCGGCAAGCAGGCCGCGCTCACGCACTCGCCCGGCCGGATCGCCCCCGCCGACGCGGCGTGGACCAACAGCCGCAAGCCGCTCGCCGGAGAGTTCAGCTTCCGCGGCCGGACGGTCTTCGTGGTCGCGAACCACTTCGCGTCGAAGGGCGGCGACGAGTCGCTGACCTCGCACCACCAGCCGCCGACGCGTTCCTCGGAGACGCAGCGGGTGCGTCAGGCCGAGGCCGTGAACTCCTTCGTGCGGGAGATCCGCGACGTGCGGGAGGACGCGGACGTGCTGGTGGTCGGCGACATCAACGACTTCGAGTTCTCCGCGACCACCAAGGCCCTGGAGGCGGGCGGCGCGCTGCGCGCCGGGATCAAGACGCTGCCGAGGTCGGAGCGCTACTCGTACGTCTTCCAGGGCAACTCCCAGGTGCTCGACCAGATCCTGGTCAGCCCCGGGGTGGGCCCGTTCCGCTACGACAGCGTGCATGTGAACGCGGAGTTCGCGGAGCAGAACAGCGATCACGACCCGCAGGTGGTGCGGTTCCGGCCGTAGGCCGGAGTCAGCCGTACAGCCGGGTCAGCCAGTCGCGCCAGGCGAACTCGGTGCCCTTGGCGTCCGCGTGCGGCGCGAAGTCGTGGATGCTGACGCCGACGGGCGCGCCGAAGTGGTTGCGCCCGAAGAGGCGGTAGAGGGCGTCGTCGGTGCGCAGGCCGATGAAGTACGGCGTGCGGAAGTCGACCAGCGCGTCCAGCTCGGTGCCGGCCGCGCCGAGCCGGACGCGGGCGCCCTCCGAGGCGTCCGTGGGCAGGCCCAGTTCCCGGGCCAGCTTCGCGAAGGCGTCCGGGCGCACCGAGGAGGCGGGGGCGTCGAGGGCGAGGAAGGCGACGGGGCGGCCCGCGAAGTACGTCAGGTACTGGCGCAGGGTGTGCAGGTGGAAGTCCAGGTGCCGGGCCGCCGCGTCGTACAGGTTCTCCGGATCCTCGGCGTTCCCGGTGAAGATCCCGCTGTGCGCGTACCGGACCCAGGAGCGGCGGCCGCCGTCGCGGGGCTCGATCTCGTGCTCCAGTTGGTTCAGGCTCTGCCCCGGGGGGAGCGCGTCCGGGTCGGCCGAGCGGACCGTGAGGCGGCGCGGCGGGTCCCAGACGGTGACGACACCGCCGAAGGGCCCGGCGCCGCCCTCGCGCGGCTCGTACTCCATGGGCCACAGCCACCCGCCGGTGCCGGTGGTGAACGCGTCCCACACCTCCCGCGGCGGGGAGCCGACCTCGAACTCCCGGACGATCTCGAATTCCTTGCCGCCGCCGCTGGGCTTGGTCATGAGGACTCCTCGGGGTTCACTCCTCATGACCCCACCGTACGGGCCCCCGGTAAAGCCCCCGGGCGCGACGACTTGGGCTACCGGGGCACGACCCCGACCACGCGCCGGTAGCGCCGCACGTCGCCCGCCTCCAGCGTGCCGGGGAACTCCCGCACCCGCCGCCAGGCCTCCGAGACCGTGCCGATGCCCTCGCCCGGCCCTTCGAGGGCCCGCGCGTGGTGCTCCGCGGTCTCCCACTCCGCGTAGTTCACGACCCGGGTGCCGTCGGTGCTCAGGTGGAAGTGCGCCGAGACCAGGCCCGGCACGGGGCCGGTGTCGAGGGCCGCGAGGACCGTGTCCACCCAGGCGCGCTGCCGGTCGGGGGCCGGCCCGTCGAACTCGACGTGGACGGTGACGAAGGCCTCGGGCACGACGCCGGAGCCGGAGCCGGGCGTCACGCTCCGGTACAGGCTGGTCTTGGTCAGGCCGATCCGTTCGATGCCGGGCACCGCGGCGTCGATCTCGGCGTTCCGCTCGTCCCGGCCCTGGGCGAAGAAGTCCTGGTAGGCGTCGTCGTCACGCCACTGCGAGTGGTGCATCAGGGTGGCGCCGTCCGCCCCGGCGTACACGTGGTAGGACAGCAGGCCCTCGTGCGGCCAGGGGCGGCTCTCCCAGGCCTTGGCGATGGCGTCGGCGGTGGCTTCCTGCCGCTCGGGGGTGCCGACGTGCCAGGTGCTGAAGAAGGCCAGGCCCACGTCGGAGCGGGTCGGGTCGGGGTGGGTGGTGGCGCGCTGCGTCATGGGGTTCTCCGGAGTCGGGAGGGCGTACGCGGCCCGGGTGCGGCGGTGTACGCGCCGAGCGTGGGTGTCGTGTGCCGCCGCGCCCGTCTTCCTGCCCGGGTGCGGCGTACGACCCCTACGTTCCGACCTGAACCTTGGTTGAAGTCAAGCCCGTTCGGGTTCGGGCAGCGTCACCACGTCGAGCCCGGGCCGCTTCGCGCTGTGCCCGCCGCGCCCGCCACCCGCCGCCCCCGGCAGCCGCACCCCCGACATCCGCCGCCGCACCCAGGGCGCCACCGCCGCCGCGAACCAGCGGACCTCCTGCGCCGCCCCGCCGAACGCCGACACCGGGGCGGGCGCGGGCAGCGGGCGCGCCCAGTCCGCGTAGCCGGTGAGGCCGAGCGTGTCGGCGACACCGGCGGCGATGCGGGCGTGGCCGACCGGGCTCGCGTGCGTGCGGTCCCGGCTCCACAGCCGCGGGTCGGCGGTGAACCGCCGCGGGAACAGGTCGAGGACCAGGACGCCGTGCCGGTCGGCGGCGGCGCGGACGCGGGCGTTGAGGTCGATGACGCGGGGCTGCGCCCGGCGGGCCAGCGGGGCGATCCGGCCGATGTCGGGGAAGGTCACGGTGACCACGCGCGCGCCCGCCCCGGTGAGTTCGGCGAACATCTCCTCGACGGCTCGCGCGGTGCGGGCCGCGTCGTAGCCGGGCCGGACCAGGTCGCCGATGCCCGCCACGACGGTCGCGAGGTCGGGCTTGAGCTCCAGGGCCGGGCCCAGTTGCTCGTCCCTGACCTGCTCCGCCAGGCGGCCGCGCACGGCCAGGTTGGCGTAGGTGAAGTCGGGGTGCCCGACGGCGAGGATCTCCGCGAGCCGGTCGGCCCAGCCGCGGTAGCCGTGCCGTTCGTCGCCGTCGCCGAGGCCCTCGGTCTGGCTGTCTCCGACGGCGACGTAACGCTCGTACGGATGCGAGGTCATGGCCCGAGGGTCCTGCGCCCGCCCCGGCCCGTCAACGAGGCCTCGGGGACACGTGTCACACTCCGGCCATGCCCGCCCCAGCGGTGCTCCGGCGTCGCGCCCCGCAAGGGGCGCGGGGAACTGCGCGACCAGCCCCCGACGGCCCGCAGGGTCGGCACCGCACCTCCAGCGAAGCGCCTAGTCCCGTTCCCGCAGCCGTCCCAACTGGCTCTGGAACCAGTCGAGCCGGGCCTGGAGCAGCGCCGCCTCGGCGGTCAGCTCGGGCAGGCCGAGGCCGGCGGCGACGGGGTCGGCGGACACCGGCGACTCCGCCACGACGCGCAGCCCTTCCCCGGCCACGGCCGCGAACCGGCCGAGGCTCACCGCCGTGCGTCCGGCGCCGCGCCCGCAGGTGCCGCAGACCCCTTCGAGGGCCCGCCAGCCCGGCCTGCCCCACCCGGCGTCCGCGAGGCGGGACGCGGCCGCGCCGCAGTCGCAGGGCTGCACGGTCACCGTCCGCACCCGCTGGCGCGCGTACCGGAAGCCCTGCTCGAAGCGGATGTACGCGCCGAGCACCGTCACCTGGAGCAGCGCCGCGCTGCGGTGCTCGGCGGTGCACAACAGCCCTTCCGCCGCCGCGCGTTCGTGCACGCAGTGGAAGCCGCAGTCGCAGCGCCGGTGCGGTGCGCGGTGCCGTCTGCCGTAGGCGCAGTGGGCGTCGTCGAGCGCGCCGTACGGCAGCGAGCCGCCCAGTGAGACGCCGGCGAATCCGGCCCGGGTGCCGTCCTGGGACAGCACCGGGTGGGCGATCTTGTATCCGGTGGGCGGCTCCTCGGGGCGTTCCTCGGGAAGCCGGAACCTCATCGGCCCGCGGGCACCTCGACGGGTGCCGCCGGGGCCGACTCCTCGGCCTCCAGGGTCAGTTCGGGGTGGATCTCCTCGACTGCCGGAAGCTCCTCGGCGCTCTCCTCGGCGATTCCGGTGGCGACTGCCCTGCCCAGCCTCATGGTGCCTCCTGTGAACGACCGACCGACGTCCGGGCGCGCGTGCGTCCGGCTCCCGCCATGGTGACGTATTCCGGGGCGAGTTGGTACGGTCCCTGACCGGCTTCCCGCCCCGCTCTCTCGTACGTAGCGGCCCCGCCCCCACACGTTGTAGCGGCCCTGCGCATTACCTCGTAGCAGAATTAAGTGGAGCTTCACCACGGAGCGCGTCGACACTGCCGTCATGACCGCAGCTTCCCTGCCCGGCGCAGCTCCCCTGTCCGCCGCGTCCGCGCCCTTCGGCCGCGCCCTGTGCGCGATGATCACGCCCTTCACGGCGTCCGGGGCCCTCGACCTCGACGGCGCTCAGCTCCTCGCCGACCGCCTGGTCGCGGACGGCTGCGAGGGCCTCGTCCTGTCGGGCACCACCGGGGAGTGCCCGACGACCGCGGACGCCGAGAAGGCGGCGCTCGTGCACGCCGTCCGGGAGGCGGTCGGCGACCGGGCCGCCGTCGTCGCGGGCGTCGGCAGCAACGACACGGCGCACACCGCCGAGCTCGCCCTGGGGGCCGAGAAGGCGGGCGCGGACGGCCTGCTCGTGGTCACGCCGTACTACAGCAGGCCGCCGCAGGACGCGGTCGAGGCGCACTTCCGCGCGGTCGCGGACGTGTCGGGCCTGCCGGTGCTGCTGTACGACATCCCGGGCCGCACCGGCACCCGCGTCGAGCCGGACACGATGCTGCGCCTCGCGGAGCATCCGCGGATCGTGGGAGTCAAGGACTGCGCGTACGACCTGCTCGGCTCCGCCAAGGTGATGGCGCACTCGGACCTGGCGTACTACGCGGGCTGCGACGAGTTCGTCCTCCCGCTGTACGCGCTCGGCGGCGCCGGGTACATCAGCACGGTCGCGAACGTCGCGCCGCGCAGCCTGCGGGCGATCGTGGACGCCTTCGACGCGGGCGACACGGCGGGCGCCGCGCGCGGTCAGCGGCAGCTGACCGAACTCATCGAGCTGATGACGGCGTCCGGTCTGCCCGCCACGGTCACGGCGAAGTCGCTGCTCAACACGCTCGGCCTGCCCGCGGGCCCGGTACGGGCACCCCTGCTGCCCGCCGACGAGGAGGCCGTCGACGGGCTGCTGGCGGCGTATGAGGCGCTTGGCGGAGCGCTTCCCGCCGGGGCCGTTCAGCGTGTGGTGAGCATCGGGCTCCACAGCCGCTTGTAGCCCTCGGGCGACTTGCGGATGGCGGTCAGGGGCACGGCCTTCTTGCTGCCGACGGTGACGACGACGAGCCGCATGCCGAAGGCGTCGCCGGTGCACCGCGCGGGGTCGCAGGCCAACGCGACGAGTCGTTTGCTGTCGGCCCAGGCGAGCTGCTCCTGGCTGGGCACCCGCGCCACCTCCTTGCCGGTCCTCGGGTCACGGATCGCCGAGGTCCTGGCGTGGCTGTCGTCGGCGAGCAGCTTGCCGTCGGGCGAGAGTCCGGCCCGCGGCCAGCCCGTGTGCCGCTCGCCGGGCGGCGCCGAGGTCTTCGCGCCGCTGGGCGTGTACCAGTCGCGGTAGTTGGCGCCGCGGGGACCCTCATACACCATGACGAACAGCCGCGTGCCGTCCCTGTTCCAGTGCATGTCCTCGCGCGAGAGGCCGGGGAAGTAGCCGTCCTTCTCCGCCCGGGGCTGCGGCAGCGGGCGGAACGGGCCGACCTCGCCGGAGCCGGCGTCGATCACGAAGAAGCCGGTGCGGCTGAGGTGCGGCTGCGGTCCGCTGATCTCGTGGTCGCCGGGCCGGTCGATCAGCCGGTCCGGGTTCTTGCTGTACGCGGTGGCGAGCAGCCGCTTGCCGTCGGGCGACCACTCCACGGCGGCGACGGGGCGCTCGGTCGTGATCCAGCGCGTCACCTCGCCCGTCCTCAGGTCGAGCATCCCGATGCGGCGTGCGGGCAGTTCGCCCTCCAGGACGGCGGCGGTGCGCATGCCGGGGGCGACGGCGGCCCAGGCCCACTTGGCGTCGGCCTTCTCGTACTTCTTGGTCGCGGGGTTCAGCAGGAAGTACTGGCGGACGAGGAGGCTGTCGCCGTTCTTCTGCGGGATGTCGCGGCTGACGGCGTATCCGGCCATGCCGACGTTCCCGGCCGCGACGAAGTCACGGGGCACCGCCTGGTCGGGGTGCGCGATCACGCCGCCGCCGTCGGGCCGGGTCGCCGGGCGCGGGTCGTCGCCCCCGGAGCCGTCGGAACCGAGCGCGGTCACGCCCACCGCCGCGGCCACCACGGCCGCCGTGCCGAGGGCTGCCCCCGCGATCGCCCGGGTGCGGCGGCGCCGCCTGGTGGTGAGGACCCGGCCCGCGAGGTCACCCCGCGGTCCGTCCTGCTCGGCGGCCTGTTCCTGGAGCGCGTCGCGCACCAGCTTGTCGACATTCACGGACGTACCTCCACAGGCGAGATGTCACGGGACGGCGAGGACTCGGCGGCGGCCGGGCCGAGCCCGGTCAGCTCGGGCGCGAGGGAGCGCAGGCGGGCCAGCGAGCGGTGCGTGGTGCTGCGGACGGTGCCGACGGAGCACCCGAGGAGCCGGGCCACTTCGGCCTCCGGCAGGTCCTCGTAGTAGCGCAGGACGAGCACGGAGCGCTGGCGCGGGGTGAGCCGCGCGAGCGCCGCCCGCATGACCACCCGCAGTTCGGCGCCGCCCGTCGTGTCGGCGCCGACGCGCTCGGGCGGCTCGGCCACGGCGACCTCGCGCCGCGGCCACTTCAGGCGCCATCTGCTGACCTGCTGCCGGTAGAGGATCCGGCGGACGTACGCCTCCGGGTCCTCGATCCTGTTCCACCGGCCCGCGGCCTTGACCAGCGCGTTCTGCAGCAGATCCTCCGCCGCGTGCCGGTCGCCGCCGGTCAGCAGCACGGCCGTTCTCAGCAGTGCGGCGGACCGGCCCGCCACGAACTCCCGGAAGCGGTCCTGGCTTTCGGCATCCATCGTCACCTTCTCGTTCCCGCCGGGGGCCCGGCTGCCCTCGCGGCCTCTCTGCCTGTGGTGACGTGCGCGGGCGTGTGCCGCTATGCCTGGGCGGCGAAAACGATACGGCGGTGGCCCGCCCGGAACACCGGGGCGGGCCACCGCCGACATGAAGAGCGCGCTACGGCTTCGGGAATCCCCCCGCCTTGGTCCACTTCAGCGTGTCCCCGCCGCGCTTGAACGTGACCGACTTGCCGGACGCCGAGACGAGAGCCTTCTCCCAGCCGTCGAAGTCCTTGGTGAGGTGGTGGTCCCACTTCGTCAGGCGGCCGGTCGCGACGGCGGCGATCGACTCGGTCGGCGGCTCGCCGTCGGCGCAGTAGTGGCCGAAGTCGGCGATCGCGGCGACGGTGCCGACCCTGGCCTTGAGCGTGATGCCCTGGCAGGCGTCGGTCTTGGCGCGGTACACGACGGCGGGCTTGGACCAGCCGCGCGCCCTTGGGCTGTAGTCCTGGACGTAGAGCCGCTTGTTCTTGAGGTAGTGCATGGCCACACGACGGCCGTCCGCGAGCTTCACCTGGGACTCGAAGGGGCTGGGGCTGCCGCTCCAGGGGATGTCGCTGTGCCGGAGCTTGTACGTGTGGCCGCCCGCGGCCACCTGGCCCACGTCCGCCCGCGCGGCCGCGTCCCGCCCGACGCTCTGCCCGCACCCCGCGAGCAGCACGACCACCGCGGCGGCCCCCGCGGCAAGGGCGCGCGCCCCTGTCCTGTTCATGTCGATCTCCCCTCCGTTGCCGCGCAGCATACGCACGAAGGGCGCCCCTCCTGGCCGGAGGGGCGCCATCGTGCTCGTTTCGTTCTCGCTCAGTTGTGGCTGTGCAGCACGTCGTTGAGGCCGCCCCAGACCGCGTTGTTCGGGCGGGCCTCGACGGCGCCGGTGACCGAGTTGCGGCGGAAGAGGATGTTGGAGGCGCCGGACAGCTCGCGGGCCTTCACGATCTGGCCGTCGGGCATCGTCACGCGCGTACCCGCCGTCACGTACAGGCCCGCCTCGACGACGCACTCGTCGCCGAGCGCGATGCCGACGCCGGCCTCGGCGCCGATGAGGCAGCGCTCACCGATGACGATGCGGACGTTGCCGCCGCCGGACAGGGTGCCCATGGTGGAGGCGCCGCCGCCGATGTCCGAGCCGTCGCCGACGACGACACCGGCCGAGATGCGGCCCTCGACCATGGACGTGCCGAGCGTGCCCGCGTTGAAGTTCACAAAGCCCTCGTGCATGACGGTGGTGCCCTCGGCGAGGTGCGCGCCGAGCCGCACCCGGTCGGCGTCGCCGATGCGTACGCCCTTGGGGGCGACGTAGTCCGTCATGCGCGGGAACTTGTCGACGGACGTCACCGCCAGGTGCAGGCCCTCGGCGCGGGCGTTCAGGCGCGCCTTCTCCAGGTCGTCGACGGCGACCGGGCCGAGCGAGGTCCAGGCGACGTTGGCGAGCAGCCCGAACATGCCGTCCAGGTTCTGGCCGTGCGGCTTGACCAGGCGGTGGCTGAGCAGGTGCAGGCGCAGGTACACGTCGTGGGCGTCCAGCGGCTTGTCGTCCAGCGACGCGATGACCGTGCGGACGGCGACGACCTCCACGCCCCGGCGGGCGTCGACCCCGATCGCCTTCGCGGCGCCCTCGCCAAGCAGTTCCACGGCGCGCTCGGCGGTCAGCCGCTCACTGCCGGCGGGACCCGGCTCGGCGACGAGCTCGGGCGCGGGGAACCAGGTGTCGAGCACGGTGCCGTCGGCGGCGACGGTGGCAAGCCCGGCGGCGACAGCGCCGGTCGTACGGGAAGTGTCAGGAGAAGGCGTCTCGGTCATGAGTGAAACCTAACCGGGCCGGGGCAGCAGAGGCTAACCGGCCCGGCCCTCTGTCTCACGTGCCGGGCGGCACGTGGCGCCCCACCCGCTTCCCGCCGTCCCGTTCCCCGCTGTGGGCAGGCGTTCCGGAGGGCGAGTGGGGCCTCCCCTGCTCGAGCGAAGCCGAGAGCTTGGGGAAGGGTGGGCACAGCGCCCCGGTGCCGGCCACCCCTGGTCGAAACACCCGCCCCGCTGCCAGGAGCAGCACCCCAGCCAGACCGGCCAGCACCGCACAAACAGGCCACAACGCCCCCGGCGCAGCCGTGTACAGCGCCCCGCCCAACGGCGCGGAAAGCACCACCCCGCTCACGGAGACCCCCGAGTACAAGCTCTGGAACCTCCCTTGCACATGCGCGGGCGCGCTGTCGGCGACGTACGCCGTAGCGGGCGTCTTGTAAAGGATCTCCCCCGCCGTGAGCAGGGCCATCATCGCGATGGCCGACCCCGCCCCGACCCCGAACGCCAGCACCCCGTACCCCGCCCCCACCAGCAGCACCCCGCCCCCGATGATCCGCAACGGCCGCCGCCCCCGCAGCGCCAAGGTCACCGGAAGTTCGAGCAGCAGAATGAGCCCGCCGTTGATCGCGAGCAGCCAGCCGTAGAAGCCGGTGTCGAGCCCGTGCCGACCAAGATCCGTCGGCAGCGTCGAGTACTGCTGGCGGTAGACGAGGTCGGTGACGAGGATCGCGGCAAGAAGCACCACGACGGTGGGCCGCGCCCGCAGCGCGGCGAACACCCCGGACGCGTCCGGGGCCTCCGCGGCCGCGGGGAGCGCACCCCGCGCAGGCAGCACCCGGGCAGCGTACGCGGCGAAGACAAGCGTCCCGACCCCGTCCACGACGAACAGCACGCCGTACGAGAAGTGGGCGATGATCAGCGCCCCCAACGGCGGCCCCACCGTGAACCCGGCATTCCCCGCGAACCGCATCACCGCGAAGCCCTGCCGCCGCGCCCCCTCCGGCACGGTCACCGCGACCAGCGCCCCGTTGGCGGCCCGCACGCACCCGCCCGCGTACTGACTGAGCACCGGCACGACGTACAGCAGCGCCACCGGCAGCACGGGCAGCGCGAGCACCCCCGCCCCGCTGATCAGCGAACCGACGAGCAGCACCCGCCGGTGGTCGTAGCGATCACCGAACCACCCGCCCGTGAAGTTCCCCGCGACCTGCCCCGCCCCGCCGATGCCGCTGATGAGCCCGGCCTGCGCGACGGAAAGCCCGCGCTCGTGCGTCAGGTAGACGAAGAAGTACACGAAGGTGAAGGCCACCACCATGTTGAAGAACTGACCCGCGGCGAGCAGCCACACGGTCCTCGGTACGTCGCGCAGCCCGCGCAGCATGCCACCCCCGGAGAACTAGTGAGTTCCTTTTGGGAACGGACTATGGCAGCATGCGAAGCTCCGGGTCAACGCCCCACCGACCGGGGAGAGTGTGAGGGACATGCCACGCCGTACGAGCCTCGGCGACGCCCACTGCGCCATCGCGCAGGCACTGGACGTCGTCGGCGACTGGTGGACCCTGCTGATCGTGCGGGACGCGGCCCGCGGGGTGCACCGCTTCGACGAGCTCCAGCGCGAACTGGGCCTGTCCCGCAAGGTGCTGACCGAGCGCCTGCGCCTCCTGGTCGACGCGGACGTCCTGACCCGGGTGCCGTACCAGGACCGCCCGCCGCGCCACGAGTACCGGCTCACGCCGCGCGGGCGGGCCCTGCTGCCGGTGCTGATCGCCCTCCAGGACTGGGGGGACACCTGGGTGTTGGGAGAGGGAGAGATGACGGCGACGGCTCCGACGGAGGCCTCACAGGAGGCACAGCGCGTGCACGAGCTGCTCGGCACGCACGTGCCGGAGCTGCGACTCGTCGCGGACGACGGCGAGTTGACGGACCCGCTGGCGACGGAGGCGCCCCCGGGGGCACCCGGCGCCGCCCCGTTCACCGTCCTGTACTGCTTCCCGGGCGCCTACGCCCGCAAGGACGCCTACCCGCCGGGCTGGTCCGCGATCCCGGGCGCGCCCGGCTGCACGCTGGAGTCGTGCACGTACCGCGACCGCCTCGCGGAGTTCACGGCGGCGGGCGCGGCCGTGCGCGGCGTGTCCACCCAACGCCCCGACGAGCAGCGGGCGTTCGCCGAGAAGGAGGGCCTGCGCTTCCCGCTCCTGTCGGACGCGGACCTCGCCCTGACGGCGGCCCTGCGCCTGCCGACGTTCCGCGCGGCGGGCGTGAGCCGCCTCAAGCGGCTGACCCTGGTCGTGGACGCGGACCGGGTCGTACGGGACGTGCAGTACCCGGTCACGGACGTCACGGCGAGCGTGGACGCGGCCCTGGCAACCGTCAACCGGCTGCGGGGCGCGGGCAGTTGAGGAGCCGCGCGATCATGTCCCGCGTATAGGCCTCGTCGTAGGTGTCCCCGGCGACCAGCACCTGCAGGCAGATGCCGTCCATCAGCGCGCTGAGGCCGTGCGCGGTGGCGGCGTCGGCGCGCTCGGCCAGGATGTCGACGAGGCCCGAGCACCACTCGGCCGCGACCGGCTTCAGCGCGGGCCTGCGCAGGGCGGCCAGGTACAGCTCGTACTCCAGCTCGACCCCCGCGCGATCCCCCGCGAGCCACTCCCCGAGGAGCCCCGCCAGCTCACCGGCGAGGTCGACGCCCGGATCCCGCAGCGCGGCACGGTCCCTCGCGACCTCGGCGAACCCCTCATTGGTCTGCCGCAGGGCGGCCACCATCAAGTCGTCCAGCGTCTTGAAGTGGTACGTCGTGGAACCGAGCGGCACATCGGCCTCGGCGGCGACGGACCGGTGGCTGAGCCCCGCGATGCCCTTCTCCCCCACGACCCGGATCGCCGCGTCGATGATCCGCTGCCGCCTCTCCGGGTCGTAACGCCGCGCCACTAGTGGGCCCCACCCAGGTTCAGCACGACGACCCCCGCGATGACGAGCACGATGCCCGAGATCTTGACCAGGCTCGCCGACTCCCCCAGGAACAGCATCCCGATCCCGGCGACCGCGGCGGTCCCTATGCCCGCCCAGATCGCATAGGCGGTCCCCACCGACAACGTCTTCAGCGTCTGCGCGAGCAGCGCGAAGGCCAGCAGATACCCGGCAACGGTGATCAGCGAGGGCCACAGCTTGCTGAACCCCTCGCTGTACTTCATGGCCGTCGTCCCGGCCACCTCCGCCGCGATGGCCGCGGCCAGCAGTCCGTATCCCATGCGTACGAGTGTACACATCGATGCGTACGTGCGTACACAGCGGCGCTCGGGCGTTCATCGCGGCGTGACCGAGCGCACGCGAAAGGGCCCGCACCGAATCGGTGCGGGCCCTCAGGGGTGCCTCGGCGCTACCTCGGGCGCGCCCGCCGCAGCGGGCCCCGGGGCCAGCGGAGATCAGACGTTGAACCCCAGCGCCCGAAGCTGCTCGCGGCCATCGTCCGTGATCTTGTCCGGGCCCCACGGCGGCATCCAGACCCAGTTGATCCGCAGCTCGTTGACGATGCCGTCCGTCGCGGACTTCGCCTGGTCCTCGATGACGTCGGTCAGCGGGCAGGCCGCGGACGTGAGCGTCATGTCGATGGTGGCGATGTTGGCGTCGTCGACGTGGATGCCGTAGATCAGGCCCAGGTTGACGACGTCGATGCCCAGCTCGGGGTCGACGACGTCGTACAGCGCCTCGCGGACCTCTTCCTCCGAGGCCGGCTTCGTCGTCAGGGTGTCGTTGTCGCTCATGCCGTCTTCCTTTCGGCCTCTTCGGCCTCGACGTCGGCGCCCAGTGCCTGCGCCGTCGCGTCCTTCCACGCCATCCAGCTCAGCAGAGCACACTTCACGCGTGCGGGGTACTTCGAGACCCCGGCGAACGCGACCGCGTCCTCCAGGATCTCCTCCATCGCGTCGTCCGGCTCCAGCCTGCCCTTGGACTGCATCAGCTCCAGGAACACGCCCTGGATCTTCTGCGCCTCGGCGAGGTCCTTGCCGACGAGCAGCTCGTTCAGGACGGACGCGCTGGCCTGGCTGATGGAGCAGCCCTGGCCCTCATAGCTGACGTCCTCGATGCGCGAGCCGTCGTACTTCACGCGCAGCGTGATCTCGTCGCCGCACGTCGGGTTGACGTGGTGCACCTCGGCATCGCCGTCGCGCAGACCGCGCCCGTGCGGATGCTTGTAGTGGTCCAGGATCACGTCCTGGTACATGGAGTCCAGCTTCACCAGTCAGCCCCGTCCTCAGCCGAAGAAGTTCCGTACGTGCTCCAGGCCCTCGACGAGTGTGTCGATCTCGCCGGGCGTGGAGTACAGATAGAACGACGCTCGCGTGGTCGCGGGAATTCCGTACCGCAGGCAGACGGGGCGGGCGCAGTGGTGGCCGACCCGGACCGCGATGCCCTGCTCGTCGAGGACCTGGCCCACGTCGTGCGGGTGGATGTCGCCGAGCGTGAAGGAGATCGCGGCGCCGCGCTCCTCGGCCGTGGACGGGCCGATGATCTTGAGGTCGGGGACCTCCAGGAGGCGCCTGACCGCGTATTCGGTGATCGCGTGCTCGTGCTGGGCGATCTTGTCCATGCCGATCGAGGTGAGGTAGTCCACCGCGGCGCCCAGGCCCACGGCCTGCGCGACCGGCGGGGTGCCCGCCTCGAACTTGTGCGGCGCGGGGGCGTACGTCGACGAGTGCATCGAGACCGTCTCGATCATCTCGCCGCCGCCCAGGAACGGCGGCAGGTCCTCCAGGAGCTCCTGGCGGCCCCACAGCACGCCGATGCCCGTCGGGCCGCACATCTTGTGGCCGGTGAAGGCCACGAAGTCGGCCTGCAGGGCCTGCACGTCCAGCGGCATGTGCGGCGCGGCCTGGGAGGCGTCGATCAGGACCAGGGCCCCGACCTCCTGGGCGCGGCGCACGATCGCCTCGACCGGGTTGACCGTGCCCAGGATGTTGGAGACCAGCACGAAGGAGACGATCTTCGTCTTCTCCGTGATGACCTCTTCGATGTTGGACAGGTCGAGCCGGCCGTCGTCGGTGAGGCCGAACCACTTCAGCTTCGCGCCCGTGCGCTGCGAGAGCAGCTGCCACGGCACGATGTTGGAGTGGTGCTCCATCTCCGTGATGACGATCTCGGTCTCGTGGTCCACGCGGTAGGGCTCGTCGGCCCAGCCGAGCATGTTGGCCACGAGGTTCAGCGACTCCGAGGCGTTCTTGGTGAAGATCACCTCGTCGCGGCTGGGCGCGTTGATGAACTCCGCGACCTTGTCACGGGCGCCCTCGTAGAGCGCCGTGGCCTCCTCGGCGAGGACGTGCACGCCGCGGTGGACGTTGGCGTTGTGCTGCTCGTAGTACTCGCTGAGCACGTCGATGACCTGGCGCGGCGTCTGCGAGGTCGCCGCGTTGTCCAGGTAGACGAGCTTCTTGCCGTCGTGGAGCGTGCGCTCCAGGATCGGGAAGTCCTTGCGGAGCGCCTCGGTGTCGAGGAGGCCGGTAAGCCCCTGGTGGGCCACAGTCACGCGGATACGCCACCCTTCGTGTATGCCTCGTAGCCCTCGGCCTCCAGCTTGTCGGCCAGCTCGGGGCCGCCCGACTCGGCGATCCGGCCGTTCGCGAACACGTGGACGAAGTCGGGCTTGATGTAGCGCAGGATGCGCGTGTAGTGCGTGATCAGGAGCGTGCCGACCTCGCCCGTCTCGCGGACGCGGTTGACGCCCTCGGAGACCACGCGCAGGGCGTCGACGTCCAGGCCGGAGTCGGTCTCGTCGAGGATCGCGATCTTCGGCTTGAGGAGCTCCATCTGCAGGATCTCGTGGCGCTTCTTCTCACCACCGGAGAAGCCCTCGTTGACGTTGCGCTCGGCGAAGGCCTGGTCCATGTGGAGCGCGGCCATCGACTCCTTGACCTCCTTCACCCAGGTGCGCAGCTTGGGGGCCTCGCCGCGGATCGCCGTCGCCGACGTACGCAGGAAGTTGGAGACGGAGACGCCGGGGACCTCGACCGGGTACTGCATGGCGAGGAACATGCCCGCGCGGGCACGCTCGTCGACCTCCATCTCGAGGACGTCCTCGCCGTCGAGGGTGACGGTGCCCTGCGTGATCGTGTACTTGGGGTGGCCCGCGATGGAGTAGGCGAGGGTCGACTTGCCGGAGCCGTTCGGGCCCATGATGGCGTGCGTCTCGCCCTGCTTCACGGTCAGGTCGACACCCTTGAGGATTTCCTTGGTGCCGTTCTCGACCTCGACGGTCACGTGCAGGTCGCGGATTTCAAGCGTTGCCATGGTGCCTCAGGACTCCTGGGTGACGGAGACGAGCACATCGTCCCCTTCGATCTTTACGGGGTATACGGGGACGGGGCGCGTCGCGGGAAGGCCGGACGGCTTGCCGGTGCGGAGGTCGAAGCTGGAGCCGTGCAGCCAGCACTCGATCTGACAGTCCTCCACCTCGCCCTCGGAGAGGGAGACGTTCGCGTGCGAGCAGATGTCGTGGATCGCGAACACCTCGCCCTCGGTGTGGACGACCGAGACCGGCGTGCCGTCGAGTTCCACCCGCTTCGGGGTGTCCTCCTCCAGCTCGCTCAGGCCGCAGGCGCGTACGAAGGTGGACATCAGACCGACGCCTCCAGCTCCTCGTCGATCTTCGCGAGAAGCCGCTCTTCGATGTCGTCGACGTCGATCTGCTGGACCAGCTCCGCGAAGAAGCCGCGGACCACCAGTCGGCGGGCCTCGTCGGCGGGGATGCCGCGGGCCATCAGATAGAAGAGCTGCTCGTCGTCGAAGCGGCCGGTGGCGGAGGCGTGACCGGCGCCGACGATCTCGCCGGTCTCGATCTCCAGGTTCGGTACGGAGTCCACGCGGGCGCCGTCCGTGAGGACGAGGTTGCGGTTCATCTCGTACGTGTCCGTGCCCTCGGCCTTGGCCTCGATGAGGACGTCGCCGATCCAGACGGCGTGCGCGTCCTCGCCCTGCAGCGCGCCCTTGTAGACGGCGTTGGACTTGCAGTGCGGGACGTTGTGGTCGACCAGGAGGCGGTGCTCCTGGTGCTGGCCGGCGTCCGTGAAGTACAGGCCGAACAGCTCGGCCTCGCCGCCGGTGCCCGCGTACGTCACCCGGGGGTGCAGCCGCACGAGGTCGCCGCCGAAGGTGACCACGAACGACTTGAAGGTGGCGTCCCGGCCGATCAGCGCGTTGTGCTGGCCGACGTGCACGGCCTTGTCGTCCCAGTCCTGGACGGAGACGACGGTCAGCTTGGCGCCGTCGCCCAGGATGTAGTCGACGTTGGCCGCGAGCACCGCGTCGCCGGTGTGGTCGATGACCACGACGGCCTCGGCGAAGGCGCCCAGCTCGATGACCTGGTGGCCGTAGGCGACGCCGCCCTGGCCGTGCACGGCGATGCGGATCGGTTCGGTGAGGACCGTCTCCTTGGGGACGGTGACGACACCGGCCTTCTCGAAGGAGGAGTAGGCCTGGGCGGCGACGCGGTCCACGGGGACGCCCGCCTTGCCGAGCCGCGCGTCGTCACGGCCGACGGTCTCGACCACGACGGCCTCGGGGGCCTCGATGTCGATCTTCACACCGTCGCCGGTGGCGACCGCGGTGCCGTCGTGCAGCCCGCGAAGGCGCTCCAGCGGCGTGAACCGCCACTCCTCCTCGCGGCCGTGCGGGACCGGGAAGTCCGCCACGTCGAAGGAGGGGGGCGCGCTCATGCGCGTGGCGACGGTCGACTCGGCGGCCACCGCGATCGAGCCGGAGGTTGTGCCGCCCACCGGGATGTTCTGGGCCTGAGCCATGGCTTCGGTGTTGCTCGCTTTCTGCCTCATCGTTTGCGCCTGCCGCCGGCGGCAGGCTCGTGGGGCTCAGCGACTGAGCCCAGGGTCTTTGTCGGGTTCGGCGGGGCGCTCTAGCCCACCGCTCCTTCCATCTGCAGCTCGATCAGCCGGTTGAGCTCGAGGGCGTACTCCATGGGCAGTTCCTTCGCGATGGGCTCGACGAAGCCGCGCACGATCATCGCCATCGCCTCGAACTCGGTGAGACCGCGGCTCATCAGGTAGAAGAGCTGGTCCTCGGAGACCTTGGAGACGGTGGCCTCGTGGCCCATGGACACGTCGTCCTCGCGGACGTCCACGTACGGATACGTGTCGGAGCGGGAGATGGTGTCGACGAGCAGCGCGTCACAGAGCACGTTGGACTTGGAGCCCGCGGCGCCCTCGCCGATCTCGACCAGACCGCGGTAGGAGGTGCGGCCGCCGCCACGCGCCACGGACTTCGACACGATGTTGGACGAGGTGTTCGGCGCCATGTGGACCATCTTGGAACCGGCGTCCTGGTGCTGGCCCTCGCCGGCGAAGGCGATGGACAGGGTCTCGCCCTTGGCGTGCTCACCCATCAGGTAGACGGCGGGGTACTTCATCGTCACCTTGGAGCCGATGTTGCCGTCGATCCACTCCATGGTCGCGCCCTCGTACGCCACGGCGCGCTTGGTGACCAGGTTGTAGACGTTGTTCGACCAGTTCTGGATGGTCGTGTAGCGGCAGCGGGCGCCCTTCTTGACGATGATCTCGACCACCGCGGAGTGCAGGGAGTCCGACTTGTAGATCGGCGCCGTGCAGCCCTCGACGTAGTGGACGTAGGCGTCCTCGTCGACGATGATCAGCGTCCGCTCGAACTGGCCCATGTTCTCCGTGTTGATGCGGAAGTAGGCCTGGAGCGGGATCTCGACGTGCACGCCCTTCGGCACGTAGATGAAGGAGCCGCCGGACCACACGGCGGAGTTCAGCGACGCGAACTTGTTGTCGCCGACCGGGATGACCGTGCCGAAGTACTCCTTGAAGAGCTCCGGGTGCTCCTTCAGGGCCGTGTCGGTGTCCAGGAAGATGACGCCCTGCTCCTCCAGGTCCTCACGGATCTGGTGGTAGACGACCTCGGACTCGTACTGCGCGGCGACGCCGGCGACGAGGCGCTGCTTCTCCGCCTCGGGGATGCCGAGCTTGTCGTACGTGTTCTTGATGTCCTCGGGCAGGTCCTCCCAGGACTCCGCCTGCTTCTCCGTGGAGCGCACGAAGTACTTGATGTTGTCGAAGTCGATGCCGGAGAGGTCCGAGCCCCAGTTCGGCATGGGCTTCTTCTCGAACAGGCGCAGGCCCTTGAGACGGAGCTTGGTCATCCACTCCGGCTCGTTCTTCTTCGCGGAGATGTCCCGGACGACGTCCTCGTCGATGCCGCGCTTGGCAGAGGCACCGGCCGTGTCGGAGTCGGCCCAGCCGTATTCGTACTTACCCAGACCCTCGAGTTCGGGGTGGGCAGTCTCCGTGGGGAGAGTCATGCGGGGTTCCTCCCGGCCGTGCTTGCAGAAGTGTTGGGCGTGTTCTCAGTGTCTTCAGCGGGCTGTGGTGCCGCCTTGGGGATGTACGTCGTGCAGACGCCGTCCCCGTGGGCGATGGTGGCCAGGCGCTGGACGTGCGTCCCGAGCAGCGCGGAGAAGATCTCCGTCTCCGCCTCGCAGAGCTGTGGATACTGCTCCGCGACGTGGGCGACCGGGCAGTGGTGCTGGCAGAGCTGCTCGCCCACCGGCGCGCTGCGCGCCGTAGCAGCGTACCCGTCGGCGGTCAACGCCTTCGCCAGGGCGTCGGTGCGCTGCTCCGGGGGCGCCGCGTCGACCGCCGCGCGGTAGGCCTCGGCCTGTTCCGCGATGCGGGCGCGGGCGAATTCGGCGACCGCGGCCTCGCCGTGCGTCTGCTCGATCCAGCGCATGGCGTCGGCCGCCAGCTTGTCGTAGGACTGGTCGAAGGCGTCGCGGCCGCAGTCCGTCAGGGCGAAGACCTTGGCCGGGCGGCCTCGGGTCCGGGCGCCGTAGACGCGCTTCTCGCGGCCCTCGACCACGTTCTCGTGCACGAGGGCGTCCAGGTGGCGGCGGACGGCGGCCTGGGTCAGGCCGAGCCTGCCCGCCAGGTCCGCCACGGTGGACGGGCCGTGGTCCAGGATGGAGCGCGCGACCCGGTTGCGCGTGGACCGCTCCCCGGTCGCGAGCTCTTCCTGAGGGGCGGCCCCCGTGGGGGTCTCCCGAGCCTCGCCAACGTTTTTCACAACGCCATTGTTGCGTAATTCCTCAGAGCCTGACAAGCCGCGTCCGGATCACCGTTCGGTGCCGTTCATCACTTAGGTAAACCTAAGCTGACCTGCGGAAACGATCTTTGATCGATCAATGCGGTGGCGCGTTCCCGCCCCCTCCGGAAGACTCCCCGACCATGCCCACACCCCCTCCCACCGGCCCTTTGTGCACCCGCGACTCCCTCGCGAGGGAATTGCGCGCCCTCGGTGTCCGCACCGGCGACACCCTCCTCGCGCACACCTCCCTCAGCTCCCTCGGCTGGGTCAACGGCGGCGCCGAAGCGGTCGTGCTCGCACTGTTCGACTGTCTGGGTGACGAGGGGACCCTGGTGGTGCCCGCACAGTCCAGCGACAACTCGGATCCTTCCGAGTGGGAGAACCCTCCCGTCCCCGCCGCCTGGTGGGACACCATCCGCGCCACGATGCCCGCGTACGACCCGCGCACCGCCCGCACCCGCGGCGTCGGCGTCGTCCCGGAGACCGTGCGCACCTGGCCGGGCGCCGTCCGCAGCGCCCACCCGCAGACGTCCTTCGCGGCCGTCGGCCCCCGCGCGGAGGCCCTCATGGACGGCCACGCGCTCGACTGCCGGCTGGGCGAGCGCAGCCCGCTGGCCCGGCTCGAACAGGCCGGGGCCCGGGTGCTGCTCCTGGGCGCCGGCTTCGGCTCCTGTACGGCCTTCCATCTGGCGGAGTACCGCATTCCGGCGCCGCTCGTCGAGAACTCCTTCGCCGTCATGACCGACGAGGGCCGCCGCTGGACGACGGTGCGCGAGCCCTCCATCACCGACGACCGCTTCGACGAGCTGGGGGCGGACTACGAGCGGGAGCGCCCGGTCGCGCGCGGCATGGTGGGGGCGGCGACGGCACGGTTGTTCCCGCTGGCGGACGCGGTGGCGTACGCACAGGGGTGGCTGGCGGAACACCGGCCTCGTACCGGGTGACGCGTCGGCTTCGTACCGGGTGACGCGGTACCGGGTGACCCGTGGCCTCGCCACCGGCTGACACGTCGGCTTCGTACCGGCTGATCCGTACGGCCCGAGCCGCCAAGGGCCCGCCGACCGCAGGTCCCGCGACGCTCTCTAGACTTCCCGTCATGGGAAATGAGTCCGTCGTCCAGGCCACGGGTCTGGTCAAGCGGTACGGGACAAAGACCGCGGTGGACGGCCTCGACCTGGAAGTCCGCGCGGGCGCGGTCACGGCCGTCCTCGGCCCCAACGGCGCCGGCAAGACCACCACCATCGAGACCTGCGAGGGCTACCGCAGGCCGGACGCCGGCGAGGTCCGCGTCCTCGGCCTCGACCCGGTCCGGCAGGCCGCCGCGCTGCGGCCCCGCATCGGCGTGATGCTCCAGTCCGGCGGCGTCTACTCCGGCGCCCGCGCCGACGAGATGCTGCGGCACGTCGCGAAGCTGCACGCGCACCCCCTCGACGTCGACGCCCTCATCGAACGCCTCGGCCTCGACTCCTGCGGCCGCACCACCTACCGCCGCCTCTCCGGCGGCCAGCAGCAGCGCCTGGCGCTCGCCATGGCCGTCGTCGGCCGGCCCGAACTGGTCTTCCTCGACGAGCCGACCGCCGGCCTCGACCCGCAGGCCCGCCGGGCCACCTGGAACCTCGTACGCGATCTGCGCCGCGACGGCGTCTCCGTGATCCTCACCACGCACCACATGGACGAGGCCGAGGAACTCGCCGACGACGTCGCCATCATCGACGCCGGCAAGGTCATCGCCCAGGGCAGCCCCGAGGAACTGTGCCGCGGCGGCGCCGAGAACACCCTGCGCTTCACCGGCCGCCCCGGCCTCGACGTCGGCTCCCTCCTCAAGGCCCTGCCCCCGGACTCCGCCGCCGCCGAACTCACCCCCGGCGCCTACCGCGTCAGCGGCACCGTCGACCCCCAGCTGCTCGCCACCGTCACCTCCTGGTGCGCCCAGCACGGCGTCATGCCGGACCGGATCTCGGTCGAACGCCACACACTCGAAGACGTCTTCCTGGAGCTCACGGGCAAGGAGTTGCGGTCGTGACCAGCACCACGAGCACTACGGAGACCGCCGCCGGCACGCCGGGCACGTACGCCCCGAAGCCGGGCGCCGCCCCGCTCCCCCGCATGATCGCCGCGCAGGCCGCGCTCGAGACGAAGATGCTGCTGCGCAACGGCGAACAGCTGCTGCTCACCGTCGTCATCCCCACGCTCCTGCTCGTCCTGTTCAGCGCGGTCGACATCGTCGACACGGGCGACGGCAAGGCGGTCGACTTCCTCGCCCCCGGGATCCTCGCCCTGGCCGTGATGTCGACGGCCTTCACCGGGCAGGCCATCGCGACGGGCTTCGAGCGGCGGTACGGCGTGCTCAAGCGGCTCGGCGCCTCGCCGCTGCCGCGCTGGGGCCTGATGGCCGCCAAGACGCTGTCGGTGCTCGTCACCGAGGTGCTCCAGATCGTGCTGCTCACGGCCATCGCCTTCGCGCTCGGCTGGTCACCGCACGGCAATCCGTTCGCCGTGCTGCTGCTCCTTGTCCTCGGTACGGCCGCCTTCTCCGGGCTCGGCCTGCTGATGGCCGGCACCCTCAAGGCGGAGGCGACGCTGGCCGCCGCCAACCTCGTCTTCCTGCTCCTGCTGGTCGGCGGCGGCGTCATCGTGCCGCTGGACAAGTTCCCCGGCGGCGTGGAGGCCGCGCTCGGCCTGCTGCCGATCTCGGCGCTCTCGGACGGCCTGCGGGACGTCCTGCAGCACGGTGCGTCGATGCCGTGGGCGGACCTCGGGATCCTGGCCGGGTGGGCGGTGGTCGGACTCGGCGCGGCGGCACGGTTCTTCCGCTGGGAATGACCCGAGTGACCGGCTGCGAATGACCCGCGCGTGACCGGCGGGGACCCGCCGACGGGAGTAACCGCCGTCACAGAAGCACCGGATACGTCCCCCTCGTGAAGCCGTGCACAAGCGCACCCCTACGATGGTGCGCGTGCCAAACGTGACCCGGGCCGACGTGGCTCAAGCAGCACGCAATCCGCTCGCCTACATCGCGGAACGCTGGACTCCGACCGAACGGACCGTCCAGCGCGCGGTGCTCGCCTCGCTCGTGATGACGTGCGTCATCGTGGTCACCGGCGGCGCCGTCCGCCTGACCGGCTCCGGCCTGGGCTGCCCGACCTGGCCCAAGTGCACCGACGAGTCCCTCACCGCGACCAGCGAGATGGGCTTCCACGGAGTCGTCGAGTTCGGCAACCGCATGCTGACGTACGTGCTCTGTGCCGCCGTCGGCTGGGCCATCATCGCCGCGCGCTCGCAGAAGCCGTGGCGGCGGAGCCTGACCCGCTACGGCTGGGCCCAGTTCTGGCTGGTCATGGGCAACGCGGTGCTCGGCGGCATCGTCGTGCTCGTCGGCCTCAACCCGTACACCGTGGCGGCGCACTTCCTGCTCTCCACCGCCCTGATCGCGGTCGCCACCGCGATGTGGCAGCGCACCCGGGAGGGCGACGCGGAGCCGCGTCCGCTCGTCGGCAAGGCCGTCGCCCAGCTGGTGTGGGTGCTGACCGGCGTCACGGCGCTGCTCATCGCGGTCGGCACGGTCGTCACCGGCGCGGGGCCGCACGCGGGCGACTCCAGCGACGTACCGCGCATGAACGTCGGCGCCGTGGGCCTGGACTGGGAGGGCGTCACCAAGCTGCACGCCGTCCTGGCGTGGATCGTGGTGACACTGACGTTCGCGCTGTGGTTCGTCCTGAAGGCGGTCGACGCCCCGCCGGGTCCGCTGGCCCGCACCCGGGATCTCTTCTTCGTCCTGCTCGCGCAGGGTGGCGTGGGCTACGTCCAGTACTTCACGGACCTGCCGGAGGTCTTGGTGGCCACGCACATGCTGGGGTCGTGCCTGGTGTGGATCGCGACGCTGCGGGTGGTGCTGTCCCTGCGGGAGCGCCCGCAGCCCACGGCGGACGTGCCGACGCAGGTGGACGACTCCCAACTGTCGCCGGTCTGACGCACCGCACCACGGACCGGCCGCCCAACGGTCAGTCGTCCACCAGCCCGTAGACCCGCCGCGCGTTCCCCGCCGCGATCAGCCCCGCCACCCGCTGCGCGTCCGCCAGCGACCACGCACCCTCGGCCACCCAGGTGCCGAGCACCCGCCCCAACGCCTCCCGGAACAAGTGCGCGCCCACCACGTGCAGTTCGGGCAGCCCGTGGGCACCGCTGGAGAACAGCAGCTTGCCGAACGGCGCGAGCTCCAGGATCTCCGCGAGCACGGCCGCCGCCCGCGCCCCGGTCCGTACGAGCGCGGGGCCCAAGTCGGCGTACACATGCGGGAAGGCGCCCGCGAGGTGGGCCGCGGCGCGGTGGTGCGGGTAGCCGTGCAGCAGCACGAGGTCGGTGCCGAGGCCGGCCGTGGACCGGGCGAAGTCGCCGAAGGAGCGCTGCGGGTCGGCGGCGCCGGTGTGCAGTTGCAGGGGCAGACCGGAGGCCACGGCGATCCACAGCAGGTGCCGCAGCAGCACCGGGTCGGCGAGTTCGCCGCCCACCTGCCGCCCGGCGAGCCACCGCCCCGCCGCCCCGCGCACCTCCCCCGGCCCCGGCGGTTCGGCGGCGAGCGCGCGGCGGTGGCGCACTCCGGCGACCGAGGTGAAGGCGACGGCTCCGTTCGCGGCGCCGTGCACGGACTCGGCGAGATTGGCGAGGAAGGAGTCGACGGTGCCGGAGGTGTCGGCGACCTGCTCGGCCAGTAATTCCAGGCGGACGATCTCGTGGGCCTCGGCGGCGCCGGTCGTCGCCAGTTCGCCGGGCCCGGTCAGGTCGCCCGGCAGTCCGGTGTCGACGAGATACGTCGTGATCCCGCTGCCCCGCAGCAGTCGCCGCCCGGCCTCAAGGACGCCCAGCTCGCGGCGGCGCGCCAGGTAGCGGGCGGGCGGGCAGTGCGGTTCGAGGCCGAGCAGCGGCGGGCACCAGCGGCGGACGGCGAAGCCGGTCTGGGTGTCGAAGAAGGTGGTGCCGGGGGCGGGCGGGCCCTCGCCCCGGCCGAGATGGGCCTCGAAGGTGCCGAGTCCCAGCTCCGTGCGCAGGACGCCATGGCAGTGCTGGTCGACCAGGGACGGCGTTTCGATCATCCTGGCTCCCATGCGTGGACCGTGTTCTTACGGTCCTAACGGGTGACCCCGGTGTCAGGTGTTGCTCACCGTGTCACTCCGTGCCCGCCCCGCGCGTGTCTCACGCGCCCGTCGGGCCGCCGATCTGGATGCCCGCCATGCGCTTCCATTCGTACGGTCCGGTCTTCACCTTGGCCGCGAAGTCGCCGTCGAAGTCCTCGTGGACGGTGATTCCGGCCTTCTCCACGGCGTTCGTCGCGATCGCGTGGCTCGGCGCGACCAGGTCGCCCCAGCCGCCGTCGTCGCCGACGAGGACGATCCGCGCGCCACGCTCGCCGATGTACGCGACCTGTCCCTCCGCGCCGCCGTGCGCCCGCGCGAACGCGGTGATCTGCTTGGCCAGCTTGGCGGCCGTGCGCTCGGCACGGGCGGCCGCCTTCGCCGCCTTGGCCGCGTCGTCCGCCCCGCCCGCGCCGGGGCCGTCCTGCTCGGTCACCTGCTCCGTGTCTGCCATGGCACAGGATGCTACCGACGGGTAGATCGTTCGGCGACGCCCGGGTGGCGTGGTCTCGGCCACGGTCCGCCCGGGGCGCGCGCGGCCGTTCCGCCCTGCGCCGCCCCGTGGTAGGACCAGGGGGCATGACCGGTCTGCTGCTCGGCGAGGTCTTCCGGTCCGCCGCCCGCGCCGTCCCGCACCGCACGGCCGCGGTGCTCGGCGAGCGCGCGCTGACCTTCGCGGAGCTGGACGCGGCGGCCGACCGGACCGCTCGGTTCCTGGCCGCCCACGGTGTGCGGCGCGGCGACCGCGTGGTGTGCCTGGCCGGGGCGTCGCCGACGGCACCGGCCGCGTTCGCGGGGGCCGCGCGGGCCGGGGCGGTGTTCGTGCCGGTGGGTGCGGGCGCCGGGGAGGTGCGCATGGCGGAAGTCGTGCGCGCGGCCGGGCCCCGCCTGCTCCTGACCGACGCGGCCCGTGCGGAGGCGGGGGAGCGGCTCGCGGGGGTTTCGGCGGTACGTCATGTCGTACTCCCGGACGATGTCGTACTCCCAGACAGTGCCGTGCTTCCGGACAGTGGCGTACTCCCCGACGATGCCGTACTCCCGGACGTGGATACCGACCCCGAGGGACGCGCCGCCGACCGGGCGGAGGGGACGGCGCCGGGCGCAGCGCAGGACGAAGCGCTGGACGAAACACAGGACGATGCGCCGGACGAGGCCGACCCCTGTGTGATCGCCTTCGCCGGTTCCGGCCGCCCCCGGGGCGTCGTCCTCTCGCACCGGGTGTGCGTGCTGCGTACCCACCCGGGCTGCCGACCGGAGCCGTATGCCGTACTGGTGTGCGGTTTCCCGCTGGGGCACTGGTCCGCGTGGGCCGCCCTGCTGCGGCAGTGGCAGGCCCGGGGCACCGCGGTGCTCCTGGAGCGCCCGGATCCGGTGGCGATCTGCGCAGCCGTGCGGGGGCACCGTGCGGACCGACTGGTGTGCGCGCCCGAGACCTGGGCGGGCGTCCTCGACACGGCGCCGCACCACCTGGCCTCCCTGCGCTTCGCGGACGCCGAGGCGACCGGCCCTCCCGCCGCCGCCCCCCGGCTCCTGGAGGACATCCGCACCGCGACCCCGCACGCCCGGGTGCGCGCCTTCCTCACCGCGCCCGAGACAGGTGACGTCGCCGTCCTGGACCACGCCGACGCCCGCCGCCGACCGGAGAGCTGCGGGCTGCCCGCGCCCGGTACCGAGGCGCGGGTGGCGGGGGGTGAGCTGTCCGTGCGCGGACCGCTGCTGTTCGACGGCTACTTCGGCGACAAGCGGGCCACGGACGCGGCCCTTCGGGACGGCTGGTTCCGCACGGGGTGGCCCGCGGCGGCCGACGCCGACGGCCATCTGCGCGTGCGTGAACGGTGGAGCGCCCGTCGTGCTCCCGCGACGACTGACGACTGACCTGCTCCGCGACGACTGAACCGCCCCTGAACCACCCCCGAAACGTCCCGCGGACCGTCCCGCCGGCGGGACAAGGCAAGTCCGACAGCGCTTGCCCCTGCCGGCGGCGGCATTGTCTTGACCGGCCGGTCCACGTTCCGTGAACGTGGACCTGATTCATGAACGTCAGAGACGCAGTGGGACGAGGGGGAAGACGTGGGACGCACCGGCATGGACACGGACGTGGTGATCGCGGGCGCCGGGCCGACGGGCCTGATGCTCGCCTGCGAGCTGCGGCTGGCGGGCGTCGACGTGGTGGTGGTCGAGCGGCTCGCGGAGCGGACGGGCGAGTCGCGGGCCGGCGGGATGCACTCCCGCACCTTGGAGGTGCTGGACCAGCGCGGAGTCCTGGACCGCTTCCTGGCGGCCGGCGAACTGCAGCCGGTGGGCCACTTCTCCGGGCTCTGGCTGGACTTCGACGAGTCCGAGTCCAGGCACCCGTACCCGCTGATGATCCTGCAGAACGTCATCGAGCGGCTGCTGGAGGAGTGGGGCACCGAGCTCGGCGTGCGGGTGCGCCGGTCGTCCGAGGTGACCGGGATCCGTCAGGACGAGGACGGCGTGACGGTCGAGCTGGGTACGGCGGAGGCACCCGAGACGCTGCGCGCCCGCTACCTCGTGGGCTGCGACGGCGGGCGCAGCACGGTGCGCAAGCTGGCGGGCATCGACTTCCCCGGCACCCCGGCGACGATGACCGCGCTGATCGGCGACGTCGAACTCCCCGATCTGCCCGAGGACTACGTCTGGGTGCGGCGCGTGCCGGGCGGCGACTTCTCGGCGATCGCCTTCGAGCCGGGCTGGTACCGGGTGATCACATCCGACTACGAGAACGTCTCGGACCGCGACGAGCCCGCGACGTTCGAGCAGCTCCGGGAGTCCCTGGTCAGGCTCGCGGGCACGGACTTCGGCATGCACAGCCCCAGGTGGGTCTCCAAGTTCGGCGACGCGGCGCGGCAGGCCGCGCAGTACCGGGACGGCCGGGTGCTGCTCGCGGGCGACGCGGCGCACATCCACTTCCCGGCCGGCGGCCAGGGGCTGAACATGGGCGTGCAGGACGCGGTCAACCTCGGCTGGAAGCTCGCCTCGGTGGTGCGCGGCCAGGCGCCGGAGAGCCTGCTGGACAGCTATCACGACGAGCGGCACCCCGTCGCGGAGCGCGTGCTGCACAACACCCGGGCGCAGTCGGCCCTGGCCCGCCCCGGCGCCCAGACGGACGCGCTGCGCGATGTGTTCGGCTCGCTCATGGTGTTCGACGACGTCAACCGGCATCTGCGCGCCATGCTCACCGCGCTGGACATCCGGTACGCCCTCGACGGCGACCACCCGCTGACGGGCCGCCGGGTCCCCGACGCCGACCTCAAGACGTCCGACGGCGCCACCCGCGTCTACGAGCTGCTGCACGCGGCCCGCCCCGTCCTGCTCGACCTGCGCGGCAGCGCCGAGGTGGCGGCGGCCGCCGAGGGCTGGGCCGATCGCGTCGACCTCGTCACGGCGCGGAGCGAGGACGACCACTGGTCCGTCCCGGTCTTCGGCGAGATTCCCGCTCCCGCCGCGCTCCTCATCCGTCCGGACGGCCATGTCGCCTGGGCGGCCGCCGACGGCGCGCCCGACACCGCCGAGCTCCGGACGGCCCTCACCACCTGGTGCGGCCCGGCCCGGCAGGCGTAAGCACCACGACGCACGACGACGGCGGCCGTCAAGACCTGATCGGGTCTTGACGGCCGCCTCGTCGTGTGAGGTGGGTGCGGGCGGCGGTGAGCGCTCACCGCTCCGGGAAACCGCCGGGGGCTACCGCAGGAAGGGATCCACCGCGACCGCCACGAACAGCAGCGACACATAGGTGATGGACCAGTGGAAGAGGCGCATCTCCTTGAGCTTGCCGCCGGTCGCCTCGGCCTTCGCGCGGTTCTGCAGCCCGTGCGCCTCCCACAGCCACCAGCCGCCGGTGGCCAGGGCGACCGCGGTGTAGAACCAGCCGGTGTAGCCGAGCGGCTGGAGCAGCAGCGAGACCGCGACCATGACCCAGCTGTAGAGGACGATCTGGCGCGCGACGACCTTGTTGGAGGCGATCACCGGAAGCATCGGCACGCCCACGCGCGCGTAGTCCTCCTTGACCCGCATGGACAGCGGCCAGTAGTGCGGCGGCGTCCAGAAGAACATCACCAGGAAGAGGATGACGGGCGCCCACGACATCGAGTTGGTCACGGACGACCAGCCGATGAGGACGGGCAGACAGCCCGCGATGCCGCCCCAGACGATGTTCTGGGAGGTGCGCCGCTTGAGGATCATCGTGTAGACGACCACGTAGAAGAGCAGCGCCCCGAGCGACAGCCAGGCGGACAGCCAGTTGACGGTGAGGCCGAAGAGCAGTGTGGAGATCACCGCGAGCGAGATGCCGAAGACCAGGCACTCGCGGGGGCTGACCATCCCGGTGACGAGCGGGCGCTGCGACGTGCGCTCCATGAGGGCGTCGATGTCGCGGTCGATGTACATGTTGAGCGCGTTGGCGCCGCCCGCGGAGAGGTAGCCGCCCACGCAGGTGAGCAGCACCAGGGTGAGGTCGGGCACCCCCTGCTCGGCGAGGAACATCACCGGAACGGTGGTGATCAGCAGCAGTTCGATGATCCGCGGCTTGGTCAGCGCCACGAACGCCTTGACTCGGGCCCCGAACGGCCGGTTGCTCGGGTTCTGGCTCGCCCCGATTACCCCCGCTGGACGGGATTCAACGGCCGTCACGCACACCCCTGACAGAGACTCCCAGCAAGCCCTGCGTCGGACGTTCGGACATGAAGATCCGGTAAAGGCTCGCGCGTACCACGCCACTGTAGACGTTGCCCATACCTCGCCCTTCGCGGGGGTGGGTTCGTGTTGAGGGGCCGGACGAGCGGTGTTCGAAGGCGGGCGAAGCGGACGGACGAGGTGACCAGATGAGCAGTCCCGTTTTCACATGGTGAATGCGGTACGGCCCTTTCGGGAGGCGGATCGCGACGGCTCCCGGCAGTCTGGAATCACTCGAAAAAATGCACGTTCTCACAGCGGTAGGCTCGACAGCGGCCGGTGAGATTCATACGCCGCCGGCATTCGACATGTGGAGAGGAGCCCTGACCCAGGGTGAGCACCAAGCCGACCACCACAGACCTCGAGTGGACCGATCTGGACCAGCGGGCTGTCGACACCGTCCGCGTCCTGGCCATGGATTCCGTACAGAAGGTCGGCAACGGCCATCCGGGTACGGCCATGAGCCTCGCGCCCGCCGCGTACACCCTTTTCCAGAAGGTGATGCGGCACGACCCGGCGGACGCCGACTGGACCGGCCGGGACCGTTTCGTCCTGTCCGCGGGCCACTCGTCCCTCACGCTCTACATCCAGCTCTACCTGGCCGGTTTCGGCCTGGAGCTCGATGACCTGAAGGCCTTCCGCACGTGGGGCTCGAAGACGCCGGGCCACCCGGAGTACGGCCACACGGTGGGCGTGGAGACGACCACGGGCCCGCTCGGCCAGGGCGTCGCCAACGCCGTGGGCATGGCGATGGCCGCCCGCTACGAGCGCGGTCTGTTCGACCCGGACACCGCCGCGGGCGAGTCGCCGTTCGACCACTACATCTACGCGATCGCCGGCGACGGCTGCCTCCAGGAGGGCATCTCCGCCGAGGCGTCCTCGATGGCCGGGCACCAGAAGCTCGGCAACCTGATCCTGCTGTGGGACGACAACCACATCTCGATCGAGGGCGACACGGAGACCGCGATCTCCGAAGACACCATGAAGCGGTACGAGGCCTACGGCTGGCACGTGCAGCGTGTGGAGCCGAAGGAGAACGGCGACCTGGACCCGGCCGCGCTGTACGCGGCGATCCAGGAGGCCAAGGCCGTCACGGACCGGCCGTCGTTCATCGCGATGCGTTCGATCATCGCCTGGCCGGCCCCGAACGCGCAGAACACCGAGGCCGCGCACGGCTCGGCGCTCGGCGACGACGAGGTCGCCGCCACCAAGCGGGTGCTCGGCTTCGACCCGGAGCGGTCCTTCGAGGTCTCCGACGAGGTCCTCGCGCACACCCGCAAGGCGCTGGACCGGGGCCGTGAGGCCAAGGCGACGTGGGAGAAGGGCTTCGCCGCCTGGCGTACGCAGCAGCCCGAGCGCGCCGCGGAGTTCGACCGGATCGCCGCGGGCGAGCTGCCCGCGGGCTGGGAGGAGAAGCTCCCGGTCTTCGAGACGGGCAAGGGCGTCGCGACGCGTGCCGCCTCCGGCAAGGTCCTGCAGGCGCTCGGCGCGGTGATCCCCGAGTTGTGGGGCGGCTCCGCCGACCTCGCGGGCTCGAACAACACCACGATCGACAAGACGTCGTCGTTCCTGCCGGCGGACAACCCGCTGCCGGAGGCACACCCGTACGGCCGCACGATCCACTACGGCATCCGTGAGCACTCCATGGCCGCGGAGATGAACGGCATCGCGCTGCACGGCAACACCCGCATCTACGGCGGCACCTTCCTGGTGTTCTCCGACTACATGCGCAACGCCGTGCGCCTGTCCGCGCTGATGCACCTGCCGGTGACGTACGTGTGGACGCACGACTCGGTGGGCCTCGGCGAGGACGGCCCGACGCACCAGCCGGTGGAGCACCTGGCCTCGCTGCGCGCCATCCCGGGCCTGAACGTGGTCCGTCCGGCCGACGCGAACGAGACCGCCATCGCCTGGCGCGAGATCCTCAGGCGCTGGACGAAGGAGTTCGGCAAGGGCGCCCCGCACGGCCTGGCGCTGACCCGTCAGGGCGTGCCGACGTACGAGCCCAACGAGGACGCCGCGAAGGGCGGTTACGTGCTCTTCGAGGCCGACGGCGGCAAGCCCGAGGTCGTCCTCATCGGCACCGGTTCCGAGGTGCAGCTCGCCGTGGAGGCACGCGAGCAGCTGCAGGCGGCGGGCGTGCCGACGCGCGTTGTCTCGATGCCGTCGGTGGAGTGGTTCGAGGAGCAGGAGCAGGGGTACCGGGACTCGGTGCTGCCGCCGTCGGTGAAGGCGCGGGTGGCGGTCGAGGCCGGCATCGGCCTGACCTGGCACCGCTTCGTCGGGGACGCGGGCCGCATCGTTTCGCTGGAGCACTTCGGGGCTTCGGCGGACGGCAAGGTCCTCTTCCGCGAGTTCGGTTTCACCGCCGACGCGGTGGCCGCGGCAGCGCGGGAATCGATTGCAGCCGCTCAGCGCTGACGCCCATATACGACCAAGTAGGAGATGTAATTCCATGACAGACGCACTCAAGCGCCTCTCCGACGAAGGCGTCGCGATCTGGCTGGACGACCTGTCGCGCAAGCGGATCACGTCCGGCAACCTCGCCGAACTGATCGACGAGCAGCACGTCGTGGGCGTCACCACCAACCCGTCGATCTTCCAGAAGGCGATCTCGTCCGGCGACGGCTACGAGCAGCAGCTCGAGGACCTCGCCGCGCGCAAGGTCACCGTCGAAGAGGCGATCCGCATGATCACGACGGCGGACGTCCGTGACGCCGCCGACATCCTGCGGCCGGTGTTCGACGCGACCGGCGGCCAGGACGGCCGGGTGTCGATCGAGGTCGACCCGCGCCTGGCACACAACACGAAGGCGACGGTCGCCGAGGCCAAGCAGCTGGCGTGGCTGGTGGACCGGCCGAACACGCTCATCAAGATCCCGGCGACGAAGGCGGGCCTGCCGGCGATCACCGAGGTCATCGGCCGGGGCATCAGCGTGAACGTGACGCTGATCTTCTCCCTGGAGCGCTACCGCGAGGTCATGGACGCCTACCTCGCGGGCCTGGAGAAGGCGAAGGCCGCGGGCCTGGACCTGTCCAAGATCCACTCGGTGGCGTCGTTCTTCGTGTCCCGCGTGGACACCGAGATCGACAAGCGCATCGACAAGCTGGGCACCGACGAGGCCAAGGCCGCGCGCGGCAAGGCCGGTCTGGCCAACGCCCGGCTGGCGTACGAGGCGTACGAGGAGGTCTTCTCCTCCGACCGCTGGGCCGCCCTGGACAAGGCGAACGCCAACAAGCAGCGCCCGCTGTGGGCGTCGACGGGCGTCAAGGACAAGGCGTACAAGGACACGCTGTACGTCGACGACCTGGTCGCTCCCGGCACGGTGAACACCATGCCGGAGGCCACCCTCGAGGCCAGCGCCGACCACGGCCAGATCACCGGCAACACCATCGCCGGGACGTACGACCAGTCGCGTGCCGAGATCGCCGCCGTGGAGAAGCTCGGCATCTCGTACGACGACGTGGTGCAGCTCCTGGAGGACGAGGGCGTCGAGAAGTTCGCCTCGTCCTGGAACGACCTGCTCAAGTCGACCGAGGCCGAGCTCAAGCGCCTCGCCCCCTCGGAGGGCTGAAACCTTGTCGAGCAGCAATCCGCTGCGTGACGCCGCGGACCGACGGCTCCCGCGTATCGCGGGGCCGTCGGGCCTCGTCATCTTTGGCGTCACGGGCGATTTGTCCCGTAAAAAGCTGATGCCTGCTGTCTATGACCTCGCCAACCGGGGTCTGCTGCCGCCGGGCTTCTCGCTCATCGGCTTCGCCCGCCGCGAGTGGCAGGACGAGGACTTCGCGCAGGAGGTGCACGACGCGGTCAAGCAGCACGCGCGCACGCCCTTCCGCGAGGAGGTCTGGCAGCAGCTCATCCAGGGCATGCGTTTCGTCCAGGGCAACTTCGACGACGACGCGGCCTTCGAGCAGCTGAAGGCGACGATTCAGGACCTGGACAAGCAGCAGGGCACGGGCGGCAACTTCGCCTTCTACCTCTCGGTGCCCCCGAAGTTCTTCCCGCAGGTCGTCCAGCAGCTCAAGAAGCACGAGCTGGCGGACGCGCCGGAGGGTTCCTGGCGCCGCGCGGTGATCGAGAAGCCGTTCGGGCACGACCTGAGGTCCGCCAAGGAACTGAACGCGATCGTGCACGAGGTGTTCGCCCCGGACCAGGTGTTCCGGATCGACCACTACCTCGGCAAGGAGACCGTCCAGAACATCCTGGCGCTGCGCTTCGCCAACCAGATGTTCGAGCCGATCTGGAACCGGTCGTACGTCGACCACGTACAGATCACGATGGCCGAGGACATCGGCATCGGCGGCCGCGCCGGGTACTACGACGGCATCGGCGCCGCCCGCGACGTCATCCAGAACCACCTCCTCCAGCTGATGGCGCTGACCGCCATGGAGGAGCCCGCCTCCTTCGAGGCGGACGCGCTGGTGGCGGAGAAGGCGAAGGTCCTCGGCGCGGTGAAGCTGCCCAAGGACCTCGGCAAGGACACCGTGCGCGGGCAGTACTCCGCGGGCTGGCAGGGCGGCGAGAAGGCCGTCGGCTATCTCCAGGAAGACGGCATCGACCCCAAGTCGAAGACCGATACGTACGCCGCCATCAAGTTGCAGGTGGACAACCGCCGTTGGGCGGGCGTCCCGTTCTATCTGCGCACCGGCAAGCGCCTCGGCCGCCGCGTCACGGAGATCGCGGTCGTCTTCCAGCGCGCGCCCCACTCCCCCTTCGACCACACCGCCACCCAGGAGCTCGGGCAGAACGCGATCGTCATCCGCGTCCAGCCGGACGAGGGCATCACGGTCCGCTTCGGCTCGAAGGTGCCGGGCACCTCGATGGAGATCCGGGACGTGTCCATGGACTTCGCGTACGGCGAGTCCTTCACCGAGTCCAGCCCGGAGGCGTACGAGCGCCTGATCCTGGACGTCCTGCTCGGCGACGCCAACCTCTTCCCGCGCACGGAGGAGGTCGAGCTGTCCTGGAACATCCTCGACCCGATCGAGGAGTACTGGGACGAGCACGGCAAGCCCGCGCAGTACCCGGCCGGGACCTGGGGCCCGGTCGAGGCGGACGAAATGCTCGCACGAGACGGACGGAGCTGGCGTCGGCCATGAAGATCGACCTGACGGACACCACGGCCAGCAAGATCAACAAAGCGCTCGTACAGGGTCGCCGCGCGATCGGCTCACCGGCCGTCGGCATGGTGCTGACCCTCGTCATCGTCACCGACGAGGAGAACGCCTACGACGCGCTGAAGGCCGCGAGCGAGGCCTCCCGCGAGCACCCCTCGCGCACGCTGGTCGTCATCAAGCGGGTCTCGCGCTCACCGCGTGACCGTACGACGTCGCGCCTGGACGCCGAGGTCCGGGTCGGCGCGGACGCGGGCACCGGCGAAACGGTCATCCTGCGGCTGTACGGCGAGGTCCTCAACCACGCCCAGTCGGTGGTCCTGCCGCTGCTGCTGCCGGACGCGCCGGTCGTCGCGTGGTGGCCGGTCAACGCGCCGCTGGACCCGGCGCAGGACCCGCTGGGCGCGCTCGCCCAGCGCCGCGTCACGGACACGTACGCCGCCGAGCAGCCCATCCACGAGCTGACCGCGCGCGCCGAGGCCTACCACCCCGGCGACACGGACCTGTCCTGGACCCGCATCACGCCGTGGCGCTCGATGCTGGCCGCGGCCCTGGACCAGGTGGCGTGCGAGGTCACCTCCGCGGAGGTGGAGGGCGAGGAGTTCAACCCGAGCGTCGAACTGCTCGCGATGTGGCTCGCGGAGCGCCTGGACGTGCCGGTCAAGCGCACGCTGTCGCCGGGCCCCGGCCTGACGGGCGTGCGCATGGAGACCAACTGCGGCCCGATCGTGCTCGACCGGGCCGACGGCTCCCTGGCGACGCTGTCCGTCCAGGGCCAGCCGGACCGCGCGGTCGCGCTCAAGCGCCGCGAGACGTCCGAGCTGATCGCGGAGGAGCTGCGGCGGCTTGACCCGGACGACACCTACGCGTCCGCGCTGAAGTTCGGCGTGGACCGGCTGGGCGAGCCGGTGGTGCACGGGCCGGGGTCGGACGGCTCGTCGTCCTCGTCCTCGGGCCGCTCGAAGGAGGCGTCGGACGCCGCCGCTCAGGACGGGTCCGCGCAGGACGCGTCCGCTCAGGACCAGGGCTCGTCGGACGCCGGTGGCGCCGGCAAGTCGGGCGCCGCCAAGAAAGCCTCGGCGAAGGCCCCGGCCAAGAAGGCGGCCACGAAGTGAGTGCGGCTCCGCAGCTCGTCGTCCACCGCGACAAGGAGCTGATGGCGCAGGCCGCCGCGGCCCGGCTGATCACGAAGATCGTCGACGCCCAGGCGGCCCGCGGCTCCGCCTCCGTGGTCCTCACCGGCGGCCGCAACGGCAACGGCCTGCTCGCGGCGCTCAGTTCGGCGCCCGCGCGCGACGCCGTGGACTGGTCCCGGCTCGACCTGTGGTGGGGCGACGAGCGGTTCCTGCCGGACGGCGACCCCGAGCGCAACCACACGCAGGCCCGCGAGGCCCTGCTCGACTCGGTGCCGCTCGACCCGGCGCGAGTGCACCCGATGCCCGCGTCCGACGGCCTCTACGCGAAGGGCGCCGACGCGGACGGCGCGGACGCGGCGGCCGCGGCGTACGCGGCGGAGCTCGCCGCGGCGGCCGGTCCCGAGGACCATGGCCCGGTTCCGACGTTCGACGTCCTGATGCTGGGCGTCGGCCCGGACACCCATGTCGCCTCGCTCTTCCCGGAACTGCCGGCGGTGCGGGAGAAGGAGCGCATGGTGGTCGGCGTGTACGGCGCGCCGAAGCCGCCGCCCGTCCGCGTCTCGCTGACGCTGCCGGCGATCCGGTCGGCCCGCGAGGTGTGGCTGCTCGCGGCGGGCGAGGACAAGGCGAACGCCGTGGCGATGGCCCTGTCCGGCGCGGGCGAGGTGCAGGCTCCGGCAGCGGGCGCCCACGGCCGCTCGCGCACGCTGTGGCTCCTGGACGCGGCGGCGGCCTCGCAGTTGCCGCGGGATCTGTATCCGCCGGCGTCGCCCTGAGCGTCGTCGTCCACCAAGGGCTCCCGGGGCCGGGTCCGCTGAAGTGCCCCGGTCCACAGAAGGGCTCCCGCACGTCGACCGTGCGGGAGCCCTTCGGCGTTGGACGGGCTAAAACGGGCTCAGCGCCCGCGCAGCTCCCGGTACTTCGCGACCAGCGCCGTCGTCGACGGGTCCAGGCCCGGCACGTCCGCGCCCTCCGTCAGGGCGGGCTCGACGCGCTTGGCGAGGACCTTGCCGAGCTCGACGCCCCACTGGTCGAAGGAGTCGATGTTCCAGATGGCGCCCTGGACGAACACCTTGTGTTCGTAGAGCGCGATGAGCTGGCCCAGGACCGAGGGGGTCAGCTCGCTCGCGAGGATCGTCGTCGTCGGGTGGTTCCCCTGGAACGTCTTGTGCGGCACCAGCTCCTCCGGCACGCCCTCCGCCCGGACCTCGTCGGGCGTCTTGCCGAAGGCCAGCGCCTGCGTCTGCGCGAAGAAGTTGGCCATCAGCAGGTCGTGCTGCGCGACCAGGCCGGGGCGCAGGTCGTCGACCGGCTTGGCGAAGCCGATGAAGTCCGCCGGGATGAGCTTCGTGCCCTGGTGGATGAGCTGGTAGTACGCGTGCTGCCCGTTCGTGCCCGGCGTGCCCCACACCACCGGGCCGGTCCCCCACTCCACCCGGTCGCCCGCGCGGTCCACGGACTTGCCGTTGGACTCCATGTCCAACTGCTGGAGATACGCGGTGAACTTGGACAGGTAGTGCGAGTACGGCAGGACCGCGTGCGACTGCGCGTCGTGGAAGTTGCCGTACCAGACGCCGAGCAGGCCGAGCAGCAGCGGCACGTTGGACTCGGCGGGCGCGGTGCGGAAGTGCTCGTCGACGAGGTGGAAACCGGCGAGCATCTCGCGGAAGCGGTCCGGGCCGATGGCGATCATCAGGGAGAGGCCGATCGCCGAGTCGTACGAGTAGCGACCGCCGACCCAGTCCCAGAACTCGAACATGTTGGCCGTGTCGATGCCGAAGTCGGACACCTTCTGGGTGTTCGTCGACAACGCCACGAAGTGCTTGGCGACCGCGCTCTCGTCGGCCTGCAACTCGGTCAGCAGCCAGTTCCGCGCGGACGTGGCGTTCGTGATCGTCTCGATCGTCGTGAACGTCTTGGAGGCGATGATGAACAGCGTCTCCGCCGCGTCCAGGTCCCGGATCGCCTCGTGCAGGTCGGCGCCGTCCACGTTCGACACGAAGCGGACGGTCAGGTCGCGGTCGGTGAAGGAGCGCAGCGCCTCGTACGCCATGGCCGGGCCGAGGTCCGAGCCGCCGATGCCGACGTTGACGACGTTCTTGATGCGCTTGCCGGTGTGGCCGGTCCACTCGCCGGAGCGGATCCTGTCGGCGAAGGCGGACATCTTGTCGAGCACGGCGTGCACGCCCGGCACCACGTTCTCGCCGTCGACCTCGACGACGGCGCCCGCCGGTGCGCGCAGCGCGGTGTGCAGCACCGCGCGGTCCTCGGTGGTGTTGATCTTCTCGCCGCGGAACATGGCGTCACGCAGGCCGAAGACGTCCGTCGCCGCCGCGAGGTCCCGCAGCAGCGCGAGGGTCTCGTCCGTCACCAGGTGCTTGGAGTAGTCGATGTGCAGGTCGCCGACCTGGAGGGTGTACCCGGTGCCGCGCGCCGGATCCGCGTCGAACAGCTCCCGCAGCCGCACCTCCCCGAGCTGCTCCTTGTGCTTGGCCAGCGCCGTCCATTCGGCCGTCTGAGTCAGCTTGGTGCGGCCTTCTGCGTTCATCTCGGACTTCAGCCTCTCTCGTACAACCTGAGTACCGTTGCGTTCGCCCCGCTGCCCTCCCAACCTAATTGATCAGCGAGCGGTTTGAGTTGTCTGTCCGCTGTCGGCCGACTTAAGGGCGGGTGTGAGGGCGATGACCGAGAGCGCGAACAGGGCGGCGGCGAGCAGCATGGGCGTGTTGGGGCCCCACAGCGCGGCCACGGCCCCGCCGAGGACGGCTCCGAGCGGCGCCCCGGCGACCGCCAGGGTCCGGAACGCCGAGCTGACGCGGCCCAGCGTGGCGGCGGGCGGCCGCTCCTGCATGAGCGTGTGGGTGCTCACGTTCCACACCATCCCCATGGCTCCGAACACCGCCATGCTCACGACCAGCGCCCCGACGTCGCGGAAGGTGCCCATCGCCACCAGCGCGGCGACCTGGGCCGTGCCGGCGGCGAGCACGCTCCGGACGCGTCCGACCCGGCGCGCGAGCCACCCGGCGAGCGCACCGCCCGCGAGACTCCCGGCCGCGTACGCCGTTATGGCCGCCGCGTACCCCCCGCTGCCGGCGTCCAGCCAGCGGGTGACGAGGACGACGAGGGTGGCGAGGAGCGCGCCTATGCCGACGTTGCCCAGCGCGGTCGCCGCGCACAGGCGCCGCAGCACCCGGTCCCGCCACAGGACCCGCAGGCCGTGCGCGATGTCGGACCGCAGGGTGGCGCCCGCGGGTCTCGGCGGGTGCTCGGGCACCGGCATCCGCAGGGAGGCCACGAGTGCGGCGGCCACCAGATACGTCGCCGCGTCGACCGCGTATGGAAGGCCGGGGGCCGTGGCTATCAGGAAGGGCACGACGGGCGCGGCGAGGAGGCCGCCGGCGAACTGCTGGCCGGTGAGCAGCCGCGCGTTCGCGCTGCCCAGCGTCGCGCGGTCCACGAGGGCGGGCAGCAGGGCCGTGGCGGCGTTGTCGAACAGGGTCTGGAGCGTCGTGAGCAGCAGGGCCAGCGCGATGAGCAGGCCGATCGAGGCGTGGCCGAGCGCCACGGCGAGGGCGAAGCCCGCCACGAGCAGGCCGCGCGCCACGTCCACCGTCCACATGGCGCGCCGCTGGTCCACGCGGTCGGCGACGGCCCCGCCGACGAGGCCGAAGACGAGCCAGGGCAGATGGCCGCAGGCGGTGACCGACGCGATGAGCAGCGGGTCGTCGGTGAGCGAGGCGGCGAGCAGCGGCAGTGCGGCCTTGCGCAGCGAGTCCCCGAAGCTGGAGAGCACCGCGGCGCTCCACAGCCGTCCGAACCCGCCGCGCCAGCCGACGCTCCGCGCGCCGCTGCCCGCCGTCTCGACCGCAGTCGTCACAACTCCCCCTCCCCGCCCCAGGGTTCACCGTCCGGCCCGGCGGTTTCCCGAGCCACGATCAACCGTAGAGGTCACCACTGACAATGCGCCGGGCAGGCCGCTGACCAGGTGGTTCGCGGGACGGTTCGATTCCCGTCGTCCGGATGGGGGACTCGCCTCCGGCCACGGGGAGGGGAGAGATACAGCTCCGGCCGGGCACCTGTCGGTGTCCGGCCGGTTCTCAAGTCCTAGATCTCGCCGCGCAGTTTGGCGAGCGCCTCCGCGAGGATGGCCTCGCCGTCCGCGTCGCTGCGCCGCTCGCGGACGTACGCGAGATGCGTCTTGTACGGCTCGGTGCGCGGCGGGTCCGGGGGGTTGTCCCGGTCCTGGCCTGCCGGAAAGCCGCAGCGGGGGCAGTCCCAGGTGTCGGGGACCTGCGCGTCGCTGGCGAAGCTGGGCTGCGTCTCGTGCCCGTTGGAGCACCAGAAGGAGATGCGCAGTCGCGGCGCGGACTCGCCGCGCTCGGCCTCGCCCATCGGCCCCGCCCCGACCCGGCTACCTCGGATCGCGTTGCCACTTGCCACGGTCGTAACTCCCTGCGTGATGGTGCTGCCTGTGTCGAACGGCGGCTGCGCCGCGGGGTCGACTGCCGGCTCCGCTGCGGGTGCCTCAGTCTACGTAAGGCCCAACGCGCGTCCAGTGTTGGGAGTTACACCCCACCCCGACACGCAAGCCCCATGATAAGCCGCGCACGGGGGCGCGTACTGAACATGGGGCTATGAGCGGGACAGCGAACCAAACCGCCACCGATAGGCAAGCGGCACGCGACTGCTGTCAGTTGTTGACCTTCATCAGGATGCCGAGCACGACAATGGTCGCGAACCACAGCAGACCGACCACGACGGTGATGCGGTCCAGGTTGCGCTCGGCGACCGAGGAGCCGCCGACGGACGACTGCATTCCGCCACCGAACATGTCGGAAAGGCCGCCGCCCTTGCCCTTGTGCATCAGCACCAGCAGCATCAGCAACAGGCTGAAGACGATCAGGGCGATCGAGAACCCCATAACCACGGCTGGACCAACTTCCTCGGATCTGAATCGACGACGGGGCCCGAAGTCGCTTTCGTGAGCGGAACAGCTCAGAACGCGAGCCTCGGACCCCGCAAGGGTACGACGTATCGCCGCTAGCGCATACTCACTGGTCGCGTCACTGGTCGCCGAAGCGAACGATCTTGACGAACTCGTCGGCGTCCAGCGCCGCGCCGCCCACCAGGGCGCCGTCGACGTCCGGCTGCGCCATGATGTCGGCGACGTTCTTCGCCTTCACGGAGCCGCCGTACTGGATGCGGACCTTCTCGGCCAGCTCCGGCGAGTACAGCTCGGCGAGGCGGCGGCGGATCGCGCCGCAGACCTCCTGCGCGTCCTCGGGGGTCGCGACCTCGCCGGTGCCGATGGCCCACACCGGCTCGTAGGCGATCACGATGGACTCGGCCTGCTCGGCCGGGACGCCGTCGAGGCCGCCGTCGAGCTGGTTCAGCGTGTACTGGACCTGCTGGCCGGCCTTGCGGATGTCCAGGCCCTCGCCGATGCACAGGATCGGCGTGATGCCGTGCTTGAAGGCGGCCTTGACCTTGGCGTTGCAGATCTCGTCGGTCTCGTTGTGGTACTGACGGCGCTCGGAGTGGCCCACGGCCACGTACGTGCACTTCAGCTTGGAGAGCATCGGGCCCGAGATCTCGCCGGTGTAGGCACCGGAGTCGTGCGCCGAGATGTCCTGGGCGCCGTACTTGATCTTGAGCTTGTCGCCGTCGACCAGGGTCTGCACGGAGCGCAGATCGGTGAAGGGGGGCAGGACGGCGACCTCGACGGCCTCGTAGTCCTTGTCGGCCAGCGCGAAGGCGAGCTTCTGGACGTGCGCGATGGCCTCGAGGTGGTTGAGGTTCATCTTCCAGTTGCCCGCCATCAGCGGCGTGCGAGCGGTCTGATTCGTCATGAGGGGGTCAGTTCTCCAGTGCGGCGAGGCCGGGGAGCGTCTTGCCCTCGAGGTATTCGAGGGAGGCGCCGCCACCGGTCGAGATGTGGCCGAATGCGTTCTCGTCGAAGCCCAGGATGCGCACGGCCGCGGCGGAGTCGCCGCCGCCGACGACCGTGAAGGCCGACGAGTCCAGAAGCGCCTGGGCGACCGCCTTGGTGCCCTCGGCGTAGTCGGGGTGCTCGAAGACGCCCATGGGGCCGTTCCAGAAGACGGTGGCGGCGTCGGCGAGCTTCGAGGCGTAGAGCTTACGGGTCTCCGGGCCGATGTCGAGGCCCTCCTGGTCGGCCGGGATGGCGTCGGCGGCGACCGTGGTCGGGTGGGCCGGGGCCTTCGTCTTCAGGTCCGGGAACTCGGCGGAGACCAGGACGTCGACGGGCAGGACGAACTCGACGCCGCGCTCCTCCGCGCGCTTCAAGTAGCCCTGCACGGCCGGGATCTGGTCCTCCTGGAGGAGGGAGATGCCGACCTCGTGGCCCTGCGCCTTCAGGAAGGTGTAGGCCATGCCGCCGCCGATGAGGATGCGGTCGGCCTTCTCCAGGAGGTGCTCGATGACGCCGAGCTTGTCGGAGACCTTGGCGCCGCCGAGGACGACGGCGTACGGCCGCTTGACGTCCTCGGTGAGCTTCTTCAGGACGCCGACCTCGGTGGCGATGAGGTAGCCCGCGTAGTGCGGCAGCTTGCCCGGCAGGTCGTACACGGAGGCGTGCTTGCGGTGCACGGCGCCGAAACCGTCGCCTACGTAGACATCGGCCAGGGCCGCGAGCTGATCGGCGAAGGCGCCGCGCTCGGCGTCGTCCTTGGAGGTCTCGCCGGCGTTGAAGCGCAGGTTCTCGACGACGGCGACCTGGCCGTCGGTGAGGGCGGCGACGATGGCCGTGGCCGACTCGCCGACCGTGTCGGTGGCGAACCGCACGTCCGTGCCGAGGAGTTCACCGATCCGCTTCGCGGCCGGGGCCAGCGAGAACGCCGGGTCCGGGGCGCCCTTGGGGCGGCCCAGGTGCGAGGCGACGACCACGCGGGCGCCCGCGTCGGCGAGCGCCTTGACGGTGGGCAGGACCGCGCGGATGCGGCCGTCGTCGGTGATGGTGGTGCCGTCGAGCGGCACGTTGAGGTCGGCGCGGACGAAGACCCGCTTGCCTGCGACACCGTCGGCGAGAAGTTCGTCGATCGTCTTCATGAAATAGGACTCCGTGACTGGGACTTCTTGAGGGGTGCTCACGCGCGACAGGGTCCGAACCGCGCGGCGCTGCGCTGTCCGGACCCTGTGCTCACATCGAGATGCCTGGCTCTGAGACGCTGACCGCTTAGAGCTGGCCGCCGACGAAGACCGTGAGGTCGACGAGGCGGTTGGAGTAGCCCCACTCGTTGTCGTACCAGCCGAGGATCTTCACCGACTTGCCCTCCTGGACCATGGTCAGGGAGGCGTCGAAGGTGCAGGAGGCCGGGTCGCTGACGATGTCGGACGACACGATCGGGTCCTCGGTGTAGAAGAGGATGCCCTTCAGCTCGCCGTCGTCGGCGGCCTTCTTGAACGCGGCGTTGACCTCGTCCTTGGTGACCTCGCGCTGCAGCTCGACGACCAGGTCGGTGGCGGAGCCCGTCGGGACCGGCACGCGCATCGCGATGCCGTCGAGCTTGCCCTTGAGCTGCGGCAGGACGAGGGCGGTGGCCTTGGCGGCACCCGTCGTCGTCGGGATGATGTTCTCCGCGGCGGCGCGGGCGCGGCGCAGGTCCTTGTGCGGGAAGTCCAGGATGCGCTGGTCGTTGGTGTACGCGTGCACCGTGGTCATCAGGCCCTTGACGATGCCGAAGTTCTCGTCGAGAACCTTGGCCATCGGCGCCACACAGTTGGTGGTGCAGGAGGCGTTGGAGATGACGTGGTGGTTCGCCGCGTCGTACTTGTCCTGGTTGACGCCCATCACGATGGTGATGTCCTCGTCCTTGGCCGGAGCCGAGATGAGGACCTTCTTCGCGCCACCGGCGATGTGCTTCTCGGCGTCCGCCTTCTTGGTGAAGATGCCCGTGGACTCGATCACGATGTCGACGCCCAGCTGGCCCCACGGGATGTCGGCGGGGTTGCGCTCGGACAGCACCTTGATGGTGTGGCCGTCGACGGTGATGGTGTCCTCGGTGTGCGACACCTCGGCCTTGAGGCGGCCCAGGATGGTGTCGTACTTGAGCAGGTGCGCCGTCGTGGCGGTGTCACCCAGGTCGTTGACAGCCACGATCTCGATGTCCGCACCCTGCTCGAGCAGCGCGCGGAAGTAGTTGCGCCCGATGCGGCCGAAGCCGTTGATGCCTACGCGGATCGTCACGAACCGATCTCCTCGTTGGTACGCCGGTCTGAGACGCCGGCGAGTTGTATGGGATGTCCCCGACCGCCTCCGACCCTACCTCTCTGACGGCGCCGAGGTGACATCGAGAGGGACCGATATGCGGCCTGATGGCCCGTACCCCCGAGTAGGGGTACGGGCCACCGGGACCTGGGCCGTGATTACGCAGCGTCAGCTGCGCAGATGTGCCAGGGCGGCGCCCATAAGAGCGGCCCTGTCGGCCTTTCCGGGCACCTGCTCGAACCCGAAGCCGAGCAGCACGCTGTCACGCGCTGTGACCGCCGCGTGGGACCGGTAGAGCTCCCCGGTCCGCGCCCAGTCACCTGTGATGTTGGCGCTTCCGGCCGGGGCCGGCGCGACGCTCCAGGAGCCGAGCGAGGACTCGAATCCCTCGGTCTGTGTCGCGTTGCCGCCGACGACCAGCTGGGCGTTGTCGGCGAAGAAGCCGCGCCCGCCGTCGGAGGAATCGGTGACCGAGCTGAGCGACACCTCGACCTTCTTGCCGGCGTAGGCACTGAGGTCGAAGGCGACCTGCTTCCAGCCGCCGGACGAGCCGGTGAAGCTGTTCCAGGCGCCGCTGCTGCCGCTCGCCGTGCAGCCTGCCGCGTCGCGCGTCAGGTAGTGGCGCAGGAACGGGTGGGCGTTGATGAAGAAGCCGGCCGCGCACTGGGTGGGCACGGTCGCGGACGAGGCGCCGTTCCGGTCCGGCAGCGTGGTCCAGTCGTCGGCGCCCGCGGTGTGCGCTTCGAGGAGCCCGTGGTCGAAGCCGGACTCCAGGCTCCAGTTCAGCGCGAGGCGCAGCTCCGGCTTGTCGGCGGCCGACACACCGGTCAGGTCCAAGGTGCGGGTGAGCCGCTTGAAGTCCCGGTCGGCGTGTGTCGCGGACGCCATGCCCTGGCCCGCGAACGGTGCGTACGGGTTGGCGAGGCCGGGGTAGGAGCCCGCCGCCGCGCTCTTGAACTGCGGGAACTGCTTGGCGGGCAGGCTGTCGGAGGTGACGGTGAAGCGGCCCGCCTTGTCGAGCGGGTTGCCGTCGGCGGCGCCGAGCGGGCCCTCGGCCCCGGCGAGCGCGCCGCTGCCCTTGAAGCTCTGCGCGCCGGGCGCGGAGAGCCGTTCGTAGGCGCCCAGGTAGTACTGCCCGAAGTCGTCGGTGAGCGCCTCGCCGAGGTCCACGTCACCGCCCGCGCGCTCACCGGACTCGATGAGCTTGCCGCCCTCGTTGAGGTAGGCGCGCAGAGCGAGCTGGGTGGGCGCGCCGGGCACGGGGTCGCCCGTGTAGTGCACGACCGCGGAGAAGTGCGACAGGACGCCCAGGGGGTGCGGAGCGCCCCGCTCGGCGACGTCCCAGACGGCGACCGAACGGCCGTTGGCCTTCAGGGAATCGACATACTTCTGGGCCTGCGCGGCCGTCGCGCCCTCCTCGGCGACGACGAGCGTGCTCGCCTTGGGGCGTTCGGCGACGGTGTACGTGAAGTGCTCGCTCTCGGTGCGGCCCTTCTTGGTGCGACCGGTGAACCACACCTCGACCTCGTCGCCCACGCGCGCGTGCTCGACGTCGGCGCGGTACTGGTCGAAGTGGAGGTTGTCCTCGCCGCCGTAGGTCTCGCCGCCCTTCCAGGACTTCAGCCGCTCGTCGTGCGTACGGCCGCCGTTGATCCGGTAGTTGAGCTCCTTGCCGCGCACCGACTTGCGGGCGGTGACGGCGACTTCCTGGTCCTTGCCGCGCGCGTACGACGTACGGAAGGAGTCGGGCGTGAAGTCGGGGGCCTCGATGCCGGTGACGGAGACCGGCCGGTCGGGGTGGAGAGCGGTCTCGGCGACGGCGAGCGCGAAGGGCACGTTCTTCGCGAACTCCTGCTGGATCAGCTTCTCGTCGTCGGGGAAGGTGAAGATGGACGCGCAGTCCTGGGGCCGCCAGGCGTCGTCGGGGTCGACGTTCGAGGCGGTCTGGCAGGTGGACATCTCCGGCGTGAACATCGCGATGCCGTTGACGTTGCCCGCGTGGCCGTCGGCCTCGCCGTTGGTGGTGTAGAGCTCGGAGGAGACCTGCGGGTGGTAGCCCGGGACCGCGGGCTTCTCGGGGGTGCCGGCGAGGGCCTTGTAGAGCAGGTCGTCCGGGGTCGGTGTGGCGACCTGCCAGCCCACTCCGTAGAGGATCAGTTCGGCCGCGGAGTGGTAGTTGATGCCGTACCTGAAGCCGATGCGCTTCTGGAAGCGGTCGATCGCCTTCGTCTCGGGCTCGGACATGGGGCCGGTGCCGCGGTAGGTCTCCGAGGACGCGTTCGGGGACGACCCCTCGTTGTCGTAGCCCCACTTGTACGAGAAGTTGCGGTTGAGGTCGACGCCGTCGCCCGCGGCGGTCCTGCCGTCGCCGTCGACGTCGCGGAGGTTCTTGCGCCACTGGCGCTCGCCGCCGGCGGCGTGCGTGAAGTCGTAGCCGTCGGGGTTGGCGGAGAGCACGAACCACAGCTCGGTGGAGTCCACGAGCCTGGTGACGCGCTTGTCCTTGCCGTAGTTGTCGAGGTAGTGGTGCATCAGGCGGCGGGTCATCTCGGGGGTGATCCACTCGCGGGCGTGCTGGTTGGACATGTAGAGCGTGGCGGGCTTGGAGCCGTCCTTGGACTTCTTGGCGCCCTTGGAGAGCTTCAGCGCGAGGATGTCCTTGCCCTGGATGGTCTTGCCGATGGACACGACCTTGGTGAGGCCCGGGTGGGCGGCGGCGGTCTTGACGATCTCCTCCTGGAGTCCGCCCTTTCCGCTGTACGGCCGGTAGACGCCGTCGCCCGCGGTCTCGACCCTCTTCGCGGCGGCCGCGGACACCTTGTGCTCGCTGAGGTCGATGCCCTGGCGCTCGATCGCCTTGGCCTGGCGCTCGGTCAGATACAGCTCGACGCGGCCGGTGCCGCGCTCGGGTGCCTGGCCGGCGAGTTCGTGGGCGTCCTGGCCCGCCTTGACCAGGGTCGGGATCTGCTCCTTGGTGACATCGGCCCGGTAGACCTTCACGGCCGCCGCGTCGTCGGCGGCGGCCGTGGCCTTCGCCGATCCGCTCGCCTGGGCGTGCGGTGCGGCGGCGAGTCCGCCGACGAGCAGTGCGCCGGCGGCGAGGATCGATCTCGCGCGCGCTCTTCGTCTCATGAGCCCCCCTTGCAGTTGTCCGGCACGTTTGTGCGCGAACGCCAGGCTCGTCACGCTTCATGATCATGTCAATAAGGCGGTGACGGGTTCACCGGACGGGCGCCCCGGCTCGTCGACCGGGCCGCCCCGGCCGCCCCGGGGCATGAAGAAGCCGCCGGTGCCCCAGGGGGCGCCGACGGCTTCGGGAGTCCGGGGGCGGGTCAGACCACCATGTTGTCGGCGAGCTCCTCGCTCAGGTTGGACTCCGTGCCGGGGATGCCCAGGTCCTGCGCCCGCTTGTCGGCCATGGCGAGCAGGCGGCGGATGCGGCCGGCGACGGCGTCCTTGGTCAGCGGCGGGTCGGCGAGCGCGCCCAGCTCCTCCAGGGAGGCCTGCTTGTGCTCCATGCGCAGCCGTCCGGCGGCCGCGAGGTGCTCGGGCACCTCCTCGCCGAGGATCTCCAGGGCGCGCTGCACCCGGGCACCGGCGGCGACGGCCGCGCGGGCCGAGCGGCGCAGGTTGGCGTCGTCGAAGTTGGCCAGGCGGTTGGCGGTGGCGCGGACCTCGCGGCGCATCCGCCGCTCCTCCCAGGCGAGCACCGACTCGTGGGCGCCGAGCCGCGTCAACAGGGCGCCGATGGCGTCCCCGTCACGGACGACGACGCGGTCCACGCCGCGTACCTCCCGGGCCTTCGCGGCGATCTGCAGCCGGCGGGCCGCGCCGACCAGCGCGAGCGCCGCCTCCGGGCCCGGGCAGGTCACCTCCAGGGAGGAGGAGCGGCCGGGCTCGGTCAGCGAGCCGTGCGCGAGGAAGGCGCCGCGCCAGGCGGCCTCCGCGTCGCAGGTGGCCCCCGAGACCACCTGCGGGGGCAGGCCGCGGATGGGCCGGCCGCGGCCGTCCACCAGGCCGGTCTGCCGGGCGAGCTGGTCGCCGCCCGCGACCACCCGCACCACATAGCGCGAGCCGCGGCGCAGGCCGCCCGGGGCCATCACGATCAGCTCCGAGCTGTGCCCGAAGATCTCCAGGATGTCCCGCTTGAGCCGGCGGGCCGCCATCGCCGTGTCCAGCTCCGCCTCGATCACGATGCGGCCGCTCACCAGGTGAAGGCCGCCCGCGAACCGCAGGATCGCCGAGACCTCTGCTTTCCTGCAGCAGGTCCGGGTGACGGGGAGCCGGGAGATCTCGTCCTTCACCGCTGCCGTCATCGCCATGGGCCGATCCTTCCATGCATCCGAAAAATACGGTCGTACGCGGCGGCCAGCAGCTCCGGGTCGTGCTTCGGGCTGCCGTCCTGCCGGGCCACGGGCGCCAGCTCCACCGTGGCGCCGAACCGCTTGGCGGCATCGGTGAGGGATCCACGGTCGGGCACGGCGGCCTCGTCGGCCAGCACCACGTCCAGGGCGAGTTTAGGGGCGTGTCGGGCCAAAACCTCCAAATGACGCTGCGGAGAGAACCCATCGGTTTCTCCGGGTTGCGGCGCGAGGTTGAGCGAGAGGATCCGGCGGGCCTTGGTCTCCGTCAGGGCGTCGAGCAGCTCGGGCACGAGCAGGTGCGGGATCACCGAGGAGAACCAGGATCCGGGGCCGAGAACCACCCAGTCGGCGTCCAGGACGGCGGCGACGGCCTCCGGGACGGCGGGCGGGTCCTGCGGGACGACGTGCACGGACTGCACCTCGCCCGGGGTGAGCGCGACCGTGGCCTGGCCGCGGACGGTGTCCACGTCGTCGGGCCGCTCCGGGTCGTGGCCCTTGACCAGCGCCTGCAGCTCGAGCGGCACGGCGGACATGGGCAGCACGCGCCCGTGCGCGCCGAGCAGCTTGCCGACCAGGTCCAGCGCCTGCACGTGGTCGCCGAGCTGCTCCCACAGGGCGACGATCAGGAGGTTGCCGACCGCGTGCTCGTGCAGCTCGCCCTTGGACTGGAAGCGGTGCTGGATGACGCGCGCCCAGGTCTGGCCCCAGTCGTCGTCGCCGCACAGCGCGGCGAGCGCCTTGCGCAGGTCGCCGGGCGGGAGCACGCCCAGCTCGTCGCGCAGGCGGCCGCTGGAGCCGCCGTCGTCGGCGACGGTCACCACGGCGGTGACGTCGCCGGTGATGCGGCGCAGCGCGGCCAGTGAGGCCGACAGGCCCATGCCGCCGCCGAGGGCGACGACCTTGGGCTGGGTGCCCCGCTTGCGGCCCAGGCGGTTCAGGCGGAGCACCCGGCGGTTGGGGTTCATTCGCGCCCCATGTCCCGGTGGACGAGGACGGTCTCGATCCCGGCGGCGGTCAGGCGGGCGGCCAGCTTCTCGGACGTGGCCACGGAGCGGTGCTTGCCGCCGGTGCAGCCCACGGCGATGGTCACGTACCGCTTGCCCTCGCGGCGGTAGCCCGCGGCGATGAGCTGGAGCAGTTCGGTGTAGCGGTCGAGGAACTCCTTGGCGCCGGGCTGGTTGAAGACGTACGCCGACACCTCCTCGTTGAGCCCCGTGTACGGCCGCAGCTCGGGCACCCAGTGCGGGTTCGGCAGGAAGCGCATGTCGACGACGAGGTCCGCGTCGACCGGCAGGCCGTACTTGAACCCGAAGGACATGACCGTGGCCCGCAGCTCGGGCTCCTCGTCGCCCGCGAACTGGGCGTCCATCTTGGCGCGCAGCTCGTGCACGTTCAGGCTGGAGGTGTCGATGACCAGGTCGGCGTCGCCGCGCAGCTCGCGAAGCAGCTCGCGCTCGGCGGCGATGCCGTCGACGATGCGGCCGTCGCCCTGCAGCGGGTGCGGGCGGCGCACCGACTCGAAGCGGCGCACCAGGGCCTCGTCCGAGGACTCCAGGAAGACGATGCGCCGGGTGACGTGCTTGGACTCCAGGTCCGCCAGGGACTGGCGCAGGTTGTCGAAGAAGCGGCGGCCGCGGACGTCGACGACGACCGCGATGCGGGCGACGTTGCCCTGGGACCGGGCGCCGAGCTCCACCATCGTGGGGATCAGGGCCGGCGGCAGGTTGTCGACGACGAACCAGCCGAGGTCCTCCAGGCACTTGGCGGCCGTGGAACGGCCCGCGCCGGACATCCCGGAGATGATCACCAGCTCGGGGATGGCCGCTTCCGCGGCCTCGCCCGGTTCGATGGTCGTGCCCGTACCCACTTGCTCTCCGCCTTCGTCGTGCTCGCTCATGTCTCCATCCCCCGTCGTGTCTCCGTGGCGCCCACGCGCGTGGGTGCCTCGCTGTCGCTCGGGGCCGCTGTCGTGCCGGGCCCGTCGCCGTGATGCGAGTCTCCCGCCCCCGCGGGCTCCTCGCCGTGGTCCGAGTCTCCCGCCCCCGCGAGCCTCTCGCCGTGGTCCGGGTCACCCGCCGTCGCGGGTTCCTCCTCTTCCATGATCTCTCCGGTGGCGGTGTTCACGGCGGGCGCGGCCGGGGCGGCCTGGGCGAAGGCCGCGACGACGGCCTCCGCGGTCTTGCGGCCTATGCCCGGGACCTCGCAGATCTGGTCGATGGTGGCGGACCGGAGCCGCTTCACCGAACCGAAGTGTTTGATCAAAGTCTGCTTGCGGGACTCACCCAGGCCGGGCACGGCGTCCAGCGGGCTCGCCCTGAAGCGCTTGGTCCGCTTCGACCGCTGGTAGGCGATGGCGAAACGGTGCGCCTCGTCCCGCACCCGCTGGAGCAGATACAGCCCCTCGCTGGTGCGCGGCAGGATCACCGGGTCGTCCTCACCCGGCACCCAGACCTCTTCGAGGCGCTTGGCGAGGCCGCACACCGCGATGTCGTCGATGCCGAGCTCGTCCAGGGCCCGCTGGGCGGCGGCGACCTGCGGCTGCCCGCCGTCGACGACGACGAGCTGCGGCGGATACGCGAACTTCTTGGGCCGCCCGTCCTCCTCCGTGAGGCTCGCCTGGGCCTCGTCCTCGGACCTTCCCCAAGCTCTCGGCTCCGCTCGAGCAGGGGAGACCCCATCCCCCGTCTTCTCCTTCTCGGCGAGATACCGCTTGAAGCGGCGGGTGATCACTTCGTGCATGGAGCGGACGTCGTCCTGCCCCTCGAAGCCCTTGATCTGGAAGCGGCGGTACTCGCTCTTGCGGCCGAGGCCGTCCTCGAAGACGACCATGGAGGCGACGACGTCGTCGCCCTGGAGGTGGGAGATGTCGTAGCACTCGATGCGCAGAGGGGCGCTGTCGAGCTCCAGGGCTGCGGCGATCTCCTCCAGGGCGCGGGAGCGGGTCGTCAGGTCGGAGGCGCGCTTGGTCTTGTGCAGCACGAGGGACTGCTGCGCGTTGCGCGCGACGGTCTCCATGAGGGCCTTCTTGTCGCCGCGCTGCGGGATGCGCAGCGACACGTTCGACCCGCGGCGCTGGGTGAGCCACTCCTGGACCGGCTCCGCGGGGTCGGGCAGCGCGGGGACCAGGACCTCCTTGGGGACGGCGTCGCCCGTCTCTTCTCCGTAGAGCTGCTGCAGGGCGTGTTCCACGAGGTCACCCGTGGTGACCGCCTCGACCTTGTCGGTGACCCAGCCGCGCTGGCCGCGCACGCGCCCGCCGCGCACGTGGAAGATCTGGACGGCGGCCTCCAGCTCGTCCTCGGCGACGGCGATCAGGTCGGCGTCGGTGGCGTCGGCCAGGACGACGGCGCTCTTCTCCATCGCCTTCCTGAGCGCGTCCATGTCGTCGCGCAGCCGCGCCGCGCGCTCGTACTCCATCTCCTCGGCGGCGTCCGTCATCTGCCGCTCCAGGCGCCGGATGTACGTCCCCGTGCGGCCGGCCATGAAGTCGCAGAACTCCTCGGCCAGTTCGCGGTGCTCCTCGGCGGAGACGCGGTCCACGCAGGGCGCCGAGCACTTGCCGATGTAGCCGAGCAGGCAGGGACGGCCGGTGCGGGCGGCGTTCTTGAAGACGCCTGCGGAGCAGGTGCGGACGGGGAAGACGCGCAGCAGCAGGTCGACCGTGTCGCGGATCGCCCACGCGTGGCCGTAAGGACCGAAGTAGCGCACGCCCTTCTTCTTCTGACCGCGCATCACCTGCACGCGCGGGAATTCCTCGTTCATCGTCACCGCGAGGTACGGATAGCTCTTGTCGTCGCGGTACTTCACGTTGAACCGCGGGTCGTACTCCTTGATCCAGGTGTACTCGAGCTGGAGCGCGGCGGTCTCCGTGGCGACGACGGTCCACTCGACGGACGCGGCGGTCGTCACCATCGTGGCCGTGCGCGGGTGCAGGTTCGCCAGGTCCTGGAAGTAGCTCGCGAGGCGTTGGCGCAGGCTCTTGGCCTTCCCGACGTAGATCACCCGGCGGTGCTCGTCACGGAACTTGTAGACCCCCGGCGAGTCGGGGATCTGTCCCGGCTGGGGGCGGTAGCTGGAAGGGTCGGCCATGTCGGACAGCCTACTGGCGAGCGGTGACAGTCAGTCGCGGCGCCTGGCTGGGCGCCGGGCCGCACGGTCGGTACGAGGGCACCCGCCCGCCCTTTCCAGGGCGGGCGGGTGGGGAACGTCCCGGCCGAAGGCCGGGACCAGCTCAGCCGAGACGGCGAGAACGCCGCCGCACGAGAGCAACCCCGGACAGCCCGAGCGCGACCAGCGCCCCGGCTCCGGCCACGGAGGAGGCGACGGTCACCGCCCCGCCGGAGGAGGCCGACGCGGACTCCGGCCGGTCGTCGGACTTGGCCCCGGAGGCCGCGCCCGCCCCGGCCGCCCGGCCCACGGGCTCCTCGGCGAAGCCACCCGCCTTGCCGGACTTCCCGTACGCCGACCCCGGCAGCTTGTCCCCGTACGCCTTGTGGACCCGCGCCTGGTAGGCGGCGACAGTGGTTCCCCCCGCGCCGACCGCGCGCACCGCGTCCTTGTCGAGCGGGAGCACCCGCGCCCCCTTGGTGACGTACCAGCCGTTGATCTGCGGCTCGTGGAAAACGGTGCCTCCGGAGACCTTGTCGGCGCCCACGCGCGCGTAGTGGGTCTCGTCGTCCCCGGTGGCGATGTTCACGATCTGCCAGGACCCGCCCTGCCGCGCGGCCCAGAGCGATGCCTCCTGGCCGTCGGACGAGACCGCCTTGCTGGCCAGGAACTGCATGCGGGCGACGGGCGCGTCCTTCTTGCCGGCGACGAAGTCGGGCGACAAGTAGTAGACGGGTACGGCCTTGTCGCCCGCCACGCGCGGTTCGGCCGCCGCCTTGGTGACGGCTCCCTCGCGGGCGAAGAAGCGGGAGAGCGTGTCGAGGGTCTTCGGGGACTCGGCCGCTTCGTGGGCGGCGCCGCGGGTGGCCTCGGAGGGCGCGCCGGGAGCGGGCGCGCCGGGAGCGGGCGGGGCGGCCGGGCCGGAGTCGGCCGTGGCGTGCGGCGCCGCGAGGCCGAGGAACAGCGCGGCGGCCGACCCGGCGAGCACGGCCTTCAGCACGCGACCGGACGTGTGGGGCGTGCGGGACGTACGCGAAACGTGACGGTTCATCGCTCTCACGCCCCGATCCGGTACAGCGAGTGGGTCCAGGAGAAGGTGTTGTTGTTGACGTACCAGGAGTGCGACGCCCAGTTGTAGCGGTCGCTGGAGGGCCACGGGTCGCCCCAGTACACCCAGTCGTTGGCCGTGTCGTAGCCGTAGATGGTGTGCATGTGGCCGCCGCCGTTGGACCACAGGATGCGGGTCTCGATGGGGCGGTTGGCGTTGATCTCGGTCTGCACGGTGGGGTAGCGCAGCCAGCCGGTGACGTACGAGCCGCGGTTGATGCCCATCCAGCCCAGGGCGTTCTGCACATTGCCCAGGGTGGCCTGGTTGTTGGGGCACTCGGTGTTCTGGTTGCGCCCGAAGGCGGCGTTGCAGAACTGGTTCTGGCTGTAGTTCTTGCCGAGGTACGTGGCGATGGTGTTGCCCGCCGCGGCCCAGCACCAGTTGGTCTTCTGCTGTGCCTGCATGGTGATGTTCAGGCGCTTGGCGGCGAGGACCGACGGGTCGGCCGCTCCCGAGGCGGCCGGAGCGACGGTCGACGACGTGTCGTGCGGCGCCGCGACGGCGGTGGTCGCCGGTATGGCGAGGAAGGCCGCCACCGCGACGGCGAGCGCGGACAGCCGTCTGCGACGGCTCGATCCGCTGGTGGTGTCGTGCATCGCGTTCCTCCCGAGCAGGGGGGTGGGGGTGGGATGTGGAGGAGCGCGTCCGGACGCTGCGATTGAGCATCAGGTGTTGTCGGGTGCAGGTCAACACGCTTCAATGCGGGCTAACTTGAAGCGTGAACGAGGGCGTACTCGTGTGAACACCAGTCGTACGCCCACCTGGCCACCCGCTCCGACCGGGGCGTACACCCGCACGGCCGGAGTGAACGTTCACAGAAAGGACCTGCGGTGCGGAACGCCTCTCCCCCCACGACGGCCCTCGCGGACGACTCCCCGGCCGACCTCGCCACCGCCCTGCGCACCGGCCCGTTCCACGTCGCCCTGCGCGCCGCGATCGTCGCCCGGCGCCTGCCCCTGCAACGCGTACGCCATCATCTCGCACGCGCGGGCGTCCACGTCGGCGTGACCAGCCTCAGCTACTGGCAGCAGGGCGCGCGGCGCCCCCAGCGCGCCGAGTCGCTGCGTGCCGTACGCGCCCTGGAAGAAATCCTGCAACTGCCGGAGGAATCCCTCATCCGGCTGCTCGCCCAGGCCCACGAGCGCACCGAGACGGAGCGGCCCGCCGCCCGTTCGTACCGCTCCCTGGTGGAGGCCTCCGACGTCCTGCAGTCCCTGATCGCCGACCTGGGGTCCCCGCTCGACGGCGGCCTGCACACCATCGGCCACCACGAGCGGATACGCATCGGCCCGCACCGCGAACTCCTCGGACGCGACTCCCAGCACGTCGTGCGCGCCCACACGGACGGCATCGACCGCTACTTGGCCATCCACCACGGGGACCCCGGCTGCGCCCCGGAGCGCATGGAGGTGCGGGCCCTGGAGAACTGCCGCACCGGGCGCGTGCGCTGGCACCACGACACCGGTGTGCTGGTCGCGGAGCTGCTCTTCGACGCCCGGCTGCGCGCGGGCGACACCCATCTGTTCTGCTACGGCTTCGAGGACGGCACGGCCGGGGTGAGCGCCGAGTACGTACGCGGGTTCAGTTTCACCGGCGGCCAGTACGCGCTCCAGGTCCGCTTCGCCGAGGACGCCCTTCCGGTGCGCTGCCACCGGTTCACCCAGCGCTCGGCGGCCGCGCCGCGCCTCGGCCGCCAGGAGCTGACGCTCAGCGGCAGCCACCGCTCGGTGCACCTGGTGGAGCCGCAGGTGCGGGCCGGGCTCATCGGCATCGCGTGGGACTGGGAGTGAACCGGCGGACCCGGGGGTGAACCGGCGGGCCCGGGGGTGAACCGGCGGGCCCGGGGTGCACCGGGTGGGCCGGGAGTGAGTCGGCCTCGCCGGTCAGGCGGCGCCCGGGCCCGCCACGATCTTGCCGCCCGCCACCTTCACCGGCAGCTCCTCCAGCGGTGTCACGGCCGGCTCGCGCAGCACCTTGCCGTTCCTCGCGTCGAACTGACTCCCGTGGCACTGGCAGGTCAGCCTGCTGCCCTGGAGCTTCTCGATGGGGCACTGCGCGTGCGTGCAGATGCTGCTGAACGCCTTGTACTCGTCGTCGGCGACCCGGCTGACCACCACGTGCTCGTCGGTGTAGAGCTTCGATCCGCCCACCGGCACCTCGTCGGCCGCGCCCAGGTCCACCGGCTTCGTCGGCGCCGAACGGTTGCCGCCGTCGCCCGACGTACAGGCGGTGAGCCCGAGCCCGGCGGCCGGGACGAGTGCGGCCGCGCGCAGCACGGTACGGCGGGCGGGGGACGTGCCGGACATGAAGTCTCCACAGGTCAAGAGGGTTCGGCGATGATCCGACCCTACCGGTGGGCGGATCGGTGACCGGGTGGGGCGCGGCTCCGTGACCGGGTGGGGCGCGGCGGTGCCCGAGTGCCGCCCGCTTCGGCCGCACCCGCCCGGTCAGGCTCTAGCCTGTGCGCAGGCGGCCGCCCGGAGCGCCGTCGGAGCGCGGGGCGAACGCGGGAGCCCGGGACGAACGCGGGAGCGTGGAGCCCGGAGCACGGGAACACCGGAAAGGAACCGGCAGTGATAGTCGTCGCAGGAGAGGCCCTCATCGACCTCGTTCCGCAGGACCCGGGCTCCTCCTCGCGTGGAGCCGCCCCGGTCTCGCGTGGAGCCGCCCCGGTCTCGGGTGGAACCGCCCCGGCGCTGCCCGCCCTCGCCCCGAGGCTCGGCGGCGGCCCGTACAACACGGCGGTCGCCCTCGGCCGCCTCGGCTCCCCCACCGCCTTCTGCTCCCGGGTCTCGCTGGACGCGTTCGGCGAGGCGCTGCTCGCGGGACTGCGGGCCGCCGATGTCGACGTGTCGTACGTCCAGCGGGGCGCCGAGCCGACGACGCTGGCCGTCGCCTCGATCGGCGCGGACGGCTCGGCCGGCTACTCCTTCTACGTCGACGGCACCGCCGACCGCCTCTTCGCCGTGCCGCGCCGGATCCCGGACGGCGTACGGGCGCTGTCCTTCGGGACCTGCTCCCTCGCCCTGGAGCCGGGCGCGAGCGCGTACGAGGAACTCATGCGACGCGAGGCGGCGCGCGGCGTCTTCACCGCTCTCGACCCCAACATCCGCTCCGTCCTCATCCCCGACGCCGACGCCTACCGCGCCCGGTTCAAGAGCTGGCTGCCGTCGGTGGCGCTGCTGAAGGTGTCCGAGGAGGACGCGCGCTGGCTGGGCGGTACGCCCGAGGAGTGGCTGGCGTCGGGGCCCGCGGCCGTGGTGGTGACGCGGGGCGGCGACGGCCTGTCCGTCTTCACGCGCGACGGCGGCGAGGTCGCCGTGCCGGGCGTCCCGGTCGACGTCGTGGACACGATCGGCGCGGGCGACACGGTCAACGCGGCACTGCTGCACGGCCTCGCCGCACGGGACGCCCTGTCGGCGGACGCGGTGGCGGCCCTCGGCGGCGACGCCTGGGCAGAGGTGCTGCGGTTCGCGGCGCGCGCGGCGGCGATCACCTGCTCGCGCGCGGGGGCGGAACCGCCGTACGCACGGGAGTTGGGCGAGGACAGCGGGATCGGCGGCTAACCGCTCACCGCGCGCAGGCCGCCCGGCTGGCGCCCGTTCAACCGGTCGAGCGCGGCCGAGGTGGCTTCGTCGGCCGGGAGGTGCACCAGGAGCCGCTGGCCGTCGACGTCCGGCAGGGCGAGCGACTCGTACGACAGCCGCAGCCCGCCGACCTCCGGATGGACCAGGCTCAGCACACCGCTGCGGCGCGGCACACCGGGGACGCCCTCGATCCGGTCGGCGAACGGCGCCCCGGCGAGGACCCTCAACTCGTCGACGAACTGCACCACATGGGGATCGGTCATCGGCGATTCGCTTCTCAGGTGCGCGATCTGCTCGTCGGCGACGCGGTCCCACTCGGTGAAGGCGGTGCGGGCCCGCTCGTCGGTGAAGACGAAGCGCAGAAAGTTGGGCCGGTCGCCGTCGAGCAGGCCGAGAGGGTGGACGATCCGCTCGTACCCCGTCGTGTACGTGAGGACGTCACCGAGCCGGTTGAGCAGCACGGCCGGGGTGGGTTCGAGGCGGTCGACCAGGGCCCGCACGGTGGGCCGGACGGACAGGGCGGGCGGCGGGGCCGCGGAACAGCAGGGGTCGTCGGCGCCGTTGACCGCCTTCTCCAGGCGGCGCAGGTGGAGGCGCTCCTCCATGGTCAGCCTCAGTACGTCGGCGAGCGAACCGAGCACGGACGGCGAGGGGTTGCGGTCGCGGCCCTGCTCAAGGCGGGTCAGATACTCGACGCTGATGCCGGCGAGGGTGGCGACTTCGGAGCGGCGCAGACCCGGGGTGCGGCGGCGCGGGCCGCTGGGCAGGCCCACCTCGGTGGGGGTGACGGCCTCGCGGCGGGCACGGAGGAAGGCTCCCAGCTCGTTGTCGCTCACCGTTCGAACGTATCAGGGCGGCCCCGTGGCCGACCGCTCCTGATGGTGGCCCTGCCACTACCAGTCTCCGCCCGGCCTTCCTCGCGCCTTCACCCCGCCCCAGAGTGGACGGCATGAGCTTCGAGACCAACACCGCCCAGACCACTGACGCCGCCACCACCCTGCCTCTTCCGGCGGGCCGCTGGGCGCTCGACCCGCTGCACTCCGCCGTGAACTTCACCATCCGCCACCTGGGCATCTCCAAGGTGCGGGGCCGCTTCACGCAGTTCGACGCGGAGCTGGTGGTGGGCGAGACCCTGGACGGCACCGCGGTGAACGCCACGATCGCGCTCGCCTCGATCGACACCGGCAACCCGGACCGCGACGCGCACGTCCGCGCCTCCGACCTGCTCGACGTGGAGAAGCGTCCGACGATGGCGTTCCGCTCCACCGGGATCACCGGCGCCGGTGAGGAGTGGACGATGGCGGGCGACCTGACCATCGGCGACGTCACCCGTCCTGTGACGCTCGCCGTGGAGTTCGGCGGCCTCGGCGAGTTCGGCGACACTCGGCACGCGGGCTTCGAGGCGACGGGCGAGATCCGCCGCAGCGAGTACGGCCTGACGTTCGCCCCCGGCATGCTCGGCGAGGTCGTGAAGATCCAGCTCGACATGCAGTTCCTGGAGCCGGGGAAGGACGGGGCGTAGGCGTCGACACGGGGCCCGGTGCGGGGCCCGGTGCGGTACCGCGGCCCCGTAGGGGGCGCGGGGCTGTATCGATCTGCGGCTCCGCCGCGGGGCGCCACCAGCCCCACCGACCCGCAGGGTCATCACCGCACATCCCGCGAGGCGCCTAGCTCTCGCCGAAGGCGCCGTGCCGTCCCGCCCCCGCGGCGAACCGCGCGGCGCCTTCGGCCGCTTCGCCGAGCGCGTGCAGACCGTGCCTCAACTCGCCCGCGAGCGCCTGCTGTTCGGGCAGACCGTGCTGTTCGCGCGCGGAGAGCCGGTCGTGCCGCAGGCAGGTCTGCGGGAACGCGGCGATCTCGGCGGCCAGCTGCTCGGCCGCCGCGCGGGCACTCCCCTTCGGTACGACGCGATTGACCAGGCCCATGCCCAGCGCCTCCGGGGCGTCGACCGGACGGCCGGTGAGGATCAGGTCCATGGCCCGCCCCTCCCCGACGATCCGGGGCAGCCGCACCGTCCCGCCGTCGATGAGCGGCACGCCCCAGCGACGGCAGAACACACCGAACACGGCGTCCTCCTCGGCGACCCGCAGATCGCACCAGAGCGCGAGCTCCAGGCCGCCCGCGACGGCGTGACCGGAGACCGCCGCGATGACGGGCTTGGACAGGCTCATCCGGGTGGGCCCCATCGGCCCGTCGTGCGCACCGTCCCCGGGGTTCACGCCGTTCTCACCGGTCCCGCCGGTCCCGCCAGTCCCGCCGTTCACTTCTGTGATCGCGTTGCCGTCCGGGGTTCCCATCGCCTTGAGGTCGGCGCCCGCGCAGAATGTGCCGCCCTCGCCCCAGAGAACGGCGACCGACGCCTCCGGGTCGGCGTCGAAGGCGCGGAACGCGTCGGCGAGGGCGCGGGCGGTGGGCCCGTCGACGGCGTTGCGCACGTGCGGGCGGGACAGGACGACGGTGGTGACGGGTCCCTGGCGTTCGGTCCGCACGGGCACGTCGGCTGCTGCGGGCATGGCGTACGTCTCCTTGGTCGCCGGACGTCGTCTTGGTCGTACGTACCACCACCCGATCACGTCGGCGTACTCCTCAACAAGCCGACAGCGCGCCGCCCTTGGCACGGGCGGCGCGCTGCTGTGGCTGATCGGACGCCGCGCTCAGGCCTTGCGCGCCCGCGTCGCCGTCTTCTTCGCGGCACCCTTCTTGGCGGCCGTCTTCGAAGCCGTCGTCTTCGAAGCCGCCGCCTTCGTGGAAGCGGCCTTCGTGGCGGCCGTCTTCTTGGTGGTCGTCTTCGCGGCCACCGTCTTCTTGGCGGTCGACGCGGCCGCCGCGACCGTCTTCTTGGCGGGCGCCTTCTTCGTGGCCTTGCGGGCCGGCGGCACCCCCGCGTCGCTGATCCGGTCCGCGGCGATGATGTCCCGCAGGAACTTGCCGGTGTGGCTGGCCGGGACCCCGGCGACCTGCTCGGGGGTGCCCTCGGCGATGACGAGGCCGCCGCCGCTGCCGCCCTCCGGGCCCATGTCGACGACCCAGTCGGCGGTCTTGATCACGTCGAGGTTGTGCTCGATGACGATGACCGTGTTGCCCTTGTCGACGAGGCCCGACAGGACGCTGATGAGCTTGCTGATGTCTTCGAAGTGCAGACCGGTGGTCGGCTCGTCGAGGACGTAGACCGTGCGGCCCGTGGAGCGCTTCTGGAGCTCGCTGGCCAGCTTCACGCGCTGGGCCTCGCCTCCGGAGAGCGTGGGCGCGGACTGGCCGAGGCGCACATAGCCGAGACCCACGTCGTGGAGGGTCTTCAGGTGGCGGGCGATGGCGGGCACGGCCTCGAAGAAGCCGAGCGCCTCCTCGATGGGCATGTCGAGGACCTCGGCGATGGACTTGCCCTTGTAGTGCACGTCCAGGGTCTCGCGGTTGTACCGCGCGCCGTGGCAGACCTCGCACGGGACGTACACATCCGGGAGGAAGTTCATCTCGATCTTGATGGTGCCGTCGCCGGAGCAGTTCTCGCAGCGGCCGCCCTTGACGTTGAAGGAGAAGCGCCCGGGGAGATAGCCCCTGACCTTCGCCTCCGTGGTCTCCGCGAAGAGCTTGCGGACGTGGTCGAAGACTCCGGTGTACGTCGCCGGGTTCGAGCGCGGGGTGCGGCCGATGGGCGACTGGTCGACGTGCACCACCTTGTCGACGAGGTCGTCGCCGTCCACGCGCGTGTGCCGCCCGGGGACGGATCTGGCGCCGTTCAGCTCGCGGGCCAGGTGGGTGTAGAGGATGTCGTTGACCAGCGTGGACTTGCCGGATCCGGAGACGCCGGTGACGGCGGTGAGGACGCCTAGCGGGAAGGAGACGTCGATGTCCCGCAGGTTGTTCTCGCGGGCGCCGTGCACCGTGAGCCGGCGCGTGGGGTCGGCGGGGCGGCGCAGGTCGGGCACGGGGATGGCCTTCTTGCCCGCCAGATACTGGCCCGTGACCGACTTCTCGTTGTCGAGCAGCTCCTTCAGGGAGCCGCTGTGCACGACCTTGCCGCCGTGCTCGCCGGCGCCGGGGCCGATGTCGACGACCCAGTCGGCGACCTTGATGGTGTCCTCGTCGTGCTCGACGACGATCAGGGTGTTGCCCATGTCGCGGAGGCGGACCAGCGTCTCGATGAGGCGGTGGTTGTCGCGCTGGTGCAGGCCGATGGAGGGCTCGTCCAGGACATAGAGCACGCCGACCAGGCCGGAGCCGATCTGGGTGGCCAGGCGGATGCGCTGGGCCTCGCCGCCGGAGAGGGTGCCCGCGGCGCGGTTGAGCGACAGATAGTCCAGGCCGACGTCGACCAGGAAGCGCAGCCGTTCGTTGACCTCCTTCAGGACCCGCTCGGCGATCTTCTTGTCCCGGGCGCCGAGCTTCAGCTGGGCGAGGAAGTCCGCGCAGTCGCTGATCGACATCGCGGAGACCTCGGCGATGGACTTCCCCATGACCGTGACGGCCAGGACGATCGGCTTGAGGCGCGTGCCCTCACAGGTCGGGCAGGGCACCTCGCGCATATAGCCCTCGAAGCGCTCGCGGCTCGCGTCGCTCTCGGCCTCGCTGTGCCGCCGCTTGACGAAGGGGACAGCGCCTTCGAAGGCGGTGGTGTAGACCCGCTCCCTGCCGTACCGATTCCTGTAGCGGACCTCGATCTGGGTCTTGTGGCCGTTCAGGAGGGCCTTCTTGGCGCGCTGCGGCAGGCCCGCCCAGGGCATGTCCGTGGAGAAGCCGAGCGCGTCGGCGAGGGCGCCGACCAGACGGCCGAAGTAGTCCTTCGTGTGGCCGTGCGACCAGGGGTGGATGGCGCCCTGGTCGAGGGACTTCTCCTCGTCGGGGACGATCAGCTCGGGGTCGACCTCCATGCGCGTGCCGATGCCGGTGCAGTCGGGGCAGGCGCCGAAGGGCGAGTTGAAGGAGAAGGAGCGGGGCTCCAGCTCTTCGAAGGACAGGTCGTCGTACGGGCAGTAGAGGTGCTCCGAGTACATCCGCTCGCGCTCGGGGTCGTCCTCGGGGAGGTCGACGAAGTCCAGCACGACCATGCCTCCGGAGAGGCCGAGCGCGGTCTCCACGGAGTCCGTCAGACGGCGCTTGGCGCTGTCCTTGACGGTGAGGCGGTCGACGACCACCTCGATGGTGTGCTTCTCCTGCTTCTTCAGCGTGGGCGGCTCGGAGAGCTGGATGGTCTCGCCGTCCACCCGGGCGCGGCTGTAGCCCTTCGTCTGGAGGTCGGCGAAGAGGTCGACGAACTCGCCCTTGCGCTCGCGCACCAGCGGCGACAGGACCTGGAAGCGGCTGCCCTCGGGCAGCTCGAGCACCTTGTCGACGATGGCCTGCGGGGACTGGCGGGTGATCGGGCGGCCGCACTCGGGGCAGTGCGGCTTGCCGATGCGGGCGAACAGCAGGCGCAGGTAGTCGTAGACCTCGGTGATGGTGCCGACCGTGGAGCGCGGGTTGCGCGAGGTCGACTTCTGGTCGATGGAGACCGCGGGCGACAGGCCCTCGATGAAGTCGACGTCGGGCTTGTCCATCTGGCCGAGGAACTGGCGGGCGTACGAGGACAGGGACTCGACGTACCGCCGCTGGCCCTCGGCGAAGATCGTGTCGAACGCGAGCGAGGACTTGCCGGAACCGGACAGACCGGTGAAGACGATGAGGGAGTCACGCGGGAGGTCGAGCGAGACGTTCTTGAGATTGTGCTCGCGCGCGCCACGGACGATGAGACGGTCGGCCACGCCGGTCCGCACCTTTCTTGAGAGAAGTGACAGGGGCGGGGCCCCCGTCCTTCACAGACTAGGGCGACCCACTGACAACGCCGGGCCGGATCTCTGGGTGGATGAATATGAAACCCGGACTACCAAGAGTGCCCGATGCCGCAGTCGAGCGTATAGCACGGGCATTCGATTTGCGGGGGTGGTCCACCGCCTTCACCCGAACGTGTGGCGCAGCTATCGTCGGGCCCATGATTGATCATGTGCGCGACCTGGCGTCTGTACGTGACGCGACCGAACGGCTGCTCGCCGCAGCCGCCGCATTGGACAACGTTTCGATCGCCGGGCCGTCACGGCTGCCCGGCTGGACACGCGGGCACGTCCTCGCGCACGTCGCGCGGAACGCCGACGCTCTTGTGAATGTTCTGGCCGGGCGGCCCATGTACGTGAGCGCGGAGGCGCGGGACGCGGACATCGAGCGGGATGCGCCTCGGCCGGTGGACGCGCAGCTCACGGATCTGCGTGAGAGTGCGGCCCGCCTGGAGGCCCAGGCGGCGCTGCCCGCCGACTGGTCCCGCACCATCACGATGCGCAACGGCGTCACGGACTCGGCGTCGCGGGTGCCGTTCCGGCGGTGGATCGAGGTGGAGCTGCACCACGTGGATCTGGGGATCGGGTACGAGCTGGAGGACCTGCCGACGGAGTTCACACAGCGGGAGATCAACTTCCTCGCCGACCGCTTCCGGAACCACCCCGGACTGCCCGCGGTGGCCATCAGGCAGGACGACGGCCGGGTCATCGCCACGGGCTCCGTCGAGGGCGTTTCCCCCGACCAGTTCGAGCAGGGCCGGGAGCGCCCCGTCGACGTCACGGTCAGCGGCCGTCAGGCCGACCTGCTCGGCTGGCTCGCCGGCCGTCGCGACGGCTCCGCGCTGACCGTCGACGGCGGCCCCCTCCCCGCCCTCCCCCCGCTATAGGCTGGCCGCATGACGTACAGCGGAGCGGTGAAGGTCGGCGGACCCGCGGACGTGCACGAGCTGCAGGACCTGATGATCTCGAAGGTCGCGGTCGGGCCGATGGACAACAACGCCTATGTGCTGCGCTGCCGGGCCACCGACGAGCAGCTCCTGATCGACGCGGCGAACGAGCCCCGGACCCTGCTGCGGCTCATCGGTGACGACGGCATCACGGCCGTCGTCACCACCCACCAGCACGGCGACCACTGGCAGGCGCTGGAGGAGGTCGTCGCCGCGACGGGCGCGCGGACGTACGCGGGCCGGGAGGACGCCGAGGGCATCCCGGTGCCGACGGACGTCCTCGTCGACGACGGCGACACGATCGAATTCGGCCGGATCTCGCTCACGGCCCGGCACCTCGTGGGCCACACACCGGGCTCGATCGCCCTCGTGTACGACGACCCGCACGGCCACCCGCACGTCTTCACCGGCGACTGTCTCTTCCCCGGGGGCGTCGGCAACACATGGAAGGACCCGGAGAGGTTCGGGAGCCTCATCGAGGACGTCGAGACGAAGATCTTCGGCACGCTGCCGGACGAGACGTGGGTCTATCCCGGCCACGGCGGCGACACGACGCTCGGCGCGGAGCGCCCGCACCTGCCGGAGTGGCGCGAGCGCGGCTGGTGACCCCGCTGGTGGTGCGGGCCCACCGGACAGGCCCAGGGCGTGTCCTAGCCCCGCGCCACCAGCGCCGCCACCCGCTCCACCGCGAACACGTACCCCTGAACACCGCACCCCGCGATGACGCCGTCGGCGCGCTGCGAGACGTACGAGTGGTGCCGGAACGCCTCGCGCTGGTGGATGTTGGAGATGTGGACCTCCACGACGGGCAGCCCGTCGCAGGTGTTGAGCGCGTCCAGGATCGCGACCGAAGTGTGCGAGTACGCCGCCGGGTTGATGACGATGCCCACGTGCTGCTCGCGCGCCTCCTGGATCCAGTCCACCAGCTCGCCCTCGTGGTTGGACTGCCGCAGGTCCACCGTCCCGCCGTGCGCGGCGGCCGCCTTGGCGCACATCGCCTCGACGTCGGCGAGCGTGTCGGTGCCGTAGATCTCCGGCTGGCGCTTGCCCAGGAGGTTCAGGTTGGGCCCGTTGAGGACCATGATCGGGGCGGTGGCGAGAGTGTGGGGCACAGGGACCTCCGTGCGTCGGGCTGCTGCTCAAGACGGTCTATCACGGTGCGGGCGCGATGATCCGGGCCGTACGCCGCCGGGCATGACGCCGACCGGTCGCCCGCACCGCTCGCTCACGCGCGCGTGAGCACGCCAACACCCGCCGACGGGGCGCACCGCCGTCTGCTGCGACGCGCCCTCGGCCCTCTGCGCGCCCCCGTAACCGCCTGTCACGCCGGGTAGTTGACGCACCGTGCGCAACAGTGACTATCCGTCAAAGGACCAGCCCAAGACCCCTTCGCTGCCGCGGCTCGCCGCCGCGTCCCTCGCCGGGACGGCCATCGAGTTCTACGACTTCTTCATCTACGGCACCGCGGCGGCGCTCGTGCTCGGGCCACTGTTCTTTCCGACGTTCTCCCCGCTGGCGGGAACTCTCGCCGCGTTCGCGACGTTCGGAGTGGGCTTCGTGGCCCGGCCGCTGGGCTCCGTGCTCTTCGGGCACCTCGGTGACCGGCGCGGGCGGCGGCCCGTCCTGGTGCTCTCGCTGCTGATGACGGGCCTGGCCACGGTCGCCGTCGGCTGCGTACCGACGTACGAGTCGATCGGCGTGGCCGCTCCCTTGCTGCTCCTAGTGCTGCGCTTCGTGCAGGGCGTGGGGCTCGGCGGCGAGTGGGGCGGGGCGGTGCTGCTCACCGCCGAGCACGCACCGCCGGAGCGGCGCGCGCTGTGGGCGAGCTTCCCGCAGGTCGGGCCCGCGATCGGGTTCCTGCTGGCCAACGGCGTCATGCTGGTGCTCTCGGCGACGCTCACGGACGCGCAGTTCGCGTCCTGGGGATGGCGGATTCCGTTCTTGGGGGCGGGGCTGCTCGCGGTGGCCGGGCTCGCGCTGCGCGCCTCGCTCGCGGAGAGTCCGGACTTCCTCCAGGTGCGCGAGCACGCGCGCGTGCCGCTCGTCGAGGTGGCGCGCCACCACTGGCGTCTGGTCCTGCTGACGGCGGGCGCGCTCGCGGTCGGGTACGCGGTGTTCTACGCCGTGACGACCTGGTCGCTGTCGTACGGCGTGGAACGGCTCGGCGTGGGCCGGACGGTCATGCTGGGGTGCATCATGGCCGCCGTCGTCGTCAAGGGCGCGCTGACGCCCGTGGCGGCGCTGCTGGGCGACCGGTACGGGAGGCGGCCGATGTGTCTCGCGGGGTGCTCGGCGGTGGCCCTGTGGATGTTCCCGATGGTCGCCCTCCTGGCGACCGGTGAGCCGCTCCTGATGTTCCTCGGCTTCCTGGGGGCGATGCTCGCGTTCGTCACCATGTTCTCCGTAGTGGCCGCCTACCTGCCGGAGCTGTACGAGCCGCGGGTGCGCTGCACGGGCGCGGCGGTGGGCTACAACCTGGCCGGGGTCCTCGGTGGCGCGCTCACCCCGATGGTGGCGACCGCGGTGGCGCGCGGCGAGGGCACTCCGTGGGGTGTGGCCGCGTATCTGACGGCGGTGGCGGTGCTGAGCCTCGGCTGTTTCGCGCTGCTGCCGGAGACGCGGCCCGTGCGGGAGGAGGCGGTGGTGCCGGTGGCGGGGTGAGAGGGCCGGGGGGCACGGTGCCCGGCGGCCGGGCGACGCCTCACAACCCCCTCGGCCCCGCGTCACGGATTGATCGCGAGCTCCAGGTACGCCGCGAACAGCACCAGGTGCACCCCGCCCTGCAGCGGCGTGGCACGGCCGGGTACGACGGTGAGCGTGCCGACGAGGACCGTCAGGACGAGCAGCACCATGTGGGTCGAGCTGAGGCCGAGCACGAGCGGCCCGGACAGCCAGACGGAGGCGATGGCGACGGCGGGGATGGTCAGGCCGATGCTGGCCATGGCCGACCCGAGGGCGAGGTTCAGGCTCGTCTGGACGCGGTCGCGGCGGGCCGCGCGGACGGCCGCGATGGTCTCGGGCAGCAGCACGAGCAGGGCGATGATCACGCCGACGACGGCGTGCGGCAGGCCGGCGGACTCCACGCCCGACTCGATGGTGGGCGACACGCCCTTGGCGAGCCCGACGACGCCGATCAGCGCGAGCGCCAGCAGGCCGAGGCTGACCAAGGCGGTGCGGGCGGAGGGGCCCGCGGCGTGGTCGTCGGCGTCGACGACCTCTCCCTCCTTGGTGACCGGCAGGAAGTAGTCCCGGTGCCGGACTGTCTGGGTCGCCACGAACAGGCCGTACAGGACGAGTGAGGCCAGGGCGGCGAAGGTGAGCTGCGCCGTGGAGAACTCCGGGCCCGGCTTGGACGTGGTGAAGGTCGGCAGCACCAGGCTGAGCGTGGCCAGGGTGGCGACGGTCGCGAGAGCGGCGCCGGTGCCCTCGGGGTTGAAGACGGCGACGCGGTGGCGCAGGGCGCCGGTCAGCAGGCAGAGGCCGAGTATGCCGTTGCAGGTGATCATGACGGCGGCGAAGACGGTGTCGCGCGCCAGGGTGGAACTCTTGTCGCCGCCGTCGGCCATGAGGGTGACGATCAGGGCGACCTCGATGATGGTGACCGCGACGGCCAGGACGAGCGAGCCGAAGGGTTCGCCGACGCGGTGCGCGATGACTTCGGCGTGGTGGACCGCGGCGAGCACGGCCCCGGCGAGCACCGCCGTCACCAGGGCGACGACCACGCCCGAGAGGTCCCGCCCCCAGGTGAGGGCGAGGAGGACGATTCCGAGCACGGGCACGGCGGCCGTCCACCGCGCGGTGACTGCCCGGAGCCTGGGGATCATGTCTTCGATGCTGCCCCGCGCGCGGGAGGGCCGCGACTTCATGTGTGCCTCTCTACGCGGGAGCGGTGCACGGTCGAGGACCGTGCACCGCTCCGGATGGTTCTTCACGCAGCTCCACGTCACGGGCCGGCAGGCCCATCACGCCGCTCCGTAGAGTGCCGTTACGCCTGGATGCTGTCCTTCTGGGCGTCGTCCTTGTCGGACTCCGCGGCCTCGGCCGCCTCGCGCTCCGCCTGCTTCTTGGAGGCCATCAGGCTGGTGATCGTCGTGACGATCAGGACGCCGCAGATGACGCCGAGCGAGACCGGGATGGAGATCTCGGGGACGTGCACGCCGTTCTCGTGCAGGGCGTGCAGGACCAGCTTCACGCCGATGAAGCCGAGGATCACCGACAGGCCGTAGCTCAGGTGGACCAGCTTCTTGAGCAGTCCGCCGATGAGGAAGTACAGCTGCCGCAGACCCATCAGGGCGAAGGCGTTGGCGGTGAAGACGATGTACGGGTCCTGGGTGAGGCCGAAGATCGCCGGGATGGAGTCCATCGCGAAGAGCACGTCGGTGGTGCCGATGGCGAGCATGACGACCATGAGGGGCGTCATGATCTTCTTGCCGTTCTTCCGGATGAAGAGCTTCGTGCCCTCGTACCGGTCGGAGACGCCGAACTTCTTCTCGATGGACTTCAGGAGGCGGTTCTCCTCCCAGTCCTCTTCCTCCTCGTCGGCACGCGCCTCCTGGATGAGCTTCCAGGCGGTGTAGATCAGGAACGCGCCGAAGATGTAGAAGACCCAGGAGAAGTTGGCGATGACCGCGGCGCCGGCGGCGATGAAGATCGCTCGCAGGACCAGGGCGATCAGCACGCCGAACAGCAGCACGCGCTGCTGGAGATGGGTCGGCACCGAGAACTTCGCCATGATCAGGATGAAGACGAAGAGGTTGTCGACGGAGAGCGACTTCTCGGTGATGAAGCCGGCGAAGAACTCGCCGGACGCCTGGGTCTCGCCGGCGATCAGCAGGCCGAGGCCGAAGAGCGCCGCGAGGACGATCCAGACGACCGTCCAGATTCCGGCTTCCTTGATCGACACGTCATGGGGCTTGCGCCCGATGAAGAAGTCGACCGCGATCAGGGCACACAGACCGAGAACGGTCGTTACCCACAGGGTCATTGAAACGTCCACTGCGCCTCCGGCGTCGTACGGCTACTGATCAGCGTCGTCGCTGCCGGAGGTCTCTTCCACCCTGGCGCTGTCTCCGCGCCCCGGGCCGACGCCCCGGGACCGATGGCGGTCCGTATTGACGGGCACGTCGCGTACGGGAGTACTCCCCTCCGCACTGAGAAGAGTACGCGAAAGACCAAGGTTAGGTAAAGGCGACGGCAAGCAAGAACCAAATGGCCAGGTCAGGCGGGCACTTGGAGCATTGGTAGTCGTTAGGTCGACTTGGCGTCGCGCGGGAGAGCAGGGCAGGGCGAGGCGGGAGCGACAGGAGCGACAGGACATAAGTCGACTTGGCAATGGATCCCCCGCCCACGTGCGGGGGGCGCGGCGAGCGCCGGGCGGGTCAGCGGCTCCCGGTGCGGCGGGCCTCGCCCACGCGCCGCAGGACGTGGCTGAGGACCTGGCTGCCGGGCGGGGGCATCGGCGGCTCGTACGTCCAGGCGTGGCCGACCCACGGGTCCGCGAGGTGGTCGTCGGGCACCGGCGTCACCCGCAGCAGCGCGCGCCACAGCGGGTCGAGCAGCGGGCCGTACTCCGAGGCGTCCTCGCGGTCGGCGACCATCATCAGGTGGACGCCGACGGCGGGACCCTCGTCGGCCAGATAGCGGAGCTGGGTCACGGCGCGGTCGTCGAAGCCGTGCGGGAAGTCGTTGACGACGAGCAGTTGCTCGCCGGTGTCCAGGTCCGCCGGCAGCGCGTCGGCGACGCCGCCGCGGACGGCCATCTGCACCAGGTCCACGCGCTGGGTGAGCCGGGTGAGCGTGTCGGTGACCCCCGCGGCGCCGGTCGCGGGCGGGCCGGCCAGGACCCCGGCGTCCACCAGCGGCGCGAACGCGCTCACACCGGTGCCCGCGGCGTCGATGACGTGCACGGTGAACGCGCCGGGCGGATACGCGGCGAGCAGCCGCGCGGCGTGCGCGACGGCGCTGTCCAGGGCGAGGCGGCGCAGCTGGTCGGCGTCCGCGAGCGAGTCGGTGCCGGAGCGGCCGCTGTCGATCCACAGGCCGCGCTCCAGGGGCAGCCGGACGAGCATGGGGATGTGCAGGTCAGGGCGCTCGGGCAGGTGGAGATTGCCCAGGCGCAGCGCCATCGGGATCTCCATGGGCACGCGGTAGGCGTGCCAGACGGGGCTCGACCAGTCGGCGAACGCCGGGGGCAACGCAGGCTCGACGACCTCCGCCTCGGCGGCGAGCTGGGCCAGATCGCGGTCGAGGGCGGCGCGTGCCTGGTCGACGAGGTCGCCGTGCCGGGCACGGGCGGCCGCGCGCGCCGCGTCGCCGGTGCCGCCGATGCGGCTGCGCGGGTCGGAGAGGACCTTGTCGAGCTCCTGTTCCATGCGGGATTCGGCGAAGTCCACCGCGCTGCGGTACGCCGCGGCCGTGCGGGCCAGGTCCTCGAACATGCCCCACACCTGGTTGTACAGCCGCTCCTCCAGGGACCAGCCGGTGGCGTCGCCCGCGACGGGCTGAGCGGGCTGTCCGGGCGCCGCCGGGGGTGCCGTGGGCGGGGGCGGCGGGGGCGCGCTGGTCTGGCGGCGCGGGTGGGTGTAGTTGACGGAGCCGTCGCCGGGCTGCTGGGGCGCGCCGCCGTCGCCGGGCTGGGGCGCGGGGGTGACGGGCTGTGCGGGGTCGGCCGCCGGCTCGGGCGGGGCCGACTGCGGCCCCGGGGCCGGGTGGCCCTGGGCGGCGGCGCGCACCCGGGCCTCGTCCGCGGGGCGGGGCGGGGGCGCGGCCACCGAGCGGGCGAGGCCGCGCGCCACCGCGTCGTTGATGGTCGTCGCCAGTTCCCGCGCCTGGGGCAGGCCCTGGTCGGCGAGCATGTCGGCGAGGCCGCCCGCGTAGCCCTGGCCGACGGCGCGGACCTTCCAGGCGTCCTGCCTGCGGTAGAGCTCAAGGGCCACGACGGCCGATTCGGCGGACAGGTCCGTGATCGTGTAGCTGGCGATCTCGGTGCCGTCGAGGCCGGTGACGGCGACGAAGGGCGCGGCGACGGAGCCGAAGGTGACCGGGCCCGCGACGCCCACGGGCAGCGCGAGCAGCACGTTCACCTGGTGCGCACCGTCCGGTAGCGCGCCCAGGTCGACGGCCAGGCGGTGGTCGGCGGCGGCCTGCCGGGACACTTCGAGCCCGGGCAGCGTGGGCGCGCCGGGGTGGGCCACCCAGGCGGTGCCGCGCACCTTGCGCCGCTCGTCGCAGAGCGTGGCGCCGGCGACGATCGGCTTGCCGGCCGACACCCGGATCTCAAGGCGGGTGCCGGGAAGCGGATGGTTCTGCCCCCTGACCAGCTCGGCCGTCATCGCGTTCGTTCCCCCTTGGTGTCGGCCCCCTCACCGGGCCTGCGTACGGACCGCCGTGTGCGACCGCCGGTCGGCGACCTGCACGGCGCTCAAGCCTGGAGCGGTGCTGAGCGGTGCTTACCGGGACGCTCAGGCGTGGAGCGTGCTTACAGGTGCGGCAGGATCGCCGGCATCAGGTCCTGGAAGGTGCGGCCGTTGGCCGGGTTGCCGAGGGCCGTCATCTGCCAGCCGGCGCCCGCGCGGTGGACCTTGGCCATGATCTGGGCGGTGTACTGGCCGCCGCCGTCGAGGGTGAAGCGGGAGAGCTCCTGGCCGTTGGTCTCGTCGACCAGGCGGCAGAAAGCGTTCTGCACTTCCTGGAAGGTCTGGCCGGTGAAGGAGTTCACCGTGAAGACGATCTGGTCGATGTGGACCGGGACGCGCTGCAGGTCGACGAGGATGGCCTCGTCGTCGCCGCCCTGGCCGACGCCGCCGACGAGGTTGTCGCCGGTGTGCCGCACGGAGCCGTCGTCGCTGACGAGATGGCGGAAGAACACCACGTCGACGGGCTGCTTGTCGGCGAAGAGGACGGCCGAGGCGTCCAGGTCGACTTCACGCGTGCGCGTGCCGAACAGGCCGCGCCGCGGGGCGGCCTGCCAGCCGAGTCCCATGCGCACCGACGTCAGAGCGCCCCCGTCGTTCTTCTGCAGGCTGATGGCCTGGCCCTTGGTCATGTTGACCGTCACGCGCTGTCCCCTTCTCGAACTCCCCTGGGCAACCGCCCGTTGCGGCGGTTGCCCATCACCCTATGCAGCGCTGTCCACCGCGACGCACCCTGCCGGGCCTTTTGTGTCGGTGTTGCAACACAGCGCTACGCCTGGCCGGCCTCCTTCATCTGCCGCAGTTCCTTCTTCATCTCCGACACCTCGTCGCGCAGCCTGGCGGCGATCTCGAACTGCAGGTCCGCGGCGGCGGCGCGCATCCGCTCGGTCATCTCCTCGATCTGCTCGGCGAGTTCGGCGGCCGGGCGGTCCGTGGGCACCGTCCGCTCGGCCTTGCCCTTGGCGGACTTGGACGCCTTGGCGGGTGCGGCGCCGCCCGCGGTGCCGAGGGAGGGCACGGGGGCCTTGGCGCTCTTGCCGTCCTTGGACTTGCGGTAGTTGCTGCCGAGGAGCTGTTCCGTGTCGACTTCCTCGCGCGCGATGGCCGACACGATGTCGTTGATCTTCTTACGGAGGGGCTGCGGGTCGATGCCCTTCTCCTTGTTGTACGCGATCTGCTTCTCCCGGCGGCGGTTGGTCTCGTCGATGGCCTTCTCCATCGCCGGGGTGATCTTGTCGGCGTACATATGGACCTGGCCCGAGACGTTGCGCGCGGCGCGGCCGATGGTCTGGATCAGGGACGTGCCGGAGCGCAGGAAGCCTTCCTTGTCGGCGTCGAGGATCGCCACCAGGGAGACCTCGGGCAGGTCGAGACCCTCCCTGAGGAGGTTGATGCCGACCAGTACGTCATATTCACCGGCGCGCAGTTCGCGCAGGAGCTCGACGCGGCGCAGGGTGTCGACGTCGCTGTGCAGATAGCGGACCTGGATGCCCAGTTCGAGGAAGTAGTCCGTGAGGTCCTCGGCCATCTTCTTGGTGAGCGTGGTGACCAGGACGCGCTCGTCCTTCTCGGTGCGCTTGCGGATCTCGTGCACCAGGTCGTCGATCTGGCCCTCGGTGGGCTTGACGACGACCTCCGGGTCGACGAGGCCGGTGGGGCGGATGATCTGCTCCACATGGCCGTCGGAACGCGAGAGTTCGTACGCCCCCGGGGTCGCCGACAGATAGACGGTCTGGCCGATGCGCTGCTGGAACTCCTCCCACTTCAGCGGGCGGTTGTCGAGCGCGGACGGCAGCCGGAAGCCGTGGTCCACGAGGGTGCGCTTGCGGGAGGCGTCACCCTCGTACATCGCGCCGATCTGCGGGACCGTGACGTGCGACTCGTCCAGGACGAGGAGGAAGTCGTCCGGGAAGTAGTCGAGGAGGGTGTGCGGCGGGGTGCCGGGGTCGCGGCCGTCGAAGTGCATCGAGTAGTTCTCGACGCCGGAGCAGGAGCCGATCTGGCGGAGCATCTCCAGGTCGTACGTCGTGCGCATGCGCAGGCGCTGGGCCTCCAGCATCTTGCCCTGCTTCTCCAGCTCGGCGAGGCGCTCGGCGAGCTCCTTCTCGATGCCGTTGACCGCCTTCTCCATGCGCTCGGGGCCTGCCACGTAGTGGGACGCCGGGAAGACGTACAGGTGGTCGTCGTCGCTGATGACCTCGCCGGTGAGGGGGTGCAGGGTGGAGAGGGCCTCGATCTCGTCGCCGAACATCTCGATGCGGACGGCCAGCTCCTCGTACACCGGGAAGATCTCGATGGTGTCGCCGCGGACCCGGAAGGTGCCGCGGGTGAAGGCGACGTCGTTGCGCGTGTACTGGATGTCGACGAAGCGGCGCAGGAGCTGGTCGCGGTCGAGCTCGTCGCCGACCTTGAGCGGCACCATGCGGTCCACGTACTCCTGCGGGGTGCCGAGGCCGTAGATGCAGGAGACGGAGGCGACCACGATGACGTCGCGGCGGGTGAGCAGCGAGTTCGTCGCGGAGTGGCGCAGGCGCTCGACCTCCTCGTTGATCGAGGAGTCCTTTTCGATGTACGTGTCCGACTGGGGGACGTAGGCCTCGGGCTGGTAGTAGTCGTAGTACGAGACGAAGTACTCCACCGCGTTGTTCGGCAGGAGCTCGCGGAACTCGTTCGCGAGCTGGGCGGCCAGCGTCTTGTTCGGCGCCATGACGAGGGTGGGGCGCTGGAGCTTCTCGATCATCCACGCGGTGGTGGCCGACTTGCCGGTGCCGGTCGCGCCGAGCAGGACGACATCCTTCTCACCTGCGCGGATGCGCTTTTCCAGGTCGGCGATGGCCGTGGGCTGGTCGCCACTGGGCTGGTACGGGCTGACGACCTCGAAAGGCGCCACCGTGCGTTCGATCTTCGATACGGGCCGCATGGAACCAACCGTACGACCCCGCACTGACAACGCAGTCCCGCTCGCCCGTTCCCGCCGGCCGTCTCACCACTTCTGCGGTGCCCGCGCCCCCGGCCTGCGGCGGCTCCTGCGGCCCGGACGCGGCGGGGCCCGGCGGGTCACGTGCGCGATCTGGTGGTCTCCGGAGCGGGGGACGGCGTACGTGGGGGTACGCGGGCGGGCGGCCGCGGCCTTCAGGTCGGCCTTGCCCATCATCATCAGCGGGTCGAACATCACGATGACGCCCGAGAGCAGCAGGAAGGCGAGCGGGCCGATCATGAGGGGGGCGAGGATCTCGGCGGAGGAGTCGCCGGGCGGGGCGGCGGCGGGGCCGTGCAGATGGACGGTGAGGGCGGCCATGCCGGTGTAGTGCATGCCGCTGACGGCGAGGCCCATGACGAGGCTGGCGCCGAGGCTCCACAGGAAGCCCCGGACCTGTCCGGCGGCCCACAGGGCGGCGATGGCGGCGACGACGGCGATCACCACGGAGGCGGCGACGGTCAGGGTGTTGTACCGGAGGGTGCCGCCAAGACGCATACCGGCCATCCCCAAGTAGTGCATCGACGCGATGCCGAGCCCGGTGATGGTGCCTCCGGTGAAGAGCGGCGTCCCTCTGGCACCCCGGTAGCCCACGATGAAGATGCCGATGCCGACCATGACGACGGCGACGGCGAGGCTCGCGAAGGTCGTCGCTCGGTCGTAGTGGATCGGGGTCCCCTCGACGGTGAAGCCCATCATCGCGATGAAGTGCATGGTCCAGATGCCGGAGCCGATGGCGGCCGAGCCGAGGGCGAGCCAGCCGGGCCGCCAGGAGTGCGCGACAAGGAGCGATCTGGTGGTGCAGCGCAGGCCGAGCGCGCCGCCCAGGCAGGCCATCAGGTAGGCGACCACCGGGGTGACGAACCCGTAACTGAAGCCGTCGACCGTGCCCTCCATGAGCGGTAGCCCTTCCGCCTGTCGTACCTGGATGTTCCGGAACACCGCATCTGCCTCTGACCTACGGCCGGGTGACGGGCCGTGGGCTGAGGCGAGAGTAGGGCTCAGCCCTGAACGCTCGAACGATTTTCCGGCAAAGAGACACCGCATCCGCGCGCGGGGTCCCCACTTGGGTGGTTGGCGTTCAACGTGTGTCCATCCTGTACCTGTCCGTAGTTGGCCGTGCACTGTCATTCTCGAGCAGACCGTGAGCTCACGACGCGAGGAGAACCCGTGTACGCACGCGCCGCCGCTGCCACGACCGCCGCTCTTCTGGGAGCAGGCGCATTCGTCGCCCTCCCTTCCACCGCCGCCGCGCAGACCCCGGCCGACGCACGTGTCGCGCACACGTCCGACACACGACTCGTACACAAGGACCCGACGGTCGTGGCGCACCGCGGGGCCTCCGCCTACGCGCCCGAGAACACCCTCGCCGCGATCGACAAGGCCGCCTGGATGGGCTTCCGCTGGGTCGAGAACGACGTCCAGCGCACCAAGGACGGCGTACTCGTCATCGTCCACGACGACAACCTGAAGCGGACGACGAACGTCGAGGAGGTCTTCCCCGACCGCGCCCCGTGGAAGGTGAAGGACTTCACCGCCGCGGAGATCGCCAAGCTGGACGCCGGAAGCTGGTTCGGGGAGAAGTACAAGGGCGCGCGCGTGCCGACGCTCACGCAGTACATGAACCGCGTCTCGCGCAACCATCAGAGCCTGGTCCTGGAGATCAAGAAGCCGGAGCTGTACCCCGGGATCGAGAAGGACACCCTGCGCGTGCTGCGCAAGACGGGCTGGCTCGACCACCACCACGTGAAGAGCAAGCTGGTCGTCCAGAGCTTCAGCGCGGACACCGTCAAGAAGGTGCACGCCCTGCGGCCCGACATCAAGACCGGGTTCCTGGGCACGCCCGCGGCCGCCGACCTGCCGACGTACGCCAAGTTCTCGGACCAGATCAACTCGACGCACACGTCCATCTCCGCCGACTACGTCTCCGCGATCCACCGGCTCAAGGGCGCGCACGGCAAGCGCCTGGAGATCTTCACCTGGACCGTGGACGAAGCGGCCGCCGCGCAGCGGGTCGCGGGCTTCGGCGTGGACGGCATCATCACCAACAAGCCGGACGTCGTGCGCCAGGCGCTCAGGGACTGACCGGACCTCGTGCGATAGGTGCTCAGGGACTGAGCCGTGTCGGCGGCGCCTCGCGCCGCCTCCGACGCCGTGGGGCGGCCGCCGCCCCACGGCGTTGTCAGTGCCCGGCCGTAACGTTGTCCGCATGAACGCCATGGGGCACAACGAGCAGGAGCGGGACGGGCGCCAGGAGCAGGCCGCGCGGTCCGGCGCCGTGTGGGCCGTCGTCACCAGTGACATCGGCCCGCTGATGCTGGCCGCGACCGACGCGGGCCTGGTCACGGTCGTCTTCCACGCCACGGACGACGTGCGCGACAAGGCCCTGGAGCGCCTTGCCTCCCGCCTGGGCGCCGAGCCGGTCGAGGATCCCGCGTCACCGCTGCTCGCCGAGCCCATACGCCAGCTCAGGGCGTACTTCGCGGGCGAGCGCCGCGACTTCGAGCTGCCGCTGGACTGGTCGCTGATCTCCGGCTTCAACCGCCAGGTGCTGCGCGAACTGGCCACGGGCGTGCCGTACGGCACGGTGGTGGGTTACGGAGACCTGGCCCACCGCGTGGGCCAGCCCGGCGCGGCCCAGGCGGTCGGCATGGCGATGGGCGCGAACCCACTGCCGGTCGTGGTGCCGTGCCACCGGGTGGTGGAGAGCGACGGCGGCATCGGCGGTTTCGGCGGCGGCCTGGAGACGAAGCGGCAACTGCTCGCGCTGGAGGGGGTGCTGCCCGAGCCGCTGTTCTGAGGGCTCCGGGGCCCGCCCGAGCTGGTCGCGGGCGGCGGGGAGCCATGCCATGCCGGCGGGCCCGAGCTGCGCGCGGGCGGCGGGGAGCCACGCCATGTCGGCGTGCCCGAGCGGTGCGCGGGCGGCGAGGAGCCAGGCCATGTCGGCGTGACGGCATGGCCTGGCACACTTCGCGCGTGGACATACCCCCCTCGCCCCCGCCCGCAGCCGCGTCGACGCCCGCAGCCCCTGCGCCCGCACGGCGCCCGCGCGGAACGCGATGTCCACGATGAGCGCGACCGAGCCCGCGGTCGTCGCGCCCGTCACGGCCGGGGAACTGCCCGCGCTGCGCCGCCGGATCACCGCGATACTCGTCGCGAGCCAGATACTCGGCGGGCTGGGCGTGGCCACCGGCATCGCGCTGGCCGCCGTCCTGGCGAAGGAGGTCAGCGGCACGGAGTCGCTGTCCGGGCTCGCGCCCACCGCCACCGTCGCCGGGACGGCGCTCCTGTCGGTGCCGCTGGCGGCGCTGATGACGGCGCGCGGCCGACGCCCCGGTCTCGTACTGGCGTATCTGATCGGCGCGTTGGGCGCGGCCGTCGTGGTCCTGGCCGCGGCCGTCGGGAGCTTCCCGCTGCTCCTGGTGGGCATGGCCGGGTTCGGCGCGGCGTCGTCGGCCAATCTGCAGGCGCGGTTCGCGGCGGCCGACCTGGCCGAGCCGGGAGCCAGGGCGCGCGCGATCTCCAACGTCGTGTGGGCCACGACGATCGGCGCGGTCCTCGGCCCCAACATCGCGGCGCCCGCGGGCCGCAGCGTCTCGGGGCTCGGGATCCCGGAGGCGTCGGGGCCCTTCGTGTGGGCGGCCGGGGTCTTCCTGATCTCGGCGCTCGTCGTGGGGGTGCTGCTGCGCCCCGACCCGCTGCTCACCGCCCGCGCCCTCGAACCCGCCGATGAGCAGACGGCCGCGAGCCGTTCGCTGCGGGCAGGAATCGCCGCGGTGGCCGCCTCGCGGCGAGCGCGGCTCGCGCTGGTGACGGTCGCCATCGCGCACACCGCCATGGTGTCGATCATGTCGATGACCCCGGTCGACCTCGGCCACCATGGGGCGAGCATCGACCTGATCGGCCTGGTCATCAGCGGCCACATCGCGGGCATGTACGCGTTCTCGCCGGTGATGGGGCGGCTCGCGGACCGGCTCGGGCGGCTCGCCGTCATCGCCCTGTCCGTGGGCCTGCTCGGCTTCGCGGCGCTGCTCGCGGGCACGGCAGGGGGCAACCACGGGCAGACCGCGGCGGGCCTGTTCGTGCTCGGCCTCGGCTGGTCGGCGGCGCTCGTGTCCGGGTCCGCGCTGCTCACGGACGCCGTGCCGCAGGCCGCGCGCGCCGCCGCCCAGGGCCTCTCGGACCTGACCATGAACACGGCGGCGGGCGTCGGCGGCGCGGTCGCGGGCCTGGTGGTGGCGCGGGCGAGCTACGGCTGGCTCAACCTGATCGCGGCGCTCCTGCTGCTGCCGCTGGCCGGGCTCGCCCTGTTCACACGTACGCCCAAGGACCCCTCGGCGAAACAGGCGTAGCGGCCTGCTCAGCCGCCGAGCGTGATGTGGTACGCCTTGCGCAGCGTCTCGTGCACGGTCCACGTCGTCCGGTCGCCCTCGCGCAGGACGGCCGCGTCGCCGGGGCCGATCTCCAGGACCTCGCCGCCCTCCACCTCGACGGTGGCGCGGCCGCTGACGACCACGAAGAGCTCGTTGGCCTCGGTGTCGGTCACCACACCCGGGGTGATCTGCCAGATGCCGCGCAGCTGCTTGCCGTCGGCGGACTCCCACAGGACCTTGCCGGTGACGACGGGCGCTCCGGAGACGATCTGTGCCGGGTCGAGGGGCTCCTCCTCCAGCTCGACATCCAAAATGTGCACGGCAAAAGAGGCGGCGTTCTGATCTTTCGTGGTCATGGCCGGTCACCTTAATGGGTCTGCCGTTTGACGGGTCCGGCGTCTCACGCCGCCCGCTGGGTCTGCCGTCGCGCCCTGCCCCAAGGGTTTGCCGTCAGGCCCCGCCTGACGGGTTTGCCGCCGCGCCGCGCCCGCCAGGGATGAAGGAAGACCCGACTGGCAGGAGGCAGACCGTGTTGGTGGTGTCCGACGAGGTACAGGCGGCTCTCGCGCGGCGGCGGCCGGTCGTGGCCCTGGAGTCCACGATCATCGCGCACGGCCTGCCGCGCCCGCGCAACCTGCGGGTGGCGCTCGAACTCGAAGCGGCCGTACGCGACGAGGGCGCCGTGCCCGCGACGATCGCCGTCCTGGACGGGCGCCCCCATGTCGGCCTCGGCAAGGAGCAGTTGGAGCGGGTCGCCGGGGAGGACGGCATCCGCAAGCTGGGCCACCGGGACCTGCCGCTCGCCGTCGCGGCGGGCGCGAGCGGGGCGACTACGGTGTCGGCGACGGCGCTGCTCGCCGCCCGCGCGGGCCTGCGGGTGTTCGCCACGGGCGGGCTCGGCGGGGTGCACCGGGAGTGGACACTCACTCAGGACGAGTCGGCCGACCTGGGGCTGCTCGCCCGCACCCGGATCACGGTGGTGTGCGCGGGCGTGAAGTCCATCCTGGACGTGGCGGCGACACTGCAGCGCCTGGAGACGCTGGGCGTGGCGGTGGCGGGTTACGGGACGGCGCGCTTCCCCGGCTTCTACCTCTCCGACTCCGGGCACGACGTGGACTGGACGCTGCGTACGCCGGACGAGGTCGCCGCCGTCATGCGCGCGCAGGACGCGCTGGCCGGACCGGACTCGGCGCTCGTCGTGGCCAACCCGGTGCCCGAGGCCGAGCAGCTGGAACCAGCCCTCCACGCGCGCGTGCTCGATGAAGCCCTGCGGGAGTGCGCCGCGCGCGGCGTGACCGGCCAGGCGGTGACGCCCTTCCTCCTCGACCACCTGATGCGGCACACCGAAGGGGCGTCCCTGGAGGCCAATCTCGCCGCGGTGCGCGGGAACGTACGGCTCGCGGCGCGGATCGCGACGGCGTGGGCGCGGGCGTGACGGCACCCGGCGAACCGCCGGACGCCGACGAGCCGTCAGGCTCCAGCAGACCACCGGACTGCAGCGAGCCATCAGACTCCGGTGAGACGTACCGGCCCCGAGCGGCCGCCTCCCCGCACGGCATCGCCGGCTCGCAGGGCTCCCCCGCCTCACCGCACCGCGCCGGCGCCCTGCTCGTCGTGGGTGACGTCGTCACCGACATCGTCGCCCGGCACCGCACACCCCTCGCGCCCGGCACCGACACGGCCGCCGCCATCCGTACCGTGCCGGGCGGCGCGGGCGCCAACGTCGCCTGCTGGGCGGCCCACTGGGGCTGCGCGGACGTACGTTTCCTGGGGCGGGCGGGCGCCGACGGCGCGGCGTGGCACGAGGAGTCGCTGCTGCGCGCTTCGGTACGCCCCCACATCGCCGTCGACCCCGACGCCCCCACGGGCACCGTGATCAGCCTGGTCGACGCGGCCGGGGCGGCGGCCGAGCGGACGTTCCTCACGGACAGCGGCGCGGCCCTGCGCCTCTCCCCCGCCGACTGGACGCCGGCGCTGCTCGACGGCGTGGACTGGCTCCATCTGTCCGGCTACCTGTTCTTCGCCGGGCCGAGCCGGGCGGCGGCGCGGGCGGCTCTCGCGTCGGCACGCGCGCGTGGGGTGACGGTGAGCGTGGACCCGGCGTCGGCGGGGTTCCTGGCCCGGCACGGCGTGGACCGCTTCCTGGCGGCCGCGGCCGGCGTGGACGTGCTGCTGCCGAGCCGTGACGAGGCGGAGCTGCTCACGGGGCTGCGCGGGCCCGGGGACGCGGCGGCGGAGCTGAGCCGGAGGTTCGCCGAGGTCGTGGTCAAGCTGGGCGGCGACGGCGCGCTGGCCTCGCGGGACGGCGCGGTGCGGGTCCGGGAGCCGGCGGTGCGGGCCGACGCGCGGGACTCCACGGGGGCGGGCGACGCGTTCACCGGGGCGTTCGTCGCGTCGCGGATGGCGGGGGCGGGGCTGCGGGAGGCCGTGGCCGAGGGGTGCCGGGCGGGTGCCCTCGCGGTGGCCCGGGTGGGGGCCCGGCCGCCGACGCGGGCCCCGCTCCACGGGAAGACCTGAGGGTCTGGTGCCGTCAGGGCTTGCGGGCCCAGGCCGAGACCAGCGGGGCCGTGGCCGGGTCGACGGCGCGCTCGGCGACGTGGGCGAGGTGCCGCTCGATGTCGTCGTGCGAGGCGAGGCCCGCGGCGACCAGGTCCGCGCGGACCTGCTCGACGGTGGCGGTCTCCAGGGCCGCGCAGGCCGGGGAGACGAGCGGGAAGTACGCGTCGGCCTCCACCTGGCGCAGCCCCGCCGTGCGCAGCAGCCGGGGCAGCGCGCGGCCGTACGCGAGGTCGGCGCCGCGTTCGGCGAGCAGCGCGCGCACGCCGTTCCGCAGCCGGTTCGCCAGTTCCTGCTCGGGGCCGTACTCGTCGGGGCAGGCCAGCGGCTGCAGCGCCGGGTCGGCCTCCTCCACCAGGAGCCGGCCGCCGGGGCGCAGCGCCTTGATCATGGAGTGCAGCGCCCGCTCGGGGTCCGGGGCGTGGGTGAGCACGAGGCGGGCGTGCACGAGGTCGAACGCCTCGGTGGGCGGCGCGTCGGCCGCCACGTCGTGGGTGCGTACCTGGACGGGCGGGCGCGCGGCCTGCGTCAGCGGTGCCGTGTCGGTGGCGGTGGCGAGCACGCGCCCGGTGGGTCCGACCCGCTTGGCGAGCCAGGACACCACGGACGTGCTGCCTGCGCCGACCTCCCAGCAGCGCCAGCCGGGCCCGATGCCGAGCCGTTCGATGTGCCGGAAGGTGGTGGGGTCGAAGAGGGCGGCGAAGGCGGCGAAGCGGGGCGCCGCCGCCACGCCGGGTCGGCTGTCGAGGAGATAACCGTCGGTTCGCGTCATGTGGCGATCATTACAGTTCCGGAGCGGAGTCCTCCGTTCCCACAGGCCCCGTCGTGGTGTCGGACCGGACTGGCAGACTTGCTCATCAAGTCCAGCGCAAGGGCGTGTCCGATGGGTCCGGCCGACCATGTTCGGGATGCCCTTCATCGGGGTCGAGCGGGGTCTGGTGCGTGCAGTTGCAAGGCGGAGGAGGGCGTCGACGCGGATGGGGCCTCGCCTGCTCGAGCGAAGCCGAGAGCTCGGGGAAGTCGGCAACCGACGACAACGCCGCAGATGTGCGTGCCAGACCCCGCGACGTCGGCAGGACCCATCGGACACGCCCTAGGAGCTGCACATGTCGATGTCGGGGAACCTGCGGAAGGTCGGAAACCTCCGCAAGGTCGGGAATCTGCGGAGTGTCCGCGGACTGCGGAAGGTGGCTGCGCTGACCCGGCGCGGCCCCCGCGTCGACCTGAGCCACCCCGCCCGCTCGCCGCTGGGCTCGTCGGTCGTGAAGTGCGTGACGTATCGCAAGGGCGTCCGCCAGACGCCGAGTGGCGACGGGGACCTCGCCGAGACGGTGGCGCAGGTCCGCAAGAGCGACGACGGCTTCGTGTGGCTGGGCCTCCATGAGCCCACGGAGCGGGAGTTCGCGGGCATCGCCGACCTCTTCGACCTGCACCCGCTGGCGGTCGAGGACGCGGTCCACGCCCACCAGCGGCCGAAGGTCGAGCGCTATGACCAGACGCTGTTCGCCGTGTTCAAAACGGTCTGTTACGTCGAGCACGCCGAGCTGACCGCGACCAGCGAGGTGGTGGACACCGGCGAGATCATGGTCTTCGTCGGCAAGGACTTCGTGATCACCGTGCGGCACGGCAGGCACGGCTCGCTGGGGCCGCTGCGCGAGGCGCTCGAAGGGACGCCCGAGCAGCTGGCGCAGGGCCCGGCGGCGGTGCTGCACGCCATCGCGGACCAGGTCGTGGACGACTATCTCGGCGTGGCGGACGCGGTGCAGGCCGACATCGACCAGGTCGAGGCCGAGGTGTTCTCCCCCGAGGGCGCGCGCGGGACCGACCCCGGCCGGATCTATCAGCTCAAGCGCGAGCTCCTGGAGCTGAAGCGGGCGGTGGTGCCGCTCGGCCGCCCGCTGCAGGTCCTCGCCGCGAAGCCGACGCGCCTGATCGCCCCCGAGATACAGGCCTATTTCCGGGACGTGGACGACCACCTCAAGCGGGTCACCGAGCAGATAGCGTCCTTCGACGAACTGCTGAACTCGATCCTCCAGGCGCATCTCGCCCAGGTGACGGTCGCGCAGAACGAGGACATGCGGAAGATCACGGCCTGGGCCGCGATCGTCGCCGTGCCCACGATGGTCTGCGGGGTCTACGGCATGAACTTCGACCACATGCCCGAGCTCCGCTGGCAGTACGGCTACGGGATGGTGATGGGGCTGATAGCCACGGCGTGCGTCGCGCTGTACCGGGGCTTCCGGCGCAACGGCTGGCTGTGACGGCGCCGGGCGGGCGGGGCCTGGTGCTGCCCGGTCAGACCCCGTTGTTGTCCGGACAGAGCTCGATGTTGTCCGGACAGAGCCCGGTGCCGCCCGGGCAGGACGGGTGCCGCGAGGTCAGGACCTGGCGTAGACGCTCTCGACCCAGCCCGCGAGCTGTTCGTCGCTGAGGTGCTTGGCGAGGTCGGCCTCGCTGATCATGCCGACCAGGCGCTTGTTCTCGATCACGGGCAGCCTGCGGATCTGGTGGCCCTGCATCTCGTTCAGCACCTCGTCGACGTCCGCGTCCGACGCGATCCAGCGCGGTGTGCCCTGCGCCATGTCGCCCGCGGTGACCTTGGCCGGGTCGTGCCCCATGGCCACACAGCCGACGACGATGTCGCGGTCGGTGAGGATGCCGCAGAGCCGCTCGTTCTCGTCGCTGATGGGCAGGGCACCCACGTCGAGCTGGCGCATGAGCTGGGCGGCGCGGTCCAGGGTCTCGTGAGCGGGGATCCACTGGGCACCCCGGTGCATGATGTCTCCGGCGGTGGTCATGGGTACCTCCCGGTGCCGGACGGCCGGCGCGGCGCGGGGGCGCCGCCGGTCCCGGCTGGTCCCGGCGTCGTCCTCATTCTCGTCGCCGCACAGGTGGGGCGCACCCGCAGGCGGCGGGGCCGGAGCGGGCGCGGCGCGGGGCCCGGGACACGGGGTGCGATCAGTCCGCCCGCGCGGGGTGGTGCCGGCCTCAGCCGGTCCAGGCGGGGTGGCGGGGGTCGTCGGCGCGGACCACGACGTCGGCCGCGGCCGTGGGGTCGGCCTCCGTCGCGTACCGCTCGAAGGCCGGCAGGGTCCACTGCTCCTCCGCCGGTGTGCGCCGTCGCAGCGCGCCGGGTGAGAGGTGCACGTGCACCGTCAGATCGAAGGGGAACCAGTGGCCGAGAAGGAGGGGGCCGTGCAGCAACAGCAGGGCTCCGGGCGGGAGTTGGACATGCGGGGTGCGGGTGGCGCGGTCGGCGCGCGGGTCCCACAGGTCGGGCAGGACCCGGCCGGTGCCGTCCGCCTCCAGCGGGCCGAAGACCTCGCGCCAGAGGGCGCCGGTGTCGAACCAGCCGCTGTAGTACGCCTCGACGTCCTCGTGTCCGTACTCGAGGCGCAGCGAGGCGGGCCGCAGGAAGCCCTCGGTGCCGACGACCAGCGAGGGCCGCCCGCGCACGCGCAGCGCCTCGCTCACCCGCTGGGCCAGTTCGCCGGGCCGGGCGGCGGGCGCCCCGTCGAAGGCGACGCGGGGCCAGGGGGCGCCGTCCTCCGGCTCCAGGGCGAGGAGCCGGTCCGCGAGGGTGTCCGTGAGCCGTTCCCAGGTGATCGCTTCGAGTCGCACGGGCCCATGATGCCGTGCGGGGTTCCGGGCCCGGCGGCCGCGTGCGGGGGGGGCGGCCGGGCGGGCAGGAAACGGACATGGCCGTTCCTCTCGTGCGCCCCCGCCCCCGCCCCCCGCCGCATTCCCGAGACGACCGCGTATGGCTCTGCGGGGTCCGCGTATGGCGTGGAGCGTGCCGTGGTCATTGACTGTTCTTAGACAGTTCGCGCCCTGCCGGATCCGGTGCGGCGCGCCGACCGCCCGAGGCCGGACCCACCCAGGGAGTTGCCATGATCGACGGACCCTACTTCGTGCTCACCGTGCTCGGCGCGGTCGCCTGCGGCCTCGTCGCCGGGGTGTTCATCGGCTTCTCCACCTTCGTGATGAAGGGCCTCGCCGCGCTGCCGCCGGCCCAGGGCGTCGCCGCGATGCAGGCGATCAACGTCGCGGCGGTGAAGCCGCCGTTCATGGCGGTGTTCATGGGCGCGACGGGCGTCAGCGCGGTGCTCGCCGTGGTCACGTTCGTGGTGTGGCCCGACGAGGGCACCGTGGAGCTGCTGCTCGGCTGCGCGCTGTATCTCTTCGGCTGCTTCGGCGTCACCATCGCCGCCAACGTGCCGCGGAACGACGCGCTGGCGAAGGTCGACCCGGCATCCGAGCACGGCGCCGAGTACTGGCGTACGTACGTGACCGAGTGGACCATGTGGAACCACATCCGCACCGGCGCCGCCACCGCCGCGACCGTGTCCCTCGTCCTCGGCCTGACCTGAGACGTCCCGGCCCGACCTGAGGAATCCTCGGCCTGACCCCAGGCGCCCCCGGCCCGGCCCGAGGCCGGCCCCGCCCCCCGCATGCCGCCCCCACCACCCCGACGTACCGTGGCTGAAAGACGCGCCCTGCGCGCAGGGAGACCTTCGCGCAGGAGGACTAGGGAGACGGCGATGGCCGACCCCAAGGGGTTCCTGCGGCATCCGCGCCGGGAGTGGCCGCGGCGGCCGGTGGGCGAGCGGGTCAAGGACTGGGACGAGGTGTACGTCCCCGGCGCGCTGCTGCCCCTCGTGGAGCCGCAGGCCGAGCGGTGCATGGACTGCGGGGTTCCGTTCTGCCACGAGGCCTGTCCGCTGGGGAACCTGATCCCCGAGTGGAACGACCTCGTCTCCCGCGCGGACTGGCACGCCGCCGCCGAGCGGCTGCACGCGACGAACAACTTCCCCGAGTTCACCGGGCGGTTGTGCCCGGCGCCGTGCGAGGCGGGCTGCGTGCTCGCCATCAACCAGCCGGCGGTGACCATCAAGAACGTCGAGGTGGCCATCGCCGACCGCATCTGGGCGGACGGCCTCGCGCCGCCGCGGGCGCCGCAGCGGCTCACCGGGCGGACGGTGGGGGTCGTGGGGTCGGGGCCCGCGGGGCTCGCGGCGGCGCAGCAGCTGACGCGGGCCGGGCACACGGTCGTCGTGTACGAGCGGGACGACCGCGCGGGCGGGCTGCTGCGGTACGGGATTCCCGCGTTCAAGATGGAGAAGCGGCACCTGGAGCTGCGGCTCGCGCAGATGCGGGCCGAGGGCACGAAGTTCCGTACGTCGACGGAGGTCGGCCGGGACATCGGCGGAGCGGCGCTGCGGGCTCGTCACGACGCGGTCGTGCTGGCCGTCGGGGCCACGGCGTGGCGGGAACTTCCGGTGCCGGGCCGGGAGTTGGACGGGGTACGGCAGGCGATGGAGTATCTGCCGGGGGCCAACCGGGTGTGCGAGGGCGATCTGGACGTCTCGCCGCTGTCCGCCGCCGGCAAGCACGTGGTGATCGTGGGCGGCGGCGACACCGGCGCGGACTGCCTGGGGACGGCGGTGCGGGAGGGTGCCGCGTCGGTCACGCAGGTGGACATCCGGGCACTGCCGCCGGCCGAGCGCGACGAGGAGACCGACCCCTGGCCGTCCTACCCCACCGTGCACCGGGTGTCCCCCGCCCACGAGGAGGCCGGCGAGCTGGGCTTCGCGCAGGAGTCGGACGCCGACGCGCGCCTGTTCGCGGCGTCGACGCTGCGGTTCGCCGGGGACGCGGCGGGCCGGGTGCGGGCCGTCCACCTGGGCGCCGTGGACGCGCGGCGGCGGCCGGTGCCGGGCGCCGAGCGGGTGCTGCGGGCCGACCTGGTGCTGCTGGCGCTGGGGTTCCGTGGGCCCGAGGTGACGGCGGGCGGCGCGGTCGCGGAGCTGGGCGTGACGGTGGCGCCGGACGGGACGGTGGCCCGGGACGAGGGGTACGCGACGGACGTGCCCGGGGTGTACGTCGCCGGGGACGCGGGCCGCGGCCAGTCCCTGGTGGTCTGGGCGATCGCGGAGGGCCGCGCGGCCGCGGCGGCGGTGGACCGCCACCTCATGGGCACGACGGCCCTCCCCGCACCGGTGACGGCGAAGGACCGCCCGCTCAGGGCGTGAGCGCGGCCCGCGTTCCGGCGACGTACACCCCGGGCACGCCCAGCCCCCAAGGCCCGAGCACAACCGCACATCCAGCCCCGCAAGACCCGCGCACACCTCACCCCGCCCCGCCCCGACCGCCAGGAATCGGCCAAACTCGCGGCGCGAGCAGGCCCACCGACAACCCGCCATTCAGGGCCTATTCAGTGCCTGTTCAGTGCCTGAGGAACTCCCGGGACTCCCGGGGCGCCCACGGACGCGCCGACCCGACGCACCCCCACCCCCCGCCGCCCGGCCCGCGGGCCCCGCGCCCCTCACTCCTTGTGAGCGACCCCGCCGAAGATGGGCAGCGGCCCGTCCCCCACCGAGGGGGTCGGTTCGCCCAGTTCCGGATGCCACTCGTCGGCCACGGTCACGCCGGGCGGCACCAGGGTCAGGCCGTCGAAGAACCGGATCACCTCGGCGCGGTCGCGCAGGGCGAGGCTGATGGCGCGGGACTTGTAGAGGTCGCCGGCCGTCCGCGCCCGGTCCGGGGTGAACTCGCCGGTGCCGTGGGACAGCATCAGGTAGCTTCCGGACGGCAGCGCGGAGACCAGCTCGTCCACCACTTCGTACGCACCGTCCTCGTCCGGGACGAAGTGCAGGAGCGCGACCAGCGACAGGGCCACCGGACGCGTGAAGTCGAGGGTCCTGCGGGCCTCCGCGAGGATCGCGGCGGGGTCGCGGGCGTCGCCCTGGATGTACTCCGTGGCACCTTGCGGCGTCGACCGCAGCAGCGCCTCGGCGTGGGCGAGCACGATCGGGTCGTTGTCGCAGTAGACGACGCGGGCGTCCGGCGCGATGCCCTGGGCGATCTGGTGCAGGTTGGGCTCGGTCGGGATGCCGGTGCCGACGTCCAGGAACTGCCGGACCCCGGCGGTGGCCAGCCACCGCGTGGCACGCTGCATGAACGCGCGGTTGGCCCGGGCCACGGCCGGGATCCGCGGGTCCATGGCGACGAGTTGACGGCCCATCTCCTCGTCGACGGGGTAGTTGTCCTTGCCGCCGAGCCACCAGTCGTACATCCGCGCGGGATGCGGCTTGCTCGTGTCGATGTACGGCGAGCCGCCGCACGACGAATCGCCGCACGACGAGCCGCCCGCGTCACCCTGGGCCTGCCCCGTCCCGGTCATCTGTGGCTCCCTTGTCCCTTCCCGACGTACAAAGCTCACCGACGCACAAAGCTCACCGTCGCACCAAGCCCATCGACGCAAAAAGCTCGCCCCGACACGTGTCACGACAGCAAGAAGTCCGCCTCCCCCGCCTTCGCGCCCTGTATGAACGCCCTGATCTCACCGTCCGTGTAGATCAGCGCGGGTCCGTCGGGGTCGGAGGACTGCCGGACGGCGACCCGGCCGTCGGCCAGCTTCATGGCTTCGAGACAGTTGCCGCCGTTGCCGCCGCTCCACGGCTTGTGCCAGCCCTCCATGCCGAGTTCGCGCGCGGGCATGCCGTTGTAGATGCGGGACCCGGGGGGCCGGGAATCGGCGCGGGTGTCGGGCCGGGACGCGGGGCCCGTGCCCGCACGGTGTCGATCTCGGTCCATTCACAGCTCCTTGCGGACATCCCGGAGGATCTCCTTCGTGCGTTGTGCGGTCGCGGCCTGGGCCGCCATGCGGTCCATGACCTCAAGATGGGTCGCCACCTCGGTGCGCGCGTCCAGGTAGACGGCGCCGGTCAGGTACTCGCTGTAGACCATGTCCGGCAGCTCCGCCATCGCGAATCGGAAGAGCACGAACGGTCCGAAGGTGCCTGGGTGCGGGCCCGCCGCGAACGGCGCGACCTGCAGGGTCACGTGCGGCAGCTCCACGGCTTCGAGCAGGCGGTCGATCTGCGCGCGCATCACCTCGGGTCCGCCGACGGGACGGCGCAGCGCGGTCTCGTCCATCACGACCCACAGCCGCGGCGCGTCCTCGCGGCTGAGCAGCGTCTGGCGCTCCATGCGCAGCGCCACGTACCGCTCGATGTCCTCGGGCCGGGTCTGGCCGATGGCCCCGGAGCGCAGCACGCCACGCGCGTAGTCCTCCGTCTGGAGCAGCCCGGGCACGAAGTGCGGCTCGTAGGACCTGATGAGGCTCGCGGCGCCCTCCAGGCTGACGTACATGCTGAACCAGCCGGGCAGGATGTCGTGGAAGCGCTGCCACCAGCCGGGCTTGTTCGCCTCCTCGGCGAGCAGCACGAAGGCGTCGGCCTCTTCGTCCGTGACGCCGTACGCCTTCAGCAGCAGCTGGAGGTACGGGATCTTCAGGGCGACCTCGGCCGTCTCCATGCGGCGGACCGTGGCAGGGGCCACGCGGAGGATCCGCGCGGCTTCGTCGCGTTTGAGGCCCGCCCGTTCGCGCAGGTCCTGCAGGCGACGACCGAGAACGACCTGTCCGACGGTCGGCGCCGACCGCGGTTCGCTCACGTCCTACCTCCACCCACTTCGCGTCGCTCTCCGCATCGCTTCCGTGCGACTCGCGTTACCGTGCGTCACCGCACTTCACTGCGCGTCGCGCCAAGTCACGCCGCTTGGTGAGGCGTTGCGAGAAGTGTGCCATGCGGCGTCTCAAAGGAACACGTCACTGTGCACTTTTCAGAGTGGGTCTTGCCAAGGTGTTCGCGGCGGGGCGATAGTGGAGAGCGTGACTCCGCCCGCATCGTTAGGAACTGAAGCCACCCGAGCCCGACTTGGCGCCTTCGCCAAGGGTCGGGCGGAGGGTGGCGAGCCTTGTGTCACCTTCACCCTGGCCGCGATGCCGAGTTCCGTGGCCAGGGCCAGGCGGTTGACGCGCGAACGGCTCAGTTCCCTCGCGGTCGGCGACGACGCCTGCGACACCGCGGCGCTCGTCGTATCGGAGCTGGTCACCAATGCGATCGTGCACACCGCGAGCCGCACCGTCGTCTGCGAGATCTGTACGGGTGCCGACACCGTGCGGATAGCCATACGCGACGAGGGGCACGGCGCGGGAGTGCCACGGCCGACGGGTCTGCGGGGGCCCGACGAGGAGCACGGGAGGGGATTGCTTCTCGTGAGCGCCGTGAGCAGCGCATGGGGTGTCCAGGACTCCGGATCCGGCCTTTCGGTGTGGGCGGAGCTGCCCAGATCACCCGATCCGGCGGCGTGCGGTTTCGAGCCGGCGACCGACGTCGGGGGCTACGGGGACTACGGGGACTACGGAATGACCGACGGCCTTTGAGCCGGTTGACGGGGATGCGAGTGCGACAGTGATGCGGCCGGGGGACATGTGAGCACGGGGACAGCGCGACTGTTGGAGCTTGACACCTTGGTACGGCTCTCGCGAGAGCGGGAGCGGGCGATCGGACGGCGAGCCGTGAGTGTGCAGCCAGTGGCACGGCTCGCCGTCCCCGCCGGAATGCGGCAACCCCTCGGCTGCGACGCGGTCGCCATGCCCGCCGAGTTCGGGCCGCGGCTCCTTGAGCGCCTGCCCCGGGTGGGTTGTGTGTACGAGGACGGGCCGCGCTGGTGGTGGATCGTGCCGGCGGATTCGGACGTGGCCCTGGAGTGGCCGCCGTCGGCGTTCTACTCGCCGGGGGCGGTGGTGCCGGACGCCACCCGGGAGCCCGTCCTGGTACACCGCCCCGACGACACCGTCCCCTATACCCCGCCGATCCCGCTGTATCTGGCCCTGTGCCGGATGGCCGGGGCGGTCCCGGGGTGGGCGGGGGCCGTCCGGGCCTGAGCCCGGCTCATGTCGGCTGTCAGAGGCGGGCCGACGGCACGTGGCCGTCGGCCCTGCGCCCGGTCAGGCGGCGGCGCACTCCTCCGCCTCCTGCCCCCGCACGATCACCAGGAACGCGTCGGTCGCCAGATCCATCACGACCTCCGCCCGCTGTCCCTCGCTGCGCCGCTCCCTGGCGAACTCCTCCGCGGGCCACGACCCGCGCGGCCCGCCCGCCGGAAAGCGCTCCAGAACCAGTCGTCCGTTCATCATGTGCTTGTTCCCCCGTGTGCGACTCAGTGCTACGTACGAAGCCTTCGCAAGCGAAGACTCTGCACCCAGGAGAACGCGCGAAGCACCCCCGGGGGCTCGCAACGTGACGCAACCGACACGGAGTTGGGGCGATTCGGCGGCTTTCAGTACCCGAACTCCTCATATTCGTCGTGGTACCGCACCCCCGCGCTGCCCGCCGGGGCGCCCAGCGCCGAGGCGCGCCCCTTGGGCTCCTCCCACTCCTCCTGCCGGCCGAGCGCCGTGAGGTCGAGCAGGCTGGTGGTGGAGCCGAGGCCGTCGAGGCCGCGGTCGAACGTCGAGTACGTGTGGAAGACGCGGTCGCCGTCGCGCAGGAAGCAGCTGAGGCCCGGCCGGTCGTGGACCTGTCCGTCCGCGTCGGCGTACGACGCGGCGAAGTCGCGGTTGAACTCGCCGCCGCACGCCGAGAACCAGGGCACGACCCAGCCCATGCGGGCCTTGAAGGGCAGGATGCGGGTGAACGGGGCGCGCGAGACGGCCACGAACGTCGTGCCGCGGGCCCGCAGGTGCGCGAGGTGCCCGATCTGGTCGAGGAACGCCGAGCAGCTGCGGCATCCCGCGTCCCACTCGGGGGCGAACATGAAGTGGTACACGATCAGCTGGACGCGGCCGGCGAACAGGTCGAGCAGGGTCGCCTTGCCGTCCGCGCCGTCGAACAGATAGTCCTTGTCCACCTCGACCATCGGGAGCCCGCGCCGCGCGGCGTTCAGCTCGTCGCGGGCGCGGGTGGCGGCCTTCTCCTTGGCGAGCAGCTTCTCCCGCGCGGCCAGCCACTCCGCGCGCGTGACGATGTGCGGCAGTCCCATGGCGCATTCCTCCGGATCCGGTCCGCGGTTCGCGGCTCTCGGGAGGGCTGACTGGACGTCTCACAAGAACTCATCGGTCCCGTACGGGATTTCCTGAGTTTTTTCTCAGCGTCCCTTCGGAAGTGCCGCGCGGGAGGCGGCGCCCCGAACAGGCTGCCGAACACATCGCGCCGTTCAGAACACCACCGGCAGCTCGAGCAGCCCCCGCGCCCGGATCGAGGGGCGCCACCGCAGCTCCTCCTCCGGTACGCCGAGCGCGAGGTCCGGGAAGCGTTCCAGGAGCGCGCCGATGGCGACCGTCATCTCCAGGCGGGCCAGCGGCGCGCCCACGCAGTGGTGGATGCCGTGGCCGAGGGCGAGGTGGCCGCTCGCGTCGCGGCCGATGTCGAGGCGGTCCGGATCGGGGAAGCGGCCGGGGTCACGGCCCGCGGAGCCGAGGCCCAGGAACACGGTCTCCCCCGCCGCCACGCGCACCCCGCCGATCGTGACGTCCTCGCGCGCGAACCGCCGGATGGAGAACACCGCCGAGGTGTCGTACCGCATGAACTCCTCGATCGCGCCCGGCAGTCGCGCCGGATCGGCCCGCAGCGCGGCGAGCTGCTCCGGGTGCCGCAGGAGCGCGAGGACGGCGTTGCCGATGAGCTGTACGGCGTTCTCGTACCCGGCGAAGTGGAGCAGGAAGGCGAGCGACGTCAGCTCGTCCTCGCTGAGCCGGTCGCCCTCGTCACGCGCCGCGATCAGGTCGGACAACAGGTCCTCGCCGGGCTGTTCCCGCTTGTCCGCGACGAGCCCGGTGTAGAAGCCGAGCATGGCGACGACGGCTTCCTTGGCGAGGTGGGGCCGCGTGGGATCGGGCGCGATCAGCGCGTCGGTCCAGGCGGTGAAGTCGAGCCGGTGCGTGGCGGGCACGCCCAGGAGGTCGCAGATGGCGGCTATCGGCAGCGGTGCGGCGTACGCGGCCACGAGGTCCGCGCGGCCCTGTACGCCGTTGTCGGCGCGGCCCTTGTCCTCGATGGCGTCGAGGAGCGCGTCGGCCGTGCGCCGGATGGGCTCGCGCAGGCTCTCGACGCGGTGCTTCGTGAACGCCTTGACGACCAGGCGCCGGATGCGCGTGTGGTCGGGCGGGTCCATGTTGAGCATGTTCGCGTCCAGCGCGGGCGGCAGCGAGAAACCGCGGTAGCTCCCGGGCAGCGCGTGCCTCTTGTCCACCGACAGGCGCTGGTCGGCGAGTGCCGCGCGCACGTCGGCGTAGCGCGTGACGAGCCAGGCCGGGTTGCCGTCGGGCCCGGCGACGCGCCGGACCGGCTCGGTCTCGCGCAACCGCGCGTAGGTGCCGTAGGGGTCGCTCATGAGCCCGTCGAGGGGCTCGGGTGCCGCGGGAGTCGCCATGGGCTCCACCCTAAGGAGCGCGGTGGGGCGGTGATCGGCGGGGCCGGGACGTCTTTGGGGGCAGGTGGATCCGGGGGGCCTCACGCGTCGTACGCCTGAGTCCGCCTCACGCGTCGTACTCCTGGATCCGCTTCCCGTGCCCCCGCTCCACCAGGGCGGGCAGCCGCTCCCCCAACTCCCGGACCACGGCGGCCACATCGACCGTCAGCAGCTCCCGGTCCCGCATCAGGACGCGGCCGTCGACGATCGTCGTCCGTACGTCGCCGCTGCGCGCGCTGTGCACGAGCGTGGCCGCGAGGTCGTGCACCGGCTGGGTGTGCGGTCCGGTGAGGTCGACCAGGATGAGGTCGGCGCGGCGGCCGACGGCGATGCTGCCGATGCGGTCGCCGAGGCCCACGGCCCGGGCGCTCTGGAGGGTCGCGTGGTGCAGGGCTTGACGGGACGTCAGCCAACGCGGGTCGCCGGTGGTGGACTTCTGGACGAGCGCGGTGAGCGCCATGGCCTCCCACACGTCGAGGGAGTTGTTGGAGGCCGCGCCGTCCGTGGCGAGCCCGACGGGGATGCCGATGCCCGCGAGGTCACGCACGGGAGTGGGGTCCCAGGCGAACTTCAGATAGCCGCGCGGCGCGCTCGCGATGCCGACACGCCCGCCGGCTCCGGCCAGGACGGGCAGGTCGCGGTCGACGATGCCGGTGCCGTGGGCGATGAGGACGTCGACGTCGAGCAGGCCGGTGCGGTGCAGGATCTCGATGGGCGTGGCGCCGTGCCGGGCCAGGCTGTGCTCGGTCTGGGCGCGGCTCTCGGCGGCGTGCAGATGCACCAACAGGCCGTGTTCCCGGGCGAGTTCGGCGGTCGCGGCGAGGTCCGCGTCGTCCACGGTGTACGGGGCGTGCGGGGCCAGGCAGGTGGTGACGCGGCCGTCGGCGGTGCCCCGGTGGCGCAGCGCGAAGTCCAGGGACGCCGCGCGCCCTTCGGGCCCCTGGGAGGAGAAGTACGCCTGTCCGAGGTTGGCGCGCAGTCCGGTGTCGGCGACGACGTCCGCGACGGTGTCCATGGCGAAGTAGTGGTCGGCGAAGGTGGTGACGCCGCCGCGGATCATCTCGGCGCAGGCGAGCCGCGCGCCCAGTTCCACGTCGCGCTCGGAGAGGTTGGACTCGATGGGCCAGACGTAGTCGTTGAACCACTCCTCCACGGGCAGGTCCTCGGCGATGCCGCGCAGGGCCACCATCGGGGAGTGGGTGTGGCAGTTGATGAGGCCGGGCAGGGCCGCCTGGCCCCGGGCGTCGACGCGCTCCACGGCGTCGAGGCGGGCGACGCCGTCCGTGGTGGTGACATCGGCGATGACCCCGTCGCGTACGACGATCGCGGCGTCCTCCGCGAAGCCGACGCCCTCGGCCGAGTCGTGGACGAGGGCCGTGCAGCCCATGATGATGAGGTCGGCGGGGCCGGATGCGGCAGGCTCGGTCATCCGTTCACGGTACGGGGAGTGGGTCGGCCGTAGCCCTGTCGCGGCAGGCGATTCGGGAGCACGCTGGCGTCAGCCGCGCGCCGCCCCGGGCGTGCGTCGGCCGCCCACCGCCCGTGGCCCACGGGAACCCCCGCGACACCCCACGCCCCCTCACGACCGTGAAGGAGCCCGGCATGCTCCTCGGCACCTGGAACCTGGAGAACCTCTTCCGCCCCGGCGGTCCGTCCGGGCCGACCGACAAGACGGCGTACGAGGCGAAGCTGGCCGCGCTCGCGGAGACCGTGAGCGCCCTGGACCCGAGCCTGCTCGGCGTGCAGGAGGTCGGCGATCCGGCCGCCCTCGCGGACCTGGCCGCGCTGCTCGACGGCGACTGGCACACGGCGGTGTCGCAGCACGCGGACGACCGGGGCATCCGCGTCGGCTTCCTCAGCCGGCTCGACCTGGAGGTGCTCGCCGACGTCGAGGCGTTCCCGCCGAAGCTGCGGCCGGTGCAGGGGGACGACGCGGGCGGGCTGGTCGGCACGACGGGCCGGGGCCTGTTCGCCGTGCGGGTCGCCAGCCGCGCCGTCACCCTGGACGCCGCCGTCTGCCATCTGAAGTCGAAGCTCCTGACGTATCCGGGCGGCCGGTTCCAGCCGCGTGACGAGGGCGAACGGGCCCGCGTCGGGGCGTACGCGCTCTATCGCCGCACCGCCGAGGCCGCGACGCTGCGCGCCCTCGCCGACCGGCTCCTCGACGGCGACGGCCGGTCGCGCGACGTGGCCGTGCTCGGCGACCTCAACGACGAGGCGGCGGCCGCGACCACCCAGATCCTGCTCGGCCCGCCGGGCTCCGAGCTCGGCACGCCCGGGCACGGCAAGCCGGACAAGGGCGACGCGACGCGGCTGTGGAACGTGGCGCCGCTGATACCGGCCGAACGCCGCTTCTCCCGCGTCCACTCCGGCCGCCGCGAACTGATCGACCACGTCCTGCTGAGCCACCGGCTGACCGGCCGGGTGGTGGCCACCGGCGAGGCGGGCACCGGCCTGCCGGAGGCCACGACGGCGCCCGCCCTGCCGTCGGTGGGCGCGGACCCGCGGGAGCGGCGGGACGCGGCGGGGTCGGACCACGCGCCGGTGTGGATACGGTTCCAGCCGTAGACAGCCGCGAACAGCCGCGGATCAATGGTCAGCCGCGCGGAAGCACCGTCGAAAGCACCCCCGGCAGCGGATACCAGTCGGACGACACCACGCTGGCGTGGCGGCCCGCGAGGAGGGTGACGCGGTCGCGGGCCTGGGTCTCGGTCGGGTGCGTGGCGCTGATGGCGGGCGGCACGTTGTGGGCGTCGGACATGACGACGAGATAGCGCCGGTCGGCGTACCACTTGGTGTCGACCGAGCCGCCCGCGTACACCGACGCGTCCCCGTCGAACAGCACGAACCACGGCCGGATCGAGGCGTCCGCGTACCGCGTGCGCGGGTCGCCGGACGCGGCGCCGAGGACGGCCGGGAAGGCGGCGGCGTCGCCGAGGCGGCCGGCGGCGGCCAGGTCGCGCAGGTGGGTGGCGTACTCGCGGTCGGTCCACAGGGTGTCGGCCGGGTTGTTCTGCTCGACGGTGCCGGGGATGAGTTCGACGATGAACTTCCCGGCCAGCTCGGACCGCGTGGGCCAGCCCTTCTTCTGCACGGCCTCGTCCAGACTGCCGCTGCCCTCGGCCAACTGGCCCGGCCGGTACAGGGCGTCGCCCAGCTTGCTCCGCAGCAGCGCGTCGAGGTCTGCGGGGCCGCGGCCGCCCCGCCCCTGGAAGCCGTCCTTCAGCTCGACCTTCACGAGGATCGGACGGTGCCCCGGGTGCGCGTCGTGCCAGGCCTTCATGTCGGCGAGGCACCCGTCGAGCCGCTGGTTGCGGGCCTTGGTGCGCAGTTCCTCGGGCCGTTGCGCGTTCTCGCAGTTGTTGTCGTTGCCGAGCGGGTTGCTGTGCGACACGCGCCAGCCGCCGCCGAACACATTGGTCCACACGTCGAGTTCGAGCATCGCGGCGCCGGAGTCGAGGGCGTCCGCGAAGTAGGGGTACTTCGTCTTCTCGTACGCGTTGTGGACGCCGACGCCGGTGGTGGCGGCGTACGGCCGGTCGTCGGCGGCGCCCGCGGCACGGCCCTCGGCCACGGCTGCCCCCGGGGAACCGGCCATCACCCCCATCACGGCGCCCGTCACCGCGATCCCCGCCGCCACCGTACGTATCGCCGATGCCCGCACCGTCGTCCTCCTCCGTCACACCCGTCAAGTCAGGTGAAACGTAAGGGATTCGTGTGGCGAACCGGAAGACGACGACTTACGGTCAGACCTCGCGTCGCTGCCCTGGAGAGCCGCGCGCGTCCTCTACCGTTTACGCCCGTCGGCTGACGCCCGTCGACGATCAGCGCCGCCCGCGCCCGCGCCCGAAAGGCAGGACCTCATGGCCCTCACCCTCACGCTCACCGGCCCCCGTCTGGCCCTGGCCGCGGCCGCGGCCGTCCTCGCGATCGGCGCGCCGACGGCGTACGCGGCACTCGACTCCGACGACACCCGCCCCGCAGCCACCTCGGCCACGCCGCCCCGCGGTGAGCCCTTCGTCGAGACGCGCCTCTTCTTCGGCACCGAACGCCCCGACGGCGGCCCGGACGTGACGGACAAGCAGTTCATGAAGTTCGTCGACGACGAGGTCACCCCCGGCTTCTCCGACGGGCTGACCGTGCAGCAGGGCCGCGGCCAGTGGAAGGACAGCAACGGCAAGATCGAGCGGGAGCGTTCGTACGAGCTGATCCTGCTGTACCCCACGGCCGAGGCGAAGAAGCGCGACGCACTGATCGAGGAGATCCGCTCCGACTACGAGAAGAAGTTCGCGCAGGACTCGGTGGGGCGGCTGGACGACCGGGCTCGGGTGGACTTCTGACGGGCGGGGCCGCCCGGGCACACCCGGAGGCCGTCCGGCTAACTGAGCCGGACGTCCCCCACGGTGTGGGCCTGGATCACATTGCCGTGCTGTACACCACCGGTGATGCGGTTGCTTACGTTGCCTCCGCGCCCGGCGCCCCCTTCACCGGGCGCCAACTCGTCCAGCAGCAGCCGTAGTTCCGCTGCCGCCTCAGGATCGGCGCGCAGCGCCCGGCGCATCCGGTTCCGCCACTCGGCCTGTACGTCGGCGGTGGTGTCCTCGTCCTCCGCGTCCCGCGCGGCGATCAGTTCCTCGCGCGCCTCGTCGAGCTCCCCGGCGACGGCGTCCTCGTCCCCGGCCGGGCGCCGCCGTGAGAAGAACCCGACGGCGCGGTCCCGCGCGTGCGCCCACCCGTCGCCCACCATCGACTGCACGAGCGCGGTGGCTCCGGCCGCCGCGAGGGCGGTCAACTCTGCGTCCACGGGGTCTCCTTCGTCGCCGCTGCTGCTGCTGGAGAGTCAACGGTAGCGGCGACGTCCCCGGAAGCACCGGCCGTCGCACAAGCCCGGGTTCAGGAGCCGAGCAGTCCGGTGAGGGCCCCCACCGGGTCCTCGTCCGCCGGGCCCTCCGGCCACCAGTCGGTACGGGCCCCGTGGGTCTCGCCCCGGTACGGGTACCAGCGGCCGTCCTGGCCGTAGCGGAGCTGGAGGGTGCCGGTGGGGTCCGTGAGGTGGTTGTGGTGAATGGTCATGCGGGGGAGGTCGGCGGCCGTGAGGGCGCCCCGGGCGCGGTCGAAGGGGCCCGCCGGTGGGTCCCAGGGGGACTCCAGGACGGCCAGGCCGTCCTCGGCGCCCTGTCGCCAGGCCGCCGCCGCGCGGGACAGGTCCGTGGGGGTGCGGCCCACCGAGTCCGCCAGCGCGGCGAATTGGCGGCTGAAGGTGCGGCGGCCCGTCAGGCCCGGGTGGGAGGCGGCCAGGCGCACCGCGTCGTGCCAGGGGTCCGGCGCGACGAAGGCGGGCGCGCCCCACCTCAGGTACGCGTGCGCCCGCGCCGCGACATCCGTCGCCAGGAACTCCAGCGCCGTGGGGTCGGGTGCGCCGGGCAGGGCCGGGAGGACGGGCGGTTCGCCGGGGTGCGGCGGGACGGGGAACGGCGGCGGGAGCGGCGGGCGGTAGTCCGTGGCCAGGGCTTCTCGGGCCGGGGTTCCGGGGAGGGAGGGGGGTGGGGTCGGGGCGTCTGCGGCCGGGGCGTTGGCGGGAGGGGCGATCGCTGACGGGTCGGCTGCGGGAGGGTTGGTCGGGGGCAGGTCGGCTGCGGGAGGGGTAGTCGGGGGCAGGCCGGCTGCGGGAGGGGTAGTCGGGGGCAGGTCGGCTGCGGGAGGGGTGCTCGTCGGCGGGGCGCCTGCGGGAGGAGTGGTCGCGGGCCGGTCGCCTGCGGACGGGGCACCCACGGCCGGGTCACCCGCAGGACGGTTGCCCGCAGGCCAGTCGCCCGTGGCTGCGGGCGCGGGCCTCGCCGCCGGGGCACGTCCCGGATCGTCTGTGGCCGACGGCTCCGGGGCGCCCGCCGTCGGCGGGATGGGCCGCACGGCGCGTGGGGGTTCCGTGGGCTCCGAGGGCCCGGTGCGGGGTGAGCCCAGCGCCTCCCCCGCCGCCGCGTGCGCGTTGCGGCGCGTCAGTTCCTCCAGTACGCGCGTCTCCTCGCCGCCGCGGACGAGGAGCAGGACGAACGGGTCGGCGTCCAGGATGCGGGCCGTCTGGTACGTGAGGGCGGCCGCGTGTTTGCAGGGGTGGCCGCGGTCGGGGCAGGTGCAGGAGGGGATCAGGTCGCCGCGGCCGGGGAGGAGGGGGACGCCGGTGTGGTCGGCGGTGGCGGCCAGGGCGTGCGGCATGTCCCGGGTGAGGAGGGCCGTGAGGTGCGCGGGGTCCGCCGTGGCCGCGTCGAGGAGGCGGTCCCAGTCGTCGGGGGTGAGGGTGCGCATGCGGAGTTCGGCGCGGTAGGGGCGGGGCCGGCTGCCGTGGACGTACGCGACGATACGGCCCGGCTCGACGGTGATCGTGTCGACGTGGCCCTCGCGGGCGTACGCGCGCCCCCGGGCGAGGCGGGCCGGGTCCAGGGCCGACTCCTCCAGGGCGGCGATCCACGCGTTGCCCCACCAGGAGGAGGCGAAGGGCGCTTCGGGGTCGGTGCGGGGCGGCAGGGGCGGGAAGATCCGCGGGCGGCCGCCGCCTCCGCGAAGTCCGGGGCTCATCGCGCCCTCCGCAACGTCACCAGGTCGGCCAGCTCCGCGTCCGACAGCTCCGTGAGCGCCGCCTCGCCGCCGTCGCCGAGCACCGCGTCCGCCAGCGCCTGCTTCGCGGCGAGGAGTTCGGCGATGCGGTCCTCCACCGTGCCCTCGGTGATGAGGCGGTGCACCTGCACGGGCTGGGTCTGGCCGATGCGGTAGGCGCGGTCGGTGGCCTGGTCCTCGACGGCGGGGTTCCACCAGCGGTCGTAGTGGACGACATGGCCCGCGCGGGTCAGGTTCAGGCCGGTGCCCGCCGCCTTCAACGAAAGGAGGAACACGGAGACTTCCCCGGCCTGGAAGCGGTCCACCATCGCCTCGCGCGTGGCCACCGGCGTACCGCCGTGCAGGAGTTGATTCGGTACGCCGCGCGCGGTGAGGTGGGACTCGAGCAGCCGCGCCATCTCCACGTACTGCGTGAAGACGAGCACCGAACCGTCCTCGGCGAGGATCGTGTCGAGGAGTTCGTCGAGGAGCTCCAGCTTCCCGGAGCGGGAGCGGCCGGAGCTGGTGCGGGTGGCGCCGTCCTTCAGGTACTGCGCGGGGTGGTTGCAGATCTGCTTGAGCGCCATGAGCAGCTTCATCACCAGGCCGCGGCGCGCGATGCCGTCCGCGGCCTCGACGCGGGCGAGCGTCTCGCGCACCACCGCCTGGTAGAGCGCGGCCTGTTCGCGGGTGAGCGGCACGGGGTGGTCGGTCTCGGTCTTCGGGGGCAGTTCGGGGGCGATGCCCGGGTCCGACTTCTTGCGGCGGAGGAGGAAGGGGCGGACGAGCCGGGCGAGCCGCGCCACCGCCTCGTCGCTCTCGGCGGAGCCGCCGGTCTCGGCGAGGCGGGCGTGCCGGGCACGGAAGGCCTTGAGCGGGCCGAGGAGTCCGGGGGTGGTCCAGTCGAGCAGGGCCCACAGCTCGGAGAGGTTGTTCTCGACCGGCGTCCCGGTGAGCGCGACCCGCGCCGCCGCGGGGATGGTGCGCAGCGCCTTGGCCGTGGCGGCGTGCGGGTTCTTCACGTGCTGGGCCTCGTCGGCGACGACCAGGTCCCAGTCGCGCGCGGCGAGTTCGGCCGCGCTGGTGCGCATCGTGCCGTACGTGGTGAGGACGAAGCCGCCGTCGGGGACGCCGTCGAGGCCCCGGCCCGGGCCGTGGAAGCGGTGTACGGGGACGCCGGGCGCGAAGCGTTCGATCTCGCGCTGCCAGTTGCCGAGCAGCGACGTGGGGCAGACGACGAGGGTCGGCTCGGGCCGCGCCCGGTGCAGGTGCAGGGCGATCAGGGTGACCGTCTTGCCGAGCCCCATGTCGTCGGCGAGGCAGCCGCCGAGGCCGAGCGAGGTCATGCGGTCGAGCCAGGCGAGGCCGCGGAGCTGGTAGTCGCGCAGGGTGGCGTTGAGGGCGGGGGGCTGCGGCACGGGACGCGGTTCGCCGGTGAGGCGTTCGCGTACGCGGGCGAGGGCGCCGGTCGGCACGGCCGCGACGCGTTCGCCGTCCACCTCGGCGGCGCCGGTGAGCGCGACGGTCAGGGCGTCCACGGGGTCGAGCAGGCCCAGGTCGCGCTTGCGGGCCTTGCGTACGAGGGCGGGGTCGACCAGGACCCACTGGTCGCGCAGCCGCACGATGGGGCGGTGTGCCTCGGCGAGGGCGTCCATCTCGGCCTCGGTCAGCGGGGCACCGCCACCGTCCCCATCTGCCTCTTCGCCGCCGCTCAGCGCCAACTGCCAGCGGAACTCCAGGAGTTGTTCCGTCTTGAAGAAGTCGAAGTTGTCCGCGGCGGTGCCCGGCGCGGGGCGCACCACGGCGGTCGCGGTCAGCTCGCGGGCCAGCTCCCGTGGCCAGTGCACGGCGACCCCGGCCGCGCCGAGCCGGGCCGCGGCGGCGCCCAGGAGGTCGTACAGCTCCTGATCCGTGAGCGGGAGCACGTCCGGGCGCGGCCGGTCCAGGAGGCGGCCGAGCGGTGGCCAGACGCGGGCGGCGCGGCGCACCGCGAGCAGCGCCTGGGCCTTGGCGCGCGGCCCGAAGTGCTCGGCGCCCGCCCAGAGTTGGGCGGCGTCGACGACGAGGGTGGGGTCGGCGAGGCTGTGCACCTGGAGCACGGCGGCACCGGCCCCGGGCGCTCCGGCGCCCACGGCGTCCCGGGCCGCTCCGGCGCCCACAGCTTCCCCGGCCGCCCCGGCACCCACTGCTCCCCCACCCGCCCCGGCGCCCCCGTCCTCCGTGTCGAACAGATCCGAAGCCCGCAGATCCACCCGCAGCGACACCCGCACCCCCGCGTCCTGCCCGGCCGCCACCTCCGCCGCCCACTCGCGCGCCCCGGGCAGCCGCTGCGGCTCGCGCGCGGCGAAGGGCGCGCCCACGGCGTACGCGGCGGCGGGGGTACGCGGCAGGGTGTCGACGACGGCGTCGACGAACGCCCTGACCAGCGCGTACGGCTCGGGCAGCAGCAGGGGCGGACGGCTGCCGGGCAGCGGCACGGCGTGCGCCTCGGCGGGCATGGCGGCGGCGACGGCCCGCAGGTGGGCGATGTCCTCGGCGCCCAGCGGCCCGGCCCGCCACGCGTCCACGTCCGCGCCGGTCAGTCCGGGCAGCAGCTTGCCGCGGGCGAGCAGATGCAGGGCGTGCCGCGCGGCGGCGGCCCAGCAGGCGGTGGCGGGGTGCGCGGTGCCGGGGACGACGGCACGGGCCACCCCACCGGGGACGGCGGCACGGGCCACCCCACCCGGGGCGCCCGCGAGCAGCACGCCCACCGCCTCCCCCACCGGCGCGAGGAGCCCGGGCACGGTACGCCTGCGCACACCCTTCCCGTGGCGGCGTACGACCGTGATCTCGCCCCGAGCCCAACCCCTGGCCCCCGCGCCCGCACCACCGCGCGCATCGGATTCACCGGGCACGTCCGGCAGCTCCCCGCCGTCCGGCCGCCACCACGCGATCCGGCCGTCCCGGGGCACCTCGGCCGGGAGGAAGACAGCGGCACAGGAACGTACGAGAGCCGCGAGGGCGGCACCGTCGACGGCGTCAGGGGTGCCGTCAGCAGCGGCCACGGCGCTCCTCGCCGTCACCGCCGCCACCTCGCACGCCGCTCCGCCACTCTTCGCCCGATCCTCGCCTGCCGCTCACCGGCGCCACGCCGTCCGCTCGCCCGCCCCTCACCCTCTCCCGCCACCCTAGGCGAGCCCGCACCCACCCCCCGACACCGCGAGGCCGAGCACCGTCCGACGGGGAGACCGTCTCCGGTAGGAAAGTTTCCTAACAATAATCCGTCCACATCCTTGACGCGCTCATGCCCGCTCGCCACGATGCCTGAGACGGCCCTCCCGCACCCCCCACCACGCGCCCAGGAGGCAGACATGCCGCCCACCACCCCCGCCGACGACCGCGCCAACTCCCGTACGCACAAGGCCCGTTGGGTCATACCGGCCGCCGCGGCCACCGTCCTCGCCACCGTCGGCGGACTGCTTCTGTGGTCGCCGGCCGACGAGGCCGGCGCCTCCCCGACGCCGAAGGCCGCCTTCACCGCCGTGGCCGCGGGCGACATCGCCGAGCAGTGCACGAAGAGCGACAGCCGCTGCGCGCACCCGAAGACCGCCGCGCTCGTGCGGCAGATCAACCCGCAGTTCGTGCTGACGATGGGCGACAACCAGTACGACGACGCCCGTCTGAAGGACTTCCAGAAGTACTACGCGACCACCTGGGGCGCCTTCAAGGACAAGACGAAGCCCGTGCCGGGCAACCACGAGACGTACGACCCGGCGGGCCCGCTCAAGGGCTACAAGTCCTACTTCGGCGCTGTCGCGTACCCCAACGGCAAGAGCTACTACAGCTACGACCAGGGCAACTGGCACTTCATCGCCCTGGACTCCAACAGCTTCGACGACAGCGCCCAGATCGCCTGGCTGAAGAAGGACCTCGCCGCCAACGCCAAGAAGTGCGTGGCCGCGTACTGGCACCACCCGCTGTTCTCCTCCGGCGAGCACGGCAACAACCCGGTCGGCAGGCCGGTGTTCAAGCTCCTCGACGACGCGAAGGCCGAACTGGTCCTCGGCGGCCACGACCACCACTACGAGCGGTTCGCCCCGCAGGACGCGAACGGCAAGGCCGACTCCGAAGGCATCGTCGAACTGCTCGCCGGTACCGGCGGCGCGAACCCGTACAAGATCGAAGAGGTGCAGCCCAACAGCCAGAAGCGGATCACCAACACCCACGGCGTGGTGAAACTCGACTTCACCGACGACGGCTTCTCCTGGAAGCTCATCGGCACGGACGGCGCGACCAAGGACACCAGCCCGTCGTACTCCTGCCACTGATCCCCGGACCCGGGTGTCACGCACATGTACCTGGCCACCACCGACGCGGTCGCCACGGCCGCGAAGCGCGGCCGCACGCGCCGCCGTCGCACGCGCGGCCGCGTCACCGGGCCCGTCCTCGCCCTCGGCGCGGTCAGCCTCGTCACCGACATCTCCTCGGAGATGGTCGCGGCGGTGCTCCCGCTCTACTTCGTCCTCGGCCTCGGCCTGTCCCCGCTCGCGTTCGGCTTCCTCGACGGTCTCTACAACGGCGCCACGGCCGTCGTGCGGCTCCTCGGCGGGTACGCGGCCGACCGCGGCGGGCGGCACAAGCTCGTTGCGGGCTCCGGGTACCTGCTGTCCGCGCTGTCCCGGCTCGGGCTGCTGCTCGCGGGCGGCGCCACGGCCGGGATCGGCGCGGCGATCGCGGCGGACCGCCTCGGCAAGGGCGTGCGCACGGCGCCCCGGGACGCGCTGATCTCGCTGAGCAGCCCGCCGGACGGGCTCGGCCGGGCGTTCGGCGTGCACCGGGCGATGGACACGACGGGCGCGCTGCTCGGCCCACTCGCGGCGTTCGCGCTGCTGTGGATCACGGCGGACGCGTACGACGTGGTGTTCGTCGTCAGCTTCTGCTTCGGGCTGTTCGGGGTGCTGCTCCTGGTGGCGTTCGTACCGGGCCGAGAAGCCCGGCCGGCGCCGCCCGCCGCACCCGCGCCCCCGGCGTCCCGCCCCGGCCCCCTCGCCCGCCCCCGCCCCCGCCCCCGCAAGGCCCTCACTCTCCTCCGCGTCCCCGCCTTCCGCCGCGTCTGCGCCGCCGCCGCGCTGCTCGGCGCCGCGACCGTCGGGGACGCCTTCCTGTATCTGCTGCTCCAGCGGCGCCTGGACTTCGCGGAGAGCTGGTTCCCGCTGCTCCCGCTCGGCACCGCGGCGGTCTATCTGCTGCTCGCCGTTCCGGCCGGGCGGCTCGCCGACCGGGTCGGCCGGCGCGTGCCGTTCCTCGCGGGGCACGGCGCGCTGCTCGCCGCGTACCTCCTGCTGCTCCTGCCGACCGGCGGCCGCCCGCTGCTCGTCGGGGTGCTGCTCGCGCTCGGTGTCTTCTACGCCACGACCGACGGCGTCCTGATGGCGCTCGCCACGCCCTGCCTCCCGGCGGAGCGGCGGGCGAGCGGGATGGCCGTGCTGCAGACCGGCCAGGCGCTCAGCCGTCTGGTGGCCGCGGCGGGCTTCGGTGCGGCGTGGACCCTGTGGGGCGTCGGCGCCGCCCTGGCCTGCGCGGTGCTCGCGCTGACCGTGGCGGTCGCGGGCGCGACGGTCCTGCTGCGGCCGGCGGAACGCCCACCGGTCGCCGGGCCGCCCCGGGAGCGGCCGGACTCCGCCGGACCCCCGGCGCCCACGGCGCCCGCCAAGCCCCCGGAAGGCACCGCATGACCCTCACCCCGCCCGAGGCATCCACCCGCCTGCGCGTCATCGCCGTCGTGGCCGCCGCCGCGCTGCTCGCCGCCGTCGCCGTCACGTACACGGTGCGTGCCGTGCAGCGGGCCGAACCGGCCTCCTCCAGCTCGGAGTTCGCCCTCGACCGTGGCCACCTCTACTTCCGCTCGACGCAGGAGGGGGCCGGCCGCGTCGCCCGCGTACCGATGACCGGCACCAGCACCAGCACCAGCACCAGCACCAGCACCAGCCACCGCACCCCCAACGGCCCGTCCTGCGAACGCTTCTACGCCGCCGGGGGCACCGCCCTGTGCCTGCTGCGCCGCCCGGGCATCCCCCCGAAGTCGTACGCCGTCGTCCTCGACGAGCGCCTGCGCGAGAAGCGGCGCGTCGCGCTCACCGGCATCCCGAACCGGGCGCGGGTCTCGGCGTCCGGACGGATGCTGTCGTGGACGATGTTCACCACCGGCGACTCGTACGCGGGCGGCGGCTCGTCCTTCTCCACCCGCACCTCGATCCTGGACACCCGCACCGGCTATCTGATCAAGAACATGGAGGAGATCCCCCTCACCGTCGACGGCCGCCGCTACCACTCCCCCGACGTCAACTACTGGGGCGTGACCTTCGCCCGCGACGACAACCGCTTCTACGCCACCGTCTCGACGAAGGGCCGGACGTACCTCGTCGAGGGCGACATGCGGAAGTGGTCCGCGCGGGCCCTGCGCCAGAACGCCGAATGCCCGTCCCTCTCCCCCGACAACACCCGCATCGCCTTCAAGAAGCGCGTCCGCGGCGGCACGAAGGACCCGTGGCGCCTGTACGTCCTCGACCTGCGCACGATGCGCGAGCACCCGCTGGCCGAGCACCGCAACGTCGACGACCAGGCGGCATGGCTGGACGACAAGACTCTGGCGTACGCGCTGCCCGGCCGGGACGGGGGCGGCACCCGGAAGCCGGACATCTGGACGGTGCGAGCGGATGGCACCGGCCACCCCGAGCTCCGCGTCCCGGGCGGCAGTTCACCGGCCGCGGTGCGCTGAGACGGCGCACGCGACGCACGTACCGCAAGGAAGACGCACGCACCGTACGGAACAGGACACGCACCACCCGAAATCCAGATGCGCGCACGACGCCCCGCCCCGCACGATGCCCCCATGACCCCACACGTCCCCCCTGTCCACCGCACCGTCGTCCCGACCCTCTTCCCGCCTCCCGGATACGCCCACGCGGCCGTCGTCGAGGCGGGTACGCGCCTCGCGTTCATGGCCGGTTCCGTCCCGCTCGACGCCGACGGGAAACTCGTCGGCGAGGGCGATCCGGTCCGGCAGACGCGGCAGGTCGTCGCCAACCTCGACGAGGCGCTGCGTGCCATCGGCAGCGACCTGTCGCAGGTGGTGGCCAGCACCGTGTACGTCGTCGGGGACGAGCGCGGCGTGCTCTCCGAGGTGTGGGAGGTCGTACGCGCCTCCGGGCTGCTGACCACCCAGCCGCACACCTCGACGCTGCTCGGCGTGACGGTGCTCGGCTACCCCGGCCAGCTCGTGGAGATCACCGCCACCGCCGTCGTGCCGGAGGGGACCGGCGCGTGAGCGACCCGGCGGTGGCCGCCGTCACGCTGCGCGCGGCCACCGAAGCGGACGCCGCGGCCGTCGCCGACGTCTATCTGCGCTCGTACGACACCGCCCTCCCGGGGGTCCGCCGGGCCCATTCCGACGACGAGGTACGGGACTTCTTCCGGTACGTGGTGGTGGGGCGCGGCGGCACGTGGGTGGCCGAGGCGGCGGGCGCGGTCGTCGGCATGATGGTCCTCGACGGCGACGAGCTGAGCCAGCTCTACCTGGCGCCGGAGTGGCGCGGCCGCGGCATCGGCGACCGCTTCGTGGCGCTCGCCAAGGAGCTCGGCCCCGACGGCCTGTCCCTGTGGACCTTCCAGGTCAACGCGCCCGCGCACCGCTTCTACGAACGCCATGGCTTCACGGCGGCACAGCGGACGGACGGCGACAACGAGGAGAAGGAACCGGACGTACGGTACGTGTGGCGTCCCTGATCGCAGGGTGCTCTCAGGTGCCCTGCGCGGACTTGGCCCTGGAGGCCAGGCCCAGGGCGTACTCCGGCCACCACTCCCCGGCGGGCGGGCCGCCCCGGCAGGTGCCGTCGGACTCGCCCGGCCGCTTGACCCACAGGTAGGCGTCGATCGCGGGGTCGCCGGTGCGGGTGGTGGGCGGGGTGCCGAGGGCGCGTCCTGGCGGGTTGCACCAGGGCTTGTCGTAGCCCTCGTAGGGGCCGTTGCCGTTGCGGCTGGTGTCGATGACGAAGTGGGTGCCGCCGCCGAGGGCGCGGGCGAGGCGGTGGCCGTACTCGGCGCTCTCCTCGGTCGTGCGGTAGTTGGAGACGTTCAGCGCGAAGCCGTCGGCCTGCTCGATGCCGGCCAGGCGCAGGGGTTCGACCAGGCGGCGCTCCCGCGGGATCCAGCTCGCGTTGCCCGCGTCGAGGTAGACCTTGGCGGCCGGCTGCTGCTTGAGGCGGGCGACGGCGTGGGCGAGCAGCGCGTACCGCTCGGCGGCGTCGGCCCGGTCGCAGCCCGCGATCTGCTGGGCGACGGCGTCCGGTTCGACGACGACGTACGCGGCGCGGGTGCCGATTCCGGCGGCGAAGGCGTCGATCCAGGCGCGGTAGTGGGCGGCGTCGCGGGCGCCGCCGGCCGAGTAGTCGCCGCAGTCGCGGTGCGGGACGAAGTACGCGACGAGGACGGCGGTGCGGCCGGCCGCGGCGGCCTTCTCGACATGGTCGCGCACCACGTCCCCCGGGCCGTCCTTGTTCAGCCACTCCGCCTGGGCGCGGGCCGCGATGCGATCGATGAACCAGGCGTCGGCGACACGGCCGCTCTGCCGCCAGGCGGCGGCCTGCTGGGCGGCGTGGGTGTCCGGGTTCACCCAGAACTCCGCGGTTTCTGGCGGGGCGCCCGCCGCTGTGTTTCCCGTGACCGTGAGGGTGGCCAGCGTGGCGGCGCAGGTGAGGGCGTAGCGGAGTCGGGTTGCTCGCCCGCGGCGGGGGCGGCCCGTCCGGGCGGTCGACTGGAGCACGGGGGTGGCTCCCCTCTCTCGGCAACGGGGTCCCCAAGCGTCCCCCTCACGGGACCCGGCTCCCCTCCGCCGCCCCGGGAGAGTCACCCCGACGGCGGGCGCACACCCCCTCGGCCCACCGAGGTCACAGCAGGTCGCGTGGAATCGTCTCGTCCCAGTTCGCCGAGTGGACCCGCCGCTCGCCCTCGTACGCGTCGAGCTGCGCGTGCAGCAGGAACGCGTCCGCGGAGCAGCTCAGGACCGTGCGCGTGACGGTCCGTACGTCCCAGTCGCCGCGCCGGAACCGGCGGGTCGACTCCACCTCGCCGCGAGCCGAGAGGGGGTCGTCGGCCAGGGAGCTGTAGCACTGGCGCTCGTTCCGGGTCACTTCGAGGTCGATGTCGTCGAACCGCACGGTGCCGTTGTCGGCGACGACTTCGAGCGTGGACTCGTAGTTCACCAGGTCACGGGAGACCCGCCACTCCTGGCGGCCGGGCTGGACCTGGGTGGTGGACAGCGGCGGCGCGCCCTCCGGCTCGTCGAAGGGGCGCAGGCTCACCTCGTCGGACTCGGCCATGGGACGCACCGGCAGCACCAGGCGGCTGGCGCCGGTGAACACCGAGAGGCGGGCCGGGCGGGGCGGCGGCCAGGCGAGCGGCCAGTAGGACGTGGAGAGGGAGAGGCGGATGCGGTGGCCGGGCGGGAACACCTGGGCCACACCGTTGAGTTGCACGTCGACCAGGTAGCGGCGCCCGGACTCCAGGGGCTCCGGGTGCTCGTGGCTGTCCCGGTGGGTGAGGTTCAGCAGTCCGTACGTGACCCGCGTCGCCTTGCCGTCGGCGGCCACGTCGGAGAGCCTGGCGGCGATCATCGCGACCCGTTCGCTCGCCCCGAGCTCCAGACGTACGGTGGGGGCGCCCAGGATCTCGCAGGGTTCGGTGAGCGCGTCGGTCTCGAAGACCAGGGAGCCGCCGTCCTCCTCCCGCTGGTCGTAGGGCAGATCGGGCGGTGCGCTGTAGGAGCACCACTTGCCCGCGAACTGGCCGACGGACAGCGGGGATTCGATCGTCAGCTCCGTGTCGTCGCCCGCGGGTGCCGGCTCGTCGGGGCGGCGCAGCCGGTGCGGGGCGAGGGCGAGTTCGGTGGGCCGGATGTGCGGGGAGGGCCAGGAGGGCTCGCCGACCCAGCGGCCCGGGCGCTCCTCGTAGGCGGTGGAGGGCGGCACGCTCTCCTGCATCCACACGCGCAGCATCGGCTCGTCCATCACCCCGTTCTCGGTCTTCTTCAGCCAGCGGTCCCACCAGCGGACAAGTTCCTGCAGATAGCCGATGGCGGGGCCGGGTTCGCCCTGGTGGGGGTACTTGTGCGACCAGGGGCCGATCAGCCCCTTGCGGTCCACGTCGAGGTGTTCCATCAGCCGGAAGACCGCGTTGGAGTAGCCGTCGGCCCAGCCGCTCACGGCGAACACGGGGCAGCCGACGTCCTGGTAGTTCTCGCAGACCGAGCCGTGCTTCCAGTAGGCGTCCCGCCGTTGGTGGGCCAGCCACGTCCGCAGCCACAGGCCGCTCTCGCGCAGCCGCCGCAGCCAGGTGTCGCGCCAGCCCTCGCCGACGAGGGCGGGGTCGGGCGGGCAGGACGTGGCGGCGAACATGGTGGACGCCCAGGAGAGGTTGTCGGACAGGAGGCAGCCGCCCATGTGGTGGATGTCGTCGGCGTAGCGGTCGTCGGTGAAGGACGCGATGGCGATGGCCCGCAGGCTGGGCGGGCGCCTGGCGGCGACCTGGAGGGCGTTGAAGCCGCCCCACGAGATGCCCATCATGCCGGTGTGCCCGTCGCACCAGGGCTGTCCGGCCAGCCAGGCGAGGATGTCCTCGGCGTCGCGCAGCTCCTGTTCGAGGTACTCGTCGGTGAGCACGCCCTCGGACTCGCCGGTGCCGCGCAGGTCGACGCGCGCGCAGGCGTAGCCGTGGCCCGCCAGGTAGGGGTGGTGGACGGAGTCGCGCACCGCCGTCAGGTCCCGCTTGCGGTACGGGATGAACTCCAGGACCGCGGGCACCGGCTGCTCGTCGGAGGTCACCGGACGCCAGAGGCGGGCCGCGAGCCGGGTGCCGTCCGACACCGGGATCCAGAGGTGCTCCTCCTGCCTGACGTCGTACGGCAGCGAAGTCGCCTCACGCACGTCCTGTCTCCTTTCCCGTGCTGCCCGCCCCGGCCCCGGGGTCGTCGTCGAACCGGAAGTCGAGGGCGGCCACGGCGCGCGTGTACTTGTCCCGCAGCTCCCGTTCGTCGGCCGCCGCCGTGTAGACGTGGGCGAGTTCGTAGCTGTAGCTGTCGGTGGCCTGCGGCAGGTCGCTCAGCCGCGTGTCCGCGTCGACCAGCGGGATCACCTTGACTCCCGGGATCTCCGCGCACAGCCTCTCCAGGGCCTCGTCGTCGGCCCGGTGCGTGACGCGTCCGTCGGCGAAGCGGCGCAGGAACCACTTGGCGGCGATGGCGTACGGGCCCTGGCCGTGGGGCAGTCGCGGGTCCTCGCCGAGCGCGATCGAGATCAGGCGGTTGTGGTTGGGGACTCCGTCGACCTGCTCGAACAGCTCGGCGTGCGACTGGGAGTGGCGCGGGTTGACCTCAAGGAGGCCGATCCGCCCGCTGTCCATGTCGCAGAAGTACTCGATGCAGAACGTCGAGTTGTCGAGGCCGATCTGCGCGATCACCCGCCGGGAGATGTCGGCGAGCCGCTCCTGCACGGCGCCGGGCAGGGCGGACGGGTACTGGTAGCGCAGGAAGCTCGACGTACCGGGGTAGTTGACGGAGTCGACGACGCCGTACACCTCGATGCGGCCGTCGAAGCTGTAGCCCTCCACCGTGACCTGTTCGCCGGTCAGCGCCTCCTCGGCCAGGCAGGCCTGTCCGCCGGCCTCGGCTATCTCGGGCGGCAGGTCGAGTCGGTCGAGCACGAATTCGAAGGGTTCGCCGAGCCGGCCGATGCCCTCGCGGACCTCCGCCACCGCCTCCTCGTACTGCGTGTCGTCGGCCACGCGGAAGGCGAGTTCGGAGGAGTACGACTTCACCGGCTTGATCCATATCGGATACCGCAGTCCCTCGGGAGGCTTCGCGGGGCCGTCCAGGTCGACCAGCGCGAACCGCGGACACTCCTCGATGACCTTCCGCTGTTCGAGCCTGCTCCAGTACTTGTGCTCGCACTTGACGACGGCTTCCAGATCCGGCCCGCGCAGCCCGAAGCGGCGGCAGAGGATCGGCACGATGGTGCTCACCGGGAAGTCCCAGTAGCCGACGACGGCGTCGATCCGTCCGGGGAACTCCTCGAGCGTCCGCTCCATCCGGTCGAGCAGCCCGGGCAGCGGCACCTCGCCGCCGTTCTGCATCTCCTCGTAGGCCGACAAGGCGTGGAATCGATACCGTTCCGCGAACGGCTGCGCGCACAGCACGGCGAGGTTCTTCTCGTCGAGCCCCACTATGAAGACGTTCGACGGCTCCATGTGCGACCTGCTTCCGTCGTCCGGGTAGTGACGCCCTGGCCGTGGGGCCGGGTATCCATCCGGGCGGCGATCAAACGGCACCCCTTCCCCATGCCGTCTCCCCTGCCGCGGCTACCCCCGCCGGAACGCGTCCGTCGCCGCCACCAGGGCCCCCGCGATCCCCGACGCCCCCGCGTCGTGCCCGGCGTCGTCCACGACGACCAACTCCCCGTCGCCCCACCCCCGTTGCAGGCGCCACGGCACCCCCAGCAGGTTCCCGAAGTCGAGGCTCCCCTGCACCATCACACCGGGAATCCCCCGCAGCGCGGCCGCGTCCCGCAGCACCACCCCGTCCTCCCCCAGCCAGTGCCCCTGGGCGAAGTAGTGCGTGACGGTCCGCGCGAACCCGGCCCGGAACACGGGGTCCTCGTAGCGCGCGACGGAGCGGGGCGCCGCCATCGCGACGGCCGTCTCCCAGTCGGTCCAGGCCCGTGCGGCCCGGGCCCGCACCGCCGCGTCCGGCGACTCCAGCAACCGCAGGTAGGCGGCGGCCAGATCGCCGTCCCGCTCGGCCTCCGGCACCCCGCCCCGGAACGCCTCGAACGCCTCGGGGAACACCCGCCCGAGGCCCCGCGTGAGCAGGTCGACCTCGGCCTGGCTCCCGGTGGCGACCCCGGTGAGGACGAGCTCGGACACCCGGTCCGGGTACGTCTGGGCGTACCGCAGCCCGAGCACCGAGCCCCAGGAGCCGCCCCACACCAGCCACCGCTCCACCCGCAGGTGCCGCCGCAGCAGTTCGAGGTCGGCGAGCAGATGCTTGGTGGTGTTGACGCCCATGTCGGTCGCGGGGTCGCTCGCGTGCGGCGTGGAGCGGCCGCTGCCGCGCTGGTCGAGCAGCACGATCCGGTACGCGTCGGGGTCGAAGTAGCGCCGGAATCCGGGCGTGCAGCCGGACCCGGGCCCGCCGTGCAGCACCACGGCGGGCTTGCCGAGGGGGTTGCCGCAGACCTCCCAGTACACGCGGTTGCCGTCGCCGACGTCGAGCATGCCGTGGTCGTACGGCTCGATCTCCGGATACAGACTCATCCCGGCACGGTAGCCGCCCTCAGGTGACCGCCGCGCCCACTGCCACGAAGGCGCAGATCAGCACCAACAGGATGGCGAGCAGCGGCCACACGAACCGCAGGTACTTGTCGTAGCCGACCTTGGCGAGCGCGACGCCGCCGATGGTGACGGCCGTCGTCGGCACCCACAGGTTCATCCAGCCGCTGGCCGCCGCCCACGCGGTGACGACCACGGACCGCGAGACGCCCGCGAAGTCGGCGAGCGGCGCGAGGATCGGCATGGCGAGGGTGGCGTGCCCGGACGTGGACGGGATGAGGAAGGCCAGCGGCAGGTTGACCAGGAACACGATGACCGCGAACACGCCGGACGACGTGCCCTTCACGACCCCCTCGATCGAGTGCAGCACGGTGTCAGTGATGCGTGAGTTGTTCATGATCACGGTGACCCCGCGCGCAAGGACGATGACCAGCGCGGGCGAGATGAAGTCCGCCGCGCCCTGGGTGATCGTCGCGCTGAGCTTCTGCTCGCCCATCCGCGCGACCAGGCCCACGAGGACCGCCGCGCACAGGAACAGGGCCGCCAACTGAGGGAAGGACCAGCCGAGTTCGAAGCCGTACGGCTCGGCGTCCGCGTCGCCCGTCAGCGCGCTGGACCACGGCACCACCGAGAAGATCATGAACGCGAAGACCAGGGCGACGACGACCAGGATGGCCTTGTGCAGCCGGGTCAGCTCAGGCACCTCCTCGGCCTCGCCCGCCGCCCGCTCCCGGTCGCCGGGCAGGAATCCGCTCAACGAGCGCTCCGGGTCCCGCCGGACGCGCTTGGCGTACCGGATGACGTACGCGACCGTGACGGCCGTGAGCACCAGCCACATCACGAACCGCAGCACGATGCCGTCGCCGAGCGAGATGTCGGCGGCCGCCGAGGCGACGCCGGTGGCGAAGGGGTTGACGGTCGAGCACAGCACGCCGATGCCGGCACCCAGGATGATCGCGCCGACGGCGGTCATCCGGTCGTAGCCGAGGGCCAGCATCAGCGGCACGATGAGGCCGTAGAAGCCCAGCGTCTCCTCGGCGAAGCCCTCCACGGTGCCGAGCACGGAGAAGACCACCATGACGCCCGCGATGAGCAGGGCGCCGCGCTCGCGCAGCCGGTGGGCGAGCCGCCCGATGCCCCGGTCGAGGGCGCCGGTGGCGAACACGACGGTGATGAACGCGCCGATGGCGAGGACGAAGAGGAACACGCCCGCGCTGCCGTACAGCTCGCCGGTCAGGTCGGGGCCGACCTGCCCCGACTCGGTGTCCTGCACGCCGTAGAGGCCGTTCACCGGCGCGAGGAAGAGGTCGTTGAGGCGGTCGACGAAGGACCGGTCGTCGGGGACGCGATGATAACTGCCCTGGACGGGCGCGCCCTTGTCGTCGCGGTCGTAGGCGCCGGGCGGCACCAGGAAGGCGAGCAGCCACACCGCGACGGTGACGATCGCGAGGACGGTCAGCGCGCTGGGAAAGGTGAACTTGCCCTTGGGCGCGGGCTCCTGGGTCTCCGGTCCGGTCGCGGTGGTGCTCATGAGCGGCTCCCGTCGCCGCGTACGGGGAACGAGGCCGCGTACTCGCGTACGAACGCGCCCAACGCGACCACCGTGTCGCGCAGCTCGGACAGCAGCACCCGCTCATTGGGCGCGTGCAGGTTGCACATGCTGTCCTGCGCGCCGAACAGCAGGACCTCCGCGCCGGGCGCCGCCTGCGCGAGCCCGTTGACGAGCGGAATGGACCCGCCGGTGGCCACGTACGAGGCCTCCTCGCCCCATGCCTCCTTCAGCGCGGTGAGGGCGGCACTGTAGGCGGGCCCGCCGGTCGCGGCCTCGTAGCCGGGGCCGGTGTCACCGGGGGTGACGGTCAGCGGGACGCCGAAGGGCCGCAGCGACCGCAGGTGTTCGACGAGCAGCCCCTGCGCCTCGCCGGGGTCCTGCCGGGGGTGGAAGCGCAGGTTCAGCTTGGCGCGGGCGTACGGCACGACCGCCGACGCCGCCTGCTGCACGCCCGGCGCGTCCAGGCCGATCACGGTGATCGCGGGCCCGCTCCACAACCGCTCCCCGAGGCTTCCACTGCCGATCAGCGGCACCCCCTCGCGCACCCCGGCGAGGGCACGGAACTCCTCCTCGGTGTACGAGGTCCCTCCCCACTCCTCCCGGCGCAGCCCTTCCACCGCGACGTCGCCGTGCACGTCGTGCAGGGTGGCGAGCGCCTTCAGCAGCGCGAGCAGCGCGTCGGGCGCGGCGCCGCCGAACTCGCCGCTGTGCCGCGGCTCGTCGAGCGTGCGGGCCTCGACGACGACCTCGGCGGCGCCGCGCAGGCCGGTGGTGAGGGTGGGGGTGCCGGGGCGGAGGTTGCCGAGGTCGGCGATGACCATGGCGTCGCAGGCGAACCGGGCCGGGTCGGTGGGCGGGTAGCCGTCGAAGGCGCTGCCGTACTCCTCCTGCCCCTCGACGACGATCTTGACGCCGACGGGCGGCCGCCCCCCGTACGCGCGCAGCAGCCCCACGTGCGCGATCACGTTGGACTTGTCGTCGGCGATGCCGCGCGCCCGCAGGCCCTGCCCGTACCCCGGCTCCTCGATCTCGGTCGGCTCGAAGGGCGGCGACTTCCACAGCCTCTCGTCGCCGGGCGGCTGGACGTCGTAGTGCCCGTAGAGGAGCACGGTCGGCGCGTCCGGGTGCGGGGGCGGGATCTCGCCGTAGATGACCGGCGCGGTGCCGGGCAGGTCGAGCCGCTCGACGGTGGGCACGCCCGCGTCGCGCAGCAGCCCGGCGACCAGGTCGTGGGCCTCCTGGACCGGCCCGCTCGGGAACCCGGGGAAGGCGATCGAGGGAATCTCGGCGAGCCGGACGAGGTCGGCGCGCAGGCCGTCCATCAGACCGTCGACCGTGGTGGCGAGCTCTTCGGGCGTCATGGGCAGCACCCCTGCATGAGGAAAATTGCGGCGAATTGCGCTGAACAGCCCGAATTATCGAGTGCGGTCGTTCGCGGATTCCGGACGGCTCGCCGGTCGTCCGGGCCGCACGCCCCGATGCCGCATTAGGCTCGGGTGCATGGCTTCGGAGACTTCGCTCGGCACGGGCGGCGCGGACGGCGGCACCGTGCGCGTCGACAGCTGGATCTGGTCCGTACGACTGGTCAAGACCCGCTCGATGGGCGCGGCGGCCTGCAAGGGCGGCCACGTCCGGGTCAACGGCGAGCGCGTGAAGCCCGCGTACGGCGTGAAGCCCGGCGACGAGGTCCGGCTGCGCCAGGCCGGCGGCCGCGAGCGCGTCGTCATCGTCAAGCGCGCCATCCGCAAGCGGGTCGGCGCCCCCGTCGCCGTCGAGTGCTACGTGGACAACAGCCCTCCGCCGCCCCCGCGCGAGGCGGTGGCCCCGGCGGGCATCCGCGACCGCGGCACGGGCCGCCCCACCAAGCGCGACCGCCGCGAGATGGAACGCCTACGGGCCCTCAACAGCCGCACGGGGCCGGGCCGACCGGTCGGCTGAGGCATCAGCCCGTCCGGCGATTGAGGACGAGGCCGAAGGCCGATCGACGGGGGCCCGTCCCACCCGAACGGAACACCCACCCGGCGGGGTCTGTCCCACTCGGGCTCCCTTCACCTCTCTGTGCGCCCTCGGCCCATCCCTTCCGTTCGACCCGTGCCGGGTGGACCCTGGAAGGGAGGAGATGACGTTCCGATGCGCACAGGCAGTGAACCGGTGACCGCGCGGAGTCCCTTGCGCATGCGCTTCTGGTTCAGCGTGTGGGGGCTGATCTGGGCCGCCGCGGGCACGGTGGCCTTCGCGCTCGCCGGGCGCCCGCAGTGGGCGCTGGCGTGCGGGGTGCTGTGGCTGGTGATCACCGTCGACATGGCGCTGATCGTGCGCCACATCCGCCAGGGCCCGCACTTCCAGCCTGGCCGCGACGTACCGCCGTACGAACCCCCGAAGACCTGACGGCGGCCTCCCCGCAGGACCGCCACCTCCTGGCGCCCTGTACGCGCGCCCTACACGTCACCCGCCCGCGGCTGCCCGCCTTCTCCTCCGTCGGCGCCGCCCTCCTCGAACCGCGCCGCCGCCAGATAGTCCGGCTGCGGGTCGAGCGCGGCGGCGAGCCGGAAGTGGCGGCGGGCCTGGTCGGGCCGGGCGGCGCGCTCGTAGGTGCGGGCGAGGGCGAAGTGCGCGAACGCGTTGTCCGGCTCGCGCTCCAGGACGATGCTGAACTCTAGCTCGGCGGCGCGCAGTTGGGCGGAGGCGAAGAAGGCGCGGGCCCGCAGCAGCCGGGCCGCGGTGTTCTCCGGGTGGGCCGCGATGACGGAGTCGAGGAGCTTCACGGCACCCCGTGGGTCCCGCGCGGCGAGCAGTTGCTCCGCCGCGCGGAAGTCGATGACATGGCTCTCCGGGCTGCTTTCGGGCACGCCGAACTCCTTCCCTTACTGTTCATGGTCAACACACGTGCCGATCCGGCGTATTCCGGGGCCGGGAGGTCCTGTCCGGGGCCGGGACGCCCTGTCCGTGGCCGGGCAACGGGGCCGGGCAGTGGGGCCGGGCAGCGGCCCCGGGCTCACCCCGTCATCGCCAACGCGAGCCCCACGACCACCAGACACGCGCCCGCCGCCACGAACGACCGGTCGAGGCCGCGCCGTTCCCCGCCGAGGAGCACGATCTCACGCGGGTCGTCGGAGTCGTAGGCGATGCGCACCCGCTCCCCCGCGGGCAGCGGCCGCCGCCGGGACCTCGGCACCGGCGAGACGACCTCCATGACCTGCCCGTCCGCCGTCTCGAACTGCAGCGTCGGCCGGTCGGCGCCCTGCCGCACCGCCTTGACCAGCGCATCCGCCACCTCGCCCGCTTCGGTGATGCGCCGGGTCTGCTGCAGGCCGTAGGCACCGGCGAGCAGCGCGACGAGTCCGCCCAGCGTGATGAACGCCGCGAGTACGGCCACGAGCCCCACCCTTCTCCCGCGTCGCCGGGGCTATGCGGCCCGGGCGCGCCGTCGCAGCTCCCGCCACACCTCGTCCACGCGGGGCGCGAGTCGTTCCAGGGCGCCGTCGTTGTCGATGACGATGTCGGCGATCTCCAGGCGCTTCTCGCGGGTGGCCTGCGCGGCCATGCGTGCGCGGGCGTCGTCCTCGGTCATGCCGCGCAGCCGTACGAGCCGGTCGAGTTGGGTCTCGGGGGTGGCGTCGACGACGACCACGACGTCGTACAGCGGCGCGAGGCCGTTCTCCGCGAGCAGCGGCACGTCGTGTACGACCACCGTGTCCTCGGCGGCTTCGGCGGCGGCCCGTTCCAGCTCCGCGGAGCGCGCGCCCACCAGGGGGTGCACGATCGCGTTGAGGGCGGCCAGCTTTGCCGGGTCGGCGAAGACGATCGCGCCGAGCTTCGGCCGGTCCAGGGAGCCGTCGGCCGCGAGGACTTCCTCCCCGAACGCCTCCACGACGGCGGCCAGGCCCTGGGTGCCGGGCGCCACCACCTCGCGCGCGATCCGGTCGGCGTCGACAAGCACGGCTCCGCGCTCCACGAGCAGCCGTGACACTTCACTCTTGCCGGCACCGATCCCGCCGGTCAGCCCCACTTTCAGCATGACCGGCAGCTTACGGCGCCCGGCCCGCTAACCGTCACCCTCACGCTCGGCGAGGAACCGCTCGAACTCGCGGCCGATCTCGTCGGCCGACGGGATGTCCACGGGCTCGGCGAGCATGTTGCCGCGCGCCTCGGCGCCCGCCGCCGCGTCGTACTGGTGCTCAAGACCCTGGACCAGCGCGACCAGTTCCTCGTCGCCCTCCTGGACCTGCCGGTCGATCTCGGTCTGGGTGCGGTGCGCCTCGGTGCGCAGGGCGTGCGCGACGCCCGGCAGGACCAGGCCGGTGGCGGCGGTGATCGCCTCCAGGACGGTCAGGGCGGCGTCCGGGTAGGCGGAGCGCGCGATGTAGTGCGGCACGTGGGCGGCGACGCCGAGCACGTCGTGGCCGGCCTCCGCCAGGCGGTACTCGACCAGCGCCTCCGCGCTGCCCGGCACCTGCGCCTCGTCGAAGGGGCTGGCGTGGCCCGGCACCAGGTCCGTGCGGTTGCCGTGCGGGGTGAGGCCCACGGGACGCGTGTGCGGTACGCCCATGGGGATGCCGTGGAAGTTCACGGAGAGCCGCACGCCGAGGCGTTCGACGATCTCCCTGACGGCCGCCGCGAAGCGCTCCCACTCGATGTCCGGCTCGGGGCCGGAGAGCAGCAGGAAGGGCGCGCCGGTGGCGTCCTGGAGGAGCCGCACGTCCAGCGTCGGCACCTCGTAGTCGCTCCAGCGGTCGCGCCGGAAGGTCAGCAGCGGGCGCCGGGCACGGTAGTCCACGAGCCTGTCGTGGTCGAAGCGGGCCACGACCTGCCCGGGAAGACTGTCCGTGAGCCGCTCGACGACCTGGTCGCCGGTCTCGCCCGCGTCGATGTATCCGTCGAAGTGGTAGAGCATGACCAGGCCGGCCGACTCCTGGGCGAGCGCCATGTCGACAACAGCGAGGCCCTTCGGCTCCCATGCGTACAAACCCTGCGGATCAAGCACTGTGACCGCTCCTCCTCGTGTTCATTGAGCAGAACGCGCCGTGGGACACGGGCATTCCCTCCCGCTCCGCTTTCACAGCCACCGCTGAAGCAGCGCTTAGGTCTGGACCTTGACGAGGGCACACCTCACCCCTACGTTCATATGGGCACCCACTGTTCACGTACGAGAACTTATCTCCGCGAACCGACGGGAAGGTCACCCCCCACATGCGCACCCGAACCCTGCTCACGCCCCTGCTCTCCGCCACGGCCGCCGCTGGACTACTGGCCACGGCGGCTGCCGCGAGCCCCGCCGCCGACCGCCCCGGCGGCCGCGCGGACACCATCGAGGTGTCGACGGCCGCCGAGCTCAAGGCGGCGCTCGGCGAGGCCGGTCCCGGCGACACGATCCACCTCGCCGACGGCTCGTACTCCGGGAACTTCAAGACCACCGTGGCCGCGAACCCCGGCTCCCGCATCACACTGACCGGCTCCGCCAGGGCGGTGCTCAAGGCGGGCGGCGGCTACGGCCTGCACCTCAACGGAGCCTCGTACTGGACCGTCAAGGGCATCACCGTCACCGGCGGCCAGAAAGGCATCATGATCGACTCCGCGAAGGGGGTCGTGGTGGACGGCGTGACGGTCCACGGCCTCGACATGGAGGGCGTCCACTTCCGCAGGTCGAGCCCCGACGGCGTGATCAAGAACTCGAGGATCTACGACACGGGCAACGACAACCGGGGCATGGGCGAGGGCGTGTACGTCGGCAGCGCCAACACGCTCTCCGACAAGAGCGACAACGTACAGATCCTCGACAACGTCATCGGCCCGGACGTCGGCGGTGAGGCGATCGACCTCAAGGAGGGCACGAAGGGCGGCCGGGTCTCGGGCAACACCTTCGACGGCAAGGGCCTGACCGGCAACAACTACGACGACTCGTGGATCGACGTGAAGGGCAACAACTACGTCGTCGAGGGCAACACCGGCAAGAACACCACGAACAACGGCTTCGAGACCCACACCCAGCAGTCCGGCTGGGGCTGCGGCACCGTCTTCCGCGCCAACAAGTCCGACCTGACGGGCGCGACCGGCTCCACCCAGCTGGCGATCAACGTGACGAACAACAGCCCCACCTGCAAGACAACGGTCTACGCAAGCAACACGGTCAAGGCAGGCAAGGGCCTGACAAATGTCCCGGTAACCCCGTAGCGGTTAAGGGGCGCGGGGAACTGCGCGTCCAGCCCCCACTGAGCCGCAGGGAACAGAGAACCGCCGGCGCGAAGCGCCAAAAGAAACACTGTGGGCCCGCACCAACAGGTGCGGGCCCACAGTGTTCAGCTACCGCCTAAGAGCGCGGCGCACGGTCAGGACTGACCGCCGGCCAGCTTCTCCCGCAGCGCGGCAAGCGCCTCGTCCGAGGCAAGCGCGCCGGAGTTGTCCGGGCCCTCGGAGGAGTAGGAGCCGCCGCCGCTGCCACCCGAGGCGGCCGGAGCCGCACCGGCCGGAGCCTCGGCACCCTCGGCCGCCGCCTGGGCGTCGGCCTCGCGGGACTTGATGACCTGGGCCTGGTGCTGCTCGAAGCGCTGCTGCGCCTCGGCGTACTGGGTCTCCCAGGCCTCGCGCTGGGTCTCGTAGCCCTCGAGCCAGTCGTTGGTCTCGGGGTCGAAGCCCTCGGGGTAGATGTAGTTGCCCTGGTCGTCGTACGACGCGGCCATGCCGTACAGCGTCGGGTCGAACTCGACGGCCGACGGGTCGGCACCGAAGGACTCGTTGGCCTGCTTGAGGCTCAGCGAGATCCGGCGACGCTCGAGGTCGATGTCGATGACCTTGACGAAGATCTCGTCGTTGACCTGGACGACCTGCTCCGGGATCTCCACGTGGCGCTCGGCCAGCTCGGAGATGTGGACCAGGCCCTCGATGCCCTCGTCGACGCGCACGAACGCACCGAACGGAACGAGCTTGGTGACCTTACCGGGAACGACCTGCCCGATCTGGTGCGTGCGGGCGAACTGCTGCCACGGGTCTTCCTGGGTCGCCTTGAGCGACAGGGAGACGCGCTCGCGGTCCATGTCGACGTCGAGGACCTCGACGGTGACTTCCTGGCCGACCTCGACAACCTCGGACGGGTGGTCGATGTGCTTCCAGGAGAGCTCGGAGACGTGGACGAGGCCGTCGACGCCACCCAGGTCCACGAAGGCACCGAAGTTGACGATCGAGGAGACGACGCCGGAGCGGACCTGACCCTTCTGCAGGGTCGTGAGGAACGTCTGGCGGACCTCGGACTGGGTCTGCTCCAGCCAGGCACGGCGGGACAGGACCACGTTGTTGCGGTTCTTGTCCAGCTCGATGATCTTGGCCTCGAGCTCCTTGCCCACGTAGGGCTGAAGGTCGCGGACGCGGCGCATCTCGACCAGGGAGGCCGGGAGGAAGCCACGGAGGCCGATGTCGAGGATGAGACCACCCTTGACGACCTCGATGACGGTACCGGTGACGATCCCGTCTTCTTCCTTGATCTTCTCGATGGTGCCCCAGGCACGCTCGTACTGGGCGCGCTTCTTCGAGAGGATCAGGCGGCCTTCCTTGTCCTCCTTCTGGAGAACCAGGGCCTCGATCTCGTCACCGACGGCGACGACCTCGTTCGGGTCGACGTCGTGCTTGATGGAGAGCTCTCGGCTCGGGATGACGCCTTCGGTCTTGTAACCGATGTCGAGCAGGACCTCGTCCCGGTCGACCTTCACGATGACGCCGTCGACGATGTCGCCGTCGTTGAAGTACTTGATCGTCTCGTCGATCGCGGCGAGGAAGGCTTCCTCGTTACCGATGTCGTTGACCGCTACCTGCGGAGTGGTGGCGGTGGTCTCGGTGCTGCTCGTCATGTGGGAAAGGGCTCCGGTACGGACATTGAAGTCGTAGGTACTGCTTACGCCGGAGCCCGTTTCGCTCTGCAGAAGCCGGACAGCCTAGGAGACGCCGATCCAAGGTTCCCGAAGGAAACGGAAAGCCGCCTCGACAACCGAGGGGACATACAACAGACGCGAGCGCAACCTGCTATGTCTGAGGAACGCAGGCCCGCAGCGCAACTTGTAGCATACGGGGGCCGCCGTACAGGGTCAATGCGCGAAGGCGCACACCCGGGGCGGATCGCCGCATACCCGGCACAAAACCTGTTGCATGAGGCCACACGGGCCGCATCGCGCTCTGCCGCGCCGCGCCCGGACGGCCGTCAGACGGCCGCCAGACGGCACAGTACGACGATGGAGCGGATCATCCAAGAGCCCGACGCACCCGAGCCCGAGGCCACCCGGCGTGACGCCGACGTCACCGAGAGCAGCCGCGCCAATCGTGGCTGGTGGGACCGGAACGCCGACGAGTACCAGATCGAGCACGGCACGTTCCTCGGGGACGACCGTTTCGTGTGGGGTCCCGAGGGGCTCGACGAGGTCGAGGCGGAGCTGCTCGGCCCGCCGGAGGAGCTGAAGGGCAAGGACGTCCTGGAGATCGGCGCCGGCGCGGCCCAGTGCTCGCGCTGGCTGGCCGCGCAGGGCGCCCGCCCGGTGGCCCTCGACCTCTCCCACCGCCAGCTCCAGCACGCGCTGCGCATCCAGGAAGGCATCGGGGGCCGGATGCCGCTGGTGGAGGCCGACGCGGGCGCGCTGCCGTTCGCGGACGGCTCCTTCGACCTCGCCTGCTCGGCGTACGGGGCGCTGCCGTTCGTCGCCGACCCGGTGCGGGTGCTGCGGGACGTGCACCGGGTGCTGCGCCCCGGCGGCCGCTTCGTCTTCTCCGTCACGCACCCCATCCGCTGGGCGTTCCCGGACGAGCCGGGGCCCGAGGGCCTGTCCGTGTCGGCCTCCTACTTCGACCGCACTCCGTACGTGGAGCAGGACGAGGAGGGCCGCGCGGTGTACGTGGAGCACCACCGCACGATCGGGGACCGGGTGCGGGACGTGGTCGCGGGCGGGTTCCGCCTGGTGGACCTGGTGGAGCCGGAGTGGCCGGCGTGGAACACGCAGGAGTGGGGCGGATGGTCGCCGCTGCGCGGGAACCTGATTCCGGGGACGGCGATCTTCGTGTGTGTACGGGACTGACGTGCACGTGACGCCCTCGGCCTGAGGTCTGTTTCGGGCCGGGGGCGGCAGCGTACGAGACTGAGGGCGTGATCCGTGACGCCGCTCTGAACCTGCCCGTACGCGAGGCGCTGCCAGCGCTGCGCGCCGCCCTGGAGGGGCCGGGCGCCGCCGTGCTGTGCGCCCCGCCCGGCACCGGCAAGACCACCCTCGTACCGCTCGCGCTCGCGGGGCTCGCGGACGGCGGGGAAGGGGACGGACACGGTCCGGTACGTCGTGTCGTGGTCGCCGAGCCCCGGCGCATCGCCGCGCGGGCCGCCGCCCGGCGAATGGCGTGGCTGCTCGGCGAGAAGGTCGGCGAAAGCGTCGGCTACACGGTGCGCGGCGAGCGCGTGGTGGGGCCGCGCACGCGCGTGGAGGTCGTCACGACCGGTGTCCTGCTCCAACGCCTCCAGCGCGACCAGGAGCTCGCGGGCATCGACGCCGTGGTGATCGACGAGTGCCACGAGCGGCATCTGGACGCCGACACGGTCGCGGCCTTCCTGATCGACGTACGCGAGGCGCTGCGCCCGGAGCTGAAGCTGGTGGCGGCGTCGGCGACCACGGACGCGGAGGGCTGGGCGCGGGTCCTCGGCGGTGCTCCCGTGGTGGCGGCGGCGGGGACCGCGCACCCGGTGGACGTGGTGTGGGCGCCGCCCGCGCGGCCGGTGCGGCCGCCGCACGGGATGCGCGTGGATCCGGCGCTCCTTACGCATGTGGCGGCGACGGTGCGGCGGGCGCTGCGGGAGCGGGACGGGGACGTGCTGTGCTTCCTGCCCGGGGTCGGGGAGATCGGCCGGGTGGCGGGGCAGTTGGGGGACCTGGGCGGGGTCGAGGTGCTTCAGGTGCACGGGCGGGCGCCGGCGGCCGTGCAGGACGCGGTCCTCGCGGGCGGGGACCGGCGCCGGGTGGTGCTGGCGACGGCGGTGGCCGAGTCGTCCCTGACGGTGCCGGGCGTGCGGGTCGTGGTGGACTCCGGGCTCGCGCGGGAGCCGCGGGTCGATCATGCGCGGGGCTTGAGTTCCCTCACCACGGTGCGGGCCTCGCAGGCCGCGGGGCGGCAGCGGGCGGGGCGGGCCGGGCGTGAGGCGCCGGGGGCGGTGTACCGGTGCTGGGCCGAGGCGGAGGACGGGCGGTTGCCGCGCTTCCCCTCCCCCGAGATCAAGGTGGCCGACCTGACGGCGTTCGCGCTGCAGGCCGCGTGCTGGGGTGACCCCGGGGCGGGCGGGCTCGCCCTGCTCGACGCGCCGCCCGTCGGGGCGATGGCCGCCGCGCGGGACGTGCTGACGGCGATCGGCGCGGTGGACGGGGCGACGGGGCGGGTCACGGAGCGCGGGGTCCGGCTGTCCCGGGCGGGGGTGCATCCGCGGCTCGCCCGGGCGCTCCTGGACGCGGCGCCGCGGGTCGGGCCGCGGCGGGCCGCGGAGGCCGTCGCCCTCCTGAGCGAGGAGCCTCCCCGTGAGTACGGGGACGACCTCGCGTCGGCGCTGCGGGCCGCTCGGCGGGGCGGGGACGCGTACGCCGCGCGCTGGCGGGGCGAGGTGGGCCGCCTCACGTCGGCGGCGCGGGCCACGCCCTCGGCCACCACGCCCCCGGCTACGGGGGCCACGCCCTCGGCCGACTCCACGTCGGCCGCCCACGCCGCGCCCCATGCCGGTGCCACGTCGGCCTCGACCACCGCGTCGGCGCCCGCGCCTTCGGCGCGGGACATTTCCCACCCGCCCGCCCGTTACTCGGAACCGGGGGCACCGAGCGCCGACGCTCCGGAAGGCGGCGGGACCGCCGCGCACCCGGCCGCAGGCAGCGACAGACGGGCCGACCAGGGCGGTGGGCCGAGGGGCGGTGGCAAGCGGGGGCGCGTGGAGACCGGCACCGCGGACGGCCTGCGCCCGGAACCGGCGGCAGGGCTGCCCGGCGGCCCCGGAGCCGCTGCGCCCCCGGCCGCCGGTGCCCACGCTCCGGGCCGCTCGGCCGACCACCCCACCACGCGGGACGACCTCGTCGTCGGGCTCGTCGCCGCCCTCGCGTTTCCCGAGCGGGTGGCCCGGCGGCAGGGGGACGGGACGTATCTGATGGTCGGGGGGACGCGGGCCGAGGTGGGGAGTGGGTCCGGGCTCGCGGGGGCGCCGTGGGTCGCGGTGGCGGTGGCCGACCGGCCGGCGGGGGCGGGGCACGCGCGGGTGCGGCTCGGGGCCGCCGTCGACGAGGACGTCGCCCGCGCGGCCGCCGCGCCGCTGCACGCCGAGCGGGACGAGGTCGCCTGGGCCGACGGCGGACTCGTCGCGCGGCACGTGGAGCGCCTCGGCGCGGTGGAGCTGGTGGTGCGGCCGCTGCGCGACCCGGACCCCGGTCTCGTACGGGAAGGACTGCTGGAGGGTCTGCGCCGCGAGGGGCTCGGGCTGCTGCGGTGGGACCGGGACGCCGCCGCCCTGCGCGACCGGCTGCGGTTCCTGCGGCGGCACCTGGGCGAGCCCTGGCCGGACGTGTCCGACGCGGCGCTCCTGGAGCGGGCCGACGCCTGGCTCGAACCCGAGCTCGGCCGGGCCCGCCGCCGGGCCGACCTGGGCCGCATCGACGCCGGGAAGGCGCTCACGCGGCTGCTGCCGTGGGCCGGCGGCGAGGCGGCCCGCCTGGACGCGCTGGCGCCGGAGCGCGTGGAGGTGCCGAGCGGGTCCCGGATCCGCGTCGACTACACGGATCCGGAACGGCCTGTACTCGCCGTGAAATTGCAGGAGATGTTCGGGCTTCAGGACACCCCGCGCGTCGCGGGCGTACCGCTGCTGGTGCATCTGCTGTCCCCCGCGGGCCGCCCTGCCGCCGTCACCGCCGACCTCGCCTCCTTCTGGCGCGACGGCTACCGCTCGGTCCGCGCCGAACTGCGCGGCCGGTATCCGAAGCACCCGTGGCCCGAGGACCCGGCCGCGGCGGCCCCGACCCGCCACACGAAGGCCCGCCAGGACCGACCGGGCGCCGGCCCGTCGGACATGCCCTAGATGTTGACCGGCTCGGGTGCGGGGTCGTTCGCCGCGGTGGGGGCCGGGTCGCCCGGCCTGCGGCCGCGGGACTCCAGCCAGAGGGAGAGCGCGAGCAGCAGCGCGCCGAGGACGAGCAGCCCCCAGGGCAGGTATGACGTCATGAGCAGCACCAGGACGCGCTGGGACTTGACCAGGTCGACCGTGTGCCGGATGTAGTCCTCGCGCATCTTCACGTGCCCGGCGAAGACCGTGACCTTGTCGCGGCCGCCGAGGAGAGTGCCGCCGCGCAGTTCGTTCTTCTGGATCTCCTCGCCGTAGACGGGGGCTCCGGTGGTCGGGTCGACCCAGAATTTGCGGACCGTGGTGTACCAGCGGGTGGTGCCGGTCTTGGCGAGGGACTGCGGAGTGATGCCCTTGACCGGCATCGTCTTGGGGAAGGGGACCTTGGTCCAGGGGATGGTCTGCTCGAAGTAGTAGACCTTCAGGCCGCGGAAGTCCTGGGTGCCCTTGTAGTGGATGGGCCTGGTGACGCGGGCCTGCGCGTCGAAGTACTCGTAGTCGCGCTTCTCGGTCAGGAAGGGCCACTTGAACTCGATGCCCTCGCGCTTGACGGGGTCGCCGTCGACCATCTCGCCGGTCGCGTGGACGGGTTCCTGGCTGTGGGCGTCGAAGATGTAGCGCTCGGGGATCTTGGAGACCATCTTGCCCTCGGAGTCCTGGACGTAGGAGAGGGCGTCCCAGACGACGACGTCGCGGGAAGAGTCCCCATCGTTCCTCTCGATCTTCTCCGACGCCTCCACGTTGCCCTTGAGGGTCTGCACGATGGTGACCTTGTCGACCTTCTTGGCCTTCATCGAGCCGTAGTCGATGAGCGTCGGGTTCTTCGCCTCCAGGACCGCCTCCTGGTACTGGCTCGGCGGGATCTTGGCGAGGCGCGGGAAGGCGTACCAGCGCATCAGCGGTGACATGGCCGCGCAGAACACGGCGAAGGCGAGCAGGACCAGGCTGGCCTTGCGGCGCATCTCGGCCCTCCCTACGGGTGCTTGGGGACGGTGGTGAGCAGCGGCTCGGGCGAGGTCTCGCCGGGCGGGGCCCCGATCGCGGTGATCGTCAGGACCAGGGCGAGGGCGACGGCGAGACCGGTGGCGGCTGCGATGAGGGCACGCATGCGGGGCCTCCCGGGGCGGCTGGCGGCCGGCGGCTCACGACTGACGGCCGGAACTGACTGTTCGTCAGGGCGGGGGCACCGTAGCAACGCGGGAGCGAGATGAGAACACGTTGCACACGCACTCGGCCGTACGACGACGGCGGTGTGCCGACGGCCCTGCGACGGCGGCCGTACGACGGCAAACGAGGACCGCCCCCGTGCCGTGGGTGGCGCGGGGGCGGTCCTCGTACGGGCGTCGGTGGTCCGGTCAGCCGGTGGGCGTCGCGCTGGGGCTGGTGCTCGGCGTCGCGCTGGGCGTGCTCGCGGGCGCCTCGACCTCCAGCTTGACGGTGAGCGTGGCGCCGCCGTTGGTGACGATGCGCAGGAGGTACGTCCCGGTGGCGTCGTCGGCGTACATCTTCGGCAGCAGCAGCTTGCCGTTCGCGTCGGTCTTCAGGCCCTTGAGGGTGCGCACCGGCTTGCCGGCGGCGTCCTTGAAGTAGGGGCCCTTGTCGTTCGCGGTCGGGTTGGCCGCCGACTTGATCATCGTGGCGGTGGCGGCGACGCCCGCGGCGCTCTCGCCCTTGTACGTCGCCTTGACCTCCACCCGGTCGGCGAACTCCTTGCCGGGCGCGCAGACCAGCGCCTTGTCGCTGGTGCGTACGACGGCGTCGGCGCGGCGCCCGGTGACGGTCGCGGGGACTTCGACGGCGGTCAGGGAGCGGTCCACGACGCGGGCGCGGACCGTGAACTCGCCGGTCTTCTCGCCCGCCTGGAGGACGGGTGCCGTGGCGGTGCCGGTGCCGGTCGTGGTGACGGTGACGCTGCGCGCGCCGCCCTCGAACCGGGTGTCCGTGTCGCCCGAGACGGTGAAGCGCACCTTGACCTTGGCCACGCCGCGGCCGGAGCCGGTCTCCGCCCTGGCCGCGACCCGCCCGGCGAAGGCGTCGCCCGCGTTCGCGGTGAGCTCGGCGGCACCCGCGTTCTCCAGGCGGGCGACCTGGTCGGAGGGCTTGGGGGGCTCGGGCGGCTTCGGGGGCTTGGAGTCGCCGGGACCGGGCGGGCGCGGGGTCTCGGAGCCGTTTCCGGGCTTGCCGGGCTTCTGCGACTCGTCGGGCTTCTTGCTCGGCGGCTCGGGCCTGGGCTTGGGCAGCGGCTTCGGCGGCGTGGTGGAGGGCGGGGTGGGCCGGGTGCTCGGGCCGGGCGTCGGCCGGTTCTCGTCGCTGCGGTCGCCCGGGAGCGAGCCGGTGCCGTCGGGGATCTCGTGGGTGCCCTTGCGGTAGTACTCCAGCCACGACAGGACCGTGTCCAGGTACTCCGTCGAGCGGTTGTAGCTGAGGATCGCGGCGTGCAGGTCGTCCTCGACGGCGAGGTCGCGGCCGTTCGCGCACAGGTAGTGGGCGGCGCCGAGCGCGGCGTCGTAGATGTTGTTGGGGTCCTTCTTGCCGTCGGCGTTGCCGTCCTGCTGCCAGTTCTCCCACGTGGAGGGGATGAACTGCATGGGGCCGACGGCGCGGTCGTGCGTGGTGTCGCCGTCGAAGGCGCCGCCGTCGGTGTCGGTGATCTTCGCGAAGCCGTTGCCGTCGAGGACCGGGCCGAGGATCGGCGTGAGCGTCGTGCCGTCGGCGTCGACGCGGCCGCCGCGGGCCTGGCCCGACTCGACCTTGCCGATGGCGGCGAGCAGTTCCCAGGGCAGGTTGCAGCCGGGCCGGGACGTGCGCACGGCCGCTTCGGCCTTCTTGTACGCGTCCAGGACCGTGGCCGGCAGGCCCGCTTCGGGGTCGCCGGTGCCCACGCCGCCACCGCCGGGCTTGGCGGTCGGCGGGACGGGGCTCTCCAGGGGCGGCAGGTCCGTGTAGTACGGCGAGTTGCCGGTGGCGGAATCGCCGTCGGGCGACGGCGAGGAGTCCGCGGCGCCCGCCCGGTCGTCACGTCCCTGGTCGGTCGTCACGCCCGGGGCCTGCGAGGCGGCGAGGGCCGCCACCGCCGCGGCGGCGACCGCGGTGGTCACCGCGGTCCTGCGCATCCGCTTGCCGAATACCGCCGCCATGTCCGTGAATCCCTCCCCTTGACGACCCTGTCCTGTGCCGTCCCTGCGTTGCGGCGCCCGCGCGCCCTCCGGGGACGACTCAGGCGACACTACGACAACTTCCAGAGCCCAGACACCTGTTCACGCCCGATTTTCCCGGGTTGGTGCGTCACAGCCCTGTCCCGATCCCTGGTTGTTCCGCCCCGGATCCTTCTCGTTCACCGAAGGCTTGTCCAGGCCGCGCTCAGCGCTTCGCTGATGTGCGGTGCGCACGTGCGGGCCGTCAGTGGCTGGTCGCGCAGTTCCCCGCGCCCCTTCAGGCCGCGCTTCCGGCACCCGAACAACCCCCGGCCGGAGGCTAATGTGCCGCCGACTCCCAGTCGGGACCCACGCCCACCGACACATCCAGCGGCGCGCGCAGCGACACCGCCCCGGCCATCTCCCGGCGGACGAGCTCCTCGACCGCCGCCCGCTCTCCGGGGGCGATCTCCAGGACGATTTCGTCGTGGACCTGGAGCAGCATCCGCGAGGTCAGCTTCGCCTCCGTCAGCGCCCGGTGCACGTTCAGCATGGCGATCTTGACGATGTCAGCGGCCGTCCCCTGGATCGGCGCGTTCAGCGCCATCCGCTCGGCCATCTCGCGCCGCTGCCGGTTGTCGCTGTTGAGGTCGGGCAGATAGCGACGGCGGCCGAGCATCGTCTCCGTGTACCCCGTGGCGCGGGCGTCGTCGACGACGCGGCGGAGATAGTCGCGGACGCCGCCGAAGCGCTCGAAGTACGTGTCCATCAGGGCGCGGGCCTCCGCCGCCTCGATGCCGAGCTGCTGCGAGAGGCCGAACGCCGACAGGCCGTACGCCAAGCCGTACGACATGGCCTTGATCTTGCGGCGCATCTCGGCGTCCACCGCGGAGCGCTCCACGCCGAACACCTGGGAGGCGACAGTGGTGTGCAGGTCCTCGCCGGAGGTGAACGCCTCGATGAGGCCCTCGTCCTCCGACAGGTGCGCCATGACGCGCAGTTCGATCTGGCTGTAGTCGGCGGTCATCAGGGACTCGAAGCCCTCGCCGACGACGAAGCCGCGGCGGATGGCGCGGCCCTCGTCGGTGCGCACCGGGATGTTCTGCAGGTTCGGGTCCGTCGACGACAGGCGGCCGGTGGCGGCCACCGTCTGGTTGTACGTCGTGTGGATGCGGCCGTCCGCGGCGATCGACTTGACCAGGCCCTCGACGGTGACGCGCAGCTTGGCCTGCTCGCGGTGGCGGAGCATGATCACGGGCAGTTCGTTGTCCGTCTGGGCGGCGAGCCAGGCCAGCGCGTCGGCGTCCGTGGTGTACCCCGTCTTGGTCTTCTTCGTCTTGGGCAGGCCCAGCTCGCCGAAGAGGACTTCCTGGAGCTGCTTGGGCGAGCCGAGGTTGAACTCGTGGCCCGCCGCGGCGTGCGCTTCCTTCACGGCCTGCTGCACGGCGCCCGCGAACTGCTGCTCCATGGCCTCCAGATGGGCGCGGTCCGCCGCGATGCCGTACCGCTCCAGGCGGGCCAGGAGGGTGGAGGTGGGCAGCTCGATGTCCTTGAGGAGGTCGGCGGCGTTCACCTCCTTGAGGCGGTCGCCGAAGGCCGTGCCCAGGTCGAGGATGGTGCGGGCCTGCACCATCAGCGCGTCGGCCTCGGCACCCTCGTCCTCGGTGCCGAACGCGAGCTGGCCGTCGGCCGCCCCGGCGGGCACCAGCTCTCGGCCCAGATACTCCAGGGACAGCGCGTCCAGGTCGAAGGAGCGGCGGCCGGGCTTGACCAGATAGGCCGCGAGCGCGGTGTCCATGGTGATGCCGTCGACGCTCCAGCCGTGCTCGGCGAAGACCCGCATGACGCCCTTGGCGTTGTTCAGGACCTTGGGCTTCTTGGGGTCGGCGAGCCAGGCCGCGAAGGCGTTCTCGTCGGCCTCGTCGAGCCCCGCCGGGTCGAACCAGGCCGCCGCGCCGGCGGCCGCGGCGAGCGCGACCTCCGTGACGGAGCCGGTGCCCAGCTGCCAGGTGTCGACCGTGGCCAGGCCGAGCACCGCCTTGCCGTGCTCGGCGAGCCAGGGGGCGAGCTCGCCGGCGCCGAGCACCGAACCGTCCAGGTCGATGCCCTCGGCGGGAGGGGCCTCCTCGGCCTCCTCGGCGCCCGGGTCCACGGCGAGCAGCCGCTCCCGCAGCGAGGGGTTGCGGATCTCCAGGGTGTCCAGGACCATCGCGACGCCCTTGCGGTCGTACGCCGCGCGGGCCAGGTCCTCGACCGTCTTGGGCAGCTCCACGTCACGCACCATCTCCGTGAGACGGCGGTTCAGCTTCACCGCCTCCAGGTGGTCGCGGAAATTCTGCCCGGCCTTGCCCTTGACCTCGTCGGCGCGCTCGACCAGCTCCGCGAACGAACCGAACTGGTTGATCCACTTCGCGGCCGTCTTCTCACCGACACCGGGGATGCCCGGGAGGTTGTCCGACGGGTCGCCGCGCAGCGCCGCGAAGTCCGGATACTGGCTGGGGGTGAGGCCGTACTTCTCCTCGACCTTCTCCGGGGTGAAGCGCGTCAGCTCCGAGACGCCCTTCGTCGGATACAGCACCGTCACGTGGTCGCTGATCAACTGGAAGGAGTCACGGTCACCGGTGACGATCAGGACCTCGAAGCCGGCCGCCTCGGCCTGGGTGGCGAGCGTGGCGATGACGTCGTCCGCCTCGAAGCCGTCGACCGCGAAGCGCACCGCGTTCATCGCGTCGAGCAGCTCGCCGATCAGCTCGACCTGGCCCTTGAACTCGTCGGGGGTCTTGGAGCGGTTCGCCTTGTACTCCGTGAACTCCTCGGAGCGCCAGGTCTTGCGCGAGACGTCGAAGGCCACCGCGAAGTGCGTGGGCGCCTCGTCGCGCAGCGTGTTCGCCAGCATCGACGCGAAGCCGTAGATCGCGTTCGTCGGCTGGCCCGTCGCCGTCGTGAAATTCTCCGCGGGCAGCGCGAAGAACGCCCGATACGCCAGGGAGTGCCCGTCCATGAGGAGCAGGCGCGGGCGCTCGCCGCCGGTGGTCGGGGTCGCCTTCTTCGCCGTCTTCCCGGCGGGCGCGGACTTCTTCTTCGCTGCTGTTTCTGCCACGCCCCCGATCCTGCCACGCCCCACTGACACTCCGGTCCTCCGCAGCCCGGGCAGCGGCTGTGTCAGTCGTGCGTGGGAGGATCGGAGACGTACGTCACGTATGCGCTCGAAGAGGAGCAGGCCATGGCAAGCAAGCCGCCCAAAGGTGATCCGGTCCAGGACGCGCCGCAGGTCACGGACGCCCAGCACGCCGCCGCCGGCCTGCCCGCCATCGGCCACACCCTGCGCGTCGCACAGCAGCAGATGGGCGTGCGGCGCACGGCGCTGACACTGCTGCGCGTCAATCAGAAGGACGGCTTCGACTGCCCCGGCTGCGCCTGGCCCGAGCCGGAGCACCGGCACAAGGCGGAGTTCTGCGAGAACGGCGCGAAGGCCGTCGCCGAGGAAGCCACGCTGCGCCGCGTCACGCCCGACTTCTTCGCCGCGCACCCGGTGTCGGACCTCGCCACCCGCAGTGGGTACTGGCTGGGCCAGCAGGGCCGCCTCACCCACCCCATGTATCTGGCGGAGGGCTCCGATCACTACGAGGCGGTGCCGTGGGAGCGGGCCTTCGACATCGTCGCCGAGGAGCTGACCGCCCTCGCCTCCCCCGACGAGGCCCTCTTCTACACGTCGGGCCGCACCAGCAACGAAGCCGCGTTCCTGTACCAGCTGTTCGCGCGCGAGCTCGGCACGAACAATCTGCCCGACTGCTCGAACATGTGCCACGAGTCGTCCGGCTCGGCCCTCACCGAGACCCTCGGCGTCGGCAAGGGCAGCGTCCTCCTCGAAGACCTCTACAAGGCGGACCTGATCATCGTCGCCGGGCAGAACCCGGGCACGAACCACCCGCGCATGCTCTCCGCCCTGGAGAAGGCGAAGAACAACGGCGCGAAGATCATCACGGTGAACCCGCTGCCCGAGGCGGGCCTGGAGCGCTTCAAGAACCCGCAGACCCCGCAGGGCATGCTCAAGGGCACCGCCCTCACCGACCTGTTCCTGCAGATCCGCCTCGGCGGCGACCAGGCCCTCTTCCGCCTCCTCAACAAGCTCATCCTGGAGACAGAGGGCGCGGTCGACGAGGAGTTCGTACGCGAACACACCCATGGGTACGAGGAGTTCGTCGCCGCCGCCCGCGCCGCCGACTGGGACGAGACACTGACGGCGACCGGCCTGGACCGCGACCGCATCGAGGAAGCCCTGCGCATGGTGCTCGCCTCGAAGCGCACGGTGGTGTGCTGGGCGATGGGCCTGACCCAGCACAAGCACGCGGTGCCCACCATCCGCGAGGTCGTCAACTTCCTGCTGCTTCGCGGCAACATCGGCCGCCCCGGCGCGGGCGTGTGCCCGGTGCGCGGCCACTCCAACGTGCAGGGCGACCGCACCATGGGCATCTTCGAGCGGCCCGCGCCCGCGTTCCTGGACGCCCTGGAGAAGGAGTTCGGCTTCGCGCCGCCGCGCCACCACGGCCTGGACGTCGTGCGCGCCATCCGCGCGCTGCGCGACGGCGAGGCGAAGGTGTTCTTCGCCATGGGCGGCAACTTCGTGTCCGCGTCCCCCGACACGGAGGTCACGGAGGCGGCGATGCGGCGCGCCCGCCTGACGGTGCACGTGTCGACGAAGCTCAACCGCTCGCACGCCGTCACCGGCGCGCGGGCCCTCATCCTGCCGACGCTCGGCCGCACCGAGCGCGACGTTCAGGGCGGCGGCGAGCAGTTCGTGACCGTCGAGGACTCCATGGGCATGGTGCACGCCTCACGCGGCCGCCTGGACCCGGCGAGCCCGCACCTGCTGTCCGAGCCCGCCATCGTGTGCCGCCTCGCCCGGCGCGTCCTCGGCCCCGAATCGGCCACGCCCTGGGAGGAGTTCGAGAAGGACTACGCCACGGTGCGCGACCGCATCGCCCGCGTGGTGCCCGGCTTCGAGGACTTCAACGCGCGCGTGGCCCACCCCGGGGGCTTCACGCTGCCGCACGCCCCGCGCGACGAGCGCCGCTTCCCCACGGCCACCGGCAAGGCCAACTTCACGGCCGCCCCCGTGGAGTACCCCGCCGTACCCGAGGGCCGGTTGCTGCTGCAGACCCTGCGCTCCCACGACCAGTACAACACCACCATCTACGGCCTCGACGACCGCTATCGGGGCATCAAGAACGGCCGCCGCGTCGTCCTCGTCCACCCCGACGACGCCCGCGAACTCGGCCTCGCCGACGGCTCGTACACCGACCTGGTCAGCGAGTGGCAGGACGGCATCGAGCGGCGCGCGCCCGGCTTCCGCGTCGTGCACTACCCGACCGCGCGGGGCTGCGCGGCGGCGTACTACCCAGAGACCAACGTGCTGGTGCCGCTGGACGCCACGGCCGACACCAGCAACACCCCCGCCAGCAAATCCGTGGTCGTGCGCCTGGAACAATCGGCGACCGACTGAGCGTTCGCTCAGCAGCCGGCGCGCCACCTCGGTGGCCGCCGCTGTCGTTGTCAGGTGTCGCCGACGAACGGAGCCCGGCCCCATGGGTGAGCAGCACACGACCAAGTTCCCGCAAGAGGTCATCGACGAGTACGCCACGCTCGGCGTCGACCTGCCCGCCCTGTTCTCCGCCGGCCACCTCGGCAGCCGCATGGGCGTGCAGGTCCTCGAGGCCTCCGCCGAGCGCGTGGTCGGCACCATGCCCGTGGAGGGCAACACCCAGCCGTACGGCCTGCTGCACGGCGGCGCGTCCGCCGTCCTCGCCGAGACGCTCGGCTCGATCGGCTCCATGCTGCACGGCGGCAGCAAGAAGCTCGCCGTCGGCGTTGACCTGAACTGCACGCACCACCGCGGGGTGCGGTCCGGGCTCGTCACCGGTGTGGCCACGCCTGTGCACCGGGGGCGGTCCACGGCGACGTACGAGATCGTCGTCAGTGACGAGGAGGGCAGGCGGGTCTGTAGCGCCCGCCTTACGTGCATGCTGCGGCCGGTCGGCGCGACCGGCGGCGCGACAGCCTGAGCCCTGCGCTGGGCGCCTTGTCGGCGGCGCGCTGATTACACCCGCGGGCCGGTGGGGGCTGGTCGCGCAGTTCCCCGCGCCCCTTACGGGGCGCGGCCCCGTCCGCGACAGTGACCGGATAACGGACACCAGTCGTCACCATCCGTATCCAGGGCGTGCCGCCCCGAGCCGTACCCCCTCCGCAGCCCTCCACAGGCCCCCGCACCCGTGCGGGGGCCTGTGTTCTTCACGGCAAAAACAGGAGTGCTACGCAAAAACACTCCTGACCGCGCACATTCGCGAAAACGGAAAAGTGCCACGGAATGCCGGGCTCCTTTTCTTTGCGGTAACGCTGCGTAATGCGCGCGCAATCCTCCCGCGACCCGGTGGAAGCACCCGGAAACGCCCGGAAGATCATTTCCGCTCGCGCGACTCCGCATACGCCCCCGAACACCGCTGTCATGAGTGAAACCACGCAACGGTCCTGCCAGTTCCGGACGGGCGGGATCTGCCGAAGCGTACGTATTCCGCCACAACCGCCCCCCGAGTTCCGCCGCGGAATACTCCGCGGCATAACAAGAGCGTCACAGCCTTGCTCCGACCACTCCACCTGGATCAAATGCCCCCTTAGAGTCACGGCCAGTCACCGCGCCGCCGGGCGCGAACTGAATTGCACGGCCCTGTACCACCACCAGTACGGCCCGGCGATCTTCACGGCACCTCCGCTGAGGTGGCCGCGCCAGGGAAAGGACCCATCGTGCGAAACCGTTCCGCGCTCATCCTCACCACGGTGCTGACCACAGGAGCACTCACGCTCACCGCCTGCGGGTCGCGCGACAAGGACAAGGACTCCGGCGACAAGGGCGGGGACAAGACCACCGTCACCATCGGCTTCGACGCCCCCCTCACCGGCGACCTCTCCGCGCTCGGCATCGGCATGCGCAACTCCGCCGAACTCGCCGTCAAGACCGCCAACAAGGAGCAGACGGTCGACGGCGTCGAGTTCAAGCTCCAGCCCCTCGACGACCAGGCCCAGCCCTCCGTCGGCGGCCAGAACGCCCAGAAGTTCATCAGCAACAAGGACGTCATCGGCGTCGTCGGCCCGCTGAACTCCAGCGTCTCCCAGTCGATGCAGAAACCCTTCAACGACGCCAACCTCACCCAGATCTCGCCCGCCAACACCGGCACCGAACTGACCCAGGGCGACGGCTGGAAGAAGGGCGACAAGAAGCGCCAGTTCAAGACCTTCTTCCGCACCGCCACCACCGACCAGGTGCAGGGCCAGTTCGCCGCCCAGTACCTGTTCCAGAAGGCGAAGATCAAGAAGGTCTACCTGATCGACGACCAGAAGACCTACGGCGCCGGCCTCGCCGCGTCCTTCAAGGACACCTTCACCGACCTCGGCGGCAAGATCGTCGGCCAGGACCACGTCAACCCCGAGGACCGCGACTTCAAGTCCGTCGCCTCCAAGGTCAAGGGCAAGGGCGCCCAAGCCGTCTACTACGGCGGCGAATACCCCGCCGCGGCCCCCCTCAGCCAGCAGCTCAAGGAATCCGGCGCCAAGATCCCGCTCATGGGCGGCGACGGCATGAAGAGCGACGAGTTCCCCAAGCTCAACAAGAAGGCCGAAGGCGACCTCGGCACCTCCGTCGGCGCCCCCGTCGAAGAACTCCCCTCCGCGAAGAAGTTCATCGCCGAATACAACAAGAACTACAAAGAGAACATGGAGACCTACGGCGGCGGCACCTACGACGCCACCTGGGCGATCATCGAAGCCGTCAAGCTCGCCGTCGACAAAAACGACGGAGAACTCCCCTCCGACGCCCGCGAGAAGGTCCTCGCCGCCATGAGCGACGTCAAGTTCGACGGCGTCACCGGCAGCGTCTCCTTCGACGAGTACGGCGACACCACGAACACGATGATGACCGCGTACGAGATCAAGAACAACAAGTGGGAATCCAAGTTCAGCGAGGCCTACAAGCCCCGCTGAAACCCCCCACACAACCATTGACTCCAAGACCGCGCGGGAAGCGCCACCAGCGCTCCCGCGCGGTGCCATATCCGAACCAACGGAGGCCCTGCGGTGAACGAACTGCCGCAACAGCTGGCCAATGGACTCATCCTCGGCGCGATGTACGGTCTCATCGCGATCGGCTACACGATGGTCTACGGAATCGTCCAGCTCATCAACTTCGCCCACGGTGAGATCTTCATGGTCGGGGGCTTCGGCGCCCTCACCGTCTCCCTCTGGCTCCCCGACGGATTCTCGCTGCTCGCCGCGATCCCACTCATGATCATCGGCGGCGTCATATGCTCCGTCGCCGTCGGCACCGCAGCCGAACGCTTCGCCTACCGCCCCCTGCGCGGCGCACCACGACTCGCCCCCCTCATCACCGCCATCGGCCTGTCCATCCTGCTCCAACAGGCCGTCTGGAAGTGGTACCCCGAAGCCAAGAAAGACCGCACCTTCCCGCAATTCGGCGGCGACCCCGTGCACGTCTTCGGCGCCGACATCCAGCGCGGCGACTTCTTCCTCATCATCGCCGCACCCCTGTGCATGCTCGCCCTCGCCTACTACGTCAACAAAACCCGCACCGGCCGCGGCATGCAGGCCACCGCACAAGACCCCGACACCGCCAAGCTCATGGGCATCAACACCGACCGCATCATCGTCATGGCCTTCGCCATCGGCGCCGCGTTCGCCGCCGTCGCAGCCGTCGGCTACGGCCTCCACAACGGCCAAGTCGGCTTCAAAATGGGCTTCATCATGGGCCTCAAAGCCTTCACCGCAGCCGTACTCGGCGGCATCGGCAACATCTACGGCGCCATGCTCGGCGGCATCGTCCTCGGCGTCGCCGAAGCCCTCGCCACCGGCTACATGGCCGACGTACCCGGCATGGAACAGTTCGGCGGCGGCGCCTGGAAGGACGTGTGGGCCTTCGCCCTCCTCATCCTCGTCCTGCTCCTGAGGCCCCAAGGCCTACTCGGCGAACGCGTCGCGGATCGGGCGTGATACCCATGACAACCAACACCACCAAGAACTCAGGCACCCCGGAGAACTCCGGCAACGCCGACAACACGGGGAACACCGGCACCACGGCCAAGACCCCCGCGAGCGTCCCCACCTCCGCGCTCCCCCTGCCCCCGGCCGCCGCCCGCATCGCCGTCCTCGCCGGATCCGCCGCGGCCCTCCTCGGCACCTTCCTCGCCTGGACCTGGACCACCGCCTTCCCCGGCGACCTCACCGTCACCGGCTACCCCGGCGGCCTCCAAGTCATCACCCTCGTCGGCGCCGCCCTCACCCTGCTCTTCACCCTCGCCGGACAAGGCATCCGCGGCCTCCGCTGGCTCATCCCCGGCGGCACCAACAGCCCCGTCCTCCTGCTCAGCCTCGGCGTCCTCGGCACCACCGGCTACACCATGGGCGCCATCGCCGAACACCTCGGCGGCATCGTCAACCTCGAACCCGGCGCCTGGATCTCCGGCATCGGAGCCCTCATCGCCGTCATCGGCGCCCTCGGACTCCCCTCCGACCTCCCCACCGACGAACCCCACACCAGCCCCTGGCAGCGCATGCGCCACAGCCTCAAAGCACCCGCACCACCGCGCGCCAAAACCCTGCCGGACTGGATCGAAATCCTCATCATCGCCGGCTCATTCGGCATCGGCCTCTACATCCTCGCCTACGGCATCGAGGCCTACTCCGAACTCTTCATCGGCTTCCTCATCACCACCATCTTCGGCGCCACAGCACTCAACCGAGCCGGACTCATCCCCCGCCTCAACACCCTCACCGCCAAACACCGCAACGTCACCTTCACCGCCGCCATCGTCGCGGCGGCCCTCTTCCCCTTCACCCAGAGCGACGCCTCCTACGCCCTCATCGGCGTCAACATCCTCATCTTCGCCACCGTCGCCCTCGGCCTGAACGTCGTCGTCGGCCTCGCCGGACTCCTCGACCTCGGATACGTCGCCTTCCTCGGCGTCGGCGCCTACACCGCCGCACTCGTCTCCGGATCACCCGCATCCACCTTCGACGTCCACTTCCCCTTCTGGGCCGCCGTCCTCACCGGCGCCGCCGCCTCCCTCGCCTTCGGCGTCATCATCGGCGCCCCCACCCTGCGACTGCGCGGCGACTACCTCGCCATCGTCACCCTCGGCTTCGGCGAGATCTTCCGCATCACCATGAACAACCTCAACGGCAGCGCCGGACCCGACCTCACCAACGGCGCCCAAGGCATCCCCAACATCCCCGACCTCGAAATCCTCGGCTGGAACCTCGGCATCGAACACGACGTCCTCGGCTTCACCCTCAGCAGGCCCGCCAACTACTACCTGCTGATGCTCTTCTTCACCGCCGTCGTCGTCCTCGTCTTCCGCCGCTCCGGCGAATCCCGCATCGGCCGCGCCTGGGTCGCCATCCGCGAAGACGAAACAGCCGCCACCGCCATGGGCATCAACGGCTTCCGCGTCAAACTCATCGCCTTCGCCCTCGGCGCCACCCTCGCCGGCTTCGCCGGCACCGTCCAAGCCCACGTCTCCTACAGCATCACCCCCGAGCAATACCTCTTCGCCAACACCGTGCCACCCAACTCCGCCTTCCTCCTCGCCGCCGTCATCCTCGGCGGCATGGGCACCATCAGCGGCCCCCTCATCGGCGCGGCACTGCTCTACCTCATCCCCGCCAAACTCCAGTTCCTCGAGGACTACCAACTCCTGCTCTTCGGCCTCGCCCTCATCCTGCTCATGCGCTTCCGCCCCGAAGGCCTCGTCGCCAACAAGCGCGCCCAGCTCGAATACCACGAGACCGACCAACTCGACGTACCCGACCAGCAGAAACTCCCCGAAGGAACCGTCGGCGCAAGCAAGGCGGGGGCGTGACCACCATGACCACCACAACCACCACCACCGTCCTCGAAGCCAGCGGCGTCACCATGCGCTTCGGCGGCCTCACCGCCGTACGCTCCGTCGACCTCACCGTCAACAGCGGCGAAATCGTCGGACTCATCGGCCCCAACGGCGCCGGCAAAACCACCTTCTTCAACTGCCTCACCGGCCTCTACGTCCCCACCGAAGGCAAGGTCTCCTACAAAGGCACCGTCCTGCCCTCCAAACCCCACCTCGTCACCGACGCCGGCATCGCCCGCACCTTCCAGAACATCCGACTCTTCGCCAACATGACCGTCCTCGAAAACGTCCTCGTCGGACGCCACACCAGGACGAAAGAAGGACTCTGGTCGGCGCTGCTCCGCGGACCCGGCTTCAAAAAAGCCGAAGCCGCCTCCCACGAGCGGGCCATGGAACTGCTGGAATTCATCGGCCTCGCCCACAAGGCCGACCACCTCTCCCGCAACCTCCCCTACGGCGAACAACGCAAGCTCGAAATCGCCCGCGCACTCGCCAGCGAACCCGGCCTGCTCCTCCTCGACGAGCCCACCGCAGGCATGAACCCGCAAGAAACCAGGGCCGCCGAAGAACTCGTCTTCGCCATCCGCGACCAAGGCATCGCCGTCCTCGTCATCGAGCACGACATGCGGTTCATCTTCAACCTCTGCGACCGCGTCGCCGTCCTCGTCCAAGGCGAAAAACTCGTCGAAGGCAGCTCCGAAACCGTCCAAGCCGACGAACGCGTCATCGCCGCCTACCTCGGCACCCCCTTCGAAGGCGCACCCGGCGCCGCCGAAGTCGCCGAAGTCGAAGCAGCGGAGGCAGAGGCCGCCGAAGCCACAGCGGACACCCCGGCGGAAGGAAAGACCCCGTGACCACACTGCTCGAGGTCGAAGACCTCCGGGTCGCCTACGGCAAGATCGAAGCCGTCAAAGGCATCTCCTTCAGCGTCGAAGCAGGCCAGGTCGTCACCCTCATCGGCACCAACGGCGCCGGCAAGACCACCACCCTGCGCACCCTCTCCGGACTCCTCAAACCACTCGCCGGAAAGATCATCTTCGACGGGCAGCCCCTCAACGGCGTCCCCGCCCACAAGATCGTCGCCCTCGGACTCGCCCACTCCCCCGAAGGCCGACACATCTTCCCCCGGCTCACCATCACCGAAAACCTCCAGCTCGGCGCGTACCTGCGTGACGACAAGGCCGGCATCGAGAAGGACATCCAGCGCGCCTACGAGCTCTTCCCCATCCTCGGCGAACGCCGCAAACAAGCCGCCGGCACCCTCTCCGGCGGCGAACAACAGATGCTCGCCATGGGGCGCGCCCTCATGTCCCGGCCCAAGCTCCTCATGCTCGACGAACCCTCCATGGGACTCTCGCCGATCATGATGCAGAAGATCATGCAGACCATCAGCGAACTCAAGGCCCAGGGCACCACCATCCTGCTCGTCGAGCAGAACGCCCAGGCCGCGCTGTCCCTCGCGGATCACGGGCACGTGATGGAGGTCGGCAATATCGTGCTCTCGGGTACGGGTCAGGATCTCCTGCACGACGAGTCCGTGCGGAAGGCCTATCTCGGCGAGGACTGACGTGGCCCCTGGGCCTTGGGCAACGAAGAGGGCGGTACCCCCGGTGTCGGGGGTACCGCCCTCTTCGTCGTTCTTTTGGTGCCGGTCGGTGGGGGCTGGTCGCGCAGTTCCCCGCGCCCCTTACGGGGCACGGCCCACCGTGCGGCTTACGGGGCGCCCCCCGACAGGGCTAGCCTTTCGCCGCCTTCTTTTCCTCCGCGTCCTCGATGACCGCCTCCGCCACCTGCTGCATCGACAGGCGGCGGTCCATCGACGTCTTCTGGATCCAGCGGAACGCGGCCGGCTCCGTCAGGCCGTACTCCGTCTGGAGAATCGACTTCGCGCGGTCCACCAGCTTGCGCGTCTCCAAGCGCTGCGTGAGGTCCGCGACCTCCTGCTCCAGGGCCTTCAGCTCCGTGAAACGCGACACCGCCATCTCGATGGCGGGCACCACGTCACTCTTGCTGAACGGCTTCACCAGATACGCCATCGCGCCGGCGTCGCGGGCCCGCTCGACGAGGTCGCGCTGGGAGAACGCGGTGAGCATGAGCACCGGGGCGATGGACTCCCCGGCGATCTTCTCCGCCGCGGAGATCCCGTCAAGGACGGGCATCTTCACGTCCAGGATGACCAGGTCCGGCCTGTGCTCGCGGGCCAGCTCGACCGCCGTCTCGCCGTCACCGGCCTCGCCCACGACGGTGTAGCCCTCTTCCTCGAGCATCTCTTTGAGGTCGAGCCGGATGAGGGCCTCATCCTCGGCGATGACGACGCGGGTCGTCAGCGGCGGGACGTGCGACTGCTCGTCGGACACGTCAGCGGGCTCGGGCGACTCGGGGGTGGTCACGGGGGCTCCTCGTTACGGGCCGGAAAGGTGCTGCTCCCCAGAGCCTACCTAGCTGCGGTAAGGTGGTGCCCCGAGGGGGCTCACTCCCCCTTCCTTTCTAAGGCCCCAGTACTCCAACTGGTTAGAGAGGCCGCTCTCAAACAGCGGACAGTGTGGGTTCGAATCCCACCTGGGGCACTTTTCCTTGGATTCCAAGGTCACGCGAGAACCGATCAGCTTCACTTGATCGTGTACGTGATCCTCAGATGCCCTGCATCGCGGCTACCGGTGACACCAGCATCGGCCAGATGTACGACATGGGCACACGCAAGCAGGCTCTGGCTCTTGTCACCCAAGGGCGCAGCCTCAACTCCGTCAGCAAGGAAACCGGCATCTCGCGAGCGGCGCTCCGCTCCTGGCAGACCCGCATCGAACCACTCGACTGGAACCGTGCGGTTCCTTGTCCTCGCTGCTGCGACACTCCCGGCAAGCCCGACAACCAAACCGCGTACGCCTACTTACTGGGCCTCTATCTCGGTGACGGCTGCGTCAGCTACCTCAGGCGGGGTGTCTACTTCCTCCGCATCACCTGCGCTGACGCATGGCCCGGCCTCATCGACCTCTGCGCCGAAGCCATACAGATCGTGCGCCCCGCCAACAAGGTGTTCCGCGTCCAACGCCAGGGCTGTCAGAGCGTCACCTGCTTCAGCAAGCACTGGCCGTGCCTCTTCCCGCAGCACGGCCACGGCAAGAAGCACGAGCGCGCCATCGCGCTCGAACCCTGGCAGCAGGAGATCGTCGACGCCCACCCCTGGGAGTTCATCCGCGGCCTCATCCACTCAGACGGTTGCCGCATCACCAACTGGACCACCCGCATGGTCGGCGGCGTACCCAAGCGCTATGAGTACCCCCGGTACTTCTTCACCAACAAGTCCGACGACATCCGGAAGCTGTTCACCGACACCCTCGACAAGGTCGGCGTCGACTGGACCACGCTCGCCCGAGGCAGCGATCCCTTCAACGTCTCCGTCGCCCGCAAGGCGTCAGTCGCCCTCATGGACACCCACGTGGGCCCCAAGTACTGAATGCCAGGGTGTTGACCGGGGAGAAGCCGCGCTGCGATCTTCAGGCGTATGACTCCGCTCAGCCGTCGCGGCTTCGTGGCCGCAGCAGCAGGGGCCGCCGCGGCGGCCGTCGCCCTCAGTCCGGAGGCCGCTTCGGCGGTCGGTGGGGAGGAGCCCACGGGCGGCGGGGGTGATTTCGCCGATGCGGACCGGGGATTCGTCGCGGCGTTGAAGCCCGGCGTGGTGCGGAACGCCAAGGGTCAGGTGGTGTACGACGCCGACGCGTACGGGTTCCTGGAGGGGGCCGCCCCGGACACCGTGCACGAAAGCCTCTGGCGGCAGAGCAAGTTGGTGGCCCGGCAGGGGTTGTACAAGGTCACGGACCGGGTCTATCAGGTCCGTGGGCTCGATCTGTCGAACATGACGGTGGTCGAGGGCGAGGAGGGGGTCATAGTCATCGACCCACTGATCTCGGCGGAGACGGCGGCCGCGGCGTTGAAGTTGTATCGGGCGCATCGGGGCGACCGGAAGGTCACGGGGCTGATCTACACGCATCCGCACGTGGATCACTTCGGGGGTTGTCGCGGTGTACTGCCGGGCGGGGCGGGGGACGACGTGCCCGTGCTTGCGCCGGACGGTTTTCTGGAGCACGCGGTGTCGGAGAACGTGTACGCGGGGACGGCGATGCAGCGCCGGTCGGCGTACATGTACGGCGCGCTGTTGCCGAAGTCGGCGGTGGGGCAGGTGGGTTGTGGTTTGGGGCAGACGGTGTCGGTCGGGTCGGTGGGGTTGATTCCGCCGACGCGGAGTGTGGAGCGCACCGGGCAGGTCGAGGTGGTGGACGGGGTGCGGTTCGAGTTTCAGATGACGCCGGGTACGGAGGCGCCGGCGGAGATGAATTTCCTGCTGCCGGATCTGCGGGCGCTGTGCATGGCGGAGAACGCGACGCACACGATGCACAACATCATCACGTTGCGGGGTGCGCAGGTGCGCGATGCTCGGCAGTGGGCGCGGTATTTGAGTGAGAGTGTGACGCTTTTCGGGGGGCGGGCGGACGTGGCGTTCGCCTCACATCACTGGCCCACGTGGGGCGGTGAGTTGATCGTGGAGTTGTTGGAGCAGCAGCGGGATCTGTACGCGTATATGCATGACCAGACGTTGCGGATGATCAATGCGGGGTTGACGGGGCGGGAGATCGCGGAGGAGATCGAGTTGCCGCCGGCGTTGGCGGAGGTGTGGGCGAATCGGGGGTATTACGGGTCGTTGAGCCATAATGTGAAGGGGATTTATCAGCGGTATATGGGTTGGTTCGATGGGAATCCGGCGCATTTGTGGGAGCATCCGCCGGTGGCCGAGGCCCGGCGGTATGTGAAGGCGTTGGGGGGTCGTACGGCGGCGATGGCGAAGGCGCGGGCGTTCGTGCGGGAGGGGGATCTGCGGTTCGCGGCGACGTTGTTGAATCATGTGGTGTTCGCCGATCCGAAGCACAAGGCGGCCAGGGCGGAGTTGGCGCGGGTGTATGCGCGGCTGGGGCAGGGCTCGGAGAACGCGGTGTGGCGGAACTTCTATCTCATGGGCGCTCAGGAGTTGCGGGCGGGGGTGAAGGAGGCGGAGACGTCTGTCGTGAGTTCCGACTTGTTGATGGCCCTCGATGTGGACCAGCTCATCGATTCTGTGGCGATCCGCGTGAATGGGCCGCGGGCCTGGGATGTGGAGCTGAGGATGGACTGGCGTCTTCCTTCGCTCGGGAAGACGTGGCATTTGACGTTGCGGCACGGGGTGTTGACGTATCGCAGTGATGCGAAGGCCGATCCGGGTGCCGGTGTCACGCTGACGATGACGAAGCCTCAGCTGCTGGCGATGCTGGCCGGGAAGGGGCTCGGGGACATCGAGGTCGACGGTGATGTGTCGTTGCTGCACACGTTGCTCGGTGTCGTGGACAGGCCGGATCCGAATTTCGCGATCGTGACGCCGTAGCTCCCGGTGGGGGGTATGTGTCGAGGGCCGCTCCCCCCGCTGGAGCGGCCCTCGACCTGCGTTGGTGCGTAGTCCCCTTACTGGGGGTTGTCGTCTTCGCCGATGTGGTGGACGCGGACGAGGTTGGTGGAGCCGGGGACGCCGGGGGGTGAGCCGGCGGTGATGACGACGATGTCGCCCTTCTGGCAGCGGCCGATCTTCAGGAGTTGTTCGTCGACTTGCTGGACCATGGCGTCGGTGGATTCGACGTGCGGGCCGAGGAAGGTTTCCACGCCCCAGGTGAGGTTGAGCTGGGAGCGGGTGGCGGCGTCGGGGGTGAAGGCGAGGAGGGGGATCGGGGAGCGGTAGCGGGAGAGGCGACGGACGGTGTCGCCGGACTGGGTGAAGGCGACGAGGAATTTGGCGCCGAGGAAGTCGCCCATGTCGGCGGCGGCGCGGGCGACGGCTCCGCCCTGGGTGCGGGGTTTGTTGCGTTCGGTGAGCGGCGGGAGTCCCTTGGCGAGGATGTCTTCCTCGGCGGCTTCGACGATGCGGCTCATCGTGCGGACGGTTTCGATGGGGTATTTGCCGACGCTGGTTTCGCCGGAGAGCATGACCGCGTCGGTGCCGTCGATGACCGCGTTCGCCACGTCGCTCGCTTCGGCGCGGGTGGGTCGGGAGTTGTCGATCATCGAGTCGAGCATCTGGGTGGCGACGATGACGGGTTTGGCGTTGCGCTTGGCGAGTTTGATGGCGCGTTTCTGGACGATGGGGACTTGTTCCAGGGGCATTTCGACGCCGAGGTCGCCGCGGGCGACCATGATGCCGTCGAAGGCGGCGACGATGTCGTCGATGTTGTCGACGGCCTGGGGTTTTTCGACCTTGGCGATGACGGGGAGGCGGCGGTTCTCCTCGTCCATGATGCGGTGGACGTCTTCGATGTCGTGTCCGCTGCGGACGAAGGACAGGGCGATGACGTCGAAGCCGGTGGTCAGGGCCCAGCGGAGGTCTGCTTCGTCCTTGTCGGAGAGGGCGGGGACGGAGACGGCGACGCCGGGGAGGTTGAGGCCTTTGTGGTCGGAGACCATGCCGCCTTCGATGACGGTGGTGGTGACGCGGGGGCCGTCGACGGCGGTCACTTCGAGGGTGACTTTGCCGTCGTCGACGAGGATGCGTTCTCCGGGGGTGACGTCTTCGGCGAGGCCGTCGTAGGTGGTGCCGCAGCGTTGGCGGTCGCCTTCGACGTCGGGTTCGACGGTGATGGTGAACTCGTCGCCCCGTTCAAGCAGTACGGGTCCTTCGCGGAAGCGGCCGAGGCGGATCTTCGGGCCTTGAAGGTCGGCGAGGATGCCGACGCTGCGCCCGAGTTCGTCGGCGGCCTTGCGCACGCGCTGGTAGCGCTCCTCGTGGTCGGCGTAGGTGCCGTGACTGAGGTTGAAGCGTGCCACGTCCATTCCGGCTTCGACCAGGGCCTTGATCTGGTCGTAGGTGTCGGTGGCGGGTCCCAGGGTGCAAACGATTTTTGCTCGGCGCATGGTTTCGACCCTAGGGCTTACTGGTGGGTAGGGAATTGGTTGGGCGTGACTACTCAACAACCTTTGCATGAAGGGCTATTGACAAGTGTTGAAGTGTGCGGGGGCTTGCTCCGATGAGCGAATTCGGGGTGGGTTCAGAGTCGTGGGGGTGCCATGGTGAAGCGCGCGTTCACCTGGGCGTAGACGGACTGGCGCTGCGGTTCGAGGTCGAGGGCGGGGGCGGCCTCGGGGGCACCTCCGTAGGCGGCGCGGGACATGCCGGGGGCGGCGGGGCCGCCGAAGGGCGGGTAGGGGGCGTTGTCGGCGCCGATGTCGGCGATCTCGACGAGGGCGGCGAGGTGGGTGCCGAGTGCTTCGGCGTATTCGCGGGCGCGTTGGACGGCTTCTTTGACGGCTTCCTGGCGGGCGCGGCGGTGGGCGGGTGAGTCGGGGCGCAGGGACCACCAGGGGCCGTCGATGCGGGTGAGTTCCAGGTCGGCGACGCGGGTGGTGAGTTCGCCGAGTGCGGTGAAGTCGGTGAGTTCGGCGGTGATGTGGACGCGGCCGTGGTAGGTGCGGACGCGTTCGCCCTTGCCGCGTTTGGTGAGTTCGGGGGTGATGGAGAAGGCGCCGGTCTCGACGCGTTCGACGGCTTCGCCGTAGGACTTGACGAGGTCGATGACGGCGGTGTTGCGGCGGGTGAGGTCGCTGAGGGCGTCGCGGCGGTCGCCGCCGCGGGCGCTGACGGTGATGCCGATGCGGGCGATCTCGGGGTCGACTTCGAGGTGGGCTTCGCCGCGGACCGCCAGGCGCGGGGCCTCTGGGGTGCCGTAGGGGACGTTGGGTGTGGCTTCTTGGGTGGTCATGGGGCCACTGTCGCACTGCGGGCGGGTGCTCGACAGTCATCGGATCGAAACCTGGCGGGTCTGTCGCGGGCTGCGTGGACGGGTCAGAATCTACGCGCGTTACTGCTGTTCGCCCGTGTTGTACGACGTGTTGGAGGATTCGAGATGCCGCTGAACCGCAGGAAGTTTTTGGGCAGGTCCGCCGCTACGGGTGCGGGGGTGGCCCTGGCGGGCGCGGTGGTGGCGCCGTCGGCGGACGCGGCGTCGGCGGCTGCCCCTGTCGCGTCGCGTGGCCGCAGGAAGACGTACTCGTTCACGGTGATGGGCACCACCGACCTGCACGGCAATGTCTTCAACTGGGACTACTTCACGGACAAGGAGTTCGACGACAAGGACCACAACGATGTGGGCCTGGCGAAGATCTCCACGTTGGTGAACGAGGTCCGTCAGGAGAAGGGCCGCCGCAACACCCTGTTGATCGACGCGGGTGACACGATCCAGGGCACGCAGCTTTCGTACTACTACGCGAAGGTGGACCCGATCACCGCCGCGCGCGGCCCGGTGCATCCGATGGCGCAGGCGATGAACGCGATCGGCTATGACGCGGCGGCGCTCGGCAATCACGAGTTCAACTACGGCATTCCGGTGCTCAGGAAGTTCGAGGAGCAGTGTGACTTTCCGCTGCTCGGGGCGAACGCGCTGGACGCGAAGACGCAGCGGCCGGCGTTCGCGCCGTACAGCATGCACCGGCTGCGCACTCCGCACGGCCGTGATGTGCGGGTGGCGGTGCTCGGTCTGACGAATCCGGGCATCGCGATCTGGGACAAGGCGAATGTGCAGGGCAAGATGACGTTCCCGGGCCTGGAGGAGCAGGCGGCGAAGTGGGTGCCGCGGCTGCGGTCGATGGGTGCGGACGTGGTGATCGTGTCGGCGCATTCGGGGTCGAGCGGCACGTCGTCGTACGGGGATCAGTTGCCGTACATCGAGAACGCGGCGGCGCTGGTGGCGGAGCAGGTGCCGGGGATCGACGCGATTCTGGTGGGGCACGCGCACACGGAGATTCCGGAGTATCTCGTCGAGAACAAGAAGACGGGGCAGAAGGTGGTGTTGTCCGAGCCGCTGAAGTGGGGGCAGCGTCTGACGCTGTTCGACTTCGACCTGGTGTGGTCGAAGGGCCGCTGGCGGGTGGCGAAGGTCGGCGCGAAGGTCCTGAACTCGAATGCGGCGGCGGAGGACCGGAAGATCACGCGGCTGCTCGCGGACGAGCACCAGAAGGTGGTGGCGTACGTGAACCAGGTCATCGGCACCTCGAAGGAGGCGATGAGCACGGCCGAAGGCCCGTACAAGGATGTCGCGATCATTGATCTGATCAATCACGTGCAGGCGGAGACGGTGCAGGCGGCGCTGGCGGGCGGCGCGTACGCGAAGCTGCCCGTGCTGTCCCAGGCTTCCTGTTTCTCGCGCACGGCGAAGATTCCGGCGGGCGAGGTGACGATCCGGGACGCGGCGGGTCTGTATCCCTTCGAGAACACTCTGGAGGCGCGGCTGATCACGGGTGCGCAGCTGAAGGACTATCTGGAGTTCTCGGCGCGCTATTACGCGCGGACGGCGCCGGACGCGCCGGTGGATCCGGCGAAGCTGACGAACGCGGACGGCATTCCGGACTACAACTACGACGCGCTGTACGGGGTGACGTACGAGATTGACATCGCGCAGCCGGCGGGCTCGCGGATCGTGAAGTTGCAATTCGACGGCAAGGACCTCGATCCGAAGGCGGAGTTCGTGCTCGCGGTGAACAACTACCGGGCGAGCGGCGGCGGGAATTTCCCGCATGTGGCGGGCGCCAAGCAGGTGTGGGCGAATTCCGACGAGATCCGCAACACGATCATTTCGTGGGTGAAGGCGAAGGGCACGGTGGATCCGGCTCGGTTCGCTTCGGTGGGCTGGCGGCTGACCCGTGCGGGGACGCCGGTGTTCTGAGGTCTAGCCTCGGATGCATGAACGAGGAACTTGCCGCGGCGCTGGCGGTCGTGCTGCGCGATGTGCGGGCGACCTGTGCCGTGCAGCCGATCGTCCGTGAGGAGCTGGATTTCGACGACGCTCCGCTGGTGATGCTGTACGAGGCCGATGGCTCGGGGGTGGGGGTGTCGGTGCCGGAGGGCGCGGCGCCGGCCGAGCAGGTGGCGGATCTCGCGGAGCAGGTCAAGGACTGGGCCGTGGAGGCGCTGGCTTCGCAGTTGCTGCCGGCGACGTGGCCGGAGTGTCCCGGCCATCCGGCGTCGCATCCGCTGGCGGCGGAGGTGGTCGGGGGCACGGCGGTGTGGTCGTGCCCCCGGACGCGGCGGGTGGTGGCGCCGGTGGGCGCGCTTGCGGAACTGGGGCGGGCGCGTGGTGGGGGGGCGCGGGGTCAGTTCTTGAGGCGGACGGTCAGTTCTTGAGGCGGACGAGGTTGGTGGGCTGTTCGCCGCGGGCCGCCGGGGTGCGGGCCCCTGGGTCGGTGAGGCCGAAGCTGGTGAAGGCGGTGCGGTCGGGCAGCGGGTAGGGGTCCTTGCCGGTGAGGGTGTTGAGGATGGTGGCGCTGCGCCAGGCGGCGAGGCCGAGGTCGGGGGCGCCGACGCCGTGGGTGTGGCGTTCGGCGTTCTGTACGTAGACGTTGCTGCCGGTGCCGGTGACCGAGGGGTCGAGGACGAGGCGGTACCGCTCGTCGATGCGGGGGCGTTCGGAGGAGTCGCGGCGCATGTAGGGGTCGAGGCCGGCGAGGAGCTGGTCGAGGGGGCGTTCGCGGTAGCCGGTGGCGAGGACGACGGCGTCGGTGGTGAGGCGGGAGCGGGTGCCCTGTTGGACGTGTTCCAGGTGGAGTTCGACGCGGGTGGTGGCGACGCGGCCCGCGGTGCGGACGGTGACGCCGGGGGTGAGGACGGCGTCGGGCCAGCCGCCGTGCAGGGTGCGCTGGTAGAGCTCGTCGTGGATGGCGGCGATGGTGTCGGCGTCGATGCCTTTGTGGAGCTGCCACTGGGCGGGGACGAGCCGGTCGCGTACGGGCTCGGGCAGGGCGTGGAAGTAGCGGGTGTAGTCGGGGGTGAAGTGTTCCAGGCCCAGCTTGGAGTACTCCATGGGGGCGAAGGCTGCGCTGCGGGCGAGCCAGTGGATCTTCTCGTGTCCGGCGGGGCGGTGTGTGAGCAGGTCGAGGAAGATCTCGGCGCCGGACTGTCCTGAGCCGACGACGGTGACGTGTTCGGCGGTCAGGAAGCGGTCGCGGTGCAGCAGGTAGTCGGCGGAGTGGATGACGGGGACGGTGGGGGCGTCGGCGAGGGGCCTGAGGGGTTCGGGGACGTAGGGGGCGGTGCCGACGCCGAGGGCGATGTTGCGTGCGTGGGTGCGGCCGAGGGCTTCGGCTTCGCCGTCGGCGTCGAGCTGGGTGAAGTCGACTTCGAACAGGTTGCGTTCGGGGTTCCAGCGGACGGCGTCGACCTGGTGGCCGAAGTGGAGTGCGGGCAGGTTTTCGCTGACCCAGCGGCAGTAGGCGTCGTACTCGGCGCGTCGGATGTGGAAGCGCTCGGCGAAGTAGAACGGGAAGAGGCGTTCGCGGGAGCGCAGGTAGCTGAGGAACGACCAGGGGTTCGCGGGGTCGGCGAGGGTCACCAGGTCGGCGAGGAAGGGGACTTGGAGGGTGGCGCCGTCGATGAGGAGGCCGGGGTGCCAGTGGAAGGACGGCCGCTGTTCGTAGAAGGCGGCGTCGATGCCGTCGAGGGGCTGGGCGAGAGCGGCGAGGGACAGGTTGAACGGGCCGATGCCGATGCCGACCAGGTCGCGGGGCCCCGCGGGGGCGGTGGGCGCCCGGTCTGGCATGTCAGGCATCTCGGTCGGGGCCGACGCGTCCTTCATCGAGGGCTTGTTCCTTCCACGAGCGTGAGCAGGGCCGCGAGGTCTTCGGGGCCGGTGTGCGGGTTGAGCAGGGTGGCTTTGAGCCAGCGGCGGCCGTCGAGCTGGGCGCGGCCGAGGACGGCGGTGCCGTCGGTGAGGAGTGTCCTTCGTACGTACGCGATGTGGTCGTCGTCGGCGTCGGCGGGCCGGAAGAGGACGGTGCTGATGGCGGGCTTGTCGTAGAGCTCGAATCCGGGGTGGGCGGCGACGAGGTCGGCGAACTCCCGTGCGCGGTCGCAGACCTGGTCGACGAGGGCGCCGAGTCCGGTGCGGCCGAGGGCCTTGAGGGTGACGGCGATCTTCAGGGCGTCGGGTCTGCGGGTGGTGCGCAGGGAGCGGCCGAGGAGGTCGGGAAGGCCGGCTTCGGTGTCGTCGTCGGCGTTCAGGTAGTCGGCGCGGTGGCCGAGGACGTCGAGGTCGGCGGCGGCGCGGACGGTCAGGACGCCGGCGGCGGCCGGCTGCCAGCCGAGTTTGTGCAGGTCGAGGGCGACGCTGTCGGCGCGGTCGAGGCCGTGGAGCTTGGTCTTGTGTACGTCGCTGAAGAGCAGGCCGGCGCCGTAGGCGGCGTCGACGTGCAGGCGGGCGCCGTGGGTGGCGCACAGGTCGGCGATGTCGGTGAGGGGGTCGATGAGGCCGGCGTCGGTGGTGCCCGCGGTGGCGGTGACGAGGAAGTGGCCGGGTGGTCCGGGGAGTTCGGTGAGGGCCTCGTCGAGGGCGGCGGGGTCGAGGACGCCGGCGGGCGCGGGCACGGTGACGGGCTCGGGCAGGCCGAGGAGCCAGGCGGCGCGGCGCAGGGAGTGGTGGGCGTTGGCGCCGACGAGGACGTGCGGGTGGTGGCCGTGGGCGGCGGCCTGTTCGCGGGCGAGGAGCAGGGCGAGCTGGTTGGACTCGGTGCCGCCGGTGGTGATGAGCGCGTCGGCCGCGTCGGGTGGGCCGCCGTGGACCTCGGCGGCGAGGGTGGCGGTGAGGAGGGCTTCGAGGGCGGAGGCGGCGGGGGCCTGGTCCCAGGAGTCCATGGAGGGGTTGAGCGCGGACGCGGCGAGGTCCGCGGCGGTGGCCAGGGCGAGGGGTGGGCAGTGCAGGTGGGCCGCGCACAGGGGGTTCGCGGGGTCTGCCGCGCCTGCCGCGACGGCGGCGACGAGGGTGCGCAGGGCGTCGTCCGCGCCGGTGCCCTGGGCGGGCAGCAGGTCCCCGGCCGCCTCGCGGACGCGGGCTTCCACTGCGGCCGGGCCGCCGCGTGGCAGGGGGCCGTCGCGCTCTGTGGCGCCCTCCGCCAGGGCGTTCAGGGTGGTTTCGAGCAACGGCCGCAGGGCTTGGGGGCCCTGGGGGCCTCCGGCGAGGGGCGGCGGGCTGCTCATGGGGTCCTCCGGGTACTCGGGTGGGGCCACCAGCATGTCGGCGTGCCGCCTGGCTCGCCCGGAGAGCTCAACGATCGGGACCCGAAAGGGGTATGGAGGGGTGGGGGGTTTGCGAGGGGTGCGGGTGGGGTGGTAGGGCCCTGCGGGGCTTTCCCCAATCCCGCCCCTTCCCGAAACTGGGGGCTCTGCCCCCAGACCCCCGCTCCTCAAACGCCGGAGAGGCTATCTGTAGCCCGTCCGGCCGGAGCCCCCCGCGAGGGACTACACCAGCCGTACCTCCGGCCCCTCCCCCGTCGCCCCCTCCACCTCCAGGATCCACACCTCGTTGGTGCCCTCCCGCAGCACGGGGCCGGGGACGTACAGGCCGTGCTGCGGGCCGACGGACCAGTAGCGGCCGAGGCAGAAGCCGTTGAGCCAGGCGTATCCGCGGCCCCAGCCGGGGAGTTCGAGGGTGGCGTCGCCCGGGCCGCGCAGGTCGAGGGTGCCCCGGTAGAGCCCGGGCCGCCCCCGGCCCCCCTCTAGGCCCGCGGCCAGCCCGCGCACGGCCGCGCCGTCGTCGAAGGCCCCGAGGGCAAGGCCGACGGCCCGCACCCCGTGCGCGTACTGCCGCTCGTGCAGGATCCCGCCGGTGATGCCCTTGGGCTCCCCCACGCGCGGCCCGTAGTTGACGCGGCCGAGGGACTCCGTCCACAGCGTCACGCGGGCGGGGCCGGCGATGGGCTCCGGCAGGGCGGGGGCGTCCTCGGTGAGGATGCCGGCCGGGGCGCCGTCGACGTACACGACGGCCCGGTCCCGCAGGCCGCGGGCGCTCAGCGGGTACGGCTCGCGGGGGCCGGGGAGGTCGACGGTGTAGCGCACCAGGCCCCGGTCGACGTGCAGGTCCTCGAAGGTGGGGGGCACGGCGTGTTCCGTCTCGGGGGTGCCGAGGGCGTCGGCGAGGGTGTCGAGGGGCACCCAGTCGGTGAGGCGGGCCGAGGCGGGGGCGGCGAGGGGGGCGGGGGGTGGAGGCGGTGCGGGCAGGGGGGTGTCGGAGTAGGCGGCGAGGACCTCGCGGAACAGCCAGAACTTCTCGGTGGGGCGGCCGTGTTCGTCGATGGGCGCGTCGTAGTCGTAGGAGGTGGTGTCGGGTTGCAGGCGGCCGTCGTGGAGCGCGCCGCCGGCCCGGTTGGCGCCCGCCCAGCCGGCGAAGTTCGTGCCGCCGTGCGCCATGTAGATGTTGACGGACGCGCCTAGGTCCAGGATGTCGCGCAGCGCGTCCGCGGCGTCCTGGGGGTCGCGTACGACGGGTTCCGCGCCCCAGTGGTCGAACCAGCCGCACCAGAACTCCATGCACATCAGCGGGCCCTTGGGGCGGTGGCGGCGGAGCGTGGCGAAGCCGTCGCGGGCCTGGGAGCCGAAGTTCACGGTGGCGAGGACGCCGGGGATGCCCCCGCCGGTCAGCATGTGGTCCTCGGGGCCGTCGGACGTGCACAGTTCGGCGGTGATGCCGTGGGCGCGCAGGAGGTCGGCGAGGCGGCGCAGGTACACCTGGTCGGAGCCGTAGCTGCCGTACTCGTTCTCGACCTGGACCATGATCACGGGGCCGCCGCGGTCGTGCTGGCGGGAGACGACCTGGGGCAGCAGGCGGGCGAACCAGCGCTCGACGTGGGCCAGGTACGTCTCGTCGCGGGTGCGGGCGCGGGTGCCCACCTCGGCGGTCAGCCAGTACGGGAGGCCGCCGTTGTCCCATTCGGCGCAGATGTAGGGGCCGGGGCGGACGATCGCCCACAGGCCCGCGGCGTGCGCGGCGTCCAGGAAGCGGCCGAGGGCCGTCACGTCGTGGAGTTCCCCGGGGCGGGGTTCGTGCAGGTTCCAGGGGACGTACGTCTCCACGCAGTTGAGGCCCATCGCCCGGAGCATCGCGAGCCGGTGCTCCCACTGCTCCTCGTGCACCCGGAAGTAGTGCAGGGCCCCGGAGAGCAGTCGTACGGGCCGGCCGTCCAGCTCGAAGTCGTCCGCGCCCACCCTGAAGCTGTCGCCGCGCGCGCCGAGGCCGTCGTCGCCCACGCTGTAGCCGCCGTCCATCGTGTTCCTCCCGATCATCTGCGGCCACGATTGCCTCTGGCGGGCGGCACGGTCCATGGACAAAGATCGAGCCGGGTTGGACGCAGCGAAACCGGCGGGCACGGTCGGCGACACCGGCGGGCACGGCGTACGAGAACCGGTGGGCACGCGGCGTACGCGAACCGGCGGGCACGCGAGAGGGGCGGCAGCGGATGTATCACACCTGGATGCGGTATTTCACGCCGAGCCCGGTGCACCATCGGCTCGGCCTCGTCTGTCTCGGTGTCGGCCTGCAGCACGGCACGCTGCCCGCCGTGGGGCCGCGCACCCTGGACCATCATGTCGCCCTCGTCATCAGCTCGGGCTGCGGCTGGTTCCGTGCTCCGGACGGGCGCCGCAGGGCGGTGTCCGCGCCCGCGCTCATCTGGCTGTCGCCCGGGGTGCCGCACCATTACGGCGCCGACCCGGAGACCGGCTGGGACGAGTGCTTCGTCGACTTCACCGGGCCCGCCACGGCGACGTACACCGAACTCGGCTACATCGAGCCCGACCGGCCCGTGGTGCCGCTGGCCGACCCGGACGCCGCGCGTGCCGTGGTCGGCCGGGTCGCCCGCGCCGCCCGCCGCGACAATCCGCTGCTCGAGGTGGAGACCAGCGCGGCCGTGCACGAGCTGCTCGTCACGCTGCGCCGGGCCCGCGCCGACATCGCCCCGGACGGCGATCCCGTCCTGCAGTCCCTGGCCCGGGACGCCTTCAAGGCGCTGTCGGTGACCGAGCACGCCGCCCGGCACGGCATGACGCCCGCCGAGCTGCGCACCGCCGTGCGGCGGGGCGCCGGGTGCAGCCCCAAGGACTATCTGCTGGGCATCCGCCTGGGCCGCGCCAAGGAGCTGCTCGCCGCCACCGAACTGCCCGTGGCGGCGGTGGCGCGGCGCGTGGGCTACGACGATCCCGCGTACTTCTCCCGTCTGTTCACGCGCCGTGTCGGCATGGCGCCGGTGCGCTTCCGTGAGCAGCAGGGGCGGGCGGTGCCCGGCGGCTGGTCCCAGCAGGTGCCCGACCCGGAGCATCCGCCCACCCTCACGTCGCCGGGCGGCCCGGCCGTGTCCGGCGGCGCGGGCGGGGGCACGTAGGCTCGACTGCCATGACCACACGCCACACCAGTGACGACAGCGGCACCGCAGGGACCGCCCCCGGGTCGGGTGCGGGGGACGCCCCCGGGGCCGGGGCGGGGGACGCCGTGGACCCCGCCGTGCGTGCCGAGCTGTCCCGGCTGCGGGACAGCATCGACAACATCGACGCGGCGGTCGTCCACATGCTCGCCGAGCGCTTCAAGTGCACCCAGCAGGTCGGCCACCTCAAGGCCAACCACCAGCTGCCGCCCGCCGACCCGGCCCGTGAGGCCCGCCAGATCGCCCGGCTGCGCGAACTGGCCGAGAACGCCAAGCTGGACCCGGCCTTCGCGGAGAAGTTCCTCAACTTCATCATCGCGGAGGTAATCCGCCACCACGAGAGCATCGCGGACGGCACGCGCTGACGCTTCGCTGGATGTGCGGTGATGAACCCTGCGGGTCGGTGGGGGCTGGTCGCGCAGTTCCCCGCGCCCCTTACGGGGCGCGGTGCGGCACCGGACGCCCCCCTGTGGGCAGCTGGGCAACGCCCCTACTCTGTGGGCGGCTGGGCCGCCCAGGGGGCGGCACGGGCGGGCACAGCCCAGGCCGACGGCGCCATTACGCCAGGGCTCACCCCGCTTCCGGCGGGAGCCCGACCAACGGCGCCAGGAAGCAAAGGCGCACCCCGCCCCCGGCGGTACCCCCTGCCAGGCGCCCCGCCAGATCAGGCACCATGGCCGAATGCCCGTACTCACGCGCGACGAAGCGCAGACCCGAGCCCAGCTCCTCGATGTCCAGCGGTACGAGATCGCTCTCGATCTCACCACTGGTGAGGAGACCTTCGACTCCCGCACGGTGATCACGTTCACCGCCCTCGCGGACGGTGACACCTTCGTCGAGCTGAAGCCGGCCCATCTGCGCTCGGTCACGCTGGACGGCACCCCGCTGGACCCGGCGGGTCTGGAGGACAACCGGCTCGCGCTGCGCGGCCTGGCGGCGGGCGAGCACGAGCTGCGCGTCGACGCGGCCATGCGCTACTCCCGGACCGGCGAGGGCATGCACCGCTTCACGGACCCCTCCGACGGCGAGGCGTACGTCTACACGCAGTTGTTCATGGAAGACGTGCAGCGCGTGTTCGCCGCCTTCGACCAGCCCGACCTGAAGTCGGTGTTCGCGCTGACGGTGACCGCCCCCAAGGGCTGGACGGTGCTCGCCAACGGCGTCACCGCGCACCTGGGCGAGGGACGCTGGCAGGCGGCGCCCACGCCCCCGCTGTCGACGTATCTCGTGGCCGTCGCGGCCGGGCCCTGGCACTCGGTGCGCACCGAGCACCGCGGGCTGCCCTTCGGCATTCACTGCCGCCGTTCGCTGGCGCCGTTTCTGGACGCGGACGCCGAGGAACTGCTCGACATCACGCGGGCCTGCTTCGACCGCTATCACGAGAAGTTCGCCGAGCCCTACCCCTTCGACTCCTACGACCAGGCGTTCGTCCCGGAGTTCAACGCGGGTGCCATGGAGAACCCGGGTCTGGTCACGTTCCGCGACGAGTACGTGTTCCGGTCGGCGGTCACCGACACCCAGCGGCAGACGCGTGCCATGGTCGTGGCGCACGAGATGGCGCACATGTGGTTCGGCGACCTGGTGACGCTGAAGTGGTGGGACGACATCTGGCTGAACGAGTCGTTCGCCGAGTACATGGGCTATCAGACGCTCACCGAGGCGACGCGCTTCTCGGACACGTGGGTCGATTTCGGTGTCGCCCGCAAGTCCTGGGGCTACGACGCCGATCAGCGTCCCTCCACGCACCCGGTCGCGCCGGACCCGGACGCAGTGCCGGACACGGCGTCCGCGATGCTGAACTTCGACGGGATCTCCTACGCCAAGGGCGCGAGCGCGTTGCGTCAGCTCGTGGCGTGGCTGGGCGAGAAGGACTTCCTCGCGGGCATCAACACGCATTTCGCGCGGCACAGGTTCGCCAACGCGACGCTGGCCGACTTCATCGACAACCTCGCCTCCGCCACGGACCGCGATGTGCACGGCTGGGCGGAGGCGTGGCTGCGTACGACGGGTGTGGACACGTTCACGCCGTCGGTGGCGCACAGCGGGCGGGAGTGGACGCTGACCCTGGACCGCGACGGGAGCCGCCCGCACCGGGTCGCGGTGGGGGTGTACGACCGTGATCTGTCCGACGGGCGTTCGCTGGTGCTGCGTGAGCGGTACGAGACGGATGTGCCGCGGCGCGAGGCCGTCGCGCGGGACGGCGGCCGGCCGGCGCTGATCGTGCCCAACGACCAGGACCTGACGTACGCCAAGATCCGGCTGGACGAGGTGTCCCAGGGGACGGTCCTCGCGTCGTTGTCGGGTGTGCCGGACGCGCTGACCCGCGCGGTGCTGTGGAACGCGCTGCGCGACATGGTGCGCGACGGCGATCTGGCGCCCGGGGTGTATCTGGAGGCGGCGCGCGCCCATCTGCCCGCGGAGCGTGACCTCGCGGTCGTCTCCGGTGTGCTCGCCTTCGCCGGGACGGTCGTGGCCGGGCGCTACACGCCGCAGGAAGGCCGCGACGGGGCCCTGGCCACGCTCGACGCGCTGTGCCAGGACGTGATCCGGCGTACCGAGGACGGTTCGCAGCCGGGCCTCAGGCTGATCGCCGTGCGTGCCCTCATCGACGCCGCGACGCAGCCGGAGCCGCTGGCGACGTGGCTGTCCCAGGGCGCCGTGCCGGGCGGGCCCGAGCTCGACCCGGAGCTGCGCTGGCGCGTGCTGGCCCGGCTGGCCGTGCTCGGCGCGACGGACGAGGACGCCATCGCCGCGGAGCTGCGCCGCGACCCGAGCGCGACCGGCCGGGAGGGTGCCGCGCGCTGCCGTGCCGCGCTGCCGGACGCGGACGCCAAGCGGCGTGCGTGGGAGGCGATGTTCGGCTCCGACGAGCTGTCGAACTATCTGTTCACGGCCACCGCGCAGGGTTTCTGGCAGCCCGAGCAGGAGGCTCTCGTACGGCCTTATGTGCCGCGCTACTTCGAGGACTCGGTGGCGCTGGCCGCGCGGCGCGGGCCCGCCATGGCCGAGGCGGCCGGGCGGCACGCCTTCCCGCTGTTCGCGGTCGACGAGGAGACGCTGCGGCTGGGCGTGCGCTGTCTGGAGGGCACCGACGTGCTGCCCGCGCTGCGCCGCCGCCTGGCCGATCAACTCGACGATCTGGAGCGGGCTCTGCGGGTGCGCCGCAAGGGCGAGCAGGGGTGACGGGGGGCCTGGGTCCCGGGGCTTAGGGCCGCGGGACTAGGCCCTTTCGGACGATCTACTTCCTGGTGACGATCCGGTGGACGCCGGGCGCTGCCTAGGGTCGATCTTGACGGACGCCGGGCCGGGGGCGATCGCTCCCGGCCCGGTGTCGTCCCGACCCTAGGAGTACTTGTGATCGTCGTGACCGGTGCCACCGGAAACGTGGGCCGCGCCCTCGTCACCCAGCTCGCCGCCGACCGCGTCCCCGTACGCGCACTGACGCGCGATCCGACGCGCGCCGATCTGCCCGCGGGCGTGGAGGTGGTCCGCTTCGCCCCGCCGACCGAACCCGCCGCGACGGCCGCCCAGTTCGAGGGTGCCACCGCGTTGTTCCTGCATGTGGCCGCGGGCGGTGAGCACACCGCGGAGCTGCTCGCGGCGGCCCGGGAGGCCGGGGTGCGGCACGTCGTCGTACTGTCGTCGATCATCCTCGACCACGACGACGCCGCCGCGCACCCGATCCACGTCATGCACACCCGGCTGGAGCAGCAGGTCCGCGACAGCGGTCTCGACTGGACGTTCCTGCGGCCCGGCGCGTTCAGCACCAACTCCCTGCAGTGGGTGCCGCAGGTCCGCGCCGGTGACACCATCCGGTGGCCGTTCACCCAGTCCGTGACCGCGCCCGTCCACGAGGCCGACATCGCGGCGGTCGCGGCCGTCGCCCTGCGCGCTCCCAAGGAGCACGCGGGCGCCGTCCTCAGTCTCACCGGGCCGACCGCCGTGACGGCCGAGGAGCAGATCCAGGCCGTCGGCCGTGCCCTCGGCCGGGACCTCACGGTCGTGGAGATACCGCCGCACGAGGTGACGCCGGACATGTTCCCGCACATCTCGCCGGAGATGCTGCCCGCTCTCCTGGAGTCCTTCGGCGCCGCCGTCGACTCCGAGCCGGACCTCACGACCACGGTGGAGGAGGTCACCGGACGCCCGGCGCGGACGTTCGAGCAGTGGGCGAAGGACCACGCGGAGGACTTCCGCACGGGCTGAGCGGGCGCGACGAGGTCCGCTGCGGTACGAAGCGCCCCAAAGGGGCGCGGGGCTGCGTCCATGTGCGGCTCCGCCGCGTGGGCGCGACCAGCCCCCACCGGCCCGCAGGTTTCACACCGCGCACATCCAGCGAAGCGCTTAGGCCTCCCGCACCTCGAACGCGTCGAGGACGAACTCCGCCTTCCCGTCGTCGCCGACCTTCCGCAGTCCGACCCACGCCTCGCCCTCGTCCGGGGCGGTGAACTCGTAGGAGAGCGGGGTGGGGGCGGTGGCCACGGGCAGGGCCTCGCGGGACAGTTCGCGTGCGTCGGGCTCGTCGACGGCCGTGACCCAGGCGTACTGCCCGGCCTTCTCGTTCTCGTACCGGAACGACACCCGGTAGCGCTTGCCCGCCTCGAAGCGCACGGTGTGCGGGACGGTGCGGTAGACGAGGCCGTCGTTCTCGCCGCGGGACTTCAGTGACTGCGTGCCGTCCACGACGTCGTCGACGGCCTTGCCGTTCCAGCCGCGCTGGGTGTAAGGGGCGTGCCGCTGCGCGATGTGGGTGCGGGGGTCGGTGGCGCCCCCGGCGTCGCCCTTCACGAAGGGCCCCCAGCCCTGCGGCACGTTCTCGAAGTCCTCGTGGACGAGCACGCCCCGGCCGGGCGCGGGGCGCCGTTCGACGGCGACGACGCGCACGTTGTCGAACCGGACCCGTGCCTGACCGGCGGCGGCGCGCAGCGCGAGCCGTACCGGGCCGCCGCCCTCGGGCACGGTGAAGTATGTGAACAGGCGCTGGAAGCGGGTGCCGTGCTTGCGGTCGGCGGCGACGTAGTTGCCGGCGGTGGAGGTGTGCGTCCAGTTGGCGGCCCTGACGCCGTCGGCGGTGCGCACCTCCAGCGTCGCCTTGCGCCGCTGCCCGGCCTTCTCCCCCACTTCGACCTGCACGGACGCGGCGTACGTACCGGGCTTGAGGCGGCGCAGGCGCTGGCTGACCGAGGCCGCGCCGCCTCCGGCGACGACGAGTTCGTAGTCGCCGAGCTTGCTGCGCTCGACGGTGGCGGGGCCGCTGACCTGCCAGGCGTCCAGGGATCCGGAGTGGAAGCCGGGGTCGCGCAGCGCGGTGCCCTGGCCCCAGTCGGGGTCGGCGGCGCGCCGGACGCGGGAGCGGTGGACGACGTAGGGTTGCTTGGCGGTGGCGTCGAGGGTGATCTTCCCGTCGCGTACGGGTACGTCGGCGACGAAGGCGCGGCCCTGGTCGGTGAGCCGGTACAGCGCGACCTTGCGGACGCCCGCCCAGCCGCGCGGCAGGGCCCAACTACTCTTTCCTCCCCGGGGGTTGTAGTGGTACAGCTTCGCCGGGTCGGTGGCCTTGCGCGGTTCCCAGGGCAGCAGATAGCTGCCGTCGTCGTAGACGAGGCGGCCGTCGGTGGTGATGCGGCGCTTGCCGCCGTCGGCGTCCGACACGGAGGTGGCGCCGGCGCCGAAGAAGGTGATCTCGTGCTCGGTCCAGGACTTGATGGGCCACGCCTGGAGGTATTTGGCGGGCAGCGCGTGCGTCCAGATCAGGTCGTGGAACGCGGTCCAGTCGGTCTTGCCGGTCCAGCCGGAGAAGGTGCCCATGCGGGGGATGCCGAGCAGGGTGGGCCACTTGTCGGCGAAGACGTCCTTCTGGTGGTTGCGGATGAAGCGGATCAGCCGGGAGTTGATGCCGCGCGAGGAGTCGGGGCCGTAGTCCGTCTCCGTCGCCCAGTGCGACCACAGCGCCGAGCGTTCGAAGCCGTGGCCCCATTCGCTCGTGACCATCCAGCCCTGGTCGCGCAGGGTGCGCTGGAGGCGGTCGGAGGTCCAGCCGGACTCGCGGAACACGTCGATGTAGAGGGTGTTGAGCGCCGGGTGGGTGTCGCGGCGCAGGTCGGCGAAGCGCTTGACGATGTCGCCGGAGACCAGGTCGCGGCGCTGGTCGATGCGGTAGCTCTGGTCGAGCCAGTCCCACTGCTCGTTGGTCTTGTCGACGAGCTTCTCGGAGAAGGCGTTCGCCACCGGGTAGGACTCGGTGGCGTTGACGTGCACGCCGAAGTCGCTGTTCCACTTGGCGCCCTCGCGCACGAGGGTGTTGAGGTCGTCGAGGCCGCCCGCGCGGGTGTTGTAGTTGCCCGCGTAGTCGGGGTGCGCGGAGTCGTGGCCCTCGGACTGGTAGCCCTTGAGGAGCGTGTACTGGCGCAGTCCGTCGGTGGCGAGGTGGACGCGCTTGACGTCGTCGAGGGTCGCCAGGAAGGGGTTGGTGGCCTGCGAGGCGAAGTTGAAGGGGATGTGCGGGACGACCCGCAGGTGCTGCTCGTCGGCGCCGAGCGGGGTGACCATGATGTCGCGGAAGGCGATCGCGGCGTCCTGCCAGTCGACCTTGCCGTCGCCGTTGCGGTCGCCGGTGACGACGACCGTTGCGTAGGGCAGCGGTTCGGTGGCGTCGACCGGGGAGGTGGCGGCGCGGTGCGTCCACTGGCCGGGGGTCAGCCGCGCCTCGACGTATCCGTCCTTGCGGACGGTCTGCCGCCACAGGCGGCCGTTCTCCCAACTGGTCTCCGCCGTGGGCTTGTCGTAGCAGGTGTTGGTCTCGATGGCGCCGCCCAGCTTGTCGTGCGCGAGCACCGCGTACGCGCAGCCGCTCGCCGCCTCGGCGGGCGTGTCCGGCGCGAGCTTCACCAGGGTGTCGCCGCTCTTGGCCTTGTCGAGCTGCACCTTCGCGGCGAGCAGCGCGGCGCCTGGCTGGTCGCTGCGGACGCTGAGCAGGGCGAGGCCGGGGACGCGGAGGGTGCCGACGCGCAGCGCGGCGGTGTCGGTGATCTTCGTGACGCGCCAGTGGACCTGACGGCCCTTGACGGCGATCTCGACATCGATGCGGGTGCCGCCGTCGAGGGTGAGGGTGTACGTGGCGCGGTCGCCGCCGACGGTCGCGGTGACCTTCGGCGTGTGCCCCTTCTCGTCGACGAGGAGGGTGGTGACGGGGTCGGCCTGTCCGTGCAGGACGGCGCGGCTCGCGCGGTCGGTGTACGACACGATCCGCGGGAAGCCGGTGGCGACGCGCACTTCGAGGGCCGCGGAGCGCAGGATCGCCTCGTCCGCCCCGGACTCGGCGGCGGACGAGGCGTACGGGGCCGCGTACGCGGTGCCGGTACCGGCACCGACTGCGGCCCCTATCCCTGCGATCGCTCCCGAGGCGACCACGGCTCTGCGGCTCGGCCCGGACGTCTGTGACGGCAGCATGAATGAACGCACCCTCCGTGGAACGGAATTCGTGACGGTCACGATGCGCCGCACGGGACGAGGGGGCCCATGGACAAAGGTGGGAGAGGTGTTGGACTAACGTCGGGGCGGGCTCGGGTGCGCGCCGGGGAGGTGTCCGCGCCGGGTGGTCCCGGTGGACGGTGTCCTTGCCCGGCTAGTCCTGGTGGACCTTGTCCCTGCCGGGGCCGCCGGACAGCTTGTCGCGGCCCGCGCCGCCGCGCAGCAGGTCGTCGCCGCTGTTGCCGTACATGGTGTCGTCGCTCCGGTCGCCGTAGAGCTTGTCGTCGCCGCGGCCGCCGCGGATGTCGTCCTTGCCCGCCTTGCCGTGCACGGTGTCCTTGCCGTCGCCCCCGGTGAGGGAGTTGGGGCGGTCGGTGCCGGTGAGGGTGTCGTCGCCGGTGCCGCCGTCGCAGGAGGAGGCGCAGCCGGTCATGGTGTCGTCGCCCGCGCCGCCGAAGGCGCCTTCGCCCCAGGCGCCGCCGCCTCCGGTGGTGCGGTCGGCGCCGGCGTCGCCGTGGATCGTGACGTAGCCGTTGGCCTTGAGGGTGTCGTCGCCCTTGCCGCCGTGCAGGGTGAGGTAGGCGTTGTTGCCGGGGTCGACGGTGACGCGGTCGTTGCCGTCGCCGGTGTCGGCGACGAGCTTCTCCAGGTCGGAGGCGCTGTCGCCGGGCGGCGGCACGGTGCAGACGACCTTGGTGCGGTCGGCCGGGTCGGGGTGCGCGCAGCCCTCGCCCGCGGTGAGGGGCACGCGGTCGTCGACGGTGAAGTCGTACAGGCCGCCGTAGGAGCCGTCGTCGCGGAACGCGTACGTGATGGTCACGTCGTTGGCCTGGCCCGCGGCGGCGGTGTAGTACACCTTCAGGTCGGGCTTGACCTGGACGGTCGTGGGGGCGTCGGGGGCCGCGGTGGCGGTGGGGGCGGCGGTGAGGGCGGTGGCTCCGAGCGCGGCGCAGGCGAGGGCGGTGCCGATGCCGTGCCGTCGGTGCGGGCGGGGGCGGCGGGTGCGGCAGGTGCGGCGGCGGACACGGTGCGGGGCGGTCGGCATGGTCGTACCTCCTGGGTGGGCGGTAGAGCGTTCGTTCCCCTGACACCTGTTGGACCTCCGGCGGGCGTGCCCGTTGTATCGGCGGGCCATGTGTTCACCCGGGGTTCAACCGGCGCGGCACCGCGGGGTTCGACCGCGCGGCCTTCGCCACCACCTGCTCGCCCCTACCCCGCCGCCCCCTGCCCGTACGGCAGTACCGCCCGGACCTCCCAGCCGCCCTCCGTGCCCGGTCCCGCCGTCAAGGTGCCGCCGAGTGCCGTGGCGCGTTCCTCCAGGCCGGCGAGGCCGAACCCGCCCCGCTCGCCGTGCCGTTCGCCCGCGCCGGGGCCCCGCCCGGGCCCCGCCGCCGGGCCCGCCCCGGTCGGCTGCCTGCCGTCGTCGGCGACCCGGACCTCCAGGCCGCCCTCGACGGTCCGCACGCCGACGCGCACCGCCGAGGCGCCGGACGCGTGTTTGCGTACGTTGGTCAGCGCCTCGCGCACGATGTGGTGGGCGGTGGCGGCGAGATCGGCCGGAAGCCGCTCCTGGAGTCCGCCCTCCACCCGCACCGTGACCGGTGGCCCGGTGGCGGTGAACGCCTCGGCGAGGTCGCGCAGTTCGGCGAGCCCGGCCACCGGCACGGTGCGGGCCTCGCCCTCGCGGAGCACCCGCACCAGGCGCCGCATCGCGCCGAGCGCCTCGTCGCCCGCGTCGGCGATGCGCGCGAAGGTGCCCGCCGCGGCGTCGGCGCCGACCGCGGTGAACGACGCGGCGCGGGCCTGCACGACGATCCCGGTGACATGGTGGGCGACCAGATCGTGCAGTTCACGGGCGAGTTCGAGGCGTTCGGCGGCGCGCACGGCCTGCATGTCGCGCACGCGCTGGGCCTGTTGGGCGCGGAGCAGCAGGGAGAACGCGCTGACGACGGCGGCGAGCGCGGAGAACAGCAGCGTGAAGCGGCCCGGTGAGGCGTCCCGCACCGGCGCGGCCACGCAGGCGAGGGCGAGCAGTGTGCCGAGTACGGCGGCGCGGCGGGCGGGCAGCCGCAGCAGGACGCCGGTGAGCAGCACGAGCAGCGCGATGGCCTCGCCCATGCCCCAGACGAGCTGCGGCCGCGCGCCGGCGAAGACGTACAGCGTGGCCGCCCAGGAGACACCGGCCGCGAGCCAGGCGCGCGGGGTCAGCGGCAGTCGCGCCCACGGCACGGCGCACAGGCAGCAGAGGATGCCCGCGGTCCACACGGCGGCGCGCGGTCCGGTGGGCTGGCGGGCGAGCGTCAGGCCCTCGACGCTGACGAGGAGGACGAGGACGGCGGCGAGCAGCAGGCGGGCGGCGGTGCGGCGGGCGGGGTGCCGGTCGAGCAGGCGTGCGTACCGGTCGAGGATCTCGGTGGTCACGGCGTGCGGGTGGCGAGGCCGCTCTCCCAGGCCCAGGCGGCGATCTCGACGCGGTTCCTGGCGTCGAGCTTCGCCTGGACGTTGGCGAGGTGGGACTTGACCGTGGACAGGGAGACGAACAGTTCGGCGGCGATCTCGTTGTTGGTGCGGCCGCGGGCCAGCGCGCGCACGACGTCCTGTTCGCGCCGGGTGAGGGGTTCGGTGGGCGTACGGGTGCTGCGGCCGGGGGTGTCGGCGGCGCCGGGTGCCAGCTCCCGCAGCAGCCGCACGGTGATCGCGGGCGAGACGAGCGCGTCGCCGACGGCGGCGGCGCGCACGGCCTCCACCAGCATGGCGGGTCCTGCGTTCTTCAGCAGGAAGCCGCTGGCGCCGGCGCCCAGCGCCGCGTGCACGTACTCGTCGAGGTCGAAGGTGGTGACGATGACGACGCGCGGCCGCACCCCGGCGCGGGCGGCCAGGCGGCGGGTGACCTCCAGGCCGTCGAGGCGCGGCATGCGGATGTCGAGGAGCAGCACGTCGGGGTCGTGGCGGGCGACGGCGGCGAGGGCGGCCTCGCCGTCGGTGACGTCGGCGAGGACCTCGATGTCGGGCTGGCTCTCCAGGATCATGCGGAAGCCGGTGCGGACCATGTCCTGGTCGTCCGCGATGACCACCGTGATCGCCATGTGCCGCCGTCCGCCCGTGCCCGAAGCCTGCCTCGTACGCCCCCAAGTGTCCCATATTGGGGTATACGAAGCGGGGCCGGGTCATGAGTGACCCGGCCCCGCTCCTCCAGACCGTCAGAGCTGACTGGCGTGCTTGGTTATGTCGGCCGCGAAGGTCGACACCTCGGTGTAGACACCGGGGAACTTCGGGCGGGCGCAGCCGTTGCCCCAGCTCACGATGCCGACCTGGATGTACTGACCGGCCTCGTCCTTGCGGAACATGGGACCGCCGGAGTCACCCTGGCAGGTGTCGACGCCACCCACGTTGAGCTTGCCGGCGCAGATCTCCTCGCCGGGGATGATGTCGCCGCTGTAGGCGGCCTGGCAGTCGGCGTCGCTGACGAACGGAACCGTGGCCTTGAGCAGGTAGCGCTGCTGGGCGCCGCCCTCGCGGTTGGCGCCCCAGCCGGCGACGGTGAAGTCGCCCTTGTTGTACTTCGTCGTCGTGGCGATCTTCAGCGTGGGCTGGTTGATCGGCTTGGCGAGCTTGATGAGCGCCCAGTCCTTGCCCTTGCCGTTGTAGCCGGGGGCCTGGAGGACCTTGGTGGACTTGACCTTGATGGCGCTCGGGCTCTGCAGGTCCACCACGCCGCCGGTGGCGGTGATCGAGGTGTTGTTGCCGGAGCCGTCGACGCAGTGCGCCGCGGTCAGGACGACGTCCTGCTTGAGGAGGGAGCCGCCACAGCCCATGGAAAGCCGGACCATGAACGGGAATTCACCCTGGGCGGCGCGCACGCCGCCGACGACGCGCTCGCCCGGGTTCGGGCCGGGGTGCGGGGCCGCCTGGGCGGCGACGGGCTGCAGGCTGACGACACCGAGCGCGATCGACCCGAGGACGGCGGCTCTCTTGACTCCACGGAACTTCGTCTTCAACTTCTGCTCCTTCTGGGAGTGGTGGGGGGTTGCGCACGCGACGGGCCCACACCGCGCGTGCCGGAGCACCACTCCGGCGTACTGCGTGGCATGAGCCCGCCAAGCGTTGTTGGATTATGAGGAGGGCCACACACGGGCGACAAGGGGCGGTTTTCGGCCAGGCGTCGGCGTGGGGGCTGGTAACCGGCCCGATCAACCCCCGTACAGTGGGGACGAATTGGACAACGGGCTCACCGGCTCAAGGGGGGTGGCGGCGTGGCGAACGGCGGCCCCGTGGAGCACGGGTTCCCGCATCTGGAGACGGTGCACGCGGCCATCACGGCGCTGTACCGGCGGCTCTCGTACGACACCGTCCACACCTTCGACACCAGCGTCACCCCGGCCGACGTGGCCTTCTGCGACCAGGACGACCTGTACCTGGGCGTGCAGCGGGTGGCCCGCGAGATGGTCCGGCACCTGCGCCTGCCGGACGCCCGCATGATCGTGTCGTTCCGCGAGATGGAGCACGCGGCGTACGTCGAACTGGCCGCGGGCCCCGAGTACTTCATCGAGCTGAACGACCGCTTCCGCACCCATCGCAGGGACATCGGCGCGGCCCTCGCGCACGAGGTGATGCACGTCTATCTGCACCGCCTCGACCTGTCGTTCCCGGGCACGCGCGCCAACGAGATCCTGACCGACACGGCGACGACGTACCTGGGCGCGGGCTGGCTGCTCCTGGACGCCTACCGCGAGGACCGCGCCTCCTCGCAGAAGCTCGGCTATCTGACGCCGGAGGAGTTCGGCTACGTCCTCGCCAAGCGGGCCCTCGCGTTCGGCGAGGCCCCCGAGACGTGGTTCACCAGCCCGCAGGCGTACACGGCGTACACGAAGGGTCTCGCGCGGGCCCGCCAGGACGAGCAGCAGCCGCCGCTGACGGCGGCGGGGTGGGCGGGGCGGCGGCGGTACGCCAAGGACCGCCGGTACGCCCAGGACCACGGCACGGCGACGGGCCCGCGCCCCGGCGGCCCGTACGCCTTCTCGCGCTCCGACGGCACGGGCCCGCTGCGGGTGTCCTTCCCCTGCCCGACCTGCCACCAGCGAATCCGCGTCCCCGCACGCGGCCGCATCCGAGCCCGCTGCGGCCTGTGCCGAACGGTGCTGGAGTGCGATACGTGAGCCGGGCGCCGGTGGGCGGCGCGGGCGTTGTGCGTGAGCGAGTCAACTGCGGTGCGATGGCGCCCTGAAGGGGCGCGGGTGTGGTGCGTGAGTGGCCAGCTGCGGTCCGGTGGCGCCCCTGAAGGGGCGCGGGGAACTGCGCGACCAGCCACAACGGACCCGCAGATGCACGAAAGCCCAGGGCGGCACTCAGCGCAACGGCGACAGCCGGGTCACGCCGCGGCGCTGCGCCCCCGCCCCCCGCGCCGACCGCGCCCACCACGGCGCCGGGCGGCGGCACCCGAACCGCTCGCGCCACCCGCGCCCCCGCGCGCCCCGCCGGACGGCGCCTTGCGCTGGGCCACGACCTGCACGGGCGGCGTGATGACGACCGGCACGCCGGACGGCTCGCGCGCGCCGGTGATGGTGACCAGTTCCTCGGAGGACGAACGGACGGCCACCGTCTGCGGCTTGATGCCCGCGTCGGACATCAGCCGCGTCACCTCGCGCTTCTCGTCGGGCAGGACGAGGGTGACGACGCGCCCGGACTCCCCCGCCCGCGCGGTGCGGCCGCCGCGGTGCAGGTAGTCCTTGTGGTCGACGGGCGGGTCCACGTTCACGACCAGGTCGAGGTCGTCGACGTGGATGCCGCGCGCGGCCACGTTGGTGGCGACGAGCGCGGTGACCTCACCGCTCTTGAACTGCTCCAGGGTGCGGTTGCGCTGCGGCTGCGAGCGCCCGCCGTGCAGCCCGGAGGCGCGCACGCCGTTGGCGAGGAGCCGCTTGGTGAAGCGGTCCACGGCCCGCTTGGTGTGCAGGAACAGGATCACGTTGCCCTCGCGGGCGGCGATGCGCAGCGCGACGGCCTTCTTGTCCGTCTCGTCGGCGACGTACAGGAGGTGGTGCTCCATCGTGCTGACCGCGCCCGCGGACGGGTCGACGGAGTGCACGACGGGGTCGCTGAGGTAGCCGCGCACGAGCCGGTCGACGTTCCGGTCGAGGGTCGCGGAGAACAGCATCGTCTGACCGCCCGGCTCCACCTGCTTGAGCAGCGCGGTGACCTGCGGCAGGAAGCCCATGTCGGCCATCTGGTCGGCCTCGTCGAGGACGGTGACGCGGACCTGGCCGAGGGCGCAGTCGCCACGCTCGATGAGGTCCTTCAGGCGGCCGGGGGTGGCGACGAGGACCTCGACGCCGCGGCGCAGCGTCGCGGCCTGCTTGTTGATGGACATGCCGCCGACGACGGCGGCGACGCGCAGGTTCACGGACGTGGCGTACGGCGCGAGCGCGTCGGTGACCTGCTGCGCGAGCTCACGGGTGGGGACCAGGACGAGGGCCAGCGGCTTGCCGGGCTCGGCGCGGCGGCCCGCGGTGCGGCCGAGCACGGCCAGGCCGAAGGCGAGGGTCTTGCCGGAGCCGGTGCGGCCGCGGCCGAGCACGTCGCGGCCCGCGAGCGAGTTCGGCAGGGTGGCGGCCTGGATCGGGAAGGGCGTGGTGACGCCCTGCGCGGCGAGGGTCTTCAGGAGCGCCTCGGGCATGTCGAGGTCGCCGAACTCCTCGACGGCGGGCAGTGCGGGGGTGGTGCTCTCGGGCAGCGCGAAGTCGGCGGGCGCCGTGCGTGCCGGGGCGGGGCGCGCGGTCTTGCGGCCGCCTCGGCCGCCGCCGTTCACCGGGCGCTTGCCGGCGTCGCCCCCGGTCTTCCTGCCGGAGTCGGCCGTGCCCTGGCCCTCTCGACGGGGCGAAGAGCCTGCCGTGCCGCGGGTGGCCGAGCCTGCCGGGCGGGCATTCGATGAGCGCCGGCGGGCGGGGCGCGCGGGACGGTCGGGGCGATTCATGGGGCAAGCCTTCCTGGCCGGTGACAGCACAAGCCGGGACCCGCACCGTGGTGGTGCGGGCCCCGGCTGCGAGGTTCGCGATGCGCGACGATCAGGCGGGAACGATGTTCTCGGCCTGCAGGCCCTTCTGGCCCTGGGTCACGTCGAAGGAAACCTTCTGGCCCTCCAGGAGCTCACGGAAGCCCTGGGTGGCGATGTTGGAGTAGTGGGCGAAGACGTCGGGGCCGCCGCCGTCCTGCTCGATGAAGCCGAAGCCCTTTTCCGAGTTGAACCACTTCACGGTTCCAGTTGCCATGTCAATCTCCTCAACAGGGGCAGATTAAGGAGAGCCACGGAATTGTGGTCCTCCCAGCGCTGCAAGGACCCCCATCCGGAGAGACCGGGGTCCGGCCCGTGATTGAGCCGGAAAAACAAAATAATGCGCCCTCGGAGCATTCCCGTCAGGCGCACATAAAGTTCATGGGTACCAAAACTGCAACGGTCAACTCTAACATGCGCCCGGTTCCCGGAAGCGGGGGGCTTCCGGGAACCGGTTCGCGGCTCACTCCGCGTGCGAGACCGCCCGCCGCGGCAGCGCCAGACACAGCGCCGCGCAGAGCGCGAATACGGCGACCACCCACGGCATCGCCGCGCCGAGCGCGTCCGTGAGCCCCGACGCCGTACCCGAGAGGCCGTGCTCGGACGGACCGTGCCCGCCCGACGGGACGCGGCCGAAGAACACCGTCCCGATCGCCGCCGCGCCGAGGGCGCCGCCGAACTGCTGGGCCGTGGAGAAGATGCCGGACGCCCCGCCAGCGATGTCCCCCGGTACCGCCGACAGGACAACGTTCACCAGCGGTACGACCAGGAAGCCGAGCCCCGCCCCCGCCACCACGAGCCCCGGCACCAGCGGCCACGCCCCGGAGTGCGCGGCACTCGCGTCCGCCACCGCCGACCACACCCAGGCGAAGCCGCCCGCCATCAGGAGCGCCCCGGCCACGAGCACAAGCCGTCCGAAGCGCACGGCGAGCCCGTCCGCGGCCGGGGCGGTCAGGAAGCCGCCGACGGAGAAGGCGACGGTGACGACACCGGCCTGCATCGGCGTGTAGCCCTCGCTGCCCTGCAGCCAGATCGCGAAGACCAGGAAGAAGCCCTGCATGCCGACGGAGAACAGGAGCTGCACCAGGACGCCCACGGAGAACGCGGGCAGCTTGAAGGCGCGCGCGGGCAGCAACGGCACGACCCGGTGCGAGCAGCGGCGCCCCTCGGCCACGCCGAGCCCGGCGAGGGCGGCCACCCCGGCACCCAGGCACACCCAGCCCCACACCGGCCAGCCGTTTGTCCGGCCCTGGACCAGCGGCAGCACGACGGCGACAAGGGCACCCGCGAGGACCAGGCTGCCGAGCACGTCGGGCCGCCCCGCGGAGCGCTCCCGTGTGGCCGGTACGAGGACGGCCCCGGCGACGAAGGTGGCGACGGCCACCGGGATGTTCACCAGGAACACCGAGCGCCAGCCCCAGCCGAACAGGTCGGCGTCCGTGAGCAGCCCGCCGAGCAGCAGCCCGATCGCGGACGCGAATCCGGCCACGGCCCCGTACATCCCGAAGGCCTGGCCGCGCTCCTTGCCCCGGAACAGCGTGCGGAAGGAGCCGAGCACCTGCGGCATGAGGAGCGCGGCCATGACGCCCTGCACGGCGCGCGCCGCCACCAGCTGCCCCGGCGACTGCGCGATGCCGCAGGCCAGGCTCGCCAGGCCGAAGCCCGCGGCGCCGACCAGGAAGAGGGCCTTGCGGCCGTACCGGTCGCCGAGGTGGCCGGCGACGATCAGGGTGGCGGCGAAGCCGAGCAGATAGGCGGAGACGATCCACTGCAGCGCGCTCTCGGACGCGCCGAGGTCGCGCCCGATCGAGGGGATCGCGACGTTCACGATCGTCACGTCGAGCAGGTCCATGAGGGCGGCGACCATCATCACGACCGCGGCCGCCCAGCGTCGGGGGTGGGGGGCGGCGGCTCCGTCGGCCTCCGGAGTGGTCGTGGTGGTGGTCATGCGCGCTCCCGGGCTCCTCGGATTTATTTCGTTCGACCGAACGAAACATTCGCACGGGCTCTCCCGTGATCGCAAGTCTTTCGTTCGACCGAACGAACTTCTTGCTAGGCTCACCCCATGCCGAAGAGCCGCACGCCACACAAGCCCTCGGATCCGGAGCGCGCCGAGGTCGTGGCCCGCCTGGCCGCGTCGGGCCGGGCCAACAGCGCGGTCACCGTGATGTTCCACTCGGCCGTCGCCGCCCGGCAGGGCCTGAACGCCACCGAGAGCAAGACCCTCGACCTGCTCATCCGCAAGGGCCCGCTCACCGCCAAGGACCTCGCCGCCGAGACCGGCCTCGCGCCCGCGTCCGTGACGGGCCTCGTCGACCGCCTGGAGTCCAAGGGCTACGTACGCCGGGTGAAGCACCCCACGGACAAGCGGCGGATCCTGGTGGAGATCCGCATGGAGAAGATGGCCGGCATGTCGGAGGTCTTCGCGGACTGGGCACGCGAAGTCGAGGAATTCTGCGAGGAGTTCAGCACCGACGAGCTGGAGACGGTCATCCGCTTCCTGGACGGCGCGGCGGAACGCCAGCGCCGGGCGGCGGCGCGGCTTTCGCAGTAGCGGCCGATTCCCCCGGGAGCCCCACCCGCCACCAGGAATTTGACTCTCCGTCAAATTACCTGCGTACGCGCCTTCCTCCTTCGCGCGGCCGTCGTTACCGTCCCACCCGTTCCCGACCGAACAACCGCTTGGTCGGACGGCGACGGTACGGAAAGGCGGCCCCATGCGCAGCAACACGCGTACGCGCACACGCACCCGTACGGCGGCGGCCGTGGCCGCGGTCTTCGCGCTCACCCTGGGCGCCGCGCCCGCTGCGGCGGCCCACACCGCACCGGCGGCACCCCCCGCACCCGCCGCCCCGCACGCCGCACCCGCGGACGCGCCCCGGCAGATCCCCCTCCAGGGCGCGGTCAACGTCCGTGACGTGGGCGGGTACCGCACCTACGACGGGGAGTCGGTCCGCCACGGCAGGGTCTTCCGGGCGGACGCGCTGAGCAGGCTCACGGACGCGGACGTCGCGAAGGTGGCGGGGCTCGGCCTGCGGAAGGTGGTGGACTTCCGGGTCGCGGAGGAGGTCGCGTACGACGGCCCGGACCGGCTGCCCGGCGGGCTGGTCGCGACCTCCCGGCCGGTCACCGACAACGGCCTCTTCCGGCAGCTCATGACCGTGATCGGCTCGCGGGATCCGGTCAAGCAGGAGGAGATGCTGGGCGGCGGCAGGGCCGAGGCGTTCATGCGGGACGTGTACCGCACGTTCGTCACCGACGCCACGGACCGCACCCAGTTCGGGGCGACGCTGCGCGACATCGCGGCCGGCGGCACGGCCGCGCCCCTGCTGTACCACTGCACGTCGGGAAAGGACCGCACGGGCTGGACCACGTACGTGCTGCTGCGCGCCGTTGGCGTGCCCGAACGCACCGCCGTGCAGGACTACTTGGCGTCCAACACCTTCCGCGCCGGGTACGACGCGAAGCTGCGCGAGACGCTCAAGCAGACCGGCATGATGCAGAACCCGGACCTGCTGATCCCGCTCCAGGAGGTCCGCACCGACTACCTGGAGGCGGCGCTGGCCGAGGTGGACCAACGGTACGGGAGCTTCGGCGGCTACCTGACGAAGGGGCTTGGCCTGGACGCGGGAGCCCTGGTCAAGCTGCGCCGGGCACTGGTGGGTTGACCGGCGCGCCCGGCGTCCCCCGGACGAGTCACCCGACCGCGGGGGCGGCGACGATGCCCTGCTCGCGCGCCGCCGCCAGCCACTGCGGGAACTCGCCGACCAACCGGTCGTACAGGGCGTCGTCGGGCAGCGCGAGCGGGTCCTTCCCCGCGTGGAAGAACCCGGCGTTGTCCACGACGCGCCTGGCCGGGACGGCGAGTTCGTCGAGCCGCCGCAGATAGTCGAACTGCTTGCTCCTCGGGTCGCCGAACCCGACGAACTGCCAGAACAGCGGCAGCTTGGCCGCCTTGCACAGATACCGCTCGGCGGCGGCCCTGCTCTGCGGCCCGCCGTCGGTCTGGAACACGACGAGCGCGGGCGTGTCCGCCCCGCTGTCCAGATAGTGGTCGATCACCGCGTCCATCGCCGCGTGGTAGTTGGTCTGCCCCATGTGTCCGAGCCCGCCGACGACCTCCTCGATCCGGCCGTGGTGGCGGCCCAGCTCGATGTCGGCGACCGCGTCCACGTCCGTGGAGAAGAAGACGACGGGTACGACACCGTCGTCGTCCAGATGCGCGGACAGGCCGAGCACCCGGTCGGCGAGCCCCTGCACGGTGCCGTCCGCGAAGTACGGCCGCATGGACCCGGAGTGGTCGACCACCAGATAGACGGCGGCCCGCTCACCCCCAAGACCGTGGGCGCGGAGCCGGGCCCCGGCCGACTTGTAGAGACTGACCAGCGCGGGCGCCGTCGCCCGCACCTTCTCCAGGCTGATGGCCGCCCCCATCAGGTCGCCGCGGCGGTGAGGAAGTCCACGGCGAGGCGCTGGTATTCGGCGGCCTTCTCCGCGTACGCCAGGTGTCCGCAGCGCGGGAACACGTGCAGCCGGGCGTCGGGCATCGCCTTGAGCGCGACGAACGCGCCGTCGACCGGGTTGACCCGGTCCTCGCGCCCCCAGGTCAGGAGCGTGGGCCGGTCCACGCGGTGTGCTTCGCGCCACAGCATGGCGCCCTGCGGCCACTTGGCCATGGCGGCGCCGACGCGCTGCGCGCCGAGCCGGGCCTCGGAGTCGGTCGCCCGCGCGTACCGCTCCTCGACGAGTTCGTCGGTGACCAGCGCCGGGTCGTGGACCAGCGAGGTGAGGAAGGCACGCAGGTGCGCACGCGTGGGCTCGGGGGCGAGGCCGAACTCGACGAGCCGCTTGACGCCTTCGGTCGGCTCGGCGGTGAACAGGTTGAGCGCGAGGCCCGCGGGTGCCGTCAGGAGCAGCCGGTCGACCTTGCCCGGGTGGTCGAGTGCCATCCGTACGCACGTGCCGCCACCGAGCGACGCCCCCGCGAAGTGGGCCTTGCCGACGCCGAGTTCGGCCAGGAGCGCGGCCACGGCGTCCGCGCTGAAGGAGAAGAAGTCCTTGTCCAGCTCGGGCTTGTCGGACCGGCCGAAGCCGGGCTGGTCGACGAGGAGCGTACGGAAGCGGGCGGCGAAGACGGGCAGCGCCGCCCCGAAGGCCGACCAGGCGGTGGCGCCCGGTCCGCCCCCGTGCAGCATCACGAGCACCGGCGCGTCCGGCTCCGCGGGCCCCGCCTCGTGGTAGTGCAGGGCAAGCCCCGCCGCCCGCGCGACACGGGAGGTGCCCTCATACGTAATGATCACGCCCCCATGCTCCCCCACCCACCACCTCCCCCGACCACCCACCCCAATCGCTGCCGCGAACCCGCCCCCCGCCGCAGGCGAACCGGCAGAAGAGGGCGGACGGGCGGCGAAGAAGCCCGTCCGGCGCTTGAGGACGAGCGCGCAAGCGCGATCGGCCCGAGCCCAGGCGCCCCGCACCTAAGCGGGCGGACGGTCCGCGAAGGCGGGCAGCGCAAAGATCCTGACCTTCGCGTTGTCGTCCATGAGTTCCACCAGAGGCAGCACCAGCTCCCAAAGATCCCGCTTGCCGACCTCGCGCACGAGGGCATCGAGCTCGGCGTCGGACAGCTCCGCGGCACGGGCCGCGACGACCGCGCGGGAGTCCTCGGGCAGCACCTCCACGAGGGGCAGGAACTCGCCCCACAGCCCCGTGGCCACGACGGCCGGCACGACTCCGCCGAGGACGCCGGGGTCCCGCAGCGACGGCAGCCCGGCCACCGTGCGCAGTTCGCTCTCGTCGAGCAGCGCGACCAGCGGCAGCAGCGACTCCCAGAGCCCCTGCTCCGCGACGGTGACCACGAGCGGGTCGAGCCGCTCGGCGGGCTGCGCGGCGGCCAGCGCCGCGATCCGCCCGCGCTGCTGCCCCGTCACCATCCCGGCGACGGCCAGCGCTTCGGGCCACAGCCCCTCCGCCGCGGCCGTCGCGATGACCGACGCGAGCCGCTCCTCGCCCATCAACTCGACGATCTGCCCGAGCCGTTCGGGAATGTCGATGAAGAAGCCGGTGCGCAGCACCACCGCGTCCGCGACCTGCGGCAGGATCCGCCGCAGCGCGCTGTCGCGCAGGTGCCCGACGAACCGCCCCATGGTGAGGTGGTCCTCGCGCTCGGCGAGGGCGACGGCGATGCGCACCAGCAGGTTCTCGTCGAGCCGGTCGACGATACCGCTGATCCGCCGCGGGTCGAGGTGCCCGCACGACTCGGCCGTGAAGGACACCGGCAGCTTCTCGATGATGTCGGCGGCGCGGGCGGGTTCGAGGCGCCCGGCGACGGCGGCGGCGAGCCGCGGCCCCAGCGCCTTCTGGGAGATCGCGGCGGCCACCCCGGCGGGCACCAGCTTGGTGGCGGACGCGATCCGGTCGAGCATCTCCGGCGCGCGGTCGTACAGCGCCGCGACGCAGTCGGTACGGAAGCGGCGTACGTCGTCGACGGGCAGTTCCTCCAGGAACGCGAGCTCGTCCGGCCCGACGCCGAGGAGACGGGCGGTCTTCAGGGTCTCGGCCCTGCCGCGCAGCTTGTCCATGGTGTCCTCACCCCCGGCCCTAGCGGAAGAGAATCCGGCGTACGGGCCCGCGGGCCAGCGCGGGCACCAGCTTCAGGGCCTCCTCGGCCGCCTGGTTCAGGCCGGACGCCCTGCTCTCGCGCTCCCGGCGCAGCGCGTCCGCGAGCAGCGCGATCCGCTCGGGCGGCAGCCGGTCGAAGGACTCCGGGGGCGTGGCCCCCAGCTCCGTCTTCAGTTTCTCCAGTGCTTCGGTGCTCACGGGACCTCCCGAGGTGCGCTGGGTTTCGAGGTCCCGAGAGTGGAGCGAAATTGAATAATAGTCAATAGTGCGGGCGCGGGGCGGGCCCGCACAAGCGGAAGGGGTGCGGGGCCTGTGCCACGGCACAGGCCCCGCACCCCTTCGCGAGCGTCAGCCCTTGACGGCCCCCGCCGCGAGGCCCGAGCCGAGCCTGCGGTGGACGACCACGAAGAAGAGCATGACGGGCACCGTGACCAGCGTGGAGCTGGCCATGACGGGCCCCCAGGACGTGGTGTTCTCCCCGAAGAACTGGAAGATGCCCACCGCCGCCGTGTACTTGTCGCTGCCCTTCATGAAGGTGTACGCGAAGACGAACTCGTTCCACGCCGTGATGAAGGCGAAGATCGAGGTCGCCACGAGGCCCGGCGCGACCAGCGGAAGCAGCACCGACCAGAACATCCGCGGCCAGGACGCGCCGTCGATGTACGCCGCCTCCTCGACCTCCTTGGGCACCGCGGCGACGAACCCGCGCAGGGTCCAGATCGCGAACGGCAGCGACAGGGCGATGTAGACGATCGACAGACCGAGCAGCGAGTTGAGCATCTCGTAGTCGCGCATCTGGATGAACAGCGGGATGACCAGTGCCTCCAGCGGCACCATCTGCACGATCAGGATCATGATCAGTACGGAGGTGCGGAACCGGAACTTGAAGCGGGCCACCGCGATCGCCGCGAACAGCGAGAGCAGCCCCGCCGCCAGGATGGTCACGATGCCGACGATCGCCGAATTCAGCAGGTACTGGCCGAAGTTGCCGCGGTCGAAGACGAAGTCGAAGTGCTCGAAGCTGATGCCGCTCGGCAGCAGGTCCGAGCCGCGCGTGAGCGCCTTCGGGTCGAGCGCGGTGGACACCATCCAGTAGACGGGGAAGAGGGTGAAGACGAGCAGCGCGGCCACCGAGAGCGGCAGGCCGATGCGCGAGGCGAGCGAGGTACGGCGTGGGCTCACAGGTCCTCCTCCCCCTGCCGGAACAGTGTCCGGATGTAGACGATGGTGATGGCGAGCAGCAGCAGCGTGAGCAGCACGGCGGCCGCGGCGCCCGCTCCGTAGTCGTTCTTGGCGAACGCCTCGATGTACGAGTACACGCCGAGGTTGTAGACGTCCGGGTTGGAGCCGCTGCCTCCCGGCATCAGGAAGATCTGTGTGAAGACCTTGAAGTCCCAGATGGTGGAGAGGATGGTCACCACCAGGAAGACGGGCTTGATGGTCGGCACGGTGATGTTCCAGAACCGCTGCCAGGCGTTGGCGCCGTCGATCTCCCCGGCCTCGTACAGCTCCTTCGGGATGGTCAGGAGCCCCGCGAGGACGGTGATCGCCACGAACGGGAAGCCGTGGTGCACGACGTTGATCGTGGCGATGGCGTAGAACGGCAGCCGTTCGGTGAACCAGTTGGTGGTCTCGGCGTCGATCAGGCCCAGGGAGTCGGCGAGCTGGCTGATCATGCCGTCCTCCGGCGAGAACAGCCAGATCCATACGTACGTCCCGGTCACCGCGGGCATCGCCCAGGCGGCCAGGATCGACACGGAGCAGATCAGCTTCCAGGTCGGGCCGAGGCGGTTGAGGAGCAGCGCCACGGCCGTGCCGAGGGCGACGGTCAGGCCGACGCAGGCGAACGCGAAGAACACCGTGTTCGGCAGGACCGTCTTCCACAGCAGTTCGCCGGTCAGCAGGTCCTTGTAGTGGTCGAAGCCGGTGAAGGTGGCTTCGCCGCCGCCGAACTTGACCTTGTAGTCCTGCAGCGACAGCTTGCCGACCTGGATCAGCGGCCACAGCAGCAGACCCGCGAGCACGATCAGCGAGGGGGCCAGCAGGAGCCAGGGGCGGGTGAGCGTGGTCCTTCTCTTGCGGCGGCGCGCGGCTTCGCCGTCGTCGGCCGGGCGGGAGCGACGGCTCGAAGAGCCGGAGGAACCGGCCTTCGAGCCGTCGTCGACGAGCATGTCTTTCACTGTGTTACTCGTCCCTGTGTGGCTACTTGTCCTTGGCGAAGATCTCGTCCATGTCCTTCGCCGCCTTGTCCGCGGCGTCCTTCACGGACGACTTGCCGGTGAGGATCGACTGGACCATGCCGGTGACGACCTGCGAGGCCTGGATCTCGCCGTACGCCTTGGTCTTGGGCACCGTGGCGCCGGCCTCGATCATCTGCTTCGCGAACGGCTCGACCAGCGGGTCCTTCTGGCCCTCGATCTTCTTCAGCTCGGAGTTCTGGCCGGGGAAGTAGTTGGTCTGCTTGGCCCACTTGGCGGCGAACTCACCGGTGGTCATGAGCTTGACCAGCTCCCAGGCGAGGTCCTTCTTGTCCGTGTTGAACGCGGACAGGTAGGAGCCGCCGAGGAAGGACTTGCTCATGCCGCCCTTCTCGCCCGGGATCGGCACGGCGCCGAGCTTGCCCTTGAGCTTGGGGTTGGCGTCGGTGATGGCCTTCGGGGTCCAGTTGCCGCCGATCGCCATGGCGACCTGGCCCTTGTTCCAGGCGTCGCCGACCTCCTTCTCGGTCCAGGTGTTCACCTTGGCCGGGGAGACCTTGTCCTTGGTGGCGAGGCCCGTGTAGAACTCGATGCCCTTGATCGCCTCGGGCGAGTTGATGGCCGACTTCCACTTCTCGCCGTCCTGGGTGGCGAGTTCACCGCCCGCGCCCCAGATGAACGGGGTCGCGAACATCTCCGCGCCGCCCGCCACCGGGAACGGGATGAGACCCGGCTCCTTGTCCTTCAGCGTCTTCGCCGTTGCCTGGAGCTCCTTCCAGGTCGTCGGCGGCTTCAGGTCGTGCTTCTCGAAGATGTCCTTGCGGTAGACGATGGACCGTACGCCCGCGTACCACGGCATGCCGTACTGCTTGCCGTCCAGCGTGCCGGCGTCCTTCAGGCCCTCGACGAGGTCGTTGTTGAGCCCCGCCTTCTTCACGTCGTCCGTCACGTCGACGAGCGCCTCGGTCTCCGCGAACTGCGGCACCCACGTGGTGCCGACCTCCGCGACGTCCGGTACCTGGTCCTCGCCGCCCTCGATGGCCGTCGTGAACTTCTTCTGGGCGGTGGCCCACTGCTGGTACTCGACCTTGATCTTGGCGCCGGTCTTCTTCTCGAAGGCCGCGCCGACCTCCTTGAAGAAGGGCCGGGGGTCGGGGTTGGTGCCCTCCATGATCCATACGGTGAGCGTCTTGCCCTTGCCCTCGACCTTGCCGCCGTTGTCCCCGCTGTCGCCGCCGTCATCGCCGCACGCGGTTGCGGTCAGACCGAGCGTCAGGGCGATACAACCCGCCGCGATGACACGTCGCTTCATGCCGGCCCCCTTCAGGTTCCTTTGGTGAAAGCGATTCTGGTCACACAGAGTGTGGGCGGTCTAGACCCTTTCGGCGAAGCGGCCGAACCGTAATCACCGTTGCGTGCTGCGCTATGGGGTGCAATCGCTGTTGCGGACTGCGCAACATGCTGCTGTGCCCACCCGTACCGGGCACGCAAAACGCGACGCCCACCCAGTGTCCGGTCGGGGACAAGGCAGGCGTCGCGCCAGTTCCGTACGCCGTTGTACGGGACGTATGAAGGGGCCGTACGGATTACACCGTCAGCGCCCGGTCGGTGGGGCGAATGGGCGCGGGAAGATCACTCGCACCGGTGAGGAACCGGTCCACGCCCCGCGCGGCCGAACGCCCCTCGGCGATCGCCCACACGATGAGCGACTGGCCGCGGCCCGCGTCACCGGCGACGAAGACACCGGGGACGTTGGTCTGGAACTCACCGTCACGGGCGATGTTGCCGCGCGCGTCGAGGTCGAGCCCGAACTGCTCGACCAGGCCGTTCTCGCGGTCCGTGCCGGTGAAGCCCATGGCGAGGGTGACGAGCTGGGCGGGGATCTTCCGCTCCGTGCCGGGCTTCTGGGTGAGCTTGCCGTCCACGAACTCGACCTCGACGAGGTGCAGGAACTGCACGTTCCCCTCCTCGTCGCCCTCGAAGTGGGTGGTCGAGACGGAGTAGACGCGCTCGCCGCCCTCCTCGTGGGCCGAGGTGACCTTGTAGAGCATCGGGAACGTCGGCCAGGGCTGGCCGGGGGCCCGCTCCTCGCCCGGCCGGGGCATGATCTCCAGCTGGGTGACGGAGGCCGCGCCCTGCCGGTGGGCGGTGCCCACGCAGTCCGCGCCGGTGTCGCCGCCGCCGATGACGACGACGTGCTTGCCCTCGGCGGAGACGGGCGTGGTGACGTAGTCGCCCTCCTGGACCTTGTTGGCCAGGGGCAGGTACTCCATCGCCTGGTAGACGCCCTTGAGTTCGCGGCCCGGGACGGGCAGGTCGCGGGCGGTGGTGGCACCGGCCGCGATGACCACGGCGTCGTACCGCTTGCGCAGCTTCGCCGCGTCGATGTCGCGGCCGATCTCCACGCCGGTGCGGAACTTGGTGCCCTCCGCGCGCATCTGCTCGATGCGGCGGTTGATGTGCCGCTTCTCCATCTTGAACTCGGGGATGCCGTAGCGGAGCAGGCCGCCGATGCGGTCGGCGCGCTCGTAGACAGCGACGGTGTGGCCGGCGCGGGTGAGCTGCTGGGCGGCGGCGAGGCCCGCGGGGCCCGAGCCGATGACCGCGACCGTCTTGCCGGAGAGGCGCTCCGGGGCCTGGGGCGCGACGTCGCCGCGCTCCCACGCCTGGTCGATGATCGAGACCTCGACGTTCTTGATGGTGACGGCGGGCTGGTTGATGCCGAGGACGCACGCCGACTCGCACGGGGCCGGGCACAGGCGGCCCGTGAACTCCGGGAAGTTGTTGGTGGCGTGCAGCCGCTCCTGCGCCGCCGACCAGTCCTCGCGGTAGGCGTAGTCGTTCCACTCGGGGATCAGGTTCCCCAGCGGACAGCCGTTGTGGCAGAACGGGATGCCGCAGTCCATGCAGCGCGATGCCTGCTTGGAGATGATCGGGAGGAGCGAGCCGGGGACGTAGACCTCGTTCCAGTCCCGCACCCGCTCGCCGACCGGGCGGGTCTCGGCGACCTCGCGGCCGTGGTTCAGGAAGCCCTTGGGATCAGCCATTGGTCGCCGCCTCCATCATCTTCTCGGTGATCTCGGACTCGGAGAGTCCGGCTCGCTCGGCGGCGTCCTTGGCGGCGAGCACTGCCTTGTACGTGCTGGGGATGATCCTGCTGAAGCGGGTCACGGACGTCTCCCAGTCCGCGAGCAGCTTCTCGGCGACGGTCGAGCCCGTCTCCTCCTGGTGGCGGCGCACGACGTCGTGCAGCCACTGCTTGTCGGTGTCGTCCAGCGGCTCGACGGCCGCCTGGTTCCCGGCGTTGACGTTGTCGCGGTCCAGGTCGATGACGTACGCGATGCCGCCCGACATGCCGGCCGCGAAGTTGCGGCCGGTCTCGCCGAGGACGACCGCGTGGCCGCCGGTCATGTACTCGCAGCCGTGGTCGCCCACACCCTCGGACACCACGAGCGCGCCGGAGTTGCGCACGCAGAACCGTTCGCCGGTGCGGCCGCGCAGGAACAGCTCACCGCCGGTGGCGCCGTACGCGATGGTGTTGCCCGCGATGGTGGAGTACTCGGCGAGGTGGTCGGCGCCCCGGTCCGGGCGGACGACGATCCGGCCGCCGGACAGGCCCTTGCCGACGTAGTCGTTGGCGTCGCCCTCGAGGCGGAGGGTGACACCGCGCGGGACGAAGGCGCCGAAGGACTGGCCCGCCGAACCCGTGAAGGTGATGTCGATGGTGTCGTCGGGCAGGCCCGCGCCGCCGAACTTCTTCGTCACCTCGTGGCCGAGCATGGTGCCGACGGTGCGGTTGATGTTGCGGATGGCGACCTGGGCGCGGACCGGCTGGGCGTCCTCCTGGGAGTCCGCCGCGAGCGCGTCCGCCGCGAGCTTGATCAGCTCGTTGTCGAGGGCCTTCGCCAGGCCGTGGTCCTGCGGGACGAGCTGGTGGCGCACCGCGCCGCCGGGCAGGTCCGGGACGTGGAACAGCGGTTCCAGGTCCAGGCCCTGGGCCTTCCAGTGGTTCACGGCCCGCTCGGTGTCGAGGAGTTCGGCGTGGCCGACGGCCTCCTCGATGGAGCGGAAGCCCAGCTCGGCGAGGAGCTCACGGACCTCTTCGGCGATGAACTGGAAGAAGTTGACGACGTACTCGGCCTTGCCGTTGAAGCGGTCGCGCAGCGTGGGGTTCTGCGTGGCGATGCCGACCGGGCAGGTGTCCAGGTGGCAGACGCGCATCATCACGCAGCCCGACACGACCAGCGGCGCGGTCGCGAAGCCGAACTCCTCGGCGCCGAGCAGCGCGGCGATGACCACGTCACGGCCGGTCTTCAGCTGGCCGTCGGTCTGCACCACGATGCGGTCGCGCAGGCCGTTGAGCAGCAGGGTCTGCTGGGTCTCGGCGAGGCCGAGCTCCCAGGGGCCGCCCGCGTGCTTCAGCGAGGTGAGCGGGGACGCGCCGGTGCCGCCGTCGTGGCCGGAGATGAGCACCACGTCCGCGTGCGCCTTGGAGACACCCGCGGCGACCGTGCCGACGCCGACCTCGGAGACCAGCTTCACGTGGATGCGGGCCTGCGGGTTGGCGTTCTTCAGGTCGTGGATGAGCTGGGCGAGGTCCTCGATGGAGTAGATGTCGTGGTGCGGCGGCGGCGAGATCAGGCCCACGCCGGGCGTGGAGTGCCGGGTCTTGGCGACCCACGGGTAGACCTTGTGGCCGGGCAGCTGGCCGCCCTCGCCGGGCTTGGCGCCCTGGGCCATCTTGATCTGGATGTCGTCCGCGTTGACCAGGTACTCGGAGGTCACGCCGAAGCGGCCGGACGCGACCTGCTTGATGGACGAGCGGCGCGCCGGGTCGTACAGCCGGTCCGCGTCCTCGCCGCCCTCACCGGTGTTGGACTTGCCGCCCAGCTGGTTCATGGCGATGGCGAGGGTCTCGTGCGCCTCCTTGGAGATGGAGCCGTACGACATGGCGCCGGTGGAGAAGCGCTTGACGATCTCGGAGGCGGGCTCGACCTCGTCGATCGAGATCGGCTCCCGTCCCGACTTGAAGCCGAACAGGCCGCGCAGCGTCATGAGGCGCTCGGACTGCTCGTTCACGCGGTCCGTGTACTGCTTGAAGACGTCGTAGCGGCCGGTGCGCGTGGAGTGCTGGAGGCGGAAGACCGTCTCCGGGTCGAACAGGTGCGGCTCGCCCTCGCGGCGCCACTGGTACTCGCCGCCTATGTCCAGGGCGCGGTGCGCCGAGGGGACGCCGGAGGCCGGGTAGGCCTTGGCGTGCCGGGCGGCGACCTCCTGGGCGATGACGTCGATGCCGACGCCGCCGATCTTGGAGGTGGTGCCGTTGAAGTACTTCTCGACGAAGGACTCCTCCAGGCCGACGGCCTCGAAGACCTGCGCGCCGCGGTAGGAGGCGACCGTGGAGATGCCCATCTTGGACATGACCTTCAGGACGCCCTTGCCGAGGGCGTAGATGAGGTTGCGGATGGCCTGCTCGGCCTCGATGCCGGGGAGGAACGTTCCCGCCCGGACCAGGTCCTCCACCGACTCCATCGCCAGGTACGGGTTGACGGCCGCGGCGCCGAAGCCGATGAGCAGCGCGACGTGGTGCACCTCGCGCACGTCGCCCGCCTCGACGAGCAGGCCGACCTGCGTGCGCTGCTTCGTACGGATGAGGTGGTGGTGGACGGCCGCGGTGAGCAGCAGGGAGGGGATCGGGGCGTGCTCGGCGTCGGAGTGCCGGTCGGAGAGCACGATCAGGCGGGCGCCGGCCTCGATGGCGGCGTCGGCCTCGGCGCACATCTCCTCGATGCGGGCGGCGAGGGCGTCGCCGCCGCCGCTGACCCGGTAGAGGCCGGACAGGGTCGCGGCCTTCATGCCGGGCATGTCGCCGTCGGCGTTGATGTGGATGAGCTTGGCCAGCTCGTCGTTGTCGATCACCGGGAAGGGCAGGGTGACGCTGCGGCAGGAGGCCGCGGTCGGCTCCAGGAGGTTGCCCTGCGGGCCGAGCGAGGAGCGCAGGCTCGTCACCAGCTCCTCGCGGATGGCGTCCAGCGGCGGGTTGGTGACCTGCGCGAAGAGCTGCGTGAAGTAGTCGAAGATCAGCCGCGGGCGCTCGGAGAGCGCGGCGATCGGCGTGTCCGTGCCCATCGAGCCGATCGGCTCCGCGCCGGCCTTGGCCATCGGCGCGAGCAGGATGCGCAGCTCCTCCTCGGTGTAGCCGAAGGTCTGCTGGCGGCGTGTGACGGAGGCGTGCGTGTGCACGATGTGCTCGCGCTCGGGCAGGTCGGAGAGCTCGATCTCGCCGGCCTCCAGCCACTCCTCGTACGGCTTCTCGGCGGCGAGGGCGGCCTTGATCTCGTCGTCCTCGACGATGCGGTGCTCGGCGGTGTCGACGAGGAACATCCGGCCGGGCTGCAGGCGGCCCTTGCGGACGACCTTGGCCGGGTCGATGTCGAGGACGCCGACCTCGGAGCCGAGCACGACCAGGCCGTCGTCGGTGACCCAGTAGCGGCCCGGGCGCAGGCCGTTGCGGTCGAGGACCGCGCCGACCTGGGTGCCGTCGGTGAAGGTGACGCAGGCCGGGCCGTCCCAGGGCTCCATCATCGTGGCGTGGTACTGGTAGAAGGCGCGCCGGGCGGAGTCCATGGAGGCGTGGTTCTCCCAGGCCTCCGGGATCATCATCAGGACCGAGTGCGGCAGCGAACGGCCGCCGAGGTGCAGGAGTTCGAGGACCTCGTCGAAGGACGCCGAGTCGGAGGCGTCCGGCGTACAGACCGGGAAGATCCGCTCCAGCTTCTCGCGGCCGTCGGCACCGCCGAACAGACCCGAGACGAGCTGCGACTCCCGGGCCCGCATCCAGTTGCGGTTGCCCTTGACCGTGTTGATCTCGCCGTTGTGCGCGACGAAGCGGTACGGGTGGGCGAGCGGCCAGCTCGGGAAGGTGTTCGTCGAGAACCGCGAGTGCACGAGCGCGATGGCCGTGGCGAAGCGGCGGTCGGACAGGTCCGGGAAGAAGGGTTCGAGCTGGCCGGTGGTCAGCATGCCCTTGTAGACGATCGTGCGGGCCGACAGCGACGGGAAGTACGTGGCCGCCTCGCGCTCGGCGCGCTTGCGCAGCACGAACGCCTTGCGGTCGAGGGCGAGCCCGCTGCTCGCCCCGTCCGTCACGAAGAGCTGGCGGAAGACGGGCATCGTCGAGCGGGCGCTGGCGCCGAGCAGTGTCGGGGCGACGGGCACGTCGCGCCAGCCGAGCACGGTGAGGCCCTCTTCGGCGGCGATCGTCTCGATCTTCGAGACGGCTTCGTCGGCGGTGTCCTGCGGCAGGAAGGCGATGCCGACGGCGTACTCGCCCGCCCCAGGGAGGCTGAAACCGGCCACCTCGCGCAGGAACGCGTCCGGGACCTGGAGCAGGATGCCGGCGCCGTCGCCGGAGTCGGGCTCGGATCCGGTGGCGCCACGGTGTTCGAGATTGCGCAGTACGGTCAGCGCCTGCTCGACGAGCTCATGGCTCGCCTCACCGGTGAGGGTGGCCACGAACCCGACGCCACAGGCGTCGTGCTCGTTACGGGGGTCGTACATCCCCTGCGGGGCGGGGCGGCCATCCATGGGCGACCAGGCGTCGGAACGCATCGGCACTCCCGTCGTCGTGATGGGGGCAACCTCCCGGGCTTCTGGGGCTCCGGGGGCGCGAGCGGCGATAGGGACGACGTTGGCCCTGGCGAAATTTCGTGCAGGTTACATGATGGCCCGCTTCTCGAAAAGCGGATACTTCATTCCAACATGTGGACGGCGCGCCCCGGGGGGTGAAGGGCGGCGGGAAGGGACCGGAGCGGACAGATCGATGACCGCGGGCCCGGAGCGCCACCGGCCTCATTGCCCGCAGCGCTTACGGCTCATGCCCAGCGGTCAAGGAATCGAAACCGCACGGTAACGACTACTTATGCAGAATCCTGCATACACCTGCGAAGCCTTATCCTACGGCTGTCCCGAACAGGCTGCCCAGGGCGTACGTCACACCCGCCGCCGCGCCGCCCAGAGCCAACTGCCGCAGCCCGCTGAACCACCAGGACCGCGCGGTCACCTTCGCCACGACCGCACCGCACGCGAAGAGCCCGATCAGCGCGAGCAGCAGCGCGGGCCACAGGGCGCTCGCACCGAGCAGATACGGCAGCACGGGCAGCAGGGCGCCGAGCGCGAAGGCGCCGAACGAGGACACCGCGGCGACCAGCGGCGAGGGCAGGTCGCCCGGGTCGATGCCGAGCTCCTCGCGGGCGTGGATCTCCAGGGCCTGCTCGGGGTCCTCGGACAGCTGCCGGGCGACCTCGCGCGCCAGCCCCGCCTCGACGCCGCGCGACACGTACAGCGCGGCCAGCTCCGCCTCCTCGTCCTTGGGGTGCTTGCGCAACTCCCGGCGCTCCACGTCGAGTTCGGCCTCGACGAGCTCGCGCTGCGAGGCGACCGAGGTGTACTCGCCGGCGGCCATGGAGAAGGCACCGGCCGCGAGCCCCGCGAGGCCGGTGATGACGATGGTCTCCCGCGACACCGCGCCGCCCGCGACACCCGTCATCAGGGCGAGGTTGGACACGAGGCCGTCCATGGCGCCGAACACGGCGGGACGCAGCCAGCCCCCGTTGACATCACGGTGGGTGTGGTTGTCCCGGTGCGCCTCGTGCAGCGCGGCCTCGGTCTCGATGATCGCCATGATGGGCCTGGAGCTCCTTTCACACACGCGACGGGGGCATACGTCACCCATGGACGGGGCGCGTGAACCCCGGTCCCTCCCCCTCGGACACCCTCGAAAGTACGCGCGAAAAATCTCTCCCGCCAGCAAGGAAGGCCGTACTTACCTGCGAGAACGCGCCTCGGCGACCCCTCGTCAGGGCAGTCGTACGGAGCCCCCCGAACAATGCCGAAGGGGTGACGCTGAGCGCGTGGATGCTCACATGAGTGCCGTCGCGTGGCAGGGATGCTCCGACGCACTGCAACCCGGCAGTCGGCGTGACAGGGAGGCACGGCATGGCATCCGTCGCATGTGTTCCCTCGGTCCCGGCGCCCGGTGACGCCGACGGCCTCCGCGAGCGGGCCCGCGGGGCGATGCTCGGCCTCGCCGTCGGTGACGCGCTCGGCGCGCCCGCGGAGAACATGAAACCCTCCGAGATCCGCCGCCGCTGGGGCCGCATCACGGGGTACGTGGCCGAGCATCCGTCCGGCACGGACGACACGGAGTACGCGATCTTCTCCGGCCTGCTGCTCGCCCGGCACGGCTCCGCGCTCACCGTCGCGCACGTCGAGACAGCCTGGCACCAGTGGATCGCCGACCTGGACGAAGGCCCGTTCCGCGGCGCCGGGTTCAGCGAACGCGGCACCCTGGAGAACCTGCGCCGGGGCCTCGCGGCGCCCATCTCCGCCCAGCACCGGCACGCCTGGAGCGACGGCCTCGCCATGCGCGCGGCCCCCTTCGGAGTGTTCGCCGCGGGCGCCCCCGAGGAGGCGGCGCGGCTGGTCGCCATCGACGGCACGGTCAGCCACGAGGGCGAGGGCATCTACGGCGGCCGGGCGGTGGCGGCGGGCGTCGCGGCGGCGATGGCGGGCGCGCCGGTGGAGTCCGTGGTCACGGCCGCGCTCTCGGTCATCCCCGCCGACAGCTGGACGTCCCGCTCGCTGCGCCGCGCGGTGGCCGCCGCGCACCGCGGCGAACGCGCGGTCCGCTCGGCGGTCGTCATCGGCGGCTACCCCTGGACGGACCTGGCGCCCGAGGCGGTGGGCCTGGCCTTCGGCGCGTACGCGGCCGCCTGCGGCGACTTCGCGACGGCGGTCCTCACGGCGGTGAACATGGGCCGCGACGCGGACACCACCGCGGCGGTGGCGGGCTCCCTGGCGGGCGCGACCTGCGGCGCGAGGGCGATCCCCGAGGAGTGGTCCGCGGCGATCGGCCCGGCTCGGGGCACGTGCCTGCCGTCGATGCGGGGGCATCACGTACTGGACGTGGCGGAACTGCTGACGTCGGAGGGGGAACCACGATGAGCGGCCACACGACGGCCACGCCGACGGATCCGACGGTTCCTTCCGTCCCGGCAGTTCCTCCCGTACCGGCGGTTGCTCCCGTACCAGCAGATGCTTCCGTACCGGCTGTTCCCCCCGTTCCCGCTGCCTCCGCCGCCACCGCTGTGGGCAATCGTCCCGCAGGGCGGGACCGGTGGGCACAGCCTCTGGCGCGGGACAACCGGAAGGCGGGGGTCCCGGGGGCGGAGCCCCCGGGTTACGGGAAGGGGCGGGACTGGGGAAAGCCCCGCAGGGCCCACACCACCCCCACCACAAGCCAAGTCGAAGGCCTCCTCCTCGGCCTGGCCGCAGGCGACGCAGCGGGCTGGCCCGCCGCACGGCACAGAGCGGCCCGCATGCCCGACTGGACCCGCCGCCTCACCCGAGAACTGGACACCTTCGCCGAGCTCAACGCGACCACCACCCTCCCGGTCCCCATCGCCCTGAACCAGCCCCCGGAACCCCTCCGCCTGGGCCCCTCCGACGACGCCGAATGGGCGGCATTCACCGCCGAGTCCGTACTGAAGGCGGCGGACCGCACCCTGGACCCCACCCTCACCAGGGACCACCGCACCCGCGCCATGGTGGCCCTCGCCTGGGACGCCCTGGCAGGCGAGGTGGCGGCAGCGGCGGCCCACGCCCCGGAGGTGGAGTCGGCCGTGCTGCCGCTGCGCGCCCGCATCTCCGTACGCGCGGGCCTGGGCAACCTCGCCGCCGGCCTCACCCCACCCGCCACCGGCCACGACAACCCGCACTTCTTCGACGACGCGGCCTGCGTACGCGCCTGCGTGCTCGCGCTGGTCCACCCGGGCGCCCCCGAACAGGCCGCCGCCCTGGCCGAGTTCGACGCCCGCTACACCCAGGACGGCGACGGCGTGCACGGCGCCCGCGCGATGGCCGCGGCGATCGCCGCCGCCCTGGGCGGCGCGACGCCCGACGACGCGGTGGCCGCAGCCCTCGCCCAGCTCCCGGAGCACACGGAGATCGGCCGCAACGCCCGCCACGCGCTCGCGCTGGCCCACGACCTGGCCCGGGGCCCGGACGGCGTCTTCGCGCTGATCCCGCTCCTGGAGCACCAGATCGTCGACCACGTCTACAGCTACGGCATCGCAGCCGCCGAGACCGTCCCGGTCGCCCTGGCCCTGGCCGTCGCCTCGCGCGGCCGCGTCCGCGAGGCGGTACCGGCCGCCGCCTGCCTGTCCCGCGTGGCGGACTCCGCGCCCGCGCTGGCCGGAGCGCTCACCGGCGCCCTCGCCACGGCCACCGCCGTCCCGTACACCTGGCGCGAGACCTGCCGGGCGCTCTCCGGCTGCGCCCTGCCGCACCTGGCGGGCACGGACCTGGTGGAACTGGCCGGACACCTGGCGCTGGCGGCGCACGCCGAACCACCCACCCCGGAGGAGGACTTGAGGCATGCCACCACTGGACCCGACACAGCCCGACCCCCGAACGCACCCGACCACGCCGACCAACCCGAACAACCCCCCGCCCCTCACGGACCGCATCACGGGCAGCCTGGTGGGAGCGGCGGTCGGTGACGCGCTCGGCGGCCCCGTCGAGGGCTGCTCCCCCGAGCAGATCGCGGAGCGCCACGGCGGCCGTGTCCAGGGCGTCGTCGGCCCCTGGCACGGGGACGACTGGCGCACGGCCCGCCCCATCGCCCCGTACCACAAGGGCGACGGCCACATCACCGACGACACCTTGATGACTCACGCGCTCGTCCGCGTGTACGCCACCGTCCGCGACCACCTCGACGCGTACGCGGTGGCCGACCACCTGGTCCCCGACCTGATCACCACCCCCCGCTGGATCCCGGAACTCGAAGCCGAGGCCCTCCCCCTCCAACGCCTCTTCCTCGCCGAGAAATGGCTCGTGGCCCGCCTCCACTACGGCCACGTCGACCCGCGCGAGGCGGGCACCGGCAACATCGTCAACTGCGGCGCCGCGATGTACATGGCGCCGGTCGGCCTGGTCAACGCGGCGAACCCGGCGGGCGCGTACGCGGAGGCCCTGGACGTCGCGGGCGCGCACCAGTCGTCGTACGGCCGCGAGGCGGCGGGAGTCTTCGCGGCGGCCGTGGCGGCGGCCTGCACCCCGGGCGCTACCCCCGCCTCCGTCGTCGACACCTGCCTGTCCCTGGCGAAGGACGGCACCCGCGCGGCGATCGAGGCGGTGGCCGAAGTGGCGTCCGCCCACGACGAGTTCGAGTCGGCCCTGCACCCCCTCCGCACAGCGATCACCCCCTTCGACACGGTCGGCCCCGACTACCGCTCCCCGTCCCTCGGCGCCCGCCGCCCCTCCCGCCTGCACGCCATCGAGGAACTCCCCATCGCCCTGGCCATGTTGCTGATCGCCGACGGCGACTACCGCCAGGCGGTCCTGGGCTCGGTGAACTACGGCCGCGACTGCGACTCGATCGCCACGATGAGCGGCGCGCTGGCGGGCGCCCTGCACGGCGCGACCGCCGTCCCCCAGGACTGGTCGACGACGGTGGCCGAGGCCAGCCGCCTCGACCTGCACGCCCCCGCCACCACCCTCGCGGAGGTCACCCAGGAGATCTTCACCAAGGACCGGGCCCGCCGCCGCACCCACGAGTCGGCGTTCAGGACCCTGACGGGCGAAGCCGAATGATGCGCCTGACCTGGCTCCAGCCAGAGGACCTCCTCCCGCACGAATTCCGCCAGGCGGAGGAGGAGGGCCGAGACGTCAGCTCGGTACGCGCCCGCTGGCTTGCGGCGGGCGGCTGCCCGTGCCCCCCGCCGTCGGGCGCGTCGCCCCACCGGGCCTCACCAGAGCTACGAGCCCTGGCGGAAAGCCTCTTGACGGAACTGGAGGGCTTGACGGACGAGGCCGAGCGCCATTTTGAGCCCGTCCGGCGATTGAGGACGAGGCGCGAAGCGCCGATCAGCGGGGTCCAGGGGCGGCAGCCCCTGGTTGCGGGAAGGGGCGGGACTGGGGAAAGCCCCGCAGGGCCCACCCACCCCGCCCGCCTCCACGCCGCCTGGCTGGGCCGAGCCGCAGGCTGCCTCCTGGGCAAGCCAGTCGAAAAACTCCCCCTGGAAGCCATCCGCGCCCTGGCGAAATCCACCGGCAACTGGCCCCTGCACACCTGGTTCACGGCAAGAGGAGTCCCACCCGGCCTGAGGGACACGTACCCCTGGAACAAACGCTCGGCCCGCACCTCCCTGGCCGAGAACATCAACGGCATGCCGGAGGACGACGACCTCAACTACCCCCTCCTCAACCTGCTCCTCCTGCAACGCCACGGCAAGAAGTTCACGACGCACGACGTGGCCACGACCTGGCTGGAGGAACTCCCCGCGGCGAGAACGTTCACCGCGGAACGCGTCGCGTACCGCAACCTCCTCAACGGCATCCCCCCACCCCGCACGGCCCGCCACCACAACCCGTTCCGCGAGTGGATCGGCGCCCTGATCCGCGCGGACGTGCACGGCTGGACGAACCCGGGCGACCCGGCCGCGGCGGCCGAGCAGGCGTACCGGGACGCGTGCCTCACGCACACGGCGAACGGCGTGTACGGGGCGATGTTCGCGGCGGCGACGATCGCGCGGGCGGCGTCCGGCACCGCCGACGTGCACGAGAGCCTGGCCGCGGGCCTCACCGTCGTCCCCGAGGACTCCCGCCTGGCGAGGGCGGTGCGCCACGGCATCCAACTCGCGGAAAAACACCGGGACTTCGACGATGTCGTGGACCAGCTGCACGCGACGTACGGCACATATCACTGGGTGCACGTCGTCCCGAACGCGGCCCTGCTCGCCGCGGCCCTCACGCACGCCGACGGCGACTTCACCGCCTCCATCACCCGGGCCGTCTCCGGCGGCTGGGACACGGACTCCAACGGCGCGACGGCGGGCTCGGTCGCGGGCCTGCTGTCCGGCGACCCGAACGCCCTCCCGGAGCGCTGGACGGCCCCGCTGAGGAACCGCCTCGCCACGTCCGTCGGCGGCTTCCACGGCACCGGCTTCGACACCCTCGCCGCCCTCACCGCGCGCCTGACGACCGAACCCGCTCCACAAACCGGCGAACCCGCCCCCCAGGAGGCACCCCGCCCATGACCCGGCCCCACATCGCCGTCCTCGGCAGCACCAACATGGACCTCGTCGCGTACGTGGCCAAGGCCCCGCAGCGCGGGGAGACCGTCACCGGCCGCGAGTTCCGCACCCTCCCCGGCGGCAAGGGCGCCAACCAGGCCGTCGCCGCGGCCCGCGCGGGCGCCACCGTCTCGATGATCGGCGCGGTCGGCACCGACGCCTTCGGCGCACAACTGCGGTCCGCGCTCGACCACTCGGGCGTGGACACCGACCTGCTGCGCACCGTCGAGGGCCCGAGCGGCACCGCCCACATCGTCGTGGACGACGACGGCGGCAACGCGATCGTCGTCATCCCCGGCGCCAACGCCACCCTGACCACCGTGGACGCCGGCGAGGAGGCCGCGATCGCCTCCGCCGCGGCGCTGCTGCTCCAGTTGGAGATCCCCCTGGAAGGCGTGCTCGCCGCCGCCCGGTCCGCCCGCGCCCACGGCGTACGCACCATCCTCACCCCGGCCCCCGCCCAGCCTTCCCCAAGCTCTCAACTGCGTTCGAGCAGGGGGTGCCCCATCCCGTCCGAACTCCTCGCCGCCACCGACCTGTTGATCCCCAACGAGCACGAGGCCGCCGCCCTCACCGGCCGCCCCGACCCGGCGGACGCGGCCCGCGCGCTCCTCGACCAGGTCCCGGAGGTCGTCGTGACGCTCGGCGCGGCGGGCAGTCTGTACGCGGCCCGGGGCGCCGAGCCCGTCACGGTGCCCGCGCGGCGGGTCACCGCGGTGGACACGACGGGTGCGGGCGACACGTTCGTGGGCGCGCTCGCGGTGGCACTCACCGAGGGCAAGTCCATGCCGGAGGCGTTGGGTTGGGCGTCGGCGGCGTCCGCGCTCTCCGTGCGGCGTCCGGGTGCCGCGGCCTCCATGCCGTACCGCAAGGAGATCGACACCGAAGCGGGTGTCACGGCATGACGGCCCCGGCCGCACCGCCCCCGGCGCCGCCCCTGTCCGGCCTGCGCGTCCTCGACCTGGCGACCCTCTTCGCGGGCCCCCTCGCCGCCACCCTGCTCGGCGACTTCGGCGCGGACGTCGTCAAGGTCGAGCACCCCAGGCGCCCGGACCCGTCCCGGGGGCACGGCCCGGCGAAGGACGGGGTCGGCCTGTGGTGGAAGCTGCTCGGCCGCAACAAGCGCACGATGACGCTGGACCTCTCCACCCCCGGCGGCCGCGCCACCCTGCTCCGCCTCGCCGCCGACGCCGACGTGATCGTCGAGAACTTCCGGCCCGGCACCCTGGAGAAGTGGGACCTCGGCTGGGCGGAGCTGAGCGCCGCGAACCCGCGGCTCGTGCTGGCCCGCGTCACGGGCTTCGGCCAGTTCGGGCCGTACGCGCGCCGCCCCGGATTCGGCACCCTCGCGGAGGCGATGAGCGGCTTCGCGGCCGCCACCGGCGAGCCGGACGGACCGCCGACGCTCCCGCCGTTCGGCCTCGCGGACTCCATCGCGGGCCTGGCCACGGCGTACGCGGTGATGACGGCCCTCGCCGCCCGCGAGCGCACCGGCCGGGGCCAGGTCGTCGACATGGCGATCATCGAGCCGATCCTCACGGTGCTCGGCCCGCAGCCGCTCTGGTACGACCAGCTCGGCCACGTACAGCCGCGTACCGGCAACCGGTCGACGAACAACGCGCCCCGCAACACCTACCGCACGGCCGACGGCAAGTGGGTCGCGGTCTCCACCTCCGCCCAGTCCATCGCGGAGCGCGTGCTGCGCCTGGTGGGCCGCCCGGACCTGGCCGCCGAGCCGTGGTTCGGCTCCGGCACCGGGCGCGCCGCCCACGCGGACGTCCTCGACGAGGCGGTCGGCGCGTGGATCGCCCGCCGCACCCGCACCGAGGTGATCGAGGCGTTCGAGAAGGCGGAGGCGGCGGTCGCACCCGTCCAGGACGTGCGCGACGTCATGACCGACCCCCAGTACGCGGCCCTGAACACCATCACCACCGTCCAGGACGACCCGGAGCTCGGCACCCTGCGGATGCAGAACGTCCTCTTCCGCCTCAGCGAGACCCCCGGCGCGATCCGCTGGGCGGGCCGCCCGCACGGCGCCGACACGGACACGATCCTCGCCGAGCTCGGCCTCACCGACTCGGAGATCACCTCGCTCCGCAAGGAGGGCGCGCTGTGAGACCGATCCCGCTGACCTGGCTGTACGTTCCCGGGGACCGCCCCGACGTGGTGGCGAAGGCGCTCGTGGCGGGCGCGGACGCGGTGGTGGTCGACCTGGAGGACGCGGTGGCCCCGGCCCGCAAGGAGTACGCGCGGGCGGCCACCGCGGAACTCCTCTCCGCGCCCCGGCCGGGCCCGGGCCCCGCCCTGCACGTCCGCGTGAACGCGCTCGGGACCCCGCTCTCGGACGCCGACCTGCGGGCGATCGCCCCGCTGCCCGGCCTCGCGGGCCTGCGGCTGCCGAAGGTCACCTCACCGGACGACGTGATCCGCGCGGCCGAGCAGGCGGCCCCGCACGACGGCGGCGCCCCCGCCCTGCACGCCCTGCTGGAAACGGCCCTCGGCATCGAGCGGGCCTACGCCATCGCCACCGCCCACCCGGCGCTGCGCGGCCTGTCCATCGGCGAGGCGGACCTCCGCGCCGACCTGGGCGTACGTGACGACGCGGGCCTGGACTGGGCCCGTTCCCGGGTGGTCGTGGCCGCCCGCGCCGCGTCGCTGCCCGCGCCGCACCAGTCGGTCTACCCCGACACCCGCGACACGGCGGGCCTGGCGGCGTCCTGCGCGCACGGCCGCGCCCTGGGCTTCCTGGGCCGCGCGGCGATCCACCCCCGTCAGCTCCCGGTGATCGAGCGCGCCTACCTCCCCACTCCGGAGGAGATCGAACAGGCCGAGTCGATCATCAAGGCAGCGGCATCGGAGGAGGGCGCCCAGGCCCTCCCCGACGGCCGCTTCGTGGACAGAGCGGTGGTGGAGGAGGCCCGCAGAACGCTGGCGCCGGCCGAGGGCGGGGGATAGGCGGGCCGCAGGCCGCGCCGTCGCGATTCACTGCGGGCCGCAGGCCAATCCCCGCCGCGGCGGCGAGCGACCCGAACGAACCTACCCGGCGGTGCCGAGCCCTCCTCAGCCCTTCTCGACAGCCGACTCAGCCGCACCCTTGGACTTGGCGTCACCAGACTCGCCATCACCGGCGCCGGAGCCAGAGTCGGAGTCAACGGAGTCCGAGGGCTCCCCCTCGTCCAAGGCGCCCCCGCCAGAACCCGCTCCGGGTTCAACGATCTCCTCGCGCCCCGGCCGCGTCTTGGCGGAAACGACCAGGTAGACCACCGCGAGAATGAAGACAAGCAGCGCCGTCCAGTTGTTGAGGCGCAGGCCGAGGAATTCGTGCGCGTCGTCGACGCGCATGTACTCGATCCAGAAGCGGCCCACACAGTACGAGGCCACGTAGAGGGCGAACGCGCGGCCATGGCCGAGCTTGAAGCGGCGGTCGGCCCAGATGACCAGGACGGCGACGCCGATGCACCACAGGGACTCGTACAGGAAGGTCGGGTGGTAGGTGCCGGGCACCCGCCCGTCCTCCGCGGACGTGATCTTCAGGGCCCACGGCACGTCGGTCTTCCTGCCGTACAGCTCCTGGTTGAACCAGTTGCCCCAGCGGCCGATCGCCTGGGCGATGGCGATGCCGGGCGCCAGCGCGTCGGCCCACGCGGGCAGCGGGATCCCGCGCCGGCGGCAGCCGATCCACGCGCCGACCGCGCCGAAGGCGATCGCACCCCAGATGCCGAGCCCGCCCTCCCAGATCTTGAAGGCGTCCACCCAGTCACGGCCGTCGCTGAAGTACAGCTGGTAGTCCGTGATCACGTGGTAGAGGCGGCCGCCGACGAGTCCGAAGGGCACGGCCCAGACGGAGATGTCGGCCACGGTGCCGGGCCGGCCGCCGCGGGCGATCCACCGCTTGTTGCCGAGCCACACGGCAACGAAGACGCCGATGATGATGCAGAACGCGTAGCCGCGCAGCGGAATGGGGCCGAGATCGACCACTCCGCGCGACGGGCTGGGGATGTAGGCAAATTCCATGGCAGGGTCGACGCTACCGTGCCGGGCGGCGGCGACGGCAGCCAGCCCGGCAACGGGTCAATAACGGGGCACCGGCGGGCCGCGGCGGTCCGGTCCCGCCGGCCGGCTCTACTGGTTGGCCTTCTCCACCATGGCCTTCAGCTTCGGCGGGGTCACGGGATTCTGCTGGTCGGCGAAGATGTCCTTGCCGTCGAGCAGGACCGTGGGCGTGCCGCGGAGGTTGGCCTTGCCGAAGGCCTCCTGGGACTTGGCGACCCAGCTGTTGTGCCTGCCGTCGTTCACGCACTTCTTGAACGTGTCCGTGACCAGGCCGTCGACCTTGCCCGCGAGGTCGATCAGCTTGCCGTTGTCGGCGAAGGCGTCGTCGGGCTCCGGGGGCTGGTTCTTGAACAGCTCGTCGTGATACGGAGCGAATTTTCCGGCGTCCTGGGCGCAGGCGGCGGCGTTGGCGGCGTGCAGGGAGCCGCTGCCGCCCATGTTGCCGTCGATGAGGGTCGCGAGGTGATACTCGACCTTCAGCTGTCCCTTGCCGGCCAGCTCGTTGATCGTCGAGCGATAGCCGTCCTCGAACTGCTTGCAGGCCGGGCAGCGGAAGTCCTCCCAGATGGTGAGCCTGGACTTCGCGCTGTCCTTGCCCAGGGGGATGGCCAGCTTGTCGTCGCCGCTCGCCCCCTTGGGCGCGACGACCGGGCCCGCGGTGTCCTTCTTGTTGTCGTCGTCGCCCGCGTTGGCGGCGAGGATGCCGCCGACGGCGGCCAGGGCGAGCACGCCGACGACGGCCGCGCTCACCAGGAGCACGCGGCGCTGCTTGTCGCGCGCCTTCTGCCGCTCTCGCTCTTCCGCCAGCCGCTCGCGGGCCGTTCGCTTACCTTCTCGGTTCTTCTCGCTCACATCGGGGCAAACGAACCGGGGAGGCGCGAGCGCGCCTCCCCGGTCCCAGGTCCACCCTTAAGGATTACGCGGATCCACGTACGCCCCGGGCGAGTTCACCCGCGAGCGTCCGCACCGCGGCGAGGCCGGCCGCCTCGTCGTCGGCGTCCAGCATCCGCTGGACGAACGCGGAGCCGACGATGACACCGTCCGCGAAACCGGCGACCTCGGCGGCCTGTGCGGCGTCGGAGACCCCGAGGCCCACGCAGACCGGCAGGTCGGTGGTGGCGCGGGTGCGCTCCACCAGGGTCTGCGCCTGGGCGCCCACGGACGCGCGGGTGCCGGTGACGCCCATCAGCGAGGCCGCGTACACGAAGCCCGAACCGGCCGCCGTGATCGTCGCGAGCCGGGCGTCCTTGCTGCTCGGCGCGACGACGAAGACCGTGGCCAGGTCGTGCTTGGCCGCGTGCTCGCGCCACAGCGCGGACTCCTGGACCGGCAGGTCGGGCAGGATGCAGCCCGCGCCGCCCGCTTCGGCGAGTTCGGCGGTGAACCGCTCGACGCCGTAGCGGTCGATGGGGTTCCAGTACGTCATGACGAGCACCGGCTTGCCGGTGGCGGCGTGGGCCTCGCGCACCGTGCGGAACACGTCGGCGATCTTCACGCCGCCGCGCAGGGCGATGTCGTCGGCGGTCTGGATGACGGGCCCGTCCAGGACGGGGTCGCTGTGCGGGAGGCCGACCTCGACGACGTCCGCGCCGCCGTCGAACGCCGCCTTCACGGCCGCGATGCCGCCGTCCACGGTGGGGAAGCCCGCCGGGAGGTAGGCGATGAGGGCGGAGCGGCCCTCGGCCTTGGCGGCGGCGAGGGTGTCGCCCAACAGCTTGATGTTCCCGCTCACTTGGCGTCCCCCTCGATCTCGGCGGTCTCGCCGGCGGCGTCCGCGGCGACGGTGGCGTCGGCGCCGGTGTCGTACAGGTTGAAGTAGCGGGCGGCGGTGTCCATGTCCTTGTCGCCGCGGCCCGACAGGTTGACGATGATCAGCCCGTCCTTGCCGAGCTCCTTGCCGACCTCCAGGGCGCCCGCGAGGGCGTGCGCGCTCTCGATCGCCGGGATGATGCCCTCGGTGCGCGAGAGCAGCCGCAGGGCCTGCATCGCGGCGTCGTCGGTGACCGCGCGGTACTCGCCGCGGCCGCTGTCCTTGAGGAAGGCGTGCTCGGGGCCGATGCCCGGGTAGTCGAGCCCGGCGGAGATCGAGTACGGCTCGGTGATCTGGCCTTCCTCGTCCTGGAGTACGTAGCTGCGCGAGCCGTGCAGGATGCCGGGCTCGCCCGCGGTGAGGGTGGCCGCGTGCTCGCCGGTCTCCACGCCGTGCCCGGCGGGCTCGCAGCCGACGAGGCGTACGTCCGCGTCCGGGATGAAGGCGTGGAACAGGCCGATGGCGTTGGAGCCGCCGCCGACGCAGGCGATCGCCGCGTCGGGCAGGCGGCCCGCGCGCTCCAGGATCTGACGGCGGGCCTCGACGCCGATGACGCGGTGGAAGTCGCGGACCATGGCGGGGAAGGGGTGCGGACCGGCCACGGTGCCGAAGAGGTAGTGCGTGTGGTCCACGTTGGCGACCCAGTCGCGGAAGGCCTCGTTGATGGCGTCCTTGAGGGTCCTGGACCCGGACTTCACCGCGATGACCTCGGCGCCGAGCATGCGCATGCGGGCCACGTTCAGGGCCTGGCGCTCGGTGTCGATCTCGCCCATGTAGATGGTGCACTCGAGGCCGAACAGCGCGCAGGCGGTGGCGGTGGCCACCCCGTGCTGACCGGCGCCGGTCTCGGCGATGACCCGGGTCTTCCCCATCCGCTTGGTCAGCAGCGCCTGCCCGAGCACATTGTTGATCTTGTGGGACCCGGTGTGGTTCAGGTCCTCACGCTTGAGGAACACGCGGGCGCCCCCGGCGTGTTCGGCGAACCTCGGCACCTCGGTCAGGGCGCTGGGGCGGCCCGTGTAGTTCACGAGCAGGTCGTCCAGCTCACGGGCGAATTCCGGGTCGGCCTTCGCCTTGTCGAACTCGACGGCGACCTCGTCCACGGCGGCGACCAACGCCTCCGGGATGAACTTGCCGCCGAACGCTCCGAAGTAGCCTTCGGCGCTCGGGGTCCGACCCTCCGGGTCGGGGATGAAGTACTCGCTGGGCATGTGGATACCTCGCGTGGCTGTGGGTGGTCTGTCGGTCACCGTATGCGCGTGTGCCTCTGGCCGGCGGGGTGCGGGGCGGCAGCTGTCCCGCCGCTTCGCGGCGGGGTCTCCCACCCGCCCGCCCGTGACCGTCGGCCCCGGGGTGGGCCCTGGCTCTCGGCCGCGGCTGCGTGGGGGTGCGGAAGCCGTCCCGCCGCTCCGCGGCGGATTGCTCCCACCCGCCCGCCCGTAACCGTGGGCCCCGGGGTGCGGGTACAGCACCGCCGCTGCGCGGCGGATCAGTCCCACCCACCCGAGAGTCCAGGGGCAGAGCCCACCCGGGGGCCCAGGGGGCAGAGCCCCCGGCCACGGGTACGGGACTCCCCGCCCACCCGGGGGCCCGGGGGCGGAGCCCCCGGCCACGGGAAGGGGCGACCGCGCGCGGAGCGCGCTGATGGACGCAGTGGGGAAAGAACAATCCGCCGCGACGGCGAGCAGCCCCCACGGCCCGGTTCGGCGGTGCCGAAAGAGCCGCTAGTGGTGCCGCAGGCAAAGGCGATCGCGCGTGTCACGCGCGCGCCATCGCATGCCGTTCACCTGGCCGGGCTCGTCACCGATGACGTACCGCACCCGCCGCCCGTGCACGCGCCGCGCAGGCGCCCTGCACCCACGAGGACGGCACCCGCGCGCGAGTCGCGCGTACGGGTCACGGGCCCCGGAGGACGGCACCAGCGCCGCCGCCGACCGCACGCACGCGCGGCCGTCCGGGCACGAGCCCGGGCGGACGGCGGCGGGGAAGCGGTCGGCGCGCATCGAGGGGTCAGCTCCGCCCGTGCCGCAGCGCCGGGTGCGCCCCGGCCGCGACGAGGTCGGAGACGGCCGCCTTCGGGTCGCGGCCGGTGACGAGGGACTCGCCCACGAGGACGGCGTCGGCGCCCGCGTTGGCGTAGGCGATGAGGTCGTGCGGCCCGCGCACCCCGGACTCGGCGATCTTGACGACGGAGTCGGGCAGCTCGGGCGCGACGCGCTCGAACGTGGACCGGTCGACCTTGAGGGTCTTCAGGTCGCGCGCGTTGACGCCGACGACCTTCGCCCCGGCGTCGACGGCCCGCTCGGCCTCCTCCTCGTCGTGGACCTCCACGATCGGGGTGAGGCCGATGGACTCGGCGCGCTCGATCAGCGACTCCAGGGCGGGCTGGTCGAGGGCGGCGACGATCAGCAGGGCGAGGTCGGCGCCGTACGCACGGGCCTCCCACAGCTGGTACGAGGTGACGATGAAGTCCTTGCGCAGGACCGGGACGTCGACCTTGGCGCGCACGGCCTCCAGGTCGGCGAGCGAGCCGCCGAAGCGGCGCTCCTCGGTGAGCACGGAGATGGCGGCGGCGCCACCGGCCGCATAGTCGGCGGCGAGCGCGGCGGGGTCGGCGATCGCGGCGAGCGCGCCCTTGGACGGGCTGGAGCGCTTGACCTCGCAGATGACCTTGACGCCGTCGCCACGCAGCGCGGCGACCCCGTCCTTGGCCGCGGGGGCCTTCGCCGCGCGCTCCTTGAGCTCGTCGAGGCTGACACGCGCCTGCCGCTGTGCGAGGTCGGCGCGGACTCCGTCGATGATCTCGTCGAGCACACTCACGCGAGCGGCCCCCTTCCAGGACGGTTGTATCTACGTTCGAGCAGTACAGCGGTGCTCGGTCCGCCCTCGGCGGGCGTCCCCATGGTCACTGCGATGGTATCCGCAGGAGGGCGTAGGACCCGCATCCGGTTGACGCGGGTCCCACCACCTGGACATTTGTCAGGCGGGCGGGTCAGTGCTACGGGTGCAGCCAGCCGCCGAACGGCAGATTCCGCACGAGGGTGAACAGGGCGACGACGACGCCGACGCCCCACAGCTGTGCCCGGCCCAGTTCGAGCCGCACCGGCCTGCCGCGCGCGGCCCGCACCGCCCACAGCGCCCACCCCACCGCGAAGAGCCCGAAGCCGACGACGGCCAGCGCGTTGGCGCCGAGCGCGGCGGGCAGGTCGCCGTGGGCGAAGGCGTGGGCGCTGCGCAGCCCGCCGCAGCCGGGGCAGTACACGCCCGTGTGGTACAGGAGCGGGCAGGCCGGGTAGTGCCCTGGTTCGTTCGGGTCGACCGTGGCGACGTACGCGAAGGCCGCGGCGACCGAGCCGAGCACACCGAGCGGCACGGCGAGGGCACGGAGCCCACTGTCCGGGCCCGGCGGCGCGACGGTCTCCGGTTCTGGATTCACCCGTCCATTGTCCCCCGCCCGGGGCGCGGGCGCCCGGGTGGTACGCCGACGGAGGGCCCAAGTGGTATGCCCAGAGGGATTCCCGGGGCGCGGGAGCGGTCGTGCGGCGGGGGTACGCCGACGGGGCGGCCGGAAGGTTCCCGGCCGCCCCGTCGGCGTAGGTGTCCGCGCGTCTTCGCGCCGCGGTCAGCTCTCGGAGCTCGCCACCTGCTGCGCCTGGTGCGGCTGGTGCGGCTTCTGGCCCAGGCCCGCGAGACGCATGGCGCCGCCCACGATGCCACCGGCGAGGATGACGGCCATGCCGGCCCAGAAGCCGAGCGGGTTGTCCATCACCATGAAGGCGCCCGCGACACAGAAACCGATGAAGGCGATGATGACGCCGGTCCAGGCGGCCGGGGTGTGACCGTGTCCGTGGCTGCTGCCCGCCATGACTTGCTCCTCGTAGCTATGCGTGTGGGGTGGTGCTCCGGTCCGGGCGGATCGCCGGTCCCGCGCCACCGTGAGTCGGACGCTCGGCTCCATTGTTCCGTACCCGCGCGTATGTGGTGAGCGGGGGGTCACCGGCGTGTGCGGTGGTTCACCGGGGTGCGGGTGGGGCACCGGCCGGTGCTCCGGGGTCAGGCCTCGCGGGTCGGGTCCTCGCCGCGGTCGATGGCCTTCCACAGGTCCTCGGGCCGGTCCGGGTCGGGGGCGCGGCGCTGGGCACGCGGCCGGGGGGCGCCGTCGCGTTCGTAGCGCCCCGACATCGCGGGCCAGCCGCGGCCGCAGATGAGGGCGAGCAGCCCGGCGGCGAGGATCAGCGCGCCGGCGGCCACGGCGGCGTAGGGCCAGCCGGTGTGGCTGAGGTCGGCGATGCGCGACGCGGCGTCGCCGGAGGTGTCGGCGGCCTTCTCGTCCAGGGCGCCGCTGTCGTTCGCGCCGAGCAGCGCGGCCACGATGATGCCGACGCCGCTGAGCGCGAGCAGCAGTGACACGAGCAGCCGGCCGGTGCGGCGCACGGCGAAGACCGCGACGAGCGCGGCCAGGCCCACTATGGCGAGGGCCGCGGGCACGCCCGTGACGTCGCTGCCCTTGGCGGTCAGCGGGAAGTCGCCGCCCGCCACGGCCGCGGTGCCGTGGGCCCAGGACTGCCGGGACGCGAGCAGCGCGAGGGCCGCGCCGGCGGCGCCGAGCAGCAGGGCGGCGGCGAGGCTGCGCCGACCGCCGCGCGGGGCGGGGTCGGCGGCGACCTGCGGCGTCCCGTCGGTTCGGGGCGCCGCGCCGTCGGTACGGGGCGTTGGCACTGCAGAAGTCACCCGTCCACTATCCCTCACGGCTCGCGGCGGCGTGCAGCCGGTTCGCGGTATGGATGGCGCGCAGCACGGCGGCGGCCTTGTTGCGGCACTCGGTGTCCTCGGCGACGGGGTCGGAGTCGGCGACGACCCCGGCCCCGGCCTGCACGTACGCCGTGCCGTCGCGCAGCAGCGCGGTGCGGATGGCGATGGCGGTGTCGGAGTCGCCGGCGAAGTCGAGGTAGCCGACGCAGCCGCCGTACAGGCCGCGCCGGGACGGCTCCAGCTCGTCGATGATCTGCATGGCGCGGGGCTTGGGGGCGCCGGAGAGGGTGCCCGCGGGGAAGCAGGCGGTGAGCACGTCGAAGGCGGTGCGGCCGTCGGCGACGCGGCCGGTGACCGTCGAGACGATGTGCATGACGTGCGAGTACTTCTCGATGGACATGAAGTCCACGACCTCGACGGAGCCGGGCTCGCAGACCCGGCCCAGGTCGTTGCGGCCCAGGTCGACGAGCATCAGGTGCTCGGCGCGCTCCTTGGGGTCGGCGAGCAGTTCGTCGGCGAGCGCCTGGTCCTCCTGCGGGGTGGCGCCGCGCGGCCGGGTGCCGGCGATGGGGTGCACCATGGCCCGCCCGTCCTCGACCTTGACCAGCGCCTCCGGCGAGGACCCGACGACGTCGAATCCGTCGAGGCGGAACAGGTACATGTACGGCGACGGGTTGGTGGCCCGCAGCACGCGGTAGACGTCCAACGCGCTTGCCCCGCAAGGGGTTTCGAAGCGCTGCGACGGCACGACCTGGAAGGCCTCGCCGGCGCGGATGCGTTCCTTGATGTCCTCGACGGCGTCCTGGTACTGCTCGCCGCCCCACAGCGCGGTGTACTCGGGCAGTTCGGACGGCGGGAGGGCGGCCGGGGGCTGGGAGACGGGGCGGGAGAGGTCGGCCTGCATGGCGTCGAGGCGGGCGACCGCGTCCCGGTACGCCTCGTCGACGCCGCTGTCGAGGTCGTTGTGGTTGATCGCGTTGGCGATGAGCAGGACCGAGCCGTCCCAGTGGTCGAGGACGGCGAGGTCGCTGGTGAGGAGCATGGTCAGCTCGGGGAGCCGCAGGTCGTCGCGCTCCCCCGGGCCGATCTTCTCCAGGCGGCGCACGATGTCGTAGCCGAGGTAGCCGACCATGCCGCCGGTGAACGGGGGCAGGCCCTCGGCGCCGGCCAGGTCGCGCGGGGTGTGCAGGGTGTCGACGGTGGCGCGCAGGGCGGCCAGCGGGTCGCCGGAGGTGGGGACGCCGACGGGCGGGGTGCCGAGCCAGTGGGCCTCGCCGTCGCGGGTGGTGAGGGTGGCGGCGCTGCGTACGCCGACGAAGGAGTACCGGGACCACAGATACGCCGCGCGGCCGTTCTCCGCGGATTCCAGGAGGAACGTGCCGGGGCGCTCGGCGGCGAGCTTGCGGTAGAGCCCGACCGGGGTGTCGCCGTCCGCGAGGAGTCTGCGGCTGACGGGGATCACGCGGCGGTCGGTCGCGAGCTTGCGGAAGGTCTCGAGATCCATGGCAGCAGACCCTACTGACCCGGCGCCGGGGCGTCGGCCACCGGAAGCACGTCGGAGTCGAAGCAGGTGCGGGTGCCCGTGTGGCAGGCCGCGCCGACCTGGTCGACCTGGACGAGGACGGTGTCCGCGTCGCAGTCGAGGGCCACGGACTTCACGTACTGGAAGTGTCCGGACGTGTCGCCCTTGACCCAGTACTCCTGACGGCTGCGCGACCAGTAGGTGCAGCGGCCCGTGGTCAGGGTGCGGTGCAGCGCCTCGTCGTCCATCCAGCCGAGCATCAGCACCTCGCCGGTGTCGTACTGCTGGGCGATGGCGGGGACCAGGCCGTCGGCGCTGCGCCTGAGGCGCGCGGCGATCTTCGGGTCGAGGCTGCTGGCCTTGGGTGATGCGCTCATGGGGCCATTGTGCCGCCCGCGCGGGGCTCACCCGGCGGACGTCCACTGTCCGGACCGGGCACCCGGTCGTAGGCTGGCTCCCATGTCGACCCATGCGAAGCGTGAACGGCTTCTCCTCGCCGATCTGTTGGAAGCGGTCGGTCCGGACGCGCCGACCCTGTGCGACGGGTGGAACGCCCGCGACCTCGCCGCCCACGTGGTGGTGCGCGAGCGACGCGCGGACGCCGCGGGCGGAATTCTGATCAAGCAGCTCGCCTCGCGTCTCGAGCGGGTGCAGGCCGAGTTCGCCGCGAAGCCGTACGAGGAGCTGATCCAGCTGATCCGTACGGGGCCGCCGCGGTTCTCGCCCTTCAACCTGAAGCAGGTCGACGAGGCGTCGAACGCGGTGGAGTTCTATGTCCACGCGGAGGACGTGCGCCGCGCGCAGCCGGACTGGACGCCGCGCGAGCTGGACCCGGTCTTCTCCGACGCCCTGTGGTCCCGGCTGGAGCGGATGGCCCGGGTCGTCGGCCGCAAGGCGCCGGTCGGCCTGGTGCTGCGCCGCCCGGACGGGCAGACGGCGGTGGCGCACCGCGGCACGCCGGTCGTCACGGTGACGGGCGAGCCGTCCGAGCTCCTGATGTTCGTCTTCGGCCGCCAGGAGGCGGCGGACGTGGAGCTGGAGGGCGACAAGGACGCGGTCGCGCGGCTGCACGAGGCGAAGCAGCTGGGGCTCTGACGGGCCGCTCGGCGTCCGGCAGTGCGCGCGGGACGGCCTCGGCGGGAGCGATGAGCGCCTACCGAGGCCGTCTCACGCATGCGGCGGCGTGGCAGCGGGCGTCAAGGCCGCTGTTCAACGTCGACAGGTGGCCGCGGTCTCACGACTGGGGCGGCTGGTCCTGGTCGCGGCCAAGCTGGTCCTTGAGCTTGTCCTGGGCCGTGTCGACCTGGCTGCTGTACTTGCCCTGGGTCTTCTCGTCGACAAAGTCACCGGCCTTGTCGACGCCCTGCCCGGCCTTGTCCTCGTGACCCTTGAGCATCTGCTTCAGCTTGTCCATCACAGACATAGCCGACCTCCTCGCTTTCGTCGGTCACCTCCAGCATGGGTGCCGACCACGCAGCTCGCATCCGCAGAAACCCGCGGTCACCGCGGCAACCCGGCAGCGCGCAGCCACCCCAGCCCCACCAGACCCCCCATCCCGGTCACCACAGCCCCGGCCACGAACACGGGACCCACACCCCACGTACCGATGGCGACGCCGGCGAGCGGGTAGCACAGTGGCGGCACCCCGAGCGTGAGCAGCCCGGCCACCGACATGACCCGCCCCATGTACGCGGGCTCGGTGACCGTCTGCAGCAGCGCCCCGCCCAGTGCCCCGCCGAGCCCGAGCAGCGCTCCCACGAGCAGCGCCGCGAGCACGGCCCACGCGGCCGACGGCACGTACGCCAGGGCCGCGAGCGCCGCCGCACCCGGCAGCGCCGTCCACGACAGGACGGCCCCGGCCCGCCGCACCCGCCCGCGCACGGCCACGCCGAGCGCGGCAAGTCCCGCCCCCGCGCCGAACCCGGAGACGACCCAGCCCATGCCGGCCGCGCCCCAGCCCCGCTCGTCGGCGAGCAGCACGATCCCCACGTTGCCGGGCCCGGAGAAGCCCATCTCGGTCACCGCGATCACGACCATCAGGGGCGCGAGCACCCTGTGCCCGCGTACGTACCGCAGCCCGCTCAGCAGCTGCCGCCGGGCGGATTCGGCGCCGTCGGCCCGGTCGTCGGCGGGCAGGTCCCGCACCTTCACGGCAAGCAGCAGCGGCAGCGAGGCGGCGAACAGCGCACCCGCCACGGCAAACCCCGCCGCGGGCCCGCCCAGGGCGACGGCCGCGCCGGCCGCCGGGGCCGCCGTCACCGTCGCCACCCGCTGCGCGAACCCCCGCATCCCCTGCACCCGGGCCAGCTCGCCCGGCACGGTCAGCCGCGGCGGCAGGGCGCCCACGCTCGGCAGGAACAGCGCGTCCACCACGCCGAAGAGCAGGGCCGCCACCACGAGCAGCCAGGCCGCGGGCGCCGACACCAGCAGGGCCCCGGCCAGGGCGAGGATCACCACGCAGCGCGCGGCATCGCTGCCGATCACCACGCGGCGCGGCCCGAACCGGTCGGCGACGACTCCCCCGCCGAGCATCAGGACGGCGCGCGGCACCGCGCCCGCCGCGAGCACGAGGCCGGTCTGGGTGGCGCCGCCGCGGGCGGCGGCCCAGGACAGGGCGACGAAGTAGACGCTGTCGCCGATCATCGACGCGGTGTACGCGGCGAGCCAGCGCAGGACGTTCCCGTCCCGGTGCGCGGGTTTCCCGGCCGTCCGGGTGGTGGCGGTGGTGCGCGGCTCGGTGGCGGTCACGCCCATCGGCCCCTTCAGGTCCGGAACGGGAAGCTGTAGAGGTGCAGCGCGACGTTCTCGCGTCCTTCGGCGTCGCCCGCCTCGTGCGCGGCGTCGCCGGAGTCGGCGTACTTCTTGATGACGGCGCGCAACTCGCCGGAAAGCTCGGCGAGTTCGGCGGCGGTGAGCCGGAGCAGATAGTCGGAGCAGGCCACCGCGGACTGCCACTCGGGGCTCCAGGCGGGCTGCTCGTCGAGGTAGCGCAGGTAGGCGTCGGTGCGCTGGTCGACGATGGTGCGGGTCACGGCGGTGTGTGCGGCGAGCTTCTCGGGGGCGTCCTCGAAGTCCCGCCGGTTCAGGCTCAGGCCCTGCTGCGCGGGCTGCCACCAGCGCTCGCGGCCGTCTCCGTCCCGGCCGACCGGTGCCTCCTCGATGAGGCCGTGCTCGGCGAGTTTGCGCAGGTGGTAGCTGACCAGCGAGACGGCTCCGTCGACCTCTTCGGCGAGCTGCGACGCGGTCGCCCTGCGGCGCACGTACAGCGAGCGGTACAGCTTCAGGCGCAGCGGGTGGCCGAAGGCCTTCAGGGTGCCCAGATCGGTGATGCGGCGGTCCTCGGGCTTGTCGCCCGGGCTCTTCTCAGGCTTGTCGTCCATGCCCGTCACGCTAGATAGGAAAGAAAAGTTGTGCAACTGATATTGCGCAACTTTCCTTTCCTGTCCGCGCGGAAAACGGCCCCGGCCACCGCTGGGTGACCGGGGCCGACCGGGCCGAACGCCTAGCGGACGGGGTGCCCCGCCGCCCGCAGCGTCTCCTTGACCTCGCCGATGCGCAGGTCGCCGAAGTGGAACACGGACGCGGCCAGGACGGCGTCCGCGCCCGCCGCGACGGCCGGCGGGAAGTGGTCGAGGCGGCCCGCGCCGCCCGACGCGATGACGGGCACCGTGACGTGCTTGCGGACGGCCTCGATCATCTCGATGTCGTAGCCGTCCTTCGTGCCGTCGGCGTCCATCGAGTTCAGCAGGATCTCGCCCGCGCCGAGCTCGGCGGCGCGGTGCGCCCACTCGACGGCGTCGATCCCGGCGGAGCGACGGCCGCCGTGGGTGGTGACCTCGAAGGAGCCGGAGGCAGTGCGGCGGGCGTCGACCGAGAGGACGAGCACCTGCCGTCCGAAGCGCTCGGCGATCTCACGGATCAGATCGGGGCGGGCGATGGCGGCCGTGTTCACGCCGACCTTGTCGGCGCCGGCCCGCAGCAGCTTGTCGACGTCCTCGGCCGTGCGGACGCCGCCGCCGACCGTGAGCGGGATGAAGACCTGCTCGGCGGTGCGGCGGACCACGTCGTACGTCGTCTCGCGGTCGCCGGAGGAAGCGGTGATGTCCAGGAACGTCAGCTCGTCGGCGCCCTCGGCGTCGTACACCTTGGCCATCTCGACGGGGTCGCCCGCGTCGCGCAGGTTCTGGAAGTTGACGCCCTTGACGACCCGGCCGTTGTCCACGTCCAGGCAGGGAATGACCCTTACGGCCAGCGTCATGCGGGGGCTCCTCGGAAGGCTTCGAGTTCCACTTCGACCAGGATGCGCGAGTCGACGAACCCGGAGACGATCGCCATGGTCATCACCGGGCGCACGGAGTCGAAGACCTCCTTGTGCGCACGGCCCACCGCGTCGACGTCCCGCGCGTGGGTGATGAGCAGACGCACGGCGGTCACGGACTCGGGGCCGAGCCCGAACTCGGCGATCGCCGCGAGGGCGTTGGCGATGGCGACCCGCGTCTGTTCATAGGGGTCGCCCTCGCCGTGCAGGACCTGTCCCTTGAAGGAGGTGGTGCCGCCGACCACGACCCGGTCGCCGGCCTCGACCGCGCGGGCGAAGCCGAAGGCCTCCTCCCAGGGGCTCCCGCTCTGTACGCGACGTACGCCGCTCATGACCGCACTGCCTCGAGGGCGGCTTCCAGGGTGAACGCCTTCGCGTACAGCGCCTTGCCGACGATCGCGCCCTCCACGCCCTGCGGCACGAGGCCCGCGATGGCGCGCAGGTCGTCCAGGGACGAGACGCCGCCGGAGGCGACCACCGGGCGGTCCGTCGCCGCGCACACGTTGCGGAGCAGCTCCAGGTTCGGGCCCTGGAGCGTGCCGTCCTTGGCGATGTCGGTGACCACGTAGCGCGCGCAGCCCTCGGCGTTCAGGCGCTCCAGGGTTTCGTAGAGGTCGCCGCCGTCGCGGGTCCAGCCGCGGCCGCGCAGGGTGGTGCCGCGGACGTCGAGGCCCACCGCGATCTTGTCGCCGTGCTCGGCGATGACCTTGGCGACCCACTCGGGGGTCTCCAGGGCGGCGGTGCCGAGGTTGACGCGGGTGCAGCCGGTGGCGAGGGCGGCGGCGAGGGTGTCGTCGTCACGGATGCCGCCGGACAGCTCGACCTTGATGTCCATGGCCCCGGCGACCTCGGCGATCAGCTCGCGGTTGTCGCCCGTGCCGAACGCCGCGTCCAGGTCGACCAGGTGCAGCCACTCGGCGCCCGACCGCTGCCAGGCCAGGGCGGCCTCCAGCGGGGAGCCGTAGGAGGTCTCCGAGCCGGACTCGCCGTGGACGAGGCGCACGGCCTGGCCGTCGCGGACGTCGACGGCGGGGAGGAGTTCGAGGGTGCTCACAGGGTTCCGATCCAGTTGGTGAGGAGCTGGGCGCCGGCGTCGCCGGACTTCTCGGGGTGGAACTGGGTGGCCCACAGGGCGCCGTTCTCCACGGCGGCGACGAACGGCTCGCCGTGCGTGGACCAGGTGACCTTGGGGGCGCGCAGCGCGGGGTTCGCGGTCTCCAGGGACCAGTCGTGGACCGCGTACGAATGCACGAAGTAGTAGCGCTCGTCCGGCTCAAGGCCCTTGAAGAGCTCGGAGTCCGCCGGGGCGGCGACCGTGTTCCAGCCCATGTGCGGCACTATCTCGGCCTTCAGGGGCTCGACCGTGCCGGGCCACTCGTCCAGGCCCTCGGTCTCGACGCCGTGCTCGATGCCGCGCGCGAAGAGGATCTGCATGCCGACGCAGATGCCCATCACCGGGCGTCCGCCGGAGAGGCGGCGGCCGACGATCCAGTCGCCGCGCGCTTCGGTGAGGCCCTTCATGCAGGCGGCGAAGGCGCCGACGCCGGGCACCAGGAGGCCGTCGGCGTTCATGGCCTTGTCGTAGTCACGCGTGATCTCGACGTCGGCGCCCGCGCGCGCGAGGGCACGCTCGGCGGAACGGACGTTCCCGAAGCCGTAGTCGAAGACCACTACGCGCTTGGCCGCGCTCAATTCCACACCTCCAGGCGGACGATGCCCGCGATCAGGCACATGGCGGCGCCGATGGACAGCAGCGTGATGACGCTCCTGGACTGCTTCTGCTTGACGAAGGAGTAGACGCCGCCCAGCAGGAAGAGTCCGACGAAGAGCAGCAGGGTGGAGATGCCGTTCATGGCTTAGAGGGCGCCCTTCGTGGAGGGGAGGATGCCGGCCGCGCGCGGGTCGCGCTCGCTGGCGTACCGCAGGGCCCGGGCGAGGGCCTTGAACTGGCACTCCACGATGTGGTGGGCGTTGCGGCCGTACGGCACGTGGATGTGCAGGGCGATCTGCGCCTGCGCGACGAAGGACTCGAAGATGTGCCGCGTCATCGTCGTGTCGTACTCGCCGATCATCGGCGCCATGTTCTCCGGCTCGGTGTGCACCAGATACGGACGGCCGGAGAGGTCGACGGTGACCTGGGCGAGGGACTCGTCGAGCGGGACCGTGCAATTGCCGAAGCGGTAGATGCCGACCTTGTCGCCGAGGGCCTGCTTGAAGGCGGCGCCGAGGGCGAGCGCGGTGTCCTCGATGGTGTGGTGCGAGTCGATGTGCAGGTCGCCGTCGGTCTTGACGGTGAGGTCGAACAGGCCGTGCCGGCCCAGCTGGTCGAGCATGTGGTCGTAGAAACCGACGCCGGTCGACACGTCGACCTTGCCGGTGCCGTCGAGGTCGATCTCGACGAGGACCGAGGTCTCCTTGGTGGTCCGCTCGACTCTGCCTACGCGGCTCATGCCAACTGCTCCTTCTTGAGTTCGCGCGCCGCATTGAGGAACGCGTCGTTTTCGGCGGGGGTTCCCGCGGTGACCCGCAGCCATCCCGGCACTCCGTTGTCCCGGACCAGGACGCCCCGGTCGAGGATCTTCCGCCACGCCTCATGGGCGTCGGCGAACCGTCCGAACTGCACGAAGTTGGCGTCCGACTCGGTGACGTCGAAGCCGATCGCGCGCAGCTCGTCGACCAGACGGTCGCGCTCGGCCTTGAGCTGCCGGACGTAGCCGAGGAGCGTGTCCGTGTGCTCCAGCGCGGCGAGCGCGGTGGCCTGGGTGACGGCCGACAGGTGATACGGCAGCCGGACGAGCTGCACGGCGTCGACGACCGCCGGGTGGGCGGCGAGATAGCCGAGGCGCAGCCCGGCCGCGCCGAAGGCCTTGGACATCGTGCGGGACACGACGAGGTGCGGGCGGCCCTCGATGAGGGGAAGCAGCGAGGCGCCGTGGCTGAACTCCACGTACGCCTCGTCGACGACCACGATCGACGGCTTCGCCGCCTGCGCGGCGTCGTACAGGGCGACGACCGCCTCGGCCGAGACCGCGTTGCCCGTGGGGTTGTTGGGGGTGGTGATGAAGACGACGTCCGGCCGGTTCTCGGCGATGGCCCGCGCGGCCGCTTCGGGGTCGATGGTGAAGTCGTCGCGGCGCGGCCCGGAGATCCAGCCGGTGCCGGTGCCGCGTGCGATCAGGCCGTGCATCGAGTACGAGGGCTCGAAGCCGATCGCCGTGCGGCCCGGGCCGCCGAAGGTCTGCAGCAGCTGCTGGATGACCTCGTTCGAGCCGTTGGCCGCCCACACGTTGGTGAGCGTGACCTCGTGGCCGCCGGTCCGCGTCAGGTACTCGGCGAGCCGGGTGCGCAGCTCCACCGCGTCCCGGTCCGGGTAGCGGTTCAGGTGCCGGGCGGCCTCGCGCACGCGCTCGGCGATGCGCTCGACGAGCGGCTCGGGCAGCGGGTACGGGTTCTCGTTGGTGTTCAGACGTACGGGTACGTCGAGCTGGGGCGCCCCGTAGGGGGACTTGCCGCGCAGCTCGTCCCGTACGGGAAGGTCGTCGATCCGGATGTCGCTCACTGGCCCGGCACCTTCCATCCGAACCTCGCCTTGACGGCGGCGCCGTGCGCGGGCAGGTCCTCGGCCTCCGCGAGCGTCACCACGTGGTGGGCGACCTCGGCCAGGGCCTCGCGGGTGTAGTCCACGATGTGGATGCCGCGCAGGAAGGACTGCACGGACAGACCGGACGAGTGGCACGCGCAACCGCCCGTCGGCAGCACGTGGTTGGAGCCCGCGCAGTAGTCCCCGAGGGAGACCGGCGCCCAGGGGCCGACGAAGATCGCGCCCGCGTTCTTGACGCGGTCGGCGACGGCCGCGGCGTCGCGGGTCTGGATCTCCAGGTGCTCGGCGCCGTACGCGTCGACGACCCTGAGCCCCTCGTCCAGGCCGTCGACCAGGACGATCGCGGACTGCCTGCCCGCGAGGGCCGGGGCGATCCGGTCCTCGACGTGCTTGGTGGCGGCGACCTGCGGCCGCAGCTCCTTGGCGACGGCGTCCGCGAGCTCGGCGGAGTCCGTGACGAGGACGGCGGCGGCCAGCGGGTCGTGCTCGGCCTGGCTGATCAGGTCGGAGGCGACGTGCACCGGGTCGGCGGTGTCGTCCGCGAGGATCGCGATCTCCGTCGGGCCCGCCTCGGTGTCGATGCCGATGCGCCCGGTGAAGTACCGCTTGGCGGCGGCGACCCAGATGTTGCCGGGGCCCGTGACCATGTTGGCGGGCGCGCACTCCTCGGTGCCGTACGCGAACATGGCGACGGCCTGGGCGCCGCCGACCGCGTACACCTCGTCGATGCCGAGCAGCGCGCAGGCCGCGAGGATCGTCGGGTGCGGCAGGCCGTCGAAGTCGGCCTGGGGCGGCGAGGCGAGCGCCATGGAGGCGACGCCGGCCTCCTGCGCGGGCACGGCGTTCATGATCACGGAGGACGGGTAGACGGAGCGCCCGCCCGGTGCGTACAGACCGACGCGCTCGACCGGCACCCACTTCTCGGTGACCGAGCCGCCGGGCACGACCTGGGTGGTGTGCGGGGCACGGCGCTGGGCGCGGTGGACGGCGCGGGCGCGGCGGATGGACTCCTCCAGGGCCGCGCGGACGTCCGGGTCGAGCCACCGCAGGGCCTCGGCGAGCGCGGCGGCGGGCACCCGGACCTGCTCCAGCTTCACGCCGTCGAACTTCTCCGCGTACTCGATCAGCGCCGCGTCGCCGCGATGATGCACGTCTTCGCAGATGGGCCGCACCTTCTCCAGGGCGGCCGCGACGTCGAAGTCGGCACGGGGCAGCAGGGCGCGCAGAGCGGGGCCCTCGGGGAGGGCGTCGCCGCGCAGATCGATTCGAGAGATCACATGGCCAATTCTCGCAGACCGCCACCGGCGCCCGGTCGCCCGTATCAATGGCTGATACAAGCCGCCCGCGCCCCGGTGGCCCGCCCTGCGAATTAACGGAAGACCACGTTCACCACTAGCGTTCAGGCGGTCACGGAGCGGGCATGAACAGGTGTACGAGGCACGCGCACGCCGCGGACGGCACGGGAGGAAGTCAGCAGTGGTCGACGACACCGGCATCGGGGACCCGCCGGACGGGCTGACCGCAGCGGAGATCGGCATGTGGCAGGCGTTCCGCAACGGCAGCGTGTACGACCTGAGGTCGGGGGACGCGGCGGTCGACGACCCGCACGGCGGCTATCCCTGGGGGCCGGAGCGCAGTGTCCGGGCCCGCATCGTGTGCTGGCTGCTGCTCGACGGGCCGCCCGCGCTCGCCGGGCGGGTGTCGTCGCTGAAGCTGGCCGGGGTGCAGATCACCGACGTGCTGGACCTGGCGGGCGGCGTGGTGGTGCCCTACACGGAGCTGAAGGGCTGCCGCTTCGAGAAGGAGGTGCTGCTCCCGGAGGCGCGCTTCACCACACTGCGCATGGTCGACTGCTCGATCCCCCGCCTGGAGGGCGCCCGGCTGCACACCGAGGGCGACCTGCACCTGCCGCGCTGCCGCGTCCACAACGGCATGCGGCTCACGGACGCCCACATCGGCACGGACCTGCTGCTCAACCAGGCCGTGGTGTACCGCGACCGGCGCGGCCGCTCGATCATGGGCGACGGCATGACGGTCGGCCAGGACCTGCAGGCCGAGATGCTGGAGTCGCACGGCGAGCTGAGCCTGCGCGGCGCGAAGATCGGCGTCAGCCTGAGCCTGCGCGGCAGCCGCCTTGCCAACCCGTACGGCCGCCGCGCCCTGAACGCGCCCCAGCTCACCGTCGAGCGCACGCTCTATCTGACCCCGGCAGGCGTCGGCAATCCCCCGCAGACCAGCGGCACGACGCCCGCGCGCGGGACGCGGGTGCAGCGCTTCGAGTGCGAGGGCGGCATCCGGCTCGACGACGGGCGCTTCGGCGATGCGGTGGATTTCGGCCAGGCCCGGTTCACGCTGCAGAACGACCAGGAGGTGTCGCTGCGCCGCGTCCAGACGCCCGAGCTGCGCTTCCTCTCCGAGGCCCCGGGGCTCGGCAAGATCGTCCTGTCCGGCGCCCGCGTGGTCAACCTGATGGACAAGGCGGCGAGCTGGCCGGGGCCCGGCGGCCTGCAGATGGGCGGCTTCACGTACGAGAACCTCATCCCGCAGGGCAGCTTCCCGCTCTCCCGGCGCCTGCAGTGGGTGGCCGCAGCCACCGCCGAGTACAACCCCGAGCCCTACGAGAAGCTGGCCTCCGTCCTGCGCAACGGCGGCGAGGACGCCGACGCCCGCGAGGTGCTGCTCGCCAAGCAGCGCCGCCGCCGCGAGACGCTGCCCCCGGCGGCCAAGCTGTGGGGATACGCCCAGGACTGGACGGTCGCGTACGGCTACCGGCCGGGCCGGGCCGCGCTGTGGATGGCGGTCCTGTGGGCGGCCAGCGCCATCGCCTTCGCACGGGCCGACCACCCCCCGCTCAAACCGGGCGAACACCCCAACTGGAACCCCTCCCTCTTCGCCCTCGACCTCCTCCTGCCCGTCATCAACCTGGGCCAGGACAGCTACTGGCAGCTCCGCGGCGGCTGGCAGTGGCTGGCCGCGGCCCTGATCCTCAGCGGCTGGATCCTGGCGACGACGGTGGCGGCGGGGGCAACACGATTGCTGCGCAGGAACTGACGAGCCGGTCCGGCGATTGCTGCGCAGGAACTGTTCAGCCCGTCCGGCGATTGCCTGCGCAGGAACCACCTAGCCCGTCCGGCGCTTGAGGACGAGGCCGTAGGCCGATAGGGGGAGAGGGGCGAAGCCCCATAGTCCCGAGCCCGAACACAGAGCCCCGCTGCGGAACCGTTACCTGGCGATGGGCAACCATCGCCCCGCCTCGCCCGTCAAGACACAACGACCGCAAGAGACCATCCACGGGCAAGGGGGGGGAACCGCCATGCCGATCCTGCGCGCCCTCGTCCGCACGGCCCGCATGGTCCGGCACACCCCGGCCCTGGCCGCCGGCCTCACCCCCGACGACGAGATCCTGCTCGACGTCCCGGACGACCGCCTGGGCCCGGCCCTGGTCGCCGCGGGCCGCGGCGAGTACGGCCCGGCCGCCAAGCTGCTCGCCACCACCCGCGAGGCCGCCGAGTGGGAGAACCGCGACCGGTACGCCACCCGCCTCGCCGCGTTCGCCCGCTCCCGCTCCGAGTGGTTCGACGACTGGCTGTCCGCCGCCCCGCACGACCCGGACGCGGCTCTGCTCAAGGCCGAGCTGGCCGTCGTACGCGGCTGGGAGTCGCCCGCGCGCGTGGAGCTGCTGCGCGAGGTGAGCCCGCTGCTCACGGCGGCCGCCGACGCCGACCCGCGCGACCCGGTACCGTGGCGCATCGCGCTCGACCACGCCCGCGGCACGCACGCCTCGCACTCCGAGTTCGAGGAGCTGTGGGCGCAGGCGGTGCGCCGCTCCTCCTACCACTACGGCTGCCATGCCTCGGCCCTGATGTACCTCTCGGCGGGCTGGTACGGCTCGCACGCCGAGTGCTTCCACTTCGCGGAGCGGGCGGCGGCGGACGCGCTGCCCGGGTCGTTGATACAGGCACTGCCGGTGCGCGCCGCGTTCGCCTATCTGACGAGCGCCGCCGGGAATCTGCCGCGCGAGCGCCTGGACAGGGCCGCCGATCTGGCGATCGCCCTGTCCGACTCGTACGCCGCCGCCGACCCCTGGCCGGCCGAGGTCCGCAACCTCCTCATGTACGTCCTGATCCGCCTGGAGCGCTGGCACGACGCCCTCGACCAGCTCCGCCTGATCGGTCCGTACGCGACGTCGTTCCCCTGGGACCGGCTGTCCGACGACCCGCTCGGACAGTTCCTGGAGCTGAGGGACGGGGTGCGGATAGAGGTCGCGGCGCGCACACCGCTGCGCGGCCGGAGCACGCGGGCGGACGGTGCGGACTCCGGCGGCCGTTAGGCTTTCGGATCGTGACGACCGTCCGGCTTCCGCTCTTCCCGCTCAACTCGGTGCTGTTCCCGGGGCTCGTGCTGCCCCTGAACGTCTTCGAGGAGCGCTATCGCGCCATGATGCGCGAACTCCTGAAGGTCCCCGACGAGGAGCAGCGGCAGTTCGCGGTCGTGGCGATCCGTGACGGCCGGGAGGTCGCGCCGAGCGCGCCCGGGCTGCCCGACCAGACCGCGCAGCCCGAGCAGGGGCCCGCCGCGGGCTTCGGCGACGACCCGATGAAGGCCTTCCACGAGGTGGGCTGTATCGCGGACGCGGCGACCATCAGGGAGCGCGAGGACGGCGGCTTCGAGGTGCTCGCCACCGGCACGACCCGGGTGCGGCTGCGCTCGGTGGACACCTCCGGGCCCTTCCTGACCGCCGAGCTGGAACTGCTGGAGGAGCAGCCGGGCGAGGAGGCGGGCGCCCTCGCCGAGGGCGTGCTGCGGGCCTTCCGCTCGTACCAGAAGCGGCTCGCGGGCGCGCGGGAGCGCTCCTTGTCGACCAGCGCGGAGCTCCCCGACGAGCCGTCGGTGGTGTCGTACCTGGTCGCGGCGGCCGCCGTGCTCGACACCCCCACCAAGCAGGACCTGCTCGAAGCCCCGGACACCGCGTCCCGGCTGCGCGAGGAACTGAAATTGCTGCGCACCGAGACCGCGATCATCCGTAACCTGCCGTCGTTGCCCGCGACGGAGCTGACGCGCGGCACGACGAGCCTCAACTGACGTACGAAACGGCCGTACGAAGCACGCCATACGAAGCACGCCATACGAAGCAGGAAAGCGACGAGCAGCGTGGCGAAGAAGCAGAAGAAGACACAGGTGGGCGGCACCCCCGCGACGGTGGCCCTGACCAAGGCGGAGACGCCCTTCACGGTCCACTCCTACGACCACGACCCGGCGCACCCGTCGTACGGCCAGGAGGCCGCCGAAGCCATGGGCGTCTCCCCCGACCGCGTCTTCAAGACCCTGGTGGCCGACGTGGACGGCGAACTGACCGTGGCCGTGGTCCCGGTGGCGGGCACCCTGAACCTGAAGGCCCTGGCCACGGCGGTGGGCGGCAAGCGCGCGACGATGGCGGACCCGACGGCCGCGGAGCGCACCACGGGCTATGTACGCGGCGGAATCTCCCCCCTGGGCCAGCGCAAGAAGCTCCGCACGGTCCTGGACGACTCGGCCTCCGCACACCCCACGATCTGCGTCTCGGCGGGCCGCCGCGGCCTGGAGGTCGAACTGGCCCCCGCCGACCTGGCGTCCCTCACCGCCGCGGTACTCGCCCCGATCGGACGTGAATGACCCCTCGACGGGCACCCGGTCCTCGACTAGGACCACACCCATGTCGAAGAAAACACGCAAGCGGAAGTGGCGGGTAAGAAAGGGCAAGGCCAACCACGGAAGGCGCCCGGCGTAGCTGTTGGTGATGCAAGCCCGCCCGGGCGGGCTTGAGGACGAGGCCAAAGGCCGACCGCCATCACCTCACCCTCGCAGCCGACCGGCACCGTTTCAGCCCGTCCGGCGCTTGAGGACGAGGCCGAAGGCCGATTCGGCGGGAGCTGTCCCACCCACGCAAAAATCCCACCCGGGGGCCCAGGGGGCGCGAGCCCCCTGGTTTCGGGAAGGGGCGGGCTTGGGGAAGCCCCCGGCAGGGCCCCGGCCAGCTACCGCTCAGGCGCCCCATACGCATCCCGATACCCCTCGTCGTACGACGAGAACGGCTCAGGATCCCTGGGCCCAAAGAGCCCCGTCAGCGCAAGGTGAACGACCATCGCCGCGACGGGCCACGCAAGCAGCACCCCCTTGGCCTTCAACTCCATGGGCGCGTCGAAGACGACCCCGACCCCCACGGCCTTGGCGTGCGCCGCGACATCCGTCTCGGGCCCGACCCACACCCCCACCCGCCAGGCGAGCACGGCGCCCAGCAGCGAGCCCACGGCAAGCCCGACGACCAGCGGAATCCCACCGCGGCGCCGCACGAGGAACACCACGAGCGCGGTGACGAACCCGAACGCGAGCCCCAGCAGAGTGAACGTTCCGTCGACCCCGATGGCCTGCTCGCCCTCGGTGTCCTTGAGGTAGACCGCCTCCTTGTCGGCGATCAGCGGCACCCGAGGCGCCAGCCACAGCCACAGCAGCCCGAGCAGCACCCCGCTGACGGCCACGGCGATCATGATCACGACGGCGTCCCGCACCTCGCTCTTCATGGGGAACCCACCCTCCTCCGCGTTCTCGGGTACGGGCCCCGAGGGCTTCGCGGGCTCCTGCCAGGGGTTCTGCCCGGACTGGTCGTGCGGCGGTTGGGAGGGAGTAAGCGGTGCGGTCACGCACACATGGTGCCAGCTGAACCTGAGACGCGCCCCACCGGACGGCGGATCAGGGTCAGCGGACGGCGGCCCGCCGGTAGGCCCAGGTGGCGACGGCCAGCGAGACGACGCCGACGCCCGCGCAGACGGTGAGGTCGAGCAGCACGGCGCCCCAGTCGGGGTCGGGGCGGAAGGTCCGGGCGAGCGCCTCCACGCCGTACGTGGAGGGCAGCAGATCGCGCGCGTACTGCAGGAATCCGGGCATCCGGTCGGCCGGGAGTACGCCGAGAAGGAGCGCGGCGGACATGCCCATCTGCCCGAGCAGAGTGGCGAGTTCGGGCCGCGGCGCGAGCAGGCCGAGGGCGGCGCCGAGCCCGGCGAGGGCGGCACCGGCGAGCGGGATCACCGCGGCGAGCACCCACAGGTGCGTCAGCGGCAGGCCGAAGAGCCCGCAGCCGACGACGGCCGTGACGATGGTGCCGGGCACCGTGAAGGAGGCGTACGCGGCCGCGGCGCCGAGGACGACGGCGGCGGGCGGCACGGGCAGGGTGGCGTAGTGGTCGAGGCCGCCGTCGCCGCGGAGCTGGCCGAAGTACTGGGCGAGCAGGTTGAGTGCCACGAACGCCACCACGAGCACGGAGGACCCGGCCACGACGGCGTGGGCCTCCCCGCCGCCGTCCACCACGCCCCGCATCAGGATCATGATCCCGACGGACTGGAAGGTGGCGACGAAGAGCAGCGGGATGCGCGCGACGCGGGCGCGCGAGAGCTGCGCCCGGTAGACGGCGCCCAGGGCCGGCAGGAGCCGCGCCCGCGCCCCGAGCGGCGCCGCGACGTCCGGTGCCGGCGCGACACCGTCCTCGGCGCGCACGACGGCTTCCAGGGGAACGGCACTCAACGGACAACCTTCCTGCCGACGTCCTGACGCTTGCGGGCGAGGCTCACCCGGCTTCGTACGCCGCCCTCGCGGGTGGCGGGCGGGCGGGCGGGAGAAATCCGCCGCGCGGCGGCGGCACCGAGAACCCCGCCACGGTAAGGAGCTGTCACGCCTTCACCAGCCCGTCGCCGCCCCGCCCGCCCAGGGCGAGATACACGTCCTCCAGGCTGGGCGTGGCCAGCGTGAAGTCGTCCAGCGCGGCGAAGGCGCCCCCGCCGGTGACCGCCGCGACGGCCGCCCGCGCCTCCTCCGGCGCGAGCCGCAGCGTCCACTTGCGCCCTGACTCGACGGCCGAGGACCGCAGCGCGGCGACCTCCGGCACGTCGACGGGCGCCCGCTCGCGCCAGACGAGCTCCACCCGGACCTCCCCGGCGACCTGCTCCTTGAGCCCGGAGGGCGTGTCGCAGGCGATGACGCGGCCGTGGTCGAGCACGGCGACGCGGTCGAGCACGGTCTCGGCCTCGATGACGTTGTGGGTGACCAGCAGGACGGTGGTGCCGCGCTCGGCCCGGCGCCGGTCGACGGCGCCCCACACGGCGCGCCGCGCCACCGGGTCCATGCCGGTGGTCGGCTCGTCGAGCACGAGCAGGCGCCGCTCCCCCACCAGCGCGGTGGCGAAGCAGGCGAGCCGGCGCTGGCCGCCGGAGAGCTTCTTCAGGGGGCGCGAGGCGAGGGCGGTGAGCCCCAGCTCCTCCAGGACGTGGTCCCGCTCGGCCCGCGCGCGGGCGGTGTCGAGCCCGCGCAGGCGCGCGGTCGTCTCGACGGCGAGGGAGACGGTCAACTCGTCGAGAGCGGTGGATTCCTGCCCCAGATAGGCGAGCAGCCGGGCGGCCCGCTCCGGGTGGCGCACGATGTCGTGCCCGAGGACCTGCACGCTGCCGCTGTCGGGCCGCATCAGCCCGGTGAGCTGGCGTACGAGCGTGGACTTGCCGGCGCCGTTGGGCCCGAGGAGGCCGAAGATCTCGCCGCGGCCGACCTCGATGCCGAGGCCGTCGCTGGCCCTGACCTCGGGTGTCGCGGGCCTGCCGCGCCTGCCCCGGGCGGCCGGATAGACCTTGACCAGGTCACGCACGACGCAGACGGCATCGCTGCCGTGCCCCTGCCGGAGCCCCTGTCGGACTGCCTGTGCCGCGCGCGTACTCACGAAGGACGAGGGTACGGGGTCCGATGTCCGGTATGGCGCGCGGGGCGGCCCTCGCGCCCCCTCGCCGCGCCGAAACGGGGCGTCACGGGGCCGGAACTTCTCCGAAAAGGGGGCGTCACCGGGCCGGGAATTCCCCGAAAAGGGCCCCCCTTGCCTCGCCCCCACCTCAGGACCGTCGCCGTCCCGCCTCAGTCCCGCCTCAGCCCCCGCCTCAGTCCCCCGCGGGAGCGTGCTCGGCGGCGGTGCGGACGTCGATCTCGCGCCAGAATCCCGCCCGGATCGCGTACCGGTCGTGCTCGTCGATCTGGTCGTCCTTGTGGGCGAGCAGCCCGAACCGGGCCGCGTACCGCAGCAGTTCGCCGTCGATGCGGTGCGGGATGCGCGGGTACATCGTGGAAAGCTTCTGCAGGTTGTGCTGCTCGGGCAGGCGCGCCATCCAGCGGCGGGCGAAGACCTGGCCGACCTCGTAGGGGTCGCCGCCGACGGTGGTGATGTCCTCCTCGCGGTCGGCCCAGCGCTGCTCGGCCGTGGTGAGCTGGGCGAGCGTGGGCAGCGCGGCGGCCTCGGCGGATTCGGCGGGGGTGCCGGGGCGGTCGACCCAGCCCTTGTCGGACGACCAGCGCAGGGTCGCGTTGGCCGGCTCCTTGACGGGCTGGGCGCCGGGGCCGCGCAGGGCGGCGAGGTCCTTGGGGGTGGGGACGCCCTTGGTGGCCGGAATCCGCTCCCCGTTCTCCTGGCCCCGGGTGGCCGTGGCGGGGTGCGGGGCGGGGGCCGGGCGGGGCTGCTCGGCGCCGGTGGCGAGGGCGGACTCGGGCAGCGGCGCGGAGAGGATCGCGGCGATCTCCGGGCGCGGGGCGGGCGGCGGGGCGCAGACGCCGGTCAGCTCCTTGGCGCGGACGGCCTTGGTGATCCAGGTGCGGTCCAGGACGCGCCGCTCGTCGGCCTCGGCGACCAGGTCCTCCGACTGGTTGTAGTCGCCGTCGGCGGCCTGCACGGCCCACAGGTGGACGGCGACGCCGTGCTCCTTGGCGGCCATCATGCCGGGCAGCAGATCGCCGTCGCCGGTGACGAGCACGACGTCGGAGCAGGCGCGGTTGCGGGCGAGCTCGGTCAGCTCGGCGTGCATCGCGGCGTCCACGCCCTTCTGCGCCCAGCGCCCGTCGCTGCGGGTCAGCGCGCCCAGGCGGACGGTGACGCGCGGCATCACGCGGAGCCTTCGGTGCTCCGGCTGGGGTACGCGGTCGGGGGCGCCGTCGAACCAGTAGATCCGCAGCAGGGGGCGCTCCGTGTCGGACTCGGCGCGCTCGCGCAGGCCCTGGATCAGGGCGGTGTGATCGACGGTGATCCTGGACCGGGAGGGCTCTCCCGCGAGGAGGCTCGCGGCGGCTCCCAGCAGATACCCGGCGTCCACCAGGACGATGCAGCGGTCCACGCGATCCACCCTCTTTCCCTGGATTCCTGAAGGTGCCCGAAGGTCCCACAGATCCCGGGCGGGGATCAGGAGATTCAAAGGATCGGGAGATCCAGAGGTTCCCGGGGGATCCTGGAGGTTACTTCGGGTTTCCTTCGAGTCTGCCCGACCTCGGGGAGGTTAACGGCCCGAACTCGATCTTCGGCGTGGCGTATCCGCTCTGTACCCATCGACAGCCCTTATTACGCACGGTAATTATCCGAAATGCGCGGATTGTGGACCTATGTGAGTCTGGTCGCGTCCTGGCCCCCAGATCACCCCCAGGAGGAAGATCACCATGGCCAAGAACAAGAACCGCAAGCAGGCCGCCCAGGAGAACCGTGCCTCGCAGGCCGAGCGCGCCTCGGAGGAGGCGAAGTCGGCCGCGGCCGAGGCCCAGCAGGCCATGCAGTCGCAGGCCCAGGGCAGCCCGGCGGATGTTGCCCGTAAGCACCAGCGTCGTTTCGGCCACAACTGACGCAACTGACGACCGCACAGGCACACATGAGGGGCGCACCCGGTTCGGGTGCGCCCCTCGGCCGTGCCGTGATCCAGGGGCTCGGCCCTCAGGGTCCAGGCCGTGCCGTGATCCAGAGGGTCGGCCCTCGGGGTCCGGAGGGTCAGCCCGCCAGGCAGGACGGGCCGAGCAGCACCTTCAGGTCGCCGAAGAGCGCCGGGTCGGGCTTCACGCGGTGCCGGTCGAGCCGGAGCACCGTGGTCTTCTGCGCGCCCTGGAGCTTGATGCGGACCTCGCTGTTGCCCTTGTGGTGGCTGAGGATCTCGCCGAGGCGGGTCACCATCGGCGGGCTGACCTTCACGGTCGGGATGGTGATCAGGACGGGCGCGTTGGTGCCGGCGTTCGACAGGTCCGGGACCTGCATCTCCATGGCGACGAGGCGGGGGACGTCCTCACGCTTGTCGAGGCGTCCCTTGACGAACACCACCGCGTCCTCGACCAGTTGCGTGGACACCAGCTGATACGTCGCCGGGAAGAACATGCACTCGATCGAACCGGCCAGATCCTCCACCGTGGCGATCGCCCACGCGTTGCCCTGCTTGGTCATCTTGCGCTGCAGCCCGGAGATGATCCCGCCGATCGTCACCACCGCGCCGTCGGAGAAGTCCCCGCCGGTCAGCTGCCCGATCCCCGCGTCCGCCTTGTCCGACAGCACATGCTCAAGCCCGAACAGCGGATGGTCGGACACATACAGGCCCAGCATCTCCCGCTCCTGGGCCAGCAGATACGTCTTGTCCCACTCATCGGTGGTGAACTCCACGTCCAGGCCGAACCCGGGCTCGCTGGAGTCGTCCTCGCCCATCCCGCCGAACAGGTCGAACTGCCCCTCGGCCTCCTTGCGCTTGACCGCCACCACGTTGTCGATCATCGGCTCGTACTGCGCGGTCAGCCCCTTGCGGGTGTGCCCCATGGTGTCGAACGCGCCCGCCTTGATCAGCGACTCCGTGGTGCGCTTGTTGCACGCGGCCGCCTCCACCTTGTCCAGGTAGTCGGGGAAGGAGGTGAACTTCCCCTTCGCCTTGCGCGACCGGATGATCGACTCCACCACGTTCGTGCCGACGTTGCGCACCGCCTCGAGGCCGAACAGGATCACGTCGTCGCCCTGCGCGGCGAAGTTGTGCACCGACTCGTTCACATTCGGCGGCAGCACCTTGATGCCCATGCGCCGGCACTCGTTCAGATAGACCGCCGACTTGTCCTTGTCGTCCTTCACCGACGTCAGCAGCGCCGCCATGTACTCGGCCGGGTGGTTGGCCTTCAGATACGCGGTCCAGTAGGTGACGAGGCCGTACGCGGACGAGTGCGCCTTGTTGAACGCGTATCCGGCGAAGGGCACCAGGACGTCCCAGAGGGCCTGGATCGCCGCGTCCGAGTAGCCGTTCTTGCGGGCGCCGGCCTGGAAGATGGTGAAGTTCTTCTCCAGCTCCTCCGGCTTCTTCTTGCCCATCACGCGGCGGAGGATGTCGGCCTCGCCGAGCGAGTACCCGGCGATGATCTGGGCGGCCTTCTGCACCTGCTCCTGGTACACGATCAGGCCGTAGGTGAGACCCAGGGTCTCCTTGAGCGGCTCCTCCAGCTCCGGGTGGATCGGGGTGATCTCCTGGCGGCCGTTCTTGCGCTCCGCGTAGTTGATGTGCGAGTTCATGCCCATCGGGCCCGGCCGGTACAGGGCCGAGACGGCGGAAATGTCCTCGAAGTTGTCGGGCTGCATCTGGCGCAGCAGCGAGCGCATCGGGCCGCCGTCGAACTGGAAGACTCCGAGGGTGTCACCGCGGCAGAGCAGTTCGAAGGTCTTGGGGTCGTCCAGCGGAAGGTCGAGCATCTCCAGCTCGATGCCCTTGTTGGCCCGCACCATCTTGACGGCGTCGTCCATGATCGTGAGGTTGCGCAGGCCCAGGAAGTCCATCTTCAGCAGGCCGAGCGACTCGCACTGCGGATAGTCCCACTGCGTGATCGTCACGCCGTCGGTGTGCCGCACCCAGATCGGGGCGTGGTCCACGATGGGCTCACTGGACATGATCACGCCGGCCGCGTGCACACCCATCTGCCGGACCAGGCCCTCGACGCCCTTGGCGGTGTCGATGACCTTCTTCACGTCCGGCTCGTTCTCGTACATCCCCCGGATCTCGCCCGCCTCGCTGTAGCGGGGGTGCTCGGGGTTGGTGATGCCGTCGAGGTCGATGCCCTTGCCGAGGACGTCGGCGGGCATGGCCTTGGTGAGGCGGTCGCCCATCGCGTACGGATATCCCAGGACTCGCGCGGAGTCCTTGATGGCGTTCTTCGCCTTGATCTTGCCGTACGTGCCGATCATGGCGACCTTGTCGGCGCCGTACTTCTCGGTCACATACCGGATCACTTCCACGCGCCTGCGCTCGTCGAAGTCGATGTCGACGTCGGGCATGGAGACGCGCTCGGGGTTCAGGAACCGCTCGAAGATCAGGCCGTGCTCGATGGGGTCGAGGTCGGTGATGCCCATGGCGTACGCGACGATCGAGCCGGCCGCGGAGCCTCGGCCGGGGCCCACGGCGATGCCGTTGTTCTTGGCCCACATGATGAAGTCGGCGACCACGAGGAAGTAGCCCGGGAACCCCATCTGGATGATGACGTCCATCTCGTACTCGGCCTGCTTCTGGCGGTCCTCGGGGACGCCGCCCGGGAAGCGGCGGTTCATGCCGACCCGGACCTCTTCCTGGAACCAGGTGACCTCGGTGAAGCCTTCGGGGATGTCGAACTTCGGCATCAGGTCGCGCTTCTCGAACATGCCGGTGGTGTCGATCTGCTCCGCCACCAACAGCGTGTTCGCGCACCCCTCCTGCCACGCGTCCGAGGAGTCGATCGCGTACATCTCGTCCGTCGACTTCAGGTAATAACCCGTCCCGTCGAACCGGAAACGATCCGGGTCCGACAGGTTCTTGCCCGTCTGAATGCACAGCAGCGCGTCATGCGCCGTCGCCTCATGCGCGTAGGTGTAATGCGAGTCATTGGTGACCAGCGGCGGAATTCCCAGCTTCTTGCCCACCCGCAGCAGGTCGTCACGCACCCGCCGCTCGATGTCGATGCCGTGGTCCATCAACTCCAGGAAATACCGGTCCTTGCCGAAAATGTCCTGGTACTCCGCGGCCGCCTTCACCGCCTCGTCGAACTGCCCGAGCCGCAACCGCGTCTGCAACTCACCCGACGGACATCCGGTCGAGGCGATCAGCCCCTCCGACCACTGGGAGATGGTCTCCTTGTCCATCCGCGGCCACTTCTGCAGCCAGCCCTCCGCATACGCGTCCGAGGACAGCCGGAAGAGATTGTGCAGACCGGTCTTGTTCGCCGCCCAGATCGTCTTGTGCGTATAACCACCCGAACCGGACACGTCGTCCCGCTTCTGGTGCGGCTGCCCCCACTGGATCTTCCGCTTGTTGCGCCGCGACTCCGGCGCCACATACGCCTCGATCCCGATGATCGGCGTCACGCCCGCCTTCTGCGCCGAGTGGAAGAAGTCATACGCCCCGTGCAGGTTGCCGTGGTCCGACATCGCGATGTGCGTCATGCCCATCTCATTGCACGCCTTGAACATGTCCTTCAGCCGCGCGGCACCGTCCAGCAGCGAGTACTGGGTGTGGACGTGCAGGTGCGTGAACGGCGGCTTCGACACGGCTGGGGCCTCCAACGAGAACACTGGGCGACAGGCTGCGGGCAGTCTGGGGGGACAGCGTGGAAGTCTAGTCCGGCTCACTGACATCGAGGTCTAATACTGTGGCGCGCAGCGCCTCGATGAGGGGTGGTGGCCGGGTGGCGGGAGGGCGGGCACTCGGGAGTACCTTCGGGCGTTGGAGAGGGCGGAAGACCGCCCCATATGTCATGCACCAGGAGGCACCCCGCGATGTCGGTCCCGCAGCCCACCGCCGAGCAGCGCGGCGAGGAGATCCTCGCCGTCTTCGACACCGCGTTCGGCGAGCTGCTCGCCGCCGACCCCGCGGCGTTCCGGGTGAAGTTCCGGAAGATGGCGGCCTCGGCCTTCGCGTTCTACCGCGGCACGGCCGGCCTCTTCTACCACGACCTGGAGCGCGAGCGGCACGACAGTGCGTACGTGGACGACCGCACCGGCCGGGTGTGGATCCACGGCGACCTGCACGCGGAGAACTTCGGCACGTACATGGACTCCCAGGGCCGCCTGATCTTCAACGTCAACGACTTCGACGAGGCGTACGTGGGCCCCTTCACCTGGGACCTCAAGCGCCTCGCCGCCTCCCTGGCCCTGATCGGGTACACGAAGGCGCTCAGCGACGAGCAGATCACCCACCTGGTGCGCACGTACGCCACGGCGTACCGCGAGCGGATCCACGACCTGGCGACGGGCGCGAAGAGCGACGAGGTGCCGCCGTTCACGCTGGACACGGCCCAGGGCCCGCTCCTGGGCGCGCTGCGCGCCGCCCGCTCGCTGACCCGCTTCGGGCTGCTGGAGTCGATGACGGAGATCCGCGACTTCGAGCGCCGCTTCGCCCCGGGCGGCGGCTCCATCGAGCTGGACGCGGCCACGAGGTACAAGGTCCTGGCCGCCTTCGACGGCTATCTGGAGACGCTCCCGGAGTCCTCCCTGTCCCGCCCGGACTCCTACCGGGTGAAGGACGTGGTGGGCCGCCGCGGCATCGGGATCGGCTCGGCGGGCCTGCCCTCGTACAACATCCTCCTGGAGGGCAACAGCGACGCGTTGGAGAACGACGTCGTGATCTATCTGAAGCAGGCCCAGACCCCGGCCGTCTCCCGGCACATCACGGACCCCGCGATCCGCGGCTACTTCCAGCACGAGGGCCACCGCACGGTCATCTCGCAGCGCGCCCTGCAGGCGCACGCGGACCCGTGGCTCGGCTGGACCGAGCTGGACGGCGCGGGCCAGCTCGTCGCCGAGGTCTCGCCGTACGCGGTGGACCTGGACTGGTCGGACATCGACGACGTGGAGGAGATCTCCACCGTGGTGGCCGACCTGGGCCGGGCCACGGCGACCATGCACTCCGCCGCGGACGACGAGTCCGGGCACTCCGACCTGGTGCCGTTCTCCACGGAGCGGGCCATCGACGCCGCCATCGCGGCCGACGAGGGCGGCTTCGCCGACCTCCTGGTCGACTTCGCGCACCGCTACGGCGCGCGGGCCCGCGCGGACCACCAGATCTTCGTCGACCTCTTCCGCAACGGCCGGATCCCGGGCCTCTGACAGTCATGTGATTCATCCTGTGACGGTCATGTGACTCCTCCTGTGACGGTCATGTGATTCACAGTCATGTGATTCATAGGGACCCTTTAGGGGTCCCTTACGACGGCTCATGGCACACTCGCTTGCGCGATGGACATATCCGGGACCCAGATCCGAGTGGTGCGCGCGGCACTGTTCACGGCACTCGTCGTGTTGCTGTCCGCCGCGTCGCACATTCTGCTGTCCCGGGCCCCGCTGCCGCTCACGACCTGCCTCGCCGTCACGGCCGTCGTCTATGTCATCGCCTACGCGCTGGCGGGGCGCGAGCGCGGGTTCGGCCGCATCGCGGCCCTCCTGATCCCGCTCGAGCTGGCCGCCGACACCGCCTTCACCTCGGGCCAGCACGTCTGCTACGGCCAGGCGGGCGGCCCCGTCAGGGGTCCGCTGCGGTCCTTCGGCGTCGATGTGCTGTGCGGTGGCGGCAGCGTCGGCTCCCCGCTGGCCCGGATGGCGGGCGGCGAGAGCCACGGCGCCGCCGCGCTGCTCGCCGAGGGCGGCCCGGCCACGGCCTGGCTGCTGCTGGGCGCGCACGTCGGCGTCGGACTGCTCGCCGCCGTCTGGCTGGCGCGGGGCGAGCGGGCCATCGCCGCCCTGCTGGGCGCCGCTGCCGCAGCCACCTTCCGGCCGCTGCTCATCGCCGTCGCCGTGGTGAGCGCCCGGGTCGCGCCCGCGCGCCGGCTGCCCCGGCCCGTCCGGCGCACTCCCGCGGCGCGGTCGCGGCTGCTCGTGCACTTCGTGGGACGGCGTGGACCGCCGTGCTCGGCCGTTCACGCCTGAGCACAGCACGTTCCACCTGCCACACCCACGGAGAAGAATCATGAGCAAGCGCAACAGCCAGGCCGCCAAGCAGGCCGCCCGCGAGCGGATCCGCGCCCAGCAGGAGGCCGAGCGCCGGCGCGAGAAGCGCAAGCGGTCCATCATCGTCGGCACGTCCATCGTCGGCGTCCTGGCCCTCGCGGGCGGCGTCTCCTACGCCGTCATGCAGAGCAACAAGCCCGGCTACTGGGACGAGGCCAAGGACAAGAAGCTGGTCAAGCCCGCGAACACCTCGGGCAAGGACGGCACGACCGTCGTCATCGGCAAGGACAGCGCCAAGAAGACCCTGAAGGTCTACGAGGACCCGCGCTGCCCGATCTGCGCGAGCTTCGAGCAGGCGGTGGGCCCGACGGTCGAGAAGGACCTCAAGGACGGCAAGTACAAGGTCCAGTTCGTCGGTGCCACGTTCCTCGACCGGAACATCCCGGGCGAGGGCTCCCGCAACGGCATGAGCGCGCTCGGCGCCGCCCTGAACGTCAGCCCGGACGCCTTCCTCGCCTACAAGAAGGCGCTGTACTCGGAGGACAACCACCCGAGCGAGCAGGACGACAAGTTCAAGGACGACTCGTACCTGCTGAAGATCGCCGACCAGGTGCCCGAGCTGAAGAAGAACGCGTCCTTCAAGAAGGCCGTCAAGGACGGCACTTACGACCGCTGGGCCCTGGCGATGGGGCAGGCCTTCCAGGACGACAAGGACGGCGTGGAGGGCACCCCGGCCTTCGTCATGGACGGCAAGGAGCTCAAGGGCTCCGACGGGAAGAACGCGCCGATGACGGTCGCGGACTTCAACAAGGCGGTGGACGAGGCCCTCAAGGGCTGAGCCACCGGCGACGCGCGCGCCCGGGCGGCGCACGGCGGAAGAGCGGGCGAACTTTTCGTAGTCGCCCGCTCTTGGCCTTTACTGGTCAGTAAAGTTCGCCTGTGACCAGTCGAAGAGACAACTCTCCTACGTCGCGGAGTACGCCGCCGAGCGATCCCGCGAGACAGCCGCGCACCTCGCTCACGCCGCGCCGCCGCACCGTCGTCAAGGCCGCGGCCGCCACCGCCGCCCTCGCCGCCCCGCTCGCGGCAACTCCCCTGGCCCGCGCCGCCGCAGGCCCCGCCTTCCTGCACGGCGTCGCCTCCGGTGACCCGCTGCCCGACGGCGTCCTGCTGTGGACGCGGATCACGCCGACGCCCGACGCCGTGCCCGGATCCGGCAAGGGGCCGGACACGGAGGTCCGTTGGGAGATATCCGAGGACAAGGGCTTCAACAAGGTCGTGGGCCACGGCTCGACCACCGCGAAGGCGGCGAGCGACCACACGGTCAAGGCCGATGTAAGGGGCCTGCGCCAGGCGACCACCTATTACTACCGCTTCTCCGTAGGCGACGGTTCGCCGGTGCACTCCCCCGTCGGCCGCACCCGCACCACCCCCGCCCACGAGGCCGCCGCGCCCGGCGTCCGCTTCGGCGTCGTGTCGTGCTCCAACTGGGAGGCCGGGTACTTCTCCGCGTACCGCCACCTCGCCGCCCGCACCGAACTCGACGCGGTGCTGCACCTCGGCGACTACCTCTACGAGTACGCGTCCGGCGGCTTCGCCTCCTCCGGCGACGTCGTACGCGAACACCAGCCGAGGCACGAGATCCTCACCCTCGCCGACTACCGGATCCGGCACGGCGCCCACAAGACCGACGCCGACGCGCAGGCGATGCACGGCACGCACCCGGTGATCGCGATCTGGGACGACCACGAGGTCGCCAACGACGCCTGGTCGGGCGGCGCGGAGAACCACACCCCGGAGACCGAGGGCCCCTGGTCCGCGCGCGTGGCCGCCGCCAAGCAGGCCTACTTCGAGTGGATGCCGGTACGCCCGGCCACCGAGGGCACGGTCTACCGCCGACTGCGCTTCGGCAAGCTGGCCGACCTGCACCTGCTCGACCTGCGCTCGTTCCGCTCGAAGCAGGCGGGTGTGGGCAGCGGCGACGTCGACTCGCCGGACCGCACCATCGCGGGCCGCGCCCAACTGGACTGGCTGAAGGCCGGACTTGCCGGGTCGGACGCGGCGTGGAAGCTGGTCGGCACGTCGGTGATGATCTCTCCGGTCGCGTTCGGCTCGCTGCCCGCGTACCTCCTGGAGCCCCTCGCGGAGCTGCTCGGCCTGCCCAAGGGCGGCCTGGCGATCAACACCGACCAGTGGGACGGCTACACCCACGACCGCAAGGAACTGATCGGGCACCTGCGGGACAAGGGCATCCGCAACACCGTCTTCCTGACCGGTGACATCCACATGGCGTGGGCCAACGACGTGCCGGTGAAGGCGGCCACGTACCCGGCGTCGCCGTCCGCCGCCACGGAGTTCGTCGTCACGTCCGTGACGTCCGACAACGTCGACGACTTCCTGAACGTCGCGCCGCACACCCTGTCGCTGGTCGGCGTCGCCGCGATCAAGGCCGCCAACCACCATGTGAAGTGGCTGGACATGGACTCGCACGGGTACGGCGTCCTGGACGTCACGGCCGAGCGCTCGCAGATGGACTACTACGTCGTCTCCGACCGCACGGACCCGAAGGCGACCTCGTCGTGGGCGCGTTCGTACCGCACGCTCACCGGCACGCAGAAGGTGGAGCGGGTCCACGCGCCGGTGCGCTGAAAGGCCCGGTGAACGGGGCCGACAGGCGCCCGCCGACCCCTTACTCTGTCGCCCATGAGTGACCAGGGGGACGTACTCGACGGGCGCTTCGAGCTGCTGGAGCGGCTCGGCAGCGGAGGCATGGGCACGGTGTGGCGGGCACGCGACACCGTGCTGCACCGCGAGGTGGCCCTCAAGGAAGTCCGCCCTCCGGGGCCGGAGTTGACGGGTGAGGCCTCGCGGATGCTGCGGGAGCGGGTGCTGCGTGAGGCCCGCGCCCTTGCCCGCGTCAATCACCCCCATGTCGTGACGATTCACCACATCGTCGATGTGGAGCCGCATCCGTGGCTGGTGATGGAGCTGCTGCCGGGCCGCACCCTCCAGGACCTCCTGGAGCGGCGGACGCTGCCGCCGCGGGAGGCGGCGCGCCTGGGCCGGGAACTGCTCTCGGCGCTGCGCGCCGCCCACGCCGCGGGCGTCCTGCACCGCGACATCAAGCCCGCCAACGTGCTGCTGCGCGAGCCGTCCCCGGACCGTCCCGACGGCGTCCCGCCCGCCGTCCTCACCGACTTCGGCATCGCCGCGCTCCAGGGCTCCACGCAGCTCACCGCCACCGGCGACCTGATCGGCTCCCCCGAGTACATCGCACCGGAACGCGTCCGGGGCACCGGCGAGGGCCCGGCCGCCGACCTGTGGTCTCTGGGGCTGGTGTTGTACGTCGCCGTGGAGGCGTGAGTCCGCTGCGCCGCGCGTCGACCCTGGCCACCCTGGCCGCGGTGCTCGACGAGCCGGTGCCGCCGCCGGTGCGCTCCGGTCCGCTCGCGCCGGTCCTTGAGGCGCTGCTCGTACGGGATCCGGCGCTGCGACCCGAGGCGGCCCGTCTGGACGCGATGCTCGCGGCCGTGGCGGACGGGGTCGTGGCGGAGAGGGTCGCGTGGCAGCCCACCGAGACGGCGCCACGGCCGGTGCCTCCCCCGCCGGTGTCTCTCGCACAGACACCACCCGCACCGACACCACCCGCACCGACACGGCCCGCCGGGCCGCCGCACCGCGAGCCACGCGGACGTACCCCCGTGGTGGTCGCGGCCCTCTCGGTCGTCGTCGCGCTGGTGGCGGCGGCAGCGCTGGTCGTCGCGCTGCGGGACGGGTCCGAGCAGAACGGCAAGGCAGGCGGGGAGACCACCACCGGCGCGGGGCCGTCAGGGAGTCGGGCGCCTACGAAGACCGCCTCCAGGACCCCTACCGCGACCCCGTCCACGAGCCCCACGAAAAGTGCGTCCCCGTCCCGCAGCACACCCCCGACGTCCGCCACCCCGACGGCCCCGCCCGCGTCCGGCCGCTGGATCGCCCAGCTGCACTCCGAGCCGGGCACCTCGTCCGCCGCGACCCGCGACCGCAGGCTCGCGGCCGTGCGCAAGCAGGTCCCGGAGGCGCAGTATCTGCGCAGCGACGACTACGCCTCGCTGCGGCCGGGCTTCTGGGTGTTCTACGCCCCGGGGCCGTTCGCCGACGGACGCGCCGCGCTGCGGTTCTGCGCGGAGCGCGGCCGGACCTCGGGCAACACGTGCGTGGGCCGCTACCTCAGCGACAACAGCGGCGACTACGCCCTGCAGTGCAAGCCGCCCGTGAGCAGCCCGGCGGGGCGCTGCACCCGCCCGTGACGTGCAGGTGCTCCACAGGGCCTACAGCGAGTCGAGGAACCCCAGCGCCGTACGCCACGTCGCCTCCGCCGCCTCGGCGTCGTAGTCGTCCAGGTCCGGGTCGGTGTACAGGTGCCCGGCGCCCGCGTACCGGTAGACCTCCACGTCGGCACCGGCGCGCCCCATCCGCAGATACCAGGCGCTGAGCCAGTCGTCCGTCTCGAACGGGTCGGGCTCTGCGACGTGCAGCTGCACCGGCAGCTCGTCCACGGACGCGTTCTCCGCGAGGTCCGACGTGCCGTGCAGGAGCAGCAGGCCGCGCGCCTTCTCGTCGCCGAGGGCGAGGGTCTGCGCGGTGGCGGCGCCGAGCGAGAAGCCCGCGTACACCAGGCCCCGCTCGGAGTAGGGCGCGGCCGCCAGGATGGCGCGCTTGAGCAGCTCGTCGTTGCCGAGCTCGTCCTTGAAGGCCAGCCCTTCCTCGACGGTCTCGAAGGTGCGGCCGTCGAACAGGTCCGGGGTCCACACCTCGTGCCCGGCCGCGCGCAGGCGGTCGGCCGCCGCGCGGACCGCGGGCCGCAGCCCGTACGTCGAATGGAAAAGCATGATGTTCATGGGGCCATCGTGCCATTTCCCCTCCGGGGGGCACCTACCCTCGGGGGCATGGAGAACGTCCTGCGTCCGTTGATCGTCATCGGCGGCTCGGTCGTGCTCACGCTCGCCGTCGGCTGGCTGGCCGACTGGGTGCTGCGCCGCGCCGACGCCCGGCAGCCCGAGCGGCCCCTGTGGGGACTGCTGCGCCGCTGTCGGCTGCCGCTGCAACTGGTCATGTGCACGGCCCTGCTGAGGGGCTCCTACATACAGGCGAGGATCGCCGAGGACCACTCCGTGGGCGTCGGCAGAACGCTCACGCTCGTGCTCATCGGCTCGGTGGCCTGGCTCGCGGTGCGCGTCTCGGCCGCCGTGGTGGAGTCCTCCTACTCGCGCTACGCCTCCGCGCACCGCGACCCGGCCCGGGTCCGGCGCGTACGGACCCAGGTCACGCTGATCCAGCGCGTGGTCGCGGCGATCGTCGGCGTGGTGGCCGTCGCCGCGATGCTGCTGACCTTCCCCGCCATGCAGGCGGCCGGGGCGTCACTGCTCGCGTCGGCGGGCATCCTCGGCATCGTCGCCGGCGTGGCCGCGCAGTCCACGCTCGCCAACCTCTTCGCGGGGCTGCAGATCGCCTTCGGAGACATGGTGCGGATCGGCGACACGGTAGTGGTGGACGGCGAGTGGGGCGTCATCGACGAGATCACGCTGACGTTCCTGACCGTGCGGACCTGGGACGAGCGCCGGATCACCATGCCGGTGTCGTACTTCACGTCGAAGCCGTTCGAGAACTGGTCCCGCGGCGGCGCCCAGATGACGGGCACCGTGTTCTTCCAGCTCGACCACACGGCCCCCATAGAGGCGATGCGCGAGAAGCTGCACGAGGTCCTGCGCGACTGCGCCGCCTGGGACGGCCGCGACTGGGGCCTCGCCGTGACGGACACCACGCCGAACACCATCCAGGTGCGCGCCCTGGCGACCGCCAAGGACGCCGACGACATCTGGACGGTGCGCGTCACGGTCCGCGAGCAGCTCGTCGCCTGGCTGACCGACCACCACCCGTACGCGCTGCCCCGCGTCAACACGGCCTGGGCGGCGGACCCGCCGGACGGCCACCATCCACATCCGGTGACGCCACACGTGCCGCGTACGGGGCGGGGCTGAGGAAGCGGCGGGCTCGGCGAATTTCACTGCGGCACGGGAGCGCCCCAAAGGGCCGCGGAGCCGCGTATCGGCACAGCCGGCGAAGCGCTCAGCGCAGACTGCGTACGTCGAGGTGATGCAGCACCCGGTCCACGATCTCCGGGTCGTACCCGGGCTCGCTGCGCGCCGCGAGGACCTCGTGGCGCGCGGCGGACATCATCTCGCGCTGGATGCGCTGGACCGCCTTGAACCGGTCCGCGCGCTTGCTGTACCGCTCGCGCCGCTCGTCGTCCACGATGTCCGGGCTGATCCGCGCGCCGATGTCGAAGGCGCCGCGCAGCAGCCGCTCGGCGACCTCCTCGGGCAGCTCCTCGACCTCCTCGATCTCCTTGAGACGCGCCTTGGCGGCCTTGGCGGCGCGCACGGCCAGCTCGCGCTCCAGGGCCCGCTCGGCGTCGGTGTCCGCGCGCACGCCGAGCCGCTTGACCAGCCACGGCAGGGTGAGGCCCTGTGCGATGAGGGTCGCGATGATCACGCAGAAGGCGATGAAGATGATCTCGTCCCGGGCGGGGAACGGCGTTCCGTCGTCCGTCTTCAGCGGAATGGCGAGCGCCAGCGCGACCGACGCCACACCGCGCATGCCGGACCACCACATGACGACCGTCTCGCGCCACGTCGTCGGGATCTCCTCGTCGTAGTCGCGGAGTTTGTGCAGCCGCTTGGCGAGCCAGGTGGCGGGCAGCAGCCACAGCAGCCGGACGCCGACGACGACCGCGACGACGGCGGCGCCCCAGCCGACCATCTGCCACTCGCGCCCGTCGGCCGTGCCGAAGACGTTGTGCAGTTCGAGTCCGATGAGCCCGAAGGCGACACCGGTGACGAGCGTGTCGACGATCTCCCAGAAGGACTGCCCGGTGATCCGGCCGAGCACGTCGTCCGCGTCGGTGGCGTTCTCCGCGAGGTAGAGCGCGGTGGTCAGGACGGCGAGGACGCCGGAGCCAAGGAGTTCCTCGGCGAGTACGTACGCGACGAACGGCACGAGCAGCGTCAGGCCGGTCTGCAGGGTGGCGTCGGCGAGCAGGCTCATCAGCTTGTTGGAGAGCCAGCCGAGTACGAGACCGACGGCGACGGCGACCACGGCGGAGAGCACGAGCTGGCCGGCGGCCACGGGCCAGGAGAAGGTGCCGCTGACGGCGGCGGCGATGGCCACGTGGTACAGCACGATCGCGGTGACGTCGTTGAACAGGCCCTCGCCCTCCAGGATCGACACCAGGCGGCGGGGCAGGCCGAGCGAACCGGCGACGGCGGTCGCGGCCACCGGGTCCGGCGGGGCGACGAGCGCGCCGAGGACGACGGCGGCGGCGAGTGGAAGCCCCGGCACGACGGCGTTCGCGACGGCCGCGACGGCCGCCGTGGTCACGAACACGAGCGCCACGGCGAGCAGCAGGATCGGCCGGATGTTGGCGGTGAACTGCCGCCAGGACGTGCGCTGCACGGACGCGTACAGCAGCGGCGGCAGGACCAGCGGGAGGATCAGGTCCGGCGGGATGTCGACGTTCGGCACGAACGGCAGGAAGGCGAGGACGCCCCCGAACAGCGTCATCAGCACCGGCGCGGGCAGCCCGATCCGGTCCCCCAACGGCACGGTGACCAGGGCTCCCAGCAACAGCACGAGCAGCAGCGCCAGTTGATCCACGGGGTGCCCTCCGGCGGGTCGGGTGCGGGGAAGATCAGCACCTCAACCTTGCCACGCACCCACCCGAATCAAGCCAAACGCGACTTCGGGCGACCGGCGCAGCGCCTCGGCCGGCGCAGCGCCTCGGCTAGCGCAGCGGCTTGCGCATGGCCAGGTGCGGGATTCCCGCGTCGAGGAACTCCGCCCCGTACGCCTCGTACCCCAGCCGCTCGTAGAACCCCAGCGCGTGCGTCTGCGCGTGCAGGTCGACCGCGTGCAGCCCGCGCTCGCGGGCGGCGTCCTCGATGGCCGCGACGAGCCGGGCGCCGACCCCGAGCCCGCGGGCGGACCGCAACACGGCGAGGCGTCCCAGGGCGCCCACACCAGGATCCGCGTCACCGTTCTTCACGGCGGCCGCGGCACCCGTGAGCAGCCGCCCCGTGCCCACCGGCGTCCCCTCGTCGGCGCGCACCGCGAGCACGTGCACGGCCACGCCGTCGTACTCGTCGTACTCCAGGTCCTCGGGCACGCCCTGTTCGGCGACGAAGACCTCCTTGCGCACGGCGAAGCAGGCGTCCAGGTCCTCCTGGCCCACCGCGACCCGGCAGGTGACCGCCGCGCTCACGCGCTCTCCGCGCGCACCCGGTCCAGGGCGAGCTGGAGGTCGTCGGGGTAGCCGCTCTCGTACTCCACCCACTGGCCGTCCCCGGGGTGCTCGAAGCCGAGCCGCACCGCGTGCAGCCACTGGCGGGTGAGGCCGAGGCGGCCGGCGAGGGTGGGGTCGGCGCCGTACGTCATGTCGCCCACGCACGGGTGCCGGTGGGCCGCCATGTGCACGCGGATCTGGTGGGTGCGGCCGGTCTCCAGCTTGATGTCGAGCAGGGAGGCGGAACGGAAGGCCTCCACCAGGTCGTAGTGCGTGACGGAGGGCTTGCCCTCGGCGGTGACCGCCCACTTGTAGTCGTGGGTGGGGTGGCGGCCGATGGGGGCGTCGATCGTGCCGCTCATGGGGTCCGGGTGGCCCTGGACCAGCGCGTTGTAGCGCTTGTCGACCGTGCGCTCCTTGAACTGGCGCTTCAGCGAGGTGTACGCCCGCTCCGACTTGGCGACGACCATCAGGCCGGAGGTGCCCACGTCCAGGCGGTGCACGATGCCCTGGCGCTCGGCGGCGCCGGACGTCGAGACGCGATACCCGGCGGCGGCGAGGCCGCCGATCACGGTCGTGCCGGTCCAGCCGGGGCTGGGGTGCGCGGCGACGCCGACGGGCTTGACGATCACGACGATGTCCTCGTCGTCGTGCACGATCTCCATGCCCTCGACGGGCTCGGCGACGATCTGCACCGGGGCGGGCGCCTGCGGCATCTCCACCTCCAGCCAGGCCCCGCCGTGCACGCGCTCGGACTTGCCGGCCACCGCGCCGTCGACCAGCACCTTGCCTGCGGCCGCGAGCTCGGCGGCCTTCGTACGGGAGAAACCGAACATGCGCGAGATGGCGGCGTCTACGCGCTCGCCCTCCAGGCCGTCCGGTACGGGCAGGGTACGGATCTCGGGAATCGTGCTCACCCCACGAGTATGCAGGAGGGGTACGACACCGCCGTACCGAAGGGCACACTCGGCCCCTCCCGGGCCGGGCCTCAGTCCTTGTGGACGGTGCCGTCCGGGTCGAGCCCGCGGAAGGAGAGCAGCACGATCAGGATGCCGCCGCAGACGATCGCGGAGTCCGCGAGGTTGAACACCGCGAAGCCCTTCGGGGCGATGAAGTCGACGACGGCGCCCTTGAAGACGCCGGGTGAGCGGAAGATCCGGTCGGTGAGGTTGCCGAGCGCGCCGCCGAGCAGCAGGCCGAGAGCGATCGCCCAGGGCAGGCTGTAGAGCTTGCGCGCGAGCCGGGCGATCACCACGATCACGGCCGAGGCGATCACCGTGAAGATGATGGTGTACGCCTCACCGACCCCGAAGGCGGCGCCCGCGTTGCGGATCGCGTTGAAGCGCAGCAGGTCGCCGACCACCTCGATCGGCTCGTGGTGCTCCAGCTCGGCGACCACGATCATCTTGCTGATCAGGTCGAGCGCGTACGCGAAGAGGGCCACTCCGAAGAGCACGGCGATCTTGCGCCGGCCCTTGGGCCGCGGCTCGTCCTCGGGCGCCTGCCCCTCCTCGGACGGCTCGCCGCCCTTGGCCGGCCGGTCGGCCGTCGGCGCCTGCCCGTCCGAGGGGCCGGAGGTCTGCCCGTCCGCGGAGCCGGGGGGCTGCCCCTCCGTGGAGCCGGGAGACCGCCCGTCCGCGGAGCCGGAGTCGGAATCGGACGGCTCCGGTCCGGCCCCCGCCGCCTCAGGGATGTCCGGCGTACCGATGATGCGCTCCGCCTCTGCCACGTGAGTCCCTCAACCTAGGTACCTGACTGGGGACGAGGGTACGGCACACACGTACGGACCAGGACGCGCAGGCCACGCTCAGTAGCGCCGTTCCTGCTTCTGCTTGCACTCGACGCACAGAGTGGCGCGCGGGAAGGCCTGCATGCGCGCCTTGCCGATGGGGTTGCCGCAGTTCTCGCAGAGTCCGTACGTCCCCGCGTCGAGGCGCTCCAGGGCGCGCTCGGTCTGCTCCAGCATCTCCCGGGCGTTCGCGGCGAGCGCCATCTCGTGCTCCCGGGTGATGTTCTTGGTGCCCGTGTCGGCCTGGTCGTCGCCCGCGCCGTCCCCGGAGTCCCGCATCAGTCCGGCGAGCGAGTCCTCGGACGCCTGGATCTCGCTGCGCAGCCGCAGCGCCTCGGACATCAGCTCGGTACGTGCCTCGGCGACCTCTGCCGGGGTCCACGGATCCTCGCCGGGACGCACCGCGAGCTCGCCGGGCGCGGCCGCGGCCCGTGCCTTGGGCACCGCGCCGGCCTTCTTCGCCGCTGTCGCCGTGCCCGGAGTCTTCTTCGCAACCACCGTCGTGGCTCCCGTCGTCTCCGCGGCCTGAGCCGCACCCTCGACCGCGGACGCGGCCGACTTCTTGGCCGTACGTTTTCTGGCCCCTGGGCCCTTGGCGGCACCCGTCGCCCTCTTGGACGCATCCACCCCGCCGTCCGCCTCCTTCTTGGCGGCGGATTCCGCGGCCGCTGCGGCACTCTCGGGAGTCTCCCCGCGAGCCCCCGCTGTGGAGGCCGCGGACGCGGTGGATGTCTTCTTGGCGGTCGCTTTCTCGGCGGACGTCTTCTTGACGGCTGCCTTGTCGGCGGTCGTTTTCTTGGCAGCGGCCTTGTCGGCGGCCGCTTCGGTGGCAGCAGCAGCCTTGTCGTCGGTCGTCTTCTTAGTGGCGGCCTTCTTGCTGGTCGTCTTCTTGGCGGCGGTCTTGGCGGTCGACTTCTTAGTGGCCGCCTTCTTAGTGGCCGCCTTCTTAGTGGCCGCCTGCTTAGTGGCCGCCTGCTTCTTCGTGGCCGCCTGCGGCGGGGAGGTCTCCTTGGAGGTCGCCTTGGAGGACGCGGCCTTCGTGGTCGTCTCCTTGGAGGCCTTCGCCGAGACCACCTTCTTGGTGGCCGCCGCGGTGGCCACCACGACCTTCCTGGCGGCACCTGCCGCGGCCCCCCGCGCGGCAACCGCGGCCGTGGATCTGCTCGACGCCGACTGCTGTACGGCGGTCTTCTTCGCCACCATGGCCGCGGCCCCTTCACATATTGTGATCTTGCACGCGAATCGTGCTGGGACGATAAATCGACTCCAGGCCCGCGGCAACGGGGCACGCCGCCCGATTCGCCCACCCCCCAGGGCCGCACGGCGAGCCTGCATGCGTTGTGCCCAGCTCCCCGCCGGGTAATCCGCCCGGCGTACCGGGCCAGGATCCGGACACTGCACATGTCGCCATTCGGGTCAGTCTCCGCCGCTTCGGCGATACCGGTCATGAGTCTGTTTTCTGCTGAAATCAAGGCATAAAATGGGCTGAGAGCAAAGAGGTGCGTCATGCGTAAGACAGCCGACTGCCGGGAATTCCCGAGCGAGACCCACTGCACCCTCGCCATCTCCGGCGAAGAGGAAGAAGTGGTCCGCGCCGCCAGCGAACACGCCGTGTCCGTCCACGGGCACACGGACAGCCCGGAGCTGCGGAAGATGGTCCGCGACTCCCTCAGGGACGAAGTCCCTCAGCACGCCTGAGGCGAGTGCCCGAATAACCGGTCGGCCCCTCCGCCCCGGCCCCGTACACTGGCCGGAGCGAGAAGCGTGGATGGGGACGAGTAGCGGCGTACGCAGCCATGAGCGACCCGGGGACGGTGTGAGCCCGGGGGCGAGCGCGACGTGAAGATCACCCCGGAGCCGCCGGAAGAACGCCGTGCCCCGGCCCCCTGTGGGGCGGACCAGGCCAGTAGACCCGGCATCGCGACCCCAATGAGGGGGCCTTCCAGGGCGCCGAGCGCGCCAGGAGGGCCAAGGAGGGTGGTACCGCGGGAGCGCAGCAGCGCAGCCTCTCGTCCCTCCGACGGAAGGGAAGAACGTCCGCCGGAGGAAGCGCGAACATGACACCGCCCCCGCAGTACCGCCAAGTGCCGGCCCAGGTCGACCTGCCTGCCCTCGAGCACGCCGTGCTCGACTTCTGGCGCGAGCAGAAGATCTTCGCCAAGAGCCTGGAGCAGTCCGAGGGCCGCCCCGAGTGGGTGTTCTACGAGGGCCCGCCCACGGCCAACGGCATGCCCGGCGCGCACCACATCGAGGCCCGCGTCTTCAAGGACGTCTTCCCGCGCTTCCGCACCATGCGCGGCTACCACGTCGCCCGCAAGGCCGGCTGGGACTGCCACGGCCTGCCCGTCGAGCTCGCCGTCGAGAAGGAGCTCGGCTTCAACGGCAAGAAGGACATCGAGGCGTACGGCATCGCCGAGTTCAACGCCAAGTGCCGCGAGTCGGTGACCCGCCACACGGACGCCTTCGCCGAGCTCACGACCCGCATGGGCTACTGGACCGACCTCGACGGCGCCTACCGCACGATGAACCCCGAGTACATCGAGTCGGTCTGGTGGTCCCTGAAGGAGATCTTCAACAAGGGCCTCCTCGTCCAGGACCACCGCGTCGCCCCCTGGTGCCCCCGCTGCGGCACGGGCCTGTCCGACCACGAGCTGGCGCAGGGCTACGAGACGGTCGTCGACCCGTCCGTCTACGTCCGCTTCCCGGTGACCGGCGGCCCCCTCGCGGGCCAGGCCGCCCTCCTGGTGTGGACGACCACCCCGTGGACGCTGGTGTCCAACACGGCGGTCGCCGCGCACCCGGACGTCACGTACGTGGTGGCCACCGACGGCAAGGAGAAGCTGGTCGTCGCCCAGCCCCTCCTGGAGAAGGCCCTCGGCGAGGGCTGGGAGGCCACCGGCCAGACGTTCACCGGCGCCGAGATGGAGCGCTGGACGTACCAGCGCCCCTTCGAGCTCGTGCCCTTCCCCGCCCCGGCGCACTTCGTGGTCAACGCCGACTACGTGACCACGGAGGACGGCACCGGTCTGGTCCACCAGTCCCCCGCCTTCGGTGAGGACGACCTCAAGGTCTGCCGGGCGTACGGCCTGCCGGTCGTGAACCCGGTCCGCCCCGACGGCACCTTCGAAGAGGACGTACCGCTCGTGGGCGGTGTCTTCTTCAAGAAGGCGGACGAGGCCCTCACCAAGGACCTCGGCGACCGCGGCCTGCTCTTCAAGCACATCGCGTACGAGCACAGCTACCCGCACTGCTGGCGCTGCCACACCGCGCTCCTGTACTACGCGCAGCCGTCCTGGTACATCCGCACCACGGCCGTCAAGGACCGCCTCCTCCAGGAGAACGAGAAGACCAACTGGTTCCCCGACTCGGTCAAGCACGGCCGCTTCGGCGACTGGCTGACCAACAACGTCGACTGGGCGCTGTCCCGCAACCGCTACTGGGGCACCCCGCTGCCCATCTGGCGCTGTGAGGAGGGCCACCTCACCTGCGTCGGCTCCCGCCAGGAGCTGACCGAGCTGACCGGCACCGACCAGTCGGGCCTCGACCCGCACCGCCCGTTCATCGACGACGTCACCTTCCCCTGCACCCACGAGGGCTGCTCCCTCGAAGCGGTGCGCGTGCCGGAGGTCATCGACGCCTGGTACGACTCCGGGTCGATGCCGTTCGCGCAGTGGGGCTACCCGTACAAGAACAAGGAACTGTTCGAGTCCCGCTACCCCGCGCAGTTCATCAGCGAGGCCATCGACCAGACCCGCGGCTGGTTCTACACGCTGATGGCCGTCGGCACGCTCGTCTTCGACAAGTCGAGTTACGAGAACGTCGTCTGCCTCGGCCACATCCTCGCCGAGGACGGCCGCAAGATGTCCAAGCACCTGGGCAACATCCTGCAGCCGATCCCGCTCATGGACCAGCACGGCGCCGACGCGGTCCGCTGGTTCATGGCGGCCGGCGGCTCCCCGTGGGCGGCCCGCCGCGTGGGCCACGGCACCATCCAGGAAGTCGTCCGCAAGACCCTCCTGACGTACTGGAACACGGTCGCCTTCCAGGCGCTCTACGCCCGTACGTCGAAGTGGGCCCCCTCGGACACCGACCCGGCCCCCGCCGACCGCCCGCTCCTCGACCGCTGGCTGCTCAGCGAGCTGCACGCCCTCACCGACCAGGTGACGCAGGCCCTGGACGCCTACGACACCCAGCGCGCGGGCAAGCTCCTGTCCGGCTTCGTCGACAACCTCTCCAACTGGTACGTACGCCGCTCGCGGCGCCGCTTCTGGCAGGGCGACGCGGCCGCGCTGCGCACGCTGCACGAGGTCGTCGAGACGGTCACGCGCCTGATGGCCCCGCTGACCCCGTTCATCACCGAGCGTGTCTGGCAGGACCTGGTCGTGCCGGTCACGCCGGACGCCCCGGAGTCCGTGCACCTGGCGTCCTGGCCGGCGGCGGACCTGTCGGCGATCGACCCCGAGCTGTCGCAGCAGATGGTGCTCGTGCGCCGCCTCGTCGAGCTGGGCCGTGCCTCGCGCGCCGAGTCCGGCGTCAAGACCCGTCAGCCGCTGTCCCGCGCGCTGGTCGCGGCCGCCGGCTTCGAGACGCTCGACGCCGAGCTGCGCGCCCAGATCACCGAGGAGCTGAACGTCTCCTCCCTCGCCTCGCTTTCGGAGGTGGGCGGCTCCCTGGTCGACACCACCGCCAAGGCCAACTTCCGCGCCCTCGGCAAGCGGTTCGGCAAGGGCGTCCAGGCGGTGGCCAAGGCCGTCGCGGAGGCCGACGCGGCCGCACTGTCCCTCGCCCTGCGCGAGGGCACGGCGTCGGTGCAGGTCGACGGCGAGACGGTGACGCTGGCCCCGGACGAGGTCATCATCACCGAAACCCCGCGCGAGGGCTGGTCGGTGGCGTCCGACTCCGGCGCCACGGTCGCCCTCGACCTGGAGCTCACCGACGAGCTGCGCCGCGCGGGACTGGCCCGTGACGCGATCCGCCTGATCCAGGAGGCCCGCAAGAACAGCGGCCTGGACGTCGCGGACCGCATCGCCCTGCGCTGGACGGCCACCGACCCGGCGGTGAGCACGGCCCTGACCGACCACGCGGCCCTGATCGCGGACGAGGTCCTGGCCACGGACTTCGCCTCCGGCGAGGCGGACGACACGTACGGCACCCCGTTCGAGGACCCGTCCCTGTCCCTGACGTTCCGCCTGCGCAAGGCGTAGCACCCGGAACCCGTGAGCCCGAAGGCCCGGTCCCGCCAAAGAAGCTTGGCGGGACCGGGCCTTCGGCGTTGCGTACACAGGCACAACTGAACGTTTCTGCAGCGCCGTGCACGATAAACACGACAAACACGGCAAAAGGGCGGGGCCCCCGGAATCCCGGGGGCCCCGCCCTTTACGGCTGCCGACGCCTATGGCGTGGTGACGCCCGTCAGTTGTCGTCCTCGTCGATGAGGAAGCCGCGCATCGGCGAGGGAGCCTGCTGCATGGGCTGCTGCCCCTGCGGCCGCACCGGCGCCATCGGCTGCGTCATCGCGGGCGACATCTGCTGCTGACCGCCGTAGGACGGCGCGCCCTGCGACTGGTTGCCACCCATCGACTGGTTGCCGCCGTAGGACGGGGCACCAGCACCGGCCGACGCCATGGAAGGCGCCGGGGACGGCGGAAGGGAGGCGGTCGCCGGGGTCCGCGGCGGGGCCAGCGAGTCGTCGGCCTGGGTCTCCAGCTGACGCAGCTGCGACTCCAGGTAGGACTTCAGCCGCGTGCGGTACTCGCGCTCGAAGCCGCGCAGGTCCTCGACCTTGCGCTCCAGCGTGGCGCGGGCGGACTCCAGGGAGCCCATCGCGACACGGTGCTTCTCCTGCGCGTCCCGCTCCAGGGCGTCGGCCTTGGCGCGGGCGTCCCGCTCCAGACCCTCGGCACGCGAACGGGCCTCGCCGACGATCTTGTTGGCCTCGGAACGGGCCTCCGCGATCGCCTGGTCGGCGGTCTGCTGGGCAAGGGAGAGCACGCGCGCGGCGCTGTCGCCGCCGGGGCCCTGCCCGGGCTGGGGCATCTGCGGACCGTGGCCACCCATGGGACCGCCCATGGGGCCACCCATCGGGCCCTGACCCATCGGGCCGGGACCCTGCGGGCCTCCCTGCGGACCATGCCCACTGGGGCCCGCGGGAAGCTGCGGCGCACCGCCCGGAAGCTGCGGCGGGCCGCCCATCGGGTGCTGCTGCTGCGGCGGCACCGGCTGCGGACCCGATATTGCGGCGGGCACGGGAGCGCCCGGACCGCGCTGGTCCTGCGGCCCGTCGGGGCCACCCGGACCGCCGGGTCCCTTGCGCATACCGCCCTGCTGCTGGTTCTGCGCGGCGGCGCGCGTGGCCGCGGCCAGCTTGGCGCGCAGGTCCTCGTTCTCGCGGAGCAGGCGAGTCAGTTCGGCTTCGACCTCATCGAGGAAGGCATCGACCTCGTCCTCGTCATAGCCTTCTCGGAGGCGGACGGTCGTGAACTGCTTGTTCCGCACGTCCTCGGGGGTCAACGGCATCTCTTCACCTCAACGTAGTCGTCGGCATTCGGCAAGACCGTATCGTTCACAGCCGGCTCACGACGGAGATCAGGATGTAGACGATGATCATCAGTACGAAGAAGGACAGGTCGAGCGCCACGCCCCCGAGACGCAGCGGCGGAATGAACCGCCGCAGAAGCTTGAGCGGTGGATCGGTGACAGTGTAGGTGGCCTCCAGAACGACCACCATCGCCTTGCCGGGTTGCCATGAGCGGGCGAACTGGAAGACGTAGTCCATGACCAGTCGGAAGATCAGCACGATGAGGAAACACATCAGCGCGATGTAGATCACTTGCAAGACCACGCCCATGTTCGCGTTTCCCTCTCCCCTGTTCTCAGTCGAGTCCGTGCTGGGTCGATCCGGTAACTGCCGTCTACTGCACTTGCGTCTCAGCTCTGGTTGAAGAACCCGCCCTCTGCGATGCGGGCCTTGTCCTCCGCCGTGACATCGACGTTAGCAGGCGACAACAGGAACACCTTCTGCGTCACTCGCTCGATACTGCCATGCAGGCCGAAGACGAGACCGGCGGCAAAGTCGACAAGTCGCTTCGCGTCCGTGTCGTCCATCTCCGTCAAGTTCATGATCACCGGGGTGCCTTCGCGGAAGTGTTCCCCGATGGTACGGGCTTCGTTGTAGGTCCGGGGGTGGAGTGTGGTGATGCGGTAGGGCTCACGCTCGGACACGACCTTGGGCATGATCACCGGTGCGTTCTTCTCCAGGCTCTGGCGTTCAGGTGTGATGGATGCCACGGGGGCGATTCGCGCCGGACGTCCCGATTCGGCGGGAAGTGAAGCGGCGCGAGGCGCCGGGTCGCGAGGTGCCGGCGGCTGCACCACTCGTACCGATTCGTCCCGATCCAAGTCCCGGTCCGACAAGTGGGACTGGTGCGACTGGTGGGGCGGTTCGTGCCGCCGACGGTCGCGCTCGGGCTCCGGCTCGGGCTCGAAATCGTCATCGGGGTCGAATCCCCGACCGTCGTAACCGTCGTCCTCCACGAGGCCGAGGTAGACCGCCATCTTGCGCATCGCGCCGGCCATGCTCTGAGTCCTCCGCTCTGTGGTGGATCGAGAGGTCCGTCGTCATCAACTGCCCGCGATCCACGAGGCATCCCCGCCGAACTGCGGGAATGACCATATTTTCTGCTGTGGTCCGACTTCCTGGCGACGTTACCCGAGCCCGCGTCGGACTCCGAGTACCGCCGTACCGACGCGCACATGTGTCGCACCAGCCGCCACGGCCTGTTCGAGGTCCGCACTCATCCCTGCCGACACCATGTTCGCAGCCGGATGGGCCACGCGCAGGGCAGTCGACAAATCCATCAGCCGCTCGAACGCCGCCTGTTGCCGTCCCGCGTACTCCCCGGTGAGCGGCGCGACCGTCATCAGACCGTCGAGCCGCAGTCCGGGAGCCTCGGCCACGAGACCCGCCAACTCTTCGATTCCGTCCGGCCCCACGCCGCCGCGGTCGCCCCGCCCGCTGGCCCCCGCGTCCAGCGCGACCTGGAGCAGACAGCCGATCTCCCGCCCGGCGCGCACGGCGGCCGCCGACAGGGCGGTGACCAGCTTCGGCCGGTCGACCGACTGCACCACGTCCGCGTAACCGACCACGGAACGCACCTTGTTGGTCTGCAACTGGCCCACGAAGTGCCAACTGAGCGGCAGATCCGAGCACTCCGCGGCCTTCGGCGCCGCGTCCTGGTCACGGTTCTCGGCGACGTCGCGCACGCCGAGTTCCGAGAGAAACCGCACATCGCTCGCGGGGTAGGTCTTGGTGACCACGATCAGGGTCAGTTCTTCGCGCTTGCGACCGGCGGCGGCGCAGGCCGCCGCGATGCGTTCTTCTACTTTCGCCAGATTTGCGGCGAGTTCCGCCTTACGGTCCGTCATGCCTCATCAGTCCAGCCAGACATAGCCCGCGAGCCGACCCGTCGTGCGGTCGCGGCGGTACGAGAAGTGGTCGCCCGACTCCAGCGTGCACACCGGCGACTGCTCCCGGTCGCGCACCCCGAGCCGGTCGAGCTGCGCGTGCACCCCGGCGGTCACGTCGACCGCGGGCGTGCCCCAGCTCGTCTCGGCGTACGCCGCGGGTTCCACGGCGGCGACGTCGGCGCGCATGTCCGCGGGTACTTCGTAACAACGGCCGCAGACTGCGGGCCCGGTGCGGGCCACGATCCGCTCCGGCCGGGCGCCGAGGCGCACCATGGCCTCGACGGCCGCGGGCACCACCCCGGCCACCAGACCGGGCCGGCCCGCGTGCGCGGCCGCGGCCACTCCCGCGGCCGGGTCGGCGAGCAGCACCGGAGTGCAGTCGGCGGTGAGGACGGCGAGGGCGAGCCCGCGCCGGGCGGTGACGACCGCGTCGACGGCGGGGACGTCCTCGTCGCCACCCCACGGTCCGTCGACCACGGCGACGTCACGGCCGTGCACCTGGTTCATCCAGACCACGAGCGCGGCGTCGATGCCGAGGCTCTTCGCGGCCAACTCCCGGTTCTGCCGTACGGCTCCGGAGTCGTCGCCGACCGCGCCGCCGAGGTTGAGCTCTTCGTACGGAACGGCGCTCACTCCGCCCCACCGGTCGGTGAAGGCGAAGTGGGCGCCGCTCACGGTGCTCGTCGCGGAGCGCTGGTCTATCACTTCAGGAAGTCCGGCACGTCCAGCTCTTCGGCCTGGCTGTCCTGGTGCAGACGGGTCGAGGGGACCTGCGGCGGCGTCGCCGGCGTGGCCGGAGGCTCGCTCGCCGGGGCCGGCTCGGGCTTCTCGGCCGGGGCCGGGTCCTCGCGCGTGACGCTGCCGAGGCCACCGAAGGCCGGGGCGGGGCGGGTCGGTTCGCTCGGGCGGGCCGGAGCCGCGGGTTCCTCGCGCTTGCCGGACGCCGAGCCGAGGACGGTGTCCCGCTTGGACGGGGGCTGGCCGCCGTCGAAGCCCGCCGCGATGACGGTGACCCGGACCTCGTCGCCGAGCGCGTCGTCGATGACCGCGCCGAAGATGATGTTCGCCTCCGGGTGCGCCGCCTCGCTCACCAGTTGGGCCGCTTCGTTGATCTCGAACAGGCCGAGGTCGGAGCCGCCGGAGATGGAGAGCAGGACGCCCCGGGCGCCGTCGATGGACGCCTCCAGGAGTGGCGAGGAGATCGCCATCTCGGCGGCGGCCACCGCGCGGTCGTCGCCGCGGGCCGAGCCGATGCCCATGAGCGCCGAACCGGCCTCGGACATGACCGACTTGACGTCGGCGAAGTCGAGGTTGATCAGGCCGGGCGTGGTGATGAGATCGGTGATGCCCTGCACACCGGAGAGGAGCACCTGGTCGGCCGACTTGAAGGCGTCGAGCACGCTGACCTGGCGGTCCGAGATGGACAGGAGCCGGTCGTTGGGGATGACGATGAGGGTGTCGACCTCTTCGCGGAGCTCGGCGATGCCGTCCTCCGCCTGGTTCGCGCGGCGGCGGCCCTCGAAGGTGAACGGTCGCGTGACCACACCGATCGTCAGGGCGCCGAGCGAGCGCGCGATGTTGGCGACCACGGGCGCGCCGCCCGTGCCGGTGCCGCCGCCCTCACCGGCCGTCACGAAGACCATGTCGGCCCCCTTGAGGACCTCCTCGATCTCCTCGCGGTGGTCTTCGGCCGCCTTGCGGCCGACGGCCGGGTTGGCTCCTGCGCCGAGTCCGCGGGTGAGTTCACGGCCCACGTCGAGCTTGACGTCGGCGTCGCTCATCAACAGGGCTTGCGCGTCGGTGTTGATGGCGATGAACTCGACGCCCTTGAGACCGACCTCGATCATCCGGTTGATGGCATTGACACCACCGCCGCCGACACCGATGACTTTGATGACTGCGAGGTAGTTCTGCGGTGCTGCCACGTCGAAGGCCTCTCGCCTCGAGTTACGTGTCGCCGTCTCGCGTTGGAGCGAGGCGCCGACTGATGCCGAATGGGACGGTCCGAACGCCGACCCGAACCCTAACGCTGAAGTTTAGGGTTACCAGTGTGTCTGTTCCCTGGACTCTTCCGAACAGGACACTAAGTCGACAAGTGGCGCACGTTCAACGAACACGCCGAACCTCCCGTTTTTCTTTTCACCCTATGTGATCAGGCGCAGGGCTGCCCATCCAGGGTGCTGGCCTGCGCTGATGTACGTCAACTAGCTGATGACGCAGGGGCGGTGGGGACGCTCACGTCGAAGTGCCGTGCCTTCGGAACGGCTTTCATCAGCGCGGTGAGCGCCTCGGCCTTTGCGCGCCCCTTCTCACCGCTCCCCCACATGACCGTCCGCCGGTTCCGCAACTCCAGCGAGATGGAGTCGTACGAACGGACCTTGACGGTCCTGGTCTGCACGGCCACCGTGCCGGGCAGGGCGGCGACCACGCGCACGGCCTCGCGGCGCAGCCGGGCGGCGTCGAAACGGCGGAGGCTGGCGGCAGCACCGCCGGCCGGGTCGGTCGCCATTTCCAGGAGCGGGGTGCCCTTCGGAGCCTTCTCGACCGTGGCGAAACGGACGCCCTTTGCGTCCACTTCGATGAACTTTCCGCCCTTTTTCGCGACCAGGACCGGAGTGCGCTCGGTCACTTTCAGTGCGATTTCGTGGGGCCATGAGCGGACGACATCAACCGAGTCAATTCGGGGCAATTTTCTCAGTAGCCGCTCCTCGATGGCTTCGGAGTCGACCGAAATCAGCGGTCCGCCGAGCGGAACGTCCGCGGCCGCCAGCACCTGGCGCGGCTTGAGCGCCATCGTCCCCGAGGTCGTCACCTGCTCCGCCCGCAGCCAGGGCGAGCCGTAGACCACCCAGGCGCCGCCCCCCGCGAGTACGGCGAGGGCGGCCGCCAGGACGATCAGGACGCGCGGCCGGGGCAGCCGCAGGCGGCGCGGGCGGCGCGGGCGGGACGGCCCAGACCCAGCCCTCCGCCGTTCGGCGGTCGTCGGTCCGGCCCCTCCAGCCACGGTCCCTGCCTTCTCTCACGCGCTGCGGCGTGACGCAATCGCCTCGTACACCATGCCGACGAGCAGGTCGTCGGCGTCCCTGCGGCCGAACTCCGAAGCGGCGCGGGACATCTCGTACAGCCGGTGCGGGTCGGCGAGCACGGGCAGGACGTTGCCCTGGACCCACTCGGGAGTGAGCTCCGCGTCGTCGACCAGCAGCCCGCCGCCCGCCTTGACCACCGGCTGGGCGTTCAGCCGCTGTTCGCCGTTGCCGATGGGCAGCGGGACATAGGCGGCCGGGAGCCCGACGGCGGAGAGCTCGGCGACGGTCATCGCGCCCGCGCGGCAGAGCATCATGTCCGCCGCGGCGTACGCGAGGTCCATCCGGTCCACGTACGGTACCGGGATGTAGGGGGGCATCCCGGGCATGTTCTCCACGTACGGCATTTCGTTCTTCGGGCCGACCGCGTGCAGGATCTGGATGCCCGCGCGCTGGAGGACCGGGGCGACCTGCTGGACGACCTCGTTCAGGCGCCGGGCGCCCTGGGAGCCGCCGGAGACGAGCAGCGTGGGCAGGTTCGGGTCGAGGCCGAAGGCCGCGCGGGCCTCCGGGCGGACCCGGGCGCGGTCCAGCAGCGCGATGGTGCGGCGCAGCGGGATGCCGATGTAGCGCGAGCCGCGCAGCTTGCTGTCGGGCGTGGAGACCGCGACCGCGGACGCGTACCGGGAGCCGATCTTGTTGGCGAGCCCGGGGCGCGCGTTGGCCTCGTGCACCACGATCGGCACCCCCGCGCGCTTGGCCGCGAGATAGCCGGGCAGCGCCACATAGCCGCCGAAGCCCACCACGCAGTCGGCCTTGGTGCGTTCCAGGATCTGCTCGGCCGCCTTGATGGTGCCGCGCAGCCGGCCCGGCACCGTGATCAGCTCGGGCGTGGGCTTGCGCGGCAGGGGTACGGCGGGGATCAGGGCGAGTTCATAGCCCCGCTCGGGTACGAGTCGGGTCTCGAGGCCGCGCTCCGTGCCCAGGGCCGTGATCCCCACGGTCGGGTCCTGCCTGCGCAGGGCGTCCGCGAGGGCAAGCGCGGGCTCGATGTGGCCGGCGGTCCCCCCACCGGCGAGTACGACATGCACCGAAATTCACCGCTCTCCGGACGAACGCGCCTTGACGCGCCGTCGCATCGTGTTCCATCTCACCCGAGGTTGCCGCATGGCCAGGGCCGCCTTCGCCGCGGGGTCCTCCCGCGCGAAGGCGATGAGGAGCCCGATGGCGAACATGGTCGGCAGCAGGGCCGAGCCCCCGTAGGAGAACAGCGGGAGCGGGACACCGGCGATCGGCAGCAGACCGAGCACCGCACCTACGTTGATCACGGCCTGGGCCGTGATCCAGGTGGTCACGCCTCCCGCGGCGTACCTCACGAAGGGGTCCTCCGTGCGTCCGGCCACGCGGATACCCGCATAGCCTAGAGCCGCGAACAGGGCGAGCACCGACAGTGTCCCCGCCAGACCGAGTTCCTCCCCGGTGATGGCGAAGATGAAGTCGGTGTGCGGTTCGGGCAGTTGACCCCATTTTTCCACACTGGCGCCGAGACCGGAACCGAAGAATCCGCCAGAGGCCAGGGCATAGATGCCGTGCACCGCCTGCCAGCACTGGTCACTGGGGCCGGGCTCGGTCTCGCCGAGGCAGGCGAGCCTGGCCATGCGGTTGGGGCTCGTCTTGATGAGGATCACACCGAGCACGGCCGCGATGCTCAGGACGCCCGCGAACAGCCGCGTCGGCGCCCCCGCGAGCCAAAGCAGCCCGAAGAGGATCGCGGTGAGGATGATGGCCGTGCCCATGTCGCCGCCCAGCATGATCAGGCCGAGCAGCATGAAGGTGACCGGAACGAGCGGCACCAGCATGTGTTTCCACTGGGTGAGCAGTCGCTTGTCCTGTTTGCGCGCCAGCAGGTCGGCACCCCACAACACCAGCGCGAGCTTGCCGAACTCACTGGGCTGGAGCTGGAAAGGGCCCCCCAAATAGATCCAGTTCTGATTGCCGTTGACGCTGCGCCCTATCCCGGGGATCTGCACGAGCACCATCAGGAACACGGAGGCCGCGAGAATCGGATAGGACAGCGCCCGGTGCAGCTTGACCGGCATCCGCATGGCGACGAGCAGCAGCCCCGCGCCCAGGGCCGCGGCCACGAACTGCTTGCGGAAGAAATAGGAGGCGGGCAGGTTGAGCTGCAGCGCCTGGATCATCGACGCCGAATAGACCATGACCAGGCCGAGCGCGGTGATCAGCAGACTGCTGCCGAGAATCAGGTAGTACGCGGTCAGCGGCCGGTCCCAGGCCTTGCGGGCCCGGTCGTAGAGCCGCCGCAGCGCGTTCTCGCGCACCACCGGGGTGGCCCGCGGCCGGGGCGGCCGCTTCGGGGTGCGCGGGGTGCGCACGGACGCGCGCCCGGCCATCAGGGCCGCCCCGCGCCGGTGCGTACGCATCCCGTGCCGGCGCCCGGCCGTCCACGCGACCCCCGCCACGACGGCGTTCCCACGGCTGCCACGTGCCCTCCTTCGGGTGCCGGGCGCCCCCGGACCACGCTGGGCCCGCCGTCAGGCGCTCGCGCCGAGTTCGCGGACGGCTGCCGCGAACGCGTCACCACGCTCGTTGTAGTTGGTGAACATGTCCATCGACGCACAGGCCGGAGCCATCAGGACGGTGTCCCCCGGCCGCGCGAGCCGCGCCGCCTGCCGTACCGCCTCGGACATCGCCCCAGTGTCCGTCCGGTCGAGGTCCACGACCGGGACTTCGGGCGCGTGTCGCGCCAGCGCTTCGCGGATCAGCGCGCGGTCGGCGCCGATCAGGACGACGCCCCGCAGCCGACCCGCCGCGCCCGCGACCAGCTCGTCGAAGGTGGCGCCCTTGGCGAGGCCCCCGGCGATCCACACGATGGACTCGTACGCCGCCAACGACGCCTGCGTGGCGTGGGTGTTGGTGGCCTTGGAGTCGTCGATGTACGCGACGCCGTCGACATCGGCCACGTGCTCGATGCGGTGGGCGTCCGGGCGGAAGGCCCGCAGGCCCTCGCGGACCGCCGTGGCCGGCACCCCGTAGGCGCGTGCGAGCCCGGCGGCGGCCAGGGCGTTGGCGATGTTGTGCGGCGCGGGCGGGCGGACGTCCGCGACCTCGGCGAGCTCCTGGGCCTGCTTCTGGCGGTCCGGCACGAAAGCACGGTCGACCAGAATGCCGTCCACGACGCCGAGTTGGGAGGGGGCGGGCGCGTTCAGCGTGAAACCGATGGCGCGGCAGCCCTCTTCGACGTCGGCCTCGCGGACCAGGTCCTCGGTGGACGGTTTGTCGGTGGCATCGACGTTGTAGACGCACGCCACCTGGTTGCCCTCGTAGATGCGGCCCTTGTCGGCGGCGTACGCCTCCATGGAGCCGTGCCAGTCGAGGTGGTCGGGGGCCAGGTTCAGGACGGCCGCCGAATGGGCGCGCAGGGAGGGCGCCCAATGCAGCTGGTAGCTGGACAGCTCGACCGCGAGGACGTCGTACGCGTCGTCGCCTTCGAGGACCACGTCCACGATGGGCGTGCCGATGTTGCCGACGGCCGCGGTGCGCAGCCCGGCCGCGGTCAGGATGGACGCGAGCATCTGCGTGGTCGTGGTCTTGCCGTTGGTGCCGGTGATCGCGAGCCAGGGCGCGGCGCCGGGGCCGCGCAGCCGCCAGGCGATCTCCACGTCGCCCACGACGTCGACGCCCGCCGCGGCGGCGGCCGCGAACAGCGGCGAGGTGGGCTTCCAGCCGGGCGAGGTGACGACGAGGTCGGTGCCCTCGGGGAGCGTCTCGGCGTCGCCGAGGCGCACCGCGATTCCGGCGTCGGCGAGTTCGGCGGCGCGCGCCCGGTGGGTCTCGCCGTCGCCGCCGTCCACGACCGTCACCGCCGCGCCGAGGCCCGCGAGCGCGCGGGCGGCGCTGACGCCGCTCACGCCGAGCCCGGCGACGGTGACGTTCCTGCCCTGCCAGGTGCTCACTTGGTGGCCGCCCACCCTGCGTAGAAGAGTCCGAGACCGACGATCACGCACATGCCCTGGATGATCCAGAAGCGGACCACGACAAGGACTTCGGACCACCCCTTGAGTTCGAAGTGGTGCTGGAGTGGCGCCATCCGGAAGACGCGCTTGCCGGTGAGGCGGAAGGAGCCGACCTGGATGACCACGGACATGGTGATCAGGACGAAGAGGCCGCCGAGGAGCGCGAGCAGCAGCTCCGTGCGGGAGCAGATCGCGAGGCCGGCGAGCGCGCCGCCGAGGGCCAGCGAGCCGGTGTCACCCATGAAGATCTTCGCGGGCGAGGTGTTCCACCACAGGAAGCCGAAGCAGGCGCCCATCAGTGCGGAGGCCACCACCGCGAGGTCGAGCGGGTCCCTGACCTCGAAACACGCCTCCGGGTTGGTGAGCGTGTTGGCGTTGGCGCAGGACTCCTGGTACTGCCAGACACCGATGAAGGTGTAGGCGCCGAAGACCATCACGGAGGCGCCGGTGGCGAGGCCGTCGAGGCCGTCGGTGAGGTTCACGCCGTTCGACATCGCGAGGATCATGAACAGCGCCCAGACCACGAACAGGACCGGGCCGATCGACCAGCCGAAGTCCGTGACGAACGACAGCTTGGTGGAGGCCGGGGTCTGGTTGCGGTTGTCCGGCCAGTTCAGCGCGAGCACGGCGAAGCCGATGCCGACGATCAGCTGGCCCGCCATCTTCGCCTTGGCGCGCAGACCGAGCGAGCGCTGCTTGACGATCTTGATGTAGTCGTCGAGGAAGCCGACCAGGCCCATGCCCGCCATCAGGAAGAGCACCAGCAGGCCGGAGAGCGTGAACTCCCCGCCGGTGATGAACTTCGTGAGGAAGTACGCGATGAGCGTGGCCAGGATGAAGGCGATGCCACCCATGGTCGGCGTACCGCGCTTGCTGTGGTGCTCGCGCGGGCCGTCGTCCCGGATGAACTGGCCGTAGCCCTTGCGGGCCAGGAGCTTGATCAGCAGGGGCGTACCGACCAGGGTCAGGAAGAGCCCGATCACACCCGCGAAGAGGATCTGCCTCATCGGCCGGCGACCTGCCCCTCCGAAGACGCGGCGGAGTCGTCGAGCAGCGCCAGGGCGACCCGCTCGAGACCGACCGATCTGGACGCCTTCACCAGCACGACGTCTCCTGGGCGCAGCTCGCTGCGCAGCAGGTCGATCGCCGCCTGTGCGTCGGACACGTGCACCGACTCCTCACCCCACGAACCCTCGTTGTATGCGCCCAGTTGGAGCCAGGACGCTTCCCTGCCCCCGACTGCCACGAGCTTGTTCACGTTCAGCCGGACGGCAAGGCGTCCGACCGCGTCGTGCTCGGCGAGCCCGTCGTCACCGAGCTCGGCCATGTGACCGAGCACCGCCCACGTGCGCCCTCCCTCGGCCTGTGCGGCTCGGCCCATGGCCGCGAGCGCGCGCAGGGCGGCTCGCATGGACTCGGGGTTCGCGTTGTAGGCGTCGTTGACGACCGTCACGCCGTCCGGGCGCTCGGTGACCTCCATCCGCCAGCGGGACAGCGTGCCCGCCTCGGAGAGCGCGAGGGCGATCTCGTCCACGGACATGCCCAGCTCATGGGCGACGGCGGCCGCGGCGAGCGCGTTCGACACGTGGTGCTCACCGTACAGGCGCAAGCGCACGTCGCTGCACCCGGTGGGTGTGGTGAGCGTGAAGGCGGGTTGTCCGTTCTCGGTGAGCCGGACATTCTCGGCGCGTACGTCGGCGTCCTCGGCCTCTCCGAAGAGCAGTACCCGGGCCTTCGTACGAGAGGCCATCGCGCGTACGAGGGGGTCGTCGGCGTTGAGGATCGCGGCGCCGTCGGCGGGCAGCGCCTCGACGAGCTCACCCTTTGCTTGCGCGATCTGCTCGCGGCCGCCGAACTCGCCGATGTGGGCGGTGCCGACGTTCAGGACGAGACCGATCCGCGGCGGCGTGAGCCCGGTGAGGTACCGGATATGGCCGATGCCGCGGGCGCCCATCTCCAGGACGAGGAACCTCGTCTCGTCGGTGGCGCTCAGCGCGGTCAGCGGCAGGCCGATCTCGTTGTTGAACGATCCGGGCGTCCACACGGTGGGCGCCTTGCGGCCGATGACCTGGGCGACAAGATCCTTGGTGCTGGTCTTGCCGGCGGATCCGGTGAGGGCGACGAGGGTAGCGCCGAGCCGGGCGACCACGTGTCGGGCGAGGGCGCCGAGCGCCGTCTGCACGTCGTCGACGACGATCGCGGGCACCCCGCACGGCCGCGAGGCGAGCACGGCGACGGCGCCCGCCCCGACGACCTGGGCGGCGTAGTCGTGCCCGTCGGCGCGCTCGCCCACGAAGGCGGCGAACAGGCCGCCGGGCTGCACCTGACGGGAGTCCATGACGACCGGCGCGGTCACCTGGACCTGCGGATCCGGTATGTCGTACGTCTGCCCGCCGACGACAGTGGCGATCTCGGCGAGGGAGAGGGCGATCACAACTTCATCCCTGGGTTTGCTCGATAGCTTCGCGAAGCACTTGGCGGTCGTCGAAGGGACGGACCACACCGGCGATGTCCTGGCCCTGTTCATGGCCCTTGCCCGCGACGAGGACGGTGTCGCCGGGCTCGGCGCGGGCGACGGCCGCGCGGATGGCGGCGGCCCGGTCCTCGAACACGGCGACGTCGCCGCGCTCGTGGGCGGGCACCTCGGCGGCGCCCGCGAGCATCGTCGCGAGGATGGCGAGGGGGTCCTCGCCGCGGGGGTTGTCGGAAGTCAGTACGGCCGTGTCGGCGAGCCGGGCCGCGGCCGCGCCCATCGGCCTCCGCTTGGTCTGGTCGCGGTCGCCGCCGCAGCCGAGCACGATCGTCAGCTTGCCCTCGGTGACCTTGCGCAGCGCGCGCAGGACCGATTCGACGGCGTCCGTCTTGTGGGCGTAGTCCACCACCGCGAGGTAGGGCTGCCCGGCGTCGACGCGCTCCAGGCGGCCGGGGACGCCCGGCACCGCGGCGATGCCGTCGGCGGCCTGCTGCGGGTCGATCCCGGCGACGGCGAGCGACACGATCGCGGCGAGCGTGTTGGCGACGTTGAAGGGGCCGGCCAGCGGCGACTTGGCGGTGATCCGCTCGCCCTTGGGGCCGACGGCGGTGAACGTCGAGTCCATCGGGCCGACTTCGACGCCCTCGGCGCGCCAGTCGGCGTCCGGGTGGCCCTCGGCCGAGAAGGTGGTGACGGCGATCTCGGACTCGGTGACGAGCCGGCGGCCGTACTCGTCGTCGAGGTTGACCACGCCGAGCCGGGCGCGCCGCTTGGTGAAGAGCTGCGCCTTGGCCCGGAAGTAGTCCTCCATGTCGGAGTGGAACTCCATGTGCTCCGGGCTGAGGTTGTTGAAGACGGCGACGTCGAAGACGCAGCCGTCGACCCGGCCGAGCACGAGGGCGTGGCTGGAGACCTCCATCGCGACCGCCTCGACGCCGCGCTCGCGCATCACCGCGAACAGCGCCTGCAGATCGGTGGCTTCGGGCGTCGTGCGCTCCGACTTGATGCGCTCGTCGCCGATGCGCATCTCGACGGTGCCGATGAGTCCGGTGCTGCGGACCTCCTTGAGGCCCCCCTCGATCAGGTACGCCGTCGTGGTCTTGCCGGACGTGCCGGTGATGCCGATCTGCAGCAGGTCGCGGCCGGGGTGGCCGTACACCGTGGCGGCCAGCTCGCCCATGACCGCGCGCGGGTCGGCGACGACGAGCACCGGCAGCCCCGTGGCGGCGGCGCGGTCGGCGCCCGTCGGGTCGGTGAGGATCGCCGCCGCGCCGAGGTCGGCGGCCTGGGCGACGAAGTCGGCGCCGTGCATGCGGGCGCCGGGCAGCGCGGCGTAGATGTCGCCGGGGCGCACCGCGCGCGAGTCGTGGGTGATTCCGGTGATGGCGGCGTCCGTGGCCGGGGCCGCGGCCCCCAGCTGATCGGCGAGCTCCACGAGTGGGGTGGCGGAGACCTGGGTCGGCCTCGGCGGTCCCGGGTAGTTCACGGGAGCGTCCTTCTGGGTGGTGTGGGACTGATCAGCGTGTGGCACGGCGGTGAGCGTACCGGGCGCAGCCCGTTCCAGGCGAAGCGGGCGGTGTGGCGGGGGGCGGTTCCCGGGATCCGGGGTGATGGTCGTCACGGGCTTTTCCTGTTCGGATCTCCGCTGGGGGCCGGCCCTACCTGCCGTTCGGCGGGCGGCCGGGGGTGTCCGGCTTGCCGGGGTCGAACGTCACCGGCAGCCGCGCCGGGGCCTTGCCGGTGGGCGGTGCCTGGAGCGTCTTGAGGGCGAACTGCATGACCTTCTTGTAGATGGGCCCGCAGATCTGGCCGCCGAAGTAGCTGCCCTTCGTGGCGTTCTGGATGGCGCAGTAGACGGTGACGCGCGGCTTGTCGGCGGGGGCGAAGCCGGCGAAGGACGAGGTGTAGCCGCGGTAGCGGCCGGTCTTCGGGTCGACACGGTTGGCCGTGCCGGTCTTGCCGGCCACGCGGTAGCCGGGGATGCGGGCCTTGGTTCCGGTGCCTTCCTCGTCGTCGACGACGGACTCCAGCATCTGCGCCAGGGTCCGCGCGGTCTTGGTGCTGACGACGCGGGTCTTCTTCGGCGCGGGCGCGGGCGTGAAGCGGCCGTCGGGCCCCTTGGTGCCGCGCACCAGGGTCGGCTCGACGCGTACGCCGCCGTTGGCGATGGTCGAGTACACGGACGCCGCCTGCATGGCGTTGATGGACACGCCCTGGCCGAAGGGGATCGTGAACTGCTGGGAGGTCGACCACTTCTCGGGCGGCGCCAGGATGCCGGAGGTCTCGCCGGGGAAGCCGAGGCCGGTCTCCTTGCCGATGCCGAACTTCCGCAGGTACGAGTAGAGGACCTTGTTGGCCTGCTTCTGCGTCTTGCCGAGTTCGCCGGTGGCCAGGATGGTGCCGATGTTGCTGGACTTGGCGAGCACGCCGTTGAGCGTGAGGTACCAGGTCGGGTGGTCGATGTCGTCCTGGAAGAGGCGGTCGCCGCGGTGCAGGCGGTTGGGCACCGTCACGCGGGTGCCGGGCGTGGCCGCGTTCTCCTCCAGGACGGCCGCCATCGACATGACCTTGGCGGTGGAGCCGGGCTCGAAGGCGTCCTGGAGCGCGGCGTTGCCGAGGCTCGTGCTCTGGGCCTGCGAGAGGTCATTGGGGTCGAAGCCGGGCGCGTTGGCCATGGCGAGGACCTCGCCGGTCCGGGTGTCCTGCACTATCACGTAGCCGCGGTCCGCCCCGGACTTCCTGACCTGCTCGGTGATGGCGTCCTGCGCGGCCCACTGGATGTCGCGGTCGATGGTCAGCTCGACGTCCGAGCCGGGCACGGCGGGCTTCTCCGACCTGCCGGCGGTGGGCACCTGCCGGCCGCCGGACTGGGCGTAGCGGATCTCGCCCTGCTTGCCCGCGAGTTCCTTGTTGAGCTGCTGCTCGATGCCGCCCCCGCCCTTGCCGTCGGCGTTGACCCAGCCCAGTATCCCGGCGCCCAGGCCGTCGTTGGGGTACACGCGCTTGCTGGTGGGCACGGCGAGGACGCCCGCGAGGACGTTGACCGTCTTGGAGTCGGTGCTCGCCTTGTCCGCGAGGGTGGCGCGCAGGTCCTTGATCTGCTTCCAGACCTGCGGCGTCTCGCGGCGGGCCAGCAGGGTGAAGCGCGTCTTCGGGGTGCGGAGCTTCTTGGCGAGCTTGTCGGCGTCCTCGCCGAGGATCGGCGCGAGCAGCCCTGCGGCCTGCTCGGGCGCGTCGCCGATCTTCGTCTCCTTCGGCGTGAAGAGCGTGGGGTCGGCGGTGATGTCGTACGCGTCCACGCTGGTGGCGAGTTCGACGCCGCCGCGGTCGGTGATGGCGCCGCGCTCGGCGGCCAGCTTGTGGCTGGAGTACCGGTTCTTCTCGGCCTTGGCCGCGTACGCGTCGGCGTCCACGGCCTGCACCTGGAACAGCCGCACCACGAAGGCCAGCATCACCAGGGTCAGGCCGAGGCTGACCATGCGCAGCCGGGGCCGGGGGCTGCCCAGGCGGATGGTCTTGGCCTTGGCGGGCTTGGGTGGCCTGGGCGCGGACGGGCGGGGGCCGCGCGCGGCGGGCGGGCGTGCTCCCGAATGCGGCCGCCGCCGTGCCGCGGGGCGCTCGGGGCGTGCCGGGCCGGGGACGCGGCGCCGCGGGGGCGGCGGTTGGCGGTCCGTCACTTACGTCACCTGCCGGGGGTCGTGGGGGCGGGCTTCGCGGAAGCGGCCGGGGGCGGGGGCGGTGCGGCCGGGGTGCCCGCCGCAGCGGCCGGGGGCGCGGGGGTCGGCGGGGCGGCGGGCGTGCTCGGGGAGCTCGCGGCGCCGGGCCGCGGCGTGGGCGTGAGCGTCACCTGCGCCGCGGGGGCCGGCGGAAGGACGGGGACCGACGCGACGGGAGCGGGCGGGCGGGCCGCGGACTGGCGCAGGGCGGAGACGCCGGGAGCGGCGCCGGGGACGCCCCGGACGGTGCCGTCGGGGTTGAGGAAGGCCGGGTCGCCGCCGGGGACCATGCCGAGTTCGCGGGCGCGGCGCTGCAGGGCGTCCGGGGCGGCGTACTCGTCGACGTCCTTCTGGAGCTCCTGCTCCTCGTCGGTCAGCTCCTGCGTCTCCTTCTTGAGCCGCGTGAGCTGGAACGAGCCCTCGTTGAGCGAGGAGTTGAGGATCAGGAGCGTGATCAGGCCGCCGCCGAGGAGCAGGACGACCAGGAGCACGAAGGGGGTGCGTGCGGCCTGGCTCGGGCCCGCGGGCAGCAGCCGCGCGAGCCGCGCGGCCCTCCCCCGCAGTTCGGGCTTCTTGCTCATGCGGCCTCCTCGCGGACGCGGCTCATGGGGCCTCTCCGGAGAGGCCGCTCACCGGGCTTCCTCGCGGATCACAAAGCTTCCTCGCGGATGCGCTGCGCACCTCGCAGCCGTGCCGGAGCCGCCCGGCGGTTCTCGGCGATCTCTTCCTCGGTGGGCAGCTCGGCGCCGCGCGTGAGCAGCTTGAGGCGCGGCTGGTACTGCTCGGGCACGACGGGCAGGCCGGGGGGCGCGGTGGTGGCGGCGCCCGCCGCGAAGACCTGCTTGACCAGGCGGTCCTCCAGCGAGTGGTACGAGAGGACGGCGATGCGGCCGCCCACGGCGAGGGCCTTCACGGCTGCCGGAATGGCCCGCTCCAGGACGCTCAGCTCGCCGTTGACCTCGATGCGCAGGGCCTGGAAGGTGCGCTTGGCCGGGTTGCCGCCGGTCCGCTTGGCGGCCTGCGGCAGCGCGTCGCGGATCAGCTCGACGAGCCGGGCGCTGTTGCTGAACGGCTCCTTCTCGCGCTCGCGCACGACGGCGGACACGATCCGCTTGGCCTGCTTCTCCTCGCCGTACTGCCGCAGGATCCGCACCAGCTCCCCGGCCGGGTAGGTGTTGAGCACCTCGGCGGCGCTCATCCCGGTCGTCTGGTCCATGCGCATGTCGAGCGGGGCGTCCTGGGCGTAGGCGAAGCCGCGGTCGGCCTCGTCGAGCTGCATGGAGGAGACGCCGAGGTCGAACAGGACGCCCTGTACGCGCGGGATGTCGAGGCGCTGCAGTACGTCGGGGAGTTCGTCGTAGACCGCGTGCACCAGGGTGGCGCGGTCGCCGTAGGGGGCGAGCCGCTCACCGGACAGGCGCAGCGCTTCCTTGTCGCGGTCGAGGGCGACGAGGCGGGCCGAGGGGAAGGCGGCGAGCAACGCCTCGCTGTGGCCGCCGAGTCCGAGGGTGCAGTCGACGACCACCGCTCCCGGCTCCGCGAGCGCCGGGGCCAACAGGTCCAGGCACCGCTGGAGCATCACCGGGACATGTCGGGCAGAACTCAATGCACCCTCTCAGGGTCCGGCGCGGATGACGTACGCGCAGCCGGGTCCCCGCCCGCTCATGAAGGGGAATCCGGCCCGCCGGCGCCGGGGAAGGGGCGTCGGCCGACCGGGAGCGGGAGGAGGCCGAGCCGTACGTACGCGCCGCGCACGTGGGGGGACTCAGGGAAAATCTCCGGAACGGTCCAGCGGGAACCGGACCGGTCCAGCGGGAAGCGGACTCCTCTCCCGCTTCGCGTCACTTTAGTCCACCCTGTCTCGCGGTCAATCAACCGGCCTGCGCGGCGCGGCCCGGTCCGTCACGACGGCGAGGTCCGCAGGTCGTCACCTGTTCGGACGCGGTCCGCCCACTCCTGTGGGGTACCTCACAACAACACCCAATGACGTTCTTTGTCCGCTCTCACAGCAGGCCCGCACGGTCCGTGACCACTACCGTCATAGTCATGACGACTTCCGCATCCCTTCCCACAGATCCCGAAGACGCCATACGCACCGGCGGCACACGTGACGGCGGCACGGTCACCGACCGCCTCGTCGAGGCCAATGAGCGCTACGCCGCCGAATTCACCGACCCGGGCATGGACGCCCGCCCCGTCCTCGGCGTCGCCGTGGTCGCCTGTATGGACGCCCGTCTCGACCTGCACGACGCCCTCGGCCTGGAGCTGGGCGACTGTCACACGATCCGCAACGCGGGCGGCGTGGTCACCGACGACGTGATCCGCTCCCTGACCATCAGCCAGCGGGCGCTCGGCACCCGCAGCGTCGTCCTCATCCACCACACCGGCTGCGGCCTGGAGTCCCTCACCGAGGAGTTCCGGCAGGACCTGGAGAACGAGGTCGGGCAGCGGCCCACGTGGGCGGTGGAGTCCTTCCGCGACGTCGACCAGGACGTACGCCAGTCCATGCAGCGCGTGCGGACCTCGCCGTTCCTGCTGCACACCGACGACGTGCGCGGCTTCGTCTTCGACGTGAAGACGGGACTCCTGCGGGAGATCGACCCTGCGTGACCGCCGGTTGCCGGGTACCGGACATTCTCCGGTACCCGAAAGGCGGCAAGACCTGACATAACGCCGCCAGTTATCCACAGGCGAGTGACACGAACCGGTAAGCCCAACAAGAATGCGTGTGTGGCGTCGCGCTGAACCATTCACGCGCGGTGTCCGTGTTTCGGGGTGGGCCGGTCCGCACGCGAGCGTCGGCCCGGACAAGAGAAGACCTGTGCTCCTTGCCGAGCGTGGGGAAGGGCCGAGGAGGGCCGGGTGACGACCTATGACGATCGAGCGAGCCTCACAGATCTGACCACGACCGCGGAGCGTGTCCGCAGGTCGGTCGAGGGTGTGATCGAGGGCAAGCCGGAGGTCGTACGGCTTTCGCTGACCGTGCTCCTGGCGGAGGGGCACCTGCTCATCGAGGATGTGCCGGGCGTGGGCAAGACCATGCTCGCCAAGGCGCTCGCGCGGTCCATCGACTGCTCGGTGCGGCGTATCCAGTTCACGCCGGACCTGCTGCCGTCGGACATCACCGGTGTGTCCATCTGGGACCAGCAGCGCCGTGACTTCGAGTTCAAGCCGGGAGCGATCTTCGCGCAGATCGTGATCGGCGACGAGATCAACCGCGCGTCTCCGAAGACGCAGTCGGCGCTCCTGGAGTCCATGGAGGAGCGCCAGGTCACCATCGACGGGCAGACGTACGAACTGCCCAGCCCGTTCATGGTGGTGGCCACGCAGAACCCGGTCGAGATGGAGGGCACGTATCCGCTGCCCGAGGCGCAGCGCGACCGCTTCATGGCCCGCGTCTCGATCGGCTATCCGGGCCCGGAGGCCGAGCTGCAGATGCTGGACGTGCACGGCGGTGTCTCGCCGCTGGACGACCTCCAGCCGGTGGCGCACGCGCACGACATCGTGAAGCTCATCGACGCGGTCCGCACGGTCCACGTCGCCGAGGCGGTGCGCAGATACGCGGTCGACCTGGTGGCGGCCACCCGCAGCCACCCGGACCTGAGGCTGGGCGCCTCCCCGCGCGCGACGCTGCACCTGCTGCGCGCCGCCAAGGCCTCCGCCGCCCTCAGCGGCCGCGAGTTCGCCCTGCCGGACGACGTGCAGGCCCTGGCCGTCGCGGTCCTCGCGCACCGCCTGCTGCCCACGGCCCAGGCCCAGCTCAACCGGCGTACGGCCGAGTCGGTCGTCCTGGAGATCCTCCAGCGCACCCCCGTCCCGGCGGCCCAGCAGCCCGGCGGCGGCTTCTTCGGCCAGCAGCCGCCCGGCAACCGGAGGCTGTGATGTCTGCCGGGGGGAGGCCGACGGCGGGCGGCGAGGACGACCGGGGCGGCCTGCGCACGGCCCTCGCCGGCCTCACCACCCGGGGGCGGTCCTTCTTCGCGGCGGGCATCGCCGCGGCCGTGTGCGCCTATGTCCTCGGGCAGGGCGACCTGCTCCGCGTCGGCCTGCTCCTCGCGGTGCTCCCGCTGGTGTGCGCCGCCGTGCTCTACCGCACCCGCTATCGCGTCGCGGGCAGCCGCCGGCTGTCCCCCGCGCGCGTGCCCGCCGGTTCGGAGGCGCGCGTGCACCTGCGGATGGACAACGTCTCGCGGCTGCCCACGGGTCTGCTGATGCTCCAGGACCGGGTGCCGTACGTGCTCGGGCCGCGCCCCCGCTTCGTGCTCGACCGGGTCGAGGCGGGCGGCCGCCGCGAGGTGTCCTACCGCGTGCGCTCCGACCTGCGCGGCCGCTATCCGCTGGGGCCGCTCCAGCTCCGCCTGACCGACCCGTTCGGCATGTGCGAGCTGACCCGCTCCTTCTCGACGTACGACACCCTGACGGTCATCCCGCGCGTGGAGGCGCTGCCGCCGGTGCGGCTGACGGGCGAGGCCAAGGGGTACGGCGACGGGCGGCACCGCTCGCTGGCGCTGGCCGGCGAGGACGACGTGATCCCGCGCGGGTATCGCTACGGCGACGACCTGCGCCGCGTCCACTGGCGCTCCACCGCGCGCTACGGCGAGCTGATGGTGCGCCGCGAGGAGCAGCCGCAGCGCGCGCGCTGCACGGTGCTCCTGGACACCAGGGACGTGGCCTACCAGGGCGCGGGCCCCGACTCGGCCTTCGAGTGGGCGGTGTCGGGCACGGCGTCCACGCTGGTGCACATGCTCGAACGGGGCTTCTCCGTAAGGCTGTTGACGGACACCGGCAGTTCGCTGCCCGGTGAGGGCGGCGACGGCTTCGCGGGCGCGAGCCAGGAGACCGCGGACGCGGCCGGGCTCATGATGGACACGCTCGCCGTGATCGACCACTCGGACGGCGCCGGGCTCTCGCGCGCGTACGACGTGCTGCGCGGCGGGAACGAGGGCCTCCTTGTGGCCTTCCTCGGCGATCTGGACGACGAGCAGGCCACGGTCATCGCCAAGATGCGCCAGCGCAGCGGTGCCGCGGTCGCCTTCGTGCTGGACGGCGCGGCCTGGACGCAGGGGCCGGGGACGCCTCCGTCCCCGGCGGCGCAGCACCATGTGCGGCTGCTGACCGAGGCGGGCTGGACGGCGGTCGCGGTGCCTCCGGGGGTGGCGCTGGTCGACCTGTGGCGGCAGGCGGACCACCTGCGCACCAGCGCGGGACCGGCGCCGACGGCGGGTACGGCGGGGATGGCGTCCGGGGGCTGGTCATGAGGGGGCGGGACCATGCGGACGACTATGCGGACGACCATGCGGACAGCGGGTCGCAGGAGGGGTTCGCGGTGAACCCGGGGGGTGCTTCATGAGTGGGCGTACGCGGCTGGCGCTGTGTGCCGCCGCCGCCACGCTGATGGCGTCGGGCGCGCTGCTGCCGCTCGTCGACACGTCGGGCTGGCTCGTCCAGGCGGCGATCCTGCTGGCGCTGCAGAGCGGGGTGGGCGGGCTCGCGCGCCGGGTGCCGCTGGCACGGCCGGTGACGGTGGCCGCGCAGGCCCTGGTGTCGCTGCTGCTCCTGACGCTGGTGTTCGCGCGGGAGCAGGCGCTGGCCGGGGTGCTTCCGGGGCCGGAGGTCTTCCGGCACTTCAGCATGCTGCTCGAGGCGGGCAGCGACGACGTCGGGCGGTACGCGATCCCGGCGCCGCTGACCGACGGCATCCGCCTGATGGTGGTCGGCGGCGTGCTCGTGGTGGGCCTCGCGGTGGACGCGCTGGCGGTGACGTTCCGTACGGCGGCCCCGGCCGGGCTGCCGCTGCTCGCGCTGTACTCGGTCGCGGCGGGCCTGTCCGAGGACGGCGCCGGGTGGCTGTGGTTCCTACTGGCCGCGGCCGGCTATCTGCTGCTGCTCCTCGCGGAGGGCCGGGACCGGCTGTCGCAGTGGGGCCGGGTCTTCGGCGGCGCGGCGCGCGCTCCCGGGCGGGTCACGGGCGGCCTGGAGACGGACGGCGGCGCCATCGCCCCGGTCCGCACGGGCCGCCGCATCGGCGCCGTCGCCCTCGGCATCGCGCTGGTCGTGCCGCTCGGCCTGCCCGCGCTCGACGGCGGCCTCCTCGACGGCTCGGGCGGGCCCGGGGGCGGCGACGGCGACGGGGGCGGCACGATCTCCGCGGTGAACCCGCTGGTCGCGCTCCAGGACAGCCTGAACCAGCCGGAGGACCGCGAGGTCATCTCGTACCGCACGAACGCCAAGAACACCCAGGACATGTACCTGCGGATCGTCTCGCTCGACCAGTTCGACGGCACCACCTGGAAGACCACGGTCCGCGACATCACGGACGTCCCCGCGCGCCTTCCGGACCCGCCGGGCCTGTCCCCCTCCGTCCGCAGGACGGAGATCCAGACGAACATCTCGGCCGACGACCGCTACGCGCAGAACTGGCTGCCGATGCCCTATCCGGCCAGCCAGGTCCGCATCGACGGCAACTGGCGGTACGAGCCGGTGGGCCGCGCGGTCGTCGGCGACCGCGGCCAGACCACGCGCGGCGCGCAGTACAGCGTGAACAGCCTGGTGGTGGAGCCGACCGCCGAGCAGCTCGCGGCCGCACCCGCCGCGCCGTCGGGTCTGGCCCGGGAGTTCACCAAGGTCCCGGACTCGCTGCCGTCGGTGGTGTCGTCCACCGCCCGCCGGGTCACGGAGGGCGCGGCGAACGACTACGAACGCGCGGTGAAGCTCCAGGACTGGTTCGCCTCGGACGGCGGCTTCACGTACAACACGCAGGTCCGCGCGGGCAGCGGACCGTCGGCGATCGCCCGCTTCCTGGAGCAGAAGGAGGGCTTCTGCGTCCACTTCTCCTTCGCCATGGCGTCGATGGCCCGCACGCTCGGGATTCCGGCGCGCGTCGCGGTGGGCTTCACGCCGGGCTCGGCGCAGTCGAACGGCACGATGTCGGTCGGCCTGCGGGACGCCCACGCGTGGCCCGAGCTGTACTTCGAAGGCGTGGGCTGGACTCGTTTCGAGCCGACGCCGAACCGTGGCTCGGTGCCCGAGTACACCCGTGAGGAGGCCCCTTCCGAGGACTCCGAGGAGTCGGCCGTGCCCGCGCCGTCCACGTCGGCGGCGCCGTCGCCGACGCCCTCGCAGTCCACGGACTGCCCGCGCGACATGCAGCAGCAGGGTGGCTGCGCGAGCGCGATGCCGCAGCTCGCGGGGGGTTCTGACGACGACGGGCCGCCGATCGGCTGGATCGTCGGCGGGGCGCTGCTTGCGCTTGTGGTCCTTGTGGTGCCGTCGTTGCCGATGCTGTGGCGGGCGCGGGTGCGCGCGGTGCGGCTCGGGAGCGGCGGGCGCACGGAGGCGGACGCGGCCGCGCGGACCCTGGCGGCGTGGCTGGAAGTCACCGACACCGCCTGGGACCACGGCATCGCGCCGGACGAGTCGCAGACGCCACGCAAGGCGGCCGCCCGGATCGTCCGTGTCGGGCAGCTCGGCCCGGGCCCGGCGGAGTCCGTCCACCGGGTGGCGGCGGCGGTGGAGCAGGTGTTGTACGCGCCGCGGCCGCAGCACACGCAGGGGCTCGGGGACGAGGTGCGGCGGCTGCGGGAGGGGCTGCGTGCCTCCGCCGGCCGGTCGACGCGGCTGCGGGCGACGGTCGCTCCGCGTTCGGCCGCCCGGGTGGTGTGGGCGGCGTCGGACCGCTGGGCGGCGGTGCGCACCCGCTGGTCGCGGTGGGCGGCCAGGCGCTGGGCGGCGCTGCGGAGGCCGGCCCGGCAGGAGGGCTGAGCGGGGCCCGCGTGGGCGGGGCCGGACATGCGAGTGGGGGGTGACCGCCGGGCGGTCACCCCCCACTCGGGTGTGTACGTGTGCGCGTGTTGGTCGCAGAGGCTTTCAGGGGCCAGGGGGTCGAGGGGTCGCAGAGGCTTTCAGGGGCGGGGCAGGGCACGCGAGGAAGCTGCCGGGCATCCGACAGTCGACGAACGGCCGTCGGGCTCCCGGCGTCCGACCGCCGCCGAACGGCTGCCGGGCTCCCGGGCCCGGGTGTCGGTCCGGAGGCCGAACGGGCTACTGGCCGCCCTGCTGCTCGTCCCTGCGGCGCTGCCAGCGCTCTTCGATGCGGTCCATCATGGAGCGCCGCTGCCGGGGCTGATGCCGACGGCCGGGTGGCGCGCCGGGACCTGCGGTGGCTGTGGCGCCGGGGGCCTGTTCACCCGGCTTGGGCGCTTTGCGCCAACCAGTGACGGCGAGCACGGCACACCCCAGCATGACGAGGAAACCCACTACGCTCACCCAGATCAGCTGGGCGACCATTCCGGCCATGAGAAGGGCAATGCCCACCAGGAAGCCCGCGACCGCTTGGTAGACCCGCTTCCGGGTGTACGTACGCAGCCCGCTTCCCTCAAGCGCTGTCGCGAACTTGGGATCTTCGGCGTACAGCGCTCGCTCCATCTGCTCGAGCATGCGCTGCTCGTGCTCCGAGAGCGGCACGGAGTCCTCCTCATCGTGCAGTCGCCGGGGCGACCGGGGGGTCCCCTTCAGGATAGGCAGGGAATCGCCCCCGTGAAACCCGCCCCTCTGCGCCAACTTCGCCAAACCGGACTGCCAGGTCGCTCCGGCTCGCTGAAGCCTGCATTCCCCAGCGGCCGGTCCGTCATGCCGGACGGTGTCCCTCGATCATACGGCGCCCGTAGCCCGTTCGGGGGGCCTGTGGCGTACTCCATGTGCCGCTGCGCCGCTGATCAGCGAGCCGGTCCCAGCTGTCACACGAGCCCCGCGGGCCCGTCGGCGCTCAGGCCTCGTCGGCCGCGGGGGCCGCGGTGGCCTCTGCCGCCCCGGGCGTCTCACCGAGCACGTGCAGTTGCGTGGCCACGGAGTGGAACGCGGACAGCTCGGCGGCGGCGGCCTCCAGCTTGATCAGGGCCTCCAGGGCGCCCGGCTCGGTGTCCACCAGGACGCCGGGGACCAGGTCGGCGAAGACCCGCACACCGTGTACGGCGCCGACGCGCAGGCCCGCACCCTGGACCAGCTCGGTCAGCTGCTCGGCGGTGAAGCGGCGCGGCACCGGGTCGCCCTCGCCCCAGCGCCCGGCCGGGTCGTCGAGCGCGCGGTGGGCCTCGCTGAAGTGCCCGGCGAGGGCGCGGGCCAGCACGGCGCCGCCGAGGCCCGCGGCGAGCAGGCTCACCACACCGGCCGGGCGCAGCGCGCTGACGACGTTCCGCATGCCTTCGGCCGGGTCGTCCACGTACTCCAGGACGCCGTGGCACAGCACCGCGTCGTACCCGCCGCGCTCGACGACGTCGAAGAGGCCGTGCACGTCGCCCTGCACGCCGCGCACGCGGTCGGCCACGCCGGCCTCGGCGGCGCGGCGCTCCAGGGCGAACAGCGCGTTCGGGCTGGGGTCGACGACGGTGACGCGGTGGCCGAGGCGGGCGACGGGCACGGCGAAGTTGCCGCTGCCGCCGCCGGTGTCGAGCACGTCGAGGCCGCCGGGGGCACCGTGACCGCCGACGCCGCCGTCGGCTGCGCCGTCCGGCCCCTGTCCCGTGGCCTTGACCCGGCGGTCGAGGGCGTCCTTCAGGACGTCCCAGACCACGGCGGTACGGAGAGAAGCGCGGGGGCGCATCGGGTCCGACACTGCAGACTCCTCGGCGGGGCTCCGCCTGATCTACGGCGGGCTGTTCGGGTGCGGGCGGCCCCCACCCTATTGCCTGCGCGACCATGCCCCGTCACCCGCCGGCGGCGAACTCTCCGCCCGCCGCAGGCCGTCGGCGGCGCCCGCCCCGCGCGAGCGGCCGGGCCGCCCGCGGGGCGACGGGAGCGGCCGGGGGTCGGCCGGGATCAGCCCGCGTCCGGCGGCTCCATTCTCGGCTGGGGAAGCACGGGCTGGAGGACGAGCATGCGCTCGACCAGGCGCAGGAACATCGCCACGTCGCGCAGCAGGTCGTCGGCGTCGCGGACGGTCGCGGCGCCCTGGATGCCCGCCTCGGCGCGGGCCCTGCGGGCGGCGCCGGAGGCGAACAGGGCGCTCCACTCGGTCAGTTCGGGGGCTATTTCCGGGAGCACTTCCCAGGCGCTCCGGATGCGCTGCCTGCGGCGCGGGCTGAGCTCTGGGCGGCCGCGGGCGGCGAGGACCGCGGCGGCGGTGCGCAGGGCGGCGAGGTGGGCGGTGGCGTAGCGCTCGTTCGGAGTGTCCAGGTGCGCCGCCTCGTCGAGTCCGGCGCGGGCCTGGGCGAGCAGTTCGAGGGCGGCGGGCGGGGCCGAGGCCCGGCGGAGCACCGGGTGGACGTCGCTCGCGGGGCCGGTCAGTGAGGGGGCAGGGCCGAGGGCGCGGCGCCGGCGTGCGGCTGCGGCGTGGGTACTGGCCATGACGAACCTCCTGTCGTCTGTGTGACGGCGCAGTGGCCGTATGTGCCCATCGTGGAGTACGCCACTGACAATCCGCCCTGACCTGCACCTTTGCCTCGATCGAAGGTTCGAGATAGCTTTTGCACTGACCAGTCAGTTCAAAAACTGTCGCAACCGTACGAGGGGGGACCCGTGGACGGTCCGCACGGCGCCGCCGTCAGCGCGGCGGACTTCGGCCTCAAGGGACCGCGGGGCTGGGCGTTCCGCGGGGTCGGGATCAAGGCGGAGCCCGGCGCGCTGATCGCGCTCGAGGGCCCGTCCGGCTCCGGCCGCACCTGTCTGCTGCTCGCGCTCACGGGACGTATGCGCGCCACCGAGGGCGCGGCGTCCGTGGGCCGCTTCCGGCTGCCCAAACAGCTCGCGGCGGTGCGCCGGATCAGCGCGCTGGGGCCCGTCCCCGGTGTCACCGACCTGGACCCCGCCCTGACCGTCGCCGAGCACCTGCGGGAACGCGCGCTCCTGGAGCGGCGGTTCGAGGGTTCGCTGCGCGGGCTGCTGCGGCCGCGGTCCGAGCGGGCCACCGAGTCCCGGCTGCGCGTCGACACCGCGGTGCGGGCCGCCGGGCTCGACATCGAGGCGCTGCCCAAGGGCTCGCGGACGTCCGTGCGCGATCTGGACCGGCTTGAAGTGCTGCGGCTGTCCGTGGCGCTCGCGCTGATCGGCCGCCCCCGGCTCCTCGGCGTCGACGACACCGACCTGAAGCTCTCGGACGCCGAACGGGACGAGGCCTGGGCCCTGTTGCGGTCCATCGCCGAGCGCGGGACCACCGTCGTGGCCGTGTGCAGCGAGGCCCCCGAGGGGGCGGTCGTCGTGCGCACCGGGGCCGGCGACACCGAAACCGCAGACGCCGAAGACGCCGGAAACACCGGAAACACCGGAAACGCCAAGGACAACGACAAGGAGACGGCGGATGCGGTCGCCGAAGCTCGCCACGCTTGAGCTCAAGCGTTTCGGCAGGGGCAGGCTGCCCCGTGCGGCCCTGGTGGCGCTCCTGCTGCTGCCCCTGCTGTACGGCGCGCTGTACCTGTGGTCCTTCTGGGATCCGTACGGCCGCCTGGACAAGATCCCCGTGGCCCTGGTGAACGACGACAAGGGCGCCACTGTCGACGGCAAGAAGCTCGCGGCGGGCGACGGCATCGTCGAGCGGCTGCGCGACAGCAAGACCTTCGACTGGCACGAGGTGAGCGCCGCCGAGGCCCGTGAGGGCGTCGAGGACGGCACGTACTACCTGTCGCTGACGATGCCGTCGGACTTCAGCAAGCGGGTGGGGTCCAGTTCGGGCGACTCTCCGGAGACGGGCGCCCTGCGGGTCCGTACGAACGACTCCAACAACTACATCGTTGGGCAGATCTCGCGGACGGTCTTCTCCGAGGTGCGCTCCGCCGCGTCCACGAAGGCGTCGCGGAGCATGCTCGACAAGATCTTCATCTCGTTCTCCGACATCCACGGCAAGACCCAGAAGGCCGCCAAGGGAGCCGACAGGCTCGAAGGCGGCATCGGGAAGGCCAAGAAGGGCTCGAAGCAGCTCGCGGACGGCCTGAAGGACGCCAAGGACGGCAGCGGGGACCTCGCATCGGGCGTCAAGAAGCTGCACACCGGCGCCGGCGACCTGGCGGACGGCTCACGCCGCGTCGCGGACGGCACCCAGAAGCTGGCCGACCGCGTCAACGGCGGGGCGGCGAAGGTACGGCCCTATCTGAAGGACAACGGCAAGGTGCTCGGCGACTCCGCGCAGCTCGTCGCCGACTCCTCCCGGGCGGTACGGCACAACCTGACGACCCTCGCCGAGAAGGCCCCCAAGGCGGCCACGGAGGCCAAGGAGGCGTCGGCCTCGCTGAACGGCCTCTACGAAGAGCAGTGCCAACGGCTCCCCGACCCCGCCGCCTGGTGCCCGAAGCTGAAGAAGGCCAAGGAGGTCGCGGCCGACGTCTCGGTCATCGCCGGGGACGTCGACACCCTCGTCAAGGACCAGAACGGCGACCTGAAGACCCTCGACACGAATCTCGCCACGCTCCAGAAGAAGGCCCAGGGTCTCGCCGACCGCGCCCCGCACCTGGACGAGGACCTGGAGAAGACCGTCCGGGACGTCAACGCGCTCAACAAGGGCGCCGGGAAGGTCGCCACGGGCGCCAAGAAGCTGCACACGGGCCTCGGCACGGCCCAGACCGGCGCCACGGACCTGGACGCGGGCGTCGGCAAGCTGAAGACGGGCGCCGACGACCTCGACGGCGGCATGTTCAAACTGGCCGACGGCTCCCAGGAGTTGGCGGGCGGGCTGCACGACGGCGTCAAGAAGATCCCCGACTACGACAAGCAGGACCGCGACCGGCGCACCGACGTCATGGCCGACCCCGTGCAGCTCGCCTCCCAGTCGCTGCACAAGGCGCCCAACTACGGCACCGGCTTCGCCCCGTACTTCATCCCGCTGTCCCTGTGGGTCGGCGCCATGGTGGCGTACATGCTGATCCAGCCGCTCAACCGGCGCGCGCTCGCCGCGGGCGCCCCCGCGTGGCGGATCGCTCTCGCGGGCTGGCTCCCCGTGGCCGCGATAGGCGTACTGCAAGTGGGGGCGCTCATGTCGGTCCTGCACTGGCGCCTGGGCCTGCAGATGGAGCGGGCGGCCGGGACGATCGGCTTCCTCGTCCTGGTGACCGGCTGCTTCGCGGCGATCGTGCAGTGGCTGAACGCGCGCTTCGGAGCGGCCGGACGGATCCTCGTCCTCGCCTTCCTGATGCTCCAGCTGACCTCGGCGGGCGGTACGTATCCGGTGCAGACCAGCCCCACGTTCTTCGAGGCGATCCACCCCTACCTGCCGATGAGTTACGTCGTCGACGCCCTGCGGAGGCTCATCACGGGCGGCGGCCTCGGCCCGGTGTGGACGGCGTGCGCGGTCCTGCTCGCGTTCACCGCGGGCGCGCTGGCGCTCACCGCCGTCTCCGCGCGCCGCAAGCAGGTGTGGACTCTGGACCGGCTGCACCCGGAGCTGAGCCTGTGAACGGGTCGAAACCTGTGAAAATCAAGACCATGGAAAGTAGCGCGAGCAGCACGCGGCGCGAGGCCACCCGGCAGAAGCTCTACGAAGCCGCCGTCACCCTCATCGCGGAACAGGGTTTCTCCGCCACGACAGTTGACGAGATCGCCGAGCGGGCGGGAGTCGCGAAAGGCACGGTCTACTACAACTTCGCCAGCAAATCAGTCCTCTTCGAGGAGCTGCTCCGGCACGGCGTGGGACTGCTCACCGCCTCCCTGAAGCAGGCCGCGGACGAAGCCGCCCTGGAGGGGGGCCGACAGGTCGACGCGCTGGACGCGATGATCCGCGCGGGCCTCGTCTTCATCGACCGCTATCCGGCCTTCACCCAGCTCTACGTGGCCGAGCTGTGGCGTACGAACCGCGCCTGGCAGTCCACGCTCATGGTCGTGCGCCAGCAGGCCGTCGCGGTCGTCGAGGACGTCCTGCGCGCGGCCGTGCGGGACGGCGAGCTGAGCGAGGAGATCGACATCCCGCTGACGGCGGCCGCGCTCGTCGGGATGGTCCTGGTGGCGGCGCTCGACTGGCAGGCCTTCCAGCCGGAGCGCTCGCTGGACGACGTGCACGCGGCGCTGTCGCGGCTGCTTCAGGGGCGGGTGAGCGGCGGGAGGTGAGCGCTTCGCTGGATGTGCGGTGCCGGTCCTGCGGGCCGGTGGGGGCTGGTCGCGCAGTTCCCCGTGCCCCTTCGGGGCGGCATCCGATCCCGTCCCCGTTCACCCATTCGCAGTCATCGCGCGGCCCTACGTAGGCAGCCGTCGCGGTCATCGCGCGGCGCCGGTCCGGTGCCTGGGATTCCAGGCACCGGACCGGCGCTTGTTGCATTCCCCCGCGCGACCCCCGTGGTCGTCCCCCGGTCGCCCCCGTTCCCCCCCTCCCGCCACGGGCGGGAGGAGCGGCAAGGGCGCCGTCCCGTTCCGCCGCCCCGTGTCGGCGGTGCCGGTACCGCGCCCTTCTCCGTGCCCTCACTCTTCCGTCCCCGCAGGTCGGGGCCCATCCGCGCGCGTACTCATCTCCACCACTAGGTACGGATACTCAGGCCTGGGTGCTCACCCTCAGGCGAACCGATCCGGACGACCGATCCGGAAGCCCGTGCCCGGGCCGCGACTGCCCCCGCTGGTTACGATCACGTCCGTGTCCGTACTCCCCCTGGTGTTCACCAGCGGCTGGGCCAGCGGGATCAACGCCTACGCGGTGATCCTGCTGCTCGGTGTCTTCGGAGCCACGGGGCTGTCCGACGAGGTCCCCGAGTCGCTGCAGAGCCCCGGCGTGCTGATCGCCGCGGGCGTGCTCTTCGCCTGTGAGGCGGTCGCCGACAAGATTCCGTACGTCGACTCGGCGTGGGACGCCGTGCACACCGTCATCCGGCCGGTGTCCGGCGCGGTGGTGGGCGCGCTGCTCGCCGGGCAGAGCGGTTCGCTGCCGGACCTGGCGGCGGGCGCGGTCGGGGGCTCGACGGCCCTCGCCAGCCACGCCGTCAAGGCCGGGACGCGGATGGCGGTGAACACCTCCCCCGAGCCGTTCAGCAACCTCCTCCTGAGCACGGCCGAGGACCTCGGGGTCGGCGGGATCGTCAGCTTCGCGATGTTCCACCCGGAGGCCGCGGCGATCATCGCGGCCGTGCTCCTCGTCGCCGGGCTCGTGCTGCTGCTGTTCCTCGCCCACCGGATCCGGCGGTTCCTGCGGCGCAGGGCACAGCGCCGCGAGGAGCGGCGGCTCGCGGCGGCGGCAGGGCGGCCGCCGGACTGACGGCGGGACGGTGCCGGGTACCCGGCGGCGTTGTCAGTGGCGGCCGATAAAGTCCCTGGCATGGCACGGATTGTGGTGATCGGCGCCGGGATGGGCGCCATGACGGCCGCCGCCCGGCTGGCCGTCGCGGGCCACCGGGTGGTGGTGCACGAGCGCGCGGCGACGTACGGCGGCGCGCTGGGCCGCGTGGAGCGCGACGGCTTCGGCTTCGACACGGGCCCGGCCCTGCTGCGACTGCCCGCGGTCTACCGCGATCTGTTCGTGAAGACGGGCAAGCAGCCCCTGGAGGACTGCGTCGAGCTGTGCCAGGTCGAGCCGGCGGTGCGCCACGTCTTCGCGGACGGCACGACGACGGACCTGCCGAACGCCTCGCGCGCGGGCGTCGGCGAGGCCCTGGACGCCGCGCTCGGCGCCGGTGCGGCCGCCCGCTGGGCGGCGTTCATGAACCGCGCGCGGGAGGCCTGGGACCGCACCCGCCGCCCCCTCCTGGAAGAGCCCCTGTGGCCGAACTGGCAGGTGCTCGCCGAGCGCGAGCCCTATCCCTCGGTCGCCCGGAAGCGCCTGCTGCGCCGCGAGCGGCGTGCGGCCACGCTCGCCGAGATCGCCGAGTTCGAGCTGGGCGGCGAGCCCCGGCTGACCGCGCTCCTGGAGCACTTCGCCCTGGCGAGCGGCCTGGATCCGCGCACGGCCCCGGCCGGCGCGGCCGTCCTGCCGTACATGGAGCAGACCTTCGGCACCTGGTCCGTGCGCGGCGGCATGCGGGCCCTCGCGACGGCGGTGTACGAGCGGTGCCTCGCGCGCAAGGTCGAGTTCGCGTTCGAGTCGGCGGTCGTACGGATCGTGGAGAAGGACGGCCGCGCGGCGGGCGTCGAGCTCGCGGACGGGACCGCCGTGGACGCCGACTTCGTGGTGGCCGGTGTCGCCCCCGACGCGCTGGCCCGGATGCTCACCGGCACGCCCGTCCACGCCCCCCAAGGCGTGCCCCCGCAGTCCGGCCTCCCCAGCCGCGTCACGGTCCTGCTGGCCCTGCGCGGCGCCCGCCCTGACGGCACCCCGCACCGCACGGTGCTGCACACCACCGACCGCGCGGACGAGCTCGACAGCGTCTTCGGGGGCTCCGGGGCCCATGGGGGCGCCAAGAGCTCCGGCGCCCGCCCCGGCGTGCCCACCACCCCCACCCTCACGGTGCTGCGCCCGGACGACCCCACGGCCACGCCGGACGCGGAGCACGAAGCCGTCACCCTGACCGCCACGGTCCCGGCCGGTGCCGACGTCACCGAAGCGGACGTGCGGCGGATCGTCGCCCGCGCGGGCGCGGTGATCCCCGGCCTGGACGACCGCCTCCTGTGGCACGAGGTCCGCACCCCCGCGGACGTCGCCGCGAGCACGGGCGCCGACGGCGGCGCGGTCCCGCCGCCCGCCCTCGCGGCCGACGGCGGGCGGCGCCTGCACCCGGCCAACAGCACGGCGGTGACGGGGCTCTACGCGGTCGGCGGCTGGTCGCACCCCGGCGGCGGGCTGCCGCACGCGGGCATGTCCGGCACGCTGGTCGCCGGACTCATAGTGGAGGGACCGGAGTTCCGGGGCTCGCAGTGAGCGTCCCCCCGGCCGCGCAGTACGCCTGCCACCGGCAGAACCTCCGCCGCCGTCAGCGCCCCTGCCACCGGCAGAACCTCCGCCACCGGCTCAGTACCGGTACTGCTGCTCCCCGTTGAACCCGGGCTCGTTGAACCCGGACCCGTAGCCGAACGAGTCTCCCGGCTGCTGCGGCACCTCGCCCGGGAACGGCGGATAGCCGGGCATCTCGGGCGGGAGTCCGCCCGGCAGATCGCCGCCGTACGGCGGCGCGGCGTCGGTCGTGCGCTGCTGCGGCACCCAGACGCCGCCGGGCGGGGTGTCCTGGTAGCCGCCGCCGTACGTGTCGCCCCCGTAGGGCGCGTACGGCTGCGGGTCGCCGTAGGTGTCGTAGCCCGGCTGCGCGCCATAGGTCTGCGTGCCGATGTACGGGTCGGAGTAGGCGGCGTACCGCTGCTCACCGGTCTCGCCGTAGGCGAAGTGCAGCGGGTCCTGCTGCTCCTGCCGAACCTGGCCCTGCGCGTCGTACGCGGCGTAGGAGTCGAAGCCGTGGCCGTCACCGGCGGGAGGCGCGGCATACGCAGCGTCGCTGTAGACGCCGTACTGCCCGGTGTCGTCGGGCAGGGGCTCGGGCGCGTACACGCCGGTCCCGGTGTCCTCCTGGGCGAGGACGTCCGGTGCGGGCGCGCCGGGCTCGGGCGCCGCCTCGTACGCGAGGTCGGAGACCTGGAGGGTCGGCTCCGGGGCCGCGCCGCGGGCGCCCGCGCCCTTGCGGCGCCTGCTCGCGCCCGGCCGGCCGCCGAGCGCCCAGCCGGTGGAGAAGCCGCGGCGGAACGACAGCGTCACATATGTCTGTCCCGTCGCGAACGCGATCGCGCCCACCGCGATGACCACCACCGACGGCATCAGCACACCGACGACGACGCCGAGGAAGCCGACGAAGGCGAGCAGCCGCCAGCGCAGCCGTGCCTTGTACTGCAGCAGCACCTCGCCGAGCAGCCACAGCGCGACGATGCCGAACGCGATGTAGAGGACCGTCCAGCCCATGTACGCCCCTCTCCCCTGCGGCCGCGGCCCCAGGGGTACGACCGGTCAGGCCTGCTGGTGGTGCAGGCCCAGATTCTCGTAGATCTCCAGCGTCGCCGTGGAGTTGTTCAGCGTGATGAAGTGCAGCCCCGGCACTCCCTCGGCGAGCAGTCGCGCGCAGAACTCCGTCGCGAACTCGATGCCAATGGAGCGTACAGCGGCGGGATCGTCTTTGACCGAGAGGATCCGCTCTTTCAGTTCGGGCGGGAAGTCCGCGTTGCTGAGCTGCGGCAATCTCTCCAGCTGGCGCACGTTCGTCACCGGCATGATCTCCGGGATGATCGGCGTATCGCAGCCGGCCGCCTCGACGCGGTCACGCAGGCGCAGGTATTCCTCCGGGTGGAAGAACATCTGGGTGATCGCGTAGTCGGCGCCCGCGCGGCATTTGTCGACGAAGTTCCGGACGTCGGACTCCCAGTCCGCCGAGCGCGGATGCATCGCCGGGAACGCGGCCACGCCCACACAGAAGTCGCCCGACTCCTTGATGAGCCGCACCAGTTCGGCGGCGTAGGTCAGGCCCTCGGGGTGTTTGACCCACTCGCCCATCGGGTCGCCGGGCGGGTCGCCGCGCAGCGCGAGCATGTTGCGGATCCCGGCGTCCGCGTACTGCCCGATGATGTTGCGCAGTTCGGCGACGGAGTGGTCGACGGCGGTGAGGTGGGCGACGGGCGTGAGGGTCGAGTCGGCGACGATCTGCTGGGTCTCGCGCACCGTGCCCGCGCGCGTGGAGCCGCCCGCGCCGTACGTCACGGAGACGAAGCTGGGCGCGACGGCCTCGACCCTGCGCAGGGAGTTCCAGAGGATCCGCTCGCCCTTGGGGGTCTTCGGCGCCGAGAACTCGAAGGAGTACGTGGTCTTGCCGGTCGCGAGCATGTCACGCACGGTCCGTGCGCGGTCAGTCCTGGTGGAAGCAGTGCCTAGGGCCATACGGGCAGGTTAGCCAGGCTGGAGCGGTCCCCCAACCGCACGTTGGTCATTTGTCCCGTTAGTCGGTTTGTTGTCCACGCATCGGACACCATGGGGGTGTTGCTCAAACGGGCGTACGTATGTGACCAGAGGGGCCGGGAGGCACCGCCGGGGAGGCACCGAAAGTCCCGTCAGACGGTACGCAGCCGCTTCGCGAAGTCCGCGGCGGCGGCGCCGGGGTCGTCCGCCTCGGTGATGGCCCTGACGACGACCACACGGCGGGCGCCCGCTTCGAGAACTTCGTCCAGATTGCCCGCATCGATGCCGCCGATCGCGAACCAGGGGCGGTCGGTGCCGAGCGAGGCCGTGTACCGGACCAGGTCGAGGCCCGGGGCGTGCCGGCCCGGCTTCGTGGGCGTCGGCCAGCACGGGCCGGTGCAGAAGTAGTCCACGCCGTCCTGGACGGCGGCCGCCGCGGCCTCGTGCTCGGCGTGCGTGGAGCGGCCGATCAGGACGTCGTCACTGGAGCCGCCGAGGATGGCGCGGGCCGCGGGCACGGGCAGGTCGCCCTGGCCCAGGTGCAGCACGTCGGCGCCGATGGCGTGGGCCACGTCGGCGCGGTCGTTCACCGCGAGGAGCTTGCCGTGCCGGCGCGCGGCGTCGGCGAAGACCTCCAGGTGCTCCAGCTCCTCCGCGGCCTCCATGCCCTTGTCGCGGAGCTGCACGATGTCGACGCCGCCCGCGAGGACGGCGTCCAGGAACTGCGGGAGGTCCCCCTGGCGCCTGCGGGCGTCCACGCACAGGTAGAGCCGCGCGTCGGCGAGCCGGGCGGGCGCGGACGCGTCCGCCGTGCCGGTTGCCATGGAAGCCATGGAGAAGTCCCCCCGTGTCGGTGGCGTACGGGCCGCTGTGCGGCCCGTACGCCGGACGGTTGTTTCAGGTCAGACGGCGAGCGCCTGCGCGCGGCGCTTCACCTCCGTCCCGCGATTCTCGCTCAGGGCCTGCGCGGGAGTGCCGGGCAGGGTCGGGTCGGGGGTGAAGAGCCACTCGAGCGCTTCTTCGTCGGTGAAACCGTCGTCCCGCAGGAGCGTCAGGGTGCCGGAAAGGCCCTTGACCACCTTGTCGCCGTCGATGAAGGCGGCGGGCACCTGGAGCGCGCGGTTCTCACCGCGGCGCACGGCGATGAGCTGGCCGTCCTTGACCAGCTGGCGCACGCGCGTCACCTCCACGCCGAGCATCTCTGCGATGTCGGGGAGGTACAGCCAGGCGGGGACGAGAGCATCGGTCTTTGCGTCAATCTCGGTCACGGATCAAGCGTGCCATTTCTGGCCGGGGGCCGGAAGCGGGGGTGGGGGCCTGGTGGGCCCCCTGGTGCCCCCTGGGGGTACTCGTACTCAGGTGGTCCTTGAGGCGACCGGAACCGGGGCTGTGCCCGCCCGTTCCGCCCTCTGGGCGGCCCAGCCGCCCAGAGGGATGCAGGGATGGGCAGCACCGGCCCGGGGCGGGGCAGGGCGGACGGGTCAGTCGCCGGACGGCCGGAACGGGTGGGCGGGCGGGGAAGAAATCCGCCGCGAAGCGGCGGGGCAGGACGGAAGGTGCCACTCGCCGGACGGCCGAAACGGGTGGGTGGGTGGGTGGGAAAGAACCCCCGCCGCGAAGCGGCAGGGGGTCAAGAGGCGACGGCGCGCTTCAGGGGGATCGCCGGATCCGCCGTCAGGGCGGGATCCAGGCGGGCCGCGGACTCGATCAGCTTGCGGGCCTGGGCGAGGTCCCGAGGGCGTCCCACCGCGAGGAGGGCCGAAAGCGCCCCGTCGCGGAGCCAGCACACCGTCCAGGCGGGCGTCGTCGGGTCCCCCCGCCAGATCAGCTCGTCACCGAGCGCGTAGTGGCCCGCGAACTGGACGAAGCGCCCGAACTGCTCGGACCAGAAGTACGGGACGGGGTCGTACACCGACGGACTCTCGCCGATGATGTTCGCCGCGACCGTACGCGGCCCCTGGATCGCGTTGTCCCAGTGGTGCACGAGCAGCCGCTCGCCGTACCGCCCCGACGGGAAGGAGGCGCAGTCGCCGACCGCGTACACGTCGGGCGCGGACGTGCGCAGGCGCGCGTCGGCCAGCACCTCGCGGCGGGCGCCGAGCGCGATGCCGGAGTCCGCGAGCCACGCCGTCGCGGGGCGGGCGCCGATGCCGACGACGACGGCGCCCGCGGGCAGCCGCGTGCCGTCGTCGAGGAACACCGCGCCGGGCTCGACGCGCTCCACGCGCGCGTGGGTGCGCAGTTCGGCCCCGGCGTCGGCGTACCAGGCCGCCATCGGCGCCGCGACCTCGGCGGGCAGCGCGCCCGCGAGCGGGCGGTCGGCGGCCTCCACCACGGTCACGGAGCAGCCCGCGTCACGCGCCGCCGTGGTGAACTCGGCGCCGATCCAGCCCGCGCCGACGACCACGACCTCGTGCTGCTCGGCGAGGACCGGGCGCAGCCGCTCGGCGTCGTCGAGCGTGCGCAGCAGGTGTACGCCGGGGACGCCCTCGGAGCCGGGCAGGCGAATCGGTTCGGCACCGGTCGCGAGGACCAGGCTGTCGTACCCGACCGGGCCCGCCTCGGTGTCCAGTTCGTGGTCGGCGGGGCGGACGCCTGTGACGTCGAGCCCAAGGCGCAGCTCGATGCCGAGGGCTTCGAAGTCGATGTCGAAGGCGGAGCCCTCGGCCTTGCCGAGCAGCACCGCCTTGGACAGCGGCGGCCGGTCGTACGGCTGATGGGGCTCCGCGCCGATCAGCGTGACCGTGCCCGTGAAGCCCTGCTCGCGCAGCGCCACGGCGGACTGCACCCCGGCCATCCCGGCGCCGGCGATCACCACGCGCCGCCCCGCCGCCACCCTCTTCTGCTCGTCGCTCACCCGATCAACTCTAGGACGGCGCCCCCGGCGGCGGGCACGACGGGCTTAACTCGCCGCCGGGCGACGGGCTAGGCTGACGGTGCAGAGCACTCGCGGGAGCCCGGACGCACCGGGCTGAGAGGGAGGCTGGGACGGCCTCCGACCGTACGAACCTGATCCGGGTCATGCCGGCGAAGGGAGGGGCTGGACGCCCATGCGTTCCCGTACGAATGCCGAAACCGCCGAACCGCGCGCCACGAAACCGACACCGTCTCCGCCGTCCCCAGAAGGCCGGCCGGATGGTCCGCCTTGCGACGTTCTCATCGTCGGTGGCGGAGTCATCGGGCTTGTCACCGCGTGGCGGGCTGCGCAGCGGGGCCTCGCCGTCACCGTCGTCGACCCCGAGCCGGGCGGCGGCGCCGCGCAGGTCGCGGCGGGCATGCTCGCCGCCGTCACCGAGCTGCACCACGGCGAACAGACCCTGCTCGGCCTGAACCTGGCATCGGCGCGCCGCTACCCGGACTTCGCGGCCGAGCTGACGGAGGCGAGCGGCCAGGACATCGGCTACCGCGCGTGCGGCACGCTCGCCGTCGCCCTCGACTCCGACGACCGCGCCCACCTGCGCGATCTGCACGCCCTCCAGGTGCGGTCGGGGCTCACGGCGGAGTGGCTGAACGGCCGCGAGTGCCGGCGTCTGGAGCCGATGCTCGCTCCGGGGGTACGTGGCGGGCTGCGCGTCGACGGCGACCACCAGGTCGACCCGCGCAGGCTCGCGGCCGCCCTCGTCGTGGCGTGCGAGCGGGCCGGGGTGAGGTTCACGCGCGCGTGGGCGCGGGAGCTGTCGGTCGTACGTGACCGGGCCGCCGGTGTCGTCCTCGCCGACGGCACCGTGCTCCCGGCCGGGCAGACCGTGCTCGCCGGGGGCAGTCTCAGCGGGCGCCTCGCGGGGGTTCCCCGGGAGGTGATGCCGCCGGTCAGGCCCGTGAAGGGGCAGGTGCTGCGGCTCAGCGTGCCGGAGCGGTACGCGCCGTTCCTGAGCCGCACCGTGCGGGCCGTCGTACGCGGCAGCCATGTCTATCTCGTGCCGCGGGTCAACGGCGAGCTCGTCGTCGGGGCGACCAGCGAGGAGCTGGGCTGGGACACGACGGTCACCGCGGGCGGCGTGTACGAGCTGCTGCGCGACGCGCATGAACTCGTACCCGGCATCACGGAGCTGCCGCTCACGGAGACGCGCGCCGGGCTGCGGCCCGGCTCCCCCGACAACGCGCCGCTGCTCGGGCCGACCGCGCTGGCCGGTCTGCACCTCGCCACCGGGCACTACCGCAACGGCGTCCTCCTGACGCCCGTCACCGGGGACGTCATGGCGCACGCCCTGACCACGGGCGAACTGCCGGACGAGGCCGCGGCGTTCACGCCGAGCCGCTTCCACTCGGCCTCCGCTGCCTCCGCTCCCTCGGCCTCCGCCCGCCCGAACTCCTCCAAGGACCTCACGCACCCCACGCACCTCACGGAGCTGTCCGCATGACCACGCCCTTCGCCGTATTCGCCGTCTCCGTCAACGGAGAGGTACGAGACGTGGCCGCCGGGACCACGCTCGACACCGTCGTCGCCCAACTGACCGCCGCGCCCGCCGGAGTCGCCGCCGCGCTCAACGAAACCGTCGTCCCGCGCGCGGAGTGGGCCGCCACCGCGCTCAGCGACGGCGACCGTGTGGAAGTCCTCACCGCCGTCCAGGGGGGCTGACGCACATGGCGGACGATCCCTTCGTCATCGGCGGCCTCACGCTGTCGTCGCGACTGATCATGGGTACGGGCGGTGCGCCCAGCCTGGACGTGCTGGAACGGTCCCTCGTCGCCTCCGGTACGGAGCTGACCACCGTCGCGATGCGGCGGCTCGACCCCGGCGTACGGGGGTCCGTGCTGTCCGTCCTGGAGCGGCTGGGCATCCGGGTGCTGCCGAACACGGCGGGGTGCTTCACGGCGGGCGAGGCGGTGCTGACCGCGCGGCTCGCCCGCGAGGCGCTGGGTACGGACCTGATCAAGCTGGAGGTCATCGCGGACGAGCGCACCCTCCTGCCCGATCCGGTGGAACTCCTGGACGCCGCCGAAACCCTCGTGGACGACGGCTTCACCGTCCTGCCGTACACCAACGACGACCCCGTGCTCGCCCGGAAGCTGGAGGACGTGGGCTGCGCGGCCGTCATGCCGCTCGGCTCGCCCATCGGCTCCGGGCTCGGCATCCGCAACCCGCACAACTTCCAGCTCATCGTGGAGCACGCGCGCGTACCGGTGATCCTGGACGCCGGCGCCGGCACCGCGTCGGACGCCGCGCTGGCCATGGAGCTGGGCTGCGCCGGCGTGATGCTCGCGTCGGCGGTGACGCGGGCGCAGGAGCCGGTGCTCATGGCCGAGGCCATGCGCCACGGAGTCCTGGCGGGGCGCCTCGCGTACCTGGGCGGCCGCATCCCCCGCCGCCACTTCGCCGAGGCGTCGTCCCCCACGGAGGGGCGGGCGGCCCTCGACCCGGAGCGACCGGCGTTCTGACGACCGCGGGGCGGACACTGTCCCCGCCGCTGCGCGGCGGTTCCTCCCACCCGCCCGCCCGTGACTGTGGGCCCCGGGGTGCCCCGGGTGCCCCGGGGTGAACGCGGCGGTTATACCGCCAGGGCGGCAGCCGCATCGCCGCTACGCGGCGGTTCTCCCACCCGCCCGCCCGTATCTGTGGGCCCCGAGGTGAACCCGGCGGTGACCGCCGAGCGATGAGCCGGAGGCAAGGGTCCCGGACGGGCGGGCGGTCCGACGGCGGCAGCCGCCGCCCGTTCCTCAGGGGTGGGGGCCGCCGGGACCGGATCGAGGGCGGGCGGGAAACGCGCGGCGCAGCCGGGGTACGCCGGGGACGGGGGTCACGGCGGGCGGGAGAACCGCCGCGCAGCGGCGGGACAGCTGCCGCCCCGACGTCGACGGGCCACCACGCGGCGAACGATCAGCGCCCCAGGGCACCCGACGGTCAAGGGCCGGCGACCCGGGGCACCCCGGCGACCAGGGTCACGGGCGGGCGGATGGGAAACCCGCGGCACAGCGGCGGAACAGCTGCCGCCCCCGAGGCCCACGGCCACCCCACGGCCAACGGCCAGCGCCCCAGGACACCCCGGCGACCACAGTCACGGGCGGCCGGGCGGGAAACCCGCCGCACAGCGACGGAACAGCTGCCACCCCAAGGCCCACAGCCACCCCACGGCCAACGGCCAGCGCCCCAGGACACCCCGGCGACCACAGTCACGGGCGGCCGGGCGGGAAACCCGCCGCACAGCGACGGAACAGCTGCCACCCCAAGGCCCACAGCCACCCCACGGCCAACGGCCAGCGCCCCGGAGCACCCCGGGGACCAGGGTCACGGGCGGGCGGGTGGGAGAACCGCCGCGCAGCGGCGGGAACGGCTGCCGCCCCCGAGGCCACCGGACGGTCACAGCTGCGCTGCAGTCTCGCAGGCCTGCTGCCCGCGGGGGCCGGCGCGCGGGGGCGGCCTCGTAGACTCCCCCCGTGGACACGACCCTCAAGGACCCCCTCGTCGGGCAGGTGCTCGACGGCCGTTATCGCGTGGACGGGCGGATCGCGGTCGGCGGGATGGCCACGGTCTACCGGGCCGTGGACACCCGCCTCGACCGCGTGCTCGCGCTGAAGGTGATGCACCCCACGCTCGCGGCCGACACCTCCTTCGTGGAGCGCTTCATCCGCGAGGCCAAGTCGGTGGCCCGGCTGGCGCACCCGAACGTGGTCGGGGTCTACGACCAGGGCACCGACGGCCCGTACGTGTATCTCGCCATGGAGTACATCGCGGGCTGCACGCTCCGTGACGTGCTGCGCGAGCGCGGCGCCCTGCGCCCCCGCGCCGCCCTGGACATCCTGGAGCCCGTGCTGGCCGCCCTGGGAGCCGCGCACCGCGCCGGCTTCGTCCACCGCGACATGAAGCCGGAGAACGTCCTGATAGGGGACGACGGCCGGGTGAAGGTCGCCGACTTCGGCCTCGTACGGGCTGTGGACTCCGTCACGAACACCACCGGCACGGTGCTCGGCACGGTCTCCTACCTCGCGCCCGAGCAGATCGAGCACGGCACCGCGGACACTCGCGTGGACGTGTACGCCTCCGGGGTCGTCCTGTACGAGATGCTGACCGGCGCCAAGCCGCACGGCGGCGAATCGCCCGCCCAGGTGCTCTTCCAGCACCTCAACGAAGACGTCCCGCCGCCCTCCGCCGCCGTGCCCGGCCTGGCCTACGAACTCGACGAGCTGGTCGCGTCGGCCACCGCCCGCAACCCGGACCTGCGTCCGTACGACGCGGTGGCCCTGCTGGCGCAGCTGCGCGAGGCCCGGTTCGCGCTCACCGACGCGCAGCTCGACGTCGTCCCCCCGCAGGCGCGCGGCACGGAGCGGGACGGCCACGACAGCTCCGACGACCGCACCAGCGTCATCCCGCGCGCGGCGCGATCCGTACAACTCCCCCTGCCCACCGCGCCGGAACCCCAGCACGCGGACGAGACGCGGGGGAACCGGCAGGACGGCCTCAGCCACACCAGCGTGCTGCGCACCCCGCCGCCCGCGACCGCCCCGCCCGCGGCCCCGAAGTCCACCGCGGCCCGCGTCCGCCAGCGCCTCAACACCCGTCGCGGGATATCGGCGACGATAGCCGCCGTGCTCCTGGTCCTCGGCCTGGGCGCGGGCGTCTGGTACATCAACTCCGGCCAGTTCACGGAGGTCCCGCCGCTCCTCGCGAAGACCGAGGCGCAGGCCCGCGAGCGACTCGACGGCGCCGGTCTCGACGTACGCAAGGTCAAGCGCGCCTACAGCGACACCGACAAGCGCGGCACGGTCATCTCGACGGACCCCGGCGTCGGCGAGCGCATCCGGCACAACGGCAAGGTGACGCTGACCGTCTCGCTCGGCCCGGAGACCGTGAAGGTGCCGGACCTGGAGGGCACGCCGCTGCCCAAGGCGAAGGACAAGCTCGACGACCTGGGTCTCGGGGCCGGCATGGTCACCAAGGCCTTCAGCGAGGACGTCCCGAAGAACGCCGTGATCAGCACCGACCCGAAGCCCGGCCAGGTCCGCAGGGCCGGCTCGGCCGTCGCGCTCGTCGTCAGCAAGGGGCGTGCGGTGGAACTGCCCGACGTGACCGGCGAGTCGGAGGACGACGCCCGCGCGGAGCTGGAGGAGGCCGGTCTGAAGGTGAAGATCGCGCCGGGGCGGGTCTTCTCCGACGAGGACAAGGGCGATGTCGTCAAGCAGTCCCCCGACGAGGAGGGCAAGGACGTTCCCGAGGGCACGACGGTCACGCTGACCATCTCCAAGGGGCCGCCGATGGTCGAGGTCCCGGATGTGGAGGGGATGAAGGTCGGCGAGGCCAAGGACGAGTTGCGGGAGGCGGGCTTCGACGTCAAGGAGGATCGGGGGCTGCTCGGGATCTTCGGTGACACCGTGAAGGACCAGTCGGTGGATCCCGGGGACGAGGCGCCGAAGGGGTCGACGATCACCATCGAGATCCGCTGAGCGTGTGCCCTCGCGGGGGCGCCCCAGTCCCGCCCCTTCCCGTAACCAGGGGGCTCCGCCCCCTGGACCCCCGCTATATCGCCGCTTCGCGGCTCGTCCTCAATCGCCGGACGAGCTGGAAGGCCGGACGGGCTGGAAGGGTGGGCGGGCTGGAAGGGTGGGCGGGTGGGGGACATGGCCCCGCCCCATGCCACCCTGGTCCGAATGAGCAGCAAGAAGTCCCCCATCGGCAGTCACGTCCCCGTCGCCGGCGGGCTCGCCAGCGTCGGGCTGGCGTACGCACGTGACATCGGCGCCGAGACCGTGCAGGTCTTCGCCGCCAACCCGCGCGGCTGGGCCACTCCGCCCGGCAACCCGAAGCAGGACGAGGCGTTCCGCGCCGCCTGCGCGGCCGAGGGCATCCCCGCCTACGTACACGCGCCCTACCTGATCAATTTCGGCTCGCACACCGAGGCGACGGCGGAGAGGTCCGTGGAGTCGCTGCGGCACTCGCTGCGCCGCGCCCGCGAGATCGGCGCGCTCGGGGTCGTCGTGCACACCGGTTCGGCCACGGGCGGCCGGGAGCGGGACGTGGCCCTGCGGCAGGTACGGGAGCGGATGCTGCCGCTGCTCGACGAGCTGACGCACGACGACGACCCGTTCCTGCTTCTCGAGTCGACGGCCGGGCAGGGCGCCTCGCTGTGCTCGCGGACCTGGGACTTCGGGCCGTACTTCGAGGCCCTGGACGCCCACCCGAAGCTCGGTGTCTGCCTGGACACCTGCCACATCTTCGCGGCCGGGCACGATCTGACCGGGCCGAGCGGCATGAAGCAGACCCTCGACCTGCTCGTCGACACGGTCGGCGCGGGCCGCCTCAAGCTGGTGCACGCCAACGACTCCAAGGACGTCGTCGCCGCCCACAAGGACCGGCACGAGAACATCGGCGCCGGGCACATCGGCGCCGAGCCCTTCCGTGAGCTGCTCGCCCACCCCGCGACCGACGGCGTGCCCCTGATCATCGAGACGCCCGGCGGCAAGGTGGGCCACGCGACCGACGTCGCCCGCCTGAAGGAGCTCAGGGACGCGTGATCCTCTCTCCTTGAGAAATACCCCTGGGGGGTATACGGTTTCTGCTCACAGGCAGGAACCGTTATCCGACGTTGGGGGACTTCTCATGCGGCACGACGCACACGCGGGACACGGGCACCACGCCGGGCACCAGCACGAGCACCACGCCCAGCAGGGCCTGGGCAAGGTGAGCTGGTCCATGGCCGCGCAGGCGACGCTGCACTGCCTTACCGGGTGCGCCATCGGCGAGGTGCTCGGCATGGTGATCGGCACCGCGCTCGGCTGGGGCAACGTACCGACGATGGCGCTCGCGATCGTCCTCGCGTTCTTCTTCGGCTACGCGCTGACGCTGCGCGGCGTACTGAAGTCCGGCGTCGGTTTCCGGACAGCCGTCAGGGTCGCGCTCGCGGCCGACACCCTGTCCATCGCCGTGATGGAGCTGATCGACAACGGCGTGATCGCGCTGTGGCCGGGCGCCATGGACGCCCACCTCGCGGACGCGATGTTCTGGATCGTCCTCGCCATCGCGCTCGCCGCCGCCTTCGTGATCACCACGCCGGTCAACAAGTGGATGATCGGCCGCGGCAAGGGCCACGCGGTGGTGCACCAGCACCACCACTGACGCCGGCCCGGTGCGCCGGAGCCCTCCAGGGCGCTACAGCTCCGGGCCGTCGCCCGGCTCCTCCTGGTAGGAGTAGCGCTGCTCCCGCCAGGGGTCGCCGATGTTGTGGTAGCCGCGCTCCTCCCAGAAGCCGCGGCGGTCCGCCGTCATGTACTCGACGCCGCGGACCCACTTCGGGCCCTTCCAGGCGTACAGATGGGGCACCACGAGGCGGAGCGGGAAACCGTGCTCCGCGGTGAGCAGTTCACCGCCCTTGTGCGTGGCGAAAATTGTGCGGTCCGAGGCGAAGTCGGCCAGCCGCAGATTCGAGCTGAAGCCGTACTCGGCCCACACCATGACGTGCGTCGCCTGCGGTGCGGGCGGCGCGAGCGCGAGCAGGTCGCGGGCGAGCACGCCACCCCATTCGGCGCCGAGCATGCTGAACTTCGTGACGCAGTGCAGATCGGCCACCACCGAGGCGTACGGCAGGGCCGAGAACTCCTCGTGGGTCCAGCAGTGCTTCTCGCCGTCTGCGGTGGCGCCGAAGACCCTGAACTCCCAGCGCTCGGGGCGGAACTTGGGCACCGGACCGTAGTGCGTGACCGGCCAGCCGCGCTGCAGTCGCTGCCCCGGCGGAAGCTCCGATTCCGCTCCGTCTCGAGATGTGCGACCCACCGGCTGACCCATGCCTCCATCCTGACAGACCGCGAGAGGTGGACGTGACCAGGTATACGTGGATTCGGGCAACTCCTACTAAGCGTGCACTTACTGGACGCCCCTGGATGCCGATGCAAAGATGCGCGCTACCTGCCCAGTCACCCGCTTGGAAGGAGCCTCTGCGATGCAGGGCGACCCCGAGGTCATCGAATTTCTCAATGAGCAGCTGACCGCCGAGCTGACCGCGATCAACCAGTACTTCCTGCACGCGAAGATGCAGGAGAACTTCGGCTGGACGAAGCTCGCCAAGTACACCCGGTCCGAGTCGTTCGACGAGATGAAGCACGCGGAGGTGCTGACCGACCGGATCCTGTTCCTCGACGGTCTGCCCAACTACCAGCGGCTGTTCCATGTGCGCGTGGGCCAGACCGTCACGGAGATGTTCAACGCGGACCGCCAGATCGAGGTGGAGGCGATCGACCGCCTCAAGCGCGGGATCGAGGTGATGCGCGCCAAGGGCGACATCACGTCCGCGAACATCTTCGAGTCGATCCTCGAGGACGAGGAGCACCACATCGACTATCTCGACACCCAGCTCGAGCTGGTCGAGAAGCTGGGCGAGCCGCTGTACATCGCGCAGCTCATCGAGCAGCCGGACAGCTAGGCCGGCGACGGAGGCCGCTAGGCCGCCTCCGGGAGCTCCCGCTCCGGAACCTCCGGCACGGCCGGAATCCCAGGAATCCCCGGAATCTTCGGCAGCTCCGCCTCCGGGACCAGCGCCACCGCCGGCTCGCCCTGGTCCACCAGCTCACGCCGGGGGCACGCGCCCCGGCCGAGCAGCGCCTGGATGCGGCGCACACAGGACCCGCAGTCCGTGCCCGCCTTGGAGGCGGAGGCGATCTGGCGGGGGGTGCAGGCACCGGCCTCCGCGTGCTTCTTCACCTGCGCTTCGGTGATCCCGAAGCAGTTGCAGACGTACACGCGGTTCACCTCCCGAGGACAGGTTTGACAAAGGCGCCCGTCCCGAATGATCGGTGAGGCTAACCTAACCTTACCCGCGCCTCCGGCTGCGCAAAAGCCCGGGATACGCACGTGGGGCGCGGATCACACGGATCCGCGCCCCACACCTGTACGACCGGGGAATACCGGCCACCCACTACTGGTCCCGGTACATCTCCGCCACCAGGAACGCCAGGTCGAGCGACTGGCTGCGGTTGAGCCGCGGGTCGCACGCCGTCTCGTACCGCTGGTGCAGGTCGTCGACGAAGATCTCGTCGCCGCCGCCCACGCACTCGGTGACGTCGTCGCCGGTCAGCTCGACGTGGATGCCGCCCGGGTGCGTGCCGAGCGCCTTGTGCACCTCGAAGAAGCCCTTGACCTCGTCGAGCACGTCGTCGAAGCGGCGGGTCTTGTGGCCGGAGGCCGCCTCGTAGGTGTTGCCGTGCATCGGGTCGGTGATCCAGGCGACGGTCGCGCCGGAGGCGGTGACCTTCTCGACCAGCTCGGGGAGCCGGTCGCGGATCTTGTCCGCGCCCATCCGGACGATGAACGTCAGACGGCCGGGCTCGCGGTCCGGGTCGAGGCGGTCGATGTACTGCAGCGCCTCCTCGGCCGTCGTCGTCGGGCCGAGCTTGATGCCGATCGGGTTGCGGATCCGCGAGGCGAACTCGATGTGCGCGCCGTCCAGTTGACGGGTGCGCTCGCCGATCCAGACCATGTGGCCGGAGACGTCGTACAGATCGCCGGTGCGCGAGTCCACGCGGGTCAGCGCCGACTCGTAGTCGAGAAGGAGCGCCTCGTGCGAGGCGTAGAACTCGACCGTCTTGAACTCCTCCGGGTCGGCCCCGCAGGCGTGCATGAAGTTCAGCGCCTGGTCGATCTCGCGCGCCAGCTGCTCGTAGCGCTGGCCGGACGGGGACGACTTCACGAAGTCCTGGTTCCAGGCGTGCACCTGGCGCAGGTCGGCGTAGCCGCCGGTGGTGAAGGCACGCACCAGGTTGAGCGTGGACGCGGAGGCGTTGTACATCCGCTTCAGGCGCTCGGGGTCCGGGACGCGGGCCGCCTCGGTGAAGTCGAAGCCGTTGACGGAGTCGCCGCGGTACGTCGGCAGGGTCACGCCGTCGCGGGTCTCGGTCGACTTGGAGCGGGGCTTCGAGTACTGGCCGGCGATCCGGCCGACCTTCACGACCGGCACGGAGGCGGCGTACGTGAGCACGGCGCCCATCTGGAGCAGGGTCTTGAGCTTGGCGCGGATGTGCTCGGCGCTCACGGCGTCGAACGACTCGGCGCAGTCGCCGCCCTGGAGGAGGAACGCCTCTCCCTTGGCGACAGAGGCCAGGCGGGCGCGCAGCTGGTCGCACTCGCCCGCGAAGACGAGCGGCGGATACGACTCGAGGTCCGCGATCACATCGCGCAGAGCCTCGGCATCGGGGTACTCGGGCTGCTGCGCCGCGGGCAGGTCTCGCCAGGTGTTGCCAGCGCTCGCGCTGGTCTTAGCGTTCACGGTCACGCGTCAACCCTACGGGGTCCGCACCGCCGTCCATTCACCCGCTCACAAAGTGAGACGGGTCAGACACCCGGCGCGCGGCCTCCCGCTCCGCCGCGCTCGGCGCCGCCAGGGCGAGGGCCCGATGCGTGCGCCGCAGCATCAGGCGGGCCATGAAGGGGTGGGCGAGCCGGACCACGGACCAGTACAGGCGGCCGCGGCGGGTGTCGGGGCGGGCGTACGTGCTGAGCGTGACGTGCTGGTCGTCGACCAGGATGGAGGCGCGGGCCGTCAGGCCGGCGATGTCCACCTGGAGCAGCAGCTCGCCGCCCGCGCAGCCGAGGACGGGGAAGTCCTCGCGCAGCATGGGGGCCCAGGCGCGCGGTTCGCGGGGCAGCCCGGGGAGCATCCGCATGCGGTACGCGTCCTGGTAGGCGGGCCGGTCGAGGGAGCCGCGGAGCAGCTTGGCGCCTTCGGGCACGGCGACCGTCTCGGGTCGGTCCCAGTCGAGGGCGTTCAGCAGGCGCACCCACCGCGACCAGCGCACGGGGCGCACGCAGCCGCCCGTCGCCACCCGCTCGGCGTTGTCGAAGACCTCCTCGATGATCGTGTCGTGCAACGGCCGGACGACCGTCGGCCACAGGATCCGGTCCATGCCCCGAGGCTCGGTCTCCAGGACGTGCCGCACGCGGCAGCGCCGCTCCCCCAGGGGCTCGACGGAGATCTCGTGGAAGCCGTTGTCCGGGTCGGTGAAGTCGAAGCGGACCCGGCGGCCCGGTTCGTACTCCGTCACCGTGTACCTCACCGGGCCGTGGCCGCCGATGACGCCGACCGCGAGCGGCCGGTCGAAGATCATGGCGTCCCAGGCCGGGGTCGGGAAGATCGGGTCGTCGGCGGCGGAGAGCCGGTCGAACAGCGCCCCCACGACCGCCGCCGGGGCCTTGATCACTCGCTCGTGCTCATTGCGTACGACACCCACGGCGCACCTCCATACGCTGGCGTATGGTCAACCATACGGTACCGTACGGTCATGGCGCAACGGCAGAAGAAGACAGCGACCGCGGACGCGCGGAAGGCCGCGGCGAAGCCCCGGCTGTCCGCTCAGGACTGGGCCGACGCCGCGCTCGCGGCCATCGGCGAGGGCGGGCTCGCGGCCGTCGCCGTGGAGCCGCTCGCGGTCCGGCTCGGCACCACCAAGGGCAGCTTCTACTGGCACTTCGCGAACCGTGACGCCCTGATCGAGGCCGCCCTCGACCGCTGGGCGGAGCTCCACACCGAGGGGGTCATCAGCGAGGTCGAGGCGGAGCCGGACATCCGCGCGCGCGTCCGGCTGCTGTTCGCCGAGGCCGTCGGCTCGGCGTCCTCCGACCCGCTGGAGGTCTCACTGCTCGCGACCGCCTCGCACCCCAAGGTCGCGGCGGCGCTGCGCCGGGTCACCGAGCGCCGGGTGGCGTACGTCGCCGGCCTCTTCGCCGACCTCGGCTTCCCGGCGGCCGAGGCGCGCCGCCGAGGACTGCTCGCGTACACGGTCTATCTGGGGCACGCCCAGCTCGGGCACGCGGCGCCTTCGGTGCTGCCGGGCGAGGACGAGTTCGGCGCCTACCTGGACGAGGCCCTTGACCTCCTGATGAGGCGCTGAGGCCCACGACGATGCGCTAAGGTGCGGGGCATGTTCGCGCATTCGACCCGCACCTGGTGGTGGCCCGCTCTCCCGGCGGCCCACTGACTGCGCGTACCCACGTATCGCGAAGGCCGCCCGAGGGGCGGCCTTCAGTGTTTTCGGGGTGTTCCGGGTCCTTCCGGAAGCGAACCGGGCCGGGCCGTTCCTCTCGCACCGCTCACGAGAAGGAACGACACCCATGGACCTGCGAAACCTGCTGACCGACGACCGCCCCTTCGCCCTGCTGCGCCGCCGCACCCCGGGCCGTGACCACGACACGGTGGAGGTGCTGGTCGGCCCCGTGGCGACGTACGAACGGCTCGCCGACCTGCCCGAAGGGCTCGCGCTCGTGCCCTTCCGTCAGATCGAGGAGCGCGGCTTCGACGTGACGGACGACGGCACCCCGCTCAGTGCCCTCGTCCCCGAGGAGTCGTACGAACTGCCGCTCGCCGAGGCCCTGTCGGCGCTGCCCGCCCACGACGTGCGCGTGACGGGCGGTGCCTTCGACGTGAGCGACGAGGCGTACGCGCGGACCGTCGACCGGGTGCTGCGCGAGGAGATCGGCCGGGGCGAGGGCGCGAACTTCGTGATCCGGCGGACCTACCGCGGCGAGATCCCCGGGTTCGGGCGGGCCGACGCGCTCGCCCTGTTCCGGCGGCTGCTCGTCGGTGAGCGCGGCGCGTACTGGACGTTCGTCGTGCACACCGGGGACCGCACGCTGGTCGGCGCGAGCCCCGAAGCGCATGTGCGGATGTCCGGCGGGACGGTCGTGATGAACCCGATCAGCGGGACGTACCGCTATCCGCCCGAGGGCCCCACGGCCGACGGTCTGCTGTCCTTCCTCGCCGACGGCAAGGAGACCGAGGAGCTGTCGATGGTCGTCGACGAGGAGCTGAAGATGATGTGCACCGTCGGCGACCGGGGCGGTGTGGTGGTCGGGCCCCGGCTGAAGGAGATGGCCCATCTCGCGCACACCGAGTACGAGTTGCGGGGCCGCTCGACGCTGGACTTGCGGGAGGTGCTGAAGGAGACCATGTTCGCGGCGACGGTCACCGGCTCGCCGGTGCAGAACGCGTGCCGGGTCATCCGGCGGCACGAGTCGGGCGGGCGGGGCTACTACGCGGGCGCGCTCGCGCTGATCGGGCGGGACGCCAACGGCGCGGGGACCCTCGACTCACCGATCCTCATCCGCACCGCCGACATCGACGCGCGCGGCGGGCTGCGGGTGCCGGTCGGGGCGACGCTGGTGCGCGGCTCGGACCCGGCGGGCGAGGTGGCGGAGACGCACGCGAAGGCGGCGGGCGTGCTTGCCGCGCTCGGGGTGCGGCCCGGTCGCCCGCGGCACGAGAGCGCGCGGCCCGCGCTCGCCGACGATCCGCGGGTGCGGGCGGCCCTGGACGGGCGGCGGGCGGGGCTCGCGCCGTTCTGGCTGCGGATGCAGAACGGGGTCTCCCCTGCTCGAACGGAGTTGAGAGCTTGGGGAAGGGGGGACGAGCCGTCCGGGCACGCGCTGGTGGTCGACGGGGAGGACACGTTCACGGCGATGCTCGCGCACGTGCTGCGCTCGTCGGGTCTGACGGTGACCGTGCGGCGGTACGACGAAGGGGGCCTGGCGGACGCCGTGTTGACGCACGAGGGCCCGGTCGTGCTCGGCCCCGGCCCCGGCGACCCGTCCGACATCGGCGTCGGCGGCGACCCGAAGATGCGGTTCCTGCGGGCGCTCGCGGCGGAGCTGATCCGCGGTCACCGGCATCCGGTGCTCGGGGTGTGCCTGGGCCACGAGCTGATCGCGGCCGAGCTGGGCCTGGAGATCGTACGCAAGGAGGTCCCGTACCAGGGCGCGCAGACGACCGTCGACCTGTTCGGGCGCGCGGAGACCGTCGGCTTCTACAACAGCTTCGTGGCGCGCTGCGACGACGAGGCCGCGGCGGAGCTGGCCGCGCACGGCATCGAGGTCAGCAGGGACGCGGTGAGCGGTGAGGTGCACGCCGTGCGCGGGCGAGGGTTCGCGGGCGTGCAGTTCCACCCGGAGTCGGTGCTCTCGCTGCGCGGGACGGCGATCGTGCGCGAACTGCTCGGTCAGTTGGCCGGGGCGGCGGGCACCAGGACGTTCTCGGAGCGGCGGCCCGCCTGATAGTCGAGGACGTTCTGGACGGTGGTCTCGATGATCTGGCTGACCGCGTCGACGGTGTAGTACGCCTGGTGCGAGGTGACCACGACGTTCGGGAAGGTGACGAGGCGGGCCAGGGTGTCGTCCTCGACGGCCTCCAGGGACTTGTCGAGGAAGAACAGCCCGGCCTCGGCCTCGTACACGTCGAGGCCGACGCCCGTGAAGCGGCCCGCGCGCAGCTCGCGCACGAGGGCGTCGGTGTCGATGAGGCCGCCGCGGCTCGAGTTCACGAGGATCGCGTCGTCCTTCATGGCGCGCAGGGCGTTCGCGTCGATGAGGTGCCGCGTCGCGGGCAGCAGCGGTACGTGCAGGCTGATCAGGTCGGACTCGGCGAACAGCCGCTCCTTGTCGTCGACGTCGACGTACGTCATGCCGAGCTCGACGCAGGCCGGGTTCTGGGTGACGTCCCAGCCCAGCAGCTTCATCCCGAAGCCGTGCGCGATCCGGGTGAACGCCTCGCCGATCTTGCCGGTGCCGAGGACGCCGGCGGTGCGGCCGCGCAGGTCGCGCCCCATCAGGCCGTCGAGGCGGAAGTCGAAGTCGCGGGTGCGGTTGCTGGCGCGGACGATGCGGCGGTTGACCGCGGTCGCCAGGGTCCAGGCGAACTCGGCGACGGAGTACGGCGAGTAGTACGAGACCCGGGCGACCGTCAGGCCCAGGCGCTCGGCGACCTGGAGGTCGATGTTGTTGAAGCCGGTGGAGCGCTGGGCGATCATCTGGGTGCCGCCGGCGGCGAGGGTCTGCAGGACGCGGTTGTCCAGGCTGGCGTTGACGCTGGTCGAGATGATCTCGTAGCCGGCGGCGATGGGGGCGGTGTCCTCGCTCAGGAAGACGTCCAGGCAGCGGATGTCGTGGTGCGGGGCGAAGGCCTTCTCGATGAGGGGGCGCTCGTCCGCCTGGACGCCGAAGGCGAGGATCTCCACGGTGACACTCCCGTTTGGGGTACGCAGGTCCTGTACGGGGTGAATATACGTTTCCGGAGGTTCTGGCGCCCCACGAGAGAGTGGGTGGGAAGGATCGGCGTCAGCCGAAGAAGACGCCCACCTCCTCGTAGAGGGCGGGGTCCACCGTCTTGAGGCGGGCGGTCGCCTCGGCGATGGGGACGCGGACGATGTCCGTGCCGCGCAGGGCGACCATCTTGCCGAAGTCCCCGTCCCGTACGGCGTCGATGGCGTGGAGGCCGAAGCGGGTGGCGAGCCAGCGGTCGAACGCGCTGGGCGTGCCCCCGCGCTGGACGTGACCGAGGACGGTCGTACGGGCCTCCTTGCCCGTGCGCCGCTCGACCTCCTTGGCCAGCCACTCCCCCACCCCGGACAGCCGCACATGCCCGAAGGAGTCGAGCGTGCCGTCCTTCAGGACCATCTCGCCGTCCTTGGGCATCGCCCCCTCGGCGACGACGACGATCGGCGCGTACGACGCCTTGAAGCGCGAGGTGACCCAGGCGCACACCTGGTCGACGTCGAAGCGCTGCTCCGGGATGAGGATGACGTTGGCACCGCCGGCGAGGCCGGAGTGCAGCGCGATCCACCCGGCGTGGCGGCCCATGACCTCCACGACGAGGACGCGCATGTGCGACTCGGCGGTGGTGTGGAGGCGGTCGATGGCCTCCGTGGCGATGCCCACCGCCGTGTCGAACCCGAAGGTGTAGTCCGTGGCGGACAGGTCGTTGTCGATGGTCTTCGGTACGCCGACGACGGGCACGCCGTACTCGTCGGTCAGGCGTGCGGCGACGCCGAGGGTGTCCTCGCCGCCGATGGCGATGAGCGCGTCGACCTCCTGCTTGGCGAGGTTCTCCTTGATGCGCCGGATGCCGTTCTCGACCTTGAGGGGGTTGGTGCGCGAGGAACCGAGGATGGTGCCGCCGCGGGGCAGGATGCCGCGCACGGCCGGGATGTCGAGCTGGACGGTGTCGCCTTCGAGCGGTCCGCGCCAGCCGTCGCGGAAGCCCACGAAGTCGTACCCGTACTCCTGTACGCCCTTGCGGACGACGCCCCGGATGACGGCATTGAGCCCGGGGCAGTCGCCGCCTCCGGTCAGAACTCCGACCCGCATGGAAATGTCCCTTCGCCACAGTTGCGCTGACGCGGGCCACGCTAATGGTGATCCGCGTCACTCCGGCATGGGACGAACGGTGAATTCCGGGACGAGGTCCGGAAGTTGTGGTGGAGCGGGCAGGTCCGGTTCACCCGAAGGAGGTCACGCGCCGGGGCGCGCGCGGGCCCGGAGGGTCACGCTCCGGCGGACTCGTCGGTGTCCAGGCCGCGCTCGATCGCGTACCGCACCAGCTCCACGCGGTTGTGCAACTGGAGCTTGCCGAGGGTGTTCTGGACGTGGTTCTGCACCGTGCGGTGCGAGATGACCAGGCGCTCGGCGATCTGCTTGTAGCTGAGGCCCTTGGCGACCAGGCGGAGCACCTCGGTCTCGCGGTCGGTCAGGCGCGGCGCCCCCGGCTCGTCGGGGGTGGCGGGCGCGGGCTCGGAGGCCAGGCGCCGGTACTCGCCGAGGACCAGGCCCGCGAGGCCGGGCGTGAAGACGGCGTCGCCGACGGCCGTGCGGCCCACCGCGTCGATCAGCTCGGCGGTGGACGCGGACTTCAGGAGGTACCCGGTGGCGCCGGACTTGACCGCCTCCAGGACGTCCGCGTGCTCGCCGCTGGCCGACAGCACGAGGACCCGCAGCGCGGGGTTGGCGCCGACGAGTTCCTTGCACACCTGCACGCCGGGCTTCAGCGGCAGGTTCAGGTCCAGGACGAGGACGTCCGGCGCGGCGGCGTGCGCGCGGCGCACCGCCTGCTCGCCGTCGCCCGCGGTCGCCACCACGTCGAACCCGGACTCGGCCAGGTCCCGGGCGACGGCGTCGCGCCACATCGGGTGGTCGTCGACGACCATCACCTTGACGGGCGCGGCGGCGTCCTCCCCGGCCGTCTCCGCCCCGCTCCGCTCGTCGCGCTCGCCGCTCCGGCTGCTCTCGCTGCTCATCGGTCCGCTTCCGCCTTCCCCCGTACGTCCCGCGCGGCGCGCGGCACTCTCAGTTCCACTTCCGTGCCCTGGCCCGGCACCGAGATCAGCTCGGCCGTGCCCCCGATGTCCCGCAGCCGCCCCCGGATGGACAGCGCGACACCGAGCCGCCCCTCCCCCTCGGCCTGCGCGAGCCGCCCCTCCGGAATGCCGGGGCCGTCGTCGCGCACCGTCACGATGACGGCGTCCGGCTCGTCCTCGACCAGGATCCAGGCGCGCGCTTCCGCCCCGGCGTGCCTGCGGACATTGTCCAGGGCGGCGCCGACGGCGGCGGTGAGTTCCCGGGCCGCGCGCGGCGCGAGCGGCACCACGGCGCCGGGCTCCGACAGGGTGACCAGCGAACCGGCGTACGGCGCGAGCAGGGCGCGCAGGTCGCACGTCGCGGTGCCGGTGAGGTCGTCGTCGGGGTCGTCGGGCTCCTCGACGGCGCGCACGACGGCGCCCCGGGAGACGTCCTCCGAGGCGTACGAGGTGCGGACCAGGCCGCCGGCGACCAGGGTGCGCAGGGCGACCTCCTGCTCGCCCGCCATCCGGCCGAGCTCGGCCGCCTCGCCGCCGATGGCGGTGCCGCGGCGCTGCACCATGGCGAGGACCTGGAGCACGCTGTCGTGGATGTCGCGGGCGAGCCGCTCCCGCTCACGGGTCGCGGCCTCGATCTCCAGGGCGCGGGCGAGGGTGCGCTCCGAGGCGCGGGCCACCTCCACGACGTATCCGATGGCGATGGAGGCGATGCACACGAGCAGCACGTTGTGGACCGTGTCGCGGCTGAAGGCGCCGCGCTGCACCACGTTCGCGACGCCCACGAGCAGCGAGGCGAAGGCCGCCCAGCGCCAGCCGCCCTTGATCGCGAAGGCGAGCACGGACCCGGCCGTCCATATCGACGGCAGCGTCGGCCCGCCGTCGACGACCCGCCAGTGCTCGACCGCGACCGGCGTCAGCAGGATGCCGGTGAGCGCGACCGTGACGTCGACGGCGAGGAACCGCTTGGTGCAGCTCGCGGCGCCCGCGACCTTGGGGATGGTGGCGAGGGTCCAGGCGGCGAGCACCGCGTAGTAGGCGATGGCGAGCCAGGGGCGGGCGAACGCTTCGTACGCGGCCACGAAGAGGCCGATGGCGTACAGCATGGTCAGCACGCGGTACGCGGTCAGGGCACGCCAAAGCGGCTGCTCCACGGACATCCGCATGACTCTCTCGCGCTTGGCCATACAACCCACCCCACAGGGCGCGCTCGTGCGCCCCTCTCACACCGACGCGGCTACGAGCCGGACCGTTCCCTGTCGGCCCGTCCGGCGCCCGCCGCGCCGTTCCGCTCGTCGTCGTCCGGTGTGCCGTCCGGGACGGAGCCGCCCTCGACCTGCTTCCTGGCAGCCGCCGCGGCCTGCTTGGCCGCGGCCTCCTTCTTCGCCGCCTCTTCCTTCTTCGCCGCCTCCTTGGCGGCTTCCTTCTCCGCCTTGGCCGCCTCGGTGAGCTGGCGCTTCGCGGCGGTCGCGTAGATGTCGACGTACTCCTGGCCGGAGAGCTTCATGATTTCGTACATGACCTCGTCGGTCACCGCCCGCAGGACGAAACGGTCGTGCTCCATGCCCTGGTAGCGGCTGAAGTCCATGGGCTTGCCGATGCGGATGCCGGGCCGCATCAGCTTCGGCATCACCTTGCCGGGCGGCTGGATCTTCTCGGTGTCGATCATCGCCACCGGGATGACCGGTGCGCCGGTGGCGAGCGCCACGCGCGCGAGGCCGCCGGGTTTACCGCGGTAGAGGCGGCCGTCGGGCGAACGCGTGCCCTCGGGATAGATGCCGAAGAGTTCGCCGCGCTCCAGGACGTCGATGCCGCTCTTGATGGCGGCCTCGCCCGCGCCGCGCGCCCCCGAACGGTCCACCGGAAGCTGGCCGACGCCCTTGAAGAAGGCGGCCGTCATGCGGCCCTTGATGCCGGGCGTCGTGAAGTACTCGGCCTTGGCGATGAAGGTGACCTTGCGGTCGAGGACCGCGGGCAGGAAGAAGGAGTCCGAGAAGGACAGGTGGTTGCTGGCCAGGATGGCGGGGCCCTCGGCGGGAATGTTCTCGACACCTTCCACCCAGGGCCTGAAGGCGAGCTTCAGGGGCCCTCCGATGGAAAGCTTCATTGCGCCGTAGATCAAACCGAGTGCCTCCTGTGTCTGTGGATCAGACCATAACCCGAGCGGGGCCCGCCCTCCTTCCGGAGCCGGGCCGACGGCCCCCGCCGGGGGCGGTGCCCGCGGTGTCCGGGATGGGCGACGGCCCTGGTCGGTGTCAGTCCGGTCGCGTACGGTGAAGTACCTCCCGTACCCGTAGTACTCATCCCACGAAGGAGACCGAAGGTGCCGGTCCTCCCTGGAGCCGAGCCGTACCGCCACGAGGGCGGCGAGGTCGGCGTCCTGCTGTGTCACGGCTTCACCGGATCCCCGCAGTCGCTGCGCCCCTGGGCGGAGCATCTGGCCGGGCACGGCCTGACGGTCTCGCTGCCGCTGCTGCCCGGTCACGGCACCCGCTGGCAGGACATGCAGGTCACGGGCTGGCAGGACTGGTACGCGGAGGTGGACCGCGAGCTGCGCGCGCTGACCGAGCGCTGCACGGAGGTGTTCGTCTTCGGCCTCTCCATGGGCGGCGCGCTCGCGCTGCGGCTCGCGGCCCGGCACGGCGACGCGGTGCGCGGCGTGGTCGTCGTCAACCCGGCGAACAAGATGCACGACCGGGCGGCCCCCGCCCTGCCGGTGGCCCGCTTCCTGGTGCCCTCCACCAAGGGCATCGTGAGCGACATCGCCAAGCCGGGCTCGGTCGAGATCGGGTACGACCGGGTGCCGCTGCACGCCGCGCACTCGCTGCGGCAGTTCTTCCGCCTCGTGGACGGCGAGCTGCCGCAGGTCACCCAGCCGCTCCTGGTCCTGCACAGCCCGCAGGACCATGTGGTGCCGCCCGCCGACTCCGCCCGCGTGCTCAGCCGGGTGTCGTCCACGGACGTCACGGAGATCCTGCTGGAACAGAGCTACCACGTCGCGACGTTGGACCACGACGCGGACCGGATCTTCGAGGAGAGCCTCTCGTTCATCGGCCGGCTCGCCCCCAGCGCAGGCAAGGAAGGGACGACCACCGGTGGCTGAGCAGCAGGACAAGTCGGAGCCCGACCGCGAGGAGTCGCGCGAGGACGGCACCCCGGAGCCGGCGGAGCAGGCCGTTCCGATCGACGAGGACGCCGCGTGGCGCGCGATCGTCGCCGGGTACGGCGAGGAGCCCGCGGACCCGCCGGGCGCCAAGCCGTTCAAGTCCGTCGAGGACCTGGCGCTGCTCGAGACGGAGACCAACGGCCCGGCCGACGGCGACGCGGGCGACACCCTGACGGACGGCGACACCCTGACGGACAAGGGCGGCAAGGCCGGCCGCGACGGCAAGGCGTCCGACGGCGACGCCCCGGGCTCCCCGGCGAAGCCGCTCGGCAGCTCGGTGTCCTTCGCGCCGGGCGTGGCCGGCGGGGGCCCGCGTGACTACAGCGCGCCCGAGGCCTCCGAGGACGACTTCGACGCGGACGACGAGGGCCACTTCGTGCCGCCCGAGCCGCCGCCGCTGCCGGAGGGCGACGTCACGGCGAAGTTCGCCTGGCTCGCCGTCATCGGCGGTCCGGTGCTGCTGTTGCTCGCGGTGCTGCTCGGCTGGCAGATGACGTGGTGGCTGACGACGCTCGGCATCGGCGGCTTCCTCGGCGGCTTCGCCACGTTGGTCGTCCGCATGAAGGCGGGCGACGAGGAGGACGACGATCCTGGGCGCGGGGCCGTCGTCTGAACCCCGGCCGGGGTTGCCGCAGATCGCGCTGCGCGCTCGTCCTCAAACTCCCCCAAGCTCTTCATGAGCAGGGAGGGACCCCCTCGACGGGCTTGAGATCGGCACCCTGAGCGCTGCCAGCACCGGCAAGTGGTCCGTCGCCGCCCGCAGGTCGTCGCCGGCCACGCCCGGGTGGTCCAACGGGACGCCGCAGCCCAGGACTTGGATGCCCTCCGTGGCGAAGACGCCGTCGATGCGCTGGTGCGGGTCGGTCGGGGTCGAGGTGTACTCGCCGCCCCAGGGCGCGGTGGCCCAGCAGTCCTGAAGTCCGGCGGCGAGGCGGCGGAACGTACGCCCGTCGGGGCGGTCGTTGAGGTCGCCGCCCGCGACCGCGTGCGGCACGCCCATCGCGGCGAGCCGGTCGAGCAGCATCCCGCCCTGCTCGTACCGCTCCTTGCTCTGCAGGCTCAAGTGGCAGCTCAGTACGCCGAGCCGGGCACCGCCGAAGCGCACCACCGCCGTCGCGAAGCCGCGCCGGTGCTGCCCCGGCGTCAGCGGGAGCAGCACGTCCTCGGTGCGCTCGACGGTGGCCCGGAGCGAACACAGCAGCGCGGGCCCGGCCGCCGTGCCGCCGCCGGAGAGCACCACCAGGTCACTGGCGCGCGCGAGCCGCGCGAGCTTCTTGCGCCACCGGAAGAACCGGGGCGCTTCCTGTACGAGGACGAGGTCGGGCGCGCACGCCGCGATGACGCGGGCGAGCGCGTCGGTGTCGTCGCGCATGGAGCGGATGTTGTAACTGAGCACCCGCACGACGGCCGAACCGTCCGGTTCGGTGCGGGAGTTGGGCAGCGTACGCGTCGGTTCGGTCGACATGGCGATCAAGATACGTCAGACACGCACGACGTATGTACGGCCACGCCATTCGCCGGACGGGCAAGTACTAGCCCGTCCGGCGTTTGAGGACGAGCCGCGAAGCGGCGACAGACGGCGCCCCACGCGGGGGTCACATCACAGGGTCGGGCTCCCGAGCCAGATCGGCCGCACCCACAAGGCCCGCCTGGTTGCCGAGCCGCGCCGCGAGAACCTCCGCCTGGGGACGCCACTGCGCCCCGACGAGCCACCGCTTGAAGGACTTACGGATCGGGTCCAACACGAGCTCCCCCTCGTCGGAGAGGCCGCCGCCGATGATGAACGCCGACGGGTCGAAGAGCGACGCCAGGTCGGCGAGGCCCGCACCGACCCAGCGGGCCAGCTCGCGATAGGAGTCCACGGCCACCAGGTCACCCTGACGGGCGGCCATGGAGATGTGCTTGCCCTCGATGCCGTCCGGGGTGCCGTCGCCCAGCGACAGGAGATACTCGGCGTTCTCCGGGGCGGCGTTGGCCCGCTGGCGCGCGTACCGCACGAGGGCGCGGCCCGACGCGTACTGCTCCCAGCAGCCCTGGCTGCCGCAGCCGCACAGCAGGCCGTCCGGCACCATCCGGATGTGGCCGAACTCGGCGGCGACGCCGAAGTGGCCGCGGCGCAGCTTGTTGCCGATGATGATGCCGCCGCCGAGGCCGGTGCCGAGCGTGATGCAGATGGCGTTGCGGTGGCCCTTGCCGCCACCGAACTTGTACTCGCCCCAGGCGGCCGCGTTGGCGTCGTTCTCGACGACGACCGGCAGGCTGACGCGCGCCTCGACCTCGTCCTTGAGCGGCTCCTGCCGCCAGTCGATGTTCGGTGCGAAGTAGACCGTGGAGCGCTGCCGGTTGACGTACCCGGCGGCGCCGATGCCGACGCCGACGATCTCGTGCCCGGCCCGTGCCCCCTCCACCGCGGAGGCGATCGCGTCGACGATGGCCTCGGAGGTGCCCGGAGTGGGCACCTTGAACGTCGACAGGATGTGACCGTCCTCGTCGACCACTCCGGCCGCGATCTTCGTGCCGCCGATGTCGACGCCGATGGTGAGTCCCATGAATCCCTCAGTTCGATCGAGCCCCGCTACGGCCCACCGTACCCGAGGGGGGTCAGTCCAGATCGATGTGTTCCACCGGTCCGGGGCCCTCGTCACGGCGATCCGGGCCGCTCGGAGGGGTGGGGCCGGCGTCGCCGCGCGTCCAGCGGCTCTCCTGACCGGTGACCGCGCTGCGGTAGGCGGCGAGCAGTTCGGCGCCGGCCGCGGCGAGGTGGTCGAAGACGTCGGGGTTGCGCTCGATGACGGGCTCCACGGCGGCCTTCGCCTGCCGGACGACCTGCTGCACGGTCTCCTGCACGGCCCCCTGGGCGACCGCGCCGAGCAGCGGCGACTGGAGCCCCGACAGCTTGTCGGAGACGGCGTCGACGAGCTTGCGCAGCTCCTCCGCGGCGGAGCCGGGCGGCGGCCCGTACTGCGCGCGGCGGCGGGCCTTCTCCGCCGCGAGGTCCTCGGCGCAGGCCGTGGCCCACGCGTCGGCGTCGGCGGCGGGTTCGGGGCGGGGCGCTTCCGTGGCGGGGCTGGGCGCTTCCGTGTCGGGGCGGCCGCTGCCCTGCTCGGGGCGCTCCGGCTCGGACGCGTCGCGCTCGGTGGCATCGCTCATGTCGGGCTGACTCCTGCGCAGGGCCGATGAATTCGTACTCTCGACGTTACCCGAATGGCGGCAGTACGTTCACCGGGTCCGGCCATGCGTTCGGCGCGGGCGGGGGCCGCGGTCCCAGGAGATTCGGCGGCGCGGCGGTCCAGCGGCTCTGGGGCCCGCGGCTCAGTGGCTCTGGGGCCAGAGGTCCGGGTCCGGGGTGAAGCGGATCCGCAGGGTGCCCTCGCGCAGGCCCGCGCCCGAGACGGCGCAGCGGCGCAGCGCGGAGGGCAGCGAAACGATCCGCCGGAACGGCCCCGCGGTGATGACCAGTTCGTCGCCGCGCCGGATCAGCTCCAGGTCCTCGCGTACGACGCCGGGCAGCGGGACGGACCAGATCAGCAGGGAGTCCGTGGCGAGCGCGTCGGTGACGGGCCAGTCGACGGGGTCCGGCGCCGGTCCCGGGCCGGGCACGCGGAGGGCGGCGAGGTCGTCGGCGCCGCGGGGGTCCTGGCCGCGGTGGGTGACCTCGTGGGTGCGGTACGTCTGCGTCCACTCGCCGAGCGTCTTGTCCTGCTGGGCGCGCAGGGCGGCGAGCCAGGGGGTGTCGTCGTGGGGCGTCGGCAGGACGCGGTTGGCGACGACCGCGTCGAGGGCGAGGCCGCCCAGGGCGAGGCCGGTGGCGGTGCGGGCGACGGCTTCGGCCCCGGCCGGGCCGGGCTCGGCGACCAGGCGGACGCTGGTGTCCGGCGCCTCGATCACGGCCTGCGCGGCGGCGAGCCGCTCGTCCCAGCGGGCGGCGGCCTCGTACAGCGATCCCGCCGGTACGGGGACGCCCGCGAGGCGGCCGAGGACGGGGCGCAGGGCGCGGGCCGCCCGGCGCTCCGGGGGCAGCAGGCGGCGCAGGTAGCGGCGGAGTTGTCCGGGGAGGGCGAGCAGGGCGAGGGCGCGGGGGGCCGCGGGGAGGTCGACGACGACGGTGTCGTACGTCTTCGTGTGTGCCGCCGCGCTCAGGGCGCCGAGGAGGGCGAGGTCCTCGGCGCCCGGCAGCGGGGTGAGTTCCTCGTCGTCGAGGCGGTCGGCGCCCAGCAGGTCGAGGGCCGGGCGGGCGTGCTCCTGGAGGGCGAGGAGGCCAGCGCGGAAGCCGGTGTCCGGGTCCGGGCGCAGGGCGGTCAGGCCCGGCTCCACGGGTTCTGGCCGGGGGCCCGTGGGGGTGCCGAGGGCGGCGCCCAGGGTGTCGGAGCGGTCCGCGGAGATCACCAGGGTGCGGGTGCCCTCGCGGGCGGCGGTGAGGGCGGCGGCCGCCGCGAGGGTGGTGCGGCCGGCGCCGCCGGGGCCCGTGACGAAGAGGGTGCGCATGCGGGCCGACTCTACGTTGGGGGCGGGTGCGTGGTCCTGGTCGGGCTGACGGCGGCCGTCGGCCCGGGGGCCCTCCGCCCACATGACGGCCCCGTCGGACTGGGCTGTGCCCACCCTTCCCCAAGCTCTCGGCTTCGCTCGAGCAGGGGAGGCCCCACTCGCCGTGCGGAACGCCTGCCCACAGCAGGAGCGGAAGCCGGGGCGGGCGGCCCAGCTGCCCGCAGCAGGGAACGGCGGCTGACCGGCGGAACGCCTGCCCACAGCGGGGAGCCGGAGCGACCGGCTGAGCACAGCGGGGGCAGGGGCGGGCGACCGGTGGGCCTGCTGCCCTCAGCGGGAGCGGGGAACCCCCGGTTCAGGCCTTGGGGTCGGACTCGACTCGCTTCTTCAGGCCTGCCAGCGCGCGGTCGATGATGACCTTTTCCGCCTTGCGCTTGATCATGCCGAGCATGGGGATCTTGACGTCGACCGTGAGCTGGTAGGTGACCTCGGTGCCGGTGCCGGACGGCTTCAGGAGGTAGGAGCCGTCCAGGGAGCGCAGCATCTGGGACTTGACGAGGGTCCAGGACACCTCGTTCTCGCCGCCCCAGGTGTACGCGAGCGTCTGGTCGTCCTTGATCGCCCCGGCGTCCATGACGAGCCGGACCTGTTCGGCGCGGCCGGAGTCGTCGGTCGCGAGGACCTCGGCCTCCTTGACCTCGCCGGTCCACTCCGGATAGCGGGCGAAGTCGGCGATCACGCCCATGACGTCGGCCGGTGCCGCCTCGATCGTGATGCTCGAGCTGGTGTATTCCGCCATCGCCGTGGCTCCTCCAGATGCGGTCCGGTGCGGGTGCTGTGCTGCCGCGTGAAGGCTACCGCGCACGCGGCGCGCGCCGGTCACCCCGTCCGCACGGCCCGCGGGCTCACCCCGTCCACTCCAGGGCGAAGGGCCGCCCGGACCCCGCGAAGTGTCCGACGTTCACGCACTCGGTCGACCCGATCCGCATCCGGTTCACCAGCGGCTGGTGCACGTGCCCGAAGAGGGCGTACCGCGGCCGGGTGCGCCGGATCGCGTCGAGCAGCGCGCGGCTGCCCCGCTCGAAGCGGCGCGCCACGGTGTCGTACACCAGGTCAGGCACCTCCGGCGGGATGTGCGTGCACAGCACGTCGACCTCGCCGACGGCCTCGACCTTGGCGGCGTACTCCTCGTCGCTGATCTCGTACGGCGTCCGCATCGGGGTCTTGAGGCCGCCGCCGACGAAGCCGAAGACGCGGCCGCCGATCTCGACGCGCTCGCCGTCGAGGACGGTGGTGCCCTCACCCGCGTATTCGCGCCACAGCTCCGGCATGTCGACATTGCCGTACGTGGCGTACGTAGGGGTGGGAAAGGCCGCGAAGAGCTCGGCGTACTGCTTGCGCACCGCGCTCTCCACCGCCGGGCCGCGGTCCAGGCCGGCCCAGAGCGAGGCGCCGAACGCGCGGGCCTCCTCGAAGCGGCGGGCGGTGCGCAGCTCGACGAGGCGGGTGGCGTTCTCCTTGCCGAACAGATCGGGGAAGATGCCGCGCGCGTGATCCGCGTAGTCGAGGAAGAGCACCAGGTCACCCAGGCAGATCAGGGCGTCGGCGCCGTCGCCCGCGGTGGCCAGGTCCTTGGCGTTGCCGTGCACGTCACTGACCACATTGACCCGGAAACCTCGCATGCCGGTCACCTTAGGACGGCGGGGCCCGGGCCCACCAGGGCGGGGTGAATCGGCCGGGCGTGGCCGGGCCCGAGCGGTGGACCTGCGGATACTCCCGCGGTTACTTCCGAGTCAGGAAGAGCGTGGCGTACTGTGCGGTTCAGACCACAACGTCGTGTGACGCACGGAACATCTGGCCCGGCCCCCCTACCGAACCAGCCATACCGATGGGTAACGTCCGGGCAGTCCAGTAGTGCTCAGCCCCTCAACGAAATCCCGAGGGACCCCCGAACCCCCCAGACTGAGCACCTGCCCGACCTTGGACCGCACCGTCGCATCGCACAACGTCGTGGCGCCGGCGCCCTATGTAGGAGCAGCAGTCTTGCGCGAGTTCAGCCTTCCGGCCCTGTACGAGGTCCCCGCGGACGGCAATCTGACCGACATCGTCCGCAGAAACGCCGCGCAGCATCCGGATGTGGCGGTCATCGGCCGCAAGGTGAACGGCAGTTGGCAGGACGTCACGGCGACGGCGTTCCTCGCCGAGGTGCGCGCCGCCGCGAAGGGCCTGATCGCGGCGGGCGTCCGGCCCGGCGACCGGGTGGGCCTGATGTCCCGTACGCGCTACGAGTGGACGCTGTTCGACTTCGCGATCTGGAGCGCGGGCGCGGTCAGCGTGCCGGTGTACGAGACCAGCTCGGCCGAGCAGATCCAGTGGATCCTGGGCGACTCCGGCGCCGTGGCCTGCGTCGTGGAGTCCGACGCGCACGCGTCCGCCGTCGAGTCGGTGCGCGACCGGCTGCCGTCGTTGACGCACGTGTGGCAGATCGACCGGGGCGGCGTCGAGGAGCTGAACCGGGCGGGCACGGAGGTCTCCGACGAGACCGTGGACGAGCGCTGTGCCGTCGCGGGCGCCGACGACCCGGCGACGATCGTCTACACCTCGGGCACGACGGGCCGCCCCAAGGGCTGTGTCCTCACCCACCGCAGCTTCTTCGCGGAGTGCGGCAATGTGGTGGAGCGCCTGAAGCCGCTGTTCCGCACGGGCGAGTGCTCGGTCCTGCTGTTCCTCCCCGTCGCGCACGTCTTCGGCCGCCTGGTGGAGGTGGCCGCCCTGATGGCCCCCATCAAGCTCGGCCACGCGCCCGACATCAAGCATCTGACGGACGAACTGGCCGCGTTCCGGCCGACGTTGATCCTCGGTGTGCCGCGCGTCTTCGAGAAGGTCTACAACGGGGCGCGCGCCAAGGCGCAGGCCGACGGCAAGGGCAAGATCTTCGACAAGGCGGCGGACACGGCGATCGCGTACAGCCGCGCGCTCGACTCCCCGAGCGGTCCTTCGCTGGGGCTGCGGATCAAGCACAAGGTCTTCGACAAGCTGGTCTTCAGCAAGCTGCGGGCGGTCCTCGGCGGGCGCGGCGAGTACGCCATCTCCGGCGGCGCCCCGCTCGGCGAGCGCCTCGGCCACTTCTTCCGCGGCATCGGCTTCACGGTCCTCGAGGGCTACGGCCTCACCGAGTCGTGCGCCGCCACCGCGTTCAACCCCTGGGACCGGCAGAAGATCGGCACGGTCGGGCAGCCGCTGCCCGGCTCGGTCGTCCGCATCGCCGACGACGGCGAGGTGCTGCTGCACGGCGAGCACCTGTTCAAGGAGTACTGGAACAACGAGGGCGCCACCGAGGAGGCCCTCGCCGACGGGTGGTTCCACACCGGGGACATCGGCACCCTCGACGAGGACGGCTATCTGCGGATCACCGGCCGCAAGAAGGAGATCATCGTGACGGCGGGCGGCAAGAACGTCGCCCCCGCCGTGATCGAGGACCGTATCCGCGCGCACGCGCTCGTCGCCGAGTGCATGGTCGTCGGGGACGGGCGGCCGTTCGTCGGTGCCCTCGTCACCATCGACGAGGAGTTCCTGGTGCGGTGGGCCTCTGAGCACGGGAAGCCCGCCGGGGCCTCGGCCGCGTCCCTGCGGGAGGACGCCGATCTGCTCGCCGCGGTGCAGCAGGCCGTGGACGACGGGAACGCGGCGGTGTCCAAGGCCGAGTCCGTCCGCAAGTTCCGCGTCCTGCCCGCCCAGTTCACCGAGGAGTCGGGGCATCTCACCCCGTCCCTGAAGCTGAAGCGGAACGTGGTCGCGAAGGATTACGCGGACGAGATCGAGGCGCTTTATCGGGGCTGAGGCTTGGGCCCTGCGGGGCTTTCCCCAGTCCCGCCCCTTCCCGCTGCATCGATCAGCGGCTCCGCCGCGGGCAGGGGGCTGCCGCCCCCTGGACCCCCGCTATCGGCCTGAACGGCCTCGTCCTCAAACGCCGGACGGGCTAGAACTCACCGGCACAATTTCAGCCCCTCCGGCGTTTGAGGAGCGGGGGTCTGGGGGCAGAGCCCCCAGTTTCGGGAAGGGGCGGGCTTGGGGAGCTCCCAGCCGGGCCTACAACAGCTCCCGCAACCGCTCCGCCAGCAGGTCCCAGCGCCACCGCTCCTCGACCCACTGCCGCCCCCGCTCCCCCATCCGCTCCCGCAACTGCGCGTCAGCGAGCAACGCGAGGATCCGATCGGCGGAATCCTCGGCGGAGCCGCCCCGTACGACCCACCCGGTCTCCCCGTCGAGGACGGCGTCCGGAGCACCTCCGGAGTCACCGGCGACGACGGGCAGCCCCGTGGCGGACGCCTCCAGGTAGACGATGCCGAGGCCCTCGACGTCGAGGCCGCCGCGCCGGGTGCGGCAGGGCATGGCGAAGACGTCGCCGGCGCCGTAGTGCGCGGGCAGCTCCGCCCAGGGCACGGCGCCGGTGAACACCACGGAGTCCGCGACCCGCGTCTCCGCGGCGAGCTTGCGCAGCTCCTTCTCGTAGGGCCCGCCGCCCACGACGAGCAGCACCGCGTCCGGCTCGCGCGCCAGAATGCGCGGCATGGCGAGGATGAGGGTGTCCTGCCCCTTGCGCGGCACGAGGCGCGAGACGCACACGATCACCGGCCGGTCGGTGAGCCCGAGCCGGGCCCGCACGGCGTCGCCGCCGGAGTCGGGGTGGAAGGTCTTCTCGTCGACGCCGGGCGGCAGTTGGACCATGCGCCCGGCCGCGGCGGGGGTGAGCGCGGCGGCGATGCGGGACCGGGTGTACTCGCCGAGATAGGTGATCGTGTCGGTCGACTCGCCGATCCTGCGCAGGAGTTGGCGGGAGGCGGGCAGCTGGGCCCACCCGGCCTCGTGCCCGTGCGTGGTCGCCACGAGCTTCCGCGCCCCGGCCTTGCGCAACGCGGGCGCCATCAGCCCGAGCGGCGCGGCCGCCCCGAACCACACCGACGTACAGCCGTGTTCCCGCAGCAGCGAGACGGCGCGGCGGGTGACGCGGGGGGTGGGGAGCAGCATCGTCGTGGGGTCGCGGACGACCGGATAGGGCTGCTCGGCGTCGAAGGCGGCGGTGGCCTCGGTGCCCTCGCGGCCGCGCTTCCAGGTGGAGGCGTACACGACGATCTCGGACGGGTCCAGGCGCAGCGCCATGTTGTGCAGGAACGCCTGGATACCACCGGGCCTGGGCGGAAAGTCGTTCGTGACGATCAGGGTCTTGTGCATCGCCGCAGACAGTACCGGCCCCGCCTCGTCCCCTCACGCCGCCCCTCCCGGCATCATGATTTCCCGGACCCTACTCAAATAGGCAAAAAGCGGCGAGGCGCATATGACGGGCACGTGTACGGGGCCGACAAAGACCGCGACCGAGCTGCGGATCCTCGCCCTCTGGGCGCCCACCCGCGTCCTGCTCCTGCTCTGCGTCTTCCACGTCGTCGTCCTGCCGGGACCGGACGTCACCAGCGACGTCTCCTTCATCTACCAGGGCTGGTACGAGACCCTGCGCACCGGCACGTTCCCGCTCGACGACGTCACCTGGCAGTACCCGCCCGCCGCCGCGCTCGCCGTCCTCGCCCCGGCCGCGCTGCCGTTCCTCGGCTACCCCGCCGCCTTCTTCCTGCTGTCGTTCCTGGCCGACGCGGCGGTGACGGGCCTGCTCCTGCACGCGGGCGGGCGGCCCGGCAGGACCCTGCGGGGTGCCTGGGTGTGGACGGCCGGGGTGGCGCTGCTCGGGCCCACCGCATACGCGCGCTACGACCTGATGGTGACCGCGGTCGCCGTCGCCGCGCTGCTCGCCGGGGCGCGCCGCGCCCGCACGTGGGGCGTGCTCGCCGGGTTCGGCGCGGTGCTGAAGGTGTGGCCGGTGCTGCTGCTCGTCGGCACCCCGCGGGGGCGGACTACGCGGCGTTCGTGGGGCGCCGCGGCGGTGACGGCGGGCACCGTCACGCTGCTGTTCGTGGCGGCGATGCCGGGGGCGCTCGCGTTCCTCACCTTCCAGCGGGACCGGGGCACGGAGGTCGAGTCGCTCGGCGCGCTCGTCTTCCACGTGGCACGGCAGCTCGGCTGGCCGGGGACGGTGCAGCTCAACTACGGCTCGGTGGAGTTCCTGGGGCCGTACGTCCCGTTGGTGAGCGCGGTGGCGCAGGCCCTTTCGGTGGCCGCCTTCGGGTGGCTGCTGCTGTGGCGGATCCGAGCCCGCGTCCGGTCGGTCACGACGCCCGCGGACGCGGCGTTCGCGGCGGTGCTGTTGTTCACCACGACGAGCCGGGTGATCAGTCCGCAGTACCTGCTGTGGCTGGTCGGGGTCGCCGCGGTGTGTGTGGCGTACCGCGGCAGCCGAATGGCGTGGCCCGCCGGGCTCGTCCTCGCGGCCACGTTCGTGACGTTTCTGGAGTTCCCCGTGTGGTTCTCGCACGTGGTCGCGAGTGACGCGCTGGGGGTCGCCCTGCTTGTCGTACGCAATGGCCTGCTGGTCGCAGCGACGGTTCTCGCTTGCAGCGCGCTGTGGCGGCAGACGGTCACCAAAGCCTCTGGTGAACGCCCGGGGGCTGCGCCCCCGGACCCCCGCCATCGGCCTTCGGCCTCGTCCTCAATCGCCGGACGGGCTTTGAACCAGCCTGACGACTCTGAATCAGCCGGAAGGGCTTTGACTTAGCTCGTCCCGCACGTATTGCCGCCACCTCGCCGTGAACTCCTCCTCCGTCGTACCGAGTACGTCCCGCAGCGCGCCCTCCACCGCCCCCGCGCGCCGGTCGTGCGCGCCGACCGCCGTGTAGAACCGCGTCAGCTTCTCCTCGCCCCACTCCTCCGCGATCATCCGGCAGGCCAGCCACGCGCCCTCGTACGCCCGCGCGAGGCCCCCGGCGTCGCCGCTGAAGCCGAAGTCGTCGTCCTCGGGGAGCGTCGCGGGCAGTCGGCCGTCGAGGACCGCGCGGCGCAGTTCCGGGGCGGCCTGCTGGGGAGCGCGGTCCGTGCCGCGGTAGCCGACCCAGTCGGCGAAGCCCTCGGAGAGCCACAGCGGGGTGGCCCGGGAGGTGACGGCGCGGGTGGCGACATGGGTCGTCTCGTGGGTGAGGACGACCTGCTTGCCTAGGTCGCCGAGGACGCCGTACGCCTCGGGGTTGACGACGATCCGGTCCGCGGGCGCCTTGCCCGAGCCGCCCGCCTCGCCCGTGGTGACCGCGGCGATGCCCTGGTAGCCGGACGCGGGCGCGCCGAGCAGGTCCGCCATGCCGGCCAGGGACTTCGGCACCAGGACGACGACCTTGCCGGGCCACGGGCCGCTCCAGGCGTCCCGCACGGCGGGCACCGCGCGGTCGGCGAGTTCGGCGTACCGGCGCAGGTCGGCGCGCTCGCGCCCGACGCCGAGCACCAGGCTGTGGGTGCCACGCACGGCGTCGACGCGGCCCTGGTCCCAGAGCTGCTCGGCGGCCTTCTTCGCGGGGCGTTCGGCGGTGACGTACCAGCGTCCGTCGCGGCGTTGGAGCGACAGCGTCCGCTCGGCGGTGAGGGGCGCGCGGTCGTAGCCCGCGACGCGGTAACCGAGGTCCGCGGTGGCGGTGGCCCGCGTGCCGTCGCGGCGGAAGTCCTTCAGGCGGTACGACCAGGACTTCAGGGGGACGTCGCGGAGGTTGTCGTAGCCGGCGCGGGGGCCGCCGGTCGCGCGGTACGCCCGCGCGTCGCGCTCCAGCACGGCCTCCGCGCGCTTCTCGAGCAGCCGTTGGACGTCTCCTGGCGCGACGTCGGCCCCGTCGTCGGCGGCGCAGCCGGTCAGCGCGGCGGGCGCGAGCACGGCGAGGCACGCCGCCGCGCCCGCCGCCGCCCGCATGCCACGCCCGTGCCCCTGCCCTCGACCAGCCACGTTCCGATCGTACGGGGACGCGCGGCCGCCCTCTTCGAACCTGCGGCCGAAGACCGCGGGATCCGGACGCCGGGCGACCCCGCTCAGGGCACGGCCGGAACCGCGTCCGCCTCGGTCAGACCCGCGTCACCGACGAGACCGGCATCATCCCCACCGGGTCGTAGCGCACGGCGGCGCCGGGGTAGGGCGCGTGCACCACCTGGCCGTTGCCGACGTACATCCCGATGTGGCTGGCGTCGTCGCGGTAGGCGACGAGGTCGCCGGGCTGGGCCTGGGAGAGCGGCACCTGCCGGCCCGCGCCGGCCTGCGCCTGGGAGGTGCGCGGCAGGCCGACGCCCGCCCGCGAGTACGACCACTGCATCAGGCCCGAACAGTCGAACCCGGCGGGCCCGTTGGCGCCCCACACGTACGGTTTGCCGACCGCCGAGCGGGCCGCGGCGATCGCGGCCGCCGCCCGGGAGGACGCCGGTGCGCCCGCTCCGGCGAGGTCGGGCAGCCCGTCGCGGCCGGAGCGCGAGGACCTGTCGTGCGCCTCGCGGTCCTCCTTCGGCAGCGAGTTGAGCAGCTGCCGGGCCTTGGCGAGCTTGCTCTCCACGGTGCGCTTGTGCCGGGCGACGGTCTTGCGGCTCTTCTCCAGCTCGGCGAGTTTGCGGGTGGCCTCCGCGCGTTCCTGGGCGAGGGTGCGCTGGGCCTGCTGGAGCTTGGTGAGTTCGCCGCTCTGCCGGGCGCTGAGGCGGTTCAGGGCCGAGGCCTTGTCGAGGTAGCCGTCCGGGTCGGAGGACAGCATCAGGGCGAGGGCCGGGTCGATGCCGCCCGCGCGGTACTGGGCGCCGGCCAGCGAGCCGAGGGCGCCGCGCATCGTGTTGATGCGCTCCTGGCCGCGGGCGACCTTGTCCTTGGCCCGGTCGACCTGGCCGCGCAGGGTGTCCGCGCGCTCATCCGCCTTGTTGTACGCCTCCGTTGCCTGCTCGGCCTGCTCGTACAGGCGGTCCACCTTGGCCTTGACGTCGGACCGCGGGTCCTGCGGGGCGGCGCCCGCGGGTGTCGCGGCCAGGGCCGCCGCGGTGGCCGCGGCGGACAGGACGGTGATGGTGGCGGTGCGTACGCACCGGTCGGGACCGGTGGGTGCTGCGGGACGGCGATGGGACCCCACGGGTAGCCGCTCTCCCTTCCGCTGGAACTTCACCCCCGCCCGAGGCGGAGGACTGCCGGTCCCCCGCGCGGGGCGGGGGCTGCGCCCCGGAGTGTCGGGGAACGCGCGCGACAGTAGCGGCGTGATCACGTCGCGGCCAAAGACCCTTGCCGCGTGCGCAGCCGGGCGCCCCGCCTCTGACGCAGGTCATCGACGGGGCGCGGGGTCAGCGGAAGTTACCGGAATTCGCTCGATCGGACGGTGCGGCGGCGGCCACTCGGAGTGGTCCGCCGCACGGCCGGGCGGAATCGGGGCTGGATCGGCGGCGCGCCGGATCCGGTGCGGCGGCAGGTCAGATGCGGACGCCGAACTGGAACGGCATGTTGTTGATCGACTCGTAGCGGACCACCGTGCCGCTGCGCGGGGCGTGCAGCACCTGGCCGTTGCCCGCGTAGAAGCCGACGTGGTGCAGGTCGCCGTAGAAGATGACCAGGTCGCCGACCTTGAGGTCGCTCTGCGAGGCGATGCGCGTGCCGTAGTTGGCCTGGGCCTGCGAGGTGCGCGGGATGGTCATGCCGGCCTGGGCGTAGGCCCAGGAGGTGAGGCCGGAGCAGTCGAAGGAGCTCGGGCCGGAGGCGCCGTAGACGTACGGCGAACCTATCTTGCTCTGCGCGGCGGCGTACGCGGACGAGGCCCGGCCGGAGCCCTTGGGGGCCTGGCCCGTCGAGGTGTCGGTGTCGGGCTTGTCCAGGGCCTTGCGCTCGGAGGCGCGCGACGCGCGGTCCTCCTTGGCCTTCAGGGCGGCCCGCTCCTTGGCGGACAGGGAGTTCAGCAGGCGCTGTGCCTCGCCGAGCTTGCCCTGCACCTCGCGCTTCTTCTTGCCGAGCTCCGTGCGCGTGGTGGCGAGGTCCTCGAGCTTGTCCGCGGCCTCCTTGCGCTGCTGCGCGAGCGTGCGCTGCTTGGCCTGGATCTTCTTCAGGGCCTCGGCCTGCTTGGTGCTCAACTGGTCGAGCGCGGAGGCCTTGTCGAGGTAGTTGTCCGGGTCGGAGGAGAGGAAGAGCTGCAGCGAGGGGTCGATGCCGCCGGAGCGGTACTGGGCGCTGGCGAGCGAACCGACGCCGCTGCGCAGCTCGTTGAGGTCGTCCTGGCCGCGGGCGACCTTGTCCTGCAGGGTGTCGACCTGCTTCTCGAGCTTCTGCTGCTTCTCCTTGGCGCCGTTGTACTTCTCGGTCGCCTTCTCGGCCTCTTCGTAGAGCTTGTCGACCTTGGACTTGACCTCGTCCTTGCTCGGCTTCTCGCTGGGCGCGGCGTTGGCCGCCTGGGAGGTGAGAGCCACGGCAGCGGCGGCGGTCGCGGTGAGCACCGTCACGCGGGCGCGGTTCGGCTGCTTGGGTCGACGGTGGGAAGCCACGAAGGCGGCTCCTTCGATGAGTGATCAGCAGAGCGGAGGTGTGGGCGTGACCCTAGTGACCCCAGTGTGATCAGATCAAATCCTGACCATGAAAAAGTCGGTCAACGAGCGTTTTCTTTACGGATAATCGACGGCCGGTAACGACTACTTGACGCTACGTCGCGCACAACAACCGACCAATTCGGTCATACGGAACGGGAGTTGCGTACGCCGACCAGTCGCGCGAAAGCCCGACTAGCCGCGCGAAAGCCGCTTCAGGAGCACCGCGGACGCCACCGGGCGTGCCCCAGCCTTGGCGATCCCGTCGGCCACCTCGCGGTCGGTCGACACGACGATGACGGGCCGGCCGGGCGGCTCGGCGCGCACCAGCTGCCGGATCAGTTCGTCCGCCGTCACGCCCGGCTTGGAGAACAGCACCCGGACCCCGCGCGGCGGCGCGAGCAGCACCGGCGCGGCCAGCTCGGCGCCATCGAAGACGCAGGTCACCTCGGCCCCGGTCTGCAGGGCGAGCTGCGAGAGCGAGCCGAGCAGCCGCAGCCGCTGCTTCTCCAGCGGCATCGTGGGATAGCCGGTCTTGGTGACGTTGTAGCCGTCCACGACCAGATGGGCCTGCGGGAGTGCCAGCAACTGGTCGAGAATGGCCGGATCGTTTTCGGACAGCGCGCGGGCGGCGATGTCCTTCGGCGTCATCCGTCCCGGCTCGACCGCGTCCACGGTCTCGGCGGGGCGCACCGACACCGGCGGCAGGGCCAGTTCGCGGCGCAGTCCCTGGGCGGCGTCGAGCACCGTGTCGAGCAGCAGCCGCACCCGCATGTCCTCGACGCTGCGGCCCTCGCGCGCGGCCCTGCGGGTGGCCTCCAGGGCCGCCTCGGCCTCACCGAGCCGGGCCTTGAGGCGGCGCGCCTCGCTCTCCGCGGCGGAGAGCTGGGCCTGGCTCTCGGCGCGCGCGGTGTCGGCCTCGGCGGCGGCCTTGCGCAGCGCCGCCTCGCCGCGCTTGATGTCGCTGAGCGCGCCGCGCAGCTTGCGGTGCGCCGACTCGGCCTCCTTCTTCGCCGCGTCCAGCTCGGCGCGCAGCCGCTCGGTCTCGGCCTTGGTGTGGGCGCGGGCACCGGCCAGCTCGGCGCGCAGCCGCTCCAGTTCGGCCCGGGCCTCCTCGCCGGCCCGCTCGGCGTCCGCGCGCTGGGCCTCCTCGCCGGCCGCGGTGACCAGCTTCACCCAGCCGGGGGGACGCAGCACATAGGCGGCGGCCGCCACGTCCAGCGGGTCCGCCGCGGGCGGCGGGGTGCCGGCGTCGAGGGCCCCGGTCAGCTCGGGCTGGGCCTCACGGAGGCGTTCGCCGATGCGCTGGCGGAACAGGGGGTCGCTCTCCAGGGCGGCGGCCATGGCGTTGGCCGCGAACTTCACCCGCCGGCTCGGGGTGAAGCGCGCGTACTGCCGCAACTGCGGCGGCAGTTCGGCGACCGTGAGGCCGCCGAAGCCGTCCGACACGATCTGCACGACCGCTCGCCGCACGCCGTCGGGCAGCGGACGGTCGAGCACCTCAGCGGCGCCGTCCTCCGGCGTTCCGCCCGCGCTCTCCACCATCGGTCACCCCACTAGCTGTGCGGGGCCCGCTCCGCTTCAGGAGCCGGCCCCGGGCCTGTCCACGAGTTCCACCTGGTCCACCGCGTTGCACCAACGGCAGCGGACCGACTCGATGGTCTCACTGACCACCTCGCGTTCCTCGACCTTGGGCGCTCCGGCCAGGTCGAGGTGCACGTACTCGACGACCTTCGACGAACGCGTCACGTCGAAGCGCGTGAGGTTGCCGCAGAGGGTGCAGCGCCATCGGGTGGTGTCGGTCGGCAGGGGAACCGTCATCGTGACGTTCGCTTTCCTTCGGGAACCGTGGTGCGTATTGCCCGTAACCCTAAGGCCTGGGTAAGGGGCTCCGTACGCACTCGAGTGGGCGAGGCGGTCTGGGCTGTTTGCCCTCGTTACGTCATGCTCTGTCCATGATCGCTGCGTGGGTCCGGGACGCGGGCCGGAAGGTCCGGCAACAGTCGGCTCCGGTGACGTACGCGCTGATCGTCGCGTGCTGCCTGGTCTTCCTGATCTCTCCGTGCTCCGGGCTCAACCCGTCCTACGGCACCGGCGACGGGCTCATCGCCGCGCAGCGGGTCTACTTCGAGCGCTGGGGCGTCGTACCCGTCGAACTCCTCAGCGGCAAGCCGCGGGCCGCGCTCACTCCCGTGACGGCGCTGTTCGTGCACGGGAGCTGGCTGCATCTGCTCGGCAACATGCTCTTTTTGTACGTGTTCGGGATGATGGTCGAGGAACGCATGGGCCACCTCCAGTACGGGCTCTTCTACCTCGGCTGCGGATGCCTCGCCCTGCTCGCCTACGCGATCGCGCACGCGGACTCCGGCCAGACTCTCGTGGGCGCCTCGGGGGCGATCTCCGCCGTGCTCGGCGCCTTTCTGTATCTCTTCCCGAAGGCGCGGGTCACCAGCCTCTTCCCGTTCCTGTTCTTCCTGCCGCTGCGGTTTCCCGCATGGGTGGTGCTGCCGTTCTGGGTGGCGCTGCAGTGGGCGGCGGCGGGGCAGGAACGGCAGGGGCCCGGGGTGGCCTATCTGGCGCACCTCGTGGGGTTCTCGCTGGGGTTCGTCTACGCGTGGGGGTGCCGCCACACGCAGATGGGACGGCGCGTAGCGCGGCCTTGGAAGGGTGGAGGTGGGAGACGGGCGGGCTAGAGTGAAAGCCTCTGGACCGGCCACCGAGGGAGACAGTCAGCCGTGATCACCGCGATCGTGCTCATCAAGACCAGCGTGGACCGGATCCCCGAGATCGCCGAGTCGATCGCCGCCCTCGACTGCGTCAGCGAGGTCTTCTCCGTCACGGGTACGTACGACCTGATCGCCATGGTCCGGGTGGCCCGCCACGACGACCTGGCGGACGTCATCCCGGGCCGGATCAGCAAGATCCCCGGCGTGGAGGCGACGGACACGCACGTGGCGTTCCGTACGTACTCACAGCACGACCTGGAAGCGGCGTTCGCGATCGGCCTCGACTCGTAGGACTCGTACATCCCGTCCGCCGGAGTCCGGATCCGCCGCCGCCCCGATGAGGGTTTCTTCATCCGCCGCTCATCCTGATGCATCGGTACGCCGCCCACCATCGCTGCCATGGTCTTCTCCCATCGCATCGCGGCCCTGGCGGCCGTCGTGGCGATTCCGCTGGGCATCGCCGTGACGAGCTACGCCCTCACCGACGATCCCTCGTCCCCCAAGGCGCCGCCCAAGGTCGAGCTGGACAGCGGCTCCCCGTCGACGGCGCCGAGCAGGCCGCAGCCCACCCCCAGCGACCAGGTGGTCTCCCCGCCTCCGGTCGGCGAGAACTCCACGGACGGCACGGGCCGTACCGGCGACGGCGACGACCAGGGCGGCTCGGGTGACTCGGGTGACGACGACGGAGCAGGTGACGACGGGGCCGACGACGGGCCGGGCGACGACGGCTGAGCCGCCCGGTGCCGCGCACCGCCGCGTCTCCGCGCGCGTCCGCATCCTGCTGTGGCTGCTCCTGGTGATGGCCGTCGCCCTGGCGGCGGTCGCCGCGACCACCCGATCGATCCTGCTGCGCGACGTCGACCACCGCGTCGACCGGCTGCTCACGCAGGAGACCGGCGAGTTCACCAACTTCGTGGACCGGGGCGTCGACCCGGACACCGGCAAGCGCTTCAGCGATCCGCGCCGACTGCTCAAGGTGTTCCTGGAGCGCCAGTACGCGGACCCGGGCGAGGAACTGATCGGGCTGGTGCGCCGCGAGGGCGCGGGCCCGGCGCAGTACACCCAGCCCCGCGAGCTGTCGGTGCGGCACCCGCTGCACCGCGACTCCGGCGCCCGCCGCGCGATCTTCGCGGCGGACGGCTCCACCGGCACCCTGGACCGCCCGTCCGGCGAGCTGCGCTGGGCCAAGGTCGAGGTGGCCCGGCACGGCGACGAGCCGGAGGCGGCGTTCGTCGTGGCCTTCCACCCGGCCGCCGAGCAGGCCAAGGCGGACGACGTGTTCCGCATCCTGCTCGCCATCTCGGGCGTCGCGCTCGTGCTGACGACGGGCATCGCGTGGGCCGTGGCCGGGCGCATCCTCAAGCCCGTACGGCTCGTGCGCACCGCCGCCGCCCAGCTCACCGAGCAGGACCTGACCCGGCGCATCCCGGTGCACGGCAAGGACGACATCGCCGCGCTCGCGGAGACGTTCAACGGCATGCTGGACCGCCTGGAGCGGGCCTTCGCCGCGCAGCGCGAGTTCGTCGACGACGCCGGGCACGAGCTGCGCACCCCCATCACCATCGTCCGCGGCCACCTGGAGCTGATGGGCGACGATCCGGCGGAGCGCGAGGAGACGGTCCGGCTCGTCACCGACGAACTGGACCGGATGAGCCGCATCGTCGAGGACCTGCTGCTCCTCGCCAAGGCCGAGCGCCCGGACTTCATCAGGCCGGAGCCGGTGCAGGTCGCCGAGCTGACCGCCGACGTCTTCGTGAAGGCCCGCGCGCTGGGCGAGCGCCGCTGGGAGCTGGCCGAGGTCGCCGACAGCGCGGCCCGGCTCGACGCCCAGCGCATCACCCAGGCGATGGTCCAGCTCGCCCAGAACGCCGTCCAGCACACGGTGCCCGGCCAGCGCATCCGCGTCGGCTCCCGGGTCACGGACGGGCGGGTCGAGCTGTACGTCGCCGACAGCGGCCCCGGCGTCCAGGCGCAGGACGCCGAGGTCATCTTCGAACGCTTCCGGCGCGGCACGTCCCGGCGCGGGGCCCGCACCAGCGGCGCGGGCCTCGGCCTGTCGATCGTCCGCGCGATCGCCCACGGCCACCGCGGCGAGGTCCGGCTGCGCGCCACCGAGGGCGGCGGCGCCACTTTCGTACTCGTACTGGAGGACCACCGGACGTGAACCGCATCTTGATCGTGGAGGACGAGGAGCGCATCGCCTCCTTCGTCGACAAGGGACTGCGCGCCAACGGCTTCACCACGACGATCGTGGGCGACGGCGACGCCGCGTACGACTACGCCCTCACCGGCGGCTTCGACCTGATCCTGCTGGACATAGGGCTGCCGGGCCGGGACGGCTTCACCGTCCTCCGGGAGCTGCGCGAGGCACGGGTGTCGGCGCCGGTGATCGTGCTGACCGCCCGCGACTCCGTGGGGGACACCGTCGCCGGCCTGGAGGGCGGCGCGGACGACTGGATGACCAAGCCGTTCCGCTTCGAGGAACTGCTCGCGCGGGTGCGGCTGCGGCTGCGCACGGCGGCCCGGGCGCCGGAGGTGACGGTGCTGCGCGGCGGCGAGGTGACGCTCGACCTGCGCACGCGCAGGGCCCGTTCGGGCGAGCGGACGGTGGACCTGACGGCGCGTGAGTTCGTGCTCCTCGAACTGTTCCTGCGCCACCCCGGACAGGTCCTCTCGCGCGAGCAGATCCTGTCCCACGTGTGGGGCTACGACTTCGACCCGGGCTCGAACATCGTGGACGTGTACGTGCGGGCGCTGCGCAAGAAGCTGGGGGCGGAGCGGGTGGAGACGGTGCGGGGGATGGGGTACCGGCTGCCGGCGTGAGCGGGGGTGCCCCGCGGGGGCCGGGGCGGTGCGGGGGCGCCTTCGGGCCGTGCCGCCCCGCAGGCCCGTGAAGTTCCCTTCATCTGCGGCTCATTGGGGGCTCACGGCGCGCCTGAACGCTGGATGCCGTGACACTGACCCTGCGGCAAACGACTCTGCTCTGCCTGGCCCTGAGCCTGTGCGCGCTCCTCGTCGTGCCGGGCAACTTCCCCGGCCTGAGCGGTGACGCCCGCCTCACGCTCGCCGTCTTCGCGCTGGCCACCTGCGCCTGGATCGGCACGCCGATCGACGACACGTACATCGCGCTCGGCGCGGGCCTCGCCCTCACCGCGACCGGCGTGATCAGCAGCGACACCCTCTTCGGAACCCTCGGCGACGAGACGGTGTGGCTGCTGATCTGCGCGTTCGTGCTCGCGGCCGCCGTGGCGCGCAGCGGGCTCGCGGGGCGGGCGGCGGCGTTCCTGGTCAGCGGGGCGCGCAGCGTACGGCAGTTGACGCATCTGACGACCGCCGCGCTCGTCGTCACGGCCTTCGCGGTGCCGGCCACCTCCGGCCGGGCCGCGCTCGCGCTGCCCGTGTTCCTCGCGCTCGCGAAGGTCCTGGCCGACCGGAAACGCCTTGTGGTGATGCTGGCGCTGCTGTTCCCGACCGTGATCCTGCTGTCCGCGGTCGCGACCCTGATCGGCGCGGGCGCACATCTGATCACCGTGTCCGTGCTGTGGGAGAGCACGGGCGAGCGGATCGGGTTCACGCAGTGGCTGCTGCTCGGCCTGCCGCTGGCGATCGCGTCGTCGCATCTCGCGGCCGAGGCCGTGCTGTGGACGACGACCCGCCGGGCCGACCGGAAGGGCCCCGTCCACATCACCGCCGACGACATACAGGCGCACGTAGAAGACACCGCGCAGCCCGTCACCGGCCCCTGGGAGCCCGCCGAGACCCGCTGCGCCCTGCTCCTGGCCACCGTCGTCGCGCTGTGGTGCAGCGAGCCCTTGCACCAAGTGCCGCCCGCCGTGGTCGCGTTGATCGGCGCGGTCGTCGCGTCCTCCCCCGCGCTCGGCACCGTACGCCTGCAGGACGCGCTGAAGACCGTGCCGTGGTCGCTGCTGCTCTTCATGGCGGCGACGATGGCGATGGGCGTGGCGCTCGCCGACTCGGGCGCGGCGAAGTGGCTGGTGTCGGGGCTTCCCGTCGACTTGTCGCCCTGGCTGTTCCTGGCCGCCGTCATCGCGGTCAGCACGGCGGCGCACCTGGTCCTGCAGTCCCGCTCGGCCCGTTCGTCCGTCCTGGTGCCGCTGGTGGTCGCGGCGGCCGTGGGCGCCGGCGTGAACCCGGTCGCGGCGGCGCTCGCGTCCACGGCGGCCGCCGGTTTCTGCCACACGCTGCCCGCGTCCGCCAAGCCGGTCACGCTCTTCGCCGAGATACCCGGGACGCCCACCTACACCTCGCGCGACCTGCTGCGCCTGTCCGCCGTCCTGGCTCCCCTGACGGCCGCCCTCGTCCTGCTGTTCGCGCTCGCGGTGTGGCCGCTCCTTGGCGTGCCGGTCGTCCGCTGAGCCCTCTCGCCTTCCGGTGCGCGCCCTCCGCCTTCACCCCCCCGCTCGTTCACGCCACTCAAGGAGTACGTCCATGCCCCTGACCCGTTTCGCCGTCGCGCCCAGCGGCTTCAAGGAGTCCCTGTCCGCCCAGTCCGCCGCCGAGGCCATCGCCGACGGTGTGCGGCGCGTCGTGCCGGACGCCGAGGTCGACCTGATCCCGCTGGTCGACGGCGGCGAGGGCACCGCGCAGGCGCTGGCCGCCGCGACCGGGGGCCGGCTGGTGGCGCTGCCCGCGACGGGCCCGGTGGGCGAGCGCATCGGCACCCACTTCGCGCTGCTCGGCTCCGGCACCGCCGTGGTGGAGATGGCCGCGGCGGCGGGCCTCGGCCTGGTCCCACGGGACCTGCGCGATCCGGGCGCCACCACGACGTACGGCGTCGGCGAGCTGATCCGCGCCGCCCTCGACGCGGGCGCGCGCCGCATCCTGGTGGGCTGCGGCGACTCGGGCACCTCCGACGGGGGCGCGGGGGCGCTGCAGGCCCTCGGCGTCCGGCTCCTGGACGCCGACGGGTGGGAACTTCCGTACGGCGGCCGGGAGTTGGCGCGGCTGCACCACATCGACACCACGCGCCTCGACCCCCGCCTGGCCGAGACCGAGCTGCTGGTCGCCTGCAACCCGCACAACGTGCTGTGCGGCGAGCGCGGCGTGGCCCGCGTGTTCGGCCCGCAGAAGGGCGCGACGCCGACCCAGGTGGAGGAGCTGGCGGCGGGCCTCGAACACTGGGCGTACGTCCTGACCCGCGACCTGAACGTCCGCACCGACCTCTACGGCGGCGCCGGGACCGGCGCGTCGGGCGGCCTCGGCGCGGGGCTCGCCGCGCTCGGCGCCCGGCTCCTGCCGCGCTTCGACGTGCTCCTGGACCACCTGGACCTGGACGCCCGCCTGGCCCGCGCCGACCTGGTCGTCACCGCCGAGGGCGCCCTGGACCACCAGACGCCGCACGGCAAGGTGCCGGCCGAGGTGGCCCGCCGCGCCAAGCGGCTCGGCCGTCCGGTCCTGGTCCTCGCGGGCACCATCGGGGACGGGGCGCAGGAGGTGCGGGACCTGGGCGTGGACGCCTACAGCGCGATCCTGCCCGCCCCGGTGTCGCTCACGGAGGCGCTGAGCCGGGGCGGCGAGTTCCTCACGGACGCGACGGAACGCGCCCTGCGCATGATCGTCCTGGGGTCCCGGCTGCGGCGTCAGGCAGCCGTGACCCCGGCGGCGGCCCCCGTGTCCGCGACGCCGGTGTCCGGCACGCAACGCCCGTCCTCCGTGCGGTAGTTCCACCGCGCGCCGTCCGTCACCAGCTCCTTGACGGCGCGTACGAAGCGCTCCACGTGCTCGTCCGGGGTGCCCGCGCCGAAGCTCACCCGGATCGCGTTCAGCGAGCGCTCGCCGGGCGCGGCCTCCGGGGCGCCGCACTCACCGGGCTCGTCGGACGTGCCGCCGAGCAGGGTGCGCACGAGCGGGTGCGCGCAGAACAGGCCGTCGCGCACCCCGATGCCGTACTCGGCGGACAGCGCCGCCGCGAAGTGCGAGCTGTTCCAGCCGTCCACCACGAACGAGATGACGCCCACGCGCGGCGCGTCGTCCCCGAACAGCGAGAGCACCCGCACCTGCGGCACCGCCGCGAGCCCCTCGCGGACCGCCCGGATCAGGTGCCGCTCCCGCTCCACCAGCGCGTCGAACCCGGCCTCGTCGAGGGCCTTGCAGGCGGAGGCGATGGAGTACGCGCCGATGACGTTGGGCGATCCGGCCTCGTGCCGGGCGGCCGTGTCGTGCCACTCGACGTCCACTCCCCCGTCGGCGCGCCGCGCGACCTTCCGCGAGGCGCCGCCGCCCGCGAGGTACGGCTCGGCGCCCTGCAGCCAGTCGGCCCGGCCCGCGAGCACTCCGGAGCCGAACGGCGCGTACAGCTTGTGCCCGGAGAAGGCGACCCAGTCGACGTCCAACTCCCGTACGTCCACGGGGTGGTGGGGCGCGAGCTGGGCGGCGTCGAGCACGATGCGGGCGCCGTGGGCGTGCGCGGCGGCGGCCAGCTCGCGCACCGGCCACAGCTCGCCGGTGACGTTCGAGGCGCCGGTCACGCAGACCAGGGCGGGCCCGTAGGGGGCGCGGTCGGCGAGGGCTCGCTCCAGGGTGTGGACGGCCTCGTCGTGGGTGCGCGGGGCGTCGAGGTAGGTGACGCGGGCGTCGCGCCAGGGCAGCAGCGAGGCGTGGTGCTCGGTCTCGAACACGAAGACCTGGCAGTCGGCGGGCAGCGCGGCGGCCAGCAGGTTCAGCGAGTCGGTGGTCGACCGCGTGAACACCACCTGGTCGCCCTCACGGCACCCCAGGAACTCGGCGACGGTCTTCCGCGCGTTCTCGAACAGGTCGGTCGACAGCTGCGACAGGTACCCCGCGCCGCGGTGCACGCTCCCGTAGTACGGCGCGTACGCGGCCACGTCGTCCCACACCCGCTGCAGGGCCGGCGCGCTGGCGGCGTAGTCGAGCGCGGCGTACGTGACCTCGCCGCCGGTGACGAGCGGAACGGTGACGTCGCGGCCGAGGACGGGGAGCGGGGCGGCGCAGCAGGGGTCGGCGGACTCGGTGGCGGTGGCGACGGCGGCGTGCGGGCGTGCGGACATGGCGATATCTCCCGGCAGGACAAGGCTGAATGGCTGTGAAGGACCCGTGCGGCGGCGCAACGGCCGCTCTGCGTACGGGGGTTGCCTCGACGCACGGCACACGCTGCCGGGCGGAGGATTCTGCAAACGGGGCCCGAGGCCCTAGCGCATTCGCTTGCTCACGAGACTGCTCCCTTGAGGACCAGGACCCCAGGGTTCGCAGGGGTCCGCGCTTGCCATACGCCTTGTTGCGTACGGCCTGGTCTTCACCCGGGGCACCCCGCCACGGACGGAGGGTTGCCGGACAGCGGGCCGGGGCCTGGTCGCTGTCGCTCATGACCTGCGCAGCATCTTGCCACACGATCTTGGGCGCGCAACACCGCAGTCCAGGATCCGGACTGCGGTGTGCGCCACACGCCCCGTAAGGGGCGCGGGGAACTGCGCGCTCAGCGCGCGAAAAGCCGCAGCCGCGTCTGCCGGGATCTCGGCAGACGCGGCTGCGGCTTTGTTGTGGCTGGTCGCGCAGTTCCCCGCGCCCCTTACGGGGCTCAGCTGTTACTGGCCGCCACCCAGCGCGCCAGCGCGGCCTTCGCCGCGCCGGAGTCGATGGCCTCGGCCGCCTTGGCCATGCCCGCGCGGATCTGGTCCGCGAGCGGGCCCCCGCCCGGCGACAGGGCGACCAGCGCCGCGGCGGCGTTGAGCAGCACCGCGTCCCGCACAGGTCCCGTCTCGCCGTCCAGGAGCCGTCGGGCGACCTCCGCGTTGTAGGAGGCGTCGGCGCCGCGCAGGGCTTCGACGGGGACGAGGTCGATGCCGACGTCCCGGGGGTCGAAGGGCTCCTCGCGGACGCCCCCGTCGCGTACCACCCACACTCGCGAGGTGGCCGTCGTGGTCAGCTCGTCGAGTCCGTCGTCGCCGCGGAAGACGAGCGCCGACGAGCCCCGCTCGGCGAGCACGCCGGCGAGGATCGGCGCCATCCGCGCGTCCGCGACCCCGGTGGCCTGGGCCCGCACCTTGGCGGGGTTGGTCAGCGGACCGAGGAAGTTGAAGGTGGTCCGGATGCCCAGCTCGCGCCGCGCGGGCGCGACATGCCGCAGCGCGGGGTGGAACTTCACGGCGAAGCAGAAGGTGATCCCGGCCTCCTCGGCGACCTGCCGCACCCGCTGCGGGGTCAGCTCCAGGTTGACGCCGAGCTTCTCCAGGACGTCGGAGGCGCCGCTGGCGGAGGACGCCGCGCGGTTGCCGTGCTTGACGACCTTCGCGCCGGTCCCGGCGACGACGATCGCCGACATGGTGGAGATGTTCACGGTCTTGGCGCCGTCGCCGCCGGTGCCGACGATGTCCACGCTCGGGCCGGGCACCTCGATGGTGTGGGCGTGCTCGTACATCGCCCGGACGAGCCCGGAGATCTCCTCGACCGTCTCGCCCTTGGCCCGCAGCGCCACCGCGAAGCCCGCGATCTGGGCGTCGGTGGCCTCGCCGCGCATGATGCGGTCCATGGCCCAGGCCGTGTCGTCCGCGCTCTGGTCGCGCCCGTCGAGCAGCCCGTTCAGCACGTCGGGCCAGGAACGGGCCGCCGCGGTGTCGCCTCCTGCGGGGGTCACAGCGCTCATAGCCGCTCCTGGGTTCGTGAGAGGGAAAACCACCCCGGCCTGTCGGGGGTGGCCCCACCCTATCCAGCCCCGGGGACGGCAAAGAGCCCCGTCCATGCCGTGGACGGGGCTCCTGCCGTGGCGACCTTCAGGTCAGCGCGTCACCGCGCTTTCGGTGATCAGTGGTGGCCGTGGCCGCTCGTGATCTCCTTGTACTCCTCGGCGGTCGGCTTGGGGATCTGGCTCTCCTCGCCGTACATGCCCTTGGAGAGCTTGGCCCGCAGCTTCTCCGAGCCCTTCACCTTGCGCTCGACGCCGTTCTCGTCGACCGTCGCGCCGATCTCGAGCGGCTTGTACTGCTCGTGCGCGGTGAGGGTGTGCAACTGGTCCCTGTCGAGCGGCTCGTGCACCTCGATGAACTCACCGTGCGGCAGGCGCTTGATGAGGCCGGACTCGCGTCCGTGCAGCACCTTGTCCCGGTCGCGGCGCTGGAGGCCGAGGCAGATCCGCTTGGTGACGATGAACGCGATGACCGGCCCGGCGAAGAAGAAGATCCGGACGAACCAGGTGATGGCGTTCAGCGACAGGTGGAAGTGCGTGGCCCAGAGGTCGTTGCCACCACCGATCAGCATGATCATGTAGGCCGTGATCCAGGCGACGCCGAAGCCCGTGCGGGTCGGGGCGTTGCGCGGACGGTCCAGGATGTGGTGCTCGCGCTTGTCGCCGGTGACCCAGGACTCGATGAACGGGTAGACCGCGATGGCCGCCAGCACCAGCGGGAAGATCACCAGCGGGATGAACACGCCCAGGACGAGCGTGTGACCCCAGATGTTGATCTCCCAGCCGGGCATCACTCGGATCAGGCCCTCGGCGAAGCCCATGTACCAGTCGGGCTGGGCGCCGGTGGACACCTGGTCCGGACGGTAGGGGCCGAGCGCCCAGATCGGGTTGATCGAGGCGATCGCCGCGATGGCCGCGATGATGCCGAAGACCAGGAAGAAGAAGCCTCCTGCCTTGGCCATGTAGACCGGAAGCAGCGGCATGCCGACGACGTTCTTGTTGCTCTTTCCGGGGCCCGCGAACTGCGTGTGCTTGTGGTAGAAGACCAGGATCAGGTGCGCCACCACGAGGCCGAGCATGATGCCCGGCAGCAGCAGGATGTGGACCGAGTAGAACCGGGCCACGAAGTCGCCGCCGGGGAACTCGCCGCCGAACAGGAACATCGACAGGTACGTACCGACGATCGGCACGGACAGGATCGCGCCCTGCATGAAGCGGACACCGGTGCCGGAGAGCAGGTCGTCCGGGAGCGAGTAGCCGGTGAAGCCGGTGAACATGCCGAGGACGAACAGCAGGAAGCCGAACAGCCAGTTGACCTCACGCGGCTTGCGGAACGCGCCCGTGAAGAACACGCGCATCATGTGCACGAACATGCCCGCGAGGAAGATCAGCGCCGCCCAGTGGTGGATCTGCCGGATCAGCAGACCACCGCGCACATCGAAGGAGATGTGCATGGTCGAGTTGAACGCCTCGGACATCAGCTGGCCCTGCAGGGGCACGTAGCTGCCGTGGTACTCCACCTCGTTCATCGACGGGTGGAAGAACAGCGTCAGATACACACCCGTGAGGATGATGATGATGAAGCTGTAGAGGCAGATCTCACCGAGCATGAAGGACCAGTGGTCCGGGAAGATCTTGCGCATGTTGGCCTTGGCCAGGGAGTAGATCCCCAGGCGGCCGTCGGCCCAGTCGGCGACCCGCTCGCCGGCGGGCGCCTGCTTGCGGGTGTCCGTCGACGCGGTGGCCGGCGCCGTCTTTGCGTGATTCTCGGTACTCATCCGCGCTCCCAGAAGGCAGGACCGACGGGCTCTTCGAAGTCGCCGAGCGCCTCGAGGTAGCCCTCCTCGTTCACGCCGATGCGCAACTGCGGCAACGCGTGACCGGCCGGGCCGAAGATCACTCGGGCACCGTCGGAGAGGTCGAAGGTGGACTGGTGGCACGGGCAGAGGACGTGGTGCGTCTGCTGCTCGTACAGGGAGATCGGGCAGCCCACGTGGGTGCAGATCTTGGAGTACGCGACGACGCCCTCGTGCGACCACTCGAGCTCACGCTTGTCCTTGATGTTGTCCGGCTGGATCCGGACGATCATCAGGGCCGCCTTGGCGATCTCCTTCTGGAAGTCGTGGTCGTGCTCCTCCAGGCCCTCGGGCTTGGCAAAGGTGAGCGAACCGACCTGGACGTCCGAGGGGCGCAGCGGCTCGTTCGTGTTCATGTTCACGAGCAGCTTGCCCTTGGACCACAGCGTGTGCCGCAGCTTGTCCTCGGGCAGCGGACCGAGGTCACGCAGCAGCACGACACCGGACAGCGGGACCATGGCCAGCGCGCCGAACATGGTGTTGCGGATCAGCTTGCGGCGGCCGAGCTGGGACTCCTTCGCACCGGCCGCGAAGTCCGCCATGACCTTGGCCTTGACCTCGGGCTCGGCCTCGATCGGGTGCCGCTCGTCGGCGACCTCCACGTCGGACATCAGGGTGCGGGCCCAGTGGACCGCGCCCGCGCCGATGCAGAAGAGCGCCACACCGAGGGTCATGCCCAGGGCGAAGTTGAGCGCGCTGATGTGGCCGATGGGCCAGATGTAGACGCTCTTGTCGACCGGGAAGGCCACGAACGAGGCGATGAAGCCGACGGTGGCCAGCATCGAGATGGTGAACAGGAGCGCGACCGTGCGCTCGGAGCGCCGGGCGGCCTGCTCGTCGATGTCCTGGACGCGGTTCTCGTGGGGCGGCAGCCCCGGGTCCGCGAACGGGTCGGCCTCGTCGGCCACGGCTACCGCGCCATGGGCGGATTCCTGCTCGCTGGGCAGGTTCTCTTCTGGAATCTCTTGGCTACTCATGACTTCTTGGCCTTTGCGGTCCGGGCGGCGACCCACACGGCGACCGCGATCAGTGCGCCGAGGCCGAAGATCCAGGCGAACAGGCCTTCACTGACCGGTCCGAGACCGCCCAGCTTGAGACCGCCGGGGCTCTCGGTCTTCTCACCGTTGACCGCGTCGAGGTACGCGATGATGTCCTTCTTGCTCTTCTCCGGCATCGTCGTGTCGGGGAAGGACGGCATGTTCTGCGGGCCGGTCTGCATGGCCTCGTAGACATGCTTGGGGCTGACGCCCTCCAGGCTCGGAGCGAACTTGCCGTGCGTCAGTGCGCCGCCTTCACCGGTGAAGTTGTGGCACTGCGCGCAGTTGGTGCGGAACAGCTCGCCGCCCTTGGCGATGTCGGCGCCCTCGGGGCTGACCTGCTTCTCCGTCGGGATGTTCGGTCCGGCGCCGAGAGAGGCGACGTACGCGGCGAGCTGGTCGATCTGGGCCTGGTTGTAGATGACCTTCTTCTTGGGCGCCTGGGCGCCCTGCTGCTGGAGCGGCATCCGGCCGGTGCCGACCTGGAAGTCGACAGCGGCGGCGCCCACGCCCACCAGGCTCGGGCCGTCGGAGGTGCCCTGACCGCCGGTTCCGTGGCAGCTGGAGCAGCCCACGGCATAGAGCTTCTTGCCCTCGTCGATGGCGAGGGACTGAGCGGTTTCGTCGGCCTGCGCCTTGTCCGCCGGCGCGAACGCGGCGTACAGCCCCCCGGTGGCCGCCAGCGCGAGGAGTAGGACGACGACCGCCGCCAGCGGATGGCGTCGTCGTGCGGAGAGCTTTTTCACGGATTACCCCGGTGTCAGGATCTTCTGCGTCGATGCTTCTGGAATGTGTCGGTACGTCGGGCCCGGCGCCTGAGCCGGTGGCCCCGCGCCGATTACTTGATCATGTAGATCGTGGCGAAGAGGCCGATCCAGACGACATCGACGAAGTGCCAGTAGTAGGACACGACGATGGCGGCGGTCGCCTGCTCGTGGGTGAACCTCCGGGCCGCGTAGGTGCGGCCGAGGACCAGCAGGAAGGCGATGAGGCCGCCTGTCACATGCAGTCCGTGGAAGCCGGTGGTCAGGTAGAAGACGGAGCCGTACGGGTCCGACGAGAGCGAGAGGCCCTCGTGCTTGACCAGCTCCGTGTATTCGAAGACCTGACCGCCGATGAAGATCGCACCCATGATGAAGGTGACGATGAACCACATCCGGAGCTTCTTCACGTCCCCGCGCTCGGCGGCGAAAACGCCGAGCTGACAGGTCAGGGAGGAGAGCACCAGGATGGTGGTGTTCGTCGCCGAGAACGGGAAGTTCAGGCTTGACGCCATTTCCTTCCAGTGGTCGGGACCAGTCACCGATCGCAGGGTGAAGTACATCGCGAAGAGGGCCGCGAAGAACATCAGCTCGGAACTCAGCCAGATGATGGTTCCGACGCTGGTGAGGTTCGGTCGATTGACCGGCGGGTGCGCGTGCCCGGTATCTACTGTCGTTGCTGTCGCCACGACCGACATTATGTCGGTCGCTTATCCCGCCCTCACCCCGGGGGGTGCCGTTCGGAGTGTCTGCGGTGTGTGTCCTGCCCGTATGGCCCATCGGAGCGGTGTCCGAACCGGTGTTGACGAGGTGTCGGGAGGAGTAGCATCCGGCGAGATCCCCTCGACGAAGCGGAGGAACCATGCAGCCGACCGCCACGGTCCTGGTCTACAGCGACAACGCGAACACCCGTGAGCAGGTTCGCCTGGCCACCGGACGCAGGCCGGCCGCCGATGTGCCGGAAGTCCGCTTCATCGAGTGCGCGACGCTCCCGGCGGTTCTCCGGGAGCTGGACCGGGGCGGGGTCGACGTCTGCGTGCTGGACGGGGAGGCCGTTCCCGCCGGTGGCATGGGCGTGTGCAGGCAGATCAAGGACGAGGTCTTCCATGCTCCGCCGGTGCTGCTGCTCATCGGGCGGCCGCAGGACGCCTGGCTGGCCACGTGGAGCCGGGCCGAGGCCGCGGTGACCTTGCCGGTCGAGCCGGTGGAGTTCGCCTCGGCGTTGGCCGGCTTGCTGCGCAGCAAGCCGGCCCTGAGTGCTTGAGCGCCCACTGGCTCGGGGGTTTCTGCCGTTCGGCGGGTGCGGGTGAGTTGTGGCTGGGCGCGCAGTTCCCCGCGCCCCTGCGGGCAGCGCCCCTGCGGGGCGCGCCCGCTCAGGCCGACTCCGGGCGGAGTCTTGCCACGTCCGCAGGCGTCGGGCCCTGTTTTGTGCCCTTGAGGAGGGCGCTGCCCTTGCGCCATTTGTCCCAGGGCAGGTTCCAGTCGCCGAAGCCGTTCCCGAACGGGTCCATGTCGGCGCCGTAACTGTTGACGACCTTCACGATGTCGCCCTGGCGGACGGTCTCGTAGAACCAGGCGGCGTTGCTGGTGCTCATGCCGGTGCAGCCGTGGCTGGTGTTCGCGTTGCCCTGGGAGCCCACCGACCAGGGGGCGGCGTGGACGTACTCACCGCTGTCGGTGACCCTGGTCGCGTAGTAGACCATTTTGTCGTAGAAGTCCGACGCGCCGATGCTGGCGCTGGTCATGCGGACGACGTACTCCTTGCCGAGGACCACCTTGATGCCGTTGCGCGTGGCGTAGCCGGGCTTGCCGGTGGTCACGGGGATGGAGTTGATCGCCTGGTCGTTGCGGTAGACGGTCATCGAGTGCGAGCCGGCGTCCGTCACGGCCACGACCTTGTCGCCGGTGGTGAACCGCAGGGGCTTGGCCGCGGCGCCCCAGAGCCTGTCGGTGACCTTGATGCCGTCCAGGTTGCTGTGGACGTCCACGGTGGCGTTGACGGGCCAGTAGTCCTTGGGGCGGTAGTGCAGCGTCTGGCTGTCCACCCAGTGCCAGGCGCCCTCCGTGGCGGGCTTTGAGCGCACCTTCAGCGCCCGCTCGACGGTGGCCCGGGCCTCCTTGCCCGTGACCTTGGCGCTGAGCTTCGCGGTGACGGGCTGGCCCACGCCGTACTTGCCCGCCTGCGGGCCGAAGGTGACCTTGAGTTGCTTCTTCTTGGCGGCCTGGTTCGTGGCGAACGTCAGGACCTTGCGGCCGGGTGAGCCGTCGTCGTCCTCCGTGCTGACCCGCACCGTGTAATGGGCGCCTGCCGCCAGTGGAGCGGTGCTGTGCCACCGGGAGCCGTCGGCGGAGAGTTCGCCCGCCACATAGCGGCCCATGGCGTCCGTGGCGGTCACATCGGTGATGCGTCCGTCCTCGCCCTGGGCGGTGACTTCGAGCGGCTTGTCGGGGTCGGCCTTCTGGCTGCCCGCCGGCCCGTTGAACGCGATCTGGCTCGCCGCGTCGTACGGCTTGGCCGAGAGCGGATGGCCGTCGCTGCCGCAGGCCGTGGCCCCCGCACCGAGGGCGACCACCAGCGACGTGCAGCTCAGTACCGTGCGGATACGCGGTGAATTACTCATGAGCACACGGTATGAAGGTTCATCACGTACGGCGCGCCGAGTGACCCGTACGAGTTCCCCCGGACGGCCCAACGAAAAGGCCCCGGGGCCCGGACGCTCCTGACGGAGAGTCCGGGCCCCGGGGCCCTGCGATGTGGCAGACCTACTGGGTCTGGTTCTCACCGCGGTAGTACTCGAAGACCCAGCCCCACAGGCCGATCAGGAGGAGCGGGGCGGAGAAGTACAGCAGCCACCAGCCGATGGCGATGGCCAGGAAGGCGAGCGCGCCGCCGACGGCCAGGGACAGCGGCTGCCAGCTGTGCGGGCTGAAGAAGCCCACCTCGCCGGCCTCGTCCGCGACGTCGGCCTCCTTGTTGTCCTGTGCCGAGGCGTCGACCCGCCGGGCCGTGAAGGCCAGGTAGTAGCCGATCATGATGCACAGGCCGAAGGCCAGGAAGAGCGCGGTCGTTCCGGCGGGCTCCTTCGACCACCAGCCATACACGATGGCCATGATCAGTACGAAGACGCTCAGCCAGATGAACATCTTGCCCTGGATCTTCACTTGCCGGCCTCCTTGCCGCCGGCCAGGGCGGCGTTCTGCGAGCCGCCGTGACCTGCGTTCTCAAGCTGGTCGATCGCGGCGATCTCCGGGTGGTGCAGATCGAACGCCGGGGATTCGCTGCGGATGCGCGGCAGCGTGAGGAAGTTGTGCCGCGGCGGCGGGCACGAGGTCGCCCACTCGAGTGAACGGCCGTAGCCCCACGGGTCGTCGACCTCGATCTTCTTGCCGTACTTGGCGGTCTTCCAGATGTTGTAGAAGAACGGCAGGATCGACAGACCGAGCAGGAACGAGCAGATCGTCGAGATCGTGTTCAGGGCGGTGAAGCCGTCCGCGTCCAGGTAGTCCGCGTACCGGCGCGGCATGCCCTCGGCACCCAGCCAGTGCTGCACCAGGAACGTGCCGTGGAAGCCGACGAACAGCGTCCAGAAGGTGATCTTGCCGAGCCGCTCGTCGAGCATCTTGCCGGTGAACTTCGGCCACCAGAAGTGGAATCCGGAGAACATCGCGAACACCACGGTGCCGAAGACGACGTAGTGGAAGTGCGCGACCACGAAGTACGAGTCCGACACGTGGAAGTCCATCGGCGGCGAGGCCAGGATGACACCGGTCAGACCACCGAAGGTGAAGGTGATCAGGAAGCCGATCGCCCAGAGCATCGGGGTCTCGAAGGACAGGGACCCCTTCCACATCGTTCCGATCCAGTTGAAGAACTTCACGCCCGTTGGCACGGCGATCAGGAACGTCATGAAGGAGAAGAACGGTAGGAGTACGCCGCCCGTGACGTACATGTGGTGCGCCCACACCGTCACCGAGAGACCGGCGATGGCGATCGTCGCGCCGATCAGGCCCATGTAGCCGAACATCGGCTTGCGGGAGAAGACCGGGATGACCTCGGAAATGATTCCGAAGAATGGCAGCGCGATGATGTACACCTCTGGATGGCCGAAGAACCAGAAGAGGTGTTGCCAGAGCAATGCGCCGCCATTGGCCGCGTCGAAGATATGGGCACCGAACTTGCGGTCCGCCTCCAGGGCGAACAGCGCGGCGGCCAGGACCGGGAAGGCCAGCAGCACCAGCACGGCGGTCAGCAGCACGTTCCACACGAAGATCGGCATGCGGAACATCGTCATGCCGGGGGCGCGCATGCAGATGATGGTGGTGATGAAGTTGACCGAGCCGAGGATCGTGCCGAAGCCGGAGAAGGCCAGACCCATGATCCACATGTCGGCGCCGATGCCCGGCGACCGGACCGCGTCCGACAGCGGCGAGTAGGCGAACCAGCCGAAGTCGGCGGCGCCGTTCGGGGTGAGGAAGCCACCGACCGCGATCAGCGAGCCGAACAGGTACAGCCAGTAGGCGAACATGTTCAGACGCGGGAAGGCCACGTCGGGGGCGCCGATCTGGAGCGGCATGATCCAGTTCGCGAAGCCCGCGAACAGCGGCGTCGCGAACATCAGCAGCATGATCGTGCCGTGCATCGTGAACGCCTGGTTGAACTGCTCGTTCGACATGATCTGCGTACCCGGGCGGGCGAGCTCGGCGCGCATGAAGAGCGCCATGACGCCGCCGATGCAGAAGAAGGCGAACGACGTGACCAGATAGAGCGTGCCGATCGTCTTGTGGTCAGTGGTGGTCAGCCACTTGATGACGACGTTTCCCGGCTGCTTGCGCCTGACCGGCAGCTCGTCCTCGTACGAGTCTTCCGCTGCCGCGGCACCCTGAGGTTCGTTGAGGATGCTCACAGTTGGTTCGTCTCCCGGTTCTTCTCGCGGTCCGTCTGCTCGATGCCGGCCGGGATGTAACCGGTCTGGTTCTTCTTCGCGAGGTCTTCGAGGTGCTGCTTGTAGCGCTCGGGAGAGACGACCTTGACGTTGAAGAGCATCCGGGAGTGGTCGACGCCGCACAGCTCGGCGCACTTGCCCATGAAGGTGCCCTCCTTGTTCGGAGTGACCTCGAAGGCGTTGGTGTGGCCCGGGATGACGTCCTGCTTCATGAGGAACGGCACCACCCAGAAGGAGTGGATGACGTCACGCGAAGTCAGGACGAAGCGGACCTTCTCGCCCTTGGGGAGCCAGAGGGTCGGGCCCGGGTTGCCGTTCTGCGGGTTCCGCTCGCCGGGCGTACCGACCTGGTAGACGCCGCCGGCGTTGGCCGGGAAGTCCTTGCGGAACCGCTCCGGAATGGCGTCCAGTTCCTTGGCGGTCCTGGCGTCGGCCTTGTCGGAGCCGGGCACGTTCTCGATGTAGTTGAAGCCCCAGCTCCACTGGAAGCCGACCACGTTGATGGTGTGGGCGGGCTTCTCGTCGAGCGCGAGGAGCTTGGACTCGTCACGTGCCGTGAAATAGAAGAGCACCGAGACGATGATGAGCGGGACCACCGTGTACAGCGCCTCGATGGGCATGTTGTAACGCGTCTGCGGAGGGACCTCCACCTTGGTGCGGCTGCGCCGGTGGAAGATGACGCTCCACAGGATCAGGCCCCAGACCAGCACGCCCGTGGCGAGCGCAGCCGCCCACGAGCCCTGCCAGAGGGAGAGGATCCGCGGGGCCTCCTCCGTGACCGGGGTCGGCATACCAAGGCGGGGAAAGTCCTTGTATGTGCAACCGGTGGCGGTTACCAGGACCAGGCCCGCAGTCAATGCCTGCAGCAGCTTCCGCCGCATCGGGCGCCGCGGCGAGCGGTCGGAGCCGTTGGGACTCACGTAGCGCCTTCCCGAGAGTCTCGCCCGCGCTGTTGGCTGCGGCCTTCTCGGTGGTCGGTCGCCGCCCTGCGTCGGGCAGGGGTTTGGATGTTTATGCGGACCAAACCCTACTGGACGCTATTTGGGGTTGCGCGGGGAGGGTGCCTAACGCGCCGCGGGTCACTCTGTCGGGGTGGGACGGCCCTCCGTCGGCCGGTATCTGACGGAGGCTTGGGTCGCCTGAGAGCTCGGTCGGGACTCTTCGTCGGCGGCTGCGGGTTTCGTTGTGGCTTGTCGCGCAGTTCCCCGCGCCCCTCAGGTGGGTCGTCTCGCCCCTACCTTTAGCGTGACCCCGTGGCCTACTTCGACGTCGCTTCTTCTGCTCCTCTTCATCCCGTCGCTCGGCAGGCGCTTGTTGCTGCGCTTGATGAGGGGTGGGCCGACCCCGCGCGGCTGTATCGGGAGGGGCGGCGGGCGCGGTTGCTGCTCGATGCGGCGCGGGAGGCGGCCGCGGAGGCCGTGGGGTGTCGGCCGGATGAGCTGGTGTTCACTCCATCGGGGACGCGGGCGCTGTACGACGGGGTCGCGGGCGCGCTGGCCGGGCGGCGGCGGGTCGGCGGGCATCTGGTGGTGTCGGCCGTCGAGCACTCGGCGGTGCTGCACGCGGCGGCCGCGCACGAGCGGGCCGGCGGCATGGTGACCGAGGTCGGCGTGGACCGGGCGGGCGCGGTGTCGGCCGAGGCGTACGAGGCCGCGCTGCGCCCGGACACCGCGCTCGCCTGTCTGCAGTCCGCCAACCACGAGGTGGGCACCGAGCAGCCGGTGGCCGAGGTGGCGGAGGTCTGCCGGGCGGCCGGGGTGCCGTTGCTCGTGGACGCGGCGCAGTCACTGCCGTGGGGGCCGGTGGACGGCGACTGGTCGCTGCTCGCCGCGAGCGCCCACAAGTGGGGCGGGCCGGCGGGAGTCGGGCTGCTGGTGGTGCGCAAGGGGGTGCGGTTCGCGCCGCGCGGGCCGGTGGACGAGCGGGAGTCGGGGCGTTCGCCCGGGTTCGAGAACATTCCGGCGGTCGTGGCGGCCGCGGCGGCGCTGCGGGCGGTGCGGGCCGAGGCGGCGGCGGAGGCCGGGCGGCTGCGTGAGCTGACGGAGCGGATCCGGGCGCGGGTGCCCGGCCTGGTGCCGGACGTGGAGGTCGTCGGTGATCCGGTGCGGCGGCTGCCCCACCTCGTCACCTTCTCCTGTCTCTATGTCGACGGAGAGACCTTGCTGCACGAGCTGGACCGGGCGGGCTTCTCGGTGTCGTCCGGGTCCTCCTGCACCAGCAGCACGCTGACGCCGAGCCATGTGCTCAAGGCGATGGGTGTGGTCAGCGAGGGCAATGTGCGCGTGTCGCTGCCGTTCGGCGCCGACGCCGCCGAGGTCGAGCGGTTCCTGGATGTGCTGCCGGGCGCGGTCGCGGGGGTACGCGAGAAGCTGGGCGCGCCGGTCGCCTCCGCCGCCACCGGCACGCTGGACGAGCTGACCGTCGACGCGCTGGGCGAGCGCTGCCCGCTGCCCGTGATCGAGCTGGCGAAGGCGCTCCCCCGGGTCCGCGTCGGCGGCACGGTCACCGTCCTGTCGGACGACGAGGTCGCCGCCGTGGACATCCCGGCGTGGTGCTGGACGCAGAAGCAGGAGTACGTCGGGCCGCGGGAGCGGGAGGACGGGGTGGCGTACGTGGTGCGGCGGCTGGCGTAGCCGGACGGTCCCCCGGTCGGAGCACGTGGCGCGGCCGGGTGCGGGAGCGGACCGCCCCGCACCCGGCCGTCGCGCTACGGCAGGTGGGACTTGACCTCTTCGGCGGCCTCGTGGCCGTACTGCTTGGTGAAGCGCTCCATGAACTGGGCGCGGTGCAGCTCGTACTCCTGGGTGCCCGTGGTCTCGATGACCAGGGTGGCGAGCATGCAGCCGATCTGGGCGGCGCGCTCGTGCGAGACGCCCCAGGACAGGCCGGAGAGGAAGCCGGCGCGGAACGCGTCGCCCACGCCCGTCGGCTCGACCTTGGCCTTCTCCTCGGGCACGCCGACCTCGACCGGGTCCTGGCCGGCGGCCTCGATGCGGACGCCGTTCGCGCCGAGGGTGGTCACGCGGTGGCCGACCCTGGCCAGGATCTCGGCGTCGTTCCAGCCGGTCTTGGACTCGATGAGCCCCTTCTCGTACTCGTTGGAGAACAGGTACGTCGCGCCCTCCAGGAGGTTGCGGATCTCGTCGCCGCCCATGCGGGCGATCTGCTGGGAGAAGTCCGCGGCGAACGGGATCTTCCGGGAGCGGCACTCCTCCGTGTGGCGGAGCATCGCCTCCGGGTCGTCGGCGCCGATCAGGACGAGGTCGAGGCCGCCGACGCGGTCGGCGACCGTCTTGAGCTCGATGAGGCGGGCCTCGCTCATCGCGCCGGTGTAGAAGGAGCCGATCTGGTTGTGGTCGGCGTCCGTGGTGCACACGAAGCGGGCGGTGTGCAGCGTCTCCGAAATGCGGACCGAAGCGGTGTCCACCCCGTGCCGGTCGAGCCAGGCGCGGTATTCGTCGAAGTCGGCGCCCGCCGCGCCGACGAGGATCGGGCCCGTACCGAGCTGACCCATGCCGAAGCAGATATTGGCGGCGACGCCGCCGCGGCGGACGTCGAGGGCATCGACCAGGAAGGAGAGGGAGACCGTGTGGAGCTGATCGGCGACCAATTGGTCGGCGAAGCGGCCCGGGAAGGTCATGAGGTGGTCGGTGGCGATGGAGCCGGTGACTGCGATTCGCACGGCTGGAAGCTCCTGCAGCGAGGTAGCGGTTGACGGTTAACGCTATCCGGTCGAACACCCCTCGTTGTAGTGGCCAAAAATACCCAATAGTAGGCCTTTCTTCATCGGGCAAGCGGTGCATACGGTTCCGTTATGGCCGTCATCGCGAAACACAGCAAGTCGCAGTACACCGCCGAGCACGCCCCCGAGACCCTGGAATCGCTGCGCGGCGACTGCGCCCGCATGGTCCCGCACTGGGTGGTGCCCGCCGTGCCGGCCGCACCCGTGCCGCCGTCGCTGATCCACGGGGTCACGGTCCCGGCCGCCTCCGCCCGCGTCATCGACGGCATGGCGGAGTACGGGGACTGAGCGCGGGGACGCAGACCGGCCACGCCCCGGTGACCGGTCGCGCACCCCCGGCGTGCGCCGAGGGAACCACGCGCTCCCCCGCCGCGTCCCACCGCTGTCCCCTACAGAGGGGACACGGTGTACGCCGAAACCTCATGGGTGGGGTTTCCGGGACGCCTTGCCGTTCTAAGGAGCGATGTGGTGAGCAGCGAGCAGACGCAGGACGGACAACGGCGGCGGTCGACGCTGATGGTCGCCTCGGTCGCGGCCGCGGTGCTGCTCGCGGGCGGCGGCGGGGCGTATCTGGCGGCGTCGTCCGACGACACCGGCCGGGACTCCTCGGCGGGCGACGGAAGCGATCCGCCTCCGCTCACCCTCGACGGGTACGCGGGCGACCGCGACGGCCGCTCCAGCCAGGGCCCCACCGGGACCACCGAAGGCATCGCGCCGGGCGAGCCCGACCCGAACGGCGCGACGTACAAGGCCGTGGGCGAGCTGCCCGACGGGCCCGAATCGGCGGCCGTGCACCACGTGCGCGGCGAGGTCCCCCGGGACCGCGTGAGCCGCCTGGCGAAGGCCCTCGGCCTGTCCGGCAGCCCGGTCGCCCGGGACGGCGCCTGGCGGGTCGGCCCGTCGATCGACGGGGCGGGCCCCTCGCTCCGGGTCGGCCAGGCCGCGCCCGGCACCTGGACGTACACGCGGCACGCGGCCCCCGGCAGCGACAACTGCCTGAAGGGCAAGCGGTGTCCGGGAGCCGGCACCCGCACCGCCGACGACTCCGGCGACGCCGTGAGCGAGGCCGCGGCGAAGAAGGCCGCCGCCCCCGTCCTGAAGGCCGCCGGCCTGGACGACGCGAAGCTGGACGCGGGCCAGCTCATGGGTTCCGTACGCGTGGTGAACGCCGACCCCGAGGTGCACGAGCTGCCGACGTACGGCTGGGCGACCGGGATCCAGGTCGGCGCCGACGGCCAAGTGGTCGGCGGCAGCGGTCACTTGACGGAGCCGGAGAAGGGCGCGACGTACCCCGTCGTCGGCGCGCGGAAAGCACTCGATCTGCTGAACAAGTCCGGCAGGGGCGACGGGCCGGGGGGCATCGGCGGCTGCGCGACGCCGGTACCGCACGCGGACGGCGGCGGCGCGGGCGACGGCGACCGGGAGGGCCGGGGCACGGGCGGCGCCGCACCGGACGGCGGGAGCACGGGCGGCGCCGCACCGAACGGCGGGAGCCCGGGCAGCGGCAAGGACGCCCCCTGCGAACCGGCCCCCACGCCCCCGAAGCCGCAGCCCATCGCCGTCGAGGACGCCGAATTCGGCCTCGCGGCGCAGTTCGTGGACGGCAGCACCGCGCTCGTGCCGTCCTGGCTGTTCCGGGTGAAGCCGCAGGGCGCGCCGGAGGCCTACACGGTGACGCACCCGGCGGTGGACCCGAAGTATCTGCGGGCGCCCACGCCCGGCACGGTCGGCCCGTCGCAGGGCCCGACCGTCGAGCCCGGCGATCCGGACACCCGGACCAGCGAGGTGAAGATCGACGGCTACAGCACGGCGGGCCGGACCCTGACCGCGCACTTCACCGGCGGCGTGTGCAGTACGTACGCCGCGTCGGCGGACGAGCGCGACGGGCAGGTCGCCGTGAAGGTCACCGAGACGGAGAAGAAGGGCACCGTGTGCGCCGCGGTGGCGCGGTTCTACGAGCTGTCGGTGACGTTGGACAAGCCGCTCGGCGACCGGAAGGTCGTGACCGGTGACGGCAGGGCGGTGCCGCGCGACGACGGCACCCGCGAGGGGATTCCCGCACCCCGCAAGTGACAGCCGGCAGCGCAGTGCCCGGACCGTAGGGGGCCCGGGCACGACGAAGGCGGCGGCGCCCCTGAGGGGGTGCCGCCGCCTTCGTACGTACGCAGCCGGCTCGCCGCCCGCGCGGGGCGGGCGTGGGCCGTGCTCAGCCGTGTGCCCTGCTCAGCTGAAGGAGTCGCCGCAGGCGCAGGAGCCCGTGGCGTTCGGGTTGTCGATCGTGAAGCCCTGCTTCTCGATGGTGTCGACGAAGTCGATGGAGGCACCGCCCAGGTAGGGAGCGCTCATGCGGTCGGTGACAACCTTCACACCGCCGAACTCCTTGACCACGTCGCCGTCCAGCGAGCGCTCGTCGAAGAAGAGCTGGTACCGCAGGCCGGAGCAGCCGCCGGGCTGAACGGCCACGCGCAGCGCCAGGTCGTCCCGGCCTTCCTGGTCCAGCAGGGCCTTGACCTTGGCCGCGGCGGCGTCGGACAGGAGGATGCCGTCGCTCACGGTGGTGGTCTCGTCCGATACGGACATCTGCTTCTCTCCCGGGTTGTACGGAGACTGCTTGCCGACGGTTGCAACCGGCGGGGCCGCGTGTTCATTCCCATGCTCGCACACAGGCCCGCACGGGGGATGCGTCACATCGACACAATGGCCATCGTCAAACTGACGTGAAGCAGTTATGATAGATAACGTCAATTCGACGAAAAGGATTCGTGGTGCCGGCCCCCGGCCCACTCGAAACGCGGTCCCGGCCGCGTTCGTCACAGAAGAAAGGGTGTGTGTCGTGACCACCGCCCAGTCCGCCGTGGACCGCTCCGAGCTCGACGTACAGCCGACCCCGCTCGCCCTGCTGCTGCTCGGCCGCGAGGCCGACCCCAGGAGCGAGCGCGGCGTGGAGTGTCCCGGCGACCTGCCCTCGCCGTCGGACCCCGGCCTGGTGGAGCGCGCCCGCGCCGCCAAGGAGAAGCTCGGCGACAAGGTGTTCGTGCTCGGCCACCACTACCAGCGCGACGAGGTCATCCAGTTCGCCGACGTCACCGGTGACTCCTTCAAGCTGGCCAAGGACGCGGCCGCCCGGCCGGAGGCCGAGTACATCGTCTTCTGCGGCGTGCACTTCATGGCCGAGTCCGCGGACATCCTGACCGGCGACGACCAGAAGGTCGTGCTCCCGGACCTGGCCGCGGGCTGCTCCATGGCCGACATGGCGACGGCCGAGCAGGTCGCGGAGTGCTGGGACGTGCTGACCGAGGCCGGCGTCGCCGAGCAGGTCGTGCCCGTCTCGTACATGAACTCCTCCGCCGACATCAAGGCGTTCACGGGCAAGCACGGCGGCACGATCTGTACGTCGTCCAACGCCAAGCGGGCCCTGGAGTGGGCCTTCGAGCAGGGCGAGCAGGTGCTGTTCCTGCCCGACCAGCACCTGGGCCGCAACACCGCCGTGCGCGACATGGGCATGTCCCTGGAGGACTGCGTCGTCTACAACCCGCACAAGCCGAACGGCGGCCTGACCGCCGAGCAGCTGCGGAACGCGAAGATGATCCTGTGGCGCGGGCACTGCTCCGTGCACGGCCGCTTCTCGCTGGAGTCGGTCGAGGACGTACGGGCCCGCATCCCCGGCGTGAACGTCCTCGTGCACCCGGAGTGCAAGCACGAGGTCGTGGCCGCCGCCGACTACGTGGGCTCCACGGAGCACATCATCAAGACCCTGGAGGCGGCCCCGGCCGGCTCGAAGTGGGCGATAGGCACCGAGCTGAACCTGGTGCGCCGCCTGGCGAACCGGTTCGCCGCCGAGGACAAGGAGATCGTCTTCCTCGACAAGACGGTCTGCTTCTGCTCGACCATGAACCGCATCGACCTGCCGCACCTGGTCTGGGCCCTGGAGTCGCTCGCCGACGGCAAGCTCGTCAACCGCATCGAAGTCGACCGCGAGACCGAGCAGTTCGCGAAGCTGGCCCTGGAGCGGATGCTGGCACTGCCGTAAGCGCGCATCTCCTTGAGTGCCTTGTAAGGGGCGTCCGCCATGGCGGGCGCCCCTTACTCGTTGTCGGTACTCCTTGTCGGTCAGTCGCCGCGGGGGCGCACCAGCCCCGACTCGTAGGCGATGACGACGAGTTGGGCCCGGTCGCGGGCGCCGAGCTTGGCCATCGCGCGGTTCACATGGGTCTTCACGGTGAGCGGGCTGACCTCGAGGCGCTCGGCGATCTCGTCGTTCGACAGGCCGCCCGCGACCTGCACCAGGACCTCGCGCTCGCGGCCGGTGAGCGCGTCCAGACGCGCACTGCCGGCGGGCGCCTCGCCGTCGGAACCGTCGCCCTGCGCGAGGAACTTGGCGATGAGCCCCTTCGTCGCCGCGGGCGAGAGCAGTGCCTCGCCGGCCGCCGCGATCCGGATCGCCCCGAGCAGCTCGTCCGGCTCGGCGCCCTTGCCGAGGAAGCCCGAGGCCCCCGCCCGCAGCGACTGCACCACGTACTCGTCGACCTCGAAGGTGGTCAGCATGACCACGCGTACGTGGGACATGGCCGGGTCTTCACTGATCATCCGGGTGGCGGCGAGACCGTCGGTGCCGGGCATACGGATGTCCATCAGGACGACGTCGGCCGACTCGGCCTTCGCGAGCCGCACCGCCTGTGCTCCGTCGGACGCCTCGCCGACGACCTCCATGTCGGGTTCGGAGTCGACGAGGACCTTGAACGCACTGCGCAGCAGCGCCTGGTCGTCGGCGAGCAGCACCCGGATCGTCACGCGGAAGTCCCTCCCTTGACCGGGGAGTGCCCCCGGTCGCCCTGTTTCTCGGTCGCGACCGGCAGGATCGCATGGACGCGGAAACCGCCGCCGTAGCGGGGCCCCGCGCTGCACCGCCCGCCGAGGGCGCTGACGCGCTCGCGCATGCCGATCAGGCCGTGCCCGCCGCCGCGGTCCGGGTCGTCGGCGGCCTGGGCGTCGCCGCCCGCGCCGTCGTCCAGGACGGTGATCTCCAGGTTCGGTCCCACGCGTACGACGCTGACCTCCGCCTTGGCGTGCTCCCCCGCGTGCTTCTGCACGTTGGTGAGGGCCTCCTGGATGATGCGGTACGCGGCCAGGTCGACGGCGGCCGGGGGCTTCAGGTCGGCGTCGCCGCGGGCCACGTCCACGGGCAGGCCCGCGTGCCGGAAGGTGTCGACGAGGTCGTCGAGGCGGCCGAGACCGGGCGCCGGCTCGGTGGGGGCCTCCGGGTCGCCGGTCTGGCGCAGCAGGCCGACGGTGGCGCGGAGCTCGCCGAGCGCGGAGCGGCTGGCGTCGCGGACGTGGGCGAGGGCCTCCTTGGCCTGGTCGGGCCGCTTGTCCATGACGTGCGCGGCGACTCCGGCCTGCACGTTGACCAGGGCGATGTGGTGGGCGACGACGTCGTGCAGATCGCGGGCGATGCGCAGCCGTTCCTCCGCGACGCGGCGCCGCGCCTCCTCCTCACGGGTGCGTTCCGCGCGCTCGGCCCGTTCCCTGATGGCGTCGATGAAGGCGCGGCGGCTGCGGACGGCGTCGCCCGCGGCGGCGGCCATGCCGGTCCAGGCGAAGATGCCGAGGTTTTCCTGCGCGTACCAGGGCAGGGGGCCCGCCAGCATGGCGACGCCGGTCAGGCCCGTCATGGTGACCAGGCCGATGCGCCAGGTGGTGGGGCGGTTGGTGCTGGCGGCGACCGTATAGAGGGCGATGACGGCGCACATCACGACCGGGGCGCGCGGGCCGCTCGTCACGAGCTCCACGAGGGAGAAGGCGGAGGTTGTCGCGAGCACGGTCCACGGGGTGCGGCGGCGGAGGACGAGGGCGGCGGCCGCGAGGAACATGAGGGTGAGGCTCTGGGCACCCGGTGCGTGCATGTTCCAGGTGGAGCCCCGTTCGCTGTAGGGCTCGGCGAAGGAGCCGATGACCATGCAGACGAGGGCGGCAGCCGCGAGAATCGCGTCGACGGCCAACGGGTGCGTTCTGGCCCAGCCGCGGCACCGTTCAAAGTTGGTCACGTGCTAAACGGTACGGCGCCGTTCAGGCAGGGGGAACGGAAAGCGGGTTCCCTGGACCGGCGTTGACGCGTCGCTTGACACACCCGCCGCCGGACCCCGACGGGCCCGACGGCGCGCCGGCCCGTCACACACGCCCTAGCCCGGGATCAGGCCGTCGTCGGAGAGCATCTCGCGGACCTCGTCGAGGGTCGCGTCGGGTGCGGGGAGGATCAGCTCCGACGGCTCCAGCGCGTCGTCGGGCAGTGGCTCGCCGAGCTCCCGCACCTTGTCGAGGAGAGCGTGCAGGGTCCGGCGGAAGCCGGGCTCGTCCCCGCCCTCCATCTCCTCGAGCAGTTCGTCGTCCAACTTGTTCAACTCGGCGAAGTGGCTGTCGGCCAGCTTCACCTGCCCCTCCCCCATGATCCGTACGATCATGACGCCCTCCTCGGACGTGAGCGGTTCGGTCACAGCGCTACTGGATACTGCGTGCCCTGCTGCTTGCTGCTGGTCGAAGCGGGTGCCTGCTGCTTGTCGCTGCTTGTCACTGCTTGTCGAGGCGCGGGGTGTCCTGCGGCTGCGCCTGCTGGCTCTGACCGCCCTGGCCGCCCTCGATGGCCTGCTGCGACGTGCTGGAACCGCCGGCCAGCTCGGCCTTCATGCGCTGCAGCTCCAGCTCTACATCTGTACCACCGGAGAGGCGGTCCAGCTCGGACTGGATGTCGTCCTTGGCGAGCCCGGAGGAGTCGTCGAGGGCGCCGGAGGCGAGCAGCTCGTCGATCGCGCCGGCCCGCGCCTGGAGCGTCGCGGTCTTGTCCTCGGCGCGCTGGATCGCCATGCCGACGTCGCCCATCTCCTCGGAGATGCCGGAGAAGGCCTCGCCGATCCGGGTCTGGGCCTCGGCGGCGGTGTACGTCGCCTTGATGGTCTCCTTCTTCGTGCGGAAGGCGTCCACCTTGGCCTGCAGGCGCTGGGCCGCGAGGGTGAGCTTCTCCTCCTCGCCCTGCAGGGTCTGGTGCTGCACCTCCAGGTCGCTGACCTGCTGCTGGAGGGCGGCGCGGCGGGACAGGGCCTCACGGGCCAGGTCCTCGCGGCCGAGGGCCAGCGCCTTGCGGCCCTGGTCCTCCAGGGTGGAGGACTGCTTCTGGAGCTGGTTGAGCTGCAGCTCGAGACGCTTGCGGGAGGTCGCCACGTCGGCGACGCCGCGGCGCACCTTCTGCAGCAGTTCCAGCTGCTTCTGGTACGAATAATCGAGGGTTTCGCGCGGGTCCTCGGCCCGGTCAAGGGCCTTGTTCGCCTTCGCGCGGAAGATCATCCCCATACGCTTCATGACACCGCTCATGGGCTTCGCGCGCCCCCTTCTGACGGACTTCCAGCTCCAGCTACTGCAACAGAACCCACGGTACGGGGTCTGTATCCATTACCGCACTGTTCGCGAGCGGATGCGCTCATCCCCAAGGACGACTGCACCGCCCGCCTCTCCGGCGCAAGGAGTAGGTGCGCCCCTGGGAAACTGCCCGCAAGGCCCCTTTAGCCACATAATCAAGACGCTCGGTGTTGCGGGATCGTTCCCCGTACGCCGGTCATCCATACCCCGGCACCACGTACCCTTGGTCTTTGTGTTCCGTAGCCGATCCAAGGACGACAAGGCCCCGGCAGCCAAGGCCCCGGTGACCGACGAATCGTCCGCGCAGACCCGTGACCCGCAGGCCCCCAAGGGCCGCCCCACCCCCAAGCGCGCCATGGCCCAGTCCCAGCGCCGCAGCGTGATGAACACGCCGACGACGCGCAAGGAGGCCGCGAAGCGTCAGCGCGAGGAGCGCCGCACGCAGATGGCGAAGCAGCGCGAGGCGCTGGCCAGCGGTGACGAGCGGTATCTGCCCGCGCGGGACAAGGGCCCGGTGCGCAAGTTCGCCCGCGAGTTCGTGGACTCGCGGTTCAACGTCGCCGAGTTCTTCCTGCCCATGGCCGTGGTCATCCTCGTCCTGAGCATGGTCCGCGTCCCGCAGCTGCAGAACATCGCGCTGCTCCTGTGGCTCGTCGTGATCGTCCTGATCGTGCTCGACTCGATCGCCAACGTCTTCCGGCTGAAGAAGCGGCTCGCCGAGCGCTTCCCGGACGAGAACAAGAAGGGCGCCGTCGCGTACGCCCTGATGCGCAGCCTCCAGATGCGCCGCCTGCGGCTGCCGAAGCCGCAGGGCAAGCGCGGAGCACGGCCCTGAGCGAGGACCGGGGCGCGAGCCCTGGAGCCGGTGAGGCCGTCCGGCTCGAACTGGTCGGGCGGCAGCTCGACGAGCGGATCGCGGCGCGGTTCCCGGTGGGAAAGCGGCTGCGGGTGCTCGATGTCGGCATGGGCCGCGGCACGCAGGCGCTGCGCCTCGCCCGTGGCGGGCACGAGGTCACGGGCGTCGAGCGGGACCCGGGTCATCTCGCGGCGGTGCGGGCGGCGGTGGCCGCCGAGCCGGAGGGCATCCGGTCGCGGATGCGGATCGTCGAGGGCGACGGGCGCGACACCGGGGTGCACTTCCTGCCCGGAAGCTTCGACGTCGTGCTGTGCCACGGCGTGCTGCTGCACGTCGAGGAGCCCGACGCGCTGCTCGCCGGCCTCGGGCGGATGCTGGCGCCCGGCGGGCTGCTGTCCGTGGTGGTGCGCAACGCCGACGCGCTGGCCATGCGGCCCGGCCTGCGGGCGGACTGGAGCGGGGCACTCGCCGCCTTCGGCGCGCATACGTACCGGGACGAGGCCGGCGTCGAAGTGCGGGCGCATCGGCTCGACGCCCTCAGTCAGGCGCTGGCGGGGATCGCCGCGCCACTGGTCGCCTGGTACGGGGTGCGCGTCTTCTCCGAAGCCACCGCGATCCCGGAGGCCGGGGCCGAACTCGACGCGCTCCTCGCCGCCGAGGAGCGCGCCGGGCGGACGGAGCCCTATCGGCGGGTGGCGAGCATGCTGCATCTTTGCGGAGGACGGGACTGAGCGCTTCGCTGGATGTGCGGTGTTGATCCTGCGAGCCGGCGGGGGCTTGTCGCGCAGTTCCCCGCGCCCCTTACGGGGCTCGGTACCGCACCGGACTTCAGCAAGGCCGCTCAACGGTCCCGCGTGGGGCGGACCAGGTGCCCGAGGGACGGTGGCCCCCCTGTTTGGGCGTGCAACGCAGGACCGGTCCACGGGCGGGCCTGAGACTCGGCGTATGAGAGTGCTGCGTACGCGTGTGATGGTGACGTCGGCCGCCGTGGCCCTGGTCGCCCTTGTCGCGGGATGTTCCGGGAGCGGGGACGACGGAGGCGGCGGGGCGGAGCGTTCGACCACGCAGGCCGCCCCCGCCGCGGCGAGCGACCTTCAGGACGACTACCAGAAGGTGATCAAGGACGTGCTGCCGTCGGTCGTACAGATCGACGCGGGCGACAGCCTCGGCTCCGGCGTGGTGTACGACAAGAAGGGCCACATCGTCACCAACGCCCACGTCGTGGGCAATGAGCGGACGTTCCGGGTGACCACGGCCACCGGCGAACAGCCGCTCGCCGCGAAGCTCGTGTCGGCGTACCCCGAACAGGATCTCGCCGTCATCAAGCTGGACACCGTGCCGAAGGGCCTGAAGGCCGCGGAGTTCGGGGACTCCGCGAAGGTCGAGGTCGGCCAGATCGTCCTCGCGATGGGCTCACCGCTCGGCCTCTCGTCGAGCGTCACGCAGGGCATCGTGTCGGCGACCGGCCGCACCGTCAGCGAGGGCCGCGCGGGCGGCGGCACCGGCGCGACGATCGCGAACATGGTGCAGACGTCGGCCGCCATCAACCCCGGCAACAGCGGCGGCGCCCTCGTCGACCTCGACGGCCGGGTCATCGGCATTCCGACGCTCGCCGCGACCGACCCGGGCATGGGCGACAGCGCCGCGCCGGGCATCGGCTTCGCGATCCCCGCGTCCATGGTGAAGACGGTCGCGGACCAGATCGTGAAGAGCGGCCGGGTCACCGACTCGGGCCGCGCCGCGCTCGGCATCACCGCGCGCACCGTGCTCGGCGACGACTACCGCCCCGCGGGCGTGGCGATCGTCGAGGTGCGGAACGGCGGCGGCGCGGCCAAGGCGGGCCTGCGCCCCGGCGACATCCTCACCGCGCTCGGCGACACCCCGATCACCACGATCACCACCCTCTCCGAGGCCCTGGCAGAGGCCAAACCGGGCGACAAGGAGCGGGTGACGTACGTACGCGACGGCGACGAACGGACGGCCGAGGTCACCCTCGGCGAGATGTAGGCCCGCAAGGGGCGCGGGATGTGCCGTAAGCCCAGTGAGGGGCACGCGGAACTGCGCGAGCGACCACAACAAACCCGCAGACGCGTCTGCTCGCTGTCTCGGCAGACGCGTCTGCGTGGCCCAAGCGGCGGAGCCGCACAGCCCCGTGCCCCCTACAGAGCGCCCTCGGCGTGCAGACTCATCGGGCCATAGATCTTCGTCGTGTCCTCAAAGAGGGACACCTGGTCCGCGCCGCCCTCGGCGAGATCCTTCCAGTGTTCGCCGATCCAGGATTCCGCGTCGCCCTGGGTGGTGAACTCCTCGGGCTGCACGGCAGGCTGGACCTCCGTCCCGTCCGCCTTCTCGAACCGCCACGTCCATGCCGCCATGTCAGCCTCCCGAGGTCCAGTGGGTGTCCCGGCAGCCGCCCGGAGCGGGAGCCGGAGCCGCTTGAAGCCTAGCCGGGCGCGCGGCACCGGGGGCGACGCGGGAGGATCTTCCTGTGGAACTGACTCTGCTCGGCACCGGAGCCCCCGAAGGGCTGCCGCGCCCCGGCTGCCCCTGCGCCGTGTGCGCGACCGCGCTCGGCGACGCCGCGCGGGCCGCCACGGCGCTCCTGATCGACGGCGTGCTGCTGCTCGACCTGACGCCCGGCGCCGCCTTCGCCGCCGCCCGCGCCGGGCACTCCCTCGGCGGGGTGCGCCAGGTGCTGCTGTCGCACCCGCACGACGGCCCCGCCGTGGAGGTGCCGGCGGGGCTGCCGCAGCCCGGCCGCGTGCCCGACGGCCGCGAGCTGGCGCTCCTGACCGGGCACCGGGTGCGGGCGGTCGCCACGGACGCGCCCGGCACCGGCTACGAGGTGGCCGGGCCCGAGGGCGACCGGCTGCTGTATCTGCCGCCGGGTGCCGCGCCCGCCGGCTTCCCCGAGGAGCAGGCTCCGTACGAGATGGTCCTCGCCGACGTCGTCGGGCGCCCGGACGGCCTGGCCCGGCTGCGGGCGGCCGGGGGCGTGACCCCGACGACGGACGTCCTCGCCGTCCACATCGGGCACGGGGTGCCCGCCGGGCCCGAGCTGACGCGCCGGCTCGCCGCGGCCGGGGCGCGGGCGGTCCCGGACGGTACGACGCTGATCGTCGGCGCCTACGAGGACGTACCGGACCTGCCGCGCCGCACCCTCATCCTGGGCGGCGCCCGCTCCGGCAAGTCGGTGGAGGCCGAGCGGCGCCTGGAGGCCTTCCCCGACGTCCTGTACGTCGCCACGGGCGGCATCCGGAACGGGGACTCCGAGTGGGCGGAGCGGGTGCGGGCGCACCGCGAGCGGCGTCCCGGTTCCTGGCGGACCACGGAGACCTGCGACCTCGTGCCCCTGCTCGGCGAGCCCGGCCCGCCGCTGCTCGTGGACTGTCTGTCGCTGTGGCTGACCCATGTGATGGACGAGGTGAACGCGTGGGACGACGCCGAGTGGGCGGGCGGCGGGGAGCGGTCGCTGCGCAAGCGGGTCACGGAGCTCACGGACGCGGTGCGCGCCACCCGGCGCACCGTCGTCGCGGTGTCCAACGAGGTCGGCTCGGGCATCGTGCCCGCGACCGCGTCGGGCCGCCGCTACCGCGACGAACTCGGCCGCCTCAACGCCGCGTTCGCCGCCGAGTGCGAGCATGTGCTCCTGGTGGTGGCGGGGCAGGCTCTGGCCCTGCGCGGCTGACGCTCCCCTTCGAGCCTGAAGTGCCCCGGGGCCCGCGGGAGTTCAGGCCTCCGGCTCCTTGCGGGCGATCACGCGGTAGGCGTTGGCGAAGCCGGTGCGGGTGAGCAGCGGCGCGAGCAGGACGTCGGCCGCGTACGCGAGCGCGAGGAGCGGGGCGGACGCCCACGAGGCCGCGCGCCGCAGCCCGAGCCGCGCCCGGCTCGGCGGCTTCGACCGCCAGGGCACGTCCGCCTCGGGCAGCACCCGGTTGAGGAGGAGCGCGCAGGCCGTGCCCAGGTCGGCCGGCACGTGCGGGGCGCGGCGGTCGACGTCGACGACGGTGAAGCCGAGCTCGTCCAGCTCGCGGCAGAGGTTGGCGAGCGGCACGAAGTGCAGATGGCGCGGCTGGCGGTAGGACGCCCACCACTTGCCGAGGAGGCGGGCGGAACGGCTCTCCGGGTCCGGCGCCTCGATCAGCAGGTGCCCGCCGGGCCGCAGCACGGTCGCGGCCGCCCGCAGTTCCGCGCGCGGATCCGGCCGGCGTTGCAGGTAGTGGACCATGCTGAGCGCGTCGTACCGCCCCGCGAGGTGCCGGGCGAGCTCGGTGAGGCGGCCGTGGTGGGCCTCCTCGACGCGGCCGCGCCGGACGCCTTCGGCCAGGCCGGGGTCGCTGTCGAGCCCGTCGAAGGCCGTGTACGGCAGCACCTCCTTGGCGGCCGCCGGAAAGCGGGCGCGGCCGGTGCCCACGTCCAGCCAGCTCTCGGGCTCGTCGAACCGGCTCAGCGCGCGCACGCCGGAAAGGTGCCGGGAGCGGCCCGCACCGGCGCGGGCGAGGAGCGCGGCCGCGCCGCCGAGCCCGTGGCACAGGTCCCGCCGCCAGAAGTCCCGGTGGCCGAGGTCCTGCCGGTCGTCGGAGCCGAGCCGGTAGAAGTCCAGGCCCTCGGCGCCGAGCCGGGGGTTCTGGAAGGTGTGGGCGCAGTCCGCGCACCGCTCCAGCGTGAAGCTGCCCGGCTTGCGCTGGATCAGGTCGCCGGTGCGCAGTCGCACCCGCAGGCGGGGCGAGCCACACCACGGGCAGTCGGCGCGGCGCGGTTCGTGGCGGGCGCCGGTTCCGCGGACGCGGCGGGCCGGGCGGCGTTCGGCCGTCTGCTGCGCGAGGTCCATGACGTACTCCTGGATGCGTGCGGCCAGCGATACGACGACGCGGTACGTAAAAGCGATACCGGCAATTCGGTACAAACAGACTGTACGGACCGTAAGGGATGCCTCACGTCGATTCAATGACGCTCCGGGACGCCGTGGCGCGCCCGCCGCGCATGGCCCGAGCACGTGGGGCCGTTCGCGCGAACGTCCGGCCCCGCCGGTACTGTTCGCCGAATGAGCTCGCTGATTCTCGACGACTTCACCGACCTGATCGAGCGGCCCGACGGCGGGGTGCGCCGTGACGCCGAAGAGCGCAGGGAGCGCCAGGCCGTGCCGCCCGGGGCGCTGGGCCGCCTCGACGACCTCGCCGAATGGCTGTCGGCGGCGCAGGCCGCGGTCCCGGTCAAGCCGATCGAGCGGCCGAAGGCCGTGCTGTTCGCGGCCGATCACGGAGTGGCCGAGCTCGGCGTCTCCGCCCGCGCGGCGGGCGGCGCGGCCGAGCTCGTGCGCGCCGTGCTGGCCGGCGCGAGCCCCGCGGCAGTCCTTGCGCGGCGGCTCGACGTGCCCGTGCGGGTCGTCGACATGGCGCTGGACTGCGACGCGGACGGGCTGCCCGCCGAGGTCGCCGGGCACCGGGTGCGGCGCGGCTCCGGGCGCATCGACATCGAGGACGCGATGTCGGAGGAGGAGGCCGAGCGGGCGGTGCGGGCAGGCATCGCGCTCGCCGACGAGGAGGCCGACTCCGGCACGGACCTGATCGTGCTCGGCGACCTCAGTGTCGGCGGTACGACACCGGCGGCGACGCTGATCGCGGCGCTGTGCGGAACGGACGCCTCCGTCGTCACCGGGCGGGGCGGGGCGCCGATCGACGACCTGGCCTGGATGCGCAAGTGCGCGGCCGTGCGGGACGCGCTGCGGCGGGCGCGGCCGGTGCTCGGCGACCAGTTGCAGCTGCTCGCGGCGGTGGGCGGGGCCGACCTGGCCGCCATGACCGGGTTCCTGCTGCAGTGCGCGGTGCGGCGTACGCCGGTGATCCTGGACGGGGTGGTGTCGGCGGCCGCGGCGCTGGTGGCCCAGCGGGTCGCGTTCCGGGCGCCGGACTGGTGGCTCGCGGGGCACGACAGCGGGGAGCCGGCACAGGCGAAGGCGCTCGACCGGATGGCACTGGAGCCGCTGCTCACGCACGGCGTGAAGGTCGGCGAAGGGGTGGGGGCGCTCCTGGCCGTGCCGTTGGTGCGGGCCGCCGCCGCCCTGTCCGCGGAGCTCCCCGCGGAGCCCGCCGAACAGCCTGAGGAGCCCGAACAGACCGAGCAGGGCTAGCGACAGCGGGTTCTGTCGCCCCTTATCACACCGGACTGCCCCATAAGATCCATTTCATGGGAGATGTGCGGGTAGGGGAAGAGCGGGTTCGGACGTCCACGGTGGGCTCGCGGCGGGGGGCGGCCGTGGCCGTCTGGTATCTGCGTGCCGTCACGTTCGTGAACTTCCTCAGTGCCGCCTGGGTCTCCCTCGGCCAGGACCTGCGGCGCCACAACACGGAGAACTTCTTCACCCCGTACCTGCTCACCGCGGGCTTCGCCTCCGGCGTCTTCACGATGTTCCTCGCGATCACCATGCGGCGCCGGAAACGGGCCGCCTGGATCCTCAACTCCGTACTCAGCGGCCTCTTCCTGCTGCTCTTCGCCTTCGCGATGTGCTTCGCGGAGATCAGGCAGTACGCGCAGAACTGGGTGTCGCTCGGCCTCACGGCGCTCTTCGTGGCCGCGCTCCTCGTGGGCCGCCGCGAGTTCTACGCGAAGGGCGACCGGTCGAACCCCAGGCTCGCGGCGGCCGTCGCGGTCGGCGGGCTCCTGGTGACGTCCCTGTTCGCCGCGTTCCTGGTAACCGTCACCAACCACGCCCACGACGACTACCGCTCGACGTTCCTCGACCGCTGGCGCTACGGCACGATGCGGCTTGTGTCGCTGGCCGCCGACGACTCCCGGTTCGCCGGGATCGCCACGCCGGGCTGGGTCAACGTCACCATCAACGTCCTGAGCACGCTGCTGCTCTGCGCCGTCCTGTACGCCGCGTTCCGCTCCCGCAGGGCCGTCGACCCGCTGTCGGAGGACGACGAGGCCCGGCTGCGCGCGCTGCTCGACCGGCACGGCGAGCGCGACTCCCTCGGGTACTTCGCGCTGCGCCGCGAGAAGAGCGTGGTGTGGTCACCGACGGGCAAGGCGGCGGTGGCGTACCGGGTGGTGAGCGGGGTGTCGCTCGCCTCCGGCGACCCCATCGGCGACCCGGAGGCCTGGCCCGGCGCCATCGAGCCCTGGCTCGCCGAGGCCCGCGAACACGGCTGGACCCCGGCCGTGATGGGCGCGAGCGAGGAGGCCGGCACCATCTACGCCCGGCACGGACTCGACGCCCTGGAGCTGGGTGACGAGGCGATCGTCGAGATCAGCGACTTCACCCTGGAGGGCCGGGCCATGCGGACCGTCCGGCAGGCCTACAACCGGGTGAAACGCGCCGGGTACGAGGTCCGCATCCGCCGCCACCACGACATCCCCGCCGACGAGATGGCGTACCTCTTGGAACGTGCCGACGACTGGCGCGACGGCGCCACCGAGCGCGGCTTCTCCATGGCGCTCGGCCGGCTCGGCGACCCGGCGGACGGGGAGTGCGTGATGCTGGAGTGCCGGGACGGCCAGGGCGAGCTGCGGGCGGTGCTCTCCTTCGTGCCCTGGGGGCCGCACGGCCTCTCGCTCGATCTGATGCGGCGCGACCGGGACTCCGAGAACGGCCTGATGGAATTCATGGTCATCGAGCTGCTCCAGCGCGCCGCGGAGATCCAGATCACGCAGGTGTCACTGAACTTCGCGATGTTCAGGTCGGTCTTCGAGCGTGGCTCGCGGCTCGGCGCGGGCCCGGTCCTTCGGCTGTGGCGCTCGCTGCTCAGCTTCTTCTCCCGGTGGTGGCAGATCGAGTCGCTGTACCGCGCCAACGCCAAGTACCGGCCCATCTGGGAACCCCGCTTCCTCCTCTTCGAGAAGAGCGGCGACCTGCTGCGCATCGGCATCGCCTCCGCCCGCGCCGAAGGGTTCCTGGAGGCGCCGGGTTTGCCGAAATGGCTGCACCGCAAGCACTTGGAGTCCCGACGATGAGCACCGTGTCCCGGCTGGCCCGTGCCGAGTGGGGGCCGCTGTACGCCACCGTGCGGGGCGCACTCGTCGCCCGCCGCTGGCGCGCGATCCCGACGACGCTGGCCGCCGTCTGCCTGACGGCGGTGTTCCAGTACGTGCAGAACCAGTCCTGGGGCTACCAGTTCGTGCAGAACGTCGGCTGCGTACGGGCCGAGGACCCGCTGTGGCTCGCGCTGCTGCGCACCCCGCTGTCGCTCTTCGTGCCCGCGCTCGACCTGCCGGTGTGGGGCGCCCTCGCGCAGATCCTGCTGGTCTTCGGCATCGCGGAGATCTGCCTGGGCTGGTGGCGCACGCTCGTCATCGGGTACGTGGCGACGCTGGCGGGCACGCTGTACGCGCGCGTGGGCATCGCGTTGGGCTACGACAACTGGTTCGGGCTCCCCGCGTCCGACGCGCAGGTCGTGGACACCGGCCCGTCGGCGGCGGTGGTCGGGCTCGCGGTGTTCGTGTGCTGGCGCCACCGGGCGTACGTCACGGCGGCGCTGGTGGTCGTGCTGATGGTCGTCGAGGTGCTGTTCAAGAACAACCTCGCGGGCAAGGAGCACCTGGCGGCCATCGGGGCGGTCCTCGTGCTGTGCCTGCTGTCCGACGTACGTCACCGGGGGCGCGGCGGACGTTCCGGTTCCGGCCGCTCCGGCACCGCCGGGTCCGGTTTGCCGCCGATCAGGTCCTGAAACCTGCGCCGCGGCCCCGTCCAGCGGCGGTCGTGGCGGAACGCGCGCAGGCCGGCGCGGGCCCGCGCGCGGGGGCGGTTGCGGTAGAACCTGCGCGCCCACGCCGAGCCCGGGCGGGCCAGGCGGACCGCGCCGACCAGCGCGACGAACGGCACCACCATCCCGATCAGGGCCGTGCGCAGCTTGCCCTTGGCCAGCGCGATCACGGCGAAGCCGCAGTTCAGGGTGATGTTCAGGGCGAACGCGACGCGGTCGTGGCGCTCGTCCGCGGTGAGCTCGTTCACGCCGAGCGGGCTGAAGCCGGTGAGGATCAGCACGACCAGGGCCGTCGTGAGGACCACGACCTCCACGCTCTTGCGGCCCTGCTCGCTCCAGTAGACGTCGTCCAGGTGCAGGATCAGGGCGAACTCGTCCAGGACCAGGCCCGCGCCCAGGCCGAAGATGACCGCCGCGCACATCGACCCGAGGCTGTGCCGTCCCGCGGCGACCGCCCAGAAACCGCCGACCAGCATCAGGAAGATGCCCGGCACGACGTGGTGGACGTGGACGTCGCCCGTCTTGATGTTGCGGAACGGGCCCTTCCCGGCGCGGATGAGGCGCGTGATGGTCCGGGTGACCAGGAAGGACCCCACGAAGGCGACCAGCGCGAGCAGCAGGGGCAGCTTGCCCGGCTCCACGATGTCCCGGTACCACCAGTCGGTCATGGGGCCATCTTCCGTTTCGTCCAGGGCCTTCGCATTCGTCCCGGGGCCTTCTCAGGGTGGACCACGCCCGCGTCCCGGCGTCCCGCGCCCCCGGGTAACCTCACCGGATGCCCAGACCCACCCCCGCCGACGGCCTCCGGTTCGCCTTCGGGACGCTGACCGTGGTCCCGGTCCGGGTGCGGAGGTGGGACCGGGAAGCCGCCCGCGCGGGCATGCTGTGCGCCCCGCTCGCGGGGCTCGCCGTGGGCCTGGCCGCCGCCGCGGCGGGCTCGGCCCTCCTCGCCCTCGGCGCGAGCCCCCTGCTCGCCGCCGTCGCCGCCGTCGCCGTGCCGGCCGCGGGCACCCGGGGGCTCCATCTGGACGGTCTCGCCGACATCGCCGACGGCCTCGGCAGCGGCAAGGACGCCGACGGCGCCCTGCGCGTGATGAAGCAGTCCGACATCGGCCCGTTCGGCGTGATCACCCTCGTGCTCGTGCTGTTCGCCCAGGTGGCGGCCCTCGCAGAGCTGTACGACGAGAGCTGGACGCACGGCGCCACCGGCACCCTGCTCGCCGCCGCCACGGCCCGCCTCGCCCTCACCCTCGCCGCCCGCACGGGCGTCCCCCCGGCCCGCCCGGAGGGCCTGGGCGCCGCGGTCGCGGGCACCGTGCCGACCCGGGGAGCGGTCACCGTCCTCGTCGCCGTCACGGCGGCGGCAGCGGCAGCGGGCCTGCCCGGCGGCGTACCCCGCATGATCCAGCACGCCGCCGCCGTCCTGCTGGCCTGCGCCGCGGCCCAGTTGCTCCTGCGCCATTGCCTGCGCCGCTTCGGCGGCGTCACCGGCGACGTCTTCGGCGGACTCGCCGAAACCGCCGCCACCACCGTCCTCCTTGTGCTCACCCTCGGCCAACACGCACAGTGAGGCGCACCGCAACACTTACGGGCGTAGGCTCGCGAGGGGCTTACCACCCAAAAGCCCGCAAGAACTTGAGAAAACCTCCAAAGAAAGAGGGACTTCAGCACCGTGACTGCTCTGACTCTCAGCACCGCCGCCGCGCCCGGCCTGCGCGCCGACGCGATCGTCGTCGGTGTCGCGAAGGGCGCCAAGGGACCGGTCGTGGCCCCCGGCGCCGAGTCCGTGGACAAGGCGTACGACGGCAAGCTCGCTTCCGTCCTGGAGACCCTCGGCGCCTCCGGCGGCGAGGGCGAGGTGACGAAGCTGCCCGCGCCGTCCGGTTTCAAGGCGCCCGTCGTCCTGGCAGTCGGCCTCGGCGCGGTCCCCGAGAAGGACGCGACGTACGACGCCGAGGTGCTGCGCCGCGCCGCCGGTGTCGCCGCCCGGGCCCTCGCGGGCACCAAGAAGGCGGGCTTCGCGCTGCCCGTCGACGACGCGGGACACGCGGGCGCGATCGCGGAGGGCGCGCTCCTCGGTGCGTACTCCTTCGACGCCTACAAGGGCAACGGCAGCAACGGCGCCAAGGCGGCCAAGTCCGCCAAGGGCAAGGGCGGCAAGGCCGACAAGGACGAGAAGGGCGGCAAGGCGCCGCTCGCCGACGTCGCGCTGCTCGGTGCCAAGCCGCGCGACAAGGCCCACAAGGCCGCCGTCGAGCGCGCGATCGCCGTCTCCGAAGAGCTCAACCGCGCCCGCGACCTGATCAACACCCCGCCGAACGACCTCAACCCGGAGGCCTTCGCCGCGGTCGCCACCGCCGCCGCCAAGGAGCACGGCGTCAAGATCCAGGTGCTGGACGAGAAGGCGCTCGCCAAGGGCGGCTTCGGCGGCATCCTCGGCGTCGGCGTGGGCTCCGACGCCCCGCCGCGGCTGGTGAAGCTCTCGTACACGTCGGCCAAGGCCAAGAAGCACCTCGCCTTCGTCGGCAAGGGCATCACGTACGACTCGGGCGGCATCTCGCTGAAGCCCGCCGGTCACAACGAGACCATGAAGTGCGACATGAGCGGCGCCGCCGCCGTGTTCGCGGCCGTGATCTCCGCCGCCCGGCTCGGCCTCGAGGTCAACGTCACCGGCTGGCTCGCGCTCGCCGAGAACATGCCGTCCGGCTCCGCCACCCGCCCCGGCGACGTCCTTCGGATGTACAGCGGCAAGACGGTGGAGGTCCTGAACACCGACGCCGAGGGCCGTCTGGTGCTCGCCGACGCCCTCACCAAGGCGTCCGAGGACAAGCCCGACGCGATCGTCGACGTGGCCACGCTGACCGGCGCCATGATGATGGCCCTGGGCGGCCGCACCTTCGGCATCATGGCCAACGACGACGCCTTCCGCACCTCGGTCCACGAGATCGCGGAGGAGGTCGGCGAGCCGTCCTGGCCGATGCCGATGCCGGAGCACCTGCGCAAGGGCATGGACTCCCCCACCGCCGACATCGCCAACATGGGTGAGCGGATGGGCGGCGGCCTGGTCGCGGGCCTGTTCCTGAAGGAGTTCGTCGGCGAGGGCATCGCCTGGGCCCACCTGGACATCGCGGGCCCGGCCTACAACGAGTCCGCCCCCTTCGGCTATACCCCCAAGGGCGGCACCGGTTCCGCGGTGCGCACCCTGGTGCGCCTCGCGGAGCGCACGGCCGCGGGCGACCTCGGCTGATTCGTACGCCGCGTACGGCCCCGGGAGGCCCTCGTCCCCGGGGCCGTACGCGTGGACCCATGCGTCGACGTACGAAGTAGCGTACGAAGCGGCGTACGAAGATTTCGCTGTCAACGAAATCCGTACGTTCGTACGCGGCCCTGACCCCCCGCTACGGGCGATCAGCCCGCCCCGCGCCCGGCCCGGCGTCCCGCCTGTCGCCGACAAGTGCGAAGATGGGTTCTCGGCAGGACAGGGCCCCCACCAAAGGGCCGAAGAAGAGCGGCCGAATACCAGCCGACCGACCGGTCGTCCCCGGTAAGAGGGGTCCGGCGCACGGCGCACATGCATGGAGGACGTGACGTGGCGAACGACGCCAGCACCGTTTTCGACCTAGTGATCCTCGGCGGCGGTAGCGGCGGTTACGCCGCGGCCCTGCGCGCCTCGCAGCTGGGTCTCGACGTCGCACTGATCGAGAAGAACAAGCTCGGCGGCACCTGCCTGCACAACGGCTGCATTCCCACGAAGGCCCTGCTGCACGCCGGCGAGATCGCCGACCAGGCGCGCGAGGCCGACCAGTTCGGCGTCAAGGCCACCTTCGAGGGCATCGACATCAAGGGCGTCCACAAGTACAAGGACGACGTGATCGCCGGCCTGTACAAGGGCCTGCAGGGCCTGGTCGCCTCCCGCAAGGTCACCTACATCGAGGGCGAGGGCCGCCTGTCGTCCCCGACCTCCGTGGACGTGAACGGTCAGCGGATCCAGGGCCGCCACATCCTCCTCGCGACCGGCTCCGTGCCGAAGTCGCTCCCGGGCCTGGAGATCGACGGCAACCGCGTCATCTCCTCGGACCACGCGCTGGTCCTGGACCGCGTGCCGGAGTCGGCGATCATCCTCGGCGGCGGCGTCATCGGCGTCGAGTTCGCCTCCGCCTGGAAGTCCTTCGGGACCGACGTGACCGTCATCGAGGGCCTCAAGCACCTGGTGCCCGTCGAGGACGAGAACAGCTCCAAGCTTCTTGAGCGCGCCTTCCGCAAGCGCGGCATCAAGTTCAACCTCGGCACCTTCTTCGACAAGGCCGAGTACACCGAGAACGGCGTCCGGGTCACCCTCGCCGACGGCAAGACCTTCGAGGCCGAGGTGCTGCTCGTCGCCATCGGCCGCGGCCCGGTCTCCCAGGGCCTCGGGTACGAGGAGCAGGGCGTCGCGATGGACCGCGGCTACGTCCTGGTCGACGAGTACATGCAGACGAACGTGCCGACGATCTCGGCCGTCGGTGACCTGGTCCCGACGCTCCAGCTCGCGCACGTCGGCTTCGCCGAGGGCATCCTGGTGGCGGAGCGTCTGGCCGGTCTCAAGACCGTCCCGATCGACTACGACGGCGTGCCCCGGGTGACGTACTGCCACCCCGAGGTCGCCTCCGTGGGCATCACCGAGGCCAAGGCCAAGGAGATCTACGGCGCGGACAAGGTCGTCGCTCTGAAGTACAACCTCGCGGGCAACGGCAAGAGCAAGATCCTCAAGACCGCGGGCGAGATCAAGCTCGTCCAGGTCAAGGACGGTGCCGTGGTCGGCGTCCACATGGTCGGCGACCGCATGGGTGAGCAGGTCGGCGAGGCCCAGCTGGTCTACAACTGGGAAGCGCTGCCCGCCGAGGTGGCCCAGCTCATCCACGCCCACCCGACGCAGAACGAGGCGCTCGGCGAGGCCCACCTCGCCCTCGCCGGCAAGCCGCTGCACTCCCACGACTGAGCCTTCAGTCCCACGGGCGCGACGACCACATACGTACGTAGTTAAGGAGCAACAGAAACCATGTCGGTTTCCGTAACCCTTCCGGCGCTCGGTGAGAGCGTCACTGAAGGCACTGTCACCCGCTGGCTGAAGGCCGAGGGCGAGCGCGTCGAGGCCGACGAGCCGCTGCTCGAGGTCTCGACCGACAAGGTCGACACCGAGATCCCCTCCCCCGCCGCCGGCGTGCTCGCCTCCATCAAGGTCGCCGAGGACGAGACCGTCGAGGTCGGCGCCGAGCTGGCCGTCATCGACGACGGCTCCGGCGCCCCGGCCGAGGCCCCGGCCCCGGCTGCCGAGGCCGCCCCGGCCGCCGAGCCGACCCCGGCGCCCGCCGCCGAGGCCCCGGCTCAGGCTCAGGCCGCCCCCGCCGAGGCGCCCGCCGCCCCGGCTTCCTCCGGCGGCTCCGCCGAGGGCACCGAGGTCACCCTGCCCGCGCTCGGCGAGTCCGTCACCGAGGGCACCGTCACCCGCTGGCTGAAGGAGGTCGGCGAGTCCGTCGAGGCCGACGAGCCGCTGCTCGAGGTCTCCACGGACAAGGTCGACACCGAGATCCCGTCGCCCACCTCCGGCGTTCTCCTGGAGATCGTCGTCGGTGAGGACGAGACCGCCGAGGTCGGCGCCAAGCTCGCCGTCATCGGTGCGCCCGGTGCCGCCCCCGCCGCGGCTCCGGCCGCCGCCCCGGCCGCCCCGGCCGCCCCCGCCGAGGCCCCGGCCCCGGCGCAGGCCGAGGCTCCGGCCGCGCCCCCGGCCGCCCCGGCGCAGCCCGCCGCTGCCGCCCCGGCGCCGGCGCAGCCTGCCGCCCCGGCTCAGCCCGCGGCTCCGGCTCAGCCCGCGGCTCCGGCTCCGGCCGCTCCGGCCCAGCCCGCCGCTCCCGCCGCCCCGGCCCCGGTCACCCCGGCCGACGACGGCGCGTACGTCACCCCGCTGGTGCGCAAGCTCGCCTCGGAGAACGGCGTCGACCTGAGCTCGGTCAAGGGCTCCGGCGTCGGCGGCCGCATCCGCAAGCAGGACGTGCTCGCCGCCGCCGAGGCCGCGAAGGCCGCGGCTCCGGCCGCTGCCGCCGCCCCGGCCGCCGCCGCTCCCGCGGCCGCCTCGAAGAAGGCCCCGGTCATCGAGGCGTCCCCGCTGCGCGGCCAGACGGTCAAGATGACCCGCATGCGCAAGGTCATCGGCGACAACATGATGAAGGCGCTGCACGGCCAGGCGCAGCTCTCCAGCGTGGTCGAGGTCGACATCACGAAGCTGATGAAGCTCCGTGCCCAGGCCAAGGACGCGTTCGCCGCCCGCGAGGGCGTCAAGCTGTCCCCGATGCCGTTCTTCGTCAAGGCGGCGGCGCAGGCGCTGAAGGCCCACCCGGTCGTCAACGCCCGCATCAACGAGGACGAGGGCACCATCACGTACTTCGACTCGGAGAACATCGGCATCGCCGTGGACTCCGAGAAGGGTCTGATGACGCCGGTCATCAAGGGCGCCGGTGACCTGAACCTGGCCGGCATCGCCAAGGCGACCGCCGACCTGGCCAACAAGGTCCGCACCAGCAAGATCAGCCCGGACGAGATGTCGGGCGCGACGTTCACCATCTCCAACACCGGCTCGCGCGGCGCCCTGTTCGACACGATCATCGTGCCGCCGAACCAGGTCGGCATCCTCGGCATCGGCGCCACCGTCAAGCGCCCGGTCGTCATCAACCACCCCGACCTCGGCGAGACCATCGCGGTGCGGGACATGACGTACCTGACGCTGTCCTACGACCACCGCCTGGTGGACGGCGCCGACGCCGCCCGCTACCTGACGACGGTCAAGGCGATCCTCGAGGCCGGCGAGTTCGAGGTCGAGCTCGGCCTGTAGCCCTGCTCGTACGGCTGTAACACTCGTCTCATCAGCGAGTACGCCCCCGCCCGGAGGTTTCCGGGCGGGGGCGCGGCCGTATTGTCTAAAGGTCGTCGCCCTTTCTTTAGGAGCCCTCATGACCGCCCCCGTCATTCACTCGCTGCGCGAGCAGATTCGCGAGCACATCGTGGAAGGCATCGTCAGCGGGCGCTGGAAGCCGGGTGAGCGGATCGTCGAGCGGCGGATCGCCGTCGAGCTGGAGGTCAGCCAGACGCCCGTGCGGGAGGCGCTGCGGGAGCTGGAGTCGCTGCGGCTGATCGAGTCCGCGCCCAACAAGGGCGTGCGGGTACGCAACTTGACCGCCGCCGACCTGGAGGAGAGCTATCCCGTCCGGGCCGGTCTTGAGGCCATCGCCGCCGAGCTGGCGGCCGACCGGCTCGCCGAGGACTGCTCCGCCCTGGAACCGCATGTGGCGGCCCTGTACGAGGCCGACCGGGCCTCCGACGGGACCGGTCAGGTGCGGCACACCGTCGCCTTCCACCGGGAGCTGGTGCGGGCCGCGCGCAACTCCGTGCTCCTGCACACCTGGGAGGGGCTCGGCATCGAGGTCTTCACGGCGCTGTCCATCCGCTGGCTGGGCACGGTCCAGCAGTCGTACGCGGAGGAGCACGAGGCGCTCGTCTCGGCGTTCCGCCGGCGTGACCCCGCGATCGCGGAGCTGGTGAAGGCCCACGTGCTCGGCTGCGCGCCCCGCGCGTGACCCTTCCCAGGGGCAGCGCTCATTCTCCGGTCAGCGTGCTCATACGTCGCCCCACCTGCGTAAACCCTTCAAAATGAAGGCACTGCGTGCCCCTGAGCGCGGCACTCTGTGCCCACTTTTGCCGATCCGGGGAAGTTTTCCCTTCAAGGCTTTGATCGATCATCGATCGCGGGCTTACAGTCATTGACGGCCCTGTGGCGGAGCCACACAAACGATTCCGCACCAGAGCCCGCGCCCTGTCCTGCCAAAGACCAAGGGCACCCCCGACCCTTTCCGTTAAGGGACCCCCGCCCGACCAGGCAAGGGCACCCCCTCCGACTCAGGAAGGCGGCGTAATGACCGACCCCTCCCGCATCCAGCCGAGCGAGCTCGACCAGCTCCCGGACCGCGACCCGGAGGAGACCGCCGAATGGCAGGCCTCCCTGGACGCCGTGACCAAGGCGGCCGGGCCGCACCGTGCCGCGTACCTGATGCGCCGCACGCTGGAGCGCGCCGAGGGCGCGGGCCTGGCACTGCCCAAGCTTCTTGAGACGGACTACGTCAACACCATCCCCACCGCCGCCGAGCCCGTCGTCGACGGCGACGAGGCGATGGAGGCCCGGATCACCGCGTGGAACCGCTGGAACGCGGCCGCGATGGTCACCCGCGGCGCCAAGCACGGCGTCGGCGGCCACATCGCGACCTTCGCGTCGGCGGCCTGGCTGTACGAGACGGGCTTCAACCACTTCTTCCACGGCAAGGAGGGCGACGGCTCCGGCGACCAGCTCTACATCCAGGGCCACGCCTCGCCCGGCATCTACGCCCGCGCCTTCCTCGACGGCCGCCTGAACGAGACCCAGCTCGACAACTTCCGCCAGGAGGCGGGCGGCAACGGCCTGCCGTCGTACCCGCACCCGCGCCGCCTGCCGTGGCTGTGGGAGTTCCCGACCGTGTCGATGGGCCTCGGCCCGCTGTCGGCGATCTACCAGGCGCGCTTCAACCGCTATCTGACCAACCGCGGCATCAAGGACGTCTCGTCCTCGCACGTGTGGGCGTTCCTCGGCGACGGCGAGATGGACGAGCCGGAGTCGACGGCGGCCCTCGCACTGGCGGCGCGTGAGGAGCTCGACAACCTCACCTTCGTCATCAACTGCAACCTGCAGCGCCTCGACGGCCCGGTGCGCGCCAACTTCAAGATCGTGCAGGAGCTGGAGGCCCAGTTCCGCGGCGCCGGCTGGAACGTCGTGAAGTCGCTGTGGGGCAACGCCTGGGACGAGCTGTTCGCGCTCGACACCACGGGTGCGCTGGTCCGCCGGCTGCGCGAGGTCCCGGACGCGCAGGTGCAGACGTACCAGACCCGCGACGCCGCGTACATCCGCGAGGACTTCTTCGGGTCCGACCCGGCGCTGGTCGAGATGGCGAAGCTGCTGAGCGACGACAAGATCCTCGAGTGCTTCCACCTCTCCCGCGGTGGCCACGAGCCGCGCAAGGTGTACGCCGCGTACAAGGCCGCCCTCTCGCACAAGGGCGCGCCGACCGTCATCCTGGCGCAGACCGTCAAGGGCTTCACCCTCGGTGAGGGCTTCGCGTCCAAGAACGCGAACCACCAGATGAAGAAGCTGACGACGGACGAGTTCAAGAACATGCGGGACCTTCTTGAGCTGCCGATCAGCGACAGCCAGTTCGTGGACGGCGTCGTGCCCTACGGCCACCCCGGCGCCGACTCCCCCGAGGTCCGCTACCTCCAGGAGCGCCGCGCGGCCCTCGGCGGCCCGGCCCCGGCCCGCCGCACGCACGCCCTCGCGCCGCTGCCCGCCGCGGCCGACAAGGCCTTCGCCGCCTTCGACAAGGGCTCCGGCTCCCAGTCGGTGGCGACGACCATGGCGCTGGTACGGCTGGTCAAGGACCTCGTACGCGACAAGGAGACCGGCAAGCGCTGGGTCCCGATCGTCCCGGACGAGGCCCGCACCTTCGGCATGGAGTCGCTGTTCCCGTCCCTCGGCATCTACTCGCCGAAGGGCCAGACGTACGAGCCGGTCGACCGCGACCAGCTCATGTACTACAAGGAAGCCAAGAACGGCCAGATCCTCAACGAGGGCATCACCGAGGCCGGCTCGATGGCGGACTTCATCGCCGCCGCGTCGTCGTACGCGACGCACGGCGAGGCGATGATCCCCTTCTACATCTTCTACTCGATGTTCGGCTGGCAGCGGACCGCCGACCAGATGTGGCAGCTCGGCGACCAGCTCGGCCGCGGCTTCCTCATCGGCGCCACCGCCGGTCGCACGACGCTGACCGGTGAGGGCCTGCAGCACGCCGACGGCCACTCGCCGATGATCGCCGCCACGAACCCGGCCGCCCTTTCATACGACCCCGCGTTCGCGTACGAGATCGCGGCGATCGTCAAGGAGGGTCTGCGCCGGATGTACGGCGAGGCGGCTCCCGGCGAGGACCAGGATGTCTTCTACTACCTGACCGTCTACAACGAGCCCATGCCGCAGCCCGCGAAGCCCGCGGGTGTGGACGAGGGCATCGTGAAGGGTCTGTACCGCTTCAACACGGCCGAGACGGCGGGTCTTTCGCCCGCGGCCAACGCGGCCCGGATCCAGCTGCTCGGCTCCGGCACCGCCATCCACTGGGTGCTCAAGGCCCAGCGGATGCTCGCCGAGGAGTGGGGCGTGGCCGCCGACGTGTGGTCCGCGACCTCCTGGACCGAGCTGCGGCGCGACGCCCTGGAGGCGGACGCGGCGCTGCTGCGCGGCGAGGAGCGGGTGCCGTACGTGCGGCAGGCGCTGGCGGGTGCCGAGGGTCCCGTCCTCGCGGTGTCCGACTACATGCGGCAGGTGCCGGACCAGATCGCCCAGTGGGTCGAGCAGGACTACTCCTCGCTCGGCGCGGACGGGTTCGGCCTGTCCGACACGCGGGACGCGGCGCGCCGCCACTTCGGTGTCGACGCCGAGTCCGTCGTCGTCGCCGCGTTGGCTCGGCTCGCCGCGCAGGGGGTCGTGCCTGCGGCCGCGGTGAAGGAGGCTCGGGCCAAGTACGGCCTGTAAGCCTCCGGCTCGGTACGCGGTGTGGGGTCCCGTCGGGGTGACGGGGCCCCACGCTTGCCCCGCTGTGGGCAGCTGTCCGCCCAGAGGGCGGAACGGGTGGGCACAGCGGACCCCGCGGCGCCGGGCTGCGCACTCTCCCCCCGCCGCTCCGCGGCGGGTCTCTCCCACCCACCCACCTGTGACTGTCGTCCCCGTCGCACCGCCCTCGCGCTGCGCGCAGTTGCTCCGCCCACGGCGTCGGGCTGCGCACCCGCCCTCCGGGGCCACGGGGGTCCCGGGCGCGGCATCATGGGGGGCATGCGCGCTGCCCGGCTCATCAAGATGGTGCTTCTGCTTCAGGCACGGGCCTCCATGACCGCGGCCGAGCTCGCGGAGGAGCTCGAGGTCTCGGAGCGCACCATCACGCGGGACGCCCAGGCCCTCTCGGAGGCGGGCGTGCCGGTGTACGCGGACCGGGGCCGGACGGGCGGTTACCGCCTCATCGGGGGCTACCGGACCCGCCTGACGGGGCTGGCCCGGAGCGAGGCGGAGGCGCTGTTCCTGTCCGGCGTGCCGGGCGCCCTGCGCGAGATGGGCCTGGAGGACGCCGCCTCCGCCGCCCGCCTGAAGGTCTCCGCCGCCCTCCTCCCGTCCTTGCGCGACGCCTCCCAGAACGCCTCCCAGCGCTTCCACCTGGACGCCCCGGGCTGGTTCAAGGAGACTCCGGCCCCGCCCCTGCTGCCCGCCGTCGCGGACGCCGTGTGGGACGACCTCCGTCTCGTCGCCCGCTATCGGCGCCAGGACTCCGAGGTGGAGCGGGAGCTCGAACCCTACGGACTCGTCCTCAAGGCCGGCGTCTGGTACCTGTGCGCCCGCGTCCCGGAGTCCGGCTCCTACCGCGTCTACCGCATCGACCGCTTCACCTCCGTCGAACCCGCCGCCGACGACCGCTTCGTACGCGACGAGGACTTCGACCTCCCCGCCTTCTGGGAGGAGCGCGCCGCCCAGTTCGCCCGCGCCATCCTGCGCGAGAAGGCCGTCCTCCGTCTCTCCCCGGACGGCGCCCGGCAGCTCCCCTACGTCACCGACCCCGCCACCGCCCGCGAGGTCCTGGCGGACGCCGAACCCGACGACCAGGGCCGGGTCACCGTCACCCTGCCCGTCGAGTCCGCCGTGGTCGCGTACTCCCAACTCCTCATGCTGGGGCCGGAGGTCGAGGTCCTGGAGCCCCCGGAGCTGCGCGACCGCCTCGCCGCCACCGCGGCCCGGATGGCCGAGCTCTACCGGTGACCCCGGGGGCCGCCGGTGCCCTGCCGCTCTACCGGTAGCCCGTCACGTCCGCCGTCTCGCTCTCCTGATCCACCTCCGTGAGGTACCGCCAGGCGTCCGGCGCCGAGCCGTCCACGTCCGTGAAGCCGTACTCCTGCGCGAGGCCGCCGCTGGACAGGGAGGCGCCGTTCCACCTCACCACCTCGGGGTCCGAGGCCAGCGCGACCAGCGCCCGGCCCACGAACGTCGGCGTCTCGGAGATCGCGAAGTGCGGGTTCTGCTTGCAGCCGGCCATCCAGTCGTCCTCGGTGACCTTGAAGTACGTGTCGAGCATGGCCTCCGAGCGCAGCCAGCCCGGCGTCAGGCACAGCGCCGTGCAGTCGTACTCCTTCAGCTCCTCCGCGAGCGCGCGGGCCATCCGCAGCGGGGCCGCCTTCGCGAGGTCGTAGTAGAACGGCTTGCGGTAGCGCCGGTTGTACTCGTCGGTGCCGTCGGTCACTTCGACCACCAGTCCGCCGGGGTTGCGGATCAGCAGCGGCAGCGCGAAACGGCTGGTGACGATGTGGGACTCCATGCCCAGGCGGATGACCCGCAGGCCCTTGTCCAGGTCGTGCTCCCACATCTTCTTGTCCCACTCGACGTGAACGTCACCTCCCCAGATGTCGTTGACGAGGATGTCCAGGCGGCTCTGCTCCCGCTCGATCCGCTCGACCAGGGCGCGCACCTGCTCCGGCTCCAGGTGGTCGGTGGGCACCGCGATGCCCGTGCCGCCCGTGCCCGCCTCGGCGCCCGCCGCGGTGACCAGCTCCGCCGTGCCCTCGATGGTCTCCCTGGTCCGGCCCACCTCGCTGGTGTGCTCCCGCGTCGTGCGTCCCGTCACGTACACCGTCGCCCCGGCGCGGCCCAGTTCCACCGCCATGGCCCGCCCGGCCCCGCGCGTGGCCCCGGCCACCAGCGCGACCTTCCCCGCCAGGCCGCCGGCCGCCCCCGGCTGCCCTGCCGTGCCCGTCTCCGCCTGCCTCGCCACGTCCGTCTCCGCTCCGCCGTTCCGCCCTGCCGACCGCTGCGCGTTCTCCGTGTCCGGCCGCTGTCTGTTCTCCATGCGGGGAGCCTCGCAGCGAATGCCGACATCTTCTGTCGGTCTTTCCACGGGCATGTGCACGCATAACGACACAGCCGCATTCCGGCGCACTCCGCGTGCGCCCCCACTCCCCAGGACCGATGCTGGACCCGTGATGGACGAGACGGAGTTCTGGGAGATCGTGGACAGCACCCGCGAGGCCGCCGAGGGCGACCCCGAGGACCAGGCCGAGCTGGTCGTCGACAGACTGCTGGAGTACGACCCGGACTCCGTCCTGGACTTCGCCCGGCACTTCGAGGCCCGCTACAACCGCGCCTACCGCTGGGACCTGTGGGGCGCCGCCTGGATCCTGCTCGACGGGGCGAGCGACGACGCCTTCGACTACTTCCGGTGCTGGCTGATCGGGCAGGGCCGCGAGGTCTTCGAAGGCGCCGTGCACGACCCGGACTCGCTGGCCGACCTCCTCGACGACTTCGACGACGAGATCGACGGCGACGGCGAGGAGCTGGGCTACGCCGCCGACGAGGCCTACGAACGGATGACCGGCGCCGTCGCCCCCGACCTCGGCATCGCCCCGGCCCCGCCCGAGCCGGAGGGCACCTCCCTCGACTTCGAGGACGACCGCGTCCTCGCGGAGCGCTACCCCAAGCTGTGGGAGCGGTTCGCGGCCCGTTGAGAGCCTGCCCTCGAACCCTTCAGAAGTGCGTGCCACCGTCCACCCCCTTTCACAGCGGGCAGCCAGGCCCCGTGTGGGTCCGGCACGTCCACCCTGATTTCAATGTACGTCATCATGGCACGTTTTGCCATACCGTCATTTCGTGAATTCCCGCGTGGTCGCGCGTAGGCTTCGAACGTGAGCACCCAACCGTCGCAGCCCACGCGCGCGCCGCAGTCCGGCCGTCCTTCACTGACCGAGCGCCGCAAAGCGGCCACGCAGCTCGACATCGCCCGCGCCGCCGCCGAACTCTTCGCCGAGCACGGCCCGGACGGCACCACGGCCGAGGAGATCGCGCACCGCGCCGGCGTGGCGCTGCGCACCTTCTACCGCTACTTCCGCAACAAGCAGGACGCCGTCGGTCCGCTCCTCGCCGGAGGCGCCGCCGCGTGGCGGGCACGGCTCGCGGACCTGGACACCGAGGCGCCCACCGCCCTGGAGCGGTCCATCGCCGAGGCGCTCACGCCGGTGGACACACGGGCCGACGAGACCCTGGAGTGGACCCGCGGCCTGCTGCGCGCCGCGCAGGACGACCCGGCGCTGCGCGCCGTCTGGTACCGGGTGCACCAGGAGTCCGAGGAGCTGCTGGTCCCGGTGCTCGCCCGGCTCGCGGGCGACGGCGCGGACGAACTCGAGGTGCGGCTGACCGCCGCGGCCGCCACCGACGCGATCCGCATCGCCCTGGAGACCTGGGCCGCCACCGACGACCCGCCCAGCGGCCCACGCTCCCCCGCCGAACTGGCGGTCCGCTGCCTGCGCGAACTGACCGGCGGGCTCAAACTGCTGGAGAGCTGAGGCCACCCGGCGACGCCGGGCCTGGCGGGTCAGCCGGGCCTGCCTGGCGCCGGGTCACCCGAGCCTCCCGGGTCCGCCGGGTCAACCGGATCCCCCGCCCCCTCCTCCACCACGAACACCAGCAGCGCCACGTCGTCCCGTACCCCTCCGGAGAAGCGGACCAGGTCGCTCCAGATCGCGTCCGTGAAGGCGGCCGGGTCGTCGTGCTCCGCCTCGAAGACGGCGGGCAGCCGCTCCACCAGCGGATAGAAGTCCCCGGCCGCGTCCCTCGCCTCGGTCACGCCGTCGGTCACGGTCAGCAGCCAGTCGCCGGGCTGGAGGCGCACGACGACCGGTACGGGGGGCGTCACCCCCGCGATGCCGAGGCCCAACGGAGCACCGGGGGTCACCTCCAGTTCCGTGACCGTGCCGCCGCGCAGCAGCAGCGGCGGCGGGTGGCCGCACGAGACGAGGCGCACTTCGGCGGCCGTGTCGTCGAACTCCAGCAGGACGGCGGTGGCGAACAGCTCGCCGGGCTCGCCCCGCGCCGTGTCCTCCGGGCCTTCCGAGTCGATGACGAGGCGCCGGTGGAGGCCGGCCTCCTCGGAGTCGATGACGAGGCGCCGGTCGAGGCGCGCGGCGACGCCTTCGAGGTCGTCCTGGTCGAGGACCGCCTCCCGGAAGGCGCCGAGCAGCGCCGCGACGGTCCCCACGGCCGCGAGTCCGTGGCCCTGTACGTCCCCGACCAGCGCCCGTACCCCGCAGGGCCCTCCGCGTACGTCGAAGAGGTCGCCGCCGACCAGCGTGCCGCGCTGCGCCGCCCGGTACAGACCCGCGCAGCGCACCGGGCCCACACGTTCCGGAAGGGGCGGGAGCACGGCGAACTGGGCGGCCTCCGCGACCGTGCGGACCGTGACGAGCTGGGCGTCGCGCCTGCTGCGCACCCAGGCGAAGAGCACGCTGAGCAGCGCCACGAAACCGACGGTCGCCGTGTCGCTGTCCCCGGGGTGCCCCAGGTCGAAGTTCGGCAGGGAGAGCAGCAGCAGTACGGTGCCGCCCAGGAGCGCCGTGGCGGCGGGGCCGTAGGCGAGCGCGGCCAGGGGCGGGACGGCGGCGAGGAAGAAGCTGAGGTCGAGCGTCTTCGGGGTGAGCAGCTGGACGACGCACGTCACGGTCAGGAGCACGGGCGCGGGCCAGCGCGCCCAGGGGGGTGTGGGCGCGCGGCGGGGCCAGCCGGCCTCCCCCACGTCCCGCCGCCTGGCCGCGGCCCTGATCATCGGTGCTCCTTCCCGGCGGCCCGGAGAACGTGTCCACGCTCCTACGCGCGCGTGGCGGGCGCACGCCGGGCCGGTCCGTCAGGTGTGTGCCGGGCCGCGGCTCCGGAGTGGTCGCCCCCGCGGCCCCGGTGTCACAGGGGGCGGCCCATGAGGACGTCGTCGACGTACACGCCGTCCAGGAGGAACTCGCCGGGCAGCACGCCCTCGGTCACGAACCCCTCCGACTCGTAGAGCGTGCGGGCCGCGGTGTTGTGCCCGAGCACCCGCAGCGTGATGCGGCGCGCGCCCTGCCGGCGCGCCTCCTCCACCACGGCCTGGAGCAGCCGGCGCCCCACGCCCTTGCCGCGCGCCTCGTCGGCGACGACGAACCCCAGGATCTGGCGTACGTGCGCGTGCACGGCGAGCGGAGTCGGGAACCCGAGCCTTATGTAGCCGACGACGTGCCCGTCCAGCTCCGCGACCAAGTGGTCGCGAGGGCCGAACCGGTCGGAGAAGAACGGCTCGTAGGGCGCCTGCGGACGCGGCTGCACGGAGTGCACTGTGGACCAGTTGTCGCGGTCCAGGCGGGCCAGCACGGCATCGTCGTCGGCCCGCGCGGTGCGTATGTACGTCTGCTGCATGAGCGCCACTGTACGGCGGACGTATGACGGCAGACCCGCCCCTTTCACGGCAGGATGGCCCCATGGACCAGCCCGCTCAGCCCGAGCAGCCCGCACAGTCCGAACGGCCCGAGCGCCCCGCGGAGCCCGGGAAACCGCCCCGTGTCGCCGTGACGGGGGCCTCCGGGCTCATCGGCTCGGCGCTCGGGCGCTCGCTCGCCGCCGACGGGTACGAGGTGGTGCGTCTCGTGCGGCGGGACCCGCGGGCGCGCGACGAGGCGCGCTGGGACCCCAAGGAGGGGTACGTGGATCCCGCCGGGCTCGCGGGCTGTGACGCCGTGGTGAACCTCGCGGGCGCCGGCATCGGGGACCGCCGCTGGAACGACGCGTACAAGCGCGAGCTGCGGGACAGCCGGGTGCTGGGCACCAGGACGCTCGCGGCCGCCGTGGCCGCCCTCGACGAGCCGCCGCGGGTGTTCCTGAACGCCAGCGCGATCGGCTACTACGGAGACACCGGTCAACGCGCGGTGGACGAAACCGCACCCCCCGGAGAGGGCTTCCTGCCCACCATGTGCGCGGAGTGGGAGCAGGCGGCGGCCGCGGCCCAGGACGCGGGCGTACGCACCGTGTTCACGCGCAGCGGTCTGGTCGTCGCGCGCGAGGGCGGCGCCTGGGGGCGGATGTTCCCGCTCTTCAAGGCGGGCCTCGGCGGGCGGCTCGGCGACGGGCGGCAGTACTGGAGCTTCATCGCGCTGCACGACGAGGTGGCCGCGATGCGGCATCTGCTCGCGCGGGACGATCTCTCGGGGCCGTTCAACCTGACGGCGCCCCAGCCGGTCACCAACCGCGAGGTGACGGCCGCGATGGGCCGGGTGCTGCGGCGTCCGACGGTGTTCACCGCTCCCGCGCCGGTGCTCCGCGTCGTCCTCGGCGAGATGGCGGGGGACGTCCTGGGCAGCCAACGGGTGCTTCCGGCGCGCCTTTCGGAGTCGGGATTCTCCTTCGCCCATCCCGGCATCGAGGACGCGATCCGAGCCGCGCTCAAGTGACGCCGCCCCCGGGACGCATGGCGCTCCACCCCGCCTGACGACCAGGCTCCGCTCGGCCGGACCGCAGCGCTCCACCCGGCCGCACGGCCACGCTCCACCCGGCCGGACGGCAGCACTCCTCCCGAACTCCTCCCGCTCCCACGACCGTTCCTGATCGCTTCCGCCCCCGCGTGCGACCGTCGTGCGACCATGCCCGGTCCATGCGCGACTCCCTCCGACCGTTTCGGCTCCTACCCTCAACCGGAACTCGGGGATTCCAGGGCCCTGGCAAGGGCATAAGGCTCCCCAGCAGCCGAGCGAGCCGCGCAACCTCCGGGAGGAGCACGTGCCAGAGCCTGCGCACCATGTGGATGTCGTCATCGTGGGGGCCGGGGTCGCGGGGCTGTCGGCCGCCCATCGGCTGACCAGCGCCGGTGTAACGACCGTCGTCCTGGAGGCCGCCCCTTACGTCGGCGGCCGGATGTCGACCGAGAAGGTGGACGGATTCCGGCTCGACAGGATCGGGCAACTGCTCACCACGTCGTATCCGGAACTGCGTCACACCCCGGGACTCGACGCACTCGTCCTCCGTCCCTTCGCCCCTGGATTGCTGGTCCACAGCGCCGGCAGGCACCATCGCGTGGCGGAGCCGCCCGGCGGCAAGGGTGCGGGGGGCGCAAGGGGCGCACTCACTGCGGCGCGCGCCCTTGCGAGCGCCCCCCGGGTGCCGCGGCCCCTGCGCGGCGTACCGGGTGCCCCGCCCCGGCACCCGTCCAGGACCACGCCGAGGCCATCCAGGCCCCCGTCCCGGACCACGCCCCTGGGCGGCGCACTCGACCAGGCCCGCCTCGGCGCGGCGCTCGCCCGCATCGCGGCCACCCCCGTGCGGCGGCTCCTCGCGCGCCCCGAACTGCCCGCCGCGGCGGCCCTGTCGGCGCGTGGGCTGCCCGCGCGCACCATCGACGGGTTCCTGCGCCCGCTGCTCTCGGCGCTGCTGTGCGACCCGGACCTGACGACGTCGAGCCGGTGCGCCGACCTGGCGCTGCACGCCTTCGCGCGCGGCCGCCTGTGCCTGCCCGAGGGCGGGGCCGACGCCCTGCCCGAGCTGCTCGCGGCCGCGCTGCCGCCCGGGACCGTACGCACCGGCGTACGCGTCACCTCGGTGGCCGCGAACCGCGTCAGCACCGCCGAGCACGGCGAGCTGTCCTGCGGCGGCGTGCTGCTCGCCACCGACGCCCGCGCCGCCGCCGAGCTGCTGCCCGGCCTGCGCGTGCCGTCCTTCCACCCGGTCACCGTGGTGCACCACGCGGCGCCCGAACCGCCGCTCGCCGAGCCCGCGCTCCTGCTGGACGCCGACCGCCGGGGCCCGGTCGCCCACACGGCCGTCGTCAGCCACGTCGACCCCACGCGCGCGCCCGCGGGCCGCACGCTGGTCTCCTCGACCGTCCTCGGCCCGCCCCCGGACGACCTGGAGGACACCGTCCTCGCCCACCTCGCGAAGCTGTACGGCACCCCGACCGACCGCTGGGAACGGCTCGCCGTCCACCACACGCGCGAGGCGGTGCCCGCGATGCCGCCGCCGCACGATCTGCGCCGTCCCGTACGGCTGTTGGCGGGCCTCTACGTGTGCGGCGACCACCGGGACACCAGCACGGTGCAGGGCGCGCTGCACTCCGGACGCCGGGCGGCGCAGGCCGCGTTGGCCGACCTGGGGATCGAACCGGCCTGCACGGAGGAGGCCCTACCGGCCGCCGCCTGAGGCCCGCCGACCTTGGGTCGGCACGGCCTCATTCACCCGGAGCCAACCCGGATCCATCCGATCTTTCACTCCACCTCGCCCCATCGGGCCGGCTCCCCCCGAAGCCCCCGCGCCCCCCACGCGGGGGCTTCTCTGTCCCCCGTCTCCCGCCCCAAGGCCTTGTCACCACCCCCGTACAGCACTACGGTCCCACCGGACCCGGCCGGGCCGCGCCCAGCCGCCGAGCCGCAGGAGGACTGACGTGCGTCGCACCTTGCCGGTGATCACTCTCATCCTCGGACTACTCGTGAGCCTATTCATGGGATCTCTGACGGTGCCGACCGCACGTGCCGAGGGGCCGCAAGTACCGCCGCCGGAGGCCGCCGGCCCCGCCGTCGTCCCCCGCCCCGCCGACTGGACCGCCCTCCCCGGACGCACCGAACTCACCCACCGCACCCGCATCCTGATCGACCCGCGCCAGGCCTCGGCCACCGCGCTGCCGTCCGGCCGCGCCGAACTCCCGGGCCCCGCCCGCCAGTCCGTACGCGGCCTCGCGACCCAACTGCGTACGGAGATCGAGCAGGTCACCGGCCTCACCCCGCGCGTCGTCACCGGCGGGCGCCCCGACCGGCACGACATCACGCTCACCCTCACCCCGGGCCGAGCCCTGGGCCCCGAGGGCCACGGCCTCGACAGCACCGGCCCCGTGCGCGTGACGGCGGCCTCCACGCACGGCCTGTACTACGGCACCCGCACCCTCCTCCAGCTCCTGCGCACCACCGCCCCCGACCGCCGCGCCGTCCCGCGCGCCCGCGCGGCCGACCGGCCCGCGCAGGCCGTGCGCATGGTCCACCTGGACGCGGGCCGCAAGTTCTGGCGGATCCCGTACCTGAAGAACCTCGTCCGCAGGATGGGCGACCAGAAGCTCAACACCCTGTTCCTGCACCTGTCGGAGTCCGAGGGCTTCCGCCTGGACAGCCCCCGGTTCCCCGGCCTCGCCGACCCCGACCACAGCTACAGCCGCGCCGACATCGAGGACCTGAAGGCGTTCGCGGCCCGCCACCACGTGCAGGTGATGCCGGGGCTGGAACTGCCCGGTCACGCCACCGTGATCAGCGAGGCGTTCGGCATCGGCTTCGGGTCCGGGCCCGGCGCGTGCACGGCGGCGCACACGCACTCCCATCTGACGCCCGACTGGATCATCGACATGACCAGCGAGAAGGCGATCCGCAAGAGCAAGGAGATCGTCGACGAGTTCGCGGGCTGGTTCGACGCGCCGCTGTTCTCGATCGGCGCGGAGGAGGTGCCGGGGCAGCTCGCCGAGTGCCCGCGCGTAAAGGACCACCTGGCCGCCGCGCCCGACGTCTCGACTCTCGGTGACCTGCTCAACCGGTACATCAACACCCTGGACGACGTGGTCACTTCGCACGGCAGGCGCACCGCCGTCTACAACGGCTCCGAGCACCTCGCCGCCCCGCAGCAGCGCGTGCACGCCCCCGTCGTCTTCATCACCTGGGAGGGCACGGGCGCGGAACCCGCCATTCCGGGCCACGACGAGATCGCCATCGGCCCCTTCTACAACACGCCCAACAACTACCACCACAAGTACCCCGACGAGCCCTGGATGTACGACGCCTGGGCGCCGAGCACCGCGCCCGACATGCTCGGCTCCGGCGTCGTGAACTGGGCGGACTACAACTTCTGGGCCGACGACGCGTACTTCGAGCAGCACATGGCGGGCGCCCGTGCGATCCTCGCCGACCGCACCTGGAACGGCTCCCCGACGCCGGACACCCTGACGGACTTCCGCGCGCGCGTGCAGCGCGTCGGCAATCCTCCGGGCACCACGCCCGCGTGGACGCGCCCCCGGGTGCAGGACCGGCCGAGCCATCACTGGACCTTCGACGACGCCGCGTACCCGAAGGGCTGGACGTACGCCGGCAACCCCGGCAACACGATCTTCGCCGAGGACGTCGCGGGCGATCTGCCCGGCACCTCGTACATCATCGACAACCCCACGCCCGTGCCCGGCGTGCGCGGGCAGGCCTGGCGGTTCGACTCGGACCGGGACGGTGTGGGCTTCGGCGGGGTCGACGTGGCCGAGCCCTGGACGGTGTCGGTGCGGGTCCGTGCGACGGCGCGGACGGGCGACCAGGTGCTCCTGAGCTCCAAGGCGGGGGCCTTGAAGCTCATGCAGCACGGCACGGGACGTGTGGGCTTCACTCGGTACGGAGAGGCCGACTTCAGCTTTCCGTACGTTCTGCCGCTGGACCGGTGGGTTCGGCTGACGTGGGTGGCCTCGCCAGGTCGCACGGTTCTGTACGCCGACGGGGAGCGGGTTGGTGTCGTCCCCGCGTCAGTTCCGTTGCCGATGCGGTCCATCGGTACGGAACGCGCCTCGCTGCGCGGGGACTTGGACGACCTCGCCACGTGGGACGTGGCGTTGGGGCCCTCGGCTGTCGCCCGCTCGCGGTGAGTTCGGCACCGCCGGAGGGGTTCGTTGTGGTTGTTCGCCGTCGCGGCGGGAATTCGAGCCTGCGGCTCGGCGACTAGGGGCGGGCGGCCGCGGCCGGGGGGGCGGCCACTGCCGGCCGCCCCCCCGCCCCGGTTACCCCAGCGCCGCGACCTTGTCGCGGTACCCCCGTACCGGCGCCGCGTCCCGGTACGGCTCCAGGCGGCGTTCGAAGTCGCGTACGTACTCCACCGCGCGGACCGAGCGCATCTCGCCCGCCGCCTGGGCCGCGTCGGCGCCCAGCTGGCAGGCCTGTTCCAGTTCGCCGAGGCCCAGGCGCGCGGAGGCCAGGACGACGCGGCAGAAGAGGCGGCTGCGGGCGTACCCGGGGGCGCGCAGTTGCAGCGAGCGCTCCGCGTGCTGGGCCGCCGCGCGGTACTGCTGGAGGTCGCGGTTGCAGTGCGCGAACTCGTCGGCGAGCTGGGCCTCGTCGAAGAAGCGCGCCCAGTACGGGACCTCGTCGCCGGGCCGGGCCGTCTCCAGGGCGCGCTCGGCACGCACCATGGACGCCGAGCAGGCCCGCACCTCCCCGAGCACCCCGTGCCCGCGCGCCTCCACGGCGTGCAGGAGCGCCTGGACGACGGGCGGCGCCGACGAGCCGACGCCCTGCTGGGCGACCCGGGCGAGCTGCACGGCCTCGCGCCCGTGGCCGAGGTAGACGGCCTGGCGGCTCATGGTGACCAGCACGTACGAGCCGTAGGCGCGGTCGCCCGCGGCCTGCGACAGGCGCAGTGCCTGCACGAAGTACCGCTGGGCGAGGCCGTGCGCGGCGATGTCGTACGACGTCCAGCCCGCGAGCCGGGTCAGGTCGGCGGCGGCCGCGAACAGCCGGCGCCCCGCCTGCTCGCCGTAGGTGCCGCGGAGCATCGGCTCGGCCTCGTGCTCCAGGTAGCGGACGAGGGCCTGGCGGGCGTGCCCGCCGCCGTAGGCGTGGTCGAGCGCGCGGAACAGCTCGCCGACGGAGCGCAGGGCCGCGATGTCGCCGCCGGTGACGCGGTGGCCGGGGCCGCGGTCGGTGTCGCGGCGCTGGCGCGGCACGATGGGGCGGCCCTGGGCGGGCACGCGCGGGGTCTGCTGGGGCTCGCCGCGGGCCACGCGCTCGTCGGCGCGGCCGATCAGCCAGTCCCGGCTCGGCACCACGAGCCCGGCCGGGGTGAAGGCGATCTTGCGCAGCTCGGCGTGGCTGCCGGAGTCCTTGCGCCACAGGCCGCCGACGATGTCGACGGCTTCCTCCGGCGACGCCGCGAACTCCAGGCCCGCGTAGACGGGGGCGCACGCGTCGAGCCCGAGATCCTGGGCGGACAGGCGGCGGCCGAGGCGCCGGGTGAAGACCTCCGCGATCAGTGCCGGTGTCGTGCCGCGCGGCTGCTGGCCTCTGAGCCAGCGTGTCACCGATGTCTTGTCGTACCTGAGATCGAGACCGTGCTCGAGCCCTAGCTGATCGACGCGGCGCGCCAGGCCCGCATTGGAGAACCCGGCTTCCGCGATGAGCGCGGCTAGCTGGCGGTTGGGGGTGCGCTGCGGGGGTCGTTCCGTCATCAGCTGTGCGGTCTCCTGCCTTCCGGGCCTGCCTTGAGCAGCCCTTATGGCCTCGTGAACGGCGCGAATGTAGCGGCCATGAGGGCCCTCATCCGGACCTTCAAGCTCCATTCATCCGATCGTGTGAGGATTGGCCGTAGAGCTGACGGGATTCCGCCGGACGTACAGTGGCAGGGGCGCGATCCGTGCACGGTGAAGGTTTCCGTGCCCGGTGCGGGGCCCTGTGTACGTGAAGTGCACGGGGATGGTTCTAGGGAGGCACGTGCCGTGGGCGAGATTCGATTCAACCGGCTGGGTTTCGGCGCTGAGTCCGTCGAGTACCAGGAGGCCTGGGACGAGCAGCGCCGGGTGCACGCCGCCCGGTTCGCGGACGAGGTCCCGGACACCTGCCTGCTCCTCGAGCACCCGCCGGTGTACACGGCGGGCCGCCGGACCGAGGACAGCGAGCGCCCGCTGGACGGCACTCCGGTCGTGGACGTGGACCGCGGCGGCAAGATCACCTGGCACGGCCCGGGCCAGCTCGTGGGCTACCCGATCCAGAAACTGCCGCGTCCGGTGGACGTCGTAGCACATGTACGCCGCCTGGAAGAGGCACTTATCCGAACGTGTGCCGAGTTCGGTCTCGAAACCACGCGCGTCGAGGGCCGCAGCGGCGTATGGGTCCTCGGCGATCCGCTGGAGTCGCGACCGGCGCTCGGGGGCCTCAGCCTCGACTTCGACCCGCGGCTCCAGGACGAGGAGTTCGACCCCCGCCTGAACGGCCCGGAGTACGCGCCCTCCAACGCCGGCCAGCGCCGCGAGGACCGCAAGGTCGCCGCGATCGGCATCCGCGTCGCCAAGGGCGTGACGATGCACGGCTTCGCGCTGAACGTGAACCCGGACAACACCTGGTTCGACCGGATCGTGCCGTGCGGCATCCGCGACGCGGGTGTGACGTCCATCGCGCACGAGCTGGGCCGCGACATCACGATCGCCGACGTCCTGCCGGTGGCCGAGCGGCACCTGCGGGACGTACTGGAGAACGCGGAGCTGAAGCCGCGGGAGGTGGAGAAGCCGACGGACCAGGAGGCGAAGGCCACCGAGGAACCGACGGAGCCCACCGAGCGGGCGCTCGCCTGAACCGTCGGGGCCTGCCGGACCGGCCTTGTCGGGGGGGCGCGGGGCTCTCGGGGCCTGGGCTGGGAATGCGCACCTGGGGCCAGAGGTTGTTGAACCAGCCAGCGCGGAGCGCTGTCCCCCAGGGGCGGTGGTCGGGCGACGGGCGGGCGTAAGCCCAACGACATCACGGGCGTACCCTGGGGTGCGCCGAAGAATCGAAGCTACAGGGAGCCGATGTGTCCGCAGTCGCACCCGACGGACGCAAGATGCTGCGCCTGGAGGTCCGGAACGCCCAGACCCCCATCGAGCGCAAGCCCGAGTGGATCAAGACCCGGGCGAAAATGGGCCCCGAGTACAACGCCCTGCAGAAGCTCGTGAAGAGCGAGGGCCTGCACACGGTCTGCCAGGAGGCGGGCTGTCCGAACATCTACGAGTGCTGGGAAGACCGCGAGGCCACGTTCCTCATCGGCGGCGACCAGTGCACGCGGCGCTGTGACTTCTGCCAGATCGACACCGGCAAGCCGCAGGCCCTCGACCGCGACGAGCCCCGCCGCGTCGGCGAGTCCGTCGTGAAGATGGACCTGAACTACGCCACCATCACCGGCGTCGCCCGCGACGACCTGGAGGACGGCGGCGCCTGGCTGTACGCGGAGACGGTCCGCCAGATCCACGCGATGACCGCCGAGCGCGAGAGCGGCCACACCAAGGTCGAGCTGCTCATCCCCGACTTCAACGCGGAGCCGGACCAGCTGGCCGAGGTCTTCTCCTCCCGCCCCGAGGTGCTCGCCCACAACGTGGAGACGGTGCCGCGCATCTTCAAGCGCATCCGCCCCGGCTTCCGCTTCGAGCGCTCCCTGAAGGTGATCACCGAGGCCCGCGAGGCCGGCCTGGTCACCAAGTCGAACCTGATCCTCGGCATGGGCGAGGAGCGCGCGGAGGTCAGCGAGGCGCTGCAGCAGCTGCACGACGCGGGCTGCGAGCTGATCACGATCACGCAGTACCTGCGCCCGTCGGTGCGCCACCACCCCGTGGAGCGCTGGGTCAAGCCGCAGGAGTTCGTGGAGCTCAAGGAGGAGGCCGAGGAGATCGGCTTCTCCGGCGTGATGTCGGGCCCGCTGGTCCGGTCCTCGTACCGCGCGGGCCGGCTGTACCAGATGGCGATCGAGCGGCGCGGGTCGTACGTGGCCTCGCAGGCGGTCTGAGGGTACGTGGCCTCGCAGGCGGTCTGAACGTCCCGCTCCGCCCGCCGCGCGCACCCGGCGCCGCCCGCGCCCGGCAGCGTGTGAATCTGCGCACAAGCGACTACCGCCCAGTAGTGGCCGATACGACGCGGCCCATACCTTCCTCGCAGGTGAAGGGGAACGTATGGGCCGCGTCAGCGTTTTGGGGCTCCGCGTCAAGGCTTCATCGGCGTTTGACCGGTCGGTCACGCCCTGGTAACACCAATCAGTGACCCTGGAATTACCGCACGTACAGCCTTACCCAGAGCCAGGCACCTCTTGTAGCGCTCCCCCGTCCACTTGTCGCTTCTCGGAGGGCATCACCATGCAGGCCGCGCCCGTTCGCGCCACCGCCATCCCGTCCGTCACCGACGCGCTGCGCGCCGTCGAGTCGCTGCTCATGAGCAGCGGCCAGCGCACCGCGCGCCGCAACGCCTGGACGTCCGTCCTCGAGGACCGGCGCCGCGCCAAGGACCGGGTCGAGGCGCAGCGCGTGCTCGAGGAGGCAGGGGCAACCCGCACGTCGTAGTCGGCTCCGGGGCCACGTAGACTTCAAGGCATGGCGAGGAAGGAAACCACCGCGGCGGCTTCGGCCGCGGAACCCGGGCGACTCAAGCAGATCGCTCTGACCTACAAGATGACCCGGCGGGCCGACTCCAAGATCGGTCTCATCATCGCGGCTGTGGGAATCGTCACCTTCGGTGTCTTCCTCGCGATCGGCTTCTGGATCGGTCACCCCATCTATCTCGGCATTCTCGGCTTCCTCCTCGCCTTCCTGGCGATGGCGATCGTCTTCGGACGCAGGGCCGAGCGCGCCGCCTTCGGTCAGATGGAGGGCCAGCCCGGTGCGGCGGCGGCGGTGCTCGACAAGATCGGCCGCGGCTGGACGACGACCCCCGCGATCGCGATGAACCGCAGCCAGGACGTGGTGCACCGCACCGTCGGCAAGGCCGGCATCGTCCTGGTCGCCGAGGGCAACCCGAACCGGCTGAAGCCGCTGCTGGCCGCCGAGAAGAGGAAGATGGCCCGCATCGTCGCGGACGTCCCGGTGCACGACGTGATCGTCGGCAACGGCGAGGGACAGGTCGAGCTCAAGAAGCTCCGCACCACGCTCCTGAAGCTCCCCCGGGTGCTGCAGGGCCCGCAGGTCACGGCGACGAACGACCGCCTGAAGGCGATGGGCGACCTGATGAGCAACATGCCGTTGCCAAAGGGGCCCATGCCTAAGGGAGCTCGGATCCCGCGGGGCGGCCCGAAGATGCGGTGACGCTGCCGCTGTTCCTTCTACGTTGATGGGGCGCCCGGAACCACTCGGTTCCGGGCGCCCCATCAACGTATGCAGGACTCGATGTATGGACGTATGCAGGACTCGACGTATGCGGGACGCGGGCGCGGACTCTAGATCCGGACCTAGATGCGGACCTGGACCGCGCGGGCGAGGCGGTCGTGGAGGCCGCGGCCGTCGCGGTCCCAGATCAGGGCCGGAATGCCGACGCACAGCAGCGCGCTGCGGACGAGGACGCGGACGAAGCCGAGACGGCCGCCGTCCTCGCTCACCACGCGCAGGCCGAGCAGGCGCTTGCCGGGGGTGCTGCCGACCGTGCCGACGGTCAGCAGGCTCATCACGAAGAGCAGCCCGAGCGCCCAGTTGCCCATCGCCTGGGGGTTGCCGCGGGCGAGCAGGCCGTATGCGATGACGAGGCACAGTCCCCAGTCGATGGCGATGGCGCCGATGCGGCGGCCGGGCCGGGCGATGGAGCCGGGGCCCTCCTCGGGCAGGCCGAGCTGCTCGCCGCGGTATCCGAAGTCGACGCCCGCGTCCTCGGCCGCCGCGCGGGGGCCGGAGAGCCACGATCCGATTGCTTGCCTGTTGTCCACCCGTCCACGGTACTGCGCCCCTTTTCGTACGCGGAGGGGTGGGTCTCCCGTATGCGGAGAGGCGGGGCTCGTCGTGCGCGGGGAAGTCGGCTCGTCGTACCCGGGAAGCGGGTCTCGCGAAGGCTCCGCCACCCGGGCCGGTTAACTTCGGCGAAACAAACGGGTCACGCTTGAGAAATCCCCCGTCCCTATGGTCGGGTCCCAGCGTGTGCCACCGCACTGGCCGCACGACCGAGCTGCAACCCCGCTCCTCCCCGGGCGGGAACAGGAGGAGCTGGATGTTCCAGAACGCCGACGAAGCCAAGAAGTTCCTCGCGGACGAGGACGTGAAGTTCGTAGACGTCCGCTTCTGCGACCTGCCGGGCGTCATGCAGCACTTCACGGTCCCGGCGGAGGCGTTCGATCCGGCCGAGCAGCTCATGTTCGACGGCTCCTCCATCCGCGGCTTCCAGGCCATCCACGAGTCGGACATGGCGCTCGTGGCGGACCTGTCGACGGCCCGCGTGGACCCGTTCCGCCGCGACAAGACCCTCAACGTCAACTTCTTCATCCACGACCCGGTGACCGGCGAGCAGTACAGCCGCGACCCGCGCAACGTGGCGAAGAAGGCCGAGGCTTACCTGGCCTCGACGGGCATCGCCGACACCGCGTACTTCGGCCCCGAGGCCGAGTTCTACGTCTTCGACTCGGTGCGCTTCGAGACCACGGCGAACCGCTCCATCTACGAGATCGACTCCGAGGCGGGCGCCTGGAACACCGGCGCGCTCGAGGACAACCGCGGCTACAAGGTCCGCTACAAGGGCGGTTACTTCCCGGCTCCGCCGGTCGACCACTTCGCCGACCTGCGTGCGGAGATCTCCCTGGAGCTGGGCCGGTCCGGCCTCAAGGTCGAGCGCCAGCACCACGAGGTGGGCACGGCCGGCCAGGCCGAGATCAACTACAAGTTCAACACGCTGCTCGCCGCCGCGGACGACCTGATGCTCTTCAAGTACATCGTGAAGAACGTCGCGTGGCGCAACGGCAAGACCGCGACGTTCATGCCGAAGCCGATCTTCGGTGACAACGGCTCGGGCATGCACGTCCACCAGTCCCTGTGGCAGGGCGGCGACCCGCTCTTCTACGACGAGCAGGGCTACGCGGGCCTTTCGGACACCGCCCGCTACTACATCGGCGGCATCCTCAAGCACGCCCCCTCGCTGCTTGCCTTCACCAACCCCACGGTGAACTCCTACCACCGCCTGGTCCCCGGTTTCGAGGCCCCGGTCAACCTGGTCTACTCGCAGCGCAACCGCTCCGCCGCGATGCGCATCCCGATCACGGGCTCCAACCCGAAGGCCAAGCGCGTGGAGTTCCGCGCGCCGGACCCGTCCTCGAACCCGTACCTCGCCTTCTCGGCCCTCCTCCTCGCGGGCCTCGACGGCGTCAAGAACAAGATCGAGCCGGCCGAGCCGATCGACAAGGACCTCTACGAGCTGGCCCCCGAGGAGCACGCGGGCGTCCCCCAGGTCCCCACCTCCCTCCCCGCGGTCCTCGACGCCCTCGAGTCGGACAACGAGTACCTCCAGGCGGGCGGCGTCTTCACGTCCGACCTGATCGAGACGTGGATCGACTACAAGCGCACCAACGAGATCGCCCCGATCCAGCTGCGGCCGCACCCGCACGAGTTCGAGCTGTACTTCGACATCTAAGAGGCGGAGTCGGATGGCCTGCGAGGGTCATCCGAGGATGCAACGAGTGAAGGCCGTCACCTAGGAGTGGCGGCCTTCACTCGTCGCTCAGGCCGCATGCCGCCACGACGCCCGGCTACTCGGCCCTGGGGCTGATCAGCAGTTCCTCCTCTTCGCCTGACGGCGCAGCACGTAGACGGCGCCGACGCCGACCGCGAGGGCTCCGAGGCCGAAGAGTCCCGTGGTCGTGCCGTCTTGAGCCGAGCCGCCGACTCCGGTGTTCACGGGCCCGGTCGGGGATTTGTGGTCTTCCGCCACTTTGATGGCTCGCTGAGAGGGTGTTTTTTGGCGTTCCGTTACTTTGATGGCTTGTTGGGGAGGTGTGTGGCCCGGTCTGGCGGGCGCTCCTTTCAGCACGGTGAAGTCGACGGTGAAGTCGGCGCCCGTGTCGCACATGATCGTGACGGTGTTGGTCCCCAGCTGGGCGCTCCCCGCGACGGTGAAGCGTCCGGTGGGATGCGTGTCACCGGCCCCCTTGGTCAAGGGGAATGTGCCGCGCGCCGCCGTGGTGGAACCGGTGGCGTGGATGGCGTGGTTGCCGCAGGCGTGAGCGCTGACTTTCGCCTGGGCGTACTGCTGAACCCTGGGCGGATCGACGACGACCTCGTTGGGGAGAGCGAGGGCGGACGCGGGGAGCGAGAGGGCTGCCGTGGCCATGATGAGCGCCACGGCATGGAAGAAGCGTGGTTCGCGCACGTTGAGTCTCCGTTCAGTTCTTTCGGATAGCTGGCCCTCCGCGCGGCGCACGAGTCGATGAATCGTGCAGTCGAGCGAAAGAGCTGGGCGTCGATAACCTCCCACTTAGGTGACTTGTCGACTTACGTGTGCGAGTTGATTCATTCGCATGCCTCGCCACTGGGCCGGTTGCCGCTCGAAATTCCCTGGTCGGACAGAGTGTTACTTCTTCTGAAGCCGGTAATTGGGCCGAACGAACTACCGTCTAATGGCGGTGCGTAGAAAAGAATTTCGCCTTGGCGACACGCCGCCCGTTAACCGTTGGACGGGTCGGTGGGTGTTATCCTCGGCCGCGTTTCGTAGACCCCTTATCAGGTGATCACGAGGCCCTATGCGCCACCCGCGAAATGCACGCCCCGGACGTCCGCCCGCGCAGTCTCGAGACAACCGTCTGCCTTCTGCCCGGTCTCAGCGCCCGCGGGGGGCCCGGCCGGCCCGACTCACCCTGCGCGGCCGTCGGGTACTCGCCTGCTGTGCGGCCGTGTTCATCATCGTGGGACTCGTCCTGACCACACGCGGCCTCTTCGGGGAGGAAGGCCCTCCGCAGCCGCCGCGGTCCCAGGCGCCAAGCCTGGCCGGCAAGAAGGCCGGCGGGCCGCCTGCCGCCCGCCCTCTCCTTCCCTCGGAGCCTGTAGGACTCCGGATCCCCGCAATCCGTGTTTCCGCCCCCGTTGTGGACGTGGGGCTGCGGGGCGACGGCCAGATCCAGGAACCACCGCCCGAAAAACGCAACCTGACGGCCTGGTACCGGGATTCGGCGTCACCTGGCGTCAAGGGCACTGCCGTCATTGTCGGTCACGTCGATCACAGCAGCGGGCCGGCGGTCTTTTACGGCCTCGGCGCGCTCCGCGCAGGGCACTCCATCGAGATCCGACGGCGTGACGGAAAAACAGCCGCGTTCCGCGTGTATGGAGTGAAAGCGCACTCCAAGCGGGCCTTTCCGGTACGTGAGGTCTACGGTGACAGGGGTCGCCCGGAACTGCGCCTCATTACCTGCGGCGGAACCTATTCAAAGACCGCCGGGTACTCCGGGAACGTGGTGGCATATGCCTATCTGGTGGGAACTCGCTGAGACCGCAATACACGCTCCGGGCCGAGCAGTTGACGGCGACGGCCCGGGTGCGGAGGTCTCCCCCACACCCGGGCCGTAGGTGGGGCCGCCCGCCGGTGGCCCCGCCTTCTCAGTGGCGGTCGGTCTTCAGCACGTGCGGCCGACGTAGTGGGCGCCCTGGATCTTCTCGTCCGAGCCCAGCCAGGTCCTGCCGGGGCCGACGCAGCGCTCGTAGTCGGGGCCCCAGGCGACCCTGACCTTGATGACGACGCGGGAGCCGTCCGACGTGCAGTGGTTGTAGTAGGCGTCGGAGCTGGTCTCGTAGAAGCCGCACGGGGCCGCGGCCGCGGGAGTCGCGGTGACGGTCGCGGCGCCCAGGGACGTGAGGGCGAGGGCGGTGGAGGCGAGGGCGGCGGTCAGCAGGCGGCGAAAGGGCACGGCTGGCTCCTTGGTCAGGGGACTGGTTCGGCCCGGAGCAGTTCGCGGCGCCGGACGGGATCGGCCTGAGAATCGCAGCCCCGCGTCCCGCCCCGGGGTCGAACGCCGGGCCTTTCACCTGGAGGAACGATCAACCGTACGCCGATCGGATGGATCTCCTCCGTTTTCCTCCCGGGAGTCGTGCCGGTGTCCTCCGTGCCCAGGCGCCCGCCTACGACGAGGGGCGTGGTGACGACCGCAGGAAGCGGACCGACGGGTGGTCCAGGGGATCGGCGGGGTCCGCGGGCGGGGTGACCCGGGCCCGGACGCCGTACACCTCCGCGATCAGCGGCTCCGTGATGACCTCGGCGGGGGTGCCGTGCGCGTACGCCCTGCCCTCCTTCAGGACCAGGATCTCGTCGCAGAACATCGCGGCCAGGTTCAGGTCGTGCAGCGCGATCACCGTGGTCACGGGGAGCGAGGCGACCAGGTTCAGGAGGTCCAACTGGTGCTGGATGTCCAGGTGGTTGGTGGGTTCGTCCAGGAGGAGTTCGCGCGGGGCCTGGGCCAGGGCGCGCGCGATGTGGGCGCGCTGGCGCTCGCCGCCGGAGAGGGTGTGCCAGGACTGGCCCGCCCGGTCGGTCAGGGACGTGCGGTCCAGGGCCTCCTCGACGGCTCGCTCGTCCGCGGCCGTGCTGGCCGACCACGGCTTGCGGTGCGGTACGCGGCCCAGCGCCACCACGTCTCGTACCGTCAACTCCACCTGCGTGGACGCGTGTTGGTCCACCACCGCCAGCCTCCGCGCCGTCTCCCTGCGGCCCAGCCGGGGCAGCGGGGTGCCGTCCAGGGTGACCACGCCCGACGCGGGCTCCAGGACGCCCGACAGGAGGCGCAGCAGCGTGGACTTGCCGGAGCCGTTCGGGCCGATGAGGCCGAGCGTGCTGCCGGGGCGCGGGGCGAGGGTGATGCCGTCGACGATGAGGCGGCCGCCCGCGGCGTAGGCCACGCGCCCCGCCGCCAGCCCGGTCGTGGCCGCCTCGCTTTCGTCGTACGTCGCGTCGTGCGCCTTCTCGTACGTCGCGTCGTACGTCTCCTCGTACGTCATGTCGTCTTCCTCGTGCGGTACAGGACCACCACGAACGCCGGTACGCCGATCAGTGAGGTCACCACGCCCACCGGCACCTCCTGGGGGTCCAGGACCGTGCGGGCCAGGGTGTCCACCCAGATCAGGAAGACCGCGCCCGCGAGCGCCGTCACCGGGAGCAGGCGCGGATGGCCCGCGCCCACCACCGCCCGGGCCGCGTGCGGCAGGGCCAGGCCCACGAAGCCGATCGCGCCGGCGCTGCTGACCAGGGTCGCCGTGAGGAGTGCCGTCGTACAGAGCAGGACCAGGCGCACCCGTGTCACGTGGACGCCGAGGGTGGCCGCCGCGTCCTGGCCGAACGCGAACGCGTCCAGGGCGCGGGCGTGCAGCAGGCACACGGCGAGGGCGGCGAAGAGGACCGCCGCGCACAGCCACACGTCCGTCCAGGCCGCTCCGCTCAGCGAGCCGAGGAGCCAGAACAGCACGCCGCGCGTCGTCTCCGCGTCCGCGGCCGTCAGGACGACGAAGGACGTCAGGGCGGAGAAGAGCTGCATCGCGGCGACGCCGGACAGGACCACGCGGTCCACCGTGTCGCCGAGGGTGTGGCTGAGGAGCAGGACGAGGGAGAAGGACAGCACGGCGCCGACGAACGCCCCCGCCGAGACGGTGAGGACTCCCCCGCCGACGCCCAGGACCACCACCGCCACCGCGCCCGTGGACGCGCCGGACGAGACACCGAGCACGAACGGGTCCGCGAGCGGGTTGCGCAGCAGCGACTGGAGCACCGCCCCGCACACCGCGAGGCCCGCGCCGCACACCGCCGCGAGGACCGTGCGCGGCATCCGCAGGTTCCACACGATGCCGTCGCGGATCGGCGTCAGCTCGGCCTCGCCCCAGCCGAGGTGCGCCGCGACCGCCGACCACACGTCGGGCACGGAGATGTCGGCGGGGCCGATGGTGATCGCGAACGCGATGGACAGGAACAGCACGGCGAGGCCGGCCAGGCCGAGGAGGGCGGCCCGCAAGCCTCCGCGCAGCCTCCCACGCAGCGCTCCGCGCAGCCCCCCGCTCGTCCCTCCACGCAGCCGCCCACCTGTGCCGGTGTCCGTGCCGCGCGTGCCGCCCACCGCCTCGTCCCGCGTGCCGCCGCCCACGGACGTGCTCACTTCGCCAGGCCGAACTCGCGCAGCGCCGCCGCCACTTGTTCGATTCCGTCGACGGTACGGATGCCCGGGTTCAGGGCCTGCCCGCTGAGCAGGACGTACCGCTTCTTCTTCACGGCCGTGAGGTTCTTCGTGGCCGGGTTGGACTCCAGGAACCTGATCTTCTGGCGGGCGCTCTCGGCGGACTGGGACTTGCGGGTGAGGTCGCCGATGACGAGGACGTCGGGGTCGCGGTCGGCGATGGTCTCCCAGTTGATCTGGGGCCACTCCTCGTGGGTGTCGGCGAAGGCGTTCTTCGCGCCGAGTTCGCGGGTGATGATGCCGGGCGCGCCGCAGCAGCCCGCGATGTACGGCGCCTCGGAGTTGGCGAACCAGTACATGACGGAGGCGTCGGAGGCGTCGATGGACCTCGTCGCCCTCGCGGTGCGCGACTTGAGGTCGGCGACCAGCTTCTCGCCGCGCTTCTCCACGCCGAAGACCCGGGCGAGGTCGCGGATCTCGCCGTACACGGTGTCCATGGTGAGGGTCTTGGTGCGGGTGCCGTCGCCGTCACCCCCGTTGTCCTTGCCGGCGCAGTCGGTGGGCGAGACATAGACGGGTACGCCGAGTTCGGTGAACTTGGCGCGGTCGGCGACGCCGCCCTTGCCGACCGTGTAGAGGAACGACGCGCTGACGAAGTCCGGCTCCTTGTCGAGGACCTTCTCCAGCGCCGGGTAGCGGTCGGCGAGCCGCTCGACCTTGGCGTTCTCCTTCTCCAGGCCCTTGCGGACCGGGTCCGTCCAGGTGCCGGTGCCCACCATGCGGTCGGCCAGGCCGAGGGAGAGGAGGATCTCGGTGGAACCCTGGTCGAGGGAGACGGCGCGGCGCGGCGGCGCCGGTACGCGGGTCTTCTCGCCGCAGGAGGTGAGCGTCACCGGATAGCCGGCGCGCGCCTTGTCCGCCGGTTCGGCGGACGAGCCGCCGCACGCGGTGAGCAGGAGGAGCCCAGCGCCGAGCAGGGCGGCGGAGCGGATGCGTACGTGTCGCGTGGTCGAAGGCACACGTCTTCCCGAGTCTCAGGGCTCATGCGCGGAGCCTGGTCTGCGAACTCCGCCGCCCGTGCGGACGGCGGTGCCAGCAGGTCTTCGGACTCGGGTTCGTCCGGACGGGGCCGCCTTCCCGGGGGTCCGTGGACTCCCAGTGGCCGCTGGCCCCGCCCGTCCCCCTCACCGCTGCGCGTCAGTTCCGGACTTCCACCGGATTCCCCGACCCTGGTACGGGTACGACTGGCGTGCGCAAGCTATCACCCCGGCGCGGCGTCACCCCTGGTCGGGGCGTCACGCCTGGTCGGGGCGGGGCTCTCCGGGGTACGTGCCGAAGGACCACAGGTTGCCCTCGGGGTCGGCGATCGCGAACTCCCGGCTGCCGTACGGCTGGTCCTCGATCTCGCGGACCACCTTCGCCCCGGCGGCGGTCAGGCGGCGGTAGAGGTCGTCGACGCGGCCGGTGACGACGTACGCCCCGAAGGTGCCCGGTTCCCGGCACCACGCGGCGGACTTCGGGTCGTGGCTGCCGAGCATGACCCCGCCGCCCTCGGGCCAGTCGAGCTGTGCGTGGGCGACGCGGTCGCCGTCCTCGTAGACGGCGGTGCGCAGGAAGCCGACCGTGTCGACGAGGAAGTCGATCAGGGCGGGGGCGTCGTGGGCCTGGAAGGTGGGCCAGACGTCGGGGGGACGGCGGTTCGTGGCGGTCTGGGCGGCTTGGCTGGTCTGGGCGGCTTGACTGGTCTGTGCGTTCTGCGCGGTTTCGTTGGTGTTCATGTGTCCCAGTCTTCGCCGTTGGCGTGGCCTCCGGCTTGGATATTCCGGCACTCCTCGGCCACCCAGGCGCTCGGGCTCAGGTCCGTGTACTGGCGGAAGTCCCGTACCAGGTGGGAGTGGTCGTAGTACCCGCAGTCGGCGGCGATCCGGGCCAGGTCGGGGCGTGCGTCCGCGACGACCGCGCGCACCACGGCGGCCTTCGCGTGCTGGAAGCGGATGAGGCGGGCCGCCTGTTTGGGGGTGACGCCGGTCTCGGCGCGGAAGAGCGCGGACAGCCGGCGCTCGCTGAGCGCGACGTGCGCGGACAGGCCGCGCAGGGTGCCCGCGCCGCGGTGCCGGGCGAGCCAGGCCCAGGCCTCGGCGACCTCCGGGCGGGCGGCACCGGCGCGTTCGGCGTCGGCGGCGCGGCGGGCCAGATAGGCGTTCAGGACGGCGAATCGGTCGCGCCAGTCGTCCTGCTCGCAGAGGCGTTCGCGTACGTCGGCGGCGAGGCGGCCGAGGACGTCGGTGCCGTCGGTCACGAGCTGCCCGGACAGCTCGGCGGCGGGCAGGCCGAGGAGCGCGCGGGCCGCGAGGGGGTGCACGGCGAGCTGGATGCCCGCCTCGTGCTCGGGCTGGGCGACGTACGCGGGCCGCTGGTGCAGCCCGCCGACGACGATGTCCGTGTGGACGGCGTCGGGGCCGGTCACCTGGGCGGGGGTGCGGCCGGTGGTGACGGGGCCGTCGAGGGAGAAGATCAGCGTGAGGTACGGCGACGGCAGGCCGCGGTGGAGGGCGGGGCGCTGGCCGCGTGTGCGGTAGCCGACGGCGGAGACGACGAGGCCGCCGGGCGGGGGTGCGGCGCGGACGAACTCCCGCGACGCGGTCACCGTTTCCCCGGTCTTCGTCTCCGTAGGCATGGGGCCCATGTCCTCATTGTGCGCGGGTGCGGTCGGGCCTGTCGTCCGGTGCGGCTACCCGCGTCCGGCCGTCCCATGCCCGCCACGCACGGTGACCTCGATCATGGGAAGTTGGAACGTTGGCCTATTAGCATGGCGCGCCGCTCCGGACGGGTGCGGCACGCAGCGCTATCAGCGAACGGGAACACGGAAACCATGGCAATTCGGGCAAAGGGCAGGCTGGCGGTCGTAGGAGCGGCGGGGGCGCTCGCGGCGGCGGTGTTCGCAGGCGGGGCGCTGTGGCCGTCGACGGACGCGAAGGCCGCGGACGCCGGGCGGGCGGACGCGAAGGCGCCCTCCGCGTCCGCCCGCGCCGCCGCCACCGGGCTCAAGCACTGGCCCAAGCCGGTGGCCGCGAAGCTCGGCAAGGTCATCGCGGAGAACGAGGGGAAGGGCGCGTACGCCGTCTTCGACGCGGACAACACGACGTACCGCCACGACCTGGAGGAAGCCCTGCTTCCGTTCCTGGAGATGAAGGGCGTCCTGACCCGGAAGTCGATGGCCCCCTCCTTGAAGGTCATCCCCTTCAAGGACACGGCCACGCACAAGGAGAGCCTGTACAGCTACTACAACCGCCTCTGCGAGGTCGACGACCAGGTCTGCTACCCGTGGGCGGCGCAGATCTTCTCCGGCTTCACGCTGAAGCAGCTGAAGGGGTACGTGGACGACCTGCTCGCGTACGACAAGCCGATCCCGGCGACGTACTACGACGAGCACGGGAAGGTCACCAGGACCGAGGTCGAGCGGCCCGAGTTCTTCCCCGGCATGCAGGAGCTGTACAAGTCGCTGCGCGCGCACGGGATCGAGGTGTACGTCGTGAGCGCGGCGAGCGAGGACCTGGTGCGGATGGTGCTCGCCGACCCGAAGTACGGGTACGGCGTGAAGCCGCAGAACGTCATCGGCGTCGGCATGCAGCTCAAGGACCGGAAGACCGGCCAGGTCACCAGCTCCCGCAAGGAGATCGCCGAGGGCCGCTTCGGCCCGAAGGACCGGGCGCGCCTTGCCAAGTACGAGCTCACGCCGAACCTTTGGGCGCCCATGACCTGGTACCAGGGCAAGCCCGCCGCCATCTCCACGTACATCGACGAGTGGAAGAAGCCGGTGCTCGTCGCCGGGGACACCCCCGTGAGCGACGGCCCGATGCTGTTCCACTCGGCGGACGTGCGGCACGGGGGTGTCCGCGTGTGGGTCAACCGCAAGGACAGCTACATGAAGCAGCTGGACGGCATGAAGCGGAAGAACGCGGCGCGGCAGCGGGAGTTGGGGCAGCCGGTGACGGCGGACAAGCGGTGGCTTACGGTGACGCCTGAGCAGATCGGTTAGTTGGGGCTGGTCGGTTGGCCGAGGCTGGTCGGTTCGGCGTCGGCTTTCGGTTTCGGGGCTGCTACGGCGTACGCAGGCGGTCGAACGCCGCGGCCGTCGTCGCGCGGTCGGCTCCGTCGGCGAGCAGCGCGTACAGGAGGACGCGGGCCTTCGGCGCGTCCAGGTGGCCCGCGGAGATCAGGCCGCGGGCCAGCAGGTCGGACTCCGATCCCGGGCCGTTGTACGTCTCGCTGAGGAGCGGGCCCGCGCCGGTGCGCGACGCGAGGACGACCGGCATCCGGGCGGCCACGGCGGTCAGCGGTTCGACCAGCCACTTCGGTACGTGGCCCGCGCCGAAGGCCGCCACGACCAGGCCGTCGAAGCGGTCGTCCACGGCGTCGAGGAGTTCGCCGCCGTCGCCCAGGGCGAGGGTGAGCAGGGCGACGCGGGCCGCCGCTCGCAGCCGCAGCGGCCGCTCCACGGTCGGCCGCGCGGGGCGGAGCAGGATGTGCGGGACGCCCTCCACGACCCGGCCCAGCGGGCCCGCGCCCGGCGAGGCGAACGTGGTCACGGACGTCGTGTGCGTCTTGCGTACGTGGCGGGCGGCGTGGATCTCGTCGGCGAGGACCGTGAGGACGCCGAGGCCCCGGCAGTCGGGGGCCGCGGCCGCCGCCAGTGCCGCGGCGAGGTTCGCGGGGCCGTCCGCGCCCGGGTGGTCGGGGCGGCGCATCGCGCCCGTGACGACCACGGGTTCGCGCTGCGCGCAGACCACGTCCAGCAGGAACGCCGTCTCCTCCAGGGTGTCCGTGCCCTGTACGACCACCGCGCCGTGGCCCGCCGCGGTGGCCTCGTCCACCTTCTCGGCCAGCTCCGCCAGGTCGTCCAACGTCAGGGAGGAGCCCGGGAGTTGGCGGACGTCCTGGAGCTCCACCTCCACTCCGGGTGGGATCGGGGCGGAGGCCAGGGTTTCGGCGCCGGTGAGGCGGGTTGTTCCTCCGCCCGCCTGGGCGGAGATGGTGCCTCCGAGGGTGAAGACGCTGACTTTCTTGGGCATGGGGTGGGCTCGATTCTGTGCGGGGGCGGGTGTGGGTGTGGGTGCGGGTGCTGGGCCCTGCGGGGCTTTCCCCACAGCATCCATTAGCGCGCTCCGCGCGCGGGCACCCCTTCCCGAAACCAGGGGCGCTGCGCCCCCTGGACCCCAGCTGGGCGGGTGTCCCGTGCGGGGTGGGACAGACCCCTGCCGATCGCCGCTTTGCGGCTCGTCCTCAAACGCCGGACGGGCTCAATCTCTCGCCGGATGTGGGTAGTTCGTATCAGAAGCGCCTGCCGACGGGAGAATGCCCGCCTCTATCGCGTTGCGCAGGGCCTCGTGGTCCTGTGTGTTCTGGGTGGCGTATCTGACGGCGAACTCCGCTGTCGCGCGGTCGAAGGTGTCGGCGCCGCCCAGGTACGCCGCGATGGCGATGCGGTCGCCGGAGCGGGCGTGGGCGCGGGCCAGGGCGGTGCCGCAGAGGCGGGCGTAGGCGTGGAGTTCGGCGGGGTCCAGGGTGGTGAGGTCGAGGGTGCCCTTCATGTCGCGGAGCTGGCGCCAGTAGTAGGCGCGGCCCTGGGGACCCGTCATCCAGCCGAGGAAGATGTCACCGGCGGCCTGGAGCAGCCGCTGGCCCGCGACGACGCGGTGGCCGGGGTGGACGTGCGGGCCCGTCGGGAGGTGTTCCTCCAGGACCGAGTGCACCGCCTCCTTGATCTGGAGGAAGAGGGGGTCACCGGAGTCGCGGCCGGTGAGCAGGACGACGAAGCAGCGGGTGCCCACGCTGCCGACGCCGACGACCTTGCGGGCCGCGTCGACGAAGCGGTACCGGTCCAGGAGGAGGCGGCGTTCCTCGGCGAGGGTCGAGCGGTAGTCGCCGAATATCTTGCGCAGGGCGGCTATGTCGGGCGGCCCCGCCGGTTCGAGGAGCGGCGGGTCGTGGATGATGCGGCGCCGCCCGTCGACGAGTTCCGTGAGCTTTCCGAGGGCCTGGAGGCTGGTGCGGCGGCGGGCGCGGTCCAGGCGGGCCTCGGCGCGCTCGCGGTGGCGGGCCGAGTCGATGAGCGGCAGCAGGTCGCGGGCGTCCATGCGCTCGTACCAGACGTCGAGTTCGCCCTTGCGGGCCAGGCGCCGCATGCCCTTGCGGTACGCCGTGACGGCGGCGAGGGCCGCGGCGTGCGCCCGGTCCTCGCCGTCCCCGCGTTCGCCCGCGGCCACGGCGACGCTGGCGGCGAGCCGTTTGACGTCCCACTCGAAGGGCCCCGGGTAGGTCTCGTCGAAGTCGTTCAGGTCGAAGAGCAGGTTGCGTTCCGGGGAGGCGAACACGCCGAAGTTCAACAGGTGGGCGTCACCGCTGAGTTGGACGGTGAGGCCGGTGTTGCGCTGGGTGGCGAGGTCACCGGCCATGACGGCGGCCGCGCCGCGCAGGAAGGCGAGCGGCGAGGCGGCCATCCTGGCGTACCGGATCGGCAGCAGTTCCTGGACGCGGTCGGCGGCCTGGCGTTCCAGAACGGTCACCGGGTCGGCGCGGTCGGCCGACGGGATCCACGTTCCGTGCGAGGAGCGGGTGGCACGCTTGCGGGCCGCCTTGCCGCGTTCCGCGCGCTCGGCCGGCGTGGTCATCGGCGAACCCCTCTCGGACGGGCGGACGGCACCGGGCGGACCGGGCCCGCCCGGGGTCGGGACCCGCACCCCGCGCCCCTCGCCGGCTGCCGCGGCCTCCCTTGAGAAGCAGCCAAAGCGGCGACGGGGCGGGGCGCATGCCGGGTACGCCGAACGAGTGAACAGGCGACGCCCTGCGGGCGTCACGCCGAGTCCCGGCCGAGTCCGGGGAGGGCTGCCGCCCACTCCGCCACCCCGCGCGCCAGCGGCCCGCCCGCGCGGGTCCAGGCGAAGTGGTCGAGGCGGGCGCCCGCCTCCTGTTGCGTGTAGTGGCGGCGGGTGACGGGGGCGTGCGGGGCCTTCGACAGGAGGTGGGTGACGGCGGACGCCGGGGCGTACGTGTCTTGTTCGACGGAGACCGCGAGTACGGGCACGGCCAGGGCGCGCAGGGCGGATTCGTAGTCGACGGTGGAGCCTGCGGGGCGGTAGCGGCCGGTGCGGCCCTGGCGCGCCCAGTCCCGCATGACGCTCTTGGTCTGGTTGCCGCCGAAGCCGAGGCGGGTGCCGGGCCAGCGGCCGAGCAGCGTCGCGGTCGCCGCCATGAGGGTCGTCCCGGCCAGCAGACCGGGCGCACACCGCGCCCCGTACGCCCGGTACCAGACGGAGCCCGCCGCGACGAGCACGACTCCGTCGACCGCGGGCCCCGGCTCGGCCGCCGCGTACAGCAGAGCCAGCTGACCGCCCAGGCTGTGGCCGAGCAGGAACAGCGGCGGCGCGGAGCCGAACTCGGCCCGGACGGCCTGGAGCACCGCCACGAAGTCCTGCTCCAGGAGCGTACGGAAGCCGTGGTCCCGCGCGGCCGGGTCCGTCACCCGCGGCGTGCTTTCGCCCTGCCCCCGCAGGTCGGCGGTGACCACGCCCAGGCCCGCGGCGTGCAGCTCCCGCGCGAAGTGGCGGTAGACGCGGACCGGGGTGCCCATGGCGGGCAGGACGAGGACGACGGGCGCGGCAGCACCCGCTGCGGGAGCGGCGAGCTCGGCGGTTGCCGCGGTCGCCGCGGACCCCACGGACTGGGCGGACTCCGCGGGTGGGGCGGCCTCCCCGGTCGCGCCGTGCGAGGCCGAGGGCGCGGCACACGAAACCCCGGCCGCGGCGCGCAGCCCCCGCACCGGGATGCGGGTGCCGTCCGCCGTCTCCACCGTGGTCAGGAGCGGCAGCTCCCCCTCGGGCCGCGCCGCGGCCATGGCATGTTCCGGCTGAGTCATGGGCGCCAGCATGTCCCACCGCCCCGGCCCTTGCGTAGGGCCGGGGCCCGCCTCAGCGGCTGTAGCGCATCAGGGCCCGCACCATGTGGCACGTGGTGTCCGACGGCGGGTGGATGCCCACCGTCTCGGCCATGGTCCGTATCCGTACGTTGCTCGCCTGGTTGGGGACGAGGACGCCCGAGTCGAGCAGGGCGATCGCCAGGCGCATGGCCTTCAGACGGCGGTTGTGCGTGACGTACCAGTCGCGCGGGCGACCGGGAGGCAGGGGGCGCTTCTCCAGCGGGACATACGGCACCTCGCAGAGCGCGGGCCGGTCCGGACGCGGCGCGCGCGACGAACGCGAAGAGCGCGGGGCGGGAGACGTGCGGGAGCGGGTGACGGCGGACTTCGACGGCAGTGCGGCAGCGGGCACAGGCATCCTCCTGTCGCGGTTCAGGAACCCTCACGGGCACCTTCGAACATTGCTTCCATTCTACGTGCCGGCACTGACAACGGACGCTCCCCCAGCCGCCAATCTTCCCTGGCCAGAGGGGGTTTGAGGAGGGATTCGGGGGCGGCGAGGAGGGCGCGGGGACCGTGGTGCGGATGGGGCGCGGGTAGCTTGTGCGGCATGGAGATCTGGATCAATCCCGCCTGCTCGAAGTGCCGCGGCGCCCTCGCCCTGCTCGACGAGGAGGGCGCCACGTACACCGTCCGCCGCTACCTGGAGGACGTGCCGACCGCCGACGAGATCCGCGCCGTGCTCGACCGCCTCGGTCTGGAGCCCTGGGACATCACGCGCACCCAGGAGGCCGACGCCAAGGAGCTCGGTCTGAAGGACCGCGAGCGCTGGCCGCGCGACGCGTCCGGCCGCGAGGCCTGGATCGAGGCGCTCGCCGCCCACCCGAAGCTCATCCAGCGGCCCATCATCACGGCAGCCGACGGCACGGCGGTGGTGGCGCGTACGGAGGAGGCGGTACGGGACGCCATCTCGCGGTAACCGATCGACGACAGCAGGCAAAACGTTACATACCGGCCCATAGGGTTGAGCGCTCCATCCGCGAAAAGCGGGACGCCGGGGAACGACACCGGAGGAAGGAGCGCACCGTGCGGAACTGGCTGTCCGGAGGCGTATACGGCACCGTCCTCGCGAGCGCGCTGCTCGCGGCCCTGCAGTCCGAGAGCGAGCCGTTCACGCCGTACTACGACGCGGCCTGGGTCATGGTCACCGCGGGCACGGCCGCGCTCGCCCACGGCTACGCCCACCACATGGGCACCCACCGGCCGGGCAGCGGGATGCACCGCTGGCGTCAGCTCGCGTGGACGCTGGCCGACGAGTGGCCGGTGGTGCTCGCCTGCTGGCCGACCGTCGCGCTGCTGGTGCTCGCCGGAATCATGGACTGGCCCGAGAAGGACGTCACATACGCGGGACTGGCGCTGAACGCCGCCCTGCTCTTCGCCTGGGGCACCTTCGGCGCGCTGCGCATGGGATACCGCAGGCGACCGGCCGTGCTCATCGGCGTCGCGGACGCGACGATCGGGCTGCTGATCGCGGCGGCCAACGCCGTCATCAAATGACGGTTCGCGCACATCAGAAATGAGGGCCCGACGTGACACCGGCCACTCACACCCCAGGTAACACGGGGTTCACAAACGGGCAACGGACGGGAAATCGCGGGTTGGCAGTCTGCGGAGCATCACCACGGACCGCAGCACCCGCACGTCTGCGCCGTACCAAGTGTCAAAGGATGAGGCCCGTGACCTTCAAGGCTGAGTACATCTGGATCGACGGCACCGAGCCGACGGCCAAGCTCCGTTCGAAGACGAAGATTCTGGCCGACTCCCAGCGTGCCGCCACGGTCGCGGACCTGCCCATCTGGGGCTTCGACGGCTCGTCCACGAACCAGGCGGAGGGGCACGCCTCCGACCGCGTGCTCAAGCCCGTCGCCAGCTACCCGGACCCGATCCGCGGCGGCGACGACATCCTGGTCATGTGCGAGGTGCTCGACATCGACATGACGCCGCACGCGTCCAACACGCGTGCCGCGCTCGCCGAGGTCGCCGAGCGGTACGCCGCCCAGGAGTCGATCTTCGGCATCGAGCAGGAGTACACCTTCTTCAAGGGCGCGCGCCCGCTCGGCTTCCCCGAGGGCGGCTTCCCGGCCGCGCAGGGCGGCTACTACTGCGGTGTCGGCGCTGACGAGATCTTCGGCCGCGACGTCGTCGAGGCGCACCTGGACAACTGCCTCAAGGCGGGCCTCGGCATCTCCGGCATCAACGCCGAAGTGATGCCCGGCCAGTGGGAGTTCCAGGTCGGCCCGCTGTCCCCGCTGGAGGTCTCCGACCAGCTGTGGGTGGCCCGCTGGCTGCTCTACCGCACCGCCGAGGACTTCGGCGTCTCCGCGACGCTCGACCCGAAACCGGTGAAGGGCGACTGGAACGGCGCGGGCGCGCACACCAACTTCTCCACCAAGGCGATGCGCGAGCGCTACGACGCGATCATCACCGCGTGCGAGTCGCTCGGCGAGGGCTCCAAGCCGATGGACCACGTCAAGAACTACGGCGCGGGCATCGACGACCGTCTCACCGGTCTGCACGAGACCGCCCCGTGGAACGAGTACAGCTACGGCGTCTCCGACCGCGGCGCCTCCGTGCGCATCCCGTGGCAGGTCGAGAAGGACGGCAAGGGCTACATCGAGGACCGCCGCCCGAACGCCAACGTCGACCCGTACGTCGTGACGCGGCTGCTCGTCGACACCTGCTGCGCCGCGCTGGAGAAGGCCGGTCAGGTCTGACCTGTTCCGTACGTTCCGTCGGAATCCGTCAAGGGCGCCCGCCGATGCGGTGGGCGCCCCTGACGCGTTGCCCCACGCCCCTTACGGGAAGGGCCACTTCACGCCATGCGTGCGCCAAGGGTTCGTATCAACGTGCGAGAGGGATCCGCCGGAGGTGCTCCCATCTGCTTCAATGGGGTCATGGGCAGCTTCCGGAACACCGCGACGGGTCACCGTGACCTCGCGCCTTTCCGGTACCTGGAGCCTCGCTGGGACCTGGAGCCCTTCTGGCCCTCCCGGCAGCACCACGACTTCGACCGGGTGTGTTGCCGCGCGCTGACCGCGCGGGCCCGCTGAGCCGTTCTCCCGGCCTCCGGCCCGACGCGCACGACGTACGTCCTCGACGACTCCTTCGCGCGAAAGAGCTGACGCATCCCATGGCGAACTCCCGTTCCTTCTCCGCCGTCTCCGCCCCCACCGCCGCCCGTCCCGCCCCGCCCTCGGCGCGGGGGCGGCTGCGATCCGTGTCCCCCGACGAGGTGGTGCAGGGCCCCGCCCTCACCGACTTCTCGGGCTTCCTGCCGCCCGGCGCGACCCTGCTGCCGGCGCCCCAGCACACCCTGCCCACGCTGCCCGGGCAGCCCCCGATGATCGGCTATCTGGTCCTCCTGCCCGCCGAGGAGCCCCTGGCCGCCGGTGGGCCGGCGCTCCAGACGGACGGTCAGGGGCCCGTCCGCGTCGACACCGTGCGGCGCTCCGCGCACGTCGACGGGCGGCCGCTGGACCTCACGTACCTGGAGTTCGAACTCCTCGCCCACCTCGTCGCGCACCCGCACCGGGTGCACACCCGCGATCAGCTCGTGACGACGGTGTGGGGGTACGGGCACGTGGGCGACGGGCGGACCGTGGACGTCCACATCGCCCGGCTGCGGCGCAAGCTGGGGGCCGAGCACCGGCAGGCCATCCAGACCGTGCGGCGGGTCGGGTACAAATACGCGCCGCCGAGCGGTTCTCCTGCGAGCTAAATCCCATTCCCCCGCAGGTGGCGGCCGGGGCAGAGTCTGTCCCATGAGACTTCTGATGCTGGGCGGTACGGAGTTCGTGGGGCGGGCCGTCACCGAGGACGCGCTCGCGCGCGGCTGGGACGTGACGGTCTTCCACCGGGGGCGGCACGCGGCGCCGGACGGCGCGCGGGCCGTCCACGGGGACCGCACGACGGCCGAAGGGCTGGCGGCGCTCGCCGACACGGGCGAGACCTGGGACGCCGTCGTCGACACCTGGTCCGGGGCACCGCGTGCCGTCCGGGACGCGGCGCGGCTGCTCGCCGAGCGGGCCGGGCGGTACGCGTACGTCTCCAGCGGGTCGGTGTACCGCTACCCCGGGGCGGCCGGGTCGGACGAGTCCTACCCCGTCGTCGACGGGGATCCGGACGCGGAGGCCGTCGCGTACGCGGAGGACAAGCGCGGTGGGGAGCTGGCCGCGGAGGGCGCCTTCGGGGCCGACCGGACCCTGCTCGTGCGGGCCGGGCTCATCCTCGGTCCGTACGAGAACATCGGGCGGCTGCCGTGGTGGCTGAACCGGGTCGCCCGGGGCGGGCCGGTGCTCGCGCCCGGACCGCGGGACGCCGCCGTCCAGTACGTGGACGTGCGCGACCTCGCCACCTGGACGCTGGACGCGGTGGCGGCCGGGCTCTCCGGGCCGTACAACCTCATCTGCCCCAAGGGGCACGTGACGATGGGCTCTTTGCTGGACGCGTGCGTTTCCGTGGCGGGGGCGCCCGGGGTGGAGCTGGTGTGGAAGGACCCCGAGGTGGTCCTCGCGGCGGGGATCGAGCCGTGGAGCGAGCTGCCGGTGTGGCTGCCGCCGGGGGAGCTGTACGACACGATGCACGACACCTCGTCGGAGGCGGCCCTGCGGGCCGGGCTGCGGTGCCGGTCCGTCGGCGAGACGGTCGCCGACACGTTTCGCTGGCTCCGGAGCCTTGGCGGGGTGGCCCCGCAGCGGCCCGACCGGCCGGTGGTGGGGTTGGCCCCGGAGCGGGAGGCGGCCGTACTGGGCCTGTAGCCCCGCGCGCGGGGTGACCGCGCACGCCGGGGCACCGTCGGCCGGGACCGCAGCCGTGTCCGCGGCGCCCGCCGAACCAGACGCACCGCCGGCCGGGGCCTGCAGCCGGATGCGTGGTGACCGCTCGAACCAGAAGGCCCCGCCGACCGGGGCTGTGCCCACCCGTCCCGCCCTGCGGGACGATTGCCCACAGCGGTAGCGGCAGTCGTCGGCTCACCGCCCACAGCGGCAACGGCAGTCCTCTGCCCGCTGCGGGTAGCGGGTAGCGGGTAGCGGGTAGCGGGTAGCGGGTAGCGGGTAGCGGCAGTTTCAGCCCACCGCCCACAGCGGTAGGGGGAGGCATGCACCCGCACCCGCCAACGGTGGGCGACCCCCACGGGAGACGCCCACCCCGCGGGCGACTGGAAACGGGCGGGGGCGGGAGATATCCGCCGCGGAGCGGCGGGACAGGGCAGCCCCCACCGGCCCGCACGCGGGAAACCCCACCCACCCCGGAGGGTGGGCGGGGCCCCGGCGCCCGCGCCGGATCAGACGCGTTCCCGCACCGGGCAGGACGCCGGCGCCACCGGCACCGGCACATCGTGCGAGACACGAGGCAGCCACCGCAGGTACCGCGGGGTGTGCCAGTTCCGCTCGCCCAGGAGGCTCATGACGGACGGCAGCAGAACCATGCGGACAAGCGTCGCGTCGAGCAGGACGGCGACCCCGAGTCCGACCCCCATCTGCTGCATGTCCTGCATGGACAACGTACCGAAGACGGCGAACACGGCCACCATGATCACCGCGGCCCCGGTCACCGCGCCGGCGGTCCGGGTGATCCCCTCCCGGATGGCCTCGCGGTTGCCGAGCCCCTGGTCCCGCGCCTCCCGGATCCGGGACACCACGAACACGTGGTAGTCCATCGACAGGCCGAAGAGCACCACGAGCACGAACAGCGGCATCCAGTTCTCGATGGCACCGACCTTCTCGGAGCCGATCAGCGAGGCCCCCCAGCCGTGCTGGAAGACGGCGGTCATCACGCCGTACGCGGCGCCCACGGACAGCAGGTTGAGCGCGATCGAGGTCACGGCGATCACCACGGACCGGAAGCTGAACAGCATCAGCAGGAACGTGACGGCCGCGATGAAGGCGAACACCGGCACGATGCCCTTGCCGAGCTGGTCGGTGAAGTCCTCGGACTCGGCCAGGTCTCCGCCGACGTACGCGTCGACGGCGCCCCCGTCCCGTACGTCACGTACGTCGTCACGCAGCGACTCCAGCGCCTTCTTCGCGTCCGCGCCGGTCCCGCTCCCGGGCAGCGGCACCGCGATCTGTGCGACGTTCTGCCGTTCGTGGACGGTGAGTTCGGCGCCCTTGCCCGCCTTCTCGGTCAGCGCCCGCAGCGCGGCCCGCGCCCGCCCGGAGTCGATGTCGTCCGCCTTGGCCACGACGAGCGCGGGGGCGGGCCCGCCCGGGAACTCCCCGGTGATCTCGCGGAAGGAGACCGAGAGCGGCGCGTCGGAGCCGAACTGCTTCTCCAGGCCGAGCTGTTCAGTCTTCATGCCGAGCGCGGGCGCGGCCAGGGCGAGCAGCAGCGCGGTCGCGGCGACCGCGAAGAACGCGGGCTTGGCGAGGACCGGCTTGAGCAGCGAACCGGCGACGGAACCGCTGGCGTGGACGCCCTTCTTGGAGCGGCGGTTGAGGAAGGGGATGCGGCCGGCGTCGATGCGGTCACCGAGCCAGGCGAGCAGCGCGGGAAGCACCGTCACGGAGCCGAGCATCGCCACGCACACCACCAGGATCGTGGCGACCGCGAAGCCCTTGAACAGCAGCAGTCCGGACAGGAACATGCCCGCCATGGCCACCATCACCGTGAGGCCCGACACCAGCACCGCGCGCCCGCTCGTCGCCGCCGCGATCCGCAGCGCCGTCTCGGCGTCGTGCCCGGCGGCCCGCTCGTCGCGCTCGCGTCGCAGGTAGAACAGGCAGTAGTCGACGCCGACGGCGAGGCCCATCAGGAACATCACGGAGTACGTGGTCTCGAAGAGGTGCAGCGAGTGGCTGGCCAGGGAGAGCAGGCCGAAGGCGGCCACGCACGCGGTCAGCGCGAGCCCGACGGGCAGCAGCGCGGCGACGACGGCCCCGAAGGCGACGAGCAGGATGCCGAGCGCCAGGGGCACGGCCGTGAACTCGGCCTTCTTCAGGTCGTCGGCGAGCAGGTCGTTGAGCTGCTTCTCGGAGCTCGCGTCGCCGAACTGGTGGACGGTGATGCCGCGTTCCGCGCCCGCGTCCTTCGCCTTCGCGACCGCGTCGAGGACCGGCTGCACCTGGTCCGCGGCGTCGTCGGACTTGCCCTTCATGTCGAAGCGGAGCAGCGCGTCCTTGCCGTCCTTCGAGGCCAGCGGCGGCTGGACCTTGTCGACCTTCCCGGTCGCGGCGAGCGCCCGGGACAGGTCGGCGGCCGCCTCCCGCCAGCCGTCGGCCGACTTCGCGCTCACCATGACGAGTTCGCTCGCGGGCTCGTCGATGCCGGCGTCGTCGAGGATCTTCGTGGCCCTGGCCGATTCGCCGGTGCCCATCTCGTCGTCGGACGCCGTGACCGTACCGGTGGCGCCGCCGATGACCGTGGCGAGGACCACGAACACCAGCCAGCCGAGAATCGCCGTCTTGCGGTGGTGCGCGCTCCACACCCCGAGTCGTGCCGCGAGGTTCTGCCTCTTGGCGGTCATGTCCTTCGCCCCCAGTTGAGTAAGCGTGAAATAAGCCGAGCTGACGTGCCTCACGCTAGGAATGCGCGGCGCGCCGCCCCAGCCGCCGAGACCCCCTCTCGGCGAGGCACAGGGCGAGGGGCGGGGGTGTTGCTGGGTACACCCCGGGTCGGGTGTGGAACCCAATGACCTGAAATGCTCTGACCAGCGAAACTGTCAGCGTGCAGGACGCACGGGGCGCGGACGGGTCGCTCGGCGGAGACGAAGAGGACGGATGACCATGACGAGGCTTCGCAACACATTGATCGCGGGGACGCGGGGCCTGTACCTGGCGATCGTCTCGCTGGCCGGGTCGATCACGCTCTTCGTGTTCTCGGTCCTGTCGATCGCCTTCATCCTGCTGGGGATCGGCGTCCTCACCACGCCCGCGGTCCTCACCGCCGTGCGCAAGTACGCGAACCTGCGCCGCGTCCAGGCCGGTGAGTGGTCGGACGTCCACATCCCGGTCCCCTACCGGAAGCGCCCCGCCGACCTGCGCTCCGGCGTCACCGGGCAGGTCGAGCGCTGCTCGCTGCTGCTGAAGGACCCGGCGACCTGGCGGGACCTGCAGTGGCTCCTGGTCGACATGACGGCGGGATTCGTCGTCGTGATCTTCGCGCCCGCCCTGGTGCTGTATCCGGTGTACGGGTGGGTGCTCGCCCTCGGCGTCTGGAAGCCGATCTACAACGCGGGCGGCGGCGAGTGGTACGGCTTCATCCACGTGAACTCGCAGATGGCGGCGAACGGCGCCGCCGCGCTCGGCACGGCGCTCGCCGTCCTGGCCCTCTTCGTCAACCCGGCCGTCGTCCGCGGCCACTTCCTGCTCGCCCGCACCCTGCTCGCCCCCACGGCCTCCATGCGGGAGCGCGCACTGGCGCAGCGCGTGGACCGGCTGGAGGAGACCCGGTACGACGCGGTGGACACCTCCGCCGCCGAACTGCGCCGCATCGAGCGCGATCTGCACGACGGCGCGCAGGCCCGCCTGGTCGCCATGGGCATGGACCTCGGCACCATCGAGGCGCTGGTCGAGAAGGACCCGGCCAAGGCCAAGGAGATGATCGCCAAGGCCCGGCAGAACTCCGGCGAGGCGCTGACCGAGCTGCGCGACCTGGTCCGCGGCATCCACCCGCCGGTGCTCGCCGAGCGCGGCCTCGGCGACGCCGTGAAGGCGCTCGCGCTGCGCCTGCCGGTGCCCACCGAGGTGGACGTGGACCTGCCGGGCCGGGCGGAGGAACCGGTGGAGGCGGCCGCGTACTTCGCGGTGAGCGAGGCCCTGACCAACGCGGTGAAGTACGCGGAGGCGGACCGCGTCTGGGTGGACGTGCACCACGAGCAGGGCATGCTCCGCATCGCGGTCACCGACAACGGCAAGGGCGGCGCGGTGCTGGGCGCCGGGTCCGGGCTGAGCGGGATCGAACGGCGACTCGGTACATTCGACGGCGTACTGGCCGTCAGCAGTCCGGTTGGCGGCCCGACCATGGTGACCATGGAGATCCCTTGCGAGTTGTCCTAGCCGAAGATCTCTTCCTGCTGCGCGACGGCCTCGTGCGGATGCTGGAGGCGTTCGACTTCGAGATCGCGGCGGCCGTCGAGACCGGGCCCGAACTGACCAAGGCCCTGACCGAATTGCGGCCGGACGTCGCCGTCGTCGACGTCCGGCTGCCGCCGTCGCACACGGACGAGGGACTCCAGTGCGCGCTCGCCGCCCGCCGGGCCCGGCCGGGCCTGCCGGTGCTCGTGCTCTCGCAGCACGTGGAGCAGTTGTACGCGCGCGAGCTGCTCGCCGACGGCAACGGCGGGGTCGGCTATCTCCTCAAGGACCGGGTCTTCGACGCGGAGCAGTTCATCGACGCGGTGCGCCGGGTCGCCGCGGGCGGCACCGCGATGGACCCGACGGTCATCCAGCAGCTCCTGTCACGCCACACCACCGACGAGCCGCTCGGCGCGCTCACCCCGCGTGAGCGCGAGGTTCTCGAACTGATGGCGCAGGGGCGGTCCAACGCCGCGATCGCGGCGCAGCTCGTGGTGACCGAGCGGGCCATCGCGAAGCACACCTCAAATATTTTCGCGAAGCTCGGTCTGCCGGTGTCGGACGACGACAACCGCCGTGTCCTCGCGGTTCTCGCCTATCTCGATCAAGGGCATTGATTCTTGCGGGAGTTGACGCCGAGAATTTCGGTGAGCCGTTGAACGACGCGGTCCGCTGATGCGTACGTAGCCCCATGGGACGCACCTCACGACGCACGTCACGAAAACGATCAAAGCTGGCCGGCCGGGCGATCGCCGCTTCGGCGGCGCTCATCCTGGGCGGCGGCGGACTTGTCGCGGTGAATGTCTACGCGAACGCCGACGAAAGCGACGGTCCACCGCCCAACAGCCAGGCACAGGTCCAGAACCAGAACGGCGGCGGGCAGCAGGCGAGCACCATCAGCTGTCCCGACGTCGGCAATCAGCTCCCGGAGGTTCCCGACGGGGCACGCGCCGAGGTCGACCGCGAACTCGCCGCCCTCGACAGCCAGATCACCGACGCCTACGCGCGATTCGCCGAGGCCGAGGACAAGAATTCCGTACTCGGCCCGCTGGAGGAGCAGCGGCGGCCGACCATCGAGAACATCCGGTCCGCGATCGACCGGGGCGGCCGGGCGCCCGAGAACCTGGACGGCATGGCGCCGTGCACCCTGCGCGCCGACGACGACGGCGGCTTCCCGCAGGGCGGTGACCAGGGACAGGGCGGCCAGGACCAGGGCGGCGGCGAAGGCGACCAGGGGCAGGACGGCGGCCAGGACCAAGGCCAGGGGCAGGGCGACGGGGACCAGGGTCAGGGGCAGGGCAAGGGAGACGACCAAGGCCAAGGCCAGGGTCAGGGCCAGGCCGGAAACGGCCCCGAAGCCGGTGACTTCGTCGACATCACGACCGTTCAGCCCAATGTCCAGAAGCCGCGCAAACAACGCGGCGCGTCACGCGGCACGTTCACCACGAATTGCGGCACGAACGAGAACGGAAAGTTCAATCCAGACAATGTCATCGTCGCGCCCGGTGTGAGCAATGGCGCCCACCATATGCACGATTACGTCGGAAATCAGGAGACGGATGCCTTCTCCAGTGACGACGACCTCGCGAACGGTGACACGAGCTGCCGAAACCAGGGCGACAAGTCCACGTATTACTGGCCCGTCCTGAGGCTGCAGAACGGAAACGACGAGAACGACGCGGACGCGGACGGCGGCGGCCGGGACAAGAACGTCGGCGAGATCCAGACGCCGGACCAGGTCACGCTGAAGTTCGTCGGAAGTCCGGTGAGCAAGGTGACCGCGATGCCGCGTTTCCTGCGCATCATCACCGGTGACGCCAAGGCGTTCACCAATGGTGACGCGAATGCCAACGCCTCCTGGAGCTGCACCGGATTCGAGAACCGGCAGCTGAAGGACAAATACCCGATCTGCCCCGAAGGCAGCAAGGTCGTCCGCACCTTCAACTTCCAGAGCTGCTGGGACGGGCAGAACACCGACAGCGCCAACCACCGCACCCACGTCGCGTTCGCCGACCCGCGCAGCGGCCGCTGCCCGCAGGGCTTCCGCGCCATCCCGCAGCTCGTGCAGCGCGTCGTCTACGACGTGCCGCCGGGGCCCGGCTTCGCCGTGGACTCCTTCCCCGAGCAACTGCACAAGCCCATCACCGATCACGGTGACTTCATCAACGTGTTCGACGAGAGGCTGATGCAGCGCGTCGCCAAGTGCGTCAACGACGGGCGCCGCTGTACTTAGTGCTTCGCCGGAACTGCGGGCCGTCTGTGGCTGGTCGCGCCCGCGCGGCGGAGCCGCATGTGTCACGACCCCGCGCCCCTTCGGGGCGCTTGCCCCACCCAAGACTGCTGCGCGGTCAGCTCGCGCGGTGACCGGAGTGCCCTATGTGCCCAGGGCCCGGACCTCGCTCCCCCCACCACGCCACTCATCCGGAGTGGTGCGAGGCCCGCTCCACCGTCCCGCCGAGCCGGCCGCGCAGCGCGCCGACCACGGCAGGGTCGCCGACGGCGACCCACTTCCTGCCGACCAGATACGTACCGCCGTAGTCCTTGGCCGAATTCAGCCAGTCGCGTTCACCGCGGTCGGTGGCGAAGGTCGCCAGGACGAAACGGCCGTCCTCGTTCTGGCAGTTGGCCTGCCGCAGCTCGGCGGCGTCCGTCTGGATGTCGGGCGCGCACTCGGCCTTCGCGGCGATCTGCTCCAGGGTGCCGGTGGCCGCCATCGGCGCGGCTTTCGCCGGGCGGTCCGCGCCGTCACCGCCGGAGCCGCCGGAGCCGCCGGAGCCACCGGCGTCCGAGTCGGCCGCGAGCCCCGCCGCGATCACCAGGCCCAGCGTCGTGGCCGAAAGCGCTCCCGCGGCCCACACCATCTTCCTCATCCGCTTCCTCCTGTCCCGTCCGGCGATGTGAACTCGCCTTCTCCGTACGCACCGTTGAGCGCCGGAGGCCGCCCGGATACCGTGCGCCGCAGTCATCGACGCAGGGGGGTACACATGTCCGGACCGTCACCGTCGCGACGCTCCGTGCTCGGAACCGCCGGTGCCATCGGCCTCGCGGGTGTCGGGGGCCTGGGTGCCGTCGCCGGCACCCCGCTCCCGGCCCACGCGGCCGAGGGGCCCGCCGAGGGCCCCGCCCTCGATACGGATTCCGCGCGCTCCGTGCTCAATCGGCAACTCCCGCACCACGCGGACCAGTTCAGACTGAGACTCGTCCCGGCTCGAAACGGCCGGGACCGCTTCCGCGTGACCGGCACCTCGGGACGCATCGAGGTGTCCGGCACCACTCCCGCCGTGCTGCTCACGGGAGTCCACTGGTATCTGAAGTACGTGTGCGGGGCGCACATAGCCTGGAACGGCAGCCAGCTCGACCTGCCCCGCCGCCTGCCCGCGCCCGAGCGCCCGCTGGAGCGCTCCACGGCGCTCCCCCACCGGTTCGCCCTCAACGACACCAACGACGGCTACACCGCCCCGTACGCCGACTGGCCGTACTGGGAGCGGATGATCGACGTCCTGGCACTGCACGGCTGCAACGAAGTCCTGGTCATCGCGGGCACGGAGGCCGTCTACCACCGCGTCCTGAAGGACTTCCACTACACCGACGCGGAGTCCCGCGCCTGGCTGCCCGCGCCCTCGCACCAGCCGTGGTGGCTCCTGCAGAACCTGTCCGGCTACGGCGGCCCGCTCTCGCCCGAGATCATCGACCGGCGCGTGGAGCTGGGGCAAAGGATCGTGGACCGGCTGCGCGAACTCGGCATGGCCCCGGTGTTCCCCGGCTACTACGGGCACGTGCCGGACGGCTTCGTGGCGCGGAACGGCGGTGACGCGCGCGTCGTGCCGCAGGGCACCTGGCACGGCTTCAAGCGCCCCGACTGGCTGGATCCGCGCACGGACGCCTTCGCGCAGGTGGCCGCGTCCTTCTACCGCCACCAGCAGGAACTGTTCGGCGCGGCACGGCACTTCAAGATGGACCTGCTGCACGAGGGCGGCACCCCGGGCGACGTGCCCGTGCCGGACGCCGCGCGCGGTGTGGAGCGCGCGCTCCAGAAGGCGCACGCGGGCGCGACCTGGGTGATCCTCGGCTGGCAGGAGAACCCGCTGCCCGCGCTCCTCGACGCCATCGACAAGAAGAAGATGCTGATAGTCGACGGTGTCTCCGACCGCTACCAGAGCGTCACCGACCGCGAGAAGGACTGGGGCGGCACGCCCTACGCCTTCGGCACGATCCCGAACTTCGGCGGCCGCTCCACCATCGGCGCCCGCACCCACCTCTGGCAGGAGAAGTTCTTCGCCTGGCGCGACAAGGAGAACAGCGCGCTCGCGGGCACGGCATACCTGCCCGAGGCCACCGACCGCGACCCGGCGGCCTTCGAGCTGTTCTCCGAGCTGGCCTGGATGGACGACGAGGTGGACCGGTCGGAATGGTTCTCCGCGTACGCCGACTTCCGCTACGGCGGCCGCGACCGGGACGCCCGCGCCGCCTGGCGGGCCCTGCACGACACCGCGTACCAGCACAAGGCCGTCGAGCGCAGCGACCCGCACGACTCGCTGTTCGCCGCGCGCCCCGACCTCTCCGCGAACCGCGCCGCCGAGTACGCGCCGCGCGCCCTCACCTACGACCCGGGCCGCTTCGACGCCGCCCTGAGCGGGCTGCTCGGCGTCGCGGGCGGACTGCGGCGCAGCGCGGCCTACAAGCACGATCTCGTCGATGTGGCCCGGCAGGCCCTGGCCCACCGCAGCCGCCAGCTCCTGCCGCAGCTCAAGACGGCGTACGAGCGCAAGGACCAGGACACCTTCCGTGCCCTGTCGAACCTGTGGCTGCGCCTGATGCGGCTCTCCGACGACGTCACGGGCACGCACCCGGCGTTCCTGCTCGGCCCCTGGATCGAGGACGCGCGCCGCCTGGCCACCAACGACACCGAGCGCGTCGAGTTCGAGCGCACCGCGAAGGTCCTCATCACGGTGTGGGGCGACCGGCCCACGTCGGACCCCGGCAATCTGCACGACTACGGCAACCGCGAGTGGCACGGCCTGACCGCGGACTTCTATCTGCCGCGCTGGCAGAAGTGGCTCGACGAACTCGCGGACGCGCTCGCGGCCGGGCGCGCCCCCACGCCCGTCGACTGGTTCGGGGCGGTGGAGGAGCCGTGGACGCGCGAGCGCAAGGACTATCCGCTGCGGCCCGTCGCCGACCCCTACCGCACCGCGTCCCGTGTACGTGACGTGCTGGCCCGGGCCCCCTACCAGGGCTCCCTGGAGGTCACCGCCCGGCCCCCCTCGTTCCCGCCCGGCGGGCACGCGCGCCTGGAGGCGCTGTTCCGCAACGTCAACGGGCTGCGCGCCACCGGCCGCGTCGACTTCACGCTCACCGGCCTCGACGCCGAGCCCGAAGGGCCGACGTCACTGCCCCGGGTGCCCGCGGCGGGCACCGGCACGGTGGCCTGGCGGGTGACCGCCCCGGACACCCCGCTCGACCGGCCGCTGCGGCCACTGCCCTACACGCTCACCGCGCGGTACGGCCCGCAGGGCGAGAAGCGGGTGCGGGCCGTGCACGAGGGCACCCTGTTCGTGGCGGGGCCGGTGTCGGCGGAATGGAAGACGTACACCAACAACGCGGCCGTCTTCGGCGAGCTGGGCGGGCGGTACGCCATCGACGGGGCGGGCGCCGACCTGTGGCGGGGCACGACGGAGTTCGGCGCCCTCTACCGGCCGGGAGCGCTGCGGGACGGGGTGTCCGTCACGCTGCGGGTCGACTCCCAGGCGAACACCGGCCCCTGGGCCCGCGCCGGAATCATCGCCCGCAACTCCCTCGCCACGCCCGGCTCCCCGGGCTTCCTCAACCTGGCCGTCACGCCCGCCAACGGCGTCGTGCTCTCCTACGACACGACCGGGGACGGGACGCTGGACACGTACAAGCGGATCACCGGGGTGAAGGCGCCGGTGCTGCTCCGTCTTTCGCGGGCGGGCGGCACGTTCACCGGTGCTCTGTCCACCGACGACGGGGGCACGTGGCGGACGGTCGCCACGGTGCCCGTGCCGGGGGCCGCCGACGTCCAGGACGTCGGGATGTTCATGACGGCGACGAATGGGGGTGCCGGGGGGCGGGGGACGGTGGAGTTCAGCGGGTGGGCTCTGGGGTGAGGTCCGGGGGCCCTGCCGGGAGGCTCCCCAATCCCGCCCCTTCCCGTAACCAGGGGGCTCCGCCCCCTGGACCCCCGCTGATCGCCGCTTCGCGGCTCGTCCTCAAACGCCGGACGGGCTAGAACTTACCGGCACAATTTCAGCCCCTCCGGCGATTGAGGAGCGGGGGTCTGGGGGCAGAGCCCCCAGTCTCGGGAAGGGGCGGGGTTGGGGAAGGCTCAGCGCAGCGTCTCTACCGTCTCGCCGTTAGGGAGGCTGCCCGTCACCTGCGGGCGGGCGCCCTGGCGGCTGCGTACGGCAAGCGTATTGCCGGAGGCCCGCTCGCCGCCGGAAACGGAGATCGAGGACACGTCCTTGCTGCCCGCGGCAAGGAGATACCAGCTCCCGGCACGGGACTTCCACAGCACCCCGGCCAACACCGAAGGCTCCCGCACTCCACAAGCCGCACCCCCCTCCGCCTTGGCGGCGACGGCCCCGGCCCGAGCCCCGGGCGTGACGAACTGGGCGAGCACCCGCCCCCCGCCGCCCCGCCACGTCTCGGCCCGCGTGCACACCCACTCGGCGCTCCCGGCCCCGTCGGGGAGGGGCTGACGGGCGTACGCCCAGGCGTTCACGGCCCGCACCCCGTGCGACCGGGCCGCGGCGAGCGAACAGGCGGTTTGCGACCAGTCCTTGGCCGCGGCCTCGCGGGGCGCGTCCGGCCGGCCGGCGGTGAGGTGGGCGGGTGTGAGCTCGCCGAGGTCGGTGGTGAGGCGCGCGGTGCCGGAGTGGTCGCGCAGCTGGAGGGCGTTCCAGGAGCGGCACTCGCGGGCGAGGGCGGGGCTGGAGAAGGGGTCGGTGACCCCGTCGGCGGTGCGCCGCAGCGCCATCGCCTCGCCGCCGGGCTTCAACAGGTCCCGCACGGCGGCGGTCCGCACCCAAGGGGCCGTCAGATAGCGCACGTTGCCGTCGGCGCGGCCGACCACGACGGCCCCGGCGTCGGCGGCGTCCGCCCCGTCGACGCGCGCGAAGTCCAGCGCGGCGCCGCCGGTGCCTTCCCGCGGCTCGGCGTACCGCACGACGCGCATGCCGTCGTACAGCAGCACCACACGCGCCCCGTCGACGGGCCCCGCGAACAGCAGCTGCGCGGGTCCGGGCGGCGCTCCCGAGGCGGTGCCGGGCGTGGCGGAGACCCGCACGGACTCGCCGGGCCGCGCCCACACGGCGAGCGCGCGCCGCAACAGCGCCTGGTCGTCGACGAGTTCGCCGCGGGCGGGCCACACGGAGAAGTCGGTGCGCGCGGACTGCTTCCAGGCGGTGGGCGCGGCCTTGGTCAGCCGGCCGGGGTCGAGGGCGGCCTCGGCGGCGGGGTTCTTCGCGTACGGGGGCGCGGCGGCGCCGTCCGGGCCCCAGCCGTCGCCGGGCATGCCGAGCAGCGCCCCGCACACGAGCGCGGCGACGGCGGCGACGCCCGCGGCCTTCAGATGCTGACGGCGCCGCATCAGGTCGGTGGGCCGGGCCTGAAGGGAGCAGGGGTCGAACTCGGGCGATTCGAGGAGTGCGGCCGCGCTCCTGCCGTCGGCCGCCACGGGGGCGCCGGCGGCGGCGAGCGCGGCGTCGATGCCGTCGGCCTCCGTGTTCTCGGTACCTTTGGCGCCTTTCGCGCCTTTCGCGCCTTCGGTGTCGACGCCGATCGCGTCAAGGACGCGCCGCACCTCGTCGTCCGTGAGCCGTTCGAGACCGCGCAGCACGTACGCGGCGCGGGCGGGCCCGGACAGCGCGGCGAGCCGCTGGTCCAGGGCGAGTTCGTCGGCCCCGCCGGAGCGGGGGAACAGCCGCAGGCCCCACACCTGCGGCAGCAGCGGCGGCAGTTGGGCGCGCCTGGGCCAGGCCGCCCGGCGCAGCGGCAGGCCGGCGTCGAGGGCGGCGCGCAGGACCTGGCTGCGTACGTAGGCGTAGCCGGGGTCGGTGCCGCGGCCCGCGGGCCTGCGCTGGTCGGGGAGGACCGGGGCGGTGGCGCGGCCGCGCGGCAGGGCCCGCTGGACCAGGGAGTGCGCGGTCAGGACGCGGCGGTTGCGGCCGAGGCCCGGCGGCAGCACCAGGTAGGCGAGGCGGACCAGGCGCGGGTAGTGCTCGACGAGGGCGGCCTCGGCCTGCTCGACGTCGACGACGGTGGCGGCGGAGCCGTGCGGCGCTGCGGCTTTCGTGGACTGCGATGACGACACGTTCAGCAGAACGAGCGAATCGTCCGGCGGTCACTTCACGCTGGTGAGCGCACCGGCTCCGCCGGGGTCACATGGGCTGTGCCGAGATCACGCGGGCTGTGCCGAGATCACGCGGGCCGGCCCGGCTCGGCGGGCTCGGCGAGTTCGCGGCCGTAGTTCGCCATCGAGCGCTGGTAGCGCGGGAGATGGCGGGCGAGCGCGCCGACCGCGAGGCCGACGCCCTCGCGGGCGCGGCCCGCGTCGGCGAGGCAGAGGGCGAGCGTGGCGCGCACGGCGTCGTCCAACTCGTCGTGCTCCGCGTCCAGTTCCGGGGTGAGCAGGGCGATGCCCTCCTCCGCGCGGCCGAGGTTCCGCAGGGAGCTGGACAGTTGGATGACGGTGCGGCGCCTGCGGTAGCCGGTGAGGCCGCGGGCGAGGGCCTCCTGGTAGAGGGGGACCGCCTTGTCCGAGTGGCCGGTCGAGTCGTATGCGCAGGCGCGCTCGAACGGTGCGACGGGGCTGTCCGCCGGGAGTTCGGCGGCCAGCTTCCCGATGAGTTCCCGGAACTCCTCGGCCCTGTCCTCGCCGTAGGCGTCTATGTCCCCCCAAGCGGCGGCCACGCGCCGCTCCCAGTCCTCGGTTGTCCGATTCTCTTCGCTCATGCGGACACTTTGGCATGGAGGGCTTCGCGGGGGCGCCCCAGTCCCGCCCCTTCCCGGGACTGGGGGCTCTACCCCCAGACCCCGTATCGGCCTGAACGGCCTAGTCCGCAAACGCCGGACGGGCTGGAACTCACCGGCGCATTTCCAGCCCGTCCGGCGCTTGAGGACGAGCCGCGGAGTGGCGATGGCGGGGGTCCAGGGGGCGGGGGATCAAAAAGCCTCCGCACACACCTGTACCCGCCCACTACCCGCCAGTACATTGACGCCATGTCTAATACGAAGGCCCGGCTCCCGCAGCCCGTTGCGGCCGAGCGCATACCGCTCAAGGCCCGCAACGTCTCCTTCTCCTGGGAGAGCACCCCGCTCCACTGGCTCCCGGGGGACCCCTTCACCACGCACACCATCAACGTCCTGCACCTCCTCCTCCCGGCCGGCGAACGCTGGTTCGTGCACGTCTACAAGCAGGTCCTCCCGCACATCCGCGACGAACGGCTGCGCGAGGACGTCGTCGGGTTCATCGGCCAGGAGGCCATGCATTCGCAGGCCCACGACGAAGTCCTCCCGCATCTGCGGGAGCAGGGCCTGGACCCCACTCCGTACACCGCACAGGTCGACTGGCTCTTCGAGAAGCTGCTCGGCGACCGGACGCTGCCGCCGGGCAGGCCCCGCCACTGGTGGCTGATGGAGCGCGTCGCGATGATCGCGGCGATCGAGCACTACACCGCCTTCCTGGGCGACTGGGTGCTGAACGCCGAGGAGCTGGACCGGCGGGGCGCCGATCCGACGATGCTCGACCTGCTGCGCTGGCACGGCGCCGAGGAGGTCGAGCACCGCGCGGTCGCCTTCGACCTGTTCATGCACGTGGACGGCAGTTACCGGCGGCGCGTGCGCACCTGGGCCACCGCCTTCACCGCGCTGGTGTTCCTGTGGCAGCGCGGCGCCCGGTTCTTCATGGAGAATGATCCGACTCTCGCGAACGGCAAGGCGTCCTTCCGGGACTTTCATCGCAGTGGTCGCGCGGGCACGCTCCCCACCACCGGCGACATGATCCGCTCCATCCCGCGCTACCTCAGCCGCGCCTACCACCCCTCCCAGGAGGGCAGCACGGAGCAGGCCGTCGCCTACCTCGCCTCGTCCCCCGCGGCCACCGCCGCCGAGGCCCGTACACACACGAATGGGGCCGCCTGACATGCCACTGCCCCACCTGAGGACCGCCCGCACCGCGCTCCTCGTCACCGGTGCCGCCCTCCTCACCCGCCGCGCCCTGCGCCGCCGCATCGGCGCCTCCCCGCTGTGGCCGCTGCCCGCCCTGGAGGAGCCCGTCTCCGGGCAGCCGCGCTCGCGTGCGCTCACGCTGCGCGTCGCCCGGCACGAGCGCGTCGCCGACGGCGTCGTCCAACTCCGCCTGGAAGGCCGCCCCTTGGCGGCGCTGCCCGCCTGGGCGCCCGGCGCGCATCTGGACCTCGTCCTGCCGTCGGGGCTCGTACGGCAGTACTCGCTGTGCGGGGACCCGGAGGACACGTCCTCGTACACCGTCGCCACCCGGCTCATCGGCCCGGACGAGGGCGGTCGCGGCGGGTCCCGCGAGGTGCACGAAGAGCTGCGCGAGGGCGCGGAGGTGGAGGTGCGCGGGCCACGCAACCGCTTCCCGCTGGTCGACGACGCGGCGTCGTACGTCTTTGTGGCGGGCGGGATCGGGATCACGCCGATTCTGGCCATGGTGCGGGCCGTGGACGCGGCGGGCGCCGACTGGCGGCTGCTGTACTGCGGGCGGTCCCGTGCCTCCATGCCCTTCCTGGAGGAGTTGGAGAAGCTGGGCGGGGGTGAAGGGGGGCGGGTGTCCGTCGTTGCCGAGGATGTGAGCGGGCGGCCCGACGTCGGCGCCTTCCTCACCGGAGCCGGAACCGGAGCCGGGGCCGGGACCGAGGCCGGAACCGCGGTGTACGTGTGCGGGCCCGAGGGGCTCATGGACGCCGTCGCCGGGGCCCTGCCCGAGGGCTGCTCACCGCATCTGGAGCGGTTCGCGCCCGCCGCCTCCGCGGGCGGCGAGTCCGTCTTCGAGGTCGAACTGCGGCGCAGCGGTCGCACGGTGACCGTCGGCGCGGACACCACGGTGCTCGCCGCCGTCCGCGCCGAGCTGCCCCATGTCCCGTACTCCTGCGAGCAGGGTTTCTGCGGGACCTGCCAACACCGCGTCCTGGAGGGCGAGATCGACCACCGCGACGAGCTGCTGACCGACGGCGAGCGCGATGACTCGATGCTGATCTGTGTGTCGCGGGCGCGGGGTACGCGGCTCGTCCTCGACCTGTAGCGGCGCCGGTGACGACACCCGTGGGGGCACCCGTGGTGGCGTCGGCGCGGGCGGCCCGCGAACAGGCGGAGCGGGGGCCTCCGTTCACGGCCGGATCGCATCGGTAGAGTGTTCGCATGACTACCGGGATGCGCCGCAGAATGGGCGTCGAGGAGCGGCGGCAGCAGCTCATCGGGGTCGCGCTCGAGCTGTTCAGCCATCGCTCCCCCGACGACGTCTCGATCGACGAGATAGCGTCGGCCGCGGGCATCTCGCGCCCGCTCGTGTACCACTACTTCCCCGGCAAACTCAGTCTGTACGAGGCGGCGCTCAAGCGGGCCGCCGACGAGCTGGCCGAGCGCTTCGTGGAGCCGCACGAAGGGCCGCTGGGCGCCCGGCTGCTGCGGGTGACCGGGCGTTTCCTCGGGTTCGTCGACGAGCACGGGCCCGGCTTCTCCGCGCTGATGCGCGGCGGTCCGGCGGTCGGCTCCTCGACGACGAACGCGCTCATCGACTCGGTGCGGCAGGCCGCGTACGACCAGATCCTCGCGCACCTGGGCGTCACCGCGCCGCCCGCCCGGCTCGAACTGGTCGTGCGCTCCTGGATCTCGCTCGCCGAGTCCACGGCGCTCATCTGGCTGGACGGCCGCCGCATCCCGCGCGCCGAGCTGGAGCGCCAACTCGTCCACGACTTCGCCGTGTTGGCGGCCGTGAGCGCCGCGTACGACGACGAGATGGCGCTCCTGCTCGGCCGCATCCTCGCGGACGAGCCGTCCGACGGGCCGTTCGCGGACCTGCTGGCCCGGCTGTCCGCGCTGGCACCGGCGGCGGCGCTGCCGTAGGACGTCCCGTACCGGTACGCCCCGCACGTCGGGCGTCAGGCTTCCTGGGCGAACTTCCGGTAGGAGGCGTCGAGTTCACGGATCTCGGCGGAGGCGTGCAGGGTGCGGCCCGCGACCGGCTTCACGTGTTCCCGTACGAGTTCCAGGGCGGCGTCCGAGACCCGCGCCTTGACCTCGGCGGAGCGGCCGGGCAGCAGCCCGATCAGGACGTGCACGACGTCGTGGTCCGCCGTGGCCGCGCCCACCACGGTGTGGTCGGTGGGCACGAAGCGGGACTTGCAGGTGTCAAGGGGGACGTTCTCGACGGTCTCGTGGAGCAGCGTGTGCAGCGCCAGCGCGAAGCCGCGCCGGTCGAAGGAGTCGGCGAGCGGCTCGGAGTAGTCGACGGTGATCTGCGGCATGGGGCGTCCCCTCCTGCGTACGGATATGCGTGCCGAGGGTGACACTAGGCGACCCTAGGCGTCCTCGGCGGAGGGGGTCAGGCCGAGCGCCAACAGCGCGATGTCGTCGTCCCGTTCGCGGCCGAAGCACTCCAGGAGCGTGTCGCACAGGGGCGTGACGCCGTGCGGGGCCGCCGCCGCGGCGACGCGCAGCTGCTCCATCGACACGGCGAGGTCCGTGCCGCGCGTCTCGATCAGTCCGTCGGTGACCATCAGCAGCCGGTCCGCGGCGGCGAGGCGGGTCTCCGCGGGCGGCGGGCGGTCCAGGCCGAGGCCGAGCAGCGGGCCGTTCGCGTCGACGTACTCGGCCGTGCCCGCGGCGCCCACGACGAGCGGCGGGATGTGGCCCGCGTTGGCGACGCGGACGACGCCCGAGGGCGGGTCGACGAGGGCCAGGCACATCGTGGCCGTGACGTCGGGGTGGTAGTGCTGGAGCATCCGGTCGAGGCGGGCGGCCAGGCGGCCGGGGTCGGGGTCCTCGATGCAGTACGCGCGCAGGGCGTGGCGCAGCTCCACCATCACCGTGGCCGCTTCCAGCGAGTGGCCCACGACGTCGCCGATCCCGGTGAGCACCCCCGCGGACGTGGGCAGCGCCGCGTAGAAGTCGCCGCCGATCTCGGCCTGCCGGGACGCGGGTTCGTAGCGGACGACGATCTCCGTGCCCGGCAGGTACGGCAGGGCGCTCGGCAGGAAGCTGTGCTGGAGCGTGAGGGCGATGTGCCGCTCCTTCTCGTACATCAGCAGCCGCTCCGCGACCCGGGCGGTGGCGTGCGCCAGGCGGCCGAGGTCGGCGGCGGAGTCCTCCGCGTACGCGGCGGTGGCCAGGCACACCGGCGCGAGATCGTCCCGGGTGCGGGCCAGCGCGAGCAGCGCCCCCTCCCTCGGGCCGGGCAGCACGGCCCCGCCGTCCGCCGGGCCGTTCGCGCGCGCACCGGCCGCGGTCTCCGGCCCCGGGCTCCCGTTCACGTCCGGCACCTGTCGCGTCGTCCCCACGAACCCCGTGGGCCACAGCGGCGCCGGCACCGTCGTGGTGTGCACGCCGGTCCTGCCGGACATCAGGCGCCACATCAGGTGGGCCACGCTCTCCAGCGCGTCCGGCGCCGGCAGCGTCGCGGGCAGCCTCCGGTGGGAGCGGCCGCAGTGGATCTCGCCCTCCTCGCCAAGGACGAAGGCGGCGGCGGGGGCGCCGCTGAGGGCCGCCGCGTCGGCGGCCGCGGCGTCGACCAGTTCGCGGACGCAGCCCGCGGACTGCACGTCGAGGACGGCCTCCGCGAGCCGGCTGAGGCGGCCTGCCCGGGTCTGCACGGCGCTGCGGTGCCGGGCGCCGCGCGCGGCGGCGCGGACCACGGCCTCGATCTCCTCCGGCTCGGCGGGCACGGTCAGATACGCCTCGCCGCCCGCGTCCAGGCCACGGCAGCGGTCCACGGAGCCGTGCGCGGCGGCGGAGAAGTGGACGACGGGCAGCGCGGCGGTCGGCGGGGACTGCTTCAGGCGGCGGCACAGGTCGTAGCCGCTCATGTCGGGAAGGCCGACGTCGACGAGGGCCACGTCGGGCAGTTCGCCCGCGCGCAGCCGCACGTCCAGCTCGATCAGCGCCTCGCCCGCGCTCGCGGCCAGCACGACGCGGTGACCGGCGCGGCGCAGCACCGCACCCAGCGCGTACCGGCTCGCGGGCACGTCGTCGACGACCAGGACCGTGGTGGCACCCGGCCCGGTCTCCTCTGCCGCGTCTACCGCGTCGTCTACCGCGTCCTTCTTGTCCTTGACGCCCACGTGGACTGCCCCCAGCACCTGCGGACGGAACGGGCCCCCTCGGGCTCGCGCGTCCACGCTAGCGCCCTAACACAGCACCTGGGAGTACACGGCCGGGGTACGACCTGGAACGGTGGAGATCATCCAACCGCCCCCCTGCCCGCGTGGGGTTGCCGCTAGGATCCGCCCCTCGCCCGGCCCGCCGCTCCGGCCGTTCGTGACCTTCGCCGCGCACGGGACGTTCACTCCAGTGCCCGGCTCCCCCGGCGCGACACTGGGGGACAGCAGCAAATCCCGCTACCGGCAAGGGACTTCATGACGCAGCACACCACCGACGTCACCACCGACCGCCCCGACGACACCACCGACACGGTTGACACCGCCGACACCACTGATTCCGCCGAGGCCGCCGCCACGCGCGCCGACTGGTGGCACGACGCGGTCATCTACCAGGTCTATCCGCGCAGCTTCGCCGACTCCGACGGCGACGGCATGGGCGATCTGCCGGGCGTCACGGCCCGGCTGCCGTATCTGCGGCGGCTCGGCGTGGACGCCGTCTGGCTCTCGCCGTTCTACGCCTCGCCGCAGGCCGACGCCGGGTACGACGTCGCCGACTACCGCGTGGTCGACCCGGTGTTCGGCACCCTCGCCGACGCCGACGACCTGGTGCGCCGGGCGCACGCGCTCGGGCTGCGGGTGATCGTCGACATCGTGCCCAACCACTGCTCGGAGAAGCACGAGTGGTTCCGGCGGGCGCTGGCCGAGGGCCCGGCGTCGGCGCTGCGGGAGCGCTTCCACTTCCGCCCCGGCCGGGGCCCGCGCGGCGAACTGCCGCCCAACGACTGGGAGTCCGTCTTCGGCGGCCCGGCCTGGACCCGCACCACCAACCCGGACGGCACGCCCGGCGACTGGTATCTGCACCTGTTCGCGCCCGAGCAGCCCGACTTCGACTGGCAACACCCGGCGGTGCACGAGGAGTTCCGGTCCATCCTGCGCTTCTGGCTCGACCTCGGCGTCGACGGCTTCCGCATCGACGTGGCGCACGGCCTGATCAAGGCGGCGGGGCTGCCGGACGTCGGCCACCCCGAGCAGGTCAAGCTGCTCGGCTCGGCGCCCGTGCCGTACTTCGACCAGGACGGCGTGCACGAGATCTACCGCGAGTGGCGGGCGCTCCTCGACTCCTACGACGGCGAGCGCATCGCCGTCGCCGAGGCCTGGACGCCGACGGTGGAGCGCAGCGCGCTGTATCTGCGCCCGGACGAGCTGCACCAGGCCTTCAACTTCACCTATCTGATGACGGGCTGGGACGCGACCGCGCTGCGTGCCGTCATCGACCGTTCGCTGGACGCCATGAACGCCGTGGCCGCGCCCGCGACCTGGGTGCTCTCCAACCACGACGTGGTGCGGCACGCCACGCGCTTCGCCGACGGCGACCCGGACCGAGGGCTGCGCCGGGCGCGCGCGGCGACGCTCCTGATGCTGGCGCTGCCCGGCTCCGCGTACCTCTACCAGGGCGAGGAGCTGGGCCTGCCAGAGGTGACGGACCTGCCCGACGAGGTGCGCCAGGACCCGGCGTTCTTCCGGGGCTCGGCGCAGGAGGGCCCGGGGCAGGAGGGCACGCGTGACGGCTGCCGGGTACCGATGCCGTGGTCCGGTACCCGGCCGCCGTTCGGGTTCGGGCCCGCCGAGGACGGCCCGAGCTGGCTGCCGCAGCCCGCCGCGTGGCGGGACCTGACGGCCGAGGCGCAGGAGGGCGATCCGGCCTCGACACTGGAGCTCTACCGGGCCGCGCTGGCGCTGCGCCGCGCGCATCCGGCGCTGGGCGCGGGCCGGGCGGTGGAGTGGCTTCCGGCGCCGGAGGGGGTGCTGGCGTTCCGCAGGACCGCGGAGGGCGCGGGCGGCGCGGCCCAGGAGCCCGGCGGTGCCCGCTCGCTCGTCGTCACCGTGAACCTCACCGGCCGCCCCGTCACCGTCCCTGCCCCCGGCACCCCGCTGCTGTGCAGCCTCAACTCACGGGCGCCGGGCGCCGACTTGGGCGGGCCCGGCTCCGACGCCGTACTGCCGCCGGATTCAACCGTCTGGTGGGCAGCGTGAGAGACGACCGGTACAGTCCAATCCTGTGACCGCGCGACTGGCCGACATCGCAGCACAGGCGGGGGTCAGCGAGGCGACCGTGAGCCGGGTCCTGAACGGCAGGCCCGGCGTCGCTGCGGCCACCCGTCAGTCCGTGCTCGCCGCACTCGACGTGCTCGGCTACGAGCGTCCGGTGCGGCTGCGCCGCCGCAGCGCGGGCCTGGTCGGCCTGATCACGCCGGAGCTGGAGAACCCGATATTCCCCGCCCTCGCGCAGGTGATCGGCCAAGCCCTCACCCGGCAGGGGTATACGCCGGTGCTCGCCACCCAGACGCCCGGCGGCTCCACGGAGGACGAGCTGACCGAGATGCTGGTGGACCGCGGCGTCGCGGGCATCATCTTCGTCTCGGGCCTGCACGCGGACACCACCGCCGATACCGGGCGCTACGAACAGCTGCGCGCGCAGGGCGTGCCGTTCGTCCTTGTGGACGGCTTCTCACCGAAGGTGCAGGCGCCGTTCATCTCGCCGGACGACCGCGCGGCGATGCGTCTCGCGGTGACGCATCTGACCTCCCTCGGGCACACCCGGATCGGTCTCGCGCTCGGCCCGCGGCGCTTCGTCCCCGTACAGCGGAAGATCGAGGGCTTCACGCGCACGATGGGCGAGCGGTTCGCGCTGGGGCGCGAGGAGATCGAGGCGGATCTGATCCGGCACTCGCTGTACACGCTCGAAGGCGGACAGGCAGCGGCGGCCGCGCTCATGGAGCGCGGCTGCACGGCGGTGGTGTGCGCCAGCGACATGATGGCGCTCGGCGCGATCCGGGCGGCGCGCGAGCGGGGCCTGGAGGTGCCGGACGACGTCTCGGTCGTCGGTTTCGACGACTCGGCCCTCGTCGCCTTCACCGACCCACCGCTGACGACGATCCGCAAGCCGGTGCCGGCCATGGGCCAGGCCGCGGTGCGCACGCTCCTGGAGGAGATCGGCGGGACGCCCGCGCCGCACAGCGAATTCGTCTTCATGCCGGAACTGGTGGTCAGGGGCTCCACGGCCTCGTGCCCCCCGGAGAGGGCCCGGAGAGGGCCCTGAGGGAACCCTGAGAGGCCCCTGAGGCGTCCTCCTGGAGTGCCTCGTCCCTGGGGCGTAGGGAATGCGGACGGAACCCAACCGGGGGATGATCTGAAGAGCGGTGGGCATCTGGCAGACTCTGTCCCTATGGGTGAGATGACTGTGACGACACTGGAAGGCCGCCAAGGGCCCACCACCACATCACCCATCGCGGGCGCGGAAGATGACCGCAATGGGCGGAATCTCCTGCGCCGACTGCGCACTCCCCGGCGCCCCAGGCTGTGGTTCGAGATCCTGCTGATCGCGGTGAGTTACTGGACGTACTCACTGATCCGCAACGCCGTGCCGGAGCAGAAGGCGGCCGCGCTGCGCAACGCCGACTGGATCTGGGACGTGGAGCAGCACCTCGGCATCGCCGTGGAGCGCTCGGTCAACCACGCCGTGGACTCGGTGACATGGCTCATCGTCGGCATGAACTACTACTACGCGACGCTGCACTTCATCGTGACCCTCGGCGTCCTGGTGTGGCTGTACCGCTACCATCCCGGGCGGTACGCGGCCACGCGTCTGGTGCTCTTCGCGACCACCGCGGTCGCCCTGCTCGGTTACTACCTGTATCCGCTCGCGCCGCCGCGCCTGGTGCCCGGCGGGGACTTCATCGACACGGTCGTGGTCCACAACACCTGGGGCTCGATGGCCTCCGGCGACCTGAAGAACATGTCGAACCAGTACGCGGCCATGCCGTCGATGCACATCGGCTGGTCCCTGTGGTGCGGCCTGACGATCTTCGCGCTCGCGTCGGTGCCGTGGGTGAGGGTCCTCGGCCTGCTGTATCCGACGGCGACGCTGATCGTGATCGTGGCCACCGCCAACCACTTCTGGCTGGACGCGGTGGGCGGCATGATCTGCCTGGCGTTCGGCTACACGGTGGCGCGGCTCTGGTACGGGAAGATGCCGTACCAATTGCCCCAGCTGGTGCCGGAATCTACGCCCCGTAGAACTTCTCCTCGACGACCGCGCGAGCCCGTCGCGTGATCCGCCGGTAGTCGTCCAGCATCACGCCCACCGTGCCCGCGTCGTACCCCAGGTAACGCCCCACGGCGGCCAGTTCCCGGCCGTCCGACGGGAAGGTGTCGCCCGCCCGTCCGCGCACCAGCATCACCGCGTTGCGCACCCGGGTGGCGAGCACCCAGGCGTCGTCGAGGATCGCCGCGTCCTCCGCCGAGAGCAGCTGAGCCGCGCACGCCGCGTGCAAGGCCTCGCGGGTGCGGGTGGTGCGCAGGCCGGGCTCGGCCCAGCCGTGCTGGAGCTGGAGGAGCTGGACGGTCCACTCGACGTCGGAGAGGCCGCCGCGGCCGAGCTTGGTGTGCAGGGTGGGGTCGGCGCCGCGGGGCAGCCGCTCGGACTCCATCCGGGCCTTGAGGCGGCGGATCTCGCGGACCGCGTCCTCGCCGAGCCCCTCGGCGGGGTAGCGCAGCGGGTCCGCGAGCTCCATGAACGCCCGGCCGAGTTCCGCGTCGCCCGCGACCGGTTCGGCCCGCAGGAGCGCGTGCGACTCCCAGACCAGGGACCAGCGGCGGTAGTACGCCTCGTAGGACTTCAGGGTGCGCACGAGCGGCCCGGTCTTGCCCTCCGGCCGCAGATCCGCGTCGATCAGCAAGGGCGGGTCGGCGCTCGGCAGTTGCAGCAGCCGCCGCATCTCGGCGACGACCTGGTTGGCCGCCTTCGCCGCCTCCTGGTCGTCGACGCCCGCGCGCGGCTCGTGCACGAACAGCACGTCCGCGTCCGAGCCGTAGCCCAGCTCCCGGCCCCCGAACCGGCCCATGCCGATCACCGCGAACCGGGTGGGCAGCTCGTCGCCCCAGCCGGCGCGGACGACGGCACGCAGCGTGCCCGCGATGGTGGCGGCCGTCAGGTCGGACACCGCGAGGCCCACGCGCTCCACCAGGGCGCCCACGTCGGTCTCGACGGGGCTCTCCTCGGTGCCGTACGAGGCGATGATGTCGGCGGCCGCCGTGCGGAACAGCTCGCGCCGCCGCACCCCGCGCGCCGCCGTGACGGCCTGTTCGGCGTCGTCCGCGCGGCTGACGGCGGCGAGCACCTCCTGTTCCAGGTGGGCGCGGGCGCGCGGTTCCAGGCCGCGTTCGTCGCCGAGCAGCGCGACCGCCTCGGGGGCGCGCAGGAGCAGGTCGGGAGCGAGCCGGCCGGCCGACAGGACGCGGGCCAGGTTCTCCGCGGCGGCGCCCTCGTCGCGAAGGAGCCGCAGGTACCAGGGCGTCTTGCCGAGCGCGTCCGACACCTTGCGGAAGCCGAGGAGGCCCGCGTCCGGGTCGGCGGAGTCCGCGAACCAGCCGAGCAGGACGGGCAGCAGGGTGCGCTGGATGGCGGCCTTGCGGGTCACGCCGGAGGCCAGCGCCTCCAGGTGGCGCAGGGCCGCGGCGGGGTCGGCGTACCCGAGGGCGACGAGCCGCTCGCGCGCCGCTTCGGTGCTGAGCCTGCTCTCGCCGGAAGGGGGTCCCCCCGCTCGAGCGAAGCCGAGAGTGGGGGAGAGTTGGGCGACGGCGTCGAGCAGCGGCCGGTAGAAGAGCTTCTCGTGCAGGCGGCGGACGACGGAGGTGTGCCGTTTCCAGGCGCGGGCGAGGTCGGTGAGCGGTTCGGTGCGCATGCCCAGCGAGCGGCCGATGCGACGCAGGTCGGCGTCGTCGTCGGGCAGCAGATGGGTGCGGCGCAGCCGGTAGAGCTGGATGCGGTGTTCCAGGGAGCGCAGGAAGCGGTAGGCGTCGTCGAGCTGGGTGGCGTCGACGCGGCCCACGTAGCCGCCCGCGGCGAGCGCGGCCAGGGCGTCGAGGGTGGTGCCGCTGCGCAGTGACGCGTCCGCGCGCCCGTGCACCAACTGCAGGAGCTGGACGGCGAATTCGACGTCGCGCAGGCCACCGGGGCCGAGCTTCAGCTCGCGGTCGACCTCGCCCGCGGGGATGTTCTCGACGACGCGGCGGCGCATCTTCTGCACGTCGGGCACGAAGTTCTCACGCTCGGCGGCCTGCCACACCAGCGGCGCGACGGCGGCGGCGTACTCCGCGCCGAGATCGGGGTCGCCGGCGACGGGCCGGGCCTTGAGCAGCGCCTGGAACTCCCAGGTCTTCGCCCACCGCTGGTAGTACGCGAGGTGGCTGGAGAGGGTCCGCACCAGCGGGCCGTTCCTGCCCTCCGGCCGCAGGTTGGCGTCGACCGGCCAGATGGCGCCCTCGACGGTCGTCTCGGAGCAGATCCGCATCAGGTGCGAGGCGAGCCGGGTCGCGGCCCGCAGCGCCTTGTCCTCGTCGGCGCCCTCGACCGCCTCGCCCACGAAGATGACGTCGACGTCGGAGACGTAGTTCAGCTCGTGGCCGCCGCACTTGCCCATCGCGATCACCGCGAGACGGCACTGCGCGGCGTCGGCGGGCGCGGCCAGGCAGGCCATGGCGAGCGCGGCGCGCAGCGTGGCCGTGGCCAGGTCGGCGAGTTCGGCGGCCGTCTCGGCGACGTCGGTGGTGCCGCACACGTCGCGGGCGGCGATGGACAGCAGGCAGCGGCGGTAGGCGACGCGCAGCGAGACGGGGTCGGTGGCCTCGGCGAGGCCGCGCTCGAACTCCTCGACGCCCGGGTGCAGATCGGCGGCTTCGTACGTGACGAGGGCCCGCCAGTCGCCGGGGTGCCGGGCGAGGTGGTCGGCGAGGGCCTCGGAGGCGCCGAGGACGCCGAGCAGCCGGTCGCGCAGGGGCTTGGCGCTGATCAGGGTGTCGAGCAGCTCGCGGCGCGCGGTGTCTGCGCTGTCGGAGGGTTGCGCCTCGGCGAGCCGCACCAGGCCGAGCAGTGCCAGGTCCGGGTCGGCGGTGGCGCCGAGGGCGTCCAGGAGCACCGGGTCGGTGCGGACGGCGGCCAGCTCGGACGCGGCGAGGAGCCGTTCGGCGGCGGACGGGTCGGTGAACCCGTGCCGCAGCAGCCGCGTGAACGTACTGCTCCTGCGCCCCTGCGGCACCGTCATCCCCGCGCCTTTCGCTCGTGCGTTCCTGGGCCGAGCCTACCCAGGAGGTGTCCGATGAGTTCTGCGCGCGTGCGCGGTCTCCACTGGGACGGGAGCATGGAGAGCAGGAGGCGACATCATGCCCAGCCAGGAACCCCGCACCGACGTCGACGCCCGCTACAGCAGCGAGGGGGCTCCAGCGACCCCCTGGCCACAGGCCCGGGACGCGCTCGCGGCGGCCGAGCTGTGCTGGATCTCGACGGTACGCCCCGACGGGCGCCCGCACGTCACCCCGCTGAGCGCCCTGTGGCAAGGGGGCGCCCTGTACTTCTCCACCGGCCCGGCCGAGCGCAAGGCCCGCAACCTCGAGACCAACCCCGAGGTCGTCCTGACGACCGGCACCAACCTCTGGGACAAGGGCATGGACGTGGTCGTCGAGGGCACGGCGGTCCGGATCACGGAGGACGCGCGGCTGCGGGAGCTCGCGGCGGCCTGGGAGGAGAAGTACGGCGGCTTCTTCCACTACGACGTGGCGGACGGCTGCTTCCAGCACGAGTCGGGGCAGGCGTACGTGTTCGCGGTGACGCCCCGCACGGCGTTCGCGTTCGGCAAGGGCGAGCCGTTCAGCCAGACGCGGTACCGCTTCGCGTGAGGCGGGGCGGCGTACACCGTACGCGTCCGCGCGGCCGTGCGGCCTGCGCATTCCCCGGGACAGGGCGCCCGATCGCTGCTGTACTCGTCGCATGGAATACACACTCGAAGTGATCGGCGTGCCCGTCAGCGACCTCGACCGGGCCAAGGAGTTCTACGAGTCCAAGTGCGGCTTCCACGTCGACCTCGACACCGAGGTCATGCCGGGCGCCCGCCTGATCCAGCTCACACCGCCCGGATCCGGCTGTTCGATCATGCTCAGCATCGCCATCTGGGAGACCACCCCGGGTCCCACCCCCAAGCCCGGCTCCCTCCAGGGCCTGCAACTGTGCGTCCCCGACATCAAGCAGGCCCACGCCGAACTGACCGCCCGCGGCCTGGACGTCTCCGAGCCGGTCCAGTACGCGGAGCAGGACGGCGCGACGTTCATGTACTTCACGGACCCGGACGGCAACGGCTGGTCCGTCCAGGAGTACCGAGTCCGGGCGGGGACGCCACTGCGGGAGGCGATTCGCCCCTGACCGGGGCGTGGGGCTCGGGTCGGGCCCCGAAGGGGCGCGGGGAACTGCGCGCTCAGCCCAGGAAAAGCCGCAGACGCGTCTGCTCGGTGTCTCGGCAGACGCGTCTGCGGCTTTTATTTGGTTGCTCGCGCAGTTCCCCGCGCCCCTGACGGGGGGCTCCTTACAGCACCGGCAGGTTCTTGCGGAGCTCGAACGCCGTCACCTCGGAGCGGTACTCCTCCCACTCCTGCTTCTTGTTGCGCAGGAAGAAGTCGTACACGTGCTCGCCGAGCGTCTCGGCAACCAGCTCCGACCGCTCCATGAGGGCAATCGCCTCGCCCAAATTCTGAGGAAGCGGCTCGATGCCCATCGCACGCCGCTCCGCGTCGGAGAGGGCCCAGACGTCGTCGTCGGCGCCCGGCGGGAGTTCGTAGCCCTCCTCGATGCCCTTGAGGCCGGCGGCGAGCAGCACCGCGTACGCCAGGTAGGGGTTGGCGCCCGAGTCGATCGAGCGGACCTCGACGCGCGCCGAACCCGTCTTGCCGGGCTTGTACATGGGCACGCGGATGAGGGCGGAGCGGTTGTTGTGGCCCCAGCAGATGTACGAGGGGGCCTCGCCGCCGGCGCCCGCGGTGCGCTCGGAGCCGCCCCAGATGCGCTTGTAGGAGTTCACCCACTGGTTGGTGACCGCGGAGATCTCCGCGGCGTGCCGGAGCAGGCCCGCGATGAAGGAGCGGCCGACCTTGGAGAGCTGGTACTCGGCGCCGGACTCGTAGAACGCGTTCCGGTCGCCCTCGAAGAGCGACAGGTGCGTGTGCATGCCGCTGCCCGGGTGCTCGGAGAACGGCTTCGGCATGAACGTCGCCTGGACGCCCTGCTCCAGCGCGACCTGCTTCATGACCAGGCGGAACGTCATGATGTTGTCGGCCGTGGAGAGCGCGTCCGCGTACCGCAGGTCGATCTCCTGCTGGCCCGGCGCGCCCTCGTGGTGGCTGAACTCGACCGAGATGCCCATGGATTCGAGCATCGTGATGGCCTGGCGGCGGAAGTCCATGCCCACGTTCTGCGGGGTGTGGTCGAAGTAGCCGCTGTTGTCGGCGGGCGTGGGGCGCGAGCCGTCGGTCGGCTTGTCCTTGAGCAGGAAGAACTCGATCTCGGGGTGGGTGTAGAAGGTGAACCCGAGGTCGGAGGTCTTGGCGAGGGCCCGCTTCAGTACGTAGCGCGGGTCCGCGAAGGACGGGGAGCCGTCCGGCATGAGGATGTCGCAGAACATCCGGGCCGTGCCCGGGGCCTCGGCGCGCCACGGCAGCACCTGGAAGGTGCCCGGGTCCGGCTTGGCGATCATGTCGGACTCGTAGACCCGGGCGAAGCCCTCGATCGCGGAGCCGTCGAAGCCGATGCCCTCGTCGAAGGCCTGCTCCAGCTCGGCGGGGGCGACCGCGACCGACTTCAGGAAGCCGAGTACGTCCGTGAACCACAGGCGCACGAACCGGATGTCGCGCTCCTCCAGAGTGCGGAGCACGAACTCCTGCTGCTTGTCCATCTCGACTTCCACCCATCCTTGCTGGTCGGAACCGGCTGCTCCCGAGCCACGGGACGTCGCCCCGGCACATGAGCATCCCACCACACCGTTTCATCCGCGTTGCGGCCGCTCCTTGCCCATACTGCACGGTCGCCCGACCTCGGTGACAGCGGCGTCTGCCCGCCGTTTTAAAGTGGTATCTCAGATGCAAGTTTTAGGCCGGCCGGGGCGCCGGTCCGTGGGGAGGAGCCACTTTGCTGTCCGAGCAGTCCGCCGCCACCGTCCGCGCGACCCTGCCCGCCGTCGGCGGGGCGATCGGCGTCATCACCGAGCGCTTCTACGACCGCCTGTTCGCCGCCCACCCGGAGCTGCTCCGGGACCTCTTCAACCGCGGCAACCAGGCCGCGGGCACCCAGCGGCAGGCGCTCGCCGGGTCCATCGCCGCCTTCGCCACGTATCTCGTGGAGCATCCCGACGAGCGGCCCGACGCGATGCTGGCCCGCGTCGCCCACAAGCACGCCTCGCTCGGGGTGGCGCCCGGCCAGTACGAGACGGTCCGCGAGCACCTCTTCGCGGCCATCGCCGAGGTGCTCGGCGACGCGGCGACGGCCGAGGTCGCGGCGGCCTGGGACGAGGTGTACTGGCTGATGGCGAACGCCCTGATCGCGATCGAGGCCCGCCTTTACGCCGAGCGGGGCATCGCGGCGGGTGCGGCCGCCTGGCGGGAGTGGGAGGTGGTGGAGCGCGTCGAGGAGACGCCGGACGTCGCCACGTTCCGGCTGCGCCCGGCCGACGGGGCGCCCGCACCGGCGTTCCGGCCGGGCCAGTACGTCTCCGTCCAGGTCCGGCTGCCGGACGGGGCGCGGCAGATACGGCAGTACAGCCTGTCGGGGGCGCCGGGGGCGGGGGTGCGGCAGATCAGCGTGAAGCGGGTGCGGGCGGCTCGGGCCGCCGGGGCCGGGGGCGATTCCGGCGTCCGGACCACCGGCCCCAGGCGCGATTCCGGCGTCCGGGACGCCGAGTACGGAGCCGCTACCGCCGAGTACGCCCCCGACGGCGAGGTGTCGACCCATCTGCACGCGCACATCCGCGAGGGCGACCGCCTGCGCCTCTCCGCGCCGTACGGCGACCTCGTCCTGGACGGCCGGACGGGCGGCGCGACGGACACCACGCCCCTGCTGCTCGCCTCCGCCGGAATCGGGGTCACCCCCATGATCGCGATGCTCGAACACCTCGCGGGCACCGGACACCCCGCCCCCGTCACCGTCGTGCACGCCGACCGCTCCCCCGCCGACCACGCGCTGCGCGCCGACCACCTCGCGTACACCGGCAAACTCCCGGACGCCGCCGCCCACTTCTGGTACGAGCACCCGGAGCCCGGTCATCCGGCCGACCGGACCGGGCGCGTCGACCTGGCGGGGGTCGAGGTGGCGCCGGGCACGCGCGCGTACCTGTGCGGTCCGGTGCCGTTCATGAAGGCGGTACGCGGCCGGCTCATCGCCAAGGGGGTGGCGCCGGCCGACATCCACTACGAGGTGTTCGGCCCCGACCTGTGGCGGGCGAGCCCGATGAGCAGCGGCCCGGTCGGCGAGGCGACGACGTCCTCGACGGTCACGGGGTCGAGCGAGGCGTAGAACGCCTCCTGGGCGCGGCGCAGCGCACCGCGCAGCCGGCACCCGGAATTCAGCGGGCAGGGCGTCGCGCCCTCGCACTCCACGACGTCCCCGTCGCCCTCGAAGTGCCGTACGACCGCTCCGACGGAGGCGGTGCGCCCGGCCTCGGTCAGCGTGAGTCCGCCGCCCCTGCCGCGGCGGGCCCGCACGAGCCCGAGCCGCCGCAGCGTGGCGACGACCTTCGCCGCGTGCGTGTACGGCACGGCCATGTCGGCGGCGACCTCGCGGGTCGTGGGCGCCGCGCCGCGCTCCCCGGCGGCCTCGTCCGCGACGGCGAGCCGCATCAGGACGCGCAGCGCGAGGTCGGTGGAGTGCAGGAGCCGCATGCCAGGGAGAGTAGGTAATACGCATCCGAGGTTCAAATTAAGTCCGGCCGGCCGCCGGACCGACCGCGTGGCCGAGATCGGCCGGATGGTGCCGCGTCCGCCGCCCCGCGCATGCTGTATTTGACGGAGCGCCCCTTCCGCCCGCCGGGGCGGAGGCTACGATCAACGCACTCGCACCGCCCCCGTGTTCAACCCTCCACGTCCGTCCCTTTCCGCAGAAGGACACATCATGGGTTCCGCCAAGAAGACGAGCAGCGCCGAGCGCAAGGCCCGGATAGAGGAGATGCGGCGCGCCGAGGCCGCCCGCGAACGCCGCAATCGCATGCTCACCATCACCCTGAGCGCGGTCATCGTCGCGGCCCTCGGCGTCGGCGGCTACTTCCTCATCTCACAGGCCGACGACGACTCGGACTCCGGCGGCAAGGCGGGCGACGCGAAGGCCGTGGCCAAGTTCACCACCACCGGCGACGGCGAGCGGGTCTGGGACGCCAAGAAGCTGGGCCGCACCCACGTCGGCGGCAAGGTGAACTACCCGGTGACCCCGCCGGTGGGCGGCAACCACAACCAGGTGTGGATGAACTGCAACGGCGACGTCTACACCAAGGACATCCCGAACGAGAACGCCGTGCACTCCCTGGAGCACGGCGCGGTCTGGGTGACGTACAACGACCAGGCGAAGCCCGCCGATCTGAAGAAGCTGGAAGCGAAGGTCAAGAAGACGCCGTACTCGCTGATGAGCCCGGTGAAGAAGCAGAAGGACCCGATCCTGCTGTCGGCGTGGGGCCACCAGCGGGTGGTGAAGAACGCGGACGACCCGAAGGTCAACGCCTTCTTCTCCACGTACGTCCAGGGCAAGCAGACGCCTGAGCCCGGTGCGGCGTGCACCAACGGCCTGGGGCAGTAGCGATGCGGCGCAAGGACTGGCTGATCGGGGCAGCCCTGGGCGCGGTGCTCGCCGCGGGCGGCATCACGGCGGCGGTGGCGTCGACGGACGGCTCCTCCGACTCGTCCGACGCCTCCGGCGCCGCGAAGACGCCGTCGAGTTCGTCGGCCGACGCGGGCTTCGCCCGTGACATGGCCGTGCACCACCAGCAGGCCGTCGAGATGTCGTACGTCGTCCGGGACCGCACCAAGAACACGGAAGTACGCCGCCTCGCCTACGACATCGCGCAGACCCAGGCCAACCAGCGCGGCATGATGCTGGGCTGGCTGGACCTGTGGGAGCTGCCGAAGCTGCCGCCCGGCGAGCCCATGGAGTGGATGGACATGAGCGGCGCCCCGTCCCCGGGCGACGGTTCACTGATGCCCGGCATGGCGACGAACGCGCAGATGAAGCGGCTCGGGGAGCTGAACGGCAAGCAGGCCGAGGTGTATTACCTGAAGCTGATGACCGCCCATCACAAGGGGGGCATCCACATGGCGCAGGGGTGCGTGGAGCGCTGCGAGGTGCCCGTTGAGCGGCGGCTCGCGCAGGGGATGGTGGACTCCCAGGAGTCCGAGGTGAAGCTGATGGCGGACTTGCTGAGGGCGCGGGGCGCGAAGCGGTAGGGGGCCCTGCTGGGGGCTCCGCCCCCAGACCCCCGCTCCTCAAACGCCGGAGGGGCTATCTATAGCCCGTCCGGCGTTTGAGGACGAGCCGCGAAGCGGCGATACGGGGGTCCAGGGGGCGGAGCCCCCTGGTTACGGGAAGGGGCGGGACTGGGGAAGCCCCCGGCAGGGCTACCGCACCCCCACCCGCCAAGACACCCCCGGCGGCCGCACCCCCGCACACAGCGGCATCCCCTTCTCATCCGTGAGCCCCACCTCCCCCTCGGCCACCCCCGCCGCCACCGCCGCCGCAGGCACATCCGCGAACCACAGCTTGGCCCGCCGGAACATCGCGAACTCCCCGCCGGGCGGCAGCTCGCCCCAGGTCAGATAGAAGAACCGCTCGCCGCGCTTGCCCTGGACATGGGGCCCCTTGAAGTCCGGGGCGCCGTCCGGCGCGGCGACCACGGACACCTCGAACTCGAAGACCGCCTCGGCCGCGTCCGCACGGACGGGACGCTCGGGCTCGGCACCCCGCTGCACGGCCACGTGCACGTCCCGATAGCCCCCGCACTCCGCCCCGGGCAGATCCCGCCCGACGATCCGCAAAGTCAGCTTCTGCGTCATGCTCCCCAGTCCACCACGAGGGTCTGACACTCGGAGCCGCACACAAGCCGGAACAGACCGCGCCCCGGGCCGCACCCCCAACCGCACCCCCGGCCGGAGGCAACCTCACGCCAGCCGCCCCAGCTCCTCCCGCCGCAGCGCCCCGAGCAACGGCTCCCCCCGCGCGTACCGCTCCACCTCCGCCACCGCGTACTCCCCGAGCCTGCGCACCTCACTGCCCTGCGCCCCCGCGATGTGCGGGGTGACGAGGACGTTCGGGAGCGTGAGCAGGACGTGGCCGGGCGGCAGCGGCTCGGGGTCGGTGACGTCGAGGAAGGCGTCGAGGCGGCCGGCCGCGCACTCGCGGGACAGCGCCTCGGTGTCGATCAGGGACCCGCGCGCGGTGTTGACGACGACACCGCCGTCGGGAATCAGCTTCAGCATCTCCTCGCTCAACAGCCCGTGTGTCTCGGGGAGTTGGGGGGCGTGCACGGTGACGATGCCGCTGTCGCGGCAGAGGTCCGGCAGCTCCACGAGCTCGGCGCCGAGGGCGGCGGCCTCCGCGGGGGTGACGTAGGGGTCGGTGAGCAGGACCCGGTGTCCGGCGTCCGAGGCGTTGAGGGCGGCGATGACGCGGCGGCCGATGCGGGAGGCCCCGATGACGCCGATGGTGCGGGCGTCGGCGCCGGTGCGTTCGGTGAACGGCGGCCAGCGCTCGGCGTAGTGGGCGGCGGCGGACAGCGCGCCCTTCGCCGCGAGGGTGAGGGCGGCGAGGGTGTAGGCGACGACGGGGCCCGCGTTGGCGTCGGCCGCCGAGGAGACGAGCACACCGCGGTCCCACAGGGCGTTCGTGACCACCGGCTTCACCGACCCCGCCGCGTGCACCACGGCCCGCAGCCGGGGCGCGTGGGCGAGTACGCCGGCCGTCAGCCGCGGGCAGTCCCAGCCGGTGACCAGGACCTCGACCCCGGCGAGCACGGCGCGGGCGTCGGCCCCGGTGAGCTCCCCGGTCAGCGGGCCGGGCACCAACTCGACGCTGCGGAGCAGGCGTTGACGCAGGTCGGGCGCGATGACGCGGTCCACGACGTCGGCCCCCATGGCGAGGGCGACCACCGGCCTGCGCCGCGACTCCCCCGGTTCCCCCGATCCCCAGGGTCCCCCCGGCCGCTCCTGCTGATCCGGCACGCGTCGCCACCCCTCGTAGAAAACGGTTACTCACCAGCGGGCAGGAGGCTAGGCCGAAGCGAGGACAGCGGTCAAGAGAGCACGAGGAAAGCCTGGGAAGAGGAGGGAGATGCCCAAGACGTGGCCCTGCGAAGGGGGTTGACCGGCGACAGTAACCGCTTTAGATTCCCGGCACTTGTCTCGAACTTGTCCCGACGGCTGTGCTCAAGACTGGGGGTTCCGTGTCAGCGGTGACGAAGGACCGGACCGAATCCGAGGCGGTGACACCGCCCGCAGAGAGCACGAATGGGGCAATCAGCCGCAAAACTCGGCGCGATGGGCCGTGGAAACGGTTTCAGCGAACTCGGGTCCTGGTGCTGCTCATGGTGCCGGGCCTCGCGTACTTCCTGGTCTTCCACTACGGCGCGTTCATCGCGAACGCCGTGGCCTTCAAGGAGTACGTCCCCTTCGACGGCCTGTGGGCGAGCCCCTGGGTCGGCACCGAGAACTTCAGCCGGATGTTCGGCGACCCGGAGTTCTGGCACGCGACCTGGAACACGCTGTTCATCGCGCTGCTCCAGCTCGTCTTCTTCTTCCCCGCGCCGCTCGCCCTCGCCCTGCTGCTGCACAGCCTGACCTCGGACCTGCTGCGCCGCTTCACGCAGTCCGTGATCTATCTGCCGCACTTCCTGTCGTGGGTCGTGGTGGTCGCGCTGTTCCAGCAAGTGCTCGGCGACACCGGCCTGTTGAACTCCACGCTCGGCGACGCGGGCCTGCACACCGTCGACATCATCGGCAACCCGGACGCGTACAAGCCGCTCGTGGTGCTCGAAGTCGTCTGGAAGGACGCGGGCTGGGGCACGATCATCTTCCTCGCCGCGCTGATGCAGGTGAACGAGCAGCTCTACGAGGCCGCCGCGATCGACGGGGCCGGGCCCTGGCGGCGCTTCTGGCACGTCACGCTGCCCAGCATCCGGCCCATCGTCATCCTGCTGCTGATCATGCGGCTCGGCGACATCCTCTCCGTCGGCTTCGAACAGATGCTGCTGCAGCGGCAGTCGGTGGGCCCGGAGGCCGGCGAGGTCCTGGACACCTTCGTCTTCTGGCAGGGCATCGTCGGCGGCGACACCGGCTACGCGGCCGCCGCCGGACTGTTCAAGGGCGTCGTCGGCGCGGCGCTCGTCTTCACGGCCAACCGGGTCGCGCACCGGCTCGGCGAGCAGGGGGTCTACAAGTGAGCACCACCAGCCACAAGGCGGGCACGCGAAGGCCGAGCACGCCACGGGTCACCCGCCCCGCCTGGATGGAGCGGCCCCGGCCCGTCACCAGGGCCGCCAAGGGCGTGGCCGTCACCGTCGTCCTCGCGCTCGTCCTGATCCCGTTCCTGGTGATCGTCTCGACGTCGCTCGCCTCGAACCGGGAGGTCGTCGACAACGGCGGCTGGGTGCTGTGGCCGACCGACCCGACGCTGCGCGCCTACCGCACCATCCTCAGCGGCGGCATCGTCACCAAGGCCCTCGGCGTGAGCGTCGGTCTGACCCTCGCGGGCACCGTCTTCTCGCTCGCGTGCACCACCTTCCTCGCCTACGCGCTGGCCCGCCCCGGCGTCTTCGGCGGCAAGCCGGTGCTGCTCCTGATCCTGTTCACGTTCCTCTTCCCGCCCGGCATGATCCCGGCGTTCCTGCTGGTCAAGGGCATGGGAATGATGGATACGTACACGGCTCTGATCGCCCCCGTGCTCATCAACGTCTTCAATCTGATCGTGCTCCGCGGCTTCTTCCAGGGGATCCCCGAGGAGCTGTACGAGGCCGCGCGCCTGGACGGCGCGAACGACTGGCAGATCCTGTGGCGGGTCGTCCTGCCGCTGTCGAAGGCGGCGCTCGCGGTGGTCTCGCTGTTCTACGCGGTGAGCTACTGGAACGCCTGGTTCCATGCCTCGATCTACATGGAGTCGGACCACTGGCCGCTGTCGCAGGTGCTTCGCACGTACGTCATCGGCGGCTCCCAGATCGCCGACACCGGCCTGAGCGAGGCGGGCCTGGTGTCCGCGCCGCAGACGACGCAGATGGCCGTCCTGGTGATCGCCACCGTGCCGATCCTGCTCGTCTACCCCTTCCTGCAGAAGTACTTCACCAAGGGCGTGCTCACCGGCGCCATCAAGAGCTGAGCCACATCTCCGCACACGCCGACACGTCCCCGTACATGTCTGCGTACACGCCGAAAGGTTGACCCCGTGTCAGGTTTCCAGGGCTCCTCCCGTCACCCCATGGGCCGCCGCACCCTGCTGCGCTCCATCGCCGTCGGCGGCGCCGCCCTCGCCGCCCCGTCCGTCCTCACCGCCTGCTCGACCGGCTCGGGCAGCGGCGGCGACGTGTCCAACGCCGGGAAGAAGATGGCCCCTTGGCCGACCCACACACCCACCGAGGGCCCGGCACCCGACCTCGCGCCGAGCTCGGCGGGCGTGCAGCCGGGCTACACGACGTACCCGGGGAAGCTGGTCACGGCGACGGACGGCAAGCCGGGCACCGGCAAGGAGAAGATCCGGGTCCTGTCCATCACGTACGGCACACCGCCGAAGCCGATGGGGTCCAACAAGTACTGGCAGGCGATGAACGAGGCGCTCGGCGTCGAGGTCGAGTTCACCGTCGTGCCGGACGCGGACTTCCGCGCGAAGATGGCCACGCTCATGGCGGGCGACAGCGGGGACCTGCCGGACATCATCAACATCGGCGGCGGGTACGTCCTGCCGCGCGAGGCCCAGTTCGTGAAGACCCGCTGCGCCGACCTGTCGGAGCATCTGTCGGGCGACGCGGTGAAGGACTACCCGAACCTCGCGGGCATCCCCACGTACGCGTGGGAGGGCATGGGCCGCATCGGGGGCCGCATCTACGGAGTGCCGGTCGAGCGGGCCAAGGTGCAGGGCGCGATGTTCATCAACCGGGAGGCCTTCGACGCGGCGGGCTACAAGCCGGGGATGCCGGCGGACGCCTTCCGCGCCATGGCCAAGGAGGCGTCCGGCGGCAAGAAGTCCGGCCTCGGCGCCTCGACGGTCAGCTTCTACGGCTACCACTACCACGCCCTGTGGCACGGCGCGCCCAACGAGTGGCGGATCAAGGGCGGCGAGGTCACGCCCATGTACGGCACCGACGAGTTCAAGGCCGCCCTGGAGTTCATGGCGAAGCTGCGGGCGGACGGCTCGTACAACTCCGACGCCACGTCGATCTCCCAGGTCGACCTGAAGACGCTGTTCCACAACGGCACCGTGCGCTCCATGACCGACGGCTGGGGCGCGGTGCTCGCCAACGCGCAGGGCATCAAGGACGCGTACACCCTGGACGTCGCCGAGCCGTACGAGGCCCCCGGAGCGACGCCCGGCTACCAGCAGAACCGCGGCTGCTTCGGCTACACCGTCGTCAAGAAGGCGTCCAAGGACCGCGTCAGGCTGATGCTGCGCGTCCTGGACTGGCTGGCCTCGCCGTTCGGCTCCAAGGAGTACGAGCTGATGCACTACGGAGTGGAGGGCACCCACTTCGCGTACGACAAGGCGGGCGACCCGATCCCCACGGAGCGCGGCCTCGTCGAGTCGCGCACGAACCTGCCGTTCGCGTATCTGATGGACGCGCCGCAGCCGCTGTACTTCCCCGGCCACGCGGACCTCACGAAGCGGCTGCACGCCTGGCAGAAGAAGGTCGTGCCGCTACTCGTGCCCAACGACCGCTGGGGCCTGCAGTCGGCGACGTTCAACCGGGTCGGGGCGTCGCTCCAGCAGATCCTCGACGACGGCGTGACGGCCGTGGTGTCCGGGCGCAAGAGCCCGTCCTCCTGGGAGGGCGTCCTCAAGAAGTGGCGGTCCCAGGGCGGGGACAGGTGTGTCGAGGAATTCGGGGAGGAGTACGAGGCCGTGCGCTGAGGTGGGCCCGCGGGCGGGGATGATGGTCGCGTCCGCCGTTCAAGGGCGCCCGGGACCGGGTGAGTTGAGGAGAGTCGACAGTGGGGGAACGGATCACCATCCGTGACGTGGCCGCACGCGCGGGGGTCTCCGTGGCGACCGTCTCGCGGGTCCTCGCGGGCAACTACCCGACGTCGGCGGCGTCGCGGGCGAAGGTGCAGCGGGCCGTGAAGGACCTGGACTACGTCGCCAACGCGCACGCGCGCGCGTTGGCGGGCGCCGGCCGCAAGACGATCGCGGTGCTCACCTACGACGTACTGAGCCCGTTCTACGCGCACGTCGCGCAGGGCGTGGAGATGGAGGCCGCCCAGCACGGCAGGCTCACGCTGGTCGCGTCGACCGGCAGCGATCCCGCGCGGGAGCTCGCCCTGGTGCAGATGATGCGCGAGCAGGCCGCGGAGGCGGTGGTCCTGGTCGGCGGGGTCATCGAGGACGACGAGTACCGCGAGCGGATGGCCCGGTACGCCCAGGCCCTCGCCGCCGCGGGCTCCCGGCTCGTCCTGTGCGGGCGGCCCGCGCCCGCGCCCGACGTGCCCGCGCTGGTCGTCGAGTACGACAACGAGGCGGGCGCGTACGCCGTGACGAGCCATCTCCTCGGCGCCGGGCACCGCCGCATCGCCCTCATCGGCTACCAGCCCGGCAACACCACCGGCGAGGCCCGGGTGCACGGCTATCTGCGGGCCCTCGACGACCACGGCGTGCCGCGGTCCGACGCGATCGTCCACGGGGTCGGGTTCGGGCCGCACCACGGGTACGAGGCCATCCGCGACCTGCTCCGCGAGGCCGGCGGGAAGCCGGAGTTCACCGCCGTCTTCGCCGGGGACGACCGGGTGGCGGCGGCGACGGTGGTCGCGTTGCGGGAGTACGGGCTCGACGTCCCCGGGGACATCTCGGTCGTCGGCTACAACGACGACCCCGTCGCCGCGGACATCACTCCCGGGCTCACGACCGTGCGCATTCCCGCCGAGGAGATGGGGCGCACGGCGGTGCGGCTTGCTCTGGCGGGGGCGCCGCCGCGGTCGGGGCCCGAGCGGCATGTGCTCGGTACGCACATCGTGGTGCGGGAGAGTGTTGCCGCGGGCCCCGGTCGCTGATTCCGTGCCCGCCGCTTCGGGCCGCGGGCCCCGTTCGGGGGTTCTGTGCCGCCGCTTCGCGGCGGATCCTTTCCCACCCGCCCGCCCGTGACGGGAACACACGCATTCGGGCCGTAGCCGGGGGCGCCGCCGACGCCACCGCCCGCAGGCCGGGCTTCCGGTGCCACGAAAGGCCGTCCGGCGGCTTTCCCTCTCGCTCTACCTGCTACCTGCTACCTGCTGCCTGCTGTGGGCAGCTGGGCCGCCAGGGGCGGCACGGGTGGGCACAGCCCCAGGCCGACGGTGCCCCTAAGTCAACGGTCACCCCCCTCGGCCGGAGGCCGCGAGCACCGCCTCGGCCACCTCGTGGGGGCGGTCGCGCATCAGGAGGTGGCCCGCCGGGGTCAGGAGGCGGAAGTCCGCTCCCAAGGTGTCCGCCAGGGCCCGCTGGCGAGCGGCCCATCGGTCGGCCGGGCTCGGCGCCGCCGCGAGTACCCGTACCGGCAAGCCGCCGGGCAACGCACGCCCAGCCCGCAGCACCGCCAACTCATGCGCCACATCCCCGTACGTCGCGTACTCAAGAAGCGCCGCCCGCAACACCCGCCGGGACCCGTACAGCGCCCGCAGCTCCCCCGCCAGCGGAGCCCCTCGCCCGAACAGCCCCCGCGCCGAGGGACCAAGAGCGCGCGGCACCCCGATCGCGCCCAGCACCGCCCCGCCGACCCGCGCGGCCCCCACCCGCACCCCACGCCCCCGCACCACCCGCGCCTCCTCCTCGACGCTGGAGTCGACGAGGACGAGCCCGGCCGTCCGCCGGGGAAACAACCGCGCGAACGCCTCCGCGTGGAACCCGGCCAGCGAATGCCCCACCACGGTCACGGCCTCCCCGCCGAGCCCCACCGCGTCGAGCACGAGACCGATCCGCTCGGCCTCACCCATCAGCGTGGGCGCGCCCCGCGCTGGCGCGCTGAGCCCGAGTCCGGGCCGGTCGAAGCGGACGACGGTGCGGGACCGGGCGAGCAGCGCGACCACCGGGTCCCACTCGCACCAGGCGAGCCCCAGCCCCGCGCTGAGCACGCACACGGGCCCGTCCCCCGTCACGTCCACGTGATGCGCGACCCCGCCGACACGCACGAAGGAAGGCCGCGTGGAGCCCTCCGGCCGCGCCCCCATCAGTCCGGCGCCTCCCGCCGCGATCGCATCAGCCACAACGCCATCACCATCAACCAGGCTGCGATCACGAGCAACTGTGTTCGCTGCGCGACCCCCAGCCCCCACGTGCCCCGCCCGGCGTCGAACGCCGCGACGGCGGCCAGCGTCCACACCGTGGCGGCCAATTCGACGCAGACGAGCGCGAGCAGGACGCCACCGGCCCGTGCGGCAGGCCGCGCCCGGCACTTCCGTACCACCACCGTCAGCAACACCATCCCCATCAGCGCCCCCGCCACCGCCACACTGCTGCTGACGGCGTGCGCCGCGTGCGCCGTCGGCACGAGCCCCGCCCGCTCCCGTGCCGCGCACGCCGCGTCCGCGGTGGGCGCGCAGCTCAGCGGCAGCCGCGAGTCGGCCGCGGTCGCCGCGCCGAAGAGGCCGATGCCGGCCCAGCCGAGGACGGCCAGAAGCGAGAGGGCGCGCGACCGCCCCCACGCCCCCGACCGAAGCGGCAGCCGCGCCAAGGCGACCACGGCCCCCGCGCACACCAGCACCCCCGCGGCGAGGTCCAGCGCCCGGAAGAGCGCCCCGTACGGCTGGTCCTCGGCGGCGAGTTCACTCACATACGTACGCAGCGGCGAGAGCCCGGTCGGCAGCAGGATCTCGAGGGCCCAGGTGCTGTAGGCGAGCGCCCCGAGCGTCAGGAGAACGGCGACGGCTGTGCGGGCGGCGGCGCCGGTACGGGGCGTACGCGTACCGGCGGCCGGAAGCTCTGGTGACATACGCGGACAAAGGCTAGTCTGCGGCGTTCGCGCTCTGGCGGTCAGGGTGGCCCCCCTCCGGTCCGCGGCATGAGAGGAAGGCGGCGAGCATCCCTTTTGTCATGGGCTCATGATCGGCGGAGGGGGCGGGGGCCGCATGTCGCCCGATACCCAGGAGGGGTAGGCTCCGGCCCGTGACCACGATGAGGACGAGGCTGCCGGGCGCGGGACATCTCCTGCTGCTGGCCGCGCTTCTCCTCGGCATCGTGACGATGCATACGCTCGGTCATCCCCGGGAGCACGGACCGGACGCCGAACGGGCGACGGCCGGGCACGCGCGCGTGGCGGAGGCCGTTGGGCACGCGCGCGTGGCGGTCGACGGCGGGGAGCACGCCCAGGTGCGGGCGGCCCACGGGACCGCGCACGGGAACGGCGAGCGCCCGGCCGACCCCCCGAGCGCGCACACGGCCCAGGCGCCGCAGGCCCCCTCCCCGCACGACTCCGGCATGGACCCGGACCCCCTCTCCCTCTGCCTGGCGGTCCTGGGTGCCGCCCTCACCCTCGCCCTGCTGTACGCGGCGGTCCACCACGGGTCCTGGGGCACCCCCGTCCACGTACACAGGCTCGCCCGCGTCCTCGACACCCTGCGGCCGAACCCTCCCCCGCCCCGGACCCTCCTCGCCCACCTGTCCGTGCTGCGCGTATAGGCCGCCGCTCCGGCTGCTTCCACACGCCCGCACGCGAACCCGGAACCTCCGGGCGCCGAGCGGTGTATCAGAAGCAGCAGACGCGCCCTTCTGCACGCACCACTCAGACGAGGTGTCCCTCACCCATGCACACGCACAGCACATCCCACACACGCACCACTCTCACCCCGCGCCCGTCACGGCGGGCGCTCCTCGCCACCGCGATCGCCGCCGCGGGCACGGGACTTGTGACGGCCTGTTCCGGCGACGGCTCCCACTCGGGGCACGCGGGCGGCGGCAAGGGCGGGCCGTCCGCGGCGCCGGAGGGCTATGTGACGCCCACCGGCCGGGAGGTCGCCGCCGCGGAGCGCGAGCGCCGCGGGGGCGGCGCCGTCCGCGAAGTGCGGCTCACGGCAGGCCCGGCGACGCTCGACCTGGGCAGCCGCCGGGTGAAGACGTGGGCGTACGGGGAGGATCTGCCCGGCAAGGAGGTCCGCGTCACCGCGGGCGACACCCTCGCCCTCACCCTCGCCAACCACCTCCCCGAGCCCACGACCCTGCACTGGCACGGCCTGGCCCTGCGCAACGACATGGACGGCGTCCCCGCGCTCACCCAGCGCGCCATCGCGCCCGGCGCCGACTTCACGTACCGCTTCAAGGTCCCGCACCCGGGGACGTACTGGTTCCATCCGCACGCGGGCACACAGCAGGACCGCGGTCTGTACGCCCCGTTGATCGTCGACGACCCCAAGGAGCCGTTGGCGTACGACAAGGAGTGGGTGGTCGTCCTGGACGACTGGGTCGACGGGGTGGACGGCTCGACTCCGGACGCCGTACTGAAGGAACTCCGGGCCGGCATGGAGGGCGGCATGGACCACGGCGGAACCGCCGGGCACACCATGTCCCACGCCACGTACGCCAAGCAGCCGAGCAAGCCCAGCCCCACCACACCCGCCACCCCCTCGCCGCCCTCCCGGATGATGATGGGTGCGAAGAGCGACATCCTCGGCCCGGACGCGGGCGACGTGGCGTATCCGTACTACTTGATCAACGGCCGTACGCCCCAGTCCCCCACCACCTTCCGCGCCCGCCCCGGGGACCGCGTCCGCATCCGCCTGATCAACGCGGGCGGCGACACGGCCTTCCGTGTGGCCCTGGGGGGCCACGAGCTGACGGTGACGCACACGGACGGCTTCCCCGTCCGGCACCAGAAGACGGACGCGCTCCTGATCGGCATGGGCGAGCGGTACGACGTCCTGGTCACGGCCAAGGACGGCGTGTTCCCGCTGACCGCGGTGGCCGAGGGCAAGAAGGCGACGGCCCTGGCGGTGCTCCGTACGGGCGGCGGGGCGACGCCGTCGCCGTCCGCGCGCCCCAAGGAATTGAAGGGCCGCGTCCTCCTCGCCGACAAACTCACGGCGGACGACTCCGTGGCCCTGTCGGCCCGCGCCCCGGACCGCACCATCAAGATCCGGCTGACCGGCGGCATGCGGAAGTACGACTGGGCCTTCGACGGCAAGCCCTACACGGCCGACCAGCGGCACCCGGTCCGCGCGGGTGAGCGCGTCCGCCTGGAGTTCACCAACGGCACGACGATGTGGCACCCCCTCCACCTGCACGGCCACACCTTCGCCCTGGCGGGCGCCCGGGGCCGCCCCCGCAAGGACACGGCGGCGATCCTGCCGAACGGCACGCTGACCGCGGACTTCGACGCGGACAATCCCGGCCTGTGGATGCTCCACTGCCACAACGTCTACCACGCGGAGGCAGGCATGATGACGGTCCTGGGCTACCGCACGCGCTAGCCCCCGGCCCCCGCCGGCCGGTGCGGAACCCCCGCCCGGCCGGCACGGGGCCCACGCACTGGCACCTCATCCCCCACATTCCCGCACCGTCGGCCTCGGCTGTGCCCACCCGTTCCGCCGTGCGGAACGCCTGCCCACAGCAGGTGGCAGGCAGCGGCCAGCGGGCGACAGGACCGCCCACCATCCGGAAGCCGGAACCGTAACCCCCACCGGAGGGGAAAGCCGCCAACGGACCGGAGGGGACGTGGCGGTATGTCCGCGCGCAGCTCGGGTGCCCACGCCGTCCATACAGGCAACGCATCCGACGCCACACGCGCGAGCACGGACATACCGCCACGGCCCCGCCCCACAACCGAACAAAAGGCGGCGGCAGCGCCACACGGCGACGGAGAAGAACGGCGGACCGCCACAGCGCGACGGAGAAGAACGCCGGACCGCCACAGCGCGACGGAGGAGAGCGGCGGTGGCGCCGCCGCGCGACGGAGAGGAACGGACGCCAAGCATCACGAGCCAGGGCGCACCCCGGCGCACCGACCAGCACGGATCCACCCCCGCGTGGGCCGTCCCACACCAGCCCGCCGGGGTATCGCGTCGCTCTGACGATTACACTGGTCGCCGTGCCTCAACTACGCCTCGCCCTGAATCAGATCGACTCGACCGTCGGCGATCTCGCCGGGAACGCCGAGGCGGTCGTCCGCTGGACCCGGCACTCCGCCGAGCAGGGAGCACACCTGGTCGCGTTCCCGGAGATGGCGCTGACGGGCTATCCCGTGGAGGACCTCGCCCTGCGGGCGTCCTTCGTCGAGGCGTCCCGGCGCGCGCTGCGCGACCTCGCGGCCCGCCTCAGCGACGAGGGCTTCGGCGAACTCCCCGTGGTGGTGGGCTATCTGGACCGCACGGAGGAGGCGAAGCCGCGCTACGGCCAGCCCGCCGGCGCCCCCCGCAACGCGGGCGCCGTGCTGCACCGCGGCGAGGTGGCACTGACGTACTCCAAGCACCACCTCCCCAACTACGGCGTCTTCGACGAGTTCCGCTACTTCGTGCCGGGCGAGACGCTCCCGGTGGTCCGCGTGCACGGCGTCGACGTGGCGCTGGCGATCTGCGAGGACCTCTGGCAGGACGGCGGCCGCGTCCCGGCGGCCCGCACGGCGGGCGCGGGCCTGCTGCTGTCGATCAACGCGTCGCCGTACGAACAGAACAAGGACGACCAGCGCCTGGAGCTGGTGCGCAAGCGCGCCCAGGAGGCGGGCTGCACGACGGCGTACCTGGCGATGACGGGCGGCCAGGACGAGCTGGTCTTCGACGGGGACTCGATCGTCGTGGACAGGGACGGCGAGGTCGTCGCGCGGGCGCCGCAGTTCGCGGAGGGCTGCGTGGTCCTGGACCTGGAGCTGCCGGCGGCGGGCCCGGTGCCGGAGGGCGTGGTGGACGACGGGCTGCGCGTCGAGCACGTCACGCTGTCCGAGGAGCCGCTGCCGGCGTACGAGGCGGAGTTCGGCGGCGGGTACGCGGACCGGCTCGACGACGCCGAGGAGGTGTACTCGGCGCTGGTCGTGGGCCTGCGCGCGTACGTCGCCAAGAACGGCTTCCGCTCGGTCCTGATCGGCCTCTCCGGAGGCATCGACTCCGCGCTGACCGCGGCGATCGCGTGCGACGCGGTGGGGGCGGAGAACGTGTACGGGGTCGCGATGCCGTCGCGGTACTCGTCCGAGCACTCGGTGGGCGACGCGGAGGAGCTGGCGCGGCGTACGGGGCTGAACTTCCGCAACGTACCGATAGCGCCGATGTTCGACGCCTACATGGAGTCCCTGGGGCTGACCGGCCTGGCCGAGGAGAACCTGCAGTCGCGGCTGCGCGGGACGATGCTGATGGCGATCTCCAACCAGGAGGGGCACATCGTCCTCGCGCCGGGCAACAAGTCCGAGCTGGCGGTGGGGTATTCGACGCTGTACGGCGACTCGGTGGGGGCGTACGGGCCCATCAAGGACGTGTACAAGACGGCCATCTTCCGCCTGGCGCGGTGGCGCAACGAGGCGGCGACCGAGCGCGGTGAGACGCCGCCGATCCCCGAGAACTCCATCAGCAAGCCGCCGAGCGCGGAGCTGCGGCCGGACCAGGTGGACACGGACTCGCTGCCCGATTACCCCGTCCTCGACGGGATTCTCGAGCTGTACGTGGACCGGGATCAGGGGGCCGACGCGATCGTGGCCGCGGGGTACGACGCGGAGCTCGTCGCGAAGACGCTGCGCATGGTGGACACCGCCGAGTACAAGCGGCGGCAGTATCCGCCGGGGACGAAGATCTCCGCGAAGGGCTTCGGCAAGGACCGCCGCCTTCCGATCACCAACCGCTGGCGCGAGTCGGGCTGACGTCCCGGGGGCTCCGCCCCCGGACCCCCTTTTCCCACCCACCCGCCCTTTCTTGCCGTACGGCACGTAATCGGCACATCAGGCCAGAAAGGGTGGGCAGGCGGGGAAAAGCCCGTCCGGCGTTTGAGGACGAGCCAGGCCGCAAGGCCGCGATCAACGGCGCCCCACGCCGACAGGCGCTTCGCGGCCCTCGGCCACCACCCGCCCCGAACCGCCGAGAGGCTCCCTGCCGCGGTCGACCGCGTACGCCACCGCGGCCACGCCGATGCCGAGGACGGCGAGGAACGCCCCGGCGACCGCGGGCGACGTCACGCCGAAGTGCGCGGCGAGGGCGAGCCCGCCGATCCAGGCGCCGCCCGCGTTGGCGAGGTTGAACGCGGCCTGGTTGGCCGACGAGGCGAGGGAGGGCGCGGCGGCGGCCTTCTCCATGACCATGAGCTGCAGGGGCGACCCCGTCGTGAACGCGGCCATGCCGAGCAGCGTCACGCCGACGGCGGCGCTCCACTCGGCCCGCATGAGGAGCGGGAAGAGGGCGAGCACGACGGCGAGGGAGCCGAGGCCGCCGAAGAGCGTGCCCCGCAGGGAGTGGTCGGCGAGCCGCCCGCCGAGCAGGTTGCCCGCGGTGGCGCCCACGCCGAAGAGGGCGAGCAGCAGCGTCACGCTGGACTCGGCGAACCCGGCGGAGTCCGTGAGCATCGGGGTGACGTAGCTGTAGGCGGCGAAGAGGGCGCCGAAGCCCGCGACGGTCGTACCGAGGGCGAGCCAGACGGGAAGGGAGCCGAGCGCGCGGAGTTCGCCGCGCAGCCCGGCGCTGTCGCCGTGGCCGTGGTCGGCGGGGACGAGGAGGGCGAGCGCCGCGATCGCGGCGAGCCCGATGGCGCTGACCGCGAGGAACGTCGCACGCCAGCCGAGCTGCTGCCCCATGAGCGTGGCGACGGGCACTCCGACGACGTTGGCGACGGTGAGCCCGAGGAACATCAGGGACACCGACCGCGCCTTGCGCTCGGGCCCGACGAGCCCGGTGGCGACGACCGCGCCGACGCCGAAGAACGCGCCGTGCGGCAGGCCGCTCACGAAGCGCGCCACCATCAGCCAGTGGTAGTCGGGCGCGGCGGCCGACACGGCGTTGCCGACGACGAACAGCGCCATCAGGCCGATGAGGACGCGGCGCCGGGGCAGCTTCGCGGTGACGGCGGCGAGCAGCGGAGCGCCGATGACGACGCCGAGGGCGTACGCGGAGACGAGGTGTCCGGCGGTGGGGATGGATATGTGCAGGTCGTCCGCGACGTTGGGCAGCAGGCCCATCATCACGAACTCGGTGGTGCCGATGCCGAAGGCGCCCACGGCGAGGGCGAGCAGGGCCAGGGGCATGAAGACGTACCTTCCAAGGGGGCAGGGAGCAGCGCGGGATCCGTAAGTTTACGTACGGAACAAAGACTCCCGGCCCGAGTATTCCGCGAGGATGCCGCGGGGTTAAGGACGGATGACCGTCAGAGATCCATGCTCGCGGCCACCGGCAGGTGGTCGCTGCCCGTCTCCGGCAGCGTCCAGGAGGACACCGGCTCGACGCCCTTGACCATGATCTGGTCGATGCGGGCCATCGGGAACGAGGCGGGCCAGCTGAAGCCGAAGCCGTCGCCCGCCGCGCCCTGCGTGGACCGCATCTGCGAGGTGACGGCGTTCAGCGCGCGGTCGTTCATGGTGCCGTTGAGGTCGCCGAGCAGGACGACCTTGCCGAGCTTCTCGTCGGAGATGGCCTCGCCGAGCGCGTCGGCGCTGTCGTCGCGCTGTCCGGCCGTGAAGCCGGCGTCGAGCTTGACCCGCACCGACGGCAGGTGCGCGACGTACACCGCGACCTGCCCCTTGGGCGTGTCGACGGTGGTGCGCATCGCGCGCGTCCAGCCGAGCTTGATGTCGACGGGCTTGGTGCCGGTGAGCGGGTACTTGCTCCAGACGCCGACGGTGCCCTGCACCGAGTGGTACTTGTACGTGTCGGCGAGCGCCTTCTCGTACGTCGGCACGGCCGAGGACGTGAGCTCCTCCAGGGCGACGACGTCCGCGCCGGACGCGGCGACGTCGCGGGCGGTGCCGGACGGGTCGGGGTTGTCGGCGTTGACGTTGTGCGTGGCGACGGTCAGGTCGCCGCCGCCGCCCGACTTGTCGGTGATGAGGCCGCCGAAGGCGTTCAGCCAGACGATCACCGGAAGGAGCAGGGCGATCAGGGCGGTCGCGGACTTGCGGACCACGGCGATGACGAGCAGGACCGGGACGAACACACCGAGCCAGGGCAGGAACGTCTCGGTGAGGCTGCCGAGGTTGCCCACGCCGTTGGGGATCTGGGCGTGCAGCAGCATCACGAGACCGATGAGGACCGCGATCCCCGCCGTGATGAGCCCGCGCCGCCAGATGCCGGGGTCCCCCCGCCATCCGTCGACCAGGCGCCGCAGTCGCGAACCCTGGCGCTCGGGCCCCGAGCCGCCGCTGTCCGTCTCCGCCTTGTACGCCTGCGCCATAACTCTCGTCGCCTCACTGACTGCCGTGCACACCGTCTACCCGCCCCTGCACCCTAGGCGATGATCGGGTGTCGTCCCCGCCGTCCGAGGACGGCCGTACGGGCACGAGGACGAGCGAGGGCGCTCGCGAGGTTCCGGATGTGTGGGTGCGGCGGGACGTCTGTGACGAAACGCGCACATCACCCGCGGGCGGCGCGTGGTGAACGCCACGCGCGCCGGGGGTGGTTCGCCTCCGGCGCGCGGGGACTCGTTCGCTCTGGGGCGGAGCCCTTTCACCCCTGGGGCGCGGCCTTTTCACTCCTGAGCCGGACCCTCTTCACTCCTGGGCCGGACCCCCTTCACCCCTGGGCCCGGACCCTTCACTCCTGAGCCGGACCCCGCTTCACTCCTGCGGCCGCAGCCCTTCGAGGACGGTGTCGACGATGCGCTCCGCGAGGTCCTCGTCCAGCGGGGCGTCCGGGCGCAGCACGGTGCGTACCAGCATGGGGCCGACGAAGAGCTCGTTGGCGAGGACGATGTCGACGTCTCGGCGGAGTTCGCCGTTCTCCGCGCCGCGGCGCAGGACGTCGTAGACGACGCGGCGCTGCGGTTCGATGACCGTCGCGTGGTACGCCTCCCACAGTTTCGGCAGGCTCTTCATCTGCGCGAAGACGTTGTGCAGGATCGCGGAGGAGCGCATGCTGAGGCCGCGGCGGCGGATGTGTTCGACGAGGACGACGAGGTCGTCGCGCATGGAGGTGCCGGGGAGTTCGGCGGGGGGCTCCTCCAGGCCGCGCAGGACGTCGACGAAGATCTCTTCCTTGCCGCTCCAGCGGCGGTAGATGGTGGCCTTGCCGACGCCGGCGGTGCGGGCGATGCGTTCGATGGAGAGTTCCGCGAGGGGGACTCCGTCCTCGACCAGTTTGATGACGCCCTCGAAGATGGCGCGTTCCACCGCTTCGCTGCGGGGTCGTCCCCTGGCGCCCGCGCCCTTGCCGGTACGACCCTGCTCCACGATCTCGACTCCTCTGCGGTTTGCGTGCCCCGCATTCTCCCTGGTCCATCGAACCGCAGACATGACGGTGGCCGTCGGCCGGGGGCTGCCTTGAGGGTCGGGAGCCGCCCTGCGGCACGACTGCCCACAGCGGTAGGCGACCGTGCGGCGCCCATGCTGCTCCCTGCTGTGGGCAGCTGGCCCGCCAGGGGCGGGACGGGTGGGCACAGCCCAGGCCGACGGCCACCGTCACGACGGCGGCCACCCCGCACCCGTGCGGGACAAGGTCACTGCTCGGCGCCCACCCGGTCCCGCTCCGGGGCAGCGGCGCCCACCGTGGGCTTCGGCTGCTTGCCGGGCAAGTACAGGGAAACAATGAGCACGCCCACAAGGGCGACCCCCGCTCCGCACAACGCAGTGACATGCATCGCGTGCAGGAACGAGTCGTTGGCGGAGGAGACGAGTGCCTCACCCCGCGGCCCGAGCCGCCCCGCCGCCCCCAGCGTCGCCTCGATGGACTCCCCCGCGGTGTGCCGCGCCCCCGCGGGCAGCACCTTGAGCTCGTCCTCGACACCCCCGCGATACGCGGTGGAGAGGACGGACCCGAGCACGGCGATCCCCAGCGCCCCGCCGACCTGCCGGAACGTGTTGCTGAGCGCCGACGCGGAGCCGGCCTTCTCGCGCGGCAGGGCCTGCATGATGACGACGCTGGTGGGCGTCATGATGTGCGCCATGCCCGCGCCCATCAGGAAGAAGATGACCTCCAGGATCCAGATCGGCGTGTCCGCGTCGAGGATGGTGAACGAGGCCAGCGTCAGGGAGCACAGCGCGAGCCCGCCCGCACAGGTGGCCTTGACGCCGAAGCGCTCGACGACGAGCCGGGCCCGGGGCGCGAAGACGAGCTGGGCGGCGGCGAGCGGCAGCATGAGCAGCCCGGTCTCCAGCGGCGTGTAGCCGCGCACGCTCTGCGTATAGAAGACCGCGAAGAAGGTGACGCCCATCAGCGCGAAGAAGACGAGCGCGATCGCGGTGATCGCGGCGGAGAAGACGCGGTTCTTGAAGTACGAGATGTCGATGGACGGGTGGTCGCAGCGCTTCTCGTACCAGACGAAGCCGGCGAGCACGGCGAGGCCCGCGAGGATCGTCGCGAGGGCCGCGGGGTCGGTGAAGTCGGCGAGCTGGCCGCCCTTGATGATGCCGTAGACGAGCAGCACCAGGCCGATGACGGACAGCACGACACCGATCAGGTCGATGCGGCCCGGTTTCGGATCCCGGGAGTCCGGCACCAGCGCGATCATCAGGCCGATCGCGACGACCACGATCGGTACGTTGATGAGGAAGACCGAGCCCCACCAGAAGTGGTCGAGCAGCACACCGCCGGTGATGGGCCCGATCGCGACGGCGAGGCCGACGCCGGCGGCCCAGATGCCGATGGCCTTGGGCTGCTCCTCGCGCTCGAAGACGTTCATGAGGATGGCGAGGGTCGCGGGCATCACGAAGGCGGCGCCGAGCCCCATCACCCCGCGGAACGCGATGAGTTCGGCGGGCGAGCCGGACTGGGCGGCGAACGCGGAGCCGATGCCGAAGACGGCGAGCCCGGCGAGCAGGATCTTCTTGCGGCCGATGCGGTCACCGAGCAGGCCCGCGGTGAAGAGCAGGCCGGCGAAGACGAGCGTGTAGGAGTTGATGGCCCACTCGAGCTCGCTCTGGGTGGCTCCGAGGCCGGTGGGTTCGGGGGTCGAGATGGTCTTGATGGCGACGTTCAGGATCGAGTTGTCCAGGACGACGATGAGCAGGCTCAGCATCAGGACGCCGAGGATCGCCCAGCGGCGCCGGTGGACCGCCTCCGGTATGCGAGGCGCGTCGGGGACGGCGGGTGTGGTCATGCCGTTCACCCTAAACGCATTTCGATACGAGACCGTCTCGTATTGGAAAGGTTTTACCCCGGCTTTCCCCGTCCATCACGCGGAACGAGTGCGTCCGCCCAGCGGAATCCACGCCTCCGCACCCCGGAAACCTCCCCGTCCATCCCAGGGGCGGGATTGGCCGAAAAAACACCCTCTAGCCTCCGGGCGGCACGCGATGCCACCATGGACGTGATCCGGGGACGCCGTCAGGGCGCCTCGAGACGACAGAAGGAGCCGTTGCGATGACGCAGCTTTCGGCTGCCCAGAGCCCCGCCCCCACGGAGCGGAAGACCGACAGCAGCAAGACGCTGTACGGCGGCAAGGGCACACGCCGCATCACGGTCCGCGACATCACCGCCGCCAAGGAGCGCGGCGAGAAGTGGCCCATGCTCACCGCGTACGACGCGATGACCGCGTCCGTCTTCGACGAGGCCGGGATCCCGGTCATGCTCGTCGGCGACTCGGCGGGCAACTGCCACCTGGGGTACGAGACGACCGTGCCCGTCACCCTCGACGAGATGGCCATCATGTCCGCGGCCGTGGTCCGCGGCACGAGCCGCGCCCTGATCGTCGCCGACCTGCCCTTCGGGTCGTACCAGGAGGGCCCGGTCCAGGCGCTCAGGTCCGCGACGCGCCTGATCAAGGAGGCCGGGGTCGGCGCGGTCAAGCTGGAGGGCGGCGAGCGCTCACTGGCCCAGACCGAACTGCTCGTGCGGTCCGGCATCCCCGTCATGTCCCACCTGGGCCTGACCCCGCAGTCGGTGAACACGATGGGCTACCGCGTCCAGGGCCGCGGCGAGGAGGCGGCCCACCAGCTGCTGCGGGACGCCAAGTCGGCCGAGGCCGCGGGCGCCTTCGCGGTGGTGCTCGAACTCGTGCCGGCCGAGCTGGCCGCCGAGGTCACCCGGTCGCTGCACATCCCGACCGTCGGCATCGGCGCGGGCTCCGAGTGCGACGCCCAGGTCCTGGTGTGGACCGACATGCTCGGCCTGACCGGCGGCAAGATGCCGCGCTTCGTGAAGCAGTACGCGGACCTGCGCGGCGTCATGGGCGACGCCGCGCAGGCGTTCGCGGAGGACGTGGTGGGCGGCGCGTTCCCGGCCGCGGAGCACGCCGTCCACTAGCCGCCGCACCTCCCCTCCAGGCAGCAGTCGGCACAGCACTTTCAAGCCACTGCGGCACCGAGCGGCAGCCCGCCGACCGTCCCCCGTCGGCGGGCTGCCGCCCCCGTCCGGAGCACCTTTTTCCACCGCTTCGCGGCTTTTTCCCGCCCACCGATCCCCGTTTCCCGTCCTCGGCCGACCCTCGCCCGCCTCTCGCTGTCGGCGGGGTGTCGTACGCCTGTAGGAAATCTGTCGGTGGATTGTCGGTGGCTGCTGCTCTGATGTACGGCATGACAGAAATCGACAACAAGCCCCAGCGGGGAGCGGACGGCAGCGCGAGCGCCGTTTCGGTACGGGGGCTGGTCAAGCACTACGGCGAGACCAAGGCGCTGGACGGCGTCGACGTGGACGTCCGCGAGGGCACGGTCCTCGGCGTCCTCGGCCCCAACGGCGCCGGCAAGACCACGCTCGTACGCTGCCTCTCCACCCTCATCACCCCCGACTCCGGCACCGCCTTCGTCGCCGGGTACGACGTGCTGCGCCAGCCGCGCCAGCTGCGCCGCGTGATAGGCCTCACCGGCCAGTACGCCTCGGTGGACGAGAAGCTGACCGGCTGGGACAACCTCTACATGATCGGGCGCCTGCTCGACCTGCCCCGCAAGGAGGCACGCTCCCGGGCGAACGGTCTCCTGGAGCGCTTCTCGCTCACGGAGGCCGCCAGACGCCCCGCGAAGACGTACTCCGGAGGCATGCGCCGCCGCCTCGACCTGGCGGCGTCGATGATCGGCAGCCCGGCGGTGCTGTTCCTGGACGAGCCGACCACCGGCCTCGACCCGCGCACCCGCAACGAGGTCTGGGACGAGGTCAAGCGCATGGTCGGCGACGGCGTCACCGTCCTGCTGACCACGCAGTACATGGAAGAGGCCGAGCAGCTCGCGAGCGAGCTCACGGTCGTCGACCGCGGCAAGGTCATCGCCAACGGCGGCATCGAGGAGCTGAAGGCCAAGGTCGGCGGCCGCACCCTGCGCATCCGCCCGGCCGACCCGGCGCAGCTGCGCCCCACGGCCACCGCGCTGGACGACGCGGGCCTCACGGGCCTCGCCACCACCACCGTGGACACCGAGAGCGGCACGGTCCTGGTGCCGATCCTCAGCGACGAGCAGCTCACGGCGGTCGTGGGCACGCTCACCTCGCGCGGCATCACGCTCTCCGACATCGCCACCGAACTGCCCAGCCTGGACGAGGTGTTCCTGTCCCTCACCGGTCACAAGACCAGCGAGACGCAGGACGCCGTCAGCACCGAATTCAAGGAGGTCGCCGCATGAGCGCCGGCACGGTCACGGCGCCATCCGCGCCGCCCACCCAGCACCACCCCGTCGACAAGTCCGCGGCGGACACCCGGATAGGGCTGCGCGCCCATGTCCGGCACACCGGCGCGCTGGTCAGACGCAATCTGCTGTGGATCAAGCAGGACATGGAGTCGATGTTCGACGCCGTCCTGATGCCGATCGTCTTCACCCTGCTGTTCGTGTACGTCTTCGGCGGCTCCGTGGGCCAGGCCCTCGGCGGCGGCCGCGAGGAGTACGTGCAGTACGTGATCCCCGGCCTGATGGCCATGATGGGGATGAACATGGCCATGGGTGTGGGCACGGGCTTCAACCAGGACTTCCAGACCGGTGTGATGGACCGTTTCCGGTCACTGCCCATCGGCCGCTCCTCGGTGATGATCGCCAAGATCGTGGTCGAGCTCATGCGGATGCTGGTCGCCACGGCGATCCTGCTGGTCGTCGCCCTGATCATCGGCTTCTCGGTGGAGAGCGTCCCGGGTCTGATCGCGTCCATAGGTCTCGCCATGGCCTTCGGCGTGGGCCTGATGTGGATCTTCCTCACCATGGGCGTCGTCATGAAGAGCGCCCAGGCCATCCAGGGCATGGGCTTCCTGGTCCTGATGCCGCTGCAGTTCGGCTCGTCCATCTTCGCGCCGACCAAGTCCATGCCCGGCTGGCTCCAGGCGTTCACGGACTACAACCCGCTGTCGTCGCTCGCCGACGCCGCCCGCGGCCTGATGAACGGCAACGCGCCGGTCGCGCACGACGTGTGGGTGACGCTGATCTGGTCGGTGGTCCTGACGGGCCTGATGGCACCGATCGCGATCCACAAGTTCCGTACGAAGACGTGACGCGGGGCCCGCGGGCATGAGCGCGCGTCACAACCCCGCCGCGGCGACGGCCTCCTGCCATGTGAGGCCGTCGCCCGCGGCGTAGGCGGCGGCGTAGTCCGCGTCGCCGAGCGCCGCGCGGGCCGCCCGCTCCGCGGCGGCGCGGATCTCCCGCTCCTGGACCACCGGGACGTGGCCGGGCGGCAGATGGGCGTCGGCCACGGCGAGCAGCCGCGCCGCGTGCGCCGCGCGGCCCGCGTCGTACGAGGCGAGGGCGCGGGCCATGGTCCCCAGGTGGACGGCGAGCAGCTGCGGCGCGACCACCTGCGACAGCGGCTCGGCGGCCTTGTCCACCGCCTCGCGGGCGTGGCCGAGCGCCTGCTCGTGGTGGCCGTCGACGGTATCGAGCCAGGCCTGCGTGCCGACCAGGAAACCCTCGAAGACGGCGAAGCCGAAGACCTTGAACTCCTCCCGCAGCATCGCCAGTTGCTCACGGGCCTCGCGGGTGCGGCCGGTGCGGCCGAGCAGGCTGATGAGGAACAGCCGGGCCGCGGGCAGCGCCCCGTTCAGACGGCTGCCGTTGTCCTCGGCCACCCGCCACAGCAGCGCCTCGCCGCGCTCGGCCTGGCCCGCCTCGACGAGCACCGCGCCGAGCCGGGCCGTCAGCAGGGACACCTGCGCCTTCGCGCCGAGGTCCATGGCGTACGGAATGGCGGCCTGGAAGTCGTCGGCCGCGCGCAGGTACTCACCGCGCCGCTCGTACGCCTCGCCGCGCGAGGACAGCGCCTCGGCCGTGCCCCAGGCGTCGCCGAGCCGCGTGCAGATCTCCAGGGCCTCGTCCGCGTCGCGGGTGGCGTCGCCCGCCCAGTCGGTGCGGTTGGCGAGGATGTTGGCGCGCTGCTGCAGGGCGCCCGCCAGCTCCCAGGTGAGGCCCAGCTCGCGGCAGGTGGCGACGGTCTCGTCGACGAGATGACGCAGCTGCGCGACCTCTCCCATCATCAGGAGCGCGAAGAACCAGAAGCTGCCCGGGCTCCAGCAGGTCTGCGGCAGACCCGGGCGGTAGGTGTCCCTGATCGCGGCCAGCTTCCGCCCGGCCTCCGGGGTCTGCCAGGTGGCCGGGTCCATGTCCATGCAGGACAGCTGGATGAGGTGCACGCCCCGCCGCGCCTCCTGGAGGAGTTCGCCCGACAGCGGGGGCGGGGTTTCCGTGCAGCGCTCGTACAGCGGGGCGGCCGGGGTGACGGGCGGGGCGAACGGGTCGGGGCCGAGCGCCATCACGTCCCGGGACCAGTTCCGCGCCTCCACGCGCAGATCGCGGATCATCCAGAACCACGCCAGCGACAGCACCAGGCACAGCCCCTCCTGCTCGTCGCGGGCGGCGACGGCGCGGCGCAGCGCGGTGCGCAGGTTCTCGTACTCCGCCTCGAAGGCCGCGATGGCCGCGCGCTGCCCGTGGCCGCGCAGCTCCGGGTCGGTGACGCGGGCGAACTCCCGGAAGTACGTGAGGTGCGCCCGCTCGGCCGCCTCCCGCTCCCCCGCCTCGTCGAGCCGCTCCGCGGCGTACTCGGAGACGGTCTCCAGGAGCCGGTAGCGCATCACGTCGCCGTGCGCGGCGGGCGCGGCGACGACGAGCGACTTGTCGACGAGGGAGCCGAGGAGTTCGGGGACGTCTCGGGGGTCCACGAATACGGCTTCTGGCGGGGCGCCTTCGGGGGGGTGGGGGGCGCCTCCGGCGCGGTGGGTGTCGCGGGCGTCGGCGCCGGGGCCGTGGGCGGCGGCGCGCCCGGCGGCCCCGTTCCCGGGGGTGTCGGCTCCGGCGGCGTCGTTCCCGGTGGCCCTGTTCCCGGGGGTGTCGCCCCTGGCGGGGTCGTTCCCGGCCGCGTCGTCCCGGCCCGCGTCGGCGGGTCGGCCGTCTTCGGCCGACGGCCCGCCGCAGACGGCTTCCGCGGCCGCGAGGTCGCAGCCGCCCGCGAACACCGACAGGCGGCGCAGGACGGCGCGTTCGGCGGTGTCGAGGAGGTCCCAGGACCAGTCCACCACGGCACGCAGGGTCTGCTGGCGCGGAAGGACGGTACGGGCGCCGCTGGTCAGCAGCCGAAAGCGGTCGTCCAGCCGGTCGGCGATCTGGCGCGGGGTGAGCATCCGCAGCCGGGCCGCGGCCAGTTCGATGGCGAGCGGCAGGCCGTCCAGGCGGTGGCAGATCTCGGCGGCGGCGCGCGGGTCGTCGTCCGTGCGGAAGCCGGGGCGCGCGGCGGCGCCGCGGTCGGCGAGGAGACGCAGGGCGAAAGGTTCCGGCAGGGGTTCGACGGGGCGCACCAACTCGCCCGGTACGCCGAGGGGTTCGCGGCTGGTGGCGAGCACGGTGAGGCCCGGGCACCGGGCCAGCAGGTGTTCCGCGAGGCGGGCGGCCGCGTCGATGACGTGCTCGCAGTTGTCGAGGACGAGCAGCATGCGGCGCGGGCCGCAGTGCTCGGTGAGCCGGACCAGCGGGTCGTCGGCGTTCCGCTCCGCGGCGACCCGCAGCTCCTCGGCGCCCGCGCCGCGCAGCACGGTCTCGCGGGCGCCGAGCGCGGTGAGGACGGCCTCCGGCACGTCGTCCGGGTCGTCCACGGGCGCGAGTTCGGCGAGCCACACCCCGTCGGGCACGGCGTCACCCACCGCCTCTCCCGCCTCCTGCGACAGCCGCGTCTTGCCGGCCCCACCGGGCCCGGTCAACGTCACCAGGCGGGCCCGACGCAGATCACCCCGGATGGCGTCGATGTCCGCGGAACGCCCGACGAAGGAGGTGAGCCGCGCACGGAGATTGCCGGGGCTGGAGGGGAGGGGAGGGGTTAGGGAGGGGTCGGTGGGGGCGGCGTTGGTGTGGGGGGTGGTGACGAGGGTTGAGGTGGGGGCGGTGCCCGTGCCAGTGCCGGAGTTGAGGGCGGCGCTGGGTCTGGAGCCGGTGCCCGAGCCGGCGTCAACGCCTGGGCCGGGGACCGTGCCTGGGCCGGAGAGGTGTGGCGGCGACGCCGATTGGACGGGGGCGGACCCCGTACCGGTCGGGGTGCTTGCTGTCCCTGGCTCGGGAGTCGAGTCCTCCGTGGGCTCGGGGGTCGAGGCTCCCGTGGGCTCGGGAGTCGAGTCCCCCGTGCCGGGGGCCGCGTCCGTCGTGCTCGGCACGGGCGCGCCGGGTGACGCGTCTCCCGCCTCCGGCGCCGGACCCGTACCCTCGGGAGCCGACGTAGCCGCGGCGTCCTGGTGGGCGGAGTCAGACGGGTGGGCCGAGTCAGCCGAGGTGGGGCCCCCGGCCGCGGGGTCCCGCCCCTCAGGTCTCGGCACCAGCGCCGATGGGCTCAGCAACTCGGCGTGCACGGAGCGCAGTTCGGGACCCGGGTCCGCGCCCAGGTGTTCCGCGAGGGTGCGGCGTACGCCCTCGTACGCCGCCAGCGCCTCCGCCGCGCGGCCGGCGTCCCGCAGGGCGCGCAGCCGCAGGACCTGGAGGGGCTCGTCCAGGGGGTGGCCGTCGCACAGGGCGGTGAGCTCGGGAAGTACGGCCTCCGCCTGCCCGAGGGCCAGGGCCGCGGCGAACCGCGCGCGCAGGGCGTCGAGGCGGCGGGCGGACCAGCGGGCGGCCTCGGCGGTGTGGTCCGGCAGGTCGGCGAAGGCCTCGCCGTGCCAGAGGGCGAGGGCGTCGTCGAGGAGGTCGGCCGCCTTCGCCGGGTCGCCGTCGGCGAGCGCCCGCGTCCCCTCGCCGGCCAGGCGCTCGAAGCGGTGGGCGTCCACGTCGTCGGGCGCGGCACGCAGGTGGTAGCCGCCGTCCGCGGAGGCGACCGCGTCGGCACCGAGCACCCGGCGCAGCCGCCCGACCAGGGCCTGCAGCGCCCCCGCGGCGTCCGCCGGGGGCGCCCCGTCCCACACCCGGTCGACGAGGACGGCGGCCGGAACCGTATGCCCCGGCCGCAGCGCGAGCGCCGCCAGCAGTGCGCGCAGGCGGGCGCCGCCGACGGAAACGGTGGTTCCGTCGGGGCGCGAGGCCCGGGTGACGCCTAGAACGCGATAACGCACGCCCCCATTGTCGCCGCTCCCCGGAACCCCGGGCACCGGGCATCCCCTGCGGGCCGCGAGGCCGTTGGGGCCCTGCGGGGCTTTCCCCAATCCCGCCCCTTCCCGCTGCATCGATCAGCGGCTTCGCCGCGGGCAGGGGGCTCCGCCCCCTGGACCCCCGTATCGCCGCTCCGCGGCTCGTCCTCAAACTCCCCCAAGCTCTTGAAGAGCAGGGAGGGACCCCCTCGACGGGCTGTATTTTTCAGCCCCTCCGGCGTTTGAGGAGCGGGGGTCCGGGGGCAGAGCCCCCAGTCACGGGAAGCGACGTCCCACGCCCCACGCAGGTAGCCTCCACAGGCAGCGCACAAGCGGCGGCGGAGCAGGGGCCGCCGCCCCGCCGAGGCCGAGCCCGGACGAAGGAGCAGCATGACCACCGCCCCCACCCGGAGCGACCGCCGGGTCAGCCCCGTCTTCCTCGGGATCGCCGCGGTCACCGCGGCCTCGGGCTGGGCGGCCTGGACCGGGTTCGCGGACAACCCGGGCTTCGCCGTCTTCCTCTTCGTCACGGCCGCCTGGATCGTCTCGCTGTGCCTGCACGAGTACGCGCACGCCCGCACGGCGCTGCACAGCGGCGACCTCTCCATCGGGGAGAAGGGGTACCTGACCCTCAACCCGCTCAAGTACACGCACGCGCTGCTCAGCATCGTGCTGCCGGTGCTTTTCGTGATCATGGGCGGCATCGGCCTGCCCGGCGGCGCCGTGTTCATCGAGCGGGGCCGGATCCGGGGGCGGTGGCGGCACAGCCTGATCTCGGCGGCGGGCCCCCTCACGAACGTGCTGTTCGCGGTCGTCTGCACCGCGCCCTTCTGGCTGGACGCCCTCGACGGCGTCCCGGACACGTTCCGCTACGCGCTCGCGTTCCTCGCGCTGCTCCAGGTGACGGCCGCGATCCTGAACTTCCTGCCGATCCCGGGCCTGGACGGCTACGGCGTGATCGAGCCCTGGCTGTCGCACGACATCCGCCGCCAGGTGGAGCCGTTCGCGCCGTTCGGCCTGCTCGCGGTCTTCGGCATCCTGTGGATCCCGGAGGTCAACCACGCGTTCTTCGACGCGGTGGACGCGATCCTGCGCGGCCTCGGCGTCAGCGACTGGGACACCTACTGGGGCCAGCGCCTCTACCGCTTCTGGCAGGGCACCCCGGACATCCCCGCGATCAACGGCTGACGGCTAACGCCGGGCGGAGGCCGCCGCGTCCGCGTCCCGCTCCCGCAGCGCCTTCGCCCGGCGCGCGTAGTACCACGTCATGTTGGACGAGAGCCCCGCGAGCAGCACCCACACGATGCCGAGCCACATGCCCTGGGCGAAGGAGACCACGGCGGCGGCCACGGACAGGACGCAGACCACGAGGGCGTAGAGGGCTAGGCGGGGCATGGGGAGCGGCTCCTGTTGCGGCAATCCGGGCGGACGTACCGCACCAGTGTCCCCCATGCCCCGCGCAGCGGGGCACACCCCTCTCCTACACGTCCGTGACGCGCAGGCCCGCGTGCGCCTTGTACCGCCGGTTCACCGAGATCAGGTTGGCGACCAGGGACTCCACCTGGTGGGCGTTGCGCAGGCGCCCTGCGAAGACGCCCCGCATGCCGGGGATGCGGCCGGCGAGGGCCTGCACGACGTCCGTGTCGGCGCGGCTCTCGCCGAGCACCATCACGTCGGTGTCGATCTCCTCGATGGCCTCGTCCTGGAGCAGCACCGCCGACAGGTGGTGGAAGGCGGCGGTCACCCGCGAGTCGGGAAGCAGCGCGGCGGCCTGCTCGGCGGCGCTGCCCTCCTCGGGCTTCAGGGCGTACGCGCCCTTCTTGTCGAAGCCGAGCGGGTTGACGCAGTCGACGACGAGTTTGCCCGCGAGTTCCTCGCGCAGCCCTTCGAGGGTCTTGGCGTGCCCGTCCCACGGCACGGCGACGATCACGATGTCGCTGCGCCGCGCGCACTCTGCGTTGTCGAGGCCCTCGATGCCGAGGCCCAGTTCGCCGGCCGCGGCGGCCGCGCGCTCCGCGGCGCGCGAGCCGATGATCACCTTCTGGCCCGCGCGGGCGAGCCGGTAGGCGAGCCCGCGGCCCTGGTCACCGGTGCCGCCGAGCACGCCCACGACGAGCCCGGACACGTCGGGCAGGTCCCAGGGGTCCTTGGCGGGCGCCTTCTGCACACTTTCCGTGGAAGTCATGGTCAGACCTTACGTCCGGGCCGGGCGCCCGCCCGGCCCGGCCGCGCTCAGTCCAGCCAGCCCAGCGGAACCCGCCGGAACGTGATCGTCTCGTACGCGCTGAAGTCCCCGGTCTCGTAGAGGAGTCCGACGGTGCGCCCGTCGAGACGTACGAGATCGGAGTACGCGGCGGGCAGCCCGTCGACCGTGTGGGCGGGGTGCCACGTGGTGCCGCCGTCGTGGCTCTTGCGGATGCTCATCTGCGCGCGGAAGCCGGGGTCGGCGGGCCCGGAGTACAGCAGCAGGTCCGGGTCGCGCAGTTGCAGCACGCTGGCCTCGACGACGGGGCCGGTGAGGCAGGACTGCGGCCGGAAGGGCTTGGCGAGGCTCTGGCCGCCGTCGTGGGAGTGGGCGTCGGCGCGGGTGCCGGGGGCCGGGGAGTCGTTGCGGGTGTTGAAGTAGACGCGGCCGTCGGGGAGTTCGGCGGCGGTGGTCTCGTTGACGTTGATGTAGCCGTTGGTGTTGTCGTCGACGTATCCGATGCGCCAGGTCTGGCCCTGGTTGTCGCTCAGCAGGCAGTGCCCGCCGTTGTACCGGCCCTCGGTGCCGTCGTCCGAGCCGCCAGGGGGCAGGGAGTGGTTGGCGGCGACGACGATCCGGCCGCCGCTCAGCTGGATCGCGTGCCCGGGCGTGGTCGCGTACCACCGCCAGGAGGCCTTCTTCACCTGCTGGGTGATCTCGCGGGGCGACGACCAGGTGAGCCCGTCGTCGTCGCTGTACTGCAGCCAGACGCGGCGGCCGTTGGCGGCGGAGACCTGGCCGCGCCGGATGGCGTTCTCGGTGGCCGAGGCGGCGTTCCTGACCTGCACGAGCAGGATCCGCCCGGTGTGCAGGACGACGGGGGCGGGGTTCCCGGCGAGGTCGGTGCCGTTGGCGCCGACGACCTGGAGCGGCCTCCAGGTGCGGCCACCGTCGGTGGACCGCTTCAGTACGACGTCGATGTTCCCGAAGTCCTCCTGCGAGCCGACGCGGCCCTCGCAGAAGGCGAGGACCGTACCGGCGTGGGTGACGACCACGGCCGGGATCCGGAAGCTCGCGTACCCCTCGCGCCCCGCGCGGAAGGGAACAGACGTCTCAACTGTCTCCGTAGGCATCCGTGCCCCTTCCCCATCATGAGGGAATTCGCGGTGAACTCCCGCTGACGAATCTCCCGTTCAGGCAGTATGCGCCCCCATGGACGCCGTAAGGGTCGCGCTGCTGCGCGAAGTTCTCGCCGGGACCGAGTGGCCGGGCGCCACCCGCCGCTTCGCGGGGGCGCTGCGCTCCAGTGTGGTGCCGCACGGCGGCGGGCTGCTGCTCGTGGGCACGCGGGAGTACGAGCCGTGGCATCTGGCCGCGCACCTGGTGGACGAGGCCGCGTGGTCCGGCACGCCGGAGCTGACGCCCACCCTCGTGCGCCACCGGCCGCGCCCGGACGCGCCCGCGCAGCTCTCCGTGGGCCTCGGCCGGATCGAGGCGGCGCGGCGCGGCGAGACGCTGCTCGTGGTGGCGCCCACCGCGCCCGAGGCGGGGCTGCTCGCGCGCGTGCACGACGCGCGGCGGGCGGGCGCGACGGTCTTCGCCCTCGGCGGGCGCGACGGCGACGTCGGCGCCCTCGCCCACGAGGCGCTTGTGGTCCCCGACGACGCGGGGCTGGACCTGGACACGGTCCAGCACCTGGTGAGCGCGGCGGCGGGCGAGAACAGCCTGCCGGCGCCGCGCGGCCGCCGCCGCTTCCGGGACCGCCTCTCGCGCATGGCGGACCAGCTGACGGCGCCGCCCCCGGCGCGCTGGTGAACCCGGCCCCAGGCCGGGCCCTCTCCCCCAACAAAATCGTTTGCGCACCGTCGTGCCCCCCACTGAGCATGTCCCTCTGTGAAACACCTCGCAGCCCTGCTGCCCGACCTGTCCCCCTGGCGCTCCACCCGCGACTTCCGGCTGCTGTGGGTGCAGGGGCTCGTCACCTACTTCGGCAGCTTCATGGCGATGATCGCCCTGCCGCTCCAGATCAAGCACCTCACCGACTCGCCGCTCGCGGTCGGCGCGATGGGGGCCGTCGAGCTGGTGCCGCTGATCGTGTGCGGGCTGTACGGCGGTGCGCTCGCGGACGCGGTGGACCGCCGCAAGGTGATCCTCCTGACCGAGGCGGCGCTCGGTCTGCTCGCCGTGGCCCTGTTCGTGAACGCGCTGCTGCCGCAGCCGATGCTGTGGCCGCTGTACGTCGTCGCGGCGGGCGTCTCGGGCCTCGCCGGGATCCAGCGGCCCGCCCTCGACTCGCTGATGGCCCGCATCGTGCCGCACGACCAGCTCACGGCCGCGGCGGCGCTCAACTCGCTGCGCTGGAACGTCGGCGCGATCGCCGGTCCCGCGCTCGCGGGTGTCGTCGTCGCCTACGCGGGCCACGCCACCGCGTACGCGGTGACCGTCGTCGGCTTCGCCGTCTCGGTGGCGCTGTGCACCCGGCTCTCGCCCGCGCCCGCCGCGCACGACGCGGAGAAGCCGTCACTGCGGGGGCTCGCGGAGGGGGCGCGGTACGCGTGGTCGCGGCCGGTGCTGCTCGGTACGTACGCGATCGACGGCGCGGCGATGGTGTTCGCCTTCCCGAACACGATCTTTCCCTTCCTCGCGGACGACCTGGACGCGGAGTGGGCCCTCGGCCTGATGTACGCGGCCGGGGCCGTGGGATCCCTCGTGCTCAGCCTCACGAGTGGGTGGACGTCGCGGGTGCGGCGGCACGGGGTGCTCGTGGTGTGCGGGGCCGCGGGGTGGGGGCTCGCCATCACGCTGGCCGGGTGGCTGGCGAACGTCTGGCTGGTCCTGGGCTGTCTCGCGCTCGCCGGGGCGGGCGACATGCTGAGCGGGCTCGCCCGCTCGACGATCTGGAACCAGACCATCCCCGACTCCCTGCGCGGGCGGCTCGCCGGGATAGAGGTCCTCTCCTACAGCGTCGGCCCCCAGCTCGGCCAGGTCCGCGCGGGCGCCGCCGCGGGCTGGTCCGGCACGCGCCCCGCGATCTGGTCCGGCGGCCTGATCTGCGTCGGCGCGGTGGGCGCACTGGCCGCCGCGATGCCGTCCCTCCTGCGGTACGACGCGACGACGGACCCCGACGCAAGGCGCCGCCGCGAGGCGGCGAACGCCACGGCTTAGCCCGCCCCCGGCCGCAGCCGAGGCCCAGGCCGACCGAATGGGCGCCGTCGGCCGGGGCTGTGCCCACCCTTCCCCACTCGCCCTGCGGGACGATTGCCCACAGCGGTGGGGGCAGTCGTCGGCCCACCGCCCACAGCGGTAACGGAAGCCTCGACTCACCGCCCGCAGGGGTAGGGGGCGTGCACCCGCACCCGCCAACGGTGGGTGACCCCCGCGAGAGACGCCCACCCCGCGGGCAACTGGAAAGGGCGGGCGGGTGGGAGATATCCGCCGCGGAGCGGCGGGACAGGGGCAGCCCCCACCGGCCCGCAGACGAGGCACAACCAGGTCAATCGTCCTCGCCCCGCGCAGCGGAATCGTGCCAGCGCGGATCGTTCTCCCACTCAAGATTCCGCTCAGCGGCAAGCCGCATCGCGTGGGCCGCCTCCTCACGGGAGGCATAAGGACCGAAGCGGTCCTTGCCGGGACAGTCCGGGCCCTCCTCGACCTTCTTGTGCTCCAGGCAGTAGTACCACTCACCCGGTTTGCCGACGGTCCGCTTCTTGAACAGGGCCATGTCCGGCTCCTCTCTCTCCCGTAATGCTGCCCCACGGGCGCTCGCCATGCTGCCCCACGGGCGCTCGTTAGACTCGCTGACATGTCTGGCCAGTCACTGCTCGTACCAGGGGAGCTCTCTCCCGCCCGCCCCGTGCCCGGAAACATCAGGCGCCCGGAGTACGTCGGCAAGCCCATGCCGACGCCGTACAACGGACCGGAGGTGCAGACCCCGGAGACCATCGAGCTGATGCGGACCGCGGGCCGCATCGCCGCGCGCGCGATGGCGGAGGCCGCGAAGGCCATCGCGCCGGGCGTGACCACCGACGAGCTCGACCGCATCGCGCACGACTACATGTGCGACCACGGCGCGTACCCCTCGACGCTCGGCTACCGCGGCTTCCCGAAGTCGCTGTGCAGCTCGATCAACGAGGTCATCTGCCACGGCATCCCCGACTCCACCGTCCTGAAGGACGGCGACATCATCAACCTCGACGTCACGGCGTACATCGGCGGCGTGCACGGCGACAACAACGCGACGTACCTCGTGGGAGACGTCGACGAGGAGTCGAGGCTGCTCGTCGAGCGGACCCGGGAGTCGCTCAACCGGGCCATCAAGGCGGTCAAGCCCGGCCGCCAGATCAACATCATCGGCCGCGTCATCGAGTCGTACGCCAAGCGCTTCGGCTACGGGGTGGTGCGGGACTTCACCGGCCACGGCATCAACACGTCGTTCCACTCCGGCCTGATCGTGCCGCACTACGACAGCCCGCACGCGACGACGGTCATCCAGCCGGGCATGACCTTCACGATCGAGCCGATGCTGACGCTCGGTACGCATGAGTACGACATGTGGGACGACGGGTGGACCGTCGTGACGAAGGACCGGCGGCGGACGGCTCAGTTCGAGCACACGCTGGTGGTGACGGACTCCGGCGCGGAGATCCTCACGCTGCCGTGACCCGTGCCCCCGGCAGGGGCACCTGAAGCAGAAGGCCGGGCCCGGACGGGCCCGGCCTTCTTGATTGCTTACGCATCCCTGATCGCACGCGGGGTAACGTTTTTACCGACAGGATGTCGGGAAGCAGTTGACTTAGGTAAGCCTAACCTTGGATGATCGGTCCCGGCCACCTTGGTTCCCGCCCTTCTTCGGCTCCGGAGGTCCGCATGGACTCGGCGATCACTCAGCCCCCCTCGTTCTCGACGCTCATCCGCACCGCGTCCCACGAGCAGCACACCGAGGCGGAGTCGTCCTCGTTCATGGGTGACCTGCTCGGCGGCCGCCTCGGCGTGGACGCCTTCGCGAGGTACACGGAACAGCTCTGGTTCGTGTACCGCGCCCTGGAGGACGGCGCCCAGGCGCTGCGCGACGACCCGGTCGCGGGCCCGTTCATCCGGCCCGAGCTGCTGCGCGTCACCGAGCTGGAGCGGGACCTGGCGCACCTGCGGGGCGAGGGCTGGCGCGCGGGACTCACCGCCCTGCCGGCCACGGCTGCGTATGCGGCGCGGGTCGAGGAGTGCGCGCGGACGTGGCCGGGCGGGTATGTGGCCCACCACTACACGCGCTATCTCGGGGACCTGTCGGGCGGGCAGATCATCCGTGGCAAGGCCGAGAAGACGTGGGGCTTCGACCGCAAGGGCGACGGCGTCCGGTTCTACGTCTTCGAGGGCATCCCCAACCCCGCCGCGTTCAAGCGGAGTTATCGGGAGCTGCTCGACGGGCTCGACGTGGTCGTGCCGGACGAGCTGGAGAAGCAGCGCATCGTGGACGAATGCAAGCGGGCTTTCGCCCTGAACACGGCGCTCTTCCGGGAGCTCGGGGCCGAGTTCCCGCTGTCCGCCTGAGCCGGCCCGCCTGTGGCCCCCGTCCCGGGGCGCCGTAGGAGCATCGCGCTTCGCGCTCGTCCTCAAACTCCCCCAAGCTCTTAAGGAGCAGGGAGGGACCCCCTCGACGGGCTCAATCTTCCCCCCGGCATCAGGTCCGAGTGAGACTGGGCGGTTGGGGGAACGTCACCCTGCCGCCCAGTTCGATCAGGTCGTGCGGGCCCGGGGCCGTGAGGAGTTGGGAGCCGCGGCCCTGGGTGATGTTCAGGGCCCGCCCCAGCTCACGGGTGAGCGCCAGCGCCGCCGCCCCCGTCGCCTCGTCCTCGACGATCCCGTCTCCGCGCCCGGGAAACCCCCGCGCCCGCACCCGGCCCGCGGCCTCGTCCTCCCACGCCCAGGCGTAGATCCACTCCCCCGCCGGTGGCACCGCGAGGGCGTCCACCTCCGCCGCCGACGCGTACCGCCGCAGCGTCCGCCCCGACGCCCACGCGCCCCGCGCCACGATCCAGCTGAACTCCCCGTCGTGCCGGGCCTCGACGATCCCGGCCTCGGTGATCAGCTCGGGCACGTCGAGCAGCCACGCCGTGCCGACACACGGGTGCCCCGCGAACGGCAGCCGCGTCGTGGGCGTGTAGATGTCGACGGCCCCGCGCTCGGGGTCGTCGACGAACACCGTCTCGCTGAAGCCCAGTTTCGCGGCCAGCGCCTGCCGGTCCGCCCGCGCGGCCACGCGCGAGCCGTCCCGCACCACGCCGAGCTCGTTGCCGTACCGCCCGTCCGGCCCGCAGAAGACCCGCAGGACGTCGATGCCGTGGTGCACGTCGGCCGGGCCGGGTGCGTACTCTTCTTCGTTCACCCGGGCATTCAAGCACTGTTGAAGCCTCACCCGCCCGGCACGGCCCGGACGGCGGGCGGCGGGCGCCCGGCACCTCAAGTGCCGGGCGCCCGCCGCCCGTTCAGGCCAGAGTCAACCTCTGGTCAACGCTCGTCAGCGCCTCACGCGTGCCCGCCCCGCGCGACCGGCTGCCGGCGCCGCGCCGCGTACACCGCCCCGGCCCCGGCCACGACCACCGCGCCCGCGACCCCGAGCAGCGCCCCCGACGGCGTACCGGACCCCGTGGAGGCGAGCGACCCACTGCCGCCGACCGAACCGCCGCCACCGACGCTGCCGCCGCCGGCCGAGCCGCTGTCGACCCCCGCGCCGCCGCCCGCGGCACCGGAGTCCCCGGATCCGCCGCCCGAGGACGAGGGGACCTCGGCGCCGGCGGAGAGGGTGAGCGCGACCGTCACGCGGTCGAGCTTCTCGCCCTTCTTGTACGGCGACCCGGCCGCCTCGCTCTCGAACTGCTCGGCGCCCGCCGCCGTGAGTCGCGCGGGCACCTTGCCGAGCAGGACGACGTCGCCCTTCGCCTTGTAGGAGGCGCGGGAGAGGTCGAGGGTCGCGAACTTCACGTCGTTGCTGGTGCGGCCCTGAGCCTTCACGTCCACGGTCAGCGTGCCGGTCTTGCCGCGCGCCCGGACCTTGAAGTCGCTGAACTTCATGTCGATGCCGTGGCCCTTGTACAGGAACCGCACGCTGCCGCCGAAGGACGCGTCGACCTTCTTGGCCCCGGCGTTCCAGGTCGCCTTGGCGTGCGGGAAGTCGTACCCGGCCGAGGTCTTCTTCGCGCCGCCGGACGCCCGCACGCTGCCGCCCGTGGAGATGTAGCGGCGGAAGGACTCCTTCAGGCCCCAGGACAGCTTGCCGCCGACGACCTTGTCGCCCACCGCCCCGCCGGTGCCGGACGACGGCTTCGAAGTCGGCTTCGTGGGCGTGGGCTTGGGCTTCGACGTCGGCTTCGTCGGCGTGGGCGTCGGCTTCGTCGGCTTGTCCGTGGGGCTCGGCGACGGGACCGGGCCACCGGTCTTCACCGTCAGCGTGGCCGGGTCGAGGGCCTGACCCTCCTGGTACATGCCGTTGAAGGCCTTCGCGCCCGCCGCGGTGAGCGTGGCCGGGATGTCCTTGAACGTCATCGCCCCGCCCTCGCCCTGGCCGGGCCGGACGTCGGTGAGGTCCAGCTTCGCGAGGTCGATGTCGTTCTGCTCGGCGCCGTTGAGGGTGACGTCGGCCTGGATCGCGCCGGTCTTGCCCTTGGTGTGCACCTTGACGTCGGCGACCGTGATGTCGAACTTGTGCGCCGTGGAGGTGAAGCGGACGTCGCCCTTGAAGGCGGCCTTCATCGCGTGGTCGGCCATCTCGTACGTGCCCTTGCCGCCAGTGAAGGTGAACACCCCGTTGTCCGGCGCCTGCTTGGCACCGCCACCGGCCGTGATCTTGCCGTGCGCCATGCCCGTGACGTACTTGCGGAACGACTCCTTCAGGCCCCAGTCCAGGGTGCCGTCCGTGAGGGTGTAGGCCGGGGGCGCCTGCCGCGCGTCGGCCGGGCGGGGCGCGTCGGCCGGGGCGTCGACGGGGGTTCCGGCGGGCGTCTCGGCCGCGACGGCGGGCAGGGCGAGCGCGGCGGCGCCGAGAGCGGCGGCCGTCGCGACGGCGGCCGCGCGGGCTATGGGGCGGCGGGTGGCTGCCATGGTCAGTACTCCTCGTAAAGGGAAGGGAGAGATGGGGCGGGTGGGGACGGGGAAGCGGGAGCTATTCGCCGGGGGCGGAGCCCTCGGCGGAACCGGAGGACGACTCGGCGGAAGCACCCGCCCCCGCGCGGGCGAGGCGTCGCCTCCGCTCCCACCGGAACGCCACCGCCGCCGCCGCCGCGACCAGCAGGGCCGCGACCGCCGCGAGCGTGATCGGCAGGGCCTTCGACGAGCCGTCGGAGTCGTCCGAGGCCGAGGCGGAGGCCGAGTCGTCGGCCGTCCGCTCCGACTTCGCCCCGGCCGCGGGCTTCTTCGCGCCGGGCGCCGCGGCGGAGCCGAGGTCCGGCAGGGCGGGCAAATCGGCCTCGCCGTCGACCGCGACGGCCAGCGAGACCGGGTCCATCGCGGTGCCCGGCGCGTACATCGAGCCGAACGCCTTGGCGCCGTCGGCGGTGAGTTTCGCGGGTGCCTCGGTGACGGCGATCAGGCCGTCGCGCGGCTTGAGGTCCTTCAGTCCGGGGGCCGTGAAGGTGACGAGGGCGGCCTTCTTCTTCCGGAAGTCCGCGCCGGCCACGTCGGCGTACAGCGTGCCCTTGCCGTCCCGCACGCCGACGGCGACCTCGCTCAGACCGATGTCGAGCCCGTGCTTGCCGGTGAAGCGGACGGCCCCGGCGAAGTCCGCGGTCAGCGCCCGCTTCTTCTCGTCGTACGCGCCCTCGCCGCGCGGGAAGCGGAACAGCGCACCTCCGTCCTGGGCGCCCGACGACAGCGTCCACTTGCCCTTGGCGATGGACCCGGAGACGTATTCGCGGAAGGTGCGGCGCACGCCCCAGTCGACGGCGGCGTCCTCGATGCGCCCGGCGGCCTTGTCCTTGTCCTTGTCCTTCTTCTCCGCGGACTTCTTGCCGGAATCCTCCCCGGACCTGCCGCCGGGCTTCTCCGTCGGCTTCTTGGCGTCCACCAGGTCCGTCGACAGGCTCACCGGGTCGAGCCGCGTGCCCGCCGCGTAGTACCCGGCGAAGGCCTTCGCGCCCTGCGCGGTGAGCGTCGCGGGCAGGTTGGTGAGGGCGATCGGGCCGGTGCCGCCCTTCATGTCGATGCCGGACACGTCCAGGGACGCGAGCGGCACCTGGGCGGTCGAGGTGACCCTGCCGGTGCCCTTGTCCTTGCTGACCATGTCGGCGTAGAGCGTGCCGGAGCCGCCGGAGACCTTCACGGTCGGGCGGCTGATCGTCAGGTCGAGGGCGTACGAACCGCCCTTCTTGTGCCCGGTGAAGTGCACGCCGCCGGAGAACGCGGCCGTGAAGGCCCCGCTGTCCGCGTCGTACGAGCCCTTGGCCGAGTGGAAGCGGAACTGGCTGCCGCCGACCGTCGCCGCGCCGCCCCGAAGGTTCCAACTCCCCTTGGCCACAGGCCCGGTGACATAGCTCTGGAACGAGGCCTTGATGCCCCAGTCCAGCCTGCCGCCCTGGACAGTGCGCGGTTTCGCGTGCGCGGCGTGCGCGGTGACCGCCGGCAGCAACGCTCCGGCGAATCCGGCCAGGACGACCACCACTCCGGCGCGAACGCGTACGCGGACGCGGGCACGCCGGCGCACCGCCGACTGTCTCGACGACGACATGGCACCCCTTCAGATCTAGCTTCTAAGGTAAGGCTAACCTAATCTACGATCATGGCTACGGGGAACCCCACGACAGGACGGTGGACTTCGGTGCGCAAGCCCCGCTCACTGGTACGCAAGCCGCGCCCGCTCCGGACGATCGGCGCTCTGGCGGCCGTACTCGTACTCACCCTCACCGGATGCGGATCGTCGGACGACGGCGGTTCGGAGAAGGGCGGGCCGCAGGCCAAGGCCGCGCCCGCCGACCGCGTCGAGCCGCTCGCGGGCACGCCGGAGCCGAAGCTGCCGGTGACCGTGGAGTCCGCCGACGGCAAGCGGGTCACGGTCCGGAAGACCGACCGGATCGTGCCGCTCACCGGCAGTCTCAACGAGATCGTGTTCACGCTCGGCCTCGGCAAGAACGTGGTGGCCCGCGACATCACGGCCACCTTCCAGCAGGCCGAGAAGCTGCCCGTGGTGACGCGCGCGCACGACGTCTCGGCGGAGAGCGTGCTGTCCCTGAAGCCCACGGTCGTCCTCGCGGACACCACGACGGGCCCCGCCGAGGCGATCGACCAGATCCGCGCGGCGGGCATCCCCCTCGTCGTCCTCGAACCGGCCAAGAGCCTCGCCGACGTGGGCCCGCGCATCGGCGCGGTGGCGCGGGCGCTGGGTGTCGAGAAGGCGGGCGAGCAGCTCAAGTCCCGTACCCAGCAGCGGATTTCGAAGGTGCGGGAGTCCGTTCCCGCGCGGTCGAAGAAGCCGCGTGTGGCGTTCCTGTATCTGCGCGGGTCGGCCTCCGTCCATCTGCTCGGCGGGCGTGAGTCCGGCGCGGGCTCGCTGCTCGAAGCGGCGGGCGCGGTCGACGCGGGCAAGGCGTCCGGGCTGAAGAAGGACTTCACGGCGATCACCAGCGAGGCGCTGGCCAAGGCGGCGCCGGACGCGATCCTGGTGATGGCGAAGGGGCTCGACTCCGTGGGCGGTGTCGACGGCCTGGTGAAGATCCCGGGCGTGGCCGAGACGCCCGCGGGCCTCGACCGCCGCGTCGTGTCCATCGAGGACGGCGTCCTGCTCAACTACGGCCCGCGCACCGACGAGGTCCTCAAGTCCCTGGTGGACCAGCTCTACGAGGACGCCGAGTGAGCGTGGCCGCAAGACCGGTGGAGCGCGCGGGCGAGGTCACCGAGGTGCGCAAGGCGCGCCGGAGCGCGCCGTACCTCCTCACCATCGGTCTCGTCGCCGCCCTCGTCGTGCTGAGCCTGCTGTCCGCCGGGATCGGCGCGTACGACATCCCGCTCGGCGACGTGCTCGCCTCCGTCCAGCACCGGATCGGCCTCGGCGGGCACGCGCTCGACCGGGTCGGCGAGAGCGTGCTGTGGAACGTGCGGCTGCCGCGCGTGACGCTGGCGCTGCTCGTGGGCGGCTCGCTCGGCTGCGCGGGCGCGCTGATGCAGGGCGTGTTCGGCAATCCCCTCGCGGAGCCCGGCGTCATCGGGATCTCGTCGGGGGCGGCGGTCGGCGCGGTCGCCTCGATCGCGCTCGGGCTGAGCTTCTTCGGGAACTGGACGGTCACGGTGTGCGCGTTCGTCGCCGGGCTCGCCACCGTGCTGCTCGTGTACGTCCTGTCGCGCGACGGCGGCCGTACGGAAGTCGTGACGCTGATCCTCACCGGCATCGCCGTGAACGCCTTCGCGGGCGCGCTCATCGGGCTCTTCCTGTTCTTCGCGGACAACGCGCAGGTCACCCAGATCACGTTCTGGCAGCTGGGTTCGCTGGCGCAGGCGACCTGGCCGAAGGTGCTGGCCGTGCTGCCGTGCGCCGCCGCCGGGCTGCTCGTCGCCCCGCTGTACGCGCGCAAGTTGGACCTGCTCGCCCTCGGGGAGCGGCCCGCGCGGCACCTCGGGGTGGACGTGGAGCGGCTGCGGATGGTGCTCGTGCTCGTCGTGGCGCTGCTCACGGCGGCGGCCGTGGCGGTGGCGGGGATCATCACGTTCGTGGGGCTGCTCGTGCCGCATCTGCTGCGGATGGCGGCCGGTCCCGGGCACCGGTTCCTGGTGCCGGGCAGCGCGCTCGGCGGGGCCGTCGTCCTGGTCGGCGCGGATCTCGCGGCGCGCACCGTCGCCGCGCCCGCCGAGCTGCCGCTCGGCGTGCTGACCGCGCTGTTCGGCAGCCCGTTCTTCTTCTGGCTGCTGCGCAGGACCCGCCGCAGGCAAGGGGGTTGGGCATGATCGGGCAGGTGGGCCGCAGGCTCTTCGGCGTACGTGACCGGGTGCCGCCCGAGCCGGTCTCCCCCGGCGAGGTGCTCGCCGAGGCGGCGGACGTGCGGGTGCGCCTCGGTGCGCGGGAGGTGCTGAAGGGGGTCACGGTCGCGGCCCGCGCGGGCGAGGTGCTCGCCCTGGTCGGGCCCAACGGGGCCGGGAAGTCCACCCTCCTGGCCGCGCTCGCCGCCGATCTGCCCGTCGCCTCCGGCGTCGTACGGATCTGCGGGCGGGCTGCCGAGGAGTGGCCAGCTCCCGAACTGGCGCTGCGCCGGGCCGTGTTGCCGCAGTCGGCGACGCTGTCCTTCCCGTTCCCCGTGGAGGACGTCGTCCGGATGGGGCGCGCGCCCTGGGCCGGGACCCGCCTGGAGGACAGTGACAACCGGGACGACAAGGTCGTGCGCGAGGCGATGGCGGCCACCGAGGTGAGCGGGTTCGCCGCGCGGCCGTTCTCCGCGCTCAGCGGCGGCGAGCGGGCCCGGGTGGCGCTGGCCCGGGTCCTCGCGCAGTGCGCCCCGCTCCTGCTGCTCGACGAGCCGACCGCCGCGCTCGACCTGCGCCACCAGGAACTGGTCCTGCGGGTCTGCCGCCAACGGGCCGCCGCGGGGGACGCGGTGGTGGTCGTCCTGCACGACCTGGGCCTCGCGGCGGCGTACGCGGACCGCGCGGTGGTCCTGGACGGCGGGGCCGTCGTGGCCGACGGCGCCCCCGGCGACGTGTTCGAGGACGGGCTCCTGTCGGACGTGTACCGGCAGCCCATCGAGGTGTTCCCGCACCCGCGGACCGGGGCGCCCCTGATCGCCCCGCTGCGGGACGCCTGAGACGGCGCCGCCCGCCCGGCCCCCGGTCCCGGCCGTACCGCATGCTGTCCCTGTTCACCGAAGAGACACGGGGGCGGGGATGCTCGACAGCTTTCTGATCGGTCTGCGCGCGGGCCTGGCGGCGGCACTGCTCGTCGGGGTCCTCGTCGCGTACCTGGCGCGGGCGGGGCGGCGCCGGGCGTTGCGCGCGGTGGCGGGCGGGGCCGGTGCGGCGGTGGCGCTGTCGCTGGGCTTCGGCTGCGCGCTGACCTTCGGCTCGCAGGAGCTGACGTTCAAGGCGCGGGAGGCGTACGGGGGTTGGCTGTCGCTCGCCGCGGTGGTCCTGGTGACGTGGGTGCTGTCCGGGGCGCGGCGGACCGCGCGGCCGCGCGCCGCGGTGGTGGCTGCGGCGACCTTCTGCGTCGTCGGACACGGGGGCGTGGAGACGTCCCTGTTCCTGTGGGGAGCCGTGCGGGCGTCCGGCGACGGCACCCCCGCCCCGCTGGCCGGAGTCGTCCTCGGCCTGCTCACGGCGGCGGCCCTGGGGTGGCTGTGCCGCCGCGGCCTCGCCCGCGCGGGCCAGGCGTCGTTCCCCGTGCGGGCGGGGGCCACGGCGGCCGTGGTGGCGGCGGGCGTGCTCGCGGACGGCGTGCGCCGGCTCCAGGAGGCGGAGGTCGTCGGCGGCCTGCGGGACAAGGCGTTCGACGTCGGCGCGACGATCCCGCCGGACAGTTGGTACGGCATGGTCCTGGACGGCGCGTTCGGCTTCCGGCCGAGTCCGACGGTGACGCAGACCGCGGTGTGGGCGCTGTATCTGGTGGCGGTGCTCGCGCTGTGCCTCGCGCCGTCGCGGGGCCGGTTGGGCGTTGCCGGAGCCCGGCGTCGGGCCGCTTCCCGGCCCCGATAGGGTTCGGGCCCGGGAAGGGGTAGGTGGAGGTATCCGATGAGCAGGGTTCGCAGAGCCGGCCGGCCGGTGTCGTACGTGGCCGCGGTGGCGGTCCTCTCGCTGACGGCGAGCGGTTGCGTGACGGTGCACGGCGAGCGGGAGGTCGTCCGCACGGCGACCCGGCCCGAGGCCGCCCGCGCGCTGAAGGACTTCCTCACCGCCTACAACAAGGCGGACAAGGCGTACGACCCGGCCCTGGACGCGGCCCGCGTCACCGGCCCGCTCGGCGCCATCAACCAGGCGGGCCTGAAGGCACGGCACGCGCAGAACCCGGACGGCAACTCCCGGCACGTACCGCTGAAGCTGACGGACGTGACGTACTCCATCCCGAAGAAGGCCGGCTGGCCGCGGTGGTTCGTCGTCGACGCGCAGGCCAACCGCAAGCCGCACGGCTACCGCTGGCTGATCGTCTTCACCCGCTCCGACGCCGGCCAGGTGTGGCGGGCGACGTATCTGAACCTGATCCTGCCCGACCGGCTGCCGGAGCTGAAGAAGGACGCGGACGGCCACGTGGAGCCGGTCGACGTGGCCGCCTCCGGGCTCGCGGTGGCGCCGCGGCGGCTCGGCGGCGAGTACACGACGTTCCTGAAGTCGGGCGGCGACGCCTTCACGCCCGGCCCGCACACCACCCAGTGGAAGGCGGCCCGCGACCGCAACAAGAAGCGGCTCGGCCTCGCCGTCCAGTACCTCGACGAGCCGCAGAACGGCGGCGCGTTCGCCCCGGTCGGCCTGCGTACGAAGGACGGCGGCGCGCTGGTGTTCTTCGCCACGCACCACTACGAGAAGCAGACCGCGTCCAAGGGCCTCGACGTCACCGTGGAGCCGGACGTGAAGGCCCTGATGAAGGGCGAGGCCAAGCAGTCCGTGACGCTGGAGCGGATCTCGAACCAGGTGGCGCTCGACCCCAAGGGCTCGGGGAAGGTGACGGTGCTGAGCCGGATGCAGGGGTTGGTGGGAGCGAGGGGCGAGTAAAACGCGCCCCGCAAGGGGCGCGGGGCCGTGTCGACATGCGGCTCCGCCGCGGGGCGCGACCAGCCCCCACCGGCCCGCAGGGTCAGCACCGCACATCCAGCGAAGCGCTCAGCCGCGCAGCGGCCAGGCCGCGATGTCCGCCGCGTCGTCCGCGTCGTCCCTGGTCTCCCCCGCGTACCGCGCGCACTCGTCGGTGAGGATCTCCAGGAGCGTCAGCGGGTCCGGCAGCGCGAACTCCGGTCCCCTGACCCAGCCGACCGCCAGGTCACCGGGAAGGCGCGCGGGCGGCACGAGGACGTACGACCCGCGGCAGTGCCAGCGCAGGCCGGGGTGCTCGTCCATCGTCTCCGGGTGGCAGTCCAGCTCGCACGGCCACCACTCGTCCTCGTCCTCGGGGGTGCCGCGGGTCGCCGTGAAGAACAGCATCCGCCCCTGGTCGCCCGCCCCCTCGGACTCCGCGACGGGGCCGACCTCCACATCGGAGGCGAGCAGCCGCGCCAGGGCGGCGCGGCCGGCGTCCAGGGGCACGTCCAGGACGTCGTGCACCATGCCGGTCGCGGTGATGAAGTTGGCCTGCGGCTGGTGCCTGGCCCAGCGCTCGATCTGCGCGCGGTCGGTGCTGGACTGCGTCTGCCAGGCGAAGGAGACGGGGTGCCGGGCGGGGGTGGGGCAGCCGATGCGGTCGCAGGAACATCGATACCCGGCCGGGTGGGCGGCGGGGGCGAGCGGCAGTCCCGCGGCGGCGACGGCGAGCAGCAGGTCTTCGCGGCCGGCGCTCTCGGCGGCCGCGCTGTCGGCGGCCGAACGCCCGCGCCGGCGAAGCCACTGGGAGATCCTGCTCTGCGCGCCGGACGACCGGCCGTGCTCTGCGCCCATCTATCCCCTCACCTTGCCATTGTGCGGAACAGCATGACCTATGGTCCCACCATCCTGCTCCTCGGGTGGCCGTAGTCCACATCCGGGGTAGCTGGGGCGATGCCAGCCGCTGGGTGACATAGCGCGTCATTTCACACTATGCGGCTTATCGCACACCTACGGTGTCGCCATGGTCACTAGGACTGTGCTGGCAGGCCTCACCGCCCTGGCCCTCGTCGGCCCGGCCGGCTTCCTGACCCCGCTGGAGTGGGGCGGCGGCCCGCTCACCGTCGACGCGCTCCCGCCGGTCGTCCACACCGCGCACCGCGGCGGCGCCCTCGAGGTCCCGGAGAACAGCATGTCCGGCCTGATGGCCGCGTTCGAGCGGGGCACCGCGCAGGTCCTCGACGTCGACACCCGGATGCTCCGCGACGGCACGCTCGTGGTGATGCACGACGCGACCCTGGACCGCACCACGTACGCGACCGGACCGGTGCGCGGGCTGACCAGCGCGGAGTGGCGGCGGCTGCGGCTGCGGCCGCCGCCGGGGGTACCGGGCCGGTGGCGGGCCGAGCGGCCGCCGACGGTGGCGGAGGTCCTGGACCGCTTCGGCGGCCGGATCGTGCTGATGCTGGAGGCGAAGGACGCGCCGAGCCTGGCCAGGCTCGGCGCGATGATCCACGCGCGCGGCCTGGCCCGCTCGGTGATCGTCAACTCCAACAGGCCCTGGGTCGCCCGCCGCGCCCACGAGCTGGGCCTGCTCGCGCAGTTGTGGCGCACCAGGACCCAGCTCCGCACCGACCGGCCCGCGCGCTGGGCGTCCTTCGTCGACGTCCTGGACGTGGACTACAAGGCACGTGACGGAGATCTCCTGCGGGCGGTCAACTCCGGCATCCCGCGGGTGTGGGCGCACACCGTGACCACGCCGCGCCAGCGCGACCGGGTGCTGCGGCTCGGCTGCGACGGCGTGATCACGGACGCGCCCGGACTGCTCGCGCGTACGCCGGTCAGGGGCGGCCGGGGCGAGGAGCAGGGCCGCGTGCCGCGGCGGGACGCGGGGGTCCGGCGCCGGCCGCTCAGCGGGGCGCGATGCCGTACAGGGCGTACTCGACGAGCTTGTCGGCGTATGCGTGGCTGAGCGGGCCGGTGCGCTGCATCCAGCGCTGGGCGAGCGGTCCCGTCCACAGTTCGAGGGCGATGCGCGGGTCGATGCCGGCGGCCACCTCGCCCCGCTCCTGCCCGGCGCGCAGCCGGTCGACGTAGAGCTGGAGCTGGGGCTCGAGCAGCTTCTCGAGGAATTCGGCGCCGAGCTGCTCGTTGACGACTCCCTCGGCGGCCAGGGCCCGGGCCGGGGCGTCGAACTTGGGGTCGGTCATCTCGTCGACGGTGGCGCGCAGCACGTACTTGAGGTCGGCCTCCAGATCGCCGGTGTCCGGGAGGGCGGTGGCGACCTCGTCGAGCCCGGCCTTCTCGCTGAGCTCGGCGGAGGCCTGCTCGGAGAGGTCGAGGAAGGCGTCGAGCAGGACGGCGCTCTTGGAGGGCCACCAGCGGTAGATGGTCTGCTTGCCGACACCGGCGCGGGCGGCGATCGCCTCGATGGTCATCTTCGGGTACCCGACCTCGCCGACCAGGGCGAGCGCGGCCTCGTAGATCGCGCGGCGCGAGCGTTCGCTGCGGCGCGTGGAGTCAGGGGCGGTTTTCTGGGCCATGACATCGAATGTAGCAGCGCGGCGAGACGCTGCGTCTCACCAACGCCCCGACCTCTCGTAAATCACTCGACAAGACGAACCGTCTCGTTTACAGTCGATGACGAAGCGAGACGGTACGTCTCGCTGAGTGTCCAGGCATCGATCACGGAGGTACGACATGTCGCGAGGCGGATCCGGAATGCTCGGCGTCGGCGGTACGCGCAGCAAGCTCTCCCGCAAGGCGCTGCGCGGCGGCCGCGACGGGGGCCGCGTCGGCGGCGGGCTCAGCCCGCAGGAACAGAAGCGCGAACTGCTCCGCAAACTCCAGGAGGAACGATCCCGGAGCGAGGAGGGACGGTCGCCGAACACCGGGGAGGACCGGTCGCGGAACGACGGCTCATGACCCCGGAATGCCCGGTTCTCACCACCGGAACGCCCGGTTCATGAGTAAATACCGGCCCATACGTCAGCACGAACAGCTCAGATCACTGCGCGAAGGCTCCTCAGACCGCACCATGGGCAGCAACAGCCCCTGCGGTCCGTGAGGAGCCTTCGTTGCATCGAGTCGCCCGGCGCGCCACACCCCGGCGCTACCTGATGTGCCCACCGGCACACTTCAAGGTCACGTACTCCATCAATCCGTGGATGGACCCCGCCAAACCCGTCGACGTCCCGCTCGCCGTCGCCCAGTGGGAGGACCTGCGGGACCGCTACCGCTCCCTCGGCCACACGGTCGAGGAGCTGAAGCCGCACCCCGACCTGCCGGACATGGTCTTCGCCGCCAACGGCGCGACCGTCGTCGACGGCCGGGTCCTCGGCGCGAGCTTCATGCACCCCGAGCGCCAGCCCGAGGCCGCGGCCCACCTGGAGTGGTTCCGCGCCAACGGCTTCACCGAGGTCCACGAGCCGACCCACATCAACGAGGGCGAGGGCGACTTCGCCGTCACGTCCTCGTACGTCCTCGCGGGCCGCGGCTTCCGCGCCAGCCCGCTCTCGCACGGCGAGGCCCAGGAGGTCTTCGGCCGCCCGGTGATCGGCCTCGACCTCGTCGACCCGCGCTACTACCACCTGGACACGGCGCTCGCGGTCCTCGACGACCGGGCCGACGACGTCATGTACTACCCGCCCGCGTTCTCGCCGGGCAGCCAGGCGGCGCTGCGCCGACTGTTCCCGGACGCGCTGATCGCCGAGGAGCCGGACGCCGTCGCGCTCGGCCTGAACGCGGTCTCCGACGGCCTGCACGTGCTGCTCCCGCAGGCCGCCGTCGGCCTCTTCGAGCCGCTGCGCGCGCGGGGCTACGAGCCGATCGGAATGGACCTGAGCGAACTGCTCAAGGGCGGCGGCAGCGTGAAGTGCTGCACGCAGGAGCTGCGCGACAAGTAGCGCACGGCGCGTGAGCGCGTGACGTGCCGGAGGGTGCGGGTGGCCGACGACCACCCGCACCGCTTTTGCGTGTACGTCAGTCCAGGTCGGCCGGGCACAGCCGGCGCGGCTGGGCGTCGGTGCGCAGCCGGGCGTCCACGCAGCCGCCGGGCAGGCCCTCGTGGGCCTTCTTGCCGAAGTTGGCGGTGACGGTGAGCGTGCCGCCGCCGAAGACCGTGCGCTGAACCTGCCGGTCGGCGGTCAGGAACCGGAAGGACGTCAGCCGCTCGGTGCCTGCCGCCCGGTGCAGCGGCGCGAAGTACTTCTGCAGCGCGGCGAGTTCAGCCCCGTGCCGGTCCAACGCCGGTCCGTCGAGGACGTAGTTGAGCGGCCGGTTGTAGAGCATGGCGAGCAGCGCGCGGCGGGTCTTCTCGGCGGGCAGCTTCTCGTACGACAGCTCCCAGCGCTCGACGCTGACGGTGGAGCCGTGCAGGGCTGTCCCGTACAACGGGACGCGGTAGCGCGGGTCGTACATCGCCTTGGAAAGCGAGGCGGGGAGCCGCACGGGCTTGAAGAAGACGCCCGGAGCCTTCTCCGGGAAGTAACCACCCCACTTCTCTCGGTCCCTCTGCAGCGCCCACATGCCGTCGGCGACGGGGGTCGCGCTGCCGTGGTCGAAGGCGACGGCCTTGTTGGCCCACGCCTGCGCGGACTCGGACCCGAGGACGAGCCCGGAGTCGGCGATCCGCCGCATCCGGGCGAGGCGGTGCGCGCGATCCCCCGTCTTGGTCATCGGATGCGCGGCGGAGTGGTCGCGGAACAGCTCGCCGGTGGCGTCGACGTCGAGGAAGTAGCTGTCGGCGCCGTTGCGGACCATGGCCCGGGTGCGGTTCGCGAGCAAGTGCCGTACGGGCTCGGCGCGTTCGAAGGCGGCCGAGCTCAAGTAGCAGCCCCGGCCGCCGAATCCGGTGCGCGGCTTGCCGTCGGCGTCGCGCACGCAGAAGTCCGGGTAGACCGTGCCGGGCCACACGGAGGTGGGGCTGTCGGCGGACTTCGGGTCCTGCCCGTTGGCGAAGGTGTCGTACGGGCCCACGAGGTACCCCGCCTTCTTGGCGGCGGCGACCGCCTCCTTGCCCATGGGGTCGGGCCCGGCGTCGTACCCGAGCCACATCCGGTCCACCCCGAGCCCGCGCAGCCGGCGCACCCCCGCGGGGGTGCGGGCCTCTCCCCACACATAGGCGTGGAAGGCGCCGAGGAGCCGCTTCGTCGCCGGATTGCGGCGGATCTTGTCCTTCAGGCTGCCGAGGCGGCCGCGTTCGGCGAGGTACGCGCGGTAGTCGGCGGCGGGGGCGATCGGGCTGCCGTCGGTCAGGGCGAAGGTGACGGTGTACGTACGGGTGCCCGCGCCGGCGTCGAAGGTGTGGGCGGCGGTGGTGCGGAGGTGGCCGCCGGGGTTGGTGTCGAATGCCAGGGTTGTGCCGATATCGGTGGGGATGAGATAGCTGACGCCGCCGACACCGCTGCCGTCGGCGCCCTGGCGGCGGCCGGAGGAGTAGCCCCAGAGAGGCAGGGTGAGGTCCGCGCCCAGGTCGAGGGTCGTGCCCGGCAGCTTGTCCTTTCCGGTGGTCCAGAAGGGGTCCGTGGTGGGGATGTCCAGCCCCTCTCCGCGGGGTAGTTGGAGGCTCCCGGAGAAGCCGGTGACCGGCCAGCGGAGCTTGGTGTCCTGGTGGGCCTTGAGGGTGAGGGAGAGGCGGCCGTGGTCGACCCGGGCGTCGGCCTCCAGGCCCCGGGTGGGGTAATTCCAGTGCGCCCGGCCGTCGTTGGCGCGGTGGACTCGGCCCGGGCGGCCGAGGGTGGTGGCTGCGGGGGCGGAGAGACTCTGGGTGCGGCCTGCGCTTGTGCGGGCGGTGACCTCGAGGGTCGCGGGATCGATGACGACGGTGCCGCCGTCCACGGCCAAGGTGACGCCGGGGGCGTGGGGTTGGGCGGTGGGGGCGGGGGCGGCCTGGGTGGCTCCTGCGGCGGTCAGGGTGACGGCCAGGGCCAGGGTGAGTGTGCGCTTGACGGGCATGGGGTTGTGGATAGTCGGGGGGGTTAAGAGGGTTCTAAGAGGTGGGGGGGTGGGGCCCTGCCGGGGGGCTCCCCAATCCCGCCCCTTCCCGTAACCAGGGGGCTGCCGCCCCCTGGACCCCCGCTGATCGCCGCTTCGCGGCTCGTCCTCAAACTCCCCCAAGCTCTTAAAGAGCAGGGGGGGACCCCCTCGACGGGCTAAAACCCAGCCGCACCGGCGAAGTATTAGCCCCTCCGGCGATTGAGGAGCGGGGGTCTGGGGGCAGAGCCCCCAGTTTCGGGAAGGGGCGGGACTGGGGAGCCCCCGGCAGGGCTAACGCGGCGGCCACGCGTCGCCCCACATCGCGTCCCGCGCCTCGCGATACAACGCACCATGCCGCTTCGTCACCGTCTCCCGATGCAGCGTCCCGTCCACGTCGCACAGGTCAAGAAGAACCTGCCCCTTGCGGATCTGGGGCTTGCGGACGACGCGGAGGGAGGCGGGGGCGACCGGAAGGGCGGCGGGCCGGACCGCCGCGACGTAGGAGAACTTCTCGTCCTCGTACGCCAACGAGCCGCCCTTGACCTGCCGGTGCAGAGAGGAACGGGCGACCCGCACGGAGAAGTGGCACCAGTCGTCGCCGGGCACGATGGGGCAGGCGGCACTGTGCGGACAGGGCGCGGCGACGCGGAAGCCGGCGGCGACGAGCCGGTCGCGGGCGTCGATGACGCGGGCGTAGCCGTCGGGGGTACCGGGCTCGATGACGACGACGGCGTCGGTGGCGGCCCGGGCGGCGGCGTCGACGACGGCCGCCCGGTCGGCGCCGGTCAGCTCGCCGAGGACGTAGGAGACGGTGACGAGGGCCGCCGGATCCAGGTCGAGGGCGGCGGTGATACGGGCGCGCCGCCATTCGGCGGAGGCCAACTCCGGGTTGGCGGCGGCGATTTCCCGGCCGAGGACGAGGGCGGGCTCGGCCCAGTCGAGGACGGTGACGGGCCGCGCGCCGGGCCAGGTGGCGTTGACGGCCCAGGTCGCGGCACCGGTGCCGCCGCCGATGTCGGTGTGGTCGGCCGGGCTCCAGTCGGCGGGGACCGCGGCGGCGAGGCCGTCGAGGGCGGAGCGGGCGGCCTCGAAGGTGGCGGGCATGCGGTACGCGGCGTAGGCGGTGACGTCGGCGCGGTCGCGCAGGACGGGGGCGCCGGTGGGGGTGGTGCCCCGGTAGTTCGCGATCAGCCGGTCCACGGCCTGGGCCGCCGCCTTGGGCGGCAGGTCTTCCAGGAGGCCCGCGAGGGCGGTACGGAGGGTCTCTGCGGGGGAAGCTTGGTCGCGCACCCCGTGAGTTTAGTGGCCAGGTGGGACGGGGAGCCGCCGGCGGGGGTGACCCATGTCGGCCAGGAGGCGCCGGGCGTGGACGCAGGCGCACGCGCGGGAGCAGCCACAGGCGTCGGCACAGCCACAGCCACAGGCGCAGCCACCAGCCCGCAGCCACAGGCGCGGACACAGCCGCAAGCTCAGCCCGCAGCCATAGCCACAACCACAAGCTCAGCCGCAGGCCGCATCCGCATCCGCATCCGCATCCACAAGCTCAGCCGTCGCCCGCAGCCCCAGCCCCAGCCCCAGCCACAAGCGGACTAAGACCGCCCCCCACACGGCCCCGCCACCACCGCCCGCGCCAGCGTCGTCGCCGCCCGCACCCGAGGACCGTTGTCGAGGGGCCGGCGCCGGGGGTGGACGGTGTTGGCGAGGAGGATCAGGAAGGTGTCCGTGGCCGGGTCGAGGACGAGCGACGTGCCGGTGAAGCCGGTGTGGCCGGCCGCGCCGCCGCCCGCCAGCTCCCCCATGAACCACGGCTTGTCCACGGCGAAGCCGAGCCCGGGAGGGGCGAGCATCAGGTCGACGTGCCGGGGGCCGAGGATCCGGGCGGTGCCGTAGGTGCCGCCGCACAGCAGCGTCCGGCACAGGACGGCCAGGTCGCGGGCGGTGGAGAAGAGCCCGGCGTGGCCCGCCACGCCCCCGAGCGCCCAGGCGTTCTCGTCGTGCACCTCGCCGCGCAGCATGCCCCGGTCCGCCTTCGCCCACGGCCTGCGCTGGTCCTCCGTGGCGGCCGCGTCCGGGCACGGTCCGAAGCCGGTGGCGGTCATGCCGAGGGGCCGGGTGATGCCGTCGCGGATCAGCCGGTCCAGGCGGCGGCCCGTGATCCGCTCCAGCACCTGCTGGAGCAGCAGCATGTTGAGATCCGAGTAGACGTACGCGCCGATCTCACCGGACGGCGCCTCGGTGCGCAGCGCCCGCAGTCGCGCCGGGACGTCCGGCAGTTCGTACAGCGGCAGCTCGGGCCGCAGCCCGGAGGTGTGCGTGAGCAGGTGGCGCACCGTGAGGCCGTGCCGCGCGGCGGCCGTGCACTCGGGGGCGTAGCGGGCGACCGGCCGGTCGAGGTCGAGGGCGCCGCGCTCCACCTGCTGCACGGCCGCGACGGTCGTGAACAGCTTGGTGAGGGAGGCCAGGTCGAAGGGGGTGGCGGTGGTCATCGGGACGCGGCACTCGGGCGGCAGCTCGACACCCGCGCCGACGGACTCCGCGCCCGCGCCGACGCCCGCGGCCTCCGCGGACCCTTCGCCCGCCCCGCCGCGCCCGGTGTCCTCGGCCGCCGCCGCGTACCGCACCGCCCAGCCCGCCGCCTCCTCCACCGCGATCACCGGGCCGCGGCCCGCGAGGACGACGGCGCCCGCGCACCAAGGGCGCGGGCCGCGGGTCGCCGCGCGTACGTCGCGTACGAGACGGCGCAGCCCGTCGGCGTCGAGTCCGGCGCGGTCCGCGGGGCCCGGGCGCAGCACCCGGGGCGCGGTCAGCGGTCCGTCTTCCGCTGCTCGGGCAGGGGCGTGGTGCTCGGGTCGGGCGGCAGGGGCGTGGTGTCCGGGTCGGGCAAGGGGGGCGTCTCGGCCCGGGGCCCCGGCACCCGCGCGTTCTGGTTCTGCTGCCACGGGCGGCACAGTCCCACGAAGCAGCCGACGGCCGCCAGCGCGCACACCAGCTGGACGAGGGCCATCGGCACGGCCGTCCGTTCGCCCGCGATGCCCACCAGCGGCGAGGCGATGGCGCCGATGAGGAAGGAGGACGTACCGAGCAGCGCAGAGGCGGAACCGGCGGCGTGCCGGGTGCGCATCAGGGCGAGGGCGTTGGTGTTGGGCATGGCGAGGCCCATCGCCGACATCAGCACGAACAGGCCGACGGCGATCGGCGCGAGCCCGATGTCGTCCCCGAAGACCCCGCCGGTCATCAGCAGCAGCGCGGTCGCGGCGAGCGTGATGACCGCGAGCCCGAAGCCGAGCGCCTTGTCGAGGCTGACCCGGCCCACGAGCAGCTTGCCGTTGATCTGGCCGACGACGATCAGGCCGACCGAGTTCACGCCGAAGAGCAGGCTGAAGGTCTGCGGCGAGGCGCCGTAGATCTCCTGGATCACGAACGGCGAGGCGGAGATGTACGCGAACAGCGCGGCGAAGGCGAAGCCGCCCGCGACCATGTAGCCCGTGAACACCCGGTCCGCGAGCAGGCCGCGCATCGTGCGCAGCGCCTGGACGGTGCCGCCGTCGTGCCGGTCCGCGGGCGCCAGCGTCTCCGGCAGGCGGCGCCACACCAGGAGTGTCAGCGCGACGCCGATGACCGTCAGGACGACGAAGACGCCCCGCCAGTCCGTCAGGCGCAGGACCTGGCCGCCGATCAGCGGCGCGACGATCGGGGCGACCCCGGAGATCAGCATCAGCGTGGAGAAGAACTTGGCCATCTCCACGCCGTCGTACAGATCACGGACCACCGCCCGCGCGATCACGATCGCCGCCGCGCCCGCGAGGCCCTGGAGCAGGCGGAAGGCGATGAGGAGTTCCGCGCTGGGAGCGAGGGCGCAGATCGCCGTCGCGAGGACGTAGACGAGCAGACCGGCGAGGAGGGGGCGGCGTCTGCCCCACTTGTCGCTCATCGGGCCCACGACGAGCTGGCCCAGGGCCATGCCCATGAGGCAGGCCGTGAGGGTGAGCTGGATGGTGGCCGCCGGGGCGTGCAGGGCGTCCGTGACCTCCGGCAGGGCCGGGAGGTACATGTCCATGGAGAGCGGGGGCATGGCGGTGAGGCCGCCGAGGATGAGGGTGACCAGGGCCCCGGTACGGCGGAGGGCGGCGGAGTGCTCGGGCTCCGCCGCCTTCGGTATCAGGTGCTCTTCCGTGGTCTGCCCGCGCTCAGCCATCGCGCCCCTCCCGTTGATCGGATCCGCCGTCCATGGTCGCAGCTCCGGGTGCGTGGTAGGTACCGGCTTCCGCTCCTCCGCCGCCTCTCGGAGCGCCGCGCCGGGAGGCTTGTGTGACGTCCTGAAATCTCACTCGTTGGCCTCATCGCCGGGCACGTTCTCCATCGGGCCCTGGCTTCGCGCAAGAAGCGGAGTTACGCGCCATTCGGACACACAAGCTAGTGCTCATCGTGATCACCGGCCTCGCCGCGCTGGCGTTCACCGTGCCCGCGCCGCCCCATTCGCCCGGTCGCACGAAATGCCGTGACACGACGCTGGTCGGGGTGGCGCATCAGGACGACGACCTTCTGTTCATCAATCCGGCGATCGCCGAGGACTTCGACAGAGGGCATTGCCTCCGCGTCGTGTACGTGACCGCGGGCGACGCCCATCTGGAATGGTCCGGCGGATATGCCGTCCGCCGGGAAATGGGCGTACAGCAGGCGTACGGCGCTCTCGCCGGCCGGCTGATGCCACCCGGCGGGCCCAGCCCCTGGAAGGCCTCACCCGTGAGGGTCGGCGGGCGGACCCTGCACGGTGTCCGCCTGGACGACGGGCCGCTGCGGCCGGACATCCTGCTGATCTTCCTGCGGCTGCCCGACGGCGGCTGGAGCAGGGAGGCGTCGCGGCGGCAGAGCCTGCTGGCGCTCTTCCAGTCGAGGGTCCGCTCACTCGACGCCGTGGACGGCTCCGCCCGCTACACGGAACCGGCTCTGATCAGCACTCTGGCCGCCCTCATCGAGCGTTTCCGCCCCGGCACCGTACGCACCCTGGACTTCGCCAACACCACGCTGAAGTCGTCCGGCAAGGCATGGGCCGACCACAGCGACCACGCGGTCACCGCCCGATATCTCCGCCTGGCTACCCTCCGGGCGCGCCCGGCAGGGGGAACTGGAACTCCTCGCCTGGTGGGATACCAGGGATACGGAAGCGCGGTGCGTCCGCCCAATCTCGGCGCCGCCCAAACCGCCCGGAAGACCGCCCTCTTCGAGCATTACTACGTTCATGACGAGAGGCGAGTGAGCGCTTGCCCGGGGCATTACTGCGTACCCACGAGAAGGGTGGCGGCGCAGTACACGCGATGGCTCGAGCGGCACTATGAGCGCCGCGTGCCCGCCCCTCGGCCCGGCACCGTCGTCTCCTGGATCGGCTCCACGGCTTCCGGCCTCGCCGCATCCGACCTCTGCCTGGCGCAGGGGCGCGGCGACGTCCGCACCGCCCCGTGCACCGGCACGGTCCGCCAACGCTGGCGTCTCGCGGACGGCGTCCTGCGGGCCGGGAGCGGGGGCGGCGGTCGGTGCGTCCGCGTCCGGGGCGGGGCGGCCGTGCTCGCCCCCTGCACCGGCGGATCGGCCCGGTGGGCGATCACCCGGCGGGGGCAGTTGCGCACCGGCGGGGGCTGCCTGACCCAGGACGACCTGCTGCGGCCGCGCCCCGGCCTGCGGCTGGCCGCCTGCACCACACACGAACCGGGGCAACGCTGGTTCACCCACCACCCGCGACCGACCGCCGATCTGGACAAGGCTCGATGAGAATCTCCTTTCTGCTGCAGAACGCCTACGGAATCGGCGGCACCGTCCGGGCCACCTTCAACTCCGCCGGTGCCCTCGCCGAGCGCCATGACGTCGAGATCGTCAGCGTCTGGCGCACGCACGACAGGCCCGCTCTGCCGCTCAGCGGAAAGGTCCGGCTGCGGTCGCTGATCGAGAGACGTCCGCACGCGCGACGCAACGACCTCGACAACGAGCTGCTGGGCGAACCCACCCCGCTGGTTCCCCCCGTCGAGGCGCGGGGCGCCGGTTTCGACCGGCTCACCGATCAGCGGGTGGCCCGGTTCCTCGGCCGTACCGACGCCGACGTGGTGGTGGCCACCAGACCGGGCCTGGTCGTCTACCTGGCCGAGTTCGGCCGCGGCCACTACCTGAGGATCGGCCAGGAGCACCGGGTCTACGGCACGCACGAGCCCGGTATCCGCGCCGCCCAGGACGCCGCCGTCGCCTCACTGGACGCGCACACCACCGTCACGGAGGCGGACGCCGTCACGCATCGCAGGCACCTCGCGGCCACCGGCACCCCGATCGTGTCCGTCCCCAACGCCTCGCCCCCGCCGTCCCTCACGGTTTCGGGCGGCGAGGCCCCGCTCGTCGTCGCCGGCGGGCGCCTCATCCCGGTGAAGCGGTACGGCCTCCTCGTGGACGCCTTCGCCACCGTGGTCGCCGCGCACCCGCGGTGGAAGCTGCGGATCTACGGACGCGGCCCCCAGCGCGCGGCGCTGCGGGCCCGCATCGACGAACTCGGCCTGAGCGACCACGTCTTCCTCGTGGGTGCCAGCCCCTCCCTCGCCACCGAGTGGGCCAAGGGGGCGATCGCCGCCGTCACCTCACGTGAGGAGTCGTTCGGCATGACCATCGTGGAAGCCATGCAGTGCGGCACTCCCGTGGTCGCCACGGACTGCCCGCACGGGCCCGCCGAGATCATCCGGGACGGCGAGGACGGCCTGCTCGTCCCCTCGGGCGACAGCGAAGGCATCGCCCGGGGCCTCCTCAGGCTCATCGAGGACGCCGACCTGCGCCGCGCCATGGGCAGCGCCGCCCGGCGCAACGCCGAACGGTACGCGCCGGAGAACATCGCCCGGCGCTACGAGGAACTGTTCGCCGACCTGCACGCCACCTCCCCGCCCGCCCCGGTCCCGCTCGACCGCCGCGTGGCGGCCGGTGTCAGGCGTACCGGCGCGGCCGCACGGCAGGCCCTGCGCCGGACCGTGCGCAGGGCCGGGCGGGTGCGCTCGGCGGGCTTCGGCCCCCTGCGTCCGAAGTCGACCTGCTCCGTGACCGCCGCGGGCGATCTCGTCGTACGCCTGGGCCGGGCCGGGATGCCCGGCACCGCGTTCACGCTGACGGCGACGCTCCGCGGATCCGAAGGCCGGGGGGACCAGCTGGTCGAGGTTCCGCTGCGGCGGCCCGACACCGGCGAAGGCTCGTGGACGGTCCTGCTGGAACGCCGTGCCCACCTGCTCGCCGAGGGCCGCTGGGACTTCCACGTCGTCCGCTCGGACGACGGGGCACGGCGCCGTGTCGCCTCCACGACGGTCGAACAGCACCACCTGCTGAGCCTGAAGGCAGCGCCGGGAGCGCCGTTCGGCTGGTGGATCCCCTACACGACCGTCAAGAACAACCTCTCCGTACGGACCTGGCGCCGCCCGGCGCACGCGGAAGCCCACATGGTGACCACCGACTCGACGTCGTGCTCGGTCGAAGGCGCGCTGTACGGCGCGGAGTTCGCCCAGGGGCAGCGCCCCCGCCTCCTCGCCGTACCGCGCCATGACCCGGCTTCCGCCTTCGAGGCCGCGGTGACGACGTCAGGGACGGACCGGTTCCGCTTCTCCCTGCCGTACTCCCGGGCGCTGGACGCCGGGAACGGCGTGACGGAGACCTGGGACCTGGCACTGCTCCTGTCTCCCGGGGCCGAGCCGGTCCGCGTGGCGCGCGTCATCGGCGACGTCATCGACCGCAGGCGGACCGACCTGTACCCGGCCACTGGACAACTCGGCACCCGGGGCGGTGCCACGGCCTCCGTGCGCCCCTGCTTCACCGTGCACAACGACCTGGCCCTGGCGCTCAGGGCGGCGCCGGAGCGCGTCGGTCCCTACGCGGGCCGCAGACCCGGGTCGCCCGCCTCCGTCACGAACGACGCCGCCGTCGTGAGGGGCGCGCCGGGCGTGGTGACGGCGGACACCGTCTTGAAGTCGGCCCGCGCCGCCGAGCGGCCGAGCGCGACCGTCACGTACCCCCGCCGGCCGTTGTAGAACTTCAGGTGGGGGTTGGCCTTCATGTAGGTCTCCCAGTTGGCGGGCCGCTCCGCCCCGTCCTTCCCGCTGGCGATGGACGTGGCGACGATCTCGGTCCCGACCACCTTGGACGACGGCTCGTCGAAGTCGGCCTTGATGTCGAAGGCGTACCCGACGTGCACGTCACCGGTGAGCACCATGAGGTTGTCGACCCCGGCGGACCGGGCCCCGGCGAGCACGCGGTCGCGCGAGGCGGAGTACCCGTCCCAGGCGTCCATGCTGACCTTGGCCTCGGCGGTCAGGTCGAGCTTGCGTTGGGAGAAGGTGACCTGCTGCGGGACGACGTTCCACAGGGCGCGCGAGCGGCGCCAGCCGTCGATGAGCCAGCGCTCCTGGGAGGCACCGGTGATGGTGCGCTTGGGGTCGCGCGACTCCGGCCCGGGCGCGTGCGCCTTGTCCCCGTACGCCTGGTCGGACCGGTACTGCCGGGTGTCGAGGATGTCGAACTGGGCGAGCCGCCCCCAGGTCAGGCGGCGGTAGAGCTGCATGTCGGAGCCGGTGGGCCGCTGCGGCCGGCGCAGCGGCTGGTTCTCCCAGTACGCGCGGTAGGCGGAGGCCCGGCGCAGCAGGAACTCCTCGGGCGGGTTGCCGTTCTCGTCGAGGTCGTCGGCGTAGTTGTTCTCGACCTCGTGGTCGTCCCAGGTGACGACGAAGGGGTGCGCGGCGTGCGCGGCGCGCAGGTCGGGGTCGGACTTGTAGAGGGCGTAGCGGCGCCGGTAGTCGTCGAGGGTCTGCGTCTCGCGGTTGAAGATGTCGGGCAGCACCCGGTCGGTGTACTTGCGGGCGCCGCCGACGGAGTTCACGGCGTACTCGTAGAGGTAGTCGCCGAGGTGGAAGACCACGTCGACATCGTCCTCGGCCAGGTGCTTGTACGCGGTGAAGTAGCCGTCGTGGTACGCCTGGCAGGACACCGCGGCCAGGGTGAGCGCGGCGCGGCTGGAGGCGGGCGGCGCGGTGCGGGTGCGGCCGGTCTCGCTGAGCCACTTGCCGGTACGGAAGCGGAAGTAGTACGTCCGGTCGGCGTCGAGGTGGTCGGCCTGGACGTGCACGGAGTGGTTGAACTCCGGGTGCGCGGTGACCGCGCCTCTCCTGACGACGCGCCGGAAGCGCGGATCGCGGGCCAGCTCCCAGTGGACGGTGACGCGCTCGGCGGGCAGCCCGCCGCCCTGCTCGAAGGGTTGGGGCGCGAGCCGGGTCCACAGCAGCACGGAGGTCGGCTGCGGGTCGCCCGAGGCCACGCCGAGCGTGAAGGGGTCGGCGGACACGCGGGCGGCGTCCATCTCGGCCGCGCCCGCGACGCCGGCGGTGGGCAGGTTGGTGGCGAAGGCCAGGGCGGCGGCCGCGCCGGTGCCGGTGAGGAACCGGCGGCGGCCCAAGTGGCGTGCGGCGGCGCGGAGTTCGGGTGAGTGCTGAGCTGCGGGTGTCATGTGCCCCTCCCCTGAAGATGGTTGCAAGGGGCATTGGAGTGGCCGGGGACGACACCCGCCTGTCACGTACACAACAGCCAAATGGCGGGCAGATGAGGTCCGTGTGGCGGACCCTCGCGTACCCTGCGGGGCCATGAACGCTGAGCGAACGGCACCCTCGAAGACCGCCATGGTGACCGGAGCGGGCTCCGGAATCGGCCGCGCCGTCGCCCTCGAACTGCTGCGGGCGGGCTGGTCCGTGACGCTCGCGGGGCGGCGCGAGGAGCCCCTGCGCGAGACCGCGGACCTGGCCGCGGCGCGGCAGTCTGACGGGGTGTCACCCCTGGAGACCCCCGGCTCGGCCGTCCGCGCCCTCTGCGTCCGCACCGACGTCACGGTCCCCGACGACGTGGCCGCCCTCTTCGCCGCCGCGCACGACCGCTTCGGCCGCCTCGACCTGCTCTTCAACAACGCCGGCACGTTCGGCCCCGGCGGCGTGCCCGTCGAGGAGCTGCCCTACGAGGCGTGGCGCCACGTCGTCGACACCAACCTCAACGGCGCGTTCCTCTGCGCCCAGGCGGCGTTCCGGCTGATGAAGGAGCAGGAGCCGCAGGGCGGCCGCATCATCAACAACGGCTCCATCTCGGCGCACGCCCCGCGCCCGCTCTCGGTCGCGTACACGGCCACGAAGCACGCCCTGACGGGCCTGACCAAGTCCCTGTCCCTGGACGGCCGCCCGCACCGCATCGCCGTCGGCCAGATCGACATCGGCAACGCGGCCACCGACATGACCGAGCGCATGCGCTCCGGGATCCTCCAGGCGAACGGCGAGCTGGCCGTCGAGCCGGTCATGGACGTGGCGGACGTGGCCCGCACCGTGCGGCACATGGCGGAGCTGCCGCTGGAGGCCAATGTGCAGTTCGCGACGGTCCTTGCCACGGCGATGCCGTACGTCGGGCGGGGCTGACGGCGGCTGACGGCGCCTCACCGCGGCTCGACGCAGTCCATGCGTAGGCCCGGTGGGGCCGATTGCAGTACGGCGCGGAGGGCCGAGTTCCAGTCATATGCCCGGAGTCCGCTCCGGGGTCGTACAGCGCTGGATTAAGCTCGCTCCCCTCCACAGGAACTTCACACCTGGAGCACAACTTGCGCATACGTTCGATGGCCACGGCCGTCCTCGCCGCCACCGCCGTCATGGCCCCGCTGCTCGCCGCCTCGCCCGCGTCGGCCGCCGCCGCCCATCAGGGCGGCCTGCACCTCGGTTTCATCCAGTACGACAGCCCGGGCCGGGACACCGGCTCCAACTCCTCGCTCAACGGGGAGTGGGTGAACATCCACAACAGCACCCGGAGCGCCATCCAGCTCAAGGGCTACAAGCTCAAGGACAACACCGGCTACACGTACACCTTCGGCAGCTACAAGATCGGCGCCGGCAAGACGGTGAAGGTCCGCACCGGCAAGGGTTCCAACGGTGCGGGATATGTGTTCTGGGGGCGTTCCGCGTACGTGTGGAACAACACCAGCGACAAGGCCCGGCTGATCAAACCGAGCGGCTCGCAGCTCGACTCGTGCTCCTGGACGACCCGGGACAACGGGACCAGGAACTGCCACTGAGGCCCGTGCGGAACTGCCGCTGAGGCCCGTGCGATGACCGCCGCCGCGTGGCCGGGAATGGACCCGGCCGCGCGGCGGTTGTCGTCCGGCATGAGCCACAGCGACCGCCCCGCGGCCCCTCACGACGTCCTGCGCTACACCGCCTTCGCCACCGACCCGGCCGGCGGCAACCCCGCCGGGGTCGTCCTCGACGCCACCGGCCTCGACGACGCGGACATGCTCGCCGTCGCGGCGAAGGTCGGCTACAGCGAGTCGGCGTTCCTGACCCCGGGCCCGGCCGCCCTCGGCGCCGAGGGCCGCGCCTTCACCGTGCGGTACTTCAGCCCGCAGGCCGAGGTCCCCTTCTGCGGGCACGCCACGGTCGCCACGGCGGTCGCCCTCGCGGAGCGGGACGGGCCGGGCGACTTCGTGTTCGCCACCCGCGCCGGGACCGTGCCGGTCAGCGTCACCGAGTCCGGCGGGGCGCTGCGCGCGACGCTGACCAGCGTGGCACCGCACGTCGAGGAGGCCACGGCGGCCGACGTCGACGAGGCGCTCGCCGCGCTCGGCTGGCGGGCGGACGAGCTCGACCCGGTCCTGCCGCCCCGGATCGCCTTCGCGGGCGCCCGGCACCTGGTCCTCGCGGCGGCCACCCGCGCCCGCCTCGCCGACCTCGCGTACGACTTCGACCGCCTGAAGGCGCTCATGCTCCGGCTCGACCTGACGACCGTCCAGCTGGTGTGGCGGGAGTCGGACGCGGTGTTCCACGCGCGCGACCCGTTCCCGGTCGGCGGCGTCGTCGAGGACCCGGCGACGGGCGCGGCCGCGGCGGCGTTCGGCGCGTACGCACGCGCACTCGGCCTGGTCCCGGCCGCGGCGGAGCTGACCCTCCACCAGGGCGCGGACATGGGACGCCCCGGGGTGCTCACGGTGACGCTGCGGGAGGGGGACGAGCGGGTACGGGTGGCGGGGGCGGCGGTGCGCATCCCGGAGTAGCCGCCCGTACCGAAGAGGGGCGGCGGGTCAGGCCTGGCCGGTCTCGAACCGGGAGACCTTCCCGTCGTCCACGGTGAACTGCCACTTCGTGCGCATCTCGCCCCAGGTGTCGTTGCGGTAGCTGACCACGAGCGCGCGGCCGCCGTCCGACTCCGACTCGACGTCCATGTGGCCGTTGGAGGAGAAGATCTCGCTGTCCGCCCACTGGTGGAGGTCCCGGTCGGACCCGTCGTCGGACATGGTCGCGTCCGGGGTGAGCAGGGCCTCGAAGGCAGCCTGGTCATGGGAGTTCACCGCGCTGACGAAGGCCCGGACCGTGGGGTCGCTGAGCCGGTTTGTCTGAATGCTCATGCGCCCACGCTCGCACCGGGCCCGCCGCCCCGCCACCCAGGAGCCCCCGCACGGCCCCTCACCCGGACGGCCGCCCGCACCGCGTGCCCGGCGGCGCCGCGGTGGACGGTGGGAGCGAGACGACCCCGACTCCTCCTGGGAGCTGCCGTGACCTGTTCCTGTTTCGACCGGCGCGACGTCGGCCTGCTGCTGCTCCGCGTCGGCACGGGCGGGGTGCTCGCCGCCCACGGGACACAGAAGCTCTTCGGCTGGTTCGGGGGCGGCGGGGTCGAGGGCACCGGCGCGTTCTTCGAGTCCGTCGGCTACGTACCCGGCAAGGTGAACGCCGTCGTCGCGGGGCTCGCGGAGGCGGGCGGCGGCGCGCTGCTCGCGCTCGGCCTCGGCACGCCGGCGGCGGGGGCCGCGGCGGCCGGCGCGATGGCCGGCGCGGCGCCCGTGCACGCGCCGAACGGCTTCTTCAACCAGAGCGGCGGATACGAGTACCCGGCCGTCCTCGGCCTGGTCTCGGCGGCCCTCGCCGTCACCGGCCCGGGCCGGATCTCCGCCGACCACGCGCTCGGCGACGTCCTGAACCGCCCCTGGATGGTCCCGGCCGCGCTGCTCGCGACGGCGATCGGCACGGCGGCGCTGGTGGGGGCGCGCGGGCGCAACGTGCGCGCGGCGCGGAGCGCTCAGCAGGAGGCGCCGCCCGAGGAGTGAGGCCCGGGCTCCCTGCCCCGGCCCCTCCGATCGCCGCTTCGCGGCTCGTCCTCAAACTCCCCCAAGCTCTTAAAGAGCAGGGAGGGACCCCCTCGACGGGCTGACTGGGGGAGGCGCGGCTCGGTCGTGGCAGGCTGCAGCCCATGTCCGACCCGATCCCCGCACCGCGCGCCGCCGACGCGGCAGCGCAGGCACCCGCCCACGCGCCCGACCCCAGGCCCGGCCCCGGGCCCGACCTCACGCCCGACCCCACCGACCTCTGGGCGACCGTCGACCGCCTGCACGGCCGGCTGGAGTCCCACAGCCGGCACTCGCCCCGCGAGACCCTGCTGCTGCGCATGCTGAAGCTGTCGGAGGAGACCGGCGAGGTCGCCCAGGCCGTCATCGGTGCCACCGGCCAGAACCCCCGCAAGGGCACCACCCACACCTGGGACGACGTCCAGTCGGAACTCTGCGACGTCGTGATCACGGCCCTGGTCGCCCTCCGCACCCTCACCCCCACCCCCGAAGAGGCCCTGACGAGCCGTCTGCGCGCGGTCGAGGAACGGTCGGTGCCGCGGCTGGGCCCGCCCGCCCCCTAGCGTCGTACCTCGCGGGAAGACGTACATCACGGAAATCCTGGAGCGGCCGAGGGAGTTGACGGGCTAACGTCGCCCGCCATGACCACCAGAAGCACCACCAGCACCAGCACCAGCACCAGCACCAGCACCAGCACCAGCACCGATTTCACCGCCGCCGACGCTCCCCCGGCGCGGCCGACCCGTCTCACCTTCCACGGGCCGCTGTCCGAGGCCCGTGCCGCCCGCCTCGTGAAGCGGGCCGCCGAGCCCCTGAACCGCGCCGCCCCGGGCGGGGGCGGCACCGTGCTCGATCTCGGGTGCGGCTGGGGCGAGTTGCTGCTCCGGGTCCTGGAGGCGGCCCCGGCGGCGACCGGCGTGGGCGTCGACCTCAACACCGAGGACCTGGCACGGGGCCGCGCGGACGCCGACGCGCGCGGACTCGGCGGGCGCGTCGAGTTCGTCGCGGAGTCGGCGACGGACAGCGCCCGCGGGCCCGCCGACGTCGTCCTGTGCCTCGGCTCCGCCCAGGCCCTGCGCCCGGCCGACGCCAGGCCCCCGCACACCGCCGAGGCGCTGCGCGCCCTGCGCCGGCTGGTCGCCCCTGGCGGGCGCGTCGTGCTCGGCGAGGGCTTCTGGCAGCGCACGCCCACGCCCGCCGAGCTGGCCGCGATGTGGCCGGACGCCGACGCCGACGAATACCTGCGCCTGGGCGACCTCGCGGACGCGGCGGTCGCGGCCGGGTTCCGTCCGCTGTGGGTGGAGACGGCGAGCGAGGAGGAGTGGGAGGAGTTCGAGTCCGGTTATCTGGCCGACACCGAGGAGTGGCTGGCCGCGCACCCCGGCCATCCGGAGGCCGCCGCGCTGCGCGAGCGCGCCGACCGGCACCGCGCCACCTACCTGCGCGGCTACCGCGGGGTGCTCGGCCTCGCGTATCTGACCCTGGTGCCGGTGTCCGGAGCCTGAGACAGGCTCTTCCGGGGGCTGGGACTGCCTCTGCGGAGGCGAAAAGTCCTTCGACCGGCTCCGGCGCGCCGAACTACCCTCGACCACCATGACCACCCTGCGGAAGATCCACGACGTGACCGTCCTGATGTGCCCGGCCGAGGGCGAGGCGATCGCCGGTGAGCGCGACGCCCTGGACTTCATCGGGAACGCCTCCTACCAAGGAGCCGAGTGGGTCGTGGTCCCCGCGGAGCGGTTCGACGAGTCGTTCTTCCGGCTGCGCACCCGCGTCGCGGGCGACATCGTGCAGAAGTTCGTGAACTACCGCATGGGGCTCGTGATCCTCGGCGACATCTCCCCGCACACGGAGGGGAGTTCGGCGCTGCGGGACTTCGTCCGGGAGTGCAACCGCGGCCGCCAGACGTGGTTCGTCACCGACGACGAGGAGCTGACGGAACGCCTCAAGAGCTGAGCCCACGAAGGGCCCGAAGGGCTAAGCCTTCCGCCCCGCGTCAGTGCCCGAACCACGCCTCGGCCAGCGCGTCGAGCGTCGGTTCGGGCGGCGCGGGCAGTTCGCGCAGGTACCAGGGAAGATTGCTGTACACGTGCAGCAGCGTGTACGCGAGGAGCAGCCGCGGCTCGAAGGTCCTCCCGTACGCCGCCATGAACCGGGTGAGCAGCTTCGGTTCCGCGCGCGTGACGAACAGGCCGACGCCCACGAAGTCGTAGGCCGGTTCGCCGATCATCGCGGGCTCGAAGTCGAAGAGCCCGGTGAGGCGGTGTCCGTCGTCGGGGTCCACCAGCAGGTGCTGGCGCATGAACTCCGTGTGCAGCAGCGAGGGTTGGTCCGACATGGGCAGCGGTACGGCGTCCAGGAAGTCCGGAATCTGCTCCAGCCAGCTCTGCGCGAGCCCGTGCCGGCGCTGCCGCTCGACGGCGCCCGCGCGCTGCCGCGCGGCGAACTCCCGCCAGTCACCGGGCCCGAGGACGTCCGCGAGCGGCGCGTGCCCCAGCGCGTGCAGCGCGGCGAGCGCCTCGCCCGCCCGCGCGACGATCCGGTCCCGCTCGCCCGCCGGGATCCGGGGCCACGCGAGGTGCAGACCCTCGCCGGGCAGCCGGGACATGAGGACGTAGCTCCAGCCGTTCACGTACGCACCCGAATCGTGCAACTGGGGTGTGGCGACGGGGAGTTGTCCGTGTACGTGGCCGAGCACCCGCGCCTCGGCGGCGCCGTCCTCCGCCGCGGCGCCGGGGAAGAGCTTCAGGACGTGCCGCTCCCCCACCGCGTAGACGGGCTGCGAGCCCTCCGCGTACCGCGTGAGCGGCGCCCCCGCGAGGCCGAGCCGGGCGCACAGCTCCTCGGCGGCGGGCCGCATGACGGCTTCGTCCGGGACGACGGCGTCCCATTCCTCGTCGGTGTCCACGGGGGGCAGCATGATCGGCACGGTAGGGGGCGGGGGTGGCGGCGGCAACGCGTTTTCTCTCCGTACGCGGTGAGCGGCGCCGTGCGCGGAAGGGCGCCGCGGCCCACCGTCCGGACCACGGCGCCCTCGTCTCTCCGTACGAGCTCGGAAGCACTCGGCCTCAGAAGAACTCAAGCTCGGGAGAACTCGGCCTCAGAAGAACTCAGAACTTGAACGGCCCCGGCGACTGCGCCGACGTCGCGTTGCAGGTCACCGTGATGCCGAAGACGACGATCTTCAGGGACTTGGCCTCCAGGCTGTCGCCGGCGGCGACGGTTCCGTTCAGCGGACCGGTGGAGACGGGGCTGCCGGCGGGTATCGCCGGGTTGGAGTTGCCGGTGAACGCCGTGCTGCCGGAGCCGTTCTTGGTGAGCGTCAGCTCGGAGTTCACCGCGCCCGCGCCGACGTCGACCGGCGCGGTGATCGCGGACGTCGAGACCTCGATGGTGGCCGCGGTGCCGTTCTGCGTGGCCTTGAGCGTCGCGGTGCCCGAGCCGAACGAACCGCAGTCGAAGCCGATGGTCGCCTCCTGCGGCTCCACCGCGCCCGCGGCCGGAGCGAGGACGAGGGCGCTCACGGCGAGCGCGCCGGCGCCGAGGGCCGAGCCGAGGACGAATCTGCCATGCCTCATGGGGGCCTGCCTTCAATGGGGGGAGTGTGGGGTGCCTGCCTCGCCGACCGCCGCCCGCAGTGACCCGATGCGACCCGAGACCCGATGCGACCCGAGACCCGATGCGACCCGAGACCCGACGGGCCCGCCATGCCTGACGGTCAGTCAGCGATGTGGGTTGGGGTCATTGAGGCACAGGCCCCTTGGGACAACAAGACACATCCTCATGATTTTTGACATGTCACAGCCAAATTCGGCCATGACGCCGGGGCCCGCGGACGGGGGGGGCAACGGGTGAACCGGCCCCCTCCCCGGCGCGTGAACGACCCGCGTCGCGAATGAATCGCGGCAGTGAACGGCTACCATCGCGAATGTCAGACGATATGACCGCAGGCCGCATGGCGACCGAGACCGAGCGGGATCGAGCGGAACCGACCGAGCCCGAGCCGAACCGAGCGGGCCGAGACCGACCTGGAGGCACACCTTGTCCGAACCGCGTCTGGGTGTGGCCATCGTGACCATGGGCAACCGGCCGAAGGACGTCGACGCCCTGCTGGCGGCCGTGGCCAAGCAGGACGTGGCGCCGACACGCCTGGTCGTCGTCGGCAACGGCACGCCGCTGCCGGAGTTCCCCACGTACCCCGGCGAGGTCACGGCGATCGAGCTCGACGAGAACCTGGGCTGCCCCGGCGGGCGCAACGTCGCCCTGCGCCGGCTGCGCGAGTTCGGCGACGTGGACGTGGCCATCGAGCTGGACGACGACGGCCTGCTGGTCGACGCCGACGTGTTCCGCACGGTCCAGCGCCTCTTCACGGAGGACTCGCGGCTCGGCATCGTGGGCTTCCGCATCGCGGACGAGACCGGCGAGACGCAGCGCCGCCATGTGCCGCGCCTGCGCGCCAAGGACCCGATGCGCGGCGGCCTGGTCACGTCCTTCCTCGGCGGCGCGCACGCCTTCTCGATGGAGATGCTGGCGGAGACCGGCGACTGGCCCGCGGACTTCTTCTTCACGCACGAGGAGACGGACCTCGCGTGGCGCGCGCTCGACGCGGGCTGGAAGGTGCTGTACGAGCCGTCGCTGCTGCTCCAGCACCCGAAGACGTCCCCCGCCCGGCACGCCGTCTACCACCGCATGACGGCCCGCAACCGCGTCTGGCTGGCCCGCCGCCGCCTCCCGCTCCCCCTCATCCCCCTCTACCTCACCGTCTGGACCCTCCTCACCCTCGCCCGCACCCGCTCCCTGGGCGGCCTGCGCGCCTGGGCGGGCGGCTTCGTCGAGGGCTTCCGTACGTCGGGGGGCGAGCGCAGGCCGATGCGGTGGGCGACGGTGTGGCGGATGACGCGGCTGGGGCGGCCGCCGCTGATCTGAGCGGCGTATTGCTCGCCGCCGCCCGGCCGCGCACTCCTGCACTCCCCTACTCGGCTGCGTACTCCGCGTACTCCACGTACAAGGGCGTGGCGACGACGTATCGCACGCCGCCGGGGTCGCCGTCCTCCAGGGCGGCGGTGACGCGGGCGTAGCCGCGCATCCAGGCGGCCGTCTCCACGTGCAGTTGCCGGTCGAGGGCGGCGAGGAGCTGGCGGGTGCCTTCGACGAGCGTCGCCCGACTGACGGGCTCGGGGGTCTGCTCCCGGGTCGGCTCAGGGGCCTGCTCAGGGGCCTGCTCAGGGGGCCGCTGCTCGCTCGTGGCGTCGGGCTGGGCGGTGAGGGAGCCGAGGAGGACGGAGGCGTGGGTGGTGACGAGCTCGACCCAGCCGCCGCCCGCGCTGCTGCCGCCCCCGCCGTCTCCGTGTCGCACCTCCTCCGACAGGGTGGGCGGGTCGGCGACCGCCGGGACCTGACCTCCCGTCAAGTGCCCCACCGAACCGTGCAACAGCAGGCGCACGGCGCCCCCGCTCCCGTACCCGTCCACGGCACCGGGCGGATCGACGAACAGCACCATCCCCGGCGCGACGTCGCGCAGCACGCGGAAGTTGAGCGGCGCCTCGAACTGCACCCAGCCGCCCGCCCGCAGCCCCGGCTCCGCGAACCAGCCCGCCGTGCCGGACACATGCCGCACGATCCGCCGCAGCCGCTCGCCCCGCTCCCGCTCGGCGTCCGGCACTTCCTGCTCGAGTCCCACGCCGCCCACCGGAGTAGTGACCTGCCACCCGCCCCGGACCAGCCGCCGACGCCGCTCCGGCATGAACTGCCGCAGCTTCCGGTCGGACAGATACACAAGCTCGCGCACGACGCTCCTCGGGGGGGGTGAGCTGACTCCACGGCGACTCCACGGCGACGTCACGACGACGCCACGACGACGCCACGACGACGCCCACACGGTGCCGTCGGGACCGGCGTGTGCCATTGTGACGCGGCGAAAGGCCGGGGTGGATCGGACGCGCGAACCGGGAACAAGCGACCGATCCGGGCGGGAACTTCGCCCCGGAATCCCGGAGTCGGTGCCGGAGCAGTCGGCCTCCCCCGTCCGCTCCCCCTCCCCCTCCTTGCTCCCTCGCCCCCGCGTGAACGGACCACAACCCGTGATCGTCGGCGTCGTTATGCGGACGGAGAGGGCTGGGGCGACCACCGAGGAAGACGACAGGGCGGGCCGAGGAATCGATGACAGAAACGCTGCCGCACGGCATCGATCTCCGGGGAACTCCCGGCCACGCGTCGGATGTCGGGCTCCCCAGCCCCGAGGTTGGCGGCGGATCTGAGCAACTCGGCCCGGATCAGGGTGAGTTCACGGTGCTCCTGCGGTCGGGGACGGCACTCGTCGAGCCCGTCCTGCGCGAGGCCGTGGACCGGCTGCACCCGTCCGCGGCCACGGTGTGCCGCTACCACCTGGGGTGGGACGACGACCACGCCGGCGACGGGTCGGCGGTGGCGCGGGCGGGCAAACGGGTCCGGGCGGCGCTGGCGCTTCTTTCGGCGCGCTCCGCCGGTGCGCCGGAGCGGTTCGCCGCCGTCGCCGGCGCCTCGGTCGAGCTCGTGCACCAGCTGTCCCTGCTCCACGACGACATCATGGACGGCGACACCGAGCGCCGCGGCAGGCCCGCCGCCTGGGCCCGCTTCGGCACCGGAGCCGCCGTGCTCGCCGGTGACGCCCTCGTCGTCCAGGCCGTCGCCACGATCTTCCACGCGCGGGCGCCCGGGTCCCGTGCCGCCACGGAGGAACTCATCGCCGCCGTGGAACAGATGGTGGCGGGGCAGGCGGAGGACCTGGCCCTGGAGGACCGGTCCGCCCATGAGGTGTCCGTACGCCGGTACACGCACATGGCGCGCGGCAAGACCGGGGCGCTGTTCGGCTGCGCGGCAGCGCTCGGTGCCGTGCTCGCGCAGGCGCCGCCACCCGTCGTACGGGCCCTGCGCGGCGCCGGCAGCGATCTCGGTGTGGCGTTCCAGATCCTCGACGACGTGCTCGGGCTGTGGGGTGACGGAGCACTCACCGGGAAGCCGGTCGGCGCGGATCTGGTGCGCGGCAAGAAGACGCTTCCGCTGCTGCTCGCCGCGGGCTCGGACACGGCCGCCGGCCGGCGGCTCGCGGCCCTGCTCGGCCCCGCCCCGCTGCCGCCGGACCACGTCCCGGAGGTCATGGGCCTGCTGGAGACCACGCACAGCCGGGAGCGCGCCGAGGCGATCGCGGCCCGCCAGGTGAAGTCGGCGGTGGCCGCCCTGGACGCGGCGGGGCTCCCCGAAGACGTACGGCAGCAGTGGCAGGCGCTCATCAACTACCTGTCGCAGCGCAGAAGTTGACGCCGTACACCCGCCCCCCACGCCAGAAGGAGAGAGGTAGTGATGCCCGGACCGTACGCCCTGCGCGTGCTCGACGTACACAAGGCCTACCGGTCGCACAAGGTGCTGAGAGGCGTCTCGTTCACCGTCGAGCCGGGCGCGCTGGTGGGCATCGTGGGCGAGAACGGGTCGGGCAAGAGCACGCTGCTGCGCGTCCTCAGCGGGCAGATCGCCGCCGACGCGGGCGGGGTGGAGCTGTACGGCACGCTCGGGTACTGCCCGCAGGCGACGGTGCTCAATGACGCGCTGACCGTCGATCAGCACCTGCGCTGGTTCCGCACGGCCTACCGCCTGGACGGGACCGACCGCGCCGACGAACTGCTCGACGAGCTGCACTTCGCCGAGTACCGGCACACCCGGGTGGAGGTGCTCAGCGGAGGCACCCGGCAGAAGCTGAACCTGACCCTGGCGCTCATGCACGACCCCGACGTGCTGCTGCTCGACGAGCCGTACCAGGGCTTCGACTGGGAGACGTACCTGCAGTTCTGGGACGTCGCCGCGCGGCTGCGGGACCGGGGCCGCTGCGTGCTCGTCGTGTCGCACCTGGCGTGGGACGCCGGGCGGCTCGATGCCGTGCACCGGTTGCGGGACGGGGTGGCCGCGCCGTGGAACGCGGTCGAGCGGCCGGCTGCGGCGGCGCAGGGGGCACGGCGGTGACGCGGGCCCGGGTGTCCCGCAGCGCCCCCGTTCCCCGCGCCCGGGAGACGTTCCGCGCCGGCCCCGTGCCCCGGGCCTGGGAGGTGTTCCGCACCGGCGCCGGCTTCGCGCTTCTCGAACACGCCCGCAACCGCCTGGCCCTCGTCCTGGTCGTCGGCTACATCCCGCTCTGGCTGACGCTGGAGCACTGGTTCGTCTCGCCCGAGCCCGCGCGGTTCCTGCTGCGGGCGACCGGCCGCACCGTGACGGTCGACGGCAACCACCTCACCATGGTGTCCGGGGCCGTCAACACGGTGACGCTCATCGTCGGGTTCATGATGTTCATGACGACGTTCAAGGCGCTCGCCTTCGACCGCAGGCTCGCGCTCGCCGGATACTCCCGGGCCTGCCTGCTGCTGAGCAAGGTCGTCGCCATGACGGTCGCCTCGGCGCTGATCGCGGCGTACGCGACAGCCGTGGTGTGCTGGTACTGGGACCCGGTCCGGCCCGGACTCCTCGCCGTCGGCCTGTTCACCGCGGCGGTGAGCTACGGCGGCATCGGCATCCTGCTGGGCGCGTTCCTGCGCAGCGACCTGGCGGGGCTGTTCGTCATCATCATGGCCAGCCTGCTGGACACGATGCTGCAGAACCCGATGAGCAACACGGAGGCGGACAAGGACGGCCTCCAACTCCTCCCCGGCTACGGCCCCACCCAGGTCTCCGTGGCCGCCGGCTTCACGTCCACGGCCACTTCGTACGTTCATCTGCTGCTGGGACCCGCGTGGTTCCTGGCCGCGTGGGCCCTCGGAACGGCGGCGTTCTTCGTACGCACGCGTGATCACCTCGGGGCACGGGGAGCACCGCGTACGGCAAGCCGCCCCAGTCCACCCCAGGCACCCAGCCCACCCCGTCCGCCCTCTCCACCCCACACACCCCATCAACCCCTCCCACCCCGTTCACATCAGCCCGCGGGGGAAGGCACATGACCCGCCACGACCTCCACTTCACAGGCCGATGGAGGGCGCCGCTCGCGCCCGAGTCCCTGTACGCGAAGCTCGCCGACATCGGGTCCTACCCCACTTGGTGGCCGACGTTCCGCTCCGTACGACAGACCGCGGAGCGGGAGTGCGAGGTCGTCATCAGGTCCTTCCTCCCCTACGAGCTGACGGTCCGCCTGACCCCGGTCGTGGAGGACCCGGCGGCGGGCGTCCTGGAGGCGGCACTGGTCGGCGACATCGCGGGCAGCGTCCGCTGGAGGGTACTCCCCGCCGCACCCCACGAAAGCGCCCCCCACCCGGCCGACGCCGAACCCCCGTCCTGCGTGGCCCTCTTCACCGAACACGTCACGGTCCACAAGCCGGCCCTACGCCGCTGCATGCCGTGGGCCCGCCCCGTCTTCCACCTCAACCACGCTGCGGCCATGCGGGCGGGGGTGCGGGGGTTGGGGGCGTCGGCGTCGGGAGACTGACCGATCCGTTGAGGGTGAACAGGTCCACGAAGGCCTGACGCCTCCTCGCGGACCTGCGGTTCCCGGGCCCGGTCGATCCCCGGGCGGACCGTGCTGCCCGACACGCCGCGGACCGCGACATGGTCCGGCAGGTGTCGGTCAGCCTGGTGCGTCGTCGCCGCATTCGGACTGCGGGAGCACCTTGTTGTCCTCTCCGAGAGGGGAGTCGGCCAGCCCGGCTCCTGACCAGTAGACCGCTGTCGAGGCGCGGGGCTTGCCATCGGGTGCGGTCACGAAGAACTCCGACACGTACCGCTGTCCGCCTGCGGTCTTACCCTCGACCTCCAGTACACGGCCGCCATCCGACTCCTTCGTCGCGCGTACGGCCTTCGAGCGAAGAACATGCGGCTTGGGCCCGGCCTTGAGGCAGAAGTCGTCGGCCTGCTTGCGTACGTAGGCGCAGGCCTTCTCCTGGTAGGCGAGTTCCTTGCAGAACTGTGCGGCGCTCAAGTGCGGTGCACGGGAAACAACATGGTCAAGAACCGTGATCGCTTGTTTCTCGCTGACTGTCCTCTGGGGTGCTCGGTCCGCGTCATCGCTACTGCTGGTGCACGCGCTTGCGGCCAGGAGCAGGGGCGCGGTCAGAAGGATGATTCGGGGGCGCATCTTTTGCCTCACGGGTTGATAAGGGGGCATAGGGCGATACGGGTCGGTGGCGTCCCGCATCCCCCGCAAGCCCGCGGGGTGACTACACGCCCCAGCTGACGTTCGTCCAGTGCTTCCACTTGGGCCGGCCGTTGTGCTGACCCACCTTCACCGCGACCTGATGCTGGGTGCCCCGGGAACTGCGCGCACTGCCCTTCCAATAGCTGCTCATCTTCCCGGCTTCGCTGTACTTGTAGATCAGCTGCTTGTCGCAGACGTCGAAGTTTGCTGCCACGCTGACCTTCCACAGCGTGACGCTCGCACTCCTGGCACGGCAATCGTTGCGGTCCTGGCTGGCGATCGGTGCCCAGTCCTGCCAGTACACCTTCGGACCGGACGGGTTGCGCTTCACACCATGCCCACAACTCTTGATGGCAAAATTGCCATAGCTGTCACAGGTACTCATGGCGCGCTTGGAGTAGAAGTTCCACGACTTGTTCCCGTCGTACTTCTCCACCCAGTTCTGATAGCAGGAGTCGTTGAAGGCAGTTGAGATCTTCGAACCGTCAACCCACTTGGTTCCCGCCACTTTACGCCGAAAGCAGTTACCGGCAATCTTCTTCGCGTACGGCCGTGTTGCCGCGGCGGCCTTGAACGAGGAACCCTGCGAAGCTTCTTCGGGATCATCCTGGACGGCGTCATCGGCCTCCGGTGCCTCCTCCCACTCGACACTCAGGTCGCAGCGGTCGGGCCTGTCAGGGGCCTCGTCCGAGTCGAGCGGCATCCCGGTCTCCCCATCGTTCACCGTGTAGGTGATGTTGGTGACGCTCTGAGGAGCCACCAAGACTTCGCTGTCCCGGCCCTCGCACACCGAGGCGGGCAGGTTCAGTTGAGAGGCGACCTTGGACATGTCGACCTCGAGGACCCTGTAATCGCCCCGCAGGTCAGCAGCCCGCACGGCCGACCTCTTGGCCTTCAGTCGGCCTTTTCCCGCCCCGGTAAGCTCATCGGAATTGTGACTGGCGAACTCAGTAAGCTCCTTGTGGCCTTCCCTGGTAGCGGTGATGTCATCCGTATTCGAATTCGCGACGGGAACACTGACCGCAGCCATATCGGCGGCTCGCTGCCCCTCGGGGACATCCGCCTGGGCGGCCGGGTTTATGGCAAGAGCTGTACCGGTTGCAGCCAAGGCAACTGCCGCGACGACATAGGACTGCCTGGGCAAGGCGCGAAACGCGCGCACTGGGCCTCCAGTTGATTACTAATTGATGGCGTCGGGGTAGGCAGCATGAGCGTGATCTGCTTGACGATGTCGAACCCTCGGCGCAAAAGGCGCATACCGAAGCGCGCGCCCGCGATGTGTCTGTGGGCGGCGGCGAGGAAAGGCGACAAACCATCGACTGAACAGGGAAAGCGGTTCTCGCAGGGCTGCAACCTGGCGCGGCTCGGCCGGGGTGAGGCACCTAGTTGCGGTCGCTCACCGCAAGTGAGAAGGCATCGCCCATCACTGGGCTTAGCGAGACCGCCTGCCCCGAGCGGGCAGCGTTGAGACTAGAGCCGTCGTCATCATGAGACCCCCCCGGGTCATCGTGGTCTAAACACGCCAGTTGGCGCACTATTTGCTGGTTCGTGGCGCAACGTCCTGAAAAGCTATCAGACGTGTCAGCAGCAACAAAAGTTCCGAAAGCGACTGGCGAGGGTGGTGGAGAGCGCCCTGGGCCGGCCCAGAATGCTCGGACGGTCATGCTTGGGACTGCCCGCCTGCTCCTTGAGACGTACCCACTGGGGACAGGGCCTGGCCACCGAGGCCGCCGCGGCTGCGGTCCGGTTCGGCTTCGGAGCGGGGACTGGACCGGATCGTCAGCGTTGCTCAGGTGGGCAACGGTGCTTCCGAACGGATCATGGCCAAACCGGGGATGCACCCGTTCCGTGAGACCGTCGATCCCAGCTGCAACCGGCGAGTACGGATCTTCGAGCTGTCTTCGGACCAGTACGTCACAGCCACTCGTTGACGGCGGCGACAAGGACGGCGGCGGAATGGCAGACGAGTCGGGCTGTACGCCGGGTTCTGTTCCGAGGGATCCTCGCGGGGCCCTCGGCGACGGCCATCCATCTAGGGCCGGCATTGCTGCCGGCCTCGTGCGGTCTACCCGCGGACTCGGGCGGGCAGCCCTCGGTCGTCCGCGCAGAACCGCCTCTTCTTGCAAAGGGGCGTTTCCTTTTGACCTTGCTCCAGGTGGGGTTTACCTAGCCGCCTGAGTCACCTCAGGCGCTGGTGGTCTCTTACACCACCGTTTCACCCTTACCCGGCGCCTGAGCGCCGGGCGGTCTGTTTTCTGTGGCACTGTCCCGCGGGTCACCCCGGGTGGCCGTTAGCCACCACCTTGCCCTGTGGAGCCCGGACGTTCCTCGGGGAGGTCCACAAGAACCTCCACGCGGCCGTCCGCCCGGCTCGTCTGCCGTGTCGACCATGGTACCCGCCGGGGGGCGGGCCGCGGTCCCGAGGCCGCCGTGGCCAGGAACGAACCGGCGAGGATCAGCGTGAAGGCCGCCGCGAACGAAGGCGTGAGGGATTCGGAGAGGAACGTGAAGCCCGCGGCCGCCGCCACCGCCGGGTTGATGTACGTGAACACCACCGCGCGCGTCGGCCCCGCCTCGCGGATCAGTTCGAGGAAGACGATGAAGGCGAGGGCCGTGCAGATGACTCCTAGCCCCGCCAGAGCCGCCAGGGTCCGGGCGTCGGGGACCTCGTCCGGCCACGTCGCCGCCGCCGCGGGGGCGTAGACGACGGCCGCGAGCGTCAGGCACGGCGCTATCAGTTGCAGCGTCGGTACGTCCTTGAGGTGGCGGGCCACGATCAGCGGGGCGATCGCGTAGCCGAGCGCCGTGATCATCACCTCTGTCAGCGACCACGCGTCGCCCCCGGTGAGGTGCGGGACCGTGAGGACCGCCACCCCCGAGAAGCCCAGGGCCAGGCCCGTCACACGGCGCGGGCCGAGGCGTTCGGTGTCGCCGAAGAAGCGGGCCAGGAGCGCGCCGATGATCGGGACCGCCGCGATCAGCAGTCCCGCCGTGGAGCTGGACAGATGGCGTTCCGCGTCCGTCAGGGTCCACCACGGGCCCATGATCTCCACGCACGCGAACGCCAGCATCGGGCGCCAGTGCGTGCGCAGCACGGCCGGCATGCCGCCCTGGCGCAGGGCGAAGGGAAGCAGCAGTGCGGCGCCCAGCGCGCAGCGCGTGAACACCACCATCGACGGCGTCAGATCGCTGTCCACCGCCACCTTGATCATGAGGTACGGGATGCCCCACAGGACGCCCATGAGGGAGAAGAGAAGCCAGCCGCGTGCAGTCATGGGGCGAGTTTCGGACAGGGTGGGTGGTCAGGTCTTGAACGTTGTTGCGGGCGCCGGGGCGAACTGCTGCCGGTGCCTCGGGGGCGCGTCCGGGCGCACGCTGCTGCGGTACGCCGCCGGGGTCACCCCCACCACCCTCCTGAACCAGCGCGTCAGATGCGCCTGGTCGGCGAAGCCCACCAGGCCCGCCACCGCCGCCGGGCGCAGTCCGCTCTCCAGGAGGCCGCGGGCCCGCGTGACGCGGTGCTGCGCCAGCCACGCGTACGGCGGCATCCCCGTCGTCGTACGGAAGGCGCGCAGGAGTTGGTAGCGGGACAGGCCGAGTTCGGTGGCCAGTTCGGTGAGGGTGGGGGGTGTGAGGATCTCGGCCGCCAGGCGGTCGCGGACGGTACGGGCGATGGTGGCCGCGCCCGGGAGGGGGGCGCCGTCGCGAACTCCGGCGCGGTCTCCGGCGCGGCGGGTGCGTGCGTCGGCGTGGCGGCGGGCGAGGGTGGCGAACAGCTCGGTCAGGCGGGCCTCGGCGGCTAGGGCGGTCAGGGGGTCCGGGGGCTCGGTTCCCGGGGTCGGGTGCGGGGGCGTTCCCGGGGTCGGGTGCGGGTTCGTGCCCGGGGTCGGGTGCGGGTCCGTGCTCAGGCTCGTGTGTGCCGCCCGCAGTGCCGCCGCGAGCTGCGGGTCGTCGACTACCGCCTCGCGGAAGTGCGGCAGGGCGCCGGCCCCGTCGGCGAACAGGTCCACCGAGGGGTACATCGCGCGGTACGCGTAGCCGCCGCCGGGGCCGGGGCGGCCGGTGTGGGTCTCGCCGGGGGCCAGGACCACGACGGCGCCGGGGCCCACGTCCAGGCGGCCGCCGCGGTAGTCGATGATCTCGCTGCCGCCGACGCAGACGCCCACGGTGAACTCCTCGTGGTAGTGCGGGGCGTAGCGGTGACGGTCGAAGCGGGCCGTCAGGAGGTCGAGGGTGCCGTCGCCGCCCAAGGGCGCGCGGGTGAAGACCGCGCGCTCGCCGGTGGTGGCGGCCTGTGGGGGTTGTCCGTTGTTCCCCATGTGTCCTCACTCCCCTCGTGCCGTCTCAGCTTGCCCGCGTCCGGCCCCGCGCGGACGCGCGTCTCACCGTTTGAACGCCTCGACGCCCGTCTTCCATGCCGTCGCCAGGTCCACGCCCTCCGGAAAGCGGCCGTGGATCTCGAGGATCACCATGCCGTGCGCGAACGCCCAGACGGCGCGGGCCAGTTCGACGTCGTCGCCGCAGACCCGCAGGAGCGGGGTGGCGGCTCGGGCCTCCAGGCCGGGCGGCAGCGCGTGCCGGGGCAGGGGGCGCTCGGTGGCCAGGCGGTAGAGGTGCGGGTGGGCCAGGGCCTGGGCGCGGTACGCGTCCGCGAGGGCGGCGAGGGCGCCGGGTGCGCGGGCCGCCGCCGCCTCCATCGCCTCCGCGGACTCGGCGAGCTGCTGCGCGATCAGCTCGGTCTCCACCGCCGACTTGTCGGGGAAGTGCTTGTAGAGCGACGGGGCTTTGATGCCGAGGCGGTCGGCGAGGGACCGCATGGTCAGGGCTTCCGGGCCCGCCTCCTCCACGAGGGTGCGGGCCGCCGCGGCGATCTCCCGGGCTCGGGGGGTGAGCCGGTCCTGGTCAGTCACGCTGGAAGCCGTCCTTCGTCCGCAGTCCGTAGCCGAGGGCGCGATCGTACGAGATGTGGGCGAGCCAGCCGCACAGGGCCGCGAGGATCGGCGGCCAGGTGAGGGGCACGACCGTGTAGAGGGCCATGAGGCCGAGGGGGACGGTGGCCCGGTGGGCCGCGTTGTAGTACGGGACCGCGCGCGGGGGGAGCTGGCCGTGGGCCGTGCGGGGTGCGTCGCGCAGGCCTGCCAGGAAGGTGAGGTCGGGGGCGATGAGGAACGCCAGGGCGAAGGTTCCGGCTAGCCAGCCGTGGTTGACGCCCTCGAGGATCGCGAAGGCCGTCCAGAAGAGGGCGGCTGCCAGCCAGGCTGTGCGTGCGCCTGCGCGGCGGGCGGGGGCGGGATTGGGTGCTTTGGCTGTGGATGCGGCTGGGGCTGTGGCTGTGGTCATGGTGGGCTCCTCGGGCTTCTCGGAAGCGGCTGGCTAACGCTGTTAGCCACGAAAGTACGGCTAACGGTGTTAGCCGTCAAGGGGGTGGGTGGGGGGTGGGGCCCTGCGGGGCATTCCCCAAGCCCGCCCCTTCCCGAAACCAGGGGCTGCGCCCCTGGACCCCGCCCCGGGCGGGTGGGACAGACCCCCGCCGATCGCCGCTTCGCGGCTCGTCCTCAAACGCCGGACGGGCTTGTTCGCAGCCGTCGGCGCCCGGCGCACCACAGGACGCCGGACAAACTGTTCACCCCCGTCAGCGCCCAACGCACCACGGGACGCCAGACAAACTCGTTCGCCCCCGTCAGCGCCCAGCGCACCGCAAGACGCCGGACAAACTCGTTCGCCGCCGTCGGCGCCCAGCGCACCACAGGACGCCGGACACACTGTTCGCCCCCGTCAGCGCCCAGCGCCCAGCGCACCGCAAGACGCCGGACAAACTCGTTCGCCGCCGTCAGCGCCCAGCGCACCGCCGCCGCTTGACCTTGTCGTAGCGTCAACGTTTCTACTGGAGGCATGCGGATCGGGGAGATCGCGGCTGCCGTGGGGCTGACCACGCGGGCCATCAGGCACTATCACCATCTCGGGCTGTTGCCGGAGCCCGCGCGGCGGCCCAATGGGTACCGCGAGTACGGGCTGCGTCAGGCCATCGTGCTGGCGCGCGTCAAGCGGCTCACCGAGCTGGGGCTCGGCCTCGAGGAGGTGCGGGACGTGCTCGCGGACGACGAGGGGCGTGAACTCACCGAGGTGCTCGGCGAGTTGGACGCCGACCTGGCGCGGCAGGAGGCGGACATCCGGGCGCGGCGGGAGCGGCTCGCCGAGCTGCTGCGGATGTCGCGGGAGGGGCTGCTGCCCGGCGAGGGGCCGGTCTCGCCGGGGCTCGCGGAGCTGTTCGGGCGGTTCAGCCCGGCCGAGTCGGCGACCGCCGCCAAGGATCTGGAGCACCTGGCACTGTTCGACGCCACCGCCGACCCGGGCCGTCGCGACCGCATCTACCTGGCCCTGCGCGAGCTCGCCGACAATCCCGAACTCGCGGCACGCATGCGGGAGTTGTACGCCCGCATGGACGACCTCGCCGACGCGGCGCCGGACGACCCCCGGGTCGAGCCGCTCGGCGAGGACCTCGCGGCCCTCGTGCCGGACGACCTCCTCGTGGCCCTCGTACACGGGGGCGAGGGCCACGAGGACGACACCCGGACCCCACCGGACTCCGGCGTGGGCAGTGCCTTCGGTGAGGCGTTCCTCGACGACTTCGCGCCCGCGCAGGCCGCGGCGGTCCGGCAGATGCTGAAGCTGCTCACCGGACGGGCCGGGTGGACGCCGTGAGGCGGGCGGCGCGGGTCCTGCGCCGGCTGGTCGCCCACGAGCTGCGCGGGTTCCACAGTCTCGCGCTGTGGGTGGCCCGGCGGCGGCACGGCCTCGGGGCGGGGGCGCGCCCGGCGGCGTACACCGGACCGCAGACCGCGCTGCTCTTCGGCTTCGGGTTCGTGGCGGTCGTGGAGACCGTCGTGCTCGCGCTCATCGTGCCGTGGCCCGCCGTGCACGCCGCGTTCCTCTTCGTGGACGTCTACACGGTGCTCCAGATCGTGGCGCTGCACGCCGCGTGTGTGACGCGACCTCATGTGGTGGGCGCGGACGGGTCGTTGAGGGTGCGGTACGGGCAGTTCCTCGACCTGCGGATTCCGGCCGCCGACATCGAGCGGGTCCGGGTGGAGCGGCGTTATCCGGAGGGGCGCAACGTCCAGGTCCACGACGACGGCACCCTCGACGTCTCCGTCGGCAGCCAGACGACGGTCACCGTCGAGCTCGCCCGGCCGGTCGGCTTCGTACGCCCCATGGGGCTGCGTGCGCGGGCCCGCGTGGTGCGACTGCACGCGGACGAACCGCGCGCCCTGGTCGACGCGCTCACGCCGGAACGAACAGCACCTGCGCCCGCCCCGGATCCGCTCGGGTGAGCCGCACCCGCAGCCGCTCCCCCAACGGCAGCCCGCCAGGAGCGCCTGGGGCACCGTGAGGCGCACCCATCGCACCCATCCCACCCGGCACGCTCTCGATGCGGGCAACGACCGCCGGCTCCGCCAACTGCACCGTCCCCACGGTCGGTTCGCGCTCCTTCACGTCCACCACGACCCCCTCGAAGACCTCCCCGACCCGGTCCTTCAAGAGGGCCGCCTCGACGATGTCCACGCAGCCGCGCTCCACGGAGTTGGCGCGCCGCGTGCCCTCGGCCATCTCCCGGGGCAGCTCCGGCAGCGCGGCGAGCACCCACTCCGGCGGCTCCTCGCCCGCGCACGCGGCCAGGCACAGCTCGGCGGCGTACCGGTCGACGAGGCGGCGCAGCGGCGCGGTGCAGTGCGCGTACGGCGCGGCCACCGCGGCGTGCGTCGTCAGCTCCGGCACCTCGCCCGCGCCGAACGCCGTGTACCCGGCGCCGCGCAGCAGCGTCGTGCACTCCTGGAGGAACGCCGCGTGGTGCGAATCGCGCGGGTCGAGGGAGCGTACGAGCTGTGCGTACGGGACGTGGTGCGGCCAGTCGATGCCGAGGGCCTTCGCGGTGTGGCGCAGCCGGCCGACCGCGCCGTCGGGGGCGGTCGGCAGCGTCCGCAGGATGCCGGTACCAGAGGCGATCATGAGCTCGGCGGCGGCCATGCCGGTGAGGAGCGAGATCTGGGCGTTCCAGCCGTCGGCGGGCAGCGGGGCGCGGAAGGCCAGTTCGTACGTCCCGTCCTTCTCGGTCACCTCCTGCTCGGGCACGTTCAGCGAGATGCCGCCGCGCTCGACCTCCAGTTGCTCGCGCAGCCGCCCGATGTCGGCGAGCAGGGCGACGGCCTCCTCGGCGGTTCCCGCGTCGACGGCGCGCTGTACGCCGTCGTAGTCGAGCTTGGCGCGGCTGCGGACCAGGGCGCGGCGCACGTCGGTGCGCTCAGTGCGGCCGTCCGCGTCCAGGTCGAGCGTCCACAGCACGGCCGGACAGGTCTGGTCGGGCAGCAGACTGGCCGCGCCCTCGCTGAGCGGGGTGGGGTGCAGGGGGATCTTCCCGTCGGGGAAGTAGAGGGTGGTGACGCGGCGGTGCGCCTCGGTGTCGAGGGGGCCCGAGGGGGTGACGTACGCGGCCACGTCCGCGATCGCGTACCGCACCCGGAAGCCGCCGCCCGCCCGCCGCGACAGGTGCATGGCCTGGTCCAGGTCGACGGACGACGGCGGGTCGACCGTGAAGAAGGGGATGCCGGTGGCGTCCTCGTCCGGCAGCCGCGGGGCCGCCGCGGCGCGTTCGGCGTCCGCGAGCACGGCGGCCGGGAAGGTCTCCCGCACGTCGAGCCGGGCGCGCAGGTCGCGCAGCGCGGCCCGCAGCGGAGCCTCGGCTGCGCCGGTCACGTGGAGCTGACGGCGGGGCATGCACCGAGCGTAGGGCGGGGTCCGGGGGTCGGCACCCCGGACCCCGTACCCTTTCGCGGGGGCCGCACCCCTCAACGAGAACCGACCAACGAAAACGGAGACACGAACGTGCTCGTCCTGTTGCCGCCGTCCGAAGGCAAGGCCGCGTCCGGCCGTGGCGCGCCCCTGAAGCCGGAGTCGCTGTCCCTGCCCGGACTCGCCGACGCGCGCGCCGCCGTCCTGGACGAGCTGGTCGAGCTGTGCGCGGCCGACGAGGACAAGGCCCGCGAGGTGCTCGGGATCGGCGAGGGGCTGCGCGGGGAGGTCGCGAAGAACGCCGAGCTGCGGACGGCCGGGGCGCGGCCCGCCGGGGAGATCTACACCGGTGTGCTGTACGACGCCCTCGACCTCGGCTCGCTCGACGCGGCGGCCAAGCGGCGTGCGGCCCGCTCGCTGCTCGTCTTCTCCGGTCTGTGGGGCGCGGTCGGGGTGACCGACCGGATTCCCTCCTACCGGTGCTCGATGGGCGTGAAGCTGCCCGGGCTCGGGGCGCTCGGCGCGTACTGGCGCGGGCCGATGGCCTCCGTGCTGCCCGAGGCCGCCGGGGGCGGGCTCGTGCTCGACCTGCGGTCGTCCGCGTACGCGGCCGCGTGGCGGCCGAAGGGGGAGGTCGCCGAGCGGACGGCGACCGTGCGGGTGCTGCACGCGCAGGTCGTGGACGGGGTGGAGCGGCGGTCCGTCGTCTCGCACTTCAACAAGGCCACCAAGGGGCGGATGGTGCGGGCGTTGCTCGCGGCGGGGGTGGCTCCCGCCGGGCCCGCCGAGTTGGTCACCGCTTTGCGGGATCTCGGGTACGTGGTCGAGGCGGAGGCGCCCGGGCGTCCCGGGCGGGCCTGGGCTTTGGATGTGGTGGTGCGGGAGATCCACTGAGGGTGGGCCCTGCGGGGGGCTTCCCCAGTCCCGCCCCTTCCCGTAACCAGGGGGCTCCGCCCCCTGGACCCCCTTATCGCCGCTTCGCGGCTCGTCCTCAAACGCCGGACGGGCTAGAACTTACCGGCACAATTTCAGCCCCTCCGGCGTTTGAGGAGCGGGGTCTGGGGCGGAGCCCCAGGAAGGGCGGGCGGGTGGGGGAAAAAAGCCCGTCCGGCGATTGAGGACGAGGCAGGCCGCAGGCCGCCGATTTCCCGTTGCGGGGTGCGCAACGGGCTTTGCGCAGGGTGTGGGAAGCGGGGCACGATGACCGCATGAACCCCGCTGCCGCCGCCAAGGCCCCCGCCGCCAAGGCTTCCGTGCTGGATCTCGCCCCCGTCGTCCCCGTGGTCGTCGTGGACGACCCGCACGATGCCGTCCCGCTCGCGCGGGCGCTCGTCGCGGGTGGGCTTCCGGCGATCGAGGTGACGCTGCGGACGCCCGTCGCGCTGGACGCGATCCGGGCGATCGCCGACGGCGTGCCGGACGCGGTCGTCGGGGCCGGCACCGTCATCTCGGCGCGGAACGTCGCGGACGCGGTGGACGCGGGCGCCCGTTTCCTCGTCAGTCCCGGCTGGACGCCGACGCTGCTCGACGCGATGAAGGCGTCGGGTGTGCCGTTCCTGCCGGGGGTCTCGACCACCTCGGAGGTGGTGGCGCTGCTGGAGCAGGGCGTCGACGAGATGAAGTTCTTCCCGGCGGAGGCGGCGGGCGGCACCGCGTACCTGAAGTCCCTCGCGGGCCCGCTGCCGCAGGCCCGCTTCTGTCCCACCGGCGGCATCTCCGCCGCCTCCGCGCCCGCCTACCTCGGCCTGAAGAACGTCGGCTGCGTGGGCGGGAGCTGGATGCTCCCGGCCGACGCGGTCGCGGCCAAGGACTGGGCGCGCGTGGAGTCGCTGGCCCGGGAGGCGGCGGCCCTGCGCTGAGCCGCACGGCGGGCAGCCGCACGCCCCGCGCGGCCCCGCCCCCTCAGCGCAGGTGCGCCGTGTCGTTCAGCAGCCGCACGCTCGCGTTGCCGTCCCCGTAGTACGCCACCGCCGACAGCGACGCCGCCGACAGCTCCATGCGGAACAGCGACTCCGGCGGCGCGCCGAGGGCGAGCCTGACCAGGGTCTTGATGGGCGTGACGTGCGTGACGAGCAGCACGGTGCGGCCCGCGTACGCCGCCAGGAGCTTGTCGCGGGCGGCCTCGACGCGGGTCGTGACCTCGGCGAAGGACTCGCCGCCGGGCGGCGCGGCGTCCGGCGAGGCCAGCCACGCGTTCAGCTCGTCGGGCTGCCGCTCGCGCACCTCGGCGAAGGTCAGCCCCTCCCAGTCCCCGAAGTCCGTCTCGCGCAGGCCCTCTTCGAGGTGTACGTCGAGTCCGAGCCGGGCGGCGATGGTGCGGGCGGTCTCCTGGCAGCGCAGCAGCGGAGAGGAGACGACGGCCTGGACGGTGCCGCGCGCGGCCAGCGCGGCGGCGACACGCACGGCCTGTTCCCTGCCGATGTCCGACAAGGACGGGTTGCTGCCGCCGCTGCCGGAGAAGCGCTTCTGGGGCGTCAGCGGGGTCTCGCCGTGGCGCAGGAGCACGAAGGTCGCCGGGGCGCCGAGGTCGGCGGGCGCGGCCCACCCGACGGGCGGGGTCGCGGTGACCGCCGCCCCACCCACGCCGTCGGCCCCCGCCCCGGCCGCGACGGACCGCGCCGCACGCACGTCGGCCGCGGCCCCCGTCGTCGTACCGGAAGACCCGCTGGAGGCGGCATCGGAGCCGGCCACCGAAGAACCGCTCCCACCGTCGGCGTATCCGCCGCCCGCGCCCGGCGTCACGGCGCCGCGCCCGGTGGCGGCAGACCGGCTCGCGGCCTTCCCCGCATCACCGGCACCAGCACGGTCACCGGCACCGGCCGAACCCGCAAGCGCCGCCCGCGCCCGCGCGGCGCCCGCCGCCGCGTCCCCGGGCGGCCCGGCCGGAGCACCGGCATCGGCACCGGCACGACCAGCCGCGCGCGCAGGGCGGGCGGGGCTGTCGAGGTCTGCCGTCGAAGCCGACGGCGACCACTGCTCGCCCCGCTTGCCCGCGTCCATCGCCTCGTTGGCGAGCCGGTCCGCGTGCTTGTTCTTCTCGCGGGGGATCCACTCGTACGTCACCTGGGAGGCGGGGAAGACCCGCGCCGCCTCGGCCGCGAGCGGCTTCATGCCGGGGTGCTTGATCTTCCAGCGGCCCGACATCTGCTCGACGACCAGCTTGGAGTCCATGCGGACATGGACCTCCGCCGCCGGGTCCAGGGCGTGGGCCGCCTTGAGACCCGCGACCAGGCCCTTGTACTCGGCGACGTTGTTCGTCGCGACACCGATGTACTCGGCCGCCTCCGCCAGGGTCTCCCCGGATTCCGCGTCGATGACGACCGCGCCATAGCCCGCGGGCCCCGGGTTGCCCCGGGAGCCGCCGTCGGCCTCGACGATGAACTCCCGCACCGCACGCGCCCCTTACAGACCGGACTCGGCGGTGCGCACCAGGATGCGGCGGCAGTTCTCGCAGCGCAGGACCGTGTCGGGGGACGCGGCCTTGACCTCGTTCACTTCGGTGATGTTCAGCTCCAGGCGGCAGCCCTCGCAGCGCCGCTGGTAGAGCTTGGCGGCGCCGACGCCGCCCTGCTGCGCCCGCAGCTTGTCGTAGAGCTTGAGCAGGTCGGCGGGGATGGAACCGGCGACGACCTCGCGCTCCTTGGTGACCGTGCCGGCCTCGCGGTCCAGCTCACCGGTGGCGGCGTCGCGGCGGGCCGTCGCGTCGTCGATCTTCGACTGGACGGACGAGACGCGCTCGGTCAGCTCGGTCACGCGCTCCTGCGCGGACTCGCGGCGCTCCATGACCTCCAGGACGATGTCCTCGAGGTCGCCCTGGCGCTTGGCGAGCGAGGCGATCTCCTTCTGGAGGTTCTCCAGGTCCTTGGGCGAGGTGATCGCGCCGGAGTCCAGGCGCTTCTGGTCGCGGGCGGCGCGCTGGCGCACCTGGTCCACGTCCTGCTCCGCCTTGAGCTGCTCGCGGGCGCAGTCGCTCTCCTCGGTCGTCGCGGCGACGAGCAGGTCGCGGAGCTGCGTGAGGTCCTTCGTCAGCGACTCGATCTCGGCGTGCTCGGGCAGCGCCTGGCGCTTGTGCGCGAGCTGCGTGAGGCGTACGTCCAGGTCCTGGAGGTCGAGCAGACGGATCTGGTCGGCGGGCGCGGCGTTCAGTTGGGGGCTCCTGGGGAATCAAGAGGGGCGCGCGAAGCGCCCGCTGCAAGGGCGGTGGTGGGAGACGGGCGGGCTGCTGAGGACGACGCCGAGTGGGCGGTCCAAGGGTCGGTGACCGTCTTCGAGACGTGGACGCGAAGTCCCCATCCGTGCCGGTCGGAGATCTCGTCGAGCTGAGCCGCGGCCAGCTCGCACCAGGGCCACTCGGTGGCCCAGTGCGCGGCGTCGAGCAGCGCGAGCGGCGCCTGGGCGCGCGCCTCCGAGGCCGGGTGGTGGCGCAGGTCGGCGGTGAGGAAGGCGTCCACGCCCGCGGCCCGGACGGCGTCGAAGAGGCTGTCGCCGGAGCCGCCGCTGACCGCGACCGTGCGGATCGGCTGCTCCGGGTCGCCGGCGACGCGGATGCCCTGCGCCGTGGCGGGCAGGCACTTGGCCGCGAGGTCGGCGAACTCGGCGAGCGTCAGCGGGTGTTCGAGCTCGCAGACCCGGCCGAGGCCGCGCCGCCCGTGCTCGTCGCTCGCGTCCGGTACGAGGGGGCCCACGACGCGCAGGTCGAGGGCGCCCGCGAGGGCGTCGCTCACGCCCGGGTCGGCGGAGTCGGCGTTGGTGTGCGCGACGTGCAGGGCGATGTCGTTCTTGATCAGCTCGTGCACGACCCGGCCCTTGAACGTCGACGCCGCGACCGTCGTCGTACCCCGCAGATACAGCGGGTGGTGCGTGACGAGCAGGTCGGCGCCGAGGCGCACCGCCTCGTCGACGATCTCCTGGACGGGGTCGACGGCGAACAGGACCCGCGAGACCTCGGCCTCGGGATCGCCGCACACGGTGCCGACGGCGTCCCACTGCTCGGCCCGCTCCGCGGGCCACAGGGCGTCGAGGGCGGCGATGACTTCAGACAGACGGGGCACGAATGCAAGGCTACCTGGCCCTCTTTTGCGCCTGGACCGGCGCCGCTCTCGCGGACCTGGCTGATCACCGTCGGGGTGCCTCAATTGATGGCTGCGGTGATCTCCACCACAGCCAAGACGCCTACTTGACCAGGTGCTTCCGCAGATCGTCGAGCACCGAGTCCGCCGCTGTCACGCCGAGGCCCAGGTACCAGGTCTCGTCCGGGACGTCCTTGGCGTGCCCGGCCTTGACCGCGTCGAGCTTCTTCCACAGGGGGTTCTTCTCGGCGGCCGAGCGGCCGGTCTTCTTGGCGTCGCCGTAGACGCCGGTGAAGATCCAGTCCGCGTCGGCCTGGTCGATCTTCTCCGGGCTGATCTCGGCGGCGAGCTCGAAGGGCCGCTGGTTCTTGGGGCGGGGCAGGCCTGCGTCGTCCAGGATGGTGCCGATGAAGGACGCCCCGGCGTAGAGGCGGATGCGGTCGGGCATGTAGCGCAGCATCGTGACGGTGGGCTTGTCGGCGCCGATGTCCTTGCCGAGGGCCTTCGCCTTCTTCTCGTACGCGCCCAGCTCGGCCTTGGCGTCGGCGGTCCTGTCGAGCGCGGCGGCGTTGAGGAGGTAGTTCTCCTTCCAGGTGAAGCCGGGGCGCACGGAGAAGACGGTGGGGGCGATCTTGGAGAGCTGCGGGTAGAGCTTGGCGGCGCGCAGCTCGCTGCCGAGGATCAGGTCGGGCTTGAGGTTCGCGATCGCCTCGAGGTTGAGCGCGTTGATGGTGCCGACGTTCTTGGGGCTGCCCGCGTCCTTCTTCAGGTAGCCGGGGATGCCGTCGTCGCCCTCGGTGGGGGCGTAGCCGACGGGCTTGACGCCGAGGGACACGACGTTGTCGAGCTCACCGACGTCCAGGACCACGACCCGCTTCGGCGCCTGCTTGAGTTCCGTCGTGCCCATCGCGTGCTTGATGGTGCGCGGGAACTGGCCGGGCTTGGCGCTGGTGCCCATCTTCGCCGTCTTCTCGGCGGCCTGGGCGAACTCGTCGCCGCCCTGGGCCACGGCCTTGCTGCCGCTGCCGTTGTCGGACTTGCCGGAGCCGTCGTCGCCGGACCCGCACGCCGACAGGGCGAGGGCGCCGGCCACGGCGAGGGCGAGGGCGGCGGTGCCGCGGTGCGGGCGACGGCGTGGGGACATCGGTACTCCAGGGAGCTGAGCAACTTAGGTTCGCCTAACTGTAAGGGTCGGTCTCCCCCGGGGCACAGCGGGCCCCCACGCAGCACAGTCGCCCCCGGCTTCTCAGGCGAATCGTCACTTCGCCACACGTACGCGTGAAGCGAGATGCCTCGCGTGCCACGCCAGCACGTGCGAAAACTAGCGTCGCGGGCGGAGGTGACCCCAGATGACAGCCCCTGTGGCCGACCCCTCGTCCGCGCCCGCGCACCCACCCGCACCCGCCTCCCTCCCCGGCGGCGGGACCGCACCCGGGCGCTGGACCAGAATCGCGACCGGGCCCGGAGCGGCGAGTCCCCCGGGCCGCGCGCAGGCCGGCACCGGCACGGCCGGGAGGACCGGCACGACCACCGGCACCCCCGGCACCCCCGGCACCCCCGGCACCACTGACACATCCACCGGCACGACCGGCGTGACCACCGGCACCCCCCGCACGACCCGCGGCACGACCACCGGCACCATCGGCACCATCGGCGGCACGGCTGGCACGGCTGGCACGACCGGCGGCACCAACGGCACGGCCGGTGCGCCCCGCGGCGCCACCACCGGCCGCAGAACGGCCACACCGGAGTCCGACACCCCGGCCCCCGGCCCTGCCCCGGCCCTCGCCCTCTCCCCCGCGCGCGAGGCGAACGCCCCCGCTCCTCCTCTCCAGCCGGGCGCACCAACCCCCACCCTCACCGCCGACGGTGCCTACGCCGCGCGCCTCGCGCAGCGGGGCGGCTGCTGGTTCCCCGAGCGCTGGACGCTCGACTCGGCCGAGCCGTACGCGGTGCCGCTGCCCGCGAACCAGCCCGAGGAGCCCGGGACCCGGGTGCTGCCGATGGCCGACGGCCGCGTGCTCGTGCACCGCCGCGCGGCCGGCCGGCACCTCTTCTCACTCCTGTACCCCACGGGCCCCGGGACCGGCGAGGTGCAACTCGGCGGCGTGGAGTGCGACGGCGCCGAGCTGACGCTGCTGCCGCCCGCCCCGCGCGGCGCCTACGCGTACGCCCTCGCGGCCGGGCCGCACTCCACGGCGGTGTGGCTGGTGGCGGGCGGCGCGTTCGGGCCCGAGCACCTGGCCGAGATCCCCGGGCGCTGCACCGGCGGCGTCTGGCTCGACCGCACCAACCGCATGCTGGCCCTCGACCGCGATCTCGACGGCCGTACGAAGACGGTGGCGGTGGACCTGGAGCGGGGCGGCGAGGTGACGCCGCTGCTCCAGATCGCCGACGACAGCGACGACCGGCTGCTGCTCGCCGACGCCGACAGCGGGCTGCTCCTCATCCGCTCGGACGCCCCCGGCGAAACCCGGCTCGGCTGGGGCGTGTTGGGGAGTTCGCTGCCCGTGCGCTTCCCCGAGTGCCTGCGGATGCCCGGCCGCGCGGTGACGCCGTTCGCCATCCAGCCCGGGCAGGTCCTCATGCCGGAGAGCTGCGCGGTGGCCCTCCGGGTGGACGACGGCTCCGGCGACTCCGCTCCCCTGCTGTGCGGTTGGCGCCCCGCCGACCGTCTCGTCCATCAACTGCCCACCCCCGCAGGGTGGTTGGCCGGGGCCGGCCGCTGCACGCGGGACGGGGTCCTCGAGTTGCCGTACGTCACGGGGTCCGTGCCGTGCGGCATGGCGCGGGTCGCGGTGCCCGCGCCCGCCCCGGGGGCCGCGGCATCCACCGAGGTCAAGGAGGCGGGGGACGCGCCGCGGGCGGCGCGGCCCGTCCCGTTGCAGCAGGCGCCCCTCGGCGGGCGCGGTGCGGTTGGTTAGACTCGCCCGGCTGTACGAACGATCTTTGCTACGGGGTGAGTTTGTTGATGACCGAGAATGTGGCTTTCGAGCCGCGCGAGCAGGGCGCCGTGGACCCCCGTGAGGGCCTCGCCCTCGCCGGGGCGAGTTCCGTCGGGGCGGGCTCCGTCGGGGGCGGGCGGCACCGGGGGCCGGTGGCGGAACACGACGAGGAAGCGGCCCCTCGGGGCCGCCACCGCCGGGAGCCGTCGCAGGCGTGAGGCGGGTGGGGGCCCTGCCGGGGGCTCCCCAATCCCGCCCCTTCCCGAAACTGGGGGCTCTGCCCCCAGACCCCCGCTCCTCAAACGCCGGAGGGGCTGAAAATCAGCCCCTCCGGCGTTACGGGAAGGGGTGCCCGCGCGCGGAGCGCGCCAATGGATGCAGCGGGGAATGCCCCGCAGGGAACTACCCCCGCCGCAACCCCAACACCTCCGCCGCCGCAAACGTCTCCCCCTCCGGCCGCGACGCGAAATACGGCGACAACGCCTCGTCCAGCTCACCGAAGCCGAACACGCCACCCGCCGCCGGACAGTCGAACTGCGCGGCCACCCGGGGCCGCTCGACGACGGCCACCATCCCGCCGTGCACCACGAGCACCTGCCCGTTCACCCGCCCCGCCGCAGGCGAGGCCAAGTACCCCACCAGGGGCGCCACATGCTCCGGCGCCAGCGGGTCCACCTCCCCCTCCCCCGGCTCGGCGAACCCCGCGAACACGTCGGACGTCATCCGCGTCCGCGCCCGCGGACAGATCGCGTTGGCCGTGACCCCGTACTTGGCGAGCGCGAGGGCCGTGGACGTGGTGAGCCCCACGATCCCCCCTTTGGCCGCCGCGTAGTTGGGCTGCCCGGCCGACCCGGCGAGGAACGCCTCCGAGGAGGTGTTCACGATCCGCCCGTACACGGGCCCGCCCGCCTCCTTGGAGCGCTCGCGCCAGTGGGCGGAGGCGAAGCGGATCGTGTTGAAGTGGCCCTTGAGGTGCACCCGGATCACCGAGTCCCACTCGTCCTCGGACATCGAGAAGATCATCCGGTCCCGCAGGATGCCCGCGTTGTTGACCAGGATGTCGAGCTTGCCGTAGGTGTCGATCGCCAACTCGACCAGGTCGCGGGCCTGTTGGTGGTCGGCGACGTCGCCGGTGTGGGCGACGGCCTTGCCGCCCGCCTCGCGGATCTCGGCGGCGACCTCCTCGGCGGGGGCGGCCGACGCCGCGCCGGAGCCGTCGCGGCCCGGCTGCCCGAAGTCGTTGACGACGACGCTCGCGCCGAGCCGGGCGAGTTCGAGGGCCTCGGCCCGGCCGAGCCCGCGGCCGGCACCGGTGACGACGGCCGCGAGGCCTTCAAGTGGCAGTGACATACGAGGGAAAGCTCCTCTCCAGACATACCCTGCGAGCTTCAGAAACCACAGAAACCCCACGAACCCCACGAACCCCAGAGAACCCCGCACACCTCAGATCTCGATGCACGTCCGCAGCGCGACCCCCGACCGCATCTGCTCCAACGCCTCGTTGATCTCCGCCAGCTGCACCCGGTGCGTGATCATCCCCTCCAGGTCGACCCGCCCCGCGCGCCACAGCGCGATGGCCCGCTCATACGACTGGAGGACGTCCCCGCCCCCGTACAGCGACGGCAGTATCCGCTTCTCGTCGAAGAACAGCTCGAACATGTTGAACTGCACCTGGTCGTCCATGGCGCCCGCGCCGACCACGCACAGCGTGCCGCCGCGCCGCGTCGCCTCGTACGCCGTGCGCGTGGTCGCGGACTTGCCGACGACCTCGAAGACGTAGTCGAAGCCCTCGCCCGCCGTCACGCGCTGGTTGACGTCGGCCAGTTCGTCGGGGGCAACGGCCTGGGTCGCGCCGAAGCGCAGGGCCGCCTCGCGCCGGGACGCGACCGGGTCGACGGCGACGATCTCCGCCGCGCCCTTGAGCCGCGCGCCCTGGATCGCCGAGACGCCGACGCCGCCGCAGCCGATGACGGCGACCGAGGAACCGGCCGCGACGTCGGCGGTGTTGATCGCGGCGCCGAGTCCCGTCGTCACGCCGCAGCCGATCAGCGCGGCGATGTCGAAGGGCACGTCGTCCGGGATCGGCACGGCGCAGGCCGCGTCGACCACGACCTCCTCCGTGAAGGTGCCCGTGCCCGCGAAGCCGAAGACGTCCGAACTGTCGCCCGCCCGCTTGAAGTTGGGCGTCCCGGCGTTCATGAATCCGGCGAGGCAGAGCTGTGTCTGCCCCCGTCGGCACGCCGGGCACTGCCCGCACGCCGGGAGCCAGCACACCAGGACGCGGTCGCCCGGTTTGACGTGGGTGACGCCGTCGCCGACGTCGAGGATCTCGCCCGCGCCCTCGTGCCCGGGGACGAACGGCGCGGGCTGCGGCAGCACGCCGTTCATCGCGGAGACGTCGGAGTGGCAGAGGCCGGTGGCCCGGACGCGGATCCTGGCCTTGCCCGGGCCGAAGCCCACCGCCTCGATGTCGTCGAGCACGTCGAGCTTGTCCTGGCCTGTCTCGTGCAGTACGGCTGCGCGCATGGCTGTGCGGCTCCTCTCATCCCGGCGGTACCCGACCGGGCCGTCCCGGCGGTACGTCACCGGCGGTACGTGACGTCAGTTGAGCTCCACGACCGTGTCCACGAGGACCGGCGCGTCCTGCCGTTCGACGGCCGTCACGGCGACCTGCACCCGGCCCTCCGACTCCCACATGCCGACGCGCAGCGTCTCGCCCGGGAAGACCACCCCGGCGAAGCGCGTGGCGTAGGCGCGCACGCGGCTCACGTCGCCGCCGAGGACGGTGTCCACGACCGCCTTGAGCGTCATGCCGTACGTGCACAGGCCGTGCAGGATCGGCCGGTCGAAGCCGGCGAGCTTGGCGAACTCGGGGTCGGCGTGCAGCGGGTTCCAGTCGCCGGACAGGCGGTAGAGCAGGGCCTGGTCGGCACGGACGGGCCGCTCGACGGTCCTGTCGAAGGGGCGGTCCGGGGTGTCGGGGCGCGCGGACGGGCCGCGCTCGCCGCCGAAGCCGCCCTCGCCGCGCACGAAGATCTGCGCGTCGCTGGTCCACAGCGGCCCCTCGTCGTCGGCCGCTTCGGAGCGCAGCACGATGACGGCGGCCTTGCCCTTGTCGTACACCGCCGCGACCTTCCCGGTGGTGTCGGCCCGGCCCTTGACGGGGATGGGGCGGTGCAGTTCGACGCGCTGGCCGCCGTGCAGCACGGCGGCCAGGTTCACGTCGATGCCGGGCGCCGCGAGGCCGCCCATCATGCCCATGCCGGCGCCCGCGACGGTGGCGAAGCTGGGCAGGACGTGCAGCCGGGACTCCAGGGTGTAGCGCAGTTCGTCGGGGTCGGTGGCGGGGCTCGGCAGGTCCGGGTTGGCGCCCGCGCCGAGGCCCAGGTGGTAGAGCTGGACGTCCTTGTGGTCCCAGGTGATCTCGGCCCTGCGGGGTTCGGCGGCCAGGGCCTTCGCGGCGTCGATGGGCATGGGGTGGCGGCTCCTCGCGGGTCAAGACCTCGGTGCGACTGTCCGCACCGTCGGCCGCACCGAGGTCGTCTGCGGCGGCCAAGACGCCCGTTCCCGTGCCGGTTCCCGTGTCCGTTCCCGCACCCGTTCTAGAACGCGTTCTAGGCCGATGGCCCCATGTATAGCCCAGCGCCCCACGCTTGGGAAGAGTCCTGACGTCACGTCAGATCCGGTGTCCGGGGCCGTGTCGGCCGCCCGCCCCGTGACATTTGTCCTGGCCCGGTCGGTACGGACACCCCTGCCGCGCCGGCGCCCCCGATCCGTACCGTCGGGAGGAGACGAGAAGACGGCGTGCACCGCCGGAGACAGGGTGGGTGCGCGGCTGGGAGAACCCGTACGACGGAGAGCGAGACATGGCCCGGAAGCCGAGGCTGACCTGCCGGATGCACGACCTGCGCGCGGCCCGCGACGCCCACCGGGAGCGCAAGGAGGCCTGGCGCCTGCAGAAGGCCGAGTGGCGGGAGCGTCAGCGGGCGGGGGATGTGGAGGCGCTGGCCCAGTCCGGCCCGCCCAACGGCTTCGCGCTGCTGCCGTGGCTGCTCATGGGCCTGGGCGCGTTCTCGCACCTGCTCCAGGGCAAGACGCCGAACCCGTGGATCGGCGGCCTCGGCCTGTTCGCCTTCAACTCCCTGTACGTCGCCGTCGCCTTCCGTGCCTTCGACAAGCAGGCGCGCGAGTCGCGGACGACGCTGGCCGCGCTGCTCGCGATGGGCGCGCTCACCCTCGGCCTCGCGGCCGGGTACGGCGGCAACTGGCTGATGTACTTCCCGCTCCTCGGCCTCGCCGTGGGCGCGGTGATCCGGGGCCGCCACCTCGGTCCGGTGGGTCTCGGGCTGAGCGTGCTCGCGGGCGCGGTCGCCGGGCTCCATGAGGGCTGGGACGGCATCAACATCGCGTACGGCACGTTCCTGTCCACGATGGTGACGGCGGCGATCCTCTCCCTCTCCGAGGCGGTACGGGATCTGCGCGCCGCCCGCGAGGAGCTGGCGCGGCGGGCCGTGGCGGAGGAACGGCTGCGCTTCTCGCGCGACCTGCACGACCTGCTCGGCCACACGCTCTCGCTGATCGTGGTGAAGTCGGAGGCCGCCCGCCGCCTCGCGCCGCGGGACATGGAGGTGGCCCTGACGCAGATCGAGGACATCGAGACGGTCGGCAGGCAGGCGCTCACCGAGATCCGCGAGGCCGTCACCGGGTACCGGGACGCGGCCCTCGCCGCCGAGCTCGACCGGGCCCGGGAGCTCCTCGACGCGGCCGGGGTCGAGGCGGTCGTCCGGCAGTCGGGGCCGCCGCTCGGCCCGCGCACGGAGGCGCTGCTGGGCTGGGTGGTGCGGGAGGCGGCCACCAATGTCGTACGGCACGCGCGGGCGGGCCGGTGCGAGATCGAGGTCGCCGGAACCCCGGCGGGGACCCGCCTGGTCATCACGGACGACGGCCGCGGCGAGGGCTCGACGGCGCCCGGCAGCGGCCTGACGGGCCTGGCCGAACGCCTCACCGCGGCGGGCGGCTCCCTGGAGTCGGGGCCGGGTCCGCGCGGCGGGTTCCGGGTCACGGCGGTGCTGCCGGCCGAGACGGGCACGGGGTCCACGGGGGCGGAGCCCGCGGAGCCCGCGCAGCCCGCGGGGGCGGGGAGTGGCGAGCGGCGCGGCTAGCCCCCGCCGCGCGTGCCACTGCCCGGGGCGTGCCTTCCGGCCGCTCGCCTTACTGTTTCCCCGTGGAAGAGATGCCGCAGGACCACCGCCCCGCCAGATCCGTACGCGTGCTGCTCGCCGAGGACCAGGGCATGATGCGGGGCGCCCTGGCGCTGCTGCTCGGCATGGAGCCGGACATCGAGGTCGTCGCGCAGGTCGGGGCGGGCGACGAGATCGTACGCACCGCGTTGACCGCGCGCCCGGACGTGGCGCTGCTCGACATCGAGCTGCCGGGCCGCAGCGGCCTGGAGGCGGCGGCCGACCTGCGCGAGGAGTGCCCCGACTGCCGGGTCCTCATTCTCACCACCTTCGGCAGGCCCGGGTATCTGCGCCGCGCGATGGAGGCGGGCGCGGCTGGGTTCCTCGTCAAGGACGGGCCCGTGGAGGAGCTCGCCGAGGCGATCCGGGCCGTGCTGCGCGGGGAGACCGTGGTCGACCCGGCGCTGGCGGCGGCCGCGCTCGGGGCCGGGCCCAGTCCGCTGACCGCCCGGGAGGCGGATGTGCTCAGGGCCTCCGTCGACGGGGCGACGGTCGCCGATGTCGCGGCGACGCTGCATCTTTCCGAATCGACGGTTCGGAATTATCTTTCGGCTGCCATCGGGAAGACCGGGACCCGGAACCGGATGGAGGCTGCGCGGGAGGCTCGTCACCAGGGGTGGCTGTAGTCGTCGTCGCGCCCGGCGGCGGGGTGGCCGTCCGGGGGCTGCCGCCCCCGGCCCCCGCCGTCGCCGCTCCGCGGCTCGTCCTCAAGCGCCGGACGGGCTGAAATGCCCCGGCCTCGCCCGAGAGGCTCGTACTCAAGCTCCGGACGCGCTGCCTTCTCGTTCCGGACGCGGCATCCACAGCAACACCACCGCCACCGCCATCACCAGGAACACCGCGCCCCACAAGAACGCCTGCGCGTAGCCCTCGGCCAGGGCCTGGGTGCCGGGGCGTTCGGCCGTGCGGGACGCGGCGATGGTGGAGAGGACGGCGAGGCCCAGGGAACCGCCCATCGTGCGGGAGGTGTTGATGAGGCCGGCCACCAGGCCCGCGTCGCCGGGGTCGGCGCCGCTGGTGGCGAGGGAGGCGAGAGGGGTCCCGGCGAGACCCGCGCCGAGCATCATCAGGATGCCGGGCAGCATGATCGAGGTGACGTACGCCCCACTGGCGTCGAGCACCCGCCACTGCCACACGAAGCCGACGGCGGCGACGAGCACGCCGATGACCGTGACGCTGCGCGCCCCCATGACCCGCATGAGGCGGGGCGCGACCTTGGAGCCGACGACCACGCTCACCGAGCTGGGGATGAGCGCGAGCCCGGCCTCCAGCGGGGTGTAGCCGAGGACGTTCTGGGCGTACAGGGTCATGAAGAACCACATGGCGAACATGCCCATGCCGCAGACGAACATCGTGGCGTTGGCGGCCGACACCGAGCGCACGCGGAACAGCTTGAGCGGCATCAGCGGCACCTTGGAGCGCGCCTCGACGGCGAGGAAGGCACCGATGAGGGCGGCCCCGACGGCGAGCGGCACCAGGGTCGCGGCGGCGGCCCAGCCCTCGACCTCGGTCTGCACGATGCCGTACGCGAGGGTGGCGATGCCGCCGGTCACCAGGACGGCGCCGGGCAGGTCGAGGCGGCGCGCGCCGCCCGCGCGGCTCTCGCTGATCCAGCGCAGCGCGGCGGCGAACACGAGGACGCCGATGGGTACGTTGACGAGCAGCACCCAGCGCCAGGACAGGCCGTCGGTGAGCACGCCGCCGACGAGCCCGCCCGCGGCGCCGCCGCCCGCGCCGACGGCGGACCAGGTGGCGATGGCCCGCACCCGGGCCGCGCCCTCCGGCACGGCGGACGTCAGGATCGTCAGGGTCGACGGCGCGAGCACGGCGGCCCCGAGCCCCTGCACCGCTCGCGCCAGGAGGAGCTGCCAGCCCTCCTGCGCGAGCCCGCCCGCGAGTGAGGCCAGCGTGAACAGGCCGAGCCCCACCAGGAACATCCGCTTCCGCCCGAACAGGTCCCCGGCCCGCCCGCCGAGCAGCATGAACCCGGCGAAGGCGATGGAGTACGCGTTCACGACCCACTGCAACCCCGTGGCGCTCAGCCCGAGATCGGTCCGCATCGACGGCAGCGCCACGTTCACGACGGACACGTCGAGGACGACGAGGAACTGTCCGGCGCACGCGGCCGCCACGACGAGCCAGGTGGGCGGGGCGGGGCGGCTCGATATTCGAGAGGTCGGGGTGTCGGCGGGGGTCTGCAGCATGGCCCCCATGCTGACAGCAGGACACATGCCCCGTACATCGGAAAAAAGCGGCAGGGGTCTGGGCCGCGGGTCCTAGGTCTCCGGCCGCGTGAGCAGCGTCACCACGGCCGCCCCGCCGAGCCCGATGTTGTGCGCGAGCCCCACCCGCGCCCCCGGCACCTGGCGCGCGCCCGCCTCACCCCGCAACTGCCAGGTCAGTTCGGCGGCTTGGGCGAGGCCGGTGGCGCCGAGGGGGTGGCCCTTGGAGATGAGGCCGCCGGAGGGGTTCACCACCCAGCGGCCGCCGTACGTCGTCGCGCCGGACTCCACGAGCTTGCCGGAGTCGCCCTCGTCACACAGGCCGAGGGCCTCGTAGGTGAGGAGTTCGTTGATGGAGAAGCAGTCGTGCAGTTCGATCACGTCGATGTCGGCGGCGGTCAGGCCGGAGGCTTCGTACACCCGGCGGGCGGCCGCGCGGGACATGGGGAGGCCGACGACGTCGATGCAGGAGCCGGACGCGAAGGACTCGGCCGTGTCCGTCGTCATGGCCTGGGCGGTGATCTCCACCGCCCGGTCCGCGAGGCCGTGGCGGTCCACGAACGCCTCGGACGCCACGAGCGCCGCGGCCGCGCCGTCCGACGTCGGGGAGCACTGGAGCTTGGTGAGGGGGGTGTGGACGGGCCTGGCGGCGAGGATGTCGTCGAGGGTGTACGGGTCCTGGAACTGGGCGTTCGGGTTGTTGACGGAGTGGGTGTGGTTCTTCGCCGCGACCGCCGCGAGCTGCGCGGGCGTCGTGCCGTACCGCTCCATGTGCTCGCGCGCCGCGTTGCCGAAGATCTGGGCCGTGGGCGGCGTCGCCTCGAAGCCGTGCCGGGCCGCCATCACACCGTAGTGCCGGGCGACGGGCGAGGTCGCGAAGTCGCCGTCCCCGCCCGCGCCGAGCGCGCCGCGCCTCATCTTCTCGAAGCCCAGGGCCAGCACGCAGTCGCCCGTGCCGCCCTCGGCGAACTGCCGCGCGAGCATCAGCGCCGTCGCGCCCGTCGCGCAGTTGTTGTTGACGTTGTAGACCGGCACTCCGGTCAGGCCCAGTTCGTACGCGGCGCGCTGGCCGGCCGTCGAGGCCTGGAAGCAGTAGCCGGCGGCGACCTGGTCCACTTCCTCGTACGCGGTCCCGGCGTCCGCGAGCGCGGCGGTGCCCGCCTCCTTCGCCATGTCCCAGTACTGCCAGTCCCGGGTCTCGGGCTTCTCGAACCTCGTCATGCCGACGCCGACGATGTAGCTCTTCACCGCTGGGGCTCCTTCAGTGGGTGGGGTCGGTCCCCGCGCACGGGGTCAGTCCCGGGGCAGGCCGAGGATGCGTTCGGCCACGACGTTGAGCTGGACCTGGGTGGTGCCGCCCGCGATGGTCAGGCAGCGGGACAGCAGGAAGCCGTGCACGGCGCGCTCGGCCGGGCCTTCCCGCACGGCGCCCTCGGGGCCGAGGAGTTCGAGCGCGAGCTCGGCCACCTTCTGCTGGTGGGTGGTCTGGAGCAGCTTGCGGACCGAGGCGCCCGCGCCCGGTTCCGCGCCCGCCACCTGCTGGGCCGTCGTGCGCAGAGCGATGCAGGCCAGCGCGTGCGCCTCGGCGGCGAGCGCGCCGACGCGGGCGCGGGTCGCGCCGTCGAGCCCTGCCGCGCGGGCGAGGAGTGACTCCAGGCCGGTGTCGAAGGTCAACTGGTCGGCCATGTGGACGCGTTCGTTGCCGAGGGTGTGGCGGGCGACCTTCCAGCCCTCGTCGACGGCGCCCACCACGGCGTCGGCGGGGAGCCGGGCGTCGTCGAAGTACACCTCGTTGAAGAGGCTGTCGCCGGTGATCTCCCGCAGCGGGCGGATGTCGATGCCCGGGGTGTTCTTCATGTCGACGAGGAAGTAGGTGAGGCCCTTGTGCTTGGGGGCCGCCGGGTTCGTACGGGCGAGGAGGATGCCGTGGTCCGCCCACTGGGCCGCGCTCGTCCACACCTTCTGGCCGGTGATCCGCCACGAGCCGTCCGGGGCGCGCTCCGCCCGCGTCCGCAGCGCCGCCAGGTCCGAGCCCGCCTCCGGTTCGCTGAACAACTGGCACCAGAGCAGTTCGCCGCGCAGCGTCGGGCCGAGCAGCCGCTCCCGCTGCCCCTCGGTCCCGTACGCGATCAGTGACGGGACGACCCAGGTGCCGATGCCCAGGTCACTCAGGCGCACCCCGGCGTCCGCCGACTCCCGCTGGACGGCGAGCTGTTGGGCGGGGCCCGCGCCCAGGCCGTGCGGGGGCGGGAGGTGCGGGGCGGCGTAGCCGGTGGGGGCGAGGGCGCGGCGGGCCGCCGCGGGGTCCAGGCCGCGGGCGCGCGCGATCACCTCGCGGGCCTCCGCGCGGTAGGCCGCCGCCTCCGGGGGCAGCTCCACCCGCAGCTCCCGCCGCGCCCCCGCCTCCGCCAGCCGAACCGCCCGCAGCCGGTGCGCGTCCCCGGCGCCGAGGAGCTGGCGCGCCACCAGCGCCCGCCGCAGATACAGATGCGCGTCGTGCTCCCAGGTGAAGCCGATGCCGCCGAGGATCTGGACGCAGTCCTTGGCACAGGAGTGGGCGGCGTCGAGGGCGGTGGCGGCGGCGAGCGCGCACACGAGGCCGCGGGCCCGGGCGGGCTGGGGATTCCGGGGGGCCTCCTGCGCGCCCGGCGCCTGCGTCTCACTCGACGACTGCGTCTCACCCGGCGCCCGCGTCTCGTCCGACGACTGCGTCTCGCCCGGCGCCCGCGTCTCGTCCGCCGCCCGCGCCGCGTCCCACGTCAGCGCCCGCGCCTGCTCCAGGCGCACCAGCATGTCGGCGCACAGGTGCTTGACGCCCTGGAAGCGGCCGATGGGGTGCCCGAACTGCTCGCGGACCTTGGCGTGTTCGGTGGCGGTGCCCAGCGCCCAGGCGGCCGTGCCGCACGCGTCCGCCGCGAACACCACGGCCGCGAGATCGTGTACGTCCGCCGAGTCGACGGCCAGCACCCGCGCGGCCGGGACGCGCGTCGCGTGCGCGGTCACCTCGGCGGTGGGCCTGGTGGGGTCGGCGCTCTCGTGCGTACGGACGGCCAGCTCCGCCGCGTCCACGGCGGCCCACACAGTGCCGCGGGCGGAGCGCGCCGCGAGGATCAGCAGGTCGGCGTCGCCCCCGGACAGGACGGGCGGCGCGACACCGTCGAGCACGAGGCCGGGGCCGCCGACGCCTGCGTCCGGGTCCACGCCGGCACCCGGGCCCGCGCCCACGCCCCCGACCTCGACAGCGGTCACCCCGCCCGCCCCCAGCGCCACCGCCCCGACCCGCGCCCCGCCCGCCAGCTCCGCCGCGAGGTCCCGCGCGCCCGCGCGGTGCAGCACGGCGGCGGCGAGCGCGTTCGCCGCGTACGGCCCGGGGAGCGCCGCCCGCGCCGCCTCCTCCAGGACCACGGCGAGGTCGAGCAGGCCGCCGCCCCCGCCGCCGTACTCCTCGGGGAGATGGACGCCGAGCAGGCCCTGCGCGGCGAGGCCGTCCCAGTGGGCGGGCCCGCCGCCGGTGCCCGGCGGCGCGTCGAGCAACTTGCGCACCGCCCCGGACGGCACCTCACGGGCGGCCCAACCGCGCACGGCCGCGGCCAACTCCCGCTGTTCTGGCGTGATCCCGATGCCCATGCGCACCCCTGCCGGTAGCCGCTGCCGGAACGGCGCCAGACTAGAACACGTTCCAATCTGACGGAAGGTCAGATGTAGCCCGGGACGGGCGGCCGGGGTCAATGGGAGGTCAAGAGATTCAAGAGTTGCTCTAGTTCGACGGTCGTCGGAATAGTCGCCCAGGGATACAGGTTCATCCTGCATGTACCTGCGGGTGCCCCACCCGCCCAGTCCGTCCCGGAGGCCGCACGCCCATGTCCCCAGCGACGACCCACCCCCGCGGTGACCGCGCCGAGCGCGGCACCCGCGGTGTCGTCCCCGTCCTCGCCTTCGCGGGCATCGTCGTCGCCGTCATGCAGACGCTGCTCGTTCCCGTCATCAAGGACCTGCCGGCCCTGCTCGGCACCGAACCGTCCAACGCCACCTGGGTCATGACGTCGACCCTGCTCGCGGGCGCCGTGTCCACCCCGATCATGGGCCGCCTCGGCGACCTGTTCGGCAAGCGGAGGATGCTGCTCACCAGCCTCGCCGTGATGGTCGTCGGCTCGCTGATCTGCGCGTTCACCGACGACCTGCTCGTGATGATCGTCGGCCGCGCGCTCCAGGGCTTCGCGATGGGCGCGATCCCCCTCGGCATCGGCCTGATGCGCGACGAGCTGCCGCGCGAGAAGCTCGGCTCCGCGATGGCCCTGATGAGCTCGTCCATAGGCGTCGGCGGCGGCCTCGCCCTGCCGGTCGCCGCCCTGGTCGCCCAGCACACCGACTGGCACGCGCTGTTCTTCGGCGCCGCGGGCCTCGGCGTGCTGGCGATGCTGCTCATCGTCTTCCTCGTGCCGGAGAGCCCGCTGCGCGCCCCGGGCACGTTCGACGTGCTCGGCGCCCTCGGCCTGTCCGCCGGACTCGTGCTGTTCCTGCTGCCCATCACCAAGGGCAGCGACTGGGGCTGGAGTTCGGGCCTGACCCTCGGCCTGTTCGCGGCCTCGGCCGTCGTGCTCGTCCTGTGGGGCGTGATGGAGCTGCGCCTGAAGGCCCCGCTGGTCGACCTGCGCACCACCGCGCGGCGCGAGGTGCTGCTCACCAACCTCGCCTCGATCATGGTCGGCGTCGCCTTCTACGCCATCTCCCTGGTCCTGCCGCAGCTCCTCCAGCTGCCCGAGTCCACCGGTTACGGCCTCGGCCAGTCCATGGTCGTCGCGGGCCTGTGCGTGGCGCCGCTCGGCCTGACGATGATGTTCACCGCGCCGGTGTACGCGCGCCTCTCGGCGGCGTACGGCCCGAAGGTCACCCTGATCCTCGGCCTGCTGATCATCGCGATCGGCTACGGCGCGGGCCTCGGCCTGATGAGCGCCGCCTGGCAGACCATCGTCATCTCGGTGATCGTGGGCGCGGGCATCGGCCTCGCCTACTCCTCGCTACCCGCGCTGATCATCGGTGCCGTCGACCCGTCCGAGACGGGCGCGGCCAACGGCCTCAACACCCTGATGCGGTCCATCGGTACGTCGGTGTCGAGTGCCGTGATCGGCATGGTGCTCGCCAACACCGCGACGCACGTGGGCCCCGTCGACGTACCCACCATGGAGGGCTTCCGCACCTCCTTCCTCATCGCCACCGGCGCGGTCGCGCTCGGGCTGCTGCTCGCCCTGTTCCTGCCGGGCCGCAACCGCGCCCCCGCCGGGCAGAAGCCGCAGCTGCGGGCCAGCAGCGAGGAGGACGCCCACCTGGAGCACGCGACGCGGGCGCTCGGCGGCTTCCAGGGGCGGGTGCTCGCCCCGTCGGGCGCGCCGCTCGCCCGCGCCAAGGTCACGCTGATCGACCACCGGGGCCGCCAGGCGGGCGCCGCGCTGACGGACGGCGAGGGACGCTACGCCCTCGATGTCCCGGCCGACGGTTCCTACGTGCTCGCCGCGACGGCGTCGGGGCACGCGCCGCTCGCCACGTCGGCGGCGCACCCGGGCGGGGCGCGGCCGGTGGAAGTGGACCTGGCGCTGCCGGGCGACAGCGAAGTCCTGGCCTGAGGCCCTGCGTCCACCCCCGAACCACCACACCCCCGTCACCCCCATGACGGGGGTGTGGTGCACGATGGGGCGCCCACGTGTCCCGACGCGCGCCCCTCGGGCCCCGCACGGACCCGTTCGCACCGCGCACACCCCGCGGGCCGCCACGCGCCCGCCCCGAGGAGGAACCCATGGCCGCCGAGCCCGCGCCCGACATTCTGGACGCCTTCGAGGCCGCCAAGGGCTTCATGCCCGTGAAGGAGGGCCTCGCCCTGTACGCGGCGGCGGCCGAGGCGGCCGCGCTCGGGCTGCCCCTCCTGGAGGTCGGGACGTACTGCGGCCGCTCCACGATCCTGCTCGCGGACGCGGCCCGCGCCGCGGGTGTGAGTGTGATCACGGTCGACCACCACCGGGGCAGCGAGGAGCAGCAGCCCGGCTGGGACTACCACGACCCGGACACGGTCGACCCTTCGATCGGCCGCATGGACACGCTGCCGACGTTCCGCAGGACCCTGCACCGGGCCGGCCTGGAGGACCACGTCATCGCGGTCGTCGGCCGGTCCCCGCAGGTGGCGGCCCTGTGGAACACCCCGCTCGCGCTGGTCTTCATCGACGGCGGTCACACCGACGAGCACGCGGGCGCGGACTACGAGGGGTGGGCGCCGCACGTCGCCGAGGGCGGGCTGCTCGTCATCCACGACGTGTTCCCCGACCCGGTGGACGAGTGGACCGGGCAGGCGCCGTACCGGATCTACCTCCGGGCCCTGGCATCCGGAGCGTTCACGGAGATCTCGGCCACGGACTCGCTGCGTGTCCTGCGCCGAACAGGCGCGGTCACCCCCGGGCGCGGATAGGCTCGCCCCGTGTCGTACGTAGGTCCGGACAGTCATTCACCGCGCCCGCCCCGCCGCTTCCGCGGCGGCCGCCCGCTCGCGGTCGCCCTCGCCGTGCTGGTGCCCGGCGGTCTCGCCGGCTATCTCATCTGGGACTCCGCGAGCGATTCCGAGGGCGGCAAACCGGCCAGAACGCTGCCGTCCGCGAGCCGCTCGGAGCAGGGCTCGCCCTCCAAGCCGAGCGCGGACGCGGGCGAGTCCGGCAAGACCGGTGCGTCCGCCGAGCCGTCGAAATCCAAGCCCGGCGCCGACGACCCCAAGCCGTCCGCCGACCCCACGAAGGACTCGGGGGGCCGCCCCGCCGCCTCCGGCCCCCTCAAGGGCAAGGTCGTCGTGGTGGACCCCGGGCACAACCCGGGGAACTTCAAGCACACCGCCGAGATCAACCGCCAGGTGAACATCGGCACGAACTTCAAGGAATGCGACACCACGGGCACGTCCACCAACAACGGTTACACGGAAGCCCGGTTCACCCTGGACCTCGCCCACCGCCTGCGCGACCTCCTGCACAAACAGGGCGCCACCGTCCGCTTCACGCACGACAACGACCGCCCCTTCGGCCCGTGCGTCGACGAGCGCGCCCGCATCGGCAACGAGGCGCGGGCCGACGCCGTGGTCTCCCTGCACGCCGACGGTTCGGCCGTCGGGAACCGCGGCTTCCACGTCATCCTGCCCGCCGCCGTGAAGGGCGGCGCCGCGGACACCTCCGCGATCGTCGCCCCCTCCCGCGACTTGGGCGTACGCATCGCGGGCAAGTTCCTGAAAGCCACGGGGAGCGCCCCCTCCAACTACGTGGGCGACCGAACGGGCCTCGACGTCCGCCGCGACCTGGGCGGCCTCAATCTGTCGAAGGTTCCCAAGGTGTTCATCGAGTGCGGCAACATGCGTGACCCCAAGGACGAGGCCCTGCTGACGAGCGGCAGCTGGCGCCAGAAGGCGGCCCAGGGCCTGTCGGACGGCATCGAGAGCTTCCTGCGGGGTTAGTGCGGGTAGGTATGTCCCCGCACGTCGGGAACGATGTACCCCGCCGCGTCACGGGACGGCAACTGGCAGATCTTCACTGCGTGACGATCTTTATCTCAAGCAGACACCCCGGATGGGCGAGCGATAGTGTCCTCCGTACGATGAGGGGCCACCCCCGCGCTTCGCGCACCGCGACACGACCGCGACTACGGCGACAGCGACGCCTCCACCAACGAGACGACTGACGAAGGACCTGAAGTGAATTTCCGCTCCCTCACTCGAGGCGACGGCGTGGTGATCGGAGCAGCGGTGTTGCTCTTCATCGCCTCGTTCCTCGACACCTTTGACTCCGACGGCGGCGACAGCGACAAGCTGCCCACCGCTTGGGACAACGGCAACCTGCTGATGAGCGTGTACCTGCTCGGCGTCATCGGCGCCGCGCTCATCATCGTGGGCCGCGGCATGGGACAGTCGCGCAAGGTCATCGGCCTTGACCTGGGACAGGTCGGCGTCGTCTTCACCATCGCCGCCGCGTGGAGCTCGCTCGGCGCGATCTTCGACGTGGACCAGTCCTTCGGCTTCCTCTTCGAGGCAAGTGGCTTCGGTGGCGGCGGGGAAGGCCCCGACGCCGGCATCGGCCTGATCCTCGGCCTGATCGCCGCCCTGATCCTGGCCGCCGCCGCGGTCGCCACGCAGATCGTCCCCGCCCTCAAGGCCCCCCTCGCGGGCGGCGCCCCGCGCCCGACCCCGCAGCCCTACGGCGGCCAGCCGCAGGGTGGCGGCTACGGCTACCCGGGCGCGCAGGCCGGTCAGCCCGGCCAGCCGGGTCAGCCCTACGGCGCCCAGCCGGGCCAGCCGCAGCAGTCCTTCGGCGGCCAGCCGGCGGCCGGCGGCCAGACCCCGCCGCCCGCGCAGGCGCAGCAGGCCGGGGCTCCGGCCGCGGACTTCTCGCCGTTCTGGTTCGCCGTGCCGGTGCCGCGTCCGCTGTACCCGGAGGACGGCTCGCCGACCCCGATCGCCGAACTGGCCCCCGGCACCTGGTACTTGGCCGTGGAGCAGCGCGGCCAGAGCCTGGTGGCCCAGACGCAGGACGGCCGCCGCGGCGTGCTGCAGGACACCACGGGGATCCAGCGCGGCTGATCTCCCCGCCGTACACCTCGTACACACGGCCCCTCGCCCTTCCGGGCGGGGGGCCGTTGCCGTACAGTCCTGCGGCGACACGCATCTGACGTAGCGTCAGTTGTGGACGTACGTACCGAGGAGGGCGCATGCGGCTCGGGCTTGCACTCGGATACTGGGGGCGCGGCCCCGACCCCGGCAGGATCGCGCTGGCGCAGGAGGCGGAGCGGCTCGGGTACGACTCCGTGTGGACGGCCGAGGCCTGGGGCTCGGACGCGTTCACGCCGCTGACCTGGATCGCCGCGCACACCTCACGGATCCGCCTCGGCACCGCCGTGGCGCAGATGGCGGCCCGCTCCCCCACCACCACCGCCATGCACGCCCTCACCCTCGACCACCTCTCGGGCGGCCGCGTACTGCTCGGCCTCGGCCTCTCGGGGCCGCAGGTGGTGGAGGGCTGGTACGGCAGGCCGTTCCCCACGTCGCCGCTCACCGCGACACGGGAGTACGTCGACGTCGTACGGCAGGTGCTACGGCGGGAGGCCCCCGTGGCGCTGGACGGGCGGTTCCACCCGCTGCCGTATCCGGGCGACGACGGGACCCGGCTCGGGAAGCCGCTCAAGTCGATCACGCATCCGCTGCGCGCCGATCTGCCCGTCCTGCTCGGCGCCGAGGGCCCCAAGAACGTCGCGCAGACCGCGCGGATCGCGGATGGCTGGCTGCCGCTGTACTGGTCGCCGACGCGGACGGACGTGTACGAGGCGTCGCTCGGCGACGGCCTGCGGGAGGGGTTCATGGTCGCGCCCCTCGTGCGGGCCACGGTGTGCGACGACGTGAGCGAGGGGCTGCTGCCGGTCAAGGCCATGCTCGGGTTCTACATCGGCGGCATGGGGCACGCGGCCCGGAACTTCCACGCCGACCTGATGGCGCGGATGGGGTACGAGGAGGAGGCACGGCGCGTTCAGGAACTGTTCCTGGCGGGGCGCCGCGAGGAGGCCGTGCTCGCCGTGCCGGACGCGTTCGCCGACGAGATCGCGCTGGTCGGGCCGCGCGAGCGCATCGCGGAACGGCTCGAGTTGTGGCGCAAGGGCCCGGTGACGGATCTGCTGGTGCTCGCGACCGACCCGCACACGCTGCGCACCCTCGCCGACCTGAACGCGTAGGCGCTCCCGGCTCGGCTCAGCGGAAGATCGCCACCGCGTCCAGCGTCAGCTCGCCCGCCGCCCGGTTCCAGGTGCGCACCTTGCCCAGGCAGCGGGCCTGGAACTCGCCGCTGAAGTAGTCGTCCTCGTGCAGGAACTCCTCGCGGATGCCGTCGGCGGCGCAGGTGATGCGGACGTGGGCGGGCGGGTCGCCGGTGCCGTAGCGGGCGCGCAGGACGACCTCGTCGCCGCCGACGCGGCGGGCCGTGAAACGGCCGGTCACGGAGACGAACTCGGACATGACGGCGCTCAGCGCGACCCGGTCGTCGTCGCTGTCGCGCAGGGCGTCGGCGAGGGAGCGGTTCGGGACGAGTTGGCCGGTGGTGAGGTCGGCGTACACGACGGCGTCCTCGCGCCGCATGGTGTCCATGAGCAGGCCGATGACGGTGATCGGGGTGTTCTGCTGGACGTAGGTGGTGAAGCGTTCCTTCGTCACGTCCCGGTGCGCCTTGCCGCCGGCCGCGCCGGTGACCTTCGCCCACAGCCCGAAGCCGGAGGTCACGTTCGTGCGGTCGGCCACCTCCTGCTCCAGGGCCGCCGAGAAGCCGCCCGTCTGGTAGAGGTCCATGACGCGCTGTTCGTGCAGGTAGAAGCACATGCCGTGGAAGGTGCGGCGGCGCCGGGCCGCGCGCCGCCGCCCCGGCCGCCCGAACGCCCACCGCAGGACGGCGTACCGCGCGAGCACGCCCACACACACCGCCGTGGCCAGCCAGACCGTCATCCACGGCCACCACAGCTCCCACCACTTGCCGTCAACGACACCCACGGATCTCCTTGAACGCCTGGGAGAGGGAAGAGGAGTTGGCGTCCACCACGCGCCCGCCGGTCGCGTCGGCGACCCGCCGCAGCGCCTTGGCGTCGGCCTCGCCGAAGTGGACGGGGAAGGTGGGGACCGCCCGCGCGGCGGTCCCGAGCTCGGCGTGCCGACGGCCGAACTGCCCATAGGACAGTCCCGCGTTGTTCTCGCCGTCCGTCATCAGCACGATGGAGAGCGGGTGGCCGGGGCGGTCGGCGAGGGCGTCGGCCGCGATGTCGTAACCCCGCCCGAGCGCCGACCAGACGGCAGTGTCGTCCCCGAACTTCCCTTTGCCCACGAATGAGTTGAGCGCCCTCAGATCGCCATCCCCCCGCACGGTCACGGTGCGTTCCTGAAGGACCCGGCCCGCGAACCGCACCACCGTCAGCCGCTCGCCCCGGTAGAAGCGGGCGAACTTGCCCGCCGCCGTCGGATCCGCGCCGCTCAGGTCGGCGAACGCCGCGCGCAGGTCCGCCATCCGCCGCCCCCGCATCGACGTCGAGAAGTCGAGCAGGAAGACGACATGGTCACCGGCGGCGGCACGGCCGTTTCCCGGCGCGCCGTAGTTCTCCATCAGCCGCTGGACCACGGCCGGTTGGTCGGGGTACGACAGCGCGTTGCCGATCTCCGCGCGCAGCTTCGCGGGCCGTGGCACGTCCTGCCCGACGGGCCGCCGCCAGGTCCGCTCCATCAGCTTCTTCTGTACGTCGTCGCGGCGCAGCCAGTCGACCACTTCGCGGTACGCCTCGTGCTCGCCGCCGTCGAGCAGCATCAGCGGGAAGTCGGACAGGACCATGCCGTCCTCGGGGTGGACGATCTCCAGGGGCTGCTTGAGCTTCCCGGCCGCGTTCAGGGTGAGCAGCTCCGACTCGTGCGCGATGAGCGCGTCGGCGGCGCTCTGGCGGCGTACGTAGCCGTCGATCAGTTCGCGGGAACTGGCGCCGGTGAGGGTCTGGCCGGAGCGGAAGCCGCGCAGCCGGTCGCAGGACACGTCCTGGGTGCGCAGCGCGCCGCCGGTGCCCGCAGCCGCGGTGGCCACGCCCACCAGCGCGGCGCGGCCGGTGTCACTGCGCCGCGGGTCGGCCATGCCGAAGCGCAGGGTGCCGTCGGCTGCGGCGTCGGCGATGTCCGCCCAGGAGAGCCGCCCGCCGGGGACGCCGCGGCGCAGCCGGTCCGCGACGGCGGGGGTCAGGCCCACGACCACCGGCGAGCGCATGATCGCCGTGGACTCGGGCCGGGCGGCCCGCTCGCCCCGCTCCTGCAGCCGCAGCAGATACGAGCGGTCGGAGGCGGGCCAGGCGAGGTCGTAGGAGCCGAGCGGCCCGGAGAGGTCGGCGGTGGCCTTGTAGTCCAGCTTCAGCTCGACGCCGGTGTCGTCCTCCAGCCCCTTCAACAGCGGCTCCACGTCAGCGAGTTCGGGGCTGGCGAGGACGCGCAGGGTGCGGTGGTCCTTGTCCTTGGTGCAGGCGCCGAGGGTGGTGGCGGCGAGCGCGGTGGCGAGGAGCAGGCACATCGCGAGAACCGGTTCGCGGCGGCGGCGCGTGCGCCCCCGGCGGCGACTCGGGTCGACCGGGGCTGAGGGGCGGCGCGTCCTCACTCTCCGTCGTCCTGTCCCGCGGGCGGGCAGGAGCCCACGTGGTTGATGATCCGCTCCAGCGCGTTCAGGTCGGGGGCGTCCACCTTCGTCTGGTCCGGGTTGGGCGTCGGCACCTGCACCTCGTGCTCGCGCAGATACGCGTTGAGCTGCTCGCTCGTCCCGTCCTCGCCGGAGAACCGGACCCGGAAGCCCAGCTCGATGGCGCGCCTGCGCAGGGCGGCGTCGGACTCCATCAGTTCGGTGAGGCGGTCGCCCCGCTCGCCGAGGGAGATGAGCTCCGGCTCGGTGAGGGCGTGCGGGGACGGATAGAGGAGCACCCGCCTGCTGTCCTGCTTGCCGCGCTTCTTCTGGTGGTCCACCTGGTGCTTCAGGAACTGGTGCTCATAGATCAGCGAGACCGGCGCGATGGACTCGCCCTCGTCGGAGAAGTAGCTGTCGGCCTGCTCGTCGGCCGCCATGCCCTGGAGGTTGATCAGCGGCTTGACCTGCTGGGCGACGTCGAGAACCGGGTCGGCGGCGGGACCGCTGCCGCTGCCCGCCGGCTGGTGCCGTCCGCGCTCCGTGCCCGGTGCCTGATTGCCGTTCTTCACGAACGCGAGGATGCTCAAGTACGTTCCCGCCGAGTTGGATTCGCAGACGCTGGAGGTGCGGACGAGGACGCGGCCCGCGTTGCCGCGGCGGGTGTGCTCGTCGAAGTCGATCCCGTTCCAGGTCTTCTGATCCTCGATCAGCTTCAGGAACTTCTTCATGTCCAGGTCGTAGTACAGCGTCTCGCCGCCGTCCGGCGCCTGCTGCGGGCGCGCCACGCCCGCCGCCACCAGCGTCTTCGCGTAGTCCCTGAACGTACCGAGCACCAGCGGCGTCACGAACGGCCGCGCCGTGCGCACCGAGCGCTGCTGCTGCCGCGTGATCAGCTTCGCCGCGGGCTGGCCCGACGGGAACACCACGTCCATGCCGCGCAGCGACTGGGTGGCGATGCCGCGTGAGCCGAGGCGGTGTATGTCCACCCTGATCCCGTGCTTCAGCAGCAGCCGCTGGACCTCCGGGTCCTTGAAGTAGTCCGACTTCGACGCCATCTTGCCGTCGATCGTCGTGACCCGCTCGAAGGGGCGCAGGGTGTTGCCCGACACCATCAGCGCGAGCAGGCCCGCGAGGGCCAGGGGCATGGCCGCCACGACGTGGCGGGGATAGCGGTGGCGCCTCCGGGCGGGGCGGCGGGTGGTCAGGCGGGGTTCTTCGGTGGGGGGTCGTCTGTCTTCTGGCACCGGGGGCTCCTGCCTGTGGCGGGGGCAGGATCATCAGCGACAGCGGCGACATTCGCCCCACGGAGTGGGTAACTCCATGTGAACCAGGGCGGAATGACGGGGTGTCAGGTGCGGGTGGGTGGGCCTTCGCCGCTCGTCCTCAATCGCCGGACGGGCTGGATGTGGCTGAGGTATAGCCCCTCCGGCGTTTGAGGAGCGGGGGTCTGGGGGCGGAGCCCCCAGTTTCGGGAAGGGGCGGGGTTGGGGAAGCCCCCGGCAGGGCCCCCACCTCACCCCCTCGCCAGCTCCCCCGCCGACGGCACCTTGTCCCTCACCTCGGCGCCCGCCCCCCTTCCCGCGTCCTTGACCCCCTTGATGACCCCGTCGAACGACCCCACCACGGCCTCCGTGGAATCCCCCTTGCGCAGCTTGGACGGCAAGTCCTTCAGCGCGTCGATCCCGGCGGACAACGGCGCCACCGCCTTGGCGAGCGCCGGATCCCCCTGGGCGTTGCGCATCGCCGCCTTGAGGCGGTTGTACGTGAACGCCCCGGCCAGCCCCGCCTTGACGAGGGCGAACCTGCGCCCGTCCGCGCCGGACTTGAACTTGCCCGCGCGGTAGGGCTTCACGATCCACTGGTACGTCGCCCCGGCGGCAAGCCCCGCGTTGGCGACGAACCGCGTCTTCGCGAACTTCTGCCGTTCCGCGGAACTCGTCCCGGACGGCGTGGCCGCGTCCTTGTCGCCGTCCCCGCCGCAGGCCGCCGTACCGAAGAGCAGGGCGCAGCACAGCAGGAGCGGGACGACCACGCGGGACACTCGGCGGGACACGCGGCGGGCGCCGGGCACACGAAGCTCGGGGAACACGGGGTGACCTCCCGTAGGGGATGCGGACAGGCCCCCGGCAGCAGCCTCGCCCCGGCGGCGGCACTCCGCCACCCAGGCGAGCCCACCCGAGCGAGCCCACCCGGGCGAACCCGTCCGGGTGCCCCCGCAGCCCCGCGCCCGCGCGCCCTACGGGTTTCAACCGGCCACGACCCGGTACCCGCCCCCCATGTCCCCCCGACACCCACGAGGCACCACCAAAGGCAGTGACGGAGCCGCGAAGGTCATCGTGCTCGTCGCGGACGTGATGGCCGTCATCCTCGCGCTGTGGATCCTGATGGATCTGCTGGACGCGAACCGCAGCAACGACCTGGTGCAAGTCGTGCAGGACGCGGCCCGCTGGCTGGCGGGCTGGTCGCACGACCTGTTCACGTTCGACGAGCGGTGGGCGCGCGTCGTCGCCGGTTACGGACTCGCGGCGGTCGTGTACGCCGTCGCGGGCCACCTTGTCGCGGGCCGCCTGCGGCGGCACTGACCCCGCACGCGGCCCGGTACGACCCCGCTGCGCGGCCCGGCCCGGAGGTGGGCTACGCGCAGCAGTCCGGGTCGAGGCCCACCGGCAGTTCCGCTCCCGAGAACACCCCGCACGTCGCCTCGTCCCCGCCGAGCGCCGCCACCGCGAGCAGCAGGGAGCCCGCGGTCCAGGTGGTGAGTTCGACCGGCCAGATCGCGGCGTCCTCGAAGACGTAGCCCGTCCAGTACAGGCCGGACTCCGGGTCGCGCAGGTGCTGGATGGACTTGAGGATGTCCAGGGCCCGGTCGGACTCGCCCAACGCCCAGAGCGCCAGGGCGAGTTCGGCGCTCTCGCCACCCGTCACCCACGGGTTGGGGTGCACGCAGCGCACGCCGAGGCCGGGCACCACGAAGCGGTCCCAGCCCTCCTCGATGCGGGACTTGCCCTCCGGTCCGGTGAGCGCGCCGCCGAGGACGGGGTAGTACCAGTCCATCGAGTAGCGGTCCTTGTCGAGGAAGCGCTCGGGATGGCGGCGTATCGCGTGCGCGAGGGCGCCCGTCGCCAGCTCCCAGTCCGGTTGCGGGTCGTCACGCAGCTCCGCGAGGGCGAGCGCGCAGCGCAGCGCCTGGTGGATCGAGGAGCAGCCGGTGAGGAGCGCGTCCCGCACGGGGGTGCCGTCCGGCTCGCGCTTCCAGCCGATCTGGCCGCCGGGCAGCTGGAGCGCCAGGACGAACTCGACGGCCGCCACGACCACCGGCCACATGCGGTCAAGGAACGCCTCGTCGCCGGTGCTCAGGTAGTGGTGCCAGACGCCGACGGCCACGTACGCGCAGAAGTTGGTCTCGCGGCCGCGGTCGGTGACGGCGGCCGCGTCGCCGTCCGCGTACGCCGCGTACCAGGAGCCGTCCGGGTTCTGGTGCCGGGCCAGCCACTCGTAGGCGCGCGCCGCGGCCGCGTGCTCGCCGGCCGCGTCCAGGGCCATGGCCGCCTCGGTGTGGTCCCACGGGTCGAGGTGGTGGCCGCGGAACCACGGGATCGCGCCGTCCTCGCGCTGCACCGCGAGGATGCCGCGGACCGTCGCCATCGCCTGATCGGCCGTCAGAACACCCGGCAGAACCAGGTGTTCGGTGCGCTCGGGAATCGTCACGCCCCGGCCTTCGCGTCGGAACCGGCGACGGGGGCGGCCGTGCGGGGCAGGTGCGGCTTCGTCGCGTACGCCACGAAGCTCTTGCCGATCAGCGGGTTGAGGGCCTGCTCGGCGACCTTCGTCGCCAGCGGCTTCTTCATGATGTCCCAGACCAGGAGCTTGTGGTACGCCCGCACCGGCAGCGCCTTGTCGTTGTCCACGCCGAACGCGCACTTCAGCCACCAGTACGGGGAGTGCAGCGCGTGCGCGTGGTGGCTGCCGTAGGGCTTCAGGCCCGCTTCCCTGATCTTCCGCAGGAGTTCGTCCGCCTTGTAGATGCGGATGTGGCCGCCCTCGACCTCGTGGTACGCGTCGCTGAGCGCCCAGCACACCTTCTCCGGGCCGTAGCGCGGGACGGTCACCGCGATGCGGCCGCCCGGCTTGAGCACGCGGACCATCTCCGCGAGCACGCCCTTGTCGTCCGGGATGTGTTCCATCACCTCGGAGATGATCACGACGTCGAACGACTCGTCCGGGAAGGGGAGGTTGAGCGCGTCGCCCTCCATCGCGGTGGCCGTCGCGCCCGCCGGGGCCTCGCCCGCCTCCTTCATCGCCGCGAACCACTTCGCGACCTCGCGGATCTCCTCGCCGTTCTGGTCGAGGGCCACCACCTGGGCGCCGCGCCGGTAGCACTCGAAGGCGTGCCGTCCCGCCCCGCAGCCCAGATCGAGGACACGGTCCCCCGGCGCCAGCGGGAAGCGGGTGAAGTCGACGGTCAGCACGGGGTCCTGCTTCCTTCGGGCGCGGGCGCCATGGCGGGGGGCTCGGGGGTGGGGGCGGTGCGCCCGGGGGCGGGCGTGGAGGTTTCGGGGCCGGGCGGGAGACCGGGATCTTGTCGGGCCGCGGAGCGGCCGGATGCGGGGGGCGCGGAGCGGCCGGGGCTCGGGGTCGCGGAGCGGCCGGAGGAACCCCGGCCCGCGGAGCGGGCGATCGCCTCGCGGTACTGGGCCACCGTGCCCTCCGCGGCCCGGGCCCAGGTGAACTTCGCAAGCACCCGCGCACGGCCCGCCGCGCCGAGCCGGGCCCGCAGCGCCGCGTCGCCCAGGAGCCGCCCCAGGCCGGCGGCCAGCGCCTCCGGGTCGCCGGGCGGCACCGCCAGGCAGGTCTCCCCGTCGGCCCCGGCGACCTCCGGGATCGCCCCGCCGGTCGTGGCGAGCAGCGGCGTACCGGTGGCCATGGCCTCCGCGGCGGGCAGCGAGAACCCCTCGTACAGAGAGGGAACGCAGGCGATCTGCGCGGAACGTACGAGGTCGACGAGCTCCTCGTCGGAGATGCCCTTGACGAAGTCGACGGCGTCACCGAGCCCGTACCGCTCGATGGCCGCGGCGACCGGGCCGTCCTCGGCGCGCTTGCCGACCACGACGAGGTGCGCGGCCGGATTCTCCGTACGCACCTTCGCGAGCGCCTCGACGAGGTGGACGAGGCCCTTCAGCGGGACGTCGGCGCTCGACGTCGTCACGATCCGGCCCGGCACCTCGGCGACCGACGGGTCCGGCGAGAAGAGGTCCGTGTCGGCACCGATGTGGACGACGTGGATCCGGTCCCGACGTACGCCGAGGTGGTCGACGATCTCCTGCCGGGACGTACCGGAGACCGTGACGACGGAGGGCAGCCGGCGCGCCACCCGCTTCTGCATCCGCGTGAACGCGTACCACCGGCGGACGGACGCCCGCCGCTTCCAGTCGGGCGCGGCGTCCAGCTCCAGGCGGCGGTCGACGGTGATGGGGTGGTGGATGGTCGTCACCAGCGGCGCGCCCAGGTCGCCGAGGAGGCCGTAGCCGAGCGTCTGGTTGTCGTGCACGACGTCGAACTCGCCGCGCCGGGCGCGCAGATGGCGGCGGGCGCGCAGGCTGAAGGTGACGGGCTCGGGGAAGCCGCCGGTCCACATCGTGGCCACTTCGAGGGCGTCGATCCAGTCGCGGTACTCGTCGCGCCTCGGGGTGCGGAAGGGGTCCGGGGAGCGGTAGAGGTCCAGGCTCGGCAGCTCGGTCAGGCTGAGTCCGCGCAGGTCCTCGCCCTCGTCGAGCACGGGATACGGCTGCGCGCCGATGACCTCGACGCGGTGGCCGAGCCGGACGAGCTCGCGGGAGAGATGCCGTACGTAGACACCCTGGCCGCCGCAGAACGGGTTCCCTTTGTACGTGAGGAGCGCGATGCGCAGCGGACGGCCGCCGTCGGCCGCCGTACCGTGCGGCGGCTCCGGCGATGTGCCCGGCACCGCCCCCGGAAGGGGACCCGCCTCCATGGCCTCAGCGGTCACTCTGGCCCCCTTCTGCCTTCAGTTGTCCGCGAGATTACGCCGGGACGGTAATCTAGAACAAGTTTCAGACTTGTTCCTGTGATGATCGCCCTTGATCGCCGGACCCGGTTGAATCTACCGGCAGGTAGCCAGGCCGGAAGGCCCGGATCAGGTGATTCGCGCCACGGCGGCCGTCCTGCCATGCTGTGCGGTCTCGATGGACGGGACCGGGCTCGGGAACCCATTCCGGAACGGGACTGACGGACCACTGACGGCTGACGGGACTGGCGGGGCGACGGGACTATGACAGCTGACGCGAAGGCGGCAGGCGCGGGCACGGCGCATCCGGCCGCGCCGCCCCTCACCGAGCGCCAGGAGGCGCGCCGCCGCCGCATCCTGCACGCCAGCGCCCAACTGGCCAGCCGCGGCGGCTTCGACGCCGTCCAGATGCGGGAGGTCGCGGAGGCCGCCGGCGTCGCCCTCGGCACGCTCTACCGCTACTTCCCGTCCAAGGTGCACCTGCTGGTCGCGACCATGCAGGACCAGCTGCAGCACATGCACACGACCCTGCGCAAGCGGCCCCCGGCCGGCGAGACGCCCGCCGAGCGGGTCGCCGAGACGCTGATGCGGGCCTTCCGTGCGCTGCAGCGCGAGCCGCACCTGGCCGACGCCATGGTGCGCGCCCTGACCTTCGCCGACCGGTCGGTGAGCCCGGAGGTGGACACCGTCTCGCGGCTCACCACGGCGATCATCCTGGACGCCATGGGCCTGGACGGCCGGCCCACCGCCGCGCAGCTCTCCGCGGTGCGGGTCATCGAGCACACCTGGCACTCCGCGCTGATCACCTGGCTGTCGGGGCGCGCCTCGATCGCCCAGGTCAAGATCGACATCGAGACGGTGTGCAGGTTGATCGACCTGACGGCGCCCGAGGCGGCCTGACGGAGCCCCGGGCGGCATGACGCGGCCGTCGGCGCGCAGGTGGCCGATCAGGTCCTGTCCGCCGCGCCGACCCGCCGGTCAGTCAGTCCGCCGACCCACTGAACAGGCCCTAGTCCTCCGGCGGAAACACCACTTCGCCGCTGCCGAGCAGAGTGATCGTGATGGCCTCGACGGGGCAGCCCTCGGCCGCCTCCAGGATGTCCTCGGCAGCGTCCGTCTCGGGCTGCGTGGGACGCGCCTGACGTGCCGAGTCCAGGGCGAAGCTGTCCGGCACGGTGCTCACGCACATGCCGGAGCCGATGCACACCGACCGGTCGACCTCGACGTGCCAGCGGTCACCCATCAGGCACTACCCCCTTCGCCCGCGCTCTCCGCGCTCCCCGTGCCCCCGGGCTCGTACCCGACCGGCAGATGGATCATCTTGTGCTCGAAGTACTCACCGTACCCCTCGGGCCCGAACTCCCGCCCGAGACCTGAGTCCTTGTAGCCGCCGAAGGGGCCGAGCATGTCGAGGCTGAAGGTGTTCACGGAGTACGTTCCGGTCCGCACGCGGCGCGCCACGCCGAGGCCGCGCTCGACGTCGCCGGTCCACACGCTGCCGCTGAGCCCGTAGTCGGAGTCGTTGGCGATGCGTACGGCCTCGTCCTCGTCGCCGTACGGCAGCAGACAGATGACGGGCCCGAAGATCTCCTCGCGGGCGATGCGCATGGAGTTGTCGACGCCGCCGAACAGCGTCGGCTCGACGTACCAGCCCTGGTCGAGCCCGGCCGGACGCCCGCCGCCCGCAAGGATCTTGGCCCCTTCCTCCTGCCCGATCCGGATGTAGTCGAGCGACCGCCGCTGCTGCCGCTTGGCCACCAGCGGGCCGAGTTCGGTCGCGGGGTCCATCGGGTCGCCGACCTTCAGGGCGGACGCGGCGGCGGCGAAGGCGTCGGCGAACTCGTCGTAGCGCGAGCGCGGGACGAGGATGCGGGTCTGGGCCACGCACGCCTGGCCGTTGATCATCCACGCGAAGGGCACGATGCCGGCCACGGCGCCCGCGGCGTCGGCGTCCGGCAGGATCACGGCGGCCGACTTGCCGCCGAGTTCCAGGGTGACGCGGGTGAGGTTGCGGGCGCAGACCTCCATCACACGCTTGCCCGCGGCGACGGAACCCGTGAAGGAGACCTTGTCGACGTCCGGGTGCCCGACCAGGTACTCACTGACCTCCCGGTCGGCGGAAATGATCGAGAGAACTCCCTCCGGCAGCCCGGCCTCCGCGGCGATCTCGGCGAGGATGTACGCGTCGAGCGGCGCCTCGGGCGAGGTCTTCAGGACCACCGGGCACCCGGCGAGCAGCGCGGGCGCGAGCTTGGCCGCGGCGGTGAACTGCGGGACGTTCCACGGCACCACGGCCGCGACGACCCCCACGGGCTCACGCCGCACGAGAATCTTCCCCAGCGCCCCGTCGCGCGCCTCTTCGTACGTGAAGTTCCGCGCCGTCGTGATCGCCGCGTCCCACACCATCATCGCGGACAGCGCCTGCACCATCACGGACGCCGTGAACGGAGTCCCGTTCTCGGAGCTGATGACCCGCGCGATCTCCTCGTGCCGCGCCCCGATCCCGTCCTTGATCTTCGCGACGACCTCGATCCGCTCCGCGAGCGTCGCCCGCGGCCAGGGCCCCTCGTCGAACGCCTTGCGCGCGGCGGCGACGGCCCGGTCGACGTCGGCGGGCGCGGCGTGCGGCACCCGCGCGAACACCTCGCCGGTGTGCGGCGAGACGACCTCGATGACGTCCCTGCCCAGGGGGTCCGCCAACTCCCCGCCGATGAAAAGCTGTCCGTGTTCCACGAGCTCGGTCATGGCTGACTGCCTCCTGCGGGACGCGTGTCGTTCCGGACACCGGTTCCTGGCGCTGCTGATTCCCGTCATTCCTGACGCTGTTTCAGAACTGATACCAGTTCTAGTTGGAGTAGTCCACGGAGCCGTACGGTGCTCCTCCTGCGCCGGACGGCGGCAGGGGGCACGGCAGAGTTGTAACAGGACCGCATTAGGGGGCGGTTGGGCGGAACGGGGTGCCTGGGCCGGCGGCTCTTGGAGATCGGAAATGGTCGCTCGTACCGATTCATACCGACTCGCATCGAGCAGCCCGCACCCCCAACCGATACCGAGGTAGGAACAATGCGCGTTCGCAAGCTCACCTTCGCCGCCCTGGCCGTTGCCGCGGGACTCTCGCTCACCGCCTGCAACGACGGTGACGACATGGCACAGAGCGACTCGCCGTCCGCGTCCGCCGCGTCTTCCTCGGGCGGCGGTTCGGGCGGCTCGGACAGTTCGGACAGTTCGGATCAGGGCGGCGGGAAGGGCTCCGCCGGGGAGAGCTCCGGCGGGCAGGGCACCGCCGCCGGGACCGGCGCCGACGAGAACGGCGCGGTCGGCAAGTGCCGCACCGACGAGCTGGAGATCACGGCGAGGGACAACACCATCGACGGAGATCCCGACGGCACCGTCGTGGTGGAGCTGAAGAACGGCGGTGGCCGGGACTGCGCGATATCCGGGTACGCGGGCGTCGACCTGAAGACCGGCTCGGGGCCGCTGTCCGCGAAGCGCACGGGTGAGCAGGCCAACGCGACCATCCTCAAGGACGGGGCGTCGACCGCCTTCGGCGTCAACTACCCGATCAACAAGTCCGGCGGCTCCGGCGTCCGCGTCACGGGGCTGCTCGTGACCCCGCCGGACGAGACGAAGACGGTCACCCTCGACTGGCCGGGCGCCGCCACGCTGCCCGTCACGGACGGCTCCGGCTCCCCGGTGCAGGTCGGCCCGGTCGGAAACGCCGGTCAGGGCGGCTGACCCGCCCCTCTCTGTGTTGGCCTGCCATGGGGCGCGCTCCCTTGTGGCGCCCGGTCGGGACAACTCTCATGGGAATCAGTCGACTTGAGCAACCGCTGAAACCGGTTCTAGTTATAGTGGGCGTCCTCGGCGGCGAGCGGGGGCAACGAATGACTCAGGCGAGCGGCAGCGACACCATCGCGCACGGGGGTGGGGTGTGGAGCGTTCGCGTGCCCATTCCGGACAACCCTCTCGGATACACCCTGGTTCATCTCCTCGACACCGGCCGGGGGCCCGTCCTCGTCGACACCGGGTGGGACGACCCCGCCTCGTGGGACACGCTGGTCGCGGGGCTCGCCGCGTGCGGGGCCGAAGTCGGTGACGTACACGGGGTGTTGGTGACGCATCACCACCCCGACCACCACGGGCTCTCCGCAAAGGTGCGGGAGGCGTCCGGGGCGTGGATCGCGATGCACGAGGCCGACGCCGACGTGGTGCGGCGCACCCGCGAGCACGCGCCCGAGCGGTGGTACGGCTACATGGCCGACAAGCTCGCCGCCGCGGGCGCGCCCCCCGAGCACGTGGCGCCACTGCTCGCCGCCCGCGACGCGGGCCGCACCCCGAGGCTCCCCGGCCTCGCCCCCGCCCTGCCCGACCGGACCATCACCCCCGGCGAACTCGTTCCGCTCGCGGGCCGGCGCCTGCGCGCGATCTGGACGCCGGGGCACACCCCCGGCCATGTCTGCCTGCATCTGGAGGAGGACCATCCGGCCGGGCTCGGCGGTCACGGGCGGCTCTTCTCCGGCGACCATCTGCTGCCCGGGATCACCCCGCACATCGGTCTGTACGAAGATCCGGACGACGCCACGGTCACTGACCCTCTCGGTGACTATCTGGACTCCCTGGAGCGGGTCGGGCGGCTCGGTGTCGCCGAGGTGCTCCCGGCCCACCAGCACGCCTTCACCGAAGCCCCGTCCCGTGTACGGGAGTTGCTCGCCCACCACGAGGAGCGGCTCACGCATCTGCTCACGCTGCTCGGCGAGCCCCGCACCCCCTGGCAGCTCGCCGAGCGCATGGAGTGGAACCGGCCCTGGGCCGACATCCCCTACGGCTCACGGAACATCGCGGTGTCGGAGGCGGAGGCCCACCTGCGGCGGCTTGTGAAGCTGGGGCACGCGGAGGCCGTGCCGGGGAGCGACCCCGTCACATACGTGGCGTACGCGGCGTAGGCACGGCACTTCACGGCACTGCGCCTACGTGGCCCGCGCGGCGCAGGGCCGCGCCCTCACCAGCCCTCCTCCCCTCGCAGCACCGCGTCCGCTCCCCCGTCGACGAACACCACCTGCCCCGTCACGTGGGTGTTCTCCGGCGACGTGAGGTGGTCGATCAGCGGGGCGATCTGTTCCGGGTCCGCGTAGCCGTGCAGCGGCATCGGGACGGATGCGTCGGTGAGCGCGTGCAGTTCCGGGTCGTCCAGGAGGGGGCGGCTGAGCGGGGTGCGGACGATGCCGGGCGCGACGGCGTTGAGCGGGATCCCCGCGCCCGCCCACGCGTCGGTGACCGCGGCCCGCCGCACCCACCGGACCAGCGCCCGCTTCGCGGAGGCGTACACGAGCCGCGCCTCGCCGCGGTCGACGGCGGCCTGTGAGGCGGCCACCGCCGCCTCCTCGTCGTCCGCGAGCACCGCGGCGACGATCGCGGGATCGGTCTCGTGCACGGCGGCCAGCGACGCGACGGCCAGCGCGCGCGGATCGCGGCCCGCGGCCAGCAGCGGCCGGAGCCCCGCCAGCGTGGCGATCGCGCCGAAGCCGTTCACACGCACGGCGTCCGCGTCGAACACGCCGACCCCGGCGCAGGCCACCACCGCGTCCAGCCGCCCGCCGCCCAGCTCGGCGGCCGCCTCCACGAGCAGGGCCCGCCCCTCGACGGTGGCCAGGTCGGCCCGGATCGCGGCGCCCCCGCAGTCCTTGATGTCGGCGATGTCGGCGCCGATGACGCGGTGGCCCCGGGCGGCGAGGCGGCGCGCCACGGCCCGGCCGATGCCGGACGCGGCGCCGGTGACGAGACACGTGCGGGCGCCGTCCCGCCCGCCCGGGCCGACGGAACGCCCGCCCGGACCGACGGAGCCTTCCGCTTCAGGGGCTCCCGGCTCGCGGGCTCCCCACTCCCCCGGCCCCTCGGTACGTTCCGTCTCCGCGCCCGCCATGCGTGCTCCCCTCGACCCACGTACCCCGAGCCGATTCCCGTGCCCGGAGGCCGAGGCCAACGTACGCCCGCCCGGCCGCGGCCTGCCAGAGCGCACCGGGGCGGCGAGCGCAGCGTCCCGGGCCCGAGGGGGCGGCGTACGGGCCGGTAGAGTGGGCGCGTCGTCATCATGCGCGTACGAGGGGAAGCCGGTGCGAATCCGGCGCTGACCCGCAGCCGTGAAACCGCACGTGGGTGCGGCAAGCCGGAATGCCTCGGGCGCCGCATGACCGGCTCGCGTCATCGGAACGTGCCGATGGCCGGCACCGTCGAGGTATACGGAGCCCGAGCCGCCCGGTGCCCATCCGTGCCGTGCTGCCCGGCTCCCCGCAGGGAGAGGCACCCGCCGCATCATGAACGTTCGCCGCAGCGCAGCTGCCCTGGCCGTGGCCGTCGCCGCCCTCGGCACCGCCACCGCCCCGGCCGCACTCGCCGACGACGCCTCGCCGTCGCCCTCGGCGCCGCTGCCGTCCGGTCTGTACGGCAAGAAGGACCCGCAGTTCGACGGCGTGTTCCGGCAGTCGTACGCACTGCTCGCGCAGAAGACCGTGGGCGTCACCCCGGCCGCGAAGGCCGTCGACTGGCTCACCGGCCAGCAGTGCGCGAGCGGCGGCTTCGCGGCGTACCGCGCCGACGCGACCGAGCCCTGCGGGTCCAAGACGCAGGTCGACTCGAACTCCACCGCCGCCGCCATCCAGGCGCTGCACGCCGTCGGCAACGAGTCGAACGCGGTGAAGAAGAGCCTCGACTGGCTGAAGTCCGTCCAGAACCAGGACGGCGGCTGGGGCTACAACCCGGGCCTGCCCAGCGACGCCAACTCCACCGGCATCGTGGTCGGCGCGCTCGCCGCGGTCGGCGAGAAGCCGGCGTCCGTGAAGTCCCAGAAGGGCAAGTCGCCGCTGGACGCGCTGACGAAGCTCGCCATGGACTGCGGCAAGGACGGCGGCGCGTTCGGCCTCGCCGACGCCAAGTCCGGCAAGCTCTCGCCGAACGCCGACGCCACCGCCGCCGGCGTGCTCGGCGGCCTCGGCCAGGGCCTCGTCCCGGCCAAGGGGAAGGAGGCCGGTTCCGCGCCGAAGTGCGCGAAGCCGGACACCGCCGAGCAGGCCGCCCGGAACGGCACCGGCTACCTGCTGAAGTCCCTCGCCAAGACGGGCCACCTCACCTCCTCCATGCCCGGCGCCAAGGACCAGCCGGACGTCGGCAACACCGCCGACGCCGTGGTCGCGCTGGCCGCCGCGGGCCAGCAGGAGCAGGCGAAGAAGTCGGCCGAGTGGCTGTCGAAGAACTCCGCCGCCTGGGCCAAGGACAGCGGCCCCGCCGCCTACTCCCAGCTCGTCTTCGCGGCCCTCGCCGCGGACATGGACGTACGCGACTTCGGCGGCGCCGACCTCGTCAAGCAGCTCAACGCGCAGGGCCCGACGCCCAAGGCGTCCGCGGAGGTCTCCACGGAGGCCAAGGAGAAGGCCGACGAGGACAGCGACGACGGTTCCGGCGTCAGCGTCTGGTGGATCGTCGGCGTCGGCCTGGTCGCCGGCGCGGGCATCGGCTTCCTGCTCAGCGGCCGCAAGAAGAAGAACCAGCTGTGAGCGGGCGCCACCCGGGGCGCGGCCGCCTCACGGTGGCCGCCCCGCACCCCGCGCGCCCGGCACGGCGCGGCGCGCTCGCGACGTCGCTCGTCGCGCTCCTGACGCTGCTCGCCGGCACCCTCCTCACCGCGGGCCCCGCCCACGCCGCCGACTACCGCTACTGGTCGTTCTGGCAGCAGGGCAAGGACGGCGCGTGGGTGTACGCGACGCAGGGGCCCTCCGTCGCCCGGCCCGACGACGGCGACGTGGAGGGCTTCCGGTTCGCCGTGTCCGCCAACTCCGGCAGCGCCGAGAAGCCGCGCGGCGCCGCCGACTTCGACGCGATCTGCGCGGACACGCCCGCCCGGGACGGCCGCAAGCGGATCGCCCTCGTCCTCGACTTCGGCACGCCCGGTGACGCCCCCGGCGGCGAGACGCCCCCGAAGGCGCGCACCGCGTGCGCGCGCGTCGACTCCGGCGCCACCACCGCCGACGCGCTCGCCTCCGTCGCCAAGCCGCTGCGCTACAACAGCGACGCCCTGCTGTGCGCCATCTCCGGCTACCCGAAGAGCGGCTGCGGCGAGCAGGTCTCCGGGAAGTCGGACACCGGCACGAAGCGGGACGCCGCCGACGGAGGGGACGACGACGGCGGTCCCTCCGTCGGGCTGCTCGCCGGGCTCGCGGCGATCGTCGTGCTCGGCGCCGCCGCCGTCTGGCAGGCCCGCCGCCGCCGTGGCTGAACCCGCCCCGGACCGGCACGGCCCGCGGCGGCGCCTCGCGCCGCGGGCGCACCGCTCCAACGCCCTGCACCCGGGCGCCTGGTGGCTGTGGGCACTCGGCCTCGCCACGGCCGCGTCCCGCACCACCAACCCGCTGCTCATCGGGCTGCTCATCGGCGTCGCCGGATACGTCGTCGCGGCCCGCCGCACGTCCGCGCCCTGGGCCCGGTCCTACGGCGCGTTCGTGAAGCTCGCCCTTGTCGTCATCGGCATCCGCCTCGTCTTCGCGACCGTGCTCGGCTCGCCGATCCCCGGCACCCACCTCATCGTGACGCTGCCCGAAGTGCCGCTGCCCGACTGGGCGCAGGGCGTGCGCATCGGCGGCCGGGTCACCGCGGAGGGCGTGGTGTTCGCGCTGTACGACGGGGTGCGCCTGGCCGGGCTGCTGATCTGCGTCGGCGCCGCCAACGCGCTCGCCAGTCCCGCGCGGCTGCTGAAGTCCCTGCCGGGCGCGCTGTACGAGGTGGGGGTCGCCGTCGTCGTGGCGATGACGTTCGCGCCGAACCTGATCGCCGACGTCCAGCGGCTGCGGGCCGCCCGGCGGCTGCGCGGGCGGCCGGACAGCGGGGTGCGCGGGCTGCTCCAGGTCGGCATGCCGGTCCTGGAGGGGGCCCTGGAGCGGTCCGTCGCGCTGGCCGCCGCGATGGACGCGCGCGGCTTCGGCCGCACCGCCGCCGTGCCCGCGCGGGTGCGCAGGACGACGGCGGTCCTGACGCTCGGCGGGCTCATGGGGGTGTGCGCGGGTACGTACGGACTGCTCACCGCGGAGGGCACGACGTACGGCCTGCCCGTGCTCGGTGCCGGGCTCGGCGCCGCGCTCGGCGGCCTGTGGCTCGGCGGGCGGCGCTCGGTGCGCACCCGCTACCGGCCGGACCGGTGGGGCGCCCGCGCCTGGCTGGTGGCCGGGTCCGGGGCGGCGGTCGCCGGCCTGATGATCGCCGCGAGCTCGTCCGCCCCGGAGGCCCTGCACCCCGGCGTCGTCCCGCTGATCGCGCCCGCGCTGCCGCTGCTGCCCGCGGCGGCCGTCCTGATCGGGCTGCTCCCGGCGTTCGTGGCGCCGGTGCCGCCGCCCGCCGAGGCACCGGTGCCCGCACGCCCCGCCAAGCCGCTCCGCCTGAACGCCAAGGAGAAGACCTCATGACCATGATCCGGTTCGAGGACGTCTCCGTACGGTACGAGGGGGCCGCCGGGCCCACGATCCGGGGCGTCGACCTGGCCGTCCCCGAGGGCGAACTGGTGCTGCTCGTCGGCCCTTCCGGTGTCGGCAAGTCGACGCTGCTCGGTACGGTCAGCGGGCTCGTGCCGCACTTCACGGGCGGCACGCTGCGCGGCCGGGTGACCGTCGCGGGCCGGGACACCCGTACGCACAAGCCGCGCGAGCTGGCCGACGTCGTCGGCACCGTGGGCCAGGACCCGCTGGCCCACTTCGTCACGGACACCGTCGAGGACGAGCTGGCGTACGGCATGGAGTCGCTCGGCCTCGCGCCGGACGTGATGCGCCGCCGTGTCGAGGAGACCCTGGACCTGCTCGGCCTCGCGGACCTCCGCGACCGCCCCATCACCACCCTCTCCGGCGGCCAGCAGCAGCGCGTGGCCATCGGCTCCGTCCTCACCCCGCACCCGCGCGTCCTCGTCCTGGACGAGCCGACGTCCGCCCTGGACCCGGCCGCCGCGGAAGAGGTCCTGGCCGTCCTGCAACGCCTGGTCCACGACCTCGGCACGACCGTCCTCATGGCCGAGCACCGCCTGGAGCGCGTCGTGCAGTACGCCGACCAGGTCCTCCTCCTCGCCGCCCCGGGCGAGCCGCCCCTCCTCGGCGACCCGGCCGAGGTGATGGCCGTCTCCCCGGTCTACCCGCCGGTCGTCGACCTGGGCCGCCTCGCGGGCGTGACGCCACTGCCACTGACGGTGCGGGACGCGCGGCGGCGGACCGGGGGGTTGCGGGAGCGGTTGGCGGGGGTGGTGCCTGGTGAGGCGGCACCTGAGGGCGGGCGGTCCCCAGAGGCCCCCGGGGGCGGGCGTCCTGGCGCTCCGAAGCCTCCTCCGGCCGAAGCTGTCGCGGCCGCGACCGGGCACGCCTCCCGTTGGCGACGCATCGGCAGAAAGGGCCGGGGCGGTGGCGCGGAGGTCGCGGCGTCGAATGCCGTGAAGCCGACGGGAGCCGCACCGGTCGGAGCCCCCGCCGCGCGGGTCGGCGGGCTCGCCGTGCTGCGGGGCCGGGTCGAGGCGCTGCGGCGGGTCGACTTCGACGTGTCCGCCGGTGAGACCGTCGCGCTGATGGGGCGCAACGGCGCGGGCAAGTCGACGCTGCTGTCCACGCTGGTCGGGCTGCTCGCGCCGGCCTCGGGGACGGTGCGGGTCGGCGGTGCGGTGCCGCACCGGACGGCGCCGCGCGAACTGATCCGGCACGTCGGCCTCGTACCGCAGGAGCCGCGCGATCTGCTGTACGCGGACACGGTGGCGGCGGAGTGCGCGGCCGCCGACGGTGACGCGGACGCGGCGCCGGGGACCTGCCGGGCCCTGGTCGCCGAGCTGCTGCCCGGCATCGCGGACGACACCCACCCCCGCGACCTGTCCGAGGGCCAGCGCCTCGCCCTCGCCCTCGCGATCGTCCTGGCGGCCCGCCCGCCCCTGCTCCTGCTCGACGAGCCCACCCGCGGCCTGGACTACGCGGCCAAGGCCCGGCTGGTCACGATCCTGCGCGGGCTCGCGGCCGAGGACCACGCGATCGTGCTGGCCACGCACGACGTGGAACTGGCCGCGGAGCTGGCACACCGGGTGGTGATCCTCGCCGAGGGCGAGGTGGTGGCCGACGGCCCGACGGCGGACGTCGTGGTGGCGTCCCCGTCGTTCGCCCCGCAGGTCACCAAGATCCTCGCGCCGCAGCGGTGGCTGACGGTGACGCAGGTACGGCAGGCCCTGCGGGCGGCGGAAGAAGAGGGGGAGGCGCCGTGAACGACGACCGCCAGGTCCGCCCCGTCCGGCTCGGCCCCCGCTCCGTCGCCGCGCTCGGCCTGGTCACCGCGATCGGCGTCGTCGCCTTCGGGTGGCCGCTGTTCGCGGGCGGCGAGTCCAGCTTGAGCGCACATGCGAAAGACGCGCCGTGGCTGTTCGCGGCGCTGCTCCCGCTGCTGCTCGGCGTGGTCGTGGCGACGATCGCCGACGTCGGCCTGGACGCGAAGGCGATCGCGATGCTCGGCGTGCTCGCCGCGGCGGGCGCCGCGCTGCGGCCGCTGGGCGCGGGCACGGCCGGGATCGAGCCGATGTTCTTCCTGATGGTGCTGAGCGGGCGGGTGCTCGGGCCGGGGTTCGGGTTCGTGCTCGGCTCGGTGTCGATGTTCGCGTCCGCGCTGCTCACCGGCGGGGTCGGCCCCTGGATGCCGTTCCAGATGCTGGCCATGGGGTGGGTGTGCATGGGGGCGGGCCTGCTGCCGGGCCCCGACACCCTGCGCGGGCGGCGCGAGCTGTACGTCCTCGGGGCGTACGGAGCGGTCTCCTCCGTCCTCTACGGCACCGTGATGAACCTCCAGGGCTGGCCCTACATCGGCGGCCTCGCCACCGGTGTCTCCTTCGTCCCCGGCGACCCGGTCGGCGAGAACCTCGGCCGCTTCATCGCGTACTGCCTGGCCACCTCCCTCGGCTGGGACCTGCCGCGGGCCGTCGTCACGGTGGCCCTCAGCCTCGCGCTCGGCCCGGCCGTCCTGAAGGCGCTGCGCCGGGCCACCCGGCGGGCCGCGTTCGAGACGCCGGTCACATTCGAACCCCCGCTGCGGTGAGCGGCCTTGCGCGTTCCGTGAGGAAACCGATGGGTGGCGGGTGAGGCGGCCCACAGGACTTTGGTCCTCTACTACCCGGGGCCGGAGTCACACCACTTGACGCGAACAGGCCAATCTCCGCGCTGACCTGGGGATTGAGAGCCAGGTCACAAGGGGGACCTCCGGTCCGGGTGCGAGTGCCACTAGTAAGAGGGGTCATTGCGGCGGCGTACCAGGCCTGTTTCTCTGGATGAGTCGCAAGGCGCCGACGAGCCCCCCGGGCCTCGGCGCCGAGGCATTCCCCCCACGGTCCGCGTGACCACGGCATGCCCGCGACCGCCCCGACCCCCACCGGAAGGTTCCTACGTGTCCGTCTCCATCCTCCGCCGCATCGCTTCCCCGAAGAAGGCCCTCGCCACCGGCGCCGTCGCGGCTGCCGCCACCGGCATGGTCTTCGCTGCGGCCCCCGCCCAGGCCGCTCCGGCGGCCGCGACGTCCGACTCGGCCAAGGCCGTGGCGCAGCGGATGATCGCGGACGACGCGCAGTTCCAGTGCTTCGACCGCATCGTCTCCCACGAGAGCGGCTGGGACGTCAACGCCAAGAACGCCTCCTCCGGCGCCTACGGCCTGGTCCAGGCCCTGCCGGGCAACAAGATGGCCTCCGCCGGCTCCGACTGGCAGACCAACCCCGAGACTCAGATCGAGTGGGGCACCAAGTACATGAAGGACCGCTACGGCAGCCCGTGCGGCGCGTGGGACCACTGGCAGGCGAACGGCTGGTACTGAGCCTGGCCCCTGGGCCTTGAGCAGTGACGCCGTGAGCAGCGACGAAGGGCGGCACCCCGGACGGGGTGCCGCCCTTTTCGCGCTGCGCGCTCGTCCTCGAACGCCGGACGGGCTTTTTCCCACCCGCCCGCCCCTTCCTGGGGCTCCGCCCCAGACCCCGCTCCTCAAACGCCGGAGGGGCTTTCTCCCACCCGCCCGCCCTTACTACCTGCCGGAACAGTCTGCGCGCGGTGAAATTTGAGCCCGTCCAGCGCTTGAGGACGAGCCGCGAAGCGGCGATCGGCGGGGGCCGTCCCACCCGCCCGGGACCCCCACCCCTTTTAGCCCGTCCGGCGTTTGAGGACGAGGCGCGGAGCGCCGACAGCGGGGGTCCAGGGGGCGGCAGCCCCCTGGTTACGGGAAGGGGCGGGACTGGGGCGCACCCCGCGAGGGCCCTACAGCCGCTGCAGGATCGTCGCCGTAGCCACCGCACCCCCCGCACACATGCACACCAGCGCGAACTCCTTGTCGGACCGCTCCAGTTCGTGGAGCGCGGTCGTCAGGAGCCGCGCCCCGGTCGCGCCGACCGGGTGTCCGAGGGCGATCGCGCCCCCGTTGACGTTCACCTTCTCCAGGTCCTGCCCGAAGACCTGCGCCCAGCTCAGCACGACGGCCGCGAACGCCTCGTTGATCTCGACCAGATCGATGTCCTTCAGGGACATCCCCGCCTTGCCGAGCACGGCCCGGGTGGCGTCGATCGGCCCGTCGAGGTGGAAGTGCGGGTCGGCCCCGACCAGCGCCTGCGCCACGACCCGCGCCCGCGGCCGCAGCCGCAGCGCCCGCGCCATCCGCTTGGAGGTCCACAGCAACGCCGCCGCCCCGTCGGAGATCTGTGAGGAGTTCCCGGCGGTGTGCACGGCGGTGGGCATGACGGGCTTGAGCCGGCCGAGCGCGTCCATGGACGTGTCCCGCAACCCCTCGTCGCGGTCCACGAGCCGCCACATCCCCTGCCCCGCGGCCTGCTCCGCTTCGGTGGTGGGCACCTGCACCGCGAACGTCTCGCGCTTGAACCGTTCCTCGCCCCACGCGGCCTGCGCCCGCTCCTGCGAGATCAGCCCGAGGGAGTCCACGTTCTCGCGGCTGAGCCCCCGCTTGCGGGCGATCCGCTCGGCCGCCTCGAACTGGTTGGGCAGGTCGACGTTCCACTCGTCGGGGAACGGCTTGCCGGGCCCGTGCTTGGACGCGGACCCGAGCGGCACCCGCGACATCGACTCGACCCCGCAGCTGATGCCGACGTCGATGACGCCGCCCGCGACCATGTTGGCGACCATGTGCGAGGCCTGCTGGGACGAGCCGCACTGGCAGTTGACCGTCGTCGCCCCGGTCTCGTACGGCAGGCCCATCGTGAGCCACGCGGTGCGGGCCGGGTTCGCGGACTGCTCGCCCGCCTGGGTGACCGCGCCGCCGACGATCTGCTCGACGCAGTCGGCGTGGATGCCGGTGCGCCCGAGGAGTTCCCGGTAGGTCTCGCCGAGGAGATAGGCCGGATGGAGGTTGGCGAGCGCACCCCCGCGCCTGCCGATCGGCGTGCGTACGGCTTCGACGATGACAGGTTCAGCAGCCACAGCTCATCCTCTCCCTCCGCATCACGCGGGGCGTCCCGGCATCCCGCGCGCGATAACTAGTACGCGTTCTAGTTATGTCCAGCAGTCTGCTGACCCCGACCCCGCTCCCGCAAGGGTCGTGCACACACCGCACGCACGACCGGCACCCAAAGGGATGCCGTCACGGGCCTTGCCACTTGTAGAACCCGTTACTACGTTGCGACCCATCTCCTGATGGCCCGTCAGACGAACGTCTGGAGCTGCCGATGTCCTGTCCCGCGCTGCCCGACGGGTTCGACTTCACCGATCCCGATGTGCTCCAAGACCGCGTGCCCTTCCCGGAGTTCACGCGGCTGCGGCAGTCGGAGCCGGTGCGCTGGATCGCCCAGCGGCCCGGCATCTCCGGCTTCGACGACGCCGGCTACTGGGCCGTGACCCGGCACGCGGACGTCAAGTACGTGTCCACGCACCCGGAGTTGTTCTCCTCGAACCTCAACACCGCGGTCATCCGCTTCAACGAGTCGATCAGCCGCGACCAGATCGAGGTCCAGAAGCTCATCATGCTCAACATGGACCCGCCCGAGCACACCCGGGTCCGCCAGATCGTGCAGCGCGGCTTCACCCCGCGCGCCATCCGCTCCCTGGAGGACGCGCTGCGCAGCCGCTCGCACCGGATCGTCGAGACGGCCCTGGAGAGCGCCGACGAGAACGGCTCCTTCGACTTCGTCACCCGGGTCGCCGTCGAACTCCCCCTCCAGGCCATAGCCGAGCTCATCGGCGTACCCCAGGAGGACCGCTCGAAGATCTTCGACTGGTCCAACAAGATGGCGGCGTACGACGACCCGGAGTACGCGATCACCGAGGAGGTCGGCGCCGAGGCCGCCATGGAGATCGTGAGCTACGCGATGAACCTGGCAGCCGCCCGCAAGGAGTGCCCGGCCAAGGACATCGTCAGCCAGCTGGTGGCGGCCGAGGACGAAGGCAACCTGTCCTCCGACGAGTTCGGGTTCTTCGTCATCCTGCTGGCCGTCGCGGGCAACGAGACCACCCGCAACGCCATCACCCACGGCATGCACGCCTTCCTCACCCACCCCGACCAGTGGGAGCTGTTCAAGCGCGAGCGGCCGGTGACGACCGCCGAGGAGATCGTGCGCTGGGCCACGCCCGTGGTGTCGTTCCAGCGCACCGCGACCCAGGACACCGAACTCGGGGACGCGCGGATCAAGAAGGGCGACCGCGTCGGAATCTTCTATTCCTCCGCCAATCACGATCCCGAAGTCTTCGAGAATCCCGAGGTGTTCGACATCACCCGGGACCCGAACCCGCATCTCGGCTTCGGCGGCGGAGGCCCGCACTTCTGCCTCGGAAAGTCCCTCGCCGTCCTCGAAATCAACCTCATCTTCAACGCCGTCGCCGAGGCGATGCCCGGCCTCCGGCTTACCGGCGACCCGCGCCGGCTCCGCTCGGCCTGGCTCAACGGCGTCAAGGAACTCCAGGTCAGCACCCGCTGACCGGGCCCCACGAGAGGCAGGGGCACACCCCTACGCCCCGCCCCTGCCTCTCCTGGCCCAAGAGCCCGCCGGTGAACTCACCGAGGAATTCCGCCAAATGTTCACGTGATCGGCAAGCCACGCCAACGTTTTCGTTACGCGAGGCGTCTTGAGGGGTGACCTTGCCCCTCCAAGACTTCGAACGGAAACGGTGACCGTGGTCTCTGCCGACCTCTCGATCCTCCCGACCGGCAGTTCGCCCACGGAACGGAAGAATCCCCTCCGCGTCGTCCGTTCCCTCTACCGGCGGCACCGCATACCCGTCCTCGCCACCGCGCCCACCCTTCCCCTGTACGCGCTGTGGGCGGCGTTCCTCGCCACCGGCGGCGGGGACCTCGCGGCCCAGCAGGCCTGGGCCCGGTTCGCGGACGACCACGGCTCGGCGGCGTACAGCCTCTTCTGGTACGGCGGCATGCACACCGCCAACTACAGCCTGATATCCCCGTACTTGATGGCCGCGCTCGGCGTGAAGACCGTGACGGTGCTGTCCGGCGTCGCGGGCGCCTGGCTGGTCGCCGTGCTCATCGAGCGCTCCGGGGTGCGCCACCCGCTGTGGCCCGCGGTCCTCGCCTCGCTCGCCGTCTGGTGCAACGTGGCCTCCGGCCGCACCACGTTCGCCCTCGGCCTCGCCTTCGGGCTCGGCGCCGTCCTCGCGGTGCTGCGCGGAAAGCGCCTCACGGTGGCCGTGGCCTGCTCGGCGCTCGCCACCATGGCGTCGCCGGTGGCGGGCCTGTTCCTGCTCGTGGCCGGGGCGGGGTACTTCTTCGTACGGGAATGGGGGCGCGCCCTGGCCCTGCTCGCGCCGCCCGTCGTGGTCGTCGGCGTCACGACGCTGCTCTTCCCCTTCAAGGGCGAGCACCTGATGTGGGCGGACCGGATCTTCCCGCCGGTCTTCTTCAGCCTGGTCCTGGTGGTGGCGGGGCCGCGGGAGTGGCGGGTGCTGCGGTGGGGGGCGGGGGTGTACGCGGTGGGGACCGTCCTCACGTATCTCATCCCGTCCCCGATCGGCACGAACGTCGAGCGGCTCGCCGAACTCGTCGCGCCCGCGCTGCTGCTCGCCGCGCTGCTCACCCCCGCGCTGCCCGTCATGCGCCGGCTGGCGCTGGTGACGGCGCTCGTCCTGTCGACGGTCTGGGTGGCGCAGAAGACGGCCGACGACCTGGAGGTGTCGACGATCGTGCCGGCCTGGTCGACGGACACCCAAGCCGTCGTACGCGAACTGCACCGGCTCGGCGCCGACCGGGGCCGGGTCGAGGTGGTCCCGGCCCGCAACCACCGCGAGGCCACCGCCCTCGCGCCGTACGTGAACATGGCGCGCGGCTGGAACCGGCAGCTCGACATCGAGCGCGGGCGGCTCTTCTACGACGGATCGTTCTCCGCCACGACGTACCGCGCCTGGCTCGACAAGTGGGCGGTCGGGTTCGTCGTGCTGCCGTCCGGCCGGCCGGACGGGCCCGCCCTCGACGAGGCCGCGCTGGTCAAGAGCGGGCCGAAGTGGCTGGAGCCGGTGTGGCGCGACCGGCACTGGCGGATCTACCGCGTGCGCAACGCGGTGCCGATGGCGTCGGCGCCCGCGTCCGTGGTCCGCTCCACCAGCACGGACGTGGTGGTGCGGGTGCCGGAGCGGGGCTCGGTGACCGTGCGGATCGTGTACTCGCCGTGGCTGCGGGCCGAGGGGGCGTGCCTGAAGCGGCACGGCGAGTTCACCCAGCTGACGGTCGAGACGCCCGGGACCTACCGGATCAGCTCGGGGTACGGTCGCCCGTCGCGTCCGGGTTGCTGACGGGCCCGTCCGGGCCGCCCGACGGCTTCACGGCCTCGCCGTCCTCGGCCGCCCCGTCCGGGGCCACCTCGGACGCGACCTTCCGGGACGTGGCCTTTCCGCTCGCGGCCTTCGCCGACTCGGCCTTCCCGGACGCGCCCCGCGGCTTCTCGGACGCGGCGAGGAGCTTCTCGGGCGTGAGCGCCTTCTCCGGAGTGGCCACGGCCTTCTCGGACGTGGCGAGCGCCTTCTGGGACGCCCCGCCGGCGGCCTTGACCGCGCCCCCCGGCCCCGGCGCGGGCCCCGCGGCGGCTCCCGCCACCGCCGGCTCCAGCCCCGTCCCCACCTTGAGGGCCTGCTTCACGCGCGGGCCCTGCAGCAGGTAGGTCAGGCCGAAGCCCGCGCCGACGACGGCCGCGCCGCCGACCGCGTCCAGGATCCAGTGGTTGCCGGTGCCGACGATCGCGCACACGGTGAAGAACGGGTGCAGCAGGCCGAGGGCCTTCATCCACCACTTGGGCGCGAGGATCGCGATGGTCAGACCGCACCACAGCGACCAGCCGAAGTGCAGCGAGGGCATCGCCGCGTACTGGTTGGTGAGCTTCGTCAGCGTGCCGTAGTCCGGCTGTGTGAAGTCCTGCGGGCCGTGGATGGTGTCGATGAAGTTGAGGTCCTCCATCAGCCGCGGCGGCGCGAGCGGGTAGCCCCAGAAGCCGACGAGCGCGAGGATCGTGGCGAAGCCGAGGGCGGAGCGCGCCCAGCGGTACTGGGCGGGGCGGCGCAGGTAGAGGATCGCGAGGACGCTCAGCGGCACCACGAAGTGGAACGACGTGTAGTAGAAGTTGAAGAAGCTCTCCATCCACGGCGTCCGCGCCGTCAGCTGGTTGAACCAGTGCTCGATGTCGATGTGCAGGAACTGCTCGATGGAGTGGATCTGCTCGCCGTGGTTCTCGGCGCGCTCCCGGCCGCCGGAGATGGTGCCGCCGGTCGCCGCGAGCCGGGTCTGCTGGTACGCGGAGTAGCCGACGCGGATCAGGAGCAGTTCGAGCAGCAGGTTCGGGCGGGTGAGCACGCGCCGCCAGAACGGGAACAGCGGCACCCACTTCCACCGCGCCGGCACGGGATCGGCGTACGAGGTGGGGATCGGCTGCTGGTACTCGGGGGCCGTGCGGGACAGGAACGGCACCATGAGGGCCGAGGCGAGCGCGGCGAGCAGGACGACGTTGTCGCGCAGCGGCTCCAGGACCGACATGTTCGGGAGCATCATCTTCGACGGCAGCGTCATCACCAGGACGACGGCGATGGGCCATACGTACCGGTCGGAGGCCCGCTTGCCGACCCGGCCGACCACGGCGAGCAGCAGCCACAGCAGCTGGTGCTGCCAGCTCGTCGGGGACACCGCGACGGCGACGCAGCCGGTGAGGGCGACGGCGAGCAGCAGCTGGCCGTCGCGGGCGTACCGCACCGCGCGGCGCAGGCCGAGGACGGCGACGGCGGCGCTCAGGGCCAGGAAGAGCCCTATTTCGAGCGGTCCCTCCAGGCCGAGGCGGAGCAGGGCGCCGTGCAGCGACTGGTTGGCGTTGGCGTCCGGGTTGGCGCCGAGCCCGGCGCCCGCCAGGTGGTGCACCCAGTACGTCGACGAGTCGTGCGGCATGGCCGCCCAGGCGACGGCGGTGGCGGCGGCGAAGGTCGCGCCGAGGGAGCCGACGGCCTTCTTGCGTCCGGTGAACCACAGCAGCGGCGCGAACAGCAGCACCGTGGGCTGCAGGGCCGCGGCGAGGCCGATGAGGATGCCGCTGGCCCGCTCCCCGCGCACGGCGAAGCAGCCGAGGAGCACGAGCAGGACCGGGATGATGCTGGTCTGGCCCAGGTGCAGGGTGTTGCGCACCGGCAGGGACAGCATCAGCAGGCTGATCGCGACCGGGGCGGCGAGCAGGGAGGTGCGGCGCGAGACGGGCTGCGGCAGCGCGCGGGCGGCGACCAGGCCGAGAACGACGACGAGGCCGAGGGTGCCGAAGGTCCAGGCCCAGCCGAGCGCCTGCTCGGCGGAGTTGGCGAACGGCTTGAGGACCAGACCGGCGAAGGGGGTGCCGGTGAACTTGTCCGCGTCGTACAGCGAACCCTTCACATGCAGCACGCCGTGGGGCCCGATCCAGGTCTCCAGGTCCGTCAGGCGCTCGCCCTTGGGGGTGCGCAGGACGACGGCCACCTGCCGCACGGCGAGGACGGCGGCGATCAGCCAGAGGGCGACACGCATCGCTCCGATACGCGCGTCGGGTGTCCCGGATGCCCCCGCGCCAAAGGCATTCCCCGGTCCCCTGTGCTCAACATTCGCCACGCCCTGTCGGCCCTCCCGCCCCATCCGTCATCCTTGATCAAAGTGCCAGGAGATCCCTGATCTCGCCCAAAGAGGCTCGCATGCCCCTGAGTGAGACGCGCGCAACCCCCATTTCACCTGGCAGCCACACCGCTTTCTACCGGCTTTTCGGCTCCGGTGCCCAACCGGCCCGCGGTGGGCCCGGGCCCCGGAGTCCGCTCGCGAGCGGGCCTCCGTCCACTGCCGGGAGCGAGGGCGTGACCGTCCACGACCCGCGTTCACCGCGGGTTCACCGGGCCCGGCCGGTTTCCGGGCAGTTGCACGGGGCTCATTTGTGTGAGGACTCCGTGGACCCCCTGGTTCGGTTCCGCCGTCCGGGCGCGACATAGATCACATACGGACCATGCCGCCACTGCCGGAAGTACCCCCGTTTGGCCTGAATACAGCGCGATTGCGACCCTGCGCGATCACCCCGCCACCACCCGTAATGATGGTTGCTGCACCTAAGGTCACCGGGGTCCATGTCGTCCACGAAAGGCAGGCGAGCGAGCCCTTGCCGACCGCGCAACACGTCGGACCCCGCACCCCCGTGGCCCCCTCCCCCGGCGGACCGGCCGGAGCCCACGCCGACGCGGCCCCCGGGCCCGCAGGGCCGGCCGCCGAAGCCACCGTCACCGACCCCGCGCTGGTCAAACGGGCCGTGAAGGCGGCCGCGCTCGGCAACGCGATGGAGTGGTTCGACTTCGGCGTCTACAGCTACATCGCGGTGACCCTCGGCAAGGTCTTCTTCCCCTCGGGCAACCCCACGGCCCAGCTCCTGTCGACGTTCGGCGCCTTCGCCGCGGCCTTCCTGATCCGCCCGCTCGGCGGCATCGTCTTCGGTCCGCTCGGCGACCGCGTGGGCCGCCAGAAGATCCTCGCCCTCACCATGATCATGATGGCGGCGGGCACGTTCGCGATCGGCCTGATCCCGTCGTACGCGACGATCGGCGTCTGGGCGCCGATCCTGCTCCTGGCCGCCCGCCTGGTGCAGGGCTTCTCCACCGGCGGCGAGTACGCGGGGGCCTCGACGTTCATCGCGGAGTACGCGCCCGACAAGAAGCGCGGCTTCCTCGGCAGCTGGCTGGAGTTCGGCACCCTCGCCGGATACATCGGCGGCGCGGGCCTGGTGACGCTGATGACGGCCCTGCTGTCCAGCGAGGACCTGCAGTCCTGGGGCTGGCGCATCCCGTTCCTGATCGCGGGACCCATGGGCCTCATCGGCCTCTACCTCCGCATGCGCCTGGAGGAGACCCCGGCGTTCGCGGCCGAGCTGGACAAGGCCCACAAGGACGAGCGGACGCGGCCCAAGGTGCGGGTGCGGGACATGGTGACGGGCCAGTGGCGGGCCCTGCTGCTCTGCGTGGGCCTGGTCCTGGTCTTCAACGTCACGGACTACATGCTCCTGTCGTACATGCCGAGCTACCTCACCAGCGAGCTGAACTACGACGAGACGCACGGGCTGCTCGTCATCCTCGTGGTGATGGCCCTGATGATGTGCGCCCAGCCGTTCGTCGGCGCGCTCACCGACCGGGTCGGCCGCCGCCCCGTCATCGCCGCGGGCTGCGCGGGCTTCCTGCTCCTGTCCGTCCCCGCCCTGCTCCTGATCCGCGACGGCTCCCTGTGGGCCATCGGCCTCGGCCTGTCCGCACTCGGGCTGCTCCTGGTCTGCTTCACGGCGTCCATGCCGTCGGCTCTGCCCGCCCTCTTCCCCACCCCCGTGCGCTACGGCTCCCTGTCCATCGGCTTCAACGTCTCCGTGTCCGTCTTCGGCGGGACGACTCCGCTGGTGGTCACGGCGCTGATCGGGGCGACGGGGGACGTGATGATGCCCGCCTACTACATGATGGCCGCGGCCGTCGTCGGCGGCGTCGCCGTCTGGTACATGACGGAGTCCGCGGGACGGCCACTGCCGGGGTCGCCTCCGGCGGTGGAGACGGAGGCGGAAGCGCGGGTGCTGCGGTCGGGCGCGGCTGCGTAGCCCCCAGTCCCGCCCCTTCCCGAAACTGGGGGCTCTGCCCCCAGACCCCGCTCCTCAATCGCCGGAGGGGCTAATACTTCGCCGGTGCGGCACGGTTTTAGCCCGTCGAGGGGGTCCCCCCTGCTCTTTAAGAGCTTGGGGGAGTTTGAGGACGAGCCGCGAAGCGGCGATCAGCGGGGTCCAGGGGCGGCAGCCCCTGGTTTCGGGAAGGGGCGGGACTGGGGAGGCACAGCGCAGCGTCACCCCCACCCACAAGGAGCACGCCCGCATGAGCACCGAGCCCGACCGCTGGACCGCCGTGGACGACTACTTCACCGGCCTCCTCGCCCCGCCCGACCCCGCCCTCACCGCCGCACTCCAGGAGAGCGAAGCGGCCGGCCTGCCGGCCATCAACGTCGCCCCCAACCAGGGCAAACTCCTCCACCTCCTGGCCCAACTCCAGGGCGCCCACCGCATCCTGGAGATCGGCACCCTGGGCGGCTACAGCACGATCTGGCTGGCCCGCGCCCTCCCCGCCGACGGCCACCTGCTCACCCTCGAGTACAGCCCCGAGCACGCCGAGGTGGCCCGCGCCAACCTCGCCCGCGCGGGCCTGGACAAGATCACCGAGGTGCGCACGGGACCGGCCCTGGACTCGCTCGCCGCCCTGCACGCCGAGTCCCCGGCCCCCTTCGACCTGGTCTTCATCGACGCGGACAAGGTCAACAACCCGCACTACGTGGAGTGGTCGCTCAAGCTCACCCGCCCGGGCAGCCTGATCGTGGTCGACAACGTGGTGCGCGGCGGCCACGTCACCGACGCCGACAGCGACGACCCCGCCATCCGGGGCACCCGCGCGGCCCTCGAACTCATCGCGAGCCACCCGAAGCTGGACGGCACGGCGGTGCAGACGGTGGGCACGAAGGGGTACGACGGCTTCGCACTGGCCCGCGTACTGGACTGACCGCGTACCGGAGTGACCGCACCGCACCGCACCGCACCACCGCGCCACACCACACCGCACCACCGCGCCACACCGCACCGAGGCCTCAAACCTCGTGGTAGAAGCCCACGTTGACGCTCCGCGGCCCCGACCGGTCCCGCACGACGAGCTCACCGGAACCGCCCCGGGGCAGCGGTGTCGTCGCCCCGTACGCGAGGGACACCGCGGAGCCCCCGGCGAGCAGCCGCACCTCGGAGGCCGGGTCGGCCTGCGAGCCGCGCACCCAGGTCACCGTCCAGGTGCCGTCGATGCGGCAGCGGAATTCGAGATGCGTACGGGAGACGAACAGCCAGTCCTGCGGCGGTGCGAGCCGGCACACGTTGCGGTCGCGGCCGACGCGCAGCACCGCGCCGGGCTCGCTCTCCGCCTCCGCCATCAGCATGCCCGCGGTCGCGCCCGCGTCCGCCTCCCCCGTCACCACGGCCATGGTCAGCTCAAGCACCTGGGTACCCCCTGCCCCTGAAGTCCGGACAACCGCGCGCATCCTAGCCCCGCAGCGCCGTACCCCTTCTGCGACCATGGACGCATGACTGAACGGAAACCACCGGGAGTCAGCTTCGAGTCCTGGGTCGACAAGCAGATCCGCGAGGCGGAGGAGCGCGGCGACTTCGCCGCCCTGCCCGGCCGCGGCCAACCCCTGCCGGAGGACCCCGGCGCCGCGTACGACGAACTGTGGTGGGTGAAACGGAAGTTGGCCCGCGAGGGGATTTCCGTGCTTTCGCCGACGCTCGCCCTGCGCAAGGAGGCCGAGGACGTCCTCGCGGCCGCCGCCGAGGCGCCCTCGGAGCGCATGGCCCGCCGCCTGGTCACGGATCTCAACGAGAAGATCCGCGAGGCCCTGCGCACCCCACCCCCCGGCCCGCCCCTGGGCCTGCGCCCCTTCGACGTGGACGAGGTGGCCCGGGACTGGCGCGCACGGCACACGGACGAACCGGGAAGCGGAAGCAGCGCCAGGACCAAACCCTGAGCCGACGGTCCGGCGCCGAGGGGGCTGCGGCAGGATGACCCCATGAGCGTAGTCAAGATCAACGTCCTGACCGTTCCCGCCGAGCAGCGGGAAACCCTGGAGAAGCGCTTCGCGTCCCGCGCGGGCGCCGTGGAGAACTCGGACGGCTTCGAGTGGTTCGAGCTCCTGCGCCCCGTCGAGGGCACGGACCAGTACCTGGTGTACACGCGGTGGCGCGACGAGGCCGCGTTCCAGGCGTGGATGGAGGGCCCGATGAAGGCGTCCCACCAGGGACAGGCCCAGGGCGGCGGCGAGCGCCCCAAGCCGGCCTCGTCCAGCGCCGCCGTCTGGACCTTCGAGGTCGTCCAGCAGGCGGCGCCCGCGTCGGCGGCCCCCGAGGAGGGCTGACCCCGGATGTCCTGGACCGTGGGCCCCGAGCCGGTCGGCTCGGCGGCGGCCGTCGCGCTGTGGCGGGCGTACTACACGGAGGTCAGCGACCGGTGGTACGAGCTGCATGAGGGGCACCGTACGGACCCCGCCGAGCTGGAGCGCGAGATCGCGGCGGACTCCGGGGCGGGGCTCACGCCGCCCGACGGCGTGCTGCTGCTCGCCCGCTGGGACGGCGAGCCCGCGGGCACGGCCGGGGTGCGCCTCGTGGACGCCGCCACCGCCGAGCTGACGCGCGTCTTCGTCGCGGCGGACCTGCGCGGGAAGGGCGGCGGCTCGGTCCTCCTCACCGCCGCGGAGGAGGCCGCCCGGTCGCTGGGGGCGACCCGCGTCCGCCTCGACACCCGCCACGACCTGGTCGAGGCCCGGGCCCTGTACGCGCGACACGGGTACGTGGAGGGACCACGGCACAACTCCGACCCGTACGCGGAACATTGGCTGCGGAAGGAACTGGCGCCGGGGCGGGGTTGACCGGGTGGCACGGGGTGATCCGGCCCACGTGCGCGAGGTGCCCCACGGCGAAGTGCGGACTGCGCCGAGGCAGCTTCTCGGCCAGGAGCTGGCGTCCGACAGTAAACGGGAAGGGGGTCCCCCCTGCTCTTTAAGAGCTTGGGGGAGGGTGGGAAAGCCGCCGCGGAGCGGCGGGGTAAAGGGCCACCCCGGCGCACGGCGCGGAAACGACAAGGGCACCCCAGGCCCCCGGCGCCACCCCAGGCCAACCAGAAGCACTCACCCCCCAGAAGGCCGCTCCGCGTAGGACCCGCACATCTCCGCCCCCAACTCCTCCACCAACTGCATCAGATCCGTCGGCCGCCCCGGCCCCCACCAGTCCCCGAGCAGCTCCGCGAGGGACTCCTCCCGCGCCTTGGCGAGCTTCGCGGCCACCTCGCGGCCGGACTCGGACAGCCGCAGGCCGAGCCCCTCGCGGATGGCGAGGTGCCGTTCCTCGAGCTGGCGCGAGGCCTCCGTGACAACGGTAAGCGGCACCATGCTCCGCTCGGCGAGCGTGGCCGGCTCCACATGCCCGTGCCGGGCGATCCGCAGCAGCATCCAGCTCGCCGCGGGCAGCAGGTCGTACCCCGCCCGCTCGGTGATCCTGACGTACACCTCCCGCCGCCCAGCCCGCGTCCCGAGCAGGGACAACGCGCGCGCCACCTCGTCGTACGAAGACCGCTCGACCGGGTTGCTGGCGAGCGTCTGCGTCGTATCGGGCGCCGTCACCGCCCCGCGCAGCCGGTCCTCGCGCAGGAACCAGGCGAGCACGAAGGCGACGAGGGCGACCGGCGCCGCGTACAGGAAGACATCCGTGATGGACGACGCGTACGCGGCGAGCACCCCCGGCCGCAGGTCGGCGGGCAGCTCCGCGATGCCGCGCGGGTCGGCCTTGAGCGAGTCGACGCTGACCCCGGCCGGCAGCTCCTGCCCGCGCAGCGCGTCCGTGAGCTTGTCCCCGAGCCGACCGGTGAACACCGTCCCGAAGATCGCGACGCCGAACGAGGCGCCGATCGACCGGAAGAACGTGGCGCCGGACGTGGCGACGCCCAGGTCCTCGTAGCCGACCGCGTTCTGCACGATGAGCACGAGTACCTGCATGACCAGCCCGAGCCCGAGGCCGAACACGAAGAAGAAGGCGCTCATCTCGCCGGTGGGGCTGTTCTCGTCGAGCTGGTGCAGCAGGAGCAGGCCGAGCGCGGTGACGCCGGTGCCCGCGATCGGGAACACCTTCCACCGCCCGGTGCGGGTGACGATCTGCCCGGACGCGGTCGACGCGAGCAGCAGGCCGGCCACCATCGGCAGCATGTGCACGCCGGACATGGTCGGCGAGACGCCTTGCACGACCTGGAGGAACGTCGGCAGGTACGTCATCGCGCCGAACATCGCGAAGCCGACGACGAAGCTGATGACGGCGGTGAGCGTGAACGTACGGATCCGGAACAGCTTCAGCGGAATCACCGGCTCCGCGGCCTTCCGCTCGACCGCCACGAACCACACCGCGAGCACGACGCCGAGCACCGCGAGCCCGATGATCTGCGCCGAGCCCCAGGCCCAGGTCGTACCGCCGAGCGAGGCGACCAGGACGAGGCAGGTGGCGACGGACGCGATCAGGAAGGTGCCCAGGTAGTCGATGGTGTGCCGGGCCCGGCTCGCCGGGATGTGCAGCGCGGCGGCGATGACGACAAGCGCGACGACGCCGATCGGCAGGTTGATGTAGAAGACCCAGCGCCAGCTCAGGTGCTCGGTGAAGAGCCCGCCGAGCAGCGGTCCGAGCACACTCGTCGCGCCGAAGACGGCGCCGAACAGGCCCTGGTACTTGCCGCGCTCGCGCGGCGAGACCAGGTCCCCGACGATCGCCATGGACAGCACCATGAGCCCGCCGCCGCCCAGGCCCTGCAGCGCCCGGAAGCCGATGAGCTGCGGCATGTTCTGCGCGACTCCGCACAGCGCCGAGCCGACCAGGAAAATCACGATGGCGGTCTGGAAGAGCTTCTTGCGCCCGTACTGGTCGCCGAGCTTGCCCCACAGCGGGGTCGCGGCAGTCGCGGCCAGCATGTACGCGGTGACGACCCACGACAGATGGTCCAGGCCGCCGAGCTCGCTGACGATGGTCGGCAGCGCGGTGGACACGATGGTCTGGTCGAGGGCGGCCAGGAGCATGCCGAGGAGCAGCGCGCCGATGGAGACCAGTACGCCGCCGCCCACGTGCTCCGGCGGCCCGGCCCCCGGCCGGGGAGCCGCCGGGCGGGCGCTCACGTCGTGCGTCATGGACACCTCCTGCGGTGCTGTCCACCTCCCATCGTGGTCCGAGTCATCCGTTATGGCCTGTTGAGCCGAGTGGCTGCATACTCCTTCAGAGCTCTACGGGGCCGGCGAGGGAGGGAGCACGCGATGAGCGAGGCGAACGGACGGGCCGGGGCACCACGGGAGCGCGCCGCACACGAGGCGGGCGGGCCCGTCGGCGGCCCGGGGGACCCGGAGGGGGTCTTAGGCGGCGCGGGGCTCTTGGGCGGCGGCGCAGGAAGCTTAGGCGGCTCAGGACGCTTAGGGGGCTCAGGACGCTTAGGGGGCTCAGGGGGCGGCTCAGGAAGCCCAGAGGGCTTCGGCGGCCCAGAGGGCTTCGGCAGCTTAGGAGGCTTCAGCGGCTCAGAGGGCTTCGGCGGCCCCGGAGGCTACGACGCCGACGGGCCGGTGTGCCCGGGGTGCGGCACGCCGCGGGAGCGCGGCGCCGCCCCCTCCTGCGGGTGCGCGCGCGAGGCCGCGGACGCGGCACTGCACGCGCGCTCCGTGGAGGCGGCCGCGGCGGAGGACTTCGATCCGATACGCATACGTCCGTACGTGACCCTGCCGGAGCCGTCGGCTCCGTTGCCGGCGCTGACCTCGGCGCCGCTGCCGCCGGAGACGCCCGCGGCGGCGGACACGGCTCCCGCCGAGGCTTCGGAGGCGTACGAGGGGCCCGCGCGGCGGGTGCGTACGGCGCTGTTCGCCGGGGCGGGGGCGGTGTTCGCGGCGGTCGCCGTGTTCGCGGGCGGGGCGCTGTCCGGGGGCAGCGGCGGTGGCGGCGACGGTGACGGCGGTACGGATCTGGCGCTGCCGGACACCACAGCCGACACCCCGGACGCCGCGCCCTCCGGGAAACCGGCTCCCCGCAGGGCCGCGCAGCCCGCGCCCAGGCCGACGACCTCCCGCGCCGAGCCGACGCGGACGCCGTCGGCCTCGCCCTCACCGTCGCGGCCGGTGCGGAACGCCCCGGTCACCTCGCCCTCGCGTACGACGGTCCGCGCCACGGGGTCCGTGGGACCGCCGCCGTCCCGCCGCCCGCCCTCCGCCCCCACCCTGCGCCTGGGCGACCACGGCGACGAGGTCACCGAACTCCAGCACCGCCTACGCCAGTTGTACCTGTACGTGGGCCCCGCCGACGGCATCTACTCCGCCCCCGTGACGGCAGCCGTAACCCGCTACCAATGGGCCCGAGGCCTCACCACGGACCCCCACGGCACGTACGGCCCCGCCACCCGCAGATCGTTGGAGTCCGAAACAAGGTCTCCCTGAAGCCGGCGGGGCCTTCGCGGGGCGCCCCAGTCCCGCCCCTTCCCGTAACCAGGGGCGCTGCGCCCCCTGGACCCCAGCCGGGCAGACGTCCCGTGCGTGTGGGACAGCCCCCGCCGAATCGCCGCTCCGCGGCTCGTCCTCAAACGCCGGACGGGCTGAAACGGTGCGGCGCCAGCCCTCGCCGCCCGCACCGGCCGTCCCCTGCTGTGGGCAGCTGGGCCGCCAGGGGCGGCTCCCGACCCTCAAGGCAGCCCAGGCCGACGGCGCCATCGCGACGCGGGGAAGGGCACCCCCAGGCCAACGGGGCGAAATGGCCAACGGCACGCCACCCCCGCCCCGGGGGCACCCCGTCTCACCCGAACGTAAGCCGCACCAACCCCGCGTCAGCGGAAACCCGCACCTGCGTGAGGTCGTCCACCCGCACATCGGGCTCGTACTCCCCGGCCCGGGGCCCGACCCCGACCACCCGCATGCCGGCGGCACGCCCCGCCGCGATCCCGGCCCCGGAGTCCTCGAAGACCACGCAGTCGGCGGGAGAGAACCCCAGCTCGGCGGCCCCCTTGAGGAACCCCTCGGGGTCCGGCTTGCTGGCCCCCACGCTCTCGGCGGTCACCCGCACCGCGGGCAGCGCGAGACCCGCGGCCGCCATCCGCCCGGTGGAGAGGCCCACGTCCGCGGACGTGACGAGCGCGTGCGGCACCTCCGCGAGGGAGGCCATGAACTCCGGCGCGCCGGGCACGGGCACGACGCCGTCCATGTCGGCGGTCTCCTGGGCGAGCATCTCGCGGTTCTCCGCGTGGTTGTCCTCCATGGGCCGCCCGGGCAGCAGCAACGCCATCGAGGCGTACCCCTGCCGTCCGTGCACGACCTTCATCACCTCGTCGGCGTCGAGCCCGTGCTTCGCGGCCCACTGCCGCCAGCACCGCTCCACGACGGCATCGGAGTTGACGAGAGTGCCGTCCATGTCGAGGAGGAGAGCTCGGGCGGTCAGTACGTTCGCGGCCGTCATCGGCGTACTCCAAAGAAAGACCCGCACACGGAAGAGAGAACAAGGCGGCCCCGCCCGCCGGTCAGGGAGTACGGGCGGAGCCACTTTGTTCCCTCACGGTACAAAACAAGTCCGACGAACGCCAACAACGCAGGTCAACCCGGCAACACCCGCCCCAGCCCGCACTCCACAGTCCACAGTCCGCAGCCCCCAGCCCGCCTCAGGCGATGGCCTCGTACAGGCTCCACACCCCGAGCCCCAGCATCAGCAGAGCCGCGACCTTGGTGATGAGCGCCAGCGGCACCCGCTTCATCAGCGCCTTGCCGCCCACGATGCCGAGCCCCGCGACGGCCCACAGCGCGAGCACCGCGCCGAGCCCCACGGACAGCGGGTCGTCGTACCGCGCCGCCAGGTTCGCCGTCATGATCTGGGTGAGGTCGCCGAACTCCGCGATCAGGATGAGCATGAAGCCCGCCCCCGACACCCGCCAGAAACTCTGGTTCTTGGGCGCCCGCACCTCGCCCTCGTCCTCATCCCCCTTCATCAGCAGCATCGCCGCCCCGCCGAGGAAGAGCACACCGGTGAGCGCGTGCACCAGTTGCTGCGGCAGGAGCGTGAGCACGCTGCCCGCCGCCACGGCGAGCACCACATGCACGGCGAACGCGGCGGCGACGCCCACGAAGACGTACGAGGCGCGGTAACGGGTGCCGAGGACGAGCCCGGCCAGCGCGGTCTTGTCGGGCAGTTCGGCAAGGAAGACGACGCCGAAGACGAGCGCCGTCACGCTGATGCTGATCAAGGTTCCTCAATCGGTCGGGCCGCCCCACCGAGAGTTCCGCAGCCTTCGCGTACGACACCTCGGCACGGCAGCGCACGGTGTCGTACACGGATGTGTACACGGGCACTGCTTGCCGAAGGTCTCGCTGGCCGCCCACCACCGGGTGGGCTGCCTCCGGGCGCCGGCTCAGACGAGCTGAGCAGTATGTCGACGGTCCGGCGAAGAGCTACTCCCCTTCTGCTCCAGCCATGGTACGCGACCCGCGCGCGGCCCCGGCCAGGGACTTTCGACCCACTCCGGCCGTGACCGGCGTCACAGCCACCCCGGCGCACGCCCCGACAACCCCGGCAGACCGGAGCATCCCCGCCGGGCATTTCACCCCGAAGCAGCAACTTCCGCCCCGGCGCGCCTCCATGACGCGGCGCCAGAACCCTTGATGTTTACAGGTGATTGACGCGACCCTGTCACTCGGCGCACACCTCGGGGCAACCCGGTCGCGCCAGCATGGCCGCCCCACCGGTCAACGTCCCCCCACGACAAGGGAGTTCACATGCCCGCAGTCTACGCGCGTCGCTTCGCCGCCCTCGGCGCCGTCACCGCCCTCGCCTCCGCCGCGACCCTGCTCTCCGGCTCCCCCGCCCAGGCCGCCCCGCCCACCCCGGTGAGCGCCGACACCGCCCGCGGCTACCTCGCCCAGCTCACCGTGCGCCCCGAGGGCTCCTCGGACGGCTACAGCCGCGACAAGTTCCCGCACTGGTCGACCCAGTCCGGCGCCTGCAACACCCGCGAGGTCGTCCTCAAGCGCGACGGCGAGAACGTCCAGCAGGACGGCAGCTGTGCCGCCGTCTCCGGAACCTGGAAGTCCGCGTACGACAACGCCACCTGGACGCAGGCCTCCGACCTCGACATCGACCATGTCGTGCCGCTCTCCGAGGCCTGGAAGTCGGGCGCCAACAGCTGGACCACCGACCGGCGCAAGGGCTTCGCCAACGACCTCGGCCAGCCGCAGCTCATCGCCGTCACCGACAACGTCAACCAGGCCAAGGGCGACAAGGACCCGGCCGAATGGATGCCGTCCGTCACCTCGTACCACTGCTTCTACGCCCGGATGTGGGTGGACGTGAAGCAGCACTACGGCCTCAGCGTCGACCCCGCCGAGAAGAGCGCGCTCACGTCGGTCCTGAACGGCTGCTGACCTCAGGTTCGCCGGAACCACCCCGCCCGCCTCCGTCGTTCCGTACCGTACGGGGCGACGGAGGAGGGTGATCACTGTGGCGCGGCTGCGTCTGGGTCCACTGCTGAGGTACGTCGACGGCGCGAGCGCGACCGTCTGGGTGGAGGCCGACCGGCCCTGCACGGCCGAGGTGCGGTGCGCGGACGGCGCGGGCGGCTCGGCCAGGACGTTCCAGATCGCCGGGCACCACTACGCCCTCGTGCCGGTCACGGGCCTGCGCCCCGGCACCGACACCGCGTACGAGGTCACGCTCGACGACAGCCCCGTGTGGCCGCTGCCCGACTCCCCGTTTCCGGCGAGCACGATCCGTACGCCGGGCGGGGACGGGCCGGACGGCACGGTCGGCGACACCGTGCGGGTCACCTTCGGCTCCTGCCGGTGGGCCGCGCCCCCCGCAGGCGAGCACGACCCTTCCCCAAGTTCTCGGCTTCGCTCGAACAGGGGAGACCCCATTGGCCCAGACGCCCTCGACACCCTGGCCGCCCGCATCGCCGCCGACCCCGCGGCCCCGCGCCCCGACGTGCTGCTGCTCCTCGGCGACCAGGTGTACGCGGACGAGGTGTCCAAGACCACCCGCCGCTGGCTCGCCGCCCGCCGCGACCTCTCCGAACCCCCGGGCGACCAGGTCGCGGACTATGAGGAGTACACCCACCTCTACTATGAATCCTGGCTCGACCCCGACGTGCGCTGGCTGCTCTCCACCGTCCCGAGCTGCATGATCTTCGACGACCACGACGTCATCGACGACTGGAACACCAGCGCCTCCTGGCTCACCGAGATGCGGGCCACGCCCTGGTGGCGCGAGCGCGTCCTCAGCGGCCTGATGTCGTACTGGGTGTATCAGCACCTGGGCAACCTGCCGCCGGCCGAGCTGGCGCGGAACGAGCTGTTCGCGAAGGTGCGCGCGACGCCCGACGGCACGGACGCGCTGCGCGCCTTCGCCGCCACGGCCGACGCGGATCCCACGACGTCACGCTGGAGCTACCGCCGCGACTTCGGCCGGGTACGCCTGCTGATGGTCGACACCCGCGCCGCCCGCGTCCTGGACGAGGACAACCGCGCGATGCTCGACCCGGAGGAGGCCCGCTGGCTGCGCGAGCAGGCCCTCGAAGGGGGCTGCGACCACCTCCTGATCGGCACCTCGCTGCCCTGGCTGCTGCCCCATCTCATCCACGACGCCGAGGGCTGGGACGCCGCGCTGTGCCGCGGCGAGCGCGGCCCGCGCTGGGCCCGGTTCGGCGAGGATCTGCGCCGCCGCGCCGACCTGGAGCACTGGGCGGCGTTCCCGTCGTCGTTCGACGCGCTGGCCGCGCTGATCGCCGAGACCGGCTCCGGCGAGGACGCGCCCGCGACGGTGTGCGTGCTCTCCGGCGACGTCCATCACGCGTACGTCGCCGAGCCCGCCTGGCCCGACGGCGGCGGGCCCGACGCCCGCGTCCTCCAGCTGACCTGCTCGCCCGTGCACAACTCCATCCCCGCCTCGATAAGGGTCGGCTTCCGCTTCGGCTGGAGCCGCGTCGGCCGGGCCCTCGGCCGCCGCTTCGCACGGCACGGGCGGCTCCCGCGCGCGGCGATCACCTGGCGGCGGACGGGCGGCCCGTGGTTCGGCAACCACCTGATGACCCTGACGCTGCGCGGCCGCGCGGCCTCACTACAACTCGACCGCGCCCAACGCTCACGCCTGGGCGCGACAACCCTCCACACAGTGGACTCCCGCCCCCTGACCCCCCGCTGATTCCCACGCGCGCCGCGAAGTTTCAGCCCGTCGAGGGGGTCCCTCCCTGCTCTTCAAGAGCTTGGGGGAGTTTGAGGACGAGCCGCGGAGCGGCGATACGGGGGCCCAGGGGGCGGAGCCCCCTGCCCGCGGCGAAGCCGCCAATCGATGCAGCGGGAAGGGGCGGGATTGGGGAGCCCCCGGCAGGGCCACCAACCCGCACTTCCCCCACGCGTACCCCGACGGCATGATGAAGCGCACCGTCCGCTTCCTGCGCCCCACCCGTACCGGGAGTCACGCCCTTGTCTGCTGCTGCGACCGCCGACCCCTCCATAGCCGTCGTCGGAGCCGGCCCCCGCGGCACCAGCGTCCTGGAGCGCCTGTGCGCGTCGGCCGCCGAGCTCCTGCCACCTGGGGCACGCCTCACCGTCCACGTGGTCGACCCGGCACCACCGGGACCGGGCCGGGTGTGGCGCACCGCCCAGTCCCCCGAGCTCCTGATGAACACCGTCGCCTCCCAGGTGACCCTGTTCACCGACCCGAGCGTCGACTGCGCGGGCCCGATCCGGCCGGGCCCGAGCCTGTACGAGTGGGCCGCCCGCGGACACATACCCGGGCTCGGCCCGGACGACTACCCGACGCGCGCCGACTACGGCCGCTACCTGGAGTGGTTCTTCGCCGAGACCCTGCGCACCGCCCCCGGCAACGTCCGCGTCGAGACGCACACGGCCCGCGCGGTCCGCCTCACCGAGGCGGCATACGGCACGCAGACCCTCGTACTCGACGACACACGTGAGACATCCGGGCCCCGTGAGATACCCGGACTCTCCGCCGTCGTCCTCGCCCAGGGCCATCTGCCCACGACCGGCGACCGGACACAGCGGGAACTGACCGCGTACGCCGCCCGCCACGGCCTGCGCCACATCCCGCCCGCCAACCCGGCCGACGTCGATCTCACCGCCCTCGCGCCGGGCGAGCCGGTACTGCTCCGCGGACTCGGCCTGAACTTCTTCGACCACATGGCGCTCCTGACGCAGGGGCGCGGCGGGCGCTTCGTGCCGGACGAGCGGGGCGGGCTCCGCTATCTGGCCTCCGGCAACGAGCCGCGGCTGTACGCCGGTTCGCGCCGGGGCATCCCGTACCAGGCACGCGGCGACAACGCCAAGGGCCCCTACGGGCGGCACCGTCCGGCCGTCCTCACGCCGGAGGCGATCGCCCGCTTCCGCAAGCGCGCGGACAGCGGGGACGCGCCCGACTTCCTGGCCGAGATCTGGCCGCTGGTCGCCAAGGAGGTGGAGACGGTCTATTACGTGGCGCGGCTGACGGAGTCCGGGCACGCGGCGCGGCCGACGGCGTCCGGCGCGGCGGGTCCTGCGCCCTCCGCCCCGGCGGAGCGGGCCAGCGCCTTCCGGGAGCGCTTCCTGGACACCGCGTACGGCAGCCCCGAAGAGGCCCTGGTCCTGGACGAGTTCGGGTTCGCCGCCGACGACCGCTGGTCCTGGGAGCGGCTGGCGCGCCCGTACCAGGGGCAGGTCTTCCGCTCGCCGCGGGACTTCCGCTCCTGGCTGCTCGGCCATCTGCGCGAGGACGCCGCGCAGGCCGCCCTCGGCAATGTGGCGGGCCCGCTCAAGGCGGCCCTCGACGTGCTCCGCGACCTGCGCAACGAACTGCGGCTCGCCGTCGACCACGGCGGCCTCTCGGGCGCCTCGCGCCGCGCCCACCTGGACGGCTGGTACACGCCCTTCAACGCCTTCCTGTCGATCGGCCCGCCCCGCCGCCGCGTCGAGGAGCTGACGGCACTGGTCGAGGCGGGCGTGGTGCGGGTCGTCGGGCCGCGGCTCGCCGTGCGCGCCGAGGACGGCGCGTTCACCGCGCACTCGCCGGACGTACCGGGCTCCGAGGTGCGGGTGACCACCCTGATCGAGGCGCGGCTGCCCGAGCCGGACCTGCGGCGCACCGAGGACCCGCTGCTCGCGGAGCTGCTGCGGTCCGGGGCGTGCCGCCCGCACACCGTCGACGGCTACGAGACGGGCGGCCTCGACGTCACGCCCCGCCCGTACCACCTGATCGACCGTCAAGGGCGCGCCCACGCACGGAGGTTCGCGTTCGGGGTGCCGACCGAGGGGGTGCACTGGGTGACGGCCGCCGGGGCCAGGCCGGGGGTGGACTCGGTGACGCTGTCCGACGCGGACGCCGTGGCGCGGGCGGCGCTGCGGGCGGCAACCTTTCCGGCCGGGGCGGCGACAGTTCAGGACGGGATACCGAACCCCCGGGACACCCGGGACGGCCGGATACAGCGGATTCTCACGAAACACTCAGATGTTGAAGTTGCAAGTACTAATTAGGCGGACCTAATGTGGGGCTCCGATCGGTTCCCGTCCCCAACCGACCCAAGACCGAAGGAGTCCCCCACCATGACTGGACGTCTCAACAGCGCCCAGCCCTATGCCCTCGGCCTGTTCCGCATCGTCGTCGGCCTGCTCTTCGCCTGCCACGGCGCCGCCTCGCTCTTCGGTGCCCTCGGCGGCACGGACGGCAGCGGCGGCACCGTCGACGCGGGCACCTGGCCGGGCTGGTACGCGGCCGTCATCCAGCTCGTCGGCGGCACCCTGGTGCTGCTCGGCCTCGGCACCCGCGCCGCGGCGCTCGTGTCGTCCGGCTCGATGGCCTACGCGTACTTCAAGGTCCACCAGCCGGAGGCCCTGTGGCCGATACAGAACAGCGGCGAGGCCTCCGCGATGTTCTGCTGGGCCTTCCTGCTGCTCGTCTTCACCGGCTCCGGGGCGTTCGGCCTCGACCGCGTCATCGCGGCGGCCCGCGGCGAGCGGGAGCCGAAGTCGGCGGACGCGGATCGCGCGACCGTCGCGGCCTGACCCGCGACCGTCGCGGCCCTACCCGCACGCACGCCTGAGCGGCGCCCCCTTCTCCGTATGTGGTTCCCGGTACGGAGGAGGGGGCGCCTTCGCGTTCTCTGCAAGGTGTGACGACTGCGAGGTGTGACGACCTCTGCAGCCGTTACGACCCGGCGCGCGGCTCGAACGGCACGGTGAAGCACGCGACCCGGTCCCCGGCGCCGCCCTGCTCCCGGTGCAGCACGACCGAGGCCGCCTCGCCGGGCCTGAAGCCCCAGGAGTGGACCGCGGACGCCTTCCCGGAGCCATCCGGTTGTGCGGTGAAGTCCAGCCACACTTCGTTGTCCGGATTGACGTAGGCCGGGTTCTCCGACGGCTGCACGGGATCCTGGCGGTGCTGGTAGTGGCCGCCCGCCGCGGCCGGGTCGACGCCGCAGGGCTTCTGGTGCACGTGCGCGCCGAACGCGAAGCCCGGCTTGACGCCCCGCACGCGCAGGGTGACGCGGGTGCCGCCCTTCTCGTGACGCTGGGTGACCTGGATCCGGGCGCCCGGGGGCACGAGGTTCCGGTCGTAGGTGAGCGCGGGCGAGGGCGCCTTGGGCGGTGTGAACCGCCCCTCGGCACGCACGCAGTCGGCGCCGTCGCCCGCTGCGCCGCCGCTCGCGGCGAGCACGGCCGCCGCCGCGGCGGCGGTGAGTATTCCTGCCACCATCGTCGAGTTCTCCTCTTCTCCCCGCCCCGCCCGTCGAGCGCCTTCCGTGTGCGCTTCTGCTCCGTTCGTACGGGACTTCGTGGACGTACGCCGCTTCAGGGGCGGCAGCCGGGTGAACGTGACGTGGCGAACATATGAGCCCCCAGTGGATCTAGGGACGAGGGCGCGGCGTACGCTGTACCGCTGTCACAAGGCCGCCACCGCCGCTCCCCGCGCATCGCGGCGACGAGTTGCCGACCGGGGGAGTCAACGGGGAGTTTCGGTGTTGGAGAGTGTGGGGGCGCTGACCGGCAGCCCATGGATCTACGCGGTCGTGGCGGTCTCCGTGCTGTTCGACGTCTTCCTGCCGCTGCTGCCGAGCGGGGTGCTCGTGATCACGGCGGCCACCGCGGCCGCGGCCGCCGGCTCCGGTACCGGGCGGGTCCCGAACGACGTGCCGGACATCCTGCTCCTGATGCTCTGCGCCGCGACGGCGTCCGTGCTCGGTGACCTGGTCGCCTACCGCATCGCCTGGCGCGGCGGCGCCCGCCTCGACCGCGCCATCGCCCGCTCCCGCCGTCTGACCAGCGCGCAGGAACGACTCGGCACGGCGCTCGCGCGCGGCGGCGGCGTGCTCGTCGTCATCGCCCGCTTCGCCCCGGCGGGGCGCTCGATCGTCTCGCTCGGTGCGGGGGCGGCGCACCGGCGGGTGCGCGAGTTTCTCCCCTGGTCCGCCCTGGCGGGCGTGGCCTGGGCCGGATACAGCGTGGGCCTTGGCTACTTCGGCGGGCAGTGGCTCGGGGCGACGTGGCTCGCGACGGGCGTCTCGGTGTTCGCCCTCTTCGCCGCGGGCGCGGGCGCGGCGTTCCTGGTCCGCCGCCCGTCCTGATGGGGCTGCGCCCCTCTCCCCCGCTTTTTCGGCGCTCCGCGCCTCGCCCTCAAACGCCGGGCAGGCTCATTTCCCCACCCACCCGCCCTTCCAGGGGCTGCGCCCCAGACCCTGCAGCTTCCAGCCCGCCCCGGCAACGATTCAGCCCGTCCGGCGTTTGAGGACGAGCCGCGGAGCGGCGACAAGCGGGGGTCCAGGGGGCGGCAGCCCCCTGGTTTCGGAGAAGGGGCGGGTCTGGGGCGCCCCGCGAGGGCTACCCGTCGGACGCCCCGCGAGCGCCCCGTACCTGGAGGTCGTCCAGCAGGGACGCCGTGGCCGCGGCGACGGCGTCGACCGCGCGGTCGAAGACCTCGCGGTTGTGGGCGGCCGGGGCCCGGAACCCGGACACCTTGCGCACGTACTGAAGCGCGGCGGCCCGAATCTCGTCCTCGGTGGCCTTCTCGGGTATGACGGGCGGGCGAAGGGTCTTGATGCTGCGGCACATACGTACAGCCTCGCGCAGCGGGACTCACCCGTCGAGCCACTCGCCCACCAAATTCGAACAGGAGTAGCATTGCGGCCGTGTCAGCAACCCCCGCGACCCCCGCGTATGAGTTCCCGAGCGACCTCCTCGCCGGCCAGGAGGAGCTGCACCAGGTCAGATCGGAGCTGCACGCGCTCCTGAGGCGGCTGCCCTGGTCCGTCGAGCCCCTCGACGGCTTCAGCGACGACAACGGCTGGCGCAAGGTGGAGCGCCCGGCCTCCCCGGGCTGGACGCCCGACGAGCAGGCGGAGGTCGAGAAGCTGCGCGCGCGGGAGCGGGAGCTGGCGGTCTTCGTGACCTGCCACCGCTTCTGGGAGCAGGTTTCGGGCCCGGACGTGGTGGATACCCGGATGAGGCTCAAGCACGCGCACGAGACTCCGCCCGCGGCCTCCTCCGAAGACTCCCAGGAGCATTGACAGGCGGTGGCGGCGGGCGTTGACTCCTCTGCGTACGAGGGGCGAACAAGCCCTCGTACGACCCCGCGACGCCAAGCCCGCGCGCCGGAGCCGCCCCCGCTCCGCGCCCGCGCGGCACCGATCACCGAATCCGGCACCGAATCCGGCCCCCGCGTCCAGCGTGCGGAGGTTCAGCCATGAACGTATTCGTCATCGCCCTGTTGGCGATCCTGGTCGCCCTGGGCTTCAAGCAACCCCTGCTGTGGCTCGCCGCCGCGGCGCTCGTCTACTTCCTGGTCCGCCGCCACGACGGCGGCCCGGCACCGCAGGGCCCCGCGGGCGGCGGGGCTTCCGCCGGGGCGGGTGGCGCCGGTGGCACGGGCGGAGGAGCGGGCGGCGGCGGGGGTGGTGGCGCCATCCCCGCCACGTACCGCGACTACCGCATCCGGCGTTCCCGCCAGGAGCGCTGGGACCGCCGGTACCGGCGCACGCACCCGACGTCGCAGTCGCACCGCCGGTGAGTCCCGCGCCACGCCACCGGGTGACGCCCGCGCCACCGGTCGGGCCCGCGCCGCCAGTTGTGCCCGCGCCCCCATCCGGTACGACTACTCACCCCTCGGAGTGACAACGCGATTGCCCGGACGGCCCCTGGGGAGGGTGCGCATGCACCGTGCGCCGAACCAGTCCCAGGAGCCGCCCGCATGCGCCACGAAGCCGTCTCACGAGTAGCCGGGGCGCGAGCCGGGCGGCCCCCAGTGCCGCGGGACGTGCAAATGGGCGCCCTCGTGGCCCTCGTGGCCCTCCTGACCGCCCTGGCCTCCCTGGCCGTCGGCTGCTCGGCCCCGCCGTCCCGTACGTCGGAGCTGCCGCCGAACGAGATCATCAAGACGGCACAGCGGAAGCTCACCGAGACCTGTCTGACCCGGCGGGGTCTGACGCCGCCGGGTCCCGGCAGCCGGCCGCCGTCCCGGGCCGAGCAACAGCGGGTGACGCGCGCCCTGTTCGGCGCGGGCCGCACCGAACTGTCGCTGACCCTGCCCACCGGCTACTCGGTCCGCGCGCACACCGACGGCTGCCTGGCCGAGGCCCAGCGCACCCTCTACGGCGACCAGCGCCGCTGGTTCCGGGTCTCGACGGTGGTCAACAACCTCAAGCCGGAGGCCGCGTTCCGCAAGGAGCCGCTCACCGAGGTCCGCACCCGGCACCGCGGTGAACTCGCCGAGTGGCACCGCCTGCGGGCCCGAGCCGTGATCAACGCGAAGGCCCACCTTCAGGCGGACCCGCCCCGGGCCGCGCGCTAGCGCGGTAGTCCCGCGGCGTCATGCCGGTGGCGTGCCGGAAGTGCCGGCGGAAGCTCGCCGACGAGCCGAACCCCACGCGGGCGGCGATCTCTTCGATCGTGGCGTCTTCGTCCTGCTGGAGGAGGTCCCGGGCCCGGTCGAGGCGGGCGCGCAGCAGGTACTGGAGCGGGCTGAGGCCGGTGTGCGCGCGGAAGCGGCGGTTCAGGGTGCGGACACTGAGGCGGGCGTGCGCGGCGATGTCGGCGGGCGTGAGCGGCCGGTGCAGGCTCGCCTCCAGCCACCGTACGGTCGGCCCGAGGCCCGCCGTCGCGGCGAGCGCCCGGTCGAGTTCGGCCTGCGCGGCACCGGCCTCGTCGTACACGGGCAGGACGAGCCGGCGCGCGGTCGCGGCGGCCGCGGCGGGGCCGTGGTCCTCCTCGACGAGGCGCAGGTAGAGGTCGAGGCCGCCGAGGAACCCGGCCGACGTGCGGAACGGCCCGTCCACGACGAGGGTCCCGGCCGGGTCGACGTCCACCCGGGGGTGGCGCGCGGCCAGTTCCGGCACGTGGCTCCAGACGGTGGTGGCGCGGCGGCCGTCGAGGAGCCCGGCCGCGGCGAGCGTGAAGGTGCCGGTGCCGACGGCGGCGACCCGGCTGCCCCGGTCGACGGCGCGGCGCAGGGCGGCGGCCACGCCGGGCGGCGGGTCCGCGCCGATCCCCTGGTGGCCGGGAACGACCACCGTGTCCGCGTCCTCCAGACCCTCGAGGCCCCGGTCGGCGGTGATGGTCATGGGGGCGGGCTCGGCGGTGGTGAGGGTGCGCGGGACAGCGCAGATCCGCAGGTCGTACGCGGAGCGCGGGGCGCTGTGGGCGACGGCGTCCAGGACCAGGCCGGGGGTGGTGAGTTGGTGGGCGGGGAGGCCGTCGAGGGCGAGCAGCGCGATGACCGACATGGTCGGAGTATCCGTCGGGTAGGGGTGGTCGGGGCGGAACGGGGCGACCCCGCGGGTGCGGGGCCGCCCCGAACGGCCGGTTTCAGCGGTGCTTGCCGACGGCCTTGCCGCCCGTCCCGCCGACCGTCTTGTCGATCCATCCCTTGTACGCGGCGACGGAGGTGTAGATCCCCGGGCCGCCCGCGCACTTCGGGTCGACGGCCGCGTCGCCGTCGCCGGACGTGGTCCCGACGAGCTGCCAGCGGCCGCCGACGCGCTGGATCTGGGGCCCGCCGGAGTCGCCGTTGCACGCCATGGCGCCGGGCACCAGGCTCTGCGTACACAGCTCCGTACTGCCCTTGATGTTCAGACACTTGGCGGCCGGGGCCCGCCGGGTGTCCAGTTGCCTGAGCCGCTCGGAGAACTTCCACTCCTTGGGTTCGGTGGCGTCGACCGTGGTCCCGAAGCCGAGGATCCGGGTGTGCGCGCCGGGCCGCGGGGCGCGGTCGGCGATCCGGATCGGGGCCTGGCGGACGACGGGACGGTCCAGGCGGAGCAGCGCGATGTCGTCGAAGGAGCGCTGGTCACCGCCGATGTCGTAGCGGGGGTGGACGACCTTCTTGACGATGGTGCGTACGGTGCCACCCGAGTGCAGCCGGTCGCTGCCGACGCGCACCGTCCCGTCCGGCGTGGCCGTGAAGTCGTCCTGCGCGCAGTGCGCGGCGGTCACCACCCACTGCGGGTCGATCAGGACGCCGCCGCACACGCCCGCCAGGGTGGTCCCGTCCTCCTGCGCCAGGGACATGGGGATGGACACCATGAAGGGATACGGCCCCGTGGAGTCCTGCCCGCCCACGATGGCGTGGGCGGTGCCGCTGAGGCCGGCGGCGCACAGGACGGTGGCGGCGCCGACGGCTCCGGCACCGGCGAGCAGGCGCCGTATCGGGCGGGACGGAACGGTCGGATGTGCCTGATCAGACATGGAGGTGCCCTTCGGGTGTGCGTAACGGATGGTGTCGCGCGTTCGTATCCGGAGCGGAACGGGTGGGCTGACCTGCACCGTTCTCCGCAGCGCGTGCTCTCATCCTCCGGGCGCCCGCCGGGGTGGAAAAAGCGGCCTGCTGCCACCCTGGGCTAAATTCTGGCCATGTCAGTGGTCGCGCTGCTAGCGCTCGACGGGGTCCCGGCCCACCAACTCAGCACGCCGGCGCTGCTGTTCGGCGCGGCGTCGCGCGCGTACTACCACCGTCCGCCGTACGAGCTGCGCGTGTGCGCCGCCGCGCGCACGGTCAGGACGGCGGGCCCGGCGGTCATGACGGTGACCGCCGATCACGGCCTCGACGGTCTTGCGGACGCCGCCACGGTGATCGTGACGGGGTACGCGAGCTGTCCCGCCCCGCCCCCGCCCGACGTACTCGACGCGCTGCGCGCGGCCTTCGCCCGGGGCAGCCGACTGGCCGCGATCGGCACCGGCACCTTCGCCCTGGCGGCGGCCGGACTCCTGGACGGCCGCCGCGCCACGACGTCCTGGTCGCACGCGGCCGAACTGGCGCGCAGCCACCCCCGGACCGAGGTCGAACTCGGCGACTGGCCCATCGCGGACGGCCCGTTCCTCACCTCCTCCGGAGTGCTCGGCGGCAAGGACCTCTGCGTACGGATCATCGAGGAGGAACACGGCGAGCAGACGGCGCGGGAGGCCGACCGCCACCTCTTCCTGATGCTCCCGAACCCGGCGGAAGCACTACGCGCAACCCCTCACCCCACGCCCACGCCCACCTCTCACCCCGACCCCACCCCTCACCCCGACCCCCCTCCCGCCCCTCACCCCAGCCTCACTCCGCCCCCTCACCCCGACTTCACCGCCGACCCCACCGCGACCTGGCTGGAGGCCAACCTCCACCGCCCGCTGACGCTTTCGGACATCGCGGCCCACGCCGGCACCAGCGTCCGCAGCCTCACCCGCCACTTCCGCGCGCACACGGGCCTCACCCCGCTCCAGTACCTCCTGCGCGCCCGCGTCCGCCGGGCCCAGTGGCTCCTGGAACACACCGACACCCCCGTCGAACACATCCCGACCACCACAGGCCTCGGTACCCCTGCCAACCTCCGCCACCACTTCCACCGCTTCAACGGCACCACACCCAGCGTCTACCGCGCGGCGTTCCGCACGCTGGTGGGCGTCTTCGCGCCAGAGGACGCCGCGGCGGGGACGACTCCGGATCGTTGAGATCGCACCCCCGCGGAGACGCACGCCAGAGACCCCCAGCCAAGATCGGCTGGGGGTCTCTGTCCGGTGGGCGCGGACGGTTTCGAACCGCCGACATTCGCCTTGTAAGGGCGACGCTCTACCCCTGAGCTACGCGCCCGGAATGTGCCGACAGCCTACCTTGCCGGTGGCCCTGCGCCGCAAACCCGTATGGAGGGCGGGGGCGGGGACCCCCGAGGGCGCGGGGGGATAGCCCCACCGTGGATCCGGTGGTCGGCCGGATCCCCTGGGAGGCGGGCAGTTCGTACGGTCGTCGTGTGCTCGCGGCAACGGCTGCGGGGAGGCAAGGAAACAGGGGAGAGCGTCATGACCGTCCGCAGCCGGCGTCCGCGTGCGCGGGGGATGCGTGTCCTGGTCGGGGTGGGGGCGACAGCGGTCGCCGTCGGGATGGTCGCGGCGTGCGGGGCCAGCGCCGAGGACGACTCCGACCCGGAGCAGCGGTCCTTCGCGCTGCCGGGGCACACGCTCACCGTGGACTCGGACGATTCGGCCCTCGAGCTGGTCGTGTCCGACGACGCGAAGGCCGGGGACGTGCGCGTGACGCGGTGGTTCGACGGGCGGACCGTGATCGGGGAGAGCCCCAAGGTCACGTGGAAGATGGACGGGGACCGGCTCACGTTCCGGACGAAGTGCAGCGGCGTCATCAGCAACTGCTCCGCCAAGCACCGCGTCGTCGTACCGCGCGGCGTCGCCGTGACCGTCCTCGACGACGACGGCAAGGTGACGGCCACCGGCTTCCGGGAGCCGCTGAAGGTGCGTACGTCCGACGGGTCCGTGACCGTGAAGGACGCCCGCGGGCCGCTCGACCTGCGCAGCGTCGACGGTTCGGTGCGGGCGCTCGGCGTCACCTCGAAGCGGGTCAGCGCCGCCTCCCGCGACGGCTCCGTGCGGCTCGAACTCGCCACCGCCCCCGACCGCGTCCAGGCCCGCAGCCAGGACGGGTCCGTGACCGTCGCGCTGCCCGTCGCCAAGGACGGCGGAGGCCGTGGCGAGGGCAGTGAGGGCGGGGACGGCAGCGGGGGCGGGGGCGCGGCCTCGTACCGCGTGGACACCACGACCGTCGACGGCCGCGCCGACGTCTCCGTGCCGCGCGACTCCCACAGCCCGCACCACGTCTCCGTGCGGAGCGTCGACGGCAACGTCACAGTACGCAGCGCGAACTGACCGGCCCGTGTGTTCGTCCTCAACCGGTGGGAGAATGACACCGGCAGGGCGAACAGCACGGGAGAGGGATAGTGACGGCGACACCTCCGCGGCCGTACACAAGGGACAGATGGACGTCGTTGGCGGTGTCCGCCGCGGATGCCGTCGCCTCGCGCTGCGCCGCCGTGGCCCAAGGTGTCCGGGACCGACGAGGCGTCCAGGGGGAGCAGGGGGTTCCCCGGCCCGCCGGGCGGGTCACGTCCTCCGGCCCTCTCCGCGGCGCCGCCGCCCTCGTCCTCCTGCCCCTTCCCGTACTCCCGCTGCTCGCCGCCGCCCTGCCTGCCTCCTTCGCCGGGGGCGGCACGCGGCGCTGGTTCGGCGGGCGCGGCGAGAGCGTGCGGGCGGAGGCGCAGGCCGCGAAGGACGCCGCCGCGGCCGCGTTCTACGAGCTGGACACCGCGCAGCGCGACCTGCGGATCTCCATCGAGACCATCGCCGCCGTGGACTCCTCCCCCGCCGCGCGGAAGGCCGCGTCCGACTTCGAGGCGTTCGGGCGGCGCATCGACGAGGTGAGCCACCAGTACATCACCGCCGTGGACGCCCACGACCTCGACCGTGACGACCTGGAGACGTCCGCCGCCGCCCGCGCCCGCGCCGAGCTGACCCGCGCCAAGGACGCCCTCGGTGCCACCAAGCAGGAGCTCGACCGGTTCTCGCAGGGGCTCACGCCGCTGCTCGACAAGGCGGAGACCCAACTGGCGCGCCTGGCCCCGGCCGTGGAGCGCGCCCGGCAGACCCTGCTCGCCGCGAGCAACGCGCTCGACGCGGTGCGGGCCGCGGGCCTGAAGGCCGACGACCTCGCCGGGCGGCTCGCCGCGCTCGCGCCCGAGCTGACCAAGCTCAACCAGGGCGCGGGGCGGCACGGCGTCGCCGACACCCTGCAGCGCGCCGACCGGGTCGTCCGGGACGCCGAAGCCGTCCGCGCCGAGGCGGAGCGGCTGCCGGAGCGGGCCCGCGAGATCGACCGGCGCCTGGTGTCGCTGCGGACCCGCGCGCAGGCCCTGACCACCCGCAGCGAGCAGGTGCAGCCGATCCTCAGCGAGCTGCGGCGCCGGTTCACCGCGGCCTGCTGGCAGGACCTCCAGCCGGTGCCGCAGCAGGCCGAGCAGAACGTGCGGCAGGCCGAGACCAAGCTCAAGGAGGCCCAGCGCGCCCGCGAGGACCAGCGCTGGCCGGACGCCACGGCGCTCCTTTCCACGGTGCGGGCGCTGCTGAACTCCACCGACGAGGCCGTGTCCGCCGCCGGCGACCGGCTGCGGCGCCTGAACGCCGTCGCGAAGGACCCGGGCGCCGAGATCGAACGCACCCGCTTCGCCGTCCGCGACGCCCAGCGCCTGGCCATGGCCGGCCGCCAGAAGCCCGACCCGCGGCACGCCCGCCCCCTCGACGACTCGGTGGCCCGCCTGGACCGCGCCGTGGCCGCGCTGGACGGCCGCCACCCCGACTACTGGCACTTCCTGACCGAGACGGAGGCCGTGCGCACGACCGTCGCGCGAGTGGTCGCGCAGATCCGGGAGGAGCGGGGGCAGGGCGCCTAGCCGCGCCTGGCCGCGCCTGGAAAAGCGCTGGTCAGTGCTCTTGTTGGCGGTCGGCGGGTGCTGGGCGGATCCTGGAGGTGCGTCTGTACGTCGTCGGGCGTCGTCGCTACGTCGATACGCGTCGTACGCAGGCACGTCACCGTACGTCGCAACGGGCCTCCGCGCGCACGAAGGAGGCGGACATGGCCACGCACGCGCTTCACCCCAGCCCCCGGTCCAAGAGCCGCAAACGGCGTGTCCGGCTCGACGAGCACCTGCCCGTCGACCACCGGCTGAGCCGGATCTACCGCTTCGGCGCGGGCCTGATGGGCCTGGTCCTGCTCACCTTCGGCATCCTCGGCCTGATCGACAGGGTCGGCTTCTTCGACACCGGCGGCGACCAGGTCGCGGGCCTGAACACCAACGGGGCGCTGAGCGTCCTGTCGATCTGCGTCGGGCTGCTGCTGTTCGCCGGGATGGTGATCGGCGGTAACTTCGCGTCGACGCTGAACATGGTCCTGGGCATCGCCTTCGTCCTCAGCGGCTTCGTCAATCTCGCCCTGCTGGAGAGCAGCTTCAACTTCCTCGCGTTCCGCATCGAGAACGTGCTGTTCAGCTTTGTGGTCGGGGTGCTGCTGATGTTCTTCGGGATGTACGGGAGGGTGAGCGCGACGCTGCCGCACGACAACCCGTACTGGAAGGCGCGGCATCCGGAGGGCACGCCCGTCGCGCGGCCGTCCGGCCGTCGGATCCGCTGAGAGCCTGTCCTCGGCAGGCCCTGCGGCGCGGCTGAGGCGCTGTGCGAGCCTGGGGGCATGGTCGACTTCATGCAGGAGCTGCGGGCCCGGCGGCTCGTGGCCATCGTGCGCGGCACGGACGCGGAGGCCTCGTTCCGTACGGTGATGACGCTCGTCGAGTCCGGGGTGCCGCTGGTCGAGGTGTCGCTGAGCGGCGCCGACGCGCTCGGCGTGCTGCGGCGGGCGCGGGCCGAGCTGGGGCCGGACGCGTGGCTGGGCGCGGGCACGGTCCTCACGGCGGACGACGCGGCGCGCGCGGCCGACGCGGGCGCGAACCTCGTGGTGACGCCGGGGCTCGGCCCGGGTGTCGACGCCGCACTCGGCCGGGGGCTGCCCGTGCTCGCCGGGGTCCTCACGCCGACGGACGTGATCGCGGCGGACGCGGCGGGAGCGACGGCCCTGAAGGTGTTCCCCGCCTCGGCGGTGGGCGGCCCCGCCTATCTGAAGGCGCTCCTCGGCCCGTTCCCCGGCCTGCCGTTCGTGCCGGTCGGCGGCGTGGACGCGGCGGCCGCGGCGGAGTATCTGGAGCTGGGCGCGGTGGCCGTGGGCGTCGGCTCCCCGCTGGTCGGCGACGCCGCGGACGGCGGGGACCTGGACGGGCTGCGGCGGCGGGCGGGCCGCTTCGTGGCGGTGTGCGGGTGAGCGGCCGCGGGCGGGCGGACTCGGCTGCGGCGGAGGGGGGTGCCCCGGCGCGGCCCGGGGGTGTCGGGGCTTCCGGGGCTCCCGGGGGTACGGACGTTCTCACCTTCGGCGAGACCATGGTCGCGCTGCGCGGCGACGGGCCACTGAAGCTCGGCGGGTCGATGGCCGTGTCCGTCGCCGGGGCCGAGTCGAACGTGGCCATCGGACTTGCCCGGCTCGGGCACACCGTCCGCTGGGCGGGGGCCGTCGGCGACGACGAGGCCGGTGAGCTGGTGCTGCGTACGCTGCGCGCCGAGGGCGTGGACGTGTCCGGCGCGAGCCGCGACGCGGGGGCGCCGACCGGGCTGCTGCTGTTCGAGCCGCGGCTGCCCGAGGTGACGCGGGTGCACTACTACCGGGCCGGGTCGGCCGGGTCACGACTCGGCGTGGCCGCCGTCGAGCGGGCCTTCGCGGGCGGGCCGCCGCCGCGCCTGCTGCACCTGACCGGCATCACCCCGGCCCTCGGCGCCTCGGCGCGGGCCGCCTGCGAACGCGCCCTGCGCCTCGCGCGCGAACTCGGCGTCCGGATCTGCCTGGACGTCAACTTCCGCTCGCGGCTGTGGAGTTACGAGGACGCGGGTGCCGTTCTGCGTGACTGGGTGCCGTACGTCGACGTCCTCGTGGCGTCCGACGACGAGCTGCCGCTGTGTCTCCCCGCCGACGGCGCGCCCACCGAACTCCCCGGCCAGGCACGGGCGTTGCTCGACCTCGGGGTGCGCGAGGCCGTCGTCAAGCTGGGCTCGCGCGGCGCCACCGTGTACACGGAGTCCGGCGAACTCCACCGCCCCGCACGGGCGGTGCGCGCCGTGGACCCCGTCGGGGCCGGGGACGCCTTCGCCGCCGGATACCTGTCCGCGCTGCTCGACGGCGCGGGGGTCGCGGAGCGGCTGGAGCGGGGGGTGACCACGGGGGCGTTCGCGGTGGCCTCGCGCGGGGACTGGGAGGGGGCGCCCACGCGGGGGGAGTTGGGGATGCTGGAGGTGGGGGACGGGGCTGTGCTGCGTTAGCCCGGCGGGGGGGCGGTGCGGTGTGCTCGGCCGGGGGGCGGTGCCGTGTGCTCGGCCGGGGGGGCGGTGCCGTGTGCTCGGCCGCGAGGCCGTACGTTTCCGCGCCGCTGCCGCGTCAGCCGCAGCAGCCGCCTCCGCAGCAACCGCCGCCGCCACCGCCGCCGGTCGCGCCCGCCGGGGTCGTGGCCGTGCCGGCGACCGCCACGGTCGAGAGCAGCTTCACCGTGTCCTCGTGGCCCGCCGGGCAGGTGGCCGGGGCGGCGGACTCCGCCATGGGGCGGGACAGCTCGAAGGTGGTGCCGCAGGGGCGGCAGCGGTACTCGTATCGGGGCATGGGGACAGGGTACGTGGGTGGGGCCCGCCGCCGCCCCGTCCGCCCCGCCACTGTGGGCGGCTGGTCCGCCCGGGGGGCGGAACGGGCGGGCACAGGGGCGGACCCCGCGGCGCCGGGCAACGCCTCCCCCAGCGACACCCCCCACCCACGCGGCGCACACCGCGCGGCCTGGCCGCCCGCCGCGAGGGGGGGCGGCTACCGCATGGTCGCCGCCGCCACGAAGTGCCGCAGAATCGCCTCCCCCGCGGCCACCCCCCGCTCGGGGACCACCGTCAGGCCCGGTGTCGTCCAGCCCGTGTCGGCAAGTTCGCCGTGGGACGGGCGCCAGGAGTGGTCCGCGGCGGCGAGGAGGTCGGCGTCGAGGAGGGAGTCGCCGGCGGCGAGGGCCTCGTCGGTGCCCGCGCGGCGCGCGACCTCCCGCATGGCCGCGCTCTTGGTGAGCGGCCGCGGCACGGCGTAGATCTTGCGGCCCTGGAGGGAGACGGTCCAACCGCGTCCCACGGCCCACTCCCCCAGTTCCTTGACCCAGCCCTCGGGCAGCAGGGAGCGGTCGACGACCAGGTAGGCGAAGAGGTCCTCGGCGACGCGCTCCTTGAGCAGCCAGGTGGGGTCGGCGCTGCGCAGCAGGTGCGCGCGGACCTCGTCGAGGGACGCGCACTCGGCGGCCAGACGGCGGTCGACGGCCGCCCGCCACGCCGGGTCCGACTCGCCGTCGACCAGCAGGTGCCCGCCGTTGGCGCAGATCGCGAACTCCGGTACGGGACCGGGGAGGTGGATGCGGTGGTACTGCTCGCGGGTGCGGGTCGTCGTGGGCACGAAGACGGCACGCTCCGCCAGCTCCGCGAGGAGCCCGGCGGCGGCCTCCGTGACGTACGACAGCGGCTTGCCCTCGTACACCTCGACGCAGAGCAGGCGCGGCGCCTCGGCGTCGGGCACGCGCAGGCCGAGCGCGGCGGCGGAGTAGATGAGGGTGCGGTCGAGGTCGCTGGCGACGAGCAGGCGCGAGCCCTCCGGGCGCGGGGCGCCGGAGAGCGCGGCGGCGGAGAGCGCGGCGGCGGGGCCCGAGGTGGCGGGGCCCGAGGTGGCACTCATGCGGCGGCCACCGCCTTGCCGTCCGCCCCCGTCGCCCCGCGCGTGTACTTGGGGTGGATCAACCCCACGCAGGTGTACGGGAGTTCGGCGACCTCCTCGACGGGCACCCCGCGCTGCTCGGCGAGCAGGCGGACGTGGTCGAGGTCTGCCCCCGCCCCCGCGCGGGCGAGTATCTTCCACGGCACGCGGCGCAGCAGCACGCGCGTGGTCTCGCCGACACCGGGCTTGACCAGGTTCACGTCGTGGATGCCGTACTCCTCGCTGATCCGCTCGACGGCCGCCCAGCCCTCCCAGGTCGGCGCGCGATCCGCGGCGAGCACCTCCTTGACCTGGGCGGCCACCGCGTCGGCCACCTCGTCGAAGCGGGCGGCGACGGCGGCCACGAAGTCGCCGGAGACGTCGGATCCGGCGAGCTCGCGGTAGAACTTCGCACCGTGGAAGTCGTCCGGACCGACGAGGTCCGCGCGCAGCACCGTACGCGAAATCAGCCCGGACACAGTGGAGTTGAGGCACGCGGACGGGATGAGGAAGTCCTCGCGGGTGCCGTAGGTGCGCACGCAGGAGCCGGGGTCGGCGAGCACGGCCATCTCGGGGTTGAAGCCCCGGGCGCCGCCCGCCGCCTCGAACTCCTCGATCGCTGCGGCCAGTTCACGGGTGATCGCGCCCTTGCCGGTCCAGCCGTCGACGAAGACGACGTCGGCCGGGTCGTGGTGCGCGGCCAGCCAGCGCAGCGCGTTGGCGTCGATGCCGCGGCCGCGCACGATCGAGACGGCGTAGTGCGGCAGGTCCAGGCCCAGCCGGTGCTCGGCCCAGCGGCGCATCAGGACGCCGACGGGGGTGCCCGCGCGGGCCAGCGACACCAGGACCGGGCGGGGCGAGCGCTCGGCGACGACGGTCTCGGTCACCGTGCCGACGGCCTGCGCGATGCGGGCCGCGGAGGTGTCGAGCGCGGCCCGGAACAGCTCCTGGTACTGCGGGCTCGGCTGGTACTCGACCGGAAGCGACTCGGCGTAGTGCGCGCCGCCGCTCTGGATGGCCTCCTCGCGCTCCTCGGTGGGCGCTTCGAGCGTGACGTCCGACAGGTCCTGGAGCAGCCAGCCGACGTCCTCGGGCGCGTAGGAGGAGAAGGCGGGGCCACGGAGGGGGTCGGGCAGCATGGAGGCTTCCTGATCTTGGGAGACGTACGAGGCGTCTTGGGGGACGTACGAAGCGTCTTGAGCGGCGGCTTGCGGGACGTACGAAGGGACGACGGCGAGCAGCACATGGCCGGTGTGCGCGGCGAGCTGGGCCAGCAGACCGTCGGGCGCGTGCAGCCGCGGCGTGTCCGCCGTGGAGTCCACCACCGCGACCACCGCGTCGAAGCCGCCGCCCGCCACGTTGTACGCGTAGCGCGGGCCGGGGCCGTCGGCCGGGTCGTCGTGCGCCGGGAAGACCAGGCGGGTGCGGATGGCGTAGCCGGGGTCGTCCACGGCGAGGACGGGGGAACGGGTGGTCGTGGAGTAGCGCACCTCGGCGCCCGCCGCACCCGACGCGTCCGCGGCGCCTCCGGCACCCCCCGCGCCCCCGAGGCGCTGCTCCAGAGCCACCCCCAGCGCCAGCGGCGCGTACATCAGCTCCTCGAAGCCGAGCACGAGCACGCGGCGCGCGCCGTCCGGCAGCGCCGCGGCGATCCGCTCGGCCATGCCCGGCAGCGCCGCGTCCAGGCGCGCCCGGTGCGCGGCCGTGAAGCCGTGCCGCCCGCCGTCGGGCACCCCGGCGGGCCAGTCCAGGCCGACCCGGGTGACGGGCGCCCGCTCGCCGCGCGGCGCGGGCACCGGCGCCGCCGCCTCGTGCTCGGCGACCAGCGCCTGCCCCTTCTCCAGGACGCCCTCGGGCAGCCGCACCGTGCCGGAGGCGAGCGCGACCAGGTCGACGCGGGCGCCGATCTCACGCGCGAAGGCGTCGAGGCGGTCGCGGTCCTCGGGGGCGCGCATGTCGACCAGGGCGACGATGACGTACCGCTCGCGCGGGAACCGCTCGTGCAGGGCGCGGATGGTGTTCAGGACCGTGTTGCCGGTGGAGAACTCGTCGTCGACGAGGACCAGCGCGCCGTCGCCCGCGAGCAGCCGGGGGTCCTCGGGGAGCAGCAGGTGGGACGTGGCGTGCGAGTGGGACTCCTCGAAGCCGCCCGCGCGCGCGACGCCGGGGACGGGGCGGCGGGTGGAGTGCAGGTAGGGGGCGAGCGCGAGGCCGTCGGCGACGCTGTGCCCGAGGCCGGTGGCCGTCTCCGCGTAGCCGAGGACGACGGCGCGGGCGGCCTCGTCGTCGCCGAGGAGTTCCCGTACGCGGACGCCGAGGTCGTGCCCGGAGCGCCAGATCACCGACGGGTGCTGCGGCACGTGCTTGCCGAGGACGTTCGACACGAGCAGATGCGCCCGCTTGGGGTTGCGGCGCAGGGCGAGCCCGAGCAGTTCCCTCAACCGGCCGTCACCGTCCAGCTCGACCCCGAGCCGCTCGGCGACCCACGTACCCGACCACACCACGTCTTCTGTCTTCCTTACGTTTGCGTCCGTCACGCGGGCACCCCCGCGCTGAGCAGCTCCACGAAGCCGACGTCCTCGCGCGCGACGCCGAAGACCTCGGCGCGGCGCAGGGTCCGCTCGGCCCAGGCGCGGTGCGGCTTCACCTCGTTCATCTTGTTCGTGTACGCGGAGCGCATCACTCCGCCGCCGTCCCGCTCCGGGCGCAGGATGTCCTGCGCGTCGCTGAACTCCTCGTGGCTGACGACCGACAGGGCGTGCACGGGCAGCACGTGCGAGGGGTGGATGCAGGTCTTGCCGAGCAGGCCGTTGGCGCGGTCCAGCTCTATCTCGCGGAGCAGTCCGTCCAGGTCGTGCTCGATGAGGGCCTGGCGCAGCTCCTCGGCGCGCACCTGGAGGAAGGGGCTCTGGCGCAGCTGCGGCTTGAACATCCGCTCCTGGACGCGGAAGTACTCCCAGACGGGCCCGGTGACGGTGAAGCCCGTGCCGTCGGCCCGGCCGAGGTGGTTCACCACGTCGGCGATGACGGACGCGACGATCTGGACGTCGTACGCCGTCATGTGCGGCGGTCTGCGCAGGCCGTACGCGGAGCAGAAGTCGGTGACGCCGAGGCGCAGCGCGAGCACCCGGTCGCGGTACTTGTCGACGGTGCGGGCGATGCCGTCCAGCGTCACCGCGCGGCTCTCCAGGTACAGGAGCTGTGGTGACTCCAGGACCGGCATCGCGAACAGCCGCCGCCCGGTGGCCGCCTCGGCGGCGGTGAGCGACTCCAGGAACGGCACGCCCCGCTCCTCGGTGAACTTCGGCAGGACGAATCCGGACAGCAGGCGGATCGCGGGCCCGAGCCTGCGGGCCAGGTCAGGGATCTGTTCGGGACTGCGGACGCGGATGAAGAGCAGCGGCGGCTCGGCGTCCGGGCGCGCCGCGAGATCCGTGAAGTGCCGGATCAGGTTCTCCTCGGCGGCGACGACGTCGGCGTCGCCGATCGAGTCCTCCAGGCAGACGACCATCGAGATCACGCCACGACCGGCTTGCTTGAGGATGTCGTCGGCCAGCCGCGGGCGGGTGGCCGGGCTGTACAGCGTGGCGCCGAGCGCGGCCGCGAGCAGCTGCGGCGGGGAGTCCGCGGTGAAGGCACACGGCTCCCGATGGAAGAGGCGCTGTCGCACCTCTGGGGCTATGTGCCCGAAATGACGCATGGGGTTCCCCTAGGGATTCTCCTGATTTCGCCCGTATCGTCCGGTTCGTCGACGCGATCCGAAGTGACGTGGCCGGTAATAGTACGTAGGGGCGGGTGTCGAGGGTTCCCTCCGGGCATGAAATTCAGGTAACCCGGCCATGTCGCACACGTCTGCCCCACACCGGCACAGGCAGGTGTCATAGGCCCGAAGACGGGCAGTACGCGGACAAGACATGGCCAAGACGGGCAGCTGTCCGAAAGTGTTCGCCCGGGTGCGAGGGCCGCGTCCGGGCGGAATCGGGGAGGGCCGGGAACCGGTCGGCGGCGCGGGACCCGCGTTGTCCGGCCGAGGACCAGGAAGGCAGGATGACCGCATGACGCACGCGATGTTGAAGGGGTCGAACGTCCCGCTCGAAGCCGCCGCCGTCCGCGCCGTGCTGCGCTGGACGCCCCGCCAGGGCTCCCCTGACGTCGACGCGTCGGCGCTGCTGCTCGGCACCGACGGCCGCGTGCGCTCGGACGAGGACTTCGTCTTCTACAACCAGCCGCGGCACCCCTCCGGCAAGGTCTGGCGGCTCGGCAAGAAGCGGGTCGCCGAGGGCCTGACGGACACCGTGCAGACCGACCTGGCCGGCCTGGACCCCGCGGTCGGCCGGGTGCTGCTCGTCGCCTCCGCCGACGACGTGCCGTTCGAGCACGTCCGCGCGCTGCGGATCCTGCTGTACGACGCCTCGCCCGCCGCGGCCGACGCCGAGCCGCTGGCGTACTTCGACATCACCCCGGAGACGGGCGCCGAGACCGCACTGATCTGCGGGGAGCTGTACCGCCGCGGCGAGGGCTGGAAGTTCCGGGCCCTCGGCGAGGGGTACTCCAACGGCCTGGTGGGCCTCGCCACCGACTTCGGCATCTCCGTGGACGAGTCCGACGCCGTGCCCGAGCCGACGCCCGACGCTTCGCTCCCGCAGACGCAGCGCCTGGGCACGACGGGTCCCGTGGCGCCCGCCGCCCCGGCCCCGACGGCCCCGGCACCGGCACCGGCCCCCGTCCCCCCGGCGCACACCCAGCCGCCCGCCCCGTACCCGGCCGCCCCCGCGCCCCCGGCGCCCCAGCCCGCGTACGGCTACCCGCCGGAGCCGCCGCGCTATCCCGCGCCGCAGCCCGCCTACGGCTATCCGCAGCCCGCGCCCACCCAGCCCCCGGTCCCGGCGTACGGCTACCCGCACCCGGTCGCGCCCGTGCCCGACCCGAACTTCCGGCTGCCTCCGCAGGGGCCGCAGTTCCTGCCGCGCTGAGCGGGAGGCGTGCGGCGGGGGCCGGCCGGGCCGCGGCCGACGCCCGCTCGACCGGCGCGGTTCAGCTGCCGCCGACCTTGGTCTTGTAGCCGCGGCCCCACTGCAGCCCCCAGCCGTACAGCCGGTCGAGCTCGGCCTGGAAGCCGTACACGTACCGCACCTCGCGGCGCACGATCAGCTCGTCCTTGACGTTCTCGACCGACAGCACCGCGCAGGAGCGGGCCTGCGGGGCGCGTTCCTCCAGGTCGATCTCGACGCGCGGGCCGTTGCTGGGGTAGAGCGTCACCTTGGCGTGGGTGCGGTCGAAGGCGGGCGTCTGGTCGTAGATGTAGACGAACACCAGGAGTCGCTTGATCGACTCGCGGTGGTCGAGGTTGACGTAGAGCGTCTCGCCGGAGCCCGAGCCGAACCTGTCGTCGCCGCTGCCCTTCACGTACGGCGGCGAGTTGAGGCTCCCGAAGAAGTTGCCGAGGGGCTGCACCACGCCCTTGCTGCCGTCGGTCAGCTCGTACAGGCAGCCCAGGTCGAGGTCCACGTTGACCATGCTCTGCGTGTGCGCCTGCACCGGCTCGGGCTGGAACAGCTTCAGCGGGTGCCGCAGCAGACTCCCGCCCCCGCTCTTCTTGCCGACGAGGTCGGACGTCCGCATCTGCCAGGTCAGCGAGACGCGCAGATTGCCGGTGGCCGCGCCCTGCTTGGTCAGCGAGACCGTCGGATGCCGTTTGGTCAGTTCGATGGAGTTGGTCGCGGCGCTGCCCGATGCGAAGTCCATCGAACGCCCCGGCCGCAGACCGTCCCAGAAGGACATGCCACCCCCAAGAAAAAAGCCCCGTGTTCCTGTGCGTACGTCACGGGGCGGCCCGCGGGCCTCGCCTCAACTTCCGCCCCGCACAAGAGCGTTCCTCACCGAAGCGGGCCCCACACGTCCGGATCCCGAAGTCGGCTCACCGTACGACACCGTGGGTACGCCGATGGCGGCGCCCCCGAGTCGGGGACGCCGCCATCGCGGTTGTTCGGGCCGGGTGACCCGCTAGACGCCGGACGAGACCTCGGCCTTGTCGCCCGAGCCCGTGCCGCCGCCCTCCGCGGCCGCCAGGGCCTTGTTGCGGCGGACGGACGACCAGAAGGACGCGCCGATGAAGGCCACACCGATGAGGCCGGTGATGAGCTCGTGGATCTCGTACTGGATCGTGATCAGCAGGATCGCGGCGAGGGCGCCGATGGCGTAGTGCGCGCCGTGCTCCAGGTAGACGTAGTCGTCGAGGGTGCCCTGGCGGACCAGGTAG